>NZ_JCACRU010000001.1:0-4588027 GCF_059072335.1 Marinobacter sp. H13 | reverse complement strand
CCCCCTCTGATCAGCTCTTACTTGAGGCCGCGCAATTCGACCAGATTTCTCATATCCGCAATCAACATCAGCGTCTCATGACATTTGCGGAGCCTGAAATGCATCGGTTGTTTCGTGCAATCAGTTCTGCAGGTTGGGTTTTGGCGTGTGTGGAAAGAGAAGGCCACAGCATTAAATATTTCGGCAATGACAGTCCCTGCTACGAATTGCTGGGAGCCGCTTTGAATCCTGGTATGGACCTTTCAGAGGATATAGCTGGAACCAATGCCCCCGGTTGCGCTTTGATAGAAGGCAGGCCGTCGCTTGTGTGTGGAAGTGAGCATTTCTTGCATTCTCTCCGCGATCTATCCTGCGTGGCAGTGCCCATTTTTGACCCTGCAGGGACGCTGGTCGGGGCTTTGAATGCTTCGAAACCTTATGATGGCCGACCGGTCGGGATTCTTGAGGCAGTTGCGCTCGCAACTCGGTCTGTTGAGAATCGAATGGTCGACGATTTGCGTGGCGCCTTAGTCCTCGCGCTTCACTATCGCCCGGAGCTTACGCAGTCACCTATGCGTGGTTTGATACATTTCGGCGAGGATGGTGAAGTTTTAGGTGCAAACCCCTCGGCCAGGCAGATGCTGGATATCGATTCTCTCGAGAAGATGCAGAGTCATGTCTGTTTCAAAGACTTATTCTCATGCCGCGCTGCCGAGATTGAGGGATCACAACAAAGCCCTCTTGAGGTTGAATGTCACAATGGGGCAAGGCTTTTTCTTAAAGTTGAAAGTCTTCGCAAAGGGCCTTTGAGCGTCAACTCGATGCCACAGCAAAGACGGCCGGACATCGTTCAGTCTTTTTACGTGGGCGAGCCTACAAAACCACTTTTCGACAAGGCGCATCGGGCCTTTCAGTTTGGAGTTCCGGTTCTGGTGACTGGGGAAACCGGAACAGGCAAAGAGGTTTTAGCGCGCTCGCTACATGCCAATGGGCCTTCTTCAAAAGGCGCGTTTGTTGCCGTGAACTGCTCGGCTATTCCTGCCGGCCTGATAGAATCAGAGTTGTTTGGCTATGCAGACGGCGCTTTTACTGGTGCCCGACGTGGGGGTGCCAAGGGGAAATTTGAGGAAGCGAACGGCGGTACGCTCTTCCTGGATGAAATAGGCGATATGCCGGTAGAATTTCAAGCACGGTTGTTACGTGTTTTGCAAGAACGCATTGTCACCAAGCTTGGAGAAGAGAAGTCTCGGCCCGTCTCGTTTTCTCTGGTCTGTGCGACACATCGGAACCTTGATGAGCTTATGGAGAGTGGGGACTTTCGGAGCGATCTTTACTACCGAATCAATGGCCTCAGGGTGCAGCTCCCTGCTCTGCGGGAGCGTGAAGACCTCGATGCTTTAATTGATCACTTGCTGGCATCAATGTCACAGGAAGATTCCCCGCCAATTCTGACAGCTGAGGCTCGCAATCTCTTAAGGCACCATTCGTGGAGAGGCAATATTAGAGAGCTCCAGCAGGCACTGAATCTTGGCCAGGCGCTTTCTACTCAGGGAATTATCGATGTTGAGCACTTGCCCGAGGACATCAAGGCCAAAAATGATACTGCGGATGTGGACGTAGGCGAGGGCGGCACACTCGCCGCTGCGGAGCGCCAAGCGGTGCGATGTGTGCTCGAGAAACACAATCACAACGTCAGTGCCGCGGCTCGAGAATTAGGAATAACACGAGCCACTCTCTATCGGAAAATTAAACATTTTGTCCTCTGAGGTAATTCGTGGACTAGCCCGAATTTCTCATGAGGGGATAAAACGCGCCGCTCTTTTCAGCGAGTAAGCGCCTGGGCATTACAGTTTGTCAGGTGTATCCGGCTTTTAGTTGTGGGGCATTAGCTTGGCTGTGCCGGTCGTTGTCCGCCCATTCTAAATGTCCGCTTTGCGACCAGGCTGGCCAGCAGGGAACAATTTTCTGAACCATACTTAAAGGCCCTTACCCTCCGAAGAGGGCCACGTCATGACGGTTCCTACCAGCAAAGCTCCCTGGAACAAAGGGAAGCTCGTCGGCCAGAAGCTACCGCTCAAACTCGAACAAATATGGGCTGTCCGTATTCGTCTAGAGATAGCGAAGAACATCCGCGAGCTGGCGATGTTTAACATGGCTATTGACTGCAAACTTCGATCCTGCGATCTGGTAAAGCTTTTGGTTCGAGATATTTCCAGAAACGGTGAGGTTCTGGATCGGGCGCAAGTCATCCAGCAGAAGACTAGTCAGCCTGTTCAGTTTGAGATAACCAAAAAGACTCGCGAATCGGTCGAAGCATGGATCGAGTTGCGCGGACTGTCGGGTATGGATTATTTGTGGCCGAGCCGGATGCGAAAGTATGACCATATCACCACTCATCAATACGCCCGTCTTGTCAAAAAGTGGATTACCAGCATTGGACTTGATCCTTCAGTCTACGCAACCCATTCAATGAGACGTAGCAAAGCGACATTGATCTACAAGAAGACCAAGAATCTTCGAGCCGTCCAGTTGCTGTTGGGACGCACAAATATGTCGAGCACCGTGCGGTACCTTGGTGTCGAGGTCGAGGATGCTCTGGAGATAGCTGAGAGTATTGAGATCTAGCTGCGTAACTTGTTTCCTTGGTCACTGTGGATGCCGCAGACGCTGCCAGCCCCGGTCGATGATCACCCTCGGGTTTCGATCAGGCTTCTCCAGTCGTTAAACAAAAGCGAACATTTGCCTTTAGAAAGATATCCTGAAAAGCTCCTTCTCAACGTGGCCACGAAAAGGGGTGCAGAATCAGCCAGAGTTCGAGAGGGTTAACTGATGGTGCGTATCCAGGTTGTTGCGGTAAGTCCAAAGTTATCTCCCGTCCGACCGGATTTGAGCTGCCTGTCAAAACTTGGGCTAGAAAGACCGGTTATGTAGACTAGAATTCTTCTCACACCATCTTTTGGGTACGAGATTCTGCTAAAGACATCGAACCAGTCTGCGGGAAAGGGTCGATCCAATACCGATGCTAAAATCTGTCCGCCCAATAACCTGTCAATATGAACGAAACCCGTGCCATATAAATCAAGACACCACGAACTGGAGTACAAAGTAAAATGTTGGATTTAATGTCAGCAGCAGTGTTATCCGGCGTAATCTATGATGTTCTTAAATACCAGGCGAAGGTCACAGGGCAAGCACTTAAAAGCCGCCTCAAAGAGTGGGTTCTCGATGATGACTCGGCTGACGAAATTGCCAATGAGATCAATGGAATAGGTATAAATCAGGACATGAGTGAAGCTGCTATCAAGAGGAAAATTCAGAATTCAGATCGTTTGACCCAATTAATGAAAGAAATACAGCCTTCAAATCAAACAAATATTAACCAAATACACAATGGAACTGGTGACAACGTGGGTCGAGATAAAGTGGTGAAGGATGATTGAGCGTGAACCCCATACTTCTTCCGGTTGCCAAGCACAAGTAACTCAAGAGCATAAAGGGCAAGGGGACAATGTAGCTGGGGATAAAATATATTCCCCCGGTATTTCGGTAGATGATATCGAAGGCTCAGTGGTACAGATCTTAGTTTTTATCCGGCATCGGATCACCGATTCTGCCGAAGCGGCAGTAGAAGCTCTAGAGGGTTCGTCGCGTTTAGAGGGCGAGGCCAGGAAATTGCTGGAGTTAATAAAGATCCTGACGGACTTTGCCGTAGGTAAAGATACCAAGGCATCTTTCAAGAAACTAAATGAGCTAAGGACGGGGTGTAAGAGTACGTTCGCAAAGGATTTAGCGAACGCTACTTTGATCAGAGCGATTGCTACAAGGGATTCCCCGGACTTTTCAGGTATCAGAATCCCCCTTGAAGAAGAATTTCTAAGCAAGGAAGCCTATCTTGAATATGTCGCAGACATCGACCGCCTCAGTGAAGAAGCAGAGAGGACGCGGTTTGAATTTTCTGAGCCTGTGCTTTGCGGGCTCATTAGGGGGTTGCTACGAGTTGGTGAGCCAGAAGTTGCTGAGGAGTTATCTGACCACCTGGTAGATCAATATGATAGTGTCAATAGTAAAACGATTAATATTGCATGTAGAATACAATCCTTTTTTAAAACTGAGGGCGTTCAAAATTTTTGGACATTAAATCATGACAACTACCAAATCCTTCTTGGGATTTGCAATGAGATCATTGATTTAATAAATTTTACTGAAGGGAAGGAGCATCGCCTATTTATTTGGTCGGCCAACCTCCTAGAATTTTCTGCCGGTGAAATTTCTGATTTATTAGATATTTGTACTGATTTCATTGCCACCATTGAGAAAACAACTCCAAATATAGCTAAGGCAATTCGTGGCTTTAACTCGGGAAACTTTGATTACTCAGATGGCCTACCATTTTTGATTGGGAAGTGCGAAAGAGATGAGATTTTTCGAAGAAACAAAGTTTCAGAGATACTGAAAAGCAATTATATTAGCATTGATGAATCTGCGATTCTTCTTAATGTTGGCGATAAGGAGAAAATAAAGGAGTGGATTAACAGTGGCGGGGGCGTTACTGAAGATAGCGCTTTACTTAAAGACTTTGTCGAGCTTGAGTTGCATGCATTTGTGCTGGAAAGCAACCCAAAAGAGAGATTGCAGTTACGAGAGAAAAGTGATCGATTCTTGGACGATCACAAAGATTCCCTAAAAGATATTAATCCTTTCAGAATTCACGCACTTTGTCACCATCTCCTGAAAGCGAACTTAAGTACGCCTGCATGCAAGATACTGAGTCATTTTATACCAACGGGTAACCTCTGGCTCTCACCACTCGTCGAATTGTATTTGCACGCGCTCTTACACAGTACTCAACTGGATACTTTAAGTGTGACACTGGATCGAATTCCAAAAAAATATTGGAATTATAATGTATGGAGAATTGAGGCGAAAAAGCAGGAGACTCTTAACCATTTACCAGATGCAGTGGGTGCTATAAAAAATGCCTTACACTTTAAACCAACGTCGATCGAATCATGGTTTAATTTGATTTATTTAAATAGACGACAAGGTGCTGATGATTCACAGATTGCCGGTATACTTGATTTAATATCTACCGATATTTTGGACAAGCCTTCAGAAAATGCGGCTAGGCTTTTATCTGAATTCCTTGCCCAAGGGCACGTTGAACTGATGGAAACCAAGTTGATCAAATGGTTTCTTGAAGACCCAGAAGGGTCGGCAAGGCTTATCACTGACTTCCATCTTTCTGTAATAGAAATGAAGGGGCAGAATCTTGATCTTCGTGATACTGTTGACGATTGCGTGTTGGCCGTCAGTTATACAGTCGATGGTGAACAACAGCTGAAACTCATAGTTAAAAATCCAGAATACAAACACTCAGCGTTCATAGACTCTCGTACTCCTTTAGGTGATGCCCTGCTCAACTCAAGCAAAGGCAGCAAATTTAATATTGGTATGAGTGAGTATGAGGTAAACGAATTCCTTCCTCCATATGTTGGTGTTTTTCGTATTTCTACGAAGATTAGGAGTTCAATCAATGATGGTACCGATTCATTTCAAAGTTTCACGATGCCAGCGGACCCTGAGGAGTTTATAAGCAGTATAAAGAAGAAGATGCAGTTTCTTAAGAAAGATGCTGATCCTATCTTAGAAAATTCAGACATTCCAATATACATGAGAGGTAAGCGGTTCGACCTCTCTAATCCTATTAAGGGTATGATCGCAATACTTTTCGATCGTAAATACAAAAACTCGGGCATCCCAAGTTTTGGTTCTGAAAATCCTACAGAAATAATTCTAGATATATGGTCAATAACTTATATTTTTTATTCTGGACTCTCTGAGACGTTTAGGTCAAGCGGAATATCGACGATTATTACACGAGAAACTAAGGCTATCATAGAGAATTGGATTGATGATGTTAATCGCGACGATTACTTGACGATTGATTTGACCGACGACGGGGAATTGATCCGGTCAGGTAGTACAGAAATCTATAACGGTACCGTTGATCTTCAGGAGTGGATGAAATTTATTATCGAATCATCCGAAATCCAATCGCCTAATTCAGTTGACCTTCCAGAGGAAATTAATGAGTGTCGAGATTTAATCGATGAGTCCGTTGAATCGAGTATTATTCTCGCGTTTTCAAACGATTTAGATTGGATGTCGATCGATCCTTTTTTTGCAAGATTGCTGGGTGGGAAAGGCGGGCGTTCAGTCAATGTCTCTCGTTTTTCGGTGCAGCTTGGTGCAAATCGCGAAATTGAAGCTATGGCCACTGCAATTCAACTTCATTTGTTCCATGACTTTCCCTGTTCGATAACTATTGAGCACTTAATCCAACTTGCTTTCAGTCAAGAAGTCGCTCATGACGAGATTTTGAAAGATGCCTTAATAAGGTATCAGGACGAACTTAGTTGCATTCCAAACGCGCTTTCAATAATCAAGAAAATTTGTATCGCAAACTTAATAGGTGCGATGCGCGCCGGGGAGGTCATCGATTCTGAAGGCCGGCTAAAACTCCGGCACGGTAGTGGTACCCTGTCCGTTTTTTATACATGCTGTCTTATCGCGTCTACTATCCAACTAAATGATGAAAAACTTTCCCGTGAAGAGCGTCTTGCACGATTTTTCCTTGAGTTGTTCGACACAATTCACGAAATGCCGTCTTTAATCAACCTAGTAAGAAGAGCTGGAAGTGTGTATGCCAAAGGACATTTCTTATCAATTACTGAGATCAATAGTTGTCTAGGCGATCTTCAATCTGGTGCTAAAGGCGAGTAATAGTAATCCCCCGTTCTTAGAGGGATTCAAAAGCAGATCTAAGGCCATCATCAGGTTGGCCTTGGGGCCAGACGCTATCGGTCTGCTCTGTGGTTTGACCAGGAATTTCTCTCCGATGGCCGTTAGGGCGGTTCAGGGGTTTGGCATCGGCAGTAACACACCCCTTGTCGGTTATCGCCTTCGGCCGGTTATTCAGTCCAAAGGTTGCGTGGCTATCCCGTTTAGCCTAAGGGAAAGCCTGCTTGTTCGGTACTCTGGTTCCTGGTGCTTTGGGTCAAGCTGGTACAAAGTATTGGGAGTTGGCGTTCGATAATGAGTACCAAAAGCAAAACAACGGGTAAACGGTTCCTAACCGGGCGGTCAACCGGACACCATATCGCTTTCGGGCTATGGTTCCCTGTGCTGCGGTGCCGGATACCGCTGGCGTTATCGGACCATCTGAATGTTCGCTTTGCGACCCAAGCGCAGCCAATTTATGTTGATGTGGAGACTCTTAGCTTACTATTCTCTCGCTAGTGCCCACAGGCCGCGATATGAGCAACGTAAGACGCCTTCCTTTTGTGGATTGTTCGGTGGAGAATGGACTTTTGATGCCAAGTCGGAGGGATCTGGATGACGGAAAGAAAATCCTACAACTTGGGTGATCTCGTGTCCCAGTGTGACCCAGACGCCCCGATTCCAGACACGCTTCGAGAGTGGGAACGGATGGTGCCGATTGGATTGGAACTGGTCATCACGCGGCACTCAGTCGACGTTGTTCATCAGTCGATACGAATCTTGGAATCTCGGGAACAAGCACTGGAGTGGATCCAGCGCCCGATTCCAGGGCTTGAAGATGAAAGACCTTGCGACCTGCTGGGTACCCCTGACGGTTGTTGCCGGATAGCGTCGGTGCTTCAAAAAATTGAGCATGGTGATTTCAGTTGAGCCTACCCTAGGATTTATGTCTACTCAAAACACGAATATGCGAAATGATAGAGCTCTGTGCAGGAAATCTTGTCAAATATCCCGTCGTAATGTTCGATTTGCGACCACTGGGTGAGCATAAGATCCTTTTTTATCGCCTCTTGCGGCGAGCGGGCTTTGTCCTCAATCTTGGTAGGTAGTCCCAACGAGAGTTTTAGTATTCATGTTTAGTACAGGTACTAATATAGAAAATGAGCATTTACGCACTCACTCACTCGATTGGGATAGTTTTTATAGTTATAGCAGCGAGATGTATACGCAGCCGCAAAAGAAATTCCGGGCCCGCAAGCCTGAAGATGTGCTCCAGGACATCCGTAATGCGGCTCGCAGCCTGGGTGGCGTGCGCCGAGTTTTTCTTGCAGACGGTGATGCCATGGTATTGCCGACCCGTCGCCTGTTGGAAATACTGGGTCAGCTCAGGGAGGCTTTTCCGGATCTTCAGCGGGTTTCCAGCTACTGTCTGCCCCGCAACCTCGCGAAAAAGACCGTAGAAGAACTGGCTCAACTGAAGGATGCAGGCCTTGAAATTCTCTATGTCGGTATGGAATCCGGCGATGATGAAATCCTGCGCCGGGTCAACAAGGGCGAAACCTGGGAATCCACCCGCTCGGCACTGCTGAAAATCCGTGAGGCGGGTCTTACGAGCTCTGTCATGGTGCTGAATGGGCTGGGCGGAGAAAACCTTTCGCGCCAGCACGCGATCAATACCGCAACGCTCTGCAACGAGACACAGCCGGATTATCTTTCCACCCTCGTGGTCAGTTTCCCACAGGGAGAAGAACGTTTCCGGGAGGGCTTCGGAGACGATTTCGTGCCGCTGTCCCAAAAAGGGCTCTTTGAAGAGATACGCCTCTTCCTGGAGCATCTTGAGCTGGATAAGACCATCTTCCGCAGTGATCACGCTTCAAATTACCTCGTGCTGAAAGGCACGCTGGGCCGTGACAAGCAGAAAATGCTGGACCAGGTAAACCTCGCCATTACCAACCCCGGTGCAGCACCGTTGCGCGCGGAGTGGATGCGCGGGTTGTAATTCAGATGGCCGGGAGCCACCGTTATGAGCATGAATCCGGATAATCTTGCAAAGCAGGTGGAGGAAACCGTGAAGAAGGTCGGGAATCCACCCATTGATCAGTGGGACCCCGAGCTTTCCGGGGATATGGATCTTCGCATCAGCCGCGATGGTCAGTGGATCTTCAAAGGCGAGCCGCTGGCTCGAGAAGCGATTGTACGTCTGTTTTCCACCATTCTCCGCCGGGAAAGCGACGGCGAATACTACCTGGTGACGCCCGTTGAAAAGTGGCGCATCCAAGTCGAGGATGCGCCGTTGCTCGCCCATTCCCTGACCGTGACTGGAGAGAGCGACCGTCAGGTCATTTCCCTGACCACCAATGTCGGCGAAACCCTCGAGATTGGCCAGGACCATCCACTGGAAGTGACTACCTATCCGGGCTCCGATGAGCCAAGACCCGTGGTAAAGGTTCGCCATGGGGTCGAAGCGCGACTGGTAACCGCAGCCTATTACGACCTGGCGGAGCATGTTGTGGAACGGAATGAAGACGGACACCCGGTTCTTGGGGTATTCAGCCACGGAATTTTCTACAAAATCGGGCAGGGTGGTTGAAAACCCGTACCACGGCCCCAGAATTACGGTAGAAAACGCATTAGCTCAGTTGTTAAACTGTGTTTTCATACTTGTTATGAGCCTGGCTCTCTAACGAGGCCCGGTGGTCGTTAGTCCCTCTGTTCAGTCTGGCTGTTCACGATCACTTTCGATTGCCTAAATCAATTAAACAGTCATTGCGGACACGCAAGGAGATCACATGGCCCAACCTCGTGTTGTCACCATCCATTACACGCTCACCAACGATCAGGGAGAGCAGCTTGATTCCTCCCGTGTAGAAGGTCGTGAGCCTCTGTCTTACCTGGAAGGTGCACAGAACATTATCGGTGGACTGGAAAGTGCACTGAACGAAAAGAACGCAGGCGATCAGGTTAAGGTTTCTGTAGAACCTGCTGAAGGCTACGGCGAAGTTAACGAAGAGCTGATCCAGCCGGTTCCGCGTTCTGCATTTGAAGGCGTCGATACCATCGAGCCGGGCATGCAGTTCCAGGCGCAGACCCCGGGCGGCCCCCAGGTCGTTCGTGTGGTAGAAGTTGGCGACGAAACCGTCACCATCGACGCCAACCATCCGCTCGCTGGCCAGACTCTGCACTTCGACGTAGAAGTGGTAGAAGCTCGCGACGCGACTGACGAAGAGCAAGAGCACGGCCACGCTCACTAAGCTTTTCTGAAGCGCAACGAAAAACGGTTCCCTCGGGAGCCGTTTTTTTATGCCAAAAAAAACGGCCCGCGAGGGGCCGTTTTCTACCGGAATCCGGACTTACATGTTCGGATAATTCGGGCCACCGCCCCCTTCCGGAGTTACCCAGTTAATGTTCTGTGCAGGATCCTTGATGTCGCAGGTCTTGCAGTGAACACAGTTCTGGGCGTTGATCTGGAAGCGCTTTCCGCCGCCATCGTCTTTCTCGACAACTTCATAAACACCAGCCGGGCAGTAGCGCTGCGCAGGCTCATCGTATTTAGGCAGGTTGTCGCGGATCGGAAGTTCCGGATCGGTCAGTTTAAGGTGAACCGGCTGATCTTCCTCGTGGTTGGTGTTTGAAATGAACACCGAGGACAGACGATCGAAGGTCAGGGTGTTATCCGGCTTGGGATAGGTCACCTTCTTGCACTCGGCTGCCGGCTTCATGGTGGCATAATCCGGAGTGGTATCGTGGAAGGTAATCGGCAGGCTGCCGCGCAGGATGTTCTGCTCAAAGTAGGCGATGGCGCCACCGACTATATTGCCGAACTTGTGCATCGCCGGGCCGAAGTTACGCTCTGCGTATAGCTCCTTGAACAGCCAGCTGTCTTCAAATTTCTTCTGGAAGCTGCTGATCTCTTCGCCGCTCTTGCCGTCCTTCAGCGCTTCGAAAACTGCCTCGGCGCCCAACATGCCGGACTTCATGGCGGTGTGGGAGCCCTTGATCTTGGAACCGTTCAGCGTGCCCGCATCACAGCCCAGCAAGAGACCACCCGGGAAGCTCATCTTGGGCAGAGCGTTGTAGCCACCCTTGGTAATTGCACGGGCGCCGTAGGAAACGCGCTTGCCGCCTTCCAGGTGTTTTTTGATCTCCGGATGCAGCTTCAGCCGCTGAAATTCCTCAAACGGGCTCAGATGCGGGTTGCTGTAAGACAGATCGGTGATCAAGCCCACATATACCTGGCCATTCTCGAGGTGATACAGGAAAGAGCCACCGGTGGAGCCAGTTTCTTTCAGGGGCCAGCCGGTGGTATGAACTACGAGGCCCGGCTCGTGTTTGGCCGGATCAATATCCCACAGTTCCTTGATACCGATACCGTAGTGCTGCGGGTCTTTGCCTTCATCAAGCTTGAACTCGTTGATCAGGCGCTTGCCCAGGTGACCGCGGCAGCCCTCGGTGAACAGCGTGTACTTCGCGCGCAGTTCCATGCCTGGCATGTAGCCGTCTTTTTCGGAACCGTCGCGGGCCACGCCCATATCGCCGGTAATGATCCCTTTTACCTGACCGTCTTCAATAATGGTTTCGGACGCGGCAAAGCCGGGATACACCTCAACGCCAAGCTGTTCGGCCTGTTCGGCAAGCCAGCGGCACAGGTTGCCCAGGCTGATAATGTAGTTGCCATGGTTGTGCATGTTCTTGGGCACAAACGCATTCGGGATCTTGGTGGCGCTGTCCTGGTTCTTCAGCAGGAAAATGTCGTCCCGGGTAACGGGCGTGTTGAGCGGAGCGCCTTTCTCTTTCCAGTCCGGGAAGAGTTCGTTGAGGGCAGTGGGCTCGAATACGGTACCGGCCAGAATGTGGGCGCCGATCTCAGAACCTTTCTCTACAACGCATACGGTGAGTTCCTCGCCAGCTTCCTGTGCCAGTTGCATGACACGGCACGCTGCCGACAGGCCCGCCGGGCCGCCGCCGACGATCAGAACATCAAATTCCATCGATTCGCGTTCCACGTTGGTCTCCTCAAACATCTTTAATGGATATTATGTGCCCGCAGGCCAATTATTCTGGGCCGCCATCATACCGGTAAAAGTGCCTATAGACGACTGCCCCAAGCCGTTTGTCCCGACTTGCATAACCAAAAGGATACCGTATTTGAAGAATCAAACAAACGTTTGTTTGAAATTCGCCCTGTCCTTTGGCATTGTAAGAGCACACTGAAACATCGTGTGTTTTGAGTCGAAATCTAGTATCGTCTCATTGCCGTCCCCGGTCAATACCGGGGAATTGGCTGAAAGTTCAGTCCTGGCGCGTCGTTTGAGGCTATTGATTCTGCCGTGTGTTGCCTCCATTATTAGTGCGCATTGAATTTCGGCAGGCTCTGCGCGAGGACTGCAAGTCATAAACCCATCGTAGAAGAACGAGGAATCTATGAAGGTTCTGGTCGCTGTAAAACGAGTAATCGACTACAACGTAAAGGTGCGCGTCAAGCCGGACAACACCGGTGTTGACCTCGCCAACGTCAAGATGGCAATGAACCCGTTCTGCGAAATCGCGGTAGAAGAAGCCGTTCGCCTGAAAGAGAAGGGTGTTGCCAGTGAAATCGTGGTGGTATCCATTGGCCCGAAAGCCTCCCAGGAGCAGATTCGTACTGCGCTGGCGCTGGGTGCTGACCGTGGTATCCACGTCGAAACGGACGAGGAGGTTCAGTCTCTCGAAGCGGCCAAGCTGCTCAAGGCTGTTGTTGAGAAAGAAGAGCCGAAGCTGGTCATTCTTGGCAAGCAGTCCATCGATTCCGATAACAACCAGACTGGCCAGATGCTGGCCGCGCTGACCGGCATGGGTCAGGGTACTTTCGCTTCCGAAGTGGTTGTTGAGGGCGACAAGGTTAACGTAACCCGCGAGGTAGACGGTGGTCTGATGACCGTTGCTCTGAACCTGCCTGCGGTTGTCACTACCGACCTGCGTCTGAACGAGCCGCGCTACGCTTCTCTGCCGAACATCATGAAGGCGAAGAAGAAGCCGCTGGACAACATGAGCCCGGCTGATCTGGGTGTCGACATCGCTCCGCGCCTTTCCACCCTGAAGGTTGAAGCGCCTGCTTCCCGTCAGGCGGGTGTGAAAGTGGCCGACGTTGCCGAGCTGGTCGATAAACTGAAGAACGAAGCGAAGGTGATCTAAATGAGCATCCTTGTAATTGCTGAACATGACAACAGCAGCCTGAAACAGGCTACCCTGAATGTTGTAGCGGCTGCCAAGGCCATCGGCGGAGACATCGACGTACTGGTTGCCGGTGAGAACTGTGGTGCCGTTGCTGAAGCAGCTGCGAAGGCCGAAGGCGTTAACAAGGTGCTGGTTGCCGACAACGCTGCTTATGGTCACTTCCTGGGCGAAAACCTGGGTGAGCTGGTTGCCGAAGTAGGCAAGGGCTACAGCCATATTCTCGCCGCCGCTGGCACCGTGGGCAAAGACTTCATGCCGCGCGTTGCTGCGCTGCTGGACGTTGCCCAGGTTTCCGACATCATGCGCGTGGAGTCCGAAGACACCTTCGTTCGCCCGATCTACGCTGGTAACGCCATTGCCACTGTAAAATCCAGTGACAGCATCAAAGTCGTTACTGTTCGTCCGACTGCGTTCGACCCGGTTGCTGCTGAAGGTGGCTCCGCTGCCGTTGAACAGCTGGACGTTGTAAAAGACGCTGGCCTGTCCCAGTTCGTTAGCGAAGAGCTGGCCAAGTCCGACCGCCCTGATCTGGCAAGCGCCGGTATCGTGGTTTCCGGTGGTCGCGGCATGCAGAACGGTGACAACTTTAAGATGCTGGAGCAGGTAGCCGATCTGATGGGTGCTGCGGTTGGCGCATCCCGTGCTGCTGTCGATGCCGGTTTCGTGCCGAACGACATGCAGGTTGGCCAGACCGGTAAGATTGTTGCTCCGCAGCTGTACATCGCTGTGGGTATTTCCGGTGCCATCCAGCATCTGGCCGGTATGTCCGATTCCAAGGTGATCGTTGCGATCAACAAGGATGAAGAAGCACCGATCTTCCAGGTTGCTGATTATGGTCTGGTAGCGGACCTGTTCGAAGCCGTTCCGCAGCTTGAAGAAGAGCTGAAGAAAGTTCTGTAACTTTCTGCCTGGCTTGAGAAAAGGCACCTTCGGGTGCCTTTTTCTTTTGGGTGAAGCCAGAATACCTGCCATCATATCTGACCCCCACGGTTGAACCGGATATACAAACCATGACCACGATGCCGTTTGATGCCTTAGCCTGCCCACTGGACGGCTGCCCACTGGCGCCCAGCGAAAAGACCTGGCGTTGCGAGAACGGACACAGCTTCGACGTTGCCCGGCAGGGCTACGTGCATCTGTTACCCGTTCAAAAGAAACGTTCCCTGGACCCGGGTGATAGCAAGGAAATGGTCGCAGCCAGACAACGGTTTCTGAATGCAGGGTTCTACACAAAGATCGCCGAGGCTGTGAGCAATCAGGTATTGCAGTGGCTCCCGAGCGAGGGCACTGGATCGATTCTGGACGCAGGCTCTGGTGAAGGTTATTACCTTCGACACCTCGCGAGCTTGGCTGGCGCCAGAGATATCTCCATGATCGGCGTCGACATCTCCAAGTGGGCGGTTCTGGCCGCGGCCAAACAGGACAAACAGACCCGGTGGGTGGTTGGCAGCAATGCCAACCTGCCAATACTGCCGGAATCCCTGGATCTCGTGCTTTGCCTGTTCGGTTTTCCGGTTTACAGCGAGTTCGCCAGAGTGCTCAAGACTGGCGGGAAGGTGATGCAGGTGGATGCCGGTGCAGACCATCTTCGGGAACTGCGTGAAATCATTTATCCCGAACTGAAACCACCCGCAGACACTGAGATAGTTGATCCCGAGGGCTTCCGGACCCTGGATTCGACCGTGCTAAGGTTCCCGTTGAGTCTTCCGGACCAGGACAGCATCGCCGATCTCCTGGCCATGACACCCCATCTTTATCGGGCCAACTCGGAGGGCCTTGAGAAGGCTGCTTCGCTCGAATCACTGGTGGTGACAGTCGACGTGGTTCTGAAATGCCTGGAAAGGCGTTAACCCCCGAATTTCATTGACCGTCGTCGGAACCCTGAGCCTTGCCGCTCTTGCGGGAGGCGAGCCGCCTTTCTGCTTTCCCGATGATCAGGGTATCGGCGAGGATGTGCAGGGCCTTGTTGGTTGTGCGCACGGTCTTGTAGATCTGTTGACTCTTCTGGTCATGGGTGGCCCGAGCTTTGCGGGCAGTCTGCCGGAACTCTTCATCCTTCGAGAACAGATCAATCAGCCCGAAAGTCGTGTTCGAGATTGCTTTGTGCAGCTTTTCTACGGCGCTCGCGCCACCCGAAACCGAGTCCTCCAGCAACCGCGCCCGGTTCCGGACCTCGAGAAGATCCATTCTGCTTTTCTGGATGGCACTGTGCGCCGACACACGGTGGGAATTGAGAATCCGTGCTTCACGGCGACAGAGCAGCAGCTGCCAGTAGGCGATGCAGAATCCGCAAAAGGCCAATAGCAGCAACAATACGATTGCGGCCAGGTTCATGATGGGGCCCTCCAGTCACACATTGCGATCATCGATACTCAATCTGCATATCCACGTCGATTTCGCGCTCTGTCATCTCTTCCTCAAGTTCTTTCATCACTTCCTGGTACACCATTTTGCGAACCATCACGGGGAGTTTGTCGGCAAGCACTCGGGCAGAGCGTGACTCCCGCTTGGCCAGGGCAATCGGATCCAGTACCCGAAGCGTAATAACCAGCTCCGGTTCCTGCTCGGAATCTGCGATATCGTCGTTCTCCATCATTCGGGCGATCACTTTGCGCTGTTCAAGAACCTGCCAGCAGACAAAGCCGCTGAACAGGACAAGCAGGATGCTCAAGACTGTTAAAAAGGTGATCAATTCGAACCTCCGGAAATCGTTTTCTTGCTCTGCCTGCCAGTGTGCCCCAAGCAGTATGACAAACGATTGGCCGTGAAGACGGATTTACCGGTGTTGCCGGGAAAGTAGAACGAGCGCTCAAAACTGTTAACATTGGTTGCAGTTGTTCAATGAGCTACGCAGAATCAACGGGTTAAGGCCGACTATTCATACCAACAGAGGATTGTTCATGGTTTGGTTCAAGGCGTTTGCAAGTGGTTTTCTCGCAACCCTGGTGTTTCATCAGGGCCTGTTCGCACTGTTCTGGCTCGGGGGCATCGTGCCCGCAGCGCCCTTCAACCTGTCACCGGTGCCGCCGCTGGGTGTGCCCCAGGTTGTGTCATTGGCGTTCTTTGGTGGCCTTTGGGGCATGTTGTTGTGGCTGATCCTTGGGCGCCTGGCAGGGGTGAAGTTCTGGCTGGGGCATGTCATTGTAGGGGCTGTAGGTCCCACCGCAGTCGCCATGCTGGTTGTATTCCCCCTGAAAGGGCTAGATGTCTCGGCCCAGACCTGGGTGGGCGGCTTGCTCCTCAACGGTTTCTGGGGCCTGGGTGTTGCCGTATTCATGCGTCTGATGGGCGAGAAAGCGGTTGCCGGGCTTCGCTAAAATACCATTGATTCGTTATCAATTTCTGTTGTCATCACTGTTTACTAAGGAAGAGCAATGACCAAATCCGCAGAAACAGCCCATGATCTGGTGGTGTTCGGTGCCACCAGCTTCGTCGGCCAGATTCTTACCCGTTACTTGCTCGAGACCTACGGTGTAGGCCAATCGGTACAATGGGCGATTGCCGGACGCTCCGAGAGCAAGCTGAATACGCTGAAGAGTAGCCTAGGCGACAAAGCCAGGGATCTGCCGGTGATTCTTGCCGATGCCGCCGACGACGCAGCACTCAAGTCCATGTGTGAGCAGACCCGCGTGATTATATCCACGGTCGGCCCTTATGCGCTTTACGGCGAGCCGCTGGTCAAGGCTTGCGTACAGACTGGCACGGACTATTGCGATCTCACCGGCGAAGTTCAATGGATTCGCAAGATGGTGGAGCGTTACGAGGCGGAGGCGAAAACCTCCGGAGCGCGCATTGTCCACTGTTGTGGTTTCGATTCGATTCCCTCTGACATGGGCGTCTGGTTCCTGCAGAATCAGGCGGAGCAGACGTTCGGAATGCCGTGCCAGGATGTCCGCATGCGGGTCAAGACCGCCAAGGGCGAGTTCTCCGGCGGTACGGTTGCCTCCATGATGAATGTGGCGAAGGAAGCGGCGGCGGATCCGAAGCTGCGCAAGGAGCTGGCCAACCCGTTTTCCATCTGCCCGCCGGAACATCGCTCCAAGACCCGGCAGCCCAGCCTCAAGGGCGCCGAGTTTGATAAGACGTTCAACGCCTGGCTTGCTCCCTTCGTGATGGGCGCCATCAATACACGGGTGGTGCATCGCTCCAATGCCATGCAGAACGCGCGGTACGGCAAGGAATTCACCTACGATGAAGCCATGATGACCGGTCGTGGCACCAAGGGCCGGCTGGCTGCTTATGCGATCACCGGCGGCCTGGCGGCGTTCTTTACCGCCTCGGCGATCAAACCGACTCGCTGGCTGGTGGAGAAGTTTGTCCCCCAGCCGGGCGAAGGCCCAAGCCCCGAAGCCCAGAAAGCGGGGTTTTATGATCTGCGCTTTGTTGGTCGCACCGAGGACGGCAAGACCATCATCACCAAAGTGACCGGCGATCAGGATCCGGGCTACGGTTCCACCGGCAAGATGTTGGGCGAAGCGGGCATGTGCCTGGCGTTCGATAGTCCGGCGGATCAGCCGGGTGGGTTCTGGACACCGTCTTCTCTGCTGGATGGCAAGCTGATGGACAGGCTTACCAGCAAGGCGGGGCTGACGTTTGAGGTTCTCGAAACCCGCTAACCACTCAGGTAGATCACACGGTCGGTGCCCGGAAGGGCATCCGACCCGTGTGCGAGACTGACCACGGTTTTCCCTTCCAGAAGCGATTCCATCCGTTTTGCTATCCTCGACCGGGTCTCGGCATCCAGGCCAGTGAACGGCTCATCCAGTATGACCAGGGGAGCTGGGTTCAGTAACACCCGTGCCAGCGCCACTCGTCGAGCCTCGCCACCTGAGAGCCTGCTTCCGGCGCTGCCCAGCCAGGTATCGAGTTGGTCCGGTTCGGTAGCGAAGCGCTCAGCCAGTTCCATCTGCTCCAGCATGCTCCAGAGTTCCGTGTCCGAAGCCTCCGGAGAGCCCAGTAACAGGTTGGCCCGCAACGTGTCTTCAAACAGCACGGTTTTCTGGGTCAGGTAAACGCAATCCCTCCGCGCCAGGCTTCCCTGAGCAACCGGCAAAAGGCCGGCTAGCACATCGGCGAGTGAAGATTTTCCGCTGCCGGAGTGGCCCAGAATACCGATGCGTTTGCCATCCTCAATCTCAAGATTGAAGCGCGTGAACAGCGGCGCGTAACCGGCGTGCTTCACCGCAATGTTGTCTGCAAGAAGGGCGGTTTCCAGCGGCAATTCTTGCTTTTCGTTGACAGCCTGCCGTTCCTCTTCGCGGCAATCGCGGTTCAGGCGCGCCGCGGAAGCGATGGTGGCTCCGAGCTTGCCAAAGGCATCAGGCAGCATGGCATAGACCTCAGCCAGTCCGAGCAGAGCAATGGGCAGTAAAACCAGCACAGGCCCGGATAGCGTGCCCGCCTGGAACAGGGCAAAACCCGCCCAGAGCGCCAGGACCGCAGAGAGATTTACCAGCAGATGGGTTCCGGCCAGGTGCCAGCCCACGCGGGTATCCGTTTTTGCCTGCTCTGAGGTTACCTGATGGGCCTGGCGCATAAGCCAGGCAGCATGTTTACCAGTGCGACCGGCCGCAGTTAGTTCGGAGAAACCTTCAATATGTTCAATGACCGCCGTTCGCAATTCTTCCTGCCGGTCGCTTTGCCGGGCCGCAAGTTGCCAGGTTCTGAGGTAAACACCAACCGTTGCGACCGCCAGGGCAATCACAAGAAGCAGGCCTACCAGTACAGCGGTTCCAACATCAAACAGAATGGCTGCCAGCACCACCACCAGGAGGGTTACCAGGCCAGCCAGAGCCGTAGGCGCGATCAACCGGAGGTACAGGGTATCGAGGGCATCGACATCGCTGGTCAGGCGCGAGAGCCACTGGGCGCCACTCAGCTCTCCCCGGCGTACGCGCGTGGCGCGGGACAGCTGAGAGAACAGGTTCACGCGAATATCTGTAAGCAGTCTCAGAACCGTATCGTGGTTATATACCCGTTCCAGATACCGGAACACTGTTCGGGACACAGCGAAAAACCGGATAGCGCCACCGGGCACGTAAAGGTTAATAGTGGCCGCCACCCCGGCAGCCAGGAGCAATCCCACCAGCGCCGTTTTGGTAAGGAACCAGCCAGACACAGCCAACAGCGCAATGCCGGAGAGCAGGGTAGCGAGAATCAGAAAACCACCTACCACCAGGCGTCCGGGCCGCTTTAAGATCAGCTCCAGCCATGGTTTCAGCTCACGCATCCCGAACCTCCCCGCCGGAGACCAGCAGAACCCGGTTTGCCAGTGTGAGCAAGGCCTGGTGATGGGTGGAGAAGATCAGGGTCTTGCCGGCTACCGCCAGTTTGTGCAGCGCCTCCAGCACAAACACCTCACTGTCGCTGTCGAGGCCCGCGGTAGGTTCATCCAGCAGAATCAGGTCATAATCTGCCAGGAAAATACGCGCCAGGCTCAGCCGCCGGGCCTGTCCGCCGGAGAGGCCCTGGCCCTCCTCAGATACCGGGCTGTAGATGCCCTGTTGCCGGCTGTCCAGCAGGGAACCAAGGCCGACATTGCGCAGGGCGGTTTCAATGGCAATATCGGAGGCATCTGGCGTAGTCAGTCTGAGGTTATCGGCCCAGGTACCCTGAACCAGGAAGCCTTTCTGCCCCAGCCAGCCGAACCGGAAACTTCCCGCTGATTCGCCAAACAGGTGGAGCTCACCGGTATCCGGTGCCATAAAACCGGCCAGCAGATGCAGCAGGGTAGACTTGCCGCCGCCCGAGGGGCCGGTGAGGGCAATCACTTCGCCTTTTTGGATGGTCAGCGCCAGATCCTGAATCACGGGCTGATCCGACCGAAAGCGTTTGCTGACGGACCGCAACTCGATGCGATCATCCGCGCCCGCCACCGGTTTGCTATCCGTAGACGTGTCGAAGTGCGCTGGCGAACCAAGCCGTTCAAGAATTTCTGTGCCCGCGCCCATGGCCGCGGCGCGATCGTGATAATGCTGTGACAGCGTCCGTAAGGGCTGGAAGAACTCCGGGGCCAGCAACAGAATCAATAGCCCGGAAAACAGCGTGAGATCTTCGGACGGGCCATAGGTGATGTAGCCCAGCAAACCAAAACCGATGTAAATGGCGATAACGGCAATGGCCACTGAGGCAAAGAACTCCAGGACCGCGGACGAGAGAAACGCAATCCGCAGTGTTTTCATGGTAACGCGCCGATAGTGATCGGACCGTTTGCGAATGAGTTCTGCAGCGCCCGTCGTCTGGCCAAACAATTGGAGGGTGGTTAGCCCGCGCACCTTGTCCAGAAACTGCCCGGAGAGCCGGCTGATGGTCTCGAAGTGCTGCTGGTTTAGCTTTTCCGCGCCCATGCCCACCAGCGCCATGAACAGCGGAATCAGCGGTGCAGACAACAGCAGGAAAATACCGGCCAGCCAGTCCAGCCAGAACACGAGAACGAGGATCAGCAGGGGCACGATCATCGACAGCGTCATTTGCGGCAGAAAACGGGCGAAATAACCGTGCAGTGCTTCCACGTGGTCAATCCATTCCCGGGCAAGGGTGCCTGCGGAGAATTGGCCCAGCTCTACCGGGCCGTTGGCCTGCCAGTGTTTGTGGAGCTGGCGCCTGGCATCCCGCCGTACCTGTTCGCTGCAACGGGCAGCAAAACGCGTCTGAAAGCCCTGGCCAAGTGCCCGAACCGCCAGTGCGAGAATGAGCCCAAGGAAGAGGGGAGTGAGGTCCGCAATAGGGACCTCGTCAATCACGCCCAGATGAATTATCCGGGCCAACAAAACCATCTGGATGATGGTCGCTATGCCGGCCACTGTGCCCGCTGCAACAGCACTGCGGATCCAGAGGCGATTGCCGAGGGCAAGCTGCGCGAGCCAGCCTTTGACGGCTTTCTGGTCAGTGGCGGGGGAATCTCCCCCGCCATCATTGGCCAGTGACTCCGCCACTCAGTGGTATCCCTCTCCGGCGCGCACCTTGCCGCGGAAGACCCAATAGGTCCAGGCAGTGTAGGCCAGAACAATCGGGATCACGAACAGCAGGCCCAACAACAGGAACAGCTGGGATTCGTAGGCAGACGCCGCTTCCCAGAGGGTATATTCCGGCGGTACAACGTAAGGCCAGCGGCTGACAACCAGGCCCAGATAGGTGGTGATGAACAGCCCCATGGTAGCCACGAACGGCATGCCGTCTTTCCGATCACGAACCGCTCGGTAAATCTGGATGGCGCACAGCAAAGTCAGTACCGGCAGAATCCAGATGATGGTCAGGTTGGAAAACCAGCGCTCACGAACCATGTCATCCACAAAGGGTGTCCAGACACCGATGATGCCAAAGACTACAAGAACCGCGAGGAGCAAGGGCAGGGTGATCTTATAGGCCCACTGTTGCAGGTAGCCCTCGGTTTTCATGATCAGCCAGGTAGAACCCAACAGGGCGTAGCCCGCCAACATGCCCAGGCCTGTCAGCACCGTGAACGGCGTGAGCCAGTCCAATGCGCCACCTACAAAAACGCCGTTGGCGGTTTCGAAACCCTGGATATAGGCGCCGACGACAGCGCCCTGAGCGAAAGACGCAACGGTTGAACCGCCTGCAAAGGCCCAGTTCCAGAGATACCGCGAGGTGCGGGCCTTGAACCGGAATTCAAACGCCACGCCCCGGAAGATCAGCCCGGCCAGCAGCAGGAACACCCCAATGTACAGAGCCGGCAGGAAGATGGAATACACCATAGGGAAAGCCGCCAGAAGACCGGCGCCACCGAGCACCAGCCAGGTTTCATTGCCGTCCCACACCGGGGCCACCGAATTCATCATGGTGTCGCGGGCTTCCTCGTTCGGAGCAAAGGGGAAGAGAATGCCCACGCCCAGGTCGAACCCGTCCATCAACACATACATGATGATGCCGAAGCCGATAATGAATGCCCAGATAAGAGGCAGATCAAACAGTTCCATAATCAGTGACCTCCCTGGTTGACGGGCTTGGCAGTACCAACAGTATCGTCAGAATTGTGGTCAATTTCGAAAGGCACGTGTGCAGCGGAGAACGGACGCTTGGGTCGATCTGCCTCGTGTTCGTCCTCATCACGGTCTTCAAGACCGACATACAACACACGCATGAGGTAGTAGACACCGGCAGAAAACACCAGAGCGTACACCACGACATAGCCGATAAGTGTGAACAGAGCCATACCACCGGTCAGTGACGGGGTCAGGGCCTCGGCCTGGGTCATCTGGCCGTACACCAGCCAGGGCGCCCGACCTACCTCGGTCACGAACCAGCCGGTCAGCACTGCAAAGAAAGGTGCAATGCTCATAAAGCGCATACCCTGAAGGAACCAGTTGGTGCGCCAGTATCTACCGCCCGCACGCAGAACCAGGCCGGTAACCGCGAAGGCGATCATCAGAAGGCCAATGCCCACCATGATACGGAACGACCAGAACACGATTGCGACGGGTGGTTGCTCGTCAACAGGAACCGCGCTTACACCCGGCACTTCACCGTCCCATTCGTGGGTGAGAATGAAACTGGCCAGACTGGGAATGCCAATCTCAAACAGGTTGCGCTGGTTTTCCTGATCGGGAATGGCAAATAGCAACAACGGCACGTTACGGGAGGTTTCCCAGTTACCTTCCATGGCCGCGACTTTGGTCGGCTGGTGCTCAAGAGTGTTCAGGCCGTGGAAATCCCCCAGAACTGCCTGGGCAGGCGCAATGAACAGCAACAGCCACAGGCACATGGAGAGGGCTTTTTTGTTCGCCTCAACCTCGCGACCGCGTAGCAGATACCACGCACTTACGCCCGCCACCACAAAGCCGCCGGTCAGGAAGGACGCCAGCGCCATATGAGCGAACCGGTAAGGGAAGGAGGGGTTGAAGATCGCCTCGCTCCAGGAAGTCACGTAGAAGACGCCATCGCGGAGCTCGGTGCCCGCCGGAGTCTGCATCCAGCTATTGGCCGAGAGAATCCAGAAGGAGGAAATAAAGGTTCCCGTCGCAACCATGATGGCGGCAAACAGATGAACGCCCGCCGGCACCTTATCCCGACCGAAGAGCAGCACCCCGAGGAACGCTGCTTCAAGGAAGAACGCGGTTACGACCTCATAACTCAAAACAGGACCAAGGAAATTGGCAGAGGCCTGGGCAAAGTTACTCCAGTTGGTACCGAACTGGAACGACATCACAATACCCGACACCACCCCCATGCCGAAGACCACGGCGAACACTTTGGTCCAGAACGCAGAAAGCTTTATCCAGATCGGATTCTCGGTTTTGAAGGCCAGGCCTTCGAGTACCGCGATGTAGGAAGCGAGGCCGATGGTAAACACCGGAAAAATGGCGTGAAATGACACCACGAACGCGAACTGGATTCGCGATAGGATGAGAGGATCAAGTTCCATGGGAACCCTCCGGTAACGATCACATCATAACAAACGGGCCCAGCGAACCCGTTCAGCCGCTGCCTTAGCTCTGATTGTTATATTGTTATTACCGGCAGATGGTTACTATGCTACTAAATAAGCTAGCAGTTTCGATAGGGCCGATTGTCGCACCCTTGATTTAAAACAATTATGGTGATGCCGATGAGCTTTTACGAAGACAGAATACTGCCTCACATCATAGACCGGGCTTGCTCAATGGGCCAGGTGATGAAACTTCGCAGCCAGGTAGTTCCCCACGCCAAAGGGGTGGTTCTGGAAGTGGGCATGGGCTCGGCCATCAACATGGAATTCTACAATGCCGAACACGTAGACATGGTGTACGGCCTGGAGCCCTCAGAAGGCATGCGCCGCAAGGCCCAGCCGAACCTCGCACGATCCCCCATCAAGGTAGAGTGGCTGGACCTGCCCGGAGAGAAAATCCCACTGGAAGACCACTCTGTCGACACCGTACTGCTCACCTTCACCCTGTGCACCATCCCCGACTGGCAGGCCGCGCTAAAGCAAATGTGGCGGGTACTGAAACCGGGCGGCGAACTCCTGTTCCTGGAACATGGCGAATCCCCCCACGATGGCACCCGCAAGTGGCAACACCGCATCACCCCAGGCTGGAAAAAGCTGGCCGGCGGCTGCCACCTGAATCGCCACATCGCCGACCTGATCCGACACGCCGGCTTCGAAATCCAGGAACTGGAAAATCTCTACATCCCCAAGGCGCCCAAAATCGCCGGATACATCTACAAGGGCAGGGCAACCAAGCCCACAGTAGCCAGCCCAGCAGCTTGAAGGCGAGGGCAGAATCCGAATTGCGTTACCCCACGCAGACTTATACAATTCTGCCCGTCAAAACCTCCCCCGAATGCTCCGGTGGTGAAATTGGTAGACACAAGAGACTTAAAATCTCTCGACCGTTAGGTCGTGCCGGTTCGATTCCGGCCCGGAGCACCATCAATTTCACTGCTAAGTGGTTCGATCATGTCTTCCGGAGTCGCCACCTTTTCATGTAGACGTTTTGAGAAAACGCCCTCCAGCGATTTGCTCCTACTGAAAAAAAAGAATACCCTCTAAATTCCTTTACGCGAATGCTCGATTTGTTGATTTGTCGAGTTGTGTCTGGTGTATATCCGGACCCCAAATTATTGTTGGCACTTAGGTGCGCTGGAGCCGCCTCAGTCTCCATGCGGAGCCTGAGTCGTCTCCAGCGCCCCTTTAAGGTAAAGGCTATATAAAAAGAAATGACAGCCGTGTCTTCTGGCCACCATCCGTTTGAGCAATTCAAGAAAGTCGAACTAGAGAGCTCTAGGCTTAACCTAGCCCGGATTTCTCATAGTGCTCCAACAACCTTCGCAGACCAAGCCTGGTAGTGCCAGATCCGAGTGGTCATGGTCGAAGTTGGCGATTATTTAGCCAGTTTCCGGCATTCAGGCACAACTCCCCCTTTCCCCCATTGGTATCGGGCCGGGGGAGCCCGATTATCTACTGGGGCACCAAGCGCTGAACCAGTGCTGAGAGATCGTTCTTGTGTGGATAGCTATCACTCATCAACACCCGTATTCGGCGGGTGTTGCGGATGATGACTGCGCCAACCTTGATCAGCTTCAAGCGCAAGGTGCCGGCACTCATACGTTCGAAGGGCGTGTTTTTCAGATGCACCCGCAAACGCTCGAACAGGGTGTAGGCGAAGCCGGATAAGATCAGCCGCCACTGGTTGGTCCACCAGTGTGTGCTGGAGGTGCGACCGGCAAACAGATCCAGTTGTTGATCCTTGATCCGGTTCTCCATATCACCCCGTGCGCAATACTGTTCGTAGTAGAGCTTGAATCCGTCATCGTAGCGGGAGCTGATAACGAACCGGGGGTTCGGGCCTTGAGGGCCATATTCCAGGCGCGCAACCACCCAGCGTGGCTTATGCCAGCTTCGGGCTTTGTAGCGGAAGCGGAAGGTGCTGGCGAGCTTATGGCCATGAGCCTCGTAGTAGGTCCGGACTTTGTCCATGGCTGGGGCGGCAAGCGCCTCCAGCCGCTGGTTGCGGGCCATGCCTACGATGTAATCCACCTGGTTGCGATCGCACCAGGCCAGCAGTCGGGGCTTGCTGAAGTGGGAGTCGCCCCGGAACACGATCCGGGTCTGTGGCCAATACTCGCGAATAAATCGCACCAGCAGCGCCAGAATGGCCCAGCTGTGCCGGGCATCACCTCGATTGCTGGTGCGCAGATAGCTCACCAGCAAGTGCCTACCGCAGAAGACGTAAAGCGGGAAGTAGCAGTGATGGTCGTAATACCGGTTAAAGAACTTACCCGGCTGGTCGCCGTGCACCGGAATATCGGTGCCGTCAAAATCCAGCACGATTTCCTTGGGCGGCTTCTCATGCTGCTCGATAAAGTGGTGCCAGAGCAACTCATGCGCTTTGACAATGGTTTGCCGATCCATCGCCTGCTCCATTCGACAAAGCGTGGACTTGCCGGCCAGAGTCGAGGCATTCCCCGTGGCGGTTTGTAGTGCCTGATCAAAGCGAAGCGCTTCATGATCATTCAGATCTTCGTAGCCACCGGCCACACCGTAGACCCGTTGCCGGACCAGGGACTTGAGCTCATGACGAATCATCCGGGGATCCCGCTGGTCGGTCAGAGTCTCGGCCAGCCGTTGGGTTAACCGGTGTTGTTTGTCGACTTCGCGCAGTAACAGCAAGCCGGCATCGGAGGTGATATGGCCTCCGGAGAAGTCGGTTTCAATCTGGCGGCGGGAAAGTGGCGAGAAGGTCAGTTTTTGAGGTACCATTTTGGATAGCGGTTGTTGGTGTTGATTGATGGTGTAAGGTCCTGAAATTTTAACACTTTCAGCCGCTTTCTTTTATCCCCTCATGAGAAATTCGGGCTAGAGCCTCACATCCTGTTTATCTGCGGTGGTGAAGTCGATGTAAAGCAAATGGACACCCTATCGTTACGCGAGCGGTTTTTTGAATCGTTCGATGAGCATGGCTATCCAACCTATCATGACTCCTGCATTAGAGCTGAGACCTTCAAGGATTACCATGAAACAGGTCAATATAAAGATCTTGCAGCTTTTGAAAACGATTTAGCACACATTGCGTCATTACTGGTAATTTTTCTTGAGAGTGCTGGCTCTATAGTTGAGTTGGGCCTTTTTTCAGCGAATGAAATGCTTCGCAAAAAGCTTTTGGTTGTCGTAAATCAAAAGCATCACAACAACGATTCTTTTATCAAGCTTGGCCCCCTAGCCACGCTCAGGAGAGCCAACAAAGATAGCGTTTGCGTATATCCTTGGGAACTCCACAATCCAGCCGGAATTAGCAAAGACGATTTGGGTTTCATATTTGAGGATGTGAACTCTGCACTGTCTAAGATTGATGCAACTATTAAATTTGACAAGGATGACCCTGGTCATATTTGCTTTTTAATTTACGAGGTAATAAGGATATACCGGGCACTTAGGATTGGGGAAATTCGAAAGCTGTTAAGTTTTCATGGAATAGAAATCGATAATGTCAGAATAAACAACTTTATTTATTTGTTAAGTATTTCTGAATATGTAAAGGAAGAAAATTTAGGGCGAGATACATTTTATGTTTGCGTGAAGTCTTTTAAAAAAATTAAGTATAAATCTAAAGATTTGTCCGATAGGTTTGATGACAATAGCATGTTTCTTGAGTCTTCTATTTTTTACTCGCGTGAAGAATCGGAAAAAAGACGGCATAGAATCATTGAAATGAATACTACGCCAGAGGGTGTCTAATATGTCATTTATAAATGAAGTGTCCAAGAATATTAGCATTCCATCTGGAGAGTTATCTCGTTACGCCAAAACCTGCCCGAGGCGTTACAAAGTTTATTATATTCGGAAACGGAACGGGAAGGGTTTAAGAGAGATTGCGCAGCCAGCAGCTCCTGTAAAGAAATTACAGAGAGAAGCTTTAGAAGTCCTGAAGCCGGTACTTCCTATTCATGACAGTGCTATGGCATACAGGGAGGGACGCTCTATAGTTGACAATGCCGATAGGCATAAATCGAACCCCTATATCCTGAAAATGGATTTTCGTAATTTTTTTCCTTCGATAAGGCCTGAAGATTTTATAAGTGTCTTAGAGAAGAATGTTGGCGAAGTTGACAGCACAGACCTTAATTTCTTTACTAATCTATTCTTCAGATCTGTGAATGAAAACTTAGGATATCGACTTAGTATTGGTGCTCCAAGTTCTCCTTTTATATCAAACTGTATTATGTTTGAATTCGATAGTGCGATGTCTAAAGAATGCGAACGGTTAAACGTCACTTATACACGCTATGCTGACGATTTGACGTTTTCTACCGCAAAAAAGGGTGAATTATTCGGGTTCCCTGACCTTGTAAGGGAGATTTTGATTACAACACCTTCTCCAGACTTAGAAGTCAATAACGAAAAAACCGTTTTCTCATCGAAGAAACACAACCGACATGTAACCGGTTTGGTCCTAACAAACGACGGAAATGTGTCTCTAGGTAGAACTAAAAAACGTGAGATTAGATCTTTGATATATCATTACAAGAATGGACACCTAGACAATGATCAAATAGAGAAGCTTATCGGAACCGTAGCATTCGCTAGACAAGTAGAGCCAGACTTCTGGAGACGCATCAAGCTTAAGTACGGCTTAGACGATAGCTTTTTTAAAATTAAGCCCTAGCCCGAATTTCTCATGAGGGGATAAAAGAAAGCGGCTGAAAGTGTTAAAATTTCAGGACCTTACACCATCAATCAACACCAACAACCGCTATCCAAAATGGTACCTCAAAAACTGACCTTCTCGCCACTTTCCCGCCGCCAGATTGAAACCGACTTCTCCGGAGGCCATATCACCTCCGATGCCGGCTTGCTGTTACTGCGCGAAGTCGACAAACAACACCGGTTAACCCAACGGCTGGCCGAGACTCTGACCGACCAGCGGGATCCCCGGATGATTCGTCATGAGCTCAAGTCCCTGGTCCGGCAACGGGTCTACGGTGTGGCCGGTGGCTACGAAGATCTGAATGATCATGAAGCGCTTCGCTTTGATCAGGCACTACAAACCGCCACGGGGAATGCCTCGACTCTGGCCGGCAAGTCCACGCTTTGTCGAATGGAGCAGGCGATGGATCGGCAAACCATTGTCAAAGCGCATGAGTTGCTCTGGCACCACTTTATCGAGCAGCATGAGAAGCCGCCCAAGGAAATCGTGCTGGATTTTGACGGCACCGATATTCCGGTGCACGGCGACCAGCCGGGTAAGTTCTTTAACCGGTATTACGACCATCACTGCTACTTCCCGCTTTACGTCTTCTGCGGTAGGCACTTGCTGGTGAGCTATCTGCGCACCAGCAATCGAGGTGATGCCCGGCACAGCTGGGCCATTCTGGCGCTGCTGGTGCGATTTATTCGCGAGTATTGGCCACAGACCCGGATCGTGTTCCGGGGCGACTCCCACTTCAGCAAGCCCCGACTGCTGGCCTGGTGCGATCGCAACCAGGTGGATTACATCGTAGGCATGGCCCGCAACCAGCGGCTGGAGGCGCTTGCCGCCCCAGCCATGGACAAAGTCCGGACCTACTACGAGGCTCATGGCCATAAGCTCGCCAGCACCTTCCGCTTCCGCTACAAAGCCCGAAGCTGGCATAAGCCACGCTGGGTGGTTGCGCGCCTGGAATATGGCCCTCAAGGCCCGAACCCCCGGTTCGTTATCAGCTCCCGCTACGATGACGGATTCAAGCTCTACTACGAACAGTATTGCGCACGGGGTGATATGGAGAACCGGATCAAGGATCAACAACTGGATCTGTTTGCCGGTCGCACCTCCAGCACACACTGGTGGACCAACCAGTGGCGGCTGATCTTATCCGGCTTCGCCTACACCCTGTTCGAGCGTTTGCGGGTGCATCTGAAAAACACGCCCTTCGAACGTATGAGTGCCGGCACCTTGCGCTTGAAGCTGATCAAGGTTGGCGCAGTCATCATCCGCAACACCCGCCGAATACGGGTGTTGATGAGTGATAGCTATCCACACAAGAACGATCTCTCAGCACTGGTTCAGCGCTTGGTGCCCCAGTAGATAATCGGGCTCCCCCGGCCCGATACCAATGGGGGAAAGGGGGAGTTGTGCCTGAATGCCGGAAACTGGCTAAATAATCGCCAACTTCGACCATGACCACTCGGATCTGGCACTACCAGGCTTGGTCTGCGAAGGTTGTTGGAGCACTATGAGAAATCCGGGCTAGAAATTGGTAATGTCGGATACAGTTGTTGACAGAACTCCAAGGTAGCAGATGAGATTCACTGTTGAGTTTCTCCCAGGGATAAGCGGTAGCGGCGGGCAAGGCGTCGATTTTCGCCCTTTGTGACTTCCTGAACCTGAGTGGGTCGCGAAAGGCGGTCGAGCCAAGATTCCTTAGTCTTGTCGTGCCCGCCCTTGTCGTTTTTTTTGGAAGTGTAACTTCCCGCCTGAAAAACCTCGCTAACCATCACCGTGCTCCAGCATAAATACCTAAAGGCTTGTCTTTAGATGGGGCACCGAAATAGATCATGTGACAACTCAGGTATTCACCAGTTTCTTTAGACACTTTTGCCATTTCGCGGCTCTGAATAGGTGATCGACGTTCCCACTCCCGGCGTAAGCATTACCTCAATGTTTTCCTTACAAGGAGACAGAACGCCATGGCCGAAGTTGAAGCTATTGGTAAGCAAATCGCAGATTACGTGAACGATCCGGTCGAGAAAGCCAAACGGCTGATTGTCACGCCTGTTGGGCAGGCCAGGATGGTTGTCTGCACGCCATCACCCGGTCAGGGGGCTTCTTCAGCGATTCCTGCCGGATAGGCGGCCTTCACACTATTTCTTGGACATAGCCTCCAGCATTTCATTAACCGCTTCCAGATGCTCCGGCTCGTTATGGCACATGCCCTGGAAGTTGGCACACACGTCCAGAAAGTCCTTCAGTTCCATTCTCGGCGCCATTTTCATCAGGCGTTTGGTGAGCCGCGTGGCTTTTGGCGGCTGGCTGGCCATGCGGCTTGCCATGGCGTTTGCGGCGTTCATCAGTTCGTCCACCGGTACTACCTCCAGCACAATGCCCAGCTCCTTTGCCTCTGTAGCATCGATCACCCGGCCGGTGAGCGTAAGCTCGAACGCGCGCTGGTAGCCGATCAAGCGCTGCATGAACCAGGCACCGCCGTCGCCCGGAATGATGCCGAGGTTGAGGAAGGTTTCGCCGAACTTTGCACTTTCCGAGGCAATGCGGATATCCGCCATGTTGGCCAGATCAAAGCCGGCACCAATGGCAGGTCCGTTCACGGCGGCGATGATGGGCACTTCCACATTCTGGAGAGCCAGAGGAATGCGCTGGATGCCTTTGCGGTAGCGGTCGGCGCATTCGGCCACGTCTCCGGCGAAATCGCCGCTGCGGTTGGCCATATCCCGGATGTTGCCGCCGGCGCTGAAGGCAGAGCCCGCGCCGGTGATCACCAGTACCGACACATCGTCGCACTGGTTCACCCATTCCGCGGTGGTCACGATGTCGTCGATCAGGTTTGAGCCTGTCAGCGCATTGCGCAGGTCGTGACGGTTCAGAGTAAGCGTGGCGACACGGTTTTCGAGGGTCAACAGGGCATCGGTGAGCTTGGGTACGGTGGTCATTATTGCGGTTCCTTGTTTTTGATCAGCGCGTATCTTCGCGCGCGGGAATTGGGTTAATCAACTGCCACCCGCGCTTTTCGGTACCGGCTTACTTCTGTCCAGCCATGCACCGCCAGGGCGGAGAATACAATAACACCACCTACCAGGCTGAGCTTTGGCGGTACTTCGCCGAGGAATAGCCAAACAAGGAAAGACCCGAACACGGTTTCCAGAAGCAGCATCAGGCTGACTTCCGCCGCCGGAATATAGCGGGGGCCAATCTGGATCAGGATGCACGCAGTGGGCAGGAACACCAGACAGAGCAGAGCGATAAAGAAGAAATCACGGGCCGAGGGCATCTGCGCACCACCAAGCAATGCCGCAACACCTGCCAACACCAGCGCGCCGAACATAAGCATCACGCTCATATCGCTGTCGGGTTTGGAGCGCGCTACGTTGAGGTTGGAGGCCAGGGCAGTGGCGGCAACCACGGCCATCAACAGACCCAGAGGGTCGCCCTTGCCGAATTCTCCCACGGCCATGAAGGTGGCGCCGGTGACGCACACCAGAATAACTACCCAGGTGCGAAGAGGCAGCGTTTCTTTCCATACCGCCCAGGCAATCACGGCCGCGATGACCGGCGCGGTGTTCAGGATGACCAGCACATTGCCGGCGGCTGTGTTCTTCATGCCAACCACGAACCCGAGGGTACTGATGGCAAAGGCACCGGCACAGAACAGGCCTTTACGGCCGCATTTTCGAATTTCAGGCACCAGCCGGGAACGGTATCGCGCCCAGCTGATCACAAAAAAACTGATCGCCAGTAACAGGCCGCGCCAGAACAGAAAGACCACAGGATCCACGGAGGTGATTTTCACCAGCAACGCATCGGGCACTATAAACAGCACGCCCAGAGCCGCGATGGTCAGTCCTTTGATTCTGGTCGTCTGCAACGTGGCTTCGCCTGTTCCGGTGTGGTGGTTCGGTTAATTTATGGGTTGTCCTGTTCCGGCAGCGGCTGGATGCTGTTGATGTCGCCGGTTGGTGTTGCTGGCTCGTCTTTTACGATTATGAAGACTGCTCCGCCGATAACCGCGATGGCGAAGATCGCTTTGAGGATCATCGATTTTGACATGTGTTATTCCTCTCTGCAGTTTTGGCCTCTTACAACACCCTATGGGCAGCAGAGGTCTATAACAACCGCAACGCATTGAAAACTGAGCATCCTACAAAAGTCGCTTCGACAGTATAGACGCAGTCAGCAATACTCTGGATAAGATTCCAGAATGCCCGGTGCAGCAACGATTCAAATGGAGTGTCCACATGACTGAACAAACACAAGAGCTGGTGCACAAGTACAGCGAAAATGGCATTACCACGCTTACACTGAACCAGCCGGAGAAGAAAAACAGCCTTTCCATGGCGATGCTTGAGGCCTTGTCTGAAGAGCTGGCGATCATCGCCTCCGATTCGGAAACGCGGGTTGTCGTCCTTGCGGCTCATGGCAGCGTGTTTTGTGCCGGCCATGACCTCCGGGAAGTGCGTGAGCAGTTTGATAGCCATGAATTCCAGCTGGCCCTGTTTAACCAGTGTAGCAAGGTGATGCAGCAGATCGTGAACCTGCCCCGGCCAGTCATTGCGCGGGTTGCGGGTGTTGCGACCGCCGCCGGCTGCCAGCTGGTGGCCAGCTGCGACCTGGCCGTGGCGGCCGATACCGCCCGGTTTGCGACGCCTGGCGTGAATATCGGGCTATTCTGTTCCACGCCGATGGTGGCGCTGTCCCGGAATGTGTCACGCAAGCACGCGATGGAAATGCTGCTGACCGGTGAGATGATTGGTGCCGTGAAAGCTGAACGCATCGGACTGGTCAATCAGATTGTTGATGAGCAGCACCTGGACGAAATGGTTTACAAGCTGGCGCGTACCATTGCCGACAAGTCTGGTCATACTCTGAAGATTGGTAAGGAAGCCTTCTACCGGCAACTGGAAATGCCGCTGGAGGACGCTTATGAGTACACCTCAGAGGTGATGGCAGACAACATGATGGCGAACGACGCCCAGGAAGGTATCTGCGCATTTCTGGAGAAGCGCAAGCCAGAGTGGCAGGACAGCTGAACCGGTTGCTGAGACATTGCCCGGCCTAATTTGCCGGGCAATTGTCCTTTCCGATGGCAAGCCGGTCGCCCGTTCCGATTCCATGTTCCAGGAAAAAGCCGGCGTTCATCTCCACGGCCTCGATGAATGGCACACCGGCCGGGTAGGTGGGGCAACCGGAGCCGCTGGCCGAGGGGCAGGGCACCATCTTGCGAATGCTGCCAATCTTGCCATCCTCGTTCAGGTAGGCGATGTCGAGGGGAATCAGGGTCTTGTACATCCAGAATCCGTGGCTGGCTGATCTCGGCTCGTGGTATTTAAACAGCATCCCGGCATCGGGAGCCATGGACGTACGGCCCATCAGTCCTTTCTGGCGTTGCTCGGAAGTGCTGGCAATCTCGAGTTGCACTGGCACCACGCCCGACGCAGACACAAAGCAGGCCTCGACAACCGGCAGGCCGTCCTGAGGTGCTGCAATGCCCGAGGAGCAGCCGTAGAGCAATAAGCTGGCTGCAAGGAGGGCCCAGACTTCCGCCCCCCGAACCGGGCTTGATGCGCAGGTCACGAGCGCAACCGGTAGCCGGTCTTGAAAATCCACCAGATGCCGACCATGCAGGCCGTGAGGAATACGAGGGTCATTCCCACACTGATGGCAATATGAACGTCAGACACGCCGTAAAACGCCCAACGGAAACCGCTGATCAGGTAAACCACCGGATTGAACAGGCTCACGGTCTGCCAGACCTCTGGCAGCATGTCGATTGAATAGAAGGTACCGCCAAGGAAAACCAGCGGTGTGACAATCATCATCGGCACGATCTGCAGTTTTTCGAATCCGTCGGCCCAGATGCCGATAATGAAACCGAACAGGCTGAAGGTCACCGAGGTAAGCACCAGGAAGGAGAGCATCCAGAAGGGGTGCAGTACGTCGTAGTCCACGAAGAACTTGGCGGTCGCCAGGATGATAAGCCCAAGAATGATGGACTTGGTGGCAGCAGCACCGACATAGCCCAGCACCACTTCCACATAGGAGACCGGGGCAGAGAGCACTTCATAAATCGTGCCCGAGAACTTGGGCATGTAGATGCCGAAGGAGGCGTTCGAAATACTTTGCATCAGCAGCGACAACATCACCAGGCCGGGGATGATGTAAGCGCCGTAGGCGATGTTGTCGATGTCGCCCATCCGCGAGCCAATCGCTGAGCCAAACACCACGAAATACAGGCAGGTGGATATAACCGGCGAGAGCACACTTTGCATCACAGTGCGCTTCATGCGGGCCATTTCAAAATTGTAGATTGCGCGGATACCGTACAGGTTCATGCATTTCTCCAGAATAGCCGGCAGTTTTACTCGTGCACCAGGCCGACAAAAATCTCTTCAAGGGAGCTTTCCCGGGTTTGAAGGTCTCGGTATTCGATACCGAGATCGCCAAGCGTGCGGAGCAATCGGGTTACCCCTGCCTGCTCTCGCTGGGAGTCGAAGGTGTATATCAGCTCGTAACCATCCTCTGACAGCTCTATCGGCTCCAGAGTCAGTTCACCGGGCACCTTGTCCAGTTTGTGCTGCAGCTGCAGTCGCAACTCTTTCTTGCCCAGCTTGGTCATCAACTGGGCCTTGTCCTCGACCAGAATGATCTCGCCACCGCGAATGACACCGATGCGATCCGCCATTTCCTCGGCTTCTTCGATGTAGTGGGTGGTGAGGATGATGGTCACGCCATGTTCCCGAAGTTTGCGCACCATTTCCCACATGTCCCGCCGCAGTTCAACGTCGACGCCCGCCGTGGGCTCATCCAGGAACAGTATCTGGGGCTCATGGGAGAGCGCCTTGGCAATCATCAGGCGGCGCTTCATGCCACCGGAGAGAGACATGATCCGGTTGTTGCGCTTGTCCCAGAGAGAAAGATCTTTCAGGACTTTCTCGATGTGCGCAGGTTTCGGCGCCTTGCCGAATAGCCCACGACTGAAGGAAACGGCATTCCAGACAGTTTCGAATGAATCGGTGTTGAGTTCCTGTGGCACCAGGCCGATGGTCTCGCGGGCCTTGCGGTAGTCTTTGACAATATCGTAACCGGCGGCCGTTACCTGTCCGGAGGAGGCATTGACGATACCGCAGATGATACTGATGAGCGTGGTCTTGCCAGCGCCATTGGGGCCGAGGAGGGCGAAGATCTCGCCACGGCGGATGTCCAGGTTAATGTCTTTCAAAGCCTGAAAACCGTCGCCATATACCTTGCTCAGGTGCTTAACGGAAATATCCGGCTGCACGGGCGTGTCCTGTGGTCAGAATGGGTCGAATTGAAGGCGCAGTATTTTCTCATGAGTAGCGCCAGTTTAGAAACCTTTGCCTCGGCCGGAGAAAACCCCATAATGCCGGCCGGGTTTGTTCGGGAAGCGGTTATGTTACGCGCGATTGCTGTTACAGGATTGATTCTGGCCGTGGTTGGTGCCGGTGTGTTCGGTTGGCGCCTGCTGGGAGACACTGGCAAAACGTCCGGCGGAGAAAGTCAGACCGTTCAGTGTGATCTGCTGGAAAGCGGTCCGTGCCAATGGTCAAATGGTTCCGGAGATTGGCAGGTTGCCCTCAACACCATGGGCGTGGGCGCTCAGGGCACCGAATACCAGCTAACCGTTGCCACGCCGGAGCGTCCGGAACGCTTTCTGGCTGTTCTCCGGGGCGAGTCCATGTACATGGGCGAGTACCCGGTGCCCCTCGGCAAACAGTCGGAAAACCAGTACTCCGCCCGTTTCACAGCGCCGTTCTGCACCGTGGATGGCAAAATGACCTGGCGCATTGATCTGCAACAGGGCCAGGAACCCATCGAAAACATCCCGGTTAAGCTGGTTTTCCAGGCCGAATAGCACCGGGACAGCTGAACCGACAACTGGTCGGCTGACAACGGTCCGGGATTGTGTAAAATCATCTCATCGCCATTTGCAGGGACAACGTGATGGATTACGGAGATAGCGTTCAGAAGGTTCTGCTCAGAAAAATCCGCAAAGCCGAACAGGATCTGATTCAGCTAAAGCTGGATTACTGCCGGTTTGTTTTCGGCCTGACTCATCGCGCGAAAGTGCTGGCCGGCGGCGTAACCTATGTGGTTCGTTCCGTGGATGTGGACAGCATGGCAAATACGGATGATGGCGGCTTCAGCCGGCCTGAAATAACCGGAACCCGAGTGGACGAACAGGATCATGCGGAACCCGTTGCCCTGGGTACCGACTGGGTACTTGAAACCGCAAACAAACAGGCTGCTAAATAAACGCGTTGGCAGTAATGGCGTCGTAAAGACTCGACGTGGGCGGTACGAAATGGTTGTATCGCCAGAACTCCGCACCTTCCAGACCCGCCCGGAAACAAGCCAGATAAACCGCACTGTCTGTTAATGTGCTGATCGCCTGCATCGCCTCCGGTTGACGAATCCCCGTTTTTCGATTGATGGTCTGGGCAACAATCCCGGCCAGTGCCTCGGAATGCCGACTGCCTTTGTCGCTCAGGGCGCACCCGGCACCGTACAGCCAAGCCGTGGCATAGGCTTTGACCGCATCGGGTGCGGTCGCTAGCACCAGACCCTTTACACGGCAATCCCGTTCCTGGAGACCAACCAGAATGTGCAATCGGGTGATGAGCTCAGCCCGGTCCGGAGCAGCTTCAGGAGTCGGCCTTCTGCTGGCAACCGGCCATTCGGAATTGTTTGAGGGCAGGTCGGTAGCTACCGTGTCCCTCGTTGCTGGCCAGATTTCCTGGCGACCGACTGCGATGGGTTCGGAACGCACCAGCGAGATAACCCGCACAGCCAACAGGACAAGCAGCGCCAGCAGCCCGACCTGAATGAAGAGAATCAACCCGTTAACCATCATCACCAGAACTCTGAATGTTGCAATAGGTGATCAGAGTGTAACGGAATGTATCCGCACAATACCGCCAACCGGTCGCCAATTACCGGTTTAGCGTTGGCCGAAATGACGGAACTGTGATGGGGATCGCAGTGCGGGCTAGCAGGTGGGCATGGTCTGCAAGGCCAGCTTGCGGCGAATATAGCGGCCCAGGATGTCTACGCCGATGTTAAGCATGGCCGTTACCAGGATCAGAACCATTGCCTGGTCGAACCGGATACTCTGTATCGCGCTATCAACGTAAAAGCCAAGGGTATAGATGCCCAGAATCCCCAGAATAGCGGTTTCTCGCATGATGATTTCCCAGCGGTAAAACAGAAACGCCAGAAACGATCGGTAGATCCTGGGCACGAGTTCCCAACCATAGCGATTAAGCCCCTTGGGGGCATCGGATCTCAGGCGGATGGTGTTGGTTTGCCGGCCAATCAGGTGGCCGATGATGCCGCCATTGTGAAGGGCCAATGCAACCACCGCAGGAAGCATGGAAGGTCCCCAGAGTTGCAGGAGTATGTAGGCCAGGATGTACTCAGGGGTTGATCGAGCAATTACCAGAAAAATATGGCCGGAGGTTCGACGTATCGGGCCGCCAAAGTGATTTGAGATCAAGGGGAATGCTAGCAGCGTGAGGATACCCGTGGCCACCAGCGCAATCTGAGTGAGAACCACAGTATTCCAGATGCCCGGCAGTGCCTGCTCGATCATCAGTTCATTCAGCCACGGTAAAAGGCCGGCCAGGCCCTCTCCATCCCTGAGTGGGCTGGGGACAATATCCTCGGTGAAAAACCGTTCAACATTACCCCAGACGATGGGCAAGCCATCGCCAAGGAAAAACGGAGCCCCCACGATATACACGGGTAACAACTTGGGTCTTACCCATAGTGGAATTGTGGCAATGAGCACGTAAAAGAGGATCAACATTGCGCCGGCGTCGGAGTACATCCCCTGGGAAAAAGAGGTTTCCAGATAAAACCCCAGAGTTGGCAGGCCCACAAATCCGAGTATGGCACTCGAACGCAGCCCGCACTCCAGGCGATAGGCGGTGTAGGTTCTCAACTGGACCCAGCAATCAGGAATCCTGGTATACAGAAACGCCGCGATAGTTCCTGTTCCCGGTGGCAAGAGCCTGCCCGGTTCCGGGTCAGCTTCCTCGAGAATCTCGGAGTAAACCTTGGCGAAGATGCCGGAATAAGGTATCGCGATCGCCAACACGCCCGTCAGGGGGTGGAAACCGAAAAACTGCAAAAAAATAAGAGCCCAAAAGAGCTCATGAATCGCCCTGATGAAAGCACAAAACACCCGCACCGGGAGGAATCGGTACACCAGAGCCAGAAAAAATCCGCAAACCCCGCCAACGGTCACCCCAACAAAGGCGAAGGCCACTGTTCGCAATAAGGCGGTAAGAAGACCTTCGCTGCTGAAAAAGTTCGGAGTGAGTACACCCAGGAAAAAGTTGCCCAGATCCCGCCAGGGATTGTTTGCGGTGATCGCAATATCGGCAAACAACAGCCCCACAAGCGCAATAGCAAGAAAGATCAGGCTGGTGCGAACAGTTGGGTAGGAGAGCATCGCTCGACAGATCCTAATACAACGACATGATGTCTGCGGCCGCCAATTGGTCAGTAGGCTCATCAAGGGCGACCTGCCCATTCTGTATGCCAACAATGCGGTTACAGTACTTCATCGCCATTTCCACATCGTGAAGAGCGATAACACTGGTTTTGAAGCGATCTCGCAGCAATTGCATAACGTGATGCGCCATGGGGCCGTCCAGTGCGGAGATGGGTTCATCTGCCAATAAGACCGGGGCGTTGCGATAAAGGGCTCTGGCAATGGCCACCCTTTGACGCTGCCCGCCCGAGAGCGAAGCTGTGGGAATCCAGAGTTTTTCAGACATTCTCAATGCGTCCAGAAGCTCCAGGACCTGTTTTCTGTCCTGTTTGAATGGCCGCACAAGGGTAATGGTGTTGTACCAGGTGGCATGCTTGTCGAGCTGGCCCATGAAAACGTTGTGAAATACAGGAAGGGCGTTTACCAGGCCAAGCTCCTGAGGCACAAGAGATGACTGGCCATCCACTCGCTGGTGAATAAGTCGGATAAGAGTGGATTTACCTGCACCACTCTTACCGACCAGGGCAACCTGATCTCCTTCCTTTACCTTGAGGGTGAGGGGCCCGATTACCCGCTCACCCCCAAAAGAGGCCGTCAGGCCTGAGAGATCAAAGCCTGCCATCAATCAATGATTCCGATTTCTTTCGCTACTTTGCGAATCGGCTCATAATCGTCGTTTGAAGCGGGAATAAAATCAGAACGCGGGAAGCTCTCAAGCAGCTCGGGATCATCAAGCGATAACAGGGCTTCGCGAACGCGATCGGTAAAGCCTTCGCCGTAGTTTTCATCCACGTCGCCACGGATGCTCCATTGGTAATTCGGGAACCCGGGTGTTTTCCAGATGACCTTCACGGCGTCGGTATCAATGTTTCCGTTTTCCAGTTCTTTTTCCCAGACCGCGAAGTTCATCGCGCCCACTTCGTAGGTGCCGGACTCGACCAGACGGAGGGTGCGAGTGTGGTTGCCGCTGTAGCCGACGCGAGAAAAGACATCTTCAGGTGCTTCGCCAAACGTTTCGCGGATGTGGTACTCCGGAATCAATCGTCCCGACGTTGAGCCCTTTGATCCGAAGGTAAAGGTCTTACCGCGTACGTCTTCTGGCAGGCTATCCTGACGATCCAGGCCGGTGCTCTCATGAGCAATAAAATAGACGTAGAAGGCCTGGTCTTCAGTGCCCTGTGCGATTGCCTGCGAACCGGGTACAAGTGATCTCGCCTGAACACCCGACAGGCCGCCAAACCACGCCAGCTGCACCTGGTTATTCCGGAAGGCGGAAACGGCAGCCGCATAGGATTTCACGGGGATGTACTTCACATCGGCATCCAGTTCCTCGGAAAGGTAGTCCGCAATGCCGCGAAAACGCTCGACGAGCTTGGTTTCATCTTCGTCCGGTATTGCCGTAAAAATGAATGTCTGCGCGGTCACGGCGGCTGAAAAAAGAGAACAGAGACCAATAATCAGCAATTTCCGTATAAGATTGTGGGTCATGGTTTTTCCTTTTTGGAATGGATATTTACAGTGCAGAGATGAAGCGAACGACTCCTGCTTCAGAAGGATACCTTGATTTGGGTTAACTCTGAACAGCTATACGGTTTGCGGGTTTAATTGGCTCAGGGCCGAACACTTCATTTTTCAGTAAGCTGGGTTCAATCAAAGACAATGCATCTGATAATGATCACGCCGGCGCAGCCGGGTTCGAAAGCAGGAAACCGGGCAACGGCGGAACGGTGGGAGACCTTGCTGGAAAGTGCCGGGCACTCGGTCGACGTGGTTACTGAATACCACGGTGAACCCTGCGATGCGTTTATAGCCCTGCATGCCTGGCGTAGTGTCGATGCCATACGACATTTCGGCGAAACCTGGCCTGAAAAGCCGCTCATCGTGGCTCTCACCGGCACGGATATCTATCAGCACCAGCACGAATACCCGGAAGATACCCGGTATTCTATGGGCGCTGCCGATGCGCTTATTGGTCTGCACGACTTGGTAGCGCACGACATACCCGCCGGCCTTGCCAGCAAATTGGTCACGCTATACCAATCGGCTGAGGGGCCGGAGGCCTTTCCGGCGCCGCAAGCGGATCTCACGAAAGAGAGTTTTGGCGCTTGTGTGATTGGTCATCTTCGGGACGAAAAGGATTCTCTGAGGGCGGCTTATGCCGCACGATTGCTTCCGAAGGACTCGAAGGTACAGGTTTTTTGTGCCGGCAGGGCCCACAACGACGCATGGCACAACAAAGCAGAGCGGGAAATGGCTGAAAATCCACGCTTCCACTGGCTCGGCGAGCTGGATAAAACCCGCACCCGGCAGTTGATGGCGAACAGCCAGTTAATGGTGATCAGCTCGGTAATGGAGGGTGGCGCAAACGTGGTCTCCGAAGCCTGCCGGGCTGGCTTGCCGGTGTTGGCATCCGACATTCCGGGCAATGTTGGTTTGCTGGGGCGTGACTATGCCGGATATTTTCCCGTTGGCGACGAACAGGCGCTGGCCGGTCTGCTGCAACACGCAGAGACCGAACCTGGGTTTCTCGAAAGCCTCAAAGCCCAGGTTGGTAATCTGGCCGAGCGTTTCCTGCCCGAAAAAGAACAGGCATCCCTGGAGCAGGCGCTACACCTTGCAATGCAGCGCTGCTCACAGGGACGTTAATCCCGCAGGGAAATAGGCTCGATGGGCCCCGATTCATCCTGGGCGGTAATTCGGCCGATGATGGCTGTGTGCGGATAGCCCAGGGCTTTCAGTTCCCGTACACACTCCTCTGCCTTGTCCGCCGCAACGCTTGCCAGCAGACCACCCGCCGTTTGAGGGTCAAAAATCAGGGGATATCGGGCATGATTTACCCATTTTTCCTGATCCCGGATACCCCGGCGCAAGCGGATGTTTGCTGGTTGCAGGGAACTGAGGATCCCTGCTGCCGCTGTTTCCTCCGCGCCCGGAAGGATCGGGATGGCAGAAAGGTCCAGTTCGGCATCCACACCCGAGGGCTTGGTCATTTCAACGAGATGCCCGAGGAGACCGAAGCCGGTAACGTCTGTACAGGCTTTTGATCCAAATTTCCTGAGGCAGTCTGCTGCCGCCTTATTGGACTGGACCATGGAGGCGAGGGCGGAATCGATCCACCGACCTTTGGCCGCCAGCTTTGCGTGAGCGGCAAACAGGGTGCCTGTACCGATGGGCTTGGTGAGAATCAGGGCATCGCCCGCTTTCAGGCCACCTTTGCTCATGACTTCTTCCGGGTCGATCAGGCCGTTGACTGCAAAGCCCAGGGCCAGTTCCTTGCCCTCGCCGGTGTGCCCGCCAACCAGCGCGCATCCTGCCTCGTTCAGCACTTCAACAGCACCAGACATCATCTGATAGACGACATCCTCAACCTTGGACTCGATGCCGTAAGGCACCGTGGCAACGGCCGTGGCACTCTGGGCTTCGGCGCCCATGGCAAAGACGTCACCGAGGCTATGATTGGCCGCCACCTTGCCAAAGATGTAGGGGTCGTCAATGAACGCACGGAAGAAATCCACGGTGTGAACCACGGCTTTGCCGGGCGGCACCGTCAAAACGGCGGCGTCGTCCGGGGCGTGAAGGCCGATCAGGATATCGTCCCGCTCGATGGGTTTCAGCTCTCCCAGGGCACGCGAAAGAACGGTGCTGCCCACCTTGGCGCCACAACCACCACAACGCATGGCAACCGCCGAAATGGCCTGGGAGGCTTCCTCGGCATTCTGTGCGGCAGCCGTATCCGGCAGTTTGGATTCTTCCTCCATTGGAGGCAGATCGTTGAACTTCTTCATGAAGCGGCGATCGATCCAGTCTTTCCAGCGCCAGACCCAGGCGCCGTCGAACTGCAAATCTCCCCGGGAAGCCACAGCGTACTTGTCCCCGGTGCTGATTAGCGCTAACCACTTTTTCTGAGGATGAAAATCCTTCGGATCCTTGCCGGTTGCAAGCCGCTTGAGGTTGTCGGCGAGGGGAGGTCCCTGTCTTACCGCAAATACCCCCGCTTTTTCTCGGGGGTGATTCAAGACGTTGGCAATATCGCCAGCAGCAAAAATGCTGTCGTCATTCTCCACTTGCAGGGTATCGCGTACTCTCAGGAACAGACCATCGTCCAGCGCCAGGCCTGTGTCCTTGAGCCATTCCGGGCCACCAGCCCGGGTTACCCAGAGCACTTCGTCCGTTTGCAGGGTTTCGCCGGATTCGGTAATCAATAACCCTTCCTGAACCTTGCTGACTGGCGATCCCAGATGGACCTTCACACCACGATTCGACAAGGTTTTTCGGAAAACCTCACGCACCTTGGGGTTGTGGGTCGGTAGAATTTGGTCGGCGGCGTCGAAGAGGTGGAAATGCAGCTGACCGGGATCTTTACCACGCTGTTTCAGTTCATTCTTCAGTCGAAACTGCATGGCGAGGGTCAGCTCAACGCCACCGGCACCAGCGCCAACCACGGCAACCGCCAGCGGCCCGTCGTGATTCTCGATACGGGAAAGCAGTGCAAGCCAGCGGTTGTTGAAGCCGGTGATCGGCTTCACCGGAACGGCGTGGTCGGAAGCGCCTTCCACTTCATTGACCCGCGGAGACGAGCCAATATTGATTGACAGTATGTCGTAGGGCACATCCGGGCGACCGCGGCAGATAACCCGCTTCTGATCCCGGTCGATGCCCATGGCTTCGGCCCGGTAAAAGCGCGCGCCAGCGTATTCCGCCAGGCGGCTCAGATCGATGTGGACATCGTCGTAGCTATAGTGGCCTGCCACGTAGCCCGGCAGCATGCCGGAATAGGGGGTGTGGGTGTCGCGGCAGATCAGGGTCAGGCGCACGCCGGGAACAGGGTTCATCGCGAACCGCTTGAGTACCCCGACGTGGCTGTGCCCGCCGCCAATCAGGACAATGTCCCGTAAAACAGGCTGGTCAGGCGTTCGCATCAGCCGATTTTCTTGGCTTCAGCGCTGAATTGGCTGTATCCCTTGACGTTTGAGAAGGCCTTCAGCTTTTCCTGGTCTTCGGCAGACGGATTGGCGATCTGGTCGATGGAGGTAATGCCAGCGTCCTTCATCTTCTTGGCGGTGGCCGGACCGATACCTTTAACCAGCGTCAGGTCACTCTTGTCGACCGGCTTTGCAGCCTTGGCCGCTGGTGCTTTCTTGGCTGCAGGCTTCTTAGCAGCCGGCTTTTTCGCCGCAGGCTTGCTGGTTGAGCCTTTGGCTTTGGAAGCTGTTTTGGCGGTTTTCTTCGGCGCTGATTTCTTGGCTGCCGTGCTGGCCTCTTTACTCACTTCATCTGTGAGCTTCTTGACCTCTTCACCCGCTTCCTTGGAAGCCACGCCAAGCCGCTCAAGAATGCTGCTCTGCAGTTCATGGAACTCTTCCAGGCGACGCTCAAACTCTTCGTGGAAACGCTTCATCTCGCGGTCGCGAAGCTCGTCGATTTCCTTGAGCAGCTTGCGAACAGGCTCCTGAACCTGGTTCTGCAGGCTGTCGAACTGCTTCAGCGCATCGTTCACCAGGCCTTCGATCTGGGAAGAAGTCTTTTCGAACTCCTTGTTGACCTTTTTCACGATTTTATCAACGTTCTGTTTGGCTTTCTTCGCCATGGAATGTCTCCTTACGGGCAGGTTTCAACGAAAATCAATATCAGGCCATCTGCCGGAAACCGGACATGGAGCCTGGGGAACGACGTGATTTGAGCGACTGTTTCTTGGATAGCACTTCCCGGATTCTGCGGAGCTTTTCCGCCAGCGACGAGCTGCCGTTGGAGTCGAGCTCTACAAAATCGATTGAATAGAAGAAATTACTGCAGTGTTTTCTGCGTTCGGTCACCAGCCCGGCGAGTCCTTCTGCGCGGATCTTGTCGAACGGCATGTCCATCACGAGATCCAGCACCACGGTATCACCGGGGTTGAACACTTTGTCGGTTTTCATAACACAACCGTAGCCGTCCAGCTCATAAAGGGCGGCTTCGACAAGTTCCTTCCGAAAAAGGCCCTGTCTGACTCGGAATCGCGCGACAAGGTCCGGCAATGCTTCGTTCATGAATCGGGTTCTCTGGTGATTTCCGTATCCACAGCAACCTGTCTCATTGGGAGATAGGCTGGATATTGGTTAAACAATAGACACTGAATTCTAGTTTTGCAACGCCATCAGTGCCATACGATCGACCGCTAACGCAGTTATTTAACAATTTCACCTGGCTGATCGGGCCAGTTTACTTGGTCTTCAATTCATACATATCAACGCGACGATCTTTCAGGTTAGTGACAGACCCCTCGTTACGCACCAGTTTCAGCTTTTCCAGGTCCATATCGGAGAACATGATCATCTCCGTATTCGGCGTGGTTTCCGCCATAACTGCATCGTGCGGGAAGGCAAAATCCGAAGGTGAGAATACGGCAGACTGAGCGTACTGGACGTCCAGGTTCTCGACTTTCGGCAGGTTGCCAACGCTACCAGTGACGACCACATAGCATTCGTTTTCGATTGCGCGGGCCTGGGCGCACTGGCGAACCCTGAGGTAGCCGTTTTTGGTGTCGGTCCAGAACGGCACCATTATGATATCAACCTCCTGGCTGGCAGCAATACGGCCCAGTTCAGGGAATTCGATGTCATAGCAGATCATGATGGCGACCCGGCCGGCATCGGTCTCGAAGACCTCAAACTGGTTGCCGCCCTCGATCACCCAGTCGCGGCGTTCGTGGGGCGTGATGTGAATCTTGCGTTGCTCATCAACACGACCGTCCCGGTGGCAGAGATAGGACACGTTATACACCCGATCGTTTTCGATCAGCGGCATGGAACCGGTGATAATGTTGATGTTGTAGCTCACCGCCATTTCAGACATCTCTTCCCGGAACTGCTGGGTAAATCCGGCGAGGAAACGGATGGCCCGGGTCTGGTCCATCTGATCGGTCAGTCCCATCAGCGGCGCGTTGAAAAACTCGGGGAAGATGGCGAAGTCACTTTTGTAATCAGACAAGGCGTCCACAAAATACTCAACCTGCTCGAGCACCTCTTCAACCGAGGTGAATTCACGCATCTGCCACTGCACGGCGCCCAGCCTTATCTGAGTTTTCTTGACGCTCAGAACCGGGGAAGGTGGGGTATAGAGAATGTTCCGCCATTCCAGCAACGTCGCGTAGCCCTGGGATTTCTCATCCTCGGGCAGGTATTTGTGCATCAACCGCGTAACCTGGAAATCGTTCGAGAGCTGGAAACTCAGAATCGGATCGTAGATTTCCTTCCGATCGACCCGTTGAATGTACTCTTCGGGTGAATACTGTTCGGCGTATTTGAAGTAGCTCGGTATCCGCCCGCCCGCCAGGATGGCACGCAGGTTCATGGAGCGGCAGAGTTCTTTTCGCGCTTCGTAGAGTCGACGACCCAGGCGGTAGCCCCGATAGTCTGGGTGGATAAAGACATCCAGCCCATAGAGGGAGTCGCCATTGGCGTTGTGCCAGATCTTTTCGTTACGGAGGATCAGATCGTCGTAGGTATGCGGGTTGCTGAAACGCTCGTACTTAACGCAAACCGTCAGCGCAACCGCAATAAGCTGGCCACTTTCCTCAATGCAGATCTGGCCGTCGGGGAACTGCTCCACCAATGCCTTGATGGTGTCCTTCGGCCAGGAGCCTCCGATGTCGTCGTATACCCGATCCATAAGCTTCTGAAGCTGATCGTAGTCATCAAGCCTCAGGTTTCGGAGGTTGAGGTGCAGTTCTTCATGGGCCATTCAGTTCGGCTCCCGTTCGTTATGGAATGAGGACAATCTCAGCGTCTGCGTCAATAATTAGAAAGTTTAACAGAAGCCGCTAAAGACTTCGCACCATGGGCCGAAACACACATTAACGAATATCAATTTTATTGCTGAGGACTCGACCGTGCAGCTGACATTCGGGCAAAAGCTCCTGACCGCTTTCGGTATTCTGTTGCTGTTAGTTATGGGGGCTTTTACGCTCTCTGGCGATTTACGGCTACAAAACACCACAGAAACCTATGTAAACGCGCTTATCGACGACACCGTGCAGCAGAGCACGTCGAGCATCGCAGAGTGGCTCAATACCCGGCTGGTGATGACTGAAGCCACGGCCAAAGCCCTGGAGAATGCCGAGAACGACGAAGAGGCGCGGGTTATTCTTCAGGCTATTACCACCGGCGGCGGGTTCCGGGATGTCTATGTGGGGCGTACCGACGGCTACATGCTGATGAAATCGCCGGAGGCGAATGCCACGCTGCCAGCGGATTACGATCCCCGCCAGCGCCCCTGGTACAAGAAGGCCATGAGTCTCGGAAGCGCCTCGTTCACCGAGCCGTATCAGGATGCCAGCACCAACGACATGATCATCTCCACACTTGCGCCCGTGAAGCGTGGTGAATACGAGGGCGTGGCAGGTGCTGATATCGGCCTGGGCGCGATAGCAAAAACCCTGAGCACAGTCACGCTCGCGGACACCGGTTACGCCGCTTTGATCAATGAGCGTGGCACCATACTGTTCCACCCACGGCAAAGCCTTGTCGGCAAGAACATCAGTGAGCTCATTGGCGGCAAGCCGGATCTTGGCGGGGACGCTCACGAATACAGTAATGATGATGGCAACTGGGAGGCCAGTTTTCATCCGATCAGTGAAGCGCGCGGCGTGCAATGGTATCTGGGGACCTTTGTAAACGCGGACAAAATTAACGCACCGGTCCAGAGCGCCAGAATGACTGGATTGATCATGGCCGTGATCGGCCTGATCGTTTCTCTGGTGATTCTGCATCTGGGCATCAAGGTTCTGATGGCGCCGGTTCGCCGCCTGAACAAGGCCATGGCGGACATTGGCAGTGGTGATGCCGACCTGACCCAGCGCCTGGACGATTGTGCAAAAGATGAATTCGGTGAGTTGGCCCGCAGCTTTAACCAGTTTGTCGAGAATATCCAGACGGTTGTTCGGGATGTCCAGAAGGGTAGCGCCGAACTCGGGGAAAATGTCAGCTCGCTGAGAGATACCGCCAGTACCAGTCGTTCGAGCGTGGAGAGCCAGCAGGCCGAGATCGACATGGTGGCGACGGCGATCAACGAGATGTCGGCCGCTGCGGGCGAGATCGCCCAGAACGCACAGCAAACCGCAGATGCCGCCAACACCGCGGATGCGGATAGCCGGGCTTCGCTGGAGACCGTCGCTGCCTCCCGGGACGCCGTACAGAAGCTCTCGAAGGAGATTAATGCGGCCGCAGAGGTCATCCACACCCTTGGCAAGGACGTTACGTCAATCACAACGGTGCTTGAAGTGATTCAGGGTATTGCAGAGCAAACCAACCTGCTGGCATTGAATGCCGCCATTGAAGCGGCTCGGGCGGGTGAAGCAGGGCGAGGCTTCGCAGTTGTGGCAGACGAGGTACGTAACCTTGCCCAGCGCACCCAGTCCAGCACCGAGGAAATCAACGACATGATTGAGCGTCTGCAGAAAGGCGCCAATGATGCGGTCGATGTCATGAATGCCTCAACTGCAGTATCCAATGTCAGCATGGAAAAAGCGCAGGACGCTATGGATGCCCTCAACCGGATTGCCGAGGCAATCACGTCCATCAGCCAGATGACGTCGCAGATTGCCACAGCATCCGAGGAACAGACGTCGGTTACCGAGGAGTTGAATTCGTCGATTACCCGGATTGCAGATCAGGGCCAGGAAGCGGCCGCCGCGGCCTCCGAAAACGATGTTTACAGCGGGCAAATTGAGCGCATCGGCACCGCACTGAACCAGAACGTGTCGAGGTTCCGGGTGTAAGCGAAGAGCGACTGTTAGCGGCTTAGGACTTCCAGCCGACGGCGCAGGTTCTCGAAGGTTTTGCGCCCAACGTAACGGGATTCTTCGCTCAGGTACGGGTTTTCGAGAGTAATGACCGTACGCTCGTCGAGATCAAGCTCTTTCACAGCGCGGGCGTAGTAGTGCCTGAGGAAATCATTGAAGCTGCCATCGTGGATGGCGCGCTCAATTCCCAGCTGAAGGCGATGGGCGGTTTCCTGGTCTTCGGGACCGACAAAGAGATAGGACGGCATCGGGTAGGCGATCAACAGATCAGGCTCAATTAGGAGATTGGGATCCTGCTCCAATTCCAGGTCGTAAAGCACTTCGCTTACGCCCCTGGCAAAACACTCGAAGCGTTCATTACGCAACATTCCGAACAGTATTTCGTATCGGGAGTGAGTGACCACCGGAATACCGTTGGCTTCAAGCACCGGTGTGTCTGGCCAGTGGGCGCCCTGGCCAATCCGAATCTGACTGTCTCTCAAGTCATCCAGAGTCTTGATTCCCGCAAACCGTGGCAGGGATTCCGGCATGACCACGCAAACCCGAAAACCGAGCAACCCGCCATCGACCGGAAACGGTATGGCGGTCAGGGACTTCTCCCGTTCTGCGGAGGTAGCGACATTGGCGATGTCAACTAATCGTGATTGGCCGTCTGTCAGTTCCCTCAGTACGCGGCCCTGGCTCAGCTCTTCACTTCTGATGATCTGAAATTCCCCGTACTCTGGCGTCTTCTTCAGAGCAAGCTCCACCAGGGCCCGGATGGCAGGGCTGTCGTAATTCCGGTACCAGAGTACGTAACCGCGCACGGCTGCCTGCGACGCAGTGGTCGATGACGTTGTGGCTGAGAGTGGTCCTGCCGCAAGGCAGAAAGCCAATGGCATCAGGCAAAGAACCAGTTTTCGGAACCGGTGGAAGACCAGGGAAGCGGGCAGAGAATATTCCAAATCAGAGATCCTTTCTTACTACTGGAAAAACCGGCTAACAAGCGGTCATGATTCAGGCACGCATCCTCACTTTAGAACAGAAACTCAAAAATAAATCGGACAACATCCAAAAAAATTGTAAAACCTTCTTGCGAGCACTGAAGTCCGTTGTAATCATCAGTTCCCAATCAATTTCGGAGCTTGGCAATGGCAATTATCGATAATCTCATCGGAGCGACCGGTCAATGGGTGGCAAGTACCGACCCCAAGGCTACACTGGCTAGCCCTCTGGCCTGGCTGAAGAAAACGGGCGGGTATGCAGCGGTGAACAAGATCATCGGACTGTCGATTCCTTTTGCACCACGGAACAACTTCAGCGTTGAGGAGGTCAGGCCAGGATATGTAAGAGCGAAAATCCGCTTGAAAGGCAACAAAAACCACTTCGGCAGCCTTTATGCGGGCGCGTACTTTCTGGTAGCCGAAATTCCCGGTGGCGTGCTGACCCTATTTGATCTGGGGCCTTCGTACACGCCGATTCTCAAGGAAATGACGTTGCAGTTTCTCCAGCCAGCCAACAGCGATGTCACTGTAGAATTCACCCTGGATCCCGAAACCGTGGCAGCCATTCTTGCTGACGCTGACGAGACCGGGCGGGCGAAATTCTCCCTGGAAGGAAAACTGGTGGACGAAGAGGGCAACCATGTAGCGACCTCCATCGCCCATTACCGCGTCCGGAAGAAAGGGTTTAAAGCAGAGGCCTGAACAATTCAGGCCTGTTCGAGGCCAGCGATGGTTTGCAGGAAAATCTCGCCGTATTTCTCTAGCTTGGCGGCGCCCACGCCGCTGACTTCCGCCAGCTCATCCAGGGTGCGCGGTTTGCGTTCCAGCATTCCAAACAGGGTAGTGTCATGGAAAATGACGTAGGGCGGCACGCCCTGTTTGTCAGCCAGCTCCTTGCGGCAGGCTCGAAGCGCCTCCCAGCCGGCCTTGTCGGTAATCTGTTCTGAGACCGGCGAACCCGACCGGCCGCCGTTTGCCCGGCCGGTTGTCTTCTTGATTTCCGGGTCCTTGCGCAGCTCAATGGTATGACGCCCTTTCAGCAGTGGTCGACACTGCTCGGTCAACTGGAGCGCACCATAGCCCTCCGGATCTGCACGGAGGTAACCATTGGCCACCAGTTGCCGGTAGACCGATTTCCACTCGTTGGCACTCAGTTCGGTTCCAATGCCGTAGGTTGACACCTGATGGTGCCCGGATTGGAGAATCCGCTCGTTTTCCGAGCCTCGCAGAACATCAATCAGATAGGTAACGCCGAAACGCTGACCCGTTCGGAAAACGCAGGAAAGGGCTTTCTGGACGGCGACAGTTCCATCCCAGGTGTCCGGTGGATTCAGGCAGGTGTCGCAATTACCGCAGGGTTGCTCAAGCTCGTCCCCGAAATAACGCAGCAGCACCTGACGCCGGCAACTGGTGACCTCACAAAGACCCAGCATCGCATCCAGCTTCTGCCGTTCCACGCGCTTGAAATGATCGTTACCCTGTGAGCTTTCCAGCATCTGGCGCAGTTTGATGACATCCTGCAGGCCATAAACCATCCAGGCCGTAGACGGCTTGCCGTCACGCCCGGCCCGACCGGTTTCCTGATAGTAGGCTTCAAGGCTCTTCGGCAGATCCAGATGGGCGACAAAGCGCACGTCCGGCTTATCGATACCCATGCCGAAGGCGATGGTGGCAACAATAATCACCCCGTCTTCACGCAGGAACCGCTCTTGGTGATGGGCACGCTGTTCCGAGGACAGGCCTGCATGATAGGGCAGAGCGGTATAGCCTTTCTGGGCCAGGGTTTTCGCGGTGGCGTCGACTTTGTTCCGGGACAGGCAGTAGACGATGCCGCAATCGCCCTCATGTTCGGCTTTAATAAAATCCAGTAACTGTTTGTTCGCGTTTATTTTTGGCGCTATACGGTACTGAATGTTGGGGCGATCGAAGCCACTGACGAAGTGTCTTGCCTCTGTCAGTGACAGTCGTTCCGCAATTTCCTTTCGGGTTCGCTCATCCGCGGTTGCGGTCAACGCGATGCGGGGTACGCCTGGAAACTGTTCTGCCAGCATGCTGAGCTGAAGGTAATCGGATCGGAAATCGTGACCCCATTGGGACACACAATGGGCCTCGTCGATAGCGAACAGCGAGATGGAGGCGTCATGCAGCAATTCGATGGTGCGCGGCTGTATCAGTCTTTCAGGGGCGCAGTACAGAAGGTCAAGCTCACCGGTCATGAGCGCGTATTCAGTCGCCCGGGCCTGCTCGAAATCCATGGTTGAATTCAGGAACGCAGCCCGGACCCCTAGCTCTTTCAATGCCGCAACCTGGTCCTGCATCAGGGCAATCAGAGGTGAAATTACGATCGCAGTGCCCGAGCGAACCAGCGCCGGCACCTGGTAGCAAAGAGATTTACCGCCGCCCGTCGGCATGAGCACAAGTGCATCGCGGCCTTCCGATACTTCCCGGATGATGTCACCCTGAAGCGGACGGAAGGATTCATAACCAAAGACTTCGTGCAGCACCTGTTCCGGATCACGGCCCGAGGTGGTTGGGCGCTCGGTGGAAAGCTGTTCGAAATCCTGATCAAGATACATAGAATAACCGGTTGCTCGGCTTGGAGCCGCTGTATTGATTCGGGTGGAGTGCCGGGTTCGGCGCAGTGGCGAATGATACCAGATTAACCCTGAGGATTGGCCAGCAAACCAGCGTGCCGGGTGGAGGCAAACTAATCTAAGAAACGCTACAATACCGCGTTTTTTAACCACCGTTTCACGCCATACTGTGACAGACACTGATAACAACAGGGCTTCCATGCAGGAATTTGATGCCATCCGTCCCTATTCGGACGAAGAAACCGGCGCTGCTATCAACCGCCTGGTCAACGATCAGGAATTTCTGGATATGGTCGGTCGCTTCAAGTCACCGACTCTCGCCCGCTGGGCGCCGGCCATGTTGCGTGTGTTTACCCGTCGCTGGTTAAACAGCCATTTTGGTCACTACACACGAGTCGATGATCTCCAGGCCGGGCTTTCCAGCTACGTGGGTGAGCTGGTTGAGAGCACAACCACGCGAGTAACGACCAGCGGGCTGGAGAACCTCGACAAGCGCGGCGCCTATCTGTTTATTTCAAACCATCGGGACATTGTTTTCGACCCCATGGTGGTGAACTACCAGCTGTTCCAGAATGGTTTCCATACCACCCGAATTGCCATTGGCGACAACCTGCTTGCCAACCGGGTGTTCGCTGAAATGATGCGACTGAACAAGAGCTTTGTAGTGCGACGCAGCATGACAAGCCCCCGCGAGATGCGTGATGCCTACATCACACTCTCCGGCTTTATCAACCACAGCATCGATACCAATCACAGCATATGGATTGCCCAACGCGAGGGCCGGGCGAAGGACGGGCTGGACTTTACCGATCCCGCCATCATCAAGATGTTCTATATGAGCCGTAAGAAAAGCGGGCTCGGTTTTGACGAAGCCATGAATCGGCTGCATGTGGTGCCAGTTTCCATTGCCTACGAGTACGATCCGTGCGATGCCGACAAAGCCCAGGAGCTGGAAACCCGGGCCCGGACCGGCCAGTACATCAAGCGAGAGGGTGAAGATACCGAACAGATCATGAAGGGACTGACCGGTTTCAAAGGGCACGTGCATGTGCACTTTGGTGCGCCCATCCATGATTCACCGGATAACCCGAAAGATCTGGCCGCCCGTATAGATCGGGAGATGCATGCAAACTATCACCTGCATGCCTCCAACCTGGTGGCTTATCAGCAGCGTGGTCTTCATCCCCAGGCCCACGATACGCCGGATACCGTCAGCGATTCAGTGGTTACTGCCGAAACCTGGTCACCGGCGGAAATGGAAGCTGCTGAAGCCGAGATGGAGCGGAGACTGGAAGCCTGCGATCCGGCCATCCGGCCTTATCTGCTGGATATGTATGCCAACCCAGTGGTTACCGCGCTCGAAGCCAATGCCGAGAAATCCGGCCATTCCGAATAAACCGGCACATAATTTTCAGACATGAGGTAAACCGTGCAGGATCTTCAGTACATTGAGATTGAAACCGGGGAAAACCCGACCGCAGCCGTCATCTGGCTTCATGGCCTTGGTGCGAGCGGCCACGACTTCGAGCCCGTAGTGCCGGAACTGGGCCTGCCGGAAGATACAGCGGTACGCTTCATCTTTCCCCATGCGCCCAATCTGCCTGTCACCATCAACGGTGGCATGTCCATGCCCGCCTGGTACGACATCAAGGCCATGGATATCGACCGTGTGGTGGATACGGAACAGTTGCGGGCGTCTGCCGATGCGGTCGCCAAACTGGTCGAGCAGCAAAAACACAAAGGCATCCCGCCGGAGCGTATTATCATCGCCGGATTCTCCCAGGGAGGCGCCGTTGCCTATGAACTGGGGCTCAGCTACCCGGAACGTTTTGGCGGTGTTCTGGCGCTTTCAACTTACTTCGCCACCGCGGACACGGTTGAGCGCTCTGAGGCCAATGCTGATGTGCCGATCAGCGTGTATCATGGAACCTTCGATCCGATGGTGCCGGAATCACTGGGTGTGCGCAGTGTCGAAACCCTGAAGGAGATGTGCTACGACCCTTCGTATCAGACGTTCCCCATGGAACACAGTGTGTGCCTTGAGGAAATACAGGACATTGGCCGATTCATTCGCCGGCACCTGCTTTGAGGCACCGCCATGCCCTGGGTCAGACCCAGAGCATGGCGCCCATCTCCAACGGATGCGTCAGTGATTCGTGATAGGGGTACATCCTGAGCCTGAGAGTCTGCAAGCCGGGATAGGGGGGTTGCACGCGTGTAGAGAACACGGTTCGCCCCTCCGCTTCGCTTTCCTTATCGAGCAAGAAACTGTCGGGCCCCGGGCTGTTATGGGTGCCGGTGCATTCTGGGCTGACCAGGCACTCCACCCGCACATCCTCCGCTGACAGGCCATTGAGCCTTGCCTCGACTCTGAGTTCTACGCCGCCATCATGGGGGCAGGCAGCTTCGACGCAGCCAACCACGTTTAATTGCACTCCCGGCCAGGCATGCCTGACCCGTGCCTTCCAGTCTGCAAGTTCTTTGGCAACCTCGCCGTTGTCGGCCATCAGCAAAGCACCCTGGGTTGACGCCGGCTGGTAATAGTTATTGACGTAATCCATCACCATACGCCGGGCGTTAAACCTTGGTGTGATCGACTTCATCGAAGCCTTGGATCGCTGGACCCAGCCTTTCGAAAAGCCCTGGGAGGCGCGCTCGTAGTAGAGGGGAACCACTTCGAATTCGAGCAGATCGATCAGGTCCCGGGCCTCTTCCTCATTCCGGAATTCAGGGTCCAGTTCGGTATCCCTGGGAGGGATGCCCCAGCCATTTTTGCCGTTATAGCCTTCGCCCCACCAGCCGTCGAGCACGCTGAGATTAAGAGCGCCATTGAGGGCTGCTTTCTCTCCGGAGGTGCCACTGGCCTCTTTCGGGTATTCCGGTGTGTTCAGCCACACATCGACGCCACTGAGCAGCCTGCGGGCCATGGCCTGGTCATAGTCCTCCAGGAGAATCAGGTGCCCCATCAACGAAGGGTGCATGGAAAGGTCGTGGATTACCTTGATCAGTTGCTGACCGGGTTTGTCCTTGGGATGGGCCTTGCCGGCAAATACCAGCACCACCGGGCGGTCCGGATCGGTCAGGATGCTTTCGAGGCGTTCCAGGTCCGAGAAGATCAGCGTCGCGCGTTTGTAGGTGGCGAACCGCCTTGCAAACCCGATAACCAGCGTGTCTTTTTCCGAGGAAACAAGCTGCCGGGTCATCCTGTCAGTGACGGAATGGCCGGTGCCGTTGCGTTTATGCTGGCGCTTGAGCCGCTGGACAATGTATTCGCCCATTTGCTGTTTCAGGGCCTTGTGAACGCTCCAGTAGTGATAGTCCGGGATCTGGTCGATAAACTTCCAGAATTCCGGGTTCCGGAGTTCACTTTTCCACGTGGGCGCCTGTATATCGAACAGGCTGGACCATTCCGGCGCCAGAAACGTCGGTACGTGCACACCGTTGGTAATGTACCCGATAGGGTTTTCTGCCGACGGCACCTGGGGCCAGATATCGCCCTCCATCAACGAGGCGACACCACCGTGAATCCGGCTCACCCCGTTGTGGAAACGAGAGCCGCGCAGGCCCAGACTGGTCATGTTGAAACTGTCCCCACCGTCCTTCGAGCCCAGGGCAAACACCTGATCAAAATCCAGGGCAGATTCCTCGATATATCGCCCCAGGGCATGATGAACGAGGGAGCGGGGGAAGATGTCGTGGCCAGCCGGTACCGGCGTATGCGTTGTGAACAGCGTTGCGCCGGCAACGGCTTCAAGCGCGGCCTCGAAACTCAACCCGGAAACCATGGTGTGCCTGCAGCGTTCCAGAATCTGGAATGCGGCATGGCCCTCGTTGATATGCCAGACGGTCGGCTTTAGGTTCAGCGCCTCCACAACCCGGGTTCCACCAATGCCAAGCAGCATTTCCTGGCTGATCCGCGTGGACTCGTCGCCGCCGTAAAGCTGGAGCGTCAGATCCCGGTCTTCCGGGCCGTTTTCTTCGGTATTGCTGTCCAGCAGGTATAAGCGGATATGGCCTACGCGGGCTTCCCACACACGCGCCACAACATCACGCCCGGGGAAGGGGACGGAGACCTTGAGCCACTTGCCGTCTATCTCCACCGGTGAAATAGGTAATTCATCGCTGGAATGGGACTGGTAGCGCGCAATCTGCTGACCGTGGGCGTCGATACTCTGGATAAAGTAACCCTGCCGATACAACAGACCCACAGCGACAAAGGGCAGGGCCAGGTCACTGGCGGCCTTGCAATGGTCGCCGGCAAGGATGCCCAGGCCGCCGGAATAGATCGGAAAACTTTCGTGGAAGCCGAATTCGGCACAGAAGTAAGCCACAAGAGCCTGTTCCGGATCGAGCTTCTCCGTCACTTCCGGGCCGGGGCCAGCCTCGAGATAGGCATCGTAGCTGCTCAGGACCCGACGATACTCGGCCAGAAACGCCCGGTCTTCAGACGCTTCATCGAGTCGATCCTGGGCAACCCGCCGCAGGAAAAGCTTCGGGTTGTGCTCGACTTTCTGCCATAGCGGTAGGTCAATACGGACAAAAAGGCTTCGAACGCCGTGGTCCCAGCTGTAGAACAGGTCATTGGCAAGCTCTTCCAGTCGTTCCAGGGGTTCGGGAAGCAGGGGATGAGCTTCAAGTCGGAATTCCGTTGCTTTATGCATGTTGGTTGCCTCCAGGCGGGCAAGCGCTCGCACTAATCCAGCTGTTGTTGGTCACGTTCTTTGAGAATACGTTGATACAGATCGCCATAGGTGCGAGCCCGCTGCTTCCAGGAATAGTCGATCGCCATGCCGTTGTCCTGCAATCGCCGCCATTGCTTACGTTTTTCAAAAACCTGTAGCGCGCGGTTTACGGCAGCCAGTAACGAATCGGCATTGGCGCCGGTAAAAACGAATCCGGTGGCCTTGTCGATGCCAACCTCCTGAGGGTCCTGGACCGTGTCTGCCAGCCCGCCAACACCGTGCACCACCGGAATCGTGCCGTACCTGAGGCTGTACATCTGGTTGAGCCCACAGGGCTCGAATCTCGATGGCATCAGGAACAGGTCACATCCGGCCGTGATGCGATGGGAGAGCCCCTCGTTGTAGCCCAACGTGAGAGACATTTGCCCCGGCCATTGCCGGGCAAGGCGTTTCAGGGGCTCCTCGAAACTGGCTTCACCGGAGCCAAGAACGACAAACTGGCAACCCTGTTCCAGCAAGTGCGGCATCACCGAAACCAGCCAGTCCACGCCTTTCTGTTCAACCAGTCGCCCGATGAAGCCCAGTAGTGGACCGCCGTTTACCTCCAGCCCGAGCTCTTGCTGCAGGCCGGCCTGGCACTGTGTCTTGTTTTTCAAGTGATCCCGGCCATAGTGGAAGGACAGTTCAGGGTCCTCCTCTGGATTCCAGACCCGGTTATCGATGCCGTTGAGAATGCCGGTGAGCGCGTCCTGGCGGTGTCGGAGCAAACCATCAAGTCCATTACCGAATTCCGGGGTCTGGATCTCGAGCGCATAGGTCGGGCTGACGGTGGTGATTCGGTCACTGAAAACCAGGCCGCCCTTGATGAACGAAAGCTGCCCGTAGAATTCAAGCTGCTCGAGGTTCCAGAGCGAATCAGGCAGACCCAGGGCACGGAAAGTCTCGTGGGAGAAGAGTCCCTGGTAGGCGAGGTTATGGATGGTAAACACAGTGCCGGGCCTGTCGTGGTAGGCCTCGAGAAATACCGGTATCAGTCCGGTTTGCCAGTCGTTGCAGTGCACCAGATCCGGTCTCCAGGACAGGCCTGCCTCTCCCATGGCGATCATGGCGCCGACCTTTCCGAACAGCTCAAAGCGATGGGCATTGTCCCACCAGTCTTTGCCTTCCTCGTTCTTGTAGGGGTTGCCGGGGCGATCAAACAATGGCGGACAGTCCACTAGCCATAGCGTGACAGCGGTGCCGGGAAGTCGGGTCTGCCAGAGGCTCACATTGTATTGCCCCAGCTGAAACCGCGCCTTTCTTCGAGAGCCTGCCTTTCTTGCCGCTTTCAAAGCATCGGGATAGCCCGGTAGAAGTATCTGTACGTCGTATTCCAGGCGGCAGAGCGCTTCCGGCAAACTTGCTGAAACGTCGGCAAGACCGCCGGTTTTCATCAAGGGATAAACCTCACTGGTTGCAAACAGCACCCGGATCATAAAGCCGGCCTCAGAATGATCGCGCCCAGTGGTGGCAGGGTTAGTTCCACGGACCACTCACGGTTCATCCAGGGCTGGGCATCCGCAGGCATGGGGTAGGGATTTCCCAGATTACTGCCACCGTAATACTCTGAATCGGAGTTAAAGATTTCCCGCCAGTTGCCACCTTCAGGCAGGCCAATCCGATAGTGGTGTCTGGGCATGGGTGTGAAATTAACCACAATCACCGAGGTTTCGCCCTTGGCGGTGCGCAGGAAACTGATCACTGACTGGGGAGAGTCATGGCAGTCGATCCACTCGAAACCATCCGGCTTGAAGCAGGCGCCGTGTAACGAGACCTCCCGGCGGTAGATACCGTTCAGGTCCTGAACCAGCTTTTTAATACCCTGATGCTCCGGGTAGGCCAGTAGAGACCAGTCCAGTTCCCGGGATTCACTCCACTCCCGCCGCTGCCCGAATTCACCGCCCATGAAAAGAAGTTTGGCGCCCGGGTAACTGAACATATAGGTAAAAAGCACCCTCAAAGTAGCCCTCTGTTGCCATTCGTCGCCGGTCATTTTGTTGATCAGGCTACCTTTGCCATGAACCACTTCGTCGTGGGAAAGCGGCAGCAGGAAATTCTCCGAGAACGCATAGAGCAGCCCAAAGGTCAGCTTGTCGTGATGATACTGACGATACACCGGGTCCTGCGCCAGATAGTCCAGGGTGTCGTGCATCCAGCCCATGTTCCATTTCAGGTTGAACCCGAGTCCGCCAATTTCCGGTGGCCGGGTTACACGTGGCCAGGAGGTCGATTCTTCCGCACAGATCAGCGTTCCGGGGAAGCGGCTCTGACAGACCTGGTTCAATTCCCGCAGGAACTCAATGGCTTCGAGGTTTTCATGGCCGCCATGAACGTTGGGCTCCCACTCGCCTTCCTTGCGGGAGTAGTTGAGGTACAGCATGGACGCCACCGCATCCACCCTAAGCCCGTCGATGTGAAAGGCGTCCAGCCAGAACAAGGCACTGCCGATCAGGAAGTTCCGCACCTCATGCCGGCCATAGTTGTAGATGAGTGTGCCCCAGTCCTGATGACGCCCTTTGCGGGGATCCTCATGTTCGTAAAGCGCGCTGCCATCAAAGCGGGCAAGGGCATGTTCATCAGTCGGGAAATGTCCCGGTACCCAGTCCAGAATCACGCCGATGTTGTGCCGGTGGCATTGGTCCACCAGATAACGAAGATCGTCCGGCGTACCGAATCGACTGGTGGGCGCGTAATAGCCTGTGGTCTGGTATCCCCAGGATTCATCCAGTGGGTGTTCGGTGACCGGCAACAGTTCAATGTGGGTGAAGCCCAGTTCGAGCACATAGGGAATGAGTTGGTCCGCCAGTTCCCGATAGGTCAGCCACCGACCCGAACCATGGTGGCGCCAGGAGGCGGCATGAACCTCGTAGATGGAGATGGGCGAATCCTGCCAGTTCCAGCGACCCCGCCGGGCCAGCCAGTCGCCATCGCCCCAGCCAAAGTGGCCGCGCTCGGTGACCACAGCAGCGGTGGAGGGCCTGAGCTCGAAAGCCTGTCCGTAGGGATCGGTTTTCAGGATCTGCCGGCCTTTGTCCGTTGTGATGGCAAATTTATAGAGAGCGCCATTACCGATGCCCGGGATAAAGCAGGACCAAACCCCCGTGCCTTCATGCAACGACATGGGATGGATGCCCGCGTTCCATTCGTTAAAGTCACCGGCAACACTGACGGCGCTGGCGTGGGGGGCCCAGACTGCAAACCGGACACCTTCCACACCTCGGTTCCTGCAGACATGGGCACCGAGCACGTTGTAAATGTGCCAGTGGCGACCCTCGGCAAAAAGGTGGAGGTCGAATTCGCTGAGCGTTGGACTGTCCATAGACCGTGCTGTTCCTGACCAGATGAGGCGCTTTGAGCGTCCCTTCATTGGACGCGAAAGGGCCTGTTTAAAAAATGACCCAAAACAAGTTTACGTCATAATTCCGTGCTAGTGTTCTACTATAGTTTAAGGCGTCAAAAACGTGGCAAACCCTGGCGGTTAAACGACCAGTTACAGGGAAGGTTTTCTTCAGGGAAGCAGCTATGCAAACGGCCAAGCGTTTCGTCAGTCGTCTCACTCGTCAGACTCTTGCTCTGGTACTTGCCGGAGGGCGGGGATCCCGCCTCCACGATCTCACCAAATGGCGGGCCAAACCGGCGGTGCCCTTTGGCGGCAAGTTCCGGATTATCGATTTTCCACTCTCGAACTGCATCAACTCCGGCATCGGGCAGGTTGGTGTGATCACCCAGTACAAATCCCATTCCCTGATCCGCCATATCCAGCGGGGTTGGGGGTTTCTCCGGGGAGAACTGGATGAGTTCGTAGAGCTCTTACCTGCGCAACAACGGATCGAGACTTCCTGGTATGAGGGAACGGCAGACGCTGTGCTTCAAAACCTCGACATCATTCGCAGCCACCAGCCAGAGTATGTGCTGATTCTTGCGGGTGATCACGTGTACAAGATGGACTACGGCACTATGCTGGCCCATCACGTGGAGAATGATGCCGATATTACCGTGGGCTGTATTGAAGTACCTATCGATGAAGCCTCGGCATTCGGGGTGATGTCGGTAGATGACGAGTTGAGGGTCACCGAGTTCGTCGAGAAGCCCGAACAGCCCAAGCCAATGCCTGGCCAGCCCGGAAAGGCGCTGGCATCCATGGGCATCTATGTGTTCAGCACCCAGGTGCTCTTCGACGAGCTCATGCGCGACCAGCAGATGGATGGCGAATCGTCCCACGATTTCGGCAAGGACATTATTCCCTCCGTCATCAAGCGTCTGCGGGTGGTCGCCTTCCCGTTCCGTAATCCGGTTGAAAACAAGCCGGCCTATTGGCGCGATGTGGGCACCGTGGACGCACTCTGGCAGGCAAACCTGGAGCTGATCGGAATCAGCCCGGAGCTCAATCTCTATGATTCCCACTGGCCGATATGGACCTATCAGGAACAGCTGCCACCCGCAAAGTTTGTTTTCGATGATGACAATCGACGGGGCATGGCTGTGGACTCCATGGTGGCCGGCGGCTGTATTGTCTCCGGCGCTCTGGTGAAGCATTCCTTGTTGTTTTCGCAAGTTAAGATTCATTCTTATAGTGAAATCTCGGATTCGGTCATCTACCCGGATGTCGAGATTGGCCGTCACTGCCACATCCGCAATGCCTTGATTGATCGTGGCTGCCGCATCCCCGAAGGGACGAGGATAGGTTTCGACGAGGCCGATGACCGGAAGCGTTTTCATGTATCGCCCAAAGGTATTGTGCTGATCACGCCCGAGATGCTCGGGCAGGATTATCCCCATGGCCTCTGACACCAAAACACCGGTTGTACTCTGCTGGCATATGCACCAGCCGTCTTATCAGGATATGCGCACTGATCAGTTCCTGTTTCCCTGGGTGTACCTTCATACCATCAAGGATTACAGCGACATGGCGGCGCATCTGGAAGCAAATCCGGACGCCAGGGCGGTAGTCAATTTTGCCCCGGTTCTGCTTGAGCAGATCGAGACCTACCTTATCCAGATTGAAAAATGGCGCCATGGCGCTGGCGAGATCGGCGATCCTTTGCTCGCAGCTCTGGTTGCAGAACAGTTGCCGGAAACCGGAACGCCTGCGTTTCTGGGATTGATCGAAAAGTCTCTGCGGGCCAACCGGGAACGGATCATCAATCGGTATCCGGCCTACGCGCAGTTGGCGGAGCTTGCAGAGGTTTACCGCAAAAAGCCCGAGCTGCAGAGATACATTTCAAGCCGGTTTCTTTCCGACTTGCTGGTTTGGTACCACCTTGGCTGGATGGGAGAAACCATCCGCAGAAGCAGCCATTGCATCCAGAGCCTTCAGGAGAAGGGCCACAACTTTTCGATGGATGACCGGAAGGCTCTTCTCGACGTGATTTTTGATGTGCTATCCGGCATCGGCCCAAGGTACCGGCATCTTGCGCAAAAAGGGCAGGTGGAGCTGTCTGTCAGCCCCTACACCCATGCCATGCTCCCTCTGTTGATCGACCTGGGTGCTGCCCGCGAGGCCATGCCGGATATCGCTTTGCCAGCACACAGCCATTATCCGGAGGGTGAAGCGCGCGCCGCATGGCAGCTCCAGCAGGCGAGGGCCGTTTTTCAGCGCTTCTTCGGTGTTGATCCCTCCGGCTGCTGGGCTTCCGAGGGTGGTCTCAGCCAGGCCACACTGGGCCTGCTGGACCAACATCAATTCCGATGGACTGCCAGCGGAGATTCTGTGGTGCACAACAGCCTCAATCTGGCCCGGCAGGACAACCCGGATTTGCCCGATGCCGGGATTCACCAGCCCTATACGTTCGGCGAATCGGATACCGCCGTCTTCTTCCGTGACGACGGTCTGTCGGATCTGATCGGTTTTACTTACGCAGACTGGCATGCCAGGGATGCCGTTGGCGACCTGGTGCATCACATGGAAAACATTGCGGGGCAGGCCAAGGGCAAGACGAAGCCGGTGATTTCCGTGATCATGGATGGCGAAAATGCCTGGGAGTATTACCCCGAGAACGGTTTTCACTTCCTCGACGAACTTTATCGGGTACTGGCAAACCACCCCCGGCTCAGATTGACCACTTATGCCGATCTGGTGGCGAACCCGGTAGCCGCACCGGTTCATTTGCCACATCTTGTAGCCGGCAGCTGGATTTACGGTACGTTCTCCACCTGGATCGGTGACCCGGACAAGAACCGGGCCTGGGATCTGCTCTGTGAAGCCAAAACCCATTTCGACCGGGTGATGGACAATGGCAGCCTCAATTCGGAGCAGAAAGCAGCCGCCATGCAGCAACTGGCTATCTGCGAAGGGTCCGACTGGTTCTGGTGGTTTGGTGACTATAACCCGGCCCAGATCGTCAGCGACTTTGAGCATCTGTATCGCCGCCACCTAGTCAATCTCTATGAAATGATCGGCTACCCGGCGCCGCCATCCGTGTTCCAGAAGCTCAGCCAGGGCAGTGGAGAACCGGCTCGCGGCGGTACCATGCGGCCGGGTCATGAGGCGGATCATCCTGCATGACTTCAGCGAACGACAAGGATCTGTTCAGTGCTCGACGGGCCGGTGTACTGCTTCACCCGACCTGTCTGCCCGGAAGTCTGGGTGTTCTGGGCGCCGGCGCCCGCCGGTTCGTCGAATTTCTGGCCGACAGTGGAATCACCATCTGGCAGACACTGCCTATTGGACCGACACACCAGGATCTTTCACCGTACCAATCCCTGAGTGCCCACGCGGGCAACCAGGATTTTATTGACCTCGCTGAACTGCTGCAGACCGGACTGCTGGCCGACGCTGAACTGGCCCAGCCCATCGCCGAATCCCGCCAGCAGCTACTGGCCATCGCCGCCCAACGGTTTTACGAGGGCCATGCCACAGGCCGGAAGGGCCTTGATCTGGCCGGATTTGAAGCTTTCCGGGCAAGAAATGATTACTGGCTGGATGATTTCTGTCTGTTCTGCGCAATCCGGGAGGTTCAGGAGTCGCCAGGCTGGCTCCAGTGGCCAGAGCACTTGAGGGATCGGGAGCCGGCTGCCTTGCAGGCCTTTGTCGACCAAAACCAGGCCAGACTGGCTCGCATCAGGTTTGAGCAGTTCCTGTTCCACCACCAGTGGCAGGCACTCAGGGACTATGCACGAAGCCGCAATGTTTTGCTGTTTGGTGATATCCCCATTTTTGTCGCTCAAGACAGCGCCGATGTCTGGGCCAACCGACAGTTCTTCGAACTGGACGCCCGGGGCGAACCCACTGTGGTTGCCGGTGTGCCGCCGGACTATTTTTCCGAGGAAGGTCAGCACTGGGGTAATCCACTCTACAACTGGCAGATCATGGCGGAAGATGGCTACCAGTGGTGGCTTCAACGGCTCGAAAGCCAGCGCCATCTGTTCGATCTGATCCGGATAGACCATTTTCGGGGGCTTCAGGCCTATTGGGAGATCCCGGCTGAGGCCCCTCAGCCACGAAACGGCTATTGGGTTCCCGGCCCCTCTGACCATTTTCTACAGGCCTGCTTCGACCGCTTCCCGGATTTACCCCTGGTGGCCGAAAATCTCGGCATCATCAGCGACGATGTGGAAGAACTTCGTCATCGCTTCCGACTGCCAGGGATGACGGTGATGCAATTTGGCTTCGACGGCAGCCCAAACAATCCGCATCTGCTTCACAACCACCAGCCCCGGGATCTTGTCTACACCGGGACCCACGATAACGATACAACACTGGGGTGGTACCGCAGCCTGGATGACCGTACCCGGCACTATGTGAACGATTATCTGGCCATCAGTGGTGATGGGATGCCATGGCCGGTAATTGAAGCGGCGTTCCGCTCGGTCTGCTCAGTGGCCGTGGTGCCTATGCAGGATTTCCTCGGTCTTGGAACCGAGGCAAGGTTCAATACGCCGGGCACCATTACAAATAACTGGACATGGCAACTGGACTGGAATTTTCCCGAGAAAGACTTGTCGAAAATAATCGCTGAATCGGTAAAACGACATGGGCGCCTTCCTCCGGTCTGAGCATTTTTTGATCAGCATCAAAGAGGCGGGCCCCAACCTTCGATATAACACACAAGCAGTATCAACAATTGGCGTTCAAGATGAGTCACGAGGGGGGAACATGGAACACAGACTCAGTAAACGCGTACAGGGAAAGCTTGGGCTGTTGGTATACAAGCGCGGGATGCCGGTTGCGACCGGTCAGATTCGCGATGCCTCCAAACGTGGTCTGTTCATTGCCACGGACTACACTGACGTTCAGTTAAACCAGACTGTGGAACTGGAGTTCCGTTTTCCGGATACCCAGGAAAAGCGGTTCCGTCGGCTGAAGGCCCATGTTGTGCGGAAGTCAGACCGCGGCCTTGGTGTCGACTTCGAAGGCGTCGAGAACGACAGTTTTACAATCTCTTCACTCATTAACTGGCTGAAAAGCCACCACATGCCAGTCAATTATTTTCCTGTTCGCCGTAAACAAGCATAGTTCGCCCCGAACAAGGATAGAAAGTGCCCAAGGAGCTCGAATTTGACCCTGGCAGCCTATACCCCGCGGTCCTTGCCGGAATCCCTGAGCGGATTGTTCCAGTTGGCGCTGGACCTTCGGTGGACCTGGCATCACGGTACCGATGAACTCTGGCGCGCTCTTGATTCGGACATCTGGGACACCACGCGGAACGCGTGGCTGGTTTTGAACAGCGTGTCCGGGGAGCGGCTGGAAGAACTGGCCGCAGACCCCGACTTTCAGCAACGCTACCGTGAGCAGATTCATGCTCACCAGGCTTTTACAGAGGCTGACACCTGGTATTCGACCGATTGTCCGGGCGATCTGGGCGAGGGCGTTGCCTATTTCTGCATGGAATATGGTCTGAGCGAATCGCTGCCGCTATACAGCGGTGGTCTGGGCGTCCTGGCCGGCGATTTTCTGAAGGCGTCCAGCGATCTGGGTGCACCAGTCATGGCGGTGGGTCTGCTGTACCAGCAGGGCTACTTTCGCCAGGCCATCAGCACCGATGGCGAACAGCTGGAGTTCTACCCATACAACGACCCCACCATGCTGCCCGTCTCGCCCCTGCGGGACGCTGACGACCAGTGGGTGAGGGTGATTGTGCCTTTCCCGGGACGACACGTGCGCCTTCGGGCCTGGAAAGCCCAGGTGGGCCGATGCGAGCTTTTGCTGCTCGATAGCAATGACCCCCGAAACGAACCGGGCGACCGCGGTATTACCAGCGAACTCTATACCGGTGACCCGGAAAAGCGCCTGCAGCAGGAAATGGTATTGGGCATCGGTGGCTGGCGCCTGCTGGAACAACTGGGGAAATCGCCGTCACTCTGCCATCTGAATGAGGGCCACTGTGCCCTGGCGCTCATAGAGAGGGCCTTCAGCTGGCAGGACGACCATGAAAGTGATTTCCAGACAGCTCGAACCGCAACCAGGGCGACCAATCTGTTTACCACGCACACCTCGGTGGCGTCCGGCTTTGATCATTTCTCCCGATCGCTATTGCGACTGTATCTGACACCCTGGCTCGAAGGCCGCGACCTGAATGTCGATCAATTGCTGGCATTAGGAAGCCAGCCCTCCAGCCCAGACAATCAGTCGACTGACCTTAAACTCAATATGGCCTTGCTGGCCCTCAATATGAGTGGTCGGTTCAACGGTGTCAGCCGCATTCACCAGAAGGTCACCCAGACCATTTTCCAAGCTTTCTTCCCGCGCTGGCCAGCCGAAGACATTCCGGCGGACTATGTGACCAATGGCATTCACACGCCGAGCTGGGACTCTCCGGAATCCGACGCCATCTGGACCCGGGCCTGTGGCAAGGATCGTTGGCGCAGGCCTCTCCAGAGCACCTGCCCGATGACAGACATAGCCGATGAAGAATTGTGGGAAATGAGGCGCCTGGAGCGCGCAAGGCTGATTGCCTACCTCCGGCGAAGGCTTGCAAGCCAGCATTGCGAACAGAACCCCGGAAACAACCATGAAGCCGCGTGTGGCCTTTTGCTGGACCATGAAACCCTTACGTTGGGCTTTGCCCGCCGATTTACGGAATACAAGCGACCAGATCTCCTGCTCAAGGATCAGGAGCGCCTGCTCAAGCTGCTTGCCAGCCGCGATCGCCCCATTCAGATTGTGCTTGCAGGCAAGGCCCACCCCTACGATCTCCCGGGGAAAGACATCATCCGGCGGTGGAAAGCCTTCTCCCGGCGACAGGATGTCGAGGGCAAGGTGGTGTTCATTGAAGACTACGATCTGGGCGTGGCCAACCAGCTTATCCAGGGCGTGGATGTGTGGCTCAACTGTCCGAGACACCCTTGGGAAGCCTGCGGCACCAGTGGCATGAAGGTACTCGTGAACGGGGGACTGAACCTGTCCCAGTACGATGGCTGGTGGGCGGAGGCCTGGAACCCGGATGTGGGCTGGGCTATTCGACCCGGCGCCACGTTTGACGAGCTAAGCGGGTCAAACAATCACGACCACGATCTCTCAGACATGGAACAGCTCTTTGATCTGCTCGAGAACGAGGTGATTCCCGGGTTCTATGACGTCGACAGCGAGGGTATTCCCCGGAACTGGGTCGGGCGCATGCGTGCGAGCATGGATCAACTGACGGCGGCCTATTCTGCCAACCGGATGGTGCGGGAATACGTCGAGCAGTTCTATCTCCCCATGGCAGAAATGGGAAACCGGCGCAGCCCCGAGACTGCAAGGGAGCTAATTGGTGAATACGGAGAAATCTCCAGGCACTGGTCCCGGTTGCGTTTCAACAGCTTCAATACAAGCGAAGATTCGGGTCGCCAGACTTTCACCGTGGAAGTCTATCTGGATGGAATTGACGAGCAGCGGATTGCAGTAGAGCTTGTTGCAGAGGATTCCGAGCATGGCCCAAGAACCATTTCGGCCATGCAGATGAAGCATCCGCTGGGTGGTTCCCCTCATACCTATCTTTATGAATGCACGGTGCCTTCACGCCCCGAAGGACACTACACGCCGCGCCTGCGAGTGCGGGATGAACGCCTGAACCTTCCCCTGGAAAACCCCGCCATACTCTGGCTAAGGTAGGCCTCAGCTGCGCCAGAACGCCGGCGATAGAACGATCACCACGCTAAGTATCTCCAGACGCCCCATCAGCATACCCACAGACAGTACCCATTTTGCGGCATCGGGAAGCGGCCCAAAGTTACCCGCAGGGCCGATTATGTCCCCAAGGCCGGGGCCGACATTGGTCAGCGAGGTGAGGGCGCCAGACAGTGCCGTCACAAAGTCCAACTGCATGGCAGCCAGGGCAATCGTAATCAGCAAAAGACAGAGCAGGAAAATAAACGTGTAGGCGATCATCGACGAGATAATCTCATCGCTCACGGCTCGTCCGTTGTAGTTACGGGTAAGAACCGCACGAGGGTGCAGCAGGCGCATCAACTGCTCACGCAGGATGATCAGGGAAAGCTGGAACCGGAAGATTTTCATGCCGCCGGCCGTGGACCCAGAGCAGCCGCCCACGAACATCAGGAAAAAGAACAGCACGAACGCCAGAGGGCCCCAGGCCGAATAATCTTCGGAAGCATAGCCCGTGGTGGTTACCACAGAAGTGACGTTAAACAGGGTAGAGGCGTAGTTATGGATGGGATCGAAGGGGACTGGTGACACCATCCAGCGGTAGAGAGTCAGAAGTAGCGGTACAAAAAACAGGATCGCGAGAAACAATCGCACCTGCTGATCCCGGAACAGAACGCCGTGTTGGCCATGCATTTCACGCACGAAAAGGAAGAAGGGCAAACTGCCGATAATCATGAAAAGTGTGGCTTCCATGAGGATCAGATCATTGAACTTGCCCATGGACAGATCCGAGGTGGAAAAGCCACCGGTGGCGATGCTGGTAAGACCATGGTTGAAGGCATCGAAGAGCGTCATGCCAGAAAACCAGTAGGTAACCACCGCAATGATCGAAAACGCCAGATAAACCACCAGCAGGCCACGGCTGAGTGTTTTCATCCTTGGCAGAGCCTTGTCGGTCCATTCCGAAGACTCGGTGGCGAACAGCCGCATGCCGCCGACCCGCAGAAAAGGGAGTACCGCAACGAACATACCGATAATCCCGATACCACCAATCCATTGCAGGATGGACCGCCAGATCAAGAGATCCCTGTCCATATCATCGAGGCCGCTGAGCACCGTTGCCCCGGTGGTGGTAATCCCCGAAGTGCCCTCGAAAAAGGCGTCTGCGGCAGAAATGCCAAGGTCACTCAGATAAAAAGGAAGAGATGAAAACAGGGCAATAATGAACCAAGAAGATACCGTGAGTACGAACATGTACCGGGGCTTCAGATCTCTCGGTTTGCGGTAGGTGGCGGCCATTCCCAGTATACCGAGGCCCCAGACAATGGCCGCCGATTCTGCAAACGCCATGGCGTTCGGCGCTTCAGAGCCCGCAAGCAGGATGACAGGCAATGTCATGAAAATGCTCAAAAGCACGAACATGACGCTGACAATGAAAATGACGGGGTAGAGATTTCTCAATGGATGCTCGAGCCAGCTGATACCGGGAGACGGCGTCAGAATACCTGTGGGGTCGGCCTTCCGCAAGGTAACACCGCGCGGATGCTGAAATTACCGGCGAATTAAATCGGTGTAAATAACGCGTAAATGCGGATCTTTCTGATGGCAAAACGCGTCAGTCTGGTGCAAGTTCAGCGATGTACACCGAACAATTCGGTTAAGGAGATAAAAAATGAAACACGTACGTTCAATTGCCGTTATCTTTGCCACCGGTATGGCTGCCGCAGGAGCCGCATCCGCCCAGGATATGTACAAGTCTGGCGTTGGCGGGCTCTACACAGGCCTGAACTACACTATCATGAACCTTGAGAGCGGTAACGCGGATGCCGACGTAGGCACGCTGTCTGCCAAAGTTGGCGTGATGGCGACGCCGTATCTGGGCATCGAAGCGCGAGGCGGTTTTGGCGTGGATGATGACCGCATCGGCGGAGTCGATTATTCACTGGATAACTTCTTCGGCGGCTACGCCACGTTCAATCTGGCCAACGAATCACCCATTACCCCGTACGCTATCCTCGGCTTCACCCGGGTTGAAATCGAAGCTTCTTCGTTTCTGGGCACAGCCACCGAGGATGAAACGGACGTGTCCTATGGCATCGGCATGAATATGGAATTTGCGCCGAACCTGTCCGGCAACCTTGAATACATGCGTTATTATGAAGACAGTAATGCCGAAGTCGATGGTCTGGGCGTCGGCATCCAGTTCAACTTCTGAAACCAGGCCACCGGGGAGACTGTTTGAACCATCTGGCTCATGTATTTCTCGCGCCGGACTCACCTGAAGCTCGGGTGGGGAGCATCCTCGGTGACTTTACCCGGGGTGTCGATCTTTCGGCACTTCCGGCTTCGGTGAGGCAGGGCGTTCGACATCACCGGGCGGTCGACAGCTATACCGACCACCATCCGGACGTACTTGCCAGCAAGCAAGTCTTCTCCCGTCAGCGCCGCCGGTTTGCGGGTGTTGCACTGGACATTCTCTACGATCACTTTCTACTCAAACACTGGGAGCGCTTCAGTGCTGTTGATCAGGACGCGTTTATCCGGCTTATTTACAACGAGTTGCAGGAAAAAGAGCATTTAATGCCGGACGAGATGGCGCGGGTTACGCGGAGAATGGTGTGGAACGACTGGTTCGGCGCCTATCAGGACCTTGAGAACATCGGTTATGCGCTGGACCGTGTGGCCGGGAGGATCCGCTTCAGAAACGAGTTTACCGGCATGATCACGGAGATTCGCGCTCACCAGGATGAACTGGAGCAGAATTTTATGTCTTTTTTCCCCGATTTACAGGAATTTGCAGGAGATATTGAATGAGGTTTGTTAACAGGGCGTTGCTGGCTGCGGCCTTGGTTTTCCCATCCACAATGGCGTTTTCAGCAGAATCCGATGCCAAAAATGATGAGCGTCCACCGGAGACTCTTGGCTTCGTCGAATGGGTAGTTATGCAGGACACCAGCCTCCGCCTCAAGGCCCGGCTGGATACCGGCGCGAAAACCTCATCGCTGCACGCCGTCAACGTTGAACCCTTTGAAAAGGACGGCCAGGAATGGGTGAGCTTCCAGATTCCGCTTGGCGATCACCAGGACCAGCCAACAGAAGGCGAGCTCGATCATGAAGACGTCATCCTTGAGCTGGAAAGGCCGGTAGAGCGAACCGTTCTGATCAAGCGAAAAGGTGCGCCATCCCAGAAGCGCTATGTGGTGATGATGGATTTCTGCATCGCAGGAACTACCCACACCACCCAGTTTTCACTGACGGACCGCGGCAAATTTTCCTACCCGGCACTGCTGGGGCGCCGGTTCATGCGCGATGACAATATTCTCATCGACTCCTCAGATGGTTTTATGGCCGAAAAAGAGTGTGAATACATGACGTTGGAGGAGCTGGCAAAAAGACATGCCGAGAACGTAGTCGAGGAAACCGAAACGGATTCCTAAACACAGGGACTGGGATCCTCATCCCAGTTCACCAGCTTGTCTTCCAGTATCGCGGCCGCTGCCGGTGAACTGTGAGCTTTCAGGGCGTTTTCAATAATCTCCTGGTAGCGGCCGCTTTCCCGCAGTTTTGCCAACCCCCGATCAAACGCCCGTCTCAGACGACCGGCTTCCGGATCGTCCCGTGAGAAGGGAAGATGATAAAGGGCGCTTCTCAGTGCCTTGGGATGAAACTCCAGACGGGCTCGTGCCTCAGGGCCGAGCTGTTCGCCAATCATGGCTTCACCAACCACCGGATCCATCGGAAACAGATCAATTCTGCCAAGCAGCAGTTTTCGGAAGTTGGCCAGGTCAGATGTGGTGACGTCGGCATTGACCAGACCGCTATTCATAGCAGCGCTGAGAGTCTGGCCATAGCTGTAATCCTGCGTCAGGCCAACGGCCATGCCTTCGAGATCCGATAACGAATCCCAATCAAACGCCATTTTCTGCCGATGATAAAAGACATACTGGTAGGGCAAAATTGGCGCGGAATAGAGAAAATCGCGCCGCCTTTCTTTTGTGCATGACCAGACGGCCGACGCCTGGTAGTTACGGGTCTTTACCAACGCCAGGGCGCGGGACCAGGGAAAGAACGTAAACTCGGCCTTGATATCTTCAGTGGCGAACGCCTCCCGGATAATCCGGGCAAGAAAACCACCATCCGGGCGATCCTCATCCAGATAGGGGGGCCAGTGGCCAGTCGTTATCCGGATGGTTTCTTCGCCATCGGCACTATGGCTCAAGGGCGAAAGACAGAACAGAAGGCTAAATAGAAACAGCCAGTACCACTTCATTATAGGAAACCTGGAAGCCGGGGAGATGAGTTGTGGGTCTGGAGTATAACGACTTTATGGGTTTGGACTTTAGCGTGTCTACACCGGATTTAACTTGTGCGCACTGTTCACGCTCATGGAGCAGGGTAGAGGCAAGTTCTTCGGGTCTCTAGCGAGTAAAAATCATCTATAGTGATGAGTGAGTCGTGTTGCCACCTATTCCTTGGTTGGGGAAAACCATGAACAAAATCGCCCTTCAAGTCGCCACTTTTTTAGGCGCTCTTTCCTGTTTTGGATCGGTAAACGCGACGGAGCCCAGAACCCCTCTCGTTCCGCTTCCTTCCATCGACGATTTCACAGATGGCGACGGTTGGGGTGTTGGGCTTGGGCTGGGCGTTGAATATGAGACTGCTTATGAGGGCTCGGACGAATTTGAGCTTGAGATCGATCCGGCCGGAGGTGTTCAGTGGCGAACTGGTGACCACATTTTTTTCTGGGCGGGTGAAGCAATTGGATGGCGAGCATTGGCCAGGGATGCCTGGTTGTTTCAAGCCTCGGTAGGCTACGAAGAAGGCCGTGAAGAGGGTGATTCAGACGATGGGAGACTGGATGGGTTAGGCGAATCGAATTCCGGGGTGACAGTGCTGTTGGAAGTGCGTCATGCGCTTGCAGAAGATTGGCGTTACTTTTTAGATGGCCGTGTACTAACAGGAGAAATCGGTACGCTAGGGATTTTCGGCGCAGGAACGTGTTTGGGTTGCCAACCTAACGGCACTGGCTGGGAAATTGGCGCTGCTGTCACTTTCCACGATGGTAAGTTAGCCAACCGGGACTTTGGTGTGAACGCACAGCAAGCCTTAGATTCCGGTCTTCCAGAAACCGATGTTGATAGCGGGTATAGATCAACTGGAGTCAACGTTAACTATCGCAATTACTTGAACGAAAGCTGGCAGATCTTCGGTGAAGCTCTTTACGAAATTTACGGGAGTGACGTTTCAGATAGCCCAATATCTCGGAATGATTATGAAGCGGAGATCGGTGTTGGCTTCATTTATATTTTTTGATGTTCTTTAGTAGAAAACCAGAAATCAGAAGGGCGAGTTTCGATGGATTTTGCAGGAAAGCTCATAGCTACTGGGTTAGAGCGGTATTCGCCAAAAACTGGTGAGGGTTTCTCTATGCCGTATCGTATTTAACATAATATACATTATGCGCAGTCCTAACGCCAAAATTCAGCGGCGCCCCTGTTCAGAAATGGCCGACAACAACAAGTACTAAAACTTTCCACAACAAGTGCTAAATTTCCACAACAAGTACTACAACGTTCAGATTGCTGATTTTGGTGTATTTGTTAACTGCGGCCCTGATCGAAAATTCCTACTACCGGCTATTTCCTAAATTTGGACAGTCGACCTGATTGTGAAGTGAGGATCTAATAAAGATGGGACTACGAATAAGAGCTCTACTCTTATTGTTGTTGGCTCCAATGGATGCCACTGCCGGCTGTTACGTCATCGGTAACCTTGAGGGTCAGTCCACGCGCGAAGGTTTCGAATTTGAAATCTCTGAGGACGGTATCACCGAGGCAAAGTTTATCGTTGAATTGAATGGGCCGGAAAGCAAAGTTACTCCTAATGACATGAGTTGCAGCCAAGTCGGAGCACTGACTCTACTGTGCGTTGACGCCGTTGAAAATGGTAAATCGGTTATCGAAACCTGGTCTGTTTTCCCTGAAAGAAAGAAGTTGGTCCACACCAAATCAATCAATGGTTTGGGGGCCTTCAACGGAGGAAACTTGTTTGTAGGGAAAATAATTGGGCGTTGCGACTGAGATCGCCGGCTATGTAACCACTACTAACCTTCAATATTCGTTCCCCTAGCCAAAATCCGTTAAAATAACATTATTACGGATTTGATCTTTACCCTCTCCTCGCATACTAGCCCGGATTTCTCATAGTGCTCCAACAACCTTCGCAGACCAAGCCTGGTAGTGCCAGATCCGAGTGGTCATGGTCGAAGTTGGCGATTATTTAGCCAGTTTCCGGCATTCAGGCACAACTCCCCCTTTCCCCCATTGGTATCGGGCCGGGGGAGCCCGATTATCTACTGGGGCACCAAGCGCTGAACCAGTGCTGAGAGATCGTTCTTGTGTGGATAGCTATCACTCATCAACACCCGTATTCGGCGGGTGTTGCGGATGATGACTGCGCCAACCTTGATCAGCTTCAAGCGCAAGGTGCCGGCACTCATACGTTCGAAGGGCGTGTTTTTCAGATGCACCCGCAAACGCTCGAACAGGGTGTAGGCGAAGCCGGATAAGATCAGCCGCCACTGGTTGGTCCACCAGTGTGTGCTGGAGGTGCGACCGGCAAACAGATCCAGTTGTTGATCCTTGATCCGGTTCTCCATATCACCCCGTGCGCAATACTGTTCGTAGTAGAGCTTGAATCCGTCATCGTAGCGGGAGCTGATAACGAACCGGGGGTTCGGGCCTTGAGGGCCATATTCCAGGCGCGCAACCACCCAGCGTGGCTTATGCCAGCTTCGGGCTTTGTAGCGGAAGCGGAAGGTGCTGGCGAGCTTATGGCCATGAGCCTCGTAGTAGGTCCGGACTTTGTCCATGGCTGGGGCGGCAAGCGCCTCCAGCCGCTGGTTGCGGGCCATGCCTACGATGTAATCCACCTGGTTGCGATCGCACCAGGCCAGCAGTCGGGGCTTGCTGAAGTGGGAGTCGCCCCGGAATACGATCCGGGTCTGTGGCCAATACTGGCGAATAAATCGCACCAGCAGCGCCAGAATGGCCCAACTGTGCCGGGCATCACCCCGGTTGCTGGTGCGCAGATAGCTCACCAGCAAGTGCCGGCCGCAGAAGACGTAAAGCGGGAAGTAGCAGTGATGGTCGTAATACCGGTTAAAGAATTTACCCGGCTGATCCCCATGCACCGGGATATCGGTGCCGTCAAAATCCAGCACGATTTCCTTCGGCGGCTCTTCGTGTTGTTCAATAAAGTGGTGCCAGAGCAGCTCATGGGCCTTCACAATGGTTTGCCGGTCCATTGCCTGTTCCATTCGGCACAGCGTGGATTTGCCAGCCAGAGCGGAGGCGTTACCCGTGGCGGTTTGTAGTGCCTGATCAAAGCGAAGCGCTTCATGATCATTCAGATCTTCGTAGCCGCTGGCCACGCCGTAGACGCGCTGCCGGATCATGGTGTTGAGCCCATGACGAATCATCCGGGGATCCCGCTGGTCGGTCAGAGTCTCGGCCAGCCGTTGGGTTAACCGGTGTTGTTTGTCGACTTCGCGCAGTAACAACACACCGGCATCCGAGGTGATATGGCCTCCGGAGAAATCGGCTTCAATCTGGCGGCGGGAGAGTGGCGAGAAGGTCAGTTTTTGAGGTACCATTTTGGATGCGGCTACTGGTGCTTGGTGGATTGGTTAGGTTCTTGAAACTATAGCACTTTTAGCCGCTTCTTTTTATCCCTTCATGAGAAATCCGGGCTAGCGGCTTTCTAGGAGTTTATCCGATGAGCAAAACCGGCCAGGCACGCGTTCTGACGCCCGAGCAGTTCACCCACCTCCTGGGTGAGATCAGAGAGCATCGTTACCCGGAAAAGAATACGGCGCTGGTTCAGATCAGCTTCAAGCTCGGGCTTCGAGTTCAGGAGATCGCGCTACTCCAGATAAAAGATGTAGCCGAACTCGGCCCTGAAACCTCAGGACAACGCTCTTTCACACTTAAAGAGATCCTGGCTTTGCCTGCGGCTTACACCAAGGGTGCCGATGCGCTGAAGCGATCCAAATCGACATATCAGCGGCGTCGGATCAGTTTTAGTGTTCACGATTTCCAGCAGCTTGTTCATCGAATTGAAACCATGGCCAAGGCCGGCGCAGAGATCAAACCGGAGGATTTTTATCCTGAGGTCAAAAAACATCGTGGTAAATCGCGTGATCTTCCAATGACTGACATCGCACTGAGAACAGCTATCGAAAATCACCTTGCGATCCGCTTGGCAGCGCAACCTTCAGTAAAAAAGACCGATCCCCTATTCCTGACTCAAAAAGGAGGCCCCTATTCGCCCAATACTCTCCAAGAACACTTCGCCCTCATGCAGCGGCAATGGGCAGGTATTGAGCGAGCCAGCTCCCATAGTGGCCGGAGGACTTTAATGACGAATATCATTCATGAAAAAAAGAAGTCCGTTAAAGTCGCACAAAAAATCGCTGGCCATGTGTCACCGTCAACAACGCTCATTTACGAAGAACCTCCCGAGGAGTCACTGAAGGAAGCGTTGCAAGATGCCGGGTACAAATATGTTGGTTAGTACGGCAACCGAATCAACTTTAAAGAACAGTTGTTATTATTGTTCAACCACCTCAAATGCACCCTGGTTTACGAACCTGACAGGTTATATTTTTCAACCCATTTGTTATGTTTCTTGTTGATAGCGCCGGACACCGACAGCTGCCCTGCCCCCTCCAAATCACGACTCATATGCCGAATCTGGCCAACCAAACGTAGATTTTATGGCTATTGGGGATGCATTGGTGCCTGAATGCGAAGTTGGGTTTGGTCGCAAAGCGAACATTCGGGTTTGGGGTTAACTCCCGGCTCACGCGCTGAAGTTCCCCGATACACATGACACACACCAGCCTCTTTAGGAATTGTCCGCTGTAACGGGGTAGAACCCATCCTTGTACGAAGGCCTCTAGTTTAGATAATCCCTACTAAAATCCGACTGAACAAATGGTAACGGCGGTCATTTGGTCGCGTCTCTCAAAATGATATCCAAACATTCTAGAGTGCTATCGATTTCTTCTTTAGTCCTGAATCCGTGAGTTCAACCGGCTGAAACTGTATCCAAAGCCTGCAATAACAAAGCCTTGGGCGATATAATAGCACCTGACATCCATTCGCCCAGTCAGTGCATTTAGTTCATGCGTACTTTCACTCTCCAGCAATCCCGAACCGAAGTCTATACACCCCACGGCGGACTGGCCCCGGTGGGCCACTGCCTGAACCGGCACACGTCGCTGATCAAAACCGCTCGCACAGTCGTCAAGCGGCACGGTATTCCGAACATTGAGCTGATCCGCACCTACCTGGGCCTGATCACGCTGGGCAAGAGCGATTTCGAGGCGGCCGAGCCGGTACGAACAGATCCGTTCTTCAAATCGGCGATGGGCATCAAGCAGTCGCCATCTTCAGCCCGTTTGCGCCAGCGATTTGATGAAGATGCCCAAGCCCTGACGCCATTGCTGGAGGATGCCAGCGTTGAATTTCTTCAGTCCGTCGACGCGCCGGTGTCACCACTGGCGATGGGCCATGTTGCCCTGGATATGGATGTCTTTCCCATGGACAACAGCCAGACCCATAAAGAGGGTGTCAGCTACACCTACAAGGGTTACGACGGCTATGCACCCATTGCCGCGTATCTGGGCCAGGAAGGCTGGTGCCTGGGTTGCGAGCTACGCCCTGGCAGCCAGCACGCCAATAACGGTTTTCTGGATACCCTCAAACGGGTTTTGCCCCGGGCCCGGTCACTGACGGACAAGCCCATCCTGCTGCGTCTGGACAGTGCACACGATGCCCGTGACAATCGCGACTTCCTGCGCGAGCAGGACCAGATCGACTTCCTGATCAAGTGGAACCCTCGCAAGCAGGATCCCTTGGCTTGGGCAAACAAGGCCCAGGCCAAGGAAGTCTGGTCGCTGGACCGCGACGGCAAGATGGAAGCGGTTCTGTCAGAAGACCTTCCCGATGAACCCGGCCTGCGTCGCATCGTCAAGGTCACCGTTCGCACCAGCGATGCCTCCGGTCAGCTGTACCTGGAGCCAGAAGTTAGCATCGAAGGCTGGATTACTTCCTTACCAGTCGACGAGGTCAGTGACCAACAAGTCATGGCGCTGTACAGCGACCATGCCACCAGTGAACAATTTCACAGCGAGTTCAAGACCGACCTGGACCTGGAGCGCCTGCCCTCCGGCAAGTTCGACACCAACAACCTGGTCATGGCCTTCGCCACCATGGGTTACAACGTGCTGCGCTGGATGGGCCTGAGACTGACCGCCCCAGATGCGCCAGTGCGCCATCCGGCCAAGCGCCGCCGCCTGAGAACGGTGATGCAGGAACTGATGACCATGGCCTGCCGCCTGGTGCACAGCGGCCGGCAGTGGATTCTGCGCTTTGGTCGGCACTGTCCGGGCTTTGCCGTTTACCGCGACCTCTATGGAAGCCTTGCCGCCTCCGGTTAAGCAAGTCCGACAACAGCCGCTACCTTAAAGCCACCCGGAAAACCAGCCCGGGGCAACCCGCTATTGCCTGACGACCAGAAGTTGATCAAAACGCGCCCAAATTTGGCCGCTGATCGACGTCAGACTGCACGTTCCGGCATTATCAACCTGCTTTTGACCAAGTGATGGCTCCCGTTAGCGCCGATGGCGCTTTGCGGAGTATACTGGCCTGCAAAGTCACTGATTCAGGTTTAAGTTATAATTAGGACCTATGAATCGATAAACATTCATTACCATGGCATTTGCTCTCATGTATCTCTGCGGCTCTGACTAGGTATTCGATCTAGCATTGCGTAAAGCGCTGGAACAAATATCAACGTGGCGACAGTGCCAAGCGAGACCCCACCAATCAGAACGTATGCAAGAGGCCCCCAAAAGCTATCCACTGTAAGTGGAATAAAAGCCAATACCGCAGCCAGTGCAGTCAGAACGACTGGCCGGGACCTTTGAACCCCAGCCTCAATGACAGCGTTTCGAATCTGCATGCCAGAGCTGACATTGTCAGAGACCTGCTGGGTCAGAATTAGCGTGTTGCGCATTAGAATGCCGGCAAGACCTATAATCCCAAGCGTGGCCACGAACCCAAATGGTTGGCTAAACATCAACATCGCAGCTACAGCGCCAATCAAACCTAACGGTGCGGTGAGTAATACAACGAATGTTCCTCTGAAAGAACGCATCTGCAGCATCACGAATATCAGCATCAAGACAATCATTAGAGGTTGCAGAACCTGAATCGATTCCTCGCCTTTTGCAGATTGCTCAACGGCACCGCCAATTTGGAGAGAATAACCTGCAGGAAGCCGCTCGCGGAGATCCGACAAATTCGCCCAAACGTCGGCAGTGACATCTTTCGCTTGTGCTCCACGGACATCGGCGTTGACGGAAATGAACAACTCTCTGTTATATCGCCTTATGACCGGTTCCTCATAGACGACATCGACTTCGCCGATCTGGTTAAAAGAAATTCGACGCCCATCTTTGCTCACAATCTCCAGATCCTGGATTTGCTCAGCATCCTCAGCTTGAGCTCGACCTATTGCTGGGACCAAACGGATACCGTCTCGCAACGTTGTTAATGTCAATCCAGATAGTTGGAACTGAAGCTGATAAGAAACGTCTTCTGGCGTCAATCCAAACAGTCGGAGTTGGTCGGTGTCGAAGACCAGGTTCAGAGCGGGAGTCCGCTCATCCCAGTCAAGATGGCTGTTTTCGGTATTGGGATGGTCAGAAATAACGTCCCGAACTCTTCTCGCAAGTGCGCGCAACTCATTAGCTTCGGGGCCAAGGACTCGGATACTGACTGGCCAATCAACGGGCGGGCCGTAGAGAAGTGTCTCAACGAGCCTGTAAATAATTCTGTGTAACCACCCACCTGGGTTAAACATATTCCTTCAGGCGTTCCTCGAAGTCGATCATAAACCGATTCAGCGCGGCTTTCCAATTACGGATGGGCATGCTCCACTTTTTCGAGGCTTGCTGGATGGCCAAATAGACCACTTTGAAGGCCGAGTCATCATGCGGGAAGATCTTGCGCTTTCGGGTGGATTTGCGGATGACACTGTTGAGCGATTCGATGGCATTGGTGGTGTAGATGACTTTGCGTATCTCGGGTGGATAGTTGAACAGGGTGTTGAGATTGTCCCAGTGGTTGCGCCAGGATTTGCTGATCATGGGGTACTTCTCATCCCAGCTCGCGGCAAAGGCCTCCAGCTCGGCCAGCGCGGCCTGCTCGGTGGCTGATTGGTAGATCGCCTTGAGGTCGCCAGTCACGGCTTTGTAGTCCTTCCAGGCGACGTATTTCAGCGAATTGCGCACCATGTGGACAATGCAGAGCTGGATCTGGGCCTTGGGATAGACGGTCTGGATGGCATCCGGGAAGCCACTGAGCCCGTCGACGCAGGCGATGAGGATGTCCTGCAGCCCACGGTTTTGCAGCTCGGTGAGGACAGACAGCCAGAACTTGGCGCCCTCGTGCTCGGCGATCCACATGCCCAGCAGCTCCTTGTGGCCCTCCAGGGTGATGCCCAGGGCCAGGTGGATGGCCTTGTTGATCACCTGCTTGTTGTGGCGCACCTTGACCACGATGCAGTCCAGGTAGACGATGGGGTAGATCGGCTCCAGCGGCCGGTTTTGCCATTGCACCACCTCGTCGATGACGGCATCGGTGACTTTGGAGATCAGGGCCGGCGAGACATCGGCGTCGTACATCTCCTTGAAGGTGTCGACGATCTCGCGGGTGGTCATACCCTTGCCGTAGAGGTAGAGGATCTGATCGTCCATCTGGGTCAGGCGGGTCTGGCCTTTGCGCACGAACTGGGGCTCGAAGCTGGCGTTGCGATCCCGCGGGGTGGCGATCTCCACCTCGCCATGTTGGCTCTTTAGCCGCTTCTTACTGTGGCCGTTGCGGCTGTTGCCGGTGCCCCTGCCGCTGGGTGAGTGCTTCTCATAACCCAAGTGCTCTACCAGCTCGGCATTCAGGGCGGTCTCGACGGTGAGTTTGAGCAGCTGCTCCGTCAGGGTGCCCAGGTCCTTTTCGGATTTGATGTCCTTGGCCAGCTCGGCGGCCAGGGCTTTGAGTTTTTCTTGATCCATGACTGCGTCCATTATTATTCTCCTTGATTAAAGGTAAGTAATAATGGGCAGTTACACAATTTAATTTACAGGCTCGTCTCAACCCTTATCCTCGCTTCAGGAAAGAGACCATCGGCAACGCTGCTGCGAAGCAGGGCAATTAAGCTGTCTCGGGCCTTCACATCCTCCGCAACCATAACTAACTTCGCAAATGCGCTGCTTGGCTGCTCGGGATTGGCTGAGATAAAGAACCTAGGGGCGCCAGCGCCAACGAAAGTGGACATCGATCTGATGCCACTTGCACCTTCCACCAGATCTTCAACCTTTTTGGCTGTTTGGTTTGTTACATCAATAGAGGTCCCCTGAGGGTGATAAATGCTAACTAGCACCTCAGGGCGATCAGATCTTGGGAAAAACTGTTTTTGAACCGGACCTATCAACCCAATAACTGAGACGATAAGCAGGAAAAAAGTCGTGAGTACCACCGATTTTCGGTGGGCCAGAGAGCCAGTTATGACCTTTCTAAGAACTCGATAGGGTCGGGAGGAATAAGCATCAGTTTCGTTATTGTGAGTCTTTGGCATGCTATCTGGAAGAAACTTTACGCCGAGATAGGGCGTGAAAGAAACCGCAACCAGCCAAGAGAGTAGAAGTGCTATTGCTAGCACCCAAAAAATGTTACCCGCATACTCTCCGACACCTGACTGAGCAAATCCTATCGGAACAAAGCCAGCAACTGTAACCAGAGTACCGAAAAGCATTGGAGCTGCCGTCACGTTCCAAGCATGAGCAGCGGCTCGCACCTTATCCCAACCTTCCTCTAATTTAACGATCATCATCTCTATAGCAATGATCGCGTCATCGACCAGAAGACCCAGGGCAATGATCAGTGCTCCAAGTGTGATTCTGTCGAGGTTGATACCCAGCGTCAGCATGACAACAAAGGAGAGTCCAAGAGTTATCGGAATAGCGATCCCTACAACAACACCCGCTCGAAGCCCGACGGCAAACATAGTTACTGCCATCACCACAAGGACGGCAATAAGGAACTTGACTTGGAAGAGATTGACAGCATCCGAAATCGCTTCTTCTTGGTTCGTCAGCACATCAAGCTCCATACCAAGAGGCAAGTTAGCCCTTTCTCTTTCCCAGAATTCCCTCAAACGTTTACCGAATTCCAATCCATTCTCGCCACCTTGCATAACAACCCCGATAAGCAGCGCATCCTCCCCAAAAGAGCGAACGAGGTAGCTTGGGGGATCCTCATATCCTCTAGAGACGTTGGCGATGTCATCAAGCTGAACGAGTTGATTTCCAATTTTGATTGGTACCTCTCGCATTGCCTGGAGATTTGAGAGGTCACTATTCAATCGGAGATATACTTTGGGTCCATTCGTAACAATGTGACCTGAGGGTAAAAGCCGGTTGAAGCCATTAATCGCCTCGACTACGTCAGGCAGGGATAATCCGAGCCCTTGTAGCTTGCTCATGTCAAAATCAACGAAAACTCTTTCCGGACGCTCTCCAAGAATTTCCGCCTTTTTGACCCCTGGGACGCGCTGTACCCGATCTCTGATCTCTTCAGCATCTCTGACGAGTTCTCTTAACGGCATCCCTGAGGCAGTCAGTGCTGCGAGAGTGAAATAAACATCGCCAAAGTCCTCGTTTACGATGGGGCCGATTACGCCTTCCGGCAGTGAGCCAGCTTCATCCTGCATTCGGCGCCTTACTTGATAGAAGCGGTCGGGAACGTTTTCGGCCTCGGTAAAGTCTTGAAACTCGATTTGAAGGTCGGCTCGACCTTGCCGGACTGTCGTCTCGATTCTATAGAGGTCTTTAACTTCCTGTATTCGCTTTTCTAAGCGGTCTACAACACTATCCTGGAGTTCTTCAGCAGTTGCTCCTGGCCATAAGACCGAAACCACCATGACCCGAACAGTGAAGTCAGGATCTTCAGCGCGTCCAAGGGAATTAAAAGCATATAGGCCCGCGACAAGAGATATAATGATCAGAAACAAGGTAACCGAGCGCTCTCGAACGGCTATTTTGGAGAGGTTAGGGAAAGACATCAGATTTCCCTCTCGCTGAGGGGGCGGACTGCCATTCCAGGCTTGAGAAGGTGTGTTCCCAGAGAAATAACCGCTAGGCCGTCTCTTAGCTCTGGACTAGAGACCCAAGCATACTCCGTTTCTATTTTGTGAATGGAAATGCTGGTTGACAGCGCTTCTCCATTATCAATGGTCCAAATTAGGGGAGTTTCGCCTCTCTCATCAATGGATGAAATTTTGGTTTTGTAGAGAGGTATGTCGGGCTGACTGTCACGAAATTTTGTTTTAACAAGTTGACCATACCTGAGGCCGGGGTACTTTTGGTCAATCGCATATCGTGTCTTCCAAGTACGACTAAGAGGATCCGCAGCTCCCGCAACTTCTCTTCGCTTCAACGCAATCGCAACACCATCGACGATAAGCTCACCAGACTCTGGCGGATATCGGTCAGAGGGAAAATCAACTTCAACTTCGGGCTGCGCATCCTTGGCAAATTTCGCAACAGGGTGGCCAGCGCTTACAACTTCTCCCGGTTCCCCGAAGGCATCCAGAATGAAGCCGTCGCTGTCAGACTTGAGCACACCGTAGTCCAGGGCATTCAGAGCCTGGCTCAGTTCAGCCTCGGCAGCATCGCGCTGGTTCTCTGCCTCTTTTAGAGCCAGCAATGTCCGTTGATATTCCCGACGACTTTTATAGCCTTGTTCAATCAGCTGACTGTCTTGTGAAAATTCGTTTTCAGCAAGCTCTAAGGTTGCTTCTGCTGCCTTCAACCTTGCCCGGGAAGTAACCACGGATTGACGGAGGTCTCGAAGGTCAAGCGTGAAAAGAACATCACCTTTCCTGATTGACTGGCCTGCATCGACCAATCGTCGATCGATTTTGCCGCCAACCTGAAATGCTAGCTCCACTTCGTGGCGGGCTTTTACTGTTCCCGTCAAACTGAAAAATGAATCAGAGGCCTCCACTAGCGTGGTGGTTTGTACCCAACGATGTGCACTCGATTCCCCTTCCGCTGGGCCTCCTGAATTTTGGCTGCAGCCGAAAAAGAGACTCACGATTGCGAGACTGAAAAAAACCTTTTTCATCGACATTTCCTCAGTAACATGTTGGTTTTCTGTCCTTTTTATCGATGGGGACGGAGTCCAAAGCAACACAGGGGCTGTTGAGAACATAGGGAGGTTGCGCTAACACTAAAACTTTCTCTCATATTGGCAGCATGCTGTCAATATGGTGCAATACTTCTATCTTTACGAAAACAAATTGAATTGGACTTGAACTCATGGACAAACATTCCGAGCTCAGCGAAGCCGCCACAGACCTCATTCTTGAAGTATTTCGGTTTAACGGAGCACTACTAAATTCCGGCGACAACTTGGTGCGCGACTTGGGGTTGACCAGTGCTCGTTGGCAGGTACTTGGGGCGATAGTGTTGGAAGAGCGTGACCTGACGGTTGCCCAAATCGCCCGCAGGATGGGGTTGGCTCGACAATCAGTACAAAGAGTGGTGAATGATTTAGTCGATTCTGACCTTTTAATGTATTCGGAAAACCCCGACCACAAGAGAGCGAAGTTAGTCGGCTTGACACATAAAGGTGCTGAGACATACCGACTCGCCGACCAGCGTCAAATACGGTGGGCCAAAGCTTTAACGGACGGTATTACGATTAAGGACCTGAAGACATCGCTCTCAATAATTCGGTGTCTTGAGGAGAGATGCGCAGAAGAAGTTGGACAAAATGATCAGGAGTGGAAGCTATGAAGAACCTCCACGGTGCTGCAGGTGCTGTAGCAATGCTAACTATCGCAACTTTTTGGATTGCCACTGTCCTTGTTGAGATTTTCGGAGATTTCGAAACGATCTGGACGATCAAGCAAGCCATCCTTTGGGGCATGCTAGTCTTGATCCCAGCACTAATAATTACGGGTGCATCGGGCTTCAGGCTTGCAGCAAAGCGCGGAGGACGCTTAGTCGATAACAAGAAAAAGAGAATGCCGATCATCGCTGTCAATGGATTGATTGTGCTTGTACCTTCGGCCATATTTTTGGCGAGTCGAGCTTCAAGTGGAGATTTCGGCGCTTGGTTCTACGCAGTTCAAACTTTGGAATTAATTGTTGGCGCTGTTAACTTTGTTCTTTTAGGCATGAACATGAGAGATGGGCTCCGAATGAGTGGAAAGCTTTCCGGAGCCTAGTACTATGAATAGAGTGTTAATCATCAGATGCAAAGAGGCTGTAAACCAAATTGTGTAACTGCCCACGACTGAGTAACCTTTTCAAAAGGATACCATCGTGGGTACGCAATTGGACCAAGAAAAACTCAAAGCCATGGCCACCGAGCTGGCCAAGGACATCAAGTCTGAAAAAGATCTAGGAGCCCTCACTCAGCAACTGGTCAAGCTCACCGTCGAGACCGCTCTCAACGCCGAACTGGACGAGCATCTTGGATACGAGAAGCATGCTCCTGAAGGCCGTGGCACTGGCAACAGCCGTAACGGCTATTCTGCCAAGCGCCTGAAGGGCCAGCACGGCGAAGTGGCGATAGAAGCCCCTCGTGACAGGGACGGCTCCTTCGAGCCGCAGTTCGTCCGTAAAGGCCAGTCCCGCCTGACCCAGATGGATGACCAGATCCTGGCGCTATACGCCAAGGGCCTGAGCACCCGGGATATCGTGGACGCCTTCAAGGAGATGTACGACGCGGACATCTCGGCAACACTGGTTTCCAAGGTGACGGAGCGTGTGATCGATCAGGTTCACGAGTGGCAGAATCGCCCTGTTGATCCGATCTACCCCATCGTCTATCTGGACTGCATCGTTCTGAAAATTCGTCAGGACAAGAGGGTGATCAACAAGTCCCTATATCTTGCCCTGGGCATCAACATGGAGGGCCAGAAAGAGTTGCTGGGCCTCTGGCTGGCCGAGACCGAAGGTGCGAAGTTCTGGCTATCGGTACTGACGGAACTGAAGAACCGTGGTCTGGAGGATATTCTGATCGCCTGTGTGGACGGTCTCAAGGGCTTCCCGGATGCCATTGCGGCTGAATACCCCCAAACCAAGGTTCAGCTCTGCATCGTGCATATGGTTCGGAACTCGCTGCGCTACGTGTCCTGGAAGGACTACAGGGCGGTTACTGCGGACCTGAAGCAGATCTACCAGTCTGCTACGGAACACGAAGCCCGGCAGGCGCTGGAGGCCTTTGGCGAACGCTGGGATAGCCAGTACCCTCAGATCTCTCGCTCCTGGCACAGCCATTGGGACAATATGATCACGCTCTTCGAGTACCCTCCGGCGATCCGGAAGGTCATCTACACCACCAATGCCATTGAGTCACTGAACAGCGTTATCCGCAAAGCGACCAAACGTCGCAAGCTGTTCCCTACCGATGACTCGGCACTAAAAGTGGCCTTCCTGGCGATCCAGCAGGCATCAAAGAAATGGACCATGCCGATCCGTGATTGGAAGCCGGCATTGAATCGCTTTATTATCGAATTCGGTGACCGCCTGGACGGCCACCTGTAATGGGGTGGGCAGTTACACAGATTTATTTACAGGCTCGATGCAAAAATGTGGCTTAGCATTTAAACGCTGAGCCACTGTTCTTTCACGCTGGCCTGGCATGAGTGGTCGCAAAGCGAACATTAGAAGCTCGCGAATCTGGAGTGCGAACTGATGGCTTATCAATTGAATTTGGCCCTAACCCGGATTTCTCATGAAGGGATAAAAAGAAGCGGCTAAAAGTGCTATAGTTTCAAGAACCTAACCAATCCACCAAGCACCAGTAGCCGCATCCAAAATGGTACCTCAAAAACTGACCTTCTCGCCACTCTCCCGCCGCCAGATTGAAGCCGATTTCTCCGGAGGCCATATCACCTCGGATGCCGGTGTGTTGTTACTGCGCGAAGTCGACAAACAACACCGGTTAACCCAACGGCTGGCCGAGACTCTGACCGACCAGCGGGATCCCCGGATGATTCGTCATGGGCTCAACACCATGATCCGGCAGCGCGTCTACGGCGTGGCCAGCGGCTACGAAGATCTGAATGATCATGAAGCGCTTCGCTTTGATCAGGCACTACAAACCGCCACGGGTAACGCCTCCGCTCTGGCTGGCAAATCCACGCTGTGCCGAATGGAACAGGCAATGGACCGGCAAACCATTGTGAAGGCCCATGAGCTGCTCTGGCACCACTTTATTGAACAACACGAAGAGCCGCCGAAGGAAATCGTGCTGGATTTTGACGGCACCGATATCCCGGTGCATGGGGATCAGCCGGGTAAATTCTTTAACCGGTATTACGACCATCACTGCTACTTCCCGCTTTACGTCTTCTGCGGCCGGCACTTGCTGGTGAGCTATCTGCGCACCAGCAACCGGGGTGATGCCCGGCACAGTTGGGCCATTCTGGCGCTGCTGGTGCGATTTATTCGCCAGTATTGGCCACAGACCCGGATCGTATTCCGGGGCGACTCCCACTTCAGCAAGCCCCGACTGCTGGCCTGGTGCGATCGCAACCAGGTGGATTACATCGTAGGCATGGCCCGCAACCAGCGGCTGGAGGCGCTTGCCGCCCCAGCCATGGACAAAGTCCGGACCTACTACGAGGCTCATGGCCATAAGCTCGCCAGCACCTTCCGCTTCCGCTACAAAGCCCGAAGCTGGCATAAGCCACGCTGGGTGGTTGCGCGCCTGGAATATGGCCCTCAAGGCCCGAACCCCCGGTTCGTTATCAGCTCCCGCTACGATGACGGATTCAAGCTCTACTACGAACAGTATTGCGCACGGGGTGATATGGAGAACCGGATCAAGGATCAACAACTGGATCTGTTTGCCGGTCGCACCTCCAGCACACACTGGTGGACCAACCAGTGGCGGCTGATCTTATCCGGCTTCGCCTACACCCTGTTCGAGCGTTTGCGGGTGCATCTGAAAAACACGCCCTTCGAACGTATGAGTGCCGGCACCTTGCGCTTGAAGCTGATCAAGGTTGGCGCAGTCATCATCCGCAACACCCGCCGAATACGGGTGTTGATGAGTGATAGCTATCCACACAAGAACGATCTCTCAGCACTGGTTCAGCGCTTGGTGCCCCAGTAGATAATCGGGCTCCCCCGGCCCGATACCAATGGGGGAAAGGGGGAGTTGTGCCTGAATGCCGGAAACTGGCTAAATAATCGCCAACTTCGACCATGACCACTCGGATCTGGCACTACCAGGCTTGGTCTGCGAAGGTTGTTGGAGCACTATGAGAAATCCGGGCTAAAGAGGGGCGGCTTTCGAATGATTCGCCTAACCCGCTGGAGTCATCCCCCAGTCCATATCTCTGAGATTCCTGCAATCAAAAAGATTGCCAACTGTCCCCTTCGCCCTTCATTGAAGGTTTGCCAAGCATGGAGATCTATATCAGAGGGTTTAGGCAACCGCTCAGGGTGAGTATGCCACTCTCCCAAACAATTTATTTTACCTAAAGACTGTTCATACCATCTGGTTACTTGGCTAACGTGTTTTGGGTCTTTCCGAGTGAATCGGAACCTGCTTCGCTTATCGAGCGATTGCGGTACCGTGAGATTGATTACATGCAAGTCAACTCCTTTATAAAAACCAACCAGAAATCCGCCGGCTTCCAGATCCGAATGGCATTCTTGTCTATATCCGCCAATAACTTTCAGAACCGAGTCTTCTATTAAGAGGTGTCCCCCATCGCCTTTCCTCCACAACTGCGGTCCGACCCTTTTAAATTCGTTTATTTGGGACGAGAGCATAGCGGGCAATTGTTATCTGGTTGAGGAGTAGTGTCTGGTCTCTTCTGACATAAATCCGGTTTCAAGACCTGAAACCTGAGGCTATTCTGAACCCTATCGGCGAGATAATCATAGAGAATTGTCATTGCTTGCGTGGCAGCAATCATCGAAGTTGTTGCGGCGTAGGCATGAAAACTCTGATGGCATGCGCCAAAGAGTGGAGTATCGTCCTCTGGGCAACGGCTTAACGGAAATCTTGGTCGATACTTACCGTTTTCGAGAATCCATAAGCATCGATAGCATGCTGAGCCCTTCTTATTTCTGTCGTTGAGAAATGCCACCGTGGCCAGTCCATGACCGTGTATCCAACTATGCACCACAACAGGCTTCAAGCCATGCTCTGACAGATAGTCTGGAATCGCTATCGCCACAGTCTGCGACCCAGTGGCATCAACAATGATGCTGTCTTGAGTAAAGATATTCCAACATTCGTTAAGCGAGCAGGGGTGTTCCTTGATTTTAAGGAAAGGAAAATCAAGCCTGAGTCTAGCCGCAACAGCTTCGGCTTTGCTATGACCCACGCTTTCCGTTCCCAAAAGGTGTCTGCCTACGTTTTCTATGTTGAAGTCGTCAGAATCAATAATGTGGAGCTCGCCATTTGCGCCCCAACCAGCTCCATGCGAACAGAGCAATTTTCCCAAATGCCCACCAATCGTTCCGGCGCCAACAAGAATTACCCTTCTATTTTTGAGGGATGGCTCTTCTTTCGGTCGATTGCGCGTTTGAATATAAGACGGGTCAGCTCGGTCTAAGCGGTATCGAATGATCTTTGTACCATCGGCCTTCAATATTTTTGCGGCTTGCTTCAAACGCTTATGCTCAATCGCCTTAGCAGCAACGTCAGGTATTACAAAGGTAAAGCCGCATCCCAGAGCGTCGTCTCCATTGGCTGACGGCCAAATAATCGCCACTCCAACGAGCCTGATGTCATTTCCGCGTTTTCTCTTTCCCTTGGGTTGTATTGATTGTCGTAGACGCTCTACCAGTTGATTATGGGCGTCAGGAGCACTTTGGCGAATCCAATCGATTACCTCTCTGATGCTCGCCGGAGGCCAAGACCTCGGATTAAGAGAGACTGGCGGTTTTGCAAGCCGCAGGATAACCCATGGAGTATTTGGGCTTTGCTGAGCGTCGATGCTAAGCCAAGAATCTTCAGCTTTTCGCACAAGCCACTGACGCCCACTGGCTTGCTCCACGATCTGAATGAGGTCATCTTTGTTCTGGACAACACAGGCTACACGCAGAGATCTATGGGCACTCCAGTATCCTGAAAAGTCCTGAGCAATTACTTCTTCAGCCGGAGCGTTGGCCAGATTATCAACAAGAACCCGCTCAATACGCTCGAGACAGCCAGCAACCAGCTCAGTAGCCATAGCGGAATCCCACCATGTCCTACTTTGGTCGACGAAACAAACCTTTCCATCATCGTTGATATGGCGATAACCGAAGGCGGATCTTAAATTCAGGTCAAACGGCCATTCCGGTAGGTATGCATCTGGGTAATCAAATCTTCCTTCACGAAACCGCAATTCGAGTTTTAGTCGCCAATCACCGATGCAAATATACCCGGAAAATGTGGGTGTAGCGTCCAGATATATGGGTCGATTGGAAACGAAGCCGCGCAAGGACAGGAAACGCTCAATTTCCTCCATTACTAACCTGAAGTGCTACGATCAGTAGTGTGCAGCGGGCGCACATCAGGTTTGGTATTTCTAATTGAAGCAACCGTAGACGCCACCGCACTTGTTACAATGATTCTGGTAGGGTCAAAAGGCATTCGCTCGCCGAACAAATTAATGAGAATTGCATTCGCAACCTTTGGATCCTCTCTTTTTGCCTGAGCGTAATTATCGCGCAGTCCCACAAACTGACGACGGTATTCCTCCGCCTCTTTATCACTGATCCTTCTTCTGAGATCTTCTTTTGCGTCCTTGTCCTCAGGCGTTGGGCATGGAACCAGGACCGGGCTATCCAGTACAGACGGAAGTTCGTTTATCACTGCGTCTAGAGCATCACAGTGAGAGAGCCCATTAGTATCGCCTGGAAAGCTCGACAGACTATGTGAAAGGAGGAAAATAGAGCTAGGACCGCCGCCCTTCGGCCATGTTTCATCTCGCCAAGCCTTCAAAAAGCGGTTCACCGGGCGAATCATGCTTCCCATCTGTCGAAAGTGAGATTTCACCCAATCACGAATCGCTAGCGCGTCTGATGGTTGCCAACCTTTTTTCCGATGGGCCATGTGAATGACACTTGGATCTACCGCCTCGATTGCAGATGTGTCAAAGAAAAATTCACTATCTCGAATCATTTCTGGCAGCTGTTCATTTGCTTTCATGACCCTCAGCTGCTCTTCCGTTATCCGGTGAAGCTCGCCCTCAGGAACTGCATACAGCGGTATATCTATGTGCGTTTTTTCGCTTAGCAAAACCCGAATGCAGTTATCCTTTTGGTCTTCCCCTTTCGGAATGGTCCAATTGTTACGCCTATTCTGAACATGCGCCTCCAGTATTCGCGTGACAGCATCAAAATAATACCCTGTGACAGTCTTGGGCTGCTGCCCATTTCCCAGCGCAGAGAATGGCAAGTAGATACCTAAATCAATATCTACTTGTTGTTGGGGAGGGTAAGCAGGAGCATTGAGCGTTCCATAAGCATAAGAGCCTTGGATAGCGAATTTTGGCTTTGGTATTTCATGCTCCAGCCGCTGCCGCTTTACTTCCTCGCGTAGATCGGTAAAGCCAGCAACGATCACGCTGCGAATTTCCTTCGCGGCATCGACCAATGCCTGCTCCTCATGCTCTGGCAAATCCAAATTGCCCAGAAGGGACTCGCTGCTTCGACTGGCCAAAAGGCTATGGAATTGGTTTGTCATTGATCGTCCCCCGCTAGCGGAAAATGATTACGGAAATAATCTGTACCCATGAATTCAGCAAAGTGTTTCTCTGCATGGCTCGTTAAAGTTTTGACTGCGGCACTGCTCGCATCATCAAGACTGATATCACCAGCAGCCTCATCGCTCGCGGTGCCATCGATAAGGTGATACCGGTCCTTTAATAGCAATCTCAGCATATAGTTGGTTAAGTGCTCTTGTTGAGACATCAGAAACGTCATTAGCCGAGGTTGGACTGGGTTTAACCAATAGGATGCGCCCTGATCGGGCTTTGTAGAGCTACTTATACTGGGTTTGCCTGCAAGCGTACCGACAGATAGAACAGAAATTTCATTTTCAGGCACATTCAATCGAGTCTTGGCTTCGAGCCAGCCAAAAAGGCCAGGCGAGTTGCCCATCAAAGCTCCATCCGCGAAAAATGTATTAGTGTCGGAAACCTCGTGAATCGGAAAAAAGACAGGAGCAGCGCTGGTGGCTAGGGCTACGTCAACTACTCTCACATTCGCGTCTTGACTGATTTCTTTATGGTGAGGCGTTTTAAACATTTTGGGGGAGCCAGTACTTAGATTTGCTGCCGTAATCGCGACGTTCGCGTGCTTAAGGTCTCTCATCCGCGTGTCGCCAAATATTTCGACAAGTACCGCCTCCAACCCATCCGCTTTGTGAATAGGTTTTAGGAATGCGCGAGTTCCTCGAAGTACCGTTTTAATGAAACGAAGAATTTTGGATCTTGTATGAGAGAGCGGTGGTTTTACTGGGTTGGGAAAGATTCTGTTTCCATTTTTTACGAAGGTATCTTCGATGTCTTTGAGGGGAATGCCTGACGCAATACCAAGCGCGATAATTCCACCTATGGATGTCCCTGTGATCAGGTCAAAATGCTCTGAGAGAGGCCTGCCTATTCGCTCCTCAAGTCGCCTAAGTACCCTCACAGTGTATAGGCCTCTAAAACCGCCTCCGGATAAAGCCAAGACCTTGCCGCTCACTAAAATTCCCCTTCACCAGTGCAGATCTTCATACTAAACCCACCTCAAATTACTATATATAGACATCAATAATATTTTTCAACCCCATATCTAGTAAATTCTTTGGTGAGGAAGGTGCAGGAATGGAAGTTTGAACTCAAGGGCTCAAAAACACGCGAAAGCGAGAGGAGCTGGTCAACGCAGAAAGCCGAGGCGAAACCGGATTTTCGATGAGCTGAATGTTCGCTCTTGTTTACAGCGAGAACAAGCCGCCACCACATCCCGTAAGCAACGGTCAAAACCGACAGTTCTATATTGCCCAAGAGACTGACAACGTCCCAAAGCTGAAGTTGTCTTTATGACGCTCGTCTTCGCTAGTCGTGGCACGCAGTGTGACCGCGGCCAGCAGGTGATCCCACTGCCAGGTAGCGCCCAGACCAAGCTGACCAATCAGCGGCCCTTCGTCAAAGCGATAAGCCCCGGCATTGTCGTCGATGTAGGAATAGCCTACATACTCCACGCCCAATCCCACATACACGGACCAGCTACTGCCTGAACCCTTGAACGAGCCCGGCAAAGCGATGGTTGAGGAGGTACCAGCGTAGTCCGGCACAAAATTTATAGGAAGGTGTCTGCCAAGCTGCCAAACCAACCCGGTTTTAGCGGAGGTGCGAAAACTCGACAGTAGCGCGGACCCAATCACCGACACACGCTGTTCAATGTTGCCGCCCTGCCCAAGTTGAAGGAGTTTTCGGCCATGCGCAGCCTGAATGCCACCCACCACATCGGTTCCAAGCTGATTACCCCAACCTTGCGGCTTGTCGCTTCCAGTGGCTTTGTGCACCCATTTCTGAACCGACTCAGCACCACTCTCAGGCCCAAAAACACCAATGTGAGCACCAAAGCCGGTAATCATATCGGCGTTCCAGCTCCAGAGTGTGCCGCTGAGCGACAGGTGACCGGCATAGGGAATGTCGTCGAACTGCGGATCTTCAACCGTAATATCTTCAGGCGTAACCATGAATTGCCGCAAACTCAGGCTTACCGCCTGCTTTGGATCGACAGTTCCAATACCTGGCAGAAAGCGCAGCTCATCACGCAGAACCCGGGCAAATCTTGCCGACTTTCCATCGCTCTCATCAGCGGTGTCTGTCAGATACGAAAAGCGTACCCCGTTTGTATATCCGCGATCTGTTCCAGTAAGCAGGTCGTTGTCCCAGGACAGGTTAACAACTTCTGCCCTGAGGCTGGTTGGCAGAACACTAATAACGACGAGCAACAGGTAGACACATTCGCAGCGACGACTCAAATCCAGTATCTCCGGTTTGCACAAAGAGTAACTAATATGGACAACTGTCAGGTCTCCTAACGCCGATCAAAGCGCGGCGAAAAAAGTTCAGATCCAACGCATCGTCAGAGGACGCTTTGGCGGCCGGCCATTTCTCGACAATCGCTTGAATCTCCCCCTGGCCCACAAAGCGCTACCCCCCTTCATCTAATAGGTAGCGGAGGATTTCTGGGTGGGGACTCCTGTGGCCAAAGCGTACGTGGTTATAGCTGCTTTTAAAGGGTTTGGAGTAGAACTTAACTTCCTTCGCTTGCTCTGGCTATTGCTATTGCAGTCACACTTTGGCCGATCAGAGCCGCACTAAAAACGCATACTTGATAGACGACTCTATCTATCTTATTGAATTCTCCACCTCGGTCAGGGGTTCACTAAATTCGTAAATCACTTCATTGCGCTCTGCTCCGGTCTACCCGAGCGATCTCGGAGCCCACACCTCCACCTAGCGATCGGAACAACTCAATCTCGGCGGATAGCTGATTGAAGCGGTCAGACAGAAGCTGTTGTCGGGCCAAAAAATGCTCACGCTGGGCATCAAGAACGGCAAGGTAACTGGTTATACCGGCATCGTAGCGGTTCTGGGCCAGTTGATAGTACTCATCCAAAGTGTCAACCAACGCCTGTTGCGCGTTCAATTGGTCCCGAAGGGTGTCGCGGGCGGCTAAGCTGTCGGCCACCTCACGAAACGCCTGCTGAATAGCGCGATTGTATTCGGCGAGGCGAATCTTTTTGGTAGTCTCGGAAACCTCCAGGTTGGCCTTGTTTCGTCCGCCCGTAAAAATTGGCAGATTGATTCGCGGCTCAAACAACCAGCTACCACTGCCGCCGCCAAACAGCTCATTGAGCTCGCTACTGGCGGTGCCGGCACTCGCCGTCAGGGTAATGCTGGGAAAAAACGCGGCCCGAGCTGCTCCAATGTCTGCATAGGCGGCTTTTAACCTATGCTCCGCTTCCAGAATATCTGGTCGGCGTTTCAGTAAGTCGGACGACAATCCCGCACCCAATGGCGCAATGTTCAACGGCGGCGATTCCGGCAATGAACTGGTCATACCTTCCGGCAAGTTGTGGCCTGAGAAAAAGGCCAGCGCGTTAACCGCCTGCCGGGCAAGTCTGTCGAACTGCGCAACCTGGGTTCGTGCCTGGTGCACGAGCGTCTCCGCCTGAGTAAGTTCCAGTGCCGATGCCACATCGCTGTCATATCGACGTTGAATCAAGGCTAGGTTCTGTTCAAAGCTTCGCTGCGTCGCCCGGGCAAGTGCCAACTGTTTGCGGTTGGTGCGCCAGGAGAAATAGGTATTGGCAACCTCACTAATCAGCGATGTCTGAAAGCTGCGTTTCGCCTGTGCAGTGGCCAGGTAATTCTCAAGCGCCGCCGCAGAGAGATTACGGGTCTTTGCAAAAAAGTCGATCTCATAACTGGTCAGACCTACGCTGGCGTCATACCGCTCTGAAATTTCATCGGAACCTGAAACTGAGAGATTGCCGGGAACCCGCTGCCGGGCAGCTCCAACCCCGATCGACAAACCTGGATAGAGCGCGGAACGCTCGATCTGATACCTGGCTCTCAGAACCTCCACATTCAGCGCGGCAACTCGCATATCCTGATTGTTCTCCAAGGAGACCGAAATCAACGCCTGCAATGCAGGCTCAGGGAAAAACGCCTGCCAACTGAGGTCCAGGTTATGTAGCTCCTCGTTCAGGTTTGACTCGCTATCGTCCCAATGCGCCGGAACTGGCGGTTCCGGCTGCTGGTATTGAGGCGTCAGCGAACACCCTGCAAGCAAGACCGAACTCACGAACGCCAGTACTAGTCGGTTGGTGACGATCATCATACTGCCTCCTTGATCGATTCGGTCTTTTTCCATCGTGCGGCAAGGCCGGCAACCACAACGTAGAATAGGGGGACGAAAAAGATGGCGAGGAGCGTCGCAGCCAGGGTGCCACCGACCACCGCGGTGCCGATGGCATGCTGGCTGGCGCTGGAGGCACCACTGGCGATGGCCATGGGCAGTACCCCGAAGATGAACGCCAGCGAGGTCATGATGATAGGACGCAGGCGCAGGCGGGCGGCCTCGGCTGTGGCCTGCAGCAGCGGCTTGCCTTCCTGCTCATAAAGCTGTCGGGCAAATTCCACGATCAGAATGGCGTTCTTGGCGGCCAGTCCCATGGTGGTCAGCATACCCACCTGGAAGAACACATCGTTGGACAGCCCTCTGGCCATGGTGGCCAGGACCGCGCCAAGCACGCCCAGTGGCACCAGCATGATCACCGCAAACGGAATCGACCAGCTTTCGTATAGGGCTGCCAGGCACAGGAACACCACCAGGATCGACAGCAGATACAGCATCATCGCCTGGTTGCCGGCCTGTTTTTCCTCGAACGACAGGCCGGTGTATTCCAGGCCCAGGCCCTGGGGCAGGTCGGCGGCAATGCGTTCCAGTGCGGCCATGGCATCACCGGTACTGTAACCGTTAGCCGGAGCACCCTGGATTTGTGTAGCGGGTATGCCCTGATACCGCTGCAGGCGTGGCGAACCATACACCCACTCGCCGGTGGCAAAGGCGGCAAAGGGCACCATCTCACCCTGGGCGTTGCGCACAAACCATTTGTCGAAGTCTTCCGGTGCCAGTCGTGAATCCGGTTTGCCCTGCACATAGACTTTCTTCACCCGGCCGTTGTGCAGGAAGTCGTTCACATAGCTTGAACCCCAGGCGGCAGACATGGTGGCATTGATGTCGGCAATGGACACCTGCAACAGCCGGGCTTTTTCGTCATCGATGATCACCTGGTATTGGGGCTCGTCCGGCAGGCCGTTGTGGCGCACCATGTTCAGCTCCGGCGCGGCATTGGCTCTGCTGATAAACTCATTGGTGGCGGCCATCAGGGCGTGGTGGCCGATAGCTCCGTTGTCTTTCAGGTAGAGGTCAAAGCCGGTGGCGTTGCCGAGCTCCAGAATGGCCGGTGGCACAATCGGGAACACGATGGCGTCTTTGATCTGGGCGAACCTTGCCCCGGAGCGACCCGCGAGGGCGAACACGCTCTGGGCAAAGCTTTCCCGGTCAGCAAAGGGCTTCAGGTCCACGAACAGAATACCGGAGTTCTGGCCACGGCCGGCGAAGTTGAAGCCCCGCACAGACATCACGCTCTTGACCACCTCGGACTCTTCTTCCAGCAAATAATTTCCAGCTTCTGCCAGTACGGCTTCGGTGCGCTCGCCCGTGGCATTGGTGGGCAGCTGCACCATCACAATCATCACGCCCTGATCTTCGTCCGGCAGGAACGCGGTGGGCAGGCCCTTGAACAGGAAGCCCACAGCCACGACCAGCAACAGGTACACGCCCATGAAGCGGCCCTTACGTTTGATCAGGTAACTGACGCCTGATTTGTAGCAGTCTGCGCTGCGGTCAAAGGTGCGGTTAAACCAGCCGAAAAAGCCTTTCCTGACGTGCTGGTCGCCGGGTTTCAGCAAGGTGGCACACAAGGCCGGGGTGAAAATAAACGCCACCAGTACCGAGAACGACATTGCCGAGATGATGGTGACCGAGAACTGCCGGTAGATCACCCCGGTGGCGCCGCCAAAAAAGGCCATGGGCAGGAACACCGCCGAAATCACCAGGCCGATGCCCAGCAGTGCGCCGGAGATCTGGTCCATGGATTTCTTGGCGGCTTCCTTGGGCGACAGCCCCTCTTCTTCCATCAGTCGCTCGACGTTTTCCACCACTACGATGGCGTCGTCCACCAGCAAACCGATGGCCAGGACCATGGCAAACATGGTCATCACGTTGACGGTGAAGCCAAAGGCGTACAGTACGCCAAAGGTAGCCAGCAGAACCACCGGCACCGCCAGTGTGGGAATGATGGTGGCGCGCCAGCTTTGCAGGAACAGGAACATCACCAGGAACACCAGCACCACGGCTTCGATCAGCGTCATGGCGACGGTCTCGATAGACGCCGACACGACCGGTGTGGTGTCGTAGGGGAAGACGATCTCTACGCCTTCAGGCAGAAAGCGTTCCAGTTCTGCCAGGGTTTCTTTTACCCGGCCAGCGGTTTCCAGCTGGTTGGCGCCGGTGGCCAGGCGCAGGGCCATACCGGCTGCCGGCGCGCCGTTGTATTTACCGGTGATGGCGTAGTTCTCGTTGCCCAGGTTCACCTCGGCGACCTCGGCCAGGCGCACCTGGGAGCCGTCCGGGTTCACTTTCAGCAGGATGTTTTCGAATTCTTCGGCGGTCTTCATGCGCTGCTTGCCGATAACGGTGGCCTGCAGCTGCACGCCTTCTGCGGTGGGCAGGCCACCGAGCTGGCCGGCAGAGACCTGCACGTTCTGGGCGCGCACCGAATTGATCACGTCCTGCGGGGTCAGCTGGTAGCTGTTGAGTTTTTCCGGGTCGAGCCACAGGCGCATGGCGTACTGGGAGCCGAACAGCAGAAAGTCACCGACGCCCTGGGTTCGCGCAACCGGGTCCTGGATATTGGACACGATGTAATCGGCCAGGTCGCCCTGGGTGTACTTGCCATCAGGGCTGGTCAGCGCAAATACGGTGAAGAAGTTCACCTTGTACTTAGACACCCGGATGCCTTGACGCTGCACTTCTTCGGGCAGCAGCGGGTTGGCCAGCTGCAGTTTGTTTTGCACCTGCACCTGGGCGATGTCCGGGTCGGTGCCCTGTTCGAAGGTGGCAATGATGGTCATGCTGCCATCCGAGTTGCTCTCGGAGGAGATGTAGCGCAAGCCGTCCAGGCCGTTGAGCTGTTGCTCGATCACCTGGACCACCGTGTCCTGCACGGTCTGGGCGGAAGCGCCGGGGTAATTCACCGACAAGGCAATCGCCGGCGGGGCGACATCCGGAAACTGGTTAACGGCGAGGTTCTTTACTGCCAGTCCGCCGCCGAGCATCAGCATCAGGGCGACGACCCAGGCAAATATGGGGCGTTCGATAAAAAATCGGGGCATGTCCGGAGCTCCTTATTCGGCCTGGGTTGCGAATTCGGTTTTCAGGTCGACATTGGCTGCCGGTGCCGGCTGCACGGGAATGCCCGGCGCCAGGCGCTGAACGCCCTCGGTCACCACCTGTTCACCGGCCTGCAGCCCCTTTTGCACCAGCCAGGCGTTGCCCACGGTGCGCTCGGTTTCAATCTGGCGGACGCTTACCGTGTTGTCCTCGGCCAGCACCCAGACGGTTGGTACGCCGCGGGTATCGCGTGACACCGCTTGCTGGGGCACCAGGATGGCGTTCGGGCGGGTGCCTTCTTCCACCAGCGCGCGCACAAACATACCCGGCAGCAGCTTGCCATCCGGATTCGGGAACTCAGCCCGCAGGGTGACCGAGCCGGTGCCCTCATCGACCACCACTTCGGAGAACTTCAGCAAACCGGTGTGCGGATAGTCCTGGCCGTTCTCCAGCACCAGCGAGACTTCAACCACGTCGTTCTCATCGGCTTCAATCAGCCCGGCTTCGATAGCGCTCTGCAGGTCCAGAAGGCGGGTGACCGGTTGCACGATGTCCACGTAGATCGGGTCCAGTTGGGTGATGGTGGCCATTTCCTGCTGCTGGCCGCTGGTCACCAGGGCGCCTTCGCTGACTCGCGAACGGCTGATCTTGCCGGTGATCGGGGCTTTCACCCGGGTGTAGTTCATATTGATACTGGCGGCTTCGTATTCCGCCTCGGCGCTGCGCAGGGCTGCCAAGGCGTCGTCATACTGCTGTTGGCTGATGGAACGGGTGCCCACCAGGTTTTCGTAGCGCTTGGCCAGGTTGCGGGCATTGGTCAGGCTGGCATTGGCCCGGGCCAGGGCGGCCCGGTAGGGAGCGTCATCGATCTGGTACAGCACTGACCCCTCATCCACTACGCTGCCTTCAACGAACAGTCGCTCTTCAATAATGCCATTCACCTGTGGGCGAACCTCGGCAGTCCGCCAGGCCCGAGTTCTGCCTGGCAACTCTGATTCCAACTGCAGGGGCTTCTCAGCAACCTCGTACACACCGACTTCTGGGGGCGGACGCTGACTTTGGGCCACCGGATCCGGTTTGCTGCACCCGGCCAGGAAGCTGATAGTGACCAGCAGCGGCAAGAACAGCCAGGCGCGGCGGAAATGGAAAGGGGAGTCTGTCATCTTATATCTCCGTAGTTATCAGACGCTGTATCGCATTGCGATATAGTACCCGAATAGTGATACAGCAATAATATCGGAAAGTACTGCGCATAGGAATGCACTGTTTCGGTTGACATACTCCGGGCTGGGGGACTTAATGTCGGCAAACCACAGACTCGAGGAAAATCGTCCTGATGAGTAGAGCTTCGGGGCAAGCCTCCAATTCAGAGCACCGATCCGGAATACAGGTCATTGCACGGGCAGCGGAAATCATGAGGGTTTTGGGTAACCACCCCGAGGGGCTTAGCCTGGGGGAACTGGCCAATACGGTGAGACTGCCGCGATCCACTGTGCAACGTATCATCGGCGCACTCGAAACGGAGGGGTTTGCCGAACATGGTGTTTCCGGAACCGGTTATCGGCTTGGCCCGGAATTGGGTCGCCTTCTCTACCACACGCGCATCGATGTGCTTTCGGTCGCTCGACCTTTTCTTGAGGAACTCTCATCAAGTCTCCAGGAAACCGTCGTGTTCTGCGTGGGGGAACGAGACAGCGTTCTGGTTATTGATCGTATTGTTGCCGAACGAGAGCTAAGGGTCGTACCACAGATGGGGACCATCCGCGTCCCATTTCATTCAACCGCTCCTGGCAAGGCGTTGCTCGCCAATATGGAGGAAAAAGCGGTGGTCCGCTTACTAGACCTGGCTGAACAGCAAGGCACCCTATCGCCCTCGGCCCGACAACCGCTACTGGAAGAACTCGAGCAGGTCCGCGTGACCGGGATTGCCGAAGATCTGGAGACTTACCGGGAAGGTGTCGCCGCCTACGCTACCGAGCTGGATACCTACCTTGGCCACTTCGCGATCACCGTTGTTGTTCCGGCGCCTCGGGCTCAGAAGCACAGGCAAGATTACTTGCGAGCGCTCATGGACGCAAAGGCAGCAGTGGAGTCAAAGCTAGGCATTACGGGCTGAGCGCATCGACAATTGCAGGAGAGACTAATAAACCCAAGTCAGAGGCAGCGTTTCTTAGCTGGAACCGTTCTTATAAGTGTCTTGCTTTGGTCGCAAAGCGGACATTCAAACTCGCGGGTAACACTTGCACTGTGTGCACGCAAGAAATGAAGTCGAAGGTGCAATGTAGTGGGCGTCGCCGTTCGTTTAGGGTGACGCTATCAGGCGTCTATTGCATCGGGGGCTTGCCAAGGTTTACCGCAGCAACTCACTCAGGTTACGCTCCCAACGGCTGATAAACCCGTCTTCCGTATACTTCGAAAAGTCGTCCACATGCCAGATCGACACATGCTGAGGAACGTCAGCCAGCTTGCTGTGATCCGGCTCAAGCGTGGTAATCAGCAGCGTCGGTAACTCGCCGGTCAGCACCTGCTCGAATGCCACTTCAGGCAGGTAGCTAGCCTGGCCGAGCGGGGTCAGCTCCTGTCGCCGGACAGCGAACTGCAGGGCCTCCAGCGCGCCGATTTTGCGGTCCAGCTCCAGCTGGATGCCCCGCAACTGCTGGCTCGAGCTGTCGAAACTGCGCTTCAGGGCGTCGGCTTGCCTGGACATGGCGTCCGGGGACAGGCAGCTCTGCTCGACATACGCCAGCAGGTCCCGGTGGATAATCCCCAACATCACCAGTGCGTTGGCCGGGTTCAGCCAGAAGTATCCGGGCTCGCCGCCGGCCATATCGTTCACCGCCACGCGCTCCCCGCCCGGCATCATCGCGGTCGCGGCATCAATCGGGACCACCGAGATATTCTGCATCCGCAGGTAGGGGTAGATATTGATCTGCGGCCAGACCGAGTGAATGCTTAAAACCAGACCCGCCCGGGGGAACTGATCCGCTGGCTGGCGGTCCAGCCAACCGGGTACACGCTTTACGCTGTAACGCGACGGGGCAATGTGCAGGGTCAGAAATGCAGTGTTCCGGGTCAGTGCCGAGGCCATGCAGCGACCAAATGGGCGGGAGTTTGTCAGAGACCATGATTCAGCAAAGCATTTACCAGGCTGGTATAGGGCGCCTCCACCTCCAGAGCATCACACCGTCTGAGAACAGCTCCAGCGATACTTTCCAACTCCAATGGACGGCCTTTTTCCCGGTCAATCAGCATGGATGTTTTAATCGCGTTAAAACTACTGATCAACTCAAACATTTCTTCCAAATCTTTACGGGTCAGGTTTACACCATCCGCTTTCGATGCCTCTACCGTTTCACTCATCATCCCAAATACAACGTGCCGGAACTGGGGGTGGTGAGTCAGGCTTCGAGTATCCAGGCGTGTCAGGGCCGAGAGTGGATTTACGCCGTTGTTGATGACCAACTTGCGCCAGAGTTCATACCGGATGTTTTCAGTCATAGTGGTGGGAATACCGGCTTCATTAAAAGCAACTTCCAGAACCTTGAGAAAATCCGCACGCGGATCGTCTTTCGGTTGCTGTGCGGGCCAGGCGCCCATCACGATCTGGGCCACGCCTTCGGCAAACACCTTACCGGGTTCAGTAATATGGCCACCAATGCGCACGGCCAGGCCACCGAGCACACGCGCCTCACCCACCACTTCGGCAATCAGGGGTTCGTTATCAACGCCATTCTGCAATGACAGCACCGGTACGGAACCGGAACGCAGCCAGTCACAAAGTTCGGTCATGACGGCACCGGTGGCCGTGGATTTGAGGGCAATGGCAACTAGATCAAAATCGTTCGGATGGTAATCCCGAAGGAGCGTCTGATGATCACAGGCAGGAAGAGCATGCCAGAGCACCCGACCTTCATAATCAACGGTCAGGCCATCCGCTTTAAGTGCCTGAAGGTGACTGCCACGCGCCGTCAGCACAACCTGGTGTCCAGCTCCAGCCAGCCTTGCGGCGTAGTAGCCTCCGATGCCGCCAGCACCGATCATCAGTATTTTTAATGCAGCCACTGCAACCTCGATACGTCAGGATGTTGGTCAGACAGGATTCATGGACAACTTCCGAGTATATCAGGACCGAAACCCAGGCAACGTTCAACTGCCTGGCCAATCGCCAGAAGCCGGCCTTCCTGCCATGGTCCTTTTAACAACTGCAAACCAACTGGCATCCCCGCTTTATCTTTCCCCACTGGCAGGGTCAGTCCACACAGGCCCAGATAGTTGGCCATGGCGGTGTTACGCAAGGCCTGTATGTTTGCCGTCGCGTAGGCCCCCGGCTCGTCCAGACTATCCACCGCAGGCGGTGTCAGCGTAACCGTCGGCGTCAGCAGAGCATCGATACCCTGCAATTCGGTGGCGGCGCTGACTGACAGGCGCTTGATGAGGTCCAGCCTGTGGATATATTTCCATGCCGGCAGCTCCTCAGCGGTGCGCAACCTTGCCGCTACGTTAGGATCCAGCGCGGGCATAATCTCCGGCAGTTCTTGCCGGATAAAAGCCGCCAGTTCCGGCGCCGCCACACCACCCTGAAGAAACAGGCTATAGATTTCATTGAGTCCCGAAAAATCAAATCGAACCAGCCGGGCACCCGCCCTTTCCAGGGACATCAAAGCCTGCTCCACGATTTCGGCAATGCCGGGGCTGCAGTCTTCCCAAAAGAACGCCGAGGGGACGCCGAAGGTGAGACTGGCAAGAACCGGGACCGCTGGCAGCTGCCTGCCTTGTTTCCCGACAACCGGGTCTAGGGCACTGAAGGCATATGCCAGGTCATCGACACGGTGCGCCAACAACCCGGGCGTGTCCAAGGTACTCGACAGGGGTACAATCTGCGATGTTGGCCATCGCCCGGCAGTCAATTTCAGCCCCGCCACGCCGGTCATCGTTGCGGGCACACGAACGGAACCGGCGGTATCGGTGCCCAGGGCCAACGCGGCAGTTCCATTGATCAGGGAAACACCCGCACCGGAACTGGAGCCACCAGGAACACGGTGAACACGCTTGTCCCAAGGGTTTCTGGGTGTTCCCCAGTGGCTATTAGTACCGAGCCCTCCGAATGCCAATTCCACGCAATGGGTTTTACCCATCACGGGCGCCAGTTGGGACTGGAGGGCGTGAATGAGGGGGCCTGCCTGCTGCCAGTGTTCTGGCAAGGCACGGGAGCAACCGGCATAGGTTGGAAAACCGGGCACACCGAACAGATCTTTCACCGACACAGGTATGCCCATCAAAGGCCCGGTGTTACCGCCTGCAGCCCTTACCTTGTCTCCGGCACGGGCAAGTTCGAGCGCAGACTCCGGGCGCCAACTGACATAGGCACCGTGATCACCCGTCTTAGCGGCATCAATGGCCGCTTCGACCAGCTCCTCACCAGTCCGGGTTCTGGACTCAAGCTGTTGTGCCAGCTGCCTTAACGGCGTTGACAATAGTGGCGCTTGGCCCATTACGATTCCCTGGCAAGGTCAATAGCTTGTGCGGCAAAACGGGCGCATTCGATGTCTTCATCTTCGCTACCCCCAGACACCCCGATGCCACCGACCAGAACGCCATCCCGGTAGAGCGGAACGCCGCCGCCAATCATGGTGAAGTCGCCGGCCTGGTTGAGGCCATCCAGCACCCTGGCAGGGGCTGAAGCCAACACGTTTTCAAGATCTACCGTGTTGAGGCCCATACCGGCCGCCGTGATGGCTTTTTTCTGCGACAGCTCGGAAGACACGAGAAAGGAGCCCGCCATTTTAAGGAAAGCCAACTGACGCCCTGAGGCATCGACAACCGACACCGTCGCCTTGATGCCCAGCTCTCCAGCCTTGTTAATGGCCGCCTGAAGCAAACTTAGCGACGTTTGTTCAGTCAAAGAAAACGAGGGTTGTACGAGTGTGAGTTCCTGGTTGTTATCCATAGTTGCTATCTCATCCAGCCAAATCCGGACAGCATCTGTGCCGCATTGTTCATTCCACTGCTGAACATCCGTTGCGGAAACTGCGAGCCCCCCAGGGTAAACGCGGCATTGAGCAGGCACACCGTCGGGTCATCCAGGCGATTGGTTTGGGTGGAGCCCGCAGCATCGCCCTTGAATGACATCATGGCGACCCACTGCTGATCCTGTGCCCAGGCACTGAGTAGCTCCCGTAAATGCCGGTCGTGCAGGGAAACACCGTATGCTTCTCTATGGCAAGGCTTGTCATCGAGGCAGATCACAAGGACCTCCTGTTCCCGAAGCACCTCCAGACACCGCCCGACTCGCCGGTATTCAAGCTCACTCATACCGGTATTAAGGATGAGTTCCGTTAACTCCCCCGGCTCCTCTGCCAGAAGCACCCGGAACAACTGGTGCCTGCTCGATACGTCCCGTGAATGCACTTCCGGCTCAAAACCCTGGTCTGAGAGCAGCGCCTTTATCCTGCCCGAGGTGGAGCCGCTGCCTTTGAGCTGCAGGATTTCCGGGGCATTTCGGCCGGCACTGGAGCTGATCACCACCACGCTTTTGTACTGCTTGCCCCAGATCATCCGTGCAGGCCCTGAGCCGGCCTGTTCCCGGGACTGGATGTTGTCCGCATCGCAGGAGACAAATAACACTGGAAGTTTGCTCATTTGCCTTCTCCTAAAAATCCGCAATCATCGCCGGGGCTTATCGCCCCAGCTTTTTCGCCGACTGCCCGCCAATGCCGAAATGTTGCTTGGGCATCTCGTTGAGAATGACGCGCACACTTTCAACCGGCGCTCCGAGGGAACGGACAATGGCGTCGGTTACCTCGTGGATCAGCATCTCCTTTTGCTCGTCGGTACGACCTTCCAGGATGTTGATTTGGGCAACGGGCATGTAACCTCCTTATTCGAACCGGGCCGTGACAGTACCCAGCCCCTGGTAGCGAACGCTGATGTTATCTCCGGCTTCCACCGCAATTGCCGCTGTGATTCCGCCGGTCATAATAAAAGTACCGGCCGGAATGTGTTCACCGCGCTCAGCCAGTAGGTTAGCAAGCATGGCAACGCTAGACGCCGGATGGCCCAGCACAGCAGCACCAGCGCCCACGTCTACCACTTCACCGTTCTTTTCCACCACCACTCCTAGGGTTTTAAGGTCTAGATCGGCCAAGTTCGCCATAGTGCCACCGGTGATAAACCGGCTGGAGGAGGCGTTGTCAGCCACCACGCTCACCAGGTCGAACTTGAAGTTCTCGTAGCGGGAGTCGATCACTTCCACCGCCGGGATCACGAAGTCGGTGGCGGCCAGGACGTCACCGATATGGCAACCGGGGCCATGCAGGGGCGCCTTGGTCACGAAGGCGATTTCGGCTTCGATTTTCGGATGAATCAGTTCCTTGGTATTGACCACACCGCCGTCCGGCACGCTGAAGTAATCTGCCAGGAAGCCGTAGATCGGGGTTTCCACGCCCATCTGGGCCATCTTGGCCCAGGAGGTCAGGCCCATTTTCATGCCCACAACCTTGTTTCCTCGCTCTTCCTTGCGACGACGGATTTCCCACTGCACGTCGTAGGCGTCTTCAAAGGTCATATCCGGATAATCATTGGTGACCTTGGTGATATCGCGGGCGTTCAATTCGGCGTTTTCTACGTGCTCGGCCAAGGCCAGCATCTGGTCATTGTTTAGTGTCTTACTCATGCTTTTTGCTCCTCCTGCGCCTTGAGCAGATCCAGCGCCACGTCCACGATCATGTCTTCCTGGCCACCCACCATCCGGCGTTTGCCCAATTCAACGAGAATATCCACAGTCTTCAGGCCATACTTCTGGGCCGCCACTTCGGAGTGGCGCAGGAAGCTGGAGTAAACGCCGGCATAGCCCAGCGCCAGGGTTTCACGGTCCACACGCACCGGGCGGTCCTGCAGCGGGCGCACGATGTCGTCAGCCGCGTCCATCAGGGCGTACACGTCGGTGCCATGGTCCCAGCCCATTTTGTCGAAGGCGGCAATGCACACTTCCAGCGGGGCGTTACCGGCACCGGCACCCATGCCGGAGAGGCTGGCGTCGATGCGGTCACAGCCTTCTTCCACTGCGACGATGGAGTTGGCCACGCCCAGCGCCAGGTTGTGGTGGGCGTGGATACCGGTTTTGGTTTCAGGCTTGAGAACGTCTTTCAGGGCCCGGAAGCGGTCCCGGATGTCGTTCATGTTCATGGCACCGCCGGAGTCCACCACGTACAGGCAGGTGGCGCCGTAGTCTTCCATCATCTTCGCCTGTTCAGCCAGGCCCTGCGGGGTCTGCATGTGGCTCATCATCAGGAAGCCGACGGTGTCCATGCCCAGCTTTCTTGCGTGCTCGATGTGCTGTTTGGAGACATCGGCTTCGGTGCAGTGAGTGGCGACACGAACAATGCGGGCACCGGCTTTGTAGGCGTTGTCCAGGTCGTGGACGGTACCGATACCGGGCAGCAGCAAGGTGGCAATCTGGGCGTGTTCCACCACTTCGGCCACGGCTTCGATCCACTCCAGGTCGGTGTGGGCGCCAAAGCCATAGTTAAAGCTGGAGCCTTGCAGGCCGTCGCCGTGGGCGACTTCAATGCTGTCGACTTTCGCCTTGTCCAGGGCCCGTGCGATGTCCTGCACGTTCTTGATGGAGTACTGGTGACGAATGGCGTGGCTGCCGTCTCGCAGGGTCACGTCGGAGATGTAGAGTTTTTTACCGGGGTTAAAGGTCATGGTTCGGTCCTCCTCAGTTGACCAGCGATTCGGCGATGCGCTCGGCGGTACCGAGGGCGGCGGAGGTCATGATGTCCAGGTTGCCGGCGTACGCGGGCAGGTAATGGGCCGCACCTTCCACTTCCAGGAAGATGGAGGTTTTCAAGCCACTGAAGCGGCCGAGACCCGGGACGTTCATGGGCTGGTCTTCAGGAATGAGGTCGAACTGGACTTTCTGCTTGAGGCGGTAGCCCGGCACGTAGGACGACACGGCTTGCACCATTTCTTCGACGGAGGCTTCCACTTCCGCCTGATCAGCAGCGTCAGACAGCACGTAGACGGTGTCACGCATCAGCAAGGGCGGCTCAGCCGGGTTCAGGATGATGATGGCCTTGCCCTTCTGGGCGCCACCGACCACTTCGATGGCCTTGGAGGTGGTTTCGGTGAACTCGTCGATGTTGGCGCGGGTGCCGGGGCCGGCAGACTTACTGGAAATCGACGCAACGATTTCGGCGTAGTGCACCTTGGCCACGCGAGACACAGCGGCCACCATCGGAATCGTGGCCTGACCACCGCAGGTAACCATGTTCACGTTACCTTCATTCAGGTTCTGTTCCAGGTTCACTACCGGCACGCAGTACGGCCCGATGGCCGCCGGCGTCAGGTCCACAATCTTGATGTTTTCTTTGTGGCCACGCAGGAACACTTCGTTGTGCATGTGGGCACCGGCAGAGGTGGCATCAAACACGATGTCGATGTCGGCAAACTCCGGCATCTTCACCAGGCCGTCCACGCCTTCGTGGGTGGTGGCGACGCCCATGCGGTTGGCACGGGCCAGGCCGTCGGATTCCGGGTCGATACCGACCATGGCGCCCATTTCGATGTTCTTGCCATTACGCAGGATCTTGATCATCAAGTCGGTGCCGATGTTGCCCGAGCCGATAATCGCGGCTTTGATTTTCTTGCTCATAATCTTGTCCTCGTTTGGTCCGGATCAGACAAAGCGCACAGAAGCGCTGCCAATCCCGCCAATGTCCACACGCATGGTGTCACCGGCTTTCACCGGCTCCAGCGGTACCAGGGAGCCCGACAGGATGACTTCACCTGCCTTCAGGGAAATACCAAACTCGCCCAGGGTGTTGGCCAGCCAAGCCACGCAGTTCACTGGAGAGCTCAACGCGGCTGCGCCGGCGCCGGTGCTGATGATGGAACCGTTCTTCTCCACCACCATGCCGCAGGTCACCAGGTCGATATCCCGGGGCGAAACCGCGTTGTCGCCCAGCACAAACAGGCCACAGGACGCGTTGTCGGAAATGGTGTCCTGAATGGCGATCTTCCAGTCCTGGATGCGGGAATCGACAATCTCGAAACAGGGCATCACGCATTCGGTCGCTGCCAGCACGTCTGCGTTGGTGATACCCGGGCCGGTCAGATCCTTTTTCAGGATGAAGGCAATTTCGCCTTCGGCACGAGGGGCAATCAGGCGGTCGCTGATGGGCACCGCTTCACCGCTGTTGAACACCATGTCGTCGGTCAGGTAACCGAAATCCGGCTGATGAACGTTCAGCATGTTCATCACCGCTTTGCTGGTAACGCCGATCTTCTTGCCGATTACCCGGGCACCGGCCTGCTGCCGGCGCTCAAGCATGCGCAGGGAGATGTGGTAGGCATCCTCGATGCTGATGCCTTCGCCACGGCTGGTCAGCGGGGAGACTGCTTCCCGCTTGACCATGGCTTCGTACAGTTCGTCGCCGAACTGCTGGATTTTCTGCTGGTCCATTACTTGCCTCCGGCGGCGGCCTGATCCGCCTCGTTCAGAAAATCGTCGACCAACCGGGCGAACCGGGAGGCGTGTTCAATCTGTGTCCAGTGACCGCAGCGGCCGAACACGTGCAGCTGGGCACGATCAATCAGTTCAGCCAACTTATATGAGGCCTCCAGGGGAATCACTTCGTCTTCGCGACCGTGGATAATCAGGGTTTCGTGCTGAAGGGCGCGGATGTCATCCTCGTTGCTTGCCAGGCTGTCGACCCAGCGCTGGCGCGGGGCCGGAAACATGGCGGCAAAGGATTCCTGAAAGCCGGGGCGAACGCTTGCCTGGTAACGCATTTCTGCCAGTTCGTCGGTCAACAGCCCCTTGTTGAAGGCAAATACATCCATCAACCGGCGCATGGTTTCCAGCGAGGGCTGGTAACCCCAGACTTCATCCAGGCCTTTGGTGATCGGAAAGCTGACCCCGGCAGAGCCCATCAGCACCAGACGGCGAACGCGCTCTGGATGCTCGATGGCCAACGACAATGACAGACCACCCCCGAAGGAGTTGCCCACCAGATCGACCTGATCAAGTCCCAGCTCGTCCATAACACCGATGGCGTGTTTTACCCAACGCTCACGGTTATAGATCTTGTCTTCCGGGCGCTCGCTGTAACCAAAGCCGAGCATGTCCGGCGCAACCACACGGCGGTGTTTGGCCAGCTCGGGAATCACCAGGCGCCAGTTGGCCCAGGCGGTTACCCCGGGGCCGGAACCGTGAATCATCATCAATGGGAAGCCACCTTCGCCGTGATCGTGCACATTGGTCCGGTAGCCGGCCGCGGTGATCTCGCGCCCAATTTCAGGGCTGTCTACAGGTACGTTCATGGCTACCTCACAGTTTGATACAGATGTTTTTGGTTTCAGTGTAGAACTCCAGACCATGCACGCCGCCCTCACGACCAATCCCTGATTGTTTGGCGCCGCCGAAGGATGTGCGCAGATCACGCAGGAACCAGGAGTTCACCCACGCCAGACCAACTTCCATCTGTTCCGCGACGCGAAGAGCTCGGGCAGAATTTTCTGTCCAGATGGCGCAGGCAAGGCCGTAACTGGTGTTATTGGCCAGCTCGATGGCTTCTTCTTCGGTGTCGAAAGGGCGGATGTGACAGCAAGGGCCAAAAATTTCTTCACGGATAACACGGGCGTCTTCCGGCAGGCCGGTCCAGATGGTCGGTTCAATCCAGGCGCCATCGTTCAGCTCTGCGCCCATGTCAGGAATGCCTCCACCAATCTCGACGGTTGCACCCTCTTCGCGAGCCAAGTCGTAATAGCTTTTAACTTTGTCACGATGCTCCAAGCTGACCAGCGGCCCGAAATTCGCATCGGGATCTTCTGGTCGGCCCAGTTTCAGCTTGGCCACCTCTTCTTTCATACGGGCGAGAAACTGATCAAAAATCGGGCGCTCTACATACACCCGCTCGGTGCCCAGGCAAACCTGACCACAGTTGACAAACGCGGAGCGCATGGTGCCCTCCACGGCTTTCTCGAGATCGCAGTCGGCAAAAACAAGGCCAGGGTTTTTTCCGCCGCACTCCATGGAAACATTACGCAGGCCCACTGCGGCCGCTTTCATGATGATCTCACCGGTGCGGGTTTCGCCGGTGAAGGTGATCGCATCCACTAATGGATGAGAAGTCAGGAAGGCACCCGCAGAATCAGGGCCAAAACCGTGCACCACGTTAAACACACCAGGTGGCACACCACACTCGTTCATGACCTCACCCAGCAACGTGGCCGTGGCAGGTGTTTCTTCCGACGGTTTAACAACAACTGTGTTACCACAGGCCAGCGCAGGGCCAACCTTGAAGGTCATCAGCAACAGAGGAAGGTTCCATGGAGACACCACGGCAATAACGCCCTTTGGTGTCCGATGGCCTACGTTCACGGCGCCCTTGCCATCCGGGGTATCCATTCGGAAGCCCTCAGTAGGATGGTTCATGGAGTCCGCAAATTCCTTGAAGTTAGCTGCACCGCGAGGAATATCGATGTGGCTGGCCATTGACCGTGGCTTGCCGGTATCTAGACACTCTGCGGCCAGAAATTCGTCGAAACGCTCGTTGATGCGGTCCGCGATCTTATTCAAGATGGCGGCACGCTGCTTTTGGGTCAGCTTGCTCCAAGGCCCCTTAAGCGCAGCTTTAGCGGCACGAACGGCAGCATCGACCTCCGCCTCGCCGGCCTCGTGAACCTGGCCAATCAGGCTGTTGTCCACCGGGGAGCGATTTTCGAAAGTTTTGCCGCTGGCCGAAGCCACGTACTCGCCGTTGATAAAATGTTTGAACTCTTTCATGGCTGCCTAGTCCTGTTAAATTGAATCCCGTTTGGCCTGTTGGTAATCAGGTCAACACGGTCAGGAAGCGTTCGTTCAGTACGCGATCGTGGTAGAAAATCGCCTTACCGAGGTCTTCTGCCTTCCAGGTAATGGGTTTGTGATCCGGGTAGTGATAGTCGCCGCCGCTGAACACTTCGTTACGGTTGCCCGACGGGTCAAAGAAGTAGATGGTCTGCCCGTGGGTCAGGCCGTGACGGGTCGGGCCGATATCGATGGAGGTATCGGTCATGGAGATCAGATCCGCCGCCCGCAGTACGGCTTCCCAGGTATCCAGGAAGAAAGAGGCGTGATGGAACTTGCCTTTCTCTTCGTGGTGGATGAAGGCCACGTCGTGCTCCTTCATGGACACGGTCAGGAACTGCGCCACACGGGTGCCTTCGGGGTCCAGTACCTGCTCGGCCAGATAGAAGCCCAGCACGTTGACGAAGATGTCATACACGGCGGCCAGTTCAGGGCCGTAGAATAAGGCGTGGTCAAAACGCACGGCTTTCATGCCCTGCAGGCCACGGGGCCAGGCCTCCGGGTTGACGCTGGAGACGCCCCATTTTCCGGTGTATTTCTTGTCGGCGAAGAGTTCAAACGCGTGGCCAGAAGGCACGGTAAAGCGAACGCGGCGGCCGCAGTCCTTCAGCTCGTCCGCCGGGATCCGCTCAACCTCAACGCCGTAATCAATCAGGTCTTTTTCCAGCTGCACCAGGGTGGCTTCATCCACCACCTTGAAGCTCATGAAATCGCAACCAGGCTCGTCGGCCTCGCGCAGCACAACCGAGAATTTGTCCACTTCGGTCCAGGCCTTCAGATACACACGACCCTGGTCGTCGCGGTCGGTTTCGATCAGACCCATCAGGTCTGTGTAGTGTTTGACGGCTTCGTCCAGATCAAGAACGCGAATCTGAATGTGGCCGGGGCGCATCACACCTTTTTTCATGACAATTACCTCTATGCTTTTGTTGTTGTCTGTTTTTCAACTGCTGCCTCCGGCAGAGGCACGCACTCTATGGTCAAATCAGTCAACGGGTAGATTCTGCAAGCCAGCACCTCACCCTTGTCGATGGCTTCCGGCGGCACATGGGCTTTACTCATCTTTCCGCACTCGAAATCACCTTCTACAATCCGAATCTTGCAGAAACCGCAGCCACCGCCACGGCACCCGACCGGCACACACTTCTTGCCTGCCTGCTCCATCGCTTTGAGGACGCTCTGGCCCTCCTGGCAAAGGAAGTGATCGCCGGTGGTCCGGTTGCTTACCTGGAATCCGGCCATGGCCCACCTCCCGGTCAGACCTTCTTGAACAGGGCTGAACGCTGGGTGTCTTCCGCACCGTCGGCCGCTGTCAGGAATTTCTCCATGAAGATGTCCCGCTCGAACAACCGGCCCTGCATCAGGGCGGTGATCGCTGCATCGATCATCGGAGGTGGGCCACATAGGTAGGCTTTGTTGCCGGCAAATCGGCCGCCAAAGTGTTCCTTGGCGGCGTCGTGCACATAACCCCGGAAGCCCTGCCAGTTGGCATCGTCCTCGGCCTGGCTCAGGGCCGGCACGTAGGTAAAGTTGTCGTGGTCACGATCCAGTGCTTCAAACAGTTCGCGGTTGTAGAGCTCTGCGAGGTTGCGGGCGCCCTGGAACAACACGATCTTGCGTTCGTCGTTCTGCTCCAGCAGGTCGAGAATCATCGATTGCGGACTGGAAAGCCCTGAACCACCCGCGATGAAGATCAGATCACCAGGCTGAGAACTGCGCACAAAGAACTGCCCATAGGGGCCGGACAGGTTCAGTTCATCGCCTGCTTTCAGCTGCTCGTGGATGTAGGTGGTTGCAGCGCCCCCTTCAACCAGGCGAATGTGCAGCTCCACTTCATCGGGCTTGCCTGGCGGGTTAGCGAGTGAGAACGCGCGGGCACCCTCAACTCCGGGCACTTCGATGTTGATGTACTGGCCGGCCTGGAAGGTCATCGGGCGGTCCAGTTTCAGGTGCAGACCCTTGATGGTGGGCGACAAGTCCACGATGTCGGTGACGGTGGCGACGTAATCCTCAACAGGATGGCCTTCAAAATCCGGATCAACATCAATGTCGGCTTCGATGGTGACATCGCTTTCGACCGTGGCGCAGCAGGCCAGCACCTTGCCTTCGCCTCGCTCCACGTCCATCAGGGCAAACGGTGAGGCGTCGCCAATCTCGACGTCGCCCTCAAGCACCTGCACCTTGCAGGTAGCACAGGTGCCGTGACCGCAAGCGAAGGGCAACCACACACCCTGGCGAAGGGCCGCCTGGAGGATAGTCTGGCCATCCTCGACTTCAATCTGCTCGCCAATCGGCTCGATAGTAACGGTATGACTCATCGCTCTGCCCTCAGTATCCGGCGTTCGCCATGCCTTTCAGGCCCGGCGTGGTAACCGTCAGCATGCTTTTGTGATCAATGCCCTGGTCTTTCAGGGTGGCATCCGCATTCGGGGTGAACAGCTCATCGTTCAGCAGCCATTCAGCATTCAGGAAGTCCGCTTTTGCAGATTCCGGGTGTGCTGCGGTGGCCGGCTTGAGGATCTCCTCCACCAGGGCACGGAAGGTCATATCCGGCTGCACCAGCAACGCTAACGGCGCGCAGAACATCAGGTGATCAGTCCAGTAGACATACAACAGCTGCATGCCGTTAAAGTTCTCGACCTTGTCTTTGGGCTCGAATTTGTAGTCGTATAAAGCGTTTACACTCATGATGGTCACCTTGTTGTTTTTGTGGGTGGTTCGCCCGGCGCCAGTGGCTACCGGGCGACTCCCGGGTCAGTATCAGGCGGCGTCCTGGTTCTCATCAGCAGGCTTTTCGCCCTTGATGGCCATCCAGCGCTTGTGGTCCGGCGAACCGAGGTACTCGAAATTGTCCTCGCCGATGTTGATGTGGTAGTACTTCTGCACCACGGTCTCGATATCTTCGCCTTCGCAGTTACCCTGATAGATCTGATGCACCGGCAGCCAGGCCTGCACGTATTTTTCCGGCTCGTGCTTGAAGATGTCGCAGCATCCTTCGGAGCAGAAATGGTAACGCTCGCCTTCATGAACCAACTGACGATGGCTCAACTTGGTGGGCGCGCCCATTTCGGTGAACAGGTTCGGTACCTGGCACACCTGGCACAGTTGCGGCAGGGTGTTGTTGTAGAAGCGACGGCCAGCGGCGGCCTCTTTCGCCAGGAACTCGTAGCGCGGACGGTAGTACTTGTCGAAAGTGTCCGGGTACTTTTCAGACATCCAGTCCATTTCTTCCTTCTTTGGAACCCAGGTATGGAAGTTGGTGGCATAGCTATACTGGTAGAAAGTGGTCCACAGCTGGTGGCTCAGGTGATGCTTGGCATCGTTGGCCACGTCCTGGTACTTGGGCGGACGGATGCCGTAACGCTCCAGATCCTGGAACAGGGCTCCACCGTTCTGCTCGTAATACACTTCCCAGGCCTCGGCCCAGCTCATCACCTTGTTCGGCAGCATGTAGTCCATCATCAGGCTGACCAGGCTGAGCAGGCGGAATCCGCGCCAGAACCACTTATCGATCCAGCGCTGAACAATGGGCACGTTGTCTTCGTGCTGCTCCAGGATGAACTTGATTACCTCAAGGCCCAAGGTCATGTGGCGTGCTTCGTCTGACTGGGCAGAGAAGCCGAAGGTAACGGTGGCCATGTCGCCGTTGTATGCGGCGCCCGACATAAACGGAACGAACACGAGGTTAGTCAGCACATACTCGAACGAGAACGAAATGGCGGTCAGGAATTCGAACGGACCAGCGGTGCGGGCATCGTCAAAGAACGACTTGGGCACCGACAGGAACCACACCCGGTCGTGCATGTGCGCAGCATCATGCAGGCCGTTAAAGTGCTTGTTGTAATGACTCATGGCGTGTTGCTGGGTCTGCGAATGACGCAACTCGTCAATCGACTGCATCTGACAAGCCACCCGCGCACCAGTACCACTGAACTGACGACCTGCCTTGGCATATCCCTGGTAGGCCCCATGTTCCAACGGAGATATGCCACCGATGAACAGCTTCAGGGCGTTGACGTAGCGAGCGTCTGAAATGTTCTGGTGGCCATTATTCTGGGCAAACGCATCAAAAATGGCGTACAGCTTCTTCTCTTTTTCCGCCTGATACTTCCAGTAAGAATCCATGGTCAGACGGAATGGGTCTTCCCACTGAGACCAATCGGTAATCTTGATACCTTCAAAGTCCTCGTGCGGAAAAATGTCTTCTTTTTTCTGGTAGGTAGGCTCCCAACCCATGTCGCGGGTCAGATACTGGTATTTGTCTTTGAGATTCAATTTCTTGTTTTGAACAGCCATGATGATTCTCCCAATTATTTCCACTCAAGAATAAAATGGTCATCGTCCTCATCGACATTGCCGCCGATGCTGATGACATTTACGAGCATTTCCTGAACATCCCAATCGCGCCCCAGCTTTTCTTCCATGGTTTCCCGGTTAATCACCAGGCGCTTCTCAGCCTGGATCCGGATCAACGCTGGCTGGTGCTGCATTTCTGCATGAGGGTTATCGTCCATAACCGCTTCGGCGAGATAGCGAGAGTCGTCGTTGTCCTGAAATACAATGAATACCAACTGGCTCATGCTGAGACTCCCCTACTCTGCAGTCCGAATTTCTTCAGGCGGGTAGAAAGCTCCGCCCGGGCTTCATCCAGAGCGTCAATACCCACCGAGGCTTCTGCCAGTGGTTGGAGAGCGCTATAGATCTGCGGCTCCCACTGATCGATCCACGTCTGGAGCAGTTCGCAATTGGCTTCGCTCTCACCGGCGACGGCTTTGATCATGGCGTTGGTCCAGCGAAGGGATTCTTTGTACCAGTCGCGCATGAACTCGGTGAGCATGGAAACGTCTTCCGCACCCTGAGTCGCAAGCCAGGCATCCATTTTGTGGTACACCAGGGTGTACATCAGTCCATCCAACAGAATGTTCTGAACCAGGGTCAGTTCGAACCAGTCATCAACAACCAGGGTGTCCTCCACGAGTTTGCGCATGGGCTGCCACAGCTCGTCATCCATCCAGTAGCCTTTGGACTCGTCCAGTGCCTTACCGGTACTACCGTCAATCAACAGAGCAATGCGAGACAGGTACTGACCAATGCCCAGACGATCCATCGCGGCGTAGATGTGCATCTGGGAAACGGTGGTGGCTACAGCGTCACCCGAGATCTTGCTGTTGTTCATGTTGGCGCCCAGTTCAACATGACGAAGAGGCACCAGCAGGCGCAGCAGCTGCTTCTGAGTCTCTTCCGGCAGGCGCGTCAACAAGTTGCGCTTGTCGCAAAAACCAAAGCTGGTCTCGGCGGACTCCTGCATTTTGGCCCGGTTGCCTACGTAGACGCCGTAGTAGTACTGGCGGGGATCAGACACCGCGTACCAGTCGTCCATGCGGATGGCGGTACGGCGATCATCATTGAGCTCGTATCGGGAATCCCATTGGGGGCGATAGTGGAAGTTGGTTTTCGCCTCCAGGTCGTAGCTCGCTTCCTGATAGCGAGTCGCCGGCTTGTCACCAAATCGGCGCGCAATGTGGCTGTAGGTGTGACGAATGGGTTCCATCGAGGTGGTTTTAATTTCGATACTCATATCAACCTTTCCGTTTTGTTTTTGTGGATCAGATTGTGGGTGTTGCTTGTTTGGCTCAATAACGCTGGCCGCGCTCCCCGAACCGCCACTTGACCATGTCTTCGTCAATCTCGCGGATCATGTCGGAGTCCATGTGGACCACATGGTTGTGCTTGCAAAAGATTTCGAACGCTTCGCGGGGGAGCACCAGTTCAACGAACAGCTCCGGGTACCCGATGGCGAAGTCAAATTCCACGAATTTGTCGCCAGGCTCGCTGCGGACCCGGACATAGCGGGTCATTTCGTCAAAGGTTTTTTCGTTGGTTGCGTTAGTCATGGTTAGCCCCGGTTGTGTTTTTTGTTGGCTGACAAGTATTGAGCAACGCCTGTGCCACTTTTAGTCTTTGTGCGGAAACACAATCACAGGAGACTGATTCAAAACACCTTTTCCATTCACAGAAAATTTCTACGCTGAGACCTAGGGACATCAGGCCACCCAAACCACCATCGATTTTTCATCAAATGATCAAAACAAGGAGACACCTCCGCAAATGGTCGACTAACCGCCAATTACCATCTCAGCTGTCAATTTTTACTATTTGGTTGATTTTTGACTTCGATCATGTGCTAGATGATCAATTAATGAGCTCCACCAGAGCCGCTCCCCACCCACAACAATTAACGGGGGTCTCCGACCATGGCTGTCAGTTATAAGCCACAACTGAACTACACGGATTTCAAGGATCTGACGGAGCAGATTCATTTCCACAGCTCGGAAGGCAAAATCTGGTTTGGCGAGCAACGCATGTTGCTGATGAACCTGACATCACTAGCGGCCTTCCGTCGCGAAATTGTCAATAGCATGGGCACGGAAAGAGCCAAGGGCTTTTTCTTGCGACTGGGGTACCTGTCCGGCCTCAAAGACGCAGAGCTTGCCCGCAAGTTACGTCCTCACTGCAGCGAGCTGGACATTTTTCTTGCAGGGCCCCAGCTCCACTCCCTCAAAGGAATGGTGAAAGTTGTTCCCCTGGAGATTGACCTGGACCAGGAAACGGGCGATTTCTATGGCCGGCTTGAGTGGATCGACTCCTGGGAAGTTGAAATCTGCAAAACCGAACTCGGCCAAATGAAGGAGCCCGCCTGTTGGGTCTTGCTGGGCTATGCCTGCGCGTACACCTCGTCCTTTATGGGAAGGGAAATCATCTTCCGGGAAATCAGCTGCCGCGGCTGCGGTGACGAAACCTGCATGATAGAAGGAAAGCCCGCGGAAGAATGGCCCGACGCGGAAGAGTTCTCCCGTTACTTCAAAACAGACCCAATGATCGAAGAACTCTACGACCTTCAGGAACAGTTGAACTCCCTACGCAGCACGCTGCAGAGACAACAAGGCCAGTACTACGGTATCGGACAGTCTGCTTCGTACAATAAAGTCTGCAAAATGATCGACAAGGCAGCACAGGGAAAGGTTTCGGTATTACTGCTTGGAGAGACAGGCGTTGGCAAGGAGGTCATCGCAAAAAGCGTTCACTTGCGCAGCGAACGCTCTGATGGCCCCTTCATCGCGGTGAACTGCGCCGCTATTCCACCAGACCTGATCGAAGCTGAGCTTTTCGGTGTTGAGAAAGGCGCATACACCGGAGCCAACCAGTCCCGAGAAGGCCGCTTTGAAAGAGCGGATGGAGGCACAATCTTCCTCGACGAAGTCATTGAGTTAACTCCACGGGCACAAGCCACGCTTCTTCGAGTCCTTCAGGAAAGCGAACTCGAAAGAGTCGGCGACAATCGCACTCGAAAAGTGAACGTCCGGGTAATCGCAGCCACTAACGAGAGTCTCGAACAAGCGGTTGAAGATGGCAGATTTCGGGCCGACCTTTTTTATCGACTGAACGTGTTCCCTGTGCAAATTCCGCCGTTGCGAGATCGGCAGGAAGACCTGCCGCTTCTGGCCAGCCACTTTCTGGAGAAGTTCCACGCCCAATACGACAAACGAACGCTGGGGCTCTCAGACAAAGCTCTCGAGCTGTGCATGCAATACCGGTGGCCGGGCAACATTCGTGAACTGGAAAACGTGATCGAGCGGGGCGTGATACTCACTGACAACAACGAAACTATCAGTCAGGATGCGCTATTCGTAACCCCCCCTCAAGTCAACCCGGACTCTGTCGAACACATTGATAATGACGGAAACATGCGTGCCGGAAAACCGGGCGACTCGGGCGGAAGCTGGTCAGACCAGGTTATCAAACAGGGCATCAGCCTTGATCAGGTTGAAGAAACATTGATGAAGCAAGCGATGGAACAAGCCAACCAGAACGTTTCAAAAGCTGCGAGACTGCTAGGGCTTACCCGCCCGGCACTTGCCTATCGCCTGAAAAAATCAGGCATTCTTGCTGAAAACTAAGCATACCTTAATGCAACAAGGATGTTGCTTCTTTCGCAAACTGATCAAATCAGCAACTAGAACAAGAAATTTATCATTTGATAAAAGTCAACACTCAAAACGATCAACGTCAGAATCCTCCAGATACCAGCGATCTCAAAAAAACCTAAAACATTCAATGTTTTAAAAAATCACTCATAAGCTGGCACAGGCATTGCTGAAACTCCGTTAGTCGCTTTACTTCACAAAAACAAAGACGGTGACAGAACAATGCATGAAGCCCCTATGCGCTCTTTGCGCGCCTCCGGCGTTGCACTGGCGTTTACCAGCGCCTCTACACTATTGCTGACAGGATGCGAAGCCCCGCTCAACCTTGAAGCGGTCAGAAGTGTTGAGAATCAGCCCACCAAAAGAACCGATTTCTATCAGGCCATGGCCAGCAACCAGAACATGATTGTTGTTGCCGGCAACGATGGTGTTCTGCTGTCCAGCAGCGATCAGGGCGAAACCTGGAAACGGCATTCTGAAATCTCAGGGAATAGCTTTCTTTCGATCACGTCGTGTCCTGATCAAAGCTTCATCGCGCTTACCTTTGATAACACCGTCTGGCACGGTGACGCATCCGCCAAGAACTGGGTAAAGCATGCCCTCCCCAGCCAGGAACAGATGATGACTGTTGCTTGTTCACCTAGCCCGGATTTCTCATGAAGGGATAAAAAGAAGCGGCTAAAAGTGCTATAGTTTCAAGAACCTAACCAATCCACCAAGCACCAGTAGCCGCATCCAAAATGGTACCTCAAAAACTGACCTTCTCGCCACTCTCCCGCCGCCAGATTGAAGCCGATTTCTCCGGAGGCCATATCACCTCGGATGCCGGTGTGTTGTTACTGCGCGAAGTCGACAAACAACACCGGTTAACCCAACGGCTGGCCGAGACTCTGACCGACCAGCGGGATCCCCGGATGATTCGTCATGGGCTCAACACCATGATCCGGCAGCGCGTCTACGGCGTGGCCAGCGGCTACGAAGATCTGAATGATCATGAAGCGCTTCGCTTTGATCAGGCACTACAAACCGCCACGGGTAACGCCTCCGCTCTGGCTGGCAAATCCACGCTGTGCCGAATGGAACAGGCAATGGACCGGCAAACCATTGTGAAGGCCCATGAGCTGCTCTGGCACCACTTTATTGAACAACACGAAGAGCCGCCGAAGGAAATCGTGCTGGATTTTGACGGCACCGATATCCCGGTGCATGGGGATCAGCCGGGTAAATTCTTTAACCGGTATTACGACCATCACTGCTACTTCCCGCTTTACGTCTTCTGCGGCCGGCACTTGCTGGTGAGCTATCTGCGCACCAGCAACCGGGGTGATGCCCGGCACAGTTGGGCCATTCTGGCGCTGCTGGTGCGATTTATTCGCCAGTATTGGCCACAGACCCGGATCGTATTCCGGGGCGACTCCCACTTCAGCAAGCCCCGACTGCTGGCCTGGTGCGATCGCAACCAGGTGGATTACATCGTAGGCATGGCCCGCAACCAGCGGCTGGAGGCGCTTGCCGCCCCAGCCATGGACAAAGTCCGGACCTACTACGAGGCTCATGGCCATAAGCTCGCCAGCACCTTCCGCTTCCGCTACAAAGCCCGAAGCTGGCATAAGCCACGCTGGGTGGTTGCGCGCCTGGAATATGGCCCTCAAGGCCCGAACCCCCGGTTCGTTATCAGCTCCCGCTACGATGACGGATTCAAGCTCTACTACGAACAGTATTGCGCACGGGGTGATATGGAGAACCGGATCAAGGATCAACAACTGGATCTGTTTGCCGGTCGCACCTCCAGCACACACTGGTGGACCAACCAGTGGCGGCTGATCTTATCCGGCTTCGCCTACACCCTGTTCGAGCGTTTGCGGGTGCATCTGAAAAACACGCCCTTCGAACGTATGAGTGCCGGCACCTTGCGCTTGAAGCTGATCAAGGTTGGCGCAGTCATCATCCGCAACACCCGCCGAATACGGGTGTTGATGAGTGATAGCTATCCACACAAGAACGATCTCTCAGCACTGGTTCAGCGCTTGGTGCCCCAGTAGATAATCGGGCTCCCCCGGCCCGATACCAATGGGGGAAAGGGGGAGTTGTGCCTGAATGCCGGAAACTGGCTAAATAATCGCCAACTTCGACCATGACCACTCGGATCTGGCACTACCAGGCTTGGTCTGCGAAGGTTGTTGGAGCACTATGAGAAATCCGGGCTAGCGGTAATTGGGTGACTGCAGGAAGCTTCACGACTGTTCAGCTCAGCACCGATCAGGGCGAATCATGGAGCGAGTCCTCTCTTTACGAAGATGCCATCATCAACAACCTCCAGTTCGTAAATCAAAATCAGGCCATTGCAACCGGCGAATACGGCCTTGTTCTGAAAAGCGATGACGGTGGTGAGAATTGGGGCATTGCCGGGTATGCCCCTGATGAGTTCTACATTCACACCAGTTATTTCAAAGACAACGAAAACGGTTGGATTGGCGGCCTTAACGGTTTTATCTACCAGACAAGCGATGGCGGTGAAAACTGGGAACAGATGTCTGCAGCAACCAATGCTCCGATCTTCGGTTTCATAGCTGGAGACACCAGTCTTTATGCGTTGGCAGACAACGCCACTGTACTGCAACTGCAGCAAGATACCTGGAACAAGATCTCCGAATCCGAACAGCCGCTCTACCTCAGGGCCGGGCTGGCTCTGCCTGACCAGCGTCTTCTCGTAGCCGGAGGCCGAGGCCTGCTATTTGACATCAAACCCCAAACGGCCCTTGCCGCCAGCACAGACTGAGGTAACTGACCATGTCCAAACTGCATCGTTTCACGCACCTGATGCACCTGCTGGAAGTGTGGATATTCAACAACCCACGCAAGGTGCTTTCACTGATTGCTATTCTGACTCTGGTTTTCGCCCTGCGAATTCCCGGTTTGAAAATATTTACCGACTTTGCCGACCTGCTGCCCCAACAACACCCCTACATTGAACTGCACAACTCCATCAAAGACAGTTTCGGTGGTGCTAATGTACTGGTGGTGGGTGTCGAGTTTGAAGAAGGTGACATTTTCACGAATGAAAATCTCGCTCGCATCGATCGAATTACTCAGGCCGTCGATAGCCTGCCGGGTGTAAACCACAACCTGGTATCCAGTGTCACCCATCGAAACTCCCGAAAAGTATGGCTCACCGAAGTAGGTAGTATTAACTCCGAGCCCTACTACGACTCCACTCGCGGCCTGTATTCCTCCGAAGAACTGGAATCCATGCGCGCTGATGTTGCCGCAAACCCGCGGGTCTATGGACCTCTCGTGTCACCCGACTTGAAGATGGCGCTGGTGAAAGCGCAGCTGATCGAAGGCAAACTCGATTATGAAACAACGTTTGCCCAACTCCAGGAACTGCGAGCTGAAGAGGCGTCGGAAGGCGTTACCATCTATGCCACAGGCCAGCCGGTATTAGTGGGTTGGGCCTACACCTATATGGATCAGATCCTGCAAATTTTTGTGTTCACTGTGCTCGCCATGCTAGCGCTGCTCATCTTCCACTTCCGTAAAGCTTACGGTGTGCTCATCCCCCTAGGCGGCGTTCTTGTCTCCACAATATGGGGGCTTGGGATTATCAGCTTCCTGGGTTACAACCTTGACCCTCTCGGCCTGGTAATCCCCTTTTTGATTGCTGCGCGAGCCATGAGCCACGGGGTTCAGTTGGTTGAGCGTTATTATGCCGAAACCCAGGAACTGGGTAACGGCCCGAAAGCTGCCAAGGCAACCTTTGACAGCCTGTTCCGTCCAGGATCGCTAGGGGTGGTGTCTGACGCCATCGGTCTGTCCCTTATCGCCATTGGCTCCATCCCTCTCAACACCCACCTTGGTATCTATGCCTCCTTGTGGGCCATCACCGTGGTATTTACCGTTCTGATTGGTGTACCGCTGCTGCTCTCCATCCTGCCAACACCCAAGAACCCGAAAATCCGGGAAACGGTGTTGCGCCATATTGGTAGCACCAGTTCGCGCATGGTCACCAAACCGGGTTCTGCCCGAGTCATCCTGGCCGTAGGCGCCATTGCGATGCTCGGCGGACTCTTGGCCGCATCCAATGTCCAGATTGGCGACTCCGAGCCCGGTTCTCCAATTCTCTATCCCGATCATGACTACAACGTCTCGTCCCGGATCGTGAACGAGCGTTTCCCTGGATCAGAAGAACTTTATATCGTTGCTGAAACCGATGAAAAAGGAGGGCTGAAACGCCCGGAGGTACTGACAGCTTTGGCCGACTTTCAGGCCCATATGCTGACTGACCCGGAGGTAGGTGGCGCCAAGGGACTGCCAGACCTGGTCAAGCAGGTTAACCGCCTGATGCACAACGACGACCCCCGCTGGTACCAGATTCCCCACGATGTCGGCTACGTGGGCGGCCTGATGTTCACCTACATGGCTTCCAGCCCGGTTCCCGGTGCCCTGGACGAGTTCAACGATACCGACGACCGCGTTGCCAACCTGGTGTTCTATTACAAGGACCGCCAGGGCGAAACCATTCGCCGCGCCATTCACATGGCAAAGGAATGGATTGCAGAAAATGGCGATAGCGTAGAAGGACTGACCATTCGGCTGGCCGGGGGCACCCTGGGCGTAGCGGCCGCAATGAACGAATCAGCATTCGAGACCAATGTAATCGTTCTGCCGCTTGTATTCCTGCTGATCTTCGCTTTCGTCATGCTGTTCTACACCTCATGGCACGCCGGCCTCATGATGTTGATGGCTATGCTGTTTGCCACCACCCTGACCTACGCTTATATGGGCCTGAACAGCCTGAGTATCGACATCAACACGGTGCCGGTAATCGCCGTGGGCATAGGTGTCGGTATTGATTACTCCATCTACATGATGGATCGCATCCGGGAAGAAATGGCCAAGTTTCAGAACCTCCGGGAAGCTGTGCAGCGTTCTATTTCTACAACCGGCATGGCAATCAGCTTCACCGCACTGACGCTGATGGCAGGAATCATCATGTGGGTGATCTTCTCTGACCTGCGTTTCCAGTCCGATGCCGCGTTATTGCTGTGCGTAATGATCATCATCAACGGTCTTGCCGCAATGCTTCTGGTGCCCTCATGGGTGCTGGTCTTCAAGCCACGCTTTATCACCGACGTCTATGCCGACGAAGACGGCATTCTGCATTCGGATCATAGAAAACCGAAATCAACTCCGGCTGCTGCTCCCGCCAGGAAGCAGGAGGACGGATTTGTGCCAGGAGAACCGTACCGGGCGTAAACCGGTACGAAACTCCAAAAAAACCTGTAACGAGGACAAGCCATGCAAATAAAAACAAAAGGCCTGAGGTTCTGGTGCTACACCCTTGCGGGTGGTGCCTGCCTGGCGCTGACTCCAATGACCACAACCGTAGCGGCAGAAGATACCCGCGTTAACGGTTACGTTGAAAACGCCACCTACGGCCGAGAAGGCGTGGGGCTTTCGAAATTCCGCAATACCTTGCAACTAGAGCTGGAGAAAAAAGCCGGTGATGTGGGAATTTTCAGCAATGTGGGCTTCAACGCCACACTCCGGGGAAGTTATGACGGAGTTTATGATCTGAATGATGATGAGTATGGACGAAACGCAGGGGGTCCGGTTCAGTTACAAGATCTACCTCAAGGCACTGTTCCGCATGGAAGTGGTGTTGGCAGTCCTGCAAGTGCTATTCCTTTGCCCCCTGGTAACACTTTTGGCTTTGATGTTAGCCAGAACCCCAATGATGGCATGGTGGTTCTGGGGGAGCATTTGCATTCACAGAACAACGGTGTCGCCTTCGGCGTTCCGGTGCGCCCTTGTGACAAAGACGACCGCGGCTGTATCAACGGGTATCTGGACAAGGACTCCAACGACCTGAGATTCCAGGAGTTCAACGATCGCGCCGACTTCATCCGGGAACTCTATGCCGACTTCGATATTAACTTCGATAACGGCAACATCCTGAGTACACGACTGGGTAAACAGCAGGTTATCTGGGGCAGAACGGACCTGTTCCGGGTACTCGATGTCATCAACCCGGTGGACTACTCCCGGAACAACATCTATGACGAACTCGAAGATATCCGGATTCCCATGTGGATCCTGCGGACTGATTACCGCATGGGCCCCACCGAAGTGTTCGACGGTCTGGCATTTGATGACCTGAACTTTCAGGTGGTGTGGAACTTCGACAAGTTCCGCCCCCATGACATTGGCCAGTGCGGCCAACCAAACGTGATCCTGGATGCCGGCTGTTTCTTCCGGGGCATGAACAACCTCTGGGAAAATGGTGGAACCGTGGCAAACTTCGCGGGGGCTACTCCTGACGGGGGCCTCGCAACAGACTTCGGACCCGGCCAGATCGGTATCCGCAAGGCACACATGCCGAGCTGGAGCCTGTCAAATACTCAGCTGGGCCTGAAGCTTGAAGGGGTTTATGGCGATCTTGGATTCTCTCTCAATGCCCTGACCTATCGCTCCCAATTGCCCTCTCTCAGAGGGGGCATTCCTGCAACCAATGGGTTCACCGGAGAGACTGCTGTCTGGCCGAGCCTGATCGCTTTCGACATCCACTTCCCGCGCGTGAATCTCGTTGGTGGCTCTCTGGATTATTACTCTCAGGGAATTGACACGGTATTCCGCGTAGAAACGGCTTACACCTCGGGTGAGGAATTTGCCAATACCCTTCGCAAAGAGCTCTATTCAGAATCAGATGTACTCCGTTACGTAATCGGCGCGGACAAAAACATCTTCATCCCGGCCCTGAACGAAAGTCAGGCATTCCTGTTCTCCGGACAGATTTTCGGCCAGCATATTCTGGACCACGAACGTGAGCAAAGAACCTACGGCGAAGCTGGCATTCCAGATTATGAATACAACTGGACCGCAACCTTGTTGATGCAAGGGTTCTACATGAATGGTCGCCTGACCCCGAAAATCATCACAGCCCACGACTTCCGAGCGCAAGCTACCGCTATTGCGCCGTCTGTGGACTGGCTGGTTAACGACAATTTCAAGCTCACTTTGGGCGGAAATTTCAAAGTGGGAACCGGAGCCCGGGAATTCGACGACTGTCGTTCATGCAACCCCTGGGATCCGTTCACCCAAACGCCTGGCGTTACGGGCCAACAACCAGGAGAGTCTGCCGGTCTCGGAAGTTATGAGCCTCTCGGCCGCTTCAAGTCAGGCCCCATTGGCATGGCTCAAAAAGAAGACGAAATCCAGCTGACTGCACGTTACAGCTTCTGATAACAAGAGGATAAAAACATGAAACCAAGAACAAAGCCGACAATACTGTCACAGTGCCTCGCAGCTGGTCTTGCTGCTGGCATGTTTGCCACTCAGGTGCAGGCCAACGAGGATGTTATTCAGAACTCCTTCTTTCCCTATGAGAACGAGGTTCCGAGCCATGAGGGCCTTAACGTTGGCATGACCATCGACCAGTCCAACGTGGCCCAGTTCAAGGATGTCATCGACCCTGCCTTCTACACATTTATCGAGAATGGCTGGACCTCCATCACCGTAGGTGACACCACCTCCTTTGGCCTGAACGAAGGCTACATCGAGGCCACCCGCGCCGCCCTTGGCCAGGTTTCCCTGGGCGACCAGCTCGGTGAGATCAACGGATGGCAGGCTGGCAGACCATTCCCTGAGGAACCGGATGAAAGTGACCCCCGGGCCGGTGAAAAACTCGCATGGAACTATAAATATGGCTACAACTGGGGTGATAGTGCTGCCGTTTATCCGTTCTACTGGAAGTATCGGGATATGGATTCCGGCAAGGTGGAACGTACCATCAAGTTCAATTTCCATTTCCTGAACTTCAAGGGCCGAGTGAACCAGGAACCAGTACCAGAGATTACGCCAAACCCGTCTGACCTGTTCCGCGCTATCTACGTGCAAGCTTTGGATCCGGCTGATGTTCGCAACACCCAGCTGTTGATCCACCGCGCTTCCGACGACCTCAAGCGGGACAATTCATGGCTGTATCTGGGCTTCCAGCGTCGTGTACGCCGTCTGGCTACCGGTCAGGTTACCGATGCGTTCCTGGGTTCCGATCTGATGATCGAGGACTTTGAAGGTTATAACGGTCGCATTTCAGACATGAACTGGACCTATAAAGGGACCCGTCAAATGCTGATGCCCTTCTATAACCACAATGACATGAAGCTCGATACAGAGACTCACCAGGACGACGATGGCTACCAGGTTGTTGCCTTTGGTGGCCAGGGTGGCTGTTTCCCGGAAATCACCTGGCAGCTGCGTAAGGTTTACGAAGTAGAGGCTGTTCCTGTTGATGAAAGTCACCCATTGCAAAAAAGGGTGCACTACATGGACGCCCAGACCTTCACTATCCCGCGCACGGTGTCTTATGACCGCAAGGGCAGCATGTGGAAAACCTTCACCATTGGTCAGGCGCATCCGGACCATCACCTGCCCAAGAACAAGGGCAGCGGCGTGTCTATCGATGACAGCTTTACCATGATCGATGTACAGGCCAGCCATTGCACAACCGGACAGTTTAAAGGTCAGGTTGATCCGGAGCTCTCCAAGCCGCAGATGTTCAACGTCCAGCATATGCGCGCAACGGGAAGCTGATCTCTTCGTTGTTGTCGCTCTCTCTGGGCCCGCTCTTGCGGGCCCCTTTTTAATTTCAGAGCAGGCAAAAGAGATCACGGCATGAGCCTCTCCCGGGCTTGTGCACCTTACGGAGAATGTATCATGACAAAGACGGTCAACCAGACCTCCAACCATCCGATCACTGTCGTGATTTCACGTCGGGTTAGGAAAGGCGAGGAGTTCGCATTCGAGCAACTCAGCAGCCAAATGACCGAAAGAGCAGCCCACTTTCCGGGTTACCTCGGAGCTGCCATGTTCCGGCCGTCCTCACCGGATGATCCCGAATACCGGATTATATTCAAGTTTAGGGATCGAGAAACTCTGACCGCCTGGGAAGAGTCTCCGGAAAGAGCTGAGCTCCTTGAACAACTTGAAGCTTTGCTGGCAAAACCCAGTGAGCGTGAAGTGACTTCAGGAATCATCACCTGGTTTACCCTGCCCGGACAGAACCCGGTTAAACCGCCTCCCAAGTGGAAAATGACCATAGTCAGCTGGCTGGCGTTGTATCCTGCGGTTACGCTCGTTTTCGTGCTATTCGGTGACCTTCTGGCCCAGATCCCGCTGCTGCTGCGCACCATGGCAGTTACCATCGTAGTCATGTTGCTGATGAGCTATGTGCTGATGCCACGGATGACCCGCTGGTTTGCCTTCTGGCTGTTCCCGAAGAAGAACCAGGATGTCCGTTAACGGCGAGAAGGATCTTACCCGGCAATGACCAATCTGCCTGTTAACCGGTCTCAGTGGCTTGCGTTGGCCCTGATTCCGTTATTGTCTGCAGCGCTGCTGTTCAGCCCGGCAGCCGGTTGGTTCGATGGCCCCCAACGGCTCTCGGCGCTGCTGGTGATGGCCGGGCTTGTGCTGTTTGCCACAAGCGCGGTGCCGGAGTTTGTCACCGCCCTGCTGGTGCTGACCCTGGCCATGCTGTTGTCGCTGGCTCCGGCCGACGTGGTGTTTTCCGGGCTCACCTCGACCGCCTGCTGGCTGATTGTTTCCGGGCTGGTGATCGGCATTGCCATCTCGGAAACCGGCCTGGCCCAACGGGTGTCAGACCTGTTTACCCGGCACCTGGATGCCAGCTATACCCGGTTGATCGCCGGCATCGTGGTGATCGGTATTCTGCTGGGCTTTGTGATGCCCTCCTCGGTGGGGCGCATTGTGCTGTTTATTCCCATCGCCCTGACCATCGCCCACAGCTGTGGCTTTGAGCCTGGCAGCAATGGCCAGAAAGCCGCTGGCCTGGCGGCGGCCTTTGGCAGCCATCTGCCCACCTTTGCCATTCTGCCCGCCAATGTCCCGAACATGATCATGATTGGCTCTGCCGAGAAGATTCATGGCTGGAGCCCGATGTTCGGGGAATACCTGTTGCTGCACTTTCCGGTGCTGGGCATCCTCAAGGCTATCCTGCTGGTGGTTGTGTTGGTGCGGTTGTACCCGGACAACCCAAAGCCGGTTCCGCAAGCAGGATCAAGCCGGCCTTTCAATTTCAAGGAATCGCGGCTGATGGTAATACTTCTGGTGACCCTCGGGTTCTGGCTGACCGACACCTGGCACCAGATCTCCGCGGCGTGGATTGGCCTGGCGGCAGCGACCCTGCTGCTGATGCCCGGTGTTGGCATGATCTCTACACAGAGCTTCAACCAGAAAGTGAACATCAGCTCAATTCTGGTGGTGGCCGGCCTGCTGGGCATTGCCGGGCTGATCAACCATCAGAACATCAGCGGTATTCTGGGCGGCCACGTGCTGGGCTGGCTGCCATTGGAGCCGGGGCGGGATTTTGCCAACTTCCTTACCTTGTCACTCACGGCGACCGCGACCGGGATGGTCACCACCCTGGCGGGCATTCCGGCAACGCTCACCCCCCTGGCTGGCCCCATGAGCGAAATGACCGGCTTCAGCCTGGAAGCGGTGCTGATGACTCAGGTTCTGGGCTTCTCCACCATCATTTTTACCTACCAGTCCGTGCCCCTGATGATGGCCATGCCCCTGGCCGGCATCCCCATGGGCCATGCCGCCAGGTTGTGCCTGATACTGGCCGCCCTCACCATCGTGATTCTGTTTCCGCTGGATTACCTGTGGTGGAGGTGGCTGGGGTGGATCTGAGGCGACAGCGCGCCCCAGCCCCGGTTTTGGTTGTCCCTACAGGTGGTTCATCAGTGCCCGCAATTGTGCGTTATCGGGGTATTGTTGCAACAAGGCTTGGGTCACTTGCCGGGCTTTGTCCTTCTGGTCCAGCTGGAACAGCGCAACCGCGTACCGGTAGCCAAACAGCCACTGGCCGGGCACCAGTTGATGGGCCCGTTCCAGATCCGCCAGCGCCGCCGGGTAGTTTTGCAGGCGAATACGGATCAGCCCCCGCAGGTGAATCAGTTGGGGTTCATCAGGGCTGTGTTCCAGGGTTTGATCAATGGCCCGGACCGCTTCCAGGTTGCGGTCGCCGGCACGGAGAATATCGGTCAGCAGGATGGTGGCGGGCACGTAGCCTGGGTCTTTGCCCAGAGCACGGTTGAGCTGTTGCTCTGCCTTGTAGACATAATCCCCTGCCATCAGGTATCGGGCTTTGAGCACGCTGCCCGCGGGCAGGTCTGACTGCATATCAACGTAGTGCTCGTATTCCCTCTGAACTTCGCCCCAGCGCTCAGGGTCCGGCAGGGTGCCGGACCACACCATGGATTCAAAGGCCGCCAGCCTGACCGCCAGGGAGTCATCAGCCAGACCATTTTCAGCAAGCTCCCAGGACTGGCTCATGTCGCCGTGCCTGAGCACACGATAGGCGCTTTCGCGGATGACCGCATGATCGCTCTTTGCCAGGCTTGCCAGGACCGCCATGTGCCGGGCCACCAGCCCTTGCCCGTGCTGTTCCAGCAACGTTGCCCGGCGAATGGCAGGCTCATGATCATCGGCCAGATAGGCCAGAACCTCTGACAAGTTACGTTGCTGAACGTGATGCCAGGTATCCGGTTGGTAAAGATCCGGGTACCAGCTGCCGACGGTTTCCATTGACCAGGCGCGATCCTGGTTCGTGTGGCACGCCAGGCAAACATCCGGGCTGCCGGATGCCTTGGACACATCAGGCCGGGGCACCATGAAGCTGTGCTCCCGCCGGTTGTCGATCCTCATAAACGAGGCTTCGGGCATGTGGCAACTGACGCACTGCGCACCCGCGCTGTTACGCGGATGGTGATGATGATCCGGGGTATCGTAGTCACCGGCGTTGTGGCACTGGGCGCAGACACCGTTGCCCTCCATCTTCAGGTTGCCGCTATGGGGGTTGTGGCAATCCGAGCAGACAACTCCAGCCAGGAACATCTTGGGAGACTCTGAATAAGTCTCCTTAGAGTTCTCCGGCCTACAATGAGGCAAACGGAGAACGACATGAAGAAATCACGGTACTGAATATGTATGTCTTCCGGAATCTCACCGAAGTCCGGCAACTAACCGAATCGTGGATGGCCGAATACAACGACGAACGCCCCCACGATTCACTGGAAGATCTGACGCCATGGGAATATCTGGCGAAACACCAACGGGCGGACAACTCTAAGCAGCGGTGCAACTAAAACAGGGATGTTTACACACCACTGCCGATCACTAAATTGTCCGTTTCATAATCCATCAGTTTTCCCTTCATTTTTCTATTGATGATGGTTCTAGGGTTGTTGGCAGAGAGGCCGTGTTCGTTTTAGGAAAGGTTGCTGCGTGCATTCTGCAGCTGAAAGTCCGACTAAAAATGCTTTTTAGGAGCTGCTCCATGCTCTCGGGGTAGGGCTTCCGGGAGGCTACAATTATTATTCAGATATGAATTATTGCCACTCCTAACTACTATGTGCGATTTTTAATCAACCGCATAATCACAAGATGGCATAAGCACTAGTTTGAAAGAACTCGAATTGAACTCTTCAGGCAAAGGAAGCCGTCTGGAGAGGATAAATTTCGCCATTCTGCGGAGGGGAAATTATCTCTGGTAGGGCGCAGCACGAATGTTCGCTTTTGTTTAATAGCTTCCCCTGCCAGCAAGGCTTCTTGCCTGCCTCCAATCCTTCGGTTCCGGCTAGACTATTCCGAACTTCGAGTCGGACGACGAATTTAGCACTTTGTGTGAAAACCGGGATGAGCGCTCTATTCTAGAATCTACTTTAAGTTTGTTTAGCACTTAATGTGGAATTAGACCGGTAAGTCACTGATATTTGGTTGCAGAAGTTTAGTACTTTGCGTGGTAGGCCATTTTTTAGACACCCACTTACCGCTCCACAGCCATATCCCTGCCGGCAGGCTCTGTCAAAGCCACAGCAGAACCAGCATCAATGAAACGCTAACCCCGGAAGCAAATGCAGTCCTTATCAGGTTCCATCGTACCCAGCGATTTTCGAAAGAGCGCCGTTCTGATGCGAGCATAAGTTCATCCATGTCGTCCACATTCAACATTTGCAGGGCGTTGTTGAGCGGCACATTAATCAGGAATGTTGGTAGTTGGACCCCAAGGGTATAGACGACCGCATTGGAAACTACCAGGGTTGGCACCAGGCCGTCGTTCTGCAGGACTGCCAGAATCGCCGCTGCCACTAAAGCAAAGACGGATCCGATCCATACAAAACCGAAGACGGGATGACCGGCCTGGATCACGCCGTCGATAGCCTAAAATGCGCGGATGAATTCCTTGTCTGTTAAGTTTCCAATTCCTGGCATAACAACCGATGCAAAGGAAAAGACAAACCCGGCCGTTAAGGCAGATAGCAACGTAGCCACGATCAGTGCGAGTTCAAGCAAAGTCATAATATGGCTCCTGTCAGACGGGCAATGAACGTTAGTTGGTTCAGGTACAAGCCAATTTTCGTGGAACCATGTCGGATGTTATTGCCGCAGCATGCCAAAGTTTTTGCCGAGGGCGACAAATTCAAACACAGCCTCAACCAATCCATAGTCGATAGGACTTTTGAGTCTGTTCTGCTCAACGCTTGAAAGCCGTGTACATCCGCCCTGCTCCGTCTATTGCGGCCTCACAGCCAATGGCAGCCGCTCGCGAATGAACTCGGCTAAAGCTTTTGTATGCGGTGGCACACCTACCCGTGACGGCATCAACAGACTGAGGCTTGCGTACTGGGATACCCAGCCTGGCAATATCCGAACGAGCTGGCCGGCTTCAACGGGTGCTCTGCAGACATAATCAGGCAATGCAGTAACGCCCAGGCCATCAATTGCGGCTTGCCTAATTGTCGACATATCCTCTGAACAAAGAGCGATATGGGTAGTCTGATGGGTTCGAAGACCATCTCTGTGCTGCAAGGGAATCGCCTCTTTCGCGCCGGCTCTCCCCACCTTTAAAAAACGACAACTGGCTAAATCATAGGGTGCTTGCAGTTGTTCTAGTTGCTCCAGATAACCAGGCGAGCAATAAAACTGCCATTCCACATTCGCAATAAACCGCTGTATCAAGCTCGAATCAGGCAATTCGCCGCTGTGCCCGCGAATAGCGATGTCTACTCCTTCAGTAATCAAGTCGATCATGGAGTTGGTGACGCGTTGTTCGATAAGCACTTTCGGATGCAGCCTGGCGAAATCAGTGACGATATCGAACAGAACAAATTGCGCCACACCCAGCGAACAACTGATCACAACCTTTCCTGAAAGGCTTCCACCTCTATTGTCCATTGCTGCTTCAGCCATTTCGAATTGGTCAACGAGCTTTCGAGCATGCTGATAGAAGCTCTTCCCTTCTTCGGTAACGGCGACATTGCGGGAACTTCTCTGAAGCAGCCTCACACCAAGGCGCTCTTCCAGCTGAGCAACATGTCGGCTCAGTCGCGATTTGGGCATGTCCAATGCCTTTGCCGCTGCGGTGTAACCCTTCTTTTCAACAACATGCACGAAATAGAAGTAGTCGTTCAGGTCAATGCTCACACTAGCGTCCTATATATGGAACGTATAGTTCATATTTTAGCCATTTTTGTTCAGATACCAAGCTGCTAGATTATTTTCAGATCACATATGGAACGGAGAAAGACAATGACCGATCAGGTTGCTCAACAACATGACTCGATAACAGCTCTTGCCCCGGTAAAGGGGAGCCCACTGAGTGTAGGCTCAGGGTTCACGGGTGTGGGCTTTCGTCACGGGCAGTTCTATGGGGCCATGGATCCCTTCATCATGGTGGATCACTACACTATGACGGTCCCGACTTTTGGTGCCCACCCTCACGCTGGCCTCTCGGCAGTCACCGTTTTGTTTGAAGATACGGACGGCAAATTTAACAACCGCGATTCGCTGGGGAATAACTTCGACATTAACCCTGGCGATCTCTACTGGCTGAATGCGGGCAGCGGTGCCGTTCACGACGAGGCACCGCGAGAAGATGCCACGATTCATGGACTGCAGATTTTCGTCAACTTGCCCGGCCGCATGAAGCACCAGGCGCCAAGCTCCCTGCATGTGAAGCGAGAAGACATGCCGACCTTGAAGGGCCAGGGCTACCGTGTGCGGCTGGTTCTTGGCCAAAGCAACGGGGTCGAGACGGACGCAGCGTCGGTATGGCCAGCCACCATTTTTGATGGTTTTGCTGACAAAACATCGGTATTCGAACACCGCATTCAAGCGGGCTTTAATGCCTGGATCTATTCAGTTGAAGGCGACATCGAATTTCACGTGCGCGGCGAATGGTTCACGCTCCACCAGGGAGAGTCCAGCGCGATTGATGGTGCAGAGGGCGAGGCACTCACGATACGCGGAAAATCTTCATCAAGCAGCCATTTTGCGGTGCTCTCGGGTGAGACAATCAATGAAAATTTCATTCAACACGGGCCGTTTGCAATGAGCACTCAACAAGAAATCGATGAGGTGGTTGCTCGTTATAACGCGGGAGAATTGGGGAGCCTTGTATGAAAGTATTAACGTTTGCCGCGACCAACAGTCGCAAATCCATCAATAAACAACTCGTGAAATACGCTGCGACCAAGCTGGCGAATGCTGAGATCGGATTAATGATTTTGACTTGCCGATCTACAACATCGACCTGGAGGAGCAATACGGCATTCCTAAGTGCGCGCATGCCTTCCAGGCCAGGATCGAACAAGCGGACGTGATTCTGGTTTCCTTTGCGGAGCACAACGGCAACTTCACTGTAGCGTTTAAAAACCTCTTAGATTGGATGAGTCGAATTGGCCGGAACGTCTACCGCGACAAACCGATCGTGATGCTCGCCACGTCTCCGGGGCCAGGTGGCGGAAATACCGTGCTGAAGCTTGCTGAGGCCGCTGCTCCCTTTTTCAGTGGCAAGGTCGTTGGCAGCCTCAGCATTCCAAGCTTTTTCGATAACTTTGATGTCGATCGCGGCGAGCTGACGAATAGCGATCTGGTCGAAAAGCTTGAACAGGTATTGAGTGCCTTTGCCTCCGAACCCCAGATCACCTAACTGTTTACCCAACTGCTAACATACGTCAGTTTCAGATATCAGTCGCGCAAAAGGTCGACATCCAACGCTGCAGGATTGACCGAGCCCTTCAGGTAAGCGTGGCAGTTCTGAACAAAGATGAGCCTTTTCTTGCCGACCACTTGCGAGATCATTTGCTCGTCAACGTCCAACAGCGCCACGATGCTCAACGCGCTTTTATTTCGAAGGTCGGAGGCTGTTGCCATCAACTCTACGGTGCTCTTTTTCTGAACGAACTTCAGATAAAACCACCGCCGCAAAAGCCCCTTCATTCCCTCTGTCGGTACATAATTTCCCTGAGATACCTGAGTTAAAGCGGTCATGGCGCCCTCCCGAACCTAATCAACGATAGTCACTCCTTTGACTATCAGGGCAGTCCTATTGTTACAGAGAAGTCCTCTGGAGCACTTCCTGTTCTGTTGGTTCCATTTAACTTTCCTGCTACATGACAGAAAGGCGCCCTGCTCTCACGAGTGTAAAAACGGAACTCGCAAATACCCAACCGAATCCAATCACGCCGACATTGATGCCTGATACAGTTTTTTCCGTACCATCCGGATGCACCATTGATCCGCCGTATAAACCCTGTAAGGCATAGGCTGCAAGGAAACCGCCGGTGACCACCAGCGCAATAACACTTGCTTTGCCCTTTCCATCGACAGACATCCAGGTAAGCCACAGGGCAATCGCACCGAGAGAAGAGTTGGTAATCAGTTGCCACACTTCGTGCAATCTCGCATGGGCTACCCAGTCCGGGTTGAACACGTGGGTGTCGTTAATCTCCAAATACGGAACAGCAATGGCGTAAAGTGCGATTGATATTGTTAACAGTATCTTATCCAGCATTCTTCATGTTCCCTGTGAGTTGAAAGTGGGAAAGGGTCAGGTTTGACAACTGCTGCAAGCGCCTGCCAAACCTGGTTCATTTCGGGGGGCCAGACTCGTTTATCGTTCTTCCCAGATACCCGTGTTTGCCACTTCCTCTGCAAAGGTTGCAAAGTCTTTCGGTGGGCGGCCAAGTGCCTGTTGTACGCCATCGGTCAAATGGGCGTTGCGGCCGTCAAGAACCGTTGCGAAGAGATAGTCCAGCATCCAGACCACATCCTCAGGCGCCCCGGAGTTCTCCATCTCTGTAATAAAGCTCTTGTGAGGCACGTCGATGAATGAAATCTCGCGACCGGTCGCGCGGGAAAGATCGTTGGCCACGTCTGCAAAGGTCATGAGTCTTGGCCCCGTCACTTCATAGATGCGCCCGCTGTGGTTGTCCTGAGTCAGGGCCGCAACAGCCACGTCTGCGATGTCATCGACATCAACGAAGGGCTCGACCTGATCGCCTGCTGGCAGAGTGATGGCGCCATTCAACACCATGTCGATGAATGCGCCCTCAGAGAAATTCTGGTTAAACCAGCTTGCGCGGACGACCGTCCATTCGAGGCCAGATTCCTGAACAATGTCTTCGCAGGCTTGTGCCTCGGCTTCGCCACGCCCTGATAACAGCACAAGTCGCTTCACTCCGCGGCGTCTGGCCAGGCTAACGAACGCCTGGATAGCGTCAGTGGCGCCAGGCATTGCCAGATCAGGTGAGTAAGTGATGTAGGCTGAGGTTACGCCAGTGAGGCAGGCGTCCCAGCTTTTCTCGTTGGCCCAATCAAAAGACGGGATCGCTGAGCGGGACCCAACTCGAACCTCATGACCAATGCTTTTAAGCTGTTCAACGACGCGTTTCCCGGTTTTTCCGGTACCGCCTACGACAAGAATTGTTTGATGTGACTGATTGGATGGTTTCATTGACTTGCTCCTTTTCTCGTAAGTGCAAGTCAATTTTCGAGGAACAGTGTTGTTTGTTATTGCCCCAGGGTGCCAGAGTTTGTGCAGCTGACGACAACCTTGAACCCCGCTTCAGCGAGCTCGAAGTCGATAGGATCGTGGCGTCTGTCCCGCCCAACGCTTGAAGGCCCGAGTGAACCCACTTTGTTCCGCAAACCCCGTCAGGAAGGCAACTTCGGCAAGACTGTAGTCTGTCTCGCGCAGAAGTCGCTGTGCGAGATCTTTCTGCGCCATGTCGACAATGGTTTGAAATGAATAGCCCTGCTCCGACAATCTTCTTTGCAATGTCCGGGCGCCCATCTTCAACTCGGAGGCGATTCGTGACAGCTTCGGTACACCCTCACTCAGAACGTTGGCGACAGCACGCCTGACTTGTTGCTGCAGTTCAGTATCGCCTTTGAGCGAATTCAGTTGCAGCTCAAGATGCTGGTCAAAAAACCGGGCGATGGGCTCGTCGCCCAGTTTGTTGGGTGTATCGATGCTTTCGTTACTCACAAGCATCGCATCGCGACCCGACTCGAAATGAACGGGACAGCCAAAATACGACTCATACACGCTGGTACTGCCGAGCGGCGCATGCTTGAAATAGATGGCCATCGGTACAAAGCGTGAGGTGCTTACTTCTTCGCTGATGGTCGTTACCGCCGACATGCTGGCCTCATTTGAGAGCAGCATGCCCCGAGAACCATCGCCTGCTTTTTCAAGGTTGAAGAGAAAGCCCTCTTCCGTCTTTTCGAGTGAATAGGTTTCCGCGCTACCCAGTACATGTCCGTAACGCTCTGCCCTGGTGAAAGAGCCTCGCAAAGTTGGTGCGGATTTCCACGCCAGACCGAAAGCACCGTACTCGTCGCTTCGCATGGCAGCGCCGATCCTCAAGGGTAGGACAAGGCCATCGGGATCGCGATCAACCAGTTCGGCAAAAAAGCCGTAATACGCCGCTGAAGACACCATCTGCGTTGGATCGATGGGGCCGTCTACCGGAAGGCCAAGTTCCCGTATCAAGTCGCGCGTTTCTACGCCCGGGCTTGCCTGACCGGCAACTTTATAGACATACAATGACGTTATCTGAGACATAGCAACATAGATAATCTATATTCGATTGCTTGTGCAACTTGGACGAGCGGCTGGCAAGAAACGGATCTTTCCGCGGTTTGGCACTCGTCTAAGTGTATTTGCATACCCGTAATAATGGTTTCTGCCTACGCCCATCACAGCCTCTTCCTCGTAGACTAATAGTGAGCTTGCACATAACCTGTCGTGCAAAATCGGGGTCAGACATCGCTGATTTTCAGACCCGGAATGCTGACAACAGACGACAGGCCGCAATTAGTCCTACTGGAGGTTTTAATCCTATGAACATTGTTCCTGTAATTACTCTCTTCGGCGGCTTGGCGGCATTTTTCACCCTGGCCGTTGCCCTGCGATTCGCAGCCGTTCGGACTCAAGTGCCGACAAAACCGACCGACAATTGATTGACGGGTTGGTAACCCATTTCCAGGCTGTAGAGAAACCGGCTGTTACAAGGACAGCCGGATGTCAGATTAGCCGTTCGGGTTATTAGCCAGCTCCTTCAGCGCCTTCATGGCCTCCTCAGTGCGGTCACTGGGCACGAACATGTGGTCATGGTAGAACCCGGCTATCACATTGGTGGTGATGCCTCTCTCTGCCAACAGGCTTGTTACCACCGATGTGAGACCCAGGGCCTCCAGGCTTGAATGCCCTTCCAGAGTAATGCGCCGGAAGATTCTGTAGTAGTCCAGGCCCTCGGCTTTGGCCTGCTCAAGAGGAATTACCAGCGTCAGGCCTTCCAGTTCGGCAATGCTGACAATCGGGTTAAGGTGTTCCAGTTCGCCATACCTGGCCTTGGGTACTGTGCAGTAGACGTAAGTTGTCGAATCCAGTTTTGGCGAGAGCTGCTTGATCAATTCCTGAAGAAACTCAGTTCGCATCATCTCTACTATCCTTTATTGGAAGGTCGTGGGCATAACAAGAACTTAGCATTTTCTGCAGGCTACCAACGCAAAATAATCGTTTTCCCTCTCTTTTTTCTTTTTACAGTCATTAATCAAATGCTTTTAGGGACTCCACGCTGAGACGCACCGATGATCGCGATAACCCGCCTCGAAATGCCCTGCTCTCCTTTTACCGGCGAATAACGGGCTTCTAACAAGACATCATGCCCATTTGCGTGAACGGCTGGAAAACTGCCCTGCTTCACATTGCCAGTAACCAGCTCCCTCCAGAACTGGATGTAGTCTTCGCTTTTGGCGTAATCGCTGTCACAGAAGATCCGATGGTGCTGGCCGACAAGATCGTCGGGCTCGTATCCCAGTAGATCCCGAAACCGGTCATTGGCGCGTTCAATAATACCATCCTGCGTCATTACGAGAACCGCAACAGCTTGTTCAATGGCCTGAAAATCCGACTCCAGCTCCCGAACCCGGCTCTCAGCAGCCTCAAGCTTTGCCAACGCCTCCTGCAGTTCCAGTTTCTTCCGGTTGTAAAACGCCATTAAGGACAGCTCCTGTCTGAAAGTTCTGTTTGCCATCAAGGATGGGATAAACCTTGCACGCTCCCACTGACCTTACGCTGTCGCCTTGGTCCAGATCAGACCAACCACAATGGGGCCCAGAAAAAGATCCCTATGAGTAAACAGCGCGTAGGCTTCATCAGCGCGCACTTTTTATTTCAGACACAATAAGGACCGTACTATGAATCGCAACGCAAGAAATGCCATTTCCGTACCCTTTGCGTTCGCGGCGGCAACGCTTCTGGGCACAAGCGCGGTCAACGCATCCGTAAAGCACAGCGCAGAGGAAATTTCCCAAGCGGTCAGCGATCACTCGTACCAGGGCAGCATGCTGGAACCAAATTCCGGCTTTAACGAATACTACGCACCAGACGGCACCATTCACGGCGTGGACTACAAGGGTGAGTGGACAACCAAAGAGGGCGAAATGTGCTTCGCTTATGGCCAGGAGCCCACTTGCTACGCGGTGAGCATTGACGGGCCATCCATGGTGCTCCGCCAGGATGGCGTCATCAAGGGCAACGGCATGCTGATTCAGGGCAATACCGTTAAATAAAAGCCTCGACCCGGCGCTCCCTTGGTTTAACGGCTCACTGAAGCGCCTTTTCCACCGCCTCCAGAAAACCAATCATATCGACCACTTGTTCCGAATCCGGGTCCACGGTCTTGCCTTTAAGATCGGCAGTGACAATGCCCCGGTCAACGGTGTCGGTCAATGCTGCCTTCAGTTGCACCGCATACTGGCTCAAAGGCTCGTTGCCTTCCCGCTCACCCAGGGTTTCCAGAGCGTTGCCCAGCGCAAAAATCAGGGCCGACGGGTTGAAATGAGCTACCTTACCGTCGCTCTCGAGATACTTCAGGTAAAGATCATGGGCGGTGCCATGGGGCGCCTCGAACAGCATGGTTCCGTCTTTGCTCTCGATGATTGAACTGGCCGTCGCCAGGCTTCCCCCGAGAGCGGCGGAAATGTCCGAGAAGATATCGCCGTCGAGGTTCTGGGAGGGATAAAGCGCATTTCTCGGTGGATCCGTGATCATCTTTTTAAGCTGGCTGGACGGCCGCATGATCATGAACGAGGGCGGCGGTGTATGCTCGCTGGCCAGTTCCCTACGCACTTCGGTAATGACCTCACTGTAGACTTCGTCGTACTCCATGTACTCGCGCTTAAGACCAAAATACACCTCTTTGTCCTTGCGCGAGGCATCCCGAAAGACTTGCAGAACCCAGTCCTTGATGGCTTCACGGTCATTGGACATAAGCAACATTGGATCGCCTTTCCGAACCCGGCGGGCATGCTTCTCGTCTCCGTCGACGATCACCTTGAGAATGCCATCCTCCTTGGCCGCCATGTTAAAGCTACCATACTGGTCGCCGCCGCCAGCGCTCATCCGTGAGATGGACACATGAGCCCCGCGGCCTGGAATGCCGAATTCCTTAAGTTGGTTCACCAGCTTGAGCAGTTTGCGCCCGGTGGTGTTATCCGGCACGCCCCAGAGCGCACGCTCCGGCGGATTGGAAACAATGCGGGCTGCCTGGGCATCAATCAGTTCGTAGTAGTAATTCAGCCCCAGGTCTTCAATCTGCTTCTTGTAGTCACTGTGATAGATGTCCTCGATCACCGAGCGCATGGCCCCATCGTAGCCGGGGATCACCGTATCCTTGAGGCCGAGGTATACGTCTCGTTTTTCTGCGATTGCACGCTGGAAAAAGCGATGCGCCCAGGCTTTCACATCCTCGATGTCATTCGTCGCAAGCAGCCACGGATCGCCTTTGCGAATCTCTCGCCGATGAAGCTCTACCGGGTCGCCGCTACTGCCCACAAACATCAGCTTGACCACGCCGGTTGCCAGGGAAAGCTGGTTAAAGCTGTCCTTGATGCCGCCGAATTCCATGGTATCCACCTCAATATCACGCCCGACCCACTGGGGACGGCGGATGTTGAGGTTACGGAACTGGATGTCCTCGCGGGTAATATTGCCACTGATGCCCTTGCGGATCGCACCATTGGGGGACTTGGTCGCCAGCGGGTGCAGATTTTCGCCATCCACATCCGGGTGTTTCCTGAGCAAGTCCTCCAACTGCTGGCGGTTTACCGTCATGCCAGCGTTCTTTACACCCACTCCGTGGCGTTGGAGCGAATCGATGGCATCAATAACCACCTGGCCATTGGTCAGCAGCCGGTTTTCCGCAGACAGATCGATTTCCTCAAGCTGAATATCAAGCCGTGAGCTCACAAACTTCTTGAGAATGTGTTCAAACGCAACCTGAGCCATCTCGTCGCCGTGAAGGATTACAAGGGGCGAGGTCACACTGATTCTACTGTCCATGAAAATCTCCCTGCTGTTTGTTGGCCTGGTCAGTCCTGCTGCGATGCCGACTGCTTGATCCCTAGCCGTTCATTGACGGCATCCCGGATCTCCCGGTAACGCTCGGGATTTTTCGCCAGGAAATCCAGATTGTCCTCGGGGAATATCTCTTTTTTCTTTTTGCCGGCTTCCTCACTGGTAAAAATAGACGGCAAAAGCTGTTCAAGGCAACGTAGCATGACTTCCGGCGATACCGACGCACCAGGCGATGCCCCCAGGAGCGTACCGTAGGTCTTGTCTTTCGAGACGAGGATCTCTGTACCCATTTGCAGATCTCCGTCGCGGATGATCTGAACCCGCTGCCCGGCCTCAACCGCTTTCCAGTTGAACTTCTTGCTCATGCCCGGTGCGAAACTGTCCAGCTCCTCGAACATGCTCTTTTCACCCTTGAAGGTCTCTGAAACCAGATATTTGACCAACGGGAAATGCTCAATGGCGACATTCAGCAAGCTCGGGATATCGTGGAGGCGCATGGAGCGGAGGTAGTCCAGGAACCCCCGGCCCCGCTCCAGCACCGGCTTAAAGGAGGCAAAAGGACCAAACAGAAGATAATACCTTCCATCCGAAACCCGGAGGTCCAGATGGGGAACGGACATCGGAGGTGCACCCACTTTCGCCTTTCCGTAAGTTTTCGCTCTGTACTGCTCGGCCTGCTCGGCGGTTATCTCGGCCTGCAGGAACCGTCCGCCGACGGGAAAACCGGTGAAGCGACGCGCGAAAGGCAAGTGGCTCTTTTTCAGTATCGGGAAGGCACCACCGCCGGCACCGACGAAAAGAACGTCGGCCTTGTAGCGGCGATCAACGCCCCTGCTCTGGGTTTCCACAAGCCAACTTCCGGCGGGGCTGCGATGCACTCGCTTGACGTGCGTCCCGTATTCAATTTTCACCCCAAGATCGTCAACAGCATGCTTGGCCATTTGCTCTGTGAGGGCGCCAAAGTTGACGTCCGTGCCTGTCTCGATAACGGTCGCCGCCATCTTCTCGTGTCTGGGCCGCTCCTCCATGGTGTAAGGAATCCAGCTCTTGATCTCGTCGAAATCTTCCGAATAGCGCATCTGTTCGAAGAAGTGGTGAGAGGACATCTCGTTGAAACGAAGTTTCAGCTCCTGAATCGATGGTTCGGAGACGATGGTGCAGTGCTTGGTCTGGTTGATAAACGATTTGGGGTCCTTGATGGCCCCCTTCTGGATCAGATAGGCCCAGAACTGCTTGGCCACATTGAACTGGGCATGAATCTTCTCAGCCTTTTCGACCGAAATGACCTCTTCGTCTACCGGCGTGTAGTTCAGCTCACAATTCGCCTCGTGCCCAGTGCCGGCGTTATTGAATACCCAGGAGTTTCCCGCCCCGGGACCGTCCAGTCTTTCAAGAATCGTGATATCCAGTTCCGGCGCCAACTCCTTCGCGAGAGTCGCGAAAGTGGTGCCCATTATCCCTGCGCCAATGATGATTACATTCATTAAAACCTACCCGCGTGAGTCGAATGTCTGAACAAGGTTGAAAAAGTGTGTGTATTGACGGTAGCACGCTTCGGCAAACACGGAAAACGCTTCCCGAGCTCTCTTTCCCCAGGGAAAAAATCTGAACAGGAGGGTCTACCCCTGTTTAGCAGTTTACGTTAAGGTAAACGTCACTTGGCACGAATCGCACCAGATTCCGCCAGGCTGTCTACAATGACATTAACTACACTCCCACAAGGAGTGTTTGTTCCTCAGGCCACTACCCCAGGAAGAGGATTATGACAACAACAAAGTCCAAAGTTGTGTATTCCCCAGTGTTTACCGACGGTGCGGAGTTCCGGATTCCCACCTTCAAGCTCCTGAAACAGGACGGCAAGCTCTACAAGAGCGCCAAAGCTCCTGATCTCGACAAAGACAAGGCCCTCCGTATATACCGGGCCATGGTCACTACCCGAATTCTTGACGAGCGAATGCTTGCTGCCCAACGGCAGGGCCGCTTGAGCTTTTACATGCAGTGCACGGGCGAAGAAGCTGCCGTGATCGGCAGTGCCGCAGCACTGGATGATGGCGACATGATCATGGCGCAGTACCGGGAGCAAGGTGCCCTGGCCTACCGCGGCTTTACCATTGATGAATTCATGAACCAGTTGTTCGGCAACGAGATGGACTATGGCAAGGGCCGCCAGATGCCGGTCCACTATGGCTCGAAGAAGCTGAACTACATGACCATTTCCTCGCCGCTGGCCACCCAGATTCCCCAGGCCGCAGGCTATGCCTATGGTCAGAAACTGCGAGGCGAAGGCCTCTGCACGGTTACCTATTTTGGTGAAGGCGCCGCCTCCGAAGGCGACTTTCATGCTGCCCTGAACATGGCTGCGGTTCATCGGGTACCGGTGATCTTCCTGTGCCGCAACAACGGGTATGCCATTTCTACGCCGGCCGCCGAACAGTTTGCTGCCGACGGCGTTGCACCCCGGGCCTACGGCTACAAGATGGACGTGATCCGGGTGGATGGGAACGACATTCTTGCGATGTATCAGGCCACGCAGGAGGCCCGAAAGCTCGCCGTGGAACACAACCGCCCCGTATTGATTGAGGCCATGAGTTATCGCCTGGCTGCCCACTCCTCCTCCGACGATCCATCCGGCTACCGGAGCAAGGATGAAGAAGCCGTGTGGCGCGAGAAAGATCCGATTCTGCGTATGCGCCTCTGGCTGGAAAGCAAGAAATGGTGGAGCGAGGACGACGAAAAGCAGCTCCAGGAAAACATGCGCCGGGAAGTGCTCGAAACCATGAAGCGAGCCCAGAAACGGCCACCACCGCCGCTTGAATCATTGGTGAGCGATGTCTACGACGAGGTGCCACCTGCCCTGGCTGAGCAGTTCGACAAACTAAAGGCGCATATCCGCCGGTACCCGGACGAATACCCGAAGAGTGCCGAACACGCCAAGGGAGGGGCCTGAGATGACCAAGATGAATATGCTCCAGGCCATCAACAATGCCCTCGACACCGCAATGGCGGAAAACGAGCGAGTGCTGTGTTTCGGTGAGGATGTCGGCGTCTTTGGCGGTGTTTTCCGTGCCACCAGCAACCTGCAACAGAAATACGGCAAGGCCCGCTGCTTCAACACGCCTCTAGTAGAGCAAGGCATCATCGGGTTTGCCAACGGCCTTGCGGCCCAAGGGTCGGTGCCGGTGGCCGAGATCCAGTTTGCCGACTATATCTTCCCGGCATTCGATCAGATCGTGAACGAATCCGCCAAGTTCCGCTATCGTTCAGGCAACCTGTTCGACGTGGGTGGGCTGACCATTCGCGCGCCTTACGGCGGCGGCATTGCCGGCGGCCTGTATCACTCACAATCACCGGAAGCCTACTTTGCCCACACCCCGGGTTTGAAAATCGTGGTGCCGCGCAACCCGCATCAGGCCAAAGGGCTGTTGCTCGCAGCTATCCACGATCCCAACCCTACCCTGTTCTTCGAGCCCAAGCGCCTGTACCGGGCCTCGGTGGGTGAGGTGCCAGATGAAGACTACCGCCTGCCTCTGGGCGAGGCCGAAGTCACCAAGGAAGGCACGGATGTAACGATTCTGGGCTGGGGCGCCCAGATGGAAGTGATTGATCAGGCCGTGGAACGGGCCGAGAAAGATGGCATTTCCTGTGAGGTCATCGACCTCAGGACCATTTTGCCCTGGGATGTGGAAACCGTCGCCAACTCCGTGTTCAAGACCGGAAGGCTGGTGGTCACCCACGAAGCTCCCCTGACCGGCGGATTCGCCGGTGAAATCGCCGCCACCATTCAGGAGCGCTGCTTCCTGTATCTGGAGTCTCCGATCGCTCGGGTAACCGGGATGGACACCCCCTTCCCGCTGGTGCTGGAAAAAGAGCACCTACCCAACCACCTGAAGGTCTACGAGGCCATCAGGGCGAGCGTTGAATTCTAGGCTGATATCAGGACAGGAGAGCGACTATGAGTGATTTTATACTGCCCGATATCGGCGAAGGTATCGTGGAATGTGAACTGGTCAAATGGCTGGTGAGCGAAGGCGATGTCATCGAGGAAGATCAGCCAGTGGCCGAGGTAATGACCGACAAGGCCCTGGTGGAAATTCCGGCACCCTACAAGGGCCGTGTGACCCGCCTTTATTACAAGGAAGGCGATATCGCCAAGGTCCACGCCCCGCTGTTTGAGCTGGTGGATGAGAGCGAAAGCGATGGCCAGGCGCCGGCGGCCAGTTCTCCGGAGCCTGCCGAAGCAAAGCCGGCTCCCGAGGCGGAAAAACAGCCGGCCTCCGGCGCCGAATCGGACGATAACGCCACCGAAGACTTTATCCTGCCGGATATCGGCGAAGGCATCGTTGAGTGCGAGGTGGTGGAATGGCGCGTTGCCGAAGGTGACGAAATCGAGGAAGACCAGCCTGTTGTGGACGTTATGACCGACAAGGCCATGGTCGAGATTACCGCACCCAAAGCCGGGCGTGTGACCAAGCTTTACCATCAACAGCAGGCTATGGCCAAGGTTCATGCCCCGCTGTTTGCGTTCATTCCCCGGGATCGTGAAGAGCCGGAGGAAGCTAGAACCAAACCGGAGCCCGCGGTTCAACTCTCAACCGCGACAGCCTCGCCTGTCGCTACGGCCAGCCGACAGCGTATTCCGGCCAGCCCTGCCGTTCGCCGTCTGGTTCGGGAGCATGAGCTCAACCTCTCGGATATTCAGGGATCCGGCAAAGATGGCCGTGTTCTGAAAGCCGATGTACTGGCTCATATCGAGGAAGGCCCGAAACAGGCCCAGAACCAGGCTCCCGCCGACGATGCGCAAACGGCCACCACCAGCAGTGCCCGCAGGGTGCCTGCCGCCGAACAGGAAGCGCGAGTCGAACCCATCCGCGGAATAAAAGCTGCGATGGCGAAAAGCATGGTCAAATCGGCCACCACCATTCCTCACTTTATCTACAGCGAGGATATTGATGTCACCGATTTGCTCAAGCTGCGGGAACAACTGAAACCGGAGGCAGAAGCGCGGGGCTCAAGGCTGACGCTCATGCCCTTCTTCATGAAGGCCATGGCCCTGGCGGTTCAGGAATTCCCGGTTCTCAACAGCCAGCTCAACGATGACGTCACGGAGATTCACTACCTGCCCCAGTGCAATATCGGTATGGCGGTGGATGGCAAAGCCGGCCTGACGGTGCCGAACATCAAAGGCGTGGAAAGCCTCTCGTTGTTGGGCATTGCCGACGAGGTTGCGCGCCTGACCGAGGCAGCCCGATCCGGCCGCGTCAGCCAGGAAGACCTCAAGGGCGGCACCATTACCATCTCCAACATTGGCGCATTGGGCGGAACTTACACCGCGCCCATTATCAACGCGCCGGAAGTGGCCATCGTTGCCCTTGGGCGCACACAGAAACTGCCCCGGTTTGACGCCAACGGCCAGGTGGTGGAGCGCGCCATCATGACCGTGAGCTGGGCCGGCGACCATCGCATTATCGACGGCGGCACCATCGCCCGATTCTGCAACCGCTGGAAGGGCTACCTGGAATCGCCCCAAACCATGCTCCTGCATATGGGCTGACGTTTCATCATGGCGCAGAAGACGCAACTGCAGCAGTTCTACATACCCGAAGAGCAGTCGATCTACCTGCTCAGCCATGATGATGCCAAAAAGCTCAAGGACTGGGTGGCGCTCTGCGCCGCCCAGCTCCGCCAACTGGGCTATGAAGACATAGAACTCATTGGCAAGGGCGCCTATGGCTTCGTGTTCTCTGGCCGCCTCCCAGGAACCGCGGTCGGAGGCCCGGAACATGTGTTCAAATTCACCCGCATCAACCTGCCCCGGCACCTCCAGGACCGGCTTGAGGATGAAGCCTACATTCTGGAGCAGGTCCGCCACCCCAGGGTGCCACGGCTGATTTCCTACCAAAGAGCCAATAACCAGCCGATTCTGGTGATGGAGCGTGCTGCCGGATTAAATCTGGAAGAGGTTTCCCTGCGTGATGGTCGTCTGAAACCACGGCTCATCATGCGCATTGCGGACCAGCTGGCCGACATCCTGCGAAACCTGCGCCGTGAGAATGGACCGGCTGGCAGACCAATCGTTCATGGCGACATCAAACCTTCCAATCTGGTCTTCGACGCCAGCACCGAAAACATTGCCCTGATTGACTGGGGCTCCTCCGTGTTTGCCCAGCTGGACGCCAACCAGCAGTTCATCACCGCCAACGTGATGGAGCTGATGTCTGACAACCTCCAGCAAACAAACGCACGGCTCGGGGATGTGTATTTTATCGGCGAGGAACAGCTCAACGGCGGGCTGTCGTCTCCCCGTTTCGATGAACAGGGAGCAGCCGGCACGCTCTATGCCTTGGCGTCAGCCCAATCCTGCCGCTTTGGCCATCGGGCCATCCCGGCCACCTCACTGGGCCTGCCCATGGAATTCGCGCGCATGCTGGATGGCATGCTGTCACCGGATCCGGAAACTCGCCGTAAGGCCGGCGATTACTATCTGACAGAGATGCCGCGTATGGCCCGCACGGTGATGATTGATCTGCCGGAAACCCCGGTCGCGGCCCAGGTACCCGTGTGGGTGCGTGCCTCTGACCAGGAAATTGACACCGTGGTTTACAGCTCGCGTAAATCCTTTCTCAGGGAGGAAGGCGCACCGGAAACCCTCAACGACGTCAATGACGTACAGCTGGACCGCTACTACAAGAATTTCATGCAGGGCATGGGCGAAACCGAAAAGGCGTTTCTGGCAGCCGTGAGCCGGCTCGGGCGCTACCCGGTGGAAGGTGGACTGGCCGTGCGCTGGGAAACCGATGGCATCTACATCGACACTTCCCTGAATCTGCACGATCCTGCCTTGAAGTCGGCGTTTGTGCAGGCCGTCAACAATATGGTTTTCCTGGCCCAGGCCATTTACCGCAAGGGGATTTTCAAAAGCTGTCTGTTCAACGCCCGCAATACCTTGCACGTTGATCGCGATGAACCAACCCACCCCTTTGTTGTATCACCCGATATGAAATTGCACTACGAGGTAAGCCCCGCGCCTGAGGTTGAAGACGAAAGCCGGGTCCACTCTTACTTCGAGGACGGCCCGGACCCGGAGGAATTCCTGGTGTTACCCGACACCATTATTCACGCCCTCGAAGAACTCAACGCTATTCACCACACTGGCATGATCATCTTCGAAGCCCTGCCCCGCCATCTTAAAATCCACAGCCACTATCGGCTACTTGATCCGGACCGGGAACAGGAGTTCCGCCGATTGTTGGACGTAATCCTGTCATCGGTGGAGCAGATTACCGGCCTGGGCGTTTCCGGGTTCATGAAGATGCCCTACAAGGACACCCGCTTCTTCCCTCACATCGAACGCCTCCCTGAGCGGTATTACCCACGCAATCCAAGGACCGAGATCGCGTAAACCTCGGCCCAGACTCGCTTTTCCATGTCCGATTTTTCGGACGCAATTGTCCGGCAAATCAAACACATTCAGCCCAGCACGCCGCCAACTGTCCAGTACACCGGACACTTCACGCTAAAAACGGGAAAGCAAACCCTCCATATCATTAAAAAACTCTTATTTTCAGTGAGTTGGCTAACTGGCACGGTTTCTGTATTCAAGCCGGTCACAATTATAAAAACTGCCTGAAGAACAAATCGTTAAGTATTCGGTTTTTCAACCTTGCTCGGACAATAATAAGGAACAACTATGCGTTTACTCTTCCTGGCTCTTTTGCTGGTCAGTCCCCTGTGTTTTGGCAAAACCGTCGTCGTCATCCAGAGTTACCACCTCGAGTACAAATGGGACGCGGACTATATCGACGCGGTCCGGTCCGTGCTCGGGCAGGATCACGACCTTCACGTGTTCGAACTCGACACCAAGCGCCTGTCGAAACCGGAATGGCCACAGAAAGTGGCTGAAATCCAGAGCAAAATTGCAAACGTTAATCCCGACGTTGCCATTCTGGGTGATGACAACGCCTTTACGTTGATGGCTGACCACCTGGTCGCCCAAAAGATTCCCGTGGTCTTTCTTGGTGTGAATGGTGGCCCCGTTCAGCACCCTACCCTTGAACACCCGCTGGTCACTGGCATCCTCGAACGCCCGTTCTTCTCCGAGAGTATCCGTCACCTGAGAAAGATACTCCGGCAGAAAGAGCGTTTCCTGGTTCTGATGGATGACTCACCTACCATGCGTAATGCGGTGAACGAATACTTTGGTGACAAGCGCCAGGCCACGATCTACGGTTCCGAACTGGACATCGTTCTGACCAACGACAGGGACACCTGGTTGGACACGGTCGTAAATGCCCACGAACGTTATGATGCTGTTGTGTTGGGCACCCACCACACCATCCGTGACAAAGATGGCGAGTACGTCATACCCTACGATCTGCTGAAGGAAGCATTTTATCGGGCTCAGCTCCCACTGTTTTCATTCTGGGATATCTTTGTTGGCGAAGAACAAAGCATCGGCGGATTCACTATCTCGGCCAAACAAGAGGGGCTCACCGCAGCCAGGCTGGCCTCGTTGATCCTCAATGGCATGAGACCCGATCAGATACCGCAGCTTAAATCCCTAAGTGGGCATTACGTGTACAGTGCGAGCGGCCTTGAACACTGGAATCTTGATCTCTCCCCCATGATTGCGAGCCAGGCCAACTTTGTCGAGTAACCGGGGCGCCGCTCAACCAGAGACGGCTGCGCCCAAATGAAACACCGGCCTTAAGGCTTCAGGTTTCAGTAGCGCTGCCGATAATCACTAAAACAACTTACTGAAGGATGACGTTTTGGCTTCCTCTGTCCTCTCATCTATAGAGCGTAAATTGGGTGTCCCAGGGAAACTGTTGATTGCGCCGGTATTCATTCTTTTGCTCTTTGCCTCGGTAACTTTTTTCAGTGTTTATGAATTCCAGGAACTAGACCGTCGAATGAACACCGTCGCCAGGGACTTGGCACCGGACACCTCTATTGGGACCGAATCGGTCATCAGCGTCTATCGGATGCGCCTGCGTGTTTTCGACTATTTCACCACTGGCGATGAAGAAACCCTTGCCCACTTCGGCGAGCTAGAAGCCGAGTTCAATGAGGTGATGGCGAGAGCGCAGGAGAACATCCAGGACCCTGGTGCGGCCAAACTGGTGGATCGGATCAAGACCACCACCGATGAATACATCAAGGCATTCCGGAACGAGCTGGTTCCGGCCAAACGCCAGGTCCTGAAAATTATCAAGGATGAGCTGGACGTATACGGTCCAAATGCCACCAAGGCATTGCGGATGGCCCTTAACGGGGTTGCCAACAGGGAACCCGAAAGCGATTTGAGGGCCGGCCTCGAGCAACTGCTGAACGATGCCATGGTCATGCAATTGACCGCCCAACGCTACCTGACCAACGGCGATGAGGATTCCCGCAAGGCTCTCGGTTGGGCCATCGAAGACCTGACCGATGCACTGGAGCTGCTGCAACCTGAAAATGGCCCGGACTTTGTGCAGGTGTACATGCAAACCGTTGTCGAAGAGCTGGCAAACTATCAGGCTGCAGTTCAGAGAATGGTGGAACAGCAGAATATCGTCGACAGCGTCAAGGCAGACCGACTCGATGTACTCGGGCCCGAAATCGCCCGCATGGCGCGCGAGTTGGAGGCCAGTATTTTCGCGTCTCTCGAGATGGAAGCGGATGAGGCAACGGCTGCCACTGATCTTGCACTCAAATTCACGCTCATCGCATTTGTGGCTTCTGCGGTTCTCGGATTGATCGTTGCGGTATTGATGAGTCGCTTGATGGGCTCAAGCGTGAAGCGTGCGAAAACAGAAATTCTGGGCTACCTCGACGACATCGCCAATAACAACGGCAACCTCTCCACCCGACTCACTCCGGGCCGTCCCGATGAGATCGGTGACTTCATCGACGCAGTCAACACCTTCCTGCAAACGCTCGAGGAAACGATTTCCCGAATTGTGACGGCGTCTCGCCAACTGACCGGCGAGTCCGAATCACTTTCCGGTATCACAGAGCGTACAACCGCCAATTCGGAGCAACAGCGCGACCAGATCACGCAGGTGTCTGCCGCCATGCAGGAAATGGTGTCCACCTCCGAAGAGATCGCCTCGAACACCAGCGAAACTGACGAATCGGCCCGTAAGGCCTCATCGCTTGCGGATTCCGGACAGGAAACCGTTGGCTCAGCCATTCGGGCGGTTACCAACCTCGCCAATCAGGTTGAAAAGGGGTCTAACCGGATCCAACAACTGGAGAACGAATCGGCCGAAATCGGCAATGTGCTGGCTGTTATCCAGAGCATTGCTGAGCAAACGAACCTTCTGGCGCTCAATGCCGCCATTGAGGCGGCTCGAGCCGGTGACGCCGGGCGGGGATTTGCCGTGGTTGCCGATGAAGTTCGAGGACTGGCCAAGCGCGTTCAGGAATCAACCGTCGATATCGAGCGGATTGTGTCCCAGCTCCAGAGTGGCGCGGCCGGCGCAGTAGTGGACATGAGCAAGGCCAAGCAGATGGCCGAAGAGGCCAGCGAGGAGGCAAGCAAGTCGGGCGAGGCTTTGACGGACATTCTCGCGGCGGTTAACAGCATTGTTGAAATGACCACCCAGATTGCAAGCGCGACCGAGCAGCAGAGAGCGACCGCCGCGGAGATGACCCAGAACGTGGAAATAAGCAGTGGCGCAATTGAGGAACTGGCCGGAGACATTTCCCAGGTGAATCACTCAAGCCGCTCTCTGGCGAACATGGCTGATGAATTGAATACGCTCGTGCGACGCTTCAGGGCCAGTGAATCCTGAACAGACAATGGTTGCAGATGTTAACCAATTCACGAGAGCGCAGATGATTACCTGATACCTTTGGGTTTCAAGTTACACAATGTAACCGGAAACGGACTGCCCGGAGGTATCCCGCCATGACGCGCTCTCAATCACCCAAGAGGCAAGGCGTTCGCGGCCCTGTCATTGCCATGCTGACAGCGGCTGCCTGCCTCGGCACTGCCCAAGCCGCCGAACCCGAAAAAGTCATTTTCGCCGCCGAAAATGCTCTTTACGGTGCCGGTCATGACATCGGACGCGCGGATGGCTGGATTGATGAGCAACTCCGAGCTGCCATACGCGCCTATCAAGCTCAAAATGGGCTCCAAACCAACGGCAACCTGGATACGGCAACACTGAAAGCGCTCGGCGTGACCAAAACATCCAGCGCAACCATCACTGCAAATTCAGTCGGCAGTCGAAAGGCGTCATTGGCACAGCTCGGTTTGTCCCTCCCCGAGCCCGCGCCCAATACCCCGACCATTGCCAGGGCTGAACCAAAGCCTTCGCCAGAACCTACCCCGGCCCCCATTCAAAAATCTTCCGAACAGGGCGAGCCAACAACTTCGCTCGATGCCGAACCTGATGAAAACCAGATAGATACTGAGGGAACTTCGAAAAAACCTGAAGTGAAGGCACAAGAAAAAGTGGCGGAAGCAGCCCCGACAACACCCGAACCGGTAGCTTCAGAGCCCCCTGCTCCCATTTCAGCTCCAGCTCCCGTGCCGGAACCTGCGGTCGCCGAGGAAACTTCACCAGAAGCCACCAAAGAACCAGCCCCGGTGCTGGCCCAGCTCCCTTCAGAGCCCACCAGTGCGGGCCCTACCGAACCGAAAGCAACGGAAATGAAGAAAGCCCAGCCAGTCGAAGGAGAAAACACTGCATCGAAAAATTCCGCGGTTGCCGATAATTCTCAGAGCACCGGCGGCGGGTTTTTCAGCGTCTTGTTCGATTTCTTTTTTGGCTGGCTGGTCTGAGCGTCAACTCTGCAACCGGTCTTTAAAGACTTTCCAGTCAATCACGTTGCCGTCGGAATCGAAGTGGACGTATCCGCGGAAACTCGGGTCATCTTCCCAGGCCTTCACAAAGCCTACGGTTTCACCGGAGTCTGAGACGATCTCAAAGGCTTCGCTGCGGGCATTGGCAATGTCTTTATCAGGCTCTGTATCTGAACGCTTGAGGCTTACGGAGGAGTCTAGGGGCAAGTTGCTTTGAAGGAATTCCTGGATCATCGTCGAGCTCTCCTTTCAGGGTGAACCGGTCTGGTTCTGGAGGTAGCGTAACTATAGGACGATCCGGTAGAAGAGAATACAGATTCAGATCAATTTTCTTAGATTTTTTCGAGATAAAAGGGCTTTAAGAACAATAGGATATTTCATTATTGTGACAGTCTGTAACCTTCTGGACTGATTATTTTTCAACCAGTTCAGAAGGTTACCGAGAGCAGAGTCGATCAGTCACGAGGATCAGAATTTCCAGAACGGAGTGCTCAGTTTCTGTTCAACCAGTTCAGGGGAAAATCCCACATCGTTCAGCAACCGACGATCCATAGTCATCACCAGATGGATAAAGTTGCGCTTCATCCGCCAGCCTTTGTAAAGCGAAGCAGCTCTTTTCATTTCATTACTCCTTGGTCAACCCCAGAATATTGGTCTCCGAAAACCGGGACCTTGTTTAATTAGGGTCCTATTCTAAGCTTGACGAGGAGCTTTCTGAATACTTGGAAACCCCTATAAACAGGGGCTCCAAGCATTATTGGGTGTCAGAATTGTGTACTTTTGATGGCAGTCTTATGACGCCTTGGCGTTTGAAAGTAACACTTGGTAAAGGTCATCTTTCAGCTGTGCGCGTTTCTGCTTCATGCGGTGGAGTTTGTCATCACCGATGGGAGAATCCCTCTTTTCCAGCCCTTCAATTTCGTGGTCGAGATGCGTGTACTCCTGAAGCTTTTCGTTGAACTTGAGATCATTGTTCTTGAGTTCCTGAATCAGTTCTCGGTACTGCGGGAATTCTACGTGAAGCTCATGGCTGGAAATGCCCATCGTATTCCTCTCCTCTTCTTTGCAGAGTGTTGATCAAAGCTGATCACCTTCAGCATAGACGAGCGTGCCAGTTTCTGGGCGTCTTTGACAAATCGCTAATTACGCACGACGTTGCATGGGTATAGCATGGTAGTACGTTATCCAGTTACGCCTCGGGACACTTGCGAATGACCTTTGCACGAATTACCGGCACCGGTTCCTACCTGCCTGAAAACATCGTTACCAACAAAGACCTCGAGAAAATGGTCGACACCACCGACCAGTGGATTCGCGAGCGCACGGGAATCGAAAGACGTCACATTGCCGTCGAAGGCCAGACCACAGTGGATCTTGCTGAGCAGGCTGCAAGGAATGCCATTGATGCCGCGGGCATCAATGCACAGGACATCGATCTGATCGTGTTTGCCACCTCCACCCCGGACAAGATTTTTCCGAGTTCCGCATGCATCCTGCAGGCGCGTCTTGGCATCCATGGCTGCCCCGCGTTCGACATACAGGCGGTATGCAGCGGATTTGTATACGCCCTCGCAACAGCAGAAAAATTCATCAAAACCGGAAGCAGCAAGAAGGCCCTGGTTATCGGCGCCGAGGTGTTCTCCCGCATCATTAACTGGGAAGACCGTGGTACGTGTGTCTTGTTCGGCGATGGCGCCGGCGCGGTGATCCTGGAGGCCGACGAAGAAACCGGCATCCTTTCCACCCATATCCATGCCGATGGCCAGTATGCCGATTTGCTGCACGTTCCCTGCGGTATTGCCGATGGCTACGACCAGGTCAAGGCCGGGCGAGCGTTTGTGGAAATGAAAGGCAACGAAGTGTTCAAGGTGGCGGTCAACACCTTGGGCAAGATCGTTGACGAAACCCTGGCAGCCAACCAGATGCAGAAATCCGAGATCGACTGGCTGGTTCCGCACCAGGCCAACCTGAGAATCATCTCGGCCACGGCAAAGAAACTGAACATGTCCATGGATCAGGTTGTCGTGACGGTGAATGAGCACGGCAACACGTCCGCTGCATCTATCCCCCTCGCCCTTGATGTGGCTGTGCGAGATGGGCGGATTAAGCGCAACGAGGTGCTTCTCCTTGAGGCTTTTGGCGGCGGATTTACCTGGGGCTCTGCACTGCTCCGTTACTGATCGGCCAGCTTTCTGATCGCCACTCGTTTTGAACCAGAGGCGGGCTTCAGCTTTTGTTGAAGCCCGTTTTTCATTGTGTTTACCGCACCCTGTCAGATAGACTGTATTTTTATACAGTACCAATAACGCTCACTGCGAGGAATAACCATGGCAGTACAAGCAGTCTACTTTTCTGATAGGGACGGCCTGGATATGGCACTGAAAAATCCTGAGACGATGCTGTTCACTTCAAAAGCCGAAGCCGACGCCCGGGACAAAGTGCTCGAACTGGCGGAGGAAATTCAGGTATTCCTTGGCCGCAAGGTTGAAGGCCTGGGCGACGATCTGGCCGAACGCTGTGCCATGGCCATAGCGGAGGACAAAGACCTGTTCCAGAAAGCTCTCAAAAAGCCAGAGCTGCTGAACGCAGAACAGGAATAGCAGGACAGGGGCGGCGCCGCCGCCCTTCTCTCATGCCACGGCTACCCAGTTGCCATTGTCGTAACGCGCTACGCCCCGGCCAGACATCCGGTGCAGACTGACCCACTGGTTTTCCACCAGAGCCGCCACATCTGGCTGGCGACGCAACACAGATTCGATCCGATCTTCCGGCGCATCAATCAGAACAGTAAGACGAACCGGTTCATGACGCCAATGCGTGCCATCGTGGACGGACTGCAGCGGCAGTCCAATTCTCAACCGTGCGTTATTACCTTCGACAACGCCGACATTCCCGCCAACCACGGAGTGCAGGAGCTTGTTACCCGAGCCATACACTTCGGGAACCGTTACCGAAGCGAAGTACTGAAGATTGATCCAGTTGGCGACGATCATCGGTGCCGCCAGCAAAGCCTCCAGAAGACCGCCATCTTCGTCCAGAGTCGGATCGTAATCGTGCAGGAATACGCGGCCGGACAGGTCGCAGCCCCGGGTCTTGCTGCGCTTCGCGAAGATGATTGCCGCGTTATTGGCCAGCCCCCACTCCGGACGAACCTCTGACCAGTCCCGGGTCCGGGTTTCCATGGCCTGCTTGAGGTTATCGTCGTCCAATCCATTCAATTTCAGCGGCGTTGCGCGCTCTTTTCGAGCCCGGTTGCCCGCTGTTTCGAATCCGGCTTCCAGATCTGCCAGGTGCTGCATGTGCGAATCCGGGATAAGATGGCGATCAGCAATCGTTACCTTGTCCGTCGCTGTGCAGTGCTCGGCAGCGACCGCCCAGGTGAAGTCCGGAATTCTGATACCTTCGTCGGCAAGCCCCGCCCTGACCTGTGGATCATTGACCAGGCTTGCTGCAAGCCGGGCGTTCACGCCGCCGCTCTGGCCGCCACATGCACCACAGTCGAGACCAGCCTGGTTCGGGTTGTTATCGGTATGACTGCCATGGCCAACAAGTACCAGCAAAGGCGCGAAACCGCTGGTCAGAGACATCCCGCGGAGCATATTGGCCGCCAGCGCAACCCTCTCGGCATCAGAGAGCGGGTCGCCTCCGTGGCTATGGACCAGGCGCCCCTCTACACTTTGGTCAGGGCGGGGTTTGTGGCCCTTTTTCAAAGTGTCTTTCACCAGTTTCCAGGCCCAGGCCAAACCGGTGGTCTCAACCAGTGTGAACGTCGACAAGCTGGTGTATTTCGCCTTTCTGACTGATTCACGGGCGATCTCTCTCTGATCGAGAGAGCGATTCACTGCCAGATCCTCTCGCAGGCTGCCCTTGGTATCAATCAACCGGAAAGACGCGGGCAACAGGCCCGGCAGTCGGCGGGCCGGGGCAAGCGGTCCGTGTTGCTGATGATCGATTGGCATTCCGAAAAAACCGGCGAATCCGAGCGTCTGCACGTCGGGGTACACTGCTTCAAGGTGGCGGCGCATCACTTCGGAGCGAACATCGATACAGAAAACCGCCTGGGCTGCGGGAATGCCACGCCCGGAGTCTGGCAACGCCTGCTTGAGCGGCGCAGATTCAAGTGCCTGCCACAAGGTGCGCTGGTAACCAATCTCGAAGGCACGCTGCCACACCCACAGCCTGCTGCGGTCATCGTAGGCGCCCCTGCGACTCGCGCGGGCTCTCTGCCTCTGCCACTCTGCTTTCTGTGCCGTCGAGGCGAAGGCTACCCCTGCGGACTCCCAGACCAGCATGATCGCCAGAATGTCCTCACACCGATCGGATGAACGCCCCTCAAGGCCTGCCCGCCAGTCTTCTCCGCGACACCAGGAGGCCCAGCCGTTCACTCTCAACAACAGGCTATGGCACAGCGCTTCCAACTCATCTCCACGAGCGCCGATCCGATTCAGCGCCTCCTGTACTGCCTGATCCCTGCCGTCCGGAACCGTCTTGAAGAACGCACGGCCCCCTTTCAACCCGGTCGTAAAATCAAGCGCCAGATCCTGCCTGACTGATTCAAGCCAAAAACCGAACAACCCCCCATTGGCCTGGTTGCCCGAAACGGACCATCGGCTCTGGCGCTGATCGAAAAAGGCGCCGCAAACGCGAGAAACCTGGTCGCAAACGATGTCAGTCAGAACACCGGCCTCCTCGTGGGCATTCGCAACCGCAACGGTATCCAGAATGGAACCGCGCATTGGCGCAGTTATCGCCCCCTTTCGACCCAGCCAATCAAGGTACCAGGCGGTATTCCGCTCATCGCCGCGCTCCGCAATACTTGCCCTCAGATCGTCTTCCCGAATCCGGCCACCTTCCCAGGCTTCTCGATAAAACTCGGTTGGCATAAGCATACTGAAACCCGCGCGCTCGTTGAGCACCTGATCAACCCGCGGGGCCGGAAAATGTCTCAGCCCCCAGAACGGATTCACCGCTATCCACTGATCGAGAGGCCAAACAGGGGCGATCAGGTCGCAGGCCTGTTTAACCGGTTTACGCCAGTCATCGCTCAGCCACTGCAGTTCCGGTAGCGGGGCGCTTACATCGCTCATGATCTCTCCTCCAGTCTGAACGGATGATGCGGAACCCTGCGGAACATGGCCGGCACCTTCAAAGCCTCCGCCGCCAGGAAGCGGGTCAACCGATCAAAGGGCAATTCCAGGTAAAGCCCCTGAAGAAAATGAACGCCCAGAGCGCGGGTGGCCGGGAAGCGAGCACCGAATACAATCATCAAAGAGCACACGGCGAGCAGCGTTACCAGAGTGGCGCCCGTTCCCAGAGCAATGCCGGGGATAGCAAACCCTTCCTGCTCGGGAACGGCCGGGCCGATGAGAAAGTGCAACAATGAGTACAGCGGAACCAGGAGCACTGCCAGTCCCGCAAGCTTCAGCTTCACCGCTTTGGTTGCTCCGGCCGGGATGCCCATGGCGGCCGCCGATACCGCCAGCACCAGCAATGCTCCGAAAACCGGATTGTTTTCCACGATCCACGGGAACTGAACCAGGATCGCCGCCGCCAACAGGCCGGTAAGCCCGGCCCAGGAGAGCCGGTTAGCAGAGGGAGATTCGGGAAAACGCGTTGCTGCCGATACCGCCACCGTGCGACCAGAAGCCAGGAACGAATGCGCCTTGTACAGCGAATGGGCCAGTAGATGCAGCAGTGCCAGTGTGTAGGCCCCCATGCCGATTTCGAACAGCATAAAGCCCATCTGCGCACAGGTTGACCAGGCAAGAGCATGTTTGACCGAGTACTGGGTCATCATGGTGAGAACCGCAACGACCGCCGTCATGCCGCCGATCACGAGCAGAATCATGTGGCCGGCCGTAAAGCCATCGAACACCGGGAATAAACGGAGCCAGAGGAAACCGCCAAGATTGATAACCCCGGCATGGAGCAGCGCAGACACGGGCGTGGGAGCCTCCATAACGCGGATGAGCCAGCCATGAAAGGGAATCTGGGCGCACTTGAGAACCGCCGCCAGAGCCAGAACCACCGAGGCAACTGTCAGCGCTGTTGAGCCACCGGCTCGGGCGCCCTCATTCTGGATGATGTCTGGCAGGTAAAAGGTGCCGTAATGCAGGTAGAGCGCCACCACACCAAAGACCACCAGCGCATCCCCCACCCGGCTGACGATGAACTTCTGAACCGCCGCCATTCGCGCCTGGGGCCGGTCCTGATAGAGGGTGAGCAAATGATGCAGGGCCAGACTGACACCAATCCAGGCGCCTGCCAGAATCAGCAGATGGTTGGTAAACACCAATACCAGAACAGAGGCAACCGTCACCAGAAACCATGGAAGAAAACGGTCACGGCCAGGGTCCTGGCTGAGGTAGTTGTCTGCAAACCGAAGAATAACCCAGCCAATAAACGCCACCATCGTGGCCATCCAGACCGCTATCCCGTCTGGATACAGGCCGAAGCGCCCACCCAGGGTGGCTAAACGATTGCTGTCGCCTCCTGTATAGGGCTGAATCAGGAGGAGGATTCCCATCACGACCGAAACAGCCATGGAAGCCAACAATGCCCACCCGGCAAGTCGCCAACAGTGGTTCACTTTCAGTGGATTCTTCAGCCAGCCAGTCAAACCGGCAAGCAGGAAGAGACCGACCGGCAGCAGCAGCCAGAGTGCGAGGATCGAGAGCAATGAAAATTCGGCGATTGGATTCATACTTGCAAACCTCCTCATTTTGCAAGTACTTTGCCGATCCTCGTCACATATAAAAAATGGTTTATACTTATCAGATCATTCGTTTTTAGAGAACGAAATCACATGAAGCTGAATTACCATCACCTTTACTACTTCTGGAAGGTCGCGCGAACCGGTCACCTGACGCGGGCAGCTGACTCGCTGCATATTTCCCAGTCGGCGCTGTCGGGTCAGATACGCAAGCTGGAAGACAGCCTGGGACACGACCTCTTCATTCGCGAGGGGCGGCGCCTCAAGCTGTCTGAAGCCGGGAGAATGGCATTCTCCTACGCCGAGGAGATCTTCCGCCAGGGTGAGGAACTGACGGCATTGTTCGCCTCCGGCGCTCAACCAAACCGCGAGATACTCCGGATCGGGGCGGTGGCCACCCTCTCCCGTAACTTCCAGGAAGGCTTTCTTCAGCCGCTGCTGAACCGCGAAGACCTTGAGTTGAGCCTGCAAAGTAGCCACATGGATGAGCTGCTAAGACGGCTCTCGGCGCATCGACTGGACTTGATCCTCGCAAACCAGGCGGTACAGGGAGATGAACAGAATCCCTGGCGGTCACGGCTGATTGCCAAGCAGCCGGTCAGCATCATCGGGCCGCGGGGAATAGACGTTCAGGGCGATTTTGTCGACGTACTGCGTGGCCGGAGCCTGATTGTGCCGGGCCCGGACAACAACATACGCCAGGCCTTCGACCAGTTGTGCGAGTATCACAGGCTGCGTCCCAACATCGCCGCCGAGGTGGATGATATGGCGATGATGCGACTTCTCACCCGGGATACCGGTCATTTCGCCATCATGCCTCCGGTGGTCGTGCGCGACGAAATGAAGAGCGGAACCCTTGCAGACTACGGCGCCCTGCCAGGCGTCTTCGAGGAGTTCTACGCCATCAGTATCCGGCGCCAGTTCGAGACGCCGGCACTCAGGGAACTGCTATCCCAGACTCAGGACAATTACCTGACCCGGACGCCGATTGGTCATTCTGACTAGCCCGAGTGGCGAAAAATGTCATCCATAAGGCTGACTTACATCCGTATACTGAAGCGGAAAGACCACAATAATAACGCCGGACATATGATCATGAGCCAAGCCAGCCTGCGAGAACACCCGTCCATTCTGATTATCGGTAGCGGTTTTGGTGGTCTGGGCATGGCCATCAAACTGAAACTGGCCGGATTCAATAACCTGACCCTGCTGGAAAAAGCCGACCGGGTTGGAGGTACCTGGCGTGATAATACCTACCCCGGTGCCGCCTGCGATGTGCAATCGCACTTTTATTCATACTCCTTCGAACCCAAGCACAACTGGTCGCGGAAATTCGGATTGCAGCCCGAAATACTCGGGTATATGGAGCACTGCGTTCAGAAATATCGCCTGGGCAGTCACATCCGGTTTAACTCCGAGGTGCAGGAAGCCGCGTTTGACGACGAAACAAATCAATGGTCGGTGACTCTCGCAAACGGTGAGCAGCTGACCGCCAACGTACTCATCACCGCCACCGGACAGCTCAATCAACCTGCCTGGCCAAACCTGAAGGGCCTGGACCTTTTCCAGGGCAAGATGTTCCATTCAGCCCGCTGGGATCATGATTACGACCTCTCCGATAAACGAGTGGCGGTCATTGGAACTGGCGCGAGTGCCATTCAGTTTGTTCCGGAGATTGCATCGAAGGTAAAGCAGTTGGACCTGTTTCAGCGCTCGGCGGCCTGGGTCCTGCCCAAGCCGGATCGGCCTTTCAAGCGCTGGGAGCAGACGCTGTTCCAGAAAGTGCCGGCCTGGGATCGCCTTTATCGATACCTCATTTATTGGAAAAACGAGAGTCGCGCCCTCGCTTTCACCAAATTCAGTGGCCTTCTCGAGTATTACGCGAACATGGCAAAGCGGGAGGCCAGAAAACAGGTCACAGATCCCGCCAAGCTGAAAAAGATCATTCCAGACTACAAGATCGGCTGCAAACGGATTCTGATTTCCAACGACTGGTATCCGGCCATCAACCGGCCGAACGTGAATCTTATTACCGACCCTATTGACCACATTGACGAGTCCGGCGTCATTACGCACGAAGGACACCACCATGAAGTGGACGCAATTATCTGCGGCACTGGTTTTCGGGCCTCGGAGTTCCTGTCACCCATCCGGATAACAGGCCGGGGCGGAAAGACCCTGAACGAGGCCTGGCAGAACGGCGCTGTGGCGTTCAAAGGCATCACCGTCAGTGGCTTTCCCAACATGTTCATGCTCTATGGGCCCAACACCAACCTGGCCCACAACTCGATTCTGTACATGCTTGAGTCCCAGTTTCGCTACGTTCTGGAATGTCTGGAGGCGCTCGAAAAGTACCCTCACTCCGCCATGGACGTCCGGCAAGACCGGCAGGACCGTTTCACCCATGTGGTTCAACAGGGCCTGGAAGACACGGTCTGGAGCTCCGGCTGCACCTCCTGGTACCTCGATGAGCATGGGCGCAATACCATCAACTGGCCGGGATTCACCTTCACCTACCGGTTCGCGACCCGCCGGGTAGACACCGCTGATTACCAATTTCTTTACCCCGGCCAGACCGCGGGGTAATCGGGTGAAAGCCTTTGCCCTTGAACCTCGGCCATATTCATAGGATGATTGGGTTATAGGTTAGAAGGATGACATACACATGCTGGAACGTATTCGCAAAGGCTCGCTGGTCGAGACTGCTATCGAAAGTCTCAGAAACGCCATCGAAAAAGGTGACTGGTCGGTTGGCGATCGCCTGCCCGTCGAATCAGAACTTTCCGAATCCCTCGGAGTAAGCCGCAACACGGTTCGTGAGGCGGTTCGGGTGCTGGTACACGTGGGGATGCTGGAAACCCGCCAGGGGGATGGCACATACGTACGAGCGACACGGGACGCCGGGGAGACACTGCGGAGAATTGCCCGCACCCAGCTGGCGGAGCAGCTGGAGGTCAGGATCATGCTGGAAACGGAGGCCGCCAAGCTGGCAGGGCACCGGCGGACAGAACAGGATCTCCGGCACATGACCACAGCCCTCGATGCTCGCGCCAAAGCGGGAGATGACCTGCAGGCTCGCATCCGGCACGACGAAGCCTTCCATCATGCCCTGGTTGCCGCTTCTCATAACTCAGCGCTGATCGAGCTCTACGACTACTTTTCCCACGCTGTCAGCCAGACCATCGAGCAGACCGAAACCGACGCAGACCTGCCGGAACCCTCCCAGGAAGACCATGAACTCCTGCTCGCGGCGGTCCGGCGTCAGGATGAGGGCAAGGCAGAATCCCTGGCAAGGGCGCTTTTGAAACCCAGCCTCCAGGCCTTGAAGCGTCGGGAGTCCTGATTCATGAAGTTCCGGATCGACACCTTTACCCTGCTGCTCCTGGGCGCCATCGTATTAGCCACCTTTCTGCCTGCAACTGGCCAGGCAGGCGAGGCACTGGCCACCGCCGGAACGGTCGCCGTCGCCCTGCTCTTCTTTTTCCATGGCGCAGCGCTGTCCCGGGACCAGATTATTGCCGGTGCCACCCACTGGCGGCTGCACATTCTGATCACTTCGCTCACCTTCGTATTTTTTCCACTTGCGGTGCTGCCGATTAACGGCCTCAGCAATATCGCACCATCCTGGATGCCGAAAGATCTTGGTTTGGGGTTTCTTTACCTGGGCGTCCTGCCGTCGGCGGTGTCCTCTTCCATCGCCTATACCGCGATGGCGCGGGGCAATGTTCCGGCGGCAATCTGCAGCGCAGCCGCCTCCAATGTCTTTGGCATGATGCTGACGCCATTCCTGCTGTTGCTGTTGGTAAGCACGTCCGGCGGTGGGGATTTCTCCGTAGCGGAAGCCCTGAAAGACATCGTTCTGCAACTGCTGCTGCCTTTTGCGATTGGGCATGCGCTCCGACCATGGCTCGGCGGATTTCTTGGCAGAAACGAAACACTGATGGCCCGATACGATCAGTGCGTGATCTGGCTGATCGTCTACTCCGCTTTTTCACATTCGGTAGAGAGCGGACTCTGGGAGAATCTGCCCCTGCAGGCCATCCTTTTCGCCATTGCGCTGTGCCTGGGCTTGCTGCTGCTATTCATGGTGTTTGCCAGGTTCCTGGTACGGCGATTCGGGTTCAGCCTGGAGGATGAAGCCGCGGTGGTGTTCTGCGGCTCCAAAAAGAGCCTGGCGTCTGGTCTGCCCATGGCCAAGGTCCTGTTCTCAGGGCACCCGGGCTTCGGCATGATCGTGTTACCGATCATGTGCTACAACCAGATACAGGTTATCGTCGGAGCCTTCCTGGCCCAGAAGTACCGGGATAAAATTGAAAGGGCGAATGCAGAGAAACCGGGTTGATCCGGGCGGCGAAATCAACCGCCACCCATTCCGCCAAAGAGTGTGGCAAGAATCGCCAGCCCTACAATCCAGCCAATCACCGCCGGCCAGAAATTGACCATTTGCGGTGGCTGTTCGCCCTGCTCTTCAGCCATATCGGGTTCCGGGTAATTCCGATCGTCGGCCGCCTCAGGCGCCTGCTCCACAGTGAACCAGTCGAACCACTCACCGAGAAACTGGGCCACCGGCGCCGGAAAGGTACCGTTTTCCGCCATCGGCCGTATCTGGGGCTCCAACTGGCGACCAATCTCGCGTCGCAACCGCGGCTGATCGGCGGGCGGCTCGTCCAGAATGGCTTTCCAGATGCCCGGGTCCTTGCTTCTTGAGGAGTCATTGAGCAAGGCCTTGATCTGGATAACCACCTCACGAACCACCTGGCCCTCGTTGGCATCCAGCGGACGATCAGGCTCCTCGTCCTGCACCTCGCGATGCGGTTCAGTCTGAACCGTGTCAGAAGCCTGCTTTACCGGGCCCGGATCGTCCCCGACTGCCTCCCGGAAAGCCGCTTCCAGGCTCTTTGCCTCGTCTTCCGAAGCAAACTTGAGCTGTTGCTCATACGCATCCTGGATCTTCCGGCGATCGCCGGTCGGCTCAATTCCAAGGATTTCCCAACAATTCATAAAGCTGCAACTCCCGGGCCTAGATTTATTACATTTCAGAGAGACAAACTGTCTGTAGTCCCTTACGATAGGACCTAATCATAATAAAACCGCTTTATCCTTTTTTCTCGGCAGATTATAGAACGTCAACCATGCATCAATCGACAAAAACGGCAGGAATGGGTGACCGCCGCCCTCTGGCAACCTGCTTCGGCATCAGCCTTGCCCTGTCCGCCCTGCTTCCGGCTACCGCGCTCGGCCAAACTGACACACCTGATTTCATGCCCGGCTTGCTTGCCCTCGAAGGCGAACAAAGCGAAATCCCCGAAGTACTGACTACGACACGATTGCGCCAGTCAAAACTCAGGGTTCCCGGCACCACCACGATCATCACCGGCGACATGATCCGTGACCTCGGCATCATGAACCTCGTAGAGGCATTCCGGCTGGTTCCGGGCATGGTGGTTGGCCACTGGGGAAGTACCAACCCGGTGGCAACCTATCGCGGTACTTCCCAATACGAGCAACGCCGCCTGCAGGTTCAGATTGACGGGCGAACCGCCTACAGAATCAGCCTCGCAGACGTAGATTGGCTGGGCATGCCGGTGGCACTGGAAAATATCGAACGTATTGAAGTGAGCCGGGGCCCAAATTCCGCCGCCTATGGCATCAACGCGTTTCTTGGAAGCATCAATATCATTACCCGCTCACCGCAAGACACGGCGGGGGTGGAAGCCTACACCTCGGTTGGGTCCCGTGGTCACCTTCGCACGTTTACCTCCGTGGGCGATACCGATGCCGACAAAAGTTGGCGGTTGTCGTACGAGAAGCGCAAATCCAACGGCTTTGATAGTCAGATTGATGGCGGCCAGGAGATCCCCTTTCACGATGGCCACGACATCAACAACTTCAATTTCGACAGCGTATTCCGAATTGACCGCCAGCATTCGGTTGACGTGCGAGCAGGCGTTCTGGATGGCGTAAATGAAGAAGATCTCGAGAAGTCCGGAAAGCTGGGCGCCACCACAAACCCGGACATTATCATGGATGACTACTACCTCCATGTCCGGTTCGACGGAGCGACCTCGCCCGACCACTTCTACCATATCCAGGCGAGCTATCAGAATCAGCGACAGAGGCAGCGGTGGACCGTTTCCGCGCCTGCAGCGGAGATCAATGCCCTGCTGCCGACAGGGTTCCCACCCTTCCCCGAGGATCAGGGTCCGTTCATCGCTGACCTGAACGAAGACCTGGAAGAAACCCGGCAGGAAATTGAATTCCAGGACACCATTATTTTCAGTGACCAGTTCAAGCTGGTCTCCGGTGTGGGCTATCGCAAGGACTCGTTCAATTCCGAAACCTTCTTTAACGGTAAAGGGGACAATTACCAATCCCGGGTATTCGCCAACGCTGAGTACTCGCCCTTTCGGTGGCTGACCTTCAACGCAGGCGGCAACTGGGAGCGGACCACGACCACCGATGAAGACTATTTTTCCCCCAGAGCCGCGGCAAATTTTATCCTGAACAACAACCACGCGCTGCGGTTTGTCTTTTCCCGGGCGGTCCGCACACCGGATGCCTTCGAGCAGAATCCGGACTGGTCCTATACACCGACCAACGTTCAGCCACCCTTTGAAGCACTGGATGGCCAGAGAATCAAAGTGGAAGACATCCTGGACCCGACTACGTCCACTTACGGGCAGGAGTTGGAAGAGGAGTGGATCACCTCCCGGGAGATCAGCTACTTTGGCCAGTTCCATCTGGAAAGTGCCCTGCTCTCGGTGGAAGTGCGCTACTTCAACGACGATTTCCATGACATGATCAGTGGCGTCATCAACGAAGAAGAATGGTATATCGCCAACAACGTTGATCTTGAGCAGGAAGGCGTCGAGCTGGAAACCTCGCTGGAGTTTTCCGGAACCAAGCTCCGGGCTACCTACGCGTATCTTGAGCAGGAAGGCAGATACACTGGCGACCCGGCCGCGCTTCCGGTCGACAAGCAGGAACGTGCCGTAGATCTTATGGGCCGTCTCTCCGCCCGTGACTCCGGTAGTTTTGCCTGGATCCAGGATCTGCCAATGGGCTTCATGACCTCAGCGGCCATGTACTGGACCAATGAAGTGCGCAATACCCGGTTCGAGCGGGCCGATTTCAGGCTCGCACGTCGGGTGGACAGAACCAACTACAGTTATATGCTGGCACTGACGATCCAGCATTACCTTAACCCCAAGCCATGGATCAGCCCTGACAACCGGATTGAGGATCAGAACCAGTTTTTTGTTGAAGCTGGGATTCGTTTCTGAATTTAACAAGGAAAGCGTGAGCCCTGGACGGTATGGAGCGAAGGACAGACACGACACGATTCACCGAAAACGGCATAGAAACGGAACTCCGGGCCTTTTGATCAAGGTCATGTGGATTCTATATCTCTCTGTTTCCGCCATGGTTGCCAATGCCCAGGAGGCACCGGCACGGGTCGTTTATTTTGTCGGCTCAGGCAACGCACCTTTAGATCAACATCTGACTGCTCTCCTGAAACGGCAGCTGGGGCCAGCGACCTCCTTGAACGAGGTCTCCGACGACCAACTAGCCACACTGGAGAACAGCCCGATCATTACGGTCGGCCCTGCCGCTTTCTCCCGGGCACGCCAAGCCAACCGCTCCGCAGCGATCCTGGCCATGCTGGTCGACCGGTCCTTTATCTCCGCCTTTGCCGAGCGGTCGCCGGGCCAGATCTCGGCGGTTTTATACGACGTGCCGCTGATCCGCCAAGCTCTGACGGGAAAGGCCATCCTGCCACAAGCGACCAAGATAGCCCTGCTGGCAACCGCAGACTCGGTGGAACTTTACGAACCGCTGATTGATGAGCTACCGGCCTATGGCATGTCGGCCAGAATATTTCTGGTAGAAAGCAACGACAACCTGATCTCAACACTTGTCCGGGCCCTGGGTTATGGAGATTTTCTGTTGGCCGCCCCAGACAGTGCCATATACAACCCCAGAACCATCAAACATATTCTGCTGACCGCCTACCGCCGTAACCAGATCGTCATCGGCCCCACTCAGGCTTATGTCAAGGCAGGCTCCCTGGCCTCCAGTTACGCTCCGTTCCCTGAAATGGTTGAGATGGCTGGCAGCTTTTTATCGACCTTTTTCGAAACTGGTGCATATCCGGAACCCTCGTATCCGGAAGAGTTTCGGGTCGAGGTCAATGCCCAGGTTGCACGTTCTCTGAACATTCCCTTGCCGAGCCGTGAGGATATTGCCACACGGGTGGATCGACAATTAGCGATTAATGGGGAGGCGTCTGATGAATAACAGCCACAGACAACAGCGCCCCATGTCCCGAAAGCTGCTGCTCCTCGGAGCTCTGCCAGCCATAGTCATGTTTATCGTGCTGATGGTGTTCTTCACGTCTGTGCGCCTTGAGGATGCGCGCCGGGATCTCTCCGACAGCAGCCAGATGCTTGCCGACAGCCTCGCCCCTGCCCTGGAATACGCCGTTGTCTCTGGCAACACTCTGGCACTGGACCAGATCCTTTCCCAGTCGCTGCGTCGCAGCAAAGCCGACTGGATCCGGGTTTCTGACGTTATGGGAGACCAACTCGGCTTCGTTTCCCACGAACCGATCAACCCGGGTGAAACACCCGAGCGCTACCAGATCTACGAAGCCGAGATTCTCCAGCAGCCCCTGGAATTTGGTTCGGAGCGCACTGCGGAGTGGTTTGAGCCAGACTATGGCTTTGGTTCCGGTTCTCTGAGGGTTGGCACTGTTCAGGTTGGCGTAAGTCAGGATGTTCTTGCCGAAAGGCGGCAGGATATTCTCTGGACATCGATCGCCGTTGGCGTGGCCCTGCTGCTGTTCAGCATTCTGATCATCAATCATTTCCTTGGAGCAATTCTGGCACCGATACGGGACCTCGCCGGGCGAATCGGTCAACTCACCGATGGTGACTACCAGGAACGTCCCCTGAATACTCACCAGAGTTCGAAGGAGATCGTTGCCATTGAAGAGCAACTCAACCAGCTGGCTCATCACCTGGCCGGCCTGAAAACAGCACGGGACCAGACCCTCGCCGCCTCCGAAGGTGCCCGGGAAAAGGCCGAGATGGCAAATCAGGCAAAATCCGAATTTCTGGCAACCATGAGCCATGAGTTGCGTACGCCCCTGAACGGGGTGCTTGGGATGGTCGATCTGATCCAGGAAGAACCGCTTACCCAACGCCAGCGCGAATACCTCAACACTGCCCGCCAGTCCACCGAGGATCTGTTGACCGTCATCGGGGACATCCTCGATTACTCGAAGATGGACAGCGGCACCCTGAAGCTCGACAGCCAGGAGTTTAACCTTCGGGAACTGATTTCCAACTGCACCGCCACCTACCGACACCTCGCCGAGCAACAGGGCCTAGCCCTCAACCTCAAGTTCTTTGGCGACTGGCCGGACAACCCCGTTGTCATCGGTGACCCCGCACGTCTGCGGCAAATTCTGGCGGGGCTGGCTGACAACGCCATCAAGTTTACCGGCGATGGCTTTATCAATATCCAGGCGGGCTTTTTCGCCCTGGAAGACAACTGCATCATTCTGAATTGCTCGGTCAGCGACTCCGGGTCCGGCATTCCGACCGAGCGCCTTCACGACATTTTCAACTCCTTCGAACAGGTCGACGGCGGAAACAGCCGGCTATACGGGGGCACCGGGCTTGGCCTGTCCCTGGTCCAGCGGCTGGTTGAACTCATGGGCGGGCACATTCAGGTGGAAACGGATCTGGGTAAGGGTTCCTCGTTCCGGTTTGAGCTGCCCTTCGAGTTGGCGGATCGACCCATCGATCCCGAGCCGACCGGGACACCGCCAAGGGAAACGATTAATGGCACCAGCCACGCCCTGGTGGTGGAAGATAACCCGGTAAACCAGCGCGTTGCCACGGCTATGCTCAAGCGATTGGGTTTCCATACCGATTCCGCCAACAACGGCAAGGAAGCACTGGACAGGGTGACCACTAACCACACAGGCTACGACATCATATTGATGGACTGTCAGATGCCCGTGATGGACGGATACGAGGCCACCCGCTATATCCGGGAATGGGAGCAGAGCAACGCGCAGATTGGGACACCGATCATTGCACTAACGGCAGACGTTCTGCCCGGCACGGAAAAGAGTTGTCTCGATTGTGGCATGAACGACTATCTGGCCAAGCCTGTTCGCAAGGAAATGCTCCGCGAAGTGCTCAGCCGCTGGATCAAGCTCTAGAAAGGTTCCGGCGCCCAGAACCGGACGCCGGCACTAAATCACGCCACCGGTTCGCGCATGGTGACAAACTCTTCGGCAGATGTCGGATGAATGCCCAGGGTAGAATCAAACTGGGCCTTGGTCGCACCAGCCTTGATGGCAACCGCCAGCCCCTGGGTAATCTCACCAGCGTCCGGACCCACCATGTGGGCACCCAATACTCGATCAGTCTCGTCGTCTACCACCAGCTTCATCAAGCTCCGTTCGTCACGACCACTGAGGGTGTATTTCATCGGGCGGAACTCCGAACGGTAGATCCGCAGTCGATGCCCCGCTTCCCGGGCCTCTTCCTCGGTCAGCCCAACCGTTCCGATGTTTGGCTGGCAGAATACGGCCGTTGGAATCGCCGAATAGTCCATTTCGCCTTTGCCATCGCCGAATAAACGTCTGGATAGCACCATGCCCTGTGCCAGGGCAACCGGCGTAAGCTGAGGAGTTCCAATCACATCACCCAGCGCAGTAATTGAGGGCACGGCAGTCTGGAAGTGATCATCCACGACAACATGCCCCGAGGCGCTGAGCTGAACGCCAAGATCAGTCAGACCAAGACCGTCAACCAGGGCACGACGGCCGGTTGCCGCCATCACCAGGCCAGTCTCCAGGGTTTCGCCATTGTTAAGTTGAACCCGGTAATGGGCATTTTCGGCCTCAACCGATTCGATGGTCACCCCGAACTGCAGGTTTACGCCTTTTTTCCGCATTTCCTGTTCGGTAAACCGTCGGATGTCGCCATCAAACCCGCGCAGGAACAGATCACCGCGATACAGCAAGGTTGTATCAACACCCAACCCGGCCAGGATGCCGGCAAACTCTACAGCGATGTAGCCACCGCCCCAGACCACGGCCTGCTTCGGCAGCTGCGGCAGGTAGAACATCTCGTTGGACGTAAGAATGCATTCCTTGCCGGGCACATCCGGAATCACCGGCCAGCTGCCGGTGGCTATCGTGATGTGTTTGGCCCGATAGGAGGTATCCCCGACGACCACGGTATTGGCGTCTGACAATGACGCCGTTCCTTCGATGATGGTCACACCGGCGTTTTCCAGCAACCGGCCATAAATGCCATTCAGACGCTCGATCTCGGCATTCTTGTTGGCAACCAGCTTCGGCCAGTCGAAACTGACATCGTCGAGTGGAACCTGCCAACCGTAGCCGGCTGCATCTTCCAGCTCATCGTGAACGTGAGCGCCGTACACAAACAGTTTCTTGGGCACGCAGCCAACGTTTACGCAGGTTCCGCCAAGATACCTGGATTCAACCACGGCCACCCTGGCGCCCCGCTGGGCAGACATCCGCGCGAGGCGAACGCCGCCGGAGCCGGCTCCGATAACGATCAGATCAAAATCCTGCTGGTCAGACACAGCTTCTCCCGTTACACATTTTAAAATCAGGTTTGGCCGGAGGTGGCCGTTTTGGTTTCCGGATGCACTTCCCTGAACAACACGTGATCTTCAAAATCGCCGAGCTGAATCTTGCCAAGGCTCCGGAAACCCTCGGATTCGTAAAACGGCAGATAACGGTTGTTTCCTGTATCGAGCACCAGCCCGCTGCCACGCGGGTTCTCGGCACAGAGTTTTTCAACGGTTTTCAGCAGCAAACGGCCGTAGCCGCGATTCTGGTATTTGGGATTAACCCCCATCATGGGCAACTGATGCGCCAGTGGTTGTGGCAACATGTCGCGAATTTTCTCGTGGTAGTCCAGATACCGACGTGTAGAGGCAAACCCCGTCGTCAGCACCATACGAATCCGCCAGCTGATCTGATCAGCCAGGTTCATCCTTAATTCGGGATCCCCGATGAACGCAACGGCCACAAGCGTGTCGTCAACCATCACGCCAATGGCATCCTGTTCGAGCTCAAAATAAAGGTCTATCAGCTCCCTTATGGTCGCCCTCACCCTCTGATCGTAGCCGGGGCGCCGGTGATCAAACAGGTACTGGAACGTCGGTTCGTTCCGGTAGGCGTGAAACAGAATGGATCTGGCTTCATTCCGCGCCGTTTCGTCCAGGCGAACAATGGCTGGCTCGGATTTGTTCTTGTTGTCGCTGCCGTTACTCATCGCTTCCCTCTCCTGCGTCAGTTCCGGACAAAAGGCCCGGAATCTGGTTTTCAGAATCAGATGGCCAGTGTGAGACGAACGGAAACCCGCCCTGGCTCACTGGCCCTGTCCATGGCCGCCTGGTCAATGACGACACCATGGTTGCCATTCAATCGCTCTAACCAAGCGGCAACCTCTGCAAAAGGCACATTCTCAAGCCAGACTCGGATGGCGTCTTCACCGCTGGGCTCAAAGCGCTGAAGTGACAGACCCGCCTCCCCGGCGGAACGGGTCACCAGCGCCATCAGGGCACGGCCATCCGCAGGTTTGTCTGCCGACGCCGTGGTGCTGGCACCGCCTGTATTGCCAAGACGCTGAATTGTCCGCTGGTTTGCCTGCATCCAGGCCAGCAATTCGCCGGCATTGTCTCTGGCAGCTTCCGCCTGGTCGTAGAACCCGGCCGCCGGTCGCCAAACGGCAAAATACAGAAGGCCAAGAAACACAGCGATGGCCAGCACCACCAAAGCCTGCTGGTCGCGACGGGGCAACTGGTCGTATTGCGCAATGAGTTTGCCGACCGCCGGCTGATCCTTGATTCGGGAAAACATACCTTAACCTCCTGAGACCGTCAGGCGGCCGCGGGCGCCGCTCGCTTCGTTCACCACCGAACCAATCTGCGCCTCCAGCCCCTGGTTCGCGAGGCCGTTGCGCAGAGCGCTCAAACGGTCATAACTATCGGCTCTCACGTCTACGACCAGCTCACCCCGTGAGCGGCTGTAATTCACTGAATTGAAATTCACTCCCTGGCTGCCCGGCAAACGGGAATACTGTTGTCCGGTGTATTTCATCAGGGTAATAAAGTCCACTTCCGGCCCACTTGCGCCGGCAACCCGCAACTGGCCTTCGATCACGCGCCGGACGTTGCCGGCATGGGTACGCCGGTCATTCGGAAACGCATCGCGATAGATTGCCATGGCCTCGTTTCGCAGTTTTTCTGCCTGATTCTGATAGTAGAATCCCATTCCGGCATTCAACGCCACCTGAACCACGAACCAGACGGCGGCAACTGCGATGAGGGGTTTCCATGGTTTGAGCGGACTCGCCTTGCCCGATTTGGACGAGAACATGCCCTGGCACAGGTTTACCGGTTCGCACAGATGATGGTGATGGGCGTAGGCCAGCAGTTCCAGAGGCATGAGTTCAAGAACTTCCTTGCGAACCGCAAGCCGACCAGAACCGTTCAACTCCGAGATGGCCGATTGCTGGAGATCAAATTCTTCAGCGGTGCCGTAAAGCGTGACCGGAATTTCAGCCACCACTTCCTCCGCAGACGGTGCAGCCAGCGTGTGAGCAAACATTCCCAGGTTCGCAGACTGCATACTCAGCCACTCGCCGCGTTCGCTCACCATCATTGCCGTTTCGCCATCCAGGCAGACCGACCAGCCGCCTTCGGTGCGCGGCAACAATGAGGCATCCGGAAAAATCGCTTCCAGGCGAACATGCTCCCAGCCGCTGAACAGATTCACCCACTGCCCCATCCGTTCGCGATCAATGGCCGCTACGCGGTAGCCGTGATCGGTATGGGCGCCCAGCGCCAGATGAACAGAATCAATGTCCTGGGCAATCTGCTCCTCGACAGCGTAGGGCAACGCCTGATTGATAAAGCGGCTTTGCTTCGCGGGAATATCAGCCAGACAATAAATCGCTTCTTCGCCGGGGATAAGGCCGATCAACAGAACATTATCCAGTGCATTCTGGCCGAGGGTATGCTCGATGGTTTCCCGACTGTCGCCTGCGCCGCGAGCCTGCGCATCGCCACTGGCATCGTGCAGGACCCAGTTGAACATCTGGGCACCGGGGTCCTGGTCAGCGTCCGCAAACGGCGGTATTGGGCGGACGTAAAGGCGATAAGACATGATTATCCTTCTGAAATTGTGAAAGGCTCTTTGGTGATTCGGTTTTTCTGCCCGATATCCCTGTTAACCGTCTGGACTTCGCCTTCCGGAGTCCGGAACACGGTACTGACCATATTCACGACACGGTTATCGTAGGTAATCCGCGAGGCAACTTCAAAAAACCGGGTCTGCAACCCCAGTCCAACCGACTTGAGCCCGAGCCCGGCGAACTCTGGTAACGCCAGAAAGTCCTGGAGGTTCTCGAACCGTTCCTCTTCCCGCTTCTCAAGAATAGACGCAGCCTGGGCGTCCGTCAGCTCTTCATGGAGAGAGCGGATCACCATGGCCGTCGCGGTGTTCACGTTGATCCCCGCACCATTTACAGGAAGTGCCGCCACGTGGGGCCGCAGGGCCCGATAAATCTCTTCGGTCATGCCTTCGATCAGGCGCAATTCGGTCACCGTGGTAAACGGCTGGTTGGCAGCCCGGTAACCCTGCTCAGCCATCAGATACTGGCCATCCTCTGCGCCGTACGCCGTGACGGTCTGGTCGTTGGGGTCGATCCAGTCCACCAGCGAATCCACGGAAACTGCAGTAATCCCCAGTGCGGCAAACAGCTGAACGAAACGATCTCTGACGATGGGATCCACCTGGCCATTGGCGCCGACCAGGTCGTTCAGATTAAGCCGGCCTCCAAGGTCGTCAATCTGGACCTCAGCCACACCATTGTCATCCAGCGGCAGAACGGCTGCATTGGCGGCCCAGAACTCGTCAAGGCTATCGACCATCAGGTTTTCTTCCTTGTCCTCGTCATAATCCCTGCGCAGGATCTGGCGGGCGAACGCCTCGGCGCCAAGTGCGATACTCTGGCCCTGCTGTTGAGCCAGATAATGTCCCGCCTTGAACACTCGCAAGCTCTGCTGCTGGGTCATCCCCGAAGCAAGCATGACCACCAGAGCCATGGCCAGCAGCACCATGATCAGAGCAACGCCGCGCTGACGATTCGATAACCTCGGGGTCTGGCCCATCGCTACCTAGCCTCCCTGCCCCGTTGCACCGGTATTCTCTCCGGTTTGTTCTCCGGTAGCCTCTTCTTCTGTGCTTTCTTCTTCCGCTTCGCTGGCAGCCTGGTTGGCCTGGTTTACTGCACCCTGGGCAACGGCCGGATCAAAATCCGGTAATGCAAACGTCCGCACCAGCGTTCCAAAACGCTCATGTTCCAGAGTCACTTCCATGCCCAGCGGCAGTGGAATATCAGGGCGGCTACCCGGGGTCAGTCCGGCCATCACCTCATCGGTTGGCCATTGCGGTTGCCAGCTCCGGTTGGCATCCAGAAACCTTATTTCCAGGCGCTTTACGCCTTCCAGCAGCAGCACGTCGCGGCTGTCATCTTCCTGGCCCTGATCCACCATGGGCCAGTACCGGCGCCGCAGTTCGCTGCCAGTATATTCCCAACCGACACGCTGCAGGCCACTGCGGCGAATGCCCAGGGGGTTACGCCAGCCCTGCCGGGTCAGCAACAGGGAAAAGTCGTCCGCACGGCTGGAGAGCGCTGGCTGGAAATCCCCGTAAATGTCCCTGGCCGGCCGGTTGACCACCTGCATGATATCCCGCTCAAGCAGGAGCATGGACCGCTGCAAACCGTCGAACTGTTCCGCCAGTTCGTTCACCCGATCGCGGGAATTGACCACTCCGTTGATAACCTGCCAAACGCCAAGCCCGATAACGGCGGTGATGGTAACCGCGATCAAAACCTCCAGCAGGGTAAAACCACGTTGTTGCGGATGGCAGCTGTGTGCGGACGGGAACCTCATTGTGCCCCCACGAAAGCCGACAGGGTATGGATCGGCTCCGGCGTCGCGCCTTCCTCGCGATAACGGGCAACCGTAACCTCCACACGACGCATCTTCGCCTCGGCGGTTGCAAGAATCGCGGTGGTCACCCGCCAACGATACGGCCCGAAGTCGGTATCCTTGGAGTTCTCGGAGATGCCCGGAATGTTTTCCTGCAGTCGAATTTCGTTTATTCGGTTATCTGCCAACCAGCTCGCCAGGGTTTTGTCCCGAACCCGTTCGTAACTGGAAATGTACTGGCTTCCAACTTCGGCCGCAGCCGTTGCAATCAGGCCGAACACAAGCAGGGCAATGAGTACTTCGATCAGGGTAAACCCTTTCTGCGTCCTCACCCGCTGCTCCCCTCATCGCCCGGTTTGCGCCAGTCCATGGGCGACGCCCCATCCGAGGCCAGAACGTGCATCGTGTCTGACCCGTTTCCGATAGTGAACTCAAGCTCGAACGGCGTTGTCTCGCCACTGGAGAAAAAAACGACGTCCGGCAACAGGGTATCTTCGGATGATGCCAGCCTGGGCGCGTCGCTTTCGATGAACTCGGTGACAGTGAGCCACTCCGGCAGGCTCCGGGCCCGGAACATACGCTCACCGGAGGCCTTCCAGTCGCCAGTCTGATCCTGGTAAGCCACGAACTGGTAGCCGTCTTCCTCCAGCTTCAGGCCCAGCTCCAGGTTATTCAGAACCGCCTGCTCCGAGGCCGTCTGCATAAGCAGGTACAGCTCCCGGACCTCATTTTCCAGTTCGCGCTGCTGGGAGCTTCCCCCCATGGTAAACACGGCAAGAGAAGCCAGCAGACCCACAACCACCAGGACCACCAGTATTTCAATCAGGGTGAAACCGGTCTGTCGGGATCTGACCTGCACAGTGATTTAGCCCTCGGTGTCCCAGACGCTGATATCCGCAGCGTCGCCGTCGCCACCTTCCTGGCCGTCAGAGCCATAGGAATACAGATCGTAGGGACCTTCGGTACCCGGGCTTACGTACTGGTATTCAGAACCCCAGGGATCCTCCGGCACGCTCTTCAGGTAACCGTCGGAATTCCAGTTCTTGGGCTCCGGGCTGCCACTTGGCTTGGAAACCAGCGCCTCAAGACCCTGCTGGGTGGAGGGATAATGGCTGTTATCCAGGCGATAAAGGTCCAGCGCATTGGCAATGTTGCTCAACTGGGTTTCCGCCACGGTAACCTTGGCCTGGTCACTCCGACCCATGATGTTTGGAGCCACGATGGCCACCAGCAGGCCCAGGATCACCATCACCACCATGATTTCAATCAAGGTAAAGCCGCGGTTACGGTTGTGTGAATTGAGGTTTTTGGTCGTCATTGTCTCACTCGTTATTGGCATGGATTGCTTTGGTCCGGGCTCGTCGACTGACGCTCCGGCGCGGGTTTCATCCCACGAGATTACTCATATTCAGTATCGGCAGCATGATGGCCAGTACGATGATCAGCACCACCACGCCCATCACCAACAGCATCATCGGCTCGAACAGCCCCACAATCGCAGCGATCTTTGATTGAAGGGTGTTTTCCTGCATGCGCGCGGTTCGTTCCAGCATGCTGTCCAGCTCACCACTGGCCTCCCCGCTGGCGATCATGTGCAGCATCATCGGCGGAAAATACCCGGTCTGATCGAGGGAACGGTGCAATGAGCCGCCTTCGCTGACCTTTCTGGCTGCATCCCGCAGTTCCTGCCGCAGAAAATCATTGGATAACACCTCACCGGCAATGCGCATTGCCTCGACCAGCGGCACGCCACTGGTCGTCAGTATGCTGAGGGTGCTGGCATAGCGGGCAGTGTTAACGCCACGAACCATCCCTGAAAACAAGGGGAGATGTAACAGACGTTTGTGAAACCGCAGTCTAAACCCGGGCTTGGTCAGGAAAAAGCGGAACACCATCAATGCGGCGACCAGCAGTATAAATAGATAGACACCGTAATCCGCCAGAAATTCCGACACCGCAAGCATGGCCATAGTCAGCGTTGGCAGCTCCTGCCCCTGCTTCAGAAACACATCAATGATATCCGGCACCACGTAGGTCAGCAGGAACACGACGATGGCAATGGCGACGATACTGAGAATGATGGGGTAGATGGCCGCCAGCTGAATTTTCTGGCGAGCCTCCTGACGGTTTTCGGTGTAATCCGCCAGCCGGTTCAGAACCAGATCGAGATGGCCGGCGTGCTCACCCGCAGCAACGGTAGACCGGTACAGCCTCGGGAACGCCCGGGGAAACTCACCCAGGCTGTCCGCCAGGGTGTAGCCTTCCATGACTTTCGCGCGAATGGCGATCAGCATGCTGCGTATTCTGGGTTTCGGTGACTGCTGAGCGGCCGCCGAGAGCGCCTGCTCGATGGGAATGCCGGACTGGATCAGGGTTGCCAGTTGGCGTGTAACCAGTGCAAGATCGGCCGCGGCCAGCGAACCCCGGCTGCCCAGGGGATTGCTCCTGGCCTGTTTCTCGGCGGCCGGTTCGACGGCCAGCGGCGTGAGGCCTCGCTCCCGAAGTTGCTGGCGAACGGCTCTCGGCGCATCGGCTTCCACGACACCTTGTTTCTGCTTGCCTCGGGAATCGAGCGCCTTGTATTCGTATGCTGGCATGGTTTACTGACCCCGGTGCGTAACGCGGAGTACTTCTTCCACCGTGGTCACACCATCCAGGATTTTCTGCACGCCGTCTGCGTGAATACTCGGGCCATGCTGGCGAGCCACCTTTTCCAGGTCCAGCTCCCCGGCACGTTTGTGGATCAGAGAACTGATTTCCTCGGAGATCTCCACCACCTCATAGATACCAATACGCCCACGGTAACCGAGCTGGTTGCAATGGCTACAGCCGGTTGCCCGGTAAATGGTGGGCGGGTTGGCGGGATCCTGCTGCAGAAACTCGCAGTGCTCTTCTGTAGGTGTATACGGCTCCCGGCATTCCTTGCACAGAACCCGAACCAGCCGTTGGGCAACAATGCCCACCAGGCTTGATGAAATCAGGAAGGGCTCGATACCCATATCCATAAGCCGGGTAATCGCGCCAACGGCGGTATTGGTGTGCAACGTGGAGAGGACCAGGTGGCCCGTCAGACTCGCCTGTACGGCAATTTCTGCCGTTTCCAGATCCCGAATCTCACCGATCATAACCACGTCGGGATCCTGACGCAGAATGGCACGAAGACCCCGGGCAAAGGTCATGTCCACCTTGGTATTCACCTGGGTCTGGCCGATGCCCGGCAGGTTATACTCGATGGGGTCCTCAACAGTCAGGATGTTGCGGCTACGATCGTTGATTTCCTGGAGCGAAGCATAGAGTGTGGTGGACTTACCGGAACCCGTCGGGCCAGTGACCAGCAAAATGCCATAAGGCCGGTAAATCAGCTTGCGCAGAACCTTCAGGTCCTGCCCCGCCATGCCAAGGGATTCCAGCCGTATGGCACCTGCCTGTTTGTCGAGCAAACGCAGAACCACGCGTTCACCGCTAGAAGACGGCATGGTCGACACACGAATATCCACTTCCCTACCAGCGACCCTCAGCGCAATACGGCCATCCTGGGGCACCCGTTTCTCAGCGATATCCAGCTTCGCCATAACCTTGATCCGGGACACCAGCAGCGGGGCCAGTGCGCGCTTGGGCTCTACCACTTCACGCAACACACCATCCACCCGGAAGCGAACCACAAGGCGCTTTTCATAGGTTTCAATGTGAACGTCCGAGGCGCTGGTTTTCACTGCTTCAGTGAGAATGGCATTGATCAGACGGATGATTGGAGCATCGTCTTCCTGCTCCAGAAGATCCTCGGTTTCCGGCACGGAGTCAGCGAGTGAGGCCAGGTCCATGTCATCGCCGATGCCTTCCACCATCTGCATCGCTTCCGCAGAATCGTTCTGATAGGCGGAATTCAGGGCCTGGTCGAAACGGTCCGGATCGATGGTGGCAAAACGGGCACGACCGCCACTGATACGGTTCGCTTCCGCCAGCGCAGAATGGGACGCACCGGGCCGAACCAGAATAACCGGCTCGCCGGCGTCCGAACGGGTCAGGATTACTCCGTTGCGCTTGGCAAAAGTAAACGGAAGACGGCCCAGCGGAGCATCCTGCGGCTGAAGTTCAGTGTCTGTGGTCAAGGTCGTCCTCGTTCGTGAAACCCTTTTCGATTCAACTAATTCAGAAAGGCTACCACAGGATATGGACCCGCTGAATAACTCTATACACTATACTCCCAATAAAACGTTGCAGTCTGATAACCTGTGAGCTTTTTCCCGGCCCACAAACTTGCATTCAGGATGATCAATGCTCCTAAACAATGAACGGTTTCCCCTGATTCTCGCGCTCGTGGCAGGGGCGGCCATGGTCGCCCTGACAGCCTGGCAGGGTTACCGTTTCTGGCAAATGGAAGGCCAGCAGGGACAGTACGATAACGTGCAGCCACTGGTCTCCGACCCGGCCGCCGGTCGTGAGCCACCCAGTGTGGACCTTTCCTCCCTGGATCTGTTCGGAGCTGCATCCGGCGAAAGCGAGCCGGTAGAAATGGATACCGAGAATCTCCCTGAAACCAACCTCCGACTGTTCCTTCGGGGCGTACTGGCCGCGGATGGTGATTTCCCGGGCAGCGCGCTGATCGAAGATGACAAAAGTAAAACCGAAGCCTACCTGGTGGGTGACGAACTGCCCGGTAATGCCACACTGCGCTCGGTACATCCGAACCGGGTGATCATTGAACGTTCCGGCAAACTCGAAAACCTCTACTTCCCGGAATCCGAAGACCGCAGCGGCATATCCTTTACGGCCGACCAGCAGGCAGAGCCTTCGCCCGCCGTCCAGCAGGCTGCATCCCCCTCACCCTCGAGAGCGCCCGCTTCCGCCACCAGCGATGAGCAGCGCCGGGAGGAAATCCGCCGGCGCCTTGAGCAGCTCAGGGAACGCCTACGGAACAATAACTGAGGCGCGCTATGGAAACGGCCGCCCTTCAGATTCGCCGCCGTTCCACTCTTCTGCCTGCGTTATTGCTCGTGGTCTCTCTTGTGAGTGCCTTCGAGCTGGGCTCCCGTCTGATGAACTATGTTCAGGAAGAATTCGGAACCGAAGCCCACCAGCGCCTTGAAAACTGGCAGCGCCTGCATGCTCTTGCCGCAAACGCCCCCATCGACCGGCAGCTCCGGCTGGTGAACTCCTTTTTCAATCGAGTCACCTTTGTCAGCGATATCCGCCACTGGGGCGAGGAAGACTACTGGGCAACCCCGGTAGAACTGCTGACCACCAACGGTGGTGACTGTGAGGATTTCTCGATTGCCAAATACCTGACCCTCAAGTCCATGGGCGTGCCCGATGACCAGCTCCGGATCGTGTATGTCAAAGCGCTGGAACTGAACCAGGCCCACATGGTGCTGGCGTGGTACCCGGAGCCAGACGCCGATCCGTTGATTCTGGACAACCTGATAAATGACATTAAACCCGCCTCTCAACGCACTGATCTTGAACCTGTTTATAGCTTCAATGGTGAAGGCCTCTGGCTGAACCAGTCCGGCGGAGCGCGCACCCGGATCGGCGAAGCGGGCAAACTCTCACGGTGGCAGGACCTCAACAGCCGGCTGACGGAATCGCTCCGACCCTGAGAGGGTTGCCAAAGTCAGCCACTGGCGGCAAATGACAGGAACCATGGCGCCAAGCGACAGCGGCGAACGAAGCAGAGCCTATAGAATGCGCCACATTCGTTTTTAATCTGGAGAATAAAGCACATGCGACGCTGGAACGGCTGGGGCGACGAGGGATTCAATCTGGCAATGCCGGAACAGGGCCAGGACTTTCTGGCATCACGCATCGGTAGTGGCCGGCCTCTGGCGGACGCGACCCTGGATTCCGTTTGCGCCAAAGTACCGGAAACCCGCCTTACCCGGCCGGCAGATCTGGAATCACTGATCGATACAGGCCCGGAAGCGCGAGTGCGCCATGCCCGCGGCCAGAGTCTTGCGGACTGGCTGGCCATGCGCAGCGGCGAGTTTGGTGTGTTCCCCGATGGCGTGGCCTACCCTACCACCAGCGAAGAGGTTCAAACCCTGCTCTCCTGGGCCGCGGAACAACACATTCACCTGATTCCCTACGGTGGCGGCACCAGTGTGGCCGGGCACATAAATCCGGTGGATAAAGGCCAGCCAGTACTGACTGTGGACATGAGCCGGATGAATCGCCTGATCGACCTGGACACGGACAGCCAGATCGCGACGTTTGGTGCGGGAACACCCGGGCCACTCGTTGAGTCCCAACTCCGGGCCCATGGCTACACACTGGGGCATTTCCCTCAGTCTTTCGAGCTTTCCACCGTCGGCGGCTGGGTGGCCTCCCGATCCAGTGGCCAGCAATCCCTGCGCTATGGCCGCATTGAACAACTCTTTGCCGGGGGCCGGGTCGAAACCCTGAAAGGCACCCTTAACCTGCCCACCATACCGGCCTCCAGCGCCGGTCCGGATATCCGGGAAATGATTCTGGGTTCGGAAGGCCGTATCGGGCTGATTACCGAGGTGAAGGTGCGGGTTACTCCGCTGCCCGAACACGAGAGCTTTCATGTGGTCTTTTTTCCGGATTGGGAGAGCGCCCGCACGGCCAGCCGCCTGCTGGTGCAGAACCGAACCCAGTTATCCATGCTCAGGCTCAGCAATGCCTTAGAGACCGAGACCCAGCTCGCGCTGGCCGGCCACCCCCGGCTTATCGGCATGCTCGAGCGTTTCCTTTCGCTGAGGGGCGCTGGTGAGGGCAAATGCATGATGACCTTCGGGATCACCGGCTCCCGACTGCAGACCCGAAACGCCCTGAAAGAGGCCCGAAGCATCTGCAAGGCCCAAAATGGCGTCTATACCGGCACGCGGCTCGGCGACAAATGGGCGGCCAAGCGTTTTACCATGCCCTATCTGAGAGAGGCCCTCTGGCAGATGGGCTATGCGGTCGACACTCTGGAAACGGCCACTGACTGGGACAACGTCGACAATCTGCTGGGTCTGATCGAGACCAGCCTGCGTGACGGGCTGAAAGACCAGAACGAGAACACCCATGTGTTCACCCACCTCTCCCATTTCTATAGCCAGGGCTGCAGCATTTACACCACCTATGTGTTCCGGGTGGGCGACAGCTACGAGGAAACACTCGCGCGCTGGCAAACGCTCAAAACCAGCACCTCCGAACTGATCGTGAACAACCGCGGCACCATCAGCCATCAACACGGTGTCGGTAAGGATCACGCCCCTTACCTGCCGGTGGAAAAAGGCGAACTGGGCATGTTGGCGATACGCTCCCTGTGCAGCACCTTTGACCCGGACGCGATCCTGAACCCGGAAACACTGGTCAAATGAGCGCAACGCCCAAAGGGAGCCCCAATATGAACCGGACTGACATTCTCAATGCGCTGCGCTCAGGGACCAACAAATTTGATGTGGTGGTGGTCGGCGGCGGAATTACCGGCGCTGGCGTGGCCCGGGAAGCAGCAGGCAGCGGGCTGCGCACGCTTCTGGTGGAACAGAAGGACTTTTCCTGGGGTACCTCCAGCCGGTCCTCAAAGATGGTGCATGGTGGCCTTCGGTACCTGGGCAGCGGGCATTACGGTCTTACCCGGGACGCCGTGCGCGAGCGGGAACGGTTAATGGCGGAAGCGCCGGGGTTAATTGAGCCCCTGCGCTTCATCATGCCGCACTTTAAAGGCCAGTTCCCCGGACCGCGCCTGTTCCAGACACTGCTTCGGGTTTACGACTTTATTGCCCGCAACCGAAGCCGCCACTTTCTGACCCCGGCCGAATCCATGCTCTGGGTGCCGGGCCTGACGGGCGAAAAACTCGCCGGCGCCAGCGGTTTTACCGATGCAGTCACCGACGACTCGCGCCTGGTCCTGCGCCTGATTGCCGAAGCCCGGCGGGACGGAGCCATGTGCCTGAATTACACAAGAGCCGGTGAAATAAAGCGCAGCAACGGCGATGTATCCGGCTTGCTGATTCAAGCAGAGGAAAACGATACGCCCATTGAGGTCTTCGCGCCCCTGGTCATCAACGCCACCGGTGCCTGGGCAGATCGGCTGCAGTCCAGCGAGACCTCTGAAGACACCATGCACATCCGGCCCCTGCGTGGCAGCCACCTGGTGCTGCCCTGGTCCAGTCTGCCGGTGTCCTGTTCGGTTTCCCTGTTTCATCCGGAAGATGGCCGCCCGGTGTTTGCCTTCCCATGGCTGGGCACTACAGTTCTCGGCACCACCGATATCGACCATGAGGGCAACCTGGATCAGGAGCCGGTGATTTCTGAGTCCGAGACCGCCTACCTGCTTGAAATCGCCTCACGATTGTTTCCGGGCAGCCCCATTACCCGAAGCGACATCCTTTCAACCTGGGCCGGTGTAAGGCCGGTGGTAACCGATGGTACGGGTAAGGCGCCGTCCAAGGAAAACCGGGAACACGCACTTCGGGTGAATCGGGGGCTGGTCAGCATTGCCGGCGGCAAGCTCACCACCTTCCGGGTCATCGCCCGCGAGGCACTCGTCCAGGGGCTTGGAGAAGACGCCAGAAAGGTTCTGCGGCCCGCATCCAAACCGGTGTTTCAGGGCACAGATCACCCCTCAAGGCCAGCCACCATTAGCCACCAGTGCTGGCAGCGACTGCAGGGGTTCTATGGCCCCGAGCTTGATCAACTGCTTGCTTCGGGCCCACTGGAGCCTGTCACTCCAAATCGGGCTTCCGACCTGCTCTGGGCGGAGCTTTGCTGGGCGTGCCGAAGAGAAGATGTGCAGCATCTGGATGACCTGCTTCTGCGACGAACGCGGTTAGGCATGGTACTACCGAATGCCGGCGAAGCCCTTCTCCCGCAGATTCGTAACCACTGCCAGCCCCTGCTTGGCTGGGCTGACCAGCGTTGGGAGGAGGAACAGGCCCGCTACCTGTCGATCTATCACAACGCCTATTCGCTGCCACCCCAGGAGGCCTCCGATGCCAGCTGAGCCGCTCATCCTGGCCATCGACAATGGCACCCAGAGCGTTCGGGCGCTGCTCTTCGATACCAGTGGCAATCTGGTGGGCAAAGGCAAGCAGGAAATCGAGCCCTATTTTTCGAGAGAGCCCGGCTGGGCCGAGCAGCACCCGGACTACTTCTGGGAGCAGCTCGCGGAAGCCTGCCAATTGCTCTGGAGCTCCACAGACGCGACACCGGATCAGGTTGCCGGCGTTACCGTGACCACCCAGCGCGGCACCGTCATCAATCTGGATGAGAACGGCCAACCCCTGAGACCAGCAATCATCTGGCTCGACCAGCGCCACGCAAGGGTCGAAGGCCCCGTCAAAGGGCCCTGGGGCTGGCTGTTCAAACTCGCCCGGTTGGAAGACACCATTAACCGGTTCCGGGAAAAGACCCAGGCCAACTGGATTTTCCAGAATGAACCGGAGATCTGGGCCAAAACCCGGCACTTCCTCTTACTGTCTGGCTACCTCAATTACCGACTGACCGGGGAATTTAAGGACTCAACCGGAAGCCAGGTCGGCTACCTGCCCTTCGACTACAAGAAACACCGCTGGGCCGGCCCGCGGGATTTCAAATGGCAGGCCATGCCCGTCGAGCCGTCCATGCTGCCTGAGCTGGTAGCGCCCGGTGAGACATTGGGCCACCTGACCGACGAAGCCTGCCGGCATCTGGGCCTGGCAAAGAACCTGCCCGTGATCGCTGCCGCTTCGGACAAAGCCTGCGAGATCCTCGGCTCCGGCGGGCTGACACCGGACATCGGCTGCATGAGCTACGGAACCACCGCCACCATCAACACCACCAGCCAACGCTATGTGGAACCGATCCGGTTGATGCCGCCCTATCCCTCAGCGCTGCCGGGTCACTACTCCACGGAAGTCATGATCTACCGGGGTTTCTGGATGGTGAGCTGGTTCAAGCGGGAGTTCGGCCTGCGGGAGCAAAAAATTGCTGAAGAACGGGGAATTGAGCCTGAAGCGCTATTCGATGAACTGGTCAAGGCGGTGCCACCCGGATCTATGGGCCTGATGCTGCAGCCCTACTGGTCACCCGGCGTGCGCCAACCCGGGCCGGAAGCAAAAGGCTCGATCATCGGTTTCGGGGACGTTCACACCCGCTCCCACATTTATCGCGCCATCCTCGAAGGTCTGGCCTACGCGCTCAGGGAAGGAAAGGAAAAAATCGAGAAGCGAAGCGGCGTGAAGATCAGGAAATTGCGAGTGGCCGGCGGTGGCTCACAGAGCGATGCGGCGATGCAACTCACCGCCGATGTGCTCGGGCTGCCGGCCGAGAGGCCTCACACCTATGAGACCTCCGGGCTCGGCGCCGCCATTGATGCCGCTGTCGGGCTAGGGCTGCATCCGGATTTCGACACCGCCGTGGCGAAGATGACCCGGGTTGGCGACGTTTTTCATCCCAACGAAGAAACCCGGGCTCTTTACCAGCGGCTGTATTCCGAGGTTTATCTGAAGATGTACCCTCAGCTTCAACCCCTGTACCGGAAAATCCGCGAGATTACCGGCTATCCCCGGTAACGCTCTCAGCGACCAACTCAGCGGTAATCGCAGAGAGCGTCCAGCCCAGGTGACCGTGACCGGTGTTGTAGAACACGGTCGGCAGGCGACCTGGCCCAACCCTTGGCATCATGTTCGGCAGCATTGGCCGCAAGCCGGCCCAGGGCACTACCTTGCGAGTACAGACTCCGGGAAAGCACTGCTCAACCCAACGGGTGAGCGGGCGGATGCGGTCGTCCTTGATATCGCGGTTGTAACCGCTGAACTCGGCGGTACCGGCAACCCGGAAACGGCCATCGCCCAGGCGACTGGTGACGATCTTGGTGGCATCGTCGAGCAAACTCACGGTCGGTGCCGCCTTTTGCGAGGCTTCGTCGTCCAGCTCCACGGTAATTGAGTAACCCTTAACCGGATAGATATTCACCCGGTCACCCAGCTTTTTCGCGAGTCCGCGACTGCCGACGCCGGCACAGATCACCACGCCGTCAAATGTGTCCCGGGACTGTTCGGTGCCATCGTGGGCGGTCACCCAGGCATTACGCTCATCGGCGCTCAGCTCGGTCACCGTGTGGCCATAACAGGTTTTAACGCCCAGCCGCTTGATGGCATCCGCCAGTCCATTGGTGAACTTGTGAATATCACCGGTGGAGTCACTCTCTGTGAAAAACCCGCCGTAATAGTTGCCGGCCAGGGTCGGCTCGATGGATTTCATTTCCTCCGGGGTCACCGAACGGCGCTCAAGGCCACCAGCCGCCAGCAGGCGCGATACCTTTTCAGCGTGGTCAAACCCGGCCTTGTCCCGGTAGATGTGCAGGATACCCTGCTTCTTCAGATCGAAATCGATGCCTTCTTCCTGCGCCCAGGCAAACAGGTGATCGCGGGCGGCAATAGCCAGGCGAGCGGTTTCCGTGGTGTTTTTCTCGTACTGGGGAATAGCGGCAATGAACTCGGCGAACCAGCTCAGCTTGTGCCAGGACGGCTTGGGATTGACCAGCAGTGGCGCATCCCGGCGGGACATCCACTTTATGCCCTTCATCACGGTCTGCCAGTTGTTCCAGACCTCTGCGTTGGAAGCAGAGAGCTGTCCACCGTTGGCGAAGGAGGTTTCCATCGCCGCATAGCGATGCTTCTCGTAAACCGTAACGTCAAGCCCGCGCTTGGCAAGGGTGTAGGCCGTGGTAATACCAGTGATACCACCGCCAATTACTGCGATTCGCTTCATTCCAATCTCCGTGAGCGCCAAGGGTTTCCTCCCTGCTCGAAATGGCAGAAAGCACCCCTTCCGTCACGGGACCTGAGAGATTCACGAGCCGTTTTAACGAAAACGGTCGTTTGCTCCTTCGGTGTGCCGACTGACGCGATTGTCGACAGCTCTTCGGAAAGTATTCATGCCAGCGGTCCTTTTGCCTGAGAGTTTCCGGGGCAGTTGCTCCTTCGGCGCTGATCGCAAGGGATTCAGTCTCTCCCGCAGACATGTCTGATTGGTAATAAAACCCAACCCACGGGCCTAAACATAGCAAATAACCCGGAGCCAGGAAACCAGCCTCTGCACAGCTTGGGCCGTATGGGTTAAGGTAAAAAGCATGAAACACGCCTTGAAGACCCGAAAACAGCTCCAGCAGCAACTGGAACAGGCCCACGACTACGAGCACTGGTGCGAGGCCGCTACCGCGCTCGATGACATGGACGGGCTGCTGGACTGGCGCGAGCAGGAAGAGACCGGGATGCTGCATGAAAGCCTGATGCGCAAGCACATGGGCCTCATGGACCATTGCCGGCAGAATGGCGACACGCGGCGACTGATCCGGATCCTTCAGGAGAGCCTCTACCGTCACCTGGGCGAATTATCCTATCCCGATCTTTACACCGTGGCGCGCAGCGGCACCAATCGGTTGGTGGGTGAATTCCTGGATGCCGTCGAGACGTCCATGGAATTCATTTGCGACCACCCTATTCCGGAAGTGACAACCGCCCGAAAACTGAAAATGTTTCAGGACGCCGAGCGGGTCTATGGCCGGCCAGCCCTGATGCTCAGCGGGGGTGCGGCCTTTGGTATTTACCATATCGGTGTTACCCGGGCGCTCTGGCGACAGGATCTGCTGCCGGATGTCATGGCAGGCTCCAGCATGGGTGCCATCGTGGCGGGTGCCATCTGCAAACGGGACGACAGGGAACTGGCAGAGTTTTTTAACCATCCGGAACGGATTCACCTGAATGCCTTCCACTGGCTCGGCGTCACGGAAGGCTTGAGGGCTGGCCATGCCATGGATCCGCGCCAACTTCAGGAGCATCTCCAGCACAATCTTGGCAGCGTCAGTTTCAAGGAAGCCTATGAGCACAGTGGCCGAACTCTGAATATCTCCGTCTCCCCCACCCGCACCCAGCAGAAGCCACGGCCACTCATCGAGCAGGCCTACGCCATGACCAGTCAGCAATACCTCGGGGACATCAACATCCATTTCCCGCCCAGGGCGTCCCTTTACCGAAAGGTCCTCTCCAACCCGACCCCTGAAGATCTCGAGATGTATATCAATCTCGGTGAACAGGCCACATGGCCACGGCTGGCCATGATCAAGGACCAGACCAGGATCAGCCGGGCATTCGATCGCTGTATCGCCAGGCTGGAGCAAGAGCTGGAGCAGGAAACCGCAGAGCAGACTGCAACGCCGCTCTAAAGACAGCACCGCCCTACCGATCAGTAAACCAACTAGATAACCCTGGGATCCCGAACTATTCTCACTTTATTGCATCATCGCTTTGCGGTGCGTTCATCGCTAACCAAAAGGATGCTGACCCGCAATGGATATGAGACAGGGAATTCGATCGGCTACCGAAGACAGTGAAAACAGGTTTTACGAACTGATAGAAAGTCTGCCCATGGTGGTTGTCCAGGGCTATGACAGGTACCGGCGGGTAATATATTGGAACGAGGCAAGCACACGCCTTTATGGCTATTCGCACGAGGAAGCGCTCGGACAGTTATTGGAGGACCTGATCATCCCCGATCACATGCGCAACGCTGTGATCGACGCGCACCGCAATTGGCTTGAGAAAAACATCAGCATTCCCGCCGACGAACTTGAACTGAAACACAAAGAAGGACACCTGGTTCCTGTTTACTCAAGTCATGCGATGATCAAACAGGACAGCGGGGCCTGTGAGATGTTCTGCATCGACATAAGCCTCGAAGAGCAGAAACAAGCCAGAGACGAGCTTTATCGGCGCGCGAGTTTTGACGACCTGACCGGATTACCCAACCGGCATTTCATGGAAGCCGAGTTGTCGAGCCGACTGGATGAGGCTGATCGCCTGCATCAGGAATTGGCGGTCGTCTTTATCGATCTGGACAATTTCAAAATCATCAACGATACCCGTGGCCACCATCATGGTGACAGTCTCCTGAAAGCGGTGGCCGAAACCTTGAGGGCCGAACTTCGAGGCGGAGACCTGTTGAGCCGCTTTGGCGGGGACGAGTTTGTCTTGCTGATCTTCGATTTCGAAGGCCCTGAAGGTATTCATGAACTTGTTTGTCGGTTGATAGACGCTCTGGAACACAGAGTTCATCTGGAAGGCGACTGCTACCAGGTTACCGCCAGCTTTGGCGTGAGCCTTTTTCCGCACAACGGAACCACCGTGGCTGAGCTGATGGGCAATGCAGACGCCGCCATGTATCAGGCCAAAGAAACCGGCAAGAACGGCGTGTGCTTCTACACCCCGGATATCAATGACAGGCTGGTCAGTTATCAGGAAATCACCAACCTGCTCAGAGACGCCTTGAATAACGATGGCCTCGAATTGTTTTTCCAGCCCCAGATCAGCCTCGCGGATCGCACATGCGACTCCTGCGAGGCGCTTCTTCGTTGTTTTCACGGTCAATCCCGGGCAGTTTCACCAGCCATTTTCATTCCCGTGGCTGAAAAGTCTGGCCTCATCAACCGGATAGGCGAATGGGTAATCGAAGCAGCCTGCAAACAGCTCAGCGCATGGAAGAAAACCCCTTTGGAAAACCTGCGGGTTGATATCAATCTCTCGGGACGACAGCTCACCAATCCACACCTTGCGAGCCATATTCTCGAAACGGTGGAACGTTACAATCTTCAGCCTCACCAGCTTGGGGTGGAGCTGACTGAAAACGAGGTTTTCGGCAGCGATGAAAACCAAACCAAACAGTTAGAAAAACTGAAACAGGCAGGCGTGCACATTTCGATCGATGACTTCGGTACCGGGCACTCCTCTCTCGTCTATCTCAGAAAACTCCCGGTTTGTGGAATCAAAATCGACAGGAGCTTTCTGCAACATGCGATGCAGGATAGCGCCGACATGGCCATCATGGAGGCAATGGTTACCGTTGGCCACAGCCTGGGCCTATGCGTGCTGGTCGAAGGTGTTGAGACGGATGAACAGGCCCAATTGGTCACCGAACTGGGTTGTGATCTCGCTCAGGGTTTTCTCTATGCCAAGCCCATGCCGGCAAACAAAGTTGAAGAATTCCTGACCAGCTTCTGATCAGGAAAACACTACCCCTGTTCAAACTCCCGAACCAGCTCCTGCAGAAAATACAGCCCGGCGGAACTCAGGAAACAGCGGCCTGCACCGGCTCGAAACAGGAGGTGGCGTTTATCGAGGTAGTCCAGGGCTTCCGGCAGGCCTTTCTCAAACCGTGCGGCCCTCAGGATCTCCTGGTATTCCTCATCGCTCGCCAGGGCCGATAGGTCTTGCTCGTTCAGCCCGGCGTCGGGCCGGCCAAGGTATTCAAGATCCCGACCGCTGCGTGCGAAATAACGCCCTATCAAAAGTAGGATCACCTGCACGCGGAAGGCGTTCTCGTCGTGCTCTTCATTCTCGTCGTCACTGCTTTCCTTGAGGAAGAAAAACGCGCCGGTTTCGTTGAACACCAGCTCGCTGCCCAGGTGCTCGTATAAGGTCCGGAAGTGGGACAGATGGTTATACAGCAGATTGTAGAGCGGATTGGCACGCAACTCCGAGCGGTTGCTGTCCCACACATCACGCACAATCACCCGGCCGGCCTGGAATTCCCGGTAGATGGCAGCGCTGTGGGCCGGGAGGATTTCTTCAAACTCAGACATTCTGTTGCTCCAGGCGACGCTTTCGGTAGACAAACTGTTCACTGTCGGATGACTGATCGAGGATTCGGAAGCGATTGGTAGTTACAACCTGCAAGCCCTCGGGGGGCGAGTTTACCAGCCGGTTTAACGCCGCCAGCAGGTCCGGAAAGCGATAGCCGGGGATAAAGCCGTCCAGGCGGCCGTGCAGCTCACGCACCAGGTCGGTCGTAGGCCGAAGTTCCAGGGTTTCCAGCCATTGATAGAGCTGGTTGATACGCTGGACATCAATCCGGGTATGGCGTCCGCTGCCATCCACTTGCTGCAGAACCGGCACTTCAGCCTTGCGTCGGAGGTCGTTCAGGCGCAGCTCCAGTTCGCTGAACAACAGCTGGTAGTAGCTGGACGATTCACCGAAGGCGTAGTGTTTCGGTCGTTGCTGGGCCCGAAGGCCGATCAGAAAACCGGTGCTGCGGGCAAAGTCTCCACCTTCCAGCCATTTTCGTTTCAGGCTGAGGGTCTCGGTTTCCCCCTTGAGTTCCTGCAGCTTGCCGTAGAAATGCTCCATGGCGTTGTACTGGACCATGCCCTGGCGCGTCTTGCGCAGGAAGTGCTCCACCTCCTGGGCCACCGCCTGAATGGGTTTGTACAGGGCGTTCAAACTAATGGAGGAACGGAACAACTGATCTGCCAGGCTGTGATCGCCGTGATTTTCCAGCAACCGCACCATCGCTTCCAGGGTTTCGAACAGGTTGCTGCCATCCGGCAGCCGCGTATCCGGGTTCAAAAACACCAGGGTCGGCTTGATGTGGCGCTCGTACAGGGTAACGATCTGCTCAAACAGATTCTGGCGGAACTCCAGGAATTTTTCCGGCGCCCGGCTGGCGTCGCCGGAGAGATCCGCAAGCTGCGCACTGATGGTCTGCATGCGCAGCACATTCTGGCGCAGCAAACCGATGAGCTGGCTCACCCGCTCGTTCAGGTCATCCCTCAGTTCGGTGTAGTCCGGATCGGCGTCGCTGAAAGAGCTGGTCTCGAGCCGATTGCGCACGTCCCGAAGGGTTACAAGATGGCCACGAAGGCGAGCATCCGTCAGTTCCTGGTACAGCGAGGCGTTGCAGGCGCGCATCAGGTTGATCAGGGCATCCTGGAACACCAGCCGCCGCTCACCTTCGGCCTTTATGATGTCGATCACCAGGCCGCTGCGGAACATGTTGTCGGTATTCAAAGCCAGCCGCACCCGATCCCGGTCGGCATTGCCAAGGCTGCGGGTATAGTCCATCACCTCGGCCACCAGATCGCTTTCGCGGATATACCGGGCTTCGTTACGGTCCATCCGCTCAATCATCCGGAACAGGATCTTCGGGTGCTCGAACAGCAGCCGGGTGGTATCCAGGGTGCTGAAGCGTTTACTCATCCGCCGGCTCCAGCAGGCTGTTCTGGGTCTGATCGGCCCATTGGCTCAGGGATTCGCCGTTGGTAAAGCCCTCGGCCCCGCCCCAGAACACCAGGGTGCGCTGCGGGCTGTAGGGGCGTGCGGTGCGCATCTGCCCCACTTCCAGGTGCCGGCCGATCAGGTAGATCACTTCAGCACTGGCACTGTGAGTCGCGGCGGAGAACAGATTGAAGCCCTGCTTGCGCAATCGTTCCAGCAGCGAAGGCATCTGGCTGATGTCCACGCTGGCCAGCTCGTCCAATACCATGGGGAACGACAGCTGCACACCCGGATACAACACCCGCTTCAGCAGCCGGTACACCAGTTCCAGGTTGATCAGTGCCGTGGTGGAGGTGGACTGGCCCTTCTTGTCGAGACTCGTGGCATTCTCCTTCCGGGTTCTGTAGGAAATGCCGGTGATCACCTTGTCCATGGTCAGGCGCTTGCTGCCGCCCTCCCCGAAAAAGTCCGCCACGAACACCCGCAAACGGTCATAAAACGCGTCCGACTGCAGCTGGTTGCCATAGGGGTCGATGTTGTTCGCTTCTTCCACCAGATTGCGGAATTTCGGATCGGTATGAATATCCACGCGGATTTCCACCAGATCGTTTATGCGCACCCCTTCGAGCTCACGGTTCAGTTGCGCCTCGAAACGGGCAATGTGCTCGTGGTTGGATTTCAGGGCCTGCCGGTAGCTGGCCACGGTTTCATTGTGGATGCCCACCTGCTGCTCAAGCACATTCCAGCGCTCTGCCATGCCGGCAAACAGATCTGAGAGACCTTTGAACGTTTCCCGGATAGCCGATGACGCGGGGCTGTCTTTCTGCAGTTCGCCTTCGGTGTCGTCGTGGATGCCCAGATACACGAACTGACGAAGGTGGTCGAGGATACTGCGACGGCGCTCCTCCAGGTCGTCCAGCTGGGTTTGAAGGTCATCAAACGCCGCCACAGACACCTGCTCAATGTCCAAAGGCTGTTCCGCTTCCACCGCTTTCAGATGCGGGAACCGGTGCTCTACCGTGCCAACACTCCGGCTGAGACCTGCCAGCTCCCGTTCCCGCTCCTCGATCCGCTCTTTTTCAGCCCTGGCTTTGGCCGCCTTCTGCTGCACCGCATCCTGCTTTTCCTGCTCCAGCCGGGCCTGCTCTTCCAGTTTGGCCAGCTGTTCTTCGGCCGCCTGCTTCTCCTCAGAAGCATCCCTCAGCGTGGTCGCGGCCGCCGGGTAACGCTGAAGCGTTTCGAGATCTTTCTCGATGGCACGAATCTCTTTCTCGGTGCGCTCGATCAACCTCGGCCGGTCGTGTTCCTGATTGGCGGTATCTGCCAGCTCCGCCCGCTCCTTTTGCAGGCCATGAAGCTCGCCTTCAATATGCCGACGCTGCTCCGCGAAGTCGGTCTGCCGGGCCGGCTGGGCATCGTATTCCGTATCGAACCAATCAAAGCCCTTATCGCTGGGCACGAACAGCCGGGCGAAAGCCTCAATGGCGGCCTTGCTGTCGGCATCCAGATCCCGGCCGGGGCTGGCCATGACCAAACGGGGGTCCACGGCCCGAAGCGGTGCAGCGGTGGCTTCGTCCAACTGGTTCTGCAGCTGCCAGTGCTGCTTGCTTTCCCGTTCCTGCAGGGATTCCAGCTTGCGCTCCAAATCCTGCTTTTTCTTCTGGATCTGCTCCAGCCGAATTTCGGCCTGGGCGGCACTTTTCAACGCGGCCAGGTGCCCTTTTCTACTGTCTAGTTCTTCCTTCTGGATATCCTCGATTTCCTGGAGCGTCATCTCCCCATACTGAGACAACAACAGATCGCCATCTTTCTGATTGTGCTCGGCCTGCTTGATACGACGATCAGCGGAACGGATCTCGCCCTTCAGGCCGCTGGCGTCCTGCTCAAGCTTTTTCAGCGCCTGGAGCACATGTCGCAGCGTTTCGTTCTGTTCATTGAACGCCTCAACCGCGGCTTTACGCCTCGCTCCAATATCCTGCAGGGCATGGCTAACACCATCCCGAAACGCGGCAAAATCATGCTGACTGCGAAGCAGCGTCTGGTAGGCCTGGTAATCCTTCTGGAGCTTGTCAAACCGTGAACGCTCTTTCTCGATTCTCGTGAGCTGGGCTTGCTGCTGCTTCAACTGGTCGTGGCGATTGAGAAAGTCGTCGATGTTGAAATCGAAGGCATCGTCGGCGAATTTCTTGTCTGCCTCGATAATGCTGGCCACCGCATTGGACATGGCCTGATCGTCTGCCTTCATCTCAAACAGCAGCAGGATCAAGGTGCGCAGCGACTGCACCCGGCGCTCATCAGACTCACCCAGGGGCAGCACGGAATAGCGCACCGCATCGGCGTTCATCAGCTCACTGCTGTACAGCATCTGTTTGAGTTTGGCCGGGTCATTCACCAGCCGGGTTTCCTTGGAGAGCTTTTTCAGCTTTTCGGACAAGCGGCTGAACGACAGCTCCGGCACCGCCTGGCCAATGCCGTCCTCATCATTTCCATCCCAGAACAGTGGCCGCAGCTGATCGTAGCCCACCGGCACAAAAGCTCGGCCGTAGCTGAGCTGGCTGGCGCTGTCCCGATACAGGATCTGGCAATGCACCCCGGCCGGGTTCTCGGCCTCCATGATCAGGAAACTGAACTGGCTGGGAAAGTAATGCTGGTAGCTTTCCTCGTTGGTGTAAAAGCTACCGGCACTGGCATTTCGAAAGGCGAATTTCTTGCGGCTGTTCTTGAAGTTGTTTTCCGGCAGCAGGAACAGTCGCAGCGAATTCAGCAGACTGGACTTGCCCAGATTGCCCGGGCCCAGGATCAGGCCATGGTTGTCCACCGGAATTTCCACGTAACAGAAGCCGGCGGAGTCCACCAACACCAGACGGCGAATACCAAAATTGAAATTGCCTGGGCTCCCCTGGGAGTCACTCATCCAGAATCATCTCCTGTTCCATGAATTTGCCGGTTGCCCGGAAGGCCTCTGCGAGGGCAAAGAAGCCATGCCCCTCCGCCAAGGAAATCGCCCTCGTAAACCGTTCGGTGGTGTCCGGTAGTTTGCGGAACCGGCCCAGCCATGGTTGCCAGTCGCTAGGCTGAACAAAGGTGGCTTTGTCACCAAGAGAGGCTGCGACCGTCGAGAACATTTGCAGACCACCCGCATCATAATCGAATGCGCAGAATACTTCTTCATAGCCCTGCAACCAGTCGAGAATCGCGCGCCGGGTCACCCGGTTACCACTGCCCAATACCACATCGCAGTCCGCCAGATGCAAGGCCCAGCCAAGAGCCTCACCGGTAAACTTCAGCATCTGCTGATATTGGTAGAAGTTACGCTCGTTTTCTATTACCAGCACGGAGCCGGCGCGCTGAAAACCGATGTCAACAGAATCGCTCTTGATAACAACCACATCCGGACGGCTGGATGCCAATACCCCATGGTAAACCAGAAGAAAACTTACCTCAGTACCATGGCGATGAGAGTCACCTTTTCTAGCGGCGTCTACTCTGTTTAAGGGAGCCTCCGCGACGTTCTGCAGCTCCGCGAAAGCGGTTTCATCCCGGACCGTGACCAGCCATCGGTTGGACTGGACCTTTTCTGTGGCAAACATGTCCCGATGGCGCCGGCGAAACTGCTCCGGAAGCTTTTTCAGGAAGGCTTCATAATTAATCGGTTGGCCACGCAGGATTTTGTCGAGATAGTCGTTCAAGGGCGTACCACGGTTATTCTTGGATTTGCGTATGGGCTGGGAAGCAAAATAACTCATAAAGCGTTAATATGGATACCGTACTTGGCCCCTCACCACTCTTGGAGCAAAAAATATGCGCCTTCAGGATTTAATTGACGAGGCTAGCGCTCTTCCCGTCGACGAACGAGCGCTGGTTATAGAGTCATTATTGAAAAGCCTAAACCCAAACGAAGCCAGTATTGACGAAAAATGGGTAGAAGTTGCCAAGTGCCGCCTGGACGACCTGGATTCCGGCAGGGTGAATCCTGTGCCCGGCGATGAGGTTTTCAGAAAGATTCGGAGCAGGCTGCAGAAATAATGGATTATTCCTTTCACCCCGCAGCGGAAGCGGAATTGAATGATGCAATCGATTACTACGAATCAATTCAAACTGGCCTCGGAGTAGATCTCGCCGAGCAAGTCGAGCAAGCAGTAGCCAGAGCTGTCAAATTCCCCCAGGCCTGGAGCTTCATTCGAAAGCCTGTTCGTCGCTCACTCGTCAAACGATTTCCCTATGGCGTTCTTTACGTTGAAAAGAAGAACAGCATTTTCATTCTTGCTGTTATGAATCTTCATCGCGAGCCAGATTATTGGGAAAACAGGCAATAACCGAGGATTCCTCGGTAGTTACCGATAATTCCCGGAACACAGAAACAGCTGCACACCCATTGCACTTATCCTGGTGCCAAGAGGCATGTCCGTCACCAAGGCCGCCGGCTGGAGTATTTTCAGCAGCTTGCCGCAACCATTGATGGCCATTCCCGCTTACCTGTTCGTAAGTACCTTCAAACCCATGCTTCCCTTCGGCCTTGGTTTGGCTGCGGGTGCTATGATCTGGATGGTGTTTGCCGAGCTTCTGCCGGATGCTAATAAAAAGCTGGAGCCGGCTTCAGTTGGTGTTGTGATTGTACTGGCCTTTCTGGGCATGATGGTTTTCCAGCTCGCCATCCACTGACCGCGGAAGTACTGGATAGCCAGTAAGCTATTGCGGCGAACGACACTTAATACGTTTTTGAACTATCGAAGGTAACTCTATGCAGAACCGGGATATTTCCGGGAACGCCACGCAAAACCCGATACTTGTCTCGTTCCATTCAGAGGCAAGCCAGTTAACCTGGCAGCCCCTCGGTGACCGCGTGATGGGCGGGCAGTCTAACGGCACCGTTGATCTTGCAGAGGGCGGCGTTGGCGTCTTTCACGGCACTGTGCGACTGGACAACGGCGGCGGATTTTCGTCTGTGAAAGCTGACCTGCCGGAACCTTTCGATGCAGCTGACTACACCGGTATCGAGCTTCTTGCTCGGGGCGACGGAAAAACCTACAAGATCGGCCTTCGCAACAGCACCAACCGGCGCAGCATTGTGTACCAGCATGCATTCACACCAGGTACAGAAGAATGGAGCCGCATCCGACTCCCCTTCAGTGATTTCATCCCTACCTGGCGCGGCAAAACATTGACCGATGAGGCAGCACTGAATCTTTCGCACCTGGCTTCGGTCAGCCTTTTTGTTTCCGGACGACAGGCTGGTGAATTTCAGCTGCGGATGCAGGATTGGAGGTTGATCCGATGACCAAACTCGCTCTGATAACCGGTGCCAGCGCCGGCATTGGCCGTGAAGCCTGCGCCCTCTTTGCCCGGAAAGGCTACAGGGTGATCGCCCTGTCCCGACAGCCAGCTGGTGTCGAGTCTGCCGATCTGGAGCTGGCGCTGGATCTAGAGTCCTTTGACCAGATCGAAGGGCTTGCGGGCGCTCTGGACACGGAAATTGCAGCAGCCGAGCGGGTGATTCTGGTCAACAACTCCGGTTACGGGCAATTCGGCGCGCTTCGCGATCTCTCCGAACCCATGTGGCAAAAGCAGTTCAGTACCCACGTATTCGGCCCCATCAAGCTGGCTGCTGTCTGCCTGGGGCTCTGCGAACAGCACGGTAAACCCTTGCGGGTCATCGCGGTTAGCTCCGTTCTCTCCATCGCGCCCCAGAAAATGAAAGGCGCCTACTGTGCCGCCAAATCCGCGATGAACACGGCCCATGAGAGTTTCTGGTTTGATGAACAGGGCAGCAACAGCCTGGAAAGTATCTCGCTGGTGCTCCCGGGCCCCGTGGTGACCCGGTTCAGAGAGCATGCCCTGGCCGCGTTGCAGCCCGTGCTTGGCCAGGCCAGCGCCGTGCACCGGGAAAAGTACAAGGCAATGGAAGCAGCGCTCGCGCCAGGCGCCAGAATCAAGCCCTTTACAGCCAGTGCGTCGGACGTCGCGAAAAAGATTGTCAGGGCAGCAGAGGCGACACGACCCAAGCCTCGATACCTGGTTACACCCCAGACCTACGCTGCCGAATTTATCACCCGGTTTATTCCCCGGTCGATCCAGAGAATCATCTTTAGGTAAGGCGGGCCTTCTTCACCCGCCGGGACCGGCTCAATTCATCCTTAACAAAAGCCCCGACGGCCTTGAGGATACCCAGGTCCGGATCAGCCTCTTCGCCATCCGCCAGCCGGAAAATCTGCTGGTAGTACCACGCCTGGCCGCCCAACACGTTAATGACTTTGATTGGCATCAGCGGACTCGCTGGTGAGAAAAACCCTCGTTGAGCAAGTTTGACGTAATCTTCGTAGCAAACCGTCTTATCGATGCGGCCATCAAGCAGATCTTTGGGCGTATCGGGATCCGTGCAGAGAGGCCGGCCAAGGCCAATCACGTCGGTTTCGCTACTGGCAATCGCCTCTTCCATCAACGTGCGCGTACGGAATCCACCGGTGACCATCAGCGGGCAATCGCACACCTCTCGAATCGTCTGGGCATAATCCAGGAAGTAAGCCTCCCGCTTGCGAGTGCTTTCCCGCATGGCCGGCCCCTCGCTCGCCGTGTCGGCATCACCACTGTACCCGAGCAGCCGCGGCTGTTCGTAGGTGCCGCCAGACACCTCCAGCAGATCAATACCCTCCTCATTGAGCCAGCGCACCACGTTCACAGACTCGTCGAGCGTAAAGCCGCCTTTGCGGAAATCGTCGGAATTCAGCTTTACCGCCACCGGAAACTCCGGCCCCACCGCAGCGCGCGTCGCCCGCACTACCTCGATCAGGAAACGGGCGCGATTTTCCAGCGACCCACCCCAGCAATCGGTGCGCTGGTTGGTAACCGGCGACAGAAAAGACGACAACAGATACCCATGAGCCCCGTGCACCTGAACACCGGTGAACCCCGCCTCTTTGGCGATCCGGGCCACATTGGCAAAACGCTGGATAAAGTCCAGAATCTCCGGCTCCGTGAGTGCCCGTGGGCGAGCGTAGTTGCCCATCAGCGATAGCTGCACCGCCGAAGGCCCCATTGGGCGTGTGGTCACGTAACGCGGCGACTGCCGACCGGCATGGGAAATCTGCATCCACAAATGGTTGCCCTTGCGGGTGCCCGCTTCGGCCCAGGCACGCAACTGCGCCATACCCTCCGGCTCGCCTTCGGCCGGCGCCGGATCAATCGCCACGTTACCCGGCCGCTCCAGCACCCGGTGATCAATCATCACGTTGCCGGTAATCAACAGCCCCGCCCCGCCATCGGACCAGCGACTGTAAAGGGTTTCATGGCGGTGGGTAGCGTGGAGCTGATCGTCTGCCAGCCCTTCGGTCATGGCGGCCTTGGCTAGTCGGTTCGGCAGAACTGCTCCGCAGGGGAGCTTCAGGGATTGGGCAAGCGGTGATTCGGGCATGGCATCATCCTGATGGTTTGAGTTTTTTGTATTCTAAACCGCGATTTACTGCGTCAATAGCGCCGGCGAGATAGCCCGTAAACTCACGTGACCACTCACTGCCAATGCCGGTTAATCGGTCAGCCCATGCACCTGAGCTCGGCGACAAGGCAGGCATAGGGTGATTGCCAGAGGATCTTTCATCTGTATGGGTGGCGGTGTAAAACTCTTTAGCCCAGTCCTTGATAAATTCTGCCTCTGGATTCTCCGCTTGCGAACCAAAGAGCCGCACGAACTGTGTTCGGGAAGCAGTAATAAGCTCTTCCTCAGAAACACGACGGCGCACGTCAGCAGGCACACCCAGGAAACCAAACAAGGCTGCCTTCCCTTCCTGAGTAGAGGCATCGTGGATCTCAACCATCGGCCCAACTGCACTTCGAGCCTCCCCGGATAACCCTTGATCTCGCCAAAAAGGCCGGTCAAACACGGCAATATATTTTGCGTGAGGGGCCATCCACGTATCTGTCGCCTTCCATTGCCTGGCAAGTTCATCCGGCAAAGCGGGCGAAAACGTAAGCTGAGACTCAACTAATCGGGGTGGCATTGCCAACAGCACATGTTCTGCAAAGTGGCTAAAGGTTTCTACTCTCGCATTTTCGCTCACTAACTCAACATTCGGTTCTGACATGCGCAGGTGGCGGACTGCCTGGCCCCTCACAACCCGCGCTGAATCAATCCGCCGGTATAACGCATCAATCAACGAATACATGCCACCGGCGATTCGCATAGATGGCGGAGAATTGACGTACCCACGTGTTCTCTCAGGCGGCTGATTCGATGAACGCTCCAGAAGCATGTCGCCGGTTTCAAATTGCTGGAAGGTCTCTAGCTCGAGTTCATCTACCAGTCGCGCCATATCGGTCTGGAATGCGGGCCAGAACCAGGAGGGCCCGAGATCGAAGCCCACAACGCCTGACACATCCGGCTTACCATCAGAGTGGATCGTAGAAGCAATCCGCCCACCAAGAACCTCCCGGGCCTCGAGAATGACATAGTCTTTGATGCCCTTCTTCTCAAGTGAATAAGCGGCGTATAAACCCGCCAGGCCGGCGCCAACAATGGCGACGCGCACGTTTTGCATGAATAAACTTCCTATGATGATCGTGATGCCTGGGTGAGTAGACTGATACGCGCTATCACTGCAAATTGTTTATTGGGATCAAAATTTCATTTCGCCTCAAAAACCAGGGTATGAACGGTGCGTTATATCGCGCCCAGACTGGCTTGCCCTGAATAATGAATCCCTTCTTGTTGATCCATTCTTCCAACTTCGACTTGTTCTTTTGATAGCTCGATTTGCTCCAAAACCCGGAGTACTCGATGGCCGCCATCGTCCGCTCGGGCACCTGGCGTATGGTGATCCTCTCGTCCCTGGGTTTGGGAGTGGTCTGCATCGTAAATGATCCCGGCATCATAAAACTGACCACCCATTTCCCGTCGGCCTGCGTCTGGCCTACCGGTGCTGTCATGTCGATTTCCTGGCCCTCAGCCACCTGGCCAACGGGCGCGGTCATAGCGATTTCCTGCTGGGCTTGGTTATTGCCGGAAATGTATTTAAACAAGCGACCAAAGGCTTCACTGCCCGCGTCTTCAAATTCCGTATCGACTACTGTCTCTGCAACAATCTGCGGCTCGTACTGACGTACCTCCAGATTCTCCTCCTTCAGGAGTACCGTGTATTCGGCTTCTTCTGTCGCCATGGTGGTTGCCGATAGGAACATTGAGCAAAGGGAGATAACGAGCGCTGCCTGCCGTTTAAGCATAATGTTTCCTTTAATGCTTGCCTTCAATCCCGAGGTCTGCCCGCGCGAGGGCTTCGTCACTCATATTCAGGGTATCGCTGATCGAGCGGCCACAATGATCGGGGCCCTCTCCTAGCGTAAAGAAGACAATTTTATTGGTGTCTGAATCCACAAAAATCTCGCTATGTGATCTGCAAATTGAATTGCAAGACTGATCTAACTTGAATGTCCATGGATTTGACCGAGGTGCTTAAAAGGAAATATCTCCAGTCATGACGCTTTAGTCTGGCGAACTAAGCCTGAATGTCACGCTCATTGGCCTACTCCCCTCATGGTTCTGATACTCAACCGGGCCGAAATAAGTGAAAGGAGCAGCTTTACCATTACGCAGCTTATTTTCGCGGACAAATAAGTGCACTGAGAGACCGAGCTTTTTGTGGTTGATCAACTCTCGTCCCCGCTTGCTTTCAGGCGTAGCCGAGTTCTGGCTCTGCCAGTGGAATGTGTGTTCATCTATCCAGTGATCAACGTAGCGATGCTGAACCCCTTTACCCTGCTTGTTTAACGTCACCAACAAAATATGGGCGTTCGCATCTTTCAGAAAGACGTGACCACTTTGCCAATTGCCAGGATTAAAAGTCGCCCCGAATAACTCCGGAATCTCCTCTCTCGGGATTTCCTGTCCGACAGCCATTTCCAGTGGATCGACAATCTCGCAAAAGCGTGCGAACGTTCGAAACTGCTCGAGAAGCTCTGGAGTAACAATAATATCTTCATACTCTGGGTTAGCAGCTTCGAGCCGATACTCACCTACGGGGGATTTACGAACCGTCCGAAGAAGATATTGCGTGTCGCCTGCCTCATCCACCCGTTCAATCGCGAGCGTTTTCCCAGTGATCGATCCGGCTTGATCGGGGTTTATCTGCTCAAGCAACAGATAATCACCATCATGAATTGGCTGTTTACCGCCATTCATTGAGTTACCTGACGCTCTGGCAATGAAATGACGATTTGGCTCTATTCGCCCGTGTCCCAATCCGATGGACCTGTAGTCCGGTTCTTCGGCGTTACTGCTTCTAAAGTGGCCACATGCGATCTTCAAGGATGGGAAATAAGGCAACTCCGTTCCAGAAGGAGTGATCGGGACAACATTTTCACTAAATGGCTGCTCTTGCTTGGAAGACTGCCTTGCTTCGTAGGAAGCCAGGCGATAATCAATTAGCTCCTGCACCATCTCCTCGAAAGGCGGTATCTGTTCACCTTCCAGCCCAATGACGGGCTTAAAGTGATCGCTCTCGATCTCAAAAACAGCTGGGGACTTATTGGTCCAATGATCGACAGGGTTCTTCTTCCAGTATTGCTGCCATTCTGCCGAGGAACCATCAACGTCTTTTACTGAAGCAGCAATTTCTTGATAAAGCCTCGGGCGGCGTTTCAGTGTCTCCCAGGACGTTTGGGCCAGTTTTGAGAGCTTTGGTGGACTACGCCATCCGCCTAACTGTTGGAACGCGTCTAGCAATATCATTTTGAATGATTTGCTCATGGCCGTCGTTTCAACTTCCAGCAAAAAGCTTTCGTAGCGGGACAAGAGTACTGTCTCAATCTCGGTGAGATCTTCCATATCTCGAACCAATCCAAACCAGCTTCCGTGCAACTTGCGGGTTTTAGCGATACTGGCACCGAAATGATAGTACTCGGTGAGTGTAGGGCGACGACCAAGTGTATCTTTCAATGCCTGATAGTCTTTTTCAGCGCCCTGATGATCAAGACCTTTCAGGAAGTCGATTACCTCTAAATCGTAATTGATGAAGCAACCGTCTGGCAGGTCCAGCTGGTTCTTTTCAGCTTTCCTGGCAAACTCCGCTAACTGTCGGTGATTCATCGCCTGGCCAATAAGCGCCTGAGGTTTGTGCAGGAAACTCTGGTGGTTACCAACAAAATCCAAAATCACAAGCTTGTCTTTGCCAGTGGCTGCGCTTTTCCGTAGGCCCCGACCGATCTGCTGGAGGAAAAGGATCTTGGATTCCGTTGGGCGCAAGAGCAGCACCGTATCAATAGCGGGCAGATCGACACCCTCGTTGAACAGGTCAACGGAAAAAATCACATCGAGCTGACCGTTCTCCAACTTCTCCAAGGCCTCGCCACGGGACATCTCTGATTCACCGTGGACGGCTGCAGACCTTACGCCCTTTCTAGAAAATTGATCTGCCATGAAATCGGCATGAACCCGCGAAACACAAAACGCCAAAGTCCGGCTTTGCTTCTGCTCGCCCCATACCCTGTGCACGTGTTTGGCACGCCCGTATGTAGCCAGTTTATTCGCGAGCAGATTGGGATCGAACTTTCCGTTACGCCAGGGGATCTCGGTGTAATCGACAGTCTCGTCGTAGATGCCGTAGTAGTGAAACGGCACCAGGAATTGTCCCTTAACGCCCTCGAACAACGGATACTCGAATACCAGGTTGTCATCGCATAACGACAAGATATCGGAGCGGTCCGTGCGATCTGGCGTCGCCGTTAATCCCAGTAGAAACTGGGGCGCGAAATAATTCAGAAGCCGATGATAGACAGGCGCGGCGGCATGGTGGAATTCATCGACAACGATGTAATCGAAATGGCGTGGGTCGAATCGTTCCAGATGGGTTTCTTTGCCGAGTGTCTGTACCGAAGCACAAAGGATATCCACCGTCCGATCGCGCTGCTTACCCATGTAAAAGCCAACGCGGCTATTCGGCTTGATCCGCAAGTAGGTTTCAGCCGCCTGATAAAGAATTTCTTCGCGGTGGGCGACAAAAAGAATTCGACGCGCACCCATTTGAATGGCATCAAACGCAGATAGCCAGGTCTTACCTAAGCCCGTTGCTAACACGACCAAACCTCTGCGATAGTCTTCCGCTCGGGTTTGATCGAGTGCCTCTAGCGCTTCTTGTTGCACTTCATTAGGTGTTGGAACTTCCTGTTTCTCATCACTGCCAGGTTCCAGTGACTGTTCTGGTGGCTTTCTCCGTTTTTCGTACTCATCAATCCAGTCGTCGGTGAGATCGACCACATTTGGGTGCTTGAGCAGTTCATCGAATCTGCTGGCAGCCTCGAGGTACCCAGAGTCGGGCGGGAAATCCACTTGATAGTTCCATTCCAACCCGTCCTGCAGCGCTTGTCGGCTGATATTGCTAGAGCCGATGAACGCCCTGCCCCACATTTGCTGATTCTCAACATGGCCAGCGAACAGGTAAGCTTTCAAATGAAAGCTACTCCCTTTGCTCTGATAGACACGCACCTGAGCGCCATGGTCATGCAACAGAACAAGCTTTCGAAGGGCCTCTGTGTCGGTAATGTCCAAATAATCACTGGTGAGAATGCGGATGCGAGTCGGATCAGGAGTTCGTTGCAGCGCGCTCACCAAATCCGGGAACAAGAGATTTAAACCGGTGGTTTTAACAAAAGCTACCGCCATATCTACCTGATCAGCAGCTTTAATTGCCTGGCAAAGCTTGGGTAGGAAATGATGTTCTTTCCCGCCCGTCGTCAGCTTTTTGTGGGAAGCCGGCGCCTTGGTCAGAAGAATGTTCAACCACTGCTCATCCCTATCAGGACGCTGATCATCAGTGCGCCACATCTGGCAAGATTCAAAGTCTGTCAGGTCCTGAATCCACTGCTGGGCAATCGACTCGTCAGCATCAGTAAAGTGCCGGCCATTGTGGTCACGTTCCCCCTGGCCAATCTTGAAACTCATATAGAAAACGCCATCCGGTTTCAGGGCATGCCATAACCGTTCAATAGCTCTTGGCACTTCAACGAGAGGCAAATGCAAAAGGCTGGCGCAGGCCCAAATGCCGTCATACGTAATGGATTCTTGAACGTCTGAAAAGGACCTGTGCTGAATTGGCAACCCGGTCTTTTGGCGGGCAAGAGAGGTAATGGCTTTTGAGCCATCGAAAGCAGAAACGCGGTAGCCATTCTTTTTGAAAAACAAAGCATCTCGACCCGAACCACAGCCGGCATCGAGAATGTGTCCACCTTCAGGAACTTGTGGCAAGAACTCTCGGTATAGGTCTTCCATGCTGACCTCAAACGTAGACTCCACAAAGTCATCGGCATTGCTGTCGTAATAACTCAGCGTATCCTGCATTAAATAGTTCCCTTGCGACTAATTAGCCTGAAGTCGGTCTAGACCAGGCTACCAGGCGGACAGGTCGTCGCCAACAAACTTGGGAGATCTACTCTGGAACTTCCCTTCAAGATGCAGGAGTGTTTTTTTGAATAACGGGTCTCAGGCCAATACCGCAACAAACTCTCCAACGACTCTCAAGTCGTGAAGATCATCGTCTTCAATCACGATATCTTGATAACCATACGCGCTAGTGACCGGCATCAAGATGACTTTTTCGTTAACGAGTTCATCGCCGGACATCGTTTTTTCACTGCGATACAGTTTAACGGTGAGGCAACTGCCGTTATCAGGGTCTTCAATAGCCCGATGTTGCACCAAGACTATCTTGCCATTTCGCGTTCCTCCTGGGTTCGCGTTAAAGAGGCACCAAGCGCCATTGGGTATGCGCTTATTCATCGATTCGCCAACAACCTGCGCAACAAACTGACCTGGCCTGGTGGCAAAATGTTCAGGCAGATTTACCCACTGAACCTCTTCGGCGGGCAACTGGAATTCACTAAATTCGCCAGCTGCTGCCTGCAGGTCGTATAGAGGCACAAAACCGTCATAAGGGGTTGCTGATTCGTAATCAACCACCTCATACGGAACTGGCTGGGCAGAAACTTCATCCGTCTGTTCAGTGATCTGGGTTTCGGCAAAGCTGCGAAAGTGCTCTCTGGTTTCTGCATCTGCTGAGTAGACGTAACAACCTTTCATACCCCGGGTCATCAGAGTGCGATAGGTGTTCTTGATGATCATGTCAGCATCCGCGAGGGCGCTCTCCCGATCCTCTTTCAGCCTTTTTTTGTATCCACGAACAGACCGATCCGATTTTGAGCGCGCGCCAGCGTTTGTGACCGCAACGCCATCACGGATCACAAAATCATCTCCGATAATCACGCCTACGTAGTCGAGCTCCAGCCCCTGGCAGGTATGGATACAGCCAATCTCACTTATCGAATCCTGAGCGATGAGCCATTTGGGCCCGTCCTTGTCCAGATTCCATCTTGCCCTGAAATCATGCTCAGGGAGTTCAATATCAAAACTGCCTGGATCCTTCTTGCTCTTCCAGTCCCAGCAATATCCGGCTACCAGCCGAGCCTTGTTGGCGCGGCGATTTCTCTGTTCAATAACGTTTCGCAGCTCGTTCGGATCGTCAAAAACCTGAAAATCATAGTCGACGCCATCCAGCGTTGTGTTTGCGGTTTCCCTGACCTGAAGGACATGATCAACCCACGCCAGATAGCCGTCAGAACCGTTACAACGGAATTGTGAACTCAATTCGAGGACAGTTACCTCTGAACCCAGTTGCCTCGCAAAATGCCGGATCTCTTCCACCGTGCCGATATCCGAGAGCGTGACGCGCTGATCTTCATCAATAAAGAAAATCGAGGTTCGGGCGCTGGTTATCAGCTCTTTTATCTGGTTCTCCCCCAGGTTCCCGTAAAGGCCAGATTTTTCGTTTAACCTGTGGGCCTCATCAACGACCAGCAAATCAAAGAAGTTATTCTCGGTGTCTGTATAGCCTCCAGAACCGCGAAACAGGTTATCGATGTGGGTTTTGCGCATAGTACCTGTCAGGCGTGCCTTGAAAACTTCCCGGGGTGCGGCGTTCTTGCTGACGAACTGGGTCAGCATCTCCCTATTGGTTGCTTCAACGATAAGGTTAATTGCAACAACCGATTTACCCGTACCCGGTCCACCCTTCACGATGAACGTCTGTTTTGGATTTTCGCGCCCTCTTTCCGCCAGCTCCAGCGCGGTCTCGTAAACAAGTTTCTGCTCATCCAGCAGAATGAATTCCCTATTCCCACGAAGCATTGAGGCAAGGGCGTCAGCAAGCCCTTTTGACGGTTTGATTACACCATGTTCAATTCGATACATGATGTTGTCGCTGTCGCCATACCGGATATTTCGCCTGAGAAAATCCGACAACTTTTTCGCATCGCTTGAAATATAAACTGGCGCTCTTTCGGTGTGCTCAGAATAGCGAGAATCGTTAATGGCCAGACCACTATCCATATTGTGCAGATAGGCGCACGGCTGAAGGCCGATGCGTTCTTCCCGGACCGTTTCGTTATAGTCCTCAATCAGAGCTGAATATGACCAGGCCTGGTAGGAAGGATGGTTTACTTCGCGGATGGACCCGTTCAGGAACGTTCTGACAATTGCGTCTTTGTCCGTAACCTCTGCTTCGGACCACTGTTTCAGTTCAACGATTATTGCAGTGTCATTGCGCGCTGCATCTTTGCCCGTAAGGATAAAATCCACTCGGCGATTGGTTAGTGGAATCGTATACTCAATCGCAACACCGGCAGACGGTGGTATCCCCTGATCCAACAATGCGTTGAACATGCACTGGAGCGAATTCTTCCAGGAGGCAATTTCAGATTTTGGAGTCTTTCTTTTGAGCTTTCTCCAGACCTCTTCCTCGATAACCTTCTCGATCTGATTGAACCTAACGTGTTCAACAAATTCCGCCTTGGAAGCCGAATAAACGATCACAAATACCTCCTACAACTCGTTATATTTATTCGACCTACCTTTAGCTTTGGCAACAGGGTATTTAAGAGCGTTTGCCTCTATTTTCCGAGCAGATTCTTCAGCAATATCGACGCCCAAAGAATCTGCCAGGAGAACAAGATACAGCTGGATGTCCGCAATTTCGTCTTTGACTGCTGCCAAACGTTTTTCACTGAGGTTTTTCGAGTCGTCTTCGCTAAGCCACTGGAATTGCTCCGACAACTCACCCGCCTCACCACAGAGGGCCATGGTCAGGTTTTTCGGTGAGTGGAACTGGCGCCAATCGCGTTCTTCAGCAAATTGCTTCAATTTCAGGCGCAACTCTTCCAGTGAATCCATTTTGGCTAAACTCCCCTTTCTCGTGACAAAACCATTTGCTTTCGATCTATTTGCACATTAACCAAACTCAAGTGCACCGGTCCACATAATCCATAATGAGCATACCAGCTAAGCGCTCAGCTCCTTCGATGCCTGAATATCCACAGGCGGCACCCCCAGGTCCTGCCACTTCTCCGGATGGCAGGTAAACAGCAGTATCTGATGCCGGCTGGCCGCATCGAACAGGATTCGTTTCATGTCTTCCAGGCGGTCGCTGTCACTGTGCACCAGGGTGTCGTCCAGGATGACCAGCGTTGGCCTGCCTGCTTCGCGAAGCAGATCGGCATAGGCCAGACGGCTGATCAGGCCCATCTGTTCCCGGGCGCCAAAACTCAGTTCAGTGATCTGCCCCAGTTCGCTGCCCCGGCTGAAGGTGCCCGGGCGTAGCTGTTCGTCCACTTCCAGCGACGCATCCGGAAACAGCACTGAAAGGTAATGGTTGAGGTGTTTTTGCAGCGGCGCCTGCAGTCGACGCGTCAGGGCCTGGCGCTTTTCGGTGAGCAGGTTCAGCAGCAGATCCAGCGCCTGGGCGCGGCGGTGCAATTCCTGATAGCGGCGGTTGCACTGGTCGTACTCCGCCTCTTTCTCGTTGAGCTGTTCTTCCAGCCCTTCCGCGCCCCAGGCTTCGAGCCTGACTTTGATATCACGGAGTTCGCGGCCCCGGTTTTCCTGGGTCTGGCGCAGCTGATTGACCGCATTCTGGTAGCGTTCGATGTCCTGCCGGAGAAACTCCGGGCGGGCTTCGCGGATTTCCCGTTCGCGGCGTTCGAGGCTGGCTTGCAGTTCGGCCTGCTGTTTTTCGATGTTCGCCAGGTCGGTGGTTATCTGGCGGAGTTGCTGCTGGCGTTCCGGGCTCTTTTCTTCATCCGCCAGCCGCTGCCATTCGGTTTTGGCGTTGTCACGGGCCTGTTTCAGGCCAGACAGGCTGGACTGATGCACGCGCTCATCGGATTCGGCTTTATCCAGGGCGGTGCCAGCCCGGGTGAACGCCGCCTCCGCTTCTTCCAGGGCCGGCACGCCCTCTTTCGGATCCGATGTGGGAGTGGCTTCCAGTTGTGTTTTGGCTTTCTCCAGCTCGCCTTCCGCCTCTTTCTGGTCGGAGGCAAGTTGCTCAAGGCCGGCCGGTGCCAGAGATTTGAACAGCTCGTCGGCATGTTTCACGGCTCTTCCGGCACTTTCAAAGGCGGAAAGGCGATCCTCCGCCCGTTGGACGGATTCCACGCCAAGGGTCTTCAGCTGCTCTTTCAGGTCTTCCTCAAGTGCTTTTAGCTTCCTTCGGGTGCTGGCCAGCTCTTCCCCGCCCGGCGTTATGCCCAGGGTGCCAACACCCGGAATCACCAGGGTCGATTCTTCCAGAAGCTGCTGCTCGCCTTGCCCGGTAAGCGATTCTTCGTTCAGCGTCAGTGATGCGCCAGCATCCAGTTGCCAGCTCAATCGGGTGGCGATGGTCCGTGAGCGAATGGTCTCTTCGTTCAGCTGGTTGCCGGTTGTTCGCAGTTTTTTGACCAACTCTGAATCGATGCGGTTTTCCCTGGCCTGTTGCCTGGCTTGCTCCAACTGCTGGTGGTATTCCTTTGCTTTGGCAAGGTTCTGGGTCAGCACCTGTCTTTGTTGTTCAAGCCGGCGGACATCCTGTTCCAGCCGCTGCCGGGTTTGCAGTAAGCCCGCCAGTTTGCGTTGTTTTTCCGCTTGCTCATAGGCGGTTCTGGCTTCGGTTAAACGGCCTGTGACTGCCGGCGTTTGCGCTTCTGCCACGGAGAGATCGCGCTCGGCACGATCCAGCTCGGCTTTTCGGCCTTCAAGCTGGCGACTGAGCCCTTCCAGGTGTTCCTTGTTCTGCTGCAGCAGGCGGTGGTTTTGCTGTAGCTGGTTGAGCGTGGCTTTCTCCTGGTTCTGTTGTTGCTCCAGGCGCTCAACCTGCTGATAACGCACCCGGGCTTCCTCCAACTGGCGCTGGGCATCCTCCCACGGGCGCTCGGCCTCGGCCTGATCATAGTCCTGGGCCAGTTTGCCAAGCCGGTCGACCTGCTCCTGGTATTTGTGCACCCGCTCCTTCAGCTCTTCAATTTCAGGTTCGTACTGAGCGCGGTCTTTTTCCAGTTTCAGGTAATCGCCCCGGGGCTTGCCGGTGCCGGTCAGCAGGGTGTCCCGCTGGCTGCGAACCGTCTCGATCAGGTCATCGCCTCCGGAGCTGGCCACCTCTCCGACCATGGAATTCAGGGCGGACTTCAGGTGATCACCGGCATGTTCGATGGCCTGTTCGATGTCCTGCCCGGTGCCCTGCTCCACCCAGAGCAGTCCCGGTATGCCCCAGTGTTCGGCTTTGCTGGCGCCACGTTTCGGGTACTGGTAGCCCAGTAATTCAGCCAGTTTTTCTTCCGCGTCGTCTTCACTGTAGGTCTCGGTGCCGACAACGAGGTCGCACCGTTTGCGCTGGAGAAAGCTTTTGGTGAGCCGCCAGGTGCGGTTGTCGTGCTCGAAATCCAGCTCGATGGTGGGCGCCGCGGCGGAGTCGCCCCATGGGCGCAGGTCGTCTACGGCCGTTGAACGATAGCGCTCGAAAAACGCGGCACGGATCGCACGTACCAGGGTGCTTTTGCCGGACTCGTTGGGGCCGTGGATCAGGTTGAGGCCGGGTTGCAGGTTGTCCAGAACAAAGGGTTTGCGGAACTGGCGCAGCTGTTCAATGCGCATTCGCTGCAGCTTCATTGCCCCACCTCCTGTTCCCGTTCCCTGAGCAGACCCGCCAGAATCGCCAGGGCATCCCGGGCGACATCGTCCTGGGCCCCTTCTTGCCGCTCTCGCAGGCTCTCAACCACCTCGCCCACATAGCCGTCGGCTTTCAGGGCCGCGATGTCTTCATCCGTGGGTGTAAGCTGAAGCCCGCTCCGCTCACAGCGAAGGCTGCGGAATCGCGCTTCGGCAACCGACAAGGCCTTCAACAGGGTTTCTTCGCCGGCCAGGGTCACAGAGCCTTCAAGGCGCAGATCGACAACAGCGGATTCGGGCAAGGTGTTCAAACGCTCCAGCAATTGCTCAAGATCGGAGTGGACCGCCAGGGTTTCCCGCCACTGGTGCCACTGATACCGCCCCGTTGGGAGTGAGGTTACTTTCGGGGTTGCTCCGGGTTCGGACACTTCAACGATCAGGGCATTCCCCGCTTCGTTGTTCCGGAATCGTTCCGGCTCGGGCGTCCCGCTGTACCAGGTGCGTTCATCGATCTGCTTGGTGCCATGCCAGTCGCCCAGAGCGAGGTAATCGAGCCTGCTGGCTTTCGCACGGTCTGGCGCGATGGGGTTGGTGGAATCAATCTCGTCTGGCAACAGGCCCTGGACGCTGCCGTGGGCCAGGCCGACTCTGAGAAAACCTTCCGGTGTTTCGTAGCCGCTGAATGGCTCGGTCAGATCGCCGTAAGTATGGCGCTGTGTCAGTGGCGCGCAGAGGATGCTGAGGCGCTGGGGTTCCAGATCAATCACGCCCGGCTGTAGCGCCAGATGGACGTTCTCCGGCACCGCCCCCAGGCGCTGGGCTCGTGTCCATACGCTCTCTACCAGGGCGGCATCGTGGTTGCCTGGCAGCATTACCCAGGGACCAACAAACCCCTTGGTGGCGTTGAATACTCGCCGGATCGTGCGATCGGAGACCGTTTGGGCATCAAAGACGTCACCTGCCACCAATACCGCATCGCACTGATTTTCGTTGGCCAGTTGAGCAAGTGTTTCAATGGCCTCGAACCGGGCCTCGACCAGGGCTGCACCGTCTTCGGTCTCGAAACGGCTAAAGGCCCGGCCCATCTGCCAGTCTGCCGTATGCAAAAACTTTGGCATTTTATCTACCTGAAAGATCTCGGAATTTTGGCGTTATTCTAGACTACCCGCGCAAACTTTACAGACGCGATGCGACAATGAACGTCGTTCGGAAGGGGTCTGTTTGCCTGGGAAGCTACGCCGGGCTCAACTTGCAGGCTGCATACTTGAACTCCGGGATCTTCCCGAAGGGGTCCAGGGCCGGGTTGGTGAGCACGTTCGCTGCCGCCTCCACAAAGGCGAAGGGGACGAACACCATGCCCTCGGGCATGGTCTGATCGGCACGTGCCGTCAGGGTGATGGTGCCGCGCCGGGTGGCAATTTGAATGTCATTGCCCGAGGTTACGCCCATACGGTCCAGCTCCGCTGGCGCCAGATAGGCTGCCGCTTCCGGCTCCCGCTCGTCCAGCACCCGGCTGCGACGAGTCATGGCGCCGGTGTGCCAGTGCTCCAGCAATCGCCCGGTGGTCAACACGATGGGATAAGCCTCATCCACTGGCTCGTCCGGCGGCAGCGGGCTGGCCGGTGAGAACCTTGCAAGTCCTCCTGTGCGCGGGAAGGCATCGGAGAACACAACGTCCTGGCCCGGGGCATCATCCGCGGGGCATGGATAGGTAACCGATCCCTCGCGCTCCAGGCGAGACCAGGAGATATGATCAAGTGAGTGCATGCCCTGCTTCATTTCTTCAAACACTTGCTCTGGGCCGGCATAGTTCCAGGCCAGCCCGAAACGCCGGGCCATTTCCTGAATAATCCACCAATCGGCCTTTGCCTCGCCTGGCGGCGCCAGTGCGGCACAGCCCATTTGCACCTGCCGGTTGGTGTTGGTGACGGTGCCGGACTTTTCCGACCAGGCGGCGGCGGGCAGGATAACGTCGGCGAACTGGGCGGTCTCGGTGACGAACAGATCCTGCACCACCAGGTGCTTCAAGGCAGCAAGCGCGGCCCGGGCATGGGTCAGGTCCGGGTCGGACATCGCGGGGTTTTCGCCGAGGATGTACATGCCCTTGATGGTGCCCGCCTTGATGGCGTCCATAATCTCCACCACGGTGAGCCCAGGCTCCGGGTCCAGTTCGGTATCCCAGAGTTCTTCGAAGGCGGCGCGTAGTTGGGCGTCTCCCACGGGTTGGTAATCGGGCAGTACCATGGGGATCAAACCGGCATCGGAGGCGCCCTGCACGTTGTTCTGCCCCCGCAACGGGTGCAGGCCGGTACCGGGCCGGCCGGTGTGGCCGCATGTGAGCGCCAGGGAAATCAGACATCGGGCGTTGTCGGTGCCGTGCACGTGTTGGGAGATACCCATGCCCCAGAAAATCATCGCTTTATCAGCCTTGGCGTAGGCTCGGGCCACTTCACGAATGGTGTCGGGCTCCACGCCGCAGACCGGGCTCATCACCTCCGGAGTCATGCCCTCAACGCTAGCCGCCAGCGCCTCGAAGCCCTCGGTGTGGGCGTCAATGTAAGCCTGGTCGAAGAGTCCTTCGCTGATAATCACATTGAGCATGGCGTTGAACAGTGACACGTCGCCACCCGGCGAGAAACGCAGGCTGCGCCAGGCATAGGCATCCAGCGCCTGCCCCCGGGGATCGATGATGATCAGCCTGGTGCCGTTGCGTGCCGCCTGCTTGAAGTAGGTGGCGGCCACCGGATGGTTTACCGCCGGGTTGCAGCCGGTGAGGATGACCACATCCGCCTCAAGCGCCTGCATGAAGGAGGCGGTCACGGCGCCAGAGCCCAGGCATTCCATCAATGCGGCCACGGAGCTGGCGTGGCAAAGCCGGGTGCAGTGATCAACGTGGTTGGAGCCGAAACCGGTGCGCACCAGCTTCTGGAACAGCCAGGCTTCTTCGTTGGAGCACTTGGCACTGCCGAAACCGGCGAGCGCATCCGGTCCGTGTTGTGTTTTAAGTTGGGTCAATCCCCCTGCCGCCAGATCCAGCGCTTCTTCCCAACTTGCCTCCCGGAAGTGCGTCAACGGATTGGCCGGATCAAAGTCCGGGTCGAGGCCCTTGGGAACGCCCTCCCGGCGGATCAGCGGCCTAGTAAGCCGCGCCGGGTGCGAGGGATAATCGAAGCCAAAACGGCCTTTCACGCAGAGCCGGCCCTGATTTGAGGGGCCGTCTTTGCCCTCCACAAAGAGAATACGTCCTCGCTGCTCGCCTATTTCGGATTCGGCTGGCGCAGGCTCGTCTTTCACGTGATAGGTCAGTTGGCAGCCCACGCCGCAATAGGGACAAACGGAGTCCACGGTGCGGTCGGCCGTGGCGGAGTCTCCGCGGCCCTGGGCATCGATCAGGGTGGCGGGCATGAGCGCACCCGTCGGGCAGGCCTGCACGCATTCGCCACAGGCCACACAGGTGCTGTCGCCCATGGGATCATCGAAATCAAACACTACCTTGGACTCTGCACCACGGTGCGCCAGCCCAATCACGTCGTTGCCCTGCACTTCCCGACAGGCCCGCTCGCACAATCCGCAGGTGATGCAGGCGTCCAGATTCACGTTCATGGCAGAGTGCGTGGCGTCATGGCCCCGGGCGTGGGCCAGCGAATCCGATCGGGGCTCTACATGGTGAACCGTTGGCTCGTTGCGCTCTGAACGGGCCGGGAGGCGCTGGCGCACATCCCCGACATCAATCGCCAGTTGATCCGCCGTTTCCCATAAGTGGCTTGAACGATCGGGGCTGCTATCTTGCGCAGGTTGATCGGCCAGTAACAATTCCAGCACCGCTCTTCTGGCTTCCTGGGCACGGGCGGAGCCAGCGCTTCGCACCACCATGCCGGGCACTGCCTCGCGAATACAGCTTGCGGCGAGCACCCGCTCACCCTCCACTTCCACCATGCAGGCGCGGCAATTGCCGTCCGCTCGGTAACCCGGGGCGTCTTTGAAGCACAAGTGCGGGATAGTCTCGCCGGCGCGCTTGGCCACTTGCCACAGGGTTTCGCCGGGGTAAGCCTGCACTTCTACGTCGTCCAGTGTCAGGGTGAAGCTTGTGGTCGCATCACTCATGGCTGCCTCCCCTAACCTTTCGCGATCAGGTTGCTGCTGGCGAGTTCGCTGCGGAAGTCCCGCAGCAGGCTCAGCACCGGATTGGGTGCGGCCTGGCCGAGACCGCAGATGGACGCATCCGCCATCACTCCGGCCAGCTGCTGGAGCGTCTGTTCATCCCAGGTATCCCGCTCCAGCAAGGTGAGCATTTTCTCGGTGCCCACACGGCAGGGCGTGCATTGGCCGCAGGACTCATCCGCAAAGAATCCCAACAGGTTGGCAGCCGCAGCCTGCAAATCATCCTGATCCGACAGAACGATCACGGCAGCGGAGCCGATAAAGCAGCCGTGCTCCTGCAGGGTGTCGAAATCCAGCGGAATATCGGCTTTGCTGGCCGGCAGTATGCCGCCGGAGGCCCCGCCGGGCAGATAGGCCAGGAGCCCATGCCCTTCGGCCATGCCACCGCAGTATTCCTCGATCAATTCATTGAGGGTGATGCCAGCGGGTGCGACGTGCACACCGGGCCGAGCAACCCGTCCTGACACCGAAAAGCTGCGAAGCCCCTTGCGACCATGCCGGCCCTGGCTCGCGAACCAGTCGGCGCCCTGGGCGTGGATGCGGGGAATCCAGTAAACGGTCTCGACGTTGTTAACGAGTGTGGGCTGGTTAAACAATCCCTTCTGGGCTACGAACGGCGGGCGATGGCGTGGCTTGCCGGGTTTGCCTTCCAGGGACTCGATCAGGGCAGATTCCTCGCCGCAAATGTACGCGCCCGCGCCCCGGCGTAGGATTACAAAGCCGGGTTCTACGATGCCGGCAGCTTCCAGTTCGGCAACGGCGTCTTTCAGCACACCGAGGAGGCCTGGATACTCATCGCGCAGGTAGATGTAGAGGGCCTTCGCCTCAACCGCCCAGGCGCTAACCAGTGCACCTTCCAGGAAGACGTGGGGTTCTCGTTCCAGGTAATAACGATCTTTGAAGGTACCCGGCTCTCCTTCATCCGCGTTAATCACCGCATAACGGGGCCCCGGTTCGGCCCGCACGGCCTGCCATTTACGGAATGTTGGAAATCCGGCGCCGCCCAGGCCGCGCAGGCCTGCCTGTTGAAGTTCTTCCGCGAGGGACTCGACAGTAACCTGACCGTCTCGGCAATCCTTCAGCAACTGGTAACCACCTACCGAGCGGTAATCCGCCAGCTTCTGCCAATGGATGTCGTCGGGTTGAATCTGCTTTTGTTCGACTGCCGCGCCGACCGTCTCAACAGTGGCGTTGCCTACATGATGTTGTCCCACGGCCACCACGGGTGCTGTCTCGCAGCGCCCCATGCAGGGCGCGAGGACCACGCGCACCTGGCTCGGGTCAGCCCCATCAGCCAGCGCCTCGTGCAGTGCGCCTGCGCCCGCCAGTTGGCACGAAAGCGAGTCACACGCCCGCAGAGTTATCTCAGGCGGTGGGGCTTGTTCATCATGAATGACGTCGAAATGGGCGTAGAAAGTCGCCGTTTCATAGACGGCGGCCATGGGCAGGTTCATGAAAGCGGCAAGGGCCCGAAGGCGGGGCATGGAGAGGTAACCGTCTGCGTCCTGCAGTACATGCAGGTGCTCGATAAGGCGATCGCGGTCCCGCAATGACGAATCAACACGTTCGTCACCGATCAGGTCCCGCAGCTCCGACAGTACCGCCGGTTCCAGTTGACGGCCACGTAGAGCAGAGCGCCGGCGTTTGACCATCTTATCGTCTGTGCTCATTGTTGTTGACCAGGCGCCGAGGTATCAAAGACAGCCTTGCCGACTGACTTGATTAGTTACCGATCATTGAAGCACATCAGGCCGGGATTACGCCAGACGATGGAAAGCGGGATGAAGAGATCGAAAACTCGGCCTCGTATATCTTTATCCGCATTTTGACTAGAGTTAAAAGAGCAGTTGATACCCTCAGCCAAAGCGAACGGACTTGCCCCATGAAACCGGATGACCGAATAGCACTCTTCAGTCTTGATTGCGGCAGCGACTTTGCCTCGCAAGTGGCCGCCCACCTGGGCGTACCCCTGGGCAAACATGAGGAACGGGATTTCGAAGACGGCGAGCACAAGATCCGCACGCTGGAGACGGTTCGCAACCGGGATGTATTCGTGGTCCAGTCCCTCAACAGCAGCGATGGCCTCAGCACCAACGACAAGCTCGTGCGTCTGCTGTTTTTACTGGCCAGTCTTCGGGACGCTGGCGCCGGCCGAATCAATGTCGTGGCGCCCTACCTTTCTTACTCCCGCAAGGACAGGAGAACCAAGCCCCATGATCCTGTCACCACCCGCTATGTCGCCCAGCTCTTCGAGGCTGTGACGATCGACACCATGGTGACCGTGGACGTTCACAACCGCGCCGCTTTCGAAAATGCCTTTCGCTGCCCGACAGTGCATTTGAGCGCCAGGGAAGCGTTCATCGACTACCTCCTGCCGGAACTCGGGGACAGGGAAATCACCGTAGCGTCCCCGGATATAGGGGGCGTAAAGCGTGCGGAACTGTTCCGCGAGTCATTGGCGAATCGGCTGGAGCGCCCCGTCGGCAGCGCATTTATGGAGAAGCATCGCAGCCAGGGCGAAATGAGCGGTTCTGCCGTGGTTGGCGATATCCGCAACCGCACCGTGCTGATCCTGGACGACCTGATCGCAGGAGGAGGCACCATGCAGCGGGCTGCGGAAGCGTTCAAAGACCAGGGCGCGGAGGACGTGATCGCCATCGCCACGCACGCTGTGTTCACTCAGGATACCGGGGAAAAACTGTCTTCGTCGGCATTGTCCCGGGTGATTCTCGGCAATACGGTCACTCCGTCACTGCCGTCCAAATCACTGAAGACCAAGGTTGAGCTGGTGGATATTACTGCCGGCATAGCCGATACCATCACTGCATTGCATGAAGGCAGGGATGTGACAGATCTGGAGTCCTGAATCCGGGTTTCTTGGGCGCCATCGCTTCAGCCGCCAGCACCTTTGCCGAAATCGGAGGCTATGTTCAGGTAATCCAGCGCTTTTTGCCGCCATGGCCCGCGCCTCTCGCGGAAATCGTCGTCCAGGTGCCAGATCGCCAGCTTGGCCCGTTCTGTGGCTCGGTCAGGCAGACATGCTCCGGCCGCAAATCACCATGGGCCTCAACGAGGATGCCGGCCTTTGCGCGATCCGCAAAGACCGCCGAGTGTTTTTCAATCAGTGTCATTTGCTGGTCACGGACCCGTTTGACCCTGTCCTCCGGAAGGGAGTAATCAATCAACTGTTGGTAGTGATCGTCGATGCCCTCCCGCAAGCGCTCCAGGTACTGGTTCCCCGAGAGCCGGACGCTTGCGGCATCCAGATAAAAACGGGCAAGCAAGTCGGCCGCCGCCGTGACGCGCTGGTATTCCACGGCTGAGGACTTGATCTGTTTTTCCAGCATCGCAGTCCCTGGCAGGCGATGCATGACCACCAGCCAGTCGACGGGAATGCCCTCCGTGCCCAACCTCAGCTCACCACCTGCCTCAATCACAGACTCTAGCAGAGTATGTGACCCGGGTGGATAATGACAAGGGCGGCCTGGTGTCGGCCTGGAGAATAAAGGTGGCACCGGATAACAAAGCGCTCTGGTGAAACCGCCCCTGTGGTGGTCTGATGGGTATTAAGTTGTTACGGTCGCTATCACACCGGTACTATTATGAACGCCATATAAATGCCATTATCAGGCCCTGTTTGCTGCCACCCGTTATCCAGATACCAGATAAAAGCACACTGCCGATGGACGAACAAACCCACCTGAGAACCCGCTCCTACCTGGTGGCCCGTCACCAGCATCCGGCCTGGAAGCTTCTGTCTGCCACCCGCGGGCCCCTGGTACTTAGTTGCCTGCAGGCACTGATGGAAACAAACCGGGAAGAAATCCTGTTCGAGGATGCCCAGCAAATGCTGACGGATATCCTGCGTGAACACGCCAACAGCGACGACCTGAAGCTGTCCCCCGACGACCCGGCAGCCGATGCCAGGAAAGAACTACGTTCCTGGATTCGCAAAGGGCTGATAGTGGAACGGGACGGCCGGCTGATGGCCACCGATGCCCTGCAAAAAGCCCTGGCCTTTGTTGAGGGCCTCGATGAAAAGATCATGACGTCCACCGCCTCTCGCCTCGCCACGGTACAGCGGGAAATTGAAAACCTGGAAACCCGTCTGAACCCGAATGCCCAAAGCCGTGCGGACCATATACGCCGCAAAATAAGAGACCTGGAGCACGAACTGGCCGACGTGGAAGCCGGTCGATTCAAGGTGCTGGAGGGGGCCGAAGCCGCAGAAGGCATCCGCGAAGTCTACAATCTTGCCACCAGTCTGCGAGCGGACTTTCGCCGGGTGGAGGACTCCTATCGGGACGCAGACCGTCAGTTACGCCAATCCATCGTCAGCGAACAGCATCACCGTGGCGAAATCGTTGACCGCTTGCTGGACGGCCACGACACCCTGCTGGAAACCGCCGAGGGCAAGGTATTCCACAACTTCAGTGAGCAACTTAGCCGTTCCATCGAGCTGGACAACATGAAACACCGGTTGCGTACCATCCTGAAGAATCCGGCAACCCGCCACGCCCTGTCCCGACAGCAACAGGATGAATTGCGCTGGCTCGTGATCCGGCTGATACAGGAGTCCGCTGCTGTCATCCGCGCCCGGGCCCGCAGCGAAAAAGACGTCAAAGGGTTCCTGAAAACCGGGCTGGCCGCCGAGAACCACAGAGTCGGCGAACTGCTCAATGGTATACTGAACACCGCACTTAACATCGACTGGTCCAGCCACAAGGTCCGCAAAGGCGACACGCCTCTGCCGCCAATTGCCGTGGCGGTTTCCAGCCTGCCGCTGGTTGAGCGGCTCAGATTCAAGTCCGCCACTGAAGAGCAGGCACAAGGCCTCGAGTTGACCGATCAGGGCGTCAACCTCGACGACGTCGACGAAGAGTTCTGGCGGGCATTTGACGGTCTTGACCGGGAAGCCCTGTACCAGGAAACCCTGGAACTGCTGAAAGTCACCGACCGCCCCATGAGCATCGGCGACCTGGCGGCTCACCTGCCGCCCACTCACGACCTGGAAACCATTGCCCTGTGGCTGGCCATGTCCCGTGAGGCGGAGGTGGAAATCACCGACGACCGGGAAGCCGTGGATATTACCGACAGCAACGGACACCGGCTGCGCTTCCACGTGCCGCAACTGGCGCTAACCCGACAAGACGCAGAAGCCATCGACTGGGAGCTGTAAACCCGCATGTCTGACTATTTTGACCGCCTGACAAGCCAGGCAGACGACCAACAAGGCCGGGACGAGCCGCAACAGACATCAGAGGCACTGGCCCATGTCGATCAGCAAACGCCTCTGACGGAGGCCAGCCACTACACGCCCGGCAATGTGAAAGCCACCGCCCAGGAGCTGCTGAAATACGGGTTGCTGGAAGCAGACCGTAAGCCCAACCTCTACCAGGTTGCCACCACCCAGACCGCTGCGATCAACCAGATCCTGGAACCGTTCGACCTGCGCCTGAAAGTGGACGACGTACGTGGACTGGCTTTCCTTGTCGTGTCAGACCGGCTCTTCAGCGAAGGCCAAGAAAACGACGACGAGTGGTCCCACCCCCTGGTGCGCCGCCAGCGTCTGACCATGGAACAGTCCCTGCTGGTGGCCATACTACGCCAGCACTTTATCGCCCACGAACAGGAAACCGGTCTCGGTGCCGGCGAAGCCACTGTGGAACTGGATGAGCTACTGCCCCAACTGCAGCTGTACCTGGGCGACACCGGCAGCGACACCCGCGACCAGAAACGCCTGCGCAGCCTGCTGGACAACCTCAAGAGCCACGGCATTGTCTCGGACATCGACGCCAACGACCAGGTGGTCGTTCGCCCTATCATCACCCACCTGGCGAACCCGGAAAATCTGCAGAACCTGCTCCACCATTTCCGACAAATGGCCGGCCAGTCCGCCCCGCAAGACGCTGACGGAGAGGATGTATGAGCCTGCCCCAGACCGACCTCTTTGCCGCTGACATCCTGCCGCCCACGGCCTATATCCTGACCCACCTGGACCTGTATAACTGGGGGCCCTTCGGTGGACGGCACTGCGCGGAGATCGACCCGAAAGGCACCGCCATTATCGGCCCCACCGGCAGCGGCAAGACCACGCTGGTGGACGCGTTGATGACCCTGTTGACTCACCAGCCCCGGTACAACCTGGCCTCCACTGGCGGCCATGAAAGCGACCGTGACCTGATTTCCTATATTCGGGGCGTATCCGGTGCCGGTAACAATACCGGCGACAACAGCCATATCGCACGCGCTGGTAAAACCGTAACAGCCGTGAGCGCCCGCTTCTCCAACGGTAACAACGCTATTCGCATCGGGGCGCTGTTCTGGATCGACGGCAGCAGCTCTGCCGCCAGCGACCTGAAACGCCTATGGCTGTTTTCAGAAAGGGATGACCAGAGTCTGGACAACTGGCTGGCCATTCACCACGAGGGTGGCGCCCGGGAGCTCAAGCAACACGCCGGGGATAACCCAGGCTTACAGGCCAACGACAGTAAGAAAGCCTACCTGGCCCAAGTACGGCGATTTTTTGAAGTGGGGGAAAATGCCTTCACTCTGCTCAACCGCGCCGCGGGCCTGAAGCAGCTCAACAGCATCGACGAAATCTTCCGGGAACTGGTGCTGGATGACCACTCGGCGTTCGACCGGGCGGCAGAGGTGGCCAGTGAGTTTGACGACCTGGCCGCGATCCACAGCGAACTGGAAACCGCCCGAAAACAACACCAGTCGCTGCTACCCATAGCGGAAACCTACGAAAAGCACCAGAGTGCCACCAGAGAGCTTGACCAGCAGCTGTTATTGAAAGACATCCTGCCGATCTGGTTCGCACAAACCGGCTACGAGCTGTGGAGCACCCGCAAACAGGACCTGGAACGCCAGCTTGATAAGGGCAGAGAAACCCTCGAGTCATTGAGCAGCAATGTTAAGCAACTCAACAGCAAAGCCGATACCCTGAAAGACATATACCTGCAGGCCGGTGGTGCCAGCATAGAGCAGCTAAAGGAGCAGATCTCCCAACAGAAGCGCTGGGTAGGAGAACGGGGCCGACACGCCAGGGACTACCAGACCCTGACCGGCAAGCTTGACCTGGACAGCACACTGAGCTCCGAAGCACTGGCCCGGAACCGCCAGCTCGGTGAGTCAAAGCTGGCCGAACTGTCCGAACTTGCGGACACTCAGGACGAATTCCTGCTCGACCTGCGTTTTCGTCACGGTAAGCTCAATGAAACCCTGACGGAAATCACCGAAGAAATCGACCGCATCAAGGCCCGGCCCGGGTCCAACATCGACGGACGTTACCAGGAATTCCGCAGCGAACTGGCCCGGGACCTGAACCTGGACGAAAGCATTCTGCCGTTCGTGGCAGAACTGGTGGAAGTCAAAGCCGAAGAACGTGACTGGCGTGGCGCCATTGAACGGGCTATCGGCGGGCACCGCCTGCGCCTGCTCGTGCCACCGGCCGCCATGCAATCGGCCCTGGACAGGGTCAACAGCCGTGACAACCGCCTTCATGTGCGACTGCTGGAAGCCCAGGCACCCCAGGCCACGGCACAGTTCATGAAGGATGGCTTCACCCGCAAGCTGAACTTCAAGGACCATCCTCACCGGGAAGCCCTGAAACAATTGTTGGCCGAAATCGACCGACACTGCGTGGACTCTCCCGAAACCCTGCGCCAGACACCCCATGGCATGACCCAACAGGGCCTGATGTCCGGCAAGAAGGGCTATTTTGAAAAACGGGACAATCAGCGGCTCGACAAGGGCTGGATGACCGGCTTCAACAACCGTGACCGTCTCTCCGCGCTCAACAACGAACTGAGCGAAACCCGTAAGAAAGCGGACGCTCTGGGGCGGCAACTCGAATCAGCCCGCCGTAATCTCAGGGACACAAATGATCAGATAAGGCTTTACGAACTCCTGGGCGAAACCGAGTTCAGCACCATCAACCTGCCCAGCGCACAACGTGAACTCGATGCCCTGCAAAGCCGGCTGGAAGCACTGACCGCTCCGGACTCGGATGTGGAAAAAGCACGGGGGGAATTTGAAGCGGTTCGCCAGCAACTAGAAGAAGGCCGACAACAGCTGTCGAACCAGGAAACCGCCCTCGCCCTGCTGAAAGAAAAGCGCAACCAGGCCACGGACCGCTGCACAGAACTGCTGGACCGGCTTGGCGATGGCCTCACAGACGACCAGCAAAGCCTGGCAACCAGACACTTCCGCACCCCGAAAGCGGACCAGTACGAACGACTGGAAGCCCTGGAGCGGGACCAGCGAGAGCAACTGGACAAAGTCATTGGGAAGCTGGGCAAACAGATCCAGAGTTTTGAACTCAGCCTGACCCAACTGATGGAAAAGGCGCTCACCATTGATACCGGGGCGCTGATTGAAACCGGCAGTAATATCCAGGACATTCCGGAATACCTGGAACGCCTGCGGGTACTGGAGGAAGAAGCCCTTCCCCAGAAGCTGGAGCGATTCCTCAGCTATCTGAACCAGTCGTCGGATCAGGGCGTGACCCAACTGCTGGCTCACATACAGAACCAGGTGGCCATCATTGAAGAACGTATCGCCGATCTGAACGCCACACTGCGGCGGGTCGACTTCCAGCCTGGCCGCTACCTGCGCCTGGAGCCCCGCCGGGTTACCCATGAATCCCTCCGCAGGTTGGAGCGCGCACAACGGCAGCTGCGGGCGGATGCCCTGAAAGGCGACCAGGGCGAAAGCCATTTCAAGGCTCTGCAAAACATGGTGGCCTTGCTGCGGGACGCGGCAGACAACAAGCGCACCGTGGGTGCCCGGGCTCTGCTGGACCCGCGCTACCGGCTGCAGTTCGAAGTTTCGGTGCTGGAACGCGAGTCCGGCTCGGTGATCGAGACTCGCACCGGCTCCCAGGGGGGCAGCGGCGGCGAAAAGGAAATCATCGCCAGCTACATTCTTACCGCCTCCCTGAGCTATGCGCTTTGTCCGGACGGCGCCACCCAGCCACTGTTCGGAACCATCGTGCTGGACGAGGCCTTCTCCAAGAGCTCCCACGCCGTAGCCGGCCGCATCATCTCGGCTCTCAACGAGTTTGGCCTGCACCCACTGTTCGTCACGCCCAACAAAGAGATGCGACTGCTACGGGCCCACACCAGCTCTGCCATCCTGGTTCACCGCAAGGACCTGCGGGCCACCCTTACCTCACTGAGCTGGGAAGAACTGGAGGCCCACGCGGAGAAAATGACCCGGAAAGCCCATGAAATCCCCGGCTGAACTGGCAAGCCGCCTGGCCCGCCAATGGCAGAACGCGGACCTGCGCGAACAGCGCCTGCTCCGGCCTCAGGGCTGGCCATTAACCCTCCCCATCGGCAAGCCCACGGGCGCGACGGTACGGGAGAAGGTCACACAGGTACGAGAACACCTGCGGCAATGGCGGGAGGTCACCACCGGGCAGGTCCAGTGGCAGCTGGTCCGCTTCAAGAGCACCAGCGAAGCCATCGACATTCCCACCCACTGGACACTGGACACTCCCAGCCAGTGGGTGCAGGCCGCAGGCAGCAGTGAAGTCAGGCGGGAATACGACACACTCAGCCGTCTCGCCTCTGTTCTGGACCCGCGATTTCACTCACTGATCATACGCCGGCGCAGCCTGGTCATGGATAAGCCGGAAAGCGACGTTATTCGCAGCGGCAAGGTTGCCCTTCAGCTCCAGCCAGGCTGCGCCGAAGGAAAACCCCTCAGGGCACTGTCTATTGCCGGCACCGACAGCAAGTTCTTCGAGCGCAACCGCCAGCTTGTAACGCTGATGCTGGACATTCTGTTCGACGGCCAGGCCAGCGAAACCGGGCTGGAAGCCTTTCTGGGCGCTGAAGACGACGGCCACCACTGGTTACTGGTCGCCGACCTTGATGGCTCGTTGTTGCCCTTCACGCAAATGCGGGTCCGGGCCCACGAACTCCAAAGCACGCCTTTACCTGGCGAACGGTTGATACTGGTTGAAAACGAACGCTGCCTTCACCAGTTGCCCAGGGTCTCCGGTACGGTCTCGGTACTTGGGTCGGGCCTGAACCTGTCCTGGCTCAACGCAACATGGCTGAAAGATCGGGCGACCGCCTATTGGGGCGACATCGATACCTGGGGGCTGACCATGCTGGCCAGCGCCCGGAAACACCTCCCGCTTCTCACACCACTGCTGATGGACAGGATTACCTTCGACACGTTCGCCGACGCAAGTGGTGTTGAAGAACCACAGCCTGCCCCCTCGATCACTCCGCCAGGATTGACCGGAAGCGAGGCTAAGCTTTACCAACGTCTGAGACAGGCAGACCGGGGCCGGCTGGAGCAAGAGTTTCTGCCGGTCTGTGTTGTTCATAGGGCCATTGGAGACTGGGTCGATCGCTCCGCAGAATAACATCAACAAAATAGTCCAACGCGCTCAAGATCTTGCGCAGTGCTCACATGTATCAGGTTTTAACGATTCTTCGGCGTTGAATTGCAAGCCAAAACTCTATCGGTGTACACTGCACGTGTACACAAAAGAAGGAGAAAGCATGCAGACCATTAATGTCCGGGAAACGCGGGAAAAGCTTTCCAATCTATTAGACGCGGTAGCCGCTGGAGAAGAGATTGTTATCCTTCGCCATGGTAAACCAGCAGCGCGCCTGACGGCAGCCTATCCGGAAACTATTCAGTTTCTGGATCGTTCAGGGCTAAGAGCTTCGCTACCGCCTTCTCGAGAAAGTTCTGCAAAGACGGTGCGAGAGCTCAGAGACGAAGAGCGCTATTGATGTACTACTTCGACACCAGTGCCGTTCTACCCTACTACCGCCAAGAGCATGCTAGCGATAGCATTCAAGCCTTGCTTGAATTGCAGACCAAGCCAGTTCTGATCAGTCATTTAACAGAAGTGGAAGTTGCAAGTGCTTTGGCCCGTTGGGTTCGCATGGGGGAGCTTAGTGAGCCCCAGGCAAATCGCATCGAAAGTGCCCTCCATGATGATGTCAGCCACGGCCGCTTCACCCTCTGCTCTATTGAATCAGACCATTACCGTCGAGCCGGGCATTGGATCGGGACACGAAAGACAAGTCTGAGGACACTGGATGCACTCCACCTGGCCTGCGCGGAGTCTAATCAGGCTTGTTTGATCAGTGAGGACGAAGCGTTGCTGAACGCGGCCGTTTTTTTTGGCATAGACGCGCGCCTTGCCTCAAATCGCAGCTGAGCACTATAGGCAGGAAGCTGAGTCTACTTAACCTGCTGTAACAACACGGAAATAAATTGGAGGCGCGGGTCGGAATCGAACCGGCGTACACGGAGTTGCAGTCCGCTGCATAACCACTCTGCCACCGCGCCGGAAAAGATCGAAGGGATCGGATCTTTGTGCTCTCAGGTGGGCAATGAGAGACTTGAAATTGGAGCGGGAAACGAGATTCGAACTCGCGACCCCAACCTTGGCAAGGTTGTGCTCTACCAACTGAGCTATTCCCGCTCTTTGTTTCCGGGGCATTGCCTCGTCAACGGCTGCGTATTCTACGGATTACCGTTCGGGCGTCAATAGTTTTTTATCAAGTTTTTGTTTTATTGGAGATTGTGGGCAAAGTTTGGCCAATTGCGCGGCAGCATGCAAACATGCACCTTCGTCACTGGCAGAGATCCCCCGCACTCTTTAAGCTAGGGATTGGCAGGCAACATCACTCAGGGATTCGACAGAACGTGCCCAGTCCTGATTCATCCGAGCAGACCGATCCACAACAACCGACGTCCAGCCCCGGATCCGTCACCGTTGAAGCCGGCACTCTGAGTGTTAACGGCGACTGGCTGTTGAGCCATTACCGGTCTCTGGCGTCCCTGGCGTCGTCAATGTCACCCAGGGATATGAGTAAACTGTCGATCGACCTCTCGGGGCTGACGCGGATTGATACCGCCGGAGCCTCACAACTGGCCACCCTGATCGGCCCAGAGCGTTTGCTCGAAGCCGCCTCGGCCGATAGCGAATTGCCCCGGGAAACATCCGCCCTGATCGCTGCTGTCTGCGAGGCCATGAAAAATCAGCCCGAGACGGATCGGCGCGCGCCTTCCCTCGTTTGGAGCTTTGTGACCGGAACCGGCCAGAAGGTGGAGAGCATCTTCCGGCTTTTGTGGATCCTTGTGGGCTTTATTGGCCAGACGCTCGGCACCCTGGCCTGGAACCTTCCCCGGCCCTGGCGGTGGCGGATGACGCCCTTTGTGGCTGCGGTTCATGACACCGGCCTGAATGCCCTGCCCATCGTGGCACTGCTGACGTTTCTGGTGGGCGCTGTGGTGGCTTTTCTGGGTGCAACCGTGCTGGACGATTTCGGCGCCACCATTTACACGGTGAACCTGGTGGCGTTCTCCTTCCTGCGGGAATTCGGGGTGCTTCTGGCCGCGATCCTTCTGGCGGGCCGAACCGCCAGCGCGTTCACCGCCCACATTGGCGCCATGAAGGTTAACGAGGAGCTGGATGCCATCCGTACCCTGGGCCTGAACCCCATTGAACTGCTCGTGCTGCCCCGGGTAATGGCCATGATGGTGAGCCTGCCCATTCTAACCTTCGTGGGCATGATCTCGGGTATGGTGGGCGGCGCCATGGTCTGCGCGCTGGTGCTGGATATAACGCCGACGCAGTTCATGGCCATCGTTGAGCGGGACATCGCCCTTCAGCATTTCGTTGTGGGCATTGTTAAGGCGCCGATCTTTGCCTTCCTGATTGCCGTGATTGGCTGCCTGGAAGGCTTCAAGGTGGCGGGCAGTGCCCAATCGGTGGGTGAGCACACCACCTCCAGCGTGGTTCAGTCGATCTTCATGGTGATTCTGCTGGATTCCATTGCTGCACTATTCTTTATGGAAATGGGCTGGTGATCATGGCGGATATGGCGGCGTCTCCGAATGGTCAAACAAGACATGAGCCGGTCATCGAGGTGCGGGACCTGTGCAACCGCTTTGGCGATCACATTGTGCACGAGGACCTGGACCTGGATCTGCTGCGTGGTGAAATTCTGGGCGTGGTCGGCGGTTCGGGCACTGGCAAGACGGTACTTTTGCGCAGCATCGTCGGCCTGAATACACCAGCCTCTGGCCACATCCGGGTGTTTGGCGAGGATCTTATCCAGCTTTCGGCAAGGGCGCGTTCGCGCATAGAGCAACGCTTCGGTGTGCTGTTCCAGGGTGGCGCCCTGTTTACGTCCCTGAACCTGCAGGAGAATATCGCCGTTCCGCTGATCGAACACGCGGGCCTGAAACGGCCCGAAGCGGAAAAACTGGCGCGCATGAAGCTGGCGCTGACCGGATTACCGCCTGACGCAGCGGTTCGGTATCCGTCCGAACTTTCTGGCGGTATGGTAAAACGCGCAAGCCTGGCACGGGCCCTGGCCCTTGATCCTGAGATACTGTTCCTGGATGAGCCCACCGCTGGGCTGGATCCGATTGGCGCCGCCGCCTTCGACAGACTCATCGTCACGCTGCGGGACGCGCTGGGTCTGACGGTATTTCTGGTCACCCATGATCTGGACACCCTCTACTCAACCTGTGACCGGGTTGCGGTACTGTCACGGCGCAAGGTGCTGGTAGCTGATACGCTGGAGAAGGTTGCGGCCACGAAGGACGATTGGGTCCAGGACTACTTTAACGGGCCCCGTGGCCGGGCAGCGAGTTACGCATTCAGGGATCATCTGGAAAAACGGAATCAGGAGCAGTAACCATGGAGCCGAGGGCCCACCACCTGATCATTGGCCTGTTTACCATCCTGGCCTTTGCCGCCGCCTTGATCTTTTCTCTGTGGCTGGCGAAATCCTCCGCCGATCGGGAATGGGGCTACTACGAGATCGTGTTCGACCACGCCGTCGGCGGCCTGTCCGAAGGCAACCCTGTGCTCTACAGCGGCGTTCAGATCGGCGATGTGGTGGAGCTGAGGTTGGACCCGGACAATCCTGGGCATGTGCGGGTTCTGGTTCGGGTGGATCAGTCGGTTCCCATTCGGGAGAACACGAAAGCCGGCCTGGTGCTCGCCAATATCACCGGCAGCATGAGCGTCCAGTTCAGCGGTGGAAGCCCCGACAACCCCGCGTTGAAAGGTGACGAGGACAACCCGCCGGTGATCATTGCCGAGCCCTCGGCGTTCACCAGCCTGCTTTCCAACGGCGAGCAACTCCTGGCCAAAGCCGACCAGCTGCTTACCAGCGCGACGGCGCTGTTATCGGCTGACAACATCGACAATGCATCGGCCATCCTGGAAAACACACGGGAAGCCACAGACGCCCTGCTCGACCGTCGCGACCAGCTGATCGCCCTGCTCGAACAATTCGATGCCGCCGCCATTCGTGCCGAAGAAGCTGCGATCAAAGTCTCCAACGTTTCGGATAACGCCAACGAACTGCTGCAAAACGATGGCCAGCGGGTTCTGCAATCCATGGACAAAGCACTCGCGGTAATTACCACCACCATGGCGCGGATTGATGAGCTGACCCGTAACAACCAGGGGGCAATGGATGCCGGTCTCCAGGGCATGGGAGAGTTGGCGCCCGCACTCCGGGAGCTGAGGGCAACCCTGAGGAGCCTGAACCAGTTTACTCATCGCCTGGAGCAGGATCCCACTGGCACCCTGTTCGGCAATGAAACCATGAAGGAGATGGCACAGTGACATTGAGGTCAATCAGAAACCTGACACTTCTCCTGGGTGCTGCCTTTGCCAGTGGCTGCACGGTGTTTCCGAACCCGGAGCCACCGAGGGTTATGGACCTGGCAGTGGTCCAGGCGGCTCCAACGGCGGAGCAACCGGTTCAGGCATCCCTTCGCGTTGATACACCCTACGCCTCAGAGCCTTTTAACGGATCGCTGATTCTGGCCAAACCCACGCATCAGGAGTTCCGGGCCTACGAGGGAACCCGCTGGCGGGATTCGGCACCGGTGGTGGTTCGGGATATGCTGGTCAGCAGCCTTCGTCAGAGTGGCGCCTACGCGAATGTTATTACGGATACCAATCCGGCACAGGCTGAGTTGACCCTGGTCACCGAACTCTCGGCATTTCATTCGGAAACCCCGGAATCCGGTCCGCAGGTGGTTATCGAGCTGCACCTGCAGATGATTCACAACCGTTCAAGGGCCAGCCTGTGCACTCGCACTGAGCGGGTTGTGGAGCCGGCCCCAGGCACATCGGTTGACCAGATCGTTGAGGCCTTCGGAACCGCTGGCAGCGACTTGGCCGCCAGGGTGATTGAATGGGCTACGAGGTGTGACTATCCGTCTCGCCTGAGGCCTTCTCCGGAAACAGATCAGCCCAGGCAGCCTTGAGGTAGAGGCCCATGGACCAGAGGGTGAGAGTCGCGGCGATATAAAGCAGCACCAGGGCGACATTGGCCCAGAGAACGCCGGGAGGAAACGCCAGAAGGCCCACAATCGCGCACATCTGCGCTGTGGTCTTGATCTTGCCGATGTAGGAAACCGCCACACTGTTGCGGCTGCCAATTTCCGCCATCCACTCCCGCAAAGCGGAAATGACAATCTCACGACCGATAATAACGGTGGCCGGAATCGTCAGCAGAATCGCCGAGTGCTCCTCGATCAGCACAGCCAGCGCAACAGCTACCATGAGCTTGTCTGCGACCGGGTCCAGGAAGGCGCCGAACGGGGTGCTCTGGTCGAGTTTTCGCGCCAGGTAACCGTCCAGCCAGTCCGTGGCCGCCGCCAAGCCGAAAATCGCCGCGCTCACGAGGTAGCTCCACCCCACCGGAAGATAGAAAATCACCACGAATACCGGGATCATGATGATTCGGGAAAGGGTGAGGATGTTAGGTAAATTCATGCTGTCCTTACTCGTCGTGCAATGCTGCGTATATGGTTTCGGCCAGTGATTTGCTGATGCCCTGCACTTTGGTCATCTCATCAATCCCGGCCTTGCGGAGTTCCTGTATTCCGCCAAAATATCGAATCAGGTCGCGGCGCTTCTTCGGCCCCACGCCCTCAATGCCTTCCAGTGTAGACTGCCGGCGCTTTTTGTCCCTCCGGGCCCGGTGCCCGGTTATAGCAAAACGGTGGGACTCATCCCGGATATGCTGGATCAGGTGCAGCGCTGGCGAATCTGCCGGCACCCGGAACACATCCCCGGTCATGGCATCAATAAGCTGCTCCATGCCTGCACGACGGGTCACGCCCTTGGCGACACCAATCAGCGGGATATCGGAAATCTCAAGCTCATCAAAAACTTCCCGAGCAATATTCAACTGCCCCTTACCACCGTCTATGAAGACCAGATCCGGGCGCTTGCCCTCCCCGGCCACCATCCGTTTGTAGCGACGGGAAAGCACCTGACGCATGGCAGCGTAATCATCGCCGCCAGTCACGCCCTCGATATTGTACAGGCGGTAATCGCTCTTCAGGGGGCCATTCTCATCGAAAACCACGCAGGATGCGACGGTATTTTCCCCGTGGCTGTGGCTGATATCGAAACACTCCATCCGTGACGGGGTTTCCGCCAGCTCAAGGAGGTCCCTCAAGGCCAGCAGGCGCCGGTATACGGTCTCCTTGCTCGCCAGGTGCGTAAGCAGGGTCTGGCGGGCGTTGGTCATGGCCAGTTCCAGCCAACGGCGGCGTTCACCGCGAACATTGCCCCGAATTCGGGTTTCCCGGTTCGCCGATTCAGTGAGCGCCTGGGCCAACAGTTCCTGACCCTCCACTTCAACGGGCACCAGTATATCCCGCGGAATCTCACGGCGGGTGTTGCCACCAAAGTAATACTGACCCAGGAACGCGCTGAGCAGTTCGCCCTCCGTCTGTTCGATGGAGTAGCGGGGGAAATAGTCCTTGGTGCCGAGCACACGGCCGCCACGCACAATGATCACCACGATGCAGACAACCCCGGCATCCTGAGCAATGGCAATCACATCCGCGTCGCCGCCCTCGCCTTCGATTGATTGCTGCTCCTGCACGTGGCGCAGGTGGTTGATCTGGTCGCGGTAGGCGGCGGCTTTCTCGAACTGCAGGTTTTTCGAGGCGGCTTCCATGGCGTTCATCAGGTCGTGGAGGATCGCCGGGTTCTTGCCTTCCAGAAACATGGTGGCGTGGCGAATGTCCTGCTGATATTCCTCGGGTGTGATATAGCCCACACAAGGTGCGGTACAACGGTTGATCTGGTATTGCAGGCAAGGCCTGGTTCGATTCCTGAAAAAGCTTTCACTACAGTTTCTTATGCGGAAAATCTTCTGTAGTACATTAAGACTTTCCTTGACTGCACCGGAGCTTGGAAACGGCCCGAACCAGGTACCGCCACCCTTTTTGGTTCGCCCACGACGAAACGTCAGCGAGGGGTAATCACTGTGGGAGGACAGATAGATATAGGGATAGGACTTATCGTCACGGAGCAGGATGTTATAGGGCGGCCGTAACGATTTGATCAGGTTCTGTTCGAGCAGCAGTGCCTCGGTCTCACTGCCGGTAATCGTCACCTCGATAGAGGCGATCTTGCTGACCAGAGCTTCCGTTTTCGGTGCCAGGCCGGTCTTGCGGAAGTAGCTGCCAACCCGTTTTTTCAGGTTGCGGGCCTTGCCCACGTAAAGCACCGAGCCGCCCTCGTCGTACATTCGGTAGACGCCGGGCCGCTCGGTCAACTGTTTCAGGAAGTTCTTGCTGTCAAACTCCCCGATGTGGGTAGTTTCAGGGTCAGACCTTGTCGGCATCAAGCAACCCGAGCCGCACCGCCATCAGGGCCAACTCAACATCACTGGAGATTTCCAGTTTCTCGAAGATCCGGTAGCGATAGCTGTTCACCGTCTTCGGGCTCAGGCACAGCTTGTCCGAGATGTCCTGCACCTTCTGGCAATCCACCACCATCATGGCAATCTGCATTTCCCGTTCGGAAAGCCGGTCGAACATCGAAAGTTCGCCGTCTTCATCGCGATCACCGCCGCCCAGCTGTTTCAGGGCCATTTTCTGGGCAATTTCCGGGCTGATGTAACGCTGGCCGGTGTGGGCCATGCGGATGGCGCGGACCATCTCTTTGATATCAGCGCCTTTGGTGATGTAGGCAGTGGCTCCACTTTGCATGACGCGCGTCGGATAGGGATCGTCCGCGCAGGCGGTTACCACAATCACCCGAATGGAATCGTCAATGCGGAGGATACGACGGGTTGCCTCAAGGCCCCCGATGCCCGGCATTCGGATATCCATCAGTACAATGTCCGGCCGCTGCTGGCGGACGAAATCGATGGCATCCTCTCCGGATGACGCCTGCCCGATGACTTCAATGTCCGGGTTGTCGGCCAGCATCCGGGTAATACCGGACCTCACCAGCTCATGGTCATCTACAACCAGTACCCTGATCAAAATTCACCTCGCACACGGCTTTCGGAAAACAGCGCGATTGTAACGTTTAGTTCCTGCCCCGGGTAGGTGCAAACACAAATACCGTGACACACCTGACGCCTAAGCCGGCACACCCAGCCCGGCGGTGTTTTCCACGGGATCGAACCAGACCACCAAATCGCCCCGGCGCACCGCAGACATGACCCTGCTCTGCTCGCCCATGGGGTTTTCAGTGTCGTTCAGTCCGTGGTATCGGGTGCAGTACTCTTCCACCAAGCCCTGAAGCTGGTCTTCGGTCAGCAACTCGGTGTCGACAACGAATTTTTCCTGTCTGGGGTCTTGCTCGGGCTGGTTTTCGGCGCTGTCGGTCATACTATCTCCTGTGAACCCCCATGTTACGGATAAACGGACAGGGAATGAAGGTAACAAGCTGTTGAAAACCTGAGCGGCTTCTGCGACTGGCTTCAAAAAGTATGACGAATTCTCTATGATCGCCGCTTTCTGACCGTTTGGATGCTAATGAACCAGTCCGTCTTCAGACTCACGCTGCCCATCTTGTTCGGCTATCTTCCGCTGGGCATGGCCTTTGGTGTGCTGTTCTCAACCCAGCTCGAGTATGCCTGGTGGGCTGCGCCGTTGATGGGAATCGTGATTTACGCCGGAGCCGGCCAGATACTCGCGGTGAGCCTCTTGGCCGTTAATGCGGGCCTGCTGGAAGTCTTCATTGCGATGTTTGTTCTGAACGCCCGCCATCTGTTTTACGGGCTTTCATTGCTGGGCCAGTTCAAGGGTGCTGGCTGGCGAAAACTCTATCTGATTTTCGGTTTGACCGATGAAACCTATTCCCTGCTCACCAGCCGCCCACGAGGAAGCGACCGGGCCCACGAACAGGAGGTCGATTTCCGAATTACCGGCTTTAACCAGTGTTACTGGGTGGCGGGTTGCGCAATCGGTGCATTGCTTGGCGACAATGTCGCCTTTGACAGCACCGGTATTGAGTTCGCGTTGGTGGCTCTGTTCATTGTTCTGACTCTGGAGCAATTCAAAGCCCTGGGAGAAGGCTTCCCGATCTGGCTCGGAGCAGCGGCCGCGGGCGTCGCAATGCTGATTTTGCCACCGGCACATCAGTTGATCGGTGCCATTGCGCTGGTCACTGCCGTCCTGCTGTTCGAATACCGGAAGCATCGCGGGCAGGTACCGGGCGAGGAGAGCAGCCATGGGTGAATCCGGCTATCTGGCGGCATTCATTGCGGTGGCGGCAGTCGCGACTTTTGCCACGCGGGTGATTCCCTTTCTGTTTTTCGAGAGGCACACGGAGCATCCGCTGGTGCGCCATCTGGGGCGCTACCTCCCTGCGGCCGTGATGGCGTTGCTGGCCACGGTATTTCTGCAGCGCTCCGCGGATTGGTCCGGCTCATGGATGGGGTTCGAAGCCCTGCTTCCCGGCGTCCTCGTGGTGATTATTCACCTCTGGCGCCGCAATGCCCTGCTCTCTATCGCCGCAGGAACCATCAGCTACATGGCCATCCAGCAAGCCGGGCTTTGATCCGGCTTTAACTACATCCGTGTTTCAACATTGGCGACGAGCCGTGAATCCTGAAGGGCAGCGGTGCGGTGTTTGACCACGCCTTTGTATTCCCGGCTTTCGATCATGGCCATGAAGGCATCGATTGAGGGATACCTGACCAGAAGCACCTGATCCCAGGATTCATCCGGGGGCGCAATCAGCGATCCAACACTGCGGCCAGACCAGATGACTTCTGCGCCGACCGATTTTACGCAGGCGGCAGCCTCTTCCATGTAGAGCTTGTAGGCTTCGCGGCCGCTTCTCTCCGGCGCCTCTTCCTTGTAATTGGCCCTATCACGGAAGCGCAGCAGATTCAGCATGACAACGGGCTGGTCTTTCGGGGTATCCGCCAGGACTTTTTGCAGCTGTTCGGGGGTGGGATTAACGGCGTCCATCCTTATCCTCTTCTTCTCTTGTTTCCGGGGCCTACTATAGCCCAGGCCCGAGGCGAGCGTGCAAGCGATTTTATTACCTTTCATCCAGATTGCTCTTTTTACTCTGCCAGTTCGTAGGGCTACAGTGAAGGAGACGCAAAACTCACAAACGAGAGGACGTTATGGCTACCCTCACGATCAACGGCGAGCGCTACGAGCTCGACGTCCCCGACGACATGCCCCTGCTCTGGGTAATCCGCGACGTTGTCGGCCTCAAAGGAACCAAGTTCGGATGCGGGATGTCCCAGTGCGGCGCCTGCACAGTTCATCTCAACGGAACGGCAATCCGCTCCTGCGTCACACCGGTCTCTGCGGCCAGTGGCGAGATCACCACCATTGAAGCCATGGCCGACGACCCGGTTGGTAGCAAAGTTCAGCAGGCCTGGCTCGATCTTGGGGTGGCCCAGTGCGGATACTGCCAGGGTGGCCAGATCATGAACGCCACAGCGCTGCTAAAAAGAACACCGAACCCCGAGACCGGGGAGATTGTGGATGCCATGGCAGGGAATCTCTGTCGCTGCGGCACCTACAACCGCATTCTGGCGGCGATTGAACGAGCTTCCGGCAAGGAGGGTGAAGCATGAGCGCCGATGACAACTTGATGATAGCCAACGTGAGCCGCAGGCGCTTCCTGATGGGCCTGGCGGGTGGCTCTGCCCTGGTGCTTGCAGCCCGTTGGGATGTGGCCCTGGCTGGCAATGAAAAGGCTCAATTCGGTGCCGGAGCCATGCCCGGCGGATGGGTGGACGACCCGAACGTGTTCATCCATATCGATGCTGATGGCCTGGTTACCATTGTGAACAACCGCTCCGAAATGGGTCAGGGCATCCGGACCAGCCTGGTGATGGTCGGTGCCGACGAGCTTGGCGCAGACTGGGATCAGGTAAGGGTCGAGCAGGCGGAAGGCGATCACGACAAATACGGCAACCAGAACACCGACGGTTCCCGCAGCATGCGCCACTGGTACCAGCCCATGCGCCGAGCCGCAGCGGCGGCCAGACAGATGCTGGAGCAGGCGGCCGCCAATGAGTGGGGCGTGCCGGTTAGTGAGGTGCAGGCTGGCGTACACAGCATCGTTCACACGCCTTCCGGCAAGGAACTCGGCTTTGGGGAACTCGCAGCCAAGGCTCGGGAGCTCGACGTTCCCGGGCGCAATGCACTGGTACTCAAGCGCGACGATGAGCTGCGATTTGTCGGCAAGGAAACCGGCCTCATTAACGGCGAGCTGAAGTCCGCATACCCTAAAGCCATCGACGGTGAGGACATTGTCACCGGTAAGGCGGTGTATGGCGCTGATGTTCCCTTCGAGGACCTGCTCTATGCGGTGATCGCCCGTCCACCGGTTTACGGGGCTACTGTTGGCGATTTCGACGACACCGAGGCCCTCAAGGTGCCCGGTGTTGAGAAGGTACTCAAGGTTGAGGGCACCGGCCAACCGGCGGGCTTCAGCCCGCTCGGCGGTATTGCCGTGGTGGCATCGAATACCTGGGCCGCCATGGAGGGTCGCAAGGCTCTGAAGATCGACTGGAATCTGGAGCCTGCCGGCGACAACGCAAGCTATACGTCGGCCACTTACAGGGAATCCCTTGAGAAAGCGGCGCAGCAACCTGGCAAGGTCGTCCGTCAGCATGGCGATCTGGACACAGCTCTGGAAAACGCTAGCGAGCGGGTCTCCGCCACCTACTACATGCCCCACATGGCCCAGGCTCCCATGGAGCCCCCGGTGGCGACCGTGCGGATCAAGGACGGCAAGGCAGAGGTATGGGCGCCCGTTCAGAATCCGCAGGCGACCCGCGATACCGTGGCCGGGCGACTGGGCCTGGATGCGAAGAACGTGACCGTTCACGTTACCCTGCTTGGCGGTGGCTTTGGTCGCAAGTCCAAACCGGATTTTGCCATTGAAGCGGCCAGTATCGCCGAGGCCTTCAAAGGTCGGCCGGTCCGGCTGCAGTGGTCACGGGAAGATGATATTCACCACGCCTACTATCACGCCGTGTCTGTGGATTATCTCGAAGCGGGACTGGACAACAACGGGCAGGCCACCGGCTGGCTGCACCGGACCCTCTCTCCCAGTATTGGCTCGCTGTTTGCGCCCGACCCGAAACACAAGGGCGAATTCGAACTGGGCATGGGTTTCAACACCATGCCGTTCTCGGTGCCGGCCCTGAGGCTGGAGAATCCACCTGCGCCCGCCCATGTGCGAATCGGCTGGTTCCGCTCGGTCTACAACCTGCCCCATGCCTGGGCGATCCAGAGCTTTGCCCATGAGATGGCTGTAGCCGCCGGCAAGGACCATCGCGACTACGTGCTGGACCTGCTCGGCCCGGACCGGGAGATCCACAATCTCACGGTGGGCGATGGCTGGAATTATGGCGAAGACCCGGATCTCTACCCTATCGACATCGGGCGCATGCGTAACGTAATCGAGCGGGTAACCAGGGAGGCAGACTGGGGTAAATCCACCGGCAAGAATCGAGGGTTGGGCCTCGCCTTCCACCACAGCTTCGTATCGTACACCGCGATTGTCTTTGATGTGGAAGTCGATGATCAGGGCGAGCTCACCATCCATCGGGCAGACATTGCCTTCGATTGCGGCCCGCAGGCCAACCCGGAGCGGATTCGCTCCCAGCTGGAAGGCGCCATAGTGATGGGCATTGGCATCGCGCTGCAAAGCGAGGTGACATTCGAAGACGGTGTGGCGCAGCAGGGTAACTTCGACAAGTACCTGATCCCGCGCATGCCGGATGCACCCAAAACCCTGCGGGTTCACCTGGTCGACAACCCGGATGAGGCCATGGGTGGTGTTGGTGAGCCAGGCCTGCCTCCGGTAGCGCCGGCATTGTGCAATGCGATCTATGCCGCAACCGGCAAACGCATCCGGCGCCTGCCCGTTGGCGACCAACTGAAAGCCTGAAAGTGATCAGGGCCCCTCGGGGCCCTGTTTTTTTTACGGCACTCCCCCTCTCCGCCCCATACCTTCGTGGTATTCCCATAGCATCCTAGCTTTCTCCCCGCTTATAATTCAGGTGAACCCAGTCACTCTCCTCGACCCGACGGCCACTCTTGATGAACCTGATCGATCTGTTCCTGCAAACCATGGAAACGACACTGCCCGTGTTTGCCATGGTCTTTATCGGCCTGGGACTTCGCCGGATCGGCTGGATCGATAACGCGTTTGTGAATACTGCTTCGGCGCTGGTGTTCAAGGCCACCCTACCGACCCTGGTATTCTTGAGCATCATCCGGGCCGATCTGGATACCGCGTTCAATCCCGGCCTTTTGGTCTTCTACCTGGTCGCGACTCTGGGGAGTTTCGCCATCACCTGGCTCTGGGCCCGCTGGCGTGTGGTTCGGGAGGATCGTGGCGTTTACGTGCAGGGCGCGTTTCGGGGTAACTGCGGTATCGTCGGCCTGGCGCTCGCCGCCAATCTCTACGGAGACTTCGGCCTGTCGGCAGGTGGCATCCTGCTTGGCCTGGTGATCATCTCCTACAACATACTGTCGGTGATCGTGCTGGTGGCCTACCAACCGGGGCAAACAACGGACTGGACGAAGATCTTCCACGACATCATCCGCAACCCGCTCATCCTGGCAGTCTTCGTGGCGATTCCCTTCGCTGCCCTGGATATCTCACTGCCGGGCTGGGTCATGACCAGCGGCGATTACTTTGCCTCACTCACGCTGCCCCTGGCGCTGCTTTGCATCGGCGCAACCGTATCCCTGAGCGCCATCCGGAGTGACAGCAAAACAGCCTTGGGTTCCAGCCTGTTCAAGATGGTGATACTACCGGCGCTTTGCACCGCCGCAGCGTGGCTGGCCGGTTTTCGGGGTTCGGAGCTGGGCCTGATGTTCCTGTTCTTCGCCAGCCCGACGGCGGCCGCCAGTTTCGTGATGGTGAAGGCGCTGGGCGGTAATGACCGGTTGGCGGCTAATATCATCGCCCTGACGACCCTTCTGGCAAGCATTACTGTCACTCTGGGAGTCTTCGTGCTTCGCAGTACCGGCCTGATCTAGGCCCTGCCCCGGCCTATTGCTTCAATCGCGGCAAAACCCAGCTGGCAACCCTCCAGGTAACCACCTCCGAACAGGTTGTAGTGGTTCAGGTAATGGTAGAGGTTGTAGACCTCACGCTTGATGCCATAAACCGATGTTCTTGGGTAACACGCGTCGTAGGCCCGGTAGAATGCTTCGCCGAAACCACCAAACATCTGTGTCATGGCGATATCCGCTTCACGATCACCGCAGTAGACGGCCGGATCAATCAGCCAGGGGCGGTCAGTGCCATAGAGCACGTTACCATTCCAGAGATCACCATGGAGCAGGCTCGGGTGCTCACAGTGGGCGTTCAGCCAGTCCATCAGCAAGCCCCCGTGCTGGTCCAATACCTGTTCGAAGCGAGTCCTCTGGCTGGCGTCACGAATACATGAGATCTGGTAGCCAAGGCGGTCGTGGACAAAAAACTCACCCCAGTTGTCGCACCAGCGATTGGGTTGCGGTGCCAGGCCAATGTAATTGTCCCTGCCCCAGCCGTACGCCTCCTGCCGCAGGGCATGCATTCTGGCCAGCCCTTCACCCAGCACCTCCCGCGCCCGATCTGAGCCACCTGAAGACCGGATGGCGGTGATTTCGAGTTCGGTTTCGTTCACCCGATAAACGTGCGGCACACCGACGTCGGTCACCCCGGCCTCATCAAGCGCGCCTGCAAGGCTCTCCAATCCCTCCGCCTCGCAGACCAGGGCATCGGCATAACCAGTTGCATTGTGTTTCAGGTGGGTGGAGGCCATCGGCGTTCTCTCTCCTTGAAGTGGTCGTGCCCGAACCGGTAGATTGAAATAAAGCCTGACACGACAGAACGAGCGGGAGCAAACCATGGATACCAAACGCTGGCAACTTCTGATATCCGGCCGCGTACAGGGGGTCTACTATCGCGCCTCCACGGAACAGAAGGCCTCTTCCCTGGGTTTGACGGGGTTCGCTCGCAATCTGCCCGATGGACGAGTTGAGATTGTGGCCGAAGGCCCGGAGGAACGCCTGGACGAACTCAGAACCTGGTGCGCCGAAGGCCCACCGGATGCGCGTGTGGATGCGGTGGATATTGCGCCGGAATCGCCAACCGGGGAATTCAGCAACTTCAGCGTTCGTTAGGCAATACGCCTCAGCCAGAACGTCATGGGCTTGGCGGTTTCCGCCGCCTGATCCACATCTTTCCATGCATAGGTGGTGGTCAGCTCCGGTACCTTTCGGTAGCCGCGGTTGTGCCAGAATGGGTCCAGCGGCTGGTAATCGGCAGGTCTGAGCGGATGATCTTGAGGCCGCTCGACCGCGCAGAAACAGCAGTGCGTGAAACGGCCCTGTTCCCGGGCATGGCCTTCCCGGTGGTCGAAGAAGGCCACTCCGATGCCCTGCCCCCGGTAATTCGGCAGCAGCACCGACTCACCGAAATAGAAGATCTTGTCTGGCTCATAACCCTGCTCGATGAACGGCCCTTTGAACTCGTCCGTTTCGTGGTCCATCGGGATGCCCGTGGCGGCGCCAATAACCGATTCGCCATCCAGGGCCAGCACGAAGAGACTCTCTGGCGAGCGGGCGTAGGTATCGAGGTACTTGCGCTCGTAGTCCATATCACCGTCGTACAGGTAGGGAAAATGGCGAAACACCTCGATCCTCAGGCGCGCGAGATCATCCAGGTATGTTTTTATTTGGTCACCGCTGAGCCGGCGTATTGAAACCGCCATAAACTACCCCCTGTCGAAAGGTCGGAGCATGCAAAAAGACAAGCCGTTTTCTCAAGCCTGCGAGAATAACAAAGCGCCGATTCTGGAAAAACTTGTCGAGCTTTTCAAACAGCCGGGCACCATTCTGGAAATCGGCACGGGCACTGGCCAGCACGCCGTTCACTTTGCCGCTCACTTACCCCACGTGGTTTGGCAGCCGACCGATCACCCTCAGAACGCCCAGCTTTCCCGGGCGTGGATCGACGACGCCCACCTTACGAATATCAACCCGCCCATTGCCCTGGAGGTATTGAACGGAGATTGGTCCAGGCTGCCCGCCATCGACGGCGCGTTCTCCGCCAATACGGCGCATATCATGGCCTGGAAAGAAGTGCAGGCAATGTTTCGCGGCCTGGCGGAGGCCCTACCCAAGGGCGCGATCTTCTGCCTCTATGGGCCTTTCAGCTATGGCGGTCGGCACACCAGTGAAAACAATGTACGATTCGACCTGTCGCTGAGAACACAGGCGCCGCATATGGGAATTAGGGATATGGAGGATCTCGAGGCTCTGGGTGAAGCAACCGGGCTGAAGCTTGAAAAGGATTTCGGGATGCCGGCTAATAATCGGTTGTTGGTTTGGAGAAAATCCTAGCTCGAACCCGGGAGGGTTCTTTCTACCCTGCCAATCGGCCAATAAAAAACCCCAGCATTTCTGCTGGGGTTTTGTATTGGCGGAGAGGGAGGGATTCGAACCCTCGAAACGCTATTAACGTTTACACACTTTCCAGGCGTGCGCCTTCAGCCACTCGGCCACCTCTCCAATAAACTGTTTCAAATCAGCAACGTCGTCGCTCATTTGAGGGCGCAAACTTTAATGGTTTTACGGGCGCTTGGCAACTCCCCCGGGGAAAATCGTCAAAAAAATTCGGGCGAGACGGGTTTTCTCTTTACCGGTTGAGCAGATTCAGGACTATCGTTAGTACAACGCCGAGTATAATCATCCAGTTTGTGGGGAGAGACTATTCATGCTTATGAAAGCCGAGCAATCGACGCTGTTGCTCATTGATGTCCAGGAAAAGCTGATGCCCGCCATTAGCCATGGCGACGAGGTGGTGGACCGTTGCATCGTTCTCGCCACCATCGCCGGGCTCATGGAGGTTCCGGTGCTGGGTACCGAGCAGTTGCCGGACAAGCTGGGGCATAACGTTGAAGCGGTCCGGGAACTCTGTAACCAGACCCTGGCCAAGCACCATTTTGATGCCTGCCCCGATGGGCTCGTTGACCAGTTGCCGGAGGGTCGGCAGCACATTGTAATAGGTGGTTGCGAGACCCATGTGTGTATGATGCAGACCGCCTTGAGCCTGCTTGATGCTGGTTACAAGGTGTGGGTGGTGGCCGATGCTACCGGCTCACGCAACGAGTTTGACCGGGACGTAGCCCTGGACCGCCTGAACGAGAGCGGTGCCAGGATCGTAACGCTTGAGATGGTGGCGTTTGAATGGATGCGTCATTGCAAACATCCGCAGTTCCGGAACATTCAGGCCCTGATCAAATAGAGGCATCCGGAAGGCTGGCGCCCACGTAACTAGTCACTTCATTTTCAGGTGGTTTTGAGGTTCGCAATGCTCAACATGGACTTTTCCAAAAAAGTCATCATCCGCACCGAAGAGCAGGATTGGGTGCCCAGCCCTGCCGGTGGTGTTCTGAGAAAGCCTCTTGCCCGCGAGGAAGCAGAGCGTGGTCATGCGACCAGTGTGGTCCGGTACGAGCCTGGTGCCTCCTTCAACCGGCATGAGCACCCCCTGGGCGAAGAGATCCTCGTTCTGGATGGGGTGTTTTCCGACGAGACCGGCGATTACCCGGCCGGCACTTATCTGCGGAACCCGCCAGGCAGTGGACACGCCCCTTTCAGCAAGGAAGGCTGCACGCTGCTCGTCAAGCTGCATCAGTTCGACGAACGCGATGGATCCACAGTGCGCATCGATACGCGCACTGCGCCGTGGCGGGCCGGTATGGGCGGGCTTGAGGTGATGCCGCTGCACGAATTCGAGCACGAGCATGTGGCCCTGGTGAAGTGGCCGGCAAACGAGGTTTTCCAGCCCCATCGGCACTTTGGCGGCGAGGAGATATTCGTGCTGTCCGGTGAGTTTTGCGATGAACATGGTCGCTACCCGGCGGGCACCTGGATTCGGAGCCCCCACCTGAGCCAGCATCACCCGTTCGTGGACAAGGAAACAATCATCTGGGTAAAAACCGGCCACCTGCCGATCGAGACGCCATAAAAAAGGGCCCCGAAGGGCCCTGAAGTGGTCAAGAGATCGCTGTGTGTTGCCAGTTCTGCCTGCTGAACGCGTCGTTGCTTGCACCGTCAGGTGCCGTATTGAAGAGCTCTTCTTCACCGGCAGGTATTGCAAACACGTGGTACGCCTCAGGGCCAAATGGATCCAGTGCGGTATCGAGGTATTCGAAGCTGTCAGGCACTGGTTCGCCCGAATAAGCGACTCGGAACTGCCGCTCAAGGGTTGGTGTGGTTACGTTCAGGGGCTGCTCCACCCAGAGGTAGACGGCCTTATGGGGCACGATGTATTCGCTGCGCACCACCCTGTAACCCTCTTTGAGCGTAAGCGTGGTCGGCTCTTTGCCCGGTTCCAGACGGAATTTGTGGATGGTCTTCATAGCTACTGCTCCTCTTCGGGTTGCTGCCTTTCACAGCTCCATAATGGACAGGAACAGAGTTCGATAAAATAAGCTTTTGTGAGCTTTTAAGATCGATATTTTCGATGCAATCAGGCGTCACGATCACCCGTGTGAGCATCGACAATGGCACGGACGCCCTCATGGGCGGTTTTTCGGCCACGGGTGATGGCGAACAATTCATCCATGACGTCTTCAATTGAGGCAATCTGCTCTACCTCATACTGGCGGCAGACCTCCTCGCGGATTGAGGTTGGAGCAGCGAACACGCCATAGCCCTGGCTGCCAAATACCTTGATCAGGGCGCTGTCATCTACCCGGGCGACAAGTTTCATGCGAACCCCATTCAGGGAAAACCAGTTCATCAGTCGCTCGAAATAGGGTGCATCCGTGGCGTTGGCCAGCAACGGTTGGCCATTCAGGGATTCGGGAAACCCCTTTTTGAGCTTTCTTGCCAACTCTGGTGCGGCGAACAGGCTCATGCTGGATCCCGCCAGAGGGTGTACCGTGAGATTGCCGTCCTCCTGCAACCGTGGCACCCGGTCGGTCAGAACCAGATCCAGCTCCTTGCGTTTCAGGCTGAGCACGAGATCTTCGGTGCGCCCGGTCTGGCATTCAAGCTGGATGGACCGCTCGCCCGCCATCGCCGGCTGAAGCAGGTAGTAGGCAATCAGTTTGTGAATCGACGCGGAGACGCCGGCTCGCAGGGTCAGCGGGCGCTCGGAAGGATCAAGCCGCAGGGTTTCGGCAAGCTCACCGGTGAGGGCGAATATGTCGTCGGCGTAGCCGAGGATCAGCCGGCCGTAGTCTGTGAGGATCAGCTTGCGCCTTTCCCGGGAGAACAGGCGCCCACCCACTGAGGCTTCAAACGTCGCAAGCTGGCCACTGAGGGTCTGCGGCGCCAGTTCCAGGACTTCACTGGCTCGGGCGATCGAACCTTCCCGGCTGATCACCCAGAAATAGTAGAGATGGCGGAGGTTAAGCTGTTCCATTCCTTTGCCCTGCCCCCGATTCAGGATGGCCGCGGAATTTTGAGGATTTCACCGAAGGTGACGTATTCGCTTCCCCCGAGACGGCCGATCGGATCAATCGCAGCGCCACTGAAGGTCAGGCGATTCTTGTCATCGTAACGAGCTGCATCATCAGATACCCATACCCGGGTGACTTTTCCGAATACCAGTGACTGGGGCCCGGCACCGATTTCCTTGATGTCGTAGAGCTCGCAGGCAAAAGCCACGTGGCAGTCCTTGAGCCGAGGCAGGCTCGAGCCTTCAAAATCCACCAGCTCCAGATCAAGATTTTTCAGTTCGGATTCGCCATGGGGCAAGGTTCGCGAGGATTCTGTGACCGCCGCGGCGAGATCCCGGTGGGCGATATGAACGACAAAATTCTTTCTCGCTTCAATGTTTACCCGGGTGTCTTTCGAAACGCCCTCCGCCGGTTTTTTACCAACGGAAATCATCAGCAACGGGGGATTGCTGGTGATGGGCGTAAAGAACGAGAATGGCGCCAGATTGTAGTCCCCATCCGGATTTTCACTCAGCACCCAGGCAACTGGCCTCGGAATCACTGTCTGGGTAAGGATGTGGTAGGCATCTTTCGGATCCATATCCTCGAAATCTATAAGCATCACTCTCTCCCGTTAACTGCAGCTTCGGGCGTTCGTTCGCGCAACAGCCACAAAGTCATCAATAACCCGTGAAGTATCAGGAAGGGTACGGCAACCATGACCAGACCGCCCCAGCCCAGCCAGCTCAGAATTGCGCCGGCAGACAGCGCCGCGGTCGCCTGGGAGCCAAAAACCATTATGTCGTTCAGGCCCTGGACGCGGAAGCGTTCGGCATCCCGATACCCCCGGGGCAGCAGCGTTGTGCCACCAACGAACAGGAAATTCCAGCCAACGCCGAGCAACAACAGCGCTGACAGATAGTGGTGGAAGCTGACACCACTCGCGGCAAGGGCAATACAGCCCAGATAGGCCAGCAGGCCCGCTGCCATCATCAGGGGAATGCCTACCACGCGTGTCAGCCAACCGCTGATCAGCGACGGAAGATACATGGCCATTATGTGGAGCTGGATCACCCGCTTGGCATCGTCGAGGTCATGGCCGGCCATTTCGGTCATGCTCAGCGGCGTCGCCGTCATGATGAAACTCATCACCGCATAGCCAATGGCCGCGGCACTCATGGCCGCCCAGATCAAAGGGTTCGCCATAATCTCCCGTAGGGGGCGGCCTCCTCCCGGCCGGGATTCCTGGACGCGCTCGGCCCCTGCCCGGTAACCGATAGCAAGGATCAGCAAAGCCGCACCCTGGACGGCCGCCAGCGCGATCCAGCTGACCAGAAACGGGTATTGCTCCGCCGCGCCGCTACCCAGACCCGCAACTTCCGGCCCGAGCCAGGCTGCGACCAGACCACCCAGCAACACGCGAGCGGCAGCAGAACCCGCCATACCCGGCGCCACGGATTCCATGGCCGCAAACCGATATTGGTGAACCACCGCAAGCCCGGTACCACCGACCACGGCCGCAAGACAAAGAAGGGAAAACAGACCAGTCCAGGACGCCAGGCCTCCCATAAGACCTGCAACAATGCCCATGATGGCACCCAGCAGCATCACGCGCTTGCGCCCAATGCGCTCCATTAACCAGGTTGCCGGTTTGATAGCCAGAACGGTGCCTACGACCACCAGCCCGACGGGAAGTGTTGCGTACTCGGGCGCCGGGGCGAGCATTCTGCCCTGAATGCTGCCTATAAAAACGATAAAAGGCGCTGTGCACATGGCCAGCGCCTGAGCGGCAACCAGGACCCAGACATTGAGGGGCATGGATTATTTTTTCCTGTAGATGATTCCGGGGTGGCACTGAACCATCTCATAGAGATGGGGCAAGCCGTTGAGCGATTCCGAGGCACCAAGAACCAGGTAGCCGCCCGGGTTCAGGGTGGCGTGCATCCGGGTGAGAATGTCCTTTTTCAGGTCCGCCGAAAAATAGATCAGAACGTTCCGGCACATCACAATATCGAACTTGCCCAGCATATAACGCTCAAGCAGGTTCAACTCCTTGAACTCCACCATGCTCTTGATCTGGGGTTTGATCTGCCAGCCACCGTTCAGGGACGGCGTGAAAAACTGCTTCTGGCGCTCTGGCGAGAGCCCCCGACCAATGGCAAGCATTTCATACTCGCCCTTGCGAGCCACATCAAGAACGCTTTTGGAGATATCCGTCGCGGTGATCTTTACATCCCGCAGCTTCCCGGGCCTCGCCCGCCGAAACTCCTCGACGATCATGGCAATCGAATACGGCTCCTGGCCGGTTGAGCAGGCCGCAGACCAGATACGCAAAGGCTGCATCGAGTTGCGCTCTGCGAATTCGGGAAGCAGTTTCTCCTGAAGAATCCGGAAAGGGTGATTGTCACGGAACCACAGGGTTTCATTGGTTGTCATCGCATCGATGACAGTCTCTTTCAGACCGCCCCGCCCGGGGCGCTTAAGGCGCTCGAGCAGTTCACCCAGGGTATTCAGGCTGTTCTCTTCAAGAATCCTGCGCAACCGGCTTTTGACCAGGTACTGTTTATTATCGCCCAGTAAAATCCCACAGGCATCCTGCAGGAACGATTTGAAGGCTTCATATTCCTGTGGCGTTATTTCCGCTTTCATTGGGTCTCTGTTCTGAGTGAATCTTTGAGCGGCTCCATCAACCCTGGTCGATGATTTCCATCACCCGCTCTGCCAGCTCGTCCGGACTGAACTTTGCCATAAAGTCGTCGGCCCCGACCTTCTTTACCATGGCCTGGTTGAACACACCGCTGAGTGAGGTGTGAAGCATAACAAACATATCCGAAAGCGCCGGGTCCTCTTTCACCTTGGTGACGAGGGTGTAGCCATCCATTTCAGGCATCTCCACGTCCGAGATGATCAGGGAGAAGTGATCCTTGGCCCGGGAACCATCCGCAGTGATTTCCTTCAGATGTTCAATAGCCTGCTTGCCGTCGTTTTTCAGCACCACTTCCATGCCAATTGCGGTGAGACACCGCTGTATCTGGCGCCGGGCCACGGATGAATCATCGACCACCAGCACGGGCAGATGCCCCGGTACCCTATCCGCGCTCTTACTCAGAACGGCTTCGGTTACGTCCTCCCCAAGCGGAGAAACTTCTGAAAGAATCTTCTCTACATCAATGATTTCGATAAGCTTATCATCAATTTTCGTGACAGCGGTAAGATAGACATCCTTGCCGGCCCCTTTGGGTGGAGGCAGGATTTCTTCCCAGTTCATGTTCATGATTCGCTCGACGCCGCTCACCAGGAAACCCTGCGTTTTGCGATTGTATTCAGTGATGATGACGAAACTGGTGGAGAGCTCTTCTTGCGGGATACCGGGCAGACCGATTGCCATGCTCAGATCGATAATGGGGATAGTCTCACCCCGGCTATGGGCTACGCCTCGAACAACCGGCCGGCTGTTGGGCAGGGAGAACAGCTTCGGACACTGCAGCACCTCTTTCACCTTGAACACGTTGATCCCGTAGATCTGGCGCCCCCTGAGACGGAAAAGAAGCAGCTCTAGGCGGTTCTTTCCGACCATCTGAGTGCGCTGGTTGACACTGTCCAAAACCCCTGCCATTTCGATTCTCCTGGCTTGCCGGAATTACAACGGCATATATCTTGCTGTTCACTGAATAATAGCCTGATCGACGGAAACCCGTCATATCAGGGCTGGGTCAGCCCATTTAACGGCCACTTTTACCGAATCCTTAGCCTGATTCGGGCTTTTCTGCCCTGTTGTTGACAGCATAGGACAAACTGATACGTATGCGCATCACGAATTTCGCCCTACTACTGCTAATGTCTGGCCTGAGCACGCCGCTCCTTGCTGGAACGACGGCTGAACAGATTCAGAAAGCAACCCTGGCGTTTCTGGACAGCTTTGCGTCTGAACAGGCCGAGCATGGCTACACCGTTTCCTTCGAACCCGGTTCCATCGACAGCCGCCTCGCTCTCGCCGAGTGCGAAAAGCCTTTGAGTGTAGAGTTCAGCGGGGATCCATGGAAAAGCACCAGCCCGTCGTTGCAGGTAGCCTGCGAAGGAACCCGCCCATGGCGAATGTTTGTTACCGCTTCAGTCTCTATCCATGGGCCAGCCCTGGTGGCAGCGAGGCCACTCACACGTGGAGAGCGAATAACCGAAGGGCTGCTTGCGAAGCAGTCTGTTGAAATCAATTCATCCAGACGGGGCGTGATTACCGACTCGAAGCAGGCGATTGGCATGGAAGTGCGGCGCGCAGTGAATGCCGGATCGCTCGTTACACCAGACATGCTTTCGGCCCCGAATGCGGTCGAACGAGGCGATCATGTTATCATCACCGCCAAAACCGGTGGATTTTCAGTACGTTCCCGGGGCAAAGCCCTGGCAAGCGCCAGCGTTGGCGAACAGGTTCTGGTTGAGAATCTGCGCTCATCGCGCACGATAAGAGCCAGCGTTGTCGCGCCGGGCCACGTGGAGATTCCGATGTGAGCCGCGTGCGGCAGAGGCTTGCCGGAGCGGCAAGTGAATGCCGCAAAACCGGTCGTAAAAGCAGATGAAAAAAAGTGCTAAAAGTACTAAAGGTTTTCGCGGCGCCGCCGTTAAGAAGACATAAACTCGAGTAAGCGCCGCATTCGTGGCGCGACAGGCAAGCAGGTACAGATATGTCAGTTGACTTAAATGGAATTGGCCCCGGCCAGGTCAACACCCAGAGAACCACGGCCGACAAAAGCTCCGGCGCACAGAATACCCAGCCGGCATCCAACGAACAGGCGAAGACACAGGCCCAGGGGGCCCGTGGTGAGAACGTCAGCCTGAGCAATCAGGCAAAGAATCTGAAGCAGCTCGAACAAAAGCTGGGCGATTATCCGGAAATGGATGACGACCGCATCGAGCAGATCCGTTCCGCCCTCGAAAATGGCACGTACAAGATTGACGCCGAGAAGCTGGCCCAGAAAATGCTTGAGATGGATGAAAGCATTTTCGGGTGAGTAGACCATGGCCGCAATTGATGATTTGAAGACCCTTCTTTCCCAGGATATCAGCCAGCTTGAAACACTGGCTGACGTTCTCGGCAAGGAAAAGACCTGCCTTGCGAATTCCGACCTCCGCCAGCTGGACGCCCTGACCAGAGAGAAGAACGATCTCCTCGGTGCAGTCCGCGAACGCGCCAAACAGAAAATCCGAACGCTCGTACAAATGGGATATCGCCCCGAAAGTGGCGAGCCTTCCCGCTTTATTCGCAGCGCCGGATTCTCGGATCTCTTCGAACTCTGGCAGGAAGCGGACCAGAAGCTGCGAACCTGTCAGACGCTGAACCAGACCAACGGTCGCGTAATCAGCCACTTGCAAAAGCGTTTGTCGAGGCTCACAGATATTTTCCGCGGCGCCACCGGCCAGCAAAAGCTGTACGGTGCACAGGGTCAGCAGACCACGGTATCAAGCAGCACGGTGCTCGCCAGCGCCTGAGCCCGGACGCATGGCTCTGCCGAGCCATGCTTTCCACTTCATCGGGTGTAGATGGTCATCTGGGAGTCGGGATGAAACCGGATGTCGTGAATGCTCACGTTGCCCATTGAAGCTCCCTGGCCTCCCGTAACCCGTATATTGTCCATCCGAATTTCCTCGATGCGCTCAGGGAACGCCAGCATCAGGGCGCCATCTTCTCTTACCCGATAACGTGGCTCCCCTTCACGATAATGCACACCGGAAATGCTGAGATCTGAATCCAGGAAGTTCAGAACCGGCACGAAGATATTGGCGGAAAGCTTGAGACCTTCAATAACATCTGCGGATGCCTCGGAGCCCTGCTCCCCATTTCCTGCGGGGTTCTCCGCCATCTTGCTGACAATACCAATGCGCTGCAGCAAGGTCGGATCGCCCTGACCGGAAATCGCCGCCAGCTCGGCTTCGCTCATGGGGGCAAGATTGCCTCTGTCATAAAGTTCGCCGGCTTCCAGTATTGCCTGTGACGCCTCGGCCGAATTGCTGGCCGCAAAGGTTACCAGGGGCTGGAATGGCAGCGTGACCGCTGTTACCAGGGCGGCAGCGTTGCGATAGCGGGACTGGTGCTTGAGGACACGGTGCAGCTCCTTCTCGCTGATCCAGCCCGCCTGGATAAATACCTCACCCAGGCGCTGTCCCGATTCGCGCTGAAGCCTGAGGCCTTCGTTAACCTGCCCCTCAGACAGATACCCACGATTGATAAGCAATCGCCCGAGGCGTGATTTCTCTTCAAATCCCTGACGGATTCTCACCCAGTGTCTCCTTTTAAACAGTGAAAACCGTACAACCCGGCCCGGCCAGTGTGATCCATGACTTCCGATATCGGGAAGGTTAGCCGATCACACAACAATGTGCGTGGATGCAGTGCCCGTTTTACCATCACCATCTGGTAAGATCTGGCACCTGATAACAGAATTCGCCGAATTGTCGCAGGAAACACACCTGCTAATAACACGGAGAACGGCTGCAAATGACAAACATGGTAAAACCCCTGAAAACTGTGACACCCGTATTGCTTATGGCACTCGCCCTGCTCATGCCGACTGCCGCGGTGCAGGCGCAAACCAATGAGCAACTGGCCAGTGATCCTCTTCCGAAGGTCCGCATGGTGACCAGTGAAGGCGCTATCGAGCTTCAGCTTCGCCCGGATGTTGCGCCCGAAACGGTCGACAATTTCCTGCAGTACGCCGAAGACGGTTTTTTCGACGGCACCATCTTCCATCGGGTTATACCCGGGTTCATGATCCAGGGCGGCGGTTTCACCCGGGATCTCTCCCGCAAGTCCACTCGGGCCCCTATCCGCAATGAAGCGAAAGAGACACTGCCGAACCTTCGTGGAACCATTGCGATGGCTCGCACCAGTGCGCCTGATTCCGCCACGTCCCAGTTCTTTATCAACCTTTCCGACAACGGGTTCCTGAACGCCGGAGTTCGCGGCCCGGGTTATGCGGTTTTTGGCAAGGTGACCGAGGGCATGGGCGTTGTCGATGCCATTGCCCGCAAACAGACCACCCGGAAACAGGGGATGGCCGATGTGCCGGTTGAACCTGTGATCATCGAAACCGTCACCGTGGTCGACCCCGAAGGCTGACACCGTGGACCGTGCTCCCCTGCCGCCCGGAATAGAGCCCGCTGAACTGGCTTGGCACGACGGCGTCCCGGAGTCCATCCGGTTCGGCGATGTCTATTTCAGCCGCGACAATGGTCTCGAGGAAACACGCTACGTTTTCCTGCAACACAACCAGTTGCCCGAACGTTTCGCACAGATTCCCGAAGGCGGCAATTTCGTTATTGCCGAAAACGGCTTTGGAACCGGCCTGAACTTTCTCGCCGCCTGGCAAGCCTGGCAGCGACACGCTCCGGCCCATGCGGCGACGCTGCACTTCGTTTCCGTTGAACGTTTCCCCCTCACCCACGAGGACCTGGCCCGGGCCCTGGCACAGTGGCCCGAACTGGCTGCGCTGGCCGACGAACTGCTTCTGCATTACCCACCCCTGGTGCGTGGGGTACACAGGCTGGTCCTGGCCGGGGGGCAGGTTCGACTGACGCTATTTTTCGGCGACATTAACGACGCCTGGCAATCCCTGGATTTTCAAGCCGACGCCTGGTTTCTGGACGGGTTCGCTCCGTCCCGCAACCCGGATATGTGGCTGGAAAACATCATCAACAAGATCCGTGCACACAGCAGGCCGGGTACAACTCTGGCGACCTTTACCTCCGTTGGCCGGATTCGTCGGGCCTTGATGGGGGCCGGATTCCGGATGGAAAAAACCGCCGGATACGGTCGCAAACGGGATATGCTGAAAGGCGTTCTTGTCGCGGAGAACCCGGCACCCATCAAAACGGCTCCCACGGAACAACAGGAATCGATCGCAATAATCGGCGCAGGTGTTGCCGGCTGCGCACTGGCAAGAAACCTGGCAGACCGGGGCTACCCGGTAACACTGATCGACGCCCATGGCCCGGGTGCAGCGGCGTCCGGCAACGCCCAGGGCGCCCTGTATGTGAAGCTGGGCGTAGAGTTCAACGACCAGACCGAGCTGGCGCTCACAGCACTCTCGTTCGCGCAGCGTTTCTACCACAACTGGCGCGACCAGCACTGGCATCCGACCGGCCTGCTACAGCTGGCCCACAACTCCCAGGAAGCGGACCGGCAGCGGAGGTTTCTCCAAAGGAACGACTACCCCCGGAGTATCTTTTACCCGGTGACCCGGGAACAGGCCAGCGCCCTGACAGGCGTGCCAACGGAATCGGGCGGGCTCTGGTTCCCCGGCAGTGGCTGGCTCGAACCCGCAAACCTTTGCAAGGAACTGGCGAACCACCCGCTGATATCCACGGTGTTCCATAGCGAGGTCAACAATCTTCGGCGTTCGGACGGCACATGGAGCATTTCGACGGAAAACAACAGATCGATCACCGCTGACCGGGTGGTCATCTGCTCGGGCCATCTCAGCCCGGAGCTTATCCCGACAAAGGGTCGTTTCCGGTTGAAAGCCATTCGTGGCCAGGTTAGCCACCTGCCAGCGACAGCTCTCAGAGGCCCAACGGCCGTTATCTGTGGTAACCGGTATTTGAACCCTGCACTGGGCGAGTTTGCCGTAACCGGCGCAACCTTCGATCTACGTGATAACAACCCATTGCCCACCGTGGAAAGTCATAACGAGAACATCGACGAACTCGGCTCGATGCTGCCTGCGGTGTTTTCCGATGAAAGCGATGCGCTTCGCGGGGAGGAACTCAGTGGCCGGGTTGCCTTCCGATGCACCACCCATGACTACCAGCCGGTGGCCGGACCCGTTTTCGACGGCGAGAGCGGCGATCTCGATAGCCTTTACCTCCTTACTGGCCTTGGCAGCAAAGGACTGACCTACGCACCGCTCCTGGCCGAATATCTGGCTGACTTGCTCACCGGACAACCTCCCTGCCTTCCCGCGAACCTGGCCAAACGCCTTGAAACCCGACGCCTCTATCAGACGAATGTGGTGGTTTCGTAATAAACTCCAGCTGAAGTTTCCGGTCAGACTGCCGATAACCATCGAAATGGTGGCATAGTCACGGAGAGAACCCATGTCCATTTTTGTCAGCGAACCCGGCCGCCCGGTCGGAACCCGGCTACCGGAAACATTCCGGGCAAGGCCCGTGGGTGATGTTACAGAGCTGGCAGAAACCCAGAGCATCAATCCTGGCCGAAGTGAGGCAACGGACGCCGAGTTCCAGCAGGCCGCCAATGCCGGTCGCTACAAAGCACTGGAGGAATACGGCGCGGCGGCCGCTGGCGAGCGCCGTGAAGACCGCCCGTATCTGCCGGTATCCAGCATCTCGTCTCAAACCCTGTATTCCGTTCCGGCGTCTGCAACGATTTCTGAGGCTTTAACCGTCATGGACGAGCACCAGGTGCACCACCTTGTGATCATGGCGGACAACAACGTTGCCGGCCTTGTCGACCTGCGTTGGCTCCTGGGCTGGCTTCACGAGAATGAAGCCGATGCCATGAGCCAGAGCCTGGTTCACATCGAGTTGCCCGCCTTCCTGACAGCCTCACCCGAGACCGATGCCCACCAGCTTGCCAGACTTATGCTGGCCCACCAGCTCAATGCCGCCCTGGTGGTAGATGCGAAAGGCGCCGCCTCCGGAATTGTTACCAGCACGGACTACCTGCGACTCTACGCCAGCTCAGGCCGCCATCAGGGAACGGTGTAGCCCCCACGTTCCCTAATTCAGAGGCGTCAACAGTTCTCCCTCTGGACTGAAGAGAAGCACATACCAGTTGTTGCCGACTCGGGTTAATGCAGGTATTTCGTCATCGCGGTAGTTTTCGAGATCCACTATGGCAGAGTCATCGGCCGCAAGCTGGTATCGCCAGTTGTTTCTGAATTCCGACTCTTCCTCTTCCGTCTCCGGTTCTGTAACCAGCGATACCCGGGCAGCGATGCCCTGCTCCATTCCGGACACCACACCGCCGCTGGCGAAGTCGCCGTTCGTGGTACCCGCCACAACCATGTCGCCATCGAAATCAGCCAACCCAAGAAATGCCTCGCTGGACTGATCGTCTTCGTCATTCAGGGTGAAGGCCCGACTGACATTCCCGGCGGCTGAATATCCCAGCAGGAACCCGGCAGCACTGGAAAGCGCCTCCCTCTCCAGAACGGGGTCTTCCTCGTCCTGCTCCAGCACAGAATAGGATCCATCACTGGCACCAATCAGCCAGAGCGTGCTACCGGTATACAGTCCGTTGGAAACCGGTTCATCGCCAGTGGTGCCAACCTGTTTGACATCAAGTTCGCTGGTGGCACTGGAGGCGTTAAAGAAGAAGGCATCAATGCCGCCGATGACTGAAGCGCCTTCCACAGATCCCGCGGCCGAACCAAACAACCCGGGGTTCACAGATTCTGTGCTGCCGCCGGCAACACGGTCATCGGCTGCTGAGCCGGCCTGGCGGGTCCAGGCAACCGCAGGCTGCTGCGTGTTGCCGTCCAGTTCAGTATCAATTCGCTGCAGGAAGCTGTCCCTGCCGCCCGATCCCTGCTGCTGATCAAACACACCTTCCGTTTCCCCGGCCAGGATGACATAGCCGGTGTCACGGTTGATTCCGGCCCAGCGAACCTGATCATCAGCATCCGTTCCGGTCCGGATGGTCCAGGTGGGAACGTATTCGCCACCGTTGGTGGCGGAATCAAACCAGTAAAGCGATGTCACTGAATCCAGGCGGCCCAGACCGGACGTTCCCGCCACCGACTGATCGGTGCTGTAGGCCACGACAAATTCGAACCGGTCTACCTTGGTCCCACCCTCGGTCACCTTCCGCTGCACCACGTTTATGACCGGATCCGGAGCGCTCAGGCTGTCGCTCGCAGAGGATATGTCAACCTGCTGCAACTGAGTGCCTCGTTGGTCAAAAATCCGCACCAGCACCCGGTCGTTATCCTGGGTGTCGTAGCCGGCAACGAACAGCCTGCCGTCATGGCCCATCGAGATGTCTGTGGCCACAAAGCCGTCGCCAGGGTTCAGAGCAAGCGGAGACGTCAGCTCGTTGAGGCTGACCCGGATCAGGTTTTCAGCCTCCGCCCGGGCATAATCCTCTCGACCGGCCTGGAAGTTCTCGTTGAGGCCCAGCAGGATAAACCGGTCACTGAAGGCCGGGTTGGCATAGCCAGCCTCCGGTACCCGAATCCGGAAAGGCACTTCATCGGTCCCTTCTGGAAAAATCAGTTCGTCATTCTCAACCCAGTTTCCGTCTTCCAGTCGCTCGATAACGAACTCGGATTCGAGACGTGCGGTGGAGTCTTCGGTGTGGCTCAGCTTCGCAAAAATATCCCGGTCTCTGTCTCCAGAGAGTCTCGCGACGTATTCGCGCACAGCACCCACGTTCAGCGTATCCCTGCCGCCACCGTTTACAGTTTCCAGCGACAGAACCGGCTCGTTGTCCTGAATGGACAAATTGGTAACGACACCACCGTTACCGCTGCCAAGACCGGCCAGACCGGATCGCACTTCTGTCAGTGCCAGGCGAAGGGACTCGACGGGCTCGGCAAAGCTGTCCTCGACCACCTCCAATGGCAGATAACACTCGGTAATACCCGGCTCAAGTGTGATCACACCGCGCGTATAGAAACCCTGTTCGTCAAGCTCATAGTCGATATAGTCCAGCTCGCTTTCCCCCGTCTCATCGGGAGGCAATGAACTGTTGCTGCCCAACCCGACAATGTCCGTGCCGAGGATGGCATCTCCCGCATTGGAGGCACTGTGATCGCAGTTCTGGTGTGGAGGCGAGAATCCGACGTCGCAACTGGATGCGTCATAGTCAGACAAAAGCTCAAAAGCTACCGCTACCCGGGTTACCGACGGTTGATCCAGGGTAACCTTGACGAAGACGCGGCGCGTCGGAAGTGTCAGCTCCCTGGTACCGGATACGGAGCCGTCATCGTTGTAGAGATTGATGGTAACGCTGTGCTCACCTTCGGTTTCAAGATCAGGCAAGGTACATTGTTCACGGTTACTGGCAGGGATTTCCGGGCTTTCACCTTCCGTAAACGGCTCTGCATCCAGAGACATGACATTATATTTCACATCAATATCGAACGGCTGGGCGCCAGCCATGCGGCCGTCGGTTGTTACCAGATTGATGCCTTCGGTCTTGCCCAGGTCCGCCTCTCCTCGACTACCGCCGGAGAGACCGGGGACACCGCGCATAATGATGCCCTGGCGGGCCTTGTTACTGGTGTCCTCTAGCGCCAGCCAGGACGGCGCATTGGTCAGGGAATAATCAAGGATATCTTCGCCACCGTAGGCCCCGAAGTTGTAGGAGTATTCAACACCGAGATAGGCGAACACCGGCGGTACGCCAAGGATTGTGGGCTGGTCGGGATCCTTTTCCGTCTTGCACGCAGCAAGCCCCAGTGAAAGCAGGGCCAGAACGGCAAGTTGGCGAACAGGATGAATGCGGGAGAGAAAATCGGCGCCCATGAAAAAATCCGTTTCAATCGTTGTTGTTATGGCAGCGACCACCCGGATGAAACATGAACACCGGGCGGTTTACACACCGTTACAGAACAACGCCATGGTAGCCAATTTGATACGCAGGGGATCTGCGCGAGTTCTCAGATTCGGTTAGCCCGCGCCCAGGCCGTGCTCTTCCAGCAACGCCACCAGCCCGGCTTCATCAAGAACAGGTACCTCTAACTGTTCAGCCTTGGCCAGTTTGGAACCGGCGGCCTCGCCAGCCACCACGCAGGCCGTCTTTTTAGAAACGCTTCCGGCCACCTTGGCTCCAAGGGATTCCAGCTTCTCTTTGGCTTCGTCCCGTGTCATTCCGGAAAGCGTACCGGTCAGCACCCAGGTCTGGCCTTTCAGAGGCTTCTCTCCCTCCCGGACTTCCTCTTCCTGCCACCTCACACCGGCTTCACGCAGGGCATCCAGGGTTTCGCGATTGTGGGTCTGCTCGAAAAAGCTACAGATATGACCCGCAACGATCGGCCCGACATCCGGAACCGTTTGAAGGCTCTCTTCATCCGCTGCAGCAATGGCCTCCAGAGTTCCGAAGTGGCCCGCCAGGGCTTTAGCGGTGGCCTCCCCCACCTCCCGGATGCCAAGGGCATAAAGGAACCGCCAGAGCACGGGGTTTCTGGCCCGATCAATGGCAGCCACCAGATTGGCCGCCGACTTTTCTCCCATTCGCTCAAGTTTCACCAGGTCGTCGGTGGTCAGGCGATACAGATCGGCAACGGTTTCCACCATGCCCTGATCCACCATGATATCTATCCACTTGTCTCCAAGGCCCTCAATATCGAGGGCTTTGCGGGAGGCATAGTGGCGAATGGCTTCCTTTCGCTGCGCGGGGCAGAACAGGCCCCCAGAGCAGCGGGCAACGGCTTCACCTTCGATCTGGATAACATCCGAGTCGCACACCGGGCACTGTCGGGGCAATTCTACTTCCCGGGCGCCTGAGGGGCGTTTTTCGGCCACCACTTTGACTACCTGCGGAATCACATCTCCGGCGCGGCGAATGAACACGGTATCGCCGATATGAACATCCAGTCGGCGAATTTCGTCCATGTTATGGAGGGTGGCGTTGCTCACCGTTACACCGCCCACGAACACGGGTTTTAACCTCGCAACCGGGGTAACCGCGCCAGTACGACCGACCTGGAATTCCACGTCCTCGATAACCGTGAGTTCCTCCTGAGCCGGAAACTTCTGGGCAATCGCCCAACGAGGGGCCCGGGATACAAAACCCAGGGCCTTTTGCTGGTCAAGCCGGTTCACCTTGAAGACGATACCGTCGATTTCGTAGGGGAGTCCGTCCCGTTTGTCCATCAGCTCGCTGTAGGCTTCAAGGCATTCCTCCGCGCCCTTGGCCTTGCGCATCTCGGGATTAATACGGAAACCCCAGCTCTGGACTCTCTTGAGCCCCTCCCACTGGGTATCCGGCAAGAGGCTTTCGTCGGTTACCGCAACGCTGTAGGCGCACATTTCGAGAGGGCGTCTGGCGGTTACTGTCGATTTTTTCTGCCGGAGGCTGCCGGCCGCCGCATTACGGGGATTAACGAAGGTCTTCTCGCCACGCTCCGCCAGGCGGCGATTAAGCTGCTCGAAACCGTCCTTCGGCATGTAGACTTCGCCGCGGACCTCCACCAGATCGGGCACGTCGTCGCCACGGAGCTTCAGCGGCACCGAGGGAATGGTTCGGATATTGGCGGTTATGTCCTCCCCGGAATAGCCATCCCCCCGGGTGGCGGCGGTCGTCAGGGCGCCATTCTCGTAGTGCAGGCTCACCGCCAGCCCGTCCAGCTTCGGTTCACAGACATACTCCACGTCCTCAGTGATACCGAGCCGATCTTTTACCCGCCGGTCAAAGTCACGAAGTTCGTCCTCGCTGAACGCATTATCCAGCGACAGCATGGGCAGCCTGTGCACTACCTCCTCAAAGCTGGTTTCCGCGGCGCTGCCAACCCGCCGCGTGGGCGACGTGTCCGAAGCCAACTCCGGATAATCGGTTTCCAGGCCCTGCAATTCCCGGAACAACCGGTCGTATTCCGCATCGGGAACACGCGGGTCATCCAGCACGTAATAGCGGTAGTTATGGTCATCAATCGCCGAACGGAGTTCTTCAACACGCTGAATGATGTCGGGCGTGGCTTTGCTCATGGACTGGCACTCTCGTCTCTCAAAAAAATGCCCGGAACAAACCGGGCATCTGGCCTTCTTTTACCGCCTGGTTTCAGACTCGCTGGGAACGTTGCTTGCGCTCGAACTCCCGAATCCTCTGGCGGCAGTGCTCGATTGTCTGAGGGGTCATCACGCTCCGGCGCTCATCCTTAAGCTCGCCGCCAAGGTTACGAACCACGGCCTGGGCTGTCTCAAGCATGAAGTCAAACGCCTGCAGCGCATTGGTGGGCCCGGGCATACTCATGAAGAAACTGATACCGGGCGTGGCCAGGGTCGGCATATCGCCCGGCTTGAACGTGCCGGGTTCCACGGCATTGGCAACACTGAACTGGACCGGGCTGGTGGTATCGGACTCCTCGTGCCGATGATAAATGTCCATATCACCATGCTCCAGACCACAGGCTTCGAACAACTTCTTCAGGGCCACCCCCTTAAAGTCTTCACCGCTCTTGGCCAGGACATTGATCACAATCACTTCCCGGGCTTCAGGGCGATTCGCACCTGCCAGCGGCTGACCACTGACCGCTCGGGAAGGTTCACGCCGTGCCGTATCTTCCTCTACTTCGGTTGTCACCGTAGGCGGGACTGCTTCCACCTCATCTTCGATGGCCCCCCAACCTGATTCCAGCTCGGTTTCTTCAGGCTCATGACTGGACAACCCGAAATCGGGATCCGACTCAACAGGTTCATCGTGATACCCGGCAGCCGGTTCGCTTTCCGGCTCCGGATGCAGATCCGGTTCTGGCGGCTCCCGATGTTCTTCCTTGGCAGCAGCTGTCACCGGGCGGGTCGGTTTGGGTTTCGGAGAACCAAATCGGCTGGGCTTTTCACGCTTTACATAGCCACGCTCTTCGAGTGTGTCGCGGGAGATGGTTCGTGCGCCGCCGTTGGGCAACTCCGGGTTGTACTCGTCATCGAGTGGCGAATCCTCGAGCTCATCGGCGCCCATGCCCGATGAGATTGCCATGGATTCCTTCCGGGCACGCCGCATGCGGCGCACGCCATCAATGACAATGCCGATAATAACCAGGGTACCGATGGCAATTAACCATTCCCTAAGTGACATAGTGCTGCTGTCCTGTTTGCAGATCCCGTAACGTTGCTACTCTGAGAAAAGCCCGTAATGAATACAACGCACACCCGGGCCAGATGGCGTTTTTGTCATGGTTGACCGATTTCTGACCAGTCTCAAGCCTCCGCCAGCGCCGCAGCCTCGTCCACGTCCACCGACACCAGGCGCGAGCAACCCGGTTCATGCATGGTTACCCCCATCAACTGATCCGCCATCTCCATGGCAATCTTGTTGTGGGTAATGTAGATGAACTGAACCTGCTTGGACATCTCCTTGACCATGTTTGCATAGCGGCCCACGTTGGCGTCATCCAGCGGCGCATCCACCTCGTCCAGCATACAGAAGGGTGCCGGGTTCAGCTGGAAAATCGAAAACACCAGTGCGATCGCCGTAAGGGCCTTCTCGCCGCCCGACAGCAGGTGAATGGTGCTGTTCTTCTTGCCCGGCGGCCGCGCCATGATTGCAACGCCGGTTTCCAGAAGATCCTCACCGGTAAGCTCGAGGTAGGCGTTCCCGCCTCCGAACACTTTGGGAAACAGAGCCTGCAGACCACCGTTCACCTGGTCAAAGGTTTCCTTGAAACGCTGCCGGGTTTCCCGATCTATTTTCCGTATGGCGTTGTCCAGTGTTTCCAGGGCTTCCATCAGGTCTTCATGCTGGGAATCCAGGTAGGTCTTGCGCTCACTCTGAACCTGATATTCCTCGATGGCCGCCAGGTTAATCGCGCCCAGGCGCTGAATTCGGTTGCCGATTCGCTCCAGTTCGTCTGCCCAGTCTTTTTCGTTCGCACCCTCGGGCAACTGGGCGAGGATATCCTGAAGTTTTACGTCTAGCTCCTTGAGCTGATCGACATGGTTCCCGGAACGGATTTCCAGGGCCTGGGACTCCATTTTCAGTTTTTCGAGTCGGGACCGGACTTCCTGAATGCTATGATCGGTTCCGCTTCTGCCCTGTTCCTTTTCGCGCACTTCCCGATCAATCTCTTCCAGCGCGTCGCGAGCAGCGCCCAGCTTTTCCTCTTCCGCCAATCGGCGGTCCAGCAGCCCTTCGAGCTGCATCTGCAGGTCTTCGATGGGTTCTTCGGCGCTTTCCCGGGACTCCCTCAGAATCTCCAGGCGCTCGTCGATACGCTCCTTCTGCAACTGCATCCGATCAATCGTCTGCCTGAGGCCGTCACGTTGACTGTGCAGGGTCTGCAGCTGGAGCTGCAGCTGATGCGCGTGATCACGATCGTGCCGGGCCTCCTGGCGAAGCCGGTCCAGGTTTTCGCGCAAGGTATCGCGCTGCTCCAGCAACCGCTCTTTCTCTTCATCGCTGTCTTCGGTGGAAGCCAGCGCCAGTTGCCAGTCTTCCCGGGCATCCTGAAGACTCTCTTTCTGGCCCTCGAGGTTTTCGGACACGTCCTGGATATCGTCCCGGATTCGCTGCAGGCGGGCATCAATCTGCTCGGCACGTGCTCGCAGGCCGCTGACCCTGGACGCCAGTGTGCTCAGTTCACGATCTGCCTGGCTCAGACGGGTCTGCGCCTCATCCCGGGCTGCTTCCGAACGCTCTGCCCGCTCCTGAAGCTCTTCCAACCGTTCGGTAGCCGCTTCCAGCGCCTCCTCCGCCTCGGCCAGCTGCGCGGTCAGTTCGGTCACCTTCTTCTGCCGCTCAATCACACCGACCTGGCCGGCATCAGAGTCCGGCATCAGGACCCACTCCCGGGATATCCAGACGCCCTCGGGTGTCATCAGGCTTTGACCGTCCCGAAGCCCCGATCGCATACCCATGGCGTCAGAGACGGTTTCGACGGTATCGATGCCGCGAAGCAACGAGGCAATTCCCGGCACTCCGGAAACCTTGGCCGCCAACCCGGAACGCTCACTGCCGTCTGTGGCTTCTGCCTCCACCAGCGCCAACCCCTTTGGCGCTTCTTTCATGGCGGATGAGAGCTGATCAATATCGGGAAGGCAGAGACCCTGGGTAAAACGCCCAATAACCTGTTCGACAGCAAACTCCCAGCCATCGGTAATCTGAAGCTGGCTGGCCACCCGGGGCATATCGCTGAGGGCGTTCTGTGACAGCCAGGATTGCAGAACATCATCCCCGGCCCCCATCTGCTCATCCAGAAGGGATTGCTGGGACTCCAGGGACGCACGAAGGCTCTGCACCCGTTGGCGTTCTTCAGAGAGCGCCTGCTCGGCATCACGCTGTTGCTGCCGGGCTTCGTAGAGCTCGTCCTGAACTGAAGCAATCCGTTCGGCCGCCTCTTCGCGCTTCAGCTCCAGGGTTTCCTGCTGTTCCAGCAGGTCTTCGAGCTCGGCGCGGTCCATCTGACCTTCCAGCAACTCCTGTTCGTCCTGAAGCTTGCGTTGGCGGGCCAGCAGTTGCTCAATGGCATCCTCAAGCGAGCGGATTCTGGACTGGGCCAGCTCTGCCTGGCGCCGCGCGTCCGATGAACGGGCACTGAAGTCTTCCCACTGGTGCTGCCAGTCACTCATTGCGTCTTCGGCCTGCTGCAACTTCTCACCAGACTCCTCGGAGCGAATTGCCAGCGCTTCCTGCTCCGGCTCCATCATGTCGAGTTCTTCCTGGATTCCCGCAAGCTTGTCCTCATCCTGCTCCAGCTCGCGGGCCAGTTCTCTCTGGTTCGCCATGGCCTGGTCCAGCTCAGCCGCCATTTGCCGGCTGCGTTCACGCTGGTGTTCGAGGCTCTGCTCAATACGGGCGATATCGGCCCCGGCTTCGTAATAGCGTGCCTGTGCCCGGTTGAAATGCTCGGTCCGTTCCTGGTGATTGTCGCGCAGGGATTCCAGGGAGGTCTCCAGGCTGACCCGCTCGGTGAGGTATTTCTCAAGCTCGAGCTCGGTATCCCGGATCTTGCCTCGCCAGGCTTGCAAGTCATTGTCGAGGGATTGCCAGCGCAGCACCGTCAGTTCGGCTTTTTTCTGGCGCTCTTCCTGCTTGTAGGCCTTGTACTTCTCGGCTGCGGCTGCCTGACGCTCCAGGTGTTGCAGTTGGCGGCCCAGCTCTTCCCTCAAATCGGTCAGACGCTCCAGGTTTTCCTGGGTCCGGCGGATACGGTTCTCCGTTTCCCGGCGCCGCTCCTTGTATTTTGAAATGCCGGCCGCTTCTTCAATATAGATCCGAAGCTCTTCCGGTTTGGCCTCAATCAGCCGGGAAATCATGCCCTGTTCGATGATGGCATAGCTCCGCGGGCCGAGACCGGTGCCGAGGAACAGGTCTGTAATGTCGCGACGCCGGCACTTGGAGCCATTAAGGAAATACTCGGACTGCCCTTCCCGGGAAACGCGGCGGCGAACGGAGATTTCGTTGAATTTCACGAATTCACCGGGCGCGGACCCATCGCTGTTATCAAACACCAGTTCGATGGAGGCCTGTCCCACAGGCTTTCTTGCGCTGGAACCGTTGAAGATAACGTCTGTCATGGATTCGCCGCGCAGGTACTTGGCGGAGCTCTCCCCCATGACCCAACGCACCGCATCGATGATGTTGGACTTGCCGCACCCATTGGGGCCGACCACGGCCGTCATGTTGGAGGGGAACGGAACCGTGGTGGGATCTACGAACGATTTGAAGCCGGACAGTTTGATGGACTTCAGCCGCATATCAGGCGCTCGCTTCCTGCCGGAGGATCGTCAACACCTGCTGCCGCTGGTGCTCCCCAAAGGCCTGGATAACGGCTTGCAGCCGCTCAGTGTCGTCGTTGACGGCGGCATCCGCCAGCTGCCGAAAGAAGGTGGCCGTTTCACCGATTTCTTCCCGGAAGTGTTCCAGCGCCACGAAATAGGTGCGGCTGATGGCCGGCCGAAAATTCTCGAGGGTTTCTTCCAGAAACGGGTTCTCAACCAGGCCGTAGGCGTAACGCATAACCCCGAAACCCGCATCAATAACCTGCTCGGCGGCGTCGGCACTGGTGGCGTTCAGGGCATCAATGACTGCCTGCAATTCACGGACCTGACCCATGACACCGCCAAGCTCCCTGCCGGACCAGCGCTCAAGTACCTTCCGCCCCAGCATGCAGAGAAGGTCGATATAGATGTCGTAGAGGCTGTTGACGCTTTCTGGCGTCAGGCTGGAGACCACGGCACCCCGCCGGGGGAAAATCTCGATCAGATGACGGCGCTCCAGAATGAGCAGCGCTTCCCGAACGGAGCCACGGCTGACATTCAGTTCTCCCGACACCTTCAATTCCTGAATGCGTTCGCCGGGCTTGAGATCTCGCGTGATGATTCGTTGCCCCAGATGCTGGGCAATTTGTTCAGACAGACTTTCCGGGGCCTGAAACCTCATAAAGTTGGTCACTCATTCCTGAAGACGGCACGATTTCAAACGCAGAAGTTTACCACAGGGAATCTATAGCCCCACCCCTTGTCTGACATTTTGCATAGCTCAGGAACATCGCGGCAAATCACTGCCGGTTTTTTGACGGCAAATCGGGAACGACAGCCGAAAAATCAGAAACCAAGTGATGTTAGCCTCGTTACTCGCTGTTTTTGTTAGCTTTTTATGACTGGGCACGGTTTCTGCTTTGCACACGCAAAGCACTGTAAACTTCTGCGACAGAGTGAACCGTAGTGAAAAACATACCGTCGATCCATCAGTCTCCTTCCCAGCCCCAGAAACTGGCCGCGCTGCGTCAGGCACACCAGGACTGGAACAATACGCCGGATGTACTCACCAGGCTGACGCGCCGGCTGTCCACCACCCTGTCGCTGGAACAGCAGCTGGCGATCCTGGCCGAAGAGCTGGTCGCTATTGTTCCATTCAGTGCGCTCAACTACCGGCACCGGATCGGGAAACAGGATTTCGTCTATGCCACAGGCATGGGGGGCCCACACCGCTGCGAGTACCGGCTGAGCCTTGAAGGTGTCAATTATGGGACCCTGGTACTGCAACGTCGGCAGAGGTTCTCGGAACAGGAGTTGGAAGGCGTCGAGATGGTTCTGAGTGCGGCGATCTGCCCGATTCGCAACGCCTGCCAGTACGTGGCCATTGAGCAGGCATCTCTGACAGATTCCCTGACCGGCATACCCAACAAACGCGCCCTGGACGACGCTCTGCAACGCTCCAGCCTGTTATCAGAGCGCCATGGCGAGCCCTACTCGCTCGTCCTCTGCGATCTGGACCACTTCAAGACGGTGAACGACACTCACGGCCATGTGGTTGGCGACCATCTTCTGCAATTGGCCGCGTGCGAGATCGAGAAGTCGATCCGAACCTCGGATTCAGTCTACCGCTTTGGCGGCGAGGAGTTTGCTATCCTGCTCCCGCATACCTCGGAGCAGGATGCCAGGGATGTAGCAGAGCGCGTTCGCGAAGCGATCGCCGCTATCCGGGTTGATGGCGGAGAGAAGGAACTGAAGGTCACAACGAGTTGTGGCGTTGCCACCTTCCTGCCCAAGGAGGCGCCCCAGGCCTGGCTGGCAAGGGCGGACGAGGCACTCTATCGCGCCAAACACCAGGGCCGTAACTGCACCCGGGTGTTTGCCACCATTTCGTAACGATCAGCCCCGGGGGGTCTTGCTTCGGGCTCTCTCTGGCCGGGGAGCACGCCCGGCTGGTTTGGCAGGTTTGGTGTCGCTGACAGCCCATTTGTTACCGGGTGTTTTCTTACCGGACCGGCCAGGGCTTTTCCGCCTCTGACGGTCGTGGGCCGCTTTCTCATTTGGTGTTTTCTGCGGAATTTCAACCGCTTCGAGACCAACCGTGCGGCTCAGGGTGTCTACTGCCCGCTGATCCAGCTCTTCCCATTTTCCTACAGTCAGCCTGCTCGGCAGGAAGATCGGCCCGTAGCGCACGCGCTTCAGCCGACTGACGCGAACACCCTGGGATTCCCAAAGACGACGAACTTCCCGATTGCGCCCTTCCAGCAAGGTCACGTGGAACCAGCGATTTATACCGCTACCGCCGGCCGGAGAGATATCGGTGAACTTGGCCATGCCATCTTCCAGGAGAACGCCCTGAAGCAGGCGCTCGATCATCGCATCGTCCACTTCCCCGAAGATCCGTACCGCGTATTCCCGATCAATCTGGTTGGACGGGTGCATCAGGCGATTCGCCAACTCGCCGTCTGTGGTGAAGAGCACCAGACCCGTGGTATTGATATCCAGCCGTCCGATGGAAATCCACCGGTGCTCCTTGAGACGTGGCAAACGATCAAACACCGTCGGCCGCCCCTCAGGATCCTTTCGAGTGGTAACCTCACCCTCAGGTTTGTTATAGATCAGTACCCGGCGCATCACTTCCGCCGCACCGGACACTTCCAGTCGCTTGCCGTCGAGTTCGAAGCGATCCTCAACAGTCGCTTTTTGCCCGGGCGCCACAGGTTGCCCGTTGACCAGCAGGCGGCCGGCTTCCATCCAGCCTTCAATTTCCCGGCGCGAACCGATGCCCGCGCGGGCAAGCAATTTCTGAATACGCTCTGGCCCACCACCCTGGCTCGCGTTGTCCTTGGCTGGTCTGGCTGGTTTGTTGGGGCGTTCTGCCGCCATGAAATCAATCCTTAGTATCTGACTGACACCCGAATGGCGTCAGTGAAGTGTCTGGCTCGAAGATTCGTCGTCGTTCTCGGCAGTCGTTGATTCGAACTCGATCTCCGCCTGCATGTTCTTTTCAATTTCCCGGCCGATCTCTTCAAGATCGCGGACTTCATTCAGGGGCGGCATCTGATCCAGGCCCGTGAGGTTAAAGTAGTCCAGAAACTGTTTCGTAGTTGCATACATGGCCGGACGGCCGGGAACATCCCGATGCCCAACGACGCGAACCCACTCTCGCTCAAGCAGAGTGCGAATGATATTGCTGCTTACCGTGACACCCCGAATATCCTCGATTTCACCCCGGGTGATTGGCTGCCGATAGGCGATCAATGCCAGGGTTTCAAGCAACGCCCGGGAATAGCGCTGGGGCTTTTCCTCAAACAAACGCCCTACCCAGGGCGCGAATTCTTCGCGGACCTGAATACGGTAGCCACTGGCAACCCTCTTCAATTCAAAACCGCGCCCTTCGCAAGCCGCCTCCAGAAGTACCATGACATGTTCCATTACCTGGCGTGCGGGGCGTTCCTCTTCACTGAACAGGTCCCGAAGCTGGTCGAGAGACAAGGGTTTGCCCGCAGCCAGCAGGGCCGCTTCAGCAATCGCCTGTATTCTCAGCAGGTGTTCTTCGTTCATGGTGTCTGATCCGTATTTCCGTGCTTTGAACGTTGGGAGGCCCTAGCTGGCTGCCCTGGCTCGAACATGAATAGGGCCCAGGACCTCGGCCTGGACAACCTCGATCAGCTGCTCTTTGACCAGCTCAAGCGTGGCCAGGAAGGTCACCACGACGCCGAGCCGGCCCTCTTCAATCGTAAACAGGCTTTCGAATGTCACAAAATGATCGTCCTGAAGCACCGACAGGATTGCGGACATGCGCTCCCGGGTCGAAAGCCTTTCCCGTTCAACATGGTGACTGGTAAACAGGTCTGCCCGCTGAAGCACGCCTTGCAGAGCCAGCAGCATTTCCCGCAAGTCTACATCCGGATGGGGCTGACTGGAGGGCATCTTCGGCAGCGCGGCGGAGGCGGCAAAGGTATCGCGTTCCAGGCGCGGTAATTCATCAATGTCCTCGGCAGCCTGCTTGAACCGTTCGTATTGCTGAAGCCGGCGAATCAGTTCGGCCCGGGGATCAACCTCTTCCTCATCGTCGCTTTCCTGTCGAGGCAACAGCATCCTCGATTTGATCTCCGCCAATGTGGCGGCCATCACCAGGTATTCCGCAGCCAGCTCGAACCGCATGGCCTCCACGGCACCGATGTAATCCATGTATTGCCGGGTAATTTCGCTAACGTCGATGTCCAGAATGTTCATGTTCTGGCGACGGATGAGATACAGCAGAAGATCCAGCGGCCCTTCGAACGCCTCAAGGAAGACCGCAAGGGCGTCCGGCGGAATGTACAAATCCTTGGGAAGATCCACCACCGGCTTGCCGGACACCCGCGCCAGGGGCGACTGCTCCGGTGCAGCGTCCTCGGCTTCGGGCGTGGCCTGATCGGTGGATTCTTCAGTCATAACCTTTCACTCCGGGTCAGCGCACTGGCTGTATGCTCGTGGCACCGACTCCTGCGGATTCAGCGGTAATGAAGCCCCATGGCGGCCCGGACTTCCTCCAGGGTGTCGCGGGCGGCGTCGCGGGCGTGTTCGCGACCTTCCTGGAGAATGGAATGAACCAGATCCGGATTGCCCTCATACTCCCGCGCGCGTTCGTGGAGCGGACGCTGCTCCTCGACAATCGCGTCAATCAACGGCTTCTTGCAATCCAGGCAACCGATGCCGGCACTGCGACAACCGGTCTGCACCCACTCCTGAGTGTCGGCGTCAGAATAGATCTTGTGCATTCCCCACACCGGGCACTTTTCGGGTTCACCCGCGTCGGTTCGACGGACCCGCTGGGGATCGGTCTGCATGGTGCGAACCTTCTGGGCTACGCTGTCCGGCTCTTCCCGCAGGCCGATATAGTTGTTGTAGGACTTGGACATTTTCTGCCCATCCAGCCCCGGCAATTTGGATTCCGGCGTCAGCAGCGGTTGGGGCTCCGGCAAAATCACCTTGCCGCCACCTTCAATGTAACCGTAAAGACGCTCACGATCGCCCAGGGAGATATTCTGTTGTTCTTTCAACAGAGCACGGGCCGTTTCCAGGGCGTCCATGTCGCCCTCTTCCTGGTAACGCCTCTTGAGATTGCGATAGAGCTTGGCGTTTTTCTTGCCCATCTTCACGATGGCACCTTCCGCCTGCTCTTCAAAGCCTGGCTCGCGACCATAGATGTGGTTGAACCGGCGCGCGATTTCCCTGGTGATTTCAACGTGGGAAACCTGATCCGCACCAACAGGCACTTTTCCTGCCCGGTAAACCAGAATATCTGCACTCTGAAGCAGCGGGTAACCCAGGAACCCGTAGGTCGCCAGATCCTTCTCCCGCAGCTTCTCCTGCTGATCCTTGAACGTCGGCACGCGTTCCAGCCACCCGAGGGGCGTGATCATCGAGAGCAGCAGATGCAGTTCGGCGTGCTCGGGCACCTGCGACTGGATAAACATCGTGGACGAGCCCGGGTTCACACCGGCCGCCAGCCAATCAATGACCATATCCCAGACGCTTTGTTCAATGCCGGAGGGGTCATCGTAGTTGGTGGTGAGCGCGTGCCAGTCCGCCACAAAGAAAAAACATTCGAATTCATGCTGGAGTTTAACCCAGTTTTTCAGCACACCGTGGTAGTGGCCAAGGTGAAGCTTGCCGGTCGGACGCATGCCGGACAAAACCCTTTGCTGGGAATCTACAGAACTCAAAGCACGAACTCCTTATTTGGTATTGGAACCGCCATCATAGTTCAGGCGACCCGTCATTATAAATAAAAAACCCCCGCTCTGCAGGGCAGAAACGGGGGTTTTTACTGAAAGAAGGCCAGCTTACCAGCCAGTGACTTCCTTCAGGGCCTGACCGATCTCGGCCAGACTGCGTACGGTGCGAACACCAGCGTCTTCCAGGGCAGCAAACTTATCGTCTGCTGTACCCTTGCCACCGGAGATGATGGCGCCGGCATGGCCCATGCGCTTGCCCGGAGGCGCAGTAACACCAGCGATGTAGGAAACCACCGGCTTGGAGACGTTCTGCTTGATGTAGGCCGCAGCTTCTTCCTCGGCGGTACCGCCGATCTCGCCAATCATCACAATGGCTTCTGTCTCGGGATCTTTCTCGAGCAGGGCCAGAATGTCGATGAAGTTGGAGCCCGGGATCGGGTCACCACCGATACCGATACAGGTGGACTGACCGTAGCCGAAGTCAGTGGTCTGCTTGACCGCTTCGTAAGTCAGGGTGCCTGAACGGGACACGATGCCAACCTTGCCCTTCTTGTGGATGTGGCCAGGCATGATGCCGATCTTGCACTCGTCCGGAGTGATAACACCCGGGCAGTTCGGACCAATCATGCGAACGCCTTTGCGATCCACGTATTCTTTGGCGTACAGCATATCGATAGTAGGGATACCTTCAGTGATACATACGATCAGCTGAATGCCGGCATCCGCCGCTTCGATGATGGCGTCCTTACAGAACGGCGCAGGTACGTAGATAACGGTCGCTTCAGCGCCGGTTGCTTCAACGGCGTCACGCACGGTGTTGAACACCGGCAGACCCAGATGCTCGGTACCGCCCTTGCCGGGGCTGACGCCACCAACCATCTTGGTGCCGTAGGCGATCGCCTGCTCTGAGTGGAAGGTGCCCTGTGCGCCGGTAAAGCCCTGACAGATAACCTTGGTGTCTTTGTTAATCAGGATGCTCATTATTTACCCCCTGCGGCTTTAACAACTTGCTCTGCCGCATTCGACAGACTGGTAGCGGCAATGATGTTCAGACCGCTCTCGGCGAGTACCTGAGTACCCTTCTCCGCGTTGTTGCCTTCAAGGCGAACCACAACAGGAACCTTGACGCCGACTTCCTTCACGGCACCGATGATGCCCTCTGCAATCATGTCGCAGCGAACGATACCACCGAAGATGTTGACCAGAACCGCCTTCACATTGGAGTCAGACAGGATGATCTTGAATGCCTCGGAAACACGCTCCTTGGTTGCACCGCCGCCAACGTCCAGAAAGTTGGCAGGCTGGCCGCCGGACAGCTTGATGATGTCCATGGTACCCATGGCCAGGCCGGCACCGTTGACCATGCAGCCAATGTTGCCTTCCAGGGCCACGTAGTTGAGCTCCCACTTGGCCGCTTCCGCTTCCCGGGAATCTTCCTGGGAGGGATCGTGCATCTCGTGGATCTTTTTCTGGCGGTACAGTGCGTTGCCGTCGACGCCGACTTTGGCGTCCAGGCAGTGCAGATCACCAGCCGGGGTAATAACCAGCGGGTTGATTTCTACCAGTGCCAGATCGCACTCTTCGAACAGCTTGGCCAGACCAACGAAGATCTTGGTGAACTGACCGATCTGCTTGCCTTCCAGGCCCAGTTTGAACGCGAGCTCGCGGCCCTGGTACGGCTGAGCGCCAACCAGCGGGTCGATTTCGGCTTTCAGGATCTTCTCGGGCGTTTCTTCGGCAACCTTCTCGATCTCAACACCACCTTCGGTGGAGGCCATGAACACGATGCGGCGAGTGCCCCGGTCAACAACCGCGCCCAGGTAAAGCTCCTGGTCGATGTCGGTGAGGGATTCAACCAGGATCTTGCTCACCGGCTGGCCGTTTTCATCTGTCTGGTAGGTTACCAGGTTCTGGCCCAGCCACTTCTCGGCAAACTCACGGATCTCTTCTTTGCTCTTGACCAGCTTTACACCGCCAGCCTTACCACGGCCACCTGCGTGAACCTGGGCTTTCACAACCCATGCATCACCGCCGATTTCACCAGCTGCGTCTACAGCTTCCTTCGGAGTATCACAGGCAATGCCCTTGGATACTGGCAGGCCATATTCAGCGAAAAGCTGTTTGCCCTGATATTCATGCAAATTCATAGTTAATGTCCCGAATTAAAAAATTCCTGGTTTGCGTTACTTCTTCTTGCGGCGGTTGGCGATGTGGATCGCGCCACCACCGACGGCCAGAGCTGCTTCATGCACGGACTCGGACAGAGTCGGATGTGCAAAACAGGTCAGGGCCAGATCTTCGGCGCTGGAACCGAATTCCATGGCGATTACGCCCTGGGCAACGATTTCAGAGGCCTGGGGACCAACTACATGGAAACCGACAATGCGGTCAGTTTTTGCGTCAGCAATGATCTTGACCAGACCGGACGCCGAGTTTGCAGCCATTGCACGACCGTTGGCCGCAAACGGGAAGGTACCTACGTTGTACTCTTCACCTTCTGCCTTCATCTGCTCTTCGGTTTTGCCAACCCAGGCAACTTCCGGGAAGGTGTAGACAACGTTCGGGATGCAGTCGTAGTTCACCTGAGGCTTGTGCCCGGCAATACGCTCCGCAACCATGATGCCTTCTTCAGACGCCTTGTGGGCCAGCATGGGTCCACGAACCACGTCACCGATCGCCCAGACACCCGGGGCTTCGGTTTTACAGTTGTCATCAACAAAGATGAAGCCGCGCTCATCCATCTGGACGCCGGAATCTTCCGACAACAGGTTGTCGGTGTAGGGTCGACGACCAACAGCCACGATCAGCTTGTCGAACTTGGCTTCGTGCTTGCCCTTGGAATCCTCGTAGTTCACGTTCACCAGCTTGCGCTTTACTTCCGCGCCAGTCATACGCGCACCCATGACGATGTTCAGTCCCTGCTTCTGGAACTGTTTCAGGGCATCTTTTGCTACCTGCTGGTCAACGGCCGGCAGGAAGGTGTCCTGGGCTTCCAGAACGGTGACTTCGGCGCCCAGGCGGGCCCAGACACTGCCGAGTTCCAGGCCGATAACGCCGGCACCAATCACACCCAGGCGCTTCGGCACCTCGGTGAACTCGAGGGCACCCTCGGAATCCACGATGTATTCGCCGTCGAAAGGCGCGGGCGGAATCTGGATCGGCTTGGAACCGGTGGCCAGAATGATGTTTTCGGCTTCGTAGGTCTTCGACTTGCCGTCCTTGTCGGTTACTTCCACCTTGCGGTTGGCCAGCAATTTGCCGTGGCCATGGATGGAAGTCACGCCGTTGGACTTGAACAAGCCTGCGATACCGCCGGTCAGCTGCTTAACGATGCCGCTCTTGCGCTCCATCATCTTGCCGATGTCCATTTTGACATCCTTGGCAATGATGCCCTGCATCTCGAAATCGTGGCTGGATTCCTCAAACTTGTGGGAAATCTCCAGCAGCGCCTTGGAGGGGATGCAACCAACGTTCAGGCAGGTACCACCGAGCACCTGTGCCTTGCCGTCTTCTGAAGTCCAGGACTCGACACACGCGGTCTTGAGACCCAGCTGTGCCGCTTTGATGGCAGCTACGTAGCCCCCGGGGCCTGCACCAATGACAATGACGTCGTACTTATCAGACATACTTTTATCCCGTTTCCGATTCGTTAAATGTCGGCTCAGACGTCCAGCAGAATACGTGCCGGGTCTTCAAGCATTTCCTTGATGGCAACGAGGAACTGCACCGCTTCCTTACCATCAATCATTCTGTGGTCGTAAGAAAGCGCCAGGTACATCATCGGCTGAATTTCCACCTTGCCGTTCACGGCCATCGGACGCTCCTGGATCTTGTGCATGCCCAGGATGGCTGTCTGCGGAGGGTTCAGGATCGGTGTGGAAATCAGCGAACCGAAGATACCGCCGTTGGTAATTGTGAAGGTACCGCCGGTCATATCTTCAATGGCCAGTTTGCCTTCTTTCGCCTTGGTGCCGTACTCGACGATCTTCTTCTCGATGTCGGCCAGACCCATGGCGTCGGAATCACGCAGAACAGGAACCACCAGGCCGCGATCGGTGGAAACCGCCACGCCGATGTCCTGGTAACCGTGATACACCATGTCGTTACCATCGATGGACGCGTTCACCGCCGGGAAGCGCTTCAGGGCTTCGGTGGCAGCCTTGGTAAAGAACGACATGAAGCCAAGCTTGATACCGTGACGCTTCACAAAGCTGTCCTGGTACTGCTTGCGCATCTCCATGATCGGGCCCATGTTCACCTCGTTAAAGGTGGTCAGCATGGCTGCGCTCTGCTGGGCATTAACCAGACGCTTGGCGATGCTCGCACGCAGGCGGGTCATCGGTACGCGCTTCTCGGGACGTTCGCCCTGGCTGACGTTGACTTCCGGCATACCAGCCGCAGGCTGGGGTGCGGCAGCACCGCCGGAGGACTTGGCGCTGTCTACGTGGTTCTGAACGTCTTCCTTGGTTACGCGGCCATCTTTACCGGTACCCTTGATGCTGTTCGGATCGACGTTATTTTCCTCAGCCAGCTTTCGGGCCGCCGGGCTCAGGATGGCTTCGCCGGAAGATGCCTCACTCTTGGCTTCTTCCTTCGGAGCCTCTTCCTTGCTTTCTTCTTTCTTACCCTCGGCAGGCTTGGATTCGCCCTTGGCGCCTTCCTTGAACTTGCCGACTACCTCACCACTTTCAACGGTATCGCCTTCGTTCTTGATGATTTCTTCAATCACGCCGTCAGCAGGCGCAACAACCTCAAGAACAACCTTGTCGGTCTCGATATCGACAATCAGCTCGTCACGGGAGCAGGCTTCACCCGGCTGTTTGTGCCAGGTCGCGACAGTACCTTCCGCGACCGACTCCGGGAAAACGGGGGCTTTAATCTCAGTTGACATTACAGATCCTTAGTTCGGTAGCTCGTCAAATTTCAAACGCGTCGTTAACCAGTTTCTTCTGCTCTTCAATGTGGACCGACATATGGCCACAGGCAGGAGCAGCCGAAGCGTCACGACCGGCATACTGAAGATACAGCTTGGGGTTCTTGCGATGCAGCGCGTTGCGCATATGATGCTGGCTGCAGTACCAGGCCCCCTGGTTCATCGGCTCTTCCTGACACCAGACAACGTGCTTGAGCTTGGTGTACTCGCTCAGGAGCTCGTCAAGATCGTCTCCGGGGAAAGGATACAGCTGTTCGATCCGGACAATGGCCACGTCATCACGCTCGTCCGACTTCTTCTTTTCAAGCAGATCGAAATACACCTTGCCTGAGCACAGGATCAGACGGGTGACCTTCTTCGGATCGGACGGTTCTTTCTCGGGCAGCACCGTCTTGAAAGTACCGCTGGTCAGATCATCAAGATCAGACGTCGCTTCCTTGTGCCGCAGCAGGCTCTTGGGCGTAATGGCTACCAACGGCTTGCGCAACGGGCGTTTTACCTGGCGCCGCAGCATATGGAATACCTGGGAAGGCGTGGTGGGCACGCAAACCTGGATATTATGCTCTGCACTCAGTTGCAGGAAACGCTCAAGGCGCGCCGAGCTGTGCTCCGGCCCCTGCCCTTCGTAACCATGGGGCAGCAGAAGGGTCAGACCACAAAGGCGCCCCCACTTGTGCTCACCACTGGTCAGGAACTGGTCGATTACAACCTGGGCACCATTGGCAAAATCGCCGAACTGCGCTTCCCAGACCACAAGGCCATCAGGCGCGGTAGTGGCGTAGCCGTACTCGAACGCCATTACGGCTTCTTCCGACAGCAGCGAGTCGTAAATTTCGAATTTGGGCTGATCTTCCGACAATTCCGCCAGAGCAATATGGGTCGATCCATCTTTCTGGTTGTGAAGGACGGCATGGCGGTGAGAGAACGTGCCACGGCCAATATCCTGCCCCGTAAGACGGATTGGGTGACCTTCGTCCAACAGCGTGGCGTACGCCATGACTTCACCGTAGCCCCAGTTGATAGGCAGGGCGCCGGCGGTCATTTTTTCGCGGTCGGAAACAATCTTGGAGACCTGACGCTGGATACTGAAACCTTCAGGGACAGAGGTCAGTTTCTTGCCCAGCTTCTGGATCGTCTTCAGCGCAACGCTGGACTTGCACTTGGCTGTCCACTCGTGGCCGAGGTAAGGAGTCCAGTCAACGTAGAGCTCTTTGTTGGGCTCCTTGACCAGGGATTTGACCACGTGCTCGCCATTGTCCAGGGCGTCACGGTAGTCGTTCTCCATCTGCTTGGCTTCTTCCTCGGTGATAACACCGGCTTCCACCAATTGATCCACGTACAGGTTGCGGGTGGTCTTCAGCTTGCGGATTTTCTCGTACATGACCGGCTGGGTTGCTGCCGGCTCGTCCGCTTCGTTGTGACCGCGACGGCGATAGCAAACCAGGTCGATCACAACGTCGTTCTTGAATTCGTTGCGATAATCCATCGCCATCTGTGTCACGAACATGACCGCTTCAGGGTCATCCGCATTCACATGCAGAATCGGCGCCTGGATCATCTTGGCAACGTCGGTACAGTATTCCGTTGACCGCGCATCTTCCTGCTTGCTGGTGGTGAAACCAACCTGGTTGTTGATCACGATATGAATGGTGCCACCAACGCCGAAGCCGCGGGTCTGGGACATCTGGAAGGTTTCCATCACCACGCCCTGGCCGGCAAATGCTGCGTCGCCGTGCATGATAATCGGAACGACCTTGGTGCCCTCATTGTCGTTACGGCGGGTTTGACGAGCCCGGACAGAGCCCTCAACAACCGGAGAAACGATTTCAAGGTGTGACGGGTTAAACGCCATTGCCAGGTGAACTTCGCCACCCGGCGTCATCACGTTGGATGAGAAGCCCTGGTGGTACTTCACATCACCGGAGCCAGAATCTGCGAGCTTCTTGCCCTCGAATTCGTCGAAGAGCTCCCGTGGATTCTTGCCCAGGGTATTAACAAGAACGTTGAGGCGGCCACGGTGAGCCATACCCAGGACGATTTCCTTGGCGCCATAGGAGCCGGCACGCTGAATCAGCTCGTCCAAACAGGGGATCAGACTCTCGCCACCCTCAAGGCCGAACCGCTTTACGCCGGGGTAGCGGGACCCCAGGTACTTCTCAAGGCCTTCGGCAGCCGTCAGGCGCTCAAGGATATGCTTACGGGTGTTATCTTCGTATGCCGGGCGTGAACGAACCGGCTCCATGCGCTGCTGGAACCAACGCTTGATGCGGGTATCCACCACGTGCATGTATTCGGCACCGATGCTTTCGCAATAGGTCTGGCGCAGGCCATCGACAATGTCTCCGAGCTTCATGGTCTCGGAGCCAAGGTTCAGGGAGCCGGTCTGGAATTCGAGATCCCTGTCAGAGTCGGATAGCTCATGAAATTCGGGATCGAGGTCTTCGACCCGGGGACGCTGCCATACACCGAGCGGGTCCAGCTTCGCTTCCTGATGACCGCGGAAGCGATAGGCGTTGATCAGCTGGAGAACACGAATCTGCTTCTTGTCCGCATCAGACGTGGCGCTTGCGGGAACGCCGCCGCTGGCAAGAAAACGCTGATTGCGGGAAATGTGTTCAAACTGTTCGCGGATGGAAGAGTGGACAATGTCACGGCCCTTGTAGCCATCGACACTGGGAAGCTTGTCGAAATAGCTGCGCCACTCTTCGGGAACGGCGTTGGGGTCTGTCAGGTAGGTTTCAAAAAGCTGTTCAACATAGGCGAGATTTCCACCCTGGAGGTGGGAAGTCTGCCATAACTGCTCCATTATGCTTTCGTGCATCTTGAATAGCTCACCTTGGGCTGGTGCGGGGAGCCCGATATGGTCGGCCAGGGGTATTTCTCAGTCAATACGGGTTTTTACGGGATCGACTTTGGCCACCACACCCGACATGGATGTTTTCCATTCCCCGGTGGTTTTTATACTCAGCAAAACAGGGAGAAAACTTTATAAGTTCCCGCCACGGCTTGCGTAGTGTGCACCCGGGTAAGACCTTTGACTATAAGCCTTTGGTTGAAGGCCCCGCAAACTTGCGAGGCCTTCCGGGTACTAACCTGATCAGAACAGTATAGCGTCTGTCGCAAATCCTGCTGCTTAAGTCGCCCTTTGCAGCAGAAGATTCCGAATGTGGCCGATAGCCCTTGTGGGGTTCAGGCCTTTCGGGCAGACACTTACACAATTCATGATGCCCCGGCAACGGAATACGCTGAACGGGTCATCAAGGTTGGCAAGTCGCTCTTCCTGGGCTGTATCCCGGCTGTCAGCCAGGAAACGGTAGGCCTGAAGCAGGCCAGCAGGACCGATAAACTTGTCAGGGTTCCACCAGAATGACGGGCAGGACGTGGAGCAGCAAGCACAGAGAATACACTCGTACAGGCCGTCCAGCTTCTGGCGGTCTTCCGGAGACTGCAGCCGCTCGATCGCAGGCGCAGGCTTGTCGTTAATCAGGTACGGCATGACCTTTTCATACTGCTTATAGAAAAGACTCATATCTACAACCAGATCACGAATAACCGGCAGGCCCGGCAGCGGGCGCAGAACCAGCTTATCGCCCTTCACCACCTGGGAAACAGGCGTGATACAGGCCAGCCCGTTCTTGCCGTTCATGTTCATGCCGTCGGAGCCACAAACGCCCTCCCGACAGGAACGGCGATAGGCCATCGAAGGATCCCGCTCTTTGACCAGGTTCAGCACGTCAAGAACCATGAGATCCTTGCCTTCCGGAATTTCGACATCCACGTCCTGCATATAAGGCGCGTTGTCGGTCTCCGGGTTATAACGATAAAGGCTTACCAACATTTTCGGAATCCCCCTTAGTAAGTCCGGACCTTCGGCTCGAACTTGTCCACCGTCTTCGGTGCAAAGTTCACATCACGCTTGCCCACACGCTTTTCCAGCGGGAAGTACATGGAGTGCTTGAGCCAGTTCTCGTCATCACGCTCGGTGAAATCGTTCCTGGCGTGGGCACCACGGCTTTCCTTACGCTCGAACGCGGAAATCGCTGTGGACAGGGCAACCTCATAAAGGTTGTCCAGTTCGAGCGCCTCGATACGAGCAGTGTTAAAGGCGTTGCTGGTATCAGCCAGCTTGGTGTTGCGAACGCGCTCACCAATGGCTTCCAGCTTCTTGAGACCCTCTTCCATGCTCTTGCCGTCACGGAATACACCGAAGTACAGCTGCATACAGTTCTGGAGATCTTTCCGAACTTCCGCAACACTCTCGCCTTCGGAGGCGTTGTTCAGGCGGTCAAGCCGCGCCATCGCGCGTTTGATGTCGTCTTCGCTGGCACCGTCCACTTCAAAGCCGCCACGAAGCTGCTCCTCGATGTGCAGACCCGCTGCGCGACCGAAGACCACCAGATCCAGCAGAGAGTTACCACCCAGACGGTTGGCACCGTGTACCGATACACAGGCTGCTTCACCACAGGCGAACAGCCCGGGGATCGGCTTGTCCTTGCCATTCTCGTCCTGGGTCAGCGCCTGGCCACCAACGTTGGTCGGAATACCGCCCATCATGTAGTGACAGGTCGGAACAACCGGGATCGGCTCTTTCACCGGATCAACGTGTGCAAAGGTGCGGGACAGCTCACAGATGCCCGGCAAACGCAGGTTCAGGGTTTCTTCGCCCAGATGATCAAGCTTCAGCAGCACGTGATCCTTGTCGGGACCACAGCCACGACCTTCCAGGATCTCGATAACCATGGCGCGGGCAACAACGTCCCGGCCTGCCAGGTCTTTCGCGTTCGGCGCATAGCGCTCCATGAAACGCTCGCCCTCGGCGTTGATCAGATAACCACCCTCACCCCGGCAACCTTCGGTCACCAGCGTGCCAGCACCGTAGATGCCGGTCGGATGGAACTGCCACATCTCCATGTCCTGCATCGGGAAACCGGCGCGCAGCGCCATGCCGATACCATCGCCCGTATTGATCAGGGCGTTTGTTGTGGAGGCGTAGATACGACCCGCGCCACCGGTAGCCAGAACGGTTGCCTTGGACTTGATGTAAGCAACTTCGCCGGTCTCGACTTCGATGGCGACCACACCAACGACCTCGTCCTTGCTGTTCTTGACGAGATCAACCGCGTACCACTCGTTCAGGAACGTTGTGCCGCCCTTGATGTTGGCCTGATACAGGGTATGCAGAAGCGCGTGACCGGTACGGTCGGCAGCTGCACAGGTACGAGCTGCCTGAGTCGGGTTATCCGGGCCCTTGGACTGGCCACCGAAAGGACGCTGATAGATACGACCCTGCTCGGTACGGGAGAAAGGAAGACCCATGTGCTCAAGCTCGAACACCGCCTGAGGGCCTACAGAACACATGTACTCGACGGCATCCTGGTCGGCAATGTAGTCCGAGCCTTTTACCGTGTCATACATGTGCCAGCGCCAGTCGTCGTTCGGATCAGCACTGGCAATAGCACAGGTAATACCGCCCTGCGCAGAGACCGTATGAGACCGCGTGGGGAAAACCTTGGTGATACACGCGGTATTGACGCCGGATTCGGTCAGCTGAAGCGCGGCACGCATGCCGGACCCGCCACCACCGATAACAATCGCGTCAAAAGACATGGTCTTGATATTAGCCATCGATTAAAGCCCCCAAAGAATCTGAATGCCCCAAACCACATATACGAACATGGTCAGCCCACAAGCTGCCTGCACGATAAACCTGGGACCCATGGCCTTGATGTAGTCCGTGGTCACTGTCCAGAGCCCTACCCAGGCGTGAGCGCCAATTGACAGCAATGCCATCAGGGTAAAGATGCGAAACCAGGTCTGGTCAAACAACGCGTTCCAGGTGTCGTAGTTAACATCGGTCGTCAACATATAACCGAGCAGGAAAATTGTATACAAAGCAAGTACGTAGGCAGTTACCCTCTGGATCAGCCAGTCGAAGACACCACTGCGACCCAGGTTCGTGACGCTATTTACCATACCCAGACTCCTGCCAGAACGATGAGAATGACGGAAACCACAACCGTGATCTTCGAGGCGAGGCGGCCGCTCTCGAGCTCTTCACCAATGCCCACATCCATGAACAGGTGCTTGATACCCGCAACCAGGTGGTACAACAGAGCAGACAAGATGCCCCAGATAATCAGCTTGGCAAGGAAGCTGTCCAGCAGTTCATTGACGCGACTGAAGCCCTCTTCCCCGGACAGGGAAAGCTGAAGTCCGTAAAGCATGAACGCAACACCAACAAAAATGATGATGCCGCTGATACGGTGCAATATGGACGTAATGGCTGGCAGCGGAAAATGAAACTTGCCGAGATCGAGATTTACTGGTCGTTTGCTATTCACAGCGCTCTCACACTCTCTCTTGGTTCCGCGGGACCGGAAAACCGGATGCGGATGGTTGGTATGTAAGGATCGGCGTGCAGATACGAAACCGGCACACGATTGGCTCAGAAGGGAGGAAACCTCACCGGCAACCCGCTATTTACAGGCAGCGGGAAAAGGTTTATCCCCGATTCCGGGCTAGGGATTATAAGGAGTACCCTAACCAATTACAAACGTGCAACGTCGCTCAGGCCGCGTATTTCAGGGGGTTAAGCCAGCTATAAGGAGGATTGACAAATCCTTTTCCTGCCCGAATCCGTTGTCATTCGGGATATCCCTGATTTACAGCCAATGTCAAATTATGGGTTTTCCCGACTCTTCCATTGACAAAAAAAGCCAACGCCCTATATTTTGCCGCCAGTTTTGCGATAATACGCGCCTTCTAGCGCATCTATAACTGTAGATAAAGCTGTCAAAGCTGATAAATAGGAGAGCACCATGACCGACAGGAAAGCCACGCTCTCGGTGGGGGACAAGTCCATTGAGCTACCGGTTTATTCAGGCACCGTCGGCCCTGACGTTATCGACGTACGAGGCCTAGTCCAGGAAGGCGTTTTCACATACGATCCCGGATTCGTATCCACAGCAGCCTGCGAATCGGCCATTACCTACATCGACGGAGCAAACGGCGTTCTCCTGCACCGCGGCTACCCGATTGAGCAACTGGCCGAACATTCTGACTACCTTGAAGTCTGCTACCTCCTCCTTCACGGCGAACTCCCGAGCGCCGAGGAAAACCAGAAGTTCCACGACACCATCAAAAACCACACCATGCTCCACGACCAGATGCGGAACTTCTTCCAGGGTTTCCGTCGTGATGCACACCCGATGGCGATCATGTGTGGTGTAGTCGGCGCTCTGTCCGCCTTCTACCACGGCGAGATGGACGTTGCCAGCCAGGAGCAGCGGGAAATTACCGCGCATCGCCTGATTGCAAAGATGCCGACCATTGCCGCCTGGTGTTACAAGTACGCCATTGGCCAACCTTTCATTTATCCGCGTAACGACCTCTCGTACTCCGAGAACTTCCTGCAGATGATGTTTGGCGTTCCTTGCGAGGAGTACAAGCCGAACCCGATCCTGGCCAAGGCCATGGACAAGATTTTCATCCTGCACGCGGATCATGAACAGAACGCCTCAACGTCTACGGTGCGCCTGGCCGGCTCTACCGGCGCCAACCCCTACGCCTGCATTGCCTCCGGCATCGCGGCTCTGTGGGGACCCGCTCACGGCGGCGCCAACGAAGCGGTTCTGGACATGCTGGCCGAGATCGGCGATGAATCCAACATCGAGAAATTCATTGCCAAGGCCAAGGACAAAGACGATCCGTTCCGCCTGATGGGCTTCGGCCACCGGGTATACAAGAACTTCGACCCGCGCGCCAAAGTAATGGCTGAAACTGCCCACGAAGTGCTGACCGAGCTGGGCCTGGAAAACGACCCGCTGCTGAAGATCGCCCAGCGTCTCGAGAAGATCGCGCTGGAAGACGAATACTTCGTCAAGCGCAAGCTCTACCCCAACGTGGATTTCTATTCCGGCCTGATCCTCAAGGCAATCGGAATCCCGACGTCGATGTTCACCGTTATCTTCGCTCTGTCGCGTACCATTGGCTGGTTCTCGCACTGGAACGAAATGGTAAGCGGCGACTATCGCATCGGCCGTCCGCGTCAGCTCTACACCGGCTCGGATTCCCGGGATTATCCGGCCAAATAAGTCTGACTTGCCGGGTAAAACACGTAAAGGCCGCTGATTCAGCGGCCTTTTTTATTGCGTGCTGCCCTGCCCTTATGTGCTAAGTTAACCCGATAAAAACATAAGAGGAGAAAGCGATGACTAAAGCAGCATTTATCGGCCTGGGCGTCATGGGTTACCCGATGGCCGGCCACCTGGCGAAGGCGGGGCTCGACGTCAGGGTCTGGAACCGGACCAATGCCAAAGCCGAGCAGTGGGCAAGCGAATACTCGGGAACCAGCTGCACCACCATTGCTGAGGCCGTGAGGGGCGCGGATATTGTTTTGACCTGTGTTGGGGCCGATACCGATCTTATGGCCGTTTACGAGGGTGATGAAGGTATTCTCGCCAATGCCTCTGAAGGCGCTGTGCTGGTCGATCACACTACGGCTTCTGCCGGCATTGCCGAGTATCTCGCTGAAGCTGCCAGCAAAAACAACATGGGATTTGTAGACGCGCCTGTATCCGGCGGCCAGCAAGGCGCTGAAAACGGCAAACTGACCATCATGTGCGGCGGCTCGGAACAGGACTATGCGAAAGCCGAGCCGGTTATGGAGCACTATGCGCGGGCACTCAATCGAATGGGCCCGGCTGGCAGTGGCCAGAAAACCAAGATGGTGAACCAGATCGCGATTGCCGGTCTCGTCCAGGGGCTTTCAGAGGCCCTGCACTTTGCCGAGCAGGCTGAACTGGATGTGGCGAAAGTGGTGGACGTGATTTCAAAAGGCGCAGCCCAATCCTGGCAAATGGAAAACCGCTCGGGAACCATGATTGCAGGAGAGTTCGAACACGGCTTCGCCGTTGACTGGATGCGCAAGGACCTCGGGATTTGCCTTGAGGAGGCGAGAAAAGTGAATGCGTCTCTGCCGGTGACCGCACTGGTCGATCAATTCTATGCGGATGTCCAGTCGATGGGCGGTAAACGGTGGGATACCTCATCTCTCATACAGAGACTGAGGAAATTCCGCTAAGGTATTGAATCCGGGGTCGTTTGACGGCAATCAGCCCACGACCCCGGAAACCAGTAGACGTTACTTTTTCTTGTCCTGTGGTTGCCACTTACCGTTCACATACCACGCAGACCAGCCCGTCGCCTTGCCATCCTTTTCAGACATGACGTACTGCTCCTTGCTCTTACGGCTGTAGCGAATCACCGTCGGATTACCCTCGGGGTCACGCTCGGGCGCATCCATCAGGTAATCGTACTTCGGATCAATCTCCTTGCGGTGCGGTTTAATCTCCATCACCAGCGGTGGCCGCGTTTCCCGGTTTTTCGGGAATTTGCTGGCAGCCAGGAACAAACCGGACGCACCGTCCCTGAGAACGTAAGTATCATCGACTTTCTGACATTGGAGCTCGGGCATTGGCACCGGGTCCATTTTGGGCGGAGCGGGCTCGCCATTTTTCAGCAACTTGCGGGTATTCTTGCACTCGGCATTGGTGCATCCGAAATACTTGCCAAAACGCCCGGTTTTAAGCTGCATCTCGGAGCCACACTTATCGCACTCAAGAGTCGGCCCATCGTAGCCCTTGATGCGGAACGTGCCCTTTTCTACCTCGTAGCCAGAGCAATCCGGATTGTTACCGCAAACATGCAGCTTGCGGGTTTCGTCCACCAGGTAGCTGTCCATGGCGGTGCCACACTTGGGGCAGCGACGTTTCTTGCGCAGCAGACGGGTTTCGCCCTCACCCTCGACGTCATCGTCGGCGCTGACAACCTCATCACCGGACACGAGGTTAATGGTAGTCTTGCAACGCTCTTTCGGTGGCAAGGAATAGCCAGAGCAACCCAGGAAAACACCAGTGCTGGCAACCCGGATCTGCATGTTCCGGCCACAGCTCGGGCATGGAATGTCCGTTTCAGTCGGCGTGTTGGCCCTCATGCCGCCGTCTTCACCACTCTCGGCTTTTTCCAGCTGCTGCCGGAACCGACCGTAAAAGTCATTCAGGACTTTCTTCCACTCGACATCGCCCTCGGCAATCTCGTCGAGCTCATCTTCCATCCTCGCGGTGAAATCGAAGTCCATCAGGTTCGGAAAAGATTCCGACAGGCGCTCGGTAACGATCTCGCCCATCTTCTCGGCGTAGAACCGACGGTTCTGCAGCCTCACATATCCGCGATCCTGAATCGTGGAAATAATCGATGCGTAGGTCGACGGACGGCCAATGCCCTGCTTTTCGAGCTCTTTGACCAGGCTGGCCTCGGTGTACCTGGGCGCCGGCTTGGTAAAGTGCTGCGTAGGATCCAGTTTCTTGAGATCCAGCACTTCATCCACCTTAATGTCAGGCAGAGCAATGTCTTCATCTTTCTTCGCGGCCTGGGGCGCCGCCTTCAGGAAGCCATCGAATTTGATGATCCGACCCCGGGTACGGAGTTCATAATCGCCGTTGGCCACCACGATGGACGTACTCAGGAATTCGGCGTCGGACATCTGACAGGCAATAAACTGACGCCATATGAGGTCGTAGAGCTTCTCGGCATCCTTCTCAAGGCCACTGATATCCGCCGGACGACGGCTGACTTCGGTTGGGCGAATGGCCTCGTGCGCCTCCTGGGCGCCCTCTTTGCTGCCGTAGACACGGGGCTTTTCGGGCCGGTATTTGTCGCCGAACTGCTTTTCGATGTACGCACGGCAACTGTTGATCGCATCCTGACTCAGATTGGTCGAGTCCGTACGCATGTAGGTAATGAAACCGGCCTCATAAAGACGCTGGGCCAGCATCATCGTCTTCTTGACGCTGAACCCCATCCGGTTACTGGCAGCCTGCTGCAGCGTAGACGTAATAAACGGCGCGGACGGCCGCGAACGGGTCGGCTTGTCTTCCCGCTTGGCAACCTTGAACGTACCCGCCTTCAGCCGGCTGACGTGGTCACTGCTCTGCTGCTCATTGACCGGACGATAGGGCTTGTCCTCGTGGCGAGTCACCTCGAAACGAACCGGTTGATCGGCCTTGGCAGACGCCAGATCGGCGTGCAACTGCCAGAACTCCTCCGGAACGAACTTCCGAATTTCACGTTCACGCTCGACTATCAGCCGCACCGCAACGGATTGAACACGGCCGGCGGAGAGGCCGCGGGCAAGTTTGGCCCAAAGCAGGGGCGACACCATATAGCCAACAACCCGGTCGAGGAAGCGACGGGCCTGCTGTGCGTTAACCCGGTTATTGTCGAGAGTGCCTGGATCCTTGAACGCTTCCTGAATCGCACGCTTGGTGATTTCGTTGAACACCACGCGCCGGTACTTCTCTGGTTCGCCACCAATGGTCTGCTGAAGGTGCCAGGCGATAGCCTCCCCTTCACGGTCCAAATCCGTTGCCAGATAGATATGGTCAGCTGATTTGGCCAAACGCTTGAGTTCGCTGACCACCTTCTCTTTGCCGGGAAGGATCTCGTAACGGGCACTCCAATCCTGGTCCGGGTCGACACCCATCCGGGCAACTAGCTGCTCGCGGGACTTGCGCTTTTTATGAACCGCCTTCTCTTCAGGGCTCATCTTCCGGGTGATAGCAGCCTGCTTGGCACGCTCTTTGGGATCGGACTGGGATCCGCTGCCACTGACGGGAAGATCACGAATGTGCCCGACGCTCGATTTGACGATGAAGTCAGAGCCCAGGTACTTGTTGATGGTCTTCGCTTTCGCTGGTGACTCGACAATTACGAGACTTTTACCCATATCGGAGTTCTGTATCCTTGGCGATAAATCGGTCAATAAATCAGCAAACCGTAAACTCGCTGTAAAATCAGTCGGCTAGAAAACACAAATACGCCGCTATTTTGTATAGGCTCACTGTTTTACAGGGTCAAGAATAGCAAGACAACCCATTCTTTGGTTTCAATCCTGCTTTTTTTCACATTCGGGAACCCTGTTGGGCCCGCCTGCTGAAACAGAAAGGCCCGGCATTTGCCGGGCCTTCTGAAACCGCGAAATGCAATCCGGTTACTGGATTACAGACGCTCCCAGACCGTTGCAATGCCCTGGCCCAGACCGATACACATGGTGGAAACACCAAGCTTACCGCCTTTGGCCTGCATTACATTCAGCAGGGTTGTAGAGATACGTGCACCAGAGCAGCCCAGCGGATGGCCCAGGGCAATCGCGCCGCCGTTCAGGTTCACTTTTTCTTCCATAACGCCCAGAAGTTTCAGGTCCTTCAGGACAGGCAGGGACTGGCCGGCGAAAGCCTCGTTCAGTTCCCAGAAGTCGATATCCTCGACTTTCAGGCCTGCGCGCTTCAGGGCTTTCTTAGTGGCCGGCACCGGGCCGTAACCCATGATCGCGGGATCACAGCCGGCAACGGCCATGCTGCGGATCTTGGCAATCGGCTTGAGACCAAGTGCCTCTGCACGCTCTGCAGACATCAGCACCATCGCTGCCGCACCGTCGGTCAGCTGGGAAGACGTACCGGCTGTTACGGTACCGTTCTTCGGATCGAACGCCGGCTTGAGCTGGCTCAGGGACTCGGCCGTGGTCTCGGGACGAATGGTCTCGTCTTCCTCGATCAGCACCTTGAAGCCGTTCTCGTCGTGACCTTCAATGGGCACGATTTCGTTCTTGAAACGACCTTCTACGGTCGCTTCATGGGCCAGACGGTGGGACCGAGCGCCGAACTCGTCCTGCTGCTCACGGGTAATCCCGTGCATCTTGGCCAGCATTTCCGCGGTCAGGCCCATCATGTTGGACGCTTTTGCGGAGTACTTGGACGCAGCCGGGTTGTGGTCGAAGCCTTCGGTCATGGGTACGTGCCCCATGTGCTCAACACCACCCACGAAGAACACATCACCGTTGCCGGTCATGATGGCCTGGGCTGCAGTGTGAATCGCGCTCATGGCAGAGCCACACAGGCGGTTCACGGTCTGAGCGGCAGACTCGTGGGGAATGCGGGTCAGCAGGGAAATCTGACGCGCCACGTTGAAGCCCTGCTCCTTGGTCTGGTTTACACAGCCCCAGATAACATCTTCAACTTCTTTCGGGTCGAGCTTCGGGTTGCGCTCAAACAGTGCTTCGATCAGATTGGCGGACAGGGTCTCTGCACGCACGTTCCGGAAACAACCGTTTTTGGCACGACCCATCGGAGTCCGCACGCAATCGACGACGACAACGTCTCTCGGATTAAGGCTCATAGATCTTTCTCCGTTCGGAAATCTCGTTCAGGGTTAGCCAAAGAACTTTTTGCCAGTCTTGGCCATTTCACGCAGCTTCTCGGTCGGGTGATAAAGAGGACCAAGGTCTGCAAACTTGTCTGCCAGTTCGACGAACTTGTCTACACCCATATCGTCGATATAGCGCAGGGCACCACCACGGAACGGCGGGAAGCCGATACCGAAAATCAGGCCCATATCAGCATCTGCCGGATCTTCGACAATGCCGTCTTCCAGGCAGCGAACGGTTTCCAGGCAAAGAGGAATCATCATACGGGCGATGATGTCTTCTTCGCTGAACTCGTTCTTACCCTGAACAACAGGCTCGAGCAGCTTGTAGGTCTCTTCGTCGACAACCTTCTTCTGCTTGCCCTTGCGGTCCAGTTCATACTTGTAGAAGCCCTTGTCGTTCTTCTGTCCGTAACGGTTGTTATCGAACATTACGTCAATGGCGGTTGTACCTTCGTGCTTCATCCGATCCGGGAAGCCGTCTGCCATTACTTCGCCAGCGTGCTTGCCGGTATCCATGCCGACCACGTCCAGCAGGTACGCAGGACCCATGGGCCAGCCGAACTTTTCCATAACCTTGTCAACGTGCTGGAAGTCAGCACCGTCACGTACCAGGCCGATAAAGCCGCCGAAGTACGGGAACAGAACACGGTTGACCAGGAAGCCCGGGCAATCGTTTACAACGATCGGGGTCTTGCCCATGGCCTTGGCGTAGGCCACCGTGGTTGCAATGGCACGATCACTGGTCTTCTCGCCACGAATAACCTCAACCAGCGGCATCATGTGCACCGGGTTGAAGAAGTGCATGCCGCAGAAGTTTTCCGGACGCTTCAGGTTCTTGGCGAGAAGGTCGATGGAAATCGTCGAGGTGTTGGAGGTCAGGATGGTGTCCTCACGAACCGCTTCTTCGGTTTCACGCAGAACCGCATCTTTCACCTTCGGGTTTTCAACAACCGCTTCAACCACCAGGTCTACATTCTTGAAGTCGCCATAGTTCAGGGTCGGCGTGATGCTGTTGAGCACGTCGGCCATCTGATCCGGCTTCATCTTGCCTTTTTCAACACGCTTGGACAGAAGCTTCTTGGCTTCTTTCAGACCCAGGGCGATGCCGTCCTGGTTGATGTCCTTCATGATGATCGGCGTGCCTTTCAGGGCAGACTGGAATGCAACACCACCACCCATGATACCGGCACCCAGAACGGCAGCCAGGTTCACGTCGTTGGCTTCTTTTTCCCAGGCCTTGGCCTTCTTCTTCAATTCCTGATCGTTCAGGAACAGGCCAACCAGGCAGGCCGCCACATTGGTCTTGGCCATCTTGGCGAAGCCTTTGGCTTCGACTTCGATTGCCTTGTCGCGGGTCATGCCGGCATGCTTCTGCATGACCTTGATGGCCTCGACAGGAGCCGGGTAGTTCTTGCCAGCCTTGCCGGCAACAAACGCCTTGGAAATCTCGAATGCCATCATGCTTTCCATGGCATTGAGCTTGATCTTGCCCTTCTTCTCTTCACGACGGGCCTCGTGGTCCAGCTTGCCTTCGTTGCACTGATTAATAATGGCAACAGCAGCATCGACCAGCTTGTCGGACTCGAGCACGGCATCGACAGCGCCGACTTTCAGAGCGACATCAGCACGGTTCTCGGTACCACCGCTGATCCACTCGACGGCATTGTCCACGCCAACCAGACGGGACAGACGCACCGTACCGCCAAAGCCCGGGAAGATGCCAAGCTTCACTTCCGGAAGACCAACCTTGGCCTTCTTGTCCATCACGCGGTAGTCGGTTGCAAGACACATTTCGAAACCGCCACCCAGCGCCATACCGTTGATCGCGGTAACGGTGGGGAACGGCAGGTCTTCAACAGCGTTGAAGACTTCGTTGGCCTTGAGGTTGTTGGCTACCAGATCCTCTTCCGAGCCTGCAAAAAGCTCGGTGAATTCGGTAATGTCGGCACCAACAATGAAGCTGTCCTTGGAGCTGGTGACTACCAGACCCTTCAGGTTCTTCTGCGCTTTCAGTGCGTCAGTCGCGGCGCGGAGCTCTTCAATAGTAAGACGGTTGAACTTGTTTACTGACTCGCCCTGCAAGTCGAAGTTCAACTGAGCGATCCCGCCTTCGATCTCTTTAACCGTGATGGCTTTACCTTCGTAAATCATCAACTGATCTCCAGTCTGTGTTTGGAACTGCTTCCAACCGGGCGGTACTTTTGATTTACCGGCGCGGCTGTTTGTGCAGCGAGATTTCGGTCACTGCCCGATCATCCGATCCAAAAATTCATACAGTCGTTTGAATCGTGAGGGCACACGATGAAAAAAAACGGCGCATTTGTCAATTTGTTTCTTTCGGGAGGGCTGCAAAAGTCCCCGAAATACCGGGGGCAACCGAAGAAAATTGGAGCGAAATTGTTATGTTTCAGTGAACTGGAAGCCACTGCTCAGAAAAAACCGGAACTTCGTCACGCAAATTTCAAAGTTGTTTACATTTACGGGCTACACCGCCGCCAAAACTGCTTGATTGGCTGACGGAGTTACTTTACCTTCGATCTACGACTTTGGTCCACAATAATAAAACCGCATTACGGAGACCCATCCGATGAAAGACGCAAACCTGCGGATACGTTCCCTTGTAGCCGCACTGATTCTCCTTGCACTCACGTCCATGGGTGCCCGCGCTCAGGACAGTGCCGACGGATTTCTCTCCGATCTTCACAATTTCCGGGTCAGCAACTACATGGCTCTGGACGCCTACTACCGTTTCAGCGGAACCGGTGATACCGGCACCCTGAACGAGATTGTGCAGGGCATCAACTCGGCCAATGATTCCATGAACTCCATCGCGGGCAGCGATTCAGGCGTACTGTCAGCCGAGGAAGTTGAGGGGCTGAACCAGGAATTCGACAAGTTCAAGAACCTGATGCGGGACAACATCAACGATGTGCGCAACCAGGGCTACCCCGATTTGCGGCTGGTCTCAGACATGGCCAACCAGGCACTCACGATGAACGAGAAAGCCACCGAGCTATACAAGGTGGCCCAGGAAAGCTCACAGACCGAGACCAACCCAAGGGTCGAAGCGGCCCGTTCGGCGGCCGTAAAAATGGCTCAGATGATGGCGAAATACTCGGTCAGAACAAACTCCTCTGTCGCCCAGACCTTCCAGGGCTCCTCAACCGAAACCCCGCTGGATGAACAGGCCCGGGAGCTGGACCAGTTGCTGGCATCCGTTATACAGGGCCAGGGAACACCTGAGCTCAAGGACGCGCTTAACGACATTTCCGCCAAATGGCAGTTTATCCGTGGCTCCTACATTAACTACAACGAAAACAACGTGGGCTTTGTAATCGATCGCTATTCCAAGGGTATCCTCAAAGGACTTGCGACAACCATTGAGCTGCTCAAGGGCAACGCCTGACCGCCCTGCTCTTTCTGGCAGGCCTAATTGCCTGCCAGAAAAGCACTTTTCCGCCTCTGTTTTTGATACCCGTCAGTTTCCCGCTACACTTTCCCGACCCGATTTAAGGTACTATCCTCAGAATAATATCCCGTGTGCGAAGGAGCGATACGATGTCTGCCTATAAAAAGATGCTTGTTGCGATTGACCTGACAGAAGAAGCCCCACAGGTACTGGACAAGGCAAAGGCCATAAGCGAAGCCCATGGTGCGGAGCTAATGCTGGTTCATGTGGTTGAGCCTGTCGGCTATGCCTATGGTGGCGATATTCCGATGGATCTGACTGAGCTACAGGACCAACTCGACAAAGCAGCTCGCGAGCAATTGGGAACCTACGGCGACAAATACGGTGTGGCCAAAAACAACCAGGTGGTGACGGTCGGGCGCCCCGAGTCCGAAATCCACAGGCTTGCGAAGGAACAGGAAGTAGACCTCGTGATCGTGGGAAGTCATGGCCGGAAGGGTTTTCAGCTTTTGCTGGGCTCCACCGCAAACGGGGTTCTGCATGGAACCGAATGCGATGTTCTGGCCGTTCGCATTCACTAAGGCTTGACCAACAAAAAGGCCCGGGGCGTGGACCCGGGCCTGCTGAGAACGAAAGCCGCGATCAGCCCCTTTCCCCCTCCATTTTCGCCTCAAGTTTGCGAAGCTGACTTTCCAGCGAGAAACTGACACTCGAGGCCATCGAGAAGAAATTCAGTAGTGCCTTCAGATTGCTGTCACCCTTGCAGACTGAGTGTATTCTCTGCCACAGGGCCTGATTCACCAGCTGCAGCCTCTGACTCCTCTCCACCAGCCCCTTCAATTCCCAGTCTGGGGTCTGATGATTCCGTTTCGCGAAGTATTGCTGCAACAGGTAATGGGAAACGCTGCGCATAATGAATTCATCGGTGTTTGCAAACGGCAGGTGATGAACCGCCATGGGCTTGAGCTCTGACAGAACCGGGCACCCGCTGGTCGCCATTTTCAACCCGAGCAACGATCGAAGTGCCTCCTCAAGCGCCGTCTGCTTCTCATAGCTTCGACGATCATCGGTTACCTTCACTTCCACCTTCTGGTAGGCATCCTCATCCCGAAAGGCCTCCACGACCGGCAATATCTCGGTTGCCGCGGGACAGTGGGAGGATTCGGAAGCCTTCAAAGGACAGTTGCTGCACTGGCAATGTTCCAGCTGTGTCCAGGACGGAAGTTTTCCGGAAGGCCGGGACGGCTTGTCCGTTACTTTAAACTCAACCCTACGGCCGTCCTGAAATCTGAAATCGTAATGTACATTCATTGATTTGCCTGTTCTTCCAGCTCCATCCACCGCTCAATGACCTGCTCCAGACGGTTTTCCTTTTCCGTCAATGCTTCCAGAGTGGCCGAGACTTCATCCGGTGGGCCTGAATAAAAATCAGCCTGGGAAATTTTTTCCTGCAGGCCAGCGACTTCCTGCTCAAGCTCCTCGATCTGCCCTGGTAACTGCTCCAGCTCGAGCTTGAGCTTGTAACTCAGTTTCACGGGCTTGCCCTTTTCAGGTTCTGCCCGCGGTTTTGCGTTCTCTGCCGGTTTCTTTGCTACGACCTTTTCGGTGCTACCGGATGTCTTGCCGTTTTTATCCTGCTTGTCCGGCCGGTTACCCGTGGCTTCTGAGGGGAAGCAACCGCCCTGCCGACGCCAATCCGTGTAACCGCCAACGTACTCACGCACTTTGCCCGAACCGTCCAGGAAAACCGTTTCGGTGATCACATTATCGAGAAACTCACGGTCGTGACTGATCACGATCACTGTGCCGGCAAATTCCGCCAGCTGTTCTTCCAGCAATTCCAGTGTTTCAACGTCCAGATCATTCGTCGGTTCGTCGAGCACCAGGATATTCGCGGGCTTGCTGAAGAGCTTGGCCAGAAGCAACCGGGCCCGTTCGCCACCAGAAAAAACACTGACCGGAGATCTGGCTCGCTCCGGGGTAAACAGGAACTCCTGCAAATAGCCGAGAACGTGTTTGCTCTGGCCATTGATGTCGATGAACTCCCGACCCTCGGAGAGGTTGTCCAATGCGTTCCGCGTCAGATCGAGCTCTCCGCGCAACTGATCGAAATAGGCAACCTGCAGATTGGTACCAAGACGAATGGATCCCTCGGTTGGTTCCAAATTCCCCAACAGGAGTCGAACAAGCGTGGTCTTGCCTGTGCCGTTCTCCCCAACAAGCCCGATCTTGTCCCCTCTCAGAATGGTGAGATTCATGTCTCTGATGACCGGAGTGCCGTCGGGATAAGCAAAGCCCGCATCCCGGGTTTCAACCACAAGCTTTCCTGAGCGCGCGGCGTCCTCCACCGCGAAAGTTGCAGTTCCGCCCCGCACACGACGCTGCCTGTGCTCCTCACGCATGGCCTTCAGGGCACGAACACGCCCCATATTACGAGTCCTGCGAGCCTTGATGCCCTGCCGAATCCAGGCCTCTTCCTGCTTGAGGCGCTTGTCAAACAGCGCGTTCTGCCGTTCTTCTTCCTCCAGCGCTTTTTCCTTGAGGTCCAGGTAGCGGTCGTAGGTGGCAGCGAAGCTCACCAGCTTCCCGCGGTCCAGCTCTACAATCCTGGTCGCCATCCGCCGGATAAACGCCCGATCATGGCTGACAAACAACATGGCGCCGCGAAATTGGCCCAGGGCCTCTTCCAGCCAGGCGATCGCGGGGACGTCCAGGTGGTTTGTAGGCTCATCCAGCAACAGAATATCCGGGTCGGCAACCAAAGCTTTTGCCAGGAGAACACGGCGCTGCCAGCCTCCCGAGAGGGTATCGAGGGTTTGATCGGGATCAACGCCATACTGACCAAGAATGGTGGTTACCTTCTGATCCAGTCGCCAGCCGTCCAGGGCTTCAAGACGCTCCTGGACTTTCATCAACCGGTCCAGGCTCGCCTCGTCGCCCTGCTGGGACAACTGGTGGAACTCTGCCAGCAACTTGCCGGTTTCAGGAAAGGCCCCGGCAACCACTTCATAGGCCGTGCGGGTGTCCTCGGAGGGCAGGTTCTGCGGCAGCACCGCCAGAACAGCGCCATCATCGAGACGAACCACGCCACCATCGGGTGTCACTTCGCCACTGACAATCTTCAGCAGGGTCGATTTTCCCTCGCCGTTTCGTCCCAGCAAACACACACGCTCTCCGGCATCGATAACCAATGAGGCCTGATCAAGCAGCGGATGCATTCCATAAGCCAGGGAGACTGAGTCCAGCGTTAACAGTGGCACGTTTGGTTTTACTCCGATTGATTAACAGTAACGGGTTCACCAACCCGGATAAGTCCTGGTGATTCATGAATCGCGTTCTGGCCGAAGATCACGCCCTCACCGGTCCTGCGATAGCGGGACAGGGTTCTGAGCGGCTGCACGGCAGCATCCTTCAGGCCGGTCGAGGGGTCGACGGTCGTCATTACGCAGCGTGAACAGGGCTTTACGATGCTCAGACGGTTATTGCCAATGCTCAAGCTCTGCCAATGGTCCTCATCCCAGGCGTCCGCGCCCTCAACGACGATGTTGGGACGGAACCTCCGCATCTCCACGGGCACCTCCAGCCGGGTGTTGAGCTCTGCCAACGAGGCAGTGTTGGTAACCAGGAAAGGAAAACCATCAGCAAAGCCCACACGCCGGTACTCATCGACCCTGCCCGCATCAACGCGGCGGAAGGAGCTGTCCGGCATGAATACCAGGCTAACAGGCTTGCGGCAAAACCGACTCAGAGCATCACTGGCTTCTCGCAAGCCTGCCAGAGCCTTCACCCAGTCCCGCCACACCAGTACGCGAAGCTCGTCGTTGGAGGCTGTCAGACCAAACTCACCTTCACCAGGAATGTTGATAACAACCCTATCGCCATCCAATTGCGTTTCCACGCGGGCGAGTTCGGGATGCTCTCTCTGGGTGACAAAACGCCGCTCATCATCAACGATCATCCATCGCCTGTCTCCGACTGGGCCGAACTCGTCGGTATGAAAACTGGTCACCTCAATACCGGAAAGGGATTTGACAGGGTATACGAACAGCGAATGGACCTTCATGGAGGCAACCTCCCACAGGGAATCGGGACTCGAAACAGGCTGATGAGTATACCTGACCGCAACCCCCGGCGCCGAGGTTGCAGGTGCCCGAAAACGAAAAAACCCGGCCCTTTTCAGGACCGGGTTTTCGAAATCTGGAGCGGGAAACGAGATTCGAACTCGCGACCCCAACCTTGGCAAGGTTGTGCTCTACCAACTGAGCTATTCCCGCAATGCTGTTCGGCTGTTGCCGACAACGGAGGCGTATTCTACGGATCCCGACGGAACCGTCAACCACTTTTTTTAAGGTTTTTTCCTGCCAGTGTCCGGTTATCACATTTCAGGAATCCGGAACTGTGCAGCCACTCCTGATCCGGATAGTACTTGAACACCAATTGCCCCCCCTTAAGGTTGTCGACAACACGCTTGATGATCTGGTTATCAACGGCCGGGCACCCGTGACTACGCCCGATGCGGCCGTATTTACTGACCCAATCATCATTCACGTAATCCGCCCCATGTATAACGATGGCGCGCTGCCGGGCAAGATCGTTGATCCCGGGCTCGAGACCATCCAGCCTGAGCGAATAGCCGTGCTTGCCGTAATAGGATTCCCGGGCCTGGAAAAGCCCGATACTGGACTGGTAACTACCTTCCACGTTGGAGAAAGCGGTCGATTTGAAATTCCCGGAATTTTTGCCGTGAGCAACCAGGTCCCGAAGCAACAGCTCGCCCTTCTCCAGATCGAAAATCCATAGCCTTTCCTGACTGGACGGCAACGAGAAATCAATCACCGCAAGCCGCTCGGGCATCTGAACACCACTGGAGACAGCGCAGCGAGAGGCGCTGATTGCGGTCCTGAGGACCTTTGTATCGAGCTTTGGAGCGGCGGCACTCAGGCGACCGAAAAGGTCGTCGTCCAGAGAGGCGCCAACCGATGAGAGTGGTAGCCACGCCCAAAAAGCCAGTAGCAGGCCTGCGGGTAAAAGCCGCCGCGTCTTTTTCATTCCAGATCCCCGGTAAAATGATTGCAAGCCAAAGAAGGATCGCTATCCCGTGCAATCTCAGTGTTGCGCAGTTTATCAGGGAAAAGTGCCAACCCCGTCCGAATGTACGTTTTCTATACAAAACTTTAAGGAAAGCGCGATTGCGCTACTGGCCGAAACGGCGACCACCGGCCAGGTACTCCCGCTCTTCCGCCGTTGAGGTTCTGCCGAGTGCCTTGTTGCGGTGAGGGAATCGTCCGTACTTTTGATTGATCGCCCGGTGATCCTTTGCGGACTGCAGAAAGCTACCCATGAAATCGGAAAGGATTCCTTCCGTTGATCGCGCCAGTTGCTCGTAGCATTCCACGGACATGTCCTGGTCGTCCTTGAGTTCCGAATGCTGGAGCGGCATGTAGAGAAACGCTCGGTGCACGGGCGGTAGCATCGTATCCTGCCCTTTCTGCATCGCTTGCCGGCATAGCTTGCGCGCCTGGCGATCCTGATCAAACGCCATGGCACCGCCGCGGAAGATATTCCGCGAAAACTGGTCAAGCAGAATGATCTCGGCAAGTATACCGCCGGCCTCACTCCGCCAATGGTCCAATCCCTGCTCGGAAGCAAACAACACCATTGAAAGGAAACGACGGCGTATCTCCTGGTCAAACCTGCGGTCCGATCGGAACCACTTGTTCCGGTGGTCGCTGTCTGGCAGCCCATGTTCGTCAAGTTCGCCAAACCAGAAATCCAGAATCTCTTTCCAATCGAACATTCACCGTCACCCTGTTACTTTATATGGTACCGGCCCTCTCTCATGAGGCCGGCTTTCCCGACTTACGACAGGCCCTAACAAATTGACTACTTCAGGAGCGGCAATGAGCAGCCCCCGCATTATTCTGTTGGCACATGGAAGCAGTGACAAGCGCTGGTGTGAAACCTTCGAAAAGCTTGCAGCGCCGACTCTCGCGTCTGTCGACAACGCCAGGGTCGCCTATATGGAACTGGCGGAACCATCCATTGATACGATCATCATGGACGGTGTGGCTGAGGGCATCACCGAGTTTACGATCGTTCCTTTGTTCCTGGCGGCCGGCCGCCACTTGCGCAAGGATGTTCCGGCAATGATCGAAGAACTCGAAAAAGCCCACGGCGTATCCATTCAGCTCGCACCTCCGATTGGGGAAAACCCTCTCCTGGGACAGGCAATTCGCGATGTTGTTATGCTTCAACTGGACGAGACACCCGCCTGAACCGGGCGTTCTGAGACAGCGCCAGAGGCCGGTGCGCGACAGGAGTATCGATTATGTCGAAAAGGATTCTGATTACCGGAGGAACCGGGTTTATTGGCCACGTGCTCTGCCGTGAATTATTGGCACGGGATTACGAACTAACGGTTTTCAGCCGGCAACCGGCCGAAACGGTCAAATCAAGCTGCGGACGGGTCGAGGCAATCCGTGATCTGCAGCAGCTTCGTTCCCACCCCGGATACGATGCCGTTATCAACCTTGCCGGAGAAGGTATCGCGGATAAACGCTGGTCGGAGTCCCGAAAGCAGGAACTCCGTGACAGCCGCATTGGCGTCACCGAAACCCTGGTCGAGGTCATCCGAAGTTGGGATCAAGCGCCGAATGTCGTCGTTTCGGGATCGGCTGTTGGCTTTTACGGGGACCAGGGATCAGCCACCGTCACCGAAAGCACCAGCCCGAATGACGAATTTACGCATCGGCTGTGCCGCGACTGGGAAAACGCCGCCAAACCACTTGGCGATGACGGCGTTCGCCTGTGCTTCTCCCGGACAGGCGTCGTGGCAGGCCCGGATGGTGGCTTCCTGGAGCGGATGCTCCTGCCCTTCAAACTGGCACTGGGCGGACGCCTGGGTAGCGGTACCCAGTACATGCCTTGGGTCCACAGGGACGATGTAGTCAGCGCACTTATCTGGATGATGGAAAACCCGGACGCATCAGGCCCATACAATGTCGTAAGCCCGAACCCGGTAACGAACGCAGAATTCACCCGCAGCCTGGGGAGGGTTTTACACCGCCCCACCCTCTTTCCGGCACCTGCTCCGGTGCTCAAGGTGGCTCTGGGTGAAATGGCGAGGCTTCTTCTGACGGGCCAGCGGGCTATTCCGGAGAAGCTGGTCAGCCAGCAATTCCAGTTCCGGTATCCGGACCTGGATCAGGCATTGACCCAATCCGTTGCTCCAGGGGCAGCCGGACAAAAAGGATGACCCAAGGGGGCCTTATCAAGCTCCCCTGATTTTTTTCACAAAAGACGTTGACAGCGTTTCGAAGCTTTCTTAATATACGCGCCACCTCGACGAGGCAAGGTGTTGAAAACGTTGCGTCCCCTTCGTCTAGTGGCCTAGGACTCCGCCCTTTCACGGCGGCAACAGGGGTTCGAACCCCCTAGGGGACGCCAATTTTTCCGCGTTGAAATGTCAGGGAAACCGAAGTTTCCCAATGACATTGTCAGACCGGCTTTTGGCCTTGCTTCCCTTCTTTTCTGTCCTGGTGTCCGTGCTCCTTCTGATCTTTCATCACGAAGATGCCAACACCCACGAAAAAGCCAACCATCAGCAGTACAGTAGCAATACCCGCGATTACAACGGCGTCCATATACATGCTGTTTCTCCTTCCGGCAATTAACTTGATTAAACTCAGGTTACGCCCGGGCCGCCCGCAAGGTATTGATCCAGGTCAACGTATTTGTCAGACCGCATGTACGCATAAATACTGAACCACAACACATTTCCTTCGATTTTTCCTGTATTTGCAAGGCATTCGAAAGAAACTGCTGCTATAGTCGGAAACAAAGGAAGTGTCCGATCTCCTAACCGGTCTGGGTGGCTGAAGTTCAAGACATGCCAAAACTGTCGACGCATCTTCAACGTTTTCGCACAGGCTCGCCCCTGTCTTTCAGGCTGTTGGCGTGGATTCTGCTATTCAGCTCGGCCTTTACACTGGTGGCATCCGCGCTCCAGATCTACTCCGATTATCGAAAAGATCTCTCGCAAATCGACAACCGCATGCAGGTTGTAGAGTCGGGCTACGCCTCTAGCCTTGCCAGAAGCTTGTGGGCCCTGGACCAGAAGCTCCTGCAAACCCAGATGGAAGGCATACTCAGCTTGCCGGATGTGGTGCACCTTCGCTTGCGAATAGAACCCGATTCTGAACTGGTGATGGGCGAGATACCCAGGGACGCGAAAACCACCTCTCACAGCTTCAGCCTTGTCCACCAGGGCGATGAAATGTTCAAGCTGGGCGAACTGACGGTGACCGCAGACCTTGATCGCGTCTACGACGAACTGAAGCGCAAGGTGGGCGTCATTCTGCTGACCCAGTTCCTGAAGACGTTCTTTGTTTCGATACTGATTATCTGGATATTCCAGCATTTCGTTGGGCGCCATCTGACCACCATGGCGAACTACGCCCGCGACTTCTCACTGACGACAACGTCGAAGCCACTTACCCTGGAAAGGCCCAACACGCCGTCTAACCGGAATGATGAGCTCGGCCGTGTCACGGACGCCATCAACCAGATGCGTGAACGTCTCAACGCGGACATGGAACGCCAACAAAAGGATGCGGCGGAAATCCGCAAGTTTTCCAAGGCCATTGAGCAGAGCCCCTCCTCGGTTCTGATCTGCGACCGCCAATGGCGTATCGAGTTTGCCAACCAGAAATTCACCCAGTTAACCGGTTATGAGGCTGCCTCCATCATCGGCAAACACCCTGGCGCACTGGGTGACAACGACATAGAGAACCGTGATAGCCGACACTTGTGGCAGTCCATCCGCTTGCAGGTGCAACGAGTCGGAGTCTGGCAGGGTGAAGTGAACAGTGTGCGCCGGAACGGAGAACGCTTCTGGGAGCAACTGATTGCCACCCCTATCAAGGACGAATCCGGCGGCACCACCGGTTACCTCATCCTGGGTGAAGACATCAGCATCCGCAAACGCTATGAACAGCAGCTCCTGCGCCAGGCCAACTACGACATCCTGACCGGGCTGCCCAACCGGATGCTGGCCCTGGACCGTCTGAAACTGGCACTGGCCCAGGCACGTCGGGAAAGTACCCTCGTGGGCGTGATGTTCCTCGATCTCGACAACTTCAAGCACATAAACGACACCCTCGGCCACGATGCCGGCGACAACCTGTTGATTGAAGCAGCCCGTCGAATTTCCAGCTGCCTCCGTGGCACCAGTACCGTTGCACGGCTGGGGGGCGATGAGTTCCTGGTCATCCTGCCGGGGCTGACCGGCCCGGAGGCTTCGTCGCAGGTGGCAGAGCGTATCCTGAAAACCTTCTCACCGCCCTACATACTCAATGGTCAGGAGGTTTTTGTAACCACGAGCATCGGCATCGCTATTTTCCCGACGGACTCTGACAACAGCGGCACGCTGCTGCAGCACGCCGATGCCGCCATGTACCAGGCCAAACACAAAGGCAAGAGTTCCTTCGCGCATTTTGCCCCGGAAATGACCGAGGTCTCCCACGAGCGCCTGAAGATGGAATCCAGCATGCGCAGGGCTCTGGAGCTGAAGGAATTCGAACTGTATTTCCAGCCAATCGTGAATACCGATTCCGGCACCCTTTGCTCGGTGGAGGCGCTGCTGCGCTGGAACAACCCGGCCATGGGCATGGTGATGCCTGATCGATTTATTCCCCTCGCCGAGGAAACCGGCCTGATAACACCCATCGGCGAGTGGGTTCTTGAAGAGGCTTGTCGGGCAGCCGTGGGATGGAGGCAGGCCATCGGAAAAGACATTGGTATTTCCGTGAACGTGTCCCCACGCCAGTTCCGGGATCCCGGGTTTACCGAGGCCGTGATGCACGCCCTCTCTACCAGCGGTCTGGCACCGGAACAGCTGGAACTTGAAATTACCGAACGACTGATTCTGGACAACTCCATTGAAACCGCCGAAATCCTGCGCCAGCTCGACAAAGCCGGGATCCGGCTGTCAGTAGACGATTTTGGTACCGGCTACTCGGCCCTCAGCTATCTGAAGAGCTACCCGTTTGATACCCTGAAGATCGATAAATCGTTTGTTCAGGATGTCATGAAGGAACCTGAAGATGCTTCACTGGTGCGGGCCATTATCAACATGGCCCACAGCCTGGGCCTGCGGGTGATCGCTGAAGGCGTGGAAGAAGAGGCTCAGACCCACTTCCTGAAAAAGGAAGGTTGCGACTTCTCTCAGGGGTATTTCTACAGTCGTCCGCTGCCGGCGGCGGACTTTGATGCCTGGCTGGCCAGCAATCATCGGGTATAGATCGAAAACCGTTGGACGCCCATTCCCATGGAAGACACCGTACTTGTCGTGAACTGCGGCAGCTCATCCCTGAAACTCGCACTGTTCAACAACCAACACAGGAAACTGCTGTCCGCTCTGGCCGAGCGCCTGGGCCAGAACGATGCATTTGCCCACATTGACGGCCAGGAAGGAACGATCCCTCTGGACGCTGGCGCCGGCCATGATCAGGCGCTAGATACACTGGTCACGGCTTTCCGGGACCTGGGACTGATGACAACGGCTCCCTCGGCCATAGGTCACAGGGTCGTTCATGGTGGTGAGACCTTCCATGAGGCCGTACTCATTGATGGCGATGTGCTCAAGGCCATTGAAAGCTGCGCAGGCCTTGCCCCTCTTCACAACCCGGTCAATCTGTCCGGTATTCGAGCAACCCTGGCACAGTTTCCCGGGGTGCCCCAGACTGCCGTTTTCGACACCGCGTTTCATCAGACCCTGCCCAGACGGGCCTTCCTCTATGCGCTTCCAGAGGCCTGGTATCGCGATTGGGGCGTCCGCCGTTATGGGTTCCACGGCACCAGTCATGCCTTCATGGCCGCCGAAACTGCCCGTTTGTTGGGAAAAACACCGGCAACCACCTCGGTCATCTCGGCGCACCTGGGCAATGGATGCAGCATTACGGCCATCCGGGACGGCATCAGTGTCGATACCAGCATGGGCCTTACGCCACTGGAGGGACTGGTAATGGGAACCCGCAGTGGGGATGTCGACCCTGGCCTGTTCGACTTTCTAAGCGGCAAAGGCTTCGCCGCCGATGAGGTTCACCGGATCCTGAACCAGGAAAGTGGCCTTCTCGGCCTGTCCGGCCAGACCAATGACATGCGCTCGCTCTGTGAACTCGCGGATCATGGCCATGAGCCATCACAAACCGCCATTGATGTTTTCTGCTTCCGGCTCGCCCGTTACATTGGGGCCATGATGGCGTCCCTTAGCCACCTCGACGCGCTGGTTTTCACTGGCGGCATTGGGGAAAACAGTGCCCGGATCAGAGCCGAAACCATCAACCATCTCAAGCTCATGGGGTTTGAGCTCAGTCCGGACCTCAACAACCATCATGGCGAGTTCAGCGACGGGCGGATCGAAAGCCCCGACTCCAGGTTTCCCGTGTTGGTGATCCCCACCAACGAGGAACTGGTTATTGCACGGGAAGCATCCCGGCTTGCCGGCTCGGTCGCCCCGGCCTGACCCACGCGCATCATCAGGAATACCACCATGGCAAAGAGTCTCTTTTTTGCACCGACATCCATAGATTCAGGGCTCACGTCAGTTTGCCTGGGTCTGCTGCGCGCCCTTGAACGGGTAGGCGTCAGCGTTGGCTTCTACAAACCCTTCTGCCAGGCGGTTCACCGCGCAGAATCCATGCACAACGCTGGCCAGGACTCGTCGGTGGCGTTTGTGAGGGCCAGCAGCCACCTGAACCCGCCAGACCCGATTGCCCTCAAGGAAGCGCAACAACTGCTCAACAGAGGCAAAGCCGACTACCTCCTCGAAACAGTCGTGGGTGAATACCAGAAGGTTGCCCGGGATGTGGATGTGGTGATCATCGAAGGCCTCGTCCCAGACCGCAGCGAAGCCTATATCGCCAGGCTGAACGTGGAAGTTGCCCGCAACCTCGGTTCCGAGGTAATCCTGGTGAGCACGCCCAAAGACCTGGACGCCAGGCAACTGGATGAAGAACTGGACTTCTCGTCGCGCCTGTTTGCCAGTCCCAGTGATCCGGACGTTATTGGCGTCATCCTGAACAAGGTTGGGGAGCCCGAGCAGTCGGGCCTTGAGCCTCGTTCCAACAACAACCACCCTGCCCCCGTCACTGTCGACTACCAGACCGAGTGCACGGTATTCAGCGAGGGCCGCTTTCACCTCTTAGCCGAGATTCCATGGCAGGCGGATTTGCTGGCCCCCAGGGTATCCGACATTGCCAGGGAACTCGGGTTACCGGTCCTCAATGAGGGGCAGATGCACGCCAGGCGGGTCCAGAAGGTATCGGTTTGCGCCCGTAGCATTCGGAACATGACGGAAACCCTCAGGCCTGGCACTCTTCTGGTCACGCCCGGAGATCGCGAAGACATCGTGGTGGCCACAGCTGTTGCCGCTCTCAACGGGGTTCCCCTCGCCGGCCTGATGCTGACCGGTGGCCTGATACCCGACCAGCGAGTGATCACCCTGTGCCACAGGGCCCTGGAAACAGGCCTTCCAGTTCTGGGGTCAGACGCCAATACCTATGAAACTGCTCATATGCTGGCCAACCTGTCGGCGGCCATCCCGATTGATGACCCCAACCGGATTGAAAAGGCGATGGAAGCGGTTGCAACCCGTATCGACACCAACTGGTTGCAACAGCATCTCAAGGTTGCCCGGCAGGACAGGCTTTCCCCTCCTGCCTTCCGATACCAGCTGTCCGAGCGGGCCCGGGCCGCGAATAAGCGCATCATATTGCCGGAGGGCAGCGAGCCAAGAACCGTACAGGCCGCCATCATCTGCCATCAACGCAGGTTGGCAAGGTGTGCCTTGATCGGGAATGCGGCAGAGATAAAACGGGTAGCGGATTCCCAGGATCTGGAACTGCCCGGGGATATCGAGATCATTGATCCAGGGGAGGTGCGACAACGCTACGTCGCTCCGATGGTAGAACTTCGCAAGCATAAAGGACTGACATCAGACATGGCGGAAGCCATGCTCGAAGACAACGCGGTTCTCGGTACCATGATGGTGGCTCTGGATGAAGCTGATGGACTGGTATCCGGTGCCATTCACACGACGGCGAATACGGTGCGCCCTGCCCTGCAACTGATCAAGACCCATGAGCATGCAAAGGTAGTCTCTTCCGTGTTCTTCATGTTGTTGCCGCAACAGGTGGTGGTCTACGGGGACTGCGCCATCAATCCAGACCCCAATGCCGAGGAACTGGCCGACATCGCCATCCAGAGTGCGGAGTCTGCGGAAGCCTTTGGTATTGAGCCGCTGGTCGCCATGATCAGTTACAGCACCGGAGAGTCGGGCAGCGGTCAGGATGTCGAGAAAGTCAGGGAGGCGACGAGGATCGCTCGCGAGCGCAGGCCGGATCTGCTGATAGACGGACCACTCCAATACGATGCAGGGGCCATCGAAAGCGTCGCAAGAAGCAAGGCGCCGGACAGCAAAGTTGCAGGCAAGGCAACGGTCTTCGTATTCCCGGATCTGAACACCGGCAATACCACTTACAAGGCGGTTCAGCGAAGTGCCAATGTGGTCAGTGTCGGGCCAATGCTTCAGGGCTTGCGGAAGCCGGTGAACGACCTTTCACGTGGGGCTCTGGTGGAGGATATCGTGTTTACGGTTGCGTTAACCGCTGTGCAGGCCAAGCAGGTGGAAAGTGCGGGGCCGGACCAGGAATAAGTCCTGAGCCCGGCCACTCACTCAGCGCTTGAGGCTCTTCTGACGCTGTTTTTTCGGACGACGGCCTTTCTTCTCGTCGTTGTCCTTCTTGACCTTCTGACGCGGAGTCAGCCGATCCACTTTGCCGGCAAACGGATTTTCACCCGATTTGAACTCGAAGCGGATTGGTGAACCCGTTACCTTCAGAACCTTACGGAAGGTATTCTCAAGATATCGTTTGTATGCTCCAGGCAGGGAATCCACTTGGTTACCGTGAACCACAATCACAGGGGGGTTGGAACCGCCCTGGTGCGCGTAACGCAGCTTGATCCTGCGACCGTGCACCATGGGTGGCTGATGCTGGGCAATAGCATCCTGCAGAATCGCAGTCAGGCGGTTGGTTGGCCATTTCGCCATCGCGGACTCATAGCAGGCTTGCACCGACTCATACATCACGCCGACGCCGGAGCCGTGAAGCGCCGAGATATAGTGCTTATCGGCGTAATCCAGGAAGTCGAGACGACGCTGCACCTGCTCTTTCACCCGAACACGGTCTTCCGGGTCCATGCCGTCCCACTTATTGACGGCGATCACCAGCGAGCGGCCGGCATCAAGGACAAACCCGATCAGGTGAAGGTCCTGATCCACGAGGCCTTCCCGGGCATCAATGACCAGAATAACCACATGTGCGTCATCAATGGCCTGCAGCGTCTTGATAATGGAGAACTTCTCCACCACTTCACTGACGTTCTTTCGGCGACGGACACCAGCGGTATCAATCAGCGTGTACTGACTGCCCTGACGCTCGTACGGGATATAAACGCTATCCCGGGTAGTGCCCGGCATGTCGTAAACCACAACGCGCTCTTCACCCAGCATCCGGTTGACCAGGGTGGACTTGCCCACGTTCGGCCGGCCAACCACTCCGATGCGGATGCCGGGGTAACGGTCAGCCCGGTCCTCTTCCTCCCGCTCCTCCTCTGAGGGCAGAAGGATTTCGAGCATCGAGCGGATACCCCGGTTGTGGGAGGCCGCAATCAGGAAAGTGGATTCAAAGCCAAGGCTGTAGAAATCCGAAGCCGCAATGTCCGGATCCTGGCCATCGGTCTTGTTCACCACCAGGTGGGCCTGCTTGCCGGACCGACGAAGACTGTCTGCAATAAGTTCATCGCCTGCGGTCAGGCCGGCACGACCGTCCACCAGGAACAGTACAATGTCCGCCTCTTCTACCGCCTGCATGGACTGGCGGGCCATTTCGAGATCAAGGCCCTGCTCGTCGCCGGTAAGACCACCGGTGTCTATGACGATGAAGCGCTGCCCTTCGTAGCTGCCCTCACCGTATTTGCGGTCTCGGGTAAGCCCCGGAAAGTCCGCAACCAGGGCATCCCTGGAACGGGTCATCTGATTAAATAATGTCGATTTGCCGACGTTAGGGCGTCCGACAAGGGCAATAACTGGGGTCATAATGGGGGATCAATCCTGCGGCTTAACCTGGAATACGGCCATCTTTCCGCTGTTGCCAAAAACCAGCAGGTTACCATTGGCGAGGCGCTGTGCCGGTACGCGGATACCCTCATCGTCGAACTCCAGCTGGCCAACCAGCTTGCCGTTCTCACGGTCAATGACATGCAGGTAGCCTTCAAAATCGCCGACCACCAGATAGTCTTCATAAACCATTGGCTGGGTCAGCTGCCGCCAGGCCAGACGATCCTGGGTCCAGACTTCCCGACGATCAGAGCCTCTCAGAGCAACAATGTCGCCATTGGCCGAGGCCAGATAGATCTCGCCGCCACCAATCATCGGGGAATAGAGGCTGGATGCCTTCCGGCTCCAGATCTCCTGCCCGGTACGAATATCAACGAGGGCAAGTTTGCCCTGGTAGCCAACCACCATGACGGCGGTCTCAATGACCAGGGGTTGCCCCGTCACGTCAACCAGCCTTTCAAGCTCGGTGCGCCCCTGAGGCTGGCCCACTTCATACTGCCACATGGGCTGCCCCGAGGCTGCCGCCAGAGCGATCAGTTTGCCACTGGCAAAGGAGGCAATGACAACGTCTCCACCGACCAGCGGCGCCGCAGCAGCCCGCATCGAAAGGACCGGAACGGTTCCGTCATACTGCCATAGCTTCTCGCCATCAGCGGCGCTGAAGCCGAGAACCTTGCCATCAGTGGTCTGGGCAACAACGAGCGAGCCATTGGACTGGGGCGCTGACAGTACTTCCGTCGGCAGAGGCTGACGCCAGACCTCGGAGCCGTCCTCACGGGAAAGGGCTACCAGATCCGCGTTCTCGGTGGTCAGGTAAAGATACTGCCCATCACCGCCGAGACCAGAGAAGATGCGCTCCTCAAATTCTGATTCCCAGACAACCTTGCCGGAATCCGAGGCCACTGCGTAAAGCTCACCATCTGCCGATGCGGCGTAGATCAGATCACCGGTATTCAGGGGTGCCAGGTAGAGAAAATCACCATCATGACCGTCGCCCACGGACATGCTCCAGACTCTCTTGAATTCGGCGGTCGCCTCAATCTCGGGAACCGGAAAAGGTTGTTCGAACGTATCGGTCGCGCTACAGCCGGAAAGTGCGGCCAGAAAAGCCAGCCCCAGGAGAAGTCCGCGTTTTGAGATGCTGTCGCGGAGAACCGGCATCAGGCATCCTCCCCGACACCGAGGTCTGCCAGTTTCAGCTCCAGAATACCGCTGCGACCTTGCTGGCTCTGCTCACGGGCAGCAAGATAGGCCTCACGTGCACCCTCCCGGTCGCCTTGCGCCAGCAGGATATCGCCACGTAGCTCGGAGTACATGGCATCAAACGCATCGGCATCACCGGCGCCCTCGATGGTGGCCAGAGCAGCCTCGTACTGGCCTGCGGAGAATTGGGCACGAGCCAGACGATTACGGACCACAAGCGCCAGTGCCTCATGCTCTCCGGTTTTTTCCAATGCCCACTTCAGGGAATCAATGGCGGCTTCGGCGTTACCCTCCTGCATCAACTGCTGACGGGCGAGGATCAGGTTACCGTAAACCGCATAGGCGCTATCCGTATAGTCCTCCCGCAGGGTCTGCGCTACGAAAGCGACGGTCTCGCCACTGGTTTCATCAGCCTGATCACTGAAGGCATTCAGCAGATTGGCAAACTGGTTGGCTGCCTCGGTGCGCTGCTGCGCCTGATGGTTCTGCCAGGCCTGCCAGCCAAAAACAATGGCCAGGGCTGCACCAATGCCGATCAGCAGAGAACTGCCGTTTTTCTTCCACCAGTCCTTGATCGCCTGGACCTGTTCTTCTTCGGTGCGCAACTCTGCCATGGGGACTCCTATCGTTGAATTTTTGCTTTTATATCAATATTTTTGGTCAGATTCAGCTGGCCAGCGACGTTGCCAGAATGTCGGCAAGTTCGTCCTGGGCAACTTCAGTCTGGGGCTCATCAGCTCGTAAGGGCTTCACCCCTGCGGTACCCTTGGCCACTTCGTTCTCACCCAGAATCACCGCATACCTGGCGCCACTCCGGTCAGCCTTTTTCATCTGGCTCTTGAAGCTACCGCCGCCACAATGGGAAACGATCACCCGGTCCGGCAATGCTGCGCGTAATTTTTCGGCCAGCACCAAAGCTGGCGCCAGCGACGCGTCACCCATCGCTGTCACATAAATATCGGCGTTACTGTTCACGTGCTCAGGAACCAGTTCCAGCGTTTCCAGCAGCAGGATAAGGCGCTCAAGGCCCATTGCAAAGCCCACTGCAAAGGTCGGCTTGCCACCCAGCTGTTCCACCAGGCCATCGTATCGACCACCTGCACACACCGTACCCTGGGCGCCGAGGCTGTCGGTAATCCACTCGAACACCGTCTTGCCGTAGTAATCGAGGCCCCGCACCAGCGCTGGATTCACTGAATAATTCACCCCTGCAGCCTCAAGAAGCGCCTTCAGGCGCTCGAAGTGCTCGCGGGATTCTTCGTCGAGATAGTCGTCAAGGCTGGGCGCGTTTTCGAGGATTTTCCGCGTGGAAGGATCCTTGCTATCCAGAATGCGCAGGGGGTTCGATTCGAGGCGACGCTGGCTATCGGCATCCAGGTCTGCCTTGAACTGACCGAGGTAATCCACGAGGGCGGACCGGTAAACCCGACGGGACTCCGACGTTCCGATGGAATTGATCTCAAGCCGGGTATGCTCGGCAAGCCCAAGCTCTTTCCAGAGCCTTGCCGTCAAGATGAGCAGTTCGGCATCAATGTCCGGACCGTTCATGCCAAAACATTCCACGCCAATCTGATGAAACTGGCGATAGCGGCCTTTTTGCGGACGTTCGTGCCGGAACATCGGGCCGGTGTACCAGAGACGGCGGGTCTGATTGAACAGAAGACCGTGCTCTTCGGCGGCCCGAACACAACCGGCGGTGCCCTCCGGGCGGAGGGTCAGACTGTCACCGTTGCGGTCTTCAAAGGTGTACATTTCCTTTTCGACGATGTCGGTCACTTCACCAATCGAACGCTTGAACAGATCGGTCTGTTCCACAATCGGCATGCGGATTTCCTGGTAGCCATACTGGGCCAGTACTCTGCGAACCGTGGATTCCACAAACTGCCAAACCGGCGTCTGCTCCGGCAGGATATCGTTCATCCCGCGAATTGCCTGAATCTTTGCCAATGTTAACCCTTAACTTTTTCTGGATGGTTATGCCGGGAACTGGAAACAATCAGTTGTCTGACCGGGCAATAATCGAATCTTCCTGTTCCTTGCGCCGTGCCACTTCCTCGCGAATCAGGCGCTCCAGATCATCCGTCAATGTCGCGTTGTCCAGCTTCTGGTTCGGCTTTCCCGCCATGTAGAAGAGGTTCTTGGGGCTCCCGCCGGTAAGTCCGAGATCCGCCACTTTCGCCTCACCCGGACCGTTTACGATGCACCCGATGATCGCCACATCCAGAGAATCGTTTACATCCTCCAGACGAGCTTCCAGATCATTCATGGTCTGGATGACATCGAAATTCTGCCGGGAACAGCTGGGACAGGCGATGAAGTTTATACCGCGACTGCGCAGGCGCAGGCTCTTCAGTATATCGAAGCCCACCTTGATTTCCTGCACGGGGTCCGCTGCAAGCGATACCCGGATGGTGTCACCGATGCCGTCCATCAACAGCATGCCAAGGCCAATGGAGGACTTCACGGTTCCGGATCTCAAACCACCGGCCTCGGTGATGCCAAGGTGCAGGGGCTGCTCAATCTGCTGGGCAATCTTACGGTAGGCATCGACCGTCATAAACACTTCCGACGCTTTCAGGCTAACCTTGAAATCCTGGAAGTCATGACGATCCAGGATATCGATGTGGCGCATGGCGGACTCCACCAGCGCGTCTGCCGTCGGCTCGCCATATTTGCGCTGGAGAGACTTCTCCAGCGAACCGGCGTTCACACCAATGCGAATGGGAATGTTGCCGTCCCGGGCCGCACTGATCACGGCACTGACGCGGTCATCGCGGCCGATATTGCCAGGATTGATCCGGAGACAGTCAACACCCAGTTCTGCTACCCGAAGAGCGATTTTGTAATCGAAGTGGATGTCGGCAACCAACGGCAGGGAAACCTGCTCCCGAATCTTCCCGAACGCCTCAGCGGCGTCCATGGACGGAACGGAAACACGCACTATGTCCGCACCTGCCTCCTGCAATGCCTTGATCTGGCCAACGGTGGCCTCTACGTCACAGGTTTCGGTGTTGGTCATGCTCTGCACCGCAATCGGCGCGTCACCACCCACAGGAACATTGCCCACCATGATCTGGCGGGATTTGCGTCTGATAATCGGGGAATCCTGTTTCATGTCTTACTGACCGATATGGAAAATTTGATCAAATTTCAGATTGTCAGGGTGAATTCTGACCGGTTGTTAACAACCCGGTAGCCACCGATATCCACTGGCTCGCCCTGGAAACGGATGGATTCAACCGCATCGACTGCGCCAATCACAACCCTCAAGGGCGTCGGCCCCTCGATATCAATCAGATCCCCGTTACGCTGGAGCGAATTCACCAGGCGGTTACCGGCTGCGTCACTGATCTGCACCCAACAATCGTCACTGAAGCGAATCTGGAGTCGACCGTTGTCCGAAGCATCCGACAGCCCATTCGGGTCTTCCAGAACCGGCTCGGGGGTCTGGACGACCGCAGGAATCTGATCGGTAACAGGCTCGGTTGCATCAGCCGCGCCATCGTCCGTAGCCAGTGTGTTTTCAGGCAACTGATTTTCACCAACGTCAGTTTCAGGCGCTTGAGCCTCAGTTTCTGTTTCAGACTGCTGCACGGTAGGCGCCTCCGCCTCCATAACTGCCGATTCCGACTCTTCAGCACTGGCAACAAGCACAGGTTCGGAGCGCTCTGGCTCGGCCAACGCAGCCGATTCCTCGGCTTCAGCAGGAGCAGGCTCCTCCGGCACTGATTCCGGTTCTGTCGTCGGCTCGGAAGGCGCCGGGCCCTGTGAAGGAGCCAGAAAGGTGAAAGCAAGGTATCCGGCAATGCCCAGCACCACCAGGAAAAACAGAGCCTTGGCAAGCTGACGTTTACGACGTCTGCGACGTTCGATGTCTACCAGCGGATTGGCTTCCTGCTCCTGTTCCCGCTGTTGCCGAATGGGTTCCAGTTCCTGGTCGAGGTCGGCAATCACTGCATCTGCGTCCAGCCCAACCTGTTTTGCATAAGCCCTGACATACCCTTTCAGAAAGAGTTCACTGTCAATCTGGCTGTAATCTCCCGACTCGATCGCCTGGATTACCGAAGGACGCAAATGCTGCGCTGCTGCGACATCACCGGTACTCAGACCGGTTTTCTCCCGTGCCTTTTGAAGCTGCCGCCCTACGGGCTCCTTCATAGCTGGCTGTGAGTTTTCTTCAGTTGCCATTAGAAATCAGCACCTTATATTGTTGGTATTCGACTGACTCCGGAAATTTGTTTCTGAGTTGAAGCGCAAGGCTCGCCTCCTGGTTTTCATCACTGTAGAAGCGGGCAATGCGGATTCCGGTAAGAAGGCTCTCCGGTGAGTGGACCAGACGCTGATTTCGCTGCATCAATGAAATCAGTCGCGAGTAATAGCGTGCCGCGTCGTCGTAGTCGCCAGTCTCTACGGACACCCGGGAGAGCGCCAGCAGGGAACGTGCATCGCCTCGTGTCAGCTCCACTGCGCGGCGATAGGATGTGGCCGCAGCTTCCAGTTCTCCGAGGCGCTCCTGGGTCATGCCCAGGTTAAAGAAAACCGAGCCGCGATCCTGATAACCGGTATCCCGGGACGCAGCACGGAATTGGTCGCGAGCGTCTTCCATCCGATTCTGACCGAACAGGAAGGCGCCATAGTAGACCCGCGCCCTGGTGTAGCCCGGGTCCTCGGAAATGGCCTTTTCGAAATTACGCTCGGCCAGCTCTGGCTCGCCTTCGGCGTTATAGACAAGGCCCATTGCGGCCCTTGCACCCGGGTCATCGGAATCCAGCTTGAACGCCCTGTCGAGGTGATGACGCGCACGCTCAAGGTTGCCCTGGCCGATATAGGCCGTGGCAAGTTTCACATAGTTATCGAGGGCTTCCTGGCGATCTGCTTCCCGTGAGAACCGACTGTCAGTGGTGGTAACGCAACCTGTAACCAGCAGGGTCAGCAGCATAACGGCCAACACGGAAAAACGTCGGTTTGCTGGTGTTGTTATCACGGGTGTCCCCTTCCTCGATTGGGCTGCAAGACGTTCCTGGCTCAGGGATTCACCTGCTGAACCTGAATGTACCTCTGGCTCCGGCGAGTTCTGTCCTCAACCCGGCCCACCAACTGACCACAGGCGGCATCGATATCGTCACCGCGGGTAGTCCTGATAGTGGCAATATATCCTGCTTCGTTCAGGACGGCCTGGAACCGACGTGTCGCGTTCATGCTCGGCCTCCGGAAATCGCTCTCCGGGAACGGGTTAAAGGGAATCAGATTGATCTTGCATGGCAAATCCCGCAACAGCACCGCAAGCTCACGGGCATGTTCCGGCTGATCGTTCATTCCTTCAATGACGGTGTACTCGATTGTCGCCTTGCGCTTGTCCGGCAGGCGGGCGAAGTAACGCTTGGTCGCGGCCAGCAATTCGGCAATCGGGTACTTTTTATTCAACGGAACCAGTTTGTTACGCAGTTCATCATTCGGCGCATGCAGGGAAATGGCCAGTGAAACATCGGTAACTTCCGACAGGCGGTCCAGAGCCGGCACAACGCCCGAGGTACTGAGGGTAACCCGACGCTTGGAGATCCCGTAGGCCAGATCCTCCATCATGAGGTTCATGGCATCCACGACGTTGTCGAAGTTGAGCAGCGGCTCGCCCATGCCCATCATCACCACGTTCGTGATCGGGCGATCCGGACCTTGCTCAAAGGGCATAAAGGCCTTGCGCGCAACCCACACCTGCCCGATCACTTCCGCCGCGGTGAGATTGCGATTGAAGCCACGCTTGCCGGTGGAGCAGAAAGTGCAGTCCAGGCTGCAACCAATCTGGGAGGAAACGCAGAGCGTGCCGCGCTCGCCATCGGGAATCAGCACTGTTTCGACGCTGTTGCCGTTGTCCATGCGCATCACCCATTTGCGGGTGCCGTCCTTGGACGTTTCGTCGTATACCACCTCAGGGCCACGGATCTCGGCCACCTTTTTGAGCTTTTCCCGCAGCGCCTTGCTCATATTGGTCATTTGATCGAAGTCATCAGCACCGCGCTGATGAATCCACTGCAAAACCTGAGTGGCACGAAAACGCTTCTCCCCCAGGGACTCGAAGAAGGCCTCGAGCTTTGCTTTTGGCATTCCCAGGAGATTGGTTTTTTCAGCGGCCGCTGTCATTTCATAACCTCGATCAGATAATCAATTCGGAGGCGACCGGATGATCGCCCCCGATCAACGCAATCAACCCCTCGGGCAGATCTCGTTGTCATTGAAGAAGTAAGCGATTTCGCGCTCGGCAGAAGCCGCGGAATCAGAGCCGTGAACGGCGTTTGCGTCGATGGACGATGCGAAATCAGCGCGGATAGTGCCCGCCTCGGCTTCTTTCGGGTTGGTCGCGCCCATCAGGTCACGGTTTTTAAGGATCGCGCCTTCACCTTCCAGAACCTGCACAACCACCGGACCGGAGGTCATGAATGCAACCAGGTCGTTAAAGAACGGACGCTCTTTGTGCTCTGCGTAAAAGCCTTCTGCCTGCTCCTGGGTGAGGTGCATCATCTTGGCAGCAACGATGTTCAGCCCAGCTTTCTCGAAGCGGCTGTAAATTTCGCCGATCACGTTCTTTGCTACCGCGTCGGGCTTGATAATCGAGAGCGTGCGCTCAGTTGCCATGGTATTTCTCCAGTTTGTGGATGGTTAAAATTCTGGCCTGCGATTATACGCAGTCCGGGGCAAACTTCCTACCGCACTGCGCGGAGGCGACTAACAACATCAACTATTTGCGCGCTGGCAAACGCCACTTCCTCGTTCGTGGTGTAGCGGCCGATGGAAAAGCGCAGCGCACGATGGGCCTGCTGTTCACTCAACCCGATGCCACGAAGCACATATGAGGGCTCTACCGTGGCTGAAGCGCAGGCCGAACCGGAGGATACCGCCAGATCCCGAAGGCCGAGCATGAGGGACTCCGCATCGACGCCTTCAAAGGAAAGATTCATTATGCCCGGGACGCGCCGGGATTCACTGCCGTTGAGAGTGACACCCTCGAGAGGCCGGAGCCCCGAAAGAAACGCCTCCCGCAGGGCTTCCAGCTTCTCCACTTCCTGTTCAAGCGCGGACTGGGCGATCTCGAACGCCTTTCCCATTCCGACAATCTGATGGGTGGGGAGCGTTCCGGAGCGCATTCCTCGCTCATGGCCACCACCATGAATCTGCGCCTCAATACGAACATCTGGCGACCGCCTGACGTACAGGGCGCCGACGCCCTTCGGGCCATAAACCTTGTGGCCGGAAAGCGCCAGCAGATCCACCGGCATGGAGCCAACATCAATTGCCATCTTGCCGGCGGCCTGGGCGGCGTCTACGTGAAAAAGAATGCCTCTCTGGCGCAATTCGGCACCAATGGCGGCAATATCATTGATTGTTCCAAGCTCGTTGTTCACCAACATCAGGCTGACGAGCACGGTATTTTCCTTGAGCGCGTCCAACACCTGATCAAAACCGATGGTTCCGTCGGCTGCCGGCTCCAGCCAGGTGACTTCAGTACCCTGATGCTCCAGCCACTTGCAGGTATCAACAACCGCTTTGTGCTCGATCCTGGAGGTAACGATATGAGCGCCCTGCCGGCCGGCAACCGCCCCTTTGATGGCGAGGTTGTCTGATTCCGTTGCCCCCGAGGTCCAGACAATCTCCCGCGGATCAGCGTGAACGAGACTGGCGACCTTCTTGCGTGCAGCTTCCACTGCGGCTTCTGCCTGCCAACCATAGGCGTGGGTGCGGGATGCCGGATTACCGAATACACCATCCAGCGTGAGGTATTTCATCATTTCATCAGCAACGGCTGGATCAACGGGCGTGGTGGCCGCGTAGTCCATATAAACGGGCTTTTTCATGGATTCCGGAAACTTGTTGGTGTCAGGCCGGCGCCTGATCGGACAGGCGTTCGGTATTGATGGTTTCAGAGCCACTGTCGGACTGGCGGCGATTTTGCCGGTCCGCAACCTGGCGAATTTCATGCTTCCTCATCAGATCTCCGAGACTGATCTCGCTGAGAAACTGATGAATCTGATCACTGAGATCAGACCAGAGGTGGTGAGTCAGACATTTCTCGCCATTCTGGCAATCGCCTTTGTTGCCGCACCGGGTGGTATCCAGCGATTCGCTGACGGCATCAACAACTTCGGCAATGTAGAGATCAGCCGCAGGACGACTGAGCCTGTATCCACCACCGGGACCGCGAATACTGACAACCAGTTTCTGGCGGCGGAGACGGGAGAAAAGCTGCTCCAGGTAGGACAGTGAGATTTCCTGACGCGCCGATATATCGGCCAGACTCACCGGCCCCTGGTCTCCATGCAGAGCCAGATCCAGCATTGCCGTAACGGCATAGCGGCCTTTGGTGGTCAACTTCATAGCGTCAGCCCCATGGCGGGATTGAATCTCAAAAATGCAGAACAGAGTATGAATTGACCAACCATTTCAGTCAAGTATTCAGCGCCGCACCTCTTCGTCGTCTCGCACGCAATCGAAATCCTCCTCGTGGAGCGGTGGCAGTTCGCCATTCTGGTATTCACTGTTCACCTTGCGCAACGCCTTGCACATATTCTCTATGCGGTCATCCACGGCATGCATGTGATCAAGCAACGAGCGCATGGCCCGTGCGACGGGGTCCGGCATTTCTTCTGTAACGCCGTATGCATCGAAGCCCATTCGCTCTTCCATCTCCTTGCGGCGGGCATCGTCTTCGCCCTGGCGTTTGACAATAACGCGGCCAGGGATACCTACAACGGTTGCTCCCTCTGGCACTGCCTTGGTAACCACCGAGTTTGAACCAATCTTGGCACCCTCGCCTACTTCAAAAGGCCCCAGAATCTTGGCGCCGGCACCAACCACCACACTGTTGCCAATCGTGGGATGCCGCTTACCCTTGTTCCAGCTGGTTCCGCCCAGCGTAACGCCCTGATAGAGGGTTACGTCGTCGCCAATCACCGTAGTCTCACCAATAACAACACCCATGCCGTGGTCGATGAAGAAGCGACGACCAATGGTTGCACCCGGATGAATCTCAATGCCGGTAAGCCAACGGGCGATCGTCGAAATGGTCCTCGCAAGCCATTTCAATCCCAAACTCCACAACCAATGGGAAAACCGATGGAAAAGCAGTGCGTGCAAACCGGGATAGTTGGTGAGCACTTCAAAGGTATTCCTGGCGGCGGGGTCCCGATGGAACACGCTGTTAATGTCTTCCCGCAAACGCTCAAACATGGCCATTGTCCTGTTCCGTCGCCGCAGTATCGGCCTCGGTTGATTTGCTGTTGTTCCGTGTGCCCGACGCTTTCTGCACAGCGGTGAGGATGCCCCGGAGGATATTGATCTCCATCTGATCAAGTCTGGCTCGCTGGAACAGCCGCCGCAAGCGCGTCATAAGCTGCCTGGGGTTCTCCCGCCGATGGAAATCAACATAGATAAGCACCTGCTCAAGATGCCCGAAGAAGCCCTCAACATCGTGGACTTTCGCCGGCGGCACATCCCATCCTTCGTCCCCGGGCCGGGTCATCGACTTTAAGTATGGGCTTCCCTCACCGCCTTCAAGGCTTCGGAGGTAATACATCCGCAATTCATAGCACATGACCTGCACCGCCATGGCCAGGTTGAGAGAGCTGTAATCGGGATTGGAGGGAATATGAATATGATAATGACAACGCTGCAGCTCATCGTTGCTGAGACCATGGTTCTCCCTGCCGAACACCATGGCCACCGGGCCACTGCCGGCGTGCTCTGCGGCCGCGGCCGCAGCCTCGGGCGGGGCGCACACCGGCCAGGGGACTTTTCTGCCCCGGGCACTGGTACCCATTACCAGAACGCAGTCGGCAAGCGCCTCATCGAGCGAAGACACCACGTGGGCGCTATCAAGCACATCTGAAGCCCCCGCCGCACGGGCGTATGAAGCCTCGTCCGGAAACGAAGACGGGTTGACCAGCCACAGGTTGCCGAGCCCCATATTTTTCATGGCACGGGCGACTGCGCCGATATTGCCTGAATGGGATGTCTCAACCAGAATGATCCGGATCTGATCCTTAAATGTCTCCGTCCCTTCCTGTGGAAGTGCGCTTTTGTGCATGTTAAGCAGGCCCAAGGTTATTAATCAGGGCGGCAATGATAGCAGAAAGCACCGCCATCCTGCCCCTCCGGAGAACCCGTAACCTCTGGTTATCCGTGCTATTGCTGAGTCAAAAAACATACAAGCGGGGTGATCTTTTGCTATCATACCGGGCCTTCACACACCCGGATAATGAACACTCAGATGCAACCAGCTATTAAAATGGCCCTGCGCGTCGCGCGTCAGGGGTCCGATTATCTGAAAGCCCATTTCGAGCGCCAGGAACCCACCGGCAAGGACGACTCTGAACGCCGTCGTCAACTGGAGCGGGTTGAGCAATCTATATACGATAATTTTGCTGAACAGCTTGAAAAGGCCTACAAGGACCACAGCATCGCGCCTCTGAACGAAGCGAATGCCGGAACCAGCGAGAAAAGCTGGCATATTTTCCCTGTTCTGGGCCGTGAGAATTTCCTGCGGGGCATTCCCGAGTTCGCTCTGGCCCTGTCCCAGAAAAAGAATAACCGCACTGAAAACCTGCTCCTGGTGAACCCTGTCACGGGCGAAGAGTACTCCGCCAGCCGTGGCCATGGTGCTGCCCTGAACAGTCGCCGGGTTCGCGCCTCTGAAATCAAACTGCCAGAGAAAGCAGCCATCGCCACCAACCTGCTGGACCAGGCCCGCAAGAGCGAAGACCCTATGCTCTGGGGCGAAATGGCCGCTGTACTGGCGCGGGATTCCGGCATGTTCCGCACATCCGGCTGCGTGGTTCTGGACATTGCACGGGTTTCTGCGGGACTGATGGACGCGGCGATCATTTTCCGCCCGGAAGCGTCCGATCTGGATCTTGGCGTGACACTCGCCATGGAATCCGGCGCACTGACCGGTGACTTCTCCGGCAACCCGTCTACCGGTAACGCCCGCCAACTGGTCGTGGCGAATCCGAAACTGTTCCGCGAAGTCCTGAAAGTACTGCATCCGTTCCGGGGCCGCCTGCCTCGCTGAGGTTTCCGGTTCTTACGGACACAAAAAAACCGCCAGCATTCTGTGGCGGTTTTTTTGTGTCCGGAATTGGCCAGAAGTACCGTTACATCCGGTTCAGCCACTCCGGTGGCTGCTCTTCTTCTTCGGCATTTTCCGCGCCTTCTTTTGCCGGCACGATCAGGTCATCTCGAGACACGCCCATCACCATCAGCAGATTCGCAGACACGTATATGGAAGAGTAGGTACCGACAACCACACCAATAATCAGAGCCAGGGCGAAGTTGTTGATTGCCTCACCACCCAGAAAGTAGAGCGCAAACAGCACCACAAGAGTCGTACCCGAGGTGTTGATGGTACGCGCGATCGTCTGGTGAATCGATTCGTTGATAATGTCCCAGGACTCACCCACGCGCATCTTGCGGAAGTTCTCCCGAATCCGGTCAGCAACAACGATGGTATCGTTCAAAGAATACCCAATGACCGCAAGCAACGCAGCCAGAACGGTAAGATCGAAGGTCCACTGGAATAACGCAAATACACCCAGAACGATAATGACGTCGTGGGCCAGAGGGACCACCGAGGCAATACCGAATTTGAACTGGAAGCGCATACCCACGTAAATCAGCACCACTGCAAGGGCAATCAGCAATCCGAGGCCACTGTCCTCCTTGAGCTCCTCACCAACCTGGGAACCGACAAACTCGGAGCTTACCAATTCCAGCTCCGCGCCCCCCTCCTCGAGGGTTCGGGTAACTTCAGGTGCCAGCTGATCATTGTCAGCTTCAGCCATGCGCACCAATACCGTGGTGTCAGCCCCGAAGTTCTGAACAGAAAACTGTTCGTAGCCGGCAGCCGTCAGCCTGGAGCGGATTTCATCCAGTTCCGGAGCCTCTGCATATTCAAATTCAACAGAGGTGCCGCCGGTGAAATCCATACCCAGGTTCAAGCCACGGATGGCCAACAGCGCGATAGACACAACGATCAGCGAGATGGAAATTACGGAAGCAATCTTCCGCAAACCCATAAAATCAAACGGTTGCTTTTGATCTTCAGACATTGGCGAGCTTTCCTCCGATCGACAGCTTCTCGACCCTGCGGCCGCCGTAAATAATGTTAACGATGCTCCGGCTGACCATCAGGCCAGAGAACATCGACGTCAGAATCCCGATGCAGAGTGTCACCGCAAACCCTTTCACGGGGCCGGAACCCATTGCGAAAAGAATCACGGCAACCAGCAATGTGGTGATGTTTGCATCAAAGATGGAAACAAAGGCTCGGGAATAACCGGAGTTGATGGCCGTCTGGGGCGGCACGCCCGATTTCAGCTCTTCCTTTATCCTCTCAAAGATAAGCACGTTGGCATCCACCGCCATACCGACGGTCAGAACGATACCGGCGATGCCTGGCAGGGTCAGTGTCGCCGAGAGGATCGACATGCACGCAACGAGCAGCATCAGGTTCAGTGTCAGCGCAATGTTCGCTACCACGCCAAATCCGCGGTAGTAGACAAGCATGTAGAGCAGCACCAGCCCGAAGCCAAGCGCAACGGACATCATGCCGGCGTCTATATTTTTCTGGCCGAGGCTCGGACCAATGGTCCTCTCCTGAACAAAATACATCGGGGCGGCAAGTGCACCGGCGCGCAAGAGCAGCGCCAGTTCTGCGGCTTCCGGAATGGAATCAAGCCCGGTGATCCGGAAACTGCTGCCCAGAGCGGATTGCACTGTGGCAAGGCTGATTATGCCTTTCTCCACAACGCGGTTCTCCACCTCCTGAGGCTCGCCGTCTACCATTCTGGTTTCGGTTTCCGTGCGGTACTCGATGAACAGCACGGCCATCCTGCGGCCAATAGCATTGCGGGTGGCCCGGTTCATCAGGTCGCCACCGACGGAATCCATGGTGATATTGACCTGGGGTTGGCCGTTTTCGTCAAACGCCTGCTGGGCATTGGCCACGTTGTTACCGGTCGCGATCACCTCCTGCTCGAGGCGCGCGGTGCGCTGTGGCTGATCCCGGAAACCAAACTCCTCGGTCTCGCTGCTGGGGGCGTCCTGGCGGGCCTCCATGCGGAACTCAAGGTTCGCGGTTGCACCAAGTACGCGCTTGGCCTGTGCGGTGTCCTGTACGCCAGGCAACTCAACAATAATCCGGTCGGCACCCTGTTGTTGAACGAGGGGCTCAGCAACACCGAGCTCATTCACCCGGTTACGGATCGTTGTGAGGTTCTGCTCCAGAGCATAGTCCTGAATCGCAGTGACCTCAGCCTCGGAGAGCGTCAGGACGAGGAGGAATTCATCACCCTCGCTCTGCTCATCGAGAAGGAATTCGTTGTACTGGTCACGCACCATGTTGAACGCTTCGGTGCGGGAGGCTTCATCACGAAAGCTGAGAACGATCTCGCGGTTATCCTGAACATCTCCGCCACGATAGCGGATCCGCTCTTCCCGCAACTCCCGCTTGATCTGGCCAGACATGGCATCCAGACGCTGGCTGACTGCGGTTTCCATGTCGACTTCCAACAGGAAGTGGACACCGCCACGAAGGTCCAGACCCAGCTTCATCGGGCCGGCACCCAGGCTCTTCAGCCAACCGGGCGTGGAGGCGGCCATATTCAGTGCAACCAGGTATTCGTTTCCAAGAGCAGCCTGCACCAGGGGACGGGCCTGCAATTGGTCTTCAGAGTTGGTGAGACGGATCAGAGCATCCCGATCCTGAAGAGTACTGCTTTTCACCTCGATGCCCCGGCTTTCCAGCACACCAACGGCCCTGTCGAGCACACCGGCATTCACCGCGGTGCTACTGCGGGCGCCGGTAATCTGGATGGCGTAGTCGTCGGGGAAGAGGTTGGGCAAAGCGTAGATAAACCCGATCACGAGCGCGACCAGGATAACCAGGTTTTTCCAAAGCGGATACTTGTTCAGCATGGGATCCCTTGTAGCCGGCCTAGCGGCCAGACTTGGTGTTTCAGCCAGGAAGATTCAAACCGGCCACCAGGGATGGCCGGCTAAATGGCCCCCGCTCAGATGTCCTTGAGCGTGCCCTTCGGCAGCGCCGCAGCAACGGCTACTTTCTGGACCTTGATCTCTACGTTGTCAGCAACTTCCACAACGATGAAATCGTCAGTCACCTTGGTAATTTTGCCGGCAACACCACCAGAGGTCACAACTTCATCACCTTTATTCAGGCCGGACATCAGAGCCTTGTGCTCTTTCGCACGCTTGGACTGCGGGCGCCAGATCAGGAAGTAGAAAATCAGGATGAAGCCGGCGAAAAAGATCACCTGGCCCATAACACCCATTCCCTGAGCAGCCGGGTCCTGCGCCATGGCAAGAGCAGGCATCAGAGCCAAAAGGCCGGCAACGAGCATTTTAATAGCTTTCATTGAATATCTCCGTTGGTTTAGCGAATAGATCAAACATTGCCCAGGGGCGGAACGGTCTCTCCGCGCAGAGCATAGAAGTCGGTTACAAAGTCCGACAATGTACCTGCTTCAATGGCCCCACGCAATTCAGCCATCAGGTTCTGGTAGAACCGGAGGTTGTGGATGGTATTCAGTTGTGAGCCAAGCATTTCTCCACATTTATCCAGATGATGGAGATAACTTCTCGAAAAATTCTTACAGGTATAACAGTCGCAGCGATCGTCCAGCGGCGCGGTGTCATGACGGTGCCGGGCATTGCGGATTTTTACGATCCCGGTTGACGTAAATAGATAGCCATTCCTGGCATTGCGGGTAGGCATTACACAGTCGAACATGTCGACACCGCGACGTACCGCCTCGACGAGATCTTCCGGCCGGCCCACGCCCATCAGGTACCGCGGCTTGTCTTCCGGCATTTTCGGCGGCAAGTGGTCGAGAATCCGGATCATGTCTTCCTTGGGCTCGCCAACCGACAGACCGCCAATGGCGTAGCCATCGAAGCCGATCTCTGTAAGCCCTTCCAGAGAGCGGTCCCTCAGGCCTTCGTACATACCGCCCTGAACGATGCCGAACAACGCCGCAGGATTCCCCTCGTGGGCATCTTTGCTCCGTTGCGCCCATCGCAGCGACAGTTCCATGGAATCTTTTGCCTGACGCTCGGTGGCCGGATAAGGCGTACACTCGTCAAATATCATAACGATGTCCGACCCGAGATCCCGCTGCACCTGGATCGCAATCTCCGGTGACAGCTCCACCGGCGAACCATCTACCGGAGAACGGAAGGTAACCCCGTCCTCGGTGATCTTGCGCATCTCACCCAGACTGAACACCTGGAAACCGCCGGAGTCGGTCAGGATAGGCCCATGCCATTGTGTGAAATCGTGAAGGTCGCCATGGGCCTTGACCACCTCAGTACCGGGCCGAAGCATCAGGTGAAAGGTGTTCCCCAGAATGATTTCAGCACCGATTTCGTGGATATCGCGGGGCAGCATACCCTTGACCGTGCCGTAAGTGCCGACAGGCATGAACGCGGGGGTCTCAACGGTTCCGCGGGGAAACGTCAGCCGGCCACGGCGGGCGCGCCCATCCTCGCCCAGTTTTTCGAACGACATGAAACAGGTTTGTGTCACAAAGCCTCCCCGGCATTATCGTTACCGGCTTCATTGGATTCCACGGTCGCCCCGAGCAACATGCCCCGGCTGGGTTCCTGACCGTTGATAAACATGGCGTCACCGTAACTGAAAAAGCGGTAGCGTTCCTTTACCGCTTCCCGGTAGGCCGACATGACGTTGTCATAGCCGGCAAACGCGCTGACCAACATGATCAGGGTGGATTCCGGCAAATGGAAGTTGGTGATCAGGGCATCCACGGTCTGAAACCGGTAACCCGGGTAAATGAAGATGTCGGTCTCGCCCGTGAACGCCCTCAGGCGACCACCACGGCTGGCCGACTCAAGGGAACGAACCGACGTGGTACCTACGGCAACCACACGCCCTCCCCTTGCACGGTTTCGTTCGATGGCGTCGACGGCATCCTGGGGAACGTTCACCACCTCACTGTGCATGGTGTGATCCTCGATTTTATCGACCCGTACCGGCTGGAATGTGCCGGCACCGACGTGCAGGGTCACAAAGGCACTTTCAATGCCGCAGGCGGCCAGTTTCTCCAGCAAGCCCTCATCGAAATGCAGACCCGCCGTGGGGGCGGCTACGGCGCCTGCTTCCCGGGCGTAAACGGTCTGGTAGCGTTCCCGATCGGTGGATTCGTCCGGACGGTCCACATAGGGCGGCAGTGGCATGTGGCCAATCCGCTCGAGCACCTCAAGCACTGGCTCCTCAGACTCACAGACGAGATGAAACAGCGCTTCGTCCCGCCCCGCCATTCTCAAAGAAGTGCCATCCTCAAGGATAACCTTCTGCCCCTGTTTCAATGCTTTTGAGGCTCGAACATGGGCGATGATGTCATGTTCTCCGGTTACCCGCTCAACCAGAACTTCTACCTGCCCACCGGTCTCCTTCTTGCCAAAAAGGCGCGCAGGGATCACCCGGGTGTTGTTAAACACCAGCAAGTCGCCGGGTTGAAGCAGCTCAGGGAGTTCACTGAATATTCGGTGGTCAAGCTTGCCAGAGAGGCCGTCGAGACAAAGCAGCCTGGACGCGCTGCGATCCTTGAGTGGATAGCGGGCGATCAATTCGTCCGGCAGGTCAAAATGAAAATCGGAGACATTCATGGAATGGACTGTTAACGACGCCGAAGAAAAGAAGATGGTAGCGGCGGGCGGACTCGAACCGCCACGGGTTTTACCCCAACGGATTTTGAATCCGTCGTGTCTACCAATTTCACCACGCCGCCATCGGAGAGTGTTGGGGATTATACTGAGCTAAATCGCGAAAGCAATAAGCCAGCGGACACAACTGCCCGCCGGCTCAGAGTTTTACAATCGATCGAACAGTGACAGCTGCGAAACCTGGGCAAACGACTGCTGGGCCGCCTGCAACACGAAGCTCTGGAAACTCAGGGTGCTGATGGCCTCTGCGTAGTCCACATCCTGCAGCTGGGACCGTATTTCATTGCTGTAGACCGACGAATCCTCCAGGAATGACTTGGTCGATTCCACCGCGTTCATCCGGCCTCCCAACTCCGTCTGCTTGAGGATAATGCTTTCCTGGGCGTTATCGAGGTTGATCAGGGAATTAGCAATCAGGTCGTCGTACTGGGCCTGCCCATTCGGACTGCTCTTGTCGATGTTGTTCAAACCGGAAATCAGGTTCTCAATGGTGCCGAACACCGACTGTTTTTCGTTGATCTTCAGCGTAAACACATCCCCCGCACCAGGCACAGCATCAGTAATTGTTGCCTCTACACCCGCAACTGTGAACGGCTCGCCGCTCTCGTAAACAAGGGGATCAACCGACAATGGATTTCCTTGGCTATCAAACGCCCTTAACTCCGGTGGATTCGGCGCTCCAACGTCGACGACCTCCACTGTAATATCGTCCGGGAACGAGTTGGGGTAGGCGGCAGCCAGATCTGCCTCGTTAACCAGCTTGACGCCTGAAATAGAAGCGCCCGGCGTGCTCACCGTGCTGTGTTCGCCGGTGATGGCCGCAGGAACTCTTACGAAAATGTCCTTGCCGTTATCGCTGATCGGAACGGTGACACCATCATCAATTTCGAGGACTCGCTGGCCCTCGTCGCCCTGGTAAATCCAACTGCCTGAGGGATCCTGCTCAAAGGCCTTTACCGAGCCCTGGAATCCACTAAAGATGTATTCGCCGGAGGCATCACGGGTATTGGCAATATTGGCGAGCTGCCCCAGGCGTTCCTCCAGCTCCGAAGAAATCGACCGCCGGTCGTTGGCCGACAATGACCCATTACCCGCCTGAACCGTCAGCTCCCGGATCCGCTGAATCACATCGATCGAACTTGAAAGAGCATTTTCTTCCTGTTTCAGACGGTTGTCCGCCAGGTCGACGTTGCGCTGATAGGTTTCAACCCGCGAAAGCTCCTGATCCAGCTTCAGAATGCGCGCCGCAGCGACCGGATCGTCGGAAGGTTTGTTTACCCTCTGGCCAGTCGAGATCTGTTGCTGGGTGTTATTCAGGCTGGTATTGAGCTCCTGGAGCCGATTAATACCGCCTGAAAAAATCTGCTGTGATGAAATTCTGATCATGTCACATCACCTCAACCGTTACCGGAAACTCTGTAACAGGGTATTGAACAAATCCTGGGCTACCGACATTACCTGGGCCGAGGCATTATAGGCGGCCTGATACTGGATCAGGCGCCCGGCTTCCTCATCCAGGTTAACGCCGGATACAGATTCCCGCTGATTGGTCGACTGCTCCAGAAGGGTTTTGCCGGCATCCACATCCAATTGGCTCTGGCGTGTTTTAACACCGATATCCTCAACAAGCCCCGCATAGCCTTCGGAAAAGTTCTGGCTACCACCATTCAGCGTGTTGGCCGTGCCAAGCGCCGCCAGCAGTTCCGCATTCCTGTTGTCCGAAACACCGTTGGAGTTGTAATTGATCTCGAAGGTGTCACCGTCAGCCGGCTGGCCCGTTATCTTGAACTGAAAACCCTGGTACTCGGCACCATCCGCCGGATTGTCGCTGAACAGCTCATTGGCAACGCCCGGCGTGTAGGGCCGGTTTGCCGGACCTATCGGGTTTCCACCGCCGTCCGTAACCGTGAACACCAGGCCGGTTCCCGGATCGTCGAATGTTACGGTAATTGGCCCGTTCGCCAGTTGCCCGGTCGATTGGAACGCGGGCAACAGGGAGTTGGTGAACGGGTTCCTGACGTTAAGCATGGTGCCCTGATCAATCTTGCCGGTTCCGATATTGTCATCGCCGGTGGTAGCACGAACCGGACTTGCGAAAGCCAGATCCTCCTCCCGATTGACCACCAGCCCAATGCTCTCCGCCGCATTCCGGCTTGGTTGAATCAGATATTTGTCTCCGGCATTGAACGTGCCGCCCTCCACCCGGATGTTGAAACCGGGCATGGAAATCTCAGACTGGGGCGGATCGGGCAACCGGCCCTGATTGACGGTTCTTCCAGTACCCTGATCAATCAACTCGTAGCTTCGCCCATCGCCACTGAACTGGAGAGTCCAGCGGCCTGCCGGAAGCGCCGAACTGTCGGTTATCTCGACGGCCAACTGTCCGTTGGTCGAGGGCGCGTTATTTCCGTTGGGGACCACGCGGCTCCGTTGCGCCTCGAGCGAATTGATATCTGTGAAGAACAGCCCACCGAGTTCGCCCTCCAGATCCATCCCGATTTCATGCTGGTGATTCATGGTGTCGGAGAGGGCAATGGCAATCCTGCCAAGCTCATCGAATGCCGGTTTCAGACCTTCGGTATCGAAACGCAGGAGGCCACCCAGCTTGCCGCCGGTGATCTGTTCATCAATATTGAGGAGGCGTCCACCGTTGCTCAGTGTGAACTCCAGACGTGTCGGATCTTCGGCATTTTCCCGGGTGCCGAGGGTCGAAGCGTTACTGCCAACCACCAGGGACAAACCGTTCGACAGAGACACGTTAACCTGGCTACCGTCTGCCGGGCTGACTTTTATGCTAATAAGCTCCGACAGCTGCCGCAGTTTCTCATCCCGCTTATCCAACAATTCATTGGGCATTTGCCCCTGGGCAATGCCCGGTGATTCTGAGATCGCCAGGTTCAGTTCCGCAATGCTCTTGAGCAGGGTATTGGCATCCTTCACGCCCTGCTGCATCTGGGTCTTGATGGATTCCCGCTGCTGAATGAATTCCTGGTTAAGGGCCTGGAACCGGTTAACAACCTGTTGCGCCTCGCTCAGAACCAGTTGGCGCTGTGGCAGAGACGTCGGATCCTCGGCTGCGTTCTGAAGGCTGGCAAAAAAGTTGTTCAAGGCATTGCTCAGGCCCGTGTTTTCGCCCCCCAGAAGGTTATCAAGCCTCGAAAGCTCGGAGTTGAGGGCTTGCTGCTCGCCATACAGCGTGCTGTCTTCCCGCACCTGCTGAACCAGGTATTCATTGGCCAGGCGGCGAATGTCCGCAACGCTTACGCCGCTACCAATGGTGCCGGCGCCAGTGCGCTGACCTTCCTGGGTTTCAAACAGCACTTCCTGGCGACTGTAACCAGGCGTATTGGCGTTGGTTATATTGTTGCCTGTGGTATTCAGCGCAGCCTGTTGACTGAGGATGCCGGTCAGACCAATGCCTATCAGCCCTGCCATAAGGTTTACTCCTTCATCCCGTCACTGCCCATGGACAGTGTCATCAGTGAGTCACGGTTCATGATCTGGCGGATTTTACTGCCATAGTTCGGGTCGGTTGCGTAGCCGGCTTCCTGGAGTTTCTCCGCAAACACTTCAGGCTTGTCCGCCGCCGACAGCACGTCCCGGTAACGGGGGTTGGATTCGAGGAACGCAGCATAGTCCCGGAAGCTGGATTCATAATCCTGGTAGGCCCGGAAACTGGCCTGCTCTTTCATGGGCAGACCCTCGCGGTATTCTGTGGTGGTGAGGGAAACGGCATCACCCTTCCACCGGCTATCCGCTTTGATACCAAAGAGGTTAAAGCTTGGCTCGCCCTGCTCTCCCCGGATCATATGCCGGCCCCAGCCGGTTTCCAGGGCCGCCTGGGCCACCATCAGTTTTGGGTCGATGCCGGTATCCCGGCTGATTCGCTCCGCTACCGGAAGCAAGGCACTCACGAAATGCTCCGGCGAATCGAACCGGTCCGGCAATTCGGACACGTTTTTTTCCGGGGCCGCAGTAAACCCTTGCGCCACCAAAACGACTTTCTGAACCTGCCCGGGCAAGCTTGCCGAAAGCGCCGGCATACGCCGGTCATAATCCGCGAGGGAAGCCTTGTGGCCAGCCAGCTTATCGCCTTCACTGTCCAGGCCGGGAATTTGTTGGCTCAGTTGCCGGACCAGCGCCTCGGCGAGACCGGTTCCCTGCCCGCCGGCCATGGTCAGACTCACCTGGTTATCAAACATATCGCGATACAGATCCGACTGATTGCTTTTCAGAAAATTACCTTCGGAAAGCACATCACCAGCCTTGCGCATGGACTTCAGCATCTCAGAAAGGAACAGGCTCTCGAACTGGCGTGCGACCTCTTCCAACGCCGCCCTCTTGTCCGTTCGGGCCTGCGATTTCAGCGCGTTCAGTCCGCTGAAATCGGTATACACCCGGGCCTGCTGAAGCGAATAGTCCTGCATCATGCCACCTAGATAACAATCAGCTCGGCACGCAGCGCACCGGCCTGTTTAAGAGCTTCAAGTACCGCCATAACGTCCCCTGGAGCGGCACCCACCTGGTTCACCGCCTGAACAATCTCGTTCAGGGTGACAGCCGGGCCAAACCTGAACATCCTGGCAGGCTCCTCGGTGATTGCAATCTGGGTATCGGGCTCAAGGGCGGTGTCGCCGCCGGCAAACGGATTAGGCTGTACCACCGCGGGATTTTCCTGAATGGTCACCGTCAGATTGCCGTGGGTCACTGCCGCCGGGCTGACTTTGACATTCTGCCCGACCACGATGGTGCCAGTGCGGCTGTTGATCACCACTTTGGCAGCGTCCTGGGCCGGGGCGACCTCAATGTTCTCAAGTATCGAAAGAAAGCTTACCCGCTGGGACGGATCTCGCGGCGCACGCACGGAAACCGAGGTGGCATCGTGGGCATAGGCCATGTCCGGACCCAGACGATCATTCACCGCCTCAACCACCCGGCGAGCAGTCGTGAAATCCGGTCGCAGGAGATGAAAGGTAATGGTGTCGCCCTCAGTAAACGGCGACAAGACCTCACGCTCGATAGTGGCGCCATTCGGGATACGGCCAACGCTGGGAATATTTACGGTAATCCTGGAACCATCCTGCCCCTGGGCACCAAAACCGCCAACCACCAGACTGCCCTGAGCCATCGCATAGATCTGGCCATCTGCGCCTTTCAGCGATGTCATCAGCAGGGTACCGCCGCGCAGGCTGTCGGCATTGCCGATGGAGGAAACCGTGATATCAATCTCCTGCCCGGCCTTGGCAAACGGTGGCAATGTGGCACTCACGGTTACGGCTGCGACATTGGTGAGTTTCGGATTCACGCCTTCAGACAGAGTGATGCCGAACTGGTTCATCATGTTCCGGAAGGTCTGATTGGTGAACGGTGCCTTGTCGCCGGTTCCGTCAAGACCAACCACGAGTCCGTAGCCCACCAACTGGTTGTTCCTTACCCCTTTGATCCGGGACAGGTCCTTCAGCCGGTCCGCCATCACCGGTGCCGCGATCACCGCCAGGGCAAATACCCAGGCAAGAAAACGCCGCATGCTCATAGCGGCCACCATTCACTGTTAAAGAAGCGGGCAAGCCAACCCATCTGGTTGGCCTGGTCGAAGTCACCGGTACCGCCATAGGCGATACGGGCATCGGCAATACGGTTTGAGGCAACGGAATTGTCCGGCTGGATATCCCGGGGGCGAACCAGCCCGGTCAGGCGGATGTACTCGTCGCCATTAGTCAGCGACAGCCATTTCTCACCCCGGATCCGCAGCACGCCGTTGGGCATCACCTCTGTCACTGTGACGGTGATGCTGCCTGCAAGACTGTTACTCTGATCAGCCTCAGCGGTGCCTTCAAAATCGCGCTCATTGTTCAGTGAGGTGCCGATCCCGAAGTTGTTTTTACCCAGAATGTTCGGCTCCGGCAGAGTGATTTCGTTGTCCTTGGTGATGCTGGTTTCGGCATTTTTTCTGGCACGGGTGGATTCCTGAAGATTCACAGTCAGAACGTCTCCAACGTTCAGGGCCACGGTATCGCCATAGAAGTTGTGGTTGCGCGTGATCTGATATATGGACCCTGACTGCACATCCCTCTGTATCATGGCCTGCGGACGCACCGGCGCATACTCAGGGTCATCCGGGATAGCCCTTGGCCGACTCATGGCAGTACAGCCCTGAAGCAGGATAAGCAGGACTGCCATCATCAAAGTACCGGTGCATGGCACTGCCCGCTTCGAAGTCATCACGCTCATGACGTCACCCCTGGCCGCGTTAGCCAATATTATTGGTAATGAACTGCAGCATCTGGTCCGTCGTGGAGACCACCTTCGAGTTCATTTCGTAGGCGCGCTGGGTGGTAATCATGTTTACCAGCTCTTCCACAACCTCAACGTTGGAGGCCTCCACAGAACCCTGTTCGATGGTGCCAAGCCCGAGCAGACCCGCCTCCCCCTCAACGGGGTTCCCGCTGGCAACGGTTTCCTTGAACAGGTTGTTTCCGATGGCCTGCAGGCCCTGGGGATTGATGAAATCCACCAGTGTGACCTGGCCAAGGTTCACCGGCGCTGCCTGGTCGTCCGTTATCGCCGTTACCGTTCCGTCGGTGCCAATGGTGACATTGGTGGCATTATCGGGAACATTGATGGCCGGCTCCAGAAGGTACCCGTCCGGATTGACCACATCGCCGTTGGAGTTCAGCTGGAACTGACCGTCCCGGGTGTAGGCAATCTGGCCATCCGGCAGCAGAATCTGCAGAAACCCCCGGCCATTAATGGCCATGTCCAGCGGCTGCTCGGTAATCTGAAGGTTGCCCTGGGAGAACTGCTTGACCGTGCCCACAACCCGGACACCCGTACCCAGTTGCAGGCCGGAGGGCAGTTCGGAGTTCTGGGTGCTCAGGCCACCGGGTTGCTGGTTGATCTGGTACAGGAGGTCCTGGAAGACCGCCTTGTCCCGTTTGAAGCCGGTGGTGTTGACGTTGGCCAGGTTGTTGGAAATGGTGGACATGTTGATGTCCTGTGCGCTCAAGCCGGTCTTGCTGACCCAAAGTGCTGGATTCATGCTGCTTACTCCTTACGGGGGCGGCAATCAGGCGGCCAGTTTTTGCCGCTTCAGGCCCGCCATGCCACTGTGTTCGGTCGTTACTTAAAGGTTCTGCAACAGCCGTGCCGCTGCTTCGGAATTGTCGTTGGCGGTGGTCATTACCTTCACCTGCATTTCAAATTGCCGGGAAAGCTGCAGATTGGAAATCATCTCTTCCACCGCATTCACGTTGGAGCTCTCAAGAAACCCCGAGACCACTCTGAGATTTGCATCCGGGGGCTCAGGGCTATCGATTGCCTGGTCCGGTTTGCGGCGCATATGCCCGTCGAGTCCCTTCTCCAGAGCGTCCGGTGGCGGGTTAACCAGCTTCAGCCGATCCACCTCAACCAGTTGATTCGGCGGGCCGCCAACAGGAATAACAGAAATCGTGCCGTCAACGCCGATTTGCACGTTATCGAAAGGCGGCAGCGCAACCGGTCCACCATTGCCAAGCACAAGTTCACCATTGGCCAGGCGCACCAGACCATTCACATCGATCTGAAAACTACCGCTGCGGGTAAACACTTCTTCACCCTGATCATTCTGGATGGCAAGCCACCCTTCACCTTCAACCGCCACATCCAGTTTGCGGCCGGTATCGATAAGGGCGCCTGCGGAAAGGTCTGTGCCGGGTCGTTCTGTCATGGCATAGGCCCGGGTGGGATGGAATTCCCCAAAGACAGGCATGCTACGTGCCTGGGAGAAGTCCTTCTTGAAGCCGGTGGTGCTGACATTCGCCAGATTGTTGGCATGGGCTTGCTGGGCCAGCATGTTCTGCTTGGCGCCAGACATACCGATGTAGAGGGCTTTGTCCATGGGAAAACTCCTGCCGGAATTTTGACTGTTTCCAGTCTCCATGCAGGAGTCATGCCATGTTCGCTAACTCGCGAACTTAACGGAGGTTGATGATGGTCTGGGTAACCGCATCGGCGGTTTCTATCGTCTTCGCATTCGCCTGATAGTTGCGCTGGGCAATGATCAGATTCACCAATTCAGCAGACAGATCCACGTTTGATTCCTCTACTGAACTGGCTTTGATGGAACCCAGGGTGCCGGTATCAGGGGCACCAATGATCGGTTGGCCCGATTCGAAGGTTTCCACCCAGGACGTATCGCCAACAGGCGATAATCCGTTGGTGTTATTGAAGGATGCCAACGCAACCTGACCCAGGGCCTGGGACTGACCATTGGTGTATCGGGCGAACAATACCCCCTGATCCGATACGTCCAGCCCGGATAGTCGGCCAGTGGTGTAGCCGTTCTGCTGCTGGTCATTTACACCAAACGCAGCACCGTACTGAGTAGTGTCAGAGAGGTTCAGTACAAACGCTGATGAAGTCGGCGGCTCCGGTATCGGCGTCACGACTGTGCTGGGGTCCGCGGGTGGACCGTCTGCCCCATTCGGCTGACCATTTTTATCCTTGGGAACCCAATCGGTAATCACAAGCTCACCGGCAGGGTCGCCATCGATTGATTGCAGGTCGCCGTTCTGATCAAATCGGGCCGTATATGGCGTGGTATCGGTACCCGCCACCATTTCTCCATCAATCTGGAGGTAAACAGACCATTCACTTACACCAACCCCGCTGCCCGGAGAAGGCTCTTTTACGTAAAACTGGGTGAACTCATGAGGGTTCCCCAGACTGTCGTAAATGGTGGTTGAAGTCGCGTGATTGTAGGTCCGCTGATCCAGCGGATTGAACTCGTTGGTGATCCGGATCGGGGAGGCATTGAACGCGGTCTCGAAATCGCCACTGGCCGGGTCATCGATCCCGGAGACCACGCGATCCGCAGTCGCATTGACCTCGCCAAGCACGGTATCCGTGGTTTCACCGCCGTTGCTGAGGTCACCGTCATTATCGAAAGAAAAGCTCAGAGTCTCACCCTGGTTGTGAATCACCCGCAGCACATTGTTGCTACCTGACCCGTCGTCCACCACAGACGCGGAAATCGCTGTCTCGGAAGAGTTGTTGATGGAATCCACCAGATCCTGCAGCGACATGATGTTGCTGGTGTCCAGCGCAAGCGGGGAACCATTGATGCTGAGGCTGAAAGTAAAGTTCCCCGGGCCAGCGGTGGTGATGTAGGTGTCATCCAGCTGATTCGCGCCATCGAATGTTACCGTGGTGGTTGCAGACGCGCTCAAGCCGGGCGCCTCGTTGATCGAAGCTGCAGCCTCTCGCGCTGTCGCAGTTGCACCGATGCTTACATTGAAGTCCGGCGTGCCATCGATATAGAGCACATCAAAACTCTCTCCCTGCAGATCCGTTGCCGCTATCGGTCCAATGTCTCGAACCCGGGTTTCGAGCACGGGTTCGCGGGAATCAAGGTTCAAATCGGAAACAAGGTTGGTGGTCCGACGGGGCGCGAGATTGTCAGTTTCGACCTGCAGATCCCCACGGATACCGGAAAGGTTCCCATCCTCGTCGGCGGTATAGCCCTGAACCCGCATGCTCTGGTTGTTCGTTACGTAGCCGTCCTTATCGATACCGAACTGCCCTGCCCGGGAATACCGAATCTCGCCGCCGTTATTGAGGATAAAGAAGCCATCACCACTTATAGCCATATCCAGGCCGTTATCAGTGAAGCTGATATTGCCCTGTCCGAAGGACTGTTTCACACCCTGAACCCGGACACCGTCCCCGATCGGGTTGGTGCCTGCGCTCAGGAAGCCACTGGCATAAAGATCGCCGAACTGGGCCTTGCTGCCTTTGAACCCCACGGTGCTGGCGTTGGCAATATTGTTACCGGTGACGTCCAGATCCACCGATGCCGCGCGAAGACCACTCAAACCCGTATTAAATCCCATGGCTCACCTCTTGGTGTTTCACCGGTATCAGTTAATTTGTTTTACATCAGACAGGGCGATGGAGCCCATGCCTGCGAGATTCAGGGTAATGGAGCCGCCCTGACCCAGGGACACGCTGTCAACATTGGCACTTACCATCGTACCCAACTGCTGCGGCCCATCCGGGTAGGAAGCCTCGGCTACAATCCGGTAGGAGCCCGGCGGCAAGGGATTGCCGTTGCCGTCCTGGCCATCCCAGCGGAATGAGGTCACACCCGCCGGACTACTACCCATATCAATCTGTCGTACCAGCTCACCATTCTGTCCCTGGATCGAAAGCCGGAGCCCACCGGTCGATGCCGGCACTTCAATAGTGCCGCTGATCTCACCATCCGCACCCAGAATCCCGACCTGGGAAGGGGCAAGCACGGTTTTGCCGACCATGGCAGAGGCCTGCAGCGCCTGGGTGGAACGGAACTGGCCCACCACATCCTCAACCGTACCTGAGAGGTTCTGCATCTCCTCCAGTGAGCTGAACTGGGCCAACTGGGAGATAAACGCGCCGTTGTCCTGGGGTTCCAGCGGGTTCTGGTTTTTCAGCTGTGCCAGCATCAGTTCCATGAACTCATTCCGGCCGAGCTCACTGGTGCCCTGGCCGCCATTCTGTTGCTTCAGCTGGTATTGGCTCAGAACATCCGACGCGTCTGTTGCATTTACTGCAGTCATGTTGTGCTCCTCACCCCGTTACTGCTGACCAAGAGTCAGAATGCGCTGCATCATGGACTTGGCAGTGTTCATGACATCCACATTCATCTGGAAACTTCTGGACGACGACATCATGTCCGCCATCTCTTCAACCACATTCACATTGGGGTAGTAGACGTAGCCGTCCTCGTTGGCCGCCGGGTGATGGGGCTCGTAGCGCATCTGCAGCTCCGCATCACTTTCGACAATACCGTCAACCCTCACGCCGGCGCCCGGCCCCTCATCGGCAGCCATGGGCAAGCCTCCCTGCCCGGGATTCATCAGAGACTGCTGAATCGCCGAGAAAACCGGCTTCCTGGCGCGATAGGTTTCCCCCGTGCTGGAACTTGCCGTTTCTGCATTGGCAATGTTGGACGCGGTTGTATTCAGCCGCAGCGATTGCGCTGTCATACCGGAACCGGCGATATCAAAAATGCTGCCCAGTGACATGATAATTCTCCTTCGCTAACCTTCGCTAACCCCGTGACTGCGGCTTATTCGCCCTTCAGGGCTTTGGTCAAACCGCTGAACTTGCTGTTCAGGAACTGGAAACTGGCCTGGAAGTCCATGGCGTTACGCATGAAGCGTGACTGCTCCTGCTGGGCATCCACAGTATTACCGTCGACCGACGGCTGGTATGGCACCCGATACAAAAGATCGCTCTCCGACGCAGACCGGGAGGTATCCATGTGAGCCTCGTTTGTTTTCGCCATCCGGAAGCCGCTGACGGACTCCTGGGCCTTCTGCATCATCGCCTGGAAGTCCACATCACGGGCCTTGAAGCCCGGAGTGTCAGCGTTCGCCAGGTTGTTTGCCAGAACTTCGGCACGCCTGACCCGCGTTTCCACCGCGTATTGATGAATACCCAAAGCCTTATCGAACGTAATTGCCATGTTGCCTCCCGAAAACTGCACTGGTATGCCGAGCTGTTTTTGCCGGCTGTGCTCTTTGACAGGACTAAAGCAAGCTGAATGCCAGATTTATGGTCAGGTGTTAATTTGTCAGGAAACCCAGTGTTGGCAGGCCCTGCAGAGAATCCGAGTAGCGGTTACGGGAAAGGAGAAAGGAAAAGGGCAAGAAAAAGCGGCAAGCTGCTTCCCCCGGCAGAAGCCGGGGGTATTCAACAAGGTCTCAGGGCCAATGACTCACAAACTCGTCCACCGCCGGTCTGGGCACAGACGGCTTGGATGCCGAGACCGTACCGGTGTAGAGAAAGCCAACAATCTGTTCATGCTCTTCCAGGCCCAACCCCTGGTGAACCGAGGAGTGGTAGGCAACGCCGCCTGTTCTCCACATCACGCCGAAACCGGCATCCTGAAGGGCAAGCTCAACAAAACTCATGCCGGCAGCTGCCGACATGACCTGCTCGATTTCCGGTACTTTGGGATGCGTCCTCGGCGACGCGATACCAACTATGACCATGGGTGCGCGAAGGGGGGCACGCCGGAGCTTCTCGATTTCTTTCTCATCGCTGTTATTGGCACAGGTGGACGCAAACAGCTCTCCCAGGGCTTCAAGGCCTTTACCCTCGATCACCAGATAGCGCCAGGGCCTGAGCAGTGCATGGTCCGGTGCACGCGCCGCGCAGGAAAAGGCCCTTTCGAGGGTTGTCGAATCCGGCGCGGGTGATTCCAGCCTCGGTTCAGAGGAGCGGTTCAGGAGGAAATCGGTAACTGCGGTCATATCTGCTCGCTGTTTAAAGACTGTTGAAATATAGGTACGAACACAATTCATGGCTGTGAATTGTGGGTTCTACGTAATGCTGTTAACCTTTAGTCGTAGTCGGGTCTACCAACAATTATAAATGACGCGGTCGTACAACGTTGAGTGGCAACACAATGAGCAACCAGCAAACCTTCAATAACTTTTCCGAATTTTATCCGTACTACCTCGAAGAGCACAGCGACGTCACCTGTCGCCGTTTGCATTTCGCTGGAAGTCTCCTGGTCCTGATAGTCGCCGTATGGGCTCTGGCTTCGGGCAAGCTGTTGTGGCTTCTGGCCTTGCCGGTCATAGGCTATGGCTTTGCGTGGGTTGGTCATTTCAAGTTTGAAAAAAATCGCCCCGCTACCTTCAAATATCCACTGTACAGCCTTATGGGTGACTGGGTCATGTTCCGCGACATGCTCATTGGCAGGATCCGTTTCTGAAATGATGAGTGCCCCGGCAGACCTGCGTAATGCCAGTAGCTCAGCTGGCAGAGCCCTCTCGTCCGAGGCGGCGGGCAACCCGATCGCCATTCCCCCGATGCCCGATTACAATGGCCGGGTACTGGCATACACCTCAACCGCCGCCATTATCGTAACCGGCGTTCTCCAGGGCGCCTTTCCGCAATGGCTTCTCTGGCTGGTTGCCGGGGCCCTCACCTGGCCCCACATCGCCCATGCCCTGACTCGCCGCACTTTCCTCAGGAATTCGCCACGCATCCGTCAGAAAATGCTGATATTTGATTGCGTGGTTGGTGGCGCTTTCATTGGTTGCATCGGGCTGATCGTCATCCCCTCCCTCGCCGTTGCACTGATGCTGATGTTCAGTTGCCTGATTGTTGGTGGTATCCGTCAGTGGGTCCTGGGCACCGGCTTCATGGCGGCCTCCATTGCGGGGGCGGTTGCGATCGTCGGCCCGGCAGACGGACCACACTCGCCCCTGCTGACCAGCATCGTGTCGATTTTATCCACCGGGCTTTATATTTGCGTTACGGCTTACTATTCCCACCAGCAGGCACGGGCGTTGATGCTGGCAAAGACCCAGATCCAGAACCAGCGGGAGCAGTCCATCGCGCTTTCACACAAACTGTCCAAATATCTCTCGCCTCAAGTCTGGCAGTCGATCTTCACCGGTGAGCGGGACGTGAGACTGGAAACCCAGCGCAAGAAACTGGCGGTGTTTTTCTCTGACATCAAAGGCTTCACCGAATTGTCTGAGGAAATGGAACCCGAAGCACTGACCGAACTGCTGAATCACTACTTCAATGAAATGTCGGAAGTTGCTCTCAAGTATGGCGGCACCATCGACAAGTTCGTTGGTGATTCCATCATGGTGTTCTTTGGCGATCCAACCAGCCGTGGCCAGAGGGAGGACGCATTTGCCTGTGTCTCCATGGCCATCGAGATGCGCAAGCATATGAAAATCATGCGGCAGAAATGGCGCAGCCAGGGCATCAAGACCCCGCTGGAAATCCGCATGGGAATAAGCACCGGTTATACAACGGTTGGTAACTTTGGCGCCGAGAACCGGATGGATTACACGATTATCGGCAAGGAAGTAAACCTGGCCAGCCGGCTTGAGTCCCTGGCGGAGCCGGGCGAAATCCTCGTTTCCTACGAAACCTTCGCGCTGATCAAGGACAAGATCATGTGCAGAGACAAGGGCGAGATTACCGTGAAGGGCTTTGTCAAGCCGGTGCCAATTTACGAAGTGGTCGACTTCCGGCGCGACATGGGGCCCAACCGAAGCTTCCTGGAACACGAACATAGCGGCTTCGCCATGTATCTCGATTCGGACAAGATCACCGAAAAGAGCGGCAGGCCATCCTGACCGCTCTGGAAGATGCTGCAGATCGCCTGCGGCGGGAAGAGGATGTTTCCTGAGGCGCTTCCCTGCGCTCAAACAGAATCCTGCTACTGACGTATCAACCTTGGGCCGGCATCCCCGCCGGTTTCCGTGCTTCGCCACGGATTTATATCCAGCCCGCCCCGCCGTGTATACCGGGCAACCACGGTAAGCGACTCCGGGTTGCACCGCCCCATCAGATCGGTAAACACGGTTTCCACGCAATGCTCGTGGAAATCCTGTTTCTGCCGGAAGCTCACCACGTAACGCAACAAACCGCCCCGATCGATTTTCGGTCCGGTGTAGCTTATGAGGAGTGTCGCCCAGTCAGGCTGACCGGTTACCGGGCAGTTGCTCTTCAGCAGATGGGAGCAGAGCCGTTCTGTCACCACCTCCCCACTCGCTGAAAGCGCCTCAGGCGCGTATTCAAAAACCACTTCGCTGACCGGCTCGTCATCAATGAGCTCGAAGCCCTCCGGCCGGCCAATCGCTTCACCGGATTCGTCGACGCTCAACAGATTCACCTGAACAGCACCGCCGCAGGCGCTGGAAAGATCCTGGGTAATCACCTCCGCGACCTGCTCCCGAGAAGAGTAGACCGCCTGGTTCAACGAGTTCAGGTACAGCTTGAGCGATTTGGACTCAATGATTGCGGGCGAGGCCGCCGGAAAAACAATCTCCGCCCAGGCCACTTCCGGCACGCCGCTTGGACGCAGCCAGGAGATTTCCCAGGCCTGCCACAGATCCTCGCCAAACCAAGGCCAACGGCCATCCTCCAGACCAATGCGGCGGCGATTTTCCTCTCTCGCCACCGGGAAAAGCAGCCCAGGATCGTAGCTGTCCGGGTAGTCGCTTGTCTTGCCAAGCGGAGCGTCGTTAAGTGCCATAGTGGTTCCTGAAATCAGTGGCGAATGCCTTTACCACGCTCCAGCATTCTGAGAGCGATGAATGCCAGTACGGAGATGAAAACCAGAATCATACCAAGAGAAACAAACGGATTAACGTCTGACACGCCCAGAATGCCGTACCGGAAGCCGTTGACCATGTAGAGGATAGGGTTGGCCATGGATACGCCCTGCCAGAACCCCGGCAGTAAATCGATGCTGTAGAACACGCCGCCCAGATACGTCAACGGCGTCAATACGAACGTGGGCACAATGGAGATGTCATCAAACTTGGTCGCCAACATGGCGTTGATAAAGCCACCCAGGGCAAACAGTGCCGAAGTCAGAAATACCGTCAGAACCATCATGGGCAAGTTGTGGATGGACAGGCGGGTAAACGCCAGTGACAACAGCGTGACAATCAACCCGATGCCGAGGCCTCGCGCCATGCCACCTGTCACATAGCCGGCCAGGATCACCCAGTTCGGCACCGGCGACACCAGAAGCTCCTCGATGCTGCGCTGGAACTTCATGGAGAAAAACGAAGACACCACATTGGCGTAGGAACTAGTGATCACCGACATCATGATCAGCCCCGGCACAATGAAAGACATGTACTCGAAGCCGCCCATCTCCCCGATACGGGAGCCGATGAGGTTGCCGAAAATAATGAAATACAGGGTCATGGTGACCGCGGGCGGCAACAGGGTTTGCGCCCAGATGCGGGTAAACCGGCGTATCTCCCGGACAACGATGGTACTGAAGGCGGTAAAGAGCGCTTGTGGCGTCATGCGGCACCCTCCACGGTTTGAGTTGACTCCGCAGCGTTCTCTTCGACCATGCGAATAAACAGTTCCTCCAGCCGGTTGGCCTTGGTCCTCATGCTGACCACTTTGATGCCCAACCGTTCAAGCTCCACGAACACCTGGTTGAGCCCCTGCCCTTTCTGCACTTCCACCTCGAGAGCACCTTCTCCGTCCAATCGAGTCGGGAAACCATTCAGTTCAGGCGCGGCATCAAGGGTCTTCTCGGTGTCCAGAACAAAGGTTTCCAGGCTCAGTTGCTGCAGCAGGGCCTTTTTGCTGGTGTTTTTCAGAATCTTGCCGTGATCGATAATGGCAATATTGCGGCAAAGGGCTTCCGCTTCCTCCAGATAATGGGTCGTCAGGATAATGGTGGTGCCCTGACGATTCATTTCTTCCAGAAAGGTCCACATGGACCGACGAAGTTCAATATCTACGCCGGCAGTCGGCTCGTCCAGGATCAACAGTTTGGGCTCATGAACCAGGGCCCGGGCAATCATCAGACGACGCTTCATACCTCCGGAGAGCATGCGTGCCGGGGTGTCCCGCTTCTCCCAGAGTCCGAGCTTTTTCAGATACTTTTCAGCCGACGCCGAGGCCTGTTTAAGAGGAATTCCGTAGTAGCCGGCCTGGGTGGTGACAATGTCGAAGACCTTTTCGAACTGGTTGAAGTTGAACTCCTGCGGCACAACACCAAGGTTCAACTTGGCATCCGAGAGATGGGTGTCGGTGTCATATCCGAACACCCGCACCTTTCCGGCTGTTTTGTTAACCAGGGAGCAAACAATACCCAGGGTGGTCGATTTGCCTGCCCCATTGGGCCCCAGCAAGGCAAAGAAGTCCCCCTCGGCGACGTGCAGATCAATCCCCTTGAGAGCCTTGAAGCCGTCACCATAGGTTTTGGTGAGGCCCTCAATTTCCAGTGCATTGGTCATAACTCATCCCGATTCGGTGAAAAACGGCAAAGAACGGCCCTCGCCGCCAGCCAGAATTTAGATTGCTATTTATTGTGACAAAGTCGCTGATTTCAAGGCCCTTATCGGCCGGAGGCATCCCCGGACCAATAACGGAAACTGCGACAGGAATCCCGATATGAGGCAAATCACGCCCCTATAATGCGGTTACAACAATTTACAAAAGAGGCTGCTGCACCCCGGGTGCAGGCGCGCTGAAACGAAGGGAATGTACGTTCAACCATGAGATCCGTTCACCGCACCCGACTTACGTTCACCCTGCTGGGCACACTTGCTCTCTCCGGCTGTCTGGATGACGGCGGAGGCTCCGGCGACGACAGGAGCACCGGCCGAGTCAATTTCAATGGTTTTAACGGTCTTTCCTATCAGACTGCCAGTCAGTCCGGCACCACCAACGCAGCGGGAGAATTCCGCTACTACCCCGGCGAAACCCTCACGTTCAGGGTTGGAGACCTGCCGCTGGTTAGCGATGTACCGGCCAGGCAATACGTAACCCTGCTCGAATTTTTCGAGACCACCCGCACAGGGCTGCAAACGCCAATGGTGGATGATGAGGGATTGAGCACCCACACGCTGACTGAGCAAAACGTTCTGGAGAATACAACGCTGATGAACCTGTCCCGGTTCCTGATGCTCCTGAACTGGAGCCAGAATGTTGCTGAGGGCGACGGTATCGATATCCGCGACTGGGTTATTAGGCAGTTGAACGCGGCCCTTCCGGGCCTGACAGCGCCGATTGATTTCAGTGTCAGCGAATCCGAATTCACGGCCAACAACCCGATGTCTCCCGCCAATCAGCTGCTTGCCGCGATCTGTTTTTACCCCGAGGACGATGAACTCTGTGAGGAGCCGCCCACCCAGGAGGAAATCGACAACGCACCGCCACGACCGGAGAATGATGAGGATCGCGATCCTGACATTGAATACAGTGAAGACCTGCAGGCCAAAAAGGACCGAATCGAGAATGCCGTGCGAACCATGGAAGACATTGATTCGGAGGATGCCCAGACCTATCTCACCCGGGAACTCAAGGCGATCAGTACAACCGTCGCAAACCGATATTTCCTGGATGAGGACGTTGCCAGTCATCCGGCTACTGATACAGCCCTGAAGCAGGTTGCGGTTCGAAAAATCGGGGGCGGACTTTCCCTGGCGGAGCTGGAGGCCATCAGCACACGCCCGCAGGATATCCAGATAAATTCAGCCGACTGGCAGAGCGGAGAGGTGGAGTATTTTGTCGCCGGCCCCTCCGGCGGTGAGTCCGAGCTGCTGCTCAGCTTCCGTCCGGAGGATACCTATCGGTGGGTTCGCAAACAGCTGCGAGTGCTTATCCGCTGATCAGGCGCGAGAGGCTCCAGCGTGATTCCACGCCGGTCACGTCGTAATAGGAGGGATCGAGGCCTTCCGTACCGTGCGGCAGACAATCGCGAACCCGCACGGTTTCTGGCGCTTCCTTGCCTTCGTTGTATCTGGCCAGATCAATAATTTTGGCTGTTTTCAGCGGCCTTGAGGCAGCATCGGTCATTACCATTACCCGCGGCCACAAACGGCGCTCAGGGGAATGGGAAACCACAATACCGCGCTGACCATCGGTCAGCTCGACCAGACTCCCGGTGGGATAGATACCGATCGCCTGAATGAAATTCTCGACCAGATCCTCCTGGAACTCGATATTGCGCATTTCATAGAGCAGCGTGACCGCTTTTGCCGGTGTCATCGGCTCGGCATGAGACCGGGGCGCTATCAACGATTCGAAAAATTCCGCGATACCGGCAACCTTGGCCAGCAATGGAATCCGATCGCCGCGGACACCCTCCGGAAAGCCGGAACCGTTATGACGTTCCCGATGCCCCTGAACCACACTCAGCACGGCACGGGAGAGCCCGCCGTTTTCAAGCATCCTGACTCCACGGCCAACGTAACTCCGGTAGGTCAGATACTCCTCTGAGCTTAACTGGCCTTCCCGCGCCAGCAACTCGGCAGGCAGCGTGGTCTTGCCCACCTGGGACAGCAGGCAACCCAGGCCCAAATGGTTCAGCAGCCCCTCGTTCAACCCGAGATGGCGTCCACACACCAGGGCCCAGACAGAGGTATTCAATGCATGCCGGTACAGGTAGCTATCGTGGGCACGGGTGCGACTGAGCCACAATAGAGCGTCTGGCTGGCGAACAACGCTACTCACCATTTTGCTGGTGATCGCAGCGATCGGCCGGAGATCGGGCACGCCATCGGCACGAAGTGTCTCGAAAAGCTGATCCAGCGCGCCTTCCATATCGTCAAGCAGGCGCTTTGAGGTTTTCATTTCCTTCTTGAGACTGGTAACGGTTTCATACGTCACTGGCTCGCGAATACTCAGGGGCGGCAACTGGAGTTGCTCCCGCCCACCCCTGCGCTTGCCTTGCAATGTTCCGAAAGCCGGCTTGCTTCCGCCTTTTACCTCTTTGGATTCCCTTGCTTCCGCCACATCGACCAGAACCCATTTGCAGTGGGATACCAGTGCACGAATGTCATCCTGGGACCGGATATGGAAACCCTGAATCGGAAAGGGGGTCTGATGCCATGGCCTGTCCAGATCAGACACGAACATGCCCACTTCCAGATCATGAACTGCGACTTTTTTCTGTTGGACACCCACGGGCCACCTCACACAACAAACTTTTCGATAGCTACCATTCTGACCGAACCGCCGGAAGACACAATTACAATATCGTATCGCCAGGTAACCCAAACGCGACAAAACGTAACGCTAATGTTCAACAGGAAACAAAATGTAGCAACGTGATGGGAGTCACATATCAACGTCAGAAAGTGTCACTCTGCGTCACATACCGATTCATCAAATTCAGGCAATCGGGACCGCATTGAACCCCGCGGCGCCTTCCGGACATAAACCGTGTACGGAACTGATGATGCTCGCAGATAGTCAAGGTTCAGGGCGTCATCACCCTCACCCTCTGCCAAGACGGCAGGGGTACAGGACACCAGCAACTCCAGTTTCCCTTCTATTTCTGCAATACGGGCATCCGGATCCGCCGGATTGATGGACATGCAGCGGGTTGAGCCGCTTGCCGGCTGCCCCGTCTGCGCCACCAGATCCCGGCCCGCTTCGCCACAGGCACGAATACCCTCGCCGCAGGCACTCGCCTCTTCGTCATCGAGGAGGCGCCAGACACGGTCGCTGCATTGGGTTTCCAGCTTCACGGGCGTGGCTTTATCGCCGGCAAACCACCAACCAGGATACTCCGCGCTTTGCCAGGACAGCCGCACGTGTCTTGGCTCACCGGATGAATTCTCAGCCGGAAACATCGCAAAATGTGAGTAATAGCTCGCACAGCCCGATACGGAAACCAGGACAAGGCTTGCAATAATCGGCTTGTAAGCTCTGGAAAAGACTGAAAAGATCATCTGGCTGTTGCATCCCTGACAGCGGTTGGTTGAACACTGCCATTATCCACGGCAGGGGCATTCAATCCGTCTATCAGTCACCATTTTGATCAAACTGGAGGCCGTACCCGTCGTTGGTTTTGCGCACGACCACCATTTCAAGTATCGGTGCTGGAACAGGTAGCCCCTGCACCTGCACGGTAACTGTGTCGCCGAGGTTTGGCGCAAATGGCTCAGTGTCCACAACGATGAAAACACCGCCGTCGGAGATATCGCGGGTCGAGAATATGAACTCGCCGAGCTCCTCGTGAACCACCTTTACTTTCGCACTCATTGCCGTGCGTATGTGCTCTCTTCGATCGTTCCCATCCATTTGAGGATTCCACTACTTTTTGCATAGTTTTTATAGTCTTCCGAAGCATAACACCATTTTCAGAAAAATATGCCAACGGAGAGATTGACTCTGGAGTCAATGGAAATGAGAATGGTTGGCGTTTTTAAAAACTTGCCGATCCTGGCAAAGCAAATTAATACCGGAAACACCCGAAAGGATGGGAATATGCGAATGAAACTGGCTGCTACCGCAGCAATCGCCCTCTCTGCCATGCCCATGGCCGCCTCCGCAGATGGCGAGGTCAATATCTACTCATACCGTCAGGCATATCTGCTCGAACCCCTGCTGAACGCTTTTGAACAGGAAACCGGCATCCAGAGCAACGTGGTCTTTGCCAAACAGGGTCTGGCCGAGCGACTGGAGCGCGAGGGTCGCAACAGCCCGGCAGATTTGGTGATGACCGTTGATATTTCCCGCCTCAACGAGCTGGTAGAACGTGATCTCGTTCAGAACGTCGACAACGAGACTCTGGAAGAGAACATTCCGGAAAACCTGCGCCATCCCGAGGGCAAGTGGTTTGCCCTGACCACCCGCGGGCGCCTGATCTTCGTTTCCAAGGACCGCGTGGAAGAAGGTGAGATCACCACCTACGAACAACTGGCAGACGACAAGTGGAACAACCGTATCTGTACTCGCAGCGGCAAGCACCCCTACAACATCGCCCTGTTCTCCTCCATGATCGCACACCATGGTGAAGCCGAAACCGAGAAGTGGCTGGAAGGCCTGAAAGACAATCTGGCCCGCAAACCCCAGGGTGGTGACCGCGACCAGATCAAGGCTATTGCCGAGGGCGTATGCGACGTCTCCATTGGTAACAGCTACTACTATGGCAATATGCTGCAGGATGAGAACCAGCGGCCGATTGCCGAACAGGTACGGCTTGTATTTCCGAACGCCGAAGGCCGGGGCACTCACGTAAATATCAGTGGTATTTCACTGACCAAGAGCGCGCCTAACCGCGAGAACGCCATCAAACTGATGGAATTCCTGTCTTCACCGAAAGCCCAGCGTATCTACGCTGAGGCAAACACGGAATACCCGGCAAACCCGGAGGTTAAGCCTTCCGGACTGGTTGCCGAGTGGGGTGAGATCAACCCCGACAACCTGTCACTGCAGGAGATTGCAGATAACCGCAATGCCGCAGTCAAACTGGTTGACCGCGTCGATTACGACGGCGAGTAATCGCCAACAGTGAGGGTGGTTTGACCACCCTCACATGCCCTTTGGCGGGCGCTTCCCTCTTCCGGTATGACACCAGTCGTTGCAGGCATCAGGTCAGGTGACTACAATCTGCAGCCTTCAATTGGACAGACTCCACATCCAGGCGCAGGGACACTATGAGCGAGGCCGCAACCAGCGTTAATCCAGGGCTATCCCAGCCCCTGCTGGCTAAGCGTACCTCTCCAAAATGGATGATCAGCGCACTTCTGACCACCGCCATCGTCGCCCTTCCGGTTCTCTCCGTTATTTTTCTGGCGTTTTTTCCCGAAGAGAACATCTGGCCACACCTGATCGAAACCACCCTTCCCCGGTACCTGACAACCACGCTCAAACTGATGATTGGGGTGGGTGCCCTTACCCTGGTTATAGGCCTGGCGTCGGCCTGGGCGGTCACCATGTGCGAGTTTCCGGGTCGCAAATTCTTTGAGTGGGCGATGCTGCTACCATTTGCAGTGCCCGCCTACGTTATTGCCTATGTGTACACAAGCCTCCTGGACTACGCTGGCCCCGTTCAGGGTGCCTTGCGAGACCTGTTCGGCTGGAGCAGTGCCGCAGACTACTGGTTCCCGGAAATTCGCAGCCTCGAAGGCGCCACGCTGATGATCGGGCTGGTCTTGTATCCCTACGTTTACCTTCTGGCCCGCGCCGCCTTTCTGGAACAGTCCCCGTCTCTGTTCGCGGTCAGCCGCAGTCTCGGCCACTCCGCGCTGAGCACGTTCTTCAGGGTGGTTCTGCCCATCGCCCGACCGGCGGTAGCCGTCGGCCTTTCCCTGGTGCTGATGGAAACCCTGAACGATTTTGGTACCGTGGACTTCTTTGCCGTCCAGACCCTGACCGCTGGCCTGTTTGATACCTGGATGAACCTCGGCAACCTCGGCGGGGCAGCTCAAATAGCCACCACAATGCTGATCTTCGTGGTGATCCTGGTTACCCTGGAACGGTATTCCCGCAGACGCCAGCAACAGTTCGCAGCGCGGGACAACCGTGAGCCGATCCAGCGCTTCACCATGTCCTTCCCGCGCCAGATGATTTGCGTAGCGGTTTGCGCCTTACCGGTTCTGTTCGGTTTCGTGATTCCCGGTGCAACCCTCGGGCTCTATGCGTGGGAATACTTCGGTGAAAGCTGGAACCCGGATTTTGTCCGAAACACCTTCAACAGCCTTTTCCTCTCTGGCACGGCAGCCCTCACCACTCTGCTGATTGGTGTCACGCTCGCCTACAGCCGCCGACTGCACAACACCCGCAAGATGCAGGTACTGATGCGCCTTTCCAGCCTGGGCTATGCCATGCCCGGCGCCGTGCTGGCTGTGGGTGTGATTGTGCCCCTGGCAGGTTTTGACAACTGGCTGGATAGCCTGATGCGGGACGTATTCGGAATCAGCACGGGCCTGTTACTGAGTGGCTCGGCCTTCGCCCTGGTGTTTGCCTACACCGTGCGATTCCTTGCCGTTTCGGCCGGTAGCGTGGAGAGTGCGTTGCAGAAGATTACCCCGAGCATGGACATGGCGTCCCGCTCCCTGGGCCACACCCCGGGCAACACCCTGGTCAGGGTTCACTTGCCAATGTTGCGAGGCACACTGGTGACAGCGGCCCTGGTGGTTTTCGTGGACTGCATGAAGGAATTGCCGGCCACCCTGATACTCAGGCCGTTCAACTTTGAGACACTGGCGACCTACGTGTATCAGTTCGCCTCTGACGAGCGGCTTTACCACAGCGCCCTACCCGCTCTGATTATCGTTCTGGCCGGCATCATTCCGATTATTCTGATGAGCCGCTCAATCTCCAATAGCCGGTCAATTGCCTGACAAGCTCAGAACGTTACCCGGGATTTCACATCCTGAACCACGAACCGCCCCTGGAAAACCGCCACAGGATCCCCCTCAGGCATTGTGTTTGGTTCGCCGCAAAAAACCTCAGCCGTCAGATCCAGCCGTCCCTTGCCATGCCGGGCCAGACTCTTGCGAAAACGTTCCGGTACCTCCTCACCGGGCAGGCGGCAGATCACATAGAAATCGGAAGACACGGGCTCGAGGTAGTCGATATTCCCGCTCTGCACCACCACATTGCCCTTTAAGCCAAGATCCCATAGTGCCAATTCAGTCAGGCCCCAGGCCGCAGTAACCGCCGCAGAGTACACGCTGCCTCCGAACCCCGTACCCTGGTGGTTCTTGTTGGGTTCCAGCGGCGCACTGAGCAGCAGCGAATGGCCATCCCAGGAATGCAATTGAATCCCCAACGCCCGGGAAAGGGGAATTTCGTCCTGGATACGCTTCTGGAAAAGGGACAACTGGCTCATAACATCCTCCTGATATTCATCCAGTTTAGGCCCGCTTTCTCCTTTTCCCTATGCGACTTACGTCGGTTTTCTTCCGGCAAAAAAAGCCCGGCAGAGCCGGGCTATAACATCTTCATTTCGAATCGGGCGTTTTACTGCCAGATAACCGGCTGACGCTGTGCATACCAGTTGTCCACTTGCTCCTGATACGCATCCTCAACCACGTTGCGCTTGAGCTTCATGGTCGGCGTGAGGAAGCTGTTCTCGATCGACCACTCGTCGCTCATTACGGTGATGAACGCCAACTGTTCGTGCGGATCCACGGTCTTGTTCACATCAGCAATCAGCTTCTTGAAGCTTTCTTCGATTTCCTTACGGAAGGCTTCATCCGCCATTTTCGGCCGGGACTCCTCGGCCAGCATCACCAGCGCGTGGGGCTGGGTCTGATTGGCACCGGAGACACACACCATCTCGATGGCATCGTGGGACATCAGACGGTTCTCAATGGGTGCAGGCGCAATATACTTGCCCTTGCTGGTCTTGAAGATTTCCTTGATGCGACCGGTGATCTTGAGCCGGCCCATCTCATCAATTTCACCCTTGTCGCCAGTCTTCAGGAAGCCATCCTCGGTGAAGGTCTCCCGGGTTTTCTCTTCGTCCTTGTAGTAGCCCATCATGGTGGCCGGGCTCTTGATCTGAATCTCTCCCTCCGGGCTGATGCGGGTTTCAACCCCCGGCGCGGACTCACCAACGTAACCGGTTCTTGAGCGCCCTGGCTTGCTCATGTGGGAGTAGGCAAAGTTTTCAGACATGCCATAGCCCTCAAGCAACTCGAGGCCGAGGTTGCGGTACCAGTCCAGAACGTCGCTCGCGAGGGGGGCTGAGCCACTGCCTGCCAGCTTGACCTTGTCCAGACCAAGGCCCTTCAGGATTTTCTTCTTGATCAGTTTGTTGACCACCGGAATCTTCAGCAGCCGGTCCAGCTTCTTCTTCGGCAGCTTCTGGAGCACACCGTGCTGGAATTTCACCCACAGGCGCGGTACCGAGAGGAACAGCGTTGGCTGCGCACGCTGCAAATCCTGCACGAAGGTGTCCAGAGATTCTGCAAAATACAGGTGGAAACCCGCATAGAGCGAGGCCAGCTCAACAAAGGTACGCTCGAACACGTGAGCCAGCGGGAGGTACGACAACATGCGCTCCTCGGAGCTCACACCGAGTACCTCCATGCCGCCCTCTGCCGCATAGGCCATGTTGTAAAAGCTGAGCATGACGCCCTTGGGTTTACCGGTGCTGCCTGAGGTGTAAACGATGGTGGCCAGTTCGTCGGCATCACGCTTAACATTTTCTTCCAGAGGCGGATACTTGGCGACGATATCGTCCCAGGTTTCGAAATCATTGGGAGGGCTCAGCGGGAAGGAGATGCAACGCACGGATTCCGGCACGCCCGGTTTCATCATGTCCCAGTCGTCCAGCTTGCCGACAAACACCACCTCGCACTCGGCGTGGTTCAGGATGTAGTTAACGGTGTCGGCATTCAGGGTGGGATACAGCGGAACGGAAATGTGACCGGCCATCCAGATGGCCCAGTCGGTCATGATCCAGTGGGCGCAGTTCTTGGAGATCAGGCCGATGCGGCTCTTTTCGGGGAGATTCAGCGATTTGAGGTAAGACGCCATGCGCCGCGCCTCATCCACCGCCCGACCCCAGGTATAGTCGACGGTTTTGCCGTCGCCAATGGGCTGGGTCATGTATACGGAGTTCGCCTTGGCCTTCTCCCAGTGATCAACCATATCCAGGGGAAGCTTGTTTGTTGTGTCCATGGACCTTCCTTGCAGTTCGTTATTCGAGTTATAGATGATTTATTATTAGACTTTCGTAGGGTATTTCAACATAGTATGAGCGGTCAAAACGTGACACAAGCAAAATAATTTCCAACTGCATCTATTGCAACCAAAACGCCGCCACCGGCAACATCCCCTACCCCTTGAACCCCTTGCCTGTGGTAAACTTCCGCCCCTTCAGATTCGCAACATATCAGTTAACCTACCCGGAGATGGGCATATGGCCAAGACAACCCTGCGCACCCTGTTCGGTGCCACCCTGCTGGCGCTGGCAACACTTGTTCAGGCACAGGAACCCCGCGTTGTAGCCATCACACAGATTGTGGAACACCCGGCACTGGACGCCGTCTACCAGGGCATAAAAGATGAACTCGCCGAGCGCGGCTTCAAAGAGGGCGACAACCTCGAAGTGATGCACGAAAGTGCCCAGGGCAACTCTGCCATTGCTTCCCAGATTGCTCGCAAATTCGTTGGTGAGAGTCCCGACGTGATCGTGGCGATTGCAACGCCTTCCGCGCAAACCGTTGCCGCTGCGGCCCGCAATACACCGGTGATTTTCTCCGCTGTGACCGACCCGCTTGGCGCCAAGCTGGTAAGTAATCTGGAGGCGCCTGGCGCCAACATTACCGGCGTAAGCGACATGCTGCCCATCGACAAACACCTGGACATGCTGCAGCGCGTAATGCCCGATGCCAAACGCATTGGCACGGTGTACAACCCGGGCGAAGCCAATGCCGTCTCCCTGGTGGAACTGCTCGAAGAGCGCCTCGCGGCGCGTGGCCTTGAACTGGTAAAAGGTGCTGCCACCAAAACTTCCGAGGTTCTGGGCGCGGCCCGCTCCCTGGTGGGTAAAGCAGACGCCATCTACCTGACCACAGACAATACCGTGATCAGTGCTGCCGAAGCCGTCATCTCTGTTGGTGAGCGCGCCAGCATTCCGGTATTCGCGGCAGACACCGCTACCGTTGAGCGCGGTGCCGTTGCAGCACTCGGGTTTGATTACTACGACCATGGCCGCCAGACCGGCGTGATGGTTGCCCGGGTATTGAATGGCGAGAAACCCGGCGAAATGGCGGTTGAAACCATGGAGAAGCTGGACCTGTTCGTGAACCCGGCCGCCGCAGAGCGCATGGGCATCACCCTGTCAGATGATGTAATCGCAGACGCGAAGAAAGTGATCGACAGCGCCAAGTAATCCCCCTGAACCCAACGGGCGGCCCTCACGAGGGGCTGCCCGTTTTATCATTGGTGATACCCGACCATGCTGAGTAACATCGCTCTTTATGGTGCCATTGAGACCGGACTGATCTACGGCCTGGTCGCCTTCGGCATCTACCTCTCCTTCCGGGTGCTGGATTTCCCGGATCTCACTGTAGATGGCAGCTTTCCCCTCGGTGCTGCCGTTGCCGCCGTACTGATCATTGAAGGCTGGAACCCGTGGTTAGCCACAGGCTGTGCCGTCATGGCCGGCATGGCCGCAGGCGCGGTAACAGCACTGCTGAATGTGAAACTCAACATTCTTAATCTGCTGGCCTCGATCCTGACCATGATTGCGCTCTATTCAGTCAACCTGCGCATCATGGGCCGCCCGAACGTGGCCCTGCTGACCGAAGAAACCGTGCTGACGCCCTGGTACGACCTGGATCTGGCCTACCATCAGGTACCGGTGCTTCTGTTCGTTATTGTGGTCTTTGTTGCCCTTATCCTGCTGTGGCGTTTCATGAAATCCGAAACCGGTCTGGCCATGCGAGCCACTGGCGCCAACGCCAGAATGGCCCGGGCACAGGGCATCGCCACCGGCGCCATGATTGTTCTCGGCGTTGCCGTTTCCAACGGCCTTGTCGGACTTGCCGGTGCGCTCTTTGCCCAGAGCCAGGGTGCAGCCGATGTCACCATGGGCGTAGGGGTGATCGTCATTGGCCTTGCCTCCCTGATTGGCGGTGAAGCCGTGGTGACTCCCTCGACCGTGGTACGCGCGCTCATCGCGTGCGTGGTGGGCGCAATCATCTACCGACTGGCCATTGCCTTCGCTCTGAATGCGGATTTCCTGGGACTGCAGGCCCAGGATCTGAACCTGATTACCGCGGTTCTGGTTACCCTGGCCATCGTTTTGCCCGGCGTACGTTCATCCATTGCCGGCAAACTTTCCCGTAGCAAGGCCTAAGGAGGCGACATGATCAGTGCAACCGATCTCCGGCTTACCTTTGGCAGGGGCACACCGCTGGAAAACCCGGCCCTTCGGGGTATGAGCCTGACCGTTAACCAGGGTGAGTTCGTCACCGTGATAGGCAGCAACGGCGCCGGCAAATCCACCTTTCTGAATGCCCTCGCCGGCGAAGTGCTGGTAGACAGCGGCCAGATCATCGTGGACAACCTGGACGTCACCAAACTGCCGACCCACAAACGGGCCGGCCGTGTTGCCCGGGTATTCCAGGACCCACTGGCCGGTACCTGCGAGGGCCTCAGCATCGAGGAAAACCTCGCCCTGGCCATCAAACGTGGCCAACGCCGCGGCCTCACCAGCGCCGTGAAGAAGCAGTACATGGAAAAATTCAGGGACAGCCTTTCGTCCCTGAATCTGGGCCTGGAAAAACGTCTTGGCGACAAGATGGGCCTGCTCTCCGGGGGTCAGCGCCAGGCCGTGAGCCTGCTGATGGCGAGCCTAACGCCCTCGAGCATCCTGCTGCTGGACGAACACACGGCCGCGCTGGACCCGAAAACCGCTGCATTCGTGCTGGAACTCACCACCAAGATCATCGAAGAGCAGAAGCTCACGGCACTGATGGTAACCCACAGCATGAAGCAGGCACTGGAAGTCGGCAGCCGCACGGTAATGCTGCACCAGGGCCAGGTGGTATTCGATATCGCAGGCAAAGATCGGGAAGGTCTGGAAGTGAAGGATCTGCTCGGGCTGTTTGAAAAGCAGCGTGGGCTGGAAGTGGACGACGACAGCCTGTTGCTGGGCTGATAAAAAAACGGGGCCAGACTGGCCCCCGTTTCCCCTCCGGGCCCGCTTGTTTTTGTCACTTTTCGACCGGAATCGCACAATTCGCTATTGACACCACATCCTCACAAAACCACAACATGTAGTGGTTTTGAACCTTTAGCCCCAAACCGCTGTTTTAGAAAAAATTTCCCGGATTCAAGTCGGTTTTGATTGATTTTCTTTGCCCCGAAGCGTCTATCAATAGTTGCGTTCTTATTCACAGAACACTATATCCTGTTATACTCGTTTCAGATTCAGCCCATATATAGTGGTTAAAAAGAAAACAGGCCCAAGGCCAATCAGACGATTCTCAAGGGGTATGGCGCCGCCGGTATAAGGACTGGCGCCATCAAAAGAAGACATACCGGAAGACAGAGGGTGGAAATGAACGCTAAGGCACAGGCAGTGGTAACGACAATCCCGATGCAGGAAGCCTCGATCGACATCTGGCACAGTAAATATCAGCTGAAGACCAAGACCGGCGAGCCCGTAGACAAGGACATCAACGCAACCTACGAACGTGTTGCCAAAGCCCTTGCCGAGGTGGAAAACAAATCCGTACGCACCCAGCACATGAAGAACTTCATCTGGGCCCTGCAGAACGGCGCCATTCCCGCCGGCCGGATTACCTCCAATGCGGGTGCCGAAGCACACAAGCCGGCAACCTCCACCATTAACTGCACCGTTTCCGGCACCGTTCAGGACTCCATGAACGACATCCTGGAAAAGAACCACGAAGCCGGCCTTACCCTCAAGGCAGGTTGTGGTATCGGTTATGAATTCTCCACCCTGCGCCCGAAAGGCGCGTATGTGGCCGGCGCCGGGGCAACCACCTCCGGCCCGCTGTCGTTCATGGATATCTTCGATCGCATGTGCTTTACCGTGTCCTCTGCCGGTGGCCGCCGTGGCGCCCAGATGGCCACCTTCGATGTGCACCATCCGGACGTGATCGATTTCATCCAGGCCAAGCGTGAAGACGGTCGCCTGCGCCAGTTCAACCTTTCGCTGCTGATCACCGAAGACTTCATCGAAGCCGTACGCAACGGCGACGACTGGCACCTCTCCTTCCCTGTTACCCAGAAGGAAGTGGAAGACGAAAAGCTGGACCTGAGCGACGAGAGCCAGTTCGTATACCGTGATTTCCCCGAACAGAAAGGCTACGTGGTGAACGGGGAAGGCAAGGTTGCCTGCCGCATCTACCGCACCCTGAAAGCCCAGTTCATCTGGGACACCATCATGACCAGCACCTACGACTACGCCGAGCCGGGATTCATCCTGATCGACAAGGTCAACCAGATGAACAACAACTGGTTCTGCGAAGACATCCGCGCCACCAACCCCTGCGGTGAGCAGCCCCTGCCCCCGTACGGCAGCTGCCTGCTGGGCTCGGTGAACCTGACCATGTTCGTGGACTACCCGTTCACCGACAAGGCCAGCTTCAACTACGAGAAGTACCGCAAGGTGGTGGGCATCTTCACCCGCATGCTGGACAACGTGGTAGAGATCAACGGCCTGCCGCTGGCCGAGCAGCGCCACGAAATCACCTACAAGCGCCGCCACGGCATGGGCATCCTGGGCCTGGGTTCCACCCTCGCCATGCTGCGCATGCCCTACGGTTCTGCAGAATCCGTACAGTTCACCGAAGAAGTCGTGCGTGAAATGGCCGTGGAAGGCTGGCGCCAGTCCCTCGCCCTGGCCGAAGAAAAAGGCGTTGCGCCAATCATGGACGACGAGTTCGAAATTACCCCGAAAATGCTCACCAAGTGCCCGCAGCTGTCTGAAGACGGCTACAAACTGGGCGACAAGGTGAAAGGCCGCATCCTGCACGCCAAGTACAGCAAGTACATGCAGCAGATTGCCAACGTGGAACCGAAGCTGGTGGAAGAACTGGCCGAGAAAGGTGGCCGCTTTACCCACCACACCTCCATCGCGCCGACCGGCACCATCAGCCTGTCACTGGCCAACAACGCCAGTAACGGCATCGAGCCGAGCTTCTCGCATCACTACGCGCGTAACATCATCCGCGAAGGCCGGAAGACCAAAGAGAAAGTCGACGTATTCTCCTTCGAGCTGCTCGCATATCGTCATATGGTGAACCCGGGCGCCATGCCGTTCTCCGATGACGAGGACAAGAAGCTGCCGGCCTACTTCACCACCTCCGACGATGTAACACCGTCGCAGCACGTGGACATCCAGGCCGCCGCCCAGAAGTGGGTAGATTCCTCGATTTCCAAGACCGCGAACGTTCCGACAGACTTCGCCTACCAGGACTTCAAGGACATTTACCTCTACGCCTACGACATGGGCCTGAAGGGTTGCACCACTTTCCGCTTCAACCCGGAAGCCTTCCAGGGCGTACTGGTTAAGGAAAAAGACCTCGAGAACACATTGTACGAGTTCACCCTGGACGATGGCAGCAAGGTCACCCTCAAGGGCAACGAGCAGGTAGAGTACGACGGCGAAATCCACAACGCCGCCAACCTGTTTGACGCGCTTAAAGAAGGCACCTACGGCAAGTACTGATCCGGGAACCGACACAGGAAAACGAACATGACAGTTAAAATCAGCAACAAAATCGTCGGCTACCGCGTAAAGAAGGTCGACCCCGAAGCTACCGAACACCAGGCACCGGTGCACGCGGAAACCAAGCCCGTTCAGATGAACGAATACATCGAACGGCCGGACTTCCTGCTGGGCACCACCTACAAGATCAAGCCGCCGGTGGCTGAGCACGCGATGTACATCACCATCAACGACATCCTGCTCAACGAAGGCACCGACCACGAAAGCCGGCAGCCGTACGAAGTGTTCATCAACTCCAAGTCGATGGAACACTTCCAGTGGGTCATCGCCCTCACCCGCGTTATCTCTGCGGTATTCCGCAAGGGTGGCGACGTAACCTTCCTGGTGGAAGAGCTGCGTAGCGTGTACGACCCCAACGGCGGCTACTTCAAGAAAGGCGGCGTGTTCATGCCGTCCCTGGTCGCTGAAATCGGCGCCGTGATTGAGAAGCACCTGAAGGCCATCGGCCTGCTGGAAAGCGAGGAAATGAGCGAAACCACCAAGCGCATCCTCGCTGAAAAGCGCGCCGAGTTCGAAGCCAGCCACAGCACGGCCACGAACGACGAAAAAGCCGACGACTACCCACCCAACGCCACCATGTGCGGCAAGTGCAGCACCAAGGCGGTGATTGTGATGGACGGCTGTGCGACTTGCCTCTCCTGCGGCGATAGCAAGTGCGGTTGAGATGATGAGCGGCACTGAGTAACAAGAAGGCCTGGAGTGAGAACTTCGGGCCTTTTTGTTTGGTGGGCAGGAAAAGTCATCGGTTTTATCGAAAAATTGGTGATCTCAGGAAAAGCAGTCGTTGTGATCGTTTTTATAGAAGTTTTGAGGCAAGTTTGGAATTCAAGATATTGAGATTTTTTGAACTTTTGGTTCGATTGGCAAAGTGGTCATTCTGGATAGTTGGTCGGAAAAATGGTCATCGCGACCAATATAAAAATGTTATACATGAGAGGGAACTCAGGTGAGCCTGAAAGATCACTTTGAATTGCTGTCCATATACAACCAATGGATGAATTCCAAAATTTACGAGTCTGCAAGTTCGCTCTCTGCAACAGACTTAACTCAGGATCGCGGGGCTTTTTTCGGCTCTATTCTTGGAACTCTGAATCACATCGTCGTTGGTGACACGATCTGGCTGAAGCGGTTTGCCAACCATCCATCCTGCGTGGGCTCGTTGCAGGAGGTCGCCAACCTTCCAAATCCGACAAGCCTAAGCCAGATAGTGTTTGACGATATTGGTAGCTTATTCGAACATCGGACTTGGCTTGACCGGCAGATTATTAGCTGGGTAGCCGGGTTAACCCAAAGCGATCTGGATTTCGTTCTCAGCTACCACAACACCAAAGGGATTCCGGCCAATAAGCGATATTCGAGTCTTGTCCTTCATTTTTTTAACCATCAGGCTCATCATCGAGGGCAAGTTTCCGCTCTATTATCACAGGCAGGTGCGGACGTTGGGGTTACTGACCTATTGGCTCTGATTCCGAAGGAAACTCACGTATAACCAGTCGCTGTAGTGCGTTCCCGGCCCGAGGGCCGTCCACCGGACGCCACTGTCGTGGCGCCGCTAAGCTCAGCGTTATGCAGTAATTCTCAGGCCATATTGACAAGCGTCACGTGACGCAATACACTTCGTTTCATGATCAAATCCTTTGCTGACAAACGAACCCAAGAACTTTACTCCAAGGGCAAGTCAAAGAAATTTCCTGCGGATGTTGCATCGAGAGCCGCTAGAAAACTTGAATACGTGGATCTGGCCGTACAGTTAGAGGATTTGAAAGTGCCGCCTGGCAATCGCCTTCACCCGCTGTCGGGAGACAGGTAGGGGCAGCATGCAATTTCAATAAATGATCAGTGGCGTATCTGTTTTCGTTTTGAAGATGGCGATGCGTATGAAGTCGAGGTGTGTGACTACCACTGAGTGAGGGGATGACTATGGCTATTCTTAATACTGCCGGTATGCAGCGCAAACCGACTCATCCTGGCGAAATGCTGAGGGAGGATTTTCTTCCGGACTATGGCCTGACTGTTTCGGGGTTGGCTGAGTCTCTGGGTGTCTCTCGCCAGTCAGTTAATGAATTACTGCGCGAGCGTCGTGCTGTCAGCCCTGAAATGGCGCTTAGGCTTGCACGTTTGTTTGGTAATTCGCCGGAATTCTGGCTGAATGCGCAGCGATCTGTTGATCTTTGGACCGCCGCTCAGTCGGTCAAGGAAGAAGTGGATCGGATCAAGCCGCTACATGCTGCATAACCAGGCCATGCACCGGATGCCAAAACCTCCGCTTCGCTCTGGTTTTGTCACCGGTGATGGCGGGCGTTATACGGAAGGTTGCCTGAATGTTTCTTGAGGACCTAATGCCTGTTACCGAATTATTCAGTGCGCTTGCTGTACCTGTAATAGGTTTCTTGGGTGTGTATATAGCTTGGAAACATTGGAAAACAGCGGCATATCGCCACAGGATGGACCTTTTCGACAAACGGTTTGAAATCTATTAGGCGACGATCGACTTCATTTTGTCCATACGGGGTGGAGGTCAGGTTTCGGATAAGTGCTTGGCAGTCTTTGAGGAAAAGACGTTGCCTGTCAGGTTTTTGTTCAACGACGAGGCTGCCGATTACATAGCAGAGATACGTTCTCAGGCCCTGGCGCGCAGACCTTCTCACAGGAAGCCGAGGGAATGGATGCCGGTCCGGAAAAGATCGAAATTCAGCGGAAGTCATCCGAGGCCAGAAAGTGGCTTTACCATCAGCTTGACGAAGAGGAGTTGAATAAGCGCTTTCGCAAATTTTTGGACTTAGGGCGGTAAGCGAAACCGGGACAGATCTATTTTTCGTGACCATCCGACTCAACCCGACTGAACCACCCACTCGATAACCGGAGCCCGCTAATGACAGCCTACGTGATCGGCAACATCACCGTGAAAGACCCCGAGAAATGGGCAGAGTACCGCAGCCTTGTTCCGGAAACGCTGGTTCCCTGGGATGGGGAGCTGGTGCTTCGGGGTACACGGGCAAAGGTGCTGAGTGGGCAATACCGGCACACCGATACGGTGGTTATCCGCTTTCCCAATGCGGATTCCGTTGCCGATTGGCACGACTCTCCTGCCTATCAGACATTGGTGCCGTTACGCACCCAGGCAGCGGATGTGGATCTGGTGACGTTCGAGGCCGACTAATAACTACTGCCACCGCTGGCAGCCTGGCGCCTATACTGGACAGCAAAACCAACAGAGAAGCGCCATGGAAAACAATTCAACAAGCCTGAGCATGACCGTTCTGATGACGCCGGACAAAGCCAATTTCTCCGGCAATGTGCACGGCGGCACCCTGCTTAAGTACCTGGATGAGGTTGCCTATGCCTGCGCCAGCCGCTACGCGGGGACCTATGTTGTTACCCTGTCCGTCGATCAGGTGATGTTCCTCCAGCCCATCCAGATTGGCGAGCTGGTGACCTTTCTGGCCAGCGTGAACTACACCGGCCGTACCTCCATGGAGATCGGCATCAAGGTGGTTACCGAGAACATCCGCGACAAGTTGGTTCGCCATAGCAACAGCTGCTTCTTTACCATGGTGGCGGTTGATGACAACGGCAAAGCCGTCGCCGTGCCGCAGCTGGTCCCTAGCACCGATGATCAGATACGGCGATTTGCCAACGGCAAGGAGCGCCGGGCCATTCGTGCCGAACTGGAGGAACGCTACAAGGCACTGCATAAAAAATGAGTCCGGCGCAAATAACTGAAGCAGATCTATTTTTTCGAATTTGAACGTGACTTGGTCGCAGTAGATTTACTCGCTCTCGCAATGATCATTTGCTAACGTGCAAAGCGTCCAGGAGGACGTTATCTCTCAGTAAACAAAAGGAATTGGATCATGGATCACAGTGACCGTGAGTATGTCTCTGCTCCCATCAACTTTTTCTGGGGCGATGGCACTGCCTCACCTGAATCCGTCAATGAACGATCCGCTGAGGTCGTCTATACCGCAGTAACCGAGTCGCAATCGTGCTCAGCTTCCATGGACCTGGTTCCCAGACCGAGCGGCGGCAAGCCAGGAATCTCCTATATCGTGAAGCAAGTGGCTGGCATCGGTAAAAACATCGCTTCCGGTAACAGTCAGACTCATTACATTTGCAAGCTGCTAGTCAGCCAGAATTTCCGCTCTGAAATCCACATGGCACTAAAGGGAATTTGAGATGTTCAAGATTGGATTGATCGCTGTTGCTTTAAGTTTGTCCGTTGCTGTTCATGCCGGTAACCAAATCGAGCTTGTGTACTCGGACTTGAGATTCAGCATTCCGGCAGGTTTCGCCGCTGTTGGCGATATTGGCGACAGCCAGGACATGTTGATCTTCCGATACGGCGACGAGCACGGTAAACGATTCCTGGCATTCGCAGACATGACCCACGATGAAACGGTGGAATACGGCTGCCCAGCGGGCGCTTTTTTCGAGGCTGTTTTCTTTGAGACAGCGGCAGCCGATTGTGACCAGACGTTGATCGGGGCCGTGCACGAGAATTTTGTCAGCGGCAGAGATGTCGCCACCTGGACGCAGGATTCCTATTCACTCGCCTACTCCGACCACGGGAACAAAGCCTTCCTCTTTGTGATCGGCAAAGATGCAAAGCTGCTAAAGATTGACTCCGATTTTCTTGATGGCGAATCCCTCAAGCGCATCGCTGAAGACATTTAATTCCAGCAACAAATAAATCAAGGAAGATTATGAGACTATCCCCCCTCCCCCTCGTCGTTCTCTGCCTGTTTATGGGCTTCACCTTCTGGGTGATGGCCGGCGCCGAGCAATCGCTCCTCGCATTCGGCGCCCAGTTGATGTCGAGCCCCGATACCGCACAGGTTGTTATCGATCTCTACATTCTCGCGGTATTGGCTTGCATCTGGATGTACCAGGATGCCAAACGTCGAGGCAAAGGATTGAGTTACCTGATTCCGTTTTTCGTTCTGACAGCAGTGTTTGTCTCCGCAGGGCCCTTGCTGTATCTGGTTCTTCGAGGTGGGCCCGAGACTGAAACTGGTAGGCTTTGACTCTTCACATCAGCCAAATCAGCGTCGGCCATCTTTGAGCACCCGAGCTACAATGCTAACGTTGAGTGGTTTCAGTCAGCCAGACTTCGGAGGGCCCCATGGCAGGCGGATGGTCTCGTGATGGTGCGGTTCAGGAACAGATCGACGCAAGCGTTGAGGATGAAATCCAGCGCGCACGCAGCCAGTTGGCCAAAGGCGAGAATGCCGAGGAATGCGATGAGTGCGGAGCACCAATTCCAGAGGCCCGGCGCAAGGCCATTCCCGGTGTTCGTTTGTGCATTGACTGCCAGTCGGCCCATGAAAAGGAACGCAGCCAGTCTGGCGGCATCAATCGCAGAGGCAGCAAGGACAGCCAGCTGCGATAGAGACGGCCCACAAAGTAGCCTGGGCGGCGGTTAAAGAGGAATATCGCAAGGAGGGCGACAGGTGGGTCAAAGGCAAATCCCAAGAATGAATCGCCATAGCACACCCTCCCGGACTAGCGTTTGAATATGGACATTTCAATCGAACCGGGGCGGGCTGATCATCTTGATGGCATTCACGCTCTGGTCCTCGAATGGGGTTACACAGCCAGCAGGCTCCGAACGAAAGCATGGCTCGAGGCAATCGCTAACTCTCCCGACCATCAGCTTTTCGTCGCCCTTTCCGGGGGTTCGGTCGTTGGATGGATAGCAGTGGAAAAGCGCCTGTTCCTCAGCGAGCTGTTTGTCGCGGAAATTACAGGCCTGGTTGTAGGCTCCCGCGCACGGAGGGCTGGTATCGGCCAGCTATTGGTCCAGTCTGCTGAAGACTGGTCCAGCTCTATGGGACTCCCGCGGGTGGTGGTACGCTCTAATGTAACGCGCCTTGAGTCTCATGGCTTTTATCCGGCGGTTGGTTATACGCAATCCAAAACAACGCATGTCTACACCAAAGACCTCAAGCAGCCCGGATCGGAGCCCTGAACGCCCCGGCCTGAAAAACGGCGCTCTCCCAGCAAAGGAAACTGCATGAAAATCTATGGCGATACCCAATCCGGGAACTGCTACAAGGTTCAGCTCGTTTGCCAACTGCTGAACATCGACCATCAGTGGATTGATGTCGACATTCTGGCTGGCGACACAAAATCCGATGATTTTTTGAAAAAGAACCCGAATGGCAAGATTCCTCTGCTGGAGCTCGATAGCGGCGAGACACTGTCAGAGTCCAACGCCATCATCAACTACCTCGCGTTCGGCTCTGATCTGTACCCGAATGACCGCCTCGCTCAGGCCCGCGTTCTGCAATGGCAGTTCTTCGAACAATACAGCCATGAGCCGTTTATCGCCGTTGCGCGCTTCATCAACAAGTACCTGGGACTGCCGGCAGACAAAGCCGACGAGTATGCCGCCAAGCAAACCGGCGGGCACAAGGCCTTGCAGGTGATGGAGCAACAACTGGCAGAGACGCCATTCCTGGCGGGTGAGAAGGTCACTACTGCAGATATCTCACTCTATGCATACACCCACGTCGCGGATGAGGGTGGTTTTGAGCTGGAAGCCTACCCTGCGATTCGCGCATGGCTGGATCGGGTTGCGGCATTACCGAATTTCAGGCCTATGGTTTAGAAGTGCGCGGTAATTACTCTCCTATCCCCATGTAAATCGTAAAGACTGGTTCACAAAGCGTCATAAATACGGCTTTTTATCGGTACAAAGGAAAATCCCCGTGCCTGAACTGAAAACCATCGGTCTGTTTCTCGTTACCGCGCTGGCTGAAATCGTTGGCTGCTACCTACCCTATCTCTGGCTTCGCGAGGGAAAGAGCATCTGGCTTCTCGTACCCGGGGCCCTGAGCCTGGCGGCATTTGCCTGGTTACTTTCCCTGCATCCTACTGCCGCCGGTCGGGTTTATGCGGCCTACGGCGGTGTGTATATCTTTATGGCCATTCTCTGGCTTTGGGCTATTGATGGTATCCAGCCAACCGTTTGGGATCTGGTGGGATCCGGCGTAGCCCTGCTCGGCATGGCGATCATCATGTTTGCGCCTAGCCCGGATTTCTCATGAAGGGATAAAAAGAAGCGGCTAAAAGTGCTATAGTTTCAAGAACCTAACCAATCCACCAAGCACCAGTAGCCGCATCCAAAATGGTACCTCAAAAACTGACCTTCTCGCCACTCTCCCGCCGCCAGATTGAAGCCGATTTCTCCGGAGGCCATATCACCTCGGATGCCGGTGTGTTGTTACTGCGCGAAGTCGACAAACAACACCGGTTAACCCAACGGCTGGCCGAGACTCTGACCGACCAGCGGGATCCCCGGATGATTCGTCATGGGCTCAACACCATGATCCGGCAGCGCGTCTACGGCGTGGCCAGCGGCTACGAAGATCTGAATGATCATGAAGCGCTTCGCTTTGATCAGGCACTACAAACCGCCACGGGTAACGCCTCCGCTCTGGCTGGCAAATCCACGCTGTGCCGAATGGAACAGGCAATGGACCGGCAAACCATTGTGAAGGCCCATGAGCTGCTCTGGCACCACTTTATTGAACAACACGAAGAGCCGCCGAAGGAAATCGTGCTGGATTTTGACGGCACCGATATCCCGGTGCATGGGGATCAGCCGGGTAAATTCTTTAACCGGTATTACGACCATCACTGCTACTTCCCGCTTTACGTCTTCTGCGGCCGGCACTTGCTGGTGAGCTATCTGCGCACCAGCAACCGGGGTGATGCCCGGCACAGTTGGGCCATTCTGGCGCTGCTGGTGCGATTTATTCGCCAGTATTGGCCACAGACCCGGATCGTATTCCGGGGCGACTCCCACTTCAGCAAGCCCCGACTGCTGGCCTGGTGCGATCGCAACCAGGTGGATTACATCGTAGGCATGGCCCGCAACCAGCGGCTGGAGGCGCTTGCCGCCCCAGCCATGGACAAAGTCCGGACCTACTACGAGGCTCATGGCCATAAGCTCGCCAGCACCTTCCGCTTCCGCTACAAAGCCCGAAGCTGGCATAAGCCACGCTGGGTGGTTGCGCGCCTGGAATATGGCCCTCAAGGCCCGAACCCCCGGTTCGTTATCAGCTCCCGCTACGATGACGGATTCAAGCTCTACTACGAACAGTATTGCGCACGGGGTGATATGGAGAACCGGATCAAGGATCAACAACTGGATCTGTTTGCCGGTCGCACCTCCAGCACACACTGGTGGACCAACCAGTGGCGGCTGATCTTATCCGGCTTCGCCTACACCCTGTTCGAGCGTTTGCGGGTGCATCTGAAAAACACGCCCTTCGAACGTATGAGTGCCGGCACCTTGCGCTTGAAGCTGATCAAGGTTGGCGCAGTCATCATCCGCAACACCCGCCGAATACGGGTGTTGATGAGTGATAGCTATCCACACAAGAACGATCTCTCAGCACTGGTTCAGCGCTTGGTGCCCCAGTAGATAATCGGGCTCCCCCGGCCCGATACCAATGGGGGAAAGGGGGAGTTGTGCCTGAATGCCGGAAACTGGCTAAATAATCGCCAACTTCGACCATGACCACTCGGATCTGGCACTACCAGGCTTGGTCTGCGAAGGTTGTTGGAGCACTATGAGAAATCCGGGCTAGAGGCGCATAAATCTGCATCGCGTACCCGATAATCACCACAGATCTGATTAAGCCGTGACCTCCTCTCGGCGCGCTGACGTACAGTAGTCATATGATCGACGTTCCACTTACCAAAACGAAGACGCTAGCGCCTCCTTACACTATGCAACGCTTTTCATATTGGCTTTTCGCACTGCTGCTCCTGGTGACCCCGCCAAGCCACTCAGAGACGGCCGACTGGCAAACAGAGGTGTCCAGAGAGGCTGCAAACCTTGAGCGACTTCACTCCTTGATTGTTGTCCATGAGGGCCAGGAAGTTCTGGCATTGGATTTGAAAAGTGCCGGGCTCGACACGCCAACCAACATCAAATCTCTCTCCAAGACAGTACTCGCCGCGCTGGTGGGTATCGGCATCGAAAAAGGTGTGTTCGAGGGAACCAATCAACCGGTTATTGAAACGCTCGGTGACCGCGTACCCGCCTCCGCCACCAAGGGCGTGGACCGGATAACTCTGGGGCACCTGCTGTCTTTGCAGGCCGGGTTGCAGCGGACATCTGGCCGTTACTATGGCACCTGGGTGAACAGCGATAACTGGGTTCACCATGTGCTCACCCGGCCGTTCGTGGATGAGCCGGGCGGTCGCATGCTCTACTCCACCGGCAGCAGCCACCTGCTCTCGGCGGCGCTCACTGAAAGCGCCGGGCGCAGCACGCTCAACCTGGCGCGGGAATGGTTGGGCGAGCCACTGAATATAACCATTCCGGCCTAGGGCCGGGATCCCCAGGGGATCTATTTTGGTGGCAATAATATGGCTCTTTCGCCAAGGGACCTGGCCAAAATCGGCGAGCTTTATCGCAATGAAGGCCGCCTTGGTGATCGGCGCCTGTTTCCGGAAAACTGGGTGCGGGAGTCCTGGATTGAACGCGGAAGGTCCGCCTACACAGATGATCCCTATGGCTATGGCTGGTTCCAGCAGCCGCTCGCCGGCGAAATGGGGTATTACGGGCGTGGGTACGGAGGCCAGGTACTGTATGTGATGCCCGCTCGCAAACTGACCGTGGTGATGACCTCTGACCCTACCCCTCCCTCGCCGGGTTCAGCCTTTTTGCGCCGCCAGTTCCAGTTAATTGAGGAGCACATAATTCCTGCCTTGGAAAACTGAAGCGGCCGCCACGCATACGTTTCCTCAACTATACTCACTGGTGGCGAATACCAAGGAGGAAACGAAATGAACAGGATCGCAATTACACTGTTTTCAGCTCTGTTGATCGCGCCAGTAGCAGCGATTGCAGAGAGCATGAAGTCTGAGGCGCCGGCCAACGCTGGCGTGTATTTCGTGCAACCAACTGACGGCGCAACCGTAAACGAAACCTTCAAAGTCGTCTTTGGTCTGCGGAACATGGGCGTAGCACCTGCTGGCGTGGAAAAAGCAGGCACCGGACACCACCACCTGCTGATCGATACCGACGTACCGTCCGATCTGAGCAAATCCCTCCCGGCAACGGATCAAATCAGACACTTTGGTGGCGGGCAAACCGAAACCGAGATCACGCTATCACCGGGTAAACACACGCTGCAGCTTTTGGTCGGTGATCACATGCATGTGCCGCACAACCCGCCAGTGGTTTCCGAGAAGATCACAGTAATGGTGGAGTAACGTTCTACCCTGAACGGAATGGCCAGTGCAGAGTTGCATTTCAGTCAATCCCCTGGGCGTTCGATCATGGTACTGTGAGCGCAAATAATCCGAACGAATCCAGGGGATAGCTGATGCGAAAGAACATTCTGATTACCGGTGCCAGCACCGGTCTCGGGGAAGGCATGGCTCGCGAATGGGCGGCCAAAGGCTGTAATCTGGCGCTCTGTGCGCGCCGGGCAGACAAGCTGGAAGCTCTCCAGCGGGAATTGCAGCAGGCTCATCCGGATATCCGGGTACTCGTCCGAGGCCTTGATGTCTGCGATTACGATCAGGTGTTCGAAGTGTTCCGGGGCTTCCGGGATGAGCTCGGTAGTCTTGATCGGGTGGTGGTTAATGCAGGTATTGGCAGCTCACAGCCCATCGGCCGTGGGCATTTCGCTGCCAACCGCCACACCGCCGAGACCAACTTCATCGCTGCTATTGCCCAGAGTGAGGCAGCCATGGAGATCTTCCGCGAGCAGAACAGCGGTCACCTGGTGTTAATGTCGTCTGTCAGTGGTGTTCGCGGCTTCCGTGGTCCACTGAACGTATACGCTGCCACCAAGGCCGCCGTAGCCTCTTTGGCGGAAGGTCTGCAGCTCGATACCAAGGGTAAGCCGATCAACGTCAGCAACATTATGCCCGGCTACATTCTCACGGATATTAACCGGGACACTAAAAGCGCGCCCTTCCGTGTGGATCTGGAAACCGGTGTAAAGGCCCTGGTGAAAGCCATCGAATCGGAGAAGCGCCGGGCCTACGTGCCCTGGTGGCCATGGACGCCGCTAAGCTATGTATTAAAAGCCCTGCCTTTTGAAGTCTTCTCCAGAGCCATGTGATCAATCGACGAGGTGAATGGACATGTCCGCTTTCAATCCTGCTTATGTCCTTGTGCTACTCGCTTTAAGCTGCCCGAACGCGTGGGGGAGCACCCACGGCTCTGCCCCGCTGAGCGCAGAGGAATCGGACCCTCAAGCACTACAGTGGATGACCGGTTTCCCGCCGCCCGACGACAAGCTGATCGCCCACCCCCAAAGCAATTACTTCAGCTTCCCTAAACTCCGCTGGACTGTCTGTCATATCCGGGAACTGCTGCCGACCACTAGGATCAGCCGCGGCATCGGTGCACCCGATCCACTGCCGTACGCAATGGATAATGGGATCAACGACATTTCGTTCATGCCGATGGGTAGCGACACCCAAATGAACTGGCGCGAGTCTTTGGCTGCGAACTACACCGACGGGTTGCTGATTCTTCACAAAGGCAAGATCGTATACGAATATTACAACGGCTGCCTGAGCGAGACCGGCAAACACGCTGCTATGTCGATGACCAAGTCCCTGACCGGCCTACTGGCTGAAGTTCTGGTGGCCGAAGGCAAACTGGACGATGAAGCAACTGTGGACAGCCTTGTGCCTGAGCTGAAAAACAGTGCTTTTGGTAGTGCCACCGTGCGGCAAGTTATGGATATGACCACCGCGCTGGATTACAGCGAAGACTACGCCGATCCTGAGGCTGACATCTGGCAATACTCTGCGGCAGCCAGCCCCTTGCCAAAGCCTTCTGATTACAGTGGACCGGAGGGTTATTTCGAGTACCTGCAAACCGTTGAGCAAAACGGCGACCACGGCGATGCGTTCGGCTATCGGACTGTCAATTCTGATGCCCTCGGTTGGATAATCGCCCGGGTAAGCGGTAAGAGCGTGGCGAATCTACTTTCTGAACGTCTCTGGAACCCCCTTGGCACCGAACAGGATGCCTACATGACGATCGATGCCAAAGGCACGCCTTTCGCGGGTGGTGGACTGAGCGCAGGGCTCAGGGATCTTGGCAGGATAGGCCTGTTGATGCTGAACAAAGGCAAGTACAAGAATCGGCAACTGTTCCCTGAATCTGTGGTGAATGCAATCCAGGCCGGCGGCGACAAAAAGGCCTTTGCCAAGGCTGGCTACACCACCCTTCCCGGCGGAAGCTATCGCAGCATGTGGTGGATCTTCAACAACGCCAATGGCGCTTATGCCGCTCGAGGCGTTCACGGGCAAACCATCTACATTGACCCCACCGCCAACATGGTTCTGGTACGCTTCGCATCGTTTCCCAATGCCAGTAACAGCAAGATCGACCCAACCTCTCTGCCACTATATCAAGCCGTCGCAGACTACCTAGTTCCCATCCATAAACAGGCGTTTTTCAATATTCACACTTGGCGAGGCCGGCCACGGAACCACACCTCACCCTCGCTTCACACACTTCAGGACCACGGGGGGGCAAATTCGCCGTCCGAGGCCGCATTAGGACGGTTTTCGGGCGAACTCACCCCTCGGCCCCTCTAGCCGATGCACTCTACCTGAGTTCGGCGGATCTTGGGATGGGCTAAGTGGGGCGCTGCCGCGTAAACACCGCCAGATTATGGGCCACCACCGCCGACCAGACATAGGCTCGGAAATGAGACAGCCCCTTCCAGGTGCAGCGAGTCAGCCCATAGGCCCGCTTCAAACACGAGATACCCGCCTCAATACCCGCCCGAAAGTCACACAGCCGACGATAGACCCAAAGGCTTTTCGCCATTTGCTCGACCCTCAGGCCCTTCTTCTTGCGAAAGGCCACGTCCTTGACGCCCAGGGCCTTGGCGTGGCGCACATTCGCCTGGCTGGCATAGCCGCCATCGGCGGCCACTTGGCGTGGTGCACGCCCGTAACAGGCGATCTGCCGTTCCAGCAGCGGCATAAAACGCTCACTGTCGGCGGGGTTGCCTGGCTCGATCAACACGTCAAGCACCAGGCCGCTAACGCCTGTCGTCAGATTGAGCTTGTGGCCATACTGGATCTCTCGCCCACCCTTGATGATGATGTCCGTATGGGCCTCGAACAGGCTGAACACCTTCTCGCTTGCCGGCACCGTTTCCCCCTTGAGGACCCGCCGCTCTGTCTGATCGATCACCCGCGCCAGCAAGACGCCATAGCGCACCGCCTCCCCCTGCCAGTCGGCCAGGTCCTGCGCCTCCACCGCCAGGGCCTCCAGCCTCAGTTGGGCTTCGTGCAGATAATCCAGCGTGGCACGGGCCACTTTGAGCAGCTTCCGGTAGCGCTTGTCTTGCGACTGCCTGCCTCGCCCATACTGGATCTGGCGATCATACTTTTTCGCCGCCCGACCGTGATCATGCCAGGTCAACCGGGTGTCGCCCGCCAACGCCTGAGCCCACTTCAGCAAGCGAACCAGGACGCGGACCCCGTCCCACAGCAGGCTGCTATCGGTGGGTGGATGAATATCCGTCTCGGTCACCGTGCTGTCTACCCGCACCTTGCGTCCACGCTCGACCTTCTCCGCTTGCGCACTGACCAGCAACGTCCGGTTGATCCGCTCCCAGCTTTCGGCGCGAATGCGGCCGATGCAAGCCTGAAGCACGGATTTGCGGGGCCGACAGGCCGGCTCCAGCCGCGCAAAGGCTTGAAACGACCGAGAGTCCTCCAGGCAAAAGGCCAACTCCTCGTAGCTGAGCTGGCGGCGCTGCTTGAGCAGGGCACAACGCAACACGGTCTCCACCGACAAGCCACGGCGTCCGGTCGGCTTCACCCGGTCTCGGCCCAAGTCCGCAGCCACCCCCTCCAGCACTTCGGGGTGCTCATCCAGCCAATCGGACATGAGCTTCAACTCACGGCCGAGTTCGTGCTCGGCAAACACATCGAATATACTGCGTTGTGCAATGCTTTTTTTTCGCATTGTGGCCTCCGCGGATTTTGGTTTTTCTTTTAATTTCAATTGGTTGAAACAAAGAATGCCATTTTCCGCCGGAGGTTTTATTTATTCAGTTCGCATTTTTTACAATAAGATCATTGGTTTACGTTTATGGATGGGCACTACCTAATGAACAGGGATTGAGGAACGCTTGACCACAATGGAATACGCTCAATGATCAAATCCTTTGCCCTGGCAGCGTTGATTGCTGTTCTGCTGGGGTTCCTTGGCTTTCAATACTACATCACCTCCGTGCCGGATCTGGCAGAGCCCATTACCGTGGAGGAAACCCGATTCATCGAGCAGGACCAATCCCTCCTGTTAACGCTACGGGGTGGCGAGGGCCGCCAGTTTACCGTAGGCCTGCGCGGAGACATCGCCAACGATCCGGAACAAACCGCCTTGTTCTTTATCAGCAATCCAGATCTGGTGCCCTATGTGTACTGGCCGGGTCTTCGGAGCAACGACGAAAAACGGGTACTGGAGCTGCTGGAAGATATGGTTGAAAAACAAAAGCAGGAGGAAGCGGTCAGGAAGATTTATGAGGTGCTGAAGAACCGGAACTGAAGCCACCGGATTCTGGGCGGGCTGGAAAAATGGCTGGGAAAGCGGGTCCAAGAACTCCCCCAGCCAGCGCCACGGTTGTGGCGACTTTCTAGCGCACTTTTGAAAGGAACTTCTGGGTGAGCGGGTTTTGCGGATCGGTAATCACCTGGCGTGCTTCACCGATCTCTGCGATCACACCCTCGTGGAAGTAAGCCACCCGGTCAGAGACATCCCGTGCGAACCCCATTTCGTGGGTCACACAGATCATGGTCATCCCCTCTTCTGCCAGCAGGCGCAGGGTATCCAGAACCTCGCCGACCAGCTCCGGGTCGAGCGCGGAGGTCACCTCGTCAAGCAGCATGTAGTCAGGCTTCATGGCCAGCGCACGGGCAATCGCCAGGCGTTGCTGCTGGCCGCCGGACATTTTGGTGGGATAGACGTCAAACTTGTCACCCAGGCCGACGTGCTCCAACTCTTTCTTGGCGATTTCAATTGCCTCTTCCTTGCTCATTTTCTTGACGATTCTGGGCGCCAGTGCGGCGTTCTCCAGTACAGTCATATGAGGAAAGGAATTCCATTGCTGAAAGACCATGCCCAGTTTCTGGCGCAGCTTGTCCTTGTTGGTCTCTTTGGCATGGACATCCACATCATCAACGAGGATCTTGCCCTTGTTGATGGGCTCAATGGCATTGATGCAATACAGGAGAGTCGACTTGCCACTGCCGGAGCCCCCGATAACGCTCACGACCTCGCCTTTCTTTACATCCAGGCTGACGCCTTTCAGTACTTCAAGATCGCCGAAGGATTTATGGACATTCTGTACGCTGATCATATTGCCATTTTCCTCTCAACATACCGGCCGTAGTGGGACAGCGGGTACGAAATAATGAAGTAAAAGATACCAACACCGATCAGAATCTCGAGCGGTTGCTGGGTTCTTGAAATCAGTTGCTCCGACGTGCGCAGCAATTCCATGTAACCGATGACCGAGACCAGGGCCGAGTCCTTGATGACACTGAGTGCAACACCCAGCCACGAGGGGAACACAGCACGCAAACCAATCGGCAACCGAATGTGGTAGATGGTTTGCCATTTGGTCATACCCAGTGAGCGCGCTGCCGTCTGCATTGAGGGACTGACGCTCTCAAAGCCACTGCGAAATACCTCGCTCATGAAGGCCATGGTATACAGCGAAAGCACAATGGAGCCCGCAACAAACGGCGCCAGTGGATTCCCCATCGCACCGACAAAGGTGGAGAACAGAATAAGCTGGATGATCAGGGGAACACTTCTCAGCACGTCGAGCACGCTACCGAAAAGGACGTTGACGGCCTTGTTGCTCTCGGCACGGAGAAAGCCGACGATCAATCCCAGAATAGTGCCCACCACGATGGCGACAACGGAGATGATGATGGTATTCCAGACACCGGTCAGGATCAGACCGCTATCGCTCCAGGACAGGGGTGTGAATAAAGAATTCATCAGATTTCCCCCTTGAAGAGTCTACGCGCAAGCAGTGATGATCCGAACAACACGAGTTTGGTGATGACGAAGTACATCACGGCCGCCACAATGAAGAATTCCAGCGTTCTGAACGACAGTGACTGCAGACGCTGAGTCGTGCCAGAAAGCTCGCTCATACCCACCAGAATGCCCAGAGAGCTCATCAGGATGGACCAGACAAACTGGTTGGTCATCGGGTGGTAGATGCGTCTCAGCATCTGCGGAAGGATGATGTATCGATACGTCTGGATACTGGTCATGCCCAGCGACTTGGAAGCGCTGTACTGGGTGCTCGGAATCGACTGGAAACCACCCCGGAACGTCTCCGTCAGGTAGCCCGCGTTGATAAAGACCAGTGCGCTCAGTACCGCCACGTAGGGGCTGAGGTGGATACCAAATGCTCCAAGGCCAAAATAGGCCATGTAGATCTGGAACAGGGCCGGCGTATTCCGGGCGATCTCGACCCAGACCGTCGCAACCTGGCTGAAGAACTTCGTGTTATTCATTTTGGCGATCGCCAACAGTATTGCGATCACAACGCCCAGAAGCATCGCCAGAACGGATACGTGCAGGGTAACGAAGGCACCGTTCAGCAGCTGGGGCATGTTCTGGAACACAACGTTCCAGTGAAATTCGTAGTCCATACCTTGGCCATTTTATGAATGGTAGGAAACTCGACCAGAGCCCGGTAAGAAGGGCCTTGATCAGAATTTTAGGTCAGGACACCCGAGGATGAGCGCCCGACCCGGGAACCAATGCAATGACGGCCGCCTGTTTGGCGGCCGTCGGTTCGGCGCTTACTTGTTGTCCCGGAGGGACTTGATCAGATCGGCCGGCGCATCGGTACCGAAGTGCTTGTTGTAAGCTTCGTTCATGTTGCCGTCGCGAATCTGGCGTACCAGGAACAGGTTCAGGTAGTTGATCCAGGCAACCTCATCACGCTTGGCGATGATGCCCACAACGTCGTCGTAGTTGGGAACGTAGGGCCCCGCTTCAAAGTCTGCGAACTCTTCGCTACGCAGTTTGGTCGCGATGTTGGTGTTGGTAGAGATGATTGCGTCGACCTTGCCCTGGTAAAGACCCAGGTAAGCATCGTTCTCGGATTTGAAGGAGGTGTAGTTGTCCTTGCCCCAGCCCTGCTGCTCGGCATACGCGAGGTATTCGGTTTCGTAGGTGGTGCCGAGTGCCGCACCCACTTTCAGATCCTTCAGGTCGTCGAAGGATTCAATGTTCTTGTCCTCGTTGGCGATAACCTGGAATTTGAAGACGAAGTACGGGTAGGTGAAGCCAACGGTCTTGGCGCGCTCCAGTGTATCGGAGGTAGAACCGATAACCACATCAGTCTTGCCGGACACCAGGGAGGGAATCCGCTCGCCCCAGGTTAGGTTGAGAACATTGACGTCTACGCCGAGCGCCTCGCCCAGGTCGTTACAGTAATCGACGTCGAAGCCTGCAGGCTCGTTGTTCTCGTCAAAATATCCCATTGGTGGGAAATCCAGAACCACGCCACAGTTCAAAGTGCCACGTTGAATCACGGTGTCCAGCTGATCGGCTGTCGCGCTTACGGAGGTTACCGCAGCACAAGCGAATACAAGCGGTGCTAGTTTGCGAATCATAGTTATTCTCTCTTTTTCTTTCGTGGGCGAAAAGTGTGTGTCCGTTATGCCTACACAATAGGAGTTATGTGCAAAAAGCATACGTAAAAATACTACCGTAGATTATTTAGTGAAAATTTTTGAAATTTGCCATTTGGTAGGCAATTTTCCTTAATTTCCTCAATATAACCGGATTGTTTGAGCCTGTAACTCGTGATAGCGGCCAAAAAACGAACAAACAGTCATTTTTCATATTCTTAGGTCTATGATTTAACTGATGTTTACACCTCCTTAATCAAAAAGACGAATTTATTACTATAGCAGGCCATTTTAACGGTCTCTGAGCAACACCGCGGGGTTTAACCGCATTGCCCTGAGCGTGGGCAGGAGTCCACCCAGCAGCGCCAGCGAACTGACACCTCCGGCAACCAGTGTCCCAATCCACCATAAATCGCCTGCCGGCAGCTTCAAGGCCAGGTCAGCTACAGGTAAAGCAATTAGCGCACCAAGCGCTGTCGCGAAAACCGTTGCCAGAAAGGTCAGCAAACCGGTTTCCAGCAGCATGGATTGGCGGATCGCTCCGTGACGGGCGCCAAGGCAGTGCAACAGGTTGGCCTCGTAAAGCTGCCGCCTGCGGCTGACACTGACCACGCTGGAAAGCACAAGCAGGCTGGCGAGAAGACTGACCGATGCCACAGCCGTCAGGCCCGCGGCTGCCTTGTTCAGCAGATCGCCTGCGGTTTCCAGCCAGTCAGCGGTGCGCATCGTGATTACATTGGGGATGGTCTGTGCCAGCCATTGCTGGGATTCCCTGGCCGCCTCATCGCTTTGGTAGACCGCACCAACGTAAAGGCTGATCAAGTCGTCCAGTGCGCCTTGCTGCAATATGCCCTCGAACCAGAATCGGGTCTGCAGCCCTTTTTGCCGGTAAATTGCACGGATTTCGACGTCGATGCTCTTATCCTGTGCAGTAAAGGTGAGCTGGTCGCCCACCCCCAGTCCAAGCTGGTAAGCCTCCCGATCCTCCATGGCCATGTAAGCGGGCTCCCCCTCGGGGGCCGGCGATTCCCACCAGTTGCCCTCCACCAGTTCCAGTGCTTCGGGGTTTCCCGAGAGATAACTCAGTTTGTATTCATCTCCCATGGCTTCTCGCCGAGCTTCGGCATTATCAGCGAGAACCTCCGCAATCGGCTTCTGGTTAATAGTGTCCAGACGGGAACGGACCATCGGAAGTAACTCAACGCGGCTGGACGCATCCAACGCTTCCAGGCCGTTTTGCAGCGGTTCCATCTGGTCCGGGAACACTTCATAGAGGATTAGCGCCGGAGACTGTTCCGGTATGGTGGTTTCAAGCGCCCTCAGGAGCGTGGTAACCATCAACGTGCAGGCCACTACAAGCGTCAGTGCGGTACCCAGTGACAGCAGGGTTGCCCGGAGCGGCGAATCCGGCCGGTGCAGATTGGCCAGGGCCAACCGCCGGGCAAACCTGCGGTCGGCAAAACCGCCGTTTTCCAGGGCTTTGGCTCCACGGCGCAACCCCTTGATCAAACCTTCCAGGAGGCCCCAAAGCAGCGTAACCGCCAGCAGGAACAGAAAGCCCAGATGAGGCGATGGGAGCCAGAACAGAGTAGCGCCGATGTAAACGGCCAGCAGCAGATAGCTGGCGATCCGCCAGCTGCGAGGCTCGTTTGGAGCCGCCTCGACCTGTCCCCGGAAAAGCCCGGCCGGCGCAGCAGCCAGGGCTCGAGCGAGTGCCGGCAGTGCAAACACGTAAGCAGTCAGAACAGCGAACAGCCAGCTCAGCAGCAAGGGAACCAACCACAAGGACAACCAACCGACGGCCCCATCGGGCCCCGCCAGAGCAAAGGCATCGCCCGCCAGGCTGATCGCCAGGGCGGAAAGCCCCAGCCCGATACTACCGCCAATAAGCCCTGCAAGGCTGCCCAATACACCAATCTGCAGGAGGTATATGCCGACAAGCGGTTTGCGACGCAGGCCAAGTGTTTGCAAGGTGGCAATTGTGCCCAGCTTTTCATCGAGGTAGGCGTGGATGCTGTTGGCAACGCCGAGGCCACCGATGAATAATGTAGTGAAAGCGATAAGGATGAGTGCTGTGGCAATCTGGTCCAGACGCTCGGAAATCCGTTCGCTGCGCTCGGCAAACGTAGTGATTTCCCATCGCGCATCCGGGAATGCCTGCTCGAATTCCTCAAGCCAGGTGTCGAGATTCTGTTCGGTTTGTACCCGGTATTCGTAATCCACGCGGCTACCCGGGCGAATCAAACCGGTTGCCTCCACGGCCTGCTCGGAAATCATGATCGGCAGACCTCGCCAATTGGCGTTCAGGCTCCGATCCGGTTGCTTCTCGATAAGGCCGCTGATTCGAAAGGTGGCGGCGCCAATCTCAATCTGGTCACCCACCGACTGGCCCAGGCGTTCGGCCAGCAAAGGATCGATGATAGCCCCCCACTGCCCTTCCTTCTGGTCTGTAAGCGCCCCCAGAGATTCATCCGGCGTTAGCTCCAGCTCGCCGTAGAGGGGATAGAGAGCATCCGGAACCAGTATCTCCGCCCGGAAGAAGCCGTCGCCGCCGCTTCCGCTGACGATGGTATCGAATTCCCGAACCAGTGAAATTTTGCCGGTAGCACGAATCCATTCGAGCGCCTCATCGGGCAGAGGCTCGCTGGTATCCAGCTCCACATCGCCACCGAGCAGCGCCCGGGTATCTGCCAGCAAACTTTGCTCAATCACCCGGTACAGGCTGGCTGTGGCCGCGACAAGCGTGACGCCAAGAATCAGGCAGGCCAGGAAAATCTTCAGTGCAGAGATACGTGACCGCAGATCGGTGATCGCGAATCGGAGCATCCAGAGCGGGTTTGTGGAGCGTTCAGGAGGCATAGAGACGCCCACCGTCCATCCGGACCCTGTGCTGACAACGCTCGGCAACGCGCTCGTCGTGAGTCACCAGTACCAGCGTGGATTTGCTGTCCTTGTGCAAGTCGAACAGCAGAGAGAGCACTTTCTCACCGGTTTCGTGGTCCAGATTGCCTGTGGGCTCATCCCCCAACAACAGGCTTGGCTGATGAACCAGAGCCCGCGCGATCGCTACCCGTTGCTGCTCGCCGCCAGAGAGCTGCCCCGGGTAGTGCTGCAGCCGATGGCTGAGACCAACTGCCTCCAACATGGCGAGAGCTCGTTCCCGCGGCCTGGCCTCGCCGGCAATCTCAAGCGGCAGACTCACGTTTCCCAGGGCCATGAGGCCAGGCAGCAGGTGAAAGGACTGGAAAATAATGCCAAGGTGCTCACTTCGCCAGTCGGCCAGAGCATTGGCGTCCATGTCGCCCAGGCGTTGATCGCCGACCAGAATTTCACCACTGGTCGGTCGCTGCAGGCCGGAGAGCAACAAAAGCAGGGACGTTTTCCCGCTACCAGAGGGGCCTGTGATTGCCAGTGTTTCTCCCGGGGGCACCATGAGGGAGGCATTTTTGAGTACAGCAACCTTGCCGGACTCTGTGGGGTACTCGAGAAAAATGTCGGTCATTTCAACACTGGTGGACACTGGCGCTCCTCTGGTTTGATGAATTTCCTGCTCTGTTGCGTACTGGTAAATGATCGGCATCCGCATAAAGTTTAGAGTACGAACCCTTTTTAAGAGTGGCGCACTCACGTTTTTTGGCGCCTCCAAGGAAAAACAGGAGTCCTGACCATGACCGGACCGCTCGATGGCATCCGCATTATCGATCTGACAGCCATGATTTCCGGGCCTCTCGCGACCATGATACTGGCGGATCAGGGTGCCGAGGTTATCAAGATCGAGAATCCGGCGGGTGGAGACTTTACTCGCTCCGCGGCCAATCGGCAGGGCGATATGTCGGCGCTGTACCTCAACAACAACCGCAACAAGAAATCAGTGGCACTGAACCTGAAAGAAAAGGCAGGACGCGACGCGCTGCTTCGACTGGTGGCGTCGGCCGATGTCTTTGTGCAGAACTTCCGGCCGGGCGTCATTGAGCGGATGGGACTTGGCGAGGAGAAGCTGCGCAAGGTGGCCCCGAATCTCGTGATGGTATCAATCAGTGGCTTCGGTGATACCGGCCCCTATTCCCAGCGACCGGTTTACGATCCGCTGATCCAGGGCCTCTCCGGATTGGCCACCGTGCAGGCCGGCGCCGATGAATTGCGTCCGCAACTGGTTAGGACCATCCTGCCCGACAAGCTCACCGGTGTAACCGCAGCCCAGGCGATTACCGCGGCTCTGTTCGCCCGGGAACGCACCGGGGAAAGCCAGCATGTCCGGCTGTCCATGCTGGACGCGATCATCGCGTTTCTCTGGAGCTCCGACATGGGCAGCCAGACCTTTGTTCACAGTGAGGTGCCACAGCAGGAGGCTGCGAGCCTTCAGGATCTCATCTATGAGACCACAACCGGTTTCATCACCATTGCGGTTCAGAGCGATCGAGAGTGGCAGGCCCTTATTCGTGCTGTGGACCGCCCGGAGTGGGCGGAGGATCCAAGGTTCCTGACTGCCCGGCTGCGCCAGGAGAATATAGACGCCAGGCTCGAACTGATTCAGTCGGTGATAAAAACCGATTCTGCGGAACATTGGCTGGCCAGGCTTGAGGCCGAACGGGTGCCCTGTGCCCCGGTATTAACCCGCACCCAGGTTCTTGACCATCCCCAGGTACAGGCCAACGATCTGCTCTCACACTACGACCACCCCCAGGCTGGCCGACTGCGCCAGGCCAGGGCCCCATCGCGATTCTCGGCCGCACCGGAGCAGCACTGGCAGGGAGCTCCGCGCCTCGGCGAGCAAACCGGCGAACTGCTGGCAGAGTGCGGGTATTCCGCCGAAGAAATCCAGTCGATGTGTGATTCTGGCATCGCAGCCGTGCCTGCCAAATAACATTCTGACGTCACAAATCCACTGCAGCCGGACGATCAAATGCCCGTACCCGTGGTTCACCATCCAGACTACAGCTTCCCATTCCCGGCAAAGCACCGATTTCCCATGGAAAAATTCGGGCTCCTTGCCGATTACGCCCGCTCGAGAGGGCTTCTCACTCAAGCCAATAGCTTTCGCCCTGCCCCATGCCGGCAGGCGTGGCTGACCCGTACCCACTGCCCGGATTACCTCGCCCGTTTCGCCGGCGATCAACTCTCGGCGCGGGAGAAACGGCAGATGAATCTGCCCTGGAGCAAGGGCCTCGTCCGACGCACTTTCCTGGCTCCTTCAGGCACGGTTCTGACGGCGCAGTTGGCCCTCCAGCATGGCATTGCCTGTCACCTGGCCGGTGGCACCCATCACGCCCATTACGATTACGCTGCCGGCTTCTGCATCCTCAACGATCTGGCGATCGCCGCCAATGTGCTGTTGCAACAGGAGGGCATTGAACGTGTGCTTATCTTCGATGTGGATGTGCATCAGGGTGACGGTACCGCTGCATTGTTGGCGAACGAGCCGAATGCCTTTACCTGCTCGATTCACTGTGAGCGCAACTACCCGTTCGAGAAAAAGATTGGCGATCTCGATGTCGCCTTACCGGATGGCCTCGAAGACGGGGCCTATCTTGAGGTTGTCAGCGAAACGCTGCACAAATCACTGGCGTTATCCCGGCCGGATATCGTGCTCTATGACGCAGGCGTGGACGTATTCAGGAATGATCCCCTCGGCCGGCTGAACATTTCCGAACAGGGAATTTTTGAGCGGGACTTTCAGGTGCTCAGTGAATTGAAACGTCGGGACATTCCAGTAGCGACGGTGATTGGCGGCGGCTACGATGATGACCGGGTGAAACTGGCCAAGCGGCACGGGATTGTTGTGGAAGCCGCCAGCCGGGTGTTTTCAGCCGACTGACCTAGTTTTTATTGCTCAAAGCAGAATTAGTCCTCATCACTGAAGGCAGACCGATGGAACTCAGCTGCCTCTTCGGCCTCCGGCACGCCGATCTCATGAACTTCCGGCACCTCTCCTCCGGCCAGCACTTCGAGCACGGCGTGCACCCCCTTGGACAGCGAACTCAGGCTGTAGCCACCCTCCAGAACCAGCGCTAACCGTCCCTCACAGTGTTTGTCGGCAATCGCCTGAACAATGCCTGTGATTACTTTGAAGCCATCGTAGGTGAGGTTCAGGGCCATGTCGTTTCTGTGCGGATCAAAGCCGGCAGAGACCAGCACCAAATCCGGCTGGAAGTAATCCGCCGCCGGCATCAGGATCTCCCGGAACACTTTCTCAAAGGCAACGTCGCCAGCCGTTTCCGGCAGTGGCACGTTGATGGTGTAGCCCTCCCCCAGCCCATCACCGATCTCTTCCAGGTGACCGGATCCGGGATAGAATGGCGCCGCGCAGTGGGTATCGAAAAACAGGACATCGGGGTCTGCCCAGAAAATGTCCTGGGTACCGTTGCCATGATGGGCATCCCAATCGATGATCAGAATCTTCTCACAGCCGAGTTTGGCCTGGGCATGGGCCGCAGCAATGGCCACATTATTGAGCAGGCAGAATCCCCGTGCCCGAACCGGTTCCGCATGATGGCCGGGCGGGCGGATCAGGGCAAACGCGCTGTCACACTCCCCTTTCACAACGCTTTCAACGGCGGCAATGGCGTTGCCGGCCGCAGCCGTGGCGGCTTTGATGCTGTCGGGTGACACCGCCGTCGTGTCTTTATCAAGCCACGCCCGTTTGCCGTCCAGTGAGAAGATGTGGTCAAGGTAGGAGGTGGTGTGTACCCGTGCCAGCTGATCGTAGGTTGCGGCAGCCGCACCCGATTTGAATTGAGTACCTGCCACAGGGTTTTCATCCAGATACTCCTTGATGGCGCTGATCCGCCCGGGGTGCTCCGGATAGCTCCATTTGAAATCCAAGCCCTGAAGAATGGATCGCACTCGCTTTTCCACCCGGCTGGGCATGAACGGAAGATCCACCTCGGGGTTATGCCCGAGCATGATCTCATCGTAAAACACATTCACACTGCGATCGCCGATCATGGCCTGTTTCCTTTTCTTATCCTTGTGATTCCGCCAGCGCCTGCTTAACCACCGAGGTGAATGCCGCCGCGCGAACCCCAGTCGGTTTGAAACCCAGTTTGGTCCAGGCAGCCTTGGCTTCCTTGTTTGAAGCAGAGTATTCGAGGATCAGCTCCGAGGCGTGATGCTCCTCCGCGAAAGTCACAAGATCCCGCAACAGTGCCTTCAGGATACCAAGCCCCCGGAAGTCCGGCTCTACCCAGATATCATCAATAACACCAGACTTGAATTCTGCCGCTTCCGACTGCTCCCAGATGCCCTGGCTTCTCCAGATATAAACATAACCCATGCCCACGAGCCCGGCGCTTTTGGTTTCGGCCACAACGAGTCGTCTGTTGGGACCGTCCAGCGCGGAGTGCAGGGTTCGCAGAAGCCGTTTGTACTCGCTTTCCTTCAAGTCATGGGGAGGCGCACCCGAAACATGCAGGGCCAGTTTGGCGAGGAAGCCCACCATCTCGGGCAGATCCTCTTCCCGGGCCTCTCTGATCACAAATCCACGCTTCGCTTGATTTACCGCCACTTGCAACTCCAGTTCGACCTTCGCCAAAAGCATGCCAGCCCAATCCCGGAATGATCTGCATTTTCGGGGCGTATACATTTGCGCTACTCTCCAAAGCGTAGTCGCTGGTTGATCGAGCTACAAAAGCGGCAACCCCTACACGGTTCTTTGACTCATTCCTGCCCGGGGTAAGTTTCGATGAGAAAACTCCTGTTGATTCTGGGGATTTCGGTGATCGTTGCATTGTTGTCGACGGTCACATCCCGGCCCATGCTGATTGAAGAGCGGCTGATCCAGATTCAGGCGGAAAATACTCTCCGGGAATTCCCCCGGATCGAGAAAGAGCCACTGGAAGTTCAGGCAGCCTTGCTGGATATGGCAGACGACGAACTGCTGCTACTGAAGGCCCGGGCAGCGTATTTGCGATACCCGGCGATGACACGCGAAGTATTTCCCCTATATGGTCCCGAACCGGAATTCCGGGAAATTCTTCGGCTCTATGGCGAAAACATTCTTCCGCCGATTCACTATTTCCTGAGCAAACCTGTTGGCTCTATCGAGCTGATGAACGATCTGGCGAGCAAATATCAGGCGGCTCTTGAGTTCTTTACCGGAGGCGAAGAAACCGATAACAGTACCGGCGGCCAACAAAATACCTCCCGAAAGGAAAAGCTGACTCCGGAAGAGCGCGGGTGGTACGCCGTGCGCTTTATTCAGGAAGAAGGGCACGATTTCCTGGGCCAGTTCGTATTTAACGAGCAGGGCGACGTCATCTGGGTTCGAACCGAACGGGTGCTGGAGAACATCAACCAGTTCTTCGCAAGTGGTATACGCAACCTTGAGATTCAGCACCGCACCGGTGACGACGTGACCGCCTCTGATATCGGCTGGGCGTCGGTGGATGTTCTGGTTTTTGCCAGCGCGTTGAAGGTACTTCGGGTAGGACGGGCTGTCGCTGTTTCATCCAGAGGCGCTGCCAGGGGTACCCGGTCCGCAGCACTGGCCGCTCGTCTCACGACTAGCGGGCGCATGCTGATGACGACCGCCCGCTACGCAAAATGGCCCGCTGTGATTGGCGTGGGGTATCTGGTGGTCACACACCCCGGTATCATCAATGACGTCCTGGCAGAGGTAGCGGAAGTAATGGGCTACCCGGTAAAGCTGGTGCAGTTTCTCGGGTGGATGCTGATACTACTGCCGGTGTTGTACATCGGCAGTTGGGTATTCCGGTTGATTGTGCGCCCTGCCCTCGGGTTGCTCGGAACCCTGATTATTGGCCTGTCGCACATTGGCCGGAAAAAATCACTTAACACACTGGACTGATTCAGAGACCGCTATGTCCTTTTCCCGCATCTACGAACAGGCCGTTCTTCAGAAAGGCGGCGAGAGCGAGGTTCGCGCACGGCTGCCGAGAGTGGCGGCACCCGGCGAGCTTGAGGCTCTTGGTGATGATCGATACCTTTCGGAAATCACCCGGTGCATCTTCAAGGCCGGTTTCGTCTGGCGGGTGATCGAAAACAAATGGCCGAAGTTTGAAGAGGCGTTCGAAGGTTTTGTACCGCTTTACTGGCAGCAGGTTCCTCCCGAAGTGCTTGAGCGTTTGGCGGGCGACGAACGCATCGTCAGGAACGCTCAGAAAATTCAGACCGTTCCCGAAAATGCGCGGATGATTGTCGATGCCTCCCGGGAACACGGCAGCTTTGGCAAGTTCCTCGCCGATTGGCCCAGCAGTGACCAGGCCGGCCTGCTGATGTGGCTTAAACGCAACGGAGCGAGGCTCGGTGGCAACAGCGCCCAGTACTTTTTGCGGCGAGTGGGTTGGGACGGCTTTATCCTTTCACGGGATGTTATTGCCGCGCTGCATAGGGAAGAGGTTTTGGATGCCTCACCCACCAGCAAGAAAGGGCTGATGCAGGCGCAGGAAGCGTTTAATCTCTGGCATGAGGAGAGTGGCCTGCCCTACAGCCACCTCTCGAGAATCCTCTCGTTTACTATCGACTGATCTTGTCACGCGATTTCATTACCTCTTGTTTATTTAATGATAATTGTTATCGTTCGCCTCCGCATTAACAACGAAGGCGTATTTTTGTATGATAGTCATTCGCTCCCGACGCTGCAGCTCTGCAGCACTGGTTTCACTCCTCGGCGCAAGCTCTCTGGCCATGGCGCAATCGCAAACCAACGACGCGACCACACTCGAAGCTCTCGATGTGGTTTCTGATGCGATTACCGCTCCGGACTATATGCCTCTGGAAAAAACGCCGGCCGTTGGAAAACTGAACGTTCCGGTTGAAGAGCAACCCTATTCGGTCTCAATCGTCGATCGCAGCTTCATCGAAGATTTCGGAGCCAAGAACATACAGGATGCCCTGCTCTACACACCGGGGGTCTACGCAGGCAACTTTGGTTTTGACACCCGAATCGATTCTGCAAAAGTTCGTGGTGTTGATGCCGGGCGCTATCTGGATGGTCTGCGTCAGATCTACGGTTCCTACAACACCGTGCGCACCAATGTGTACGCACTCGAGAGCATCGAAGTGCTCAAAGGCCCCTCGTCCATGCTTTATGGACAGAGTGACCTGGGCGGCATCATCAATGGGGTATCCAAGCTCCCGGAAGAGGAACAGGGCGGCGAGATCTGGGCCCAGTACGGCACGTTTAATCGTAAGCAGCTGGCCGTGGATGTAACCGGCCCCGTCAACGAGAGCGGTGATTTGCTGTACCGTTTTATCGCACTGGGACGCGATAGTGACACCCAGGTGGATTATGTGGAAGACGATGGCTACGTGCTCGCCCCTTCCCTGACCTGGCGCGCAACCGATGACACAAGCGTTACCCTGCTCCTCAACCGCCAGGAGAACAAAGGCCAGGTATCCGCTCAGTTCCTGCCACAGGCCGGCACCCTGGAGCCAGGATCGCAAGGGTTTATCGGCTCTGAGCGATTCGTTGGGGAGCCAGGATGGGATCGTTATGATCGGGAGAAGACCGAAGCTACCCTGTTTGTTGATCATCAACTGAATACCAACTGGGCGCTTTCCGCCACTGCTCGCTACAGCCGCTCCAGTACCGAAAACCGCGAACACTGGATAACCATTCCAAGCGTTCCCGACGCCAATGGCGAAGTGCCGCGTACCATTTACACGGCAGATGCTGAAACCCGCATTTTCAACATGGACGCTCGCCTTGAGGGTGATGTTGAGCTGGGCATGACCCGCCATCGTCTGATTATCGGCGCCGACCGCCAGGACGCGCTCTGGAAACAGGACAATTACTTTTACGGTTATGGCCTGGGTGGCACCTTCGATGTATATGATCCACAGTACGGCAACCTGAACGACGGTGCCATCAATCCGACCGACCGGCCGGACAACGAGATTGAGCAAATCGGCCTCTACATTGCCGATCACATCGAGATCGGCAACGTCGTCGTGTCGGCCGGCCTTCGCCACGACTGGGCCGAGAACCGCCGCCTGGCCGTCTCCGGATCAGATACCGTCAGCGACGAGGAGGCCACCACTGGTCGGGCGGGCTTGATGTACCGATTCGAAAACGGGATTTCTCCGTACATCAGCTACGCTGAAGCCTTCAGCATGAACCTCGGTACCGATGGCACCGCCGCGGCCAACACACTGGAACCCACCACCGGCGACCAACAGGAAGCGGGCGTGAAGTACGTGTCCCAGGACCAGTCCCTTGGCATTACTGCAGCCTACTTCGATATTACCCAGGAGAACCGGATCAGCGACGGCAGCACCCCCGGAGGTGTTGAGCAGACCGGCGCGGTGATCGACGGCTGGGAGCTGCAGGTGAACAAGCGGTGGCAGCGTTTCGAAACCCAACTGGCCTACACCGATCTGAATGCCAGGGATGACGCCTCTGGCAACCGGCTCCCCTATGTGGCCGAGCGTCAGGCTTCCTGGTGGAACCAGCTCTACATCGCCAACAACTGGCGGGTCGGTGCCGGGGTGCGCTACGTGGGTGACAACGTTGGCTCAGGAGGCGGGCCCGTCGTTCCTTCCGTTACCCTCTACGACGCCATGATTGGCTACACCTGGCAGAACTGGGACTTCACCGTAGATGCCAAAAACCTGGCCGATGACGAGTACATCACCTGGTGCCGCTCCGAAGGTGCAGACTGCGGATACGGCGAGCGGCGCACTGTGAACGCAAACGCCAAGTATCGTTTCTAACACTTCACCCTGAGGTCTCTGATCGCCGCAACCCGAACATTTCCGCGGCGATCAGCTCTTCTTTTTCTTCTTTTTGGCCTTCTCGTACAACTCGCGCAATGCCTTGGGATTCTTTCCTTTACCCGAGCCGTGAGACTCCAAAATACGTGTCCAGATCGCCTGCTTCTGTTCCGGTGACAGCTGTTTCCACTCTTTCTTCTCCTGACGGGTTCGGCCGCAGGCTTTGCAGATGGCCTTCTTGTTGAACTCGCAGACGTCGATACAGGGTTTCTTGGTGACGGGCTCCATGGATACTGGCTCCCCTCCTTCTTTGAGAAGTGGCTCTACTTAACACTGTAGACATCGACACCTGGATACAAGGCGTGGCATCAGTGGAAAACCGAAACAGGCCCATCTCACCGAAGAAAATCCAGGGACCGACCATTTTCCGATTTGCTCTGAACCTGTTACCGGTGCTTCCTGCAGCCAATATAGAAGCCAGAATACTTCTGCGGGCATCGATATCCGCCCTGGCCATTCCCGGGCCGCTATAGTTACCGTAAGAAATTCATGCAATCACAACAGTCTGGGGCCTTGAGTGTTTCCATCACTGACTACCGGGATCATCGCTTTTGCCATCGCATCCGTCGTTATTGTGACAGCTGGCAGCCGGCTTGCCCGGGTGGCGGATGAGCTGGCCGATCGAACGGGCCTTGGAGAGGCGTTGTTCGGGATCTTTCTGCTGGCTGGAGTAACGTCACTACCGGACTTCGCCGCCACCCTCAGCGCTGCGCTGGATTCAAGGCCGGATCTGGCCATGAGCAATGTCATGGGCAGCATGGCTGCGAACCTGGTGTTTCTGGGCATTGCCGACATCATGTACCGGAAAGCCAACCTGGAGCACGCGGCTGCATCGTCCACCAACCTTATGCTGGCTGCGTTGTTGATCGTTTTGCTCACCTTGCCACTCCTGGCGATTGCCAGCCCACCGGTTTCCATATGGGGCATTCACCCAATCACTCCCGTGATTACGGCAGCGTATCTTTTCGGGCTTCACCTGGTTCGCAAAACAGACAGTAAACCCATGTGGTTTCCCCGACTGACCCGCCAAACCGTTCCCGACAAGCCTGACCATTATCTTCGCGGTGGCCTTGTCCAGGCCTGGGTCAGCTTTATTATTCTGGCCGCAATTACAGGCGTCGCCGGCTGGGTTTTGATGGAGGGGGCCAAGGTAATCAGCGATGAAACGGGCCTGTCCGATACCCTGATTGGCGGCCTGTTTACCGCGCTCGCTACCTCCTCACCCGAGCTGGTCACCACCATTGCTGCCATCCGCAGGAACGCGCTGACCCTGGCGGTAAGCAATATATTCGGCACCAACTGTTTTAATATGCTGGTGATCGCTTCAGCCGATGTGGGCTACCCTGGCGGTTCCATCTATCACGACATTACCCCGATACAGATGACCTGGGGGCTTGTCAGCATACTGATGACAGCCACGTTGTTAATGGGAATGGTCCGGCGCCAACGCTATGGAATTGGCAAGATCGGGTTTGAAAGCGCCCTGATGCTCTCGGTCTATGCAGTGGCGCTGATTATCGTGACAATTAGCGGATAATAAGGAGATTACCCATGAAAACGATTGGCCTTCTCGGCGGCATGAGCTGGGAATCCACCCAAACCTACTACCGACTCCTCAACGAGGGGGTCAAAGGCCGACTGGGCGGGCTGCATTCGGCGAAGCTGGTGCTCTTCAGCGTGGATTTCGCCGAGATCGAAGCGCTTCAACACAAAGGTGATTGGCCCGCTACTGCCGACATTCTTTCCGACGCCGCCTTGTCATTGCAGAGGGCCGGCGCGGATTTCCTGGTGATCGGCACCAACACTATGCACAAGGTTGCTCCTGAAATTGAACAGGCGATCGAGATCCCGTTGCTACACATAGCAGATGCCACAGCTCAGGTGCTGAAGAATGATGGAATCAACCGGGTAGGCCTGCTGGGCACGCGATTTACCATGGAACAGGCGTTCTACAGGGACCGACTGGAGGCCGCCGGTATCGACGTTCTCACGCCGGATGAAATCCAGCGGGACGAGGTGCATCGTGTTATCTACGAGGAGCTTTGCCTGGGAGAGATCAAGCCGGACTCGCGCGACATCTACCTCGATATTGTCAGCTCGCTTTCCGAGCGCGGCGCGCAGGCGGTGATCCTGGGCTGCACCGAGATCGGCTTGCTGATCAAGCAGGCGGATACCGGGGTTCCCCTCTACGACACCACGGAGATTCACGCAGCTCAGGCCGTCGAGCTGGCGTTACATCATCCGTAGAAGACCGACCAAGACGAACGCCTGCAAAAACTGGATAATGGCCGCCATTAAAAACCATGGCGCGCCAAATTCTCCGATCCAGGACTCTCTGCAATGGAAATCAACGTCAACTTTCTCGAGAACCTCAGACTTGAAGCCAAGTTTGACGATTTCACGGTCGTAACGGACCAGCCGATTCGCTACAAGGGCGACGGCTCGGCGCCCAGCCCGTTCGATTACTTCCTGGCGTCCTCTGCCCTGTGTGCGGCCTACTTTGTTCGGGTTTACTGTCTCGCGCGGGACATTCCCACCGAGAACATCCGCCTGTCCCAGAACAACGTCGTGGACCCGGAGAATCGCTACAACCAGATCTTCAAGATTTCCGTGGAGCTGCCCGAGGGCATTTCGGAGAAAGACCGCCAGGGCATCCTGCGCTCGATCGACCGCTGCACCGTGAAAAAAGTGGTCCAGACCGGCCCGACCTTCGAGATTGAAACCGTCGAGAACCTGGACGCGGACGCCCAGGCACTGCTGATGACCCAGCCGGAAGGCGGCACCCAGACCTTTATCGAAGGCAAGGACCTGCCCCTGGAGCAGACCATCGCCAACATGACTGGCATCCTTGAAGACTTGGGCATGAAGATCGAGATTGCCTCCTGGCGCAACATTGTGCCGCACGTGTGGTCCCTGCACATTCGCGATGCTGCCTCACCCATGTGCTTCACCAATGGCAAGGGAGCTACCAAGGAAAGCGCCCTGTGCTCTGCCCTGGGCGAATTTATCGAGCGGCTCAGCTGCAACTTTTTCTACAACGATCAGTTCTTTGGTGAGGACATCGCCAACAGCGACTTCGTCCACTACCCGAACGAAAAGTGGTTCAAGCCGGGCCCCAACGACGAGCTGCCGGAAGGTATTCTGGATGACCACTGCCTCGCCATCTACAACCCGGACGGCGAGCTTGGCGGCTCCAATCTGATTGATACCAACTCCGGCAGAGCCGACCGGGGCATTGTCTCCCTGCCCTACGTGCGAAAATCGGATGGCGAGGTGGTGTATTTCCCCTCCAACCTGATTGAGAACCTGTTTCTCAGCAACGGCATGAGTGCGGGCAATACCCTGAACGAAGCACAGGTTCAGTGTCTGTCGGAGATTTTCGAACGGGCGGTAAAGAAGCAGATTATCGAAGAGGAAATTGCCCTTCCGGACGTGCCCCGGGAGGTACTGGAAAAATACCCGGACATCCTGGAAGGCATTGAAGCCCTGGAAGCCCAGGGTTTCCCGACTCTGGTAAAGGACGCCTCCCTCGGCGGCCAGTTCCCGGTAATGTGCGTTACCCTGATGAACCCGCGAACGGGCGGCGTGTTCGCCTCTTTCGGCGCTCACCCGAGCTTTGAAGTGGCCCTTGAGCGAAGCCTGACCGAACTCCTGCAGGGCCGCAGCTTCGAGGGCCTCAATGATGTGCCGGCGCCCACCTTCAACAGCCTGGCAGTGACCGAGCCAAACAACTTTGTGGAGCACTTCATCGACTCTACCGGCGTTGTTTCCTGGCGGTTTTTCAGCGCCAGGTCCGATTATGATTTCGTTGAATGGGATTTTTCCGGCACCAACGCCGAGGAAGCCGAGTGTCTGTTCGGTATCCTCGAGGAACTGGGCAAGCAAGTGTATGTCGCCGTTTACGAGGAACTGGGCGCGCCGGTCTGCCGAATCCTGGTTCCAGGCTATTCCGAGGTGTATCCGGTGGAAGACCTGATCATGGACAACACCAACATGGCTTTGGACTATCGGGAAGACATCCTCAACCTGCACCGCCTGGACGATGAGCAACTGGCCGATCTGGTGGAACGCCTGGAAGCCAGCCAGCTGGACAACTACATGACGATCATCACCCTGATCGGCGTGGAGTTCGATGAAAACACCATCTGGGGCCAACTCACGATCCTTGAGTTGAAGATCCTGATCTGCCTTGCCCTGCAGTGGCATGAAGAAGCCCTGGAATTCGTCGACATGTTCCTTCAGTTCAACGACAACACCGTTGAGCGCGGTCTGTTCTACCGAGCCATGTATGCGGTTCTCGAAGTCACCCTTGACGACGAAATGGAGCTGGACGACTACATCACCAACTTCACCCGCATGTTCGGCGAGGAAACCATGGAAGCTGTTGTTGGCTCAGTGGATGGCAGCGTTCGTTTCCACGGCCTGGAAGCCACGAACATGCAACTGGATGGGCTGGAGAAGCATCAGCGGTTGATCGAGAGCTACCGGAAGCTGCACGCGGCGCGTGCAGCCAGGGCGGGCCTGCAGCCGTAATCGGACGCCGAGCGAGCCGCGCCGCATTGGCGGCGCGGTCAGTCCTGATCCACACTTGATCATTACAAGTAGCCTATTTGCGTTTAATGCCCGTACACCCTTGTACATTTGTGGCATGCGCCAAACAAGGAGCCTTGCAATGAGCAATCCGGTGATCGCTGATAACAAGCCCAAGAAAGTCAGCCTGAAAAAAGGCGAGGAATACGCCTTCTGCGTTTGTGGCCGTTCCAACAACCAGCCGTTCTGCGACGGTTCCCACGGAGATACGGGGTTCAAGCCCAAGGTCTTCAAGGCCGAAAAAGACGAAGAGGCGGTTCTGTGCCAGTGTAAACAGACCGGAAGCGCGCCTTATTGTGACGGCACTCACCAGCAGTTCAGCGATGACCAGGTTGGCAAGGAGGCGCCGGAGTCAGACGATGATGGCGACGAGGAATCCGGTGATGCGCCGAAGGCCAAATCCACCAAAGAAGAACCCACCGTTGAATTTATTCATAAGTTGGCCCGTGAGGGGCTGAGCAGTATGGGCCACCATGGTCCGACAACTGCCATGGGCGTGCCCCGCCACACCCTGCCCCACTGGGACGACCTCCAACTGATGGTGGCGCAGATGGCCAGTAAGCCGCTGGCAGACGACGCCGACGTCTCGACCGAACTGGTAATCGGGCCTGAAGCCCGCAAGCCACTGACACTGAGCATGCCGCTATTCGTTTCCGACATGAGCTTCGGCGCGTTGTCGGAGGAGGCCAAGATTGCCCTCGCTCGTGGCGCCGAGCTAGCCGGCACCGGCATCTGCTCTGGCGAGGGCGGCATGCTGCCCGAGGAGCAACAGGAAAATTCCCGATACTTCTACGAGCTGGCCAGCGCCAAGTTCGGTTACAAGGAAGAATTGCTCAAGAAAGTGCAGGCGTTTCACTTCAAGGGTGGCCAGGGCGCCAAGACCGGCACCGGTGGCCATTTGCCGGGCAACAAGAACACCGGCAAGATCTCAGAGGTGCGCAATATTCCTGAGGGCGAACCGGCCAACTCCCCACCCACTTTCGACGATTTGCGCTCAGTTGAGGATTTCCAGCGCTTCGCCAGCCATGTTCGGGAAGTGACCGGAGGTATTCCCGTCGGCTTCAAGCTGAGCGCCAATCACATCGAGCGGGATGTGCAATTCGCCCTGGATGCCGGCGCCGACTACATCATTCTCGACGGCCGTGGCGGCGGCACCGGCGCTGCACCCGAGATCTTCCGTGATCACATCAGTGTGCCCACCATTCCTGCCCTGGCGCGTGCGCGGCGCTATCTGGATGACCGCGGCGCAAGCGGACGGGTCACATTGATCGTTACCGGTGGCCTGCGGGTCCCTATCGATTTTGTGAAGGCCATGGCGCTGGGCGCTGACGGTATTGCCGTTGCCAACAGTGCCATGCAGTCCATCGGCTGTGTTGCAGCCCGTATCTGTAACACCAACAATTGCCCGGCAGGCATTGCGACCCAGAACAAGGACCTGCGCCAACGGTTGAACGTCGACCAGTCTGCCAAACAGCTGCGGAACTTCCTTGAGGCCTCTGTCTCACTGATGCAGGTGATGGCACGAGCCTGTGGCCACGACAGCCTGAGCAAACTGAACATAGATGACCTGTCCACCTGGCATCGGGAGATGGCCCTGCTCAGCGGCGTTCGCTACGCCGGTGTGCTTGATCCTTCTGCCTGAGGTGCTTCTTCGCTGGCCGCCAGGACTCGAACCCGTTCGAAGTCCTCCTCGGTGAACACACCGTTCACCCCGGAAATGGCGGCCAGCTTCATGCCATGCTTCAGCCCCAGCTTGTAAATCTCCCGCACTTTTTCCCACTCGATATTCCGCCCGAGAGTGAAGTTCTCGAAACGCGCTTCCAGAGCAAGCACGATGGTTTCCGCCAGGCAGGCATAGGCAATGCCTTTCGGAAGCCCGATGTCTTTCATATGCACTTCACCCGGTAGCTGAATCTCGCCAGATTCGATCACCAGCACATCCGGCCGCTTGGCGACATCCTCCGCCGGGATATCCAGTGGGCGGGCGACGTCGGTTATGACGCAGCCCGGCTTCACTTTCATGATATCCAGGATACGTTTGCCGGCCCCGGAGGTGGCGGTCACGATCATGTCCATGTCGGCCAGATCGCGTTCGGCAGAGCCGGCAACATGTACGATGGCACCCGGCGTTTCCTGTTCGATGCTTTCCTTGAGAGCCAGCAGTTTGGCCGGCTCCGGTGCCGCCAGATAAATCTCGTCCACTGCCTTGGCCAGCAATCTGGCGCAGACCGACCCGATAGCACCCGTAGCGCCCACCACCATAGCCTTGCCGGCCGCTTTGCCACTGGGGCCAATACTCACCCGCCCTATTTTCTTCATGGCGTCATGGGCCGCCCACAGGGCACCGGATGCGCTGTAGCTGTTGCCGGTCGTGATCGGCAGCGGCGCCCGCTTGGCCACCGTTATACCGGCATCACCCACGACCTTGGTAAACGCACCCAGGCCCATGATCTGGGCGCCGAGTTTCTTGGCCAGTTTGGCCGCCTGCAGCAACCGGGCGTAGGTAAATTCCGGCCCGTGGGCCATGATTTCCCGAGGTGTGCCACCAACGGTAATGAGCCAGCCCTCCACCTCATCGCCATTGGGTGACCGGATTCCGGATACCTTGGAGTAGATGAACGGTGGCGAATACGCGATGGCCTTTTCCACCAGGTTCATGACCACAGGCGGCGATACGTTGGCAACCCAGTCCAGGGGCGGTGTTTTGGTGAGGTATTGCTGCGACAGGGGGTGAATGACAAACGCAAACCGGTTAACCCGGCGATAACCGTTCGGGTAAAGGATTCGCGGCTCAATCTGCAGGCTCTGAATAACATCCAGATAGTCATCGGGGCCCAACTGGTCCGGCGTCCTGGAAAGCGCCGCACTGATCATCGCCTCCATCACATTCACGCCAACGGGGCGGCCCTCCAGCCAGGGACTGTAATCCACTACCATGGCAACCTTGCGCGAACGCATCCAGTCCATAGCCGCGTCCGTTACCCGCGAGGTGATCACGGTTTTTCCATCCAGCTCTTTCGCCGTGAAATTCTCCAGGTCGCCTATCGAAGCCACGATGACATGAGCCTCGGAGACCGCGTGATGGAGCGAACCTTTCACCAGGTTCTCACCCAAACGATACAGCGGTGTTCGGAGAATGGTTTCAACCGCTTTCACCGCCGCAGGCCTGAACATGATGGGTGCAGTGAGCGAGGTATAGGTTTCCAGCTGTTTCAGGGAAGTCAGCAGCCTGGGCACTCCGAAATCCGTGTAAGGATCGGCAAAGAAGAGATTCTCGGTATGTTCGGAAAGGGCCCTGGCAATCCGGTAACCGGCCTGCCCATTCAAAAAGAGCACCCGGGCATTGTCGAAGAAATGCCCGAGCTCAGACTGGGTATGACGCACAGCCCATTCCTGCAGGATAGCCCGCAACCCGGCACCGGTGGTTACCGGCTTATCCGGCACACAGGCCTCAAGGCGGGCAGTATCCGGGTGTTCAAGCTGCTCCCGGCCCACCTCGTAATGATCGTGTACCATGCTCAGACCGATGGCATCTGCCTGCGGATGCACGGACTCCAGAACCGCCTCGGCCCGGGAAAGATCGCCTTCCGTACCGATCCGGATAATCCGGAAAGGCTGCCCAAGAAACGACGTCTCGATATCATAATCGTACTCACCAGATCCCTGGCTGACGCTGACAACGGTTTTCATATTCAGGTCTTCCCGTTTTCCTGTTGTTATCATCTACAGCCTAATTCAGGAGATCGGTTTCTGCCTTAGCGCAGATCAAATTCCAGACCGCTATTCAACGTCTACAATAGAGTGGCTGGCCGAACGACCAACAGACTTTCAAGGATCAACCAGGAGCTCACCATGACCATTCAGGAAGAACTCAACTCTACCGTCCGGGAACTGGTTCAGCCCGGCAAGGGAATTCTCGCGGCGGATGAAAGCCACCCGACCATTGCCAAGCGTTTCAAGGCCGTTGGCGTGGAGTCGAGCGAAGATATGCGCCGGGAGTACCGAAGCCTTATTTTCTCGGCTTCCGGGCTCGGAGAATTCATCAGCGGGGTCATTCTGTTTGAAGAGACTCTCGGCCAGCAGAGCCTGGATAATGTTCCCATGCCAAAGCTGCTGGCCAGCAAAGGCATTGTGCCGGGCATAAAGGTAGACAAGGGCAAAGGCCCTCTTGTGAATGCCCCGGGTGATGAAATCACCTTTGGCCTGGATGGTCTGGAGGACCGCCTGGAGATCTACAAAAACCAGGGGGCCCGGTTCGCCAAGTGGCGGGATGTGTTCCATATATCGGACACCCTGCCCTCACGGCAGGCGATCGAGGCGAATGCCGAGGTTCTCGCCCGCTATGCGGCGATCTGCCAGTCCCTGGGTATCGTGCCGATCGTTGAGCCGGAAGTACTGATTGATGGCAACCATTCCATCGAGCGCTGCGCGGAAGTCAGCGAGGCGGTGATTCGGGAGGTGTTCCACGCCCTTTACCGACACAAGGTGGCACTGGAATACATGATCCTCAAACCCAGCATGGTGACGCCGGGCAAGGAAAGCCCGAAGGCATCCCCGGAAGCCGTGGCGACAGCGACTCTCGATGTTTTTCGCAGGGCGGTACCGGCTGCGGTACCCGGCATTTTCTTCCTCTCGGGCGGCCAGACACCGGAAGAAGCCACTCTCAATCTGAACGCCATGAACAGCATGGGCGCGCAGCCCTGGGAGTTGAGCTTCTCTTACGGACGGGCTTTGCAGGAACCGGCACAGAAGGCCTGGGCCGGCAATCTGGATAATGGTCCGGAGGCTCAGGCAGCAATGCTGAAGCGGGCCCGCCTGAACGGTGCCGCTCGCGCGGGCCATTACCGACCGGAGATGGAAGACTGACCGGCAACAGCCCTGCGTGCCCGTGTTTCCTCAGTTGCAGCCGGAGACGCAGCTCGCCATGCCATTGAACGCCATGGTGCGGCCACTGAGGGGCACATGAACCGGCACTGTCACTGAATCCCGGAACAGAGCCGTGCGCGTTCCTTCCTGCACCATGCCACCGGAGGTCGCAGGTTCGTTGGCGTGGGAGGCGATAACCGCCTTCGGTTGCACGAGGTCATTGATTACGTAGGCGGCCTGTTTCGGTCCGGTGGTGAACGTATCACCGATGTTCATCACCACAAGCCCTGCACCGTAGTGATCCTTCACGACCAGTCTTTGCTCGGCAGTAATGCCAGTGTCACCGGACAGGTAGACCACCAGGCCGTTGGAGAACCTGAGCACGTAGCCCGTGGGTGGTCCGACACTGGCGCCAACACCCGCGGCAGCCAGATACTCTGCCAGTGGCCCGGTGAGGAACGAAGGCGATACGCCATTGCTGTGCACAGCCGGCACGGTCGTAATTGCCACTCCGCCAACCTCACGCTCGCCACCGAACCGAACCAACAGCGAGTTTGCAGGATCACCGCCGGCATCTTTCAGCTTGGCGGCAAAGAAGGCGGGCATTTCGCTACCCGTAACAATTTTTGAACCGTGTTTTACCGCAATATCAACAGTGTTGGATTGTGGCAATGTTGAAACGCCGGTGTCTGGAGATCCGCACGTGCCCTGATTGGTCTTGCTGATGCGCTGATCACCCACATGGTCCCCATGCATGTGGGAAACCAGAACAACATCAATTTTGCCCAGTCGGGGATCATCCGGACCGGCGACCGTTCTGCCGGCGTCATAGAGAATTCGGGTGCCATTGGGATCTTCAAAGACCAGCGCCCGGTCCCGGCCACAGAACTCACCATCGTGGCTTCCCAGGGGTGTGACTTTCACCACGTGGTCGTCGGCGGCAGCCGGCATAGCGGCGCCCACTAGCATACCGACTGACACTCCGGCAAAGGCCATCGTGTTGCGCAAACCTGCTCTGAACATGTTGTTCGTCCTCCCACTCGTTTTTTATTGGTACCGGTATTGATACGAACGACAATCCCGTTGATACCAGTTTAGGCGGCGGGAAGGTCAACGCGTGGGGATTGAGTCAGTGCGCTTGAATGAGGATCAGGCAGCGCGGGAGTCCGTCAGGATAACCCGCTGTTCCAGGCATGCCATCATGGGCGCCACCTGACGGATTTTCCGGGCCTCGGGCCAGAGCGCCTCTGCCTCGGCGAAACCCTGGCGGAGAAAGTTAAGCCATTGTTTGATACGACCGGTCACATAGCGGTCCTCAAGCCAGCCCTGAAGAACCGTAGCGTACTCACGAACCAGGGCGACAGCTTCCGGCCAGGTCATATCCGGCACCGTTTTGCCCTGCTGGCTGGCCTTGATCTGCTGGGCGAGGTCTGGCCGGGCGATCAGGCCACGGCCAATCATCACGTCATCGCAGCCGGACACCTCACGGCAACGCCAGTAGTCCGCGACACTCCAGATTTCGCCATTGGCAATTATGTGGGTTTTGACAGCTTCCCGGGCCCGGGCGATTTCCTCCCAATAGGCCGGCGGCTTATACCCGTCTACTTTGCTGCGGGCATGAATGACAATCTCTGCCGCGCCTGCCGCTTCCAATGCCTGGGCACAAGCCACACCCATGGATCGGTCGTCATACCCCAGCCGCATTTTGGCTGTGACCGGCACATGCGCTGGCACAGCCTGACGCACAGCAGCCACGATCTCATGCATAAGCTCCGGCTCGCGCATCAACACACAGCCACCCTTGTGCTTGTTGACCGTTTTGGCCGGGCAACCAAAGTTGATATCCACCTGGGTGGCGCCGAGTTCAGCCGCACGCACGCCGTGGCGCGCCATCTGGTGAGGGTCTGAACCCAGCAGCTGAACGGCAACGGGGGTGCCCACTTGAGTGAGCGACCGGTTGTACAATTCGGGGGCGTATTTGTAGAACACTCTCGGTGGCAGCATACCATGGGTGACACGAACGAATTCCGTTACGCAACGGTCGATGCCGCCTACCCCGGTAAGGGTTTCACGGATGGGTGCGTCAACCAGCCCTTCCATTGGGGCGAGAATGATGCGCATGAGTGCTCCAGCAATTACAGGGTCTGTTCGGGGTGAGACTGATCAAAAATCACACGGAGCGGATTGTAAGGAATTTGGCGGGAAGTTGATAGACGGACACCCCGAAACCGGGGTGTCCAATCGCTTGCTTACAGGTCTTATTCGACGTCGAACCGGTCGGCGTTCATGACCTTGCTCCAGGCTGCAACGAAGTCTTTCACGAACTTCTCTTCGTTGTCGTCCTGGGCATACACTTCTGCGTAGGCACGCAGGATCGAGTTGGAACCGAACACGAGATCAACACGGGTCGCAGTGAACTTGGTATTGCCACTGTTGCGATCCACGATGTTGTACGAGTTCTTGCCAGTCGGCTCCCAACGATTCGACATATCAGTCAGATTGACGAAGAAATCATTGGTCAACTGGCCAACGCGATCGGTGAATACGCCGTGCTTGGTGCCGCCGTAGTTGGTACCGAGCACCCGCATGCCACCCAGCAGGACGGTCATTTCAGGCGCTGTCAGTCCCATCAGTTGGGCACGATCCAGAAGCATTTCTTCCGGCTTGACCACGTAGTCCTTCTTCTGCCAGTTGCGGAAGCCATCCGCCAGCGGCTCCATCGGATCGAAGGATTCGGCATCCGTCATCTCGTCGGTAGCGTCACCACGTCCCTTCAAGAAGGGTACGTGAACCTCGTGGCCGGCTGCTTTGGCTGCCATCTCGATGCCAAGGTTACCGCCAAGCACGATAACGTCAGCAACGCTGGCGCCAGTGTCAGCCGAAATCTGCTCGTAAACCTTCAGCACCTTATCCAGACGATCGGGCTCGTTACCCTCCCAGTCCTTCTGGGGCGCCAGGCGAATCCGCGCACCGTTTGCACCACCACGCATGTCTGAGCCGCGGAAAGTACGGGCACTGTCCCACGCGGTGCAGATCAGCTCGTTCAGGCTCAATCCGGCCCCGGCAATCTTCTGCTTGACCACTTCCTCAATGTAATTGGTCTCGCCCTGGGGAACAGGATCCTGCCAGATCAGATCTTCATCAGGCACACCCGGTCCGATATAGCGGGACTTGGGCCCCATGTCGCGGTGGGTCAGCTTGAACCAGGCACGGGCGAAGCAGTCTTTGAAGTACTCGGGATCTGCCATGAACTTCTCGCAGATTGCGCGGTACTTCGGATCGACTTTCATTGCCATGTCGGCATCGGTCATCATCGGCTTGCGACGGACGGACGGATCAGTCGGATCAACCGGCATGTGCTCTTCTTTGATGTCGATCGGCTCCCACTGGTTTGCACCAGCCGGGCTCTTGGTCAGCTGCCACTCGTAGCCAAACAGCAGATCAAAGTAGCCCATGTCGAACTTGGTCGGATTCGAGGTCCAGGCACCTTCGATGCCAGAGGTAACCGCGTTGGTCGCCTTGCCGTCGAGGTTCGGGTTCATCCAGCCAAAGCCCTGGGTTTCAACGTCAGCCCCTTCCGGCTCCGGGCCGAGGGCATCGGCGTCGCCATTACCGTGAGCCTTGCCCACCGTATGGCCGCCAGCGGTCAGCGCTGCGGTTTCTTCATCGTTCATCGCCATGCGGGCAAAGGTCGTTCTCACCTGCTCCGCGGTCTTCTGCGGATCCGGCACACCGTTCACGCCCTCAGGATTCACATAAATCAGGCCCATTTGCACTGCAGCGAGCGGGTTCTCCATGGTGTCGGGCTTGTCGACGTCTTCATAACGGCTGTCAGACGGCGCCAGCCACTCTTTTTCCGCGCCCCAGTAGATGTCTTTTTCCGGATGCCAGATGTCCTCGCGGCCATAAGAGAAACCGAAGGTCTTCAGGCCAAACGACTCATAGGCAACATTACCGGCCAGGATAAACAGGTCGGCCCAGCTCACCTTGTTGCCGTATTTTTTCTTAAGCGGCCACAGAAGGCGGCGTGCCTTGTCGAGGTTGCCGTTGTCGGGCCAGGAGTTCAGCGGAGCGAACCGCTGGTTACCGGTGCCGGCACCACCACGACCGTCGGCCAGGCGATAGGTTCCAGCGGCGTGCCACGCCAGTCGAATCATCAGGCCGCCGTAATGCCCCCAATCGGCAGGCCACCATTCCTGACTGTTGGTCATCAGCTCGTGCATGTCTTTTTCGAGGGCTTCGTGATCAAGCTTTTTCACTTCTTCCCGGTAGTCGAAGTCTTCACCAAGAGGATTGGTTTTGCGGTCGTGCTGATGAAGGATGTCGAGATTGAGGTTCTCAGGCCACCAGCCAGCTACGTCGGCTTTTTCCTGAGTGTTTGAACCGTGCATTACGGGACACTTTCCGCCCGCACTGTTGTTGTCTGTCATTTTTCTCTCCTCATTGGGGTTGGCAAAACGACACTGCTTTGATTCAGGCACTTCTAACTATAGGACACACCCAATAATCTGCTCTGAGTATTTCTTATGTCCCGGATAGCGTGCGCCTATAGGATTTCCCACAATGTTTGCGGGCTCTCTGCCTTACTGGGCACAAGCGTAATCACTTGAATATCTCGCCAGAATGTCTAAAAAGTCCGGCCATGCGATTGAACGACTGAGTGACATTACATTGGACATGGATCTGCTCCTGCCTAACGAGAACAGCTCCACCGTAGCGCGGGACCGATGGCTCAATACAATTAATTAAAAATAAATTTGTGAGAGTTTTTATTTATGGATGGAGCGCTGGTCGGTCAGAGCCGCTCAATGGATGAAAACTTGCCGGCGTCGTCAAAGACGATGCGGAAACTGCCGCGAATGCCATCGCGAAGGTAAAAACGGGAGAGGATACGGGCCGGGAATCGGACAGAGCGTCCGTCCCGGGCCGTGGTGTGAACATCCGTGGCAACGCCCTGATAGAGCTTGATCCACTCATCAGGGCTGATGCTGATATCCACAATAATCTGCTGCATTGGCGATCAGTTCGCCAGTTCAAGCAGCAGGCGGTTCAGACGGGTGACATAGGCCCCGGGGTCCGGGAGTTGCTCACCGCTGGCCAGGGTGGCCTGGTCCAGGATAACGGCAGAGAGCTCGTTGAACCGCTCTTCGCCCTTCTCGCTTTCCAGTCGCTGGACCAGCGGATGATCAACATTGATCTCGAAGATCGGTTTGCTGTCAGGCACCTTCTGCCCAGCGGCTTCCATGATCTTCTTCATCTGGGCGCCCATATCGAAATCGCCCACCACCAGACAGGCCGGTGAATCGGTCAGGCGGTTGGTTACACGCACCTCCTGCACCCGGTCGCTCAGGGCATTCTTGATGCGCTCCAACAGGTCCTTGTGCTCTTCGGCGGCTTCTTCCTTGTGTTTCTTGTCTTCCTCGGTCTCGATTTCGCCAAGGTCCAGGTCGCCACGAGCGACGTCCTCAAACTGCTTGCCGTCGTATTCGCTGAGGTAACCCATCATCCACTCGTCGATGCGATCTGTAAGGATCAGCACCTCAATACCCTTTTTGCGGAACACTTCCAGATGCGGGCTGCTCTTGGCCGCCGTGAAGTTGTCGGCGGTGATGTAGTAAAGCTTTTTCTGCCCTTCCTTCATCCGGCCGATGTAGTCATCCAGCGACACGTTCTGTGTGCTTTCCCCGGTGTGGGTAGAGGCGAAGCGCAGCAGGCCGGCAATTTTCTCGCGGTTGCTGAAATCTTCCGCCGGGCCTTCCTTCAATACCGTGCCAAACTCACCCCAGAACTTCTGATACTGCTCGGAATCCTTCTTGGCCAGCTTGGACAGCATATCCAGGACCCGCTTGGTGAGCGCGGTGCGAATGCTTTCCACGGTGCTGTCGTTCTGCAGGATCTCACGTGACACGTTGAGGGACAGATCGTTGGAATCAATCACACCCTTGGCAAACCGCAGGTACAGCGGCAGGAACTGTTCGGCGTCGTCCATGATGAACACGCGCTGCACGTACAGTTTCAGGCCACGAGGCGCTTCACGGTTGTACAGATCAAACGGTGCACGGGCCGGGATATACAGCAGGCTGGTGTAATCCAGCTTGCCTTCAACCCTGTTATGGGACCAGGTGAGCGGGTCTTCAAAATCGTGGGCGATGTGCTTGTAGAACTCTTTGTACTCCTCGTCCTTGATCTCGGTACGGGGCAGTGTCCATAGCGCTGTCGCATCGTTAACGGTTTCGTACTCGTCCTTTTTCTCACCTTCGTCGGATTCGGCCTTCATGACAACCGGGAAGGAAATATGATCCGAGTACTTCTTCACCAGACTGCGCAGCTTCCAGCCGTTGGCGAATTCCTTGGCATCTGGCTTCAGATGCAGGACGATCTGGGTGCCGCGGTTATCCAGATTGACCTGCTCGATGGAAAACTCACCGTCGCCCTTGGACTCCCAATGCACACCCTCTTCTGCAGGCGCGCCCGCGCGGCGGGTGAAGACATCCACCTTGTCGGCCACAATAAACGCCGAATAGAACCCAACACCGAACTGACCGATCAGCTTGCTGTCCTTCTTCTCATCGCCGGACAACTGCTGGAGGAATTCGGCCGTACCGGAACGGGCAATGGTGCCAAGATTCTGGATAACATCGTCACGGGTCATACCGATACCGTTGTCGGTGAGCGTGACGGTATTCGCCTCTTCGTCAAAATCCAGGCGAATCTTCAGCTCAGGATCGCTTTCATACAGGCTGTCGTCCTTCAGCGCTGCGAAACGCAGTTTGTCTTCGGCATCTGAAGCGTTGGAAATCAGCTCACGAAGGAAGATTTCCTTGTTGGAATACAACGAGTGAATCATCAGGTGAAGCAGTTGCTTCACTTCGGTCTGGAATCCAAGCGTTTCTTTATTGGCTTCAACCGTCATGGCGTTTTAGTCTCCTGAAACGAATAAACAGGCACGGCGTTGTGCCCGAGTTACCTCATAGTTTTGAGAGTGAGCGCGGAGGCCGTTCCGAAACCGTGCGGAGCCATGGATGGCGGAGCCGAGCGTACATGGACGTATTCACAGCGTGTTTCGGAACGGCCTCCGTGCTCGCTCCTGCACAAAAATCTCAGTCTGAGCAAAAAGTGGGGGCACACCGGGGCATTTCAAGCCCCGGAGTATAGGCAAGATCAGTCTTCGAGGAGGAAGTGCGCCCTGGCAGTCGCAATGGGTTGCGAGCGGGATTTCTGCCAGGCGCTGACCATCACGTTGGCAACGCGGTTGCCCTGGCGGGTCAGACGGCATTCGGCGTAGGTTTCCCGGTTGAGGCCGGCGCGGAGATAATCCAGGGAAAAATCGACGATACGGGGCATGCGCAGACTTTCCTGGGACATGATCAGGTAGATGTTGGCGGACATCTCCATGAAGCCACCGATCACGCCCCCGTGGATGGCCGGCAGGATGGGATTACCCAGGTTGGAGTCTTTGCAGGGCAGACGGAAAATCAGGTCGTCTCCAAACTGCTCACACTGAAGACCAATCCAGGTGGCATAGGGAATGCTGCTGAGCATGCGGCTGAAGTCACCGGTCTCCTGGGTGTAACGCAGGATTTCAGGATCGGTCATTCTTCACCCCCGGTAATCAGGTCCCGGTAATGTTTCGGGCTGGCATCCTTCCCGATACGCATGAAGGTGGCCACGCAGTTGGCGATGGTTTCACCGCCTTCCTGGAACGCCTCACAGCGGGTAAAAATAATGTTCCGGGTTACCCGGTAGGTTTCAGCCCGGGCATAAACCGGCTTGCGGGGCTGGGCCGGGCGCATGTAGTCCACGCGCAGGTCCAGCGTCGGGCAGAGTTCAAAATCTTCCAGGGCACAAAGGATCACGCACCCTGACGTGGTATCCATCAGTGTGGTGATGGCCCCACCGTGAATCACCCCGGTGTCCGGGTTACCGATAATGCGGTCACTGTAGGGCAGGCACAGTGTCAGGCTGCCTTTTGTGGCCTCGGTAACCGACAGACCAAGCTCGTTGGCCTGGTTGAGGGTGGCTATAAAACGGCTAACCCGTTTCCGTCGGATATCATCGTTCATTCAGATTCAACCTGTGGATCAGCTTTTAGGTTTTGGGCTGTTTTCCGCCTTGCCGGGCAGCGGCTCCTCGAAGACCTTCCCTGCCCTCAATGCTTCCAGTGCCGTCGAACAGAACTCGCGTCGATAGAGAACGACAACAACCAGCGTGGACGCCGCCATGAAGACAATCGGGTGAATAAACCAGCCTACCACGGCAAGTGCGTAATAGTAGGACCGCAGCCCAAGGTTAAAGGCATCGCCGGCAAGATTGCAGATGTTGCCGGCACTTCGTGCAAACGCCTCCCTGCCAGCGGGGCTGGTTTTGGTGTCGTCTGGCGGAGGGGCACTGCCCACCATCACCGACACAAAGTTGTACATCCGCATGGACCAGGTGAATTTGAAAAAGGCGTAGATAAAGACCACCAACAGCACCACCATGCGAAGTTCCCATATTTCCCGGGTCGGCAATGTGCCGAATGGCATGGTACTGAATACTTCCATGACTTCCTGGGTGTAGCCGAGGGCGGTGATAATACCCGCGAGAATCAGCAGGCAGCTGGAGGCGAAAAACGCACCGTTGCGCTCCAGGTTTCCGACCACAGACGCATCGGCAATCCGGTTTTCCCGCCGCAACATGACGCGCATCCAGTCCTCCCGGTAAAGGTCGAGGGTGTTGGACAGGCAGGGACGGTCCGCAGCACGGCGTTTCGAGTATTCGGTATAACCCAGCCAGCAGACGAGGAACCAGAGCAAAGCGATCAGTTCGAGTAAATTACTCATGGGTTGCCTTGGGTGCGAAGTTGGTGAAACAGAGCGGGAACAGACGCTTATGATACGCCAAGGGCCTGCTCGTCACCACCGCCGGGCAGGTTGCGGTAATCCACTGATGGCCGATCATGTGCTATAAACTGCCCATTCAGGAAGCGGGCAACTGTTTTGAACGAACCCGACATCGCATCATCCAAAAGGGAGCTTACTGTGAACCTGTCTGCCATCAAAAACAGCCTGGTAGCCATTGCGCTGGCACTGACACTCAGCGGCTGCTCGGTCAATCCGGTTACCGGGGAAAATCAGCTTTCGCTGATCGGTGAAAGCCAGGAGCTCGCCATGGGCGCCGAGCAGTACGTGCCCACCCAGCAAACCCAGGGCGGTCGGTTTTATGTGGATCCGGAGCTGACGCTCTATGTAAGCGAGGTTGGCCAGAAAATGGCCAGGGTCAGCGACAGACCGGACCTGCCCTACGAATTCGTGGTTCTGAACAGCAGTGTACCCAATGCCTGGGCCCTTCCCGGAGGCAAGATCGCCATTAACCGTGGCCTGCTGACAGAGCTTGACGACGAGGCTCAGCTTGCCTCGGTTCTGGGGCACGAGATTGTTCATGCGGCAGCCCGGCACAGTGTTCAGCGCATGCAGCAGGGAATGCTGATCAGCGCCGGCGTTGCCGGACTTGGTTTTGCCCTGTCGGACAACGAATGGGCCGGTCTGATCATGGGTGGTGCTGCCCTTGGGGCGCAACTTGCGCTGGCGCAATACAGCCAGGGCGATGAACTCGAATCCGACCACTACGGCATTCTCTACATGAAAGAAGCCGGCTATGACCCACAGGCGGCGGTGGAGCTTCAGGAGCTGTTCCTGAAACTATCCGAAGGGCGTCAGTCCAGTTTCATTGATGGCCTGTTCGCAACCCACCCGCCCTCAGCGAAACGCGTGCAGGAGAACCGGGAACTGGTGCAGAAGGTTGGCGCGGGTGGCTACCGCGGTGAGGACGTCTATGAACGCAAGATGGCCAAACTCCGCTCGCTGCAACCGGCTTACGATGCCCATGACAAAGCCATGGAGCTGGCCTCCAAAGGCGAGATGAAGCCTGCGCTGGACAAGATCAACGAAGCCATCCGTCTGCTGCCAAGGGAAGCCATGTTCTATGCCCTTCGCGGCCGCATTTATCAGGACCAGAAGGAAACAGAGAAGGCCGCGGCCGACTTTGAAAAGGCGGTGGAGCTCTACCCCGAGATGTTCAAGTATCGCCTTTACAATGGCCTGAATGCTCTGAGGCTCAACAATCTGGACAAGGCCAGGGAGAATCTGACCAAAGCCAATGAAACCGTCCCCACTTCCATTGCCTTCCTGCGACTGGGCGATGTTGCGGTAAAACAGAATAACCGGAATGAAGCCATTGCCTATTACAGCAAGGCCGCCGAAGCCGGTGGAGACGTAGCTGAAGAGGCCAAACGTAAACTGGCGGCACTCACGCAATAATTGCCGCCGGAATCGTTGACTTTAGAAGGCCGGAGTCCCGAGGGGTTCCGGCCTTTTTATTGCCCGGGATCAAGATTGCCGGTCTGACGCACATCTTCTGTCATCGCCTCCATTGACTTTTAGAGCAATAACTCTAAAAATCAGATGACATCAACAACGATTGGATGACGGACATGCTAGCGAAACGTATCCAGCCCATGGTCTTCCAGGCGCGCCGACTGTACGTGGAACTGATGTTCCAGGTGATGGGGCGAGCCCTGCAGGCTGTGAGCGAGGTGGACGAGAAGGTTCAGAACGAAGCCCGGGCACTGCCTGACGGTTTCCTGTTTGAGATGATGGTGATGCCGGATGGCTCAAAGCTGATCGTCGAGCATACCGGTCAGGGGCGTTTCCGTTACCACGGTGACAAGGCCCCACGGCCGATCGACCTGTCGATTCAGTTCAAGCACATCGCCCACGCTTTCCTGGTGCTGTCTTTCCAGGAAAAAACATCAGTGGCTTTCGCCAATGACCGCATGCTGGTGGATGGCGACATCAGCTATGCCGTGCGGATGACGCGGGTACTGAACCGGCTTGAGTCCTTCATCCTGCCGAAAATGGTCGCCGAGCGCGCCGTGAAGGAATACCCGGCCGACCTCCACCTGCCGGAAAAGCTGATCAGCGCCGCGCGCATTTACCTGAAAGTTGCCACCAATTTCGTTGAGACAGTGAGAGCGTGATGACCAATAAATACTATGAGTTCTTCTGCCCGGTAAAAGTCATTGCCGGCAAGGCCGCCCTTGAACACATCCCTTACGAGCTGACCGGAATGGCTGCCAAGCGGCCAATGATCGTAACCGACAAGGGCGTGCGGGCTGCGGGCCTTCTGGAACCCGTGATCGCAGCTTGCGAGGAAAGCGGGCTGGAAATAACCACCATCTATGATGACGTTCCGCCTGACTCCTCGACCACGGTGGTACGCGATATCGCCGGCATCTATCGTCAGGAAAAGTGCGACTCCATCATCGCCGTGGGCGGCGGTTCGGCGATCGATACCGGCAAGGCCGTCAACATCCTGGTTTCCGAGGGTGGTGACGATATCGCCAAGTACAGCGGTGCCGGTGTGCTCAAGCATCCGCTCAAGCCCTTCTTCGTGGTGCCGACAACAGCCGGGACCGGTTCGGAAGTTACATCGGTTGCGGTCATCACCGATGAAGCCAAGGGCGTCAAGCTGCCCTTCACGTCGTCGTTCCTGCTGCCAAACGCGGCCATCATTGACCCGCGCATGACCCTCACCCTGCCGCCGCACATTACTGCCGCGACAGCCATGGACGCCATGACCCACGCAACCGAAGCGTTCACCTGCATGGCGAAAAACCCATTGAGTGACGCCTACGCGACCGCGGCTATCAAGAAAATCAGCCAGTCACTCCTTCAGGTCATGGACAACCCGAAAGACAGCGACGGACGACTGGAGCTGGCGCAAGCCTCGACCATGGCGGGCATCGCCTTCTCCAACTCCATGGTGGGTCTGGTGCATGCCCTGGGGCACGCCACCGGCGCCGTCTGCCACCTGCCCCACGGCCTCTGCATGAGTCTTTACCTGCCCTACGCCCTGGAGTACAACCTTGAAACCATCCGGGAACCCCTGGGTGAACTTTTGCTGTATCTCGAGGGCCCCGAAGTCTTTGCAGCAACACCGGCAAGCCGCCGGGCAGAGGCCAGTATTTCCGCGATCCGGAAGTTGCGGGATGCTTTGTACAAGCGCTGCCAGCTGCCCCGGACACTCAAGGAAACCGGTAAGGTAACCGAGGCACAGCTGGACCACATCGCTGAAATGGCGTTGGATGATGGTTCCATAATGTTTAATCCGAAGGAAGTAACGCTGGAGGATGCCCGCTCAGTTCTGCGCCGCGCCTGGGCGTGACTGTTTCGCCGGGGGCCCTGCCTGGCCCCCGGCGTTTGCCTTGTGTGAAGATAGAATTCACATCATTGAAATTGATCAAGCAAGAGAGGAGAATTAGCCAATTCTGGCAGGGATGATAGCCGGGTTCATTATCCACCTACAGTACTGTTCCGTAGAGAGCCCCACCACATGCAAAACCGATATCCCCGCCCTGTTAATGCCACTCTTGGCGTCCTTCTTCTTGTACTGACTGCACTTTCCTCGCCAGTTTTTGCCTCACAGGATGCCTCTGGCGAACAAAAGGTTTTCCGCTTCAATATTTCCCCCAATGGTTACCCACCCTATCTCATCGGTGACCAGAGCCAACCATCAGGAATCATGTGGGATGTGGTGTCCGAGGTAGCCCAGAGGCTTGGATACCGGGTAATCGCTGAGCAAATCCCCCGTAAACGTGTAGATCAGATGCTGCTTGATGGATACATCGATGCCACACCAAGGGCTCAAGAGTGGGCGGACGACCCGGAGAAATTCCTGTTTACCGATGCGATAGTCGACATCGAGGAAGTGTTTTTTGTACCAGCACAATCCAGCTTTTACTACGAGAGCCCGGACGATCTGATCTCCAAAACCATTGTCACCCACCTCGGCTACCGTTATCCGCTGCTTGAGCCCTACTTCGAGGAAGGTCGGATTCGCCGCTTTGATGTTGCCAGAGACAAGGACATGTTCACCTTTGTACTGCACGGTGACCGTTTCGACGCCGCGGTCGCCGACCGGCTCGTCGGAAAGTGGATTCTCAGAAACGAGGGTCTGCGGCAGCATTTCGACATCAGCAGCGAAGGCATCAGCAATTACGGGTTCCGACTGATGCTGCGTAAAGACTGGCAGCCCTTTGCCAGCCAGTTCAACGAAGAACTGGCGAAGATGAAGGCGAATGGCGAGCTGGATGCCATTCTCGCCAACTACCGCTGAAGCCGCCCGGTGCTACTCAAGGCGTCGCAACAACAGCATCGGCGATACACTCAACACCGGCCGTAGCTGCCAGCGGCCGAACAGGGCAAGAACAACGGCGCTTACGATTGGAATCGGCAGCACCACGTGCCAGTGCCACTGGAACGTGCCCTCGAACATCCTGAATTGAAGCGCCCAGACTGCCGCTTCGGCGGCAACCACTCCAAGCACACCCGCAAAACCACCCAGCAACGCAAATTCGAGCATGGTGCTGCGAACCAGCAACCTCTGGCGCCCGCCAAGTGTTCGCAGCAGCGCGCCTTCCCGCTGTCGATCCTGAAGCGTCGCACTGACGACTGCAGCCATCACCACCAGCGCGGCGGCAAGGATCAACGCCAGAATGGCCTCAATCGCCTGGGTTACCTGACGGACGATCTCCTGGATCCGCTCGATCACATGATCAATTTCCAGAACGGAAACCGTCGGGAACTGCCGGGAAAATTCGTTCAGGGCATCTTTCTTGTCCTTGGGCAGGTAAAAACTGGTAATCCAGGTCGCGGGCATCTCGGTGAGCCCGCCCTCCGGCGGGAACGCCATGTAGAAATTGGGCTTCATGCTGTCCCACTGGACCGTCCGAATACTGGTGACGGCTTCTGTCACCTTTTCCGAGCCAATGGTGAACGTCAGTTCGTCGCCCAGTGACAGTCCCAGCTTTCCGGCCAGCTCCGCTTCCACCGAGACACCTTCCTTCTGGTTTTCACCAAACCAGGCGCCCTCGACTATCTCGTTGTCGTCCGGCAAGGCCGACATCCAGGTCAGGTTCAGTTCACGGTTGAGAGCGTTAACATTCTCATCCTTGCTGACCGTCTCCTTGACCGGCTGACCATTGAGTTCGGTCAAGCGTCCTCGAACCATCGGGTAAAGTTTGTCCAGTGGCTGGCCACGCTCCTGCCAGAACGCATCGACATCCTCGACCGCTTCCGGTGCAATATTGATCAGGAAATGATTGGGCGCGTCATCCGGCAATTGGGCCTGCCAGTCTGTCAACAAAGAGGTACGCACCAATATCAGCGTGGCCGCCAGCATCAATGTCATCGCAAATACGGCAATCTGGGAAAGACTGGCCCGGCGATGCCGGTACAGCCCCACCAGGGCCAAACGCCAGGCGTTACCACCGCCGCGAACCTTGCGCAGTGTTGCCACCAACAGCCAACCCACCAGGCCAAGTGCCCCGAGCAGCAACGCAAGCCCCCCCAAAAGGGAAACCACCAAGGCAAGCTCGCCCGCATACATCCACACAAGCCCGAAAACCGCCCCAATGGCAATTATCATATCCGGCAGGGCCTCGCGCCCGGTTTCACCGGGCTGGCTGCGCAGTACACGCATCGCCGGAACATTGCGAAGCCTGCGAACGGGAGGATAGGCAAACGCAAACAGAGAGACCAGTGCCGTCAGCAAGGCGGGCACCAATGCAGACGGATCGAGCTGAAATTCCACCGGGCGCTCAAGCACCTGGCTCAGCATGTGAATCAGCAACCAATACAGCGGCATCGCGACCAGCAGTCCGCCCACGATGCCGGTGACACCCCAAAGCGCGAGGCGCTTGAGGTACAAACCGCCAATACCTGCACCGCTGAGCCCCAGCGTTTTCAGAAGTGCCACGGTATCGCGCTGGGAAAGGGCATACTGACGACTCGCCACAGCCACGGCCACGGCGGCAAGCAGGACTGCAAGACTGCCACCCAACAGCAGGAATCGCTCGGCTCGCTCGAGTGAGCGCGAGAAGGTCTCGCCATCCCGGACACCCGCCCATTCATGACTGGGTTCGAGTCTGGGTTCCAACCATTGGTAGTACGATTCCAGCGCAGCTTCATCACCGGCAAACAGGTAGACGTATTCAACCCGGCTGCCCTCCTGGATGACCCCGGTGGCGGCCACATCATCCACATGCATCATCACGCGGGGGGCCAGTGCCGACAGCCGGAAACCGCCGTCCGGCTCCCGGATGAGCAGGCCGGACACGGTAAGATTCAGATTACCAACTTCAAGCGACTCGCCGACTTCGAGATCCAGCAGCCTGAGCAAGCGCGGGTTGATCCAGACCTCTCCTGGCCCGGGCCCCTGATTTACCAGCTCCCGGGTACCTGTCGGGTTCCGCTGGATTTCGATATCGCCACGAAGCGGATATTCATTGCTCACGGCCTTGACTGACACCAGCTGGAAATTCTCGTCACCGAACACCATGGTGGAGAATTCCACCATTCGACCGGTTTTCAGGCCCTGATCGGCGGCTTCCTGAAGCCAGGCGTCCGGAATCGGTCGGCCATTCTCTGCCTCAAGCTGGCGATCCGCTGCCAGGAACGAGCTGGCTGAAGAAACCAGGGTGCGTTGAAGCTGACTGGCAAACAGGGCAATGGTGGCGACAGTGGCAACGGCGATGATGAGAGCGGCCAGAACGACGCGAACATCCCGTTCCCGCCAGTCCCGGCGAACCGACATGAGTTTTTTTGCAGCAGCCATCAGCGCGCCATCTCCTGGGCTGCTTCCGGTTCGCTCAGAACGCCGGCTTCAATATGGAACTGCCGATTGCAGCGAGCCGCCAGGTGTTCATCGTGGGTTACCATCACCAGCGTTGTGCCCTGCTCCCGGTTCAACGCCATCAAGAGATCAGACACTGCCTGACCGGTGCGGTTATCCAGGTTACCCGTCGGCTCGTCAGCGAACAGGATCAGCGGCTCAGACGCAAATGCCCGCGCGATGGCAACCCGCTGCTGCTCACCACCGGAGAGCTGTCTGGGTGTGTGGGTCAGCCGTTCGCCAAGCCCAACCCGTTCCAGTAGCTCACGGGCCCTCTTCTCCGGCGACGCCATGCCGGCAAGTTCCAGCGGCAACATAACGTTCTCGAGCGCGGTTAGCGCCGGCAAAAGCTGGAAAGACTGGAATACAAAACCAACCCGGTGTGCGCGGAGTTTTGCCCGCTCATCCTCGCTGAGCTTGCTGATCACCGAGCCGTCCAGCTCCACCGTCCCCTCGCTGGGCGTATCAAGACCCGCCAGCAAACCCAACAGGGTGGTTTTACCAGAACCGGAGCGCCCGACAATGGCTACGGATTCTCCCCGATTGATTTCGAGAGTGACCCCTTGCAAGATCGTGAGCGTATCGGTTTCAACACTGACGCGGTGGGTCAGGTTATCTACCCGTAACATTGGGCTCTGGCTATCCGGGTTAACATTGGTCATCTGATTCACGGAATCTCCCGATCCTGGGTCTCGAAAACGGCTTAAAGGTGTATTGGTTGTCTATGCATACGGCATTGGTGTACGTCAGATCAATTCTTTTTCTCGTGTTTGCCGTGCTGGCGCTGCCGGCAGTGGCCAGTCAAAACACGCTGCTCATCGTAGGTGACAGCCTCAGTGCGGCCTATGGAGTGCCCTCCGAAACTGCCTGGGTGCAGTTGCTGAGAAACCGGCTCGAGAGCAAAGGGTTGAGCGACTGGGAAGTGGTCAATGCCAGCATCAGCGGAGAAACCACGGATGGCGGTGCCCGCCGGCTGCCTGATCTCCTTGAGGAGAACGAGCCCGACGTCGTGGTCATTGAATTGGGTGGCAATGATGGCCTTCGCGGCTTTCCCCCCAACGTAATCGAATCCAATCTCGCCTCCATGATCGAAAAGGTGCAGACCTCGGGTGCTCGCGCCGTACTGGTGGGCATGCAGATACCGCCCAACTACGGACAGCGCTACACAGAGATGTTTGCCGAAATCTATCCGAAGCTGTCTGACCGATACGACACCGCGTTGGTTCCCTTTTTCCTCGACGGCATCTACAACCAGGCCGGGTTGATGCAGGACGACGGGATTCACCCGACCGAGGAAGCCCAGGGCAAACTGCTGGAGAATGTCTGGCCGGTGCTCAAACCGATCCTGCAATAAAGATGGTTCAGGTCAATCCCTGGAGGAATGCCAGCGCACGGCGCTCTGACCAATAAAAGCCATCTTTCGAATGCTCGACAAACCCGACGTGGCCGCCCCAACGAGGAGCTTCGAGGCGCATATGAGCGCCCAGCTCCCGCCGGGATTCCGGGAAACAGCGCGCCGAGAGAAACGGATCGTCGGCGGCGTTTACCATCAGCGCCGGCACGCGGATATCTCGCATGCGCCCCAATGCTGAACACTGGGCCCAGTAATCCCGGGCATTGCGGAAACCGTGCAGAGGCGCGGTGTAGCGGTCATCAAACTCATGAAAGCTGCGAATGGCATCAAACCCCGAAATATCAATCAGGTCCGGAAACCTCTCCGCCTTTTCCTCCATTTTTACCTTCAGATCCCGGAGAAAGCGCTGCATGTAGATCTTTCGGCTGGGCAACGCCAGCATATCTGCGCTGCCGGCCAGGTCGCAGGGAACCGAATAGGCAACGGCTCCGCAGATCCGGCTATCAACACGCTCGCCCTGTTCGCCCAGATAAAGCAGCGTCAGATTGCCCCCCATGCTGAACCCGGAAAGAAACAGGGTGTCGTAAGCACCTGACAAACCGTGGTTGACCACCAGGCCGAGATCCTCGGTGGCGCCGCTGTGATAGAACCGCGGTTGCCGATTCATAACCCCGCCACAAGAGCGGAAGTTCCAGTCAAGAACATCCCAGCCTTCCCGAAGCAGGGCGCGAGTTAAACCGAGCACGTAGGGCCGCCTGCTGTGACCTTCCAGACCGTGAGACACGATGGCCAGGCGATCGCTACCCTGCCGGTACCAGTCCAGGTGCAGTTCGTCGTCATCCAGTGTGGCGATCACTTCCGGCTCCGGTTCTACCATCGGGACTTTGCGAAACAGTGTGGGCCAGACAGACTGAACGTGGCCATTGCGCAACCACGGCGGGGGCCGGTAGTGAAGAGTCCTGCTTTCGTACAATTTTTAGCCTTTCATATCAGGGGGTTGACCCCGTAAACCAAAGCGCTTAATATGCGCGCCACTTGATGCTGTTCCCCGATAGCTCAGTTGGTAGAGCAACGGACTGTTAATCCGTTTGTCGCTGGTTCGAGCCCAGCTCGGGGAGCCACTTATTCCGAAATGCCGCTGATTCTTCTGAACCAGCGGCATTTTTCGTTTACGGCCTCAGAAAATCTGCTCGCGCTGCATGAATTCGGTCAGCACGCGGAACAACGTGAACCCATCCTCGGTGCCAATCAGCTCCCGAATGGAATGCATACCGAACTGGGGCACGCCAATATCCAGCGTGGTTACACCCAGGTTCCCCGCCGTCAGGGGCCCAATGGTGCTGCCACAGCCCATATCGCTCCGAACCACAAAGGTCTGGTGAGGCAACCCCAGCTCGTCACTGATGTGCCGGTAAACTGCTGCCGATCGACTGTTGGTGGCGTACCGCTGGTTATGGTTGACCTTGATCACCGGCCCCTGATTGAGAATCGGGCCATGATTCTCATCATGTTTATCCATGTAATTCGGATGAATGCCATGGGCATTGTCCGCCGACACCATCATTGAGTTGGCAATAGCACGAGCCTTGCCAGCGCCGACCCAGCGGTCCAGAACCGCTGTCAGGAACGGCCCTTGTGCACCTTCGGCAGACATACTGCCAACTTCCTCGTGATCGTTGCAGACCAGCAACGCGGCTTCGTCCCCGGAGGTTTTCAGCAGCGACTGGAGGCCAATGTAACAACTCAGAAGGTTGTCCAGGCGAGCCGAGGCGATGAAATCATCACGCAATCCGACAAACGAGGCTTCACGGGCATCGTAGAAACTGAGCTCGTAACCCAGGACCTTGCGGACAGTGAGCCCGGTCTCGGACTTGACCTGCTGGGACAGTAGATCCACGAAGCTGGTGGTATCGCTTTCAGGAACCTGCATCAGAACCGGTGGCAGATCGGTCTGTGGGTTAACCGTGCGATTGCTGTTGGCTTCTCGATCAAGATGGATTGCCAGGCTCGGAATGAATGCCACAGGCTTACGGAAATCCACCAGGGTGTCCCGTACCTTGCCGTCTTCATCCAGCACCGTCACCCGACCGGCCAGGGAAAGATCCCGGTCAAACCAGGGATTCAGCAACACACCACCGTAAACTTCGACACCCAACTGAAAGAAGCCCTTGCGGCGGAGCTCAGGGTTCGGCTTGACCTTCAGGCAGGGGCTGTCGGTATGAGCACCCACCATGCGGATTCCCGAGGTGGTGACATCTTTGCTGCCGGTTCGGAAGGCGACAATTGAGGAGCCGTTGCGGACAACGTAATAGCCCTGGTTGCTCACCAGCGACCAGTCTTCCCGCTCATCCAGCTCCTGAAACCCGGCCGCACTCAGCCGTTGTTTCATGGTGTCGACCGCATGCCAGGGTGTGGGGGAAGTGTTCAGAAACTTCAATAAATCTTTGTTAAATTCAGCGTGTTCCATGATGTCCCTGATTAAAAGATAATTGCGCCAACAGTATGGCATGAAGCCGTAAAGCCTCATACTGCGTCAACGGACATTCCCTATAACCGGGTCACAAATCAACCATCACCGGGAGCCCAACGTGCCAGCACCGAGATTTCTCGACATTGAATACTGCCAGACCGACGACGCGCTTTTTCCCACCGCCATGGCCTGGTCGCTGGAAGACGGCCGAATGAAAACCGTGGTCATCGCCCCTTCCGACGACTGGCTCCCGGAAGACGGTGACCTGGGCGATGTCGACCTCCTCTACCTTGAAGAACAGGGCGTGCCCCTGATCGAGCTGGCCCGGGAACTGCACCAGGATCTGCCCGACCAGACCGTCTTCGTGGACGGCCTCGATCCGGACGAGATTCTGGTAGACCTCATTTTCACGGCCGTGGCACAGGAGGCCCCGTTCGAAATCGCACCCATCAGTGAGCTGATCACAGGCCTGGACAGCGAAACCCTGGAAGACCGCCGCCGCCAGCTCCTGTTCGAGGAAAGCCTGGAACCCCAGTTGCCTGAAAATGGCGTCTACGCACTGCTGCTGATGGCGCGGGAAGAGGGCCTGTTCGACGAGGATTGAGAAACAGCAGGAATTGACAGGGGGAAGTGTGACACGGGTCGACGTAACAAACGGTTACACGAGGCAGAATCAGCCCGTATTTGCCCATGTCAGGAAGCCCGATAACAATGAACAAGGTTGTGCGAACGCCCCTCGTCTGTCCGCTTGTCCCTGCCCTGCTCCTCGCATCCCAGGCCGCCCTGGCCCAGGAAACGCCAAGGGCCGACAAACACTACATCGGGCTGCTGGCAACCACCTACAACCACCGCACCATCGGTGAAAACACCAAGGAAACCGCCTGGGGCACAGGCGGAACACTGGTGGTGGGTGGCCACATAACCGATCTGTTTCACGCCGAGCTGCGGGCCGGTGGCGGCTTCAAAGACGCCGAGGTACCGGACAGTGACCTGACGCTGAGCGTTGACTACTACGCCAGCTGGTACATGGGCCTGCACTACCCGATCACCGACTATGCAAACCTCTACGGCCAGTTCGGCTTTTCCTATATCCACGGCGAAGGCGAGATCAGCGATCCCGCAAATGATCGCAACAACCCCTACCTGGATCTCGAAGGCGAGTTCCCGGACAGCGGCTTCTCCATCAGCTGGATTGCAGGGCTTGATTTCGAAGTGATGGACGATACGTTTCTGGTCTTCGAAGGCGGAAAGCTTTTCGAAGACACAGGAACGGATGTGAACACCTTCCAGTTTTCCGGCGGACTGCGCTACGAGTTCTGAACGGCCGGCCGGATCTCGTGTTGCTGATCCGACCCGCTACCAGATCGCCATTAAGCCTTGTGGCGAATATGCCAGCACCGGTGAATGCGGGCGTTGCGTTGAAAATCCTTGTCCAGGGTATCCCGCGTCACTTCAGCAACCTCGAACTCGCTTTCCAGTGTCTCGTCCAGCTTGAAGCGTCGGAAATTGTTGGAAAAGATCAGCAACCCGTCGGAACTCAACCTTGCCATGGCCTGCCTAACCAGCGTGGGATGATCCTTCTGGATATCCAGAACGCCGGCCATACGGGCAGAGTTGCTAAAGGTCGGCGGATCCATGAAAATCAGGTCAAACCATTGGTCCGCCGTTTTCCGGTCTGCCAGCCAGGCCAGGCAGTCTGCCTGCTCTACCCGATGCTTCTTGGGGTCGGCTCCGTTCAGCGCAAGATTCTCCTCGGCCCAGCCGACATACGTCTTTGACATATCCAGACTGAGCGAGCGGCTGGCGCCTCCAACAACAGCGTGAACAGTGGCCGCGCCGGTATAACAGAACAGGTTCAGGAATCGCTGGTTTGCCGAGTGCTGCTGAATCCAGTGCCGCACCGGTCGATGATCCAGAAACAGACCCGTGTCCAGATAATCCTTGAGGTTCACCTTCAACACGCAGCCGTGTTCGTGAACCCTGAAAAACTCGCCACTGACTGCCTGCTTCTCGTACTGATTGGTGCCGGTTTGCCGCTGGCGCTGCTTGCACACCATATCCTCCGGCTCCACTCCCAGTGCTTCGGGAATGACTGCAAGGGCCTCCGCCAGGCGTTCTCGAGCAGCACGCTCATCCACCGATTTCGGGGCCGCATACTCCTGCACGTGCACCCGCCCCTCATAGATATCGATCGCCAACGCAAACTCCGGCATATCGGCATCGTAGAGGCGGTAGCAACCAATGCCCTGCTTTCTTGCCCACTGCCCAATGGTCTTCAGGTTCTTCTTGAGGCGATTGCGCAACATGGCCGCGCGTTCCTCATTGGCAATCCGAGGGGTGACCTCACCGGGAATATCCGGGGTCCTCGGTGTCACGGCGCTCACTTCATTTATCTCGAACAGCAGCAACTGGGCGGGCAGCTTGCCGTTGAAAAGCCGGTATTGTTTGTAACTTCTCAATCCGATGGACTTGCCGAATTCCGGGGCTCCGGTAAATACACCGAGGCGCCAGCCTGGAACGCAGCGTTTAACCGCGTCGCCCAGGGCCTGGTACAAGCCGCCCAGCTCCCTGCGCTCACTCAACCGCTCACCGTACGGGGGATTGGTGAGGACCAGCCCCTGATCAGACCAGTCGCCTTCCAGTGCCAGGGCATCGACTGCGCGAGCCTCAACGTGCACAACATTCTCCAGACCTGCCCTCTGGATGTTTTTCCAGGCGGTCCCGATGACCCGGCTGTCCTGGTCAAAGCCCGCCATTCTCGGGATCCGCCCTTGCTTGCCCTCGTGGGCGCGACGCTCCGCCTCCTGGCGCAGCGATAACCAGAGCTCCGGCTGATGGCCCGGCCACTTCTCGAAACCGAACCTTTCCTGCTTGCGGCCTGGCGCCATATCCAGCGCCATCATGGCAGCTTCAACTACAAGGGTGCCTGAACCGCACATCGGGTCCACGAAATCGCCGCCGGCGGCGGCGATTTCCGGCCAGCCCGCTCGCATCAGCAATGCCGCGGCCAGGTTTTCCTTCAGGGGTGCCATGCCCTGATCCGTACGATAGCCGCGCATGTGCAGGCTGTGCCCGCTCAGATCAATGCCCAGGGACAAGCGGCCACGATTGAGTCGCGCGGAGACAATGACATCCGGGTTCTTGGCATCCACTGAAGGCCGCGGTCCGCCATTGGCCTGAAACCGGTCCACAATGCCGTCCTTGACCCTTTGAGCGCCATATTGAGTATTGCGGATGGCCTCGTTCTGACCGAGGAACGTAACGCGGAAACTGCCATGCACAGGAATGTGCTGCTGCCAATCCATGTGCACAACGCCGTCATAGAGCTGATCGCCACTGTTGGCATCCACTTCATCAATGTGAAGGATCACCCGGTTGGCGAGACGCGACCATAGACAGGCGCGATACCCACCCTCCAGAGAACCTTCCACCCAAACCCCCGCCGGGGCATTGCGTACGGTATCCAGACCAAAGGTGCTGAGCTCGTCCGCCAGTAGGTATTCCACCCCCTTCGGGCAAGTTACGAAAAATACAGATTTGGACAAGTTCAACTCCTGGTTCCTGGACGGCTTGAGGTAAGTTTCCGAAATAAAGGCTATTCCGAAAATCGCAGCAAAATTTTTAGTTCATATAACTATAAAAAAAGCGTCACATAGATGAAATAATTAGTGTACATCCGCTAAAGGTTCGATTTACCTTGTAAGTGACGCGTTGTTCCGGAAGGGTGCAAACCTTCCGTTAACAGGATCCTGACTGCTCTGGCTTGAGCTGACAATAGTGGGTTATCCCGGAGCGGATAACACTGGTCGCAGCCACTGCAGATGTGTACACGCTTGTTCTGTTAATCCATCAGTGAGGAACGGCATGAAAAGACAGAAAAGAGACATGTACGCTCGTGCATTCAAGCGGGGTTATCTCGCTGGCGTGTCCGGAAAATCCAAAGACAGCTGCCCGATTGAACAGGCGGAAGTTCGCCAGGAATGGCTGAACGGGTGGCGAGAAGGCCGCACAGATCAATGGGAGGGCATGACCGGCGTATCCGGCATCCATAAACTGGCTAACGTTACGACAGCGTGACGCCTCAACTAACCCCGATTCTTAATCTGATCTTTTTACACACAATTTGACGCAGTACTCAGAGCAACCCAAACGGGGCCTCCCGCCCCGTACCATGCGATGAAGCGCCACGGGGTTCATTCCCCGCTCGGGCCCGCTAAGCGGGCCCACCTTCGTTATGGGGCGCGGTAAATCACTTGACCTGCCGGATAGCCTCAACAGCCTCTTTAATAAGTTCAGGCCCCCGGTAAATAAAACCGGTGTAGATCTGGACCAGCTTGGCACCGGCCCGGACTTTCTCGGCTGCACTTTCACCGTCCATAATGCCGCCGACACCAATAATCGGTAGTGATTCCCCCAGTTCCGCGTAAAGCCCCCGGATAACCCTGAGAGAAGGCTCCCGCACCGGTGCACCGCTGAGGCCACCAGCCTCATCGGCATGGGTATGACCTGCCACGGCATCCCGACCGATCGTTGTATTGGTGGCAATCACGCCATCAAGGCCCGTCTCACGCAGGGCGGATGCCACGAAGCGGATACCGTCATCGTCCATGTCCGGGGCGATCTTCACAGCCACAGGCACATACCGGCCATGCTCCTTCTCACACTGGAACTGTTCGTCCTTGATGGCCTCCAGCAGGCCTTTCAGGGAGTCTCCAAACTGCAAATCCCGAAGGCCGGGCGTGTTGGGCGAGGACACATTCACCGTTATGTAATCGGCCCGACTGTAAACTGCCGAAATTCCCTTCCGGTAATCGGATTCGGACTGGTCGTTGGGCGTGTCCTTGTTCTTGCCAACATTGATTCCAAGCACGCCCTTGTAGCGGCGCTGATCCACACGGGCCAGCAAGTGGTCCAGTCCCTCGTTATTGAAACCCATCCGGTTAATGATGGCCTGATGCTCCGGCAGCCGAAACATCCGTGGTTTGGGGTTGCCGGGCTGCGCCAGAGGCGTCACGGTACCGACTTCAATAAAACCGAAGCCCAGGGCGCCAAGCGCATCGAGGTGATCGGCGTTCTTATCCAGACCTGCGGCAAGCCCGACGGGGTTCGGAAAATCCAGCCCCATAACATTCACTGGCAATGAATCTATCTTTGGTGAAAAAGCGCTCAAAACGCCTAATCGGTGCGCAAGATCGAGACCATTCAATGCAACATTGTGAGCTTGCTCCGCTGGAAGGCGGAAAAGCAGATTGCGGATAACGCCGTACATCTGAAAAAACTCCCCTGATCCAAGTGGGCGGAGTATACCGGAAGTTTTCCACAGCATCCCGGGATAGAACCAAATCAGCTGTAAATGACTGTATCATGGCACTCTCATGACCTTTTCCACGGAATCTGTGGATAAACCTGTTGAAAATCGCGGGGCAACGGTTGCCATCCCTTGATAACTGCGCCAATCTACAAATTGATCATTTTTTGATCAGTTATTTTTATGTTTATTTTCAATCGTTTATATATTTTTCTCATGGCTGTCGACAAATACTAAACAAAATGTTACCCAGTCATCGTTCTGCAATGATGTGCATAAATCACTTGAAATCCCCTCTTTTAGCCACCCCTGCCAAAGCCCGTGGGAATAACGTTATACTGGCACCTGTCTTCTGATCTGGAGTGCATCAATGCAAGAGCCGATTTCCCCCGCCCAACAGCACCGGGAAAACCTCGCGGGCGAAATGAAGGCGGCCTCGCGCGTGACCATTATCGGAATGATTCTCGATGCCGTACTCGGGGTCATAAAAGTCATTGGTGGTGCTCTTTTTAACTCCCAGGCCCTGCTGGTGGATGGCATTCACTCCTTTACGGATGTTGCCTCTGATCTGGTTGTTCTTGGCGTCATGAAGGTATCCCGCCAGGAGCCGGATGACGACCATCCTTATGGCCATCAGCGAATCGAAACCTTCGGCACTCTGGTTCTGGGCAGCATCCTGATTGCCGTTGGCGCCGCCCTGGCCTGGGAAAATACCCTACGCCTGATAGAGGGTGGCGTGGATACTGTGCCTGGCTGGCCGGTTCTGGTGGCAGCTGCAGCGTCTGTTGCGGGCAAGGAATGGATTTTCCGATACACACGCCACGTCGGCCTGAAGATCCGCTCGGATCTGATTATCGCCAATGCCTGGCACAGCCGAACCGATGCGTTCTCCTCAGTCGTGGTTCTGGTGTCCACGGCCGGCGCCATGCTCGGCATGGTCTGGCTTGATGTGTTCGCGGCGGTGGTGATCGCAGGCATCATTATCCACATTGGCTGGAAGTTTACCTGGGACAGCGTCAAGGAACTCGTGGATACCGGCCTCTCCCAGGAGGACACGGAGATGCTCAAGAGTATCGCCCGGGACACAGACGGAGTGCGCAACGTGCATGAACTTCGCAGCCGTCGTATGGGGCACGACATTCTGCTGGATATTCACCTGGTGGTTCGTCCGGAAATCAGCGTATCGGAAGGGCATCAGATCGGCATGCAGGTTGTCTCGGGAATGCGGGATGCCCTGGACAACATCCGGGACATCAACTTCCACATCGACGCCGAAAACGACGAAGATCAGCCGCTGACCTCCGAGCGCCTGCCCTCCCGTGAAGACATCCGGGCCATCCTGGCCCGACACCTGGGAGAGTTGCCGCAACACAGCCGGCTCCGGCTGCACTATCTGAAAAACAAAGTGCATCTGGAGCTGTTCCTGGACAGCCCCGAGGGTGAAACCGTCTTCTCATCCTCAAACATCAGGGAAGAGCTCGGTGATTACCCCTGGTTTGGGAGTGTCCGGGTATGGGTGGCCGGCCCCTGAAAGCCGCCGGCCATATAACCTAGCGACGCCTGTTCTCTTCCATCCTTGAAAGAAATTCCTGCATGATCAGGGTGTAGAGCTCGCCCCCCAGGAAGCGGTCTTCCACGCCCGCATCAATGCTCGGGTTGTCGTTGACTTCGATGACGGCAACCCGGTTGCCTGACTGTTTGATATCCACACCGTACAGCCCGTTGCCGATCAGTCTGGTGGCATTCAGGGCCGCCTGAATGACATTCCTTGGCACCTCATACGTGGGCATGGTCTCAAAGCCACCGCTCTCACTCTCGGATTCGCTGTGCTGATAGATCTGCCAGTGGCCTTTCACCATCATGTACTTGCAGGCGTAGATGGCCCGCCCACCGAGCACACCAATACGCCAGTCGTAATCGGTGTAAAGGTATTCCTGAGCCAGCACCAGGGCGGACTGCTTGAACAGGTCTCTCAGCCCGGCACGGAGGGTCTTCTCGTCTTCGGCCTTGGTTACGCCTCGGGAAAACGCACCATCCGGGATCTTGATAACTACCGGAAAACCCAGCTCACTGATGACCTGCTCGACAGCGTTCTTCTGATCTTTCGACAGGATGAGTGTCTTGGGCGTGGGAACCTTGTTGTTCTTCAGGAGATCTGCAAGGAACACCTTGTTGGTGCACTTGAGGATCGACACCGGATCATCAATGACCACCATGCCCTCAGCGGCCGCCTTGCGGGCAAACCGGTAGGTGTGATGATCAATGGCAGTGGTCTCACGAATGAACAACCCATCGTATTCCGGCAGGCGCATATAATCCCGCCGGGTAATCTGCTCAACGTTGATACCCAGCTTGCGACCGGCTTTCTCGAAACGCTTCAGGGCAACCTTGTCACTCGGCGGCATCTCCTCATCGGGATTGACCAGCACCGCCAGATCATAGCGGTAACGGCGTCGGGTCCGTGGCTTACGCCAGACCATGCTGCTGAAACGATCCAGGGCCGCCGCGAACACGTCCTGCTCCTGCTCGCCCAGATCCGCCGGAGCCGCCGGCTTCATGGACTCGATCTGCCACTGCTTGCGGCGCTTGAAAACAATTTCAAGAATCGGACAAGGGAACCGCTCGAACAGCGCCCGGGCGACCGGCTTCAGATCCGGGTGCTCGGCCTGGCCAAAGTAGGTCCGAATGCGCACTTCATGGGTGGCCGCGCGCTCATCACTGGCAGGGTCAATAGCGGAACCCGCTGCTTCCAGCCAGTTGATGACGCTTTCATCAAGCTCTTCCAGCTCAAGTGAAAACAGTCCTTTGCGGCCGAGATCATTGAGCGTCATCACCGAGGGTACGACATGGTGACCACGGGCTTCCGCCAGGAGTGAACAATAATACCCCTTGCTCAGGTAACGGGCGCTCTGACACAGGTTGATGACCCTCACCCGACTGGCGGGCGGAGCTGAGAACTGGAGGTACTGGTCAAACGTCAGCACGTCCTCACTGGGGTAATAAGGCGCCCAGTCTTTGGCGCGGTCCACTACGATAAGCAATCGGGACATTGAAGGCATTCCTCCCTGAAAGGTCTTGCCTGTGGTAATTGAGGTCACAATACGCCGGTCACAATCGCTGCACAATCGGCGCATAATGCGTGCTTTTACGCATCCTTGCGGTCTTTGCGTTACCCTGACTCTCAAACATAATAGCGGAGTACGGGAAGCCCACCAGCATGCCCTCCTCGCGTTTTTCAAGGCCGTCTCTCAATGCCTGATTTCCAGCTCCGACAAGCCACCAGCAAGGACCTCGACGCTCTGGTTGCGCTTGAAAACCGGTGTTTCACCGAGGACCGTCTGTCCCGGCGCAGCTTTCGCCGTTTTCTGGAAATGCCCAGGGACCGGTTGATTGTGGCTGAGGCCGATGGCGAATTGGTGGGTTATTGCCTGGTTCTGATGAGCGCGGCTACCCGGCTGGCCCGCATTTACTCCATTGCTGTTTCGCCAACGGTGCGCGGCCAGGGCGTAGGCGAGAAGCTGGTGCGTGAGGCGGAATCCGAAGCAGTGGATGCCGGCCGTATTATCATGCGCCTGGAGGTCCGTGAAGATAATAAAGGTGCAATCGCACTCTACAAGCGCCTGGGCTATCGCCAGTTTGGCACCTACCGGGACTACTACGAAGACCACGGCACTGCCCTGCGTTTTGAGCGGCGAATCCTGTTCTACGAGCCGTCCCGGGAATTCCCCGCGGTGCCCTATTACCCGCAGACCACGGATTTTTCCTGCGGCCCCGCCGCCCTGATCATGGCCATGGCCGCCCTGGATGAGCAGCAACCGCTGACAACGCTGGAAGAACTGAGATTATGGCGGGAGGCGACCACCATCTTCATGCTTGCCGGCCACGGCGGCTGCGGCCCCCACGGACTGGCACTCGCCGCCTGGAACCGGGGCTTTGAAGCCAGTGCGTGGATCAGCATGGAAGGTGCTTTGTTCAAGGACACCGTCAGAAGCGAGGACAAAAAGCGGGTCCTTGAACTGGTCCATGAGGGCTTTCTGCATGACATCGGCCAGACCGGCATACAGTTGCACCACGACCCGCTGACTCTGGAAGCCATGGCAGAGGCCCTGCACGAGGGCCGGGTTCCGGTGATCCTTATCAGCACCTGGCAACTGAACCGAAGCCGCGTCCCCCACTGGGTAACCGTCTGTGCGATTGACGACCAGTTCGTGTACCTGCACGATCCGGAAATAGACGTGGAAATGGGCGAAACCGTCGCCGACAAGCAATATCTGCCAGTCGATAAACGGGTATTCAGCCAGATTTCACGGTACGGCAGGAACCAGCCATTGCAGGCTGCGATCATCGTAGGGCCCAAGCGGCCGGCCTGATCAGCCGGTCCGCAGGGCCGCCTCTTTCAACTCGGCAATATCGTCTCGCAGACGGGCGGCAGTTTCGAAATCCAGCTCGGAAGCGGCCTTGTACATTTCATCCTCGAGCCGGGACACTTCCTTGAGGACCTCCTCCGGCGACCGATTGCCAGCCTTGGCCCGATACTGTTCCGCCTCTTCGGCTGCTTTCTGCCCCGGGCGCTCGGCCTTGCGACGGCCACGACCGCCGCCTCCGGCACCTTCCATGATGTCGGCAATTTTCTTGTTCAAGCCCTGCGGGGTAATGCCCTGCTCCAGGTTGTGAGCTTCCTGCTTGGCCCGGCGACGCTCTGTCTCATCAATGGCCCGCTGCATGGAGCCTGTAATCCGGTCACCGTAGAGAATGGCCTTGCCGTGAACATTCCGCGCCGCACGACCCATGGTCTGGATCAGTGAGCGCTCGGAGCGCAGGAAACCTTCCTTGTCCGCATCTAGGATGGCCACCAGCGAAACTTCTGGCATGTCCAGACCTTCCCGCAGCAGGTTGATGCCCACCAGCACATCGAACTCCCCCCGCCGGAGGTCCCGGATGATCTCCACCCGCTCGACGGTATCGATGTCCGAATGCAGATAGCGAACCTTGATGTCGTGCTCCATCAGGAAGTCGGTGAGATCCTCGGCCATACGCTTGGTCAGCGTGGTCACCAGAACCCGTTCCTTCACCTTCACCCGCGTATGGATCTCCGAAAGCAGATCGTCCACCTGGGTAGACGCGGGACGCACCTCGATTTCCGGGTCCAGCAGGCCAGTGGGACGCACCACCTGTTCCACCACCTGACCCGCATGCTCGGCCTCGTAAGTGGACGGGGTTGCGGATACGAAGATCATCTGGGGCGCAATTCGCTCCCACTCTTCAAACTTCATGGGTCGGTTATCCAGCGCCGATGGGAGGCGGAAACCGTACTCAACAAGGGTTTCCTTCCGGGACCGGTCGCCCTTGTACATGGCGCCGATCTGGGGAATGGTCACGTGAGATTCATCCACCACCAGCAAGGCATTGGGCGGTAAGTAATCAAACAGTGTCGGCGGTGCCTCACCTGGGCGGCGACCTGAGAGGTAGCGCGAGTAGTTCTCAATGCCGTTGCAATAGCCCAGCTCCAGCATCATTTCGATGTCGTACCGGGTGCGCTCCTCCAGACGTTGTGCTTCCACCAGGCGGTTGTTGTCCCGCAGCTGTTGCAGCCGCTCATCCAGCTCCACCTTGATATGCTCGACCGCATCCAGCACCGTCTGCCGGGGCGTCACATAATGCGATTTCGGGTAGATGGTGACCCGTGGCACTCGGCGCAGGACCTCACCGGTCAACGGGTCGAAATAGCTGAGATTCTCAACCTCGTCATCGAAGAGCTCGATGCGGATAGCTTCCTTCTCGGATTCCGCCGGGAATACATCGATCACATCGCCCCGAACCCGATAATTGGCCCGGTGGAACTCGATATCGTTCCGGGTGTACTGAAGTTCGGCCAGGCGCCGGAGGATGTATCGCTGATCGATCTGATCGCCCCGGTCCAGATGCAGCATCATCTTCAGGTAGGACTGCGGGTCACCGAGGCCGTAGATAGACGACACCGTCGCCACGATGATGGCATCCGGCCTTTCCAGCAATGCCTTGGTGGCAGACAGACGCATCTGCTCGATGTGCTCGTTAATGGAGGCGTCTTTCTCGATAAACGTGTCCGACGAGGGCACGTAGGCTTCTGGCTGGTAGTAGTCGTAGTAGGAAACGAAATACTCCACCGCATTGTCGGGAAAGAACTCCTTGAACTCACCATAGAGCTGAGCGGCCAGCGTCTTGTTATGGGCCATGATGATGGTAGGCCGCTGGACCTGCTGGATGACATTAGCGGTGGTGAAGGTTTTACCGGAGCCGGTTACCCCCAGCAACGTCTGGTGTGCCAGGCCAGAGTGGATACCATCCACCAGCCCCTCGATTGCCTTGGGCTGATCGCCCGCTGGCTGGAACGGTGAATCAACCTGGAACACACCCTCTCTGGCGGAAACGTTTGCCTGATTACTGGCCATAACTGGCGGAAACCTCCGGTAAAACCGACGCACGGGCGAAACAGCCCCTGCCATTCGAGAAATTTAGCGATACACTGGCTTCATGATACCATCAGTGCGATCGACGGCTGGGCGTAAATCAGCCAGCAGCTCTGGCACCCGGCGGTCGCAGCCCTATCAGACGCAGCTTTAAGGAGCGCAAGTTTGGACCTTCAACTTTCCAGCCGAGTACAGGCTATCAAGCCCTCTCCCACCCTCGCAGTCACCAACAAGGCCGCGGAACTCCGCGCAGCAGGCCAGGACATTATCGGCCTGGGTGCCGGCGAGCCGGACTTCGACACACCTGATCACATCAAACAGGCAGCCATTGAAGCCATCAATAACGGCCAGACAAAATACACTGCTGTGGATGGTACGCCAGCCCTGAAAAAAGCGATTATTGCGAAGTTCAAACGGGACAACGGCCTGGATTACGAAGCCAACCAGATACTGGTAAGCAGTGGTGGCAAACAGAGCTTTTTCAACCTCGCACTTGCCACACTGAACCCGGGTGACGAAGCCATCATCCCTGCCCCGTACTGGGTTTCCTACCCGGATATGGTGCTGGTGGCTGAAGGCAAACCCGTGATTATCGAAACCGGTGCTGAAACCCGCTTCAAGATCACTCCGGAGCAGCTGGAAAACGCGATTACCGAGCGTACCCGCCTGTTCGTGATCAATAGCCCCTCGAACCCGAGCGGCATGGCCTACACCCTCGAAGAGCTGCAGGCCATCGGCGAGGTGCTGAAGAAGCACCCGAACATCATGATCGCCACCGACGATATGTATGAGCCGATCCTCTGGACCGGCAAAGCGTTCTGCAACATCCTGAACGCCACGCCTGAGTTGTATGACCGCACCTTCGTCCTGAATGGCGTATCCAAGGCCTACTCCATGACTGGCTGGCGTATCGGCTACGCCGCGGGCCCGGCGAAAATCATCGGTGCAATGAAGAAGATCCAGTCCCAGAGCACCTCCAACCCGGCCTCCATCTCCCAGGCAGCGGCACAGGCTGCGCTGGATGGCGATCAGGGCTGCGTGGGCGAGATGGTCAAGGCCTTCAAGGAACGCCACGACTGGCTGGTAGAAGCACTGAACAAGCTGCCAGGCGTTGAATGCCTGAACGGCGACGGTACCTTCTATGTGTTCCCCAGCTTCCAGGGCGCCATCGATGCGGATTCCAGCGTCAGCACCGACGTTGAATTCGCCGAGAAACTGCTGACCGACGCCGGCGTGGCACTGGTCCCGGGTTCCGCCTTCGGTTGCCCTGGCCACATGCGCCTGAGCTTTGCGACCAGCATGGAAAACCTGGAAAAGGCTGTCGAACGCCTTCAGAAAGCGCTTGGCTAAAAAGTTCTGGCCAGGGGTTGACGGGGCGGTATTGCCAACTTAATATACGCGCCTCGTCACACGACGACGTTCCCCGATAGCTCAGTTGGTAGAGCAACGGACTGTTAATCCGTTTGTCGCTGGTTCGAGCCCAGCTCGGGGAGCCACTATTCTGAAAGCCCGCTAATTCTCTGAGTTAGCGGGTTTTTTATTGCCTTCTCTTTTGCATTACGTTTTTTGACCACATCTTGAGTGGTGGTGCGTGCTCCTGCCCTAGCCTGCTGCATTCGGGGCTGGCGGTGTGGGGTCGCCCTCCCAAAAAACGCTACGAGCACGTCCATGTGCGCTTGACTGTGGCCATCCATGGCCACAGACATTTTTGGGAGGGCAACCCCACACCACCGATCCAGACCCAACGATATACTCCCGACTTATTCGCTGAGTTTCCGAAAGGCACCTAAGGATATGCGGCTAGAATTTGCACCTAAATGTAGGTCGGATTGGCACAGCATAATCCGACCTAAGCCTGCATCTGTCTTTCGGGAAAATGCGGTCAACTGGAAGGTCTAAACGGGACAGCTGGCAGGGCATTCCAAAACTGTAGAGGGCCATGGACGGCCCGAAACAAGCGCACACGGACGTGCTTGTAGCGTGTTTTGGAAAGCCCTGCCAGCTGTCCCTGCCACCATTACTCAAAGGCTAGGTCAGGATTCGAGGGCCGGATAGGGCTAGAGTCCAATCACTTCGGAGTGAATAGCCTCCAAGGAAGCCAGCGGGTCAGACGCCTGAGTAATCGGACGGCCGATCACGAGGTAATCGGAACCGGCTTTGAGGGCATCTGTGGGCGTCATGATGCGCTGCTGGTCGCCTTTATCGGCCGTCAGGGGGCGGATACCCGGTGTGATCAGTTTGAAGTCGGCGCCCTGCTCGACTTTAAGCTTCGGTGCCTCCTGGGCGGAGCAGACGACGCCGTCGAGGCCGCAATTTTTGGTGAGGGTTGCCAGTCGGGACACCTGTGCTTCCGGGGAATCGGTGATGCCGATGCCGACGAGGTCGTCGGCGTTCATACTGGTGAGGACCGTGACGGCGATCAACAGCGGGCGATCCGCGCCAAAGCTTTCCAGACGTTCCCGACAGGCGGTCATCATTTTCTCGCCACCAGAGGCATGCACATTGACCATCCATACACCGAGATCGGCGGCAGCTGCAACGGCAGCTGAGGTGGTGTTCGGGATGTCATGGAATTTCAGATCCAGGAATACGTCGAATCCACGCTTCTGAAGCCCTTCAACCAATTGCGGGCCGGAACGGGTGAACAGTTCCTTACCCACTTTCAGGCGGCATTTGCTCGGGTCCAGTTTGTCGACCAGCTCAAGGGCAGGATTCTGGGAGGGAAAATCGAGGGCGACGATGATCTTGGGATCGTTAGCGGTTTGCACGTTCACTTGTCCTGCGGAAATTCGGTAAAGGTTTATTCGGCTTCAACACCCTGGATCGGGCGCAAGGTTTCCCATTGCTTGCAGCTTGGGCAAAGCCAGTGCAGCTGACGGCCAGAGAAACCACAGCTGACACAACGGTAGACGGGACGATTGGCGAGAATCAGGTGGCCAATACGGCTCACCAGCCTGCCCTCATCAGTGGTCATGCCCTTCTCATAGCCGGCCATTTCCACCAGCCTGAGCAAGCCACGGACACTCGGGCGGGTTTCCAGTTCCTGCCTGAGCAAGTCGATGGCAGCCGGTCGCCCCGAGGCACGCTCGACGGACTCCACCAGAGCCAGCAACAAACTGGTGCTCGGGTAGTTTTCGTAAAGCTTGCGCAGTTTTTTCGCCAACCGGCCAATGTCGCCGTGCTCATGCTCAAGTTTCATGAGCCGGTCGATGGCTTCCGGCCCAAACTCCGGGTTCTGTTCGAATACTTTCAGGCACTGGCTGCCTGCCTCGCGATAGCTGCCCTGCCGAACCAGCAGCTTCATCATAATAAGATTGGCCCGCACGCAAGAGCGATCGTACTCAAGCGCCTCCTTAGCCAGTTTCTGGGCAGCCCAGCGGTCGTCCTGTTTCAGGGACTCTTCCGACAGCTCGCATGTCAGGTAGGCCAGCACTTTGAACATTGCCGGGTCGGCGTCTCCACGTGTCAGCGTCCGGGCAACTTCGGCAGCCTTCGCCCATTCCTTTTCCTGTTGGTAGAGGTCGATGAGCTGCTGGGAGGAGTGCCGACCATAATCCTTGTCGCCCATCAATTGGTGCAACAATGCCTCGGCGCGGTCAAGCAGCCCCGCGTTCAGGTAATCGCGGGCAAGCTCGAGAGTCACCTGCGGGGAGAATCTCGGGGGTAATTCGGGCCTGGCCAGAAGGTTCTGGTGGATCAGTATGGCGCGATCGGTTTCGCCCTTGTTACGGAAATGGCTGCCAATGGAGAGGTGGAGACTGACAGTATCCTTGTTGACCGCAAGGGACTGGACGAAACTCTCAACCGCCTGGTCGGAGTAGTTCGTGAACAGGAACTGGAGACGGTCCTTCACCGATTCCTCATCGGAAATCGTTTTGCCGGATCGCCTGTCACCGCTTCCCAGCCGGCCCACAAGCCAGCCAACGGCGACTGCAACTGTTAGCAGCAGCCACTGTAATACGATATCCATTAAAGAGTCCGGTCGTTCTGGGCCCTGGATTTCTCCAATGCCTGCTCGGCGCGATCAAGTCGTTTCTGAAGGGTTCGCCGGGACACCGAGTTGCGAACGGTGGCCAGCATGGTCATCAGCACGCCAACAAGGGCACCGACAACAAATGCCATGATAATCCAGACGGCAACACCATGGGGCTGGGTTTCAAACAACAGAAAGTTGAGGGAGACTGCCATTTGATTGTTGAGCGAGAATACCAGTGCCAGCAGAACCAGGACCAAAACCAACAGAATAATGAGGATCTTCTGCAATCCTGCCATAGCGATAGCACTCCCAAAGGGCATTGATGCCCGAATTATACGCGTTCCCTGAGCAGCTGTTAAAAGCCTTTCTTCAAGCTGTCGTTGACCTGCTCTCTCAATTCCTTGCCGGGTTTGAAGTGCGGCACATATTTGGCTGGCAACTGAACAGCCTCACCGGTTTTCGGATTGCGCCCGGTACGCGCGGCCCGGTGATGAAGGGAAAAACTGCCAAATCCCCGGATTTCTATTCTCTGACCATCGGCAAGCGACTGAGACATGTGCTCGATGATGGTTTTTACAGCCAGTTCGACATCTTTAACGGAGAGCTGAGTTTGCTTGGAAGCAATCAGCTCGACCAGTTCGGACTTCGTCATGAGGCGTTTCCCTCTTTCATTTTTATTTGGCCGTCGGTTACCGGATTCCCATGACTACCTAGTTTAGCCAAACCAGAAAAAAACACAAAAAAAACGGGCTCTTAGAGCCCATTTTTTTCGTACCAACCGGAAGATTAGTCCTTGTTGGCGTTTTGCTGCTGCATCTGCTCCTTGATGAGATCACCGATGGTGGTCGCACCAGAGGAAGTTTCCGCAGTTTTGGTCCGCACGTTTTCCAGTGCCTGCTTGTCGTCCTCAACATCTTTGGACTTCACAGACAGGTTGATGATGCGGTTCTTGCGATCGATGCTGATGATCTTCGCTTCAACTTCTTCGCCTTCTTTCAGCGCGTTGCGTGCGTCTTCAACACGGTCACGGCTGATTTCAGAGGCTTTCAGTACCGCTTCAACTTCGTCGTTCAGGGCAATGGTAGCTGCCTTGGCATCAACTGCAGACACGGTTCCCTTAACAATAGAGCCCTTGTCGTTCAGCTGCACAAACTCGGCGAACGGATCGCTTTCGAGCTGCTTGATACCCAGGGAGATACGCTCACGCTCCGGATCAACAGACAGGATAACGGTTTCAACTTCGTCACCCTTCTTGTATTCACGAACCGCTTCTTCGCCAGTCTCGTTCCAGCTGATGTCAGACAGGTGAACCAGACCGTCGATGCCGCCATCCAGACCGATGAAGATACCGAAGTCAGTGATTGACTTGATCTTACCGGAGATGCGGTCGCCCTTGTTGAAGTTGCTGGAGAAGTCTTCCCACGGGTTGGATACACACTGCTTGATACCCAGGGAGATACGACGACGCTCTTCGTCGATATCCAGAATCATCACGCCCACTTCGTCGCCAACCTGGACAACCTTGGACGGATGGATGTTCTTGTTGGTCCAATCCATTTCAGATACGTGAACCAGACCTTCAACACCCTCTTCCAACTCAGCAAAGCAACCGTAGTCAGTCAGGTTGGTAACGCGTGCTGTAACCTTGCTGCCTTCCGGATAACGACCCTTGATATCAACCCAGGGATCTTCGCCCAGCTGCTTCAGGCCGAGAGAAACACGGTTGCGCTCACGATCGAACTTCAGAACCTTGACGCTGATTTCGTCGCCAACATTAACGATTTCGCTCGGATGCTTGATGCGCTTCCAGGCCATATCGGTAATGTGCAGCAGGCCGTCAACACCACCCAGATCCACGAACGCGCCGTAGTCGGTCAGGTTCTTGACGATACCCTTGATTTCCATACCCTCGGTCAGGGTTTCCAGCAGAGCTTCACGCTCGGCACTGTTCTCAGCTTCCAGAACGGCGCGGCGGGAAACAACCACGTTGTTACGCTTCTGGTCGAGCTTGATAACCTTGAATTCGAGTTCTTTGTTCTCCAAGTGCGCGGTGTCGCGAACCGGACGAACATCTACCAGCGAGCCAGGCAGGAAGGCACGGATGCCGGCCAGATCGACGGTGAAGCCACCCTTGACCTTACCGTTGATGATACCTTTAACCACTTCCTCAGCTTCGAAGGACTTCTCGAGTACCTTCCAGGCTTCTGCACGCTTGGCCTTTTCACGGGACAGACGGGTCTCACCGAAGCCGTCTTCAACAGCGTCGAGAGCTACATCGACAACGTCGCCGATAGCAATTTCCAACTCGCCTTTTTCGTTAAGGAACTGGGAGGCGGGGATAACGCCTTCGGACTTCAGTCCGGCGTTAACGGTGACCCAGTCGTTATCGACGTCTACAACGGTTCCCTGGACGATGGAACCCGGTTGCATGTCAATTTCTTTTAGGCTTTCTTCAAAAAGATCCGCAAAGCTCTCGCTCATTATGAGTCCTATATGATCAACGCAAGTGTACTCCGTGCCACCAGCAACACGGTCTGTTAACAAGTTCCGGATTAAGCCTGTGGCTGGCAGATAACGCTACATCCGGCATTTCAACGACAAAAAGGTGTAGTCAGGCCTGACCTGCTGCGGCCATACACCTGTCTAACACCTCTTCTATACTCAATCCCGTAGAATCAATGACTTGCGCATCATCTGCGGGCTTGAGAGGGGCTGCGGAACGGTTCATATCCCGTTCATCACGAACCCGTATCTCCTCTAAAAGGGCGTCAATATTAACATCGACACCCGCGTCCTTCAACTGGCTATAGCGCCGTTGAGCCCTCTCCTCGGCGCTTGCCGTCAGGAAGATTTTTACCGGCGCGTCCGGAAACACCACGGTCCCCATATCACGGCCATCGGCCACAAGGCCCGGCGCCTGCCGGAAGTCCCGCTGGCGCTGCAAAAGGGCGTCACGGACCGACTGGATCACAGCCACCTTTGAAGCATTGTCGCCCGCCGATTCTGTACGTATATCTGCGGTCACGTCCTGCCCTGCCAGAACGACTTTTACCGGCTCACCTGCCGGCGTGGGCTCAAACGCCACATCCAGTCCGGCGGCGACTTTTACCAGCCCGCTCTCATCATCCATGGACACGCCCTGGCGAGCCGCGGCCAGCGCCGTCAGCCGATAAAGAGCACCACTGTCCAGAAGATGCCAGCCCAGCTTTCGGGCCAGCATCTGGGTAATCGTGCCTTTGCCGGAACCCCCGGGACCATCCACGGTGATCACCGGCGCACTGCTATCAACCATTATTCAGCCCCCTCGGCCGAGATATTGATTCCCGTTCCTTGCGCAAGTTCCACAAAACCGGGGAAAGACGTAGCCACATTGGCACAGTCGTTCACTGTAATGTCACCCGCAGCGCGCAGGGAAGCGACCGCAAAGGACATTGCGATGCGGTGGTCGCCGTGACTGTTCACGGTACCGCCACCGATGGTCTGACCACCATCGATAATAATGCCGTCCGGGGTTACGGTAGTGTCCACGCCCAATGCAGCAAGGCCATCTGCCATCACCTGGATCCGATCGCTTTCCTTGACCCGGAGTTCCTCAGCGCCACGCAAAACCGTGCGACCATTGGCGCAGGCCGCGGCGATGAATAGCACCGGAAATTCATCGATGGCCAGGGGCACCTGATCCTCAGGGATGTCGATACCCTGCAGCTCCGCCGAGCGGACCCGAAGGTCAGCAACCGGCTCACCACCGATTTCGCGCTCGTCCAGAATCTCGATATTGGCGCCCATCTGATTCAGGATGTTGATCACACCAACCCTGGTCGGGTTCATTCCAACGTGGCGAAGGATCAGATCGGAGCCCGGGGCGATACTGGCCGCGACCAGGAAAAATGCAGACGAAGAAATATCGGCAGGGACGTCAATATTGGTCGCCGTCAATTTGCCGCCGCCACTAACACTGGCGGTCGCGCCGTCCCGGTGGACGTGGTAGCCAAAGCCCGCCAGCATGCGCTCGGTATGATCGCGAGTAGGCGCCGGCTCGGTCACCGATGTACTGCCCTCGGCATAAAGCCCGGCCAGCAGAAGACACGATTTGACCTGGGCACTGGCCACCGGCATTTCATAGTGAATACCGGACAGCTTCTGGCCACCACGGATTTTCAGTGGCGGGCGCCCCCCTTCTGCGGTATCGATAACGGCGCCCATCGCCCTGAGAGGATCGGCAACCCGCCCCATCGGGCGACCGGAGAGACTCGCATCGCCGGTCAGCTCGGAATCAAAGGGCTGGGCCGCCAGCAAACCGGCGAACAGCCGCATGGCGGTTCCCGAGTTACCCAGATACAGAGGCCCGCGGGGGGCCTGAAGCCCGTGCATGCCAACACCATGGATGCGAACAAAGCCGTCGTCCGGGCCTTCAATGGTAACGCCCATATCCCGGAATGCCTGGAGCGTCGCCAGACTGTCTTCACCCTCCAGAAACCCTTTCACTTCGGTTACGCCATCTGCCAGAGCACCCAGCATGATGGACCGGTGCGACATTGACTTGTCGCCGGGCACCCGGATATCACCGGTGATCGCGCCACCGGACTGAAGACGGAACGTTACCTGCTTTTCACTGTTGTTTGTCACGTAAGCCTGTCCTGAGAGCATCTTCGAAAAATGTTCACGCGCCGCCTTGGCGCGACTGAAAACCCGCAACAACGTGGCACTGTCCTGATTGGCAATGGCAGTGCGCAGTTGTTCGAGGTCGTGGGTAAAGTGGTCAATGACACGAAGAACCGCATCACGGTTCGACAGAAAAATATCGTGCCACATCACCGGATCGCTGGCCGCAATCCGGGTGAAATCCCTGAAGCCACCGGCGGCGTACCGGAAGATGTCCATGTTCTCATCTTCACCCGCCAGGGTATCTACCAGGGAGAACGCGATCAGGTGAGGCAAGTGGCTGGTGGCTGCCAGCACCTCATCGTGATACGCCACCGACATGGTCAGCACCGTGGCACCGCAGCCCTCCCAGAGCCCTTGCAGGCGAGCCAGGTGGGGCTGGCTGACATTGTCCGGCGGCGTAAGGATGACCTTGTGGTTGGCGAAAAGCTCGGGATTTGCCGCCCGGATGCCACTCTTCTCGGAACCGGCAATGGGATGACCGGGAATAACCAGAGGCGACAAGCCGCCGAACACGGCCTCAACATCGGCTACGAAGCTGGATTTGGTACTACCGACATCGGTGAGTATCGCGTCCGGCTCCAGAGACGGGCGAATCTGCTCAAGAACCGCGCGTGTTGCTCGTACCGGAACGGCAAGCACAACCAGGTCCGCGCCACGAACTGCATCAGACACCGTTGACGCCGCCTGATCGATCACACCCAACTCTTTACCGAGCTGCAGTTCCTCAGTGCGATGATCCGCACCAACAACCGTACCCGCAAGCCCATTGCGACGGATCGCGCAGGCCAGGGAGCCGCCAATCAGCCCCAGGCCAATCACCGCTACCCGTTTAAACAGAGGCTCGGACGGCGCCATATCAGTCGCTCAACCCCGAGGCCGCCAGGGCCTGCGCCAGTGCATCAATAAAGCGCTCGTTTTCTTCCTGAAGCCCGACAGAAACCCGAAGATGCCGGGGCATACCATAACCGCCGATGGGCCGAACAATCACGCCGTGGGCCAGCAGGGACTGGTACACGCCCATGGCCTGCTCCCCCACTTCCACGGCAACAAAGTTCCCGGCTGACGGGATGTAACTGAGCCCCATCCGGTCGAATGCCTCCTGCAACTGACGCAGACCGGCTGTGTTCACATCCCGGGAACGCTGGAGATAGTCTTCATCCTCAAGCACAGCCGTGGCCGCAGACAGGGCAACCGTATCCACGTTGAATGGCTGACGCACCCGGTTAAGAATGTCTGCGATGGCCGGCGAGGAGATACTGTAACCTACCCGCAGAGCCGCCAGCCCCCAGGCTTTGGAGAACGTGCGGCAAACGATGAGATTCGGGAAACGGGCCAACAGCTCGACACCGTCCGGGTATTGATCACCGGTCAGGTATTCACAGTAGGCCTCATCCAGAACCACAAGCACGTTCTCGGGGATTTTCTTCAGGAACGCCTCGATGGCGTCCGCCGTGTGAACGGTACCCGTCGGGTTGTTCGGGTTGGCGACAAACACGAGGCGAGTGCGATCAGTAACCGCTACGGCCATGGCGTCCAGATCGTGCCCCCATTCCCGGGCAGGCACAGACACACCCCTGGCACCGATGGCCTGTGTCACCAGGGGGTAGACAGCGAACGCGTACTGGGAGAAAACCACTTCGGAATCTGCATCGGCGAAACAACGGGTAATGACTTCCAGTACATCGTTGGAGCCGTTACCAAGGGTAATCTGATCCATCCCGACGTTCAGACGCTTCGAAAGCGCCTGCTTCAGGTTGAATCCGTTGCCATCGGGATACAGACAAAGCTCGGAGAGGGCCTGCCGCGCGGCCGACAGCGCTTTTTCGCTCGGCCCCAGCGGGTTTTCGTTGCTCGCCAGCTTGATGATCTCTGCCGGATTGAGGCCAAGCTCACGGGCCAGCTCTTCAATCGGCTTGCCCGGCTGATACGGTGAGAGGGCCTGTACGCCGCGAACCGCCAGGCTCTGGTAATCAATGGCCATAAATCGTCCTCGACACTCTTTGCTCAGAAACGCAGGTGCAGATACTTACAGAACGCCAATCGGGTAGGAACCCAGGCGTTTGAGCTCAACGGCCTCTTCATCCACTTCTGCCAGAACCTTCCGGACCTGTTCGTCTTCCATATGTCCCTCAAAATCGATGTAGAACACATAGGCCCAGGTGCCACTTGGCGAGGGCCGCGTTTCGATTCTGGTCAGGCTGAGCCCGTGACGATGGAACGGCTCGAGGAGCTGATACAGGGCCCCCGGTTTGTTGCGCATGGACACCAGGATAGACGACTTGTCGTGGCCACTGGCAGGCACTTCCTCCCGGCCAATGATCAGGAAGCGTGTGGTATTGTCCGGGCGATCCTCAATACTGTTCGCCAGCTTCTGCAGGCCATAGAGCTCGGCCGCCATATCACCGGCAATAGCCGCCGTGCCGGGCTCCTCGGCTGCGCGCCGGGCCGCTTCCGCATTGCTGGAGACGGTAACCCGCTCGATGCCGTAGCGGTGGGTGTCCAGCCATTGCCGGCATTGGGCAAACGATTGCTGATGGGAATAAATCCGTGTGATTTCCTGGTCGCCATGCTTCGGAGACACAAGCAGGTGATGGTGAATCCGCAGCTGAACCTCGCCGCAGATCTTCAGCGGCGAGGACATGAACATATCCAGGGTGTGGTTGATCATACCCTCGGTCGAGTTTTCGACCGGCACCACGCCGTAATGAGCAGCGCCGGATTCGACCTCCCGGAATACCGCATCAATGGCCGGCAAAGGCACGCTGACCACCGAGTGACCAAAATGCTTGAGCGCTGCCGCCTGTGTGAAGGTGCCAATCGGACCCAGGAAGGCAATGTGCATGGGCTTTTCCAGCGCCAGGCAGGCCGACATGATTTCCCGGAACAGACGGGCCATTTCCTCACCCGACAGCGGCCCCGGATTCTGTTCCTTGATGCGGCGAAGCACCTGGGCCTCCCGCTCGGGGCGATAGAAAAAGACGTCCTGCCCCGGATTGGCGGTCATTTTAACGTGCGCCACTTCCTGGGCACAGGCGGCCCTGGCACTGATCAGCTCCATGATCTTCTGATCAAGTTGATCGATCTCGTCCCGCAGCTCTCCGAGCCGAACCTGCTCATCACTCATGATCAGCCACGCTCCTTCGCAAATTCGGTCATGTAGTCGATCAGTGCATCGACACCGGCTTCTGGCATCGCGTTGTAGATGCTCGCACGCATTCCGCCAACCGACCGGTGGCCGGCCAGGTTCAGCAGGCCACGGGCATTGGCACCCTTCAGGAATTCACCGTTCAGGGCATCATCCGCCAGCGTGAATGGCACGTTCATCCACGAGCGGAACCGCGGATCGATCGGGTTGGCGTAGAACTCGTTGGTATCGATGAAATCGTAGAGCTTGCGGGCCTTGCGCAGGTTGATCTCACCCATGGCCTTCACACCGCCCTGCTCTTTCAGCCACTTGAACACCAGACCGGCCAGGTACCAGGAGTAGGTCGGCGGCGTGTTGTACATGGAGCCGTTATCTGCGATCACCTGATAATTCATCATGGTCGGGGTCTCCTTGCGGGCCTTACCCAGGAGATCCTTGCGGATAATGACCACTACCAATCCCGAGGGACCGATGTTCTTCTGGGCACCGGCATAGATCACACCGAACCTGGAGACGTCCACCGGCCTCGACAGCATTGATGAGGACATGTCGGCAACCAGCGGCGCGCCCGGGCTATCCGGAATAAAACCGAATTCCAGGCCACCGATGGTCTCGTTGGGCGTGTAGTGCAGATAAGCCGCGTCGGCACTGGTCTGCCACGAGGATTGATCCGGAATCGTGGTAAAGCCACTGTCTTCCGAACTCGCCACCACGTTCACCTTGCCATAGCGACTGGCCTCGGCAATGGCCTTCTTGGACCAGATGCCAGTGTTCACGTAGTCCGCAGAGCCTTTTTCGCCCAGCAGATTCAGAGGAATGGTGGAAAACTGGCTGGACGCTCCACCCTGCATGAAAAGAACCGCGTAGTCGTCCGACACGCCGGCCAGTTCACGCAGATCTTTTTCTGCAGTTTCGGCAATCTGGACAAACTCGTCGCTGCGATGGCTCATTTCCATCACCGACATGCCGGTACCGCGCCAGTCGAGCATTTCATCCCGCGCCTGACGAAGCACGCTCTCCGGCAAGGTGGCCGGACCTGCACAAAAGTTATACGCCCTGCTCATGTTGCTGCTTTCTCTCAAGTCTTGCTGAATCTGTCTGTGGCAAGTGCCGGCTTATTCGTCGCCGGCACTCTCGCCTTCTTGGCCTTCTTCCGGGCTCTCGTCGGCAACAATCGGATTGCCTTCACTGTCGAGCTCTTCGTCGTCGGTTTCCGCAATCCGCTCAACGCCAACCAGCCGCTCGTCTTCCTGGCTCAGCTTGATCAGGCGAACGCCCTGGGTGTTCCGGCTAAGAACCGACACTTCGTCTGTCCGGGTACGCACGAGCGTGCCCTTGTCAGAGATCAGCATCATTTCGTCACCGTCGAACAGCTGCAGGGCTGTCACCAGGTTACCGTTACGCTCGGAGCACTGCATGGCGATAACGCCCTGGCTGCCACGGCTGTAGGTCGGGAATTCGTCGATGGCGGTACGCTTGCCGTAACCGTTCTCACTGGCGGTCAGAATCACACCGCCTTCCTGCGGAATAATCAGGGACACCACATGGTGACCTTCCGGCATCCTGATACCGCGAACGCCGCGGGCTGTCCGGCTCATCGGACGCACCGCCCCCTCGGCAAAGCGAACGGCCTTGCCGGCAGTGGAGAACAGCATGACTTCGGCGTCGCCCTCGGTAATGGCAGCGCCAATCAGGGTATCGCCTTCATCAAGGGACAGGGCAATCAGGCCGCTGCTGCGCGGACGTGAGAAGTTCGGCAGCGGGGTTTTCTTGACCACACCGTTAGAGGTGGCCATCAGCACAAACTGGTCTTCCGGATAGTCACGTACTGGCAGGAAGGTGGTGATACGCTCACCCTCTTCCAGTGGCAGGATGTTGACCATCGGACGACCGCGGGAAGCCCGGCTGGCCCGCGGAATCTCGAACACCCGCAACCAGTAGACCTTGCCGCGGTTCGAGAAGCACAGAATGGTGTCGTGGGAATTGGCGACGAGCAACTTCTCAACGAAGTCTTCGTCCTTCATGGAGGTTGCGGCCTTGCCCCGGCCACCACGGCGCTGTGCCTGGTAATCTTCCACGGCCTGGGTCTTGGCGTAACCGCTGTGGGAAATGGTGACCACGAGATCTTCTTCGTCAATCAGGTCTGCAATCGTCAGATCACGCTGGGAGCTGGTGATCTCGGTACGGCGCTCATCACCGAATTCGGAAACAACCGCTTCCAGTTCTTCACGGATAACCTGCATCAGGCGGTCCGGGTCGCCCAGAATTTCCAGCAGGCCGGCAATCTTTTCAAGGATGTCCTTGTATTCGTTCTGCAGCTTCTCGGTTTCAAGGCCGGTCAGGCGGTGCAGACGCATATCCAGGATCGCCTGGGTCTGCTCCGGAGACAGGTAGTACAGGCCGCTACGCAGGCCATAGATTTCCGGCAGGTCGTCCGGGCGACAGGCGTCTTCGCCGGCACGCTCCAGCATGGCCAGGACATCGCCCGGGGCCCAGCCCTTGGCCATCAGCTTTTCTTTGGCTTCCACCGAACTGGGCGAGGCCTTGATCAGTTCGATCATCTCATCGATGTTGGCCAGCGCAACCGTGAGGCCTTCGAGGATATGGCCACGTTCGCGGGCCTTGCGCAGCTCATAGATAGTCCGGCGGGTAACCACCTCACGGCGGTGGCGCACGAACGCATCGAGCATCTGCTTGAGGTTCAGCGTTTTAGGCTCGCCATTGATCAGCGCCACCATGTTGATACCAAACACCGTCTGCAACTGGGTGTGGGCGAACAGGTTATTGACCACCACATCCGGATTTTCGCCCCGGCGCAGTTCGATCACAACCCGGATACCTTCCTTGTTGGATTCATCCCGCAGTTCGGTAATACCCTCGAGGCGCTTCTCTTTCACCAGCTCGGCGATCTTTTCGATCAGGCGAGCCTTGTTCAGCTGATACGGCAGCTCGGTGATAATGACAGCGTCGCGATTGGTTTTGTTATCGTGCTCGATTTCATGACGGGCACGGACATAGATGCGGCCACGGCCGGTGCGATAGGCCTCGACAATGCCCGCACGGCCATTGATGATGCCCTCGGTCGGGAAGTCAGGGCCGGGAATGAAGCCCATCAGCTCATCAATAGTAAGATCCGGATTGTCAATCAACGCCAGGCAGCCGTTGACCACTTCCGTCAGGTTGTGGGGCGGAATATTGGTGGCCATTCCCACGGCAATACCGGAGGAACCATTCACCAGCAGGTTCGGAACCCGGGTAGGCAGAACCTCGGGGATCCGCTCGGTACCGTCGTAGTTATCGACGAAATCGACCGTTTCCTTGTCCAGGTCCGCCAGCAGGGAGTGGGCGATCTTCTCCATGCGGATCTCGGTGTAACGCATGGCAGCCGCGTTGTCACCGTCGATGGAACCGAAGTTACCCTGGCCATCAACCAGCGGATACCGCAGGGAGAACGGCTGGGCCATACGTACGATGGTGTCGTATACCGCAGAGTCACCGTGGGGGTGGTATTTACCGATAACATCACCCACCACACGGGCGGACTTCTTATAGGCCTTGTTCCAGTCGTTGTTCAGTTCGGACATGGCGAACAGAACGCGGCGGTGAACCGGCTTGAGGCCATCCCTCACATCCGGAAGCGCCCGCCCGACGATCACGCTCATGGCGTAATCGAGGTAGGACTGTTTTAACTCGTCTTCAATATTGACCGGCAGGATCTCTTTGGCTAACTCACCCATCGAGAAAGGTTCCTTTGCGTTATCTGGAAGTCGTATCGGGGCCGTTTCCGGGCCCCATAGTTATTCTTCAACAAGCCGCCAAGTCTACCACAGTCGCACCCTTTCCGGGGCAACTGTGAGGCAGCCTTAATCAAACACCACTGTCTTGTTTTCGTAGGTGATCACCCGGTCTTCAATGTGTGAGCGCAGGCCCCGGGCCAACACGTTCTTTTCCACATCCTTACCCAGGCGAACCATATCCTCGATAGAGTCGCTGTGGGTGATCCGGATAACGTCCTGCTCGATGATCGGGCCCTCGTCGAGGTCCTGAGTCACGTAGTGGCAGGTGGCACCAATCAGCTTAACACCGCGGCTGTAGGCCTGGTGATAGGGGCGTGCACCGGCGAAAGACGGCAGGAAGCTGTGATGGATATTGATCACCTTGCCGGAGTATTTCTCGCAGAGCTCGCCAGGAAGGATCTGCATGTAGCGCGCCAGCACCACCACATCGGCCTCATATTTCTGGAACAGCTCATCAATATGGGCGAAAGCTTCCTCTTTGTTTTCCTTGCTTACCGGCACGTGGTGGTAGGGAATCTCATGCCACTCCACCATCCGGCGCAGGTCGTCGTGGTTGGAGATGACCGCCACGATCTCGGCATTGATCTCCTTGCTGTGCCAGCGGTGCAGCAGATCAGCCACACAATGGGATTCCTTGCTGCACATCAGGATGACTTTCTTGGGCTGGGCCGAGTCGGCAATGTGCCAGTTCATATTGAATTCGCGGGCAATCGGCTCAAACGCGGCGCGGAACTGGTCCAGACCGAACGGAATCGAGGTGGCCTTGATCTCGTGCCGCATGAAAAACCAGCCGGTTTGCGTGTCGGAATGGTGACTCGCCTCGGTAATCCAGCCATTGTATGTCGACAGAAAATTACTCACCTTGGCGACAATTCCCACCCGGTCGGGGCAGGAAATCACAAGACGATAGGTATGCTCCATGAAAGCCTTTCCTTAACTGAAATCCGGGAAAGCAGGTGCGTCGGGGAATCACCGCCGACATTAACGGCAGGTTAACGGTACGCACCTATGAAAATGACCGGCTATCATAGCCTATCTGAACGCCAGAAACGAGGAATGGAGATATGGACAGAGGCCTCTACCAACGCACACTCAAAAACCTCGCCACGGGGCGCTCAGGCCGCCTTTCGATTGCGGCCGCCTTGACCTTTTTCATCACCACCGCGCCGGCCTTCGGACAGGCCATTCTCGAGGGTGAGCGGTTTCACCCGGTTACCGCAACCCAGGGCATGGTTGCCACCAGCCATACACTGGCCACCGAGGTGGCTCTGGAAGTGCTGAAAAACGGCGGCAATGCAATCGATGCAGCCGTTACCGCCGGTTTTGCACTCGCTGTTACCCAGCCCCGTTCCGGCAACATTGGCGGTGGCGGTTTCATGCTGATTTCCAGGGGCGACGGATCAGATCCGGAAGCCATTGATTATCGCGAAAAAGCGCCCGCTGCCGCCACAGAAACCATGTTCCAGGACGAATTCGGCGAGGTGGTCAGGAACCGCAGTCGTTTTACCCACCTGGCCGCAGGGGTTCCGGGCACAGTTGCCGGCCTTGCACTGGCGCTGGAGCGGCACGGCACCATTACCCTCAAGCAGGCACTGGCGCCGGCCATCAAACTGGCCCAAGACGGTTTCGTAGTGCCCCAGCGTTTTACTGAAGGTCTGGAGCAGGCCCGGGAGAGACTCGAGCGATGGCCCGCCACCCGTGACACCTTTTATAGGGAAGACGGCAGCGCCTGGCAGCCCGGGAAACGCTTTCGACAGCCGGAACTGGCGGCAACACTCCAGCGCATTGCCGACAACGGCGTGAAAGGCTTTTACGAAGGCGAAACCGCCGATCTGATTGCCAGCGAAATGGAACGGAATGGCGGCCTCATCACGCACCAGGACCTGAAAGACTATCGCCCGGTTGTCCGGGCGCCGGTTCACGGCAACTATCGCGGGTACGATATTTTCTCGATGTCGCCGCCCTCCTCCGGCGGCACGCACATTGTCCAGATCCTGAATATCCTGGAAGGCTTCCCGATGGCCGAGTTTGGCCATAACTCCGCTGATGCGATTCATCACATGGCCGAAGCCATGAAACTGGCCTACGCGGACCGTTCAAAATACCTCGGCGACACGGATTATGTGGAGGTGCCGCTGGCGGGGTTAACCAGCAAAGGCTACGCAGAAGAACTGCGCAAAGGCATTGATCCAGACAGGGCACGACCGGCCAGCGACATCAATCCCGGCCAGCCGGCTGCCTGGGAAAGCCCTGAAACCACCCATTTTTCCGTGGTGGATAAATGGGGCAACGCCGTGTCCAACACCTACACAATCAATTTCAGTTATGGATCCGGCATTACGGTGGAAGGCGCTGGATTCCTGCTTAACAACGAAATGGACGACTTCAGTGCCAAGCCCGGTGTGCCCAACGCTTATGGCCTGATCGGTGGCGAAGCCAACAAGGTCGAGCCCGGCAAACGCATGCTGAGCTCCATGTCGCCCACTATCGTTAAGAAGGATGGCAAGAACGTTCTGGTTACCGGCAGCCCCGGAGGCTCCCGGATCATTACCACCACCTTGCAGGTGATCCTCAATGTGATTGATCATGGAATGAACATCCAGACCGCCGTGAGCGCTCCGCGCATGCACCACCAGTGGCTGCCGGATGAAATCCGGATCGAACAGGGCATCAGCCCCGACACCATCCGGCTTCTGCAGGAGCGGGGGCACACGGTGGTCGGTGGATCAGCCATGGGCGCCATCCAGAGCATCCTGATTGACGAAGAGGGTGTTCTCAATGGTGGCGCGGACCCGAGGAGGAGCACTTCGTCGGCCATGGGCTATTAACGGGCAATTGACCAGGGTCACTGACCTGAATGGAGGCTTTATGTATCTTTCTGTACAACTGAGCTGCTATCCCCTGAAAGAGGAGTACAAGCAGCCAATCAAAGACCTGATCGCGCGCCTGGAGCAGACCGGACTGGAAGTCTATCCGGGGCGAATGAGCACCGAGATTTTCGGCGACTATGATGAGGTTATGGGCGTGCTCTCGGACACCATGAAATGGTCGTTCGAGACCTACGGCAAATCTGTCTTCGTGGCGAAGATCATGGAGGGCGACCGGAGACCGAAATGACAGCACCGAGTGGGCCAGACAACCAGCAACAGAAACCGGATCAGAACCAACAACCGGTCATTCCGAACCAGTCTGCGTTCCTTTGGCTGAGCGCTGCCATCTTCCTGATGGTGCTCTGGCTGCAGGATGGCGGACAACCGCGGCTTCAGGACCTCGCCTACTCGGAATTCAAGACGGCTGTTGTGAACAATCAGGTGGCAGAAGTCACGTTGAAAGAAGAAGCCATTACCGGCTTGTTCACCGACAGCGGTGCAGCCGATTTCAGCTCTGACAGCCCACCCCACACCAGCACGCCCGGTTTCCATACCATCCGCCCGCCCATGGAAGACCCGTCGCTGCTCAACCTTCTTGAAGAGCACAGTGTCACCATTCGGGCCACGCCATCAGGTCTGCCCTGGTGGCAGGAAATGATTCGCGGCTTCCTGCCCTGGATCCTGCTGCTGGCGCTGATGTTCTGGTTCTGGGGTGCAGCGCAGAAACGCATGACACAGGGTGGCGGCCCGTTTGATTTCAGCCGCTCCAAGGCACGGCGGGCCCACAAGGAAACCTCTACCGCCACCCTGGACGACGTGGCCGGCATTGAATCCGCCAAGCGGGAAATTGCCGAGATCATCGATTTCCTGAAATCTCCCGAAAAATACCGGGCACTGGGTGCCGTCATGCCCAAGGGCGTGCTTCTGGTCGGCCCGCCGGGCACCGGCAAGACACTACTGGCCCGGGCCATCGCCGGCGAAGCCGAGGTGCCCTTCTACAGCATCAGCGCCTCGGAATTCATCGAGATGTTCGTGGGTGTCGGCGCCGCGCGGGTTCGGGACATGTTCAAGGAAGCCCGGAAAGACGCGCCGGCGCTGATTTTCATCGACGAACTGGATGCCATTGGCCGATCACGTGGTGCGGGCCTGGGTGGTGGCCATGATGAACGCGAGCAGACACTGAACCAGATCCTCACGGAAATGGACGGTTTCGAGGCTCACGAAAATGTTCTGGTACTGGCTGCCACTAACCGGCCGGACGTACTCGACAGTGCCCTGCTCCGCCCGGGCCGTTTTGACCGCAAGATCACCCTCGACCGCCCCCACAAGGAGGCCCGTGCGGCGATCCTGGCCGTTCACGTGCGAAAGGTGCCCCTGGCGAATGATGTCGACCTGGATCAACTGGCCGCACGCACCATCGGCTTTTCCGGGGCGGATCTCAAGAACCTCGTAAATGAAGCGGCGCTCACCGCAGCCCGCGAAAGCCTGCATGAGGTGAATGCCCATTGCTTTGATCTGGCCCGGGACAGAATTATTCTCGGTGAAAAGCGCGACACCAAGCTGAACCCGCAGGAGCGTGAGGCTGTTGCCTACCACGAGTGTGGTCACGCCATCATGGCCTACTACATGCCGAACGCGGATCCCCTTACCAAGTTGACCATCATTCCCCACGGCATGGCCATGGGAGTGACGGAACAGACGCCCCGGGAAGATCATTACACTTACACCGAGAGCTACCTCAAGGATCGCATCAAGGTGATGCTTGGCGGTCGCTGCTCGGAAAAGCTGATCTACGGGGAAGTCAGCACCGGCGCCCAGAACGATCTCAAGGAAGCCACTGCGCTGATACGCAAAATGATCGGCCAATGGGGCATGAGCGAAAAAATCGGCCCCCTGGGCCTGAACATCGGCGAGGAGCATGTCTTCCTGGGCCGGGAAATGGGTATGCCGAGGGAATTCAGCGAGAAGATGGCCGAGATGATCGACGGGGAAATCCAGTCCCAGCTCCTGGCCCTCGAGAAGGCAACCCTCGACTTCCTGACCGAGCACCGAAACCAGTTGGACGCACTGGCCAAAGCCGTGCTGAAACAGGAAACGCTGTCAGCAGAGGACGTCGAGGAAATCCTGCGCAAGGAAGATGCACGGAAGATTGCCTGATACTCAAGTCATGGCCTAGATCACCAGGTAATGACTGAACAGGGTAATACAGAACCCAAGGACCGCTCCCAGAGGTGGCCCCCAATGCCGGTCAAGCCTCGACTGAGGAGCGATGTCCTGGAAAATCAGGTACAGAATACCCCCGGAAGCCATCAGCATCAGTGAGCCCAGTAATACGGAGCGCTCCGACAAGAAGAAATAGCCAAACAGGCCGGCCACCGGACCTGTGATCACCAGGCTACTCATAAAGACCAGCGTCTTTCGGGAGCTGTGGCCTTTCAGGTAAAGCAACTCCCGATAGGCGTTGAACCCTTCCGGCAAGTTCTGCAAGGCAATGAGTAACGCCATGAGCAGCGCAATCTCGGTGTTCACCACGGCGAGCCCGCCCAGCGCGGCAGCTTCCGGAATAAAATCCAGCATCACACCCAGGAGCTGCGGAGATTCACGGCGTTTCAAACCGAGAACCCGCTCTATCAGGAAGAATATGAGCCCGCCCGCAAGAATAGCCGGAATCGCAAGAAGGGATCCTCCCATGCTGGATCGGCCTTCCGGAGTAAAAACCACAGCGACCGCGCCAAGCAGGATGCCGCCACCGAGCGCGATCACGAAATGGCGAAACTCCTGCTCCAGCCAATTGGGTCGGATCCGTTCAAAGCTGGCGAGCAGTCCGCCCAGTGGAATGCAGGCGCCGGCAAGGACGGTCAGTCCAACAATGGAGAGAACATCTATAAACATCAGCTAATCAAGACCTATGGAGCAACCGATGGGATTCAGGGCGTGACCGTGACGGGAAGGTTCAGGGCCACCAACAATCGCTCTGCGCCGGGCTCCTGGAGCAGTGTGCATTCCCGGCTTAGCACCAGCTCTACCGCCCTTTCCTGTCGTAGAATTCCGGCCACAACAGCCGGATCCGTTGATGGCAGAGACCTTACACGAAGCTCCGATTCCTGAATACCCAGGTCCTGCGCGACGCCTTTAAGATCGTCGGCTGAGACCGTCGAGTCAGCGCCCAACAGTAGTGTCACGGGCCGGTGGGAATGACGAACCACCTCAGCGGTTGCCTGGACAGCGCGGCCGTTAGCGCCATGATGGTCATTGAGAAACACCACAACCCTGCCCAAAGGTTCGGCCCGACTTTCACACCAGAGCAAGACCCTTCCCCGGGAACGACGAACCAGCCCTTTTGCCGTCGAGCCCAAGCGCGCACCGGGCTCGGAGGACCAACCAACGCGGCCCAGCACCAGAAGATCCTGAGGGCCGGCGAGCGCCAGCACCTCATCAATCACATGGCCCCGGGCGACACTCAGGGATTGCCTGCCACCGTATGACGCGACGGCACCGGCAAGAGCACGGCGGGCTTCGCTCGCCAACCTTTGCATGCGCTGTTCAACGTCGCCAGCAGCCAGGGGGCGGCTGATACCGGACGAACCGCCCACTTCGCGGGCAAAACCATAGCCGGCGCTTCGCAGCTGATTCAGCTCCTCAACAAACACACCGAGCACATCGGCACCGGTATTCGCGGCAATCCCGACCGCAGCCTGCAAGGCGGCGTAACTCATCCTGGAACCATCGAGAAGTACCAGTACACGACCGGTTGTGGTGCCGGGATCAGCCTGGTCTGCTGGCCTATCAGTCACGATCCTTGCCTCCGCTGCTGTTCGCTTCTCCGTTCTCGTCCCGTTTCTTGCTGGCCTCCGCGAACTTCTCCAGGCGTTCGGCAACCCGGTGATTGAAGCTGTTCTCGGGGAACTCGCCATTACTATCCGGTTCTCCGGGCTCAAGACCGGTTAGCAGCTCAATTGCCTCATTGATGCTTGAAATCGGATAGATCCGGAACCGGTCTTCAGTGATCGCCTTCCTTACATCGGCTCTCAGCATCAAATGTTCAACATTGCTTGCGGGCAGCAGAACGCCCTGCCCGCGGACATCGCCGGCCCCCTTGCAGACATCGAAAAAGCCTTCGATCTTCTCGTTCACGCCACCCACAGCCTGAACTTCACCATGCTGGTTCATGGACCCTGTCACCGCGAAGGATTGTTTGAGTGGGACTCGGGAAATGGCAGACAGCAACACACAGGTTTCTGCCACCGAAGCGGAATCGCCCTCGACACCACCGTAGGATTGCTCGAAGGCCAGGCTCGCCGAAAGCGACAGTTCACCATCGCCTGCATACCGGCTCGCCAGGAATCGGGACAATATCATCACGGCCTTACTATGAATGGGGCCGCCGAGTTTGGCCTCCCGCTCGATATCCACCACCTGCCCCTTACCGGGACGGGCCGTGGCGGTAATCCGGGTAGGCTGCCCGAACATCGACGCCCCAAGCCTGAGCACCGAAAGACCATTTACCTGAGCTACCTCCTCGCCAGTAGTGGCTATCATCACCACACCCCGGCTGATTTGCTCGCGACTTCGTTCCCGGACCCGGCTGGCCCGGTATTCCCGTTCATCAATGGCCTGCTGGAGATGGCTGGCTTCAACCGTATCGGCCCCGGCCTGTCCCGCCCAGTGGTCTGCCTCGCTCAGAATGTCGCGGAGCACCCGGTCGTGGGCGGTCAGTTTGCGCTGGTCTGCTGCCAACCGGCTGGCATGTTCAATCAGCCGGGCCACGGCGCTTCGCTCCAGCGGTCGCATTTTCAGGCCCCGGGCCATGGTGGCGATCATGCGCGCGTAGAGTTCATAGCATTCTTCATTGCGGTCCAGGTCGTCCTCGAAATCCGCTTCTACTTTGAACAGGTCCAGAAAGTCGGGATCATAGTGAGACAGCAGGTAATAGAGCATCCGGTCCCCGAGCAGAACCACCTTGACCGACACCGGAATGGGCTCCGGCTGCAGGCTGACGGTACTCACCAATCCATAGAGCCGCTCCAGGGACTCGATGCGGATTTCGCCTGAAGACAGGATCCTCTTGAGGCTTTCCCAGGCCATCGGCTGGGTTAGCACCCGGCGGGCGTCAATGATCAGATAGCCGCCGTTGGCACGGTGCATGGAACCACCGCGAATCAGCGTGAAGTCGGTATAGAGATTGCCTTGCCGGGCCCGATGTTCGATTTGCCCCGCCAGGTGTTGATGATTGGGCAGATCCTCATAGATGACCGGCGCGCCTACGGTTTCGGCATTATCCACCAACAAGTTGACCTTATAACGGGCCAGCAGCCCTGCCGGTGGCCCGTTATCGCCGTCCTGAAAGGCTTCGGCATGCTCCACCACGTCTTCGCGGACCGCATCCAGATAGTCCACAATATCCGGGAGGTGGGACCACTTTCCCCTGAGTTCCCCGATCGGGCCGCCGAGTGTCAGCTGGACCATCTCTTCATTCAGAGCGTGGACGCGCTCCCGAACTTCTTTCCGCATCCTGGGAATCTGCTGGATGGTCTGCTGCAGCTTCTTCTGAAGCTCCTCAACCTTGGATTCAACCAGTTGTTTCTCTTCATCCGAAAAGTTCTTGTATTCCTCGGGATCGATCACCTCACCCTTGCGCATGGGGGCAAAGGTAAAACCGGCTGGCGTTGTGATCATGGCAATGTTGTTGCGGTTGGCCTCTTCCTGGATCTCGAACAGGCCCTGGTGCTGCCGCTTGGCCATTTCTTCCTGCAGCTCCTGCAAGCGGGACTGGTATTCCTCGCTTTCAAAAGCCGCCGGAATGGCCGTGCGAAGCTCTTCTGCCAGCTCACTCATGTCTTTCTTGAATTGCTGCCCCTGCCCCGCTGGCAGCTGGATTGCGCCCGGCCGATCTGAAAAGCGGAAGTTATAGACATGGCACCAATCTAGAGGAACCGGTTGCCTGGCTGCATTCAGGGAAAGAAAGCGTTCGACAAGTTCGTGTTTACCTGCCCCGGAGGGTCCGAGGACAAAGAGATTAAAACCCTCTGCCCGAATACCGGCGCCAAATTCCAGCGCTCGCAAAACCCGGTCCTGACCGTAGGGTTGATCCAGGTCTTGCAGGTCATCGGTGGTTACGAAATCCAGCTTGTTTTCCGGACAAACGTGGTAGACCTGGTCTCCGGTTAAGGGGGTGGGTAGTGGCATTACATCCTCCTGATGGTTTCAACCCGAAGGTGGAGTACGCCGATTACGTCGAACGAGTAATCCGGGGGCAACGCCCCCTCATCAGGAAACTATAGATTATGGCTGGGGCCCTGCTCCAACAATCGGGGGGCCCTAACGCCACTCGAGGGTCTTGGGCTCCACCGCATGTTCACAGAACAGATGCCCGACATCCGGCACCGCAAAGCAGCGGTCGCCCCGCTGGGGCTGGCGGGCGTTGAACTCAGTATGGCTGATGCCAACCTCCCACAACTCTTCACACTCCCACCCATCGGGCTTGAGTTCGATCCGCACTTCCGCACCAATCAGGTTGATGGCCTCTATGCGAAATGGCAGGTGGGCCTGATCACTGGCAGCCTGAGTCAGCCGCACCTCGTGGGGCCGCAGATAGAGCTGGGCGTCGTCGTTTTCACAGCCTTCGGGCAAGCGAATCCAGGCGTCGCCCTGGCTCATGACGCCGTCGCGGACCTTGCCGGACAACACATTCACCTGGCCCAGAAATTCGAACACAAAGCGACTGTCCGGGCGGCCATAAAGCTCCAAGGGCGTATCAACCTGTTCAATCCGGCCATTGCTCATCACCACCACCTGGTCGGAGAGCTCCAGGGCCTCCTCCTGATCGTGGGTCACGAAAACACTGGTGAAATGCAGCTCGTCATGGAGGCTGCGCAGCCAGCGGCGAAGGTCTTTTCGCACCTTGGCATCAAGCGCTCCGAAGGGCTCATCCAGCAGAAGAATCTCCGGGCGCATGGCCATGGCCCGCGCCAGGGCGATGCGTTGCTTCTGCCCACCTGAAAGCTGCGCGGGGTAGCGGTCGGCCAGGTGTTCCAGCTGCACCATTTCCAGCAGGTCTTTTACCCGCTTGCGGATCTCGGGCTTGCCGGGACGCTCCTTGCGCGGAAGCACATTGAGGCCAAAGGCCACGTTCTCGGCCACTGTCATGTGACGAAACAACGCATAGTGCTGGAACACAAACCCCACACGCCGGTCCCGCACATGCAGATCGGTCACATCCTTGCCGCTGAACCGGATTCGGCCCTCTTCGGGAGTTTCCAGGCCGGCAATGATCCGCAGCAGCGTGGTCTTGCCCGAACCGGAAGGGCCCAGCAATGCCGTGAGCTGGCCATCCGGAATGGTCAGATTGATGTCATGCAGGGCCTGGAACTTGTCGAAAAACTTGTTGATACCCTGTATCTCGATGCTCATTGGAAACCCTTAGTTACGACTCTGACGCCATTCAACGATGGCCTTGACGACAAGCGTGATCAGCGCAATACCTGCTAGCAGCGAAGAAGCTGCAAAAGCGCCCACGGTGTTGTAATCCTGGTAAAGCAGCTCTACCTGCAACGGCAGCGTATTGGTCTCGCCCCGGATGTTGCCCGAGACCACCGACACGGCACCGAACTCGCCTACAGCCCGGGCGTTGGTGAGGATCACGCCGTAAAGGAGCGCCCAGCGGATATTCGGGAAGGTCACCCGCCGGAACAGCTGCCAGCCGGACGCGCCCAGCACCACGCCGGCCTCTTCCTCTTCCCGACCCTGTTGCTGCATCAGCGGGATCAGTTCTCTGGCCACAAACGGACAGGTCACAAACACGGTAACCATCACAATGCCGGGCCAGGAGAACATCAGTTGAATGTCGTATTCACCGAGCCACTGCCCCACCCAGCCATTGCTGCCGTAGAGCAGCAGGAAAAGCAGGCCGGCAACCACAGGCGAAACGGCGAACGGGATATCAATCAATGTGGTCAGCAGCTTGCGACCAGGGAACCGGAAGCGGGTCACCAGCCAGGCCAGGAACACGCCGAACACCATATTTAACGGGACCGTGAGCAGCGCAACCACGAGCGTCAGGCCAATGGCATGGAGCGTGTACTCGTTGAGAATATTGCTGACGTAACCGGCCCAACCCTCGGCAAACGCTTGCACAAAAATCAGCACCAGGGGCATAAACAGCAGAAGCACCGTCAGGCCGACGGCGATTCCGATCAGAGTGCGACGAACCAGAGGGTTGTCGCCAACGCGGCGATGTTTACGCACAGCCATACCCTAACCTCCGTGCAGGCGCTTGAGATAGCGCCCCTGCCAGACGTTGATCGCCAGGAGCAGCAACAGCGATACCGTCATAACCACTGCGGCAATGGCGCTGGCCGCCGGAAAATCGTATTCCTCCAGGCGAACAAAGATCATCAGACTGATCACTTCACTGATGTAGGGTGAGTTGCCGGCAATAAAGATAACCGCGCCGTATTCCCCAAGGCTGCGGGCAAACGAAAGCGCACCACCGGTCACCACAGCCGGCCAGAGTGTCGGGAACAGGATTTTCCGGAATACCGTCATGTCCGAAGCACCCAGGCTCATGGCGGCTTCTTCATCCTCCGGCGCCATTTCCTCCAGTACCGGCTGAACCGTGCGCACCACAAACGGTACACTGGTGAAGGCCATCGCCACCACAATACCCAGCGGTGTGAATGCCACTTCAATACCCAGATCGGCGAGATACTGCCCATACCAGCCGTTCTCGGCAAACAAGGTTGCTAGTGTGATGCCGGCCACGGCGGTTGGCAGCGCGAAAGGCAGATCCATGATCGCATCCAGCAGCCGCTTGCCGGGAAACTCGTAACGCACCAGCACCCAGGCCATCAGCAGGCCGAACACGCAGTTGAATAGAGACGCTGCCAGGGCTGCCAGCGCGGTGACTTTATAGGACGCAACCACCCGCGGATCGGTGATCACAAACCAGAACTGCTCCCACCCCATGCCGGCGGCACGGATAAACAGGCCGCTGATGGGCAGAAGCAGCACCAGGCTGATAAAGAAAAGCGAAATGCCGAGGCTCAGTCCGAACCCCGGCAAAACGCGTTTGGTGGCGGGAGCGCTCAGCCGCTTTGACGGGCGCTCCGAAACGTCAGTGGTGGCCATGAATCAGCTGCGCATCCCTTAGCGGCGACGCTGCAACTGGTCCAGTTTGCCGCCACTGGCAAAGTGGGTCTCCATGGCATTTTCCCAGCTGCCGGCGATGTCCTGAATCGGCATCAGCTTCAGTTCGGGGAACTTGTCAGCCACTTCCGCTTTCACGGTTTCGTTGTGCACCCGGTAGTTGAATCCAGCCAGCATGCGCTGGGCTTCTTCGGAGTACAGATGCTTCAAGTAGGCCTGAGCCAGTTCTTCGGTGCCCTTCTTCTCGATGTTCTTGTCGATCCAGGTCACCGGGAACTCGGCCAGGAAACTCACTCTCGGGACCACAACCTGGAAATTCTTGTCCGGGTTCAGGGCCGGAATGTTGTTCACTTCGGATTCGAAGGTCAGCAGCACATCACCCAGGCCCCGTTCCACAAACGTGGTGGTGGCACCACGACCGCCGGAGTCGAATACCTTAACCTGGCCCAGCAGGTCGCTGAGGAAAGCATCAATCTTCTCCTGGTCGTCACCGAACTTGTCCTGGGCAAAACCCAGCGCCGCCAGGTAGGTGTAGCGGCCGTTACCGGAGGTTTTCGGGTTCGGCATGATCAGTTCGACATCTTCGCGGATCAGATCATCCCAGTTCTGGATATTCTTGGGGTTACCCTCGCGCACCAGGAACGCCATGGTGGAATAGTACGGAGAGCTGTTATTTGGCAGGCGTGATGCCCAGTCCTCGGGAATCAGGTTGCCGCGCTCGGCCAGAATGTTTACGTCGGTGACCTGGTTGTAGGTAACCACATCCGCACCCAGCCCCTGCAGGATGGCGCGCGCTTGCTTGGAAGAGCCAGCGTGTGACTGCTGGATATCGACGGTTTCGCCGGTTTTTTCTTTCCAATAGTCCTGGAAAAGAACGTTGTATTCGGCAAACAGCTCGCGGGCAATGTCGTAGGATGAGTTCAGAAGCTCACGCTCCTGGGCAGAAGCCGGCCCTGTTAGCGAGAACGCCAGTGCCAGCGCACTGAACCACAGGCCCTTACGGGCTTTGGAACCGGAAAAGATCGAATTCGGCATAGTCGGCAGAGCTCCCAGTTAACTCGGAATCTTTATATACGCCAGAGGAATAGGTCGGCGTTTTCTTAGAACGCAAAGATAAAGTAGTCACCTAGGAACAACAATACTCCACCTAGATGATTTATAACTCCTTTAATAACTTTGAGCTATATAAATCACCATTGAAAACCCTACCGATGATTTAGCGTCGCTGAGGTGGTGTACAGCGCATCTTCCACTACTATCAAGGTAAGTCAGCGCTAGAGAAGACGTTGCCGTGGGACTGTCGATCAAGACAACAGAGTTTGCGCCGGAAGAGTTTGAACGTTTTGCCGCCAAGGTCAGGACGGATCTCAAGGCACTTACTCGTCTTCTGAACAGGCCCGGCTTTGGCGAAGGCGCAAGCTCCATCGGAGCCGAGGTAGAGTTCTACATCGTAAACCCGGCCCTGCGCGTTCAACCTATCAACACCGAAATCGCCGCCCGCGTTCAGGACCCTCAACTGACGGTTGAGCTAAACCGCTTCAATCTCGAATACAATCTCAGCCCCCAGGCTTTCAAGGGCTCTCCCTTCGCCAGAACAGAGCAGGAGTTGCTCTCTGCGATCCAACGGATCAACCAGCACGCCGCATCACTGGATGGAGAACTGGTGCCGATCGGCATTCTGCCCACGCTTCGCCAGTCTGATATGGGTGCGAAGGCAATGACAGACGAGCCCCGCTATCATGCGTTATCCAAAGCGCTGATCCAGCAACGGGGAGAGCCATTCAGCATCCATATTGGTGGTAACGACGTTATCAATCTGGAAGCTGACGACGTCTATATGGAAGGAGCAAACACGTCCTTCCAGCTTCACTGGCGGGTGCCCGCACACCGTTTTGCCGATTACTTCAATGCGGTCCAACTGGTCACGCCGGTTGTCCTCGCTCTGGCCAGCAATTCACCCAGCCTGTTCGGCCACCACCTGTGGGACGAAACCCGCATTGCCCTGTTCAAGCAATCCATCGACAGCCGATCGCCCAACCATAAAACCTGGCGCCATCCGCCACGGGTTTACTACGGCAATGGCTGGACACGCAGCGCCTGGGAACTCTTTGCCGCCTCGGCATCGCTCTATCCGCCCATCATTCCACTGATGTCGGAGGAAGACCCGATGGCGGTGATTGATCGCGGTGATGTGCCGAAACTGGCTGAACTGCGACTGCACCAGGGAACCACCTGGCCCTGGAACCGTGCCATCTACGACCATACCGAAGGCGGCCACCTGCGCATCGAGATTCGCTCAATGCCCGCAGGCCCTACGGCTGCTGATATGTGTGCGAACGGGCTGTTCATAATTGGCGCTGCGCTGGCAGTCCTTGATGATATTCATCATCTGACGTCGATACTTCCCTTCCATTACACGGAACACAACTTCTACCGCGCCGCGAAATATGGCGTTGGCGCAGAAATCATATGGCCACACAAGAATCAGGTTCAGTTGCAGGATACGCCCCTGTTAAACGTGGCCCGGGATCTGCTACCCCGCGCCCGGGACGCACTGGCACAAACAGCCGTGGACGAGTCAGAAATTCACCGCTTGCTGGGAATTATCGAAGGCCGCATTGAAACCGCCATGTCGGGCGCCCGGTGGCAACGCCAAATCACCGAATCCCTGTTCAAATCCCTGAGCCCCGACGAGGCCTTCCAGACCATGCTCTCCCTGTACATGGCCAACCAGAAGACAAATACGCCGCTCCATGAATGGACATTGTCGCCGTGAGTAACTCGAACGTCCTTGATTATTTGAATGATCCCTCGCCCCGGACCCTGGGCCGCTCCGCCCTTGAGTGGTTGGACCAGCTACAAAAGCCCACGATTATTCGTGTTGCCGGTCGTGATCGCTCCCGGACTCGAGCTATGGCAACGCTGCTTCACGGCAATGAGCCTTCAGGTCTGTTTGCCCTTCACAGGTGGCTACTTGAGCAGCATACCCCCGATGTCAACATGCTGTTTCTGCTGGGAGGCGTCTACCCGGCGAAGATCCCACCCATGCTCTCACTGCGCCAGTTGTCGGAAGGACGTGATCTGAACCGGTGTTTCAAAGAGCCGTTTGAGGGAGAAGAAGGTGCGATCGCAAAGGCCATGCTGGCAGAGTTGCACAAAGTGAAACCAGAGTGCCTGCTGGACGTACACAACACCTCAGGCACGGGCCCCTCCTTCGCGGTGACCATCACCAATGATGCGGCCCACCAGGCGTTGACCTCTCTGTTCACAGACCGCCTCATAATGACAGATCTTCGCCTCGGCGCCCTGATGGAATACTCCGAGCAGGAAGTCCCAACGGTAACCATCGAATGTGGTGGGTCCCAAGATGATCAGGCCCATCAATTGGCGTATGAGGGCCTCGTGCGGTATGCCTCAAGGCCAGACGTGTTATCACTCGAAAAGGCGGAGTGGGACGTGGAGGTACTAAGAAATCCGATTCGGGTGGAGCTGGTTCCGGAAGCAACCATAGAATATCTTCCTGAACCCTCCGGCCGGGCTGACCTCACTTTACCACCAGACATCGAACACCGAAATTTCGGGATCGTATCGCCAAATGAGCCGCTGGGATGGATTGGAAAAAAAGGCCTCAGCGTACTCAACGCCATCGGCCATAACCGGACCGAGAACATGGGGCAGGTTTTTCAGGTCAGAGAGGGGCAAATCTTCCCCGCGCAGGCCATCAAAGCCTTTATGATCACCACCAATCCGGTGATTGCGAAGAGTGATTGCCTCTTCTACGCGGTCAAGGCGACTGGTGAGCCCATTTTCTGACAAGAAACAATAAGGCAAGCGACCCTTTCGTCCCTCCAATATGGCATGGACTCGCCCATTAAGCACAAACCGTTCGTTATCTATGGCTGATACGTCTTTATCCTGTGACAATTTCGAACATCAAAGTGAAGCCACGATACGTTTAACTCAACGCTTCCAATCATCTCAAAATCAGGGTCTGTTGAATGGCTCAAAATGTCCTGGCGTACTTCTTCAGCGGCTCGTTCAGCAAAGAGACAGTCTGCCGCACGACCGAAAGTATGTTGGCTGTAGCGTGAGTAAAATGGGCTGTCTTTGGTACGCAGCCCGCTCCACTCTCTTTCTTTGCCCCAGTAGTAGTTGTTAACCGTCATGGGGCCGTATCTCCGCCTCAGACGGTCAAGGGTTATAAGGAGCCGTTCGTCCAACAGTTCCCAGGCTTTCTCTCCCCATTCTTGGAAGACCTTGGGTGGCACCAACTCGTGAATAGCAAAATACTCGCAGCGATACATGGCATTGCTCCTCCCACAAAAATAACGTTCAGGCAGCCAATGGTTTTATGGCTTGAATGTAAGAACCTGCGGAACAATATTTGCCCTTCCCGCACCTCCCTGAAGAGTAAAGGCGGACGCCATCCAGTAGGTTTTACGGCGTGGGTCTGGCTGGATATCGAGGTAGTCTCCCCATGCTCGAGCGTGGGGCTGGTGGCTAGAGGCATCGCCCAGGGCCATCTGCCAGTTTGGCAAAGCATTCGACTCTCTGTCATCCAGCCACCCGACCCCCAGCGTTGGGTGGCGGCCTCCGGCACCGCACACCGCGACTATGCCCACATCGCCCCGTTGGTTCGGGCAAACTGACGGATAAGCCCAGGCCCGGTCCGAATTCCACAGATCGGGCTCATCAATCAGCTCATTCGAACTCTTCCTGATTCTCACCACGCGTACGAAGGGAAAAGGGTGCTGAACATCCGCCGAGGCCACCCAGACGAAACCAAGAACACCGCCTGACTCCCACGCTCCGAGAACGCGATCATCCATGCGATTCATCCATTGACTTGTCGCATCATCAGGTTTTGCGTAAGGGCCGTCGCGCCAATGCCTCACAGCGACGGAAACTTGCGAGACATCCTCTTCGTCGTCAGGCCATCGGAACACCTCGATAGATGGCTGAAAATAGCTCAGGCTGGCAAAGATCGCCGTACTTCCCATGCCACGACAAAAACGGAGAGATCCGAATTCTTCCGTTGACCAGGCTTCCCGGGAGATCGCTTCACGCGCCTTCAATTGATCCAGGGACAGTCGTAACACCACCGCTCTTTGCCAGCGGTCTGTGGTTGTGCTGAAAACGTTGAACGACAGCAAGAGGTGGTTATCTGATTCGGCCAGATCGGGGTAATCCAGCCAGGTCCCCGACCACTGTTCGTCAATGTCCGTCGGAGTTGTATCCCACCAGGTCCATGTACCAGGCGCGCCGGATGAACTGACAGCGACACGGATCAGGTTTCCTTGGGTGGTCTTGGAAAACTGCAGAAGCCAGATCCAGAGCCGTCTGGCAGAGCAGTAGTGAATGAGCTGATCGCAACAGAATCCAGCGCCTGCGGGAGGCAATTCCGTGTAGGGGTCTACAAACACCCAGTTGTCGCCACCGTCGGTGGTTCGGGAACAGAACCAGTTGCCCGTGACGATAATGCGTTTGCCGGAGCATGCAAGAGCAGGTTCCAGGATTGTAGCTGCCTGTCCCCCGGTGTCGCCACTGTTCAACCGCTTGGTATCGACGATAGCTGTCATGGCTTTTTGCCTTTCCGGCCTTTTGAACCCTCGTCGATGACGGCCTCAGGTAGTGCCGATGTTTGCTCACCCGGTCCTCCCTCGGCTTCCGGCTCCGGCTGGCTTTCCGATGACGGACGAGAGATTTTGCCGGGCCCCGGCGCCTTTCGACGCGGCGAAATGTTTTGATCTTTCTGATCGAAATCAGGTTTTTCTGCCGGTTGTCCGGAGGCCACCTTTTCGGCTGCGTCTCGTGCAGGTTGCTTTTCAGGTGCCTGGTCAGTCAAGGAATGGTGTTTTCCCACTCCCTTCTTCTCTTTTGGGTCCGCCATTTATGTCACCAGTCGCAAGATATAGCCGCCCATTACGGTCCAGAACAGAACGCTATACCAGCGTTCTCCCAGTTTCCTGTTGATGGTTCTTCCCAGCAAGGTACAACCCGCCATAACAGGGACCAGAGTACCTACCAGAACCAGATGCTCGATTTGCAGCAAGCCGGACTGACTGAACACCACGGCCTTGGTCGTGTCGCCGACCAGGGACACCAGAGAGGCGGCGCCCACAAAGTAAAAACGCTCAAGCTGCAGGCTGCGAAGTGCAACGCCCTTCAGCGGCCCCGAAGTACCTGAAATACCTGAGGTAGCGCCAGAACAGAACGCTAGCCCAACCCCCCAGGCTTTTTTCGCGCGATGATAGGGCGAAAACTCCCACACGAGGGTGACAACAATCACCAGCGCAACGGCATACCGAATCCATAGCTCTGGCAGTTTGAGCATCAGAGTCGCGCCCAGTGCGGTGCCCAGCAGAACTGCGATGATGACGGCGCCGGAGGCCCTCCAGGGCAGGGTTTTCCGGTAAACCGTCACCTTCGCAACGTTGTTGCAGGCCAACAACAAAGCAGCCACGGCGATCCCCTCTTTGGTACCGATGGCCATCATCATGGCGGGCACCAGAATCAGGGAACCGCCGAGGCCAGCTGCAGCGGAGACAATAAACGACGCCGGGATGGCCAGGGCCAGAAGGATCAGAGATATCGCATCAAGTTCCATCGGTGCGTCCTTGCTTAAGGGAAAAGTTGATTGCCGGGTCGAGGCCAGACGCTGACAACCCGGGCCGCAGCATGGGGCCAGTTGCGCACCAGATTTTCCACGGAGGTAACCGGACCCGTTGGTACTGCCGAAAAGACATCGTTTGTTGAGCCGACAACAGCCAGGAGCAGTATCCGATGACCGGTCGAAACGCCGGAAAGGTCCACGTTGATTGACACGGCTCGTGGCATTCGAGCAGCCAGGTCAACCGACAAACGGTTCAATGGCGTGCCGTCAGCCGCCAGCGCCACGTTCCATCCCGGAGGTGTTGGCTGCGGCGCTCCGCCGGTCAGGCTGCGGACAAAGGGCACGAGGTTTGTGCAATCGGTTCCCAGCAATGTGTTTTGAGAGGCTCCGGAACGCCATAACAGCACCACAAACGCTCCGTTTGCTGCCACCGGCCGGGTGTCTCGATGGTGCAGCAACACATCAACGGTGCTTCGCTCGCGGTATACCTGCCAGACTGAGTTCCTGACTCGCCGGGGTACCACTGTTTCCATCAGGTCAATCTCCGAACCGGGTAACGCTGGTACGGCTGCGTTTTGCCAGGGTGCCCTGTAAACACCCGGCGAGCCGTTCTCGTCAAGTGCGTTGGCCATGACGTCAGCCCACAAGGCTGCATCTATTCGTCTTGCGCCCGGGTTTGCGATGCCTCTCAAGCGGCGGTGGCGCTCAACGAGATCACCCATTTGATCACTCCACTCACCATTTGGGATGACGCTGGGGTAAATCCACCGGAAGGCGGTCTGGAACGTCCAGAGTTGGTAGCGCAGGTTTCCGTTCCAGATGTTGGTTCCCCGGAACGATGGCGTTGTCCCTACTGGGGCCTCGGGCCGCACGACGATATCCGGACTTGAGAAGAAAGGCTCTGCCGCTGCCCCGGGACGAAGACGCGGATTTTGCATGGGGGTCGGGAACATGCGACGGTCATCCCTCGGGTGCACGCGCACATAGGTTCGGGCGGGCTCAGCTGCAGCGAGATTGACCTCCCAAACGCCCCGGGACTGCAAGGTGGCCCTCATCAACCGGGGTGACGTGCCCGCGCCGGACGGATCTTGCCAGATGTGAAGGTCCTGCACGACCGCTTCCGGCAGACCGTTCACGAACAGCTGCCACGGTCCGTGGGCGTTACCCGCAATTCTGGTTGCCGTCCACACCGCAGTCGAAGTTCCAACGTACACGGTATTGGGATTCGCCGGGTCAACCGTAACCGAATACGCCGGGTCGATCGGACTGGTTGCGAGAGGGGGCATGGGTGGCAGGGCCTGACCCAGGCCTGTCAGCCGACAACCGCCAGCAGCGTCATCGTAATAAAAACAGGAGTCTGCAGCAGCGGTTGGCGAAACGGCCGCCACCGCTGCAGAGGTTGGCGTAGCTGGAACCGCCGGTGTCCAGGTGTTGGTCTGGCCGGTTGTCACGAGATAGAAATCGCTGGTTCCCGGAACTGGAGCAATATCTGTGAAAAACGTAGCCTGCGGTGTTACCAGTGGCGCAGCCGGCGCCGCAACGCCCGGGCCGATCAACGCGGTTGACGTCCAACGCCCCGCATTACCGGGATCCTCGCTGTAACGGATAACCCCCTGATTAAATAAGGCCAACAGGGTGCGCTCATCGACCCATTTCACCGTGACCACCGGCCCAAAACCTGCTGGCGGTACCCCAAAGGCCATGTTGGCTGCAGTGCTCGGGGTTCGGTTGCCCGGACGGCCATCCCGCCACTGCACAAAGGTGCCAGCGGCGGTTATGGGTAATACTCTCCACGTGTTCGGGTTGCTGGTACCCAGATTGTCGGTCACCCAAACCCTGTTGGTCCCCAGCGCTACCCTTCCCAGGTTCCCTGCCGCACGTCGAACAGTATCGATACCCGAATAGAAGTTACTGGCATTGGACTCCGGATCGTTGTTGATCAGATTACACGGCGCTCGGTATCGGCCCGCCGGGTCACAGGCCCAATCCGCATTGGCAAATTGCCCCATCACGTAGTGGGACTGAACCGGGTGAAACGTTACCCCACCACCGTCGCCCTGCATCGACGTCTTCATCTCCCAGACGGTGCTTCCCACCCGGACCTGTCGGCCATTGTCCTGACAACCGAGCATCGAAAAATGGCTGGAGGTGGGATGACTGGCACTGAAGATAGATTCGATGGACGCAAGGCCCACGTTTCGGCTGCTGAAGGTATTGGTTTGGCCATCGCGCAGGGAAACGAACACGCCGCCATCGCAACCCACCCAGATTTGCCGGGATCCATCTGCATTGGTGGCTTTCCTGAGAGAATGAACGTCCGGGTGAACTGCATCGCCGATCAGACCAGGCTGTGTGGCTCCTGAGTTCGTGCCGACTGGCTGATCGGAAACGCCCGGAGACGGTACGAGGTTGTTGCCATTCACGTCGAAAGCCCAAATGGACGCGTTCCAGTTATTGACCTGAATGAGCGACCCGCCGATATAGACCCGGTCTGTCCGTACCGGCGGTGGAACCAGAGCCGTATTCCGGGTCGTAACGACGATGGCCTGATCATAGTCACGCTGCCCGGGCCAGAGATTGGCGGCGGATGGAATGTTATTCAATGGGTTGGCAATGGGCGCAGCATCACCCGGATTTGCTATTTGCCAGATATGGGGCACAGGATTCCCACCGGCGGGATTAGTGGTCACCTCACCGAGAATATACAAAGCGGTGTTGTCATCATTCACCGCCATGCTCATTCTTCCATCCAACCTTCCCGTGGCCGGGACAGTCGGTGCCGGAAGAAAGTTCTGCGTAATCCAGTTGAAGGTGTTGCCGTGATCGTCTGAGAACGCAATGCCTGAGCTTCGAAAACACACAAACAGACGATTTCCGACATAACACAAATCGGTCGGCGCACGATTGACCGGGGCCATGGCGGCCCCGTTTGCGGGCGGCGATGGCGCGGGGGCAGGCAACGGCAGGGCTGACCAGGTAAACGAGAGGTTACCGCCAACCATGGATCGAGTGCCCAGATAAAGTCCGCCGCCCTGGATGTTCCAGCCAAGATCCCGACCACCTGAAGTGGCTGCGATCACACGATCTCCGGCAGCTCCGGGTGCGGAGCCGGGAACGCGTACCATGCGTGTTATCGACACGCCCTCCAGAGCGGCAATGCCCGTCGCAGTTTCCCACGGGTCCGAACTGACCGCACCGGCGGCGGGTCCTGATGCGGCGAGAATGCCAACCCCGCGAATTGCATCAGCGCCATCAACACCCTGCATCGCGTCGAATTCACCGGTACCCACCATCACAAAATCAGCACCGGCGTTGGCACCGAAGTTCACCAGTAAACACCCACAGGCGAATGCGCTGGTGTTGCCACCGAACCGCCTGGGCTCGTTGGCCCAGCCCCCCAGGGGTTCCCAGGTAGCGCCACCGTCGCCGGTATACCAGACGCCACCTTTGGCCGTGCCTGCGTAGGCGCGTTGGCCATCAGGGCTTACGGCCAGATCACGAACCCGGCCAGACACTCGCGGCCTACCCTCAGCCTGCCCCTGACGAACCACCGAGGGCCCGATCGGCACCCACCGATTGGTATTGTTGGCGGGAAACGCCATGGGGGCGGGCCCCAGGCCAGCCGAAGAACGGGCAGACGTTCGGGCCGGAGGTTCGCCGAATGGACCAATACCCTCGCGCTCCATTAACGCCTTCATGGAGGCCGCCAACGCCTGTTTGTCGGGTGAACCCGAAATTGATGTTAAGAAGCTATCCCTCGCGACCGCGTTTTTTCGCTTCTCGGCTTTCCTCTTGCGGCGCCGTGCAAGCGCTCGTTCCTGAGCGAGAGTAGGATCAACCGGTACATCACTCATGACTGATCCTCCTCAATGATCCGAATCCAGCCCTCCTGGAATTCGTGAGGCGTTCTTGGCAGAAGTGCTGACTGCGTCGCGGCAACGATGGGGTCGTCTCGCCAGGTCAAGGGGCCGGTCCGACGGGTGAACTGTTGCTTCTCGCCCAGAAGATTGACCTTGGGTAACCGAATCTCTTCAGGATCAACAAGCACCGGACCTACCCGAACAGAGGGGATAACCCGCTTAAGGCCATCATTGATCCAGGCGTCATTAAGAGCCAATGACTTCCTCAGCAGAACGCCGGAGGTAAGGTGTACCTTGCCAGCAGGCAGCATCAACATCGTCAGCGTATGGCAGGTACCGGGCCGGACGTAGAAAAGATCCTCGTCAACCAGATAAGGATGGTCCAGTGGCTGGACATCCGGAACATGAACCTTGCCCAGCAAACCCAACTGCCCTCGCCGACGACCGCTCTCCCGAGCCAGCGCACCGATGGACTTGTCGACGAGATGGAACTGGTCGTAGTTGTCATCAATAAAATATCCGAGCAGTGAATCGTCGCTGCGCTGGAGATCGCCCAGCCGTACCGGAAACGCCTGATCCCGGAGCGCCTCGAACGCGGCCTTGCGGGTATTCGCCGTTTCAATTGAATCCACTCGCACATCGTCAAGATCGTCGGGCACATCCAATCTCAGTGTCGCCTTGACCACAGCGATGGGACGCCCCACCAGGCCGGCAATAGATGATGACCCCAAGGTACTGAAGGTATCCACTGTCCAGAGTGTGGTGTCGATTGCCCTCAGTAAACCTGCCAGAGAGCTTTCGGTAGTCGGTAGCTCCCCCTTCCGATGCTGCACATCCGTTCTGATCACCCCGGAAACAAGATTGCCCACGGGCGTTGCATCGGGCGGCAGATCGGCCATAGGCCCAGCGCCCGGGGGCAAGGGCCTCCCCGGAGCTGGCTCCCAGCGGACCGCTCCGGTCAGCTCATGATGACTGATCTGGCCCAATGGATTACCCCTCGTATCGAAAACTTCGAGAGATTCATCAATGTGGTCAGGTAATAAAAAGCCGGCAACAGGGTTAACCGCCAAGGTTGGCTCCAATTGATTCACAAAGGCTTCAGGAGCCAGCGTCGGGGCGCCCTGATAGGCCGGGTCGACCAACCGAAAAAGCCAGCGCCCGCCCCCCCTGGATGCGCAGTGGCATCTTCATGGCAGAGGTATCATCTGGAATTTCCAGGGGTGTGGTGGTTTGAATGTCCGTGGTAGGCACATCAAGGACACGGCCAAATGCATCAACCAATCGAAGCGCCTTAAAGGAGATGGTTCCCCCGAACAAGGTCAAAGGATCGGCAATAACCTCCGGTCGGTCATCGGCGCCAGGCGTGGAGAAGAACCCGCCCAGATAGTTCAGACCCAGGAGTTGTTCCCTGACACCATCCAAAGAGGCCGACGCCAGATCCTGGGGTTTGATGAAATCCGCCAGGGTATTCAATGTGTTTTCCTGCGATGCCGTCAGCGTATCGCCGGTGGCGTCCCTCTCCTGCTCCGCCGCAATCCAGCGACTGATACCTGCCTGAAGAGCCGTCCCCAGGCCCCGATGCAGCGGGCTACGCCCGGTAATCTCAACCATCTGGACATCATTGGCGTCGGTTTTTCGAACCATCTCCAGTTCATCGAGCTCCCAATCAGTCAAAGAAGTCGAGCCCTCCAATTCAATCCGCCATTCCAGCCAAAGCGGCACCCAGGGCTGTCGCCAGGCGGTAACCCCCAGTGGGCTCGGGCTCAGCCCCTCAAGGTAAGAGGCAACAGCCAGCTCAGCCGTGATTTGCTTTTTCAGGGACGTCTCCCGGAAAGAGAATTGCTGCCAGGTTTCCTTTCCCGGCGCTTGCGGATCCGCAAGGCTGCCAGACAAGGTGTACGCCCCGCTGCCGTCGTAGCGACCATCTGCGGAGTAGAGCCGGAGCATCTCTCCTTCAATGCGGCTCTGATACTTCGGGCGAACCTCGTCCTTGTCGGTGGCAGCGTTGGCCAGCCAGCGGCTGCAGTAGGGATTCAGAACCAGAGCTTCACGTACGATGGTCAACACTTCGGGCGGGATTGCGCCCGATCCCAGCGTGGGCACCAGGTCTTTCGCCTTGACCACGCCTTTGATGCCTTTCACCGCCTCATTGGGGTAACGGCACCGTAAACGGCCATTATCATCGTGGAGCCCGTCATAATGATGGCGCAGGCTTGGCTTGGCACCTTTTATGGCCAGCGACGGGGGCTGGGGCATGAAAAGACGGGGTGCGGGTCGTTCAACGGTGCGCCGGTCTTTGAGCGCACCCCGAATCGCATCGGATTTGAGCTCGATTGGTGGAGCTTTGGGCGCTTGCATTTCCTCGCTGAAGACAACTTTGTCACGCCAACGAGGCAGCGGCGACACCCGTTCGGCGGTGCTCTCCTTGCTCATCCTGGCTCGCCCTTTTCGCCCGACCGAAGTTGCGTTAACCGACGCGGAGTCCTCAACGCGCAGATGATCGAGTTTGGCTGCAGGCAAGGGTTTGCCCGGACGAGAGCTGAACATGTCGTCGTGCTCTCGCTCGGCAATATCCCGCAGGCCGTCCTGAGTGCCCATACGGTCCATCAAATCGCTGGTGAAGGCAGCGGCCAGCATTTCAGCGGCACGCCTCTGGGAAACGCTATCGCCAATGGCATCTGCGCCGAGCGCGGTAACCAGATCATCCGTATCAAACCCGGCCGCGACCGACAGCGCCTCTGAGGATGGTCGCTCGTCAATGACAGGCATGTTCTCTCCGATGGGGACGCCTGAAATCATGCCGTGAAAAAGCGACATGAAGGTGGGAGATTTCTGGGCAATAAACAACTTGGAGGCTTTATCAACCGGCAGGCCCATTTCCGGAGTCATGTCGGCGTATGTGAAAGATTCAACGCGGCCTTTTGCCACAAAACTGGTTGGAGTTGCCTCAGCTGGCTGCTTCATCTCCCCTTTCGATAACAGACGTTCCAACACGGCCAGATCCGGTTCGTTGCTGGGCGGCTCGGCTTCCGGATCCAGATACCATCCAAGGTCGGCCATCACATCCAGCAAGTCTTTTTTGCTAACCACCGCCAGCGGATCTTTGTCCATGTCCGTATACCAGCCCGCAACGGTGTAGGTACCGGCATCTTTCTCAAAACCGTCTTTCGCGGTCTTTCGAAGTTCTGGCAGATCTTCCAGGGCATCATGGAAAGCGAAACGATTGGCACTGGCATGATAAGACGCGGTCCAGAGGGGCGATCCGCCTACGGTCCCGTCCAGAGGTTCATAGGTAGGCTGTTCCGAGGTACCGAAATTCGATCCGTTAAAGGAGCCCAGAGGCCGAATGCTCGCGGTTTTTGCATCGATCACCCAGCCTCTTATCATGGGCCGTTTAATCCCGACGGGGAAAAGCGCTCGCACCACAACCCAGTGGTTGGGAAGCTCTGTCATTTCCAGCTCGCCGCCTGCAGCTGATTCGCCCCCCCTCAGGAGCGCATCGGGAAGTGCCCAGTGCAGGTGAACACCATTTTCCGGCACCTGCCCTTCAGCAAAAGGCGCAGGGTCGCCAGGCCCACCGGTCACGGACACCAACGGCTCCGGGTTGGATTCTTTTGCAACATAGGCCTGAACATCGATGGGAACCAGGATGCGTTTGTTCCGCCGCAAATCCGGGTCCCAGGTATTGACGGCGGCCAGGTCAGTATCCGCTCGAACCAGCCAGGCCCATCGTTCGTCATAGACCGCTTTCGTGAGGGTCTTTTTCTTCAACAGGTGTTTGAACATAGCGCCCCTCACAGCTTGAATGTGGCGTTAACCATGGGCTCATAAGCCACGGTCGCCCGGAACATGGCAGATATCGGTGGAACCTGAACCTCCCCAAACACCTGCCGCCATGGGAATCGAATTAACTGCAAGGCGTACTCCGCGCTATCCAGACCATCGCCCGCGCCGGTTTCATCATGCTCAGCCAGAGCCGCGGATAGCCGCCGAATATCAACAACACCGGATGACCCCACGCGAAACGGCACATCTATGTCCTCCACGTCGAGGTAGCTGAAGTCGCTCTTCCTGCGGGGAGTCAGCGTTGCTGAGCGTTGGTTACCGTTATCCTCGTGTTTGAAGCCAAACTGGACGCCCTGGCGCGGTTCCTCCAGGTGAACAACTTTGGGAACACCATCAAACAGGCAGAGCAAAACGGCGGGGGCCAACCTTTCCAGACGCAGCAGCCGGATTCGTCGGGGATCGTCCTCTTCGAACCGGGCTTCGTCGCCCTCCTCCGGGTCTACATCAAAAGCCCGAACATGCATGCCCGGCCACCCGGATACGGCGGCGGAGCGAAGCAGAAATCCGGTAATGGGACCCGTTTGCCCAGTCAGACGTGGGGCGAGCGTGCGACGACGTACGTTGCGCTCTTCGGTATCCAGTTCGGCGCGGATGGCGTTGTATTGGGCATCCAGTTGGATGCGGTCGTCACTATTCACCGTGCCAACGCTGAGCGCGCCCTGGACCAACGCATCCGTCCAACGCCGATCCATGTAAAACCAGCGAATCGATTCTTGCGGGAGTAGTTCGGAGTCCGCCACCAGATTGGCAAATGGAACCCCGTTGAGCAGCCGCAAGCTGACTAACCAGTTCCTCAGCTCCGCGGGCATCGCGGTGTTTTGGTCAATCCTGAATTCGCTGAGCGGAGCCCGTGCGGTTTTTTCCAGCTCCTGGCCGAGGTTTTCGAGGATGTCCTGGTTTTTGTTGATCATGACTCGTCCTCATCCGTGAAATCTCTGGGGCGGTCCCGCAGGATCACATCCAGATTGTCATTCAAGCCCTCTCTGATCAGGCGATCTGTGACCGGAAATGCAGGGCCGGTCAGGTGTTCGTTGATCAGTTCATTCGACAGCGTGCTGGACACCAGATCGACACGCTGCCGGTCCAGATCCGCCTCCAGGGTGTCCCGCAAATCGACTTTGCCCAGTTCACGTGTAAGCAGGTCTTCTTTGGGCACTTGGACACCCCGCAAACCCTCGAAAACTTTGTTCAGGTCGCCGACGAATAAGGCCGGCGGCAGCCCCAACCCCCGAGCAAGCACGGTGGTGGGCTGACCATTGAATTCCAGAGGCCGTCCCGGTCCGACTTGGGGCATTGGATTTCCCAGAAACTTTTCAGGGGTTCTCACAACAGCATCGGCAAAGAAACGCCCTGAAAGCCGGCCCAGATGGCGGATGTCGATTTGATCAATGCTTGCCCCGAGCACCTCCTCCCAGAGAGTTCTGTTTTTTATGAGCAGGGACTTCAGTCGGGCAGCGTGATAGTCGTTTTGTCGCCACCGCATCAACGAAGCGATGATGGACGGTTGAGACAGTGTGAGAAGACGGCCCGTTTCAAAGGCAGTGGCCAGTGACAGATCTTCCCGGCCATCCGGTATAACCACTCGGAGCTGATCTGAACTATGTGCCAGTTTCAGTCGATCAGCACTGGAATTTCGGGTGGGATGCGGCACCAGCGGTCCTCTGTACCAGGACCGTACCTTGTCACCCTCACGGGTTTGGTGGCCCAGACCGACATGCCCACTTTCGGCAACCTCCAGAGGCAGGCGGCCACTCACGGATTTCTGACCTGGCCCAACATCGCCAAGCAGACGGGAGTCCAGGTTTTCCATCAATGATCGGAAGGTGGTGTCGCCGGTCGTGGTGAAACTCCAGTGCAGTAAAACCGGGAACCGATATTCGGGGTCCAAAGGCAGGGCCTCGAAGGTTTGAATCACCCGAAAGGGCTCGGCCATATTGAGAGCAATGTCTGCCGAAGTGGAGCCTTTGGACTTTTTGATGGCCCAGGTACCGGAGCCGGAATATGGGACCGCGCCGGCCGTTGCCGCAGCGCCGGACTTGAATTGTGTCGACCGGGAGCCTTTGACGCCCGGCGCCAGAGGCACCGGCTGAGTCAGATTCTGAAGGTCACCGGCATTGATTCCCGCGGCCCGTGGAGCCAGAGCCGTGCCCATCACCTGATGGTCGTCGTAACTGGCCATACTCTGGTGAACGGTACTCTTGACCATGAAAGGTGTAACGAACGACGGCACCGGATCCGGGGACCGGTCCAACAGCACATCGTATTGGCCCTCAAGATTCACCAGGCAGGCCAGATACTTCACCGGGGCATCATTGCCGTCTTCGTCCTTACCCGGCACAGGCAGTCGGTTGCTGATGACAACGGCAAGAAACCCGTCATCATCACCCATCATCAGTTCGGTATCGTGGATGTCTACTTCCCGGGCATGAGCCAGCAGGTCCACGTCGTTTTTGGTGGGAAAAACCTTATCGATGATTGATTTTCTGATGGCCAGACAGTTGCCCTTGGCGACTTCTTTTAATCCGTCGAGTTCAACGCCCTCGGTTACGCAATTCGCGACATCAACGCCGGTTTCCAGCCTGGCTTCCCCTTCGGCGATGAGCACAAGTGCCAACCAGGGTGTATTGGCGGGTGCACCGTCAAGGCGGCGCTCCCATGGCAGAGTCCGCCTTTTGATGACCACCTGTGGCAGGCGGCTGCCATAGCTACCAAAAGAATTGGCCGGTGGATAGGTCGACAGAATCTGATCAGGCGGCAGAATGTAGCGCGGCGACCGAATCCTGAGGTGGATATTCTCCTCGTCCACCTTCAGCGCACCGGCATCCAGACTTGCCTCCGGCGTTTGCGCTGAGAATTTCTGGTTGGCCCTTATTCGCCACAGTCCGGCCTCCAGAGGCGGATTCAGCTTGGCATAGAGCTTGAATTTTCCTTCACCAACAGGCATCGCTTGCTTCCTTCTTGCTATCCTCTTTCGCCGGTCCCTGCGTGGATCTGCACGGCGTTACTCGTCCTGTGCCGGCACCCATTCGATCTCACAGTTGCTGCCGCCAACGGCACGCAGCCTTGAAACCGTTGCGGGCAATCCCTTTTCCGCAATCAATTCGGCCATCGCCTCAGCCGACGCGACCGCCCCAACCATTCCCGCAATTTCACGGGCGCCGCCCTGCAGGGCCCGAACGGAAACACCGGAATGACCGGCAAGGGCATTGATTTCAAAGAGCAGCACCGAGCGCGCCCCTGCCTGAACAACCACCGGCTGAACCGGCTGGCTGAGGTGCCGTGCACCGTGCAGCTCTATTTCCACATCACTGGCAGACCGACCCTCACCGGCTTTCAGAATCACACCAACACAGGTAACTGTGTTTGCGAACCGCGTGGACACGGCAGCCGCACCACGCACCACATTCTGGGCCAGATGCCATCCCACGGAGGCTTTTCCGGCTGTGCCGTTCAGCGACAGAACGCATCCGGCCCCGAGCGCTGATCGACCGGTCAGGCGAACCAGTCTGGACTGGTCATGCCAGCCCACAATTCTCAGACCGGTGGGGCGACCATCGCCTCCACCACTGGCCTGCACGGCAATTGTCGCAGTGTGTTTCGGAACGGCGATCTGACGATCCTGAACCTGCTCATCGGCAGCCACGGCACCGTTGCCCAATAACATGACCACTCGTGCCGCGCCGGTGATCTTGAGTTCAGGCCGGGTATCCTCCCCATCAATTGCGGCATCCGGAGATCGCATGGTGACGATATCGCCGGGGCGCAGTTTGCTACCTGGCGCCTGTGGAACCGGTCCAGCGTCTTTCCCGAGGCCCTTCACATAGGCGGCCCCCGCACCCGAGCCAACCCGGCCGCCGAGATATGTCTGGCTGGCGCTGGTAACGCTGGTGCGAGGTACAGAGCCGCGAACAACGACCGTCAGATCGTTGAAGCTGGACGGAGCATGGGTTGTGTTCAGTTTGATCGGCAAACTGCGGCCCAGTCGGCCGCGAACAGATTCCGTGGACGGTGCCGGGCGGCGCTTGATGCGTTTGTCCGCAACGGTTGTGGTCGCATCCCGCAGGGCCACGCCTGCCCCGCTGCTCATGAATCCGGTCACGAACGGCTTCGTTGGTTTGATGACCCGGGGGCTCTCATCCAGAGACATGAAGGCGGTCGAACCGTTGCTGGCATTCGAGGCCTCCAGGCCATCCATCAGTGTGCCAAACATGGGTGGCGCGGTGCGGGAGTTCTCGTAGATAGCCTGCGCTTTGGCGCTGCGCTGCCCTGTGGCCAGAAGCCCCTCGGGTAACGCGCCGGTGCCGTCCGCAAACAGATACTTCCGGGCTTCAATAAAGGCTTCATCAATGCTCGCGCTCTCGGCAACAACTCCCAAAGCGGTGGCCCGGTTCAGGTTGTCGGCCCGCAACGTACCGGCGGCAGACAACGGCAGTGGTCGCCGGCCTGCTTCAACCCGGTAGTAATCGATTTCCGGGCCGGTTTGCGAACTCATGTCCGCCTCGGCAACCATCTTTAACCGGCTGCCGGCGAAAATAACGTCGCCTTTCGGAATGGGACTGGAAGGTTGCTCGGGATCTTCTGGCGGCCCCCAAACACCGATCGGGAAGGCTTCCAGGCCATAGGTAGGGCCTTCCTCGGCAGTCTTTTCGTCCTTCATGCCCTCCACCAGGGGGCGCAGGTCCGAGGTGCGGTCCGTCCAGGTGTTTCCAACCCTGCGCTCAAGGCGAATTTCCAACTCGCCCTTCAACCCGGCGGCGTTCATGGGGCTCAACCCCATCGCTACCGCGGCGCCACTCGGCAATTTGGGCGTAATGTCCTTGTCGATGGCCGGGTTGTTGAAGTCAAACCGGGTGACCGGGCCGGTTGCGACAACCGATACTTCGAACTCCGCGAAGACTTCGAAGGGCCGCTCATAACTACCGTCACTGGAGGGTGCCGAGGTTTCACCCTCCGTGGAAGCGGGCAAAGCCCCCTTACCCGCTGCCCCCGAGAGCGTCCGCGCCCGGCCGGGCGAGGTTTCTTCCAGATACTTGGGTACGAACTCATCCCAACCCACGAATATGCCGCGAATCTCGCGGGAACTGCCGAACTTCACCTTGATGTCGCAAGGACCTACTTCGATGGTCGCCTTGCCCCGGAAATCAGGCCCCTCGACCTCAATACGTGCACCAAGGCTGATGCTGATTCGAATGGTGCCCAGGAAGGTTTTTATCTTCACACCGGCGGAAATGCGGGCGTAGGCGTCCGCCATGAAGTAAAACGGATCGAAATAGACAATGGCATTCGCACCAAAGGCAATGCGGGCCCAGGCGAAGCCAAAGTCGGCACTGACCTCTACTTCAACCCCTGCCATCAAGGCTTCCGATGTGAGGGCAAAGTAAGAACCACCCTTGATCACAATGGCGTTGGACACCCGCCATTGCAGGCCTAACCTGGCGACAATCGGATACCCGTCACGCTGAAAGCTGGGATGATAGCCGCCCAATGTCAGAACGAACTGGCCGGCATTGGGGCCGAGCCACCAGGTAGCAAAAGCGAAGCCCCCTGTAAGGCGGACCTCGGGGTACAGCAGCCAGCTATTGTCGGTAAGCTGCGCCTGAATCAGGAACAGCCCCTCCGAGGACGAGAACCGGGCAAGCAGCCCCAATTCAATGGATACCAGTGCGGCCTGGGGCCTGGGCAAAGCCATTCGAGCCAGGCCAAATAGATTGAGTTCCAACCCGTTGCCGACGGAAACCGACAACACGGCGACACCATCCACCAGAGAAAAGCTGGTAAAACTGATGCCGGCGGCAAACCAGAAGTTACCCGGCTCCGGAGGGAAGTACTCGGCAAGCTTTCGCAACTCCTCCAATGGATCGGAGGAGACGCTTGCCGCGGGATCCAGAGCCTTGATGAAGGGGTATTCGCCAAACTTTGACAGATCATCCGGAACGCGTAGCCCCCGCTTGATGCCGAGACCGCCCCCAATGCCGGTCAGGAAGAAAGCGGGAGGGCCACCAATGGGGCCTTGAATGGCACCAAACACAAAGAACGAGGGCAGCCCTTTGTCGTCGCTGTATCCGCCGAACAGGGAGAGTCCATACACCCCGAAACGACCCATCAGCATTCCGACGTAGCCGATCTGTCCGTCCAGGTCTGTTTTCAGAAGACCACCGGCGATAGACAGACCACTGAAGTCCCCGGAAACACCCAGGCCCTTCAGATCGACCGCCCAGTTGGTCAACTCGAAGACGTCCCCGCCGAGCCAGTGCAGGCCAAGCTCCTCAACCGATGCCGTTAGCCCGAACAGTGAGACGCGCGCATCGAACAGCAGCGAAATCCCGGTAACGGAACCATCAACTTCGGTGACATCAAAACCAAATTGCTCCAGGTAAAGCGGGCCCAATTGTCTCTGGATCGCCAGCCACCAGGGGCCCGGTGGATCCCCTGCCCTTAATGAAATGCCGAGATCGCCCCCCGGGTTCTTCTGAATCGCCAACGCCGGGCTGAAGGCAGGACGGGCCGAGGGCGACGCATCATTTCCGGCGTCGCTCATGATGTTGTTGGCAACCGCATTGTCGCCGCCGGCCGCCGAGGGCACGATGGCCAGCCCATCAAGCTGAACCTGAACGCCGCCGCCTAACCCTGCCGGCACCGCCTCGCCGTATAAATGAACGCCGATGGCGTCGATACTCATAATACCCAGGTTCAGCAAAGGCCCTGCGTTTTTGCCAACGCGAACGCCCAGACCAGCGATGGAGAACCCCGCATTCAGTTGAAAATCGCTTCCGACCTTTTCAACGAGCAAGATCGACAAACCCGGTGCGATTCCGGGCGACGTCACCCAGTTGGCAACCACTTCGAGATCCACCGTCGGGTCGCTACCACCGAGCGAAATACGCTCGCCCGGGGGCAAAGACACGAAGATGCCTGCAAGATCGCCGTTGCGGGTGAAGCCGACATCCACTTTGCCATCAATGGTAATTTTCAGGTTGTGGTCGGCCAGGTTGAAGCCGAGCTGGAACAGACGCTTCAACAACGCTTCCGGGTCGACGATGTCGTCAAACAGGGTGGGATCCAGGGTTGGTGTGCCACCGGTGAACAGAACATCCTGCAGTGCATCAACCGCATCCGTTCCCAATGTACCAAGTGCTTCCAACGTGACACCTGCGGCCATGGAAACAGCCTGGGACAGGAGCGCCAGGGCCACAGCTGCGGGCTCGTTGTCTTCTGTTTCACCGGACGGTGACTCTTCAACAACAACCACCCGCGGCGGCGTCTGATTCAACGCCCACCGGAACTGAACGGACTGGTCGCCCGTGCCATCAGTGACGAGACCAAGGGCGGCCATTCGGGAGAAACCGGTGCCGGACACGCCGGCTTCAATTTTCGCTACAGGGCGAAGAATCAAACCATTGCCAACGTCGAATCCGCTTGCCACATAGGAAACAGCAACGGCGACGCCGCTCGCGCTGAGTCGCACCCGGTCGAATCCGACCGTTCCGACATCCGCTATCGAAAGAGCCGCGGCCAGTTCAATGGCAGGGCCCGTGGGGCTGGCATCCAGAGTGATCTCCACAGGATCCGTGCTACCCAGTGACAGTCGACAGATTCCCGTCGCAGGCGTCGATGTCGAAACGACAGTACCCGCAGGGTCGAGAGCATTGGCCAACTGCGAAATTGCGGTAACAACCAGATTGGGCAGGCGGGATAAAAGTACCCCGGCGGGGTCTGCGGCAAAGGTCTGAATTCTGGCGTCGGCAAACTGATTGGATTCCAGAAGATCCAATGCGCTACCCAACTCAAACACTGCCGTAGCCACATTTTTTTGCAGCGACGGCGTCGGGTTGGCCCTTTCGGCAATCAATGCGTTAAGCGCGACCGGGATGGCCATACCTGCTCCAGTCGCCAGAAGTGATCCCAGGCCCGGTCCCGAAGGGTAAATCTGCATGGGCGCTGCAGGGGCAGCCCGCAAGAGGTCGATGCGAATGTCTGGCGATAGGGAGATAGCAACGCCCTTCCCATCAAAGGTCGCCGAACTGGAAACGAGGGTGCTAATCGAGCCGTTGGTGGCTATGGACAGGCCGCCGCCCAGGCTGATGATGACCGGAGTCGCGCCCAATGAATGACTTGTTTCGATGGCGACGGCTACATTCAGTCGTTCTGAGGCCACCCCGTAGGTTACGGACACCTCATTACTGAAATCGAATCCGCCTCCGGTGAAGCCGGGTATCAACAACTGGCCGAGCGCATCGAACGCCTGAATCGCCTGGCCAAACGGGTCGGCCTTCCAGGGTGCAGCGCCTGTCTTCAGCCAACCCACCGGGTCCATAAACAACGCCCAGGGCAGCAACACCCTACGTGAGGGCAGTTCAGAAGGCGGCGCCAGCAAATCCAGGCCATCCATTATCACCTCAATGGCGACCCTCGCATCGTCAGAAGCGGTTTCGCGGAGGTGATCAACCAATCCCGCCAGAAGCGTTGACGGGATGAACCCCGCTCCCAGTTTCGCCAGGGCGGCCTGCTCGGAAGTGCTTAGCGATGACAGAAGATTGATTGACGTCGCGGACAATGAACCAGGAGTTTGCCAGGCAATAGTCAGGGCGGGTGAAACTCCACCCGTTGCTGCACTGGCTACAAGCCGAAGACCACCCACATCCGGCTCGATTGCGCCGATGGAGCCGGAGATGGAGGCCGAGGATGCCGAAGCAAATAGCGTCAGGCCCAGTGGAACAAGGTCTGCCGCCACATGGTTTACGTCCAGAGCAAAGGCGCGGGAGTTCAGATCGACGGCAATGGTTGCCGCATCGAGTGCCCAGGATATCTCGGCGCCTGCGCCACCAAATCCGCCAAGCGCCCTTAGTGCGCCGGCAAGGCTGGCCGGAGATGCATCTACCGCCGCGTTGATTGCGGCACTGGCATCCAGAATAAGCTGATCAAAACCTTCCGGATCATAACCACCTCCGGCAACCAGCCCGATGTCGGCAAGCAGTTGGCTGAGATCCGGAGATGCCGCAGCCAAGCGCCCCACAACTTCGGCCAGAATCAAATGAACCTCAGACGTGGGCAAGCTCGGCGAGGCTACACCAGCCCCGCTTTCAATCACCCACTGGTCCCGCCGCACCCCGAAGCAGTTGGCCTCGTGCAGAACTATCCGGGCGCCAGATACCCGCGTGCTACCGGCCAAGGGCAGGTACAACCGGGCAGATACCCAGCGCACCTCAATGTCGTTCTGGCCGGCGCCCGGGCCACCAACAAGCCAACCATCCTGAACGCCGAAATGCAGATCCAGGATGACCTGCCTGTCTGTTTGCACCTCAAAGCCATCGCCACCGGGGCCTCGATCGCAGGTCGCCAGTTCCAGGATGGCCCCCGCCCCGAGGAAGACGCCGCCGAGATTGGCATCAATAACTGGCAGATCCACACCGGCGTGCAGTTTGGTTGGTGGCGTTGCCGGAGGCTCATAGGTTTCGTGGCGGTAGGCAATGGCACCGGCAACGGTTGCAGCAAGACCGGCTTCCAGGGCTTCGGCGTCAAGGGCACCGAATACCGCGTCTACCGGAAGGCCTGACCGGATCGCTTGCTGGTCCGCCCGCAAAAGCTCATCAAGGCTGTCGGGTGTTAAACCGGCGGCCCGGGACGCCCGCTCAAGAACATAGCCAAACTGCAAGAGGGCGTTGGATTCTCCGGCAATCTCCTCTTCGTTAATCGTCTCGGGCTCTGGTCGCTGGAGCTGCAAGAGGAGCCGCAACGCGTCGCCGCTCAACCCCGACAACAAGCCATTCAGGGAAACCGGCGCCCAGGGCGCGCCTACCGTTGCCACCCGATCAATCGAAGTAATCGTACTTGCCGCCTTGATGGCAGCCGCCCCGGCGGAACCGAAGGCAACAACCGTTATGGGCGTGGCCCGATCCTGCAACACCTCGATCAGGCGCTGGCATTGCTCGTCTATGGCACCACGATCAGGTCTCGCTGCCGCGGCTGTTGTTGGATTCGGCAGGCAGATGGACCAGTGTCCGTTGGCGGACGCCGGAACGCCGGGTCCGCTGACCTCTCCCCGAACATCCAGGCTGTCGCTTCCGAAACAGGTACTCCAGAGGTCCTCACAGCCCACGTAAACCACAGAGTCAGGTGCGCTTCCGAAGGCTTCCTGCGGCAACAGGTTGATGGCACCGAATGCCACCAGTTCACGATAGCTCAAGCCTCCAATGTCGATGCCATTCACACCGGTTGGCAGCGAGGCTGGGCGGCCGATCAGGCCGTCGGTACCGGTGAAGCGATCAATTAACGCCTGAAACCCCTCGTCCAGGCGGTTCCGGCCCGTCATCAGATCGGCGAGCTCCGGAAGCTCCGTACCTGCCGCCCGAATCGCTTCTGCAATGGAGGCCAACTCCGTCGGCTCGCTGGAATCGAAATTGCCAGCTGGAGGTTGATACCGCCCGCGGTGGATGTCGCAGCCAGGGTCCAGCCACACCGCAACGCCCGGCGCCCTGGAGTCTGCGGCAATGGCGGCTCGATACGGCGTGCGTTCATTGCCATTGCCCAGCGGTGCCCACTGGCGGAAGCCGCTGAAAAGGTATGAGAGCGGGCTCATCGCCACCCGAACATTGCTGCAATTCAGTACCAGATCACCCATCCAGGATTTCAGAGCAGCTTCCGGGTCGCTCAAAAGCTGCTCAATGGATAGACGAGCTCCCTCGCCATTCCAGCCAATCAGGTCCGTAAGCGCGGTGATAATCGGCGAGCCCAGTCGCCGAAGCAACGCGGCCACCGCGTTTTCGATGCCCCCCCAATCCGCGCTAAAGCGGACCGTGCCATCGCTGCTGAACTCAGGCAGCGGCAACGGAACTTCGATGGTTGAACTGTCGGATGCATCGACGGCTTCAACTTCGACTGACAGGTCTGGCGCATCCACACGCACGGCAAAGCCCGTTGAAGCCCCCCAAACCACCGAGGCACCGATCGACCGGGCCGAGACATCAACCTGCCCCATATCCAGCCTGAGATCAGATCCATCGGCTTCCCGCAGCCGGGTGCCAGCGTTAATTCGGCTCAGGAACTCCGCACTCGGCGCCGAAAAATTCAGCCGCAACAACCTTGCGCTGACAAAAACGTCTGATCGCTTGTCGTCCAGAACAGTGTTTTCGAGGCGAGCTTCCAAATCAAAATTGATCCAATCACCGTCGATCGAAACCTCAAGCGCTACAGGGTCCAGATCAATGCTCCAGGGATCCGCTGCCGTCCCGGCGCCCGAAACACTGGTTGAGTTACCGGTGATGAGTTCCTGGGTTGACGTTAAAACAACCGCCATGGCTGCCGGCGAGGCAACGAGTGAATTCCAGTAGGCGGCCGTTTTACCCAGAGGGTCGGTCAGGAGTTCGATCGCCGAAGGGCCGGAGATACCGGTGGGCGGATCAAGCCCCAGCAGTTGGGAACAGATCTCGCCGGGGCGACCCAGAGTGGCCAATGCCGAAACCAAAGCACCGTCGACCAGGCTCTCGGCGGCGTCCAGCGCGGCATCGGGAGACGACAGATCCAATAGCTCATGATTGGTGCCGCCGAGCGTGACGTTGTGAGCCGTCAATGCAAAAGCCGGTTTTCCGCCGGTCAGAGTAATACCGGTTTTGATTGATCCAATTGCCGGGTCGCCCGCAAGCAGTGGCGACCCCATGCCCGCTACCTGCCCAAATACAGCAAGAAGCGACAAATTCGGCACGGCTTTGATACTGCCATCCAGGGTTGCCAGCGTAAGCAGGTCCACCTGCGCCTTCACTTCCGCCCCGGCCTGAGGTCTGAGCGAACCTTCCAGCCAGGGCGTGATGATCAATCCCCCGGCAGCTGACGACGCCACACGTAAACCAACGGCTCCGGCCAATGATCCGTCACTGAACTCAATGGCGCTTCGGCCAGAATTGACAGTACCGCCCAGCAGCGTGGCCCACTGGCCGAGCCAGGCATTGCGAGCGGGTGCGGAAGAAAGGATGGATTCAATCCAGCCGGTCAGCGCAGACACGCCATTTGTAATCAGTGACTCCAGCGGAAATGGTGGAATATTCGGAACAGATCTTAATCCCGCCAAACCGGTGAGCGCCGCAAACGGAGCGGTCGCCGCATTGGTGGTATCGAGCGCCTCGGCCTGGGCCTGAATCAGGCCCGTCATGAATTCCAGAAAATCGGAGCCCAGCTCGTTAATGTTATCCACGGTGAGCTCAAAATCCCTGGGCGCATTGGTGCCAGGGAGCTGAAGCCGTTCAAAACCGAGACTGAATTCCAGATCATCAGAGGGGCTGGTTGGAACGTCCACACCCACGGATACGGCGCCAATGTATAGGTCCCCTGGCGCAGGGGCATCGTTGGAAATAATGACTTTGATGGCTAATTCGATGTGCGCGTCGTCCCGACCCAACACCAGCCAATCGGGTTGCGCCCCGGAAATGTCCAGCGCTCCAGCGCCTTCCCGTTCGAACTGGAATACCGGAACATAGGCACTTACAGAGATTGCGGGCACTGAGCTAGCGCTGTCGTATTCGATGCCAAATCCGACTCTGGCGCCGTTGTCGGCCTCCTCCACCACTACGAAAACAGTCGCACCGGAGTCGCTGAAAAGCGGGACCCAGATAGCGCCCCCTTGCTCTTCCCTGTCCGGTGCTCCCAGCACGTCATCAACAAAAGCGATCAATGCCTCTCGCTGCTCGTCGAGGTACATCATCGAACTGAGGCCGCGCTTGCTACCGTTGGGATTGCCTAACGGGTCCTGGAACCAGTCACCCTGTAGTTCACCGTCTCGGGTCAGGCCAACTGCTTCCGCCAGTGTGCCAAAAACGTCCAGATTCTGGTCAGCACCCATGTCAGACTCCCGGCATCAGTGAAAACCGGGCAACAGGTTGCACCAGCATTTTGTTCGGAGCAGCGGCGATCGCGCCAGGAACCAGCGGCAAACCACGCTTGTCGTTGCCAACCTCGGCGCAGAACACGGAAGCGACTTCCAGCACGGACTCCCAGGCGAACGCCTGAATCGCGTCCCGCCAGGCCAATATAAGTTCTTCCGGGCCCTCGAGGTCTTCGAACGTGGACATAACAAGGCCGCTTGGCGACTGTTTGGTGCCAACGCCAATCGGTACCGGAATACTGAGCTTTCCATGCTCTTCGCATTCCGCGCTCACCGTTACCGTGATAACGCCGCTGGAGAATTGAATACGGGTTTGGTCACTGTGGATGAGCAGCTCGCTGTCGCCTTTGGTCCAGACAACCAGGGGTGTGCTGTTTCGCGGCAAATCGAGAACCAGTCGAACCACTTCCGAAAGCACACGCTGGGCGTCTTTACCGGGAACAGTCAGCAGGTCTGGTGACAGGTCACCGACATCAAGCAGAACATCAGCATCGATGCGGTTTAGCCAATCGAATTGGGAGAAGTCGACGGTGATAAAGCGGGCGAAATTTGCCATAGCGATCCCTCGCAGCGAATGTCTTGCGCAGGTTTCGAGACCGGCAGGAAAAACATCCTTCTTTCCCGTGGTAGCCGGACTGCAGCATCAAAACCCTGTTGCGTAGATTCAGGCCATAGGCCCCGGAAACAGCAAACAGCGTCATGAATTCAAGCTATGACATAAGGGAGTATAGGCAGGGTGAAGGAGGGTGCAAAAAAATTGGATAAATTTTAATCAAATGAGCCGATTAATCATACATATCATGAGTATCGGATCATGATTAACGGGCTTTCAAGGCCCCGGAATACCCGCTTCGGCGTTGGTCAAGAAAGGTCGCAGGTACGTCAAATCAGGCATGCGCCTTCCAAAATAATGTGAAAATCTGGTGACTGCGCAGAGTCATTCAAAACCTGCCTCAACCATTCAGCCACCGCTTGGCCTCAGCTATCACAGTATTCATTCTCGCCTGAAGTGATCGATTCCGGGGAACGCTGAGATACAACGTTTCGCTGACCGGGTGAGAGAGACGATGAGCTTTGATGCCCTCAGACTTTTCAAAGGCCTCAACGGCATGTGCTGGTAAAACAGCAAAGCCCAGCCCCAGGCTGACCGGCTCCAGGATCAAACCGATCTGGTTCGAGAACCCCTTTCTGGGAAACAGGCTACTGTGCTGAAACTCGGTGTAATTGGCACCAAGAAGCAAGCCGGCGTGATGACTTCCATCAGGGTGGTCGATAAACCCGAGGGTCATCAACGTCTCCCAATCCGGTTCTTCGACCGTAGCAGGTGTTACCAACAGCAGTGATTCTTGCGCGATGGGCGTACAACTCACTTCCGCCAGGGTAGATTTTGCCGTCATGAATCCGATATCAACAGTGGATTCGGCGATTGCCTTTTCCACATCAGGATTCGGCGCAAACCGGTAATCAATAATGAGCTTCGGGTGCTTGCTCTGCAGCGACAACAAATGAGGATACAGCTTCAGCCCCACACTTCCCGGAGACATAAGCCGCACAGTTCCCTCATAGGGCGGGTCCTCACCAACTGTTTGCTCAAGATTCGACAACGCCAGGAGAATGTCCTGCGCCTCGGCATAAAGCTTTTCGCCGGCACCCGAAAGCGAAAATTGTTTCCCCTGTCTGACGAGCAATTCCGTACCAAGCTGCTCCTCAAGCTTACGCACATGCTGACTTACCCCCGATTGTGTCATGTGGAGACGTTCGGCTGTGCGGGTGAAATGTCCCACTTCAACCAGCGTGCAAAACGAGCGTAACCAGGTGGTATTTATCATTACTTTTCGTAATCTTTTAAAGAATAAATGATAATTTTAACTGATAAACACCAGCATGTAACCTGCTCTCAGTCTCACTAAAGGAGGACAGGCAATGAGCAACGTGTACCCAAGAAATTTCTCGCACATCGGCATATCCGTGCCGGACCTTGAGCAAGCCGTGAAGTTCTACACAGAGGTTATGGGTTGGTATTTGATTATGGAACCAACCGAGATCGAAGAGGACGAAAGCGCCATTGGGGAGATGTGCACCGATGTTTTCGGTGCCGGCTGGGGAAGCTTCCGTATTGCTCATTTATCGACGGGCGACAGAATCGGTGTGGAGCTTTTTCAATTTAAAAACCAGACCAACCCGGAAGACAATTTCGAGTACTGGAAAACCGGCATCTTTCACTTTTGTGTGCAAGACCCGAACGTCGAGGAATTGGCTGACCGTATTTTGGCTGCTGGCGGGAAAAAACGCATGGAGAAGCCGCGCTACTATTATCCCGGCGAGAAGCCCTACCGGATGATCTATATGGAAGACCCGTTTGGCAACATTTTAGAGATCTATAGCCACAGCTATGAGTTGATATACAGCGAGGGTGCCTACTGATAAAGGCCAGAACAGTTCAAGGGGGCTTTCCGAGGCGGAGAGCCTCCTGGATTTACCAATACTGAGGATCGTTGAATGCCTCAACGCAACACGCCTGCCCCAGTGGGAGTTTAATACTGCCGCCATCCAACGACTGCCCCAGCCACCCCTCTGGATGGGTTAATTTAAATGGCGCTTCCGCAACCTCTTGAGGTACGTGTTCGAAACCCGCTTTTGAATAGTAGTTCGGATCACCATAGGTGAAAATGAGTTCGACACCCCGTTCACGCAAGTGCTCAATGCCAAAATTAATCAGTTTTTGACCAACGCCTTTCCCCTGATGGTCCGTATCAACGGCTACCGGTGACAACATAAAAGCGTTTACGCGGGAACCGAACGACAATCTCGTGAAAAAGATACACCCGACTATCTGCCCTTGCTCGGTAGCGATGAACCCGAACATGTCATCGGTTTCGGTCCCGTTCATCAACTCATGCACCAGATGGCCAATCAGCTTTTCCTCGGACTCACCTTCCGAATCAGAGAATGTCCGGGTAAACAGGACCTCGATTTCCTGACGATCAGACTCGCTAGACTTCGAGAATTTCATGGCTTGAAAACCCTATTGAGTTCCTTGAAGAACAGGCCGTTTTTATACATAACGGGAAGCAGTGGAAAAATTGTCCGGCGACAGCGGCTGGCTATGGATTATTCGTAGTGGCTCCAGAGCCTGAGGACTTTCACCACTTGCTCGTCCTCTAGCACTTGGTAGACCAGACGGTGCTGAATATTGATTCGGCGTGAATAGGCTCCCGAAAGATCACCTATGAGCTTCTCAAGCGGAGGGGGCTTGCGGTATGGATCTTCTGCTATAAGCGCCAACACTTCCTGGGCTTTTGGTTTGAGACCGCTGAAGGCCAGCTTTTTTGCATCTTTCTGGGCTTGCTTGGTGTAAACCAACTTCCATGTCACCAGTCCAGCTCCTCATCGCATTCATCCTCGGGGGTATCCATCCCCTCACGAATAGACTCCCGCATACCAGGCACGGAGAGCAGGTAAAGCGTTTCCTGAATTGCAGACCAGTCTTCCTCGGAAACCAGGACGGCTTTGTTCCGCTTACCCATGATGACGATTGGTTGGTGGGACTCGGCGGTCTCGTCGATCAACCGATATAGGTTGCTGCGCGCCTCAGTTGCTGTGATTCCGGTCATGACGCACCTCTTGCGTGTTCAACTTTTCACCAAGTGTACGCTTTTGGGTACGTACGTCAAGACGAACGTCATCTATAATCGGGATAGGGAGGCACCTCACGATGCCCCTCCTCCCACATCACCGGGCATACGGATCACGTACCACGGCGATTCAGTGACTTGACTCAACCCGTTACCGCACTGCCAGTTCCGGCAGTCCATAGCTCCGAAACAACCGGGCCGGTAAGGCTTGCCGCAGTGCTGCATATTCCGGCCCATCGTGACCGCTCATTCCGTTTTATCGTGACCGATTTTGGACGTTTTTCCGGAATCGCTGGTCACGATGCCGGAATCCCCGGTCACGTTCCTCCGGAATCATTGCCAACACGCTGGAATTCTTCAACTTTGTCCGGCATACCCCTTCCTTTTTCATCACGAGGAAGGGCGGATGCCGGCAGCGAGGATTTCCATGCGACAGATCATCGAGGTCTTGCGCCTCAAGTACGAAGCGGGCCTGAGCCATGAGCGCATTGCCCGTGCCTGCGGACTCTCCAAGGGCGTGGTCGGCAAGTATGTCAGCCTGGCCACTGCGCAGGGCATCACCTGGCCGTTGCCGGAAGGCACGGATGAAGTACGGTTAGAGGCCCTGCTGTTCCCGGCCAAGACACCCCCATCTCGATTTGCTGAACCCGACTACTTCCAAGTCCACCAGGAACTCAAGACCAAGGGCGTCACCCTGCAATTGCTCTGGGCTGAGTACGTCGAACGCCACGGCGACAAGGCCCGCCGGTACAGTCAGTTCTGCCATCACTACCGGCTCTGGCGCGGCCGGCAGCGGCGCAGCATGCGCCAGGTCCACCGGGCCGGCGAGAAGATCTTTATCGACTACTGCGGTCCCACCGTGCCGGTGGTGGACCGCAGCACCGGCGAGATGCGTAAGGCCCAGGTCTTTGTGGCTGTGCTGGGCGCGTCCAGTTATACCTTCGCCGAGGCCACCTGGAGCCAGAGCCTGCCGGACTGGATCGCCTCCCACCAGCGGATGCTGGCGTTCTACGGTGGTGTGCCGGAACTGCTGGTTCCGGACAATCTCAAGGCAGCGGTCACCAAAGCAGACCGATACACGCCCCAGCTCAACGAGACCTACGCGGAACTGGCAACCCATTACCAGACGGCGGTCTTACCGGCCCGCCCCTACAAGCCCAAGGATAAGGCGAAGGCCGAAGCCGCTGTGCTGCTGGTTGAACGCTGGATCCTGGCCCGGTTGCGTCACCGAACGTTCTTCTCACTGGCCGAACTGAACTCGGCGATTGCAGACCTGCTACCGGCACTGAACCAGCGCCCGTTCCAGGGGCGCTCCGAGAGCCGCCAGAGCCTGTTCGAAGCGCTGGACCGACCTGCACTCAGGCCACTGCCGGCAACGTCCTACGTCTACGCCGAGTGGCGCAAGGCACGACCGGGCATCGACTACCACATCGAGATCGACAAACGCCTGTACAGCGTGCCTCACGCCCTGGTGGGTGTGAAGCTGGATGTTCGGGTGACCGATACGTCCGTTGAGGTCATGCACAAAGGACAACGGGTAGCCCTGCATCCTCGCCACGGCAAGAGCCGCTTCGTGACCCTGACCGAGCACATGCCCAAGTCCCATCAGGCCCATCAGAACTGGTCACCGGGACGGTTCCTGAACTGGGCCAGTGACATCGGTCCCGCCACGCTCGACGTGGTACAGCGACAGCTTAAGGATCGCCCTCATCCGGAGCATGGCTACCGATCATGCCTGGGGCTGTTGAACCTGAGTCGACGTTACAGCCGTGACCGGTTGGAGCAGGCCTGTAGTCGAGCACTAGCTATCAACTCGGCCAGCTACCAGAGCATCAGCTCGATCCTGAAACAGGGGCTGGATCAGCTCCCGTTACCCCTGGCCGAGGAGGAGTCGGAACTGACAGAGCTGCCAGTACACACCAACGTTCGCGGCCCCCGCTACTACCACTGATCCCGGAGAAACTGATGTTGACTCAAAACACCCTCGACGCCCTGCGCCAACTCAAACTGACCGGCATGTGCGATGCCCTGGAACAGCAGCGGGCACAGCCCGACACCCACGACCTGGCGTTCGAGGAACGCCTGGCCTTACTGATCGACCGGGAGGTGCTGCACCGGGAAAACCGCCGCCTGGAACGGCTGCTGAAGGCGGCCCGGTTGCGGGTCTCGGCCTGCGTGGAAGACATCGATTACCGCCACCCGAGAGGGCTGGAGCGCTCCCGTATGGCGGGGCTGGCCAGCTGTGACTGGATCCGCCAGTCCCTGAACCTGTGCATCACCGGGCCTACCGGTTGCGGCAAGACCTGGCTGGCGTGCGCCCTGGGCAACCAGGCCTGCCGGCAGGGGCTCTCAGTCCGTTATTTGCGGGTACCGCGCCTGTTCGAACAGCTGCGCATCGCCCACGGCGATGGCAGTTACGCCCGCCTGATGAACCAACTGTTGAAAACCGACCTGCTGATCCTGGATGACTGGGGGATGCAGAAGGTCACCGCACAACAACGCCAGGACCTGATGGAAGTGATTGAGGATCGGCACGGAAGAGGCTCAACCCTGATCGCTAGTCAGTTACCAACCGAACACTGGCACGACTACATCGGCTCCGCCACACTCGCAGACGCCATTCTGGACCGGCTTCTGCACGGCGCTCACCGACTCAATCTGAAGGGGGAATCACTGCGAAAAGCGAAAGCACAAAACACGGAATCGGTTGACCCATCGTGACCGCTCAGAGTACAAAACTAGCTCGAGGGTTGGCAGACAAACGTGAAAAATTCCCCAGAAACACGCCCAATCCATTGAATTTCCGAATTTTTGGGTAGGTTTTTTTTATCCAGCTTCATCCTCAACGCTCGGCCGAGCTTTGGACGCTCCCGACTTCTCCAAAATGTATCCGTTTCATGAAACATGTATCGTTTTGTAAATTCGTTTGGACAAAAGATCAACCCTAGCCTAGCTTGGATTGTACGGAAATTGACCAGCACACAGGGAGTGGATACATGAAATTTACCGCTATCAGTTTTACGTTTTTCGCACTGATTTCGTCAGTTGCGCTTGCAGAGAAACCGCGTGCAATACCGGACGGAGCTTCAGCGATTGAAAACCTGTCATTTACGGTAAGTGCTTCGGACAGAAATCCAGCTTCGGCGACAAGACAAGCCGCATCATTTGGTAAATCTCCGCAACAGCGACCCCCATCTTTTGCGCCGGCATCACTTAAAGCTCCCAAAGCCAATAAAACCATGGAGAAGCACGGAGCCAAAAAAATTAAGGTTCGCTCAGTGATTGCTGGCCCGAACTCTTAATTATCACTTGGCATCGTGAGTGATGCCTAGCCCCGAACGTCCAAACCACATGGAGGTGACTTATGTCATTCCGCATTCGAGTTGTGGCTTGCCTGATCGCAAGCACCGCGCTTGCGTCAACCGCCCAGGCCAACATCCGCGATTACTACGAAGAGCCGGGTTTGAACCCGTTCAAGGAAACTATCAACCAGAATTTCGGAGAAGAGATCGATCCCTTCTCGGGTCAACTGCAACTGAGCTATACGGATCTCGTCGTGCCCGGTAATGGTGGTTTCGATATCCGCATCAACCGGATTTACAACAACCCTCAAGACGCCTTTTTGCCATACAGCCCCTATGGCTACGGCTGGAGCATGCATTTTGGCCGCATTGCCGTCTCAGAAAGCAACGCGGATAAGGTTTGTAATCAGAATCTGTTTGCCGTGGATGTGCTCGACAACCCCTCTCTGGAGCTGGCCGACGGTAGTCGCCAGTTGCTGGTACTGGCGGATCAACACAGCCCTGAGCTAATTACCAAGCAGTGGTGGAGTGCGAATTGCAATAGCAGCAACGATGTGATTGTAAAATCGCCGGATGGCACCACCTACACCATGGATTACCGGGCCAACGACTCTGAGGGCCTGAAGATCTACGCGACCCGCATCGAGGATGCCAACGGCAACTGGATGACCATTGACTACAACACCAATGCGTTCAGCATCACCTACATTGAGTCGATTTCGACCAGTGACGGGCGCTCGGTCAATTACAGTTATGCGAATACCGGAAGCGACAACACTCGACTGACATCCATTACCGCCAATGGACAGACTTGGAGTTATAGCCACACCTATACCAACAACACTACGCCGGACTTTGCGCAGCTAACCACAGTGACCCGTCCAGACGGTGAGAGCTGGAACTACACTTATTACCCAATCACCACCAACGGTGATGCCGGCAGCCTCGCGATCGATACCGTGACCTACCCCTCTGGCGGCATCATCGACTACGACTATGACTATGTTTACTTCAACTTCGGTGCCCAGAAGGCAACAACGGTTGTGACTGGCAAGCAAAACAGCGGCCGCGACATAACGCCGGGCACTTGGTCCTACGCTTACACACCGGCCTACAACGGGCAGTATGGTTATGACGAAACCCACATGGTGGCACCGGACCATCAGCGCACTTTCTATCACATCGGCTACACCACCAGCGCCAATGTCTGGGAAATTGGTACCAAGCGTTACGAGGAAGTGTACGACCTTCAAGGAACGATGCTTGAACAGTACGCCTACCAGTACAGCAGCGCATTGCTATCCAATGAAAATTTCTGGCACGGGCGGGACACGACCAGAATTGATAACGATACGCAGGTTCCCCTACTGACCAATGTGACCCATTGGCGACAAGGCACCTCCGTACAAACCCAATACTCCAATTTCGATGCGTACGCCAAGCCGCAAACCATCGTTGAAACCACCAATACCACCGCCACTTCTGATCGGACTCGCACTCGTACCTACAGCCATTCAGCCAGCGACTGGATCCTCGGTCTGGTGACTCAGGAAACGATTGACTATCCCAACGGTGCGCCGGTCACCCAGTGGGTCACCGACAGAACTTACGACTCGGCCGGGAATATGCTGACGGAAGACAAGTCGGGCGTTTTGACCGCCTACACGTACACCCCTGAGGGCGACATTGCCTCGATCACCGATGCCAACAACCATGTAACTACCTTTTCAAATTATTACCGGGGCGCACCTCAGGTTATCAACCGGCCCGAAGCCATCTCCGAGACGCGGATTGTCAATGCGGACGGTACCTTGGCCTCGTCCACAAATGGTGAAGGACACATTACCTCCTACACCTGGGACGACCTGAACCGCCTGACCGGTATCGACTTCCCCATACACGCAGATGTTTTGATCAGCTACGATGACCAGTCGGCCGTATTGACCCGGGGAAACTACAAGGAAACCCGTTTCTTCGACGGCTTCTGGCGCGACCGTGGTATCAAGCGTGAAGACACCAGCTCCAATACGATGACCGAAGTCACCAAGGCCTGGGACGCGGTGGGTAATATGACCTTTGAGAGCTACCCCAACAGCGCTCAGGGCAGAACTATCGCCTACGATGCTCTGCAGCGAGTGACGAGCATCGACTTTCCCGATCAGACCTCGAAAACCTATTCCTACCCAAGCGGGTTTGAAATTCAAGAGGTGGATGAAAACGGCTATGTAACCACGAAGACCATCGCCAGCCATGGCACCATGGACGGCAGTTGGCTGATCTACATCTCGTCGCCCGAAAGCCTCGCGACCAGCATTTCCAGAAATGGTCTGGGCCAGGTTTACCGCGTCTTTCAGGGTGAAGTTCAGGACCAGGGTCTTTTTGGCTACGCTCGCCAGTACATTCATGATGCACGGGGTTTCCTGATGCAGGAAATCCATCAGGAGACAGGAACCACGGTCTATGGTCGCGACAACGTCGGAAATATGACGAGCAAGGAAATCGGTACCAGTGGCATTGTTGAAACGCGGACCTACGACGACCTGAACCGCCTGACCTCCATTTCCTACTCAGATGGCACGCCAACAGCCACCTTCACCTACGACGACAACAGTAACCTGAAATCGGTGACCAGTTCGGCGGCCAGCCGTAGCTATACCTACGATCAGAATGACAATCTGGAAAACGAATCATTGACTGTTGGAAGCGCCACCTACAACGTGACTTACGGCATTGATAATCTGGACCATCTGGCTTCAGTGACTTACCCCAGTGGACGCACAGTGAACTTTGGCACCAACGCCCTGGGCTGGCAAACCCAGGCAACGCCCTATGTGTCGTCGGTGGATCGTCACCCCTCTGGAGCGATCGACACCATGACCTTCGGTAACGGCGTTGTGACCACCCAGACCCTGGATAGCCGATTGCGGCCTGATACGTTGGTATCCAATAACGGCCAGGTGGATTTTGTCGACCTGGGCATGGGCTATGACAACGTCGGCAACGTCACCAACATCGTGGATAACGCTGGGTCACTCCACAACCGCACGATTGGCTATGACGATGTGAACCGAATGACGTCCGCAACTGGGTCCTGGGGTACCGAGACAATCACCTATGACGGCCGAGGCAACATTGATACCCGGGAGCGCAATGGAAGCCTGCAGGACTACTACTACAATTCTGACAGGTTGACGTACCGCGTCTTTCCAACCTTTTTTTACACTATCACTCATGACCTACGGGGCAACATGACCAGCGATGGCCCAAACATCATGGTCTATGACGGCGCGAACAACCTCGCTTCCATTGATAACGGTGCCAAGGTGATCGATTACACTTACGACGGCGCTAACACCCGCATCAGCCGGAGTACTCCCACAGACACCACCCATGTGTTGTACAGCCTGATGGGGGATCTGCTGGGTGAATACGATCCGTCAGGCGGTTTCAAGGAATACATCTACGTGGATTCGAAAACCGCCGCCAAGGCGGTGGATGACACCACTGTAGTTGGCCAGTAACGGTTAGGGAGGACATAACTATGACACGCACTATCTGGAACACGCTGGCCATCCTGGCCGTGCTCATCTTCACCGCCTTGCCCCTCAGTGCCGCTGAGGTGGTGACTTACTACCACAACGATCATCTGGGCTCGCCCATCGCGGCGACGGACAGTACTGGAGCTGTGGTGTGGCAGCAGGCTTATGACCCTTGGGGATTCAAGCTGACGACTAACACCGACGAACGTGGTTATACCGGTAACTGGCTGGACGAGGAGACAGGCCTGGCTGATCACAAAGCACGTTGGTATACCTCGTCGATTGGGCGATTCACGGGAATCGATCCCGTTAAATGGCACGAAACAAACATCCACTCTTTCAACCGCTATGCGTACGGGAATAACAATCCGTACAGCTATGCAGACCCCGATGGAGAACTGGCGTTTCCGGTTGTGCCAATACTCGCGGTGATGGCTTGGGAAGCTTTGGGAATAGGCCTTGAAGTCGCGACGATGGAGGAAACCTCCGACTCGATCAATCGTTCTGGTTCTGGAACCTTTGGGGTGACAGGTATCAAGCTTCTTGGCTCTTCAATGAAGATGGGATTGAAGGGTGCGAATGTTACAAAGGGAACATTCCAAGTTGGTAAATCAGTCGGTTCGGCCGCGACACGTATTTCTGTTCGAGGAGCTAGTCATTTAGCCGAAGGTTCTAAAGTTACGAATATCAGAAAAATAGCAGATGGGCGTGGAATTAGAGAGGTCGGGCGACTGGTTGAACAGTATGGAGGCAAAGCTAAAAATTGGTTGAAGCGATCAGGCGATGCAGATGTGGTTACGACGTCTGGAAATGTCAGGAGAGCAGAAGTCCATTGGTATGAAGCTCATGGTGTAGGTAAAGTTGAATTTAAGGTAAAGACATGGCTGGATTAAAAGTACGATGCGTCTCTATAAAACCTTACTTAGATGAGAAGCCAGATGGAAGCTTCGTCGAAGGAGAGTTCGAGGGAGAAATGATCAGCTTAACGTTGAATAAGATTTACGATGTCGTAGAGCAAGATGATGAATATTACAGAATAGTTGATGACACAGATGAGGACTATTTGTATCCGAAATCGATGTTTGAGGTTATTTAAAACAGGCATAGTCCTCCTGTAATTTTACAGCTTACGAAGCAAGGCTGACCGGGCAACTTAACCGTAATAGTGAGGTGGACCCGATCAGGGGATACCAACTGTAAGGCGAAGTGGTGGTAACTAATATGGTCAGCACTGCTGAATGCTATACATTACCGGAACCCTCAACATCCTCAGTATCAGGTGTTCGGCTAGAGTTCCCTGGCGGCATTCTCTGTCTTTATTTTGACTACGACAGGGATGGCATTATCTATAATACTGGTCTGCGTTTCGAAAAAGTTAGAGCGCATTCCCATGTTGCCGAAATGCATTGTCCTGCGTGGAAAATAGAAAATGCTTACGACAAACTGGTCAAGCTTTCAGAATCTACATGGATCGACGAACTAATTGAATCGACGTCAAGTGATCACCGAGATTCATGGATTCTTAATCACTATATGATCTATTTTGATAGTGATGGCTGTTATGAAATTATAGCTGATTCGTGGGAAGTCTTGCCGGAGAAAGAAGGCTCTCTAAACAATAACCGTTAAGAAATTGGCTGGTACATATTCTGTTAACCAGACTTTATTCTTGGATAGGAAGAACTTAAATCCCTGCTGGTGCATAGCGCTAGCAGGGATTTCTATAATAGAAGGCTTGCCATAGCGCTTCCCAACCGCAGTAGCTGTTTCGATATCTGATGACAAGTGTACGTGATGTCGCTTCCCTGGTTTTAATCCCTCCCGTTTTATTGAATCTAAAAACCGAGTAGCAGTTCCATGATAAAGTACTGCTGGTGGTTTTTCCGGAATGAGTTGTAAATCTACTTTAATTGAGTGACCTTGGTTAGCACGAATATATTGGTTATCATAAGAAAGTGAAAAACGTTTTTTTTCATTATCGATGACGACCTGTCTGATAAGTGCAGGTGTGAGTGTGATTTGTGGTTTGGCTTTCTCGATAATATCGGCAACCGATGCCCATCCTTTATCATCAAGCGTTAGGTTAATAGCCTCGGGCTTATGTCGAAGCACATAGCTTAAAAATTTACTGACCTTGGTGAAGTCTTGTTCCGGTTTTCTCAAAGTTAGTCGACCCTGCGAAAAATCTGTTTTCTGATAACAAGCAATTCACCGGCTTCTGCTGATCCATCCGGAAACGCCGTGTCTGAACATAAAATAGTCAATATCAGGAGTAAATACCGCCCGTTTTCATAGGGCCAAAATAGCTCGGCGAGCATCTTCAGGTTCACGCCTGCGCCGCACTGGGAAAACTGGTCCCTCATTTTACACCATCACCCACTACACCTGGGAATAGGAATCGTACAAGCTGCCTTCACTGATATGCTGGAAGTGAACACCTGATGAAGCTCCCTTCCTATGGCGCAGGCAACATAAACTATTTTTTCAACGCTTTGTGGCTATTTTGGGACTTTTTTTCACGTTTGTCTGCCAACCCTCTAATCGTCTCGTCGGAATCGTTGCCAGCGCTCAAACGATCCAACAGCTCATTCTTCACGCTCAGCTCGGTTTCAAGCTGCTGAACCCTCGCTTTCAGTTGGTCGTTCACGCGCTGCTGCTTTTCAAGGGCAGTCTTCCGTTGGCGTAACGCTGCGGCTTGCTGTTCTAGCCGCACCGTTTTGTCGGCCAGACGACGATTTTCGCGCTCCCGCTCGCCAAGTTGCTGCGTCAACTGATCCGACTGCTTTCGAACTTCAGTCACCTCCGTGAACAGCCGGGTAATCTCCCGGGTGGCCTGGGCCTGCTCGTCGCGTTTCACGGCCAGGGCTTGTTGCAGATGGCGTTGCTCTTCCTGGACTTGCTGGATCTGCTGCTCATGCCGCCGCTGATCCTGCTCGCGCTGCTCTTGCACGGAGCCGCGATAGTGCTCTAGTGCCTCGCGGGCATGTCCGTGCTTTTCTTCCAGCGAGTCTACCTGGCGCTGCTTGTCCTGAACCTGCTCAGTCAGACTTTCAATGCGTTGGGCCTGTGCGCGGTTATCGCCTTCGAGTGTCGAGAGCGCCTTCTGAAGCCAGCGGACGTCGGCCTGTAACGCATCCCGCTCCTGAGTCAGCGATTCGTTCTGCGCCTGGTGTTGCCGGATCTCAGCGGTCTGTGCCTTGAGGGTCTCCTGCAAGCTGGCGATCTCGGCCTTGTGGTGTTGTTCAGCCTGTTCGATGGTCTCCTGCGCGTCCTGGCGTAATTGCCTGGCGAGTCGGCCGACCAACTCGGTAACGTGGTTACTCAGAAGCGCCTCATCATCCAGACGAGTGCTTTCTCGCGCCTCAATCGCTTTCAGATGGTTGCTGATGGTGGTCTTTGAGCCGGTGTTGCCCAATTCGGCGCGTATGGCGTCGATAGAGGGGCGAACATTGCGAGCCAGAAGACGTTTGCGGGCGTCCTCGACCAGGGGTTGGGTGATGCCGCCTCGGGCCATGATGGTGTCCTCATGCTTATTTCTTACTGTGTTACGTAATACGTAATTACATACTATATAAGTTAGAAATATAGTTGATAAGCAGAATAAAATAAACATGTGATAATCCAGCGTTATCCATTGTGATGCCCGTTTCAGCGGCTATACTGACTCACGACCGGTACGATATGGCCCCGGACGAAGGCCACGCAGCAGGAGGTCACACATGCACACACAAGCCGATCCACTGGATCAGGTGTTTGCCTTCCGGGCGTTTGATTTTCGCAACCGGTTTCCCGCCCCATTACCAAGCTTTCGTGCGGCCCTTGAATGTCTGCAAAGCGAGGACGCCTATTTGCCGGACGTTGACGCGGAGATCAGGGCCTACCTCAAAGACGGACGATCAATCGCGATTCCAAACAGTTTCCTCTGGGTGGAGCACAAGCAGTTCGGTTCATTGGCTGAGGCGCAAAGCTGGGTTCAAGGCCGTCAGGATAGAGCAGCCACGGGGTCTACGCTGGACAGGCTGTCTGGCTCACTGATCGCCAATCCCGACGATCCATTCGATCAACAGGTGCGCGATGCCATGGCCAAGACGTTCACAAAGATGGTTTCAAGCGCGGACAACGATGCTGTGTGCGAGTCGGTCGAGCGCTGGTTAACAGAAGCAATAGCGGCATTGCCGACATCGAACGAGGCGGGTGGGCCCAATGACGATTGATCGGTACGTTCGGGCGGCGACCCGCGACAACACCCGACGCAGCTACCGATCCGCCGTCGAGCATTTTGAGGTGACCTGGGGCGGGTTTTTACCGGCAACCGCCGATAGTGTCGCTCGCTATCTGGCCGATCATGCCGAACGGCTGTCGGCCGCTACCCTGAAGCAGCGCCTGGCGGCGCTGGCTCGCTGGCATCGGGATCAGGGGTTCCCAGACCCAACCAAAGCCCCGTTGGTACGCACGGTATTGAAGGGCATTCGCGAAGAGCATCCGTACCGGCAAAAACAGGCCAAGCCCCTGGCCATCACCCAGCTCCAGCAACTGGATCAGTGGCTGTCCCGACAGATCGCGCAGGCCCGTCAGCACGATTCACGGCGTCTCGGGGTCTGGTTGCGTAACCGGGCCATGGTCCTGCTCGGGTTCTGGCGCGCCTTTCGCAGTGATGAACTCTGTCGGTTAACCATTGAAGACATCACGCTGGCCCCCGGTGCCGGTATGTCCCTGTACCTGCGGAGAAGTAAGGGGGATCGTCAGGCCGAAGGGCGTCTGTATAAAGTGCCCGCTCTGAGGCAGTGTTGTCCGGTCGAGGCCTGTCAGGATTGGCTGGATTTTCTGAATCAACCCAGCGGAGCCCTGTTCAGGGCGATTGATCGCTGGGGGAACCTGTCGGACGTGTCATTGCACCCGAACAGCGTCGTGCCGCTGCTGCGCCAGCTCTTGTCTGACGCGGGCATTGATGCCGTGGAAGCGTTCAGCAGCCATTCACTACGACGCGGGTTTGCCACCTGGGCCAGCGCTTCAGGCTGGGAAATCAAAGCGCTGATGGAATACGTCGGTTGGCGGGATACCCAAACCGCCTTGCGTTACATCGAAGCCAAGTCACCGTTCGAGCAGGCCCTGATGCAGATTCCAACCGAAATGGCGTCACCGGTTGGCCAGCCGCGCCTGGCTAGCGCATCCCAACCGCGCTTACGGGCCTTGACCGTCCAGCTTACTCTGGAGCCACAGCGCCCGCGCAGCCGCAAACACTACCAGGCCCGCACGGTGATCGAAGCCCATTGCCTGAAACCGTTCGAGGTGGAACACCAGACCGATGGACACTACCGCATCGAGGTGCCTGCAACGTCGGATGAGCATCTGGACGAAACGATGGACGACCTGATCGATGAGATACACCGTATAGCATCCGACAAAGCCTGCTGGGTGGAGACACTGATCACGGACCCGGCCACCGGGCAGACATGGGATTGAGTCGATCATGAGTGCGATCCAGGATACGGCTTATCCACGGTTTCGGTCGGGTATCCCACAACACGAACTTGATACCGTTTACACGCCCGCACCTAACGAGCAACGCTGGGCTCGTCGACGTGCTAAACAACTTCAACAACGCTTCTTTTTGCTGTTGCACCTGAAAGCTTATCAGAAACAGGGCTTTTTCTGCGCGACGGTTGATTTGCCTTCCGACTTGAGTGGCTACATCGCTAAACGCCTCGGCCTTCAAAAACGACCGACCAAGATCCAGCAGAGGCAGTATGATCAATCCAGTGCCCGTGATCGCCACATCAATTGGATTCGGGCCTATGTCGGCAGCCGAGTCTTGAACGATGAAGACCGCCTCTGGCTCGCAAATCAAGCCATATATGCCGCCGAGTCCCGCGAGGTGCTGGCTGATGTTATCAACATCCTCCTCGAAGAGCTGGTGCGTCACCGTTTTGAGATTCCCGGCTTCACAGTGCTTTTGCGGCTTGCCAAGGATGCCCGGGCCACCGTGAACGACCGCTGTTACCGATCCATCGTCAGCGAACTGACCGACGACACAAAGGCACTGGTCAACGACTTGCTGGTCTCACCACCGGGGATTGAGATCAGCGGTTGGCAGCGTCTGAAGCGAGAAATTCGCAAGCCGACCAACAAAGAGATCCGGTCCTACCTGCAACACCTCAAGTGGCTCAGGGATATCGTCGAGCGATTACCGAGTGTCCAATCCATTCCCGTGACCAAACGGCGGCAGTTCGCCAATGAAGCAAGAGCGCTGGACGTGGCGAGAATGGCCCGCATCCCCGCACGCAAACGCTATGCCCTGGCGGTCGTCCTGATCCGGCAACAGTATGCCCAGGCACTGGACGATACGGCCGAGCTTCTGATCAAGCTGATGAGGCAACTGGAAACCACCGCCCAGCAAAACCTGCTGACCTATCAAATGGAGCAGACCCAGCGCACGGATCGACTCGTGTCCTGCTTTAAAGACGTGCTGACCGCCATGGAAGCCGAGCCAAACCCGTGGCAGTCACTTCAGGCCGTGGTCGGAGACAAGCGCCAGGAGTGGCTGGACGAATGCGAGGAACATCTGGCCTACGCGGGCAATAACTACCTGCCTTTCATGTTGCGACCGTTTCGAGCCAAACGCAGCCTGCTGTACAACTGCCTGGACATACTGACGTTTCAAAGCACCTCCAGCGACACCTTGTCGATTCAACTGATTGAGCTGCTCCGAAAAACCCGTTCGCTGAAAGCCGAGACGCTGGATTTGCGCGTCCATGCGCCGGATCTGGTCGAAAACATTCAGCAGACAAAGTGGACGCTCGATAAGTGGCGACGTCTGATTTTCATCCGTCCGGACAGCCTGACGGTTCACCGTAAATATTTTGAATTGGCCGTTTTGAATCTGGTGAAACAGGAACTGAAGTCAGCGGACCTGGCGGTTGTTCACGGAGATCGGTTCGACGACCATCGGGATCAACTGGTGAGCTGGTCGGGTTACGAACAGGAAATTGACCAGTACGGGTTGGAAGTGGAGCTCCCCATGGAACCGAAGGCGCTGATTAGCCACCTCAAGGATCAGCTGACTCAGGTGAGCCGCTCGGTGGACGCCGCCTTCCCGGACAACACACACGCCACCATTGAAGACGGCCGCATTGTCATCAAGCGGAATCAGAAGCAGGGACTGCCGACGAATTGGCAGGCCCTTGATGACGACATCACACGTCGGCTTGGCACCCGCAGCATCGTCGACGTTCTGGTGGATGCAGAGCGTTGGCTTGGGCTACACCGGGAATTCGGGCCACTGTCAGGCTATGAGGGGCGCGTTGAAGACCCCCGGTTACGCTTCATCGCGACGCTTTTCTGCTACGGCTGCAATCTGGGGCCCTCCCAGACCGCCGACTCTATTAAACAGCTGAACCGCCGCCAGATAGCCTGGCTCAACCTTAACCACGTGACCGAAGACAGGCTGGACCGCGCTATCGTCAAGGTCATCAACGCGTATAAGAAATACGAACTGCCCGGATACTGGGGGACAGGGCGGCGGGCCGCCGCCGATGGCACCAAATGGAATCTTTACGAGCAAAACCTGCTCAGCGAGTACCACATACGCTATGGCGGCTACGGCGGCATCGGTTACTACCACGTCTCGGACACCTACATCGCGCTGTTCAGTCATTTCATCCCCTGTGGCGTTCACGAAGCGGTGTACATCCTCGACGGACTGCTGAAAAACCAGAGCGATATTCAGCCGGATTCCTTACACGGTGATACGCAGGCCCAGAGCTATCCTGTGTTCGGACTGTCGTACCTACTGGGCATCAAGCTGATGCCGCGTATCCGGAACCTCAAGGATCTGAACTTTTACCGGCCTGACCGGCGATTTCGCTACGCCCATATCGAAGAACTGTTCAACGGCCATATCGACTGGGCACGGATTGAACGGCATCTGCCGGATATGTTGCGCGTGGCCGTGTCCATCAAGTTGGGTAAAATCACGGCATCAACCATTCTGAGACGGTTGGGAACCTACAGTCGCAAGAACAAGCTGTATTTCGCCTTCCGGGAGCTGGGAAAGGTCGTGCGCACCGGCTTCCTGCTCAATTACATCGACGACGTGGAGCTGCGCCAGACCATTCACGCCGCAACCAACAAGAACGAGCAGTTTAACGGGTTTGCAAAATGGAGCTTCTTTGGTGGCTCGGGCATCATTGCCGCCAACCTCCGGCATGAGCAGCAAAAAGTGGTGAAGTACAACCACCTGGTGGCGAATATGCTGATCCTGCACAACGTCGAAGCCCTCAGCCGGGTATTGCGCGACATGGCCGCAGAAGGGATTGCCATCACAGAGGATGTTCTGAAAGCGTTATCGCCGTACCGAACCCGTCATATCAATCGCTTCGGGGACTACACGCTGGATCTGAAGCGACCGGTGGGGCAGCAGCTATTTGATTTGAAACTGGCTGAACTTGCCTCTCAGGGAGCGTCCAAAGCTCGGCCGAGCGTTGAGGATGGAACTGAATAAATAATTTGACCTAAAGATTTCTTATTTCAATGGCTTGGGCGTGTTTCTGGGGAATTTTTCACGTTTGTCTGCCAACCCTCTATGACACTGCGGCTGCATGAGTACGTGGAGAAGGAATCCTTCAACCACCCCTACACCTTTGTGGCGGCACAGACCGGCCTGGACGAGAAGACGGTGCGCGACATCTTCAACGCCCGCGCCGAGTTCCTGGGGCGCTGGCACCGCTTCGAGACGCCCCGCATCCTGGGCATTGACGAGCTATACCTGAACAAGCGCTACCGCTGCATTCTGACCAACATTGAGGAGCGAACCCTGCTCGACCTGCTGGCCACCCGCCGCCAGAACGTGGTGACCAACTACCTGATGAAGCTGAAAGACCGGCAGAAGGTCGAGATCGTCAGCATGGACATGTGGAACCCCTACCGGGCAGCGGTCAAGGCTGTGCTGCCCCAGGCCCGTATCGTGGTCGATAAGTTCCATGTGGTGCGCATGGCCAACGATGCCCTAGAGAGAGTGCGCAAGGGCCTCAGAAAGGAGCTGAAACCGTCCCAGAGCCGGACTCTCAAGGGAGACCGGAAAATCCTGCTGAAACGCGCTCACGAAGTCTCAGACCGGGAGCGCCTCATCATGGAGACCTGGACAGGCGCGTTCCCGCAACTGCTGGCCGCCTACGAGCACAAGGAGCGCTTCTACGGCATCTGGGACGCCACCACACGGCTCCAGGCAGAAGCCGCCCTGGACGAGTGGATAGCCACCATCCCGAAGGGCCAAAAGGAAGTCTGGAGCGATCTGGTCAGGGCAGTGGGAAACTGGCGCGAAGAGACCATGACCTACTTCGAGACGGACATGCCCGTCACCAACGCTTACACGGAGTCCATCAACCGACTGGCCAAGGACAAGAACCGTGAAGGGCGCGGTTACTCCTTCGAGGTGATGCGGGCACGAATGCTCTACACCACGAAGCACAAGAAGAAGGCACCGACTGCGAAGGTCTCTCCTTTCTACAAGAAAACCATCGGTTACGGACTGCCGGACTTCGCAGAGGAACTCAACTACGGAGTCGATCTATCAACCATCTGAGGGTGGTATCAGATTGATGGGGTGAAGGTGCCCCATCAACCATTAAATCCGTATACCCGATTTACAAAGCCCATCAAAGGCCTCCGGGTACTTGCCTGCAATCCAGACAGAGTACGGCCGATTGCGACCATCAGGCATCGCAAGTTCCTTCATGAACAGAACGAAGTCATCCCCAGTTGCTGGATTCTTTACGTCTACTGTCCACGACATAGTCCCATCTGTACCTGACTTTGGCTCTTTGAGACTGAACAAAGCATCTACCATTGGGCTTTGAGCCTGCTCGATGTCATCAAATGCACCCAGTTGGTTACACCGGTACTGAAGAAGCTTTGCAAGCGCGGCCGTTGATGACGGGACGGAGGTGGCCACACCTTCCGGAGGGAAGGCCATGCTAAACCCATCACCGCTTGTTCGACTCAGCGCCTCAAGCTTCATTTCCAACCACTTCCGATCGAAAGATCGCATATCTGTAGACAGCGTCTTCGCCAAAGCCCCGCAGGCGGAGTATATAGTGAATTTTGTGTACTTCTGTTGGTGAGTGAGTGAATGCCCCATAAGCAAAGGCTTTTGGGGCATTTTTAGTTTTTACACGGTATGTAATTTGGTGTGTAAAATAGGAGCACTTGCTCCAAGGGCTCTGCCCTCTCGCCGCAAGCGGCGATTCACCCGAGGTATTTCACGACCAGCGATGTGATCCAGTGAGAGCACAGATACAGATAACTTCCTCGGGGATGCTTAAAAGTGAGCAATGGTCGTACCACCATACTCATACTGTAGCTGGAGGATGCCACAATAAATTGGCCGCCCGTAGCTTTGGTCGCAAAGCGAACATTAAGGCAGGACGATTAACGCCGCGCTCTGCGGCAAATTTGGAGAGCAGCGGAAAATTTGTCCGACAGAAGCGCCTTATGTACGCCCAGCATGGGCATGAACTAATGGGGTGAAAGTTCCCTGTGGGAAGATTACCGCTCAGTCGGTTTTACCCGATTGAACGCTAACCGCTAGCGGATGGCAAGAGCCAACCCGCGAGGGCTGGTCTGAAGGAAGCCGCTAGCAAAGCTGCGAGCTGATGAACAAGAGCATCATATGAGGCGTAGGCTGGAGGCCAGTTGGTACAAGACGACGAAGCCAGGTGATCTAAATGATGCAGCAGTGCAGTGACAGTGCATGCTCTTATCTGGGGAGATCTGCTCAACAAGCGATCAGTCAATTACCAGTCAGGCCTCTGGTCGATCAAGCCTGGGCGCAGCCGTTGCCATCGGCGGTTGCGAGTGAACGAGGTGGACACCGATAGCGCCGATGGGGATAACCCCACCGGCGATTGAGAAGAAGTCAGCAGACGGCATAGCAGCCAAATGCCCAGCGTAATGGCTGGGACACGGTGAAGGCTTGAACTCGGAAATCAATGAGGAGCCTGTGCAGCTCAACTGCTCTATATCCGACCGGGCCCAGGAGCGTTGGTGCAAAATCGAAGCCGTCATTGGGGTAAGAAGGAGGTAATCGGCCATTTTACTCTAAACATTTCCTGGAAACGCCCTGTGTGGTCCCGCATGCAGGGTGTTGTGGGGGCTGAGGTTTAGAAACCCTCGGCTTCCCGATTAGGTATATCCTGCTTCACTTCGGCTTTTCCCCTTGCATCCAATCTCCAAGCGTAACCCAGGATCCGATTCCTCTATGTATATAAAAACTATCTCCAGTTAGATCTAAATAAGGGTATAAGCCAAGGTATTCTCTTCCGTCAAACTCTTCATCATCTTCGATAATTGGCGCAACGGATACCCTTCCAGTACGCGCATCCATATACCCCAATTCCCATGGCATCCAAACCGATTTTTCTGCGGAATCTGAAGTTAAATAGATTAAAGATGAGCAGTTATTCATTCTATTTCTCAGCACTGTCGCTGTATATTCGCTTACTTTTCCTCTATCCAACTGCTCATCCTCAATCCAGTCAACATATACGGAATACCCTTTTTCTATTAGCATGCCTCTGATTTGCTTTACTATTCGCGCATCCGAATATGCATGAGAAAGAAAAATGTCATAATGCTCAGAAAAAGAGAATGATTCAAATGCTTTTTGAAGGCTATCTGCTGCCCAGCGTCGTTCACTGGCCTCTTCTAATAATGTTGTTTGTGCGGCGTTGTAGCGGCGGAGTATCTCGGATTTACGAATTATAGCCATTCTTCTTCTCGTCTAAACCCGGCACCCTACTCGCCCAAAGAGTAACGACGTGATGCAGGTGTTTGGTGAATTTTCTTCACTATGAGTTTGATTTACGGTTACGGGTTACTTCATCAACCGCATTTGGAAGGTGTTTAGCAATCCAAGCGTATCTCTCTTTATTGGTAGCGCTTAGCGAGTTATAGCGCACTTGCTTCAATTTCGATCGCATGAAACCCGAGACGACTCACACCTGGATCAGAAAAAACTGGGCTTCACGATATGACTATTGAGCCGGTATATAACGACTAAATAGCGTGGCGAAATCTATGTCTTCGAGCTCCCGCCCAGTGAAATAGCCATTATCCCGAGCGAGATTAAGTGCTGCACCGCCTGGTGCGGCAACTGGTAAAACGAAAGCCTCAGGACTAAAACGCCTGAAAATGTCGTATTCAACCTCAACACCATCCATCCCACCAATAAACACGGCTCCGATCAGATCATCTCTAGAGAGCATCTGCTCGCGCATCAGTTGTAAGCTACCGTGGATGTCGCCGGGCACGGGATCGGTATAAACTACGTTGTCAAACCGCTGATTCTCATCCGGGTAGCGGCCCTCAAAAAAGCGGCTTTGATACAGAATCACAGAGTTTGTGTAGTCAACCGCTAGATCCTCGCAGATGCTCCAGATCATTGGGGTAATGGCAGGATGGCCGCCCCATACAATCTTGTGCCGGCGAACGGTAGCGATGGCTAGTTCGCGAACGGCGCACTGGATAAGAAACGGGTCAGCGGTCTCGTAGTACTGCCCTCGTCCGATCACAGGGATGCTTGCTGAGAGGAAAATCGCGCCCATTTCTATTCACTCCAGTCTGCAAATTGCCAGCCCACTTCACAGGCCTTAACCCAGCGCGTCGCCTGAATGTACTGGCCCAGCCAGTCCAGATGACTCAGCCACTGGGGATGTAGGCCTACATGATCATAGAGTATAGCTACGGATTCGTCAGGAGAGTTCATTGAAGCTTCGTGCATTGTCGTGGAGGTCGGCACACCTACCGTTGGGAAGACTACAATAATTCGGTCATCGGGAAGACGTACTCGAATCCCTCGGCCGATGCCCATACCAATCACTTCACCACCAATTGTATCAATGCCTATTCGCAGATTGCTCACCAAGTTAATGGTTCGCACCGCATGGCTCTTACTGCGAACGGCTTCAAGCTGAAGGCAGATCCGGTCAATCGCGTGGTCACCAATCCGCCCAGATGCGACATTTAGCTCGCTCGCATCAAGCTCAGCGTGGCTTGCGGTGGCCAAACGCTCAGAGCGCTGGGCTTCGGGCCAACCTACTCGAAGAACGCTGATGCCCTTGGCAAGCGCTCTTCCAAACTCGGCTGCTGTCCATCGGCTGTTGAAGTAGTCAGGCGTGTCGAGCATCAATAACACGTCAGAGTCGCAAAGCCGATGCCACAGCATGGTCTGAAAATCTTCCGCCGGCGCGATGCTGTGAGTATCCAGAAAAACGTCGAAATGCCTAGCAGAGAGCGCGTCGAACATCTGCAGCGCCGCCTGCCTAGCCTCGTCCTGCCGGTAACTGACAAAGACCCGGCGTTGCTTCGGAAGCAGGCCTGCGCATTCTAAGAGCGCATTAGCTACCCGTTTCGCCCCACCATTTGCGTATGACAAACAATTCAATGGTCGAAGGATTTCCGGGACTTCCGTCGCAACTCGACCTAGGTCAGACACGACAGGGACAACAGGCACACCGCTTCGCAGCAAGCTTGGTAGGCTGGGGTGATCAGCGCCGACTCCGCCGAAAAATACAATGGCAGCCGATCGTTGCTGATGAGGAGTGAAGACAGCTGGAACTACCTCCCAGCTAATCTCCTGGCCCAACCTCAAACCAAACATGGAAACAGCATCCGCTACGGCTGTTTCAAGCTCAGAAAGTTGCTCCGTCGAGGGAGCACCCAGAACAGCAAGTTGATAGATGAATGACATGACAGCCTCGCTATCTGGATCTATTAAACGCCTGTAAACAAGCGGACGCTTGGAGACTATTTCCCAAACATGCACACCTTCTCAGAATCTCTTCCACGGCACAGCATATTGACCGTCAAAGAATCTGGAACGTACCTCCGCAAAGTGATCTTTACCAGCCTCATTGCCACGGTGAACCATCTCCCGGATAGCCTCGGCGTCATCCATTTTGATTTCGTCAGGGGTCTGCTGGTTAACGCGCATGTGACGCGTCGGACCCAGGAAGCTCTCCGCTAGTGCCAGGGCTCCATGCTCTTGGGCGGCGAAAAAGAGATCCACGCTGTGAGGAGCCCAACCTGCCTTGCCCTTCCCAAGCTGGTCGGTGAAGTCTCTTTCGCTGCTGAGTGTACCAATACTCAGAACATCGATCCTGTCTAGAGGGATCTTAAGATAGCGAACCGCTTCCGCCAACGCCGGGAGGATGGGGTTATTGGCCCAGACTCCTCCATCCAGGAACCTCTCCAGCACGACAGGCCCATCGTAGGTAGCTTCATCAAAATAGGTAGGTGCAGCGGAGGAAGCCAGTGCAGCATCGACGGCTGAAATATCTCGGTAAGCGGTTCGATCTGGGCTATGCGGGGTGACGATCGCCTCTGCCTGACCTTGCTTCGCCCTCACAGTGGGAATCACTAGGCGGCAGCGGGAATCTGCTTCCAACGTTTTGTCCCCGTACACTTTTGTCAGCAGGCCCCGAAGTGTGGCTGAGTCATGCTTGGATTTGAGCCAGTGCCGCAGTTTCCGATCCTTCGGAAAAATCTGAGAACCCTTTTTCTCGTAAAACTCCAAGATTTCACGTGGCTTCAAGCCCATGGCGAGCCCAATAGCCAAGATCGCACCCGTGGAAGTGCCGGCAACTAGGTCGAAGTGAGAAACCAGGTCGTTCCCACCACCGGCTTTCAGCATGTCGTCCCACTTGGCCAAGACTGCTGCAGTGAAGGTGCCTCTGAGCCCTCCTCCATCTAACGCCAAGATGCGGAAGTTTCGGCCTCGCGAGACATTACGGCGAGTAAGCGGTAGGTTCTTCAGCTGGTCGACTATCAAGCCAACGACTTGATCAACCGATGTACTGTTGGCAATAGTCGCATTCGCCTCAAGAGATAGCCCGTTTCGCAGACGAGATAACAACGAAGGATCTTCTTTGAGATAACCTGCGATCGCACCGCCAAAGCCAGCGACGACAAAGCCAGGCTTTCCAAGTTCAAGCATTGTGTCCAGCTCATTGGGAACGCCTGCTTTTACTTTATTAACGTCCCACCACGCACCACCGACGCAGATGACGGCATCGGAACGATCAGCCATCCAATCACGCATTGGGATCAGGCCGTCTGCGGCCGGGCCATCGCTGTTATCTGCAGGCACAATCTCTACAGAAGCGAATGCTCTCTGCTCTTCAATTTCAGCAGTGTACAGGTCAGTTGAGTAGCTCTTCGCCCGCACTAGGGTAAGCGCCCCCTTGCCCCCCCCGGCCTGGATGAAATCCTCAGCAGCTTTGCGCAGTGGCTCAATGAACGAGGGATGGCTCCCATGGACAATAGAGCCCCCTTCACTGAATACTTTCGCTGCGAATTTCTGTACGAAATCAGTAATATCTGCTTGCAGTTCATTGTTCGATCCGGACAGGTGAACCCTGACTCCGGCTAGACGCTGCGTGGCTGCCATGTGTAATACCTAAATCATCTAAAATATGGAGTTCTGCCAGCTAATACTTCTAGGAGTCTGCGCGGCAGAAGTGTTTTGAGCAAGTGACCCCGCCGCGTCGAATCACAGTTCGGCCCGAGAACGTATCCACAATATCCAGCCGAATAGAGTCTCGATTCTCTCTATTCAGTCAGTCAAGACGGTTATCAGCGAATGCGTTATCGTAGTCCGATCACTCAGTACGCCCAAGGATCCCTCGGACCCTCTATTTCAGCCTCATCAGTGAACTCATCCGCCTGAGATTAAGCGACAGACAGACCAGATCCCATTCACCCTGCACGGCGTGAAGGCCCCGCAGACTGAACTGTCGGAAGCCCAGAACATGCTTGATCCAGCCGTTGACCGCCTCAACCAGATGTTTGCGCTGAGCGTAAACCGATCGCCCGGTTGCCGTGGCCAGCTTCCCGGCCATCCGGGCGCTGGCCGGATAACGGCTCGCGTCTATCTCTGAACTCTTCTTGCCCTCCCGGCGCAGCGAGACATAGCCGTCGATGCTTTTGTCTTCCAGGGTCTGTAGATCTTCTTCTTTACGGTAACCCGCGTCAGCCAGGCACTGATCCGGATAGGTTTCCAGAGTGTCTTTTGCCTGATCCAGCAGTGGTATCAGACAGCCATTGTCACTGGGATTATTGCCCAGGTGGTTGGCGACAATCAGCTGGAATTCACCATCCACGGCCAACTGGCCGTTGTAGCATTGCTGGAACCCGTCCGCCGTTTTCATAATCCGGCTTTGCGGATCGGTAAAATTGCTCTGCTCCTTGTCATCCGGCACCCCGTAATCCCGCTTGAAGTTCGGGCCCCCGCGAGGTGAGCGCCGATCATCGTCCGGGGACCGACCCCGGGCCTTGTCCCGCTCTTTCTGGTCTGCTTCCAATTTCTCTTTGGCGGCACGAATCTTGTCCAGCCGCGCCTGCCGGTACTGAAGCTCTTCAGGCAGTTCATCACCCCGGTTATCCGGGCCGAACTGTCGGTCTTCCGACTGGTCTGTCTGACGCGCCTGACGACAAAGTGCATCGATCTCTTTCGATAAACGATCGTCTTCCTCGCCCATGCGGCCATAGCTCATGGCCTTGTGCTTGCTGGCATTAGCCCGAACCTTGGTGCCATCAATCGCCAGTGTTCCCAGCGTGATCAGCTCCGCTTCCCGGGCAATCCGGACCACCTGAATAAACACGGCCTTGAAGGCAACCAAATGGTGTTTGCGGAAATCACAGATCGTGCGATGCCTGGGGAAGTTGCCTGCCGCCAGAACCCGGAAGGCCACGTCTTCTTCCAGCTTCCGGGCGATCTTGCGTGAAGAGAAAACGCCGGTGGCGTAGGCGTAGATCAGAACCTTCAGCATCATTCGTGGATCGAAGGGCGAGTTGCGTCGGCCGTTGCCTTCGTAGCGGGCATAAAACGCGCTTAAATCCAGCTCCTCGACGACATCACTGACAAAATAGGCCAGATGCCCCTCAGGCAGCCACTCGTTCAGGCTCGGGGGAAGAAGCAGTTCCTGGTCAGGCGAATACGGGCGGAAAGTGGTTCCCATCAGATTCTCCGGTGCTGAAGAATTTTTACGCATTATGCCAGAAGGTGTCTCCTGCCGCGCAGACTCCTAGGGTCGCGTTATCAACGACCGGCCAAGTTAGCCGCGGTTTCAATCCAGTCTGCGATGTTTTCCCCGCCATTTTGAGCCGCGAAGTCGTATCTGATGCAGTACTTGGATAGTTTAACAACCGTATTGCTGGTAGGTGCTTCAAACCACAGGTCAGAAGCAGGGATAGCTAAGGTGTAGTCCGAGTATTTCACCCACTTACCGTCCTTGAGCTCCGCGAAATAAATTTTGCCGTTGGACAGATAGACACCCACTTCAGCCAGTGGGTTTTTACCTTTCACTCCAAGCTCCTTCGCGTTATTTTTTACGCCATGGATATCGACCGTGAGAAGTCCATTGCCCTTCAACACGCTGCGCACGATCTCGTAACGCACCCATCGTCTAGAAGCTGTGTACTGGCCAGAAAGCACGCACGTCACTGAAGTTTTTTTGAGTCCATTTCGAAGAAAGGTCTTAAGTGCATCATCGCCTTCCTTCTTGGAGGCTTCAAAAACGCTGCCATCGAAGAATCCGACCGACTCTTGGTCGCCGTTTACGACCCAGCAATTCCTGACATTCCATGCTCGCCAGACGTCTTCTTGATAATGGAATGAAAAAAATGTTCTTCGTGCCATCCCTTACTCCAGTTCGTTGACAATCCCCCTCACTCCGTAGCGACTGCTGCTCACTTTGGAATATGTTTTCTCTACTCGTCGTGTAATGCGAGCCCGTCAGATACTGAGTGGTTTAGAAGACGTCAAACATACATCAAGTAATCCCCGAGAAATCACTAGAATGCCTGACTGTGTCAAATTAATGCCGCTTCTAAATTTAATTTAATAAATTCACAATATCATCTCAATTTGCCTTATGTCGAATGGCGTGATCAATCCAGCTTGAGATATTATTTGCTATATCTTCGTAAGCATTAGAAGAATTAGGGTCATAACAAGGTACAACGCCCGACATTGCTCTACCATCATTGAATTTGATTAAATCAAACGGATTTTTTCCCTTCCTGCAAGTCCCGGTTCTTGGGCACTTAAGGTTATGAATATGAATGCCTAACAGAGCTTTCCCGTCATTCCATGCTTTGATGATTTCATACTCTACCCATGGCCTTGAAGCAGTTTCGCTACCAATCAAAACAATAATACATCGTTTGTACTTCATGTTTTGATTTATCCAATTCTCAACTGCGCTCTTGCCAGTTCTCTTTAGTGTTTCCCATTCATTTGGAGTGGTAGGTGGATTACCCTCAATGCTACCAATATTACGTATTTGTTGAACTCTCATTACGTCATTGTCAAAATGAAAGCTATAAAAAACAGGAATTTTAGCCATTTAAGTTTCCTTTATAGATCTTTTACCCAAGTCCCAGAATTCGTTCCTGCATCAAACACAGCATAACCAGACTTTCCCGTCTGTTTATTGCTTCCTTCATCTATTTTCTTATACAATTGAAGATATTCGTTTCCATACCAAGTTCCGCAATCATCTTCTGTCGGAATAATTAATATCTTTTCGTATCCTTTGGCTGAATCTGCAAAACCAATTTCCCAAGGACACCAGCGTGACTGATTAGAATTGCCCGTTGCTAAAAACAAGAACCAGTCTGTAGTCCTTATTTTTGTCTTAATTCTGTTTGCAGTTTCTTTGTTGGGAGTGCTCGGCATTTCGCTATCTTCCCAGTCAATGTACAAGTCCCATCCATCTTCTTTCATTAGAACTTGAAGACCTTTAGCTAGCTCATGGTCTTTGTGGCTGTGGCATAAAAAAGCCGTTTTCTGATTTTTAGCTAAAGCTTCATTGAGCGATTTAGCTACAAAAACTCTTCCCGAGCGATTAGATGCTGATCGTAAGTCCCTTATCTTAATGGCCATTCCTACTCCTGTGATTCATAGTGCTCGGGCACCTAACACCTAAGCATTTAAAGGTCGGGCGCAGCATGACCTTTAAATGTCTGTTGAACTAAACCGCCACTGCCGCATAGTGAGCAGTGCATAAGGATAAAGTAATTTGGGCGCGGGGCCAGAAAGGTGAATCTGTTAACAGATGCGCATTGATGCTAGCGGGTTTTGGCCTCTTTAGATCCTTCACGGGGCAGTTCCTTGTTGTGATTTAGTTGTGATTTAGTTCAGATTACCTCCCAACTACCTGTTTTTCCAGTCTTCAGCCGCATAGGCGTTCAGCTCACAAGGAACTGTTGATTTCGATACGCCGAATCAACAGGGCCGGGAAGCTAGCCCGTCGGCACAACCGTTGTTCTGAACCGTGGTACCTGGCGAACCATGCGCACCAGACCATCATCACAGCGTAGGCATGGCCGACAATGTTGGGGCGACTGCGCGAGGCAATGCCGGATCACACCCAGTTTGCGTCGTCGGGTGCGGTTGCTCAGATAGCCAAAATGACGAATGCGCATAAAGTCCTTGGGTAGAATATGCATCAGGAACCGCCGCACGAACTCCCGTCCCTCCAGCCACCTAATCAACCTCACCGCTATGGATAATCCGGCGCAGGTCATCGGCGTTCGCAGAGGTGCTCAGCAATGACACCATTCGCCCGCCAAAACGCCGGGATAAGGCCCGCACTGGAAATAGGTAATCGTTTTTGGTTTTGTGCCAGTCACCGGTGTCGGTCAACACTCCGCCGGGAACTAGGCAGTGCACGTGAACATGACGGCTCAGGTTCTGCCCCCAAGTGTGCATCACCGCCGTCATGCCCAGCTCACCACTCAAGTATCGTGTGTTACGTCCGAACTGACTGAGCGTATCCCACGCCGCTGCAAACAAGCAGCGATAGATCACCTCGGGATGGATCTGACCACCCCAGCCGTTCAAGGTATGGGGCAGCGTAAACACTAGGTGGAAGTACGGCACCGGCAACAGCAGGGACCGCTGACGGGCGCTCCATTGTTCCGTCGCACGTCCCTGGCATTGCGGGCAATGCCGATCCCGACACCCGAAATAACAGATAGAACGGGCCTGGCAATGATCACAACGCATCTCCATACCGCCCATGCGGTCGGTTCGGCAAGCCGTTAACCGGGCACAGACCTTGCGACGATGACTGTCCAGTGTTTGATCCGGGAGGAAACGTTGCAGAATACTCTGGACACTCAGTGTGGCTGTCATCCTACACCGCGGAGACCCGCGATCAGGTCCGCAGGCCCATGGTTCTGAGGCGTTACGCCTGGCAGCCAGTGTAAGTAGCGTTGGGTATTACGCAGATCGCTGCGGCCCAAGAGCCGCTGCAACTCATGAAGGGGAACGCCCTGTTCTAACTGGTGGGTGGCGTAGGCATGGCGTAAGGCATGAATGCCTCCTCACTTCTGAATGCCGCTGACGCTCTTGGCCTGGTGGTACACTTTTTGGGGTGTGGTGATATGAAGGTGCTGGTCCCGCAACAAATTACTGGAAAATAACCAGGGCATGGGTCGGGCAATGCGAATGTTCGCTTTTGTTTAAACAGCGGGAACAAGCGCCACCACATCCCGTAAGCAACGGGCAAAACCAACCTTTCTACAATTCCCAAGAAACTGACAGCGTCCCAAAGCTGAAGTTGTCTTTATGACGCTCGTCTTCACTGGTTGAGCCACGCAGTGTGACCGAGGCCAGCAGGTGATCCCACTGCCAGGTAGCGCCCAGACCAAGCTGACCAATCAACGGCCCCTCGTCAAAACGATAAGCCCCGGCATTGTCATCGATGTAGGAATAGCCTACATACTCCAGCCCCAGCCCCACATATACTGACCAGCTACTGCCTGAATCCTTGAACGAGCCCGGCAAAGCGATGGTTGAGGATGTACCAGCGTAGTCCGGCACAAAATTTATAGGAAGGTGTCTGCCAAGCTGCCAGACCAACCCGGTTTTAGCGGAGGTCCGAAAACTCGACAGTAGTCCGGATCCAACCACCGACACACGCTGTTCAATGTTGCCGCCCTGCCCGAGTTGCAGGAGTTTTCGGCCATGCGCAGCCTGTATGCCACCCACCACATCGGTTCCAAGCTGATTCCCCCACCCTTGCGGCTTGTCGCTTCCCGTGGCTTTGTGCACCCATTTCTGAACCGACTCGGCACCGCTTTCGGGCCCAATAACACCAATGTGAGCACCAAAGCCGGTAATCGTATCGGCGTTCCAGCTCCATAGTGTGCCGCTGAGCGACAGGTGGCCGGCATAGGGAATGTCGTCGAACTGCGGATCTTCAACCGTAATATCTTCAGGTGTGACCATGAATTGCCGCAAACTCAGGCTTACCGCCTGCTTTGAATCGACAGTTCCAATACCTGGCAGAAAGCGCAGCTCATCACGCAGAACCCGGGCAAATCTTGCCGACTTTCCATCGTTCTCGTCAGCGGTGTCTGTCAGATACGAAAAGCGTACCCCGTTTGTATAGCCGCGATCGGTTCCGGTAAGCAGGTCGTTATCCCAGGACAGGTTCACGACTTCTGCCTTCAGGCTGGTTGGGAAAACACTAATAACGAAAAACAGCAGGAAGGCACATTCGCAGCGACGGCTCAAATCCAGTCTCTCCGGTTGATACTATGAGTTAACGAGCATGGCCTACTGTCGAGTCATACCTGTTACAACGGCCACTCAATCCAGATGTGCAGACTAAGTCGCTTTCCCTCGCTTTTCTAGCTCCCTCCCATCGACGCGGTCAGCTCTTCCGGATTAACGTGCCGCCGGACGAGATAGAACACCCGATACTTGGAAAAGTTCAGCTGTAGTCAATCGACCTGACAGATACTGGCTCTTTAGCTATTGGTAGTCTGAACTCTACACTCTACTCTAATCGCCCCGAGTGTCAGCTATGTGGTTGCCGAATCCCCCCGTTACTCTTGATAACCTCTGATGCGGCCAACCCTTGACTATTAACGAGTGCCGATGGGTGATACTCTCTCGCAAAATATAGCTTTCTACAGGCGGACTTTCGGACTACCCCGCTCGACTACTGTCCAATTTCAGACAGTTAAAACCAGACATTTTTTCTGAGCTTGAAGTTCGCATAGTAAACTGTAAAGCTAGAAATTAAGCAGCTGGAGCAGCGGTCATTCTGTCCAGGTAGAGCCATCGCCAACCTGACAAATGTGTGCCCAAACCTGGGATAAAACGTGTAACTAGCGGTGTTAAAAGAACTTTTTTGAATTTCCGCCCAGCCTGCAAGTAACTGACGAACAACGATTTAGACCCACCGACCTCACTCCAAACCGACCCCAATCGGCGCCCTCCGGAGGCGGAGGTCAGAGGTTCGAATCCTCTCCATCGTAGGTAACATACTCGTACCCATTGCAGGCGTGCAGCATGCATCTGTGGAAATCTCGTGGTTCTTCTTCAGCATTGGCCTGGTTTTCTGGTTGGTTTTGTTAACCATCATTTTCTACCGGATGTTTTTCCATCAGCCGCTTCCGGCTAAACTCCTGCCCACTTTGTTCATTTTGATCGCCCCGCCTGCCGTGGGTTTCATTTCCTGGTTCCAGCTGGTTGGCGAAGTGAACGCATTTGGACGGGTGCTTTACTACGATGCGATCTTTCTGACCCTGATGCTGATGACCCAAGCCTCCAGGTTCCTCCGACTAGAATTCTTTCTTTCCTGGTGGGCGTACTCGTTCCCAATGGCAGCCATGACGATCGCCACTTTCGTAATGTACGAGGAGCTTCAACTCGTGTTCTTCAAAGGGCTTGGTGTTTTACTTCTTGGCCTGCTTACGTTGCTTATCGCAGTTCTTATCGGCAAGACCGCCCTGGCGGTTCAGCGCCGGGCGATTTGCATCGAAGATTAGCGAATGCCTCTTCAATGGTGCTCCTCGAGGTCCTCGTAGCCGGTAATCATGGGTTTGATCAGGCTAGTGAGCCTGGGGCCCATGGTTGCCATGTACACATGGGCAATGATGAAGACCAGCATGGCAAAGGCCGCTGCGGTATGAACCAGTGCCACCGTTTCCAGTTCCAGGGCATTGGATAGCGTTGCGGGCCAGTCGTTGTAGAAAAGATAGAGCAGGCCACTGAGCCAGATGACCGGTGTAATCATCAGCTTGAAAAACAGATAGGCCAAACGCTGGAGCGGATTGTGTTTGGCCCGGGTGGTTTTCCGGTACGGATGCGGCTCACCAGTAAAAGTCCCGATCAGGTAGTAGCGTATCACCGCGAACAGTTTGTTCCGGGTTGGAATGTATTGCCGCCATTCACCCGTGGTGACATGCCAGAAAATGGCGAACAGCCACAGGATGATCAATGACCAGGCGGCCAGGGTATGCAGCCGCGCCGCCTCGCTGAAACCAATCACGGAATAGCTACCGTGAATCTCGAATCAGGTAAACAGCAGCGTGAAGATCAGCAGGGCCTGGAATCAGTGCCAGAACCGTTCGAAACGCTTGTAGATCATTACCCGGCTCATGGCTGTTTCCTCCCCTTCAGAAGAATTCTTGCCAGACCATGCAGCACAACGCCGATCAAGGTCAGGGCTACCAACAACCAGCTAATACGATCCAGCCAGATGTTGCCGCTGTACCCTGGCATATAGATGCGGGGAAGACCTGCTAGACGGCTGTTTTCAGCATGGCAGGAAGCGCAATCCAGGGCCATTTCAGACGGTGGCACCATGTGGGTTATGGGCCAGTGCATGGTGGTTTCGATAAAGTCGTAGCTGCCGCTGAAGGGCATTCCGGACATCTCGCTGCCGGCCTTGAGCGCCCTGGGCCAGCTGAAAATGCTCCACAAAGAACTGTCATCGGCACCAAACACGTGGGTGGCCAGCAGGGTTTTCCGTTCGGTGTCGTAAGGCTGCTTGCCCTGCATGACTTTGAACGGCCAGATGCGGGAGCCCGGATCCTCCGGACTGCCCTCAATGCGGTTGATTTCAACCGGAGGATGAGCCACGTCGAGTTCTTCATCCACCAGGGTGTATTTCACCGTGCCGTCAAACCAGGCGTAGGTTGGCACGACATTTTCGCCGTGGCGGAAGTCCCCTTTCTCGCTCAGATAGCTGGGATGACCATGCTCGTCGTATTCTGTGATTGGCTGACCGTCATCATCCAGCCGGCCGGCAGTGGACCAGTCCCGGCCAGCACCACCACCTGTACCGGAACAGCGCCCGTCAAGGCGCTACGCGCCATGCCTGGCGCACAAATACAAAACGCCCGACGCGATGCACCGGGCGTTTAGATAGAAATAAGTGTAAACCTCTTTCAGGACTAGACAGAATATAGCTCAATTCACCACGTTTAAAATGCGTACTTAGCCATCACTTCGACCTGCTGCCCTTCTGGAGCTAGCGGCCCAAAAGCCAAGTTATACTTACGCCACTCAACCCCAACCTCCAACTCTGGTAAAATGTTATGAATTAGGTTCATCCGCGAACTCTCGTAATTGGTCTCTGCCTGATCGTCTACCTCCACCATAGTATAAGATACATTGGCTCGCCACTGGTTGTTGAAGACATAACGAAAGCCGGCATTTAGGCCAGTTTGGCTCACGGCTTCACCATTTTCCAATTCGTCCGAAAGAGATCCGTTCACACCGACACCAGTAAACGCACCCAGACCTTCTCCATAGTGGGCATTTAGGTTGAGGCTGTGAACGCCCAGCATAACTTTGGTACCGATTGCACCACCGGCGACGAAGTCTCCATTGTCCACATCTCGGCCACTTGCGGTCAGGATGACCCTGTGACCGCCATCCAGGTTCAGATCGTAATTGATAGCGAGATCAGGAGTATCGGCGTCAGCGTAAACCGGATCTTGGGCAGTTACTCGAAGCCCCTGAAACTGGTAGCTGGCTAGAGTGGTGCGGAAGTTATTACCCGCTAGTGTACCACGCGGACCTCCGAAAAAATCTAAATAATCTGTAAAGGCCACGGCCCAAAACTGGCCGGTCCAAGTCTGACCAATAGTCGTATTGTCTATTTTAATCGTGAATTCAGATAATAACTGCAGCACTTTGGTGTAACCAGGTAGAGATGGGAGGGCCGTTGCCGGTACCCTCACGGACTTTACCGACCAAAGTGAAGCAGTGATGAAGTACCGACAACTGACCCAGACACAACGATATCAGATTTCGGCCTTGCGTGTGGCCGGCAAAAGCCAACGACAGATCGCCGGAATAATCGGTTGCCACAGCAGCACCGTTAGCCGTGAGTTAAGGCGAAACAGCACCTCGGGCTATGACCCCGAGCACGCGCAGCAACAGTCGAACGCCAGGCGCAGCCGAGCCTTTAAATGGCACAAAAGATTGCAGTGGCTGACAGAGTGGGTCAGCACACGATTAAAGCAACACTGGAGCCCTGAACAGATCGCCGGCTTCATGAATCGCATGAAGACGCCGGTTCGTGTCAGTCACCAGTGGATCTATGATCTGATCCATCGTGACCGGCTCAGCGGCGGCAATCTCTGGCGCTATTGCCGGCACAGAAACAGCCGCGGTCGTAGGCGCAATGCCAAGGATGCAGGCTTAGGCAAAATACCCAATCGCACGGGCATTGAACATCGCCCGGAAGAAGTTGAAAGCCGCGGCGCGCTGGGGCACTGGGAAGGCGACACAGTTCTTCAGGGCCACAAGCAATCTGGTGTAGTAACTCTGGTTGAGCGTCGGAGTGGCTACTTGCTTGCAGGTCGTCTACCCGAGATCACGGCCAAACAGACAGCGCGAACCGTGATTCGTCTTCTGCAGCCGATTCGGGGCGCGGCTCAAACTTTGACCTTGGATAACGGCAGTGAGTTTTCAGAGCATGAACACATGGCCAAAGCGCTGAACTTGGACGCCTATTTTTGTGATCCGTATTGCTCGGGTCAGCGAGGCACCAATGAGAACACGAATGGTTTGCTACGCCAGTACTACCCGAAAGGGACGAACTTCGCCAAGCTGTCCCAAACTCAAATCAATCGAGTGGTTGAGCAGCTGAATAACCGACCCAGGAAACGGCTGGGTTACCGGACACCGGCAGAGGTGTTCTGGGGTGAATATTCCGGGGCACTATAAATGAGCGGTGCTGCGGTTATTGGTTGAATCCACGATAAAAGCGTGTCGCAGACGCCAGTCATTATTCTCGCCCGGGTATACGCCACCGTAAAAGTCCCCTTCTATGAAGCCTACCAGTGTGTGCCCCTGTTTTTGGGTGACCGTTTTAAGGTTGAAACGGCTTTGGTTCGCGCGGCCAAAAATTCGGCTGTCCCCATTTTCGGGATTTTCGAAGATGCCCTCAGCCTTGAGAAACCCTCCTATACTGAAAGATGTATCGTTGAAGTTACCAAGATCAATCGCATGCGTTACGGGCGCGATGCCAAAACAGAATGCGGCTACCAACATGATTAGAGACTTGCGACATTTCATTATTTTACTTCCTCTTTTTGTTTTACCAATGTACACCAAGAACATTCATCCATATTTATTATCTGATTCCTGAACTATACGCTTAGCGCGCTTTCAACCCTTTCCAAGTTCCGGTCAATTTCCTCTGAGCTTCCGTCAAAGTGCACCTTGCCTTTGACCAACACCACGTGCCGGTCACACAATTTCTTGAGAGCCTTGATGTTCTTGTCCACCACTAGGGTGGAAATACCGGACTCCCGGATAGTGGCAATCACGTTCCAGATGTCCTGGCGAATCAGGGGTGCCAGACCTTCGGTGGCCTCGTCCAGGATCATCAGGCGCGGGTTGGTGACCAAGGCACGGCCGATGGCCAGCATTTGCTGCTCGCCACCGGACAGTTCTGTGCCCATGTTGGACAGCCGTTCCTGCAGTCGCGGGAAGGTTTCCATTACACGGTCGTAGTCCCAGCCGATCTGGCCGTCGCTGCCCGGGCGGGCGGCCATCTGCAGGTGCTCCTTCACGGTCAGGTTATGGAACATCCCCCGACCCTCGGGTACATAGGCTATGTCTCGGCGCATGCGCTTCCAGGTAGGTAACCTGCCGATGTCCTCGCCGTCAAAATACACGTGGCCGCTGCGAGGCGGAACGATGCCGAGAATGGACTTCAAGGTGGTGGTCTTGCCCATACCGTTACGGCCCATCAGGCTCATGGACTGCCCCTTTTCGAGCCGGAAGGACAGGTCGTGCAGGATGTGGCTGCGTCCGTACAGGGTGTTGATGTTTTTGAGTGCCAGTAGTGCCGTGCTCATGCCGCTTGCTCCTCGTCCACGCCCAGATAGGCCTCTTTCACTCGTGGGTCGGCCCGTACCTCATCCACTGTGCCCGTAATCAGGTGGCTGCCGTTATCCAGTACCGTGAGTTGGTCCGACAGCTCGAAAATGGCATCCATGTCGTGCTCCACCAGTACGATGCAGTAGGTTTTCTTTAGCTCCTTGAGCAACTTGATGATGCGCTGGGACTCCTCGTGACCCATGCCGGCCATGGGTTCGTCCAGCAACAGGATGCAGGGGCTGGTGGCCAGCACCATGGCGATTTCCAGCTGCCGCTGCTCGCCGTATGAAATCTCGCCCCCAAGGGTGTAGGTCCGGTCCTCGAGGCCTACCTGCGCGAGGGCCTGTTCAGCAGCCTTGCGCACTAGCTTGTTGCTATGGCGGGACGCGATCAGGTTGAAGTTGCCACCAAAACGACGCTGGGCCGAGATCGCGCAGTTCTCCAGGCAGGTCACTTCTGGATAGATGTTGGTCTTCTGAAAGCTGCGGCCAATGCCGCGCCGGACAAACCTCCAGGGCTTAAGAGTGTCGATCCGCTGGCCCTTGTGGAAGATACAGCCGGAGGTGGGCTTAAGGGTGCCGCAGAGCATATTCAGCAGCGTGCTTTTGCCAGCGCCGTTGGGGCCCACCACGCCGTGCAGCTGCCGGTCCCGGAACTGCAGGCTGATGTCGTTGAGGGCCTTGATGCCGCCCCAGTACTTGCTCAGGGCTTCTGTTTCCAGAACGATGTCATTAACCATGGTTATTTCTCCAGAAGCTTTTCCAGGTAGCCGGCAATACCTTTGCGCAGCAGGATGACCATCAGGATGATGGCCGAGCCCATGAATAGCAGCCATTCCTCGGTCAGGTGCTCAAAGAAGTACTGCAGGCCCTCATAGGTGAAGGTGCCAAGGATGGCGCCATAGATGGTGCCCAGTCCGCCGAGGATGGACATGACCAGCGCTGTGCCGGACATTTCCCAGGCCAGGAAGGACGGATTCACGAAGCCATATTGCAGGGCGAACAGGAAGCCGGCATAGGCGCCCAGAGTGCTTCCGATCACATAGCAGGTAAGGCGGAAAGCAAAGATATTGTAGCCCAGGGCCTCGGTACGATCCGGGTTCTGCTTGGTGGCCTCGACAATGCGGCCAAAGCGGGAGCGCAGCACCACCTTGAAGAACACCAGGGTGTTGAACAGGGAGAACAGCGCCAGATAGTAAAAGTGCTGCGGGTCATCCAGATTCAGGAAGCTCAAGCCGAAGATACTCGTCTCAGGCGTCATGTAAATATAGAGACCATCGTCGCCGCCATATTTGAGCGAATCAAAGAAATAGTAGAACGCCATCTGGGAGATCGCGAGAGTGATCATGATGAAGTAAATGCCGGTAGTACGGAGTATCACCACACCTATCACCAATGCGATCAGGGCCGAAATAATGCATATATAGAAAGTGTAGACCCAAAAGTTTACGACTTCGTATTCCGGCGACAAAATCACGAAAAGGTACCCTCCGAGACCGTAAAAAAGCGCGTGTCCCAAGGTGATCAAGCCAACGCGCCCAACCAGAAAATCTAGGGACATAACAAAAATGGACATGATGATGATGGTCGATACTTTACCAACAAAAAAAGAATTGGCGTCCAAAAACAGTGGCACAAATAGAGCCAATATAAAAAATATCGGAACGATGATACGCTCGGTTCGTTTTTCGAAAATCATGATCGGCTCCCGCTTACTTGGCGAACAGGCCCTGAGGCTTAATTAACAACACCAGGATCATAAAAATATAGATAATCATATTTGCCATGCTGGGCATGAGTATCGAGAAGAAGGTGCTTATCAGTCCCACTAATAGGGCAGCAATAAAAGCTCCTTTAATTGAACCCATTCCGCCAATCACTACGACCACAAAACAGGTAATCAGAACGCTCTCGCCCATACCAGGCACAATAGAGCTGATGGGTGAGGCGATTATGCCGGCGATAGCGGCGAGCATGACTCCAAATGCAAACACAATGGTGTAGAGACTTTTGATGTTAACGCCTAAAGCTTCTACCATCTCGCGATTTGATTTTCCGGCGCGGATCATCATGCCTAAACGGGTACGCCCGATCACAAAATAAAGGAGCCCGGCAATACCGACGCAGATTACTGCTACAAAAATGCGGTAAACAGCATAGGTGGAGTTATTCGTTAAGGGAATGCCACCGTCCAGGGCATCAGGCACCGGAACACCGTAAGGATCGTTACCGAACAGGATACTTTGAAGTGAATTGAAAACCAAAATCATCCCAATAGTGACCAGTACTTGGTCAAGATGGTTACGATTATAAAATCGCTGTATCAGAACACGTTCGATAAGGATGCCAAGAGAAAGGGCAATGGTAGCCGAAAGCGCCGCCGAAACGGTGAAACTGCCGGTAACCGTCACGAAGTACCACATCAAGTAGGCACCCACCATATACATTGAACCATGGGCTAAATTAAGGATTCCCATGACGCCAAGTACCAGTGTCAGCCCCGAGGCAATCAGAAACAGTAACAAGCCATACTGGATGCCGTTAAGAACTTGTACAATAATGAGTTCTGCTGTCATAAAATACCCCAATGACACTTCACCACAATAAAGAATGAAAAGGCTAAGAAGCCCCCCCTGGCCGCCTGCGAATAGCACAGAGGAGGGGGAGAGTTGTGATAGGGAGCAATATTATAATTTGCAGCCTCGGGCCGGATCCTCCAGAGCCTCAGCGGCCAGGCCCGTCACTACATTGGCACCATCTATTACTTCCCGCAGATAAATATTCTGTATCGGGTTGTGACCCCGAGAGAAGGTGAAAGCTCCACGGGGACTGTCAATGGTCAACTTTTCCATGACATCAATCACCGCCCTTTTGTCACTTACATCTCCATTAAGCTCATTGAGGGTCATGTTAATAGCTTGACCGGCGTCATATCCTTGAACTGCGTAGACGTCCGGGTAATGACCATACTCATTGTGGAAGGCTTCTCGGAATTCAAGGTTTTTTTGCAACTCCAACTGCTCTGCATAGTGCAGGGTTGTAATCACACCTTCGGCAGCTTCAGCCTGAGCTTCCAGATTGCCCTCGGTGAGAAACCCGGAACCTAACAGTGGAATATTGCCGCGCAAACCCGAGGCGTCGTAGTCCTTAACAAACTTGGCGCCCCCCCCTCCAGCGAAGAAAACGAACACAGCGTCCGGATCCTGGGCGGCGATGTCACTGATATGCGGCTGAAAATTGGTGGATGGGAACGGCAACAGTACCTTTTTCACGACATTACCGCCCCCAGCTTTAAAGGATTCCTCGAAAGCTTCGAGACTTTCCCGGCCCATGCCGTAGTTCCAACTAATCAGGTAGACATCCCTATAGCCCTTCTCCAGAGCGACTTTGCCCATGGGGTAGGAGGGCTGCCAGGATGAGAAAGAAGTGCGAAAAATGTTAGGAGAACACAGCGAGCCGGTTGCCGCTGCAGCGCCGGCGTTCGGAATTATCATCACGGTGTCCTTTTCACGCAGCACCTTGATCATCCCCATTGCTACACCCGAGTGAGCTGGCCCAACAACAAAATCTACCTTGTGCTGCTCGAGTAAGGAGGTTGCTAATTCGGGTGCTCGTGCAGGCTTAGCTTCCGTATCGAGTATGATTAAATCGATCTCATTTTGATGAGCATTGGTTTCATATTCTTTCAGCGCGAGCAATAATCCGTTAAGTCCAGACTGCCCCGGCCCTGCATATACGCCAGATAATGGTTGCATTACTCCAATTTTTATAACTGAAGATGCGAATGCAATACTAGAGGAAAAGCTCAGAGAAAATCCTAAGGCTAATGCCGCGAAATAGGTTACACACTTACTCATTATTTTTAGCTCCAATTTTTATTTTTCGGAGTTTTCATTTAAAAGCTTTTTGTCAGATGTTGATATCCTTTTTATGCAGTTAGTATCCGCATATTGCAGTTCAATAAAATGAAACGGAAAAAACCCTCATGATCACACGGGATAACCGTCAGGCAACCACTGCTATTTTTCCGTCCGGGTAATTCTTTAGCATAAATGTGCTATAATTCGGGTCGTTTTTCACCGGCTTGGAGATCCTGTTGTGGCGCGGAAACCAGCACCCTTTAATCTTACCGTGAATGATCAGTTGGAGCTGGAAAGCTGGTTACGGACAAGCAAATTAAGTCAGAATCTTGTTCAACGCGCTCGGATCGTTCTGGCTCTGAATGCTGGCGAATCACCGAAAGCGGTGGCCGAGCGACTGGAGACCAGTACGCCTACCGTTTTCAAGTAGCGTAACCGTTATATCAAGCAGGGTCTGAGTGGCCTGCAAGATGCTCCAAGGCCCGGACAGCCCAGGAAGCTGGACCGGAAAAAGGTCAAGTCGATTCTTGATGACACGGTCAAAAAGCTGCCGAAGGAATCTACCCACTGGAGCGCCCGGTTGATGGCCGAATATGCCGGTGTCAGTCGTTGGCAAGTGCATCAGATCTGGAAAGCCGCTGACCTGAAACCGCACCGGCTGAAAACCTTCAAAATAAGCAATGATCCGGACTTTGCTGAGAAGGTTTTCGACGTCGTTGGCCTGTACCTGAATCCGCCGGATAACGCGCTGGTGCTATCGGTTGACGAAAAAACGCAGATCCAGGCACTGGATCGCACTCAACCAAAGCTGCAACTGAAACCCGGCCAGATCGAGCGCCGTACCCACGATTACAAGAGGCACGGGACGACCAGCTTATATGCGGCCCTGAATATCCTGAACGGCGAAGTGATTGGGCGCATTACACAACGTCACCGCGCCAAAGAGTTTCTCGATTTTCTGCGACAAATTGATCGAGAAACACCGAAAGAGCAGGACCTTCATCTGATTCTGGACAACAGCTCGACTCACAAAACACCAGAAGTGAAAGCCTGGCTGGAAAAGCATCCCCGGTTCAAGCTTCACTTCACACCAACCAGCGCCTCTTGGCTGAATGCCGTGGAGGGCTGGTTTGGTCAACTGGAACGCCGCGCTTTGTACCGTGGCATTTTTACCAGTGTCGGCGAACTGAAGAAGGCGATTCGTCGCTTTATCCAAACTCATAATGAGAAACTGGCAAAGCCGTTCCGCTGGCACAAGAGTGCAGAATCGATTATGACTTCAGTGGCGCGAGCAAAGCTGAGTATTATTGATAATAAATAAACGGATTACCCAGACGGGACACTAGTGTCCTTTAACAAAGGTTCGTCTTATTATTCAGCTTATCGGAAAGACGAGCGATTGATGCAATGATTTGATCCGCTGTTTTGCGCCAGATAAAAGGTTTGGGATCGTCGTTGTATCTTGCCAGGTAGTCTTTAATGGAAGCCTCCAGTTCACGAGTGCTTCGGTGCGAGTTGCGCTTGATCCAACGTTCCGAGATCAGGCCAAAAAATCGTTCCACCAAGTTGACCCACGATGCTGATGTTGGCGTGAAATGAACGTGATAGCGGGGCCTTGCGGCGAACCAGGCTCGTACCTTTTCTGTCTTGTGAGTCCCGTAGTTGTCCATGACCAGGTGAACATCCAGATCTTCCGGGACCTCCCGGTCAATCTCATTTAAAAACGCCAGGAACTCTTTGGCACGGTGTCGCCTGTGCAGGCGTCCGATGACCTCGCCAGTGGCAACGTCCAGGGCTGCAAACAGAGTGGTAGTGCCATGGCGAACATAATCGTGCGTTCGCGTTTCGGAGTAACCAAACGACAACGGAAGCGCCGGCTGAGTGCGGTTCAGCGCCTGTATCTGGCTTTTCTCGTCCACACACAGGACCATCGCCCGGTCAGGCGGGTTCATATACAACCCGACAATGTCGTGAACCTTGGCCACAAAATGGGGGTCAGTCGAGAGCTTAAAGGTCTCCAGACGATGAGGCTTTAACCCAAATGCCCGCCAGATCCGGCTGATGGCCATGGCATTGAGCCCGGTTTCCCTGGCCATCAGCGTGGTAGACCAGTGGGTCGCATCCTTGGGCTTGGATTGAAGCGTTTTGTTGATAACGTCTGTTACCTTGTCGTCATTAATACTGCGTGGCCGGCCACTTCTCGGGGCGTCTGTCAGTCCCGCCACACGAAACTGCTCGAACCGCTTACGCCACTTACTGACGGTCTCTGCCGTTACACCCACTCGCTCGGCAATCACTCGTCCGGGCAAGCCCTCAGTGCTCAACAGGATCATTCGTGCGCGTTGCTGCTCGGCTGCCGGCATCTGTCGCCGCCGAACCCACGACTGAAGCTCATCGCGTTCTTCATTTGTAATGATCAAAGGAACAACGGGTCGGCCCATTGCAGTAGCTCCGTAAATGCTTTCTGCAATTATAACCTTAAACTACAATTTATTCGACGAACTTTCGTTAAAGGACACTAGGAGTCTGCGCGGCAGAAACTTTTTGAGCGCTTGTTTCCGCCAGAGCGGGCCACTGTTTGGCTGGACCGAGTGTCCGCGATATCGGATTGGCTAAATCATCGCTTTCGGTCCAGCCGGTTAAAAGGGGGGCATCAAAGAGTCCCAACTGTACCTACCGTGAGCCAAAGGCTGCCTCAAGGACTTATGCCAGCCTCATCAGTGAACTCATGCGCCGGAGGTTGAGAGACAGGCAGACCAGATCCCATTCACCCTGTACCGATTGAAGGCCTCGCAAGCTGAACTGGCGAAAGCCCAGAATATTCTTGATCCAACCATTCACCGCCTCGACCAGGTGTTTGCGCTGAGCATAAACTGCTCGCCCCTCGGCGGTGGCAAGCTTCTCCGCCATCCGGGCCGTCGCCGGATACCGCGTGGCGTCGTAAGCGTTCATTCCAAGACGTAGTTGACCTACTTCACGTCACGGAGAGGCCTCAATAACTCCGGCGAGACCTTGTACTGTTTGGTGCCGTCCTCGGCCAACACGATCACACTCTTGCGGTTGATCTTGGTGACGATCCCCAGCACCGGTCCTTCCCGGCCCTCGAAGGTCACTTTCAGGCCCACCCGCAACTGGCTCAGCGCCTGTAGATTTTCCTGATCCCTCAGTTCGTCGATGCGCCGGCAGATGGTTTGATTCAGTTCCAGCAACTGGTCGATGCTCATGTCTTCAATGCGCATGAACGGCCTCCGGCTGTTTGTTCTGTCGGTCAGGGTGGCGTGGGTCGATCAGGGCCCGTAACGGGTTCTCCGCGAACCGGGTTTTCCAGAGGCGCGGGGTCAGGTCGCTGACTTCACGGGCCGGGTGCTGGCTGATGCGTTGCAACACGTCCACCAGGTAAGTGTAGGGGTTAATATCGTGCAGCTTGCAGGTACTGATCAGGCTCTGGATGATGCCCAGGTGTTCCGCGCCCAGTTCGGTCCAGCAGAACATCCAGTTTTTCTTGCCCATTGGAATGGGGCGTAGCGCCCGTTCCAGGTGGTTGATGTCTGGCTGCACGTCCGGGTCTTCCAGGAACACGGTCAGGCTGGCTTCGCGGCTGAGCACGTAGTTCAGGGCTTTGGTCAGAGGATCGCTGGGCAACAGCCCGCCTTGCTCCAACTGATCCCGGCACCACTGGAAGAAGTCGCTGACCACCGGCTTGGAGTGCGCCAGGCGGTACTGGCGTTTCTTCTCGCCAGTCAGCCCTTGAGCGTTGATGGCCTCTTCATTCCGGTACAGCGTCGCGATCCGTTGCAGGGCCTCGGTGACAGTTTCCGGGTGAGCCTTCTGCGCGTCGATAAAGTAACGGCGACTGTGCATCCAGCATTGGGCATGGGTGACGTTTTCCTGGGCGGCGGCATAACGGGCATAGGCCGCGTAGCCGTCACTGATCAGCGTGCCACTGAACGACTCGCTGAGTACCTGTTCGATGTGGGCGCGCCCACGGCTGTTCGAGTAGGTGAACACCACCTCGTCGGCATCGCCGTACAGCGGCCAGAACCAGCCGGATTTCATCTTGCCTTTTTGCGGGCCGGCGCGACCCTGGTGGCCGGCCTTGACGGGTGTTTCATCCATGGCCATCACCCGGCTGCGCAATACGTTGTCGGTCTGGGCATCTACGATGGGGCGAAGCAGGTCGATGGCACGCTTCACCAGGTTGGTCAGGGTGCTGCGGCTGACGGTGATGCCGGCCTGCTGGATGCGTTGGTGTTGACGATACAGCGGCAGGTGGAACTGGAACTTGTCCACCAGCAACCCGGCCAACAGGCTGACATCGGCCAGGCTGTTATCCAGCACGTTGAACGGAGCCGGGGTGGTGATGGGCTTCTCACTGCCCTTGCGTCGGAACACCGGCCGCTCCACCTTCAGCACCACATAACTGGAGGCGCGCTGGGCCAGGCGGTAGGTGGTCTTGCTGCCGATCACTTCGTACTGATCGGCCTCTGGGCCGGTCAGCTCCGGTGGCAGGTGTTCAATGACTTCCACCGGGACATCGGCGGTAAAGCCCAGTCCGGTGTCGTTCAGGCAGTCGTCGTCCCGCTGCTTTTTGCCGGTGCCGCGCTGATAGGCCTTAATGGTGCGTTTTTCTGCATCATCAGGCTGCTCCGGCAGCGGTGCTTCATCGGGCTGGAACAGGCTGTCCTGTCCTGGCAGGTCATACACTTGCTTCTCGGATTTGGGACCGAACAGCTGTTTCTTGAACCAGTCCAGCTGATGGGTCAGCTGGCGAATGGCCTCCGCCTGAGCGCCCAACTGCTCCCGCAACACGGCATTCTCCTCGGCCAGGGCCGAGTAAGAAGGTGCGTTGGAAGAAGGAGTGGAAGCCGTTGAATTCATGGCCGTTATTATACCGGAAGTCCACTCTCTATACCCCTCGAAAACGCTTGAACTGCCGGTATTTTTGCACTTCGATACCATCGATCAGCAGTTGCAGATCCGTCAGGGTCAGGGCCCGCTGACCAGAGGCAGATAACGGCACCCGGAACTGTCCCTGCTCCAGGCGCTTGGCCCACAAGCAATAACCGGTGGCGGTAAAGTACAGCATCTTCATCTGAGTCTTTCGACGGTTGACGAAGACAAAATACTGGCCGCTGAGTGGGTCGTGCTTCAACTGATTCCGGACCAGGGCGCTCAAGCCCCGGAACGATTTGCGCATGTCGGTGGACTCGGTGCACAGCCAGATGCGCGCCTGGCTATCGAGCCCGATCATCCGTTCTGGCTCAGCCGCAGTTCGACGCCGTTGCCCAGGCTGAGCACAATGTTCCAGCCTGGGCCGGAGGATGGAGAGTTGCCCATCAACGATGAGAGATCCAGAAAACCGGCTTCACCGCTTACTGCCGTCTCATCAGTCGACGGATCGGACAGGCGCTTGCGCCAGTTGCAGAAACAGGCGTAACCGATATTCTCCTGCTTACAGAACTGCGGCGCTGACAGGCCACTGTCACGCTGCTGATCAACCAGGGCCTGCCACTGTTTGGGTGTGCGGTGCTTTTTCATGGGGGTAACCTCGTGTTGGAAATTGCGAGGTTACTGTAGGGTGGAATTCAGTGAGTCGGCAGGACGTCTCGGAATGAACGCTTACAACAGGAATGGGTTGTCTACACTCGGCACTGCCTGAACCAGGCCGATACGGTTGTCGATTATCTCGCTCGCTACACTCACCGGATTGCCATCAGTAACGGGCGGTTGTTGTCGATGGAGGGTGACCGGGTCTCGTTCCGATATAAAGATTATCGGGACAATGGGTGGATTAAGACCCAGTGGCTGGAAGGGCAGGAGTTCGTCAGGCGATTCCTGATGCATATTTTGCCCAAAGGGTTCATGCGTATCCGCCACTTTGGTTACCTGAGCAACCGGACGCGACGACGAAAACTGGCTGTCATCCGGCAGTGCATGTTGCAGTCACCCCAACCAGAACCACACCGAGTGAACCAGGAACCGACTCGTTGTTGGCCTTGCCCGCGCTGCAATGATGGTCTGGTTCACATGGTTCGTCAAATGCCGTGCTTTAGAATAATGGCAGTGCCAACCGGCTAGCCATTAAGCTGCGCCTGATCTGGCGGGTGATCGCTTACAGTTCCAGGTGAGCTGGGCCGGTGTGCGGCCCGAGACTGGAAAAACCAGCATCTGCGGGTTAGTCTGAGCTACATCACAATAAGGAATCGGCCAATGATGGATATAACCCGGCAAATGTTCACTGGTGCTGAGGTCTGTCGGCAGCCAGCCTCACCGTTCCGAGCCTTGCCTCCTGATTACTTTACCCTTATCCGTCGCCAGACAGCTTCAGCGCCGGCGGCTTAGTCCAACAAACATTTAAAGGTCATGCTGCGCACGACCATTAAATGCTTAGGTGTTAATTTTTAGGAGAGCTTGTTGCTATGGAAAGTCTAGTGTCCTTTAACGAAAGTTCGTCGAATAAATTGTAGTTTAAGGTTATAATTGCAGAAAGCATTTACGGAGCTACTGCAATGGGCCGACCCGTTGTTCCTTTGATCATTACAAATGAAGAACGCGATGAGCTTCAGTCGTGGGTTCGGCGGCGACAGATGCCGGCAGCCGAGCAGCAACGCGCACGAATGATCCTGTTGAGCACTGAGGGCTTGCCCGGACGAGTGATTGCCGAGCGAGTGGGTGTAACGGCAGAGACCGTCAGTAAGTGGCGTAAGCGGTTCGAGCAGTTTCGTGTGGCGGGACTGACAGACGCCCCGAGAAGTGGCCGGCCACGCAGTATTAATGACGACAAGGTAACAGACGTTATCAACAAAACGCTTCAATCCAAGCCCAAGGATGCGACCCACTGGTCTACCACGCTGATGGCCAGGGAAACCGGGCTCAATGCCATGGCCATCAGCCGGATCTGGCGGGCATTTGGGTTAAAGCCTCATCGTCTGGAGACCTTTAAGCTCTCGACTGACCCCCATTTTGTGGCCAAGGTTCACGACATTGTCGGGTTGTATATGAACCCGCCTGACCGGGCGATGGTCCTGTGTGTGGACGAGAAAAGCCAGATACAGGCGCTGAACCGCACTCAGCCGGCGCTTCCGTTGTCGTTTGGTTACTCCGAAACGCGAACGCACGATTATGTTCGCCATGGCACTACCACTCTGTTTGCAGCCCTGGACGTTGCCACTGGCGAGGTCATCGGACGCCTGCACAGGCGACACCGTGCCAAAGAGTTCCTGGCGTTTTTAAATGAGATTGACCGGGAGGTCCCGGAAGATCTGGATGTTCACCTGGTCATGGACAACTACGGGACTCACAAGACAGAAAAGGTACGAGCCTGGTTCGCCGCAAGGCCCCGCTATCACGTTCATTTCACGCCAACATCAGCATCGTGGGTCAACTTGGTGGAACGATTTTTTGGCCTGATCTCGGAACGTTGGATCAAGCGCAACTCGCACCGAAGCACTCGTGAACTGGAGGCTTCCATTAAAGACTACCTGGCAAGATACAACGACGATCCCAAACCTTTTATCTGGCGCAAAACAGCGGATCAAATCATTGCATCAATCGCTCGTCTTTCCGATAAGCTGAATAATAAGACGAACCTTTGTTAAAGGACACTAGAAGCGATCAAAGGCGAGATTGAGAATTACCACCCAATTGAGCTGCGACCAGCCGGACGCGATACCCTCGTCTCTGGAGCTCCCGCGCCCAGTGATGGGCTGAAGCACACGCTTCCATGCCAATCTCGGCGCGGGCTGGTACTTTCCGGCTGAGAGCATCAAGCCACTTGCTACGAGAATACTTACCTTGCCATTGAGTGTGGCCGTGGCGGTTTGCGCCGTGCACGGGGAACACTGACTTGGCAATATCAACACCGACGCGGATAATATTCATGTGGACTTCTCCTCATCTTTTCGATGGTTGACTGTTCACTCACCATTTTGGCACGTAGATGCCGGTTAGGTGAGGAGGAGTCCATCCCATTGCTTACCCATCAACGACGAGAGATCCAGAAAACTGGCTTCACCGGCCCCAGTCGAATCTTCGGCTGAGGGAACAGACGCTTACGCCTGTTGCAGAAACTGGCATAGCCGATGTTCTCCTGCTTGCAGAACTTTGGGGCTGACAGACCACTGTTGCGCTTCTGGTCAACCAGGGCTCGTCACTGTTCTTCGGTGCGATATGGTCTCATGAAAGCAACCTCCTATTGGTGAATGATCGGTTACTGTAGGAAGAAACTTATCGGGGTGGCAGAACGTCGTGGAATGAACGTGTGCAAATCGCCGCGGAATCGTGCCCATCATCGTCTGTTGAAACGAATCTCGAAATTGCTTAGAATAAAATTATTTTTAAGTACAATGATAAAAATCAAAGATGGAAATAATAAAATGAATAGCATTCTAGATAACGCTTTAAGTCAGGCAGTAGTTTTTGAGTGCACTCACCCAGAAGTGGTCTCAGATTTTGTAAATAAAAAGATTGGCCGTCACACTATTGAACTAATGAGTAATCCAAAAGCTCTGTCACGCTTGAGTTTTACAGAATTTTCTGGGCTTGGATTATCCTCTCTTTCCTATGGCAGCGAGGTTCGGATCAAAAGTCCTGAGTTAGAGAATACATTTCATTTACAAATAATCACGAAAGGCTTCTGTAATATAACTTTCAAGGACGGAGAAGTTTTTTTAGGTCAGGGTGACGCAATGATGTTGAATCCCCATGAATTGATAATACTTGATTATTCTCATGACTGTGAAAAGTTGATCTTCAATGTGCCCGAAAGCGAATTTCAGTGTACTGTCGTTTCTGATCTTGGACATATTCCAAAATCAGGTATTCGCTTCCACCGAACTCCGGTAAACCTTTTTTCTTTCCCATCATTAGTAAAACTTTTCGAAGCTATACTCCTGGAGTCTGAAAATTTAGACTCAAGCCTTTTTTGTACTTCTAGCCTATACAAAGAAATCTTTGCAAAAAAACTACTAAGTGTATTTAGAGGCAATTTTAATATAGATGATGATATTCAGGATGTTCATCCTTGCATGAAAAATATTATCCAGTACATTGATGAGAATCTCAAAAATGATATTACTTTAGAAGAGTTATCTGACGTGTCAATGGTTAGCGTACGCTCAATTTATAATATGTTCGCCAGCTCATTTTCAACAACTCCTAGAAACTATATAAAGAACAAAAAACTTAATAAAGTTAGAGAGGAATTGTTAAGCGGTCGTGCGAAAAATATCACGGAGATTGCGTTCGATTACGGATTTATGCACTTGGGGCGACTATCGTGTGATTATAAAAAGGTATTTGGTGAGCTCCCTTCTGAAACCCGAAAAGCGGGATTTTCTCTGGAGACTCTGAATAAGTCTCAAAATCGGCGATAATCGAGGGCTAGGACCTGAATCAGTGACTTTGCAGGCGAATATACCCCGCAAATCGCCATCGGCGCTAACGGGAGCCATCAATTGTCGAAAAATAGGTTGCGAGTGCCTGAAACGCGCAGCCTGAAGTCGACCAGAGACCAGGATTTGGCTGCTTTTTGATCAAACCATGGTCGTTAGGCAATAGCGGATTGCCCCGGTATGGTTTCCCGGGTGGTTTTAAGATGATGCGGTCACTGCCGAACGAGCCTATCCGGAGGCGGCGATTCCTTCGTAGAGGTCGCGGTAAACGGCAAAGCCCGGACAGTGTCGACCAAAGCGCAGAACCCACTGTCGGCCACTGTGTACCAGGCGACAGGCCATGGTCATCAGCTCCTGCATCACGGTTCTCAGGCGGCGGCGTTTAGCCGGGTGGCGCACTGGCGCATCCGGGCCAGTCAGTCTCAGGCCCATCCAGCGCAGCACGTTATATCCCAGTGTTGCGAAGGCCATGACCAGGTTGTTGGTGTCGAACTTGCCGGACGGCAGGCGCTCCAGATCCAGGTCGGTTTTGAACTCGCTGTGGAATTGCTCACTGGTGGCGTGATCGCTGTAAAACGCCATGATTTGTTGTTCATCGGCCACCTCGGCTGGCAAGGAGGTAATCCAGCCTTCAAGACTGACCTCCGGCTCCAGATACAGCTGGCCACCGGCATCGCTGGTGCGCACCGTGACTTTAACGATCTGGCGCAACCCGGGCTCGTCCGACAGGTTTTCCGATAAAACCGCCTCCATCTTGCCGTTGCGGTCCAGCATCCAGGCTTTCTGAGCCTGGGCCTTCTCCGCCCAGGCCAGGGGATCCTGCTTGCGGGGATTCCACTTGATCAGGAAGTCGACCTGCTTCTGCTCGCGCAGAAAGTCGCGATTGTCACGGGCATCGTGTGCGCTGTCCAGGCGCAGCAGGATGGGCTTGTCCGTCAGTGCCCGGGCCCGGGGTAAAACCCGCTTGAGGGTATCGAGAAACCCATTATTGGCGTGCTGGCTGCCAGGGCGCAGTTCGCAGCCCAGGCACCAGCCTTCCTGGCCCAGATAGGCCGCTATCGGTGCGTAGCCGTCGTAGCCCTTGTAGGTGTAGCTGACACCCTCTTTGCGGGTCTGGCTGTTGTCCATGGGAAAGACGTCCATATCCAGGGCAACGTGACCCATCGCCAGAGGTGATACCGGGGCTTCGATGGACTGAAGAAACTCAACGCTGGCATCATCCAAAAGCGGCGTCAGGGCTCGGGCATCTTCATCAAACCGTTGCCGCAAGCGGGCTGACGATGGCGACTGCTTGATGCCCATGGCGGTTTTGAAGAATGGATCCGTGCGTACCGGCTCGACCGCCTCGAAGTCACTCTTGCCCAGCGTGATCAGGCCAAGGTAGGTGCGGATCAGCTCGATGTTTGGAATGCCGTGGCGCTTGACGACCGTGCGAGCGGTTTTGATCAGCGACGTGTGCCGGTTCAGACAATGGCCTATCAAGGCCAGTCCGCCATGGGGTGTATAGACTTCGGTTCGGGATTGCTGGAGAGTGAAAGTACGCATGAGCCAAATGCACTGACTGGGTGAATGGATGTCAGGTGCCATTATATCGCTTAAGGCTCTGTTATTGCAGGCTTTAAGCGCAGTTTTAGCCGATTGAAGTCACTGATTCAGGTAGGAGTCTGCGCGGCAGAAACTTTTTGAGCGCTTGTTTCCGCCAGAGCGGGCCACTGTTTGGCTGGACCGAGTGTCCGCGATATCGGATTGGCTAAATCATCGCTTTCGGTCCAGCCGGTTAAAAGGGGGGCATCAAAGAGTCCCAACTGTACCTACCGTGAGCCAAAGGCTGCCTCAAGGACTTATGCCAGCCTCATCAGTGAACTCATGCGCCGGAGGTTGAGAGACAGGCAGACCAGATCCCATTCACCCTGTACCGATTGAAGGCCTCGCAAGCTGAACTGGCGAAAGCCCAGAATATTCTTGATCCAACCATTCACCGCCTCGACCAGGTGTTTGCGCTGAGCATAAACTGCTCGCCCCTCGGCGGTGGCAAGCTTCTCCGCCATCCGGGCCGTCGCCGGATACCGCGTGGCGTCGTAAGCGTTCATTCCAAGACGTAGTTGACCTACTTCACGTCACGGAGAGGCCTCAATAACTCCGGCGAGACCTTGTACTGTTTGGTGCCGTCCTCGGCCAACACGATCACACTCTTGCGGTTGATCTTGGTGACGATCCCCAGCACCGGTCCTTCCCGGCCCTCGAAGGTCACTTTCAGGCCCACCCGCAACTGGCTCAGCGCCTGTAGATTTTCCTGATCCCTCAGTTCGTCGATGCGCCGGCAGATGGTTTGATTCAGTTCCAGCAACTGGTCGATGCTCATGTCTTCAATGCGCATGAACGGCCTCCGGCTGTTTGTTCTGTCGGTCAGGGTGGCGTGGGTCGATCAGGGCCCGTAACGGGTTCTCCGCGAACCGGGTTTTCCAGAGGCGCGGGGTCAGGTCGCTGACTTCACGGGCCGGGTGCTGGCTGATGCGTTGCAACACGTCCACCAGGTAAGTGTAGGGGTTAATATCGTGCAGCTTGCAGGTACTGATCAGGCTCTGGATGATGCCCAGGTGTTCCGCGCCCAGTTCGGTCCAGCAGAACATCCAGTTTTTCTTGCCCATTGGAATGGGGCGTAGCGCCCGTTCCAGGTGGTTGATGTCTGGCTGCACGTCCGGGTCTTCCAGGAACACGGTCAGGCTGGCTTCGCGGCTGAGCACGTAGTTCAGGGCTTTGGTCAGAGGATCGCTGGGCAACAGCCCGCCTTGCTCCAACTGATCCCGGCACCACTGGAAGAAGTCGCTGACCACCGGCTTGGAGTGCGCCAGGCGGTACTGGCGTTTCTTCTCGCCAGTCAGCCCTTGAGCGTTGATGGCCTCTTCATTCCGGTACAGCGTCGCGATCCGTTGCAGGGCCTCGGTGACAGTTTCCGGGTGAGCCTTCTGCGCGTCGATAAAGTAACGGCGACTGTGCATCCAGCATTGGGCATGGGTGACGTTTTCCTGGGCGGCGGCATAACGGGCATAGGCCGCGTAGCCGTCACTGATCAGCGTGCCACTGAACGACTCGCTGAGTACCTGTTCGATGTGGGCGCGCCCACGGCTGTTCGAGTAGGTGAACACCACCTCGTCGGCATCGCCGTACAGCGGCCAGAACCAGCCGGATTTCATCTTGCCTTTTTGCGGGCCGGCGCGACCCTGGTGGCCGGCCTTGACGGGTGTTTCATCCATGGCCATCACCCGGCTGCGCAATACGTTGTCGGTCTGGGCATCTACGATGGGGCGAAGCAGGTCGATGGCACGCTTCACCAGGTTGGTCAGGGTGCTGCGGCTGACGGTGATGCCGGCCTGCTGGATGCGTTGGTGTTGACGATACAGCGGCAGGTGGAACTGGAACTTGTCCACCAGCAACCCGGCCAACAGGCTGACATCGGCCAGGCTGTTATCCAGCACGTTGAACGGAGCCGGGGTGGTGATGGGCTTCTCACTGCCCTTGCGTCGGAACACCGGCCGCTCCACCTTCAGCACCACATAACTGGAGGCGCGCTGGGCCAGGCGGTAGGTGGTCTTGCTGCCGATCACTTCGTACTGATCGGCCTCTGGGCCGGTCAGCTCCGGTGGCAGGTGTTCAATGACTTCCACCGGGACATCGGCGGTAAAGCCCAGTCCGGTGTCGTTCAGGCAGTCGTCGTCCCGCTGCTTTTTGCCGGTGCCGCGCTGATAGGCCTTAATGGTGCGTTTTTCTGCATCATCAGGCTGCTCCGGCAGCGGTGCTTCATCGGGCTGGAACAGGCTGTCCTGTCCTGGCAGGTCATACACTTGCTTCTCGGATTTGGGACCGAACAGCTGTTTCTTGAACCAGTCCAGCTGATGGGTCAGCTGGCGAATGGCCTCCGCCTGAGCGCCCAACTGCTCCCGCAACACGGCATTCTCCTCGGCCAGGGCCGAGTAAGAAGGTGCGTTGGAAGAAGGAGTGGAAGCCGTTGAATTCATGGCCGTTATTATACCGGAAGTCCACTCTCTATACCCCTCGAAAACGCTTGAACTGCCGGTATTTTTGCACTTCGATACCATCGATCAGCAGTTGCAGATCCGTCAGGGTCAGGGCCCGCTGACCAGAGGCAGATAACGGCACCCGGAACTGTCCCTGCTCCAGGCGCTTGGCCCACAAGCAATAACCGGTGGCGGTAAAGTACAGCATCTTCATCTGAGTCTTTCGACGGTTGACGAAGACAAAATACTGGCCGCTGAGTGGGTCGTGCTTCAACTGATTCCGGACCAGGGCGCTCAAGCCCCGGAACGATTTGCGCATGTCGGTGGACTCGGTGCACAGCCAGATGCGCGCCTGGCTATCGAGCCCGATCATCCGTTCTGGCTCAGCCGCAGTTCGACGCCGTTGCCCAGGCTGAGCACAATGTTCCAGCCTGGGCCGGAGGATGGAGAGTTGCCCATCAACGATGAGAGATCCAGAAAACCGGCTTCACCGCTTACTGCCGTCTCATCAGTCGACGGATCGGACAGGCGCTTGCGCCAGTTGCAGAAACAGGCGTAACCGATATTCTCCTGCTTACAGAACTGCGGCGCTGACAGGCCACTGTCACGCTGCTGATCAACCAGGGCCTGCCACTGTTTGGGTGTGCGGTGCTTTTTCATGGGGGTAACCTCGTGTTGGAAATTGCGAGGTTACTGTAGGGTGGAATTCAGTGAGTCGGCAGGACGTCTCGGAATGAACGTGTATGGACTCCTCCTCTATTGCAAGCACTTTGTCTGATCGCGACTAAGGTACGACTGCCTACGTGTATTCGGTCTCTTTAATGATGCCGTCCCTGTAGGCATCGGACCCTGATGGGCTATCCGCGCACTGGTTCCCAATCGCTTACACGAGCTCAAGGCTCCACGTTCATTAGGGGTTTCCCAGCGCCGGTTCGACCTGTTCGCCATCAATCAAAATGCCATGCAATCGTGGTGTTGGACGTCTCCTGAAAAGTTGCCGGTTGTTACCCTGGCACACTCAGCCTTGCAGCTACCCACTCAAACTCCTGCCGCTGAGAGCCCTTCGTTATAGGCTTCCTCGTTGTGTACCAGCGCCCAGGCAATACGGGCTGTTTTGTTGGCCAATGCCACCGTTGCCACATTGACATGCTTCCGGGCGGCAAGGGCTTTGAGCCAATGACTCAGTCCGTCGTCTTTGCTCTCAACATGACGCAACACGGCCCGTGCTCCGTGAACGAGCAGCTTGCGCAGGTAACTGTCGCCGCGCTTGCTGATCCCTAACAGACGATCCCGTCCCCCGGTGCTGTGCTGTCGAGGTGTCAATCCAAGAGAAGCGGCAAAGTCTCGTCCTTTGCGGAAGGCCTTCCCGTCGCCCAGGGCACCTGCCAAGGCACTGGCTGTGAGCGGCCCCACGCCGCGTAATGTCATTAAGCGCTTTGCTACAGGATCCTGCCTGACACTCTCAGTGATCCGGTCATCAAGGGCTGTGATGCGATCATCAAGATGCCGGAGGTCCTCGGCCAACCCATTGAGCAGAATGCGGAAACTATCGGTAAGCTCGCTCTCAGCATCTTCAAGCCAGCCTGGTAAGGCCCGGCGCAGCTGCTGGATGCCCACTGGCGCTACAATACCGTACTCGCCCACTAAACCCCGGATCTGGTTGGCCTTGGCCGTGCGCTGCCCCACAAGCTCTTCCCGGATCCGATGTGCAGCCTGAATATCCTGCTGAGCGACCGTCTTTGGAGCGACAAATCGCATGTTCGGGCGACTCATGGCTTCGCAGATTGCCTCCGCGTCTACTCGGTCGTTCTTGTTGCTCTTGACGTAAGGTTTGACAAATTGGGCGGCAATCAACCGAACATGATACCCCCGCTTCTGGAGTTCCCGAGCCCAGTGGTGTGATGACGCGCAGGCTTCCATACCAATCTCGGCGCCGGCCGGTACTTTTCGGCTGAGGGCATCAAGCCACTTGCTGCGAGAATACTTGCCTTGCCATCGAGTTTGGCCGTGACGGTCTACGCCGTGCACGTGGAAAACTGATTTGGCAATATCAACACCGACACGGATAATGTTCACTTGGGCTTCTCCTCATCTTCATGATGGTTGGCTAATCACTCACCATTTTGCCACGTAGATGCCGGTGAGGTGAGGAGGAGTCCATCCCATTGCTTACGGCCTTCCGTTACTCTCAGTTACGTGATGATCTGCTGCCGGACGACAACTACCGCGAACTCTGGCAACTCGCCGATACGCATCTTGAACCCCGTGAAGCCTGCAAGTGGATCGTGACAACACTGCGGCTGGCCTTCGAATACGATGACGAGCAATCGCTGGGGGAAGACCTGTTGATAGAAGCCCGGGCCGGCCGGTTCGCGTCAATTACCGAGATCCAGTCACGCTACCTTCGCGGCAATCCCGACCTCGAATTCTCAGCTTCAAGTCAACACACTCTGGTCAGTTATGACGATTTGCTGTCTTCGATCCGCAGCCAGGAGGCGTCGATATGACCGACTCCGTCGCCTTACTGCTTAAAGAACTCCGTCTGCCGGCCTCCCATCGTCACTATCAATCGCTCTGGGAAACGGCCGTTGAAAAGCACTGGTCGCACACCGATTATCTGGCGGCCCTGTGTGAGCACGAACTCTCTGACCGCTACCAGCGCCGTACCCAGAAGTGGCTACGGGAGGCAAAGCTTGCCGCGAACAAAACCTTCTAGCAGCCTGTCGGACTTAGCATTGGCATATTTTTGCCCCTGCTTATCCAAACAGATTTCGCACTATCTTGGTGCGTAATTGTGACCTACAGCGCCCAATAATCCCAAAACGAGCAGAATTGCCCCCATTTCAGGCCCATTGGGCGGATTTCGGACGCAGTACGGCCATGCGTTTCAGATTCCAGGCCAGACAAACCAGTGCCCATTCGCCGCTCACTTTGTCCAGTCCGCGTAACGAGAACTGACGAAATCCGAGCACCGACTTGATGATGCCGAATACCGGCTCGACGGTTTGCTTACGCAAGGCATAGGCCGTGCGTCCGGCTTGGGTTTGTAGCTTGTGCACCATGCGCTCGACCGGCGTACTGCCTTCGGTTATTGGCATCGGTTCAGCGAATCGCGCCAACGGCGGCTGGTGGTGGTTTTCCCGTTTGACGGCGATGTGCGGATCGATGCCGGCCTTTTCGCAGGCGGCGACATTTTTGGCGCTGAAATACCCGGTATCGGCAAGCAGTGTGTCAGCTTTGCCCAACGACTCCGGTAATGCGGCCAGTTGCGCGAGCATCGGCTCGACTTGTTCCTTGTCGTTACAGGCCTGGGTAACCGCTGGTGCCATCACCAGCATGCTGTCTGCATCGACAGCTGCCTGGGCATTGTAGCTCTGCTCGAAGCCGCCACCGGCCACTGGCATGATGCGCGATTCTTCATCGGTGAGATTGAGCTGATCTTTTGCCTTGGGGCCAGCCGTGGGCGGCTTGGGTGGACGACCGCCTGGTTTTCTGCCGTTCTTCTTCTGCTTTTCTTCTCGCGCGGCAAGTTTGGCCTGGTACTGGGCTTGCTCGCGCTCGAAACGCGCTTTGGCCCGGGCTTCGATCTTCGTTTTGGCTTCCGCCATCGCCTTAAGCCGATCTTCCCGGCGCTGTATTTCTTCCGGCAGGCTGATTCCATCTGGGGCATTGGACTGGTCGGCCTGCTCAGCTAACGCCAGCAGTTCCTGCACTTCGCCCTGGAGCTGAGCTTCCATCTTCTCGATGTGGCCATGGGACAGGGCGCTGTGGCGCGACGCATTGGCCTGGACCTTGGTCCCGTCCAGGCTGATGGTGCCCAGCTTTACCAGTTTCATTTCCTGTGCGACTTCGAGAACCTGAACGAACAAGTCGGCCAGTTCACCGAGAAAACGTCGACGAAAGGTCGCCAGGGTGTCGTGGTCTGGATGCGCACCAGCTGAAATAAAGCGGAAGGCCACAGAGTCGTAGGTCGCCCGCTCGATCCTGCGGCTGGAAAACACGCCGGTGGCATAGCCGTATATGAGCAGAGACAACAGCAGCGATGGATGATAGGCCGCGCTGCCGCGCCCACCATAGGCGTTCACCATTGAGCGCAGATCAAGGCCGTCGACAACCTCAACAATGAAGCGCGCCAAATGGTCTTGGGGTAACCAATTGTCAACGGATGGCGGAAGCAAATAGGCCGTGTGACGGTCGAAAGAACGAAAGTTACTCATAGCTGATTCGTGATTTATTTAAGGTCAGCATTATCTCATACTGGCCCATTAAGTCCGACAGGCTGCTAGGCGTGTCGGAAAGGCGCTAGAATGTTCGCTTTTGTTTAACAGCGGGAACAAGCGCCACCACATCCCGTAAGCAACGGTCAAAACCGACCTTTCTATATTGCCCAAGAAACTGACAGTGTTCCAAAGCTGAAGTTGTCTTTATGGCGCTCGTCTTCGCTGGTCGAGGCACGCAATGTGACCGCGGTCAGCAGGTGATCCCACTGCCAGGTAGCGCCCAGACCAAGCCGACCAATCAGCGGCCCTTCGTCAAAACGGTAAGCCCCGGCATTGTCATCGATGTAGGAATAGCCTACATACTCCAGCCCCAGCCCCACATATACTGACCAGCTACTGCCTGAATCCTTGAACGAGCCCGGCAAAGCGATGGCTGAGGATGTACCAGCGTAGTCCGGCACAAAGTTTATAGGAAGGTGTCTGCCTCACTCCAAACCGACCACAATCAGCGTCCTCCGGAGGCAGAGGTCAGAGGTCAGAGGTTCGAATCCTCTCAGTTCGGTCTGCAAGGCGGACTGGGGTTGGTTGAGCAGGAACAGCACCAGATGCTTGAAGGTCAGGTGGCAGTGGCGGGTGAAATCCTGGGGGCGCTGACGGTGCTGGGCGATAAAGGCGGGACCATCAAGCAGGTTGGTTATTTTATGTACAATTTTTGGTCAGGACCTGGCTGGGGGTGTCAACCGTTGGCTTTTGTGGGTGTTTCATAAGGCGTTTTCCTCAGGAGTGTGTGAGCGATAATTGTATGGTATTTATCGATAAAAGTCACTAATTCAATGACGTTGGCTGTGGATCAAGCGGCAGGCCATATACATCAGTTCCTGCATGACCGCTCTCAAGCGGCGGCGTTTGGCCGGGTGCCGTATCGGAACATCCGGGCTGAGGAAGGCAATTGCTTGATGCCCATAGCCGACTTGAAGAACGGGTCGGTGCGGACGGTTTACGTCGGTCGACCAGAATGGGGAGACAGCAAAGGACTATTAAAGTTCAATAATTATTTGACACGCTAAAACCGGCATGCTTTGCTAAGCAGACCAATAACAAAATGCTGTAAAAAGCAATACAGGAGTACGCCTATGTCTAAGTCTACTAAGCCCGTGTCTTTCAAGAAATTGACCCTTGCCACTGCGATATTGGCATCACTCGGCCTCGGAGCGGCCCAGAGTAACGCTGCAGAGATCGAGTTCTTTGGTACTGCCAAGATCAAACCGACCTATTACTCCAATTTTGACTTTGATGACCAAAAAGAAGATGGCGCGACGCTCAATGAAGGGGGCCTTGTCAGTGGTAACGGCGCTAATACCCGTGCCGAAACGCGTCTGGGCTGGAAAGCCGCCGGCGATGACTGGTCGGTCAAGATGATCGCAGAGGCCGATCAGATCCTGACCAAAGACAACGTTGACCGGAGTTTTTTTACTACAGCAGAAAAGAACGGCCTGCCCAACGCGGGTGGCGAATTCGGTATCGAACGCGCCGAGTTCCTCTACTCGCTTGCGCCGGCTGTGCAGCTGCAGGCGGGCTGGGACATACGCTATCTCGATCTGCAGTCCGGCGGCCTTCTGTACGGTGACGATCACCCGTTCGTCGGCTTGCGGGGCAAGAACAACGATACCAGCTACGAAGTGCTCTATATTCCGATCAACAATAGGGTAAATACCGGCTCCAGTGAAGCAGGAGACTGGCGCGTCTACAGCGCCAAGGTAAGTCAGAAGGTAGCGGAATGGACGCTCAGCCCGATCCTGGCGTATAGCGATAACGTCGATAGAAATGCCGATGTGACCTATTTCGGCCTGGAAGGCTTCGGCAAGATTGGTGGTGCCAACCTGTCGTTTGAAGTGATCGGCGCCGATGGCACTGTCGGTGAGCGTGACCTGAGCTCCGCGGCTGCCTACGCCGGTATCGAACTCCCTGTCAACGACAGCTTCAGTCCCTATGTGGCGGTCAGATATACCCAGGGCGACAGTGACGCAACCGACAACAAGGTCGAAGGCTTTAACGGTATCACCGATATCGGCCGCTTCAGTGGCCTGATGGGCATGGACGGCAACATCCTGGGCGAAAACCTGAGCACCGGTTATGGCGCAACACTGTATGCCTATGCGCCGGAGCGTACTGGCGGCGCGGGCGTACAGGGTTACGGCGGCATCGGTAACGGTGCATCGGGTATCAACCCGGGGTCGCGGATCTTCGCGCTTGGCACCAAGGGCGCGTTAGCCAATGTGTCACCGAACCTGTCATATAAGGCGCAGTTGTTCATGATCTGGTTTGATGAAACCGGCAACCTGATCAATGCCAAAAACCCCGGCCAAAAGGTTGATGATTATGCCGGTACTACCGTGGATCTGCAGCTGAAGTACGCCTTCAACCAGAACTTCTCGATGGATTACATCCTCTCGACGTTCGTTCCGGGTGACGGCATTCAAGATCAGACCAACGCCAATGATAGTGCCTACGTTAATACGCTGAGCATGAACTGGGCGTATTAAACCGGTCATACGAACAGCGATCAAGTAGCAAGGCAAACGATACCTTTGTATCGTTTGCCTTTTTTTGGAGGCAATATGATCGACATCGCTCGGATCAATTTCAGGCTCCCCGTCTTACTCATTTGGCTGCTGTCTGTCGCCTGGCTGCCAACAGCCTATGCGGAATGGATCCAGACAGAGAAATCATTAGCCGCGTGGGACGATAGCAAAACCATCGATTTCATCATGACCGGTGACGATGGCAGACTCGCTCTGGAGTCACTGGAACTGCTGCGACGGCTCGTTAGTCTCGGCTACCAGATCACCCTGGGGCGGCATGCCGACTCTCCGGTCAGCGCACTGGAGTTGCGCTTAACCGTGACGAACAGGACGGCGACACTGGTGCTTAACCGTACGCGGGACGGCATGACCATCGGCGCCGAGCAGCGTCAGCTTGCTGAAACGACGGCCACGAACTACACCAACAAGACAGTGCGGCCGGCTAGCCGGCCGTCGGTTGGCAACTTTGTCCCTGACCGTCGTATTGACCTGAATCAACAGCCGCTGCGCATTGTTTCATTAAATCAGCCTAACCCCGATATTTTGCGGGTGGCGCTGTTAGATTCGAAGGGGTTATCGGTCTATGACATTGATAACGGACAGGTTTTAAAGCCAGTCGCTGAATTCAGACCGCCCGATACGAACCTGGACGCTTTGTACCTGGATGCCGGCGATATTGACGAGGACGGCAACCCGGAGATCGTCGCAGTATGGGGCAAGAATAATCTGGCTGCTTTTGATGGCATCGATACCAGGCTGCATGCCTGGGTGTTGGCTCTGGACGACGGCGCTCTTAGGCCGGTCAGCGATGATTTGCAGGCCTATCTGCGCATTAACAACAATACCGCCTATCTGCAACGGCGCGGGGTTTATGAGGCTTTTGCGGGTAAAGTGCACCAACTGGAAGGCAATGACGGCGCATTCAGCATTGCCAAAACACCGGCATTCCTGGGGTTAAATAATATTTATCGGGACACCCCCATTGACGACGCATCCGCGTTCTCATTCGATGATAATGACCGGTTATTATATCGGAGCGGTTTTGGACAGCCGCAAACGGAGGTAACGAGCGCACCCTATTCAGACTCGCTGGGAGAGATCACATTTCCTGTGGTCTACGTGAAACTGGAGCAGCCGGAGTATCCACTGGGGCTTGCTGAGAGTGATCGCGTCCTGGAGCGGGCGGTCCCGCTGGCACGGCGAGTGCAGATCGATGGCGATATCGCTTATACCCAGGTGCGGGGCAGAAATACCTCTCTGTTTAGATCCAAAGCGGAAGGGACGGATCGGATAGTGGCAGTCGATATTCGGTCCGGGCGGATGACAGAGCCATTTGCCGCCGTGGGGAACTTTATCCTCGACTTTACGGTAAGGCAGGATCCTAATAACGCCCGCGTCGCCATTTTACTGCTAAATGACAAACCCGATGGTTCAGGTCGGTCGAGTCTTCGTATTCAACAAGATTCTACCAACCAATAACCACCCGCAGCTCGGGTAATGTAATGGTTGACGGGCAGCGCCGCCGTTCTTGGTGTCGAAGTGGGGACGACGTTCGCAGTTCTCGTGAATCAACCGGTCATAAGTGAGGCACCGTCATCAACTTAACCCGAATTATTCATAAAAAAAGGCGAACCTTGTTTATCCCATTGATATAATGGGAGTTAGACCAATAACGCTTCGGAAGAAGCTAAACAAGGCTCACCCATGTCCAATTCTATCCCAACTCAACTGCGTTTTCCTCCCTTTGCCGGCTTTACCGTACGGGCTGATTTTGAGGGCGGGGCGCTGTCATCCGATTTCGGCCCCCTGCTGCTGCGGGGCGTTGACCAGCAGATCGGCCTGATCCATCGACTGGCCCAGGGCAGGCCATTGACGACCGCCGTCACGCGTCCTACATCGACCACTCGCTTGGTGCTCTGCTGACCCAACGGATCTTCCAGATCGCTTGCGGCTATGCCGATGCCAACGACGCCAACACCCTGCGCCGTGACCCGATGTTCAAGCTCGGCGCCGAGCGCAAGCCGCTTGACACTGAGCAGGATCTGGCCAGCGCTCCGACCTTCTCGCGCCTGGAAAATGCCGCTAACAATCGCGACCTTTACCGCCTGGCCCAGGCATTTGTGGAACAGTTTGTCGCCAGCTACGCCAAACCTCCAAAGATGATCGTACTCGACATGGATCATTCCGAAGACCAGACACATGGCCAACAGGAGCTGGCGTTTTACAATCATCATTACCAGAGTCACTGCTACCTGCCACTGTTTCTGTTCGAGGGCCTGTCGGGCAAGTTCATCACCGCCGCCCTGCGCCCCGGCAAACGCCCGAAGGGGGCAGAGAACGCGATGATCCTCAAGCGGGTGCTCAAGCGGCTGCGCCAGCACTGGCCCGAGACCCGCATCCTGCTGCGAGGTGACGCTCATTTTGCCAACGTGGAATTGATGCAGTTGGCGCTCGACGATCCGTACACGGATTTTCTGTTCGGCCTGACCGGCAACAGCCGCCTGAAAAAACTGGCCGAGCCACACCTGGAGCGTACCCGCCGGTTGCACGACACCCGCTGCCACAACGCCCGCCTCGCCGAACAGGAGCCGCCGCAACGCTCGCGCACCTTCCACGAGATCGACTATCAGGCCCGCTCCTGGCCGCAGAACTTTCGCACTGTCCTGAAAGCCGAAGTCATGGGACTCGGCGATAACCCCCGCTTCGTTGTCACCTCCCTGAAAGATCCGGCCCCGGAGATGCTGTACACCGAGCTGTATTGCGCCCGGGGCCAGGACGAGAATTTCATCAAGATGATGAAAAACGATCTGGCCAGCGACCGCACCTCGGATTGCCGCTTTGCGGCTAACCACATGCGCCTGTTTTTCTCCTGCGCCGCCTATGTGCTGCATCACGCCTTGCGCGCCGAACTGTTGCAAGGCACCGAGTTGTCCCAGGCCCAGCCCTCGACGGTCATCATCAAGCTGTTCAAGCTGGCCGTACGGGTGGTGCAGTACAAAGACCGCATCAAGCTCCACCTGCCAGGCAGCTGCCCGGTCAAAGCCCTTCTGCACACAGTCACCGAACGGTTATATCGCCTGCCTCGGCCCAGGTTAAACACCGGCTGAGCCGCCGTCGGCGCTCGTGGCCACCTCCATCTCGGGCTCGGGAGGCCTTCCCTCGCCCGGACGCTGGAATTGATCAAATAATAAACACTTAAGGCCGGTGACTGGATGACATCAGAGCGACATTGGCGCGCATACTACTAATAATTCTCATATCTGGGCGTAATGGGCTAACCGAGAAAATTTCGTGGCTGCTGCTTGGGGTGTTTATGAAATGTTCGGGCTAGGTATACAACCACCGCTTCGTGGATACTTTGGTTATCTTTTGCCCAGGCACTCAGCTGTGCACTTCGCTGAATCGCGCTCCACTTAGCAGGAATAGACTCTGCAAGTGACTCGTATTCTTCGTTGATCTCACCCCACAGCAGTAACTGACCTTTGATTTTGAAAGAAAGGTCCTGCACAAGCCGCAGGTCCTGCTCCAGATCATCCAGTAACCAGGCTTCATGCATGCGATTCTGGATCAAATCTTTTGCGGCGTTTTCCGCCTTTCCAATAATTGACCAGGACAACAATGCAAGTGCCAAGAGCGCAAGGACCGAAAAAAATGAAAAGAACAGGATTCTACTTCGAACGGTTTTGAGCATGACGCCACCACATATTAATGATGGCTATAAGGCTGCAGATCGATTGTGACATTCTTGTTACTTGAGCCACATAACACTCTGATTTAATAAATTAATTTACAAAAAATAACATCGATTAGCACACGACTTCAGCATCACTGAAATATTTCGGTAATGTTTAGCGAGGAGTATGTGAATTGCATGAAGATACTTGGCACAACCGGATATGAGCCATTCGAATCAGTAGGTTTGGGATCTGCGACGGAGCGACAAAATTTGGTTTCCCGAAGCCGCACTCACATCCAGGAGTGACCTAATGCAGGACTGCCTCAGTCAAGAACTGAATCGCTTGTTGTCCCTATGTGTCAGCGTAGTTGTCGCCTGAATATTTCAGAGGACAACCATGCCCCATTATTCACCGGAACGTAAAGAAGCCATTCTCCAGAAGATGGCCCCACCTCACAGTCTGACTGTTGCCGAGTTGGCCAGCCAGGAAGGCATCAGTACCGCAACCTTGTACAATTGGCGTAAAGCCGCCAGAGGACGAGGTGCCGTTTTGCCATCGAATTCAGCTCATCCAGACAAGTGGAGTAGCGAAGAGAAGTTCCGCATTGTTCTGGAAACCGCCCCGATGACGGAGGCGGAAGTTAGTGAATATTGCCGTAGGAACGGCCTTTACCCGGAACAAATCGAAACCTGGAAAGCCGCCTGCATGGGAGCCAATGCCCTGTCGGATGAACAGGCCAAGCAGAATCGGCAAGCGGCCAGGGCTGAGAAAAAACGAGTCAAAAAACTCGAAGCCGAGTTGCGACGCAAGGAAAAAGCTCTGGCAGAAACGGCTGCACTGCTGACGCTGTCAAAAAAAGCCGAGGCGATCTGGGGCCCCAAAGACGAGGACGAATGACCAGCCTCCCGGATCGCCAGCAGGCGGTTACCCTGATCCAAGAGGCTCAGGGTAACGGAGCCCGGCTGGTCAAGGCCTGCGCCTTGCTGAACCTGAGTATACGCACTTATCAGCGCTGGACGGCAGATAAGGCCGTCAGCGCCGATCAACGACCGGTGGTGCCCAGACCAGCACCCACCAATAAACTCTCGGAGGCGGAGCGTCAGGCCGTGGTCTCACTGTGCAACCAGAAGGAATATCGAAGCTGTCCGCCGGCCTTCATCGTTGCGGATCAACTGGATCAGGGTCGCTACCTGGCCTCGGAATCCACCTTCTATCGGGTTCTGCGGGAGAAGGATCAAGTACACCCCAGAGGTCGGCAAAAAGCGCCCCAGAGCAAGCGCAGGGCAACTACACACAAGGCCACAGAACCGAACCAGCTGTGGTCGTGGGATATCTCATGGCTGCCGGGGCCAGCAAAAGGCACCTGGTTCTACCTGTATCTGATGCTGGACGTATACAGCCGCAAGATCGTCGGTCACGAGGTCTATCACAGTGAGACCGGCGAGCTTGCCAGCGAGTTCATCGAGAAGGCCTACTGGCGTGAACACCTGGCGACGAAGGACAAGCCTCTAGTGCTGCACTCCGACAATGGCAGCCCCATGAAGGCCTCGACCTTCTTGGAGAAACTGTACGATCTGGGTATTACGCCCTCGAACAGTCGCCCCCGGGTCAGTAACGACAATGCCTACTCGGAGTCGTTGTTCAAAACCCTGAAGTTCCGCCCGGGGTTCCCGGTAAACGGCTTCAGAACGATCGAGGAGGCCCGCAAATGGGTACTGGCGTTCGTGCGCTGGTACAACACCGAGCACCGACACAGCGCCTTGAACTACGTAACACCTCAGCAACGCCATACGGGCGAAGCTGATCAGATCCTGGCCCAGCGAAAACAGATTATCGAAGCGGCGAAAGCCGAGAACCCGCGTCGCTGGTCTGGTGATATCCGAAACTTCAGCTTGCCGGAATCAGTCACTCTGAACCCGGAAAAGGCGGCCAATTGTTAAAGAGCTGATGACTTAAACGCGACATCTACGTTGACAGACTCCGTTGTTGACAGAAGACATTACGACACTTCTACAACCAATCGTAAACATTAATAGAAAATGTGTGTTTGGTTTTGAGGCACTGAGCCGCGGACCTTCGGACAGCCCCTTGCACACGGCCCCAATGCTGTTTGAAACAGCAGAACGCTGCGGCCAGACGCTAGAACTGGAAACGCTCTGTCTTCGCACCGCTGCACGCCATTGGTCCGGTCATGGCACTCCGCTGAAACTTTTCGTCAATATCAGTCCGGCCAAACTGATGCCTCCAGAATTCAACCCGACGCAACTGCAGGAGCTTTTGTTGGCGAACGGGCTGAAGGCATCAGACATCGTTATCGAACTCTCTGAACGCTACCCCACTGCCGATCCTTCAGAGCTTTTGAAGACACTGGTATGGCTGAAAGCAGAGGGCTTTCTCATTGCTATCGACGATCTTGGAAGTGGATATTCCGGATTAAAACTATGGTCCGAGCTGAAGCCGGACTTTGTGAAAATTGACCGGCACTTCATCCGTGATATTCAGGACGACCTCATCAAGCGCGAGTTTCTGCGGTCCGTTGTAGATTTGGCAGACCGATTGGGCTGCAAATTAATCGCAGAAGGGGTCGAAACGGAAGCAGAATTCCGGGTTGTCTCGGAGCTTGGCATTGCACTGGTTCAAGGTTTCCTTTTCGGTCGACCAAAACCGATAGCTACAGCCTACCTCGACTCGCTGAACGATCATGCGGCCCTTGCGTCCAAGCCACCCCGGAGAGAAAAGGAAATAGCAGGGCTCTTGTGTCGGTACATCGAACCCGTCACTTCGGAATCGACACTGCGAGATGCATGGGAGCGGCTCCAGAGTGAGCCTGACGTGTTCGCTTTGCCGGTGGTGGATAACGGCAGGCCGCTTGGCCTGATCCATAAGTGGAGGATTATGGAAACTTTCAGCACGCCTTACGGCCGGTCGCTTTATGAGCGGCTCCCAGTTTCCAATAGACACAGTGCAGATGCATTGGTTGTGGATTACGAGGTGCCACTAAACGAAGTGAGCGAAAGGCTGATTAATGACGATGCGCACTATCTCAAACAGCATTTCATTGTTGTCAAGAATGGAAAGTACGCCGGCCTGGGAGCCACGCGCTCGCTGCTCAAACACATCACCGAACAAAAGATCGAAAACGCACGCTACTCAAATCCACTGACCTTCCTGCCAGGCAATGTTCCCATACAACAGACTTTGGTTGCCCGAACGGAAGAAATGCGCGCCTTTTCACTAATTTATTTCGATATCAACATGTTCAAACCTTTGAACGATGTCCTCGGCTACCGGGTTGGTGACCAGGTAATAGTTTTGCTGGCTGAGCTTTTGAAAGAGGTATTCCATGCCAGTGATGACTTTGTCGGGCACATAGGTGGGGACGATTTTGTCGTCATCAGCTCTTCGTCCTCAGCTAATTATAATGCTGGTACCGTACAGTCACTATTCGCCGAACGAAGCCGGCGCTTTTACAGCGATTGCATACTGAAAAGCGGGTTTATTGAATCCGAAGACCGAAACGGCCAGCCCTGCCGTTTTCCACTGGTATCTCTGTCAGCGGGCACTGTAGAGGTAGGCCCCGACGAGAAGGTGACGGCCGATCAAATCTCAGAATTCGCCAGCTTCGCCAAGACAAGGGCCAAAGCCTCACCGAACTTCCGTTTTGTGGTTTTTTCAAGGGCCCGATCCGGTGAGCGATCGGAAGGATCGCAAGACTCAGATGGGTCGTGTGTGTCATGCGTATTGGGGGAAGTGCAGAATTAAGCGTAAACAAACCCTACCAACGCCGTCGCCGGTTTTCTCGGGAATTCAAAGCTCAGATTGTTGCCCAGTGCCAGGAACCCGGTGCTTCGGTTTCCCGGATCTCACTGGATAACGGTCTCAACGCCAACATGGTCCGGCGCTGGATGAAGGGCGCGCAGCGAGCGAATAAAACACCAGGAACGCCGGGATTTGTTCCGGTTAATCTGCCTGTGGCAACTGCTTTATCGGGCAACCAATCGGTCTCGGACAAGCGTAGCACCATCCGCATCGAGTTGTTCACTGCGCCTGGCGTACTTGTGACGCTTGAGGATGGCTACTTCGTGGGTCAGCTTCTCGATGATGGCGTTGCTGCGCACCAACTCTCGCTCCTTCAGGCCCAAGACTTGATCCTTGGCGTCCAGAGAGTCCATCAGTTCCGTCGCCAGGGCACGGAGCTGATCGGCAGAGAGTTGGTTGATGTCGGGGCGCTGAGTCATGCCACCTAATATGCCAAGTCCCTGTGCGGCAAGCGATTCGCGGTTCTGGCTATAGCGGCATCACGGCACTTGTGGTTACAGGATGGAGATAACGCCGTCGGCCCCAAGGCGTTGCCAGGGCTGGCCCTGAACCAGGGCGGACAACTGCTCTTCGGTCAGGCGCAGTTGCTCACCGCGCCAGGTTTCGCCCCAGTGGAATTTGCCTCGGTTCAGCCGGCGGGCGCAGAGCCAGATGCCGAGGCCATCGTGGATCAGTACCTTCATCCGGTTGCCCCTTTTGTTGGCGAACAGGTAGGCGCAATGGGGTCTGGCTGAACCAAACACCTGAATAACCCGGGCCAGGGCCTTGTCGGGCCCCGCCCGCATATCCAGCGGCTCAGTGGCCAGCCAGATCTCGTCGATGCGTATCATCCCAACAGGTCCCGCAAAAGGGCAGCACACTGGTGAGCCTGCTCCGCAGGCCACTCCACCACGACCGCACCGCCGGCGCGGGGAATCTCAATGCGGATGGTGCTACGCTTGTCCGAGACCGACGGGTTGCTCGGTGCTGAGGTTGCCGCTGGCAGTTTGACCGGTACAAATTCCGGTGTTTTATCCGCTCGCTGCGCTTCACTCATCCAGCGCCGGACCATGTTGGCGTTGAGGACGTTATCCAGGGAGATCCGGGAAACGGAGGCACCAGGTGCCAGGCATTGAGCAACAATCTGGGCTTTGAATTCCCCGGAAAACCGGCGACGGCGTTGGTAGGGCTTGGTTACGCTTACTTCGTTCATGTTAAGTGTCCACTAGAAAATAAGTGGACACTATCCTGACGGCGGCAGCGCCTGGCTCAAGATGGGATTATCGGCCGCTTACGGATCATGGGCATTTTCCCGGTTTTTGAGCGAAACGGGTAAATTTATGGTGGATTGTATACCCCAGATTCACGGTAAATAATTGCATTTACTCAGGTTTTTATTTTTCAGGGGCGACTACTTACCCTGGATGCAGATCACACGGTACAGAAGTGGCTACAAGGCAGTGGTCGCGACGAAACTAGGGAGATGATCAGCAATAACAGTGACGTATTGATAGAAACGGCGATTGCCGTAGCCGGCACCGCCCTGCAGCCCACCTTCATTGCTGGGGCGGCGATCAGGGAAGGAAAACTGAAGGTCGTCCTGCCAGAGCATGAACCAGAGCCCATGGTACTTTATGCGGTATATGCACACCGGCAGTTGTTGGCAAGCAAGGTTCCTAGCTTTGTCGACTTTATCGACAGTTTTTTCGGCGAACCTCCGTACTGGGACAGGTTCAAATAGCGAGCGCAGGCAAGCCTCCGGTTGCTTCAATGCCCGCCCGTCAATGAATTCATCCCAAGGTTTCAATCACCTGAGTGCATCAATAATGTGTGGACTGCCTCAGTATAGGGAGCCTTAATCCCCAGACGCTCGCAGCGTCGCAGTACCGCCCCGGCAATGGTATCCAGTTCCAGCGGGCGACCTCTTTCCCTATCGACAAGCATTGACGTCTTGATCGCATTGAAGCTACTGATCAGCTCAAACATCTCGCCCAGGTCCTTCTTTCCGAGATTCACGTCGTCTGCCTTTGAGGCTTCGACGGTTTCAGCCATCATTCCATACACGATTTTTCTGAATCCGGGGTGATGGGTAAGGCTTCGAGTATCCAAGCCAGTAAGGGCAGAGAGTGGGTTAACCCCGTTATTAATCAGGAGTTTACGCCAGAGCTAATAGTTAATGTTATCGGAATACCTAGTTGGAATACCGGCATCATTAAAAGCGGCAACCAGGATCTTGAGTAGCGGAGTTCGGGAATCCTGCCTACCGCTGACTTTGGGCCATTCCCCCATCACGATTTGCGCGAGGCCCTCGGCTTCTATAACGCCCGGCCTCGCAATGTGTCCTCCTATAAGGACCGCAAGTCCACCGATGACTCTTTCAGCACCAACTGCTTTCGCTAGCAGTGGTTCATTATCGACTCCGTTCTGCAAGGAAAGCACGGGTGCCCGTCCCTGCTTCAGCCAGTCGCCGAGCTCACTCACCACCGAAACTGTTGCCGTGGCTTTGAGTGTGATGATGATAAGGTCAAACTCGTCAGACTTATATCGGGTGACAAGTTCCTGATGGTCATGAGCAGCCGCCATATGGACCGGCTCGCGACCTTCATAGTGGACTGTCAAGCCGCTCCGCTTAAGCGCATGCAAATGAGCCCCGCGGGCTGTAAGTACAACCTGATGCCCTGCTTCCAGAAACCTTGCTGCGTAGTAACCACCAATGCCGCCGGCACCCACCATCAACAGTTTGAGCATTTACGGAATCCTTTGTTTTTTCCGTAGTTTATTGCATCCAACCATAACCTGCGAGGGACTGCCTGTTCTGATTCAGGGAAAACCCGAACAGGCGCTGGGGCGCTTTCATTCCGCCCAGGCTGAAGGCGGTATTGAGGATACATAATGTCGGTTCTGCCACGGGGCTGCCATTGGTGGCGTACGAACCACCTCCCCTGAGGCTTGAGTTCGACATCGCATTCACCCACCTTTGCTCATCCTCCCACTGCCGGATCAGGTTCCGGATATAGCTGTCGTGGGGCTGATGATAGCTGGCGTTATTGCCATTGGCGTCCAGTCGGTCAAGGCAAATCAGTAATACACCCTGATCCCGTAATGCTTCAATGCAGTGGCCGATCTCCCGATAATGCTCACTGGCCATCCCGGTATTGAGGCGCAATTCAATCACCTCCGCGGGCACCAGCTGTATCATGCTCTCGGCAAGCAGCTTGAGGCCGGGCTCCCGCGAACCATTGACGGCAACCTCAAACCCCCGCGCCTTCATGTCGGATTGCAGGCGCCTGGCCAGAACGCCCTCACCACACTGGTGAAGTATGTTCGGCTGTGCGCCGCCTTCCTCTGAGGTGATAAAAGCCACGCTGTCCACGACTTGATCCCGCGGTACCAGTCGGCGCAGACTCTCCTGTCCCTTGGGACCGGTCAGGGCTTCCGTTTCGCAGGACAGGTACAGCACTGGCAGTTTGCTCACCTGTCTACCGCCCCAGTTTTTTGGCCGACTGACCACCAATACCGAAGTGTTGCTTCGGCATCTCGGTGATCATTACCCGGATACGGTCCATGGGGGCATCCAGGGAGCGGGCCATGGCCTCGCTCACTTCCTGGATCAGGGTTTCTTTCTGCTCGTCCGTTCTACCGTCAATAATGTAAAGCTGAGCAATGGGCATAACGCCTCCTTGTCAGAGTCAGATGAATCGTCCGGAAACGGTTCCCAGTCCCTGATAACGCACAGTGATGTTGTCACCGGGTTCCACGGCGATGGCGGCGGTGATACCACCGGTCATGATGAAGGTGCCTGCAGGGATGTGTTCGCCCCGCTCGGCCAGCAGGTTCGCTAGCATGGCCACGCTGGAGGCCGGATGGCCCAGCACGGCAGCGCCTGCGCCCACATCGACCACTTCGCCGTTCTTCTCGACCACCACACCCAGGGTTTTCAGGTCCACGTCCGCAACGTCGGCCATCTGGCCACCGGTTATAAAGCGGGTCGACGAAGCGTTATCGGCAACCACGCTCACCAGATCGAACTTGAAATTCTCATAACGGGAATCGATCACTTCCACAGCAGGAATCATGAAGTCGGTCGCTGCCAGAACCTGGCCAATGTGACACCCTGGCCCTTTCAGGGGTGCCTTGGTGACGAAGGCAATCTCGGCCTCGATTTTCGGGTGAATCAGTTCTTTGGTGTCGACCACGCCGCCATCTGGCACGCTGAAATAATCGGCGAGGAAACCATAGATCGGGGTCTCGACACCCATCTGTGCCATTTTGGCCCAGGACGTTAGCCCCATTTTCATACCAACGATCTTGTTGCCCCGCTCCTCCTTGCGGCGGCGAATTTCCCATTGAACGTCGTAGGCATCCTCGAAGGTCATATCCGGGTAATCATTGGTGACCTTGGTAATGTCATGGGCCTGCAGTTCGGCGTTTTCCACATGTTCGGCCAGGGCCAGCATCTGCTCGCGGCTCAATGTTTTGCTCATGCGTTTTGCTCCTTTTGGGCGGCCAGCAGATCCAGCGCCACATCCACGATCATGTCTTCCTGGCCACCCACCATACGGCGGCGGCCAAGCTCAACCAGAATATCCACGGCCTTCAGCCCATACTTCTGCGCCGCCACTTCGGAGTGGCGCAGGAAGCTGGAATAGACACCGGCGTAACCCAGCGCCAGGGTTTCACGGTCCACCCGTACCGGGCGGTCCTGCAACGGGCGAACAATATCGTCGGCCGCGTCCATCAGGGCGTAGACATCCGTGCCGTGCTCCCAACCCATCTTGTCAAAGGCGGCCACACAGACTTCCAGCGGGGCGTTGCCGGCACCGGCACCCATGCCGGCAAGGGAAGCATCAATCCGGTCGCAACCTTCTTCGACGGCAACAATGGAATTGGCCACACCAAGGGCGAGGTTGTGGTGAGCGTGCATGCCGGTCTGGGTTTCCGGCTTCAGCACGTCTTTCAGGGCCCGGAAGCGGTCGCGGATGTCGTTCATGTTCATGGCGCCGCCGGAGTCGACCACGTACAGGCAGGTAGCCCCGTAGTCTTCCATCAGCTTGGCCTGTTCCGCGAGACCTTTCGGGGTCTGCATGTGGCTCATCATCAGGAAACCGACGGTGTCCATGCCCAGCTTCCGGGCATGTTCGATGTGCTGTCTGGACACATCGGCTTCGGTGCAGTGGGTCGCTACTCGCACTATTCGTGCACCGGCGTTGTAGGCGTTGTCCAGGTCATGGACGGTACCGATGCCGGGCAGCAGCAGAGTGGCGATCTGGGCGTGGGTCACCACTTCGGCCACCGCTTCGATCCATTCCAGATCGGTGTGGGCGCCGAAGCCGTAATTGAAGCTGGAGCCCTGAAGGCCGTCGCCGTGGGCCACTTCGATGGAATCCACCTTGGCCTGGTCCAGGGCACGGGCAATGTCCTGCACGTTCTTGATGGAGTACTGGTGGCGGATGGCGTGGCTGCCGTCGCGCAGGGTCACGTCGGAGATGTAGAGTTTCTTGCCAGGATTAAAAGTCATCGTTTTTTCCTCCTCAGTTGACCAGCGATTCGGCAATGCGCTCAGCGGTGCCAAGTGCTGCAGAGGTCATGATGTCCAGGTTGCCGGCGTAGGCCGGGAGGTAATGGGCGGCACCTTCCACTTCCAGGAAAATGGAGGTCTTCAGGCCGCTGAAGCGACCAAGGCCCGGGACGTTCATGGGCTGATCGGCCGGAATGTCGTCAAATTGCACTTTCTGTTTCAAGCGATATCCCGGCACATAGCTGTTCACGGCCTTCACCATTTCTTCCACGGAAGCCTCAACTTCCGCCTTGTCTGCCGCATCCGAAAGTACGTACACGGTATCCCGCATCAGCAGCGGAGGCTCGGCCGGGTTCAGGATGATGATGGCCTTACCCTTCTGGGCGCCGCCGACCACTTCGATGGCCTTGGAGGTGGTTTCGGTGAATTCGTCAATGTTGGCTCGGGTGCCGGGGCCGGCGGACTTCGATGAGATGGACGCCACGATTTCGGCGTAGTGCACCTTGGCCACTCGTGAAACCGCCGCAACCATGGGAATGGTGGCCTGGCCGCCGCAGGTGACCATGTTGACGTTGCCTTCCTGAAGCTGTTGCTCCAGGTTCACGACCGGCACGCAGTAGGGACCGATGGCCGCCGGCGTCATATCAATGATCTTGATATTCTCTTTGTGGCCACGCAGGAACACTTCGTTGTGCATATGGGCCTTGGCGGAGGTGGCATCAAACACGATGTCGATGTCGGCGAATTCCGGCATTTTCACCAGTCCGTCCACACCTTCGTGGGTCGTGGCCACGCCCATGCGGTTGGCGCGGGCCAGACCGTCGGATTCCGGGTCGATGCCGACCATGGCCCCCATTTCAATGTTCTTGCCATTGCGCAAGATCTTGATCATCAGGTCGGTACCGATGTTGCCCGAGCCAATGATGGCTGCTTTCAGTTTTTTGCTCATTGCCTATTCCTCATTGCTCTTTTCGATCAGGCAAAGCGCACCGAGGCGCTCCCGATACCACCGATGTCCACCCGCATGTAATCGCCTGCCTTGACCGGTTCCAGCGGTACCAGAGAACCGGACAGAATCACTTCGCCAGCCTTCAGGGAAATGCCAAACTCGCCCAGGGTATTGGCCAGCCAGGTCACGCAGTTCACCGGGGACCCCAGCGCGGCTGCACCGGCACCAGCACTGAGTACACTGCCGTTTTTCTCAACCACCATGCCGCAGGTCACCAGATCCACCTTGCGGGGAGACACCGCCTGATCACCCAGTACAAACAGGCCGCAGGAGGCGTTGTCGGCCACCGTGTCCTGAATGGCAATCTTCCAGTCGCGGATGCGGGAATCGACAATCTCGAAGCAGGGCATAACGCACTCCGTGGCGGCCAGCACATCGGCGTTGGTGATGCCCGGGCCGATCAGATCCTTCTTCAGAATGAAGGCGATTTCACCCTCCGCTCTGGGTGCAATCAGGCGATCGCTGATGGGCATGACTTCGCCGCTGTTGAACACCATGTCGTCGGTCAAATAACCGAAGTCTGGCTGGTGAACGTTGAGCATGTTTTGCACGGCCTTACTGGTAACACCGATCTTCTTGCCAATGATGGATGCCCCGTCCGCCAGACGTCGTTCGAGCATGCGCAAGGAAATGTGGTAGGCATCGTCGATGCTGATGTCCTCACCGCGGCTGGTCAGCGGCTCTACCGCCTCCCGACTCAGCATGGCCTGGTAAAGCTCATCGCCAAGCGCCTGGATTCGTGACTGTTCCATTATTCAGCTCCTTCCGCCGCTTGATCGGCTTCGTTCAGAAAGTCGTTGACCAGCCGGGCGAAACGGTCGGCATGTTCAATCTGGGTCCAGTGGCCACAACGACCGAACACGTGAAGCTGGGCGCGGTCGATCAGTTCTGCCAGCTTGAGTGATGCCTCCAGAGGGATAACTTCATCTTCACGACCATGCAGTATCAGGGTCTCGTGAGGCAGTGCCCGAATGTCTTCTTCCCTGCTGGCCAGGTTGTCGACCCAGCGCTGGCGCGGAGCCGGGAACATGGCCGCAAAAGACTCCTGGAAACCAGGCCGGATGCTGGCCTGGTAGCGCATCTCGGCCAGTTCATCGGTGAGCAGGCCTTTGTTGAAGGCAAACACGTCCATCAGGCGGCGCATGTTTTCAAGGGACGGCTCGTAGCCCCAGACTTCATCCAGCCCTTCGGTAATCGGAAAGCTGACGCCAACCGAGCCCATCAGCACCAGACGACGCACCCGTTCCGGGTGCTCGATGGCCAGGGCAAGAGCCAAGCCGCCACCGAAGGAGTTGCCCACCAGATTCACTTTCTCCAGGTCCAGCGCGTCCATAACACCGATGGCGTGGGCCACCCAGCGTTCACGGTTGTAGGTGTTGTCCTCCGGGCGTTCGGTGTAACCGAAGCCGAGCATGTCCGGGGCCACCACACGGCGATTCTTCGCCAGCTCCGGAATCACCAGGCGCCAGTTGGCCCAGGCAGTAACACCTGGCCCGGACCCGTGGATCATCATGACCGGGACATCACTCTTAGCATTGTCGGCACCGTGGTCATGCACGTTGGTGCGGTAGCCGGCGGCGGTTATCTCACGCCCGATTTCCGGGCTATTTTCAGGTGTAGTCATAAATCGGCTCACAGTTTCACGCAGATATTTTTCATTTCGGTGTAGAACTCAAGAGAGTGAACGCCACCCTCACGTCCGATGCCCGACTGTTTGCTACCACCAAAGGGCGTGCGAAGGTCCCGCAGGAACCAGCTGTTCACCCAGATAATCCCGGCTTCAATCTGACCCGCAACCCGATGCGCACGGGTGATGTTTTCGCTCCAGATCGCAGAGGCCAGCCCATAGGGCAGGCTGTTAGCCAACTCGATCGCTTCCTCTTCGGTATCGAAAGGACGGATATGGCAGCAGGGACCGAAGATCTCATCGGTAACCACCGCCGAGTCATCAGCCAGTCCGGTCCAGATAGTCGGCTGCACCCAGGCACCACCGGCCAGTTCTGCCGGCATATCGGGAACGCCGCCACCGGTCACGACAGTTGCCCCGTCATCCACGGCTTTCTGGTAGTAGGAAAGGACTTTTTCACGATGCTTGAGGCTGACCAGCGGTCCCATATTGGCGTCCGCATCGTCTGGAGGGCCGATCTTCAGGCCCTCCGCCGCTTCTTTCAGGCGGCGGACAAACTCGTCAAAAATCGACCGCTCAACATAAACCCGCTCAGTACCCAGGCAAACCTGGCCACAGTTGGCGAACGCGGAACGCATGGTGCCTTCGATAGCCTTGTCCATATCGCAGTCCGCAAACACCAGGCCGGCATTCTTGCCACCGAGCTCCAGGGAAATATCCCGGATACCTTTGGCGGCGGCTTTCATAATGACCTCCCCGGTGCCGGTCTCGCCGGTAAAGGTGAAGCCATCGACCAGTGGATGCTCGGTGAGGTAGGCACCGGCAGAATCTCCGCCGAAACCATGGACCACGTTATAGACACCGTCCGGAACACCGGCCTCTTTCATCACTTCGCCAAGAAGGGCGGTCGTGGTCGGAGTTTCCTCAGAGGGTTTGACCACCACCGTGTTCCCGCAGGCCAGGGCTGGTCCGACCTTCCAGGTCATCAGCAGCAGAGGCAGGTTCCAGGGGCTGATCACGCCAATCACGCCTTTGGGGCGGCGAACGGCATAATTCAGTGCACCGGTGCCATCCGGCGTGGGCATTTCAAAAGATTCGGTCGGAACATTCTTGATCATGTCCGCGAACACTTTGAAGTTGGCGGCGCCCCGGGGAATGTCGATGTGGCTTGCCAGAGATTTGGGCTTGCCGGTATCGAGGCATTCCGCCTCCAGGAACTCATCAAAACGGGCATTAATACCGTCCGCCACCTTATGGAGAATGGCGGTACGCTGTTCCAGAGTCATCTTGCCCCAAGGCCCCCGCAATGCGGCCTTTGCGGCCTGCACTGCGGCGTCAACCTCTTCCCTTCCGGCTTCGTGGACCTTGCTGATCACTTTACCGTTGGCGGGATTGACGTTCTCGAACAGCTTGCCACTGGCTGAGCCAACGTACTGCCCGTTGATGTAGTGCTTGATGTCTTTCATTGCTGCTAAGTCCTGTTTCATCCGTTCGAGATCACGTCAGAACCGTCATGAAACGTTCGTTCAGTGCCCGGTCGTGATAAAAGATCGCTTTGCCGAGCTCTTCCGTCTTCCAGGTGACCGGTTTGTGATCCGGGTAGAAATAATCGCCGCCACAGAACACTTCGTTGCGGTTGCCGGACGGGTCGAAAAAGTAGATGGTCTGGCCGTGGGTCAGACCGTGGCGGGTCGGGCCGATATCGATGGAGGTATCGGTCATCGAGATCAGATCCGCCGCCCGCAGTACGGCTTCCCAGGTATCCAGGAAGAAAGAGGCGTGATGGAACTTGCCTTTCTCTTCGTGGTGGATGAAGGCCACGTCGTGCTCCTTCATGGAGACAGTCAGAAACTGCGCTACACGAGTGCCTTCGGGGTCCAGTACCTGCTCGGCCAGATGGAAGCCCAGTACGTTCACGAAGATGTCGTACACGGCAGCCAATTCCGGGCCGTAGAACAAAGCGTGGTCAAAACGCACGGCTTTCATGCCCTGCAGGCCACGGGGCCAGGCTTCCGGGTTAACGCTGGATACGCCCCACTTACCGGTGTACTTCTTGTCAGCATAGAGTTCAAAGGCATGACCGGAAGGCACGGTAAAGCGAACGCGGCGACCGCAGTCTTTCAGCTCTTCTGCCGGTACCTGCTCAACCTCAACACCGTAATCAACCAGGTCTTTTTCGAGCTGGTTCAGGGCGGCTTCGTCCACCACCTTGAAGCCCATGAAATCGCAGCCCGGCTCATCGGCTTCAACCAATACCACAGAGAATTTGTCCACTTCGGTCCAGGCTTTCAGATACACGCGGCCCTGGTCGTCGCGGTCGGTTTCGATCAGCCCCATCAGGTCTGTGTAGTGTTTGACGGCTGCTTCCAGATCAAGAACTCGAATCTGAACGTGGCCGGGACGCATCACACCTTTTTTCATGACAGTTACCTCAACGGTTTTTTGTTGTTTGCTTCGCAGGTGCCGCCTCAGGCAGAGGCACGCACTCAATGATCAGATCAGTCAGTGGGTAGATCCGGCAGGCCAGAACTTCCCCTTTTTCAACGGCTTCAGGCGGGGCGTGCCGCTTGCTCATCTTGCCGCACTCGAAATGCCCTTCCAGAACCTGAATCTTACAAAATCCGCAACCACCACCCCGGCAGCCCACGGGAACACACTTCAGGTCCCTCTGCTCCATGGCCTTGAGCACACTCTGGCCCTCCTGGCAGGTAAAGTGGTCTCCCGTCGTGCGGTTAACTACCTGAAACACGGCCATGCTACCTCCTGGTCAAATCTTCTTGAACAGAGCCGAGCGCCGCCTGTCTACCGCGCCGTCAGCCGCTGCCGAGAGTTTTTCCATAGTTAGCAGGCTGTCGGGCTTAAGGCTGATCTACTGCTTTCCCACCTTGCTCGTGACGATCGCTTAAGTCCAACAGGCTACTGCCCGAAACTACCTTCTTAAGGCGAACGCGCACTACCCAACCACAGACGAAATCCGTGCGTGACTCCTGATTGGAAAAAAAGGGTCACCCCTGATAACCGCCGCCCACCGGTAGTACCATACCTGTAACATACGAGGCCTCGTCTGAAGCCAGAAAAAGTATGGCATTGGCCTGCTCTTCCGGAACGCTGTAGCGCTTCATGAAGCTCAATTCGGTAGCCTCATCAACGATGGCCTGATACCACTCCTTCTCCAATTGGCTCATGGTTTCACTATTACGCGGAATCCGCCGCTCGCCAACATCAGTGCCACCCGGTGCTACTGCATTGACACGGATGCCGTATTTGGCATTTTCAAACGCCATGCACACGGTCAAAGCATTTACGCCCCCCTTGGCCGCAGCATAGGGCACACGGTTAGTGCCTCGAGTTGCGAGGGATGACACATTTACGATCACTCCACTTTGCTGTTTTTGCATCTGCGCCAGAACTGCATGGGAGCACCAAAGGGTCGGAAACAAGGAGCGACGAATCTCGGCTTCGATCTGCACTTCCTCGTAGACTTCATAGGGCTGAACCCAGATCGTACCGCCGACGTTATTGACTAGAATGTCGATACGGCCAAAATGACTTATCGCCGAATCTACTGCCTTGCAGGCACCTGCGTACTGCTCCAGATCGACGATGCTGGTCTGGACGTTTGCCGCACCGGCGGCCAGAGCCTCCTCTGCCACCTCTTTGACGATCTCGGAGCGATCCACCAGCAGCAGGCTAGCTTTTTCGGCGGCCATCTGCAGGGCAACGGCACGACCGATACCCTGGGCAGCTCCAGTCACAATAGCGACGCGGTTTTCAAAACGTTCACCTCTCATTTAGCTTTCCTTACTTGCTGGTCGTAAACTTCTCATAGTAGAGGCTGGCCGGTTGACTACCCCTTTCCTGCACAAAGCTGCTAACAGCTTCGACCATCGGCGGCGGACCACACAGATAGATATCGACATCGCCATCATTCAAATGGCCAGGTTCAATATGATCTGTGACGTAACCCTTCTGCGGCCAACTGCTCTCGTCTGAGGCCACGCAGACACCAAATGTGAAGTTGTCGATGGCCCCGGCGAAAGCTTTAAGCTTGTCCAGCTCGACTAGATCAACGTCGTGCGTAACGCCGAAGATTAGGTGGATCGGATAGGCGCTTCCGTCCTGCTGAATGCTTTCCAACATCGCCAGGAAGGGTGCCAGCCCCGTTCCCCCAGCCAGCATCAGTACCGGGCGCTTCACTTCACGCAGGTAAAAGCTGCCAAAGGGACCGCGCAGAGTTATGCTGTCACCCACGCTGGCCTTTTCCGTCATGTAGGTGCTCATCAAGCCTTCGGGCACCACCCGGATCAGAAAAGACACCGACTCATCGGCCTGATTGACCATGGAGCTGAAGGAGTAGGCACGCCAGTGGTCAGTCCCCGGCACCTGTACATTGACATACTGCCCCGGCAGAAAATGCATGGCCCGCACCTGATCACCGGAAACGGTAAAGGACAGGGTGGAGTCAGACAGACGGTTAATCTCAGTCAGCCTGGCATGCACGTCGGCCTTCTGGCTGCGCACACAGACTTCTGACGAGGCCGGCACGGTAACGACACAATCCGACTCCGGAATCATGCGGCAGGTCAGAACATACCCCTGTTCGGCTTCCCGATCGGACAGCGCATCCTCGATATAGCCATCCATCTCATAGCTGCCCGATTCGCAGTGACACTTACAGGTTCCACAGGCACCGTCACGGCAGTCGAGCGGAACATTGATTCCGGAACGATAAGCGGCATCGGCCACCGTTTCCATCGGTAGCGTGGTAATAAATCGAGTTACATCATCTTCAAAATTGAGCGCTACTTTATACACTGTTTGCTACCTCAGGCCCCTTCAAGGGTGCCGACGACACACCGAGAGGCGCTTGTTATTAAACCGGGTAATTCAGATCTGGAAATATCGGCTGAAAGCCCCGTGGTTGCTGTATGCTGACTGACAGAAATAACCACGAGGCTAATATATCGGAACGAATTCAAAGGTGATAGATATCCACAACGTGGTGGATGTAGTCGTTCTTCAGCACAGCCTTCTTGCGCTTAATCTTCAGCTTGCCGTCTTCACCACGAATCAGCGTAACAAACGCGGTACCGAAATAGGTATCTACGTTGTTATAACGTACGCTGTGGGTCATCCAGCTGTAGCGCACTTCTGCATCATTGGACGATGCAGCGAGCACCTCCAGGTTGCTCAACATGTGCTGAGTACGTGGCTCCGGCAGCGAACTGGCGCTGGAACGCTCTGTCTGGATGCGGAAAACACGATCCTCAATTCCATCCCGCTTATCATAATAGAGCAACGACATCTCTGACTGCGGATCTTCCGTCAGCCCGCCGTCCACATCCCAACATGGTACCCAGAATTCAGAGTTCTTATCGTAGTGCTCAAGCCAATGATTATAATCCTTGTCATCCAGCGCACGCTGCTCAGAATGCAGAAAATCACGGATCTCGTCGTAACTGATTGTCATGGTTGCTCTCCCTTTTCCTTGCGCGCCGCTTTGGCAATCATTTGTTGCCAGTAATGGTGCTGAGCAATGAACAGACCCTCATCTTCAGACTTCTTACCACTCATCATAGGGTGCAAATCGATACTCTTCGCCCCTTCGTCCGGCCCATCGATCCAGTGTTCAGCACCACGACTTAGGTCATTCCAAGGTTGCTTCATGGCCTTAAAACCTTCCTGGCATGCACGAAACTCTTCTAGGTCGTCCGGAGTCGCCATGCCGGAAGCGTTAAAAAAGTCTTCATACTGACGGATGCGGTGGGTACGCGCTTCAGCACTTTCCCCCTTGGGCGCGATGCAGTATATGGTGACCTCGGTCTTGTCCACGGAGATTGGACGGAAGTGACGAATCTGGGAGCTCATCTGATCCATGAGGAATACGTTCGGGTACAGGCAAAGGTTACGCAACTTGCCTATCATCCAGTCGGCACGATCAGCGCCAAACTTTTCGATAAGTTCGTTTCGGCGATAGTACAATGGGCGATCCTCCGGATTAGGCCAGTCCATCCACAGCAGAATGTGGCCATGTTCGAAGGCATAGAATCCACCGGTTTGCTTATTAAAGGTGGATAGGTCCATCGCCTTAACATCATCAGTGGACATGCCGGCCTTACGACGAGCCACCGTGGCAACGTAGTTCCAATGAGTAGCAGATGCGTGGTACCCATCAGCACCATTCTCGGCCTGCATTTTCCAGTTGCCGTCATAGACGTAAGTCGATGAGCCACGCAACACCTCCAGACCTTCCGGCGACTGATCTACAATCATGTCGATAATTTTGGCGGCTTCGCCCAAATGTTCAGTCAGCGGTTTGACATAATCATTCAGCGAGCCAAAAAGGAAGCCTTTGTAGCTTTCCAGACGCACCTTTTTTAGGTCATGAGAGCCTTCGCAGTTAAAGGAATCCGGATAGCCGGCATTGTCGGGATCCTTGACCTTGACCAACTTTCCGGAGTTATTGAAGCTCCAGCCGTGGAAAGGGCAGGTTAAAACCGCCTTGTTATCCTTTTTTTTGCGACAAAGAACAGCGCCACGGTGGGTGCAGGCATTGATAAAGCAGTTCAGCTCACCATCTTTATTGCGGGTAATGACGATGGGCTGACGTCCGATATAACCAGTAAAATAGTCGTTTGGGTTTGCAACCTGGCTTTCATGCGCCAAATATACCCAGTTGCCTTCGAAGATGTACTTCATCTCCAGCTCGAACAACTCGGGATCAGTGAACATGTCGCGACGACCACGATACAGGCCTTTTTCTTCATCGGTTTCGATTAGACCGCCTACTTTTGCTATCAGATTATTGTGCATGGACCACCCTCCTTTTTATGATTTCATATTGAAGGGCCGTCCCGGGAATCACTATCCAGTGAGTGCACTCTTTATCCTAGGATTGCAAAGGCTGGATTTTGTATTGCATCTTCTGTTCAATTAAATCGTACGGCAGCGTCATTAACGTACTAGTGATCTGTCTGGGTAATCCGTTTATTTATTATCAATAACACTCAGTTTTGCTCGCGCCACGGAAGTCATAATCGATTCTGCACTCTTGTGCCAGCGAAACGGCTTTGCCAACTTCTCACTATGAGTCTTGATAAAGCGACGAATCGCCGTTTTGAGTTCGCCCACACTTGTGAAAATGCACGGTATAAAGCACGACGTTCCAGCTGACCAAACCAGCCCCCCACCTCATTCAGCCATGCCCCCTCTGGCAGGATAGTTGGCACTACTTAATTTTTAACCAGTTTGGCGGTTCAGGTGTTGATAGTGCCTCGTTATTCCGATGAGCGTAAAGCAGCAGTGCTGGCGAAGTTGTCGCCGCCCGGACCAGGGCACTCAGGCCCCGAAACGATTTGCGCATGTTGGTGGGCTCGGCACACAGCCAGATGCGCGCCTGGCTATCGAGCCCGATCATCCGTGCTGGCTCAGCCGCAGTTTGGCGCCGTTGCCGAGGCTAAGCACAATGTTCCAGCCCGGACCGGATGATGGAGACCTGCCCACCAACTATGAGACATCCAGAAAACCGGCTTCAGCGGAACCTGACGACTCATCAGTCGACGGATCGGACAGGCGCTTGCGCCAGTTGCAGAAACTGGCGTAGCCGATATGGTCTTGCTTGCAGAACTGCATGGCTGACAAACGGTCGCGGTAGGAATGCTGATCACTCAGCACCCCCCGCACAGATCCCAGCGTGCGCTGCTAACGCACTGGGCTCCTCCCTCGGGTTCTGGCGTCAAAACGATGCAACGGTTGTGGATGCAAGATACGGACTTTCGGAAAGAAGAAGTTACGGATCGCAGCGAAGCGTGACCAGGGCATTCGGTGGCGTTGGCTTCGACGCCGGAGCATCTTGAGCCATAGCCGAGATACCCGGAACACGAACCCCGACACCCTCTCCCCGTTTCCAGGGACGGCGAAGTAGTTCATGTGCCCCTGGATTACGCGGCGGAGCCAGCGCCCGGTTTCGCCAATGGGCCGATTTATTCGCCGTCGCAGGGCGTCTTTTACCGCCCGCAACTGCGCCCGCAGTCGCTTGCGCGACGTTACGCGGGCAATCTTGAACCAGCCATTTTGGCGAGATCGGGTGCAATAGTGAGTAAAGCCCAGAAACTCGAAAGTTTCCGGCTTCCCCAACCCCCTTTGCCGACGCTTCGCCGACGCAAAACGGCCAAACTGGATCAGCCGGGTTTTATCGGGATGTAAGTCCAGACCGAATTTAGCTAGCCTGCCAGCAAGGGCTTGCCTGAAGGTGTACGCATCACGCTCGTACTGGAATCCCAGCACTGTGTCGTCAGCGTAGCGTATGACCACCACATCGCCATACGCTCTCCTCTTTCGCCAGGTATCGACCCATAGGTCGAAGACATAGTGCAGGTAGATGTTGGCGAGTACCGGTGATATGACAGCTCCCTGCGGAGTGCCCTTCACACTTCTGATTACCTGCCCATCTTCCTGCACTCCGGCAGTGAGCCACTTCCGAATCAAGCGCAATAAGCGCTTGTCCGCGATACGGTGCTCCAGGAATCGCATCATCCATTCGTGCGACATGCTGTCGAAGAATTTACGGATGTCTGCGTCCAGGACCCAGTTGATCTTCTTCCTATAAAGTCCCGCCTGTACCGCATCCAGTGCGTCGTGTTGTCCTCGACCCGGCCGAAAACCATAGGAGAACCCCATAAAGTCCGGCTCGTAGATCGCATTCAGGACGAACACCACTGCCTGTTGAACAATTTTGTCTTCCAGGCACTGGATGCCAAGGGGCCTTGTCGAACCATCCGCCTTCGGAATGTAAACCCGCCTTGCGGGTCTGGCTCGGTAGCTCCCCTTGTGGATACGGCGGTTGAGATTCTCTAACCTCGCATCTAGCTCGCTCCCATACGCTTCCCATGTCACTCCGTCTATACCAGCGGCCGATCTGCGCTTGAGCGCAAAGTAGCTTTGGTGTAACAGCGGAATATCAACATGATGTAGCAACGCAGAGAAGCGAGTTTCTTTGTTCCGTTGCGCCGCCTGGCGCACGGTCAGCAAACCGGGCGACGCAGCGACCTGGCTCTGAGTCCAGACTGCGGCGGCTCGCTGACCGTTTCCCTTGGGTCCGGTCCTTTCCTCCAATCTCTCCGCAGGTACCTTCGCACCGTTGTTCGAGATCTTCTCAGGTACTACGACCGGATCCGACTTCTCACCCACGTTCATACTCATCCTGCGGTGTTACCCTTCGGTAAGTCGCCTCGGCTATGCCGGGGTGGGTGAGACCTCCCAGGTTCCGCACAAAAGACGTCGCCACGTGCACCGGGTCTACGACTGCGTGGAGTGCCACCACAGCTTGCCATCGCGCTGAGATGATTGTTGCCTTCTGTTTCGCTTAACAACATCCGCTCTCCAGAATTGGGTTTCGCAGCTCAATACCGAGCCCATGGTTTCCCCTGTCAACACTTCACACGCGACCTCGCGATCGGGTGCGCATGACTCGGGGCCGGGGCAGCTGGCTAGGCCTTACCCCGTGCGGGACTTTCACCCACTATCTTTTGCCAGCTTTTCCTGGCGTACTAAGCGGCCGCCCATCACACCTTGTCAGGTATAGCCGGCTTCCAGTTGTGGGGCAATAGCTCGTCGATGGCGTTGTTCTTCTGCGTCGGAAGGCGGGTCAGCACATCTTTCAGGTAAGCATAGGGATCATGGCCGTTCAGCTTGGCTGACTGGATCAGTGTCATGACCGCAGCTGCCCGTTGACCACTGCGCAGTGATCCCGCAAACAGCCAGTTGGACCGAACTGGGCGCGGAACACCTGGGCATCATCCAGAGCCTGATCAGCACCTGCAAGCTGCACGATATTAACCCCTACACTTACCTGGTGGACGTGCTGCAACGCATCAGCCAGCATCCGGCCAGTGAAGTGGTGGATCTGACACCGCGACTCTGGAAAACTCGGTTTGCCGAAAATCCGCTACGGGCGCTGATCGATCCGCGCCATCCTGGCCGACAGAGCAAACAGCCGGAGGCCGTTCATGCGCATTGAAGACATGAGCATCGACCAGTTGCTGGAACTGAACCAATACATCTGCCGGCGCATCGACGAACTGTGGGATCAGGAAAATCTGCAGGCGCTGAGCCAGTTGCGGGTGGGCCTGAAAGTGACCTTCGAGGGCCGGGACGGACCCGTGCTGGGCATCGTCACCAAGATCAACCGCAAGAGTGTGATCGTGTTAGCCGAGGACGGCACCAAACAGTACAAGGTCTCGCCGGAGTTATGAGGCCACTGCGTGACGTGAAGTAGGTCAACTACGTCGTGGAATGAACGTGTATGGACTCCTCCTCTATTGCAAGCACTTTGTCTGATCGCGACTAAGGTACGACTGCCTACGTGTATTCGGTCTCTTTAATGATGCCGTCCCTGTAGGCATCGGACCCTGATGGGCTATCCGCGCACTGGTTCCCAATCGCTTACACGAGCTCAAGGCTCCACGTTCATTAGGGGTTTCCCAGCGCCGGTTCGACCTGTTCGCCATCAATCAAAATGCCATGCAATCGTGGTGTTGGACGTCTCCTGAAAAGTTGCCGGTTGTTACCCTGGCACACTCAGCCTTGCAGCTACCCACTCAAACTCCTGCCGCTGAGAGCCCTTCGTTATAGGCTTCCTCGTTGTGTACCAGCGCCCAGGCAATACGGGCTGTTTTGTTGGCCAATGCCACCGTTGCCACATTGACATGCTTCCGGGCGGCAAGGGCTTTGAGCCAATGACTCAGTCCGTCGTCTTTGCTCTCAACATGACGCAACACGGCCCGTGCTCCGTGAACGAGCAGCTTGCGCAGGTAACTGTCGCCGCGCTTGCTGATCCCTAACAGACGATCCCGTCCCCCGGTGCTGTGCTGTCGAGGTGTCAATCCAAGAGAAGCGGCAAAGTCTCGTCCTTTGCGGAAGGCCTTCCCGTCGCCCAGGGCACCTGCCAAGGCACTGGCTGTGAGCGGCCCCACGCCGCGTAATGTCATTAAGCGCTTTGCTACAGGATCCTGCCTGACACTCTCAGTGATCCGGTCATCAAGGGCTGTGATGCGATCATCAAGATGCCGGAGGTCCTCGGCCAACCCATTGAGCAGAATGCGGAAACTATCGGTAAGCTCGCTCTCAGCATCTTCAAGCCAGCCTGGTAAGGCCCGGCGCAGCTGCTGGATGCCCACTGGCGCTACAATACCGTACTCGCCCACTAAACCCCGGATCTGGTTGGCCTTGGCCGTGCGCTGCCCCACAAGCTCTTCCCGGATCCGATGTGCAGCCTGAATATCCTGCTGAGCGACCGTCTTTGGAGCGACAAATCGCATGTTCGGGCGACTCATGGCTTCGCAGATTGCCTCCGCGTCTACTCGGTCGTTCTTGTTGCTCTTGACGTAAGGTTTGACAAATTGGGCGGCAATCAACCGAACATGATACCCCCGCTTCTGGAGTTCCCGAGCCCAGTGGTGTGATGACGCGCAGGCTTCCATACCAATCTCGGCGCCGGCCGGTACTTTTCGGCTGAGGGCATCAAGCCACTTGCTGCGAGAATACTTGCCTTGCCATCGAGTTTGGCCGTGACGGTCTACGCCGTGCACGTGGAAAACTGATTTGGCAATATCAACACCGACACGGATAATGTTCACTTGGGCTTCTCCTCATCTTCATGATGGTTGGCTAATCACTCACCATTTTGCCACGTAGATGCCGGTGAGGTGAGGAGGAGTCCATCCCATTGCTTACACTGAATCTGCGCATCAAGCCCAAGAAGCGTCTGGTTCGTGAAAAGCCGGAACCATTGGCTGTGCCGGAAATGATCAACGACAGTTGGTCGATGGACTTCATGCACGACCAGCTCAACGACGGACGCAGTTACCGGCTGCTGAATGTGATCGATGACTTTAACCGCGAGGGGCTTGGCATCGAAGTGGACTTCTCGCTTCCGGCAGAGCGGGTTATCCGATCACTGGAGCAGATCATTGAGTGGCGGGGTAAACCGCGTTCTATCCGCTGTGACAACGGACCTGAGTACATAAGCGGCAAGCTGTCAGCCTGGGCTGAAAAACGGGAGATCAAGCCAAGCCGTTTACCTTAAGTGGTGCTCGCTTCCGGGGCGGCCAAAATAAAAAGAGCCAGTGACCGATAATCACTGGCTCTTTTTTTGTCAAAATTTCTGAACATATCTTGAGAATAAATCCCTGTCTAACGCCGGTTATTGAGATAAACGATTTTTTTCACTTCGACTGGACCTCTCGCGAGCCCAAGCCTCATCGCTGGAGTTTGACCTGTCTTCTTTTCGCTACAGTAGTTGTAGTAGACCCGGAAAATCTCACCAATCATGGTATACATGGTGGGATCGTAGGCTGAGTAGCCATACCAGGTTCTGCCTTTGCTGGTTCCCGAAGTGAAAGGTCTCTCAAAATATGTCGAGAATCGACGAATCTTCATGAAAAAGCGATCAACCGGTGCCAGCGTCGCAATCCTATATAAATTTGCCTGGTGCTCACGATCAAGCCTTTCAACATCAGTGATTGCTGCCACCATTTTTTCTGGCTCTGCCATCGAGGCACCTGGATGCTCAATCCATTTCTCAGGAGACTTTGGAATCCGAATCGGTTTTTGAAGACGCTCCAGTATGATGTTGTTCGAAACATCAACGATATCCTGATAGGTCAGGCTACGAAGTGGCACCCCGGACATAACCGAAACCATTTTCCGGAATCTGGCGACGATCTTTTCTTTTTCATCAACAGTTTTGTTCTTCGCGGCTCGGATCAGAAAACCGTCCGAATTACCTTCGGCAACCATCTCACGAAAAGCAGATAGATAGGCTGCCTTCATGCCACTATCAAGATCCATAAAAAACCGGGTCTTTTCGGTACTCTGGAAAAGCCGCTTTAACAGAAAGAAATGTGCCATCATCGTGTACTCATTGTGAATCAGCACACCTTTGGGCGGAAGAATATTGGTGCGGTCAAAGTGTTCCGATGAGTCACTTAGATTCAATTTCTGGTCGGCAAGAGTCCTTATTTGGACCTCATCCTTCAAGCTTCCTCCAACTGGGAGGTCCTGTTTCGAAGGGAGCCCTTTCAAATACTCATTGAACTCTTGCCGTAGCCATACACGGGCGTACTTTCGGTGGTGTCGAGGGGTTTCATATTCGCCAATCGCCTCAGCGTCCTTCTCAATTTCTTCTGCATCGACACTGCCGTCGAAATTAAAGTTAAAGGCAAATACGTAACCGGTATCCTTGCACGCTGTAGCAATCCCGTAGATATCGCAATTTCGTTTGTCCTCTCGCTTGGTCCAGTTGCTCACCACAACTTGACGATCCGTGCAAAAATACATTCTCCTGAACGCTCTGTTCTCAAGATCCCTTTCTCTACCGGCTGAAAATTCCTGACACTGCCGATAGAGGAACCGAATCTTGTCGTAAACAGTTTTCGTGGATATGTCACAGAGGAACGCGATTCTGCGAATAGGAACCTTGCTAACGAGAAGCTTAAGTATCTGGATGTCAATGTGAGGCTTGGAATGCTTCCGGGTTTTTGGGCGCGATGTAAAACCTTTGCCGCAAACCCCACATTTCAGGCGCTGATTGCCGGATGCCGTTCGGCCATTTCTTTTGACTGATCCGGCGACGTTACCTATATTGCTATCACAGTCGGCATTTGGACAAGAAGGCATCTTTGGATCTAAATGACGTGAAATTCGGTTTAACTCTTCAACCACAGCCTGATTGCTTTTCAGTGAGGTAGAAATTGCGCCAACCTCAAGTCCATCGCGCTTTTTCTCACGGCACTTTAAACAGAAAATCGATGAGGTTCCTTTACCGGTTCCGGACACTTGAAAGAGACCACTCCCTTTCTCGTAAGCGCCGAGGCTAACTTCAACTGCTCCATCAGAATTTTTGACAGGAGTCAGTGCCAAAAAGCTTTCACATGTCGGATTGCGGCACCCATTGACCTGAATGCCAGCCACTGGAAGAGGGATGCGGGGATGTTGCTGCTGGCCAGATATCGAACCCATAAAAAAAGCGCCATACTGTCTGGATATCCAGTAGTATAGCGCTTTCGTCGGCCTTGTCACCCAAGCCAGCACCACTTAAGGTAAACGGCTTGAGATCAAGCTGGCGTTTATCCAGCCGGGCAAGCCGCAGCAGAACGCCTATATCGAACGCTACAACCGAACGGTCCGTTACGATTGGCTGGCACAATATCTGTTCGACAGCACCGAAGAAGTCCAGGATTATGCCACTCGCTGGCTCTGGCACTACAATCACGAACGACCCAATATGGGACTCGGAGGAATTACTCCTCAACAGAAGTTGGCCATGCTGGCCTGAGGTCTACTTTTGAACTCCGTTAAAAATGGGGGAATTACCTTTTCGAAATACCCCGAAAACGACAGGTTGCTCACGTCGACGGCCCGGAGGCTCAGTAATGGTGCAAGTCGCCAGGAAGGGACGCGCCCCACCTCAGTAAGCGGCAAAAAATAGCACGACGACGCCGGCCAGCGCCAAGCCGCCGTGACTCAGGATCACCCACCAGGGTTTGGCCTGGCGGAACACCACGCCAAAAAACAACGCCCCACCCAGAAACGCCGCGCCCAGCAGGCCGAGCGCCCAGTATGCGGTCTGCGGAATCGTGGCGTCGGGTCCGGCGGTATACAAGGCATATCCCAGCATTATGAGACCGACAAAGCCCAGCACGCCATGCCCCACGCCGAACCATGAGGGATAACGCACCTTCATTGCCGACAGCAGCGCGAACAGCAGCCCGCCCGCAGCAGCAGCAGCCAGCACCCAGAATGCCCACTGTATAAGTTCCATCGATTCATCCTCAATTTGTAATGTTTTTAGAATGACGGTCAGAACTGACCGCCCCCAAACACCCCGCCCTATCGCACAATACAGCGTAGAAACGAGGGGTGACCGACTCCGTAACTAAATCGCGTTTCACGCCATTTTGGGACACGAAGCGCGGCTAAGGTCCATCAGCGCACAACCATAGCCGTCCTCCTATAAACGAGCAAAAATACCTCAGCCCTTGAATGGTGCTGTGTCGAAATAGTCACGCCAAGCGGTAATCTTTCTGTCTTTGACTTGGAAAATACTCATCAGACGCAGGCCGGCCAAGACTTTGCCACTTGCGTCGCAAAGATCATCGATTCGCTCAGTCATCACTGATTCGCCGCATCGGATCGCTGACACTATCTTCATCTTGAAATCGTTAGAGTCGATCCCATCGACAAAACCGTTCATAACCATTATCGACCCCTCTGGGCTCTTCGCAAGGGTCAGTCCGACGCTTCCGTAGACGCAGAGTCCTCTGTCGAATTCTCTGAGCGCGTTGCAAACGGTTCCGAGGCTTTGAGAACCTGGCTTATCACTCCGATGGTCTGAGTTATGGTGAAATTTTTGCTCTCCGCGTGGAGCGTAGTTTTGGGAATGGTGCCGGGATGATTGCGGTTCTTCAACCGCACACGACAACAGTGTCTTCTAGTTTTGATCTCTCAGCAGGTCGTTCATCTGGTGCTTTAACGGAATCTTGGAAGTGCGCCAACCAATACTTCCAGAAGCTTCGGACGAACCTGCATAAACATTCCCGCTTACTTACGCACGAAGTAGTAAATTCTAATTAGAATGAATGGGTATAGCCAAAAACAAAATTATCTTGCGCTATGGACGACCTGACAGCTGATGAGGTGTTAAAATCCGATTGGTTGGTCATGCTCTGCTCAAAGGCTCGAGAGTATGCGGCATCGAACCTGCCTGAATTTGAAACTTGGTAGCTAATGCCTAAGGTTGCATGCCTCTTCAGAACTGCTGGAATCAGGGCCAACAACCCCTCACCATTGAATAGCTGCGTAGCCTGACGGTATCCTGCCCGCAACGTTAAATTTTGGGTCGCGGCATACGACGCTCCAATCGCCACTATCGTTTGATCCTTGGCATTCTGAGGAAGCTTCAGATCAACATCTCCGGCGTCACTGGCAAACCCCACCTTAATATCCTTCAGGGCGTCCTTCCAGAAAACCCGAGACAGATCTAAAGCGACCAGGAATTTGTCAGTGAATTGATGACTCACCCCTACATCCAATTTGGCAGGACTATTAAAATCCAAAACTCGTACTTGTCCTTCAATAGGTATATTTCCCACGATACCGTCAACCGCAGTGACCGTTCCGTTCCCTTTCAAATCGTTCATTTTACTCTTGAACATGTAGGAAATGCCCAAATTTGTTTTGGGCGTCACCTTGTACGCCATACCTAATCTACCCGAGTACCCCCAACCATCAACACCACTTGAGACTTCTTTGTTTTTGCTGACGCTTATGTGTACTCCGCGTGGATCAGGTAAAGTCCCGACCAATCCCAGTAGCGACCCGGACGCGCGGCCATCCCCAATGAGACTACCCAACTGTTTACTTCCAAACAAATAATCAAGATTCAAACCTGTCCACTTTGCATCCAGGGTTGCACCGACGGAGAGATCGTCATTAACCTTAAAACTCGCAGCAAGCGGTATGTCGAGAATAAACAGACGACTTGCATTCTCGAGCCCCGTATCAGCACCGGCAGCATAGCCCGTCTCACCAATATCGCCGCGCGACAAAAAGCTAGATTCACCATATTCAACACCCACTCCAGCTTGAGCAAACATGCCCGCACCAAAGGTCCAATTTGAAACTTTACTGGTGAAAGCAATCTGAGGGGCTACATATGGCCCTCGATTATGTGAGCGCGTACTCGATGATACCTTTTCACCTGTGCCAAGATTCGTCGCGCTAATATCCGTAGTAATCAGGTCGAACCCTAGCAACACTTCACCTGTCGTATCGGACAAACCCATCGTCGCCGGGTTAACCATCATTGACGCAGGCCCGACATAATGAGATGCGGCCGTTCCTCCCATACCCCTGGAAATCGCTCCAAATCCCTCTAGTAACAATCCCTCCGTCGCTACCGCGTAGCATGAGATCACATACAGAACCAGACCGATAATGCATTTATTGAATATTTTAAATCGCATATCCTTTCACCACCTTTTTATTTTTGTTTAATGAACCATGATTTCAGCTTATCAACCGATCATGCCTCCTTTTAGCATAAACGGCATAAAACTGGATTTATAAGCCTTTCGACTTATTAGGAGGTTGTACGCTATCCGTAAGAACAGCGCACCGAGGCTTGAAGGAACTCTTATCCCTTTAAACGATACAAATTACCGGCTTAAGTGTTATTCCTTTTTCCGAATCTTCCGCAGCTCGATCAATTTCATCAAATGAGTAAAATTTAATTAATTTATCAAACGGAAACTTTCCTTGGCGATACAACTCCACCAATCTTGGAATAAAGATATCCGAAACAGCTTGACCCTCAATAATTCCTCGGAGCTTACGGTTAAATAGTAAAAAATTAACATCAACAGGGACTGTGGTCCCCATTGGTGGTGCACCAACAATACCGATCTCACCACCTACGGCGGAGCTCAAGATCGCTTGCGACAGCACGGAAGGCAAACCGCTGGTTTCCAGCACATACGGAGCCCCATCAGCGCACAGTTTCTTGATCTCCTCAACTGGATCAGTATTTGTTGCATCAATCACGTGGGTCGCCCCAAGCTCATGAGCTAATTTCAGGCGATTTTCCTTGACATCGACGGAGATAATCTTCGTACATCCGGCCACGACGGAAGCCATCACTGCAGAAAGACCTACGGCCCCAGCACCAAAGATCACGATAGCGGAGCCCGCAGGAGGATTGAGTGCATTAAGAACAGACCCTGCGCCCGTCTGAATGCCGCACCCGAGCGGCCCAAGGAGTTCAAGTGGGACGTCTTTAGTGACCTTCACAGTGTTGCGTTCGTAAGACAAAGCATAGGTCGCAAAGGAAGACTGCCCAAAAAAACTCGCCCCAACTTCCTCTCCATTGTGTTCGTGAATGGTGCACTCACCGGTAACTGAGCGCCCCATAAAATTGGGGACGAAAGAGTTGGCACAACTTGTGGGATCACCGGAAAGGCATGCTTCACAACCACCACAAGTATAAAAAGTCAGAACAACATGATCGCCCGGTTGTACTTTTTTGACAGAAGATCCAACCTTCTCAACCACGCCAGCCCCCTCATGCCCAAACACCATCGGGAGAGGAACCGGGTAATGCTGATCACGACAAATCAGATCGGTATGACACATTCCCGTCGCAACCACTCGAACCAGAATTTGATCCTCAGCAGGCTCATTAAGGACTAAATCTTCGAGTTCAAATGGACCACTTTTTTGACGAACAACTGCTGCTTTTATTTTCATTTTGGTCTCCGTTTTTGAATCATCACACAGTTTAAAAACCACTCATCATCTCTCGCCAAGCTCAACACACTCTTTTCCGGATGTGCTTAACCAAAAAGGTAATTCCCCCTTACACTCCTGGCACTATTGCGCGGTCGCAGCGGTTCGATTGTAAAAACGATCTGCATATATCGATCCATGCGCCACACCAAGTCGAAGAAGCTCGGTCTCAGCCGCGTCAACCATCGGCGGTGGCCCGCAGAGGTATGCTTCACACGACCGCCCCTGCAGATATTCTTGAAAATATTCAGTCACCATGCCTCGTTTCCCTTTCCAGGAGGATGTCGCCGGTTCTTCGGACAACACTGGAATAAGCTCTAAGTGTCCACCCCAATCCCGTTGAAGCGCTTGAATTTGTTCAAGGCAATATAAATCACGCTGCTGCCGCACCCCAAAAAATAAGAAAACATCACGCTCGCGTTGGGTTCCGGTCATGCTCTCCAAAATGCATTTAATGGGTGCGAGCCCCGTTCCACCAGCCACGCAGACCATCACGTCGTCGCTTTCATGGAACCCAAACTGTCCGTACGGGCCTCGCAACGTAACGGTGGTCCCAGTTCGATCACCACCAAATAGCCAACCACTGAAAACGCCTCCTGGCACTAGGCGGACATGAAAGTTCAGGCTGCCGTCAGCTTGGGCGGGGGTCGAAAATGAATAACTTCTTACAACAGACAGTTCTGTGTATTCAATATCAGCATACTGACCAGGATTAAAAGCTATTGGTTTTTCTGGCATGAGAGTCAATCCGATTACATCGTGTGCCAGAGTTTTCTGTTCACTGATCAAGGCTATCGTCTCTTCCGGAACAATGGCCCTTCCGAGTTCTGAATCCAGTTCAATTTCCAGGTCTTCTTTAGGTATAGACTGGCAACCCAACCGATACCCAGACTGATATAAATCACCACTTAGTCCCATAGCAGATGATGCCAGTTCGCTTATCTTCCCCGAGACCAGTTTATATTTACACGAACCACAGCTTCCGACTTTGCAATCATGTGGAAACGCCAGGCCATGATGCAGTGCACTTTCCAAAATCGTCTGACCTCGTGGAACTTTAAATTCCACTCCTTGCCCTCTCACAGAAACAGTTAGCTCTCGAGAAGGCGCAAATAGGCCAATGATTTTCTCAAACATATTCAAGCGTCCATCATTAAAATTTCGTGGTCATTACTTGTGAAAATACCAGAACGATATCTTTGTTCCAGGCGTTTATGGCAACAGGGAGATGATGCGTCCGCCGGCACACAAATTCTTTTGACAAAAAAGGCCGTAGAGCCATTTTGCTCCATAGGCTTCTACGGCCAACATCAAAAAAATTCTATACGTTGACTGCTATTAACCTCGTGGCCATTCTTCCCAATCAAGTGCTAGCAATCCCAATGCTTTCAGTCGAGATTGCTAGACATGAACCGCCATCAGTTTAATAAAATTATTAAGCTGCCTCTGGTATCCACTGTGGCCATCCGGCATTTTTATTAGCCTCCATGGCCAACTTTCGCTCACCGGGCGTGGCATATTGCAGATCCCAATCCTTCAATTTCGGCTTTGCAACGAGATTCTCCCAAAGAGGCGGAACAAGTCCAAGCAGAAAGCACAAGAATAGTGAGGGCATCTGGGGAGCCTCCTTTTCCGGGTGCAGGTAGTAGAACCGTGTATAGCCGTCAATGTGATGGTTAATATGGTTCGTGATCTCGCATCCCAGCGGGCGGACGATCATTCCCATGTGGTTCCAAGCGTGGTGCAGGAGGATAGGGTGGCCGATTTCGCGCACTAACCCATAGTGTTGAAAATAATTGAAGCCCTCAACGATCGCTTTCGCAATCAGCATTGAAATAATTGTAACCAGTCCCGACTCTGCCCCTCCAAAATAAGTTACCACGCCAGGCAGAGCGATCAGGAGCATGACATACTGGTACATTTTGTTTGACAAATGCCACGGCGACTTTCCTTTTCGACGCAAGGTCTCAGCTTCAATTTTTGCTGCATCCATGACGGAACCAACCGTTGCACTGACCACGAAACTGTACATTGTCTGGCCACGGAATGGGGTATCGCTATCCAGCGGCGTGTCGAGCTCTAGGTGATGCGTGTTGACATGAGCAATATCTCGGTTTGGATCACCATAAAAGGTTGCCAATAATTGCGCCATTCTCCGCGGCAACCAGTGCCGCCGGTGCATCAATTCGTGCGAAACTGGAAGTGTAGGTACCCCACTAAGCCAAGCCAAAGAAAGAATGCTTCCCAGAAATTGCACGGGTTCACCAAGGTCAATCCTTCCTTCCCTGACGCCGAAAATAAGAAACCCATACATAGCAATCATTAATGGTAATTGCAGGTACTGAGTAAGGTCTGCAAAAAAAGGACTTACCTTTCTCTCTTCATAATCCCTAGGTAACAAAACATCCAGTATCATCAGCGAGGGAAAGGTTGCAGCCCCGAGCCAAACCCAATCTCCTCCATAATAAAAGCCCAATGCCCCGCAAGCGCTGACAAGTGGAATCAGGTAGTAACGAATGGTATCCATATTTTCCTCCTTTTATTTATTGTAATAACGGATTATCAAATATATTAATCATCAAAGGTTTTGTTTAACCTGACCTATCCAACCAGGTCAGAAGGGGTAAATGGAGGGCTTTTCAACCATGCTGATCCATTGAGACTGAGTAAATTCATCAATACTCGCAAGTCCGCCAAACCTTCCACTGCTACCCGAGGCTCCCATTCCTCCAAAAGGAACATGTGGCTCACAGTTGATCGGCTGGTCATTGATATGAACCATCCCTGTTTTTAAGTTCCTCGCAATCTCCAGACCCGTCGCCAAGGACTTAGCCCGGATTTCTCATAGTGCTCCAACAACCTTCGCAGACCAAGCCTGGTAGTGCCAGATCCGAGTGGTCATGGTCGAAGTTGGCGATTATTTAGCCAGTTTCCGGCATTCAGGCACAACTCCCCCTTTCCCCCATTGGTATCGGGCCGGGGGAGCCCGATTATCTACTGGGGCACCAAGCGCTGAACCAGTGCTGAGAGATCGTTCTTGTGTGGATAGCTATCACTCATCAACACCCGTATTCGGCGGGTGTTGCGGATGATGACTGCGCCAACCTTGATCAGCTTCAAGCGCAAGGTGCCGGCACTCATACGTTCGAAGGGCGTGTTTTTCAGATGCACCCGCAAACGCTCGAACAGGGTGTAGGCGAAGCCGGATAAGATCAGCCGCCACTGGTTGGTCCACCAGTGTGTGCTGGAGGTGCGACCGGCAAACAGATCCAGTTGTTGATCCTTGATCCGGTTCTCCATATCACCCCGTGCGCAATACTGTTCGTAGTAGAGCTTGAATCCGTCATCGTAGCGGGAGCTGATAACGAACCGGGGGTTCGGGCCTTGAGGGCCATATTCCAGGCGCGCAACCACCCAGCGTGGCTTATGCCAGCTTCGGGCTTTGTAGCGGAAGCGGAAGGTGCTGGCGAGCTTATGGCCATGAGCCTCGTAGTAGGTCCGGACTTTGTCCATGGCTGGGGCGGCAAGCGCCTCCAGCCGCTGGTTGCGGGCCATGCCTACGATGTAATCCACCTGGTTGCGATCGCACCAGGCCAGCAGTCGGGGCTTGCTGAAGTGGGAGTCGCCCCGGAACACGATCCGGGTCTGTGGCCAATACTCGCGAATAAATCGCACCAGCAGCGCCAGAATGGCCCAGCTGTGCCGGGCATCACCTCGATTGCTGGTGCGCAGATAGCTCACCAGCAAGTGCCTACCGCAGAAGACGTAAAGCGGGAAGTAGCAGTGATGGTCGTAATACCGGTTAAAGAACTTACCCGGCTGGTCGCCGTGCACCGGAATATCGGTGCCGTCAAAATCCAGCACGATTTCCTTGGGCGGCTTCTCATGCTGCTCGATAAAGTGGTGCCAGAGCAACTCATGCGCTTTGACAATGGTTTGCCGATCCATCGCCTGCTCCATTCGACAAAGCGTGGACTTGCCGGCCAGAGTCGAGGCATTCCCCGTGGCGGTTTGTAGTGCCTGATCAAAGCGAAGCGCTTCATGATCATTCAGATCTTCGTAGCCACCGGCCACACCGTAGACCCGTTGCCGGACCAGGGACTTGAGCTCATGACGAATCATCCGGGGATCCCGCTGGTCGGTCAGCGTCTCGGCCAGCCGTTGGGTTAACCGGTGTTGTTTGTCGACTTCGCGCAGTAACAGCAAGCCGGCATCGGAGGTGATATGGCCTCCGGAGAAGTCGGTTTCAATCTGGCGGCGGGAAAGTGGCGAGAAGGTCAGTTTTTGAGGTACCATTTTGGATAGCGGTTGTTGGTGTTGATTGATGGTGTAAGGTCCTGAAATTTTAACACTTTCAGCCGCTTTCTTTTATCCCCTCATGAGAAATTCGGGTTAGTGTGAATAGACGCAGCCAAGCCATATTCCGAACTGTTTGCCAATTCGATGGCTTCCTCTACGCTGTCGACAACTGTGATTGGTGCCACTGGGCCGAAAGTTTCCAACTTGAAAACATCCATTTTCGGCGTTACGTCCATGAGCACGGTAGCTTGGTAGTAGCGATCCTGATAGGCACCTCCCGCCAAGATCTTTGCGCCGGCCTTTTGCGCAGATTCTACGAGAGCATGGACGTGTGCCACTTGTTTATCGTTGATAAGAGGACCGAGGTGTACTTGATCCGTTTTCGGATCTCCAACCACCAGATTCCGAGCACGTAGCGCAAGTTTCTCTGCGTATTCCTGCGCAATGTCACGATGCACCAGATGACGCCCAGCGGCCATGCACACTTGGCCCTGATGTAAAAATGTGCCCCATGCAGCGCAACTGGCGGCTCCATCAAGATCTGCATCAGGCAAAACGATGTGGACATTGTTTCCGCCGAGCTCAAGCGCAACCTTTTTCAACATTCCCCCGCATTTCTCTCCAATCAACCGACCCACCTGGGTCGACCCGGTAAAAGAAATCATGTCAATTTCTGGACTCGCCACCATTGACTCCCCCGCTTCTGCCCCCCCCGGAAGGACGTGGAGAACGCCATCTGGCAAACCCGCCTCGGAAAATATCTCAGCAATGAGCGCGCCTCCAGTGATGGCAGTCTGAGGGTCGGGTTTTAAGACTACGGCATTACCCAGCACCAACGCTGGCGCTACCGAACGCATAGACAGGAACAGCGGGAAGTTCCACGGTGCAATCACACCGACCACGCCAACTGGAACTCGCTGACAAAGGTTCAGCCGCCCTGCAACGGCCGATGGAAACGACGTACCATCAGGCAAGAACGCCAAACTCGCAGCCTGATGCATCTGCTGATAGGTAATCCCGGCCTCCCACAAGCCTTTCTGTCGAATCGCGCCGCATTCCCGAACGTTCCAATCGGCGAACTCATTTTCGCGCTCTTTCAGTTTTTCCGCAGCCTTTCGTACAATCTCGGCTCTTTCACTGAAGGGTATTGCAGCCCACCCCTTTTGAGCTCGCCTGGCTGTCTGCGCAGCAGCGGCGACATCCTCACCATTTGCAATGCCCGTAACGCCAAGCAGATCGCCATTGGATGGATCGGTAACATCACAGACACCACCCCGCGCTTCTACCCACCCAGAGCTGAACACTTTTCCAGACCAAATAGAGGCCTCTCTTCTTTCTTGCTGCATCACTCCCCCTCGACATTTAATAGTTATTGATTATTGCGCCCGCATCAAATACATTCCGACCCCGGAGTCAAGCGGAATACGAGAACGCACTACTGCCTAACCTTCTGACCAGATTGCGTCTTGGACTAACTGTTAAAATTGTGCCCTGGTTTCCATGCGCCAGACAGACGTTACTATCCCCCCCGCATTCTTCGTCTGTGCTCGAACAACTCAGGATCAACAACCATGCCCCAACGGTCACGACAAAGGTGTTTTTCGTCGTAGTCTTTGATAACGCTGCCTACTTTTGCCATTCGATTGCCTTGCGTGGATTCCTTTATTCTTCTTGATAATGATATAAGTCCCCTGGGGTGACTATCCGGACAGCGCATTCTTTGTCCTGGTACTGCAAATGTTATATTTTGGAATGCATCACACTATTAACAACACCGAAAGCAACAGCCTGAATTATTCCCAGAGTCCCGGATAAGCATTCAGTGAAATGAGCGATATATGGCGGCAAGTGACCAAGGCAGGTTGATATTCAGTGACAATTCCGAGCAGCTGATGGCACGGCTGGACGAGGTTGAGTCCAACCTCGCTGTCTGAACAACTTACTTGCCACCCGATCCGGATCGGTTACGAGTACAATCCCCCATCCAAGCAGCACTACAGGGACCCCGCCTATGACTGCAGAAATAGAAAAAAATGCCAACCCCCCACGTCAAGGGATCGGTTCTCTTGAGATCGGCTTGCGAATTCTGGATACCATTGCAGAGTCACCCAGGCCCGTGACCCTCAAAAACCTGTCCGACCGGCTGTCGCTTTCGCCCAGCCGACTGCACAAGTACTTGGTCAGCCTGCTGCGCATGGGCCATATCGCTCATGACACCGGCAACGGCTACACGCTGGGCAGATCCTGCCTGACACTCGGAGTAGCAGCCATTCGCCGCATCGATCCGATTCGACTGGTTTTCAGTGCGGCTGAAGAGCTGAATAAGGCCAGCAACAGGACCGTATCGGTGACAATCTGGAACGGCCATGCGCCGCTGGTAATCAAATGGCTGGACTCCACCTCTCCCGTCGCTGTCAATATACGGTTGGGGCTGGAACTGTCTCCCTTCTTCTCAGTGTCAGGCCGAATTTTCCTTGCCAGCCTACCCCATGAGCGCCGTGAAGAGATACTGGAGCAGTTTTTCCAGCATCCACCGGCCCTGCCTCGTCATGGCGGCCGTGCCCTTGAGCGCGAACAGTTTCGACAACACCTGCTTCAGGTTAGGAACGACAACCTGTGTTGTTTCTACGGCGACTACTTACCGGACCTGAACGTGGCGGGCAGCGCCATTTACGATATCAACGGCCACATCTCATCGGCCGTCAGCCTGATAGGGATGGCCTGCGACACCGACATCACCTCGGGTTCACCGCTACGGCAACAGCTGATAACCTGCGTACAGAAGGTCACGGATGAGATCTGCGGTCAGCCACAACTGAAACGGCACGCCTAAATCAGGCGTGCCGCTCATATTAACCGAGTGAGCTACCACTTGGTGGCATTCAGTGGCTTCAGCGCCTGCGCTGCAGCGTTTCCGACGGCAGCTCACCAAACATCTTGCGATAGTCGGATGAAAAACGCCCAAGGTGGGTAAAGCCGTAGTCCAAAGCAACTTCCGTCACATTGCGAATAGCCTTGCCACCGGCCAAATCTTCACGCAGGCTTTTCAGCTTGGCTTGCTTGATGAACAGCTTCGGCGTCACACTAAAATACTTGGCAAACAAGTTGTAGACGGTGCGGGTACTCACATTCCCCACCTGCGCCAGTTCTTCAACGCTCAGGTCAGCGCGGATATTGGTCTCGATGTAAGCCAAGAGGTGGCAAAAACTGGGATCATTGGCGTGTAGGTCATGCTCGGAGGCAATATTGCTGCTGAACTGATGCAGCAGCTTGCGGATCAGAATTTCGCGATAGGGCCGCTGCACATGCTCCAGACCCAACTCGCTGCCATTGGCCTCTGCTAACAGCACATCCAGCAACCTCAGGAAACATGCCGATTCACTCAAGTCTATAACATCAGATGAAAACTTAACCCCTTCACGAGGCAATGAGCCTGCCTGATCAAGGCATATTTCGTTGATCAGCGCTGGAGGCACTGTAACAATAACTTTTTCGCAATCAGCAGAATACGTTAGCGATACTCGATCATAGGGATTAACCATAAGTGCTTGACCAGGCAACAGCCGAATGTTCTTGTCCGGGAAGCGCCAAAGGCATTCACCTCGGGCCACAAACTGAAAATGGTAGATCTCTCGAGGTTCGGGACAACGAACATTCACCTTATCACCGTAGCTGATGGATGCCAGCCCGAGGCCAGCGAAATCACGGTAATTGAGGCGAGAGGCTTGCGTGCGACTGCAAACCCGATCCGCAAATTCCAGTATGTGGTGCCCGACATGACGACTGAAGTAATCGGATACTTCTAGCGGGTGTGCCTGAGCAAAAACCACGGCATTACTGAGCACGTTTGATAACATGGCTTGCACCGTATGTTGTAATTATTGTCAACGCTTTAATTATGGGTAAATTTGGGAGGGGTTGCAACGCCCCTTTTTTTGATTACACATCAATCCGCACTATCTGGAGTTATTATCAAATCTGGCAAATGGCCATAAGGCGGCGTCTCTGCCAGATTGATTGATCATCCACGCGTTCTCCATCCCGAAACTGGACGTTGTTCACCACCAGCTTCAGTTGGTTGAACCCCTTGATCCGCTTCCAGCGTTTCTGAACGGAATGGAGCAATTTGAACACCATCGATAACGTGGTGTCGGGTTGCCACAGGACCAGGTTCGCTTTGTACTCAGCCTTACCTTGGCGAAGGTGGACTCAATCAGATTGGTGGTCCGCAAATGAATCCAGTGCGCTGCCGGGATGTCGTAAAAGGCGAGCAGTTCATCCCGATCCTTTTCAAGGTTTTCCATGGCCTTCGGGTACTTGTCCCGGAATCGCTTCAAGGTGCTGTCAAAGGCTTTGTGAGCGCCCTCACGGGTCTTCGCCAGATAGAGAAACCAGAGCCCTGTCGCCTACGGCCAGCTTGGAGGCATAATCCAGGCCCCGCTCCCGCAAGCCGGTGAGCAGCTCTCGCCAGCTGGCTTCAGACCCCCGATGGCCATCTTCAACCGCGACCAGTTCCTTGTGGCCATACTCGGTAACTCCTATGATCACCAACAGGCAGAGCCTGTCATCTAGACAACCATTGCTGTAGACACCATCCGTCCACCAGTAGATGAGCGCTTCTTCTCAGCTCACGGCGACGCCAATCTTGGCGCTCTTGCAGCCACCTCGTCTTGAGACGTGACACCGTGTTAGCGAATCAGCCTCCGGATAAGCCAGCTCAATAACGGCCTTCACCCTGGGATCACCCGGAAACTGTGCCGGGGCAATCGGGTATTGTAGGAACATCAGGCTCCGGTCTCAAAATAATCAATCTCGGGCAGCTGACCGAACCTGTCCTAGGCATTTCCGCCATCAACAAACCGGCTTTGGCTAGATTCCAGGGAAAATTGGCTTGAGTCCTGCCCGGGTGAGTATATTCAAGCGTAGAGTCACTGATTCAGGAACAGGCCACAAGCCTCTATAGCTGAGAAGAAAGCTACTTCTGCTTCCTCCGTACCATGGGAGGAGCTACGTTTCAGAAGGTCATTGATCGACATACGCATCTTCCCATCTGGATCCAGTTACCATTGATCACTCTAGGCTATTGCAAATAAAAATCCTATTCTATTAATCTATAATATTTTAACTCATTGTTTTTACGAGATAAATTAAGGATAGTCTGAATTCATTGTGCTACTAAATGGAAATCTGATTATTAGCCCAGGCAGTTCAACTTAAATTTTTCAATGGTGCCCGCGTAGCCTTTTGATGGAGCACCGAGGCCCAATCGAACAACTTCCGACTCGCTACGACCAATTTCAATACGATGGCGGCCTTTACTGGGGCACGAAAGGTTCTGGCTCTGGCACTGCTATTGCCTGCTGGTAAGCGGGCCATGTCGTCTGTGACACAGGAGATCACGTGGCCAAGTGGAGGGAAAACTGGTACACAACCTGGTTTCGAAACTTGATCCAGGCGCTGAGCATGTCATTCCCCCCGATAGCGTAAAAACAGCTCAGGAAGCTGAAACTGATCTGTAAACAAGAATCAGAGCTGACGCGCGCCGCCTTCAACTCTCATAGATCGCATCTTCCAAAATGCCGACGCCACCGACTACATCGATCATCTTTCGAGGCGAGAGATCACCAAACAGTGAATCAGGTGTATCAAACCAACGTTCAGCTTTCGTTCTTGAGCCAAACTTTTCCTCGGCCCCCAGAAGCAGATCCGCTTCAATCATCTGTCGGATTTTTCTCATCGGCAAATAGAGAGTTTCTTGACCATGGAAAGAGCGCCCAATTTCCTGGAAATCGTATTTCCGGAAAAAGTCTTCACTTTTCTGGGTTAACGGGTCAACAACTAAGGCAACACCTAGTTGAGTGTGGGTAAAGAGCTCCCAAGACTGAAGCAGTGCCTCTACTAGCAGTTCTTCACCAACGCGCATTGGAGTGCCCTGATATTCATTATGAACACCGAACCAGGCTAACTTAAAAGCGGGTAATGGGTAGTGGGGATAGTTCCCCTGGATGTCTGTATGAGCCACCGTACAACTGGTTAGAGTGTAAAACCCAACTATTGGCGTTGGATGAAAATCCACCATTTCATCATCGAGTGCCACCCAGGTTCTATTGATGGATTGCTGGGCTTGCTGACTCGCCCGCTTTTTCAGGAACTCATTGACGTCAGCAAGCCCGCAATCAAACGTTTTACGGTCGTGAAGTTTCTTGTTCAGTTCTTCTATAAAAAGCACTTTCCTGTTTCCGTTTATGTCGGCGGCGCATGGCTGCTGACAACGCTTCATTTGCTGTCTCTGGTGACTCGCATGTCGCCTTAAAGGCAGCAAAGGCCTCGCTGTTCAACCGCACAACTTCTGCTTCCTCGATTGCTCGACTGGCTTTTTCGCGAATTGCTTGCACTACAAAATCGCTCAAAGTTTTCGAGCCCACTAAAGCAGAAGCCCGCGCCGCAAGGTTCTTGATGTCTGGATCCAATCGTAGGTCCAGCCTTGCGACTTTATGCTGCATTTTTTCATCTGCTGGAAATTTCTCTTTAAAAGAGTTTTCCTCAGCATCTCCCGTTATTGTGTTGGACAATATTTCTCTCTTTCTTCAGCGCCTTTGAAAGACACACCCAAATTGTACGGACATTTACCGTACAGAGCAAGAAGCCATTTATGGTTTGAAGGATAGGCCCCACTCCTGGCCCTATGTCACAAAAACAGGGTAAGGTTGTCATGCTGGGATTTCTTCACCGGAATTGACTGCATGCGAATAATCCGGGGATAACTTCCCAAGATGGACCAGCCCCAGAGGCTATGCCCGAGTCAGTACAACTGACCAGAATCCAGAACTTCAGGTTGAGGGTCTTGGGTATTGAGCGTTAACAGAAACGGCTTCGCCACTGGGTTACTCCAGAACTTGTTTTGCCCATTTGAGCTTTCCGCTGAACGTCGCCAGTAATTTCGCTTGCCCCTTGGGCGTCAGTTCACTGAAAGCTCTCACAAACGCTTGCTTTTCACGAGCCGCATGGCTCGCTCCCGCGTGCTCAAGCGCAACTCATAATTTTGCGGCGAGCGTTTTTTCATCAATGGACCGCCCCGTACAACTTGGCCGGGTCCTGAATCTTGTTTTGAGCCTTGGTGAAGATCTGCCCAAGCATTCCGGTCTGCCTGCCCAATTCACGCAATAGCTCAACATACAACACTTCGAGCTCAGCCCCCTTCTTACGGGTGAGCGACTGCCAGCTATACTACTCCGGGACCGCCACATCGCGACTGTAGGGCGTCTTGCTGTACTCATCCGCCATTTTCAGGAACATCAGGTAGGTAAGTGGCTCCAGATAGTCCCCCTAGCCCACGCCATCGTCTCGGAGAGTTGTACAGAAGCCCCCTAATGCTGCCGGTCAGACCAAAACGAAAGTAGCCATCAGGGCTGTAGGTACTCAGGCCAGACCGGACACTTTCGCTCGGGGAAATGCCAAACATGTCTTCGGTCCAGTCTTCACTGCTGTATGTCAGGCTTGGTCCGAAGGAAGCGGACCATTTCTCACTGAGTTGATCGCGCCATTGCGCCTTGAACGCCAATTGATAACCATTTACGTCGCCGGTAAAGGGTGTCTGTGCGGTGGCGCTGTAGGACCAGGCATTATCAGCGCAGGCAATGCGTAGACCGGCAATGGCGCCGCCATCAACCTTTTCCAGTAATTGAAGATCATTATCATTGTCACGCCCTGCTGTATAGCCAATGAAGGGTGAGACCCGCCAATTACTTTGGCGAATAGCATTCCAGCCCAGCCCATCGCGAACGTTAAATTAAAATAGAAACGATCGCCATAGCTCAGCCTCAGTATCGGCAAGGCCCGGGTTTCGTAGTCATCACTGCCCAGGTAATCAGGAGCATAGAGCGCACCGGCCCCGAGACTGGTTTCCCATTCTTCGCCTGCCACGCTTGGCGCTGCAACAGCCAGCAAATACAATGCAGCGATCAGTGAGCATGCGCTTCTGCGTTTTACAATATATTCATGCTCTCCTCCCCCGGTAGCCGCACCAGAGCGGCGCGGCTACCCGTGATATCAATTGGCGACATCATTCTCCCGGCTTTACCGGATCCCGGTACCCCGCCATCATCTTCATCATCCAGCCAGGGTACTCCTCGGGCAGGCGGCTGACTTCATCCAGGGCTACCAGTTCATCGTCGGACAAGCGGATTTGGGCCGCGCGGATATTGTCCCTGAGCTGCTCGGGCCGCTTGGCGCCAACGATGATGCTGGTCACAGGCTTCTGGTGTAGCAGCCATGACAGGGCAATCTGTGCCACATTGACCGGTTCGCCGTCGATCTGTTTGCCATCGGCAATCTCCCGCATAACCTTGATGACTTCGCTGCCCCGCTCGCGGTTGACGGGCGGAAAGTCAAACTTGGCGCGCCGGTTTTCTTCGGAAACGTCCGGCCCCTCGTATTTACCGGACAGGTAACCCCCGGCCAGTGGGCTCCACACCATCAGACCGACGTTCTCAGATTCCAGCATCGGAATAATATCCCGCTCCAGATCGCGACCTACGAGGGTGTAGTAGGCTTGCATGGATATGATCGGGCACAGGTTGCGGGCCCGGGTGATGCCGATGGCTTTCATCACTTGCCAGGCGGCCCAGTTGGACAGGCCCACGTAACGCACATGGCCTTGCTGCACCAGGGTGTTCAGTGCCTCCAGAGTTTCCTCGATCGGCGTGGCCGGGTCAAAACCGTGGATCTGGTACAGGTCAATATAATCCGTTTGCAGGCGCGCCAGGCTCGCCTTGCATTCGCTCATTATATGGCCGCGGGAAGCACCACGGGCATTGGGGCCAGCCCCCATAGGGCCAAGCACCTTGGTCGCCAGCACCACATCTTCGCGGCGAACGCCGAGATTCTTCAGGGACTGGCCGACGATGCGCTCACTGGCGCCGAAACCATAGATGTTGGCGGTATCGATAAAGTTGATCCCCGCCTCCAGGGCGATCTTCACGAGTTCGTCGGCCTGTTCCTGCTGCAACTGGCCGATCAGGCCCCAGATGTCCTCATCGCCGCCGAAGGTCATGGTGCCCAGGCACAGTTCGGATACGAACAGCCCCGAGTTGCCCAGCGACTTATAGTCTGGACGATTGTCTCCATCGAACAGTGGTAAACTCTCAGTTGCCATGTTGCACCTCATCATGCTTTTCGGTTGGTGTTCCAGAATTCACTGTAAATACTGCCGGTTTCGGTTTGTTTGCACTCGCTTGTGTTACTGGGTGAAGATGGCCTTGTAGAAACGCATGGTGCCATCCCAGGAACGGCTGGCAGCCTCTTCGTCATAACCAACCGGCATACCAAACTTTTCGGCGATCTTGTCGGCGCCCGGGTTGGTGAATGAGTGCAGCACGCCGGGGAAGCTCACCAGTGTAAGGTCGACTTCGGCATCCTGCATCTCCTTGACCAGGCCCGCGACCTGATCCGAGGGGACCAGCTTGTCGGCACCGCCGGTGTACACCTGGATCCTGGCTTTCACGGACCCGGGTTCAGCCGTGAGGGGGCTGCCGAGCGCGCCGTGGAAGCTGACAACGCCGTCCAGATCGACGCCCATGCGCGCCATGTTGAGAACCACGGCGCCGCCAAAACAGTAACCCTGTGCCGCAATTTGGGACGCATCAACACTTTCGTGGTTCTTCAGGATGTCCATCGCCTTCATGAAGCGCGCCTTGACCTGACTCATGTCCCGGGTGGCTTCCTGCATGAACTTCTGGGCGGTATCGGGATGGTCGGCTTGTTTGCCAGAGCCATACATATCCAGCGCAAACGCCGTATAGCCGGCTGAAGCAAGCCGTTCTGCCTGATTCCGGGCAAATTCATTGTGCCCCCACCATTCATGGACCACCAGAACGCCCGGACGCTTTTGCCCGAATTCATCATCCCAGGCCATGTAGCCGGTGAAGGTCTCGTCGCCGACTTGATACTCGATGGTTCTGGTTTGCGTTTCTGCCAGTACCTGCGTACTTGCAACAGTGAGTGACAGCGTGGCTGCTGCCAGTGCTGTTTTCAGGGTGCTCATCATCTGTTTGCTCCTTTTCGCTCGTTATGAGTCAATTTGCGTAGCGATTATGTACGGGTAGACATCGACCAAAGCTCACAGGAAATGTCGCCGGGTGAGCGAACACGAATTTAATCGCTCGCTCAAAGCGCGATTCCTGTCCCGTCGTTACTGGCAGCGGGCGCGCAGCAGTCGCGTTGCGGCATCAAACACGGCGAGGTCTTCTTCGGTGCGCGCGGCAAGGTGGGCCCCTTCCAGCATCGCCAGGGTCGCCTGCGCTTCATCGGCGGGACCCAGGATGGCCGAGACGGATCCATCCCTTTGTCCCAGTTCAAACGTTGCCGTAATCCACTGCAGAACCATTGCGCGAACGGCGCCGACTCTGGCAATGACGGTGTCGGAGAGGCTTTCGCGGCAGGTCGAAAAGGCAACGCACAGACACACGGTCTGGCCATCATGCAACGCCCCGCGGTACAGGGCAATGAGTGCCTTGAGGCGCGCGCAGGCGCTGGCATGGGCGGCGTCTATCTCGGTCAGACCCTGCTGCAGACTGGTCTGATAGCGCTCGATCAAGGCTTCGGAGAGCTTCGCCTTGGTGGGGAAATGATAATGGATCGAGGCCTTTCGAATGCCGATGGCCTCGGCGAGATCCGCGTAGCTGAACCCGTCAAAGCCCCGTGACCGGACGGTGTGCTCGGCAAGATCCATCAGGGCTGTTCTGGTATCACGGTTCATGGTTATTCACCTGTCTGCCTTTTCAATCCCGCTATTGCCGGGCTTATACCCTCGGCGCCCCGGCAAATCGCAGGTGCCCCGTTTTCATCCAGATCTTGGCGCCGTCATCCCCGGCCGTCACGGACAACCTGTGTCCTTCAGGGAGGCGCAGCCAGTCATGCCTGGCCAGCACCTCGCCATCCCTGATAGCCGAACCTTCGACCACCAGCAGTTCGATTCCGCCGGGCGCCTCAGAGGTCAGTGTCGCCCCCGCATCGAGCTGGCTGTAGGTCACGATCTCACGATCGTCCTCATGCAGCTTTGCGGTGGCAACGCCGCCCACTGGGGCGCCCAGCTCGGCCTCCATATTCTTGCTGAACTGGGTGCGGTCGGCCAGGTCGAACTGCCACAGTTTCACAAATATCGTGCAGCCCGTTTCAGAGCCCGGAATATGTGACGTGGTTGGGGGGTTGCGCACGTAGGTGCCAGCAGGGAAGTCACCGTGCTCGTCCTGGAACACGCCATCGAGTACGATGAATTCTTCTCCACCGGTATGGGTATGCGCCGAGAAATGACTGCCCGGCGCATAACGCACGATGGTCGTGGCGCGGGCAACTTCGTCCCCGATCCGGTCCAGCATGCGCCGCTCCACCCCTTTCATGGGCGAGGGCTGCCATTCAATCTGGTCGGAATGCATAACCACCGGTTTGGAGAAATCTGCATTGATCTCCATGTTATTCCTCCCTTTTGTGCCCTTCATGTTTTCAGCGCTTACATTAAATCCGAAGGTTTCGGATTACCCGGCAATTGAAGGACGGGCTGCGACTTTTGCGCGCCAGGCCTGGAGATTGGTCAGGGACTCGGGAATGTCCACCTTCGCGAAATCCGCAAACCCCAGGCCGGCAAAGGCGGTGATGTCTGCGACCGAGAAGCTGTCGCCTGCGAGAAACTCGTTGTCCGCCAGAACGCTGTCAAGATAGGCCATGGTTGCGCTGGCAATTTCTTTCTGTTTATTACCCCATTCAGCACACTGCCAGGTTTCCAGATCCGGACCAAGCCCGGGGGTCGCGTGATGGAAATAGGCACCCACGGCATTCATCAGACCGTTTTCTGCCCGCAGATTCATCATTGCGATACGGGCACGCTCCGCTGGGGTTGTACCCATAAGGGACGGACCATCAAAGACGCCGTCGATATATTCGGTGATGGCATTGCACTGGGCGATGCAGGTGCCGTCGTCAAGTTCCAGCATGGGCACGGTGGCATCCGGGTTTTTCGTCTTGAACGCCTCGGAACGGTGCTCGCCGCCCATGACATCGACCGGGACGAATTCCACCTGGTTTGTTGCGCCTTTTTCTGCCAGAGCGATGCGAACGCGGAGCGGGTTCGGGAAGCCTTCGATATCGTAGATTTTCATTGATTACCTCTGTTGGTCATTAAGCATACGACACTTAATTTACCTATCAGTAGGTAGGTTTGCAAGAGGCAAATTGACGAGCCTGCTTTGTTTTGAGCCGTTGACAAGACATTCCAAACGGTGAGAACGGTCCAGGCCCTCCTTGCAGTAACACCGACGGGGGTTGCTCTGACATAGCCAGCGTTTCATTCAGGCCCGGATGAAGCTCGAGCCTACTCCTTTGGTTTTATTTGGTTTTATTTTGTTTTATGACCTCGGACTTGAGATTTCAGTTGCTTCAGAAGGTCTTTGGAGCTCTCATAATACAGAGTGTAGAACTGATCGAGATCAGTCAGCTTGGCAAGCGTTTGTTCATTGGTAATGGTTGCCTTGGCTTCGGCAATCACCTCCTTTCTGGCCTCGAGCCGTTTTATCTGCCCTTCCACCAAGGCAGCATAAGGATGGGGACGAATTGCGAAAAAATCCTGGCGCTCACCCGGCATTGTTCGACGTTCAACAATACCGAGCCTTTCAAGAAAACACGTATTCGTACTGACGCTCGCCTTACTGACGCGCAACGTATCCACAAGCTGCGATGAGCTGACGGGACCATCCGACACGATAAGTGTCGCCCAAAGTTGCCCAGCGATGCGGGAAAAGCCTTCAGATTGAGCCTGAAGACCGAGGCGCTCAATAAAACGCCTGTCTGAATCAGTCAGTGTTTGCATAATCAGAAGATTGTAGCGAACTCTGCCAACCCCCGCCCAGAGCTCGATACAAATTAACCGTTGACTGCAATTGATCACGCCGCGTTTCCACGAGATCAAGTTCGGTTGTAAACAGGCTTCGTTCAGCGTCCAGCACCTCCAGGTAACTGGACGCGCCCCCCTCAAATCGCAATCGCGCAAGTTTAGTTGTGCTTCGCAGTGCTGCTACCTGCCGGGCCTGCGCTTCCAAGCGATCTTCGGTACCACGCACCCCGGCCATAGCGTCGAGCACCTCCCGAAACGCCACTTGAATGGCCTGACGATACGCAATCAGGGCCTGGCGTTGACGCGCCTCCGCCTGATTGACCAGTGCCTCGGATCGCCCGAAGTCCAGCAACGGGCCGACTAACGAGCCGCCCAACTGCCAAGTGGATGCGGAGCCCTGGAACAAGTCGCCACCGGAGGCACTTCGCAGGCCCAGCAGCCCCTCAAACGAAATCCTGGGCAGGAACGCCGCCCGGGCAACACCGATTTCGGCATTGGTCGCTATCAATTCCTGTTCAGCTGCAGCAATATCAGGTCGCCGGACCATGAGGTCCGCGGGCCGTCCGGCAGGGATTCTGGCCGGAACATTCATCTCATCAATGGTATCTGCTACGGAAATATCACTCCGTACAATCTGTTGTGGATCTCGCCCCAGAAGCACTGCCAAGGCGTTTCTCTGAAGGGTGTGCTGCTGGCGAAGCCTCGGAAGTTCGGATTCAGCGGCTGCAAGCTCGGCTTCAGCCTGCCGCAGGATCAATTCGTTAACTTCGCCTCCTTCGGACCGGGCCCGTTGCAGGGCGACCGATTCGCGGCGGGATGACACGGTGCGTTCCGCGATGTCGATCTGACGATCAAGCGCACGCAAATTGAAGTAACCATTGGCCACCTCACCAATCACGGCTAGTCGGACGGCCTCGCGATTCGCTGCACTGGCCAGAAGCCGTGCCCGGGCTGCTTCGCTGGCATTCGCAAGTCGCCCCCAAAGATCCAGCTCGTACGATAGCACCCCACCGACCTGGATATCGTTAAAGGGTTGACCACCACCAGCACTGTTGACAACCTCCTCACTCGGCCCCTGGCGCACCGCAGAGCCCTCTACCTCCAGAAGCGGATATTGTTCCGCCTGCTGGCCGGTAAGGAGCGCCCGCGCCTCGGCGACCCGGGCAGCAGCAAGTTGCAGGTCGCTGTTGGCACCAAGCGCCTCTTCAACAAGGGTGACAAGCGCCGGATCGCCAAAGCCACGCCACCAATCCAGGGGGAGTTTCTCGTTCGCCGAAAGTCGTGCGGAAGACCAGTTTTCTGGCACTGATGGCTCGGGTTTCTCAACAGTCGGCGCGAGTGAGCAGCCACCAAGTGACAACGCAATCACAGTGGCCAGCAATACCTTAACGATCATCAGCCACACCTCCGCCTGCACCTCCGGGAGCGGCCGCAGCCGAGTCATCCTGGTCTCTGGAGCCACTCAGAAAATCCGTGATACGGCGGACCACCACATAGAACAGTGGAATAAAGAACGTCGCCAATATCGTTGCCGAAATCATGCCGCCGAGAACCGCCGTTCCTATCGCAATACGCGTGGTTGCACCGGCTCCACTGGCGAAAGCAAGCGGCAACACACCCATGCCGAAAGCAACCGATGTCATCAGAATCGGCCTCAAGCGCACTCGCGCCGCTTCCTTGGTTGCCTCTATCAGCTTCATTCCCTGATCCTCGAGCGCTCGAGCAAACTCCACCAGAAGTATAGCGTTGCGCGCAGTCACACCGACGGTGGTCAGTATGCCAACCTGAAAGAAGACGTCGTTAGGGAGGCCGCGGACCATCGCTGCAAGTACTGCCCCGAGTACGCCCAATGGCACCGCCAGCATCACGGAAATGGGTATGGTCCAACTTTCGTAGAGCGCGGCGAGCGCCAGAAACACCACCAGTGCCGACAGCGCGTAAAGCAGGGATGCCTGGGCACCGGCCTGGCGCTCCTGATAGGACAGGCCGCTCCAGGCTCCGGCCACACCGTCCGGGAGTTGAGCGATCAAACGTTCGACCTCCGCCATGGCCTCACCGGTACTGTACCCCGGTGCCGGCTCACCCTGAATCTGGCGGGACGGAACACCGTTGAAACGCTCAAGGCGCGGTGAGCCATACTCCCAGCGTCCGTTCGTCACTTCGCTCAACGGGGTCATCTCTCCGTTACCGGCTCGCAGATACCACGCCTCAAAATCCTCAGGCAGCATCCGGAAAGGGGCATCACCCTGAACATAGACTCGCTTGACCCGCCCCTCATGGAGAAAATCGTTAACGTATTGCGAGCCCCAGGTCACCGACAGAAGTCGACTGATCTCGGACAACTCTATGCCAAGGGCCTGTGCCTTTTCGTGATCAATGTCCACTTTGTAGCGGGGATTGTCCGCCAAACCGTTGGGACGCACACTCGTCAGCACGGGGCTTTCGGCCGCCAACTGCAACAATTGACCTTGCGCTGCCATGAGTGCTTCATGCCCGATGGCACCCCGATCCTGTAAACGCAATTCAAAGCCCAGGGCCTGCCCCAATTCCGGTATCGGTGGGAGGTTGAAAGCAAAAGCCCGTCCATCGCGCACCAGCCCGGCAAGCGCCCGGTTCGCTCTCTGAATGATGGCGCCAGCGCTTTGCGTCTCGGGATCGCGCTCACTCCATGGCTTGAGATTAACGAACGCCAGTCCCGCGTTCTGAGCCCGGCCAGCGAAGCTGAAACCAGCGATTGTGAACAGGCCCTGCACCTCATCCTGCTCCATAAAGTAATCTTCGATAACCTCAATGGTATCGATTGTGCGCTGCTGGGTCGCACCGGCGGGCAACTGATACTGCACCACGGCAAATCCCTGGTCCTCCGCGGGCAGGAACCCGCCGGGCAACCGCACAAAGAGAACGGCCACCAGGACGACGATGCCCAGGAACGCCAATGTGTAGAGCCAGGCGTGGCGCGCCGTATGGCCAACCAGCCGGACATAGCCCCGGGTCAGCCGCCCCAGGCCTGCTTCAAACCAGCCGAACAGCTTTTGCAGCAAGGTTCTTTCGTGCGTGGGCTTGAGTATCCGACCACACAGCATGGGGCTCAGAATCAGAGCCACCAGCACCGAAAGCACCATGGCACCGGCAATACTCAAAGAAAACTGTCGATAGATTGCCCCCGTGGAGCCCGGAAAGAAGGCCATCGGAATAAAAACAGCAGACAGCACCACACCGATGCCAATCAGCGCGCTGGCAATCTGCCCCATGGACTTACGCGTCGCCTCCATCGGGCCCAGGCCGTCCTCATGCATCACCCGCTCGACGTTCTCCACCACCACGATGGCGTCATCCACCAGAAGGCCGATCGCCAATACGAGACCGAAGAGAGTGAGCATGTTGATGGAAAAGCCGAAGGCCGCCATGATCGCAAAGGTGCCGAGCAGCACCACCGGGATTGCGATGGCTGGTATCAGGGTAGCCCGCCAACTCTGGAGAAACACGAGCATGACCAGGACCACCAGGGCGATTGCCTCGATGATGGTTGTGACCACCGCGTCGATGGAGGCCTCCACGAAAGGGGCCGTCTGGTAGGGATACCGAATTTCCACCCCTTCGGGAAAATAGGGCTCGAGCTCCTGGAGCCGCGCTTTAACAGCCTCTGTGACCGCAAGCGAGTTGGCACCCGGCGCCAGATTGATGCCAAGGCCGGCAGCCGGTTCGCCATCGTAGAAAGTGTCAATCTGGACTGCACCGCCGCCCAGCTCAACGCGGGCAACATCACCCAGGCGCACCCGGGACCCGTCGGGCATACTCTTGAGCAGGATGTTGCGGAACTCTTCGGTTGAGGTGAGCAAGGTCTGGGCGGTGACCGTGGCATTGAGCTGCTGGCCCTCGACCGCGGGCAGCCCGCCGAGCTGGCCGGCGGTGACCTGGGCGTTTTGCGCCTCGATGGCGGCGCTCACGTCGGCGACGGTCAGGCCGTAATTGGTCAACGCCGAAGGGTCCAGCCAAATCCGCATCGCATATTCAGAGCCGAAAACCTGCACGCTGCCGATACCTGTTACCCGTCCGATAGGTTCGGCTAACTCGGAGCTGATAAAATCGGCGATATCCAGCTTGCTGAGGCGACCGTCGGTAGAGACGAATGCCATTACCATCAGAAAGCTGGTGCTGGATTTCTCGACGCTGATCCCCTGCTGGCGCACCACTTCCGGGAGTCGCGGTTCCGCCAGTTTGAGCTTGTTCTGCACCTGGACCTGGGCAATGTCCGGATCGGTGCCCGCCGCAAAGGTGAGAGTAACCGTAGCATGGCCTGAGGAATCCGCTGTCGAACCCATATAAAGCAGATTGTCGAGGCCCGTCATCTCTTGTTCAATAACCTGAACCACCGTATTGGACACTGTGTCCGCCGAGGCGCCAGGATAATCTGCCTGAATTTCCACCGCCGGCGGCGCCACTGACGGGTATCGCTGGATCGGCAAAACAAAGATCGCCATGATACCCGCCAGCATGGCGACAATGGCCAGAACCCAGGAAAAAACGGGCCTGGAAATGAAGAAATTGATCATTGTGCGGGGCCCTCGTCTTCGGAGGCGTTCTTCTTCGGATTATTCGTGCCACTGGCTTGCTGGTTTTGGGTGGGATGTAATGGAATATCCGCTGCGACCGGCTTCACCTTGGCTCCAGGCCTAACCTTTTGCAGACCGGACACAATGAGGCGATCCCCCGGTTCCAGCCCCTTTTCCACCAGCCAGAAAGCGCCAATGGCCCGCTCTGCCTCTAACTGGCGCGCTACAACTTCACCACCCGGGTCAACCAGCAACGCTGTGGCCTCTCCTTGCGGGTTACGGGTCACACCCTGCTGCGGGGCCAGAATTGCGTTGTCCCGAACCCCCTCACTCAGACGAACGCGCACATACATACCTGGCAGGAGATCTTCGTCCGGATTGGGAAAAACGGCTCTCACAGTGACGGAATTCGTGCTTTGGTTGACGGTAACATCCGTAACGTCAACGCGACCTCTGTGGGGATAGCGGGTGCCATCTTCGCGCAACAAAACAGTCTCAGCTTTATTTGGGCCGGCCTCAGAAGCAGCGCCCTCTTTCAGAGACGACCGAATTCGAGCCAGTTTTTCGACCGGTAGCTGAATATCGACATACATGGGATCAAGCTGCACCACGCGCGCCAGGATCTGGGGTTGATTGGCGGTCACCAGCGCACCCTATATGTAGACCTCTTGTTGCGCAAGCCTCCCAAGCTCTCGGTGGTGTAAAAAGTTAACTGGGTAAAACTGCGCACGTATATCCGGCCTTTATGATGAGTCACTTCGGTGACTCTGGCCTCAATGAAAACCGCGCCCTTGCCGCTTATCGTCCGTACGGAGTTGGAGCTCCGTGTGCTCGCCAGCATTCACAAGGGCCGGTTTAACCCTGTTAACTCATTACTCACCGCATTTGCGTGGGGTGCCTTTGCTCCTTGGGTGCTGCTTTACGCCGCCCGGTACTCCGTTTGGTGGTAGAGCATTGCCCATAGAATTCTTGCCAACTTGTTGGCCACGGCAATCACCGCTTTGTGTTTGCCTCTGCGCTCAATAACCCCTGCCGCCCAGCGTGATAGCCGGTCGGTGGCTTTATCCGTGTATCGGATGACCGACCAGGCACCCTGAACCAATAATCGGCGCAGATAGTTATTCCCTCGACGGGTGATGCGTCCGAGCTTTTGCTTGCCGCCACTGGAGTGTTCGTTCGGAACCAATCCCAGATTGGCTGCAAAGTGTCGCCCGCTCTTAAATGCCTTACCGTCACCGGCATAGGCCACCACCGCGGTTGCCGTTTTCTCCGCAACCCCTTTCACGCCCATCAGGCGCCGTGCCGGCTCCAGCTGTTTGGCTGTTTGCTTCAGTTTCGCCTCATGCATCTGTATCTGGCGATTGGCCTCTCTCCACTCTTCCAACAGACTCTGTAAGGCCTCTCTGGCAGCACAGGTCAGTGGGTTCTCCGCGTCCTCCAGCAACTCTGGTAACGCCTTGAGTAATCGCTCCTTGCCCGGCGCAACGATGACGCCGTACTCGTTCAGAAAGCCCCGGATCTGATTGATCAACGCGGTCCGGGCCTGGACCTTCCGATTGATCAGCTTATGCAGCACCAGTATGTCTGTTTGCTCCAGCGATCTCGGTTCCACAAACCGCATCCTCGGTCGCCGGGCGGCCTCTGTAATCGCAAAGGCATCGTTCCGGTCGTTCTTGTTGCCCTTCACAAACGGCTTCACATGCTGGGGCGGAATCAATAACACCTCAAAGCCCAGCTTCTTTAGCTCCCGACCCCAGTAGTTCGAACCACTGCAGGCCTCCATGGCAATCGTCGCTTCCGGATACTGCAGCAACTTCTCAATCAGCCTATTCCTGCGCACTTGATGATTGAACGCCGGGTTGCCGCTTCGGTTCACACCACAAACCTGAAAGACAGTTTTTGCCAAGTCGATTCCGATTAGGGTAACGTTCATCTGAACACCTCTTGTTGTTGACCTATTGATTTTGCACATCTAATAGTGGCGCTTTGACGCCGATCTCAACAAGAGGTGTTCATCCCATCATCCGTGTACAGTGTCGGGCCAATGCGCCCTGCGATGGGAGCCTTGACCTCGGTATACTCCAGTTCGATACCAGCAGTTTCGACCATAGCCTGGGATCGGGAGACATTCGCCCGGGCTGTCTCCAAGGCCGATAACGCTTCATCACGTTGACGCTTGCTGACCGCGTTCTTCTCAAACAAGTCTGACGTACGTGCCCACTCCCGCTGCGCCTGTCGCAATTCGGCCTGTGCGCGCTCCAGTTCTGCTTGGGCCCGTTGATGGGCAGCACGGTATCGGTTGGGGTCGATCTGGTAGAGGACCTCACCTGCTTTGACCTGGGCGCCTTGTTCAAACAAGCGCTCCTGCAAAATGCCCGTGACTTGCGGCCTCACCTCCGAGATACGGTAAGCGGCGGTTCTGCCCGGCAGTTCCATTGAAAGATTCACACGCTGCGACTGCATCTCAACAACTCCTACTTCCGGAGGCGGCGGTGCAGACTTCTCAGCCTTTGCCTGACCGGGGGAATTGTCGCAACCAGCCAGCAACAAAGCCGCCATCCACATTGGCAACATGCGGACCCCGAATAGACGCGCCATCAAACTCTTCTCTGTTTCCATATAGCTAACCTCTGAATGGGCCAAAGACTCAAAAACCGCTCGATCCATGCCTTTATTTATAACCAGGTAGACAGAACGATCGATCCAAACTGATCGACGCCGTCCTTTTCCTCGAATTCTTCGCTACGCCATAGGTAGGTGTAGGCGATCTGCCAGCGATCCCAGGTCAATGCCGCACCCACCTGGGCGTCGCCAACCCATTCGCGGCTATCAACCGAGTGGCTGCCCTCGAAACTGTTGCCGTCGAGCAGCAGGTTGTGCGCCATATAGCGCCCTTCAACGGCAGCGAAGACGTACCAGCTAAAGCCCTGATCCCGCCGAAAAGAGGATTGCCCGCCTTGTGCAGGAGCGACTGACGGAATGCCGAAACTACGATCAAGCCCCTCCCCCAAACGAAACCCAAGGCCGCCGGAAGCGTAGGTATACAGGTTGCCGAGCGCAAACCCGGCAGACGGCCCATATTCAATGGTCAGCCCAGAAAAGTTTTGCTTCATAAGCCAGGCACGTTCATAACCGAAATTGATGATTGGCTCGTTATCAAGCTGGTTATCCCAACCCCTCGGCTTGTCTGCCGCAATCAGTTCATGGAAATTTCGTTGGACTACTTCAGCACCAGAAGCCGGTCCTACGATGCCCACGTCGATATGCAGGCTGTCTGTCAAACGCAAACCACCGTGCTCCCTTTCGCTTAGTAGCGAAATCCCGCCAAACAAAAGGCCGGCATAGGGACGGTCATCTTTAATAAGCGCTTCAACCTTTATATCTTCCGGCGTATACATCTGTTGACCTAGCCGATATGTTGCGCCGGCAAGACTACTGCCAGACCAGCCCGGAATGACGTCCGCAAGACGGCGGGTCCAATGTCGATCAGGGGGCTCAAAGGCCCAGATCACCTCTGCGCCGTTGGTGTATTGACCATCGCCGCCGGCGGAAAACGCATCATTTTCTACTTTCAGGGACAGCAGGCCTTCAGCGGAAGCTGATGTCACAAGAGAACCCAGCAACAGACCTGAGCACCAATTCCGATAACGCTTTCTGCAACATCCAGATTTCACTGAAGGTTCCTCTGCCAAAGCTGGGTTGAACCGGATGCAAAAGAACTTGCTCCAGGATGCTGACATACCTTCCGCTACGGCGACTTTTGGTCGCCGGCCAGAAATGATGAGACGGCTGCCCACACAAATTGTTCAATCTGTTCAGTATAAACTAAACGTAACACAATTAATGATTGACCGCTAGCCGTGATGGAACTGTCCTGTCCCGGTGGAATGTGCGGAACGCTCCCGTTCTAATCTTGTCGCTCGCGCCTGAAAAATGTCTCGGGTTCAGGAATTTTTGAGGTTGACGGAATTTTCCATAACCCGCTCAAAAACACGCAGGGCGACTTCCAGGTCGTTATTTTCAATGCCTTTCAGCATCTTCTCTCGCAAGACATTCGCCCGCTCATTCAGTTCGCTCATAAAGCGCTCACCGGCATTGGTAAGGTACAGCAGCCTGACGCGGCGATCACGCTTACAGTGCCGGCGTTCAATCAGACCCTGCTCCTCGAGGCTGTCAAGCAGGCGGACCAATGTCGGATTCTCGATGGTCATCAAATGGGCTAACTCTCGCTGGGTCAATCCTCCACCACCACGCTGCAGGCAGACCATGGTGAACCAGCGAGCTTGGGTAACCCCCAGGTCTTTCAGGCGCTCATCCAACAACTTACGCCAGCACCTTGCTACCCGGGCATTGGTGAATGGAAACTGATCTCGAGGGGTTTGTGGGTCCATGTCACTGTCCTGCTATTGATGATTCAGTAACAGTAAATCGTAAGCTAATCATATAGACAAGCGTCGGTTACACATTAGCCAGGTTTGCGCCAGATCAATATGCAACATCACGCGGATTCCGAGGCCAGCTAAGGAACCTCTCCTTCCAGTGAGACAGGTAACTCCTCACTTCTTCAGAGACAGGAGGCCTTCAGCGTATTGTCGCCCTGGTGGACACCCTTGCTGCGTGACCGGCAGCCGGCTTAAAAAAGCTGGCGCCGAGCGCTCCACAACGCCGTAGCATCTTCACTCGAAACCAGCCCGGTCTTCGGCACGGCGTCTTCCAGGCAATCCGCATCAGCTAAGGTCAGTCCCCAGTCGAGTAGAGTATGCGGGGTCGACAACAAGGCCAAGTTCCGCTTATCGGCCAGAATGGCATGAACTCGGGGGTTGGGTGACCAAAAAACCAGTAGTTCAATAGGTTGAGAGTGTTTTTGGGCTATTTTTCACGTTTGTCTGCCAACCCTCAGCTCCAGCGTGATGGCCGTGTGCGAATCGGTCACGATCCCCGGAATGACCGGTCACGTTCGCCGGAATACGCACCGTAGAGGCATTGATTGACACAGGTTGTGACAGCAAGGTTGTGCAAGTGGTCTATCGCAATATGCTGCACGAAACCGGGAAAATCTCGGCTGACACTTCACTCCGATATGGAGAAATTATTGGCAATGATTAGCTTTGAAAACCAACACGATGGCTTCTTGGATATGGATTGCACACAGGAAGAGTTTGATGCCATTAAAATCATGATCAGCCATGTTCTGGACAATTATGATCAAACAGAATTATTTTACGCCAATATTAATCGCGAAGATGTTGAAGACTTAACAAAAGAATTAGCCATGTTTCACGACTTACCTTTACCATTGGAAGAGAAATATTTTTTCCGCCTCTTGGTCGTTATAGACAGTGCACATTCATTGCTCATCCCAGAAATTTCTGATGAGCGGAAAAAAGACATTAATCGACAACTACAAGCGATCAGTATCGACAAGTTATTTTATACGCGATAACTCTTCTGAATCGCACACCTTATCGTCATGAGACCTTTTTTGAGGTTTAACCGAGCAGAAAATAGGGCAAAAAATAACGGGACGATCATCGTCTTCAAGCTGACGATCACAACAGCTTCTTGGACCTTTCGCAGGCTCAGAAGGTGAAGACTGGCAAGGTACACTTTTTTGGGGCACTGAATCTTGTGATTGTAGCTGGGGTTGCGCCTGGCAAGCCACCAAAAAAGAAGCTATAAGTGCAAGTAGTACATTAGAAGGTAACCGCCAGCCTGTTATTGGCTTTTTCAACCGTTTGCTATTGCTTTCCATTCAACACCAGCTCTCAAATTCAATACCGGCCCTCAATATTATTAAGGGTATACGCAAAAAAATGCGTTCTCACTAAGCTTACTCTGCCTTTTCAAGTCACTCTTCCCAATAGCTCTCTCAGCCAATCTTGCGACTTAACGTATTCGGTTTTACCGTCTTTTTTCCTTACTGACATCCAGTGCGGCTCTACTTCAGCCAGTAGATCAATGATGACGGCTTTACTTCCTACAGGCCAAAGAGGAACGGCTAAATCATCCAGAAGATAGGCAGAATGCAATGTCATTAGTAGATTGTCAGAAAACATGCCCCAGGTAGAAAAGTCTCGACGGTCATACTGATTTTTAAGCAGAGATTCCTCATGAAAGATCACCCGATCCAGAATCCTTTCTTCTACTTCCGTATAAGCCTGCGTCCGGGAAAGTGCTTTATCCAAACGCTCCGATAGCATAAAGCGTCGTGCCCAGGTAATAAAACGTTGACACTGTTCTTCATTGAGGTCGATAAGCCAGTAAGAATTGGACAAAGCACGCAATGGATAATGCTGTGCACAACTGAAAAACAGTTCAAACTCATCTTCGCCATAGAACCAGTGCGCCATGCCGATGAGATCATCGACATCTTTATAGGAGTGCTCTGCCAACGCACTGTAGATCGCACTTTTATACTCATCCCGATTAAACAGGTTGGTTAAAGACTGTATCGAAGGTTTTAGCACACCAAGATGAGCCGGCCCTTCGTCATCGGTTTCCCAGTCGAAAAAGCTTGTCACAATCTCGGTGAGATGATGCAAATCACCCAGACTCAGTTGCAGCTCAGTCACATACTCAACAAATAGCGGCAGGGCTTTAAGCGCTTGCTCATAGGCATCATTTTCTTGCAAGCAGATAAGTTCAGGTTGTAAGAAGATAATTTCAGCAATCATGCCGTACGCTTCGGCAAGATTGCGAATCACTGCTTCTCCCGGATCTCCTGCTGCTAGAGTGTCGTAAAGTCCGGCGTCGTAAAGGGCCTCCAGATAGGCTTCTATATTATCTATTACGGGATAACCAATCTGGCCAACTGTGTACAGTGAAACAGCAAGCGGGTGAGGTGCCTGACTGGATGACATCGCTATGAGTCTCCTTGTGAACCCTGAGAAAAACCTTTTCAGGAAGATTCAATGTTTATGTTTCTTTGCACGAGCACTGCGCCAACGATCTTTTAATGCCGCCGGTTGTTTATCGTCTCGTTCTATTGGCAACTGGCCATTTTGCTTCATTACTTATGCCCATTCGCGCGGGCCACGCGTTCATTTTGCGCGGCATTGTGTTTGTCATACATCGAAAATAAATTTGCCTCGAACTGAGACTGTTCAGGCGTATTGCATGATAGCTTGCTCATGAACGCACGTGTGGCAGCTGTGACGTCAGATACTTCCAAACGCTCTTTATCGCTATGCATTAGATTTAAAATGCTATCTGAAGCTTCTGCCTGGTAAGGATCTGCTCGGCTTATGGGCACAAGTCGATCATAAAGACGATCTGGCACGGTGTGAACGATGGTATTCGGAGACGTTACCCGCTCTGATTCAACGCCTAAACCATAATCAGTTTTGGTGATTGCTATCCAAGGAATACGAACAGATTTTGGGTTCGGCCCCATACATTGTGGAAATGCATCCTCATAATGGAAAAGATAGGTAACGTAGGCGGCCGGTAATAGACTTTGATTGGCGACCCATTCATCCATTGCGGATCTTTCGCGCTCTGTCAAAAACCCTTTCCCTGACAATAAAGAGCCCAAATCTTGATAGGCTTGGTTTCCTTCTCCCGTCATGGCCTTCACATAAAGCCTTGAAAAACGACGATCAGACGCAGCAACCTTATTCGGTAAATTCCGATAAATGGCCTCTACATAATTCCCACCTGTGGGCAATTCTCTGATCAGTTCTGCATCCTTACCCTGTAACTCTTTATCCGCGAAAGGGTTATTTGTCGGGGCCATGGACGCATAGATACTTTTCTCGGGAATTCCTTCACGAGTTAGTTTTACGGTGGTCAGGTATTCTCTCAACGTCGGTGTTATCGTAGAGGGTATTAACGTTGCCTCTAATTGTGTCGCATCAATACGTCTATTGACTGCAAGCTCGCCTGACCATTGGCGATCTGCTGCTAAATTAAGCCGACCATACAGGCTGGATTGTGCCATCACGTCTTCCGACCCGCCGCCGCAATTTTCAGACATTAATTCCGGGTAGATTTTGGAATGATCTGTTATCTGACCGCCATCCGTCTGAATATCAACGTCATTGAATTAGTGACGTTTATCCAGAGATATCATATAATTACGGTTCACAAACACACGAGGAATACGCCTCATGAAACTTCCGCCAAAACTAACGGTTGACACGCCCAGCGAGATCCTGACTGAAAATTGTACATAAAATAACCAGTCTACTGGATGACCCCGCCTTTATCGCCGAACACCGCCAACGTCCCCAGGATTTCACCCGCCGCTGCCACCTGAACTTCAAACACCTGGCCCTGTTCCTGCTCAATCAGCCCCAGTCTGCCTTGCAAACCGAATTGAACGGCTTTTTCCAGCAGGTCACCGGCGCGGCCCTGGAATCCTGTCAGGTGACCGCCTCGGCCTTCTGCAAGGCCCGCCACAAGCTGGATCCGACCGTGTTCGAGGCCCTGAACCAGGTGGTTCAGGCACAACTGGATGCGCAGGGTCTGCGATACCGCTGGCGCGGCCTGCGCCTGCTGGGCATCGACGGCTCCAGTGTCCATCTCCCCCTGGAAGACAGACAGGCCAGCCATTTCGGCACCCACCAGGGCCTGCCGGTGGCCCGCTTGTCCCAGTTGATCGACCTGGGCGACGGCCAGACCCTGCACAGCCTGCTCGTCTCCCCGACGATCTGTGAGCGCGGCTGTGCCCAAAGCCATCTCGATCACGCCCCCTCAGGCAGCCTGATCCTGTTTGATCGCGGCTATCCCGCCCACTGGCTGTTCGCCGATCTGGCGCAACGCCGAATTCCGTTCGTGATGCGCCTGCGCCTGAACTTCAATCGCGCCGTGCGGGACTTTGTCCAGTCCGGCGACCGGGAAACCCAACACACCTTCACCTGCACCAACTGGCTCTCGCGCCAGGTGTGCCAGCAGTCCGGGACGGATCTAGACGGCCCGGTGACCCTGCGCCTGGTGCGGGTGGACCTGCCGGGGGGCACCACGGAAGTGCTCGCCACCTCCCTGCTGGATGCGCAGGCGTTTCCTGCGGCAGACTTTGCCGACCTGTATCACCGCCGCTGGGGCATCGAAACCGACTACCGGCGCCTCAAGCAAACCCTGAACCTGGAGAACTTCAGTGGCCGTTCCCCCCAGGCCGTCCAGCAGGACCTGCACGCCCGCATCCTGCTCAAGAACCTGGCACTGCTGATGCAAACCCTGCAGCAACCCGAGATCGACCGGCGTCACGCCCAGCGCAAACACCGTTGGCAGCCCAACTTCACCCAGGGGCTGTCCTGCCTCAAGAACAGCCTCGTCCGGCTACTGCTCAACCCCACCCGCGCGCTGCTCTCAGGCCTGCTGGAACTGATGGCCAGCGCCCTGGGCGCCATCCGCCCCGGCCGCTCCAGCTCGCGAAAACGCCGGCGGTGCGCCACCAAAGGCTGCGAGGGGTATAAGCCCACCCGCTAAGTTGCGTTAACAACCCGGACCCCACCACTCACCCAACCAACAGGCTGCTTCCGGAGCGGTCGGCTTCCGCTCGCCCTGAAAACGCGCCTCCCCACCTGTACAGGTCACGACCCGCCTGAAATCCGGTCTATCCCCCAAAAAATCGCTTCAGCTGGCGCTCATTGCCGCGATATCGTTACGATGATGCCACCAAACCCCGCCCATGGCTTCGGCTGGAACTGGATTTTGGACTCTGCGGGGCTTAAGTTGATGACGTTGGTCTGAATATAATATCGACTGGTATTATATTGTGCTGTCACGGAACGAGGATACTTGTCTGGAATACGAATATGAATGGGTAAAATACAATCTCTCACGGTATCGTGGGCAAAACCGTCATAGATTCTCTCTGCATACGAACTGCCCTTCGTCTCATAAAGAACAAGATCAAGCGATCTGTTTGGTACCGTCAGTCGCCATGGCCCCTCCAGATTGGCTGCGGCAGGGATATTACTCGCAGCCTCACGTGCTTTTTGTATGCGATCTCTTTCTTCCTGCCGTCTTTGCGCGGCCGGCTTTTTCATTTCGACACCCGATTGTCCGAATAAGTCTTGCAGAGCTTTGTTCATCTCTTCCGGTGTTTGTGCAGAGGCCATCGTTGGGAGCATACTAAATGACCACAACATGACGAAGGACATGAATAGCTGATAGACAATTGTTCGAACTCGATTCTTCATTGCTGTCTCTTACCTATTTTGAGTTTACATATTTGGTTTTAGGATGACGAAAGACTGAACTCATAGTGTTTTATCCTGTTTTCTTCCATAAAAGTCTGGAAATAATCCATTTAATTTTCGGTAGTATCTCAGCTTAAGCTGTTTACCTTCATAATCTTCAAAGCGCCTGATTCCGACATGTACGACTATTCGTTAAACAAGCAGGCAGCGTGGAACCCCTTCAACCCTTTTTCATCAGACTCTGAGCCAAAATCACCTAACATCACAGTCCGAACCGTACCATTCTGTCTGATATCGGCGTAGATTTTCAAAGTCTTGGATTTCATCGCCTCTTCTAGCGAAAGAAAGCCCCCCGCCATCTTCATCAATCCCTCTACGGATGTTCCGAAGAGTTTGGCTTGACGCCGCATACGCTCAAGCGCTGCCGGATCCTGAACGTATTTGTTGTCTAGTCTGGATGGAATCAAATCTGCGAAAGTAAGACTCAACGTATTGGTGTATAGCGTTTTGTTGACCTGCTTTAATGCAGCGTTATGAATGATGGTACCGCGTTCAGTTTCTATTCGAACCGGTATCGTATCGCCCCGCCTCACCGCCCATGCGGCATTCGTTGCTGACGAGGATGCATGGGTGACTGTTACGTAAATTGCCTGATAACCTGAGAGGTTGTGGCAAAGCATCTTACTTTTGAATAAGAGTCCACGGTTGCGGAAATTCCGTTCAACCCCGAAGTATTTTCCGCCAACACCATCAAGTGTGCCCCAGCGTTCACTCTCCAGTTCGTTATTGATGTCATAGGCTTCCCGGTGCAAGCTGGACAGCTTTTGGTTCAAAGTGGCAAGTTGCTCCTTAGGTGTAAGTTCTGTCTTTTCAGATACCCCTGCATTTTTAGCTATTTGCCGGGAAGCACGCGCCTCGGCCAGCTCTACGGCACTAGCCTTCATCTTAGTCATCTGTTGTTTCGCTTGCGCCTTGCGCTGAGCATCACCTCTGGTCACGGCTTCAAAGAGCTCATCCTGATCGCCGTGGCTATGCGTCTCTATTTTGTATTCATCACATTCCAGTTCACCGCGGCGTTTAGCTTCTGTCACTTCGTTCAGAACAAGCATCGCTATTCCGGCCTTTCTGGTGAACGCCTGTTCGGGGGCGTGTATTGATGCAAATTCCGAAAACTCTTCGTGCAGTCCCTTTCCTTCTTGAAGAAGAGTTGAACATATGCCGATAACGTCATTCGAGACGAAACTCGTCAATAGCAACTGACCTGGCTGCTCAGCTTGCTGCAGAGTGGAAATAAACAGAAGGGTCTCTTCATCCTGAAAAATCGATCTGGAAAATGTATGATTCGCCCGCCAGTCTTCACGCGGTTTTTTATAAGCTGCCATTCGATCCACTGGAATAAAGCCAATATCGAACATTCTAAACTTTTGTTCGAACGAGTTTTTCTCAGCCTCTTTAAAAACGGGTACATATTGGTTTTCAGAGTTGATTGAATAAACACCAAGCGGCCCGAACTCGTCACTGATAGTCACTAGGTCACCTTGTACCGGCAAAAAATAATCGTCGGCATTATAAATATTGTCTTCAGATTGCCAGCAGCCAGCAATTGCTAAGACTGAAAGTACAAGTAATATTCGGCTCAAAATCACGATCACACCTTCTTTTCAACTTAGCAGTAATATATTTCAGATTTGTACAGAACCTATGCTCCCGAACAGTATCTGGCATTTCGCTGAATGCCACAAATAACCTTTTCGGTTATTACTCATTCCCTGTCGGTCACCGGCTTTACCCACTGACTGACATCCATTGCTCCCCTCCGAGACTGTAATATCTTTTATCTTTTCGAGAAATATCCCGCGGCGAGTCTTGCGCTTCTTAGTGGCATACAAGCAGAAAACGAAGGGTCTCGAAGACTAAAATTTGTCGCGAACGATAGAAAGAGCTAACCTTTAAAGCGTTGCACACTACAATCAGGACGAATATCATCACATTAAGAATACTCTAAAATCCGTCTTACTATCCGTTTTTACTCTTGTCTTATTTGCAGTCCCGTTTTCGGTTTCTGCGCAAGAGCCTGACGAGAATTATAAATACGGCGTTATTCTGCTTGATATCGAGACATACCAGATCTTCGATGGCCGCGTGATCGAGCTTCCGACATCCTCAAACATAAGTCCTGAATTTAAGGACGAGATGTAGTACGCCTACGCGGAATGTAAACTGAATGATCTTGACTACGGCCCAACCGATTGCGGGTGCCGCGCAATGATCATTCTAAAAACCCGCCTGGATATGCCCGAAGCAAACGTACGGAATGTGAGGAAGGAAGCGGGAAAGAAGATGCACTGCTACGTCCCCGAAAAGCTTCAGGCGAGATACGCCTTCGAATGTACGAATTCCATGGCCTACAAACGGGCGGCCTCCAAGGAAGAAGGCGATGCGTATTGCGCCTGTTACGCGGAAGAGACAACGTCGCAGCTCATGGCCCTTGAGCCTGGCTACCACTACGACAACAAATTCATGAGGAATAGCGCTCTGGGGAAGAGGGCTCACAAAAAGTGTCGTCCCTGACGGCCCGCAGAACCAGCTACTCTTGTGGCGGGGGTGAGCGTGACAGTTTATCGTTTCCACCACGCCAGTCCATTGGGTCTGAATTTTCTGAACCATAGCTGTTATGTGAATCACCGGCATCAATCGATGTCAGCCCGTCGGTCAAGTCCAATGCGGTGTCGTCATAACTTTTATTTTGAATACAGGTATAATCCTGCTTATTGCTGGTCTGGTGTAGATTATCAGCGGATGAATTGATAGTCTAGCTACATTTATTTAAGTTTTTTCCAGATAAAAGTACCAGCATCAAGGATATGTTTATGCAGTTACCATTCATATTTTCAAACAAACAAATTATCTATGGTGTCTTCGGTTTTTTAGCTCTGATTATCCTTCCGCAAATTGTTTTTTCTTCGAACGATCCTGTCATTCATGCCGATTTACCGATCCTTGAAGACGTCTATAAGGATGTGCATGCAAAGCGTAAAGATTACGAAATTTATGGATTTTACCCCGGCATGTCGCGTCAAGAAGTGATTGATCAGGCCCAGAATATAGCTGATGAAGAGATCAAATATATTCGCCCTCAAAGCGATGCCCCACTCGAATTTTATACCGAGAAAGGTCGCATGCAGATTAAAACTAAATTTTCGACATCTGCTGCTCATAAAAAAATCTTGCGGCATCGTGGGCAAAAAGAAGATGACTCCGTTACTTTTGCTACCTGGATCCAGATTGAAGAATTATATGAAGATGGAAAACTCAATGGTGAAAAAGTTTTAAAACGTGCCCGTACAAAATTTGGTACGCCAATCGCGGAGACGCAGAGCGATAAGTTTCATGCATTAGAATATAAAATGGATGATGCGATATATGAAATTGCGCGGCGCCAATGCATTGCTGAAGTGATTGAGAAGCGTGAAGACAAGGCGTATGGATATGGTGCTGAGTTCGGACGAAAAGTGGCACACATGAAAGCGGAACCGTTAGCTGAAGCTATGAAAATGTGTCCGAATAGTGTGCCTGCATTACGCCGGGCAATGATCAGTGAAATGAGTCCACGATTAGAGGTCCGTGTTATTGCGCCTCGTAACCGCGTTATTTATACCATGAGCTATGAAGCAGGAAAGACATTCCAGCATCGTAACGCAATCAAAGATTTAGCGGAGATCAAGAAGTAATAAATCTCATTGCGCAGGACACGCACGTTTTAAGACAGCTTCAAGATCAAAATCACGCGTTCGCCAATCGCGCATATCGCAATAAAAATTACCGGAGCGATCATAGGGCGCGCCGTGATCATCACATGAGGTTAGCCGCTTGTCGCACTGAATAATCTCCGGGCAGCCCCATGTTTCACAATTTTGATAATCCGTAACCTTGGCACATGTAATGATGTGCTTCATTGCTTCATCGCGGCACGCTTTCACTTGTTGGCTATACTTAACAGTACCCGCGGGAGCGCTTGCGGTGTTGTCACGGCTGTTATTCTCACTGCCATACTTCAGCATCGTACCGATAGCTTCCCCCAGCTCGTAGGCCGTCATTTCTTTTTTAGGCTGTACGTCGCGGGCTTTTTTCTTGGCGACCATCAACTCGATCGCTGCTTTGTCCATGGTATCCATGTCTTCTCTGGTACCGCCAATCATCTTCAAGCCGTTCAAATAAAACATAGTGGGCTTTTGATACCACCTGAGCGCTCTGTCTGTGTCTATTTCCACACCTTTACCGTAGCGATAAATATCACCGACTTCTCTTTGTGCGCGGATATGCCCTTTATTTCCGGCTTTTTCAAACCAGAAAAGGGCCTGCTGCATATCATATCTGGGGTTATTCTTATCCGCATATTTTTTGGCCAGCTCATATTGACCAACGGGATCAGTCTGTCCAAGCACGTTTTCAGCCTGCGACGTTGTTAAAGTTAAGCTCAAAAAAAACATTACCACTAGAATGTATTTCATACCTTTACCTGAGTTTTCATGTCGTCCCGGGCACGGGCCAGGTCACGCATGGCTTCCTGTTCCTGGTTGGGAACCCAACGGATGTCAGATCGCCCAGAACGCAGCAGCCTGGCCAGCTTCAGCGCATCCAGTCGATCGGTCTTGACCCGCTCACCCGGATTGCGAGGAATCAACGACGGCGCTACGACCTGACAGTCATGCCCTGCCGCGAGGACCTGGCGTTACAGGCCGCAGCCACAGGGCCCCGCCTCGTAGCAGAACTGCACAATGCCTCCGTCCGGCTCCTCACTCAGCCGCTGGATCAGCTTCTCCACCGCCATCGGCGTATTGCCAATCTCGCCACGGTACTCGGGCTCACCGCGTCCCGGTCTAGCCACCGCAATCCCGATATTCTCCTTATGCATATCCAGTCCGACATAAAGACTGTAGAAATCCGATCGAAATCCATCCTGAACGACTTTCAAAGCCGATGCGCTCTCGACTCTGACGTCGTTTGCGTTAAACTCCTTCATGCCTACCCTCCTCAATGTGACTTTGCCACTCGGTTTATTTGTTCAGCGGCCATGGTAATCCACGAGCGTTGAGGTAGGGCAGGTCAAAACATCATGTCTAATATCATCATTTGTTTTGCAATCGACCGTACAGCGCCAGAGCTTTGTCATAATCTTGTACTATGTAAACAGAACCAAGATACGGCTGGTTACGCTGGCGCAGCGAGCAACGCACACGCCTGCAGGAGCCGATGGCCACCTCATAAGCGACACATGCATTACCATTTCTCTGCCGGTTCGGCGAATCTTGGCTCCCTTCGTACCAGACACCTGGCGCTTCCCATTCGGAATACTTAAAACTAGCGGACCAATACGGATCGGTATATTCAGCACAGGATCCATTCCGGAGGGCGGCATAGGACTGATACTCAAGCTGTTGTGTATCAGCGAAAAAACGAGTTCGTGCCATATGTCCGCCAGGCGCTGCAGGATGACCTTCAACGACGTTGAGATTGTAGGATTTAACGCCCCCTCGGTATCCGCCTGATTCAAACCGCGCGATGCCTATTTTGTTGACCAGATAATATCCACTCAGCTCCTTAAGGAGGGTTTGAGCCCCTTCGGCTTCCTGCTTGGCGAGTCTATCCCGTTCCATATTCGCTTGTCTGGCTGCAAGGCCAGCCTTGCGCGCCGCCTTCGCCGGAACAATTCCTGCAACTGTCACGCGTACCTGCGCCCTTGATATCTCACTTACTTTATAGGCTTGCTCGCCACACTTCATTCGGTCATCTTGGACAGCTCCCATCATATTTTTGATAACAGCTTTAAATATTGCACGTGTTCGCGCCGCAGGAACCATATCTTCGCGAAACAAAACGTCAACGAACTTCACATAATCATCATGGCCCGGGCCGCTTGGTGCCATTGAAAAGACACCATATCCGTTACATTGGCTGATCGAGTCGCCATTGATCAGGGCTGGCATAATGTACTGACTTTTGGGCCCAGAGCCAGCGTATTCCTGTCCCACTAAAATCACCAGTTTCTTGTTGCGATCCTGACTGTATCTGTCCGAATACTGGCGTGATGACACATGACTGTTTAATGAAAAACGGCTCACGGACGGCGCTAACTTGTCGATAAAAACAACCGCAAATTGACTGGCTTCAAATTTCTTTTGGGTCCGGTTTTTCTCAACTGGATCAACATGATGCTCTGGTACCAGCCAATTGCCGTCTTTCCGATAGACCCCAATCGGACCGAACTCATCACTTACCGAAAAATAAGTACCGCTAAACGGATGATCGAAGTCGCTTTCATCCAATTGGAATCGGGCAAGATCCCAACAGGCGGTCAACGTGATCGATCCAAAAATCACCATGAGAGCCTTAACAATCTTTATCATAAAAGTATCTCTTTCCAATTGACTGGCATTCACCTTGCGGAATAACGCAGTCGGATTGGACCGTAAGGAATCTGCGTGGTGCATCGGGCGCGCAAACGAGTGCCGTCAGCCCGCCACCGTGAACCGCACCGGTATCAATACCTGTGGCGTAGGGAAATTCTGCTGGTCCTTCGAGAAACGGCTGGTGGCCAAATACAACATGCCCAAATCGGCCATCATAAGTCTCAGCCCAGAATGGATCGTCTGGGCGCTGGGCGCCGAGCGCCAGAAACTTGCCGGAGGCGGCATCGACGTAACGCGTACGAAAAATCTTTTCAAAGCTTTTTGCTTTACGGCCAGTCAGCGATTTAGCGGCTTCGATTGACGCAGGGAATGTGCTCATGGTGCCAGGAATTCCGCCGTGAACGACAAGTACATCAAGTGACTTACAGTGAAAAAACGGCACCGACCAATCCAGAAATGCCAGCCTTTCCGCTGTCAGCTGTTTACTGAGCTGTTCCAGCTCGGGTGTGTGGGTCGCTTGTTCTGTTGCTACTTTTGGCCGCACTTTACGGTTACGCAAGTACCGTCGCATCCGGTCTTCGTGATTACCTTCAACAAGAATAACCTCAAAGCTGGCATGGCGACGAAGTGCTTCGACATAGCTTAGAACACCGATAGAGTCCGGCCCCTTGTCGATCAGGTCGCCCACAAAAACCAGCGTGTCCGAAGGTTGAATATCCAGCTCACCGACAAGCTGGCGAAGCGCATCGAGCATGCCATGAACATCACCAATAATGAGAAGCCTGCCGTCCATATCAGAGTTGAAACCTGTAGCTGTCGAACTCATCGATACCCAGCATGTTTTCGATAACGATCACGTTTGGTTCAACTTCGCCCTTTAAGTGCATATTGCAGTCGTGCCTGCCAACAATCAGCATCCGTAAATTGTAAAACCCGTCCCAAACGTAAATTTGCCCTGAAGCACCATAAGTGGTTCCACCGCCGCAAAGACGCCCGTCTGACGTAATTAACCAGTCTGAGTAGCCCGCCTCTGCGCCAGCAAGATCCCATATCCGGTAGCTCGCGTGCTGTTCTGTGTTTGGCTGCCAGGGTTTTACCACTTTTTGCGTCTTTTCAGATTGAGCCGCACATTTGAAACTGTATTGCTTTCCACCCGGCTTGACGATCCAGTCAATGCGTACATCTGGTGACGGCAGATGGCGGGTGTTGATGTAGCGCTGTTTTTCGGAAAGCTTCATCTGGCTAAACTGCTCGTATGACAAGACCGCACGACGATCTGATGGATCCGGCCACAAAGGTAGCGGCAAAATCTCAGTACATTCACCGGACTTGCGATCCCAAACACGCACAAGATAATCGCGGCCCCAGGTAATCAGGCGCTTATCATCGAGCCGTTCGGCACCTGTTACATCGCCCAAATGATGACCCTGCAAATAGCCTGTGCGCCCCCCCGTTTGCGCATCCCAGATCGCCATGGGTTGGGGCGTTAGTGGTCGCCGCCAGCCGTCATCAAGAAACTCTTTGCGATAGCACTTCCAGCCAAAATCAACACCGAGAACGGTTCCGTCGCCAAGATCAAAAAATTTGGATACCTCAGCGCTGCCCGCCAGTAATACCGGTTCACCTGCTTGCGGGATAAACCAGGCCGGTTTGCTTCCATCCCAGATCCTTAGAAATTTTCCATCTTCCCAATGTTTTTCATAGTCACGCTGAGCTGCGGTTAGTTTGTCTATCTGGCGGATTGCGGCCTCCATCTTTTGCCGGGCTGATGAATTCGCCGAATGAACCGATATCTTTGGTGGGTGCCAGCCGCGCCCACCAACCGCTTCTTCAATCCATAGCAACACGTCATAGCCAGTGCCTCGCTCATCATCGCCGAGGTCATGATCAAGGCTGATCTCCGTTACCTCGCCAGAATAAAGCAGCTCAATGACCTCATCAGGCCAATAACATCTTACCCAGCCATCGGGTGTCTTGCGTTCATCATCAAGGTAAACTTTCATGTGCTCTTTATCTTCCATGCTCAGGCTTCGCTGCGAGCATTCCGTCTCAAAATTACATGGTTAAATGACATGACTTTTGACATCGCAGTTTCCTCGTCCTCGGTCAGCTCTCCATCGTCGAGATCAAATGCATGCGAGCTGTAAGAGCTATAAGTCGCCCATTCACTAAAATTCAGTGGTACTACCACAGGCGATTTCATACTCTCATCAAGCTGTTTCAGCCTTGAAACGAGTGCTACGAATTTATCCCACTCGGTGAGATCGTACATTGAGCTGTCGATGCACTCAGGGTCATCAATCATTTTCTGAAAAACCCGATTATGGGCTGAGAGCTCTTCAGACGTAAATTCCAGGACAATATAGAGCTGATCGTTATAGTTCCGATCTTTGCCATAGCCATCGTCACTACAGGCCTCGTATACCATCTCAAGCAGTGCTCGATCAGCAAGTGCTGGCGCAGCGAACCCGGCATAATCCAACAGCCGGACGAAATCGTCATACCCATCTGTACTCATCTGCAGCTTGACACCTCGATGCGCTGTTGTAACGTAAGGCTCAAGCATTGAGAGAGTTTTCTGAAGGTCTGCTTCGTTTATGATCCATGCCGCATGGTCGATCACCCCCGCTGTGTGATAATTTTCCAGCATGTAAGCAAAGGTCTCGTAAGCGACGTTGACAATGCGTTGATCGAGCCACAGCGAGACAGGTGCCGCTGTTTTTTCCGGCAGGGCTGCCACTTGAGTGTGTTTACCACCTAGCCCGGATTTCTCATAGTGCTCCAACAACCTTCGCAGACCAAGCCTGGTAGTGCCAGATCCGAGTGGTCATGGTCGAAGTTGGCGATTATTTAGCCAGTTTCCGGCATTCAGGCACAACTCCCCCTTTCCCCCATTGGTATCGGGCCGGGGGAGCCCGATTATCTACTGGGGCACCAAGCGCTGAACCAGTGCTGAGAGATCGTTCTTGTGTGGATAGCTATCACTCATAAACACCCGTATTCGGCGGGTGTTGCGGATGATGACTGCGCCAACCTTGATCAGCTTCAAGCGCAAGGTGCCGGCACTCATACGTTCGAAGGGCGTGTTTTTCAGATGCACCCGCAAACGCTCGAACAGGGTGTAGGCGAAGCCGGATAAGATCAGCCGCCACTGGTTGGTCCACCAGTGTGTGCTGGAGGTGCGACCGGCAAACAGATCCAGTTGTTGATCCTTGATCCGGTTCTCCATATCACCCCGTGCGCAATACTGTTCGTAGTAGAGCTTGAATCCGTCATCGTAGCGGGAGCTGATAACGAACCGGGGGTTCGGGCCTTGAGGGCCATATTCCAGGCGCGCAACCACCCAGCGTGGCTTATGCCAGCTTCGGGCTTTGTAGCGGAAGCGGAAGGTGCTGGCGAGCTTATGGCCATGAGCCTCGTAGTAGGTCCGGACTTTGTCCATGGCTGGGGCGGCAAGCGCCTCCAGCCGCTGGTTGCGGGCCATGCCTACGATGTAATCCACCTGGTTGCGATCGCACCAGGCCAGCAGTCGGGGCTTGCTGAAGTGGGAGTCGCCCCGGAATACGATCCGGGTCTGTGGCCAATACTGGCGAATAAATCGCACCAGCAGCGCCAGAATGGCCCAACTGTGCCGGGCATCACCCCGGTTGCTGGTGCGCAGATAGCTCACCAGCAAGTGCCGGCCGCAGAAGACGTAAAGCGGGAAGTAGCAGTGATGGTCGTAATACCGGTTAAAGAATTTACCCGGCTGATCCCCATGCACCGGGATATCGGTGCCGTCAAAATCCAGCACGATTTCCTTCGGCGGCTCTTCGTGTTGTTCAATAAAGTGGTGCCAGAGCAGCTCATGGGCCTTCACAATGGTTTGCCGGTCCATTGCCTGTTCCATTCGGCACAGCGTGGATTTGCCAGCCAGAGCGGAGGCGTTACCCGTGGCGGTTTGTAGTGCCTGATCAAAGCGAAGCGCTTCATGATCATTCAGATCTTCGTAGCCGCTGGCCACGCCGTAGACGCGCTGCCGGATCATGGTGTTGAGCCCATGACGAATCATCCGGGGATCCCGCTGGTCGGTCAGAGTCTCGGCCAGCCGTTGGGTTAACCGGTGTTGTTTGTCGACTTCGCGCAGTAACAACACACCGGCATCCGAGGTGATATGGCCTCCGGAGAAATCGGCTTCAATCTGGCGGCGGGAGAGTGGCGAGAAGGTCAGTTTTTGAGGTACCATTTTGGATGCGGCTACTGGTGCTTGGTGGATTGGTTAGGTTCTTGAAACTATAGCACTTTTAGCCGCTTCTTTTTATCCCTTCATGAGAAATCCGGGCTAGCAAGGCGCTCAATCGCTTTTTAATGGTGGTTAGAACACCCATAGTTAATGATTTCCCTATACAGTTTCAGAGTCCAAAAGTCTGTCATTCTGGCTCACCAGACGATAGCCCAGGTTTTCACTGACAATCTCCGGTGCGCCTTCTACGGTAGATAACACACCCCGTAAACGGCTAATGGCGGTATTGATAACCGTGTCTTGCGGTGACAGGTTTTTGTAATCCGTCCACACTTCATGCCAAAGCGCCTTGCGACTGACCCACTCTCCCTGGCGTTCGGCTATCGCCATCAACAGTGCAAATGATTGCGGGCGAAGCGGTAGTGGTGTGTTGTTGACCAACGCCTGGGCACTCGATTTTCTGACTTCAAGTGTGTCAAAAATCAGCACACTCGCCGGTGCCCGATTGGACACGGCACGACGTGCAACAGCGCGCAGGCGCGCCCTCAGCTCTTCGCGTTCGAATGGCTTGTTGATGTAATCATCAGCGCCCGTTTCTAATCCCAGCACATGGTCACTCACAGAAGTCAGACGGCTGGCGATGAGAATCCCAGGGCGCTTTCCCTCCAGCGTGTTCAGCCACTCGATATAACCAAGCCCTTCACTGCCATCTCCCAGCATCCGGTCGAGAATAACCAGATCAGGCAGATGTGCGGCGCTCTCCCGCTTGGCCTGGTCGAGGGTTTCGGCCAGACTTATCCCATAGCCAAGTTCACTGGCCACATCCGCCATAAGCGATGCCATTGTTGGATCGTCCTCAACGATCAGTAATTGACTGCTTTCAGACATTTCCTTTCGCTTTCCTATATCATCCTGGCTAGCGTACCCCGAAAACACGCTTCCGGCACCTAACAATCGAGGTTAGATACCTTTGAGCTATTCCAGACTATTAACCTTGGGGCTGACATCCCTGCTGATCACCGGATGCGTTTCGCAAGCGAAAACACCCCCAACATTATCAGCTGACGCTTTTGACCCTTATGAATCTTCGCTTGCGAGTGCTCTTTACCAGTCTGAAGTCCGCTTTTTGGAAAGGCAGACCGCAGGTGACGCCTATGGCATGGCACGCACCGCGAAATCACGCTTGAATCTGGTTAAACGGCTTGAGGCAAACCCTCCGGAAGAAGACACCCGGGGTTTTGATCTTAAATCTGACCAGCGCCGGGCTGCTATTCTGACGTCTGTTCGCAACATGGTTGAGGCCGCCAACCGTATGGCTGCCGATGATGAAGACACGCTTCGCCGAATTGAACAGCTATCACCTCTAACGCCAGCTAAACGGTCCAATCTACTTGGCGGATTTACCGGCATCTTCGGCGGCCTGCGGGAAGTCAAAATGACCATAGGGCTGGAAGTACAAGCAACCCTCTCCCCCACTGAAAAAGACAGCATCAGATTACCTATTGATGGAAGTCAAGGCACAACGATCTACGCCCAACCTGCCGGCCATCAACACCCTGAAACAGCAGCCAAAATCACCATGAACATCTCGCGTTATGCCCAGAATGAAGAAAGTTGGAAAAGTGTCATTTGCCCGGAGACGACTGCAGCGCGGCTGCCTTGCTTTGTCCCACCAGGTGACCATTCTGAAATCGAAATCAGCCTGCAGAATAATGGTGATTCAGGGATTGATGTACTGGTTTTCATCAGTGGCAATGCCAAAACCGTGGCCACATCAATGGAACGACAACAAGCAAACCAACCCAATCGGTTAGGTGACGAGTAACCAACACTTCGCCAATAACAAGCAGAACTTGCGTATCAGCATACCCATCTTAGGGAGGGACAGTGCGAGCCAGAAATCCAATCGTTGTTGCTCTACTCATCAATATACTGGTGACCCTACTGGTTGCCTTGATTGCCGGGGTTACGGCCTACAGCGCGATCAACATTGCGGTTGAGCGATCAGTCAAAGAGGATGTATCTCGCGACATAGCGGTTATGCTGGAACGGGCGCCAGAGCGCGGCATCATTCCCGACATTACTATTTTAATGAAGAACATAGATATACGCCTATCGGGAGATGAAAGTGGGGAAAACGGCGCAGTCTATTTGCTGGCTAATTCCAATGGCGAAAAGATCATCGGCAATGCGGAACGAATGCCGAATCACCCGTCAGATTCCTGGATAGAACTGGATGGCGTAGACATTGGAATAGCCCCAGGCCCATTGCTTCTACACCGCGTTCATATTGAACCAGATTTTGCACTTGCCGTTGGCCGCCGCCTGAGTGCGCGAGAGTCATTGAATCATTGGTTTGTTCCAGTGATGATAGTGGCTGTTATTTTTCTCGGTCTTTGTAGCTCTCTTCTTTTGGGGAGCCTCAACCACCGCTTTCGTAGCAGAATTAGACGTATCAACTCCGTTTTTCATCGCGTTGAAGAAGGCGACCTATCTGCCCGAATTCTATCAACACCGGCAGGTCAGCCTGATGACCTTTCACGATTATCTGTCAATATTGACAAAGCCCTGGCCGAAGTCGAGCGCCTGCTGCGCGGTCTTGAATCCTACAGCCAGGTCGCAGCACACGAGCTTAATCACGCCATATCGAATCTTCGCAACCGCATAGTCGCCGCCGGCAATACCGAGATCGCTGCTGAAGCTGACCGGCTGATTGAACTTGTCACCCATATTCTGGAGCTTGCCAAAATCGAGGCGACTCCCGGCTTTGCCATGAAACCACTCAATCTTGAGAACATCGTACAATCGGCTATAACACTTTATGCTGAGGCATTTGAAGCAAGTGGCGTCACCTTGAAACAGGAAATATCATGCGAAACAGCAGAAATACTGGGCTCCAAGCCGCTTATTGAGAGCGCCCTGGTTAACCTCGTTTCAAATGCACTGAAACACGCACCATCAGGCTCAACAGTACTGATAAGTCTCAAGCGCGATGGTGAACGATTCTCGTTAAGTGTGCGTGACTATGGCTCCGGCGTTGAGGATACAACACTGGATGTGCTGGCAGCTTTAGGCCGCCGCCAGAATTCAGGCGGGCATGGATTTGGTCTGCGCCATGTGGAAGCCGTTGCGATCCGTCATGGCGCGAAGCTGTCGCTGGAAAAGGCTGAGCCAGGGCTCAGGGCTACCTTGCATTTCAACACGACGATAAGATCCTAACCAAAATGGTTAGGTGATATGCCAAGCGAAAGGGTGTAAAAATATGTGGGATTGCAAAAATTGGAATGGCTACTTATTAACGAGATTGAATGAAGACAGAATTTATCAGTAAATCTATATACGAATTTCTGACTTGGACCTAATCCAGGGAATTTCAACTATGCCTGCAGAAGAAATGCAAAACCGCGAAGCGTATATCATGAGCCAAGCTTATCAGGTTATCGCACAAATCGCGTTGGCAGCTGACCTCTTCGAGAATGACGACGTTCAGCGTGCGTTGGATTACTTTTCCACCAATGAATATCGGGAAGATTTTTTACCTTTCCCATCAACCCCAATGACACCCTCGAATGTAATCCCCCCAGAAAATAATCGAGGTTTTGAGTAGAGACTTTCACAACGATCGCAAAGGGAGCGACAGATGAAGAAGTCTCGATTCACCGATAGCCAAATCATGGCAATCCTCAAACAGCACGAAGCCGGAGTTCCGGTTGCTGAACTGGCTCGGGAGCACAATGTCAGCTCGGCGCTGATCTATCAGTGGCGCTCGAAATTCGGCGGCATGGACGCATCGATGATGAAGCGTCTTAAAGAGCTGGAAGCTGAGAATGCCCGCCTGAAAAAGATGTACGCCGAAGAGAGGCTCAAGGCTGAGCTTCGTCAGGAAGCCTTGGAGGGAAAGTTGTAAGGCCATCTCAGCGCCGGAAGATGGCCAGAAAGGGCGTGGCCAAGCACGGTCTCAGTATCCGGATGGCTTGCGTGGTATACGGTATCAGCGAGACCTGCTATCGCTACCAAGCGAAGCTCAGTGGCGAAAACGCTCTGGTGGCTGACTGGCTGTTACGACTTACCCAGACTCACAAACGCTGGGGCTTCGGTCTGTGTTTTCTGTATTTGCGCAACGTGAAGGGCGTTGCTTGGAACCACAAGCGTGTATATCGCATTTACCGGGCACTTGAGCTGAACCTGCGCATTCAGCCCAGGCGACGCATCCAGCGGGATTATCCGGGCGAGCTGGATGTTCCGACTGCGCCGAATCAAGTCTGGTCGATGGACTTCATGAGCGATCAGTTGGTCAGCGGTAAGACCTTCCGGACGTTCAACGTGATTGACGACTACAATCGGGAAGGCTTGGGGATTGAAGTCGATTTGTCGTTGCCCGCTCAGCGGGTGATTCGCGCCCTGGATCAGATCATTGAATGGCGCGGTAAGCCAGCGGCCATTCGCTGTGACAATGGGCCGGAGTATATCTCGCAGACTCTGGTGAGCTGGGCCCACACAAACCGGATCACGCTGATCTACATTCAGCCCGGTAAGCCCACGCAGAACGCTTATATTGAGCGTTTCAATCGAACTGCACGGCATGAATGGCTGGATTTACATCAATTCAACAGCGTGGCTCTTGCTCAACTATTAGCCACCCAGTGGCTCTGGCAATACAACAATGAGCGGCCAAATACGGCCATCGGAGGAATACCCCCGGCCAAGCTGTTAAAGGCAGCTTAACCCTCTACTCAAAAGGGCGGTTAAAAATGGGGGGATTACACTTCCGACCCATCTCTCCGCTTTACCTCCCATGGCCTGCTTAAAATAGACGACCCCATCATCAAAGAACCGGGCCTGGAGAGCGACCTGTACACGCCTTCAGTAAAAATCCAGTCATTATTGGGTTACGCCATGGTTCAGCCCTTGCATAATAACCGTGATTATTTTTTGTATTTCAATGACTTTATCAATGCCTATAGTGAGCGTTGCTCCAATTTTATCCAAAATAAAGTGCGCTACACTACTCGCGCAGATCAAGTCACCAGACAGGGTGGCTTTGAGGTCGGTCGCGTCAAAGGCCAAGAACATACCGTTTATATCGATGAGCGTTATCTGCCTTACTACAAGGCATACACCAAGCGGTTGAATAATATGCTTGCAGGTGACCTATTTCGATTATTGTCACGCGGTCAAAATAAAGAGGCCATTGCGAGTGGTATGTCTTTAATTAATCGCAAAAATGGCACCGTATGCATATTCCGGCCCATCGTGACCGCCCATTCCGTTTGAACGTGACCGCCTGTTCCGGGTGATCGTGACCGCTCATTCCGTTTTATCGTGACCGATTTTGGACGTTTTTCCGGAATCGCTGGTCACGATGCCGGAATCCCCGGTCACGTTCCTCCGGAATCATTGCCAACACGCTGGAATTCTTCAACTTTGTCCGGCATACCCCTTCCTTTTTCATCACGAGGAAGGGCGGATGCCGGCAGCGAGGATTTCCATGCGACAGATCATCGAGGTCTTGCGCCTCAAGTACGAAGCGGGCCTGAGCCATGAGCGCATTGCCCGTGCCTGCGGACTCTCCAAGGGCGTGGTCGGCAAGTATGTCAGCCTGGCCACCGCGCAGGGCATCACCTGGCCGTTGCCGGAAGGCACGGACGAGGCACGACTGGAAGCCCAGCTCTTCCCGGCCAAGACACCCCCATCTCGATTTGCTGAGCCCGACTACTTCCAGGTCCACCAGGAACTCAAGACCAAGGGCGTCACCCTGCAATTGCTCTGGGCTGAGTACGTCGAACGCCACGGCGACAAGGCCCGCCGGTACAGTCAGTTCTGCCATCACTACCGGCTCTGGCGCGGCCGGCAGCGGCGCAGCATGCGCCAGGTCCACCGGGCCGGCGAGAAGATCTTTATCGACTACTGCGGTCCCACCGTGCCGGTGGTGGACCGCAGCACCGGCGAGATGCGTAAGGCCCAGGTCTTTGTGGCTGTGCTGGGCGCGTCCAGTTATACCTTCGCCGAGGCCACCTGGAGCCAGAGCCTGCCGGACTGGATCGCCTCCCACCAGCGGATGCTGGCGTTCTACGGTGGTGTGCCGGAACTGCTGGTTCCGGACAATCTCAAGGCAGCGGTCACCAAGGCAGACCGATACACGCCCCAGCTCAACGAGACCTACGCGGAACTGGCAACCCATTACCAGACGGCGGTCTTACCGGCCCGCCCCTACAAGCCCAAGGATAAGGCGAAGGCCGAAGCCGCTGTGCTGCTGGTTGAACGCTGGATCCTGGCCCGGTTGCGTCACCGAACGTTCTTCTCACTGGCCGAACTGAACTCGGCGATTGCAGACCTGCTACCGGCACTGAACCAGCGCCCGTTCCAGGGGCGCTCCGAGAGCCGCCAGAGCCTGTTCGAAGCGCTGGACCGACCTGCACTCAGGCCACTGCCGGCAACGTCCTACGTCTACGCCGAGTGGCGCAAGGCACGACCGGGCATCGACTACCACATCGAGATCGACAAACGCCTGTACAGCGTGCCTCACGCCCTGGTGGGTGTGAAGCTGGATGTTCGGGTGACCGATACGTCCGTTGAGGTCATGCACAAAGGACAACGGGTAGCCCTGCATCCTCGCCACGGCAAGAGCCGCTTCGTGACCCTGACCGAGCACATGCCCAAGTCCCATCAGGCCCATCAGAACTGGTCACCGGGACGGTTCCTGAACTGGGCCAGTGACATCGGTCCCGCCACGCTCGACGTGGTACAGCGACAGCTTAAGGATCGCCCTCATCCGGAGCATGGCTACCGATCATGCCTGGGGCTGTTGAACCTGAGTCGACGTTACAGCCGTGACCGGTTGGAGCAGGCCTGTAGTCGAGCACTAGCTATCAACTCGGCCAGCTACCAGAGCATCAGCTCGATCCTGAAACAGGGGCTGGATCAGCTCCCGTTACCCCTGGCCGAGGAGGAGTCGGAACTGACAGAGCTGCCAGTACACACCAACGTTCGCGGCCCCCGCTACTACCACTGATCCCGGAGAAACTGATGTTGACTCAAAACACCCTCGACGCCCTGCGCCAACTCAAACTGACCGGCATGTGCGATGCCCTGGAACAGCAGCGGGCACAGCCCGACACCCACGACCTGGCGTTCGAGGAACGCCTGGCCTTACTGATCGACCGGGAGGTGCTGCACCGGGAAAACCGCCGCCTGGAACGGCTGCTGAAGGCGGCCCGGTTGCGGGTCTCGGCCTGCGTGGAAGACATCGATTACCGCCACCCGAGAGGGCTGGAGCGCTCCCGTATGGCGGGGCTGGCCAGCTGTGACTGGATCCGCCAGTCCCTGAACCTGTGCATCACCGGGCCTACCGGTTGCGGCAAGACCTGGCTGGCGTGCGCCCTGGGCAACCAGGCCTGCCGGCAGGGGCTCTCAGTCCGTTACTTGCGGGTACCGCGCCTGTTCGAACAGCTGCGCATCGCCCACGGCGATGGCAGTTACGCCCGCCTGATGAACCAACTGTTGAAAACCGACCTGCTGATCCTGGATGACTGGGGGATGCAGAAGGTCACCGTGCAACAACGACAGGATCTGATGGAAGTGATTGAGGATCGGCACGGAAGAGGCTCAACCCTGATCGCTAGTCAGTTACCAACCGAACACTGGCACGACTACATCGGCTCCGCCACACTCGCAGACGCCATTCTGGACCGGCTTCTGCACGGCGCTCACCGACTCAATCTAAAAGGAGAATCACTAAGAAAAGCCAAGGCACAAAACACGGAATCGGTTGACCCATCGTGACCGCTCAGAGTACAAAACTGACTCCAGCGTGATGGCCGTGTGCAAACCGGTCACGATCCCCGGAATGACCGGTCACGTTCGCCGGAATACGCAAGTGCCGGCGAATGACTCAGCCGCCACGGGCCGTGGGCTGATTTCGCAGTGTTCCAGGCCAATTTGACCGAGACGCCCCGCTTTCTCAGCTCACGATACCCCTTTCGGCCCCATTGCTTCCACACGTAACTTCTCATTCTCCGCCGTATCCACTTGTCCAGGTCCCGCAGCGGGCTCAGTACTTCGGCTGCGTCGAAGTACGCTTTCCAACCAAGCAGGGTGTCTTTTAAGTCTGCGATCACCCGGGCTAATGAGTGGCCCCGTGTTCGGCGGCTCAGTATCCGGATCTGGGTTTTCAGCTTGGTGATGGCTTTGTCAGCCACTTTCAATCGCTGCCCTTTCCGGCTGAGGGTGAAGCCCAGGAAGCTGCGCTTCCAGGGCCGGTCTACCGCGCTCTTTCGTGTATTCACTGTGAGCCTCAGTGAGTCCTCGATAAGGCGCGTCAGACTCACCATCACCCGCTCGCCTGCGCGGTGACTGCCCACGTAGATCTGGCAGTCATCCGCGTAGCGAGCGAAGCGCAGGTTGCGCCGGTCCAGCTCCCAATCCAGTTCGTCCAGCACCACATTCGCCAACACCGGGGACAGTGGCCCGCCTTGCGGCACGCCCTCGGGGGTCGGAGCTTTGCGGTTGTCGATCTGAACGCCTGCCTTCAGGTACCGGTTGACCAGCCTGAGCATCGGCCTGTCCGGCGTATGCCGTTTCAGCCGTGCCATCAGCCGATCATGATTTACCCGATCGAAGAAGGCTTCCAGGTCCAGATCCACTATCCAGTTACGGCCTTCCCGAGCGCAATGCTGTCCGTATCGGACCGCATGATGCGCAGAGCGTCCCGGACGGAAGCCATAGCTGTGTGGATGGAAGCGGGGTTCCCAGTCCTGCTGGATAACCTGAGCGATTGCTTGCTGGATAAAGCGATCCAGCACCGTTGGAATACCCAGAGGGCGGGAACCGCCGTTGGCTTTGGGGATGGTGACCCGCCGGACCGGTTTTGGTCGGTAGGTCTGCTGGAGCAACTGCTGCCGAATCTCCGGCCAGTGTTGGCGCAGATAATCTGGCAGCTCATCCACGGTCATGCCGTCGATGCCCGGCGCTCCCTTGTTACGTCGAACCTGTTTCAGGGCGCGATTGAGGTTGTCCCTGCTCAATACACGCGCCATCCACGGTGAAGGTTGAACGGAGTGCGAGTCTTCCCGGTTTCCGGCAACGGGTTCATCCCCTGGTTGCTCCAGGGGCAGCGCAAGCTGCTTTGCGGATGCCATCCCGTTTCCCTGCACGGACTCTCGACTCCTGTCTCTGTTCGGGCCTTCAGTTCACGGGCGAACCTACTATGCCCTCGGCTGATTTCTGCCACGCGATCAGAAGCGATCGCTCGTCTCTCAGTGGGTCCGTCCACACGTGGCAGACCTCCCGGGGTAAGGCACAGAGCTTTCACGGCGTGAACGCCCGATTTATAAAGTACACCCCAATCGCAGAAGGAGGGCTTCGCGGTCACGTGCCCACTCGCCCCGGGTGTACCACACCTCGTATCGGGTTCCTGTTCGTCGCCCCGCCGCTTTGGATTGAGCTTCCTCCAGACCCCACCTCACGATGACGCCCTTGCCCTTCTCCTAGCCTTCGGCTCTGCGAACACCTGGCAGGAGGACTTTCACCTCCCTAGTTCTGTGCCATGCCCGGCACACACGCTGATGCACACCGGCGCCATGCCAATGGCGTCCGGTGCTGTGACTTGTTAGTGATTTTTTAGCCATCGTTCACTCTCTGCGACAATCTCCGATTTGATCTCCTGGATACCTCCATCTCTTTTGGAGTATTCCAAATCATCAACGGCGAAGTACAGGCCATACAGGACGTCCACTCCAATGGCATCACCAACGTAATGCTTCACATCTTTGTGGAGATCGAAGCGTTTAATGTCTTTCCATAGAACCGACAGTTCGAGAAGCGGCTCTACCGTGCCAGCTGCAATTAACTCAAGGTGGTAACGGACAAGCTGAATAATGGCATCTTCGAAACTTGGCACCGGATATCCCAAATCCCTGACGGCCAATTCGAAAAGAGGTGCAATGGTATTCCAACTTTTTGGGGTCTCATCCAGAATAGCTACAAGGTAGTCAGAATAGGCACCTTCCATTAGTGTGCTGTCTGCATACTCGACAAGATCCTCGGTGCCTAGTCCCCCAGCAACATACCTAGCGATGACAATTGGATCGGAGCTGGACACATCAAAACTCACTAACGCCGTTGTTCAGCGGTGCCCTTGTAGCGCAGCGAAAAGGGCATCCGGTGGAGGGCCGTCAGGCCCGGAACGAACTGGAACACTTGGTTAGATTTATTGGATCCTACCGCCTGAAACATGGGCCGCGAAACCTTCCCTCGCTTCCTGTGTTATGCCGGATAGATCTTTGGCCGGGACTCGCTCAACTTCAATCCCCATGGCCTCAGCGACTTTGACCAGATCATCCGCGTGGTACTCAGTCGCTATGAACAATTTTTGGGGTCTTGAGCCAGATTGGCCTTCAGCGTCGGCCAACAATTTCCGTGACAGGAATTCCGGCAAACCAGACATGCTTACCTGAACAAGCTCCATGCCAAAGATCATCCCCGTTGCCACCTCCATGATGGCCATAGCGTTGAAATCTCCATCGGCCTCCGTCATCACCGGTGCTTCGTTCAATTGGCAACGTACTCTCCTGATTCTTTTAAATCTAACGCCCGGCTCACGCGCCGGTTTGGAGCCGCCAAGCGGCGGAAAATCGGTCGCTGTGCAGCCGTTGGTTATGTTTCATCATCACCGAGTTCAGACACCCGCAATAACTGGCTACTGCGACGCACGGTCAAAATATCAACCTGATCTTTGACGCTGTAAACAACCCGATACGTTCCGGATATCAGCTCCCTGATGCGAGGCGACCCCACCTCGGGAACCATACGTCCACTTTTAGGAAAATCAGCTAACCGCTCTACCGTGGAAAATAACCCATCAACCCACTTTACCGCAGCATCTGGTTTGTCTTCTGCAATGTACCGAGCTATATCCTCAACACGCTCCAGCGCAAGCGGAGACCAAACAATCTTCATCGGGCCAGACCACTCAGAACCCGAGCCTTCGCGTCTTCATGCACAATACCATCCCCGGAGGCTATTTGTTCTTCCGCCTTATACACCTCTTCTAGTATTTCCAGACGTTCTTGCATCTTCTCGTACTCGTGAACATCCAGCAGTACAGCAACGCCACGACCTCTTTGGGTCAGCACCATAGGACGACGGTTGTCATGGAGTTGCTTTACAAATGTGGCTACCCCTGCCCGAAATTCAGACAGAGGGCGGATATCTTCATCTACTCGGACCCTTGACATAAAAAGCACCTCAGTACATTTAAGTGTACATTAAAGAGTACGATTTTGCCTGGCGAAGAGCAAGGTGCTTAGGGGGAGGAACATAACGCCCTTGTTTAGCGGCGCACATGTAGCGCAGCGAAATGGGCGTCCGGTGTAGGGCCGCGAGGCCCGAAACGTACTACAACTATTTGTTAAAGGCTTTTGCAGTAAGCGCTCGGTAGCCACTACAACACCGACGATATTGTCTGAAAGACGCTCACAACTGTCAGGAACCCGCCAATGACGATCAGTCGTCTTTGAGAGAGATCGATGCCCTGAATCAGAACAAAGGTTCCGACCAAGCCGCTGAAAAAGCCTCCGCTAAACTGGGCACCACCAACCGCATAAACAAACACCAAGTAAACCACTGCCAGCAAATACAGCAATACTCGTAACGGCTTAAACTCAAAACGCTTGTAGTAGGCTTGGTCTTCTGGAGAAAGATCTTCCTTGTTCACCGGGAACTCCCTTTAGCCTTTAACGCCTGCATAAACGGCGGCTTTTGCGCAGCGAAGCGGAGAAAAAGCCGTCCGGTGGAGGCCCATCGGGCCGGAACGAATTTGATGCACTTGTTACAAGCTTACTCAAAAACCGGCCTCATAAAACTGCGCTCACAGCTTAGTACACAACGAGTTTCTTCGGCGTATTTGAATGCGGCTTGGCAATCGGAGTCTTTGAACGAGGCTTCACGGTATTTTTCGTAGGCTGCCAAAGACTCGAAGGTGAATAACGCGATAGCAATATTGTTGGCACCCTCGGACGGCAGAAAATACCCATGATGCTGACCGCCGAATTTCTGGACCAAGGGTATCCACATTTTCGAGTAGCGCTCGAACTCGGCGGCTTTGTAGGGATCTATAACGTACTTTAAGTAGCAGGTAACCACTTGAACTACCTTTCAGTTGACCTTGTAACGCCAACGTTTAGCGGCGCCCATGTAGCGCAGCGAAATGGGCGTCCGGTGGAGGGCCAAAGGCCCGGAACGAACTACAACGACTGGTTATGCTTTTAAATCTGAGCTTAACGTGAGGTGGTAAATTTCTATTCGCTACGGAAACGCGCCTCAAATGCCTTTGACCCCATGCCAAGCGATACTGAAAAATAAACAAAAGCTAAAAGAGAGGCTAAAGCGTAATCCTCAGAAAATATCGTTTTCCCGACAGCAATCGCCATCACCGCAGTAAATATTCTTACCCATGGCCTCGAAACGAGGACTCCACCACAAGTCTTGCACTGATAATCCTTTACTACATAAGGCCGGATGGAGAGTTTGGCATGACAATTCGGGCACTTCATAAAAGTCCTTAGCAAAATTTGACTCGCAACTCAAGCAACCGAATTACCCTCTCCTAATCAATCGGCAGCGGTCACGAAAGTTCCCCGTTAGTATTTTGTGCATAACGCTGGCGTAACGGGCCGATTTGTGGAGCGGCAGCGGAACAAAGCGGTCCCGTTGACGCGCTTGGTTATGTGGTGACTTACTCCCAACCTCAACCGATGACGGACAATTACCAGCCATCAATCGGTATACCGTGCTTCTCAATATAATCTCGACTGTCACGATTATAGCGTTCAGTGATTTCACGGTAATGCTCTGGGTGTGTTTCTATTTCTGAGGCCTCGTAACGCCCCACCTCAATCGCATTTTCCGCGCCGTTCATGATCCAGACAACCACCGTGCCGCCCGGCGCCAGACCAAACGTCAGGTCGTTGAGAGGCATGTCAAAGGTTTTACCGTAGCGTTCAATCGGAGCGATTTCTTTCATTTTCTCCTCAATCTCGCGGGCATTCTCAAGCTGGATCAACGCCCGGTAAGATTGCTGCTCAGCAAACGAGAACCACTTGATGAGCACAAGCCCCGGCATTGCCTGCCACTCCGCGTTTTTGCCCGACGGATGTTTCCAACAGCAGGTGATTATCCCGATAGGTGCCCGCCAACCGATTTCCCCCGATACCGATTCCAGGATAAAGGTCTCAACCCACGCATCGTAGTGCTGAGGTACGACAACGGAGATACTTCGGTAAGTAGGGTCTGGGCCATACGCTGGTCCTTCCGATTTGCTCTGATCCGAACACCCCAGTAGCACCAGAACACAGAAGCTAATGGCAAGCGTTTTAACACTCATGGTATTGCCCCTCACTCCATTGCCCTTTATTCGGATGGACAGTTCGACGGCCATACTTGCCGGGCTTGAAAGGGTACAACGGGCCAAGCTGCAGATAGTGATCGGAATGATGAATATATCGCTGTTTCAGTAGCGCGTTAGATTCCGGAGTCATCAATAGCGGGCTGCCATGCCAGACGTGGGCCGCGAGATTTCTGGCGATAGTCATTAGTTCCGGCGGCAAAACCAGCTGAGGGCTTTCCGTAGGTATAGGATCGAATGGCACACCAGCATCCACCGCCAATTTGTGCATCAGATACAGCGGAATACGGGAGTACTCACTAAGAACCTCGCGGTCCAGCCAAAGGCGAAGCGTAATGTCGCCACCACGCAAACCGGGTGGGCGTTCCTGTTCAATTTCAAGTGTGGCGAGTGGGTTCAGTGGCCCGATCCAACCCTCGTGTTTGATCAGCGCACGTTCCTGCAACATGCGGGAGAATTCAAAACTGGCTTCGGGATTGCGGCGATCCTTTCCTTTGACAACCAAGGGCGGACGAACTTCAACCCGTTCTCGAAAGCGATCCGGGTAACCGCCGCCAATATCAGAGTGAACACCCGGAAGCACCCATTCGCTGAAGTGCTCCGGCAAATCGCCGGATTCACCTCGCAGGCTGTTCAGTGAGAAGTTGTGCCGGCGCTCATCCCGCGCGGCAAACTGAACCACCCGTTCAGCATCCTCCGGCCGCAGGTTGACGTTGATGCGTCCGGTTTCTGCATCGTGTGCAGAGAAGTCCAAATTGCCGAGATCGGCAATCCCCGCAACGGTATCGAAAAGACCTACAAAGCGAACGGTGATCTTCTTCGCCCAGGGTATGCCCTGCTGTTTAAACGCGGCGGCCAGCGCACCGCCTTCATCCTGAACTTCCCGGCTGATGAAATGGCGGGCCGTAGCCGCGCCACGGCTGAAGCCGAAAACGTCAAGCACGAGTTCGTCGATGGGGTCACTCACAAAACGGATGATATCAGCCGCCAGCGCCTCGCTGCCTTGGTCAATTTTCTTGAGTATGCCTTGCTCACCAAGTCCAAGCCCCATGCTGGGACCATCATCCGATTCGCCGGACTTGGTGCCAACACCGGAAACGTAGGTCGAGATGCGGTGAGCTTCCTTCCATTCCTCACTCTGGAATTGACCCTGCTGATACATTCGCTCCAGCTTGGAGACATTGGTTTCCGCACTGAGGTAACTGCCTTCCATCACCTGCGACAGTTCGGCACTGCACTCGTCCTCGGAGATGGCCCCAGCCGCATTGGCCGTAAGACAATCGTCCATCTGTCGCTGGTACGTCTGTGTGTTATCGCGGTTGTTGCCGGTGCCATCGAAAAAGATGCCAGCCTCCACCCGGACCTTAGGACGGTTCTCTTCTTCGGGCGAATCCTCTGGCGATTCGTCAGAAACACCTTCGTCAATCAACGCGCCTTTCTGCGCAGCTTTGCGCACAAACTCCTGCGGATCTTTGTCCAGCAACTCTTTGGCGGCAGGGGTAAGCTGGCCTTTGTCATCCAGCGCACCAGCCATGGCGAAGTCCACAACCGGTGCCGTATTCGTGGCGACACCCAAAATCACTCGTGGATTACCGCTGACAATGGAACCACCATGACTGGTGGGGCTGCCAAGGTATGCCACCGGCATACCATCGGCTAACGCCAACGGGTAGCCTTGAGTAATAACCGCACCACAGCCGGTGACATCACCAACGCGAGCGATAGGTTTACCTTCAACAAGGATGCTGGAGCCGTTTGGCATGATGGGGGAAGAGCCGTGCCCTTTGATCGGGCAAACGTGCATATCGCCGACGCAGGCGGCAATCAGATTGCTCATGGTGAGAGTTCCTTTCTGTGATAAGTAGCGTCCTGGCTATCCGTGATTAAACATTGTTCAAAACCGGCAATTTTAGCATGGTTGGCACCACATAACGCCCGCCATCACCGGTGACAAAACCAGAGCGAAGCGGAGGTTTTGGCATCCGGTGCATGGCCTGGTTATGCAGCATGTAGCGGCTTGATCCGATCCACTTCTTCCTTGACCGACTGAGCGGCGGTCCAAAGATCAACAGATCGCTGCGCATTCAGCCAGAATTCCGGCGAATTACCAAACAAACGTGCAAGCCTAAGCGCCATTTCAGGGCTGACAGCACGACGCTCGCGCAGTAATTCATTAACTGACTGGCGAGAGACACCCAGAGACTCAGCCAACCCCGAAACAGTCAGGCCATAGTCCGGAAGAAAATCCTCCCTCAGCATTTCGCCAGGATGAGTCGGTTTGCGCTGCATACCGGCAGTATTAAGAATAGCCATAGTCATCCCCTCACTCAGTGGTAGTCACACACCTCGACTTCATACGCATCGCCATCTTCAAAACGAAAACAGATACGCCACTGATCATTTATTGAAATTGCATGCTGCCCCTGCCTGTCTCCCGACAGCGGGTGAAGGCGATTGCCAGGCGGCACTTTCAAATCCTCTAACTGTACGGCCAGATCCACGTATTCAAGTTTTCTAGCGGCTCTCGATGCAACATCCGCAGGAAATTTCTTTGACTTGCCCTTGGAGTAAAGTTCTTGGGTTCGTTTGTCAGCAAAGGATTTGATCATGAAACGAAGTGTATTGCGTCACGTGACGCTTGTCAATATGGCCTGAGAATTACTGCATAATCGGGATAGGGAGGCACCTCACGATGCCCCTCCTCCCACATCACCGGGCATACGGATCACGTACCACGGCGATTCAGTGACTTGATTCAACCCGTTACCGCACTGCCAGTTCCGGCAGTCCATAGCTCCGGAACAACCGGGCCGGTAAGGCTTCCCGCAGGGCCGGCGAATGACTCAGCCGCCACGGGCCGTGGGCTGATTTCGCGGTGTTCCAGGCCAATCTGACCGGGACACCCCGCTTTCTCAGCTCACGATACCCCCTTCGGCCCCATTGCTTCCACACGTAACTTCTCATTCTCCGCCGTATCCACTTGTCCAGGTCCCGCAGCGGGCTCAGTACTTCGGCTGCGTCGAAGTACGCTTTCCAACCAAGCAGGGTCTCTTTCAGATCTGCGATCACCCGGGCCAGTGAGTGGCCCCGTGTTCGGCGGCTCAGTAGCCGGATCTGGGTTTTCAGCTTGGTGATGGCTTTGTCAGCCACTTTCAATCGCTGCCCTTTCCGGCTGAGGGTGAAGCCCAGGAAGCTGCGCTTCCAGGGCCGGTCTACCGCGCTCTTTCGTGTATTCACTGTGAGCCTCAGCGAGTCCTCGATAAAGCGCGTCAGACTCACCATCACCCGCTCGCCTGCGCGGTGACTGCCCACGTAGATCTGGCAGTCATCCGCGTAGCGGGCGAAGCGCAGGTTGCGCCGGTCCAGCTCCCAATCCAGTTCATCCAGCATCACATTCGCCAACACCGGGGACAGTGGCCCGCCTTGTGGTACGCCCTCGGGTGTTGGTGTTTTGCGGCTGTCGATCTGTACACCTGCCTTCAGGTACCGGTTGATCAACCTGAGCATCGGCCTGTCCGGCGTGTGCCGTTTCAGACGTGCCATCAGGCGATCATGGTTTACCCGGTCAAAGAAGGCTTCCAGGTCCAGATCCACCACCCAGTTGCGACCTTCCCGGGCGCAGCGCTGTCCGTATCGGACCGCTTGATGCGCAGAGCGTCCCGGACGGAAGCCGTAGCTGTGTGGGTGGAAGCGCGGTTCCCAGTCCTGCTGGATAACCTGAGCGATTGCTTGCTGGATAAAGCGATCCAGCACCGTTGGAATGCCCAGAGGGCGGGAACCGCCGTTGGCTTTGGGGATGGTAACCCGCCGGACCGGTTTTGGTCGGTAGGTCTGCTGGAGCAGTTGCTGCCGGATCTCGGGCCAGTGTTGGCGCAGATAATCCGGCAACTCATCCACGGTCATGCCGTCGATGCCCGGCGCTCCCTTGTTACGTCGAACCTGTTTCAGGGCGCGATTGAGGTTGTCCCTGCTCAACACACGCGCCATCCACGGTGAGGGTTGAACGGAGTGCGAGCCTTCCCGGTTTCCGGCAACGGGTTCATCCCCTGGAGACTCCAGGGGCAGCGCTAGCTGCTTTGCGGATGCCATCCCGTTTCCCTGCACGGACTCTCGACTCCTGTCTCTGTTCGGGCCTTCGGTTCACGGGCGAACCTACTATGCCCTCTGCTGATTTCTGCCACGCGATCAGAGACGATCGCTCGTCTCTGAGTGGGTCCGTCCACACGTGGCAGACCTCCCGGGGTAAGGCACAGAGCTTTCACGACGTGAACGCCCGATTTATAAAGTACACCCCAGTCGCAGAAGGAGGGCTTCGCGGTCACGTGCCCGCTCGCCCCGGATGTACCACACCTCGTATCGGGTTCCTGTTCGTCGTCCCGCCGCTTTGGATTGGGCTTCCTTCAGACCCCACCTCGCGATGACGCCCTTGCCCTTCTCCTAGCCTTCGGCTCTGCGAACACCTGGCAGGAGGACTTTCACCTCCCTAGTTCTGTGCCATGCCCGGCACACACGCTGAGCTTAGCGGCGCCCTGACAAGGGCGTCCGGTGGAGGGCCATTGGCCCGGAACAACCTTAATGGCCTGGTTAGGTGTTCCCCAAAGTTTGCGGCTATTTTTTGTAGGCATAGTAGGTTTTTACTGCCTTTTTATCGCCATTTTCGACGGTTACTCGTAGCATTCCGTCGTCGATCGATATGTTTCCACAGGTACAACAGTGGCAACCGCCCTTTTCCAGCAGATCTTTACAAATGGGGCACTCTAAGTAATGGCCCGACCAGCCCTTTTCAGTTGGTCCCTGTGAACAAAACTCGACTCTAAAGTTGCTAGAAAGCTCATCTAGTGTCGTGCGCCCTGGGAATTTCACATTTACACCTAACGCCTGCATAAACGGCGGCTTTTGCGCAGCGAAGCGGAGAAAAAGCCGTCCGGTGGAGGCCCATCGGGCCGGAACGAATTTGATGCACTTGTTACAAGCTTACTCAAAAACCGGCCTCATAAAACTGCGCTCACAGCTTAGTACACAACGAGTTTCTTCGGCGTATTTGAATGCGGCTTGGCAATCGGAGTCTTTGAACGAGGCTTCACGGTATTTTTCGTAGGCTGCCAAAGACTCGAAGGTGAATAACGCGATAGCAATATTGTTGGCACCCTCGGACGGCAGAAAATACCCATGATGCTGACCGCCGAATTTCTGGACCAAGGGTATCCACATTTTCGAGTAGCGCTCGAACTCGGCGGCTTTGTAGGGATCTATAACGTACTTTAAGTAGCAGGTAACCACTTGAACTACCTTTCAGTTGACCTTGTAACGCTGAATGTTAAGCGGCGCCTGCGGAGCGCAGCGTAGTAGGCGTCCGGCGGACGGCCGCCAGGCCGGTAGCGAACTTGAACGATTGGTTATACATAAGGCTACCACCCCCACCAATGCCAAACCTTGGCTATGCCGCGCCAGACACCCCCGAGAATAGACGGAAACAGTTTCGGGAGCAGCAACGCCAACACCGCGAAAACTACGATGCAGGAAATAAGGTAACGACTGCTGAGAAAGCCATCCCAGTAGACGGCCAACTCCAAATTGACCCAGAGCCAAACGAATACTGCCGTTGGGATAGAGAAAAACAGCGATGCAAAAAGGCTGATCAACCTTGTTTCAATCGGCCCATCTTGGCCGCGATTCCTTGCCATGATCTATGAACATTCCTTGTGTATAACGCTGAAATAAGCGGCGGCCCGACAGGGGCGTCCGGTGGAGGCCGAAGGCCGGAACGAACTTGATTGACTTGTTACAGGGCATTGGTCAGCTCCTGAATTTGGCGCCTACGCAGGGCTTCGTAGTCTCCGAAAACCTGATGGAAACGATCCTTTCTTACGAAGGGAAACTGGAGATGGTAGTGACGGCTAAAGCCCTGTACGTGACAAGTTTCTTTGCCGTAGATCGGGTTTTCGTCACACCACTCATTGTTAACGCCACGCACGGTAGCTCTGTAAACACTAATGGTTTGATCTTTGATATCCACGATGTAGGTGGCAAACGCACCTTTGATAAGGAGATAACCTTTGCATGACGACTGCTCAACGAACTTTGAGTGATCGGTTTGTCCAATCATGACCGGGACATCCCTAAACGTCTCAATTTCACCGAAATTCGTTTTGATCGTCATGCCGTAGGCATCACAACCCATCCGGAACTCTCCGAGAGGGTTGAGCTCAATATGCTCGACTACCGCTTCCCTTCTCATGACCTGCTTTGCAATTCCCTGTAACGCTGAGGTAACCGGCGCCGGAGCGCAGCGGAGGGAACCAAAAGCGGTACGCTTTTGGCGTCCGGTTGACCGACTGGTTAAGGGCCGGTTACCCGTTGTTTTGTATTGGCACTCAATGCTGAATGCCCACTCCGGATACTTTGTACCAACTTGACTCATGCCGCCAGGAACCAGAGCACCGTATGAGAGGATTTCCTCCAGGGAATGCGCCGGATTGCCCCCCGACCTAAACTTCTGATTGGCCGCCAAAACCGTTGCCAGACTGAGGGCTGTTTTCTGCCTGCAGGCAACCACCCAAGCCGCGGCAAAACACCAAACCCAAGAACACCGGAGTAAGGCCTTTAACGCCTGCGGTAACCGGTGCCGGAGCGCAGCGGAGGGAACCAAAAGCGCCCCGCTTTTGGCGTCCGGTTGACCGCCTGGTTATACGTTTTCACCCAAGGCCTGTTTCATCAGGACAAATGCTTGGTCCAAGCACTCGCCAGCTTTTGAGTCATAGTAAGTATTTGACTCAAGCATCATGCGAAGAATGGAGTACAGACCATTCTTGTGGGATGGGATGATGCTGCCCATACCTTGAATGCGACTAATCAGTTTCTCAGTATCTTTAACCGAGCCATCTAAACCCTCAGATTTCAAGATAGGCACAGCTTTACTTAGCTGATCAACTATCTCTTCAAATTGTGGTTGTCTGGTAGACATGCTCAATTCTTCTTTTACGTATAACGCCGCTCAGCATGCGCGGCTGCGGAATGGAGGCGAAGCCGCAATGTAGTAGGCGTCGCCGTGACTGGCTTGGTTATATCAGATATACAAGTCGTCATCCCGACGAAACTCTAACAACCCATGCCCGACATAGATTTTTTGACAAGATGGGCATTTGTAAAGCTGCTTGGGGTCGTTGACAACAAGTATGTGATACCCCAAACAAACGAGCACTCCAAATACACTCACGACGCTTTGAAAAACGGCAGCAAGCGCAACGCTGAGAATCAGCAGCAAGAGAGAGCGTTGGCTCCGGCTGTCTCCGGTCCATGTAAAAGCCCCAAAGGGATAGCCCACGTACGGGGCAGCATTGAGCTTCACGGTGCCCGCCTTGACTAGCTTTGTGCTACACCTCTTACACCGGAGCATAATTTTTCATTCGGATATAACGCTTTTGTTTAGCGGCGACTACGGAGCGCAGCGTAGTAGGCGTCCGGTGTAGGGCCGTCGGCCCGGAACGTACTACAACTACTGGTTAGAAGCCGGTTCACCCGTTGGTTTCCAGCCCTGCTTCTCGGCTTGCATGCGAACGCCAAAGAAGCCCCGCATCGGCTCGTGATCCGGCACCGATACTAACCACCAAACTACCCGTCCCGAGCAAATTTTGCGGTGAACAGCCCCACAACCTGGGCACCCTGCCGATAACCCGAAAGATGCCAACGCTGGTTTCCAAATTGGGCGACAGAGTTGCTGGCCTTGGCAACGATGCGAAACCAAAAGCTACCACCGAATTTGCCGCCAAGGCCCATGCACCCAGCTACTATAAAAATGACCGATGCCTTGGCTTATAACGCTAAGGTAACCGGCGCCGGAGCGCAGCGGAGGGAACCAAAAGCGGTACGCTTTTGGCGTCCGGTTGACCGCCTGGTTAATGGCCGTTCACCACCGCGGTTGAGTCTGGAATCAAAGGCCGCATGCCCTCTCCCGGACAACTTGCACCAACTCAACGGATGCGACAGGGACCAGAACGCAAAAGCCGCCGGCCCGATTACCGTTTAAGACGGACGGCCCCGAGACTGGGGCACGCCATGAATACCAATACCGCAGACTATTTTGGCAACCAAACCCGACAGCGAATTTTCCGGCCTTGGCGATCACCAGCATGAGCGGGCTTTGCACCAAACCTGATGCCAAGGCCTTTGCACCGCACCAGCCAAAAACGCAAAAGCGCCTGGCCGTTAACGCCTTGGTAAGCTGCCCCGCCAGGGGTCAGCTTGAACAATTTGTTATGCATTTTTCCACAATATTACTGAATCTGATTTTTTACTCATTGGATCGCCATACTGTAACCTGATACGCTCTCCAAGAGATTTGTCTACGTCAATCATTAGGACAACTTTACTATCAAAGCTACAGGTTTCTAGGTAGATCCATAGCGATCCTGCTTGGTCTTGGACATGTAACGGTTGCAGACCCAATATACTTTCTGGTAGATCCGCTAAATCAATACTTTTAATTCCTTCTTGGCTCAAAAGCTTTTGGGAGTCCTCAAAAATTGATTTCAATTCGCCTTGATTGAGATTCATAGTTTTTTGAACTATATCAGAACCTTCATTGCAGGAGTCATCAACTCCACACCCTTGGAGTAATAGACTTACAACAAAAGCAACATATATATGCCTCAAGCTCTAATACTCCTAATGCATAACGCTGAAATAAGCGGCGGCCCGACAGGGGCGTCCGGTGGAGGCCGAAGGCCGGAACGAACTTGATTGACTTGTTACAGGGCATTGGTCAGCTCCTGAATTTGGCGCCTACGCAGGGCTTCGTAGTCTCCGAAAACCTGATGGAAACGATCCTTTCTTACGAAGGGAAACTGGAGATGGTAGTGACGGCTAAAGCCCTGTACGTGACAAGTTTCTTTGCCGTAGATCGGGTTTTCGTCACACCACTCATTGTTAACGCCACGCACGGTAGCTCTGTAAACACTAATGGTTTGATCTTTGATATCCACGATGTAGGTGGCAAACGCACCTTTGATAAGGAGATAACCTTTGCATGACGACTGCTCAACGAACTTTGAGTGATCGGTTTGTCCAATCATGACCGGGACATCCCTAAACGTCTCAATTTCACCGAAATTCGTTTTGATCGTCATGCCGTAGGCATCACAACCCATCCGGAACTCTCCGAGAGGGTTGAGCTCAATATGCTCGACTACCGCTTCCCTTCTCATGACCTGCTTTGCAATTCCCTGTAACGCGAAGCTAAGCGGCGCCCTGACAAGGGCGTCCGGTGGACGGCCGTCAGGCCGGGAACAAACTTAAGCGACTGGTTAGCTGGGGGTAACTGAGGAACCTGATCCCTGGCAAACAACACGACGGCCTGCTCCATTGCCCTTGCACCGACACCTGCCAATGCAACGTGATTAAAACCACCGCCATTGATGCGGTGAATGAACCTGAACTTCAGAGTAGCAGATCGCGATTCAGTTTTCGGCGGATTGCCCCGCACGGTGAACACCGAGTTTGATACTTACCCAATATTCCGATTGAGCTGACAGCAAGACCGCGAGTTTTAACGGCCTTGGCGCAACTCCGAAAGTACCAGTTTTGCTACCCGCTTGCGGCCAAGGCCCAATGGCACCGAACCACCCAAAAGCCCCAAGGCACTACCAGCTAACGCTGCGCACAACGGCGCCCTGACAAGGGCGTCCGGCGGCCGCAGGCCGCGTATTGATGCGCCTGGTTAAGGGCCGTTCACCCGATTACTTATTTTGGCACCCAATGCTGAATGCCCACTCTCCCTGTACTGTGTACTAACTTGATCCATGGCGCCAGGAACCAGAACACCGAATGGACGGAAGCTGACCAATGAATGCGCCGGATTGCCCCGCGACCTGAGCACCGGAATAGCGACTAAAACCGTAGCCGAACCGGGGGCTGTTTACTTGCGAGGCCAAACACCGGAACCGACACCAAACACCGCGCCCAAGAACACGACAGCCAGGCCTTTAACGCTTGCAGCATGCGCGCCCACGGAATGGAGCCGAAGGCGCAATGTAGTGGGCGTCGCCGTGCCTGCACTGGTTATGGGCTTTAGAGTGATAACCGAAACCAGATTCAGGGGAATTAAAGGTGACTGGCGAATATTTTTTTGATTTCCTTTTTACTTAAAAAATTCGACTCTATTTTATATGTTTTATTGCCGGAACCTTCTTCTAATAAAAATACCGTAGATTTATCAGACCCGATAAAGTAGAAAATCTCTTTATTGCCACTTCGCCAAGTTCCCGAATCTCTGTTTTTCATAAAAACGTAACGAAAAGACTCAACAGCCTCTTCGTCACATTCAGATGCGTCTTTGCCTAGCACAGATTTAAAGAAAACCCTCGGGCCACAGCCACCAGTATTTACCTCCTTATCTAAACTGAAGCCAATAATACTTTTCCCTGGCTCGTCGCTATATTTTGCAATTAGAATTTCGCTATCTGTTCCAAGATATCCAATCACGCTAGGATTGCTGGGAATATAGAAATCGAGTTCTCCGTAAACTACACGCAAATCATTTCCACTCGCCCACAAAGACAGAGGAATAATTGACATAATCATAAAAACAAAAAGTGTTTTCATATTAAAGGCCCCACAATGCCGCGCGAATATGAGTTTTATAATTCGCCGCAACTTGATCCCGGCACATATTGTACAAAGAGGTATCTCCGGAAATTATGCGTTGCCCAATTTTTGCAATTTCTTTGATTATGTAATTAATGCTTGGCGTGTAAGTCGGTCTTGGAACTAAATCTATAGAAGCAGTACATGACTGCGCCTCGGTAAGGGCCTCGTACATCACTTTTGCTGCATTCTCGTTCACTGAGTGAGGTTGTGCCAAACCTTGCCAGAAAAAATTGATTACAGCAGCTATGTATTCCCTGTCATCTGATTGCATTCCGTTCTCCTTTTTGCAATGACTCTTCGGCATCTTCCTATGCCGGCAAAATTCTACCAAGACGGCCCATGTACCTCCAGAATTGAACTCGATGAGATTTACGATGGCCAATGCCCATAACGCTGATGGTAACCGGCGCCGGAGCGCAGCGGAGGGAACCAAAAGCTGTAAGCTTTTGGCGTCCGGTTGACCGGCTGGTTAGTGGCCGGTCACCACCGAGGCCTCCCCAGGCACCCAACCTTGCATGCCCTCTCCCGAACAACTGCACCTACCCAACGGATGGCGAAAGGAACAAGAGCGCAAACAGCACCACCCCGATTACCGTTTGAACTGGACGGCCCCGCGACTGGGGCACACCCTGAATAACCATGCTGCGGGTGAGGTTGGCAACCAACCCCGACAGCCACTTTTCCGGACTTGGCCATCACCCACATCAGCGGCTTTGCAGCCACACCCGGTGCCAAGGCCTTTGCACTAACCCAGCCAAAAATGAAGAAGGCCAGGACCAATAACGCCAGCGCACAACGGCGTACTTGTAGTGGAGGCGCAGCCGCAACGAAAAGGGCGTCCGGCGGCCGCAGGCCGCGAATTGATGCGCCTTGTTAGATGCCGGTAACCCCGGCAATTTATTACGGCACCCAATGCCGAATGCCCACTCCCGATACCTTGCACCAGCGCGACCCATAGCGCTAGGAACCAGAGCACTGAATGAGCGGGAGTTGTCCGCGTCTATGCCGGATTACCCCGCGATCCGAACACCAGATTAGCTGCGAAAACCGCTGCCAAACCGAGGGCTGTGTTCTGCCCAAAAACCACTGCCAAGCCGCGCCCAAACACCAAACCAAAGAACGCCGGAGCCAGGCATTTAACGCGAAGCTTAGCGGCGCCCTTGTAATGGAGGCGAAGCCGCAATGAAAAGGGCGTCCGGCGGCCATCGGCCGCGTACTACAGCGACTGGTTAGTGGCAGGTAATGACACTGCCGGCTCCCTGGCACTGACCTTGACGGCCTACTCCGTAACCCGGCACCGACATGAGCCGATGCACTCTGTTTGAAACACCGCCAATGATGCGGTGAATGAACCTGAACTCAAAGGTAGCAGATCCAGACCCAATTTTCGGCGGACGACCCCACACGGTGAACACCGAATTTCCCGCCAAAACTCTTGCTTACTGATGCAACCAAACCGAACGCGGATTCGGACGGCCTTGGTGCTCACCAGAATATGCGGGTTTGGCAACCAAGCACGGCACCAAGGCCACTGGCACACCGCAGCCCAAAAGGACCGAAGCCACAGCCACTAACGCTGAGGTAACCGGCGCCGGAGCGCAGCGGAGGGAACCAAAAGCGGTACGCTTTTGGCGTCCGGTTGACCGACTGGTTAAGGGCCGGTTACCCGTTGTTTTGTATTGGCACTCAATGCTGAATGCCCACTCCGGATACTTTGTACCAACTTGACTCATGCCGCCAGGAACCAGAGCACCGTATGAGAGGATTTCCTCCAGGGAATGCGCCGGATTGCCCCCCGACCTAAACTTCTGATTGGCCGCCAAAACCGTTGCCAGACTGAGGGCTGTTTTCTGCCTGCAGGCAACCACCCAAGCCGCGGCAAAACACCAAACCCAAGAACACCGGAGTAAGGCCTTTAACGCCTGCGGTAACCGGCGCCGGAGCGCAGCGGAGGGAACCAAAAGCGCCCCGCTTTTGGCGTCCGGTTGACCGCCTGGTTATACGTTTTCACCCAAGGCCTCTTTCATCAGGACAAATGCTTGGTCCAAGCACTCGCCAGCTTTTGAGTCATAGTAAGTATTTGACTCGAGCATCATGCGAAGAATGGAGTAAAGACCATTCTTGTGTGATGGGATGATGCTGCCCATACCTTGAATGCGACTAATCAGTTTCTCAGTATCTTTAACCGAGCCATCTAAACCCTCAGATTTCAAGATAGGCACAGCTTTACTTAGCTGATCAACTATCTCTTCAAATTGTGGTTGTCTGGTAGACATGCTCGATTCTTCTTTTACGTATAACGCTGAGCTAAGCGGCCGGTTTGGAGTGCAACGGAAAACCGGTCCGGTGGAGGGCCGACGGCCCGGAGCGTACTTAAGCGACTGGTTATGTGGCTAGGCATAGAAAGCTATCCCCACTGCCGCAAAAACCACGATCTTAATGATTAACTCTCCGATCGAGCGATGCCATGTTGCCTTCGAACCCTCTGGGTTTGACCACTCACCTGGAGCGTCATCGTCCAAGGTAACCAAATGACCCAACGCAGCCCAACCAGAAAAAACTAGTGCAGGCGCAGCGATATACTTGGCTGGAGATTGATACCCCATAAACATCGCGACGGCAGCTGCCAAAAGCGAGGCGACAAAAATCCCTATAACAACTCGTTGCAGCATCCTCAATTACTCGCTGGTTCTGCCCACATAACGCTGAATGTTAAGCGGCGCCTGCGGAGCGCAGCGTAGTAGGCGTCCGGCGGACGGCCGCCAGGCCGGTAGCGAACTTGAACGATTGGTTATACATAAGGCTACCACCCCCACCAATGCCAAACCTTGGCTATGCCGCGCCAGACACCCCCGAGAATAGACGGAAACAGTTTCGGGAGCAGCAACGCCAACACCGCGAAAACTACGATGCAGGAAATAAGGTAACGACTGCTGAGAAAGCCATCCCAGTAGACGGCCAACTCCAAATTGACCCAGAGCCAAACGAATACTGCCGTTGGGATAGAGAAAAACAGCGATGCAAAAAGGCTGATCAACCTTGTTTCAATCGGCCCATCTTGGCCGCGATTCCTTGCCATGATCTATGAACATTCCTTGTGTATAACGCTGAGCTTAGCGGTGCCCTGACAAGGGCATCCGGTGGACGGCCCTTGGGCCGGGAACGTACTACAGCGACTGGTTAGTTGGGGGCATCAATAAAGCCCAATCCCTGGCAACCAACATCGCAGCCTACACCGCTGCCCTTGCACCCAAATTCGCCGGTGCATCATTATTGAAACCACCGCCAACGATGCGGTGGATGAACCTGAACATCAGAGTAGCAAGTAAGCAAGGAACCGTTTACCGGCGGACAGCCCCACACGGCCAACGCCAAATTTTAAACCACTACCGATAGCCAGTTGGGCTGCCAGCAAGGCGACAATTTATCGGGCCTTGGCAGAGCAATAAACCGTCCGGCTTTACTGCCAGCTTTCGGCCAAGGCCTTAGAACCCAGCCACCCACAAGGGACAATGCACTACCAACTAACGATTAGGTAACCGGCACCGGAGCGCAGCGGAGGGAACCAAAAGCGGTACGCTTTTGGCGTCCGGTTGACCGCCTGGTTAATGGCCGTTCACCACCGTGGTTGAGCCTGGAAACCCAGACCGCATGCCCTCTCCCGGACAGCTTGCACCAACTCGACGGATGGCGAAAGGAACCAGAACGCAAAGGCTACCCGCCCGATTACCGTTTGAGACGGACGGCCCCAAAACTGGGGCACGCCATGAATACCAACACCGCTGGCCATTGTGGCAACCAAACCAGACAGCGAATTTTCCGGCCTTGGCGATCACCAGAGTGAACGAGCGTTGCAACCAAACCCGGTGCCAAGGCCTTTGCACCGCACCCGCCAAAAACTCACAAATGCCGGGCCAATAACGCTGAGGTAACCGGTGCAGGAGCGCCAGCGGAGGGAACCAAAAGCGGTACGCTTTTGGCGTCCGGTTGACCGCCTTGTTAATGGCCGTTCACCACCGTGGTTGAGCCTGACACCCAGGCCGCATGCCCTCTCCCGGACAGCTTGCACCAACTCGACGGATGGCGAAAGGAACCAGAACGCAAAAGCCGCCGACCCGATTACCATTTAAGACGGACGGCCCCACGACTGGGGCACGTCATGAATACCGACACTGCTGGGCATTGTGGCAACCAAACCAGACAGCGAATTTTCCGGCCTTGGCGATCACCAGAGTGAGCGGGCTTACAACCAATCCCGGTGCCAAGGCCTTTGCACCCCACTTGCTAAAAACTCACGAATGCCGGGCCAATAACGCAAAGCTAAGCGGCGCCCTGCTAAGGGCGTCCGGTGGAGGCCGTAGGCCGGAACAAACTTAAGCGACTTGTTACACAGCACCGAAACGCCCTCGGAGAATGAACAAAATAGGCATCAGAAGCACAAACGCAACAAAAAAAGCCGGGAACAACGACCGAGCCAACAATACCGAAAAGGTAGGCCTCGTATTCAGAATCACCCCTGGAAGTTCATCTGAAACCCAAACTTCCATTTCAGCACCTACCACCAATTCTTCGTCGGGGGTGTATGGAGGAGGGGTAATAAAATGAATCGGCCCCTTCCCTTCGATTCTAATGCCCAGTCGAGCCAATTGATCCAGAGCAGCACGGTGATTTTGCTCAACCAACGCTTGGGTTTTTCTGGCCCCGAACAATGGTTTTAGTTGAGAAAAACGAACCAATGCGACCAGTAAAAAAATCGCTGAGACCACTATCACGTAGTAAACAATAAACTCTGATGTGCTCATGGCCTATTCATGGTGTGTAACGCTGATGGTAACCGGCGCCGGAGCGCAGCGGAGGGAACCAAAAGCGGTACGCTTTTGGCGTCCGGTTGACCGCCTTGTTAATGGCCGTTCACCACCGTGGTTGAGCCAAAACCAAGTGCCGCATACCCTCTCCCGGACAGATTGCACCAATTCGACGGATGGCGAAAGGAACCAGAACGCAAAAGCTGCCAGCCCGATAACCGTTTGAGACGGACGGCCCCATGACTGGGGCACGCCATGAATACCAACACCGCTGACCACTTTGGCAACCAAACCAGACGGCGAACTTTCCGGCCTTGGCCATCACCAAAGTGAGCTGGCACTGCAACCAATCCCGATGCCAAGGCCTTTGCACGGCACCAGCCAAAAACCTACAAGTGCCTGGCCATTAACGCTGAACGAAGCGGCGCGTCTCACGCGTCCGCCTTCCGTGACTTGTTAGGGCTTGGGGTCAATGCCGAACTTTTTGGCAAATTCAGGATCGACCCAAACCGACTTGACCTGCCCAGGCTCCAGTTCCACTTCTGACGGAGCTGCACACCCGGCGATAAACTCATTGACAGAATTCGCGAGGATCGTAAATTTGCTGGTTTCATGATCCCAAAAATGAATGCTTCGATTCTCTCTGACGAAATAGTTTCCACACTCATCTTCAGCGATAACATCTGACTCTGAAAGCTCTTCAGGGAGCGGCGCTGAGGTCTTTCTAATGACCCCGAACTCACTGCCGTCGCTGGTTCTGAAGACTTTGCCGAAAATTTGGTTCACGATTACGAGCCCTAACGCTGAAATAAGCGGCGGCCCGACAGGGGCGTCCGGTGGAGGCCGAAGGCCGGAACGAACTTGATTGACTTGTTACAGGGCATTGGTCAGCTCCTGAATTTGGCGCCTACGCAGGGCTTCGTAGTCTCCGAAAACCTGATGGAAACGATCCTTTCTTACGAAGGGAAACTGGAGATGGTAGTGACGGCTAAAGCCCTGTACGTGACAAGTTTCTTTGCCGTAGATCGGGTTTTCGTCACACCACTCATTGTTAACGCCACGCACGGTAGCTCTGTAAACACTAATGGTTTGATCTTTGATATCCACGATGTAGGTGGCAAACGCACCTTTGATAAGGAGATAACCTTTGCATGACGACTGCTCAACGAACTTTGAGTGATCGGTTTGTCCAATCATGACCGGGACATCCCTAAACGTCTCAATTTCACCGAAATTCGTTTTGATCGTCATGCCGTAGGCATCACAACCCATCCGGAACTCTCCGAGAGGGTTGAGCTCAATATGCTCGACTACCGCTTCCCTTCTCATGACCTGCTTTGCAATTCCCTGTAACGCCTCAAACACCGGCGCAGCTATGCTGCGTCCGAGTGCTTTGACTTGTTACATGCTTGCTGAAATTAAAGGCTGAACGTGATGATCGGGGCGATTAGCAGATAGATCATGTATGGACTGTAAGTTAAGCCAAAATTCCGGCGTAGTACTTAAAGCCTCAGAAAATAACCAAGCCGTTTCTGGCGTAACGCCACGTTTACCACGGACAATTTCATTAACTCGCTGCATGGAAATACCCACGTGCAAGGCAAACGCTTTTTGCGTTAACTGAAGAGGCTCCAAGAACTCTTTAAGCAAAATAACGCCTGGGTGTGTTGCAGTTCTATTTGAAGGAATCATAAATCACCTTATCAAGTTTAGTGGTAGTCCATAACTTGGACATCATGTGCGGCATTGGCTACCCAGCGAAATACTATTCTCCATTGTGAGTTTATACGGATACTATGGAAGCCCTTAAGATCGCCTGTTAACGGTTCAAGTCGATTCCCCGGGGGAGACTTGAGATCATTCAGCTCTTGAGCAGCATTAACAACATCCAACTTATAGCGAGCAGTCTCATGTATCTGATTAGGAAGCTTACGCACATGACGGCTTGATATACCGTGAAATAGATCAGATGTAGTTTTATCGCCAAAAGATATAATCATGCATCTATATTAACGGATACACGGTATTCGTGCAATATCATCGGGTAATGTGGCATGTAACGCTTTTGTTTAGCGGCGACTACGGAGCGCAGCGTAGTAGGCGTCCGGTGTAGGGCCGTCGGCCCGGAACGTACTACAACTACTGGTTAGAAGCCGGTTCACCCGTTGGTTTCCAGCCCTGCTTCTCGGCTTGCATGCGAACGCCAAAGAAGCCCCGCATCGGCTCGTGATCCGGCACCGATACTAACCACCAAACTACCCGTCCCGAGCAAATTTTGCGGTGAACAGCCCCACAACCTGGGCACCCTGCCGATAACCCGAAAGATGCCAACGCTGGTTTCCAAATTGGGCGACAGAGTTGCTGGCCTTGGCAACGATGCGAAACCAAAAGCTACCACCGAATTTGCCGCCAAGGCCCATGCACCCAGCTACTATAAAAATGACCGATGCCTTGGCTTATAACGCCGCCAGCATGCGCGGCTACGGAATGGAGGCGAAGCCGCAATGTAGTAGGCGTCGCCGTGCCTGGCATTGTTAGGAACTGCCAATGGCCCCGCCATTATGTCAGGTCCTGATAAGGGTTATAGGCCACTTCCCAGTAATGCCCTTCCGGGTCTTGGAAGTAACCGGAGTAACCACCCCAGAAAACCTCTACCGCTGGTTTGATAAGTTGAGCTCCGGCTGATACCGCCTGACTAAGGACAGCGTCAACCTCTGACTTACTCGCCACATTATGGGCCAACGTAATGCCAGAAAAGCCAGCTTGAGTGGGAACGGGTAATCCAATGTCCCTGGCCAACTCCTCCCGAGGATAGAGCGCTAACCAGGTTCCTTCCAGACTGAAAAAGGATATATTGCCACCTTCAAAGTCGTACTTTGGCAGGCCAAGACCCTCGCCATAGAAGCGGGTGGCCCTTTCCAAGTCCTCCACACCAAGAGTGACAATGCTGATTTTCGGTTTCATGATTCCCTTCCTAACGCTGAGGTAACCGGTGCAGGAGCGCCAGCGGAGGGAACCAAAAGCGGTACGCTTTTGGCGTCCGGTTGACCGCCTTGTTAATGGCCGTTCACCACCGTGGTTGAGCCTGACACCCAGGCCGCATGCCCTCTCCCGGACAGCTTGCACCAACTCGACGGATGGCGAAAGGAACCAGAACGCAAAAGCCGCCGACCCGATTACCATTTAAGACGGACGGCCCCACGACTGGGGCACGTCATGAATACCGACACTGCTGGGCATTGTGGCAACCAAACCAGACAGCGAATTTTCCGGCCTTGGCGATCACCAGAGTGAGCGGGCTTACAACCAATCCCGGTGCCAAGGCCTTTGCACCCCACTTGCTAAAAACTCACGAATGCCGGGCCAATAACGCGAAGCTTAGCGGCGCCCTTGTAATGGAGGCGAAGCCGCAATGAAAAGGGCGTCCGGCGGCCATCGGCCGCGTACTACAGCGACTGGTTAGTGGCAGGTAATGACACTGCCGGCTCCCTGGCACTGACCTTGACGGCCTACTCCGTAACCCGGCACCGACATGAGCCGATGCACTCTGTTTGAAACACCGCCAATGATGCGGTGAATGAACCTGAACTCAAAGGTAGCAGATCCAGACCCAATTTTCGGCGGACGACCCCACACGGTGAACACCGAATTTCCCGCCAAAACTCTTGCTTACTGATGCAACCAAACCGAACGCGGATTCGGACGGCCTTGGTGCTCACCAGAATATGCGGGTTTGGCAACCAAGCACGGCACCAAGGCCACTGGCACACCGCAGCCCAAAAGGACCGAAGCCACAGCCACTAACGCCCGGCTCACGCGCCGGTTTGGAGCCGCGAAGCGGCGGAAAATCGGTCGCTGTGCAGCCGCTGGTTATGCCCTATGTCCGATTTCGGATACAGCAGTCCACGGACGAATATTCTTCAACTGATCCTCTAGGGCATCTTCGGCAATCTCAGTGTCATAGGCTGCCTGAGCTCGCAACCAGTAGCCGTTAGACAAACCAAAGAAACGACAGAGCCGCAGGTCCGTGTCGGCGGTAATCGAACGTTTTCCCGCAATGATCTGGCCTATTCTCTGGGCAGGCACCCCGATTTCTTTGGCCAGGCGGTACTGAGAAATGCCCATCGGCTCCAGAAAATCTTCTTTGAGCAACTCGCCTGGTGTAACAGCGTCAATGTTGCGCATGAGCCACCTCCTAATGGTAATCAACAATTTCGACATCTTCCGCGCCGGCCTTGGTCCAGCGGAAGCAAACCCGGAACTGCCTGTTGATTCGAATGCTGTGCTGACCTTGGCGGTCACCATGCAATGGCTCCAACATATTTCCGGGCGGTACTTTGAGATCATCCAGCTGGCTTGCAGCCTGAAGTTGCCGAATTTTCCTCAAGGCAACTCGCTCAAAATTGACGAAGCGTCTGACGCGGCGTCCGCTTGCTAGCTTCTCAGTATCCTTACACTTGAACGATATGATCATGGCTCAATAATGACGGGGTGCGTTATTAACGTCAAGCGTCATTATCTGGCAAATAGATCTGGAGAAAGGCATAACGCTTAAATAAGCCGCGCAGCTTACTGCGTCGGCTTGATTTTTTTGTTAGGCTCCAGAAGTTCTTTGGCTGTGTCTTTAATGATTTTGTGGTACGTGAAAATATAGGTATTGGCATTGTCTTCTTCACATTTAGAGCGTTTTTCTGAAAGTTCTACATAAGGTTGAAGTCGTCCTTCTCTCTCTAATTGCAGTGCCATCAAAGCCTTTTCCGCAATATCATCACCAAAACCTTTTGCTGGAACCTTGAGAGTGTAAGCAGCTCTGATGGCGTGCAAGGCGCTAATAGCTCCAAGGACACGCTCTTCCTCCTCCGTGTATCGCCCACACTTCGAAGCAAGCCACTCATCATAAAAAGGTAACCTGTATCCAAATATCGCCTTTGTTTGTGCCTCATCTAAATAGTCAATGTCAGATGAATTGGTTTTGAAGATCCTCTCAATCATATCTTGAGGAACGTCCATCTCCTTAAGATAATCCACGCTCTCTTTTTTCAACTCGTCATATTTCAGCTTGGCATCTAACGGATTCAACTGTGCAAAGTATTTCTGATCATAATAAGGACGATGGAGGCCGAGTCGGCCTCTTGCAACTCTTTCAACGCCAGCAACAAAAATGAATACACACGCACTTGAACACTCTTCTCCGGTCCAGATGGGTATGTAACTCTCTCTAATGATTCGACCAATTTTCATTGCTTCTTCTAGATCGCCGCCGGGGGAGTCAATATGAAAAATTGTCGGAGGCTTTTCCCAAGACGCGAAATGGACCATAAAATTGACGAAGTCGCCTTGCCGTACTTCCCCGTGCATAGAAAACGTTCCACCCACGCGATGGAACTCTAACGCGACCGCCGACGAGGACAGTAGTCCCAACAGAACAGCAAACACCAGGCAATTTTTCATCACTACATCCTTGCTAAATCGAAGCACAACGAAGCCTAACGCCAATATTCAGCGGCGGCCTTTGCGTAGCGAAGCGGAGAAAAGGCCGTCCGGTGGAGGGCCGTTAGGCCCGTAACGTACTGGAATGACTGGTTAGCACTGCTCAACTGAACACCTGCGGCTAAAGTCAAAATGGTAATCCGTCTTCGTCTTCTGTTGCATCTAATTCGGTAGACGGCTCTGGGCCAAAAAGTGCGTCTTCAACTGGCATCAGCTCCCACAACTCGTTCTGATGGAGCCAGATCGGATCAGCATTCTCCTGGATGAACTGATCTACAGGCATACCATCCACGGTTGGTGGCCGCTTGATTCTGACTTGCTTACCGTTCATAAAGACCCACTGGTACTTCCTTTGCCGCTCTGCCTTCGCGGCTTTCTTTGCTCTCTTTTGAGCCGGAGTGAGCTTTTTCTTAACCTTTGCCATATCTGAACTTTTTGGTGCTAACGCTGAGGTAACCGGTGCAGGAGCGCCAGCGGAGGGAACCAAAAGCGGTACGCTTTTGGCGTCCGGTTGACCGCCTTGTTAATGGCCGTTCACCACCGTGGTTGAGCCTGACACCCAGGCCGCATGCCCTCTCCCGGACAGCTTGCACCAACTCGACGGATGGCGAAAGGAACCAGAACGCAAAAGCCGCCGACCCGATTACCATTTAAGACGGACGGCCCCACGACTGGGGCACGTCATGAATACCGACACTGCTGGGCATTGTGGCAACCAAACCAGACAGCGAATTTTCCGGCCTTGGCGATCACCAGAGTGAGCGGGCTTACAACCAATCCCGGTGCCAAGGCCTTTGCACCCCACTTGCTAAAAACTCACGAATGCCGGGCCAATAACGCCCGCCATCACCGGTGACAAAACCAGAGCGAAGCGGAGGTTTTGGCATCCGGTGCATGGCCTGGTTATGCAGCATGTAGCGGCTTGATCCGATCCACTTCTTCCTTGACCGACTGAGCGGCGGTCCAAAGATCAACAGATCGCTGCGCATTCAGCCAGAATTCCGGCGAATTACCAAACAAACGTGCAAGCCTAAGCGCCATTTCAGGGCTGACAGCACGACGCTCGCGCAGTAATTCATTAACTGACTGGCGAGAGACACCCAGAGACTCAGCCAACCCCGAAACAGTCAGGCCATAGTCCGGAAGAAAATCCTCCCTCAGCATTTCGCCAGGATGAGTCGGTTTGCGCTGCATACCGGCAGTATTAAGAATAGCCATAGTCATCCCCTCACTCAGTGGTAGTCACACACCTCGACTTCATACGCATCGCCATCTTCAAAACGAAAACAGATACGCCACTGATCATTTATTGAAATTGCATGCTGCCCCTACCTGTCTCCCGACAGCGGGTGAAGGCGATTGCCAGGCGGCACTTTCAAATCCTCTAACTGTACGGCCAGATCCACGTATTCAAGTTTTCTAGCGGCTCTCGATGCAACATCCGCAGGAAATTTCTTTGACTTGCCCTTGGAGTAAAGTTCTTGGGTTCGTTTGTCAGCAAAGGATTTGATCATGAAACGAAGTGTATTGCGTCACGTGACGCTTGTCAATATGGCCTGAGAATTACTGCATAACGCTGAGCTTAGCGGTGCCCTGACAAGGGCATCCGGTGGACGGCCCTTGGGCCGGGAACGTACTACAGCGACTGGTTAGTTGGGGGCATCAATAAAGCCCAATCCCTGGCAACCAACATCGCAGCCTACACCGCTGCCCTTGCACCCAAATTCGCCGGTGCATCATTATTGAAACCACCGCCAACGATGCGGTGGATGAACCTGAACATCAGAGTAGCAAGTAAGCAAGGAACCGTTTACCGGCGGACAGCCCCACACGGCCAACGCCAAATTTTAAACCACTACCGATAGCCAGTTGGGCTGCCAGCAAGGCGACAATTTATCGGGCCTTGGCAGAGCAATAAACCGTCCGGCTTTACTGCCAGCTTTCGGCCAAGGCCTTAGAACCCAGCCACCCACAAGGGACAATGCACTACCAACTAACGCTGAGCTTAGCGGCGACCTTGTAATGAAGGCGAAGCCGCAATGAAAAGGGCGTCCGGCGGCCATCGGCCGCGTACTACAGCGACTGGTTAACTTTCGTCTTTGAGCTTTTCTGGAAGCACCACCTTGCCGCTCTCAACGTAATCTCCGAGGATCCGTAACCGGCGGTAGTGGGCCATGAGAACTTTCAAAGTCACTTCGGGGTCTCCAGTTTTTTCCTGAAGTTTCTCCAAACTTTGGAAACCTAGGTGCTTTGCAAGCTCCTCGGACATATTGTTCAACTCTTTTGCTTCCGATGCTGCCAGTGACGCATATTCCCGATTCTGCTGGCGTCGACGCCGCCCTATATCTAGTCGAGCTCGATCAATTCGTTTGAACGCCTCTACGGCACCAACTCCCGCACTGAGTAAAATCCCTACCGACTGAGCCACCTTCAGGGCAACATCAGGGTTAATCAGGAGGTCTATCCATCCGGGAGAGGCATACTGGATAGACTGCACGGTTGGGCGGTGTTGTTTTGGAATCTGATTGAAAAGCACCGAATAGAGATTTACGTAGCTATATCCACCCTGCCATGGGTATTCATGGAATGTCTTGTTAACCCGATCGACTATTCGAGAATCTAGCTCTTGGCCACCATCAAAGTGGTAAACAAAGGAATGAGCTTGTGAATACGCATGAGGAAACCCATAAAGGTCTTCCAAAGCCCAACGCTCATCCATCAATACTCGGTAGATACTTGAATCTTCCACCCTCACTCCCTAAAAAGTTAACGCTGAAGCACAGCGGCGCCCTGACAAGGGCGTCCGGTGGCCGTAGGCCACGAACTGCTGCGACTGGTTAGATGCCGGAGCTGCCCGGCAATTTATTGCGGCACCCAATGCTGAATGCCTACTCCCGATACTTTGCACCAGCGCAACCCATGGCGCTAGGAACCAGAACACTGAACAAGCGGAAACAGCCCGATGTTTACGCCGGATGGCCCCGCGACCCAAACACCGAATTGGCCGCGAAAACCGTCGCCAAACCGAGGGCTGTGTTCTGCCCGAAGACAACTGACAGCCAGTGACCAAACACCAAACCCAAGAACGCCGGAGCCAGGCATTTAACGCTTGCAGCATGCGCGCCCTTGGAATGGAGCCAAAGGCGCAATGTAAAGGGCGTCGCCGTGCCTGCACTGGTTATGTGCTGAGAAGCTCACGCTCAAATTCGACAACTGACACCGTTTTGTAATCGATCCGATTTATCAGACTAGCCGCTTTATCAATCTTTTCCCTGGGCAGTCCATTCAAAAGCTGCGGAATTTTTGGAAAAGTGGCGACCAGTGGATAGGTATTCCGAACATCAACCACTTGGATGTAGACAGTGCCACACTCCGCAGCGCATTCGAAACACCGCACCCAGGAGTAGCTGGGCACTGTCACTTCTCTGAGTTCTGTTCCACAGTCCGGACAAAACTTCACCATCTAGAATCATCCCTGAACACATAACGCCCGCAACACCGGACAATTTGAAGCGAAGCGTAAAATTGTTCCGTGTGCTTGCGTTTGTTATACGTAATCCGCGCCAGCATCACTATTTCCACATTCTGTAAAAATCGGGCATACAATTTATTCGACTTTTTATGGCATTCCAACCTTCAAAATTTCATATCTTAACTTTACAGGGCCTAGCTAGGTGCTTGATTATTATCAATTACACCTAAGTACATTGGCTGTTCAAAGCCAGAAAATTCCGGCTTCCACTCTACGTCCCCTTCTGCTGCGTTGTAGTGGTACTCTGTGGTAGAGAAGACGATCTGAGCTCGATTACCTTTGCAGATACTTTTTAACCTGGCGATAAATGCTGCAAAATCTTTAGTTTCAATATCATGTTGCCGTGGCGTATCAAATATCAGGAACTCTATGGAAGTGCATTCCATGGAAATGAACAATTCAAAGAAGGCAGCCCTGAGAGCAAGGACTGTTCGCAAAAGTGTACTACCACTGAATTGGGATAATTTTTCCGCCCCAAACAAAACATTAAAATCAGAATCGACAGCAATGTCCCTCGAAACGTTCTTTGTACTGAGCACATCAAGCCATTCGACAATCTTCTTACGATAAGAATTTCTGAATTCGAGAATTCTGATATCACCCAAACCCGCTCCGCCTTCAAAAGAAGATATATCGCCCTGAAGGCCCTTACGCTTATTCAATAGCTGAACATAATCATGTTTCTCGGATTCGATCCTTTCCAATACGTCTTTTTTTCCTTGGCGATCAATAATTGATCGTGTTAATGCACTTATTGCAGCTATCAAAGACGTTGTATGGGAATTCTCCTCTTCCTTCGTCAAATTGGATTCGAGGGAGGCAATTTCCTCATCGATCTTTCTTAATCTCGATATATATTCATCCAACCTTATTTCTTGAAATTTTGTGTTTCTGTCTAAGTCTTTGATTTGATCGCGAAGATAAAGCAAATTTTTTCCGTACGAATCGGAACTTGATGTAAAAAGACCACAACCTGGTGCTGCACAAATTTCTTTAAAAGAACTGAACAGCCGTCTAGACTCTTCGTTAAGAGACAAGGTATTAATTTCGATCTCTATTTCGTTCTTTATCCTATTGAACCCTGATATCCGGCTTTCTAGATCCTTGATCGAAGCCGCAAGATTAAGCCGTTCATTCTGCTTCTCGCGAATCAGTCTTTGTAGTACATAATCGGCATCGTTCGTCGCATCAAAACTATTACGGAGCTTTTCCAGCTCGCCTCTAAATTGCTCCAACTCTTCCTCAATCTCAGAAACAGAAATGTTACCAATATCGGATTGCTCTTCAAGTTTGCGTATGAATTCCTCAGTGTTGACGATTTGAATATTTACTAAATCAAGCTCCCTTTTCTTTTCTATGAGAAAACGCTTAGCCTCGAACGAGTGCTTCGGAGCAATTCCAAGCCCCAGCCTGACCATCTCCGCGTATTGATCTTTTATGAAACTACCTGGAGGCCTGTAAGCACTTGTGTAACCAGCATCTTGGTCAATATAAAAGAGCGGTAGGAATGTTGAGATATACGGATAAGTAGGCTCATTATTATTGGTCGTCAACGCGAGTGATGACAGCCCAAGCCTCGAGAATAGGTACTCAGAAATCTCTTTTTCGTTGTAGAAAATACGTGCTTCCTTGGAACCTTTTTCCGATACTTCTATGTGAAACTTATCAGAAAATGACCTCTCGAAAGTGAAGAATTCCTCTTCATGCTCTACAGTCAGGCGAACTGAAGAGCATTTCACCATAATATCGTCCCTGTATCTAACAGGGTAGCCAAGCGCGAAGGCAATAGAATGAATGACAGGCGTTTTCCCTGCGCCGTTCGGTCCATATAGTTGGGTGATATCGCTAGCAAACACAAGATCCTTCGAACCCCAACCGGCCTTCCCTGAAGGATGAATTTTTAATTCAACAAGTTTCATTCCAAATCCATTGCAATTTGTTTTTCTATTTGTAGATCAAAATAATTTCGTTCAATTAGCTGGAGTGTGTAACCGAGGTCTGATTGTACATCTATTGCTTTTGATACGACCTTTTTCCCAAACTCGGTGACTTTAATGCGAGAATCATGGCGATCGACCTCAACAAGGCTTACTGTCTCAAGAAAGGTTAGCGCCTTAACTGTCCGCATCCTAAGGTTTGCCGACCATCCCAAGTGTTGGGATGAACCTTTAAAGCCTGAAAATGTTCTCTCAAAACACTCGCCAATCAACTGACCTAGTTCGTCTGACTTAGGCTTACGGCGTGTTTTAGACAACAAGAGAATAGTCATCGCGAGCAATGGAAGATGAAAAAGCGCTTCATTGCTAAGCCGATGAGGTGCCGAACCACTGAACTGATCTAGAGGCAATACAATTTCTTTTTCAGACGCTTCTTGAAAGAATTCTTCGTAATCCATCACGCATTTCCTCTAACTAAAAACGAGAAAACAGCGCCTAGAAGGAGTTCACGATTAAGAGTGGCAGACAAACCTTCAGTATCCAAGGCAGACAATACTATATTGATTCGACTTTGAAGCAATGGAAGGCTTTCTCCTAATTTCACCCACTCAGCAGCATTTTTCTCTATTTCTTCTAAAATGAAATTCAGGTCAAACTCTGGAATAGTATGGCGTTTGTCCCTAAACCATATATCCCATCGAACCTTACAGTCAGACACGAACTCTATCATTCGCTCTGACGCCCCGGTCTTACTCATCAATCTGTGAATAATAGAAGCATTCTTGATGGCTTGTGAGTCGCCGCTATCTTTTAAGCTCTGATATGCCGCTTTGGAGATACTAAGAATATCGAGCATTTCGGCAAGACTAACGCCTGCTATATCATCGAGGTCGCGCTCTCCTATTTCCTCTAATAGTTTGCCAAACGACTTCCGTTCGACAAGAGATATAAGACTGTTAAGGATTTCCTCACACTCTGAACGCTGCAAATCTATTTCACTGTATTTATAAATGGTCTCTCTTGCCTCAGAGAAAAATTTATCATCGTGTGGATTTAAATAAGAAATATTAGACTTAATCTGAAGCTTCTTAATACGCTCTATAACACCCTGATCTTCTATGGGCGCTTCTGGGCACAAAGCGTCATTAAAATTTTCAAGCAATAATTTGTAATAGTTGTTATCACTATCGTCCTGTATGGCATCTCGCAATCCCTCTAAACCATCATTTAGATGCACATTGGTGAGAAAAACGACGTTACCACAGGAGTTCTCGAACCTGATTGTATGGATCAGGAGTTTTCCAACGTAGCTATCGGTAATCTTGGCTGGCTCGCATGTCTTAGCGCCTTTCCTTATCCCCAAGACATCGTTTACAGACCATTGGTAATTCAATTTTCCCTTGGTTTTGACCTGAAAAAAATTATAGACATAACTCCCCTCGACATTGAGGCGAGCCACGAAATCGTCTTGATAATCACAATAGACACGGTCTAGCGTCTCATCCTCCAATAGAGACAAACACTCGAAAGCCGCTCCGCGAAACTGGGCTTGATAGCGGGCAATGGTTTCCCTTCCAACATTCTCCCGTGGCTCGACTTCATGAAGCTTTGGACTACGGATATTTTTTTCTGCCACGCTTATCTTCCTTCAGGAAATATTCTTCGATTTATGATGCGCATTTCCTGATCCTTTTATTGATCCTTGAGAGTAACTCAGTGTGACCCATCGTATAACGCCGTTGTTCAGCGGTGCCCTTGTAGCGCAGCGAAAAGGGCATCCGGTGGAGGGCCGTCAGGCCCGGAACGAACTGGAACACTTGGTTAGATTTATTGGATCCTACCGCCTGAAACATGGGCCGCGAAACCTTCCCTCGCTTCCTGTGTTATGCCGGATAGATCTTTGGCCGGGACTCGCTCAACTTCAATCCCCATGGCCTCAGCGACTTTGACCAGATCATCCGCGTGGTACTCAGTCGCTATGAACAATTTTTGGGGTCTTGAGCCAGATTGGCCTTCAGCGTCGGCCAACAATTTCCGTGACAGGAATTCCGGCAAACCAGACATGCTTACCTGAACAAGCTCCATGCCAAAGATCATCCCCGTTGCCACCTCCATGATGGCCATAGCGTTGAAATCTCCATCGGCCTCCGTCATCACCGGTGCTTCGTTCAATTGGAAAAGCAGCCAGGCTTCATTGTGGGCATAATCAGACGGCTCAATTGGCAACGTACTCTCCTGATTCTTTTAAATCTAACGCTTTTGTTTAGCGGCGCACATGCAGCGCAGCGAAATGGGCGTCCGGTGTAGGGCCGGAGGCCCGGAACGAACTACAACTACTGGTTATGCAATTTTGCCGAGCCCGAAGTAGATGGCTGCGACAAAAAGCACCAAGTACAGCAACATAAAAGACAATCCGAATACGCCTTTTTGCCAAAACCGAAGCCCCAATTCATCAAATTCCTTGATCGCAACTGCCGCAGAAAACGCAAGGTAACCAAAGGCATAAACCACCAAGAGAAAGATCAGTCCATGGATAACGAAGGTGTTGCTGCCTGGCTTATCAAGCCCACGAGTGAGAAGCGCTGCTGCCACCAGCATTGCAGTTGGCGAAACAAGGCGTTTTATCGCCGAATCAATGGTATCAAGGACTTCCTTCACCTCACCCTCCTTGGTTAGATCTCAGTACCTGCATAACGCTGAGGTAACCGGTGCAGGAGCGCCAGCGGAGGGAACCAAAAGCGGTACGCTTTTGGCGTCCGGTTGACCGCCTTGTTAATGGCCGTTCACCACCGTGGTTGAGCCTGACACCCAGGCCGCATGCCCTCTCCCGGACAGCTTGCACCAACTCGACGGATGGCGAAAGGAACCAGAACGCAAAAGCCGCCGACCCGATTACCATTTAAGACGGACGGCCCCACGACTGGGGCACGTCATGAATACCGACACTGCTGGGCATTGTGGCAACCAAACCAGACAGCGAATTTTCCGGCCTTGGCGATCACCAGAGTGAGCGGGCTTACAACCAATCCCGGTGCCAAGGCCTTTGCACCCCACTTGCTAAAAACTCACGAATGCCGGGCCAATAACGCTGAGCTAAGCGGCCGGTTTGGAGTGCAACGGAAAACCGGTCCGGTGGAGGGCCGACGGCCCGGAGCGTACTTAAGCGACTGGTTATGTGGCTAGGCATAGAAAGCTATCCCCACTGCCGCAAAAACCACGATCTTAATGATTAACTCTCCGATCGAGCGATGCCATGTTGCCTTCGAACCCTCTGGGTTTGACCACTCACCTGGAGCGTCATCGTCCAAGGTAACCAAATGACCCAACGCAGCCCAACCAGAAAAAACTAGTGCAGGCGCAGCGATATACTTGGCTGGAGATTGATACCCCATAAACATCGCGACGGCAGCTGCCAAAAGCGAGGCGACAAAAATCCCTATAACAACTCGTTGCAGCATCCTCAATTACTCGCTGGTTCTGCCCACATAACGCCGAAGCACAGCGGCGACCTTGGAATGGCGACGAAGGAGCCATGGAAAGGGCGTCCGGCGGCCATCGGCCGCGTACTGCTGCGACTTGTTATGGTTCTCTTTGAACGCTGGAAGGTGGGCAAGGCGCGGAAACTTGGTATTTCATGCACTAGACCAAAAGTTCATGCATGAAGCCCGTCACTATTTGCCACTGCCTTCACCGACCTAGATGACACAGCCGCGGGCGCTATTTTCAGGTCTTACTAGCCCAACGGGATTGTGCTCCTACTAATCGGCAAAGCGCGCCCTATTCAAAAGTTTGGTTAACATAGAATCCTCCCTCAGAATAGAATTATTACCCATGTCAAAGGTATGCCAACCTGCTCGCTTCAGCAACCATAACAGCTAATTATACGAACGCGTTCGTATATCACCCGTTCGTAAAACTCCATTCGAAAATACTCAAGAAAATACGAGTTTGTTGAATAAAAACAAGCTCTTGAGCGCCACTTACCACGGCTACCGCCGGAGTTATACGCCCCCTCTTGAGCCACTCCTGCTCCCGCCATAGGCGTATAACTCCGCCATTACTTTTCTAACTTCTCAACCCTATCAGATAGTTACCGTCATTTCTCATGTGATTTTTGGAGTTTTGCGAACGCGTTCGTATAACTCCGCCAACATCACTCTCTTGACTTCAACCCAAACCGAAGTACTGTATATAAAAACAGCACTAAAGGATGAATGGATATGGATATCCCCACCCCGATACCTGCACAACCAACCCGTTTTTTGGACAAGGTTCGGAGCTTCATACGCCTGCGGGGCATGGCGTATAAAACAGAGAAAACCTATCTGTTCTGGATTAAACGTTTCATCCGTTTCCATGGCCTCCAGCACCCTGAAGCCATGGGCTCTGGAGAAGTCGAATCGTTTCTGTCTCATCTGGTTTTGCAGGCAAACGCAAGCGCTTCAACCCAGAGAGTCGCTTTGAACGCCTTGGTATTTTTATACCGTGAATTCCTTGGCCAACCTTTGGACGACCTGAAGTTCGAACAGTCCAGAAAGCCGGTGAAGCTTCCAACGGTATTCAGTAAGGAAGAAGCCAGCTCTGTGATTCGCAACCTGGGCGGAGATTACAAGCTTGTTGCCATGCTCCTCTATGGGTCTGGTCTGCGTATCAACGAAGCCCTGCGCCTAAGAGTCAAAGATGTTGATTTTGATATGCAACAGTTGATTGTTCGAGGCGGCAAAGGCTCTAAAGATCGGATTACACTGCTACCGGATCGCCTCATCGAACCGTTAAAGCAACAGATCGATTCCGCGCTGTATTTGCATCAGGCGGATCTCTTGAAGGGATTCGGCTCGGTTTATCTTCCGGCAGGCCTGGACCGCAAATATCCAGGCGCCAGTCAGGAGCCCGCCTGGCAATACATCTTCCCAGCGCAGGAGCTTTCGCGAGATCCTCGCTCTGGCACTCGCCGGCGGCATCACTTGCTCGACCGAACTGTTCAGAAGCACTTTCGCCGGGCTATTCAGGCGGCAGGTATCCGCAAACTCGCGGGTAGTCATACCTTTCGTCATAGTTTTGCTACCCGTTTGCTTGAGGCCGGCTATGATCTCCGCACTATCCAGAAGCTGCTTGGCCACTCGGATGTACGCACTACAGAAATCTACACCCACGTTGTTCGCAAGGGCGGTTTTGGTGTGCGCAGTCCGGTTGATGAAGGCTTCTAGACTCAGGAAGGACCGCGGCGGAAGGCGATTCCGCCGCGTATGAGGTTATTGCATGTCGTTGAAAGCAGCGTCGGTTCTCGCTGCCAGGATGAAGTCGTTCTTGTGCAGGCCGCCGATTTCGTGGCTCCACCAGCTCACTGCAACTTTGCCATATTCCAGAACAACCACCGGGTGATGGTCTTCTTCTTCGGCAAGTTCGCCAATCTTGTTGGTGAACTCCAGGGCCTTCACAAAGTTTTTAAGTTTGTAGACCTTATGAAGCTGTTCTTCCCCGTCAATTTCCAGAATTTCCCAGTCTGGAACCTCTTTATGCAGCTGCTGCTTTTCTTCCTCGGTCGCCTTGCTTGCGTTCGGGCTGCAAGCTTCACAGCTGTGTGCTTTCAGGTCACTCATTTCAACCTCCATGGTTGATGGCTGTATTACAAGCGTGGGTCGTGCCCTTCGCTTTATCAACCCTTCTCTTGAAATCCGGCGGCTTTCCGAATACTGTATATTTAAACAGTATTTTGAGAGTTTTCATCATGAGCGAGCTTCTGAACACGCTGATGCAGGATGCCCGTGTCTGGCAGGGGCACCGCCACACCCAGACCACACAGCCTGCGCAATCAACCGGTTACCAGGTGCTGGATAACCAGCTCGGAGGCCTGGGCTGGCCCCGGGGTGCCTTGAGCGAATGCCTGCTGGATGCACCGGGTATTGGTGAGCTGCATTTGCTTCTGCCGCTGATGCAACGGGTGTGCGAAGAGGGCAAAAGCGTGTTCTGGCTGAACCCGCCGCATACGCCCTATGCCCCTGCCCTGGCCCGGGAAGGCGTCAACCTGGACCAGGTGGTGCTGATCCATACCGATGATGAGGGCGACTTTTTGTGGACACTGGAGAACTGCCTGCGCTCACCAGTAACAGGCCTGGTAATGGCCTGGCCGGGCAAGCTGGCCTCACGGGAAGTCCGTCGCCTGCAACTGGCCGCCGAAGCCGGGAGCAATGTGTGTGTGCTGTTCCGGGAACGACGTTACGCCGGGCAGAATTCTCCGGCTGCCCTGCGGCTGGAGCTGGAACCGGGGGAGCAGCAGGATCTCAAGGTGAATGTGCTCAAGCGCCGGGGTAGCTGGCCCGGGCAGCGCTGTTCACTGGCCATGGCCCAGCGGGCCGATCTCTCCTTCCGTGAAACCACCCGGGTTGTCCGGGGCCCCTGGTCGGGTTCAACCGGGTAATAACGCTCCATGCTCTGGCTGTATCTGCATTTCCCGCACCTGGTGCTGGACCATATTCGGCGCACCCGTGAAGATGAGGGCGCCCTGGTGGTGGTTGAAGGCTCTGGCCAGAAGGTGATCCAGGCCTGCCCGGACGCCAGGAGCCAGGGTATTCGTAGCGGCATGCGCCTGAAAACCGCCATCAGCCTGGCTCCGGATCTGGGCATGGTGCGGGCTGATGAAACCCAGGAAGCCAGGATTCTGGAAGATCAGGCCCGCTGGCTGTACCGCTATGCGGCCCATATTGTGTTGGTGCCGCCCGATGGTCTGCTGGCCGAAATTGGCAGCCTTCAAAAACTGTATGGCGGGCTGCCCGCCGTTTGGCAAACCGTGGAACAGGGGCTGAATGAGCGCCAGCTGAATGCCTGGATCGGTATTGGCTATACCCCTCTGTCGGCCCGGCTGATTGCCCGCGCCGGCAAGGGGGAATGCACGGCAGACAAAGGCCACATTCTTCGAAGCCTGAGCCAGATGCCCCTGTTGGCAGCTGAATTCAACGAGAAAGCCTGTACCCGTTTGCAGCGCCTGGGGCTGAACACGTTGGGGGAGGTGTTTGATTTACCGCCCGGCGAACTGGCACGGCGTCTGTCTCCGGAGTTACTGGCTTACATCCAGAAAATCCAGGGCACCCGGCCAGATCCCCGCACGCCCTGGCAGCCGCCCCACTCGTTCCGGCAACAGGCGGATTTTGTGCAGGAAATAGAACACACCCAGGGGCTGCTGTTTCCGCTCCAGCGCATGCTTGTCGAACTGGAAGAGGATCTGTGCTGGCGCCAGCAGGATACCGACAGCCTGCGGCTGGTTCTGAAGCACCGGCATGCGGAACCAACCCGGCTGCAGATTCGCACATCCGGGCCGGAGCACCGGGCCGATCATTTCTTGAACCTGGTTCGTCTGCGGTTGGAGCAACATTCCCTGAGCGCCCCGGTTATCTCCATGGTTTTGCTGGTGAAGCGTTTCCTGTCACGGGAAGCACCCTCCGGGCAGGATCTGCTGGGTGAAACCCAGGATCTGAATGAAGCCTGGCATACCCTGATCAGCCGGCTGCAGGCGCGCCTGGGCGATCAGGCTCTCAGGCAGCTCTCGCCCCAGGCGGATCATCGTCCCGAACGGGCCTGGTCGGCCTCGGAAGTTCTGCGTAAAACCGGAACGCCGCCAGTACCGGCAGCAGAACTGCCCAGGCGGCCGCTCTGGTTATTGAAAGGCCCGCAACCGCTGACCGAGGCGCCCGTTACCTGGTTTTCCGGGCCTGAGCGCATCAGCGGTGGCTGGTGGGATGGCCAGCGCGTGCACCGGGATTATTACATTGCCCAGTTGAGCAGCGGCCAGTTGGCCTGGGTCTTCCGGGATGCCCGGGAAGGCTGGTTTGTGCATGGGTGGTTTGGCTGATGTCCGGGCAGCAGTATGCAGAGCTGTTTTGCTTCAGCAATTTCACCTTCCTCACCGGGGCCTCTCATCCCCACGAACTGGCTGAGCGAGCGCATGAGCTGAGCTACACCGCCCTGGCCATCACCGATGCCTGCTCCGTTGCCGGCATTCCCCGGGCCTGGGCGGCGCTGGCAGAAAGTCCTGTAAAACTCATTACCGGCAGCTGGTTTGAGTTGTCGGATGCCCCCACCGGCGCCGCTTCTCCTCGCTTTATCCTTCTGGCCCGCACGCGCAAAGGCTATGGCCAGCTTTGCCAGTTGATCACTACCGGCCGCCGGCGGGCTGAGAAAGGCCATTACCAGCTGTATTACCGGGACATTGAAACCCACACCCTGGATGACTGCCTTTGTCTGTGGCTGCCCCCATCGCCTACCGAAGCGGATTCCGATCAGGCGCTGGCCTGCGGCGAGTGGCTGGCCCGACTGTTTGACCCCCGGATCTGGATTGCCGCGGCCCGCACCCTGGAATCCGGCGAGGAGCAGCGGCTGGCACGGATACACTGGCTGGCCGATCAGCTGCGCATTCCCGTGGCTGCCGTGGGCGAGGTGCACATGCACAGCCGGGAGCGCCAGCCGCTGCAGGATGTACTGACAGCCCTGCGCAATCACACCAATCTGGAGAATGCCGGCCACTGCCTGTTCCAGAATGGCGAGCGATACCTGCGCCCCCTGCCCGTTCTGCAACGGCTGTTTCCGGAAGCCTGGCTGCATGAAACCCTGACCATTGCCAACCAGTGCACCTTCGAGCCCGGCAGCCTGCGCTATGAATACCCGCCAGACCTGGTGCCGGAGGACGAGACTCCGGCCGGCTACCTGAAACGGCTGACCCGCGAAGGCGAGCGCCGGCGTTACCCGGATGGCACACCACTGCAGGTTCAGAGCCTGATCCGCAAGGAGCTGGGCCTGATCTCGGAGATGAACTACGAGCATTACTTCCTCACCATCCACGATATTGTCGACTTTGCCCGCAGCCGGGGGATTCTCTGCCAGGGGCGGGGGTCGGCAGCAAACTCTGCGGTTTGTTATTGCCTGGGCATCACCGAGGTGAACCCGGCCCGGGTGGAACTGCTGTTCGAGCGGTTTATTTCCAAAGACCGAAACGAACCGCCCGATATCGATGTGGATTTCGAGCACGAACGTCGTGAAGAGGTTATCCAGTATATCTACCGGCGTTATACCCGTGAGCGCGCCGCCCTGGCTGCCACGGTGATCCGTTACCGGCCCAAAAGCGCCATTCGGGATGTCGGCAAGGCCCTGGGGTTTGATCCGGCCCTGGTGGAACAGCTGCTGGAAGGCATCGACTGGCGGGACAAGGCCACCAACTGGCGCCAGCAGATTCTCGACAAGAAAATCACCCGCAACCCACAGGTGGCGGACCAGTTCTTCACCCTAGTGAATACCCTGCTGAGCTTCCCCCGACATCTGTCCCAGCACGTGGGCGGTTTCGTGATCAGCGCCGGGCCACTGGCCGAACTGGTGCCAGTGGAGAACGCTGCCATGGCCGACCGCACCGTAATCCAGTGGGACAAGGACGACCTTGAGAGCCTGGGACTGATGAAGGTGGATGTGCTGGCCCTTGGCATGCTCTCCGCCATTCGAAAAGCGCTGGAACTGATCAGCGATGAAAAAGGCCAGCCTTTCCGGATACAGGACATTCCCCAGGAAGACCGTGACACCTACGCCATGCTTCAGACAGGCGACAGCATCGGGGTTTTCCAGGTGGAGTCCCGGGCCCAGATCAACATGCTGCCCCGCCTTAAACCGGAAACCTATTACGACCTGGTGATCGAAGTGGCCATCGTGCGGCCGGGCCCCATCCAGGGTGACATGGTGCACCCGTACCTGCGCCGCAAGCACGGCCTGGAGCCGGTGGATTACCCGAACGATGCCGTGCGCAAGGTGCTGGAGCGCACCCTCGGCGTGCCCATCTTCCAGGAACAGGTGATCAAACTGGCCATGGTGGCGGCCGGCTTCTCCGCCGGCGAAGCCGACCAGTTGCGCCGGGCCATGGCGGCCTGGAAATCCCACGGCGACCTGACCCCGTTCCGGGAAAAGCTAGTCACCGGTATGCTCGAACGTGGTCACGATGCCGACTTCGCCGAACGGCTGTACCAGCAAATCTGCGGCTTTGGCGGCTATGGCTTCCCCGAATCCCACGCCGCCAGCTTTGCCCTGCTTGTCTACGTCTCCGCCTGGATCAAGCGGCACTATCCGGCGGCGTTTTACTGTGCCCTGCTGAACAGCCAACCCATGGGGTTCTATTCGCCTTCACAACTGGTGCAGGACGCCCGCCGGCACAATGTCACCGTGCTGCCGCCGGATGTAAATGCCAGCCAGTGGGACCACAACCTGCAAGACGAAGACCGCCATCTGCGACTGGGCCTGAGGATTATCCAGGGTCTGTCCGTTAGCGGCGCCGAGCGTATCCACCAGAACCGGCCAGCCGAGGGCTACCGCTCTGCCAGCGAGCTTCGCCGCCTGGCCGCACTCAACCAGCGGGATATGGAACTACTCGCCGGGGCCAACGCCATGCCGGCATTCGCCGCCAACCGCCACCAGGCGTACTGGCAACTGCTCGACCATGAACAACCTGCTGAGCTATTCGCTCAGGAAACAGCGGTCGACTACCAGCCGGACTACTGCCAGCAATTGCCGGAACCCTCGGAAGGCCAGAACGTGCTGGCCGACTACGCCAGCCAGGGCCTCACCCTGCAGCGTCACCCACTGGCATTACTGCGGGAACAGGGCCATCTGAAGTTCTGCCTCAGTGCCGAGCAACTGAAAAGTACCAAAGCCGGCATTCCGGTTCAGGTCGCCGGCCTCGTCACCGGCCGCCAGCGCCCTGGCTCCGCCTCCGGCGTCACCTTCGTCACTCTGGAAGACGAAACCGGCAACGTGAACGTGGTGGTGTGGCTGGAAACGGCACGGCGACAGCGCAAGCCGTTACTGACTGCCCGGTTGCTGCATGTGAAGGGAGTGCTGGAGCGACAGGGAGACATTGTGCATGTGATGGCAGGTCGGCTTTCGGACCTCAGCCACCTGATTCAGTCGTTACCCGTGAATTCCAGGAATTTTCATTAGACACAAAAAAACCCCGCACAGAGGCGGGGCTTTTTGTACTGCGGTGAACAAATCAGCCAAGAAGCTTGATCATTACACCCGCAGCAACCGCAGAGCCGATAACGCCGGCCACGTTCGGACCCATGGCGTGCATCAGCAGGAAGTTCTGCGGGTTGGCTTCCAGGCCCACCTTGTTGGAAACCCGCGCTGCCATCGGCACCGCAGATACACCGGCAGAACCAATAAGCGGGTTAATGGGTTCACTGGTGAACTTGTTCATCAGCTTCGCCATAAGAACGCCGGTTGCCGTACCAACACCAAAGGCCACAATGCCCAAGCCCAGGATGCCCAGGGTCTGGCCATCCAGGAACTTGTCTGCCATCAGCTTGGAGCCAACAGACAAACCCAGGAAGATGGTCACGATGTTGATCAGGGCATTCTGAGCGGTGTCGCTCAAACGCTCAACCACGCCACATTCCCGCATCAGGTTACCGAAGGTGAACATACCCAGGAGCGGCGCTGCATCCGGCAGGAACAGAACCACGGCAATCAGTACCACCAGCGGGAAAATGATCTTTTCCTGCTTGCTCACGGGACGGAGCTGGGACATCTTGATAGAGCGCTCTTTCTGGCTGGTCAGCGCCTTCATGATTGGCGGCTGAATCATCGGCACCAGCGCCATGTACGCATAGGCGGATACCGCGATTGCACCCAGCAGATGCGGAGCCAGAACACTGGACACGTAGATAGAGGTAGGACCATCGGCACCGCCAATGATACCAATGGCGGCTGCTTCCAGAATGGTGAAATCCAGAATTCCGGTCCAGTCCAGCAACGCCGCACCGATGACCGTACCGAAAATACCGAACTGTGCAGCGGCACCCAGCAGCAGGGTCTTGGGGTTGGCCAGCAGCGGACCGAAATCCGTCATTGCACCTACACCCATGAAGATCAGCAGCGGACCAATGGTGCTGCCGATGATAACGGAGTAGAAGTTGTACAGCATGCCATTGCCGTAACCGAAATCCTGAGCCAGGGAGTTAGCCGCCGCCATTTCAGAGTAGCTTGCCTCTTTAACAGCCTGCTTGAAGGCTTCCTTAAGCTCAGGCGTCACCGCCTGCCCTGCCTGATAAGCCACATCCAGGGGTGCAGCCAGAGCAGCCAGAATCTGGGTTGACTCACCCTTCAGGGCAAAGTGGATCGCATTTTCCGCCGCAGTCAGGGCCAGGCCTGCCTCCGGAATATTCGCCAGAATGCCACCGAACCCGATGGGTACCAGAAGCAACGGCTCAAATTTCTTGTTGATCGCAAGATAGAGAAGACCGAGGCCGATGGCGATCATGATCACCTGGCCGATCTCGATGTTGAACAGGCCACTGCCTGTCCAGAGTGTCATTAATTTTTCCATGGAATGCTGGCCCTTTATGCGATTGTCAGCATTTCGTCATCAGGGGAGACGGCATCACCGACCTTGATGAAGACTTCACCGATTGTGCCGGCTTTCGGCGCGCGAACCTCGGTTTCCATTTTCATGGCCTCGAGGATAATCATCACATCGCCCTCTTCCACGGTGTCACCCGGAGAAACCAGGACCTTGAAGATGTTGCCACCCAGCGGTGCAACCACAGGCTCGCCTTCACCCGCTGCGGGTGCCGGAGCCGAGGAAGCAGCCGGTGCAGAAGCGGCACCGCCCTCGCCCTGGATCTGGCTGATCTCGCCACCTTCAGAAACGGCAACCACAAACTTCTTGCCATTCACTTCAACGGTGTAGGTCTCGGGGCCTTCAGACTTGGCAGCCGGAGCAGCGGTTTCAGCGGTCGGAACCGGCTCGAACGCGTCCGGATTGTCACGATTCTCCAGGAACTTCAGGCCGATCTGCGGGAACAGCGCGTAGGTGAGAACGTCGTCTTCAACGTTGTCAGCCAGCTTGATGCCCTTCTCGTCGGCCAGCTTCTTGAGTTCGTCAGTCAGCTTGTCCATTTCGGGCTCAAGCAGATCTGCCGGACGACAGGTCACAGGCTCTTTGCCATCCAGAACACGTTCCTGCAGTTCCTTGTTCATCGGTGCCGGTGCAGCACCGTACTCGCCTTTCAGGATTGCAGAGGTTTCTTTGGAGATGGACTTGTAGCGCTCGCCGGTCAGAACGTTCAGTACCGCCTGGGTACCGACGATCTGGGAAGTCGGGGTTACCAGCGGGATGAAGCCCAGGTCTTCGCGAACCTTGGGAATCTCGTCCAGAACCTGGTCGAACTTGTCGCTGGCGTTCTGCTCACGCAGCTGGTTTTCCATGTTGGTGAGCATGCCACCCGGTACCTGGGCAATCAGGATGCGGGAATCAGTGCCACGCAGGCTGCCTTCGAATTTCGCGTACTTCTTGCGTACCTGGCGGAAGTAGCTGGCGATTTCCTCAAGCAGGTTGAGGTCCAGGCCGGTGTCACGGTCTGTACCCTCCAGGATCGCAACCACGGCTTCTGTGGGCGAGTGGCCGTAGGTCATGCTCATGGAGGAAATGGCCGTATCCACGTTATCGATACCTGCCTCCGCAGCCTTGATGGCGGTAGCGGTCGACATGCCGGTGGTGGCGTGACACTGCATGTGGATCGGAATATCCAGCTCTTTCTTCAGACGGCTGACCAAATCATAGGCCACGTAAGGCTTGAGGATACCGGCCATGTCCTTGATCGCAATGGAATCCGCACCCATGTCGGCAACTTCTTTCGCCAGCTCTACCCACATCTCGATGGTGTGCACCGGGCTGGTGGTGTAGGCAATGGTGCCCTGGGCATGCTTGCCGGTCTTGCGGACGGCTTTAATGGCACGATCCAGGTTACGGGGATCATTCATCGCGTCGAAAATACGGAATACGTCAACGCCATTTTCAGCGGCACGTTCACAGAAACGGTCCACCACATCATCCGCATAATGACGATAGCCCAGCAGGTTCTGACCGCGCAGCAGCATCTGCTGCTGGGTGTTGGGCATGGCTTTTTTCAGCTCGCGGATGCGCTCCCAGGGATCTTCGCCCAGGTAGCGAATGCAGGAATCAAAGGTAGCGCCGCCCCAGGATTCCAGGGACCAGAAACCGACCTTGTCGAGTTTCTCGGCAATTGGCAGCATGTCATCCAGCCGCATACGGGTGGCAAGCAGGGACTGGTGGGCGTCACGCAGGATAACGTCCGTAATCCCCAGCGGTTTCTTTGTGTCAGTCATCGTGTCAGCCTTCTGTTTAAAGGTTCTAGTCTTTTACCGGTTCACTTCTTGTGGCGGGACCGGAATTGTGCAATCGCCTTCTTGATGGCCTCGGCGGTGTCAGGGTCAACCGACGCGGGCGCCTTCGGCTTGGCACGTGGCGTTTTGGCCGGGGTTGCCGGCTCTGGCGGCGCAAACCGTCCTATGAGCTTGGACATGAGGAGTGTCGCGAACACCAGAATAATGAGGAACACGAATACAAACCCCATTCCGGCAATCATCAGATCGACGGCTTGTGACATCAGGTCATTCATATCGAACAGCTACCTGTATTGATTTATATTTCTCCCGATCTGTGCCCGGACTGACCAGTTAGACTAAGGTCTAACACGCTTCCGCGACAATTCGGGGGGCAAAATCCTGCGTAATTTACCGTTTTCAGGGTGCCCGGGCAACCTGAATGCAAAAATCTATACGGGGTTTCCGAGCGTCGCGGTCCGAAAAGACACGCATTTATACAGACGAAGCAATTCTCATTCAGGCATATCGAACGCGTATTTTCCGCCCCTTGACCTTGCCACTTTCGAGCCTGGCCAATGCCTTAGCTGCAAGCGACTTCTCTACCGCGACAAAACACTGATGATCAAACAGATCAATCTTGCCGACAGCTTTGCCAGGCAGGCCTGCTTCGCCCGTCAGGGCACCCAGGACATCGCCGGGACGAACCTTGTCTTTGCGACCACCGGCAATGCACAGGGTCTTCATGGCGGGCACGACCGGTTTCAGCGGCGTCGCCAGGAGTTTCTCTGTGTCTCCCCATGTCACGCTGCGGCCTCTTTCGGACTCGATGCGGGTAATCTTGTGCCCCTGGGCCGGCGTGCAGAAGGTAACAGCATGACCCCGCTCCCCTGCCCGGCCGGTGCGCCCGATCCGATGGGTATGCACTTCGGGATCCCGCGCGGGCTCGGCGTTGATAACCAGGGGCAGAGACTTTATGTCGAGGCCACGGGCAGCCACGTCGGTGGCAACCAGGATGGAGCAGCTCTGATTGCCAAACCGCACGAGCACGCTGTCTCGATCCCGTTGCTCCAGATCGCCATGCAAAGGCAGCGCAGAGAAACCCCGCTCACCAAGTTCCGCCGCCATGTCGTCACACTGCTGTTTGGTGGTGCAGAAAACGATGCAGGACTCGGGCTGACGCTCGGAAAGCAGCGCTACGATGGCATCCGATTTGGAATGTGGCGACACTTCGTAGAACAGCTCTTCAATGTCCGGGTTGTCACCGGCTTCCTCGGCCCGAACGTCTACCGGGCTTTTCTGGTACTGCTTACTCAATTCACGGATGGGCGCCGGCCAGGTCGCCGAAAACATCATGGTCTGGCGTGATGGCGGAGTCTGGGACAGGATGTCTTCCATCGCTTCCTGAAAACCCATATCCAGCATTCGGTCCGCCTCATCAAGCACCACGGTTTTAAGCCGCGCCAGCGAGAGGGTCTGCTTGCGCAGGTGGTCCTGAATCCTGCCCGGGGTACCCACAACAATATGAGCGCCATGGCTCAGGGACCCGATCTGGGGACCGATGGCAACACCGCCGCACAAAGTCAGCACCTTGATATTGTCCCGGGCCCGCGCCAGCTCACGGATAGCTTTGGCGACCTGGTCTGCCAGCTCGCGGGTCGGGCACAGCACGAGCGCCTGAACCGCAAACAGTCGGGGATTGAGCCGCTCAACCAGGCTGATGCCAAACGCCGCCGTTTTTCCGCTACCGGTTTTGGCCATAGCAATGATGTCTTTTCCCGCCAGCCCAGGGGCAATGGCCTTCGCCTGAATCTCCGTGGGTTGGGCAAACCCCAGCTGGTTAAGGTTCGAGCACATGGCGGTAGACAGGCCAAAGTCGTTAAAAGAAGACATAGAAGAAAATCCCGGATTCAGCGGAAGCTGGTTATGAAGGCAATAATGAGGGCGTATACTAGGCCGAAATGATACCAGAATCTGCAACGAAAGAACGGAGTTACTGATGGCATCCCTGCAGGACCAATTGCTGAAGGCCGGCCTTGCCGACGAGAAAAAAGCCAAGGCCATTCGCAGCGAAAAACGGAAGAAAAGAAAGCAGCAACCCAAGGGTGCTGTGGAAGTTAACGAGGCCGAGACCCGTGCACGTCAGGCCCGTGAGGAAAAAGCAGAGCGGGATCGCCAACTCAACCTGGAGCGCCAGCGCGCTGCCGAAAAGAAAGCCATCCAGGCCCAGATCCGGCAATTGGTAGAAACCAACCGGCTGGACCGAAGCCGCGGCGAAACCTCCTATCAGTTTGTTCATGACAAAAAGATCAAGAAGCTCTTCGTAGACGACACTATGGTCGATCAGCTATCCCGCGGCCGCCTGGCAATTGTTTTCGTGAACGATAACTACGAGATTGTGGCGGAAGGTGTTGCCCGAAAAATCATGGAGCGGGATGAGAGCGCCGTGGTGGTACTTCATGATCGCAAACAGGACGATGCAGGCGAGGATGATCCTTACGCAGGCTACGAAATCCCTGATGATCTGATGTGGTAACGCACTACTCAACCGCAGATACACCCTTTTGGTACTACATGCACCCGGGAAATACATAGGTACTACTCATAACCCCAAAACTTCTGACTTGGCCTATACTTTAGTTATATCCATAGAACGAAGGGGATTAACCATGAGAGTGAAAAAATCATTGAGCTTGATAGCTGGCGCCACGTTACTGGCGTCTTTGGCCAGTATGCCGGTTGCCGCCCAATCGGACGACCAGGTTTTCGGACGGGAACTGATGACCCAGCAAGAGCTGCAACAGCACCGGGAAACCATGCGCAACCTGAACACCGACGCCGAGCGTGCGAAGTACCGCCAGCTGCACCATGAACGGATGATGGAACGAGCCAGAGAGCGTGGCGTTGAGCTCAGAAACGGCATGGGACAGGGTTCCGGACAAGGCATGGGTAAAGGCCAGGGCATGGGCCAGGGTATGGGGCAGAAAAACGGCCAGGGTATGGGGCAGAAAAACGGCCAGGGTATGGGCCAGCAAAATGGACAGGGCGCCGGGGGTGGCGGTAACGGCAAGAATCAGCAGTATAAGATGAAAGGCTCGAACAGCCAGTAGTCGGACATTGCTGTTCAGGGCCACAAAAAAATCGGGGCTGATTGTCAGCCCCGATTTTTATTTGCGCCTTTTACCTCGAGATTATTCAGGCATTGCGTAGACGCTTACGCGCCCACAAGCCGCCCATCGCCATCAGCACCAGGCCCGGCAGAACCGGATCGAACGGAGCACCTGGTTTGCCTGCGGTGCAACCAAAGATGGTACCGCCGCCACTACTGGACGCTGCAGTGGGCTCTTCAGGCTCGGGTTCAACCGGAGTATCTGGAATCATCGGATCATCAACTGCACCATTCAGACCGGTAACCCTGAACGTGAAGCTACAAGTCGTACTCACACCATCACCGGTACAGGTTGGCCAATTGGCAGCCGCGCCCACTGAAATTGTGGGGTTGATATTGACGTTGGCGAGATCTTCAATCGGGCCTTGAACATAACCGGCAACGCGTTCATATGCCGCTTCATCAGCCAGAATCGTCGCGTTTACAGCCTCAACAGTTTCGAACGAACCGTCTGCCAACTCATACAACCCATCCTCACCCTCATCAGACCTCCATGTAGCGTAGAGGGAGCCGTCTGAAGTATTGAGCACTTTCGGAGGTTGATTAGCCCACTCGGCGAAGGCATCAATGGCTACAGCCTCGCCATCGATCAGGACTTTGAAACCCTCGCCCGTATTGTTGTAATCGGCAACATACAGGCCAGCAGCAGAAGACTGATTCAATGAAATTGCATCAGGTACAGTATCTTGGGCATCCCCCTCACCCAAGGTATCCACAATTGGCCCTACATCGTCGGCTACGCTCGGGTCGAAGTTAATGCTGTTGGGATCCCATCGATCAGCGAGAGTATCTACCGTATTGTCGCCATCGGCATCTACCTCAACTGTCGTACTAAAGACTTTTTCATAAGTCTGCCAATCCGGCGCGGAAGCCGTTCCGGCGTTATAAGCCAGAAGGATCGAGTCGTTGGCCGGATTACCATCGTGATCAATAAACCATCCCGTGGGCGTTTCGCTCAGCGTCCGCCAATCACCAAACAAAGAACTGTACTGCGTGGCAATGGTGCCATTGGTTTCAAGCACATCTCCATCATCAGCCGTAGCAAGCGATTCAGTAAATGGAGCAACCTCGGTGCTGAAGAAAGGCAATCCCTCAACTTTACTACCGCCGAAAAGGCCGCCGGGGTACTTACCAACAGGCCCGATACTCAGTTTAGCGCCATCTGCAAAGCCGAAACCCAGACCATCACCAACAGATGAACGCATAAACTCGCTTCCAACCCCAAAACCGAGCTCGAAACGGATCGCATTCAAATCACCGCCAACCGAATTGGAGGCGTCGGTAAGATTGGAAAACTTGCCAATCACCCGATAGAGACTTACCGAATCATCGGCTGACACATCGACAACAATGTCGATGGGACCATTGGTTTCGGTTGTTTTAAGCTTGAAACGCTTTCCGGAATCAGGCGGGGCTGTACAGTTGTCGCCGGGGGCACGATCGGGCTGAGCCATCAGGCAACCGGCAAAATCGTATGTCTGCTGGGCGGTGAACGGCTCGTTATAGACCTTGATCCCCAACCCTACATTGCCAAAATCGTTAACCGGATCGAGCCACCCAAAGCTGGCAGTTCCCTCTGTATCGGTATACACCAAGGTTTTACCTTCAACCGGTGGAACCGCAAGGTTTTCTTCGTTCACTCCCTCCATCGTTGCCGCAACAGCCACACACGGCAGGCCAATCATGGAACAAAACACGGCGCTAGCAAGTCGATGTCTCGCAAAATCATTTTTATAGTAGTCATAATGCTTTCCCTAATGCAGTTCAGAAAATCCAAAACATAGAGCAGTTCAAGATTACCGTTCATTCACAATCGTAAAGCACAAAAACCGATAAGCAAATGCTTTTTAGTTACAACTAGTAGAACAATCTAGCACGAACAGTTCTCATGCTTTTGCCAGAAGCGCAAAGCTGCAACATCGCGATCGGCCGTATACCCAGCCATGAGGCGCCCACGAACAGGAATCTCAAGACAATTACCTGTGAAAGAAAACTCCATTACACCGCTCGCAGTTGCAGCCAGTCGTTCCTGTCTAGCCACCGAATCGATAGGTGTGACTTTTTGTCGCACCCTCAAAGCCGAGCAGACCTGAATACCAATCAGGCAGTGTTCACCTTCGAGTCCTTGTAGGCTCACTGCTTAATGATTTTATATTTCGGAGAATTGCTGCATTTCCGTATCAAATAAACTCGTCCAGAAACTATCTGTTACGGTATGCCTCTGGATTCTTTTGATAAAAGCGGCCTTAATAGCTGCAAATAAAAGATTCCAAATTTCCTCGGTGTATCAATTTCGTTTGCTGCCTCGCGCTAAAAATGAGGCAAAACCACGCTTTGATGCTGCCCTCAAGCAAGTAAGGAAAACCATGACAGTCTCGAGCTTCCTCACCAACATGACCATCCGGACCAGATTGGCTGGCGGCTTTGCGGTTCTCCTGCTGCTGACCATCGTAGTGGGATTGGTAGGTGATCGGGCCCTGGAGAGCTATGGCCAACGTTCGAACATTGTTGCCATGCTCGGGCAGGTAAACACCAACCTGACCGAAGCCCGGGTTGAGGAGAAGAACTTTCTGCTGACCGGTGAGGCGCAGGCTGTTGCCCGGACTCAGGCCCAGGGCGACCGGGTTCTGGAGCTGACCAATGAGATCAAGCCGCTGCTCGCAGTCGCCAAGGATATTGAAACCTTGGGCCAGATCCAGGCAGACGTAAAACAATACCAGCGGCTCATGGGCGAGGTTGAAACCAACATTGGTGAACGGGAGGCAGCGCTCGAGCGCCTTGAAACCAGTGCCCGCATCTTCGGATCTTCTTTGAAGGCCCACAGCTCTCTGTTCTTCGCTTCAGCCATTTTCGAGGATATGCGTCGCTCTGAACGCAAGTTCCTGATCGAACATGATGACGCCAGCGTCAAGGCTTATCTCGATGATGCGAAAAGAGTCCAGGGCCCGCTGAAATCAGCGGCGATCACGACCGAGGAAAAAGACCAGATCAATGCTGCGCTGAAGACCTATGTCAATGAATTTCAAACGGTCGTGGATCTCACCAACTCCGGAAAACAGCTGTCGGATGATATGGTCAGCACAGCTCGCAGTGCCATCGAATCGGCAAATAACCTTCGGGCACTTCAGACTGAGAAAATGGAGGCTGATCGTGAGCAGGCTTCCTGGTTGATCTTCGGCGCGACCGGTATCGCCCTTATTCTTGGCATCCTGATGGCCCTACTCATTACCCGCGCCATCGTCTCCCCTGTTAACCAGGCAGTGAGCATCGCCTCCGAGGTGGCTTCTGGCAACCTGACCGTGGATATCAAGGCCAGCGGTACCAACGAGATCGGACGACTGATGGCTGCCCTGGCTACCATGGTGACCAGCCTCCGGGAATTGGTAAGAAGTATTGAGTCGGGGGCCTCCAATATTGCAGCCTCGGCAGAAGAACTCTCAACTGTTACCAGCCAGACCAGCGATGGCATCAATCGTCAGAAGCAGGAAACCGATCAGGTTGCTACCGCCATGAACGAAATGACCGCAACCGTTGGTGAGATCGCCCGCAGCGCCGAACAGGCCTTTTCCGTGGCCGCCGATGCGGCCAGCCAGGCCAGCGACGGTGAGCGGGAAGTCCGCGCGACCGTAGATCAGGTCAACAATCTGGCACGGGAAGTCAGCCAGAGCATGGAGACCATCCAGGGACTCCAGAAAGAAACCGCGAACATCGGCACCGTTCTGGATGTGATCAAATCCGTCGCCGAGCAGACCAACCTGCTGGCGCTGAACGCCGCTATCGAGGCAGCGCGGGCTGGTGAGCAGGGTCGCGGCTTTGCCGTGGTGGCCGACGAGGTGCGCTCTCTCGCACAGCGGACACAATCATCGGCCCAGGAAATCGAGACTCTGGTAACGTCACTTCAGAACAGCGCCGGTGACTCGGTGTCCGCGATGGAGTCCAGCACCACCATGGCCTCGAACACCCTTGAACGTGCCACGGCAACCGGAACGACCATTGAGCGCATTGCCCGTGCTGTAGAGGAGATCAAACAGTACAACAGTCAGATTGCCACAGCTTCCGAACAACAGACTTCGGTGGCCGAGGAAATCAACCAGAACATTACCAGCATTCGGGATGTTACGGATCAGTCCGCCGCCTCATCGAACCAGACCGCCAGCTCGAGCAGCGAACTGGCAAGGCTGGGCAGCGACCTGCAGAACCTTGTTTCACGTTTCAGGCTGTAATTGAACAGCCTGCTGCCTAATCATCCCGATTCCAGTACACCCGAACGAGGTTCGATTCCTTGGTGTACTGGATGTCCAGATTACCGTCGTACGCTCGCTCAATAGCCTCCCCGGTGCCCCGGGGTAGATGCAGATCGGTGAATTTCACCACCAGCTCTCCCTCTGGACCGTCTTCCACACTCATAAGACGTTTCATCGGGTGCTCGAGCTTTTCTTCCTCGACCTTGTTGTGGATGAGTTTCAGGATTGCATCTCGATGCTTACCCAGAAAGCCCCCGGAGAGAGTCAGTATTCCAGCTGGCATATTATCCCGGATTCGCTCACAAGCCGGACACATAAGCTCGTTAAGCTCGCCTGCGGGTGGCGTTGCCCACTGCCAGCGCCCTTTATGGAAAGCTGCACCGCACTCGGAGCATATCGCTGGCTCCTTGGGCTTGGATCTGGCTACGTATGGATCGTGAATCTCTTCTTTGAGAAGCCGGTCATCCCGTCCGTGGCCAGCTGCAACACTGTCTTTGCCGCTCATGCCCTCACTCCTTTCCCTGATGACGGAATCTGGTCGTTCATTGCAGCCCGTGACGGTCAAAAATTTCCCTGACCTCACGTTCGGTCTCTGCAGGCACGATGACCTTGACCAGCTTGGCGTCTTCGTCGATGTAGATGTTATCCCGGGGAATGCCGGTCGCAATCAAGTCATCCCAGGTATTCTTGGCCTGGTCGCGATCCCGATAGGCGCCGTTTACTGTTTTGCTCATGAGTGAAACCTCCTGTTTGATTTCGATTTCCTTACATCTGAAAGAATAGGCAGGGAGGGTGGAGCTGTGCAAATATTGATCAACCGGAAATTGACGGAGAGCAAGACTGGAAGGCTAAAGCAAAACGCCCCAGCCTGTGGGGTGCACAAACTGAGGCGCTTTGGACTTTATTTGGCACGGCTGGGAGGATTATTCGGGCCTTTGGCCCTCACCCCTTCGGGGTCGCCGTCGCATTGCTCCGGCGTTCCTCAACCCACTGCGTGGGTTTCGGTCGAACCTCTTATCGGTTCAAATCCTCCCAGCTATACAAAGCAAAACGCCTCAGCCTGTGAGGTTCACAAACTGAGGCGTCTTGATCTTAATATGGCGCGGCTGGGAGGATTCGAACCTCCGACCGCCTGGTTCGTAGCCAGGTACTCTATCCAGCTGAGCTACAGCCGCTTAAAACTTGTGGCAGGTTGATCGATGGCGCGGCTGGGAGGATTCGAACCTCCGACCGCCTGGTTCGTAGCCAGGTACTCTATCCAGCTGAGCTACAGCCGCACATTGATCACTTGCTGTGGTTGAGTGCTACTTCAACCTGTCTCTCTTTCCTCAAAAAGGAAATGGCGGAGAGGGAGGGATTCGAACCCTCGGTACGATTGCTCGTACGGTTCCTTAGCAGGGAACTGGTTTCAGCCACTCACCCACCTCTCCTTGAGAACGGGGCGTATACTACCATAATTTTTCTGTTTTCATAGGGTTGACACGAGATTTTTCGGGCCCGTTTCCCCACACCATCAAAAAAGCCGTTCAGGTTTCCCTTGAACGGCTTTCTGACTCTCAGCTGTTGCCGGGCTCGGGCTCTTCAGAGCCTTTTTCCGACTGAATCCGCTGGTAGATTTCTTCACGGTGTACCGCGACTTCTTTCGGGGCATTGACGCCAATGCGCACCTGATTGCCTTTCACTCCCAGGACGGTGACGGTGATATCGTCGCCGACCATCAGAGTTTCGCCCACGCGGCGAGTCAAAATCAACATATCCCTTACTCCCTATCCAGAGCTACCTGTTCCGATAAATGGTTTTTTGATCTATTTATTGCTTTTATAGTGGGATCACTTACTGATCTGTAGACGCACATTCCCTTATACGGTGCACGTTTGTCATAGGCTCAGTATATGACGCCCTTTTTTCGGAGGCCCCGCAGACCGACCTTTTATCTGCGGTTTTCAGGCCTCTTCCGATACCGCGGGCTTGTCCAGTTCAAATGCACTGTGAAGTGCGCGAACCGCAAGCTCAAGGTATTTCTCGTCGATCACCACGGAAATCTTGATTTCTGATGTGGAGATCATCTGGATATTGATTCCCTCGTTGGACAGCGCCTCGAACATCTGAGTGGCCACACCAGCGTGAGAACGCATACCGACACCCACGATACTGACTTTGGCAATCTTGCTGTCACCGGCCACTTCACGAGCACCCAGTTCGTCAGCAACACGCTGAAGCACTTCTTTCGCACGCTTGAAATCATTGCGATGGACGGTGAACGTGAAGGCTGTGCGGTTATCCTCACCCACGTTCTGCACGATCATATCCACTTCGATATTGGCGTCACTCACCGGCTTCAGAATACGCAGCGCGCTGCCCGGGGTATCCGGTACGCCGGCAATGGTCAGTTTGGCTTCATCACGGTTAAAAGCGATGCCGGAAACAACCGGTTGTTCCATGGCGTTTTCATCCTCAAGAGTAATCAGGGTGCCCTCGCCTTCCTGGAAGCTGGAAAGAACCCTTAATGGAACGTTGTATTTACCTGCAAATTCTACAGAGCGGATCTGGAGCACTTTCGAACCCAGACTCGCCATTTCAAGCATTTCCTCGAACGTAATCCGTTCAAGCCTGCGCGCAGTGTCGACAACCCTTGGGTCGGTTGTGTAGACACCGTCAACGTCAGTGTAGATCTGGCATTCGTCTGCCCTGAGCGCTGCCGCCAGAGCCACCGCTGTGGTATCGGAGCCGCCACGCCCGAGCGTAGTGATGTTTCCACTCTCGTCTATGCCCTGGAATCCGGCAACCACAACCACTCGACCAGCATCCAGATCTTCGCGCATGCGCTGCTCATCGATCTGTTTGATCCGCGCCTTGGTATGGCTGCTGTCGGTCAGGATGCGCACCTGAGAACCGGTGTAGGACCGTGCTTCACAACCGAGCTTCTGCAGCGCCATGGACAGGAGCGCAATGGTTACCTGCTCACCAGTGGATACCAGCACATCCATCTCACGCGGTGTCGGCTCCTCCATGATGTTGTTGGCCAGGGCGATCAGCCGGTTGGTTTCACCGCTCATGGCGGAAACCACGACAACAACATCATGACCTTCCTTCCGAAAACGGCTCACCTTCTCGGCTACCGCTTCAATACGCTCGGTTGTTCCAACCGATGTGCCACCAAATTTCTGAACCAACAGAGCCATTATTTTCCCAATATCCGAAACGGGGACTCACAGCGGAGTGACACTCCGCCACTAAGAAGAAACGGGCGAGATTATAAACCCCAGCCCGCCGACAAAAACAGTTGCTTAAGCGATATTTTTCTCGACCCAGCCGGCAACACCCGCCAGGGCATCCTCCAGCTTGGATGGATCGTTGCCACCACCCTGAGCCATGTCGGGTCGCCCCCCGCCCTTGCCATCGACCTGCGCGGCCAGATGCTTCATGAGGTCCCCGGCCTTGATCCGGCCCGTGGCCGATTTTGTAACACCGGCAACCAGAGTCACCTTGCCATCTTCCACGCTGGCCAGAACCACAACGCCCTCGCCCAGCTTGTTCTTCAGCTGATCAGCCGTCTCCATCAGGGCCTTGCGGTCAGCACCTTCCAACTCGGAAGCCACCACCTTGAGCCCGCCGACGTCGACAGCGGTGCTGGCCAGATCGGTACCGGCCGAGGAAGCAAGTTTTGCCTTCAGCGCGCCCACTTCCTTCTCAAGCTGACGGTTGCGGTCAATCGTCTGCTGGACCTTTTCAATGACCGACTCGCGGGAGCCTTTCACCAGACGGGCCGCCTCGCGAAGGGTACGCTCGGTGCCGTCGATCCAGTCCAGCGCGCCCATGCCGGTAACGGCTTCGATACGACGGACGCCGGATGAGATGCCACTTTCAGAGGTAATACGGAAAAGGCCAATGTCCCCGGTACGGGAAACGTGCGTACCACCACACAGTTCAACGGAGTAATTGTCGGTACCCATGCTGAGTACCCGAACCACATCCCCGTACTTTTCCCCGAACAGCGCCATGGCACCCTTTTCCTGGGCCTTTTCCATGTCGGTAATTTCGGTCTGGACCGGGCTGTTTTCCAGGATCTGCTCGTTCACCTGGCGCTCAATCTCGCGAAGCTGCTCCGGAGTAACGGCCTCGAAATGGGAGAAATCGAAACGCAGTTTATCCGGGTCCACCAGTGAACCTTTCTGGCTAACGTGCTCACCCAGTACCTTGCGCAGGGCCGCGTGCAGTAGGTGCGTAGCGGAGTGGTTACGCTTGGTTCGCTCGCGACGGGCGTGATCAATCCGCGCATCGACTTCCAGCCCCGGAAACAGCTCGCCCTCGATCAGGGTGCCAAGGTGCAGGTGGTTATCCCCCTCCTTGCGGGTATCCGTTACCTTGAACCGGCCGCCGCTCCAGGTCAGCAGACCAGTATCGCCGACCTGGCCACCAGACTCGGCATAGAACGGCGTACGTTCGAGCACCACAACGGCCTCATCACCGGCTTCGGCGGTCTTTTCCTCGCCGTTCACGATGACTGCACGGATTTTCTCGTGGCCGTCAATGTGCTCGTAACCGGTGAACTCGGTCTTGCCCTCGAGCTGTAGGCCCGCGGCGTTGTAGTCGATGCCGAATTTGCTGGCTGCCCGGGCGCGCTCGCGCTGACCTTCCATCGCCTTCTCATAACCTTCGTAATCCAGCGTCAGGCCTCGTTCGCGAGCGATGTCGTTGGTCAGGTCGACCGGGAAACCATAGGTGTCATAAAGCGTGAAGATTGTCTCGCCCGGAATCTCGGCACCCTTGAGTTCGGCAATGTCCTGCTCAAGCAGACGCAAACCCTTGTCCAGCGTCTTGGCAAACTGCTCCTCTTCCTGCAGCAGAACCTTTTCAATCTGTTTGCGGCTGCTGACCAGCTGCGGGAAGGCCTCGCCCATCAGCTCGCACAGTGCACCGGTGAGTTTGTAGAAAAACGGCCCGGTTGCACCCAGCTTGTTGCCATGGCGTGCCGCGCGGCGAATGATACGGCGCAGCACAAAACCGCGCCCCTCGTTTGAGGGCATGACGCCGTCCGCGATCAGGAAGGCGCAGGAACGGATGTGGTCCGCGACCACACGCAAAGATGCTTCCGTGGTTGCGGCACCGCCCAGAATCTGTGAGGCGGCTGCCAGCAAATCCTGGAACAGATCAATTTCATAGTTGCTGTGAACACCCTGCAGAACCGCCGTGATGCGCTCCAGACCCATGCCAGTGTCAACAGACGGCTTGGGCAGCTTCAACATCTCACCGTCAGCGGTGCGGTTGTACTGCATGAACACCACGTTCCAGATTTCGATGTAGCGGTCACCGTCCTCTTCCGGTGATCCGGGGGGACCACCAGCAACATCCGGGCCGTGATCGTAGAAGATTTCGGTGCAGGGACCGCAGGGACCGGTGTCCCCCATCTGCCAGAAGTTGTCTGAGGCGTAACGGCCGCCTTTGTTATCGCCGATACGGACGATACGGTCTGCCGGCACGCCGATTTCCTTGTTCCAGATGTCGAAGGCTTCGTCATCTTCCGCGTAAACGGTAACCCAGAGTTTCTCCTGAGGCAGGTTCAGCCAGTTCTCGCCGGTCAGGAATGTCCAGGCGTAGTTGATGGCTTCCCGCTTGAAGTAATCACCGAAGCTGAAGTTGCCCAGCATCTCGAAGAAGGTGTGGTGACGGGCGGTGTAACCGACGTTTTCGAGGTCGTTGTGCTTGCCGCCAGCGCGGACACATTTCTGGGACGAGGTTGCCCGGGTGTAGTCGCGCTCTTCACGACCCAGGAACAGGTCCTTGAACTGGTTCATTCCCGCATTCGTAAACAACAATGTGGGGTCGTCCGCAGGTACCAGCGAACTACTTGGAACAATGGTGTGACCTTGCTGCTTGAAATAATCGAGGAATGCCTGTCGCAACTCTGCGGTTTTCATAGCCCTTTGATACCTTTCCAGAAACCCGGCGGAAATGCCGCCCGGTCCGCGATTGAATACGGATACTTACATGCTTGTGCAAATCCGCTACTCTAGCACACGCCGAGAACAGGAAAAACGTGAAACATCACAGGAGATTCCATGCCCCGACGCTTCCATGACGCCGAGGAACTATTCCCACCAGCCACCGCCCTCAAACGTGCCCTTGCCATTATTTACGACGGTTTGATCAGCATTGCCGTGCTGCTTGTCGCTACCTGGGGATACACCATGGTGGCTGGCTGGATCACCGGCTGGGACAGGTACGAACAGATGGCCGAGGCAGGCCAGCTTTCCGGGGACCCGGGGCTGACGTTCACGTTGTTCCTGATCCTTTACCTGTTCTTTGCCTATTTCTGGACGCGCATTGGCCAGACCCTGGGGATGCAGGTCTGGCGGATTCGAATTGAAAACATTGATGGTACTTCGGTGAGCTGGAGCAAGGCGCTCAGGCGTTACGTGACGGCGGCGGCTGTGATCTTCCTGACACTTCTGGGCAGCTACTACCTCGGAGCTGCCACCCTGTTTCTGGGCATCCCGGCTATTGTTGCGCTGTTCTATCCGATCAATGGTCTGTCCATTACCGACCGCCTCTCTGACAGCGTGGTTGTATCCATACCCAAAGAAGCGACCAAAAAGTAATGGTTTAGCCGGTGGGATAGCAGGGCTGGTCAACCAGCCCGCCGCATCAGGATGCCACCAGCCACGGCGCTTACCGCGATGGGCACCAGCACCGCAAGCATTGGGTTGAACCCGTATACAAGGCTCATTGGCCCAAGAAAATCCTGCATATATTTGAACAGAAGCCCCACCAACAGCCCGGTAAACACCCGGAATCCCATGGTTACCGAGCGCAACGGCCCAAAGATGAAGGATATTGCCACCAGCACCATGACCGCCGTTCCCAGAGGCATGAGCGCCTTCTTCCAGAACGCCAGCCAATAGCGGGAGGCGTTGAGGCTTTGCTCGCCAAGATAGGTGGCGTATGTGTAGAGTCCGGTCATCGAAAGATTCTCAGGCTTCACGATCAACACGCTGAGAACGCCGGGCGAGAGGCCGGTTTCCCAGCGCAGGGTCCGGTCGTCAACGCGTACTGTCCGATCATCCTCGAAGCTCGTGGTGCGAACATTCTCCAGCAACCAGTGGTCGCCCTGATAAATCGCTCGCTCCGCAAAACTTGCGGCCAGCAGCTGCCGATCATCATCAAACTGGAAACGCGACACTCCATGCAGGACGCCATTCGGTTGCACGGCATTCAGATGGATGTATGAATCCCCTTCCTTGTGCCAGACCCCCGAAGCCGACGCCACGTTGCTACCGGCGCCCAATGCCACCGCCTTGTAACTCTGGGCCACGCGCTCGGCAGGCGGAGCCAGATATTCGCCTATCAATACACCCATAACCACGATAACCAGCGCCGGCTTCATTGCGGACCAGACAATACGCTTGAGCGATACGCCGGCAGCCCGTACAACCGTCAACTCCGAGGAACTGGCCATAGAACCCAGGCCCACCAGGCAGCCCATGAAGGCACCCAGCGGCAGATAATCGTAGATTCGTCTTGGCAGGGTCAGAAAGACATACCAGAGTGCGTCCAGGATCTGGTAGTTGTTGCGGATGTCATCCAGTTCGGCGATGAACGCAAAAATGAGATCAAGGGACAACACCACCATCATCACGAGGAACATCGCACCGCCAACCGTGCGCATTACATACCCGTCAATCTTGCGCACGAGCACCCCCATCCCGAATCAGGCGCCGGCGGTACAACCACGCTGGGCCGAACTGAAGCCATAGCCCGAAGCCGAGGAACAACGCGTGGACCCAGAGCATGCCCAGCCATTCCGGGACCTTGCCGGCCGCCAGCCAGTCCCGGGCGACAATGAGCAGCCCGAGATAAGTAATGTAGACAAGCATTGCCGGTAACAGATGAAAGAACCGGCCCTGGCGTGGATTCACGCGGCTCAGCCTCACTGCCAGCAACGTCACAATTGGCACGATGAGCGGCAGCGAAAAACGCCAGTGCAGCAACGCACGATCTTCCAGGCGGTCTGACTGCATCAGGCTCCAGGTACTGGCGCCCTCTTCCCGCTGCTTGGTGCCAGCCTCGCCGCCCTCAATCTTCAGACCGTAGGCTTCGAAATCGATCACATTGTAATTCAGCTGGCCCGCGGCGCCCTCAAAGCGACCGCCGTTTTCCAGAATGAGAAAACGGCTGCCGGTTTCCGGATCGATCAGCTGGGAGCCGGAATCTGCGGTTATGATCGTCAGGCCACGCCCGTCCGGCGCGTACTCGGCGATAAAAACGCCCTGCAACTGGCGCTTGTCTTCACTCAAAGCCTCGGTATAGGTCACCCGTCCGCCAGAGGAAAAATCCTGGAAGCGCCCGGGCGCAAGCATTTCAAACTCGGTTGCCTTTCGTTGTTCGTTCAGAATTTCCTGAACCTGATTCATTCCCCAGGGCGACACGTAAAGACTCATGGCACCGACAATGATCATCACTGGCAGACTGCCCAGAAGCGTTTTTCCCAACAGTGCCTTGTCACTCACCCCACAGGCGGACAGGACCGTCATTTCGCTTTCGAGATACATACGCCCATAGGCGAGCAGGATACCGATGAACAGCCCGAGGGGCAGAATCAGCTCAAGAAAACCCGGAAACCGAAAGGCCATGATCTCCAGCAGCACACCGGCCGAAATGCTGCCCTGGGCCGCACTGTCGAGATATTTCAGGAAACGGCCACTCATGAACACCAGCAGCAGGATGCCCGAAACGGCAACCATGCTGATCATGATCTGGCGTATGAGGTAACGGAAAATGATGCTCAAATCGGTCTCTCTGGCGGTATCCGCTGAAACGTGGAGGTCGCTGGGAACTGCGCGTATTCTATGTAACCTTGGTGCCGAATGACAGAGTAGCGGTATTACACCGGCATAAAGGCACAGACAGGCACGGAAGCGGCGCCAATCGCTTGATAATTTCCCCGCAAGCCCCAATGCTAGACTAGATCACAATCAAGAACGATTCCCGCCGCCGGCGGGAGCCTCGTGAACAATCAACAGGAGTTGCCATGAATTTCAGCCTGAGCAGTAAAGCCATCGCCAGCACCAAAGCAGACTGTCTCGTAGTTGGCTTGCCTGAGAAAGGCACCTGGCCCGATTCGACGAATCAGGCCGATGAGGCTCTGGGCGGGATGATCAAGACACTCCAGAAGGCCGGTGACCTGTCCGGCAAGAATGCCACGACGCTGACCATTCCTCTGGCTGATCAGCCCTGGACTCGCCTGCTTGTGGTTGGCACTGGCAAGGATGAAGATCGCAACCCTGCCAACTACCGTAAAGCGTTGATCGCGATGATGACCGCGCTCAAGGACGGTCCGTCCAAAAGCGTCGCGATCGCCCTCGCAGATACCCCTGTAACCGGCGAAGAAGCAGTGAGTTCTGAAGCAGCCCGTGTCAGTCTGCTTGGCCGGACCCTTGAAGATCAGCTTTACACCTTCAGCGACTTCAAGAGCGAAAAACCCGCCGCCCGGAAGCTCAACAAAGCTATTGTGCATGCCTCCAGTGCCGGCAAGGCCCTCAAGGATGCCTTCAACCTCGGTCTGGCCACCGGCCGTGGTATGAATCTCACCCGGGATCTGGGCAACACGCCGCCCAACATCTGCCACCCGGAATGGCTGGCTCAGCAAGCCAAGAAGCTGGCCAAGGATTACGACTGCATCAAGACCGAAGTGCTTGACGAAAAGCAGATGGAAAAGATGGGCATGAACACCATCCTGGCCGTGGGCAAAGGCAGCACCCAACCGCCGCGACTGATCGTGATGGAATACCGTGGTGGCAAGGCCAAGGACAAGCCCCACGTACTTGTGGGCAAAGGTATCACCTTCGACACCGGCGGTATCAGCCTCAAGCCCGGCGAGGGCATGGATGAAATGAAGTACGACATGGGCGGCTCCGCCAGTGTCTTCGGCGCCATGAAAGTGCTCGCCGAAACCCAACCCAAGATCAACGTGGTGGCTGTGATTGCCGCAGCAGAGAACATGCCGGATGGCGGCGCTTCCCGCCCTGGCGACATCGTGACCACGCTCTCCGGCATGACTGTTGAAATCCTCAACACCGACGCCGAGGGGCGCCTGGTATTGTGCGATGCCCTCACCTACGTGAAGAAGTTTGACCCGGCCGCCGTCATCGATCTGGCGACCCTGACCGGCGCCTGCATCATTGCACTTGGCAATCACGCCACCGGCCTGCTGGCCAACAACGATGAACTGGCCAACGAGCTTCTTGCTGCCGGCGAGCGTGCCGGTGACCGGGCATGGCGCCTGCCGCTCTGGGACGAATACCAGAGCCAGCTCGACAGCAACTTTGCCGACATGGCCAACATCGGTGGCCGCCCTGCAGGGACCATAACAGCGGCCTGTTTCCTTTCCCGCTTTGCCAAGGACTATCGCTGGGCGCACCTGGACATCGCCGGCACCGCCTGGCACTCCGGCAAAGCCAAGGGCTCATCCGGTCGCCCGGTGCCCATGCTGGTCGACTACCTGATGTCCCATGCAGGAAAGTAAGCCCTCCAGCTCTTCGGAGACCGGCAGCCCGGCTGCCGGCCACTCCGGACAGGAAGACCGGAACCAGCGCTACTGGTTTCACATCCTTGCCCAGAACATGCCCGCCGCACGCAATCTCCACGCGGCAAAACTCGTGGACAAAGCCTGGCAGCAGGGCGACCGCGTGTGCGTCGTGTGCGATACCATGCAACACGCAGATGAGCTGGACGACCTGCTCTGGAACTTCAGCCCGGACGCATTCATCCCCCATAGCGTTGTTCCGGACTCCGCCACAACCTGCTCCGACCCCGTTGGCATTCTGCTTTGCCCGCCGGCGCCAGAGGATTGGGATACCGTGATCATTCTCTCCGCAACCTTGCCGGCGGATGCCGACCGGTTCAAGCGACTGGCCCTGGTTGCCCATAACGACCCGAATGTTCTTAATCAGGCGCGGTCACACTTCAAGCAATTGCGGGCACTGGGGATTGAACCCCGGGTGCATGATCAGAGGAAGCGTTAGGTTCGCCGCAAACAGGGCGACCATGTATAATCGTGCGTCTCAATTTTCCCTTGTGAATCAACCAACGGTCACTGCAGAACCCCATGGAAAAAACCTACCAGCCAGAAAACATCGAGCGCCAGTGGTACGAAAACTGGGAATCCAAAGGGTACTTCCGCCCCAGCGGTGAAGGCCAGTCCTACAGCATCGCGATCCCGCCGCCCAACGTAACCGGCAGCCTGCACATGGGCCACGCGTTCCAGCACACCATCATGGACACCCTCACCCGCTTCAAGCGCATGCAGGGCCGTAACGCACTGTGGACGGTTGGTACCGACCACGCCGGCATTGCCACCCAGATGGTGGTTGAGCGCAAACTCGCTGCGGAAGAGGACAAGACCCGCCACGATCTGGGCCGGGAAGAATTCATCAAGCGCATCTGGGACTGGAAAGAGCACTCCGGGGGCACCATCACCCGCCAGATCCGCCGCCTTGGCAATTCCGTGGACTGGGACAACGAACGCTTCACCATGGACGACGGCTTCTACAAAGCCGTTCAGGAAGTGTTTATCCGCCTGTACGACGAGGGACTTGTCTATCGCGGCAAGCGGTTGGTGAACTGGGACCCGAAACTGCACACCGCCATCTCCGATCTGGAAGTTGAAAACAAGGAAGAAAAAGGCTTTTTCTGGCACCTGCGTTACCCGCTGGCTGACGGCACGCAAACCCAGGATGGCAAGGATTACCTGATCGTTGCCACTACCCGGCCGGAAACCATGCTCGGTGACACGGCCGTGGCCGTGCATCCGGAAGACGAGCGTTATCAGCACCTGATTGGCAAGCACGTGATGCTGCCGCGGGTGAACCGCCGTATCCCCATCGTTGCCGACCATCACGCCGATCCGGAGAAAGGCTCCGGTTGCGTGAAGATCACGCCGGCCCACGACTTCAACGACTATGCCGTGGGCAAGCGCAACAATCTGCCGATGATTAACGTCATGACCCAGGACGCCAACATCCGGGACGTGGCCGAGGTGTTCAATGCCGACGGCACCGAAAACACCGAACTCGACGGCACCATGCCGGGCGCCTACGCTGGCCTGACCCGCGAAGCGGCGCGCAAGCAAATCGTTGCCGATATGGAAGCCGAGGGGCTGGTCGAGAACATCGAGGATCACGCACTCAGCGTTCCACGCGGTGACCGGTCGGGCCTGATTATCGAGCCCATGCTCACCGACCAGTGGTTTGCCGATGCCAAGACCCTGGCCAAGCCGGCCATTGAAGCGGTGGAAGACGGTCGTATCCAGTTCGTACCCAAGCAGTACGAGAACATGTACTTCGCCTGGATGCGCGATATCCAGGATTGGTGTATCTCGCGCCAGCTCTGGTGGGGCCACCGCATTCCGGCCTGGTACGACGCCGACGGCAATATCTACGTGGGCCGCAGCGAAGATGAAGTGCGCCAGAAGCACAACCTGGACGCCAATGTCGCCCTCGAGCAGGATGAAGACGTTCTTGATACGTGGTTCAGCTCTGCCCTGTGGACGTTCGGCACCCTGGGTTGGCCAGAGATCACCGAGCGCCTGAAAACCTTCCATCCGACCGACGTGCTGGTCACCGGCTTCGACATCATCTTCTTCTGGGTAGCCCGGATGATCATGATGACCATGCACTTTATGAAGAACGAAGACGGCAGCCCCCAGGTGCCCTTCCATACCGTCTATGTCACCGGCCTTATCCGTGATGAGCACGGCGACAAGATGTCCAAGTCCAAGGGTAACGTGATCGACCCGCTGGACATGATCGACGGCATCAGCCTGGATGACCTGCTGGAGAAACGAACCGGCAACCTGATGCAGCCCAAGCTGGCCGAGAAAATCGGCAAGCGCACCAAGAAGGAATTCCCGGAGGGCATCACCGCCCACGGCACCGATGCCCTGCGCTTCACCCTTGCCGCCATGGCAACGACCGGCCGCGACATCAACTGGGATATGAAGCGCCTGGAAGGCTACCGCAACTTCTGTAACAAGCTCTGGAACGCAGCCCGCTACGTGTTGATGAACACCGAAGGCGAAGACTGTGGCGTGAATGACGAGCCCGTGGAACTGTCTCTGGCAGACCGCTGGATCATCAGCGAGCTGCAGAGCTGCGAGCAGGACGTGATCCGTCACCTGGACCAGTACCGCTTCGATCTGGCGGCCTACGCGCTCTATGAGTTCATCTGGAACGAATACTGCGACTGGTATCTGGAGCTGTCCAAGCCTGTGCTCAGTGATGAAGACGCCAGTGCCGAAGCCAAACGTGGCACCCGTCGCACCCTGGTGCGCGTACTGGAATCCGTTCTGCGCCTGGCGCACCCGATGATGCCGTTTATCACCGAGGAAATCTGGCAGCGGATCGCGCCCCTGGCCGGCAAGACTGGCGACAGCATCATGCTGCAGGCCTACCCGCAACCGGATGCCACCAAGCAGGATTCAGCGGTTACCGCTGATATTGAATGGCTCAAGGGGGTGATCGTTGCCGTGCGGAACATCCGGGGCGAAATGAACATCTCGCCGGCGAAGAAGATCCCGGTATTGCTGCGTGGCAAAGACGCCGAGGATCAGCGCCGCATGAATGACAATCGCCAGTTCCTGAGTTCCCTGGCCAAGCTGGAGAGCCTGGACTGGTTTGAGGGTGACAAAGCCCCCATGTCTGCCACCCAACTGGTGGGAGACATGGAAGTACTGGTTCCCATGGCCGGCCTGATTGACAAGGAAGCCGAACTCAAGCGTCTGGACAAGGAGCTGGAACGCCTGCAGAAAGAGATCGGTCGCCTGGAGGGTAAACTGGGTAACGAGAAGTTCACGGCCAAGGCTCCGGCCGAGGTGGTCGAGAAGGAACAGGAAAAACTCCGGGACGCCCAAAGCAGCCAGGCCCGCCTGAGCCAGCAAAGGGCCGATATCGAGGCCATGTAACCGGCATGATCGGTATTCTCGGTGCAGGCTCTCTGGGAAGGCTCTGGGGCGCAATGCTACCCAACGGTTGCGTTGCCTTCGTCGCCAAACCGGGCGAGCCCACCGACTCAAGCGTCGATTACCGTTTCCGGCCCTTTGAGGGGCCGGAATCCTCCATACAGATTCCCTTCCTCACGACCGGCGACACGCCGGACCTGATGCTGGTGACAACCAAGGCCGGTGATACCCTGAGCGCTGTAGCAGGCGTGATCGACCAATTACCCGTTGATATCCCCATCCTGCTTTTCCAGAACGGACTGGGCAGCCAGCAAGCTGTCGCCGAGCGGTGGCCGGAGCGCCCGATCCTGGCCGCAACCACCACCGAGGGCGCAAATCGACCTGAACCGGGGCTTCTCGTCCATGCCGGTACCGGCGATACCTGGGTGGGTCCGCTGACGGAGCAGGCCAGATTCTCGGTGGACCGCGCGGTCGCCATGCTGGAAGACTCCGGCCTGGCCATCCATCGGGAGCCGGCCATCCTTCAGCGACTCTGGCAGAAACTGATCGTCAATGCGGGCATCAATCCCTACACCGCCATCCTGAACTGCCCCAATGGCGACATCCTGTCTGCAGGGCTATATCAGAACACCATCGACGAGCTTTGCCGGGAACTATCAGAGCTGATGAGCGCCGCCGCCCAGATCACGGAAACACCGGATTCCCTGCGCCAACGCATTGAACAGGTCGCTCAAAACACCGCGGGTAACACATCGTCCATGCGTGCCGATGTTCTCCGCAAACGCCAAACCGAGATAGACTTTATCAACGGGTATCTGGCAAAACTAGGAAAAGAACTCGGTATCGACACGCCGGTGAACCAAATGCTGACCGAACGGGTACAACAACTGTCGTCACATTAACAGGAGCAGACTGATGGGCATCCGCCTTTCCAAGATTTACACCCGTACCGGAGACGATGGCTCCACGGGCCTGGCCGATGGCAACCGGATTGCCAAGAATGCCCAGCGAGTTGAAGCCATGGGCACCGCTGATGAACTCAACTGCCATATCGGGTTGCTAATCGAAACCCTGGACAGCGACGACGAACTGGTGGAGAGCCTGCGCCGCATTCAGCACCATCTGTTTGACCTGGGGGGCGAATTTGCCATCCCCGGCAGCCGTGTGATTGGTGACGAACACATCGAATGGCTGGAGGGCACCCTGGACCGGCACAACGAAGGCCTGCCACCGCTGAAGAATTTTGTCCTGCCCGGAGGCAGTCCCGGCGCCGCCCAATGTCACCTTGCCCGGGCGGTCTGCCGTCGTGCAGAGCGGGTTGTCGTCGCCCTCGGCCATGAGGACTCTATCAACACCGCTTCCCGACACTACCTGAACCGTCTATCGGATCTGTTGTTTGTCATCGCCCGCGTACTGGCCCGGCGCGAGGGTGGCGAAGAGATTCTCTGGGAACAAAAAAAATCCGGCCTCTAAGGGCCGGATTTTTTATGCGCCTGATCGCGCGCAAAGGTCGCACCGATCAGACCTTGAAGGCTTCCACCAGACGCTGAAGCGACGCTGTCAGTTGCGACATTTCTCTGGAAGAACCCAGGGTTTCTTCAGCATTGGCGGCGGTTTTCTGGCCCAGCTCGCCAATCTGCTCAACGTTCGAGTTCACGTTTTTCGCGACGGCAGACTGCTCTTCGGCGGCCTGGGCGATCTGGTGACTCATATCCACGATCACGGAGATGCCCTTGGCGATTCTATCCAGGGCCTCTGTCACCTCTCCGGACTTCTGCACCGTTGCCTCGGTCACGTCCCGGCTGTTGGTCATGGCCGACACCGCGTCTTTGACGCCGCTCTGGAGCCGGGAAATCATGCCTTCGATTTCTTCCGTCGATTTGTGCGTGCGCTGTGACAGCGAGCGAACCTCATCGGCAACCACCGCGAAACCACGCCCCTGCTCCCCGGCCCGGGCCGCCTCGATCGCGGCGTTCAGGGCGAGCAGGTTGGTCTGCTCGGCGATGGCCTTGATCTCGACCAGCACCTGACTGATGTTGTCACTGTCCTTGCTGACCCGGTTGATCACTTCCACCGCGCCTGAGATTTCACCCGCCAGCTTGTTGATGGTTTCAACCGTGTCGGCCACCACGCCCCGGCCGGTTTCTGTGTCCTGTTCGGCATTGCTCGCGCTGTCCGCAACCCGGTGCGCGCTTTCGGTGACTTCATGAACCGCCTCAACCATCTGGTTCATGGCTTCATTGATCTGGCCGCTTTCTTCCATCTGACGCGCAACCGCTTCGCTATTGGCCGCAGCGGTGTCATTGACCCGGGTGGCCTGCTGGTCTACGTCCGCCGTCGTCCGGCTGACAGAGCGGATCAGCTCGGCAATCCGGTCGGTCATGTTATTGAATTCCGTCGTCAACTCGCCCAGCTCATCGCGGTTGCGCAAACTGATGTGCGTGGTCATGTCGCCGGCGGCAACGTTCCGTGCGGCTTCGCTGAAGCGGTTGATGGCGGTACGTACGGACATGAAGAAGCCGATGTAGAGATAGACAACCACAAGCAGCACGGCGATCAGGGCAACCACAATCAGGCGACGCTGGTTGATCTCACTCTCGAGCCGTGCGCGCAGGTTCGAGTCGACCACGCTGAAGGCAGCCGTCTTGACGTCGTCGTAGTGGGCCAACTGCCCGGACATCAGATCGTCGTATTCGGTCCAGGGCATTTCCAGACGCATGGGCGTTATCACGTTCAGATCCAGATGATCCCGAACCACCATCAAACTCTCGTCAACCCGTTGAATGGCGTTGCCTGCCTGATTGGCGAGGGCCGGCGATGCTTCAGAAGCAAGAGCCAAAGCCGGTGAAAGCAAGGAGGTGCGATTGGTCAACTGGTCATAGATTTCGTTCAGGGTTTCGCTCAGGGCGTAACCTACCTGCCCCTCGACCAGTGCGAAGATTCCGTAGGATTTTGCCCGACCGATCACGGTGCGTGCAGCCGGGAGAGAGTCCTGGACCAGGCCCAGAATCAACTGGTTTTCTCTTGAGGCCCCCTGCCCCAAACCAGAGATTTCAATGGTGGCCGAAAGCAGCGCCTGTGCCTTCTGGACGAATTCCTGATAATACTTGAACTGAGGATCGAAGCTGCCCTGATAATTGTCATCGGCCCGCAATGCTTCCCACTCCTGGCGAAGGCCTTCAACCTGATCGGCCCAGGAGCCAGTCGTATCGAACGAGCGCTCTTCTGCGGTCAGAGCCGCCAAAAGGCTATCAATCTCAGTGGCCGCTTCTTCGGAAACTGCGGTAATGGCACTCTCATCCTTGATGATCGCCGGTGAGCGATAGTCTCGATAATCCATCGCCGCATCCACCAGCCGATCCACTTGCTGGAGTTGCTCCAGCCCCTCGACACCCCGGGTCATGGTCTGAACCGAGCGATTCAGCTCGGAAATGGCAAGCCAGGACAGCCCACCAATTGGTAAAAGGAACAGAATGCTGATGAGACTGAACTTGTAGACCATCGGCAGCCGGTTCATCAGGGCAATGGCAGGATTAATGAGTTGCTTCACAGGGACCCTCGTGCTGGCAAATAACCACTGAACGTTAATTCTTTTCTTCCATTGTCGCCTAAAGTCTTAAAAACTTAAGCTTTATTTGTTGTTAAACTGTAATGTTTTATAAAATCCGGGCTAAACGACGCCGGAAATAACCAGCAGGGCGAGTATGCATATCCATACCAGCATGCTTCTGTTCAGCAGATCCCTTACCGCTCGCAGACTCCTTCCCCCAAACGCTGTCCACTCATCCGGGTGAATCCGGGAAAACCTCGCTGGATCCAGTGCATACCCGGTTAACGACCCGTTGGCCGAAATCATGAGTACCTCGCCCGCTTTTTTGGAGATTCCGGTCAGAGTCTGGCGAGTTTCACGCAGCCAGCCGGCCAGATCTCCGGCAATTCCGAACGTTAACGACAAAAGCCTGGCAGGAATCCAGCCGGCAAGGTCGGACATTTTTGCAAACCTGGGCCTGGCCGGCGCCTGCGGCCATTGCTCGGCGAGCGCTACCAGCCCACGCGCCAGGACCGCGAGACCGATACCGCCAACCACATACCAGAAAGCCACCAGAAAAAAGCGCTGGAACACCGAAACCATCAGTGCCTTGGACAGGGAGAGGTGCATGGCCTCGGGAGACACTGCGGCTCCCCGTTCATCGGCCGGAAGAAGGTCTTTCACATGATGCCAGGCCGACTGCATGTCTCCCCGATGCCACGCCTCCGCATAGGCCCGCAGTACCTGTCGCCAGCCCGGCGTTCCCATAAGGACGACCAGCACCAGGAACTCCAGCGGGTAAGCCGCCATTCTCCAGCCAGAAGACACCAGCAGGTATTCCGCAAGCCCCAGTATCAGGGCCGGCAACAGGACCAGTGCCAGCCCGGTTGCTATCCCCGATTCATGGCCCGCCCTGACCCGGCTGCCGTAGCGGAACCAACGGCGCCAGACCTCATCGCCAGACAGCATGTCCAGGGAATCCAGACGCCTACGTACCATGTAGGCCAGAAGAAACACAACAAATACCATTCAGACGTTCCTCCCCGATCCTCGGACTATTTCCAGGGCTGACCGGAAATACCGCCAGTCAAAAGCCGGGCCGGGATCGCTCTTCCTGCCGGGCGCAATGTCGCAGTGCCCGGTAATCCGATTGGCCGTGATATCCGGCCAGGCCGTCATAATCAGGTCCGCCACTTTCGCCAGCATGCGATATTGCTCGGTGGTGTAAGGGGTGTCGTCGGTCCCTTCCAGCTCAATCCCGATGGAAAAATCATTGCATTCCTCCTGCCCTTCAAAACACGATCGGCCGGCATGCCAGGCCCGATCAAGCAGGCTGACAAACTGCACCAGCGCGCCATCGCGGCGAATCAGCAGGTGCGCAGACACCTGGACGCCCTCGATAGTCTTGAAGTAGGGGTGCGCAGAATGGTCGAGTTGGTTGCAGAAGAAGTCTTCTATTTCGCGGCCACCAAACTGGCCCGGAGGCAGGCTGATATTGTGGACGACCAGAAGAGAGATGCCCGCTCCATCCGGACGAGGCCCGAAATTCGGCGAAGGGGTCCAGCGGGCGAAGGAAATCCGCCCGGTTTCGCGAAGCGAATTTCCATCGGTACCGGAGGCGGAAGGGCGTTCGGAAAAAACGTCTGAATCGGGCAAAGTAATTCCAAAAGTTTCAGAGCATTACAGCCTCTGATTGAATCACAAAGTTGCCACGGTTGCTACGAATCAGTCCTTGCGGCTGCAGCGCAGGTTGTCGATGATCGACTCCAGTGCCCGGTCGAAGATCAGACCATCATCCAGCATGCTGATTTTCCCGAATTCCATGTCGGCGGCCAGTTCCTGACGCAGATACTCTGCCACCTTCGCGCCACTGCGATTCACAAAGATATATTTGCCAGTGGCCTTGATAAAGGCCGCAAGCTTACAGCGCACCCGGGTTTCGTCGCGGGTAAGTTCAATCCAGGAACCCACACGCAGGCTTTCGGCCTTTGACAGCCACTCTGGAGATACTGAAGCAGTCTGCGTTTCAGCGTCCGCCTGGGAGGCAGCCTCGCTGACCACAGAAACAGGCACTTCAGGCTCGGCCGGCGAGGGCGTTGCTTTGACAGCGTCTTCGGCCGCCGGCTCAGGGGGCTCGACGGGCTGCTCAGCAGCGGGCTCCGGAACGAGCAGATCCTCTGGTTCCGAAGGTGATTCCGGCCTGGACGGAGCCGTCACCAATCGCTGGAAAACATCCACATGGGCAAGTTCAAGGTCGCGAATCGCCGCATCGGTGGCAAACGGGTCCCAGGAAATATCCTGCAGTGCCTTGCGAAGGTCGTCCACAATGGCCGGTATTGCCCTCAGCAGATCTGACCTGGTGGTATCAGTGACCGGGCGCGGATCCACACTCCAGACCAACTGCTCGGTCAGGTTCCGGGCGTGCTGCCACCGGTCGCTTTCCTCGCCCTCCCGGAGGACAACCCATTGCAGGTACCGGGTCCAGGCTTCGCTCAGGAGGCCGGCAACCGGTTCGGGCACGTCCCGCTGCTCTGTCAGCTCCTTAACCAAGCCTTCCGCCGCCTGGGACGCCCGCTCCTGTCGAGCCCGCCCTTCTTCAGCATCCCGAAGACGTTGCTCGACGAGCTCACGACGTCGGCGATCGAGATCCATGAAGTGGCTGAAATCTTTCAGCAACTCCTCGAACAGGGAGACGTTGGTAGTGAACTCAGACAGAACCCGATCTACAACCGATTCGATTTTGTCCCGAAGCGGGTCTCTTTGCCCGGCCTTCTTCTCGGTCCAGCCAATGGCCGAGAGTGCCAGCTCGTTAAGCAGTTTTCGAACCGGGTGACCGCCCCGATTGAAAAAGTTCTTGTCACTCAGCGCCACTTTCAGCACCGGAATCTGCAGGCGCCCGATCAATGCTTTCATCACCGGATGCAGTTGGCGATCTTCCAGAATAAAGTCGAACAGCATGGAAACCAGATTGATCACGTCACTGTCGACCTGCCCAACGCTCAGGCTGTTGCCATCGCCGGAACGCAGGATGGGTTGAAGCTGCTCGCTCAGAGGTACAACGGTACCTTCACCCCATTGCCTGCTGCTCGACTGCGCTTCTGTCAAACGGGCCATGAGCCTGTCGGTATCAATGTAGCTTTCGCCGACCGGGGATCCGCCAGTGACAGCATTAGACTCACCGCGATGCAACAGCGCGCTGAGCTCCGAGAAAGTGGCCTGTGATTGAGACATACCCTGACTCTCGCTGGCAGAATCCGCCTGACCGCTGGCACTGGTCGGCACTGAACTCTCTGCTGACCCACGCTGACCGGAGCGGGAGGGCACCTTGCCGGTGGGCGGTCGTTTCATGTCAGGCATTACGCCTTCACTGATCAAGGTGCGATTGGCTTCTTTGTAGAAATCACCGAGGGTATCGGCAAGCAGGCGATCAAACAGCTTCAGAACCACCAGCTTGGCCCGGATATCAATGTCGAGGTCTGCACAGGCCTCGGCAACACCGCCACAGATGATTTCAGGGCTTAGCGGCATTTGTGCGTCTTTCAGCTCGATGCCCGGCACCAGATGCCCGACCCGGACGGTAAGCAGACGGATCTGTTCGGTATAACGGTTCCGGAGTTTATTTATGAGATTGTCGACTGCCACCTGCTGCTCAAGCTGGGAATGATCAACGAGGCTGAGAGAGTCCTCGTCAACTTCATCCAGGGACCTGGCACTTTGCTGGGGCTGGAACCTTCCGATTTCATTGAAAGCCTGGCTGACGTACTGGAGGATCGAGACCACCATGGCCTTGCGACGAAGCCTGAGCTCCCGCATGGCATCAAAGTAGGCGGTCTGGTCGAGGTTGGAGCCGGCTCTGTCCGCGAGTTCAAACAGGGCATCATCGGCACGATCGAAAAAACTGGCAAGAACGGACTTGAGGGACTGACCCGATGCGTCACGCAGGCGCACGAGGGACGCAGGCAAAGAAAACCGGGCGGGCGGTTTCCGGCCTGAAAAGCTGACAACCTTGTTATCGTGCACCATCTCGCTGCTCCGCCTTGTATTACACAATTGCCTGTTTATTTCTCCACTTCACATGATACGAGCTGCCCACGTCAGGTTGTGTCAGAATTTGTCACCTTTTGTGTAGACCTGACGTGCATCACAGTTTAGCAGCCCAGCCCCAAGAGTTTGGCGATTCACCGGCGGCGCTTTAGAATTGACAGCCTGAAACGCCGTCAACCCACTGCACCGGACTTTTTGCCCTATGATTGCCCCTGAACTCCTCCGCCAGGCCAGAATTGAAAACGTTGCCCAGAGTCTGCGGGAGGACATCGGCGATGGCGACATCACGGCCAGACTGATACCCGCCGACAAACAGGCAACAGGGCGGGTAATTACGCGGGAAACCGCCATCGTCGCGGGCAGGGAGTGGGTGGACGAGGTTTTCCGACAGGTGGATCCGGCCGTTGAGCTCGACTGGCAGGTTGCCGATGGCGAGACCGTGTCGCCGGATCAGGTGCTGTTTACCATGCAGGGTTCGGCACGAAGCCTGCTAAGCTCCGAACGCGCGGCTCTGAACTGGCTCCAGTCCCTGTCTGGCGTTGCGACCGCCTGCGCAGGCTATGCCGCCCGGGTTGCACACACCGGTGTTCGACTGCTGGATACCCGTAAAACCCTGCCCGGTCTGCGCCTGGCCCAGAAATACGCTGTAACCTGTGGCGGCTGCTTCAATCACCGGATCGGGCTGTGGGATGCCTTCCTGATCAAGGAAAATCACATTGCCGCCTGCGGCTCCATTGCCCTGGCCATTGAAGCCGCCCACCGGATTGCACCGGGCAAACCGGTGGAGGTGGAAACCGAGAACCTTGACGAGCTGGAACAGGCCCTTCTAGCGGGTGCAGACATCATCATGCTGGATGAGTTCTCACTTGAAGACATGCGGACCGCGGTCGCTACCACTGGTGGCAAAGCAAAGCTGGAGGCATCCGGGGGAATCAATGCCGACACCCTGGTGCCGATCGCCGAAACCGGCGTGGACTTCATCTCGATTGGCGCGCTGACCAAGGATTTAAAGGCTGTCGACCTGTCAATGAGACTGGACTGATCACTCCCCGCTAAGCAGGCGATCGATCACCTCCAGCTCCCGAACCAGCCTGCTACCGGACTCCGGTCGCCCCCGGAAATGCTCTTCGGCCATCGGCGCTATGCCGGAGGCCGAGGGCAACGGGTGGTCGTTTTCGATAATGATCTTCATTCTTTCCACAAAAACAAATTGCAGCCACTGGGTAAATTCCAGCGTATCGATGCAAAAGGGCTGCGCACTCTGGAACGCCTCGTCCGGTGGTGGCTCTGACTCCCAGAGCCCCAGCTGCCGCAACTCCATCTCAATGTTCAGAAGGCAGTCCGCAACCTGCCCGACCGGGTTACCGGATTCGGTCATATCAGTCTCGCTTCAATCGTTAAGCGGCTCAAGCTCCACGGTTTCGCCATGCAGAACCCGGAACAGGTCCTCGTACTGGCGCGTCAGCGGGTGCTTGGGTGCCATGTGAATCAGGGGCTGCCGGCTCTGGTGGGACTCTTTCATCTTCACGGAACTCGAGAGACGCACAGGCAGAACCGGCAAGCCCTCCTCGGTAAGCTCCCTGACCAGCTGCTTGGGCAGGCTGGCCCGCGGCTGGAACTGGTTGGCAACAATCCCTTCGACAACAAGATCCTCGTTGTGGTCTTCCTGCAGATCACGAATCTCGTTGAGGATGTTGTACAGCGCCTGACGGGAAAAATCGTCACAGTCGAAGGGTATCAGGCAGCGCTGGGCTGCAATCAGGGCAGACCGGGTATAGAAATTGAGCGCCGGCGCGGTATCGATGTAGATCGCATCGAAGGATTCACCCAGTTTTTTCAGGGCTTCCCTCAGCTTGTATATCTTGTGCTTGGCCTCCAGCTTGCGCTCGAGAAAATCCAGCTCCGGGCTGGAGGGCATCACAAACAGGTTCTTGAACGGTGAGGCATGGACAAATTCGTCCGGACGGCGATTGAACACGGTAAAGGCCACCGTCTGCTCCAGCATATCCGCAACGGTGTCCTTGAGCTCGCTGGCAGGCTTGCCCAGCAGATAATGGGTGGAGTTTCCCTGCGGATCAAGATCCACGACCAGGGTGCGCTTTCCACGAGCGGCGCTGATAGCTGCGAGATTGCACGTGATACTGGACTTGCCGACACCGCCTTTCTGGTTGAATACCACCCGTCTCATATTGCCTCTCCCTTGATGAATCCCTTATCGATTTCTGCCCTGCGATGAACCCATTCCAACTCACCACCCCATCACTGTCTTCACAAACGGAATAGTAAGCCGCCGCTGTGCCTGAAGTGAATTTTCATCCAGTATATCCAGAATCCCCAGCAAATCACCGAGCCTTCGGGGCGCCCGGCGCATTATATAGCTGGCCACATCATCCGCCATCACCAGGCCACGTTTCTCGGCACGGGCCCTGAGAATGGTCAGGCGATCCTCATCCCGGTAAATACCCAACTGGATGATCAGCCCGTGACTGAATCTGGAGACCAGATCCGGCAACTCAAAGGGCAAACTGGCCGGCAAATCGGCCAGACTCACCAGCAAGAGGCCGCCTCGATCGAGAATCCGGTTATAGAGATGAAAAATGGCCTCTTCCCAGACCCGCTGGCCTGCGATGCGGTCGACATCGTCAAGACAGACGATCTCATGGGTCTCAAGCCCCGACAAGGCATCGGGACCAAAAGGCTCTAGCTCTGCGATGCTGATACACACCGCTGCCCTGCCCTGCTTTTCGCCCAGGTGGCACACTGCCTGTAGAAGATGGCTCTTGCCGGTATCGGCATCACCGCACAGAACAACGACAGGCATATCATCAGGTTGCTGACAAACGCTTTCAAGACGCTGGGCTGCGCTCGTGTTCCGGTCGCCATGGAAATTGTCGAATCGGGCGTCGTCACGCAGCTTGACCCCGAGCACCAACTGGGATGCGGTCATGGCCGGGTAGCCCTCCAGGCCCGCAAGCCCCACACAAACAGGTAATGCGCCCCGCTGAACACGGTGGAAACAGCCACCAGGATAATGCCGGCATCCACCACCCAGGGCTGCATCGGCAGGTCCGCCAGAAGCACGATGATGGCCAGGGCTACAAGAATCTGGATAAACGTATTGATCTTGCCGGGAATGCTGGGCTCCATATCGTATCGACCAACCTTGTAGTGGTAGGCCAGAGCGCCGACCACAATCAGCAGATCACGCCCCAACACCAGCAGAAACAGCCACACGGGCAGAACCTCGGTGAGAGTAAGCATCAGGTACGCGGTGATCAACAAGGCCTTGTCGGCGAGAGGATCTGCAATTGCACCAAGCCTGGAACGCCAATTGAAATGGCGGGCAAGGAAGCCGTCAACCGCGTCTGTGCCGGCGGCCAGAAAGAATATCAGCAACGCCCGGCGATAATCTCCGATCAGTAACGCTCCCGCGAAGGGAGCGATCAGAAGAATGCGCAGGAACGTCAGGGCATTGGGAATCCAGCGCCAGCGGTGCAAATTCAAAAGACTCCCTCCGGTTACACCTTATTCGCCGCCATCGCTCCCGATGACAGAAGACGGTTGCCAACGATAATACAGAACCTGGTACAGGGATTCGAACGCTTCCCTGGCATCTTCCTCATCGACGGGCACCGGCTGATAGGTAAACAGGGCAGTCTCTTCAGACGCCTCCGCAGAGGTTTGCTGATCCGGGCCAGCCGGCTGCGATACCTCGCTCTCGAGCGCCTCTTGCGGGTTCGGCCCAGACGACGCCACCTGGTCCTCTGCTGTGCGGGCGGTAACCGGAGGTTCTGCCGGAACGTCGGCCTCCATTGGAACGAAGCGCGGATCCAGGGCGATGTACTCCCGCAGCTGGTCCAGCTCACCGGAGAAAGCCACCCGCAGGGTCAGTTGCTCGTCCCGTACCCGATGGGCACCAACGCTAACCACGGGGGTCAGTCCTTCCAGCACCTTATTGGCGCCGGCATAGTCTTCAAGCGACGTAACGCCACGCAGCACAATGTCCACCTGGGGCGAATCGCCCACTTCCGACGCAGCAACCGCGTATCGGCTGGCGTATAACTCCGCCCAGCGGTTTATCGTCGCCTCCGCCAGCGCTTCCGGGGTATCGGCGGTTACCGACTCTTCCCCGGCATTCATGGCCATACCATCGAAGACCCAGCCGGCACGCCATTGCCCGCCAGCACGGCTGACCCGCACCAAAGCGAGCACATCATGGTCCAGATTCCCGGATGCAGACTTCACCCGACCAATAAACTGCCCCCAGATATCCGAGAGCAATTCGCGGTCAGAGCTGAAATCTGACGGGGGCAGCGCCACGGGCAAGCCACGCTTTCTGGCCGCCTCATCGAACGCAGCCCTCCAGGCTCCTGCGTCTTCCTGACCAGAGCCGGCCCCGGGCCGTGTTACGAGTGTTCTCGAGCCACGATCCTCGGCAGCAATCCAGGCCAGTGTGAGCGGTCTGTTGGCACCCCACACCGGCGCATCAATTGCAGCCAGCGCGCGATTCACGCCAACCGCTCCGAAGGACATGCTCAGAACACTCTGGCCGGACTCGCCACGGGCAACCTGATAGGAAAGAAGTAACGACTCGGCATCGGACAGCAGGGCTTCAACGCCCTCCATCGCCAGTACGTCTCGGGTACCGGAAACCCTTACCAGTACCTGGCTCAGCCCGTCTGCATATCCCTGGGCGAGTTGACCCGACGAGGACCCTTCCACTGGCACCTTTGCCGAATAGAGACCGGAAACCGTCACGGCACTCGCCTGGGCGGAAAACCCAGACAGCAGAACGGTGAACAACGCAACTACCCACGTCCCGGATAAAGACCTGTGTGCCGGCTTTTGCCCTGATACTGACATGAAACACCCTGCAATTCGCATGAATGGCGCATAGGATACACCATGCCCCAGGGTGTGAGTAGCGGCCCCGGATTTCGGAAAAGCAATATACATTTGGAGCGCCACACCGCACCTGTTAAAATCCGCCGCCTGACCCACTGGCCAACGGTTAAGTACACCATGAGCGAACAGAAGCCCTCCCTGACCTACCGCGATGCTGGCGTAGATATTGATGCCGGCAATGAACTCGTCAGCCGAATCAAGGACACCGCCGCGCGCACCCGCCGCCCCGAGGTTCTTGGCGGTCTCGGCGGCTTCGGCGCCATGGTCTCCATCCCCGCCGGATATAACGAACCGGTTCTGGTTTCCGGCACCGACGGAGTGGGCACAAAGCTCAGACTGGCCATGCAACTGGACAAGCACGACAGCATCGGCATCGACCTGGTCGCCATGTGCGTGAACGATCTGGTTGTCGGCGGCGCTGAACCGCTTTTCTTCCTCGACTACTACGCGACCGGCAAGCTGAACGTAGACGTTGCCACTCAGGTGGTTGCCGGAATCGGCGAGGGCTGCGAGCAGGCTGGCTGTGCGCTGGTCGGCGGTGAAACCGCTGAAATGCCGGGCATGTACGAAGGCGACGACTACGATCTGGCTGGCTTCTGCGTAGGCGTTGCCGAACGCAGCGAGATTATTGACGGCGGCCGCGTCCAGGCCGGAGACGTGCTGATTGCCCTGGGCTCTTCCGGCCCTCACTCCAACGGCTACTCCCTGATCCGGAAAATTCTGGAAGTCAGCAACGCTGACCTCGAGCAGCCAATCGGCGATACCACCCTGGCCAACGCCTTGATGGCACCGACTCGAATCTACGTAAAGAATCTTCTGCAGCTGATTCGCGAAGTCGACGTTCGTGCCCTCTCCCACATCACTGGTGGTGGCCTGCCGGAAAATATTCCCAGGGTGCTGCCGAACGGCACCATCGCTGCCATCGATACCAACAGCTGGTCATTGCCCCCGGTATTCCAGTGGCTCAAGGACAACGGCGGCGTTGCCAGTGAAGAGATGTACCGCACCTTTAACTGTGGTATCGGCATGATTGTCTGCGTGCCTGCCAACCAGAAGGAGCTGGCCCTGGATACCCTGAAAGCACTGGGCGAACATGCCTGGCAGGTAGGCCTGATCGAACGTGCCGATGACGAACAGGCAGATGCCTGCGTTCGCTATGCACCGGGGCTGCTGTCGGCATGAAGGCAGATCAGACCCCGTTACCGAAAATCCTGGTGCTCGCATCCGGAAGCGGCACCAACCTTCAGGCACTGATTGACGCCAGCCGGGAGCGGGATTTTCCCGGGCAGATCATTGCCGTTGGCTGCAACCAGCCCGGCGCGTTTGCCCTTGAGCGCGCGGCCCAGGCAAATATCGAGACCTTTGTGGTAAACCACAAGAATTTCGAATCCCGGGATGAGTTTGATGCCTCCCTGATGGCGGAAATACTCCGCTACAATCCGGAGTTGATCGTGTTGGCAGGCTTCATGAGAATCCTGACCACGGATTTTGTCCGGGCTTTCCGGGGCAAGATGCTGAACATACATCCGTCACTGCTGCCGAAGTACACCGGTCTGAACACCCACCGCCGGGCCCTGGAAGCCGGCGATAAGGTTCACGGCGTTTCAATCCACTTCGTTACCGAGCAGTTGGATGGCGGACCGGTTATTGCCCAGGCCGAAGTGTCCATTGCTTCGGATGATACTCCTGAGAGCCTCGCAGAGAAGGTACAGGCCAAGGAACATATCCTTTACCCTATCGTTGTGCGCTGGTTCTGCGAGGGTCGGATTCAGTTGGGCAGTGATTACGTGATGTTCGACGGTGAGCCGCTGAACGTCCCGATGCGCCTCCCCGAGACCTGATCAACCGCCTGAACGAATTGTCATCCCCCCAGCCTCCCCGAGCAGCTACACTGTCGCCACTGATGACGGTAATTGTTCGGGTTTAACAGGATGCTTTCACGACGACTCACCAGAATAGGTGGCGCGGCCTTGCTGACCTGCCTCGGCATTCTCGCCGGGCCGGTCACTCTGCTCGCTCAGACCGAGACCGAGCTGGTTCCTTTTGAGGCCAGCTACACCGCGGCCATGGAAAAGGGCCTCTCCCTCAATGGTACCGCAAAGCGCACACTCACCTCCCAGGGCAACGACGTCTGGCTGTACCGCACGGATGTGGACTCCTTTATCGTCAGTATCGATGAATCCCTGATTTTTCGCTGGGAGGACGGGCAAGTGATACCCATGCGATATCGCTACCGCCTGTCTGGCTTCCTGGTCAGTGACCGGAAAAACTCCATCGACTTTGACTGGTCCGAAGGCACTGCGACCGGGGAGCACAAGGGAAAACCCTTTGAGATAGAGCTGGAAGAGGGGCTGCTGGACCCGCTGGGGTATCAGCTTCAACTGCACCAAGACATCAAGGCCGGCAAGCGCGAGATGACCTATCGGGTGCTTGATGGCGACTCCATAGACACCGACCGTTTCGCAGTAATCAATGGCGGGAAAATGAACACCGGCAGTCAGCAGAGGGCCACACTCAAGGCAGAGAAGGTTCGCGAGGATTCCAAGCGCCAGACGCTGATGTGGTTCTCGCCGGAGCAGAATTTCCTGCTAGTCCGCCTCAGGCAGGTTGAGCCGGACGGCAGCACCTACGAATTGAAACTCAAGGAAGCAGAGTTCGAGCGCTAGACCTCACGCCCGGCCTCGCGCCACACGGCCTTGACCTCATCGGCAATGATCCGGAGGCCCTCGGCAACCCGATCGTCGTCCTGGGAGTAGGTCACGCGCAGACACTCATGCCGGTGCCTCCAGCCATCTTCCGGTAATCCGGGAAAGAAATAGTGTCCGGAAACGACCAGAACCCCTCGGCTCTTCAACCGCTGATACAGCTCAAGGCTGCAGATCGGCAGATCCGGGAACCAGAGCCACAGGAACATGGCGCCCTCGGGCTTGTGCACATACCAGCGGCAGCTGTCCTCTCCCATGGCCTCCCGGAACGCGGATACCGCCCGTTCCATCTTCGCCTTGTAGAACGGGCAAACCACATCCCTGCTCAGGGACAATATTTCGCCGGAACGAACCAGAGGCTCGGCCAGCATGGCGCCAAAACTGCCCGTGGCCAGGTTCATAATGGCATTAATGCCTGACAACGCCTTGATCACCGGCTCGGCGGCAATCACGATTCCGGTCCGCGCTGCCGGCAAACCAAGCTTCGAGAGGCTCAGGCAGAGGATGATCTGGTCGTTCCAGGTGGGTGTTGCATCAACGAACAGCAAGCTCGGAAATGGTGTGCCATACGCGCCATCGACGATCAGTGGTATGTCGTGTTGGCGGGCGAGCTCTTCAAGCCGGGCAAGCTCTTCGTCAGTAACGACGTTACCGGTCGGATTGGTGGGACGTGACACACAGATAGCGCCGGTCTCACCGGTAACCTCTACGGCATCAAAATCCACCCGGTATTTGAACTCGTGGGCGTCGGTGAACGAGATGTCCGGCTGCACCGCATGGAACAGGCCCGGTTCAATGCCAGCGTCAGCGTAGCCGATGTACTCGGGCGCAAGCGGCAAAAGAATATGCTTGCGGTTACCGTCTCCGTAGTCTCCGCCAAACATGTTGAACAACATGAAGAAGGCCGCCTGGCTGCCGTTGGTCAGGGCGATATTCTCAGGTTTCAGGCCCCAGCCATATTCGCGGTTGAGCAGCTCGGCGAGCGAGGCGATAAACTGCTTTTCCCCCTGAGGCGGATCGTAGATGCCGACCAGACGGCGAACATCGCCCTCGTTACGACTCATATCCGCGAGAATTTCCTGTACTCTCTGCTGGATCTCGGGAATATGCCCGGGATTTCCCCCGCCCATCATGATCATGTCGTCGCCGGATGCCATGGCGTTACCCAGGTCATCCATGAGGGACGTGATACCGGCATCGGCGGTGAACTTGCGACCAAAAGCAGAGAGTTTCATGGGATAAAATCCATCTGACCTATTCTGAATACAACGGGTAATACCGAAAGTGTAGCTTGCTCGCTCCCCAACGTTTATTCGGTGAGCGAAATGCCAAGGTTACTGACGCCCTCGTTGGCTGCATCCTCCCGGAGACGGGCCACGAACTGATCGGTTGGCGTGCGTTGGCGCTTCAGCTCCAGGATCAGGTCCCGCTGGAAGGTTTTGTCTTCTTTCATCAACGGGTGATGATCAAGCAGACGGACGAGCTCGTCTTCCTCGAGGTCTTCCCCTTCGGACAGCTCAATAAAGTTCATCACGGTTCCGGTCGCCATCTGTGACGCATCGGTAGCGCGGTGTTTGGAGGGGTTCAGGCGGTTCAGCAGCGCCTGCTCCAGTAGCTGACAGAAGTCGAAGGCCGGGTAAACACCGTAGGCGTCGTAGGCGTCCACGTCCGGCGACAGGGTTTCCAGTTTGGCGAGCAACTGCGGGATCGCCGATTCGGAGACGTCTTTTTGGAGCAAGTCCCAGCCAAGATCGAGAAGCTGGCGCATTTTGGCACCGGTCTTCAGGCCCATGGCATCGGCAAACAGGGCGTAGTTCGGGAATGAGCGCTCAGCCAGAGCGAGCAGGAAGGCGCATTCGCGCCATCCCTGCAGTTGTGAAACGGCTTTCAGGAACTGGTTGGCGTTCATGTCCTGGGCAGGGTCACGCCGGTCTGGCCAAGATATTTGCCACCCCGGTCTTTGTAGCTGGTTTCACAGATCTCGTCGGATTCAAAGAAGAGCATCTGGGCGACGCCTTCGTTGGCGTAGATCTTCGCCGGCAGGTTGGTGGTGTTGGAAAATTCCAGCGTAACCTGGCCTTCCCATTCTGGTTCCAGCGGGGTGACGTTGACGATGATGCCGCAACGCGCATAGGTGGACTTGCCCAGGCAGATGGTCAGGACGCTTCGTGGAATGCGGAAGTATTCAACGGTGCGGGCCAGTGCAAAGGAGTTCGGCGGGATGATGCAGACGTCGCCGGTGTAGTTGACGAAGCTGTTTTCGTCGAAGTTCTTCGGGTCCACGGTGGCGGAGTGGACGTTGGTGAAGATTTTGAATTCGTTGCTGCAGCGTACGTCGTAGCCGTAGCTGGAGGTGCCGTAGGAGATCACGCGGCCTTTTTCGGTTTCACGAACCTGTCCGCTTTCGAACGGTTCGATCATGCCGTGTTGTTCGGACATCCGGCGAATCCACTTGTCGGATTTGATGCTCATTGGCGAAGTCTCGTATCCACTGGGAAAATTGGGGCGTAGTTTACCTTTTCCCTTGGGGTCTGTCGAAGGCTGTCGAGTCTTTACTTCTGGGGGCTGCAGCTGGGTGCTCGGACCTCAGAATTGGCGGGCTGCGCTCATAGGAGCAGCCTTCCAAAAACCGCTACGAGCACATATATGTAGACCTCTTGTTGCGCAAGCCTCCCAAGCTCTCGGTGGTGTAAAAAGTTAACTGGGTAAAACTGCGCACGTATATCCGGCCTTTATGATGAGTCACTTCGGTGACTCTGGCCTCAATGAAAACCGCGCCCTTGCCGCTTATCGTCCGTACGGAGTTGGAGCTCCGTGTGCTCGCCAGCATTCACAAGGGCCGGTTTAACCCTGTTAACTCATTACTCACCGCATTTGCGTGGGGTGCCTTTGCTCCTTGGGTGCTGCTTTACGCCGCCCGGTACTCCGTTTGGTGGTAGAGCATTGCCCATAGAATTCTTGCCAACTTGTTGGCCACGGCAATCACCGCTTTGTGTTTGCCTCTGCGCTCAATAACCCCTGCCGCCCAGCGTGATAGCCGGTCGGTGGCTTTATCCGTGTATCGGATGACCGACCAGGCACCCTGAACCAATAATCGGCGCAGATAGTTATTCCCTCGACGGGTGATGCGTCCGAGCTTTTGCTTGCCGCCACTGGAGTGTTCGTTCGGAACCAATCCCAGATTGGCTGCAAAGTGTCGCCCGCTCTTAAATGCCTTACCGTCACCGGCATAGGCCACCACCGCGGTTGCCGTTTTCTCCGCAACCCCTTTCACGCCCATCAGGCGCCGTGCCGGCTCCAGCTGTTTGGCTGTTTGCTTCAGTTTCGCCTCATGCATCTGTATCTGGCGATTGGCCTCTCTCCACTCTTCCAACAGACTCTGTAAGGCCTCTCTGGCAGCACAGGTCAGTGGGTTCTCCGCGTCCTCCAGCAACTCTGGTAACGCCTTGAGTAATCGCTCCTTGCCCGGCGCAACGATGACGCCGTACTCGTTCAGAAAGCCCCGGATCTGATTGATCAACGCGGTCCGGGCCTGGACCTTCCGATTGATCAGCTTATGCAGCACCAGTATGTCTGTTTGCTCCAGCGATCTCGGTTCCACAAACCGCATCCTCGGTCGCCGGGCGGCCTCTGTAATCGCAAAGGCATCGTTCCGGTCGTTCTTGTTGCCCTTCACAAACGGCTTCACATGCTGGGGCGGAATCAATAACACCTCAAAGCCCAGCTTCTTTAGCTCCCGACCCCAGTAGTTCGAACCACTGCAGGCCTCCATGGCAATCGTCGCTTCCGGATACTGCAGCAACTTCTCAATCAGCCTATTCCTGCGCACTTGATGATTGAACGCCGGGTTGCCGCTTCGGTTCACACCACAAACCTGAAAGACAGTTTTTGCCAAGTCGATTCCGATTAGGGTAACGTTCATCTGAACACCTCTTGTTGTTGACCTATTGATTTTGCACATCTAATAGTGGCGCTTTGACGCCGATCTCAACAAGAGGTGTTCATCCCATCATCCATGTGCGCTTGGCGAAGGCCATCCATGGCCTTCGACATTTTTGGAAGGCTGCCCCTAAGACCGCGAACTAACATCGGAGTGAAACGCCGCAAACCTTGAGACGTTGTCAGTGCTCCGTCACTGAAACGCTTGAGATCGAACCGGAAAGGTTCCGCTCCCGAGTGGACAGTTCAGCCCCTACCCTTCTCGCGATATCCCGGTAACGACGGGCCACTTCGGAATCCGGTTCGGCGATCACCGAGGGGGTGCCGCCATCGGTTTGTTCGCGGATGGTCATGTGCAGGGGCAGCTGGCCGAGGAGCGTTGTGTCGTATTCCTGGGCAATGCGTTCGCCGCCGCCGTGGCCGAAGAGAGGCTCTTCGTGGCCGCAGTTGCTGCAGATGTGGACGCTCATGTTTTCGACAACGCCCAACACGGGGATGTCGACTTTGCGGAACATTTCGATGCCTTTCTTGCCGTCCAGCAAAGCGATGTCCTGGGGTGTGGTGACGATGACCGCGCCGGTTACCGGGACTTTCTGGGCCAGGGTGAGCTGGATGTCGCCGGTGCCGGGGGGCATGTCGACGATGAGGTAGTCGAGTTCATTCCAGAGGGTCTGCTGGAGCAATTGCATCACGGCGCCACTGACCATGGGGCCGCGCCAGACCATGGGGGTTTTCTCGGTAACGACAAAAGCCATGGAGTTGGCCTGGAGGCCGTGGGCATCCATGGGGACGAAGTATTTGTTTTCGCGGGTGTCCGGGCGTTTGCCTTCGGGCACGCCGAGCATCATGCCGATGCTGGGGCCGTAGATGTCGGCGTCGAGGATGCCAACCCGTGCGCCTTCGGCCTGGAGTGCCAAAGCCAGGTTGACGGCGGTGGTGGATTTACCGACGCCACCCTTGCCCGACGCGACAGCGATGATGTTTTTCACGCCGGGTACTGAGGGCAGGTCTTTCTGGACTTTGTAGGAGTGGATTTTCTGGCCCACGTGGACGTCTACCTTCTCGACACCGTCGACGTCTTCCAGAGCATTACCGACAAGCTGCTTGAGGGCACCTGCAATGCCTTTCGAGGGGTATGGCAGCTCGACCATGAGGGTGACGTTTCCGCGCTCGTCGGCGTTCAGGGATTTTACGGCACCCAGTTGGTAGAGGTCCTTGTTGAGGTAAGGATCACGGTACTCGCGAACCGCTGATTGCAGGGCCTGCTCAGAAATCTGTGTCATCGGGTTCTCCGGAATAAGCTCATGCTCGATTTTAAGCACGGAAACAGGTGATTCGGGTGAAAATTATCTGCTCGGAAGGTATCATCTGTGCCCGTTTCTGACCATATGGGATCTTTACCTGGGGCAATCAATCCAGACAGCCGCCAGTCCCCGTTTTGTCTTTCCAACCCGTGTCAACATAAGGTTCGGACATCACCATGACGCAAGCGAGCAAGCAACAGCGCGATATTCTGGTTACCAGCGCCCTGCCGTACGCCAACGGCCCTATCCATCTCGGGCACCTGCTGGAATACATTCAGACCGATATCTGGGTACGCTACCAGAAGATGCGGGGCCAGAATTGTTTCTACGTTTGCGCCGACGATGCCCATGGCACCGCCATTATGCTCCGCGCCGAGCGGGAGGGTATTACGTCCGAGCAGCTGATCGACCGGATCCGTGAGGAGCACCAGGAAGATTTCGCCGGGTTCCACATCCGCTTTGACAACTATTACACCACGCATTCCGAAGAGAACCGCCAGTTCTCGGAGTACATCTACCGTCAGTTGCAGGAAAACGGGCACATTGCCACGCGCAAGATCACCCAGTCCTACGACCCGGAAAAGAACATGTTCCTGGCGGACCGGTTCATCAAGGGCACCTGCCCGAAGTGCAAGACCGAGGACCAGTACGGTGATAACTGCGAGGCCTGTGGCGCCACCTACACACCTGCCGAGCTGATCAACCCGCGCTCGGCGGTCTCCGGCGCCACGCCTATCGAGAAAGAGTCCGAGCACTATTTCTTCAAGCTGCCGGATTTCCATGACTTTCTCGCCAAGTGGACCCGCAGCGGCACGCTGCAGCCCCAGGTCGCCAACAAGCTGGCGGAATGGCTGGACGCAGGCCTCCAGGAATGGGACATCAGCCGTGATGCCCCCTACTTCGGTTTCGAAATTCCGGACGCTCCCGGCAAGTACTTCTACGTGTGGCTGGACGCGCCGATCGGCTACCTGGCCAGTTTCAAGAACCTGTGCAACCGTGAAGGCATCGATTTCGAGCACTTCTGGAAAGCGGATTCCGAGGCCGAGGTCTACCATTTCATCGGCAAGGACATCATCAACTTCCACGCGCTGTTCTGGCCTTCCATGCTTCACGATGCCGGCTTCCGCACGCCGACGGCCGTCTGGGCCCACGGCTTTGTAACCGTCAACGGCAAGAAGATGTCCAAGTCCCGCGGTACGTTTATCATGGCCCGCACCTACCTGGACCATCTGAACCCGGAATACCTGCGCTACTACTTTGCCGCCAAGCTGACCGGCAGCGTGGATGACATGGACTTGAACCTGGAGGACTTTTCCGCCCGGGTTAATTCGGACCTGGTGGGCAAGGTGGTGAACATCGCCAGCCGCAGTGCCGGCTTCATCACCAAGCGTTTCGACGGTCAGCTTGGTCAGGTCACCGAACATGCCAAACTGAAGGAATTCATCGAAGCCGGCCAGGAAATCGAGGAATTCTATGAGGCCCGCGAATTCGGCCGCGCGATGCGCCGGATCATGGAACTCGCCGACATTGCCAACCAGTACGTCAATGACGAGCAGCCCTGGGTGATCGCCAAGCAGGAAGGCCAGGATGAAAATCTGCAGGCTATCTGCACCAACGCCATCAACATGTTCCACCTGCTGATGACCTACCTGGCACCGGTACTACCGGAAACCGCCAAGGCCTCCGAGGCGTTCCTGAATGCGCCGCTGGACTGGAACAAACGCGCAGAACGCCTCGAGAACCATGGCATCAACAAGTTCAAGCCGTTGATGAACCGTGTCGACATGGCCCAGATCGAGAAAATGCTGGATGCCTCCAAGGAAGAGTTGCCTGCAGCGACCGGCAAACCGGCACCTGCTTCCAATCTTGAGCCCATCGCGGATGAAATAGAATTTGGCGATTTCGCGAAAGTGGATCTTCGCGTCGTTAAAATTGTCAAAGCCGAGCACGTGGAAGGTGCCGACAAACTTCTTCGCCTTACCCTTGACGTGGGGCACGGCGACCGCAACGTGTTTGCTGGTATCAAGTCTGCTTACAGGCCGGAAGATCTCGAGGGGCGCCTGACTGTCATGGTGGCCAACCTCAAACCGCGGAAAATGAAGTTCGGGATGTCCGAGGGCATGGTTCTGGCAGCAGGCCCCGGTGGCAAGGATATCTTTATCCTGTCCCCGGATTCCGGCGCCACCCCCGGCATGCGGATTATGTAAGGGCGGCCGGGCAACGCTGGCAGGGGTCCAAGGGAGCAAGGTAAATGACCGAATATCTGCTGATTCTGGTCAGCACCATTCTGGTGAACAATTTTGTACTGGTTCAGTTCCTGGGCCTGTGCCCCTTTATGGGCGTATCCGGAAAACTGGAGACGGCCATGGGGATGTCCCTGGCCACCACGTTCGTTCTGACCCTGGCTTCGGTGTGCAGTTACCTTGCCTATACCTACCTGCTCGAGCCGCTGGACCTCGCGTTCCTCAGAACCATCACCTTTATCCTTGTGATTGCCGTGGTGGTTCAGTTCACCGAGATGGTGGTGCGCAAAACCAGCCCGTTGCTTTACCGGGTATTGGGCATCTTCCTTCCGTTGATCACCACGAATTGCGCGGTGCTGGGCGTCGCCCTGCTTAACATCAACAAGAACAACAACTTCGTTGAGTCCGTGTTGTATGGATTTGGTGCAGCAGCGGGCTTCTCGATGGTTCTGGTGCTGTTCGCCGCCATGCGTGAGCGCATCGCCGTGTCCGATGTGCCGGTGGCCTTTCGCGGTGCTGCCATCGGGCTGGTGACAGCCGGGTTGATGGCCCTGGCTTTCCTGGGCTTTGGCGGCCTGGTCAGCGTTTGATCGGCCGGCGGGATTAGGAGTAACAGGTTATGTGGACAAGCGTTCTTGTTGCCGTTTTGGTGCTTCTGGCCCTGGCCGTTGTTTTCGGCGGCCTGCTCGGATTTGCGGCCGAACGGTTCAGGGTGGAGGGCAACCCGCTGGTGGATCAGATTGACGCCCTTCTTCCCCAGACCCAGTGTGGCCAGTGCGGCTATCCCGGTTGCCGGCCCTACGCCGAATCCATTGCCGAGGGGGGGCCGATCAACAAATGCCCGCCGGGCGGCGAGTCTACCATCAAGGCACTGGCAGACCTGCTGGATGTGGAACCGGAACCCCTGGATGCCGAACACGGCGTTGAACAGGTCAAACGGGTTGCGGTGATTCGTGAGGACGAATGCATTGGTTGCACCAAGTGCATCCAGGCCTGCCCCGTGGACGCCATTCTTGGCGCCGCCAAGCACATGCACACGGTCATTGAGAGCGAATGCACCGGCTGCGATCTGTGTGTTGATCCCTGCCCGGTGGACTGCATCGACATGGTGACGGTGGAACCCGATATTCGTACCTGGACCTGGACACCGCCCAAGTCCGGACTCATTGCCACCGATCGCCAGGGAGCCAGTGCCTGATGACTCAACTCTGGGATTTCTCCGGCGGCATCCATCCTCCGGAACACAAAGACATCTCAACCGCGCGTCCGATTCGCGATGCCGGCATGCCTGCCCAGTTGGTTCTGCCACTTCAGCAGCACATCGGTGATCCGGCGGAGGCCATTGTTGAGGTCGGCGAGCGGGTCTTGAAGGGCCAGAAAATTGCCGACGTTAAAACCGGCATGGGCGTTCCCGTTCATGCACCGACATCCGGAGTGATCGAGAGCATCGCCGACTTCCCTGTCCCCCATCCCTCAGGTATGGCGGACCGGTGCATCACCCTGAAACCGGATGGCGAGGACCAATGGTGCCAGCGCAGTCCAGTGGCGGATTATCGTTCTCTGGAGCGCGACGAGGTTCTGCAAATTATCCGTGATGCCGGTATTTCCGGTATGGGTGGAGCCGGCTTTCCCACCAATATCAAACTCCGGCCACCAAGGGATCGCAAGGTCAGCACGCTCATTCTGAACGGCGCAGAATGCGAGCCCTATATCACCGCTGATGACATGACCATGCGGGAAAAGGCCGACGAGGTGGTTGCCGGGCTGAAAATCATGGCGTGGATTCTGCGCCCCGAGCGTTGCGTGATCGGTATTGAGGACAACAAACCCGAAGCCATTGCCGCGCTGCGAAAAGCCACCGAAGGCACCCAGACCGAAATTGCGGTTGTTCCCACCAAGTATCCCTCAGGTGGCGAGAAACAGCTGATCCAGATACTGACCGGCATGGAAGTGCCCAGCGGCGGAATTCCCGCTGATATCGGCGTGATGTGCCAGAACATCGGAACCGCCGTTGCCGTGGCAAATGCGGTCCTGGAGGGTACGCCGCTGATTTCCCGAATCGTTACCATCACGGGGGAAGCCGTTCGGGAACCGGGCAACTTCGAAACGCTTATTGGCACACCGATTGAGCATCTGCTCGGGCAGGCTGGTGTTAACCAGGATGCGGTCAGCCGCCTGGTGCTTGGCGGCCCCATGATGGGTTACACACTCACGACCGAAGCGGTACCGGTCATCAAGACCACCAACTGCGTGATTGCGGCAACGGCAGCTGAACTGCCGGCACCACCACCGGAACAACCCTGCATCCGGTGTGGCCAGTGCGCCGAAGCCTGCCCCATGGAGCTGTTGCCGCAGCAACTTTTCTGGCACGCCAAGGCCACCGAATTTGAAAAGGCGGAGCACCTGAACCTGTTTGACTGCATAGAATGTGGCGCCTGTTCCTATGTTTGCCCGAGTTCGATTCCGCTGGTTCAGTACTATCGGTTCGCCAAGGGTGAAATCCGTGCCCAACAGGCAGAACAGTTGAAAGCCGACCGGGCCCGGGAACGCTTCGAGGCACGCCAGGAACGCCTCGAGCGCGAGCAACAGGAGAAAGAACTGAGGCGCAAGGAGCGGGCGCAGGCCGCAGCCGAAGCAGCCGCGAAAAAACAGGCAGAGGCGGAGAAAGCGGCCGCCGAAGGTCAGGCTGTTGACGAACGTGCCGCCAAGTCGGCGCTTGTGGAGCAGGCCCTGGCCCGTAAGAAAGCAAAGGCACAAGCGTCCCAGTCGCCTGCCCCCAGTGCACCGCCGACCGAAGAAAAGCCCGACATCGAGGCCCTTGAGAAGCAGCTGGAGCAGGCCAGGTCCAAGCTGGAAACCATGCAAGGCATGCTTGATGACGCCAAAGCCCAGCAGGCAGACAACGTCGAGAAGCTGGAGAGGGCCGTGGCCAAGAATCACGATCGGGCGCAAAGAGCGGAACAGGCGCTGTCTGAGGCCAGAGAAAAGCTGGCCGCCGGTCCGACTGAATCCCAGACAACCCACTAAACGAGATCAGGCAACACATCCATGGCATTTGTTCAGCAGTCATCGCCACACGCCCACAAGGCCCGGCCAACATCCCGCGTGATGTTGTGGGTTCTTATTGCGGCATTGCCTGGCCTGTTGGCCCAGACGCTATTCTTCGGCTGGGGCAACCTGATCAACGTGGTCTTCTGTATTGCCCTGGCGATCGCCTCTGAAGCTGCCCTGCTCAAGCTCAGAAAAAAGCCGGTCGCCTTCTTCATCAAAGACAATACGGCCGCCGTCACCGGCCTTCTGTTAGGTCTGTCGCTGCCACAGTTTGCGCCCTGGTGGGTATCTGCTGTCGCAGTGATCTCGGCTATCGTTGTAGCCAAACAACTCTATGGCGGGCTGGGCTCAAATCCTTTCAACCCTGCCATGGTTGGTTACGCCCTGGTTCTGGTGTCTTTTCCGGTGGCAATGACAACGAACTGGGCAGAGCCCGCCATGCTCTGGGACGGTGCTCCGGGCTTTGGCGAGACCCTGGCGACCATAGCCTCCGGCCAGCAAACAGCGGTCGATGGCTGGACGATGGCAACGCCTCTTGACGAGTACAAACACAAGATCACCACCCACACAGCAACCGAGGTGCTGAACCACCCAACGTTTGGTGAGGGTATCGCCAGAGGCTGGGAATGGGTCAATGCGGCATTTCTGGCAGGAGGCCTTCTGCTCATCGCCCTGCGGATCATTACCTGGCACATTCCGGCAGGATTTCTTGGTGGGATGATCGTAATGAGCCTGGCCTTTGGCAACAATGCCGACCTCTATGCACCACTATCCCTGCATCTGCTTGCAGGCGGGACCATGCTCGGTGCCTTTTTTATCGCTACCGACCCGGTGTCAGCAGCTACGAGCCACCAGGGGAAACTCATCTATGGAGCGGGAATTGGCATTCTGATCTACCTGATCCGCACCTGGGGCAATTATCCCGACGCCGTGGCGTTCAGCGTTCTGCTGATGAATTTTGCCGTTCCTTTCATTGATCATTACACACCTCCACGCACTTACGGCCACCACAAGGCCCGTCGGGGTGTACCGGGGAGCCAGGGGTAATCATGGCTGCAGTTGCAAAGTCCATCCGCCGCAGCGCCATCGGGCTCGGCCTGTTCGCCGTGATCACCGGCGGCACCATTGCCGTAACCCAGGTGGCCACGGAAGAGCGAATTCGTGAACAGGCCGCCCGCGCAGAGGCCCAGGCCCTGTATGAAATCATTCCCGAAAGCCGGCACAACAACGACCTGCTCAGGGATACGGTACAGTTGCCTGCCAGTGAGCGCCTGGCACAGCCCGGCCCTCTGAACGTCTGGGTAGCTCGACAGAACGAGCAGCCCATTGGCATGATAATGCCCGTAGTGGCACCCGACGGGTATTCCGGCAAGATTCATCTCCTCGTGGGAGTGGACATGACGGGGACCATTCTCGGAGTGAGGGTAACCAGTCACAAGGAAACGCCGGGGCTGGGAGACCAGATCGAAACCCGCAAATCCGACTGGATCAGGAGTTTCGATGGCCGCTCGCTGGGCAAACCACCGCACCGGGAGTGGAACGTTAAAAAGAATGGTGGAGAATTCGATCAGTTCACAGGCGCGACCATCACGCCAAGGGCTGTAGTGAAAGCGGTTCAGAAAGCGCTGATCTATTTTCGGGAAAACCGTCAGATTATCCGGGAGCGGCTCAACGAAGAGCCGTCACCGAGAGACAAGATCCTGAACCCTGAAGCGATTGCCGGCGAATCGTCCAATACGGAGCATTCCTGATCATGGCAACCAAATCATCGAGCGAAATCATCCGCGACGGGCTCTGGGACAACAACCCGGCCCTCGTCCAGGTGCTTGGGCTCTGCCCGCTTCTGGCCGTGACCAGTACCGTTGTTAATGCCATCGGGCTGGGGCTGGCTACACTCATGGTGCTCATGGGGTCCAATCTTGCCGTGTCACTGATTCGCAATTTCGTAAGCGAGTCTGTGCGCCTGCCCGCATTCGTCATGATCATCGCTTCATTCGTAACCTGCGCCGAATTGCTCATGCAGGCCTTCACCTATGAGCTCTATCTGATTCTTGGCATCTTCATTCCACTGATCGTCACCAACTGCGCCATCCTCGGCCGGGCTGACGCTTTTGCTTCCAGAAATCCACCACTTCCGGCACTGCTGGATGGCGCCATGATGGGCCTTGGCTTTCTGGCGGTGCTGGTTGTTCTGGGCGGCCTTCGGGAACTTATCGGACAGGGCACTCTGTTTGTGGACATGCACCTGCTGCTGGGCCCCGTTGCTGCCGATTGGGTGATCCGCCCCTTCGACAACTACCCGGATATGCTGTTCATGATTCTTCCGCCCGGCGCCTTTATCGGGCTAGGACTGCTGATCGCGCTCAAAAATGGTATCGACAACCATCTGGAAGAGCGCCGCAAGGCACATGAACCAGCGCCTGTAGCAGCAGGCAGCAAGCGGGTCCGGGTTACCGGGAACGTATCCTGAGTCCGCACTTGCACAAGACTGAGAGCTGATGAACAAACAGAAACGCATTGAGATCTTCACCCGCCTCAGGGAGGCCAACCCCAACCCGACCACCGAGCTGAACTATTCCAGCCCGTTCGAGCTGCTGATTGCCGTTATTCTTTCGGCCCAGGCCACGGATGTGGGTGTCAACAAGGCTACTGACAAGCTGTTCCCGGTCGCCAACACCCCAGAGGCCATCCTGGCCCTGGGAGTCGATGGCCTGAAGGAGTACATCAAGACCATTGGCCTGTTTAACAGCAAGGCCGAGAACGTGATCAAGACCTGTCGAATCCTGATTGAGAAACACGGCGGCCAGGTGCCGGAGCGGCGGGAGGATCTGGAGGCGTTGCCCGGGGTCGGTCGCAAAACCGCAAACGTGGTCTTGAACACCGCCTTCGGCCACATGGCCATGGCGGTGGACACTCACATCTATCGCGTGTCGAACCGCACCGGCATTGCGCCCGGCAAGAACGTTCTGGAGGTGGAGAACCGGTTGATGCGCCTGGTGCCAAAAGAGTTTCTGCTGGACGCGCACCACTGGCTCATTCTGCACGGGCGCTATACCTGTACCGCCCGCAAACCGAAATGCGGCGCCTGTATCATTGAGGACCTGTGCGAGTTCAAGCAGAAACGGGATTATCTCTGAATCCTCGGCTTAAAAAAGCCGGCATCTTGCCGGCTTTTTGTTTCAGACGCCAAGCCGCGGTTAGCGCTGACCCAGCATTTTCTCCTTCAGATCCTTCTGCGCCGGCTTATCGGACAGCCAGATTCCGAACAGGGCCTTTTTAAAGGCCAGATCGCCAACCGTGTCCTTTTGCTCGCCGTTCTTGAGGACCCGCACGCCTTCGCCCGGCAGGTACACCAGATCGAAAACGTCACCCTCGGTGATTTCTTCCTGGAAGACCGCCATAAACTGGTCCACATCCTCCTGGATAGATGCCATATCGCCGTCGGTGGAGGCCTCGAAACCTTCCAGGGTGGCTTCTGTCATGCGTTCGCTGGTAATCATGCCGGAGATAATGTGCAGAGTGATGGCCTGGGGCTCATCTGCGTTAATCACGGCCTCACCATCGTCGATGGTCTCGGGAACGTACAGACCGCCGACATACAGGTCCATGAACCATTTGGAACGGGTACCTGCGCCATTAAGCGTCAGTTCGGTATCCATGGCGGAATAGGTATCCGGAACATCAACACCTTCCACGGTGAGTGCTGCGGCTGGAGCAGACAGCAGGGCCGTCAGCGTCAGAGCCGCAAAACCGGTTGTAAGAGCCTTCTTCATAGTCCTTTCCTTTTCGATCGTTATTATTGACGTGTTTCATTCGTGCACCGGGTTTCGACACCCTTATCCCCGCCCGGTCACGGCATTCTATCAACGGCGCTGGCGGGCGGGACGCGCCCTGGTTCTCATTTGGGGCGATCCTGAAACACAAAAAAGCCGGCCAGGGATTCCCTGGCCGGCTTTGGATCGAAAGAAAAGAAAGACGTTACTTGAACAGCAGGTTTCCGGACAGGCCTTCCTTCTCCAGGATCTCACGAAGACGACGAAGCGCCTCGACCTGGATCTGTCTTACTCGCTCACGGGTCAGACCAATCTCCTGGCCGACTTCCTCCAGCGTGCTCACCGGGTAGCCCCGCAGACCAAAACGGCGTGACAGAACTTCCTGCTGCTTGTCGCTAAGCTGGTCAATCCACTTCTCCAGGCAGGAACACATATTGTTGTCCTGCAGGAGATCCGCCGGATCCGAAGCCCCTTCATCCGCTACGGTATCCAGAAGCGACTTTTCGCCACCGGCACCAATGGGAGTGTCCATGGAAGCGACGCGCTCATTGAGACCCAACATCCGCTTGACGTCGGCCACGGGCTTATCGACCATTCTGGCGATTTCCTCCGCCGAGGGCTCATGATCCAGTTTCTGGGTCAGTTCCCGCGCTGCACGGAGATACAGATTGAGTTCCTTGACCACATGAATCGGAAGACGGATGGTGCGGGTCTGGTTCATGATGGCCCGCTCAATGGTCTGGCGAATCCACCAGGTGGCGTAGGTGGAGAATCGGAAACCCCGCTCCGGATCAAACTTTTCCACCGCCCTGATCAGGCCAAGGTTGCCCTCTTCGATCAGGTCCAGCAGGGTCAGCCCGCGGTTCACGTAACGTCGTGCGATCTTCACCACAAGGCGAAGGTTGCTCTCGATCATCCGTTTGCGGCCGGACTCCTCTCCCTTGCGTGCCAGACGGGCAAAATAGACCTCTTCTTCCGGCGTAAGCAGGGGGGAAAAACCAATTTCGTTGAGATACAGCTGAGTGGCATCCAGCTGCTTTTGACTGGTGAAATAACGTCCCTGGGTGGGGATGTCCTCTTCTACTTCGGCCACTTCTTCGGTGGGCTCTTTTTCAACTTTCTCTTCTGCTAACAACTGATCCTCGGCATCGTCCATGTCCGATACACGATCAATGATGATGTCTTCTTGCTCTGCTGACATTTGTCTTGCCCCGCCTCTCAATAATCCTGGATGTTCGCCCGATACTTCTTGTTATTGCGGACGTCTTTGTCTTCACACTTTTTTCTTCAGGACATTTTGTTGGTCGGCCTGTCATGGCCTTTACCGTTCTTGTTTTTCTTGCGAACGCGGTGTTTTGTCAGTGCCAGGGTGTGCGATCAGGGCAGCCTGCTGACTGCGTCATTCATTAGCGCGGCGGCAGATAATGGACTGGGTCAACCGGATTGCCATTTTTACGAATCTCAAAATGCAACATGGGTCGTTCAGCGCCACTGCTACCGAGCTCTGCGATCACCTGCCCGGCTTTCACATCCTCCCCTTCCTGCACCAGAATCTTCCGGTTGTGAGCGTAAGCACTTAAATAGTGCTCGTTGTGATTCACGATAATCAGGTTGCCGTATCCAAGCAACCCGTTGCCGGCATAGACCACATTCCCGGTGGCCGCAGCTCTTACAGCATCCCCGGCTTGCCCGGCAATATCAATACCTTTATTGACTTTTCCGGATGTTGAATATCCAGCAATTACAGTGCCAACGTGAGGCCAGCGCCATTCAATCCGGGCCACGGTCTGGGTCTGGGAAGCGAGCGGCGCGCCCTTGTTCGCCGCTCTCGTCACCGCAGGTTTGGGTGCCGTGGCGGCTGTCTGTTTTGGAGGCGAAGCACGACTCGCCGTTCTCGGCGGTTGCGATCCAGACGGCTTTTTGGCAGCTGTAGTCTGACTGCCCGAGGTTACACTTCCGCGAAGATCCAGACGAATCACCTGACCCGCTTTGAGATTCCAGGGCGGACCAATGCCATTGGCGTCGCCAAGCTCGCGGTAGTCCCGACCATACCGCCAGGCTATGCTGTAAAGGGTTTCGCCGGGTTTGACGACGTGGCGGCCCCAATAGACCGGGGGATTGTAAATGTCATCCTGGTAGAGTGCCGGCGTGTTACAGCCGGAAAGTAGCAGCAGGGCCATGAGGGGCAGGAGTGCAAGGCGGCTGGCCAGCACCTTTTTCGCGGGGCGATCAGGCTCTGAGGCACCGGACGGGAACCGCGGGGACGCCGGTGAAACGGCATTGATGAGCCCACGCATGAATCTCACAGGAATAAAACTGACCCAGTTATGAAAAATCCGTATAACCGCTGTCGGTTGTCGAAGCAGTTTCTAAAGTTTTTATAGTAACTTGCTAATATATTGCACATTTTTCTCGCGAAGCCAAGTTACTAACCGACCTCCCTTGTTACCTCCAGAAACATCCGTTTTGTGCGTTAGGTAACACTCTTCGCACACAGTCGCCTCAAATCACCTCGATGGTGCGACCTCTCCATGCCGGGAACCGAGCCACTCCACCAGCAGAACGAGGGCAAAACCGGCCGCCGCCATGAGCAGGGCAAATAGCACCTGGGGATCCTGGCCGGCCTGCTCTGCAAAGGTAGAGGGCCAGATACTCGTCTCATTCAGGGGAACTTGTTCACCGGAGCTGTTGATACGCCAACTGAGAGTCTCCTTCCAGGGCCAAACCTTGTTGAGCGCTCCGATCATGAAGCCGGTGAGCAAGGCGAGCACGAGATCATGAAAATGGTGGAACGCCCAGGTGATCAGGCGGGCGATGGATAAAAGACCCACCACGCAACCTGCCATAAACAGAAGCAGAATGCCCGCGTCCAACGATTTGATCGCGGCGAGCACGGGCGCATACATACCAATAATCACCAGGATAAAGCTGCCCGAGATGCCAGGAAGAATCATGGCGCAGATGGCCAGCGCTCCGGCACCAAAGAACGCCAGAGTAGAAGGCGCGACTTCGCTGGCAGACAGGGTGGTTATCCACCACGCGATAACAATGCCGAACAACAGCGGAACCAGCAGTGCGGGCTTGTAGTGTCGCACCTGGCGCCCGACATGCCACACCGAAGCGACGATCAATCCAAAGAAAAAGCTCCAGATCAGGATCGGGTAGGCCACCAGCATATAGCTGATCCCAGATGCCAGGGTAGCAATACTGGTCAGGACGCCCGCCAGCAAGGCGACCAGAAAAGTTCCGTCACAGGCATGCCAGAACCGGCTGAACCGGCCGCGAATCAAGTCATGGAAAACTGCTCCCGGAACCGCGTTGATAGCTTCCAGGAGGCGGAAATAGATACCGGTGATGAAGGCAATGGTACCACCGGAAACCCCTGGAACAATATCAGCGGCACCCATGGCGATTCCCCGAAGAAACACGGCTGCAGGGTGGTGGCTGCGTGCAATATCGCTGTCCAGGTTTGGTTTACTTTCTGAAGAGTCGACCATGATTATCGGACAACCCCGCCCAGAAGCGGCACAAACCGGACCGGTTCCAGCTCCTTGTGATCAAAGCGATCTCCCCGCCGGGTTACCTGCACCAGCACCTGATTCTCCTCACCGACAGGGGCAATCAACACGCCACCGTCTGCCAGTTGGGCGAGCAATTCGGCTGGAACTTCAATGGGCGCTGCGGTCACGATAATACCGTCGAAAGGGCCACGTTCAGGCCAGCCCATGCCACCATCAGCATGTTTCAGGAACACGTTTCTGGCGTTCAGTTGTCGCAACCGGTCCCGGGCCCTGTCCTGAAGCGCCTTGATACGCTCGACGCTGTAGATTTCGGCGAACAGACGGGATAGCACAGAGGTCTGGTAACCGGACCCGGTGCCAAGCTCCAGGACCCGTGAGGGCCCGTGGGCAAGCATTAATTCAGTCATGCGGGCCACTATGTAGGGCTGTGACAAGGTTTGGCCGTAGCCAATCGGTAGCGATGTATCTTCGTAGGCCCTATGGGAAAGCGCCTCATCCAGGAAAATGTGCCGTGGCACCTCTCCCATAATCTCAAGTACCCGGTCCGACTCGATGCCGGCTTCCCTGAGGCGCTGAACCAGTCGCATCCGGGTGCGTCGGGAGGTCATCCCGATGCCTTCGAGCTGCGCTGTCATCCCCGCCCCTCCAGCGAAACCTCCAGGGTATCGACCCAATCCCGGAGCCGTGAGAGCGCCTCATGCCGGGTCATGTCGATGTGAACCGGGGTAACCGAGACATAACCTTCACGTACGGCATTGAAATCAGTGCCGGGACCGGCGTCACCGCCGACACCTGCCGCCCCGATCCAGTAACGCTCTTTGCCGCGAGGACAGGTCATCGGGACGGCACCCTCTGCCCGTTCCCGGTGGCCGAGGCGCGTCACCCGAATGCCAGCCAGTTCCTCCCAGGGAACATCCGGGACATTCACGTTGAGAATGGAGCGAGACCCCAGCACCAGGGGACGCTCGTTCTCGAGCAGCACCCGGACAACCCGGGCGGCGGTCTCGTAGTGAAAGTGGCCATCGTTGACAAGGGAGACGGCAATGGCGGGAAGTCCGAGGTGGCGACCCTCGGTTGCCGCAGCAACGGTACCGGAGTAGATAATGTCGTCGCCTAGGTTGGCGTGGGTGTTGATACCCGACACCACCCTGTCGAACGGCTCACGGAACAATCCGTTCACCGCCAGATGGACGCAGTCGGTCGGTGTTCCATCGACCGAACGAAAACCGTTGGGATGTTCCTCAACCGTCAGGGGGCGATTGAGCGTCAGGGCGTTACTGGCGCCGCTGTGATCCCGGTCAGGCGCCACGACCTCAAGCTCACCCAGTCCTTTTAAGCCATCAAACAGGGCTATAAGCCCCGGTGAATGAACGCCGTCATCATTCGACAACAGAATACGCACAGTGTTCTCCGCTAGCCTTGTTGTTCGTTGTGTCGGCCGAGGCTCATGTCCTCAAGCTCGAAAATATCACTCAAAATCGTTGTCGCGTACTGGCCGGGCGAAAGAAAAAACGCCAGCTCCAGACAGTCCTCAGCGACCCACTGCCAGGAGAGGCTCTCCGGTTTTACCGCCAATGGCCTTCGCTCCGGTTTCATCCGGGTGACCGAAAACAGGGCGGCCAACTCCGGGGTTTGCGCGACAATGCCTCGCTCGAAGGTTTCCAGGGGCCCGCAAGCGGTGGTGCCGCCGTCACCCCACAGTGGACCTGTCGCTCCTGCCTCGGCCCAGCTGCCATCGTCTACCCGAGCTGCCAGCACCTCATTGAACAGCCAGGAGCGCGCTGCCGAAAAATACAATACGTTTTTCGAGCCGTCGCTGCCAGCTCGCTTTTTGCCACCCCGGCCTTTTCCACCGGACCGGCCACGTCGGTTCAGGGTAGCGGGATCAAGATGCACCGCTCGGTCAAGGTTAGCGCCATCATTGCCAAACCGTTGGGGGCCAAAGTAGTTTGGAGCCCAAATATCGCCCAGACGCTCCAGCGCTCGGTCAATAACCTGGTGCTCACCGGAGACGGCCCTCAGGGTAATCGTGAAGCCATTACCCCTGTGCTCCCCGCGCCGCAATTTCCGCGCCTGCCGCGAAGCCGCCAGAACCGGCCAGCGTAGGCCAATCTCCCGGATCAGAGCGTTGTCCTGATCCTCGTTTCCGGGACGGTACAGACTGAACCACTGGCGGGTCACAGCATGCCTATCCTTGAGCCCACAGAAACCGACATCAAAGTGACGACACCCGGCGATCCTGGCCAATTCGCGGGCAACATACTCTGTGTTATCACCCACTTTCTCCAGTTTCAAACAAAGATGCTCGCCACTGCCTGCGATTACATCTCCGTCGACGGCCGGGCCGCTTTCCGGCAGCTCCAGCAATTCGTCGACAATGAAATCGCCCGGGGCGGTTTTCAGGCGGCCAGAGGCAATACGACTGCCGCCGGAGGTTGGCCAGTCAAGGCGCCAGTTGCTCAAGATTCCACCGGTTCAAGCAGGCAGATCGCCTGGCAGGCAATGCCTTCCCCGCGCCCGGTAAAACCCAGCTTTTCCGTGGTGGTGGCTTTCACGCTGACACGACTGGCCGGCACGCCCAGATCTTCGGCAATGTTCAAACGGATGGCATCGATATGGGGTGCCATCTTGGGGGCCTGGGCAATGATTGTGGTATCCACGTTAACGACGGAGAAGCCCTCGTCCCGGACCCGGTTCACAACCCGACGCAAAAGGTCCCTGCTGTCGGCCCCTGCCCACTCGTCACTGGTGTCCGGGAAGAAATGCCCGATGTCGCCAAGCGCGGCAGCGCCCAGCAATGCATCTGCCAACGCATGCAGCAGGACATCACCATCAGAATGGGCCTTGAGCCCGTGGGAATGCGGAATGCTTACGCCGCCAATAATCACAGAGTCGCCTTCGCAGAAGGCGTGGACATCGAAGCCCTGACCAATACGCATAATGTGCTCCGGAACACTCCGAAAGTTCAGAATTGGCTCAGAATGAAGCCTGCCAGTGCCAGATCGGCGGGCACGGTGATCTTGATATTGTCCGGCCGCCCTTCAACCAGCACCGGCATGTTACCGGAAAACTCCACCGCGGAGGACTCATCGGTCACCGGAAGGTCCCGGGCAAGAGCTGCCTCCAGAGAATCAACAAGAACACGATAGCGAAACATCTGGGGCGTCAGAGCCCGCCACAACCCCGTGCGATCAACGGTCTCAATCACTTCCGGGAGTTCAGCAGTACCGGCTTTCTTTAAAGTGTCGGCAACCGGCGAGGCAAGCAGCCCCCCAACCGGATGGCTGTAGAGCCGGTCAATCAGATTGGAAAGATCCCGGGTATCAAGGCAGGGCCTCGCCGCATCGTGCACCAGAACCCAGTCGTCATCTTTCACCTGTTCCGCCATGGCGTGCAGCGCCGACAACACCGAACCAGCTCTTTCGGAACCGCCGGTACAGGTCTGGATTCGGCTATCGCCGCTGGCTTCGGTATCCGGCCACCAATGGTCGGCCGGGTGCAAGGGCACCATGCAGCCGGAAAAAGGCGCGGAATCCATCAGTCGGGAAAGGGTGATGTCGAGAATGAAACGTTGGTCGATCCGAAGGTACTGTTTCGGTTGCTCAGCCTGCATGCGCTGGCCGATGCCGGCGGCAGGAACAATCAGCCAAAGTCTCGGAGCAGGCATAGACAATCAGTTTTCAACAACCAGGAAAAAGGTCTCGTCGTCTCTTATCAGGCCGAGGTTCATTCTGGCCCGCTCTTCAACGGCGCCCTGCTCGTTACGCAGATTCCTGACTTCGGCATAAAGACGTTCATTGCGGGTAGCCAGCTCGGCATTTTCTTCACGTTGCTCGGCGATGGACTGCTCGAGTGCCCATACCTGCGCAAAGCTGCCCTCCCCGACCCACAGGCGCACCTGCAGCAGGAGAATCACAACCACCATTATGGTCCAGAGCAACTTCATTGCCGATTCCGTTCAAAATTCAATCAATCAAAATACCAACGCCGGACGTTGAGTATAGACCTTAGAGTAGATTAGCAACAAATTCTTCTAACTGCCTGTACAAAAAGGCCATCATGTCCGGAATTTCGCCCAGAACACGATGGCCTTAACAGTTTTTCGCCAATTACCGGCCAGACACTCTGCCAGAACCGGTGGGATCAGTCGATCAGCCCTGCCCTTTGATTTCGCTCAGGCCGCGGTAAGGCGCCTTACCATCCAGCGCTTCTTCGATGCGCAGCAGCTGGTTGTACTTGGCAACACGATCCGAACGGCACAGGGAACCGGTCTTGATCTGGCCGGCGCAGGTCGCCACCGCCAGATCGGCAATGGTGGTGTCCTCGGTTTCACCGGAACGATGTGAAATCACGGCAGTGAAACCGGCATCCTGGGCCATCTTGATGGCATCGAGGGTTTCGCTCAGGCTGCCGATCTGGTTGAACTTGATCAGGATGGAGTTACCCACACCCTTCTCGATACCCTGCTTGAGGATCTTGGTGTTGGTAACGAACAGGTCGTCGCCCACCAGCTGAACCTTGCTACCGAGCTTGTCGGTCAGCACTTTCCAGCCATCCCAGTCGCTCTCATCCATACCGTCTTCGATGGAGACAATCGGGTAACGCTCGCACAAACCCGCCAGGTAGTCGGCAAAGCCTTCGGAATCGAAGCTCTTGCCTTCACCGGACAGCTGGTACTGGCCATCTTTGTAGAATTCGGAAGACGCACAGTCCAGGGCCAGCGTCACATCGGTACCCAGCTTGTAACCGGCCTTCTCGACCGCTTCTTGAATCACTGCCAGTGCGGCTTCGTTGGAGGGCAGGTTGGGAGCAAAACCGCCCTCGTCACCCACCGCCGTGTTCAGGCCCTGGGCCTTCAGCACTTTCTTCAGGCTGTGAAAAATCTCCGCGCCAACACGAAGGGCTTCAGAGAAGCTCTTGGCGGAAACCGGCTGAACCATGAACTCCTGGATATCAACGTTGTTATCCGCGTGCTCGCCACCGTTCAGGATGTTCATCATCGGCACCGGCATGGAAAACTCGCCGGAGGTACCGTTGATGTCTGCAATGTGCGCATACAGCGGCTTGCCCAGGGAGATAGCTGCAGCCTTGGCCGCCGCCAGGGAAACCGCCAGAATTGCGTTGGCGCCCAGGTTGGCCTTGTTCTCGGTACCGTCGAGGTCCAGCATGATCTGATCCAGAGCACGCTGATCAGCTGCATCTTTGCCTACCAGTGCATCACGGATCTTGCTGTTCACGGCTTCCACAGCCTTCAGAACACCTTTGCCAAGGTAGCGGGAGGCGTCACCGTCACGCAGTTCCAGCGCTTCGCGGGAACCGGTAGACGCACCTGACGGCGCACAAGCACTGCCCACCGTTCCGTCTTCGAGGATAACGTCTGCTTCGACAGTCGGGTTACCGCGGGAATCCAGAACCTCACGGCCCTTGATGTTGGCAATCTTGGTCATTCTTCTCTGTCTCCAAGTTCATGTTCAAATTTGGGAGTCAGAGCGAGAGGGAACGGCCCTCTACATTTTCGCAGGGCCGTTCCCGCTCGCTCCCATAGTCCGCGTAAAACGCCAACACCGCCAATCAGGCGGTGTCGATAGGTTTAAAACTCTTTACCAGGTCATCCACAGCTTTCACCCGCTGCAGGAAGGGCTCCAACTGACTGAGCCGCAAAGCGCAGGGGCCATCGCATTTGGCCTTGTCCGGGTCCGGATGGGCTTCCAGGAACAGGCCGGCCAGGCCCTGGGACATACCTGCCAGAGCCAGATCCGTCACCTGGGCCCTGCGGCCGCCGGCGGAATCGGCTCGTCCGCCCGGCATCTGCAGGGAGTGGGTCACGTCGAACATCACCGGCACGTTCATGGCCTTCATGATGCCAAAGCCCAGCATGTCGACAACCAGGTTGTTGTAACCGAAGCTGCTGCCCCGCTCACACAGGATCACCTTGTCGTTGCCGGCTTCCTCGCACTTGGTGATGATGTGCTTCATTTCCTGGGGAGCCAGGAACTGGGCCTTCTTGATGTTGATCACCGCACCGGTTTTCGCCATGGCGACCACCAGGTCCGTCTGGCGGCTCAGGAAAGCCGGCAGCTGGATGATGTCGCATACCTGCGCTGTGGGAGCGGCCTGGGCCGGCTCGTGGACGTCCGAAATAATGGGAACACCAAACTTGCTTTTGATGTCCGCCAGCATCTGAAGACCTTTCTCCAGGCCGGGGCCGCGGAAGGAATTCACCGACGAGCGGTTGGCCTTATCAAAAGACGCCTTGAAAACGTAGGGGATACCGAGATTGCCGGTGGCTTCAACATAAGCCTCGGCCACTTCCATGGCCAGTTCCGGCGACTCGAGGACGTTCATGCCACCAAAGAGCACAAATGGCTTGTGGTTGGCGACGTCGATTCCCGAAACGTTTACGGTGCTCTGCGCCATACTCAGGATTCCTTCTTGCAGGCCAGTGCTGCCTCAACAAAGCCTTTGAACAACGGGTGGCCGTCCCTGGGCGTGGAAGTAAATTCCGGATGGAACTGACAGGCGACAAACCAGGGATGATCCGGCGCTTCAACCACTTCGACCAGACGACCATCGGTCGAACGACCTGAGATCTGAAGACCGGCCTCTTCCAACTTTGGCAGGAAGTGGTTGTTGACCTCGTAACGATGGCGATGACGCTCGCGAATGGTTTTCTTGCCATAGCAGTTGGCAATGGTGGAACCTTCGGTAAGCACGCAATCCTGGGCGCCGAGACGCATGGTCCCGCCAAGATCAGATTCTTCCGTACGCTCTTCGCGCTCTCCGGTGGAATCCAGCCATTCGGTGATCAGGCCCACCACCGGCTCCGGCGTGTGCTCGCGGAATTCTGTGCTATGAGCGTCGGTCAGGCCGGCCACGTTCCGCGCGTATTCAATTACAGCAACCTGCATACCCAGGCAGATGCCAAGGTAAGGCACCTTGTTCTCACGGGCATACTGAACCGTGCGGATCTTGCCTTCCACGCCGCGCTCACCGAAACCGCCCGGCACCAGAATCGCGTCGGCATTGGCCAGCGCACCGGTGCCATCACGCTCGATGTCTTCGGAATCGATGTAGTTGATATTGACCTTGGTGCGGGTCTTGATGCCGGCGTGCAGCAGGGATTCGATCAGCGACTTGTACGCGTCGAGAAGCTCCATGTACTTGCCAACCATGGCAATGGTCACTTCCTGCTCGGGATTCATCAGTGATTCAACAACGTTGTCCCACTCACTGAGGTCCGCAGGACGTGCATCCAGGCCGAATCGTTCGATAACGAGCTGATCCAGGCCATGCTCATAGAGCATGCGAGGAATGGCGTAAATGGATTTGGCATCCTGGAGAGGAATAACGGCCCGCTCTTCGACGTTGGTGAACAGGGCAATCTTGCGACGTGAACTGGCGTCCACCTCGTGCTCGGAGCGGCACAGCAGGATATCCGGCTGCAGGCCGATAGAGCGCATTTCCTTGACCGAGTGCTGGGTGGGCTTGGTCTTGATCTCACCCGCAGTGGCAATGTACGGAACCAGGGTCAGGTGCATGAAAAGTGCACGCTGGGGACCGACTTCAACCTTCAGTTGGCGGCAGGCTTCTAGGAACGGCAGGGATTCAATATCGCCTACCGTGCCACCAATCTCGATCAGCGCTACGTCGGCGCCAGCAGCACCTTCAACGACCCGGCGCTTGATCTCGTCAGTGATGTGGGGGATTACCTGCACAGTTCCCCCCAGGTAGTCGCCACGGCGCTCCTTGCGGATTACTTCCTCGTACACCCGACCGGTGGTGAAGTTGTTGCGCTTGCTCATCGGGGAGCGGATGAAGCGCTCGTAGTGGCCCAGATCGAGGTCTGTTTCCGCGCCATCCTCGGTGACAAAAACCTCACCGTGCTGGAACGGGCTCATGGTGCCGGGGTCCACGTTGATGTACGGGTCCAGCTTGAGAATAGTGACCTTCAGGCCGCGTGCCTCGAGGATCGCAGCCAGAGAGGCTGATGCGATACCTTTCCCCAAGGAGGACACGACACCGCCGGTGACGAAAATATAACGCGTCATGCAGATTCCGTGATTGTCTGGTTCGGTGAAGGAGGGAGATTGTCATCTCAAGATGGGACGCCAGACTACCAGAAAGGCCCCATTGACTCAATCACATTCCCGCTCTATGACCAGCCGCCAACCGGCGGCATGGGCGCCTCCCGAGTATTGTTCAGAACACCATAAATCGCCAATGGCAATGAGCTCTGCTGCGCCCTCTGAACCCGCGAAAACCAGCGGCAGACGGGCCCTTTCCCAGGGTGGAACGCCGACTTCCTGCAGCCATTTCTTGAGCGAACGGGACGGCCCATCGGGACGGAAACGGACCCGCTCGCCACCCTGCCTCGTAAATATCCGTATTGGCGGCAACGACTGTTCCGGGGTAACGACAGATTCCAACCTGAGGGACCACTCTCCCCACGCCACGCCCTCCCCCGGCTCGAGATCGACCGGAGCGTCCGGTAAAGGGCCGCGGTCGGGAACCAGGCAAAGATCACCCTGGAAACGTCGCAGACTGAAACCGTCGGACCGGAACTCCGGCTCCCGATCCTCTGCGGCAAACAGCAGGTCCCGAATGACCTGCTGCCAGTCACCAGGGGTGGGCGCATGAAACCCGCGTTCCCGTGCCCACCAACGGACCAGATTCTTCTGCTCCGCCAGAGGCAGTGTTTTCAGGCCATCAACGGGGAGACGGTCCCGGTCGCCGCCGATTGCCTGCCACTGCAAAGCGGCCAGTTTGCGGTTCAGCGCTTCGCTCTCGCCACAGGATTCCGCCGTGTGCCGCAGCCTGCGATTCAACCCCGGCCAGCGATCCCGCAAGAGCGGCAACACAGTGTGACGGAGGAAATTCCGGTCAAATCGCTGGTCGGTATTGCTGGGGTCATCAACCCATGACAGGCCAGCGACCCTGGCCCAGCGCTCGAGTTCGGCCCTCTCAAACGCGAGCAGGGGCCGGACGAGGGTCGCGGCGCCCAGCTCACGACTGGCCGGCATGCCCGCCAGCCCGGCCAAACCGCTGCCCCTGAGCATCCGGAACAGAACGGTTTCCGCCTGGTCATCCCCATGGTGAGCCATCAAGACCAGGTCGCCCTTCCCGACCAGCGCCTCGAGGGCGGCATAGCGAGCCTTGCGGGCAGCTTCCTCTATACCCGCACCCGAGCTACGACCACCATCGACGGTTACCCGCTCAACCACAAGCGGCACGCCAAGTCGCTCACATTCACCGCGACAAAACGACTCGGTATCCGATGCATTGGGTTGAAGCTGATGATTGATATGGATCGCCCGGACAGCGCCGGAACAGCCATGGCAGTGGGCTGCCAGGTGCAATAACAGGGTGGAATCGAGGCCACCGCTCAGGGCGACCCAAAGACGGGCGTGATCGGGGAGTTCTCTGACCGGGGCACACAGGGCCTCCGGCCAGTGGAATCCGGAACCGGGCTCAGCGCCCGGTGTCATAGCGGGTCAGCCGCTCGTAGCGGCGGGATACCAGCTCATCCAGTGGCAGGCGGCTGAGCTCAGCGACGCCTTTCGCCAGAACCTCTTTGAGGGATTCCGACATTTTTTCAGGGTTGCGGTGAGCACCGCCGAGGGGCTCGGTTACCACGTTATCCGCCAGCCCCAGATCTTTAAGCCGGTCAGCCGTAACACCCATGGCCTCCGCCGCCTGGGCAGCGTATTCGGCACTTTTCCAGAGGATCGACGCACAGCCCTCTGGGGAAATCACCGCGTAGGTGGAATACTGCAGCATGTTCAACTGGTCACAGACACCGATGGCCAGCGCGCCACCGGAACCGCCCTCACCGATCACCGTGGAGATAATGGGTGTCTTGAGGCGGGACATCACGGCCAGGTTGAAGGCAATGGCCTCACTCTGCCCACGCTCTTCCGCACCAATGCCGGGATAGGCACCCGGCGTGTCGATGAACGTGAGAATGGGCATCTTGAACCGCTCGGCCATTTCCATCAGGCGCAGGGCCTTGCGATAGCCCTCAGGGCGCGGCATACCAAAGTTGCGCTTTACCTTGTCCCGCACTTCCCGGCCCTTCTGGTGACCAATCACCATTACCGGCTTGTCGTCCAGCCGGGCAGTACCCCCTACGATCGCCAGGTCGTCTGCATAACGGCGATCGCCGTGCAGTTCATCGAAATCCTCAAACATGGATTCGATGTAGTCCAGGGTGTAGGGCCTGCGGGGATGGCGAGCCAGTCGGGCAACGTCCCAGGGTTTGAGATCGGAGAAAATGCTCTCTGTGAGGCTGACGCTCTTTTTCTTCAGCCGGGTGATCTCGTCGGTGATATTGATGTCGGTGTCATTGCCAACCATCCGAAGCTCTTCAATCTTGGCTTCCAGGTCGGCGATTGGCTGTTCGAAATCCAGATAGTTAGGGTTCATGATGTTCCATCATTTTTTGCCAGGCGGGAAAATGCTCCGCCAAACCAGAATTTACACAAAGATAGCAGCGCCCGGTCAGTGGCTAAAGCGGACATTGGTATGAGTCCGCTATCTGACAAACTTTTAATTTTCAGCTTACTCAATCATAGACCAGTTCTACCGACTGGTCGCCTACGAGGTAACGGAGCTCCAGTAGCAGGTTGTCATCCGGCTGCACCCGCCAGGATTCACCCAGCTCGATCCGGGTGGACGCCTCGGGGCTGCTGTACTCAATCCAGACCGGACTGCCATCACAGCGGAAGGGTCTAAGGGTGGTGTCCAATTTCTCCAGCAGGCCGTTTTGTAGCTGATCGGCACGCAGGTTCAGCTTCAGTCCGCGGCTGAACTGCTGGCGAGCGCTCGCCACATCCATAACCGTGCTCACCCGCATCTTCATCTGGCCGGAATAGTCGTCGTGGCTGACTTGCCCCTCCACCACGATCACCTGGTCCGACTGCAACAGTTCCCGATTTTCAAAGAAAGCTTCCGAGAATAAGGTCGCCTCGATCCGCGCGCTCCGGTCGTCCAGGGTAATGAAACACATGGTGGAGCCGGTGCGGGTTTTCATGGTGCGCTGGGCAACCACTAACCCGGCGACGCGCTGGGGTGACTTGTTCGGCTTCAGATCGGCGATGGAGGACCGGACAAACCGCCGAACCTCTTTCTCGTATTCATCGAACGGGTGGCCGGTGAGGTAAAGCCCCAGGGTATCTTTCTCGCCTTTCAGCCGCTGTTTTTCGGGCCACTCGCGCATACCGGCCACGTCCTCGTAGGGATCGCCACCGTCGCCCGCCTCGAGCATTTCACCGAACATATCCATCATACCGACGGATTCGTTACGGGATTGCTGACCGGCCTGCTGCACGGCCTTATCGATGCTGGCCATCAACTGAGCCCGGCTGGCGCCAAGCTTGTCCATGGCGCCGCACCGGATCAGCGCTTCCATGGCGCGCTTGTTGACCTTTTTCAGGTCAATGCGTCGGCAAAAATCGAAAATATCCTGATAGGGCTCGCCATCGCCACGACCTTCCACGATGCTCTGAATCGGGCCCTCGCCCAGGCCTTTGATAGCACCGAGGCCATACACAATCTGGCCTTCGTCGTTGACGGTAAAGGTGTATTCCGAACGGCTGACGTCTGGCACCAGAAGATCCAGTTTCATGTTCCGGCACTCTTCTACCAGCGTGACCACCTTGTCGGTGTTCTGCATATCGGCAGTCAGTACCGCGGCCATGAATTCTGCCGGGTAATGGGCTTTCAGCCAGAGTGTCTGGTAGGACACCAGTGCATAGGCGGCGGAGTGGGATTTGTTGAAGCCGTAGCCGGCAAACTTCTCTACCAGGTCAAAGATGTTTTCGGCCAGGGTCGTGTTGATCCCGTTCTGCTCACAGCCATCCAGGAAAAACTGCTTCTGCTTGGCCATTTCCTCGGGCTTTTTCTTACCCATGGCGCGCCGCAGCATGTCCGCATTACCAAGGGTATAACCGGCCATCACCTGGGCGATCTGCATGACCTGCTCCTGGTACAGGATAACCCCGTAGGTGGGCTCCAGAACCGGCTTCAGGCCTTCATACTGGTAATCCGGATGCGGGAAGGACATGGGTTGGCGGCCGTGCTTACGGTCGATAAAGTCGTCCACCATGCCCGATTGCAGCGGCCCCGGCCGGAACAGGGCCACGAGGGCGATCATGTCTTCCAGTGAGTCTGGCTGCAGACGGCGAATCAGGTCCTTCATGCCCCGGGATTCCAGCTGAAACACCGCCGTGGTTTCCGCTTTCTTGAGCATGTCGAACGAGGGCACGTCATCCAGCGGAATCTCGTTGATGTCGAGCGGCTGCATGCCCTTCTTTTCCCGGCGTGGATTGATCATGTTCAGCGCCCACTTGATGATCGTGAGCGTCCGCAGGCCCAGGAAGTCGAACTTCACCAGCCCGGCGTCTTCCACGTCGCCCTTGTCGAACTGGGTCACCAGGCTTCCGCCCTCGTCGTCGCAGTACAGGGGCGAAAAATCGGTGATCTTGGTGGGCGCGATCACCACGCCGCCGGCGTGTTTACCGGCGTTCCGGCAAACTCCCTCAAGCTTCAGGGCCATTTCCCATATTTCCTGGGCTTCCTCGTCGTTCTCGAGAAATTCGACCAGCTGTGGTTCCTGCTCCAGAGCCTTTTCCAGGGTCATGCCCGGCTCGAAGGGAATCATCTTGGAGAGTTTGTCAGCCAGACCGTAGGATTTGCCCTGAACCCGGGCAACGTCCCGCACAACCGCCTTCGCCGCCATGGTGCCGAAGGTAATGATCTGCGACACCGCCTCTCGCCCGTACTTCTGGGCGGTGTACTCGATTACCCTGTCCCGGCCTTCCATGCAGAAGTCGACGTCAAAGTCGGGCATGGAGACCCGTTCCGGGTTCAGGAAACGCTCGAACAGCAAGTCATACTCTAGTGGATCCAGGTCAGTAATCAGCTGGGCGTAGGCCACCAGCGAGCCGGCACCGGAACCCCGGCCTGGCCCCACGGGCACACCGTTGTTCTTGGCCCACTTGATGAAGTCCATCACGATCAGGAAGTAGCCCGGGAACCCCATCTGGATGATGATATCCAGCTCGAAGTTCAGGCGCTTGTAGTAGGCCTCGCGTTTGGCATCGTATTCCGGATCGTCCTTGCTGAGGGTCTTGGCCAGCCGCTCTTCCAGCCCCTCCTCGGAGACCTTCCGGAAATAGTCGTCCATGGTCATGCCATCGGGAATCGGGTAATTGGGCAGGAAATACTCACCCATCCGAACCTTCACCGAGCAGCGCCGGGCAATCTCCACGGTGTTCTCGATTGCTTCTGGAATGTCGCTGAACAGCTCGATCATCTCATCGGCGCTGCGCAGGTACTGCTGGTCACTGAAGCGGCGATCACGGCGCGGATCATCCAGGGTACGACTCTCACCGATACAGACCCTGGCCTCGTGAGCCTCAAAGTCTTCCGCCTCCAGGAAGTGCACATCGTTAGTGGCAACCACCGGAAGGCCAAGAGCACCGGCCAGCTCAACACTCAGGTGCAGGCAGTCTTCGTCTCCTGGACGACCGGTGCGCTGTAACTCGAGGTAGTAGCTATCCGGGTACAAATCCATCCAGTAACGGGCGCGCTCGCGGGCCAATTCCGTTTTGCCCGCCATCAAAGCCTTGCCCACATCGCCCATTCTCGAACCAGAGAGCGCAATCAAACCGTTCGGCCGAGCCTCAAGCCATTTGCGCTGGATGATCGGCTTGCCAAACCGCTGCCCCTCGGTATACCCCAGGGAAATGATTTCGGTGAGGTTGAGATAACCGTCGTTATCTCGCGCCAACAGCGTGATGCGGAACGGATTCTCGGGCTCGTCGGGATTTTCCAGCCACAGATCGGCGCCAATGATGGGTTTGACGCCCGCGCCCATGGCCGCCTTGTAAAAGCGAACCAGCGAGCACATGTTGGATTGCTCGGTAAGGCCAACAGCCGGCATGCCCAGCTCGGCAACGCGCTTTATCAGCGGTTTAACCCTGACCAGGCCATCCACCATGGAGTATTCGGAATGGACGCGGAGGTGTACAAAAGTCTGCGACATAACGTCAGGTTATTCCTGCTGTGTAATTCAGTTGGGGCGGCCGGCTCAACCGCCGATCACGGCCCGGAGTTCTTCTTCGGTCTGGGGTCCAAAACGGGTCTCGACCAGATCGCCGCCCGGATTAACCAGAAAAGTGGCAGGCAGCGCGACCGGTAACTTCCAGCCGAACCCCGGCCCTGGATCGTCCGCCAGCATGGTAAATTCAATCCCCATACGCTCGCCCAGTTCGACCAATGCGTCGCCCCGCACCCCATCAAAATTGACGGCTAGTACGGTAATGTCGGGCGCCTTGTCCAGCTCATTGAGCTCGGGAATTTCTTCGAGGCACGGTTTGCACCATTCCGCCCAGTAGTTAACCAACACCCACTGGCCGCGCAAGGTGTCCCAGTTCAGTTTTGTGCCTTCTGCCCGCTCAAGCTCGATTTTCTGGCAGCCGGACATCGCCAGAATGAGCAGCGCCACGGCCAGAACATGCAGGCCGGAACGCCTACGGACAGAATCAGGGTACTGCACTGGAAAACCTCCTGTTAGACTACCGGCCACAGAAATCGTGGACTCCATTCAGACAATCAGGCACGAAGATGACAGAACCCACCCGGATTTTCCACAACCCTCGCTGCTCGAAATCCCGCCAAACCCTTGAACTGCTTACCGAACGGGGAATTGAGCCAGAGATTATACGCTACCTGGAAACACCACCGACAGAGCAGGAGCTCAAGGATATCCTGAACGCACTGGATCTTCGCCCCCGCGAACTGATGCGCACGAAAGAAAAAGAGTATAAAGAACAGGGCCTGAACAGCCCCGACCTGAGCGACGAACAACTCATCGCCGCGATGGTAGCAACACCGAAACTGATTGAACGACCGATTGTGACCGCCAACGGCAAAGCAGCACTTGGCCGGCCACCGGAAAACGTTCTCTCGATCCTGTAACGCCCAACAATCTCCTCCAGCCAGATCAGAAGGATCTCTGAAGATGTCCGATCAATTGCCCTATGTTCTCGTGCTATTTTACAGCCGCACAGGCCAGACTGCGGAGCTGGCCAGCCAGATTGGTCGTGGCGTGGCCCGGGTAACAGGCATTGAAGCGAGGTTGCGGGCGGTACCGCCGGTTTCACCGGACACGGAAGCGTCCCTGCCCGCAGTTCCGGACTCTGGAGCGCCTTACGCCAGCAAATCCGATCTCGCAAATTGCGCCGGTCTGGCCATCGGCAGCCCCACCCGCTTTGGCAACATGGCAGCGCCCCTGAAGCATTTCCTCGACACGACCGGCGACCTCTGGCTGAGCGGAACCCTGGAAGGCAAACCGGCGGGCGCGTTTACCTCTACCGGCAGCCTCCATGGCGGGCAGGAAACGACTCTCATGACCATGATGATGCCGCTGCTGCATCATGGCATGGTGGTCTGTGGTCTCCCCTACTCGGAGAAGAGTCTCGGCGAAACGGACACCGGTGGCACACCCTACGGCCCTACCCACTGGGCCGGAACCGGCGAACAGCAACCCCTGAGCACGCATGAGAAAGCCCTGTGCCAGGCCTTCGGCGAACGTCTGGCGCGACTGGCGCTGAAACTCGCTGACTGATACGCGACCGGGCGCAGGACGTACTTTGCTTTACACTTACCGACTCCGGAACACACTATGCTGAACAACCCGAAGGCCCGCATCACTGTGCGGGCGACGATCGCCCTTTACATCGGCGTGCTTGCCACCCTGCTGATTACCACGTTCTACCCGGCTCCCGTCGAGGGTGTTTCAATACCCCTGATGCTGGCGGTGAAACTGGTCCCGCTTCTGCCCTTTGCGGTCACGGTCTTTCGCGGTCACAATCGGGGCTATATCTGGATGTCCTTCGTGGTGATCTTCTACTTCACTCAGGCCGTTGTTTCGGCATGGCTGAGCGAAGGCGCCCCGGGGCCGGTCATTTTGACGGTACTGACCTTCCTGTTGTTCACTGTTGCCATGATTCACCTGAAGGTGAACCGGCCGGTGGCAGACGGAAACACACCCTGAAGACCTGGAACTGACCCTCTATGGCTGACACAAGCAACTCCGGAACGGTGCAGCGGCCACCCGCGCCGCCCAGAAGTACCCTGACCCTGAGAGATGTTTGCACCGCGCTTGTTACCAGCGGGGAAATCAGCCAGGAAGACGCAGAGCGGGTGTTGTCGGCCAACCTGGGCGCGGCAACCGGCGACGGACAGAAAGGCAGGCGCCACCCGCTGGAACTGGTGGCGATTGCCGCGCTGACCAGCCAGAAGAGCGGTCGTACCCTGGATCTGGATCGGCTGACTCACTGGCTGGCCGACTGGGCGGGGCAACCCTATTACCATATTGATCCCCTCAAGATCGACACACCCGCCATTGCCCGGGTGATGTCTTACGCCTTTGCGCAGCGCCATGGCATCCTGGCCGTTGAGATCGGCGCCGATGAGGTGCTGATCGCCAGCGCAGAACCTTTCAAGAGCGATTGGGTGCAGAACCTTCAACAGGCCGTTCGCAAGGATATCCGGCGCGTTGTCGCCAATCCCGAGGATATCCGCCGGTACACCGTGGAGTTCTACCAGCTCGCCAATTCCGTCAGCAAGGCCAGCGGCAGCCAGGGCCCGGGTGTTGCCGGCAACCAGAATTTCGAGCAGCTGCTCGATCTTGGCGCCAGCGAACATCCGGACGCCAATGACCAGCACGTCGTCAAGATTGTCGATTGGTTGCTCCAGTACGCCTTCGACCAGCGCGCCTCGGATATTCACATAGAGCCCCGCCGCACGGTCACCCAGGTCCGGTTCCGGATCGACGGCGTTCTGCACAACGTTTATGAGTTCCCCGAGCATGTGGGCGTGGCGGTGACCAGTCGCCTCAAGATCCTCGGCCGCCTGAATGTGGCTGAGAAACGCCGCCCCCAGGACGGGCGCATCAAGACCCGCAAGCCCGACAACCGTGAGGTGGAGCTGCGTCTGGCCACCATGCCGACCGCCTTTGGCGAAAAGATGGTCATGCGGATCTTTGATCCGGACGTGCTGCTGAAGTCCTACGAGCAACTGGGATTCGGCAAGGAAGACCGCCAGCGCTGGCAGGAAATCACATCCCGCCCGCACGGCATCGTCCTTGTCACCGGGCCCACTGGTTCCGGCAAGACCACGACCCTGTATTCGACCCTGAAACAGATTGCATCGCCCGAGCTAAACGTCTGCACCATCGAGGATCCCATCGAAATGGTGGAGCCGGCGTTCAACCAGATGCAGGTTCAGACCAACATCGACCTGACCTTTGCCGCCGGCGTAAGGGCGCTGCTGCGTCAGGACCCGGATATCATCATGATCGGTGAGATCCGCGATCTGGAGACGGCGGAAATGGCCGTGCAGGCTGCCCTGACAGGCCACCTGGTGCTATCAACCCTGCATACCAACGACGCTCCGAGTGCGATCACCCGGATGATGGAATTGGGCATTCCCCCTTACCTGATTCGAGCAACGGTACTGGGCGTGATGGCACAACGGCTTGCCCGAACGCTCTGCCCTCACTGCAAATCCCCTGGCCCTGCTGATGAACAGGCCTGGCAAACCCTCACACGGCCCTGGAAAGCGCCGGTTCCAAAGCAGTTCTATCAGCCCGTGGGTTGCCTGGAATGCCGGAACACAGGGTATCTTGGCCGCGCAGGGGTTTATGAAATTATGACGCTGTCTGGCGCATTGCTACGACAGATCACCGATCATTGCGAGCTGGAGCAGCTCAGGCTGGATGCCTACAAGGAAGGCATGAAATCCCTGCGCTTGAGTGGTGCACAGAAAGTGGCCGCCGGCCAGACAACGGTGGAAGAGATTCTGAGGGTGACGCCGGAAAGCCAGCGCTGAATGAGGGTCAGGCTCCCGGGCGCAATCCGCACTGGCCCAGTAATTCCTGCCAGGCTTTGGTGTGGGCCATCATGGCCACGTCCAGTTCCCGCCACAGGCTGGCCTCGGCGCTCTGTGAGAGATGCCGCTCATACCAGCCGGCGAAACTTTCTGGCATGACCGCCCGCTGCATTTCCGCCAACTGCTCGAACGGCTCGATGAGCGCCACCCGTCCCTGGGTCACAGTGCTCATATAGGGTTGGATCTTTTCGATATAAACACTGAAAAACATACTCTGAACAATATCCGACTGGTTGTTCGGCTGGCCGTTAATACACAGAGGCTTGCCCTCAATTCTCTGCCTGAGCAATGCCGTCCCGTCCTTCAGCCTTGCAGTCAGAAGAAGCGCGCTGTTGATCAACTGACCGGCGCGGTATTCTGCCTGCCAGCGCTGATGAACGTCGCCGGCAAAGTCGAGGGAAACCGCCAGATCTTCAGAGTACAAACGGGCCACTGCTGCGTTCAGGCTGTCGATATCAAGGGCGAGATCAGACACCGGATTGCCCTCTGGCGCGACGGGATAGTCACCCTTGGCCAGGGTAAACAGTTTTTCGATTTCTTCGACGCCCCAGGTGGCATTCCAGATAGCAATGGGCAGGGATTCAAGCTTGCTGTCGATACCACCGGCAAGCTCTTCGGCAAATTCTTCATCTTCTATATCCGGCAGACAGTCCCTGGCCGCTTCGATAAACCGGATTTCATAACGAAGGCGGTTCAGGGGTTGCATAACCCGCCCCATCACCGAGTTTTTCTCACCAACAACGTACTGGAGTTCACAGCCGTAGAGCGATAGAAAATCGAGCATTCCCATGTCCAGTTCGGGCATGGTCAGCACACGGTCACGGCGGCGGGGAAGCTGGCTGGCGGAGGGAATGTCAGAAAACTCGGGATCGGCTTCCAACACGCGGGCCACCCGCTCCACATACTCGTCCATCATGGGACGCGCATCCGAGAACGGGTCGCAACCGGCAAGAAGCACGGCGAGAACCGGCGCAAAGATTCTGCAAATTCCGGTTCCGGGCATTCATTCCTCCTGCGATGGCGTTAAAAAGCCCTGGGCCTAGCGCTTTTGCAGCAGGGCATCAACCTCCGCAAAATCACGGGCAACGAAACGTTCGGTTTCCGGCAGATCTCCCTCGCGAACAAGCCAGGCAGTTTGCATGCCGGCTTCCTCGGCTGCCTCCAGTTCGGCTTCCACATCAGACAGGAACAGCACCGTGCAGGCCTCGACGCCCAACTCAGACAGAATATTCCGGTATGAAACGGTCTCTTTCTTGCCACCGATGCGGGTATCGAAATAGCCCGAGAAAAACGGCGTAAAATCGCCTTCCGTGGTAAAACCGAAAATCAGCTTCTGGGCTTTCACCGAACCTGATGAATATACGAACAAACGCAGCCCCCGATCATGCCAGCGTTGAAGGTAGTCGGCTGCGTCAGCATAGATGTGCCCTTTCAGCTCTCCCTGCTGATAGCCCTGCTCCCAGACCATGCCCTGCAGCGTCTTAAGAGAGGTTTCCTTGCGGTCTTCCCTGATCCAGGTTTCAAGCACTTGGATCAGCCCTTCGACATCCTCACGCGCAACGCCTGAAACCTCGGCCACTGCGTCCAGTTGCTCAGACACAGCCGAGCTGTCCTGATGCTGGTCACGGACAAAACGCGGCAGGTGCTCGCTGGCATAGGGAAACAGGACATCGTGCACAAACGAAATAGAGCTGGTGGTGCCTTCGATATCCGTGAGCACAACCCGGATCATTCGGCCGCTCCTGCCAGCGCCTCATAGCGAGGCAGGCGACCGGCGATGTCTTCACCGGTAAAGTCCGCCACCCAGCCCTCGGGGTTGGTGAACAGGCGAATGCAGGTAAACGCAGGTTCCGGGCCCATATCAAACCAGTGGCGAGTGCCATCGGGCACACTGATCAGATCGTTTTTCTGGCACAGCACGGCGAAAACCTCGTTGCCGAAGTGCAGGTAAAACAGGCCCTGGCCACGGACAAAGAAACGAACTTCGTCTTCACTGTGGGTGTGCTCATCCAGAAACTTTTGCCGGAACGCGTCTTTCTGCGGATTGTCCGGGTTCAGGCTGATCACATCCGCGGTCTGAAAACCACATTCGTGCTTCAGTTTCGAGACTTCCTCGCTGTAGGCCTCAAGGATGTCTTCCTGGGATGCGTCAGCCGGCAGATCTTTCGTTGGCCACTGCTCATAGCGCACACCGTGGCGGGCCAGAAGCTCCCGTATTTCTTCAGGATTCCCGGTCACTTTGCGTGCCTTTTCGGGCTGGCTCTGGTCGAAAATACTCAGGGTAGTCATGGGCGAACCCTCATGGTTTCAAGCTCACATTCAAACAGGAATTCAAAGGCCTCGACATGGCGCAGGCAATCGGCCATGGTTTTGCCCCAGGTGTACAGGCCATGGCCACGAATCAGGTAGCCTGGCTGTTCCGGATGCTCCCGGAACCATTCGCGAGTTTGCTCCGCCAACGCGTCGATGTCCTGGGTGTTGTCGAACACCGGAACCGTCAGGACTGATTCGTGGGTCTCAACGCCGGTAAACGCCTTCTGCAGCTCATAGCCTTCCAGCGCCAGTGGCTGGCCGGGCTCAAGCAGACGACTGAGCACCGTTGCCTTCACCGAGTGGGTATGCAGAACCGCGCCCACCTCGGGAAAGACCTCATACAGCACCGTATGCAGCCTTGTTTCTGCAGAGGAGCGACAGTCGCTCTGTACCGGCCGGCCGGCCAGATCGACCACCATGACATCACCCGCCCCCAGCTGCCCCTTGTGACGGCCTGAAACAGTAATGGCGATGTGTTCGGCATCGATGCGGGCAGAATAGTTACTGCTGGTTGCGGGCGACCAACCCTGCTGGTACAGGAATCGACCGGCTTGCACAATCGCATCCGCGGCGACGGCGTATCGGGTTACATCAAACACGAGTTCTCTCCCGGGTTTCAGAGCGCTTGGGACACTCCCATGGGCGCCATTATAGGGACGAACCAGCTCCTCGCAAATGATGCCGTGCGGCAATCAGATCGGCGACAATGGAGACAGCAATTTCTGCCGGTGTCTTGCTCGGAATATCAACACCAATGGGAGCTCGCAGGCGTTCGAGTGCCTCTTTTTCAAGCCCCAGAGATGCCAATCGTTCCCGCCGGGCTTCCGAAGTTCTTTTCGACCCCATTGCGCCTATGTAAAAGGCACTGGAGTGAAGAGCTGCAAGCAACCCCATATCGTCGATGCGCGGATCATGGGCGAGGGCCAGAATACCGGACCAGGCGTCGCCAAACTGTGTCGAAATCAGATCATCGGGCAGGCGCCGGTCCAGGGGAATCCCTTCAAAACTCCAGCCGGCGGCGAAGGCCTCCCTCGGCTCACAGAGGGTGACAGCAAAATCCGCCGCGGTCGCGAATTCAAAAACGTAACGGGCGACTTCGCCCGCACCGATCAGCAACAGCCGGCACTCGGGCTGCAAAGCATGAAGAAGCTGTTCACCGTCGAAGTGGACCGCGTTACCGGCCCGGGAGACAGAATGCTCCAGCGTCGGAGCCCCGTTTATCGGCACGCGACGAACCACCGGTTCGCGATCGCGCAAGGCAGCCGCCAATGCCTGAACGTGATCGAGACCCATCTGGCCCCGGAAGGGTTCAATCAGAAGCCGTATCCGGCCACCGCAAGGCAGCTGGAAATGATCCCGGTCATCATCGGTGATTCCATAATCAACGAAAACCGGATGTTCCGGCCCGTCTTCCGCTGTGCGCCGGAGCAGATCCTCTTCCAGACAGCCACCGGACACCGACCCGCTCCAGTGACCGGATTCTGCAATCGCCAGCCAGGAGCCGACCGGACGCGGCGAGGAGCCCCAGGTGTCCACTATGGTGCAAAGCCAGGCTCTCTGACCTTCCGCCAGCCAGTGAGACATTCTGTCTAATACGGTCTGGTGGCCAGTAGCGACCGAATAGGCGACGCTTGAATCAGGCATTGGCTCTCAATGGCAGGCTACGCTGCCGCTTTCCATTGAGCGCAAACAGGGCATTACCCAGGGCCGGGATCACCGGCGGCACGCCAGGCTCGCCGACTCCGGTCGGCGACTCGCTGCTTGCAACAATATCCACCAATACCTCAGGACGCTCGTACTGCCTCATTAGGGGGTAGTCGTGGAAATTGCTCTGCTGGACCTCGCCATTCTCCAGCGTGATTTCTCCATAAAGTGCCGCGGTCAGCCCAAACAGGATACCGCCCTCGATCTGGTCCTCCACGATACGGGGGTTAACGACCTGGCCGCAGTCCACCGAACAGGTGACCTTGTATACCCGGATCGCACCATTCTCGACTCCGGCTTCCACCACCTGGGCAACGTACGTTCCGAAACTCCGGAACAGGGCGAGCCCCCGGGCCCGCCCTTCTGGCACAGGCGACTGCCAGTCGGCCAGCCTGGCAACCCGGTCAAGCACTTCAAGGTGCCTCGGCTCGTGGGCAATAAGGCGACGACGGAACTGGTAAGGATCCTCACCTGCCTCATGGGCAAGTTCGTCCATGAAAGTTTCGACGGCAAACCCGTTGTGGGAAAAACCTACCGAACGCCACCAGGTAATCGGAATGCCGGGATCGGTGTGGGTATGACGGATATCAATATTGGGGACCCGGTAGGGGTATTCGATAGCCCCCTCAATCGCGGAGTGATCTTTCGGCGTGGCAATGCCTTCGGCCATTAGCCCGACTGAGCCAAGTGTGTCGTACATGAATTTTGGCGCCCAGGGATACTGGGCAGGGGCCGCATTGCGGACATACCAGTCCAGGATCTGAGGACCAACAATCTGGTGATGCCAGCCCGTCAGCTCAGCACTAGACAGGCTGGCTTTCATACGGTGCAGCATGGCAGGGCGATAGAGATCGTGACGGGTGTCCTCTTCACGGGACCAGATGACCTTAACCGGCCGTCCGACCCGATAGGCCACTGCCGCCGCTTCTTCGATATAGTCCTGAGTCAGTCGACGGCCAAAACCGCCGCCGAGAAAGGTCGTATTGATAGTGATATCGTCGGGGCCAAGATTGGTCACCCGGGCTGCTGCTATCCGGCCAAGGTCCGGCGCCTGTGTAGGGGCCCACACCTCCATGCCGTCCTCTCGGTACCAGGCCGTGGCACTCATGGGCTCCAATGTCGCGTGGGCCAGGTAGGGCTGGGCATATTCCGCTTCCACCACCCGGTCGCCCTCCTCCATGGAACTGGCAAAACTGCCCTCACTACGCTCGGACTCTCCGGGATCGTCATCGGCGGCGGCGCGGTAGGAGTCGAACACGTCGCCCGTAGACAGAGACACGGCATCCGAAAAATCCCAGTCTATCTTGAGCGCGTCCTGAGCCTTCCGGGCACGCCAGTATTTGTCGGCAACAACGGCCACGCCACGCTCGATCTCAAAAACATCAAGCACACCCGTCATTGCACGGACCTGATCAGCGTTGAAGTCCCGAACGCGGCCGCCGCGTCGGGGAGAGCGTGAAACAACGCCGTACACCATGTCCGGAAGATCGACATCAATCCCGTAAACTGCGGTTCCCGTGGACTTCGCCCGGGCATCGAGTTTGCCTCGCTGCTTGCCAATGTATTTCCATTCGCTCTGCGGCTTGAGCGCTATGTCACCACGCAGCACTTCTTTGGCGGCCAACTCAACCAACTGGCCATAGGCCATGGAGTCGATACCGTTCGGGTGCACCACCCTGCCTTCACTGGCGCGACATTCGGTTGCTTCGACGTTCCATACACGTGCTGCCGCCATAACCAGCATTTGCCGGGCTTCCGCTCCGGCCGTTCGAAGCGGCTCCCAACTGGTCGCAACACTGGTGCTACCGCCTGTCAGTTGAAGCTTGTACAGAGGATTTCGATACTCCGGCGCCACAGGTGCAAAGCGTGGGGTGATCCGCTCCGGCTGGATTTCCAGCTCTTCGGCAATCAAAGTGGTCAACCCGGTGTAAGTTCCTTGCCCCATTTCGACCCGGGCCAGGGTGAAGAAGACTTCATCATCGGCAGTCAGTTCCAGCCAGGCATCGGGACGCCATTCGCCCGTGTCCGGCTCATACCCCGTCTGGATTCCCGCGCAGCCCGGCAACGTTATTGAAACCATGAGGCTCCCGGAGGCCCCGGCACTGACCTTGAGGAAATTTCGTCGATTCATCGCCATGTTATGCGGCCCCTCCCTGAGCGCCGTCTGACGTATCAGCGACGACGGATTCCACGGCTGCAATGATCCGCGAGTAGGTGCCGCATCGGCAAAGATTGCCTGTCATGGCCGCAACAATTTCCTCACGTGAAGGCGCCGGATTGCTGGCCAGAAGGTGGGCCGCACTCATGATCTGGCCCGACTGGCAGTAGCCGCATTGAGGAACGCCGTGTTCTATCCAGGCATCCTGCAGTGCATGAAGACGACTTCCCTCCCCCAGGCCTTCAATCGTAACCACATCACCACCCGCGGCCATTTCGACCGGTGTCGAGCAGGAGCGCACAGGCTGCCCGTTCAGGTGAACTGTGCAGGCACCACAGAGGCCCGCGCCGCAACCGAATTTAGTTCCCTTGAGCCCCAGCTCATCACGCAATACCCATAGAAGAGGCGTATCCCCTTCAATGTTCAGCGACCGCTCGTCGCCATTGACTGTCAGGCTCACGGCCATCCCAACCCTCTCCTTTACCTGTCTCCGGTGTTGTTTCCGGCTTTATTATTGTCGCTACCCCTATGGCAGATACCAGAGTCCTATCTGACGACTTCTTCGCCATCCTTGTTAACCCAGATCTTGCGTTCGCCGGACTCCATCTTGCCGTTTGAGTCCCAGACCTCCCGATCCGTTGTGGCCTCTTCAACCTTGCCGTTGTCGTTCCAGATAACTCGATCCTTACAGCCCGCCAGTGCCAGTACGGCGAATACAACCAATACAGCTTTTTTCACGACGATAACCTCCGTTCAGCCGCCACCGCGGCTCGTGTTAAGGAATACCTGGGATTGGCAGCCCTAACGGCTGCCGTGGAGTTCACGATTATGCTGCTTATCCCGGTCACTCTTTCGCACCATGACATAAACAGCCCCCGTACCACCATGGTGTTTCTGGGCCGAATGAAAGGCCAGGACATCGTCCAGCTCCGGCAACCATTTGGCGAGGTAGCTTTTCAACTGGGCGATACCATCAGGATTACGCTCGCCCTTGCCATGAAGAATGATGACCGACCGCAGGCCATAGCGCACGCAATCACCGATGAACCTGAAGACTTCGCGACGGGACTGCTCAACGGTCATACGGTGCAGATCAAGGCGCGCTTCGATCGGATACTGGCCCAGCCGGAGCTTTCGAAATACGCCGTGCTGGATGCCTGGCCGCTGCCAGCTCAGGATATCGTGGGCCGTAAGCGGCTCTACCATGTCGGAAGTCAGGGGATTGGTGTCCCGCGCGGGCTTTTCAACAGCCGCCCGCTGACGTTCCAGATGACCTGGCGTCAGTTCCCGGGGCGTTGTCACCTCGGCCCGGTTGGGCTTGCGGATACGCCGGACGTCTTTCATTTCCTCAAGGAAACTGAGGCGCTCTTCTTTGGTAGTCATGGCGTTACAATTAATGACCTGTTTCAGAGACCGACTTTACCACCTGGGTAACCGGCCTTAAAGAAAACTGATCTATGTCAGACTTATTGCGACCAAAATCGTAGGGCAACAGATGCTTTGGCTACACTACACTTCAGACGGACAATAATAACCAGCGAGTGACGACGGACATGGCCTCAGCGCACCAGGAAAATGACCGCCCGCAGAACATCCGCGCCATCATGACGTTTTTGCGGGAACACGCGCCTTTCTCCAGCATGGATGACTCCCATCTTGCGCATTTCGCGGAGAACGCCTCCATCCAGTTCTACGCCGATGGCGATATCGTGCTGTCTCCGGATCAGGATGTCGTTAAACGATTTTACGTGGTCAAACAGGGGCGGATTCGTGGCGAGCGCCACAACGACAAAGAAGACCGCACGGAAACGACCTTCGAGATCAGCCAAGGCGAGTGCTTTCCCCTCGCCGCCATGATCGGCGAACGGCCAACCAGAACCCTGCATCGGGCAGACGGCGACACCTTCTGCCTCAGCATCGGGCAGACAGCGTTCGTTACACTCTTTGCTGAAAGCGAACCTTTCCGGGATTTTTGCCTGCGGGGCGTCAGCAGCCTGCTCGATCAGGTGAACCGGCGCATACAGTCAAGTGCCATGGCCTCAATCGGGTCCAGCACGTCCCTCGATACGCCACTTGAACGCTATGCCCTGCGCAATCCGATTGTCTGCTCGCCCGATCTGCCGGTGCGTAAAGCCGTGGCCCGAATGCACGAAAACAACGTCGGCAGCATTATCGTTACCGATGAAAACCGTATCCCGACCGGCATTTTCACACTGCGGGACCTTCGCACCATGATCGCCGAGGGCACCGGCCCCCTGGATACACCCATACAGCAGGTAATGACCAAGAATCCCTGCTGCCTTCCCTCCCATGCGGATGCGTTCGAAGCTGCCATGCTGATGGCGGAGCATCATTTTGCGCATCTTTGCGTCATCGACGATGACCGTAAACTGATTGGCGTGGTTTCGGAACGAGACCTGTTCTCCCTGCAGCGCGTGGACCTGGTAAACCTTGCCCGCACCATTGGCACGGCCACCCACCTGCGCACCCTGGTCAGCCTGCGAACAGACGTATCACGCCTGGTGGATGCGATGCTCGCCCACGGCGCCGACTCCGGGCAGGTGGTCAAGATCATCACCACGCTCAATGATGTAACCGTCAGACGGGTCCTGGAACTGAACATCAAGAAGAACGACCCGGGCATTCCCTTCACCTGGCTGACGTTTGGCAGCGAGGGCCGCCAGGAGCAGACCCTGCTGACCGACCAGGACAACGGCATACTGTTCCAGACGCCGGAAGGGATGACCGCCGAACAGGTCCGGGAAAAGCTGTTGCCCTTTGCGCGAAAGGTAAACGACGAACTGGCCGAATGTGGCTTCACCCTGTGCAAGGGCAACATCATGGCCAGTAACCCGAAACTCTGCTTGAGCGACAAGGAGTGGGACGACTGGTTTATCCGGTTCATTGATGCCTCCACACCCCAGAACCTGGTGTATTCCTCAATTTTTCTTGATATGAGGGCTATCTACGGTCCAACCGAGCCGCTGAACGATCTTCTGGACAAGATCCTCACGCGGATCCGGAAAAACGCCCTGTTCCAGAAAATGCTTGCCGGGAATGCGTTCCAGCGGAAGCCGCCGCTCACCATGTTCCGCAATTTCCGCTATATATCCGAGGGCAACAAGCACTCACTGGACCTCAAGCGTCAGGGCCTGGCGCCGTTTGTTGAGGCAGTGCGGGTTTTCGCCCTGGCGAATGGCGTTGAGACCGCGAACACGCTGGAGCGCATGGATGAGCTGGCGAAAAAGGGCGTCTTCGATCCGAAAGATGCCAACGCCTGGAAGGAAGGTTATAGCCTGATCCAGGCGATCCGCATGCGGGCCCACCAGGAAATGCTGGCAAAGGGAGAGGAGCTCACCAACTACATCGATCCCGACGATCTGAACCCACTCGACCGTCGAATCCTGCGGGAATCTTTCAGGCAGGCGCAGCGGTTGCAACAAAAACTCGAAGTTACCTACCAACTCTGACCTTCAGGCGCGAGACATGCTGGAACAGATCAAACAATGGATTGAGCATCGCCGGGGCGGAAAAATCGGCAGCCACGATCCTGGCAATCTGCCCAACCCGAAAACGCCAGGAGAACAGTTGCTTACGGACTGCCGTCTGATCGTGCTGGATCTTGAAACCACGGGACTGAACCCCTCCAAGGACGAGGTGATCGCTATCGGGGCCGTCGCCATCCGCGGCGGCATTATCCATCTGGGCGACCAGTTCGACCTGATCCTCAGGCGTCCGGAGCTCGACATCCGCGAAACCGTGCTCATTCACGGGATCGGGCCCGAGGCGCTGACCCAGGGGCACGAAATCGAGGATGCCCTTCTTTATCTTCTTGAGTGGATGAACGGCGACCCTATCCTGGCCTACCACTCGGCGTTCGATCAAAAATTTCTGGAAAAGACCCTGAAGGCGCAGCTTGGCTATACCCAGCCTCATACCTGGATGGACGTGGCCGACTTGATGCCTGCATTTTTTCCAAACACCAAGACCGGTGGCAAAGGACTCGACAACTGGGCCGATTATTTCGGCCTTGAAGTCAGCGAACGTCACCACGCCGCTTCCGATGCTCTCGCTACAGCCGAACTTACCCTGGTCGCACTTAATAAGGCGCGGTCGGAAGGGGTAAAAACTCTCAAAGGGCTTTACGACAAGCTCCATTACCATCGGCGCCTGCAAAACATGCATCGTTTCTGAATCGATGCCTGGCGGAACATCGCATTTATAGACCGACGTCACGCCAAATTACTGAGAATTAGACCTTTTGCCAATATCTATAAATCGCTTGACCAGTAAAGTCAGTAGGGACAACTAGTCGGAGAAGTACTTATATGAATAATAAATTCTCTAACAGAAGTGCCTCACCAAAAACCCACCCAACCTCCACAACAACAAAACAGGAGTGATCCTATGTCAGCAGGTCATAGCTACGATGCTGAAGCGTACTGGAAGGCGAATCTGCGCCTGATATTCGGGAGCCTGATAGTCTGGGCCCTGGTATCTTACGGCTTTGCAATTCTGCTCCGTCCGATGCTTGCCGGTATTCCGATTGGTGGTACTGATCTGGGCTTCTGGTTTGCCCAGCAAGGTTCCATCCTCACGTTCATCGCTCTGATCTTCCACTACGCGTGGCGCATGAACAAGATCGATGAAAAATTCGGCGTGCACGAGGAGTAAGAACGAATGAGCCAATTTGCCATTAACATCATTTTCGTAGGGGGCTCATTCCTCCTCTACATCGCAATTGCTATCTGGGCCAAGGCCGGAAGCACGAGTGACTTCTACGTTGCCGGCGGCGGTGTTCATCCGATCACCAACGGCGCAGCAATCGGCGCCGACTGGATGTCCGCGGCATCGTTTATCTCCATGGCAGGTCTGATTGCTGCCGGTGGCTACGCCAACTCCACCTTCCTTATGGGCTGGACTGGCGGTTACGTTCTGCTGGCCATGCTGCTGGCTCCGTACCTGCGGAAGTTTGGCAAGTTTACGGTTCCCGAGTTTATCGGCGACCGTTTCTACAGCAAGAATGCCCGCCTCGTAGCGGTTATCTGCCTGATCGTAGCGTCTGTTACCTACGTTATCGGCCAGATGGCTGGTGCTGGTGTTGCCTTCTCCCGCTTCCTGGAAGTTGATTCCACCGTTGGCCTCATGATCGCGGCTGTCGTGGTCTTCATCTACGCAGTTATGGGTGGCATGAAGGGTATCACCTACACCCAGGTGGCACAGTACTGCGTGCTGATCATTGCCTACACCATTCCTGCTGTGTTCATCTCTCTGCAGCTGACCGGTAACCCGATTCCAGGTCTGGGTCTGTTCTCGACTCACGTGGATTCCGGCATGCCGATCCTCAGCAAGCTGAACCAGGTTATCACCGACCTCGGCTTCAATGAGTACACCGCCGATATCGACAACAAACTGAACATGGTTCTGTTTACCCTGTCGCTGATGATCGGTACTGCAGGCCTGCCACACGTTATCATCCGCTTCTTCACCGTACCCAAGGTGGCTGACGCACGCTGGTCCGCAGGCTGGGCTCTGGTATTCATCGCCCTGCTGTACCTGACTGCGCCGGCGGTTGCTTCCATGGCTCGCTTGAACCTGATGACCACCATCTACCCGGACGGCACCTCAGCGGAGCCCATCCAGTACGATGAGCGTCCGAACTGGATCAAGGAGTGGGAAGTAACTGGTCTTATCCAGTTCACCGACAAGAACGAAGATGGTCGTATACAGCTGTATAATGACAGCGAGGCCTTCGCTCCCCAGGCTGAAGCAAGGGGCTGGAACGGTAACGAGCTCGTGGTTAACCGGGATATCCTGGTACTGGCCAACCCGGAAATCGCCAACCTGCCCGGCTGGGTCATTGGTCTTATCGCAGCAGGCGGCCTGGCAGCAGCACTGTCCACCGCGGCTGGCCTGTTGCTGGCGATCTCCTCAGCGATCAGTCACGATCTGATCAAGGGTTCCATCAATCCCAACATCACTGAGAAGGGCGAACTGATGGCAGCACGGATATCGATGGCCGTCGCGATCGCGGTGGCCACCTGGCTTGGCGCCAATCCCCCGGGCTTCGCGGCACAGGTGGTGGCCCTTGCCTTCGGTATTGCCGCCGCCTCCCTGTTCCCGGCACTGATGATGGGTATCTTCTCCAAGCGTGTGAACAACAAAGGCGCAATCGCCGGCATGCTGACCGGTCTGGCCTTTACCCTTGCGTACATCTTCGTGTACAAGGGCTGGTTGTTCATTCCGGGCACCAATAACCTGGCAGACACTCCGGAAAACTGGGTGCTGGGCATCTCCCCGCTGTCTATCGGCGCGGTTGGTGCAATCGTCAACTTTGCGGTAGCCTTCATTGTATCCAACGCAACTGAAGAACCGCCCGTTGAGATTCAGGAACTGGTTGAAAGCGTCCGTTACCCACGTGGTGCCGGTCAGGCTCAAGACCACTAAGCAACATCTCAGCCTGATTTGTTCGATGAACTGACAGGTTGATACTGAACGGGCTTCCTCAATGAGGAAGCCCGTTCTTTTTTGAGGAAGTCATAATATGTTCTGGACATTTGTCGCTACTGTAGTTTGCGGCCTTGGCGCTGCTGGTATTGCACTGGGTATTCGCGCCGCCACTCGAAACAAAGCCCCGAAGTGGATCATCCCCGTTTTTGCCGGCGCGGGCATGCTCGGCTATCTCATTTACATGGAATACACCTGGTTCGACCAGAAAGAAGCACGTCTGCCGGACGAAGCGGTGGTTGTGAGCACCGAATCCGACGGCATCCTGTGGCGCCCATGGACCTTCGTGCTCCCTTACGTCACCGCATTTTCCACGGTCGACACCAAAAGTATCAGCCGTGATACCAGCAGCGAAGACATCGTCCGGTTTACCCTCTATCGCTTCGAGCAGAAGATGACAGACGCGGTTTCTCATCGCGTTCACATCATTAACTGTGCGACCCGGGAACTGGTACCTCTGGGATCTGACGGAAGCCCGCGAGTGGATAACCTTAAACTGCTCGAGCCCGGAGACCCCCTGTATGAAACCGTCTGCGCCGAGTGATAACTCGTTAGCGTGATGCACCAACCTGCTGATACTGTCGGGAACGCGTAACCATGATTAGTGCCTGGCTGCTGGTCCTCATTTCCATCACCTACATCTCGATCCTGTTCGTGATCGCCTGGGCCGGCGACAAACACCCCGGGTTATATCGCAGGCGCCTGGCACGCACGCACATATACGCACTCTCCCTGGCAGCCTACTTCACCTCCTGGACTTTCTACGGCGCCGTTGGACGCGCCACCCAGGAGGGTCTGGGGTTTCTCCCCATCTACCTCGGGCCCTTGCTGGTCTTCGTGTTCGGTGCGCCCTTGCTGCGCCGGATCATCTATATCAGCAAGCGCAATAACAGTACCTCCATTGCCGACTTCATCGCCTCCCGGTATGGCAAATCCCAGCTCCTGGCCGCAATGATTGCAACCTTTGCCCTGATCGGCAGTGTTCCCTACATTGCGTTGCAACTGAAAGCCATTGCAATGGGCTTCAACGTGCTCTCGGCTACCGGAACAGGCTATGAAGAGCTGAGCACGGCGGCCTGGAGTGACTCCGCGTGGTACATCACCCTTGCCCTGGCGGTCTTTACCGTTCTGTTCGGTACCCGACACCTGGAATCCACCGAGCATCATCGGGGCATGATCCAGGCCGTGGCCTTCGAATCACTGATCAAGCTCGTGGCTTTCGTCGCTGTGGGGCTGTTCGTTGGCTACGGGCTCTATGGCGGGTTTGGCGATCTGTTTGAACGGGCTCGGGACGCCGACCTGATCGGCACCCTGACCACCGATGGTATCGAAGCGCCGGCATTCATTACCCAGACACTCATTGCCATGCTCGCGATCATCTGCCTGCCCCGGCAATTTCATGTCATGGTGGTTGAAAATACCGATCATCGGGACTTCGAGATTGCCCGCTGGGCTATGCCGATCTACCTGATCGTAGCCAGCGCCTTTGTGCTTCCTATTGCCGCTGCGGGCCTGCTGTCGCCCGAGGCCTCTGCTGGAAATCCTGACATCCTGATACTGCAGCTGCCGATCATGGCAGGCGAGGAATGGCTGGCCATACTGGCGTTCCTCGGTGGCGGGTCAGCGGCTGCAGCCATGGTAATCGTGTGCTCAGTGGCGATTGCCACCATGGTCAGCAACGAGATCATCATGCCGGCCCTGCTGAAATTTTTCCGACCAGGCATGAACCGGCGCACGGACCTCAGCTACCTGCTCCTGAGTATCCGCCGGGTCGCTATCTTTGTGGTGCTGCTCACCGCCTATGGTTTTTATCGGATGGCCGGCGAAGACTACAGCCTGACGGCCTTCGGCCTGCTGTCATTTGCGGCAGCGGCGCAGTTCGGGCCGGCGCTGGTAGGCGGCATTATCTGGCGCCGGGGCAATTACATGGGCACCGTCTGGGGCCTTGGCCTTGGTTTCCTGATGTGGTGTTACACCCTGCTACTGCCGGCACTGGCCACCACCGGTTGGGTCAACGACACACTGATTGAGCAGGGAATCTGGGGACTGAACTGGACGCGCCCCACTGCCCTGTTCGGGTCCGAGCTGGACCAGACCAGTCACGGCATTATCTGGAGCCTCGGCATCAACACTTTGGTGTACATCGTACTTTCGATGCTGACCCGTCAACGTGTCCGAGAGAAGATCCAGATTGCCTCCTTCTTCCACGATCCGCAGCCCAAAGCGGAGACCGCGCAGCATCAGAGCTGGCAGGGCGAAATACTGACATCCGACCTCCAGGCGCTAACCGACCGGTTCATGGGTGAAGAACGCTCGGAAACCATTTTCCGGAATTACGAACGCCGCAACGCCATCCGTTTGCACCCGCACCGCCCGGCATCGGCGCACCTGATGAAATACATCGAGCGCCAACTGGCCTCGGTGATCGGCGCCTCCACCGCCAGGGTGGTCCTGGAATCGACCCTCACCGGCCGGGACATGCAGATCGAGGATGTGGTCAGCATCGTCGACGAAGCGTCCCAGGCCATGACCTTCAGCCGGGAGTTGCTCCAGTCAGCGATTGAAAATATCAGTCTGGGCGTGTCTGTGGTTAACCACCAGCAGCAACTGGTGGTCTGGAACCACCGATATCTGGAACTGTTCACCTACCCGAAGGGCTTCGTCAGGGTCGGTCGGCCTGTTGAAGATCTGATGCGCTATAACCTTACCAATGCCAATCTATCTGCCCGCCGGATTGATGAGATCGTCGTCGATCGCTGCACGAGCATGCGGGAGGGACGGCCGATGTCCTACGAGCGCCAGAGACCGGATGGTACGGTGTTACGCATCGATGGCAGCCCGATACCTGGTGGTGGCTATGTCACCACGTTCCAGGACATCACGGCCATGCGCAGAACCGAGCAGGCCCTCAAGGAGACCAACATCTACCTCGAGCAGCGGGTCAAGGAGCGCACCCAGGAGCTTCAGGTCATCAATGAGCAGATGCTGAAGGCCAAATCGGTGGCAGAACAGGCGAACCAGAGCAAGACACGCTTCCTAGCCTCTGCCAGCCACGACCTTCTCCAGCCCCTGAACGCAGCCAGACTGTTTACCTCTGCTCTCGCCGGGAAAGCAGATGACGGCGAGATGAAAGATCTCGTGGACCACATCGACAGCTCTCTCGGGGCTGCCGAGGAAATCATCAGCACCCTGCTGGATATTTCAAAGCTGGACGCGGGTGCGTTGGAGCCCGATATCGGGGTCTTCCCCGTGAACGAGATCATGCGCCACCTGGCAACCGACTTTTCAGCAATCGCCAAGGACCAGAACCTGGAGCTGCACGTTGTGCCCAGCACGGCCTGGATCCGATCCGATTCCAAATTGCTGCGTCGTGTGGTCCAGAATTTCCTGTCCAACGCCATACGTTACACGCCGGAAGGCAAGATTCTGCTCGGGTGCCGGCGTCTGAAAGGCTATATTCGTATAGAAGTCTGGGATACCGGTCCCGGTATACCCGAGGACCAGCTGGCACACATTTTCGAGGAATTTCGTCGGTTTCAGCATGGCCGGGATAAAAAGGGCCTGGGGCTCGGTCTCGCCATCGTTGACCGTATCAGCGGCATGCTGAACCACCCGGTCAGCGTCCATTCCGTCCAGGGCCGAGGCAGTGTCTTCGGTATCACCGTGCCAACAGCGGCTCCGGAACAGAACGAGACCACCGCTGCCAAGCCCGCATCGGGCTCACGCAGGGTATCCAACCTCGGAGGCCTGCATTTCCTGTGCATCGATAACGATCCGGCTATCCTGCAGGGCATGGTCGCGTTGCTTGGGAACTGGAAATGTGACGTAACGGCCGCCGAAAGCCTGGAAGACGCCATGGAAAAACTGGAAGGGAATCGGCCTGATATTATACTTGCCGATTATCAGCTAGATGATAACAAGAACGGCCTCGATGCCATGGACAGCATTCGCGGTGCTCTTAATGCCAACATCCCGGGCATACTCATCACCGGTTATATGGCGCCTGAAGTTCGGGAGGATGCCATCAACCGGGGCTACCAGATTCTCTACAAACCGGTGAAACCGGCTGCACTGAGGGCACTGGTTAACAAGCTACTGAAACAGAAGCGCTCATGACCGACACCAAAGCGGACGCCAATCCTTTCGGCAAACTCAACTATCTCGTGATCGATGACTTCGAAAATTTCCGGTTGTCCATTCGCCAGATGTTGCGCAGTTGTGGCGCTGACTCTATCGAGCTGGTCTCCAATGCCAGTCAGGCCATCCAGCACTGTACCTACAATCACGTGGATGTCGTGTTGTGCGACTTCAACCTGGGAGAGGGCAAGAATGGCCAGCATATCCTCGAGGACCTCCGGTATAAAAAATTACTGAAGCGCTCATCCCTGTTCCTCATGGTAACAGCGGAGACTTCCAAGGAAATGGTCATGGGGGCGAGGGAGTACCAGCCCGATGCCTATCTGACCAAGCCCATCAACCGGGCTGTACTCGAGAAACGTCTTAGCGCCCTGATCAGCCAGCGCAACACACTCATGCCCATCAATCGGGAAATCGACCGGGAAAACTACCCGGAAGCCATTTCGCTCTGTCTCCAAATGCTGCCCCGGCAGCCACGTTACAAGACCTGGTTAATGAAAACCCTGGGCGACCTGTATTTCCAGCTCGGGGACCTGGCGCACGCGCTCAAAACCTTCGATGACGTTCTTGCACAACGGGAATTGTCCTGGGCAAGGCTCGGACGCTGCAAAGTCCTGCTCGCCAATCGAAGCTTCGACCAGGCTGTTGAAGGCCTGCGAGAGCTTATTGCAAATCATCCGGACTACATGGAGGCCTATGACCTTCTGGCAGAGGGGTTCGAACGGCAGGGCCGGCCGACACAGGCACAGCAGGTACTGGAGAAAGCCATAGAGCATTCCCCCAATGCCCTACTTCGGCAAAAGCATCTTGCACAGCTGGCCGGCTCCAACCAAGATCTCGAAACATCATCCGAGGCCTGGCAGCGCACAATAGAGCTTGGCACCCACTCGATTCACGACAATTCAGAGCATTACCTCGCCTTGGGCCAGGCACTTTCCGACCTCAGCGAGGGCAATCTTGAAGAAGAAGGCAAAGAAAAAGCCAGGGAAGCACTGACCGTTCTCAAGAAGATGGAAAAACGATTCGAGGCCGAGGAAGGTATCAGTTTGCGGAGCCAGATCGTCCAGTGCCGGGTTTATGCGGGACAGAGTCAGGATAAAGAGGCGACCGAAATCCTCGAGAGGATCAGACCGAAACTCGACAATGCCGCAGCCCTGGATGCCGCAACGGGTCTTGATTACGCCAAGACCCTGTTTCGACTCGGACATGAAAGCGACGCCAAAGCGCTATTACGAGAGATGTCAGAGCGGTTCAGCAACGAGCCTGACATACTTCAGAAGATTGAAAGCCTCCTTGATGAGCCCGTAGGGTTCCGGCAGAAAATCAAAGCCCGAACCCTCAACCGGGATGGCATAAAAGCGTTCGAAGCCGGGAACCTGCAAGAAGCCGTGGAGATCTTTTCAAAGGCTCTGGAAATCGTCCCGGACCACGCTGCCCTGAACCTTAACCTGGTTCAGGTGCTGATGAAGGAGAATGACAACAGTCCCGGTAACGCTGAGCTCCTCAAACGCTGCCAGACTTGCCTGGATCGCCTTGCAGGACTGCCGGAGCAACACCGCCAACATCGGCGCTATATCGCCTTACAACGAAAACTGAAGGGGCTGATGGTATGAAAGACCAGAATATCGATTTTTCCATGGTGCTTGCCTCAGCCGTTCACGATATGAAGAACTCGCTTGGCATGCTCCTTAATTCCCTCGACGAGCTTCGCAGCGAGCACGAGGAAAGCCTCGGGGAATCTTCCCGCTTCAATACCTTGCAGTACGAAGCCGAACGGATGCACAACGATCTGGTGCAACTCCTTGGTATATACCGGCTTGGCGAGAACAACCTCTCGGCACACATTGAGGAGCACTTTGTGCCGGATTTCCTCTCGGAACACCTGGCCAGACACAACCCTCTTCTGCAAGGGCTCGGCATTGATGTTTCCGTGGACGCTGAGGACATAAACGGCTTTTTCGACGAGGATCTGTTGACCGGTGTACTCAATAACACCATCAACAATGCCATCCGCTATACCCGCAGCAGAATCCGGCTTACCGCTGGTGAGAGAGACGGTTATCTGGTGATCGGTGTTGAAGACGATGGCAAGGGCTATCCTGACAGCATGCAGCACACGGGAACACTCAACTTCAAATCCCTTGATTTCAAGAGTGGCAGTACCAGCCTCGGGCTGTTCTTCGCCTCATCCGTTGCCAGACTGCACAGTGAGGGAAAGCGAAGTGGGTCGATAAAACTCCACAACGGTGGAAGCCTCGGTGGTGGTGTGTTTGAGATCTGGCTGCCCTGATCCAGGTCTTTTCTGAAGGCAATAAAAAACCCCAGCATCGAGGATGCTGGGGTTTTTGGTATTAGGAGCCTGACGATGACCTACTCTCACATGGGCAACGCCACACTACCATCGGCGCTGGTCTGTTTCACTTCTGAGTTCGGGATGGGATCAGGTGGTTCCAGACCGCTATGGTCGTCAGGCAAAACGGTTGATCACTGGGGGACGAGAAGGAACTGAGTGATGTTGATTTCGTTTGAGCGGTTAGGCTCTGCGTTATCCGCAATTGTCTTGGGTGTTATATAGTCAAGCCGCACGAGCAATTAGTATCGGTTAGCTCAACGCCTCGCAGCGCTTACACACCCGACCTATCAACGTCCTGGTCTTGAACGGCTCTTCAGGGACCTCGAGGGTCCAGGGAGATCTCATCTTGGAAGGGGCTTCCCGCTTAGATGCTTTCAGCGGTTATCCTGTCCGAACATAGCTACCGGGCAATGCGACTGGCGTCACAACCCGAACACCAGAGGTTCGTCCACTCCGGTCCTCTCGTACTAGGAGCAGCTTTCCTCAAATCTCCAACGTCCACGGCAGATAGGGACCGAACTGTCTCACGACGTTCTAAACCCAGCTCGCGTACCACTTTAAATGGCGAACAGCCATACCCTTGGGACCGGCTTCAGCCCCAGGATGTGATGAGCCGACATCGAGGTGCCAAACACCGCCGTCGATGTGAACTCTTGGGCGGTATCAGCCTGTTATCCCCGGAGTACCTTTTATCCGTTGAGCGATGGCCCTTCCATACAGAACCACCGGATCACTATGACCTACTTTCGTACCTGCTCGACGTGTCTGTCTCGCAGTTAAGCGGGCTTGTGCCATTACACTAACCGCATGATGTCCGACCATGCTTAGCCCACCTTTGTGCTCCTCCGTTACGCTTTGGGAGGAGACCGCCCCAGTCAAACTACCCACCACACAGTGTCCTCATCCCCGATAAGGGGACCAAGTTAGAACCTCAAACATGTCAGGCTGGTATTTCAAGGTTGGCTCCATGAGAACTGGCGTTCCCACTTCAAAGCCTCCCAGCTATCCTACACAAACATGCTCAAAGTTCACTGTGAAGCTATAGTAAAGGTTCACGGGGTCTTTCCGTCTAGCCGCGGATACACCGCATCTTCACGGCGATTTCAATTTCACTGAGTCTCGGGTAGAGACAGCGCCCCCATCGTTACGCCATTCGTGCAGGTCGGAACTTACCCGACAAGGAATTTCGCTACCTTAGGACCGTTATAGTTACGGCCGCCGTTTACCGGGGCTTCGATCAAGAGCTTCGCGCAAGCGCTAACCCCATCAATTAACCTTCCGGCACCGGGCAGGCGTCACACCGTATACGTCCACTTTCGTGTTTGCACAGTGCTGTGTTTTTAATAAACAGTCGCAGGGGCCTGGTATCTTCGACTGGCTTCAGCTCCACCCGCAGGGATTTCACTTACCACCAGCGTGCCTTCTCCCGAAGTTACGGCACCATTTTGCCTAGTTCCTTTACCCGAGTTCTCTCAAGCGCCTTGGTATTCTCTACCTGACCACCTGTGTCGGTTTGGGGTACGGTCTCGAATAGCCTGAAGCTTAGAAGATTTTCCTGGAAGCAGGGCATCAATGACTTCCCGCTCTAAGAGCAGTCGTCGTCGCGTCTCGAGATTGTGGACCCGGATTTGCCTAAGTCCACTCCCTACTCGCTTAAACCGGGACAACCGTCGCCCGGCTCACCTAGCCTTCTCCGTCTCTCCATCGCAGCTATCCAAGGTACGGGAATATTAACCCGTTTCCCATCGACTACACCTTTCGGTCTCGCCTTAGGGGCCGACTCACCCTGCGCCGATTAGCGTTGCGCAGGAACCCTTGGTCTTCCGGCGTGCGGGTTTTTCACCCGCATTGTCGTTACTCATGTCAGCATTCGCACTTCTGATACCTCCAGCATGCTTCTCAACACACCTTCGCAGGCTTACAGAACGCTCCCCTACCCCGCATACAAAGTATGCAGCCGCAGCTTCGGTGACCAGTTTGAGCCCCGTTACATCTTCCGCGCAGGCCGACTCGACTAGTGAGCTATTACGCTTTCTTTAAAGGATGGCTGCTTCTAAGCCAACCTCCTAGCTGTCTGAGCCTTCCCACATCGTTTCCCACTTAACTGGTACTTGGGGACCTTAGCTGGCGGTCTGGGTTGTTTCCCTCTTCACGACGGACGTTAGCACCCGCCGTGTGTCTCCCGGATAGTACTCACAGGTATTCGGAGTTTGCATCGGGTTGGTAAGTCGGGATGACCCCCTAGCCGAAACAGTGCTCTACCCCCTGTGGTATTCGTCCGAGGCGCTACCTAAATAGCTTTCGGGGAGAACCAGCTATCTCCGGGCTTGATTAGCCTTTCACTCCGATCCACAAGTCATCCCCTGGCTTTTCAACGACAGTGGGTTCGGTCCTCCAGTGCCTGTTACGGCACCTTCAACCTGCTCATGGATAGATCGCCCGGTTTCGGGTCTATGCCCAGCGACTAAATCGCCCTATTCAGACTCGGTTTCCCTACGGCTCCCCTAAACGGTTAACCTCGCCACTGAACATAAGTCGCTGACCCATTATACAAAAGGTACGCCGTCACGGAACAAGTCCGCTCCGACTGCTTGTACGCATACGGTTTCAGGATCTATTTCACTCCCCTCACAGGGGTTCTTTTCGCCTTTCCCTCACGGTACTGGTTCACTATCGGTCAGTCAGGAGTATTTAGCCTTGGAGGATGGTCCCCCCATGTTCAGACAGGATATCACGTGTCCCGTCCTACTCGATTTCACCAGACTCAGGTTTCGGATACGGGGCTATCACCCACTATGGCGGCACTTTCCAGAGCCTTCTCCTACCAGTTGTCTAGCTTAAGGGCTAATCCCCGTTCGCTCGCCGCTACTTAGGGAATCTCGGTTGATTTCTTTTCCTCGGGGTACTTAGATGTTTCAGTTCCCCCGGTTCGCCTCTTACACCTATGTATTCAGTGCAAGATACCGACCCGAAAGTCGGTGGGTTTCCCCATTCAGAAATGCCCGGATCACAGCTTGTTTGCCAGCTCCCCGAACCTTATCGCAGGCTTCCACGTCTTTCATCGCCTCTGACTGCCAAGGCATCCACCGTATGCGCTTAGTTGCTTGACTATATAACCCCAAGACAACTGTGTTCCATTCATCGATAACCTGGTAAACCAGGGCATCAATAAGTGGAGACAGTTCCTTGAAGCGATATAACAACCACTTCAACGACAACACCGGATAACGCTTGAAATCGTTATCACTCTGATCAATGAATTCCGGAGATAATGGAATCCATCAATCGTGTTCTATCTCGTCCAATTTGTTAAAGAGCAAATCTGACCCAGTGATCAGAAAGAAGGGCTTCGAACTTTTTCATCAAGTTGAAACACTTGTTTCTGCACACTGCTAACCGGAGTTAGTCAGTTATGTAAGCATCGATCGTTCAGGCTTTTGGTGGAGCCAGGCGGGATCGAACCGCCGACCTCCTGCGTGCAAGGCAGGCGCTCTCCCAGCTGAGCTATGGCCCCTCGATCTTCCACACAAGCCAGGTCGTTTAACCTTAGCTATAGAATTGTGTGGATCTAGGCGCTTGCAAGCGTAGCGTGCGAGTCGCACGTGAGCTTGGAAGCAACGACGAGCCACGCAATTCTGGTGGGTCTGGGTGGACTTGAACCACCGACCTCACCCTTATCAGGGGTGCGCTCTAACCACCTGAGCTACAGACCCAAAAACACGGGCCTGCAACGACCCATCTGCTCTCTTTATTCAGCTAACCAAGTAATTCGTGTGGACTCTGACCGAAGCGTTCGGCTTCGTTTAAGGAGGTGATCCAGCCGCAGGTTCCCCTACGGCTACCTTGTTACGACTTCACCCCAGTCATGAACCACACCGTGGTGATCGTCCTCCCGAAGGTTAGACTAACCACTTCTGGTGCAATCCACTCCCATGGTGTGACGGGCGGTGTGTACAAGGCCCGGGAACGTATTCACCGTGACATTCTGATTCACGATTACTAGCGATTCCGACTTCACGCAGTCGAGTTGCAGACTGCGATCCGGACTACGATGCGTTTTGTGAGATTGGCTCCCCCTCGCGGGTTTGCAGCCCTCTGTGCGCACCATTGTAGCACGTGTGTAGCCCTGGCCGTAAGGGCCATGATGACCTGACGTCATCCCCACCTTCCTCCGGTTTGTCACCGGCAGTCTCCCTAGAGTTCTCAGCCGAACTGCTAGCAACTAGGGATAGGGGTTGCGCTCGTTACGGGACTTAACCCAACATCTCACGACACGAGCTGACGACGGCCATGCAGCACCTGTGTCAGAGTTCCCGAAGGCACCAATCCATCTCTGGAAAGTTCTCTGCATGTCAAGGCCAGGTAAGGTTCTTCGCGTTGCGTCGAATTAAACCACATGCTCCACCGCTTGTGCGGGCCCCCGTCAATTCATTTGAGTTTTAACCTTGCGGCCGTACTCCCCAGGCGGTCTACTTAGTGCGTTAGCTGCGCCACTAAGACTTCAAGAGTCCCAACGGCTAGTAGACATCGTTTACGGCGTGGACTACCAGGGTATCTAATCCTGTTTGCTCCCCACGCTTTCGCACCTCAGTGTCAGTATTGGTCCAGGTAGCCGCCTTCGCCACTGGTGTTCCTTCCTATATCTACGCATTTCACCGCTACACAGGAAATTCCACTACCCTCTACCATACTCTAGCCTGACAGTTCGAAATGCCGTTCCCAGGTTAAGCCCGGGGCTTTCACATCTCGCTTATCAAACCACCTACGCGCGCTTTACGCCCAGTAATTCCGATTAACGCTTGCACCCTCCGTATTACCGCGGCTGCTGGCACGGAGTTAGCCGGTGCTTCTTCTGTGAGTAACGTCAAGCCCTACGAGTATTAGTCGCAGAGTTTTCCTCCTCACTGAAAGTGCTTTACAACCCGAAAGCCTTCTTCACACACGCGGCATGGCTGGATCAGGGTTGCCCCCATTGTCCAATATTCCCCACTGCTGCCTCCCGTAGGAGTTCGGGCCGTGTCTCAGTCCCGATGTGGCTGATCATCCTCTCAGACCAGCTACGGATCGTCGCCTTGGTAGGCCTTTACCCCACCAACTAGCTAATCCGACATAGGCACATCCAATAGCGCAAGGTCCGAAGATCCCCTGCTTTCCCCCGAAGGGCGTACGCGGTATTAATCCGGGTTTCCCCGGGCTATCCCCCACTACTGGGCAGTTTCCTATGCATTACTCACCCGTCCGCCGCTCGTCAGCGGGGTGCAAGCACCCCCTGTTACCGCTCGACTTGCATGTGTTAAGCCTGCCGCCAGCGTTCAATCTGAGCCATGATCAAACTCTTCAGTTTAAATCATACAAGAATCCGAAGATTCTCTATTCTTGCTCAAGACAAAACTCAATTTCGACGAGTCACTGTCCTGATATTTCATATCCGAAATACCTCGGCCAGCGCCCACACGAATTACTTGGTCAACTTTTTAAAGAGCGTTTGAGCTGTTGCTCAATCAAGGCCGCGTATTCTACATCGTAGCGCCGCCTTGTCAACCGTTTATTTTTCGATGTTTTCCGTCTCCGGAAAGCGCCGAAAAATGACCCGGCTTACTGCTTGTTTCGAGGCGCGCATTCTACAGTGAATCGCTTGCCTGTCAACTGCTTTCTGAAGAATTTTGAAACTCATTTTCTTCAGCGCTTTCAAACAGTTATCTTTCGATTCCTCAGCCGCCTCAGCGGTGCTCCCCTCGAAAGAGATGCGCATTCTACAGACCTGCCTGAAGGTGTCAACGGTTCGTTCCGAATTTTTTCGGAAATCGTCATCGAACCTTCATAAGCCTGGCTGATCAGAGCCAGGCCTGGGTGAACCTCACAGTTCAACGGTAATCGAATTTGCCGAGTCGCGAGCTTTCTTGCGCGCTTCATCCACCGTTGCGCCCTTCGCCAGGGCAACGCCCATTCGACGGCGCCCCTTCAACTCGGGCTTGCCGAACAAACGCAATTGAGTATCCGGCTCGGAAAGCGCTGTCTCAAGACCGGAATACGATACGGACGCCGAATCGCCCTCAGGAAGAATCACGGCTGATGCCGAGGGACCAGTCTGCCGTATCGCGGGAATGGGCAAACCCAGAATGGCTCGGGCATGCAGAGCAAATTCGGACAGGTCCTGTGAGACCAACGTAACCAGGCCAGTATCGTGCGGACGCGGCGAAACCTCGGAGAACCAGACATTGTCTTCCTTAACAAACAGCTCCACACCGTAGATGCCATAGCCACCGAGGTTTTCGACCACAGCGCGGGCAACTTCGGCCGAACGCTCGTAGGCCAGCGGGGCCATTGGCTGTGGTTGCCAGGATTCCCGATAGTCTCCATCTTCCTGCCTGTGCCCGATGGGCTCACAAAAAGATACGCCATCACGGTGCTTGACGGTGAGCAGGGTAATCTCATAGTCAAAGTCCACAAAGCCTTCGACAATCACCCTTCCCTTACCGGCACGCCCGCCAGACTGGGCATATTCCCAGGCCGCTTCAATATCATCCTCGGTCTTGACGGTACTCTGCCCCTTGCCCGACGAGCTCATGACCGGCTTTACCACAAGTGGCAGGCCTATTTCGTTCACGGCGGCAAGGTATTCTTCCCGGGTACCCGCAAAGCGGTAGGGTGAGGTAGGCAGCCCGAGCTCTTCAGCCGCGAGCCTCCGGATTCCTTCACGGTTCATGGTGAGGTTCACCGCTCTGGCGGTGGGGATGACGCGATAGCCTTCCTCTTCGAGCTTTACCAACTCCGGCGTGGCAATCGCTTCAATCTCCGGAACAATCAGATCCGGCTTTTCCTGTTCGATAACACTGCGCAGGCTGGCGCCGTCCAGCATGTCGATGACATGGCTCCGATGCGCCACCTGCATGGCAGGCGCATCCGCATATCTGTCGACAGCGATCACTTCGACGCCATAGCGCTGAAGTTCAATGACAACTTCCTTGCCAAGCTCACCGGATCCACAAAACAAAACCCTGAAGGCATTACCTTTAAGGGGAGTACCAATTCGAACTGAGTCAGTCATGATTTACCAACACCTATGTTAGCCGTGAATCAGGGAACCTTTTTCGCGCTCCGCCACTTTCCGGAGCACCTCGCGCCGTTCGTCGTCATCCATCCTGGTCCAGAGGGTGATCTCATCCCCACTTCGATGGCAGCCCACACAGATGTCATTTTCATCAAGCGCGCAGATGCTTACGCAGGGCGATCGAACCTTGTCAGCAACACTCATTTTTTCGGCTCGCAGGGCTTGAGCTCATCGGCGTAGCGGGCAGCATTCTGAACATAGTGCTGCGCACTCATTTCCAGCATCTTCTTCTGGCTATCGTTGAGCTCCCGCTTGATCTTGCCCGGCGAACCGACAACCATGGAGCCGTCAGGCACCTCCATTCCTTCGGGAATGAGAGCATTGGCGCCAATCAGGCAGTGCTTGCCAATCTTTGCTCCGTTCAGAACCACAGCATTTATGCCAATTAAAGAGTAATCACCAATCTCGCACCCATGGAGCATTACCTTGTGACCAACCGTTACACCCTTACCCAGAGTAAGAGGCATACCCGGGTCTGTATGCAGTACCGAACCGTCCTGAACATTTGTTTCAGGCCCAATGGTGATCCACTCGTTGTCACCACGTAGAACGGCATTGAACCAGACGCTGGCCTTATCCATCAGCCGGACACGGCCTATCACCGACGCGTTCTCGGCCACAAAGTGACCCTCACCTTCCAGTTCCGGCGTTCGGTCATTCAACTGGTAAAACATTCTCAGCCTCCTTCAGGCGGTTCAAGCAGATCGATTCCGGCATCGTACACAGCGTTCAGGAAGTCAACCAGAACCACTGCCGACAGGCCCCAGATCTCGTAGCGTTCCCAACGGTAGCAGGGTACGTAAAACGTATGGTTCAGGAAATCCAGAGCATCTGTGCGCTCCCGCCTGTCTTCCAGAAAAAACGATAGAGGCACGCGGAATACACTTTCGATTTCATGGGGGTTTGGCTCCAAAGGATGATCTCCGGGAATCACACCAACGTAAGGTGTAACTAGAATTCCGTAGCGGGACATCACCTGACTGAGCGGCGCAATTAGTTGTACTTGATCCGGCGGCAATCCGATCTCTTCATGGGTTTCACGTAACGCCGTTGCTGCCAGAGACGGATCTTCCGAATCCCTTTTGCCGCCGGGATAGGCGACCTGCCCGCGATGGGTGCTCAGATTCTCGGACCTGAGCGTAAAGATCATCTCCGGGTTTTTCAGATCGTCGGTTACCGGAACCAGTATGCCTGCCTCAGGATAATCCAGGGCCAACTGGCGCGGTGCATAGCCGGCCAGGCGCTCGGCAAGTAAATCACGCAATGTTCATCTCCACGGTACATCCGGAGGTTGGATGAGACAGAGGCAGCCGGGATCGTTAAACTGACTACCAAACCAATTTAAGTATACGGGGAAAATCATGAAGTACTGCAGCACATGCGGCCATCCGGTTGAACAACGCATCCCCGAAGGCGATAACCGTCACCGCTATGTCTGTGTCAGCTGCGATACCATACATTACCAGAACCCACGCATTGTCGCCGGCACGGTGCCCGTGTGGGAGGGCCAGATACTGCTGTGTCGCCGCGCTATCGAACCTCGCTATGGTTACTGGACGCTGCCTGCGGGTTTCATGGAGAACGCCGAAACCACCATCGAGGCCGCGGAGCGGGAAACGATGGAAGAGGCGCTTGCAGAGGTTAACATTGAAGGCCTCTATTCCATCATCGACGTCCCGCACATCAATCAGGTTCACATGTTCTACCGGGCCACACTGAAAGACGGTCAGTTTGGTGCAGGTGAGGAGTCCCTCGAATCCAGACTGTTCGGCCTGGACGAGATTCCCTGGGAAGAAATCTCGTTCCCGACCGTCAAGCGAACCCTGGAACTTTTCCTGTCTGACTACAGCCGCGAATCCTTCGGGGTTCACGTGAGTGATATCCGCCACCCCATGGCGAAAGACCGCAAGTAGCGCGGGCGACTACAATTCCTCCATTCGATAGATTTCGTAAGCGGGCTCCTCGTATGGGTGGGCCTGCTTGAGTGCCGCGAGAGCATCCTTTATCAGCTCGTCGGCGCAAACCAGCTCAACCTTGTATTCATCCACCGCTTCAATCTCCCCGGCATGACCGAGAAACGGATCGCTTCCTTCAAGCGGACGAAACTGCCCTCTTCCAAGACATTGCCAGGCACAGGAATCGTAATCACCGATTCGACCGGCGCCGGCATCGAACAATGCCTGTTTGGTTTTTTCGACGTGAGTCTCCGGAACGAAATAACACATCTTGTACATCGAAAAACCTCCTTCAGGTCGGATATTTTTTGTACAGATTAATAGCTTAGATACTTACCCACAGAATCTGTGGATAACTCTGGGGAAAGTTTTTGGGAACACGCCCTCAAACCCCGTAATCACTGCACTTCCGTTAAATTGGCGACAAAATCACCTGATTCATTTATTCTATATTTTTCAATTGGTTATGACTTTTGAGCAAAAGTTGAACCAAATTCCCGCTCTTTGTGCACAGAACAAACAGGGAGGCACCAGCAATGTGCATAAAAATACTGAGTCAAGGGGATTTTTGCCATTTTTGCCGATTTTTTCCCTTGAAAAACGCCCAAAAAAAGGGCGCAAAACAAAAAAGCCGGCTTTGGAATAAACACTCATGTTGAGCGCACCCAAAACCGGCTTGTCACTGGAACGGAAAATCAGCCGAACCAGCGTCTCGCATTTCGGAACATGCGAATCCAGGAACCATCTTCCTGCCATTCTGAGGGGCGCCAGGAATGCTGGACAGCCCTGAACACTCGCTCGGGATGCGGCATCATGATGGTGACCCTGCCATCGCGCGTCGTCACACCAGTAATACCGGCTTCGGATCCATTCGGGTTGTAGGGATAGCGTACGGTCGCCTGCCCCCGATTATCCACATAGCGCAGCGCCACCAACTCGTTCTCGGAGAGAGCTTCTGCCGAGGTGCCGCTGGCAAACTCAACCCTGCCCTCGCCGTGAGCAACGGCAATCGGCATACGGGAACCGGCCATGCCATCCATGAACGCCGACGGTGACGGCATCACCTCAGCCATAACCAGGCGCGCCTCAAACTGCTCGGACTGGTTGCGTACGAAACGTGGCCAGCCCTCACTTCCCGGAATCAGTTCGTGAAGATTGGAGAGCATCTGACAGCCATTGCACACACCCAGCGCCAGCGTGTCCTGGCGATTAAAGAACGCCGCAAACTGGTCCCTGACGCGATCGCTGAACAGAATCGACTTGGCCCAACCCTCGCCAGCGCCCAGAACGTCACCGTAGGAGAAACCGCCACAGGAAACCAGGCTGTTAAAGCCTTCCAGCGTAACCCGGCCGGAGAGCAGATCGCTCATATGCACGTCGACAGAATCGAAGCCGGCACGGTCGAATGCGGCTGCCATCTCAACCTGACCATTGACACCCTGCTCCCGCAGAACCGCAACTTTTGGACGGGCTCCCTTGTTGATATAAGGGGCAGCCACGTCGTCGTTGATGTCGTAAGAGAGTTCGGCGTGGAGACCGGGATCCTCTGCGTCAAGCAGGTTATCGAATTCTTCACGAGCGCAATCGGCGTTATCCCGGAGCGACTGAACACGGTAACTGGTCTCGGACCACAGGCGCTGGAGCTCCACCCGGGATTCATCCACCACAGTGCTACCTTCGAAGGTCAGGCGAAGGTTGTCAGTATCATTCGGGCTACCGATAACACTGATGTAATCCCCAAGACCCGCGGCAGAGAACTGCTGCAGGACAAAACCGGTGTCTTCCCTGCGTACCTGGATGACGGCACCCAGCTCTTCATTAAAAAGTTCCCGGGCAAACTGACTGCGATCCTCGGCGAGGCCATCCAGCTTGATATCAACCCCACAGTGGCCGGCGAAACACATTTCAGCAAGGGTGACGAACAGGCCGCCGTCTGAACGATCGTGATAGGCCAGGAGCTTACCGTCGCTGTTCAGACCCTGAATAACCGCAAAGAAAGCCTTGATGTCCTCCGGGTCATCCAGATCCGGTGCAACTGCACCGACCTGACGGTAAACCTGAGCCAGAGCGGAGCCCCCGAGGCGGTTCTGGCCAGCAGCAAGATCCACGAGGATCAGATCTGTCTCGCCAGCATCCTTGACCAGCTGGGGAGTCAGCGTCCTTGCAACATCAATAACCGGTGCAAAACCACTGACAATCAATGAAAGCGGTGCAGTCACGCTTTTCTGTTCGCCGCTGTCTTCTTCCCACATGGTCTTCATGGACATGGAGTCCTTGCCCACGGGGATCGTGATTCCAAGCTCCGGGCACAATTCCATGCCTACGGCGCGAACGGTCTCGTAGAGATTCTCATCTTCACCCGGGTGGCCAGCAGCGGCCATCCAGTTTGCAGAGAGCCGGATATCGGCCAACTTGCCGATCGGCGCTGCCGCCATATTGGTAATCACTTCACCGACGGCCATGCGACCGGACGCGGGCGCATCGATCGTGGCGACCGGCGTGCGCTCGCCCATGGCCATTGCTTCACCGGTGCGAACATCGAAGGAGGTGGCCGTCACAGCCACATCAGCCACCGGAACCTGCCAGGGCCCAACCATCTGATCCCGAGCAACCAGGCCGGTAATGGTCCGGTCACCAATGGTGATCAAAAAGCTCTTGGAGCCAACAGACGGCAGACGCAGAACGCGGCGAATGGCATCATCCAGATCGATTTTGGTGGAGTCGAAAATGGGCTTCGTAAAGGAAGCGCGGCTGACACTCCGATGCATGCGCGGCGGTTTGCCGAACAGCACTTCCATCGGCAGATCAACCGGCTTGTCGTCGAAGTAGGAATCGCCCAATTCCAGATGATGAGCTTCTGTCGCCTCGCCTATCACGGCATAGGGGCAGCGCTCGCGGCGGCACAGGGCGTCAAATTGCTCCAGGTTTTCCGGAGCCACTGCCATCACATACCGTTCCTGGGATTCGTTACACCAGATTTCCAGCGGAGACATTCCCGGCTCGTCACTGGGAATGTCGCGAAGCTCGAATTTACCCCCGCGACCGCCATCTTTGACAAGCTCAGGCATAGCGTTGGACAGACCACCGGCGCCCACATCATGGATGAACGCAATAGGGTTCTTGTCGCCCATCTGCCAGCAGCGGTCGATAACTTCCTGACACCGACGCTCCATCTCGGGGTTGTCCCGCTGCACTGACGCAAAGTCCAGATTTTCGTTACTGGAGCCCGAGTCCATGGACGAAGCCGCACCACCGCCCAGACCGATCAGCATGGAGGGCCCACCCAACACGATGAGTTTCGCGCCCACCGGGATATTGCCCTTTTCAACATGCTCCTCACGAATATTGCCAAGACCACCGGCAATCATGATCGGCTTGTGGTAACCGCGGACTTCTTCGCCGGCGGCTCCGGGCACTTTCTCCTCAAAGGTCCGGAAGTAGCCCGCCAGGTTGGGACGTCCGAATTCGTTATTGAATGCCGCGCCACCAATAGGCCCTTCAATCATGATGTCGAGCGGTGAAGCGATGCGTTCAGGTTTGCCGTAGTTGATTTCCCATGGCTGGGGATCGTCCGGCAGATTCAGGTTTGAGACTGTGAAACCAGTCAGACCCGCTTTGGGCTTGGAACCCCGGCCGGTAGCACCTTCGTCGCGAATTTCGCCGCCGGAGCCCGTGGCGGCGCCGGCGGCAGGAGCAATCGCCGTCGGGTGGTTGTGCGTTTCCACCTTCATCAGAATATGGATTTCTTCTTCGTTATATCCGTAGACACCCGTCTCGGGGTCCGGGAAGAAGCGGCCACCACGACTACCCCGAATAACCGAGGCATTGTCCTTGTAGGCCGATAGCACGCCCTCGCTGTTCATTTCGAAGGTATTCCGGATCATGGCGAACAGGGATTTTTCCTGACCCTCGCCGTCAATATCCCAGGACGCGTTGAATATCTTGTGGCGACAATGCTCGGAGTTCGCCTGGGCGAACATCATGAGTTCCACGTCGGTCGGATCCCGTTCAAGATCCGTGAAGGACTTAACCAGGTAGTCAATTTCATCTTCGGCAAGCGCCAGCCCCAGGCGCGAGTTGGCTTCCACCAGGGCATCGCGGCCACCGGCGAGAACTGGCACCCTCCCCAGGAGCCGAGGCTCTTCATGGCTGAACAACAGCTCTGCGCCGCCCATCTCATGAAATACTTTCTGAGTCATGCGGTCATGCAGCAGCGCTGCGATTTTCTCGCGTTGTTCCAGGCCAAGCTTGCGCCCCGAACGAATGTAATAGGCCGTGCCCCGCTCAATCCGATGTATCTGCCGCAAGCCACAGTTCCGGGCGATGTCCGTTGCCTTGCTGGACCAGGGCGAGAGCGTGCCGGGGCGAGGCACAACCAGGAAAAGCACGCCGTCAGGCTCTTCCACCGGCACACTCGGGCCATAGGTCAGGAGCCGGTCCAGAATAGCTTGCTCCGCGTCCGAGAGGTCTGCCTCCAGGTCAACAAAGTGCATGAACTCAGCATAAACATGCTCGATTTCAGGCACGATATCCTGAATCCGGGAATGCAATTTGCGGGAGCGGAATGGCGAGAGCGCGGGAGCGCCGCGAAGTTCAAGCATGATATCAACCTGTATCGCGCGAAACGGGGAAGTCTGGGTGCAATTTGAAAGGCCGACATGATACTCGAAAGCGGGGTCAGGATACAGCGCTTGAGGCGTTAATCCCGGGCTGTACAATTAACATTGTTTTGCACATTAATTAACCAGCTTTATTGACCAGGCCTCCGACACCAAGGATCATTGAATGTGTGGAAAGGAATTCCACGCTCAGGATAGACAAGGTTGCGTGGCTTTATGCGACGCTACAACCAGATGATCCAGCCGTGACGGAGTCCATGGACTTGCCAAAGATATTTGCTGCTTTCAAAAGCGCATCCGCCGGGATTGTTTTCTTCCTCGGCACTGCCCTGATACTGACCGGATGCTCACAGCCCAGCACTCTCCAGGAAATCCGTGATGAGGGGGTGCTGCATGTGATTACCCGGACGGCGCCGTCTATCTATGTGGAAAGTGAAGACGGCCCCACCGGCTATGATTACGAACTGGCAAAACTGTTCGCCGAGGAACTTGGCGTAAAGCTCCGGGTCCGCGTTGCCGATAACAACACAGAAATCCTGTCCGTTCTGGAAAAGAACTACGCCCACTTCGGGATGCTCGGGCTCTCCAGGCAACCCCATACTGCCAATCAGTATCGCACCGTAGCGACCGGCATCACCGCCCAGTCGATCCTGGTTTATAACCGCGATGTCGAGCGGCCTGAATCATTACAAGACCTGATCGGGAAAACGGTGCACGTGGTATCCGACAGCAACCACGAGCACCGCCTGAATGAAGCCCGCCGGGAAAACGCAGAGCTTGAATGGGAGGTGCATCCCGGACTGGACGCCGCGGGCGTTCTGTCCCGCGTTGAAAGCGGCGAATTCCCCTACGCAATGGTTTCCTCCAACGAGCTCGACCTTAACCACGTATTCTACCCGATGGTGAAGGAGGCCTTTACCCTTGGAGAACCCGGTGAACTGGCCTGGTTTTTCCCGTCAGCGCAGGATGATTCCCTGGCAAAAGCGGCCCGCCAGTTCCTGGAAAGTCTCGAGACCAACGGAACATTGGCCCAGATTTCCGAGCGCTTCTATGGCCACCTTGATCGACTGAATTACGTGGGTGCCCGAACCTTCATGCATCATGTGGAGAACCGGTTGCCCAAATACGAGTCGCTGTTTCGCGACTATGCCCGCGAGTTCAACATGGACTGGCGACTGCTCGCAGCCATTGGTTACCAGGAGTCCCACTGGCGCCCCAATGCGGTATCGCCCACCGGGGTCCGTGGACTGATGATGCTGACCAGGAACACCGCCAGCCATATCGGCATCAATAACCGCCTGGACGCCGAAGAAAGCATTCAGGGCGGCGCCAAGTATTTCCGGATCGTGCACGAAAAAATCCCGGAACGAATCCCGGAGCCAGACCGCACCTGGTTCGCCCTCGCCTCCTACAACGTGGGTTTCGGGCATCTGGAGGACGCCCGACGACTTACAGAAGGCGCGGGACGAGACCCTGACCGGTGGATGGACGTAAAGGAATTCCTGCCGTTACTGGCCGAGAAGGAATGGTATACCAAGACCCGCTTTGGCTATGCCCGGGGCCACGAACCGGTGATCTACGTCCAGAATATACGGCGCTATTACGATGTACTCGCCCGGCTCAACCAGCCGGGTATCCCGGCGACCGAAGCAGAGGAACAGATCGTACAGATGGAGGAAAGCCGGGCGCCGGAAGGCCGATCAGGCGAGCTGCAAACGGACGGAAAGCTCAGGGCCGGCCTGCCCGCAGAACTGGGCATGATACCGCCAACCCTTTGAAGAATCTGATTTCCGCCGGCTATTCGCTACGAGCCTCGAGCGCGCGCTCCACCTGACTGGCGGAAAAGCCCCTACGATTCAGAAAACGCGCCTGCCGCACTTTTTCGTCCCAGTCGTCACTCAGATCCGCCAGGCCGAAACGCTTATCGCGGATACCGATAGCTCGCTGACACCAATCCTCCTCCGCCATCTCGGCAACACACTCCGGAGTCTTGTGGACCCCGCGCTGCTGAAGTTCGCCAAGAATCCGTAGCGGTCCGTAACCAAGGTCCATTCTTTGGCGGGCGTAGACGTCAGCAAACCGATCATCGTCTAGCCAACCCTCTTTCTCGTAATCATCCAGAACAGCGTTAATAATGTCGCCCGGCAGCTTTCTTTGGCGGAGTTTAAGGCTTAACTCGAGGCGACTGTGCTCGCGCCTGGCAAGCAACCTGAGTGCCGTTGCCCGGGCCTTGTAATCCTGATCGTTGTCATTTTCCTGTTTTGCCATACAGACCCTTTCCGCACACGCATACAAAACGCTAGACTAGCCGCGAATTTTTCCTGCTGGCCAGCACCTCAGGCTGACCAGTCAAACTACCCGGTATCCCTGACCGGATGCCGACGGCCGGTGGCGGCACAACTTTGCCCGACACCGTGAACTGGTTTCAACACCCAAGGATACTCTTATGGCCGCGTTCATCCAGAAACTGTTCAAATCCCGCAAGACAACCGAGGCAACGCCAAAACAGCGGAAAGCCACCCAGCCAGAGCCTGTCGAACAGGAAGATACCCGGACTGACCGGAGGGAAGAACAGCTCAAAACACTGGAGAGCGCACCATCCCAGGATGTCCTGGCCAAGCTTGCCATTGAGGGCGTTACCGCGGATATCCGGCAGTCCGCTGCAGGCAGACTGACCGACGAAGCCAGCCTGCAGGACGTGCAGAAACAGGCCAAAGGCCGTGACAAAGGTGTCTACCAGATCGTTAAACTGGCACTGCAGCAGCGGCGCGAAGAACAGGCCCGGCTGGACAGCATCAGCCAGACCATCGCTACCCTTACCCGCCACGCGCAGGATCAGGCGAAGAGTGACGATACCAAGCTTTATGGGGCCCGGCTCGATGCCCTGCTGAAACAATGGACAGAGGTGGAAACACACGCCTCACCGGAACAGGCCCAGGCCTTTCTCGAAGCGGTTCACCTGTGCAAAGAGCGCATTGCGGCCCTGCAATCTGCGGCGGAAGATGAAAAGCGCCAGCGCGAGCAGAAGCTGCAACGTCAGGAAACCCTGGATCTGCTGACCCGCACACTGGACGAGCTCAAGTCTCAACCGCCTGAAACACTGCCCTCACTGGCGTCCCTGGATGCACTCCAGAAAACTCAGGAAAACCGCTGGCTGGAAGCAACCCGGGATACGGCAGTGGAGAAGCAGGAACAGAAAGCCTACGAAAACGCCATGCTGGCACTGCGCAATTACCTGAGTTCTGTCCGTCGGATTACCCAGGAACGGGAAACCATCGTCGAACTTGGCGCACTGCTCGAGCGCGCAGACGATGCCACCGACGAGCAGCGTGCCCAGGCAAAGACACTGGTTGCCGAGATCAACTGGCCGGAAGGCTATCCCATCCCGGCACTACTGGAGCCATTGCGGAAGCTGGCCGGCAAACGCAAGAAACCGGCAGAGCCCCGAGTTGACCAGGAGCAACAGAAAGCTCTGACGAATCGCCTTGAGGCCGAAATCAGGCAACTGGAGGAGGCTCTGGAGGCCAAACAGCTGAAAGAATCCAAACAGCTCTTCAAAACGGCACAACAGCACTTCCGGGATCTGGACCAGCGCCACGCAAAACCCTATCAGGCGCGTATGCAGCTGCTTACCGGGCAATTGCGTGAACTCTCGGACTGGCAGGGCTTCGCCACGGAACCCAAGCAGATTGCCCTGTGCGAGCAAATGGAATACCTGGCAGAGCAGCCAATGGATCCGGAAGCAAAGGCCGAGCGAATCAAGGAGTTGCAGAATGAGTGGCGCGATCTCGGCGGCTCTTCAGATCGCTCGCTGTGGTCCCGGTTCAAAGCTGCCTCGGACAAGGCTTACGAGCCCTGCAAGGCCTACTTCTCTGCCAAGTCCGGCCTCAAACAGGCCAATCTGGAAAAACGGTCCGCCATTTGCGAGCAGCTCGAAAGCTTCCTGGACAATGCCGACTGGTCTTCCATCGACTGGAAAGCCGCGGAACGAATCCACCAGACCGCCCGCCAGGAGTGGAAAGAGGCCTGGCCAGTGGAATTCCGCGACAATCGGGCCGTTCAAAAGCGCTTCGATGAACTGCTCAAGAGGCTGGAAGCACCCCTGGACGAGGAACGGCGCAAGAACGAAGGCCTGAAACAGACGATCGTGGACAAGGCCCAGGCCCTGGTCGAACACGAGCCGCTTCAGGAGGCCATGAACCAGGCCAAGGCCCTCCAGGGAGACTGGCAAGCCATCGGAATCACCCGCCATCGGGAAGACCGCAAACTATGGCAAGCGTTCCGAAAGGCCTGTGACCAGATCTTCGCCCGCCGTGATGCCGAGCGCTCGGAACAGCAGCAGGCATCACGTGCCGCCGACGAGACGGCGCAAGCAGGCCTGAATAAGGTTTCAGGAATATCCCCGGAAAGTGACGAACAGGCAGTCACTGCGGCCCTGGCGACGCTCAAGGATATTGATGCCGCTACGCTCTCAAAAGGCGTCAGGGAACAGGTCCAGCAAGAAAAGCAGCGGCTGAGCAAGATTCTCTCGGCTCTGAGACTGCAGGCAAAAATGGCTTCCTGGCAGTCTCTGGTGATGGCGGCCACAGCGGGCCAGTCCAGCAGTGAATCAGCGCCTCAGCACTGGGCTGCGCTGGCCGAAACGTCAGACGCCAGCGATCCGGTCGAGCTGGTGATTCGCGCAGAAATCCTTTGCGGCGTGCCCTCCCCCGAAGCCGATCAGCAGCGCCGCATGGAAATCCAGGTTCAGCGCCTTGCCAATGGCATGGGTTCCGCCGACAACAGCACGGATCAAATGCAGGATGTAGAGAAACTGCTGGCAGCCTGGTGCCTGGGTGGCACTGGCAAAAACGCGGACACGGAGCTCGCTGAGCGACTGAACAGGGCTATCGCCAATCTGAACGAGGCCTGAGGCGCCCAGCGGTCTACTCCCGCTGATGTTCCCTGACGAATTCCCTGGCTTCCTTTACGGCGGCCAGGGATTTCTGTTTCATCCCCTTGAGTTCCTCGTCCGCCAAGTAAAACATCATATCGATTGAATGCCGGTAATACCGTGTGGGCAGTCGGTTGAGAGCCACGCACATAACATCGGTCAGATAGTCCGCTGTGTCAGACTCCTCCCGCGTTGCCTCGATGGCATCCACCACCAGCCGCTCGTAGAAATTGTCGATTGCATCTCGCAGAGACATGGCTTCCGCCTCCCAAATTCGTCTGCGGTTTCTAACACCATAGAAGCCAGCCCCCTCCTTGTCATGGTTCATGAGCAATTTCGCCAATGCGATTGGCAGCCCGCGTCATTACCCCCTGCAACCGCAACCGGCTATGGTTGTGTCATCGGTAAATCAAACCCGAAAACAATATGACCAGAGGACAAGCAATGACCACCGAGGCTTATATCTTCGATGCAGTCCGCACCCCCCGGGGGCGCGGAAAAAAAGACGGATCACTTCACAGCGTCAAACCCATCTCGCTGTTGACCACGGTGCTCCATGCGCTGCAGGAGAGGAACAGCCTGGATACCGCCCAGGTGGACGACATTGTGATGGGCTGCGTAACCGCCGTGGGTGACCAGGGTGCAGATATCGCCAAGACGGCAGCGCTGGCCGCTGACTGGGATGAAAAAGTGGCGGGCGTCACCCTGAACCGTTTCTGCGCCTCCGGATTGGAAGCCGTGAATCTGGCGGCCATGAAAGTTCGCTCTGGCTGGGAAGACATGGTGGTTGCCGGCGGCGTGGAGGCCATGTCCCGTGTGCCCATGGGCTCCGACGGCGGAGCCTGGGCCACAGATCCGGAAACCAATCTGCATACCGGTTTCATGCCCCAGGGCATCGGCGCAGACCTGATTGCCACCCTCGAGGGCTTCAGCCGTGAAGACGTTGATGGCTTTGCCGTGAAATCCCAGCAGAAAGCGGCCAATGCCTGGCAGAACGGCTACTTTGCGAAGTCCATCATTCCGATCACTGACCAGAATGGCGTGGTGATCCTTGATCGCGATGAGCATGTGCGTGGCAACACTTCCCTGGAAAGCCTTTCCGGCCTGAAACCCTCCTTCCAGATGATGGGCGAGATGGGCTTCGACGGTGTCGCCCGGGAGAAATACCACTACGTGGAGAAGATTAACCACGTTCATCATGCCGGCAACTCCTCAGGTATCGTCGACGGTGCCACCGCCATGCTCATCGGCAGTGAAGCCAAGGGCAAAGCCATGGGGCTGACGCCGCGCGCTCGCATCATCGCCACGGCCGTGACCAGCACAGACCCCACCATCATGCTCACCGGCCCCGCCCCGGCAGCGCGCAAGGCACTGGAAAAGGCGGGCATGACTGCCGATCAGATCGATCTGTTTGAAGTGAACGAGGCCTTCGCCTCTGTGGTTATGCGCTTCCAGCGGGAACTCTCGGTTCCCGGCGAAAAAGTGAACGTGAACGGCGGGGCTATCGCCATGGGCCACCCGCTGGGTGCCACCGGCGCCATGATCCTTGGCACCCTGCTGGATGAGCTGGAGCGGCGCGAGCTGCGCTACGGCCTGGCCACACTGTGCGTCGGTGGCGGCATGGGCATTGCCACCATCATTGAGCGCGTCTGAACCCGTCCACTTTTCCAGGAGAACCAATTATGAGTGCTATTCGTTACGAACTGGGTTCAGACCAGATCCTGACCCTCACCATCGATATGCCCGGCCAGTCCGCCAACACCATGAACGCTGCTTTTCGGGACGCCCTGTCGGAAACCGCCGCAAAAGTGAAGGAAGACCTGGATAACATTCGCGGCATCATCATTGCCTCCGCCAAAAAGACGTTTTTTGCCGGCGGCGACCTGAAAGAACTGCATAAGGTCACGCGCGAAGACGCCGGGACTTTCGAGGATATGGTCAACGGCCTGAAATCGCACATGCGGTTTCTGGAAACCACCGGAAAACCCGTGGTGGCAGCCATCAACGGCTCCGCCCTGGGTGGCGGCCTCGAGATTGCCCTCGCCTGTCATTACCGTGTCGCCATCAATGACGACAGCATTCAACTTGGACTGCCGGAAGTGACTCTGGGCCTGCTGCCAGGTGGCGGCGGCACCCAGCGACTGCCTCGAATGATTGGCCTGGAGGCAGCCTTCCCGTTCCTGATGGAAGGCAAAAAGGTAAATCCGAAAGCTGCGCTCAAGGCCGGCATTATCAACGAACTGGCAGATTCTGCCGACGATATGATCACGAAAGCCCGAGCGTTCATTGAGGCCAACCCGAAATGTCAGCAGCCGTGGGACCAGAAAGGCTTCAGGTTCCCGGGTGGCGCGCCCCACCATCCTGCCATGGCGCAGAAGCTGGCGATCGCTCCGGCCATGCTGAAGCAGAAGACCAAAGGCTGCTATCCGGCCCCGGAGCGCATACTTTCTGCTGCCGTTGAAGGCGCTCAGGTCGATTTCGATAACGGCAGCCTGATCGAGACCCGGTATTTTGCGGAACTGGTGATCGGCCAGGTTGCCAAGAACATGACCGGCACCTTCTGGTTCCAGTTGAACGCCATCAAGGCGGGCGGCAGCCGCCCCGAGGGCGTTGAGAAAGAAACCTTCCGCAAGGTGGGTGTTCTGGGCGCAGGCATGATGGGCGCAGGTATCGCCTATTCAACGGCGACACGGGGTATCGATGTGGTGCTGAAAGACGTCTCCGTTGAAAATGCCGAAAAAGGCAAAAGCTACTCGGAGAACCTGCTCGCCAAGAAAGTCAGTCGTGGCCGAATGACGGAAGAACAGAAGGCAGACATCCTGAGCCGCATCAAGGCCACCGATTCGTCAGACGATCTGGAAGGCTGTGACCTGGTGATCGAGGCGGTCTTCGAGGACAGTGGACTGAAGGCAAAAGTGACCCAGGAAGCGGAACCCAAACTGGTGGCAAACGGGATTTTTGCGTCCAACACCTCAACCATCCCCATTACCCAGCTCGCCGGAGCCTCTGCGAACGCCGAGAACTTCATTGGCCTGCATTTCTTCTCACCGGTCGACAAGATGCAGCTGGTAGAAATCATCGTCGGCGAAAAAACCTCGGATGAAACCCTGGCGCGCTCGTTTGACTACGTTCAGCAGATCGGAAAGATTCCCGTGGTGGTCAACGACAGTCGAGGGTTCTTTACCTCGCGGGTCTTTGGGACCTTCGTCAACGAGGGCATCTGCATGCTTGGCGAAGGTATTCATCCAGCGAGCATTGAAAACGCGGGGGTGCTGGCCGGTATGCCCGTCGGGCCACTGGCGATTTCCGACGAAGTCAGCATGACCCTGATGCAACACATCCGGGATCAGAGCAGGAAGGATACCGAAGCCGCCGGCGGAACCTGGAATCCCCACCCAGCGGAGGCCGTCACTGATGCGATGGTCAACGAACATGGCCGCAAGGGCAAGGCTGCGGGCGCGGGCTTCTACGAGTACCCTGCCAACGGCAAGAAACACCTCTGGCCGGAGCTGGAAACTCTGTTCGTGAATGCGGAGAAGGCAAGAACGGTCAAACTGCAGGAGCTGAAAGACCGGATCCTCTTCATTCAGGCCATCGAAACCGTTCGTTGTCTGGAGGAAGGCGTATTGCGAACGGTAGAGGATGCGAATATCGGCAGTATCTTTGGCATTGGCTATGCGCCGTGGACCGGTGGCGCGATTCAGTTCATCAATCAGTATGGCGTGAGAGCATTCACGGAGCGGGCATCGGCGCTCGCCGAGACCTATGGTGAACGCTTTGCACCACCCAGACTGTTGCAGGAAAAGGCGGAAACGAACACACCGTTCGCCTGATTCAGCCTCTGCACGTCTGCTGCCGGGAGGATTTACCGATTCTCCCGGCAGTTTCCCCGTGTGCAACACGCCTCAACCCCGATGATCCCTCAGTTACGAACGTGGCGTCTTCATGGACAGATTGTCACGATCCGATACGCCCTGCCTATGGCATCGGGTGTAGTGCTTGCCTACAATAAATTTAATAAGTCACGGGTAGACACTCCCTCGCAAACCGAGGGGCTACCAACACCGTCGGGTAAGCATTTATGACCATCGCGGAAAGAATTATGGCTCGTCGCTCTTCGGCCGGATCTGTTCGGTTCGGGGTGTGCAAGGCAATGACTGTAGCATTGCTGCTGTCTGCGCCACTGGGGCTTCATGCGAACGTTGAAACTCCAGACGTGTACGAGCCAGTTGCACCGACGATTGATCAGGCGCGAGCCAATATCCTGATCGCCCGTCAACTGCAGTTTACCCACTTCCGGGACCTCGGAATCAGCGATGAACTCTCCGGAGATGTGTTTGATGCCTACCTGGATTACCTCGACGGGCAGAGAATCTATCTTTCGCAGGACGACATTGCGAAGTTCGACAAAATCCGCACTCAACTCGGCTCTGCCCTGAAAACAGGTCAGCTTCAGCCCGGATTCGATATTTACAATCTGGTTCAGCAACGGATTATCGAGCGCCTCCAGTTTGCTCTGGAAACAATCGACAAGGGCATCGACACGCTGGATTTCTCGGCCAACGAAAGTATTCTGGTCGACCGCTCGAAAGCGGACTGGGAATCGAACGCCGAGGCCCTGGACGATCTCTGGGTCAAGCGCATTAAAAATGCGGTGCTGGCTCAGCGCCTGAACGGGGCAGAAGACGAAGCCATCGTTGAAACCCTGCGCCGCCGCTACGAAGGCCAGTTGAAGCGCGCGTACCAGGCCCGCAGTGAAGATGCCTTCCAGGCCTATATGAATGCGTTTACCGGCATGTGGGACCCGCACACGTCCTACTTTTCGCCGCGCACCTCAGAAAACTTCAATATCAACATGAGCCTTTCACTGGAAGGCATCGGTGCTGTGCTTCAGTCGGACAACGAATACACCAAGGTGGTGAGACTGGTACCCGGCGGGCCCGCCTCCAAGCAGGGTCAGCTTGAGCCCGCAGATCGCATTGTTTCTGTCGCACAGGAAGACGAAAAGCCGGTGAATGTGATCGGTTGGCGTCTGGACGAAGTGGTGGATCTGATTCGTGGGCCGCGCAATTCGACCGTCACACTGGAAGTGATTCCGGCCAATGCCTCCGACGAGACCATTACCGAGACCATCGCCATCAAACGCGATGAAGTAAAGCTGGAAGAGCAGAGCGCCAGCAAGGACACCATACGTCTTGAACGTGGTGGCAAGGAATATACGATTGGCGTCATTACCATCCCCACGTTCTATGCGGATTTCCAGGCCATGCAGGCTGGTGACCCGAATTACAAGAGCACGACCCGCGATGTCCGCAACCTGATTGCGGAGCTCGAAGCCGACGGCGTTGACGGCCTGGTGATGGATTTGCGAAACAACGGCGGTGGTGCGCTGCACGAAGCCAATGATCTGGTCGGCCTGTTTATTGACAAGGGCCCCACCGTTCAGATTCGCAACGCCAATAACGATGTGCAGGTACTCAATGACGAGGATCCTTCCGTGGCCTACAACGGGCCTCTGGTGGTACTCACCAACCGCATGAGTGCGTCAGCGTCCGAAATTTTCGCCGGCGCCATCCAGGACTATGGCCGCGGACTGGTTGTCGGTTCCCAGACCTTTGGTAAGGGCACCGTTCAGGCTGTGCGTCCCCTGAACCACGGGCAACTCAAGATCACCCAGTCCAAGTTCTATCGGGTATCCGGCGGCTCCACGCAACACAAAGGGGTTATCCCGGACATCGAGATTCCTTCTCGTATCGACAAGACCCGCATCGGTGAGGACGCCCTGGATCATGCCCTGCCCTGGGACCAGATCGAGGCCGTGCCGCATACACGCTACTTCGATTTCAGCGGCATTATCGATGAGCTTCGCAAGCGGCACGAAGAGCGGTTCTCAACCAACCCTGAGTTCAGCCTGCTGAAGCAGGAGATCGACTTCCTGACCAAACAGCGCGCCACCGACAGCGTCAGCCTCAACCTGGAAGAACGCCGCGCTGAGCACGAACAGATTGAACGCACACGGCTCACGATCGCAAATGCCCGTCGTGAACTGAAAGGCCAGACACCGTTCGAGTCGCTGGAAGACCTTGAAGACTGGCAAGACCAGCAGGCGGCGGACCTGAATTCCACCGATGAGGAGCTGGATTTCGTGATACGGGAAGGTGGACATATCATGGCCGACATGCTGGACCTTGATAACCGCATGGCATCGATCCTGGATCCCCAGCAATTTGCGGCACAGTCTCCGGCCGCCGCAGTGACACGTTGAACAGGCAGCTCCAAGTCTCATGACTGAGCAGGACGCAGGCGGACAGGATAGCCACCAGAAAGCACGGATGTTGCAAGACATGCTACTGGACGCGCTACATGCCATGCGCTCCCTGGAGGAAGTGGAAGGGTTGGAGAAACCGGCGGCTCAGGAACGAACGCCGGAAGGCCTGATCGACCGCCTGGCAAGCCTTACCGGGTCTGCGCTCCGCTTCGGGGTCAAGGCGACGGATACGTCTCTTCGGGTGGGCCGGGCACTGATCAATTCCCAGGATCAGCTGCGGGCAATGCTCACAGCAGGCCAGTCTCTCAAAGACATCCGCGAAGTGGCCGGCCTCACCGTATCTGAAATGAGCGAGGCCCTTAACCTGCGGGACAAGTCCGTCCTGGAGGCTATAGAGAACGGCACCACCACCCTGTCCTTCGAACTGATACTACGTCTGGCAGCCCTCATTGCCAGAAACGATCCCATCCCGTTCATCATGCGCACCACGCGCAACTACAATCCCGAAGTCTGGCAGATTCTGAATGACTGGGGCGTGGCGAGACTGCCCCTGCAATTTGAGCGGGAGCGGGAGTTTATCAACATCTTCCGCCGGCATGATGACGCTCGCACGCTCTCGGATGAAGGTTTCCAGAAAGTGCTGGAGTTCACCCGTCAAAGCTTTGAAATGTCCCTGCACTTTATTGAGGAGCAGGAACGGCAGGTGGCCGAACTCAGGGCCACCTACGAGGAAAAGCACCCCGACGTGAAAAGGTCACCTGACAAGCCTGCCGCCAAAAAGAAGCAGCCGGAGCGCACCCCACCGTCAACCAAATAACGCCTGCATACCGGTTATATTCGGGTTATGCACCACGCCCTTTTCAGTAACGATCGCGTCGATCAGGCTTGCCGGTGTCACGTCAAAGACCGGATTGAATACGTTGATGCCTTCCGGCGCCAACCCGATACCGCGTATCTCCCGGATCTCAATGCCGTCGCGCTCCTCAATGGCCACATCTGCCCCTGACGCCGTGGCCATGTCCACCGTGCTTGAAGGCGCGACCACCATGAAGCCCACTTTGTGATGGCGGGCCAGAACCGCCAGGCTGTAGGTGCCGATCTTGTTGACCACATCACCATTGGCAGTTATTCGATCCGCGCCGACGATCACCCAGCGTACGTCTTTCCGGGCCATGATGGCGGCAGCGGCACCATCGGCATTCAACGTGACGGGAATGCCGTCGCGTGAAAGTTCCCAGGCCGTCAACCGGCCACCCTGAAGCCAGGGGCGAGTCTCGTCGGCATAGACGTCTGCCAGCAGCTTTTCCTCATGGAGACGACGAACAACGCCCAGTGCCGTACCGTAGCCCCCGGTGGCCAATGCACCGGTATTGCAATGGGTCAGCACCGAAAACGGTGCCTCTGCTCCGATAAACTCAAGGGCATGGTCCGCCATGGCAAAGTTGGCGGCCAGGTCTTCCTCATGTATGGCCCGGGCCTCCGAGGCCAGGCGTTTTACCGCTTCGTCCAGCGAATGGCACGCATGGAAAATCCTTTCCATGCGCTGCAGCGCCCAGAACAGGTTTACTGCGGTCGGACGTGAAGCTGCAAGCTCGCGAATGGCCTGTTTGATTTCGGCCTTCCAGTCCCCGCCACCGGCATGTCTGGCCGCAAGGGCCACCCCGTAGGCTGCACTGATGCCGATTGCAGGAGCGCCCCGAACCACCATATCCCGGATACTCTGCGCTACACCGGCAGCGCCTTCCAGCGTTATCCAGTGCTCCTCTCCCGGCAGCAGGCGTTGATCCAGCAGCTCAAGACTGCTGCCGTGCCAGCGAATCGCAACGGTGCCAATGGCCCGTTCTTGGGAGGGTTTCGGGGTTGTTGTCATAGAAGACTGCTCCGGTTTTTCAGCGCTGAAAACTGCCAGTATAACGGTTATACTTCCGGGCTACATTTTCAAGGTGTGGAAGCTCCGCGCCATGCGCTGTAAGGCAGGATAAATGACGGCAGACACTATCACCGCAGCCGATATTCGCATCAACGCGCGCTGGCTGATCCCGATTGAGCCGGCAGGCACGGTACTTGAGCATTATGCAGTGATTATCCAGGGTGACCGCCTTGCCGCAGTCATTCCCCAGGAACAGGCGGACAGATCGTTCAGAACCCGGGAAACCGTTGATCTTCCGAACCACGTCGTCATGCCCGGCCTGATCAACATGCACGGCCACGCGGCCATGAGCCTGTTCAGGGGCATGGCAGACGATCTTCCGCTGATGACCTGGCTGAATGACCATATCTGGCCGGCCGAAGGTCGCTTTATCAGCGAGCAGTTCATTGCCGATGGCACCCAACTGGCCATGGCCGAGATGCTGCGTACGGGAACCACCACGTTTTCTGACATGTATTTCTTCCCGGAAATTGCGGCTCAGATGGCGCACGATACGGGCATTCGTGCGCAAGTCTGTTTTCCGCTGCTCGACTTCCCGACGCCGTGGGGTGCCGGACCCGAGGAATACCTGAGCAAGGGCGCCGACTTTATCGACAGCTGGAAAAACGATTGCTACATCATGCCGGCCATTGGCCCCCATGCACCCTACACTGTGTCCGACGGCCCGATGATTGAAGCCGTCCGGCTCTCCGAAAAGACCGGCGCAGCCATCCAGATCCACCTGCACGAAACGGCATTCGAAGTGGCCGAGGCTACTGAAAAGCTGGGTCAACGGCCGACAGCCCGGCTGGCGGATCTCGGCCTGCTCCGCCCAGAGACCCAGTGCGTCCATATGACCCAGATCGATGCCAGCGATATCAGCTTGCTTAAACAAACGGGCGCCCATGTTATCCACTGCCCGGAATCGAATCTGAAGCTGGCCAGCGGCCTTTGTCCGGTGCAGGAACTCCTCGATAGCGGGATCAACGTTGCCATAGGCACCGACGGCGCCGCCAGCAACAACGACCTCGATCTGTTCGGGGAACTTCGGACTGCCGCCATGATGGCCAAAGTAGTGGCCAATGATGCCTCGGCGCTGTCGGCGCACAAGGCCCTACAGATGGCCACCATCAACGGGGCAAGGGCTCTGGGGCGGGACCATGAACTGGGTTCTCTGGCCGAGGGCAAGCTGGCGGACATCATTGCCATTGACCTGAGCGACCCGTTTTTGCAGCCGGTCTACGACCCGGCTTCGCACCTCGTATACAGCAACCATGGTCGATCAGTAAGCCACAGCTGGATTAACGGCGTACCACAAGTACAGGATGGCCGGCTTACCCGCATTGACGTTGCCGATCTCATGCTTCGAGTTGAGGACTGGGCCGGGCGAATCCGCACAAAGGCTGACTAACTGATTTCCTATTGATTCACCAGGCAGAACCAACCATGACAAACCAGAACGTAGACCGGAACGAGATCGCCAAATTCGAGGCCCTTGCCAGCCGCTGGTGGGATCCCTCGAGCGAATTCAAGCCACTGCATGATATTAATCCCCTGCGGCTGAACTACATCGACGAGCGGGTTTCCCTGGCCGGAAAGCGCGCTCTGGATGTCGGCTGCGGTGGTGGCTTGCTGTCGGAGGGCATGGCCCAGCGAGGCGCCCACGTTACCGGTATCGACATGGGCGAGGCTCCGCTGGCCGTCGCGCGGCTGCATGGCATGGAGAGCGGCGTGAATGTGGATTATCGCCAGATCACCATCGAGGAACTGGCCGAGGACAGCGAACACGCGGGCCAGTACGACGTGGTTACCTGCCTGGAAATGCTCGAGCATGTGCCGGATCCCGCATCGGTGGTGAGGTCCTGTGCCGCCATGCTGAAACCGGGCGGCCATCTGTTTGTATCAACCATCAACCGGAACCCGAAATCGTTTCTTTTTGCGATTGTTGGGGCGGAGTACGTGCTCAGGTTGCTCCCCAAAGGCACCCACGAATGGAAGAAATTTATCCGGCCATCGGAAATGTCCGACCATCTTCGCCACGCAGGGCTGGAAGTCCGTGAGCTTACGGGGATGACCTATAACCCCGTCACCAAGGTATACAAGCTCGGACGGGACGTGGACGTCAACTATCTGATGCATGCCAGGGATATTCGTGAAGCCTGAAACCACGCATCGAGCCTCCACGGTCCTGTTTGATCTGGATGGAACGCTGATTGACACCGCACCGGACTTTATCCGGTGCCTTAATCAGTTACGGGAACAACACGGGCTCCCCGCCCTTCCACACAAGCATATCCGACGCTCGGTCTCGAACGGCGCGCGCGCCATGATCCGGGTCGGCTTCGGCCTGGAACCGGAACATCCGGAATACCTGGAAAAACACACCGCGTTCCTCGACCTCTACGAGGCGGGCGTGGCAGTGGAGACCAGCCTGTTCGAGGGCATGGACGAGCTTCTCAAAGCCCTCGAGGAGCAAGGTATTCCCTGGGGCATTGTGACCAATAAGCCTGCCAGGTTCGCGGTTCCACTGATCGAAGTCCTTAACCTGGCTGACCGGTGCGCGGCACTGGTTTGCCCCGATCACGTTGCCCAGCGCAAACCTCATCCGGAGGCCCTCTATCTGGCCTGCCAGCAGATCGGCGCCGATCCCGCCACCGGCATTTATGTGGGCGACCACGAACGGGACATCGAAGCCGGGCGTAACGCAGGCATGAAAACCATCGCCGTCCGCTACGGTTACATCGAGGAGCCGGAAGCCATTGACCTGTGGCAAGCGGACCTCATCGCCGACACCGTCACGGATCTGGCAAAGCTGTTACAATAGCGCATCAAATTTAGGATCCGGTGTTCAGCCGGTAACAGCCTGACACGGAGACAGGTTATGCATAATTACCAAGCACCCGCCGATCTTCTGAAAGACCGCATCGTGATGGTGACGGGTGCCGGCAGCGGCATTGGCCGGGCTGCAGCCAAGGCCTACGCCGCCCATGGCGCCACCGTGGTACTGGTAGGTCGCACGGTCAGCAAACTCGAAACGGTTTACGATGAAATTGAAGCAGCCGGCCACCCCAAGCCTGCCATCGTGCCCATGAACTTCGAGGGCGCCGCGGTGAAAGACTACGAAGAATTGGCCATGACCCTGGAAGATAACTTCGGGCAGCTGGATGGTTTGCTGCACAACGCGGCAATTCTGGGCGACCGCAGTCCCGTGGAGCTTTATGACCCGGAAACCTGGAACAAGGTCATGCACGTGAACGCAACGGCGCCGTTCCTACTAAGCCGGGCAATGATTCCCCTGCTTCGAAAATCCGACGACGCCTCGGTGATCTTCACCTCCTCTGGTGTCGGCCGCAAGGCAAAAGCCTACTGGGGCGCCTATGCCGTCTCCAAGTTTGCCGTAGAGGGCCTGAGCCAGTTGCTGTCCGAAGAACTGGACGACGAGCGTCACAATGTCCGGGTAAACAGTCTGAACCCCGGCGCGACCCGTACCAACATGAGAGCCCACGCCTATCCGGCGGAGAATCCACAGCAAAATCCGGCACCAGAGGACCTGATGCCGATTTACCTGTATCTCATGGGCAAGGACAGCCAGGGCGTCAACGGCCAGAAATTGGACGCACAACCGAAATAATGGAACTGCTTTTTTACACAACCTCTCAGTGCCACCTGTGCGAACTGGCCGAAGCCCTGCTTGTAAGCACGCCCATGCCGGAGCCGATCCCGGTAGATGTGGTGGACATTGCCCAGTCCGAAGAACTGGTAGAACGCTACGGTACCCGGATACCGGTGCTCCGACGCAACGATACCGGTGTGGAACTGGACTGGCCTTTTACCAGGGATGACTTACTTACATTCCTGCAATGAGGATTGCCTGACATGTTGATGGTTGTTTCCCCTGCCAAAACGCTGGATTACGAGAGTCCGCTGGCGACCAGTACCTATACTCAGCCGGAATTCCTTGAGGATGCCTGCGAGCTGGTCGACCAGCTTAAAACGCTGGAGCCGCACCAGATCAGCAATCTGATGAGCATCAGCGACAAGCTTGGGCAGCTGAACGCCGAGCGCTTCCAGAACTGGCACACACCGTTTACCCCCGAGAATGCCCGGCAGGCTGTGCTGGCTTTCAAAGGTGACGTGTACACCGGCCTGGACGCCGAGAGCTTCAGTGAACAGGACTTCGACTTTGCCCAACAGCATCTGCGCATGCTTTCCGGTCTGTATGGCGTCCTGAAACCGCTGGACCTGATGCAGCCCTACCGCCTGGAAATGGGTACCCGGTTCGAGAATAACCGTGGCAAGGATCTGTATGCCTTCTGGGGCAGCAAGATCACAGAGGAGATCAACCGGCTGCTTGCGGATGACGACGGCGTGCTGGTCAACCTCGCCTCCAACGAGTATTTCAAAAGCGTAAAGAAGAAAGACCTTGAAGGCCGGCTGATTACCCCCCAATTCAAGGACTGGAAGAATGGTCAGTACAAGATGATCAGCTTTTATGCCAAGAAAGCCCGGGGGCTGATGTGTCGGTTTGCCATTCAGAACCGCATTACCCAGGCCGACGACCTCAAGGGATTCAACCTCGAAGGCTATTACTTCAGCGAAGACCAATCCGATAAGAACAACTGGGTTTTCCTGCGGGATGAACAGTAATCCACGTTGAAATCGGAGTCAGCAATGAACGAAGCAATGTTTTCCCAGATCGCCATGCTGGTGTTTCTGACCGGCCTGATTGTCTGGATGGGTGTCATCGTCTGGGATCTGGCCAAGAAATCCCAGGCCGGCAAGTTCGGCACCATCGCACTATTTACGGTGCTGGGCGCCGGCGTTGTGGGCTTTATCGTTAAAACCGTACTCGTAGAGATCATGCAAATATGAAAGACAAGGACCAGCCCTGATGTGGTTTCGCAACGCCCGCGTATTCCGATTTACCAAACCCTTTGATATCTCTGCCGAAGAGCTGGAGGAAAAGCTGCAGGCCGATGCCTTCAAGCCCTGCGGACCTCAGGAAACCAGCCGCCAGGGCTGGGTTCCGCCCCTGGGCAAGCATGGCGAACAACTGGTTCACAGCGCCAACGGCTATCACCTGATTGCCCTGCGCAAGGAGGAAAAGATTCTTCCCGGCCCGGTGGTGAAAGAAGCGGTTGAGGAGAAGGCCGAAGCCATCGAGTTCGAGCAGGGCCGGAAGGTCCGGCGCAAAGAAAAGGACGAAATCAAGGAACAGGTAATGCTGGAGATGCTGCCCCAGGCCTTCTCCAAGAACCGCCGCTCCTTTGCCTACCTCGCCCCCCAGGACGGTGTTCTGGTGGTGGACGCGGGTTCCGCCAAGCAGGCGGAAGATCTGGCCTCGACTCTGCGCAAGAGCCTCGGATCGCTGCCGGTTCGTCCACCCGCGGTGGAACAGGCACCTGCTTTCACCTTTACCGGTTGGCTGAACGAATCCATCGACCTGCCCGGCAAGGTGGTTCTGGGCACGGAATGCGAACTCAAGGATCCGTCTGAAGATGGCGGCGTGGTGCGCTGCAAAGGCCTGGACCTGAAAGCCGATGAAATCCGCAACCATCTGGATGCGGGCATGCAGGTGACCAAGCTGTCCCTGACCTGGGACGACAACGTCTCCTTTGTGCTGGATGAAGAACTGGGCATCCGTCGCCTCAAGTTCGGCGAAACACTTCAGGATCAACTGGATGATGTCGACGTGGACGACCACGCTGCCAAGTTTGATGCGGCTTTCACGCTCATGACCCTTGAGCTGTCCCGGCTGATTCCAGGGCTCCTGGAAGCGCTCGGCGGCGAAGATCGCTCTGCGATTGTCGAAGAGTAGTGCCGTAAATCCGGGTCAGATACCCGCTTTATCTGACCCGGCCTCCCTTGCGCTCTTCAGTGGGCACTCTTTCCCAGCCGCTCTCTCTGCCAGTCTTTTTCCGGTTCGTTCAGGACCAGCCGCAGATCCATCACTTCCTCTTCGGTATTGAACTTGATTTCAAAGCCCAGATGTTCCGCCAGCTGCAACATGGGACGATTATCCGGCAGCACATTGCCCACCATTTCCACGGTACCCCTGGCCCGACAGTAATCGATCATCTTTTGCATCAAGGCAACGCCGAGGCCTTCGCCCTTCATTTTATCGTGCACCATGACCGCGAACTCGCATTGCAGGTTATCGGCATCGGTCCAGGTGCGCACGGTTCCGAGGGTTTCCTCGCCTTCCCCGTCTTCCCTGGGCGCGTTGGCAATAAAAACCATCTCCCGGTCGTAATCGATTTGCACCATCTGGGCTACGTCTTCGCGAGAGAAATGCTTGCGATACTGGAAGAACCGGTAACGAATGGATTCCGGCGACTGCAACTCATGGAACGCCCGGTGGGCAGGCTCATCTTCCGCCAGTACCGGTCGAATGATGACCCGGCGCCCGGATTTGGGCAAAACAATCCATTCCTCCAGTTCCCGCGGGTAAGGCTGAATAATCGGCCGCCCCGGCTTGTCGGCCAGATTGATGGCAATATTGACAGCCACGGCCCCCTGCTCGTTGAACAGCAAGGGCGAGATCTCAAGCCCCTTGATTTCCGGAATGTCGATAACGATCTGTGAGAGGGTGACCAGGGTCTCGGACACCGCGCGGATATCCTCCTCCGGCTTCAGGCTGTGTTCTTTCAGCAGCTTGTACATGTAGGTACGGCGCAGAAGCTCACGGGCCAACACCATGTTCAATGGCGGCAGTGCGATCTGACGATCGGTCATCACGTTGATCTGGGCGCCAGCTGCACCACAAACCACCAGGGGCCCAAACAATGCGTCCCGGGTAATGCCGACACTGAACTCGATCCCACCCACGTGCTGGTAGGAACGCTGAACCGCAAACCCGAGAAATCCACTTTCCGGGAAATGGCTCTTGTATTCCTCCATCAGGTAGCGGCACGAATCCATGATGGCTGCCTCGCTGTTCAGTTTCTGGACCGTACCCTTGTAACGACGCTGGGTCGGACTCAGGTCCAGAAAAGGATGGCACGCCTGCTCATGAATGATGGTGATGTCGATGGGGCGCCGCTCAACCGCAAACACCTCCAGCACCTCTTCCATATCGTCGCAGTACATGGTTTCGATGGTGCTGATCCCGTAGTCCCGCACCAGATCCCGCGCTTCCCGGTTCGACAGGTGATACCGACCTGCTCGAAGGGCCCTGTTGACCACATGACGGGTATGGGTGCGGTCTGCAAAGTGGTCGGTAAAGGATTCCGGCGTTTCCGTAAGCAGCCGCTGAACCCGCTGGTGACGAACATGTTGCATGAATGCCATCACGGCTTTTTCGGGATTGAAGAACGACGGCAGCCCGGCCCGGTAAAACTCTTCCCGCGCATCCATGACCGTACTCTGGCCGAGCCAGCAGGTGAACACATTCAGACGTGTGCCCTTGGACGCCTGCACAACCGCGTCCGCAATCTGGAGGCTGTCCTCAGTCAGACTCGGGGCATACATCACCAGAACGTTTGCCACTTCCGGATCCTTTGCCAGGATCTTGATGGCCTGGCCGTAAAGTTCCGGCGAGGCATCGTAGTTAAGGTCAATGGGGTTTTTGCGGGTCCAGTAAGGTGGCAGCAGCTCGGCCAGGTTCTCAATGCTGGATTTCGACAGCTCTGCCAGTTCACCACCAAGATCCGCCAACCGGTCCACGGCCAACACCCCGGGGCCGACCCCATTGGCCATGATCGCCAGGGTTTCGCGGCGCAAGGGACGCATCCGCGTCAATGTCTCGAGCGCATCAAACATCTGGCCAAGGCCATCCACTCGGAGCACACCTGCCCTCTGAAGCATGGCGTCGTAGATTGGATCGCTGCGTTTCAGGCCATCAGGGAGGTCGTGGGGAAACCACTCCGACTCCGGCACCCGACCGGACTTCACCGCAATCACCGGCTTGGTGCGGGACGCCACCCGCACCGCCGACATGAAGCGGCGGGCATTGGGAATGTTTTCGATGTGCAGGAGAATCGCACGGGTCTGTGTATCCTGCGCCAGGTAGTCGATCAGGTCGTCGTGATCGATATCCATGCCATCGCCCAGGGTCAGGAAGTAGGAAAACCCCACACCACGGGCGAATGCCCAGTCGATGACCGAACTGGCGATGGTGCCGGACTGGCCAACGAAGGCAACCCGGCCAGGGATGGCGCCCATATGGGCGTAGGTAGCGTTCAGGCTGCGTGCCGGGACCATCAGGCCAATGGTGTTGGGGCCCAGAACCCGGATTCCGGTCTCCCGGGCCGCTTCACGAACGGAATACATCAGGGGCTGGCCGGTTTTACTGTGAGTACGTGACATGCCACCGGTCATAACGATCGCGGTGCGCACCCCGGCCTCCCCCAGCCGCTTGATGGTCTTGGCCACGGTATCCGGCGGCGTACAGATGATTGCCAGGTCCGGGGAAAATTCCATTTTCGAGACTTTCTTGACGCAGGGCACCCCGTGCACGTTGTCGTAATCGTTCTGGTTAACCACCAGTAACCGGCCGGGATAACCGCCCCCCATCAGGTTCCGCAACACCATACCGCCAAGGTTGTCTGCCCGCTCCGACGCACCGATCACCGCAATGGACGCGGGATTAAACAGGCTCTCCAGATACCGGGTGCTCAAGCTGACTCTCCTTTGTATGCGGCCGGCAGACCGTTGGGAAATAAATGTAATAAAACAGGTTACTTATGAGTGTAACTCTTATCTTAGGCCTTGATACCCCGATGTGAAACGACTATCGCCGTTATAAGACCAAAGAAACACGGCATCGTGCAGTTTTCCCTGATAAGCTTGAAGAAAATATAAGCATATCGAAGGCAGTCCGAGACGTATGACCACGGCATTCTTTTCCCACGATGACTTCATGAAACACAACATGGGGCCGGAACATCCGGAAAGCCCTGAGCGGCTGGCGGCCATCATCAGCTACCTTGCTGATACTGGCCTGGACCAGAAGCTGGACTGGGTGCGGCCGGAAGAAATCACCCGTGATCAGCTTCTGATGGTGCATCCGGAAAAATATCTCCATCAACTGGACCTGATGCAACCGACCCGCGGCCGCGTGTTTACCGACCCGGACACGGCCATGATGCCCGACACCCTTCGAGCCGCTCGTCTGGCAGCTGGTGCCAATATCCAGGCCGTGGATATGGTCATGAGCAGCCAGGTTACTAACGCGTTTGTGTGTGCCCGGCCGCCCGGGCACCATGCCGAGCGGGCGAAATCCATGGGGTTCTGTTTTTACAACAACGTTGCCCTGGCCGCCATGCGCGCCCTCACCTTTCATCATTTGGAGCGGGTCGCGATCATCGATTTCGACGTGCACCAGGGCAATGGCACCGTAGACATTGTCAGTGGCGACGAGCGTATCCTGATGTGCTCAAGCTTCCAGCATCCCTTCTATCCGCACTCCCACGTGCACCGGCAGGCCGACAACATCGTGAATATTCCGATTGAGGCAAACTGTTCGTCTGAAGAGTACCGGAAGCAGGTGGAGGCGGGATGGCTGAAGCGCCTGAATGAATTCAAACCGCAGTTGATCCTGATTTCGGCGGGTTTTGATGCCCACCGGCTGGATCCGATGGCAGAACTGAATCTGGATACGGAAGATTATCGCTGGCTAACAGAAATGATTGTGAGTGTCGCCAGTGAGCACAGCAATGACCGGATCATTTCAACCCTGGAGGGCGGGTACCATCTGCGGGCCCTGGCGGAAAGCGTCAATGCCCACCTGGAAGTACTGGATTCGGTTTACTGACGCCAATCAGCCCCTGGGTTCGCCGCCATAACCGTTAGCCTGCTGCAGTTCCGGGCGGTCACCGGCCCGTTGCAGGCGGATATTGGTGCGCCGGTTATCGGCGGGCCGGTTGGATACCGGGTACTGGTCGCCGTGAGCCCGAACGGTAATCATGTTTTCATCAATACCGCTCGCCTTGAGGTAGTCGGCCACCACATTGGCGCGATCTTCGGAAAGCGCACGGTTGTCGATCCGGCTTCCAATACTGTCACTATGACCATCCACGAAAATCCGCTCAACCGTGGAATCTGCGTTCACATAGGCCACGATGTTATCCAGTAGTTGCCTGTCGGCATCGGATAATTGCGTGCTGCCGCTGGCAAAGGGCACCCTCGAGCGCTGGATCTGATCAAAGTTTACCGGCAGTAGATTGGACGTACAGCGCTGATAACGCTGGTACTCGCCGGCGAAGTTAATGTTGGAGACCTGAACCCGCACCGGGCGGCCATCAAACCACGATTCCCTGGTTACCGTCGGGCGCATCCCGTCCAGAAGTCCATGGGCGACCACGAACGCCTGACGGGTATCCAGCGAGACCTGACGGCGATCATCCGAGACATTGACCGTTCCCAGGGGCTTCGGCGCCACACCCGGACGCCAGGCCGGTGCCTCGACCACAAGGCTGCCGCGCCCTGGTCGCATCAATGCGGAATCAGACTCCAGGAAAAAGCTGAGACTTTCACCGGCGCGATGATTGAACACCGCCCGACCGTAGCCGGGAACTTCGTGCACCAGCCGGCATTCAAATACCGACTCGGCGAGATACCACTGGCTGTTCTCGATTCCGGCGCCATAGCTGGCAGCCTGCGCGGTTGCCGGCAGAAGCACCACGGGCAACGTGGCAACCAGCAGAGTATTCAGGAGTTGTCCGGGGCGAAATCCCATAGAGCTAGCCATCAGTGTCCGGAGTTAGCAGAGTCAGACTGTTTAACGGCCTGAGCCGGAAGTTCTTTAGCCACCAACCGGAAAACAATCACCCGCGCCTTCTGGTATAATTCGCCAAATTTTTTCGGCTCCCAGAGAACCGGGCACAAGCTCGCCCCGCCAAAGGTATTTCGGACAAACGCCATGACAGACAAGCTCACGCTCACACGCCCCGACGACTGGCACCTTCACGTACGGGACGGCGACATTCTCAACGACGTGGTACCGGCTACGGCCGCCTGCTTCGCTCGCGCCATCATCATGCCTAACCTGGTACCGCCAGTTACCACCGCAGCCGATGCCACAGCCTACCGGGAACGCATTCTGGCGGCTGCCAATGGCACCGAGTTCGAGCCGTTGATGACGCTGTATCTGACCGAGAGCATGACGGCGCAGACCATCCGGGATGCCAGGGCTGCCGGCGTTGTGGCTGCCAAGCTTTACCCCGCCGGAGCAACGACCAATTCCGACTCCGGCGTGAAGGATATCCGCAACATCTACCCGGTTCTGGAAGCCATGGCCAATTGTGGCATGCTGCTGCTGGTACACGGCGAGGTAACCGATGCCGATATCGACATTTTTGACCGGGAAAAGGTATTTCTGGAGCGTGTCCTGGCACCCACTCTCGAGGCTTTCCCGAACCTGAAGGTTGTACTGGAACATATCACCACGGCCGATTCCGCAGAATTTGTCCGGCAGCACGCCGGTGACAACCTCGGTGCGACTCTGACGCCCCAGCACCTGATGTACAACCGCAACCACATGCTGGTAGGCGGCATTCGACCGCATCTCTATTGCCTGCCAATCCTGAAGCGTAACCGCCATCAACAGGCGCTCAGGGACGCGGTGGCCAGCGGCGACAAACGCTTTTTCCTGGGCACGGATTCCGCCCCCCATTCAAAGGATCGCAAAGAGGCAGCCTGCGGTTGCGCTGGCTGTTACTCGGCCTACGGCGCAATCGGTCTGTATGCGGACATTTTCGAAGAGCTTGGCATCCTGGATAAACTTGAAGCATTCGCCAGTTTCAACGGGCCGGATTTCTATGGCCTACCGCGGAATACCGATACCATCACCCTGATTCGTGACCCCTGGACCATGCCGGCAGAGCTGCCGCTGGCTGACGGAACCATCGTGCCCCTCAAGGCTGGTGAAACCGTTCACTGGAAACTGGCGTAAACCTGACTTATTCCTTCTCACACACGGCCAAGACCGGAGCTTGAGTGACTGACGAAAACAAACCACCGCATCCCATGTCCCGCCGCTTTCGCGGGTTTCTGCCTGTTGTAGTCGACGTGGAAACCGCTGGCTTCAATCCCGAGCGGGACGCCCTGCTGGAAGTGGCGGCAGTGATACTGACCATGGACGACGATGGCTGGGTGCGGCGCGCTGAAACCCACGTTCAGCAGATCGATCCTTTCGAAGGCGCGAATCTGGAGCAGTCCGCGCTTGATTTCACGGGTATTGATCCGTGGAATCCGGAGCGAGAAGCGGTACCCGAGCGGGAAGGACTCAGCGAGATCTTCAGCCCCATTCGCAAGGCGGTGAAGAACCACGATTGCAAGCGAGCCGTCCTGGTGGGCCACAATGCCACCTTTGACCATAACTTCATCTTTGCAGCCGCGCTGCGGGCCGACATCCGTCGTAACCCGTTCCATCCTTTCTCAACCTTCGATACCGCCACGCTGGCCGGCCTGGCCTATGGCCACACGGTTCTGGCCCAGGCCTGCAAACTCGCGGGCATTCCGTTCAGCAACAAGGAAGCCCATTCCGCCGCCTATGACGCGGAAAAAACCGCAGACCTGTTCTGTGGCATTGTGAATCGCTGGAAAGAACTGGGCGGCTTTCCGCCTCCGGTGATCCCCGAAGAGACCGAATAACCGCCATAAAAAAACCCGCCGCAGCGGGTTTTTTTCTGTGTGCCAGGCCTAAGTGTTGAAGGCACGCCTCATACTCAGCTGACTTTAAAGCGGGACAGAGAATCCCTGAGCTGATGAGACAACTCCGCCAAGTCACCACTGGCTTCGGAGATCTGGACCATGGCCTGTTTGGTCTCCAAGGACTTTTCAGCAATTGTGGATACGTTGCGCGTTACTTCTTCGGCCGTGGCTGATTGCTCTTCGGAAGCCGTAGCAATCTGCTCCGCCATACCGGACATCCGGGCAACCTCTTCCACTGCCTCGCGAAGCTGCAACACTACGGTTCCTGCCCGCTCAGAAATACCTCTGGCCTGGGTGCTGCAGCGGGTAACCACCTTTGAAGCACGCTCCGAAGAATTAACCAGAGTTTCGATGGAACTACTGATCTCCTCGGTCGCCTTCTGGCTGTTCTGGGCCAGGCTGCGCACCTCATCCGCGACCACCGCGAAGCCCCTGCCCTGTTCACCGGCCCGGGCCGCTTCAATAGCGGCATTCAAAGCCAGCAAGTTAGTCTGGTCGGCGATGGACTTTATCGAATCCAGAACCCTGGTGATGGATTCCATATTCTTTCGCAAGTCCTCTATGCCGGCTTCTGCTTCCTCCAGTTCCCTGGCCATAGCACGGGTGTCCTCAGCGGAGGATTCCACCTCGGTGGCGCTGCGGCTGACCGCCTCATCAGTGCGCCGGGCGGCGGCTGCCGATTCCGAGGTATTCTGGGACACCTCGCTGATGGCAGAGGACATTTCTTCAATGGCCGACGCCACCTGCTCAGTCTGCTCTGCCTGCTGATTCACACTGTCCAGAGTCTGCGAGGTGGTACCGGACAACTGTTCAGATGCACTGGCCTGGCGCTGGGACGCTTCTTCAACCTTGAAGATCACTTCTTTCAGGTCTGACACCATCTTGAGCATGGAGCCGTATACGCCCGTAGCCTTGTCACTGTCGGACGAATCAATGACCAGGTTACCTGCAGCTACCTGTTCCGCCAGTGCCTGCAATTCGGACGGGTCTTTGCCGAGGGGTTTCATGATCCGCACTGCGGTCCAGACCGCCACGGCCGCCACAGCCAGGAGCACAATAGCAATGGCTATCGCCGCCAGCGTCCACATTTCACGCACCGGCGCCAAGGCCTCGTCTTCGCTAATCTCCGCCACCAGCGCCCAGTTCAGCCCGCCTACGGTAACTGGCCTGTGGGCGGAAAACACTGGCTCGCCACGGTAGGACGTAACCACGCCTTCACCGGAATTTCCGGCCAGGGCCTCATCCACCGATGTCGAACTAATGCGTCCATTCTCCGGGTCGGCAAAGGAAGCGACAACACTGCGGTTTTCCGGATCCAGGTAGGAGTCTGACCGCATCAGGTTATCCGGCCCCACCAGATAGGCATCCCCGGTTTCGCCCATGCCATCTCGTTCCATCATGATGTTGTTCAGGCTGTCGATGGGGAACTGGAAGGCCAGCACGGCCAGCCGCTCATCTTTTTCGGAATATATGGGGGTTGCCACAAATCCGGCGGGCGCACCGTAGGACGGTACATACCGAGTAAAATCAACAAAAGTCGGAGCAGTATCCTGTCCGTCAGACATCGCCTGACGATAAGCTGCCGCCAGGCCAGAATCCGCGTAGGGACCATCTTTCAGGGAGGTAGCAAAATCCACCTCTTTGGCTACGGAATAGATAACGTGGCCTGTATCGGCATCAATGAGATAAATATCGTAGTAGCCGAACGCCTCCTGAAACTCCTTGAACGAGGTGTGCCACTGTTTGTGAAGCGTGTTATAAAACTGCGCGATATGGACGTCAGCCGATACCAATTCGTCTTTCTGCCCCACAGGATTCGGGTTGTCCACGATGTAACCCATCTGCAGAGCCAGGCTGTTTTTGCTGAGGGATGCAACGAAGTCCGAGGCTGAACGTCCGTTAGCACCACCATTTTGCTGCAAGGGTGGCAAAAAATTCTGCTGATAATAAGCCTCGACGTTTTCTCGTAAGGTCGACTGCTCCTCTTGTACCAGTTTTTCATAATTCTGGAATGCCAAACCAAACCCCTGGGCCGCCGTTCGGGTCCCGCGATTATTGGCCATGGCTTTCAGCTGCCGGGCAATAGTGCTGAGATAATCTTCAACACTATGCTGCTTATTGGTAGCCGCAATAGAGAGTTGTTGCAACGCCTGTTCCGTCAGGCTCTGTCGGGCAATTTCGGCGTTAAAAAATGAGATGGCAATGACGGGAAGCAGGCCAACCAGCAGCAAAGTCAGCAAAAGACGTTTCTTGAGAGTCATCAATAGCCCTTCTTTTATATTGTTCTTATGTTAACCATCGGCTATCGGCTGGTTTTCTTTAGCCCAGAACACTTTATAAAAGAGGCGAATCTCGTTTAACCCATTAATATGGGAGGGGAAATAACTCCCCCTCCCACTCGATTCGGGGGCAACTGCGTTACCAGTAGATGCCCCGCATGATGGCGGCGAAAGCCACCTGCTCGCTGGACACCTTCGGCTTCTCCCCGGAACGGCTACCGGCGGCGACCGGTGAATCCGGGAACATCCGGTAGCCGGTGTTCATGACGATCTCGGCCATCTTGGGCGCCAGGGCGTGAAGCACCTGGGTAAAGATACCCAGGCGGGTAGCGATTCGCTTCGGCCGATAGACAATGGCATCGGCAACCATGGTTGCAGCCTCGTCAGGCGTTAGCGTGGGGACAGAATCGTAGATCTTGGTTGGCGCAATCATCGGCGTTTTCACCAGCGGCATGTTAATGGTGGTGAACGTGACATTGCGATCCGACCATTCCGAAGCGGCGCAGCGGCTGAAGGCATCCAGCGCGGATTTGGAAGCCACGTAAGCCGAGAACCTGGGAGCGTTGGTCAACACACCGATGGACGAGATGTTGACCACGTGACCGCGGCGATTCTCAAGCATCTTGGGCGCAAAGCCCATGATCAGACGAACGGAACCAAAGTAGTTCAGTTGCATGGTGCGCTCGAAATCGTGGAAGCGGTCGAACGACAGATCCAGTGAACGGCGAATCGAGCGCCCGGCGTTGTTGACCAGCACGTCGACCTGGCCATGGTTATCCAACACGGTCTTCACGAACTCGTCGCAGGCATCCATATCGGAAAAATCGCAGGGATAGGCGTGTACGCTTGCGCCCCGGGACTCCAACTCTGCGGCCACCTCTTTCAGGCGCTCGAGTTTGCGGGCACCGATCACGAGGATCGCGCCGGCGTCTGCCAGTTTCTGGGCAGTTGCAAGGCCAATACCGGACGTAGCACCGGTCACCACGCAGACGCGACCTTCAACCGTGCCCTTGAGCGTGCGGTCCTTGAACAGGTCCGGATCCAGATTGCGCTCCCAGTAATCCCAGATCACCGGCGCGTAGTCCGGCAGGCGGGGCACTTCAATGCCGGTGCCTTTCAGAACGCGCTCGGTTTCGCGGGCGTCAAAACGGGTCGGGTAATTGATGAACGACATCACGGATGGCGGAATGCCCATGTCATCAAGAATGGCCGACGTCAGACGCTTCACCGGTGGCAGGTTCTTCAAGCTCTGGCGAATGAATGGCGGAATAAAGCCGAACATGCGGGAATCGATCCGCATCCCCATCCGGGGTGCGTGACCAGCCTCGCTGAAGATGTTGAGAATTTCGCCAACCTTGTACGGATCGGTATCCACCAGGTGGAAGCACTTGCCGTCTTCACCCTCAAGGTGAGCAATGTGATCCATGGCGTTAACCACGAAATCCACCGGCACAATGTTCAGACGCCCACCCTCGACACCAATGGTCGGGACCCACTGGGGCAACGCGTGGCGGATTTTCTGAATCATCTTGAAGAAATAGTAGGGGCCATCCACCTTGTCCATTTCACCGGTAGCGGTATGCCCAATCACCATGCCCGGGCGGTAGATGCGGAAGGGAACCTTGCATTCCTCACGAACGACCTTTTCAGATTCGTGCTTGGTCCGCAGGTACGGATGATCCAGCTTCTCGGCTTCGTCGAACATGTCTTCGCGGAAGATTCCCTTGAACAGACCGGCAGCCGCAATGGAAGAAACGTGATGGAAGTGTTTGGCGCCCATCGCTTCTGCAGCATTCACCGCAGCGCGGGTGCCCTCGATATTGGTCGCCTGCTGGGCTTCTTCATCTGCGCCCATATCGTACACGGCGGCGAGGTGAAAAAAGTGGTCGATTTTCCCTTTCAGGGCTTTCATCGTCTTGGCGTCGATGCCCAAATTCTTGCTGGTCAGGTCGCCTATGACGGCCTTCACCTGGGTTTCATCCGCGCCCCAGCGCTCACGCAATTTGTCCAGCTTGTCCTGGGATTGTTCACGCACCAGTACGTGGACAGTGCCACCACGTGCCAGAAGCTTCTCCACCAGGAAACGGCCAATAAATCCGGTGCCACCCGTCAGGAAATAATTCATCAATCTTCCACCCTGCCTGTTGCTCTGTTGTTGTCTATCCATGCCGGCACCCATACGACTAAAGTCTTAGAGTTTTCCGGAAACGCCGGCATTGTACTTAATTGCAACCTTCATGTATCGAACTTTTTTAGAGCTTTTACTCTGTAAGCCTTTGTTTTGTATAGAGCTATTACTCTAAATTTCTGACCCGACAAGCGGGACATGCCTGTCCGGTTCGTCGACACAATGTTTTTGAGACTAGCACAGAAATTGCCCCGTGCATGCTCAATTTCCGGATTACCACAATGCAATGAAAGCGCCCGCCAGCAATGACATAATCGGGAACTTATCGCGCCTTTTGGCATCTCTTGTTTTCACAGGAACACCGACCTTCGGAACCCCTACTATGCAGAAAGACAATCCCAACGCGGAACGCTACATTTCGATTGCCCGGGCCTGCCTGAAGGCCATCAACGACACAGCCGATAACGCTGGTTCACGGGAAGAGAAAATTCAGGCGGTCTACGAGGCCATCGACAAGGCCTTCCAGGCCGAGTTCGCCGATTATCGCCAGTCCGTCGCCATCATGGCCACGGTTCTTGAGCGTATTGCCTCGGGCCAGCTGGACAGTGAGAAAGCCGCGGATCTGGCACGTAAAACACTTGACCAGCAGCCTGAAAGCACCCGCAACGCGCTGATGCACTGATTCGCAAACCTCTTCTCCGGATCCCAGAGGGCCTATGAACACACGTACCGTCAGGAAGAACTCCATGCAGAACCCGATCTCACGCCTGTTTTCCCTGCTCATACTTTTGCTGTTCAGCACCCTTGCTCTTTCTGCGCAGATTCCCGAGAAGAGCCCCAATGACGACAACCAGTACCGGTTTATCGAACTGGACAACGGCCTGAAGGTCATTCTGGTGTCTGATGAGGATGCAGACAAAGCGGCGGCCTCAATGAACGTTGCTGTTGGTAGCGGAGATGATCCGGCGGAGCGCGAAGGCCTCTCCCACTTCCTCGAGCACATGCTGTTCCTCGGGACCGAGAAATACCCCGATCCGGGCGAGTACCAGCAGTTCATCAAGAGCCACGGTGGCCAGCACAATGCCTTCACCGCGTTCCAGGACACGAACTACTTCTTCGATGTTCAGGCCGAATTTCTGGAACCGGCACTGGATCGGTTCGCCCAGCAATTTTCCGCGCCCCTATTTACCGCCGAACTGGTGGATCGTGAGCGCAACGCTGTGCACTCGGAGTTCAGCGCCAAACAGAAAGACGATGGTCGACGCTTCTATTCCGTCAAGAAGGCCGTTAGCAATCCGGATCACGCCTTCAGTCACTTTGCCGTCGGAAACCTGAGCACCCTTGAGAATACGGAAGCAAATCCCCTTCGGCCGGATCTGATCGAGTTCTGGAAGCAGCATTACTCCTCGAACATCATGAGCCTGGCGGTTTACGGGCCCCAAACCCTGGACGAACTGGAATCCATGGTGCGAGGGCGGTTCGATGCCATTGAAAACCGCAACCTTGAGACCAAGCGTCACGTCGCCAGCCTGTACCGCTCAGATGAGCTGCCAGCCAAGGTCACAGCAGAAGCACTGAAGGACGTTCGAAGCCTGTCGCTCACGTTCCCTATTCCGTCCCAGGAAGCGAACTACCGCACCAAACCCGCCAGCTACGTGGCCAACCTGCTCGGCCACGAGGGCCCGGGCAGCCTGTTCGACGTTCTGAAACGGGCCGGTCTGGCGGAAAGCCTTTCCGCAGGTCTGGGCATGGATACCGGCGAGAACGCCACCCTCGAAATCAGCATTTCCCTGACACCGGAAGGACTGGCTCGCCATGAGGACATCCTGCCGCTGGTATTCGATTACATCGAGAAGATTCGCCAGAAAGGTATCAGCGAGCAGCGTTTCCTGGAAATGCAGAACCTGGCTCGCATCGATTTTCGATTCCGCGAACAGGGTAACCCCCTGCACGAAGCCATGCGCCTTTCTCGTTACCTCCAGGACTATCCCGCCGAAGACGTTTTGCGGGCGCCCTGGCTGGTTGAGCGCTTCGCGCCGGAACAGTACCGCGACATTCTGGACAGGCTGACGCCGGACAACCTCCTTACTTTTGTTCTGGCACCGGAGCCTGAACTTGAAAATCCGAACCGAACCGACTGGTACGAAGCGGCGTGGGCCCGAAAACCACTCGACCCGGCAACACTGAGGACCCAGTTCCTGCCAGAACTCGCTGCCCAGCTGCGCCTGCCGCCGGAGAATCCATTTGTGCCGGAAGATCTGGCGATGGTGCCCGGAAAAACCATGGCGCAGCCGACACAACTGGCAACCATCGAGGGAATGGATGTCTGGTTTGCCCGGGATACCCGGTTTGATACCCCGAAAGCCAACGTGTTTGTGGGCCTTCGTACGCCTGCCACCCGAGCGTCGGCACGCAGCTACGTGCTCACTCAGCTGCTGGTGGACGCTATCAATGCCAATCTGAACGCCTGGGCTTACTCCGCCAGTCTTGCGGGCCTGGATTACAGCGTCTATCCGCATCTCAGGGGTATCACGGTCCGGGTCGGCGGTTACGACGACAAACTCCATACCCTGATGAACCGGATTCTGCTCCAGGTGGCTGCACCGGAACTGACCGAACAACGTTTCGAGATCGCCCGGCAGCAGCTGATTGACGGCCTGCAGAACAAGGCCAAGGATCGCCCCGTCGAACAGACCTCTGAGTTTATCCAGACGTCCCTCATCGAAGGCGCCTGGCCCACCGACGCCAAGCTGAGAGCCGCCCGGGAAGTTAGCTTCGAGGAACTGCAGTCCTTCTCTGAAGCCCTGCTGTCACAGGTTGACCCGGTTATGATGGCGCACGGAAACCTTACCGAGGCCTCGACTCTTAACCTCGCGCGGCAAATTGACGCCATTGTTCTGGGCAACAGCGAGCTGGTCCGGGTAGCACGAAGCCAGGTGCGCCAGCTGCCAGATAATGAAACCCTCGTCTCCATCGACGTGGACCATCCAGACACGGGCTATACCCTCTACATGCAGGGAGACAACACCAGCTTTGAGGAACGGGCCCGATTCCGGCTGCTGGCCCAGATTATCAGCAGCCCGTTCTACGAAGAGATCCGAACCACCCGCCAGATGGGCTACATCGTTTACGCAACGCCTTTTGAAATGCTTGAAACACCGGCCCTGGGGTTTGTTGTGCAGTCACCTTCCGCTTCCCCGGCAGAGATTGACCAGGCTGTTCAGGAATTCTCCAACAGCTTTGAGGAAACCCTCTCCGCTTTGACAGCGGAACGCCTTGATCGGGAGAAACAGGCCGTTATCAGCAAGCTACTCGAGCGGGACCGGCAACTCGGCGAGATTTCCAGCCGCTACTGGCGTGAGATTGATCGGGGCATGGACACGTTTGATTCCCGCCAGCAGTTGGCCAACGCGATCAAGCAGGTCGGAAAACCACAATTGCTGGAAACCTTCAAAAAGGCCGTCCTGGAGCGCAAGCAGGCATTAGAAGTGGTTACAGGTGGGAATGGCCTGGAGGCAAACCGGGCGCTTGGCAGGCTCACCGAGCTGCCGCCGGTGCCCGCCAGCTAGCCCGAATTTCTCATGAGGGGATAAAAGAAAGCGGCTGAAAGTGTTAAAATTTCAGGACCTTACACCATCAATCAACACCAACAACCGCTATCCAAAATGGTACCTCAAAAACTGACCTTCTCGCCACTTTCCCGCCGCCAGATTGAAACCGACTTCTCCGGAGGCCATATCACCTCCGATGCCGGCTTGCTGTTACTGCGCGAAGTCGACAAACAACACCGGTTAACCCAACGGCTGGCCGAGACTCTGACCGACCAGCGGGATCCCCGGATGATTCGTCATGAGCTCAAGTCCCTGGTCCGGCAACGGGTCTACGGTGTGGCCGGTGGCTACGAAGATCTGAATGATCATGAAGCGCTTCGCTTTGATCAGGCACTACAAACCGCCACGGGGAATGCCTCGACTCTGGCCGGCAAGTCCACGCTTTGTCGAATGGAGCAGGCGATGGATCGGCAAACCATTGTCAAAGCGCATGAGTTGCTCTGGCACCACTTTATCGAGCAGCATGAGAAGCCGCCCAAGGAAATCGTGCTGGATTTTGACGGCACCGATATTCCGGTGCACGGCGACCAGCCGGGTAAGTTCTTTAACCGGTATTACGACCATCACTGCTACTTCCCGCTTTACGTCTTCTGCGGTAGGCACTTGCTGGTGAGCTATCTGCGCACCAGCAATCGAGGTGATGCCCGGCACAGCTGGGCCATTCTGGCGCTGCTGGTGCGATTTATTCGCGAGTATTGGCCACAGACCCGGATCGTGTTCCGGGGCGACTCCCACTTCAGCAAGCCCCGACTGCTGGCCTGGTGCGATCGCAACCAGGTGGATTACATCGTAGGCATGGCCCGCAACCAGCGGCTGGAGGCGCTTGCCGCCCCAGCCATGGACAAAGTCCGGACCTACTACGAGGCTCATGGCCATAAGCTCGCCAGCACCTTCCGCTTCCGCTACAAAGCCCGAAGCTGGCATAAGCCACGCTGGGTGGTTGCGCGCCTGGAATATGGCCCTCAAGGCCCGAACCCCCGGTTCGTTATCAGCTCCCGCTACGATGACGGATTCAAGCTCTACTACGAACAGTATTGCGCACGGGGTGATATGGAGAACCGGATCAAGGATCAACAACTGGATCTGTTTGCCGGTCGCACCTCCAGCACACACTGGTGGACCAACCAGTGGCGGCTGATCTTATCCGGCTTCGCCTACACCCTGTTCGAGCGTTTGCGGGTGCATCTGAAAAACACGCCCTTCGAACGTATGAGTGCCGGCACCTTGCGCTTGAAGCTGATCAAGGTTGGCGCAGTCATCATCCGCAACACCCGCCGAATACGGGTGTTGATGAGTGATAGCTATCCACACAAGAACGATCTCTCAGCACTGGTTCAGCGCTTGGTGCCCCAGTAGATAATCGGGCTCCCCCGGCCCGATACCAATGGGGGAAAGGGGGAGTTGTGCCTGAATGCCGGAAACTGGCTAAATAATCGCCAACTTCGACCATGACCACTCGGATCTGGCACTACCAGGCTTGGTCTGCGAAGGTTGTTGGAGCACTATGAGAAATCCGGGCTAGAGTACTCAAAGAGTGCGCAGAAAGCGCGCCCAGTCTTCGGGCTCGTCGACATCCCAGCGGGGCTCCAGCAAACAATAGCTGAGCCCCGATGCTTTAAGGCGCTCACAGGTCTGGGTCAGAACCTCCGGCGTGCCCCAGGCAATGTCATCCAACATTCCCTCAGCCACTCGGGAGGCTCCAATCAGGACATAGCCGCCATCGTCTGAGGGCCCAAGCACAACGTCGTAGTCTTTCAGGAGCGCGACGGCGTTACGGGCGTAATCCGGATCGACCGAGGGGCAATCACTGCCCACCACCAATGCCCGGTCATAATCCTGAAGAGACAGACTCAACGCTCGATACATCCGTTGGCCCAGTGTGCTCCCCTCCTGAACGCCTTGCATCAGGCCGGCGGCATCAAGCTCTTCAATGATAGAGGCCGCCTCGCCGGGCCGGTCATCCACCGGTCTATCCCACCAGAATTCCACCGGATAGCCGGTCGCACACAGGTTATCCAGCACAGCCAGCGTGAGCCGAACATGGGCTTCGAGAGCCCCGACCGCACCCAACTCGGGCATCAACCGGGTTTTAACCCGTCTGGCTTCCGGCCATTTGGCAAACTGGAGAAAAACCGCCGCAGGCGGATTACTTTGAGGCATTGCGCACATCCGATCGGTAAATTTGGGCCAGGGACTCCGGCGATTCACCACGCCAATACCGCCAGCGCAGCTGCCACATCAGAAAAATCGTTCGCCAGGCACCGTATTTCTGCCAACGGCGGCTATCGGTAACGACTGGCTCTTTTATACAGAAAGGATGGGACACCAGGCAAAGACGGCGTGAGAATTCGACATCTTCCATGAGCGGCATCGGGTGAAAACCATCCAGGGCGTCGAAAACGTCCCGCCGTACGAAAATTGCCTGATCACCGGTGCAGATGCCTGACAGGCGCGAGCGCTGGTTCATGAACCAGGCAATAACCCGGAAAAGCAGCCGCTCACCACTCAGCCGCACATCGAACCGCCCCCAGGCGCGACGGGAATGGACGAAACTTGCGAGATGCTCCAGAGCTTCTTCCGGCAGGCGCGTATCTGCGTGCAGAAACAACAGTAGATCGCCCTTTGCAACTGCCGCGCCGGCGTTCATCTGAAGCGCCCGGCCCTTCTCTGACACAACCACCCTGTCGCAAAGTGGCCGGGCCAGCTCAACGGTTCGATCGGTACTGCCACCATCAACGACAACCACCTCATGCCCCCGGTTACGGATCGGTTGCAGGGCGCGCAGGGTGTCGGTTACACCTGCCGCTTCCATCCACACGGGAACAATCACGCTTAGCGAGAAAGGATCTGGCAAAACACACTCCGTGGCATTCTCTGAAACCGGACCGAACCTTGAGCCTCAGGTCTTAGCCCGCTATCATACCGCCCTTCTCGCGATAATGCCCCCGTAGCTCATCTGGATAGAGCGTCCCCCTCCTAAGGGGAAGGTAGCAGGTTCGAGTCCTGCCGGGGGTACCACCTCTCTTAACCCCGATTCTCGGTCCGTGATATTCAACCTGGCTCCAGGCGAGCTAAACTGCCCTCCTTACCGACATCAGGACTTCTCAATGGCCCGCTTTACCGAAATCGGAACCGCAATGATCCCCGGCAAGGGAACCCGATTACGTCTTTTGCAACGCAATGATGAATTTTCCATCAAAATTGCCGGCACCACCGGAGAATTGATGAACAGCCGGATCCACGGCTCGGAGGATGCTCTTGCCACCCTGGCGTGCGAACGGATTGCCGATCAGCCTGCTCCCCGGGTTCTTATCGGCGGCCTGGGCATGGGGTTCACGCTGGCAGCAGCGCTGGCCGCTCTGGGCGACGATGCGCAGGTGACGGTAGCCGAGCTGGTTCCCGAAGTAGAAGCCTGGAATCGCGGGCCGCTGGGCTCTGCGGCGGGCAACCCGCTGAACGACCCGAGAGCACAGGTTCACATTGGTGATGTAGCCGAATTACTCAGAAACAGCGACGGCGAATGGGATGCCATCCTTCTCGATGTCGACAACGGCCCGGAAGGCCTCACCCGCAAAGAAAACAACTGGATCTACTCACCGGATGGCATTGCGGCCGCCCAGAAAGCCCTGCGACCTGATGGCATCCTTGCCTACTGGTCTGCCGGCCAGGAGCATTCCTTCACAGAGAGGCTGCGGCGGGCAGGATTTTCTGTTGAGCCCGTTACAGTGAGGGCCTTGCGACCCGGCAAGGGTGCCCGCCACGTTATCTGGCTGGCGTGGTAATCATTCATCGACTCTACCGGAATCTGTCCTGGCTCAATTTGGGATTATTCCTTTGTTATATACTTATTCCAAAGCCAAGAAGCCCGGGAGAGATTCAATGACCAAACCGACCATCACAACAGCCTTGCTATGCTCCTTGCTTTCCATGCCACTTCTCGCGCAACCCCAAGCAGATAGCCCGGAAGCAATGGTTGCCGAAGCACGTTCCCTGGTGAAAAGCTTCGGCGGCTCACTGAAGCAGGCGCTCCAGGCGGCCATCAAAGAAGGCGGCCTCACAAACGGTATTGGTGTTTGCAAGACTGTGGCACCGGAAATCGCCAGCAACAATAGCAGCGGCGGCTGGGTCATCAGTCGGACCAGTCTGAAAGTCCGGAACCCGGAAAACACCCCGACCGACTGGCAGGAGATCCAGCTGCTGGCCATGGACAGACAGCCGGTAAAGAACGGAAAACCGGTGGAGGTCTGGCAGGTCTCCGAAGCGTCCGGACAGCCGGCGTTCCAATATATGAGCGCCATCCCGACACAGAAACTTTGCCTTGGCTGTCACGGTAAGTCCATCGCCCCGGAGGTGAAGGCAAAACTGGCTGAACTCTATCCTGAAGACAAGGCGACCGGCTTCTCCGAGGGCGATTTGCGGGGCGCGTTCGTTGTTACGCGGGATGTTCCAGTAAACTGATGGCACTAGCCATTTCTTCAGCGATTGAGAACAGGTATGTCACTGAACTACAGAATCATTCCGGTCACGCCTTTCCAGCAGAACTGCTCACTGATCTGGTGCGAAAAGACGCGCCGGGCAGCCGTAGTCGATCCGGGCGGGGATCTGGAGAAGATTCGCGCCGCTGCGGCTGAGGAAGGCGTGACGGTCGAGAAAATTCTGCTTACCCATGCCCACATTGACCATGCCGGCGGAACTGCGGAGCTGTCCAAAGAGCTGGGTATTCCCATTGAGGGGCCGCAGAAGGAAGACAATTTCTGGATTGTTGGCCTGCCCCAGCAGGCGCAGATGTTCGGGTTTCCGGCCCCGGAAGTTTTCACCCCGGATCGCTGGCTGGAAGATGGGCAGCAGGTCACCGTGGGTAACCAGACCCTGGAAGTCCTTCACTGCCCCGGCCACACACCGGGACATGTGGTTTTTTACCACAAGGAATCCGGTCTGGCGCTGGTAGGTGACGTGCTGTTCCATGGCTCGATCGGACGCACGGATTTTCCAAAGGGCGACCACGCAACACTGATTCGCTCTATCAGGGAACAGCTGTTCCCGCTCGGCGACGAGGTTGCGTTCATTCCCGGACACGGTCCGATGTCCACCTTTGGCCGGGAGCGAGCCACCAACCCCTTTGTTTCCGACCATCGGGGCTGAGCCTGTCGCCAGACCCACGCCGCCGTTCTAAAGGCGGCTTTCCTGATTCAGCCGGAACTGTTCGATGGTTTTCCTGAGATTCTCGGCCATGGCCAGAAGGTCTCCGGCAATTCTCGCTGTCTCCTTGGCATCCCCGGAGGTCTGCTCTGCCGAGCGACTGATTTCAATCACGTTGTGATTAATGGATTCGGAGACATCGCTCTGCTCGTTGGCAGCGCTCTCCATTTCCTGATTGAGGTTGGTGATCTCCCGCACAGCAGAGGCAATGGTTTGCAGTTCAGACTCTACTGTCAGAATGGCTGAAACCTGATGCTCTGCCATCTCAGAGGCATGGCGCATGGTGGCCACACAATCGACAACCTCTCCCTTCAGTCCGTTGATGGTGTTCCGGATTTCCTCCGTTGAATCCTGGGTTCTCGACGCCAGCGCACGCACCTCATCGGCCACCACAGAAAAACCGCGCCCCTGCTCTCCGGCACGGGCCGCCTCGATGGCGGCATTGAGCGCCAGCAGGTTGGTCTGGTCAGCGATATTGGAGATTACCTCCAGCATATCCGACATCTGGCTGGTACGTTGATCCAGCTGCTCAATGCGTTTTGCGCCACTCTGGACCTCGGTGTTCAATGCCTCGATGCTTTTTACTGCATTCCGGGCAAGGCTCTCACCCTTGCTCGCTGATTCCGCAGTATCTGCGGATTTTCGGGTGGTATGAATGGCATTTTCCCGGACCTGAACCGCAGATGCGGCCATCTCGGTAGTGGCGCTGGCCACCTGATCTGTGTTGTCACGCTGGGCAAGCACTTCCCTCTCTGTCGTGTCAGCCTTCCCCGCAATGCTTCTGGCCGCCTGTTCAACCTGTTCGGCGTTGTCCATGACGGTATTCATGCTCTCCCGTATCTTCGCCATCATCCGGTTGAACGCCCGGGACACGGAACCGATCTCGTCGTTGCGGGTAACCTCAAGCTCAATGGTCAGGTCAGAATTTCTGGAGATCTCGTCCATGCGGTCGTGGAGTCGCCGCAAACGGGAAAACACCAGTCGACTCAAAGCGGCGGCGGTCAGGAAAAACACCGCAGCAAAGATGGCTACCTGAATACCGCCACTGGTCAGCAGTTGCTGCTGCAAACGGGCATCGCTGTCAGCCATGGAATAGTCCACCCGAATGGCTCCAAGAACGTCTCCCTCACTGGCCTGATGACAGCCAAGACAGTTGACGCCCTGATAGTTCTCCATCGCGATCACGGGCTCGATCAGTGTGTAGACTCGCCCGTCCTCATTGCTGGAATAGGACTCCACCCGCTCACCGGCAAGCGCTTTCTTGTCCAAAGGTTCCCGCTTCTGTTCCGACGCGTTGCCGTTGCCGAAGATCCGGTTCAAATGGTCACTGCGAATCACCCGCACGTCCAGCACGTCTTCAGACGCCATCACCTTTTTCCGAAGCACATCCCGGTTACCGATGGTGCCGGTGACCATCATGGTATTCAGCCCATCGAAATAGGATTTTGCCAGTCCATCCACGTATTTGTGGCTGAACTCTTCAAGATGATCACGCTGCGAGTCTGCACTGTAGATTACGGTAAACACGAGCACCAGGGAGAAGGCAGCCGCCAAAGCGGCAAGTAAGAGAAAGCGGATGGAATACTGTTTTTTCATGGTAACCCGACACAGAGACCGCGCGGCATGCGGCCAGGACGTTGTTTTGACGTTTCGTGATGACAACTAACTGTCGCCAAACTTTATAGATATGCGTCAATTATTTCCTGACCCAGATCAGATCCGGGAAAAGTCGTTTACACATGAAGGAAGGAGGGAGCCCTCAGCCCGGGACTTCATCGAGTTGGCCTGAAAGCTGCAGAGCATGATGACAAGCATTCGTGATTCCCAACGCTGACTGTTCGGAAACCGCACTCCGGTTGACCGAAGGAGGAAACCCACCCATGTCCCTACTGACATCTCTGATCCGGGCGAGCACCCAGTTCCAGCAGGCCATGGAAAGGCGCCAGACGCCTTCAACAGGGCCGGAAGCCGCGCCCGGCAAAGCACAGGCAAAGGCCATGGAAACCGAGCCGACACCTGGCGATGACCGCTTTACACCCTCGGAGAACAACCAGTCTGACCTCTCACGGCTGAAAGCCCGCCGACTGGCCATGACCGACTACAAACAAACTGTGGGGCAGGATCTTGCCTTCGTTCGAGAAACACTGCGGCACAAACTTGCCGAATACAACCTGCACCCGGCAACCGCATTGAACGTGAGCAAAACGGAGAATGGCAGCGTTGCGGTGGAAGGGAAAATCGCAGACAACACAAGCATCCAGATTGAAAAAGACCTGAACGTAAACAAAAACTTCAAGGAAGCGTTCAATCGCCTCAGCGTTAACGAGCCAACGCTGCATTTCATGGACAATGCGCTCAAACTGAATCAGGCGTACGGGGTGAATAACCCGCTATTGGACACACTGATCAGCGAGAACCAGCAATTTAACGGCCTGCAGGACCTCGTGCACCGTTACGACACCATGCGCCGCTCAGTGAGTGCCGAGCAAATCGAAGCTGCAGGGAATAGCCAGGCGTACGCCTTTAATCTGAACGCCCGGGCATAAAGGAAAGACGGATCAGGAGAATCAGACCTCGAAAGGCGCCGGATCCCCCTTACCAACACGGGTAACCACCGGAGCCTCGCCGGTAAAGTCCACGACCGTGGTCGCTTCCATACCGCAGAATCCCCCGTCGATAATCAGATCCAGCTCATGCTCCAGGGTTTCCCGGATTTCATAAGGGTCTGTCATCGGATCGGTTTCGCCCGGCAGAATCAGAGTGCTACTCATGATGGGCTCACCAAGCTCGCCCAACAGCTCCTGAACAATGGCATTGTCCGGCACACGGACGCCCACTGACCGGCGTTTGGGATGAAGCAGCCGCCGGGGCACTTCACTGGTGGCATCCAGAATGAAAGTGTAGGGCCCGGGCGTGAAATTCTTCAGCAACCGGTACTGGGTGTTGTCCACCTTGGCATAGACCCCGATGTCCGAAAGATCCCGGCACACCAGAGTGAAGTTGTGCTTGTCATCCAGACGGCGAATCCGCTTGATCCGATCCGCTGCCTGCTTGTCACCCAGATGACAGCCAATGGCATAGGCTGAATCCGTGGGGTACACGATCACCCCGCCACGACGCAGAATATCCACCGCCTGATTGATCAGACGCTTCTGTGGCGTCTCCGGATGAATCTGGAAAAACTGACTCATGAACCCTCTCCCTGTGCGGTCCGCGTCGCCATCGCCGGATCTTTCTTCGACCCGCCCATACAATTCGGAGATTCTGGCGCCGACTGCCCCGTCGCCTCCCATTCTTCCGGTGAGTATAGATGCAACGCCAGCGCATGAACCGGCCCCGCCAGTTCCTCGGCAAGCACCTTGTAAATCGCCTGATGCCGCCGCACCCTCATCTGCCCCTCGAATTCCGGCGACACCAGGGTCACCTTGAAATGGGTTTCAGAATTAGGCGGCACACTGTGCTTGTGGCTCTCGTTCTCCACCTGAAGCACACGCGCATCGAAGGCGTCGTTCAGCTTGGTTTCAATTGCATTCTGGATCTTCATGTTTCAATACTCCTGCCTCCGCGTTTGAACCGTAGAGGCGAATGGCACGTTGTCAGAAGCGGGTGTGGCGATGGCCTTCCCAAAAGTGTGCGTTGCCATGGATGGCAACGCCAAGCCCCCATGGATGGGTTCACGGCGTCTTTTGGGAAGGCCATCGCCACAGCCGCCTCCCCTACAGCAACCAGTCTACTACACATACCAGGCACCACCCGAACCTTGACACCATAAAGCCAAAGCGCCACATTCCCATCCCGATTCCAAAACACCCAAACCCCATGCACCTGTACATCGCCGAAAAACCAAGCCTCGGCCGCGCCATCGCCGCTGCCCTCCCTGGCCCTCACCAGAAAGGCCAGGGCTGGATACGCTGTGGCACTGGCGAAAATGCTGCCACCGTTAGCTGGTGCATCGGCCACCTGCTGGAACCGGCAGAACCTGCACGCTATAACCCCGCTTGGAAGAAATGGCGCCAGGAAGACCTGCCGATGTTTCCCGACAAATGGGAGGTCATGCCCAAGGACAGTGTTCAGCAACAATTAAAGGTGCTGGAATCCCTGATTCGCCAGGCCAAGACCATTATTCATGCTGGCGACCCGGATCGGGAAGGCCAGCTGCTGGTGGACGAAGTTATCCGCTATTTCGGTGCCAGCGCCCCGGTTCAACGGATACTGATCAACGATTTGACGCCAGCGGCCGTGGCCCGGGCGATCCAGAGCCCCAGGGACAACCGGGAATTCCGTCGGTTATCCCATTCCGCCCTGGCCAGACAACGCGCCGACTGGCTCTATGGCATCAACCTGACCCGATTTTATACCCTCAGTTATCAGCGGCAGGGTGAACAGGGGGTCTATTCCGTTGGCCGGGTACAGACTCCGGTACTTGGCCTTGTGGTTGAACGTGACAATACCATCGAACACTTCCAGCCCAAGCCCTATTACCGCATTGAAGCAAGGTTCAGGGCTCAGGAGGAAGAAGCCGACCAGCAAACCTTCACCGCCCGCTGGCAGCCCAACGAGCAGTTCCAGGATTACCTGGATGAAGAGAACCGCCTGCTCAACCGGGAAGTCGCTGAACAGATTGCCGACAGCGTTCGAAACCGACCCGGCACCATCACCGAGTCCCGCTTTCGGGATCGGTCGGAAGCGCCACCGCTGCCGTTTTCCCTGTCGGCCCTGCAAATTGAAGCAGGCCGGCTATTCCGCATGGGTGCCAAAGACGTCCTGGATACCGCCCAGAATCTTTACGAGCGCCACCAGCTCATCACCTACCCGCGATCAGATTGCCGGTTTTTACCGGAAGGCCACTACAGCCAGCGGGAGCAGGTGATAAGAGCCATTGCCCGAGTGGCACCGGATCTGGAGCAAGCCTGCAACGGCGCAGACCTTGGCCGCAGGACTTCCGCGTGGAACGACAAACAGGTCGACGCCCACCACGCTATTATCCCAACCAGCCGCCCGACGCCGAACGGCAAACTCAGTGACGCGGAAGAAAAAATCTACGGACTGATCAGCCGGTACTATCTGATGCAGTTCGCGCCCGATGCCGTGCACAGGGAGGGTAAGCTAACGGTACGAGTGTCAGAGCACGAATTCCGCGCGACGGAAACGGCCATCCTGGTGCCCGGCTGGAAAACGCTGGAACTGAAACTGCGAGAAGCTCGCAAGGAACCGGAGAAGGCACCGCTTCCCAGACTGGAAAAAGGCGAACCGGTATTCTGCGACGATAGCAACCTCAGCGAGCGCAAAACCCAGCCGCCCCAGCATTTCACCGATGCGACCCTGCTCTCGGCGATGACCAACATCGCCCGTTTTGTAACCGATACCGAACTCAGAAAAACCCTGCGGGAAACCGATGGCCTGGGCACCGAAGCGACCCGCGCGGCTATCATCGACACCCTGTTCAAACGGGATTATCTGTACCGCGACAGCCGACACATCCGCGCCACCGACAAAGCCAAGGCATTGATAGGCGCTCTGCCCGAATCGGTCAGCAAACCGGATCGCACAGCGGTGTGGGAAGCGAACCTGGAGAGCATCCGCCGTGGAGAGGGTGACCCGAGACAGTTCCTGGAAACCCTGAAAGAGGAAATTCGCGGCTTTCTCAACAGGCCACAGGGCCGGCCCGCCCAGGACAACGAACAGGCCGGTACAACTTCACCAGAGTCCCAGCCTCATTGCCCCAAATGTCGCGCCCCGATGCTGGAGCGAGAGGGCAAATTCGGCCGCTTTTTTGCCTGCACCCGCTACCCGGATTGCCGGGGCACCCGACCGCTGGAAGAAGCCACGCCTCAGGATGGCACTGGCCAGAAACCCATTCCATGCCCCCACTGTTTCTCGCCGCTGGTGCGACGAAAAGGGAAAAAAGGCTGGTTCTGGGGCTGCAGTAATTTCCCCGGCTGCCGACAAACACTGGACGAAGACAACGGAAAGCCTTCAGTCCGTTTACGCAAGTCTACATAACGATACTGAACGCAGATCCACATTTTGTGATAATTGATTGATATAGCAGAGTAGTCCATTGAAAGCTCTGCTCGATACCAGGCAAGAGAGCGACACTCCGGGAGAGGCTTAATGCGTATTGCTTTGCTTGAAGATGAAACCGAACAGGCACAGCACATCCAGTCAATTCTGTCTGAAAGCGGGCACCACTGCGACAGCTTCCCGACCGGCCAAAATTTCCTGAGCGCGGTTCTGCACCGCAGCTATGACCTCCTGATTCTGGATTGGCAGATTCCGGACATGACCGGCATTGATGTTCTCGAGAGCGTTCGCGCCCAGCTGAACTGGCCGATTCCAGTCGTGTTTCTCACTCAGCGGGACAGCGAGGCAGATATTGTTCGGGCTCTGGATGCCGGCGCCGACGATTACCTGGCCAAGCCGGCCCGTGCGGCGGAATTGGGCGCGCGCATCAATGCTCTGGCGAGACGCTCCAATCCTGACAGCGAAAAGGAAGTGCTTCGCTATGGTCCGTTCGAAATCAACACGCAGCAAAGGGTCATTGCACTCCATGGTGAAGAACTGACGCTGACCGACAAGGATTTCGATCTGACCCTGTTCCTGTTCCAGAACCAGGGCCGGCTGTTGACCCGGGAAATGCTGCTTGAGCGCGTCTGGGGTCTGGCGCGGGATATCAATACCCGTACCGTGGACACGCATATGAGCCGACTGCGCCGTCGTCTCGGCCTGAACCCGGAAAACGGCTTCCGCATCAAGACCATTTACCAGCGGGGCTACCGACTGGAGGCCATGAAGGCGCAGGACCAGGCCTTTGACGTCGACGAACCCGCCAGGGCAGCCAATGACTGACAGCCCGGCTCCGCGATTACCGGCACTGCTGCTGATCCTTTCACTGCTTGCCTGGGCTGCCCCCGCGGCTGCCGAGCTTTCGGTAACGCGCGGTTCAGCCGGGCATTCTGACGTTTCGTCGGCCAACCCGGTGCCCGAGTGGATCTACACCTTGCGGCCTGGAGAAAGCTTTTCGGAAGTGGCCAACGACCTGCTCGCACCCAATTATCCCGCGAGTCGCCTTCTGCAATACAACAAGATTGGCAACGGTGCCATTCTGGGTGCCGGCGACAGTGTGCGAATTCCCCTTGCCTGGCTAAAGCGCCAACCTCAGCCGGCGCGGGCGACATCGGTCACCGGAACCGTACAGCTGATTTCCGGAAATACCGGTCGGAAAACACCCCTGAGTGAAGACGCCCTCATCCGCGTTGGTGATGAAATTCTGTCCGCGTCCGGGACCGCCACCATTGAACTGGCGGACGGCTCGGAAGTAAGGATTTCTCCGAATTCTCGACTCATCTTCAATCGCCTGACCCAATACGGCAAAGCCGGCATGGTCGATACCAGACTCCGACTCGACAGGGGCGAGATCCACACCCGGGTGAAGCCGGTCATGGAGGGAGGCGCACGATTCGAGATTGAAACGCCTTCGGCCGTCGCCGCCGTGAGAGGTACCGCATTTTCACTCCAGACATCGGCAGAGGGCACTCGCCTGCAGGTAACCGAGGGCGACGTTGACTTCGGGGCCCCCGGCAAGACCCGCCGGATCCCTGCGGGTTTCGGAGCCAGCCTGTCCACCACTAACAATGACGGCCTGAGCATTCGCCGCCTACCGCCAGCGCCGGCGCTCGATCCACTGCCACCGAGACTGACCCAACTGCCCACCACCATGACCTGGCAGGAAAGTCGCGCCCCCATGCACCGGGTGGACATCTTCGAAAGCGACACAGGCCGCTGGGTAGAAAGCCGAAAACTGACAGGCAACAGCTTTGATATCGGGCAACTGGATAATGGCAGCTATGAGGTACACCTGGCGGCACTCGATACTCGCGGCACGGCGGGGATGCCACGCGTCGTCCCGCTGGAAGTCGATCTTCAGGCCAGGACTGCCAGCCTGGTTGCTCCGGAAGATGGGGGCACCGTCAACGACGATATGCCCGAGTTTCGCTGGCAGCTTAACGGCGACAATGAAGTGGCTCGGGTAGAGATAGCCGAAGATCAGGATTTCCGGAACCTGATCGCCACCAGCGAGTGGGCACCCGAAACGGCTGCCCTGCCCTCACGCCCGCTTGGGCCTGGCAAGTATTACTGGCGCGTGGTGACCGAAGCAGGCGGCAATTCAGTTGCTACAACGCAGCCGCGGGAGCTGGTGGTCAATGGCAGCCTGCCTCCGGTTCGGATCATCAGCGTGAACTACATCGACAGCCAGGTAAGGGTGTTCTGGGAGAAGGTAGACACGGCGGCAGAATACCGACTGCAACTCTCGGAGGAGCCGGGCTTCAACAATATCATCAAGGAGGCAACACTGCCTGATACCACGGCAGCCTTGCGTCTTATTCCCGGAAGGCGGTATTTTGTGCGCCTGAAAGCTCTTTCTGATGGTCCACTGCAAAGCCGTTGGGGACCAGGGAGGGAATTGTACCTGGAATAATCCGTTGATCGACCGAACCACACAGCAGGGCTCATGAACCGGGATTGGCTGCCAATTAAAACGACCCCCTGGACTCTGGGCCTGATACTGCTGGCACTGCTCCTGCTTATCCAGACAACCGAACTACCTCAACGCCTGGATTACTGGCTGTACGACCAAGCCATCACCTCGAATCCACTGGAAGCCTCGGACGAGGTGGTTCTGGTGACGATCGACGAGCTGAGCCTGAATCGCCTGGGCCGCTGGCCCTGGCCCCGTAATCTGCACGCTGAGCTCATTGCCAAGCTCAACGAGGCAGGCGCAAAAACCATTGTGTTCGATATTCTGTTCGCCGAACCGTCGCCAGACGACCAGCAACTGGCAGAACAGATGCGAAGTCACGGCAACGTTATTCTGCCAGTCTATCTGTCGCCTCCCACCTCCCAGTACCTGTTAAGCGAACAATTGCCGGTTGGAGTGCTGGCTTCAGCGGCCGCCGGTCTGGGCCATGCTCATGTGGAACTGGACAGCGACGGCGTTGCCAGAGGTCTTTACCTGTTTAATGGCCTCGGGAACCAGCTCTGGCCAAGCCTTGCGCTGGCCGCAAGCGGTGTTGGACCACAAAATCCGGAGGCCGGGGATACGCCTTCCTATGTCAATATCCGGGATCAATACCGTGCCGTGCCCCTGATCGGTGGTGCCGGCTCTCTCCAGTCGTATTCTTTCTCACAGGTACTCACTCAGCCGGCCGCACCCGAACACTTCAGTGGCAAAATAGTCTTTGTCGGTGCCACAGCCGCCGGTTTTGGCGACATACTGCCCACGCCCTTCTCGGGGCTGAGCCGTCCGATGTCCGGCGTTGAATTCCACGCCAACGTGTTGTCGGCATACATGCAGGGATTGTTGATTAAGCCGGCACCGGCGTGGGCGTCTGCCCTGCTGGCCATGACAACCATCCTGATACTCGCCCTCGCCCTGCCACCCATGCGCCCTGCGCGAACCCTTCTCGCCTGCGCGATGGTTCTGGCGGGACTGCTCGGAATCTATCTGTTCGTGCTGCTGACGATGCGATGGTGGTTTCCCCTTGCAAACGCACTGCTGGTTCCACTCTTGGCCTTTCCTGTATCCAGCGGCCTTCGACTGGCCATGACCAACCGATTTTTGAACCGTCAACTGGACGAACTGGCCAGAAGTCCCCAGGTCGCACTGCCCGCACCCTCGGGAAGGAACCCGACACAACTTCTGGAGCACTTCCAGGCCCTGTTTCGCCCCACAGGGTGGCTTTTGATGGAGGAGAACGACATCCTCTCCGCACGTGGACTGTCACAGAGCGATATTCCAGATGACCTGACTCCGGGGCACTGGTTTCACGACAGCAATCGCAGCTGGATTCAGCTATTGCGAGCCGGCACCCGCTATCACCTGGGCCTGCTGTTACCCAATGATCTCGGGCGCGAGGCCATCCAGCGCTATCTGCGCAGGCTTCACCTTGAGCAAGCCGTACCGGCGGATTCTGCAGCCAGACCCAGTGAAAACATTTCTGCACGAATCGAGCGGGTCCGCATCGCCACGGATCGGTTGAACCACATGCAGCAGTTCATCCGGAGAAGTTTTGAGCGCATGCCCGACGGTATCATCGTGACCGACGAACTGGGGGTCATCCGTTTTGCCAACGGCCACATAGAGGAATGGTTCCGCGAGCCCATGCCGAGCCTGGCCGGCCTTCCCCTGGTAAAACTGCTGGAGGGACACGATCCGCGGGAAACGCCACCCTGGCATGAAACCGTTTCCGACACCCTGACCCTATTACAGAGCCGCACCGTAGACCTCAGGATTCGCGACAAAGATTTCCTGATTCATTTTGCACCGTTTTCGCTGCCAGACAGCGACCAGCAAGGCATCATTGCCAATATTTCGGATATTTCGGAATTGCGGGAGCAGCAGCGCCAGCACCGCGAGGCAATCGACTTTATTTCCCATGACGTGCGCTCGCCTCTGGTTTCACAGCTTGCCCTGATCGAACAGTTGAAACGGGATCCCAGCCACATTGAACAGGAACAGCTGGAACAACTGGGGCGGCTGGCCCGGAGAAGCTATCACCTGGCCGAGGAATTCGTGCAGTTGGCCCGGGCGGAACAATTAACGGAAACCCGGTTCTACGAATGCGAATTTCTGGCGATCGTAGAGAACGCCCGTGACAGCGTCAGCGAGCAGGCTGTAGAGAAGCAGATACAACTCCAGTTACAGGGTACCGAGGATTTGTGGCTGAAAGGCAATGCAGAGCTTCTGGAGCGCGCCGTTATCAACCTGCTGACCAATGCCGTTCAATACAGCCCGAGTGGATCAGACGTCAGCATTCAGGTCTTCCGCGCTGGCCATCAGGCCTGTTTGACGATTGCCGATGAAGGTACCGGTATCGATCCGGAGGAACTGCCGCACCTGTTTGACCGTTACCGGCGTCAAAAAAGCACTGAGCTGGCCGGAGTCCACGGAACGGGACTCGGACTATCCTTCGTCAAAACCGTTGTTGAAAAGCATAGAGGGGAAATTTCGGTGTCGTCGCAACCGGGCGAAGGCTCTGCGTTCACCCTCAAACTGCCGATTGCAGACCCGATGGCCTGAGACTTCACACTCCAGGCCCGGGGTTCTAGTCTCAGGAACGGATGGACTTGCTCACAACATCGGAGGGCTCACTGATCAGCCCGTTGGTATCCTGAACCTGGATAGTGAAATACCAGGTCCCTGCGTCCAGACCACTCACTTCGTAGGACATTTCCGCTTCGGCCTGAGCATTGGTGACGACCACCTCTTCGCTCAGCTCGTCAGCATCCTGACCGTACCGGATCACATATTTGTCGAGCTCACCCATCGGAATGCTCTCGCCGTTAACGCGAGTCAGGGGAGCGCTCCAGCTCAATACTGCGGAGCGCTCGGGAGATGGCTCTTGTCCTCCGGTGCCCCCGGAATCAACTTGACCGCCTGAACCAGCGGAATCTCCAGAATCGCCCGGCGAACCGACGCTAGCACTACCCGATGATCCACCCCCACAGCCTGTGAGAAGTGCTCCAAAAATAAACGCGGCGATCCATGCCTGTGACACTTTGATGACGCGTTTCATATGCATTAAGCACCAATAAATCGTCGACTTTGTTAAATTGTATAAAACGTGGACGATTGTCGGTGTGACGGTGGTCATTTTCCTAATTACGAAAATGTCAATTTCCCGTCAGGGATTTGTAATAAAGCGGGGAAGTAATTGATCAGGCGGGCAAATTTTTGCCGAGCGGAATCAAGCGCCATACACAACGTTACAAAAAAGTCCGGGCAGGGGCAGTGGAGAGCAAAATGGGTGTGCTGGAGTGCGAAAAAAGCCCGCAAAAGCGGGCCGGGTCTGCACCATCCACTTGTCGACACGAGAAATCCAGTCGGCCATTGAGTCCGTTCAGGCGGGAAGTCGCAAGGCGGTGACTGACATAAATGCACAAGTTGCCAGTGCCGCAGAAGAGCAAAGTTCGGTGACGGAACAGGTCAACCAACTTAAAAGCGCGATCGAGTTTTTCAAGCTGAACAAAACCCGTTCCAACAGCAATTATTAATTGGTTATTCTCTTGAAGGGATAAATCTGAAGAAGATATAGGCGTTCGCTGGTGCAAAGTGAAGCAACTCGCTCTAAAGGGGTAGTCCCAAACAAAAGACACCCACGGCAGACCCCCTACCTTGAAATGAGAGGAGACCATATTCAAGTGACAGAGCGTGTCTCTTTGCAAATCAGGTGTTCCCTACAACAACGCCAGCACCAACCCCTCTTCCCAACTGATCAGCACCAGCGTCAGAATGGTTGCCAGAAGGAACGGAAGCAAAGCCCGGAAAATAGCCATCGGGGATGCGCCGGTCATGGCGGAAGAAATATAAAGGCCCGCACCAACCGGTGGTGTAAGCAGGCCAAGAACCAGCGTCAGGCACACCACCACGCCGAACTGGTAGGCGCTAATGCCAAACTGGGCTTCCGCTATGGGCATGAGGATCGGCACGACCAATATCAGTGCGGCAATGCCATCGATCACCATGCCCACCAGCAGCAGGATACCCACGACCAGCATCAGAAACATGAATGGGTCTGTGGTTTGTGCGGCGATCCAGCTGGCCGCACTTTGGGGAATTTTTTCGAAGATGATCACCCAGCCGAATACACCCGCGGCAGCAATCAGCATGATGACCATGCCGGAATTGAAGGCGGTCCTTTTCAGAACGCCAAAAAGGTTTTTGTACTTGAGGTCTCGGTAGACGTATTTTCCAATCACCAGAGCACCCAGTGAGGCCAGCGCGGCTGACTCTGTGGGAGTGGCCAGCCCGGTGAGGATACCGCCGATGATGATCAGCGGAATAAGCGCCGCCGGAATGCCCATCAGGAAATAATGCTTGGCCTGCTGTCGCGTTGGCCAGCTGCCTTTCGGGTACTCATATCTGAGGCCGAGCAGGCTGATCGCGATAAAGAACAGAAAAGACATGACCAGCCCCGGAATGATGCCGGCGATGAACATATCCGCAATCGGAACCTGGGCCAGTACGCCAAACAGCACGAACAGCATGGACGGCGGGATAATGGGCGAGAGCAATCCCCCGGCAGCGGTTATGGCGGCGGCATAAGGCTTTTCGTAACCGTCCTTCTCCATGGCAGGCACCATGGCGCGGGACATCATGGCGATCTGTGAGGCAGCAGAGCCCATAATGGCCGCCATCATCATGTTGGCCACCAGGTTGATGTAAGCCATGCCTCCGCGAAACCCGCCCACCAGGATGCGCGCCAGGTTCACCAGCCGGCTGGTAAGGCCACCTTCATTCATCAATTCGCCGGCAAGCATGAACAGGGGTATCGCCAACAGTCCATAGCTCTGGATGGCGCCGAATAGCTGTTGCAGGTAGGAATCTAGCAGCACGGTATTACCCGAATCGTAGATATACCAGAGCGCCGTCAGCGCCAGGACCAGTGAGATCGGCACCGCAAGAAACAACAAAACGGCGAAGACAACCGCAGTCATGTCATACCCACGCTCTGTTCGGGAGCAGTCTCGGAACTGAGAAGATTGGCTAAACCATGAAGGGTCAAAGTGATCGACAGAATGGGCAGAATCATCCACACCCAGAACTTTTTGATGCCAAGGGTGCTGGTGTTTTCCGCGTACATGAAGTTGAAGGTTTCCGCCTGAAAGTTTTGCAGGTCGAACCCCACCTGATACAACGTGAACGGGTCGTACCAGCGCCAGCTGAGCCAGGCCAGAATACCGCCAAACAGAAGCACCATCAGGTCACTGAATTTCGCCAGTACCGTTCGGGTGCTACCTTTTACATACTCGGTCAGCAGATTGACAGCAACGCTTTCCCGACGTTTTAGCAGCACGGATGTCGCAAAGAAGGTCATCCAGATCATGCAGTAAATCGCCAGTTCATCCACCCAATAGATGGCGTAACCGGCAGACCGGGTAATAATATTCAATAGGATCAGCAGGGTCACCGCACCGGCAAGCGATGCGGCGATGACAGCTTCAATGCGTGCGACAAAATCCGAAACAGCTTTAAGCATGGTGCGTCGCCCGGATTATTGGGCCTTGATGTCCTCGGCGACGTTGCGCAGGATGCCAAGAGACGGGGCTTTCTCAGCCCAGATGTCTTCCCAGGCGGAAATGGCGTCAGCGAATTCACTGCGGTTTGCTTTTTTCACGGTGATATCCAGCTCTCTGAGCTGCTGTTCCTGATCCTTCTCCTGGGCCACAAACTTGTCCATTACGGCATTCAGGTGAGCTTTCATGGTTTCCTGGATGAGCTGTCTGTCTTCGTTGCCCAGGTCACGCCAGACCTTGCCAGATACCACGCCCACCATGGGGAACATCATGTGGTTGGAAATCAGCAGGTGGTCGGCGCGCTCGTAAAACTTGAGCACCAGGATGGAGTCGAAATCCATGTCGATGGCGTCGACCTGGCCATTCGCCAGCGCGTCATACACCGCAGGCAGTGGCAACGGCGTGGGTGCCGCGCCGATGGCGTTGTAGAAATCCCGGATGGGCTCGAACGGGGTAATGCGTAGCTTCTTGCCCTCAAGATCGACAGGACCAGAAACCTCATCCCGGCTGAGCACCTGGCGCATTCCAGCCATGGCATAGCCTACACCTACCAGGCCAACGTTGGCCGGCAGTTGGTCCAGAAGTTTGTTCGCTTCCTCGGAGCGCAACAATTCCGCGGCCTGGTCAATGTTGTCGACCAGATAAGGCGCATATAGCGCGCCGAAATCCGGCACCCGGTTGGAAACTTCAGCAATGGTCAGGAACGCCATATCCAGTGCGCCCGTTTGCAGCTGCTGAACCATCTGCGCCTCGTTACCCAGCTGCCTGGCCGGGAAAACCGTTACCGAATGCTCTCCCCCGGACTGTTCATTCAGATCCTGCCCAAACTCGTTGGCCGCCTTGGTCCAGATGTGGGGCGGTGGCGTTATCAAGCCGAGGCGAAAATCGCGGGCCTCAACGGCGGCACTAGACATAACTGCAAAGGATGCAAACGCGGCAAGCAGGCGTTTCATTGAACTCATCGGAGGCTCCATTTCTGTTGTTTTAGTCATCAAACGATGGTTTCGGAAACTCAGTCCCGAAGCATACCCTAGAACGACGGAGTTTTGGACGGGCGATATGGCTAAACAAGTTCTCAATATCGCAACAAAAAAGGCAGACCAGTACGAAACTGATCTGCCTTTCTAGACTATGGTAGCGGGGGCTGGATTCGAACCAACGACGGTTATGAGGCCGATAATTTTGACCCACTTTTTTTGTGCCAGAATTATCAAAATTGCCATAAATCTACGTATGATCTAGGATTCTACAGAAATGGCGCGGTGGAAGCTAGTGTGCCGTTCGGTTAATTCGCTCATTTATTGTCAATCAAACTCAGCTTCGCCCGAGCCACTGACGTCATAATAGATTCTGCGCTTTTATGCCAACGGAACGGCTTTGCCAGTTTTTCGTTGTGAACCTTGATGAACTTTTTAATCGCAGACTTTAATTCGCCGACGCTGGTGAAAATACCTCGGTAAAGGGCTCGTCGCTCCAGTTGGCCAAACCAACCCTCAACCGCGTTCAGCCACGACGCACTCGTGGGCGTGAAGTGCAGCTTGAACCGAGGGTGCTCGGCCAGCCAGGCTTTGACTTCCAGCGTCTTGTGAGTCGAGCTGTTATCCAGGATCAAATGCAGATCCAGATCCTTCGGCGTTTCCCGGTCGATCTGTCGCAAGAAGTCTAAAAACTCCTTGGCCCGGTGGCGCTGAGTGATTCGTCCGATCACTTGACCCGTCAGCGTATTGAATGCAGCGTACAGGCTGGTTGTGCCATGACGCTTGTAATCATGTGTCTGTCGCTCAACTTGTCCCGGGCGAAGCTGCAATTTCGGCTGGGTCCGATCAAGAGCCTGAATCTGGGTCTTTTCGTCAACAGACAGAACCAGTGCATTGTCCGGAGGATTCATATAGAGCCCGACAACATCGCACACTTTTTCAGCGAAGTGGGGATCGTTGCTGATCTTGAACGTTCTGAGCCGGTGCGGCTTCAAATCGGCTGCTTTCCAGATCTGATGTACTTGCCAGCGCGTTACCCCGGCATGCTCTGCCATGAGACTGATGCTCCAGTGTGTGGCCTCTTTCGGAACTTTATGAACCGTGTCGTCTAAAATTTTCTTGACGGTTTTACCATCCAGTTTTCGAGGCTGGCCAGGTCGCGGTGCATCATGAAGCCCCTCAAGACCGCTCTCACTGTAGCGTTTGCGCCACTTGAAGACCGTTTGAGTGCTAACCTGAAGAGACTCCGAGATCCCTTTTGGTGTCTCGCCTTCGTTCAGTAACAAAAGTATCTTGGCGCGTTGCGCCAGGTGCTGACTCAGGGTATTAGCTCGGCACCAACTTTCGAGTTCCAACTGGTCGTTTACAGTCAAATTAAACGGCGCTGCGGGTTTGGGCACAATGGGAACCTTTTATTGCTGATCGACGGTTCCTATTATAACAAATATTGATCAGCGAATTAAACAGACGGAACACTAGATGCCCACACCGCCCATGCCGATGAGCTAGCCGACCCGTTGCCTCAGGAGCTCACTCCGCTGGAACGCCTCAAGGGTTCCGTCAAACGCTATGATCGGCCTACCGATTCGGTTTGGGACGAGTATTTCGACTCTGATGGCGTCAGTGACGATTTTATGGAAGACCGCGAGCCACCGGCACCGGATGAGCGTGATAAGTAACGATATCATCATCGCGGAAAGGTAGAGGCCTTCCATGCCAAGCATCACACGGATCGACCCGGAACCGTTTTTCAGCCTGCCACACCGCACCAGCGGCCCAGCCGGTGCGCCGCTGCATAATCGCCTTCCGTTTTACCGAGCCTATGCCACCGGCCTTCCGAGTCATGTGAAGAGCCTTGTGTTGACCTCCGATCTCCAGGGGCGAGAAGCCGGCGGTCAGAATTGGCTGCTCGGCGTGCCTGTTGCTGAAGCACTTTTGGCACTGTCTCGGGAAGGCGTCATTCCGGCGCCCGACGCGGTGTTTCTGTGCGGTGACCTGTACGACTATCCCGAATGCCGAAAACGCGGCGGTACTGGGCCGGTGGACGAGGTGTTTCAGGCGTTTTCTGCGATCACACCGGAGGTCGTCGGCGTTCTGGGGAACCACGACCAGATAGAGTACCCCGAGGCGCTTCCAGACAACACCACCGTCCTGGATGGCGAGGTGGTTGGGGTGTTGGGCAACCTGAACGTCGGTGGCGTCAGCGGTATCGTGGGCAATCCGAATCGCAATCAACGGCGAACCGAGGACGATTTTCTGGCCGCACTGGAGTCGGTGACCGATCAAGTCCCGGATATCCTGCTACTCCATCAAGGCCCAACCGACCCGGAACGGGCGGCGCGTCGGGGTCACACTGTGCCACCAGGTCACTCAAGCTGTACGATTTCTTATCCTTCATCATTTTACCTTCGAGAGCCTCTGCAACCCCGGATCACCGCGGCTTGCCGCACTCCGGTTTCTGAATTGGAGAATCTGTCTAGCGCCTGATATTCGCCATCCCACTCCGGAGCATGCCGGTACCGGACTACCTGTTCGGGGATGAGCTCGACAATATCATCAAATCCGGTTTCGTAGCCCTCGACCAGCACTGGCGTCTCCGGCGGCAACTTTTGTAGTTGCGTTATCAGCTCTTCTGCTGTCATTTCGACTCCCCCGGTCAAATTTGACCGCTTCAAACTTCTATCACAATCGGTGCATTCCGCGGCTCATACCGAGAAGTACAAGTACTGGCGTTAATCAACCTCGTTTGCCCTCGCTGGTACTCCCCATAGCCTTCGTGGATATGGCCAAAAATGTGCGCTTTGAGTGAGAGTTGCTGGATTCGGTCAAGCAAGTCAATGCAGCCAACATTCTGGCATTTGAATCCAAGGTTTGCCTCATCGCCGATACCTTTGGGTGGGCCGTGGGTAATGAGCACATCGGTATCGCCCGGTATAAGCTGCCATTTCTTGTGCAACTGCTGACCACGCTCCAGCATAAACGCCCAATCCATAAAGGTGGGCGTCCAGGGTGAACCCCAGAACCGAATACCCTCAATCTCCACGCCGCTGTCTTCCAGGTAAATGGCGTTGGTCAGTGCCTGACGGGCTAGTTCCGGCGTTTCCTGGAAAGCCCAGTCGTGATTGCCGGCAATCACAATCTTATACCGATGCGGCAGCGTTCCGAGCCAGTCATTGAGCTCTTCGATGTTCTCCAGCGTGCCCTGGCCCAGGCAGTCACCAGCATGGATCAATACATCTCCATCTGGAATATCCGGTATGCGATGGTGCAGGCTGTGGGTGTCGGAAATACAAACCAGTTTCATACTGGCACCTCCGGTGGCGTCAGCAACTCGGGTTCCAAAGACCAATCCATATACGGGAGGACTCGGGCCATATTTCGCGCATCGTCCACACCACGATGGTGATGGCCCTCAAAGTCCAATCCGTGAAAAGCTAGCGCGTGGGCAAATCCATTCTTTCTCTTCTGCCCCGTGGTGCGTCGCCAGATACGTTTCAAATTCAGGTGCGGGCGAGCCAGGATGACCGGCCAAGCACCATCCAGCTGGCTTTGGGCTTCCAGGTGCAGGCGGTCGTAGTTGCCCCTGCTGCACCAGATGAAGTCGTCCGGTAGATCACCCAGCCAGGCATTCATGGCCTCAATCGCCTCGGGGAGTGTGGGCGCGGCATCCACCATCGACTGGGTGATCCCGGTCAGCTCCGTGCAGAAGTCGCTCAGCACAGGATTCCGGGTTGGCCTGACCAGAAACGAGTGGGCATCCAGCAGGTTTCCCTTCCGAGTGGCGAGGGCACACCCGACTTCAATGATCTCCATGTTGTGGATACTCTGAGAATCACCATTGGGTGCCCGCTGCATCTCCCAGCAAGTTGCCTCTAGGTCCACAATCAGCAACATTGATTGTTCCAGCCCTGTTTCTCCAACACCCAAACACAACATGTAGACTTTAAGCCTACCACCCAACGCATCATATAGATGAACCGCACAAGGCCATGCTACCAACGCCCGCAAAGCTGCGCCACCGGTTCTTCACAGGTCAATGATGAGAAAAGAGTTAGGGTAAGTCCTTTTTGCCCAAGGGCTATAAGACCTATATGTAATATTCTACTACCCATGTTTGCACGCTAGTATTTAGGCCACTATGCGCCAACATGGAGTCAAGGAATGAGAAAAGTTTCAGTTCGTTGTTCGACCGTCGTATTTATCGCGTCAATTCTCTCAGGATGCGGAGGAGGTGGTGGTAGCGACAACAGCACTACCCCGCCAAAGACCGAAGCGCCGAAGCCTATTTCCGAAACCCTGAGTATAACCACCAGCGAAAACCAGCAGGTAACTCAAGCCCTGCGCGGCACACCGGTTTCCACCACCCGAATTCGTGGCACCGAAGCCATCACAGCAGACACCACCGAAGACGGCACCCTGAACATTTCGGTAGCAGAGCTTCAAAACGAAGGTGATGCCCGGTTCAAGGTGACCACCAAAGATGGCAACACCACCATCGAATACATCGTGAGCGTGAGCGCCGAGAACACCAGTGCACGGGCTTCGCTTGAGCAAGCCGAACAGATCACACAGGTGTCCGCTGAAAGCCTCGCCCTGACCGACGAACAGCGTCTGGCGCAGATCGCGCTTGAAATCGAATACCTGACTGGCGCGGTCGATGCCACCCTGAAAGATATGACGAACACTGAGATTGAGCAGACCATCACCCAAGCAGGCGCCAGCCTGACCGAAAGCCAAAGCCAACTGGCCCAGGCCATCAAGGATTATCAGAACGGCACCGCCACCGAAGCGGAACTGGCTGAGCATCTGGCACAAATGGACACCGATATTCAGGCAATCAATGAGACCGGCACAACCGTACTGGCCGCCGTTGAGACAACGCTGGTCGCCCTGGGCGTTGACCTCCCGGAAACCCTGACCTTCACCTATGACGAAACGCTGGGACGCTACACCCGGTTTACCAGTCCAGACCTCGGGGCATACAACGACAACGGCGAATGGGTATTCAATGCCGAATACGACTGGCTGAACGCTGCCCTGCCCCTGACCACCCAAACACAACGCTAAGCGCCGGGAGACACGATCATGAAAACCAACAACACACTGCGTACCGCCATCCCGACCGCCCTGTTTGCCACCGCAACCGGCGCTCAGGCTCTACCTGCAGAGACCACCACCCTTGCCATGAGCGGCACCCCGAAGGTCAACCAGAAGGCCGATACGGTATACCTGATGATTAAGCGGGAAAGCTTGAAAGCCGAAGGCTGGCCGTGGGAGCGGGTTGAAGTCAAAGCCAGCGAGGCGGAAGAGACCATCAAGGAGCTGCTGGAAGATCCGGATGTGCTGATCGTAGAAAAGGACACCAAGATGCACACTCAGCAGTCTTCCAGCACAGAGATCGACCTTGACCGTTACTACAACGATGAAGGCTACGCCGAACAACGAATCTTTAAGGATGCCTCCGGCACAAAAATGCGACTCATTGAGGGGCTTCAGCGCATCCAGTCTGATCGCACTATGCGCATCGGTGTACTGGACGGAGGTTTCGAGGTATCCAACGATATTGAGTACCAGGAGGGCTACAACTTTGTTACATGGGAGACGCCATCGATCCCATACGGTCCCGCCTTTCAAAATGGTGACTCCGGAATCTGTGACGGACGCGATTTTGTTAGCACTCACGGTGCAGGCGTCACAAGCATTGCCGCTGCAAAAACCAACAACTACATCGGGATTGCAGGCGTAGCACCCAATACAGAGGTTGTCGCAGGACGGGTGGCCAACTGCACCGGAAACGCCTTTAGCTCAGAGATCGCAGAGGGAATTCTTTGGCTAACCGGCTACGGGAGCAGCAGCAACGGCACCCACCCAATTGAGCCAGTAGAGGTCATCAACATTTCGCTTGGCGGAGAAGGCGCTTGCCCAGTCATGGTTCAAGAGGCTATCAACGAGGCAATCAGCCGAAACATTACCGTTGTTGTGTCAGCAGGCAACGAGTTGACTAACGCCGATGACATCAACCCGGCAAACTGTGATGGCGTTATCACGGTCGCAGCAACGAACCACGACGGCGAACTGTGGGAAGATTTGGAGTGGAACGAAGGCTCCAATACAGGATCCGTTGTTGATATTGCGGCCACAGGAGAGTGGGTACGTATGCTGGCCGAGAATGACCGCATCTCAATCGGTACCGGAACCTCTATGGCATCGCCGCTCGTAGCAGGCGCGATTGCTGCCGTTAAGCGGGATCGCCCCAACATGACACCCGCTGACTTTGAGCGCGCACTACAACACTCCGGCAACCCACTGACCGTTGAAACCACGCACTACGGCATCGGCGGTGGCGTACTGGACCTGATGAAACTGATGGACGAAGCCGGCATTCCCCGGGCCCAGGTTCCGGTGAACCATGCCCTGACCGGTGAGCGCGAGCGCTTTGCAGCGGCCCTGCTACACCCGAAGGCAGTTCAGTATGTGGCCGATACCGGCACAATCAGCGACAACCTGTGCAACCTGACCGAAGTGGATGGTCGTGACCTGAACCCGGACAATGAATCCACACCGATCAGCCTGTTCCGGGTAGCCAAAGGCTCGCCGCTGACTCCGGCTGACCCAAGCGCCACCATCATCGACCAACTGGATGCTAGTCAGAATCGCGGCATCATCGAGCTTGGCGCCACTCTGGACACCAGCGCCTATGACTACGGCATCGCCCAGTGCGACACCACCACCGGCCTTGGCTGCAACCAGAAAGACACCATCCGGGCCGTTGATCCGGCCTCACTGGTCACTCCTGCGGCCTGTGAAGGCCGAATTGTGGCCAGTCGGCTGTAAAGAGGCAATAACGGAAGGCTCACCGGAGCCTCGCTATCTCAGGACCTCCGGTAAGCCTCAATCTCCCGCTGTAAATTCGCAGAAAATGACAGCAACTCATCCTGGGTTGCTGGCTTATCAAACACCTTGGCAACTTTCTGCTTCTCAATCGCCTCACGCTGCTCTTGGTATACGTAGTGCAGCACCGATGCCGAAAAGTCGACCCCTTCGTTTTCATTCATCTGCTTGCGCAGTGCTTTGAACTGATCTGGGGCCGGAACCAATTTCCGTTTTGCAGCGATATCTTTCGGGCGTATCTCAAACCCTTTGCCCCACACATCCACGGCATGGTGCCATGCCGCCGTCAGAGGCCGGTCTTCGGTAATAAATACCTTCGCCGCCCTGCCCCGCAGGTTCACAGAGAAATAACACTGATCATGCTTGCAGCGATTACCACGCCCAATGCCGAGTGTGATCCCCTGAAAACCTACACCTCGGTGTGGCAGCGTAGAATAATGATTCTTAGAAATGAAATCCCGATACTGAACCGCAGCGGAACGTGCTTGCCACCGGGCCTCATAGTATCTGGCACGGGTTTCCTGGTAGCGAAACCAGACCTCTTCGGGGATGCGTTTACTCGGGCGGTTCAGTGAAAAATACTTCTGATAGCGTTTGCCACGAATGGTGGCAACCACTCTCCAGCCACAAAAACCTGAGGAGAGCTGGCCTTTCTCGTAGAAATTTATTGCCATTCAGTCCTGTAGCCCCATACCAATTAAAGAGTTAGCATAATACCAGCTGACTCTCAGGGAGCCATAATCATGAACATGCTTGCAGCTTTGGTAGGTTACGGTGGGTTTGTGCTGGCCTTATTGACGATAGGGCTCATCGGTTACTGGAAGGCAGATAAGCTAGAGGCTTGGGCCACACGAAAGCTCAAAGGCTAAGTGGCCGCCTCAATACCCGGGATAGCGCTCCCAAAGCCCGTCATCCTCCATATAAGAATGCCACTCCTGGCACGTCCACAAATCGGACGCAACGGCCTCAATAACGTCCCGAAGCTCCAACGGCTCCAGCCACCGCTGCGGAATCACCCCGGTGCCAAGCATGGCGCCAAGCATATTCCCGGTGATAGCCCCCGTGGAGTCTGAATCCCCATCGTGATTCACTGCCAGCACAATGCCCTGTTCGAAACTTTCAGCTACCAGGGCGCAATAGACAGAAATCGCCAGTGCTTCCTCTGCGACCCAGCCTTCGCCGAGTTCCTGGATAGCGATATGGTGTGGCATACCGGACTGGCTCAGTTCAACCGCCTTATCCAGAGCCGCCAACGTCTCCTCGTGACCGCGTTCTGTAACCAGTAATGTCTTGGCGGCACCCAGGGCATCCAGCAGAGTTTTGTCGTTCAATAACTCAAAGATCAAAATGGCCAACACGCCACCGGTCAGATAACCGCTGGGATGGCCGTGGGTGAGGCCGGCGCACATACACCCATCTTCAAATGCCCTTTCCAAACCGGAGTTACCGTTGAAGGTGCGCCAGTAAAGCCCTACCGGAGCCACCCGCATTACCCCGCCACACCCCTTACTGTCATTGCCGGCGGTCTCTGGAACACCCGGGTAATCCCGCAGCGCACTCAAACACGTCATGCCCGGTGCTCGCTGGCTGTGCAACTCTGGCTGCTGAAACAACCAGCCGTCTTTCTCTGCGGTTACCGCACGACACTCGTGGCCCTGTGTTGCCAACCAGCGCAGATAGGCAATGGCAACTGTGTGGTCGAAACCTACAATGCCTTTACTGACTCCCCGCATTCGCCCCCGCAACAGACCATCTGCGGTGAACAGGGTCATTTGGGTGTCATCGGTTATCTTGCCTTTGCCACCGTAGGCCGGGGCGTAGTCGGTTATGCCGGCAGGGCCAAAGCGGCTCAGGATTTCAGCGCGGGACATGAACTCCACGGCGGCACCGAGGGCATCGCCTATGGCGCCGCCGAGGAGGCAGGCTATGTAGTGGTCACGCATGCTCGCATCACAGTCGATAAGAGGTGACCTTTGCGATTGATCCATCATCTTGCTGCATCCTGCGTTGGTAAAGCATTCTCGAGAGAGCGCTTAACTCTCGCTATAACTTCCTCTCTGTATTCACCATGCCCATGCGTGGCCCGCGGATGAGCAATCCGAAAACAAACACTGCCTGCGTAAACCGCTGAAGGTTGCCACCCATTCCACGTGAAGCCTGCCACCCGGACCGGAGCAAGGCTGCCACCCATCGGAGCGTAGCGACGCGGGGTTTCTCTTCTTACTTCGAAGTCTCAGTGCCCGTCAACTTTGCCTGCTGTTTTCGCATGGATTCGCCCCGCAGATTGATCTTGTAGGCGTTGTGTACGAGCCGGTCCAGGATGGCATCTGCCAGAGTGGCGTCACCGATGATGCCGTGCCATTCCTCGATGGGTAATTGGCTAGTGGCGATGGTGGAGCGCCGGCCATGTCGGTCTTCCAGCACCTCCAGCAAGTCCCGCCGGTTCTCCGCGCTCAGCTTCATCAGCCCCCAGTCATCCAGGATCAGCACGTCGACCTTGGCCAGGCTGGTCAGGAGCTTTGAGTATTGGCCATCGCCCTTGGCGATGGTCAGCTCTCGTAGCAGCCGGGTCAGGCGGACGTACTGGGCGGTGTAACCCTCCCGGCAGGCCTTGTGTGCCAGAGCACAGGCCAACCAGGTTTTCCCGACGCCAGTCGGGCCGGTGATGAGCACGTTCAGGTGTTCCTTCACCCACTGGCAGCTGGCCAGACTCTGGACAAGCCCTTTATCCAGGCCCCGTGAGTTCCGGTAATCAATGTCTTCGAGGATGGCGGCGTGTCGCAGCTTGGCCCGGCGCAGGCGGCTGCTCATGCGTCGGTTGTCCCGTTCCGTCATTTCCCGGTCGACCAGCAGGCCAAGGCGCTCCTCGAAGCTCAGGTCGGTAATGTCGGGGGTGGCCGATTGATCCGCCAGGGCGGCGGCCATGCCGGTCAGTTTGAGGGCGTGGAGCTTATCCAGCGTGGGATGTTTCAGCATGTCAGGTTCCTTCAGTGGTAGTAGGCGGGGCCACGGATGTTGTCGTGTGTGTCGGGTAAGGCCAGTTCTTGTTGCTCTTCCAGGGGCTGCTCATCCAGGCGATGCTTGAGGATGGATTCGATGCTCTTGTATCGGCAGCTGCCCAGCATCAGGGCGCGTTGGCAGGCACGTTCTAATCGTGCCTCGCCGTAGCTCTGGCCCAGCCGGAGAATGCCCAGACAGGACCGATAGGCCTGTTGCGGATGCTTTCTTGCCCCCAGCGCGGTACGGATAAGCTTTTCAGTTGCCGGTCCAGTCTTGGCTGCCCAGGCGGTCAGTCGCTCTGGGGTCCACTCGCCGGCTTGGCGATGGGACTCCGGCATGTGAGCGGCGATGGTGCTATGCCGACCCTTCTGATCCGAACGCCGGTGGCTGGCGATCCGGTTGCCCCGGTGGAAGCATTCGATGGTGTTGTGGGTGATCCGGACCTCCACCTCTTTCTTGATCAGGGTGTAGGGCACCGAGTAGTAGTGCCCATCGATGGCCACGTGGTAGTCGATGTGTACCCGGGCTTTTTTCCACTCGGCGTAGACATACGGCTCGGCGGGTAGCGGTTGTAGAACCGGCTGGTCCAGCTGTTTGAAGTGATCAAGCCGGCACCCGGGCAACTTGCGGAAGGGGCGGCTATTGAGCTTCTCCAACAGCTCACGGATGGTGGCGTTGAGCTGCCCCAGGGAGAAGTGCTGACGATGGCGCAGGGCCGCCAGGATCCAGCGCTCAACGATCAATACGCCACCTTCCACCTTGGCCTTGTCACGGGGCTTGCGAACCCGTGTAGGGACAACGGCCACGCCATAATGGCCAGCCATATCCTGATAGGTCGATGAGATGGTCTCCTCCCCTCCTAATCGGCGTCGCAATGCGCCAGGATAGGGAAGGAGAATTTTCCTATCAGAAACGAGTGGGAGGAGACCATGAGTAAGGTTACAACGGTTGGCATTGATCTCGCAAAGAACACGTTTGTCCTTTTTGGGCTGGGCCCTAAAGGTCACAGCGGGTGGAAGCGCAAAGTGCGCCGCAAGCAGTTGCTGGAGCAGTTGGTGCGTTTGGAGCCTTGCACAGTCGCTCTTGAGGCGTGTGGGAGCTCGCACTATTGGGCTCGCCAGATACGAGCGTTAGGGCATCAGGTTGAGTTGTTACCGCCTCAACATGTGAAGGGCTATCTTCGAGGTCAGAAAAACGATTACAACGATGCTCAGGCCATTGCGGAGGCCAGTGAACATGGGCGAATTCGCCCGGTGCCGATCAAAGAGGTCGAGCAGCAGGATGATCAGATGCTGCACAAGCTGCGCCAGGGCGTGAGCAAGGATCGGGTACGAATCAGCAATCAGCTTCGAGGATTGCTGGCCGAGTACGGTGTGATCATGCCCCAGGGAATAGCGGCGCTGCGCCGGGAGCTGCCACTGGCACTGGAAGACGCTGACAACGGGTTGAGCGAGCGGGCCCGGCAGTTGTTGCACCGCCAGTATCAGCGTTTTCTGGAAGTAGAGCAGGAACTGGCCTGGTACGACCAACAAGTAAAGCAGAGATCGAGACAGGATGAGACCTGTCGGCGCCTGCAAGCGATACCGGGCGTTGGTGAAGTCGTCGCCAGTCTGCTGAAGGGCTGGATGGGTGATGGCCGCCAATTCCGGCGAGGCCGAGACGCTGGCGCAGCGCTGGGCCTGATCCCCCGTCAGAACAGCACCGGGGGCAAAGACGTCTTACTGGGAATCAGCAAGCGAGGCGACCCGTACGTACGCGCCCAACTGGTTCACGGGGCGAGAGCGGTGGTTGCCCGTGCGGACGGGAAAATGGACCGCCTCAGCCGATGGATCCAGCGACTCAAGGCAGAGCGAGGGTTCAACAAGGCAACCGTCGCATTGGCCAACAAGTTGGTTCGCATTGCCTGGGTGATTATCGCCCGAGGCGAGCACTACCAGCCATCGGAGCAACGGCTGGCGGTATGAATAAGTCAGGGATTGACTGAGCTAAATCACCGACGCGACGTCGGAAAGTAAAGCGGTTACCCTTCCCGCAGGTTGCGAGGGTCACAGCAATCGATGGCATAACAGGTCAGACCGGCCTGCCGAAAACCTGACTAATCCAAGGGCCCCAGAGGCCGTTAGGTCGATAAGGACGGCAGGCGCGGATCTTCCATCAAGGCCAGAGGCGACAAAGCCGCCTCATCAAACAGGCCGGATATACGGGCGCAAACCTGTCCCTGACATTGAGTGCTGAGACCTTGCAAACGGGGAGGAGACCATATACGGATTGAGGTCCGGCTCGTAGCGATGGGCCTTGCTGACGCCGGAACGGAGGTTATCCGGAACCACCAGTTCCGGCACGCCGCCCAGGAACTCGAAGGCTCGGATGTGGGAGCCGATCCAGTCCGGCAGGGTCTGGCTCCAGGTGGCCTCGGCGTAGGTGTAATTGGACGCACCCATCACCGCCACAAAGACTTGCGCCTCATGGATCTCACCGGTGGTGCGGTCAATGACGGGCACCGTGTGCCCAGCATAGTCCACGAACAGCTTTTCACCGGCTCGGTGGTCCTGACGCATCACCAGATCCAGCTTGCCCTGCCAGGCCCGGTAGTGCTCGCAGAACCAGCTGTACTGGTAGCCATCCGGATTGGCTTCCCGGTACTCCTGCCAGAGCAGGAACAGGGTGACGTTCTTGCCCCGTAAGCAATGGGATGGACTCCTCCTCACCTCACCGGCATCTACGTGGCAAAATGGTGAGTGATTAGCCAACCATCATGAAGATGAGGAGAAGCCCAAGTGAACATTATCCGTGTCGGTGTTGATATTGCCAAATCAGTTTTCCACGTGCACGGCGTAGACCGTCACGGCCAAACTCGATGGCAAGGCAAGTATTCTCGCAGCAAGTGGCTTGATGCCCTCAGCCGAAAAGTACCGGCCGGCGCCGAGATTGGTATGGAAGCCTGCGCGTCATCACACCACTGGGCTCGGGAACTCCAGAAGCGGGGGTATCATGTTCGGTTGATTGCCGCCCAATTTGTCAAACCTTACGTCAAGAGCAACAAGAACGACCGAGTAGACGCGGAGGCAATCTGCGAAGCCATGAGTCGCCCGAACATGCGATTTGTCGCTCCAAAGACGGTCGCTCAGCAGGATATTCAGGCTGCACATCGGATCCGGGAAGAGCTTGTGGGGCAGCGCACGGCCAAGGCCAACCAGATCCGGGGTTTAGTGGGCGAGTACGGTATTGTAGCGCCAGTGGGCATCCAGCAGCTGCGCCGGGCCTTACCAGGCTGGCTTGAAGATGCTGAGAGCGAGCTTACCGATAGTTTCCGCATTCTGCTCAATGGGTTGGCCGAGGACCTCCGGCATCTTGATGATCGCATCACAGCCCTTGATGACCGGATCACTGAGAGTGTCAGGCAGGATCCTGTAGCAAAGCGCTTAATGACATTACGCGGCGTGGGGCCGCTCACAGCCAGTGCCTTGGCAGGTGCCCTGGGCGACGGGAAGGCCTTCCGCAAAGGACGAGACTTTGCCGCTTCTCTTGGATTGACACCTCGACAGCACAGCACCGGGGGACGGGATCGTCTGTTAGGGATCAGCAAGCGCGGCGACAGTTACCTGCGCAAGCTGCTCGTTCACGGAGCACGGGCCGTGTTGCGTCATGTTGAGAGCAAAGACGACGGACTGAGTCATTGGCTCAAAGCCCTTGCCGCCCGGAAGCATGTCAATGTGGCAACGGTGGCATTGGCCAACAAAACAGCCCGTATTGCCTGGGCGCTGGTACACAACGAGGAAGCCTATAACGAAGGGCTCTCAGCGGCAGGAGTTTGAGTGGGTAGCTGCAAGGCTGAGTGTGCCAGGGTAACAACCGGCAACTTTTCAGGAGACGTCCAACACCACGATTGCATGGCATTTTGATTGATGGCGAACAGGTCGAACCGGCGCTGGGAAACCCCTAATGAACGTGGAGCCTTGAGCTCGTGTAAGCGATTGGGAACCAGTGCGCGGATAGCCCATCAGGGTCCGATGCCTACAGGGACGGCATCATTAAAGAGACCGAATACACGTAGGCAGTCGTACCTTAGTCGCGATCAGACAAAGTGCTTGCAATAGAGGAGGAGTCCATACACGTTCATTCCACGACGTTCTGCCACCCTGCTGAAAATCGCCCTACAGTAACCTCACACTTTCCAACACGAGGTTACCCCTATGAGAAAGCACCGCACACCCGAACAGTGGCAGGCTCTGGTCAATCAGCAGCGTGACAGTGGTCTGTCAGCTTCGAAGTTCTGCAAACAAGAGAACATCGGCTACGCCAGTTTCTGTAACTGGCGCAAGCGCCTGTCCGATCAGGCGGCCGGTGACTCAGCGGATTCCGGCGAAGCCGGTTTTCTGGGCCTGTCCTCTCTGATGGGTGCAGCGCAGTCCGGCCCAGGCTGGAACATTGTGCTGAGCCTGGGCAACGGCGTCGAACTGCGGCTGAGCCAGAACGGATGATCGGGCTCGATAGCCAGGCGCGCATCTGGCTGTGCACCGAGCCTACCGACATGCGCAAATCGTTCCGGGGCCTGAGCGCCCTGGTCCGGAATCAGTTAAAGCACGATCCGCTCAGCGGCCAGTATTTCGTCTTCGTTAATCGCCGCAAGACCCAGATGAAGATGCTCTACTTTACCGCCACCGGTTACTGTCTGTGGGCCAAGCGCCTGGAGCAGGGCCAGTTCCGGGTGCCGTTATCCGCCTCCGGTCAGCGAACCCTGACCCTGACGGATTTGCAGCTGCTGATTGACGGCATTGAGGTGCAGAAATACCGCCAGTTCAAGCGTTTTCGAGGGGTATAGAAGACAGAGTTCCGGTATAATATCGGCCATGAATTCAACGGCTTCAGCTTCTTCTCCCGGTACACTTTCCTCCTCGGCTCTGGCCGAGGAGAATGCACTGTTGCGGGAGCAGGTCCAGATCCTGCAGCGCCAGTTGGACTGGTTCAAGAAGCAGCTGTTCGGCCCCAAATCCGAGAAGCAGGTGGTCGATCTGCCCGGGCAGGACAGCTTGTTCCAGCCAGAGGAGGCACCGCGACCGGAACAGCCTACCGATGAAGAAAAACGCACTATTAAGGCTTACCAGCGCGGCACCGGCAAGAAGCAGCGGGACGACGATTGTCTGAACGACACTGGCCTGCGCTTTACTGCCGGGGTGCCGGTGGAAGTCATTGAACACCTGCCACCGGAGCTGACCGGTCCGGACGCCGACCAGTACGACATCATTGGCACTAAAACGACTTATCGCCTGGCCCAGCGCGCCTCCAGCTATGTGGTGCTCAAGTGTGAGCGCCCGGTGTTCCGTCGTAAGGGCACTGACTCAAAACCTGTGACGACGCCAGCGCCGTTCAACGTACTGGACAACAGCCTGGCCGACGTCAGCCTGCTGGCCGGGCTGCTGGTGGATAAGTTCCAGTTCCACCTGCCGCTGTATCGTCAACACCAGCGCATCCAGCAAGCCGGTATTACCGTTAGTCGCAGCACCCTGACCCATCTGGTCAAGCGCGCCATCGACCTGCTTCGGCCCATCGTGGCTGCCCAGACCGATAACGTATTGCGCAGTCGGGTGCTGGCCATGGACGAAACGCCCATCAAGGCTGGCCACCAGGGCCGGGCAGGCCCGCAAAAAGGCAAGATGAAATCCGGCTGGTTCTGGCCGCTGTACGGCGATGCCGACGAAGTGGTGTTCACCTACTCGAACAGTCGGGGCCGACTGCACATCGAGGAGGTTCTGAACGATCAGTTCAGCGGCACCCTGATCAGTGATGGCTACGCGGCCTATGCCCGCTATGCCGCTGCCCAGGAGAACGTCACCCACGCCCAATGTTGGGTGCACAGTCGCCGTTACTTTATCGAGGCTCAAAAGGATCACCCGGAGACCGTCACCGAGGCCCTGCAACGGATCGCCAAGCTCTACCAGAATGAAGAGACCATCAAAGCTCAAGGGCTGACCGGCGAGAAGAAACGCCAGTACCGCCTGGATCACTCCAAGCCGGTGGTCAGCGACTTCTTCCAGTGGTGCCGGGATCAACTGGAGCAAGGCGGTCTGGTGCCCAGCGATCCGCTGACCAGGGCTCTGAACTACGTGCTCAGTCGGGAAGTCAGCCTGACGGTGTTCCTGGAGAACCCGGACGTGCAGCCGGACACCAACCATCTGGAACGGGCCCTGCGCCCCATCCCCATGGGCAAGAAAAACTGGATGTTCTGCTGGACCGAACTGGGCGCAGAACACCTGGGGATCATCCAGAGTCTGATCAGCACCTGCAAGCTGCACGATATTAACCCCTACACTTACCTGGTGGACGTGCTGCAACGCATCAGCCTGCATCCAGCCAAAGAAGTGGCAGACCTGACGCCAAGACTCTGGAAGCTGCGGTTCGCGGATAAGCCACTGAGATCCCTGATCGATCCACGCCATCCTGACCGCCAGAACAGAGAGCCGGAGGCCCCCTTCCATGCGCATTGAAGATCTCAGCATCGATCAGTTACTGGAACTGAACCGGTATATCTGTCAACGCATCGATGAACTGCAAGATCAGGAAAACCTGCAAGCGTTGAGCCAGTTGCGGGTGGGGCTGAAAGTGACCTTCGAAGGCCGGGAAGGACCGGTGTTGGGGATCGTCACCAAGATCAACCGCAAGAGTGTGATCGTGCTGGGTGAGGATGGCAGGAAGCAGTACAAGGTCTCGCCGGAGTTATTAAGGCCCCTCCGTGACGTGAAGTAGGTCAACTACGTCGTGGAATGAACGTGTATGGACTCCTCCTCTATTGCAAGCACTTTGTCTGATCGCGACTAAGGTACGACTGCCTACGTGTATTCGGTCTCTTTAATGATGCCGTCCCTGTAGGCATCGGACCCTGATGGGCTATCCGCGCACTGGTTCCCAATCGCTTACACGAGCTCAAGGCTCCACGTTCATTAGGGGTTTCCCAGCGCCGGTTCGACCTGTTCGCCATCAATCAAAATGCCATGCAATCGTGGTGTTGGACGTCTCCTGAAAAGTTGCCGGTTGTTACCCTGGCACACTCAGCCTTGCAGCTACCCACTCAAACTCCTGCCGCTGAGAGCCCTTCGTTATAGGCTTCCTCGTTGTGTACCAGCGCCCAGGCAATACGGGCTGTTTTGTTGGCCAATGCCACCGTTGCCACATTGACATGCTTCCGGGCGGCAAGGGCTTTGAGCCAATGACTCAGTCCGTCGTCTTTGCTCTCAACATGACGCAACACGGCCCGTGCTCCGTGAACGAGCAGCTTGCGCAGGTAACTGTCGCCGCGCTTGCTGATCCCTAACAGACGATCCCGTCCCCCGGTGCTGTGCTGTCGAGGTGTCAATCCAAGAGAAGCGGCAAAGTCTCGTCCTTTGCGGAAGGCCTTCCCGTCGCCCAGGGCACCTGCCAAGGCACTGGCTGTGAGCGGCCCCACGCCGCGTAATGTCATTAAGCGCTTTGCTACAGGATCCTGCCTGACACTCTCAGTGATCCGGTCATCAAGGGCTGTGATGCGATCATCAAGATGCCGGAGGTCCTCGGCCAACCCATTGAGCAGAATGCGGAAACTATCGGTAAGCTCGCTCTCAGCATCTTCAAGCCAGCCTGGTAAGGCCCGGCGCAGCTGCTGGATGCCCACTGGCGCTACAATACCGTACTCGCCCACTAAACCCCGGATCTGGTTGGCCTTGGCCGTGCGCTGCCCCACAAGCTCTTCCCGGATCCGATGTGCAGCCTGAATATCCTGCTGAGCGACCGTCTTTGGAGCGACAAATCGCATGTTCGGGCGACTCATGGCTTCGCAGATTGCCTCCGCGTCTACTCGGTCGTTCTTGTTGCTCTTGACGTAAGGTTTGACAAATTGGGCGGCAATCAACCGAACATGATACCCCCGCTTCTGGAGTTCCCGAGCCCAGTGGTGTGATGACGCGCAGGCTTCCATACCAATCTCGGCGCCGGCCGGTACTTTTCGGCTGAGGGCATCAAGCCACTTGCTGCGAGAATACTTGCCTTGCCATCGAGTTTGGCCGTGACGGTCTACGCCGTGCACGTGGAAAACTGATTTGGCAATATCAACACCGACACGGATAATGTTCACTTGGGCTTCTCCTCATCTTCATGATGGTTGGCTAATCACTCACCATTTTGCCACGTAGATGCCGGTGAGGTGAGGAGGAGTCCATCCCATTGCTTACATGCCGCCTACAGCTTGCGTAGGCACCGGCTGCAACGCCAGCCGCTCACTGAAACGCTTACGGTAGGCCGGGTCTTTACGCGAACGCAGCAGGAAATATAACAGCAATACAGGCGTGAGCAGCAGCAACGCTGTTGAATACAATACTTTAATCATGGGTGTTTACAACACAACAAAGTACGTCAGCCCCATCAATTAGTAACAGGTAATAGCTCATGCCAGCGATGCTCCGCATAAGGCTTCTTGCTATTCAACACACCACCACTAATAACTTTTAGATAGCACTGCTGATAAGCCGCAGCCATCGTCAGGTTATTAAATCGGGTTTTAGCGTAGTGATGACAGGCTTCGCGATCATACTTGCTACTGTCTTGCATCACCGATGCAAGCTCACTGTAACTTGACGACAGAAAGCCAAGCTCTGGCTGGGTGATGATTTCAGGAATTGCACCATACGGCGTTGCAAAAACAGGAGCTCCCAAATATAAAGACTCAATAATGGCAAGACCAAAAGGCTCGTGCCAGCGGACCGGAAATAACAGCCCCCGTGAATTACGCACCAACTTGTTTTTAACTGCGCCCCCCACCATGCCGTTAAAACGTAAATGCCAATCAGGATGGAAATAAAAGCCTCTGCTACTGAGGCTAAATCGGACACCACCTAATATCTGTAACTTGACACCCGCTTGCTTTGACACAGCCACTGCGCCACTGAGGTTTTTTATCGGCCATTTGGCCTTGCCCAGAAAATGGAAATAATTCTGTGGTTTACCTAAATGCGGCTGGCCATATTCGGTCCAGTCCAGACCGTTGTGTATGAAACACTCCGCATTGTGGTTGTTAGCGTGGCGTGCACTTAAAAACACTGTATTTTGGCCATAGCTACGGGCATGTTCTGCATTACCATGCTCAGTACTAATATAAGGCACATCTAACTCACCATCAAAGGGCTGGTGAAAATGCACTATATCGGGCCAGCCGCCTATCTGCTCACGCATAGACTTTGTCGCATCATACCGAGCAGCATTCTTTGGTAAGTCTGGAGCGTCCCCCCACAACAAACGTACCTCGTGACCAGACGCCTGTTGCGCAGTTAATAAGCCCCAGACAATACGCTCAGTTCCACCGTAATCTCGAGCAGGCAAAGACAATTTACTTTGCAGTACGTGCAGAATTTTCATTTTAATCGTCCTCTCTGCAGAGCATCGGCATGTTGTTTACCGGCAAGCTGTTGGTATTCAAACAATTTTGCCTCTTTTAGAAAAGCATACATAGCTTCAATATGCGCATGCACAAGCCCCCGCTTACCAGACAGAAACATTCTTTGCAGAACATAGGATTTGACAAAGGTAAGAGGGAAAATAAAGCAGAGTTTAATCAGAGATGGTCTTTTACGTTTTTCAAACTTTTCAAGCGCTTTGAGCGAAGAGTACTTATTCTTTTTTTGCATCAGTAACTCTGTGGTTCCGTAACCAAAATGCGTAACCAGCCCCTGCACTTTGACAGTCGATACCCCTTTTGCCAACACCAGATTTTCATGAACTTTTCGATCAAGTGGGTACTGCGCCTGACTTCGCCGGAACACGCGGACTATAGAACGTTTGCCTGAATACGGCGACATGGGCTCGCCCCAAAAAACATCCTCAAAGTACAAGCGCATGGCAATGTCTTCGCTCTGTTCGTACAGTTTCCGAATATGTGTTATCACCTCAGATGAAAGTATTTCGTCGCCATCAACATTAATTACCCAATCATACTGGCACAATGACATGGCAAAGTTTTTTTGCTTAGCAAATCCCAGCCAGTCCTGATGAACTACTTTAGCACCTTTTGCCCTGGCTATTTCCTGAGTGCCATCTGTACTGCCCGAATCAACCAGAATAATTTCGGCAAAGTCCTGCAAAGCATCCAAAACGGATGCTATGTGCGCTGCCTCATTACATGTCACCAGAAAGGCACTTATGGGTAATTTTTCAGCAGACTTTGTCATTGCTGTTTTGCCTTATGCTCAGCCTGTAAAGTAACCAGTGCAGCGTATTTATTAAAACCGTATTGCCCCAAAATAATGGCCATCAAAAAGCCTCTCCACCCGTCTAAAAAACCAAGATGTAACAAATATTGCTGCAAGAAGTCGGTAAAAAAACGTAGCACTGCAAACGCCAGGCTACTCCTTTTTCCTTTGGCATATTTTTCTTCAGCCAGTAAACAGGCATATTTCAGGTGTTTTTCCTGTGCATGATGATAACTGCGCCAACTGTGGTGAATAATGGCAGACTTAAGCGTACGACTTTTCTCATTTGGAATAAGCAGCGTTTCATGCACTTGGCGGTTCTTAAAACTCACACCGGTCTTTAAAAATAATTTACCCTGCGGCGAGGAATAACGACCATGCTTCAGCAACTTACCAAAAAAGTAAGTATGCCAAGGCATTTTAAATAAATTTTCCTGCAAATCTGGTTCAGACAAGACAGCATCAATTTCTGCTTTAAGGGCATCAGTCATGACTTCGTCAGCATCGATGTTTAATACCCAATCATGCTCACACCAGGTTAAAGCGCGATTACGTTGAGGGCCAAAGCCCGGCCAGTCAGTCTGATAAACCTTGTCTGCATACTGTTGTGCTATAGCTACAGTATTATCCTTACTGCCCGAGTCCAATACGATTAGCTGATCTACCCAACCAGAAAGCGATTGCAAACAACGCTCTATCCGATCTTCTTCATTACAGACAATCACAAAACAGGAAATTTTTCTCGTTCTCATGGCTATTTTGTCCAAGTATCACACTACGCTGCTTCATTGACGCCTTAATCGAAAAGCGCCAGTACTCTCGCATCAGGTTGCCGCTGAATAAATGCCAACAACCGCTCAAATACCTGCTTTGGCGGCAAGCGTGTTTTACTGCCCACCACACAGAATAACCCCGGATTGTCGGCTGCGAAGCTATCCGCCACCTGCCACTGCTCATAGGGGTGAGAGTCGTGTATCAACATGAGCTGCGGCACTTTACTGGTGCCTGCAATCACATGAAACTGCTCTAACAGCTGATGCTTTAGCGCACACAGATAATATAGCGAATATTCGGTCCACTTTAGCTGCAGGTAACGGCCCAGCCACCAGTTGCGTGGGTCTGTAGGGTTGTGTAATGAGCACAACCTGTCAGCCCAAGTTAACTGTCTGTTTTTTGGTTTTAAATCCTGCATCAACTGTTGGCTGATGGTTTTTGCCATCAACGCCGGTGTCACTGTCATACCTACTCCTTTCGGGCCGATATTTGCACTGATACCTAACAGCCGGGCAGACGAACGCCACCATTTCGGATGCTGTGCCCTTGGCTCATACTGCAACAACGCCTTGCCCTCGGGTAGTAACAATAATTCTGTTAACGGCTTTAAGCAGACCACATCGGCATCCAATGTCAGATAGAACTTATTAGACACTTTATTTGCAATCGCTATTTTGACCAATTGCTGCTTACGCCAGCCGCGCATCTTAGGGTATTTTTTCAGCTCCGGCAGCAACTCGTCTTCAGAAATGACGATTATATTTAACCCTTGCCAACAGGCATATTCATGTCTGACCAATTCCACTTCATACCCGGGCACGACAACAAACAATTCGCTAATCAACCCCGCCGGCAAAAAAGTGCTGAGCGACGTAAAAAGAATGTGCGCCCGCTTTAAGTCGTTGACATCATAACTGCCACTGGCTTTCAGGGGCAAAACGGCGCTAATCGCCATAAAAACTCCTCTATAATCACACCGGCCCTATCCAGGGATAATTTTGTGTCACAGTGAAAGGCGGCGTAGCCTACCCTAACAGGCTGTTGAAAAATCTGGTTTTCCTGAATGCTACGACTTTTATAACAAGTGCGCCTTAGTAAAATTTATCTTGGTATTTCTCGATGCTTCAGCACCAATAATCTTTCTGCAGCAAGTCTTGTTCAAAATTTGATCAAAACACTCGTAAATGTCAGCTATCAAAGCCCTTACTAATCAGAAACAAAGTAAGCGAACATCACCCGGCGATATACGCCAGGTCCGGATGACCGAAAAAAGACTTCAATAACCGGGGTAGTTTCTGTAACCGCCGAAGTTGTCGATAAACGATATTCCGAAGTTGGTCTTTGCTGTTTATGATCTTTTTTCCGACGTGGTGGTATTTGATGTAGCCCCAAACGGACTCATCAGGATTCAGTTCCGGTGAGTAAGGCGGCAGGAAGAACAGCTTGAGCTTGCCGTTGAGGCCCTCCACGTATGCCCGGACCCGGCGGGCATGGTGCACTGGATGGTTATCCAGAATCAGGAATATCGGCTTTTCGGCGTCTTGTACCAATGCTTTGAGGAACCCAATGAAGGCGTCCGTATTCATTGTCCCTTCAATGGTTTTGAACCGAAGCTCTCCACGGGGGGAAATGGCAGAGATCATATTGATGCTGAAGCGACTACCGGTATTGCGAATCACCGGCGTTTCTCCGATGGGCGCCCAGGTAGTGCCACTATGGTAGTCAGAACGTATGCTGGCCTCATCACCAAAATAGATGGTGGCGCCGACCTTCTTGGCTTCTTTGCGAATCTCTGGGTAAGTTTCCTCTTTCCACTGCTTTACAGCCTCTGGCTTCTGCTGGTACGCCCGGTGCAGTGGCCTTTGCGGTGTCAGCCCCAGGTTGCGAAGCAGGCGACCGACAGAGACATCACTGAGTCGAACGTTGAACTTTTGCCGGATCAACTCCCGTACCCGACCCCGGGTCCACAAGGCAAAATCGAACTTCAACTGGTCCGGGGTAAAGGTGGTAATCCAGGTGTAAAGCTCCCGAATCTGTTCGCCGCTAAGCTTTTTCGGACGCCCGGGAATCTCTTTGGCCTTCAGTGCGTCAAACCCACCTTCACGGAAAGCAGCCAGCCATTCATAGATACGGGCCCGACTCATACCCAGGGCTTTGATGACAACTTCAGGACTTTCACCATCCATAACCTGTTGGACAGCACGAATGCGAAGAGCTTCCAGAGTTTTATGATCCAGTTTACGACCGTCAGTATGGCGCATGAGTAGGCAACTCCGATAAGGTCGGTTGAACAATGCCTACATTATAAATGATGTCCGCTTACTTTTGTACTTCTTAGTAATTGCCCTTTCAGACAATCAACACCTTCAATCGGGTCAAATTATAGGCAGCCGCCGTAAAGCGGAAGATCCAAGAGACCTTGGCTCGCCCAACATGACGAAGTTTTCTCATCAGCCCTATATCTTTCATCAAGCCGAAGCACTCTTCAATTCGCTTGCGTTTGACTTGGCTGATTTTATAGCCCTCGGTGCCCGTCGTTCGTTTATCAATGCAGCTACGCAAGGACTTGGCAGCTACGTGTGGGGTAATGCCCAAGCCACGACTACCCTCAACAAATTCCAGGGTGTCGTAGCCTTTATCGGCACCTACGGTTCTTCCGGGACGTGTTCCCTGTTTTGCCAACATCGTGGTACCCGCATCCCACTCTTTACTTGTGCCAGCTTCAGTGACTTCAGCCTCTACGATCAGTCCGTTTCGATTTTCCGTCAGGATGTGCCCCATGTGACACAGCTTTGACTCTTTCCCTTTGCCCTTGCGAAACAGCTTTGAGTCCGGATCTGTGCTTGATTGATGGGTCTCGTTGCTCCGCTTCTGGCCATGAAAGTTTTGACCATCACTGTCGTCGTCACCACCGTCATCTTTCGGCTTAAAAGATTTGACCGAGGCGCAGGCCTCCAGCAAGGTGCCATCCACGCTGAAATGATCTTTCGACATAAGCTGACGGGCGCTCGCTTGCCTCTTGATGGCATCGAAGAACAGCTCGTCGATCTCACTGGCAAGAAGGCGATCCCGGTTCTTTGAGAACACCGAGTGATTCCATACCTTGTCATCCATAGACAACCCAACAAACCAGCGGAACATCAGATCGTAGTCCAGGCGTTCCATCAGTTGACGCTCTGACCGGATCGTAAAGAATATCTGAAGAAGTAGTGCCCGAATCAACTGCTCTGGGGGGATCGACGGACGGCCAACAGCCGAATACATCTCAGAAAACGCAGGTTCAAGCTCGATCAACGCCTGATCGACTATTCCGCGCACCTTTCTGATGGGGTGCGACGTAGGAATTCGACTCTCGAGGTCAACATAGCTGAAAAGTGCCGCTTGAGTTTTGGATTGTCCCCGCATCGTCATTGCCCTTTGTAAACGGATGCGCTATTTTCTCATAAATCGGGTTTTTCAACAGCCTGCTAACCCGGATTTCTCATGAAGGGATAAAAAGAAGCGGCTAAAAGTGCTATAGTTTCAAGAACCTAACCAATCCACCAAGCACCAGTAGCCGCATCCAGAATGGTACCTCAAAAACTGACCTTCTCGCCACTTTCCCGCCGCCAGATTGAAACCGACTTCTCCGGAGGCCATATCACCTCCGATGCCGGCTTGCTGTTACTGCGCGAAGTCGACAAACAACACCGGTTAACCCAACGGCTGGCCGAGACTCTGACCGACCAGCGGGATCCCCGGATGATTCGTCATGAGCTCAAGTCCCTGGTCCGGCAACGGGTCTACGGTGTGGCCGGTGGCTACGAAGATCTGAATGACCATGAAGCCCTGCGCTTTGATCAGGCGCTACAAACCGCCACGGGTAACGCCTCCGCTCTGGCTGGCAAATCCACGCTGTGCCGAATGGAACAGGCAATGGACCGGCAAACCATTGTGAAGGCCCATGAGCTGCTCTGGCACCACTTTATTGAACAACACGAAGAGCCGCCGAAGGAAATCGTGCTGGATTTTGACGGCACCGATATCCCGGTGCATGGGGATCAGCCGGGTAAATTCTTTAACCGGTATTACGACCATCACTGCTACTTCCCGCTTTACGTCTTCTGCGGCCGGCACTTGCTGGTGAGCTACCTGCGCACCAGCAACCGGGGTGATGCCCGGCACAGTTGGGCCATTCTGGCGCTGCTGGTGCGATTTATTCGCCAGTATTGGCCACAGACCCGGATCGTATTCCGGGGCGACTCCCACTTCAGCAAGCCCCGACTGCTGGCCTGGTGCGATCGCAACCAGGTGGATTACATCGTAGGCATGGCCCGCAACCAGCGGCTGGAGGCGCTTGCCGCCCCAGCCATGGACAAAGTCCGGACCTACTACGAGGCTCATGGCCATAAGCTCGCCAGCACCTTCCGCTTCCGCTACAAAGCCCGAAGCTGGCATAAGCCACGCTGGGTGGTTGCGCGCCTGGAATATGGCCCTCAAGGCCCGAACCCCCGGTTCGTTATCAGCTCCCGCTACGATGACGGATTCAAGCTCTACTACGAACAGTATTGCGCACGGGGTGATATGGAGAACCGGATCAAGGATCAACAACTGGATCTGTTTGCCGGTCGCACCTCCAGCACACACTGGTGGACCAACCAGTGGCGGCTGATCTTATCCGGCTTCGCCTACACCCTGTTCGAGCGTTTGCGGGTGCATCTGAAAAACACGCCCTTCGAACGTATGAGTGCCGGCACCTTGCGCTTGAAGCTGATCAAGGTTGGCGCAGTCATCATCCGCAACACCCGCCGAATACGGGTGTTTATGAGTGATAGCTATCCACACAAGAACGATCTCTCAGCACTGGTTCAGCGCTTGGTGCCCCAGTAGATAATCGGGCTCCCCCGGCCCGATACCAATGGGGGAACGGGGGAGTTGTGCCTGAATGCCGGAAACTGGCTAAATAATCGCCAACTTCGACCATGACCACTCGGATCTGGCACTACCAGTGCTTGGTCTGCGAAGGTTGTTGGAGCACTATGAGAAATCCGGGCTAAGCGCAATCCGGTGTAAAAAATTCTTTTGCAATAGCTAAGATCCGTTAGAATAACCTCACTTAATCAGTGATTCGAGCTTAATATGCCCAATTTAACGCAAAGTTTTCTGGATAGCCTGCAACGTCATCGTGATGTATTTGCCATAGTAGAAGCCTATCATGACGCTGCTATGCAGCTGTTAGAAGCCGTGCAGAACTGCTTAAAGCAAGGCGGCAAAGTGGTTTGGATGGGTAACGGCGGCAGCGCTGCAGATAGTCAGCATTTGGCAGCCGAATTTATGGTGCGCTATAAAGCCGAGCGCGACCCGTTGGCCTCAATTGCCTTAACCACTGATACGTCTATTCTTACGGCCCATGCCAATGACTACCATTTTGACAGCGTATTTGAACGTCAGGTACGAGGCCTGGTGCGGCCACAAGATGTCGTAATTGGCCTGACAACCTCTGGCAAAAGCCCGAATATCAATCTAGCACTACAGGCCGCTAATGAGCTTGGTGCATACACTGTGGCGCTGACCGGCCGCGACGGGGGCCTGGTAAAAGATATTGCCAAGCTATCTATTATCGTTAAAAACGATGAAACCGCCCGTATTCAAGAGGTGCATATGTTTATTGGCCACTGGCTGTGTGAAGCCCTGGACATGGCTATTGTAGGACGCAACTAATGATCGACCTAAGCCTGCTGCAAAATTTGTCTTCTGCTTCTGTACTGGTAGTAGGTGATGTAATGCTGGACCGCTATTTTAATGGCGACTCACAGCGCATTTCACCTGAAGCACCGGTACCAGTGGTGAAAATAAGCAAAATTGAAGACAAAGCCGGCGGTGCGGCCAATGTGGCACGCAATATTGCACACTTAGATGGCAAAGTGGCCTTACTAGGCATTATTGGCGATGACAGCGCTGGCGACTCTTTACAACAGCTACTAGCCAGCGAGCAAATCCATTCAGAATTAATCCGGCAACAACAGAAACCGACTATCGCCAAAATGCGGGTGGTGTCACGCCAGCAGCAAATTGTGCGGCTGGATCAGGAAGACAGCTTCAGCAGCGCTGACGCGAAATTACTGGCCGATCGCTTTGCTGCCGTATTCAGCCACTATGATGTAATAGTATTTAGCGATTACTACAAAGGCTCGTTGCAACATATTACAGCTATGATTGCTTTGGCAAAAGCAGCCGGGAAAACAGTGTTAGTTGACCCCAAGCAAGCCGACTTAGCGGTTTATGCAGGCGCCGATGTGATTACGCCCAATTTAGGCGAATTTAAAACGGCAGGTGGCAAAACCGGCTCTGTCGACGAGATGCTAAGCTCAGCCCGCGAGTTAATGCAAAAAGCCGGCTTGGCATCCATTTTATTAACTCGCAGCGAACAAGGCATGAGCCTGATAACGCCGACCGAACACCATCATTTTCCGGCACAAGTACTGGAAGTAAGCGACGTAACCGGTGCCGGCGATACCGTTATCGCCACCTTAGCCGTAATGCTAAATGCTGGCATGTCGTTACCTGATGCCACTCAGCTGGCAAACTTAGCTGCTGGCATCGTGGTGGGTAAAGTAGGTGCCGCTACCGTATCGCCAGAAGAGCTTGCGGCTAAGTTGAACAAGGACTTATTTCGTCAGGGCGACTTTTACCAGACGCCTTTTGATAAAGTGCTGCAGCATATTCAGTTTGCCCGGCAAAACGGCGAGCGTATTGTGTTTACTAATGGCTGCTTTGATATATTACACGCCGGCCATGTCCGCTATTTAGCACAGGCCAAAGCACTGGGCGACAGGTTAGTGGTCGGCCTTAATTCAGATGCTTCAGTACGTCGGTTAAAAGGCGAACAACGTCCTATTAATAGCTTGGAAGACCGCGCTACGGTATTAAGCAGCCTTGCCAGCGTAGACTGGGTAGTGCCTTTTGGCGATGATGCAGCAGAACAGGATACGCCGTTAAAGCTTATCAGCAGCATTTTGCCCGATGTGTTGGTTAAGGGCGCCGATTACAGCATAGACACTATAGTAGGTGCAGATGTCGTGCTCGCCAACGGTGGCGAAGTGCAGGTATTAACCTTTGTCGATGGCCGCTCTACCAGCAAAGTAATCCGCAAAATCCAGGATTTGCAGGGAAATAGCTAAGTGCCTAAGCCGTTAACGTCCATTTGTATTTTGAGGTTATCCGCTATTGGTGATGTCTGTAATGCAGTGTCTGTAGTGCAAGCTATTCAGTGTCAGCATCCTCAAGCTCAGATCACCTGGGTGATAGGCAAAGTAGAAGCACGATTACTGGAAGGTTTACCTGGAGTGCGGTTTGTCGTGTTTGATAAAAGACAGGGCAAGGCTGCTTACCGCCAACTGAAACAGGACTTACAACACGACCATTTTGATGTGCTGTTGCATATGCAGGTGGCTTTTCGCGCTAATCTGGCCTCTTTGTGTATCAAGGCGCACAAAAAAATTGGTTTTGACTGGCATACGGCCAAAGAGCTACATGCGCTTTTTATGCGCCACCGTATCATACCCTCACCACGCAGCCATGTGCTGGATGGCTTTAGCCAATTTGCCAGAGCCATAGGTGTGTCAGAGCACTTACTAACGCAGCCGCCTAAATGGCAGTTACCTATACCGGAAAGCGATGAGCAATGGGCAAAGCAGCAACTGGCCGCCGTGGCGAATTCACGGGTATTGATCATCAGCCCCGCGGCATCTAAAGCCGAGCGCAACTGGCTGCCAGAGCGTTATGCTGATCTGGCAGATTATGCCCATACCAAAGGCTTTGCAGTGATATTGTGTGGTGGCCCCACGGAGCTTGAACGCACATTAAGCCAGGCCATTTTGGCAACGGCTAAGCAGCCGATCACAGACCTGACAGGTCAAACCAATTTAAAACAACTGCTGGCCCTGCTAAAACACGCTAGTGTAGTATTAGCACCAGACACTGGCCCTACCCATATGGCGGTCGCGGTCGGCACGCCAGTTATCGGGCTTTATGGCCATAGCAATCCGGATCGCACCGGGCCTTATTTATTTCGTCAGTATGTGGTAGAGGTGTATCATTCATCTTTGATCGCGCAACAGGGTAAAACCGCAGCACAGCTTAAATGGGGCACCCGCGTTAAAGGCAAAGATATTATGCAAAAAATAACGGTCGATGCTGTTATTGCGATGTTCGATAAAGTCGTCGCCGAGCAGCAGTTATGAACCACACACAAAAAGCCGCATTTTTGGACAGAGATGGTGTTATTAACATCGACCATGGCTATGTCAGCAGCCCGGAGCAGTTCGAGTTTATCGATGGTGTATTTGACGCTTGTCGCCACCTGCAGCAGCAAGGTTATTTACTGATAGTGGTGACAAACCAATCAGGCATTGGCCGCGGTTATTATAACGAGCAGCAGTTTGCAGCGCTGACCCAGTGGATGACAGCACAATTTGCACAGCATGGCGTTAGCATCACAGAAGTGTTTTTTTGCCCACATCATCCGACTAATGCCATAGCCCCTTACCAAATCGATTGCCAATGCAGAAAACCTGCACCGGGCATGTTGTTACAAGCCCTAGAAAAATATCAGATTGATCCTGGCCAAAGTCTTATGTTGGGCGATAAAAGAGCCGATATGCAAGCAGCAAGAGCCGCCGGCATTAAACGCAAAGTGTTAGTGCTGTCTGGTCAGAGTGTGAGCGAAGAAGATAAGGCCAGCGCCGATGAAGTCTGGCCTTCTATTAAAACCGCGTTAACTGCCTTGTAAACAGCCTGGCAGCCGACACAGTTACAGCGCCGCTAACATCACCTCAGCTTTGCTCACTTCAAAGGTTTTTGGCGCTTCAACGTTTAACAGTGTTACCACACCGTTTTGAACAACCATGGCATAACGCTGTGAACGGGTACCGCCAAAATCACCGGTTTCCATGGTCAGCCCAATGGCTTTATGAAAGGCCGCGCCGCCGTCGGCTAAAAACATAATTTCTTCAGCGTTCTGGCTTTTGGCCCAGGCATTCATCACAAACGCATCGTTTACTGCAGTACAGATAATGGCATCAATACCCTTGGCTTTAATTTGGTCAGCCAGGGTAATGTAGCCCGGCAAATGCGCAGCAGAGCACGTGGGTGTAAAAGCGCCTGGCACGGCAAACAGCACTACCTTTTTATTGGCAAACACCTGGCTGGTGGTTGGGTTCATTACGCCTTCTTTGGTCAGCTGCGAAAAGCTCACTTCAGGCAGTTTATCGCCGACTTTAATCATCTTGGTCTCCCCACGAGTTTCATTAGTTATTAAAGGTGTCGTTATTTATTAAATATCGGGTATACGGATTTAATGGTTGATGGGGCACCTTCACCCCATCAATCTGATACCACCCTCAGATGGTTGATAGATCGACTCCGTAGTTGAGTTCCTCTGCGAAGTCCGGCAGTCCGTAACCGATGGTTTTCTTGTAGAAAGGAGAGACCTTCGCAGTCGGTGCCTTCTTCTTGTGCTTCGTGGTGTAGAGCATTCGTGCCCGCATCACCTCGAAGGAGTAACCGCGCCCTTCACGGTTCTTGTCCTTGGCCAGTCGGTTGATGGACTCCGTGTAAGCGTTGGTGACGGGCATGTCCGTCTCGAAGTAGGTCATGGTCTCTTCGCGCCAGTTTCCCACTGCCCTGACCAGATCGCTCCAGACTTCCTTTTGGCCCTTCGGGATGGTGGCTATCCACTCGTCCAGGGCGGCTTCTGCCTGGAGCCGTGTGGTGGCGTCCCAGATGCCGTAGAGTAAGCAATGGGATGGACTCCTCCTCACCTCACCGGCATCTACGTGGCAAAATGGTGAGTGATTAGCCAACCATCATGAAGATGAGGAGAAGCCCAAGTGAACATTATCCGTGTCGGTGTTGATATTGCCAAATCAGTTTTCCACGTGCACGGCGTAGACCGTCACGGCCAAACTCGATGGCAAGGCAAGTATTCTCGCAGCAAGTGGCTTGATGCCCTCAGCCGAAAAGTACCGGCCGGCGCCGAGATTGGTATGGAAGCCTGCGCGTCATCACACCACTGGGCTCGGGAACTCCAGAAGCGGGGGTATCATGTTCGGTTGATTGCCGCCCAATTTGTCAAACCTTACGTCAAGAGCAACAAGAACGACCGAGTAGACGCGGAGGCAATCTGCGAAGCCATGAGTCGCCCGAACATGCGATTTGTCGCTCCAAAGACGGTCGCTCAGCAGGATATTCAGGCTGCACATCGGATCCGGGAAGAGCTTGTGGGGCAGCGCACGGCCAAGGCCAACCAGATCCGGGGTTTAGTGGGCGAGTACGGTATTGTAGCGCCAGTGGGCATCCAGCAGCTGCGCCGGGCCTTACCAGGCTGGCTTGAAGATGCTGAGAGCGAGCTTACCGATAGTTTCCGCATTCTGCTCAATGGGTTGGCCGAGGACCTCCGGCATCTTGATGATCGCATCACAGCCCTTGATGACCGGATCACTGAGAGTGTCAGGCAGGATCCTGTAGCAAAGCGCTTAATGACATTACGCGGCGTGGGGCCGCTCACAGCCAGTGCCTTGGCAGGTGCCCTGGGCGACGGGAAGGCCTTCCGCAAAGGACGAGACTTTGCCGCTTCTCTTGGATTGACACCTCGACAGCACAGCACCGGGGGACGGGATCGTCTGTTAGGGATCAGCAAGCGCGGCGACAGTTACCTGCGCAAGCTGCTCGTTCACGGAGCACGGGCCGTGTTGCGTCATGTTGAGAGCAAAGACGACGGACTGAGTCATTGGCTCAAAGCCCTTGCCGCCCGGAAGCATGTCAATGTGGCAACGGTGGCATTGGCCAACAAAACAGCCCGTATTGCCTGGGCGCTGGTACACAACGAGGAAGCCTATAACGAAGGGCTCTCAGCGGCAGGAGTTTGAGTGGGTAGCTGCAAGGCTGAGTGTGCCAGGGTAACAACCGGCAACTTTTCAGGAGACGTCCAACACCACGATTGCATGGCATTTTGATTGATGGCGAACAGGTCGAACCGGCGCTGGGAAACCCCTAATGAACGTGGAGCCTTGAGCTCGTGTAAGCGATTGGGAACCAGTGCGCGGATAGCCCATCAGGGTCCGATGCCTACAGGGACGGCATCATTAAAGAGACCGAATACACGTAGGCAGTCGTACCTTAGTCGCGATCAGACAAAGTGCTTGCAATAGAGGAGGAGTCCATACACGTTCATTCCACGACGTTCTGCCACCCCGCTAAAATTCGCCCTAACCCGGATTTCTCATCTTGGATTCAAATCCGAAGTGCATCACTTGATGAGGTAGAAAAGGCGGCCAGCTGAGAGTATGCTTTGCCGCTTTTTCTCCGGCAAGAGATTAAGTGATGACCAAACCATACAGCCAGCTGACCTATGAACAAAGATGCCAGATTTATCTGCTAAATAAAAGCGGTTTAAGCCAAAGAGAGATAGCCAGCGCTGTTGATGTCAGCCAGTCAACCATCAGCAGAGAGCTTGCCAGGAACCGAGGAGAGCGGGGTTACCGGTTTCAGCAAGCGCACGCCAAAGCCGTTGAGCGGCGCCAGGAGGCCGTCAAATGCACAAAAATGACCCCCGAGATGGTAGCAGTCATTGAGCATAGGATTCGCCGGGAATGGAGCCCAGAGCAGATTTCTGGCTGGTTGCTCGAAGATCAAGACAAGCTCATCACCCATGAGAGCATCTACCTTCACATCTGGGCTGACAAGCGAGCCGGTGGAGACCTCTACACGTATCTACGTCGCCAGGGAAAGAAATACGACAAACGTCGAAACGGTAAGTCCACCCGGGGCCAGATCAAGAACCGGGTCAGCATAGACCAGCGCCCCCCGGTTGTTGAGGAGCGTTCACGAGTCGGTGACTGGGAGATAGACACCGTCATCGGAAAAGGCCACAGCGGTGCCTTGGTGACCATTGTAGAGCGAATGACAAAGTTTACTGTATCCGCTCAGGTCAACAGTAAGAGCGCGGCTGATGTTACCCGAGCAACCATCGCATTGCTTCGGCCCTACAAGGAAGCTGTGCACACCATTACGGCTGACAACGGCAAAGAGTTCGCCTATCATGAGCAGATCAGCAAAGCGCTTGACGCCGAGGTTTATTTTGCCAACCCGTACAGCTCTTGGGAGCGTGGGTTGAACGAGAATACCAACGGGTTGTTGCGTCAGTATTTTCCCAAAGACACGAACTTGAAGCTGGTCACCAAAAAGCAGGTCAAGCACGCCACGGACCGGTTAAACAGCCGTCCGAGAAAAACATTGGGGTTCAAGACTCCCGATCAACTGATGCTCGACCACATGAGCAGACTAGCAGCATAGGTGGTGATGCACTTCAGAGTTGAATCCAAGATCTGAATTTATTGCGGCGCTTAGATAATGACCGTTTCAACTTTGCTTTTTTCCGAAGCCATTGGCCCTTCAGGCTTTCTCTAAAAATTCTTAGCTCTTCTTCGACAGGAAAGGTTGCGCACAATTTTGCATTGCTGCCAGCATCGTCTGACAGATTTGACAGGGCTTTTTCTAGCACTTCGGGAAGAATTAGAGAATCTCTCCAGAAATGCAGAAGATAAGGTTCGAGGCTTTTGGTTTCGAACTGCTTAGTTGCCTGTAACGAGACGGCTATCTGTTCGACCCAGCTGTTGTGGGGAAGGAAATCCAAAATTTGATCACACGTTTCCAATGTTTCAGAGAAAAACGCGCGATTTCCTTCAGGGATTCCTATGGCTCCTGAGTTCCACATTTCCCATGGGGGAGGGAAGTTTTGGCTGAGTGAAGGGTTTTCTGATAAAAGTGTAAAATAATCAGGGTGGTTTCGAATGGAAACTTTTCCTTCGAGCTGATGCATCCAACACATTTTTGGATTTTCCGCTAGTTCCCTCAAGGCGGGTGAAGGGGTTTTTATCCACTGTGTGTCGCAATCTACAAAAAGTATGGGACCGCTAGACATGGACTGGGCGTGGCGTAATATTTCGAGTTTGACTCGATGGGTGTACTGGTGTTTTCCTTTATACTGTCTAATTTGCTCAGGACTAATGGTTCGAGCCGTTATCAATTCGTGCCTAGGGACCCAGGTGTCATCGTCGGTGTAAACTATAATTCCAATTGAGTTGTCTGGCTCTTCCTTTAGCCAGTAAAGCAGAGAGTACAGAGAGAAGATTGCTTGCTTGGTGTACTTTTGGCCGCCGTGTGCTAGATAAACGATATTCTTTGATTTCATTGTTTTGGTTCCGGTTCACTGTTGGAATCTTTTGCTGGTTGTCAGGAGTGGTGAGTGTTTCTCAGTCTCAATTTGTATGGAGCCTAAAGTTTCATCCGCCTATGTGTCAACCTGAATCCATACACTGGCTCGATGAGTTAAACTCTATTTCAGAGCTCGAGATTCAGGAGCATTACCATGCCCAAGCCACAATCAGAGCTGCCCGAGAATCAGGTGACTCCCAACCCCGGACTGGAGAAGCGCACCCGGCGGCAGTTTAGCACCGAGTATAAGCTGAAAATCCTGGCCGAAGCCGACGCCTGCCAACATGGCGAAATCGGCGCCCTGTTGCGCCGAGAAAAGCTCTTCAGCAGTCAATTAACCACCTGGCGTCGCGAGCTGGCCGCTGGAGGTGCCGAAAAGCTGTCCAAAACCGCACCGGGGCCGAAAGCCTCCAAGTCCGCTGAACAAAAGCGTATTGACCAGCTTGAACGCGAGAACGAGCGCCTAAAGAAGAAGCTGGCGGTGACCGAGGACTGCGTATCGCTCCAAAAAAAGCCTTGTCGATGCTCGATCACACGAACAATGGGAGCGAGCAATGATTAGCGTTATTGAGCAGCGCCCGCCTCGGCTTCCACTGGCCACTGCGTGTGAGGCACTGGGCCTCAATCGCAGTACGGTCTACGCCTGGCGCTCCGGCACTAACAAACCTTCAGACCCAGCGGCACGGTGGCGCAAGCAAGCGCCGCAACCGAAGGCCTTGTCTGGCGCTGAGCACCAGGCGATGCTGGACACGGCGTTTAGCGAGAAGTACCGGGACCAGCCTGTCTACGAGATCTATCATGACCTGTTGGATAATGGCGTGTACATGGCGTCGCTGAGCACCTGGCACCGGGTGCTGCGCAAACACAACGCCAGCGGCGAGCGGCGCCCCCAGCGGGCGCCTCAGAGCCACGCCATCCCGCGTCTGAGCGCGAGCGAGCCGAATCAGGTCTGGAGCTGGGATATCACCAAATTACCGACACGCCGGCGCGGCGAGTACCTCAACCTGTATGTCGTCTTGGACCTGTTCAGCCGCTTTATCGTTGCTTGGATGATCTCACGCAAAGAGAACGCGGCGCTAGCTCAGCAGCTGATGAGCGAGGCGGCTCAGCGCTACGACATCCGCCCAGGCAGCCTGACGCTACACCAGGACCGAGGCGCACCAATGATCGCGCACAGCTACCTGGATCTGATGGCCGAACTCGGCGTGACCTGTAGCCACAGTCGTCCGCGCGTGAGCAATGACAACGCCTTTAGCGAAAGTCAGTTCAAGACCAGCAAATACCAGCCCGATTATCCGGGGCGCTTTGACAGCGTTGCCCACGCCCAGCAGTGGGTCAAAGACTATGTCCAGTGGTATAACCACGAACATCACCACAGTGGGCTGGCGGGCTTTACGCCGGAGCAGGTCTTTACCGGCCGTTACCTGGCAATCGCCCAGCAAAAACAACAGGCGCTTGATGCGCAGTTCGACGAGCATCCCGAGCGCTTTGTACAGGGTCGCCCAACGGTCGTCTTGCCGCCAACGACGGTCTCTATCAATCCGGTTCAGCCGGATGAGGACACCGGAGCGGTGAGCACGGCGGTAAACTTCCCGACGCTACCGTCGGCGAAACACACAGCCAGAGAATCGACATTAACTGATTAACTGACTGTCCGAATCAGGTTGACAGGTTCCCTCCCACTTCAGCAAGCCCCGACTGCTGGCCTGGTGCGATCGCAACCAGGTGGATTACATCGTAGGCATGGCCCGCAACCAGCGGCTGGAGGCGCTTGCCGCCCCAGCCATGGACAAAGTCCGGACCTACTACGAGGCTCATGGCCATAAGCTCGCCAGCACCTTCCGCTTCCGCTACAAAGCCCGAAGCTGGCATAAGCCACGCTGGGTGGTTGCGCGCCTGGAATATGGCCCTCAAGGCCCGAACCCCCGGTTCGTTATCAGCTCCCGCTACGATGACGGATTCAAGCTCTACTACGAACAGTATTGCGCACGGGGTGATATGGAGAACCGGATCAAGGATCAACAACTGGATCTGTTTGCCGGTCGCACCTCCAGCACACACTGGTGGACCAACCAGTGGCGGCTGATCTTATCCGGCTTCGCCTACACCCTGTTCGAGCGTTTGCGGGTGCATCTGAAAAACACGCCCTTCGAACGTATGAGTGCCGGCACCTTGCGCTTGAAGCTGATCAAGGTTGGCGCAGTCATCATCCGCAACACCCGCCGAATACGGGTGTTTATGAGTGATAGCTATCCACACAAGAACGATCTCTCAGCACTGGTTCAGCGCTTGGTGCCCCAGTAGATAATCGGGCTCCCCCGGCCCGATACCAATGGGGGAACGGGGGAGTTGTGCCTGAATGCCGGAAACTGGCTAAATAATCGCCAACTTCGACCATGACCACTCGGATCTGGCACTACCAGTGCTTGGTCTGCGAAGGTTGTTGGAGCACTATGAGAAATCCGGGTTAGCACCGTTGCCGGGTAAATGCCTGCTTCACAGCCCAGCTGCTGTCCTCACACAACATCGAATAAAAAAGGGGTGTGGCCGCAACGTGCTCACACCCCTCACTGTAGTTTTCATCCGCCTCATCCGTGAGCTTCTATCGATGGCCGCCAATATGTGTTGTTTCCGAGCCGCCCAAAACCGATTGGCTGGCGCTTTCGATAGGCCTTCCGCTGATTGTCAGCCATGGCACTCTGGGCATCGGCGTCCCGAACATAACGGGCAAGCGTCATCGCAGGGCTGACACCGTAGCGAGCACCGGGCGAGGCACAGGTCCAAATGTGCCGGAGTGCAAGAGCCGCATCAGGGTCTACCTTGTCAAGATAAGCCAGGCCGTAGGCGCAGGCCTCTAAAGTCATGTCGGCATGGTCGCACAACCTTGCAGTTGCTGTCGGCTTACCCCACGTATCATAGGTGTAGGTCTTGCCAATATCGTGCAACAAACCAGCGACGAAACCGAGTTCCTGAAGTTCTCGTGGCATGTCTGGTTCATTGGTCTTCGTCATGACCACTACGTTCTTCGCCACGTCCAAGGAATGAGCCAGCAGCCCGCCAGGCTCGTTATGATGGTAATTCCTGCTCGCCGGAGCTTTTAGAAAGACTTCCAGCCTGTCACGGCGCTCCAATACTCGCTTAATGAACATCTGTAACGGGGCTGACTGCAAAGACCGAACCGCAGCCACCAGCTGATCCAGTGCCTCCGGTCTCGGACAGAACGTCCGTGGCAAAGTCTGCAATGCAGGCAAGCCGGCAACGTCTGCCTGCAGCGGGCGGCGGATATCGGTCAGCAGGATCTCACTTTCCTCCGCACCCACACACACCTGCCCTTTGACCACGACCAGATCCATGTGGCCCAAGTGCTCTGGAATCAATATAGAACCAATTACCGCCAGAACCACGATGTCGCTGGCACAGCTGCTCAACCGAAGTTTCAGATACGGAATGCCTTCATCATCAAAACAGGCAACACGCCCCGTCAGTCGGTAGGTGCCTTTAAAAGTTTCCTGCATCAACGGGCGTAGATCATTCAGTTTCATCACCTACCTCCTTATCGTTTTCGATGACCCGACTCTGAATCAGTCGCTCAAAGGCGCTGCCATCCATGCGAGTCAGGTTCGGGATATAGCGGGAATACACTTTAAACAGCATTTCCGTTGAGGAATGGCCCAGAGTGCGGGCGACCCATTCCGGGTTTTCTCCCGACGCGAGGAGTAGCGTCGCAGCTGTATGCCGGGTCTGGTAGGGTCTGCGTTTCTTCAGCTTGAGGTGTTCCAACAAAGGGTACCAAACACGCTTGGTCACGTTATTGTGGTCCAGCGGCTCTCCCAGCCGGTTACAAAATACGAACTTGCTGAGTTTGCCGGTTGCCTCGTACTGGGATTTGAGTGCCTGGTACACGGGGCCAAACATTGGAATTTCCCTTTGTGAGCCGTCCGTTTTTGTGTATTCGGTTTGGCCGTGGATAAGTGTTTCACGTACCAGGATTTCCCGCTTTTCAAAATCCACGTACTCCCACTTGAGGCCATCAACCTCCCCCGTTCGCATGCCGGTGTAAAAACGCACCAGGTAATAGTTGTGGTAATCCTCTCTGACCGTTTCGAGAATCTTTTCTACCTCATTCAGGGAGAAAGGCTCGATGTGTACCCTCTGCTGCTTGAGCGGCTTTATGTTCAGATAGGGATTCGTGAAGTCAAACCGCTCAGCCGCCTCCGTTAGAATCATCCGCAAAATGGTCATGTGGCTGTTGATGGTTTTGGGCGCCATCAAGCCACTGGCCCCTCTTCCTTTCCGCCGAGCCATCTTGTTACGAGCGGCCAGAATATCCGGCTTGGAAATCTCGCCTACCCGTTTATCCTTGAAGGCTGGCTTGAGAGAACTGGCCAGGATGGATTCCACGTTGCGAGTGTGGGAGTTCCGCCACTGGATTTTGGATTCGAGGAACCACTGGTCAGCGAAGTCTGCGAACAAAGGAGTATCAGACGCCCTGCCATTTTCTGAGGTATTAGTTGCCCCAGAATTTGCTTGGCTGGCCTGGATCTTCTTGAGATTACGACTATCAGGAAAATACTCCGCATAGTTGAAGTCACCCAAGAGAATCATGGCCTCAACTTTCTGCAAAAGTGCGTTTACACGCTTTCGGTTTTGAGGCGTGTCCATCAAGGCCGTTTGCTCCCGACAGCGGTGACCTGCGTACATAAAGTCCAAATACAGCTTTCCGGTTTCTTTCCTTGTCCTGACCTTACCCATGACAAACCACCCCGCTCGCCATGGGAATAGCCAAATGCTCATGCTCCCTGGCACCGTCTAACATTTCCTTTTCGACCTCCTCCCAAAGAAAAAGAATCTTGCGGCGGCCGAACGGCTTGATGTAGTGCTTGCCCTCAAGGAGAACCGTGTCTTTCAGACACTGGCGAATGGTCCGGCAGTCATATTTGATTCGACCAGCCAGCTCTTCAGTGGTCAGATAGGTGTAAGAGTTTTCCATCGAAATATTCCTTCCGCTGCGATATTCTAAATCAACAAAAGACATTCCCTATATCAGAATGCCATCCTGAATGACATTTTAGACAACAAAAGGACATTTGCAAGAGCTTTTTGCCATTCTGGATAACATTTTTTCATTAAGGATAATTTAGAGATGATTCGATGCCACCTGGCCCGCATCATGGGCGAGCACAAAATGAAAATCGTAGATGTGGCGCGAGAGACCGGCCTGAACCGCAACACGGTGACTCTGCTGTATAAAGAGACCGCTCAACGGATCGATCTTGATGCGCTCGACAGACTCTGCAAATTATTCAAATGCGAGGTCAGCGATCTGCTGGAGTTTCAGGAAGACCAGTGAGCAACAATTAAAGGCAACTGGGGTAATGCCAGAGAAGAGGTTGCCAAATGAGGGTTGACCAGGCTATACGCAGCGAGGTTACCCAACCTGTGACAGCAAAAGACTTACGGTCAATCTCACCGAACCATCCAAATGGGGCGTCACAAAGATTGGCACAGATATGTCACATATTCGTCACAGGGAAGTTTGGCGGCCCCAAACGCAAAAAAGGCAGATCAGTAACTAACTGATCTGCCTTTCTTTTTTATGGTAGCGGGGGCAGGATTCGAACCTACGACCTTCGGGTTATGAGCCCGACGAGCTACCAGACTGCTCCACCCCGCATCAAAACTGGTTGTTTACCGGGCTACCCCGATCAACGTGCGCGTATATTAAGGATTGGATTCAAAACTGTCAATCGATATCTTCGAAAAGGTCTGCCCGGTACTGAAGCTCTTCGGGCTCTGGGGCAACGTGATCTTGATAGAATCCCACTGTCTCAATCACTTCCTGAACAGGTCGAAAGGAGCGGCGGTGTTCAGTGGTTGCTCCGAGGCGGCGCAGGGCCTCCAGATGGACCGGGGTCGGATAACCTTTGTGCTGCGCCAGGCCGAACCCGGGGAAACGCGCTTCCAGCGCTTCCATTTCCCGGTCACGGGTTACTTTGGCAATAATAGAAGCGGCGCTGATGGCAGCCACCCGACTGTCGCCTTTGACAACCGGTTCCGACGGCCAGCGCCACTTGGGACAGCGATTACCATCCACCAGAACGTACTCAGGCACCACAGCCAGCCCCGATACTGCGCGCTCCATAGCCAGCATTGTGGCCTGGTAGATATTCAGCCGGTCGATTTCGTGGGACTCGCACCGGCCAATGCTCCAGGCTTTGGCATGCTCGAGAATCTGATCGTAGAGGGCGTTGCGACGCTTCTCGGTCAGTTTCTTTGAGTCAGCCAGGCCTGCGATTGGCCGGTCCGGATCCAGAATGACCGCGGCAGTCACGACGGCCCCGATGAGCGGCCCCCGACCGACTTCGTCCACGCCGGCAAGCAAAGAACCGGTGTAACGACACTCGAAGGGTGGCAAAGGGCTCTTGGGCATCAGTGGACACCCTGCTCTATCAGGTCTGAGATCGCCTGAGCGGCTTTTTCATCAGCCCCCTGCTTCAGTGAATGGTGCAACTCGGTAAAGGCTTCGTTAAGCCTCGCCCTCTCCTCTTTGTTCTCCAGTCGCTCAAGCACTGCTGCACCCAGACTCTCGGCCGTGGCGTCGTCCTGGAGCAGCTCTGGAACAAGCTGGCGCTTCGCGAGGAGATTGGGCAATGCGACATGAGGCACCTTCACCAACTTCGACAGAAGCGCATAGCTGAACCCGCTCAGGCGGTACCCTACAACCATCGGCTTTTTGAGAAGCATCGCTTCGAGTGTTGCCGTTCCAGAGGCCAAGAGCACAACGTCGGAGGCGGCCATAACATCCCTGGAACGCCCACGTACGATGGTAACCGGAAGCTTCACCTCCAACGCATCGACCAGATCGCGCACCTGCTTATCCCGGTCCCGGTTCACGCAGGGGATCACCAACTGCAGATCAGGTCTTCTGTCCTGTATCCAGCGAGAGGCCTCAAGAAACAGGGTACCAAGTCTCTCCACTTCTCCTGCACGACTACCGGGAAGAACCGCCAGTACGGGTGCATCCGCATCTATTCCCAACGACTCCCGCATCTTGAGGGTATCCGGCGCCATGGGAATTCGATCTGCCAGTGGATGGCCCACGAAGGCCACAGGCACCTGATGCTCCTCGTAAAACCTTGCCTCGAAAGGAAACAGGGTCAACATCAGGTTGACCGATTTGGCAATTTTGAAGATCCGCTTCTGCCGCCAGGCCCAAACCGATGGGCTGACATAATGCACGGAAAGAATGCCGGCCTCGCGGCAGCGCCGTTCGATCGCAAGCGTAAAATCCGGAGAATCGATACCGATCACAACATCCGGTGGCGTGGCGAAGAAATAGTCCAGGAGCCGGGCCCGGATGCTGAACAGTTCACGAATTCGTCCAAGGACCTCCACCAGCCCCATGACCGAAAGACGTTCCATCGGCACCAGGGAATGAAATCCCTCCGCAACCATTTCCTCCCCGCCAATGCCGACGAACCGGGCCCGGGGATAGCGTTGGCGCAGCGAACGGATCAGGCCGGCACCGAGGATATCCCCCGATGCCTCACCGGCAATGATTCCGAATGTGATTTTACGCTCGCTGATGGTCGCGTGAGAAAGATCTGTCACCGACAGGCTCCTGCCGGGTTAGCGGATGATGCCGCGGTGAGCTCCACGCAGGGAGTCAATGAGGGGACGTATTTCTGCAACATCGGAATAGGACTTCTCAAGCTCTTCGACGGCCTGTTCGGTGGTCAGGCCCTGCCGGTATATGACCTTGTACGCCCGGCGCAGAGCCAGTAATACGTCCTTACTGAACCCACGACGCTTGAGGCCCTCCACGTTCATGCCGTGTGGCTCCGCCGACTGGCCGCTGGCCATCACATACGCAGGGATATCCTTCAACACAATACTGCCACCGGCTGCCATGCTGTGAGCGCCAATATGGCAGAACTGGTGAACCATAGTACCGCCGCCCAGAATGGCGAAATCACCAACGGATACATGGCCCGCCAGGGTCGCACAATTGGCCAGGATGGTGTTGTCGCCTACGATGCAATCATGGGCCACGTGTACATAGGCCATCAGCAGGTTGCCGCTGCCAATACGGGTTTCGCCCCGGTCCTGGACCGTGCCACGGTGAATCGTGCAGTTTTCGCGGATAATATTGTTATCACCAATCACCAGCGTGGTGGGCTCGCCGGCGTATTTCTTGTCCTGACACTCTTCACCGATGCTGGAAAACTGAAAAATGCGGTTATTGCGACCGATTACCGTTGGGCCCTTGACCACCACGTGGGAGAGAATCTCGGTACCCTCGCCGATCTCCACACCGGGACCGATGTAACTCCAGGGGCCTACGGTTACGTTGTCTGCCAGTTTGGCTGACGGGTCTACAATCGCCTGAGGATGGACACCCGACCAGTCATTTGTCGCCATCAAGCTTCTCTCTCAGCGGTCATGATTTCTGCCACGCACACCACTTCGCCATCAACGAGTGCCCGGCAATTGAATTTCCAGATACCGCGCTTGGCGGAGACAAATTCAGCCTCCATATCCATGCGGTCTCCCGGCACCACGGGGCGCTTGAAGCGCGCTTTGCTGGAGCCAGCCAAATATTGTATCACGCCATCAGAGGGTTTCCGTTCTACAGTCACAAAACCGAGAATGCCCGCCAACTGGGCCATGGCTTCGATAATCAGCACGCCGGGCATAATCGGGTTATCCGGGAAGTGCCCGGTAAAGAACGGCTCGTTGAAGGAGATGTTCTTGTAGCCTTTGATCGACTTACCTTTCTCCACATCGGTAACCCGGTCTACCAGCAGAAACGGGTATCTGTGTGGCAGGTACTCAAGAATCTCATCAATCTTCATCTGCATGTTGATCGGCCTCAGCCCTCTGATTTCTTTTCCAGTTCTTTTATGCGCCGGGCCAGGCTGTCCAGTTGCCTGAAACGCACGGCGTTCTTGCGCCAGTTCCGGTTAGTGTCGGCACTGGTGCCGGAAGAATACACGCCCGGCTCTCGGATATCACCCGTTACCAGCGTCATGCCGGTAAGGTGCACCTGATCCCCGATCTCCAGGTGCCCCGCCACCCCGGAGGCGCCACCAAACACACAGTGTTTGCCGATGCGGGTACTGCCGGCGATACCGACCATGGCAGCCATGGCGCTGTGATCACCGATATGAACGTTATGGGCGATCTGGATCAGGTTATCCAGCTTCACACCGTTGCCAATGACTGTGCTGTCGAGCGCGCCACGGTCGATGGTGGTGTTGGCGCCCACTTCCACATCATCACCCAGCACCACACCGCCAAGTTGGGCAATGCGGTGCCACTGGCCCCGCTCGTTGGCAAAGCCGAAACCGTCTGAACCGATCACCGCACCGCTGAGGATATGGCAACGCTGCCCCACCACAATGTCGTGGGCCAGGGTAACCCGGGGACGGATGATGGTGTGGTCTCCGATGCGGCTGCGTGCGCCGATGACGGTGCCGGCGCCTATTACAACGTGGGCTCCAAGATACACACCGGCTTCGATGACCGCGTGGGGCCCCACGCTGGCAGTGTTGTCTATGCTGGCGCTCTCATCTACCACAGCGGTGGGATGAACACCGGCTGAGGCCACCGGCGCAGGGTCAAACCAGTGACTGAGGCGAGCATAGCCCATGTACGGGTTGTCCAGTAACAGGACATTGGTAGGGCAATCATCTGCGGCTACAGGTGAGAGGATAACCGCACCGGCCCGGGTATCTTGCAGGTATTTGCCGTAGGCCGGATTGGCCAGAAAGCTGATCTGATCCGGGCCGGCGGCCTGCAAGGTGGCCAGGCCGCTGACCATGATATCGGGGTCTCCCCGGAGACTGGCTCCCAACGCATCGGCTATTTCCTGGAGCCGATAGGACTTCTGTGACATTGCCTTCTCCAAACACCGGGGCGGGGAGCCCCTTGTTCTTTACTTGTTCAGTTTGTCCAGCAGCTGGGACGTCAGATTCATTTCCGGCTTCACGTAAACCACCGCTTCGCTGGGCAGGATCAGGTCCAGGTCATTTTCCTCAAGAAGTTCTTTGACAGCCGCGTCCACTTCCGGGCGAGCCTCTTCCAGGAACGCCTGCTTGCGCTGATTGACGGCGGTATCGAGCCGCTGCTTGAGGAAGTTGAACTCTTTCACTTTTTCCTGGAACTCACCGGCAAGTTTGTTACGTTCGGTCTCGTTCATCATGGCGCCGTCCTTTTCGAGGCGATCCTTGAGCTTGTGAGCCTCTTCCTGCGTCTCGCGGACCTTGGCTTCATCGCCGGCAAAATCCTTCTGGAGCGATTCGCTGAAGGCCTTGGCATCATTTGAGGAAAACAGTGCCTGCCTCAGGTCGACCACACCGATGCGGGTTTCTGCCATGGCCGGGACTGAAAACGCCATAACCATGGCGGCGAATATCAACATGAATCGGGACATTGGTTTTCTCCTGATTTTCATCCGTAGGTTGTTATTATCCATGCGCTAGAAGGTCTGGCCCAGCGAGAACTGGAATACCTGGGTGTCATCACCCGGCTTGTCGTTCAGCGGCTTCGCCAGACTGAAGGCCAGCGGGCCAACAGCGGTAAGCCACTGGAAGCCAATACCGGCGGACATTCTGATTTCGCTCAGTTCCGGATCGAAACCGCGCGCAGTGTCGAACACCTGACCTGCGTCCAGGAAAAACGCCGTTCTCATGGAGCGGGTATCACCGGCAAAGGGCGTGGGGAATATCAGCTCAACACCACCTTCAGTGAGCAGGTTACCGCCGAACGGATCCGGGCGTGAGAGGTCGTTGACGTTGTTCGTAGCAAGGCGACCCAAGGAGTTGGCCCGGTACCCCCGAACCGATCCGTAGCCCCCTGCATAAAAGTTCTCGTAAAACGGCATCTGGGTCCGATCTCCGTAACCATCACCATAACCGATCTCTGAACGCGCCCGTAAGATCCAGCGATTATCGTCAGTCACCGGATAGTAGAAATCGGTCTTGTGTGTCACCTTGTAAAAGGTCAGATCGCTGCCCGGCACTGCTACGTCAAGCGACAACGACTGGCTATGGCCATCACTGGGCAGAACACCCCGGTTGAGAGTACTGCGGCGCCAGCTGCCGAAGAGGAAGAAGTTATTGAACGAATCCCCTTCCTCATCAATGAACTGAATGACCTCCTGTGAGGTGAACAGGCCTCCCGTAAGATTGGACTGGGTAAACCCGGCCCCGAAGTTCAAACGGGTGATATTGTCCGTGGGATAACCGAAGGTGATACGGCCGCCATATTCGTCCAGCAGGAAGGCGGAGATATCCTCTTGCTCATAATTGGTTTGCCGGGCAAAAAGACTGTAGCCACGGCTTACGCCGTCAACCGTGTAGTAAGGGTCCAGGTAGGAGACGTTTGCGCTTTTGACAAAAGCACTCACGTTGACACCGAAAGAGACGCTCTTCCCGGTACCGAAAAAATTATTCTCGGACACGTTGGCGCCAAGAATCACCCCGGACTGCTGCGAGAAACCGACGGAAGCGGAAAGACTGCCCGTCGGCTGTTCTGCCACGGAGTAGTTCACATCAACCAGATCGTCGGTGCCCGGAACTGGTACCGTCTCAACATTCACCATCTCGAAGAAGCCGAGACGCTCCAGTCTGGTCTTGGAGAAGTCGATACGATCCGAAGAAGCCACGCCCCCTTCCATCTGCGTCATTTCCTGGCGGAGAACGTCGTCACGAGTCGACACGTTGCCCTCGAAATTGATCCGTCGCACATAGGCCCGCTTGCCCGGTTCAACAAAGAAGGTGACGGCGGCTGTGTTGTTTTCTCCCGGCTCGGGGACGGCATTGACGTTGGCGAAGGCGTAGCCTTCCCTTCCGAGCCGGAATGCCAGGGATTCGGAAATTGCCGTCATGCGGGATCGGGAGAATACGTCGCCCTCCTCAACAGGAATCAGCGAGCGCAGCTCCTCTTCACCCATGATCAGCTCACCACGAAGGTTAATCTCGGAAATGGTGTACTGAGGCCCCTCATTCAGGGCAATCGCGATGAAGACTTTTTGTTTGTCAGGCGAAATGGATACCTGGCTGGACTCGACGTTGAAATCCAGATAACCACGGTCAAGATAGAACGACCGCAGCGATTCAAGGTCGCCACTCAGGCGCTCTCTCGCGTACTTGTCCGAGTTTGTAATTGAGTTCCACCAGCTCGTGGTCTGCAGCTCGAACAGCTCTTGCAGTTCTTCGTCACTGAAGTCCTTGTTGCCGATCAGGTTGATATGGTGGATCGCAGCGACCGACCCCTCATTGATATCCAGGCGAATCGCAACGCGGTTTCTGGGCAGCTCCTCGGCCGTTGCCTTTACCCGGGCGTTGTAGCGCCCCTGGGCAATGTAAGAGCGCAGAATTTCCAGTTCCAGACGTTCAAGAGTCGCACGCCGGAATACCTGGCCTTCCTGAAGCCCGGCGCCAGCGAGGGCATCCATCAACATCTCGGTTTCAATGTTCTTGTTGCCCTCAATCTCGATATCGCTGATGGAGGGTCGTTCACGAACCGTCAGGATAAGCACACCGGCATCCCGGCTGGCCTCAATGTCGGTGAAAAGACCGGTCCGGAACAGCGACTTGATCGCATCAGCCAGCTCGGTCTCGTCCACCTGCTCGCCAATATTGACAGGGAACGCGGAAAAAACAGTACCCGCAGATACCCTCTGCAGGCCTTCCACCTCAATATCCGCAACAGTGAACTGATCAGCAAATGCTGGCTTCAGGCCGGACACGGCTACAGCGAGGCCAACGGCTACACCTAGAAGAGAACGTCTCATTCAAATATTTCGCCTGGTTAATGCGCGTAAGGAGCTCGCAATTCTCACAACCGCATCAGGTCGTTGTAAAGAGCAAACACCATTAATGTGAGGATCATTGCCATACCAATTCGTAATCCAAACGCCTGAGCCTGCTCGGAAAGCGGCTTCCCACGGAGAGCTTCGATGGTGTAGTAAACGATATGACCACCATCTAGCACCGGCACAGGCAGAAGGTTCAGAATGCCCAGGCTCACGCTCAGATAGGCAAGAAAACGCACGAAGTCTTCGAACCCGGAACTGACACTGGCTTCAGCAACCCGGGCAATGGTAATTGGTCCACTGAGGTTGGTGGGTGACAACAGGCCGGTGACCATCTTCTTGATGGCCACCAGTGTCAAGCGGGTATCCGCCCAGGTTTCGCTGAGGGCGACCGGAACGGCGGCGAATGGGCCGTAGCTGACATCACGCAGCACCTCTTCTGGCCATGAGATAGCTTCCACACCGGCACCGACAAAACCGATTGACTCACCACTTTCCTGAGTCTTCGCTTCCGGTGTCACGCTGACGGATTGTTCCGCACCATTACGCTCGATGGTTACCTGAAGTGTCTGCTCCGGGGCATTGCGAATAAACTCGACCAGCTCAAACCAGCTACTGATCGGCTCGCCGCCCACGGCCACAATGCGATCCCCGGGCTGCAGGCCGGCAGCCTGAGCGCGGCCACCATCGGAAATCTGCCCCAATACCGGCGGAACAGCCGGGCGCCATGGCGTAATGCCGAACTCGGCTAACGGATTGGGAGTATCGTCACTCAGGCCCCAACCGGAAAGCTCACCGCTGACTGTACCGCGGGCGCCATCTTCCGATACCTCCATGGAAATCAGACCGTGCTCGCCGGTCCGCTCCAGAATGCGCATATTCACATCGCGCCACGAACTGACGCGATGGCCATCCACAGCGTGAATCTCCATACCCTCCTGAAGACCTACCCGCTCGGCCACACTCTCGTCAGCGATCTGCCCGACAATGGGTGCAACATGGGTAACGCCAACCACACTCAGCAGCCAGTAAGCAAAAATGGCGAACAGGAAGTTGGCCACGGGACCGGCCGCCGCAATGGCAATACGCTGGCTCGGAGGCTTGGAGGTAAAGGCCTGATCTCTCAGCTCCTCAGGAACTGGCCCTTCCCGCTCATCCAGCATTTTTACATAGCCGCCCAGAGGAATGGCGGCGACGGCAAACTCGGTCCCATGCTTGTCGTACCAGGAAAACATCGGTTTCCCGAAACCCACGGAAAAGCGAAGTACTTTTACGCCACAACGCCGGGCAACCCAGAAATGACCGTATTCGTGAAGGGTCACCAGGATGCCCAGGGTAAGCGCAAGTGCGAGGACGGTTTCAATAATCTGCATAGCGTTCCTGATTGAATGGCTTCAGCCGGGCAGCATTCTGCTGCGACTATCAGACAGTTAACAGACCTATCTGTTCCCGTGCACAAGCCCGTGCTTCTTTATCCTTGGCGAAGATAACGTCAAAGTTGTCGGCGGGCTCAACGGCGGTCACAGCGAGCGTTCGCTCTATGATAACGGGGATATCCGAAAAACACAGGCTACCCTCAAGAAAAGCGGCAACAGCCACTTCATTGGCGGCATTAAGAACCGCCGGGGCAGTGCCACCCTCCTCAAACGCTTCGGCAGCCAGGCGCAGGCAGGGGAAACGCACCAGATCTGGCCGCTCAAAGTGAAAGCGGCCGATCGCGAACAGGTCCAGAGGCGGGACACCAGCGTCAATACGCTCCGGCCAGGCCAGGCCATTGGCAATCGGCGTTTTCATATCCGGGCTGCCAAGCTGGGCCAACACAGAGCCGTCCGCATACTCAACCATGGAGTGAACAATGCTCTCGGGGTGAACATGCACCTCGACTTTCTGCGGTGTTGTATTGAACAGCCAGCAGGCTTCAATCAGCTCAAGGCCTTTGTTCATCAAGGTCGCAGAATCCACGGAAATCTTCTGCCCCATGGACCAGTTCGGATGGGCACAGGCCTGCGCCGGCGTTACCGACCGCAGGTCCTCGGCGGAGTGCTCGCGGAAGGGGCCGCCGGAGGCCGTCAGCAGTATACGCGTGATACCGGCACCGGCAGGATCCCGTATCTTGTCCGCCGGCATGCACTGGAAAATGGCGTTGTGTTCGGAGTCGATCGGCAGGAGTTCCGCCCCGGCCTCGGCCACGGCATCCATAAACAACTTCCCGGACATAACAAGGGCTTCTTTATTGGCAAGTAATACACGCTTCCCTGACCGCACCGCTGAAAGCGTTGGCGATAGCCCCGCCGCCCCGACAATAGCAGCCATCACCGTATCAACAGCCGGCGTGGACGCCACTTCGCACAGCCCTTCCAAACCAGCGAGCACTTCAATATCCGGCAGATCAGTCAGTAACTCCGAGAGCACACCGGCAGCTTCGGGATCGGCCATAACAGCCACCCTGGGACGGAATTCCCGGCACAGTACGGCGAGCTCTTCAGCGCGGGTGCTGGCGGTCAGCGCGTAGACCGAGAAACGCTCCGGGTGACGTCGAATAACATCAAGAGTGCTGAGACCGATGGAGCCCGTAGCCCCGAGTATACTGATATGACGGGTTTCCATGCTCACCAGTGCCCGGTTGTCAGCCAACCAAGTTGGGTAATAATCAATGCAAATACCGGAATGGCCGCCGTCAGGCTGTCGATCCGGTCCATGATGCCACCGTGACCGGGTAACAGCTGACTACTGTCCTTGATGCCACGGTGCCTTTTGAGCATGCTTTCCAGCAGATCGCCCAACACTGAAACAAGACCCGTGGCGAGGCTGGCAACAATTAGCAGCGAGGTCTGAACCGTCCCCGCCGAAGCCAGCCAGCTGACAACCAGGGCAAAAACCCCGACGGCCATCAGGCCGCCCCAAACGCCCGCCCATGATTTGCCAGGACTGACACGGGGCGCCAACTTTGCTTTACCAAACGCCCGACCGGCGAAGTAAGCACCGATATCGGCAACCCACACCACACAGAATACGTAGAGGATGAGCAGCAGGTTGTTGGTACTGTCACCAAACTGGAAACCGCCGGTTCGCAGGTGATTAAGGCCCACCCACGCCGGCACCAGAACGAACAGCCCCATGACGGCTCTTGCGGGGAGACTGCCCCATTTTTCGGAGCCGCCGGGATAACTACGAACCAGAAGAAAGCACACGCCCCACCAGAGCAACGATAACCAGAGGACTGCCACAAACGGAACGTTCAGCAGACCGTAGAGAAGGATAGCGGTGGCCAGTGCGTAGCCAACCCGACCAGCAGGACTCTCAATACCGGACATATTCGCCCACTCCCAGGCGCCCAGGGTAATGATGGCGCCGGTAAAGAGCGCAAAACCCAGGGGCGGGAGGAAAAAGATCCCGCCAATGGCGATAGGAGCGAGGATCAGTGCGGTAATAATTCGGGTTTTTAACACGGTTGACGTCGCTATCGTTCGTTATTGTTGTACAGCCTTGGCCGCTATCTGATCATCCGTCTGGCCAAAGCGACGCTGTCGGCCGGCATAGGCCTGCAGGGCCTTGAGCATCTCTTCCTGCTGGAAGTCAGGCCAATACACCGGCGAAAAGTAGAGCTCTGTGTAAGCCAGGTGCCAAAGCATGAAATTGCTGATTCTTTGCTCACCGGCGGTACGAATCATCAGGTCCGGCATTGGCAGGTCACCGATGCTGAGGTGCTGCTGAATCAGGTCATCGGTGATGTCAGAGGGTGCCAACTGCCCGGAACGGACCTGCTCGGCCACCTTGCGTGTGGCCTGCGTGATATCCCAGTGACCACCATAGTTGGCGGCAATTACCAGGGTCATCCGGGAGTTGTTGCGGGTCAGCTCTTCAGCCGCCTCCATGTGTTCACGCAGTGAGGTGCTGAACGCTGACCGATCACCGATAATGCGCAGGCGGATATCGTTCCGGTGAAGTTTGCGAACCTCGCGCTCAAGGGCGAACAGAAACAGCTTCATGAGCGCCGACACTTCGTCCTTGGGCCGACGCCAGTTCTCGCTGGAAAAGGCAAACAGCGTGAGCACTTCCACGCCTTCACGGGCACAGGTTTCCACCACTGCCCTGACCGCATCGACACCGGCCTTGTGCCCAGCCACTCCCTTGAGCCGACGGGCCTTGGCCCATCGATTGTTCCCGTCCATGATGATGGCCACATGCCGGGGCCGACTGTCTGCCGACACCGGAATCTCTGCGGATACAGTTCCCGTCATGAAATCCCCTGTGCGGCCGGAGCGCCTCGGTGCTTCGGCCTTTCAATTCGCTTGCAAGTAGGTCCGGACGGTTAAACCGCCATCAGGTCTTCTTCTTTGGCCTTGAGCATCTTCTCGACTTCTGCAATGTAGCGGTCAGTCAGCTTCTGAATATCGTCCTCGCCCTTGCGCTCGTCGTCTTCGGTGATTTCCTTTTCCTTCAGCAGATCCTTGATCATGCTGTTCGCGTCACGACGCGCATTACGGATGGAAACACGACCATGTTCGGCGTCTGCTTTTGCCTGCTTAACCATTTCCTTACGGGTTTCTTCTGTCAGCATGGGCATCGGGATACGGATGATATCGCCGCTGGTCGCCGGGTTCAGGCCAAGGTCTGACGCCATAATAGCTTTCTCAATGGTCGGCATCAGGTTTTTCTCCCAGGGAGAGACCGTCAGCGTGCGGTTATCCTCGACGTTGACGCTAGCCACCTGCTTCAGCGGCGTCTCCTGGCCGTAGTAGTTCACCATGACACTATCCAGGATAGAGGGGTGGGCACGGCCGGTGCGGATCTTGTTGAACGCGGAGTTAAGGGACTCCAGGCTCTTTTTCATTTTCTTTTCGGCTTCTGCTTTGATGTCGTTGATCACTTCAGCATCCTCAATTCGTTCGTCATGTCATTCTGTAATCTGGCGCCACGATCCTGTGGGGCCGGGACAGCGATTCATTCGATCAGTGTACCTTCTTTCTCGCCAGTTACGATGCGAGTAAGGGCGCCGGCACGGTTCATATCGAACACCCGCAGCGGCATGCCGTGGTCACGGGCGAGACAGATGGCTGTCAAATCCATCACACCCAGTTTCTTGTCCAGAACCTCATCATAGGTGAGGTAGTCGTATTTCTCTGCACTGCTGTCGAGGTGCGGATCCGCTGAGTATACGCCATCCACTTTCGTAGCCTTCAGCACCGCGTCGGCCTCGATCTCAATGCCACGCAGACATGCAGCGGAATCGGTCGTGAAGAAAGGGTTACCGGTACCGGCGCAGAAGATCACGACATCGCCATCCTTCAGATCCCGTACCGCGCGACGGCGGTCGTAGTGCTCAACAATGCCGCTCATGGGGATCGCGGACATCACACGGGTCCGGATGTTCGAACGTTCCAGGGCATCACGCATGGCCAGACCGTTCATCACGGTGGCCAGCATGCCCATATGATCACCGGTAACCCGATCCATGCCGGCCGCATTCAGGGCTGCGCCACGGAACAGGTTGCCGCCGCCAATCACCAGACCAACCTGCACGCCGATGCCAATCAGCGCACCGATTTCCAGTGCCATGCGGTCAAGAACTTTGGGATCAATACCGAAATCGTGCTCTCCCATCAGGGCCTCGCCACTGAGTTTGAGCAGAACACGCTTGTATCTGGGCTGGGTTTTCGATGATGTCGGCATGATGATCCCCTTGTCGTCTGTTGGCTGCTATCCGGCGTGGTACCCGTTGCAGGCTTGTATCTGACATACTCCTCATAAAAAGGGGTATCTCAGATACAAGCCCGCCACGAGAGCCGGGAATTCCCGGCTAACGTGGCAGACTCAGGTGATACAGTGGCTCAAAGCCCGCTGCATCGAACGAAGGATCAGGCCTTGCCTGTGCCGGCTGCAGCAGCAACCTCGGCAGCAAAGTCCACTTCTTCCTTCTCAATGCCTTCACCCACTTCCAGACGAACGAAGCCAACCAGCTCGCCGCCGTTGGACTTGATCAGCTCGCCCACGGTCTGGTCCGGGTTCTTGACGAAAGGCTGCTCAACAAGGCTGTTCTCCTTGAGGAACTTCTTGATGCGGCCACCCATCATCTTTTCGACGATCTCGGCAGGCTTGCCTTCCATATCCGGCTGGGCCTTGATCACATCCTTCTCTCTTTCGAGTTCTTCAGCCGGCATATCTTCCGGCTTGCCGACACGCGGGTTAACGGCAGCTGCGTGCATGGCGATGTCACGGGCAACTTCAGGATCACCGGCAGTCAGGGCGACAACCGAAGCGATCTTGTTGTTGCTGTGAACGTATCCACCAACAACCGGGCCTTCAACCTTGACGACACGACGAACAGTAATGTTCTCGCCGATTTTCTGAACCAGCGCTTCACGCTTGGATTCCAGATCGCCTTCCATCAGCTTGGCTACGTCGGTTTCGCCATTTTCAAACGCAACGTTCAGCACGTCGTTGGCAAAGTTCAGGAAGTTGTCATCGCGAGCAACAAAGTCGGTCTCGGAGTTCACTTCCAGAATAAAGGCAACGGTGTTGTCGTCAGAGATCTTGATCAGTGAAGCGCCTTCAGCGGCGGTACGGCCGGCTTTCTTGGCAGCTTTCAGACCGGATGACTTGCGCAGCTCTTCGATCGCAGCGTCAACGCTGCCTTCGGCTTCAACAAGTGCCTTCTTGCATTCCATCATGCCAAGGCCGGTACGCTCACGCAGCTCTTTGACCATTGCAGCGGTAATTGCAGCCATGTTCAATCCTCTCAACTGTTCCGAATTCGGTGGGGCGGTGTGCCTCGGAAAACACCAGGCACACCTTACATCTAAACCGTGAAGGTAAAACGTTACTCAGCGGCTGGAGCAGCGCCTTCAGCGTCTTCGCTGACTTCAACAAACTCGTCAGCACCGGCACCAGCAGACTGGGCTGCTTCCATGCAGGTATCAGCAACGGCTTTCACGTAAATCTGGATCGCACGGATAGCGTCATCGTTGCCCGGGATCACGTAATCGACACCGTCGGGATCACTGTTGGTATCAACAACACCGATGACAGGAATACCAAGCTTGTTGGCTTCCTTGATGGCGATACGCTCGTGGTCAACGTCAATCACGAACATCGCGTCCGGCAGGCCGCCCATGTCCTTGATACCACCAATGGAGCGCTCAAGGCGGTCCATTTCACGGGTACGATCCAGTGCTTCTTTCTTGGTCAGCTTGTCAAAAGTACCGTCCTGACTCTGGGTTTCCAGGTCACGGTAGCGACGGATAGACTGACGGATGGTCTTGTAGTTGGTCAGCATGCCACCGAGCCAGCGGTGGTTAACGAACGGCTGACCGGCACGCTCGGCTTCTTCCTTGATGATCTTGGCCGCGGCACGCTTGGTACCAACGAACAGGATCTTGTTCTTGTTCTCTGCCAGCTGCTGAACAAATTTCAGCGCGTCGTTCATGGCAGGAACAGTCTGCTCAAGGTTGATGATATGAATCTTGTTACGGGCGCCGAAGATGAACTTCGACATTTTCGGGTTCCAGTAGCGGGTCTGGTGACCGAAGTGAGCACCTGCCTTCAGCAGGTCACGCATATTTACCTGAGCCATGATAGTTACCTTTTTAGCTTCGGGTTAGTCCTCCACGTATCCGATTACCCCAACCTGACTCCTTTAAAAGCAGGACCAGGCACCCTGGGATAACGTGCCGACACGTGTGTGAATTTGCTGGATTCGTTTCCAGCGGGCGCGTTTATACCATATTCGGCCCGACAAACGCCATTATTTTTGACGGCGAGCTTCCTTGTACCCGGGCAGCAGGCCCCTTAAAATGCCGGTTTGGCACAAACAACGGGAAACCCAATGCAGGTATCGATCAAGACACCGGAAGAAATTGAAAAGATGCGCGTCGCTGGCCGCCTGGCGGCCGAAGTGCTCGAGATGATTGGCGATCACGTCAAGCCCGGCGTTTCCACCGAAGAGCTCGACCGGATTTGCCACGACTATATTGTAAACGAGCAAAAGTGCATTCCGGCACCACTCAACTACAAGGGGTTTCCGAAGTCCATCTGCACGTCGGTCAACCACGTTATCTGCCACGGCATTCCGTCTGAGAAGAAAATCCTCAAAGATGGAGACATCCTTAATATCGATGTCACCGTAATAAAGGATGGCTACCACGGCGACACCAGCAAGATGTGGATTGTCGGCAAGCCGAAACCTGGCACCGAGCGGCTGATCCAGATTACACAGGAGTGCCTCTATAAAGGTATTGAACTGGTCAAGCCGGGAACCCGTCTGGGCGATATCGGGCATGTGATTCAGCAGCACGCCGAGAAACACCGCTATTCCGTGGTTCGAGATTACTGTGGCCATGGCATCGGCGCAGTATTCCACGAGGAGCCTCAGGTAATGCATTACGGCAAACCCGGCACCGGTCTGGAGCTGCAGGAAGGTATGACGTTTACCATTGAGCCAATGATCAACCAGGGCAAGTACCAGACCAAGCTTCTGCCGGATGGCTGGACCGTCGTTACCAAGGATCACAAACTCTCTGCACAATGGGAGCACACCATCCTTGTGACGGCGGACGGTCATGAGGTCTTGACCAAGCGAAAGGAAGAGTCCTTCTAAGTGGACCAAAGCGAGCTGGAATCCCGCATCAGTAATGACCCATCTCCGGTTACGGCGGCCCGGGAGCTGTTAAAGGGCAGGTATGACGCCGATGCCGAGGCCTTTCGACAAGGAGCCGATGTGCGCGCCCTTGTCCGCTCCCGGGCTGACACGGTCGATACAGTTCTCAGATTGATCTGGAACCGCTACCCCTTTTCCGATTCACCGGACATTGCCCTGATCGCCGTCGGCGGCTATGGACGGGGTGAGCTGCACCCGCATTCGGACATCGACCTGCTCATTCTCACCCGTGCCGGCATCGAAGACAGTTGGCACGAAGACCTGGGCGCGTTCGTTACCCTGCTGTGGGATCTCAGGCTGGATATCGGCCACAGTGTTCGCAGCATCGAGGAAAGCAAGACAGCCGCCCGCGAAGATATCACCATACTGACCAACCTGCTGGAAACGCGCACGATTGCCGGCCCGGATGAACTCCGGTCAGATCTGAGCGAGCAAGTCTATTCCGATGATGTCAGCACCGACCGCGACTACTTTATTGCGAAGCGTGAGGAGCAGCAGCAACGGCATCAGAAATACGGCGATACCGAATACAACCTCGAACCAAACGTGAAGGGTTCCCCGGGCGCCTTGCGGGACATACAGACGATCGGCTGGATTACCAAGCGACATTTCGGACTGCAGAACATCGCTGACCTGACCCGCTTCAGCATTCTTACCGAGGAAGAGCATCAGATTCTGTTCCAGGGTGAAACCTTCCTCTGGCAACTGCGATACGGCCTGCAGCTGCTCGCTGACCGGAATGAAAACCGGCTGCTGTTCGATCATCAGCGAGCCCTGGCCCAGATGCTCGGCTATAGAGATGAAGGTAAGCGGCTCGGCGTCGAATTGATGATGCAGGCCTACTATCGCACCGTCCTGGCCCTCGCCGAACTGGCGGATGTGATTCTGCAGTATTACGACGAAGCGATTCTGGGTAGCCCATCGGAAGACGCCATCCAGCCCATCAACAAACGTTTCCAGATTCGTAACTACTATATTGAAGCGGTCAACAACCAGGTCTTCGCCTACGCGCCCTATGCCATCATGGAAATCTTCGTTCTGATGGCTCAGCACCCTGAGATCAAGGGCATCCGGGCCACGACGATCCGGTCGCTTCGGGCCCACCGGCATTTGATCGATGATGCGTTCCGATCTGATCTGGCGGTGACTACCCTGTTCATGGAGCTGCTCAGAACGCCCCATGCCCTGGATCAGACGCTGTCTGCCATGAAGAAGTACAACGTGCTCGGGCGCTATCTCCCGGAGTTTGGCCAGATCATTGGCCAGATGCAGCACGACCTTTTCCACATTTACACCGTGGATGCCCACACCATGCGGGTCATCCGCAACATGGTAAGGCTTGGCAGCGCGGAAGCCCGAACCGAGTATCCGCTGGCATCCCGCCTGATTCACCGGCTGCCGAAACTGGAAACCCTCTATATTGCGGGCATTTACCATGATGTGGCCAAAGGCCGGGGTGGCGATCACTCGGAACTGGGTGCCATCGATGCCGAAGCCTTCTGCCAGCGGCATCACCTGAGCGAACGGGACACCCAGCTGATTTCCTGGCTGGTGGAAAACCACCTGCTGATGTCCATGACAGCCCAGCGCAAAGACATCTCCGACCCGGACATTATCCACGGATTTGCCAGGGCAGTGCCGAGCCAGGCGCACCTGGATTACCTGTACGTTCTAACCGTATGCGACATCAGCGCTACCAATCCCAAGCTATGGAACACGTGGCGGGCCTCGCTGTTGCGCCAACTCTATATCGAGGCCAAACGGGCTTTGCGTCGGGGCACTGAAACGCCCATCGACCGACAGGAATGGGTTCGCGCTACCCAGTCGGAAGCCCGGGAAATCCTGCATGCCCAGAACATGACCGATGAACAGATCGACGCCATCTGGGACACCGTGGACGAAGACTATTTCCTCCAGGACTCGACCGTGGACATCGCCTGGCAGACTGCTGCCATCATCAGACACGGCGACAATACGGACCCGCTGGTGCTGATTCGAGACACGCGGGGCGGCCCGACGGACGGCTACTCCCAGATCATTATCTACATGAAGGACCGGGTTGCCCTGTTCGCTGCGACAACGGCGGTCCTCGAACAGCTGAACCTGAACATCGTGGACGCGCGCATCAGCTCAAGCGAGGGGCCCTACTCGATCAGTTCCTATGTGGTACTTGATGAGAAGGGACAGCCTCTGGGCATCGACCCTGCGAGAAAAGAACGGGTGCGTTTGCGCCTGATCGAAGAACTGGACGACCCGGATGACTATCCGGACATCATCCACCGGCGCACGCCACGCCAGCTCAAGCATTTCGCTTTCCCGACGGAAGTGACGTTCTCGAATGACACCATCAACCAGCGCACCGTAATGGAAGTGATCACGCCCGACCGCCCGGGGCTTCTGGCCCGCATCGGCCAGGTGCTGCTGGAGCACCGGGTACGCCTGAGCAACGCCAAGATTGCCACCCTGGGCGAGCGCGTGGAGGACGTTTTCTTCGTGACGGACGAACACGGCGAGCCCATCCGGGAGCCGGCGGTATGCCAGGCCCTGCAGCAAGATCTCTGTAAAATGCTGGACGACATTCAATGAATCCGAACCTCGACAGACTTCACCCCTACCCTTTTGAAAAGCTTGCCAAACTAAAGGCAGGCATCAGCGTGCCCGATCATCTCCGGCCGATTTCCCTGGGGATTGGAGAGCCGAAGCACCCGTCGCCCGATTTCGTCAAACAGGTCATTGCGAACAATCTGGACAAGCTTGCCAATTACCCCACCACCCGGGGTACGGATGAACTCCGCGAGGCCATCAGTGGCTGGGCAACCCGCCGATTCAATCTGAAGGCCGGCAGCCTCAGCGCGGCGAACAACATCGTGCCGGTAAACGGCACACGTGAAGCCATCTTTTCCCTGGTTCAGGCTGTCGTGGATGCCACCAAGCCTGCCACCGTAGTCAGCCCCAATCCGTTTTATCAGGTTTACGAGGGAGCCGCCCTCCTTGCAGGCGCGACGCCCGTATACCTCCCCTGCGATGGCTCAAATGGCTTCATTCCCGATTTTGATTCAGTGCCCGAATCCATCTGGCAAGAATGCCAGATACTGTTTCTGTGCTCCCCGGGCAATCCCAGTGGTGCTGTTATCTCCCGGGAGGCGCTGACCAAGGTGATAGCCCTGGCCGACAAACACGACTTTATCGTTGCTTCCGACGAATGCTACTCCGAACTCTATCCGGAGGAAGGCAACGCGCCGGAAGGCCTCCTGCAAACCTGCGCCGCCATTGGCCGGGATGACTACGCCCGCTGCGTGGTGTTCCACAGCCTGTCCAAACGCAGCAACCTGCCCGGCCTGCGATCGGGTTTCGTAGCCGGGGATGCCAGCATTCTTGACGGCTACCTGAAGTACCGCACCTATCACGGCTGCGCCATGCCCATCCACAATCAGCTGGCGAGCATCGCCGCCTGGAGCGACGAAGACCACGTTCGGGAGAATCGTGCAGCGTACCGCGCCAAATTTGAGGCAGTGGTCCCCATCCTCCGGGAAGTTATGGATGTTGATTTTCCGGATGCCGGGTTTTACCTGTGGCCGATAACTCCGATGGACGATGAAACGTTTGCCCGGGAGCTCTCGGCACAACAGAACGTGCACGTGTTGCCTGGGCGATATCTTTCCCGAACCGTGGATGGCCATAATCCCGGAGAAAACCGTGTCCGGATGGCCCTGGTCGCCCCGCTGGAAGAGTGCGTAGAGGCAGCGGAACGCATTGTTGAATTTGTTAAGGCGAACAAGCCATGAAACTGTACGGCATCAAAAACTGCGACACCGTAAAGAAGGCCCGGAAGTGGCTGGACGAACAAGGTATCGACTACGAATTCCACGACTTCAAGAAGGATGGCCTGCAGAGTGATTTGCTGTTCCGCTGGGAACACGCGGTCGGATGGGAAACCCTGCTGAACCGCCGTGGCACCACCTGGCGCAAACTTCCGGAGGACGTTCGTGATACCATTGACGCCCAAAGCGCTCACGAGATCATGCTGGAGAACCCATCCATTATTAAGCGTCCCGTTGTCGAAAACGGCGGTGATGTGCGCGTAGGTTTCAGTGCAGACGAATGGTCCGCATGGCTGGCCTGAATCTCGGGCAAACCAGATCCAAACTTTAATTTCAGGGGTCTTCAGGCATTGCCCTGGCCCCACATTCATAACAGGAGCAACCATCAGATGAGCTTTGCATTCGGTATCGGTATCGGCACCCAGAACAACCAGGGCGAGTGGCTGGAAGTGTTTTACCAGCAGCCGGTCATGACACCCGATAACACCCTGATGGACGTCATCTCCAACGCCCTTGATTACAAGGGTGGTAACCAGGCGATCAGCGCGACCGCCGAGCAGCTCAGCCAGCTCGCCAACGCCTTGCGTCAGATCGGCCAGACAGGCCAGGCATCACTGGCGGACAAAGCAGCCGCCAGCAAGCGCCCGGTGGTTGTCACAGTACTCGAAACAGATGACACCGCGTCCAGCACCCCGGAGGTTTACCTCAAGCTTCACCTGATTTCTCATCGCATGGCCAAACCTCACGGATTGAAGCTGGACGGCATTTTTGGCCTGCTGCCGAATCTGGCATGGACCAGCGAAGGCGCGATCGATCTGAACGAACTGTCCGACCGCCAGCTTCAGGCTCGCCTGGAAGGCCGCACACTGGAAGTCAAATCCGTGGATAAATTCCCGCAGATGACCGATTACGTGGTACCGAAAGGTGTCCGCATTGCCGATACCGCCCGGGTTCGCCTTGGCGCCTATGTGGGTGAAGGCACCACGGTCATGCACGAAGGGTTTATCAACTTCAACGCCGGCACCGAAGGCACCAGCATGATCGAGGGCCGTATTTCCGCCGGCGTCATGGTTGGCAAGGGGTCTGATCTGGGCGGTGGATGCTCCACCATGGGCACCCTTTCCGGTGGAGGCAACATCATCATTGCCGTTGGCGAGAACTGCCTGATCGGCGCCAACGCCGGTATCGGCATCCCGCTGGGCGACCGTTGCAAGGTCGAGGCCGGGCTGTACATCACAGCCGGCACCAAGGTTGCGCTGCTCGACGACAACAACGAGCTGGTTGAGGTGATCAAGGCCCGCGATCTGGCCAACCAGACAGACCTGCTTTTCCGCCGTAACAGCCAGACTGGCGCGGTGGAGTGCAAAACCAACAAGTCTGCCATCGAGCTGAATGAAGAGCTGCATGCAAACAACTGATTCCCCGACCCTCGAACTTGCCGTTGATCTGATCCGCCGGCAGTCTGTCACGCCAGACGATGCCGGCTGTCAGGAACTGATGATGTCGCGCCTTGCGCCTCTGGGCTTCACCGGCGAGAACCTGCGCTTTGGCGATACCGATAACCTCTGGGCCCGAAAGGGCTCCGAGGGGCCGGTGCTGGCCTTTGCCGGCCATACCGATGTGGTACCAACCGGGCCGGAAAAGAACTGGTCGCACCCACCCTTTGATCCCGTGATCAGGGATGGCTACCTCCTCGGCCGTGGCGCCGCGGACATGAAGGGCAGCCTGGCAGCCTTCGTAACCGCATGCGAGCGCTTCGTTGCAAGCTACCCGGACCATCGGGGTTCCATAGCCCTGCTGATTACCAGTGACGAAGAGGGGCCAGCCCAACACGGTACGGTCAAAGTGGTGGAAACTCTCGAAGCCAGGAACGAAAAGATCGACTGGTGTCTGATTGGCGAGCCGTCCAGCACCCGAGAAGTGGGTGATGTGATCAAGAATGGTCGACGGGGCTCTCTGCATGGTTACCTGACCGTGCATGGGGTTCAGGGCCACGTAGCCTATCCGCACCTGGCCGAGAACCCGGTTCACCTGGTTGCGCCTGCCCTGGATGCGCTGGCAAAGGAATTCTGGGATAACGGCAACGACTTTTTCCCGCCAACCACCTTCCAGATTACTAAGCTGGAGGCCGGTACGGGCAGCAACATTATTCCCGGTGAATGCCTGGTGCACTTCAACTTCCGCTACTGCACGGAAAACACTGCAGAAAGTCTGGAGGAACGGGTGGTAGCCATCCTGGACCGCCACAACCTGAAATACGATCTGCAGTGGCACCTCAGTGGCCGTCCGTTCCTGACGGACAAGGGCGCACTCGTGTCTGCCAGCCAGAGCGCCATTCGCACGGTGACAGGCCGGGAAACCGAACTTTCAACCTCCGGCGGCACCTCGGATGGTCGCTTCATTGCACCTACCGGCGCGCAGGTGGTCGAACTTGGCCCCATCAATGCGACGATTCACAAAGTGGATGAGTGCGTAAAGGCCGAAGATTTGAATACCCTGTCTGAAATCTACGAACAGATTCTGATCGAACTGCTGGCATAAAAGCAGGAGCCGGAATCCAACGAAAAGGGATCAGATGAAACCTTCATCTGATCCCTTTTTAATGCGCCACTTTCAATAATGAGGGGGAGGTGTTTCGTCCTGCTCTGACTTGATATTGGACGGTGAAACATCTTTCAACTGTTTGTGCAGCAGCCGCTTGGCCTCCCACAACTCACGGATATCCATTTCCTGCTTGGCAACCTGTTCGCTCAGGGTATTGATAACGTCGTCCTGAAAGGCCAGCCGCGTTTCCAGCTCGTCCAGTCGGGTTTCCAGATCGTTCTGGCTCATCGGGTATTGGTACTCCCCTGGGTAGTTCTCTCTAGAATGTGATTGATGACACTGCTTATTCCGTTGCTTGGTCAGCGCTCGGGATAATCTGGTATCATGCCGCTTTTGCCCGCCAGCACTCCCGTTTTTCGGGGTACTGTCGGTTTTCACCGGCCGGATGTGCGATTTTACCCGATATCCGGTTTTTATCGTTAGCGTTACAAGAATGGAGAAATTTCAGTCAATGCGTAATCCATCCAAAGCGATCCTTTTTTCTCTCCTGATCGCCATCCCCGCACCGCTGGTGCTTGCCCTGTTGCTGTCTTTTACACCAGAGCCTCTTCGCCTGATCGCTGCAGGTCAGCTTATTGAGGCCCTCGGTAGCACTCGTGGCATCGCAGCCTACATTATTACGCTGATCGTTTTCGGCATTGCGGGCTTCCTGGCCATTGCGCTTTCAGTCAAGAAACCGGCCGAACAGCAAAGCCCATCCCGGCCGAGCAACCGTGCCCCCAGCCAGAACCACAATGATGACGATGATGATGGCTATGACGAAAGCAGCCCTGAGGGTGATGAAGAAGGCACCGTCAAGTGGTTCAACGTGAAGAAAGGCTTTGGCTTTATTGTGCGCGATAGTGGCGACGAGGTTTTCGTACACTTTCGTGCAATCCGCGGCCGCGGTCGCCGGGTTCTGCGCCAGGGTCAACTGGTTCGCTTCAATGTTGTGGAAGCAGACAAAGGTCTTCAGGCCGACAACGTGTCCATCCTGAGCGACTGAGTCGTCCACTGAAAGCAAAGAGGCAGCCCACGGGCTGCCTCTTTCAGTTCCAGACGACCTGTTGTTCGCCCCGGTGGTCCAGGCGCCACCACTTTTCATCCTCTACCGGCTCGCCCTCTTTCCAGTCTCCCGGGCTGCAACGGATCTCGGCACCCATGGCACGCCAGGCACTGCGCGCGCAGTCGAGGTCGCTGTTCCAGGGCACCTTTGGCCCCTCAATGACCAATGAGGTGAAACGTTTGCCAAATGCCCCCGGATAAAGCGATATCCGCAGTCTCTCGCCCTCGAAGCGGGCAAAGCCCTTGATCACGCCTGTTACCTCAACGTCATCCAGTTCCAGTTCTTCAAGGTGGTTCTCAAGCCACCCGGAAACCGCCCCCGGCTCCAGATCACGAATGTAAATTTCCAGATCCTGCACCCGCTGAATCTCCATCCTGATTATTGCAATGCCGCACATAGTGAACCGGCCCGGGCCGCGCTGCAACCCAGCGTTCCAGTTCCTGCCGCAAATCTTCAGTGCTCAGCTGCCGGAGCTTGCCGGCGGCTTTACGCTCATGCCAGGCAACCTCTGCAGCCACACGATGAAGCTGAATTTCACCAAGCGAAGCCTCGATGTCGTCGATCGGCTCTTTCCGCGCCAGGGCAACCAGGGACTGACGCCTCAGAGTATCAGCCTGTCCAGCCAGGGCCACCGCCTCGGCCGGGCCTCTGCGGGCAACGAGGTTCAGCCGGGCGGCCGCCCGTTCCAGCCACTGCAGCATTCCGCCCGGCGTGCTCACGCACCGGCTCCGGCGAGAAGCAGCAAACCGGATCGCCGACCGAGGCACCTGCACATTCCACTGCTTCTCGATGGCGGCCTGGTGGGCTGTCAGAATGGCCTGACGCTGAACCACGCTTGAAACCGGCATATCAAAGGTGTCGAGGGTGCGGCCCAGACGATGCTGCAGCGCCAGGGCGGCACTGCTTTCGCGAGGCTCTTCAGGCCCCAGCAGAAGTATTGGACCTGCCCATTGAAGTACCAGCGCTGACGCCAGCCCATCAGGAAGATCCATCAGCGCAATCAGGTCCGCTGGCGAGATATTGTCCAGTACCAGTACCGGCCAGCGTGGCCCTTCCTCTCCCGGACCGCCCTCCGATGAAAGCGCCGGAAGAACCGGAAGATCACTGGCCATGATCTCCGCTTCACGCCTGAGATCCAACTCAACGTAATCCTGCTCCAGTACCGGAAGCAGCGATTGCAGCCAGGCGGTCTTGCCCGCTCCACGCTCGCCACGGACCCAGATCATGGCTGACGGCGACGCCGCCAGACCGATCGCGACATCCTCAGCCAGCTCAACCCATGCGGAATCCGTCACTACCACGGGCGCTCTCTGGAAGTTATCAATCGGCGCCGGCTCCCGCTCCCCGGACGAATCGGGCCAGCGTGGGACCAACTCAAAAACCGCCACATAGGCTTTTTCCTGCAGCCGCTCCGCGTGGCGAACCAGCGCCCCCAACAGTTGAGACCATCCGAGCCATGGCGAATCGTTGGTTTCCCGGGCCGCCGCGAACCAGTACATCAATTGGGAAGATAATTGCCCTTCGCCGCCCACTTCCGTCACGATCGGTTGTTCGCACTGAATGGTGCGGGTGAGTTCGTCCATATCCACGCCGCAGCCACGCAGAAAGCGGGCTATAGCGGGTGCGGAGTCCAGCAGGGCAAGCAGGTAATCTTCAACGGTAATCACCGAGCCACCACGGCGTTCAACACTTTCCCGGGCTCGTAATAAAGCGGTCTGGCACTGGGGATCCAGGCATCCTTGCCAATCGTCCATCAAACTTCTCCATGTTCTGAATGCATCGTCCTGATGCGAAAGCTATGTTTCAGGTTGTTATTGTATCACGCTCAAGCCCCTTGCGGCGCCCCGCCTGCGGGCTTACCATGTGCCAGTGTTTTCCATGCTGGCCCAGGGTTCCTTCGGTGGCAGCGCCTCGCCTTTCTGCAGAAGCTCAATCGAGATGTTATCCGGCGTGCGGATAAAGGCCATATGGCCGTCACGGGGCGGACGGTTAATCGTTACCCCATTGGCTTTGAGGTGCTCACAAAGGGCATAAATGTCACCCACCCGGTAGGCCAGATGGCCAAAATTACGCCCGCCGGTATACTCTTCCGGATCCCAGTTGTAAGTGAGCTCGATCATCGGCGCCCGGTCTTCACGGGCACGGGCTTCGTCTTCCGGTGCAGCCAGAAACACCAGGGTGAATCGGCCTTTGTCGCTGCTCTTGCGATTGATCTCAACCATTCCCAGCAGATCGCAAAAGAAATGGAGTGTCTCGTCCAGGTTGCTCACCCGGATCATGGTGTGAAGATATTGCATGAAGCCTCCTTCAGAACTGTATTGATCATCGTGCCTTGCGGACAGTTTACGGTATTCTGGCCATATGGATGCAAAAACAACCCCCTACTCAACTCGACAACTGACCACGCCGGCGATCAGGCACCTTGCCTGGCTATGCCGGGCGCCCCAGCTGCTGCAGTCACCACTGACGTTTGAGCCGGCCAGTTATCTCCCTGACGGTATTACAGAACAACTTCAGGCCTGGGATGAAAAGCCGGAAATAGCGCCTGCGCTGCTCAGAGAGACACCCCAGAAGCGGCTCGGCTTCTATTTCGAGCAGCTTTACCGCGTATTACTGGAAGACCTTCTGGGCTGGGATGTTCTGCTTCAAAATCGACAAATCCAGTCCCACGGCCGAACCATGGGCGAGCTGGATTTCGTGGTGCATAATCGGTCAGAAGATCGAATCGAGCACCACGAAATTGCCATCAAATACTATCTGGGAGTTCCGGAGCAAAGCGGGAGAACTCTGTGGTATGGCCCGAATGCCAAAGACCGGCTCGATCTGAAAACAGACCGGATGCTGCGCATGCAAAGCCAGAGAACCGCGTTGCCCGAGGCCCGGGCGTTGCTGGCAGACGCTGGAATCGCAGAGCCTGTCATTCCCCGGATTTTCATGCCGGGGTACCTGTTTTACCCGGCAGGAACACAGGTGATCGCTCCTGAGTCCGTGCCAGCCAGTCACCTGCGCGGCCAGTGGCGCTATCTCTCACAGATTGAGACATCGGACCTCCCCGGCTGGGTGGTATTGAACAAACCCCACTGGATCGGCCCGTGGCGTCAAAGCGAGCCACCGGCCCCCAATGCAGTAACTGCTGCATTGAACACCATCGAGCGCTACAACATCCCGCTCCTGTTCGCGAAACTCGAGGAGGACTCCATCAGCGGCCTCTGGCAGGAAACCAACCGCTTTTTCGTGGTGCCGGACAGCTGGCCATAGCCGTCTTTCAGTTATCAATAAGGTCGGTTGCCCACTGAGGCAAGACCTCCTGACAGGTACGCCACTGCCCCGCCTCCCAGACCGCAATGCGCACGTAGGGTTGATCGAGACTGGAGTTATCAACGAGGTGCAGTTCGTCCGCCAGCCCGATACATTCGCGAAGATTGGCAAGGGTCCTTGGAATTCTGGACTCAACCTTGGCCTCGGGCACATGATGGCCGCCGGATCTTACCCGGGAAGCCACCCGAGCCTTGTTCAACGCAGCGAATTCGAGGTGGAAATAAAACAGCCGAATGCGAAATCCGGCAGCCTTGGCAGCCCCGACAAAATCCACCTTCGAGGAATGAGAAAAGACAGTTTCGAAACAGAAACTCTGGCGCTCCTTAAGCAGTCGGAACCGTTCCTGTTCAGCAATCAGCGCCGCCTCATAACTGTGTTTCTCGGGCGCGTCAGGCCACACACTGCGGGCGATGTTATCGGCATTCACCAGAGGAATCTTCCGGCGGGCCAGGAACCGCTCATAGAATGTGGTCTTGCCGGCACCGTTGCCGCCAACCAGCAGCCAGAGTTCAGGCTGCGTTGTCACGGTCACTCAGTGCTTCAAAACGCCCGTTGCGAAACTGACCGACTTCCCGAGTGCCATCCGGATAAATCGCCTCCAGATAGCCGGGCTTTTCTCCAGACGCCTGATACACCGTACGACCTCTGGCAATCGAGCGCCCCAGATTACCGCTTTCCCGGGCCTGATCTACTTCAGCCCAGAGGTCATCACTGGAAACAGACTCAGCCACCACCGGTTCAACCCGCACCTGGCGGATACCCTGCAGAATAGCAATCAGATCTTCCGCACTCACGTCCCCGGCAACGGCACGGCCTATCTCGGCCCAGTACTCAATCTGCTTGGGTGTCGAACGCCGATGAACCGCGCCCTCTGCGGCGGCGTGGCGGACCAGAGTGTCGTCGAGACGGACAGCGGTTGTCATGGTGGCCTCCTGAGGTATTGCTTAACGCTTGTAACAGGCTACCACATGCGTTGCATTATGCAACAATTGAGGTTTTGTTCATCAACCCGGCTTTAGATTGGCCACGCACCGGGCGGTCGCAGCTTCCGATACTCCTCCATCGAGATCTTGCCCAATTGCGGCGTAAGCTTGCAGGTTCGGCTTCCCCAAGGAAACCTGCTCTGGCGCTGGTGGACCTCTGTCCAGCCTTCCCCGTCCTTCCAGGATTCAAGATCCAGGTCCCGCCAATACCTCGGGTTCCGCCCGGTCTTTCTGTCATGCTCAGCTGTTACCGGGTCCAGATGACGGAAGGGCTCTAGTCGCGGTGTATCCGGCAGTGGCTGGGTCACATCCATGTAGCGTTGCAACATATCCCACAACGCCAACACTTCTGACTTTTCCGACTCAATGGTACTGAAGCCTGTTTTGTTAAAGGTTTTCTGAGTGTAACGGTGCACCAGCATCAACCGGTAAAAGATACCGCCGTGCTGGACAACACGTTCCACATAAGCATCAAACTCCGCGAAAGGCGCCTCGAAAAAACGCCCCCGACACAGGGCAATACGAACCTGACCATCAACGCGGTTGAATTCGCTACAGCCGTCTTCAAGGGTGGAATCCAGTCTTTTGTTAATGGTGTTTTCGAAGGGTTTGAGGAGGAAGCTTATTCCGGTGCTCATTATCCAGTTGGTTGAAGGGGGAATAATCCAGAATGAAAATAACAACCAAGCTGGTACCAACAAAAAAAGCAGCAACAAGTGAATGAATGAGGGAAGTCCATACTCAGTCGCGGCATCAAAATCCTTATTAGAGAGGCTGATCCGCATTTCCCGGGGAACGATGATCGGCTCTTTCTGCCCCTCCGGCACGAAACACACCTCGCGGCGTTGGCGGTTAAACGGGCGGGCGTTACGTTCTTTAATTTGGAATAAGCCTGCCAGCACGGAAGGGAGAGTGTGAACAAGCCCAAAGAGCCACCTAACGTCATTTGCCAACCGAACACCGATGTCGCCCCTGCCCAAAAAGTCCAGGTATCCGTCATTCACTTCCCCCACCGCATGGCCATGATCCACCGGCGGCAGGCCGGTTGGCAGGGGTTTGGGGGATAAAAGAGTCAGCCGGCCACTCGGGAAAGGCTCGGAACGCCCCGCGTGTAGAGGCTGTTCGAACTGAGTACTTTTTGAGTTCATGAGAGACCGTCCATCGTCTGGCATTGACTGCAGACTAGGGTTTCCGATCTTCCAAGCTGATCAAGCTCGGCTTGTGACAGCTGAATGACGCCATAAAGCCTGTGCGGTTTGCGTTTACAATGTTTGTCATCATTTCCTCCTTGAAATGGCTTTACTACTTCATCAATTGGTTGATGCCAGCGGCAGACGGTCCTCCTCGGCATACACTTCCGCAAAGACTTCATAGGGCAACCGCCCCGGACGGGCCTTTTGCTTCTCAAGAACCTTCTGGCTTAAGCGCTTGAAGGTCTCGCTGGGCTTGGCCCACTCGCTCTCAGATAACGGTTCAGACCACTCCGCCATGTCCCTGGGCAGCGTTTTTCGGGTCATGCGTTTGATCTTCCTGACTTCCCACTCCACCAGTCGGTTGGGCAGGGTCCAAAAGGTCATCAGGTGGTACAGGTACCAGCCGGTCAGGTAGTGCACTCCCCGTTTGCCTTCCCGGTATTCCTCATGAAGACGTTTGCGGGCATTGCGGAAAACATGGACGCCCTCCCAGGGCGGATCATCCGGGCCCTGAAGTTCCAATGGATCCTGGATCTCTTTCAGGGTGTGGACTTCGTACTCCATGTAGGCCCGGATGGCCTCCCAGTTGCTGATGGCCTGGGGCAAACCGTAAGTCTGGAATTCCAAGCTGTACTTCTCGCCGGTTTGTGGGTGGAGAAAGCCTACACCGAAGCCGTACTGGCGCTGTACACCGTACTCGGTCACCCCCTGGGCCTCGGTCACCCAGGCCACCAGTTCCTCCCAGGGTACGAAAATGGGCTCCCGGTGACCATTGGGCACGAAGCACACCTCGCGGCGCTGGCGGTTGAAGCGGGTGGGGATGACCTGGGATTTTTTCTTGAGTTCTATTACGGACGCAACTAGCCACCAAAGCATTAAACCTCCCCCTCCCCAAAAGCCAATCCAGAAGCTGATCTCTATCACTCCCCAAAAAGCATGAATGGCATCGGGCAGACCATTGCCGAGCCAGTAAAGCATTAAAAAGGCAATCGCCGGAAAAACCATGGCCACCATAACGAATAAGCCAAAAGGGCCGCCAAGAGTCACCTGCCAGCCAAACACCGAAGGCAACCCCACCCCGAAGTCCAGATAGCGTTCGTTCACCTCACCCACTGCGTGCCCGTGGTCCGTGGGCGGCAAACCAGTGGGCAGGGGCAACGGTGACAGGTACGTCACCGTTCCGCTGGGGAACTTGTCACTTCGCCCGGCCCTGGGGGCGTTCGCTATATCCGCCTTGGGCGTTTCCTGTGTCATTCGAAGATATCCAGTTCCATAAAGGGATTGCGTACCTGGTACCAGAAGGTCCTGCCTTCGTTATCCTGGGGAGGTTCCTGGACAGGCGTCACCGGCCAGTCACTGTCAGGCGTTACCTTGAGCATGTACACCTCCTGGGTGTAGCGGTCCTCCGAATGGTGGGTGTCCAGCCGGACCATCAGCGCCAGGTCACGGGTTTCGGGATACGGATCGCTCTTGCTGTGGTCCGGGGGCGAGAACGCCAGTTGCAGATGCCCGCCCCCTTCCCGGATGGCCAGGCTCGTCAGGATATCATGGGAACAGCGCACCCAGGTTTCCGGGGTGTCACGGAACCAGCCCGAGCGTTCTGGCCGGATGCGCCAGGCACTGAGCCACACTCGCCGGGGCGCCGGCTGGTCCAGGGGCTCTATCAACCCCGCCGCCGTCAGAGCATGGCAGTTCAGCACCAGTTGGTCCTTACCGTCTTGCTCTTCCGCCGGGACCTTCTCCAGGGACAGGCTGTTGCCGAGCTGGGCGAAGGCCTGCTCGTACTCCTCCAGCGATCCGTTGTGGATCTGGCCGGGTTCCCGCGACCAGGGGGTGGTCTGCAGCCACTGATCCCGCTCGCTCAAATTGTAGCGGTTGTACAGCCAGGTGCCCCCCAGCTCGAGCATGGTAAACGCCAGCCCGGCAATGTTCAGGCGGACGAACAGGCTGGACAGACGGGTGCCTGCGGTGGCCCAGGCACCTGCCTTGTCGGCGGCTCGCCATACCTCCATCGCAGCTATTCGTGTCTGGTTTAGGCCATATAGATTTGTCGCCGTCAGCCCGCCGCTGCCCACCATGCCAAGGGTCGCCCCCAATTGCGCCTGCGCATTACCGGTCCGTACGGCTTCCAGCCAGTTGCTGGCATGCTTGTAGGTGCCGATGGCGGCGCTGATAGCACCCGCGCCGTATGCAAATATTCCCAACCCAACATGCAAGCGGCCCATCTGGATATGGACCGACTGCACGGCGCTGCGCTGCCAAGAGTTTGCCAGGGTCTGGGCCCTGGAGGACAGAGCGGTGTCCGCCAGGCTTTGGGCGGCCAGGAAACCGGCGCCGGATGTAGCAGACAGACTTTCGATAAGTTTGCCATAGCTCCTGGCGTCTGGTGACTGAGCTTTAACTTCGGAAACAGCGTGAAAAAAGTTCACCAACTGCGCCGCAAACACCATCACACCCAGCCCATCCCCCAGCAGGTTCACCCGTGGCGCAGAGGTCAGGCCCTGGCGGAGGTGCCCCATCAGTGTGCCCATCTGCTGCTGGCCCGCGGCAGGCAGCAGCAGGGAGATACCCGCCCTGCCCGTGGTTGCGGGCTCGAGCCGCAGGCCGGTATTGGTTTCCTCCACCGGGCTGAGGGCGCCGGCCAGACGCCGGCCCAGGGCCCGCTGTTCCTCCCGGGTGGCCTTGAACTCGTTGACGATGCTTTGCGCCCGCTCGGATTTGTGGCCGTGGGTGGCCTTGGCCACGTCGTGGTCGTGGGCCAGGGATTCCAGCCGCTCGTTCAGCGACAGCAGTTGTTCCAGGTTCTGGCGGAAGGTGGCCAGCTCCGGTTCCGAGGCAACGCGGAACTCTACCTCACCGGCTTGGATGACCTTGAGCATCTTGCCCTTGAAAAAATACGGCAGGTCCCGGAACAGGTCGTCCAGGGGCGGTATCCGGTTTGCCTCAATGCCTTGGTAAAGCTGTTCCATAGCCCGGGCGATACCTTTTGACACCGCCGGTGCCAGGGTGTCGCCAATGGCGGCTGCCTTTGCCTGGATTTCATGGGAGCGTAACTCAAGGTCCGGCAGGTGTCCGGCCTCCGCCTCGGCCAGGCGCCGCGCCCACTCGGCGGCCCTGGTCACCAGGCTGTAGCCGGCCCCTGCGATACCAAAGTAGGTGGTCGATGGCTCTGCATCCGGCGCCTGGGCGGCCTTGGGCAAGGTGTGGAACAAGGGGTGACTGTACTGGGGATTCTCCTCCAGCCAGGCCAGTACCTTTTCCGCCGCCTCGTCGGTGCGGCAAAGATCCTTCACGCAGGCATAGTTCAGGTCCAGGGCCGCCTCCAGTTGCTTCTCATCCGCCACGTCGAAATACCAGGCGGCCTGGTGGAAGCGGGAATCACACAACAGGGTGGCCCGGTCATCGGTGATGTCCGCCAGCAACCCTTGCCACCGTGCCAGCTTGGCCCGCTGCGCCGCCATGAAGGCATCCATACGGGGGCGGTCGATCAGTTCATTGATGCCGCGCTGGCCCAGTTTGGCCCCGTTAAGCTGGTAATAGTTCTGCAGGTTGAGCTGATTGATGGTGTCCCGGTGCTGATCGTAGTTCGCCTGCCCCAGGGCATCAATCATGGCCAATTGTGCCCGGACCAGGGGATTATCCCCGTGGTGCTCGCGCAGGTAGGTTTCGGGGCCCATCGGTTGCGGGCCACGGTAATCCCTTCGCACCTCCAGGTAGTCGTAGATGGACTGGCGTTGTGCATCGTCGGTACTCTCGTACAGCGACTGGAAAGGTTCGCCTCCCGGTCTTTCGCCAGCCGTCTCCAGAGCGTGATCGTTGATCAGTGTCATGGACTCTATCCAAGCACCCAGCATATAGTCCCGCTCGGTGTGCCCCGGCTCGTCACCACCTTCCGCCCAGTCGCCGATCCAGCCCACCACATCATCCTGCTGCTGAGCCAGGTCCAGCATCACGCCCACGTCGTCCCTCAGCACCAGGCACAGGCAATTGTCCGGGTCTTCCACGGCCTGCTGCTTGATCAACTTGCCAAATCGGCTCTTGTGGTAATAGGGCTGATTCTCCCAGTGATAGGGCTCGCTTTCCTGGGCGTGGCCGTTTTCGGGGGCATCCGGCGTATAGTCTTCGCCAAATTCAGCCACCCATTGTTTGGCCTGTTCAGGCGTCAGCAGGTGCTCACCGCCGCTGACCGGCGAGGCACTGGCCAGGTCGATTTCCTGCATGAAGTGCGCACGCTCCTCCTGGCTGTCAAGTATCTGAGCTTTCTTGCGTTCGGTGAGGGGCACATCGGCGAAGCAAACGTAGAGGGTGTGCTGCTTCGGGTATTCCAGCTTGCCACCGTTGTGGCCCGTCAGTTCACCATTTTCATGCAGGTACTCGTGGAGCTCCCCGGTATCTGCGTCCAATACATAAAGATAGCCATACCTAAGAAGGCGGTAGCCAAGCGGGCGGGAGGTCAGTGAGTAGGGGTACCCCGGGTCTGTATCGGCGGGCGCAACTTCTACCCTGCCGTACCGAATAGGCAGCAGGTTCACGGTTCTCAGCAGCGGGCATGAAGCGGGTTCATCAATGGGGGTGCCTGGTTGTTCCCAGCACAAAAGATCGTTGCTTGCCCGGTCGTCAGTGGGGCGTTGTATCCGTGTCATTGTTCATCCTTGATTCAATGGAGGCGCCGTTTCCGTCACGGCATTGCTATCGGCTTGTGGTGGCAAGGTTACGAACAGGAATTGCATAACCTCCCGCAAGTTGTTGCATCCGTTGCCAAGGGCCTCTTCCAGTATTCTGCCGAGTGCCGGGTAGGCATCCCTCAAATCAGGACCACCCAACTGGTTGCGCACCGACTCATGCAGGTTGTTCCATATGTGCAGTGCGCCTTTGCGCCGATTGAAGGCATCGAAAGCGCCCTTCAAGTCCCGCGAGGCCATCATTTTTTCGGGTTGGTCACCTATGTCGCCAGACTGAACAGCCGGGGGCTCGACAAGGTGCCACTGCTCGCTGATACAATCCGGAACAATCAACCGGTCCACGGCCCTGGTGGGGAAACGCGGCAAATTGCCCCCGATCACCGTGGCGGCCAGTGCCGGATGGGCAATCCGCACCAGTTCTTCACAGCCCGGCGCCACTTCTACCTGCAGGTGGGAGCGCATCCAACAGGCACAGCTAGCATGGTCTGTGGCCGAAATCAGCAGGTAACCCTGCTCTTGCCTGGGCCCCTGCTCCAGGAACCCTTCCAGCACCGGGTCTTCTGGCCCACTGAGCCATACAAGCCAGGGGGACAAGTCCGAAACCGCCTCCCAGCGGGTTGCAACGTACAGGCACTCTGCATTAATGGTTTGTCCGCCGGCCCACTGGTAGATTTGCTCACCGAGTTCGGGGATAGCAACACCATCCAGGACAAGCCCAACAGGTTGATGGCCAGGCCAGGGAACATGGGTAAAGGGCGACTCCCGCAACGACCAGGAATCCTGATTCATGAGTTTTGCTCCTCACAAACCGGGCAGGTTGCATTCCCCTTCCTGAGTGCCGCAACTTGGGATTCTACATTGATGGCCGGAGCGTTCTTCCGTTGTTCAACTTCCGCCAGTGCCTCCTGCTCGGGCTCGTGGGGCTGATCACCCTCAATAACCCTTGGCATTTGCGCCATCACCACGCTCTGTCCAGAACCGCTGCCTGGCGAACCACCAGAATTGATCTTGATGCCAGGCCCGGATAGCGTCACGCCGCTTGGGTCCAGTTTCAAAAAACTGCCACCCGCCGAAATGGTGATTTCAGCGCCGGCATCCAGCACCACTTTGGTTCCCGCCTTGTGGTGTACTTCAGTGCCCGCTTCGCTAAATGTTCCCTGGGAGGATTTCTGGTGGAATGTGCCGCCTATGTTCTGGCTGCAATCGCCTCCGATGGATTCCCGCTGTTCGCCATCGACTGTGCGATGCTCGTTGCCTTTCACATGACTGAAATCGTGGTTTTCCACAGTGCGATGACTGTAGTTCCGAATCACCTCCGTGCGGTTGTTCTCGGTAAGCAGGTCCAGATCTTTCTGGGCGTGTACGTAGATCTGTTCCTGATCGGCCTCGTCCTCAAACCGCAGTTCGTTACTGCCCTCGCCCTTGTGGGTTTTCGTTTTCAGGGTGGTGCGGGTTTTGTGCTCGGGCAGCCCATAGGGTGGCGTGTTGGTCACGTGATGGGTTCGCTGCCGCCTTCCTCTTCCAGAGCCTGGGGCTGCGTTCCGGTGTGGATGATAGACGTTAGCAGCCACTCCCGATTGAGATTGTCACTATCGTGCTCGGTCAGTTCCACTTTCGCGCCGGGGCTGAAATCCGGGCGGTTGCTCTCGCCGGAGGCGGTGCTGGCGTCATTGCGAAGGGATTGCAGTCTGGCTTCGGTAAAAGGCTGGCCACTGGCGTCGGCCTTGAAGCGGCCGGGGTAGTCGTAGTGCTGGTAGTCTTCCCGGTGCTTCAGATCGCCAGAAGCATGCTCATGCATCAGGGCATAGGCGGGATTTCTGAAGGTGTAATCCTTCATTGCCACAGAGGCCACCCGCACCCGTTCTTCATACCGGAACCGATACACCGCCGGGCGCTGGGTGCTGCCGCCTGCTTTGGCGTTGTATGCTGCCGGCTCCAGTTTCGGAGCATCGCCATGATGGTCGGCGATTATAAGCGCCGACTGGGTGTCCCCGTCCACGCTCCCCTGTTCATAGCGGTAATGCCAACCCTCTTCAGCCGCGAGGCGTTCGAGAAAGGCCAGGTCGCTTTCCCGGTGCTGAACACAGTATTCCCGTTGCTCCGGCGTGCGCTTCAGATCGAAGATCGAATCGATAATGCCGCGCTCTTCCAGGAGAGTGCGCACAATGGTGTCGGTGCCCTGGGTTTGGAAAATCCGGCTGTTGTGCATCAGTCCAAGACGCCAGAGCGGCGGCTGGATAATCAGTTCATAGCGGGTACGCCGGTGGCCGGCATCGCCTCGGACGAATTCGTTGACCACCCCGGTAAACCGCCGAAGAGGCATGCTGTCCTGCCAGATAACGAGATCTACTGGTTGCTCCAGAATCTCTGCAGCCTGAATGGAGGGGTCGGTGCTGGCCAGCTCAAGGTGACCCTGAAACACCTCGGACAGGCGCTCGGTCAGTTTAAAGCCAACCACTGAAAATAAATCTGAGGGGAGTCCGCCAACACGGGCGGTAAACTGCAATCCACTTGCCTGGGGCATATCTTCATTCCTTGAAGAGCAATCGGTTTTTAAGCTCGTCCTGAGCAGGCCTCCGATTATAGCCATCAAGCCGTAGAATGAAACCCCGGGGCCAGTCTTGTGTCGGCATGATGAGAGGTTGACCGGAAATCCATTCTGCTGCACCCTAATCTGGTTTCATTATGCAACCGGAGAGAACAAGTGAGCGAATACAAGAACCGAGCCGTCGTGCTCAAACAACGCCCACAGGGCGAAATCCAACAAGGCGATCTCGTTTTGGAAGAGCGTCCTGTCCGTTCCCCTAACGAGGGAGAAGTTGTTGCTCAAGTGCTCTGGCTTTCACTTGACCCCTACATGCGTCCACGCATGAACGATGCCAAGGGCTACATGGACCCCATTGGCATCGATGAGCCAATCGTCGGCGAGAGTGTTGCACGTGTTGTTGAGTCCCGCTCGGACGACCTGAAAGTCGGCGACCTGGTTACCTGCTACTCCGGCTGGCAGGAATACGTCACCTTCCCGGCGGACGCGCCGATGGTCTACAAAATTCAGCAACGGGACAATGTGCCCCTTCAAACCTACCTTGGCGTTGCAGGCATGCCAGGGCGCACCGGTTATTGCGGCCTTATGTACGTCGGCAAACCGAAAGCCGGCGAAACCGTGGTTGTCTCGGCAGCCTCCGGCCCTGTCGGCACTGTCGTTGGCCAAACCGCAAAAACAGAGGGTTGCCGGGTGGTTGGCGTTGCCGGTGGGCCTGAGAAGTGCGATTTCGTGGTCAATGAGCTGGGCTTCGACGCCTGCGTCGACTACAAGGCGGGGAACCTGGAAGCGGATCTCAAAGCGGCCTGCCCCGACGGCATCGACATCTACTTTGAAAACGTGGGTGGCGCCGTTACGCGCGCCGTTGCCCCATTGTTGAATGAGGGGGCCCGGGTGCCCATCTGCGGTTTTGTCTCTGCCTACAATGCAAAAGATATGGCCAGCGTGGAAACTCCCTTCCACGTGCTCGGGGCGCTTGATCCGGCGCCGGAGCATCGTTTTTTCCTCGTGACCGAATGGCAGGACCAGCATCAGGAAATCACGGACATCCTGGCCTCACGGGTTGCTTCCGGAGAACTGAAATACCGCGAAACCGTTGCCGAAGGGCTGGACAACGCCGTTGATGCCTTTAAGGGCATGCTCAAAGGCCAGAACTTCGGTAAACAGCTGGTTCACATTGCAGACTGACTGCAATACCTGAGACGCGTGTGGTCTGTGTGATTCAGTCCGAGATTTTCAGGAGCACCTTGCCGGTGTTCCTGTTCTCAGCCACATAGGCCATCGCCTCTTCCACCTCTTCTATCGGCCAGGTGCTATCGATCAGAGGTTCAATCTGGCCGGCTGCGAGCAGTGGCCAGACGTGCCGGTAGAGCGCCTGCATCACCTCCCCCTTATCCTCGACCGTGCGTGAACGGAGGGTGGAACCGATCAGGCGCTGGCGTTTGATCAGCATGATGCCCAGATCCACTTCGGCCATACGGCCACCCATGAGTCCGATGAGCACAATGCGGCCATCGACGTTCAGAACCCGCTGATCTTCGGCAATATAATTGCCACCGACCGGATCCAGAACCATATCCACGCCACCCCACGCTGTAACAGCATCAACAAAGGAGCCTTCGTTCCGGTTCCAGACGCCACTGGCTCCCAGATTGCGACAAACCTCCAGTTTGGCCTTATCACCGGCGGTCGCAAAGACCGGATTGCCAAAGGCCGTTGCGAGCTGAATTACCGCAGTGCCAAGGCCGCTGGCACCCGCATGCAGGAGCACACGCTCGCCCGGTTTCAAGGCTGCTTCGTGATACAGATTCAACCAGGCGGTCGCAAAAACCTCGGGAATAGCCGCAGCTGTCTCCAGCGAAACCCCTTTGGGAACGGGCAAAACCTGCACCGCGGGTACCACCACACGAGTCGCATAACCGCCGCCGGTCAGGAGGGCGCAGACTTCATCACCGGGTTTGAGGTGGGTAACGCCGGATCCGACCGAAGCGATGCGACCACTAACCTCCAGCCCGAGAATATCGGATGCTCCCGGAGGCGGGGGATAGACGCCAGCGCGCTGCATGAGATCCGCACGATTGATGGCTGTCCAGACAACCTCGATTTCGACGTGGTCTGCGGGCGGTTCACCCGGTCCTTCCCAGGGCTCCCAGCTTAGATTGCCCCCGGTTACCTTGATTGCTTTGATCATGTATGACGTCTCGGCCTTGCTCATATGGGCACAGGATACCCCAAGTTTTCCGAGCATTGCACAAATGGCGCAAAGACAGGATCAGCCGGTAACTTCCAGGTTGGACAGCCACACACTCTGATAAGGTTTCAGGGTGATCGAGCCAGACAGATCATCAATAGTCATCCCGGAAATCAGATCCAGCCAATGATCGGTGCCGATGAGATTGATGTCGCTCAGCGCTACCTGCTGCACCTCGTTACTGATGTTGTGAATGCAGAAGATGGACTGGTCCCGGCGCATACTCTGGCGCCAGAAACCAAACAGCTGCAGGCCGAGATGCAGGGTGAACTGGGTGGCGTTCGGGTGAAACGCAGGTTGCTTACGCCGGATGGCAATCAGCCGTTTCAGCTCCTCGAACGCCTTACTGTGATGGCTCAGGGGATCTGCGAGCTTCTGCTCCAGAGTATCCAGTTGCCACTGGCTGCGGTTAATGGATCGAAGCCGGCCGGTGTGCTCCACCCGCTCCAGATCGTTCTCAGTCGCCAGCAGACTGTGAATGTAGAAGGCCGGAATCCCCTCAAGCGCCAGCATCACGGTGTGGGCGCAGACGAAGCGCTGCAACTGCCAGTGGTCCCGACCCGACTCCGCCGTGCCTTGCAGCGCATCGTACAGGGCGATGTTGATTTCGTAGGGCTGGTCGCGACCATCCGGCGTGCGCCGGTACGAGACCTTGCCGCCGAACGAGTCCATGGTGTTGATCAGCCGCTGCTTCTCTTCCTCCGTCAGCAGACCATCCGTTGGCCGCATACCCACACCATCGTGGGACGCAATAAAATTCAGATAGGTGGTGCCCATCTGCGCGGGCGGCATGCTCATCAGCCAGGTTTTCAGGTGCTTGCAGTCACCGGTAACCAGGGTATTGATCAGCAGGGGCGGCAGGGAAAAGTTATAGATTACATGGGCTTCGTTGGCGTTGCCGAAATAGGTGAGATTTTCGCGGTTGGGTACGTTGGTCTCGGTAATCACCACCGCATCCGGGCTGTGGTGCTCGATCAACAGGCGCAGGATCTTGATCAGCTCATGGGTTTGCTGCAGATGAATGCAGGGCGTGCCCGGCTCTTTCCAGAGAAAGGCGACGGCATCGAGCCGGAAGATGATGATGCCACGCTCCAGATAGCGCCTGATGATCGCCGCGAACTCGATGAGCACCTTGGGGTTGGCAAAATTCAGATCGACCTGATCCTCACTGAAGGTGCACCAGACATACCGCTCGCCATCATCGGTCTGAACCGGATTCAGCAGTGGCGAGGTTCGGGGCCGCACAACGGCACTCAGATCATCCCTTGGATTGCCCTCGAAGAAATAATCCTTCCCCGGGTCGACACGTTTGCGGAAATTCTCGAACCAGCGGCTGCGGGCCGACATATGGTTGATCACCAGGTCCGCCATCAGCTTGTAATCCCGGGCGATGCCCTCGATATCCTCCCAGTTTCCGTGGGACTCGTTCACCGCCAGATAGTCCATGACCGAGAAACCGTCGTCGGAGCTGTAGGGGAAAAACGGCAGAATGTGCACTGACGAAATTGAATCTGACAGGCAATCCGCGAGGAACCGATGCAATGTCTGCAGTGGTTTTTCTTCCGCCCGCTGAACCGTGTCGGCATAGGTAATCAGCACCACATCCGATTCATCCCAGTTATTCTGGTGCGCAGGCGGCGGGGCCTGGTTGGGCTCCAGCCCCATAGTGGTCAGCAACTGTTCGGCCAGAAATTCACAGTCCAGCTCTGGATAGACGACATCCAGCATGGAAACCAGCTTCGCTTTCAGAGCCTGGGTCATGGCCGGAATTCCTCATTATCCAGCTCAACGGCCTCCAGCAACTGCTCCTTGATGTCGGGAATCGCGCTTGTGACCCGGTTCCAGCTGGGGATAAAAGGTGTGTCCATCGGGTTATCGAGGAAATAGGCGCCCGCCCGCATCACGTTCTGGGCGAACAGCTCCACCGCCTTTTCTTCCTTGTGTCGATCAAACGTCAGGCCGTTGATAATGGCGTCGTTCTGATAGGTCTCCACAAAATCCAGTGCAATACGGAAGTACGTGGCCTTGATAGTCCGGAATTTCTCATTGGAGAAAATCTCACCGTTGGTCGCCAACTTTCGGAACAGAGCCTTGGCGATATCCATGCTCATTTTGGACAGGCCCTTGCTGGCATCTTCCGGTGAGAGCTCCTGATGCTTGTGATCATAGACATCGGCAATATCCACCTGGCACAGGCGGTTGGTGGCGTAGTTGCGCTTCATCTCCGACAACACACCGATCTCCAGTCCCCAGTCGCTGGGAATACGCAGGTCATTGATCACATCCGTGCGAAACGAGAATTCCCCGGCCAGTGGGTACCGGTAACTGTCCAGGTAATCCAGGAAGTCGTTGGGGCCGCAGACCTTCTTCAGGGATCGGATCAACGGTGTTACCAACAGGCGACTGACCCTTCCGTTCATTTTTCCGTCCGCTACACGGGCGTAGTAGCCTTTGCAGAACATGTAGTTGAAGCCGGGGTTAGCCACAGGGTAGATCAGCCGGGCCACAAGATCCCGGGAATACGTAAGGATGTCGCAGTCGTGCAAGGCTACGGATTTGCTGACACCCGAAGCCAGTACATAGCCAAAGCAATACCAGACGTTTCGCCCTTTACCCATTTCCGTCGGTGCCAGGTTCTGCTCCCGAAGTTTCAGATCAATATTCCTGAGTCGAGGCCCGTCGTTCCAGAGCACCTTGAAGTTCTGTGGCAGCTCGGAGAAGTACTCCAGGGCGTGGCGGTATTGTTCCTCGTTGGCTCGGTCCAGGCCAATGACCACCTGGTCCAGATAAGGCACCTTGCCCAGCTCATGCACGATATTTTTCAGGGCCGGCCCTTCCAGCTCCGAGTACAGGGAGGGCAACACCAGGGACATGGGCCGGGTCTTGCGAAAACTCATCAGCTCCGCTTCGAGTTCCTCTACCGGACGCCGAACCAGGTTATGAAGGGTTGTGATAATGCCATTCTGGTAAAAGTCGCCCATGGCGGCTCTCCTTTTTTATACCCGCACTCGAACGGGTCAGTACCCGTACTCAAACAGGAGATTGAGCACGCACTCATTCCAGCCTTCGGGGCCGGGCTTGAGGGAGCGAATGGCGTGTTTTGCCGAAGGCAACTGAACCTCTTCGCTTTTTACGCCCCGGATTACCACCGGTATATCCGCCGATTCAAGCATCTGCTGATCGTTGGGGCTATCACCCAGGGCAATGGCCAACACTGGCCCATCGCCATACTGCTCCCGGTATTGCTCTTTGTATTTGTTTAGCAAGAACCGGGCCCCATCGGCTTTATCAAATATACCCATGGCATGGAGAAAACGTCCGCCCGCTACCAGGCGGAGATCCTCGGCACTCAGAGCCGCTTCAAACTCCGCCAGCTCCTGCTCCGAGCCCTGCCAGATCAATGGTTCGGTTCCCAGCCGCTCTTTGGCCCGCCCGGCCGCTGCCGGATCCAGGCCGGTCTGCGCTGCCAGTTCATCGGTAGACATGTCGGCAAAGCCCCTGAATCGCGCGCCCTTCTTCCGTTGCGTGCCCAGCACCTCAAGGACGCGTTCCCGGGTTGCACCAAAATTCACCACTTCTTCTTCCGCATTGCCCAGGGCGTGGGGCGGAATAACCACGGCTGCACCGTTTTCGACAATAAACGGATCGTTGTTTCCAAGTTCTTCCCTCAAAGCCCGGATCTCCGGCATGGTTTTGCTGGAGTTAAGCACCAGGGGAATATTGGCTGCCTTCAGCCTTTCCAGGGCGGGCCCCGCCGCGTGCCAGCGGTAGTCGTCGTGGTCCAGCAGGGTGCCGTCCAGATCCGAGAAGAGAATCAAATGGGGTCGGGCCATGGCCGGTCTCCGTCAGGCTTCGCGGAACTGCGGAAGGCCGAGGGAGTGATCCTCGGCCACGTTGATCAGAACATCGGCCCGGACCGGCATTTCAGCGAGGCAGGCACGGGTAACCCGCTCATAGTGCATCACGAAGCGGCCAACTTCGTCGTCGGTCATAATGCGCAAATCCTGTGCATTAGCATGGAGCTCGCCACGTTTTGGTGCATTGCGAATTTTCTTCGCCAGCTTTTGCTCCTGGAGTCGACGCCATTCAAGAACACACTCCATGGAAGGAGCCTTCAACATGACCAGATAATCGATTTCATCAAAAAACTGCCGGTACTCCCCTTTCAACTGATCGTTCACATAGCGCCGCCAGACGCCGTCCGGATCCTCGTTCTCCTCCAGGCGATTCATCGGCTCAGCGAGCGCACTGTCTTTCTCCGGTCGCGCATCCAGGCACCAGCCCTCCAGAAGAATGACCTCCGCCCTTCCCCCGAAGACAGGCCACTGATCCCGGGGAACCCGGTCGTCCCGCGACTTGTCGAATGCAGGAATCGGGGTGGCATCTTCAGGCACTGCACTGCGCAAGCGGTTCAAGACCTGTTGCCCGAGCGCAACGTCGTGTGTTCCCGGCACGCCACGGGTTATAAACAACGGGTGCACCCGTTCGGCGAGGTCCTGGCGTTCACCTCTGGTAAGGTAAATATCATCCAGGGAAAAATTGGCCGCAGACCGGTTGCGGTGGCGCAGCAGAATTTCCCGTAAAAAGAGTGTCAACGTAGACTTGCCCGTACCCTGGGCTCCGTGAATACCAACCACAATGGGTTGCTTTTCCGTATCATGGAGCGCACAGATTCGGTCTGCGAGCGGCAGAATGGTCTTTTCTACCGTTTCGGCGTAGGCATCGGGCAGGCCTTCCTGCTGAATCAGGGCACTGATGGTTTGTTCTAGCGAGCGATCAGACACGTTGGGTTTCCAGTTCAATGGATGACTTAAGAGAGACGGCAGCAGAATTCATACCAATGGGAGTATAGGCGTTTTATGAGTGGCAACGATTTTCGAATAGAGCATCGCTACCTGGAGCTCCCGGACAGTTTTTATACCCGGGTTCAGCCCTCACCACTAAAAGACGCAAAGATGGTGTGCTTCAACCACAAGCTCGCGGAACAGATGGGCTTTCGCGCCGATTCCGAATCGGAGTGGACCGGCGTGGGTGCAGGATCAGAGTTACTCGAGGGCATGGAGCCTGTGGCCATGAAATACACGGGCCACCAGTTCGGCGCCTACAATCCCGATCTGGGCGACGGCCGTGGACTGCTACTGTGGGAAACCGTTGGCCCCGATGGACGACGCTGGGACTGGCACCTCAAAGGCGCCGGTATGACTCCCTACTCCCGCTTCGGAGATGGCCGCGCTGTGCTTCGCTCCACCATTCGCGAATACCTGTGCAGTGAAGCCATGCACGGACTGGGTATCCCTACCACCCGGGCACTGTTCATGGTGAGCGCCAAAGACCCGGTGCGCAGGGAATCCATCGAGACGGCGGCGGCACTGGTGCGCGTGGCTCAAAGCCATATTCGCTTCGGACACTTCGAGTTCGCCGCTCACCACGAAGGACCTGAAAGCGTAAAGACTCTGCTTGAGCATGTGATCTCGCTGCACTTCCCTCATCTGATCAACCTGCCGGATGACGATCGATACGCCCGCTGGTTCGAGGAAGTGGTGGAACGCACCGCAAGAACGATTGCGGACTGGCAGGCAGTCGGCTTCTGCCATGGCGTGATGAACAGCGACAACATGTCCATCATCGGCGACACCTTTGATTATGGCCCTTTCGCATTCCTTGATGATTTCGATGCCGGCTATATAAGCAACCATACCGACCAGGGCGGGCGCTACGCCTACAACCGTCAACCACAAGTCGGGTTCGAGAATTGCCGCTACCTGGCCACAGCCCTGCTCCCGGTAATGGAGGAGGACGACGTGCGCCGGGGGCTTCGCCGCTATGAAGTGGCCTACAACGAACGCTTCCTCCAGAACATGCGAGACAAGCTTGGCCTGATCATCGAGGATGAAGCGGACCTGAGCCTGATCATGGATACCTTCAGCATGATGCACGAGCACCATGTCGACTACACGGCTTTCTTCCGGGCGCTCTCGAATCTGCACAGCCATGGCCATGGGCCGGTGCGGGATCTGTTTGTAGATCGCAGCGTGGCAGGCCAGTGGCTGGAGCGTTATGAGGAGAGACTCATGAACGAAAGCCGCGCTCACGATGAGCGGGAATACGCCATGCGCCGTGTAAATCCGAAGTATGTGCTGAGGAACTATCTGGCCCAGCAGGTTATCCAGGAAGCGCAAAACGGGGATTACGAACCGATAAAAGCACTATTGAAGGTTCTCGAACGCCCCTATGACGAGCAACCGGAAAGTGAGGCTTATGCTGCATTGCCGCCGGATTGGGGCAAGCACCTGAATATCAGCTGTTCAAGTTGAGGTAGCTGCGCCAGTCAACGAAAAAGGGCCGGACGATATACTCGTCCGGCCCTTTTGTTTTTTCTGCAACCTACCGAGATCAGACCGCCTTGGCAGCAATGATCTTCTCGTGCCACTCCGCAGGACCTGTCTGGTGCACAGACGAGCCGCGCGAATCAACGGCGACTGTGACCGGCATGTCTTCGACCTCGAACTCGTAAATGGCTTCCATTCCCAGTTCCGGAAAGGCAACCACTTCCGCATTCTTGATGGCCTTGGAGACCAGGTAAGCGGAACCGCCCACAGCCATCAGGTAGACCGCACCAAATTCCTTGATGGCGTCGATGGCCACCTGACCGCGCTCGGCTTTACCGATCATTCCGGTAAGGCCGGTCTTTTCGAGCATGGTGTGGGTAAACTTGTCCATTCGGGTTGCAGTCGTCGGGCCTGCAGGACCAACGACCTCTTCGCGCACCGGATCAACCGGGCCCACGTAATAAATGAAGCGACCCTTCAGATCGACTGGCAGTTCCTCGCCTTTCTCGATCATGTCGACCATCTTCTTGTGGGCAGCATCCCGGCCAGTCAGCATCTTGCCGGAGAGCAGGACGGTTTCGCCCGGCTGCCAGTCCTTTACGTCTTCCGGGGTCACCGTATCGAGGTTCACGCGACGCACGTTGTCGCCGACTTCCCAGGTAATTTCCGGCCAGTCTTCCAGGCGCGGCGGCGTCTGCAAGGAAGGTCCGGTGCCATCCAGAGTGAAATGCGCGTGGCGAGTCGCAGCACAGTTCGGGATGATGGCCACCGGCTTATTGGCAGCGTGCGTCGGGTAATCCTTGACCTTAACGTCCAGAACGGTGGTCAGGCCACCCAGCCCCTGGGCACCAATACCGAGATCATTCACCTTGTCGAACAGCTCAAGACGCAGTTCCTCGGCTCTGTTCGAGGCACCGCGCGCTTTCAGGTCGTGGATATCGATCGGATCCAGCAGGGATTCCTTGGCCATTTCCATCGCCTTTTCGGCGGTACCGCCAATACCAATGCCCAGCATGCCAGGCGGGCACCAGCCAGCCCCCATCTGCGGGACCATTTTAAGAACCCAATCGACAACCGAATCGGACGGATTCAGCATCGCGAACTTGGACTTGGCCTCTGAACCACCACCTTTGGCAGCCACGTGCACTTCAACCGTATCGCCCGGAACCATCTTGTAGTGGATGATAGCCGGCGTGTTATCACCGGTGTTCTTACGCTTGCCGTCCGGGTCATCCAGAATAGAAGCGCGCAGCACGTTGTCCGGATGGGTATAGGCGCGACGCACCCCTTCGTTGATCACATCATCCAGGGGTAGCTCGCAGTCCCACTGGACGTTCATACCGATGTTGACGAATACCGTCACAATGCCAGTGTCCTGACACAAGGGCCGATGCCCTTCCGCACACATGCGCGAGTTGATCAGGATCTGGGCCATGGCATCCTTGGCCGCCTGGGATTCTTCCTTCTGGTAGGCCTCATACACACCATCAATGAAATCTTTCGGGTGGTAGTAGGAAATGAACTGCAGCGCGTCCGCTACGCTTTCAATCAGGTCGTCCTGGCGGATTACGGTGGTCATAGGCGCCTCATCAGCTTGGTATCGTTATGTCGTGTCGTAAAAATCGGGAGGCGAGAGTTTACCAGAAAATCGGTTTGGCGAGTGATTGGACAGATGGCGAAGCAAGGATTAAAACCCGTGAAAAACGCCACGAGAAAAGGGTACCATCCTAACCAAACTAGAATAACACCGCAGGAGACACCGTGACTGACCTCGTCCTCACCGAAATAAAAGACCGGATTCTCATCGTTCGACTGAACCGGCCAGAGCGCAAGAACGCCCTCACCCACGCCATGTACACCGCCATGGGGGACGCTCTGGAGCAGGCCCGGGATGACACCAACATCCGGTGCGTACTCTTCACCGGCACAAGCGAGTGTTTCACTGCAGGCAACGACCTGAGCGAATTTGCCGCCGGCTTGCCCGGTGATTTCGAACAAACCCCAGTCGGCCGCTTTCTTTTATTACTGGCCAGTGCAACCAAACCTGTGGTGGCGTCGGTCAATGGCGCGGCCGTTGGCATTGGCACCACTATGTTGCTGCACTGCGATCTGGTGTTCGCCGGCAACAACACGGCGTTCCAGATGCCCTTTGCCAGCCTCGGCCTGTGCCCCGAGGGCGGCTCGAGCCTGCTACTCCCCTCCTGGATAGGCCGGGTGCGCACTGCCGAACTGCTGATGCTCGGCGGCGCCTTTTCCGCGGACGAGGCCTTCCGGCTTGCCCTGATCAACCGGGTTTGCGAGCCGGAGCAGACAGAAACCAGTGCCTTCGAGACCTGCCAGCGGCTGGCCGAAAAAGCGCCAGCTGCGATTCGAGCCACCAAAGCCCTTTTGAATCAGCCAACCATGGCGGCACTTCGGGAGACCATGCTCGAAGAGGGTCAGCTGTTTGCCGAGCGCCTGAAATCCCCAGAAGCTGCCGAAGCCTTCCGGGCCTTCATGGAAAAACGCGCACCGGATTTCTCGCGCTTCGAGTAAACCTCGACTGCGCCTCAATTTCCCCGTTGCCGGACCTCGACAAACCGTTATCCGGCAACTATTTTTCTCAAAGGCCGAACTCCAACTGTGCGGGGAGGATTCAATCCAGAAGAATCACACTTTTGGCTGATCAACACTTGCCATACTGTCGCTATAGTCAGAGATACAGAAATTGGCTTACAGCGCTGGCTACAATTTCAGACAACAGTTTAAGCAGAACAGGCCACTGACAACGGGCTTACCGGATCAGACCGGCCCCGTCAGCTGCCGAACATAACGACACAACAACAGGAAAAGGTTCCACCCATGTTCAAGAAAACTCTAATAAGTCTTGCCGTGGCGTCTTCCGTTGGACTTACAGGCTGCTTTGATAGCGGCGAGACGGGGGCGAATGCCAATCCGGATTATCTGATTGAAGATACAACGATTGATACATCAATCGTACGCCCCATCTACGATCCCAACCCGATCGCGGCCGATCCGAAATTCCCGATCAATGCGGACTTGATCCTGTTGTTGGGCGCCACCCAGAGCGCCAACTATGACTTCACAGGGCTCTCTGGCGGCACTTCTCCAGCCGATGATGCGGTAAACGATCTTTCCGGCTTCTCTACCTCCGGCGCGTTCACACTGAAGTTTGACGGATCCCTGAATCCTGTATCCGTTCAGGCCGGCGCCACAGTATTCCTGCTGCCAGTCAATGTGGCAGACGCCGTAGAGGGCGTTCCTGAGGCTCTGCCGAATACCAATCCATCCGGCATTATCCAGTCAAACCCGTTTGATCTTGCTGCAATTCCCAACTTCCGCGCTGATGTGGTGAGCGTTGACGGCGGCAGCGATAACGCAATTCGAATCGTACCTCTTGAGCCTCTCGCCGAGGGCCAGAAGTATCTGGTGATTGCAACTAATAACATCGTTGGCGCTGACGGACAGCCAATTGAGCGGTCTGTTCAAGACGTAAATCTTGCCGATGGTGTACTGGGCAACCCAGCCCTAGCTAACGTGAAATCGATCCTGCAGGCCTCAGACGCCCTGGCGAACGGTTTCCTCGCTCAGGCGATTCCTCAGGACACCCCAGAGTCGGCACTTGCCTATACCTTTACCACCAATTCTGATACCGACGTGTTGCGCGCTATGATGGCGCCGGCCGCATTTGGAAACGCGTTGGGTCAGAAAATCGGCTTTACAGCTCAGTTGAAAGCCGTCAGAGACAATTATCCGACGCTCAATTTCTCTCAGTTGACCACCAAACTCGGTGAAATTGCACAGCTTGCTGCGGACCTGCAAGCGGGCGACATAGATCCAAGCGACCTGGATGCCCAAGAGCTGGCAGCAATAACCGCTCTAGCTACTGTCGGCCCTCTTACAGAGCCAAGTGACCTGCAAGCAGCAATCGGTGCAGAAATTGGTGATACGCTTCATTTGCCGGTTCCCAGACCCTCCTTCTTTAACGCAGCTGAACCGGCGACTGATCTAGCTACTATCCAGGCATTGGCAGCAGACCCAACCAATGCTATCGCGCAGGCTGCACAGCAGGTGCAGGTTTCTGAAGGTGCCATCGCTCTGCCGTACTTCCAGTCACTTCCGGGTGAAACCGGAGCTGGCATTGTGACTGGCAGTTGGAGCGGAAGCACAAGCCTGGAAGAGGATCTGAATGAGAACCTGGCACCCGGCCAGACCGTTTTCTCATTCCTTCGCGACATTGACGGCACGCTGAACGTGAATGGGTATTTCCCGTTCCCAGAGCAGAATGCAACCACGACTGTCCCTGTGGTGGTGTTCAGCCCGGTTCTCGATGGCAGCCCAGCTCAGCCGGCCGCATGCGCGGGAACCAATGGAGCTGGGAAACCCGAAGGAGTAACCATTTTCCAACACGGCATCACGGTAGATCGCAGTGTTTCCATGCTGCCCGCTATCCTTCTGGCACAAAGCGCATGTCAGACTGTCGTGGCGATCGACCAGCCACTTCACGGCCTCGCAGGTGCTTCAACGGGCACTGTAGCAGGACTATCTGCTCTTGATGCGGACGCACTTACCACAGATGTAGAAGCTGCTATCAACCTTCTTGATCCCAATGACCCAAACCAAGCAGCAGTCATTGCCCAGCTCAACGCACTGATTTCGGCTGACTACATTGGTGAGCGTCATTTCGGATACACCGCTAATGCCTCCCTACAGCCGGTTCAGGCGCCGTTGGCCGATATCTCATCAGGTAGTCTGTTTATCAACCCGCTCAATATGATGAACAGTCGCGACAACCTCCGTCAGGGCGTTGTCGATCTGCTTAACGTTGCGGCATCAATTCAGACCTTTGACATCAATAAGGATTTCGCACCGGGCGACCTGGCTGATGTGCCGGTGAACTTTATTGGCCACTCTCTTGGAGGCATCTCCGGAACTGTCTTTGCCTCTCTGGCAAACGACGCGACCTTGAACGCCACTCTCAACGGCACGTATGTGCAGGCCGGAGTTCCTCTTTCGAACTTCACATTCCCGACGCTTAACTCGGTCGTATTGCACAACACCAGCGGCCAAGTTACTCGCCTGATCGAGAACTCTCCGGCCTTCTCCGGCCAAGTTCTTGGTGGGCTGGCTAACGCCGGTGTCACCCAGGGAACCTCTGATTTCGAGAGCTTCTTTTACGTCTTCCAGTCAATCTCAGATGCCGGCGATCCGGTGAACTTTGCGAAAGGTCTTGGTGCTTCTACCAGCAACCTTCTGGTCACAGAAGTTGTTGGCGACACCACGGTTCCCAACGAAGCCAACGTCAATCCGCTCAGCCCGGCGTTCTCTGCACCGCTGACAGGCACTGAGCCTCTGATGGCACTCCTTGATCTGGGCGCTGGAGGCAGCAACCTCGCTGATGGTAATGACCTGAACCTGCTGCAGGCGGGCGACACCTCAGGATCACCCACCCCAGTGGCTGTGTTCTTCGATGGCAGCAACCCTTGCACAACTGCCAATCACGGAACCTTTGTCGCACCAATCGTTCCGAATGAAGCGTGCGGAGGTGCGGCAGACACCAGCGCCGCCTTCAGCGTGATGGTGACCCAGACCGCCCGGGCCTTAAGCGGTCTGTCCGTGCCGGCAACACCGAGCAACATTGATGCTCTCGGAACCAGTCCTACTCTGGCGAACGCACTCGATCAGGACGAACAGGCTGCTCCGTAAGGACTAGCTTCTGCCTACAAGCCCCGGCATCGCCGGGGCTTTTTTTTGGCGAGCCCCCACATGGGTCAGAGACGAACCATCAACACATCGAAGAGCCTCCACCCCCCCAGAGCTCTTGCAGCAATGCAGCCGCACACATTGTTGGGACAACCATAAATTCTGAAGATGTTTGACGGCGCCCAGATAGCCAGAGGAACAGGCGTGTAGCGGAGGAAAGGTGGCTAGAAAGCAGGGACTTGCTCGCTTTACAAGTGGTTAGATCGCGCTCTTAATTGAACTCAACGGCATGACTAAGAGCAACAAAAAACGCCGCACTCGTCAGAGCGCGGCGTTTTCATTCTGGTTTAAGTCTTAATCTGAAGAAATAACAGTCTCACCCTGCGGCAACAGGTTTGCCTGAATATCTTCCTCAGTAAAGAACAACTGGCGGTAGTCCTTGTTGGAATACTGCTCGCTCTGATCACTGAAGAATGGTGACATGGCATCCGTAGACTGGGAATAACTCACGAGGCCATAAGCCTCCGGGCCATTGTCCGTAAATTCCAACCCGAAGTGCCAGCTAGTACCCCTGGCCATCAGCCAACCGTCGATGCCATCAGAGCCGTCTGATAGCCCTGCTGTGTTATCGATGGTTGAAGGTGCAATCCGCGGGAACCGGGTATCCTCCAGGAACGGATCTGTCACCACACCGATCGCATTGAAAGCCCCGTCAATGCTGCCGTCACCGCCGTGCCAGGGAATTGGCTGGGTCTGGAAAACGGGAGTCCCACCGGAACCGGGAACCACACCACCGGAAGCGCGGTAATATTGCAGGTCGCCCAATGCATCAGTCGGCAAAATTCCTTGAGACTGCAAAGCACTCACACCATCAGCAAGCGCCAGAAGCATCGTGTCGCTCGCTGTACCTGCATTCTCGTCGGAAGGATCCGCCGGTGTGCCTACAGGGTCAGCCGGGCTAAACGGCGTTGTCAGATCTGAATCCAGATCATTACGATAATTCGCCATGAACACACGGAAAATATGAGCGCCCACGCTGTCCCGATTGTACAGGCCATCCCAAGTGCTCAGAGATTGGCACCAGGAAGACAGATCGACGCCATTAACTGCCGTACTACCAATCGCATCACAACGCTGCAAAAGCTCCGGCAGGAACTGTTCTGCATACCAGGCCCGGTTGTTCCAGATCACGCCGATCAACTCTTCTGCACTGAACTTTCCGTCCTGTCCGGCTGGAAGCGGCGCATACGGAAAGCCAGGATCCATCAGATTCTGAAGCATCTTGATGCCCAGGCGCGTCCGAGCATTGATAGGGGCTTTTTCATCACCAAACAGAGGCGAGAAGCCTGTCAGGAACTCGTCCGGATTGGTTGACCAGTAGCTGCTGTTGGAGTTCTGTACCCAATCCGATCTAACCAGTTTTGGCTTCTGGTCATAAGGCACCAAAGGACCACAAGCGGTCTCCACCCAGTCCTCCTGGGAGAGTCTGCCGTCGAGCAACGTAACGCCCTGGTCAAAGAGGCCAGCGTATGCTGCACTGCCTGCCCTTCTGAAATTCACGAGCGCAATGGCTTTCTCGGAAAGGTTCGGTACCGAGCTGCTGTCGATGTAGAACGCATTGCCCTGATCATCCGCATAGGTGGTATTGGTCCAGAGGGTGGAACCACAGTTCTGGAAGACACCCTGGAACTCCTCAAGATTACTGGCTCGACTCATACCCAACCAGGTGTCCAGAAGACCGCCAGTGTTGGCATTGGCATCACGATAGGTGTGAGCCACCACTGAGGAGGTGTTCAACGCACCGTTGTCACCCCAAGACGGCAGCTGATTACTGACTGCATTCGCCGCGATCATCGGGCCGTATTCGGAGAAGTAGAAGGTTCTCTCCAGAACAACCGTCTGAGCCCCTAAATCGACCTCAATCTGATAGGTCTCTGTAGTGATCGGCTTTTCAACTCCGTCTTTCACGTAGGTGAGAAACTCTCCATCATCCTTGAGAACCAGCTCATACCAAGTAAAGCGACGACTAGTGGTGACAGTGTGAGACCAGGCAAGATTCTCGTTGAAATTGATTAACGGAATAGCCGTGCCCAGGAGGCCTGCGCCGTGGACGTTCAGGTATCCCGGAACAGTCATCTGGACTTCATAAAGCCGGCGATGGCCTGTGTACGGGAAGTGTGGGTTCGCCAGGAGAGCGCCCCTGCCCTGTTCGGTCAACTCACTACCAATACCCCACGCGTTACTGGCAAGGCCCATATCCGCGAAATTGGTCTGTGATTTTGCGCCGGCCTCTGCGGTAGCCACAACACTCTTGAGGAGCTTGTTTACTTCCTCAACATTCGTCACCGAGCTTACTGGTGTCGGTGCCGGACTCTCTGTTGGTGGGACTGCGAGGAAAACTGCCCCTGTGGCGAACAACGCACCGCTCGCGTACTGGCCGACAATGCGATAATGGGCCAGGAGATCCACCGGAGTTATCGGCTGCACCCATTCCTGATCCGCACATTCTGCAGGGAACTGAGACGAATCAGTTTCGTTAACATAGCGGTTATACCCCTCCGTAAAACCTTCAATGAGCGCACGGCTCTCTGGGCTCAGAGTGGGGAACTCAGCCTCTGCGCCGGCGTATATCTGCTGAGCCTTGTAACTAAAGTCATTGACTATATTGATACCGACACCAAATCCCGCATCCGGTCCAGGCCCAAAGTACTTCGCTCTCTCGCTTCGGGCCTTCACAACCGCCTCAGCCAGCATACAAACATTGTCCTGCGCCTGCGCATAGCCATGTCCGAAAGCCGCAGATTTCAGGTCGTCAGCGACGATATGAGGCACGCCGCCCGTAGTTCGACGGATGGTCGCCTCTAGCTGACCATCAGACGGAAAAAGGTTAGGATCCACCTCAGCCTGTGAGGGGCCGGAAGAGTCGTTATCGCTATCAAAACAACCTGCCAGCAAAGTACTGCCAAGCAGGGCGACAGTGAGACTGAGGGCATGTTTGCCACTCGGGGTTTTCCTGAGCTTCATAGTGTATTCCTTGTATTTGTTCACTACGGTTCCACCGTTTCCGGTGACATTTATAAAACTAGCAGAGCCCTCCTTTTCAGCCAGACAAAACTGAACACTTATTCACGTTATTTTCTTCTAAAGAAACCGATCGTTATCAGCTCCGAGCATTTTCCCGATCCGGGACGTTTCCGATGGCGTTTTCTCGAACTTGATCGGGAATCCGATCTGCGGTTGTTGAGTGCCATCCCCTCTATCAACACCAATCACCATGTCCCTGGCCTTCAGCTGTGGGTGCTCGGCGGCCTCCGAAATGGTCAGAACCGGCTCCACGCAGGCATCCTCGTCGGCAAAAATCTCCTGCCACTCCGCCAGGGGTTTCTCTGCAATCTTTTCTTTCAGAACCGCTTTAAGGTGTTGCTGATGCTCAGGATTCTGGCTCATGGCGAGGCTGGTTACCTCAGAGATCCCGAGGGTGTGGAACAAGCGGGAAGCGAACTGCGGCTCGAGACTGCCAACTGAAAGCCAGCGACCGTCGCGCGTCTGGTAGTAGTCGTAAAAGGAGCCGCCGTTCAGCAACGCGCGTTCCGGCTTCTGTTCCTGGCCTCCGGCGAGGCACGCCGCCCCGGCCATGGCGTTCAGCGCAAAGGCCGCGTCGGTCATGCTGATATCAACAAACTGCCCTTCTCCGGTTCGTTGCCGGTGAATTACCGCAGCCAGGATGCCCATCACGGCATGGTGAGAACCACCAGCTACATCTGCAATCTGTATACCCATGGGTGGCGGGCCGCTGTCGGCTCGGCCGCAGTGGCTGCTGACGCCCGCGAGGGAGAGATAATTGATGTCATGGCCCGCGCGGTCCTTGTAGGGGCCGGTCTGGCCGTAACCGGTAATGGAGCAATAGATGAGACGAGGATTTACTGCTTTGAGGGTCTGGTAGCCAATGCCGAGCCGGTCCATCACTCCCGGGCGAAACTGCTCGATAACAATGTCGTGGTCTTTGACCAGCTCCAGGACTTTCTCTCGGCTCCCCGGCTCTTTGAGGTTGAGACCGAGCGACTTCTTGCCTCGATTCAGAAAACCATGAGCCGTGCTCACCCCCGCATCATGGGGCGGCATTACCCGTGTCAGATCCACCCGGTCCGGTGCTTCCACACGTAATACATCTGCCCCCATGTCCGCCAGCAGCATGGTGGCGTAGGGACCGGGCAACAAGGTACTGAAGTCCAGAACTTTCAGCGAAGTCAGAGGACCCGCCATGATGATCTCCTTTTTATTGTGAGAGTTGTCCGAATAGCATTCGTTTCCTTCATGCTGCCCGGTTTTGCCAACGGGGCCAACTGCCGGTTCCGTCATTCCGATTGGCCGTTTCTACCAGCCTGTCCGGACGGCCTCGGTTGCATTGTTCTGCCGGGGTTTTATGATGGGTTTCGTTTTTATGGAATGGCGAGCGTGATGTCCGATCTGACGGTTTCGAAGCACTTTGTTCAGGCTGCCCTGGGGGGTGCTGAAAGACTTGGTTTTGATACCCGGGAAATGCTCCGGGAGGCAGGAATCTCGCCCGATCTCCTGCGTATCGAGATGGCCCGGGTCAGCAGCGACCAGTTCAGCCATCTTATGCAGGTGCTCTGGAACCGGATGGGGGACGAGTTTATGGGGCTTGGGCCCAGGAGGGCCCGGACAGGCACCTTCGCAACCATGTGTGCGCTGGTGATTGACTGCCCCAACCTGGAATCGGTGTACCGGCAAGCCTTCCAGTTTTCCCGGCTCTTCGAGCCCATGGTATCGATGGAGCTCGAAATCGGCGAGGACAAAGCCCGACTGGTGGCCAGGATGGAAGGCGAAATAAACGATCCCAGTTTCTTCTTGAGGGAAAGCATCCTCGTAATCTGGCATCGCTTGGGCAGCTGGCTCATCGGGCAACCCATAGAACTGGAAAAGGCCGAATTCGATTACCCCCGGCCGCCCCACGGCGACGAATACCGGCACATTTTCCACTGCCCCCTGGCATTCGAATCCGACAGGATTGCCCTTACCTTCGACAAACGCTTCCTGTCGGCGCCAGTGATCCGCGACAAGCCGGAGATGCGGCAATTCCTGAAGACGTCGCCCGCAGACCTGCTGTCCCGGCCTGACGAGAGCAATACCTTTACGGGGCGGATTCGTGCGCTGATCGGGCGAGATTTCTCAAAGCCGTTACCGGATTTCGAATGGATTGCCGCAGAGCTACATACCAGCCCGCAAACGCTGCGTCGCCGGCTGAAGCAGGAAAATACCTCGTTTCAGGAAATCAAGGACCTGCTACGGCGGGATATGGCGATTTACTACTTGAGCCGGCAGGACCTGCCCATCAACGACATCGCGGCCAAGGTTGGCTTCACCGAGCCCTCAACCTTCCACAGGGCTTTCAAGAAGTGGACAGGGGTGACGCCCGGCGCATACCGGGAGGGCGAACGAGGCAACCTCCCTGATTGAATCAGGATCCGGACGGTAGCTGAAGTGTCCGGATCAACTGCCCCAGCGTCTCAGCAATCTCCTGAACTCGCTCACGGTTCGCGGCCAGTTGAAGCAGGCGGGAGCCATCCCTTGGATCGTAAACCCAGCAGGTCGAAACAGCGGCTTCACAACGCCACTCAACCTGGGGGTTAATGCCAAACACCGACATCGGCTCGGTGCTCCTCAGTATACGGCCATCTTCGGCTCGCCTGATTTCCTGCACCTGAATCTCGTCTCCCTGGGTTCCCAGGCGATATTCCACATCTGCCGGCCGGTCCAGCCGCACCACTGCCTGATCACGGCGCCAGCCTGCGAGTTCAAGAAGGCTGTTGATATGAAGGGTCAAGGCTTCACGGTCTGAATCCGCCAGATAGAGCTTGCGCAGTGACTCAACGCGGCCCTCACCCGCTGGTTCAATAACCGCAACCGGCTCGCTTTCGCCAGCAGCCTGGGGTGCGACAGCGTTCTGTCGCCTGGTCTTCTCGATAGAGGTGATCAGCTGAAGGGATTCCTGATAGTGGGCTCCCTTCGCACCCGCCTGGCTTACATAGGTCTCAAGGGCCGACTGGGCCTCGTTCAAATGGGAGGACTGGAGCATCACCCGGCCCCGATAAAAATAGTAGTCTTCCGGCTTTTCCCCCTCCAGTTGCTGCAACCGGTTGAGGTATTCCGCAGCCTCACCCCAGTTCTCTGCGACAACGGCCTCTTCCGTAGCCAGCATCAACCTGCGGGTTTCATGTTCGGGCGCCAGCGCCAGCGCCGGCCCCGCCAGGAGCACGGAAGCCAGGGCGGCCCCGAGGACAAAACAGCGACCTGTTCCAAATAATACTGCCATGGCATCTACTCCTGCTCGTTATCTGCACCAATCGCCTGCTCCTCAGAATCAGGCCGGTCGTCGTCCCCGGAATGAAGGAATTCGTCGGAACCGTCCACTTCCGCCTGATCCATGATCCCCTTGGGCAATTCTTTCTTGACCCGAACACCCAGCTCAACAAAGCGATTGGCCTGCGAGATCAGGTTACCCCGCCCGCGGGTCAGGGTGTTCATGGCCGAGTCGTAGGTTCCCTGGGCGGTATGCAACTGGGTGCCGAGGCGTTCCATCGCTTCCACGAACACCCTGAGTTTGTCATAAACCGCGCCTGCCCGCTCGGCGATTCGTCGGGCATTCTGGCTCTGACGCTCATAACGCCAGATGTTTTCGATTGTTCTCAATGTTGCCAACAAGGTTGTTGGAGTTACCACAATAATCTTTCGCTCAAAGGCTTCTGCGAAAAGGTTCTCGTCCTGTTGAAACGCCGCCACAAAGGCAGGCTCGATTGGCATGAACAAAAGCACGAAATCCGGCGAATGAAGGCCATGCAGTTGGCTATAGTCCTTTTCACTCAACGTACGGATGTGATTTCGAACGGCCTCAACATGCTGTTTCAAAGCCTCTTCCCTGACCACGGAATCCTCGTCTTCCGTGACCCACTGCTGATAAGCCACCAACGACACCTTGGAATCAATGATCAGGTTACGGTTGTCTGGCAGATGCACGATGACATCCGGCCGATACAGCTGATTATCGCTGTCCCGATAACTGCCCTGGGTGTCGTATTCAACGCCCTTACGAAGGCCGGACTTTTCCAGTACACGCTCGAGAATCAGCTCACCCCAGTTGCCCTGGATTTTCTTGTCACCCTTCAGTGCGCGGGTCAGATTGGCGGCTTCTTCAGTGATCTGTCGGTTCAGGTCCTGTAGTGATTTGATCTCACTGCGCAGGGCCTGACGGTCCCGGGTTTCATTGGTATACACGTCCTCGACGCGCTTTCGAAAGTCCTGCAGCTGATCCCTGAACGGATTAAGCAGGGTATCCAGGCTGGTTCGTGTCTGTTGGCTGAAACGCTCGCTCTTCTGCTCGAAAATCTTGTTGGCAAGGTTTTCAAACTCCTGCTTCAGGGCGTCACGGTTACGCTCAAGCAGCTCCAGCTTCTCACTGGCTGAACGGCGCTCCTTATCAATTGTCACTTCCTGCTCCCGGAGCGACATGCGGGCCTCACCCAGCGCTTCGGACAGCTCTTCCGCCTTTGCCCTCAGGGTCTGACGTTCGCTTTCCACCTGCGCAAAGCGCTCTTTCCGGCTCTCCAGCTCCGACTCAAGCCCGGCCAGTCGGTTCTCAAGGCTTGCGGCATGCTGCCTCCAATGTTCGACGTCCTGCTCAAGTCGACCATTCCTGCCCCAAAGCCCTTTCAGAACGATCAGAAGAATCAAAACAACCATCAGCGCCGCCATCAGATCAGGACGGGACAACATCTGTTCCATGATGGCTTCAGGCACCTGGCAATACTCCCATTAAAACTCTCTTCAGATGAATGATCGGTACGATTCTGCTTGAACACAGTCTAACCCACGCAGGGAACCTTTTGCCCGGCGCACCGTCAAGTTGACTGGTGCTGCCGGTAAGGACCACGACTGTTTGGCAATAATTCGAAGCCCGGGCATCTAGCTCTGGACGCCCAACGTAATATCGTCTAAAAGGGTAAAATGTTCACCCGCCAAGTGGTTATTACCCTTTGGTAACCGTATGACGGGCACGGACGGGATCAGAAATGGATAACAGATCATGCTGAAAGAATTGTGGCGAAAGCTGGGGGCGGAGTTTCTCCACGATGACGGCTCCAGTCAGGACAGCCAATCCGGATTGTTCGGTACAGGCGCATCCCGGAACAAGGAAGCATTCAGAATCCTGCCGCACATTACCCACACTGGCGAGTTTCACCTCGAGCGCCTCACCAGCCTGCTTAAAACCCGGTACGGAAAGAGTTTCGGGATGCCTTCCAGCAGTGCCGAAAGCGACGAGAACATCCGGGAACTGATCAGTTTTGCCGCCCGAATTCAGGATCAGGATGTGCAGCGCGAACTGCTGCTTTTCTACCTCAATTGCTCCCCCGTTATTCAGGAATACCTGCGTGCTGAAACCGTGCTCGGTGAAGGACATTTCCTGTCACGGTAAACACTACTGCCCCTTAACCATCTGTAAATCAACCACACAGGTTGGATGTTGTATACTTCCATTCCGTTTTTATCCGGTTTCACATGCACAGACCGTCATCACCGTTCCCACTCAGGTATGACAGGCTGCCAGCTCAGGGGTTATTCATGGGTTTGAAATGTTTTCGGGCTGGACTGCCTAAACCTTCCTTCATCGCACTCGCAGGCATCCTCACACTGACGGGATGTTCGGCAGACCGTTATTTCATGGTTCCCAAAACAGACCTCAATGAGCTTCAGGGATCCGTCAAGAGCCAGCGTGCGACTCTCGTTACCATGGAAGAGAATGCAGCGACTCGACACGAGCAAGCCGTTGCCCAGACCCGCTCATCGACTCAAACCATACTGGACGCGATCGCCACCCAGGTAGAAAAGCCCGAATGTCCGCCCGTTCAGGTCCAGAAGCAGTGCCCCGCAACAGACAACTCAAAAGGCCGCGCTGATCGCCTCAAGGGGAAAGTCATTGTCGGTGAGGTAGAGAATTTCTACCTCGCGGACCCCGGCTTGATCTACAAAGCTCGAATCGACAGCGGCGCCGAAACTTCCTCCATCGACGCACGCAACATCACCCGGTTTGAGCGGGATGGCAGCAACTGGGTGCGGTTTGATGTACCCGTTCCCGGCGCCGACAAGTTCGTGACCCTGGAGAAAGAAATCTCCCGTCGTGTCCGGGTTATTCAGGCCAGCGCGGACGAGGCTGAGCGCCGTGTTGTTGTCGAACTCCAGTTCTTTATTGGCGACCATCGGCAGGTAGCCGAGTTCACACTTGCCGACAGAACAAACCTGACCTACGAAGTTCTGATCGGCCGCAATATTCTGCGTGACGTAATGCTGGTCGATGTCGGCAAGGAGTACGCCACCGAATTGCCTGAATCCATCCGCAAAAGCAACGGGAACGAATCGTGACCACCCGCTCGCGCCTGCCGTTTTATATTGCCGTTTTTCTCCTCATCGCAGCGGGCATTTCGCTTGCTGTCTGGAGACACATTGAGCTTGGCATACCCTGGCTGACAGGCGAGCAGCGTCCTGTCTGGATGGTCGAGGCCCGAATCGATTTTGACGCCGGCGACGGATCAGTGCTTGCCAGCCTCAACATACCCGAGCAACCCCCGGGATTCCGTATCCTTACCGAGCAGGCTGCATCACCTGGCTACGGCTTTTCTATCATCGACAGCTCGGGAAGCCGCCGGGCGGAATGGAGCAAGCGGGAAGTCTCCGGACCGCAGACACTGTACTTCAAAGCCCAGTTTATTCCGGACGCTAACGCTCAACCGGAAATTCCCGTGCGGGAACCGAAAACACCGAGGACCTTTTGGGAGGAACCCGAAGCCACAGCCGTTCAGGAAATACTGGACCAGGCCAGGGCCCGTTCGAGTACTCCAGAAAGCATGACCCGAGAGCTTATCCGGCTGATGCAGCCCGACACCCGCACCCAGAACACCACCCTGCTGGTCTCGGAAGAGAACTACCTGGACCTTCTGGTCGATATGCTCAACCATAGCGGTATCGCTGCCAGGATAGCCGACGGCCTCAGGCTTGAGGATGCGCGCAGGCGGCAACAGCTGATGCCCTACCTGCAAATCTACAATGGCAAACAGTGGCTCACCTTCAACCCGAAAACCGCTGAACAGGGCGTACCTGACGATCTGTTGCTCTGGCGCCAGGGCTCTGCTTCTTTGCTGGATGTCGTGGGCGGGGAAAACTCCGAAGTGAGCTTCTCCATGCTCCGGCAAACTGTTCCGGCCCTGCAACTGGCGACCATGGAATCCGCCTCCAACGGCCTCGGTTTCCTGAGCTTCTATGAGCTGCCCATTGAAGAACAAAGCATGTTCCGGATGCTGCTGTTGCTGCCACTCGGTGCACTCATGGTGGCCTTCATGCGGATCGTCATCGGCATCCGTACCTCTGGCACTTTCATGCCCGTGCTCATCGCCGTGGCCTTCGTCCAGACAACTCTGGTGCCCGGGCTGATTGCTTTCCTGTCGGTTGTCGCCATAGGTCTGCTCATGCGCGGTTATCTGTCCAGTCTCAACCTGTTGCTGGTATCTCGAATATCCGCCCTGATCATTCTGGTTATTTTCATCACCGCGGGCTTGAGCATTATCGGTTACCAGATGGGATTCAACACTGGCATGACGGTCACTTTCTTCCCGATGGTTATTATTGCCTGGACGATTGAGCGCATGTCCATCCTCTGGGAGGAAGAAGGCGCCCACGAGGTCATGGTTCAGGGTGCCGGCAGCCTGTTCGTGGCCATCTGCGCCTATCTGCTGATGAGCGCGCCTCTGGCTGGCCATCTGACCTTCAATTTCCCGGAGCTGCACCTCGTGATCCTCGGGCTGATCCTATTGATGGGCCAATACACCGGCTACAAGCTCAGCGAGCTACGACGGTTCACGCCAATGAAGGCGTACGACTGATATGGACTGGATTTCACCGCGATCTCTCAAGAGGCTCGGGATGCTCAATATGAACCGGAGAAATGTCGACTACATTTCCCGGTACAATGAGCGCTCGTCGTACCCTCTGGTGGACAACAAGCTGAAGACCAAGCTGGTGGTTGCCGAATACGGGGTAAAAACGCCCAAGCTGCTTCAGATTGTTCGCCAACAGCATGAAATATCCCACTTCCGGGAGATGGCTGAAGACCTTGAGGGCTTTGCGATAAAACCGGCGAAGGGGTCTGGCGGCAAAGGCATTACGGTGATTACCGGGCGCGATGGTGATGATTACATCAAGGCTTCCGGCTCCCGTGTCGATTCTTCATTCCTTGAGCGTCACCTGACCAATATTCTGGCCGGTCTCTACTCTCTTGCAGGCACTCCGGACGTTGCGATTGTCGAGAACCTGGTGGAATCCGCTCCCTCACTGGCAAAGTATTCGCATCAGGGTGTGCCCGACATCCGTATTGTGGTGTTTCAGGGTTACCCAGTGATGGCCATGCTGAGACTGGCTACAACCGCATCGGACGGTAAAGCCAATCTGCATCAGGGAGCTGTAGGCGTCGGTCTTGATATCGGGTCTGGTCGAAGTCTGAACGCAGTTCAGTTCAACCGTCCCATTACACTTCACCCGGATACCGGTCTTGCTCTGGAAAACATCCAGATTGAAGCCTGGGACGAGATGCTGGAAATGGCCTCTCGTTGCTACGAAGCTACCGGACTCGGCTACATGGGGGTTGATCTGGTGGTCGACGCCAACGAAGGGCCACTGTTGTTGGAACTTAACGCCAGACCCGGGCTGGCGATCCAGATGGCAAACGGTCGAGGGCTTCTGCCTCGCCTGAGGGCTATTGAGGCTCTCAAGCGGCCACACTTCACGCCACTGGAACGCTCTCGTTTCGCCATGGACACGTTCGCCAGTTTCTGAGCGCTAATCAGACATAAAAAAACCGGGGCCAGGGCCCCGGTTTTTTTATCTCAAAGCACTCTTAGGCGAGCTCACCTCTGGCAATCAGAAGTTTACGCTCGTGACTGAGGCCCTTCAAAAGTCCCCACGTCATGACCAGGAGAACGACCGTAAACGGCAGACCAGCACTGATCGCAGTCGCCTGGATTGCGCCGAGCGCATCCTCACCACCACCAAAGATCAGGGCTGCAGCAATGGCACCCTCTGCAACTACCCAGAACACACGCTGAGCGGTCGGAGCGTCGGTCTTGCCGCCGGCTGTGATGCTGTCGATAACCAGCGAGCCGGAATCCGAAGATGTTACGAAGAACACCAGCACCAGAATAATGCCCACGAATGACAGGATCCCGGTCAGCGGCAGATTCGCAAACATCTGGAAGGTCGCAAGTGAAACCTCAGTCAGACCGTTCTCAGCCAGTTCACCAACGCCCTGCTGAATCTGTTCGATAGCAGCACCACCGAAAGCACTCATCCAGACAACCGTGATAACGGTCGGAACGATCAGCACTGCAGTCACAAACTCACGAACGGTACGTCCCTTGGAAACACGGGCAATAAACATACCTACGAACGGTGACCAGGAAATCCACCAGGCCCAGTAGAATACAGTCCAACCCTGGAACCAGGCCTCATCTTCACGGCCAAACGGGTTACTGAGCTGCAACGCGTTGCCAACATAGTTGGAAGAAGTCACCCACAGGGTTTCCAGAATGGTCATGGTTGGACCGGCGAAAATAACGAACAACAGCAGAATGGCTGCAACGCCCATATTGATGTTACTCAGGACTTTCACGCCTCCATCCAGGCCCCTTAACACTGAGATCAAGGCAAGCGCTGTAACACCCACGATAATTGCCATCTGGACGTTCGTTCCAGCGCCCACATCAAACAGATAATTGAGGCCAGAAGCCGCCTGCTGGGCGCCAAAACCGAGGGATGTCGCAAGACCAAAAATGGTCGCTACAACCGCCAAAACATCAATAATGTGACCGGGCCAACCCCACACTTTGTCTTTAAGCAAAGGGAAAAAAGCCGAGCGGATGGTCAGAGGCATGTTCTTATTGAAGGCAAAAAACGCCAGGGAAAGAGCAACGATCGCATAGATGCCCCAGGGGTGCAGACCCCAGTGGTACATAGTCGCGCCCATCGCAAGATTGCGGGCTTCATTCGTACCCGCCTCTACGTTCAGTGGTGTCTCATACCATCCTGTGTAGTAAGCCACCGGCTCGGCAACGGCCCAGAACATGAGACCAATACCCATGCCAGCCGCGAAAAGCATGCAGAACCACGAAATTGTAGAGAACTCAGGTTTGCAATCCTGGCCGCCTATACGGATCTTGCCCATTGGCAGGAAGATCAACGCCAGGCACACAACCACGAAAATATTGGCACTGATCAGGAAAAACCAGTCAAACGTCGCGATAATGTCCCACTTTGTTCCATCGAGAAGCTCCTTCGCTTCCCCTGGGAACATCAGGGTTCCTATCACGAACGCAAAAACCAGTATCGCCGTAATCGGAAATACCGGTGCGTGGAGATCCAGCCCGAACGGTGTGATATTGTCCTGGCCGGCCACGTAGTCCGTCGAATATTCGTCTTTAACTACCTCGCCCACGTTATGGCGCCTCCTGAGTTGGTAAGTCGTTTATTCAGAATCGGAGTTCAAACATTACAAGAGCGTCATCATAATGTTTTGAGTTCAAAACATCAAAACTACAATTATTACCGCCGCCTTGATATTTATCATAGACCATGATCGACAACGGACCAGCCAAAGTCCGGACCAATCGCGGCAGAACTCCGCTTCGTAGGACTAAACTCTTCTTAATCCGGTGAGCCGGTCGAGCCGGTTTTGTGAGACAACCAGAGGATTCCATGGAAAAAACCAAGACCTTTCCGCTTCGCTATTCGGCCTACGGGCTCAGCATCATCGGCTTTTTCGTCTCTTTTGGACTGGTCATGTTCGCAGGCGTAAGTTTGGCGTTTCCGCTGATCTTTGGTGCCTTCGCAGCCCTTGGCACCTACGACCTGCTGCAAAGACGGCACACGGTCAGCCGGAATTACCCGATCATGGCCAACTTCCGGTACCTGCTCGAATCCGTCGGGCCAGAAATCCGCCAGTATTTTATCCAGTCAGACACCGAGGAGCGCCCCTTCTCTCGGGAGCAACGCACGATCGTCTATCAGCGAGCCAAGAATGTCCTCGACAAACGCCCTTTTGGCTCCCAACTCGGGATGTATGACGAGGGATTCGAGTGGATGAACCATTCACTCGCTCCCACCCGCCTCGACAGCAGTGACTTCCGGATTCTGATCGGCAGGAACTGTGATAAACCCTACAACGCCAGTGTATTCAATATTTCCGCAATGAGCTTTGGCTCGCTTTCCGCCAACGCCATCCTGAGCCTGAATACCGGTGCCAGAATGGGCGGTTTCTATCATGACACCGGAGAGGGCTCCATCTCCCGATACCACCGACAGCCAGGTGGCGATCTGGTCTGGGAGATCGGCTCAGGGTACTTCGGCTGTCGCCACAAAGACGGTTCGTTCAACGAAGATATGTTTCGGCAGAACGCCACGATTGAACAGGTCAAAATGATAGAACTCAAACTATCTCAGGGTGCCAAACCGGGCCACGGTGGAATTTTGCCGGGTGCCAAGGTTACCCCTGAGATCGCCGAAGCCCGGGGCGTTTCGGTGGGTGAGGACTGCGTTTCTCCCGCCAGTCATTCGGCGTTCTCAACCCCCATCGAGATGCTTGAGTTCATCGACCGCCTGCGTGAACTGTCTGGCGGCAAGCCCGTCGGCTTCAAGCTTGCCATTGGCCACCCCTGGGAGTGGTTCGCCATCGTCAAAGCCATGCTGGAAACCGGTCGAAAACCTGATTTCATCGTCGTCGACGGAGGTGAAGGCGGCACAGGAGCCGCTCCACTGGAGTTTATCAACCGCCTTGGCATGCCAATGACTGAGGCACTTCTGCTGGTTCACAACACACTGGTCGGCACCCATTTGCGGGAAGACATCGCCATTGGCGCAGCGGGCAAGATCACCTCGGCCTTCAACATAGCCCGAACTCTGGCCCTTGGTGCGGACTGGTGCAACGCGGCCCGTGGCTACATGTTCTCCCTGGGCTGCATACAGGCGCTCAGTTGCCACACAGGGCGCTGTCCGAGCGGCGTGGCCACCCAGGACTCCAGGCGCGGCAACAAGCTCGACGTAGAGCTCAAGAGCCAGCGGGTGTACAACTACCATAAGAATACTCTGGACGCGCTGCAAAACCTGCTTGAGGCTTCCGGGCTCAAGCATCCATCCGAGCTTGGTCCGGAACACGTTGTCCGGCGGGTGTCTAAAACCGAAGTTCACTCTTACATGGACCTTTTCCCGTTCCTTGAGCCGGGGGCCCTGTTGGAGGGAAAAACAGACCTGACTGTGTTCGATAAGTACTGGGAATCAGCCCGGGCGGATACCTTCGAACCACCGGAATTCATCCTCAAACTTCGGGAGACCAAGCTACGCTAAAAATTGCGATCAAAATCGCCGTCGGATGTTTATTTTTTCCATGGGCTCGTGTAGACTTCGCTCCCGCTAAGACACTGAGAATACTCTCAAGTTTCGATGTGGCAAAGAGCGAATCGGGGCGTAGCGCAGCTTGGTAGCGCACTTGCATGGGGTGCAAGGGGTCGTAGGTTCAAATCCTACCGTCCCGACCAGATTCCGACAAAAAGCCCGGGCCGAAAGGTCCGGGCTTTTTGTTATAGGCACTTACTCGGCAAACGAACCCGTAAATTCAATTTTGCCGCGCGCGAGACGCAACCTGCCCTTTCGCTCAAGCTCTTTGAGCAGCCTGCTTATCACCTCTCTCGCTGTGCCGAGCTCAATGGCAAGCTCCTGGTGGGTGATGGTGATTGCGCGGTGCCCGGCTCTTGCCTCAAGCCAGTGAAGAAGTCGTTCGTCCATTCGCCTGAACGCAACCTCCTCCACCAGCAGCATCAGATCGTTCAGGCGGCGACCGTAAGACTCCATTATGCCCAGCCGGAAATCGGCGGACTGGTCCATGAGCCGATCGAACAACCCCCTGGGCACCATCAACACTTTGGCATCCTCCTCAACCACGGCCTCTGCGCGAAAGCCGTCACCGGTCATCAGGCACCCGATCGAGAGCGTGCAAATGTCATCCGCGCCCATCCGGTACAGGACGATGCTATTCCCCGACAGCCCTGTCATCTGAACCTTTACACTGCCATGGAGCACCAGTGGAAGGCCCTGACACGGATCTCCCGCTCTAAAAAGCACCTTTCCATGCTCAAATTGAATCGCCTGCAGTCCGTTCAGAGCGTCCCGCCGAAGGGATTCCGGCAATGTTTCAAGAATGCTGTGTTGCAACGTCAGTTTTTCCATAGTTAACGAGACTAGCTTATCCAGTGCTTTTCCTTGTGTGACTTTATCACTGAACAGCCCGGGAGCAGGCGTTAGAGTGGCCTTACTGCCTCAAATCAACCAAGGAGAATGGATCATGAGCATCAATATGGGATCTGCGGACCGTATCATACGCGCCATTGTCGGCATTGTACTTCTGGCGCTCGTATTTGTGGGCCCACAAACCGCCTGGGGCTGGATTGGCATCGTTCCTCTGGCCACTGCCGCAGTGGGCAACTGCCCCGCCTATTCAATTCTGGGCATCAAGACCTGCAAGAAGCAATAAACCTGCAGGCATAAAAAAACCGGGGCAGCTTCTCGCTATCCCGGTTTTTCTTCAAAGCTTCGGAAGCATTATTTGACCGGCGCGTTGAGAACCTCGAGCACCTCTTCCAGCTCTGTAATCATCTGCCGGATCAGCTGCTTGTACTGGGAGGTATCGTCTTTCACCTCGTGACTGCTCAGCTTCTGCTTCGCGCCACCGATAGTGTAGCCCTGGTCATAGAGAAGGCTACGAATCTGGCGGATGGTAATAACGTCCGCCCGTTGATAGTACCGACGGTTGCCCCGACGCTTTACCGGCGACAGCTGCGGAAACTCCTGCTCCCAATACCGCAGGACGTGTGCTTTCACAGCACACAGCTCCGCTACTTCACCAATGGTGAAATAACGCTTCCCCGGAATGGTGGGAAGTTCGTTGTTATGACTGGGTTCCAGCATACGCTTCTACTTTTTGCTTTAGTTTTTGTCCCGGGCGAAACGTAACGACACGCCGTGCACTGATCGGAATCTCTTCACCGGTTTTCGGGTTCCGTCCCGGCCGCTGCTTCTTGTCCCGCAGATCGAAGTTACCGAAACCCGACAGCTTCACCTGCTCGTTGTGGCTGAGAGCGCCTCTGATCTCATCGAAAAAAGCTTCTACCATTTCCTTGGCTTCGCGTTTGTTCAGGCCCAATTCCTCGTACAACCGCTCCGCCATTTCCGCTTTCGTCAAAGCCGCCATCTCTCAACTCCTCAGTGTTGCCCCCAGCTCTTCTTTCAATGCGTCGATCACACCGTTGAAGAGCGAATGCACTTCATCCTCGTTCAATGTACGTTCGGGGTGCTGCCAGAACAGACTCAGAGCCAGGCTTCGGTTACCCTCACCCAGACTCTCGCCCTCATAGACATCGAACGCACGCAACGCTGTCAGCTGCTCGCCGGCATGCTTTCTCGCTACACGCTCCACATCGGCGAACGCTACCTCGCTTCCGATAATAATAGCCAAATCCCGACGAACTTCCGGGAATTTTGAAATTTCTTTGAAATTAGGCACATATCCGGTAACGATTGAATTCAAGAATAGCTCAAACATCAGGATCGTGCCATTAAGTTCAAGATTTTTCTGAACTTGTGGATGCAGAGTCCCCAGCCAGCCCACGTGCTCGCCGTCGCGCATGAGTTCTGCAGTCTGTCCCGGGTGCAGCGCAGGATGCTGGCTGCCAACAAAATGGATCTCAATGCCCAGCAGACTGAACAGACTCTCCAAATCCCCTTTTACATCAAAGAAATCCGCGGTTCTGCGACCGTTTGCCCAGTTTTCAGGATACTGGCTGCCAACCACCACACCGGCCAACATCGGTTGTTGATCAATCCGCTCGCCCTCCTGGAGGAAGCGCAGACCGGTTTCGAACAGACGTATGCGCGGCTGCTGGCGATTCTGGTTATGGGCCACGGTTTTCAACAAGCCACTCCAGAGGCTGGTACGCATCACCGACAGATCCGAAGAAATCGGATTGGTCAGCGCGATGCCCTGACGATCGGGGTCCACCAGTTGCTGAACCTTAGGATCGACAAAGCTGTAGGTCACCGCCTCCTGGTACCCATGATCCACAAAGAAGTTGCGGATGGCCGATACCGGGCGAACAGCTTCCTGCTCCGGGCGCAGACCGAGTGAGCCCGTAGGCTCGGTTACAGGCAGATTGTTGTAGCCATAAATTCGACCGACTTCCTCGATCAGGTCTTCTTCAATAGAGATGTCCGGGCGGAAGCTGGGCACACTGACACGCCAGCCGTCTTTCAGGAGCTTTTCCACCCGCAGGCCGAGCCTGGTCAGGATCTCCTCGACGGTGGTGCGATCAATTTCCATACCCAGAACATCGTTAAGCCGGCGGGATCGCAGGTCGACAACCCGATCCTCGGGAATATCCTCATCGCTGGCAACTTCGACGATTTCGCCAGGCTCACCACCAACGATGTCCATCAGCAACCGGGTGGCCCGCTCCATCGCATCCCGCGCCAACTTGTAGTCAACACCTCGCTCGAACCGGTGCGATGCGTCAGTGTGCAAACCATAGTGACGAGCCTTGCCCGCCAGCGTAATCGGATCGAAGTAAGCGGATTCCAGCACCAGGTCCCGCGTTTTCGGACTGACTCCGGAATGCTCACCGCCCATGACACCGGCAATGGCAATCGGCTTCTCATGATCCGCGATCACCAGCGTTCCCTGGGTGAGCTCGACCTCCTGACCATCCAGCAGAACGAGCTTTTCACCAATTCGCGCCATGCGGACAACGATCCCGCCCTGGATTTCGTCACGATCGAAGGCGTGCATGGGCTGGCCTAGTTCCAGCATGACGTAGTTGGTGACATCCACGGCGGCATCAATGGAGCGAATACCTGAACGGCGAAGCTTTTCCTGCATCCACAGGGGCGATTCCGCCTGCAGGTTCACATTGCGCAGAATACGGCCAAGGTACCGCGGGCAGCCTGCCGGCGCCTCCACCCGGATATCAGGCACTTCAGAGTGCACCGATTCCACGGGCTCGATTGCCGGGCTGTTGACCAGCATGCTGTTCAGAACACCCACTTCACGGGCGATACCCTTGATAGACAGGCAATCGGCGCGATTCGGAGTCAGATCCACATCAATGGTGACATCGTTCAGCTTCAGGTAATCGGCCACGTCCTGCCCCACCGGTGCGTCCGCCGGGAGCTCCATCAGGCCATCGTGATTATCGGAGAGCCCAAGCTCTGACTCGGAACAAAGCATGCCCTCAGAAGGCTGACCGCGAAGCTTGGCCTTCTTGATTTTGAAATCACCGGGCAGAACCGCCCCCACCACGGCAAAAGGAACCTTCATACCTTCACGGACATTGGGAGCGCCACAGACCACCTGAACCTCGGAGGCACCATCACTGACCTGGCAAACCCGCAGCTTGTCTGCATCAGGATGTGGCCCTACTGACTGAACTTCTCCAACGACCACGCCGCTGAATTGACCGGCCACCGGCTCGAAACCGTCCACTTCCAGACCTGCCATGGTGATCTGGTCCATTAATTCCTGGGTATCGATTTGCGGGTTAACCCACTCGCGCAGCCACTGTTCACTGAATTTCATGGTTATTGCCTTGTCCTGATGCGGTTATGCCTGTTTGATTGGATGCCGTGATCTTGCCGGTTAACGGAACTGGCGCAGGAAGCGCAGATCATTTTCGAAAAACATACGCAGATCGTTCACGCCGTAGCGAAGCATGGCCAGGCGCTCTACCCCCAGACCGAATGCGAAGCCACGGTATTCCTCGGCATCGATTCCGCAATATTCAAACACCTTGGGATGCACCATTCCGCAACCCATGACTTCAAGCCACTTGATGCTGCCATCGGCTTCCCGACCCCATTCAATGTCCACTTCTGCGGAGGGCTCCGTAAACGGGAAATAGGAGGGCCGAAAGCGGACCTGAAGGTCCCGCTCAAAGAACACTCGCAGGAATTCTTCAACAGTACTTTTGAGATCCGCGAAGCTGACATTTTTCTCGACCAGCAACCCCTCCACCTGGTGGAACATGGGGGTGTGCGTCATATCCGAATCACAGCGGTAAACCCGGCCCGGGCAGATCATCCGGAATGGTGGCTTGCCCGCTTCCATGGTTCGAATCTGTACCGGCGAAGTGTGAGTTCGCAGCAGGGTGCCCGGGTTAAAATAGAACGTATCGTGCATCGCGCGAGCAGGGTGATGGCCAGGGATGTTGAGGGCCTCGAAGTTGTGGTAATCGTCTTCGATCTCGGGCCCCTGCTCGACGGTATAGCCGGCCCGGGCGAAGAAATGCTCGATCCGCTGGAGGGTGCGGGTAACCGGGTGCAATCCACCCAGGTCCTGACCACGGCCAGGCAGAGTCACATCAATGGATTCACTGGCAAGTTTCTGCTCGATGGCGGCACGTTCAAGATCGCTTCGCCGGGCATTGATGGCTTCTTCGACCTGCCCCTTGGCTTCATTGATTTTCTGGCCGGCGGCAGGGCGCTCCTCAGCAGAAAGCTTGCCCAGAGTTTTCGCCTGCTGGGTAATCACACCCTTCTTGCCAAGATACTCAACACGAATTTGATCAAGTGCCTGCAGGCTGTCGGCGCTATCAACTGCTGCCAGCCCGTCCTGAACCAGTTGCTCCAGGTTTTCCATTGACCCTGCTCCAAACCAGAAATGGAAGTGCTTAAAAACGTAACTTCAAAAACAAAAATAGGGGAAGAGCGTGCCCTTCCCCTATCAGGAGGCGCCGTCATGAAATCATGAGACGCCCATATCGATCAGCAATCGATGAAAGAGCTAAGCGATCACAGGGACGCTTTGGCCTTCTCAACAACAGCGGCAAACGCCTGCTGCTCGTTCATGGCCAGATCGGCCAGAACCTTACGATCGATTTCAACGTTAGCCTTTTTCAGACCAGCGATCAGACGGCTGTAAGACAGACCGTTAGCGCGGGCACCAGCATTGATACGGGCAATCCACAGAGCGCGGAAAGCACGCTTGCGGTTACGACGGTCACGGTAGGCGTACTGACCGGCCTTGATAACCGCTTGCTTGGCTACACGGAATACCCGGCTACGAGCGCCGTAGTAACCTTTGGCCTGATTGAGAATCTTTTTGTGACGACGGCGTGCGACCACACCACGTTTTACACGAGCCATACTTTAATCCTTCTACCTGTACTTTCTAAGGAATGATACTCGCGGCTGGATCAGCACGCGGTCATACGCTTGATAGATGCAACATCCGACTTGGCGATGAGCTTGGTGCCGCGCAGCTGACGCTTACGCTTCGGGCTCTTCTTGGTCAGGATGTGACTGGTGAAGGACTGCTTGTGCTTGAAGCCGGTGGCGGTTTTCTTGAACCGCTTGGTGGCTCCGCTTTTGGTTTTCATCTTAGGCATTTTTTAAAACTCCGCATTCTATTTTTAAATAAACAATAATGTGCCCCTGAACGACAAATCCCCCGCATGCGCGGGGGACAAGCACCCGATCAGGTTCACTTCTTCTTGCGGGGCGCCACAACCATGGTCATCTGCCGGCCTTCCATTTTCGGCCGCATCTCTACCTGGGCAAGCTCTTCAATATCTGCTTCTATGCGCTGCATGAGCTGCATACCAATTTCCTGGTGTGCCATCTCACGGCCACGGAAGCGGATAGTGATTTTGCCGCGGTCCCCGTTTTCAAGGAAACGTACCAGGTTGCGTAGTTTGACCTGATAATCCCCTTCTTCAGTTCCTGGACGGAACTTAAGCTCTTTGACCTGCGTCTGCTTCTGCTTTTTCTTGGCAGCCGCCTTGGCCTTCTTCTCGTCGAAGATTTTCTTGCCGTAGTCCATTATCTTACAGACGATCGGATCGGAATCCGTAACCTGGACCAGGTCAAGAGATGCCTCTTCTGCTTGCTTGAGAGCATCCTCTATTGGTACTACACCGACCTGATTGCCTTCTGCGTCAATCAGTCGGACTTCGGTTGCGTCAATATTCTCATTGATAGGCGCCTTTGGTGTGCGCCCACCCCGATTCGCTCGCTGTTTAATAATCAGATCTCCGTCTTTGTTTTGCCCTTGCGTTCAACATCTTCACTTAAGAATTGCTCAAACGCTTCAAGCGATAAAGTTCCCAAATCTTCGCCCTTGCGGGTTCTCACCGCAACGGCGTTGTTGTCGACTTCTTTGTCACCGACAACGACAAGGTAGGGAACCTTGTTAAGAGTATGCTCGCGGATTTTAAAGCCGATCTTCTCGTTTCTCAAGTCAGCATTAACCCTATAGCCCAAAGAATCCCACTTTTTCGCCAGATTCTGACAATAATCACGCTGATTATCGGTGATATTGAGGATAGCCACCTGAGTCGGCGCCAGCCAGGTCGGGAATGCACCTTCGTATTCCTCGATCAGGATACCAATAAAACGTTCAAAGGATCCCAATACCGCCCTGTGCAGCATGACCGGGGTCTTCCGCTCGGAATTATCGGCAACATACTGCGCACCCAGACGACCCGGCATCGAGAAGTCCACCTGAATAGTGCCACACTGCCATACCCGTCCGATACAGTCTTTCAGCGAGAACTCGATTTTGGGTCCGTAGAAGGCGCCTTCGCCTGGCAGCAATTCCCAGTCTACCCCTTCGCGATTCAACGCTTCTTCCAGGGCGGCTTCCGCCTTGTCCCAGACCTCATCGGAGCCAACCCGTTTTTCCGGACGGGTTGAGAGCTTGTACAGGATTTCGGTAAACCCGAAGTCTGTGTAGATCTCGTGCAGCATTTCAATAAATGCCGAGACTTCCTGCTGAATAGAATCTTCTTCGCAGAAAATGTGGGCATCGTCCTGGGTAAAGCCCCGAACACGCATCAGTCCATGCAGCGCCCCGGAGGCCTCGTTCCGGTGGCAGGAGCCGAATTCCGCCAGTCTCAGGGGCAGATCCTTGTAGCTTTTCAGACCCTGGTTGAAGACCTGCACGTGGCAGGGACAGTTCATGGGCTTGATGGCGTAGTCGTGCTTCTCCGACTCGGTGGTGAACATGTCGTCCTTGAACTTGTCCCAGTGCCCTGACTTCTCCCACAGGGTCCGTGACACCACCTGTGGTGTCTTGATCTCCTTGTAGCCATGCTCCTGCTGCTTGCGGCGCATGTATTGCTCAACTTCCTGATACAGCGACCAGCCATCCGGGTGCCAGAAAACCATGCCCGGTGCTTCTTCCTGCATATGGAACAAGCCAAGCTTCTTGCCGACCTTCCGGTGATCCCGCTTCTCGGCCTCTTCCAGACGGTGCAAATAGGCTTTGAGATCTTTCTTGTTACCCCAGGCGGTTCCGTACACGCGCTGAAGCTGCTCATTGCTGGTGTCGCCACGCCAATACGCGCCGGCCACCTTGGTCAGTTTGAAGGCCTTCAGCTTGCCGGTGCTGGGAACGTGGGGACCGCGGCACAGGTCGATAAAATCGCCCTGGCTGTAAAATGAAAGGTCCTCATCGCCGGGAATGTCCTGAATGATACGGACCTTGTATTCTTCGCCCATATCCTCAAAGAGCTTGATCGCCTCATCGCGGGACATGATGGAGCGAGAAACCGGCAAGTCCTGTTTGGAGAGCTCTTCCATCCGCTTCTCGATCCGCGCCAGATCCTCATTGGTGAACGGGCGGTCGTACTTGAAGTCGTAGTAGAAGCCATTGTCGATAACCGGGCCAATGGTGACCTGGGCTCCTGGAAACAGTTCCTGGACAGCCATGGCCATCAAGTGCGCCGTAGAATGGCGAATGATATCAACGCCGTCTTCATCACGCTCGGTGACGATTGCCAGCTCGGCATCGTTTTCGATGCGATAACTGGTGTCCACGAGCTGGCCATCCACCTTTCCGGCAAGGGCGGCTTTGGCAAGGCCAGCGCCGATATCGGCGGCGACATCATGAACGGTTACGGGTTCGGCAAAACTGCGATGGCTACCATCGGGCAGGGTTACGACGGGCATGAAAGGCTCCTGTTGGTTACTCAGCGGTGATCTATACCAGAGACCACATGGTGACGGCACGGCGCGATACAAACCGCGGGCCGCTTCGAGGCGAAGTCTAACAGAAAAAAACCCGGCAGGTTAATGCCGGGTTTGCACGGACAGGTGTGGCGTCAGGCTGGCTGGCCGGCGGCTTCCTCCCTGGCCCGCCGACGCAACTGACCAAACGCCAGAAGGCCGAGTAACACCAGAGCAGGAATGAACATCAGCTCTTTTGGCGGCCGTTCCAGGTCAACCTGCACGGCATCGATGGTCCAGCCAAACTGGATGCCAGCATCCTCCGCCGGGCTACCGAAACCAACGAAGTCTACCGCCATCTTTTCGCCATCCGGGCTGAGTTCAAGGCCGGCGTCCATCAGACGTTGCTCGGGCGTGTCGCCAGCGGGAATCTCAAGCCGCACATAGGTGGTCACCTCGTCGCCGTCAATCGTCATCCCGGAAGCCTTCAGGACAATCGGTTTGTCTGCTGGCACATCCTCAACATACTCCATGATCTCGGCGCCGGGCCGATCTGCCGTGGGCGGGTAAACCATATCCCACCAGAAGCCGGGCCGGAACATGGTGAACGTAATCAGCAGCAATAACAGCGATTCCCACTTATAGCTCTTGGTAAACCAGAACCCCTGCGTGGCCGCGGAAAAGACCAGCATCGCAGTGACTGCACTGAAGATCGTAACCAGCAGGTCAAACCATCCGGTCAACCCAATGAGCAACAACTGGGTATTGAAAATAAACATGAACGGGAGGATCGCCGTACGGATGTCGTAGGTGAAGCCCTGGATACCCGTTCGTATGGGATCGGCGCCGGATATGGCAGCGGCGGCATAAGCCGCCAACCCCACGGGCGGCGTATCGTCCGCCAGAATGCCAAAGTAGAACACAAACAGATGCACCGCAATCAGCGGCACGATCAGCCCATTCTGGGCGCCCAGAGTGACGATTACCGGCGCCATCAGCGTGGACACAACGATGTAGTTGGCAGTGGTCGGCAAACCCATGCCGAGGATCAGGCTGATAATGGCCGTGAAGATCAGCATCAGCAGCAGGTTGCCGCCAGACAGGAACTCGACAAATTCGGTCATCACCAGGCCAATACCGGTCAGGGTAACCGTACCCACCACGATACCGGCGGTGGCAGTTGCCACGCCAATACCCACCATGTTTCGGGCACCGGTGGCGAGCGAATGCGCAAGATCAAACACGCCATCCTTGAACGCAGTGAGGAAGTTGCCGTGCTTGTAGAAAAAGGCCTTCAACGGTCGCTGTGTAACAACAATGAAAATCATGAACAGCGTGGCCCAGAACGCCGACAGCTGTGGCGAGAAACGCTCAACAGTAAGGCACCAGACCAGCACTACAACGGGCAGAAGAAAGTACAGCCCGGTCTTTACAGTTGGGCCAACCGGCGGCAATTCGCCCATGTCCTTATCCGGATCGTCTTCCTCGAGTTCCGGAAATCGGGTGGCATAGCCAACCAGGCCGATATAGATCAGCACCAGCAAAGGTGCCAACACCCACATCGCCGCTTCACCGAAAAGCGTTTTCGTCCAGCCGATCCCGTAATACACCACCAGGGTCAGCACACTCAGGCCGATGAGGATAACGACCCAATTCAGCATCCGCTGGGCAAGAGTCGGCTTGTTGAGACGCTCAATGCCCTGCATGTTCAGCTTGCAGGCCTCAAGGTGCACGATATAAATCAGTGCCACATAGGAAATCATCGCAGGGAGGATGGCGTGCTTGATGACCTCCAGGTAGGAGATACCCACATATTCGACCATCAGGAAAGCGGCCGCGCCCATGATGGGAGGTGTCAGCTGGCCGTTGGTTGATGCGGCCACTTCCACTGCGCCGGCCTTGGTAGCCGGAAAACCAACCCGCTTCATCAGCGGAATGGTGAACGTGCCGGTAGTGACGACGTTGGCAATAGACGAACCGGAAATAACGCCGCTTAAACCACTGGAAACCACCGCAGCTTTGGCGGGACCACCACGCATATGCCCCAACATGGCATAGGCGACTTTAATAAAGTAATTACCGGCGCCTGCTCTCTCAAGCAGCGCGCCAAACAACACGAACAGAAAGACGAAGCTCGTGGAAACCCCAAGTGCAACGCCAAACACGCCCTCAGTGCCCAACCACTGGTGCGACGCCAGCTTACTGAGGCTCACGCCTTTATGGGCAATCACATCCGGCATATAGGGGCCGGCAATCGAGTATGTGATGAAGACCGCAGCAACGATAGTCAGCGGGAGCCCGAGCGACCTACGCGTGGCTTCCAGCAAAAGCACGAGACCGATAAGCGCAACCCACAGATCCTGGGTGATCGGCGCGCCGGGCCGCGTTGAAAGCTCTTCGTAAAAAACGTAGAGGTATGAGGCGCAGAAAGCGGCAACAAGCGCCAGAATCCAGTCATAGATGGGGACGATATTTACATGCCGCCCCTTGATCATCGGGAAGGCAGAAAACGCCAGGAAAACGGCAAACGCAAGATGGATCGAGCGCGCTTCCGTGGAATTAAAGATTGCGAAATTGAAGATATAGGGCAGCGGTGACGCAATCCAGAGCTGAAACAACGACCACACCAGGGGAACGATAAAAAGAATAACCGCAGCATATCCGCTGGTCGCCCTGCCCCCGGTTTCAGTCTGCAGGATCTGGTCTACATTACTGCTACCACCAGCACCAGCTCCGTTAGCCGGATCGCTCGTCGCCATAAATTAGTCCCGTACGTAAAAATCAATCTCTGAAAGGGCGTCACAGCGGGCTTGAGCCCGCTGTGACGGAGTGCAGGCAGATCAGTCGATCAGACCAGCTTCTTTGTAGTACTTGGCAGCACCCGGGTGCAGAGGCGCACTCAGGGCATCAGAGACCATTTCTTCCTTGTTCAGGTTGGCAAATGCAGGATGCAGGCGCTTGAAGCTGTCGAAGTTCTCGAAAACAGCCTTCACAACCGCGTAAACAACGTCATCGGGCACATCAGTGGATGACACAAAGGTTGCCGCAACGCCGAAGGTGGTAACGTCATCGTCACTGCCACGATACATACCACCAGGGATGACTGCCTTACGATAGTACGGGTTTTCGTCGATCAGCTTCTGTGTGGCAGCGTTATCAACGTTAACCAGTACACTGTCACAGGAGGTGGTCGCTTCCTTGATTGCACCAGAGGGGTGGCCAACCGTGTAGAAGAAGGCATCAATGTTACCGTCACACAGGGCCTGGGACTGCTCCGCGGCCTTGATTTCGGCAGCCAGTGAGAACTTGTCCAGCGTCCAGCCCATCTCATCCATCAGGACTTCAGCAGTGGCGCGCTGCCCTGAACCGGGGTTGCCGACAGATACCCGCTTGCCTTCCAGGTCTTCAAAGGTTTTGATGCCTGAGCCCTTGCTGGCAACAACAGTGAACGGTTCCGGATGCAGAGAAAAGACCGCGCGGAGATCTTTGTTAGCACCATCATCCTTGAACTGGCTGGTGCCATTGTAGGCATGGTACTGCCAGTCGGACTGGGCAACTGCCAGATCGAGCTCGCCCTGGCGGATGGCATTCAGGTTGTAGACGGAACCACCGGTACTCTCCACAGAGCAGCGAATACCGTGCTCTTTACGGTCCATGTTCACCAGACGACAGATAGCACCGCCAGCCGGGTAATAAACGCCGGTTACACCGCCGGTGCCGATGGTCACGAAGCGCTGCTCCTGGGCGGAAACGGAGGTTGAAGCAGCGCCCAGGCTGACTGCGGCAGCGACAGCGAATGCGGAGGCTTTAAGTTTCAGTGTCATGTGAGTTCTTCCTTTTTTCTGTTCATTGTAATTCGGCGCCCGCTTCGGGAGCGGGCAAGACGTACGATCACCATAAAACATAGACCACTTCACACCATAAATAAAGTATGGATTAGCTCGCTAACCGGTTGACCAGACAACAAAAAAGCCCGCAAAGCGGGCTTTTTTGCAGGTCGGTGCGAATGTTATTTCGCAGCTCGAGCCTTGGCAAGCATCTGATCCGGCCGCAGCAGGAACCGGGCCAGGGCCGGCAACAGCCAGATGGCTCCAACCATGTTCCAGAGGAACATGAAGAACAGCAGGAAGCCCATGTCGGCCTGGAACTTGATTGGCGAGAATATCCAGGTGACAACACCCAGACCCAGAGTCACACCGGTAAACATAACCGCCTTACCAGTGGAGCGCAGGGTCTCGTAGTAAGCCTCCTGAAGCGTTTTGCCTTCAAGCAGGTATTTCTCCAGCTTGCTGTAGATATAAATGCCGTAGTCGACACCTATACCGACACCCAGGGCAATAACCGGCAGGGTCGCCACTTTGATACCAATGCCGGATACCGCCATGATTGCCTCACAGAGGATCGAAGTCAGTCCCAGAGGTATCACGATACACAGCACCGCACGGATCGAACGGAAGGTCGCGAAGCACAGCAAACTCACCACACTGTAAACGAGGATCAGCATCTTATCCTTGGCGCCGGAGATAACCTCGTTAGTAGCGGCCTCGACACCGGCGTTACCCGCCGCTAGCAGGAACCTGTGCTCATCAGTGCTGTTGTTCCCGGCAAACTGTTCGACGCGCTCAACGACGGTTTCCAGAGTTTCTGCCTTGTGGTCCTCAAGGAAGACCAGTACTGGCGTCAGGCTGCAATCAGTGTTGATCAACCCGGCAGGCGCCTCACGAATGGACGCATTGATAATGGTCTGGTTGCGGGAGATCTCATACCACTTCCAGTTGCCCTCGTTCAGAGCCTTGGTCACCATCTTGGAAACATCTGCAAGTGATACCGAAGACTGAACGCCCGGCGTGTTCTGAAGCTCCCACTGCAGAGTATCCATGGCCCGCAGCACATTATACTGCGTGCACTGCTCTTCCGGTGTTTTGACCATCACCACCAATACATCCGCACTGGTCGAGTAATTATTGATGATGTAGGCATTGTCCTTGTTGTAGCGGGAGTCCGCACGAAGCTCAGGCGCACCCTGATCCAGGTCGCCAATCTTCAGGTCCTGCTTGTAATAAAGACCAAGACCGAGACCAATTACAGCAATCAACAACGAAATTGGCGCAACGCCCGGATGGGAGAAGTAGGACAAAACACGCCATTTCCGATCCTGTTTTTCGCCGTGATTCTGCACGTGACGAATACCCCCTTTGGAGATACCGACATAGGACATAATCAATACATGCAAAACCAGGTTGGTGAAGATCACGAACGCCACACCAATACCTGCGGCAACAGCCAGGTCCCGGATAACGTCGATCTCGATAAAGAACAGGGTCAGGAAACCAAAGGCATCCGAAATCAGAGCCAGCATGCCCGGAATGTAAAGAGCACGGAAAGCCAGGCGCGCAGCGGTCACCGCATCAAAGCCCTTGGCAGCTTCAACCGCCATGGCATTCACAATCTGAACGCCGTGACTGATACCAATCGCAAACACCAGGAATGGCACCAGCACCGAATAAGGATCCAGCCCGTAGCCCAGCAGCCGAAGCGTACCCAACTGCAGGAACACTGCAATGATTGAGGTAAAGACAGGAACCAGGGTGCCGGCAATAGCCCGCGAGTACCAGAACAGAAGCAGCGTGGTCAGCAGAATGGTAATCCCTGCAAACCAGGCAATAGAACCAATCCCCTCAATCAGATCGCCGACCTTCTTGGCGAAACCGACTATATGAATCTTGATGTTCGGGTTCTGTTCTTCGTACTTTTCACGAATCTTTTCTTCAAGCTGACGGGAAAATTCGCCGTAGTCCAGAGCCTCACCGGTCTCCGGATTCTTCTCGTACAGCGGCGCGTAAACGATCGTTGATTGGAAGTTATCAGAGATCAGGCGCCCGACTTCGTTGGAACGAAGAACGTTCTGGCGAAGCTTCTCCAGACTGTCCCGGGAGCCGTCATAGCCGTCCGGTATGACAGTGCCACCCTGAAAACCCTGTTCGGTAACCTCAACCCAGCGGACATTCGACGTCCAGAGGGATTTGAGACCCGAACGATCCACGCCGTTGAGATAAAAAACCTCGTCGGTGATCTGCTTCAGGGTTTCCATGTACTCTTGGGTGAAAATATCGCCCTCTTCTACCTCGACGGCGATACGAACGAAGTTACCGAGGTTTTCAAGATCATCCCGGTGCTCAAGCATATTTACAATGTAGGGATGCTCAAGCGGAATCATTCGCTCGAAGCTGGCATCCGGCTGGATCTTGACGGCGTTATACCCCAGAAACAGCGTCAACACGGCGAAGACGACAAGAATGATTGGCCGATTATTGAAGATCAGCCTTTCGAGAAAGGGTTCGGCCTTGGGCGTGGTCAGATAGTGCTCGCCCTTGTCATGCTTAGGGTTGGACATTCAAAAGCCCCTCTATTATTCGTTCGGTTGTTGCCACATCAGGGCGTTATTGAAGGTTTCTTCCACGGGCGTCTGTGATTTTTACGCCACCTTCGCCGACAATCAGCAGGTCTGTTCCTGAGATAGGCACCGCGCTCATGACACCTTCACGATCACTTCTGAAATGCTCGCGGAAGGTTTCGGCGCCATTGGTGCTCATCAGTACCGCACCACTATTACCTACCAGGGTGATACGACCATCTTCCGAAACGACGCCGTCGTTGAGCGTAGCCCCAGCTGAATTGGGGACCATCCGCCAGCTTCTGCCGAGGTCTGAAGAGAACAGCATGTTGCCACGAAGGCCGAAGGCGAGCATCTCGTTCACCCGGCCTGTACCGATGACACCGAACAGGGAGCCTTCATAAGGCGCCTCACGGCGCTCAAAGGTCTCACCACCGTCTACAGAGACATGTATCTGACCGGCTTCACCAACGACCACCAGTGCACCACCCGTGATCCGGGTAATGCCATTGAGATGGAAGTTCTGCCGGTTATCAATTCTTGGCGCCCAGTCTTTCCAGGTCTCACCACCGTCCATGGTGCGCAGGAACATACCGTAAGCGCCTACCACAAAACCGCGGTTCTCGTTTTCAAACCAGACATCCAGCAGCGGGTTAACTGGACCAATGTCCATATCCGCCTGAATGTTCTCGAGGGCAAAGTAAAGGTCGTCCAGTGCCCACTCGAGATCCTCTTTCTCTTCTTCGGGCGCTTCTTCGATGCGCTCCTCCATGGCGGCAATCTGCTCTTCCCGGCTCTCAATGGCCAGTTCCATGGCGCGGATACCGTCAATCTGAAGGTCCCAGGTGGCCCCGGCGTCGCTGGTATGGAGGACAACGCCGCTGTGGCCCACGGCCCAGCCATGGCTGTCGGAGCCAAAATCGATCCCTGTCAGGGTCACAGAAACAGGTACCTCACCCTGAACCCAGGTTTTCCCCTCATCATCCGAGTAGATGATATGGCCGCGTTCTCCCACGGCCACAATGCGATCCCCAACCCGGGTCGCATCGGTGAGAAGATTTTCCGGGGCCAGATCCGTCGGCCGGGCCGGGGTTTCGATGATATCTGCAAGCGCAAACGCTGCAGGGGCAGACCAGACCATGGAAAGTCCAAGGCAGGCAGCGCCCAGAGTCTTGCACATCAACCTTTTAGCCATTCAGATTGCCTATTATGTTGTATTGAACTGTGTCTCTGACCGGCAAAGCCGGGAATAACTGTAAACATACCGGCAACCTTACGATTGCCGGTATGTCGGGTCGCCACTTCCTGTGGGCGGGGACGCATCCCTCGGCCAACAGTGCGTTAGCGAACACTCCTGCGGCGCAGGGAAGCCGGCGAGAAGTAACGCTTGTTCGGGACCTCATTGGTGAACACGCGGGTATTGGCCTCTTCTGTGTCCAAACCGAGTACATGATAACGACGGGCCTGAAGGTCATGATAGACGTCAAGAACCGTCCACACACCTGGAAGTTCATAATAATTTTTCGGCAGCCCCATCGTGACACGCCAGAGTTCGCCGCGACCGTCGTATTGATCCAGCAGAACCGTGTTCCAGCTGTCCTCGTCGATATAGAAGCGGCGCTTGCCATAGATATGGCGCTCACCGTCTTTCAGTGTGGCTTCTACCACGTGCACACGGTGAAGCTCCCAGCGGGTGAGGTCCGGATTCAGATGGGAGATACCGAGGATTTCCTCGTAAGGAAGACCTTTTTCCCCAATTCGGTAATTGTTGTAGGGGATGTAGATTTCCCGCTTGCCTTCGTAATTCCAGTTATAGCGATCCAGGGCCCCGTTGAAGATATCGGTATCATCTGCGGTCCGGAGGTTGTCAGCCGCTGCAATCGGGGAGTCGTACCCCAGGTTTGGCGCCCGACGTACCCGACGCTGACCGGCGTTGTAGCCCCAACCATTCCGGGGATTGATGATCTGATTCAGGGTCTCATGAATCAGAATGGCGCCACCGGCAAGGCGGGGTGGTGACTGGGTAAACGACAGGTAGTAGAAGATCACGTTATCCAGATCTTCTTCACCGCCTTCCGGGTTGTAGTAGTTGAAGAAGGCTTCCTGTTGAGAGGTAACCAGCGAGTAGTCACCGTTGGTCTGGACTGCCACCTCACTGGAGCGACGGGTTATATTCACGCCCCGCCAGCGGGTCAGGTGGTTCCAGACCGCCTGCCAGGCCTTCTGCTCGTCATTGCCGTGCAGGATCGGGAATGGGTAACCGCCAAAGGCTCCGTCCAGGCCTTCGCCCTGGCCAACAATCTCCGCGCTTACCGCGTTTTCACGGGTATTCTCAGCCACCCAATCAGGGACCGCATGGGTACGACGGGACTGGTAAACGGGCACACGGAATGTGGTCGGGTAGGTTTCGAGCATCGCCTTCACACCGTCAGTGAGGTACTCCTCATACTGATCCATGTTGGCAGGCGTAATGGTAAAAAGGACTTCATCATCCGGGAACGGATTAATGTGGTGCTGTCCGCTTCCCTCATAGCCGGGAGGCGGCTCTGTCAAGCCTCCGGTCCAGGCCGGAATGGTTCCGGCGCTGTTGCCGGCCTTGGGCGAGCCAAAGGGTGTCAACTCCTGGCCCAGACGGGCCGCTTCACTGGCGGAGACCGCCGCCCACGCAGGCGCTGATGCCACGGAGAAAGCCAGCAGGCCGCCGAGAATCGCATTTTTGTTATACATCATTGTGAAACCTTAAGTGCGTCTGGAAGCCTCTGCGGAGGCTTTTTTATTGTCGTCTGATGGAATTACAGACCTTACTCCAGATTACCCGATCCCAGACTAAAGTCTATCGACCGAAAGTGCGATTTTGTATCTGGCTTCACTCCGCGAGGCTCTTGTGCACCACCTCATAAACATCCCGGGACAATCCGGATTTGTCGCGAATACGCTCCAGGGCAGATTTCATCTGAGCGCTGTACGCGGGCGCAAACTTTCTCCATCGGGTAAGCGGCGTCACCAGGCGCGCAGCAATCTGCGGGTTGCTGTCGTCCAGGCGGCAGACCTGATCCGCCAGGAATTCATAACCAGAACCGTCAGGCTTGTGGAAAGCAGCCAGATTCTGACCCGCAAACGCACCCACCACAGAGCGAATCTTGTTGGGGTTTTTCCAGTCGAACGCCGGATGCTCCAGAAGCTTACGGATGTCCGCCAACTGCCCGGCCTGATCACTGGACGCCTGCACAGAGAACCACTGTTCAACAACCTGCGGATCTTCCTGGAACCGATCATAGAAGTGATCAAGCGCCTGCCGGCGATCAGCCTCAAAGCCCGAATTGACGAGCGCACGCAAAGCACCCATGCGATCGGTCATATTGTCAGCAGCGTTCAACTGGCTCACAGCCAGGCCCCGACCCTCCTCGTCATCAATCATCAGCAACCAGGCCAAAGCGGTATTGCGCAGGCTACGACGGGCAATGGCCTCCGGCGTCACCTCGTAGGGACCACTGTCCTGTTGGCGCTGGTAGCAATCAATCAGCTCGCCTTTCAGGGCACCGGCCAGGTGCCGCAGCACTGAGTCACGAGCCCGGTGAATGGCTGGCACATCGGCGTTTTCGGTAAGCTCAATCAGGTACGCTTCCGAAGGAAGCTGTAGCATTTTCGCCACCAGGGCCTGATCCAGATCGGTGTCGGAAATCAGCTTGCGATAAGCCTCAACCAGTCTTGGTTCGATGTCCGCATCGTCCGGCGCTCCGACCAGTGACTGGATGACATCGACGGCCAGTCTCTGGCCCGCATCCCAGCGGTTGAAACCGTCCGGATCATGGCTCATCAGGAAGAGCAGCTGTTCTCGGCTCCAGTTGTAGCGAACCCGAACCGGCGCGGAGAAGTGCCGCAAAAGTGATGGCACAGGTCTGGATTCGACGCCATGGAATTCGAACGTGTGGACGGCTTCGGTCAGCTCAAGCACCCGCTCCGTCGGCGCACCCGAATCTCCGGATTCAAGCTGCAACGGCAGGGGCTGGCCATCCTGTCCAAGCAGACCCAGCGCAAACGGGATGTGCTGGGGTTTTTTGTTGGTCTGGCCCGGGGTATCCGGAATGCTTTGCTCAATAGTCAGGCGGTACACACCTGTCTCCGCGTCAAAGTCGTCCGAAATGGCCAACACCGGCGTGCCGGCCTGCTCGTACCACAGACGGAACTGGCTCAGATCACGGCCGGAGGCATCCTCCATGGCTTTTACAAAATCATCGGTTGTGACGGCCTGGCCATCGTGGCGCTTGAAATACAGGTCACTGCCCTTGCGGAACATGTCCGGCCCCAGCAGGGTATGGATCATGCGTACGACCTCTGCACCTTTCTCATAAATGGTCAGGGTGTAGAAGTTGGAGATTTCCATGTAGGAAGCCGGCCGCACCGGATGCGACATCGGGCCTCCATCTTCAGCAAACTGGGCGGTACGCAGCAGCGTGACATCCTCAATCCGCTTCACAGTCGGCGAACCCATGTCTGCCGAGAACTGGGAATCCCGGAAAACGGTAAAGCCCTCTTTCAGGCTGAGCTGGAACCAGTCGCGGCAGGTGACCCGGTTACCTGACCAGTTGTGGAAATATTCGTGGGCGACGATGGCCTCAATGCGCTGGAACGCCAAGTCCGTAGCGGTTTCCTGGCTGGCCAGAACACAGGACGAGTTGAAGATGTTGAGCCCCTTGTTCTCCATGGCGCCCATGTTGAAGTCGTCTACCGCCACAATCATGAAAATATCGAGGTCGTACTCACGACCATAGACTTCCTCATCCCAGCGCATGGAACGCTTCAGCGAGTCCATGGCGTGATCGCATTTCTCGGCGTTACGGGGCTCCACATACATGCGCAGATCGATGTCGCGGCCAGAGCACGTGGAAAACGTGTCCCTTTTCTCAACCAGATCTCCGGCCACCAGGGCGAAGAGGTAACAGGGCTTGGGGAACGGATCTTCCCAGGTAACAAAATGACGGCCGTTTTCCAGCTCGCCTTTTTCGACGTCATTACCATTGGAGAGGAGAACCGGATAGGCGTCCTTGTTGGCTTCTATGCGAGTGCGGAAACGCGCCATCACGTCCGGGCGGTCCGGGAAGAATGTGATGCAGCGGAACCCTTCAGCCTCGCACTGGGTGCAGAACATGCCCGAGGACTTGTAAAGCCCTTCCAGACGGGTATTGTTCTGCGGCTCGATCCAGGTGACGACTGTCAAAGTGAACTGTTCCGGCACCGAGCGAACCACCAACTGATCGCCCCGATCTTCATAATCACCAGCGGCCAGCTCAGCGCCGTTCAGAGCGACGGATTCGAGCGTCAGACTGTCACCATCGAGCTCCAGAGGCGCCGCCGTCTCATCCGATTCCGGGTTCCGGCGGAGTTCGAGGGTGCTGTGCACCCGTGCGCCATCCTCAAAAAGCTCGAATCGCAGGTCTACAGTGTCGACCAGATACGCAGGTACCTTGTAATCGCTCAGATATATGGTTTGTGGCTGGCTGGTACGCATGGGTTTTCTCCAGAATTCGCGGCCGGCGGGCACTGGCATACAGTACCCACAGGCATGACAAGATTTGCCGGGAAAGGCGCTATCAGCCTTCCATGACCCGGAAGCGGACTTCATAACCGGTGAACTTCCGAATATTGATCACACCGGTATCCAGAATAAGGTACTGCCCCTTGATGCCCTCAAGTACGCCCTCGACTTCCGGCGATTTGTCGAGGTTATGGGTTTTGATCTTGGCTGGCCAGACCTGGACAGGATAGCTCAGGCCAAGCCCCTGCTCGTCAACTTCCCGAATGGAGTCCTGACCGTGGGCCTGCCTGAGCGACTCAAGGTCGTCGGATATCAGCCCAAGCATCCGCTGCCGCTCATCCACCAGATCGAGTTCCGGGACATCGCCCTTGAGCATGGCCCGCCAGTTGGTCCGATCGGCGACGTGAGCCTTACAGGCAACTTCCACAAGGCCTGCGAGGTATCGCGTTGCAACGCGCACCATCGGTATAGCGTCAACAGCCCCCTGGTCAATCCACCGTGTTGGCACCTGGGACGCCCGGGTAATACCAACCTTGAGACCCGACGAGTTCGCAAGGTACACCACATGCTCCACCATGCAATGGGTTTCACCCCACTCGGGCTCACGGCAGGTACCAAGATGATAGTGGCACTTCTCCGGACTCATGATGCAGCTGTCACAAGCGGCAAGCTTGCGGAAACAGGGGTAACAAAAACCCTGATTAAAGCTTTTGTTGGTTTTCCTGTCGCAATGAATACAGCGAATCACGCCATCAAAATCCAGGCGCAAAGGCCTGCCGATCAGATCATTAAGAGGGATACGGGTATCGCCAACGGCAATGGAATAGGCCACCGGGTTTCCGGCCTCCGCCGGCATTTTCCGGAGCCGGCCGGTGACATCAATCAGTTCGCTCAAGACTTGACCTCGACAAACTGGCTGGGGTCCATATCGTCTTTATCCTGCTTGCGCTGCACCGAAGGATCGCAGGCGGTACCGGCTTTGCTGCCCCGATCCAGGTAGCCAGTACGCTCTTCTTCAGGAATGTTGTGAAGGTTCTCGTAGTAGATCACCGCTTCCAGGCTGATTTCACGCTGTTCGGGCGTCAGTTTTCGGCCATCAGGCCATTTGCCGAGTTCAATTGACTGCCGGAGGCTCCGGTAGACATTGGGATCCAGTCGCTCGATCAGTTCTTCGTAAGTCATCCCGCTCTCCTGAAAAAACGTTCATTAAAAATATGGCGGAACCGTTTGACAGCATCAAACGATAATGATTATCATTAATTCACCAAATGACGACGGTCGTATCATTTGGTCTCTCTCATCAGGAGCTAAAAGCTCTTTTAATGCCCCGCCTCTGGCGGGGCTTTTTTATGCGCCCCTTCTGCCTTTTACGGGCAAAACCACCGCAAGGGCCAGGCCGGCAACGAATCCGCCCAGGTGCGCCTCGTTGGCCATACGCCCGAGCCCGATCATTTCCGGCAGCGGGGTAAACCCGATGACCATCCACGCAACGGCAAAGGTTACCAACGCAGGTGGAAACTGAAACCTCGGTGCCGATCGCTGGCTGAGCCAACAATAGCCCAGAATCCCATAAACCACTCCCGATAGCCCACCGAACAACGGGCCCGAGACAAAATACTGCAGGCCGTTGGAAATCAGGCTAGTGATCACAAACAGCATGATTAGCCGGGCGCGACCATCAAACCACTCGATCTGGCTACCCAGAAACCAGAGCATGACCGAATTGAAAATGATGTGGGTCCAGCTGAAGTGCAGAAAATCCGGCGTCAGCAGCCGCCAGACCTGGCCGCTTGCCAGCGTCGCTGTCAGCGCTTCAATGCGGCCGGCCATGGTGCTCCAGTCGTAATCCCGGGGGTCGATCACCATCAGGCTGGCCGCCAGCTCATTCTGCCCCATGGCCGTGAGCCAGACCATGGCTACCGCAAACACGATAATCCCCAGCACTAGCGGCGCATGACGCGGAGAAGGTTGCCAGCGGCCACCAACAAACACCGGCGAGCGGTTCTGACGATCCACCGCTTCCCTGATCTCCGGTTCCGCCATAAAACGGTCAAGGGCCGAGAGCACGGGTTCCGCATGGGCGGGATCTTCCAGCCAGAGCACCTGGAACCCGCCCTCTTCCGTGATGCGGTGGGCCACACCCTGACCGTTCAGCCAACGGCTGAAGCCCGCCAGGTTTACCGTGGTATCCAATTGCTTGACTCGGTACACCGTTTACTCCGCCTCCGGAAATGATTCAGCCACAACGCTCGGTCTAGCGTGCGAGACTGTCCTCGCTATTGGGATAATCCGCTTGCTCCGGTCTTTCCACATCAACCCAGACAAATTTGTCCCGGGAAAGTGCCCGCTCACCATCCATTCGGTAAGCGACCAACCGCCCGTACTTCACGGCACTGTAGTCGATGCACGCGACATTGGATTTGAGCGGCGCCGGCTCTCCTTCCATCCAGTAATGCCCGACAAAAACCGGGGGCGCATCGAGAGGATAACTGATCAGCTGCTTTCGCTCGCTTTCCGTCAATACGCGGCTTGCCACTTCCGGTGGCAACGGGTCCGGCTGGAAGACAACATCGGCATAGGTATGAGGATCGTCGGCCCAGAACTTGGTTCGGAAAAACTCGCGCACATAGCCATCCCGACCGGTGATGGTCATTCCCCGGGGGAGCCGCAGATCCGTCCCCCTCAAAAGGGTATCCATAACCTGCCCGGCAAAAGACTCGATGGCGGCAGAGGCGTGCAGGAAATCCTCATCAATGCACGCACCACCCTGCGACTGCTTGAATTTCTCGATCAGGTCGCCATCCCAACACGCGTGCACAACGCGGAAATCCTCGTCGTCGATGAACAGCGGTATGGTGTAGAACCACTCGAGAAACTCATTCCACTCGTAGGGGTGCGCTTCGAACTGCTCGAGAGTCTCGCGGATCAGGCGGTCGTGACGCGCGTTGTGCTCGCGCAGGAAGGTTTTGCCGCTGCCCGGGCGCGCCCGCGTACAGTAACCCAGGGCATTGTACTCATGGTTGCCCATGACAATTCGGGCCGAACCATGTTCCACCATATCGCGCACAAGGTGCAGGGCTTCACGGATGCGTGGGCCACGATCAATGATATCGCCGATGAAGATCGCCTGACGACGGGGGTGCTGGTAGACCCCGTTGATCTTCCGATAGCCCATCTGGTCCAGCAATCGGGCCAGGGTATTGGCACAGCCGTGAATGTCGCCAATGATGTCGTAACCGCGGTTTGCGGTCGGTTTTGTCGCAGCCATGATCAACTCGCTGATATTTCACTAGCCCAGCCAAGCTTGTCACGGCAGGTGGCGTAGAAATTATGGTCTGTGGGGTGAATCAACCGGATCTTGAACGGCTTTTTGGTAATGCGAATGATATCGCCTGGCGCGCAGGCAATGTTCATCTGGCCGTCAAAGCTGATTTGCGGATAGGTTTCATTGGTCTCCCCGATCACCAGTTTGATTTCACTCTTGCCATCGACAACGATCGGCCGGCTACTGAGAGTGTGGGGAAACATGGGCACCAGAACAATGGCGTCCAGCTTCGGGTGCATAATCGGACCACCGGCAGACAGCGAATAGGCGGTAGACCCTGTCGGCGTAGAGACAATCAGGCCATCCGAACGCTGGCTGTACACGAAATGGCCGTCGATGAAGAGGTCAAAGCCAATCATCCGGGTGGATTTACCGGGATGCAGTACGACATCGTTCAGGGCCGTACCAAACCCCAGGGGCTGGCCGTTGCGCTCAACATTGCCATCCAGCAGGAACCGCGTCTCCTCCATGTACTCGCCTTCCAGAACCTTGCCCAGGCGCTCCTCAAGATCGGACGGCGAAATGTCAGTCAGGAAGCCCAACCGCCCACGGTTCACCCCAAGCAGGGGAATCTTGGACTTGGCCAACTCCCGGGCGGCGCCCAGAAGGCTGCCATCCCCGCCAACCACGATGACCAGATCACAGATTTCGCCCAGAAGCTTTTTGCTGGCCACCTGCAGGCCATGCCCTGGCAGCATGCTGGCTGTGTCTTCTTCAAGAATGACGTGGTAATTGTTGGTGATCAGGTACTGTTTGAGCTGGCGCAGTGATTCAACCACTTTCACACTGCCCATTCGGCCAATTACACCAATGTTCCTGAACTGATCCATGAAGTTTCCTGTGATGTCGGGATGCGGCGGGGACCAACGAAACCGTTACCCCGGTGACAATCTGGCGTACAGTTTAACGAAAGTCACCCCGATACTGAAAAAGTTCGAACCTCAGGCCTGGTGTTTCTCACACCGATCGTCAACGCCCGGGCGGAATTCCGAGGGTTGGCTTACCCGCAGGATAGGCTCACCGCAGGGTTTGCCATCATTGCCCTTGTGGGTGCACACAGGATTTTCATAGTGATCCAGCCATTCACGATAGGCGGGTTCATTCATGCCGCAGCGTTCCGCGGCATAGGCGGTGGGGTTGCTGAAGTAGGTCTCAATGTCCTTGAAGGGCAGCGTTACGTGACCGACGCCTGGCTGGTAGGCCACCAGGAACACCGCCTGGCGCTGCAGGTGGTCCATGATGGAGTCTTCCGGAGGTTCGCGGTTTCTCAGCTCGTGGTTCTCTTCCTCGAGAGCGACAATCTTCTCGTCTCTCAGCTCGAGTTCACGCTGACGCCGCTCCAGCTGCTCCCTGAGGAGCAGGAGCTCGGCACCCGCGTTTGAATCCTCCCGCTGTTTCTCCTCACCTACCGCGGCCATCTGCTCCTGCATGGCGAGGTACTGCTCGTTTCTTTCGGAAAGTCGCTTCTTGAGCTGCTCATTACTGAGGCGCTGGCGTTCGTATTTCTGCTCGAGATCCGCAATATCACTGCGTAACCCCTGGACCTCCAGCCGGTGCTCTCGCTGGATATCCGAAAGCGCATCGCGGTGGACACTCTGGAGGGTCTTGATCCGCAGGCGTTGCTCACGAATCAACTGCGCCAGGCGGGAACGGTCGGCGGCGGCTGCGGCCTCTTCGCGCTCCGAAGAATCTTCTGCCTGCTCACTCAGAACCGGAATATTCTCTTCCTGTACCGGCTCAACTTTGCGGAATTTAAGGCTATTGGCCTCTACTGCCTTGCGAATGGCCTGGAAATGATTATTCCCCGGGGTCATGTCCGGGTCCCAAAGATCCTCCTTGAACTTGGGATCGGGGCATTGGCTTCGGCAAACCAGCCGGATCGGACCACCGCCCATGTCCGGCCCCTTGGCGCCTTGCCTGGCGAGCTCTTCAATCGGCAGGTTCCAGTGACTGTCTGCCCTGCCCTCCTCATCAAACCAGATTCGGAAGAACACGAGTGCCTGAACCCGAAGATCGGGACTCAACTCAACCAGAACAGCCCTGACATCGGTTTCGGCAAGATCGGACAGCCCAACGTAGCCATCCAGGAAAGCGCCGAATTCCGTGGCCCGCATTTCGCGAGCCACCTGGCTTCCTTCCACAAAAAATACCGCCGAATAACCATCGGTTGCCTGGTCGGCAGACACCATTGCACGTTCTCCAAAGTTCAACGACTCGACACCACACGACAGAACACTGAGAGATGTTCCATCCGATCGTGGTGCCGGCCTCTTCAACCCCAGCCTCCCGGAGCCGGGGCGAAGACGCAAGCTGACAGACTCAAAGCTATTAGTCTAGCCAGACAATCGTTTCTGCACAGGGAAAAAGTGCAACGATTTGTGATCGTGTTTGCGCTTAAAGCTCTGCTGCCAGGCGACTGCCCTGGTTGATCGCTCGCTTGGCATCGAGTTCAGCCGCCACATCCGAGCCACCAATCAGGTGAACTGGCAGGCCCGCTGCCTCGAGTTCGCTTTGCAGTTCGCGCAGCGGCTCCTGGCCCGCGCAGACGATAATGGTATCCACGGGCAGCATACGATCTTCGCCCTGCTCTGCGCCTTTCGGCGTGACCGTTATATGCAGCCCCTCATCATCGATTTTACGATAGGTCACACCGGGCACCATCTGAACCTGACGGTTTTTTAGGGAAGTCCGGTGAATCCAGCCGGTGGTCTTGCCCAGGTTCTTACCCACTTTCGAGGCCTTGCGCTGAAGCAGATAGACTTCCCGGGCCGGCTCCGGTACCTGGGGCTCAACGCCCTGGATGCCACCACGATGCTCGACACTGAGATCCACACCCCACTCACGCATGAAGTGATCGGTATCCAAAGCAGCTGACGTGCCCTTGTGGATGATAAACTCGGAGACATCGAAACCGATACCGCCGGCGCCGATCACGGCCACTTTCTGGCCAACCGGCTTGCGCTCCAGCAGCGCGTCCAGATAACCGATCACTTTGGGATGATCGATACCCTCGATTTCCGGCGTACGCGGCTTTACGCCAGTGGCCAGAATCACTTCGTCAAAGCCACCGGCTTTCAGGTCGTCAGCGCTAACCCGGGTGTTCAGGCGTAAATCGACCTGATGCTTGTCGAGCATCACCCGGAAGTAACGCAACGTCTCGTAAAACTCTTCCTTGCCCGGAATCAGCTTGGCAACGTTGAACTGGCCACCAATCTCACTGCCGGCGTCAAACAGTGTCACCTTATGGCCACGCTCTGCCGCCACGGAAGCAAAAGCCAGTCCTGCCGGGCCGGCACCAACCACCGCGATGGATTTGGGCTTCGCGGTCTTCACGTAGGTCAGCTCGGTTTCATGACAGGCGCGGGGATTGACCAGGCAGGACGTCAGCTTGCCACTGAAGGTGTGATCAAGGCAGGCCTGATTACAGCCGATGCAAGTGTTGATCTCCTCCGCGCGATCTTCCGCCGCCTTCAGAACCAGATCGGCGTCTGCGAGGAACGGCCGGGCCATGGACACCATATCGGCATCGCCCTCGGCCAGAATCTTCTCGGCCACATCCGGCATGTTAATCCGGTTGGTGGTGACCAGAGGAATGCTCACTTCACCTTTCAAGCGCGCGGTCACCTTGGTAAATGCGCCCCGGGGAACTGAGGTGGCAATGGTAGGTACGCGGGCCTCATGCCAGCCAATACCCGTATTGATGATGGTTGCACCCGCCTTCTCGATTTCCTTGGCCAGATGCACCACCTCTTCCCAGGTACTGCCGTCTTCAATCAGATCCAGCATGGACAGGCGGTAAATCAGGATAAAGTTCTCGCCCACTCGTTCACGAACCCGGCGAACGATTTCGATGGGCAGACGAATGCGGTTTTCGTAACTGCCACCCCAACGGTCAGTCCGATGGTTGGTATGAGACACAATGAACTGGTTAATGAAGTAACCCTCTGACCCCATCACTTCAACGCCGTCATAACCGGCGCTTTGTGCCAGTGCGGCGCACTCCGCATAGTCCTGAATCTGCTTCTCGATGCCGTCTTCATCCAGCTCCCGGGGCTTGAACGGATTGATTGGCGCCTGAATGGCCGAGGGTGCCACCAGCTCCGGAGAATAGGCGTAGCGGCCAGCGTGGAGGATCTGCATGCAGATCTTGCCATCAGCTCCATGCACCGCATCGGTAATGACCCTGTGCTTCTCGACTTCCTCTTCGGTGGTCATCTTGGCGGCGTGCTGGAAAACGCCCCCCTCCACATTCGGAGCAATACCGCCAGTCACGATCAGGCCGGCACCGCCTCTGGCACGCTCTGCATAGAATGCCGCAAGGCGTTCGAAGCCATTTTTGGCCTCTTCCAGGCCGGTGTGCATGGAGCCCATCAGGGTGCGGTTACGCAGTTTGGTAAAACCAAGGTCCAGTGGCTCAAGCAGGTTCGGGTACTTGGCAACGCCTGACGTCGTGCTCGCGGTCATGTTTGCTCTCCTCATCGTGATCTCGGGCGGAACGCCTGTAAATGACAGGGCTCCGTTCATTGTTGAGCCTTAAACTACCCGCGCATCTTGCCATCGACAATATCCAGGGATAACATTTTATTATCTTTGCATAACATGTCAGACAAAGGCTTCAATGAACGCCCACCTCTCCAGCCCGTCAAAAAACCGAAACTCACTCGGGGACATCAGTGTTCTCTATGTGTCGGCTCTTTTGCGGGCCGCCGAAGCCGAAGGCGCCAGCAGCGCAGAACTGGCATCCCGTTTCCAGCTTGACCATCAGACCCTGACATCACCGGAAGCGCGCATCAGCATCCCGCGGTTTATGCGTCTGGGGCATGCCGCGATCAACGAGACCGGCAACCCGGCTCTCGGGCTGAGGATGGGTGCGCTATCACGCCCTGTCGACGCGGGTATTGCAGGGCTGGCCGGAGAAACCGCCGGCACCGCTGGCGCAGCACTCGCCACGCTGATTCGATACGCTCTGCTAACCAGCCGCAATAGCCGTGGCGTTCCAACGGTCCAACCGGAAACCCGGCAAGCAAAGTTCTACTCGATTCGTCCCTATAACGGCTTCAACTACTTCGTGGTGGATTCTGTTCTTGCCGCGTGGACCCAGTTTCTCAGGACCGTTACGGGCCGTTATGACGTTCTGGAGAAGGTCACTATCGAATACCGATCAATCGGCCAGGATGATTTGTTCGAGAGCTGGTTCCGCTGCCCCGTGCAGTTTGGAGCTTCGAGCAACAGCCTTACCGTTCGTCAGGACATTTGGGAAAGCGCCAGCCAGCAGGCTCAGCCCGCCATGCATGAAAAGCTTTCGGATCTCTGCGAACGGGAACTGCAGCAGATACGACGGGGGTGGACCACAGGCGACCGCGTAAAAAACCTTCTCACACCCCTGTTTCGGGGCGAGACACCCAGCCTGGAAACCATTGCAGTTAAACTGGGGATTGCGCCATGGACGCTCCAGAGACAACTGGCCGCCGAGGGAACCGGATTCAGGGAACTGGTGGATGAAACGCGAAAACAGTTAGCGCGGGATTATATTCGGGAGACAGAGACATCACTGGCAGAGATTGCCTGGCTTCTGGGTTTTGCCAATCCTGCGGCCTTCCACAAAGCCTACCGGCGCTGGTTCAATCTAAGCCCCGGGGAGCACCGAAAGCAGATCAGGCATGGATGACATCGGTGATGGTTTCATCCCTTGCCTATAACTCCATGGCGTCGTCCCAGCCATCATCGTCTTCATATTCTTCGAACTGGTTTTCAATCAACTCTTCTTCGTAATCCCGCATCACAGCCTTCCTGATTCCTGAATTTTCAGAAATAGCCTAGAAGTTCTCAATGACAGAACGATGACAATGAAGCTTGGCGTTGAATGTAATGCAACTGGAGAAGTCGGATAACGTGAAAGGTAAAACGAGGGGAAAAAATGGCGGAGCGGACGGGACTCGAACCCGCGACCCCCGGCGTGACAGGCCGGTATTCTAACCAACTGAACTACCGCTCCGTGCGGGTCATCACAGCTCGCCTCGAAAAGGCTTGGCAATCAAGGGTGTGATTGCTCTGTGACAACGAGGGCGCATTATAAAGAGGCGCCCTGTTATGTCAACGCTTTTCCTAAAATATTTTCAGAAAAAGCGTTCTGTTACATGGCATCGACCATGGCGTCCTTGCCCTGGGCGGTTTTGCGGTATTCGATAGGTGTCATTCCGGACCAGCGTTTGAATGCGCGATAAAAAGTGCTGGGCTCAGAAAAGCCGGTCAGGTAGACAATCTCATCAATGGATTCATCGGTGGTTGCCAGCAACTGACGGGCCAGGCGATAGCGAAAATCCGCCAGTACCTGATTGAAACTGGTCTCGGCCTCTGTCAACCGGGTACGCAGGGTCCTCGGCTTGATGCCGAGCCGCTCGGCCACGGCATCGAGGGTGACCTCTCCACTATCGAGGAGCTCTGCGACAATCCGCTCCACCTGACCAACGATGTCTTTCTTCTCCAACCGGGCAACCTGTTCGCTGGCAAACCGCTCGTGCAGATCCAGCAGCTCCGGCTCGGCATGCGGCGAAGCATGGGAAAGCAGCTTGGCCGGGAAATACAGCCGGTTTTCCGGCGCACCGAAGGTGACATCGCACCCCAGCACCTCGCGAACATGATCCTGGCCCTCGGCACGCTCATGCTCGAACTCGATGCGTGACGGGTAAAAGTTGCCATCGGTGATGGAGCGGAAAAAGGTAATCAGTCCCAGCACGAAACATTCATTGAAATGCCGTAAACGACGTACATCATCAGACGCTGCATCCAGAACCATGCAGGCATCGTCGCCCTCAATGAAGAAATCGGTGTTAGCGGCATCACTCAGCAGACGCTGATAGTTCTGGGCCCGACGCAGGCCCTCGCCGAAGGTTGGGCTGCTCAGAAAAAGGTATTCCAGCACCTGCCCCTTATACGCTGGCAGCAACTGTCCCAGATGCAGGCCAACATCCGGATCGCCGGAAACATCCTCAACAGCCTGCCAGAAGTACATCTGCGCACTGTGGGGAGTTCGAAGCTGTTCGGTATAAACGTAATTTTCATCCACACCCAGACGGCTGAAAATCGCATTGGTATCGATTCCCTTCTTTTTCATCGCCTCATAAATCAGGCGCAACATCACTCCCGCGTCACGAAGTTCCTGCATAAGATCCCGTTTTCTTATTTGTTGACTTCTACTTTGGCCGGCCGGACAGTCGCCGGGGCTCGCCAGGTCAATGCCTGATCTGGCAGGGTTTGCCACACTCCAGAGGTTTGTCAGATCCAGAGGGCCCAGAAAAGGCACCCTGTTAGACAATCGTCTTATATTAGAGCATATCAGGCCACGAACGCCGAGTTGTACCAAAATGTAAAAAAAAGCATATCCTCTGCTACTACGCTTTTACTCAGGCAGCGCCGGCATTTCCGGTCGAGGCTATAAAGGAGAACATCCATGCCAGAGACCCTCGTTTACCACACGACACCACCCGCCCTATTGCCCATGTATGGCAGAACACTGCTGCCGAAACAAAAGCAAACCGGCGGTGACGTCAGCATCCCGGAGTTAGCCGCCAGCCTGCTTGGCGTCAGTACTGCCGGCAAGAACCTCAAGCGCTACCAGCAGGTCTGTGGCTTCGCGGCAGGTAGTCATCTGCCCGTTACCTGGCCCCATGTGCTGGCTTTTCCACTGCACCTGAAACTGCTCACCGAGAAGGCCTTCCCCCTGCCGCTGCTGGGCCTGGTGCACCTGCGAAACACCATTACCCAGCACCGGCCGATCGGCACCGGGGAGAACCTGGATTTATCTGTACGACTGGGGAATACCGCAAAAAGTGACCGGGGCGTGGAGTTTGATCTCATCACCGAGGCTCGCTCGGCTGGCAAACTGGTCTGGGAAGAAGCGAGCACAACGTTGTTCCGACAACCGGATGGCGAGAGCAAGTCGTCCGGCAAAAAAACACCGCCAGAGCTGGAACGTTATCCGAACACCGAAAATTTCAAGGCGCCCGAATCGATTGGCCGGCAATACGCCCGGGTATCCGGCGACAGCAACCCGATCCACATGCATGCCCTGAGCGCCAAAGCGTTCGGCTTTCCAAGGGCAATCGCCCACGGTATGTGGACCAAAGCCCACGCACTGGCGCTACTGGAACAACAGGAAGGCTGGCAAGCCAGTGCCCTCAGCATCAGCTGCCAGTTCAAGAAACCGCTGTTTCTGCCTGGTACAGCCCAGCTGAACTGGAAAACCGGAGAAACGGGGTGGGACTACCAGGTGCTGAATGCCAAAGGCGATGCGCCCCATCTAACCGGGCGCGTCGACTGGCTTTAGGCAGGCTTGCCATCCGGTGCGCAGGGGGAACCCTGGGCGCCGGCAACGGGCAACGTGAAATAGAAACAGGCACCACCGCCTTCCGGCCGCTCGAAACCGATGTCGCCACCCTGCGCCTGTATGAGGGAACGGCAGGTTGAAAGACCAATCCCCATCCCTTCATCCTTGGTCGTGAAGAACGGCAGGAACAGTTTCTCTTCGGCATCTTCCGAGAGGCCGATGCCGTGATCCCGCACCTGGATTCGAACACAGGTGCCACCCTGCACACTGGCACTCACTTCTACCGGCGCGCTGGAATCAATACTGCTGGTCGCTTCCAGAGCGTTGCGAATCAGATTCAGGGCGACCTGCTGTACCTGAACCGGATCGGCCAGAACCTCAGGCATATCCCCAGGCACGGACAGCTCAATAGCGCCCTTGTTATTACGCATATCCACCTCGGCAAACTGCCGGGTGTCTTCCAGCAACGCGGGCACCGACAGTACTTCCTTGCCCGTCGCCGGTTTTTTCATGAATCGACGAATGCGTCGGATGATTTCACTGGCGCGATGGGACTGTGCCTCGATCTTGTCGAGGGTCTCCTGGAGCACCCCCATGTCAGGGCTTTCCTTTACCATCATCCGCTTGGCGACCCGGGCATAATTGGTGATGGCGGTCAGCGGCTGGTTCACCTCGTGGGCAACGCCGGCGGCCATTTCACCCATGGTGGTCAGGCGCGAGGTATGGGCAAGCTGATCGCGCTGTTCCTGAACCAGTTGCCGGGCATCCTCCAGCGCCTTTTCATTGTCCAGTTCGGCGGTGATATCCCGGAATACAACAACAGCACCGTGGAGCTCGTCAGAGTCCAGTTTCGGCGTTGAGCGGTACTCCGCCGGAAATCCGGTTCCGTCGGCCCTTAGCATTCGGATATCCCGCTGGTTCTCGGCCACACCCTGCTGACAGGTCGCCTTCACCGGCAGTCCGTCCGGATTGTCACCGGCAGTCGCGAAGTGGGTTTCGAAGAAATCACGACCAATCAACTCTTCCACCGGGCAGCCAACAATTGATGCCGCCGCCGGATTGGCAAATTCAATAATGCCGTTCTCATCGAGGCCGTAGATGCCTTCGCTGATGGAGTTCAGAATCCGGGCCTGGTCACTTTGCAGCTCCCGGTTGCGGGCCTGCAACTCTCTTTCAAGACGAATAACGCTGGCGTGGGTTTTCACGCGAGCGATCACTTCCTGGGACTGGAACGGCTTGGAGATGTAGTCGGCACCGCCGAGTGAAAAGCCCTTCACCTTTGCCTGCAGGTCGTCCAGCGCAGACAGAAAGACGACGGCACAGTCGGCCGTCTGCGGGGCGGCCTTGAGGCGCTCGCAGACTTCATAGCCGTCCATCTCCGGCATCATGATATCAAGGAGAATCACTTCGGGCTGATGGCGGTGGGCAAGGTCGAGGGCCTTTTCGCCCTCGTTGGCAATGAGTAGCCGGTAACCTTTGTCTTTCAGGGTCTCATAGAGGACTTTGAGGTTCTGCGGATTGTCATCCACGAGCAGAACCGTCACCTCCGAGTTCTCGCTGACAGCTTCAGTCATAAATGTCGGGCCGGTTAGAAAAGTAACCGTATGATGCCGCCGGGATCACCCTGCGTCGATAAGGTCCTTTACGGACAGGACCATACGAACGAGATGTGCCAGGGAATGGGTCCCCATCTTGTGCATAACGCGGGAACGGTGGATCTCGACCGTGCGCTGGCTGATTTCCAGCTCAATGGCAATCACCTTGTTGGCCTGACCGGCAATCATACGGTCCATGATCTCGTGTTCCCGGGGGGTCAGGCTCTTGATGCGGCGAATGATCTCCTGCTTCTCGTCCAGAGACTTTCGCTGCTCAAGATCCTGTTTGAGGGCTGCCTCAATTTTCTCCAGCAGTGCCTCCTCACGGTAGGGCTTTTGAATGAAGTCCACAGCGCCCTCTTTCATGGCGTCGACGGCCATGGGGACGTCACCGTGACCCGTCACAAAGATAATCGGCAATATAGAGTGTTTTTCATTGAGCTTTTTCTGGAGCTCCATACCGTCCATGCCCGGCATGCGAATATCCAGCACAATGCAGCCTGCCATCTTGTCGGAGTAGTCCTTCAGGAAAGCGGTTGCACTCTCATAGGTCTTTACCGGCTTGCCGTCGGATTTCAGCAGCAGCTCCAGGGAATCGCGGACTGCTTCATCGTCCTCAACAACGTACACGGTTTGCTGGATATCAGTCATGGGTGTGTTCTCTCCTGTCCGTTTTCTTATGATCGCCGGTCAGTGAATTGACGGGTCTTTATGGTCGTCACGGGCATGTTCCTGGCGCTCGTGTTCCCGCATTTTTTCTAGCCGTTGCTGGATAATGCCAAAAACGCTCTGCTTCGGGTACCTGCCTTTGTCATCGGCCTTGCCCGCAGGCTTTCCAAGCAGCAGCGTGATGGCCTCTTCAACACGGGCGACCGCGTAAACCGCAAACTGCCCCCCGCGCACTGCCTGCACCACTTCGCTGTCAAGCATCAGGTTCTGCACATTGGTGGATGGCACAATGACACCCTGGCTGCCTGAAAGCCCACCCTTGAGCTGGCAGGTGGTAAAAAAGCCTTCCACTTTTTCGTTGACACCGCCAATGGGCTGAACCTCACCAAACTGGTTGACCGACCCCGTAATCGCAAGATCCTGCCGAACCGGTATACCGGAAAGAGACGAAATCAGCGCGCACAGCTCTGCCAGAGAAGCACTGTCTCCGTCCACTTCACCGTAGTTCTGCTCGAAGGTCAGACTGGCCGACAGGTGCATCGGATCGTTGACCGCAAAATGGGAGGCTAGCCAGGAGCTCAGGATCATCACGCCCTTGGAGTGCAGATTGCCACCAAGCTTTACATCTCGCTCAATATCCATGACCGCGCCATCTCCATAATAGCAGGTAGCGGTGACACGGTTGGAAAGACCGAACTCAAATCCACCCGTGGACAGCACCGAGAGTGCATTAACCTGGCCAACACACGTGCCACTTGTAGTTACGAGCGTTGTGCCGTCACGGATGGAATCATAAAACTGATCCCGGATCCGGCTGCTGCGGTATTTCGCGCTTTCCAGCGCGCGCTCAACGTGCAGGTCCTGGATCAGCTTGGCACCGGCCTGACGGGCCCAGAAATCGGATTCCCGCAGCAGGTTGGCAATATCGGCCGCGTGCAGGGACAGTCGATCCTGATGCTCGGCCATACGGGCACTGTGTTCAATCACCCGGGCAACCGCCTTGTTCGAACAGTGCAGTAGCTTCTTCTCGCTCACCAGGCTGGCGATGAACTTGGCATATAGCAGCTGACTGTCATCGGAACGGTACATTTCGTTCTCGAAATCCGCCGTGACTCGAAACAGCTCGGCGAATTCAGAATCGTATTCCTGCAGCAACATCCAGGTTTCACGGTCGCCGAACAGAACAATCTTGACGTCCAGGGGCACCGATTCCGGTTCAATTGAGATGGTTCCGGACAGCGTCAGTTCCCGTTCCAGGGAATTTATCTGTATGGACTTCGAACGCAGCGCACGCTTGAGGCCATCCCATACGAACGGTTGCTCCAGAACCTTGATGGCGTCCATCAACAGATAGCCACCGTTGGCCCTGTGCAGGCTGCCAGGGCGAATCAGGGAGAAATCCGTGAACACGGTGCCCTTGAAGGTGACGTTCTCAACGTAACCGAACAGGTTGTGGTAGGTGGGGTTATCCTCCACCACCATTGGTACTTCGTTGGTTTTCTGGTGCACCAGAACATTGACGAGGTAACGGCGGGGCATCTTCTTGTCGAGGGACGCATACGCAATCGCTGCCTGTTCCTCGTTGTCATCGAGGAAAATCTCGAGATTTTCAACCAGGTCCGCCCGAACCGCCTCAAAGAAGGCGACCACGTCCGGCAGATCCTTGTATTTCTCGATCAGCTCATCGATCTGATGGCCTGAGATACTCTCGAGGGTCTCCTGGTTCAGGGCTTGCTGTTTATCAGCGTATTCCTGTTCCCAGTCCGCCAGTTTGCGGAGCGCCTGCCTGAGCTTTTTCTCAAGCTTGTTGATGGCATCTTCGAACTTGTCGCGCTGCTCATCAGTCAGAGCCTGGAAAGATTCCGCAGTGTGGGGTTCGTCGCCATTCATGGCCACCAACCGATAACCGCCCGGGGTTGTCACAGTGAGGCTGACTTTTTTGCGCTTGGCCTGTGCCGCCACCTTCTCGAGCTCGTCTTCCTGTTTTTTGCCGTATTCGTTTTTCAACTGTTCCGAGCGCTCAAGAAAGCTGTCGCTGTCAAAGGTCTGTGGAATAACCTTGACCAGGCGACTCATCAGCTTTTCCATATCCTGTTTGAGCTGGGTACCCTTCCCGGCCGGGAGCTGCAACAGCTTCGGAATGCGCGGCTCCTCGAAGTTGGCCACGTAGCACCAGTCATGGCTCTGCTGATCCGTATCCACATGATGCTCGAGGTAACGCAGCATCATGGTGCGCTTACCCAGGCCATTACGGCCAACGGCATAGACGTTGTAACCGCCATGGGGCATTGCCAGAGCAAAACGCACAGCCTCCTGGGCACGGTTCTGGCCAACGATTTCAGCCAGGGGCTCCAGTTGCTTGGTGGTTTTGAACGGCAGATCTTTCAGAACACAGGCTTTGTAAAGCTGGTGCAGAGGCAGTGACTTCAAGGTTTGGTCCTGTAACGGTTAACACATTGGCCGGTCATTGTAGATTCTGCGGTCGGCTCTGTCGCGTTCAGCACGAAGATTTCTGGAGTCGCGCACATTGCGCGGGATTTTGTTAGGCAGTTCACAATTCCGCCGCCGCTCATTTTTCAGCCAGCCTTTCCGGAACTACACTTTATGTCCCAACCATAAAAACAATGCACGCAACGGACGCCAGCGTATGACCAATGATTCCGCAGAGCGCAGAATCAAGGATCGTTACCCCGCCTCCTGCCTGAAGGTCCAGCTCCGGGAGCGTAGCTTCCTTGGTCGTGGCAAACACCCCACGCCGGTTACCTGCCTGGACCTCAACCGGTACGGAATGGCAGTGCTATGCCCCCGACCAGTAGAGCCGGGCGCCCGTCTGTTCATGGATTTTGACGGCAAGTACATCAGCGAATCGCGGGTTTGTGCCCGGGTGGTGGAATGCCAGCCCTTCCAGACCGGCTATCGCGTCAGTGTCCAGTTCAGCTATTGCCTGGACAAGAAGGGCTATTCACGAACTGTCGACAATGCCCTGTCGCGGATTGAAGGCTTCTACAACCGGTTTGCCAGCTGAGCCAGGCCTTCGGAATCAAACCAGCCCGGCGTCAAGGCTGGCCGCAACATACATCCCCAGCTCCCGACACTGATCTTCAAACTCTTCCCGGTATTCACCCCGGCAGATCAAAGGCTCCTGGACCAGCTTCCAGCGTAGCCCGGTAGTAATGCTTTCTATTGCCCGCTTGGTGCCCGTGCCGTCATGGCCGGCGCGAATGTAATAGGCAAAAGGTAGCCCCTGGGTTTTCTCGAGGCAGGGATAGTAGCTGCGATCGAAGAAGTCTTTTAAAGCACCACTCATATACCCGAGATTCTCAGTGGTGCCCAGAATAATGGCGTCGCAGGCAAGAACGTCTTCGGGACCGGCATCCAACGGTGCCAGAACGGTTACTTCAACGTTTTCGATATCTTCATGGCGGGCACCCTCATCCACAGCTTCTCGTAGGCGGAGGGTGTTCGGGGAAGGCGCATGGGCAACAATCAAAAGTTTCTTCATGCCATCCATACGTCCTCCCTACATCAAGCTTAGAGCAGCTCGCCGTTGGCTTCTGCGGGCTCTTCTTTTGCGTCTTTCTTGGGTTCAGGCTTGGGCATCAACTTGTCCCGAACCTTGGCTTCGATCTCGTTGGCAATGTCCATGTTTTCTTCCAGGAACTTGCAGGCGTTGGCCTTGCCCTGACCGATCTTGTCGCCATTGTAGGCGTACCAGGCTCCGGACTTGTCGACAAAGCCTTCCTTGACGCCCATATCCAGCACTTCCGCCATGTGGTAAATGCCCTTACCGTACATAATCTGGAACTCGGCCTGCTTGAACGGCGGCGATACTTTGTTCTTGACCACTTTCACGCGGGTCTCGTTACCGACCACTTCGTCACCATCTTTCACGGCACCAATGCGGCGGATATCAAGGCGAACGGAGGAGTAGAATTTCAGCGCGTTACCACCGGTGGTGGTTTCGGGCGAGCCAAACATAACCCCGATTTTCATACGGATCTGGTTGATGAAAATCATCAGGCAGTTAGCGTGTTTGACATTACCGGTCAGCTTGCGAAGCGCCTGGGACATCAGTCGCGCCTGCAGACCTACGTGGCTGTCGCCCATTTCACCCTCGATTTCCGCTTTCGGGGTCAGGGCCGCCACGGAGTCCACGATGATCACGTCTACCGCATTGGAACGAACCAGCATGTCGGCAATTTCCAGGGCCTGCTCACCGGTATCCGGCTGGGACACCAGAAGGTCGTCCACATTGACGCCCAGCTTTTCGGCGTAAACCGGATCGAGCGCGTGCTCGGCATCCACGAATGCGCAGGTTTTGCCGGCTTTTTGTGCTTCGGCAATTACCTGCAGGGTGAGCGTCGTCTTACCGGAACTTTCCGGACCGTAGATTTCGCAAATTCGACCATATGGAAGACCGCCAATACCCAGGGCAACGTCCAGGCCAAGGGAACCGGTGGAGACCGCAGGAATGGCTTCGCGGGGCTGATCGCCCATTTTCATCACGGCGCCCTTGCCGAACTGGCGCTCAATCTGCCCAAGTGCTGCGCTCAATGCTTTCTTGCGGTTGTCTTCCATCAGTGCAAACCCTCTGTCGCCTGGGCCGCCACCCTCAGGAAAAGGCTGGCAGCGAAATAGTGAATCGGGAATCTGTACAGCTCGAACAGCCCATTCCCTGTATATTTGAACAGTATTAAAACATAACCCGCAGAGGAGACCAACCCCTCCGGATGTGAAAGCCGTCAGACTTCGTCCACAAAATTGTTAACCCCTTGAAGGGCAAAGAGAACGGCCTGCCTGCGGACCTGATCACGATCGCCCTCAAAGTGCTTTACCACGGCCACGGTGGAGGCCGGGCTGCTACCCCAGGCAAACCAGACGGTGCCCACAGGCTTGTCATCGCTGCCACCGCCGGGCCCGGCAACACCACTGATAGCCACGGCAACGTCAGCATCTGTCGCCACCAGGGCACCGGCAACCATTTCCCGCACCACCGGTTCGCTGACCGCACCGTGTTCATCCAGCGATTTCCGGGTTACGCCCAGAAGCCCCTGCTTGGCCTCATTGCTGTACGTGACCAGGCCACCCAGCACGTAGGCCGAAGAACCGGCACGATCGGTCAGTACCTTCGCAACCCAGCCGCCGGTGCAACTCTCCGCCGTCGCAACGGTACGGCCGGTTGTCAGCAGTCGTTCACCAAGGCGGTTGCCTGCCTCTTCCAATTCCTGATCGCTGGCCAGCATAATGACCTCCTTCGTTTCATCACGGCGGTTATTTTCTTACAATTCACGCCTTCATCCAAAGCAAGGCTACCGGACCCGTTCATGTCAGCAGCTCAGACCGATCTTTCCAAGCACACCCCAATGATGCAGCAGTACCTGAAGATCAAGGGCCAGCACCCCAATGAACTGGTTTTTTACCGCATGGGGGACTTTTACGAACTGTTCTACGAAGATGCCAAGAAAGCGGCCGAGCTGATGGGTATTACCCTCACCGCCCGGGGCCAATCTGGCGGCAATCCGATCCCCATGGCCGGCATCCCCTATCACTCTTCTGAGGGCTACATTGCCCGGCTGGTTCGGGCAGGTCAATCCATCGCCATCTGCGAACAGATCGGAGATCCTGCCACCAGCAAGGGTCCGGTTGAGCGACAGGTGGTGAGGATCGTCACACCGGGGACCCTGAGCGACGACGCCTACCTGGAGGATCGACGGGACAATCTACTGGTGGCTATCTATAACCATCGGGAGCAGTTCGGTTTTGCCTCGCTCGATATTTCCAGCGGCCGTTTTGCCGTGTCGGAGCTGGAAAACCTGGAGGCCCTGCAGGGCGAACTGCAGCGCCTGCGTCCGGCGGAAATCCTGATCAGCGAGGATTTTCCCTACGAGGACGTTCTGGAGGGTTTCACCGGAATACGCCGTCAGGGGCCCTGGCTCTTCGAATCCGATACGGCCCGCAGGGTTATTACCCATCAGCTTCAGGTCAGGGACCTGACAGGTTTCGGCTGCGAGGAACTCAATCTCGCCGTCTGTGCCGCGGGCTGCCTGCTGCAGTATGCCAAGGAAACCCAGCGTACCGCCCTGCCCCATATTCGCAAGCTGACCCGCGAACGGCGCGATGAAGCAGTCATCCTGGACGCGGCCAGCCGTCGCAATCTGGAAATTGACACCAATCTCATGGGCGGCCACCAGTATACCCTCGCCTGGGTCATGGACCGCACCGCCACATCCATGGGTGGACGGGAACTCCGGCGCTGGCTGAATCGGCCGCTTCGGGATGTGGAAATCGTCCGCCAGCGTCAGCAGGCGGTATCGGCACTGCTGGACGGGTTCCACTATGAGCCGGTGCACGATCTGCTGAAAGCTGTTGGCGACATTGAGCGCGTGCTCGCACGGGTCGCCCTTCGTTCGGCCCGCCCAAGAGACCTGGCGCGGCTTCGGGATGCCTTCCAGGCCCTGCCGGACCTGCAGGAAACCCTGAAACCGGTCAATTCCCACCACGTCGTCAGGCTGGCGACCATCATTGGGGAATACCCGGAACTGGCGGATCTGCTGGAGCGCGCCATCATCGACAATCCCCCGGTCGTGATCCGTGAAGGCGGGGTCATCCGGGAAGGCTTCGACGAGGAGCTGGACGAGCTGCGCAACATCAGCGAAAACGCCGGCCAGTATCTGCTGGATGTCGAAACCCGGGAGCGGGATCGCACCGGTATCAGCACCCTCAAAGTAGGTTACAACCGGGTCCACGGCTACTACATCGAAATAAGCCGGGCCCAGTCCGATCAGGCGCCGGTGGATTATATTCGCCGGCAGACCCTGAAAAACGCCGAGCGATTCATCACGCCGGAACTCAAGGAGTTCGAGGACAAGGCCCTGAGTGCCAAGAGCCGGGCCCTGGCCCGTGAGAAAGGCCTTTACGATGACGTACTGGAAACCGTCGCCGGGCAACTTGCGCCACTTCAGGATGCCGCGCAGGCACTGGCAGAACTGGATGTGCTGAGTAATTTTGCCGAGCGCGCCACCTCTCTGCGCTTTTCCGCGCCGGAGTTCAGCGAATCCCCGGGTTTTGACATTGAGGAAGGGCGCCATCCGGTGGTTGAACAGTTGCTGGACGAGCCCTTCGTACCGAACGATCTGCTAATGGACACCCAGCGCCGCATGCTGGTGATAACCGGCCCGAACATGGGCGGTAAATCCACCTATATGCGTCAGGCCGCGCTGATTGCGCTGCTCGCCTACACCGGCAGTTTCGTGCCCGCCAACCGGGCAGTGATCGGCCCCGTGGACCGGATTTTTACCCGCATGGGTTCCTCGGACGATATCGCCGGCGGCCGCTCCACCTTCATGGTGGAAATGACCGAAACCGCCAACATCCTGCACAACGCCACCGAGCACAGTCTGGTGTTGATGGACGAGGTTGGTCGTGGCACCAGCACCTTTGATGGCCTGTCCCTGGCCTGGGCTACTGCCGAACACCTTGCCCGGGAGATACGCTGCTACACGCTGTTTGCCACCCACTATTTCGAGCTGACCCAGCTGGCCGATGAGCTGCAACATGCCGTAAACGTCCATCTGACGGCCACCGAACACGATGACAGCATCGTGTTCCTGCACAACGTGCATGATGGCCCGGCAAGCCAGAGCTACGGTCTGCAGGTAGCAAAGCTGGCAGGCGTGCCACAGGATGTGATCCGTAACGCCAAAACCCAGCTCTCCCACCTGGAGGGCAGCGCTTCGCCAGCGGCGCCGGCAGCCTCGGCCGCCGAACAGGGCAACAACGCATCCCTGGCCAAGCCGGCAGCAAAGGTAAATGAATCCGTTTACCAGGGCGACATGTTCGCCAGCCTGGAGCCCAGCGCCGTGGAAGAGGCACTTAAAGACATGGACCTCGACGGACTAACCCCCCGGGATGCCATGAATCAGCTTTACGAACTGAAGGCGTTGATGAAGAAATAGCGAAGAATTGATCTGTGTAATAAGGTTATAGCAGTCGAACGCTTGCGGCTGTGCGGGTCGCTCCCTACAATATCGCGCACCAAAATATAACGGCAGCGCCCGACGGCGCTCCTGATGAGACTGACCGACCACTGGACCAGGGATCTGACTATGGCGTTTATCGTTACTGATAACTGCATCAAGTGTAAGTACACAGACTGCGTGGAAGTCTGTCCGGTAGACTGCTTCTACGAGGGACCGAACTTTCTGGTAATCGACCCGGACGAATGTATCGACTGCGCCCTGTGCGAGCCAGAGTGCCCGGCCGAAGCCATTTTCTCGGAAGACGAACTGCCGGCCGATCAGGTCCAGTTTGTTGAGCTGAATGCCGATCTGGCCGCCAAATGGCCGAACATCACCGAAAAGAAAGATCCACTGCCAGACGCTGAAGAGTGGGATGGCAAGCCGAACAAGCTTCAGTATCTGGAAAAGTAATCATCCGGAACTGGAACAAAAAAGGGAAGCCGAGGCTTCCCTTTTTCTTTGCCTGAAGTTCCGTGATTGCGTCAGGTGCTGGCCAGCTTGGCGCCCATGGCCACGAAAAACCCTCCCGTCAGGCCGTTCAGCGTTCGCTTTACACGCGCGTTTACACCAAGACTCCGAAACGTAACCACCACCCAGGCCAGACCACACTGCCAGAGCATTGCCAGCAGAAAATGCACACCGGCCAGCATCAGCGATTGCTGAAAGGCGTTGCCTGCCGGATCCACAAACTGTGGCAGCAAAGCCATGTAGAACAGGGCGGTTTTGGGATTAAGAACGTTGGATAGCAGGCCCTCACGAAAGGACACCGCCAAGCCAACCTTCCGGCGGGCGACCGCTACGTCCTTTGCCGCAGGCGCGTCACCCCGGCGAAGGGCCTGGCGCAACGAACCGATGCCGAGCCAGACCAGGTAGCAAGCGCCGGCCCACTTCAATGCAGAAAATGCCCAGGCGGTTTCCACCAACAGGAGGGAGATGCCCAGCGCCGAGAGCGTGGCATGAATGAACAGGCCGCTACAGATGCCGACACTGGTCACGCACCCATCCCGCAAACCGCCCCGGCCGGTATTACGCATCACCAGCAGGGTATCCACACCGGGCGTGATGGTGAGCAATGTAATGGCAACCAGATAGGCCCAGAACAGATCCGATATCAACGTCATGCCCTCTCAAAATCCTGAACGAAACCTTCCCCGGGGCCCTGCCGACAATCTCAGACTCAGGCCTCCTGCTGGAGAATCTTACGCGCAGCGGCGGACTTGTAAAATGGCGCAAGCCGCCGACGAACCAGGGCCTCAACATAGCCCTCTTCACGTAACACGTCTATAACCGGAATTGCGTAGGCATCTATCTCCGCCATAACAACCTCACGGCTTACCCCCATATCGCCCAGCAGGTCTGTAAGCGGGCGCTCGCCATATTTGTCGAACAGGTGGGAAACCACGGCCCGGGCACAGTTCTCAAAGTATCCGGTCTTGCGAAACTGCAGCCAGAACTCATAGCCAAGCACCACAAACTCCTGCAGCTGCACGTCTCCGAGCCCCTCGTGAAGCTCGGCAATGGTGCGATCCTCCAAAGACACCCAGGCGGCCATCACACTGTCGCGCAGCTCCTCATCAGACAGGGCACTGTGCAGGAATTGCTCACTGCGGCTGATCAAACCGGGCAGGCTGTCAGACAACCAGGCTTTCAGTCGACGCTCAAAGGTTTCATCCAGCCCCGGCACCGCCCGGTTGGCCATCCGCTTGCCAAATTTCATCATCGAACCAACGCCCGGCACAGACTTGGTGATCAGGTTATCCTCGTACAGGTAGTTCACCAGGCCGTGGTACACCACATTGGACACCAGCTCCTGATAGACCGGGTGCGCCATGATCTCGCTGATCACCCGTTCACGTTGCTGCCGGAGCTCCAGAGCTTCCTCCAGAAAGCCCGTGGCCTGTTCGCGGGTGATGATCTCGCCCAGGGTGGTCTTTGACTGCACATCGGCATTGAGCACCTCGGTGGCCATCTCCGCAGCCAGTTCCGGAATGCCTGCATCCAGTTCCATGTCCATAACGATACGCTGGATAACGCCCATCACCTGCTCTTCCGAGGTTATCCGGCCAAGGGTTATCTCGCCGGCATAATGCCAGAGCTCATCGAGCTCCTGCTCCAGGAACTTGCGCAGCTTTGCGCCCTTTAGCGAAGCCAGCTCATGTTTCACATGCTGCTCAAGCAGTTGGTTGGCGAGATCCGTTTTGCCTTTGGTCATGGCGTCAGTTGTCCTGTTGAAGAAATGAAACACACAGGCCAGAGGCTAACACGAACGAAACGCTGGCAGGTTTGCCAAAACTACAGGTGGAGAGGCGCGGCCGGGCCAGTATGATTCAGTCACGCACTCTGAGAAGGAGTTACTGAAAATCGTTGAAGGTGTGGGGTTCCGCAGCAAGTGCGAGGCAAAGACTGCCGGGGCCAACGTAGATGCTGCTGGTAATCCCCATCTGGGAGAGCAGCAGTTCCACACCATTGCGTTCGCAAGCATCGCGCAGTCGGTTGAGCCCGGGCAAATCCTCGATCTCCGTCCAGGTAAGACCACAGGACAGGCTTACATAGGGTGTCAGAAGCCCGGCTTCGACACGGGCAGCGGCATAGTTCATCACCTTTTCCACGGCCACGTCGAAACTCCGGGTTTTGGCCGCGGGCTGGCCCTCGGCCCCTTGCCCGAAGATAACCGGCGTAATGTTCAGTGCTTTGCCCAGGAAGGCAACCAGCGCCGATACACTCTTGTCGCCACGCCGCCGTGCCCGTTCACGGATGTAGTGCAGATCCCTCGGAATGACGCAGGTGTAGATCTTGTCGCTGAAGGTTTCCACCTCATGGCGCAGGGCATTCTTGGACACATTCTGGCCGATCAGCTTGAGCGTGTGGGCTGCCAGCAGGCCCTGGCCGGCAAAAATCTGTTTACTGTCGATCACACGCATAAAGAACCGGCCATCACGACCGGCGGCCTCCCGCGCACCTTCGTAATTCGCCAGGACACTGTTCATAGCCTCGGTGGCATTCTGGAAAATCAGGCTTCGGGATTTCGTGACCGTCTCGCAGATAGCAACATCGAACTGGGTGACGATCTTCTCCATGAACAGTTCGTGTATCTGCTCTGCGGTGAAGGCGCGGGTTTCCGCCTGATGTCCTTTCTGCAACAGGCCGCTCTGATAGAACTCCTGGGTCCGAACCGGATCATGCTTGTCTATGTAGGTCTGGCCATCGATTACAGCGGTTACCGGCAGCACGAACAGGTCGTGCTTGCGGCTGAACTCATAGGGTAAGTCGCACGCAGAATCGACGATCAAACCAACTCGCATGGTGGGCCTCCAGCTCCGGGTAGCTTCTCGAACGGAAGCCCCCTTTATTGTCGTTATTCTTTGTGCCGCACAGTCTTACACACCGCGATCAGAATTTCAGCAACCCGGCCCTATCGTGCTGCCGATGTCATATCCAGCTCACGGAGATTCTGCTCGAGCAGCTCGCGGTTGTCCTGCTGCCAGGGGTGAAAGCCTTTACGGAAATACGCCAGGAATTCCGGCAGACACTTGCGGAGCACTCCGGGCTTGCCCCAGAGAAAATTAAACCCGCCAACCCAGGTGCGCAGGCTCCAGAGTTTGCCATCGGCCTTCAGCAGGCTACAGGTATTCAAAAAGGTGTACTTGAAGAAATTCCAGGTAACAAAGAGGAAGACGATCCGGCGAAGCTGTTCATTGCCGACACATTCCCGGTAAACATCAAAGGCGACGGATTTGTGTTCGGTTTCCTCAATCGCATGCCATCTCCAGAGCTTTGCCATGGTCGGCGTGGCGCCTTCCATCCACTCCGGGTGGCTCAGGATGGCATTGGCCAGGACGGCGGTGTAGTGCTCGGCGCCACAGGTACCTGCCAGTTGGCGGCTTGGTGGCAGTTTACCCACCCACTCCATATGCTTGCGGAACCGTTGGTCCAGGGCATCAATATCGTAGCCCCGGGCCTTCAGGGCCTCGTTGTAATCCTTGTGCTCCCTGCTGTGCAGGGCTTCCTGGCCAATAAATCCGCGGATCTCCGCTTTAAGCTTTGGATCCTCGATCTTGTCCCGATAGAGCCTTACGGCATTGATAAACTGCTGCTCGCCATCGGGAAATTGCAGGGAAAGGGCGTTGAAGAACGCGGTCCGGAAAGCATCGTTGCCATGCCAGAGCGTTTTCAGATCCTCGCTGACATCGAACCGCAGATGTCTCGGCTCAACGGACACCCCCTCGGGCGTGGAGCTGATGGTCATGACTGCCTCCTGTTTTTGTAGTGTTGTTATCAGTATTGAACAGCGGACAAAATTTCATCAGTTCTGGCAGTTTAAACCCGGAAACCGCGCGGAAGGAATACTTCAGGAGGAAAAATTAGACAAATTGTCACGAAATGACATTCTGTCAACGCCCATGCTCAGGGAAACATTCAGGCATAAAAAAGGGAGGCACGAGGCCTCCCAAGGACACACAGGGGGTCAACGCCTTCCGGTGCAGAGCCGGAAGACGCAGGTTTAGTGCTCTTCCGCGGCTTTCACGCCCGGCGCTTCCGGGTCGGCGGTAAAGCCAAGCAATTTGGTACGTTCAATCAGGAAATAGAGGACGGCGCCGGTGGCCAGGCCCCAACCTGCACCGTATACCGCGAGAACCACACCCATAGTGCCGGCGATGCCACGCTCGGTGTTATTCTCCAGCTGCTCCAGGCCTACCATCAGGCAGATATAGCCGGTCAGCAGCAGTGTCAGTGACAGGGCAATCGGCAGCACCGGTTGGAAGAAGCTCACCAGCGGCAGAACGAAAAGCGCAATAAAACCCGTAATCCAGAAAGTACCGCCGCCACTGTAGATGGAGTCCATGGCGTTACGACCGTACTTGTAGCGCTCGGCCATGGTGGCAGTGACAGCCGTCCAGATCGGGCCCGCCAGCCCCGGATAGGGTGCGAAGAACGCGTGGCCACCATTGCGGATAGCGGTTACCAGATGCACCCGGTCGATGCTGTTATCGATATCTTCGTCTTTGCGCAGATGATCAACGCGGTTCATCAATGACTGGCCGACCACGATATCGCCGAAGGCAATCACGTAGGCGATCACCGCCGTGGGAATGGCGTACAGGAAGACGTTGGCATCCGGGAATCCGACGGCGAACGGCAGGTAGTTCCACAGCTCATCAAACGCGGGTTTGGTGATGCCCCACTCCACATTGGGCACCTCGTATTCGCCAGTTGCAAAGCCAACCAGGATCGCAACCACCATACCCGGCACCATGCCGTAGTTGGCAATCTTGCGGGCGATTGAATTGCTTTCCACAAAACCTTTGAACGATACCGAGAACATCAGGTAGAGGCACACCAGGCCACCGATGATCAGGGAGATCGGCGTGTTGGCGAGACGTCCGCCTGCCTCAATCTCACCCATCAGGGCGGCGATACCGGCACCGATGATAATCCCGCCTTTCATGGAACGGGGAATCAGCTCCACCAGTTTGCTGCCCAGGCGGGTAATACCCAGAACCAGGAAGATAATGAACACCAGGAACTGCAGCGCGAACAGCGCCTGAATCGCCTCGGGGCCCGGCTCATAGTCGCTCAGGAACAGCAGAACCACAGGAATCCCCGGCGTAATCCAGCCCGGAACCAGGGGAACACCCAGCAGTGCCGGCAGCATGAAACCGATACCACAGATCACCACGTAAGCCAGAGCCACGTCGTAGGGCACACCCAGGTATTTCTCAAGAAGGGGAATCATGGCCAGGCTGACCACGAACATGATCAGAGCCTGCACCATCTCCGCGAACTCCCAGCGGTAATGAACGAACGGCAGACGAACCTTGAAGGGACCGGCCGGCCAGAACGGCTGCTCTTCCCCGTTCTTTCGGTGAAACATTTGCATAAAAAGGTCTCCGGGCTCACGCGGCGCGTGTGCCTGACAGCGTTGTTTTTTCTGGTTTAATTCGGCTGCGCCGGGGCCGGCGCAGCCGATCGGGGAATCAGTCCAGTTCTTTGGCCTGGTCCCTCAGCACGAACTTCTGGATCTTACCCGTGGAGGTTTTGGGCAGCTCCGAGAAGACGATGGTCTTCGGTACCTTGAACCGGGCCAGGTGCTCGCGGCAGAAGTTGATGATGTCTTCCTCGCTGACTTGACCGGCTTCCGGCTTCAGGGTCACAAAGGCGCAGGGGGTTTCGCCCCACTTTTCGTCCGGCCGGGCAACCACAGCTGCCTCAAGCACAGCCGGGTGGCGGTACAGGGTATCCTCAACCTCAATGGTGGAAATGTTCTCACCACCGGAGATGATAATGTCCTTCAGCCGGTCCTTGATCTCCATGTAGCCGTCTTCGTGCCATACCGCCAGGTCGCCGGTGTGGAACCAGCCACCCCGGAAGGCCTCTTCGGTGGCTTTGGGGTTCTTCAGGTAGCCCTTCATCACGGTATTACCGCGCAGGAAGATTTCACCAATGGTTTTGCCGTCTTTCGGCACCGCTTCCATGGTGTTCGGATCGCCGACCATGGTGCCTGCCAGGGTGTGATAACGAACGCCCTGACGGGCCTTTTTCCGGGCACGATCATGCAGTGGCAGCGCATCCCACTCGGATTTCCAGGCACAAACGGTTACCGGGCCATAGACTTCGGTCAGACCGTAAACGTGAGTCACCTGGATGCCCATTTCCTCGATGGCACCAATGACCTGGGCGGGGGGTGCCGCGCCTGCTGTCATGGACTTCACGTCGTGATCAATGCCGGCCTTGGCGGATTCCGGCACGTTCAGCAATGCGTTAAGCACAATCGGGGCGCCGCACATGTGGGTAACCTGATGGTCGCGGATCAACTGCAGGATCTTCTCCGGGTCAACCCGGCGCAGGCAGACGTGGGTTCCTGCCATGGCGGTGATGGTCCAGGGGAAGCACCAGCCGTTGCAGTGGAACATCGGCAAGGTCCACAGGTACACCGGGTGCATGTCCATGGACCAGACTGTCTGGTTGCCGATGGCATTGATGTAGGCGCCACGATGATGATAGACCACACCTTTTGGATTGCCGGTAGTGCCGGAGGTGTAGTTCAGAGAGATCGCATCCCACTCGTTCTCCGGGAAGCTCCACTGGAATGCCGGATCCCCTTCCTGCAGGAACGCCTCGTAGTCCAGATCGCTGACCTGAACACCCTCGCCATACTCTGGATCGTCCACATCGATCACCAGCGGCTTGGTGTCCAGCCGGCTGACGGCGTCCCTGATCACCTCACCGAACTCCCGGTCGGCAATCACAACCTTGGCCTCACCGTGATCCAGCATGAAGGCGATAGCCTCAGCGTCCAGGCGAACGTTCAGGGTGTTCAGCACCGCGCCAATCATGGGCACCCCGAAATGGGCTTCCACCATTGCGGGAATATTCGGAAGCATGACAGCAACGGTATCACCGCGTCCGATGCCGCGCCCTTTGAGGGCTGATGCCAGACGGCGGCAACGTTCGTAGGTCTGCGCCCAGTTGTAACGGATGGCCCCGTGAATGACGGCGGGATACTCCGGGTAAACCGTGGCGGTCCGTTCGATGAAATCAACGGGGGATTGGACGGCGTAGTTGGCGTCGACGGGCGCCAGGCCTTGATCAAATATCGAGGTCATTGCGTGGTCCTCTTGAGTACTGTTGTTCTTATGGCGTATTCAGGAATATCGCTAAACTAGCTATACTTCGGGCTGGTCAGAATAGTATTGGATAGCAAAAACACTAGAAACTATACCAACGTATTATAGTTAATTTACTATAACGATAAGCCATGAACGATTTTTCCACTCCAAGTGTATTTAGTTTGCATGACGCCGACCCGCAACCCGGTTTGATCCTGGATGCGACAGGCAGCGTTCTGGAGGGCAACCTGGCCAGCCATCATCTTTGCCAGAACGCCAACCTGACCTCGCTGTTCCATCTGCTGCCGATCAACGTTCAGGCGCTTGTGAAGTCGTCCCTGGAGCAGGAACGGTCGATCGAGAATGTGGAAGCCAGAATTCCGGCAGACACCACCGAGCGTTTCCTGGTGTGGACGTTCGTCCCCGATATCGGGAGCTCGACGGTTCTGGCGCGGGCCAGAGACGCTACAGACGAAATCATCAACCGGGAAGAAGCGACCCGCTCCAACCGTCTTTACCGGCTGATTACCGAGAACACCACCGACCTCATTTCCCGCCATGCCCCGGACGGACGGTTTATCGATGCCACGCCCGCATCCTGGCGGCTGCTGGGCTACTGGCCGGAAGAACTGAGGGGTAAGCCCCTGGAAGAAATTTTCCGGGGCGATCAGGTGGTTCAGAAGCTGGCTGAAACCCGCAACCAGCTACGGGACGACGGCTACGCCACCATGACCCTTGAGATTATTCACCGGGACGGTTCCCGCCGCTGGTTCGAGATTGCCAGCAGGGCCATTCGGGAAACCTACACTGGCGCTGTGATTGAAGTCATCAGCGTATCCCGGGATATCACCGCCCGGGTAGAGTCCGAGGAGAACAACCGCAGGCTGGCCGACGAACTCGCCCACACCGCCAGGCTCGCCACTCTGGGGGAGCTTGCCTCAAGCATTGCCCACGAGATGAACCAGCCATTGGCCACCATCGTGAACTTTGCCAGCGCCAGCCAGCGCTATCTCAAAAGCGCCCGAACCAATCCCGAATGCCTCGATCGAGTGGACGATGGCCTCCAGAAGATTGTTCACCATGCCAACCGGGCCTCGGAGGTCATCAAACGTTTGCGAGCCTTCCTGCGCAAGGGGCAGAAGCGGACCGCACCAATCGCACTGAATGAAGTCGTCAGCAATGTCGCCCGTCTTTGCCAATGGGAGGCCGAGAAAAACAAAGTGCAGATCCGCGAGAATCTGGCCTGTTGTGCGCCCGTCATCACCGCCGACCCGGTGCTTCTGGAACAGGTGCTGATCAATCTGATCCGCAACGGTATCGAAGCCACTGTTGAGGCTCGCGGTGAGGACAACCCGGGCCCACACTCGCAGATCGCCATAACGACCTGCATCAACGATCAGAACGAAACCCTGATTGAGGTCATCGACGAAGGCCCGGGGCTCGACGCGCAGGGCATTCGCCAGATGTTCCAGCCGTTCTATACCAGCAAGCCCCAGGGGCTTGGCCTCGGGCTCTCGATGAGCCGTTCGATTATCGAAGGCTTTGGAGGCTTCCTGGACGCCAGGCCGGCAGCAACGGGCGGACTCTCCCTGATCTGCCGTTTCCCGGCCGGCCCGGGCCACAAGAACAGAACCCCGAACACGGAGATGCAGCCAGATGAGTGATCAAGCGACACCGGAAGCCACCACCGTTTATGTGGTTGACGACGACGCCGGCATGCTGGAATCCACCCAGTGGTTGCTGGAATCGGTCGGCTTGAACGTGGAAGCCTACAGCGACGGCCGGAAATTCCTGGATGCGGTTGGCAACAAGAAAGCGGGCTGCGTGGTTCTGGATGTGCGGATGCCCGGGCTGGGCGGCCTGAACGTTCAGGAGGAGCTTCAGAAGCGGGGGCTGGACCTGCCGATCATCTTTGTCTCCGGGCACGCCGACGTTCCCATTGTGGTGAGGGCGTTCAAGTCCGGGGCCTTCGATTTCATCGAGAAGCCGTTCAATGAACAACTGCTCCTGGACAGCGTCCAACAGGCGCTGCAGGAACATCAGCAGTCCGCTCCAGAGTTGCAGGGTGATGAGGCAACCGAAGCCCTGCTGGCCACCCTCACCCGCCGTGAACGGGACGTGTTCCTGCCACTGGCCCAGGGCTACACGAGCCGGGAAATCGCAGAACAGCTGGATGTCAGTGTCAAGACGATTGATCTCTACCGGGCACGAGTCATGAAACGCCTGGGCGCCGATCGCCTGCCGGATGTTACCGGCACAGCCATTGCCACCGGGCTGCTCGACCCGCTGGACCTGCGCAGGGAAAAGAACTGAACGGCAAGAACGACTCGGTACGGCACCCCCAGGCGCGTTATCATCAGTCGAAACCGCCCATCAGGAGAACAGCCATGACCTACCCCATTTACCAGGTTGATGCTTTTACCAGCAAGATTTTCGGTGGCAACCCGGCCGCGGTCATGCCGCTGGAAAGCTGGCTTCCGGACGAAACCATGCTCTCGCTTGCCATTGAGAACAACCTCTCCGAAACCGCCTTCTTCGTGCAGCTGCCTGAGGGGGACGAAGCCGATTTCCACATTCGCTGGTTCACTCCGGGCATCGAAGTACCCTTGTGTGGCCACGCCACTTTGGCCAGCGCCTGGGTCATCTTCAACAAACTTGGCTGGGACAAAGATCAGATTCGCATTCGCTCCAAAAGCGGCCCACTCTCCGTCCGGCAGGCCGATGATGGCTGGCTGGTATTGGATTTCCCGAATCTGGCTTTCGAGGAACAGAGCACGCCGGCACTGATTCGGGAAGCCCTGGATAACGCGCCTGATGCTTCGTTTTTTGTTCCAAACGACACCAATTACATGGTGGTTCTGAGGGATGAGGACGCCGTGCGATCTGCTCAACCGGATCTGCGCAAACTCAAGCAAATCGGCAATCAGGGGCTGATCATCACCGCACCTGGCGAAGACTGCGATTTCGTCAGCCGCTATTTCGCTCCGGGCGCCGGTATTGATGAAGACCCGGTTACCGGCTCCATTCACAGCGTGCTCGTGCCCTACTGGTCAGAAAAACTGGGCAAGACACGGCTCGACGCCCGGCAGGTTTCAGCCCGGGGCGGCGTGCTGCACTGCGAGTTGAAGGGGGATCGGGTCGACATCGCCGGCCAGGCTGCATTCTTCATGGAAGGCTCCGTCTACCTGCCCTGAGACTGGTATACTGCCCGCCGTTTTCTTTCCAACGGCGGGCAGTATGACGGCAGTTTCAGCATCACAGTACGACGTAATCATCCTCGGCGCCGGCGCGGCGGGCCTGATGTGTGCGGCAACCGCCGGCTATCGCGGCCGCAGGGTGCTGGTGCTGGACCACGCCAACAAGCCAGGCAAGAAAATCCTCATGTCCGGCGGCGGCCGCTGCAACTTCACCAACCTGAACAGCACGCCCGCCAACTTCCTGTCGGACAACCCGCACTACTGCATTTCCGCACTCAAGCGCTACACGCCCCAGGATTTTCTGGAACTGGTAGACCGGCACGGCATTGAGCATGAGGAAAAAGCCCCTGGCCAGTTGTTCTGCAAGGACAGCGCCAAGGATATCCTCAACATGCTGCTGACCGAATGCGAGTGGGCAGGAGCAGAAGTGAGAATGAAAACAACGGTCGACCGCATTACCGAAATCGACAGCGGCTACCGCCTGAGCGTCGGCTCCGGCGATCTCACCTGTGAATCCCTGGTGATCGCCACCGGTGGCCTGTCGATTCCCACCATGGGCGCCACCGCATTCGGTTACCGGGTAGCCGAGCAGTTCGGGCTGGACATACTTCCCACCCGCGCGGGCCTGGTACCCTTTACCCTGCAGCCGGAATTGAAAGACCAGCTCGCGCCTTTGTCCGGTGTCAGTTGTCCCGTTGACGTGCAGTGCCATGACCAGCACTTCCGGGAACCGATGCTGGTCACCCATCGCGGGCTCAGTGGCCCGGCGATGCTCCAGATTTCCAGTTTCTGGGAGCCGGGCGACAGCCTGGCCATCGATCTGCTGCCGGCCTGCCGCATCAAGGATGACCTGCTGAACCTCCGGAAAACCCGCCCGCAGTCAACCATTGCAAACTACCTGACCCAGCACCTGCCAAAACGGTTTGCCCAGGCCTTCAACGAACTGCAGGGCTGGACCGGTCCCTTGCAGGGCTACAAGAACAGCGATATTGAGCAGGTTGCCGATGTCCTCGGCCATTGGTCGATCAAGCCGGCGGGAACCGAGGGCTACCGCACGGCAGAGGTTACCCTGGGGGGTGTGGATACACGCCAGCTCTCCTCCAAAACCATGGCGGTGCTGGAGAAGCCAAACCTGTATTTCATCGGTGAGGTGGTGGACGTGACCGGCCACCTCGGCGGCCATAATTTCCAGTGGGCCTGGGCTTCGGGTGTGGCGGCCGGCAACAGCGCCTGAGGGCACATCCGACTGCCCAAAGCGACCGTCGAACTGGTAAGCTGAGTTCATGTATTGGCATGACCGGAGAACACACAAGATAGGGGGAACGGATGCTCCAGACCCACAGTGACACCACAACCAGCAATGCCCTCGTTGTCGAAGGTGGCGCCATGCGCGGCATCTTCGCCGCCGGCGTACTCGATGCCTTTCTCGAAAAGCGGCATCAGCCTTTCACGGAAGCCTGGGGCGTCTCCGCGGGCTCAACCAATCTCATCGGCTACCTCTGCGGCCATCACGGCCGAAATCATCGAGTAATCACCGACCACGCCTGTCGGCCGGAATTCATCAACTGGGGGCGTTTCTTCCAGGGCGGGCATTTGTGCGATGTTCACTGGCTCTGGCATCAGTCTTACCAGGAAGTACCACTCGATCTGGAACGCTACCTGTCTGGCACCACCAAACTCTGGGTGGCAACCACGTCGGTGGTGACCGGTGAGGCCCGGTATTTTCCGGTCGACGACCAGAACATCCACAACGTGCTCACCGCCTCCTGCTCCATTCCCCTGGCCTACCGTGATTATCCAAGAGTGGAGGACGAGCCCATGAGTGATGGCGGAATTGCCGATTCCATTCCGGTTGCGGAGGCCTATCGCCGGGGAGCCCGGGATATCACGGTGGTGCTTTCCCGACCGCTGGGCTATGAGAAGAAGCCGTTGGCGTTTCCGGCGCTCACCAAGCGGATGTTCCGGGAGCAACCGGGGCTCGCCGAGGCCATAATCCGGCGGGGCGAAAGATACAACGAGACACTGGAATTCATTCGAAATCCGCCGGAGGACTGCCGGCTCCGGATTATCGCGCCACCGGAGGATTTTCCGGTAAGCCGGTTGACCACGGATCTGAACAAGCTGGATCTGGGGTATCAGCAAGGCCACCGCGCGGCGATGGCCTATCTGGCCGAATTGGCCCAGGAAGTAACCTAGCGAAGCACCACCAGGGGCTTTTTGGCGGTTTTCAGCATCGTGGTGGTTGTACTGCCCACCAGGAACTGACGGATGCGGGAGTGCCCATAGGCGCCCATCACCAGGATGTCGATGTCGTGTTCTTCCTGGTAGGCGTGCAACGCGGGTTCCACATCCCCGGCCCGGATCGCCAGAGTGATCTCGGATTCCAGACCTGCCAGCATTTTCTCGGCTTTCCTGAGCTGCTCCCAGCGGTCGTTGGTGTCCGGTCCAACCATCACCAGATGCAACGGCATGCCTTTCAGAACCGGGCTGCCAGCCAGCAATTCCACGCCCTTGAACGCCGTAGCGCTGCCATCGAAGGCCAGCATGGCGCTGCGGGGCTGGGTATAGTCGTCCGGCACCAGGAGAATCGGGCGGTGCATGCTGCGAATCACCGTCTCCAACTGACTGCCGATGTGGGTGTCACGCTCGGAACTGCTTTCACCGTGCAGCCCCATGACCAGCAGGCGGGTCTGATTCTCCAGCGCCAGCAGAGACTCGGTCAGGTCACCATGGCGCTGACGCTGCACCACGTCATTGATACCGGATTCGCTGACCCGCTTTGCCGCTTCGTCCAGCATGTGGTGGCCGTGTTCCAGGGCCAGCTTGGCGCGCTTGCGGTCCAGCTCTGCCAGGTCTTCGAGCAGCTGTTCACGGCTGCCCAGACCAATGTTGCCAGCCAGATCCGGCTCCGCCGGATAACGTTCCTCGTCCAGCACGTGCAGCAGCATCATGGGCGTTTCCATGTGCTTGCTGGCCCAGGCTGCGTAATCGCAAACCGCCGGCGCCGCCTGGGAGCCATCAATACAGGCAACTACTCGTAACATCTCAACCTCGCCTTCATGATCCTTGTGATTGTTATTCTGACTGCGATCGCTGTTGGATTCCTTGGTCTGTGTCATGTCAGTGCCCCATCAGCTGGTCAACGGCGTCCGGCTTGTCGTGCACGCCAAAGCGGTCAACAATCGTGGCACTGGCTTCATTCAGCCCGATAACCTCAACTTCCGCGCCTTCCCGGCGGAACTTGATGACCGCCTTGTCCAGGGCACCGACTGCGGTGATATCCCAGAAATGGGCCCGGCTCAGATCAATGACCACATTATCGACTGCTTCCTTGAAATCAAAGGATTCCGTGAATTTTTCCGAGGAACTGAAAAACACCTGGCCCACCACTGTGTAGGTGCGGGTATCGCTTGCTTCATCCAGCTCAGAGGTCACCAGCATGTAATGGCCAACTTTGTTGGCAAAAAACAGGGCCGCCAGCAGAACGCCGGCCAGAACGCCGAACGCCAGGTTATGGGTGGCAACCACCACAATCACCGTAACAACCATCACGATGTTGGTTGAAAGCGGATGTTCCCGCAGGTTCTTGATCGAGCCCCAACTGAAGGTACCAATCGACACCATGATCATCACAGCAACGAGGGCCGCCATGGGGATCTGGACCAGCCACTTGTCCAGCACCAACACCATAATCAGCAGGAACACACCGGCAGTCAGTGTCGACAGCCGGGTACGGCCGCCGGATTTGATATTGATAATGGACTGCCCGATCATCGCGCAGCCCGCCATACCACCAAGCAGGCCGGAGCCGATGTTGGCAATGCCCTGACCCTTGCACTCACGGTTGCGGTCACTGGTGGTGTCGGTCAGGTCATCGACGATGGTTGCGGTCATCATCGATTCCAGCAGCCCCACAACAGCCAGCCCCACGGAGTACGGCAGGATGATCATCAGGGTTTCCAGGTTCAGGGGCACATCCGGCCACAGGAAGATCGGCAGAGTATCGGGCAATTCGCCCATATCACCGACCGTGCGGATGTCGAGGTTCAGGTACATGGCAACGCCGGTCAGAACCACAATGCACACCAGAGGTGAAGGCAGGATCTTGCCGATCCGGGGCAGCAGCGGGAACAGGTAGATGATGCCGAGGCCGGCCGCCGTCATGGCGTAGACATGCCAGGTAACATTCGTCAGTTCGGGCAGCTGCGCCATAAAAATAAGGATGGCCAGGGCGTTTACAAAACCGGTTACCACCGAGCGCGAGACGAACCGCATCAGGCCGCCGAGCTTAAGGTAGCCAGCGGCAATCTGAAGAACACCGGTCAGCAGCGTCGCAGCAAGGAGATACTCGAGACCATGCTCTTTAACCAGTGTCACCATCAACAGGGCCATGGCGCCAGTGGCTGCCGAAATCATGCCGGGACGGCCACCCACGAAGGCAATGATCACCGCAATACAAAAAGAGGCGTAAAGACCCACTTTGGGATCGACACCGGCAATGATCGAGAAGGCAATGGCCTCCGGGATCAGTGCCAGCGCCACGACGATACCGGCGAGCACATCGCCACGAATGTTCGAAAGCCAGTTGGCTTTTAGGGAATTCACCATAATGTCGGGTTTCCGGATTGCTGTGGAGATAAAAAAACTGAGATAAAACCGTCGATTGCACCCAACCTATCTCACGTTGGCTACAGGGATATGTCTCAGGGGATTAAACCAGAGGAAGAGGAAGCTGAGCGCTAGGGCGGAAGGATCGTCACGGTTTCAGTTTGCTGCACGGTTGATGAAAATCAGGTAACTGCGAATTTCAGGGTCGCGAAGCTTACCAGACCCCTAACGGGAAAGTAAGGCGGTTACGGGAATCTTCTTAGAGGTGTAACGACCGGTTGCACCTGCTGCTATCATCAACATATTCAATTATTAACAGGAGCCTACGCCCTCCCATGGATGATCTTGCTTCCCAGTTTCTGGCCGGAAACCAGACCACTCTCGACCTCGCCGTTGCGCTTTTGCTTGGCGCCATCATTGGCCTGGAGCGGGGATGGGATGCCCGGGAACAGAAATCCGGCGAGCGAATTGCCGGCATCCGCACCTTTGCCCTGGTAGGCCTGCTTGGCGGTATTTCCGCGGTATTGGCACAGGAAATCACGGAATGGGCGTTTCCCGTGCTTCTGGTCAGTGTCGTGGCCATGGCCATCGTGGCCTACAGCGAGCGCCTTGAGCATATCCGTAATTTCAGCATCACCGGTATGGTTGGCATGGTGCTGACCTTCTGCTTCGGTGCGGTGGCGGTGGCAGTGGACCCGGTCATCGCCACGGCCGCAGCGGTGGTAACCGCAATCATTCTGGACAACAAGGAAGAAATCCACGGTTGGGTCAACAAGCTGAAGGAACATGAACTGGATGCCGCTCTCAAGCTGCTGCTGATTTCCGTGGTCATGCTGCCGTTGCTGCCAAACGAAAAGATGGGGCCTGGCGGGGTTCTGAATCCCCGGGAAATCTGGTGGATGGTGGTGATGATCGCCTCCATTTCCTTTGTCGGCTATTTCGCCATAAGGGTCGCCGGTACCCGCAAAGGCATCCTGTTTACCAGCCTATTCGCCGGGTTGAGCTCGTCCACTGCCCTCACGCTGCACTTCGCCCGCCAGGCCTCGAAAACTCCGCAGCTCAACGCCCAGTTCGCCACCGGTATCCTGATTGCCTGCGGCACCATGTTCCCCCGTATCCTGGTTTATTGCCTGGTGATCAATCCCGATCTGTTGCCCAGTCTGATCTGGCCCGTGCTGGTGATGACCGCCCTGCTATACGGGCCCGCGCTCTTTATCTGGCGGAAAAATGACCGAGAGCTTCAGGTAAGCCAACCAACCCTTAACCAGAACCCGCTGGATTTGACCTCTGCCCTGGTTTTTGGCGCGTTGCTCACAGCCATCCTGCTTATGGGCGAGTTCCTCGGCAACTGGCTAGGTGATGCGGGCATCTATTTCCTGGCAGCCACCTCCGGCATCGCGGATGTGGACGCAATTACCCTCTCCCTGACCCGCATGTCCAACAACAGCCTGGCCATGGGAACAGCAGTCATAGGCATTGTGATCGCCGCTGCCACCAACAACCTCGTGAAATCGGCGCTGGCCGGGTTTGTCGGCAATCGCCAGATCGGGCTGCTGGTCGGGGGGCCGATGGTGCTCTCTCTGGCAGCCGGGCTTCTGGTCGCCTGGCTGCAGTAATCCCTTACCTGGCCCGACGGAACGTCAGATTGTAACGATACCCGCCCGTTAGCGGGTGCTCCCCGGCTTTGAGGGTCAGCACGCCGTGATAACGCATCCGGGCCGGGCCGCCCCAGACCACAACGTCACCATGGGCAAGTGGCACGCGGATGGGGCGTTCGCTGCGTTTGAGACCACCAAACTGGAACACCATCGGCAGGCCCAGAGAAACCGACACGATGGGCTGCGTGAAGTCCTGCTCGTCCTTGTCCTGATGCAGCCCCATTCTTGCCCCGGGCTGGTATCGATTGATCAGACAGGCGTCCGGTTCAAATCCCTCAAAACCAGCGGTTTCGGCGGCGCTTCTGGCCAGTTCCCGGAAAGCCGCAGGCATGGCGGGCCAAGGCCGGCCGGATTCCGGATCCTCCGCCTGATACCGGTAACCCCTGCTATCGGTAACCCAGCCAAGATCCCCGCAGCAGCTCATGGCCGCAGACATGGCATGGCCACCAGGGGTCTTCATGTGTCTGAACGGCGCTTCTGAGGTAACCGTTTCAATGCTGGCCATGAGTGATTCGGCGTTCGGGAGCGCGAACTGCCGCAGCACCACCGCGCCATCCATCAGAGGCTCGACTGTCTGTTCCGGTGGCAGGTTAGAAAACAGGTCTTGGGTCATGACTACTGCCCCCTCATAAATGATTTAATCTAATAGCTTACGTGGCTTTTTCACAGGTCGATGAAAGCCTGTTCATGAAGCCGGGCTGAAAAACACGTATATTCTATGGGCTGATTCATTCCTGTTAAGGACTTATTAATGCTGTTTGCAATCATAATTGGCGGTCTGATTGGCTACGCCTTTGGCAAATTCCCGGGCTTTCTCATAGGTGCGGCGATTGGCGCCTTTCTCTTGAACCTTCTCAAGCGCCGCCTGATTGGCAAGCTCCAGAGCATTCAGTCCGGTTTTATTGAATCGGTTTTTGCTGTGATGGGTGCCCTCTGCAAGGCAGATGGCGTGGTATCCAGGGATGAAATTCAGATGGCCGAAGCCATGTTCGTTCGCTTCCGCCTGAATGAAGAACAGAAAGCCAAGGCCAAAACCGCCTTCAACCGTGGTAAAGAGCCGGATTTCGACCTGGATGCCGAGCTTAACCAGTTCCTCCAGGCCAGCGGACGCCAACCCGCGTTTCTCCAGATGTTCCTGCAGGTTCAGGTATCAGCCGTAGCTGCGGACGGCAAGGTGCACCCGGCCGAACACGAAATGCTGGTAAAAATCGCCCGTGGGCTGGGGTTACCGGAGAGCCAGGTGGACCAGCTCGAAGCCATGCTCCGTGGGGCCCACACCAACCGGGCCGGTGCTGGCCAGCCCTCCTCCGCTGATCAGATCAGCGATGCCTACAAGGTTCTTGGGGTATCGCCTTCCGCCAGTGATGATGAGCTCAAGAAGGCCTACCGTAAGCTGATGAGTGAGAACCACCCGGATAAACTTGCGGGCCGGGGATTGCCCGAGAGCATGCGGGAGATGGCAGAGGAACGCACCCGCGAAATCAGTCATGCCTACGATGTGATCAAGGAAGCCCGGAAAAAATCTGCGTAAGGCCCTCTGCCGTCACCGGGTCAGAACCAGCGCGGTACCCGCACGCGATAATGCTCGTAGTCCTCGCCAAATTTATCCGCCAGCGCCTTCTCCTCCTCCCGGGCCTGGCGGGTGATCACCAGTACACCGGCCACCAGGCATACCAGGGAAAACACACTGGGCAAGGCCAGGAAAAAACCGAGCTGCCCAGCCATCACAGCCAGGAACAGGGGATTACGGGAACGGCCAAATGGCCCGCCTGTGAGCAGTTTGCGCTCATCCTTCCGAGGATCGATACCAGAGCGCCAATCCTCATGCATGTAGGCCTGCAGATAGTTCACGGTAGTAAATGAGCCAATCAGGAGGAGCATGCCAACCAGCAAAATCGGCCACACATAGAGCGGGCCGAACACGCCCAGCCAGGGGTCGATATCCGCAAAAATCCGCACCACGCAGACGCCGAGAATGAACGCCCGAAACACATTGAAGGTTTGCCGGTGCCACCAGGGCGCACTCCCTCGCTCACCATAGTTAATGTGCGAAAAGCGCATTCTCTGATACAGCCCGAGGCTTCGGCCAGCAAACTGCAGACCGATCATCAGAAAGAAAATGCCGAGAAAGTGGCGTACGAGGGGTTCAATAAATTCCATCAGGATCGCTTACAACGTTTTCAGGCCGACAGCTTATTATTTGAAGAGGTCTGTGAAAAGGCCCTGTGCTAGCCGCCGACCACTCACCCTACCTAAAATGACATGTCATCACATTTTCAAATGCAGTAGAGTCGTGGAATCACTTTCAAGGAGAGTCTGGCCATGAGCGCCCCGCAGTCCTGCCACAGTTTCAGAAACGACGCGATAGGTTGCGATGACGCCACTGCCCTTGCCGAACGGGTCCGCCGCCGGGAAATATCGGTCACCGAACTCACTCAAGCCGCTATCGCTCGCGCACAGGCGGTCGAACCGCTCCTTCACGGTCTGGCCTCGGCGAATTACGACCAGGCGATCCGGACTGCTTCAAAGCTTGATGCCGCCGACCAGACCGGTTCCTTTCCCCTGTTCCGCGGTGTTCCAACACTTGTCAAAGACAACACCAACGTGTCGGGCATGACCACACGGCACGGCTCCCTGGCCGTGCCCAGCGTTCCTGCATCCGATACCAGTCCATTTGCCCGCCAGTTGCTTGCCCAGGGTTTTCTGTGCCTGGGTAAAAGCACCCTGCCGGAATTCGGATTCAACGCCACAACCGAGCCCGCACACGCGCCGGCAACCTGTAACCCGTGGAACCTGGCCTATTCCTCCGGAGCCTCCTCAGGCGGTTCAGCGGCCCTTGTGGCGGCCGGCGTGGTACCCATTGCCCACGCGAATGACGGCGGAGGCTCCATACGGATTCCGGCCGCCTGCTGCGGCCTGGTCGGCCTTAAGCCCACACGAGGACGATTGATAGACAACGAAGCGGCGACCTCCCTGCCGATCAACATTATCAGCGAGGGCGTAGTGACGCGCTCGGTACGGGATACCGCTAATTTTTTCGAGCAGGCCGAGACCTATTTCCGCAATCCCGGCCTGCCGCCCATTGGAAGAATGGAGGGCCCCTCCGGTCGTCCGTTGAGAATCGGACTGGTGCTGGATTCCATCAATGGTCACAAAACCGATGACATCACCCGATGGACTGTCGAAGAAACGGCGCTCAAGCTGGAAAAAATGGGCCACCGCATTGAGCCAGTGCCCGTTCCGGTGCACAGCACCTTCCCCGATGACTTTGCCCTGTACTGGGCACTGCTTGCCTTCGGCATCAGGGCCAACGGCAGGAAACTGCTTCACCCGGCCTTCGACAAACACAAAACAGACGGCCTGACCAACGGCCTCGACAGGATGTTCCGGCGACAGTTCTGGCGCCTGCCAACTGCGCTCTGGCGGCTCAAGCGTTCCTGGCACGACTATGCACATGCCATGGCCGGATTTGATGCCGTGCTCACGCCGGTACTTGGCCACACCACACCCGCCCCTGGCCATCTGAGCCCCGATGTGCCTTTTGACACCCTGTTCGAACGGCTGCGCGAGTATGTGAGCTTCACCCCTCTGGCAAACGCCACGGGCGCACCGGCAATCTCACTGCCCATGGGCCACACGCCCGATCAACTGCCCGTGTCCGTTCAGTTTATGGGGCGGCACGGAGGCGAACGCACGTTGCTGGATATCGCCTTCACTCTGGAAGCCACCCATCCCTGGCCGCTGCTTTGCGATTTCAGCCGGAACAATCCTGGCAGTGGGGAACAAAACGCCAGGGACTCACTGGCCAATCCCGCTTGAAGTTGGACACTTATAAAAACAGCTGCCATATTCTTTAAAGAACTTAGACGTAACCTGATCAAGTATCCAAACCGAGAGCCAAGGCCGTTCGTAATTCGAAGAAGGACAATTTATTGAGCCCGGCCATGCGTGACAGTGAAGTCCTCGTGACCCACCACAAGGCACTGATGGAGCTGAGCCACAATACCAGCTTTATCGAGATGCCCCGCCCCCGGAAGCTGGCAGCACTCATGGAGCTGTGCACCCGGCTGTTGGGCGTGAAACGGGCGAGTGTCTGGCTTTTCCCTCCGGAACGGGACCGGATCACCTGCGAGTGGCTTCACGACACAGAGCTGCCCGGCCGCAATAGCTGCATCGCGCAGAATGGCTCAGAGTTCAACCTGTTTCGCTCAGACCACCCTGACTACTTCCGCGCCATCACCGAAGAACGAGTCATTGCCGTGGAAGACGCCCGCAATGATATCCGTACCCGTTCCTTCGACCGCGATTATCTGTCCGTGCAAAACATTCATTCCATGTTAGACGCGCCGATTTTCGACGGCGAACAACTCAGCGGGGTTGTCTGCCTGGAGTCAAGTGTGCGCCGTGACTGGTCGGTCCCGGACATTTCGCTGTCAGCTGCCATTGCAGACACCATAAGCCTGATGAACACTCACGAGGCATGGCTGAGATCCAAGCGGGCGCTGGAATACGTCAGTCGCTACGACTCCCTCACCGGACTCGCCAACATTGATTCACTGCGTGACCGGCTGAACCACCTGGTGCGCAAGATCAAAGGCCGGGGCACCGGCAGTCTTGCACTGCTCTGGATTGACGTTGACCGCCTGAAAACCATCAACGATGGCCTTGGCCCTCAGGCGGGGGATCAGGTCATCGCCGATATCGGACAGCGCCTGAAAGAAATCCAGTTGGCGGGCAAGGACTTTCTGGCGCGCATTGGAGGGGATGAATTTGCCCTGGTTATTCGCAACTACACCCAGCCGAGCTTTCTGGACGAGGTGATCCGCGAGATCCATAGCCGTATTCGCCAGTCGATCCGGGTGTCCGATCAGGATCTGAATGTCAGTGCCAGTGTGGGCATCTGTCACTTCCCGGGCGATTGCCACGAGTCAGAAGAACTGCTCAGAGGCGCAGAGGCTGCGATGTACCACGCGAAACGGCAGGGCGGGGACCGTTCGACCCTGTTCGATTCGGAAATCCAGATGACAGCCCGCTCCCGGTTTGCGCTCGAGAGCGAGCTGCGGGAAACACTCAGAACCAGCGGCCTCGATGTCTTCTACCAGCCAATCATGGACCGCACGGGAACACAGCTGGAAAGCGCCGAGGCCCTGGTTCGCTGGCAGCACCCGCAACGTGGCTGGCTGTCACCGATTGAATTTCTGGACGTGGCGCGCAGCGCCGGCCTGATGTATGAGCTGGGCGCCTGTGTGCTGAAAAACGTCTGCGCCCACTGGCGTGAGGCAAAAGACCGGAATACGCCATTACCAACGATATCCGTCAACCTGTCGGCAGAGCAGATATTGGTCCCAGAGTTGCCAGAGCTGGTAAAAGAGATCTGCGGTAACCAGGGCATGCCGGTCAGTGCCCTGCAGTTTGAGGTGACCGAAGACTCCATCCAGGGTGATTTCAGTGTCATCGGTCGGGTTCTGGAACAGCTGGTACACGCCGGCGCCGAGCTCGCTATCGACGACTTTGGCACCGGGTACTCATCGCTGTCCCGGCTCAAAAGCCTGCCCTTCTCCCGCATCAAGATCGACCGCTCGTTCATCAACAACCTTCCGGATGACGAAAACGATTGCGCTATCACCCTGTCGATCATTGGCCTGGCCAGGGGGCTTGGCCTTTCTGTCGTTGCAGAAGGTGTGGAGAGCGAAGCCCATGAAAGCTGGCTGTTCGAGAAAGGCTGCGACTACCTTCAGGGCTACCGTTACAGTAAACCGCTTCCCTACCCAGAGTTTATCAAGCGCTACTTTTCCGAGTGATCCCGTACGTCAAATCCCGGGAAAAGCGATAACACCTCCAGAAAGCTCGCCTCAGGCGCGGCGCTAATGGTCAGTGGTTTACCCGAAACAGGGTGTCGGAATGCCATCCGGGTTGCGGCCAGCATCAACCGCCCCTGGCCGAATCGCTCTGCAAAATAGCGGTTGTGGCGGCCCCGACCGTGATTGGCATCGCCAATGATCGGGTGGTTGATGTGTTTCATATGCCTGCGCAACTGGTGCTTTCGGCCAGTTTTCGGGTTCAGTTCAACAACGGCGTAGCGACTGCTCGGGTATTTCTCGATCTCCACTGGTATCTCGGTCGTCGCCAGCGTGCGGTAATAAGTGAGAGCGTCCCGCACCGGCTGCTCTTCCCCTTTCAGCCGTCGATCCTCCGGTTCCTCTCGCAAGGGATGATCAATCTCCCCGTGTTCCGGCGGCCAGCCACGCACCATCGCCAGATAGGTTTTCGTCACCTCACCGGCCATCAGCGCCATACCCAGCGTGCGGGCAGTGTCGCTGTCCCTGGCAAACACCAGGACGCCGGAGGTAGGCCGGTCCAGTCGATGGACCGGGTAAACATGCTGGCCCTCATTTAGCGCCCGGGCATATTGCAGGGCAAACTCGGTTTCGTGTTTGTCGATAGGGCTCCGGTGAACCAACAGCCCGGCCGGTTTGTGGACAGCCAGAAGGTGTTCGTCCCGGTAAAGAACGGTTAGTGGGTTGCTCATAAGATAGATGTCATAAAAGCTTCATATTCAAGTCGGCCAATTGCATTCAAGAGCCCGCTTCTCTAGCCGATACCAAAGTAGATAACCTAATCAACTAACGCTACGTATACACTAGCGACACACCCTTACCATCGATCGCTCCCAGGAATAGCTGATGAACTGGTACTCGAAAAGCATTCTCAACCGGGTTCTTCTCGTCGTTTTGACGGCAAATCTAGTCGTCGCCGCAGTGGCGGTGATTTACCTGAACTTCTCCCTGAAAGTCAAAGATGACTTCAACAGTCTTGTAAGTACCAGGATGGTGAACGCCCTTGAAGCCCAGGATGTGCTTTCTGATTTCAAGACCCAGGTCCAGGAGTGGAAAAACGTCCTGATCCGCGGAGCCGACCCGGAACAACTGGACAAATACTGGGGCCGATTTCAGCAGCGCGAAGCATCAATACAGAGCCAGCTTGATGACCTGATTCCCCGAATTCAGGAGCCACAGGCAAAGTCACTGATGTCCGACTTCAAACAGGCACACCAGACGATGGGGCGTGCCTATCGTGAGGGATTCGAGGCGTTCACACGCTCAGGCTTTGATCCGAACGCAGGCGATGCCGCGGTACAGGGGATCGACCGTGAACCTGCCAGACTGATTGTAGATGCTGCAACCGCAGTCCGTGAAGATAGCCTTGTCCGGGCCCGAACCCTGAACACCGTTGTCACCGAGCGTAGCTGGCTGGTGGCGGGTCTTCTGATTGCCGCCATCATTCTGGGTACCATCGCGCTGATAATGATCCTCTTGTCAGGTGTGGTCCGGCCCGCACAGAAGCTCACCTCGCAGATCTCCCGACTGGGCGACGGTGATCTTTCGGATCCTGTAACCATGCAGCGGGCTGACGAATTGGGGCAATTGGCCGACGCTGCCCGAAGCCTGCACCGCTTCCTCAGCGATACCGGAAGCCAACTGAGCGAGAACGCCAGGCAACTGAACGATACCGGCGAGTTGATCCGCCAGAACGCCGACAGTGTCGTCAGCCAGTCTGACCTGGCCCACCAGCGCATTGAGCAGATTGCGACAGCCATGAACGAAATGTCTGCCACCGCGGAGGATGTGGCCAGTCACGCTGCCTCGGTAGCCACCGAAGTGAGCCAGACATCCGACGAGACGGCTACAGCGGATTCGCAGATCAACAAGGCGGTAGACAGCATGCGGCGTCTGACCGACCAGATCCGGAACTCGGCCGAAACCGTTAACCAACTCGCCAATGATGGCAAGAAGGTCGGCGACGTTATGCAGGTTATCCGGGAAATTGCAGACCAGACCAACCTGCTGGCACTGAACGCCGCCATCGAGGCGGCCCGGGCCGGCGACGCAGGTCGCGGATTCGCGGTGGTTGCCGATGAAGTCCGGAACCTGGCTGCCAAGACCCAGGAAGCCACCGTGGAAATCGACCAGATCATCGGCGCCATCAGTGGGGCTTCGCGGGACGCCACCGAGTTCATGCAGGCCTCAGGCGTTGTAGCTCAGGAAAGCAGCGAGGCCGTTGAAGCCGTACGCGCCACCCTGGCCGAAATCAACCGGCGCATGGGCAGCATCAACGACGCAACAACCCAGGTTGCTACAGCGGCCGAAGAACAGACCAGTGTCTGTGAAGACATCAACCGCAATGTCACGGATGTGGCCGAAACCTCCGAAGCCATGCACCAGGCTGCTGAAAACAACCTGCGCACGGTACCTGAACTGGAAGCCATGGCTGCCCGGGCCCAGGAACTGGCGGGCCGGATCAAGCATTAAGTAGTTCGGAAGCGGCTGGTCAGACTCCCGAAAGCCCGACCGGCCCGGTTACCCAGCACCAGCAATGCAGGTGTGAGCAACAGCGTCAGCACCGTAGCAAACGCCAACCCCCCCGCGATGGCACTGGACAGCTGGGTCCACCACTGGGTTGATGGCGCACCAAGGCCCAGGGAGGGCGTCAGCAGGTCCACATTGACGCCGAGGACCATGGGCATCAACCCCAGCACAGTGGTGATGGCCGTCAGCAGCACCGGCCTCAGGCGAAGGCAACCGGTTTCCAGGGCGGCCTCGTAGGCCTCAACCCCGTCCTTGCGCATCTGGTTGTAGGTATCGATCAGAATGATGTTGTTGTTTACCACGATGCCTGCCAGGGCAATCGTACCCATTCCCACCATCACAATGCCGAACGACTGACCGTTTACCAGAAGCCCGAGCAGCACCCCGGCGGTGGAGAGCACAATCGCCGAGAGAATCAGGAAGGTCTGGTACAACGAATTGAACTGGGTCACCAGTATCAACAGCATGAGGCCGATGGCTACCAGGAAGGCCGTCGCAAGGAAGTTTGATGCCTGCTGCTGATCCTCGTTCTCGCCGGCAAACTTCACCGAAATTCCCTCTGGCGGTTCCGGCATCTCGGCCTGCAGGGCCCGCAGCAGCTCATCCACGCGGCGCCCCTGTGCCAGATCGGATTTGATGGTTACCGTGCGCTGGCCATCCACCCGGACAATACTGTTGGTTTTGTCGCCCGGGCGAAGATCGACGAATTCAGAGAGCGGCACCTGGCCCCGGGAGGTATGAATGGTCTGGCGCTGCAGATGATCCAGTTCCCGCCAGTTATTCGGAACTCGCACCACGATGTCCACTTCATCCCGCACGTCCTCAGGGCGATAGGTGGCCAGTTTCAACCCGTTGGTCACCAAGCGCACGGCACTGCCGATACCCAGCACATCGGTACCGAAGCGAGCGGCGGCTTCCCGGTCAACCTGCAGCCGCCACTCAATCCCCGGAAGGCTGCGGTCGTCTTCGATGTCCACGAAACCACCGAGCTCACGCATGCGGTCTTTGATTTCGTCCACGTAGCCATTGAGACTGTTTGCTTCGCGGCTGCTCACCTGTAGCTCTATCGGTTTGCCTTCGGCAGGCCCACCTTCCTGTTTGCGGAATTCCAGCTCAACGCCCGCTATATCAGAGGTCATGTCGCGGAAGTCCTCGAGAATCGCGCTGGCCGGTCGCCGGGTGAACCAGTCGGTAAACTGGAATTGCAGAACGCCTATGACATCTGGCGCCAGTTGCGAGCTGGTCTGTACCATTGAGCGGGCGTACAGGGCCTTCACCTCGGGCATGCCACGCAACCGCTGCTCCACTTCACGCACAATGGCATCCCGCTCCCACACTGAAAGATCACCCCTCGCCCTCACCTGAACCTGGGCGGAATCCGGCTCCACACTGGGGAAGAACTCAACCCCATGGTTGAAGCGGGCGTACGCGGCGTAGATCACGGCGATCACGCAGAGCACACCAATCAACGTCAGCCCCGGTGAACGAAGTAGCAGCCCCAGTACCCGTCGATAACCCTCCATCAGGCGCCCCGAAGAATGCCCCTGCCGCGCCCGGCGCCCCCCACTGGTGCTGCCCAGCACGGGCAGGAACACCAGCGCCATGGCCAGGGAAGCAATCAGACAGATAATCACCGTCAGCGGCAGGAACTTCATGAACTCCCCGACAACGCCGGGCCAGAACAACAACGGCACAAACACCGCCAGCGTGGTTGCGGTCGACGCAATAATGGGCCAGGCCATGCGACTGGCCGCCTCGGCCCAGGCGTGCTTGACCGTCTGCCCTTCCGACAGGTTCCGGTCCGCCAGCTCCGAGACCACGATGGCGCCATCCACCAGCATGCCCGCTACCAGAATCAGGCTGAACAGCACCACGATATTGAGCGTGAGCCCCATGCTCCAGATCACCAGGATACCGGTCAGGAACGCGCCCGGAATGGTCAGCCCGACCATCACCGCAGAACGAGGTCCCATGGCGGCGATCACCACAATCAGAACGAGCACGATGGCGGTAAGTACATTGTTCAGCAGATCACTGAGGATATCGCGCACTTCTTCGGACTGATCCATGATGTAGCGGATTTCCAGAGAGTCCGGCAGCTCCGGTCTGGCCTGATCAATCAACTCACGAACCTGGGCAATGGTCTCGATAATGTTGGCACCCGAGCGCTTGGAGACTTCCAGCACCAGCGCCGGCTCCCCATTGATACGAGCGAAACCGGTGGGGTCCTTGAAGGTACGCTGGAGCATGGCCACATCGCCGAAGGTGACCACTGTGTCACCGTCCACCTTGATCGGCATGGACATCACATCCTCGATGGTTTCGATCACCCCGGGCACTTTCAGGGCCATGCGGCCATTGCCGGTATCCAGCGAGCCGGCCGCCACCAGCTGATTGTTGCGGGTTACCAGCGAAGCCAGCTGATCAAAATCAACGCCATAGCTCTCCAGCACCTGGGGATCGACCACGATTTCCAGCAGATCCTCCCGATCGCCACCAATCTCCACTTCCAGAACTTCCGGGATAGACTCGATGGCATCCTGGAACCGCCGGGCGATGGTTATCAGCTCCCGCTCCGACAAGGGGCCAGACAGACCCACGGACAGCACCGGGAACAGGGACACGTTGATCTCGTTTACCCTGGGTTCATCCGCTTCCTGGGGCAGCTTGGTACGTGCTGTATCCACTTTCTCCCGCACGTCCTGAAGCGCCTTGTCCGGATCAAACCCGGCATCGAACTCCAGCATCACCGAGGCATGACCTTCCGAGGCGGTACCACGCATTTCCTTGATGCCTTCAAGCGAACGCAGCTCCTGCTCCATGGGCCGCACCAGCAGACGCTCGGCGTCCTCCGGGCTGATGCCATCCAGGGTCATGGAGACATAGATCATGGGGATGGTGACGTCGGGGTTGGCTTCCTTCGGGATGGTCTGAAACGCGGCAATACCCCCGAGCAGGAGGAACAGAAGCGTCAGCAAGGTGGTCCGGCTGCGATCAATGGCTGCGAAGATCAGTGCGCGCATGCGGTCTAGCCCCTGTCTTCAGCGGCGTCGACCGGCACAACCTGTTCCCCGGTGCTGACGAAACCACCGCCGCGGGTAATCAGGCGGATCTCATCCGGCAAGCCGGTCACCCAGGCACCCTCGGTGGATACACTCAACAACTTCACTTCACCGAACTCGACACGGTTCTCACCGTTCACGTATTTCACACCGGGGCGACCGTCATCACCGAGGGACAAATAAGCGGGTGAGATAAACATCGCCTTTACCTCCGGCAATGCCACCCGCAGGCTGGCGCTGCCACCGGCCACCCGTTTGCGATCCGGATTCTCCACCGCGATCTCCACGGCAAAACTCCGGGTTTCGGGCGAGGCAGCGCTGGCCACAAAGGTCACCACGCCAGAAAGACGGCTGCCATCCAGCAAATCCACGCGAACAGACTGACCGGGCGCCACATTGCCCACCGATTGCTGGGGGATCTGCGCGGTAGCCTTCAGGCGATCCACCCTCACCAATTGAAACAGGGGGGAACCCACCTGCACCAGATCGCCGATATCCACCGATTTGCTGTTGATAATGCCGTCAAAAGGCGCCTCGGGAGTGAGGTGGCTGATGGCCTGTCGGGCACCGGTCAGCTCCGCTTCAGCGGCAGCAAGTTCGCTTTCCAGGCTCAAAATCTGGGATTCCGAGGCAAGGTTATTGGCGCGGAGCCGGCGGGCCGCCACCAGGTCCGCTTCCAGTTTCCGAACCTGGGACTGCCAGCGCAACACCGCGGCACTCCGCCCTTCATCAGCTATCGTAAGCAGCTTCTGACCCTGCTGGACCTGCTCACCCAGACTCACAGCCAGAGACTCCACGCGGCCGGGCACCTGGGCACTCAGCATCACCGAACTCCAGGGCTCCAACTGGCCCTGCAGCATCAGGCCCGGCTCATGCAGCCGTGCCGTCAGGGTTTCCACCTGCACAGTTGTAGGCTGGCCATCGCCGCTGTCCTGACGTTCCGGAGCCTCATCACTGGCCACCTTTACCTCACCGGTCGCCATCCAGACCACCAGCGCGATCACGATCAGAAGTGACAGCCCAAGAGAACCCCATTTTGCTTTCGTCATTGAATGCTCACTGTTCCTGAATCGGAGGTTGGCAGAAAAACCGGCAATTAACGGTTGCATCTGTATAAAAACGTGGGGTAGATTCTACACAGAATCTTTTTACGAATTCAGAGCAGACTGTCGATTTTATGAATCTCAACGCAGTGATTGTCCTTGTGAAGCTTGTCCTGGTGGTCGTGGTACCGTCCGGGGGCTTCTGCGTGGACAAGCGGGTGAGATAGCGACAAACCTGACAAAACACCAGAAACCCCCGGCACCGAAAGGTCCCGGGGGTTTCTTTTTTTACGGCAAAAGAAAAGGGAAAAACGACCATGAACGGCGCACAGCACATTCTTGAAGCGTTCCACCGCCACAACATCAGCACGGTTTTCGGGTATCCGGGTGGCTGCATCATGCCGCTATACGACGCGCTGGTGGACGATGTGGGCGTGGAGCACGTGCTGTGCCGCCATGAACAGGGCTGCGCCCTGGCGGCAGACGGCTACGCCCGGGCCAGTGGCAAGCTGGGCGTCTGCATTGCCACGTCGGGCCCCGGCGCCACCAACCTGATCACCGGCGTTGCCAACGCGCACCGGGATTCCATTCCCATGCTGGTGATCACCGGCCAGGTTCCCTCGGGCCTGATCGGCACCGACGCCTTCCAGGAAACCGACGTACTGGGCATGACCCTGGGCATCGTTAAACACAGTTACCTGATTGACGATGCAGACAGCCTGCCGACCATCATGGAAGAGGCGATCGAACTGGCTCAGAGCGGTCGCCCCGGGCCGGTCTGGATTGATATTCCCAAGGACCTGTTGCTGAGCGAAGCGGCCTATGCGCCCTTCCCCCAGCCTGAAGCCCGTGAAACAGCTTCAACCGACCTGACGGACGCCCTGGCAATGCTGCGCGCAGCCCGCAAGCCCCTGCTCTACAGTGGCGGTGGCATCAGCCTGGCCCACGCCGAGGACAGCTTCCGGGCCTTTGCCGAATCCTCCGCCCTGCCCGCGGTTGTAACTCTGAAAGGCATCGGCAACCCCGGGAAACACAATCCCTACAACCTCGGCATGCTGGGCATGCACGGCTCCCGGGCTGCCAACAAGGCCGTCGACGAGTGCGACCTGCTGCTGGTCATCGGCGCCCGCCTGGATGATCGCGCCACCGGCAAACTGGATGGCTTTGCGCCCAACGCCAGGATGATTCACATCGATGCCGACGCAGCCGAAATCAACAAACTGCGCGACGCCGACCTGGCCATCCGCGGCGACCTGAACGAGATACTGAAATCACTGGCGGACGCATTGCAGGCCGAGCCACTGGCCATCAATGAATGGCAGAAACAGTGCCGCACCTGGCACACCACCGGCGGCTTCCATGCGGCCGACAACGATGACCCGATGGCCCCGATCACCGGCCCGGCCTTCATCCGCCAGCTCTCCCGGATTGCCCCGGACGACACCGTCATCGCCTGTGACGTTGGCCAGCACCAGATGTGGGTGGCCCAGCATTACGACTTCTATCACCCGCGCCATCACCTGACCAGCGGCGGCCTCGGAACCATGGGCTTCGGCCTGCCAGCTGCCATCGGCGCCCAGTTTGCGGATCGCAACAGCACCGTCATCAACGTAACCGGTGATGGCTCGTTCATGATGAACGCCCAGGAACTGGCCACCATCCGCCGCTACAACCTGCCGGTAAAGCTGATCGTCATGGACAACCAGTGCCTGGGCATGGTCCGCCAGCAGCAGGAACTGTTCTACAACAACCGCGAAAGCCAGATAAACCTGGACGACAACCCCGACTTCGTCGCCATGGCCCGGGCCTTCGACATTCCGGCCCTGCACATCGAACGCACCGACCAGATCCGCCGCGGCATCGAAACCATCCTGGCCTACAACGGCCCGATGCTGCTGCACGTTGCCATCAGCCGTGAAGAAAACGTATGGCCCATCGTCAAACCCGGCGCAAGCAACACAGACATGATCGACGAAACCGCCCGCACCGCAAAAGCCAGCAAGGAGCAAGTTGCATGAACCCGCAAAGCCAGCCATCAACGCCCAGCTACACCATCAACTGCCGCATGACCCACGAAGCCGCCGCCCTCGAGCGGCTCTGCCAGGTGGTCCGCATCCGCGGGTTCCGGATTGCCACCATGGCCGTCGAAACCGCCGGCGAGCATCTGAACATCGCCCTCACCCTGGAAGGCACGCGGCCGATTGCCATGTTGCAGTCGCAACTGGAGAAGCTTCATACGGTTGCCGAGGTTGCCCTCGCGGCTGGATCTGTGGCCCGGTCTCGTTCGGCCTGAGACTTTGGGGGGTATCGTCCTTTCCTAGCCTGAGGTTTGGCGGGCGTGGTCTTTCTGTAGCCTGAGATTTGGCGGGCAGGTACGGGGGTGGGGGTATCTTTTCTTCGGGGAAAACAACTCGCTGCGCTCAGACATCTTTTCCCTGTCAGAAAAAATACCCCCACCCCCTACCGACGGGCAGCAGCGATAATTCTAAAGGGAATATTTCGTAGGATTAGCGAAGCGTAATCCGACAAAACCCGTTGGATTACGCCTGCGGCTAATCCAACCTACAAAAGCACAAAAATCCTTAAACCGGTGAACCCGTGTTGCACGTCGGCGCGGGGTGGCAGGTGGATTTTTCGCCGGAAAAAGGTGTCTGAGCGAAGCGAGTTCTTTTTCCAAGAAAAATCCACCTGCCACCCCGCAGGCCCGCCCCTCAACCAACAGGCTACAAAGGCGGGCTCTTCCGATTTACCAGGCTTTGTAAGGCAGGAACTTCCCGTTCATAGTCACGACCACACGGTCGCCCTTCGGATTCTCTTCCTTCTCGATGTCCATGGTGAAATCGATGGCACTCATGATGCCGTCGCCGAACTTCTCATGGATGAGCTCTTTTATAGTGTCGCCGTAGACACCCACCACTTCGTACAAACGGTAAATCAGCGGATCCTGCGGAACGGCGCCGTCCCAGGCTTTTTTGGGGCAGACCTGCAGGGCTTCGGCTATCGGCTTGTCCAGGTCGAGGACTTCGCACAGGGCAAAGGCCTTGTCTTCGGTGAGGCTGTTCATACCCAGGGCCGCTGAGGTGGTGAACACCGGGGATAGGCCGATGGTTTCGGCGATGGCTTCCCAGGTCATTCCCTTGGACACTTTGGCTTCCAGGATTTTTGCGGTCATCAGTTCTTTGTTCATCATGGCTGTTTCCTCTCTTGGGTTTTAACGTCAGGCATTCACCGCACGGGCGGCAGTCTCAGATTCGGATTCGGTTTCAGAGTCGGCAGACGCTGGCGTGGACTGGGCAACGCCTTTGGCGGGTTCGACGATTTTCGGGGTGCCGTCTTTTTCCGGCAGAGCCGAGCCGCTTCGGTTGACCAGGAAGTCCACCAGGTAGTCCCGGGTTTTGTGGTAGGCCGGGTTCTGGAAGATGGTGGCCCGGGCCCGCGGGTGCGGAATGTCCACTTTCACGCTCTCAGCGATGCGGGCGTTGGGGCCGTTCGACATCAGGAAGATGCGGTCAGACAGTAGAATGGCTTCGTCCACATCGTGGGTGATCATGAACACGGTCTGGCGGGTTTCTTCCCAGATTTTCACCAGCTCGTCCTGAATCACACCCCGGGTGAGCGCATCCAGCGCGCCGAAAGGCTCGTCCAGCAGCAGGAGTTCCGGCTGGGTGGCGAAGGCCCGGGCGATACTCACCCGCTGACGCATACCGCCGGACAGCTGGGACGGCTTGCGGTTCAGGGCGTGGTCCAGGCCCACCATCTTCAGGTAGCGTTCGCTGTGCTCTTTCACCTTTTCCTTGGACCACTCCGGCCAGCGGGCGCGCACGGCGAAGACGATGTTGTTCAGGGTGGTTTTCCAGGGCAGCAGGCTGTAGTTCTGGAACACAACCCCGCGCTCAAGGCCTGGGCCTTTGATTTCCTTGCCGTTCATCACCACGTTGCCGGCGCTGGCTTCGTCCAGGCCTGCCAACACGTTCAGGATGGTGGATTTGCCGCAACCGGAGTGGCCGATGATGCAAACAAACTCACCTTTCTCCAGGGCAAAGCGGATATCCTCGAAGACGGTCAGCTCACCGCCCTGGCCGTCCGGATAGACTTTGGACAGGCCATCTACTTCCAGGAATGATTTACTCATAACAGGTCTCCATTCGGAGGGTTGAGGCCGGCACCGGAAACCGGTGCCGGACCGCTCATTCTTTGTATTCCACCAGTTTCTGGGCCTTGCCCAGGGCCAGGTCGAGCAGCATGCCCACCACCCCGATCATCAGGATGGAGAAGATCACACTGGCCAGATCCAGGTTGTTCCATTCGTTCCAAACGTAGTAGCCAATGCCGGTGCCGCCCACGAGCATTTCCGCGGCCACGATGACCAGCCAGGCAATGCCAATCGAGATCCGCATGCCGGTCAGAATGGTGGGTGCTGCGGCCGGCAGGATCACCGTAATGGCGGTGCGCAGTGGGCCGAGTTCGTGGGTGCGGGCCACGTTGACCCAGTCCTGCCTCACGTTCGCCACACCAAAGGCGGTGTTCAGAAGCATTGGCCAGATCGAGCAGATGAAGATCACAAAGATCGCTGAGGCATCGGAGTCCTGGATGATGAACAGGGCCAGGGGCATCCAGGCCAGCGGCGAAATTGGCCGCAGCACCTGGATGTAAGGGTTCAGGGCCTTGTACATCAGCGGCGACATGCCGATCAGGAACCCGACGGGCAGCGCAATGGCCATGGCCGCCAGGTAGCCGGTCAATACCCGGTACACCGAATAGGCCAGCTGGATGCCGATGCCCTTGTCGTTGGCGCCGGCGTCATAGAACGGATCGGACAACTCCGCCCAGGCCAGCTTGATCACCGCCGAGGGTGGCGGCACCCGGGATTCCTGCTCCACACCACCCATCAGCATTTCGTATTCGGTCAGTCCTGTCTGGGCCTCCGGGGGCTGGGTTGCCATTTCCCAGAGCCCCAGGGCCAGAATCAGGAACGACACCGACAGCAGTGCTGCCCGGACGTTCAGGGAAGCCATGGTTACACCCTCCCGATGTCGAAGCTGCGTGCGTATTCTTCGGCACGATCAGAATCGAACGTCTTGCCCATGATGGTGTGGGTCTTGTAGGTCTTGTCCGGAGCGGTGTAACCCAGTTCTTCCATGATCTTGCCGGTCTCGCTCGCCAGGTAGACCTGCTCGGCAATGCCTTTGTAGTCCACATCACCCTCGATATAACCCCAGCGCTTCATCTGGGTGAGGATCCACACGCCCATGGAGTGCCACGGGAACGGGTCGAAGTCGATGCGGTCCGGCACGTCTTTTACCTCGCCAAGGCCATCGGCGTAGTAGCCGGTCAGCACCTGCTGAATCACCGGAACCGGCTGGTTCAGATAGTTCTTTGGCGCGATGGCTTCGGAGATTTCCTTACGGTTATCCGGATTGTTGGAGTACTGCGTCGCGTCGATGATGGCGCGCAACAGGGCGCCGTAGGTGTTCGGGTTCTGGGTCGCGAACTGCTTGCTGCAGGCAAAGGCGCAGCACGGGTGGCCTTCCCAGATGTCCTTGGTCAGCATGTGGATGAAGCCCACCTTCTCCCAAACAGCACGCTGGTTGAACGGATCCGGTGACAAGTAGCCATCCAGGTTACCGGCGCGGAGGTTGGCAACCATCTCGGGTGGCGGGACCACACGGATCTGCACATCTTTGTCCGGGTCGATACCGTTCTCGGCCAGGTAGTAACGCAGCAGGAAGTTGTGCATGGAGTACTCGAACGGCACGCCAAACTTGAAGCCTTTCCACTGTTTCGGGTCGCGCTTGTCCTTGTGGTCGACGTGCAGCACGATGGCCTGGCCATTGATGTTCTCAACGGCCGGCATGATGAACGGCTCCGGTGTGGAGCCCGCGCCCATGGTCATCGCCAGGGGCATGGGAGTAAGCATATGTGAGGCGTCGTATTCGCCAGCCAGGGACTTGTCCCGGGCCACCGCCCAACCTGCGGTCTTGGTAACGGTCACATCCAGGCCATAGCGCTCATAAAAGCCCATGGGGTGAGCCATGATGATGGGCGTGGCACAGGTGATCGGTACAAAGCCAACGTTCAGCTTGGTCTTCTCAAGCTTGCCCAGGGATTCCTTTACCGCGGCCTTCGCCTTCTCCATCGGGAACACGCTGCCCAGAACCGCCGCTGCGGTACCAGCGCCCATCATTTTCATGAAGGCACGCCGGCTGTGTTCGTTGTGACCAAACACCGAGCGCACCACCGCGCCCTCGATGGCGCGATCCATCATCGCTTCTGAATCCAGATGCTCGTCAGCAACTGCCTGCTGGCCGGCAGAGGGCTTGAGATCGAGGGAAATGGACGGGGTGCTGTCGCCGGGTTTGCACTCCGGGCAGCCGCAGGTCTTTGCGTGAATCAGGGACTTGTCACCGTCAAACGGGTTTCCAAGGCTTTTCGTGGTCATGGCGCACTCTCCTGGGTTTGGGACCTAAGTTTTGGGTTATTTCTGCACTCTCACGGTGCAACAAAGGTGCGGCTCGGGCCCGAGGCTGAAAATGGTCGGGTCGGCTCCGCGTTCTGAGAGAGCTATCGCAGGGTTTGTGCCAAGTCCGGCTATTTTTTTAACCCATTGTTTTTAAATCATTAGGCATGCGAAGCCTGAAAACAGGAGAGCTACGACATTTCGTATTTCACGATTTTTCGTAGCCAGGACTGCGATTTTTCGTAGTTGGCACAGGGTTTGTTTCCTCCTTCGGGGACTGACTCAGGAAATCGCCATGAATACCGAAGCCATCATTCACCCTGAAATAACCGGCAGCTGGATTGACCACCTACCAGAAGCGGCCCTGCTGGTAGACGCGGGCCGGGATCTGATTCTGTCCGCCAACAGTGCCATGGGCCGGATGATCGGCACCGACCGGCAATCTCTCGTCGGAACGCCATGCACCCACCTGTTCACCGACCAGCGGCCCCAACTGATTGCATTCACTGAGGAAACCCTGTTTCGCAGCCACGGCTGGAGCCGGGATTTCTTTCTCCAGCACCGGGACGGCCACACCGTGGAACTGGAAATCTCCTCATCCAGGGTCGGCGAGGCGGAAACCCAGAATGTGCTGCTGTTGTTGAGGGACCGACGCCAGCTGCGAACCCTTCGGGAGCGCCACGATGCCAACCACTACCACCGGGGCGGCCTGCTTGAATGGCGGCGGGTGGAAGAGCTGTTCAAGGACATGGAGCGGGAAAACCAGCTGATTCTTCATGCTGTCGGGGAAGGCATCTACGGGGTGGATGCCGAGGGGCGCGGCACCTTCGCAAACCCTGCCGCCGAGCGCATGCTGGGGTGGCGAATTGACGAACTCATGGGTCGGGTTCTGCACCGCGTGGTGCACCACTCCCATGCCGATGGCAGCCTGTACCCGCTCAAGGACTGCCCGATATACGCCGCCTTCCGCGATGCCAGTGTGAAGCGGGTTGGCGAGGACTGGTTCTGGCGCAAGGACGGCAGCGGTTTCCCGGTGGAATACACCAGCACACCGATCCTGGACAACGGGCATCCGGTGGGTGCAGTGGTGGTTTTCCGGGATATCTCCGCCCGCCAGGAAGCCCAGCAAGAACTGCAGAAAGCGCTGGAGGAAGTGGAGACCCTCAAGCACCGGCTGGAAATGGAGAACGCCTATCTGCAGGAAGAACTTAGCGCCGAGTACCACTTCCACGAAATCTTCGGCCAGAGCGAGGCCATCAAAGCCATCGTGCGCCGGATCGGTATGGTGGCGCCCACCGATGCCAACGTGCTGATCACCGGCGAATCCGGCACGGGCAAGGAGCTGATTGCCCGCGCCATCCACCAGTCCAGCAGCCGACGGGACCGGCCCCTGATTCGGGTGAACTGTGCGGCCATCCCCAAGGATCTGTTCGAGAGCGAGTTCTTCGGCCACATCAAAGGTGCCTTCACCGGCGCCGTCAGCGATCGCGTGGGCCGATTCGAACTGGCCGACGGCGGCACCCTGTTCCTGGACGAAGTGGGCGAAATCCCCCTTGAACTCCAGGGCAAGCTGCTCCGGGTGCTGCAGGACCAGCAATTCGAGCGTGTGGGCGAAAACAACACCCGGGCGGTGGATGTTCGTGTGATTGCCGCCACCAACCGGGACCTGAAATCGGAAGTCCAGGAGAAAACTTTCCGGGAAGATCTCTATTTCCGCCTGAACGTGTTCCCCATCGAGTCGGTGCCGTTGCGCCGGCGCCTGGAGGACATCCCCATCCTCGCCCAGGAGTTTCTGAACCGGGCCTGCCAGAAGTTCAACAGACCGCAGTTGGCCCTGAAAGAGCGTGACGTTGAAACCCTGAAAGCCTACCACTGGCCCGGCAACGTGCGGGAGCTGGAGAACGTGATCGAGCGCCAGGTAATCACCTCAGACGGTCGGCTGGATCTGGACCTGCCAGGGCCAGAATCCGCTGCCCGAACCACCCCGGCAGAAGTGGCCCCGGCGAGACATTACAGCGGCGAATTGATGACGGAACAGGAGTTGCGGGACCTGGAGAAGCAGAATCTGGCCCGGGCCCTCATGATGAGCAGTGGCCGGGTCTTCGGCGATGACGGCGCGGCGGCCATGCTGGGCATCAAACCCACCACCCTGACCTCGCGCCTGAAAAAGCTGAAGATCGACGCCAGGGAGTTCCAGGTCAGGCCGGAGTGATGCCCACCTGGCTCAAGGCATAGGTCACCACAATCCAGATCAGCATCACCAGCGGCAGGTAGCGACCAACCAGGTACATACGCCATTCCCACCAGCGGCTCTGGGTGCCCAGTACCGTCCGGATCTTCTCGGGCGGAATGAACCAGCAGAACATGGCGGCCCCCAACACCCCGGAGAAGATGATCACATTACCGCCGGCCACCCGGTCGATCACATCCAGCACCGGCTCCCCCGCAATGTTCCATTGCAGGGGCGTAAAGCTCAGCGCGGATGCCGTGCCCAGCACCAGCATGACAAGAGTGACAAGACTCACAGCCTTGCCATTGCTGAGCCGAAACTCTTCCGACACCGCCGCAATCATCACCTTCAGTCCAGCCAGGCTGGAACTGAACGCCGCCATAAAAAACAGGCTGAAAAACAGCGTACCGACCCAATAGCCGCCAGCCATATCCTCAAACACCCGCGGCATGGTCACAAACGCCAACTGACTGCCCTCCGTAGGCTCCATACCCAGACTGAACACAAACGGAAAGATCATCCAGCCCGCCAGCAGCGCCACACTGGTCTCGGTACCTGCAACGATCAGACAGGCCCGGGGCACGTGGGTCTGCCGGGGGATAAAACTGCCATAGGTCACCAGGTAGCCCTGACCAATCGCCAGCGTGTAGAACGCCTGCCCGAACGCAAACGCCCAAAGCTTGCCGTCCGCCAGCCGGCTCCAGTCCACCTGGAAAAAGAAATCCTTGGTCTGCTCCCAACCGGGTGTGCGGCTGGCGAAAATCACCAGACCGATCATCACAATGATCAACACCGGCATCAGGATCTTCGACATCAGCTCAATGGCCGTCACATCCTTGGCCAGGATGACTGCCCCCAGCACGGTCACCGCGAAGAAATACCAGAGCGAGTTATACCCGGCGGTAAAGTCGCCAAACACTCGGAGATTGTCTGTTGCGGCATCCACCGCATAACCCAGGGTCCAGCCGGTAATCACCAGGTAATAGCTGGTAATGGCCATGGTGATGAGCACCACAAACCACCCGTAAACAACCCCGAAGCGGTTCACCTGCCGGTAGGTCTGAACCGTACTGCCCTTGGAAAGACGTCCTGCAGACACTTCCAGAATCATGATGGGCAAAACCACGACAATCAGCGCCAGCAGATAGGCCACCACAAAAGCGCCACCACCGTTCTCCCCCACCATGTACGGAAACCGCCACAGGTTCCCAAGCCCCACAGCCGCTGCGGCCATCGAAGCCACAAACGCGGGCTCGGAACTCCACTGTTTGCGGGATTCCTCAATAAACTCGTGGCTCTTTCGCACGGGGGTTCTTTCTCCAATGCCGGGGACGTTCAATGCATTTAAGGCTAGCAAATCATGGCTTGGGCCGCATGACTGATATCAAAGTCACTAACTTCGCGATATCTCAGGGGGTATCTCGGCGCGGGGTGACCGGTGGATTTTTCGCCGGAAAAAGGTGTCTGAGCGAAGCGAGTTCTTTTTCCAAGAAAAATTCACCGGACACCCCGCAAGCCCGCCCTAAAATGGGCAGGCTACAACGAGGACAATTCCACCAAATCAGATCAACTCGATAGCAACGGCAGTCCCCTCGCCACCACCAATACACAGCGAAGCCACACCGCGCTTCAGGCCACGCTGCTTCAGGGCATTGATCAGGGTAACGATAATCCGCGAACCGGAAGAACCGATCGGATGCCCCAGGGCACAGGCGCCACCGTGGACGTTCACCTTGTCAGCCGGGAGTTTCAGTTCGTTGATGGCCGCCAGGGTGACAACGGCGAAGGCTTCGTTGATCTCGAAGAGATCCACGTCGTCCACGCTCCAGCCGGCTTTCTTCAGCACCTTCTCGATGGAACCAATGGGCGCAAGGGTGAACTCGGCCGGCAGTCGGGCATGAGTGGCGTGGGCCACGATGCGGGCCTGGGGTGTCAGGCCACGGGCGTCGGCTTCGGCGGCGGAGGCCAGAACAAGGGCGGAGGCGCCGTCGCTGATGGAGCTGGAGTTGGCCGCGGTCACGGAACCGTCTTTGGCGAAGGCCGGCTTCAGGTGCGGGATTTTCTCCGGCTTTGCGTTGCCCGGCTGCTCGTCGGTGTCGACTTCGGTGTCACCGCCACGGCCAGGTACGGTTACCGGAACAATTTCGTCGCGGAACCAACCGTTTTCGATGGCCGCCAGGGATTTCTGCAGGGAACCGATGGCAAATTCGTCCATGGCCTGGCGGCTGATGTCGTATTTGTCAGCTGTACGCTGGGCGAAAACGCCCATCAGGCCGCCTTCGTAGGCGTCTTCCAGGCCGTCCAGGAACATGCTGTCCATCACCTGGCCATGGCCCATGCGCATGCCGGCGCGGGCCTTGGGCAGCAGGTACGGCGCCTGGCTCATGTTTTCCATGCCGCCAGCGATCATGATGTTATTGGTGCCTGCCTTGATCTGGTCGTGGGCCATGATCACGGCCTGCATGCCGGAGCCGCACATCTTGTTGATGGTGGTGCAGCCGGAGCTGTCGGGAATGCCGGAAGCACGGGAGGCCTGGCGCGCCGGGGCCTGGCCGAGGCCTGCGGGCAGTACGCAACCCATGATCACTTCCTGCACATCCGCCGGCTGGAGGCCGGAGCGTTCAATGGCGGTCTTGATGGAGATAGCGCCCAGATCCGGCGAGCGCACGGAGCTGAGGGAGCCCATCATGCCGCCCATCGGGGTTCTTGCTGAGCCTGCTATTACCACATCATTGCTATTCATTTGGTTGTCCTCCTGATTCTGTGGAAGGCCCGACCAGGGGGCAGCCTCTCCGGGACACGCTGTAAATACTTCCCTGTACGCTTGACTGCAGCATCCATGCTGCAGACAGTCCCGGAGAGGCTGCCCCCTGCTCGGACCCCGAGCATTCGACTTGCCTTCTGAGGCCTTAAAGGCCCTTCTTTCAGGCTTTGCCCAGTACCGACCGGGCAATAATTTCTTTCATGACTTCCGAGGTACCGCCATAAATGCGCTGCACCCGCGCGTCGATAAAGGCCCGGGAAATCGGGTATTCGGTGGTGTAACCGTAACCGCCAAACAGCTGCAGGCAGCCATCGGCCACGCGGCACTGCATTTCAGTGGCGCTGTACTTGGCCATGGAGGCAGTTGGCGCGTCCAGTTCACCCAGGTCGTACTGGTCGATGCACTGGTCCACGAACGCCTTGTTCACCCGGTAGTCGGTTTCCATGCGCGCGATTTCAAATCGGGTGTTCTGCAGTTGGGCCAGTTTCTGTCCGAACAGTTCCCGCTCCTGGGCGTAGGCAATGGTCAGATCCAGGGAGCCACGGGCGGCAGCCACGCCAAGGGCGCCAATCACCAGACGTTCACGGGGCAGTTCCTTCATCAGGTACACAAACCCCTGCCCCTCTTCGCCAAGACGCGCGGAAGCCGGGATGCGCATGTCGGAGAAGAACAGCTCGGAGGTATCCCCGGAATGCTGGCCGATCTTGTCCAGGTTGCGGCCTTTGCTGAAGCCAGGCAGTGAGGTATCCACCAGGAACAGACTGATGCCCCGGGCGCCGGCCTTCGGATCGGTTTTCGCGGCAACGATGACCATATCAGCGTGCTGACCGTTGGTGATGAAGGTCTTGGAGCCGTTCAGGATGTAGTCATCGCCATCTTTCACCGCACTGGTGCGGATCGCCTGCAGGTCACTGCCGGCACCGGGCTCGGTCATGGCGATGGCGCCAACGGCTTCGCCGGAAACCAGCTTGGGCAACCACTGCTGACGCTGATCTTCATTGCCCATGTGGCTCAGATAGGGAGCGACAATGTCCGAATGGACCATCACGTTGGTGGATAGCGCGCCGAATCCCATGCGGGCCAGCTCTTCACCTACCACCACGGAGAACTGGAAAGGCGCACCGATGCCGCCCCACTCTTCAGGCACATCCACGCACAGCATTCCGGCGTTGCCCAGGGTGTTCCAGAGCTCGCGAGGCACCAGCCCGGACTTCTCCCAGGCTTCGTAGTGCGGCGTCACTTCTTTTTCCAGGACCTTGATAACGGAATCCCGGAACATCCCCAGTTCTTCTTTATCAACAGACACGGTCATGTATGTCTCCTGCAATTGAATGCTTCACTTGGGCGCCATGCGGAGCGCGCAGTCCAGACGAATCACTTCGCCATTGAGAATCGGGTTACGCACCATCTGATCCACCATCATGCCGAACTCTTCCGGCTTGCCGAGGCGCTTCGGGAACGGCAGCGTGGCCGCCAGGCTTTCCTGAACTTCCTCGGGCATACCCGCCATCATGGGCGTCATGAACAGGCCCGGTGCAATCGTATTTACACGGATGCCCTCGCGAGCCAGCTCACGGGCCGACTGCAGGGTTAGCGATACCACACCGCCCTTGGAGGCACTGTAGGCCGCCTGGCCAATCTGGCCCTCATAGGCGGCCACCGATGCTGTATTGATGATCACACCGCGTTCACCATCGGCATTGGGTTCGCGCTGCGCCATATCCGCTGCCGCCAGGCGCAGGATGTTAAAGGTACCAATCAGGTTGACCTGAATAACCTTGCTGAAGTTCTCCAACGGCATCACACCCTCACGGCCCAGAATCTTCGAGGCCGTGGCAATACCGGCGCAGTTCACGGCAATACCGCAGGGGCCATGGGCCTCGCGGGCGGCGTTGATGGCGGCTTCGGCGCTGTCGGGGGAGCTTACATCGCACTCAAGGAAAATCCCGCCAATGTCCTCGGCCACCTTGCGGCCCTGCTCTTTCTGAAGATCCAGGATCGCCACCTTGCATCCGGATGCCGCCAGCGCACGGGCCGCACCCTCGCCCAGCCCGGAAGCACCGCCTGTTACAATGGCTGCCACATTTTTGAATTCCATCGTTCACTCCCCTTTTCAGGATTCTGTTTGTTAAAAATCGGACCCTAAAACTACTTTACGTTTACGTAAACTTTATCTAACCTAAGTCTAAAAAGGAAATCCCAATGGACATTAAACAGACATACAGCATCAGCGAGCTCGCCAAAGAGTTCGACGTGACAACCCGGAGCATTCGTTTCTACGAGGATCAGGAGCTGCTCAGGCCCACGCGGCGCGGGCAGACACGGATCTTCAGTTCAAAGGATCGAGTGCGTCTGAAGCTTATTCTCCGCGGCAAGCGAATGGGATTTTCCCTCGCGGAAACCAAAGAATTGTTCGATCTGTGGGACGAAACCCTCAGCGGCAATGAAAAACAGCTGCTGAAGATGCTGACCATCCTGGAAAACAAACGGGCTCAGCTGGAACAGCAGAAAAACGACATTGCCCAGGCAGAAATGGAAATGGATACAGCCGAAGCTCGGTGCCGAGAAGCCCTGGCCGAGCTGCAGAAGAAAAAGAAACAGCAGGCGCCGGCGAAAGAAGAAGCCAGGCAGACCGCTGAAAACTAATGAATGACAGAAATCAAAGGTAGCCAACGATGAAATCACAATACTCAGAGCTCAACTTCGGCCTCGGTGAAACCCTCGATATGCTCCGCGAGCAGATCAACGGCTTTGCTGCTTCCGAAATCGCACCGCGCGCCGAGGAAATTGACCGCAACAACGAGTTCCCCATGGACCTGTGGCGGAAAATGGGCGGCATGGGCCTGCTGGGTATCACCGTGAGCGAAGAATACGGCGGCTCCGACATGGGCTACCTGGCGCACGTCATCGCCATGGAAGAAATCAGCCGTGCTTCCGCCTCCGTTGGCCTCTCCTACGGTGCCCACTCCAACCTGTGTGTGAACCAGATTCACCGCAACGGCACTGAAGAACAGAAACAGAAATACCTGCCGAAGCTCGTCAGCGGCGAGCACATTGGCGCCCTGGCCATGTCCGAGCCCAACGCCGGCTCCGACGTCATCTCCATGAAACTGACCGCCAAAGATGAAGGTGACCACTACCTCCTCAACGGCAACAAAATGTGGATAACCAACGGCCCGGATGCGAACACCTACGTCATCTACGCCAAGACCGACACCTCCGCCGGCTCCAGGGGCGTGACCGCCTTCATCGTAGAGCGCGACGCCCCGGGCTTCAGCCGCCACCAGAAACTCGACAAGCTCGGCATGCGCGGCTCCAACACCTGTGAGCTGGTGTTCCAGGACTGCAAAGTACCCAAGGAAAACGTCCTGGGTGGTGTTGGCAACGGCGCCAAAGTCCTAATGAGCGGCCTCGACTACGAACGCCTGGTTCTCTCCGGCGGCCCGCTGGGCATCATGCAAGCCGCTATGGACGTGGTCGTACCCTACATCCGCGAGCGCAAGCAGTTCGGCCAGGCCATCGGTGAATTCGAACTGGTCCAGGGCAAAGTCGCCGACATGTACACCTGGATGAACACCGCCAAGTCCTACGTCTACATGGTTGCCATGTCTGCCGACCGTGGCGCGGAAACCACCCGTAAAGACGCTGCCGGCGCGATCCTCTACTCCGCCGAAATGGCCACCAAAATCGCCCTGGATGCCATCCAGCTGCTCGGCGGTAACGGCTACATCAACGAATACCCGACAGGCCGCCTGCTGCGGGATGCCAAGCTGTATGAGATCGGTGCCGGCACGTCCGAGATTCGTCGGATGCTGATCGGTCGCGAGCTGTATCTGAACAAGTAAACAGCCGCTGATCACATCGATTTACGGAAGATAACTCCCTCGGCACGCCGAGGGCGTGGCGGGTGTTCCTCCCGGGAATGTCTGCGGCCATGGATGGCCGCAGTCAAGCGCACATGGACGTGCTCGTAGCGTTTCCCGGGAGGAACACCCGTCACGCCCGGATGCCCCCGAATAAGAAGGCAGGGAAAATGACCATACTTCAAAGCAAAATCAATCCGCGGTCCGAAGAGTTCCAGGCCAACCAGGAATCCATGGCCCAGGCCGTAGCCGACCTGCGCGACAAAGTTTCCACCATCCAGCAAGGCGGCGGCCCCTCCTACCAGGAGCGCCACATCGCCCGTGGCAAGCTCCTCCCCAGAGAGCGCATCAACCGTCTCCTGGACGACGGCTCCCCGTTCCTGGAAATCGGCCAGTTCGCCGCCTACAACGTCTACGATGAAGAAGTCCCCGCAGCAGGCGTGATCGCCGGCGTGGGCCGCGTCTCCGGCACCGAATGCATGATCATCGCCAACGACGCCACCGTAAAAGGCGGCAGCTACTACCCGCTGACCGTCAAAAAACACCTGCGCGCCCAGGAAATCGCCCTGCAGAACCGCCTGCCGTGCATCTACCTGGTCGACTCCGGCGGCGCCAACCTGCCCCGCCAGGACGAAGTCTTCCCGGATCGCGACCACTTCGGCCGCATCTTCTACAACCAGGCCCGTATGTCTGCCGACGACATCCCCCAGATCGCCGTCGTTATGGGCCTGTGCACCGCCGGTGGCGCCTACGTGCCCGCCATGGCCGATGAATCCATCATCGTCCGTAACCAGGGCACCATCTTCCTGGCCGGCCCGCCGCTGGTAAAAGCTGCCACCGGTGAAGTAGTGACCGCCGAAGACCTCGGTGGCGCCGACGTACACTGTAAAATCTCCGGTGTTGCCGACCACTACGCCGAGAACGACGCCCACGCCCTGGAAATCGCCCGGCGCAGCCTCTCCAACCTGAACCGTCGCAAGCCAACGGATGTGGAAATCCGCAAGCCCAAGGCACCGCTGTACGACGCCGAAGAAATCTACGGCATCGTCGGCACCGACCTGCGCAAACAGTTCGACGTTCGTGACGTCATCGCCCGCACCGTCGACGGTTCCGAGTTTGACGAATTCAAACGCTACTACGGCCAGACCCTGGTGACCGGCTTTGCCCACATTCACGGCTACCCGGTGGGCATCATCGCCAACAACGGCATCCTGTTCAGCGAAGCCGCCCAGAAAGGCGCCCACTTCGTTGAATTGTGCTGCCAGCGCAACATCCCGCTGCTGTTCCTGCAGAACATCACCGGCTTCATGGTCGGCCAGAAATACGAATCCGAAGGCATCGCCAAGCACGGCGCCAAGATGGTTATGGCCGTGGCCTGTGCCAACGTACCCAAGATAACCGTACTGATCGGTGGCTCCTTTGGCGCGGGCAACTACGGCATGTGCGGCCGTGCCTACAGCCCCGACTTCCTGTGGATGTGGCCGAACGCCCGCATCTCCGTCATGGGCGGCGAGCAGGCAGCCGGCGTTATGGCCACCGTTCGTCGCGAAGGTATGGAACGCAAGGGCCAGGAATGGAGCGCCGAGGAAGAGGCTGAATTCAAGCAGCCGATCATCGACACCTACGAACACCAGGGCCACCCCTACTACGCCAGTGCGCGCCTCTGGGACGACGGCGTTATCGACCCGGCCCAGACCCGGGAAGTGGTTGCCCTGAGCCTGTCTGCCACCCTTAACCGACCCGCCAAGCCGACACGCTTTGGCGTGTTCCGGATGTAATCGGGGAGACTGACATGACAGACAACGAATCCGCAGTTCTGCTCAAACGTCGCGACGAAGGCATTGCCGAGGTGGTTCTAAACCGCCCTGACAAACGCAACGCCTTTGACGACGTGATCATCCAGCAGCTGATCAGCACCCTCACCGAGGTGAATGCCGACAACAGCGTGAAGATCGTTATCCTGCGCTCCGAAGGCAAGCACTTCTCCGCCGGGGCCGACCTTGGCTGGATGCGCCGCATGGCCGAGAACAGCCGCCAGGAAAACCTGGACGATTCCCGGGAACTGGCGCGGCTGATGAACGTACTCAACCATCTGGCCAAGCCGGTGATCGGACTGGTACAGGGCGCTGCCTTCGGCGGCGCGGTGGGCCTTGCCGCCTGCTGCGACATCGTCATTGCCACCGAAAAATCCAGCTTCTGCCTCAGCGAAGTGAAGCTCGGCCTGATTCCGGCGGTGATCAGCCCCTACGTGGTGCGCGCCATCGGCGAGCGCCAGGCCCGGCGGTATTTCATCTCTGCCGAAGTGTTTACCGCAAAGCAAGCTCAGGAATACGGCCTTGTCCACATCGTCTGTGACGATGTCGACGCCATGGAAGCCCGCTGCAACGAGATGCTCCAGCAACTGGCCATGAACGGGCCCGAGGCCATGAAAGCCGCCAAGGACCTGGTATTCGCCGTCAGCCACAAACCCATCAACGACGACGTGATTGACGACACCGCACACCGCATCGCGGATATCCGGGTGGGTGAAGAAGGGCAGGAAGGGCTCAGCGCCTTCCTGAACAAGCGCAAGGCCAACTGGGTTCCGGAGGAAGAATAACAATGTTCAGCAAGATACTGATCGCCAACCGGGGCGAAATCGCCTGCCGGATCATACAAACCGCCCACCGCATGGGCATTCGCGTCGTCGCCGTCTATTCTGAGGCCGACGCCAATGCACGGCACGTGGCTATGGCCGACGAAGCCTTCCACATCGGCCCCGCGCCCAGCTCCGAGAGCTACCTGCGGGCTGAAAAGATCATTGAGATTGCCAAGAAGAGTGGTGCTCAGGCCGTTCACCCGGGCTACGGTTTCCTCTCTGAAAACACCGCCTTCGCCGAAGCCTGTGAGGCCAACAACATTGTCTTCATTGGCCCGCCCTCCTCGGCCATTGCCGCCATGGGCTCCAAGTCTGCGGCCAAGGCCATCATGGAAAAAGCCGGCGTGCCCCTGGTGCCCGGTTACCATGGCGACGACCAGTCTGTTGAAACCCTGCGGACCGAAGCCGAGAAATGCGGCTTCCCGCTGCTGCTCAAGGCCGTCGCCGGTGGCGGTGGCAAGGGCATGCGCGTGGTGAATAACATGGGCGAGTTCGACGATGCCCTGGCGGCCGCCAAGCGGGAAGCCCAGAACGCCTTCGGCAACCCGGACATGCTGATCGAACGTTACCTGACCCAGCCACGGCACGTGGAGATTCAGGTTTTCTGCGACCAGGACGGCAAGGGCGTGTACCTGGCCGAGCGTGATTGCTCCGTGCAGCGCCGCCATCAGAAAGTCCTGGAAGAAGCCCCGGCCCCTGGCCTGAGCGAAGAAACCCGCAAGGCCATGGGTGAAGCGGCCGTGCGCGCCGCACAGGCCATTAACTATGTGGGTGCCGGCACCGTTGAATTCCTGTACGACGTCGACGGCTCCTTCTTCTTTATGGAGATGAACACCCGCCTTCAGGTCGAGCACCCGGTTACCGAAATGGTCACCGGCCAGGATCTGGTGGAATGGCAGCTGAAAGTGGCCTGGGGCGAGCCCCTGCCGCTGGAGCAGTCCCAGGTGAAAACCCGCGGCCACGCCCTGGAAGCGCGAATCTACGCCGAAGACCCGGACCAGGACTTCCTGCCGGCCACCGGCAACCTGCGCTACCTGAGCACCCCGGACGAAAGCGCCCATGTGCGGGTGGATACCGGTGTGACCGAAGGCGACGACATCAGCATCCACTACGACCCCATGATCGCCAAACTGATCGTATGGGACGAAACCCGCGACCAGGCCATCAACCGCATGGTCCAGGCCCTGGAGCACTACCGCATTGCCGGCGTGAAGACCAACATCCGGTTCCTGCACGCCCTGGCGGACGCCCAGCCGTTCCGGGAAGCCGACCTGACCACCGGCTTCATTGAGGATCACCGGGAACTGCTGTTCCCGAAGTCCAAACTGGATACCCATAAAGCCCTGGTACTGGCCGCCGGTTTTGTTCTGGAGCAGCGAAAATCCCGGGAAGTGGTCAGCACCGACCCCTGGTCACCGTTCGGCCGCCAGAACAGCTGGCGCATGAACTCAGAATACGCCCAGCCGCTGCAACTGCAGGTCGGTGACGAGATTCACGACCTGAAGGTACTGGAGCGTGATGACCGTTATCAGGTGTATGTGGGCGACAGCGTCTATAACCTCACCGCCCGCCTGGACGACGATTATCTGCAGGCGGTCATCAACGGCCACCGCATCAGCATCCACGGCAACCTGCACAACGACCAGCTGGTGCTGTTCTACGAAGGCGACACCTTCAACTGCACCGTGTACAAGGAAAGCTACGGCTTCGAGGAAATGGCCGGCGAAGGCAGCCTGGCCGCGCCCATGAACGGTGCCATCGTCGCCGTGCAGGCCAAAGTCGGCGACAAGGTCACCGCCGGCCAGAGCCTGGTGATCATGGAAGCCATGAAGATGGAGCACGCCATCAAGGCCCCGGCCGACGGCGTGGTCACCGAGATCTTCTTCGCCGAAGGCGACCAGGTTTCCGAAGGTGCCGAACTGATTGCCATTGAGGTGAACGACCCAGAAGCGAAACAAGAGGAGGCAGGCTAATGGCCTTTCCCAGACAGGTTCGCCTGGTTGAGATGAGCCCCCGGGACGGACTCCAGAACGAGCCCGGCCCGGTGATCGCCACCGCCATCAAAACCGGGCTGATCGACCGCCTGGCCGACAGCGGCCTGAGCCACATCGAGGCCGCCAGCTTCGTGTCCCCGAAATGGGTGCCACAAATGGGCGACGCCGCCGAGGTGATGGCCGGCATCAATCGCAAGGCTGGCGTTCGCTACTCCGCCCTCACCCCGAACCTGAAAGGGTTTGAGGGGGCACTGGCGGCGAAGGCCGACGAAGTGGCGGTGTTCGGCGCCGCGTCCGAATCCTTCACCAAAAAGAACATCAACTGCACCATCGCCGAAAGCCTCGAACGCTTCGCCCCGGTGGTGGAAGAAGCCCGCAAACACGGCATCCCAGTGCGTGGTTACGTTTCCACCGTCATGGGCTGCCCCTACGAAGGCGACATCGCCCCGGAACAGGTGGCCACCGTGGCCAAAGCCCTGTACGACATGGGCTGCCACGAAATCTCTCTGGGCGACACCATCGGCGTGGGCACCCCGATCAAAGCCAAGCGAATGCTCGAAGCCGTCGCTGCCCACGTGCCCATGGAAAAGCTGGCGGCCCACTTCCACGACACCTATGGCCAGGCACTGGCCAACCTGTACGCGGTGCTGGAAGAAGGCGTCAGCGTCATCGATGCCTCCGTCGCCGGCCTCGGCGGCTGTCCCTACGCCAAAGGCGCCTCGGGCAACGTCGCCACCGAAGACGTGCTATACCTGCTTAACGGCCTTGGCATCAAAACCGGCGTCGATCTGGAAAAGCTTGTCGCCACAGGCGACTGGATATGCAGCCAACTGAATCGCCACAACGGCTCAAAAGTCGGCCAGGCACTAGGCGGCAACTGCCAATGATCAAATTGGCGGGTGGGAACAGCTTCCCAGGACTGTCTGCAGCATGGATGCTGCAGTCAAGCGTACACGGACGTATTCACAGCGTGTCCTGGGAAGCTGTTCCCGCCCGCCAAAGCACCAAACAGGAAGGCTAGGAGCCCAAGAATGAGCAACAAAAACGTAGTGGCCCTCGATCTCCCCATCCCGGAGATCAAAGACATGCCGGAAGACACCCAGAAGTACTTCCAGATCTGCCAGGAAAAACTGGGCATGATCCCGAACGTACTCACCGCCTACAGCCAGAACCTTAAACAGCTGGACGGTTTCAACCGCCTGTATAACGAGCTTATGCTCGGTGAGAGCGAACTCTCCAAACTGGAGCGGGAAATGGTCGCCGTGGTGGTTTCCTCCGAGAACAAATGCTTCTACTGCCTGGTTGCTCACGGCGCCGCCGTGCGGGTCCTGAGCGGCGATCCCCAGTTGGGTGAGCACATGGTGATGAACTACCGCAGCGCCAAACTCGACAAGCGCCAGCGGGCGATGCTGGATTTTGCATCCCACCTTACCCGCTCGCCGGCCACCGTCACCGAAGACGACATCCAGGCCCTGCGGGATGCCGGTCTGAGCGACCGCGGCATCTGGGATCTCAGTAACCTGATCGGCTTTTACAACATGTCCAACCGGGTGGCGATTGCCAGCGATATGCAACCGAACCCCGAATATCACAGTCAGAGTCGCTAGCAGGTAAACCACCCTGCTCGCCCTCGAATACAAAAACAATGGAGGCAGAGATATGAGCAAGACTCTACCAAGTTATACCAGCGGAGCCGCGGAAGTGCCCCTGCTGGGCATGACCATCGGTGAAATGCTCGACCGCACCGCCGAGAAATACCCGGACAACGAAGCCCTGGTGTGCCTGCACCAGGACATTCGCTGGACCTACAAAGAGTTTGTTGAAAAAGTCGACGAAGCCGCCCGCGCCTTCATGGCCATTGGCGTCAAACGCGGCGACCGCGTGGGCATCTGGTCCCCCAACCGCTACGAGTGGACCGTTACCCAGTTCGCCACCGCCAAAGTCGGTGCCATCCTGGTGAACATCAACCCGGCTTACGGTGTCCACGAACTGCAATACGCCCTCAACCTGGCTGGTATAACCACCCTGGTGACGGCTGACAGCTTCAAAGCTTCCAATTACCGCGAGATGATCTACGAGCTGGCCCCGGAGCTGAAGCGAAGCTCCCCCGGCAAGCTCAAGGCCGACCACGTTCCGGAATTGCGGGCCGTGATCAACGTGCACGAAGACAAGCACGACGGCATGTGGACCTGGAGGGAATTCCTCGGCTTCTCAAGCGACGTGTCCCAGGACGATCTGGTAAAACGCCAGGGCGAACTGCAGTTTGACGACCCCATCAACATCCAGTTCACCTCCGGCACCACCGGCAACCCGAAAGGCGCTACCCTCACCCACCACAACATCCTGAACAACGGGTACTTTGTGGGCGAGAGCCAGTTGCTGACCGAAAAAGACCGCCTGGTGATTCCGGTGCCCCTGTACCACTGCTTCGGTATGGTCATGGGCAACCTGGGCTGCATCACCCACGGCTCCACCATGATCTATCCGGGCGAAGGCTTCGAGCCCAAGTCCGTGCTGCAGGCCGTGCACCAGGAAAAGGCCACCGCCCTGTACGGCGTGCCCACCATGTTCATTGCCGAACTGACCGAGCCGGAATTCGAGACCTATGACCTTTCCAGCCTGCGCACCGGCATCATGGCGGGGTCCATCTGCCCGGCAGAGGTCATGAAGAAGGTCAACGGCAAGATGAACATGAAAGAGGTTCAGATTGCCTACGGAATGACCGAAACCAGCCCGGTTTCCACCCAGACCAGCTCCCTGGATCCGTTCGAGAAGCAGGTCACCACCGTGGGCCGCACCCAGCCGCACCTGGAAACCAAGATCGTTGATCCGGGCACCGGCAACGTGGTTCCGCGTGGCGAGATCGGCGAGCTGTGCACCCGTGGCTACAGCGTGATGCTGAAGTACTGGAACAACGAAGAGAAAACCCGCGAAGCCATCGACAGCGCCGGATGGATGCATACCGGCGATCTGGCCACCATGGACGAAGAAGGCTATGTCCAGATCGTTGGCCGCATCAAGGATATGGTCATCCGCGGTGGCGAGAACATCTACCCGAAAGAAATCGAAGAGTTCCTCTACACTCACCCGGCCATCGAAGAAGTGCAGGTAACCGGCATTCCCGATGACAAGTACGGCGAAGAGCTGATTGCCTGGGTGAAGCTGGCTCCAGACGCGGCGCCAGTCACAGCCGAGGACCTGCAGGCCTTCTGCAAGGGCAAGATCGCTCACTTCAAGATCCCGAAGAACTACAAGTTCGTGGACGAATTCCCGATGACCGTCACCGGGAAGATCCAGAAATTCAAGATGCGGGAGATTTCAATCGAGGAGATGGGACTGAAGAAATAACCACGGTCCCTGCTTTGGTTGAACGGACAAACCCCGGCACTTGCCGGGGTTTGTCGTTTTCCGCTCCAGCAAATCAAGGCCGAATACGTGCTTGTCAGCGCTCCACCGCCATGCTTCACTTCTGTGATTAGCATGCAACCGGAGACGCCCCTATGCCCAGCCCCGCAACCGACTACTCGAAAACAAAAATCAGCCTTCAACGTGTCTGGGTGCTATTGCTCAGCGCGGTGCTCCTTGGCGGGTGCTCCACGGTGTACTACAAAACCATGGAAAAATTCGGGTATGAAAAGCGGGACATCCTGGTGGATCGGGTTGAAGATGCCCGGGACAGCCAGAACGACGCCCAGGAAACCTTCCGTTCGTCGCTTGAGCGTTTCCAGAGTGTGGTGGACACGCCTGACACCGAGCTAAAGGAACAATATGCCGAAATCAGCGATGCCTACGAAGACAGCCTGGCGAGTGCCGAAGAGGTTAGAGACCGGATCGACAAGGTAGAAGAAGTCGCCGAGGACCTGTTCGATGAATGGGAAGACGAACTCAGCCTGTACGAGAGCGCATCACTGCGCCGCAGTAGCGAACAGCAGCTGAAAGAGACCCGCGTTCAGTACGGCCAGCTGATCAGCCGGATGCACGACGCCGAGGACAGAATGGAACCGGTGCTGCAGGCATTTGAGGATCAGGTGCTGTACCTTAAGCATAATCTGAATGCCCAGGCGATCGGTTCGCTGGAAAACGAACTGGTCAGCATCCGTCAGGATGTAGATTCCCTGATTCGCAATATGGAACAGTCAATCGCGGAGTCTGAAGCCTTTATTCAACGCTTTCGCCAGGGCGGGTAATACCTCAAGGGAGCCAACGCTATGGAGCGCCAAGACGCAGATCCTGCGCTCAAGCCGGCATTGATGCAATTCGACATGGCGCTGGCAGAATTTGCCCGCGCCCGCAAATCGGACCCCAAAGCCTCAAGTCTCAGTCTCCTGGAGCGCACACGGATGCTGATGACGCTGCCAGGCGGCTTCGACGCCATCTACCGGCGCGTAAGGTCGCTCGAATCCGCTGGCATTTTCGGCACCAGCGACTGGGCCCGGCCAGCCCTGCTGCAACCGGCGCTCGCCAAACACTCTCTGAGGGAGGCGGGTGCAGTTACCACCATTGTCGAGGCGATCAGCGAACTACGCATGCTGGCCGTCACCCGTGGCAAATACTTCCATCCCGGAATTTCTGCTGAGCAGGCACGCCACTTTCTCACCCAGGTGATGGCATTAAACCTGGACCTGCTGTCTGGCCAGCTCACCGAAGCCGATCGTGAAAGACCCAAGCAACTTGGCACCATCGTTCAGGAACTCTATCGGTACCTGATCTCCCACCTCGGTTATGAAAGCCTATTGGACAGCCTGGTGGCGGAAGTCTGGCGATTGCTGGACCAGGGGCCGGTGCAGGTCGACAGTATTCGGGAAATGATCGGGCAGATCGCCAAATGCCTTTACGACCCCGACATCAAAACCGGACGCAATGCCGATGCCACGCGGCTGGTGAAGGCCCTCTTTGCCCCCACACCTGCCAGCGCCGAGGACCCCGGCCTTGCCGTTTACGAGCAGCGTTTGAAAGACATGGACGACGTGGCGCTCTCCTCCGAAGCCACCTACTTTGCCCGCAGCATGTTCGACACCGGCCTTGCCTCTCCCTACCACGCGGTGATGCTCCGGTTCCTGCGCGCCAGCGGCCAGGACGATCTCATCCCCAACACACTGGGGCTGACCATGACCGGGCTGGACGATCTCTACTGTTACACCGATCTGGTCCATGCCCTGATTGACGAGGCCATCTACCCGGAAACCTGCCAGGCCGTCTATGGCCTGACCATGATGCTGGAGCGCGGATCGCTGTTTACACCCTCTGTGGCCCAGGCACTGTGGCGGCAAATCAAACTGAAGCCCTCTGCGGAAACCGATCAGGCTCTCAGAGAGGCGTTCGGCGATGCCCGGCCACCCCGGGTATTCCTGCTGGCCGGGGTTATCAACCTGCTGGGCCAGCCGCTGGGCGTTGGTCAGGGCAACAACCCCACCTGCCAGTCTGCCATTGGCCTCTCCATGTGGGCGTCAAACGAGGCGGATTACCTGTTGCAAGTCCTGGCCTGGGCAGCACGCGACAACGAAGTGCTGAGCCGCTTTGAAGGCCAGGAGGTTTCTTCCCGCGATCTGGAACCGGGCCTGGTTAAGGGAACGCCAGTGGATGTGGACCCGGTATCGCTCGTGCTCATCCCTCATCTCGATCGCCTCTACGGTGAGATGTGGCGCCGCTGTGAGACCCGGGACGACGACGCCCATCGCTGGATCAACCCGGAATTCTACGGCTGGTGGGTCAGCCACGGCTTCCGCGTGGTCGCCGACGTAAAAACCGGCGAGGTAAAGGACTACGAGGGATTTATCCGGCATTTCTACGCGAGCTATCACCCCTTCTACAACGGCAACATACCGGTCATTCACGCCCAGCCGGCAGGGATTGCTGTAACAGACAGCGCCGCCCGCTTTGTTGGCCGGCACGCCATCAATATCCTGCGGGTTGCCCTGAGCCCGAAGAACGAGATGCGGGTGTACTTTTTTAACCCCAACAACGACAGCGGCCAGAACTGGGGCCAGGGCATTACCTGCTCAACCCACGGCAATGGCGAGTTTCGCGGTGAAGCTTCCCTGCCCGCGGCCGAATTCACGTCTCGACTGTACGCCTTCCACTATGACCCGCTGGAACTGGGCGATCTATCGGCGATACCCGATGAGGAAGTCGCCCGGGTTATGGACCTGGGCTACACAAGCTGGGCGGCGCCGAGAGATACATCCGAGGAATAACACTCTCGGCTATCCGCCCTAATAGCTCTCGGTCTTACCGGTGACCGGCGACAGGGGCTCGCCCTCCTCGTTCTGCAGCTGATAGTCGTAGGCGGCCTGCAGACCGGTATCCTCTTCGGTCTCATCATCCGGTTCGTATTCCAGATGCCTTGGATAGAGCGGCGACAACATGGCCACGATAATGCCGATGGCGCAGAACATGGCAAAGGCATCGGCGTAACCCACCTTGCCAACAAGAATACCGACTATCGGCGAGCCAGCCGCCTGGCCCAGTGATACTGCCATGAAAGGCAGTACGGGGCCCATGGACAGCCGCCCCGGCAGCAGGCGAATGCCGGTCATCAGGTACAGCCCGGTCAGACTCATGTAGGCCAGACCAAACACCAGTGCTGAAAACGCCGAAATCATCAGGTTGTCGGGGCTGGCCGCCAACAACGCCAGGCTCGCGGCCAGTGTCATCAGCATCAGGGCCTGGGTAACCGGTGGGTTGTTCCGGTCAGCCAGATCGGCCACCACCGCGCCGCCAAGGCCGGCAATACCGACCCCCAGCCACAGCCATGCCGTGGCATCGGATGGCATGGATCCCAGATTAACCACGAGATCGGGTGCGAAAATCCAGTAGGCGGCGGAGACAAAGCCCATCATGAACGCGAACAGCGAGAGCCTGAGCAGTCGCCACCATTGATCCGCACTGATTGGCTGCGCCGGCGCAGCATTGGCGGGCACAACACGGGATACAGACGGAATGAAGAACCAGGTGGCAATCACGCCAATTACCGCCAGCACGGCAAAGGACGCGTAGGCATAGCGCCAGGCCCCGGCGAGGAACAGGATCGTCGGCACAGCAACGACGACACCGATACTGGTGCCCGCGTTCATCACCGAGCTTACCCGGCCGTGGAGCGAGCGTCTCACCAACGCCTGCATGGCGGCTGTGAGAGCCGGCATCATCAGGCCCGTGCAGATACCACAGAGAACAACACCCACCCCGAGGGAGACGGCCCCCACGGCCTGGCTGATCAGCGCCAGGCCAACAACACCAAAAATACCGGATGCCATGGCGGTATTGCGGGCACCAAGACGATTTGCCGAGAGCGGAGCCACCAGGGTAGCGAATACGAAACTGATCAGCGGCAGCGCACCGATCACACCGATCACATCCGGCGCCAGCCCCAGGTCATCCCGGATCGGGGGGACGAACAGACCGAACGCAAAGCGCGCCAGACCATAGCTGATCGCGATCAGTGCTGCGCCGAGGAGTGCAAATGACGTGCTCGAAGGAAACTTCATTCCGCTGTGCTCCTTGCGCTGTCCATCTTCGTCAGACTAGACATCAAAGCAGGATTTTTAAAGCAGCGGATGGCCTGCGCCAGCGATCAGCCTGCGGTCTGGGGCAGAAACCGGCGGTCCCAGACCCGCTCAGCGGCCTCGAACAGGCTGTCCACCGTCAGCGCGAGCATGCCAATCAGAATCGCGCCCTGCAACACGTAGGCTGTGTTGCCATTGACGAGACCGGCGATCACCGGATCCCCCAGGGTTCTGGCACCGATGGTTGAGCCAATGGCGGCCGTTGCAATGTTGATGGTTACCGAGGTCCGGATACCGGCCAGGATCACCCTGCCCGCCAGCGGCAACTCCACCTGCAACAGCACCTGAAAAGGCGACATGCCCATACCCAGCGCCGCCTGCCTCACTGTGGCATCGACACCCTCCAAGCCGGCCAGGGTATTGCGCAGAATGGGCAGCAATCCATACAGAATCAGCGCCACCAGAATCGGCGCCTCACCAAACCCGAGAACCGGCACCGCCAGGGCGAGAACCGCCACCGGCGGGAAGGTCTGGCCGATAGAGGCGATCTGGCTAACCAGCGGCAGAAAGTCGCGCCCAGCCGGGCGCGTGGCGAAGATTCCCCCGGCAACCGCAGCGACGGTTCCAACCAGGGCGGAAATCACCACCAGCATCAGATGGTTCTGGAGCAGAAAGAGAAAGCTCTCCCGCTCGTAGACCACATTCTGTTTATCCGGCTGCACCCACTCGAAAAGCGGTTCGAGAGTCGGCATGCCCGCGCTCAGGGCACAGAGGAGCACAGTCAGCAACACAGGCGGCAGCCAGACCCGCATCAGGCACCTTCCTGGATAATGCGTTCACGGGTGATGGTTCCGGTTTCCTGGCCATCGGCATTGAACACCGGCACCTGCCTCCAGTTCTGCCAGAGCATGATTGAAAGAGCCACTCGCAGGCTGTCGTCTTCCTTGAGGCCGTCGGCGCCGGGTTCCGGCTCTCTGGGCTGAGGGTGAGCCTCCATCAGATCCCGCACGGTATGCAGGCTCATCAGTTTCAGGCCTCGGTCCTGCTTGCCCACGAGATTCTCCACAAAAACGGAGGCGGGTCGCCGGAGAATGTTCTCCGGCGTGTCGTGCTGGATAATCCGGCCCTGATCCATCACGGCAATGCGGGTCGCCAGCCTCAGGGCTTCGTCAATATCGTGGGTTACAAACACCGTGGTTTTCCGCAGCTGACTCTGGATACGCAGCATCTCCAGCTGCAGGTTCTCCCGCGTGATGTCATCCAGCGCACCGAAGGGTTCGTCCATCAGCAGAATATTGGGGTTGGCAGCCAACGCCCTGGCAACGCCCACCCTTTGAGCCTGCCCGCCGGACAATTGCTGGGGATATTTGTTGGCGTGGGTGGCCTGGTCCAGATCCAGCAGCGTCAGCAACTCATGCACGCGCTCGTCGATCCGCTCCCGTGGCCATTTCAGAAGCTGGGGTACCATGGCGATATTGCGGGCCACCGTCCAGTGTGGAAACAGCCCCGTGCCCTGAATCACATAACCCATGTTCAACCGCAGCTGCTCGGGGTTCATGGCGGTAACATCGTTACCATCCACCAGGATCTGGCCCTCACTGTGGGGCAGCAACTGGTTGATCATCCGCAGGGTAGTCGACTTGCCGCAGCCTGAGCTGCCCACCAGCACGCACACTTCGCCGGTTTCGACCGTGAGGTTTATCCGGTCCACCGCCACGGCATCTCCAAAGCGGCGGGTAACGTTTTTCAGTTCAATCATCCGGGCTTATCCCTCTCCTGTCAGGCCGTCGCCGGTGTCGGCTTGAGACTGGCCGCCAGCATGGTGAGCAGAGCATCCGCCAGCAGCGCGAGTGCAATGGTGGGCAGCGCACCAAGCAATACCAGATCCATCGCCGCCTGCCACAGGCCCTGAAAGATAAAGCTGCCAAAACCGCCGGCGCCAATGAGCGCGGCAACCGCGGTCAGGCCAATGGCCTGGATGGTGGTAATGCGCACGCCTTCCACAATCACGGGAAGCGCCAGTGGCAACTTGAGTTTGAAGAACAGCTGTCGCTCGTTCATTCCCATACCCCGCCCGGCATCGGCGAGGCTTTCCGGCACCTCGGTAAGCGCGACGAAGGTGTTGCGCACCATGGGCAACAGACTGTAAGCCACCAAAGCCAGCAAGGCCGGAGCCCAGCCAATGCCACGAATCCCCATGGCCTGCAGTGCCGGAAAAGCGGCCGCCAGCGCACTGAGCGGTGCGATCAGTAACCCGAATACCGCCAGGCTGGGAATAGTCTGAAGAAAGCTGACCGCGCCAAGGATGGGACGGCGCCAGGCCACACTACGAATCATCTTCAGGGCCAGTAGAAAAGCCAGACCGGCGCTGATGCCGACCGCGCCAAAGGCCAGTGCCAGATGAGTCCACAGGGCCTGCTCGAACTTGTCCGGGCGGGCGTTGAATTCCCGAACCAGCGACAAACTCTCCAGCCCACCGCCTCGAAGGATCCACAGCCAGCTGCCAACGATGACGGCCAGTATCATCAGCTGCAGCCCTCGCCCGCTCCCGAGGCGCCCGAGGATTTCGATCAGCATCAGCGACAGCAAAAACAGCAAACACCAGAAACCGGCTCCGATGGACGACCGCGCATAAGGTGCGTCTTCCGGCAGGTGCCGGCCCGCAAAGACCTCGAGCAACAGGGGCAGCAGCGCCAGGGAGAGGCCTACCAGGCCCAGAAGCGGCAGGTACCGCCGGCGCAACGGCAGAAAAGACAGCAGAACGCAGCCAGCCAGAACCAGTGACACCAGGCCAGCCCAGGGCCCGCCAACGGCCGAAATGAGGCCGTGACCGGTACCCGGAACAATGCGGTTGGGTTGAATGACGCCCAGGTCCAAAAGCCAGACCAGCGCCAGGGCAAGACACCCCAGCACAGGCAGGACACGGTTCGGCATGGTGTTCGAGGCAACAGAGCTGTAAATCGACAAACCTCAGTCCTGGGCCAGGGAATCCAGGTAATCCCGGGCGACGGTATCCGCCGGTACCCCGTTCACGGCCACCTGGCCATTCAGGCGCTGCAGCGTTTCGAGATCCAGCGATTCGAAGATCGGCGTCAGCACTTCCCGGATCTGCGGATAGGCTTCCAGCACCTCGCCACGCACGATCGGCGCTGGCTGATACACCGGCTGAACGCCTGCGGTATCTTCCATTACCTTCAGATCCAGCGCATCCAGCCCGCCATCGGTGCCGTAGGTCATCGCACCGTTTACGTCGTTGTTATTCAGGGCCGCCGCGCGCAATGTCGCCGCCGTGTTGCCACCGGAAAGAATCAACAGCTGGTCGGATTCCAGCTTGAAGCCATAGGCCTCCTGGAACGCCGGCAAGGCACTGGCGGATTCCACAAACTCGGCGCTGGCCGCAAACTTGAAGGCACCGCCCTCATTGATGTAATTCGCATGATCTTCGAGTGTGGCCAGGTTATTTTCCCGCGCCAAATCGCCCCGCACGCTCATAGCCCAGGTGTTGTTTGCTTCGGCGGGTTCCAGCCAGACAATGTTATGTGCCTCTTTATCCAGGCGAGCAGCCTCCTGGTAGGCCTTATCCGCATCTTTCCAGATATCCCGATCCGCCTGATCGTGAAAGAACGCAGCATTGCCGGTGTACTCGGGGTAGATATCGATTTCGCCGGCCTTGATCGCATTGCGGACGATGCTGGTGCCACCCAACTGCAGTCTGTTTTCAACCGGAATACCCGCCCCCTCCAGGGACTGCAACACCATCTGCCCCAGTACCGAGCCCTCGGTGTCGATCTTGGAGGACACCACCACGGGATCAGCAGCCATTACCGATCCGGACATCACGAACGCTATCAATGCCGCTGTGCGGCGCAAAAGGGATTTGGGAGTCACGGCCATTCCTCTCGGTTTTTGGTTACCACTATCAGTCTAGAGGCCGCATCTACGAAGGCAAACGGGATTTGGTCTTGCCGGCACCGGCCCGCAGGAGGCCAGTTCCAAAATCGGGCGGAACGGACATCGTATTTGAAATCCGGAAACCCAACGGGTTAGGCTGTCTAAATAGCGAGCAGCATGGTAGTGAAGGTTATGGCACAGACCCTGGAAAAGACCCTCGAACCCACCTCCACCGTAGCGCCCCTGAACCCTGATAACGTGGCACTGCTCGAACAGGAAGGTTTAACCCTCAAGCCACTGGACCCTATCGGCGTTGAGATCTACGGATCCGACGTGCGCAACCAGCTGCCAGAGCCGGCTATCAAGGCCCTGGAAGAGGAAATGGCAAATCGCGGGTTCATCGTATTCAAGCACCAAGCCGGCCTTTCCCCCGATGAACTGATTGAAGCCTGCAAATGGTGGGGCGGGCGCGAGATCCATTCCACCCACGGCGTGCATCCCGCAACACCCGGCCGTAACCGGCACATTTTCCGCTGCTCTAACGATGGCCGCCAGGGCATTCTTGGCGTTGGCCCGCAATGGCACAACGATGGCAGTTTCGAAGCCGCCACCTTCTCCCACAGCGCCTACTACATGGCCCGTGCGCCCGAGAATGGCGGCGGCACCCACTTCGCGCACCAGGGTGCGGCCTTTGACGCACTCCCTCCGGAGAAACAGGATTTCTGGGAACGACTGGTGTCGGTAAACTCCGCATCCAGTGTGACCCACCCCGTGGTTCACACCCACCCGATTTCCGGTCGCAAGAGTGTCTGGCTGCATCTGGGCATGACCGGCGCCGTGCTGGAGCGCCTGCCGGAAGAAGGTCTGACGCTCGACCAGTTAAAGACTCTGCCTGCACCCGCGGACAGCTTCCACCTGCTGGACGACGCCGCCATGAAGGAACTGTTCAACGATTACAATGATCTGCTGAACGATTCCTTCGAGGGTGGCTACGGAATTCGCTACGAATACGAAACCGGCGATCTGTTATTTATCGATAACTGGGCCGTCGCCCACCGCGCCGCGCCAGAAGCGCATCTGCCGGCAGAGCAACAGGGACTGCGCATCATGGACCGGGTCACCATCAAGGCACCGAGAAACCTGTCGCCCCATTTCGGGCTGCCCCAATACATCAACATGGCCGGCCCCCACCCGTTCAACAAAGACGGCGTATGGCAGGCCGGTGGCGTGGGCTTCCGGTGGAAAGACGATATCCGCATGCAGAACTGATTCACCCGTTTTGCATGCGGCCGTGCGTCACTGCACCGGCTGACAACCGCGCACAGCGAGAGAGATATTCGTTGCCGCCTTTATCTGATCGTAGTATTTCGCGGCGGTTTTCACGCCCATATCCGCGTAGTTCCCGGCACTGGGGCTGATCAAGGTGCCCAGCTGGGCCCAAGCCGCCGCGGATTGCCGGTCACTCTCATAGGCTGAAAATGCCTGGTAGATTTCATTACAGGTAATGCCGTCTCCATCCATAGCTGCGGAAGAAACATGAGAGGACGTCTGACAGCCCGTCAAAGCGCCAACCGCCAACAAAAACCCAAGACTCTTGTACTTCATTGATCAGGTCTCCCAGGCCGTAATGGCCTCTTTTCGAAAGTATGGATAGCATGGTCTTATACATTCCAGCCCGATGCCAGACCTGCTGGTCTCAATGGAAAGATGCATTGAAAATTCCTCGCCACAAACTAAGCTATTCCTGTCTCTTCACTCTTTTGAGCATGCCCATGAAAGCGTGTCTTCATGCAGGTCTCACTCTCGCGCTATCCATTCTGCTTCTCTGGAGCCCAGCCCGAATTGGCCATGCGGAAACCGTCCTGCACGTTGCCTACGAAGATAAAACGCAATTCCCCTACTACATGGGCGACACCCAGGAGGTTCTGGAGAGACCCGGCGCAGCGGTGGAGCTGGTCAAATTGCTGGAAGAGCGGGTACCGGGGTTGCGGATCAAGTTCAGCCGATACCCCTGGAAACGATGCCTGGCCATGCTCGAAACCGGCCAGGTAGATGGTATTTTCAATGCTTCTTACAATGCTGCCCGCACCCGAATTGGCGAATACCCCTGGCGGGACGGTCAGGTTGACCCTACCCGCCGACTAACCACCATCAGCTACAATCTCTATGTCCTGCCAGATACAGAGCTGGGCTGGAGCGGCAAGGCTTTCGAAGACACGGACCTGTCAGTTGGCGCCCCATTGGGCTACTCAATCGTGAACGATCTGGAGAACCTGGGCGTTTCCGTAATCAAGGTTCGGAGTTCCAGGCAGAGCCTGCAGTTACTGACTGCCAGACGCGTTCATGCCGTTGCGCTCCAATCGGTCACCGCCGATTTTCTGTTACGCCAGAACGCCAGGCAGCTCCCGGGCATTGTCCGGATTGATCCCCCTCTCAAAACCAAGCCCTACTACCTGATGCTCTCACGGGAATTCAAAGCGGCAAACCCGGAGCTTGCAGAGCACATATGGAATGCCATCGGCGAACTCAGAGAAGAAAAGCTTGAGGCCCTGGCGCAGCCCTATCTATCCGAGTCCGGCTAGTCAGCTTTCCCACTTATTTGGCCTATTGAGAGTGAGTAAGCCCATAGTCGATGGCAGCACACACCGCCGCGGCCTGCGCGGCATTGCATTGCTCGGGGGTTACGCGGGGGCTGTCGGGGTAAACCTCGGTGGTGGTCCGGTAGGGCGCACTCGTAATACCGGCGCACAGGCCCCACTGCGTGAGCGGATACGCGATCACGCCCCGGGCGACCACCGGGGAGCCGAAGATCTCGCCGCTGTCATCGGCCGGCGCAATATGCGTCACCTGCTCCACCGCTCTGATCAATGCCTGCTGGAATTCAGGCTGTGGGTTCTCGCTGTCGTCGACCACGTAAAAGCCATCGGGAATCCCCGCCGGTTCGAACGGCTTGCCGTCGCGGGCAGCCAGCGCCGGGCGAAACTCCGATTCGTCGGTATCGGCAGTCTCGTGCAGGTCGATATGAATCAAGGCACTGTCACGAACAGGCGCTACCAATCGCATAAGGGCGGCTGACTCCTCCGCCCGACTGCCCTCGTGGAATGAACGGTTGGGATCAATCGCATTATAGTTCCAGCGATGAATGCGCTCATACGCCCAGGGACTGACACAGGGCGCAACCAGCAAGTTCACGCGGCCGGCATAATCCTCCGCGTGCTTATCCAGGAACTGCAGCGCGCCATGCACACCACTGGTTTCATACCCGTGAACGCCGCCGGTTATCAGCACCACCGGCAGATCGTTATTCCAGTCGCGGCTGCGAATCGCCATCAGCGGATAGTAATCCGGGCCGTAATCCAGAGCGCCGTACTCTTCCACATCAAAGCGCGAGCGCAGGCCCTCGATCACACTCAACACCTCCGCCTCGTAACTGCGCTGGCGGGTCTGCCGTGACAACCACTCGGCGCGTTCCGCATCGCCCCAGGGAGTGCCGGGAGTGCCAATTGGATAGGGTGTTGAAACTGTGTTCATAGCAGCGCTCCGTTAACGATTGCCCGTAACTCCTGACGGATGGGGTATGTTGATGAGGGAATCAGTTGCGTCATGAAGATCATCACCAGCTCCTCCACGGGATCGACGAAAAAGTTGGTGCTCGCAAGGCCACCCCAACCGTACTCACCGACCGATCCGTTGGTCTGGGATTTGGCGACGTCGGTTTTTACCGAAAAGCCCAGACCAAAGCCAGTGCCGGCATAAGGTGTCTCGCTGAAAGCACCGACAGACAGGCCCGGTAGGTCCTGATTGTAAGGCAGGTGGTTACGACACATGAATTCCAGAGTTTTTCGACCAATAATCCGCCGCCCGCGGAACTCGCCACCCTGGCACAGTGCCTGGGCGAAGTGGAAATAATCGTCGATGGTGGAAACCAGCCCGCCGCCGCCGGACACGAACTGAGGCTTGCGCCGGAAGGGAGACGTCTCGGGGTCATCCTGCAGCGTGAACTGATCACCGGCCTGGTACTGATAACAGGCAGCGAAGCGGTCAAGCTGATCATCCCGAACGTGGAAGCCGGTGTCACACATGTCCAGAGGCTCAAAGATATGCTCCCGCAGATACTCATCAAACGGCTTACCAGACAGCAACTGCACCAGATACCCAAGCACATCCGTGCTGACCGAATAGTTCCAGGCTGTGCCCGGGGAAAACTCCAGAGGCAGCTCTGCGAGGTGATCGACCAGGGCTTCCAGCGTCATACTCCGGCTGCCATCCAGCTTAAGCTCGCGATAGGCAGCATCAACGTTGGTGCGCTGCATAAATCCGTAAGTCAGGCCTGACATATGCGTGAACAGGTCGCGAATTGTCATGGTGCTGGATGCAGGCGTGGTCAGGAAGTTGGGGTAAACCCCGCTTTTATAAATCCGCCGGGTTCTCCAGGCAGGAATATACTTGTGTACGGGATCATCCAGTAAAAACCGCCCCTGCTCATAAAGCTGCATCATGGCGATAGATGTGATCGGCTTGGTCATGGAATAGATGCGGAACACCGTATCCCGGCGGACCGGCTTGTTGCGTTCCACGTCCATCAGTCCCTGGGCTTTCACATAGGCAATTTCCCCTTGCCGGGCGACCAGTGTCAGCGCGCCGGGTAACTTCCCGGGCTGGATGTAGCAACGGTCAAGGTGGCTTTCAATGTTTGAAAGATGATCCGTAGACAGGCCAGCAACCTGTGTGTGTTCCGTCATTGCACGGGTACCTCTTCAAGCGCCTCATCCCAGGCTGCCCTGCTCACCGTGAAAATATGCGCCGTTGGCTTTATGGAGACTTCGGTGTCCAGACACCCTGCTGGAACCACAAGCAAACCTTGAACCTGAGTGCCTGGCAGTGCGGAACCACACAGCTTACAAAAACTCTTGCTATGGCGAGTACCCGGAAGCGTGTAGGACGTCACAGCATCCTCACCGGCCAGCCACGTCAATTTGGCGGATTGCGAAAACAGATTGGCTGCATGGGCAGAACCCGTATCCTTTTGGCAGTGCTGGCAATGGCACAGGTAAAAGTTCTCGAAATCGCCTTCAATCTCGAATGTCACGGTGCCGCAAAGGCAGGAACCAGAATGAACAGTCATCGGTGTTTCTCTATCGCTGTTACCGAATAGCCAGGACATCCTCGATATCAACCGGCCTTGAGAGTAGGGATTTATACCAGATAAGATCCTCCTTCAGCATCAAGGGAAGCTCAAGGCCAAGTAAGTGCACGGTCTCGTATCGAGAAAAATCGATGTTTAGCGCAACCCAGGTTCTATTTTGCGCATCGAAGATTTGTGCACGGTCGGCGTTACCCACCTCCACTTTGACACCTTCATACTTGAACTGGACGTAGGTCAGATCCCAGCCTTCCTCCCGGCGGTGAGCGGCAGCTTTGGATATGAACTGATGTCCTGCCTGGACCACAGACGAAAAGTGCTCCCCAGGGACAAAGAGTGGCAAGCCCCCGATACAGTAGACGCCTGATAGCGTTACACTAAACGCAAATCTACAGGTGTTGGTAATGAGCGGAAAGCGATACTCCGAAGAATTCAAAATCGAGGCGGTCAAGCAAGTCACGGAGCGTGGCTACAAAGTGACTGATGTGTGCCGGAGACTGGGGATTACCTCGGCCAGCCTGCACAAATGGATCAAGCTATACGGCGATGCTGGAAGCCAACACCAACAAATCAGCGAGCAGCAGGAAGAGCTGCGCAAGCTCAGAGCGGAATTGCGCCGGGTCAGCGAGGAGCGCGACATACTAAAAAAGGCCGCAGCGTTCTTTGCCAAGGAGTCCAAGTAAAGTATCGCTTCATCAGGGCTCACCAGAGTGAATTTCGAGTCCGTGTCATGTGCCGAGTTCTAGGCGTTCACTTCAGTGGCTTCTATGCCTGGCTAAATGCACCAGAAAGCCCTCGCACCAAGGCCAACCGCCGCTTGGTGGGACTGATCAAACAAGCCTGGCTCGAAAGTGGTGGCGTGTATGGCTATCGGAACATCACCCTGGATCTCAAGGACCTCGGCGAGAGGTGCAGTAAAAATCGGGTATATCGATTGATGAAGGCCGAAGGTATCCGCGCTCAGCGCGGCTATAAACGCCACAAAGGCTACTACGGCGGGGAACCTGCTCACGTCGCGCCCAATCACCTGGATCGTGATTTTGAGGCTCAGAAGCCGAACGAACGTTGGGTGACTGACATCACCTACATTCGGACCCATGAGGGCTTTTTGTACCTTGCCACCGTTCTGGACCTGTTCTCCCGGCAAATTGTGGGCTGGTCCATGAAGCCACGGATGTCGACAGACCTCGTTATGGACGCCTTACTAATGGCTTCCTGGCGGCGAAGGCCGAAGCAGGAGGTTCTGATTCATTCAGATCAAGGCTCTCAATACACTAGCCGTGAATGGAGAGATTTCCTGAAGGACCACCGTTTGAAGCCCAGTATGAGCCGTCGCGGAAACTGTCACGACAATGCGGTTGCGGAAAGCTTCTTCTCATTACTCAAAAGTGAGCGAGTGAAGCGGAAAATCTACAAGGATCGGGAAACAGCCCGGCAGGATATCTTCGATTACATCGAGATGTTTTATAACCCTGTTCGCCGTCACGGCAACAACGGTGGCTTGTCGCCGGTGGACTTCGAAAAGCAGTACTTCACAAAGCTGTCAGGTGTCTAAGATATCGGGGGCTTGCCAGAGATCAATGTCATGCAGATCGCGTTGAGAGCCATATCCCCTTGCGGCGAGCCCGCCACAAATCAGGAAGGGAATGTTCCTTTCCCTCAGTTGCGACACAATCCACTTGGCGGCTGATTGATGCACGCTCTCTCCTTTCGTGATTAAAGCTGGACGATTGCCCTGGTGGGTAGGATGCTTCGATTCCGCCCAACGCATCTGATAGTGTAATCGACCTTTCAGTAACCGTTCATTGGAACTCTGGCATGGCCCCCTCCAAGCAGCACCCATGGCTTCCGCTACTCATATTCCTGGGCGCGACCTTTACCTTCAGCGTGACCATGATCGGCACCACCATGCCGACACCGCTCTACCCCATCTACCAGGACAGGTTCGGCTTTTCGGATCTGATGATCACCATCATCTTTGCCGCCTATGCCTTTGGTGTGATCGCCGCGCTGGTAATGACGGGGCGCTGGTCCGATCAGATAGGCCGCCGGCCAATGCTGTTCGCGGGCCTTGCTTGTTCCATCATCAGCGACCTGGTGTTCTGGCAGGCCAATGGGCTGGGAATGATACTCACCGGCCGGGTGCTGTCCGGATTGTCTGCGGGGATCTTTACCGGCACCGCCACGGTGGCCGTGCTTGAATTGGCTCCGCCTCACTGGCGGGACAAGGCAACCTTCTTTGCCACGGCGGCGAACATGGGCGGGCTTGGCCTCGGCCCAATGCTTGCCGGCGCCCTTTCCGAGTATCTGCCCTGGCCACTGCACCTGACCTTTCTGGTGCACTCCGCCATGGCCCTGCTGGCCGTGTGCTGCATCTGGGCAGCCCCGGAGACCGTCTCAAAACCCGCTCGCCCAAAACTCACCATCCAGCGCCTGAGCGTGCCACCGGAAGTTCGCGGCGTATTCATTCCCGCCGCCATTGCCGGTTTCGCCGGCTTCGCCATGTGCGGCTTCTTCACATCCATCGCTCCGGCGATGATGGGCAAGGTCCTGGGCTATGACAACCGGTTGCTGATCGGTGTTGTTGCCGGAAGCATCTTCATCGCCTCAACCCTGGGCCAGTTCCTGCAAGGCGCCCTGCCGCTGCGGCTGCGCCTTCCCCTGGGCTGCGTGTCTCTGATGCTCGGGGTAATTCCGATAGCACTGGGCATCTATACCCAATCCCTCTCACTATTCATAACCGGGGCCGTGATTGCCGGCATGGGCCAGGGTATTTCGTTCCGGGCCGGCATGGGCGCCATTGCCTCAGCCAGCCCGACGACGGAGAAGGCCGCCGTAACGTCCGCCTTCTTTGTTGTGGCCTATATCGCGATCTCGGTGCCGGTGATCGGCCTGGGCGTGATGGCAACCGTGACCAGCCTGACGACAACCGGGATCAGTTTCGCCGCTGTTATGGGGTCACTGGCGGCGCTGGCATTGGTACTGCTGATTCGACGGGAACGGGCAGAGGCGTGATAAGGCCAGAGAAAAGGCGCGTAATACTGCGACTGGTTATGAGTTGGCTCTGCAACCACCCACCTTCAAGACCCGCTTGGTTGACGCCGGATATTTACCAAGCAGTGACGCAGGGCGAATCGGACGGGGTGAGAAATTACCACCACAGTTGGGGCATTGGTTACCCAAAACACCCGAGGCGCACGATTGGCAGAACGTGCATTCGAATGTGCAGATGACTGCCTCACTGGAGTCCGGTGGCAAATCCTTGTCGCAGCACTCGCAATTGGGTCTTAATTCGAGCATAGAATTCTCCGTACTTCTTCATTTGTACTATTTCTAGACGCTCACATTTCTCGCCCTGTGGTGCAGAACACGCTGGCCTCGGTCACGACAAGCTGGGCCAAAATAAGCCGTTTGTCTGACTTATCCAAAGGCACCCAATTTTCCTCTGGTAGCGACAGCGATTCAGGATCAAGGGTTTCCGGATCACCAGCGATCTGGGCGCGACGATCAGCCTGTGTCTTGATGCAGTTGTACACCTTTTCACTGATGTTCGTCGCTTCTTTCATTCCCACCAAAAAATGGTTCAGCTCGGCGCTGGTAAGCTTGCCGTCTGCATCAAAAGGTGGGTCAGTGAACAGTTGATCACATGCACTGGTGAATAGTGCGATAGACGTTAACAAGAAAGCACGCCCAAATCTCAGACCTTTTTCCATGCATCTAGGTCCCATGCAATGGTGTTGAAACCATAAATTGGCTGCTAATCCAGTCTACTGCTCTATCGCCAAGTAAGCCTTCCTTAGCAAACGTTTTCCAGGCAGATTCCATGCTGCCAATAATGACTAAATCTGCAGCTAAGAAGATTAGCGCTTTTGTTTAGCTGCGGCCATGTAGCGCAGCTAAATGGGTGTCCGGTGGAGGGTAGAAGGCCCGAAACAAACTACTATCACTTGTTACGCGTTACTCCTCGTCGCCCGACGGAAACCGCTCATAAGCCTTTAACGTGCCGAGGTGGGGCACCCAGGTTTGGCGCTCGGCCGTTTGGACCTGGACCCCGGGTGGTAGCGAGTTCGGGTTATCGAGAGTGGCGGTCTGCACGTCAATAAGACCTGGCAGAACATCGGCATTTCGGTAGAACAGCCCTGTGCCACACTCTGGACAGAACGAACGCATAGCAGCGCCGGATGAATTGATTGTCTTCGGCACACCCGCGATGACCTTGACCGATGATTCAGGAAACATAGCCCATGCAACGAGTGGTGCCCCAGCACTGCGTTGACAATCCCTGCAATGACAAACAGCCACTAAATTTGGACTGCCTGTAATGTCGTATTTAATCGATCCACACAAGCATTGACCAGTTTGTTTCATTGTCATTTCCTCGCGAGATGAACAGTGATGTTCTTCTTGTGCAGTGACGCATAACGCCAGCAATAAACGGCGCCCTGACAAGGCCGTAACGAATTTAATTGCCTTGTTATGAGTGCAGCCAACGTTGCACCCTCACTTTATCCTGACCAACGACCCGCTCGATTAATTCCGCCAAAAAATCCATGTTCTCGTAATGCTCGAGCCTTGTGCCCTGAAGCTCCGAACCTTTCAAGATAATGGAGTCGACTCGGGACCGCCTCTTGTTCAGCACGAGCTTATCAACTTTGCGGAGGTCGATCTCCGTCTTGTAAGCACTGCCTCGGCTTACGAGATTTTCGCCAATGATCTCCAGATGGTGATCTTTCCATAGCTCCGGAACAACCGGGCCGGTAAGGCTTCCCGCAGGGCCGGCGAATGACTCAGCCGCCACGGGCCGTGGGCTGATTTCGCGGTGTTCCAGGCCAATCTGACCGGGACACCCCGCTTTCTCAGCTCACGATACCCCCTTCGGCCCCATTGCTTCCACACGTAACTTCTCATTCTCCGCCGTATCCACTTGTCCAGGTCCCGCAGCGGGCTCAGTACTTCGGCTGCGTCGAAGTACGCTTTCCAACCAAGCAGGGTCTCTTTCAGATCTGCGATCACCCGGGCCAGTGAGTGGCCCCGTGTTCGGCGGCTCAGTATCCGGATCTGGGTTTTCAGCTTGGTGATGGCTTTGTCAGCCACTTTCAATCGCTGCCCTTTCCGGCTGAGGGTGAAGCCCAGGAAGCTGCGCTTCCAGGGCCGGTCTACCGCGCTCTTTCGTGTATTCACTGTGAGCCTCAGTGAGTCCTCGATAAGGCGCGTCAGACTCACCATCACCCGCTCGCCTGCGCGGTGACTGCCCACGTAGATCTGGCAGTCATCCGCGTAGCGAGCGAAGCGCAGGTTGCGCCGGTCCAGCTCCCAATCCAGTTCGTCCAGCACCACATTCGCCAACACCGGGGACAGTGGCCCGCCTTGCGGCACGCCCTCGGGGGTCGGAGCTTTGCGGTTGTCGATCTGAACGCCTGCCTTCAGGTACCGGTTGACCAGCCTGAGCATCGGCCTGTCCGGCGTATGCCGTTTCAGCCGTGCCATCAGCCGATCATGATTTACCCGATCGAAGAAGGCTTCCAGGTCCAGATCCACTATCCAGTTACGGCCTTCCCGAGCGCAATGCTGTCCGTATCGGACCGCATGATGCGCAGAGCGTCCCGGACGGAAGCCATAGCTGTGTGGATGGAAGCGGGGTTCCCAGTCCTGCTGGATAACCTGAGCGATTGCTTGCTGGATAAAGCGATCCAGCACCGTTGGAATACCCAGAGGGCGGGAACCGCCGTTGGCTTTGGGGATGGTGACCCGCCGGACCGGTTTTGGTCGGTAGGTCTGCTGGAGCAACTGCTGCCGAATCTCCGGCCAGTGTTGGCGCAGATAATCTGGCAGCTCATCCACGGTCATGCCGTCGATGCCCGGCGCTCCCTTGTTACGTCGAACCTGTTTCAGGGCGCGATTGAGGTTGTCCCTGCTCAATACACGCGCCATCCACGGTGAAGGTTGAACGGAGTGCGAGCCTTCCCGGTTTCCGGCAACGGGTTCATCCCCTGGTTGCTCCAGGGGCAGCGCAAGCTGCTTTGCGGATGCCATCCCGTTTCCCTGCACGGACTCTCGACTCCTGTCTCTGTTCGGGCCTTCAGTTCACGGGCGAACCTACTATGCCCTCGGCTGATTTCTGCCACGCGATCAGAAGCGATCGCTCGTCTCTCAGTGGGTCCGTCCACACGTGGCAGACCTCCCGGGGTAAGGCACAGAGCTTTCACGGCGTGAACGCCCGATTTATAAAGTACACCCCAATCGCAGAAGGAGGGCTTCGCGGTCACGTGCCCACTCGCCCCGGGTGTACCACACCTCGTATCGGGTTCCTGTTCGTCGCCCCGCCGCTTTGGATTGAGCTTCCTCCAGACCCCACCTCACGATGACGCCCTTGCCCTTCTCCTAGCCTTCGGCTCTGCGAACACCTGGCAGGAGGACTTTCACCTCCCTAGTTCTGTGCCATGCCCGGCACACACGCCGTTGTTCAGCGGTGCCCTTGTAGCGCAGCGAAAAGGGCATCCGGTGGAGGGCCGTCAGGCCCGGAACGAACTGGAACACTTGGTTAGATTTATTGGATCCTACCGCCTGAAACATGGGCCGCGAAACCTTCCCTCGCTTCCTGTGTTATGCCGGATAGATCTTTGGCCGGGACTCGCTCAACTTCAATCCCCATGGCCTCAGCGACTTTGACCAGATCATCCGCGTGGTACTCAGTCGCTATGAACAATTTTTGGGGTCTTGAGCCAGATTGGCCTTCAGCGTCGGCCAACAATTTCCGTGACAGGAATTCCGGCAAACCAGACATGCTTACCTGAACAAGCTCCATGCCAAAGATCATCCCCGTTGCCACCTCCATGATGGCCATAGCGTTGAAATCTCCATCGGCCTCCGTCATCACCGGTGCTTCGTTCAATTGGAAAAGCAGCCAGGCTTCATTGTGGGCATAATCAGACGGCTCAATTGGCAACGTACTCTCCTGATTCTTTTAAATCTAACGCGAAGCTTAGCGGCGCCCTTGTAATGGAGGCGAAGCCGCAATGGAAAAGACGTCGCCGTGCCTGCGATTGTTAGGCTTAGATGCCACAGTTAGCCAGTGCCTGTTTGATATCTTCGCCTAATGCATATTCTCCAGTAGTTGTTGCGACTGAATTCACTCCAAATCCGATAATACGCATTTTGAGCACTTTGCCTACTTGAAGTTGGTCGACAATCTTCTCCGCTTTTTCACCCGCTGTGGCCGTGTACGGGCTTGACATTTTTTGGACATTTTCCATAGTCGCAGCCATAGATTTCTCCATCGCCTCAGCGTCAACACCTTCAATGCCTTTCATGTAAGACATATCTATCTCGTGGGAGCTTGAGGAAAAGCGCAAAGGGGTTTCAGATTGCGATATCGAGATAAAGTTATTCCCATCAATCCGTATCTGAACATCGCCAACAGGTACTTCGTAATCGTTGTGCACCCCAAAAACAACACCATCAGGACCATTCTCAATGAAGGGATAATAATGTATACCGCCTAACCCCTTGACCATTCCCTTACCAAAATCAGTTCCGTAAACTACTCTGCACGTTTTTTGATCGGTAAATTCATCTTGATAGTTTCTTGCCGACCAGTTCGTCGATGCACAAGCACTTAAAAGGACAATGAAGAGTGATAGCACCACCTGTTTCATTACGAACTCCATTTTTCTATAAGCCTAACGCTGAAGCGCACCGGTGACTTTGAAGTAGCGAAGCGGAGACAAAGGCATCCGAGTGACGCGCCTGGCTAGCTGCTCTCGAGCATGTACGCACGGAGTTGCCTTTCCTCCCGCATTACATAAAGGACAAAAACCCGCTTATCATTCTCACGATAAAAAATGCGACACGGTGGAACAACTACTTCCCTGTATACCGAATTAGGAAGCTCTGGAGGAGTCCGCCCGGATTGCGGAAAATCTTCCAAGCGATCGGTTTTATCAAAAACCTCTTCTACCAGACGGCTTGCAGCGGCAGGATTATCCAGAGCAATGTACTCTGCGATTGCGCTTAATTCTTGAAGGGCCGGCTCAGTCCAGATTACTTCAGCCATTTACTCATTTTCTCTCTGGCCTCACTTTGGCTGTACGCTCTTCCCTCAAGTACAGCACGCTCCCCCCGTGACAGCCCCTCAAGCAGCTCAAGTCGGCGCTGCATGAACTCGTAATCCTGCACATCAACAAGGTATGCAGATGGCTGACCATGCTCCGTGATCAGTATCGGCTCTTTAGACACGTGCAAATCTGCCAGAATCTTTGTCGCTTGGCGCTTGAGATTCGTAACCAGCTCAACTTTCATGGGCTCACCCTGAATCAGACTAATAGTGACACTATAGTATCACTATTCAGATGGGGCAATCCCAGCTAACGCCCGCAGCATGCGCGGCTTTGGAATGGAGGCAAAGCCGCAATGGAAAAGACGTCGCCGTGCCTGCGTTTGTTAATTCTTTAAAATGGGGAGCTAAATATAAAAAAAGCGCCCCGAGGCGCTTTAATTTAGGCAGCTGCTTCTGTGAAACTACCTTTGAAATCAGCTTTATAACGATTAACTTTTTCTACAGCTTTTTTATGGTTAACAATAATGCTGAAATTTTTAACATTCTTTCTTCGGCGCATCTTCGACAGATGCCTTAGAAGCCTAATCTGCATTTTGCTATTTCGTTCCAAAAGGCTGGAAGTTATGGACATAAACTCAGCCATAATTTTCCTAACTTCTTCATTTTCAATCTTCTTCTTTATAACTCTAACGCGTCGCTCTTCCTCGGAAGAATTATGATACTCAATCAAAACGTTTATTATTTTATTTATGGAAACCGACTCTATAGTTTTAATATGAAAGTTTATTGAATCAACAATCTGCCGATACTCCCAAGAGTCTTCCTCAATCTCGCCCTTGACGACGAGCATCGCGAGTTGATCTCTAATCGCAAAATAACGAAATCTATACTTATCGAAAATAATTTGGTTGTAACGACTCACCTGTAAAGCAAGCATATAAACAACAAATGTCAACAAAATTAAATTGAAAGTGGTAGCCATAAAGCTCACCTTATTTTCCTGATTTTTCTTCCCTATCTGGAATCAAATATGATTCCTTGCAATCACCGTTCGTTGATCTGTGCTCTTTGATTAATGGACTTTCAGAACCATGATGGAGCAGTTCTTTTCGTACGTTTGCGAGTCTATCGATCTCATTTTGATAAACCCCTCTTATTCGTTTCAGCATGTAGGCCCACCCTACGTTTGTTACTACGATAATAACTATGAGCGAGCCTTTACCTACCAACACTTCATTAATCAAAATTTTCAAAATTTCAGCTAGCTCTGACCCCGGAAGCCTCCAGACGATCAGCGAAAAAATTCCTAGCAAAAACAGCCCGAAAGCTGGATAAATTTTATTATTATTTATTAAATTAAATAGGCCTTCTATAAAAATCGCGAGAACTCGCCAGCCGTTGTACTCGGGCGAAGGCTTGGCTTTCCGCGTCGACTTCCCTTTCTGTTTCGCCATAAAAATCCCAAATTACCTAAGCCTACTGAATGCTTGGACAAATTTCAACCAAAACAGACTCGCACGCTGGAAACGCGATCGATCCCCAGTTGCCAAAGAATTAACGCCGGCCATAAGCGGCGCCCTGACAAGGGCGTCCGGTGGAGGGCCATCGGCCCGGAACAGACTTAATGGCATTGTTAACTGGCATGAGGCACGTAACCCTCGAACTCCCATCCAAGGGTTCGGGATAATTTATTGGAAACCTCGCCCCAGTCCGAACCCGTACATTGGGTAACCAGCTTATTAACAGCTTCCTCTATACCTGCCCAAGAAAACTCTGGAAGAAGTAAGTAGCCTCTCAACCACGACGGAGCGGGCAAAGATTTGACGGCAGCTGGCGTAACCACCTCGAAAGAGAAAACCTCAGCCCCTTCACTTTCAGAAGGTCCGATTTCCACCTCTATCAAGACACAACAATTTTCGGGATCGTCCGGAAGTGAACCGTAGTCCAAATCCGGGCTCATGATACTCTTGACCCGAGCGTACATTGCTGATCCTTTGCTAGTTAACGCCGCGCACAACGGCGCCCTGACAAGGGCGTCCGGCGGCCGCAGGCCGCGTATTGATGCGCCTGGTTAAGGGCCGTTCACCCGATTACTTATTTTGGCACCCAATGCTGAATGCCCACTCCCGATACCTTGCACCAGGCTGACCCATGGCGCCAGGAACCAGAACACCGAATGCACGGAAACTACCCGATGAATACGCCGGATTGCCCCGCGACCTGAACACCGAAAGAGCGGGTAAAACCGCTGCCAGACCGCCGGCTGTGTTCTGCCCGAAAACTGCTGCCAAACCGCGCCCAAACACCGCGCCCAAGAACACTGGAGCCAGGCATTTAACGCCTTACTAAAAGGCGGAAAATGTTTGGCTATACTTTGCGACGAAGGAGCACAAGCCAAGCGTTTTGCGTCCTTTTGAGTAAATTGTTAGGGCTAGTGTTCCGTCTGTTTAATTCGCTGATCAATATTTGTTATAATAGGAACCGTCGATCAGCAATAAAAGGTTCCCATTGTGCCCAAACCCGCAGCGCCGTTTAATTTGACTGTAAACGACCAGTTGGAACTCGAAAGTTGGTGCCGAGCTAATACCCTGAGTCAGCACCTGGCGCAACGCGCCAAGATACTTTTGTTACTGAACGAAGGCGAGACACCAAAAGGGATCTCGGAGTCTCTTCAGGTTAGCACTCAAACGGTCTTCAAGTGGCGCAAACGCTACAGTGAGAGCGGTCTTGAGGGGCTTCATGATGCACCGCGACCTGGCCAGCCTCGAAAACTGGATGGTAAAACCGTCAAGAAAATTTTAGACGACACGGTTCATAAAGTTCCGAAAGAGGCCACACACTGGAGCATCAGTCTCATGGCAGAGCATGCCGGGGTAACGCGCTGGCAAGTACATCAGATCTGGAAAGCAGCCGATTTGAAGCCGCACCGGCTCAGAACGTTCAAGATCAGCAACGATCCCCACTTCGCTGAAAAAGTGTGCGATGTTGTCGGGCTCTATATGAATCCTCCGGACAATGCACTGGTTCTGTCTGTTGACGAAAAGACCCAGATTCAGGCTCTTGATCGGACCCAGCCGAAATTGCAGCTTCGCCCGGGACAAGTTGAGCGACAGACACATGATTACAAGCGTCATGGCACAACCAGCCTGTACGCTGCATTCAATACGCTGACGGGTCAAGTGATCGGACGAATCACTCAGCGCCACCGGGCCAAGGAGTTTTTAGACTTCTTGCGACAGATCGACCGGGAAACGCCGAAGGATCTGGATCTGCATTTGATCCTGGATAACAGCTCGACTCACAAGACGCTGGAAGTCAAAGCCTGGCTGGCCGAGCACCCTCGGTTCAAGCTGCACTTCACGCCCACGAGTGCGTCGTGGCTGAACGCGGTTGAGGGTTGGTTTGGCCAACTGGAGCGACGAGCCCTTTACCGAGGTATTTTCACCAGCGTCGGCGAATTAAAGTCTGCGATTAAAAAGTTCATCAAGGTTCACAACGAAAAACTGGCAAAGCCGTTCCGTTGGCATAAAAGCGCAGAATCTATTATGACGTCAGTGGCTCGGGCGAAGCTGAGTTTGATTGACAATAAATGAGCGAATTAACCGAACGGCACACTAGTCTATGAATTGTTATTGAGCTTCTTTTGTCTTTTAATATAGCTATACAAAAAAACAAACCAAATAAGACTAAAGAATGTAGGTGTTAATGCTTCAAAATATGAACCTAAACTAAGGTAGTACTTCCCATTTTTAGATAAATATACAATAGCAAAATCACCTGGTTGATAGAGGTTGGCATATTTCTTTTTTGAAATACATGTTGAAATATCACCTGGCTTAACATCCCCAATAATAATATTCTCATTGCTTGATAATATTTTTAATTCTACCTCAATGATGCAGGAGTTTCTAAAACCCACATCGGAATACCTATCGAATTCAGAATCAATTATTTCAGCTTCTAGAACTTCAGAGTCTAAGGCACTAAAAACTTCATAAACCTGAAAAGGCATAAAAAATACTGTAAGTCCAAAACTAAAAAAGGTGAGAACTAAAATACAAATACCTTTAAGCTTGTCCATTGGTCAAATCGATCCTTGATAGCCCTAACGCCCGCATTTGCGGCTGGTTTGGAGCGCAGCGGAAAACCAGTCCGACAACATGCGCTTGTTATATGCTTTATAGCGTAATTTATTTGGAGTTCATTCTTTCTTGTGCTTCTTTTTTATAAGTTACTAATGAACCACCTGGAGAATCATTATTTACTGAGAATTGATTGATTGCTGTTAAGAGTATTTCTTTCTTAAATGCCACGTGGATGGCATCTGCCGTTCCGTTGTTAATTCTGGCTGTCAAGGAATTGGGCCATCTGTTAGAAAGCTCTTTCGGTGCATTGATTGTGTTATATCCAACATACACGCAAATCAATGGTATCTTGTAAAAATCAACAGCCTTTTCGATTTCGTATGACAACATGCTTCCCGTTTTTCTGGTGTCATCACTTAATATTACAATACAGTTTTTTGATGCAGCCAACCTTTCTCTGATTCTTGATTCTAATGTACTCCGAAGACTTGTATCTCTTACGGCTGCAGTTTTGTCATGGCTATTTACAAACTTGAAATCAATGTTTTTTCCTGCGCTCCATGCTTGCATTGTTGCGTAATACTTAAAATCAGACTCCGTAGGGTTTGTTTTTCCTAGCCCGGATTTCTCATGAAGGGATAAAAAGAAGCGGCTAAAAGTGCTATAGTTTCAAGAACCTAACCAATCCACCAAGCACCAGTAGCCGCATCCAAAATGGTACCTCAAAAACTGACCTTCTCGCCACTCTCCCGCCGCCAGATTGAAGCCGATTTCTCCGGAGGCCATATCACCTCGGATGCCGGTGTGTTGTTACTGCGCGAAGTCGACAAACAACACCGGTTAACCCAACGGCTGGCCGAGACTCTGACCGACCAGCGGGATCCCCGGATGATTCGTCATGGGCTCAACACCATGATCCGGCAGCGCGTCTACGGCGTGGCCAGCGGCTACGAAGATCTGAATGATCATGAAGCGCTTCGCTTTGATCAGGCACTACAAACCGCCACGGGTAACGCCTCCGCTCTGGCTGGCAAATCCACGCTGTGCCGAATGGAACAGGCAATGGACCGGCAAACCATTGTGAAGGCCCATGAGCTGCTCTGGCACCACTTTATTGAACAACACGAAGAGCCGCCGAAGGAAATCGTGCTGGATTTTGACGGCACCGATATCCCGGTGCATGGGGATCAGCCGGGTAAATTCTTTAACCGGTATTACGACCATCACTGCTACTTCCCGCTTTACGTCTTCTGCGGCCGGCACTTGCTGGTGAGCTATCTGCGCACCAGCAACCGGGGTGATGCCCGGCACAGTTGGGCCATTCTGGCGCTGCTGGTGCGATTTATTCGCCAGTATTGGCCACAGACCCGGATCGTATTCCGGGGCGACTCCCACTTCAGCAAGCCCCGACTGCTGGCCTGGTGCGATCGCAACCAGGTGGATTACATCGTAGGCATGGCCCGCAACCAGCGGCTGGAGGCGCTTGCCGCCCCAGCCATGGACAAAGTCCGGACCTACTACGAGGCTCATGGCCATAAGCTCGCCAGCACCTTCCGCTTCCGCTACAAAGCCCGAAGCTGGCATAAGCCACGCTGGGTGGTTGCGCGCCTGGAATATGGCCCTCAAGGCCCGAACCCCCGGTTCGTTATCAGCTCCCGCTACGATGACGGATTCAAGCTCTACTACGAACAGTATTGCGCACGGGGTGATATGGAGAACCGGATCAAGGATCAACAACTGGATCTGTTTGCCGGTCGCACCTCCAGCACACACTGGTGGACCAACCAGTGGCGGCTGATCTTATCCGGCTTCGCCTACACCCTGTTCGAGCGTTTGCGGGTGCATCTGAAAAACACGCCCTTCGAACGTATGAGTGCCGGCACCTTGCGCTTGAAGCTGATCAAGGTTGGCGCAGTCATCATCCGCAACACCCGCCGAATACGGGTGTTGATGAGTGATAGCTATCCACACAAGAACGATCTCTCAGCACTGGTTCAGCGCTTGGTGCCCCAGTAGATAATCGGGCTCCCCCGGCCCGATACCAATGGGGGAAAGGGGGAGTTGTGCCTGAATGCCGGAAACTGGCTAAATAATCGCCAACTTCGACCATGACCACTCGGATCTGGCACTACCAGGCTTGGTCTGCGAAGGTTGTTGGAGCACTATGAGAAATCCGGGCTAGTCCGTCAAAAGCGATATAGGTTCCGGTTCTGTTTGCCATGCTATTCCCCAAGCAATATTAATTTAAACATTAGTTGTGACTCAAATTCCATTTTCTATGGCTTTAATATCCAATAGATTTATAGAAGCAATTTTATCTTTGTGAATGACAATGTTTAATTTCGCTGGATATTTGAATTTCATTTCACTCACTCGAAATGTCCAAAGCATTATCTTGAGCAATTCCTCATCACTGATATTTTTATGTTCTTTAATTCGAGTTATGCCAGACCCAAATATTGGAACCGAAACACTTTTCTGAGAATAAACTCGGTTAACGCTATCCCAAAAATTTATCAAGAATTCTAGATACTCAGGCATGCTAAGAACCGCTTTATTCTGGCTATCAAACTTCGAAAATGCAGCCAATAAATAGTCATCTATAAGACAAACGGTTCCTAGTTTGTATTTTTTTGACTTTCCCGTGCGTTTAACATCTCCATCTACTATCTCGCCATCCTCAAATGGATAATCTTCGATAATTTGATCCAGCTCAGCCACTGATAAGTTGGAGTGTTCATTGATGTATATTCCATTCAGTGAGTTCTTGGAAATAATCCTATCGTCCACTTGAGTATCGAAATATTCATTAAATGCTATCGCTTTAATGCCGCTCTGACTGAACAAATCTCCGGTCAATACTGATACTTTGCTTCCATCAATTGAAAGATTCAGGTGTCTGAGATTGTTGTATCTCCACCACAGAAATAGGTACAAGCCAGCAAAGAAAAGTACAACTGACAAACCGGCACAATATTTATACTTATCGGAAACATCAATAAAAATGAAAGCTATCGAGAAAATGGCCGATATTATCGACATCATTTTCAAGAACTCCTGCCGTATGGACTTGTCTGTAATCTTAACTTTCAATCTATGCTTCCTTTTCCTTGATCAATGATTTTGTAGCCCGATGGCTTGGGCATATAACGCCAACAGCACGCGCGGCTGCGGAATGGAGGCGAAGCCGCAATGTAGTAGACGTCGCCGTGCCTGTGATTGTTAGGAAATGCCGATGGTCCCGACATTACGTCAGATCCTGATAAGGGTTATAGGCTACTTCCCAGTAATGACCCTCCGGATCTTGAAAGTAACCGGAGTAACCGCCCCAGAAAACCTCCACCGCTGGTTTGATAAGTTGGGCACCTGCGGATACAGCCTGACTAAGAACAGCATCAACTTCTGACTTGCTTGCTACATTATGGGCCAATGTAATGCCGGAGAAGCCAGCCTGAGTGGAAATGGCTAACCCGATGTCCTTGGCTAACTCTTCCCGCGGGTAAAGTGCTAACCAGGTTCCCTCCAGGCTGAAAAAGGATATATTGCCACCTTCAAAGTCGTGCTTTGGCAGACCGAGCCCCTCGCCATAAAAACGGGTGGCCCTCTCCAGATTCTCCACACCAAGCGTGATGATGCTGATCTTCGGTTTCATGATTTCCTTCCTAACGCAGAGCGCACCGGCGACTTTGACGCAGCGAAGCGGAGACAAGGGCGTCCGAGTGCCGCGTTTTGTTAACTGGATTGTTCGATATTGGCACGGCGCTTTCGCTCCTGCTCAGTCATTTGTTCCTGACGCTCCTCAATGGAGTTCAGCCCAAGACGCGCGCGGCGTTCATTAACCGTAGCAGAATCCTCAATAGGAAACGGTGTCGGCCAACCGTTTTCATCAACATCAAACTGAGTGCCGTAGTATTGAGGCTTCCCAGCTAGAGTGCGCACCCGATCCTGAAGGAATGCCAACTGCCAGCCCGCTACATCCTCTCTTGCAACGGCATCTTCTAGTAGGGAGACACACTCTCCCATGAACTCGGGATCTGAAACGGAATGCTGAACGACCAGCCATGCAGCTTTGGCACCCTCTGCCCCAACTGACGAAACGCCAGGCCAACCGTATGCACCAATAATCTCTTTCAGGCGAGAAGCATTCTGCTCATGCAGAGCTTTCATCCGGGGATGATAAGACTCCGATGGCAGCTCTCCGGAATCGAAGAGTTGCTGCAATAATCGCTGGTCTTCTGCCATCATGGTGATCAGCTCTTCTGCAAGATTCTGATTCATGGGCTCCTTCCCAGTTAACGCTTTTGTTTAGCGGCGCACATGCAGCGCAGCGAAATGGGCGTCCGGTGTAGGGCCGGAGGCCCGGAACGAACTACAACTACTGGTTATGCAATTTTGCCGAGCCCGAAGTAGATGGCTGCGACAAAAAGCACCAAGTACAGCAACATAAAAGACAATCCGAATACGCCTTTTTGCCAAAACCGAAGCCCCAATTCATCAAATTCCTTGATCGCAACTGCCGCAGAAAACGCAAGGTAACCAAAGGCATAAACCACCAAGAGAAAGATCAGTCCATGGATAACGAAGGTGTTGCTGCCTGGCTTATCAAGCCCACGAGTGAGAAGCGCTGCTGCCACCAGCATTGCAGTTGGCGAAACAAGGCGTTTTATCGCCGAATCAATGGTATCAAGGACTTCCTTCACCTCACCCTCCTTGGTTAGATCTCAGTACCTGCATAACGCTGAGGTAACCGGTGCAGGAGCGCCAGCGGAGGGAACCAAAAGCGGTACGCTTTTGGCGTCCGGTTGACCGCCTTGTTAATGGCCGTTCACCACCGTGGTTGAGCCTGACACCCAGGCCGCATGCCCTCTCCCGGACAGCTTGCACCAACTCGACGGATGGCGAAAGGAACCAGAACGCAAAAGCCGCCGACCCGATTACCATTTAAGACGGACGGCCCCACGACTGGGGCACGTCATGAATACCGACACTGCTGGGCATTGTGGCAACCAAACCAGACAGCGAATTTTCCGGCCTTGGCGATCACCAGAGTGAGCGGGCTTACAACCAATCCCGGTGCCAAGGCCTTTGCACCCCACTTGCTAAAAACTCACGAATGCCGGGCCAATAACAGTTAATTATACGAACGCGTTCGTATATCACCCGTTCGTAAAACTCCATTCAAACACGCTCAAGAAAAAACGAACTTCTTCAGTAAAAACAATCCCTTGAGCACCAGTTACCACGGCTACCGCGGGAGTTATACGCCCTCTTTTGAGCCACTCCTGCTCCTTCGGTGGGCGTATAACTCCACCCAGTCTTTTCCATCTTTCCAACCCTATCAGATAGTTACCGACATTTCTCATTTGGCATCTGGAGTTTTGCGAACGCATGCGTATAACTCCAGCACCCGGCGCCTCGACACTACCCTCTCACTTGCATACCTGAGATACTCACCTATATCCACCAAACAGGATGTACCGGTCGTCTCCATACGCCGGGCGGTGGGCAAGGCTGCTCCCCTTTCGACAGGCGGGGCACAGGGAAACAACACGACAGGAGGTCACTCCCATGAAACGCATTGCTGTCTGCTTCGATGGCACCTGGAATCGCCCGGAAGAAATCCTGGGTGAGGACTTTCCCACCAACGTTCTGCAATTTGCCCGCGCCATCCGGCCTACCGACGGTAACGGGGTGGAGCAGGTGGTGTTCTACGACTGGGGCATTGGCTCCTACCACGATTCACTCCGCGCCGGCGCCACCGGTTACGGGCTGGAGAAGAACGTGATGGACGGCTACCGGTTTCTGGTGCACAACTACGAGCCCGGCGACGAGATTTTCCTGTTCGGGTTCAGCCGCGGTGCCTACACGGCCCGAAGTCTTTGCGGAATGATCAACAACTGCAGCATTCTGCGAAAAGAACACGGCAGCCGGATCGAGGAGGCCTTCAAGCTCTACAAAACCAAGAAGCACAAGGCCAACGGCGACCACTCCATGGCCTGGAAGGCGAAATATTCGCTGGAGCGGCGCACGCCCATCCGGTTTGTCGGGGTGTGGGATACCGTGGGTGCCCTGGGCCTGCCCTTTACTTTTTTCGGCCTGATCAAGGATCGGGACCTGTTCTACGATTGTAAGATCGGCAGCAACATTCGCGTTGCCCGTCACGCGCTTTCGCTGGACGAGCAGCGGGAGGATTTCGAACCCACGCTCTGGGAGCCGCGAGACGGCACCGATCTGGCCCAGGTCTGGTTTGCCGGGGTGCACTCGGACGTAGGCGGCGGTTACGAGCCAGACAAACAGGGCCGCACCCTGGCGGATATCCCCCTTCTGTGGCTGAAAGAGGAAGCGCAAAAACACGCCCTGGTGTTCAATGATTCCCTGCCCGCCGTAACCCACGCCAACGCCGATCAGCACAATGAGTACAAGGGCAAGTACAAGTTGCTGGGCAAGCTGGTGCGCGAGATACCCCCGCCCGAGACCAACCGCACCTGGGTGCATCCCACCGTGAAAGAGCGCTATGCCGGCGGCTACCGTAGCGAGCCCATCGAGCAGTACAACAAGCTCCACGGCCAATGGCCACCGCTCTGGCCGGGATAAGCCCGCGCGTTATCGGCCTGGTTTTTGATAGACTCCGCAGCCACAGAGTACCGTTCGGTCGTGCCGGACGGCTGTTCACCAATAGGGGGCTGTAAGTTGTGAAGAGCTGGATTTTTCTGGGCGTTGCCATCGTAGCGGAAGTGATAGCCACCACCGGCCTGAAAGCCAGTGAAGGGTTCACCAAACTCTGGCCCAGCCTGCTGGTGATCGCTGGCTATACAATTGCCTTTTACTTCCTCTCGCTGACTTTGAAGGAAATTCCCGTAGGCGTGGCCTATGCCATCTGGGCGGGGATGGGCGTTGTGCTGGTGGCACTGATCGGCTGGCTGATTTACGGGCAGGCTCTGGATGCCGCCACTGTGATTGGTATGGCGCTGATCATCACCGGTGTTGCAGTGATCAATCTGTTTTCCAAGTCAGTCGCTCACTAACCTGTCGGTAAAACCGGAGCTTCTCGATGCACCTCCCTTTCTGGCTGACGACTACCCTGCTCTTTCCGGTACTGCTCTACCAGGGCAAACAGGCGCGCCGCACAACGCCCAGGCTGCCGGAGGCCGGTGGCTCTCCGTGCGGCCAATATGGCGAAGGTACTCCCGCCAGGCGAGTCCTGGTGATTGGCGAATCCACGGCGGCCGGTGTGGGTGTTGAAACCCACGATCAGGGCCTGGCCAGCCAGTTGGCAAGGGAAATCCACGAGCGCACGGGCCAGACCATTGCCTGGCATACCTTTGGGGTCAACGGCATCCGGCTCGGGGCGTTGATTCACACGCTGGAAACCGCCGAGTTGCCAGAGGCGGATGTGGTGCTGTTGAGCATGGGGGTGAACGACACCACGGGCTTCACGCCCCGCTTTCGTTTCCGCCGGCAGTTGCAGGCATTGCGTGAATTGCTGGCGCCACGATATTCAGGGCCTATTCTGCTTTTGAGCGTGCCGCCGATGCATCTTTTTACGGCGCTGCCCTCGCCGCTTCGGCATGTGATGGGGTGGCGGGCCAGGCAGCTGGATAACCTCTATATCCGGCTGGCGCGCCAGTTTCCTGAAGACTTCCGTTACGTGAACTACCCGGTGGTTACCGATCCTGAGCTTCTTGCCAGGGATGGCTATCACCCCGGCCAGAAGGGCTACCGCTATATTGCCGAGGCACTGGCAGACAGGGTCAGCCCCACCAATCGGTCAGGCTAACCCTTCCTTCCCCCCTCAGGGCGCCAGCTTGCGCTTCAGCGCCTTGGAAACCGACAGCGGCAGGCTCGGCAGTGAGCGCAGCATCCAAGGCAGTATCCGGCGCTTTACCCCGCTCAGGGATTCCGGGATCACGGCTTCAATAAGGTGTGGGCCCGGCATTCTCTGGGCGTATTCCAGGGCTTTTGCCATTTCCTCAGCGGTGTGCACCCGCACGCCGTGAACGCCCATGCCGTTGGCCATTTCCGCAAAGTTGATCACCGGGCCCCGCAGGTCCAGCTGGGACTTGGCCTTCTCTCCGGCCTCTTCGGCACCGACCCGCTCCAGCTCGATGTTGAGCACGGAGTAGGAGGCGTTGTTGAAGATGATGGAGGTGACGTTCAGCTGTTCCCGGGCCATGGTCCACAGGGCCTGAATGGTGTACATGGCGGTGCCATCGCCGATCAGGGCGATAACCGGCCGGTCCGGACAGGCTACGGCAGCACCCACTGCATTGGGCAAGCCCTGGCCGATGGCGCCGCCGGTGAGGGTAATCATGTCGTGGCGGGGTGCACCGGCGGTCATGACCGAAAGCATCAGGCTGGAGGTGATGCCCTCGTCCACGATGATGGCGTTCTCGGGCATCAACTCGCCTACCGCTTTGCAGACTTTCTCGGCAGTCAGCTTGCCCCGTGGCCGGCCCGGTCGCTTCTCGGGCTGGAGCTTCGGCTGCGCCTGGCTGGCACCAACGGCGGCGTTGAGTTTGTTAAGGCTGGCCAGAATATCCTGGTCCGGGGCGGCCAGGGTGTGTACCTGGCAGGTATCCGGCACCAGGTAGCTCTTCTTGCCGGGATAGGCGAAGAAGGAAACCGGCGCCTTCGAATCCACCAGGATCAGCTGTTCGATGTCGGTCAGCTGCACCGTGGCGAGTTCCGCCAGGTAGGCGATCCGTTCGATGTAAGGCAGGCCGGCACCCCGCTCCATGCGGGTAGGGAAGGTTTCCGCCAGCAGGGTAACGCCGCTGTGGGCGGCCAGTTTGGCGGCCGCCAACATGCTGGGCTCTCGCAGGGAATGGCCGCCCATCAACAGGGCGGTTTTCTTGCCGGAGCGGATAGCCTTGGCAATGGCTTCCACGGTGGCATCGTCTGCCGGCTCCGGTGTCGGCGGTGCCATGGGCGCACTGGGCACACCGCCCTCGCCCCAGGACACATCGGCCGGCAGAATCAATGTAGCTACCTGCCCGGGTGCCGTACGGGCCGCCGCGATGGCTTCGGCGGCATCCTGGCAGAGGGTTTCCGTGCTCTTGGCGGTGCGCACAAACCCCGGGGACACGTTGCGGGCTACGGTCTCGATATCCGACTGCAACTGGGCATCGTACTTCACGTGGTAGGTGGCGTGGTCGCCCACAATGTTCAGCACCGGCACTTTGCCCTTGCGGGCGTTGTGCAGGTTGGCCAGGCCGTTGCCCAGCCCGCAGCCCAGGTGCAACAGCGTGGCGGCAGGTTTGTCGGCCATGCGGGCATAGCCGTCGGCGGCGCCGGTGGCGACCCCTTCGAACAGGGCAAGCACCGCCCGCATCTTGGGCTCGTCATCCAGGGCGGCCACAAAATGCATCTCGCTGGTGCCGGGGTTGCTGAAGCAGACCTCAACGCCGGCATTCACCAGGGTTTTCATCAGGGCTTGAGCGCCGTTTGTCATTGTTGTTCTCCAAGCTTTCCGGGTTCGGGGTTTTGGTTATGTGTTTTGCCCACAGGATTCAGCCTCCGGCCACGATGGCCCGCACCGCCGCCCGGGCTGTCATGATGCAGCCGGGCAGGAAGGTGCCTTCCAGGGAACGTTTTCCGTTCGCACCGCCGCCGCCAAAGCCTGCCGCCTCGCCGACACAATACAGGCCTTGAACCGGCTGCCCGTGGGCACCCAGGACGCGGCTTTGCAGGTCGGTTTGCAGGCCACCCAGGCTCTTGCGGGTAATCAGCTGCATTCGGATGGCGATAAAGGGGCCGGCGCCGGATTTCTGCAACGGGGCCGGCTTGCAGGTGCGCAGGCGATCCGGCTTCCATTCCCGGGCATGCTGGATCATCCGGATCTGGGGGTCGTCGTGGAGGCTGGTGCCTGCCGCGAAGTTGGCATCAAAGGCATCCGCGGTAGCCTTGAGTGTTGCCGGGTTGATGTCGTTGGAGCAGGTCAGCGCGTTCATCTTGCCGGCCAGATCCGTCAGGCTGTCGGCCACCAGGAAGGCCCGGCTTTCATGCTGCATCTGCCGAATCAGGGCGTGGTTGCCCAGCAACAGCTCTTTCACAAACTGGGGGAACTGTTTATCCCGGATGCGGGCATTATGCTCGGCGCCCGAGATGGCAAATTCCTTGGCGGCGATGCGCCAGTTAAGCAGGTGCCAGGTCCAGGGCTTTTCCTGCTCGGCCACGCGCTGGCACAGCCAGTGGGTATCGAAGCCGGTCACCAGGGGTTCCGGGCCAATCCGTTCACCCCGGTGGTTCAGCCACAGGGCCGATTTACAGGGAATGGTGGACAGGCCGTGGCCCGGAAAATGGGGGTACGGATGCGGGAAGCCGGCCGCGTAGTTCCACATTTCGCCGGCGTGGGTAATCCGGCCTCCGAGGGTGTCGGCCACCCAGTGATGCATGCGGCCATCGGCATAGGGGTGGGCACCATTCAGCATGCGGGTGGGTTGCGGGCGATCAACCGGCCAGTTCGCGCGGCATTCCTTGTGGCTGCCGTTGATGCCGCCAGTGGCCAGCACCACGGCCGACGCCGCGAAGCGAACTTCCTCTCCCGTGGCCTCGTTGATAGCCAGGGCGCCGCTGACTTTTCCCGCTTCGTGGTCCAGTTCGGTAATGCGATGCTGGTGCAGCAGCGTGAGCTTTCCGCTGGTGTTCTCCCGGTGCAGCGCGGTCATCAGGCAGCGGACCAGTTCCCGGGCGGTGCCCCACACCACATGGTACCGGGGCAAACGATTCCCATCGCCGAAACGGCCGCGCTCAACCCAGTTCACGGCGGGCAGAAATTTGATGCCTTCGTTGCTGAGCCAGTCGTAAACCTCGGAGCGTGAATGCTCAACGTAGTAACGGGCCCATTGCAGGGGCAATTCATCGTCGGGGGCCAGCTCGCCAAAGCTCAGCCAGTCTTCCAGGGCAATCTCTGGTGTGTCTGCAATCTTCATACGCTTCTGCAGCGGCGTGCCCACCAGCATCATGCCGCCAAAGGCCCACAGGGCCAGGCCTCCCATGCGCTCTTCGGTATCCCGGTCTGCCAGGACAACGGACTTGCCGGCGCGCAGGCCTTCCAGGGCGGCGACAATCCCAGCCAGCCCTCCACCGACTACCAGAATATCTGAGGAAATTACCTTGGCCATATCGCATCCGACCTGATCGCAATGAGTTGTCAGCTTTAAAGATATACCGGTACCATGGCTTTAAAATTGACTTCAGAGGCCAACAAAATTGACGTTAGAGGCCACGGTTTCCATTGGATGGGTTAACACCGTCATCGGTGCTGCCGAGAGACTGTCTTTAAACGCCAACCAACTGCTGGCAGAAGCCGGCATTCCGGAAGCCGCCTGCGAACTGGAGCGCTGGCCGATCGACGATATTACCCGACTCTGGCACGCCGCCGAACGCTGCACCGGCGACCCGGGCTTTGGTTTGAAGGTGGGAGCGGAGTTCTCCCCGATGAGCATCAGTGGCGTGGGTTTTGCGCTGCAATCTGCCGCAACCCTGCGGGAGGCCATTGTGATGGTGCAGCGTTTCCAGCGGCTGATCTCCGATGGCGGGCGGTTCCAGATTGTTGCCGGCAACACAGCCACCTGGCTGGTTTACCATCCCAGGCAGGGCCGGCTGGCCTTCAGCCCGCACCAGATCGAAGCGGTGCTGGCGTCGGTGGTGGGGTTCGGAAGCTGGGTTACCGGCACCCGGATGCAACCATCCCGGGTGCAGTTCAGCCAGCCCCGGTTGGGGCCGTTGGCCGGTTACCAGACCGTATTCAATTGCCCGGTGGAGTTCGAGCAGGCGTTCAGCGGTGTTCAGATCGACAACGCCGTTCTGGACCAGCCCCTGCCCCAGGCGGACCCCCAGCTTGCCCAGGTGCACGAGCGCTACACCAATGCCCGCCTTGCCGCCCTCTCCATCAACAGTGCCTCAGTGCCAGAAATACGAAGATGGCTCACTGCCCGGATAGGCCCGGTTCTGCCCCGCCGGGCAGACGCAGCCGAAGCCCTGGGCATCAGCGAACGCAGCCTGGCCCGGCGGCTCCGGGAACAGGGCCAGACCTTTGACGGGCTGGTCGACGACGTGCGCCGTGAAAAAGCCCTGCAGGCGGTCGTTGATTTCAGCGCTTCCCTACCTGAAATCGCCGAAGCGCTCGGGTTTGCCGAGGTAAGCACGTTTTACAGGGCATTCCGGCGTTGGACGGGCATGCCACCGGTGCGGTGGCGCAAGCAGGAAAACCTGACTTCGTAATTCTTCTTCGGCCGGCGCAAATGGTCACTAAGGTGTCACGTCACTGACACTGCATTGTCACCTCTCAGGATTAGCGTTGCATTGTAAGTCGCAATCAAGCGAGCTTATTCATTGCAAAAGGTGATCCAATGACGCCTGCTTCATACCCCGACATGATGCTTCGCATTGAGGACATGGGGGTGACTTACCCCGGCAATGTCCTTGCTCTACGGCCAACCACCGTTGATTTCAACAAGGGCGAATTTACGGTCCTGCTCGGCCTTTCCGGTGCGGGCAAATCCACGCTTCTGAGGTCACTCAACCACCTGGTGCAGCCAACGGCTGGCAAGGTCGTTTCGGCGGAATTTGGTGACCTTGATAACCGCAGAACCGTTCGGCTGCACCGAAGCCGCACTGCCATGGTGTTCCAGCACCATCAGTTAATTGAGCGCCACACTGCACTCCAGAACGTACTGACGGGCAGGCTTGCCTATCACAGCACCTGGCGCAGCCTGTTACCAATGCCCAGGCGCGATCTTGAACTTGCCCTTCACTGCCTTGAACGCGTTGGACTTGCCGACAAAGCCCTGGCCAGGATTGACCAGCTGTCTGGAGGCCAGCAACAACGAGTTGGCATCGCGCGCGCACTTGCACAACAGCCCTCAATGATCCTCGCGGATGAACCCGTTGCCAGTCTGGATCCGGCGACGTCGGAAAAGGTACTGGGGTTACTGCGCGATATCTGCCAGGAAGACGGTATTACCGCTGTTATTTCACTGCATCAGCTGGAATACGCCCAACGCTTTGCAGACCGAATCATCGGCCTGGCGAATGCCAGGATTGTGTTCGATGCACCACCTGCAGACTTGAAGCAACACCACCTGAATGAGATCTACCACGGAAACTACGAAACCAAACCCCGAACCGTCCCGGTTCCCGCCACCAAACCCGTTAACCCCCAACCGAAGAAACTGGAGATAGCCCGATGAAAGCGTTAATGAACCTCTTGATAGCACTCTGCCTGGTGACAGGATTGAATTCGCAGGCACTCGCAGCGGATCCAGACCCTGATCTTCTGAAAGTTGCTCTCCTGCCCGATGAAAACGCCTCTGAACTGATCAAACGCAATCAACCACTAAAAGACTATCTGGAAAGCACGCTTGGCAAGGAAGTTGAGCTGATCGTGACTACCGATTATTCATCAATGATTGAAGCCATGCGCTTCGGACGTATCGACCTGGCCTACTTCGGCCCTCTGTCCTACGTGATGGCCAAGAGCAAGAGCGACATCGAACCCTTTGCAGCCATGATTGTGGACGGCAAGCCAACGTACCGCTCCATCATCATTGCCAACGCAGACGCCGGGGTTGAATCCTATGCTGACATCAAGGGCAAGAAGATGGCCTACGGTGATCGGGCCTCTACATCGAGCCACCTGATTCCCAAAACTGTCCTGATGGAATCTGCGGGCCTGGAAGCCGGCCGTGACTATGAGGCACATTTCGTAGGGTCCCACGACTCTGTGGCAGTGAATGTGGCAAATGGCAACGCAGAAGCCGGCGGCCTGTCCGAGGTAATTTTCCAGCATGTGATGGATCGTGGCCTGATTGACCGCAATAACGTGAAGGTTCTCGGATATAGCGGCGAATTCCCCCAGTATCCCTGGGCCATGCGCTCAAATCTCGCCCCGGAGCTGAAAGAAAAGGTTCGAAATGCCTTCATCAGCATCGACGACAAGGAAATCCTGAGCAACCTCAAGGCTGAAGGCTTTGCTGCTATCTCCGATTCGGATTACGACGTAATCCGGCGCATGGGCAGCCTCCTGAACCTCGACTTTGCCAAGATGTGAGGAAATCCATGAGTTATACCCCGACGGAACCGGCGACTCTGTCGCCGGCTCCGTCAGCTCCGGTGCTGGATGAGCATGCCCGGGGCTGGCGGAAAAAACTCCTGCAGACAGGTCTGGTCCTTGCGGTGATTCTCATTGCCAGCTGGTACGTGGGCCTGCTCGATTTCAAAACCCTGGCCAATGGCATGCCAGCGATTGGCGTCCTGTTGGGTGAATCTCTGCCGCCCGACTTTACCAATGTCATGAACTGGGTTTCGCCACTTGTCGACACCCTCGCCATGAGCATTGCCGGCACTGCAATTGCGGTTGCCGCTTCGGTACCACTGGCTTTCCTTGCTGCACGGAATACGTCGCCACACCCGGCTGTTTTCCACATAACACGCACCATTCTGAATGGCCTGCGGTCAGTTCCCGAACTGATCATGGGGATTATCTTCGTCGCTGCCGTCGGCTTTGGCGCGCTACCGGGCGTTCTTGCCCTCGGCCTTCACTCTATTGGGATGGTCGGCAAATTCTTTGCAGAAGCCATTGAACATGTGGACGAAGCCCCGGTGGAAGCAGCCGATGCCGCCGGAGCGACTCGCCTACAGGTTCTCTGGCACGCAGTTCTGCCCCAGGTTCTGCCGCAGTTCGCAGATGTATCCATCTACCGCTGGGAGTACAACTTCCGCGCCTCGACCGTTATGGGCATGGTGGGAGCAGGGGGTATCGGTTTCGAACTCATGGGCTCACTGCGCATCATGCAGTACCAGGAAGTCAGTGCCATCCTGATTGTTATCCTCCTGATGGTCACGATTGTCGACAGCCTGAGCGGCTTCCTCCGTAAGAAATTCAAGTAAGGAAAACGAATGAAACCAAGAGTTGTGATAACTCACCGGGTACACGATGAAGTCCTGGCTGCCCTCGAACCACATTGTGAGCTTGTAACCAATCAGTCAAACCGCACGCTCCCGCCAGATTCGGTGAAGGCCAGGGTAGCCACAGCCGATGCCGTGATGGCCTTCATGCCGGACAGGATCGGCGATGAGTTTCTGGCGGATTGCCCGAACCTGAAGATCGTGGGCGCAGCCCTGAAAGGTTACGACAACTTCGATGTGGACGCCTGCACTCGCCATGGGGTGTGGCTTTCATTCGTGCCGGATCTTTTAACCGTACCCACCGCAGAACTGACCATCGGACTCACCGTTGGCCTTACCCGGCAGGTAAAGGCAGCGGACGAATTTGTTCGTTCCGGAGAGTTCAGAGGGTGGCAGCCGAAGTTCTATGGGCTGGGAATTGAGGGCGCTACCATTGGCATTGTTGGAATGGGTGCCATTGGCAAGGCCATAGCTGTCCGTCTGCAGGGATGGGGTGCGAACCTGCTCTACTCAGAGCCCGAGGGCTTGCCCTCTGATGAAGAGAGGAATTTGGGGCTGGCGCATACAGGACTGGAAGAGCTTCTCGCCCAATCCGATATCGTAATACTGGCGCTGGCACTGAACGAGCATACCTTTCACACCATAAACCCTATACGCCTGGCACTGATGAAGCGGGGTGCCTATCTGATCAACCCATGCAGGGGTTCTGTGGTCGATGAGAACGCCGTACTGGCGGCACTGGCCTCCGGACAGTTGGGTGGTTACGCCGCCGATGTATTCGAAATGGAGGACTGGGCACGAACGGATCGTCCGCATGAAATCAGTCCGGAGTTACTTGCCCATCCGAACACATTATTTACCGCTCACATCGGCTCGGCCGTACAAAGTGTAAGGCTGGCCATTGAGCAACGGGCGGCCGAGAACATTCTGCAGGCATTACGGGGTGAACGGCCGCGGGATGCGATCAATTCTCCGTCATTACGTGAGGACTCTCCATGCTGAATCCGGTCTGGCTCAAGAGCTTTATCGCGTTGGTCCAGCATCAGAGTTTTCAGGCCGCTGCAGAGAATCTTGGAATCGCCCAACCCACTCTCTCCCAGCATATCCAGAAACTGGAACAAGACCTGGATGTGTTGTTGATTCGAAGGGGAAGATCAGGCTGCGAGCCCACCAGGGCAGCTTTGGCACTGGTACCATTCGCAAACAGTATATTGCGCCTCGACAAACATGCCCGTGAAGCGGTTCGGGGGGCCGGCGTTCGGATAGGGGCGAGCTCAAACATTGGCATATATATGCTCCAGCCCTATCTTCGGGCCTTCAGGGACGATAAAGCCTCGCCCGACGTGGACCTCGTAATTGATAATAACCCCTCAATTGCCCGGCAACTAACGATCGGTGAACTCGACATAGCCATAATGGAGTGGTGGCAGCCTAAACCCGGATTTCTGGCGCAGGATTGGCGGCGAGAACAGATGGTACTGATTGTTCCACCCGATCACCCATGCGCAGATCTTCAAAGCATAGATCGGGACACCCTCGCAGAAATGACGCTGCTTGGCGGAGAGCCTGGCACAGGCACAGGCCGGCTACTGGCAAACTTCTTTGGTGACGAGGGACCGTTTCCGAAGGTGTCTATGCAACTAGGGAGCACAGAGGCTGTCAAACAGGCAGTCAAGGTTGGACTGGGTATATCGCTGGTGTTGGAAGCGACGGTAAGGGAGGAAGTCCAGGCGGGCTCGCTACGAGCCATCCCCGTTAGTAACCCTGGGTTGGAAAAGGAACTCATGGTGGTCTACCCGAATGCCTTGGCCAATCATCCGCCAGTCTCTGCATTCCTCAGCCAACTGTGCCACTGAGCAAACGAATAGCTCACACCGAGTGTTAGCCAGACTGCAATTTCATGTTGAGCAACAACGGACCAACCAGTAACCTGCTGATCAGACACCAAAGCCCGAGGCCCCATGAAGCCTGACTCCCATCAGCTCCCAGACAATGCCAGCGCAGGAACCGGCCCGCAGTCGCCATCCGATGGCCCTGAGCGTGTTGCCCGGCTGATTCACCGCGTCGCTCAAAAAGACCGCCAGGCTTTCGCCCTCCTCTACCAGGCAACTGCCCCGAAACTTCTGGGCACCGTGTTGCGTATCCTCAGAGACAGAGGGTGGGCAGACGATGTTATCCAGGACAGTTATCTCAAAATCTGGCAAAAAGCCGAGCAGTTTCAGGACGGCAAATCTTCGCCGATTACCTGGCTGGTGTCGATTGCCCGTAACGGTGCCATTGATGAGCTGCGCAAACACCCCGCCGGACGCACCACGAACAGCGACGAGCTGGATGAGATGCCAGGCCGGCAGACATCAGCTCAGGAACAGCTGGAAGACCAGCGGGCGGCAAATCAACTGAATCACTGCATCGACCAACTGGAAAAAGACCGACAGGACATGGTGCGCCTGGCCTACCTTAACGGATGGTCCCGGGAGGACCTGGCAAGCCAGTTTGAACAGCCGGTCAACACGGTAAAGACCTGGCTTCACCGCGCATTGAAACAGCTCAAAAGGTGCCTCGAATCATGACTGAACGCGACGACCTGGACATGCTGGTTGCAGAGTTCGTTCTGGGCACATTGCCAGCCTCGGAGCGGGCCTATCTTGAAAGCCGGCGCAATGAGGACCCGGAGGTAGATGCGCTGATTCTGCAATGGGAAGAGCGCCTGGGTAAGCTGGCCGAGGAAACCGAGCCCGTTCAGCCCTCACCGGCGTTGTTCGCAAAAATCGAGAAGGCTCTGGACCGGGTGGAATCGACGCCTCGCGAGGCTGCCGAAACGTCCAACGTGGTTGCGCTGCGCAGCCAGCTGAACCGCTGGCGCTGGAGCACGGCGATTGCCTCGGCGGCCGCCCTGGTTCTCGTGGCCATTCTGGCGTTCCAGCCGCAGCCCGAGCCTCAAGCCCAGTCGTTTGTTGCGGTTTTCCAGAACAACGATGAGCAGCCGGCCTTCCTGCTGACGGTGGACCTGAAGGAGCAACGGCTCAACATCCGGCCGGTCACCGCCGAGCCAAGACCCGGAAAATCCTATCAGTTGTGGATCAAGGCCGACGAGCTGGGTCCAAACCCCCGCTCCGTGGGCGTTCTGGGCAACGATTTCGCGCTGGATGAAGGGGCGTTGAGCAATTACGACCCTGCCCTGCTCAAGGAGGCCACGTTCGGCATCAGCGTCGAGCCCGAAGGGGGCTCACCCACCGGACAGCCCACGGGACCGGCGATTCACGGTTACCTCTACCCCACCGACGGAAACAATTAATAGGCAGGTGCCAAAAAAATCTTCCGTGCCTGAAACTTTGCGCATCGGCTCCCGTAGCTGCAGTTAACCCGCCCAAAAACAACCCAACGGGCGGGAAACACTGACACTCAGGAGAACGCAATGAACAAGCACGCAAAAACTTCCGCACTTCTGGCCGCCCTCGTTTCCGGCGCTTTCGCAACCGGTTCTGCATTGGCCGCTGAACACAAGGCCGGTGTCTGGACCAACGATCAGTCTGTTGCCAACGGCGTTGTATCCGCCAGAAAGGTGGTTGCCGAGCAGAATGGGTGGCTGGTGGTTCACCGCACCGACGAATCCATGAAGCCGGGCCCTGTTGTCGCCCACGCGCCGTTGCGCAAAGGTATGAACATGGACGTCGCCGCCATCCTGACCGAGGAAGTGCAATCTGGTGACATGCTGATGCTGATGGTTCACAGCGAAGACGGCGGGATGAAAACGGGTATTTTTGAATACACCCTGGGCGCCAAGGAAGACGGCCCGATCAAAAAGGACGGCAAGCTGGTGATGTCGACTATTACCGCAAAATAATCGCTGGCGATAGTGCCGGCTGCTGCGCTGACTGGCGAATGCAGCCGGCATATCAAACCGGATTAATTACCCACGGCCAACCCTATCTGCCGTCCCCCTTCACGCCCAATCTGTCGAGGTAAAGATGGAGTTCCGCCTCGCTAATGTCCACGTATTCAAGTACGCGCCCATACAGCATGGCGGTCGGGACATTGCGGCCCTTCAGCTCTTTCTGAGTTTCATGCAGGACGTAAAGAATGATTCTTTCAGTGCGGGTAAGGCCGTCTCTGGCGTCAGGGATCACTTCAAGGAGAGTGCGAGAGTAGTCTGAACCGGCCATGATGTACCTGGTATGGAGCAATGGACCAGCACATAGTAACAGGCTGGCAGCGAAGCCCCCAGAGGGGGTCGCTGCCTTTTACCGCCAAATCAGATCTGTTTGTAGACCACTTCAGACAACCGGCTGCGATTACCATCGGTGTCCAGGGTACGGATAGCGAAGTACCAGGTGCCTTCAGTCAGCTCATCAACCAGCAGCTCGTCGACGGAGGCGTCACCAATGGCCAGGCTCTGGTCGAGGTTTTCAGCGCTGGTACCGTAGACTACCTCGAAGCCTGCAATTTCACCCATGGCCAGGCTGTCGCCATTTTCGCGGGTCAGCGGCGCGGTCCAGCTCAGCAGTGCTGTGTTTGCAGGAGCGGTTTCCTCAGGCGTCGTCTCGGTGACGGGCTCGCTGATTTCAGTGTCTGTTCCTGTGTCCGCTACGGTTTCGTCGGTGGTTGTATCAGTCGTTGTATCGGTGGTTGTATCACCGCCTGACGTCGAGTCACCTGACGTATCGGGCTCAGTTGTACCGGCAACCTGCTCGTCGGTTGAACCTGTTGAGGTATCGGTCGAGGTATCGGTGCTGGTGTCGGTTGAGGTGTCAGTGGTGCTGCCGGAATCAGTTCCAGCGGTTTCATCGCCGCCAGTGGTTCCGTCGGTGGTATCACCGGAATCGGCGACGTCGGCATTGCTTTCTTCGTTAACATCGGCAATGGTTTTGAAGCGCTGTACATTGCGGTGTTCAACAACGGCCAATCTCTGGCTAATGACGCTTGATTCCACTGCATTCTGGAGCTCGGAAGATTGCAATGCGGCGGCGCTAACCAGATCCGCCAGTGCCACGTTGGTTCCATCGCCCATAACGCTGATCTGGCCGTCGGCACTCACCTGCGAGCTGACATCAGCCAACACATCAGAAATCGAATCCCATTGGGCGTTATCGTTGACCAGTGCAAGGAACGCCGCGTTCGCAATCGCCACCTGAATGGCGTCAGCGGATACGCCGGTCATCTCATCCAGATTGGTGAGATCCGGCGGTGTCAGACGCAGGGCGCCAGCCGGAAGGCCGAACCAGGTTTCGACTGTGGTGTAGGCATTGGAAATGGCAACCGGTGAAAGACCGTCACCACTGCGCTCCGCCAGAGTTACAGCCAAGTGGGTCAGTGGCGTGAGGTTTACGGTTTCCATGCGCAGGTCGCCAGCACCACGTAAGCTGAAATTGCTATCAAGGGGCATGCTCTGTCCAAACGCCACAGCCGCGCCGCCAGCCTGATCGCACTGGGGAACAACGTCGCAGATCATGCGGGTACCACCATCAGCGGTGAGCTCAACCAGCGCCCAGCCCTCGGCCTTGCCGCGGAGCTGCCACTCGTAACTGCCATCGTCTGCCGTCAACACCGGTTTCGCTGCCTGGCGTTGAGGCGCGTAAATGCCGTCCTTGTCCGCAATCAGGCGGTTGGCAACAACCAGCCCCTGCTGGATGACGCCCTTGACCGCTGCGCCGGCAATCTGGACCGTCGGCTCGGCAGTGACCGAGGGCTGTGTGGCGGTGTCTTCGTCACCTGAAATGTCCAGACCGCAGCCCGAAAGCATAACAACCGCAGGTAAAATCAGCAGTCCTTGCTTCGTTAGTTTTTTGCCGCAATATGACATTGTTTCGCACCAATTATTTGACGAATTTGAGCGAATCTTACAGCGGCAGTTTTCGGTTATATGCGGCCCAGTTCCGGATTTTTCGGCCGGATTACGTCAGAAAATTGGCGTTTACGGAGGGATACACGTTGTGATGGAAGGTTACAGCATGGAGCCCGGACTCCCGAGCATAGGTCATTGTTTTAGGTCCGCTTTTCACAATTCGCTTAAATCCCGGCTGTGGGCCGGGAGCGAATAGCGGGCCGACTGATTACAAATTTAAACGTTGATGAAACGGGTACCGTTTCACAGTTTTCCGGTGACTCAAACGCCCAACCTGTCCCGCAGCGCATAGTACCAGGCTCCCATCGCCGTCAACGGCACCCGGAAGGCGCGGCCACCCGGGAACGGGTAATGCGGCAGGCTGGCGAACGCATCAAACCGTTCCTCCTGATCCTGGATTGCCAGTGCCAATGCCTTGCCTGCCACGTGTGTGAAGGTAACCCCATGGCCGGAGCAACCCTGGGAGTAGAACACGTTCTCGTGCAAGCGCCCGAGCTGTGGCAGGCGCGACAGGGTCAGCAGGAAATTGCCGGTCCAGGCGTAATCGATCTTCACATTCGCCAGTTGCGGGAAGGTTTTCAGCATATTCGGGCGAATCAGCCGTTCGATGTTAGCCGGGTCGCGGGCGCCGTAGACCACGCCACCGCCGTAGATCAGGCGGTTGTCACCCGACAGCCGGAAGTAGTCCAGGAGGTAGTTGCAGTCTTCGACGCAGTTGTCGTTCGGCAGCAACTGCCTGGCAACGGCCTCCTCCAACGGCTCGGTAGCAATAATCTGCGAGCCGCAGGGCATGGATTTGGCCCCAAGCTCCGGCACCAGGCCGCCAAGATAGGCGTTGCCCGCCAGGACAACCGTTTGCGCCCTCACCTCGCCCATGTCGGTTTTAACGGTTACGGTTTTACCGGGGGCGATGCTCGTTACCGTGGAGTGCTCGTGAATCACGCCGCCGCGCGACTCGAGGGCCGCGGCTTCGCCGAGAGCCAGATTAAGCGGATGAATGTGGCCGCCGGTGTGATCAATGGCGCCGCCGACATACCGGTCCGTGCCAACCCGGGAACGGATGGCACTCCCATCCAACAGTTCCAGTTGGTCGTAACCGATCCCGCGCCACTGCGCTTGCTGAGACTCCAGGTGCCTGAGCTGCTTTGGATTGAGCGCTGCGAAAATACCGCCTTCTTTCAGGTCGCACCGAATGCCGTAACTCTTCACCCGCTGGCGAATGATCTGGCTGCCCTCAAAGGCCATCTCAGACAGCAGTTTCAGGTGGTCTTGAGAGGTCTGTCTTTCGATGCTGTCCAGATCCCGGCTGAAGCTGTTAACGATCTGGCCGCCATTGCGCCCCGAAGCACCCCAGCCGACCGTCGCTGCCTCCAGAACCACCACCCTGAAGCCAGCTTCCGCCAGGAACAACGCTGTCGAAAGGCCGGTGTAGCCGGCACCGACGACGCAAACATCGGCCTCGCAAGACCCTCGCAGCGCCGGGCGCACAGGGGCCGAATTGGCGGAAGCTGCGTAATACGAGGGAACCGGGGGATACTCGATCATTATGTGACGCCAGAAAAGGTGATAGAGACGTTCAGGATCAGGCTGCAACGATGCGCGCCGCAGGAAGTCTATGCCAGCGCCGCGCGTTCGGAAAGACACGTTCTTATACCTATATCGTGGGCGGCGCCTGGGGATAAAAGTGCTGCTATGATTGCTCAACTCTACAGCCTGCGAGGCGTCCATGAATCAACCCGTCAGCTCTTCCACACCGACCAGCCAGGCCGAATGGCAGGCCCTGGCCACAAACCTCACTCTGGAGGGCCGCGCCTATCTGAACGGCGCCTATCAATGGGCGGCCAACGGCGAGACGTTTACCTCGGTCAGCCCGATTGACGGGCGCGAGCTGGCCCCTATTGCCAGTTGCGATCAGAGCGATGCCGACCAGGCCGTTATGGCTGCCCGCTCCGCCTTTGAGGCGGGCATCTGGAGCCAGCTGGCACCGGCAAAACGCAAGGCGGTGCTGCTCCGGTTCGCTGAGCTTATCGAAGCCCACGGCGACGAGCTTGCCCTGCTGGAAACACTGGATATGGGTAAACCCATCAACCACGCCAGAAACGTGGATGTGCCGGCCACCGCCCGGGCAATCCGCTGGACCGCCGAGGCCATCGACAAGGTGTACGGCGAACTTGCGCCCACACCCCACAACCAGATCGGCATGATCTCCCGTGAGCCGATGGGTGTGGTGGCGGCCATCGTGCCCTGGAACTTTCCGATGATTATGGCGGCCTGGAAAATTGCCCCGGCCCTGGCTACTGGTAATTCCGTCATACTGAAACCCTCCGAGAAATCGCCCCTGAGCGCCATTCGCCTGGCCGCCCTGGCCGGGGAAGCGGGCGTTCCCGCCGGCGTTTTCAATGTGCTTCCAGGCTATGGTCACACCGTGGGCAAGGCCCTGGCGCTGCACATGGACGTGGACTGCCTGGTGTTTACCGGGTCCACGAATGTGGCCAAGCAACTGATGATCTACGCCGGCCAATCCAACATGAAACGGGTATGGCTGGAGGCCGGTGGCAAGAGCCCCAACATTGTCTTCGCCGATGCGCCAGACCTGAAAAAGGCCGCTTCAGAGGCGGCCAGTGCCATCGCCTTCAACCAGGGCGAGGTATGCACTGCCGGCAGTCGCCTGCTGGTCGAGAACAGCATTCGTGCCGAGTTTGTAAGGCTGATATGCGAGGCCCTGAAAACCTGGCGTCCCGGCCATCCGCTGGACCCGGCGACTACCTGTGGCGCGATCGTGGATCAGGCCCAGCTCGATCGGATCATCGACTACATCGGCATCGGGCAGTCTGAGGGCGCACACCTGGTGGAAGGTGGGCAGCGGATTCTGGAAAACACGGGCGGCCTGTTTGTTCAACCCACGGTGTTTGACGGGGTGAATAACCAGATGCGCATTGCCTCGGAGGAAATCTTCGGGCCGGTGCTTTCTGTCATCGGGTTCGATACTGCAGACGAAGCCGTTGCCATTGCCAACGATTCCATCTACGGCCTGGCTGCGGCGGTGTGGACCTCCAATATCAATACCGCCCATAAGGTAGCCAAGGCCCTGCGAGCCGGCAGCGTGTGGATTAACCACTATGACGGCGGCGATATGACCGCACCCTTCGGTGGCTTCAAGCAGTCCGGCAACGGCCGCGACAAATCTGTGCACGCCTTCGACAAGTACACGGAACTGAAGGCCACCTGGCTGGTGCTGGAGTAGTTCGGAATAGTTCGTCGCAGTCCGGCAAATGAAAAACGGCGCCTTCAAGGCGCCGTTTTTCATCCCGGAATTGATCAGACCGTGTGCAGGTACCAGAGATATTCGAGATCGGAGATGGTCATCTCGAATTCGTTCAGTTCATGCTCCTTGCAGGCGACGAACACATCCAGAAACTGGCTGCCGAGATAATCGGCCATCACTTTCGATTGCCCCAGCTCCCGCAAGGCATCCCGCAAGTTATTCACCAATGAGGCTTCGTGCTGTTCATGGGCATTACCCACGGTGACGGGGGGTGGCTCTATCCTGTTGGAGATGCCGTAGTGAATGCCCGCCAGCACCGCAGCCATCAGAAGATACGGGTTGGCATCGGCACCGGCGACCCGGTGTTCGATTCGCAGGGCCTCCGGATCACCGCCCGGCAGACGCAGCGACGCAGTGCGGTTGTCCACGCCCCAGGTGGCGGCGCTGGGAACGTAGTACTCCGGGCTGAACCGGCGGTAGGAATTGATATTGGGGCAGAACAAGGCCATGGCGTCGTTCATGGTGGCGACCAATCCACCCACGGCCCATCGCAACATGTCGTTTGGCTGCTCGGCGTCGCCGGCAAACACGTTACGGCCTTCGCCATCCACCAGGCTCACGTGCAGGTGCATGCCACTGCCGGCCTGGTTGTGATAGGGCTTGGCCATGAACGTGGTGTCCATTTCATGGTCGTAGGCCATGTTCTTGATCAGACGCTTCAGCAGAGTGGCGTGGTCGCACGCCTGCACGGCGTCATCCACGTAGTGCAGGTTGACCTCAAACTGCCCGGGCGCGGACTCGGCTACCAGCGCATCCGCCGGCAATTCCTGCTCATGGGCGGCATCCAGCACGTCCGCCAGGAATTCTGCGTATTCGTCCAGATCATCAATGGAATAGGCCTGCGTGCCCGCAGGGCGTTTGCCAGAGAGGGGTGATTTGGGTGGCTGAGGGCGACCGGCGAGGTTTTCCTGATCAATCAGGTAAAACTCCAGCTCAAAGGCCGCCACAGTAGTCAGACCCAGTTCCTCGAAGCGCTTCATGATGTTCTGCAAGACCACCCGCGGATCTGCGAAAAACGGTGTCTCGCGATCCAGCTCATACATGGTCAACAGAAGTTGCGCAGTGGGCCGCTTCTGCCAGGGTTCCATAGTGAGGGTATTTTCAATGGGCAGACAGACGCGGTCTGCCTCGCCAATATCCAGGCCGAGGCCGGTTTCTTCCACCGTAGTGCCCTGAATGTTCAGGGCAAAGATGGACGCCGGCATAGCCACACCGCGTTCAAACACCTTCGCCAAAGCAGACGGGTCTACCCGCTTGCCGCGAACAATGCCATTCATATCCGGGATCAGCAGATCAACAAACTGCAGTTCGGGGTGTGCCTGAAGGAACGAGTCGGCACTCGAAGAACCAGAAGCCATAAGGGAAGCCATCCACAACGCAAACAGGCCTGGTGCCGAGGAGCCGGCGCAGGGGTTTCAACACTCCTTTATCCCGCTTTCCGGGGTGTTTGGCAAGATAGGGACATACCACAAATCCCGGAGTAAAATTTTTATAGCGCAACCCCGCATCTCATGATAAATATCGCGAGAATTCGGCAGGTTCCCCACCGCCGTTTCCAGGACAAGCCTTAAAGGAGTCAAAAGGCGGCGACCGGTTCTTCCCGGGACAACAGCCACCTGCGGCCACCCTCAGCAGACCTGCACAACACCGCGTGCGTCCTGCACGTTTTGTATTTATCCCTTTTGAGTGAGGGACATCATCCAATGTTGAAGTTGTGTAAGCCACAGGCGCTGGCCGCCTCTGTTGCGTTGTCTCTGTGTGCCTCTTCCGCGTTTGCCGCCGAGGAAGTGCGTGTCTACAACTGGTCCGATTACATCGCCGAGGATACCCTGGCGAAGTTCACGGAAGAAACCGGCATCAAGGTGATCTACGACGTTTACGACAGTAACGAGATCCTCGAAGCCGCCCTGCTTTCCGGTCGTTCCGGCTACGATCTTGTTGTGCCGTCCAACCACTATGTGGCCAAGCAGATTTCTGCCAACGCCTTCGTAGCGCTGGACCACAGCAAGCTGCCGAACATGAGCAACCTCAACCCGGATCTGATGGACGATCTGGAAAAGGTTGACCCGGGTAGCCAGTTTGCTCTGCCTTATCTCTGGGGCACCAACGGCTATGGCTATAACGAAGGCCGTATCCAGGAAATCCTGGGTGACAGCGCTCCCACCGATTCCTGGGCCCTGGTATTCGATCCTGAAGTCACCGGCAAGCTTGCCGCCGGCGGCTGCGGTATTGCCATGCTGGATTCCGGCGAGGAAATGGTTCGTGCTGCCATGGCCTACATTGGCCTGGACCCGAACAGCAACAACGCCGACGACATCAGGAAAGGCGGCGAGGTGATCAAGGCCATTCGCCCGAACATCACCTACTTCCATTCGTCGCGTTACATTGCTGACCTGGCCAACGGTGACCTGTGTGTGGCTGCCGGTTACTCCGGCGACATCCTGCAGGCCGCCGCACGCGCCGAGGAAGCCGAGAACGGCAACGTGATCCGCTACACCATTCCCAAAGAAGGTGCAGTCCTGTGGTTCGACATGATGACCATCCCGGCCGGCGCACCGAACGTTGAGAACGCCCACAAGTTGATGAACTTCCTGATGCGTCCGGAAATCATCGCGGACGTGACCAACTATGTGTGGTACGCCAACCCGAACAAGCCGGCCAACGAATTCGTTGATCCGGAGATTCTGAGCGATATCAGCATCTACCCGACCGATGAGGTGATGAAGAAGCTGTACATCATGGAAGGCCGGCCTCAGGACGCCCAGCGTCTGATGACCCGCACCTGGACCAACGTGAAGTCTGGTCGTTAAGCGGTGGAAAACGGCAACAACACCTCCGCGCAAGCGGAGGTGTTACTCAGCATTCGGAGCATTTCCAAAAGCTTTGATGGCACGCTGGCCGTGGACAATGTGAACCTGGACATCCACAAGGGCGAGATCTTTGCCCTTCTGGGTGGTTCCGGTTCCGGCAAGTCCACCCTGCTACGCATGCTCGCAGGTTTTGAAACGCCCAACGCCGGCTCCATCATGCTCGACGGCCAGGACGTTACAGCTCTGCCCCCGTTCCTGCGCCCGACCAACATGATGTTCCAGTCCTATGCTCTGTTCCCCCATATGACGGTGGAGCAGAACATTGCCATGGGCCTGAAACAGGACAAGTTGCCGAAAAGCGAAATTCGCGACCGGGTGGCCGCCATGCTGAAGCTGGTCAAGATGGAACCCTATGCCCGGCGCAAACCCCAGCAGCTTTCCGGTGGTCAGCAGCAACGCGTTGCCCTGGCCCGCTCACTGGCCAAACGTCCCAAGCTGCTGTTGCTGGACGAGCCCATGGGCGCCCTGGACAAAAAGCTGCGTACCGAAATGCAGCTGGAACTGGTGGAAATTCTGGAAAACGTGGGTGCCACCTGCCTGATGGTGACCCACGACCAGGAAGAGGCCATGACCATGGCCAGCCGCATCGCCATCATGGCGCAGGGCCGGATTGCCCAGATCGGCTCGCCCATCGACATCTATGAGAGCCCGAACAGCCGCATGACGGCAGAGTTTATTGGCTCGGTGAACATTTTCGAGGCCCACATCCGGGAAGACGAGGCCGACAGCATCACGCTGACCAGCAACCTGCTGGATGCGCCGGTTTTCATTGATCGTGGTGTAACCACGCCAGCGGAAACCACCGAAACCCTGGTTGCCCTGCGCCCGGAAAAAATCTACCTCACCGCGGACAAACCCGAGGGCGAGCACAACTGGAGCTGCGGCACGGTGGACAATATTGCCTACCTGGGCGACATCACGTCCTACTACGTAAAGCTGGCCAGCGGCAAACGCGTTCAGGCGACCATGGCGAACGTGGAACGCCGTGGCGAGCGGCCAACCTGGGGCGACAGGGTATTCGTATCCTGGGAAGCCTCCAGCCCCATCCTGCTCTGGAACTGAGCAAATGAGACGGAAACTTTTACCCACCCCTCTGACCGAGCGGGTGCGTGCAGTGCTGTTTAATCGCCGGGTGGTGTTCGGTATCCCGTTCCTGTGGCTGCTGCTGTTCTTCCTCCTGCCTTTTGCGCTGGTGCTGAAGATCAGCCTGACCTCGGCGGTCATGGCCATCCCCCCTTACGAGCCCGTATTCCGGTGGGTGGACAACACCCTGTCGGTGGTGGTGAACATTGGCAACTACCTGTTCCTGCTCTCGGACAGCCTGTATTTCGCCGCCTATTGGGGGTCGGTGAAAACGGCATTCCTGGCAACGGTGGTGTGCCTGGTCATTGGCTACCCCATGGCCTACGCCATGGCGCGGGCGCCGAAGCACTGGCAACTGGTGTTGCTGTTGATGGTGATGCTGCCGTCCTGGACCTCGTTCCTGATCCGTGTCTATGCGTGGATGGGTATCCTCGGCAACCAGGGGTTGCTGAACAGTTTTCTGATGTGGCTGGGTCTGATTGACCAGCCCCTGAAAATGCTGAACACCAACTTCGCGGTGGTGCTGGGCATTGTCTATGCCTACCTGCCGTTCATGGTGCTGCCCATTTACACCAACCTGGTGAAGTTGGATGTGCGGCTGCTGGAGGCGGCATCAGACCTGGGCTGCCGCAGCCTGACCACCTTCTGGGCCATTACCCTGCCCCTGTCGAAGGCCGGCATTCTGGCCGGTTCCATGCTGGTGTTTATTCCCGCGGTTGGCGAGTTCGTTATCCCGGAACTGCTGGGCGGGCCGGATACGCTGATGATCGGCAAGGTGTTGTGGGAAGAGATCTTCAACAACCGCGACTGGCCGGTGGCGTCTGCCCTGGCGATCGTGATGCTGTTGTTACTGCTGGTGCCGATTGTACTGTTCCATCGGTTCCGGGCCCGGGAGATGGAAAAGCATGGTTAAGTCCCGTTCCTTCAGTTTCTCTAAAGTGATGCTGGTTCTCGGCCTGCTGTTCCTGTACCTGCCAATGTTCGTGCTGATCGTGTATTCGTTCAATGCGTCCCGGCTGGTGTCGGTGTGGGCCGGCTTCTCAACTCAGTGGTACGGCGAGCTGTTCCGGGATGAGCAGATTCTGTCGGCGGTGTGGATGAGCCTGCGGATTGCCTTCTACTCCGCCAGCATGGCGGTGTGCCTGGGCACGCTGTGTGCGTTCGTGATCACCCGGTTCAAGAAGATGCGCGGGCGCACACTGCTGTCCAGCATGATTACCGCGCCGCTGGTTATGCCGGAGGTCATCACGGGCCTGTCGCTGCTGCTGTTGTTCGTGCAGATGGCCCAGACCATTGGCTGGCCGGTGGACCGTGGCATGGCCACCATCTGGATCGCCCACACCACCTTCTGCAGTGCCTATGTGGCGGTGGTGGTATCGGCCCGGTTGCAGGAAGTGGACCGCTCCATTGAGGAGGCGGCCATGGACCTGGGCTGTACGCCACTGAAGACCTTCTTCGTGATTACACTGCCAGTGATTGCTCCAGCGCTCGTATCTGGCTGGCTGCTGGCGTTCACTCTGTCGCTGGATGATCTGGTGATTGCCAGCTTCGTTTCCGGGCCGGGTGCAACAACACTGCCGATGGTGGTGTTTTCCTCCGTGCGGATGGGGGTTTCGCCGAAGATCAACGCGCTGGCCACCCTGATCATCGTGGCTGTATCGCTGATTGCATTTATCGCCTGGTATCTGATGCGCCGGGCGGAACGCAAACGGCTGCAGACACCGGACGCCTAGCGTCCGGAAGCCCCGCTCGCGCCCTCACAGGGCATCGGGAAAGGCAGAGACAAGGTAGTCAACCAGCGCACGGACTTTGGGCGTAACGAACTTGCGGGTGGGATAGACGGCGTAAACGCCCAGCTCGGTGGAGCGATACTCTGGCATCAGCTCCACCAGCCGCCCGGCTTCCAGGTCTTTATGAACCAGAAAGCCGGGCTGCAGCACGATGCCCTGGCCGGCCACGGCAGCGCCGCAGCAGGTTTCGCCATTATTGGCGTACATCCATGGTCTTACCCGCACGCTTATTGCGCCATCGGGGCCTTCAAAAGGCCAGTCATTGCCGGTCGTGAAGTTGCTGTAGCCGATAACTCTGTGGCTGAACAGGTCTGCCGGTTTCGCTGGGGAGCCGTGAGTGGCAATGTAATCCGGCGAGGCGCAAGCCATCAGCCGGGTGGAGGTTATCCGTCGGCTGACCAGTGTAGAGCTTTGCAGTGTGGCAATCCGGATGGCCAGATCAAAGCCTTCCTCGACGATGACCACCAGCCGGTCTGAAAGGTCGATGGACAGCTCCACATCCGGGTAGCGGGCGTGAAACTCTCCCCACAAAGGCGCCAGGTGGCTGATTCCGAAGCTGACCGGCGCATTCACTCGTAACGTGCCCCGTGCGACATCATTGCGGGAGGTGATTTCCGCTTCGGCCTCCTCAACGCCAGCCAGTAACTCCCGGCATCGGACATAGAACACCTCCCCTTCTCCCGTCAGCGACAGCCGGCGGGTGGTCCGCTGCAACAGCCGAACCCCTAGACGGGTTTCCAGCTCGCTGACATAACGCGAGACAGCGGCCTTGGACATCCCCAGATTCTCCGACGCAGCCACAAAGCTCCCCGCCTCAACCACGGTGCAGAACGTCTGCATCTCCAGCAATCGATCCATTGTTTCATTTTCCGGAACAGTTAATTCATTAAAGCCACGTTTATCCCTTTTATTGATATTTGTAAAGTACCCACATGCTCACAACACACCCAAGGAGATTCATCATGAACAACGCATTCCTGAACAAACTGATCGCCACTGACGCAGGCTGGGGCGCTCTGGCCCTTCGAATTCCCGTCGGTATCATTTTCGCCGCTCATGGCGCCCAGAAACTGTTTGCCTGGTTTGGCGGCTATGGCCTGGAAGGCACAGGACAATGGATGGATTCCATCGGGCTGAGTCCCGGCTACCTGATGGCCTTGTTGGCCGGCGGTGCGGAATTCTTTGGTGGCCTGGCTCTGATCATCGGCCTGCTGGTTCGCCCCGCCAGCGCGGTACTGGCATTCGCCATGCTGATCGCCATTTTCAGCGTTCATATCGGCAACGGCCTGTTCATGAGTAACAATGGTTACGAGTTTGGCCTGGCCTTGCTGGCCGTATCGGTATCCCTGGTATTCAGCGGCGCAGGCCGCGCGTCCATTGACCGCGCGATTGCAGCCCGATAACCACCGCAACCCGGAGGAGCAAATCATGAGTCTGTTTGTTTCCCACGGCGCTCCCACCTTTGCGCTGGAGCCGGGCCTTGCTGGCCCGGCCCTGACAGAGCTGGGCAAACGCCTGACCCGGCCCGCAGCTGTGCTGGTGGTTTCACCACACTGGATGACGGAAGAAATCCGGGTAGGCGTCTCGGAAACACCCGAGACGATTCACGATTTTCGGGGTTTTCCACCCGAACTCTATAACCTCGACTATCCGGCACCAGGCCATCCGAAACTTGCGCGAACTGCTCTGGCGTTGTTGGAGGCAGGGGGCTGGAAGGCCAGTGCTGACGAGACCCGGGGGCTGGATCACGGGGCCTGGGTGCCAATGATGCACCTGTTCCCTGATCATTCGGTTCCGGTATTCCAGGTTTCGATGCCAACGGATCTTGGGCCTGCGTCTGCCTGGCGGTTGGGCCAGGCCCTGCAGCCACTAGAGCATGAGGGTGTGCTTATTGTCGGATCAGGCAGCCTCACCCACAATCTGTACGACGTTCGCTGGGGTGACCCGAACGCATCCGGGTATGCGAGGGAATTCACGGATTGGGTCCGTGCCAAAGTGCAGGACGGCGACCATCAGCAACTGATATCAGCGTTGGAGGAGGCTCCCCATGCCACGCGGGCGCACCCAACCACCGAGCATTTTCTACCTTTGCTGGTGGCCGCCGGTGCAGCCGGGGAGCAGCAACCCGGCGTGCTGATTGATGGCGGCATCGAACACGGTGTTCTGGCCATGGATGCCTTCGTTTTTCAGCACCCAGCCTGAACGGTCAGCGAACTACGCTGCCGGTTGGCGGCGGTCCCGAACAGACTGGATCCATTTGTAAAATACCGGGACCAGCAATGTGCCCAGAACGGTGGCGGCAACCATGCCACTGAGAACCGTAATACCGAGGCTTACCCGGCTTGCAGCCCCGGCGCCACTGGCAAAGCCCGCTGCCGCCTCCCCGGAGATGGTTACCGAGCGCTTCAAGTTGAAATGCTGGATGCTTGAGGGCCCAAGCACCGGCTTGAGCGAGGCCAGCGTGGTCAGCGTGGTCAGCGGCACCATATCGCCATCCCGGTTGCGGACAAAGTAATGGGACAGATCTTCAGGACGTTGCCGGAATTCACCTTCGGCCTGCAGAAGCACACGGTAGTTCTTGCCGAAACGGGTAAAGTCGTTCACGTAAAGCGAGCCAAGCTGGGTCTGCAGGGTAGAGAAGATATCGGAGAGCTCAATACCCAGAGCCTTGGCCTTGTTCCTCTCGACTTCCAGCAGGTACTGCGGAATGTTCGCGCGGTAGGTGCTGTATACCCGGGAAAGCGCTTCACTCTGGTTGGCTTCGTAGATGAGGCCATTCATAACCTGCGCCAGCTCCGAGACGTCCCTGCCCTGATTATCCTGAAGGCGGAAGTCGAAGCCGGATGAGGTTCCCAGCCCGGGGATCGGAGGCGGATTGAAGACCATCACCTGTGCCTCGGGGATTGTCCAGAGCCTGGAATACAGTCTGGGAATGACCGCCCCCAGACCCAGACTGGCATCTTCCCTTTCTTCCCAGTCTTTCAGCATTACAATGCCAAGGCCATTGTTTGAGGATGCGCCACCCAGCAGCGAGAAGCCGGATACCGTAATGAAGTCAGTTACTGCCGGGTCTTCCAGAACCATGTCCGTTACTTTGGTTAGCACGGCTTCCGTGCGCTCCAGGGAAGCAGCATCGGGCAACTGCACATCCACGAACAGGAAGCCCTGATCTTCCGGCGGGACGAACGCCGAAGGCACTGATTTGAACAGGCCGGCACCGGCAACCAGAATCACCACCAGGGCAACGCCAACGAGCGCCCCTTTGCGCAGGAGCTGCACCACCAGCTTCGAGTAGCCGCTGGTGGTCCGCGTAATCAGTACCTCGAAAGGCCGGAGCCAGCCAATGGCTTTGTCCCCGCTCCTGCCAAGCAGCGCAACGCACAAGGCCGGGCTCAGTGTCAGCGCATTGATTGAGGAAATGATCACGGCCACCGAAATGGTGACCGAGAACTGCTGGTAGAGCTTGCCGGTGATCCCGGGCATGAAGGCAACAGGCACGAACACGGCCAACAAAACCAGCGTGGTGGCAATCACCGGCCCTGTGACCTCCGCCATCGCCTTGGTGACCGCCTCGCGTATTGGCAGCTTCTCCTCAGCAAGAATGCGTTCCACGTTCTCGATAACCACAATGGCGTCATCCACCACAATGCCAATCGCCAGAACCAGTCCGAACAGCGTGATGGTGTTGATGGAATAGCCAAGCACCGACATAACCGCAAAGGTGCCGATCAGAGAGACCGGGATCGCGATACTGGGAATCAGCGTGGCCCGCCAGTTCTGCAGGAACAGGAACACCACCAGGATCACCAGGCCGACGGCCTGGAACAGGGTAACGATGACTTCGCTGATGGAGCGGCTGATAAACTCCGTGGTGTCGTAAAGTACGGTGTGATTCACACCCTCCGGAAAACTCGCGGACGCCTCATCAACCAGTGCTTTTACCCGTTCCGCGACCTCCAGAGCATTGGCATCGGGCAGCTGGTAGATCACCAGGAATGCCGTGTCCTGATTGTTAAGTTTCGCGGTGGAGGTATAGGAACGGGAGCCCAGTTCGATACGCCCGACGTCCCTGAGGCGCACAAAGCCGCCATCAGGCCTGGAGCGGAGAATGGTCTGGGCGAACTCGTCGGGATCTGACAGGCGTTCCCGGGTCTGGATACTGTAGACAAACTGCTGGCCCGCAGGCACGGGCGGCTGGCCGAGTTTGCCGGCCGCGACAATCTGGTTCTGCTCCCGGAGCGCAGCGGCAACCTCCGCAACGGTCACATCCAGCGAGGCCATCCGGCGGGGATCCAGCCAGACTCGCATGCTGTAGTCTTTCGCGCCCATCACTTCCGCCGACCCTACCCCTGGCACCCGACCAAGGGCTTCGACAAGGTTATTGGAGGCGTAGTTGCTGAGGAAGACGCCGTCGAGATCCGGTCGCTCGGAGCTCAGGTTAATACCCATCAGCATGTTGCCAGCCTGCTTGCTGACCACCACGCCCTGTCGACGGACTTCATCGGGCAAAAACGGTTCCGCCAGGGCAACGCGGTTCTGGACGTTTACCTGGGCGCTGGCCCCGGGAAGCGATGCGGTCACCTGAACCTGGGGCGGGGCCATGTCCGGATACATATTGACCGGCAGAATGCGTAACGCCAGTAGCCCGGCCAGGGTGATCAGGATGGAAATAACAAACGCAAACTTCGGTCGATGAATAAAAATCCGGCTGATCATTGGCCAGCCCCACCCATCTGGATGAGCGCTCCGGTTTGCTGATCAATCTGTTTTTCAACGGGACTGACCGTAACCCCGGGTCGCACTTTCTGCAGACCCTCGACAATCACCCGGTCACCGGCTTCGAGCCCTGAACTAACGACCAGCAGCGCGCCCTCCCGGGAGCCGGTCTGGATAAAATGCTGGGCAACCTGGTTCTGGTCATCAACCACCAGAACAAACTTGCCTTCAATGGTTTCCTGAACCGCCACTTGAGGAACGAGCACCTGCGGTTCTCCGGACTGCCCCTCAACCCGGAGCGTTACGTACAGGCCCGGCACGAGCACCGCGTCGGGATTGGGAAAGACCGCTCGCATCGCAACGGTGCCGGTGCTGGCGTCCGTCTGCACGTCGGCGAAATCCAGCACACCAGCCTGCTCATAGCGTTCGCCATCTGGTAGGGTAAGATAGAGCCCCAGGGATCTGGATAGCGCTTGAGCAGATTCCGCTCCCCGGCGGCGGAAGTTAATAAAGTCAGCCTCATTGATCTGGAATTCGACGTAGACAGGGTCGGTCACCTGGATAGAGGTTATTGCTCCAGAAGAGGGACTGACCACGGCTCCTACGTCATAGTTCAGGCGGCCGATCCAGCCATCAAAGGGTGCTCGTATTTCAGCGTACTCGAGGTTACTTCCTGCCTTCTGAACGGCCGCCTGGGCAGCCTGAAGGCGGCTTTCAGCTGCGCTGAAGCGGTCTTTGAGTTTGTCCAGGTCTGCAGCCGACAGGAAGCCTTTCTCCGACACTTCTTCCCCTCGTTTCAGATTTCGGCTCGCAGAATCCACTTCGGCGCGGGCCGCAGCCAGTTCAGCATCAGCCTGTTGGAGATCAGCGCTTGCGCGAGTGTCCTCAAGCCGGATCAGGAGCTCGCCCTGGCTGACTTTCGCGCCCTCGGTAAAAAGAATTTCCCGGATTTCCGCTTCTATGCGCGGCGTGATATCCGCTTTGGCGGAAGCGGCCGTTCTGGCAACAAACTCCCGGGAAGGCCGGATTTCACTGGCCTCAAGTACCACCACGGAAACGGCAACGGGATTGATTTGCTTTGGCTCCTGAGGCTCAGAACACGCTGTCACTGGGCGTTGACGATCCCTGCGCCTCACTGAAAGGCATCGTTGCTGATTACCCCTCTGGTTTTGAGGCTTACCGTGGCAGCTCCAATAGTTTCAGCTCGGTAACTGTCTACAATGCCAAAGAACAGATAATCCGCGGACACTGCGAAGTTTGGAGCTGGGCCAATAACGACAGCGCCTACGTCTGCTCCGGCAATACTCCCAACGACGAGGTGGCGACCACCAGGTACAACACGGCTGTAAACTGGATGGGGCAGTGCCTGGGTGATAGCTGGTCAAGCACTGAAGGGGAAAGAACGAGGGATGGGATGAATGCAGGAATGGTCACCCGGTTCAGCGCGGCTGAGGCTGGGAAACCGAATGTATCGGTTCACAAGGTGGCCTTCCGCGGCGATTCAGCGGTTTATGTGTATGTGGGTACACCCAGTCGTTTGGCGGAGTTCTAACCCGAGAAACCCTGCCAGTTGAACAACAAAAAGGGCCACCCCCAGAGGTGGCCCTTTTTGTTTTCCGAGCTAAAGCAGGCGTCAGCCCAGGTTCTTTTTCACGAACTTCTGGATCTCTCCCACGATACCGCTACGGAATGCCAGTACCGTCAGGACGAAAATCCCGCCGAGGATTGGGTCCACCCAGTCACGCAGGGCACCCTGGGACAACTGGTACTCGATGTTCACCACGAAGGTGGCACCAACCACCGGGCCCAACAGTGTTCCCATACCACCAACCAGAGTCATCAGGATGACCTCGCCCGACATATGCCAGTGGGCATCGTTGAGGGAGGCAAGCTGGAACACCACAGACTTCATGGAACCGGCCAGACCGGCCAGGGCCGCCGAGATGACGAACGCGAGCACCTTGTAGCGATCGACGTTGTAGCCCAGGGAGACGGCACGGGGTTCGTTCTGCTTGATCGCCTTCAGCACCTGGCCGAACGGACTACCGACGATACGCTGTACCAACAGGTAGCAGGCGATGAACACCGCCAGGACGAAGTAATACATGTTCAGGTTGTCTTCAAGATTGATGAAGCCCAACAACTCGCCACGAGGAATGCCGTGCATACCGTCCTCACCACCCGTGAATTCAGACTGGACGAAGAAGAAGAACACAAGCTGGGCAAGCGCGAGGGTTACCATCGCGAAATAGATACCCTGGCGACGAATCGACAGCAACGCAAAGCCAGTACCGAGCACTGTGGCCGCCAGCGTACCGGCGATGATGCCCATCTCGGTGCTTAGCCCGCTGTAATTACTGAGCAGGTAACCGGTGGTGTAGCCCCCTGTGGCCAGGAAGGCTGCGTGGCCAAATGACAACAGGCCGGTGAAGCCGAACAGAAGGTTGAACGCCACCGCAAACAGCGCGAAGCACAGGATCTTCATGAGGAAGACCGGATAGATCATGAACGGTGCCGCCAGCAGGAGGAGCAGCAGGACACCGTTCAGCATCATCTTTTTGCGATCCTGAGCGCCCTGTTCCTGAACGATAGCCTTGTGAATGTCGGCGGAATTGACTGGCTGATTCATGGTTATGCCTCCTTACCGAACAAGCCACTGGGCCGGAACATAAGAACCAGAACCATGACCAGGAAGATGATCGCCGAGGATGCCGGCGGGTAGAAGGTTTTGGTGAGCCCTTCAATCACGCCCATCAGAATACCGGTGATGATGGCGCCGCCGATGGAGCCCATACCGCCGATAACCACCACGGCGAAGACCGTAATCAGTGTGGCCGACCCCATGACCGGTGTCACCGAGTAGATGGGCGCGGCCAGAACACCTGCAAAGGCTGCCAGCGCAACACCAAACCCGTAGGTGAGGCTAATCAGAAGCGGCACGTTAATGCCAAAACCCTGCATCAATTGAGAGTCTTCCGTGCCGGCCCGCAGGTAGGCGCCCAGCTTGGTTTTCTCAATCACGAACCAGGTTGCAAAGCAGACGACCAGTGCCGCTACGATGACCCAGGCCCGGTAGTACGGCATGAACATGAAGCCGAGGTTTACGCCACCCTTGAACATGTCCGGCATGGTGTAGCGAAGCCCGGAAACCCCGAACCAGTTCACCAGTACACCCGAGATGATCAGCGCGACGCCGAACGTCAGCAGCAGACTGTAGATGTGATCCTGCCCCGCAATGCGACGCAGCAGAAAATATTCAATGGCGACACCGAAGGCACCAACCAGAAGTGGCGCCAGCAATAAGGCGACCCAGTAATTCACGCCCAGATAGTCGAACATCAGGACGGTGGTCAAAGCGCCGAGCATATACATTGCGCCATGGGCAAAATTGATGATCTTCAGCAGACCGAAGATGACCGCGAGCCCAAGGCTCAGAAGGGCGTAAAAGGCGCCGTTGATTATTCCGATCAGGAGCTGGCCGGATAGCACAGCTAAAGGGACGCCGAAAATCATGGACATTGGGCTAACTCCAGAAGCAGCACAGGGATTGTTTTTTGGCTTTATTCTTTTCCGTTTTCATGGGTTCGCCCTGCCCTGTTGCAGGACGAACCCATAACGGTCGCTTTTAGTTATTGACCAGCTTGCACTTGCTCTCGGAGAGCGGACGGTAGGACTCTTCGGCCGGGATGGTCCGCAGAATCTTGTACAGATCCCACTCGTTCTTGGACTCGGCCGGGGTCTTCACTTCCGCCAGGTACATATCGTGCACCATGCGGCCGTCAACGCGGATCTTGCCGTTCTTGGCAAACATGTCGTTGATCGGAGTGTCCATCATCTGCTTGCGCACAGTCTGGGCATCGTCAGAACCGGTGGCCTCTACGGCTTTCAGGTACTGCATGGCGCTGGAGTAGATGCCAGCGTGAACCATGGTCGGACGCACGCCGGTTTCTTCCATGAAGCGATCAGACCACTCACGGGTTTCATCGTTCATGTCCCAGTACCAACCGGTGGTGAGCTGGATACCCTGGGCCGTCTGAGCGCCAAGCGCATGTACGTCAGTCAGGAACAGCAGCAGTGCCGCCAGAGTCTGGCCGGACTGGGTTACGCCGAACTCACTGGCGGTGGTGATGGCGTTGGTTGTGTCGGCGCCGGCGTTTGCCAGACCGATAACATCAGCACCGGATGCCTGAGCCTGCAGGATGAACGATGAGAAGTCCTGAGTGGGGAACGGATGACGCACTGAACCGATGATTTCACCACCGTTGGCTTCGACCACGCGAGTCACGTCGCCTTCCAAAGCATGACCGAAAGCGTAATCGGCAGTCAGCATGTACCAGGTTTTGCCACCTTCTTTAACGACCGCACTGGCGGTGCCGTTGGCCAGCGGATAGGTGTCGTAGACATAGTGGATGTGGTTGGGGGTACAGTGTTCGTTGGTAATGCTTGAAGCAGCTGAACCGGAGATGATACCCAGGCGATCGTTCTCTTCCAGGATTTTGCTCACGGCAATGGAAACTGAGGAGGCCACCATACCGGCCACGAGGTCTACATCCTCGTTCTCAACCCAGCGACGGACGGTGCTGGATGAGGTATCCGGGCTGTTACGGTCATCGGCGCTGACCACTTCGATCTTGGCGCCGTTGACGTTACCACCAAAATCAGCGATGGCCATTTCCAGAGCTTTCAGACCGTTTGGTCCTGCCAGGTCACGGTAGGTGCCGGACATGTCCGCCAGATAACCGATCTTGACCGTGTCGTTGGAAATGGCCGCCTGGGCTCCGCCTACCATCATGGCTGATGCAACGGCTGATGTCAGAAGCTTTTTCATCATTGTCATTGTTGTATCTCCGCTACTGTCTTGCGTTGGTTCGGGTTGTTGTTACTTTTCTTGCTCTCGTCCTATCCGGGATCAGACCCCCAAATAGCCATCCAGCACCGACTGTTTTGCACTCAGTTCGTTGGCGCTGACTTCTTCCACAATCTGACCGTGCTCAACAACGTAATGACGGTCGGCTAACGGTGCTGCGAAGTGGAAATTCTGTTCAACCAGGACAATGGTCAAGCCCTTGTTTTTCAGGGCAATCAGGACCTCTCCCAGCTTTTCTACAATAACCGGGGCCAGGCCCTCTGTGATCTCGTCCAGCAACAGCATGTTGGCGCCGGTGCGCAGAATACGCGCCATGGCCAGCATCTGCTGTTCGCCGCCGGACAGCTTGGTGCCCTGGCTGAAGCGACGTTCATAAAGGTTGGGGAACATGTTGTAGATTTCTTCCAGGCTCATGCCGCCGCTACGCACAACTGGCGGTAGTGTCAGGTTTTCCTGGACACTGAGTGAGGAAAAAATGCCCCGATGTTCGGGGCAATACCCGACACCCAACCTGGCAATATGATGAGGTGCACAGGACATGGTCTCCTCACCATTGATCATAATGGAGCCGGTGCGCCGGCCAACCATATTCATGATGGCTTTGAGCGTTGTGCTACGGCCCGCGCCATTGCGACCCAACAAAGTCACCAGTTCCCCGCGGTTCACCACCATGTCGATGCCGTGGAGGATGTGAGACTCGCCGTAAAAGGCGTGCAATCCGGACAGTCGCAGCTGTTCGTACTCGCGGTCGGATTTCGTGGTCATTGCGCTGCCTCCGCCTGATCATTGTCGGCGGTGGTGCCGCGCTCGCCGCTACCATCACTGCCCATATACACCTCGCGAACCCGTGGATCGCCGGAAACCGTCGCGTAATCGCCTTCGGTCAGAACAGCGCCCTGAGCCAGTACGGTGATGCGATCACAGAGTTTGCTGACTACGCTGAGGTTGTGCTCAACCATCAGGACAGTTCGTCCTTCGGCAGCCTTGCGTACCAGTTCCACAACGCGATCAACGTCTTCCGAACCCATGCCCTGGGTTGGCTCGTCCAGCAACAAAAGTTGGGGCTCCATGGCAAGCGTGGTGGCCAGTTCCAACGCCCGTTTGCGCCCGTACGCCAACTCAACCGTGGTGGTGTTGGCGAATTCAGCCAGGCCCACGGCGTCCAGGAGCTCCATGCAACGCTGGTTGAGCTTGTGCAGGGAGTTACCGGATTTCCAGAAACTGAAGGAGGTGCCCTCGAACGTCTGCAAGGCTACCCGGATGTTCTCCAGCGCGGTCATGTGTGGGAATACGGCTGAGATCTGAAACGAGCGAACAATGCCCTGGCGGGCAATGGCGGCGGACTTCATGGTGGTGATGTCCTGATCCTTGAACAGGATCTGGCCCCGGGTCGGGATCAGGAATTTGGTGAGCAGATTGAAGACCGTGGTCTTGCCGGCACCATTGGGGCCGATCAGGGCGTGAATGTGGCCTTTCTGGACCTTCAGGTTCACGTCGTCGACCGCAACAAAGCCCTTGAATTCTTTGACAAGGTTACGGGTCTCCAGAACGTACTGTTCACTCATGAGCCAATCTACCTTTGTTATTGTTGTGCGTTTTATCTGACTACCAGATTAGATTGACGTATACGTAAACGTCAATACTTAATTGCAGTTTTTAAGTACACTCTCGCTACGCAAAAAGTCGTATAGGAGTTCTACTACCTGGTCCTGCTTTTCCAGGTGTGGCGAGTGCCCCGCATCCTCGAGAAGAACACCTCGGGCCTTTGGCCCGATGCCGGCAACGATATCCGTGACCTGCTCCGGCACTCCGTATTCGTCGTTTTCTCCCTGAATGATAATAGCCGGACATTCAATTGCCGCCAGCCAGCGACTGAAATCCATCGCCGCCTGAAACCCTTCGTCACGCCAGACTGTCTGCCAGGCGTTGAAAAGATCGTCAGTCCGGTTGCCGTGATAGCGCGCCAAACGATCCCGGATATCCGTCTCCCTGTAACGTACGGCCATTTCCTCGATACCAGCGAGGGTCAGGTGATCGGCATAGATGTGCGCCGCCATGGTCGCCAGCGCCTTTACACGCCCCCCCATGGTGCCGGCGGTCACGAGGGCAATGGAACCACCGTCGCTGTGCCCTATCAGCACCACATCCCTGATTTCGAGCTTGTCCAGGAGACGGGGCAACCACTGTTCGCCAGCTGCCTCAAGGTAATCGTGTGGGCGCGGGAGCTCTTCATCGGAAGAATGGCCATAGCCCTGACGATTGTAGATCAGCGCTTCGCAGCCGGTTGCTTTCGCGAGCTTCTCCGGAAACTTACGCCACAAGGCGATGCTGCCCAGGGACTCGTGGAGAAAAACCAGCACCGGCCCTTTCGGTTCCGCGTGCTGGATTCGCCTGACTTCCAGCTCAATACCGTCGCCTACCGGCACCATCATGTCACGAATCTGCATGGGATTACCGGTTTGGCGGAATTGAATAGGTCATGGTGGAGTGGGCAACCGGCTCTTCGGCACCTTCCGAGTAAACGAACACTTCGCCCACGCCCATGGTACGGCCGACTTTCAGCATGGTGGCACGGGCCCAGATGGGCTGATGCGCCACCGGCTTGCGCAGAAAATTAATGTTCAGATTGGTGGTCACCGCCAGGGGAACCAGGCCAATCTTGCTCAACAGCGCCGCATAAAGGGTGACATCCGCCAGCCCCATCATGGCCGGCCCGGAGACGGTGCCCCCGGGCCTGAGATGCGCCTCATCCACTTCCAGTTTCATTTCTGCCCAGCCATCCCCGAGCTTCTGCAGGGTGCCGTAGGCCTCCCCCTGCGGAAACTGCTCGTCAAGGAAGGCCTGCAGCTCTTCGAACGTAATGATCATGCGCCGATTTCTTCCTTGGCCTGATTACGCAGGACAAACCGCTGGATCTTGCCGCTGGGAGTCTTCGGCAGCTCATCGACAAACTCAATCTCCCGGGGGAAGGCGTGGGTCGAGAGCCTGCGACGAACCAACTCCTGCAGTTCGTCTTTCAGGGCCTGTTCGTCTCCAAGAGCGTAATCGCCCTTGATCACCACATAAGCCTTGATGATGGAACCGCGCTTTTCGTCCGGCTTGCCGACAACGCCGGACTCCGCCACAGCGGCGTGCTCAAGCAGCGTGCTCTCGACGTCTGCCGGTCCCACCCGGTAGCCGGCCGTGGTGATGATGTCATCATCCCTGCCACTGAAGGAGAAGTTGCCATTGCCGTGGTTGATGACCATGTCACCGGTGAGGTAGTAGCCGTTAACGAACGGGTCCTTTTCACCCCAGGTGTAACCGTCGAAGTGAAAAAGCGGGGACGCTTTTACGTCAACCGCCAGCTGACCAACTTCACCCTCGCCTACAACCTCGTTTTTCTCGTTCAGCGCGACCACCTTGTGGCCAGGAGAAGCATAGCCCATGGAGCCTTCACGGACCGGATGCGCCAGACCGTGGAAGTTGCAGCAGGTCATGCCAGTCTCGGTCTGGCCGTAATGATCTTTAACCGGGCAGTAGTGACGGTTGCGAATCCAGTTCACCACTTCCGGGTTCAGAGGCTCGCCGGCACTGCTGGCAACCCGAAGGCCCAGGTTCTCGCCTTCCGGCAGCACGTGATCGTTTGCCTTGAGCAAACGGTAAGCCGTAGGCGCCGCAGCCAGGTTGGTGATCTTGTACTTGCGGATCATGTCGTAGGTGGATTCCGGGGTAAAACCACCCGGGTTGAAGTGCGTGGCGTGGCCCATCAGCAGCGGCCCAACCACGGCATAGTAAAGACCGTAGGCCCAACCGGGATCGGCCACGTTCCAGAACCTGTCACCATCCTGCAGATCAATGGCGTATTTCATGTAAACGTAGAACGCCAGCAGCGCTTTGGCCGGTACCGCAACCCCTTTGGACTTACCCACGGTGCCGGAAGTGAACATCTGCAGGAACGGATCGTCGCCCTTGATCATGACAGGCTCAAAATCGCTCGACTGGGCCGCCAGGGTCTCTTCGAAGTCAGGGATGTCCGCGCCAATCTCACTGGCGTTTACACCCACAACCGGCGGGCAGACTTTGACGTCGTTCAGCTTGGGATAGTTCTCCGGGTTGGTCACCACCAGCTTGGTGCTGGCCCGCTCAAACCGGTACTCGATGGCCCCGGAACCAAAGGCCGTGAACAGCGGCTGATACACGGCACCAGCACGCAGGGTTCCGGCGATAACGATCAGCAGCTCCGGAGTGCGCGGCAGGAGTGCAGCCACCCGGTCGCCCTTTCCGATGCCCTGGGATTTCAGATAATTGGCAAAACGCGCAGAGGCCTCTTTCAGCTCGGCGAAAGTCAGAGTGCCGTCACCGCCATCTTCGGTTTCGTAGTAAAGCGCAACCCGACTCGGGTCATCTGCCCATTTGTCGCAGATTTCGTGACATACGTTGAGCCCGCTATCCAGACGTCCATCCAGGATGTCCGCTTCCAGAGCAGCAGGATCGAAGTTGTTGTAAACGTCGGTATATTCCGGAAGGCTCATTCTCAACTCCTGTTGTTTTTATCATTGAAAGCACGGGTCAAGGTTTAGCACAGGCTTCACTTTACGTAAAGGCAAACTTTAGACCAAAAAGGAAGAAATCTGCGGGGCTTTATGAGCAGGAAAAGCGGGTGCGACAGGCCTGCCGCACCCTTGAAGGGATCAAACACGAAAATCAGGATTTCGGCGTAATCTTCCCGGGATGGCGGCTTGAAAGTATGTGGTGCAGGGAGTCGCATTCCACCATGGGATCATCGCAATTGACCACGATGTCGGAGCGGGCAATGACATAACCCTTGCCGGTGATGCTGTTTTTGATCACCTGGTACTCACCCTCTTCCTCAACCGAAGTGAATTCACCGATAAAACCCGTCTCTCTGAGGGAAACGGTTTCCAGCTTGTCGCCCGGCTTGATACTGCCTTCGTAGTTCATCAACGCCAGACGGGCGGACGTGCCAGTGCCCGTTGTGCTCCGACAGATCACCCCGGGATGCACATAGGTTGCCGAGCGGGACCGGTAATAGCCCTCTGCCACATGTTCCACAGGGCCCATGAAGTGCAGGAACGGCAGTGGCCCTACGTCGCCAAGCGTATAATGGGAAAAGCCCCGCTCTGCCTGAATCGCCTCGACAATGGCGTGGGCGGTTTCTGCGAGTTTGCGTTCTTCGTCCAGGGTCAGATCGAAGCCCATGCTGGCTGCATCCACCAGCGCATAAAAGCCGCCGCTGTATGCAACACTGTAGGTAATCTCGCCCAGCGAAGGCACGTCGATGGTGGCCTTGTAGGTGTGGATATAGCTGGGCAGACCCTCACAGGTGATGGCTTCTACCACTCCGTCGTGCACCGTCGCCTCAATCTGGACCAGTCCGGCGGGCGATTCCAGTATAAAACTCTGCTGGCCTTCCTGTTTGGGCACAATGCCCGCTTCCAGCACCGCAGTAGCCGTGCAGATGGTGTTGGAGCCCGAGTAGATAGGGTAGCCCATGACTTCCATGATGATGTAACCGGCGGCAGCTCGCGGATCCGTGGGCGGCACCAACAGATCCACAGACATTTCCGGTATCCCGTAGGGCTCTTCCAGCAAAAGCCGGCGTAGACCGTCGGCGTCATCCCGCAGGTACTCCATCTGCGCTCGCACGGTATCACCGGGCAAAAGATCAATGCCACCGGTCACGATCCGGCTGACATCACCGCCGGCATGGGTATCCATCAACTGAATGGTAAGTTCCGGTTTCATCAAGCGCTCTCCAGTGACCAGGGTTGGCCGTGTTCTTCCCATTGTGAGTCGGGAACGATCACGATCTTGCCGAGATAATTACTACCCCGGTTCACAAAATATTCTTCTGCCCGGTGCAGGTCAGAAAGCCGAAACGCACCGTGCAGAACCGGTTTCAGTTGCCCTCCCCGGATCCAGGCCATTAGTTGTTCCGCCTCTTCGCGGGTGCCATGAGATACCCCGAAAATCTGTACCTGGTAGAGGTAGATCCGGGTCCACAGGATTTCGCTGATGTTGCCGCCACTGGCCCCGGCAATACTCAGGCGCGGGTAGGTGCTGCGGGCGTTCATATCGAAGATCATGGTGTCGATGAACACATCGGTCATCTCTCCGCCCACCAGGTCCATCACCGCATCAATGGGCTTGCCTCCGGTTTCCGCTTTCACCCGATCTACAAAGCTGTCCATATCGGAGCGATCCAGCACCGCCTCGGCGCCCAGTTCCAACAGCGCTGCCGCTTTGTCCTGTTTACTGAGAGCATAGGGAATAGCCCCCATAATTCGGCAAAGCTGGATCAGGGCCGTGCCAACGCCCCCGCTGGCGCCGGTCACCAGGACCCGCTCTCCGGCCTTGATGTTGGCCGAGGTAAGCATGTGCATGGCGGTCTGGTAGGAACACATGCCCATGGACGCCACTTCGGCATCCGCCAGTTCGGCATTGGGTATGTGATGGAACTGGTCAGCCGGCAGCGCTACGTATTCCGCGTAACCGCCGTCGGCACCGTGGCCGTAGTAATCGGGCGTGAGATTGATGTCTCGGCGGTCATTGGCGTAGATGTTGAAATCCAGAAGGCCCCGTTCTCCAATGCGGGACTCATCCACACCGTCACCAACAGCCACAACGCGCCCGGCGATGTCTGCCCCCTGGATCCGCGGAAAAACCAGCGTGGGCTTGCCGCCCATCTGGAAGGATGTCATTTCGCCTTTTTTGGTGGGATACAGCCCTTCCCGTGCCTTGCGGTCTGTGTTGTTCTTCGCCGTTGCCGTAACCTGAACAAGCACCTGACCGGCTCCGGGCGCAGGAACAGGCACGTCCTGGTACTCCAGTTTATCGACATCACCGTGACCGGTAAGAACCATGGCTTTCATGGTGTTCGGGATCATGGGCTGACGATCCTCCCTGTTTGCTGAATTTCGGGTATTCAAAGAGGATAGGTGAGTTTAGCGGGCGTGTCAGTGCGTGTTGCGGGTATCCATTATCAGACTACCGGGCAATCACTTTATAGACAGGACGCAGCTTGGGAATCTGCTTGAGTACCACCTGGATGACCGTCATCAGAGGCACCGCCAGGAGCACGCCTACCGGCCCCCAGAGCCAGCCCCAGAAGAAGATCGAGACGAAGATGATCACCGGATTGATCGCCATCCGAAAGCCGTGAATCCAGGGTTCGATAAAGAACCCGACCAGCGTGGTCAAACCCAGGAAGCCAAGTGGCGCAATGGCCATCATCCAGAACTCATCAAGGCTAATGGCAGAGACAATCGTCAGCATGGAGATAGAGAGAATAACCCCCAGGTAGGGAATGAACCGGGCAAGCCCGGCGACCAGTCCCCACACAGCCGGATCCGGCAGCCCGACGGCCCAGCAGATCAGACCAGTTGTGGTGCCGACGGCCAGGTTACTCAGGCCGAGAACGCCCAGGTACTGGGCAATCTGATGCTGAGAATCGTGGGTAATCCGAAGCACGGTTTTCCGCTGATCAATAGGCAACTGACGAACAAAGTTCTTGATCAGACGATCACCGCTCACCAACAGGAAATAGGTCAATGCCAGTGCCAAAGCCAGGCCAGCGATGCCGTTCCGGGCTTTGGTCATCAACTGGTTGCGCCAGGAATCCGTCTGCAGAACAACCGTCGTTGGCTGTTGCCTTTCTGACTCCGAGAGCTCCTCAACGGACTTTTCAACCTGTTCCGCAGACTCGGAGACTCTGGCGATCTGGCGACTGATTTCGCTCTCGCCCACCAGCAGCCTCGATATCCCCTGGGGCACTTCCTCAACCCACTTGAGGGCAGGCGTCGCGACGGCCAGTGTAATGCCGACGATGCCGGCGAGCACCAGGAGCACAAACACCAGGGAGCTGATCATCCGGGGAACCCGCCACTTAACGTATGCCTTCTTGACCAGGGGCGAGAGCAACAGGCTCGTCATCACCGCAAGAATAATGGGCAGGACAATCTGATGAGCAACGTACAGGGTGTACAGGATTCCCAAGCCGAACAAGCCGTATATCGGCGTGGCAAGATCCGATGAAATCAGCAGGCGCTTGTTCTCACCCGGCGGTTCCTTATTTGTGGATTGGTCTTCCATGATGAAGCCTGTATACCGTGAAAAAAAGCTGGCCCGGAAAATCCAGGCCAGTGTTAAAAACGGTCAGTCTACCTTCACCATGGCGCGAGCGCACCCGGGAGAGGGTTACGCGGGGTTCACTTGAGTCGTATTCAGCGCCCGATCAGCTCGCCATCTTTGGCAAAAAGGAGGTGTCCACCCAATACCGCTTGGGGTTTGTGGGATTGATGTAAACGGGAATGGACTCGCTCTGGATATGGTCCGAAGGATCAAACCAGAGGTTGCCGCTCCTGAAGACATGGATATCGGAGGTGACCGGATTCTGCCACTGGCAAACGATCTGATAGGGGCTCTTACCGTTCATGACGATCATCTGGTTCTTTTCGACACCCTGAAACATACCCTGAACCCGTTGCCCGGTTTTGCGAAGTTTGGCAGCCCCACTGGTCCTGACAGCGGGCACAACAAACATACCGGCTCCAACCATAAAGAAAACACCGCCCAAACCGCCTACGATCAGGGTGACTCCCCACAGCGAAAAGAATCCATCGATTCTTGCAGACTCAGCATTGCCGGGCATGAACAACACACGAACCGTCTCTCCGCGACTGTAACTCGGAGGGTTGCTGCCGCTGGATGAGAGGAACTCTGTGAGCCTGCCTTTTTCGTCTTCAAAACGGACGAGAGGATAGTAGGCATTGGAATCACTGGATCGTGATCGAATCAGGTCGGTTACAACGCCCGGCTTGGCTGTCGCGGTTTCAAGAAAGGTTGAAGTGCTCTGGAAAGAGAAAAAGGCGCCGACAAGCATGCCGACACCCACGAGTGAAAAAATCACCCGCAGCGTATTGAAGGTTTTCATATCAGTTCCCTTGAAGATTGCTTCCTTGCCCGAAAACACCCTGTTTTCGGAACTCGGAATTATACTCGATTCAACAAGGCTTGAAAGTCACAAGATGAGACGCGGTTCCTCCAATCCATACAAACTATCTCTATGGTAATTCTGTTGCTCCAAGCAAGTTGATAGAATATTCCCAACACATGGAGTGTTAACCCCATTGCCCGGAACATCCCGAACGCTTCCAGTCAAACCTACCGGCCGTAGTGTCATGGACCGATGCATCGGAGTTTTGCAGGTGGCTGGGCTCTCAAACTGATAAAAATATTCGGCTTCCAACCGAGGCGCAGTGGGAATATGCAGCCCGAAGCGGCGGTAAAACGTTGCGTTATGCCACTGAGAATGGACGTGCAGAAGAAGGTGTAACAATGGCCGCGCGCCCATCACAGTACCGACGGCAAAAACAAGCACTTCCGCAGCCGCCAGGGAGCTACCCTCCAAACCTGCTTGGCTTGCACGACATGTCAGGCAATGCTGCGGAATGGGTGAGAGACTATTATCGCGCCGATTATTATGAGCGCTCCCCTGTAAATAACCCAAAGGGACCCGAGAGCCCAGTCATAGAAAGCTGGAGCAACGAGCCCTACAGGATTCTCCGGGGCGGCGATTTTAGAGATTTTTCAGGGAACACAACAGTCACTAGGCGCAAAGCCATAGAACGGGTAACAAACGAATCGACGGGTTTCCGTTGTTCATTCTCAAAGAGTTTCACTGCGGAACATGCTTGAATTATCGACTTTCCGGATGCCCGTGTCGTTTTCGCTTTTAGCAATCTGATTCGGAAGCTCAGACTGTAGTGTTGCCTTGAGTAACCAAAGCCTACATCCATAGCATCCGAGTCACCCTGATTGGCCTCGAAAGTCACAAGATGAGACTCGGTTCTTCCAGTACACACAAACTATCTATTCGGTAATTCTGTTGCTTCAAGTAAGTTGATAGAATCGAGTAAACAAATGGAGTGTTAATCCCATTGCACGGAGCAAACATGCGTTACCACGTTATTTCCTCTCTTGTTGTCACTTCTGCCCTTTCCGGCTGTAGCCTGTATTACGAATCTCAGGCAAAAGACTTGGTCCAACGCCAGATGGACACCATGATTTTTGTCGAAGGTGGAGAGTTTTTGATGGGGAATCCTGGGGGATGGAGTGTTCGAAGCGATACTATCCCGGCACATCGTGTCATCGTTGATGATTTTTATATTCAGAAATACGAGGTTTCACAGCAGGATTTTGAGCTGTTCATGGCGGTTACGGGATATGAACCCTCAGACAGCCGCTATAAAGATATGAAGAACAAAATGCCGGAGCGTTTTGACAACGCATTACCAGCGGTCACGTCATGGATTGATTCAAATGCTTTTTGCCTTTGGTTGGGCAAACAGACCGGTAAAGAGGTCCGACTGCCCACGGAGGCTGAGTGGGAATATGCGGCACGCGCCCGTGGCCAAATGCTTCCGTATGCCACCGAGAGTGGAGAGGCAATTGAAAATGTCACGATGGCGGCCAAGACTGAAGTGAGCCGCTACTCCGATCCCTCTGCAAAAGCCTCACTACCAAACCCTCCCGGCGCATTTCCACCGAATGCTCTAGGCTTGTATGACATGTCTGGCAACGTTGGCGAATGGGTTGGCGATAAATACTCCAGTGATTATTATCAGAGATCTCCAATCGATAACCCTAAGGGGCCTGCAGTGGGACAAACAGACATCTTTGAAGGTCTTTCCTACCGGGTCCTTCGAGGAGGCCACTACGAAGAGTTTGAAGGAAACACAACCGTGACTCGCCGTAGGGGATCTGAGACACTAGCAGCAAATAGCCGAGGATTCCGATGTTCTTGGGATCCGGCAGGAAATTAACTTTTCAACAAATGCTAGCCGAGCACCCCTGACAACCACTGCTCGGTTCTTAGTGACTGGGGGGAACGAAATAACCTCTGAACAATGATTTTTGAGTAATTGGTCTTAAAATCATGGAAACTACCTTTACGCCCCCCATTACCAATTCTCTTAAAAACCTCTACCAATTCACGGTGGCTACTTATTGTCTCAAGAATTTGCATACTCGCTTCGTTGATCAATTCCTTATATGGATCCTTGAAGTTAAGAGAGCCTGAACTGTTTTTCGTTAGAGCGTCTAGTAATTCGGCCTTGGAAGGAGGGGTTAGCTTATTTAAGTTATCGTTCTCGATAATTACCGCAGCGACATCTCGAATTCGTGAATTGTCTTTTGTCAAATCCGCCCAAAACATTTCAATTCGTTCAACACCTTGAGAAACGATTTGGTTAAAGTCAGATTTAGTTATGGCGAATGTTTTAATTAATAAAGTAATATGCTTAAAAGCGCCTTCATCAATCCAATCCAAAAATCTAAAATCGCTCTGCTCTAGCGACCACCTAACAAACTTAACCAACTCCCAAATCTGCTCAGCATTCAGTTCCGCAGCAACGCCCCCACTCCCGCCGGGACCAAGAACCAAAGTACCCTTGAAAAAGGCCACGAGCTTGCTCTCGCGAAGTTCAATTTTGTAATCAAAACCAAAACCAATGCCGGATGAAACCGCAATTTCTGGCTTTACCTCAGCCAGCAATTCAAACTCAGGATCCCCCCCTGTTTGGTCATCAGTCGCTCCATCAACTTCCTTATAAGCAGCCCTCCACTTAACCCCAAATCTGGCTTCATTACTTACAGTTGCGCCAGCAAAGGCTTGCCCGTTGGTCTCTCCAGAGATACCAACATTCCCGGGTTCACTGGATAACTTCGCGTTTGCAGCGAGAGAAAGACAGGCACCCGCAAAACCCTGAATCCGGTACTCCGCATCGGCCCTGAAGTATCCACAGTGGAGCTCTATCGAGTTTCCCTGATGATCTTCGTACTCGAGGAGCACCTTTGCTCCGGTCTCATCCGGCAGCCTGGCCGCAAAAGTCGCCTCACCCTGCAGGAGACTGTACGCTCCTTGCATTTGGGTACCAATATAGGCTTGGCCCTTTTCGGGCTCGTAGTTGGCTTCCAGGCTGCACTGCGCGGCAAACCGGAACATCTGGGCTTCGGCACTTGCGGCGAAACGACCATCTTCGGTTGAAGCTTCTTTTTTGAATAATTCAATTTCCAACTGGTTGAAGAAGTTGTCCTCTTCGCTCTTCCATTCGGCAAACTTCACCTTGAGCGACCGGTCGCTCTTCAGGCCGTTTTTCGCCTCGTCCCAGGCCCGTTCAAAGTCGGCAGCACTCATAACTGCTCGAACATCCGAAGCCTTGAGCGGCTTCCAGTTACGGCGTAATTGATTCAGAACCTCCTGGCGGGCGTAGCGGAAACCCGCACCACCAGTGAGCTTAAGTTCGACCAGAGGTCGGGCCCTCATAGAGTCGAAATTCGGCTTGGCGAGAACATCGAGGGCCGAAGGCGGACTGGTTTTCACCAAACGCCTCAGGGTTTTCTCTATATCCACGATAAGGTCCCGTCGCTCCTGCTGCTCCTGACGGTACTTTTCAACTTCATCATGGTGGATTACGTTCCAAAGTCGGACAACCCAGGACACTTTCGCGGCATATTCGCTGACGTAATCCATGTAGGGAATCAGCTCATCATCGAGCTCATTCAGTCGTTTCTTTTTGTCTACCAAAGACTGAATATCGGCCTCTGCAATGAAATCCGGCCAACGGGTGTATTTCTTAAGTTCCTGGGCTTCATGCCTGAATTGTCTTATTTGCCGGCTGTCCAGCTCCTTATCGCTCTGGGCCATCCGATACTGCAGCTCAGCCTCCAACGCCGCCCGAAGAAACCTGAGCCTTTCATCCATTCCATCCAGGTCCTGCTTACTGGCTTCAGTTATGAGCTCGTAAGTCTCAACCTTGGTCTTTACAGCGGGCAGTGTCGCTTCCAGTTCAGCACAAAGCGTTGTGAAAACTTTTACTGAGAGCTGGTCTTTCCTGTCTGTGAGGTTGGATTGACTTGCGGGAAACAGAATCTGATTTCGGATCTGATTGATCTCATATTCAATCCGCTTTTCTCTACGACGCTGATGCTCGAGTCGTTGTCGCTCTCGTTTCCAGCGGGCCTCGTAGTCATTGAGCAGCTCCTTTGCTGTCGAACTTTGCTCAGTTTCGGGGAGTGCCCCCAACTCTCGAAGGCTGTCCCACGCCTTTTCGCGCGCAGCAGGTATATCCTCTACGGGCCCCGCTTCCGCTTCCTTTAGCTCAATCAAGGGCTCGTTGAGAGTCTCAATCTCACCAATCAGATCCTTCAGCTGAGTGCGACTAAGCGCATAGACAGTGTCTTCCTCACCAGTGACGTGGACAAGCGCTTCGCACTCAATTGAACACTGGGAGCATTCAAGATGATCTTTCGTATCATCATTAGCCGATTGCGCTGCCGGAAAAGCCTTTTGGTCTACGGAGTTTTCAGGGACAGTGAGATTCCATCCAGCTTCAATGTGATTCACATCCTTGATAATCGGATTCTCATTTTTGATCGCACTCAACGAAACCTGATACTTCGAAGCAATAGCTGAAAGCGTTTCCCCTGACTGAACTTTATGCTGTGGCATCCGTGCCCTCCAATATACGTTCCATCGCGTTCATACGGTCCGCCGGCGTCATCTCCGGGGCTTTCATAACTTTCTGAAAATCTGACGTCCCAACCAGATCAGAGCCAATGCGGATGCAAAGTCGCAACCAACGCTCTTGTAGTGAGGCGCTCTCACAACCGAGGTTCAATGCTCTCTGAAGCTGCTCCAGAACCCAGACTCTTCGGTCTCCGCTTTCAGGCAAATAATCCCGATAAACTTGCTCATAAGCCATTGCACGGTCAGCCAATCTATAGGGCGGCAACGCGGAGAGTTCAGACTGAACCAACGCGGGTTGTTCGGAGAGTTCTGTCTTTCCGGCTTGATCAGGCGATTGGTGTGCTTGCCAATCCGATCCGCTATGCCAGTAGATTGTTACTCCGGCATTCACGATCGGTTTTGCTCGCCCTGCAAAAGCCGCCAGCAATGGACGAAAAGACCTTGGATCGTAAAATCGAAACAGTCGCTCATCTGACTTTGCAAGTGCTAGCAACCATCCCTGAGCCCAATTAAAAACGCACGTCGAGCTTTCCGGCGAATCAATGAGGACTCCCAGCGGCAGAAAGCTCAATCGGTCTTTAAGCTTTCTATGAAATCGGGTGTCTCCATTGAGCGCCAGAAGTATGGGTCCTTGCTTCCATGAGGCCTGCCATCGGGTATTCTCCAGAAGACTCCACCACTGAACCGATCCATGCTGGTCAGCTTCGTAAAGAAATCTGAGGAAGCTATCATCGACCGCGAGGTCAATGACGGCAAAGTCCGCGCTGGAGGGTTCCTGGGCCAGCAAATCCAGGCTATCAAGCGTGCTGATGTAGTTTGCAGCGTCCATTCTCATCAAACTCACAATCGGAAACGACAGGCGCTCCCTGGTTGGCTGATTCCTTCAGCAATGTTGAGTGATCTGCCAAAACCTGCGGAGCACTCTTTCCGTTACCGCGTTGGGTGGTTTCTTCAACCTGCGAAACCTCCGGGCGTCCGATTGAGCCAGCAATCTCGGCAGGCAGCTCCGGGACTTTATACGCCACCCCACTCCCACTCCCAGGCCCACCGCCAGAGTTCATGCGCACCGAGGGCCCGGAGACCGTAACGCCACTGGGATCAAGCTTCAGAAAGCTGCCACCCGCCTTGAGCGTGAGTTCGGCGCCCGCCTCGATTACGACTTTCATACCCGCTTTGTGGTGGATCTCGGTGCCAGCTTCAACGAGCTGGTTTTTGCCCTGTTTGCTGTGAAGACTGCCACCGATGGAGAGGCTGTAATCACTTCCGACCGACTCACGCTGTTCGCCATCGACAGTTCGGTGCTCATTGCCTTTGACGTGACTGAATTCGTTGTTTTCGACCGTGCGGTGACTGTCGTTTCGAATCACCTCCGTGCGGTTGTTCTCGGTGAGCAGGTCCAGGTCTTTCTGGGCGTGGACGTAGATCTGTTCCTGATCCGCCTCATCCTCAAACCGCAGTTCGTTGCTGCCCTCGCCCTTGTGGGTCTTGGTTTTCAGGGTGGTGCGGGTTTTGTGTTCCGGCAGCCCATAGGGTGGCGTGTTGGTGATGTGATGGGTTCGCCCGGTGATGATGGGCTGGTCCGGGTCGCCGTCCAGGAAGGAGACAATTACTTCGTGGCCGATTCGTGGCAAGGCCATGAAGCCATACTGGCCGCCGGCCCAGCCCTGACTGACTCGGAGCCAGGCGCTGCTGTGTTCGTCGTTTTTCGAGTAGCGATCCCAAGGGAAACGGACTTTGACCCGGCCATGTTCATCGCAGTGGATCTCTTCGCCTTCCGGGCCGGTGACAATCGCAATTTGCGGGCCGTCCATCAGAGGACGATGGGGCGTTCGGGGACGCCAGGTCAGGTCTGCAGGTATGGCATTGAACCGGTTGTGATAGGTGGTGGGTTCGCTGCCGCCCTCCTCTTCCAGGGCCTGGGGCTGGGTGCCGGTGTGAGTGACGGCGGTCAGCAGCCATTCCCGATTCAGGGCGTCGCTGTCGTGCTCCTTCAGCTCAACCTTGGCGCCGGCGCTGAAGTCCGGGCGATTGCTCTCACCGGATGCGGTACTGGCATCATTGCGGAGGGATTGCAGTCTGGCTTCGGTAAACGGCTGGCCACTGGCATCGGCCTTGAAGCGGCCGGGGTAATCGTAGTGCTGGTAATCTTCCCGGTGCTTCAGGTCGCCGGAAGCATGCTGATGCATCAAAGCATAGGCGGGATTCTTAAAGGTATAATCCTTCATGGCCACAGAGGCCACCCTTACCCGCTCTTCATATCGAAATCGGTACATGACCGGGCGCCTGCTGCCGCCGCCGGCTTTGGCGTTATATTCTGCCGGCTCCAGCTTCGGTGCATCGCCATGATGGTCGGCGATTACAAGCGCCGGCTGTGTGTCTGCGTCCACGCTCCCGTGTTCATACCTGTAATGCCAGCCCTCTTCAGCCGCGAGACGTTCGAGGAAGGCCAGGTCGCTTTCTCGATGCTGAACACAATACTCCCGCTGCTCTGGAGTGCGTTTCAGATCGAAAACCGAGTCGATAATGCCGCGCTCTTCCAGCAAGGTACCCACGATGGTATCGCTGCTTTGGGTCTGGAAAATCCGGCTGTTGTGCATCAGTCCCAGACGCCAGAGCGGCGACTGAATATTCAGTTCATAGCGGGTGCGCCGGTGACCGGCATCGCCCCGAACAAATTCGTTGACCACACCGGTGAAGCGCCTTAGAGGCTCGCCATCCTGCCAGACCACAAGATCCACCGGTTGCTCAAGAATTTCCGCTGCCTGAATTGAGGGATCGGTACTGGCCAGCTCAAGCCGACCGTGAAACACCTCGGACAGGCATTCGGTCAGGGTAAAACCGACGAGTGAAAAAATATCAGAGGGGAGACCGCCAACGCGGACGGTGAACTGCAATCCATTTGCCTGGGGCATGTCTTCAATCCTTTGAAGTCATCAATCCGGATGATTCTGCTACAAAAACTGCACTATCCCTGGCAGTTCTTCCATCGTAGCGGGTGAAACATTAACAGCGTAGTCGCGGTTATTCAACGAAAAGACCGAACGTTACTCACTCGCCTCCTGGAGCGAACGATACCATTCGGCGTACGGCGTGTTCTCGATCTTGCACTGGGTATAGTCAGGTTCGTCATCAGACCACCAGACCGGCCCGCGCTCACCCAGGGCGCGCTTGGCGTGATCCACCTGTTGCCGGGCATCACGCTCCTGGCTCTCATCGCCGGACGCTTTCGCATCACGCACCATCCGGCGAGCAGCCATCAGGCGCTTGACCTGCTCCCGGTACACCTGCTCCGGAAGACCGGGATTCGAACAACGCCACAGGCGCCCCTTTACCACAAGGTAGCGCCCGTCCGGCGTTTTGATCGTGTCTTTACCCAACCTTTATTCAGGCTTATAAAGCCGCTGAATGCTGGAGAAATCCAGGCTACCGTTGCCCTGCCCAGCATGGAGCTGGAACAGGTTGCGGGCCAGAGAGCCCATGGGAATGGAAGCCTGGTTCTTGACGGCGTTGTCGAACGCCAGCCCCAGATCCTTGGTCATCAGATTGACCAGGAAGCCGCCCTCGTAGTTACGTGACGCGGGTACGCCCTCCATCACACCTGGCCAGGGGTTGTAGACATTCAGCGCCCAGTTGCCACCGGAACTCTGCTTCATGATTTCCGAGAGCACCGCCGGATCCAGACCGTTTTTCACTCCCAATGCCAGCGCTTCGCTGGTGCCGGACATAAGGATGGCCAGCAGCATGTTGTTGCAGATCTTGGCCACCTGGCCGGAGCCATGATCACCGGCGTGGAAGATGTTCTTGCCCATGGCATCGAGAATCGGCTTGGCCTTGTTAAAGGCCTCTTCCGAGCCACCGCAAATGAAGGTCAGCGTACCGGCCTTGGCACCGCCCACGCCGCCGGATACCGGCGCATCGAGGAACGGGATGTCCTTGGCTCGTGCCACTTCGGCCACGCCCCGTGCTGTTTCCGGCGCGATGGTGGAGGAGTCGATAACCAGGGTACCAGCAGGCAGTTTCGCCAGCAGGCCATCATCACCCAGGTAAACCGCTTCCACGTGTTGCCCGGCAGGCAGCATGGTGATGACACATTCAGCGCCATTGGCGGCTTCGTGGGCCGTGTCTGCCGTTTTTGCGCCTTCGGAGACCAGCGCAGCTACAGCATCTTTGGACAGGTCGAATACGGTGACCTCGTGGCCCGCTTTTACCAGGTTTCCGGCCATTGGGCCGCCCATGTTACCGAGACCGATAAAGGTAATCTTTGCCATGTCTTTTCTCCTTGTTCTTGTAATAGATCAGCTAAAAAAATCGTCGATCCAGGCGCTGTCCATTTCGGCAAGGGACGCATAGCGCCAGCGGGGCTGCTGGTCCTTGTCGATCAGAAGCGCTCGGATGCCTTCGGCAAACTCGCCCTTGGTCAGGCACTTGGTGGAAAGCACCAGTTCCTTGTCGAGCACCTCTTTAAGGCTGTCGTGTTTGCAGCCGTGCAGGTGCCGCCAGACCAAAGCCAGGGATGTGGGTGACGCACCAGCCAGGGAGCGGGTCGCTTTCGCCACCCAGCCGTCGCCACCAGACAGTTCTTTCAATTGATTAACGTTCGCTTCCAGGGAGTCAGCATCGGTAACCCGATTGATCTCATCGAAATGAGTGCGAACAGGTGACTCCGGCATGGCGTCGGCGCTCTCACGCTCGTATTGACGCAACACACTACCGACCACTGCATGAGGATCTTCGCCCTGCCAGTTACGCTTGCACAGCTCGGCAACAACATCGGCCTTCAGATCATGCCGGATGAAGCGGTCGGCAAGGCCAGTAAAGATTGCATCAGCGCCGTTCAGGCGAGCACCGGTCAGACCCAGGAACAAGCCGGTGCGCCCGGGGGTGCGGTTCAGGAACCAGCCCGCCGCAACATCGGGGTAGAGGCCGATGGTGATCTCGGGCATGGCAAGCTTCGATCCTTCCGTCACCACCCGGTGAGACGCGCCCTCCATAATGCCCATACCGCCACCCATTACGATGCCGTGTCCCCAGCAAACGAGCGGTTTCGGGAAGGTATGGATCAGGTAATCCAGCTCATATTCCTCGGTGAAGAATGCCTCACCCTCACTGGCACCCTGTGGCTCGGTCATGCTGCGATACAGGGCAACGATGTCGCCACCGGCACAGAACGCCTTGTCGCCCTCGGATTCCAGCCAGACGGCCTGGATTACGGGGTCCTCCGCCCAACGCTTCAGTTGCGGAGTCAGCAACCGGATCATTTCCAGAGACAGCGAGTTCAGCGCTTTGGGCGTATTCAGCCGGGCCACGGCGATCAGCGCGCCATCGCCCGTCTTCCATTCTTCGAAGATAATGGGTTGATCACTCATAACAGGTCCTTGAGCCAGCCATCAAAGCCGGCTTCAGCGGTTTTTCCATTCCGGCTTGCGCTTTTCGAGAAACGCGTTTACGCCTTCTTTCTGGTCTTCGGTAGAGAACAGCTCAACAAACAGTTCCCGCTCCATGCGCCAGCCGTCGTCGTGGCTGCGGCCATCGCGGGCGCTCATCACCAGGGTCTTGCAACGAGCCGTTGACGACGGGCTCTGCTGGCACGCCATTTCCGCCAACTCCAGCGCCTTATCAAGGCTCTGTCCGCTCGGCACCACTTCCTCAACCAGGCCGATTCGCAGTGCCGTATCGGCCTTTACCCGCTCACCGCACAGAATCATCCGCTTGGCCCAGCCCTCACCCACCAGCCAGGGCAGGTTCTGGGTGCCGCCGGCACAGGGCAGCAGGCCAACGCCTGCTTCGGGCAGTGCCATCTGGGCATGCTCTTCGGCAATGCGGATGTCACAGGCCATGGCGCACTCCAGGCCGCCACCCATGGCGTAGCCGTTCACCGCCGCGATAGAAACACCGCGGAACCGCTGCAGCGTGGAGAAGGCCTCGCCAAAAAGCTGGCCCATCTCGTTCGCCCGGGCCTTGTCGCCATCGGCGAAGGTTTTCAGATCGGCGCCGGCAGAATAGAACTTCTCGCCCTGCCCGGTCATTACCAGGGCAAAGATGTCCCGGTCTTCGTTCAGTTCCTTGACGATGTTCGTCAGGGCAATGAGGGAATCCTTCGTCCAGGTGTTGGCCGGTGGATTGTTGATGGTCAGTACCGCGATATGTCCGCGTTTTTCGAGCTGAATCAGGTCACTCATTTGCTATTCCTCATACTGAAAATGGGGTCGGATGACGTTTTCATCAGACCCCATTTTTATGCTTATTGAATTGCCTCAGCCACGCCGTCATCGAGCAGGCGACGGGCAACAATCAGACGCATGATTTCGTTGGTGCCTTCCAGGATCTGGTGCACACGCAGGTCACGCAGATAGCGCTCAAGCGGGTATTCACGAATGTAGCCATAACCGCCGTGAAGCTGCAGGGCCTCGTTGACCACTTCGAAACAGGCATCGGTGGCGAACCGTTTGGCCATGGCACAATGCAGTGTCGCTTCCGGATCGGCGTTATCAAGCTTGAACGCGCCCAGACGAACCATCTGCCTCGCGGCAACCAGGTTGGTGGCCATGTCGGCCAGCTTGAACTGCAGAGCCTGGAAAGCCGCCAGCGGCTTACCGAACTGTTCCCGCTCGTGCATGTAGTTACGGGCACGGAGAAGAGCCGCCTGGGCACCACCAAGGGAACAGGTGGCGATATTCAGACGCCCGCCATCGAGCCCCTTCATGGCGATGGCAAACCCATCGCCCTCGTCACCAACTCGGTTGCTGGCCGGAATGCGGACATTCTCCAGGCTGATCATCCGGGTAGGCTGACTGTGCCAGCCCATTTTTTCTTCGTTCTTGCCGTAGGAAATGCCGTCGGCATCTGCGGGAATCACGAAGGTGGAAATGCCTTTATAGCCGGAGTCCGGCGCTCCGGTTCGGGCCATCAAGACCAGAATATCGGTGGCCCCAGCGCCGGAAATGAATACTTTACTGCCGTTGATTACGTAGCTGTCGCCATCCCGCACGGCCTTGGTGCGAAGACTGGCCGCGTCTGAGCCGGCACCCGGCTCGGTCAGGCAGTAGGATGCGAGCCATTCGCCGCTGGCGAGTTTAGGCACGATTTCCTGCTTGAGATCATCCGACGCAAAGCTGGCGACCATCCAGGTAGCCATGTTGTGGATAGTGATAAACGCGGCGGTCGAAGGGCACGCAGCAGCGAGCTCTTCCACGATGACCGAGGTGTCCAGCCGGGACAGCCCCATGCCGCCAAGCGCTTCGGGCGTGTACATACCCATGAAGCCCATTTCGCCGGCTTCCTTCATCACATCGACCGGGAAAATATGCTCGTTGTCCCACTTCGCAGCGTGGGGCGCCATGGATTTTTCCGCGAACGCCCGCGCGGCCTCGCGAAACGCCAGCTGATCTTCGGTGAGGTTAAAGTCCATCGTTACGCTCCAGATATAGAGGGCTTGGCATTGGGCGGGGAAAACAAGGGGCCGGAAACAGGTTCCGGCCCAAATACCCCACCTTCAACGCAATTAACGCAACTGGATAGAGAAGTTGGCTTCCGAGCTGGTCGCTTCACTGGAGAACCAGCGGGAGGTAACCGTTTTGGTTTCGGTGTAGAAGCGAACCGCCTGCTTGCCGTAGGCATGCTGGTCACCGTAGAAGGAACCCTTCCAGCCGGTGAACGAGAAGAACGGCAGGGGCACAGGAATGGGGATATTCACGCCCACCTGGCCTACGTCGATCTCATGCTGGAAGCGACGCGCGGCACCACCGGAACTGGTAAAGATGGAGACGCCGTTGCCGTACGGGCTGTTATTCACCAGCTCGATGGCATCACCGAGGGTGTCGGTTTCCATGCAGGAAAGAACGGGACCGAAGATCTCCTCGTTGTAGATATCCATCTCGGTGGTAACACCGGAGAACAGCGTCGGGCCAACCCAGTTGCCATCGGGCAGTCCGTCTACGGTGCAGCCGCGACCATCCAGCAGAAGGTTAGCGCCCTGCGCTTCACCGGTCGCGATCAGAGACTCGATACGGTCTTTCGCTTTCGCGGAGATGATCGGGCCATAGCTGGCACCGGAATCGTTCCACGCGCCTGGACGAACTTTCGCCATGGCTTCTTTCAGCTCCGGAATCCACTGCTGGGCTTCGCCCACAAAGACCGCGACCGAAATTGCCATGCAGCGCTGGCCGGCAGCACCAACCGAGGCGCCAACCAGGGCATTGATCACTTGCTGTTTGTCAGCGTCCGGCAGGATCACCATGTGGTTCTTGGCACCGGCGAAACTCTGCACACGTTTCATGTTGCGGGTGCCGGTCTCGTAGATGTAACGGCCAACAGGCACAGAACCTACGAAAGAAACGGCCTTGATGGCGGGATCAGTCAGCAGTACGTCAACCTGCTCCTTGCCACCGTGAACCACCTGCAGAACGCCCTTGGGCGCACCGGCTTCTTCAAACAGCTCGGCAAGGCGCATGGGGGTCAACGGATCCTGCTCGGAAGGCTTGAGGATAAAGGTGTTACCGCAGGCAATCGCCATTGGGAACATCCACAGCGGGATCATGGCCGGGAAGTTGAACGGCGTAATGCCGGCGCACACGCCCAGCGGCTGGATCCAGGAGTGGGTATCCACTTCACGGGCAACGTTCTCAACCGTCTCACCCATCATCAGAGAAGCGACGTTTCCAGCGTGCTCAACTACTTCAATACCGCGCCAGACATCCCCTTTGGCGTCTTCAAACGTTTTGCCGGTTTCCTGCGAAAGGATTTCAGCAATCTCGTCATGATGTTTTTTCAGAAGTGCCTGATAGCGGAGCATAACCCGGGCGCGCTCGGAAACCGGCACTTCCTTCCAGGTCTTGAATACCTCACCGGCATACTTGATGGCCTGCTCCATTTCCGCATGAGTCGTGTTCGGAGCCTTGGCGATCACTTCGTTGGTGGCGGGGTTGGTAACTTCAATCCAGTCCTTGGTCTGGCTCTGGATGAATTCACCTGCAATATACAACGGTACATTTTTCATGTTGATGTCCCTGTTTGTTGTTGTGCGGGAAGCCGGCCGGAACCTGAGGGTTCCTTGCCACGTTTACCCAAAGGCTAGCACGGGATTGACCAATGGGTGATTGACTAAATTTCGCCCGTAATGGACTATCTTTCGATAAAGCTCAAACAAACAAGACCAGAAATGACCCAAACCTCACAGTGGCCGGTGCCCAAAGACAGCATTCGCTACGTGGTGCCTGAGCCGATCATTCGACTGCTCGCGAGCCATCCACTTACCCGGGATCTCTATCCGCTGGCGTTCGGCCACTACCGGCGCGCCGTCGGCCATCACATGCATCGGGAACACCATCACGACAATCTTTTGATCTACTGCACGGAAGGCCGTGCGTTCCTGAACGTAGGCGGGGAGCCCTACACGGTGGAGGCTGGCGATCTGCTGCTTTTGCCGGCCGGTGCCAACCATCGGTATACCGCCGATCCGGACAACCCCTGGACCATTCACTGGGTGCACTACACCGGACCACTGGCAGCAGATTTTCAACACTACATGGGGTTCGACGGCCCGACCCGGATTCGTCATTTGGGCCGGCAACCCCGGCTTCTGGTTGACTTCAATGGCCTGCTATCGGTGCGACAGACCGGTTTCCGGGCCCGCGGCCTGATCCACGCGGCCAACCGGCTTCGGCAACTGTTGGCTGCGGTTCCGATCAACGCCGACGAAACCGGGCACGAGCGGCAGGCAGAACTGGAAACCATTCACAACTATATGCGGGAGCATCTGGATGAGCGTATCAGCCTGGAGCAACTGGCCGATCTTGCCGGCCTCTCACCGGCTCATTTCGCCACCCGGTATCGGGAACAGACCGGCACCTCCCCGATCCAGCACTTCCTGCACCTGAAGGTGGAACGCGCCTGCCAGATGCTGGATACCAGCAGCCTGAGCTTCGCAGACATAAGCCGACGCCTGGGCTATGACGATGCTTACTATTTTTCCAGGCTTTTCAAAAAGGTAATGGGCCAGTCACCCCGGGACTACCGGCATACCGCCCGGCACTGACCCGTCGACAGAGGCCAGATTGAAACCTGCCGCCTTCTACGACTTTTGTTGTAGGAGCCAAGGGGTTAGGCTGGGGGCATCGAATGACAAAAAGAGTGAGCCCATGGCCATGTACACCATTGAAATTGACGAAACCTTTGACGTACCCCGACGACGGGTTTTCGCCCTGTTCGCCGACCATTACCGTTTCGGAAAACTGCTGGGAGCACCGGTCAAACGAATCAAGGACAGCGATCAGGCTGATCCCAACGGCATCGGCTCCGTTCGCAAAATCGGCATCGGGCCGGTCGGCCTGGAAGAAACGGTGACCAGCTTCGAGCCGGATTCACTGATCGAATACACCATCACCAGCATGAGCCCGATCCGCAACCATCTGGGAAGAATCCGTTTCGAGGACACACCGGAAGGCCACACCCGGGTGAACTACACCATCACCTTCGAAGACATCGTACCGTTCACCGGGAAGGTCGTCAGCAGCGCCCTTGAACAGGGTATTCGCCGCGGGATCAAACGGGTACCACAGCTGGCCTGAGAGCCGGCAACAACAAATCGTTACTTGAGGAATATCAGAGAATTGACCTGAGGCAAGAGTTGGCTTTTGTCAATTTTGTAATCTCCGCGCAGCTTGCAATATCCGGCCATTCCGGCCGGATCAAACTGTATTTTGCGGGAGACCGAAATGGCAGCCGAACCCATTGTCCTGTTCGATAACGGACACCACAAATGCCTGATGTTCGATTCCCTGGTAACCGGAGAGGGCGTCCAGTCCAACCAGTTCCTGATTGTCGACGGTAAACATGAAGCACTGATCGACCCGGGTGGTGACCTCACCTACACCCCGCTGTCGGTGGCGGCATCACGCTACATGAACATCCGCGACATGGATTACGTGTTCGCCTCTCACCAGGACCCGGACATCATCGGTGCCATCGACCGCTGGATCGTTCATACCCGCGCGAAGATCGTAACTTCGAAACTCTGGGCCCGGTTCCTTCCGCACCTGGTTTCCAGCTACGTGACCAACCAGCTCAGCGGCAGCGTGTACGACCGCATCGTTAGCGTTCCGGATGCCGGCGCCAATGTGAAATTCGGGGAATCCTATCTGCAATGTCTGCCAGCCCACTTCATGCATTCGGTCGGCAACCTGCAGTTCTATGACCCGGTCTCGAAGATTCTGTTCTCGGGCGACCTGGGCGCCTCCATGGGGGGCGAAGACGATCACCTGCCTGTGAAGGACTTCGACAAGCACATACCGAGCATGATCGGCTTCCATCGGCGCTACATTGCCTCCCGGAAGGTTTGCCAACTCTGGGCGAATATGGTCCGCGACATGGATGTTTCGATGATTGTGCCCCAGCACGGCAAACGCTTCGAAGGACCGGTGATGGTCGATCGCTTTCTGAACTGGGTCAGCGACATGGAGTGCGGCATCGACCTGATGACCCAGGAAAACTACCGGCGCCCGGTCGATTACGTTTAACTGCCGGAAGGCGAGCACCGAGACCGGGGCAATTTATTCTCCGGTCCGGCACTCGGCCCCAGCGCTGACAGGAACTGCTGTGCTGAGGGCTGGCCGCCGTCAACTGCCGCCAGCCGGATCAGACACAAGCCTTCAGCCATGCGGCCTTCGTCAAAAAGGCTTTTTCCCAGCCGCCAGCGGGCATCACTGTTTCCCGCTTCCGCAGCTCGGCGATACCAACTGAGTGCTTCGTCTTTATCCAGGACGGTTCCCCTGCCCTCTTCATAGGCCATGGCCACTTCGACCATACTGATGGAATCACCACTGTCGGCTGCCCGCAGGTACCACTGGAAGGCTTTCTCCTGGTTTTGTTCAACGCCCTGCCCCTGGGCATACATGTTGGCCACATTCAGCATGCCCTGGCGGCTGCCCTCCTCTGCCAGCTCCAGATACTGCTCGAAGGCCGATTCATATTGCCCCATCTTGTAGACGACATAAGCGTTGAGAACCCGGATCATGTCCCGTGCCACCTGGTCCTGATCGCCGTTCTCGTTACCCCCGGCACTCGCCAACGAGCATGAAAAGACCAGGCACAGAAACAGCATACGAACCATTGTCTGCGTTGCGCTTTGTCTTTGCATTCTGTTCCCCGACGCCTGCCAGTTGTCCTCTCACGCTAGCAGTGGCTTGCCTATAGGTCTGTGCATCAAAAGTGCTGTCCTGCTGGCACCTTGGTATTGGCGGATCGTGAAAACCATCCCGGAACAGGGGCCAAATAAGCCTGTCCCAAACCGGCAATGTTGAGTAAAATCCGGCCTTTTCCAGAGAACCAAGAGGCAGCGCAGATGGGCAGAGCCTACCAGAACCGCAAAGAATCCATGGCCAAGACGGCTGCGGCAAAAACCAAGGTCTACAGCAAGTACGGCCGCGAGATTTACATGAGCGCCAAGTCCGGAGGCCCCGATCCCCAGGCCAACCTGTCCCTGCGCGGACTGATCGAGCGGGCCAAGAAAGACCAGGTGCCTTCGCACGTCATTGAAAAGGCCATCGACAAGGCCAAGGGTGGCGCCGGCGAAGACTATGCTGCAGCTCGCTACGAAGGCTACGGACCGGGCAACTGCATGGTGATCGTGGACTGCCTGACCGATAACCCGAACCGCACCTTTGGCGACGTGCGCCTGGCCTTCACCAAGACCAAGTGCAAGATCGGCACGCCCGGAGCCGTGTCTCACATGTTCGACCACAGCGCTATTTTTGCGTTCAAGGGCGAGGATGAAGAGGCCGTACTTGAGGCGCTGATGGAAGCGGATGTCGATGTAACCGACATCGAGAATGAAGATGGCCTGATTACCGTGTTCACACCGAACACCGAATACGCCAAGGCTCGCCAGGCACTCGTGGACGCAATCGAAGACATCGATTTTGAAGTGGATGAAATCCAGTTTCTGCCCAAAACCACCACAATGGTGGAAGGCGACGACATCCCCATGTTCGAGAAATTCCTCGACATGCTGAACGAACTGGACGACGTGCAGAACGTGTTCCACAACGCCGAACTGCCAGAGCAGTAAACAACCCGGGCCGCCGGCCGCGCAGGAAGATAGCACCATGCAACAGAACGCTCCCACAAACCGCAAGGCGCGCGTGGTGGTCCTTAAAACAGGCACCACCTACCCGGACATTCGGGCAAGGTTTGGCGATTTTGACGAGTGGTTCCTGCGCGGGTTGTCAGATGAGCTGGATATAACCGTTGCCAATGCCGAAGCCGGTGAACTGCCGGGGAATCCGGAAGACTGGGACGGCATCGTGGTGACAGGCTCTCCTGCCATGGTCAGCGACCGGGCCGAATGGAGTGAGAACGCGGGGCGTTGGCTGGCAAAAGCGGTCAGAAGCGAAGTGCCGGTGCTTGGTGTCTGCTATGGCCACCAGTTACTGGCCCACGCGCTGGGCGGGGAAGCTGGTTACCATCCGAATGGCCGGGAAACCGGCACCCACGAGGTTGAACTCCTTCCCGAGGCAGCTTCCGATGTCCTGTTCCGGGAGCTACCGGAAAAATTTCCGGCCCAGCTGACACACCGGCAGTCCGTGCTGCGCCTGCCTGAAGGCGCGGTGTTGCTGGGACGCAACCAGTTCGAGCCTCATCAGGCTTTCAGAATTGGTCCCTGCGCCTGGGGCGTGCAGTTCCATCCAGAGTTCACGGACGCCATTATGAGCGCCTACCTGAAGGTCCAGGCGCCCGACCTGACACGGGAGGGGCTTGATGCGGAGGCCCTGATCGCCGGCGTAAAGCCAGCGCCGGATGCGTCCTCGCTGCTTTCCCGTTTCAGCAGATTTGTTCAGGATCGGATCCGGTAATTCGCGGGCCAACCGTTAGGGTCAGTCGAGGATATAGGCGGTTTTTTCCATTGCCTGCTCTTCTTCATCGATGAAACGGAACTCATTCCAGCCAATGCGCACCATGTCGTTGCTGTTGAGACGCTGGCGGTCAGCAACCCGCAATTCGTTCACAAAAGTGCCATTGGTGCTGTTGCTGTCGGTAATGTAGTAATCCACCGTACCTTCCAGATAGGCATTGGGCACCGCTTCTATCAGGGCGTGCTGGCCGCTCACAGAAATTTCATCAATCTGGATATCGTTGTCCGGGCGCCGACCGATGCGCGTTTCCGGTTGACCGAGTTCAAAGGTGTTAACAACAACGTTATCCACCAGTTGCGAAAGCGAAGCCATGTCAGTTTCCTCAATACTCCAACGTCAGTAATACCACAGACACATTGTCACCCGCCTCGTTTGCCAGGCCGGCATCAATCATTGCCTGAACCGTGCGCTCCATGCCGTCACTTTCCTTATGGATTTCAAGCCACCGGTATTCCGGAACCGAATCAGTTAACCCATCGGAACACAGCAGCAGCACATCTCCTTCATCAAGCGTTTCACGCCGATAACTGGGGGCCGCCTGCTCCACCGTTCCCACGGCCCTGGTCAGGACATTCCGGAACGGCACATTGGGCACGTCGGCCCTGGTAATGCTGCCGTCTTCCAGCATGTTCTGGACCACGGTATCGTCCCGCGTGAGACACAGCGCCTGGCTGCCACGCAGGCTGTAGCAACGGGAATCGCCAATGTGAGCAATATGCGCCTGATTGCCACTCAACCAGGCCACCACCAGTGTCGTGCCCATTTTTTCAAGTCTTGGATCCCCGGAACGGCGGCTCACTATGCGCTCATTGGCCAACCTGAAGGCCCGATCCAGTTTTCCCCGGATATCCGCATCCGTGGTGCCGCTCGAGGCACCGGCGATTTCAGGCTCAAGGGATTCGATGATGGCATCAACCGCAAGGCGACTGGCAACCTCGCCTCCCTGGTGACCGCCCATACCGTCAGCAACCACCAACAACGCCTGGTCACCCGCATCATTGATCCGCCAGTCCACCACATCCTGGTTTGATTCCCGGACGGCCCCGCGATGACTCTGGCCGGCAACGTGATATCGCATCAGGACGACACCTCCTGGCCAGCCTCACGAACGGCCAGACGACGCACGGCCTCGGCCATGGTGGCGGCACTGGCAAAGCGCTTGTCCGGCTCGCGCTGGATAGCCTTGTTGATCAGACGGACCACCCCGTTTGGCAGATCCGCGTTGAACTCGCGGACGCTGCGTGGGCGCTTGTTAAGAATCTGGTAGGTCAGGTTGGCCAGGGTATCGCCCTGATAGGGCGTTTCGCCGCTCACCAGCTTATAAAGCGTTACGCCCAGGCTGTAGATATCGGAGGCACCGGTTACCTTCTGACCCTTCAACTGCTCCGGCGACATATACAATGGGCTGCCCATTACCGCGCCGGTGCGGGTTCGCGAGTCATCGGAGATCTTGGCAATGCCGAAATCGGTGATCTTTATATCGCCATTGTCGGGATTGAAGATGATATTCCCGGGCTTGATGTCGCGGTGGACGATTTTCTGGCTGTGAGCGTAGGCCAGAGCGTCCGCCACGCGGGCAACGATATCCAGAACCCTGGGCAGGGGCAGTAACCGTCCGGTTCTGCCGAATTCACTGAGCGGACGTCCTTTCGCATAGTCCATGGCGATATAGGCGAGGTCTGCCTCCTCGCCAACGTCATACACGGTGACGATAGCCGGGTGGCTCAGGCGGCCAGCGGCTTCTGCCTCCCGGAAGAATCGCTCCTTGAGATCCTGAAGCTGTCCATCATCAAATGCCTGGTAGCTGAGAGTCTTGATGGCAACGGTACGGGCAATCTTCGGATCCTTGCCCAGATAAACCACACCCATGGCCCCTCGGCCAATCTCCCGCTCGATTTCGTATCTTCCGAGGGTCGGGCGACTAACGGCGGGCTCGGGCATCAACAGGGTGCGGGTATTGTCGAAACTCCCTCCCTGCATCAACGAGTTATCCGGCGCGAGCTTTTCCAATGCCGACAGCCTCGCGGCGGTATCCCGAAAACCTTTCTTTCGCTCCTGAATACTGCGGTAGGTGCTGACCGCCTTGTCGTACTGGCGCTTGCGCTCCTGCTGGATGGCGGCGTCGTAGCGCAGCTCGATCTCGCTTTCACAGTCGGGGCAGCGATCCAGCGCTTCGAGGGCCTCGTCTGTATGACCTTGTTGCAGAAATACCTTGGCCAGCTTCAGCCGCGCATCCCGCACATTATCTGTCAGTGCACGGATGTGTTTGCGGGGCTGCAGCCAGAACAGCATCACCACGTAACCGACCACCAGCAACGTGAGCACCACGCCAAACGGCACCCAGGCGTTGCGGTAGAACATCAAAGCCGCCTGGATCACCACGAGCGAGCCACCAAGCAAAAGAGTGACCGGCAGGGAAACGGCCGCGCCCATCGCCGGAATTGCAAGCACCAGATACAGTGCCGCAATTGCCAGCCCGGCGGTCACCGCCATGTCGGACCAGAGTGGTTCCGAAAGCCCCCGATCAGCCATAGCCGGCCCGAATGCCTCCTGCGGGAGAATCGTGGCCGGGGTCGCGCCCTCTGGCACGCCGAGAATGCTGAATAGCGCACGGTCAGCCCAGCCAACGAGGGCAAGCTGGTCCCCCATGAGGGCAAACACAACAGCCAGAACGAGAATAACGGCCCGCAGACTGAACAGGCGCGGTATGAAAGAGAGTATGGCGTTCACAGGCAACTTTGTTATAAATGGTTGATCTGGCTAGTTTAGAAAGCGTGGCGGAACTTCGATACAACGACCGGGGTGTTTTTTGTAAGTGTTTGTTTACCTGAGAGAGAGGTCACGTATAGTTATGCCGTCGTTTACCTCAGGGATGATGGAAATACACACATGACACTGAAGTTACTGATTCTCCTGCTGTTGCTCACCCTGGCCGGCATCGGCCTTTACCACACCCAAAAGCCACTGCCGCCAGGCATCAGCTATCGTGGAACCGCGGTGCCATTGGAGGAACCCGTCCTGCTGACAGACGTCACCCGTCACTATCAGAACGGCCGTGAGGAGCGAGACCATGAAATCTTCGACGAGGTGTTCCGGCTTGTGGGACAAGCCAACGAGTTCATTCTCATCGACATGTTTCTGTTCAACAGCACCAAGCCGGAGGATGTAGCCCACCGGCCTCTGGCTCAACAGCTCACAGAGGCCCTGCTGGCGAGAAAAGCGGAAAAACCGGAGCTATCCATTACGGTTATCTCCGACCCCCTGAACACCATGTATGGCGGCACGACCTCACCCTGGTTTCAAGCCCTGCGCGATGGTGGCATTCCGGTTGTGGAGACGGCACTCCGGCCGCTACGGGACAGTAATCCCACCTGGTCTTCAATCTGGCGGCTGTGTTGTCAGTGGTTCGGCAACAACCCCGATGGAGGCTGGCTGGACAACGCCCTGGGCACCAGGCCTGTTACCCTTCGAAGCTATCTCGCCCTACTGAACTTCAAGGCCAACCATCGCAAGCTTATGGTCGCGGATGAGGCGGGCTCCCTGAGGGCCATCGTTACCTCGGCCAACCCCCACGACGGCAGCAGCCGGCATAGCAACCTGGGGCTTAGCTTCACGGGGCCGGCGGTCTTTGATCTGCTGAAAAGCGAGCGGGCGGTTCTCGCCATGTCGGGAGCGGACACCACGCCCATTGATGAGCGAATCAGCATGGCTCCCGAAGTCACTGGAGAACCGCAGAAATCCGAAATCCCCCTGGTGGCAGTGCTGACCGAATCGGAAATCCGGGATCAGGCTCTGTCCATGATTCAAGAGGCCTCGGCCGGTGATCAGCTGGACATGGCCATGTTTTATCTCTCACATCGCGATATTGTCACAGCCCTGGTCGACGCCGCCAGACGGGGCGTTGCACTGCGAGTTCTGCTTGATGCCAACAACGAGGCCTTCGGCCACCAGAAGAGTGGCATTCCCAACAGGCAGGTCGCCATGGAACTGGTTCGCGCGGGCGTTCCGGTACGTTGGTGTAATACCCTGGGTGAGCAATGCCACACTAAACTGTTGATGTTGGCCAGAGAAAACGGCGCAACAGAACTGCTCCTGGGTTCGGCCAATTTTACCCGGCGCAATCTCGACGATCTGAATCTCGAAACAGATGTCTGGGTATCGGTGGTGGAGCAGTCACAGGTTGCGAGCGGAGCCCGGCGATTCTTTGACGAGCAATGGCAAAAAGGCCCTGGCGACGATCCGGTGATGAGCCTGCCCTACGAGCGTTGGGCCGACGAATCCAGACTTCGCTATTGGCGCTACCGGATTATGGAGGCGACCGGCCTGTCGACCTTCTGAACAGAACAGGACAAAAGCCATGACAACACCCGTGCATGCGCGCCCTATCGCAGAGCGTATCGACTGGCTGATGGAGCTCAGCCGGGCCCATTCGGCCAGCTTCTGTAGCCCGGAAAACCATCTGGCCAGGCAGCGCTACCTGGCAGAGCACAATACCCAGATCATTGCCATGAAGTGCATGGATGGCCGCATCCACCTGCCCTACGTGACCCAGACGCCTCTTGGTGTCATTCACCCGTTCCGGAACCTTGGCGGGATCTTTGAGCTGGGCTGGCCCTACCTTGGCGACATGCTGGCGGACACGGTCCAGCAAGCCGTAACCCAGGGACGACGGGTGCTGATCATCATTACCTACCACTATTCAAAAGGTTCACGGGAACGGGGCTGCGCTGGCTTTGACTGCGACCGTGAGGCCGCCATGCGCCATGCGTTCCAGATCCGAAGCCAGGTGGAAAAGCTGTTCGGAAACGGCCACCGAACGGTCTATCCCCTGGTATGTGGCTTCGAGAGCGACGAGGATGCACTGGTTCTGCACGGTAGCCAGGAGCGAACGCTGGATCTGTCTACCATTCCTGTAACGCGACTTGCCGATATGGCCTCCGAAATCGCCTCCCTTTGTCCGGATATGCCGGAACCGGTTCAGCGTGATCTGCTGCCCCTGGTTGAGGGCAATATCCGGCACGTGAACGAGATTCGGCGTTTTGACCGGGAACTGAACATAGAGCACCGGGAGTGGGTCATCTGCCTTGGCAGGGGGTTCGATTTCCTGCACGCACCCAACGTAGCCCTGATCATCGGCCCCTACAGCCCGGATCTGTCCCATCCCATCCGCCAGGCCGCCGGGATCATAAAGAGCAACATGGATAATGGCCGTGTTCCGGACGATGGTTTCCTGCTGCTCTGCTCCGCGCCCTACCAGGAACCGGGCACCCAGAAGGCCCGGGCAGAACTGAAATCGGCGTTCCTGGCAGAGTTCGGTGCCAACGTTATCCACCAGGCGTACCCAGACCTCGCCAGCCGAATGGTCGCACGCTCGGCTATACTCCATTGGCCGGAGCGAAAGCTGCAGGTTTGTGAATCCTGAACGATTCGTATGTTGAGGGAACGCAACCGACTGTTTTATCGTCCGGTTAGTGCAAGATGACTAACAAACCGCTACACCGGAAGTAGCCAACGAACAGGAGTGACCCATGTCAGGCATTCGCAAGCACTTGAGGTACGTTTGCTTTTTTATGGCCATGATGATGGCCCTTGGTTCCGTCTGGTCGGCCACCGCTACCGCCGGCATGGTTGGAACCGGCGAAATGATCGGGCAACAACAGGTTCAGCTGGACCGGCAGGAGCTGATCAGCATGCTCGACAGACAGGATGTGCAGGCCAAGTTGGCAGACCTTGGGGTCAGCCAGGACCAGGTCAAGGAACGCATCCAGAACCTCACGCCCGCGGAACTGGCGGATTTTGAACGTCAGCTCGCCGAGGCCCTGCAGGGCAGGATGTGGTCGGCATCATTGTGTTGTTCCTGCTGGTATTCATTATCACCGATATGCTCTGTGCTACGAATGTCTTCCCGTTCGTGAACTGCATTCGATAGCGGGATCAGTGGCTGCCATTTTTCCCACTCTAGAAGCGACGACATCCAGCAGGCTGATCCTGATGTTACTGGTTAGCCTGCTGGCCGGTTGCGCCAGTGCTCCCAAATGGCCAGCGCCCGAAACTCACCAGGCCATGCTGCCCGACAAGGTTGTGCTGGACGACGTACCTTTCTACCCCCAGGAAAGGTATCAGTGCGGGCCTGCGTCGCTGGCAATGATGCTGAACAGCCAGGGCCTTTCATCCAATCCCGATATTCTCAAGGAGCTGGTTTATATTCCGGGCCGGGAAGGCTCCCTTCAGGTCGAAATGATCGCCGGCGCACGCGCCCATGGCATGTTGGTTTACCCGCTGGACGGTAGATTAGAAAGTGTCCTGACCGAGATCGCAGCAGGCAATCCAGTCCTGGTTATGCAAAATCTGAGGTTTGGCTGGTGGCCCCAATGGCACTTTGCGGTTGTCATCGGCTATGACGCCGGCGAGCGAGACCTGATACTCCACACCGATACCCGCAAGCATGAAGCGATCGACCTGGAGGTTTTCGCCAATACCTGGGGGCGGGCCGATAACTGGGCCGTCACTATTCTGCCGCCGGATCGGGTTCCAGCTACCGCAGCACCGCTTCGTTTTCTGCAATCCGCCCATGACCTCGAAACAACCGGACGAACGACAGCCGCCGGCATTGCCTATAAGACAGCCGAGACGACCTGGCCGGACCAACCGACGGCCACTATGGCCAGAGGCAACCTTGCCTGGCAGTTGGGCCACCAAGGCGAAGCACAGGAGCATTTCTTGCGCGCGGTGAAACGTTTTCCGAAATTCGCCGAAGGCTGGAACAATCTCGCTTTCGCGCTGCAGGCGAGCGGCTGCACAAACATTGCGACCCAGGCGGCGAGATGCGCCGCCGCACTGACACCGGACCGCTTCGGTGAATCAGAATTGCTCAAACAAGAAGGCACCACATCCGCGGAACAGTGTCCTGCACTTCCCGAGTGCCCAAGGGAAGCCCCCTAGGCTGGCTTCCGGAACAGAGCCACATCCTTTCTCGGTATTTCCAGGTGCCAGCCAAACCGGTTGGCGAGCAGCTTGAAGGTGAATTCCCGGTAGAAGACCACATGGGTCGGGTCACGGCGATAATGCCAGTTGTCGAACCGGTCATCGTCGGTCTGGAAGCAGGTCATCACACCCAGCCAACCACCGGGCTTCAGCATCCGGTCGAGTTCCCTGAAAACGCCAGCGGGGGCGTAAAGATGCTCTACCACTTCGGTACAGGTTATGAAATCGTAGGTCTGATCGAGAGCCACTGCCGAGGGATAAAAATAGGGATCGTAGAGACTGACTGCCATGCCTTCCGCCTCAAGTATCTGCGCCAGAGCAGGGCCGGGGCCGCAGCCGAAATCCAGGCCGCTGGCGCCCGATGGCAGGCGCTCAAGCAGAGGTTCTGTCAGTTTCGAGAGAAATGTCCGGTACCCCGGATCAGACGGGTCATTATCATGCAGTTGGTAAATTTCCCGCTCCTGCTCAGGCGATAACCGGCAGGACGCATCCATCACCGTCACCTCGCAGACATCACATCGAAGGTAACGCTGGGCCTTCACTACACGGAAATCCGAGAGACTGCCCTGCTCGCACACCGGACAAAGACTCACGCCCTCACCTCGGATCAAGTCCCGCGGCCGCCCTCATGCGGGCATCGAGTTCCCGGGCGTCAATCTGATCGGACGCTATGATCTCTGCCCGGCTGTAGGCTTGCGGTTCACCCTGAATAACGGTCAGGGCTCCATCAACCACATTGATCGCCCGCCAGCCGTCCACGGTCTGAACGACAGCCTTGAAGCGCACAAAGGCTGAGTCCATGGCCATCACCAGCAATGCGTTCTCATCGAGTATCAGTTCCGGATGTATGCGCCAGCCAACACTGAAATGCCCCTGTCCCTGATTGGTAATCTGTTGCCAGGGCTCGTCATCAATAGCGGGGGCCGGCGATGCAGTCTTATGATGTTGGTGATGGTGAGCTTCCGGATCGGTCACCGGCAGGGCATCCGACTGGCCGTCCAGCCAGCCCGGTGCCAGATGCCCGAACCGCGTGTGGTGAATCGCCCGCTTGGCGGGTTCCAGTTGTGCGGCCCACTCATCAAAATGAGTCAGTTGCTCCGGGGTGCAAAGATCAGTCTTGTTGGCAACGAGAATATCCGCCGCAGCCACCTGATCCCGGAACTGCACATTGCCGAGCACCTTCGGTTCTTCGAGCCTTCGAGGGTCCACCAGGCAGATTACAGGGCCCATGGCGAGCACATCCTGATAGTGCTCGCTGGTCAGGGTGTCCAGAATCTGAGAGGGGTGACCGAGCCCGGTCGGTTCAATCAACAGACGGTCGGGCTTTGCCTTGTGAATCAGCTGGTTTAGCCCTATCTGCATCGGCAGGCCGGCAACGCAGCACATGCAGCCGCCGGGTATTTCCTTGATGAAGGCGCCTTCGGTTTTCAGCATGGCGCCATCGATGCCCACCTCACCGAACTCGTTGACCAGAACCGCCCAGACCTCGTTTTCCGGTTTGCTTTTCAGAAGATCCAGAATGGCGGTGGTTTTACCGACACCCAGAAAACCAAGTATCAGGCTGGTAGGAATAGGTTGAGCCATGGCGCCGGAGGCACTCCTCTAGGAATCAAAATGTTATATTATAACAATTTATCCGCCAGGACGATCCTCTTTCAGGAACAGTCCGACGGCCTTGTCTGATAGCAGGGCATGAGCAAGTGCCGGATAGGGCAGATAGTGAACAAACAGCGTGGCGAGGGTGACTGCATCCATGCCGGCATCCAGGAACATCCAGGCCCCGAAGGCGACGAACAGGGCGGCCAGAAAACCGCCATAGATCCACAGCGCCCGTGAGCGCTCCTCCTGCATCGGCAAACGCTCAAGGGTCCGTGCGATTGAGAAGCTCATGTAGACGGCAATCAGGGCCGCAATGACCAATGAGGCCAGCAACCCGGTAAATCCGATCAGATACCGGAACAGGTAGTTGGTCAGGAAAAACAGGGCAATGCAGGTAACGGCAACAATGGTGATGCGTGTCTTTTCCATGGCGGCTCAGGGTTTGTTGGTTTTAAGGATAGGCGCAAAGAATGGCAGAGACGCCCGGAAAGAACCACCCTTGCTGCGACCGGGGTTCCAGACTGATATGATGCCCGTCATTCTCACTGGCAACCGGAAACCCGATGACCACTGGCAATTCCACCCGGCTCAACAAATACATCAGCGAAAGCGGCATGTGCTCCCGCCGGGAGGCCGATCGCTATATCGAGCAAGGCAACGTCTACATCAACGGCAAACGAGCAACCGTGGGCGACCAGGTGCTTCCGGGTGACACGGTCAAGGTGAACGGCCAGGTGATCGAGCCACGGGCTGAAGAAGATCTCGTGTTCATTGCACTGAACAAGCCGGTAGGGATTGTCAGCACCACGGACAGCGCGGAGAAACACAATATCCAGCGCTTTGTGGGTCACAGCGAACGCATCTTCCCGATCGGACGTCTGGACAAGGACTCCCAGGGCCTCATCTTTATGACCAACAACGGCGACCTGGTCAACAAGATACTGCGGGCGGGCAACAACCACGAAAAGGAATACCTGGTTACCGTCGACAAGCCGGTCACCCGGGAATTCGTGGAGGGTATGGCCAATGGTGTGCCGATCCTCGGAACCATGACGAAAAAGTGCAAGGTGTCGCGGGAGTCACGATTTGTCTTCCGGATCACCCTGGTTCAGGGCCTCAATCGCCAGATCCGTCGCATGTGCGAGTATTTTGGCTACGAGGTTTCCAAACTGGAACGGATCCGGATCATGAACGTGAGCCTGAAAGGGCTTGCGGTGGGCCAGTGGCGGGACCTGAGCGAGAAAGAGCTGGCCGGGCTGTTCGATGCCATCCGGGATTCGTCTTCCGAAGCCCCGTCCGGCGCTGGCAAGCCAGCAAAAAAGAAGTCCGGAACGAAGGCCAAACCAAAGCCTGATCGCAAGCCTGGCTCTGCATCCGCACCAGGTAAGCCCGGTGGCGCCAGGCGCCCCGGCCCGAAAGGCAAGCCCGCACCTGGCAAAAAGCCGGCATCGGGCAAACGGCCAAAAGGCGGCAAGCCAAGGCAAAAGAGCGTTAAACGGTAAGCGAGGCTCGCACCTGGCCGCGCCGGGCTACTTTTTCACCCACTTACCGCCCATTTGCACATACTGGCCGGACGGAGTCTTCTCAATCGCCTTCTTGCCTGCAACCGTCTCCACCTGGGTTACCGGAATGTTGTGTTTTTCGGCAATGCGCTTGTACTCATCCCGACGGGCGCTGTTAATGGCTTCCACCACTTCCTTCGCCTGCCCTTCGGCGCGCACCACTTCCAGATAACCCGTCGGTGTTTCTCCAACCAGCCCCTGCTGCTTGACCGAGTCCAGTTTCTGTTTGGCTTCATCCAGCCCCATGGCAAGCACGGAGGCGCTGATACCGAACGCCAGAACCAGCGCAAACATCTGTATCAATCGTTTCATCTTCAACCCCTCAAACTTTCCGGACACAGTCAGAACAAGCCCTGTTCGCTGAACAGATCATCCACTTCCTTATCCACTTTCACGTAGATTTCGTGCTGGATTTTCACGTTCAGGTTGACCGTAATCGGCTCCTTTGGCGCCGCCATCTGCACTGTCGGCGTGCAGGCAGCCATCGCCAGAGGAAGCATCAGTATCATCAGTGTTCTTGCCATGGGCGACCTTTCAGGCCACCAGGGCCGCACGGGTTTTATCATGGTGCTTTCTCCTCACCGGATTCCTGCAGCAATTTCCGGACGCGCCTGGTAACAGCTTCATTGACCCTGCCACTCAACTGCAGACTGGTGAGCAGCGCGGGAATGTCTTCCTCAAGATTGACATTGAGTACCACCGGCTGCCCACCCCTCAGGTCCGGATTCTTACCTTCGAGGCGAAGGCCAAGGCTCAACTTACCCTGTTCATCGTAGTCTATCGTGCTGTTGAGGACTGAATAGTGAAAGTTTTGCAACGCCTGGACCACGATGCCCATGGCCTGGTTGCCACCGAGCATCGCCTGGAGCTTGTCCGCCGGCAACTGCAAACGGCCGCCAGGATCTATTGCGGAAATACTGCCTGCACTCACCTGCACCCCGTCGCCACTGATGCCCAGAGGAACTCGCCCTCGAAGCAACCCGCTTCCAGACAGTCCTTCGGCTGGATACACGGCCATCAGACGGCTGAGGGAGACGTCCTCAACCTCCACAGGGATGCGACCAGACCCACCGCCTAAATCGTACCTGGCAGGAGGCACTCTCAGGGTACCTTCGAGGAACCGGGCCCTGGCCTGCTGAACCTCCAGAGTGCCGGCCAGCAGTTCCGTGACCGGCGCGCTGTAATTCCCTGAAAAAAGAACCGAGGTGACGGGAATGCCGGCATTGATCTCGCCAACGGTCATGTCCCTGAAACGGGTCGTAATCCGGGAATTTTCCAGCGATCCCCGCACCTGGCCGGTGAGCCCTGATACCGCGGTCCGGTTAAATACCCCGCCAACATCCTGCAGTTCAACGCTGCCACTGGCTGCAAGTTCACCACCCTGGCCGGTCGAAACCTCCATCGACAACCGGGCATTGCCAGAATCCACTGTCAGCAGATCCGGCCATCCGACCAGGGTTTCTGCCAGGGCCTGAACGCCCTGTTTACCGTCGATAACAGAGTCGATGGCGACGGATACGCCGCCTTCGGGATTGAGCTGGATATCGAGATCAGCCGTAAAGCCGGACTCGGAAGCCAAGGTGCCCTGCACCCTGAGATCTGCCAGGCGGCCCTTTGCCCTTCCCTGAAAGTTCCACGTTTGCGGCAGTAATTGCGGATGTTCGACGCGCGCGGCATCGACCCTGATGTCGCCATCAATGGAAATGCGCTGCGCCCAGGGGCCATTTGCGCCATAGTCCAGGGTTACCGTTGTATTGCTGAGATCCGTGCGCAGGTTGTTGAGCGTCAGCGGCTGGTCTGCACCGACAAACGTGAGATGTTTGGTCAGAACAAGAGACGAAGGAGCAAAATCGATGGTTGCGACATCACCGTTGGCGGTCACAGAAGGCCGGACATCTGCACGGCTGCCTGTTACTTCCCATCCGCCGGACCGTATATCCGGCAATGCCATACCCACCGAGCTCTGTTCAATGGCAAAGGACCAGCCTGCAACCGCCAGGGGCCAGGCCACCAGAGCCATACCACCGGCCCAAAGAAGCCCGCGGCCGATGCGTTCAGGCTTTACAGACCCTCTACTGGGCAAAACGACGCTCCTGTCGGCTCGGTTTACTCACCACGCCAGGTCACGCTGTAAAGATCGTGCCGGCGGTCCTGAAGGTTTTTAACGGTACCACTGTTGCGGGCAGTGATCAGTACTTCCGGGCGCAGATCCGCAAAGGCAACCGTCTCCACGTTGGGCTCGGTGTCAGCGGCGATGCCATCCCGGGCGAAGGGAAAGTCGCAGGGCGTCAGGATGCAGCTCTGGCCATACTGGATTTCCATGTTCGGTACGTTCGGCAGGTTTCCGACGTTGCCGGACATCACCACGTAGACCTGATTCTCCACAGCTCTGGCCTGGCAACAATAGCGAACCCGCAGGTAGCTCTGCCGCTCATCGGTACAGAAAGGCACAAAGATGATATGCACGCCCTGGTCCACCAGGTGGCGGGTCAATTCCGGGAACTCCGCGTCGTAGCAGATCAGCACACCGATGGTGCCGCAGTCCGTCTCGATGGCGCTGACCCGGTTGCCGCCCTGAACGTTCCACCAGAACGCCTCGTTGGGCGTCGGATGAATCTTGGGCTGGCTGAACACCTGACCATCCCTGAGAAACACGTACGCCATGTTCCGGATGGTGCCGTCTTCCTCACGGACTGGCGTTGAGCCGGCGACAACATTGATGTTGTGGCGCAGAGCCAGATCCCGCATCAGTTCACGATAACGCTCTGCGTAATGGGTGACTGCGGCAAAGGTCTCGGCGGGGCTGCCCTTGCGGGCTTCGATGGAAAGCAGCTGCAGGGTGAACAGCTCGGGGAACACCACAAAGTCGCCCTTGTAGGTGGAAACAACATCGACAAAATAGCGGACAATCTCGCTGAATTCGTCGAACGATCCGACCGGGCGTTGCTGGTACTGAACCGTGCCTATGCGCACGGTATCGCGCATGCGTTGACCGTAGCGCTTCCGACGGCCGTTGTTCTCCGACTGGGGTACTTTCGGGTTACGCCAGACCAGATGAATACCATAGCCCATGGAATCGTGGTCGGCATCGAGATAATGCGGAATAATTCCGTGCACTTCGAAGCCCTGATGAAGCTGGAAGGAGAGCACCGGATCCTTCTGTTCCTTGCTTCGAATGGCCTCCACATATTCCTCGACGCTCGTGAACTTCTTCAGCCGCTGGCGCAGGCTCGGCAAACGGCCGGCAAACACCACTCCCTGCAGGTTCAGGGCCTGGCATAACTGCTTGCGCTCGTTGTAGAGCCGCTCCCCAATGCGGTAACCCCGGCATTCCGGATCAACACAGACTTCCATCCCGTACAACCAGTCCCCCTCCGGGTCATGCCGCGAGGCATAACCGTTACCGGTGATGGAGGTCCAGTCGTGGGCAGCGAGTGCGATCTCTTCCGCGATCCGGAACGTGGCGCAGTAGCCGACCACGGTGTCTCCGAGCATGGCAACAAACTGGCCGTCGGGAAAGGTATTGATCTGCCCGGTCAACGGCCCCTTGGTATAGCCGTACATGCCCGTGCCTTCATAAACCCGGCGACTGAGCTGGATGATGCCTGGGATATCTGCAAGCGTGGCATTGCGGACGTACAGACGCTGATCAGGATCGGAAAACGGGGGGCACATAGACACCTCAGGAAAGGCGTTGATTTCCCCTCATCTTTGGTGGGACGACAGGGATTCGTCAAGACAAATCGGCTATCCGGCGTTGCGCAGGGAGAAGCGATCGACCACTGAATACACGGAACCGGCCGGGCCAGGCTTGCTTTCGAAAAGCACAAATTCAGTCACCCGGAACTGGCCGAATCCATGGTCACCATATTCAACCAACAACGGTTCAACAGAACCCGGCTGGCGTTTGAAACGGGCCAGCGTAATGTGCGGGCGAAATGCCCGACGTTCAGCCACAAAGCCCAGACTCTCCAGTCGCCGCCCGAGAGTCTGGTGCAGCGCAGCCACCGGTGCCGCCGGCTGAACACCGGCCCATAGATTCTTCGGCCTTTCGGGCTGGCCGAAACAACCAACGCCGGCAACCTCAAGCGGGAAGGATTCCGAATCTATCTCACGGGCTGAACTGGCTACGGCTTCGAGACCTTCCCCGCTCACCTTCCCCAGAAACAGGAGGGTGATGTGCAATTGCTCAGCACTCTGCCATCTGGCGCCTGTCACCGGTGATCTGACCTTCAACAACCGGGCCTTGATTTCAGCCGGAAGCTCCAGCCCGAAAAAAAGCCGTGGCAACGCTCTATTCCTCGTAGATCATCTTGCGCACCATGCCGCCATCGGCCACAAAATTCTGGCCAGTGATAAACGAGGCCTCAGGCGAAATGAGGTAGGCCGCCAAGGAGGCAATATCCCCAGGTTGCCCTACCCTGCCCGCCGGGTGCTGCAGGTGGTCGTTTTCGGAAAGCGGTTCAACCGGCTCTGCGCCGCCCTGCCAGGCCCGGGTATCGACCCAGCCGGGACTGATGCAGTTCACGCGGATATCCGGCCCCAGGCTCACCGCCAGCGCATGAGTAAGTGCCACAATACCGCCTTTGGTAGCGGCGTACGCCTCGGTGTCCGGCTCGGACTGAAGCGCCCTTGTGGAGGCCATGTTAACGATAGCGCCTTTCGTTTTTCGAAGGTGCGGCACCGCATGCTTGGTGACCAGGAACGGCCCGGTCAGGTTCACGTCCAGCCGGCGCTGCCACTGATCCAGGCTCAGTTCCTCAATCGGCCCCGTCTCGGGGTTGGCGATTCCGGCATTATTGATAACGGCGTCCAGACGGCCACTCCAGCGAAGGGCTTCGGTAACGATGCGCTCCACATCGGTTTCCGAAGCCACATCGCCGGGCAGAAAGTGCAGTGCATGATCTGCACCGGCGGCCAACCGCTCACCGACAGCACTGTCGGTGTCACAGAACGCCACCTTCCAGCCAGCAGCGGCCAGGTGAAGCACAATGCCCCGGCCAATGCCTTTGGCGCCGCCGGTCACCAATGCGACGCGATCGGTTTGACTCAAAACAACCTCCGTTACGACCGCCCCTACCGGTTACTCAACCTTGGGCGTGGGCCGGACAAGAATTTCATTTACATCGACATGTGCCGGCTGAGCCACGGCATACATGACCGCATTGGCAATGTCCTCCGGCTTCAACGCATGACCAGGACGTTCATCAAAGAAGGGCGTGTCCACCATGCCCGGTTCGATCAGGGTAACGCGGATACCGGAGCCACGGAGCTCCTCACGAACACCATAGCCAATGGCGGTTACCGCCCACTTGGTCGCACTGTACATGGAACCGGGAATGGTGGCACGGCCTGCCGCAGAGCCGGTTAACAGCAAGTGGCCCTTGCTCTCTTTGAGCGCCGGCATGCAATGCTGGAGGGTCAGGCCCACACCGTAGATATTGGTGAGGATCATATCCTTCCACACGTCCGGGTCAGCGCCGCTGAATCCGCCCGGCTCACCACCGCGGCCGGCGTTGGCAAACACCGCATCAATGCGGCCAAAGGTTTTCAGGGCCTGGTCGACCATGTTTTTCTGGTCATCACCGCTCTGGACGTCGCACTGGACCGTCAACACCGTTTCCTCGCCACCCAGCTCCTGCTGTAGGCCTTTCAGTTTGTCTTCAGATCGCGCGGCCAGAACCAGCCGATAGCCCTGTTTCGCGGCCGCTCGCGCTGTTTCCGCGCCGATGCCTGACGACGCGCCGGTAATCAGCATTACAGGTTGATCTGCCATAAGCTTTTTCTCCTGTTGCTTGGGAAGTGTGGGTAGGGCTACGCCCGGTGACCCCAGACCGATCAGTCAGTAGATCTGCAGCAGGATGAGAGCGACGATGGCCAGGGCCAACAGAAACCAGCGGGCGTAGTGGTCGGGGCGGTCCTCTTGGTCGCTGGCAGCCCGGCTGAGACTGCTGCCGGACGTCTGCTCATACTCGAACACCAGTTGCCGCGCCCGGTAGAGATCCTCATCATCGACATGCACGTTGCTGAAGCCCGCGGCACCAATATCACCCATGGCACCCTGAAGGTAATGACCTCCGACATGGGCCTCAATACCGTTGGCTTCCAACAGACCAGCCACAATGTGGGCTTCGGTTATGTCTCTGGCCCGATAGGCTATTTGCAACACGCGACTCCTTCTGTGACCGTTCCGGGCAGAACCGGGACAAATCTGCGAGTATCATTTGAAGGATAGTTCGACCTGCCCGGTGGGGCCAATAACATACGGATCGACCATGCTCTGGATTATTCTCGCCATCATCGTGTTCATCGTTGCCGCAACCCTGCTTCTGTTCCGGCTTGAGGATCTGTCTCATCTGGACCGGGATGATTACCCGATCAAAGACGCAACACCAAGCGAAGCCAACCGGGAGGTGCTGGGACGCATCCGCGAGCTTGGGCAATCTTCAAAAGGCCTGCGCGGTAAGGCGCGGCTGATGGCGCTCCGAAAACACATGGACGGGCTGAGTGAAGGCATTGAACTGGCCTCGGAGCTGCGCCATTGCGAGTCACCCCGTGGCGAATGGGTTCTCGCCCCGGGATGTGATACCCGCCGCCGCATCCTGTACATTCATGGTGGCGCCTGGGCCGCTGGCAGCCCCAGAAGCCATCGGGCCATTACCGACCGTTTATCGCAGATAACCAGAGCCGCAGTGTTCGCACTGGACTACCGTTTAATGCCGGAGAACCGGTTTATGGACGGTGTCCGGGATTGTCGCGAGGCTTATAAATGGCTGCTGAAACACGGGCCCGACGGTGCCGAGCCGGTAGATTTCATGGTGGTCGCCGGGGATTCTGCCGGGGGCAGTCACACTCTGGGATTGATTGCCTGGATTCGGGACAATGGCCTGCGCCAGGCGGACGCCGCCATCGCTTTCTCACCATCCACCGATCTGACCCTGACCGCGCCGAGCAACCGCAACAACATCGGTACCGATCCACTGCTCGGGCCTGTGTTTGGTGGCCTGTCGAAAATCCCACTGCCGGTCATCTGGTGGGCCACACTGGCGGCATTCCGGGTCTCCCCGACCAGCCCTGTCGCCTCACCATTACGCGGGAATCTGAAGGACCTGCCCCCAACGCTGATACAGGCCAGCGACACCGAGATGCTGCTGGACAACGCCCGGCGTTACGCCGCGCGGGCAGAAGCAGCAGGTTCTCCGGTTACCCTTCATACCTGGCCGGGAATGGTGCACGTATGGCAGATCTTTGTGCCCTTACTTCCGGAAGCGGAGGAGGCTTTCGATGACATCAGGGCTTTCCTGGAGCAACTGGAGTCCCGGGGTAGCGAACAGGCTTCGGCCTAAACCTGGACCTTGCCCCGCAGGGCCTTGGTTTTACCTTTTTTGGTTTTCTTGTCCACACGCTTGCGCTGTGAGGATCGGGTCGGTTTGGTGGGACGTCGGGCCTTGCGGGGTTTGACGGCCTCCTGGATCAGCTCTTTCAGCCGCTCCAGCGCATCTTCCTTGTTCAACTCCAGGGTTCGGAAAGATTGCGCCTTGATGATCAGCACACCTTCTTTGCTGATTCGCTGATCATTGAGCGACATCAGCCGCTCCTTGTAGAACGGTGGCAGAGAGGAGTGGGGAATATCGAAGCGCAGGTGCACCGCGGAGGCGACTTTATTCACGTTCTGGCCGCCGGCACCCTGGGCCCGGATCTGGGTGATTTCGATTTCCCAGTCAGCAAGTTCAACAGCGTTGGATAGTTTCAGCATCTGCTAAGGTTAACAGAATCCAGAACCGTGGGCTTTCAGCACCGGGATTTGTGCGAGGAACAACCAGTTATCATGTGCGGACGATTCACCTTCTATACCCCACCGGACACCCTGATCCTCGAGTTTTTTCCCGAGGGCATGGAGGTGGACGGGCATTTTGACCCCGGCTACAACATCCCTCCCGGCACAGGTATTCCCATGATCCGGATGAGCATGAACGGCAGCCTGATCATGGCTCACTCCCACTGGGGCTTCCGGCCGGCCTGGGCGGATCAGAAAGCGCCGGCTCCGATCAATGCCCGTGCAGAAACAGCAGCCACATCAAAATACTTCCGGGACGCCTTTACCCATCACCGTTGCCTGATACCGGCCAATGGCTGGTACGAATGGCAACAAACGGAACATGGGAAAGAACCTCACTACATAACGCCAGCGAATTCCGGGAAGTATCCGGCGATTTTCTTCGCCGGCCTCTGGACCCCGAGAGAAGGCGACGAGACCACCGCCTGCGCCATCATCACCGAACCGGCCAGCGAACACCTGAAGCATATCCATGAACGTCAGCCCGTGGTGCTTGATCCGGCCTACCTGAGGGACTGGCTGAATCCGGAAATCACCGACCGGACACAATTGCGAGCAGTGACCCATCGCCTGGATCCTGGACAGCTGAAAGCCATTCCCGTTTCGCCGGAGGTGAATAATCCGAGGCATAACTCGCCGGACCTGATCCGGGAAGCCTGAGGCCTGTAGTAATCCTCTAATACCCGCTTCTTCACCGACGCTGATACTGTTTCCAGACTTGGCACGACAATCACAAGGAGACAGCCATGAGCGGGAAGAAGATTCTGATGATTACCGGTGACTTCACCGAAGATTACGAAACCATGGTGCCGTTCCAGGCACTGCAGGCCGTCGGGCACACGGTTCACGCTGTCTGCCCCGACAAGAAAGCCGGCGACACGGTTGCCACCGCCATCCATGATTTCGAGGGTGACCAGACCTACACCGAAAAACCGGGGCACCGGTTCGCCCTGAACGCGGATTTTGACGGGCTGGACCCCGCGAACTACGACGCATTGGTGGTGCCCGGCGGTCGCGCTCCTGAGTACCTGCGGCTTAACAAGGATGTACAGAATCTGGTTCGCCATTTTTTCGAGACTGACAAGCCAGTGGCAGCGATTTGCCATGGTGCCCAGTTGTTGGCCGCAGCCGGGGTTCTGGAGGGGCGCAAATGCTCGGCCTATCCTGCCTGCCAGCCGGAGGTGGAACTGGCCGGCGGCACGTTCGCCGGTATCGAGGTTGATCAGGCGGTTACCGATGCTAATCTGGTAACAGCGCCTGCATGGCCCGCTCATCCGGCCTGGCTGGCGCAGTTTTTCAAGCTGCTGGATCAGTAATGCAAACGGGGCCGGCCCACCGGCCCCGCCACGCTCTCAGGGAGGCCCGCATGTGCAAGCTCTTTATCAACGCCGATCCGGAGCTTTGGGTCAGCCGGACCCACTCCCTGCGAATCGATGGCATGGTGACCAGTGTGCGAATGGAAAACGCCTTCTGGCAGGCACTGGCCGAGCTGGCCGAACGGGATGGCATGAACCTGCCCCAGATGATCACACGGCTTTACCACGAATCCATTGATGCCGGCCACGACCTCGGTAACTTCACGTCCTTCCTTCGGGTGTGTGCGCTCCGCTATCTGGAGCTCCAGCTGAGCGGCGACGTTCCCCGGGATACCCGGGTTCCGATTGCCTCGCTGGATGCAGACCGCATTCTTGCCAGCAAATCCGGTGAGCCGGCAACACCGGAGGTGGTAACCAAGGCCAGGCACTGATAAGAGGAGGTCAGTCAGCGCTGGCGTCCCTGACCCGCCTGTTTTGCCTTGATATCCCGGGTGTCTGCGGTTTCCACAACCTCCTGAAGATTCCGCCTCGGAGCCGCCGGCAAATCTGTCGCCGGGTAACCCAACCTGAGCAGAATCTGCGGGAAACCCGAACGCCCAAGGAGGTGCTGAAGTTTCGGGCGAAGCACGGCGACCTGAATGGGCTGGTTCAGATAGGAAGCCTGCAGCCCCTGCCCCAGGGACCGGAGCAAAACCCGCTCCAGCGCCTGCCCGGCCTTCAGCCAGTCTTCTACGCCATCCCCGGCCGTTCCCAACGCAGCAATCACGGGTGATTCATCCGCCAGTTGACGGTCCTTGGCGCCAACGCCGTTGCCCATATCAAATGTGCGCACCACCAATTGGGCCACGGGCGCAACCATGCCGGGAACCGTCAAACCGTCTCCCTTGCGGCGGGGATGCATCCAGGCAGCCAACTCCCGTCGCCAACTCGGGTTGGACCATTGGGCAGCGTCGCCCTCCGCCACCAGCTCGGCCACCTGATGACGCGCATGCTCCGATTCCAGAACCTGGAACCATGCTCCTTCGGTCTCCGCCGACTCTTCAAGGATGCCCAGCACCTCGGAAGGCACCTGCTTTGACTCAAACCGCTTGCGATAGGTGCGTCGCCTGGCAATCGCCCGGAACAGTTCCGTTTGACGGCCCTCCTCCCCGGATACCGGTGTGAACGAGACGGTCGCCAGCAGATCCTCGTCGCCCGGGTCCGGCAAAAGCTGGCATTCGGTATTGAATCCTGCATGAGCGGCGGCAATCCGAAGATTAAACAGGGCACACCCGCAGCTGATGGTCAGTTCCCGGTCGTCGGGGTCGTTGACCGGCAATGCCCGTAACCGGTCCGCAAACAGGGAAATCCCGGTTTCGCCGAGTTCAAATCGCCAGGGCTGGGTGTTGTGGCTTGATGGCGCCAATGTTGCGCTCTCGAGGATGGCCGCCAGGGTGTCTCGCGGTATGGGGGTGTTGCGTGTTCCTTCGCTCATTGCAGCTCTCCCGAATGGTCTCGTGACAGACTATTCCTGCGTGAAAGGAAAAGATAGCCGGTGATGCCCGGCGACTTTGCTGAGCCGCATCAACAAAATCTCACGCTCCGTAACCTGACATTCCCGGGCGCGACAATTAAAGTGAAGACAGTGAAAACTTGCACAGGGTCTGAGATGCGTTATTCCTTAAAAAACATCTTATTTCTGGCATTCGTGGCGCTTGCGCTCGGCGGTTGCGCCAGTAGCGGAAAGCTGCAGTCGGGTTCTACGCCTGGACTACAGGCCGTTCCTGTCGACGCATCCAGTTCGGAAAAGGCCCAAAAACTCTGGCAGGTGTTCGAGCGTTACCGGGGCACCCCCTATGAATACGGTGGTACCTCCGGCAACGGCTTCGATTGTTCAGGATTCATTCTTACCGCCTACCAGGAAGGTCTGGGCAAACAATTGCCCAGGACAACGACCCAAATGCTTGCCAGTGGTGACGTGGTTCATCCCGGCGAGATTCGACCGGGCGATGTGGTGTTCTTCCGGATTGGCGGAAAGGAACAACACGCCGGTATCTATATGGGCGGGGACCGCTTTATCCACGCATCAACATCGGCCGGCGTTATCCAGTCCTCGATCAGCGGCTACTACTGGAAAGGCCGCCTGACCGAAGCGAGACGCTTTGACTGAGCCAAGCTGAATAGCCCGCTTCAACGCTTTTTCCGGCGCACATAGAGTGCTTTGAGGACGCGCGCGACGAGCTCACCGGATTCATCAACAATATCCACGTCCCACTCTGGCAGCATTTTGTCTCCGTTTGCCGTTGCGGCGCGGATCTCTTCAACACGCTCATCGGTCAATTCAAAGCGTGCCATCACTTTGCCCTTGCCGGGACGGATAAAATCAATACTCGCCGATTTATCCCACACGATGTAGTCATTGCCCAGCCGTCGCATCAGCAGCAGCATATATATGGGATCAACCATGCTGTAGAGCCAGCCGCCAAAGTGCGTGCCCACGTAATTGGTGTTGTACCAGTGCTGGCCCATCTCCACCCGGGCCGAGCTGAAATCCTCGGCAATGTGGGTCACCCGGATTCCAGCACCGATGTAGGGAGCAAACGTGGAAAGAACACGGCGCATGGCCCCGGCACTGGCAAGCCAGCGACGTAGAGTGGCGTTCATCAAACATCCTCGATGGTATAAATGACTGCAAATTCAGTAGCACGCTATCTTCCAACCCGACGCGCGCCGATGCAAGAAATTCATACGATCGTTTGAATATTAAAGACCACTGAACGTGAGATGCAGGGCGATGGCGGCCATCATGATTCCAATGACACCATCGATAATCCGCCAGGCCAGCGGCCGGGAGAGAATGGGCGCCAGCGCCGAGCCGCCCCAGGCAAGCAGGCCGAACCAGAGAATCGAGGCACTGCTCGCACCGGCCACAAAGGTGGTCGCGTCCTCTTGCTGGGCTCCGATGGCAGGAATCAACAGCAGCGTATCCAGATAAACCTGAGGGTTGAGCAGAGTGACTGCCAGGGTCGTGAACACCACGGCTTTAAGGCTTCGTTTGGTTACCTCACCCGCTTCAAGAGCCGCTCTGCCGCGGCTGGCGCGAACGAAGGACTGAATCGCAAGCCAGCCAAGGAAGGCCACACCCAGCCACCGGAGAATCTCCAGGGCCTCTGGCATGGCCATCAGGGCAGCACTGATGCCGAACATGCCCAGGGTAAACAGGGTGATATCGGCCACTATGCACAGCCCGGCTGACCACCAATGATGTTCCCGGCGTATTGCCTGGCTCAACAGGTAGGCGTTCTGCGCTCCGATCGCCACGATAATGCCGCCACACACAATCAGACCGGTCAGGTAACTCTCAAGCACGTGAATCTCTCCTTAATGAATGGCGCAAGGTTACCGCTTCCCAGCTATACTTGAAATTCATACTCATAATGCTGCATCAGTTTTACTTATGATTGACTACAAATTGCTGGAAGCCCTGGCGACGGTCATTGAGTGCGGAGGGTTCGAACGTGCCGGCCTGGCGCTCGGGCTGAGCCAGTCGGCCATTTCCCAGCGAATTCGCACCCTTGAAATCCGGCTCGGACAACCGGTTCTGGTGCGAAGCCCGGCACTCAAGGCCACACCGGCCGGACAGCGTCTGCTCAACCACGTTCAGCAGGTGCAATTGCTGGAGCGCGACCTGACCAAGTCCATCCCGGCACTCTCGGAACCCACAGCAAGACTGCGCATCGCGCTGAATGCCGACAGCCTGGCCACCTGGTGGGCGGCCGCGGTAGGCAACTTCTGTGCGGAGGAGACCCTGCTGCTGGATCTTGTGGTCGAGGACCAGGACATTGGCCTTCGCAGGATGCGGGAAGGGGATGTGGCTGCCTGCCTGTGCAGCAGCCCCCAGCCTGTTGCCGGTGCCCGCTGCGTGCCCATTGGCACCATGACCTACATGCCACTGGCAACTCCGGACTATGTGCGCCGATACTTCGGGAAAGGCCTGAGCGAAACCAGCCTGAAGAATGCCCCGGCCATTGTTTTCGGGCCGAATGACCAACTGCAACACCGGTTCCTGGCCCAGTGCGGCTATCACGGCACCTTCCCCCACCACCTTTGCCCATCCTCGGAAGGTTTTGTAAAACTGGCGCTGGCCGGCATGGGGTATGGCATGATTCCGGAAATGCAGGCCCGCCCGGAAATATCTGCCGGGCGCCTGGTGAGCATCGCGCCTGAACAAACCCTGGAAGTGCAGCTATACTGGCACTTCTGGCGCCATGGCGGCGGCGTGATGGACCGCCTGACCAACGCCTTGCGGTCTGCGGCCACGTTGAATTCAAACATGTAAACAGGGGGAGCAACGATCAGAATGAAGCACCTTGTGGCGGTTTACGGCACGTTGAAACGTGGCCGGAACAACAGCCATATTCTGCGAGGCGCCCGTTTTGTCGGGACAGACTGGATGCCCGAACTGAGCCTGTATCACCTGGGCCCCTACCCGGGTGCCATAGAGGAACCTTCCCCGGGCGTCCGCGTGGAAGTCTATGCGGTTACCGATACGATGCTGAAAACACTGGACGAACTGGAAGACTTCTTTCCTGAACGCCCGCAAAGCAGCCTGTATATCCGCCAGACCATGGACACTCGCCACGGGTCTGCCTGGGTGTACATTTACAATCGGCCGGTTAAAACGATCCAGCGGCTGCGCTCCGGGAGCTGGTAGACCATAGCCCACACACCTTCACCATAAGGACACCAGATTGGACCTGACAACGCCTGCCCTGCTCTTCCCGGCGATTTCACTGCTGTTGCTGGCCTTCACCAACCGGTTTCTGGTGTTGGCGCAGCTGATCCGCCAACTCAAGCAGATGGACACCGAGGAAGACCACGCCCTGATTGCCCGACAGATCGGCATGCTGCGCAAACGGATTGTGCTGACCAAACGCATGCAGGCGTTCGGCGTACTCAGTTTCTTCCTGTGTACGGTTTCCATGTTCCTGCTTTTCCTGGGTGCCGACCTGCCGGGGGTGATCGCGTTTGGCGCCAGCCTGGTACTGCTGTCTTTCTCGCTGCTGTACTCGCTGTACGAAATCCAGATCTCAACCAATGCCATCAATGTCGAGCTGGCCAGCTTTGAGGCCCGCAAGAGTGCCGGCCGGGAAGATGTCGACTATTCGTGAGGCCTGTTTGCGCCGGAATTCACGACCCGGACACCAAACCAGCGCGGAAACCGGAGCAGAAAAAACAGGGCAATCATGTCGTAAAGGGCGTGCCAGACCATGACCAGAGCAAGGCTTTCGGATAACAGGTAGGCCGCCCCCAGGACCATGCCAAGGCCGGTAGCCACCAGAAAATAGGTAAATGAAACGTAGTGCACCAGCCCGAATAACACCGATGCCGCAAGCACGGCCGTTACAGGGTCCGTCTTTGTCATCAGCCAGCCCTGGATTGCGCCCCGGAACAACAGTTCCTCACCGACTCCGGCCAGGAGGGATAGCAGAATGAGTACAGCCGGGGAGTAGCTGGAGGCAAAGTCATACAAACCCTGCATCTGCCGCTCGAGGTTCTCCGGGAACAAGCCGGGCACCCGCGTAAGCAACAGCAAAGCGGCGTAGGTAAGAGCGGCTCCAACCGTCCCCAGGAAGATGCTGGGCCACAGGCCTGGCCCAACATGCAGCACCGGAATTCCGAATAGCAGTATCGCCACTAATCCGATAACGCCAATGGCGCCCTGGAATAACAGAGCGGCATTGGAGGACATACCCGAGTTTCGTCGTTTACCCAACGCCATTTACTGGTCGAACAAGGGCTTCACTGGAAACAGCGCATCGTATTTTGGCGCCTGCTTCTGGGCTTTGGCCTGGAACGATTTCATCATGTCCGTCGGGCGGAACATGCCGGCCTGCCAGGTGGCCATATACTTGAGGCTGTCTTCCACACTGTGGTCGCGACTGTAATTGAGCATTTCCTTGCAGCCAGTGACGGCCAGAGGAGAGTTCGCCGCAATCTGGCCGGCAATGGCCATAACGCCTGCCAGCATGGATTCCTGGTCGGCGTAAACGGCGTTCACGAAGCCCAGATTCTGCGCTTCAGTGGCGGAGAATTTTCGGCCGGTGTAGGCCAATTCACGAACCACGCCCTCGGGCATCAGTTTGGGCAGGCGCTGGAGCGTGCCGACGTCGGCGGTCATGCCCAGCTCGGTTTCCTTGATGGTGAAGTAGGCATCTTCCGTGCAATAACGGCTATCGGCGGCACACACCAGATCCAGAGCGCCACCGATACAGCCACCGTGGATGGCTGCCAGCACGGGAAGCCGGATTTTTTCCAGAGAGGTGAGAGTATCCTGCAACTGCAGCACAACCCTGCGAAGGTTTTCCGCCATGCGCCCGGGGTCACCGTTCATGGGCACGGCTTTGGGATCGCTGAATACACCCAGATCCATGCCCGCAGAGAAGTGTTTGCCGGTGGAGGAAATGACGATAACGCGGGCATCGGTGTTGGCCTCAATATCCTGCATGCACCGGGGCAACTCGAGCCAGAACGCCTTGTTCATGGTGTTCAGGGCCTCCGGACGACTGAACTGAACGTGGGCGATGTGGTCTTTAACCTCAATCGAAAAACTCTCGTAACTGGACAACTCAGACAAGACAGCACTCCTTATATAAATGTCGCTAACCGGCTCATTAGCGGTCGCCCCGGCTAATGTATCGTCAATTCTGCTACCTTCGTATTATGGCGGACAGAGACACGACACGTTAACCCGAAAAGGCCTGGTATGGAATTCACCTTCCTCGGCACGTCAGCCGGAACGCCGACAAAATCGCGCAACGTAACCGGTCTGGCGCTGAGCCACGGCGGACCAAAACACTGGTACCTGATTGACTGCGGTGAAGGCACCCAGCACCAGTTGCTGAGAACCCATCATTCCGTGATGCAGCTGCAGGCAATATTTATCACCCACATCCATGGCGACCATACGTTCGGGCTGCCGGGACTGCTGACCAGCGCCTCCATGCTCGGCCGCACTGCTCCTTTGTACCTGGTTGCGCCAAGACCGGTAAAAACCTTCATAGAGGCCGCCATCGGTAATAGTGACTCCAGCCTGAGTTATGAATTGAGATTTGTCGATTCCGAAGCAGAGAACTTCCACTGGGAAGACGACTCCCTGTCGGTAACTGCAGTCCCCCTGTCCCATCGTGTCTCCTGCAGGGCCTTTGTGTTCACGGAAAAGAATCTGGAACGCCAGCTGGTCCGGGACAGGCTCGAAGCGGATGGTATTGAGGCCGGTCCCGCCTGGGGCCGCCTGCAACAGGGCGACGACGTGGTACTGGAAGATGGGCGCCTCGCCCGTTGTGATGATTACACCCGAATTGCCAGAAAACCTCGCAAGGTTATAGTAGCCGGCGACAACGACCAGCCCGACTTGCTTCTGGCAGCGTGCACGGGTGTTCAGGTGGTCATCCACGAAGCGACCTACACCCAGGAAGTCTCCGACCGGGTCGGACCCTGGCCGCAACACAGCTCCGCTGCCCAGGTAGCCCGCTTCGCCGAGGCCGCAGGCGTTCCCAATCTCGTCCTTACCCACTTCAGTTCCCGTTACCAGTTCAATCCGGATGCCTATCCGCACATTGGTGAGATCGAATCCGAAGCCAAAGGCATTTATCGGGGCAACCTGTATCTGGCCAGGGATTTCGCACGCTATACCCTGGGCAAAGATCTGATATTTAACGCCACTGAGCATCTATAATGCAGTCGTGGATTCAGGCTCGTGCATGACTTCAGATGTGTCGCTTTTGTACATTCACTTTGCGTTTGTTCAAGTTCCAATTAAACTGCAATCACGATAAATTGAACAAAGATTCATTTCTCACTGCTCAGGAAGGCGGTCAATGACCCGGCTCAACGCAAAACACTCCAGACTCAGCAAGGATGCGGTTGTCGTCGCGCCCGGCCTCATTCCCTGTGGCTGTGTCATTGACAGCGTGGCTCTGGGTAAAGAAGGGCTGCGCCTCACCCTGAAGCACTTTTCGTCGCCCGCGGTACTCGACCAACTGTCATCGTCTGCCGCTGCACAGACCGATCTTCATGTTTTCCTCGATAATGACCGTGAAAAACAGCATATCCATTACAGAGGCACGGTTCAGGTTGGCCGCAGTAGCGGCATTTCGCTGGACATAGCGGGGAACACTGAGGAACTCAGCAACGACATTGAGTGTTTGTTACAGCACACTGGAACGAATCGGCTCGAAGCCGCGACTCCGGATCCTTCACTGAAACAGCTCTACCACCAGCATTGCCGTCGGCTTCTGGAACAGTTGCTTCCGGAATTTATGGAAGGCACCTTCGAGGGCATTGAAGCCGACCTGGAAGAAGCTGCAGAGCTGCGTGAAATTACCCGGCTCAAGGACATGCGCTTCATTTTCCAGAGTCGCCAGCAACGAATGCTCCAGGATTTCCAGGCCCAGTTCCAGGCCAATCAGGCAAACCTTGAGCCCGCCGCCGAGTCCCGGGCCGGCAACAAGGAGTTGCACCTGCTGCAACAGCACGAGTTCGAGGACTGGCTGGACCTGCAGGCCATCGCCACCCGCGTAAACAAAGCAAATACCGGGGCCAACTTCCTGCTCAACCAGTTTCTCAACCAGATTTTCCGACAGGACGTCAACGATGACAACAATCCTCTGACGCCCCGGGCCCTGTGCGTCTGCCTGCAGTATATGGTCGATCATCTGGGCATTGCGCGGGAGCACCGCCTGACCATCTACCGCGCCTGGGAAAATGCTCTGGTCCGGGTCTGGCCCGCGGCCATCCGGTCCCTGATCAATGACTGCCGACGAGCTGGCCTTGAGGCCATAGATATCACCGAACTGCCCGCAAACTGGTCACTCCGCGACCGGGAGCACGCAACGGACGACTCAGGTTCAGCAACGACAGCCACAGAAGACTCATCCGAAGAAACTCCGGAAACCAATCACGCCAGGCACGAGGCGTCCGGGTCGCCTTCGGTCGGTCGCTCCCTGTTTCAATTGATGGCACTGGATTCAAACCCCTCGTCTGAAGTTGCAGACTGGGAGGAGCCCAATCCAAGGCTTTCGGAAAACCTCCGCTCCCGGCGCCGGGAACTCCTGGACCGGTTGCACGGCGACGAGCCCGATATGGCGGGACTGCTTCGGGAACTGGCCAACTCGGACTCCGAACTGGCCAGCTCCCTGGATCACACGGCCGTTGAGAAGGCCAACCTGGTGGACCGACTGTTCGAGCCTCTGAAAACCCACGATGAACTCTCGGGCTCGCTTCGCCACCAACTGCAAAAGCTTCGACTACCCGTATTCGAGACGCTGGTTGAAACACCGGATTTTCTGAATGCCGGCGACCACCCGGCCCGGGATATCATCAATAACCTGATGCACATCTGTCTTGCCGAGAGAGCCTCAAGCAAGAAGCTGGAAGCAACGGTTGCCGATATCGTCGAGGAGCTGACAGAGATCGAGGTATCGGATCCGGACCTGATGGGAAGCCTGGGCGAACGCCTGAAACAGCTTGTCGAGCGTCAGGACCAATCGTTTCTCCGCAACTCGGAACGGCTGGCAAAAACCCTGGAGGGCAAGGAGCGCCTGCGCCTTACCCGCAAGGAGGCAAGGCAGAGGCTGAACTCGCTCTTGAGCAACAGGCAGGTTCCGAACATTCTGATCCGCATTCTTCAGGCGGGCTGGGAGCAGTTGATCGTCCTGACCATGCTGAGAGAAGGTCCGGAAAGCCGGCATTGTGAGGAACTGCTTGATGTGGTTGCACAGCTCCAGGCCTGGCTTTCGCCTGCCGACACCTCCGAAGAGCTGGCATTTGAACGGGAGCTGGAGAGCAGCGTCATGCTGCAGTTCATCGAGCGAGAGCTGAAAACCGCCGGGGAAGTCTCACGCGTAAGGCCGGTTATTGACGAGTTATCCGGAATTCTCGAGGGCAACGGGGAAGCAGAAACCACATGGGTTGATGAGTACGGTGACGCCGATGAAGCGCCGGTCCCGCTGCCACCGGAGCTTGAAGACAGTCGTTGGGCCTCAAGGGCAAAGGAGATTTCCGTAGGCGACTGGGTTGAGGTTCGTCTGGATACCGGCGAGACCCGCCGGTTGCGGCTGGTGTGGGGCAGCGAGGATTCACTCAGGTTTGTTTTTCTTTCGCCCAAAGGCATGAGCGAAGTCAGTTACGGGTTTCCCGAGTTTGTGCAGAAACTCGCTGAAGGCGAAGCCTGGCTGGTTGAGAGCGGAGACATCCCATTCCTCGACCAAAGCCTGTTCAGCATCGTTGAAGATGTTTACCGGAAGCTCAATTTTCAGGCAACCCACGATGCCCTGACGGGGTGTATGCACCGCCATGACTTCGAGAAACAGGTTTCTCAGCTGATCAGCATCCTGCCGTCATCTGCTGAAGACCATGCCGCCGCCCTGATGGTTCTGGATATAGACGAGTTCAGTGTCATCAACGCCTCCTATGGCGCGGAAGCCGGCGACGCCCTGTTGAGGCATGTCGCCGACACACTCCGTAAGCAGAGCGAATCCCGATTCGCGGAGTCCCACGTTGGCCGGATCAGCGGCAATGAGTTTGCGGTGCTCATCAATAACATCAGTACAGAAGACTGCCTGGATTTTGCAGAGTCCCTGCGGCGCAACTTCGAGCAACATGTGTTCCGGCACGGGCAGGCGGAATATCGGGCAACCGTCAGCATCAGTATCCGGCCGGTAACCGGGGCGGGACAGTCACCTGGCGACCTTCTCAATCTTGCGAGCCTCTCGCTTAAAGCAGCCAAGAAGCTGGGCGGGAACCGGATTGAACTGGCCAGGGAGAACCGGGACCAGTCCCGGCTCGGCACCCCCCAATGGGTCACCGAAATAGACCGGACCATCCGTGATGGCAGCCTCTACCTTCGGGCCCAGCCAATCGTTGCCCTTGAACCGGAAGACGGCGAAGGCACGATGTATGAACTCTTGCTCGGCCTGAAAGACAGTTCTGGCAAGGAGATCTCGCCCCAGGGCTATATCGAGGCAGCCGAACAGTTCAAACGCAGCACACGGGTTGATTTGTGGGTCATTTCCGAGGTGCTGGCGTGGATGCGCGATAATCCCTCGGCGCTCGCCAGGATTGCCACTCTGAACGTTAACCTGTCAGGCTCTTCGTTGAGCGATGACAGCTTCATGCTCGGCCTGGAATCCAATCTCAGGGCGAATCCGGAGCTGGCCCACAAGCTCTGCTTTGAAGTAACCGAGACCTCTGCCGTCGCAAACCTCCATTTTGCCTCGGATTTCATGCGCGAGATGAAGCGGCTGAACTGCCGGTTCGCACTGGATGATTTCGGCACCGGCCTGTCTTCCTATGCGTACCTCCAGAAACTGCCAGTGGACTTCGTGAAAATTGACGGCATATTTGTAAAGGACATGGCGACCAACCTCACGAACTACGCCATGGTGAGGTCGATCAACGAGCTCTGTCATTTTCTGGATCTTCAGACCATCGCCGAATACGTGGAAGACATGGAAATCATGGACACCCTGAAAGAGATCCAGGTGGACTACGCCCAGGGCTTCGCCATTGCCAGGCCGCGCAGGCTGGACAGCCTTGGAACCGCGAATTCCACTCCCCCGGTTTATGCCTACAAGAAATAGCTTTGCTTTTCCCCGTGGCAGGAGTACAGTGGGCCTCGTTGGAAAGATTTAGCAAAGCATTTCATCAATAAGACCGCTCAGCTGTAATAAGTAGCACGTCCTGTTTTTGATCACGCCAGTTTTTTGTTTCCGCATACCGCCGATCAGCCATCAACAAGATGACGTGACGGCACATTAAATGATTGAAATCAGGAAGAATACTATGTCTACAGTTACCGGCAACGTTAAGTTTTTCAACGAAGCAAAAGGTTTTGGCTTTATCACTCGCGAAAGCGGCCCGGACGTTTTTGTTCACTATAGCGCTATTCAGGGCGGCGGTTTCAAGACTCTGGCTGAAGGCCAGCAGGTCGAGTTCACCGTTACCCAGGGCCAGAAAGGTCCTCAGGCGGAAAACGTTGTCGCTCTGTAAATAACAGACGACACGTTCAGAAAAAGGCAGCTTCGGCTGCCTTTTTTCGTTGTTGCTCCTTGCCGAAACTACAGAATACCTTCCACCGGGATCGTCTCGGTATTTTTTATCTCCCGCAACGCAAAGTTCGAATTCACCTGGGCAATGCCCTGCAGGGTAAAGATTTTTTCATTCAGGAACCTGTCGTAGCTGGCCATGTCCGGCACGATTACCCTGAGCACGAAATCGGCATTACCGGTCACCGCAAAGCACTGAAGCACCTCCGGATAACTGCTCACCTGCTGCTCAATCTCCGCCGTGCTGTCGACGTTGTGCCGCTGCAGTGACAGATTGACGAGCACGCACAGCCCCTGACCAATGCGTTCCGGATCCACTCTTGCGCTGTATCCCTGAATCACACCGCTTTCCTCAAGTGTCCGCACCCGGCGCCAGCAAGCAGCCGGTGACAAACCCACCTGTTCGGCCAGTAACTGGTTACTGATGCGCCCATCCTGCTGCAGCACCGATAGGATTTTCCGATCCAGCTTGTCCAGCTCCACCTGTTTCATTTGGTAACACCTGATTTTTATCAAAGGTTCTTTCACTTTATTGTCTTTTATCAAACATTCTTTCGCAAATCCTGAAAACCTCCTTCCAATAAGCAAGCACCTTTTGAGGACTTCCCTCTAGAATTTTGGTCATAAAATCGACAAAAAGGAGGGCGCCATGTCCGCCGATACCCCACAACTCGACGATTACAAACTCGAAGACCGCTACCTGCGGGAATCCGGTCGGGTGTTCCTGACCGGCACACAGGCCCTGGTCCGAATTCCGTTGATGCAGGCTGCCCTGGATCGCAAGCAAGGCCTGAATACCGCCGGCCTGGTCAGTGGCTACCGTGGTTCCCCCCTAGGTGCGGTCGACCAGGCACTCTGGCAGGCGAAAGACCTGCTGGACGAGAACCGGATCGATTTTGTTCCCGCCATCAACGAGGATCTTGCCGCGACGATCATGCTGGGTACCCAGCAAGTAGAAACCGATGAAGACCGTCAGGTAGAGGGCGTATTCGGCCTCTGGTATGGCAAGGGCCCGGGCGTGGACCGAGCCGGCGACGCCCTGAAACATGGCACCACTTACGGATCCTCCCCCCATGGCGGTGTGCTGGTGGTAGCGGGCGACGACCATGGCTGCGTGTCATCGTCCATGCCCCACCAGTCCGATGTGGCATTCATGAGCTTCTTCATGCCCACCATCAACCCGGCCAACATCGCGGAATACCTGGAATTCGGTCTCTGGGGTTATGCCCTTTCCCGCTACAGTGGCTGCTGGGTCGGCTTCAAGGCCATATCGGAAACCGTGGAAAGCGCGGCTTCTGTGGAAATTCCGCCAACACCGGATTTTGTCACTCCGGACGATTTCACCGCGCCGGAAAGCGGCCTTCATTACCGCTGGCCGGATCTGCCCGGCCCCCAGCTGGAAACCCGCATCGAACACAAGCTCGCGGCCGTTCAGGCCTTTGCCCGGGCCAACCGCATTGACCGGTGCCTGTTCGACAACAAGGAAGCCCGCTTTGGTATTGTCACCACCGGCAAGGGGCACCTTGACCTGCTGGAAGCCCTCGATCTGCTCGGTATTGACGAAGACAAGGCCCGGGACATGGGTCTGGATATCTACAAGGTGGGCATGGTCTGGCCCCTGGAGCGCCGCGGCATCCTGGACTTCGTGCACGGCAAGGAAGAAGTCCTGGTCATCGAGGAAAAGCGCGGCATTATTGAGAGCCAGATCAAGGAGTACATGTCCGAGCCGGACCGTCCCGGCGAGGTTCTGATTACCGGCAAACAGGATGAGCTGGGCCGCCCGCTGATCCCGTACGTTGGCGAATTGAGCCCCAAACTGGTTGCCGGCTTCCTGGCAGCCCGTCTTGGTCGCTTCTTCGAGGTGGACTTCAGCGAGCGCATGGCTGAAATCAGTGCCATGACCACCGCCCAGGATCCGGGCGGCGTCAAGCGTATGCCCTATTTCTGCTCGGGCTGCCCACACAACACCTCCACCAAGGTCCCGGAGGGGAGCAAGGCCCTGGCCGGCATTGGCTGTCACTTCATGGCGTCCTGGATGGGCCGGAACACCGAATCCCTCATCCAGATGGGTGGCGAAGGTGTCAACTGGATCGGCAAGAGCCGATACACCGGCAACCCCCACGTGTTCCAGAACCTGGGTGAAGGCACCTATTTCCACTCCGGTTCCATGGCTATCCGTCAGGCGGTAGCTGCCGGCATCAACATTACCTACAAGATTCTGTTCAACGACGCCGTCGCCATGACCGGCGGTCAGCCCGTCGACGGGCAGATCACCGTCGACAGGATTGCCCAGCAAATGGCCGCAGAAGGGGTCAATCGGGTTGTTGTTCTCAGCGACGAGCCCGAGAAATACGATGGCCATCATGACCTGTTTCCCAAGGACGTCACCTTCCACGATCGGTCCGAGCTCGACCAGGTGCAGCGGGAATTGCGTGAGATCCCCGGCTGTACCGTACTGATCTACGACCAGACCTGTGCCGCCGAGAAACGCCGCCGTCGCAAGCGCAAGCAGTTCCCGGATCCGGCCAAGCGGGCCTTTATCAACCATCACGTGTGTGAAGGCTGTGGCGACTGCTCGGTGCAGTCCAACTGCCTCTCGGTGGTTCCCCGCAAGACGGAGCTGGGACGCAAGCGGAAGATCGACCAGTCATCCTGCAACAAGGACTTTTCCTGCGTTAACGGTTTCTGCCCAAGCTTCGTGACCATCGAAGGCGGCCAGCTGCGCAAATCCCGCGGCGTTGACACCGGCTCCGTACTCACCCGCAAGCTGGCTGATATTCCAGCTCCCAAATTGCCGGAAATGACCGGCTCCTATGATCTGCTGGTGGGCGGCGTTGGCGGTACGGGCGTGGTGACGGTTGGCCAACTGATCACCATGGCGGCCCACCTGGAGTCGCGCGGCGCCTCGGTACTGGATTTCATGGGCTTCGCCCAGAAAGGCGGCACGGTGCTGAGCTACGTTCGTATGGCACCGTCTCCGGACAAGCTCCATCAGGTACGGATCAGCAATGGCCAGGCCGATGCGGTCATCGCCTGCGATCTGGTCGTAGCGTCTTCCCAGAAGGCCCTGAGCGTTCTCCGGCCAAACCACACCCGGATCGTTGCCAACGAAGCGGAACTGCCTACTGCCGACTATGTGCTCTTCCGCGACGCCGATATGAAGGCCGACAAGCGCCTTGGGCTACTGAAGAACGCCGTGGGCGAGGATCACTTTGATCAGCTGGACGCCAATGGCATCGCCGAAAAGCTGATGGGCGATACCGTATTCTCCAACGTGATGATGCTCGGTTTTGCCTGGCAGAAAGGCCTGCTGCCCCTGTCCGAGGCGGCTTTGATGAAGGCGATTGAGCTGAACGGCGTCGCCATCGACCGGAACAAGGAAGCCTTCGGCTGGGGACGGCTGGCGGCCGTGGATCCGAGCGCAGTCACGGATCTGCTGGATGACAGTAATGCCCAGGTGGTTGAGGTCAAACCCGAACCAACCCTGGACGAACTCATCAATACCCGGCATAAGCACCTGGTCAATTACCAGAACCAGCGTTGGGCCGACCAATACCGGGACGCAGTTGCAGGGGTCCGGAAGGCTGAGGAGTCCCTCGGTGAAACCAACCTGCTGCTGACTCGTGCAGTAGCCCAGCAGCTGTACCGGTTCATGGCCTACAAGGACGAATACGAAGTCGCGCGACTGTTTGCCGAAACCGACTTCATGAAAGAGGTGAATGAAACCTTCGAGGGTGACTTCAAAGTCCACTTCCATCTGGCCCCGCCCCTGCTCAGCGGCGAGACCGATGCCCAGGGCCGCCCGAAAAAACGCCGGTTCGGCCCCTGGATGTTCCGGGCCTTCCGGCTGCTGGCGAAACTTCGCGGCCTGCGCGGAACCGCAATCGATCCGTTCCGCTATTCCGCCGACCGCAAGCTGGATCGGGCCATGCTGAAGGATTATCAGAGCCTGGTAGACCGGATCGGTCGTGAGCTCAACGCCAGCAACTACGAAACCTTCCTGCAGCTTGCCGAGTTGCCTGCCGATGTCCGCGGGTACGGCCCTGTGCGGGAGCAAGCGGCAGAAAGCATTCGTGAAAAGCAGACTCAGCTGATCAAGGCGCTGGATACCGGTCGCCCGACGTTGATTCGCACCCAACAGGCTAACGAGGAGGCCAATCATGTTTGAAGCACTCCAGCCCCTGCCCCAGGATCCGATCCTGCAGTTGATGCAGACCTTCCGTGAAGACGATCGACCGGACAAGGTGGATCTGGGCATCGGTGTCTATAAGGATGACGCCGGCAATACGCCTATCATGGCCGCCGTGCACGAAGCCGAGCGTCGCCTGCTTGAGGGCGAAACCACCAAGAGCTACGTGGGCCCTGCCGGTTCCGCCGGCTTCAACAGCGCCATGGCGGAGCTGATCCTGGGCAGCAACAGCCCACTGGTCCGCGACGGTCGCGTATCGGTCATCCAGACACCGGGCGGCTGCGGCGCCCTGCGTATGGCGGCCGAGTTTCTGCGTCTGTGCAAAGCCGATACAAAAGTTTGGGTCAGCACGCCCACCTGGGCCAACCACTTGCCGTTGCTCGGTGGCGCCGGCCTGACTATTCGCGAATATCCGTACCTCAATCCAGAGACCCTGCAGGTAGACTTCGGCGCCATGCTGGAAACCCTGGAACGGGCGGATGCTGGCGACGTGGTGTTGCTGCACGGGTGCTGCCACAACCCCTCGGGCGCGGACCTGAGCCTGGCCCAGTGGCAGGAAGTGACCAGCCTGATCCAGCGCAAAGGCCTGCTGCCCTTTGTGGATATGGCCTACCAGGGCCTTGGCGAAGGCCTGGATGCGGATGCGGCCGGCCTGAGGCATCTGGCCAGTGCGGTACCGGAAATGCTGATCGCAGCGTCATGTTCCAAAAACTTCGGCCTTTACCGGGAGCGCACAGGCGCCCTCGCGCTGGTTTCGGGAACAGCAACTGTGAACGCAGCTGCCACCAGTCAACTGCTCAGCGTTATCCGGTCCCACTATTCAATGCCACCGGCCCACGGCGCCTCAATTGTGGAGACCATCCTTGGCGATGACGACCTGCGAGCCCAGTGGCAACAGGAGCTAAACGGTATGTGTGAGCGCATCCTGCATCTGCGTCACGCTTTCGCCGGTGCGCTCTCACCGGTAGGCGACTTCGACTTCATCGCCCGTCAGCGAGGCATGTTCTCTTTCCTGGGTATCAGCCCGGAGCAGGTTGGCCAGTTACGGAAGGAATACGGGATCTACATGCTGGAGAGCAGCCGCGTCAACGTTGCCGGCCTGAACGACCAGGTTTTGCCACAAGTGGCTTCAGCCCTGCGCGAGATTCTCGGTAAGTAAATATTTTGCGACAACAACCAATCAATCCGACAAAAACAACTAGCCGGAGAGAAAAATGAGTGAGAGTACCCAACCACACCAGCAGGCCAACAACCTCTGGTCCTCACGGATGGCCTTTATCCTGGCCGCTGCCGGCTCAGCAGTGGGCCTCGGAAACATCTGGAAGTTTCCATACATTACTGGCGAGAACGGTGGCGGCGCCTTCGTTCTGATCTACCTGGCCTGCATCTTCCTGATCGGCGTGCCAGTACTGATTGCCGAGACCATGATTGGTCGCCGGGGTGGTCAGAGCCCTGTGGCCACCATGCGCACCCTGACCAGAACCGAAGGCACTGCGAGGGGCTGGAGAGCCATCGGCTGGAACGGCGTGATCGCCTCATTCCTGGTGTTGTCTTTCTACGCCGTGATTGGCGGCTGGGCGCTGGTCTATATCGGCAAAGCCGCAACCGGCCTGTTTACCGGCGCGGACGCCGAAGCCATTGGTGGCCAGTTCGGCGGGCTGTTGGCCAATCCCTGGGAACTGTTGCTGTGGCACACCGTGTTCATGGCCATCGTTGTGTTTATCGTTGGTCGGGGCATTCGTTCCGGGCTTGAGAAAGCCGTGAACATGCTGATGCCACTGCTGTTCGTCCTGCTGATTGCGATGGTGATCTATGCCATGAACAGCGGCAGCTTCGGCCGGGCCGTAAGCTTCATGTTCTCGCCGGACTTCAGCAAGCTGACAACGGCCGGCGTTCTGACCGCCCTGGGGCACGCCGCCTTTACCCTGAGCATCGGCATTGGCGTACTCATGGCGTACGGCTCCTATCTGCCTAAGAACGTCAACATTGCCAGAACCGCCATGACCATCGGGATTCTGGACACCAGCGTCGCACTGCTGGCAGGCCTCGCCATCTTTCCGCTGGTATTTGCCAACGGCCTGGAACCAGGCGCGGGCCCTGGCCTGATCTTCGTAACCCTGCCACTGGCGTTTGGCCAGATGAGCGGTGGCGCCCTGTTCGGCACCATTTTCTTTGCGTTGCTGCTGGTAGCGGCCATCACCTCGGCCATATCCATGCTGGAACCGGTGGTGGAATGGCTGGAGGAACACAAAGGCGTCAGCCGGGCGAAAAGCGCACTTGGTGGTGGTCTGGCTATCTGGTTTATCGGCATCGGTACCGTGTTGTCTTTCAACGTCTGGGACAGCGTGCACCCGCTCGGTTTTATCCCGTTCTTCGAAGACAAGACAGTGTTCGATCTGCTCGACTTCCTGGTCTCCAACCTGATGATGCCCCTGGGCGGACTGGCCATTGCGCTGTTTGCCGGCTGGGCGATGAAGCGTGAGGGACTGGCTGCCGATATCGGTCTGCAGGGCGGCAGCTACAAGGCGTTCATGTTCGTACTGCGGTACTTGACGCCGGCTGGTATCGCCGTGGTGTTCCTTTACAATCTGGTGTAACCGCCACTATCCCCCAGAAAGCCCGGCCTTGTGCGCCGGGCTTTTTGCGTCAGTCGGCCTGTGGAAATTCTACGTTGGTCACTTCGGCAATGAAAAACGGAAAATAATCGTCCGCGGCAAAGAAATTCCCGGCTTCCACGCGGGTCGGCAAGATAAAGCCCTCGAACTCCCGAAACTCTGACAGGTCGCCGCCAAAAGGCTGCAGACGATGGACCTTTTCCGGATTCGCATTGCTCCAGCGGTCGAAACTCACCTGAAGCGGCTGGCCGTCTTCGGCCACGACAACATCCACCGTCTGCTCCATACCCTCGTGGCGGACAATTACCCGCGCTGTATTTACATCCACAAGCTGCCACGCAACCCCTTGGCCTGGGAGCAGTGCCGCCGGCGTCCAGAACACCGCCTCCGCCACATACCGGCCGAATGCCGAACGGGTGTGATCCGGGTCGCCGCCCATCCGGGCCACCGGCAACAATCCCATCAGCCAGAACCGCGTCCACTGTTCGGTGTCTGAGCCGGAAACCCGCAGGGCGCCGCGGCTGGCGCTCATTTTCCAGATAAAGCCTTCGGGCATGGCCAGCATCTGAGTGGCCTGCATATCCATGTAGTCGGGCGATTCCCGATTGCCCATGCCGAATTTTCCGGTCATGGATATCCGGGCAACCGTATAAAGCGGAGTTCCGGGCTGAATGGTGTACCGGAAATACCGCCGGGCGGGCTCCGGCAGCCCCTCGAGGAGAGAAAGATCAAAACGCTGCGGTGAAGCCGGCTGCAGAGCCGCCAACCTCGCCATGGCGGCTTGGTCCGCATTGTGGTCAGCCTGTCGCCAGAACCACAGAGCGACGGTGGCGGCAACCACCAGAATCAACAGGATCAGGAAAACGATTTTCATGTAAGCTATGCTCCGTAGCAGTCATTGTCCCTGCCCTGCCTGCATCCAGTCTTGTTCCAGATCAATGAACGTGGCTGGCCGACTCACTGTCCGTCTGAAAGGTTTTATGAAAGTACCGAAGAGATTACAACCACTTGTCGATGACGGCATGGTGGACGAAGTGCTCTACCAGCTTATGAGCGGCAAGGAAGCGCAGGTTTATGTGGTGCGCTGTGGCGACCAGACACGTTGCGCCAAGGTCTTCAAGGAAGCCTCCAAGCGAAGCTTCAAGCAGGCTGTGGAATACCAGGAAGGCCGAAAGGTCCGGAACAGCCGACGGGCCAGGGCCATGAGCAAGAAAACCAAATATGGCCAGAAGGAACAGGAAGATGCCTGGCTCAATGCCGAAGTGGATGCCCTCTACCGGCTTGCCGCTGCGGGTGTCCGGGTTCCCGAACCCCTAGGCTTTGTGGACGGTGTACTGCTGATGGAACTGGTGGCGGACGAAGATGGCAAGGCCGCTCCCAGGCTGGATGATGTCATTCTTTCCCCGGAACAGGCCCGTGACTTCCACGGCCAGGTAATCCGCGAGGTTGTCCGCATGCTGAGTGCCGGTCTGATCCATGGGGACCTTTCGGAATTCAACGTTCTGGCCGATGCCAACGGACCGGTCATTATTGATCTGCCCCAGGCGGTCAACGCCTCCGGCAATAACAACGCCGAACGCATGCTCGAGCGCGACGTCGACAATATGCGCCGCTATTTTGGCCGATTCGCGCCGGAACTGCTGAACACCGATTATGGCAAGGAGATCTGGGCACTCTACGAGTCGGGCGACCTGCACCCGGACAGCAAACTCACCGGCTGCTTCCAGCACGATGAGACCGCTGCCAACGTCGACGAACTGATGGAGATCATCGATGCGGCAAAAGAGGAAGAATGGGAGCGGCAGGAACGAATGAGGGACGCCGAGGAGGACTGACGCACTGGCCGGCGCTGATCAGCTGGCAGGCGTCGTTTTCTGTTCGCTGACCATTGCCGACAACACCTCCTGTTCCCTGGGCCCGGGCAGAACACCCGTTAACCAGGCTTCGATCACCGGTTCACCGTGCTGATTCGAGAGTATCGCTTCGGCCCGGGCCCGGTTACGCTCATCCACCTCGGTGATGGTGAACACACAGGTGATGGTATCGCCAAAATACACCGGCCGGCGGAATCGAAAATTCATGCCGGACGCCAGCCAGCCTATCTGCCCGCCTACTTCCGTGATCATTCCACCAACCAGCAGGCCATGGCAGATCTTGCCCTGCAGGTTCTTGGCTTGCGCGAACTCGTCGCTGTAGTGCACCGGGTTCTGATCGCGGCTGATCTCGCCAAAGGACAGGGTCTCATCCTCGGTGAACGTTCGCGCCAGGGTAAAGGAATCCCCCGCTTTCAGGCCGGCAATGGCTCTTTTGCGAATATCAGACATGGTATCGATCCCCGATCGCCCAGCCGGTTACAGGTACCGACCGCCCGACCCTATGGCGACTACAATCAGGCCGAGGATCAGATTGATACCGACGAGCCGGCGAATCTTGCCTACCTGAACACCGCCAGCCTGCGGATCCTTGGCTGCAACCGCCTGCTTGAGCCGCCGGAAGGGCGCAAAGTAAACATGGAAGTAGAGCAGCATCATCACCAGGCCGAGCGCCTGCATGGCATGAATATGCCAGCCAGCACCCGCCATACCGCCAAACACACTGAAAATCATCCAGTAACCGGTGACCAGTAGCAACACAACTGAGAGCCAAACCCAGCGAAAGAACCGTTCAAGCGTCCTGGACCAGAGAACGCCCCGCTGGGAGGCCTCCACCACCTCAACCACCGCCGGACGCATCGCCATGTAGGCGAAGAACATACCGCCAACCCAAATAACCGCAGACAGAACGTGCAGTGCAATCGCAAGACCCATCAAAACTACCCCTTTATCTCGTCAAATGGTTTCCAGCTCGACCCTATTCCGGCCGCCGGTTTTACCCCGGTAAAGCGCTTCATCAGCCCGGCTGACAGCCGCACTCAGGTCTTCGCCAGCCCGCAGTTCGCTCACACCGATACTGATCGTAACATCGGCATCACCGCCAGTAATCGCGCTCCAGTCCCTTGCCAAAAACGCATTTCGTATCCGCTCCGCGCTTGCCTGCGCTTTGCCGGAATCCGTATCAGGGAGAATGGCCAGGAACTCCTCTCCGCCCCATCTACCGATCAGGTCCTGAGCCCGCAGTTCCTCACGAATCACATCGGCAACAAAACCCAACACCCGGTCGCCGGTTTCGTGGCCATAGGCGTCGTTGATTGATTTGAAATGATCGACATCCAGCAGGAGAAAGCCAACCGGGTGACCGCTACGGCTGAACCGGGCCAATTCTTTTTCAGCCAGATAGGTCATGTGCCGGCGATTGAAAAGCCCGGTCAGTGAATCCGTTGTTGCCATTTCCCGGAGCTTGCGCTGGGCTGTGACCACCATTCTCAGGTAATAGGAAGACAGGTAACTGAACATGGCGAAGACCACGCTCAGGTTAAACAGATGGACGATATGCAGAGCCGTTTGATGAATCGGCTGTAACGGCTCGATGTACCACATCAGGACATCAAGGGCGGTGTAGTAACCCCACAGGGCCAACAACGCATAGATGGCCCATTTCCGTGATGCGGACACACAAATCGCCGGTATGAACATCAACAGGTAATAATGGAAACCGCTCTCCCATCCAATCAGAACGATGCCAAGGCCGGCATGGCCAAGCACTTCGGCCCAGATGAGTACGACCGCAATCCTGTTCCTGTGGTGTTTGAGTGCGTAATAGGCCCCGGCGTACATGGCCACGCTGACCACATTAACCCACGCCAGAATCGGCGACCCCAAGGCATGGAAAAGAAAGAAAAAGATGACATCCACAGTTCCGGCAATCTGGGCACACCGCATGGCCAGACGCCAGAACTGGGGCCTGCGATCCCGCTCAGGCTCATAATTCATTGGAGTAGTCGCACTTTTCATTGACCGCAGGATTCCTTTTTTAGGTAACAAGAATACTCGTTAAATCGGAATTCTGCCTCTCTCCAATGCAAACAAATGAAAATGATTTCAGGGTTACCAAGGCAACTCTTCGCCGTTGCTATGCCAGAACGACCCGGTATTCTCCAGAGTCAGGCCATCAATGCGCTCCGCCAGCCCTTTTGCCGATTCCTCCGGAGTGATCAACCCGCCAAAATTCACCATGCGGGTTTGGACATAGCCGGGATGTAGCTGTGCCACAGCAATGCCGCGGGGCTTCAGATCCATCGCCAGGGACTTGCCAAAGGCATTGAGCGCGGCCTTGGACGCACGGTACCCATAGCGGCCGCCGGAGTCATTGTCAGCGATAGAGCCCATCCGGCTGGTAATGTTGGCGATTTTCCCACCAGAGGGGATTTTTTCGAACAGGGCTTCAGCCACTCTCAGGGGAGCATAGGCATTGATCTCCATCTGGGTGCGGATGGAATCGAAATCAATACTGCCCAACTTTTCGTCCTGCAGCAGACCGGCATTGTTGATCAACAGATCGATGCGCTCGCCCTCAAGACCAGCCACGAGCTTGGCCACGCCCTCATCAGTCGTCACGTCGACGCTCTCGATAATCCGCTTGTCAACCTCTTCCAGCTCCGGCGAGGCCTCCCGACACACACCGATGACCGAACAGCCACGGCCCGCGTACAGCCGGGCAAGCTCCAGACCAATGCCACGGTTTGCACCGGTAATCACTACAACGGAATTCTCTGACATATCAGCCTCCTCGACGATGGGTAAAGTTCATGCAGCTTCACATCCCCTGCTATCAAGAACAACCAGCAATACGGAACCTGCCTGCTTGCAGATGCCATTTTTCTGTAAGATAAGGGGTAATTCAATCAACGGTCGCTGGGAGCAGCATGTCGGCAGCACTTGTTTTCGCAGTCTTTGCAGTGACCCTGATCGCGGCCACCGTTTTCTACCTCTTCTTTTACCGCACCTGGCGAAGAGAACGGGAACTGAGAGTCCCCTTTCCAGACCTCTGGAGACGACACCTTGAGTCCAGCGTGCCCCTTTACCGAAAACTTTCCGAGCCGCTGAAGCAGGCACTGGAGCAGCGGGTGCAACTGTTTCTTTCCGAGAAAGAATTTTATGGCTGTGACGGCTTTGACGTGGATGACGCCGTGCGGGTCACTATCGCCGGGCATGCCTGTGTGCTGATTCTTGCCCGCCCGTATTCGGATTTTGATGAGGTAAGCAGCATTCTGGTCTATCCCGATGCCTACCATGTCAGAGACATTGAAAGCGACGGAATGGTTGTCAGCGAGAGTAATGAAATCCGGGCCGGCGAGGCTTCCAGCCGGGGCCAGGTGGTGCTGGCCTGGAAAGAATGTGAAGAGGCGGCCATGAACCCGAACAGCAGTCACAACGTGATGCTTCATGAGTTTGCTCACCAGCTGGATTATCTCGACGGCACCGCGGACGGGGCGCCGCCCCTGGGCGGAGAACAGGCCAGGCACTGGCAAAGTTCAATGACCACGGCCTATGAGGATCTCAGGCATTCTCTGCAGCACCACCATAAACCGTGGCTTGATCCCTACGGCGCAACCGAACCGGCGGAATTTTTTGCCGTGCTGACTGAGGCGTTTTTCCAGCAGCCCGGTCACCTCAAGCACGAGCAACCAGAGGTCTACAAAGCCCTGCAGGGCTATTACAGGCTCGATCCGATGAATCTATGAGTAGCGGTTGTGGTAAGCAGTTGTCTGGTCCACTATTAAGGAAAGCCACCATCCAGGGAGACAGGTTTATGCCACTTATCGGCTGGGTATTCCTTTTACTCGCTATCGCTCTGGTAGTTGGCAGCCTTCTGATGCTGCGGGACAGTGCGAACAAATTCCCGATCTCCGATGAAAAGATGCGGAAGATACAGGCGCGGAAAGCCGAAGTCGAGGCGGAGGAAAGCGCCGAAGACCGGGAAAACTAGACGGCTGTTGCCCGCGCAACGAGGCATCAATGCCCGCTATGGTCCATACCATGGCCTGAGTGGTCCATAGTCTCGGTTTTGTCGGCCCGACCATCAAGAGACTCGACCGCAAGGTCAACCTGCATTTCTTCCGCGCCCTCAAAGCTCAGGGTCAGCGGAATGCTCTCACCCTCGCGCAACGGGCTTTTCAGTTTTTCCAGCATCAGGTGGAAGCTGTGGGGCTTCAACTCCACGGTAGTTCCGGCAGGAATTGGAAGCCCGCCTCTGACCGGCGTCATTCGCATCACACTATCGTGCATACTGGTCTCGTGAATCGATACGCTGCCTGCCCTGGGGGTTACGGCTCCGACCAGAGTGATATCACTGCTGCCATTGTTGGAGATACTCATATACCCCACCCCCATGGGGGTACCTGGCGGTGTAGGCCTGCTCCAGGGATGATCGACCTTGACGGGACCCTGGCTGTAATCATGGGCTAGAGTCGTCGGGGCAACCAGGGCCAATGCCAGCACAAATACGCTCAGGCAGTACTTCATGTCCAGTATTCCTTGTCGATGATGTAGGGTTAAAGGATAGAAAGACGTTACCGCGGAGCCAAGCTTTTCAGTGCGACGAATGGTCGCAGATGGGCTCAGCCACCGACAGTCAGAGCCGGATCCGCTTTAAAGCTCTCCAGGGCTTGTGGCCGACTGAAGTAATAACCCTGAAAACGGCGACAGCCCATTTCAGTCAGGGCCCGGGCCTGAGCCTCTTCTTCAACACCCTCTGCTACAAGTTCCATGTTATGGCTCTGTGCGATAGCGATGATACTGCGAATCATGTTCGCCGCTTTCTCGTCTTCCAGAATGGTGTCAACAAAGCTCTTGTCGATTTTCAATTCATCAAGTGGCAGCTTGCGCAAAAGGCTTAACGAGGAGTAGCCGGTACCGAAATCATCCATCGAGATTCGAATCCCGTGTTCACGCAATCGTTCGATTGTTTTCAGCACCTTGTCAAAGTCAGTCATGAACAGGCTCTCGGTGATCTCGAGGACCAGATCACCGGGTGACACATCATGCGCCTCCAGAGCCTCAAGCACTGTGTCGACAAAATCCGGCTGGCGAAACTGGATAACCGAGATATTGATCGCCAGGTCTATAGACCGGCCGATGACTTTGCGAAGCAGACTGTATTCCCGAATACTGGTTTCGACAACAAACCGCCCGAGAGGAACCATCAGACCACTTTTCTCGGCAACCTCTACAAACTCCGCCGGCGAAACAAATCCGAGTTCTTCGTCCTGCCAGCGCACGAGTGCTTCCACGCCTACCGTTTTTTGCGTCTCATCCACCTGAGGCTGATACACCATATACAGGGAGCCGGATGCGAGGCCGTATCTGAGACGCTGCTCAACCGAAAGCCTTCGAAGATAGGCCATTTCCATCTCGGTCCGGTACGTGCAGACATCGTTCCGGCTCTGTTTTGCCTCATAAAGCGCAAGGTGGGCACTTCGTATGACTTTGCTGAGAGAATCACCATGGTCCGGAAAGCTCGCCACCCCAATGCTCGCCGTCACTTGCAACTTCAATCGACCCACCTCAAACGAACGGGACAGGTCGCCCGCCAGCGCTACACAGCCTTGTTCAACGTCCTCAAGGTTGGTTTTTGGGGTCACAATGGCGAACTCATCGCCGCCAAGGCGGGCGAGATCATCCCTGCTTTCAACAAGCTCGGTCAGTCGCCGACTGAACTCCAGAAGGGTTTGATCTCCGGTTTCCAGCCCAAATCGATCATTGATGCCCTTGAAGTTGTCTATATTGAGGACCACGAGACAGAAAGGCTTCTTGTCTGGCAAGAGATCTTCGAGTCGGCCCAGCAATCCATTGCGATTCAACAGACCGGTCAGATCATCGTGCATCGAAAGATAGGAAAGTTCCTGTCGCCGTTTTTTCTCGGCATTATCAATGATCCGGAATCCTTTATAGAAAACCATTCCGACCACCACGAACACGAGGAGGTATTGCATCAGGGATTCGAGAAACTCCCGGTATAGCGGGGCAAACCGGGTTTCTGACACCGCCCAAAGCTCATAGCGCTTGTTGAAGACAGCGGCAGTAAGATAGTCCTCACCCCGGCGCCTGGTTCGGACAACCACCGACTCGCTTCCCTGCATGACCTCCTCCATGCTTAGGCCGAGCTCTTTTTCATAAACTGAACGGTTTTTGTCCCTCTGATCGATCGGCAACTGAATACGCGAGTACTGCTGTGGGCCAATCCCGTCAGCTGACATGAACTGGACATAGCCGTCTGACTCACGGAATAGCATCACCGAGTCAAAGGCGCCGTCGTGCAGAGTTTTGCCAAAAACGGAGTTATTGCCATCAAGCCGCATGCCGGCTGTCATGACGGCAATCACTTCGCCGGTCTCGGACCGGATTGCTTTTCGGATGGGAATCACCCAAGCGCCTAGGGCGTCTACGAAATAGGTCCGCCCCAGCACCATCGCTTCGGAAGACAGAGCCCGCAGGAAACTCCCACGGGTTTCGGGATCGCTTCTGAGATTCGGAAGGCTCGATAGATCAAGGTTGGTGCTGACACGTACCAGCGTGCCGTCGGGTCTTGCCAGCCCGAACCCCACAAGCACCGGGTTGGCTGCAAGGATGCTGTCGAGAAATGGAATCTGACGACCGCCGGATAACATATTGTTCTGATTCAACAATTCGCGGCCAATAACATCAAGAACAAGCTCCTGCGTTCGCAGGATACTGTCAACGGACTGAGCGACCAGCTCAACACGGGCCTTCTGGTAGAGCTTTTCGTCCGAAATCAGTCCCTGCCACCGGAAGAACAACACCGTACAGAGAAGCGCCAGACCACCAAGGAGGATGAGAGCGAAAAGTGTCCAAAGATTGCGTTTGAGAATCGCCAAAAGCAGTTCTAGGAATTCAGGAGATTGGATGACAGCCTCGCATCAGTATACGGGAGAGACTGCGAACTTCATTACTATTCCCTTTAATTTATAGGTTGTTATTTCCCATGGAACTAAATGCTTCGATTCATGACAACAGAGTAATCCCGGCCCCACCAATAACGAAGACAACGGGTGGTATATTCTAAAAATCTGAACGGCAATCGATATGGCAGGAGTGTGTGTATGAACGTGATGTCTGTACTGAACCAGGTAATGAAACAGGCCCAGGGCGGTCAGTCCCAGGGCGGAGGCATGGATGTCAACAAAATGGTGAACAGCCTTGGCAGCCAATTCAAGGGCGGCCAGGGTTCCGGTTCAGGCATCGACGTGAAAAGCCTGCTGGGCGGCGGAGCCCTGGGTATGATGCTGGGATCAAAACGGGGCCGGAAGATGGGCGGCAAGGCCCTGAAATACGGCGCCCTTGCCGGCGTGGGTGTGTTGGCGTGGAAAGCGTACCAGAACTACCAGACCAACAATCAGGCCTCCTCCCAGCCAGCACTGGCACAACAGGGCCAGCCACTGGAGCAACTGCAAGGACAGGAACAGGAACAAAGGGGGCTGGAAATACTCCAGGCCATGATCATGGCGGCCCGTGCCGACGGCCACATCGACGCCAACGAGCGCGCCCTTCTCACCCAGGAGATCGAAAAACTGGGGCCGGACGACGAACTCCACGCCTGGATCCAACAGCAATTCGACGCTCCGCTGGATGCATCTGCCCTGGCCCGCAATGCCGACTCGCCACAGGCAAGCCGGGAAATCTACATCGTCAGCGCAGTCATGATTGATGACCAGAACCCCATGGAACGAGCATGGCTGGATCAACTGGCCAGCGCCCTGCAACTCGACCCGGGTCTTGCGAGGGAACTGGAACAACAGATCCAGAGTGCAACAACGGGGTAAAAGTCAGGCTTTCTTGACGAACTCGGACTTCAGTTTCATGGCACCAATACCGTCGATCTTGCAGTCGATATCGTGGTCGCCTTCAACCAGGCGGATACTCTTCACCTTGGTGCCAACTTTGACAACGGAACTGGAGCCCTTGACCTTCAGATCCTTGATAACAGTCACCGAATCACCATCCTGAAGCTCATTGCCGTTGGCGTCGCGAACCACCTTCGCGGCGTCAGCTGCCGCAGCCTCCGCCTCAGACCACTCATGCCCGCACTCTGGGCATACCAGTTGAACGCCGTCCTCATAGGTGTATTCAGAACTGCACTGGGGGCATGGCGGAAGCTGCGACATTATCATTTCCTGTTAATTGAATGGGCGCAGGATTATACCATCAACGCCCGGGCGACACCCTCGCCAGAACCGTTGGCGTCTCGGAAAGAGGCAAGGCAATGATCACTCCCTCATTGGACGATGGGAAAATATCGGCCAGAGCCGTGACATTCACCTGGTGCGATACCATGATCACCGGCGCACCTTCCTCCAACTGATTGACCAGAGTAATCGTCTGCCGCGTCTGAGTCGGCCCGTCACCACGATTCCGGAAAAACGAATTCAGCGACGGCCACTCGGTCACTTCACCCATGTCCATTCCGGTAGCGGTATCCATACAGCGACACCACTGACTGCTGAACACCCGCGCCTCGGTAATACCATGGTCCGCCAGAAACGGCTTCCACGCCCGAGCCTGCTCCCGGCCGGTATCGTTCAAATTTCGCTGCGTGCTGCAATCGTTAATATCAAAGTTACCCGGATCCCCAGTCCCCGGCGCCAACGCGTGGCGCAGCATCAGAACAGCCCGTCCGTCTCGCAGGGCGTCCCAGGCTTCTTCGTTGTTATCGGCAGCGGAAACGCTGAAACACAGAGCCACCGACAGAAAAACGGTTAGAAGAAATCGACCACGCATAGTTGCTACCTCCCGAAAAGATCCAAGCTCGTTGTAGGATTCGCGGACAAACTGACCATGCCCGATCGAGGCATTGGGAGCCCCCTTCCAAAAATGTTGAAGGCCAGGGATGGCCTGAAACAAGCGCACATGGACGTGCTCGTAGCGGTTTTTGGAAGGGGGCTCTCAATGCCTCCAGCACCAAGTTCCAAGGCTACTGAAGAGATACGCGGACAACATCTATCAGGCTCATATCAACAAAAGGTAGACTCTCGAGAGAACCAAGCAAACAAAAGGAACCACCATGCCAATCTGGGTCGACGCCGACGCCTGCCCCGTCCCAATCCGGGAAATCATCTGCCGCGCCGCCACCCGCTGGCAAATCGACACCACCTTCATCGCCAACCACACCATCACCCTGCCCCCGAGCCCTTACATCAAGCGCCGACAGGTCCCACAGGGCTTCGATGTGGCCGACAACGAAATCATGGACCAGATGCACAAAGGCGACCTGGTCATCACCCAGGACATCCCCCTGGCCGCCGAAGCCATTGAAAAAGGCGCCGACGTCTTCAACCCCCGCGGCCAGGCTTTCACCAAAGAAAATATTCGCCAGCGCCTTGCCATGCGCAACTTTATGGAAGAAATGCGCAATGCCGGCCAGGTCACCGGAGGCCCCGCCCCTTTCAGCCAGACCGACCGCAAGGAATTTGCCGACAAGCTTGACCGTTGGCTGCAAAGAAACGCACGCAGGTGATAATGATTCTATTTTAAAACCTGGGCAGATCCGCTACCCTTCCCGCCTTATTATTTTCAGGCTCAACGCGGGCCTGCCTGATTCAAGGGAGAGAAGCGGAGTATGTCCTCACACAGCCACCAAACCACCAGCAGCTTTGCTGCCCTGGCCCGCCTGCTGAGATACGCCCGGGGATATCGCCGACAGATCATCGCTGCCACCACCTGCTCGATCATCAACAAACTCTTTGATATTGCCCCGGAAATCCTGATCGGTGTCGCCATTGATGTGGTCGTCAACCAGGAAGAGAGCTTTGTGGCTGGCCTCGGTTTTGAAACCGCCCAGGAACAGATCACCATACTGGCCGTACTCACCTTCTTTATCTGGGCCGGTGAATCCCTGTTTGAGTACCTGTTCCAGATTCTCTGGCGCAACCTGGCCCAGCGGCTGCAGTCGGACCTGCGACAGGATGCCTACGAACATGCCCAGCGCCTGGACATGAGCTTCTTCGAGGCCCGCAGTTCGGGGCAACTGGTGGCCACCATGAACGATGACGTGAACCAGCTCGAACGCTTCCTCGACGGCGGCGCCAACGCCATGATTCAGGTAGTGGTGACCGTGGTTGCCGTCGGCGCCGTATTCTTCGTGCTCTCGCCACTCATTGCCCTGCTGGCATTCACGCCCATTCCCCTCATTATCTGGGGCGCCTTCTACTTCCAGCGCAAAGCCGGGCCACTGTATGCCGATGTTCGTGAAAAAGTGGGTGACCTATCCAGCCGGCTGGCGAACAACCTGGGTGGCATCGCCACCATCAAGAGTTTTACCGCTGAACAGCGGGAGGCGAGGCGCCTCAAAGAGAGCAGCGAAGCCTACGTAGAGGCCAATCGCCGGGCCATCCGCATCAGCTCTGCGTTTATTCCGGTGATCCGGATGGCCATCCTCGCCGGCTTCCTGGCCACCTTCACAGTCGGCGGCATGATGGCTCTCGAGGGCAGCCTGAACGTGGGCGCATACGGCGTACTGGTGTTCCTGACCCAGCGCCTGCTCTGGCCTCTGACAGGGCTTGCCGAGGTCATTGACCTGTTTGAACGTGCCATGGCCAGCACCCGTCGGATTCTGGACCTGCTGGCCGAACCCGTGCACGTCCGTGACGAGGGAGGCAAGGCTCTCCAGGAACCGGTAAAAGGCGACGTTGAGCTGGAGAAAGTAAGCTTTCACTATCCCTCCAGCGGTGCCGGCATCCGGGATATCAGCCTGAGCGTGCCAGCCGGCAATACGCTTGCACTGGTTGGCGCTACCGGTTCCGGCAAATCGACTCTGATCAAGTTGCTGCTGCGGTTCTACGACCCCAGCCATGGCGAGATCCGAATCGATGGCCAGCCTATTCGGGATCTCAGCCTGCAATCTCTGCGTGGCGCGATCGGGCTGGTGAGTCAGGATGTCTATCTGTTCGAGGGCAGCATTCGGGAGAACCTGGCCTACGGAAATCCGGCTGCCAGCGACGCCGAGATCACCGACGCTGCGAAAACCGCGGAAGCCTGGTCCTTCATCGAAGCCCTCCCTGAAGGCCTGGACACACCGGTCGGTGAACGGGGCGTTCGTCTGTCCGGGGGACAGCGCCAGCGACTGTCCCTCGCCCGTGCACTGCTGAAAAATCCGCCGATCCTGGTGCTTGATGAAGCCACCAGCGCCGTGGACAACGAAACGGAAGCCGCCATCCAGCGGTCACTGAAGCGCATTGGCCATAACCGGACCGTGATCATGATTGCCCATCGACTCTCCACGATCGTTGATGCCGACTCCATTGCGGTGATTGAAGGCGGCAAAGTGCTGGAACAGGGAACCCACCGGGAGCTGCTGGACCAGGATGGCGCCTACGCCAACCAGTGGCGGGTACAGACCGGACAGATTCAGGCCGCCGTTTAACGCAATATATATTGATAGTGATTCGCATTTAAATTATCCTGCAGGCCCTAAGTATTCCGGGAGCCTGCATGCCTGTTTTTTTTGACGTTTCCAGTCTCAATGTCCGCATTGGCGACACCGCAATTCTTCAAAACCTGAACCTCGGATTCGTTGAGGGCGAGGTAACCGCCCTGCTCGGGCATAACGGCTCCGGCAAGTCCACGCTGCTCAAGGTGCTTGCCCGCCAGCTCGCACCGTCTTCTGGCGAAGTACAGCTTCTGGGGAAATCCTTCCGGAGCACAGGCGCCCGGGAGTTTGCCCGCAGCGTGGGCTATTTGCCCCAGCATCCACCGGGAACCGACGGTTTGACGGTCCGCGAGCTGGTTGCCCTGGGACGCTACCCCTGGCGCGGCCCTCTGGGCCGTTATAACGAGGAAGACCACCGACTGATTACCCAGGCCATTGAGGACACAGGGCTTGGTCCGTTCCAGCATCGCTCTGTCGACACCCTCTCAGGTGGTGAGCGCCAGCGTGCCTGGATTGCCATGCTGCTGGCCCAGCAGACCCAGTGCCTGCTTTTGGATGAACCCATATCGGCCCTGGATGTAAAACACCAGGTTGAAACTCTGCGCCTGGTCCATCGTCTCGCCGAACAGCGGGATCTTACGGTTGTCGTGGTGCTGCACGATGTGGATCTTGCCGCGCGGTTCTGCGACCGTCTGGTCGCCCTTAAATCCGGGCAGCTTGTCGCCGATGGCAGCCCCAGGGACATCATGGACTCCGGCATCCTGGAATCCATTTATGGCGTGCCCATGGGCGTAATGGAACGGGCGCCCGGACAGTGGGTGTCCTATGCTCACTAGGTCTGAACGCTTCTGGCGATACAGCGCGGCGCTGCTGTTGAGCCTGGTGCCGGTCCTTACCAGTGCCGCAAGCTGGCAGCACGAACAGGGGACCCTGACCCTCGATAAAACGCCGGAACGGGTGATTGCTCTGAACTGGGCCGCCACCGAGGCGCTGCTGTTACTGGGTGTCACGCCCATCGGCGTTGCTGATCGCGATGGCTATAACGCGTGGGTCAGGGAACCGGAACTTCCCGAAGGTGTGGCCAACGTCGGCACCCGGGTGGCACCGAGCCTGGAAGCTATTTCCGAGCTAAAACCGGATCTGATCGTCACCAGCTCCGAGATGGCTCCCGCAGCCAACCTGCTGGAGCGCATTGCGCCCACCTACGTTGTCAGCGTTTACAAGCAGGGCTCCCGACCGTTCGAGAAGGCCAGCAGTATGCTTACCACTCTCGGTGAGATGCTGAACCGGGAAGAACGTGCAAAGTCTGTTCTCAACGACATCGACCAGACCCTGCAGGCTCAGCGCCATCGTCTGGAGAATGCCGGCCTCACGGACCGACCGGTGGCGCTGGTGAACTTTCTGGACGACCGCCACGTTCGCGTATACGCACCCAACGGCCTTTTCCAGAGGGCCCTGAACGCCCTTGGCCTTGAGAACGCCTGGCCCCACTCCGGGAATTACTGGGGGTTCTCGGTCGTCGGGCTTGAAGCTCTTTCGCCCTATCAGGACAGCCGGATCATCATCATTTCTCCGACCCTGCCCGGGTTGTCTGACACCCTGGCCAACAGCCCTTTCTGGACCTATCTGCCGCCGGTTCAGCGCGATCAGGTGTACCAGATTGATCCGGTCTGGCCGTTTGGCGGGGTCTTCCCGGTCAAGCGACTGGCAACGTTGCTCGCTGAAGGTCTGCTGGCTGGAGGTTCAGACAATGTACGCTGAATCTGCAAACAACCAGGTCAGTCGCCCATCCCTGCCCGCAAGGGTGCCACTGGCTGCCGCACTGATCTGGTGTGGCGCGTTTCTCGCGAGCGCGGCGCCCTGGTTTGGCCAGCTCGACGTCGGCGCCCTCATCGCCGCCTTCTGGACGTTCGAAGCCAACAATTACGCGTCGGTACTGGCGCACTACAGCTGGGCACCCCGTGTCGCCATTGCCGTCCTCATTGGCTGTGGCCTTGGCCTCGCCGGCGCGGTTACCCAACAGATCCTTGGCAACCCCCTTGCCTCACCCACAACCCTGGGCGTGGAGGCCGGCGGCCAGTTCGGGATAACAGTCGCGACCATATTCTTTCCCGGGTTGCTCGCCTTCAGTCCGGACCTGGTGGCGGTTTCCGGCGGGTTACTGGCAATCGGACTGGTGATCGCGCTCACCTGGCGCCTGGGCTTTTCACCGGTCACCGTGATACTGGCCGGACTTGTGGTCACCTTTTTCCTGGGCGCCGTGAACATGGCGTTCCTGTTACTCAAGGGTGAATGGCTGGGGAACCTGTTTATCTGGGGCGCGGGCTCCCTGGTCCAGAATAACTGGCAGCCGTTCATGGAACTCTGGCCCCGGGTGCTGGTGCTGGGCGTGTTAATGATCCTGTTGATGCGCCCGCTGCAAGTCATGCAACTGGGGCAGACCTCCGCCCGGTCCCTCGGCGCCAAAGTCGGTCTGATTCGGGTGCTGGCGCTGTTTCTGGTGGTTCTGATGAGTGCCACGGTGGTCAGCCGGGTTGGTGTCGTGGCCTTTATCGGTCTTGCGGCACCGGTGCTGGCAAGGCTGCTGGGCGCCCGTACCCTGTCCGAGCGCCTGATCTGGAGCAGTCTCCTGGGCGCGGGTCTGCTGTTACTGGCGGATACCCTCGCCCACTGGGCATCCACCTGGGGCGACGGATCACTGGTTCCCACCGGCACAACCACCGCCCTGATCGGCGGACCGATTATTCTGCTGGCCCTGCAGGGTTTGAAGAACACCCATCATATGCCCGGGCAAGACGACAGCCCCGCCGGTTTCCTGCCCAAAAGACGTTCCACCCTTGTGATTGGCGGAGCCATAGCCGCCCTCCTTCTGAGCACCATTGGTATCTCCATGGGGTGGTCCCCGGGGCTGGACGAGTGGAGCTGGACTCCGATCGCCCAGTGGCACGAGGCGTGGGTCTGGCGCGGCCCCAGATTACTGGCAGCCATTCTTGCGGGCGTGGCCCTGGGCCTTGCAGGAACACTAATCCAGCGAATGACAGGCAACCCCATGGCCAGCCCGGAAATGCTCGGTATCAGCGGCGGCGCGGCGGTGGTTATGGTTTTGATCGTTCTGTTCGGTGCCGATATTGGCCGGGCAGGACAGCTTGGAGCGGCCACCCTGGGCGCCGCAGCTGCCCTCGGTTTGTTGATCATGCTGGCCCGAAAACACCGGTTTGCCGGCAACCAGCTCCTGCTCGGCGGGCTCGCTTTATACGTGTTCATGGACGCGGGCCTTCGCCTGGTCATGGCTTCCGGTGGCACGGTCGCCTCGCAGCTTCTCAACTGGATGTACGGTTCCACCTGGCTGGTCTCGGAAGCCGAGGCCCTGGGGCTTTTGGCGCTGATCGTGCTGATTTCGGCTGGCCTTCTGGCGATTATCCGACCCCTGAGCATTCTTCCCCTGGGTGAAACATCGGCCAGTTCACTGGGCTTGCCGGTAACGAAAGTCCGTCTGCTGTTGCTTCTGTTGGCGGCGCTGCTGACCGCTGCGGCGACGGTGGTGATCGGTCCGCTGAGTTTTGTGGGCCTTATCGCACCCCACCTGGCCCGTGTTCTGGGCCAGCAGACCGTAGGGCGACAGCTGATCGTTGCTGCCCTTGCCGGAGGCTTGTTGCTGGGCGTTGCCGACTACCTGTCCAGAATTGTTGTTTACCCCAACCAGCTTCCGGCGGGGCTTCTGGCCGCCCTGGTCGGTGGCCTGTATTTCCTCTGGGGGCTGAGTCGCCATGGCAGAGCCTGACCGTAAGCCCGGGCTCGGCCAGTGGGCCCGGGAATACAGCCATCTTCTGAGCCAGTCAGGGCTGGACAGGGAATCGGTTATAAACGAGGCGCTGCAACCCTCTGTGGGTGCGTGTAGCGGCCTCTTTTCTCTGGCCCAGTGCCTTGAGCAACCGTCGCTACTGCTCGGCCAGGTTGCCATCGACTACCCAATCGCCGGGCCCCGGGCCGTGCGCGCGTTTGTTTCTGTGCTTCAGCAGGATCTGGCGCTCAACGTGATCGCGCCGCTGACCCTCAGGCTGTTCCGCGACGGCCACGCGCCTTTACCGGACGCCAAACGAATATTCCTGGCCCCGGCGCACGACCAGACACAAACGGTATCCCGATGGTTTCAGGTGCCGGGCGGGGAGCGGGTTGATGAAGAAACGTTTGTCCGGTCCGCAGGCGCTCTGACAGCTGGGTGGTACCCGGCCTTCCGGCAACAGCTGGGAGTCAGCCCTGGTGCCTACTGGAGCAGTATAGGGCTTGGATTGGGGGCACCGTTCTCAGCCGTGTGGAATCGGGCCGAACCGCAAGCGCTTTGCCAGTTGGCGCAAGGATGGCTGGAGCAGTTCCAGAACGATGCAAACCAGTTCATCGACTGGATTCCAGCGGTGTTCGGTGAGCAGACCACGGCAATCCCCCAACGAAAGGGGTGTTGCCTGAAATACCTGCTCCCGGAAGGCGGTTACTGCGGCACCTGTGGTGTGCATCGCAAGGAACGACTCGCCGCACTTACGCCCCAACAGCGGACGACAGCGCCAGGCCAATGGCAACCAGGCCGATAAGCACACCCGCCCCTGCCGCAAGCTTCAAACCTTCGATCATTTCCTGTTCGGGTGCCATTCCCTTTCCTCCCGTTTAAGGTAAACCCATTGGACTCCACTTTATTGCGAATCATTATTATTTGCAATAGTCGATCACTGATCCGTAATTGACCCGGTGCCCTATACTCCTGGTAACGGGAGCGCTGCTCGGCGAAGCCCGCTTCAACTGCTACTCTGAATGTTCTAATGGCACCGGTAGGAACGGAGGCTTCAATGGGTATATTCAAACACCTTGTCCTGACAGGCAGCTTATTGCTGGTTGCCGTTCCCGGCATGGCCAACCAGACCTTTTCCTCCGATAAAGCAGATTTCCGCCTGGAAACCGTGGCACAGAATCTCGAACACCCCTGGAGCCTCGCATTTATGCCGGACGGCTCCATGCTGGTGACAGAGCGGGAAGGAGAGCTGCGAATGATTCGGAACGGTTCGCTGGTGAACGACCCCATCAGCGGAGTACCCGAGCTCGTGGTATCCGGCCAAGGCGGATTGCTGGACGTTATTCTCCATCCGGACTTTGAGCAGAATCAGGTGCTTTTCCTGAGCTACGCCCACCGAAACCGGGACGGCATGACTACCCGGGTAGCTCGCGCCCGGTTGAGTGGTGATCGCCTCACCGACGTTGAAGTCATTTTTGAGGCCCTGCCCCGCTCCGGCGGCGGCCGACACTTCGCGGGCCGCATGGAATTTGACCGGGATGGCAACCTGTACGTGGCGGTGGGCGACCGGGGAGAGATGGACCGGGCCCAGGACAATTCTGACGATGCCGGAGGCGTACACCGGATTACGCCCGACGGTGGCCCCGCACCAGGCAACCCGTTCCTGGACACCAGCGGCGTCAACGATACGTTTTATACAACCGGCAACCGCAATATCCAGGGCATGACCATCCACCCGGAAACCGGCGAGATCTGGAGCCACGAACACGGTCCCCGGGGTGGCGACGAAATCAACATCATCCGGGCAGGCACCGATTACGGATGGCCGACAATCACTTACGGCATAGACTATTCGGGCCTGCCCATTACTGACAAAACCAAGAAGGAAGGCATGGCCCAGCCACTGCATTACTGGGACCCGTCCATTGCGCCCTCGGGCATGGCGTTCTATACCGGAGATCTGTTTCCGGAATGGCAGGGGGACCTGTTCGTGGGCGCACTCAAGATGCGCAAACTGGTTCGTCTGCGCATCCAGGACGGAGAAGTGACGGAAGAGGAAGATCTGCTGACCGATCTCGACGAACGGATCCGCGATGTGCGCATGGGCCCCGATGGGGCACTCTGGCTGCTAACGGATTCACCCCGGGGCAAGGTTTACCGGATGGTGCCGGCTCAGTGAGGATCGTTGGTTCTTTCAGTCTTTTCGAACTGTGGCAGTTCGTCGGTAATCTCGAACCAGTCGGACTTTGAACCAACGAAGACGTGTTGGGCCGGCCCCTTGCCCAGGGGTTCGTTGATGCAACCGACTCTCAGGCGGAGAATCCCGGGAATGGCATCAACACGGCTGTAGAGCTGGCTGCCGCAACGGCTGCAGAAACCCCGGTACTTGCCGGGACGCGATTCGAACTCGGTAATCCTGTCTTCGCCGGTTACGAACCGGAACCTCACCTTCTGCACCGGCGCGCTGGCCGAGAACGCGCTACCGTGGGCGCGCCGGCACTGGCTGCAGTGGCACAGGGCAACCGGGCCGATAGGGCCATCGTATTCAAAACAGATATCGCCACACAGGCAACGACCGGTGTACATGGTGCGGGCCTCACTGGTTCGGCTCAGAGGTTGATTCAGGCGCGATGATACCCGGCGGCCACTTGAAGAACCAGTCTGCCGGCACCACTTTAAGAACACACCACTCGCTAAGGAGGACATTATGTCATTCAGCGCACTTCCGAAGATCGGCATGGGAACGTTCCGGCTCAAGGGCAACGACGCCCGTGATGCCGTCAAGAGCGCTCTGTCCCTGGGCTACCGCCATATCGATACTGCCCAGATGTATGGAAACGAAGCGGAAGTTGGTGATGGCATTACCTCCAGTGGTATTCCGCGCCGGGAAATTTTCCTGACCACCAAAATCTGGCACGACCAGCTGCACGCGAGTGACCTGATCAACAGCCTCCATGACAGCCTCGCACGGCTCAAAACCGACCATGTGGATCTGGCGCTGATCCACTGGCCATCGCCCGGTGACGAAGTGCCCATGAAGGAGTATCTGGGTGCCTTGAGGGATGCCCAGCGCGAGGGTCTGGCAGAGCACATCGGCATTTCGAACTTTACCTGTGCCCAGATGGATGAGGCGAAAGCCATACTGGGCGACACGCCCATCTTCACCAACCAGGTAGAAGTGCATCCGTTCCTGGCCAACCGCAAGGTGGTGGCACATGCCCAGAAGCTCGGCATTACCGTGACCGGCTATATGCCGCTGGCAGTCGGTAAGGTGATGGAGGACGAAACACTGCAGCGCATTGCCGCTGAGCGAAACCTGACGCCGGCCCAGGTGGCTATTGCCTGGGTGGCATCGAGAGGCGTTGTGCCGATCCCCTCCTCAACACGGCCCGGCCACCAGAAGGCTAACCTGGAGGCGCTGGAGGTTGAGTTGAGCGAGGAGGAAATCCGCGCGATTGACGAACTGGACCGTAACGAACGCATCGCTAATCCGGACTTTGCGCCGTCCTGGGACTGAGCCAGAACCCGGCTCCAACCAGCAAGAGCGTAGCCACCGGGGTGACAAGCAACCACCAGGTCTGAAGCACCCATAAGAGGGCGGCACTGAACAGACTCCACAACACCAGCAGCGGCAGGTAGACCCAGCGCCAGGTCCTGGTCACGAGTGCCAGAGCGAGCGCGCCAGCCGCTGCGGTGGTGCCGGGTGCTACGCCAAACAATCCGACGGCCTCCCACTCGCCGGAATCAGCCATTGCCAACCAGGGCAAGACACAGACAGCAAGCAGCCAGAGTACGGCAAGTCTTCCGATCGCTAGCCTGCTGTCATGAACCCCGCCTGAAAACACGGCAGCCGCAAGCAACGCGCCCTGGGCCACGAAGGCCCACCCAAACCACGCCGCCGGCCAGTTAATGGGGCCGAAATAGCCCACCAGAAACCCGTAACCGCTGACAATCCAGGCAAGCGACATCAGGCCGACGGCCAAACGCCGTGCCGCCCTGCTCTGTCTGGAGATCAGCACCGGTATAAAAATGGCCATCACCACCGCCAGCAACTGCCAGGGCCATAGATCCTGGTTGATCCGGACAAACAGCCGCAGAAACACCTGCGGCCCGAACATCACAAAATCCTGTAGCGAGTAGCTCAGCCAGTCAGCCCCACTCACAGCGATCTCACGTAACCCGCCATCCGCTGGCGCTGGCTGGCATCAGGCAATGTACCGTACATAGCCCCCATGTTTTCCTTCATGTGCTCGACCTTACTGGTCGCCGGAATGGCACAGGTCACCGCCGGGTGGGAAATAATGTACTTGAGGAAAAACTCCGCCCAGTTGCCAACACCGGCCTCCCCGGCCCAATCGGGCAGTGGCTCCGACTGGAACCGCCGAAACAGCGAACCACCCTGGAATGGACGATTGACGATCACCCCGATTCCGCGCTCTTGGGCCAATGGCAGCAACCGGTCCTCAACCTCCCGGTCCAGAACGTTGTAGGTCAGCTGCACAAAATCCAGAGGCTCCCGCTCCATAATCTGCGCGAATTCCCGATGCCGGCGACCATGGGATGTGGTGATGCCGATATACCGAACCTCACCGTTCGCCCTCATCTGCTTGAGCGTTTCAAGATGCCCCTGCCACCCCAACAGATTGTGCACCTGCAACAAATCGAACCGGTCAACGCCCCAACGCCTGCTCGAACGCGCCGCCTCCGCCCGGGTTGCTGATTCATCGCCGGTCCAGATCTTGGTAGCTGCAAAAATCCGGTCGTGGCCGTCCAGAGCGTTCAGCGCCTCGCCCATTACATCTGCAGCGCTGCCATACATCGGCGAGCCATCGACCACCGTGCCGCCGAGCTCGAAAAAGGTTTTCAAAACCTCAGTGCGCTGGGTGATTAATTGTTCGTCACCACCAACGTTGAAGGTGATCCAGGTGCCCATACCGATTGCAGGGATGGATTCGTCTGTGCCGGGAATCCGGCGCATGGTGGGAGATAATGCAGTGCTTCCCGATGTGTTTGCGAACAGCATCGGGGCTTTGAGAGCAATTCCGGCGAGGCCGGAACTGATCAGGAACTTCCTTCGAGTAATCTGATTCGCCATAGCGCCCCCACTGACAGAAATTTCAGTGCGAATAGCATGATGCTCAAACAGCGCGGGTGGGTCATCCCTTCTCCAGACCGTGGAGGGCCACGGATGGCCCGACCGAGCCTACATGGAAGTATTTACGGCGTGTCTGGAGAAGGGATGACCCACCCGGGCGGCAGCTACATGGCTGACAGTCTTACCAACAACTCAGTTCCCGTAGTGGGCATCAAGATATTTCAGAATACGGGCAGACTCGAACAGGCCTTCCCCGGTATTGGGGTCTTCAAGATAGGGCACCTGAACCCGCTTGTGCACCTGGAAAAACGCATCCCGCTTGCCACCGGGAATCGGCGTATAAGGCCCCGGCTTGATGCGCTGCTTCGCTGGCCCGATCTCTGTCCAGTGCTCCTTCCCGAGGTTGTGCAAGGTATACGGAATTTCCAGCTCGCACAGCCGCTCACGCACCAAACGTGAAAACGGGCTCCCCTCGAAACTCCAGAGGTGCAACGGCTGCTCCGGCCGCTTGCCCTGGCTGACCCTCAGCCCCCGCATGGCGCTGGTTACCGAGGCTACAGAGCCCAGGACCGGCTGCCAGACCCGGCCACGATAGTAGGACGGCACCGACCGGCCGGCATATTGCCGGAACAGATACTCGATGATTTCCTCGGATTCGTACATGACCGTGCCCGTGTTCTGGTCCGCCAGCAGCGGGAACTGTTGCCTGCCTCCCAGAGCCTCTGCCTGGGCCCGGAAAACCGAACCACCCGTCGGGCAGGGCCGGATGTCCACATCCAGATTCAGGGCAGTCAGGGCTTCACGAACACGACGGCAGTACGGACAGCCTTCCATGTCATAGAGCACAATGGGCTTTTCCGGCTGAGGAACCTTTTTAACCACCAGGCAACCGCGCCAGGCGGTGAGCGACGACGTTGCAACCGAGCCCAGCACGTGGACGTTATGAGAAAGCATATTCGACATAAACAAACCTTTTTTTGGAGACCACGCCATTATCACGCAATCTGACGATTTTCCATTGGCTCCCGGGTACCCATGATGTGATCAAACCAGGGTTTGGTCACGCACCAGTTGGCATTGGGGTTGGGTCCCATATGATGATCATAGTGCCAGGGCAGGTTCTTTCTCGCCCATTCCGGGTCCAGATGTGAGCGCTTATGTACCCGGTAGTAATTCCAGGCGCTGTAGTAGAGAGTACCCACAAAAAAGGGTGCGAATGGCAGCAGCGGGGTGACTGCTGCAGCCCCCGCAACGAGGGCAGCCACCTCCTTGGTTTGGGCATTCCAGGTCAGGGGCGGTCTGCGATAGTCGTCATCCAGGAAGCCATTTCGCCGGACATTTCGGTGATGATCGTGCCAGTGAAACGACCAGAAACTTGCCCGGTTCCGGCCCAGCTCATGAAGAACGTGTTTATGGAATACCCATTCCACGCCATTGGCGGTCAAAAGACCCAGTGGAATACCAATCATGGTGTCCTCCTTTTATTGTTTTCGGAACACTTGGTTACACATTCATCAGGAAACGCCTTTTTGGCCGCGAATTCCATGACTCAAACGCCGGAAAAAGCACCCATAAATCCGATAGAAAAGTCATTGACAACCCGAAGGTTAATTTTTATCCACCTAACTCCATGATTCGCAAGGGCACTTACATCGCGTCACAAAAGTTCAATACAAACAACGACACTACTGCCATTTTTTAACGTCATGTAGAGCTTTTCTGCATAGTACAAACCGGCAGGATGGGCTATTGTTGGACTATAGGAACTCACTGGATAGCGATCATGGTAGCCCCGGGTATGCGGCGTTCTGAAAGTAGAGAAAAAACAGGTTCTGGATTCAGACGGTCTCTTTTGGCATCCCTCACGGCCCTTGCCGTGATTACCACCCCGTCCGTTGTGGTCGCCGAAGACGATAATTCCGGTTTCTCGGGAAATCGCCTCTGGACGAACCAGCTTCAGGATTACGCGCTCAAGTCCCTCCAAAATGAAGACGCCATGAGCATGGCCGCCATTCCGCTGAATGGGCCCGGCATCAATCAGTACATCAATGCCGATGCGCTGATGAGCCCCGGTTCCATCATGAAGCTGGTGACAACCTTTGCGGCGCTGGAGGTTCTCGGGCCCAACCACCATTGGGATACCGATTTCCTGACCGACGGTGTCATGGTCGGCGACACTCTCAAGGGTAATCTCTACGTCCGCTTCGGAGGCGATCCCAAGCTCACTATTGAACGCCTCTGGACCACACTGGGTGAGCTTCGCAGCATGGGAATTACCAGAATCGAGGGAGACCTGATCCTTGATGGTTCCTACTTTCAGGTAGACGGTGGTTTTCCTGCGTTTGAAGACAACGGCGACAACCCCCACGCGCCGTTTCTGGTGGAACCGTCCGCCTATCTGACCAACCTGAACCTGATGCATTTCCAGGTTCGTGCCGATGAGCGTGGCACCCAGGCCTGGAGCACGCCCTCCCTGGGCGAAGTTGTCATCGACAACCGTGTGGTTGCCACTGCAGAAGGCCCGTGCCCATCACGAAGAAACTTTGAATGGGAGCCCATCATTCATGAAGACCACCGGGTGACCGTTCGGGTAACCGGTGAACTTCCCCAGGGCTGCCGAACCACCACCTATCTTTCATTGCTGTCCCATGAGCAGTACAGCGCCTCGTTGATTCGCTCCTTGCTGGCAGACCTTGGCGTCGTGGTGTCTGGTGGAGACCTGAATGGCGTAACGCCTGAGGATGCCCGACTGGTAATGAAAACCACCTCGCCGGACCTGGTTACCATGGTGAGGGACATCAACAAGTGGAGCAGCAACGTGATGGCGCGCCAACTGCTCCTCACCATTGGTGCGGAAAACCGCCAGGAAGATGAAAGCGATGACCGGGTTGCCGGTATACGGGTGATCTACCACTGGCTTGAAAACAAGGGCATCAATACCGCTGGCATGGTGATCGACAACGGCGCTGGCCTCACCCGACACGGGCGGATCACCGCGCGCCAGGGCGCTCAAATATTGGAACACGCCTGGAACAGCGCCTACTCGGCAGACCTCATGGCCTCAATGCCTATCATCGCGATGGATGGAACCATGGCACGCCGCCTGCGCAACACCGGCATGGATGGCGAGGGTCGCATCAAGACCGGTTACCTGGAGGATGTGAGATCGATCGCCGGATTCACCCGCGATTCCAATAACACCACCTGGGCCGTGGTCGGGATGGTCAATAACGATCCTGCCTGGAATGGCCAGGCCGTGCTGGACCGTATTCTCTATTCGCTGCATTTCAGGCCGCCGACCGGGACCGCTATTTCACATGCGGCTTCCGGCACTTCTGAGACTAGCATTCAATAAAAAGCCCCGGCGTAAGCCGGGGCTTTCAAGCTCGATCTTGCTTCCGAACTTACTCTATAACTGGAACAAAATCGTCCATGAGCGTTACCGTGGCGACGCTTTCGGGCCCTTCATTCAACCGGGCTATGGCAGTGTAGACACCGCCAACTTCCAGATTGAGACTTGGGGACTTGTAAAGCACGGTAGCGCCATCCGCCGAAGTTATAAAGACAACATAGTTCCCCTCGGCAACGCCAAGGTAACCGGAGGACTCAGCATAATTGAAGTCGTCCAGAGCAGGCATGGAATTACCTATGAGCGTGTTCTCGGCACCCCCAGCGTCCGTCGGAATAAGGAACACATCGACTGTGGGCGCTTCAATCGCTCCATGTATAACCCTCAGTTTTGCTTCTGTGGCAATTCGACGATTGTTGTCAGCAAAAACCAAAGCATCAAGCCCCTCCGCAAGTACACCTGCGGCAACAACGGTGTTTAAATCGCCGTTCGCAAAATTCAAAGTTGCATCGATAGCAGTCGAAGCAGTCACTCCTGTAGCTGTGACTGCAACACGGTTGTCGCCGGCATCAAGGGGAACGTACTCGCCTGTTGACGGCGCACCAGGCACTGTTTCACCAAATGCTAGATCAGTGGCCGCAGGCGATCCATCGGGCTCTTCGTTGAGATAAATGTCGACATTCGGAGTGGGAGCGGATGAATTATGAACTGCGCGGATACCAGCTCCCGTTCCAATATCGAGAAGTTCGGATACCTCAGCGCCGTTCAGAACCAAAAGACTCACAGGTGAACTTCCGAAGACCGTATTGTCAACAGCGCCTACCAGCAGATCAGAACCCACTGGCAACCCAATTTGCCCACTGTCGAATACAACTCCGTTAGATCCTGCAGCGGTAACCCGGATCTGATAATCGTCCGATGCAGGCAGCTCCAGTGGGCCAACACTTTCTTTAAAGGAGAAGCTGAAGGTAGCTTCAGCAGGGAGCGGATCCCCAAATGCAGTCACATATACATCCACTGGACCAGCGGCAACGGTCTCTGCCTCGGGCGAAAGATGGACAACCCTCAGACGCGCACTGTTGGCATCATCACGGGCACCATCATCCGTCAAGATCAGCGGCTCAATGGTCTCGTCACCAACTTTGCCAACTGCGATCACGTCATAGTTGGTATCCGCACGCAGCGATACGCCGTCAGCGGAAATTACAGTCGCGGTAGCACCGCCGGGCAGCAATCCATCAACCGCGATATCGGCAAGACCGGCACCCGGAGTGAGGACGGCAGCCTGCTTGTAATCAGCACCTGGAACGACAACATCACCGTTCACCCGTACATTCACCGCAGGTGCATCAGAGGACGCATGCAGGACCCGAACACTGGTTGTTGCTGGATCATCATCGTCATCAAGCCAACACCCGGATAGCACAACGCTACCCGCCAAAACCATCGGTAAAGCATATTTTGTCTTCATTTTTCAAACTCCCCACTTTTGAGGTTGTTTACCAGGATTTGAGTGGTTCGAACCTGCACAATTTCCGTCCATGAATCATGCGTCAATGCATTTTCGGGGAGTCAGAAAGAACGGATTTGCATCTTTTGACATTTAAGCTTACAGATGTACGCAATTAATCAAACCTGCGCATGGTGAACTCAGTCATCTTCCCGGCAAGCGGGGCGATGAAGGTCACGAGAGGAAAAGCAACGGCCCAGGCAACGAGAAAAGCCGGCCCCCACCGGTAATGGAATTCGCCGTCGATGCCCGTGTTGATGAAGGTGATCACCCCGGACATCAGCAGCGACATAATTCCGGACATGTAAAAGCCAAAGATCAGCTGGCGTAGACGTGAAAGTCTCATTTAGCTCATGACTTCTCCTGAACAATGCTCCAGGGTTCCCCGGAGCAGCATCTGAAAGGCGTGATATGTCGTACACTGATATCACTCAAAAATGAAATGATAGTGAGCTTGCAATCTTTTTTCGATAAGCTTTTTTACCAAGACAGGTGCGCCATGGATACTGCCAAAGACTGGACACCCGGCTTTTTCAAACCGTTTGTTCTCATTCTGGTACTGGTCCTTGGACTGGTTGGCTGCAGCTCGACCAAGATGGCTTATCGATACGCGGACTGGGGCATCGTGTGGTGGGTAGAAGACTACGTGACACTGACGGCCGACCAGAAACAGCAGCTCAACAGCGACATTGATCAATTGCGGCAATGGCATTGCAGTGCCGAATTGCCCCGCTACCAGGCCTGGCTGGATGAACTCGAGTCTGATGTTTCCAGCAACCCACCCGACAAGGCCACCGTCGACTACCATCAACAACAGCTTTTCAGTTTCTTCCCGAGTCTTCTGGAAAAGGCAACGCCTGTCGCGGTAAACCTTCTCTCAAGCCTGAGCGATGAACAGGTGCAGGAGTTGGCGAACAACATGGCGCAAAGTCAGCGGGAAATGGAAGACGAATTCCTGGCCGACTCCCCGGAGGCGACAGCCGAAGCACGCGCAGAGAGAACCGCGGAGCGGGTTGAGCGATGGCTGGGGGACCTGAACAGCGAGCAGCGCGACATCGTGCGGCAATGGTCAGCCAATCGGGGCGAGCAGACTGAGATCTGGCTGCAGGGTCGAAGGAACTGGCAACTGGCCTTGCTGGAACTGCTGGAAAACAGAAACGCGCCGACGTTCGAGGCGGAGCTGGAATACCTGATTCTGAATTCCGAAGAGGTGCGTGGTGAGGCCTATAAAGCCATGATGGCAGAAAGTCGGGCTGCCATGTCCTCCCTGATGCACGACCTGATTATGGCAGGTGACAGGGAAACACTGGCCCAGCTCCAGGATCGGACGGTGGAGCTGAACGATGACTTCGAGGCACTGACCTGTTCGCCGGCCTGATAAGCTCGGACGTAGTGAAGGCGGGGTCGGATGAAAGCGGTCATCCGACCCCAACGATTACTCAGACTGTCAGGTAGCCACCGTCGGCATTGATGCAGGCGCCCGTGGTGTAGCTGGAAGCATCGGAAACCAGATATAGCACCGTACCCGCCATCTCGCCCGGATCGGCCACCCGCTTCATGGGGATATGGGCCATCGCCTGCTTCTTAATGGCTTCGTTCGTAGTCAGGGCGCTGGCAAACTTGGTATCGGTCAGCCCTGGCAGCAGCGCATTCACGCGGATTTTCTGCTGACCCAGCTCCATGGCAAAGGACTTGGTCATGGAAATCACGGCGGCCTTGGTGACCGAGTAGATGCCCTGGTAGTGGCCCGGATTTACACCGTTCACGGACGCCACGTTCACAATCGAGCCGCCACCGGCTTTCTTCATCATCTGGGCGCCACGGGCGCACATGAAGAAATAGCCCCGGATATTCACATCCACGGTCTTGTTGAACGCTCCCAGGTCGGTGTCCTCTACCGGCCCGAAGTAAGGGTTGGCGGCAGCGTTGTTCACCAGAATGTCCAACTTGCCGTGGGTTTGCTCAATGTGCCCCCAGATACTTTCAATCTGGTCCATATCACCAATATGGCAGGCGTAGGCTTCGGCGCTACCACCGGCATCCCGGATACTGCTGGCAACGGCCTCGCAACCGTCAATCTTGCGGCTGCTTACGATCACGTGGGCGCCATACTCGGCCAGAGTCCGGGCAATACTCTCGCCAATGCCGCGGCTGGCACCGGTAATCAGGGCAACCTTGCCAGTCAGATCAAACAGATTCTTGCTGCTCATTCGTTCACCTCAATTCGCTATCGGAATGTCACCAGGGCGGGATCATCCGCTTCCAGGTGGCTGTAGTTATTAAAAACGGCCAGGCTGCGCCGGGGGCCTGAATAAAGGACCCGCGACACACTGGTGTTGGCGATCACCTCGTTCAGACCGAGTGCCCGGGCGTCATCAAGACCGAGCAGGTGCTGGGCGATCACGGAAATCGGCCCGCCGGAGGTCGCCACCAGCACATCGCCGCCATCGGCGTAGTCAATCATTTCCTCGAAGGCCGCCATAACGCGGGCCTTGAAGTCCGGCCAGCTTTCCTCGTACTCGTGGTCAAACTCGCCCGAGGCCCAGCGATGCACCGCGTGCACAAAGGCCTCCTGGAACGCTTTGGCCGGTTTGGGAAACGCCTTGAGGTCCCGCGCCATCACCGCGCGGTCACTCCACTCCGGGCGGTACCGGGCCACCACAGTGGTGTGATCAAACTCGTTGAAACCGGGAACCACCTGCATATCGGGCAGTTTGGATCCGTACCCGGTGGCGATGGCTTCAACGGTTTCCCGGTGACGTTCCAGATCGCCTCCGAAAACCGCTGCCGGTTCCACTTTGCCCGCCAGCCAGCGGCCAAGCACCCTACCCTGCTCCCAGCCCGTGGGAGACAGTTGATCGTAGTTTTCTTTCCCGAAACTGGCCTGGCCGTGACGAACCAGATAAATCGTCGCCATTACAGGGAGCTCTCCGCAATCAACCGCTGGCAGCGCTTCTCGAGATAATTAGCGGCATGGCCAAAGGCGGCGAAACGCTTGTCCTTGGTCTGGCCATGGTAAAAACGGTAATAGATCTGCTGGACGATCACTGCCAACCGGAACAGGCCGTAGATCTCATAGAAGTCGAAGTTGTCGACCTTTAAGCCGGACTGCTCCATGTAATAAGCCACCACTTCCTTGCGGGTAAGCATGCCCGGGCGATGGGTCGGCTGGCGGCGCAGCATCTGGAAAGGGCCTTCGTCGTCCGCCTCAATCCAGTAGGCCAAGCTGTTTCCAAGATCCATCAGCGGATCACCGATGGTGGCCATCTCCCAGTCCAGTACGCCAATGACCTCGAACGGGTTGTCCGGGTTCAGCACCACGTTGTCGAAGCGGAAATCGTTGTGGATCACCACCTGGGCAATGTCTTCTGGCATCTTGTCATTGAGCCAGCTCATTACCTGCTCAAAGTCACCCACATCGTCGGTGCGGGCCTTGCGGAAACGGTCACTCCAACCGCCAATCTGGCGCTGAACGTAGCCCTCGCCCTTGCCCAGCTTGTCCAGGCCTGCTGCCTTGGCATCCACACGGTGAAGATCCACCAGTTTGTCGATCACGTTCAGGCAAAGCTTGCAGGTATCGGCTTCACTGAGCTCGAAATCCTTGGGAAAGTCCTGGCGCAGGATAATGCCCTTCAACCGTTCCATCACGTAGAAATCGCAACCCAGCACGTCGTGATCATCGCAAATGGCAATGATGTTGGGTACGTAGGGATAAACCGGTTTGAGCGCCCGCATGACCTTCGCCTCACGCAGCATGTCGTGGGCAGACTTGGCAATCTTGCCAAACGGCGGCCGGCGCAAGACGTAGGACCGGTCGCCGTAATCCACCTGATAGGTCAGGTTTGAGGCGCCACCCGGGTATTGACGAATCTCTGGCTCGCCTTGCAGATCCGGGATCGCCTCTTTCATGAACCGGTCTACGGCGCCAGTGTCCAGCTCCTCGCCTTCCCGGATGTCCACGGCCTCGTCGATCTGGGTCATTCAGGACTCTCCTTTTGAATCTTCAGTTTAAAACAGTAAAAAAACCGCGCATTCAGGCCTTGCTGCCACCCATCTTGCTCATCCAGCGCTTGCTTTCCTGATGCATCAGCCAGTCGAAAGCCTTGGGCGCATGGCGTTTGAGCATCCACATGCGGCGCTCCTTGGCGTGGGGCAGTACCCAGAAGCTCTTGTTGTTGACCGACCGGAAAATATCCTCGGCCACGTCCTCGGCGGTTACCGTCGAGCGCTTCATCAGCTTGTTCACGTTCTGCTGAATTCCGGGGATATCTGAACGCATGCTGCTGGTCAGATTGGTCTGGAAAAACGCCGGGCATACACAGCTCACATGAATACCGGCATCCCGAAGCTCCTGGCTCAAGGTTTCAGACAGGGCAATCACCCCGGCCTTGGTCACATTGTAGCTATCCATCAACGGCGCCAGCATCAGCCCGGCCATGGAGGCCACATTCACAAATGCCCCGGAGCCCTGCTGCTTGAACTGCGGCGTGAACGCCTTACAGCCGCGAACCACACCCAGCACGTTGATATCGAGAATCCACTCCCAATCCGCCATGGTGGTATCTTCAATGGAACCGGCAGAGGCAACGCCAGCGTTGTTCACCACCACATCAACGCCACCCCATTTCTTCACAAGATCATCGCGGACCTTTTCGAAATCGGTCAGGCGTCGAACATCGCACTCGACGAAATAACCTTCGCCTCCGGCCGCATTAATCTCTTTCTCGACGCCAACACCCTGCTCCGGGTTAATGTCGCCGATGCAGACTTTGGCGCCTTCTTTGGCATAACGCAGTGCTATGGCGCGGCCAAGTCCGCTGGCGCCTCCGGTTATGAATACTCTCTGAGTCATCAATGCTTCCCCGCTGTTATCTTGCTAAAAACTGAAACCAACTCCGAAGTACGACGGATTTGGCGGAAGGGTGTTTCTGAAACTGTGCGGAGCCATGGATGGCGGAGCCCAAGCGTCACAGGGACGTGCCGCAAGGAGCGTGTTTCAGAAACACCCTTCCGCCGAATCCAGACTCCCGATTCAGATTCTCAATTTTTATATTTACGCAGCTCAAGACGGGCCACCATAGCCCGATGCACCTCATCCGGGCCATCCGCCAGGCGTAAAACACGGGCATAGGCAAACAGCTGTGTCAGCGGGAAATCGTCATCACTGACTCCGGCACCACCGTGAATCTGAATGGCCTGATCCACAATGGTTTGCAGCATGGATGGAATCACCGCCTTGATCATGGAGACCTCTTGAAGCGCCCCCATGATGCCCTTGGTATCCAGTGCCCAGGCGCATTTCAGCGTGAGCAGACGGGCCTGCTCAATGGCCATGCGGGCATTGGCAATGATATCCGGATTGCCGCCCAGCTTGGCGATCGGCCGCCCGAAGGCCTCACGAGTCGTTGCCCGCTTGATCAGAATCTCCAGCGTGCGCTCTGCCGCACCAATCGCCCGCATACAGTGGTGCACTCGGCCCGGCCCAAGACGGCCCTGGGCAATCTCGAATCCCCGACCCGGACCGGCAATGAATGCGCTCTTGGGCAAACGGACGTTGTCAAAAAGCACCTCGCCATGGCCATAGGGCTCATCATATTCACCGAATACCGGCAGCATACGCTCGATCTTGACGCCAGGCGTATCCAGCGGCACCAGCACCATGGAATGACGGCGATGCTTATGCGCATCCGGATCCGTCAGACCCATGAAGATGGCAACCTTACAGTCGGGATGCCCGATACCGGTGCTCCACCACTTGCGACCGTTCAGAACCACTTCGTCGCCTTCAACAACGGCCGTTGCCTCCATATTGGTGGCATCGGAAGAGGCAACCGCCGGCTCAGTCATACAGAAGGCGGAGCGGATCTCGCCGCTCAGCAGACGCGGTAACCACTCGGCTTTTTGCTCTTCAGAGCCATAGTGGATCAATACTTCCATATTGCCGGTGTCTGGCGCGTTGCAGTTGAAAATCTCCGGGGCAATGAAGCTGCGGCCGGTTTCCTCGGCAATCAGGGCGTAGTCGGAGTTCAACAAGCCACAGCCGTATTTTTCGTCCGGGAAAAACATGTTCCAGAGGCCCTGGGCTTTGGCTTTTTCCTTTAGCTCCCGGATGATCGGCAGCACAACCCAGCGGTTATCCAGTGAGGCAAGCTCCTTGTGGTACTGCTCTTCGATGGGAAAAATCTCATCCTTCATGAACTGCTTCACGCGGTTGAGATAATCCTGGCCTTTCTCGGAAATATTGAAATCCATCGCCGTCTCCTCGCTAACGGTTGCACGGTGGCGTGCACGGAATCATCACGTTGAGACCAGTCTAGGGATAACTTAACTATTACGCGACTGAATTATTCTTATCGTTTATTATTAACCAAACTTATTCAAATTCTCCAGAAACGGATCCCGCTCATGGCCCTCAACCGCCTGGACCTGAACCTGTTGCACGTGTTCGACACCATCTACCGGGAGGGAAGCCTGACTCGTGCAGCCAAGTCACTGCATCTCACTCAGCCGGCTGTCAGTCATTCCCTGTCGAGGCTAAGGGACCATTTTGACGACCCCCTGTTTACCCGTCAGGGCAACCAGATGGTGCCAACACCACTGGCCCGGCGGTTCCTTGAGTCCATGCGACCGGGGCTCACCCAGATCCAGGGCGCGGTAAACCAGTTTCATGCCTTTGATCCGGCCACCCAGCGTAAAACCTATTCGCTCGGGCTACGTGACATTCTGGAATCGACCTTCCTGCCCCGCCTGATGGCGCGCCTGGACGCCTATCCGGAACTGGAAATTGTCAGCCAGAGGATCGCGAGGCGCGACATGGAGACGCAACTGGCGGCCGGCAAACTGGATTTTGCCGTGGATGTGCTGTTGCCCGTGAGTAACCAGACGTCCCACGAACTCCTGAGGCGCGACCGTCTGGTGGTTCTGGCCCGGGAGGGGCACCCGCTGGCAACAGAGTCGCTGGATATGGAAGGGTACCTGTCCGCAAAACACGTGCTGGTATCCTCGCGGACCGAAGGACCCGGGATCGAGGACTTTGAACTATCGCGACTGGGGGTACAACGGAGTATCCGCTTGCGGTGTCAGCACTACTATGCCGCCTGCAGAGTGGTGGAAGAGACCGATCTGCTGCTGACCATGCCGGAAGCTTACGCCAGAATTATCGCCGAGCGGGCCAACATCCGGATTATGGATCCGCCGGCGGACCTGCCGTCTATCGACGTGCACCTGTATTGGCACAAGGCTTACGAGCGGGAGCCGGCGCTGATCTGGTTCCGGGAGCAGTTGAAGGCAATCAGTTGAGCCTCAGTAGGCGCCAACCACCATCAGGAAACCGAAGAATCCGATAGCCGTGATCCCCAGGGACGCCATTACGATGCCGAGGCCCCACCAGACGGCGGCACCATCGGATATCTCCACATCGTGGCCCCTCAGGGTTCGGTAGAAAGCCCAGGGGCCCAGGACAAATGCACCAACCACCGCGAATACCAGTCCGACGCTGATACCGGCAAAGGTCCAGGTGGCCAGAACCATGGCCCGGTCTTTGACCTGGTCGGTGACACCGTGGTGCTCAAGAAATTTCTTGCAGAAAAACCAGATCAGAGCGAACAGGATGATGACAAAAACCAGTCCGCCGACAAGGGTGATCATTCGGTATAGCAAGGTGTCGTTCCTGTCAGTTTAGAGGCCCGTCAGGCCGGAAACACGGGCTCCGGAAGGCACTCGAACCCCGGTTTGGCGAATAGATAGCCCTGGTAGAGATTGATCCCCTGGGAGCGCAACCAGAAGTATTCTTCCTTGGTTTCGACGCCCTCAGCAATGATCTGGCCGCCAAGCTGAGTCATCATGGTAATGATGCCTGCAACAACGGCCTGCTTGTTCGGCTGCCGATCAATATCACGGATCAATGCCATATCCAGCTTCAACAGATCGGGCGGGCTGGCCATCATGACATTGTACCGTGAGAAACCGGCCCCGAAATCATCAATGGCGGTGCTGAAACCCATCTCCTGATAAGCCTCGATAATCGACACGAGGTGGTCGACAGATGTGGAGGTCAGCTGTTCGTCCTCAGTAAGCTCGAAAATGATTTTCCGGGTATCAAAATTGTAGGTCTTGGCAGCCGCCAGGGTCGTGCGAATACAGTACTCGGCCCGGTACACCGCGTTGGGCATAAAATTAATGCTGAGCATCGGCTCCATGTTCAGCCTGGCGGCAAGCTTGACCGCCTTGACCCGACAAACCTGATCGAAGGCGTAGCGATTCTGCTCGGTTACCTTCGAGAGGACACTCATCGCCCCCTGACCCTCGGTGCCTCGCACCAGCGCCTCGTAGGCGTAAACAGATTTGTTGAGAACGTCAACAATGGGCTGGAACGCGAAGGTAAAGGAAAAATCCAACCCCTCTCCACATGCACATTGCTCGCAACGAGACTCGTCAAACAGTACGGCGGGTTGGTTCACTTCAACTCCTGAATTCACTTCTGGCGGTTTTGCTATGTTTATATGGCGTATTTTTCACCCAATATAGCCGCGATCCCCTCCCCGGTAAAACCACTTTCTGGTTAAAGCGTGTCAAACGGTGGCATCCCCTGCCTACATGACTAAACTGGGGTTTGTCGTTTATACGTGTCTGTCCACAAAAGGAGTTTCCCTAATGGCCCAAACTACCCGCATCGCTGTAACCCCGGGCGACGGCATAGGTCCTGAAGTGGTTGCCGAGGCTGTGCGCTGCCTCGAGACCCTGCGCGCCAAACACGGCCTGGACCTTGAGTGGACTCGATTCCCCTGGCCATCCCACGCCTGGCACGAGGAGCATGGCGAATCCATGCCCGCGGATGCCCTGGCGCAGTTACAGAAGTACGATGCCATCCTTCTGGGTGCCCTTGGCGATCCGGGCCCTATGGACGATCCGGACCGATACCTGCTTCCAGACAGCATCTCACTGGCGCCACTGCTGGACATGCGCAAAGGGTTCGACCAGTGGGTCTGCGAACGTCCGGCCCGGCTTCTGCCCGGTGCCCGCCAGTACCTGGCCGATGAGCGCGCCAAGGACATCGACATGCTGGTGATTCGGGAAAACTCCGAGGGTGAGTACGTCAGCCAGGGTGGACGTCTGCGCAAGGGCACGCCGGATGAAGTGGCCACCCAGATGGAGGTGTTCACACGCAAGGCAACCGACCGGATCATCCGCTATGGGTTTGAACAGGCCCGAAACCGCGCCGCAGACCGGGTTTCGGAGGGTCGCACACGGACATTCAGGACCCTGGATGGCAGAACCTGTGAAAGCCAGGTGTGCCTGGTCACCAAGCGCAATGCCTTGCGCTACTGGGGCGACATGTACACCGAAGCGTTCGAGGAGATAAGCAAGGACTACCCGGACGTGGCCACGCATCATGAGCTGGTGGACGCGGCCTGCATGAAGTTCGTGCAAAGCCCCTGGGCCTTTGACGTGGTCGTCGCGAGCAACCTCCAGGGGGACATTCTGACCGACCTAGCTGCGGTTCTGTCAGGTGGCATGGGCGTGGCACCCTCCTGCAACCTGAACCCGACGGATCCGGATATGCCGTCCATGTTCGAACCTACCCATGGCAGCGCGCCGGATATTGCCGGCCAGGGCCTGGCTGACCCCACCGCCATGCTCTTTACCGCCGCCCGCATGCTCGAGTGGCTGGGCCGCAAGGACCCTGCCATTGCCGCAGCAGGCAAGGAGCTGTTCGATGCAGTGGCTGCAGACCTTGCCGAAAACTCGGGCAGCCGACGAGGCACCCACGAGATCGGCTCTGCGATCTGCGAGCGGCTGTCCCGATAAATCAGGGTTACTGGTCGGCCATGACAAATTCGAGCCGGCCAGGCGCTACCCGCACATCTACCGGCATCATACCGAACATACGCTGGGCGAAGTCGGTTTCGTCCAGTCGGTACACCGGCATGGTCTCCAGCATCTGGGCAACCAACCGCATGACCGTATCGGTTACAGGCTTCAAATCCCCTTTGAAGAACGGAGAGTCAATACTGCTTTCAAGAAGCTGCAACCGCCGTATGAAGATGGCTTTCTCAGTGCTGTCGTAAACCGGCGCCCCTTCGACCTTCAAGGCAATGTCCACGGGCAGCTTCGCCATCAGCGCATTCAGCGCTACCTGACCTCTCACATCGATCACCGCCACATCGCGACCATCTGGTCCAAGGGTAATGTCGGCGTCGTCGAGACTCAGGCTCAATGGCGAACCACTACTCAGCTGGTTTCGGTCGAAGTCGCGAACCACATCCTGAAGGTGCCGTTCCAGCTCGCCTTCGGAGATGGAATAGGGCGACAGACTGGCGCAACCGCTGGCGAGCACCAGCAGCAGGGCCAGAAGCGCACGGAGGGCGTAAATCGGCGTTCTATTCATTTTCGGCCCGGGCCTCGACATGAGGCGTAAGAGTGTCGTCAAAAACCACGTGTATCAAGATGGGTCTGCAGCAGACCTGGCAATCCTCGACATACTCCTGTTCCGGTACCGACGGGTCGACGCTGACATCCAGCGTCTCCCAGCAGTACGGGCACTGAATCAGTACCGAATCCAGGGCGGACATGGCATCACCTCAGAACTGTTGCTTGGCCATCCAGGGGATGACGCGATCGAACGCCTCTTCCAGCTTCTCGCAGGTCGTGGAGAAACTGATCCGAACGGCGTTGGTGCATCCCTCGCCAAAGGCGTCACCGGGCACCATGCAGACGCCGGTTTCCTTCAGCATTCGCAAGGCCAGATCAGAGCCATCGACATGAGGCGGGAGATCTGGGAAGGCAAAGAAGGCACCGCCAGGCTTGTAACCGGTCATGTAGGGGGTCTGATCGACCAGCTCGACCACCTTGTCCCGGCGCTCACGGTAGATATCTACCATATCGCGAACGCACTGCTGGTCACCGGTCAGTGCTGCGACGCCGGCAAACTGGGACGGCGTGTTAGCCACGGAGGTGGTGAACATGTGGAAGCGACGCAGAGACTTGATGGCCGCCTGACTGGCAATCACCCAGCCAACCCGCAGACCCGCCATGCTGTAGGTTTTTGAAAAACTGCTGATGCACATGATGTTGTCCAGATCCATCGAGCAGTTCAGCACGCTGGCGAAGTCTTCGTCATCAAAGATCAGGTGGTCGTAGACTTCATCGGCATACACCTGAATTCCCCGATAGGCACATTCCTCCAGGATGGTCTCCACGGTGCTACGCGGGTAAACCGCTCCGGTCGGGTTGTTGGGGTTGTTCAGGATCAGCGCATAAGTCCTGGGCCCCATGGCCTTGATGACCTCATCCGGATCCAACTGGTGGTTATTCTCTGCCCGGGTCTGCACAAACTTTACTTCACCACCGTTCATGCGAATCAGGGGCGCATAGAGCAAAAACGACGGGTCCGTCACGATAAACTGCCGCCCGGGCGCAGAGGTGGCTGAAATAGCCAGGTACATGGCTTCTGTAGCGCCACTGGTGATCAGGATATTGTCCCGGGTCAGTTTCCGGTTGTAGCGCTTGCCGTAGTAGTCGCGCAGGGCAACCAGCAATTCAGGCAGGCCGGCATCCATGGTATAGCCGGTCTGCCCCGCGTTGAGCGCATCGATGTAGGCATCGATGACGTGCTTTGGGGTCGGCAGATCAGGCTGACCGATGGAAAGATGAATAACATCCTTCATGGTGGCCGCCATATTCACCATGCGACGGATACCCGGCACCGGGATCGCCTGCATGGCAGGGTTCCAACTGGCCTTGGTTTTCCGGTACTTCACTCTACGCGGTTTTTCCTGACCAGTTTCTTTGTTGGCGGCTTCTGCCATAAACACCTCCTGCAAACGGGGCAAATAAGATCTACCCCTGCAGGTTAGTCAGTATGGATGGCCTCTACAAGACAAAAAATCATATAGATGATGTACGTGAAAGTACCGCCATCAACGCTGTGAGTGGAAATTCCGGTGCCTCGCAAGTTGACCCGACAGAGCCTGCCGACCAGACTGTTATTACCCCTCGGGGCAACGACCAGTTCAACGAAGTCATTCATCAAAAAGGCGGAGGCTCAATGACTCAGCACAGCAAACCTGTTGTTACCGTTCTCACCGCGCCGGGAGAGCAGGAACCGCCGGGAATGGACGCAGTCAGGGCCCGCGCCGATGTGCGCTTTGCCTGTGACGAGCCAACCCTTCGCGACACCCTGCCGGGCACCGATATCATGATGGTGACGGACTTTCGCACGGAGGCCCTCGCGGCCGCCTGGCACACCGCAGACAAGCTCCAATGGATCCACGCCACCAGTGCCGGCGTCGATGCCCTGATGTTCCCGGATCTGATCAGGGGCGATGTAACCGTCACCAACGCGCGGGGCATTTTCGACCGTACCATTGCCGAATACGTGCTGTGCACCATCCTGATGTTCGCCAAGGATTTCCCGAATTCCATCCGGCTGCAAATGAAGCACCAGTGGAAACATCGGGACACAGAGCGGGCAGAGGGCAAGCAGGTTCTGGTTGTTGGCGCAGGTTCGATCGGCCGGCAGATCGGCCGCCTGGTCGGTGCCGCCGGTTTAAAAGCACACGGCATCGCCCGCAAGCCCAGGAAGGAGGACCCCGATTTTGTGGCGGTACACGGCAATGACGACCTTTACGAGCAGCTCGGGCATGCGGACTTTGTAGTGATTGCGGCGCCACTAACACCCCAGACCGAAGGCCTGTTTGACGAAAAAGCCTTCAAGGCCATGAAAAATTCTGCCCGTCTGATCAACATTGGACGTGGCCCGATCGTCAAAACCGATGACCTGATCACGGCCCTCGAAAATGGCGAAATTGCCGGCGCAGGACTCGATGTCTTCGAAGAGGAACCGCTGGCAGAAGATCATCCGCTCTGGGACATGGAGAATGTCACCATGACCGCCCATATGGCCGGCGACTTCATCGGCTGGAAACGTGCACTGACGGATCAGTTCCTGGAGAACTTCGACCGCTGGCACAAGGGTGACGAGCTGTTCAATTTGGTCGACAAGGAATTGGGTTACGCTGGCAGCAAATAACCGTGCCTGGCACTCATCCAAAAACAAAACGGGAGCCAAAAGGCTCCCGTTTTATATTCGAACCATCAAAACCAATCAGCTACCAGACAAGGACTGATCCGATGGATCAATCTCCATCTGCTGGATCGCAATCACCGCCTGAGTGCGGTTCCGCACCCCAAGCTTCCGGAACACCGCCGTGATATGGGCCTTGATGGTGGCTTCCGACACATCCAGATCATAGGCGATCTGTTTGTTCAGAAGCCCCTCGGCCAGCATACCCAGCACCCGGAACTGTTGAGGCGTCAGCGATGCCAGCTTCTCGGAAAAGTCTGTGGCATCTGAATGCATTCGCTCGATCTTGTCGGCCACTCCCTGCGGCAACCAGACGTCCCCTTCCAGAACCGCCTGAATCGCCTCGGTAATGGTTGGCAGTGGCGCCGACTTCGGTATGAAACCGGAAGCGCCGTAGTCAATCGAGCGACGCATTACCTGCAATTCCTCGGATCCTGACACAACCACCACCGGCAGCCCCGGGTACTGGCCTCGCATGAAGACGAGCCCCGAGAAGCCATGGGCACCCGGCATATTGAGATCCAGCAGAACCAGATCCGCATCCGGGTGCGACTCTACCGCCGCCTGCAGTGCCTTGATGCTGTCGACTTCCACCGTCTCGGCATCGGGCACCGCCTGACTGACCGCCTGCTTCAATGCTGCGCGAAACAGCGGGTGATCATCAGCGACGATAATTGTTTGTGCCATTCAACAGATTCCTTACAGGTACATGGCCTGGTAACACACAGGCGTTACTGGTTCGCACGACCGCTGATCAGGTCATCGACTACACCCGGATCTGCCAGCGTAGAGGTATCACCCAACTGGTCGTGTTCGTTAGCGGCAATCTTACGCAAAATACGCCGCATAATCTTGCCAGAACGCGTTTTAGGCAGTCCAGGTGCCCATTGGATCACATCTGGAGAGGCGATGGGGCCAATCTCCTTGCGCACCCACTGGACAAGCTCTTTCTTCAGCTCGTCAGAAGGTTCCTGTCCATGTACCAGGGTTACATAGACATAGATGCCCTGACCCTTGATGTCATGCGGATAGCCAACAACGGCAGCTTCTGCGACCTTCTCGTGGGAAACCAGGGCGCTTTCGACTTCAGCGGTACCCAGACGGTGACCTGACACGTTCAGAACATCGTCGACACGACCTGTGATCCAGTAGTAGCCGTCTTCATCGCGACGGGCGCCGTCACCGGTAAAGTACATGCCCTTGTAAGTGCTGAAATAGGTCTGAGCGAAACGCTCGTGATCCCCATAGATCGTCCGCATCTGGCCCGGCCAGCTGTCCAGGATGACGAGGTTACCCTCGGTCTTGCCCTCAAGGATGTTGCCGTCATTGTCTACCAGTGCCGGCTGAACACCGAAGAACGGTACCGTGGCTGAGCCGGGTTTCAGATCAATCGCGCCCGGCAGCGGGGAAATCAGGATGCCACCTGTTTCAGTCTGCCACCAGGTATCCACGATGGGGCACTTGCTGTTGCCGATAACCCGGTGGTACCACTCCCAGGCTTCGGGGTTGATCGGCTCGCCCACGGAGCCCAGCAGCTTCAGGCTTTCACGGGTAGTGCCGTTCATGCAGGACTCGCCTTCCGCCATCAGGGCGCGAATTGCGGTCGGAGCGGTGTACAGGATGTTGACCTTGTGCTTGTCGACAACCTGCCCCATACGAGAGCTGTCCGGATAGTTGGGCACACCCTCGAACAGAACGGTGATGGCACCGTTAGCCAGCGGGCCGTACAGGATATAGCTGTGACCTGTGACCCAGCCGAAATCGGCAGTACACCAGTACACGTCGCCTTCATGATAATCGAACACGTACTCGTGGGTCATGGAGGCATAGACCATGTAGCCACCGGTGGTATGCAGAACGCCCTTGGGCGCACCAGTGGAACCCGAGGTATACAGCATGAACAGCGGATCTTCGGCGTTCATCGGCTCTGGCTGGCAGTCGGCAGAGGCAGACTTCATCAGGTCTTCGTAACGCTCGTCGCGGGCCTCATTCCAGGGCACTTCGGAATTGCCGGTCCGGGTAACAACCACCACCTTCTCGACATTGGCGGCATCTTCATTCTTCAGGGCCGCGTCCACGTTCTTCTTCAGCGGAATCTTGCGGCCGCCACGAACGCCTTCGTCAGCGGTGACTACGAAGCGGGATTTGCCGTTCACAATCCGGGCACCAAGCGCTTCCGGAGAAAAACCGCCGAACACCACGGAGTGAATCGCGCCGATACGTGCGCAGGCCAGCATGGCGACGGCTGTCTCAACAATCATCGGCATGTAAATGGTGACAACATCACCCTTCTTCACGCCCAGACCTTTAAGGACGTTGGCGAACTTGCTGGTTTCCTCGTGCAGTTCGCGATAGGTCACGTTGCGTGAATCGGCGGGATCATCGCCTTCAAAGATGATGGCTGTCTGGTCGCCGCGCTTTTCCAAATGACGGTCCAGGCAGTTGGCTGAGGCATTCAACTGGCCATCTTCGAACCATTTGATGGACAGATTGTTGTAATCGTAGGTCGTGTTTTTCACCTTGGTGTAAGGCTTGATCCACTCAAGGCGCTTGCCGTGCTCACCCCAGAAGGTATCCGGGTCTTCGACTGACTGACGATACATTTCTTCATACTGTTCCCGGTTCAGAAGGGCCTGTTTGGCCACTTCCGGGCTTACCGGATATACCTGTTTACCAGTCATTGTGCTCCCCCTTTAGTCAGAGTCTGTTGTCATTGTCGGTTTTGGAATTCAGACGTTGAGGCCTCTCCGGCCCTTTAGACGGATAGTGGTAGTTCACCATGCTAGCCACTACACAATGAATTAGACTAACGTCCTAATCCGCCTGAACTTTTAGCCCAAAAAGGTCGGTAACCCGCAAGAAAACAACGGTAAATTGCGCCGAACGAGAAGCTTTTTAAAGGATAGTTGGATTGGAGCCGATGGCAAACCCGGGAAGGAAACGACCACGCATAAAAAAGCCCGGTCGTTGCGACCGGGCTCCTGGGTTCACGCTGCCTTTTTTCGGGCCTTGGCAGAGCGCAGGCTGTAAACCTTGCGCTCCTTGAGGGCGTATCGGTTCAGGCCTGCCAGGTGGATCTTGCGCAGATAGACCGACCAGTCAATCTGGCGGGCATCTACCGGGAACAGCACCTTGTCCAGCTCACCCATCCTCGATGCCAGGGCCAGCAGATCATCATTCCGGAAGATATAGTCTGGCGCGGTGTAGAAACCGAAAATGGTCGCCAGCGAGCGTGTCGTGTCCAGATTCCGGAGCACTTTCAACTCGCGATTCTGGCCCAGCATGCGCAGAACCTTCCCGGTAATGCTCAGTGGAATGCGCACCCCACCTACGACGGCATCGAAAAGTCTGCGATTGACTGCAATGAAGGGTTTGGTCGGCTGTCGGTAGAACAGCTGATCGTATTCGGCGAAGTTGGCTTTGGATTCCGCCATAAGGTGGTCAATAAACTGCCCAAGGGAAACCGGGTTGGAGCTGCCACTGCAACACTGGTAAATCCGGTGACGTGGCGAATCAGCAACGGCTTCAGCCGCCGCCAGGATGATGGCATTGGCCACCAGATCCACGGGAATAACATCGATGACCCCAGCGCGTTTGCCAGGGAAGAGCGTAACCTTCTCGCGGGCATACGCAAGGATAATGGCATCCGCCACCTTCACGCCTTCAATCCAGCCTGGCGCGGGTTCCTCGAGTGCACTTTCAATAATGGATGGGCGCACAATGGTCAGTGCCCGCCCGGACAGGGCCTTGAGCAGGAGTTGCTCACCGAGCCACTTGGTAAAGGTATAGGTATCACTCCAGCCATAATGGTTGGCTTCACGGATGCCAAGGTCCACCAGCTTCTTTTCCAGTGCCTTGCCGGAGTATCGGGAACGCACGTCCGCTATCTTGTCCTCCAGCAGCCGGACAAGTTCTTCGATCTCATAGTAACCTTCAGTGCTCCGGGGTATGGCCTCACCTGCCGGCTTGATCACGGTCTCCGTGATCTGTCCGGAATTCATGCCGTTTACATAGCAGGTGGAAACCTGCAGCACCGCCAGCGACTTGTTCTGTCGCGCAAGCTCGGCCACGTTGTCGAGGCAACGGGTATTGATGGCAAGCGCTTTATCGAGCTCTTCCCGGAAGTTCACACTGGCTGCGGAGTTGACAACCACATCGATGCCGCCAGCCAGCTTTCGGAAACGGTCAGCAGACAGACCAAACAAAGGCTCGGTCACTTCCCCGGTTACGCAATGCACACGATCTTCAATAAAAGTTTCGAAAGCCTCGTTGTCGTCCTGGCGAAGACGATCGAAGACTGACGACGTGGCGATCTCCTCAAAAAAACGATCCCGCGCATCGGGGTGACGTTTGTTTCCACGGATCAGCAAATGAATGCCGCCTATGTCCGGAACGGCGCGAATGAGCTTTTCCAGAACCACCTTGCCGAGAAAGCCCGTGGTGCCGGTAATCAGAACGTGCTTGCCCCGGAGCCGCTCAAGTACTTTTGATGACGCCTCGGGATTCAGCTGCTGTGTTGCCATGGGAGAACTCCTTCTCATTTCAATTCGTTGTCGCCGCATACCCGCCAACCAGAGGAAAGTTTGCGAATCAGATTCGACAGATGTGCTGCATATTGCGGGCCACGATTCAGATTTATGCTCAATCCTTGCACAACTTCGGTGACAGAGCGGTGACACACAGCAAACTTACGCTACAAAAAGTGTAAAAAAAATGACGGAAAAGAAGGTAGGTTTTTCTGCCTATCAGGAGCTGCTTTGGTCATTGCCGGAGAGAGATCGCAAGAGCTGATCCAGCGAGATATCTGCAGGCTGTTCCTTCAGTATGCGCACCAGACGATCCTGCTCACCAAAGCTGATGCGATCGTAAAACGGCTCGCGGAGGACGGATTGGGGCGGCTCGGCAGGCTCCGCTTTATGTTCGAGGGGTGAAATCTGGTCCGCCAGCTCGCGAAGATGAATGGCCAGATGATTCTTTCGCTCGGGGCTGAGACTCTCCCACTGGAACGACCCGAGACCGGTTTGCACAATCTCGACGGCATCACTGTCCAGCGTGCTCCCCAGCAGTGCAAAAAGACGGGTAAATGCTTCATAACGCAGCATAGGATCGATCGGCCCCGCATTAAAAACAGACTCAATCTCACCCACGGCCTGCAGGCACCGATCTTTCAGGGTATCAGCCTCACTTTCGGTTTCGGGCTCCGGCTTGGTCACTGTTTTGAGCGGGCTCTCGGATCCTCGTTTGGACACCTTGTGCCAGTAGGCTGCAATACCAGCCTTTCGTCTCGGCAACTGGGACAGCCGCACATCAAGCATATCCGCGAGGGTATGAAACTGGCGGCAGGAAGGGTCTGAAACAGGCAGAAGCGCGACCGGCTTCTGGTTGAGAACCGACTGCCGAAGGGTCTCGTCCCGCCAGATACCACCCATATAGTGGAGCGAGATTCCCAGGTGGCGCTGGGCAGCGGCGTCCAGGCGCTGGAACACGGACCGTGCCTGACTGGCGCCCTGGGCCATATTCACCAGAATGCTCGGAATCCGGTTATAGCCCCTGCGCCGGAGAACCTTGATCAGCGAAAAGGCGTCGGTAAGGGACGCGGGGTCCGGGGTCACCACCATGCAGGCCAGCTCTGTCGCGGCAATCATATGCAGACCGGCAGCCTGAAGCCCGGCAGCCGTGTCGGTAATGACGTAATCGTAGCGGTTTTCCAGGTTATACAGTGCCCGGAGTATGCGAAGGCTCTCCGTTGGCCCCATATCCATGCATTCCTGCACGCCGGAGGCCCCCGGAACAATATGCAGGCCGTAGTCGGTCTCCAGGATGATGTCCTCAAGACGACACTCTCCGGCCATCACATTGGCAAGGGTTTTTCTCGGATAAAGGCCAACCATAATGCTGACGTTGGCCAGATCGGTGTCGCCATCCAGCAACAGAACGCGGTTATCCTGCCTTGCGAGGGTGAGCGCAAGATTCAGGGCGACCGAGGTCTTGCCCACCCCACCCTTGCCACCCGTTATGGCGATGGTGCGAGGTTGGTTCGGATTGTGCTTGACAGGTTCTCTGGCGTTCATCACCGGCAATCTAGGTCCCTGATTTTTCGGTTTTCTGTATTTTAACCTGTAAAAATTCTACACATATCACGAATCAGATAATATATTGCTTGAAAAAAGAGCAATAAGTATTTAACAACGACGGATTATTGTCTAAGCTCTTTTCCGACAATAAGAATGAACGCTCCGTCAGTTAATGAATTGATTCGCCCCACGGCAGGTAAGCCTATGCACATTGCGCCTGATCTACAGCTACCGAGTCTTCCGGAAGTCACCTTGCGGGCGCTCGAGGCTTGCCATCAGGACGAGAGCTACCGGAAAATCAGCGAAATTGTGTCTGCCGATACCGCACTGGTAGCTCGTATCCTGGCACTGGCCAACTCCGCCCTGTACGGCCCTTCTACTCCGATCCGCTCCGTCGACCAGGCACTCCTGAGACTCGGCACCCGACGTTTTCACACGCTGGTCCTGACCGCAGCACTGCGCCAACTGCTATTCGAGCTGGGCGGTGACGAATGGCAACAACTCAGAGATTTCTGGCGACACTCGCTGACCACCGCGTTGACCGCCCGGGCCCTGGCAACGCTGACCCGTTATCCGGAGCCTGACGAAGCCTTCATGTTGGGCATGCTTCACAACATTGGCGAGCTGATCGCTATTAAAACGCCAGCCACCGAGGCGAAGCAACACTATCTTGATCATCAGTCCGACATCGCAGCGGAACTCGTTGCCTCCTGGGGGCTGGGGCCAATGGCCGCCGATGCCATGCGCTACCAGCAGGCACTACCGTCGGAGCTACGGGATGCCGGACATCTGGTGAAGCTGATCAGCCTGGCCACCCGACTGGCACTCTCCGATGCCGCCGGCATTGCAGCGGCAGGCACGGTATTCGGGCTGAACGAGGAACTGACCCGGGAGATAAATCGCCGCATCGGCCACGAAGTCTCGGGTATGGCTGCATCGCTGGGGATTCCTCTGGACGAAAATTATTGCGGCGAGAGCGCCTCTCGACAGCTGAAACAGACAATTCTGCGCCAGGCCATGGCGAACCAGGCGATCAACCTTGCCGATCTGACCGGAGAAACCGAGGACATTCTCGCCGAGACGGTCAACAGTCTAACGCTGATCACCGGCCTGCCGGCGCTGTGCTTTGGGCACACAGGCGAAAACCTTGTGCTCCTGTCCGGGACCATTGGCGACATCCCTGACCTGGCGGTCACCGCCAAGCCCGGCGGCAGCGTCCTTACGGAAGCCTTTATTTCTGGCCTGCCAGTCAGCCTTGGTGATCGATCCCCAACAGTACTCGACCGACAGTTGCTGTCACTGCTCCATACGCCCTCCATACTTGCCGTACCGGTTAACAATGGCGGGGACTGCCCTGGTGTCTTCGCCCTGGGCACAGACAACGAGCATCTGCCAACAACCCTGGAACTGGCCGATATCTTCACGGCTCAGTTGGCATCGGTACTGGCAGACCGGGTGCCGGCCCAAACCGATGCCGAAGCCAGTACAGAGGGCCTGGATCAGGAGATCGCCCGCGACCGGCTGCGTAAACAGGTTCACGAAGTCAGCAACCCACTGACCATAATCCGACAGTATATTTACCAGCTGCGAGGCAGGCTTGAAGATGCTGGTGTCCAGCAGGAGCTGGACGTAATCCGGGATGAGCTGGATCGGGCGGGCAATCTTTTACTGCAAATGAGCCATACTGACTCCGTGGATCAGGGCGATGACGGGGTTGAGCTCAATGCCGAACTGGAAAGTCTGGCTCGTATCCTTGAAGATAGTCTGTTCAGCTCAGATAGCCGCAGCCTTCGGTTATCGCTTTGCAGCGAGCCAACGCGGGTTGCGGCTGGCCCCACGAGGATTCGGCAGATTGTGATCAATCTGGTTCGAAATGCGGCGGAAAGCCTGGCGGATGATGGCGGCACGGTTGAAATACGGACGTCTTCGCCAGTGTGGCAGAACCACCGAACCTGGGTTGAGCTGGAAATCTCGGACACAGGCAGAGGAATACCCGGTGAGGTCAGGGACGCCCTGTTTTCACCGGTGAAAACCACAAAGGGAGAGGGCCACAGCGGTTTGGGCCTGAGCATTGTGAAACAGCTCGTTGATGACATGGAGGGCATCATTGCTTGTCGCACGGGGCAGGAAGGGACCACCTTCAGGATTCTGCTTCCAGCGGCCAGCCACAAAAAGAATGAGACCGACTGACGCAGAAACAACGGACACAGACCGATGGCACCTGAACATACTGATCAGCCTTTCAGTCACGGGTTAACGGCACGGATACTGGTAGCAGATGACGAACCCCGCCTGCTCAATACACTGGCTTCGCTGCTGCGTAGCCGGGGTTATGACGTTGCGGAAGCTCACGGGGGCCGAAAAGCCTGCGAGCTGATCGACCAGCAAACCTTCGACCTGGCCTTGCTGGATCTCCGGATGCCCGAGGTCACAGGTTTCGACGTTATGGCACACCTTGCCATCGGACAGCCGGATTGCGGCGTGATCGTGGTCAGCGGCGAAAGTTCGTTCAGTGCTGTGAGCCGCGCACTGCGGCGGGGCGCCCTGGACTACATCCGTAAACCCTTTGATCCTGAGGAACTGCTGGCCACCGTTGAGAGCGTGATCGGAAAAAAGTCACTCCTCGAAGCCCACGAGCATATCCAGATGCGGCTGGAGAAATCCGAGGCGCTGCATCGTTACATCGTTAACAGCTCTCCTGACATCGTGTTCATGCTTGATCAGGACGGTCACTTTTGCTTCGTGAACAGCAAGGTAGAAAGCCTGCTCGGATATAAGCCAGCGGAACTTTGCGGCCAGCATTTCCGCCACATTCTCGACGACCGGGACGTGACCCGCGGGACACTGGCCCTGAAGGGACCAAACATCACTGCAGATAACCCTCGAACCCTGGAAGTCCGCCTTAAAACCCGTGGCAGCCGGCGAGCAACCCGTCATTTCGAGATAACCGCTTTTCCCATCGATCCGCAAACCTGGCCGCACTCCGGTAACACGCAAGGAGGCGGCAGTGGCAACGGCGCCACCTATTATGGGACCGCACGTGACGTTACCGAGAGGAAGGAAGCCGAGGCCTTCATCAATTTCCAGGCCTACCATGACCTTTTAACGCGATTGCCGAACCGTGCACTTTTCAAGGACCGACTTGAGCTGGCGATCACCCACGCCAACCGTGGTGGCCAGAAGCTGGCGGTTATGTTTCTGGACCTTGACCGTTTCAAGGTCATCAACGATACCCTCGGCCACGCGATGGGAGATCGGTTGTTGCAGGCAGTGACCCACCGGCTCGAGAAATGCCTGCGCAAGGGCGACACCCTTTCCCGGTTCGGTGGCGACGAATTTACCCTGCTCCTGCCCTCCATCCACAATCACGAAGACGCGAGACAGATCGCCAAGAAGCTGATTGATGCCCTGCGGGCACCGTTTCAACTGGGGGATCACGAAGTCTTTGTGGGTGTCAGTATCGGCATCGCAATCTTCCCCGAGGCCGGCGAGACCATGGATCAGCTGATCCAGAACGCCGACATTGCCATGTACCACGTCAAAGGCAAGGGCAAGGACGGTTACCGCTTCTATTCCGACAGCATGAGTATCGATACGGCCAACAGGCTGAACCTCGAGCGGGATCTGCGTCAGGCCCTTGAACGGGACGAGTTGCGAGTGTTCTATCAGCCCCAGGTGTGCTCAACAACCAACCGGGTCGTGGGTCTTGAGGCCCTGGTTCGCTGGCAGCACCCGGAGCGGGGACTGCTTTACCCGAGAGACTTCCTGCCCCTGGCGGAGGAAACCAAATTGATAGGCCAGCTCAGTGAGCGTGTTCTCGACCAGGCCTGCCAGGATGTCGGCCGCTGGATCCAGGAGGGCCACACCCACCTCCGGTTGGCCGTCAACCTGTCCCCCATACAGGTTGAGCATCCGCGGTTTGTAGAAACCCTGATGCAGCAGGTAAAGGCCCACAATTTCCCGGCCGGCAACCTGGAAATCGAAATCACTGAAAACGTGATCATGAACGATCTGGAACAGATCTCCCAGAAGCTCCGTGAACTGGCAGCTTTGGATGTCCGGATCGCGATCGACGATTTCGGCACAGGCTATTCGTCACTGAATTACCTGCATCGCCTACCCATTCACACCCTCAAAGTCGACCAGTCTTTCGTGAAAGCCATCCGCAGTGGCGACGACGGTGCATGCATCGTAAACGCCATTGTCGCCATGGCCCATGGACTCAAGCTGGAGATCGTTGCTGAGGGCGTAGAAACCGACGAGCAACTGGATTATCTGCGGAGCCTGGGTTGCCACCAGGTCCAGGGTTTCTTCTACGGCCCTGCCAGGCCCGCCGCCGAGATTTCCAGAACTCTCGGATCCACCAGAGCCAAAGCTGCCTCATTCTGACATACGATTATCGATTGTCAGACACTCCGATATAAAAGCGCGATAGGGTTTGCAAAGTATTGCAGTACGTTACTTTGTGTATCCTGAAATGCGCATTACTGCACATATTTCTCCCACCCTGTTCTCTAAGCTCGAATCCATAGGCGCTGATTACCGGAATGTCCGACATTCTCGGACCAATAACGACAAAAACGGTGACAGCATCCAAGGAACAAGAACAGGCAGCAGTCATCATGCGCGACAAGTACAAATACATCGGTCCCGTCTACGATTTTCTCAGCAATCTCTATAGCGGCAAGAATATTCACCGCTGCAAAACCGCCATGCTGGATGTGGAAACCGTCCGGCCCGGAGACAAGATTCTGTTTGCCGGAGTTGGCCATGGCCGGGACGCCATTCGGGCGGCCGAGCTAGGTGCAGACGTGACCGTGGTGGATTTGTCCGAAACCATGCTGCGGAAGTTTGCCGAAGCTCAGGAAAAAGAGGCGCCACACCTCACGATCCGACGCATCCACAGCGACATCATGAAAGTAGATGAGTTCGAGCAGTACGACATGGTCGTGGCCAATTTCTTCCTGAACGTGTTCGATGAAGACATGATGGTCCGGGTCCTCGAACATCTGATACGGCTGGGCAAAGCCGACGCCCGGGTCGTTGTTGGTGACTTTTCCTACCCCACTGGCAACCTGCTTTCCAGAATGTTCAAGAAGCTTTACTGGTACATGGCCGTCTTCATTTTCTGGCTGTTCGCCAACAATGCATTCCACAAAATCTACAACTATCCCGAGCACATGCAGCGGCTGGGCCTTCAGGTCACGGACAAGAAGCACTTCAAGCTTCTGAACATGAACTGCTACTGGTCCATTCTCGGACGCAAGCAGGCCTGAGCACTTTGCTAGAGATTCACCCAACAAAAACAATCAGGGAGCAGCAGCATGTCGGATCAGATACTCGCACTGGACAGGGTTGGCACACTTGAGAGCGGCTCATTCACGTTTACCGAGCGGGTCGGCTTCCTGAAGAAGTACGGTACCCATTCCCAGTCGTTTTCAACGCTCCAACCGGGCATGCAATATTTTGATGTACCGGGCATGGGGTATATCGCCTACATGCGCAAATGGGGCGGCACCTTCGTGCTCTCGGATCCCGTCTGTGCGCCGGAAGACTTTGGCAACCTGCTGGAGAGCTTCCACCAGCGCTTTCCAAACGCCAGTTACATCCAGGTCTCCAAGCCCGTCGTCGATTTCCTGCACCTGCGATTTGGTCTCTACGGCACCCAGTTTGGCAGCGAATCCCGTATCGATCTGGGCCGCTGGTCCCTCAGCGGAAAGAAAAAACAGATCCTGCGAACCGCTTTGAACCAGGCAGAAAAAAACGGTATTACGGTGAAAGAGCGTTTCAGTGACGATCACACCCGTGAAATATCCGAGGCCTGGATTCGAACCCGCAAATGCAAGAGCAATGAAATCCGCTTTCTGATACGTCCCATGGAAATGGACTATCGCGAAAACGAACGGCATTTCTACGCCTATCAGGACGGCAAGGCCGTTGGGTTTATCTATTTTGACCCGATTTATCGCAACAACGAGATTATCAGCTACGTGCCCAATATCTCCCGGGCCAACGCCGATTTCCGACAGGGCATTTTCTATACCCTGATGGCTCATGCGATGGAGGTCTTCAAGGCGGAAGGCGTGCCTTATCTGGATCTCGGACTGATACCCCTTTCACTGGATCCTGCAACAGAGCATCAGGAGAGCAGGCTGTTGAAACGCCTGTTGCACGGGCTCTACGAGAAGGGCAATTTTCTATACAACTTCAAAGGCTTGGAGTTTACAAAGTCGCGCTTTAGGGGAGACAACTTCAAGACCTACTGTTGTCACAAACGGTCGATTCCGGCGCTGGAGTTTTTCGCCATGTTCAAGCTGACCCGGTTGCTGTAGCCCCCAGGGGCTCTCCAGGCCAGTGTTCGCTCACCCGTTTGGCCTCCAGCCCCAGGCCCGCCATGAAGGGCGCGATGCCCTTTGGTGCCGGCCCTGAAAACAGCGCAGCGCTCACAGGTTGTTTCCCTGCGCTGGCAACTGGGCCTTGAGCAACATCAAGCCGACCGGTCTGTTCCAACAGCCAGGCTACCCGTCGGGCAATGGCCTCACCCGAGTCCACCCAGAAACGAACCGTCGGCAGACTCGCCCTCAGACTCTCCAGTAACAGTGGATAGTGAGTGCAACCAAGCACCACGGTGTCCACACCGGCCTCTTTAAAAGGCCTCATGGCTTCGCTCAGCTCGGCAAGCGGAACCTCGATTCCGGAAACCAGGTCCTCTGCCCAGCGCACCAGCCCCGGATGGCCAATACGCTCAATCCTGCAATCGCCAGCGAATTCCTCGACCAGCCTGTCGAGATAAGGTCTGCGAACCGTTGCCGGTGTCGCCAGCAGCCCCATTCGCCGATTCACGGACTTTGCTGCCGCCGGTTTGATGGCCGGCACCACCCCCACAACCGGCACCGCCGTCATCGCACGTAAATGCGGCAGGACCACGGTACTGGCGGTATTGCAGGCCACCACGATGGCGTCTGACGGGTAGAGCTCAAGCGCTCTGGTGATCAGACCGCAACAACGGTCGATCACAACCGCCTCGGATTTGTCGCCATAGGGAAAGCCTGCGTTGTCTGCCAGATAGACGATCTCCAGTCCCGGCAGTTGCCGGTGAATGCAGGCCGCAACGCTCAGACCACCGACACCGGAGTCAAACACCAGAACCCTTGGAGGTGACTGCCTGCTCAAACCGGAATGCCTCCCCGGGAAATCTCGTGTTCCATGGCCCGGATCAATCGGCCAGAAATGGTGGTTTCCGGTGGTACCGGTGGCGTATCGCCCGGCAGGAACCAGTCGGCATCGGCAAGCTCGTCCTCCTGGAGAACCAGCTCGCCTCCGGCGTAATCGGCGAAGAAGCCGACCATGAGCTGATGGGGGAATGGCCAGGGTTGCGAGGCGTGGTAGCGGATGTTGGTGACGTCCAGCCCGGTCTCCTCTCTCACTTCACGGTGCACAGCGCCTTCCAGACTCTCACCCGGTTCAACAAAACCGGCGATGAGGCTGTAGAAGTGCCGTTTGACCCGCGAGGACTTCGCGAGCAGAAGCCGATCATCCCGGCGTATGACGACAATCACGCAGGGCGCCAGCCTCGGGTACCAGGGAATGCCACAGGGTTCGCACCACTTGGCCCGCTCACGCGGATGGAAACCGGTTTCCTCGCCGCAGCGGCCACAGAATCGGTGGTCGCGCCACCATTGCCAGACCTGAAAGCCGGTACTGAGCATATCCGCCGGCGCATCGCTAACCATCAAAAGCGCATCCCGCAGCGGTACAACCTCCTGATTACCGACGTCGGTGTCCGGCAGTTCGGTCACGAATACACCGCGCCCATTGTAACTGCCCAGAGATACGGAATCGGACAATTCGCCCCGGAAAAGGCTGCTGTCGCCGCTGTGCAGCCAGCCGTTATCGGGCTTGACCACACCCGATCCCGACAGCGCGAGGATCAGATCGCCGTTTTCCGGCCGGCGGGTCGTCCAGCCCGGTATCCACTGAGTCATTGCGATCACCATTCGATGCATCAACTGGGTTATTGGAAGATCAATCGGAAATGTACCACATTGCCGCACCGGCCAAGAATGAAAGGTCCACCTTTCCGCCCTGTACTCAACCAAGTAAACTTGGCACCTGTTTCGTCAACGGAGTTGCCATTTATGCGTCTTTACCAGGGCATTCGCAGCCTGATCCTGACCCTTTTCCGCAAGATACTGTTTATCTGGGTCCGGACTGATGTCAGCGGCAACAGCGTTGAAGCCCTCGCCCTGGATCCCGATAAACCGGTTTGCTACGTGCTGCAATACAGCTCGCTGTCGAGCCGCCTGGTTCTGGAGCAGGAAGTTATCCGTGCAGGACTTCCTGGCGCCACCGAAGCCCTTCCGGTGAAGAACGGCCCGTCCCACTCCTTCTTTTTCCTCTATCGCCGGATCGGTGGCTTTTTCAGGGGGCGTCAGGCGCCAGCACCCACGAACGAGTTTCAGGCCCTGGTTCGCTACGGGCTCGAACATCCGGACCAGGACGTACAGATTGTTCCAGTGTCCCTGTTCTGGGGCCGCTCCCCGGACAAGGAAAAGTCCCTGGTAAAACTTTTGCTGTCCGACACCTGGTCCATCGCCGGCCGGCTTCAGAAGTTACTGATCATCATGGTTCATGGTCGCAACACCTACGTTCAGTTTAACCAGCCGCTCTCACTGAAACAGGTGATCGACGAATACCGGCACAGCGAGGAGCGGGCCAACCGCAAGCTGGCCCGGATCCTGAGAACCCACTTCCGCCGGGTTCGCCAGGCGGTACTGGGGCCAGACTTGTCCCATCGCCGCACCCTGGTGGCAGGCCTGGTGCGCACCCAGGCGGTCAAGGAAGCCATCCGGGAGACCGCTGCCAGAGACGACATACCACCAGAGAAAGTCCGCGCCAAGGCCTACAAATATGCGGATGAGATTGCGGCGAGCATGTCCGTTGTCACGATTCGATTCATGGAGGTGCTGTTGTCATGGCTCTGGAACCGGATCTACAACGGCATTGCCATCAACAATATCCGGGTGGTGAAGGAAGTGGCGCAAGACAATGCCGTGGTTTACGTGCCCTGCCATCGTTCACACATCGACTACCTGCTGCTGTCCTACGTGCTTTACAAGAATGGCCTGATGCCTCCGCACATCGCCGCAGGGATCAATCTCAACATGCCCATTGTCGGCCCGATCCTGCGCCGTGGCGGGGCGTTCTTTATGCGCCGCAGTTTCAAGGACAACCCGCTGTACGCCACCGTGTTCAATGAATACATGCACGTGATGTTCTCCCGGGGCTATTCCGTCGAGTATTTCATCGAAGGCGGCCGAAGCCGCACAGGCCGCATGCTGCAACCCCGCCCCGGCATGCTGGCAATGACCGTACGCAGTTTCCTTCGGGACCATCGCAAACCCATCGTGTTCGTGCCCGTGTACATCGGCTATGAAAAGGTGATGGAAGGCCGTTCCTATCTGGGTGAACTTCGTGGCAAGAAAAAGGAAAAAGAAAGCGTATTCGGTCTTGCCAAGACCGTTCGCAAACTCAGTAACTCCTTTGGTCGGGTTTCAGTCAACTTTGGCGAAGCCATTCATTTGTCTGAGGTTCTGGACGATGTTCACGGTAGTTGGCGCGACGAGGCCTACGACGCCGAGTATCGTCCGAAGTGGCTTAACAGCGCGGTTTCAGAGCTGTCCTTCCGGGTAGCGTCGAACATCAACGCGTCGGTTGCGGTAAACCCGATCGGCATGGCCGCCACGGTTCTTCTTGGCACCGAGCGACTGGCCATGGACGAGGGACAGTTGATCCGCTTGATGGATCAATACGCCGCCCTGCTAAAGGCTTTCCCGTATGCGGAAACGGTAACCCTGCCCGAGGGGTCCGGCAAGGACTGGATCGCCTACTGTGAAGGCATGGGCCTGGTGACGCGCCAGCCGCAGAAGCTGGGCGACATTATTGCCCTCGAAGGCAGCAACGCAATCCTGATGACCTATTACCGGAACAACATCCAGCACCTGTTTGCGCTACCCTCACTGATCGCCAGCCTTTTCGAGAACAAGGATTCGCTGGGCCGGGACAAGATTGTGTTCCTCGCCAGCGTAGCCTACCCCTACCTGCAATCGGAACTGTTCCTGAAATACCAGCCCGATGAAGCCAGGAAGGTCATCAATCAGTGGATTGACGTTCTCATCGAACATGACTTGCTGAAGCCCCTGGACGATGACCGGATCGGTCGACCCGAGGAAGGCACCGAAGCCATGCTGAGGCTCAGGGTTCTGTCCCGCTTCATCATCCAGACGGTAGAGCGCTACCACATCGCTCTGGGCATTCTCCGCAAATACGGCTCGGGCAAGATCAGCGCCGCCGAACTGGAAGAACAGAGCGCGCTGCTGGCCGAGCGGATGTCGATCCTGTTCGGCCTGAATGCGCCGGAGTTTTTCGACAAGAGCCTGTTCCGCAACTTCATTGCCAATATGCAGAACAATGGCGTTATCACTACCGATGACAATGGCCTGCTCTGCTATGGGGAGGGGCTGGATGAGGTGGCGGACGATGCCCGCCTGGTGCTGAGTGTCGAGAAGCGACAGGCAATCCAGCAGGTCACCATGCTGGGTGCCTGATGGCGTTTACTGCGGTGGCAGCGCCCGGATGGCGTACACATCGTAGCGGCTGCTCTTGCCCTCAATGCGGGTGGTTGGCTCTGCTCCCTCAATGGCCGATGCCTTACGGGGCCGCTTGACTACCACCCGGTAACGGGCGCGCTCCAGAGCGGCCGCGAGCAATTGTGCGGAATCCTCGTCGTCTCCTACGATAGTGCGGAAAACCTGCATTTCCTTTTTTACCAGGGCCGACTTGTCCCGATGCGGAAACATCGGATCCAGGTAGACAACATCCGCCGCCTCGGTGCCTGGTCGGGCAAGCCATTCAATACTGCTGCCCTCCAGCAGTCGCATGCGCTCGACAATGGCCGCACAATCCACATTCAGGGCTGCGCGCGCAAGACCATCGGCCAAGAGAGCGTGAATGACCGGGTTACGCTCGAACAGGGTAACCGTGCAGCCAAGGCTGGCAAGCACAAAGGCATCCTGGCCAAGCCCTGCCGTCGCATCAACGATATGCAATGCGGCCCGTGTTTTCTGCAAGCCGACCGCCTTGGCCACCAACTGGCCCGCGCCACCGCCGTGCTCCCGCCGATACCCCATCTTGCCGGTCACGAATTCTGCACGCACCGGTCCCGGCGCACCTTTGCCAGTCATCTGCAGGCCAAGGCCCTGCTCATCCAGGAACAGTAAAACCGGGAAGTCGCGGATGTCTCTGGGGCGGACGACACCAAGATTCGGGACCCCGAGCGAATCGGCAAGAGCATCGGCCTGCAATCGGTCACCCAATGCACTGCGGGCAACAGCGACGATGTTCTGGAAACGTTCAGAGAGGGCGTACGGAGCGGACGGGGACGAGTCAGGCATCAGACCAGAATATCAATTCCGGCCAGGCTACCATTGCCGCCAGTTTCCTGACCGGCTGCGGCAACAGAGGCAAAGGTCGACAGCGCCCTGGCGGCTGGCAGGGACACTTCGTCTGCGCGGAACCGCTCCAGACGGGCGTCTTCAGCGGCACGACGGGCTTCTACACGCCGCTCGAGGCTTTCGGTCGCATTGCGGTCGCTGACAACACCCTGATTGCCATCGGCAAGGTCACGGCGGGCCGCGTCAGGTGTTTTTTCGGGCGTTGATGCCGGCGCACGGGCCGCATCGCTGCGCTCCCTGACCAGACTGTTGTTGCCGGTCTGGAAATTGAAATTGTTACCCGGGTTAATTCCGCCAATCATGTTCAGATACCGCTGGCCGGATGACAGGAAAACGTGAAATGGAAGTATGGAAGATTATCGCACGGAAGAAAAGACAGCTGGTCAGTTTTTACCCAAAGCGGTTTGCCCGGATCAGCCCGGGCGGCCGGGGTCACTATCGACCAGGCAGTTTTTTCCAGGCCACTTCATCCCTGATGTAGACAGGTTGAGCCTGCTCCGCCGGCACCGCCTTGCCCTGCCCGAATGCGATCACCGCCAGGCGCGCAACCCAGGCTGCTCGCAGCACCAGGGTTTCATCGACGGGATCAACGCGCCCTGACACCTCCGCTGGCATGGCGGAGCGGTATTGCCAGCCCGGCCCTGCTCCGCACCAGCGCTCGGGGCCCGCTGGCAGTGTGACTGCCTCGGGTGGACAGACCTGTTCCGAAGCCAACGCCGCAGGCAGTCCTGCCCGGGCAGCGAAGCAGCCCCAATACACCTCGCCCATGCGGGCATCAAAGGCTACCGCAATACCGGTTTCCTCGTGAGGATCCAGAGCATCCATGGCACCCAGCGCCACGGCCTGCAGTGAAGACACCGGCACCACCGGAATGTCCAGCCCCCAGGCAAGACCCTGCACAACACCGGTCGCGATCCTGACACCGGTAAAAGAGCCCGGCCCGCAGGCAAAGGCCAGGGCATCAAGCTCTGCCGGAGCAAGATTCTTCTCCGCCAGAAGCTCCCGCACCATCGGCATCAATAGCCGGGTATGGCCTCTGGGGGCAAGCTCAAAGCGTTCGGAGATTTCGCCATCAACAAGAAGGGCTGCCGAGCAGCCCTCTGATGACGTATCCAGTGCCAACAGTTTCACCGGTGTGAAAACCTCAGGTCAGGATGCCAATTTATTTGAGTTCAGACAGGATCTGGTCGCGAATGCTGTCCAGACTGCCAACGCCCTCGACACGGACGTATTTCGGTGCCGCGGCTGGCTCTTTCGACGCCCAGTCCTGGTAGTAGCCAACCAGCGGTGCAGTCTGGTCGTGGTAGATTTTCAGACGCTTGCGAACCGTCTCTTCCTTGTCGTCCTCACGTTGAACCAGCGGCTCTCCGGTCTGGTCGTCCTTACCCTCGACCTTGGGCGGATCGTATTTCACATGGTAGATACGACCGCTTCCCTCATGCACCCGGCGACCGGACAGACGGCTGACAATTTCTTCGTCATCCACGGCAATTTCGACCACATAGTCGATGGCAATTCCCTGGTCTTTCAGAGCTTCAGCCTGGGGGATGGTCCGCGGGAAACCGTCGAGCAGGAAACCGTTCTTGCAATCAGGCTGTTGAATACGCTCTTCGATCAGCGCAATGATGATGTCGTCAGACACCAGGCCGCCTGTTGCCATGACTTCCTTTACCTGCTTGCCCAGCTCGGACTCGGCTTTCACCGCCGCACGCAGCATGTCACCGGTGGAGATCTGGGGAATATCAAACCGTTCAGTAATGAACTGGGCCTGAGTCCCCTTGCCTGCGCCCGGCGCGCCTAACATGATGATTCGCATAACGCTGTGCTCCCGTTTTAGTCATTATCATTTGAAAAGCTGTGGCAAAAACCCGTGCCTTTGCGACAGCCTCTCCTGCACGGAACAGGTGTCAGCCGAAATCGGCGAAGGCGCATTATACGAAGTCAGCCACGTCAGAGAAAGTCGACCTCCGTATCATGCACCGGAAGTCCGTATTTCCCAGCGAATAACGACAGGGTGTCAGGATGACAGGGAGCTGGCCAGTGCGTCCAGATCCGGAGCCACACGATCCAGTTCAGCATTCAGTTCTTCCACAACATTGGGCGTCAGTCCCAGGCCTTCCAGCAAAGCGGGCACGTCGTCGGGATTGAATTCATCGCCAATACCGCGGTCCTTCAACAGGGCGTTGGCCAGCTGTACCATCAAGACATAGTTCTCGTGCTCGCCATGGTAACCCGATTGTTGATGCACGCCGGCCGCCTTGACCACAGGATCAGGCAGTTGCCATAAACGGTGGAGGATACCGCCGATAGCGCCATGGCCCACCGACAGGATTTCCTGGCCATTGCCCTGCCCGAACACCTGCTGCTCAAGCGAGTGCATGCTGGCTTCAGGATTCGCTTCGCGAAGCTCATTGAGCTCATCAAATTCGGCCGGGAACAGATGCCCGACCAGCAACAGGCCGAAGTTGTGCAACAGGCCGCAGAGATAGCCCAGCCCCTTTTCGGCGCCACATCGCGGCGCAATGATCTGGCAAAGGAACGCGCAGTACAGGGAGTGGCGCCAGAAGTTGTCCATACCGAGAATGCCGTGACGGGGTACTTCAAAGGCACGAACGGAGGCGATGCCCAGGGCGATGTGGGCCACACGATCGAAGCCCAGCACACGGGTGACCGCCTCCTGCACCGAATTGACCTGGCCGGGATAATTGAACAGTGCAGAACGGGCGTAACGCATGATCTGGGCCGTGAGACTGGGATCAAACTCGATCAGCTCTGCCAGCTCACGAGCCGTCGCATCGGTGTTGGCAGTCAGCCGCAAAATACGCAGCGCCAGGGCCGGCATGGGGGGCAGACGGTAAAGTTTCTGTAGCTTGTCGGCCACTTCCTCGAGCGTCAGCGCCTCGCGGTTGCCGTTACCCGGCCCCCGGATAACCAGGTGGCCCGCCCTGGCACCGGCCAGGGCCAGACGGAAGGATCGGCCATCCATCTCTAGCAGGGAATGATCAGTGCCACTGGAAAACACGACCTGATCCGCCAGCATCACATCCTCGTCCACGATAACGGGCAGCTCGTAAGCCTGTCCGATGGGCGGGGTGAAGCCGGGATCACAGTCACTGAACAGGCGCATGGTCTGCCGTGCGGTCAGCGGCTGAAGACGGCGACCGGTCAACTGGTGAACGGCATCCGGGTCCAGGGAACTGTCGAACTTGTGCACGGCCATCACGACACCGGTAATGTCGATCAGCAGAGTGGCCTGTACAAAGCTGTCCTGAGACATCCCCGAGGCAATCACTGCCGCATCCAGGCTGGTGACCTGATCTATCGGCAACTCCCGATAAGTGATGCCCTTGCGGGCGAGAAAACGTTCCAATCGTGCAGCCAGAGCCACAGCTTACTCCCTTTGTTCTTGGTCGGTGGCCAGACTACCCGGCCTTGTCCCGGCACTTTTTTCTATTCTGCTGCAAGGTCAGCCAGTATTCCGCATGCCCGCAGCGATACCTGCCATGGTGACTTTCAGTGCTCTTTCCACCAGTTCCGGCACCTCGCCCTTGCCTTCACTTTCCCGGTCCCGCCGTAGCAATTCGGCCTGAAGGTAGTGCAGCGGATCCGTGTATGGGTTACGCACCCTCATCGAATGCGCAAAGACGGGCTCTCCCTCCAGCAGATCCGTTTGCTCCTTGAGTTCCAGAAGTCGCTCGATACAACCCTGGAGGCGCACGCGAAGACTCTCCCCAAGGGCTTTCAACCGATCATCGTCCAGCAGCGTCTGCTCATAATAGCTGGCGATGCGCAGGTCTGCCTTGGCCAGCACCATTTCCAGCATATCCACATAGGTGCGGAAGAACGGCCAGCCCTGCATCATCTCACGCAATACTGGGAGCCGGTGGTCCCGGGCCGCCTCTTCAAGCGCCACGTCACTGCCCAGCCAACTGGGCAGCATCAGCCGCATCTGGGTCCAGGCAAATATCCACGGTATGGCCCGAAGGCTTTCCACGCCGCCGGTGGCCTTCCTCCGGGCCGGGCGACTTCCGAGTGCCAGTTTCCCCAGGGCCTGTTCCGGCGTGACCTGGCGGAAATAGGGCACGAAGTCGGGATTTTCCCGGACCACATCGCGGTAGGCTTTCAAGGACCGCTCGGTAAGCCAGTCCATGGTTTCACGCCAGCTGTCTTCGGGCTGTGGTGGCGGGGCCAGGGTAGCTTCGATAACCGCCGTGGTGTAGAGCGTCAGGCTCTGAACCGCCAGCCTCGGCAAACCGAACTTGAAGCGGATCATTTCGCCCTGCTCGGTAATCCGGAAACTGCCGTTTACCGAGCCCGGCGGCTGGGACAGTATCGCCCGGTTGGCAGGTCCGCCGCCACGGCCAACGGTACCGCCACGGCCGTGGAACAGGGTCAGATGCACGCCATACTGGCGGGCAACGTGGGTAAGTTTCTCCTGGGCCTGGTACTGGGCCCAGGCCGCCATCAGCTGGCCGGCATCCTTGGAGGAATCCGAATAGCCGATCATCACTTCCTGCCTGCCCTGGCAATACTCCCGATACCACTCAACCTCGTACAGCGCAGACATGCTGTCTGGAGCACCACGCAGGTCATCCAGGGTCTCAAACAGGGGCACGACCCGCATCGGAAACTTCATTCCGGATTCCCTGAGCAGCAAAATCACGCTCAATACATCAGAGGGCTTGCTGGCCATGGAGATAACATAGGACCCGAGGGCTTCCGGCGTTTGCTGCGCCACCACTTCACAGGTTGCCAGCACCTCGCCGACCGATTCGGAGGGCTCCCAAGTTTGGGGGACCAGTGGGCGCCGGCCCTGAAGTTCCTTCACCAGGAATGCCTGGCGCTCCTGTTCTGACCAGGACAGATAATCCCCCAGGCCAAGATAATCGACCATTTCGGCAACCGCCTCCGCGTGGCGGCTGGCCTCCTGGCGGATGTCCAGACGAATCAAAGGCAGGCCAAAAGTATGCGCCCGGCGGATGGTATCCAGCAGCGGACCATTGGCGATGTCCTCGAGTCCGCACTCAACCAGGGATCGGTAACAGAGCTCCAGGGGACCGGTGAAATCCTCGTTCTCAAAGAGAATACCGTTGGCATCCGCGGTCTCGCCGTTGACGCTCGCCTCTGCCCAGTCCCGGGTTCTGATCAGCCGCTCACGGAGTTCGGCGAGCACATGGCGGTAGGGTTCCCGGGAATCACCAACAACGGCCTTGAGCTCGTCGCTGGCCTGCCACATGGACAGTTCGGCCCGCAGCGCCTGAATATCACGAAGATAGAGATCCGCTGCCATCCAGCGGCCAAGCAGGAAGACCCGGCGGGTCACCTTGTGGGTGACATTCGGATTGCCATCACGATCACCGCCCATCCAGGATGCAATGCGGATGGGGGATGCCTGCAGGGGAAGGCCCTTTCCGGTCGCGTCTTCCAGCGACGTATCCAGGCTCCTCAGAAACTGTGGCAGGGCCTGCCACAGACTGTTTTCAATAACCGCAAAGCCCCATTTGGCCTCATCCACTGCGGTTGGTCGCTCCTGACGAATCTCGTCGGTGTGCCAGGCTTCGGTAACCAGTTGAGACAGGCGATTGACGATTTCCTCCCGTTCAGCAGGCATGAGGTCGTCATGGTCCAGACGCGCCAAGCAGTCCGACATCTCGTCGTATTTCATAATAAGGGTGCGACGCGCCACCTCGGTGGGGTGGGCCGTCAGCACAAACTCGATTCGCAGATCCGCCACCCTCTGATGCAGTTCCTCCGGCGTGACATCACCTTGCTTGAGCCGCTCAAACACCTCCCCGAGCGATTCGACCATCAGATCAGACTGGTGCCCGCGTTTGCGACGAATACCATGGTACTGCTCGGCAAGGTTGGCCAGGTTCAGGAACTGGTTGAAGGCACGGGTCACCGGAAGCAGCTCATCATCGCTCAACTTGCGCAGCAGATTGACCAGTCGCTGGCCGGACCCGCTTTCCTGGCGACGGTCGGACTTGGCAGCCGCCCGGATTTCCTCAATCAGCTCGTAGCATTCCTGTCCGGGATACCGCCGTATGCTCTGGCCCAGAAGTTCACCCAGCATTCGTACGTTCTCTCGGAGTTCGGGATGTAGCTCAGTCACATTGACGTCCTTTTGAATTGACGGAGGCGAAGTAAACTTACGATACTAAGGAACAGTCGAGAAAGTCTATTGGCGATTCAAGCCTGTAGCTGCAAGGAGTTATCATGAAGGTCACTGATTTGCCCAAACACTGGGAACAGCAAAAAGAGCCCGTGGAGCGTACCCACGATTATAACCTGCGCCTGCCGCTGGAAGATGCCGCACGCGTGGCCGCACTGGCGGAACTTTACCCGGACCGCAGTGAAAGCGATATTCTGAACGACATGATTGGTGCAGCTCTGGACGATCTGGTACGCCAGAGCCCACTGAAGGACAAGCTGGAAGGGAAAGACAAGTAAATAGCGGCGGGCAGCTTTCGCTGCCCGTGTCGTCAGGCGACTGATTCCAGTTGACGGGCCTTGAGGCGCTGGATGTGCTTCTGGCTCAGGCTGACAAACTTGGGAGTCAGGCCCTGATCTTCGTAGATCTCGAAGCCATCCTCGTCGTACGCCACCACTTTGGTGCCCTGAACATACGGAAAGCTGGTCTCCATTTCGTCCAGTGCTGCAGAAATCAGATCCCGCATCAGATCCTGAGGTGACTTCATCGGATAGAGCGCTGCGAGTTTCTCGAGACGCTTGTGATGCTGGTCAGACAACGCCATGAAGTAGGCGTCTCGGGTAAGCCGACCACGTGCATGCTTGTCCCAGTAGTTGACCAGATCTTTGATTTTCATGGTGCCTTCACTCCTGCATCTTATTGATGGCGCACGGCGCACGGCGCACGAAAACTGTGCATCCGTTTCCGGAAGTGTAGACGAAGCCGTCGGTCCGGGGGCGAGAAAATTGGTAACGGATTGTACTTACCGATCCGCCATTTTCAGTGCTCGTTCTCTCCCCGCTCCACGCCTTTCACCGCCTGCCACACGGCATCCAGCGCCTCCAGAGATTCTTCGTCCATATCGCGGCCCTCCCGTTCCAGCACACGTTCAATCGCCCGGAACCGGGCGTCGAATTTATGGTTGGTTCGATTGAGTGCCTGCTCAGGGTTAACCTTCATGAACCGTGCCAGGTTCACACAGACGAACAGGAGATCGCCGAGCTCATCTTCAACGGCATCGGGATCACCGGCGCCCGTCTGTGCGGCTTCCCATGCCTCCTTGAGCTCGTCGATTTCCTCGTGAAGTTTGTCGAAAACCGGGCCAACATCCGGCCAGTCGAAACCGTGCCTGGCTGCCCGTTTCTGGAGCTTCTCGGCCCGAGCCATTGCAGGCAGGGTCCGGGCAATGCCGTCAAGCCGACTTAGCTCGGCGCTGGCTTCCGGTGCCGGCTTCAGTGCCCGCTCCTCGGCCTTGATGCGCTCCCAGCTTTCCTTGATCCAGGCCTCATCCGGCCGGTTATCCGGATCGATGCGACTTTCCAGCGTCCCCTCCGGAAAAACGTGGGGGTGCCGGCGTACCAGTTTGCGCACCAGATGATCCACCACACCATCAAAATCGAAATGACCATCTTCGCGACCAAGCTGGGTATAGAAGATCACCTGGAACAGCAGGTCTCCCAGTTCGTCTTTCAGGTGCGGGTAATCCTCGCGCTCAATGGCATCGGCAACTTCGTAGGCCTCCTCCAGCGTGTGCGGCACGATGGTCTTGTAAGATTGCCTGGTATCCCAGGGACAGCCCGTCTCCGGGTCCCGGAGACGGGCCATCAGGGTTTTCAGATCCTCGATGGTATAGCTCATCCGCGTTTACGCCTTACATCAATGATATTGGGCAGGTTGCGAATCTGCGCCAACAACCGCGCCAGCTGCTCCAGGCTGGAAATCTCCACCGTCACGGTCATGGTGGCCGTATTCTCGTCCTTGTTGCTCTGGGTATTGAGGGACAGGACATCACTCTTGGAGGCCGACAGCACCTGGGTGATATCTCTCAGCAGTCCGGACCGGTCGTAAGCCTCAATCTCGACATCAACCGGATAGACCGCCGCCGGCCGGCCACCCCAGCTCACTTCAATGATCCGGTTGGGCTCGAACTCACGCAGGTTCAGGAACGTCAGGCAGTCCTGACGGTGGACTGTAACGCCCCGGCCGACGGTGATGTAGCCGCCAATGGCGTCACCGGGCAGAGGTTTGCAGCATTTAGCCACCTGGGTCTTGAGCTTGCCGACACCCAGGATCTGGATATCCGATTCGGTATCGTAGGGCTTGCGGCGCTGAGCACTGAGTTTCAGATCCAGCTGTTCGGACTTGGGCTCCAGCATCTGCTGGGCCACATTGGCGACATGGGTGGGGCGAAGGTCGCCGGCACCGGTGGCGGCAAACATGTCCTCGGCACTGTGGTAATTGACCTTTTTAGCCAGCTCACCAAGATCCACGTCGTACAGGGACAGGCGCTTGAACTCGTCCTCGAGGATGGCACGGCCGTCGGTGATATTGCGACCCCGATCCTGCTGTTTGAACCAGTGGGTAACCTTGGCCCGTGCCCGGGAGGTCTGGATGTAACCAAGACTCGGGTTCAGCCAGTCTCGGCTCGGGGCCGGGTTGTTGGAGGTCAGGATAAACACCTGATCACCGGTTTTCAGCGGATAGGTCAATGGGACAATCCGACTGTTCACCCGCGCACCACGACAGGCATGGCCGATTTCGGTGTGAACCCGATAGGCAAAGTCCACCGGGGTTGCCCCCTGCGGCAGATCCACAACGTGGCCCTCGGGCGTGAATACATACACCCGATCTGATGCCACATCGGATTTCAGATGGTCGGCCAGCCCGGACAGGTCGCCAAGTTCTTCCTGCCACTCCAGTACCTGGCGCAGCCAGTTGATCTTGGCATCGTACCCTGTGGACTTGTTGCCCTTGTCCATACCTTTGTACAACCAGTGGGCACAGACGCCCAGTTCCGCCTCCTCATGCATCTTGTGGGTACGGATCTGCACTTCCATAACCTTGCCCTCCGGCCCGATCACCGCCGTGTGCAGGGACTGGTAACCGTTTTCCTTCGGGTTGGCGATATAGTCGTCAAACTCGTTCGGAATGTGGCGCCATAGCGTGTGGACAATGCCCAGGGCCGCGTAGCAGTCGCGCACTTCCGGCACCAGGATACGCACGGCGCGGACATCGTAGACCTGGGAGAAATCGATGCCCTTGCGCCGCATTTTCCGCCAGATGCTGTAGATGTGCTTGGCACGCCCAGACAGCTCACCCTCTATGCCGTAGGCTTTCAGTTCGGTCTGCAGGGTTTCAATCACCCGCTTGATGTAGCTGTCGCGGGCGAGCCGCTTTTCATCAAGCAGCTTGGCGATCTTCTTGTACGCAGACTCATGCAGGTAGCGGAAAGACAGGTCCTCCAACTCCCACTTGATGTGGCCGATGCCAAGGCGATGGGCCAGGGGCGCATAGATATCAAACACTTCCCGGGCCACGCGCATGCGTTTTTCTTCCGGGGCATCCTTGACCGCCCGGATAGCACAGGTCCGTTCGGCCAGTTTGATCAGGGCAACCCGGACGTCGTCGATCATGGTGACGAGCATCTTGCGGACATTGTCCAACTGGCCTTCACTCTGTCCCAGCACGTTCCCTTTCAGCGGGTGGTGGATGGACGAAATCGCCGCCATCTGCTGTACACCGTTGATCAGGCCTGCCACCTCGTCGCCAAATTCCTTGCGGATCATCTCGAGCGGAACACGCTCTTCCCGCACCGCGCGGTAAAGAATCGCCGCCACCAGACTGGCCTGATCCAGGTGCAGCTCCGCCAGCACCTGGGCCATCTCGATGCCGATCCGGAAGCTGCTGGAACCCGGCGCCCACTGCCGGTCCTGCCGGAACGCCTGGAGATCAATCTCGGCTGCCTTTTCGCAGGCCTGCCGGAACTGCTCCGGGTCTTCCAGGTGTGTCTGGGAGGCTATCTGACGGACCCAGCCCTCGATATCCACCTGGCCGTCGCCGGTCATTGCGTAATCTTCGCGAACTTTTACCATATCAGTCTTGTTATTCCTGATGGTTGCCGCAGCCATCCCTGACTGCCCACCGCATCTTCAGTCGGAATCCCGTTCGAACAACGCGATGGATTCCACGTGAGTGGTGTGGGGAAACATGTCCATCACACCTGCGCGCACCAGGCGATAGCCATTGCGCACCATAACGCCTGCGTCCCGCGCGAGTGTTGCCGGGTTACAGGAGACATAGACTATCTTCCGGGCACCGAAGGCGGTCAGGTACTTGCAGATTTCCTCAGCGCCGGAGCGGGGCGGATCAATCAGGATCTTGTCGAATCCTTCCTTCGCCCAACTCTGGCCAGTGAAATCGCCGTGCAGATCGGCACCGTGAAAAGCGACATTGTTCAGGCCATTTAGTTCCGCGTTTTCCCGACCGCGGACAACCATGGTCTCGTCACCCTCCACGCCGACAACCTGTCCGCCACTTCGGGCCAGGGGCAGCGTAAAGTTCCCCAGACCACAGAAGAGATCCAGGACACGCTCACCCGGCTGGATATCCAGCCATTCCACAGCCCTGTGTACCATCGCACGGTTAATACCTGCATTGACCTGGGTAAAGTCCATGGGATGAAATTTCATGGTCAGGTCGAATTCTTCCAGCCTGTAGCTCAGTCGCTCATCATCCCGGCCAGAGGACTCGGGCCAGATCCGATGAACGGTATCGGGCCCTTTTGGCTGCAGGTAGATATGCAAATCGTGAGCCTGGCCGAAGGCAATGAGCTTCTCCCGGTCACCAGTGGACAGGTCATCCATATTGCGGAATACCATTACCGCCACATCATCGCCACAGGCAACTTCCACCTGGGCGATTCGGCTGTAGGCGTCCAGATCGTGCAGCATATTTCGAAGGGGCAGTATGCGGTCGCCAATGCGGGGATCCAGCACCACACAACGGTCGATGTCGGTCAGGAAACTGTTGCGTTTCTCCCGAAACCCCACCAGGACAGACTCCCGGGCCTTGACGTAACGAACCCCGAGGCGCGCCTTGCGGCGATAGCCGAGGCTCTCTTCCGAGCGCAGTGGCTCAATCCACTCCTCGGGTTCGATGCCCCCGAAATGGGCAAAATGCTCCCGCAGGGTATTCTCCTTGAACGCGATCTGCGCATCGCCACTCATATGCTGCAGGCTACAGCCGCCACACAGGTCGGCAAACTCGCAGGGTGGCGTCTGACGATCCGGCGCGGCTTCCAGAACCTCTTCGGTGCGCAGTTCGTCGAACTTGCTTCGACTGGACACCACTTTCGCCATCACGGTTTCGCCCGGAAGGGCGCCATCGACAAACTGGGTCTTGCCATCCTGACGGGCGATACCCCGGCCGTCATGGCTCAGGGTCTCAATCTCACAGCGCACGGGCTCTTTTGGAAGAACCTTCCTGCGTCGTCTGCTCATACTCGGGTCTCTTGGTGGAATCGTGTTCAGGCGCCGGGAAATACACCGGTGGATAGATAGCGGTCGCCGCGGTCACAGATAATGGCCACGATGATGGCGTTTTCAACCTGCTGCGAGAGCTTGAGCGCGGCCGCGATCGAACCGCCGGAGGAGACGCCACAGAAAATGCCTTCCTCGGAAGCCAGGGCCCGCATGGTGTTTTCGGCCTCTTCCTGGCCAACATCCAACACCTCGTCCACCCGTGCGGCATCGTAGATTTTCGGCAGGTAGGCTTCGGGCCATCGACGTATCCCGGGTATGGACGCACCTTCTTTGGGCTGAAGCCCGATAATGCGAATATCCGGGTTGCGCTCCTTGAGGTAACGGGACACGCCCATGATGGTGCCAGTAGTGCCCATGGAGCTGACAAAATGGGTGACACGCCCCCCGGTCTGCTCCCAGATCTCGGGACCGGTCGTGCGGTAGTGCGCCAGAGGGTTGTCCTGGTTGCTGAACTGATCCAGCACCCTGCCCTTGCCCTCCGCCTGCATCTTGAGGGCCAGGTCACGGGCAGTTTCCATCCCCTCTTCCCTGGTGACCGTGACAATCTCCGCACCATAGGCGCGCATGGATGCCCGACGCTCCTCACTCATGTTCGCGGGCATGATCAGCACCATCCGGTACCCCTTGATGGCAGCCGCCATGGCCAGGGCAATGCCGGTGTTGCCACTGGTCGCCTCGATCAGGGTATCGCCCGGCTTGATGTCGCCCCGACGCTCCGCCTCCTGGATCATGCTGATAGCCGGGCGGTCCTTCACCGAGCCGGCGGGGTTATTCCCTTCCAGCTTGGCCAGAATCACGTTACTCGTCTCACCGGGGAGACGCTGCAGGCGAACCAGAGGGGTGTGCCCGACATAATCTTCAATGGTGGGAAAATGCATATGATAACCCTGTGGTACACTTTTGGCTTCGCATGATACGCGTTATCGCCCCGGTCTCCCAATACAGCTTCTCGCTATATCCATGACCGGCGGCTATATCCGACACGGGATTTTCCGGTACCGTCGGGACTGATACCACAGTTATCCCGTTCCGGATCAGCTATTCTTAACACGGACGTTTTCCGCTCTGCGGCGCGGACAAAAGCAATAATTCAGGAACACGGTATGCGACGTTGGGGCATTCGCAAGAAAGTTTTAGTGGTGACGCTGGTTCCCACCCTGCTGACCACCCTGATGCTGGGGCTGTTCTTCACCTACAGCTGGGTCAACAATATCGAAAGTCTGCTGAAGGACCGGGGCGAGTCACTCTCCCGTCAGCTCGCGGCCGGTTCCGAGTACGGCCTTTTCACTGCCAACCGAAGTCTCCTCAGCAGCCTCTCCAATGCCCTCCTGGAAGAGCAGGACGTGCGTTCCATCACCTTCTTTGGCAGTGACGGCTCCCGCCTGCTCCACACCGGGCCCGGAAGCTCGGAGACCGTGCAGTCCGACGAACTCACCGCCGAGCACGCCACCCGGATATCCCGAAAAAACAGCACCCGGTTTATCACCCCCGTGTTTCTGCAGGATCTGATGATCGAGAGCATGCTCGACCCGGATGCCCGCCAGTCCATGTCGAATCTGCGGGAGCCTCTGGGCTGGGTGGTTGTGGAAATGTCCCATATCCGCACCGAAAAAGAGACGTACAAGGCCCTGCTTATTTCCCTGCTGCTCATTCTCGGGGGCGTCATTCTCAGCATGGCCATTGCCCTGCGACTGAGCCGTGCGTTCACCAACCCGGTATTCGAACTGAACGAGGCCGTTGCCAAACTCAAGGAAGGCAAGCTGGATACCCGGGTCTACACCGGCGCCGGGCCGGAGTTCGAACAGCTGGAATCCGGCCTCAATGCCATGGCCGAAGAGCTGAGCAAGGCCCAGGCGGAAATGCAGCAGAACATCGACCAGGCCACCGAAGATCTGCGGGAAACCCTGGAAACCATCGAAATCCAGAACATCGAGCTGGATTTCGCCCGGAAGGAAGCGCTGGAAGCGAGCCGGATAAAGTCAGAGTTCCTGGCCAACATGTCACACGAGATCCGCACCCCGCTGAACGGCATCATCGGCTTCACCGAGCTGCTCCTGAAGAGCCCCCTGCCACGGCAGCAGCGGGACCATCTGAGCACCATCAGGAAATCCTCGGAGATCCTGCTTACCATCATCAACGACATCCTGGACTTCTCCAAGATTGAGGCCGGCAAGCTGATCCTGGACCGGGTGCCCTTCCAGTTGCGGGATATTGTTGAGGAAGTCATGGTCATGCTGGCGCCGGCCGCCCATGCCAAGAACCTGGATCTGGTGCCACTGGTCTACAACGATGTGCCGGACAACATCATGGGTGACCCCTTGCGGGTCAAACAGGTGATCACCAACCTGGTCAACAACGCCATCAAGTTTACCCAGACCGGCGAGGTAGTCCTGCGGGCGAGCCTGGAAGAGGAAGAGACCGATTCCAACCGGGTTACCCTGCGCCTGAGCATCACGGATTCCGGCGTGGGTCTCTCCCGGGCCCAACAGCAATCCCTGTTCAACGCCTTCAGCCAGGCCGATGCCTCCACCGCCCGTCAATACGGTGGCACCGGCCTCGGGCTGGCCATCTCGAAGCGTCTGGTTGAGGAGATGGGGGGCAAGATCGGGCTTGAGAGCGAACTTGGCAAGGGCTCGACCTTCTGGTTCACCCTCACCTCGGAGCTTGCCACCAGCGGTGAGGCCATTGCCCCCCGGGATGCCCTGCGTGGTGAACGGGTCATCTATCTGGAACAACAGAAAACCACCGGCCTGGCCGTGGAACACCTGTTGCGGGACTGGGGCATGGTGGTCGACCGGGTGGCCTCCCCCGGTGCACTGCAGGAACACATTGAGGAAGCCCAGAAAAGCCAGGCCGGTTACGCCGTGGCCATTGTCGGCATTACCCGGCACCTGCTCAATTCCAGCCAGTACTGCAGCCTTGTCCGTACCCTTGAGATCGAACGGGATTGCCGGACACTGTTGCTGACCCCCACCCTGGAAACTCACGACACGCCACTATCGGGGCTTGCCAGCGGCCACCTCACCAAACCGGTGTGCCGCGATTCCCTCTACGACGAGCTTCTGCTGCTGGTGCACGGCATCAATTCCAGCGGGCGGGTGCCCGAATACGAGATTTCCGCCAACCGAGTGACCACCGCCAATGTTCCCCGGGTACTGGCAGTGGATGACAACGACGCCAACCTGAAGCTGGTAATGACCCTGCTGGAAGACTGCCAACTGGACGCCGAGGGCGCTTCCAGCGGATTTGAAGCCCTGAGCAAGGCCAGACAGAAACCCTTCGACCTGGTCTTCATGGATCTGCAGATGCCCGGCATGGACGGTGTGGAAACCACGGCCAGGCTGAGGGAGATGGATACCGGCAATCACCGGACCCCGATCATTGCCCTGACCGCCCATGCCCTGTCGGACGAGCAGGAACGGCTGACCAAGCAGGGTTTCGATGGCTACATGCCCAAACCCATCAGCAGTGGCCAGCTCAACGACATCATTCATGAGTACACCGGCTACGTGTGCCCGAAGAGCGGCAGCGACGGTCGGCTTCCCGTGCCGGAAGTTCGCGACACCCGTCGGGCCCTGCGGCCATCAACGCGCAAAATGCAGCAGGACTGCGTCAGCGTCGAGGAAAGCATTCAGCTGGCCGCCGGCAAAGCTGACCTGGCGGAAGAACTGTTCAGCATGCTGCTGGAACAGGTCCACGTGGATCGGGAGCGGATCCCGGAACTCTGGACCAACGACAATATGGAAGAGCTGCTGGAGTGCGTTCACAAACTCCATGGCGCCACCCGCTACTGCGGCGTACCGGAACTGAGGGCCGCAGCTAACCATCTGGAAACGGCGATCAAATGCTCTGCCCCGGATCTGGAGCACCAGAAAGACCAGCTGCTCTCGGCCATGGAGCGCCTGCAGATCTGGAGCGACCAGACCGACTGGCAACAGCTGTTCCGCGAACGCCACGAGGCCGCCGAAACGACCTGACGCTACCTCGAATCAGGCCCGGCTGCGGGCCTGATCAATAATGGCCTTCATATCCCGGACCGCTTCTTTCAGACCGGTGAAAACCGCACGGGCGATAATGGCATGGCCAATATTCAGTTCGTTGATGCCATGGATCGCCGCTACCCGCTCGGTGTTGTGATAATGCAGGCCGTGGCCGGCATTGACGATAAGCCCTTTCTTGCGGGCATAGGCCACCGCATCGGCAATGGTTTTGAACGCGGCATTTTCAGCCTCTGGCGTTTCGGCCTCGGCATACTCTCCGGTGTGAAGTTCGACTACCGGCGCGCCGCAACGCACTGCGGCATCAATCTGGGCCGGGTCCGGATCAATAAACAGTGACACCTCGGCACCAATCCGGGCCAGGCGCTCACAGGCCTTGGCAACCCGGGATTCCTGACCCTCGACATCCAGTCCGCCCTCGGTGGTCAATTCCTCACGCTTCTCTGGCACCAGGCAAACACATTCCGGCCGCACCTGTTCGGCAAACGCCAGCATCGCATCGGTTACCGCCATTTCTAGATTCATCTTGGTCTGGAGCACCTCTTTGAGCAGCAGCACATCCCGATCCTGAATATGACGCCGGTCTTCCCTGGGATGGATTGTGATGCCGTCTGCGCCGGCCTCCTCGGCCATCAGCGCTGCCTGGACCGGATCAGGGTACCGGGTACCTCTCGCCTGACGGAGGGTGGCAACGTGATCAATATTGACGCCAAGCAGTACTCTAGGATTCATGGGATTCTCCCCGAAGGTGAGTGAAAAGGCTGCGACTGTTCAGGGGACGCCCCTGGAGAAGGTAATCGATCAGGACTCGCATGACCCGTTTCGCCAGTCGCCGACAGCGCTCAGATTGCAAATCTTCCCCGGCCAGATCGAGCAAAACATCGCCCGGAAGATTTCGCAGGCGCACACCGGGCGACAGCCCGGACACTATGCCCTGCTCCGGATCATAACAATACTCCCCGCCGGGCTCGACGGATTGCCCGGTATCCGTGGCACGATCCCAGGCAAAGTCATAGCCGAGGGCGGAGGCAAAGGCGAGTTCAAAACGCCGAAGCACCGGCTCCACATCTCTGGTGTCGGACAACTGTCCGATGGCATCGATGTAGGCTGCAAAGAGCGTGGGATGGGGATCTGCAGCGGGCAGAATCCGCTGCAACAGTTCATTCAGGTAAAGGCCACTGTAGAGCGACACTGTCCGGGTAATTGTGGGGCCGGCCCGAACATCGACCTGGGTCAGGGTTTTCAGGTCGCCCCGGCCAGCCCAATCCACTATCAGAGGCTGAAAAGGTTGTAGCTGGGCTTTCAGGGGACTTTTGGCGCTGTTGGCTCCCCGGGCGATGACGGTCATCCGGCCATGGTTCAGGGAAAACAGATCCACCATGAGACTGGTTTCCCGCCAGGGACGTCGGTGAAGGACATAGGCGGGCTCCTGCAGCTCAGGCCCCTTCATGGCTGCCTCAGAGGTCGTTCATGCCCAGGCTTTTCAGGGCCCGGTCGCTGTCTGCCCAGCCACGCTTCACCTTTACCCAGAGCCTCAGCATGATCTTGCTGTCGAACATACGCTCCATATCCGTACGAGCTTCCTGACCAATGCGGCGCATCCGCTCGCCCTTCTCGCCGATGATGATCTTCTTTTGACCTTCGCGCTCGACCAGGATCAGGGCGGATATGTGCAGGGTCTTGCCCTCGCGCTTGAACTCCTCGATCTCCACCGCCACCGAATATGGCAGCTCTGCTCCAAGCTGTCGGGTGATCTTTTCTCGGACAATCTCGGAGGCCAGGAATCGCTCACTGCGATCGGTGATCTGGTCGTCCGGATAGAAATGAATACTCTCCGGCAGGAAACGCCCCACGGCCTCTTCCAGAGGTTCCAGATTGGTCTCTTTCAGGGCCGAAAGCGGAATGATCTCGGCAAACTCGCGCTTTTTCGAGAGCATATCCAGATGCGGCAGCAGGCTTTCCCGTTTTTCGATCTTGTCGACCTTGTTCACCGCCAGGATCACAGGGCATTTCAGGCGACTGAGTTTCTCCAGCACCATCTCATCCGCGGTCGTCCAGGCCAGCTGATCCACCACAAACACCACCACATCGACATCAATGAGCGCCGACGTGGCCGCCTTGTTCATGTAGCGGTTAATGGCACGGGGCTCCTCCTCGTGCATGCCAGGTGTGTCCACATAGATCGCTTGCACCGGCCCTACGGTCTTGATACCCAGCACCTGATGACGGGTGGTCTGCGGCTTGCGGGAAGTGATGCTCAGCTTCTGCCCGAGGATATGGTTCAGCAACGTGGACTTGCCCACGTTCGGACGGCCAACGATGGCCACAAAACCGCAGCGACTGTCCGGGTTTTCCGGACGGGTGATATCGTTCATTACTGGTTCTCCACGCCCAACTCTTTCAGGGCGTTACGGGCTGCCTGCTGCTCGGCCACCCGGCGGCTACTGCCAGTCCCGGTGGTCTTTCGGTCCAGCGACGGCAGCGCACAGGATACATGGAATGTCTGGTTGTGGGCCTCGCCGTCCACGGAAATGACGTCATAGCGTGGCAGCGGAAACTGACGCGACTGGAGATATTCCTGCAAACGGGTCTTGGGGTCTTTCTGGGTGTCCTGCAGGTCGAGCTTTTCCAGACGGTGCTCGAACCAGCGCAATACCTGTTCCCGGCAGGTATGGAAATCACTGTCGAGGTAGATGGCGCCGATGATGGACTCCACGGCGTCGGCCAGGATGGATTCCCGGCGGAAGCCTCCGCTTTTAAGCTCTCCCGAGCCCAATCGAAGGTATGTGCCGAGCTGGAACTCCCGACCAATTTCGGCGAGTGTAACGCCTTTTACCATCCGGGCCCGCAGACGACTCAACTGGCCTTCCCGGGCTTTTTCGAAGTGCAGAAACAGATACTCGGCAATCACCATATTCACAATGGAATCGCCGAGGAATTCGAGGCGCTCGTTATTCTGATTTCCATAACTCCGGTGGGTGAGTGCCAGCAGAAGCCGCTCTGGCGATTTGAACTGATAGCCGATGCGCCGCTGTAACTGATCCAGATCCGGTTGTGAACTCACTTGCCCTTCATCTCATATTTGTGCTTGAAGTGAACCACCGTATCCACATTGCTGAACAGGTTGTTGCGCACTTCGTAATCAACATTGATAACGACCAGATCGCCGTCTTTATCGACCGAAATATTCTTGGCGTCGAATCCCCGGACATTGTTCACGCTGAGCCGTTTGTTGATCAACGTACGGACCTGGGCAGGCCCCATCTGGGAGAGACCTTCGGTGCCATCAAGGCTTTCCAGCGCTTCCTGAATGGTTATGTCATCCAGATAGGCGGGACCAAGCTTGATCACCAGCGTCAGCAGGCCACCAAAAAACAGCACCATCACCATCATGGTCAATGCCGAGGCACCGCGCTGACGGCCCATGCCGGAAAGATTATTTTTCTTCATTACGACTGCGCTCCAGATAGTCCGAGTTACTCGATTCCGCCTACACGATCAAAGGATGGCAGACTGGTAAGGGATTTCCAGTGCATCCAGATAGCAAAGGCCTTGCCCACCACCAGCTCGTCCGGGACCGTGCCCCAATAGCGGCTGTCATTACTGTTGTCGCGATTGTCACCCATGACGAAATAATGACCCTCGGGCACCAGCCATTCGCCCTCACCACCGCCGCCAGACCGGCCCATGGTCAGAAAAATGTCGTGCTCTACTTCACCGAGATCCTCGCGGCGCAGTTCCATCGGCGGTAGCCGCGCGATAAACCGGGTTTCCACCCGATCGCCATTGATGAACAGCTGCTTGTCACGGTAGCGGATATGGTCGCCGGGCAAACCGATCACCCGTTTGATGTAGTTGGTCTGGCCGTCCTCCGGGTAGCGGAAAACCATCACATCGCCGCGCTGGGGATCGCCGACCGGAATCACTTTGGTGCCGGCAACCGGCAGCCTGAACCCGTAGGCGTATTTGTTCACCAGAATGAAATCGCCGACTTCCAGGGTGGGCAACATGGATCCCGACGGAATCTGGAACGGTTCAACCAGGAAGGACCGGAGGACCAGAACAATCGCCAGCACCGGAAAGAACGATCGGCTAAGGTCAACCAGGTAGGGCTCTTTTGGCTCCTCCGATTCCGCCGGGGAGCCTTCATCCACTGCGTCTCCGGTGCCGCTGGCACGGTAGGCAGCCAGACGACGCTCACGAAGAAACAGCTTGTCCGCCAGCCAGATCAGACCCGTTGCAAAGGTCAGTACCACCAGTACCAGGGGAAAATCGATATCCATCCAGGAGGCCTTTTATTTATCCACTTTCAGTACGGCAAGAAACGCTTCCTGAGGCACCTCGACATTACCCAGCTGCTTCATACGCTTTTTACCTTCTTTCTGCTTCTGCAGCAGTTTCTTCTTCCGGCTGACGTCACCACCGTAGCACTTGGCGGTTACGTTCTTGCGTAGCGCCTTCACGGTGACCCGCGACACAACCTGATTACCAATGGCGGCCTGAATCGCGATATCAAACATCTGCCGAGGAATCAGCTCTTTCATCTTTTCGATCAACTGGCGCCCTTTGTGGTGAGCCTGCTCCTTGTGCACGATCAGCGCCAGGGCATCGACACGCTCGCCGTTGATCAGCACGTCCAGGCGGACCAGGTTGGCGGTCTGGAACCGGGTAAAGTGGTAGTCCAGGGACGCAAAGCCGCGGCTGGCTGACTTGATACGATCGAAGAAATCCATCACCACCTCGGCCATCGGCAGCTCATAGGTGAGCTGGACCTGGGTCGTCATGAAGTGCATGTTCTTCTGGACGCCGCGCTTTTCCTCACACAGGGCTATCACATTTCCGATATGCTCCTGAGGCACCAGAATGTTCGCTTCTACGATCGGCTCACGCATTTCCTCAATGGAACCAATATCCGGAAGCCGGGACGGATTGTCTACCGACAGGGTCTCACCCTGTTTGGTAACCACCTCATAGATCACCGTTGGCGCCGTGGTGATCAGGTCGATGTCGTATTCACGCTCCAGCCGCTCCTGGATGATTTCCATGTGCAGCATGCCCAGGAAACCACAGCGGAAACCGAAGCCAAGGGCATCGGAATTCTCCGGCTCGAAAAACAGCGAGGCATCGTTGAGGGTCAGTTTTTCCAGGGCATCCCGGAAATCGTTGTAGTCGTCGGCGCTGACCGGGAACAACCCTGCATAAACCTGGGGTTTGACCTTCTTGAACCCCGGAAGCATAGGCGTCTGCTCGGCGAACTTCTGGTGGACGATGGTGTCGCCCACGGGCGCACCATGGATATCCTTGATTCCTGCCACCACGAAACCGACGTCGCCGGATTCCAGCACGTCGGTGTCCTTAGGCTTGGGATTGAAAATACCGACCTTGTCGGCGTTCCAGGCCTTGCCGGTGGATTTGATGACGATCTTGTCGCCCTTTTTCAGGGTACCTTCGGTCACCCTCACTAGCGACACAACGCCCAGATAATTGTCGAACCAGGAATCGATGATCAAGGCCTGCAGGGGCGCACTTCGGTCACCCTTCGGTGGTGGGATTTTCTTGATCAGATCTTCCAGAACATCTTCCACGCCCAGGCCACTCTTGGCGCTACAGCGGACCGCATCAGACGCTTCAATGCCAATGATGTCCTCGATTTCCGCCGCTACCCGTTCAGGTTCGGCCTGTGGGAGATCCATCTTGTTCAGAACCGGCACTACTTCGAGACCCTGCTCAATGGCGGTGTAGCAGTTGGCCACAGACTGGGCTTCAACGCCCTGCCCGGCGTCCACCACCAGCAGGGCCCCCTCGCAGGCATAGAGCGAGCGCGAAACCTCGTAGGAAAAATCCACGTGGCCCGGGGTATCGATAAAGTTCAGTTTGTATTCCTGCCCGTCACGGGCGGTGTAATTCAGCGTGACACTCTGGGCCTTGATGGTAATCCCTCGCTCACGCTCGAGATCCATGGAGTCCAGGACCTGCTCGGCCATTTCGCGGTCGGTCAGGCCGCCACAGACCTGAATAAAACGATCTGCCAGCGTGGATTTACCATGGTCGATGTGGGCGATAATGGAAAAGTTACGGATTCGGCTCAGTTCAGTCACAGACGATGAATACTCAGTTAAGACGAAGGATTGAGCCCGGAAGGGCCGCTACCGGGATCCGGGAACGGCGTGATTTTACCGGTTACCGGCCGCCATTGCCATGATCAGGAAATCAGCGGCCGTTCGTATTGCCGGATAAGGAAACCGATGAGCGCATCCTCGTCCAGCGGATAGCTGAACAGGTTGCCCTGACACTGGGCGCAGCCGTGAGTTTTCAGGAAGCTCAGCTGCTGTGGGGTTTCCACACCCTCCGCAACCACCGTAAGGTGGAGCTTGCGGGCCAGGGCAATCACTGCGGAGGCCACATCCGTGGCACTGACATTGTAGGGAATGTCGCGAATGAACCGGTGGTCGATCTTGATAACATCCAGCGGCAGCTGCTGCAAAGCAACCAGTGAACAGGAGCCGGTGCCGAAATCATCCAGTATCAGACAGACCCCGAGATCATGGAGTGACACCAGCAACTCCCTGAGCATTCGCGGATCTTCATTGAGCAGCTCCGCCGGCATCTCCAGCTCCAGCCGCTCCGGCGAGACGCCCGTCTCGGTGATGACCTGTCGGATCATGTCGAGGAAGCCCGAATCGGTCAGTTGTCGAACAGACAGATTCACCGCCATTTTCAGGGATTCAAAGCCGGCCCGTTCCAGGGCCTGAGCCTGAATACAGGCCTGTCTCAAAGCCCATTCACCCAGGCGAACAATCAGGCCGGTTTCCTCGGCAAGACCGATGAACTGCTGTGCCGACACCAGCCCCTTCTCCGGATGATGCCAGCGCAGGAATGCCTCAACCCCAATCACCCGCTCACTGGCCAGATCAATCTTCGGCTGGTAATGCAGAACGAAGCGATCGCCATCCAGCGCCGTGGCCAACTCCTCCTGTTGCAGAAGCCGCCTTGCCGCCTTGATGTTCATGGCCGGGGTGAAGAACTGGAACGTATTCCGACCCAGCTCCTTGGCACGATACATCGCCAGATCAGCGTACTTCATCAGGGTTCCGGCGTCCTCACTGTCGTGGGGAATCATGGTGATGCCGATACTGACCGTGATGCCGACTTCGTGATCGTTCAGCCGGATTCGCTGGCAAAGACTGCGCAGAATGGTCTCTGCGACCTTGCCGGCAGCATCGGAGTCACTGATCCGGGACAGCAATACCACAAACTCATCGCCGCCGAGCCTGGCAACCGAGTCCTCCTCACGGACACAACCCACCAGCCACTGCGCCACCTGGCACAGCAGTTCATCGCCGGAATCGTGCCCCAGGGTGTCGTTGATACGTTTGAAGCCGTCGAGATCCAGGAACATGAGGGCAGCCGGCTCACCGCTCCGGCGACTGCGGCTGACCACGTGATTCAAACGGTCCCGGAACAGTTGCCGGTTCGCCAGGCCGGTAAGCGGATCATAGAATGCCAGCCTGTGCAGCTCGGACTGGGCGGCCTTGAGCTGGGTCAGATCCCGCAGGCTAAGCACAACGCCATTGACGCCTGGCACCGACAACATGGCCGTAAAGGTGCCCTCCATATCCCGCCACTGCCCCTTGGCATCACGGATACGGACCCGGATGACCGGCATCTGTTTGCCCGGCGACTGAACGGAATCGTCAAAGCCTCGCTGCAGCTGGGGCCAGTCGTCACCATGAACGAGCTCCTCAAAGTTCAGGGCCTGAACCTGATCCGGCTCGAAGCCAAGGATATCCAGGCTGGACGGGCTCGCGTACAGGGGCTGCCCGGCACGGTCCATCACCAGGGTGACATTGGCTGCGCCTTCGGTAATCGCCCGATAGCGGCCGGCACTGATCTGCGCCATCAGCCGTGAACGGATCAAGGCAAGCACGAAGAGGAACAACAGGGCACTGATCACCAGGCCACTGCCGAGGACGATCGGAGGCCGCGGATCCGAGGCCAGGAAATCAAATGCGGGCGTGGAGCGCGTCTGCAACAGCCAGTCTCGACCACCATGGCTGATGGTCTGACTCATCTGGAAACTGAATTCGTTGTCCAGGGACCCCAGATTGGAGCCATACATGAGGTTCTGCCGTTCCACGACTCCGGCATCGTAGATCCGGACATCAAGAAACGGCGAGATCAGGCCAACGATGCCGTCGATAAGATTGTTCATCCGGAAGGCACTGAACACATAGCCCGCCAGCATCATGCGACGCTCGGCCCGGATCTCGGGCACTTCTCCCCCCTGGTAGACGGGGTAATACATCAGAAAACTGGCCTGGTCTTCGCCGAGCTCTTCCTGAACCAGCACCACCTTGGCAGTCACCGTGGGGATCGCATCATCCCGGGCCTGCTCCATGGCCTGGCGATGAATGGGATCACTGAAGGCATCGTAGCCGAGGGCCCGTCGGTTCCGTTCCGTGCCAGGCTCCAGGTAGACCATGGGGTAGTAGTAGGGACCGCTACCCAGCGGGTTCACCAGGTAATTATGCACCCCTTCCGCGCGGACAGAGGCAATATGGTCGGCCATCTGGCGTACACCGATACGGCGAACATAGCCAATACCCTGAATGCCCGGGTAGTAGCGGTTGATATCAACCTTGTCCACGTATTCGCGCCATTGATCACGGGAAACGTCTCCGGCCACCGCAAACAGACCGGCACTGCCGGCCAGCACCTGCTCGTAATTCAGCAAGCGCTCTTCGATGGCGGATTTAAGCTGGAGCGATTGGGTGCGAAAACGGGCTTCCGTGCGGTCTTCCACCAGCCGGATGGACACCTGCCAAAGCAATAGGGTGACGGCAACGGCTACCGCGAAGACCAGCCAGGCGACCCAGGCATTGCGGAATTCCAGTAGCTTACGGAGAGAGAGTTCCTGTCTGTTCATCATGGGGCTGGTCCGTTCCATGGCCGCTCATTTTTATTGATCCGCCGAGTATAACAAAAGCCCCCGCAAGTGTCGTTTCCAACACCTGCGGGGGCTCCATGTCAGGTAATCCGGATCAGCAGAAGGGTATCAGGGCTTCATCACCAGATACAGCGCCCGGCCCTGGCGCACCACCCGGACCGATACCGCCTTGCCCTCGGGCAGCGACTGAACAGCCTCGCGGAATTCCTGCACCGATGTCACCTTCTGGCGATTCATTTCCGTGATCACATCGCCCGCACGGATGCCCGCTTCGGAAGCCGCACCCCGCGCAACATTATTGACCACAACGCCGCCTTCAATACCCATGGAGTCGGCCATGTCCGTAGGCAGCGGTTCGACCATCATGCCCAGGGGCGCAGAGCCGGGACCATCACTGTCACTGGCCGGTGCGGAAGCCTGCTGGCTTCCCTCCTCGGGAAGGCGACCGATTTCAACCTGAAGCTCGATTTCCTCGCCACCGCGAAGCACTCTCAGTTCGGCAGTTTCACCAACCGGCGTGCGGCCAACCATGGGCGGCAAGTCAGAGGAAAGCTGCACATCGTCGCCGTCATAACTGAGGACGATATCCCCTGCCTGCAGGCCGGCTGCCTGCGCCGGCGAACCGGACATCACTTCGGCAATAAGTGCACCGCGGGGCCGCTTGAGACCAAAGGATTCGGCCAGATCACGGTTCACTTCCTGAATCAGCACCCCGAGCCAGCCACGGGAGACAGAGCCGTTGTCGCGCAACTGACGGAAGACGTTCATCGCATCGTCAATCGGAATGGCAAAGGAGACCCCCATGAAACCACCAGAGCGGGTGTAGATCTGGGAGTTGATACCGACCACTTCGCCCTCCAGGTTAAACAGAGGGCCACCGGAGTTGCCCGGGTTGATCGCTACGTCTGTCTGAATGAAGGGCACGTAGTTTTCCGATGGCAGGGAGCGACCCAGGGCGCTGACGATTCCGGCCGTTACCGTGTAATCGAATCCAAACGGGGAGCCAATCGCAAACACCCACTCACCGACTTTCAGATCCCGGGACCGACCTACCTGAACGACAGGCAGATCATCGCCGTTTTCAATTTTCAGCACGGCCATATCGGAACGAGGGTCTGTTCCAACCAGCGTCGCGGGCAGCTCGCGCCGGTCATTCAGCCGCACGATGATCTCATCAGCTCCCTCGACCACGTGATTATTGGTCAAGACATAACCGTCCGAGGAGACAATGAACCCGGAGCCCATGGAGCGGCGTGGCTGGGAGTTGCCAGGCCCACCTCCAAACGGAGACTGGGGGCCGCGGAAGAAATCCTGGAAAAACTCGGGAAGCTGTTCGAGCTGACGCTCATCAAACGGCATCCCGGGAGCGCCGGAATTGCGGCGCGTGGGCTCGGTGGTTGTACTGATGTTCACCACCGCACCGGCGTTATCTTCAACCAGCTCGGTAAAATCAGGCAGGCTGCGGGCTGAACTCGCCTGACTCCAGCCCGCCAACACCATGGCAGACAGCAAAATCAGCAAAGCGGCCGGCATCCTTCCGGGTATGAAATTACGTGACGACTGGGCAACTGCTGTTGCACTCGACATGTTGTACCCCCTGTTGTGCTTACACCTAGGCGTAGTTTTGGGTTCGGCCCACCGATTTTCAACTTACAAAACCGTAGGGTTTACAGACAGTTTTCAGAGGCTATCCGGCTTACCCGGACCAGGCGGGGCTCATACTCCTTGCCGCCCGCGTCTTGCAGTTTGCGTCCTGCGAAAAAACCCAGAGCCAGGCCAGCGACAGCGGCCAGCATCGCAGCGCCGTCGCTACCACCGGACATCTGGTGCCCGAGGATACTTGCGACAACCATCAGGATCAGTGGGACGGCATAGACCAGAATGGAAGCACCCAGCAACGCCTGCTCATCAATTCCGATGGTTACTTCATCTCCCACCCTGGCATTGACCGAGTTGGTCACCAGAATCTGGTTGGCGCGCCCGCCCGAGGCAGCCGCCAGGACTTTCTGACCACAACCATTGCGGGCAGCACAACTCTGACAGGCGCTGGTTCGGATCGTCTGGACCCAGACCTTGTCGCCCTTGAGCGCGACCACTTTTCCAGTTTCAGTAATCACGGCTTACCCGCACCCAGGGCCACCGAGTCTTCAATACGCACCGATTCGGCAACCTGGCGCGCAGTCTGCGGAGGCAGCTCACCCACGACGGTAACCAGAAAAGCGCTATCCCCTTCCGTCACCTGATGCATATAAACGGTGGTGGCGCCAATCAGGGAGGCGCCCGTCGGCATGCTAACCGGGCCAGCCGGCTCAACGAAGACCGAAAAAGCGGCCAGGCCATCGGAGAAGGCAACGGCCTGGCCCTTGCCGGAGCGGGGCGCCGCCGCAGGGACAAACCCTTCCGGGCGCCAGCCAAGCTGCCACCCATCCATACGCTGGACCACCGATGCCGTAGCAGCGGGCTCATCCAGCGTTCTGGAAATTTCCCGGCCCTCGGTGCGGATCTCGAATTCGCTATCGGGAATGTCCTCGCCGATGTGCAGGCTGGTGAACTGAAACTGCTCGAGCACTTCCCCCTCGGCATTACGAACGTTACTCTTGACCAGAAGACCGGTGGATTTCTCCAGCCAGAGCCGATGACTGTAGCGGTAGGGATCCTTGGCGCTTAGCGCCACTGAAACCACGTCATACCCTGCAACTCGGTCCTCACCTTTCATTTCCGCCCGATACCAGTGGCTGACCGGCATCAGCTGACTGGTGAACGCTTCGGCGAACGGGCCTGAAGGAATCACCTGGTCAAGCTTGACGCGGCCTGTTTCAGGAAGCACGCAGACCACATTCATGCCTTTGCGAACAATTTCTCCACTGCCGCCGTCCTGCAGAACCAGCCGCTCCTCAACAACGCCATTATTGTAACGATGGGCAATCTGCATGGAGTGCACGCTCTCGCCCCGGGCGTATACGAACACACCGCGGTAGGACGTCATGTTCAGGGCCGGACCCAGCCTTTCAAGCCAGGCGGATGCCTCGTCTTCGTCCGCGGCAGCCGGCAGCGACCCAGCAAGCGCAAGCAAAAAACCCACGAGCATGGACAACGCACGGCTTGGGACAACATTAATGAAGACTTGAGGCATGATTAAACTCTCGCTCCGGGGTTCAGTAGCCGGCACCGTTGGCACTGACCAGACGGGCATAGCCGACGGCGCCCCGCCCGGCGCCAACACTGTTGTGCTGTGCGTGTTCCAGCAGGTAGCGACTCATATACTCCCACTGTTCCTCATCAAGACCCTGCAGGGCAATTTCCCTGACCGGCTGGTCCTGCACAGGCGTTTCTGGTGCGGCTGCGGTCACCGGCTGAACCGGCCCGGTCGCGGATGAATCCCAACCGGCACCAGCACCGAACCCGACCAGCAGCGCCATGGCAACCATGGCGGCAGCCGGCCAGTGCCAGCGGCCGGACCTGGTGGCCTGTACGGCAGCTTCAGGCCTGACCGCGGTGGTGCCCCGCCCGTCAAGCCGTTCACGGACGCCCACACTGACGTCCATACCATGGGCCGGCGAGTGGCCGTCATGCATAAGGTCGCGAACATCCTGCCAACGCTGCCACTGCGCCCGAACCTCGTCCTGGCGATCGTGGGAAAGCAGGCGACGTACCGAAAGTTCGTCAGCTTCGTCGTCCATCATGGCGGACAGTGTTTCTCTGAGACGATCATCCATGGGATGCAACCTCAATTACGTCACCGAGTGATTGAGTAAAGGCCCAAGATGCCGATCAACCGCATCCCGGGCCCTGAATATTCTTGAACGGACAGTACCGATAGGGCACTCGAGGATACCCGCGATATCCTCATAGCTCAGCCCATCGTATTCCCTGAGCAGAAAGGCAGAGCGCAACTCCTCAGGAAGCTGGGCGATCGCCTTGTTCAATTCTTTCTGGAGCTGTTCCCGTTGCAGGAGCCGTTCAGGCGAAGCGGTGTCACGCAGCCGTGAACCGTCATCGAAATTCTCCGCTTCCGCCGAGTCGGCACTGCCCTGCGGCCGCCGGCCGCGGGATTCCAGGTAATTCTTCGCGGTATTGACGGCAATCCGGTACAGCCATGTATAGAAGGCGCTGTCCCCGCGGAAGCGCTCGATCGCCCTGAACGCCTTTACGAAGGTCTCCTGGGTCAGATCCATGACTTCCTGACTGTCGTAGACGTACCGACTGATAATTGATGCGACTCTGGATTGGTACTTGACCACCAGAAGATCGAAGGCGGCGCGATCACCATTACGGACCTTGCGCACCAGCTGCAGATCCGTCTGGCTGTCCGGGTGATCGCCCTGTTGTTTCTCTGTATCAGGAGTCATGGACTGGTTGCCGGGGTTCCCTGATTTGATGGCCAGCTGTCCGGCCTGTACCAAGTTTCGCTGCGTCATTGATGCTATCCGGCGTCCGTTCATGAAACGGGCTAGACCACCGGTCAGGCGGCTCACCCTGTCAGGCCAAATAGACAGCAAGCGTAAAGTTTAGTTCAATACACGTCCACATTATGGCCTGCGATAACGACCCGATGCCACAGTCCTTCGAATACGATGTTCTCATTATCGGCAGTGGTGCTGCCGGCCTCACCGTCGCGCTCAATCTGCCGGAGCACCTGAAGGTCTGCGTGGTGAGCAAGGCCCAGATCAGCAGTGGCGCCACGCTCTGGGCACAAGGCGGTATCGCCGCAGTTCTGGATGATCAGGATTCCACCGAAAACCACATCTCCGACACCCTCAATGCTGGCGCAGGCCTGTGCCATGAGGACGCCGTGCGGTTCACGGTCGAACATGGCAGGGAAAGCATCAACTGGCTGATCGATTCCGGTGTCGATTTTACGCGGGATCAGGACGCCCACTACCACCTGACCCGTGAGGGCGGCCACAGTCATCGGCGCATCATTCATGCAGCCGATGCCACGGGGCATGCGGTCTCAACCACCCTCACCTCCCAGGCAGAGGCACGACCTAACATAGAACTCATGTCTGGTAGGGTGGCTGTGGATCTGATCACCAATCGCAAACTGTCCCTGCCGGGAAACCGATGCGTCGGTGCCTACATCCTGAACCTTGAAGACAACCATGTAGAGCTGTTCCGGGCACGATTCACAGTGATTGCCACCGGCGGCGCCTCCAAGGCCTACCGCTACACAACCAATCCGGACGGCGCTTCCGGAGACGGGATTGCGATGGCCTGGCGGGCCGGTTGCCGGGTGGCAAATATGGAGTTCAACCAGTTTCACCCCACATGCCTTTATCACCCCCACGCCAAATCCTTCCTGATCACGGAAGCCGTGAGGGGCGAGGGTGGCCTGCTGAAACTGCCGGATGGTTCCCGGTTTATGGATCGCTTTGACGAGCGTGGCGAGTTGGCGCCCCGTGATATCGTTGCCCGGGCCATTGACCACGAAATGAAACGACTGGGTGCTGATCATCTCTACCTGGACATCAGCCACAAACCCGCCGACTTTATAAAGCACCACTTCCCCACCATCTACGAGAAGTGTCTGGGCTTCGGTATCGATATTACCCGGGAGCCCATTCCCGTGGTTCCAGCCGCTCACTACACCTGTGGCGGAATCATGAGCGATGAACGTGCCCGAACCGATGTTAACCAGCTCTACGTGGTCGGCGAGGCTGCCTTCACCGGGCTCCATGGGGCCAACCGAATGGCCAGCAACTCCCTGCTGGAATGCCTGGTTTATGGCCGTGCGGCTGCGGCGGATATTGCCCGCCGGGAAGCCGACATTCCACCACCGCCAGAGGCACCAGACTGGGATGAAAGCCAGGTGCGGGACTCTGACGAAGACGTGGTAATCTCCCACAACTGGGACGAGCTTCGCCATTTCATGTGGGACTACGTCGGCATTGTGCGAACCACCAAGCGGCTGCAGCGGGCCAAGCACCGGGTGGATCTTTTGTCTGCGGAAATCGGCGAGTTCTACAGCAACTACCGTGTCACCAATGACCTGCTGGAACTTCGTAACCTGGTCACCGTGTCTGATCTCATCATATGTTCGGCACTGCAGCGCAGGGAAAGCCGAGGGCTGCACTACACTCTCGATTATCCGGGACTGATCAATGAGGTGCGTGATACCGTGCTGGTTCCCACCACCTACCGTACACTCGCGCCCTGAACGAACACCGTTTTTACACAGGATTCAATGGTAAACACTATGTCAGAGACACCTGCATCGTCTGAAAAAGCAGAATTCAACCGCCTCTGGTGGCATAGCCGTAGAGGCATGCTGGAGCTGGACAACCTTTTGATTCCCTTCATGGAAGAGGCCTTCCGCGATCTGGACGCTGAAGACCAGGCCCGCTACAAGAAACTGCTCACCTGCGAAGATAACGACATGTTTGAGTGGTTCATGCAACGCAGCCGCCCGGCCGATCCCGATCTTCAACGCATGGTCGACATCATTCTCAAACGTGTCCAGCCGGATTGAACTAACGCTGACGCCCTCCCTGCTGGTTGGCCTGCTTGCGTTGCTGCCATGGGTTTTGCTGCTGGCTTTCCTGTTGATGGCGCTGCTGGCAGGCAAATTCTGGCTTCTCGTTGCAATCCCCATTGCACTGTGGGGCGCCGCCCTGCAGTATCGGTCAAACGGGTTACTTCTGGGCGATGGTTCCGTAAGTGGTCTCCTGATCGAACACGATAAAATGTATGCCAGAATCGGAGACAAGCAGAGGGTAGAGGTTATTCCACTTGCCTCCAGCCGGATCTGGTCAGGCCTGGCACTCTTGAAACTTCGGCCTGCCGGCACCAGATTCCGGTCATACACTTCACTCCTGCTGGCACCAGTACCCGGAAGCCCGGGCAATGTTCCGGCGGAGGATTTCCGTCGTCTCAGGGTCTGGCTCAGACTGGGCCGCCCCCGGCGATCATCTCACTGATTCAATAACCTGGAGTACGCCATGACCGACACAGACGCTTCTGTATCTGCCGTTGCAGAGTATCCCCTGCCGGACAACGGTTGGGCGGATCTCGACAACCGCGTGGTTGTATGCGTCAGCGGCCCGGGCACCGACAAGTTTCTTCAGGGCCAGTTCAGCCAGAACCTCAATGAGGTAATCCCGGAGTATTCGCCGCGCGCGGCCGCAGCAACGCCCAAGGGTCGCGCCTACTGCCTCACACGTATGGTCCGTTCAGGCGACGATATCGTGATGGACTTTCCCGCCGAACTCGCTGACGACATCATCAGCCACTTGCGCAAATATCTGATGCTGTTTCGTGGAACCACTATGGAGGTGGTTCAGGAAACGAAGATTATAGGGATTCTGGGCGACGGCCTGGCAGAGACGCTCGCCGGAAAGCCACTGGATTCTCTGAAAGAGCCCGGGGACGCCTGCACACTCCCTGACGGCATCCTCGTGAAGACGCAATCGACAGCCGAGGGCACGCCCCGCTTCGAGTTCTGGCACACTGAAGAGGGCGAAGCAGCACTTCCCGCCAGCGCCCGTATGTCGGCGGCCGACTGGCAGGCCTCCGAAATCGCAGCGGGCGTCGCCTCCCTGACTACCGCCACACAAGAGTCCTTCGTGCCTCAGATGCTGAACTGGCAGCATGTGGGCGGCGTGCATTTCAAGAAAGGCTGCTACACGGGTCAGGAAGTGATTGCCCGCATGCACTTCCTTGGGCAATTGAAAAAGAGCCTTTTCCGCTTCCGTATTGAACAGTCAGAAGACTTGCCAACCCCCGGAACCGCATTATTTGCTGGCGAGCGGTCAGTCGGAGAAGTGGTCAATGCGATCAAATACCGCGACGGCAGCGTTGAATTACTTGCGGTGGTTCGCCACGATGCCGCTGAAAACGCCTTGCATCCGGAGGGCCTGTCACAGGTGACGCTGGAGCCAATGCCACTGCCCTACCCGGTGCCCGAAAGGGAAAAAAGCGCACAATCAGATACATAAGTTGACAGGCAAACGCGCCAGAATTTGCTATTTTGCTATGCAGCAGCTCACATATTTGATTGTTCGGACAGTGGCCCAGGCATTCTGGCCATTCTTCGAAATCTTTAAGCGGACCTTTACTGACCATGTCGAATATTGTTGAAACCATCAAAGCCGATCTCAACGCAGCCATCGAAAATGACAAGCTGGTGCTTCCCACCCTTCCGGAGGTAGCCCTTCAGGTCAGAGACATTGCGCAATCCGAGGATTCTTCAATAGCCGACTTGGTAAAGGTCATCAGCAATGACACGGCCCTGTCCGCACGCATCATCCGGGTGACCAACAGCCCGCTGTTCCGGGGCAGCCGAGCCATTGAGAACCTGAACATGGCGGTAAGTCGCCTCGGTATGGCCTACACCAGCAACCTGGCCATGGGCCTGGCCATGGAGCAGATGTTCCAGGCCACGTCCGACATGATCGACAAGCGCATGCGGGCCACCTGGCAGACCAGTACCGAAGTGGCCGGCGTCTGCCACGTTCTGGCGCAACACTACACCAAACTCAAGCCGGACCAGGCTACCCTTGCAGGCCTTGTGCATCTGATCGGCGTACTGCCCATCCTGCGCTATGTAGAAGACCAGGACATCCAGATCAGCAGCATCATGCTGGACAACGTGGTTGATGAACTGCATCCGAAGATCGGGGCGACAATCCTTAAGAAGTGGGATTTCCCGAAGGAGCTTCAGAACGTTCCCCTAGAATACGCCAACTTCAACCGTGAGGTGCCGGCGGCCGACTATGCGGATCTCGTGATGGTTGCCAACCTGCAGCTGGTTGCGGGTTCGGAGCATCCGTGGACGGAGATGGACTGGACGAAGATTTCGGCCTTTGATCGTCTGGGGTTGGATCCGAATATCGACATGAGCGAGGAAGAGGATCTGAACGCTCAGATGGAAGCGGCGATGGCGCTGCTTCAGTAATTTTTTGCCTCTGGGAGTTTGACCGCCCGTCTTCAGGATGGGGTCAGGCTCCCAAAACACGCTGTGAATACTTCCCTGTACGCTCGGCTCCGCCATCCATGGCTCCGCACGGTTTTGGGAGCCTGACCCCATCCCGAAGACTACTTGCGGACATGCCCTCAGCTCTTCTTGTATCTCTCGATCAGCTCAGCTTTGCTTGGCAACGCCCAGTTAACGGTGGGCTTTCCCTGCTGCTCCAGCCAGTCGTTGGCCTTTGAGAAGTGCTTGCAACCGAAGAAGCCACGGTAAGCACTCAGGGGTGACGGGTGTGGGCCGTCGAGGACCAGATGTTTGTTGCGGTCGATGTGCTGGCCTTTCTTTTTGGCGTAGCTGCCCCAGAGCAGGAATACCACGCCTTCCCGTTCGCGGTTGATGGTTTCGATGACCTTGTCGGTGAAGGTTTCCCAGCCTTTTCCCTGGTGGGCGCCGGCCTGGCCCTGAACGACGGTTAAAACGCTGTTGAGCAGCAGTACGCCCTGCTCGGCCCAGGGCTGCAGGCAGCCGTGGTCCGGGGGAGCGATACCCAGGTCGTCCTGTATTTCCTTGAAGATGTTCACCAGTGAGGGCGGGATGGCCACGTTCGGGCGCACGGAGAAGCACAGGCCGTGGGCCTGGCCTGGACCGTGGTAGGGGTCTTGGCCGAGAATGACCACTCTCACGTTATCCAGTGGCGTGCTGTTGAGGGCGTTGAAGCAGTGTTGGCTGGCGGGGAACAGGACTTTGCCGGCCTGTTCCTCGGCGGCGAGGAACTCCGCCAGGCCCTGCATGTAGGGCCGGCGGAATTCTTCCGCGAGATGCTCTTTCCAGCCCCGGTCGGGCCTGAGCTGGCTGGCCAGTACCTCAACCGGGCTCATGGATCACTCCTCGTCTTTACGGCTGTCGGCCTTGTGCTCGGGGCGCATGGCCGGGAACAGGATAACGTCGCGGATTGATGCCGAGTTGGTCAGCAGCATGGCCAGCCGGTCGATTCCGATACCTTCACCGGCGGTGGGCGGCAGGCCGTATTCCAGGGCCATCACGTAGTCTTCATCGTAGAACATGGCTTCGTCGTCACCGGCCTCTTTCTCGGCCACCTGGGCCTGGAAGCGCTCCGCCTGATCTTCGGCGTCGTTCAGCTCCGAGAAGCCGTTGGCGATTTCGCGACCGCCCACGAAGAACTCGAAACGTTCGGTGACGAACGGGTTGCTGTCTTTGCAGCGGGCCAGGGGCGACACTTCTTTCGGGTACTCGGTGATAAATGTCGGCTGCATCAGGCGATGCTCCGCCGTCGCCTCGAAGATCTCGATCTGGACTTTGCCCAGGCCCCAACCATCCTTGAGATGAATACCAAGGTTTTTCGCCACCTGGCGGGCACTGGCGTCGTCCGCCAGCTGTTCCGGCTTGATGTCCGGGTTGTAGCGCAGGATGGCGTCGACCACGGTCAGGCGCTCGAAGGTTTTACCGAAATCGTACTCAACGGTCTCTTCGCTGCCATCTGCCAGGGTTCGGCTGTTCACCACGGTGGTCGTGCCCAGGACTTTCTGGGTAATGGTGCGCAGCATGTCCTCGGTGAGATCCATCAGGTCGTTGTAGTCAGCGTATGCCTGATAAAACTCCACCATGGTGAATTCTGGATTATGACGGGTGGAAAGCCCCTCGTTCCGGAAGTTCCGGTTGATCTCGAACACCCGCTCAAAGCCGCCGACGACAAGACGCTTCAGGAACAATTCCGGGGCAATACGCAGGTACATGTCGATACCCAGCGCGTTATGGTGGGTCACGAAGGGCCGCGCCGTGGCGCCGCCAGGAATCACCTGCAGCATCGGGGTTTCAACTTCCATGAAGTCCCGGTCGGTGAAGTACTGACGCATGGCGCTGATGATCTTCGAGCGCGCATAGAACACCCGACGACTGTCCTCGTTGACCATCAGATCGACGTAGCGGTGGCGGTAACGGGCTTCCGTATCGGTCAGGCCCTTGTGCTTTTCAGGCAACGGGCGCAGGGACTTGGTGAGCAACACGTACTCGTCCATGGTCACGTACAGATCGCCCTTGCCTGATTTGGACAGGCTGCCTCGCACTCCCACGATGTCCCCCAGATCCCAGTGCTTGGTGTCTTTCTGGACATCCTTGGACGCGTAGATCTGGATCCGGCCAGTCATGTCCTGGACCACCTTGAATGCCTTGCGATCGAGCATCATGCGGCCGGCAATGGCCACCTTGATACCGAGGGACTCCAGCTCTTCCTTGGTTTTTTCACCGTATTTCGCCTGCAGTTCGGCGGCGGTGGCGTCACGACGAAAGTCGTTCGGGAAGGCGTTGCCCTGGTCGCGCATTTCTGACAGTTTGGCGCGGCGCTCGGCAATCAGCTTGTTGTCCTCATGCGGTGCGGCATTCTGAGTTTGATCAGTCATTTTGGCTCACTAGGAATCGGGTTGTCCGGGTTAGCGTGGCAAAGGCGCTGGTTACAGCGCCATCTTCAGGCTGGCTTCGATGAACTTGTCAATGTCACCGTCCAGCACCGACTGGGTATTACTGGTTTCTACCTTGGTGCGCAGGTCCTTGATACGGCTGTCGTCCAGAACGTAGGAGCGGATCTGGCTGCCCCAACCGATGTCGGCCTTGGCGTCCTCGGCTTTCTGTTTCTCGGCGTTGCGCTCCTGCATCTCACGCTCAAACAGCTTCGCCTTGAGCTGTTTCATGGCCTGGTCCTTGTTTTGATGCTGGCTTCGACCAGCCTGACAGGCCACGACAATACCGGTGGGATTGTGCGTCAGACGCACCGCCGACTCGGTCCGGTTAACGTGCTGACCACCGGCGCCGGAGGCACGGTAAACATCCACCCGAAGATCCGCCGGATTGATTTCAATTTCGAAGCTGTCATCCACTTCCGGTGACACAAACACGGAAGAGAAAGACGTATGCCGACGGTTGCCGGAATCGAATGGTGACTTACGCACCAGACGGTGAACGCCGGTTTCGGTACGCAGCCAGCCATAGGCGTAGTCGCCCTGGATGTGAATGGTGGCGCTTTTGATACCCGCCACATCGCCTTCCATCAGCTCGACAATTTCGGCCTTGAAGCCCCGACGCTCTGCCCAGCGCAGGTACATGCGCAGGAGCATGTTGGCCCAGTCCTGGGCTTCGGTGCCACCAGAGCCAGCCTGAATATCCAGGTAGGCGTTGTTGGCGTCCATTTCGCCGGAGAACATGCGGCGGAATTCAAGCTTCTCGAGCTCTTTATCAAGGGCCTCAAGATCTGATTCGATCTCGGCAACGGTGCCCTCATCCTCTTCTTCTGCGGCAATGTCCAGCAGGCCCTCAGCGTCTTCAAGGCCGGAGGTGAGGTTGTCGATGGTCTTGACGATCAGCTCAAGATCGGCGCGCTCTTTGCCCAGAGCCTGAGCCCGCTCGGGGTCGTCCCAAACACTCGGCTGCTCCAGTTCGCGCTCAACTTCGGTCAGTCGCTCACTACGCTGATCGTAGTCAAAGATACCCCCTGAGCGCTTCAGTGCGCTCACGAAGCTCTTTAATCTTCGTCACAATGGGATTAATTTCCATGAAACCCTTACTCGCTCTAGAAAATGGAGAGTAAAAACAGAGGCGGGATTCTACCGGAAATCGGTTTGTAAATCAGCCTGCGGGTTTCCGTGAATCAGGCAAGAGGCTCGAGGTAATCCACCAGAAGCTGGAGATTGGTGCGCCCCCGGAAGGTATTGGCATCCGGCTTGTAAACCACCCGCGCACCGGTGCGCGTGTAATCAGGCACTTCCGGCCCGGTATTGAAGGCAATACCGTCGATGATCCCGCCGCCTTCGACAGGTTGCAACACCAATTTCAGATGGTTTTCGCCGACTATCCGCTGGCTGACCACCCGGAACTCGCCGTCGAACAGTGGCTCCGGGAAATGCTGCCCCCATGGGCCGGCGCGTTTGAGCAGCGCGGCGGTGTCCAACGACAGTTCACTTGCGCCCAGAGGCCCATCGGTTGTGATCGCCGCCTCCAGATCCTCGGCCGAGAGGGTGTCTCGAACGGCCTGATCGAAGGCCTCGGAAAAGGCATCCAGATCATCCCTGGCGAGGGTCATGCCCGCAGCCATCGCGTGACCGCCAAATTTTTTCATGATCCCCGGATGACGTGAGTCGACCACGGCAAGCACATCCCGGATATGAAGCCCGGGAATGGAGCGAGCAGAACCTTTGATGTCTTCGCCGTTTTCGTCCGGCGCAAAGGCAATGGTCGGTCTATGGGTCTGCTCACGGATACGGGCAGCCAGAATTCCAATAACGCCCTGGTGCCAATCGGTATCGAAAAGCGCAAGCCCCCAGGGCAGTCCATCCAGGTCCAGCGACATTGAAGACAGCAGATCCTGGGCCTGGGCTTTCATGTCCTTTTCGATGGTGCGACGTTCCCGGTTGAAGGTATCCAGCTCCCGGGCCAGTCGGCGAGCCTCGTCCGGACTGTCTGCCAGCAGGCAGGCAATCCCGATACTCATGTCATCCAGCCGCCCGGCGGCATTCAGGCGGGGCCCGACCACAAATCCAAGGTCGGTTGAGCTGATCGCCGTGTGGTCCCGGCCAGCGACTTCCAGCAGCGCCAGGATACCGGGACGGGCCTCACCCTGGCGTATCCGGCGCAAGCCCTGCTCCACGAAGATCCGGTTGTTGTGGTCCAGAGGCACAACATCAGCCACAGTACCGAGCGCCACGAGGTCCAGCAGGCACCCCAGGTTGGGTTCGGGATCAGGCAGGCGATTGGTTTCCCGGAGCTGCTTGCGCAACGCTGTGAGCACGTAAAACATGACGCCAACACCGGCCGCGTTCTTGCTCAGGAAAGGACAACCCGGCTGGTTTGGATTGACGATGGCATCGGCATCCGGAAGCTCTTCGCCGGCCAGGTGGTGATCGGTCACCACCACTTTCACGCCAAGTTCCTTGGCCGCGCGAACGCCTTCAACCGCGGATATGCCGTTATCAACGGTGACCATCAGGTCCGGGAGCTGACCCTCGTCGCGCAGGCGTTCAATAATACCCGGCGTCAGGCCGTAGCCATCTGCAAACCGGCTGGGCACGCGAAAGTCGATACTCTGCAGACCCAGCATGGAGAGTCCAAGCATGGCAACGGCTGTACTGGTAGCACCATCGGCGTCGAAATCGCCGAGCACAAGCACCCGCTGCTGCTGATCGATAGCCTCGGCAAGAAGCTCAACGGCCCGGTCAATACCTCTCAGAGACAGGGGTGAAGCCAGGTGTTTCAGGGTGTAGCTCAGCTGCTCATCAGAAGTTACGCCACGGGCAGCGTAGAGGCGGCGAAGCAAGGGAGGCAGGTTTTGCCCCCAGTCCGGAAGGGTATCGGGCTGGGGGCGACGCAGGATCTTTTTTGGTGTCATACCCGATCAGGCGTTTTTCCAGTGCTTGGCAATGAATGCCTGCACACCGTCGATATTATTATCCAATACGGTATACCGCTCTTCCCGCTCGAACAGGTCGGCCATATGCGCCGGCAGCGGTGGCTCTACACTGACGCCAGACTCTGCCACGGCATCCGGGAACTTGGCCGGGTGTGCGGTACCCAGGGTAATCATTGGCACCACCTGATCACGGCGGCAGTTGCGCGCTGCACGGACGCCGATGGCGGTGTGAGGATCCAGCAGATACTCGTTCTGCTCGTAGATCTCACGAATGGTGTCGCAGGTGGCCTTGTCGTCCACCGCATCGCTGTCAAAAAGCTTGCGCGCATGCTTCCAGCGATAGTCCTCAATACTGACGGGCCCCTTCGCAGCGTTTTCCAGCAGGGTTTTCACCGCCAGCCCGTCCCGGCCGTGGAGATCAAACAGCAGGCGCTCAAAATTGCTGGACACCATGATATCCATACTCGGAGACAGGGTGTGTTCGAGTTGGTGCTGCTCGTATTTGTTGCCACTCATGAAGCGATGCAGAATATCGTTACGGTTGGTGGCAATGACCAGCTGGGAGATTGGCAGCCCCATCTTCTTGGCAAGGTAGCCGGCAAAGATATCGCCGAAGTTCCCGGTGGGCACGGAAAACGCCATGCTCCGATCCGGACCGCCCAGTGCCAGGGAGGCATGGAAGTAGTAGACGATCTGGGCCATGATCCGGGCCCAGTTGATGGAGTTGACAGCTGCCAGCTGGGTTTTGCCACCCAGGAACGACTGGTTGCCGAAACTCTCCTTCACCATGCGCTGACAGTCGTCGAAGTTGCCACGCACCGCAATGTTGTGGATGTTTTCACCCTGAACGGTGGTCATCTGACGGCGCTGAACCTCTGACACCCGCTGGTAGGGGTGCAGAATGAAAATATCCACGTGCTCGCACCTGCGACAACCCTCAATGGCAGCCGAGCCGGTGTCACCGGAAGTCGCTCCCATGATAACCACGTGCTGCTTGCGCTTTTCCAGAACATAGTCGAGGAGACGCCCTAACAGCTGGAGGGCGAAATCCTTGAACGCCAGCGTCGGACCGCGGAAAAGCTCCATCACCCACTCGTTGGTATCCAGCTGAACCAGCGGGGCCACGGCCTTGTGGGCGAAAACCGAGTAGGTCTCGTCCAGCATCTTGCGGAAATCATCCGCAGGGATAGCGTCATCCACGAACGGGTACATGACGTTGAACGCCAGCTCACTGTACGAAAGCCCGCGCCAGCTCCGGATTTCTTCCAGATCAAAATGTGGCAGGGATTCAGGAACATAGAGGCCGCCATCTGTCGCCAGACCGGTCAGCAGAACATCCTCAAAGCCCAGTGCGGGCGCTTCACCCCGCGTACTGATGTATCTCACGTTCGTACCTGTCAGTTGAAGTTTTCAGCGCGGATGCGGACAACATGGCCATCGGTGTCGGACAGAGCTTCCAACTCTTCGATCGCACGGTTGATCTGGCGCTCCTGAACGGTATGGGTCAGGATGATCACCGGAATACGTCCGTCTTTCAGCTCGGATTCCTTCTGCATGATCGACTCAATATTGATGCCATGCTCGCTCAGGATGGAGGCAATCTTGGCCAGTACACCCGGACGGTCCAGTGCGGTAATGCGCAGGTAGTAGGCAGACTGGATGTCTTCCATGGACAGCACATCCAGGTCTTCCATGGCATCTGGTGAGAAGCCAAGGTAAGGCACACGGAGGTTGCTTTCTGTCGCCACGGCACGGGCCACATCGACGATATCGGCAATAACAGCCGACCCGGTTGCCTCATCCCCTGCTCCGGGACCATAATACATGGTCTGGCCAACGGCATCGCCATCCACCAGGACCGCGTTCAGGACACCATCAACCTGGGCAATCAGATGACTCTGGGGCACCAGGGTCGGATGCACACGCAGCTCGATGCCATCATCGCGGCGACGGGCAATGCCGAGGTGCTTGATGCGATAACCCAGCAATTCGGCGTGAGCAATGTCGTAAGGGGTAATCTTCGAAATGCCTTCGGTGAAGCCTTTCTCGAACTGAAGAGGCACGCCAAACCCGGCTGATGCCAGTATGGTCAGCTTGTGGGCGGCATCAATGCCTTCCACATCAAAGGTCGGATCTGCTTCGGCGTACCCAAGATCCTGGGCTTCTTTGAGAACCTCGGAAAATTCCCGACCGGCACGCATTTCGGTCAGGATGTAGTTCCCGGTGCCGTTGATGATGCCGGCAATCCAGTCAATGCGGTTTGCCGCCATACCCTCACGAACAGCCTTGATGACCGGGATACCGCCGGCGACACCCGCCTCGTAAGCCACCACAACACCAGCCTTCTCGGCCGCCTCGAAGATTTCGTTGCCGTGGACGGCAATCAGGGCCTTGTTCGCGGTAACCACGTGCTTGCCGTTGCGGATTGCCGCCAGCACCAGCTCTTTGGCCGCATCATAACCACCGATGAGCTCGACCACGATATCCACGTCGGGATCGTTCACCACGTCGTAAATGTCGGTGCTGAAGGGCACATCGCCGAGGTCCATATCCTCGCGAGCCCGGCGACTGGCGATCCGGGTAATCCGGATGTTGCAGCCGGCCCGGCCGGCAATGAGCCTGGCGTTGCGGGTCAAGACATTAAAGGTACCGCCGCCGACGGTTCCCAGTCCGCAGATTCCGACACTGACGTCTTTCAAACTCTCACCTCTGATCCCGAAGGGGTGCTGATGAATTATATTAGGCGGGCATAGTATACCGATTCAGGCCTCACTGAATAAGCCCTGAATCGGATCCTTCGAAAATACCGTGTAACGCATCCCGTACGATAGGTGCGCCAGGATTTCAGAGTAGCCCGAGGCCTTCCGCCAGACGCTGGGCCGGGACATAGCCACGAACCATGTTGCCATCTTCCAGAACAATGGCAGGTGTCCCTGTGACCCCTACCCGGCCACCAAGCTCATACTGCTCGCCCACCGGATTTTCGCAACTTGCGTCGGGTACTGAGCGGCCGGCCTTGGCTGCGTCCATGGCCGCCTGCTGATCGTCAGCACACCAGACCGACTCATACTTCTTGAAAGACGCTGTATTGGGGCCGGACCGTGGAAACGCGTAGTAATTGACGGTAATGCCATAGCCATTCAACTGCGGCACCTCGTCATGCAGCTTCCGGCAGTAAGGGCAGTCGATATCAGTAAACACGTTTACCACGGCCTTTTCGTTTTTCGCCGGGAAGCTGATAACTCCCTTGTTACCATAGTCCGCCATCATTTCGCGACGGGCCTCCGTGCGGGCGGCTTCGGTGACATTGGCAATGCCCTGATCGGTAATCTTGAGAAGATCTCCCGTCATCAGGTACTGGCCGTCCTCGGTCGCGTAGATGGTGTCGCCATTGTTGCTCTGAACCTCATAGAGGCCCTTGGCTTCGGATTCTTTTACCGACACCACCTTGAGGCCTGGGACAGCCTGGGTCAGACGCTCGGAAATCCGGTCTTCCACTTCACCGGCACTGACGCTGGCCGCGCCAAAGGCACCCAGGACAACTCCAAGCGCCACAACCACATGTTTCATATTCATTCTGGCAAACAACCTTTTCCAGTAAGCAGTTAAACAACCCGGGCAGTATTGGCACAGGCCGGGAATCAATTCAATGCGACAAATACACAAAAAGAAAGTTCACCCCCAATCGCGAAACCGCCCCACGGCTAGCCCCTGGGATGGTGAGCCTGGTGCAGCGACTGCAGTCGCTGACGAGCCACATGGGTGTATATCTGTGTTGTCGACAGGTCAGAGTGGCCCAGCAGCATCTGCACCACACGCAGGTCCGCACCATGATTAAGTAGGTGCGTGGCAAAGGCATGCCTGAGTGTATGAGGCGACAGGTGTTTGCGAATACCCACTCGAACCGCGTAGTGCTTGATACGATGCCAGAAAGTCTGACGAGTCATCGCCGCAGCACGGTTGCCCGGGAACAGCGCATCGCAGGATCGCCCTTTAAGGAGTTCCGGCCGCCCTTCCTTCATATACTGCAGCAACCAGTCCACTGCCTCTTCACCCAGGGGGACCAATCTCTCCTTGTCGCCCTTGCCAGTGATCCGAACCACGCCCTGACGAAGGTTTACCTGATCAACCCGCAACTCGGTCAGCTCCGAGACCCGCAGACCGCAACCGTAGAGTATTTCCAGCATGGCCTTGTCCCTGAGCTCGATGGCAATTCCGGGGTCCGGCTCGGAAAGCAGCGCATCCACCTCGCCCTCGGTCAGCGAGTCGGGGAGACGCCGAGGCAGCCTGGGGCTGTCAATCCGAAGGGTCGGGTCTTCAGTAATCAGGCCTTCTCGCAGCAGAAACCGATAAAACCGCCGCAGCCCGGACAACCGCCTGGCCGCCGTGGTGCTCTTGACGCCCTGCGCGAGGCCACTGGACATCCACGCCAGTAAGTCGGTTCTGCGAACATCCTTGAGCAGCGGCTTGCCAGGCTGATTTTCGAGCCATTCCGACAACCGCAACAGATCGCTCCGGTAAGCCTGGCGGGTTTTTTCGCCCAGTCCGTCCTCCAGCCAGATGGCATCAACAAACCTGACGATCACCGATTCATCTTCTGCTCTCATGGCAAGTTCCCAGACTGCATAGGTCCCACAACACACCAAGCATACCGAAACCTCAGACACAAAAAAGGCAGCCCTCGGCTGCCTTTTCCTGACTGCTGTTCAGCGCACTGCTGATCAGCCCAGCTTTTCCTTGATACGAGCCGCCTTGCCAGACAGGTCGCGCAGGTAGTAAAGCTTGGCCTGGCGAACATCGCCACGACGCTTCACGCTGATGCTTTCGATCAGCTTGGAGAAGCTCTGGAAAGTACGCTCAACACCAACACCGTAGGAGATCTTACGTACGGTGAAAGAGGAGTTCATGCCGCGGTTACGCTTGCCGATGACGACACCTTCGAACGCCTGAAGACGCTCACGGTTACCCTCGGTTACGCGAACCTGAACGACCACGGTGTCACCCGGCGCAAACGCGGGGATTTCCTTGGTCATCTGTTCTGCTTCAAGTTGACTGATGATGTTGTTCTTGCCGCTCATCGTAATGCTCCTGATACCCAATCTGTTAATGCCCTGATTATTCAGAGGCACCCGGTTCGTTCAAAATCTCTTCCAGCAGCTCACGCTCTTCGTCCGTAAACACCCGCTTTTCCAGCAGGTCGGGGCGTCGCTCCCGGGTTCGCCTCAGCGACTGCTTGAGCCGCCAACGCCGGATCTGATCATGGTGACCGCCCAATAAAACATCCGGCACCGCCTGACCTTCGTAAACCTCGGGCCGGGTGTAGTGCGGACAATCCAGCAAACCGTCGGCGAAAGAATCCTGCTCTGCCGACTGCGCATGACCCAGCGCTCCGGGGATGAGGCGTGTAACCGCATCGATAACAGCCATCGCTGCCAGTTCGCCACCGGACAGCACAAAATCGCCCAGTGACACTTCCCGATCGACTTCCGTCGCTATCAGGCGCTCATCAACACCCTCGTACCGGCCCGCCACCAGAATCAGTTGCTGTTCTGCCGCGAGCGACTCGACAACAGACTGGTTCAGCGTCTCACCCTGGGGCGACAGGTAAACCACACAAGGGTTTCCGGGTGCCGATTCCCGTGCCGCATGGATTGCGTCCCTCAGGGGCTGAATTTTCATCAGCATGCCCGGGCCGCCACCATAGGGCCGGTCATCTACCGTTCGATGCCGGTCCTGGGTAAATTCACGGGGATTCCAGGTCCGAAAGGTCAGCAGACCATCCCGAACCGCACGCCCTGTGATCCCGTAATCCGTCACCGCACCGAACATCTCCGGGAACAGACTGACTGCGCCAATCCACACCCGTCAGAACTCCGGATCCCAGTCCACCACCATTTGCTTTGCGGCGAGATCAACACTCTGCACCACTTCGCCCGGCAGATAGGGGATCAGACGCTCACGTTGATCAATGGAGCCTGCTGTTGCCTGCACCACCAGAACATCGTTGGATCCGGTTTCCATCAGATGGTGCACTTTACCAAGGCACTCATCATCCACCGTGAACACGTCAAGACCTTCCAACTGAAACCAGTAGTACTCCCCATCGGGAAGCGGCGGCAATTCAGCAGTGGAAACCCTGACTTCGGCACCACAATACGTGCGGGCCAGATCACGGTCGTTAATACCTTTCAGCCTGACGACGATCCCCTGCCCCTGGCGGCGACCTTCCTCAAGCTTGGCCGGAATACGCTTGCCATCCAGATCGAGAGTCCAATCGGGATAGTTCAGTATTCCTTCCTTGGGGTCTGTGTAGGAAAAGACTTTAAGCCATCCTTTGACCCCAAACACCGAGGTAATCCGGCCGATCACAGTTTCCTGCGAATTCTGTGTCATGCCATAAACCCCGGTGTCAGTACTGTCTTACCCAGCAGCCTTCAGCAGCTGTGCAACGCGCTCGCTGGTCTGCGCGCCCTGACCGAGCCAGAAATTGACACGATCACGATCAACGCGAAGACTCTCTTCCTGACCACGGGCTACCGGGTTGAAGAAACCTACACGCTCAATAAAACGACCGTCGCGGGATTTGCGGCTGTCGGTGACTGTCAGATGGTAGAACGGGCGCTTCTTGGAGCCGCCACGAGCCAAACGGATAATTACCATTTAACCAATATCCTGTTCTGTTGAACGAACTTTGTACGATTCACGCCTGCTGAATACCAGCTGACGCGAAGACCCATACTCGAAAGGGGCGCTATTCTATGCTAAAAAAGCGCCAAAGAAAACAGCAAAACCAGTTGTTTCCCCGTTTTCCATGTAAGGCTTTTTACATACGGCCAAACGGGGGCATTCCGCCTCCCCCACCGCCGCCAGGGGGCATCATGCCGCCCATGCCGCGCATCATATTCGCCATACCGCCTTTCTTGCCAAACTTTTTCATCATCTTCTGCATTTGCTTGTGCTGTTTCAGCAGACGATTGACGTCCTGGATCTGGGTTCCAGACCCCGTGGCGATACGGCGCTTGCGGGAATTGTTGATCACATCCGGGTAACGCCGCTCTTTTGGCGTCATGGAGCAAATGATCGCCTCCATCTGCCCCATGGACTTGTCGTTGACCTGTTGCTGCGCCACCTGGGCCATCTGCCCCATGCCGGGCAACTTGTCGAGCAGGCCACCGATGCCACCCATGTTCTTCATCTGCTGAAGCTGATCCCGAAAATCCTCCAGATCGAAGCTTTTGCCCTTTTTGATTTTCTTGGTGAGCTTCTGGGCCTTCTTCTGATCAAGCTTGCGCTCTGCCTCTTCAATCAGCGAGAGCACATCGCCCATACCCAGGATCCGGGAGGCAACCCGGTCCGGATAGAACGGCTCCAGCGCATCAGACTTTTCACCAACACCCAGGAACTTGATCGGCTTACCGGTAATGTGACGAACAGACAAGGCGGCACCGCCACGGGCATCGCCATCGGTTTTGGTCAGCACCACGCCGGTCAGCGGCAGGGCATCGTTGAACGCCTTGGCGGTGTTGGCGGCATCCTGGCCCGTCATGGCATCGACCACGAACAGGGTTTCAACCGGGTTGACCGCTTTATGCAGCCGACCAATCTCTCCCATCATCTGTTCGTCGACGTGGAGTCGGCCGGCGGTATCAAGAATTACCACATCAATGTGCTTCTTCCTGGCCGCGGCAATGGCACCCTCGGCAATATCAACCGGGTCCTGATCGGCACTGCTCGGGAAGAACTCGACACCCACTTCGCCAGCGAGGGTTTCCAACTGGCGAATCGCCGCCGGACGGTAGACGTCGGCGCTGACCACCAGGACGGATTTTTTCTGCCGCTCTTTAAGGAAGCGCGAGAGTTTGGCGACCGTGGTCGTCTTACCTGCACCCTGCAGACCCGCCATCATGACTACGGCCGGCGGCTGGACGTTCAGATTGAGGGATTCATTACCCTCGCCCATGACGCGTTCCAGCTCCTGCTGGACAACTTTCACAAAGACCTGGCCCGGCGTCAGACTGCGCTGCACCTCCTGGCCAATGGCACGCTTGCGGACGCCCTCAACAAAGTCCTTCACCACCGGCAGGGCGACATCCGCCTCCAGCAGCGCCATGCGCACTTCCCGCAGGGTGTCCTTTATATTGTCATCAGTGAGGCGCGCCTGGCCGGAAATCTTGCGCAGACTGCCGGAAAGTCGGTCTTGGAGGTTCTCAAACATGTTGCTCTTCCGTACCCCGGATAAATTGAGTGCGTGAATCGGCAGAGCCGGCGACGACTCCTTGATTCCAGTTGCATAATCGCGACATTATAACCAGACTATCGCCCTGAAACGACCAGCCCGGTCAAATCGGCGCAAACCAGCGCCGATCCCCAGTCAGAACAGTGGTTAATAAGGAAGTCATGGGAACGCTGATTCTCGCGGTCACCTCTCTTTTTCTTTACAGCGTCGGTACCGCGCTGCAGGCCCTGCATTTCAGAGGCCGGGTTCAAAGCAACATTGCCATTACTACCCTGATTGGCGTTCTCGCCCTGACCAGCCACGGACTTCTCATTGGCCAGACAGTCCACCACGACGGCGGCTTCGATTTCAGTTTTTTCAAAAGCTCCGTGCTTATTTCCTGGCTGATCGTCTTCCTTCTATTGGGACTCAACCTTAAAAAGCCGGTGCAAAGCCTGTTTCTCGGCGTGTACCCGCTGGCCGGCCTCACCATTATTCTCGCCCTGGTTACCCATGGACCCTCGAGACTGGTGTCCGAGCAAAGCTACGGCATGCTCTCCCATATTGCGCTTTCGGTGACAGCCTACAGCCTCTTTACTCTGGCGGCCATCCAGGCGGTTCTACTTTACTTCCAGAATCGCCAACTGAAGCACAATTACAACAGCCTGCTGGTTCGTAACCTGCCACCTCTTCAAACCATGGAGTCGCTGCTGTTCGAGATGGTCTGGGCTGGCGTCGTCATGCTGATTCTGGCCATTGTGACCGGCGCCCTCTTTATAGAGGATCTCTTTGCCCAGAATCTCGCCCACAAGACCCTGTTCTCGATCCTGTCCCTGCTTGTGTTTGTGGCGCTCCTGATTGGTCGTTACACCAAAGGCTGGAGGGGCATCACCGCCAGCCGTTGGACCCTCGCTGGCTGCGCACTCCTGATGCTGGCCTTCTACGGCAGCAAGTTTGTGCTGGAACTGATCTTCCAGCGCGGCGGCTGACACCGGAAGCACCGGTTATTCTCTTGACACAACGCTCGCCGAAACCCTATTTTCGCTACTTGTCAGCAATATAAGGACACCTCTTTTGAACGAAACATCGCTCACCGCGCTGTTTATTCTCCTGGTTGGACTGATCCTCCTTTCCGGTTTCTTCTCGAGCTCCGAGACGGGGATGATGTCGCTCAACCGATATCGTCTCAAACATATGGCCAAAACCGGCCATAAAGGTGCCAAGCGCGCCCAGGGCCTGCTGCAACGAACCGACCAGCTGATCGGCGTCATCCTGATCGGCAACAACTTCGTGAACATCTTCGCCTCTTCGATCGCCACGGTTATCGCGATTCGGGTCTGGGGCGATGCCGGCATCGCGATTGCCACCATCCTGCTGACCATCGTGATCCTGATCTTCGCAGAAGTCACTCCGAAAACCCTTGCAGCACTATTTCCCGAGAAAATTGCCTTCCCGGCCAGTTACATACTCGGTCCGCTGCTAAAAATCCTGTATCCGATTGTCTGGGCGGTGAACCTGTTCACCGGAGGCATACTGAAACTGCTGGGCGTTTCCGCCGCAGACGCTGCCAACGACCACCTCAGCCGGGAAGAACTGCGAACACTGGTGAATGAGGCAGGCGCCCTGATACCCGCCAAGCACAAGGACATGCTGGTCAGCATTCTGGACCTGGAAAAAGTGACCGTGAATGACATCATGGTGCCGAGAAACGAGGTAGTGGGTATCGACCTGGAAGACGACACCGACACCATTCTGCGCCAACTGCGCAGCAGCCAGCATACCCGGCTTCCGGTCTTCAAGGGCGACATCAATAACATTCAGGGCATACTGCACCTGCGCAGCGCTTCCAAACTGCTGCAACAGGAGGAAATCAACAAGGCCATGATCATGCAGCTTTGCCAGGAACCCTATTTCATTCCGGAAAGCACGCCCCTGAACACCCAACTGATCAACTTCCAGAAAGGTCGTCGACGGTTCGGCGTTGTTGTCGATGAATACGGCGACGTTCTTGGCCTCGCGACACTGGAAGACATACTTGAAGAGATCGTCGGCGACTTTACGACGGACTATGCCGCCACCAGCCCGGACATCATTCCGCAGGACAACGGCACGTTCATTATTGATGGCACTTCCGCCGTTCGAACCATCAACAAGACCCTGGGCTGGAAGCTCCCTACCGATGGCCCTAAAACCCTTAACGGCCTGATTACCGAAACCCTGGAGAACATCCCCGACACCAACGTCTGCCTGAAAGTGGACGGCCATCGGGTAGAAGTGCTGCAGATCAAGGACAATGTCGTGAAAGCAGCCATTGTGCACCCGAAAAAACGCAAAAAACGTTCTCTGTCACTGAAACAGTAAAACCCGGACACCTCCTCCCTATGGCGCTATAGACCCTTCGGTTATAGCGTCTCCCGTTCTTGAAAGATCAAAATTTAACCGCCAGCTTGACCCCCGGTGATCCCCCACCAACACTGAAGGAGCGTGCGATACAAAAACAATCACAAGGAATACGTCCATGAGTCTGACACACACGTTTGGCCTGCTCGCCCATCCCGACCAGGAGTGGGAGGCGATCCGCAATGAATCCGAGACTGTCACAAGACTGTACGCCGGCCACATTCTGCTGCTGGCATTGATCCCTGCGGTTGCCGGCTTCATCGGAACAACCCAGGTAGGCTGGCAAATTGGTGATGGCCAGATCACCAAGCTGTCGGTAACGAGCGCACTCCAGCTTTCCACACTTTTCTACGCGGCCATGCTTGCCGGCATTTTTATACTCGGCAAGTTCATTGATTTTTTCGCCGCAACGTATGATGCGGTAGAACGGACGCCCAGAGGCGTTGCTCTGGCGGCGTACACGGCAACCCCGATTTTCCTGATTGGCGTAATCGCCGCGTATCCGAACATATGGGTGAATATGCTGGCAGGCCTGGTGGCGGTTGCCTACGCGGTCTACCTGCTTTACGAAGGGCTACCGATTCTGATGAGGATCCCGGCGGACAAGGGGTTCATGTTCGCTTCTGCAGTCCTGACGGTTGGCCTGGTTATGTTCGTTGCCCTGCTCGCCATCAGTGTTGTTATCTGGAGCATGGGCATAGGCCCGGTTTACGTGAACTGACCGCAAATTATCTTGCAAGTCAGTAATCTGCACGAGGGTGCCTGTTGGGCACCCCGTGTTTTTTTGAATTTGCTCCCACGTTAGCGTTTGGTCATGTTAACTTTGGGCAAAATGCGGTAAATTTAACCAATAACGAGAATCCAAGGATTTCAAGCTCGGTCATGTATCCGGTTGAGGCGTAAACAGGAGTCTGCCATGAACAAGCAGTCCGGCATACATTACCTCCGCGAACACAGGGAAGCCGGAAGTAACAGACCGGTTCCTGCGGAGGTCACCCGCATCCGGGACACGGTTGTCGCCGGGCTCGGTGATTTGCTGCAGGGCGCCTTCGACGCCGTCGACGATTCGCTGTTCGAGCTGGCCAATAATGCCCGCAGCAACAACGAACAGAACCGGTACTTCGAGGCGATGCGTGAAATTCGCATCAAGCGTAAGGGTGTCGAGCGGCATTTCCAGAACACCGTTGCCCAATATTTTGCCACCCCCCCTCACACCGGACCGCTTCAGGAAGAACAGCTGAGCAAGCAGGCCAGCGCCGACACTCTTGCCCTGGTCGGCAATGACGACCTTGAGGAGCAGGTTGCCCTCAACGCCATGATCACCAAGGCAAAGGCGCACTTTCAGGGCCCACTGCTGCAACTCCAGACCCGTTTCAGTCAGGTGTACCCGGAAGCCACCGACGAATCACCGGTCAATCCGATGGCACCGGAACACCTTTGCAGTGCGTTCACAGAGGCAATACAGGCCCTTGAGATCCAGATCCGTGAGCGCCTGATCCTGCTCAAGCAGTTTGACCGCTATGTTGTGTCCAACCTCGGCATGCTGCTGGACGAAGCCAACCGCATACTGATCCAGGCCGGGATCATTCCGAACTTCCGTTATCACGGCAAATCCGGTCAGCAGCATGAGGCCTCCAGTCCCCAGTCGGCAGAGGCGCCAAAACAGGAAAGCGCGCCGGACGCTTCCGCGGCAGAACGGGCCGGCCAGGCCGCCAGCAGCAGCGCGGTTTTCGAACAGATCCGACAGATGCTGGCGCTGCAACGGGCCAATGCGGGCATACCTCCCCGTGCCTCGGACCCGAATGTCCGGGTCGTGGGTGACTCCGAGCTGGCAAGCCTTCTCAATTCATTGCCGCTTTCAGCCCCCCGGCAGGACCAGGGCAACCTGAGCGCCGGCGAACCTGTCAGCGTTGATCTCCGTCAGCTGGTACAACAGCTCCTTTCCCAGACCGATACCGGGGATGGTCGAAAACCGGCGCTTAACGAGGTCGATGAAGACCTCATTAACCTGGTTTCCATGCTGTTTGAATTCATTCTTGACGACTACAACCTGTCAGCTCCGGTTCAGGTGTTGATAAGCAGGCTGCAGATTCCGATCCTGAAAGTGGTTATCCGGGACAAGAGTTTCTTCAGCCAGGCTACGCACCCGGCCAGACGTCTCCTGAACTCCCTGGCGAGAGCAGGCATTGGCTGGAGTAGCAGCGACGAGAAAACCAAGGACAAACTCTACGGACAGATTCACAACATTGTGCAAAGGATTCTCAACGAATTTGACGGTGATGTTTCGCTTTTTGAAACCCTCAATCAGGAATTCGAACAGTTCCTTGAACGGGAGAACCGAAAGGCGTCTCTGGTTGAGCAGAGAACCCGTGAATCCGAGCGGGGTCGGATCAAGTCCCAGACGGCTCAACAAACCGTCGACAATCTTCTTAAACAGAAGGTGTCCCGTTACAAACTGCCGGAGTCCATCCATGACATCCTGATGAATGGCTGGAGCCGCGTGATGTTTCTTGCCTATCTCAGGGATGACGTGGAGCATCGGTGGAATGCCACGGTGAAGGTCGTCGATGATCTGATCTGGTGTCTTCACCCCCATCAGGAAGATGACGAAAGAGACCAGTGGGTGCGGGTCGTGCCTGGCCTGCTGAAATCACTGCGGTCAGGACTTGAAGAGGTCTCCTATAACTCATCGAGACTCGATGAAATGATGGGCCAGCTCAAGCATCAGCTGGCAGAGGCATTCCGGACCAATGCTGCCATCGAAGCACTACAGGATTCTCCTGAAGAGCCGGCGGAAGAGGAAATCGCGACCGTTCACCAGACGGCCGTTGAGCGCCAGCAGGAACTGGAAGACGCTGCAATCTCGGAATATGTTGCCCAGATTGACGGTATCGAGATTGGTAACTGGGTCGAGTTTCGACTGGTCAATGGTGCAAACTTCCGCTGCAAGCTGTCCGCCATCATTGATGAAGCAGATTGCTTTGTCTTTGTGAACCGGATGGGGCTGAAAGTGATTGAGAAAACCCGGGTTGAACTGGCCCATGAAATGCGCCGTGGCCGGCTGACCCTGCTTGAGCAGGGCGCATTGATTGATCGGGCCCTGGATGCGGTTGTCGGCACCCTCCGGAGCAAGACCGCCTGACGCCAATGCCTGAAAAAAGCAGTCCCAATGCCCTGCCGGCTGCCTACCGGCTTGGGCTTGCCTTGTCTCTGGCTCTTTTCCTACACACGCTCCTGCTTTCAGGCATCTCCTCGCCCAAGGAAGAACCAACGGTCACGCACAGGGAGAGTGTAAGGTTTGAGCTGGTAGCCCCGGGCACTCTTAGAACGGTTGCCGACCCGTCAGCTGACCTCAGTCCTCGTCGGGATGCACCACGGGTAACGCCGTTTGAGATTGATCCTCCTGAGCCGGAACCCCTCTCCAAACCGGAGGTTGTGACATCCCGCGAGCCGCAAACCCCCGCCCCGACAAAGGCAACAAATACCAGCGTCCCCCGGAGCGAAGCCGCACAGTCAAGCGCCAGCTCTGCTGCCGGAGAAGAACCCGAACAGCTCCCTGAAAAAACGGAGGAGAGCATTACGAGGGTTACGGAGTCACCGGGCGAGCTCGACCCCTATGTGGTCAAACTGGCCGTCCATCTGGCCCATCAACTTGAAGAACTGAGAGTGCCGGCCATGAGGAGCCTCACTGACACGGTCGCTATGGAAGTCGAACTGCAGTTGCTTGGAAATGGCGCCCTGACCCGGGCAAGGGTTCTGAAATCAACAGGAATCAAGCCAATCGATGAAGCTGCATATCGGGCTGCGCTGGCGGCTAGCCCCTACCCTCAGCCACCGAAGGATAGCGGGAGCGCGAACCGCTTCGAGGTGGAACTGTTGTTCACCCCGAAACGGCTCTGAGCGGCAGTGATCAGGCTTCTGCCTGCTTCGCCGCCTCTTTGACAAGTTTGGCCAGCTCACCGCTCTCGGACATTTCGAGAACAATGTCACATCCGCCAACGAGCTCACCATTGATGTACAGCTGGGGATACGTGGGCCAGCTGGAGTAAACCTTCAGGGCTTCACGAAGCTCCTGGTTATCCAGAATATTGACGAAGGCAAAGCGTTCGCCGCAGGCCATTACCGCCTGTACGGTTTTGGCCGAGAAGCCACACTGGGGTGCCTGTGGGCTGCCCTTCATGTACAGGATGATCGGATTCTCTTCAAGCTGGCTCTTAATGGTTTCATTGATATCCATGAACATTCACCTCTGTTGGAACAGTCTTGCCACACGGCAATTTTCTTGACGCTATTGTACACGGGTGCCGAACACCTCACCAAACACCTTGATTTGACCTCGAGCAACACCGGCAGTTCCAGCCCGGCCACAGCGTTGTCATACCTGCTCCGAAGGGCTAGACTTGATGCCCCATTTTTTCAGCCAACGTTCAGGCAATCCCGCCAGCAGCGGGGTTCGGTGAGATAAGGGCCATTGCATGGCGGCACGACATTTTCTGACATTGAATGACATGACAACCAACGAGCTGGAAAGCCTGGTTGATCATGCCACAGCATTGCGCAACGAGTGGCGGCAAGGGAAGGTTCGGGACTCCCTCAAGAACCGTGTCCTTGCGATGATCTTCGAAAAATCATCAACGCGAACCCGGGTTTCTTTTGAAGCCGGCATGACCCAGCTCGGCGGCTCCGCAATGTTCCTGTCGCCACGGGATACCCAGCTTGGCCGGGGCGAGCCGATAGAAGACTCGGCTATCGTTATCTCCAGCATGGTTGATGCGGTGATGATCCGCACCTTTGCCCATGAAACCGTGGAGCGCTTCGCGGCTGCATCACGGGTGCCGGTGATCAATGCGCTGACCGATGACTTTCACCCATGCCAATTGCTGGCCGATATGCAAACATTCCGGGAACACCGCGGCAGTATTCGCGGCGCTACCGTTGCCTGGATCGGCGATGGCAACAACATGTGCCACTCCTACATCAATGCCGCCGCACAGTTCGATTTCAACCTGAACATCGCCTGTCCTGAGGGCTACGAGCCGGCAGAATCAATGCTCAAGGGCCACGAAGACCGGGTCAAGGTGTTCCGGGAGCCGGCCGAGGCGGCCCGAAACGCCCAGCTCCTGGTGACCGACGTCTGGGCTTCCATGGGCCAGGAAGACGAGCAGAAAGCCCGTGAAAGGGCGTTCAGTGGCTATCAGATCAATCCCGGGCTGCTCTCTGTGGCCGATAAGGATGTGCTGTTCATGCATTGCCTCCCGGCTCACCGTGGTGAGGAAATATCGGCGGACATGATGGAGCATCCTGCCTCCGTGGTCTGGGACGAGGCCGAGAACCGCCTGCACGCCCAGAAGGCACTGCTCGAATTTCTCATCCTGAACCGGCTGGACTGATTCCATGAGCACAACCGCACAATCTCCGGCAGACTGGCTGCTCGAGGTCAATAACCTGTCCTGCGGCTACGGCGGGGATTCTGTGGTCAAGGATGTCAGCTTTGCCCTGAGCCATGGCGACATCGGCTGCCTGCTTGGCCCGAGCGGCTGCGGCAAAAGTACCATACTGCGCGCCCTCGCCGGTTTTCTTCCACTGAGTGGTGGCGAGATTTCGCTGCAGTCCCAGGCCATCAGCCTGCCCGGACGCACCCTGCCCCCGGAAAAGCGTCGGATCGGCATGGTGTTCCAGGATTACGCCCTGTTTCCGCACCTGACTATCGCTGACAACGTGGGGTTCGGTCTGCGGAATCTGAACAAGGCAGAGAAACGGCAGAAGGTCATGGAACTACTGAATGTCGTGCATCTGCAGGATCTGGCCGACAACTATCCCCATGAACTGTCTGGCGGCCAGCAGCAGCGCGTTGCCCTGGCCCGCGCCCTGGCACCCGAGCCCACGCTGATTTTGCTGGATGAGCCGTTTTCCAATCTGGACGCGGATCTGCGCCGTCGGCTGAGCCTGGATGTTCGCGAAATCCTGAAGACGCTCGGCATCAGCGCCATTCTGGTTACCCACGACCAGCAGGAAGCCTTCGCCATGTGCGATCAGGTCGCTGTGTTGCGGGACGGCAGGATCCAGCAGTGGGACGTGCCCTACAACCTCTACCATGAACCGGCAAATCGTTTCGTTGCCAGCTTCGTGGGTCAGGGCGGATTCGTCCCCGGCACCGCCCTGGGGCCGGATACTATTGAATCCGAGCTCGGCGTGATCCACGGCAACCGGGCCTACAAATGGGAACCCGGCACCCTGGTAGACGTTCTGATCCGGCCCGATGACATCGTTCATGACCCCGACTCGGATCTGCAGCCAAAGGTGGTTGAGAAAACCTTTGCCGGCACTTCCACGCTCTACCGTTTCCGGTGTTCCGAAGACACAGAGTTCGAAGCCCTGTTCCGCAGTCACCTGGATTTCAACCTGGGTGAGCATGTGCCGGTGCGTGTCGAGGCGGATCACCTGATTGCCTTCGAACGCACCACGTGATTGAGAGATTCAGTTGTTGCAGACGCGCTCGACAGCATCCAGCCAGCCAGCATAGAGAGATTCTCGCAAAGCCGGGCGCATTTCAGGGTGGAACTGCCGCTCACATTCCCAGAGCGCGGAGATCTGCTCAAGGTTGTCAAAAACACCTGTCTGCAGTCCCGCAAGGTAGGCAGCTCCGAGAGCGGTTGTCTCTGTAACCCGGGGCCGGTCAACGGTGACATTCAGTATGTCGGCCAGGAACTGCATCACCCAGTCGTTCACCACCATACCGCCATCCACGCGCAGCGATTCAAGTCGGGCGCCGTCGTTCTGGATCGCCCGCACCAGATCCTTGGTCTGATAGCAGACCGACTGCAGGCCGGCGGTAACGATCTCGCCAATGCCCGTATCCCGCGTCAGGCCCATGATGGCGCCGCGAGCATGAGGATCCCAATGAGGGGCTCCCAGGCCGGTAAACGCCGGAACCAGGTAAACCGGATTGTCGACTCCGACCGCCTCCGCGTGGGCGGAAGATTCATTGGCGTGGGCAATCAGCTTGAGCCCGTCTCTCAACCACTGCATGGCAGCACCGGCAACAAAAATACTCCCTTCTACCGCGTAACAGGGCTTACCGTTTAGCCGATAAGCCATGGTGGTCAGCAACCGGTTCTCGGACCGAACGGCCTTATCGCCCGTATTGAGCATGAGAAAACAGCCGGTGCCGTAAGTGCTCTTGGCCATGCCCGGGTAAAAGCAGGCCTGCCCCACGAGAGCCGCGTGCTGATCCCCTGCAATGCCGGCAATCATAACTGGCGCGCCCAACCACTGTGCTTCAGCGATGCCATAGTCTGCGGCGCTATCGAGTACTTCCGGCAGCAAGGCCCGCGGCACGCGAAACAGGGCCAGAACATCGTCGTCCCAGTCCTGCTTGTGAATATTGAAAAGAGCCGTTCTCGAGGCATTGGTGGCATCGGTGCAGTGGGATTTTCCGTTCGTCAGGTTCCAGAGCAGCCAGCTGTCCACCGTTCCAAAAGCCAGTGCACCGGATTCGGCCCGGGCGCGGGCGCCCTCCACGTTATCGAGAATCCAGGCTATCTTGGTGGCCGAAAAGTAGGGATCAATTAACAGCCCGGTTCGTTCAACAACCGTGTCCTCATGGCCGTCGGATTTCAGCTTGGTACACCAGGATGCGGTTCGACGGTCTTGCCATACAATGGCGTGGTAGATCGGCTCGCCGGTTGCCCGGTCCCAGATCACCGTGGTTTCCCGCTGATTGGTGATACCAATACCCGCCAGCTCCGAGGCGTCGATAGCCGCTTTGTCGAGCGCGCCGCGACACACCGCCAGAGTGCTGTCCCAGATTTCCCGAGCATCGTGCTCCACCCAGCCATCTTTCGGGAAATACTGGTGAAATTCCTGCTGATCGGTTGCAACGCTGTTGCCCGTTTGATCAAAAACAATAGCACGGGAACTGGTTGTGCCCTGGTCGATGGCAAGCAGATAACGGGTCATGGACGGCCTCCTTTTGTTTCCCGGAATTCTAACAGCAGAGCAGACGGGAAAGGGTGACCGATATGGAATTTGGGAGCAGGCATAAAAAAAGGGCCGGAAAACCGGCCCTCAAATGACGAATGAAACAAGGAAAGTTCGTAAGAACTACAACCTCAAAAGTCATCCCTTACGCTTTGCAGTATTGACCGGCCCGCCAAAAACTTCAGTAGTGCTTGTGTAGCTGCTTTGTTACATCAGGTGAGGCGATGGGGGCTGGCTCACACAATGGAGTCCACGGGTTTTTTTCTGGGCCAGACCAGGCTGAATTTTGCACCGCCAAGCGTGTCGCTCCTGCTGACGAAGGCGTGCCCTCCGTGCCAGTAGAGAATCCGGCGAACAATAGACAAACCCAGGCCGTAGCCGCCGGAGGTTCGGGTACGGCTGTCGTCCAGTCGGGCAAACGCAGTAAACACTTTCTCCCAGTCTTCCTCTGGAATGCCGGGGCCATCGTCTTCAACGTCAACGCGACAGTTGTCCTCATCGAAATGACAGCTGACCAGCACCTTACCAGCCGCGTAGCGTCCCGCGTTGCCTACCAGATTCTGGATCGCCCGATGCAGGTAGCGAGGCTCAATATCCGACAGCGCCCAACGTTCCGAGACCTCATCAATGTTGCCTTCGATACTCAGCTCGGGCCGGACCATCTGCTGCTCAGAGACCACCTGGCGGACAATGTCGGTTACCGAGGTTTCCTGCAGCGAGAAAACCGGGCCGCCCTGCTCCAGCCGCGCATAGGTCAGGATCTCATCAATCAGCTCGTCCAGTTCCTGGATATCGCCATCAATACCGTCCAGTTGCCTTTGCAGGGCAGCCTCGTCCTGGCAGTCCTCGATCATCTGGACGCCAAAGCGGATACGGGCCACGGGAGTGCGCAATTCGTGCGAAACCGCGTGAATCATTTCCCGCTGCACCTGCACCAGGCGCTGTATGTGTTCGGCCATGCCGTTGAATGACGAGGCCAGACGGGTTACCAGCGTTCCCTCGCCCGCCTGGACCCGGGCGCTCATTTCTCCACGTGCGATTCGAACCGCTACCGACTCAACGGTTCTGAGATTGCTGTCCACTTCCCGGAGCGCGAGGAAAACGGCAACGGCCAAAACCCCGCCAAGCACCAGGACCAGCAGCAGGACAACCGGCCAGGCCCAGGGATCAAACCCCGCGGGCATGTCAATCCGGTACAACTCACCGTCGGATAGCTGAACGATCACCCGTCCGCAACCGTCTGATTCGTCGGTGTAGAAGGCAAGGCCCCGCTCGGCGACCTGGCCCAGAACGTCAGAGTCCGGCAGCAGGTCGGCGGAGTCCAGTGGCTGCACTTCGACGTTGAGAGAACGGGCCATTTGCGAGGCAACATTGAGACGGTCATCCGCAGCGGCTGAATCAAGATGCCACCGGAATATCAACCCAATGGTTTCTGACACATCCCGGTAGGGCTCGTTCAGACGCAGCTGCAGGATTTCTCCGCTCAGTCCGGTTACCAGAACCCGATACCCTACGTCACTGTCGATGCCAACCACCTGGCCGTAGCCAAGTCGCTCCAGAGCCACCGGTGACAGGTTGAAACGGGAAGCAGCCCCCATACGAAGATCAACCGTCGAACTCAGCCAGTGGTATTGCTGTAATGGTGCCGGGGCCGCAGCCAGCCAGCGCATTAGTGGCTCGGGGAAGCGTTCATGCCAGAATTGGGAGCGCACCGAGTTGATCCCGGTGAACAGCAGGACACATAAAAAAACAACCAGCGCGGTCAGGCCGGCAAGGCGGGCATAAAGCTTGAGGAAGAACTTCAGGGGCATGGTACCAACCCTGGCATGGAACACCGGTATGCGGGCGAATGGCACACCGGCTCCAGAGACTGAATCGTCAGGCTTCCTTTACGAACAGGTAGCCTTTACTACGAACGGTCTTGATGCGTCGCGGATGGATGGGGTCATCGCCAATCTTGGGTCGAATCCGGGAAACGCGAACATCAATGGATCGATCCTGACCATCGTATTCAATACCACGCAAGGCGGTGAAGATTTCTTCCCGGCTAAGCACGCGGCCCGCGTTGCTGGCGAGCAACCAGAGCAAATCAAATTCGGCGCTGGTCAGATCAATGCTTTCTTCACTCAGCCAGGCCTCCCGCATGGAGCGGTCGACAACCAGATCATTAAACTGGAGGCGCACCGGTTCTTCGCCCCCTGCCTCGTCCGCCGACCCCGAGCCGGTTTCGGTCACCCGACGCAGCATGGCGCGAATCCGTGCCAGCAGCACCCGGGGTTTGACCGGTTTGCCAATATAGTCATCGGCACCCATTTCCAGACCCAGGACCTGGTCCAGATCGTCGGTTCGGGCAGTCAACATGATGATCGGACCGGAAAAGAAGGGGCGCACCCGTCGGCAAATGGAAAGCCCATCCTCGCCAGGTAACATAAGATCCAGAACCACCAGATCCGGCTGCTCGTTACGGATCCGCTCTACCGCGGCCCCACCATGAGTTTCCAAGGAGACGGTCAACCCGTTGCTTTCAAGGTATTCGCGGGTTAACTCCGCCAACCGCTCGTCGTCCTCGACAATCAGAATTCGCCAACTTTCGTTTGTCTGTTCCACGCCATCCATCTCTGGTTTTGTTATTCCGGTTTCAGGTCATTCTGTGTACCTGACGATACAGGCAACCTGCTGTAACAGCAATTATACGTGCTATTCAGAAATATACATGGAACCGCTGCTTCGTTACACCCTGTGACAGAGCTCCCTTAACCGCCAATCGGACCCCGATGTCACAGACACGTCACCTGGTGGTCACCGATGTGTCATACCGGCTTCATAGGCTTGTCGGGAAATGGAAACAAAAGAGACGACGCCATGACCACACAAACCGCGAAAGCCCGCCGCAGCGCCCGTCGCCTGAAAACCGACATGACCCGGTGCCCCAGACAGGTCGAAGCGGCCCAGCGGCTGCGTTACCGGGTATTTTCGGAGGAATACGGCAGCGACCTGGGCGCACAGACGCCCGGCATCGACGCTGACGAGTTCGATGCAGTGTGTGACCACCTGATCGTTACCGACCTGGATTCGGGCGAACTGGTAGCGACCACACGCATCCTGCACCAGAACGACACCAAAGATGTTGGCGGCTTTTATTCGGCCGGGGAGTTCGACCTGAGCGCCATGGAGAGACTCCCTGGCACCATAGCCGAGCTGGGGCGCACTTGTGTTCACCCGGATTATCGCAATGGCGCGACCATCAGCCTGCTCTGGTCGGCAGTGGCCGAATATCTGGTTGAGCGCGGTGTTGACTATATGATTGGCTGCGCGAGCATCGGCATGTCTGACGGAGGCCTGAAAGCCTGGCGCATCGCCCGCCACCTCCAGACCGAGTATCTGGCCGATCCGGCCTTTCTGGTAAAACCACTTCGCGCGATGCCGCATCTGACCCACACCCGGGACAGCGATCGACCGGTGGACGTTCCCGCGCTGATCCGAGCCTACATGCGTCTTGGTGCCCGTGTCTGCGGTGAGCCCTGCTGGGATCCGGATTTTCGCTGTGCCGACCTGTTGGTTGTGCTGGAGGTCAGTAAACTGGCCGGCCGCTACAGCCGGCACTTCATGCGCTCGGCATCCTGAAGACGGGAGTCTGTGAGATGAGCTGGCTGAGACTCTGCGTTCGGATCACTGCCTTTATAGCCTTCCTTGCAGGCACCACAATGTTGGCCGCCGCTCTGCGGATCACTGAAATTGTTACCCGCAATGCTATCGACCGGACACCCTGGGCCAGATTCTGTTTCCGCTGGGCCTGTCGGTGCCTCGGACTGAATATACGCCAGCACGGCTCACCTTCCGACGATACCGTTCTGTTCGTCAGCAACCACATCAGTTGGTCAGATATTCCGATTCTGGGAAGCCTGGCACCGATCCGGTTTCTGTCAAAAGCCGAGGTCGGCCAGTGGCCGGTCATAGGCTGGCTGGCACGACAGGCCGGCACGCTCTTCATTCGACGCGGCGGTGGTCAGGCCCGCCGGGTTCGGGACCAGGTCATCGGGAATTTGCGGGCCGGGGAAAGTGTCCTGATCTACCCGGAAGGAACCACCAGCGCAGGTCTGACGGTATTGCCGTTCCATGGCCTGTTGCTCAAGGCCGCTCCAGAGAGCAGAACGCCGGTACAACCGATCACTATTGCCTATCGCCGGGAAGGCCGCCCCGACCATCTGGCTCCCTTCATTGGTGATGATGAGTTCCACCACCATTTGTTGCGGATGCTAGCCCAGCCTTCTGCCCGGGTCGACGTAGTCTTCCACGAACCTTTACACCCGTCGGAAAAGATACCGGCCGGAGAGTTCGCCGCCAGCCTGAGAGAGACCGTTCTGGAAGGACTGACCCGAATATACCGTGGTGAATACGACAGACCGGCAACCGAGTGCCTCAGAACAGGGGACGACCCTGGGCTACCTCATCTTCCGTCGCTTCACGGCGGCCAACGATCTCCAGATCAAAGTACAGGGTAAAGCCCGCCAATGGGTGATTGGCGTCCACCTTAACCAGGTTGCCATCAATCCCGACAACCTGCACGATCTGCGCTTCATCGCCCGTGTTGGTCTGGAACTTCATGCCAATCTGCAGGTTCTCGATGCCTTCGAACAGTGAACGTGGCACCTTGCGCACCAGCTCGGGCTTGTGCTCACCGTACGCCATGGCCGGCGGCACCGTTACCTCCAGGCAATCGCCCACGTTGCGGTCTTTCACCGCCTGTTGGATCCCTTCAATAATCTCGGGACTGCCATAGACGAAGTGCAGGGGCTCACTGCCTTCGGAAGTATCAACCAGCTCGCCGATCTTGTTCTTCAAAACATAGTGAACGGTAAAAACGTCGGGTCTTGCTTGTGAAGCTGTCATCAGGTTTTCGAGTTTCCTGTATCCGGTGGTGTTTCGAGCTGTTGCAGGCCATGAATAACCAGTCGCTGATCCAGCTTGTCCCGCAATCCTGAAGGGTTACTCAGGCCCATGCGCTCAAGCAGGGACCCGTAACGGCCTTCGTCATCCCGGGCCCGGAGGGCCTGTAACAGAGTGGACAGTTTACCACGGCGAGTGGCCGTTGCGGCCTTGAGCCCCTTAAGGGCTTTCCCCAACGTCAGCTCCTCATCGGTAAAGTCCCTGCCAAACGGGAACGGAGGGAACAGGCTGGCATCTCCCGCAGCCGCAACGGCACGACGGATGGCTTGCGGGGTATTGTTACACCAGTCGGCAGGCAGCTTGAACGCAGGATCCACCTTGCCCGCCTTCTGGGCTTTTTTCAGAAGCTCCTGCTGGAACCGGGAGTCGGCAATGCGGATCAGCCTCAGGAAGACCTGCTCGTCGGACTGCCCTCTCAGATCGGCAATCCCATACTCGGTAATGACTATGTCCCGCAGATGGCGGGGTATGGTGCAATGACCATAATTGAACACGATATTGGACAGTACCTTGCCCTGGGATGACCGGGTGCTGCGCAGCGACAGGATCGAACGTGCGCCCGGCAGCTCGTGAGCCATGGCAACGAAGTTGTACTGGCCACCGACGCCACTGACCACACGACCATCTTCAAGACCATCCGATACGCCAGCACCGTTGAGGGTGTACATCATAGCCGAATTGATGAACCGGCCATGAACGCGCTGCGCCGCTTTCAGCTTCTGGTCTCCGAACCGGTGGTCATACAGGTGGTTGATGAAGTTCACGCTGGTCATGCAGATTTTTGCACGCTGCTCGTCGGTCATTTCCCTGAGGTACTGGTAAAACTGCTCGGGACCAACGTAAAAACCGCCGTGCATGGCGATACCGCCAGTCAGCCGTTCCCCGAGGATGAGGGTTTGGATGGCCTGCCGGGCCTCCGGATTGTCCAGATCACCCTCGACCGACTGATCACCAATACGTAAACGGCCGCCCTTGAACTCGACAGCTTCTTTAAAGATGCCGTGCTGGACCAGCCAATGAACATCCTTTGCCCGCAACGGGCTATCAATAAGCTTTTCGCGCCGCAGGACATCGAGGGTTGCGAGAGACACTTCGCTGGGAATATCACCGCGATTGATCAATGTCTGCAGACCGGCGTGATCGTATACCTCGCGGGTAAGGATGCCTTCCTGCATCAGGTACAGGAAACCATCCACCATCATTTCACTACAGCCATAAAGCCCCTCCTCGAAGGGGCCGGTGCCACCGTCCTCGCGAACGACGGGGAAATGCTGATCAACCTGGAGATGGTCAAACACCTGCCGCCAGGCCTTATTGTGACTGTGTCTGAGAATGGCACTGTGGACCAGGGCCGCGCCCAGTGAGCCGATGCCAACCTGGAGCGTACCGCCGTCCTTCAGGAGGGTACTGGCGTAGAATCCGATCAGGTGGTCTTCCGGGCTGACCGACATCTGGGGCGCTGAGAACAGCGGATAGTCTCCCGAAGGCTGATCAAGCAAGACATCGAACCGGTCTGCTTCAATCGCCGCATGATGGCCAAACCAGGGAAGGTTCTGGTTCATCTCGGCCACCAGCGCCACCGGCGTGCCAGCCGCCTCGCGCTCACGGAGCAGGGGAATCAGGTCCAGCGTCAGATCCGGGTTGCAGCTCAGACTGACCTGGCCGGGCTGCCCATGGGCCTCGCCCGGCGACACCATCTGGGCGACGACATTGACACCCACCGCCATCAGATCGCGAACGGCATGAGTATAGTTGGTACACACGTAATGCCGCTGCTGGGAACGATTGTTCAGATAACTGCCGGCTTTGAAGAAAAACTCCGAGACCTGAACATTCTCAGGAAGACGGTTTGCCGATACATCCTTGGCATAGGCCAGTTCAGGAATCCGGCCATAGAGGCGCTCAACAAAAGGCCCCATGAAACGCTTTTCCAGCGAGGAGCCGCCCTTTGGCGCCAGCAGCGACAGTGCCGTAACAATGTGCAGGCTGATTTCCGGATCGTCTTTCGCCCGCTGGTATAGCGCATTAACAAAGCGAACCGGTTTTCCGAGCCCGAGCGGCAAACCGAGAGTAATCTCCTTGCCAACCCGGCGAATCACCTCGTCAACACAGGCGTTCACATCATTTGATAACTGCCCTCTATCACCCGCCATTACCAAGCTCCTTATTGGCTAATCAGCATGTTAACGGAGATGATCACACGAGCATCGGGCACAGACAATGCGCCAGATCATGATTCTGGGGTTTGATGATACTGCCGGGTGCGGGGAATTGCGGGGTTCAGAAGTTCCACTTCAGGTTCAGGCAGGCACCCTCGTTCAGGAGCGCAATGCCATGGTCGGCCTGGGCCGGATCTGACGCATAATGCTTGCCGGAGTGCTTCGAACGGGTGAAGGTAAGGCTCAGCAGGCGGGAACCGATTTCGGCAAACGCATCGGAACTGTCCTCGCCAAAATCACCGGAAACCCGTTCCTGGATTTCGAAAATCTGCTCGCTGGCTGTCTTGCTTTCGACCTGTTCGAAGACGCGCTCGGATGCTTCGGCGCGAACGACGAAAGCAACAAGATTGAGAGCGAGTAACGCAACAAAGATTCGAATAATCATGACACTGCCTGAGACCTTTTTTCCGACACGGGAGTCTACGGATACCTTAGGCTTAAGTCTAATGATTAAGAGCCGGAAAAATGTGAATCTGCACACAAAGACGCCGACTTTTTGTCACGGCATCAGCATCTTTTTGTCAATTTATGATCCCCGATATTTCAGACTGTAACAGCACCCCCGGCCAGCGCCTCTCAGCCGGGGGTTCAAGCCAACCAAGCCGGCGGGCTCAGGGGCAGGGGTAGGTGAATTCCTGATGAATGGCCTCTATCGCTTCCAGTACCTCGGGGCTCAGGGTGACCTTTGCGGACCCTATGTTTTCCCGCAGCTGCTCCATGGATGTTGCTCCGATGATATTGCTGGTCACAAAGCTACGGCTGTTCACGTAAGCCAGCGCCATCTGGACCGGAGACAATCCGTTCTGCCGAGCCAGCTCAACATAGGCCTGGGTGGCATCCATGCCACGACTGCCGGTGTAGCGACTGAAACGCTCATACAGGGTCATTCTGGCTTTTTCAGGCCACTTGCCGCCCAGATATTTGCCGGAGAGCATGCCAAAAGCCAGCGGTGAGTAGGCGAGCAAACCGGCCTGTTCCCGGTGGGCAATTTCCGCCATCCCCACCTCAAATGAACGATTCAGGAGGTTGTAGGGATTCTGGATACTGGCCACTCTCGGCCAGCCTTTCTCGCCGGACAGACGAAGGTACTCCATGGTGCCCCAGGGCGTCTCATTGGACAGTCCGATGTGCCGGACCTTCCCGGACCGAACCAGATCATTCAGCGCTTCGAGTGTTTCCTCGATCGGCGTGAAAGATTCTTCCGGGTTGTGCTCGTAACCGAGCTTGCCGAAAAAGTTCGTGCTGCGATCCGGCCAGTGCACCTGGTACAGATCAATGTAGTCGGTCTGCAGGCGTTTCAGGCTGGCGTCGCAGGCTTCCATAATATGATCCCGGGTCAGGCGCGGACCATTACGCAGGTACTTCAGTCCGTTGCCCGGTCCCGCCACTTTCGACGCAATTACCAGTTCGTTGCGGTTGCCCCTGCTTGCAAGCCAGTTTCCCAGGTAGGTCTCGGTCAGCCCCTGGGTTTCCGCCCGGGGCGGCACAGGGTACATCTCTGCGGCATCAATAAAGTTGATACCCTCGGCGACTGCGTAATCCAGCTGTTCAAATGCTTCCTTTTCGGTGTTCTGCTCCCCCCAGGTCATGGTGCCCAGGCAAATCAGGGTAACGTCGAGATCGGTCTTTCCAAGCTTTCGCGTTTGCATATCGTCTCCGATTCGGTTCGGTTAACGGGTAAAGGGAATGTCACGGGAGTGTCGCATAACTGTCATGCCGGCTTTTCATAGTAGGGGCATGTCAAAGGAAGCACAGGAAACACCGTGACCGAGACCATGCAGGCCAACCGGCGCTCACAACACATTACCATTGTTTCGGAGACTTTTCCGCCGGAAATCAATGGCGTGGCAAACACGCTCAGGCAGCTTTGCCAGGGGCTGATGCAACGTGGGCACCGGGTAACGGTTATACGGCCGCGACAGCAGCATGAGCGCAAAGGCCACTTTGCCAGTGCTGGCGAGGCACTCTTCTCCCGTGAACATGTGGTGACCGGATTGCCGCTACCCGGGTACGCCGACCTGCGCTTTGGCCTCGCCCGAACCGGCCATCTGAAAAAGCTCCTGACCACTGACCGCCCCGATGCCGTCTACGTTGCCACTCAGGGCCCGTTGGGCGTTGCGGCGACCACAGCCGCAAGGCAGATAGGGATTCCGGTCAGCTCGGGCTTCCACACAAATTTTCACAGTTACAGCCGTTATTATGGCGTCGGCATGCTGGAGAGGCTGCTGTGCCTCTACGGTCGATGGTTCCACAACCGCACGGCCATCACCCTGGTGCCGACTCGAAAAATGCAGCAGACAACCCGCGCCATGGGTATTCCGGCGACCGGCCTCTGGAGTCGGGGCGTGGACTGTCATCGCTTTACTCCCCACAAGCGAGACAGCGCACTGCGGGAATCCTGGGGCTTACAGGCCAATGACCGCGCCATTCTGTATGTCGGCCGGCTTGCACCGGAAAAGAACCTTCGGATGGCGGTTGCCTGCTTCGAACGTATTCGCGGCCTTCACCCCCAGGCCAGGTTCATACTGGTTGGCGACGGCCCGCTACGGCGCCAGCTGGCTGAACGCCACCCCGATTACGTGTTCTGCGGCACCCGCCGGGGCGACGACCTGGCACGCCATTTCGCCTCAGGCGACCTCTTCCTGTTTCCGAGCAAAACCGACACCTTCGGCAACGTGGTGCTGGAGGCAATGGCCAGCGGACTGGGCGTCGTCAGCTTTGACGACGCCGCCGCAGCCGAACACATACGCCACGAAGAAAACGGCATGAAGGTGCCTCTGGACGAGGATGAAGCATACGTCGACAGCGCTCTCCGCCTGGCCGATCAACCAACCTTGCTGAACCGGATCAGGGCCCAGGCAAGGCTGGACGCTCTGGAACAGAACTGGAACTCGCAGATCGAACAATTTGAACAACTGGTTTTCAACCAAACCGCAAAGGCCGGATACCATGCCATCAACAAGCAAAGCATCTCGCTTCTTTGAACTGGCAGACCAGCGGGAAGTCGCTTTCTGCCAGTCTATTAACCGCGCTGTTCAGTTCCGGCCCGCCCTCGGGTATTTCCGACTGGTCAGCCGACTCGGCGACGGCTGGTTCTGGTACGCACTGATTCTGTTCATCCCCTTTCTCCGACCGGAATCCGGGCCAGGGCTGGCACTGCTTATGGCGTTGACCGGCCTCACCTGCACCCTCAGTTACAAGTTACTGAAGCGCTGGCTCATCCGTGAACGTCCATTTATATCCTTTCCCGCCATCAACTGCGGCACACCGCCCCTGGACCGCTACAGCTTCCCGTCCGGCCACACGCTGCACGCTGCCTGCTTTCAGGTCATGCTGACCGTGGCGGAACCGGCGCTGGCTCTCATCGTGCTTCCGTTTACGTTGAGTGTGGCGGCATCGAGGGTGGTGCTCGGCCTGCACTACCCCAGCGATGTCGCTGCCGGCGCCCTGATCGGTGGCCTGATGGGTTACGCGGCCATGAGCTGGCTGCACTTCTAATCGAACAGACGCAACTGGGTAACCGGCGCATCATCATTGCGGAAACGCACACCAAGACCCAGCAGCCGCACCGGCCGCTCCCGGTTAGTGACCAGCTCAGCCAGCAGTGGCAGATAATCATCCAGAGCCGGCTCTTTGACCTGCTCACGAACCCGCTCAAGGGTATGGGTTGAAAAATCACTGTAGCGGATCTTGATGAAGAGTTTGTGGATCGGTTTTCGGCGGGCCTTGCGCGACAGGCGAAGGTTGAGATCCGCAACCAGTGAGGCCATGACGGTCTGGCAGGCGGCCATATCTGGCAAATCCTGGGAAAACGTTCGTTCCACGCTTACCGACTTGGCAATCCGCGATACCACCACCGCCCGCTCATCCCGGCCGTGGGCCATCTCGTGGAGTCGATAGCCCTGCTTGCCGAACCGATCAATCAATACATCGGGCCCGAGCGCCTGCATGTCGCCGCAGGTCTTGACCCCCAGAGCATGCAGTTTCGAGGCGGTCACCTGCCCCACTCCGAACAGTTTTTCGACAGGCAACGCCTGCACGAAACTCCCAACGTCCTCAGGGCGAATCACGAACAGCCCGTCCGGCTTTTCCCAGTCACTGGCAATCTTTGCGAGAAATTTATTGGGCGCCACGCCGGCGGAAATAGTGATACCGACTTCCTGGCGCACCCTCTCCCGAAGGTGGCGAGCCATAAGCGTGGCACTGCCCTTGTGATCGGTCACATCGGAGACGTCCAGAAAGGCCTCGTCCAGAGAGAGCGGTTCCACCAGGTCTGTCAGTTCCCGCAGGATAGCCATCACCTGCTGTGAGACCGCCCGATACCGGCCCATATCTGTTGGCACCGTCACCAGCCCCGGGCAGAGCCGTCGCGCTTCGCTGCCGGGCATCGCCGACCGCACACCGTACGCCCGGGCCTTGTAATTGCAGGTAGTCACCACGCCCCGACCGCCATCGCCACCCACCGCCAGCGGCACATCCCGTAGGCTGGGATCGTCCCGCATCTCCACGGCCGCGTAGAAGCAGTCACAATCCACATGGATGATCTTGCGTTGTGGCATAATCAGAGGGCTCGCGTCGACTTTCTGTACATTTATACAGCCTTGTATCTTAAGCTAACATGCAGAGAATGTCAGGAACCCCAACAACCGGCGCATCAACCATTGCGAGGCCACCATGAGCAACCCGATTCCTGAAGCAGAACGCACCGAAATTGAAGCCGCAGCTTTTCGTCGCCTGGTCAAACACCTGCGTGACAACACCGATGTGCAGAACATTGACCTGATGAACCTGGCGGGTTTCTGCCGCAACTGCCTGTCCAAGTGGTACCGGGCAGAGGCGGATGAGCGGGGTTTCGAGATTTCTGACCCGCAGGCCCGTGAGGAAATCTACGGCATGCCCTATGAGGACTGGAAGGCGCTCCATCAAACAGGTCCCAAGCAGGAACACAAATAATGAGCGTCAACGATGCCGTAAGGATTCACCTGGCATCCCTGGACGCTGGCCACGCCAGCTTCAAAGACTCCCTGGCGCTGATCGAAGAGCATTTTGAGTACCAGCCCTGCGGCTTCCGCAACGGCCCGCTGGTAAACGCGGAGGGCGAGAACGCCGGGTCCTGCCGGATCTTTGGCCTTGGCCAGTACTGCAACCTGAGCGAAGTGGACACGCTCAAACTGTTTGCCGAACACTATCAGCAGGTTCTGGACGACCCGACCGGCGAGAGCCATGGCAACATCCGCCAGTTTATCAGCACCGGATGGTCAGGCATCCGATTCGAAGGCGTGCCACTCCGGCAGCGCCCCAACCCAACCGACAACATGACCAGGGAAGAGACGCCTTCATGAGCGATACCGCCACCTCCGGGGTAAAACAGGGTTTTCAGCTAAAAAGCGCCAGCGTGTCCATGACCGCCCTGGAGCTCTACTACTTTGACGACGGCGAGTTCGAAGAAGTTTTGCGGGACAAGATCAGCCAGGCCCCCGGCTTCTTCAAGGACATTCCGCTGATCATCAGTCTGGAGAAATACCAGGGTCTGGACAGCGAACTGGATTTTTTCAAGATCATCGGTACCTGTCGGCGCAACAACATCCACGTGATTGGCGTGCGCGGTGGCAGTGATGACCAGCGCCGCCTCGCCCGGGGCGCTGCACTGGCCTTGCTGCCGGGCAACGGCCAGCGGGATCGCACCCATGAAGCCGAACAGGCGGCCGCCGAAGAAGCAGAAACCGCTGCTGTTGCTGCCTCGACAGGCACTGCCGGCGACCCGCCCCCGGCCAAGATCGTCTCCCAGCCTGTGCGCTCCGGCCAGCAGGTCCACGCACCGGAAGGTGACCTGGTTATTCTGGCACCGGTGCAGGCCGGTGCCGAGGTGCTTGCGGCAGGCAACATCCATGTTTACGGTCCCCTCCGGGGACGGGCGCTGGCCGGCATCCATGGCGCAGAATCCGCAAGGATTTTCTGCCAATCCCTGGAAGCGGAGCTTGTGTCCATCGCGGGACACTATAAAATCTCCGAAGATCTTCAGGACAATGGCTGGAAAAGCGCTGTGCAAATCCAGCTCAGGGACGACCTGCTGGTGGTAACGCCACTGGACAAGGCCTGATATTGGAGCTGAATACAATAACTTGACCGGATAATTCGGCAGACACGACGAATCCACCGAGAAACAGGAACAGAACCTTGGCTAGAATTATTGTCGTTACCTCAGGAAAGGGCGGCGTTGGCAAAACTACCACCAGCGCCTCGATCAGCACCGGCCTTGCCAAACGGGGCCACAAGACAGTAGTCATCGATTTTGACGTGGGCCTGCGCAATCTGGACCTGATCATGAACTGCGAGCGTCGCGTGGTGTACGACTTCGTAAACGTGATCCAGGGCGAAGCCTCCCTGAACCAGGCCCTGATCCGCGACAAGCGGGTCGATACCCTCTATATCCTTCCGGCCTCCCAGACCCGGGAAAAGGAAGCACTGACCAAAGATGGTGTCGAGAAGGTCATCAACGAGCTTTCCGAAACGTTCGATTACATCGTCTGCGACTCCCCCGCCGGCATTGAGCACGGCGCGCTGATGGCGCTGTATTATGCCGATGAAGCGATCGTGGTCACCAATCCCGAAGTATCCTCCGTCCGGGATTCCGACCGCATTCTGGGCATTCTGCAGAGCAAGTCCCGCCGGGCCGAAATGGGCCAGGATCAGGTCAAGGAACACCTGCTTCTGACCCGCTACAACCCCTCTCGGGTTGAGAAGGGCGAGATGCTGTCCGTGGCGGATGTGGAGGAGATCCTCGCGATTCCGCTGCTGGGTGTCATTCCCGAAAGCCAGATTGTACTGAATGCGTCAAACCAGGGCTTGCCCGTTATCCTCGAAGAGGACAGCGATGCCGGCCAGGCCTATGAAGACGCTGTCGCACGCCTGCTGGGTGAGGAACGGGAACACCGTTTCATGACGTCCCAGAAGAAGGGTTTCTTCTCACGGATGTTCAAGGGGGGCTAAGGGATGAGTTTCCTCGATTATTTCAAGGGCAAGAAAAACAAATCCGCAAGTGTTGCCAAAGAGCGCCTGCAGATCATCGTGGCCCACGAGCGGGGCCAGCGCGAGCAACCGGATTACCTGCCCCAGCTTCAGCAGGAGCTGCTTGAGGTTATCCGCAAGTACGTTCAGATCAGCGACGACATGGTTCAGGTTGAAGTGGACCGCAACGAAAGTTGCTCTGTACTGGAGCTGAACGTCACGCTACCGGAGCGATAAACCGTTTGATCTGGCCTGTCCCGGGCGGGGCGGGCCATCTCCTACCACCTTGCGAAGTGGTCTTCCATCAGGCCCCGGAGACCTTTTACCTCGACTTTCCCGCCAGCTTCATCCGTCACCGTTCCATTAAACGTGCCCACGTACTGCCGGAAGTTGGATGCCAGCACCCAGGCGTTCAGTTTTTCCTTGCGGACACCGGCCGGGACAAAATGCAGATCAACCCGCCCATCCTCCGTGGTCACATGCCAGTCACTGCCCGGCTGATAGCGATCAAAACGGAATCTTGCCGCGCCCAGCTTGTGGCAGACACCATCCAGCCAGAGCGCGTTTTCTGTCATCCCCGTTTCATTGACCCCGGCAGCCAGGTTCAGCCCCAGAGATCTGCCATCCGGAAGCTGGCCCGCCAGACAGGCCCAGTTCCACGCGGTCTCCCGGCGCATGAAGCCGCAACTCCAGTCAATGGTGCCCCGGGTCTGCTCGTCGCAGCGCCAGATACGGTGATCCCAACGCACTTCCCCTTCCACCGGCAAGCCCGCCGACTTGCGGGTAAACACCCAGCCATTGTAGCCGGCCGGGCAAACCAGCCGGAGCGGATCCCGATCCTCTCTCAGGGTAAGTTCGATACGGATACCACCGGGAGCCGACACCGTAATCGTTCGCCCCTCAGCGGAAGGCGCGATTCGCACGGCAACCTCTCCCTTGCTGAACGTCGCCACGCCTTCCTCTGGCAGTGGCTCGATGCGGGTTTGCCTGGCCAGTGGCTGGAGGAACGATTGCTCCAACATCTGGCCGGTCTCGAAGTCATAGAGGTAGAAAAACCCGTTTCCCAGCAGTTTAAGATCCACCACCGCCAGGCCAAACACCCACCCCGGGCCCATGGCGCTGACAAACTGGAACTGGTTGAACCGCCAGCGTCTTGCCAGCTTTGAACGCGGGCGGTCCATCACCGTACGCAGGTCATAGTCCAGGTAGTTGATCTCGTCTACCGGTTCATCCAGCAGGCCCGGAATCACCTGCCCTTTGCCGTTGATAAGCTTCTTAATGGTCATAGTCGTCGTCAGATCGGGCCAATTTCGGTTACCAAATCAACAGGTCGCTACCTGGTTCACAATCCACTGTTTCCGTGGCCATGCCGGCAAAAGCCCCATGCTAGACTCGGCCCACCATCTGCAAGGAAGTGTACCCTATGAGAAAGAGCATAGCCCATGGCATTACGGGCTGGGCCTCGGTGATCAGTGGGCTGGTCTGTGCGTTGCTGGTGTTTGCTGTTGCCGCCAGTGCCCGGGCTGAATTGCCCAATGAAACCGACGAGGAATGGACGCTGCGCAAGGAAGCCGATCATATCCGCGTGTATACCATCGACCAGCCAGACTCCAGCTTCAAGGCATTCAAGGCCGTGGCGGTGCTCGATGCGCCCATCGAAAACCTGATGGCCGTCATGGCCAACCCCGGTTCCTGCGTCGAGTGGGTGCACAACTGCACCGAATCCTATGCCTTCGGCGATGGCGAGTTCCAGGATCGCTTTGCCTATTCAGTGAACGACATGCCCTGGCCGGTGACCGACCGTGACTATGTCCTGCGTATCCGGACACGGGGTAATCAGGCGTCCGGAGAGATTGTCATGGACCTGAACGCCATGCCCGACCAGCGGGCGGAGAACGGCAGCCGGGTTCGGGTGGACCGGTCCGACACCCTTTACCGATTCACGCCAGAGGGGGACAAGACCCGGATGGTCTGGGTTCAGCACACCGACCCCAATGGCTCGCTACCGGGGTGGCTGGTGAACTCTCTGCTGGTGGATATTCCCGTGCGATCCATGGAGGAGCTGGAACGCGTTGCCAATCGGGAAAAGTATCAGGGTTATGAACTGGTCTACGACAAAAAGGGCCAACTGACCGGTGTCAGACCGCCGGGTCCCTGAACCATCAGCCCCATGAAGGGATGACGCGCAAGGCATCACGCGCTAAGCTTTCAGAAAGGACTTCAAAAGGCAGCCCAGATCAATGACCGTTCTCGCCTACGAGATCATGACACCCAGCATCAAGGCCGTTCCCCAGTCCTGGACCATGGACCGGCTGGCGCGCTTTCTCACCGACAACGAAATAACCGGCAGCCCCGTCACTGACGATGACGGCGAGATTGTCGGCATTGCCACCCTGAAAGACATCACCGAATTCCGCTGGAACGCCACACGCTCCGATGCCGACAGGCACCTGACACCGGAAGAACGAGAGGAAGCCCGGCGTCTGCGGATGGTGATCTTTGAAGAAATGGGGAAGGTGCCGGTGGAAGTCCGCGACATCATGACCCCCATCGTTTTATCGGTTGACGAGAAGACGCCGGTGCGCGACATTGCCAATATCATGATGCGCGAACACCTGCACCGGATCTTTGTCACCAGTGATTCAAAAATTACTGGCATCATAACGACTTACGATATGCTGAAAGTGATCTCGGATGAGGAACTCACGCAACGCTGCGCCGATAACGACTGAGCCACCAGAGAGGTAGCGCCACTTATGCCCAGAGCACCGCAAGCTCGCCGAAAGATGTACGTCCTCGACACCAACGTCCTGATCCACGACCCGAACGCCCTCCTCAACTTTGAAGAACACGATGTCATCATCCCGATGACGGTCCTCGAAGAACTCGACAGCCTCAAATCCGGCAAGCAAGCCGTGGCCGCTGACTGCCGTCAGGCCATCCGCAACATCGATAAGTTGCTGGGCGATGCCAGCCCGAAGGTGATCGAGAAAGGTGTTCCCATCGTGCGTGGCAAGAAGGCCGAACCCCTGGGCACTCTTTCGATCCTGATGAGCACCGGTGACAGTGGCAACAATTCGCTGCCAGAGCATCTGAACGACAACAAGATCATCAACACCCTGGCTGCTCTCCAGAACCGCCACAAGTCCCGGGACATTATCCTGGTGTCGAAAGACATTAACATGCGCCTCAAGGCAAGGGGCTTCGGCGTCGAAGCTCAGGACTACCACAACGACCAGTTGCTCGATGACATTGATCTTCTGCCCAAGGGCTACCGGGAATTCCCCAACTCCTTCTGGGACACCATCGAGAAAGTGGAGACTGTTCAGCGGGAGGGTTCGACCGAACATATCCTCAAGCGGGAAGGCGAGCTGGCGAAGCTGAACATCAATGAATTCGTCATCGATCAAATGGGCTTCGTCGGCAAGGTGGTGGACCTCTCCGACGACCAGTTGATCATCAAGGACCTGCACCAACACGACCTGATGAACGAGGAAGTCTGGGGCCTGGTTCCCCGGGACATCTATCAGGCCATGGCGCTGAACCTGCTCCTGGACCCGGACATCCACCTGGTCAACCTCACCGGCTCCGCCGGCTCGGGCAAAACCATCCTGGCGCTGGCTGCGTGTATCGAGATGACCGTGGCCAGCAAGCTCTACAAGCGCATTATTGCCACCCGCTCCACCCAGGGCCTCGACGAGGACATCGGGTTCCTGCCCGGAACTGAAGCCGAGAAAATGGAGCCCTGGCTGGGCGCCATCGTCGACAACCTGGAAGCCCTCCACGAGGACGACGAGAACATGACCGCCAGCGTCGACTACATCCTCAGCAAGGTGCCCCTGCACTTCAAATCCATGAATTACATCCGGGGCCGCAGCTTCCAGCACAGCCTGATCATTATCGATGAATCACAGAACCTGACGCCCCATCAGATCAAGACCATCATTACCCGGGCTGGCAACGGGTCAAAGGTGATCTGCCTCGGCAACCTTGCGCAGATCGATACGCCCTACCTGAGTGCCCTGAGTTCGGGCCTCACCTACATGACCGAACGATTCAAGCGCTTTCGACATGGCGCCCACATCCACCTGCAGGGTGTTCCCCGGTCGCTACTGGCAGAATTTGCCGAAGCCAATCTCTGACATTGGCGAGCATTTAAAGAACGAAAAAAAGGGGCAGAACCCGAGTTCTGCCCCTTTCTCACTTAATCAGTAATGCCTACACCCGATACCGACTGACCTGCTCTGACATCTCGGACGCCAGGTTCTTCAGCCGTTGAGTTGCATCTCCGGCCCGACGGGTTCCCTGCGCCGTCTGTTCGGTAATCGCGACGATCTCATGCACGTTCTGATTAATGGTCTCGGAAACGCTGGTCTGCTCTTCGGCTGCGCTGGCAATCTGTGTATTCATGTCCGTGATCGTTGCCACAGCCTGACCAATGCGCTGCAGCGCATCGTTGACCTGCCGGGTTTCTTCCACGGTCGCTTCGCTGCGCTCACTGATGGAAGCAATTACCTTGACCGCATTCCCTGCCCCAGACTGAAGCCGCTCAATCATATCCTGGATTTCCTGGGTGCTCTGCTGGGTCCGGCGAGCCAGCGTTCGAACTTCGTCAGCCACCACGGCAAAACCCCGACCGGCCTCGCCGGCCCGTGCCGCTTCGATCGCAGCGTTGAGGGCCAACAGGTTGGTCTGATCAGCAATTTCGCGAATGACCTCCAGTACGCTATCAATCCGGCGAGAGTCAGTGCCAAGCTGCTCGATAACCCGAACGCCCTCTCCCACCTGCTCGGAGAGCCCGCCAATAACTTCGGTAGCCTGATGTACCAGGCCCTGGGCATCGCAAACCTGTCCATTGGCATGATCGGCGGCCGTGGAGGCTTCACTCGCGTTGCTCGCAACCTCCTGGGCAGCTGCGGTCATTTCGTTCATCGCCGTTGCCACCTGATCACTCTCGGATTTCTGTCGCTCGACGCCCTGCTCGGCTTCAGTCATGACCTGGTTCAAATCAGCCGTGGCCTCGTTCAGCGTGCGGGTAGACGACAGCACGCGTTCAACCAGTCCGTGCACCTGGTCGGCGAAACTGTTAAAGGCAGTCGCCAACTGTCCAAGCTCATCCTTGCCGGAAACGTCAAGACGACGGGTCAGGTCGCCATCGCCGCTGGCGATGTCATTCATTGCCGACACGGCCGATTTCAGGGGCCGAATGATGCTGCGGACCACGATCAGGGCAAGCAGGACGATCAGCGCCAATGCGACAAGTGAGGTGCTGACTGAGCCTATCACAGCGTCCTCGAGTGAAGTCCCCACCTGGCTTTCCATCGCCGCTACCTGGGCCTCAAGGCCGTCAATCCAGAAGCCGGTGCCGATCATCACACCCCACTTGGGCAGCATTTCCGCATAGCCCAGCTTGGGCGCTACTTGTCCGGTTTCGCTGTTTTTCCAACCATAAGGCACATAACCGCCGCCATTGCGCGCCGCCTTTACCAGCTCACGAATCAGGAAGGTTCCGTTGGGATCCTGGAAGTCCCAGAGATTTTTGCCTTCCAGAGACTGGTTGACGCCGTGCATCACATTGACACCCCGGGTGTCATACGCAAAAAAATAACCGGTGCTTCCCGAATCGTTAAAACGAAGCTGTCGCAGGATCTCCCACGCTTTCTCGCGCACCTCCGGATCGTCTGCGGACCCAGGCTGATTATAGAGATGCTCGATGGAAGACTTTGCAACGGCCAGATAATTCTGCAGTTCCTGGCGTTTACTCTCTTCCATATCGGAGGAGAAACCGGCAACGGCCTCTTCGCCAATAGCACTGGCCTGGTTAAGGTTGTAACTGGTCAGGAATGCCGTGAGCACAATCACCGGCACCAGGGCCAGCAACAGTACCCGTGTCTGGATGGTCAGGTTTTTCATGACTGGTAGTCTTTTTGGTTAAGTGATCAATTCGCCGGGCGATCCGGCATGGAAAAAGTCGCAAAGACTACGCAAAAACCGGGGGCAATATCATTGATGATACTGCGTAGTTTGTTTCCAGCCTGTAACCATGCCGGTAAATTTTTGTTGCTCATCAATCCTTGAACTGGGCTTTGTCCAACCCATGCTTGCGCATCTTGTCGTACAGGGTTTTCCGGGCAATACCGAGCTGGACCATGGTGTCCTTGATGCTGCCATGACTGGCATTCAGGGCGCTGATAATGGCAGAACGCTCGAAACCGTCCATCATTTCGGCGAGCGTCTGTCGACCCGCCACATTGGCCGTATCCGCAGGTTCGTTCTCATCCAGCGCTGCCGGCCCCAGCAGGACATAACGTTCAGCCAGGTTCCGAAGTTCGCGAACGTTGCCGGGCCATGAATGTTGCATCAGCCGGGCTGCCTGACCAGCATCAAGCGGTATGCTCTCCCGATCGTAACGGGCCGCGGCAATCAGCACGAAATGATGGAACAGCAGCGGGATGTCCTCTTTCCGCTCTCTCAACGGCGGGATGTCAACTTTGACCACATTCAGCCGGTAATAGAGATCAGGCCGGAATTCGCCGTCGTCACTGAGTTTTTTCAAATCCGCCTTGGTGGCGGCAATGATCCGGACATCCACCTCCTGAACCTGATTGCTGCCCAGACGCTCGACCCGTTGTTCTTCCAGCACCCGCAGGAGTTTCACCTGCAAGGGCACGGGCATACTCTCAACCTCATCCAGGAACAGGGTGCCCTTGTGGGCGTGCTCGATCTTGCCGATACGGCGCTTTTCAGCCCCGGTGAACGCCCCGGCCTCATGGCCAAACAACTCGCTTTCAATCAGGTTCTCGGGCACCGCGCCGCAGTTGATTGCTACAAAGTTGTGGGCACTGCGTCCACTGTTCTCATGAATGTATCGGGCCAGCGCATCCTTCCCGGACCCAGTTTCCCCGTGCAGAAGAATATTGGCCGAAATATCGAGGATGGGATCAACGGTCGCCATGACCTTTTGCATCAACGGCGAATCCCCCAACATTCGTGGACCGGGTCTGGCCAGGTGTCGCAGCTGTGCTTTCAGTCGACGGTTCTCGAGGGCCAGATGCCGTTTTTCCAGGGCATGACGGAGCAGTTCAATCAGTTCATCATGATCAAACGGCTTCTCGATAAAGTCGTAAGCGCCCTGCTGCATGGCCGTTACTGCCGTGCTTATGTCGCCCTGCCCGGTAAGAATGATCACGGGAATGGTGTTATCGATAGCTCGAAGCCGGTCCAGCAACTCCAGGCCGGTCATCTCCGGCATGTTGTAGTCGCAGAGAACCACGCCGTCGTAGTCGGCGTTGATATGTCCCAGCGCCGATGGCGCATCTTCGAAGCAGCTGACCGGCAACTCCTCCAGGGTCAGTGTCTGGGCAATAGCCTGGCGGATGTGTGGATCGTCGTCCACAAAGATTACCGAGGGTTCTGTCATTCCATGGCCTCCCGCTTCTTGAGGGTTACGACGAATTCTGCGCCCGGCCCATCCCGGCGGTTACGACCGGTCAGGCTGCCACCCAGCGCATCCACAATCTGGCGCGATATGGAAAGCCCAAGACCCAGTCCCTGCTTGACCGATTTGGTGGTAAAAAAGGGCTCGAAAATCTGTTCGGTGTCGCCCTGCAATCCGGGCCCGTTATCGCGCACCAGGCATTTCCAGTGCTGCTCGGTTTCTTCTATATCAATCCGGATTTCCGGCCGTGCACCGCCCTCTACCGCCTGAACCGCATTCGCCATCAGGTTAACCATAACCTGCTCTATCCGTATCAGGTCACCGTGGCACATCACCGGCGAGTCCGGACGGTGCCACTGGATATCGATTTCCGAACTCGATTGCTGGGCAACGATAATCTTCAGGGATGCGTCAATCGGTTGCCGGAGATCCACCATCGCTGGCGGGCCTTCGGATTTGCGCGCAAACACTTTGAACTGCCGGGTCAGCTCCGCCATCTTGTCACACAGCAGGATGATTTCTGACAGGTTAGCATCCACCATCTCCCCGGCACCTTTCTCAAGGAAGCGGCGGCTGTTTCGAGCATAGGTCTGAATGGCCGTCAGAGGCTGGTTCATTTCATGGTTGAGGCCCGCGGACATCTGGCCCAGCACCGCCAGTTTTGCAGCCTGGATCAGCTCCTGCTGTGTTTCCCGCAGCTCGGTTTGGGTGCGTTCTCGCTCTCGGATCTCCTCCACCAGTTTGCGATTGGAGTTCTCCAGGTCTGCGGTTCGCTCGGCCACGCTTCGCTCCAGCTGCTCGCCCCGAAGAGCCAGTTCAGCCTCGCGCCGGTAGCGCTCGCGCAGGTACAGCCAGGTCAACAGGCCGCCAAAGAACAGCGCTGCGCCACCGACCGCAAAACCCAACCGGGTCCAGACGACCGAGCGAGTGCTCACCATGACTTGAAGCGTCCAGTCCATCCTTGGCAGAGGCGTGCTTACGCTTAGATATTCCCGGGGTTTGCCACTGTCCTGGATGCGGACCGTTGCTGACTGCTCCAGAAGCCCCCATGGGGTTCCCAACGTTTTCAGTGCCATTGGCGTCAAATCACGGTCTGGATAACGCCGGCGGGAATACTCGTCGGGCACGGCATCGGCCATCCCCGAGAAATTGCGGTAGAGCCAGTCCTGCCTGCTCGCGAGAAAACTGATGCCATTATGATCAAGCACGACCATCTCCGCCTCTCGCAAGCCGGTAGGGCGATCCCATTGGGATTCCAGTTCATGAACCAGAACCTTCACGGCGACCACCCCGATAATCTCGCCGCCCTCGTCCCGAACCGGATGCGAGAAATACAGACCCCGAACGCCAGACATCAGGCCGAGGGCGAAATAGATCGCCGAATCGCCCGATTCCATCGCCTCATAGAAATACGGCCGGAAATTGAAATTCCGCCCGACAAAACTGTCTGGCTGCAGGTAGTTGTTGGCTGCGATCGTCAGGCCGTGAGTATCCATCAGGTAGACATCCGAACTGCCTACGATAGTGGCCATGCGCTGCATCTGTTCATTGGCCGCGAGAATAGCAGAGGGATTGTCAGGCGCCTCCAGCGCCCGCTGCAATAACGGATGCTCTGCCATCAGCTCGGGCACCGGGAGATACCGATTCAGTTCGTTGGCCACCAACTGGCGATACCGAAAGGACTCCTCGAGGCTCTCCTGCTCCACCTGCCGGTATCCAACCCAGCCACCGAGCAGCCAGGCGACCACCAGGGTCGCCACGAAAAGGAGAAAAACGCCAATACGGTAAGGCATAGGGTCCGGTTCCCGAAAAACCGCGGAAAGCCGCTAGAGTATAGCCAGGCCGGGTACAGAACAACCGTGCGATGCTTCCATGGCACGGTTGTTCTGACGCCGCCAGCAAGACCCCCTTTACAGGGCGCCAGCTGTGGCAAGGCGAGTTTTACGCTGCTTCTGGATGACGAACGCCAGGACCGCCAGGGCAATACCGGTGAGATCCGTCCAGAGCCCTCCCTCGATCATCAGCAACGCGGCCGCAATCAGCAGGAGTCGCGTTATCCAGGACGCGGAAATGCTCGCAAACCAACCGAGCACGCCGCCAGAAAGCATGTAAACGCCAAAGGTTGCGGTTACCAGCGCCCTCGCGATCTCGAACCAGCCGGCTTCCATCAACAACGCGCCGTTGTAGAAGAACATGAAAGGCACGATGAAGGCTGCGATGCCAATCCGGAACGAGGCCACGGAGGTTTCCATGGCGTTGGCGCCCGATATGCCTGCAGCGGCATAGGAGGCCAGCGCAACCGGCGGTGTGATCGCGGAAACTACAGCGAAGTAGAACACGAAGAAGTGCGCCGTCAGCGGTTCAATACCCAACTGGACAAGGCCGGGCGCGACCACTGAGGCAGCTACCGCATAGGCCGCCGTGGTCGGCATCCCCATACCCAGTAGAATGGAAATGAACATGGCGAAGATCAGCGCCAGCAACTGGCTCGTGGCCGCAACGTCCAGCAACAGCACAGAGAAGCGCGCGCCCACTCCCGTCAGCGAAATCACGCCCACGATTACCCCGGCCGCTGCGCACACCACGATAATCTGGATCGCCATATAGGAAGCAATTTCCAGTGCCTGAAGGATATGCCGCAGACCCATCTTGTTGGGTGACAGCCAGCTCACGACCGCGGCAGAAACGGTCGCCAGGGTGCCGGCCCGGATCACCGAATAGCCCATGAACAAGGCGACAATCAGGATTATGATCGGCACGAACAGATAGCACTGCTTCATCATGGTTCTAAGCTTTGGCAGCTCGTCTTCACGCATGCCGCGCATGCCGGTCTTGGCGGCTTCAAAATCCACCATGAAGTAGACCGAGGCAAAATACAGGATCGCCGGAATGATCGCCGCGATGGCTATCTCGGTGTAGGGAATGCCGGTAATCTCCGCCATGATAAAGGCGCCGGCGCCCATGATCGGCGGCATGATCTGACCACCGGTGGACGCGGCCGCCTCGACAGCGCCTGCGGATTGCTTGCTGTAGCCCACCTTCTTCATCAATGGAATCGTCAGGGAGCCGGTGGATACCACGTTGCCGGCACTGGTGCCGTTGATCATACCCATCAGGCCCGATGCAAAGATCGATACCTTGGCCGGGCCACCCCGGGAACGGCCGGCCGCCGCAAAGGCAAAGTTCACGAAGTAGTCACCCACCTTCGAGGACTGCAGGAAGGCGGCAAAAATGATGAACAGAATGATGTATGTCGAAGACACCGCCGTGGTCGGCCCAAGGATTCCGGCATCGGTATACACCTGACTGAAGAAACGCTGAACCGAAAGCCCCGGGTAACCGAGGAAACCTGGCAGGTAGGGTCCTGCGAAAACATAGGCCAGAAACACCAGACCGATGATCACCAGTGCCATCCCCGCCACGCGCCGGGTAAGTTCCATGATCAGGGCCGTGCCGGCAATGGCTGCAAACGAGATACCCACCGGCGCAAAGGAGGTGCCGGTCGACATCCGCATGGACGTGTTATAAACCACCAGGAAATAGGCGGCCACGGCCAGCGAGCAGACTATCAACACCAGGTCGGGCACACTGAATACCGATCGCTCGCGCTGATGAAACCAGCTCATGACAATGCCAACACCGGTCGCCGCCAGCAGCGGCCAGCCAAAGTGCCACACCTCCAGTTCGACCGGAATCCGCATGGCGCCGTTCTGAACCATCTGCCAGAACGAAAATGTCTGATACAACACATAGAGAGCCGGCAGCATGGCACCGGCACTGATCCAGGTTGTCCACCGGTGGCGTGCGCCGCCCTCTTCCGATGACACAAACCGGGCGCCGGCAAACAGAACGAAACCCAGCACCAGGGCACCGGCAATGTGCACAATCCGGAACGACCAGGTTTCCAGGGGCGCTATGTTCAGGGAATACAGGTGAAAGGCTGAATAGGCTATCGCCAGCAGCGCGACGAATTTCAGCAGGCCGCCTTCGAAAAGCCGGCGGTTGGCTTCGACCGGTTCCTCGTCCACGTTGTGCGCGAGTACATGGTCTTCGCCCACTTCAATGTCCGGAAGGTCTTTGGAATCTTGTTCGGTAGTCATGACACACCCTGCTTGCAGGCAAATCGGAGCCAGAACTCGGCTGGCCATACATTGCAGGAGGCTGCAGGGCAGCCTCCTGCTCGAGCACTGTTACTTGATCTGGCTGTCTTCGATCGGGTAACCATTCTCGTTGAACCAACGCGCAGCGCCCGGGTGCCAGGGCAGGACGTTGTTCTTTGTGTAGTTCTCGGGTACCGAGTTACGGGCCGCCTTGTGAATGGAGACCATCTTGTCGTTGTTCTCCATGGTCAGCTTGGTGATTTCATACACGAAGCTTTCAGATACATCACAGTTGACCATCGCGAAGTTCCACATGGATACCACGCGGGAAGGCGCATCCAGGGACTGGTAGGTGGACGCCGGAATGATGAACTCGGACACCGGGAAGTTGCTGATAATGGTCTCGGCCTCGGCATCGTTCATACCGATGATGTTCACGTCGGTTTGCACTTCCAGCTGGCTGACCGCAGGAATGGGAATACCGGCGGCGAAGGCAACCACATCAATCAGTCCATCCTGAAGCTGACCGCCCAGATCAGACCAGCTGCCGTTGCGGCGTTCGAAGTTCACACCCAGGGTCTCCATCATGCGCGGAAAGTAGGTGTCCGAGGTGGAGCCCGCCGGACCAAAACCGATCGTGGCGCCATCAGGGATATCGGCGATGGAAGTAATGCCAGAGCTGGATAGCGCGGTCACCGAGAACGGTGTTTCGTACATCGGGAACATGGCGCAGACGTTGTCCATCTTCATGCCCGGCGCAAGCGGGCTGTTACCGTCCATGGATTCACGAGCCGGGCCCATGGTGGTCAGGCCAAACTTCAGGTCACCAGTGTGCACCAGCGCCATATTCTGAACCGGTCCGCCGGTGATCTCGGCACCACCGGAAACGCCCAGGTTTTCAGCCACAAAGTTGGCCCAACCGGAACCGTAGGCAAAATAGGTTCCACCCTGACTGGCGGTGCCAACGGTGAAGTTGCTCGGCCAATCCGAACGATCTTGGGCTGTTGCGGGGGTTGCGACTGCGAAGGTGGAGGCAAAGGCCACCGCCATTACGGCTTGGGTTTTCATAAGGAATGCTCCCGATTCATTTTGTTTGTTGGGTGCTCAACGAAGCTCTAACAGCTCCGGTGGGTAACCCAATCAGCAAGGAGCAGACCAGATCTCGATTAATTCGGAAAAACAGGGCCTTACTAAAATCAGAGCAAGGTCAGGCGCTGGAAAATGGGTGGATATCCACCCATCGGAAAGAGCAGATGGGTGAATCCCGACACGTAGGGCGTTTCGGGTTCTGGCTACCAGCGACCCTGAAGAGTCGCCACAATACGACGACTACCGGCTCGATCCCGATGCTCGCAGAGATAAAGTCCCTGCCAGGTTCCAAGTGCCAGGCGACCATGGCTGACCGGGAGGGTCAGCGAGGGGCCGACCAGGATGCTTTTGATATGAGCCGGCATGTCGTCGGGCCCTTCCATAACGTGCTCATAGTGCGGCGCATTCTCCGGCACCATGACGTTGAAATGGCGTTCCAGGTCGCCCCGCACATCCGGATCGGCGTTCTCGTTCACCGCCAGCGAAGCGGAGGTATGCTGGATGAACAGGTGCAGCAAGCCGACTTCGCAGTTGGTCAGGTCCGGCGCCTGGGCAAGGATTTCATTGGTGACCAGATGAAACCCCCGCGGCAGCGGCGCCAACTCGATAAACGACTGATCCCAGATCATGACAGCCCTCTCGGTTATTTCTGCCGGTCATCCCAGGGGTGCACGGGAACCACATCGTCGCCGACATCGCCCTCGTAGCTGCTGCGGAAATAATCCATCGCTTTTTCCGCCTCGCTGAGCTCGTCAAATCGGGCGACGTGGTAAATTGCCTCGCCCTCGTTTACCAGTGGCAGGTTATTCACGCAGATTACGATACCTGAGCAGGGTGACACCACCGCGGTTTCCGATTCGCCGAAGGGATCCGCCACCATGGCCAGCCTCTGGCCTTTGCGAACCTTCTGGCCCAGCCGGGCGACAGGCCTCATGATCCCATCGATATCCGCCCGCACCCATTGGGAATTGGCCGCGGTTTCAGACCGCTTTCTCGGTGCCTTGGGCCCCTTCTTCGCCGGGATCATTTCGAGTTCACGCATCACCCGAATAACCCCTTTCACACCGCTGCCGATCACCACGTCATCAAATCGCAGAGCCTCTCCGCCTTCGAAGGTGATCACCGGAATGTCCTGTGAATCAGCGTAGGCCCGCAGGCTTCCCTCTCGGAGCCCCGAATTGATTATGATCGGGGCACCAAAGGCCTCGGCCATGCGCACGGTTTCCGGATTTTTCAGCTCGGCACGAATTTGCGGCAGATTGAATCGATGAACTGCACCCGTGTGCAAATCAATAATGTGGGTAACCCGCTCCATAATCTGGGTGCGCAGCAGGTAGGCAATACGCCCGCCCAGGGAGCCACTTTCACTGCCGGGAAAACAGCGGTTCAGATCCCGCCGGTCAGGCAGGTATCGGGTGCGCTGCACGAACCCGAAAATGTTCACGATAGGCACCGCAACCAACGTGCCCCGAAGGTGCCTCAACGCCGAATTGGTGAGCACCCGACGAACGATCTCAACACCGTTGATCTCATCACCGTGAATGGCACCACACACCATCAATACCGGGCCACTTCGCCGGCCGTGCACAACCTCAACGGGAATGTGCAGCGGCGTATGGGTGTACAGCTTGGCGACCGGAACTTCCACGGTTTGCCGGGTTCCGGCCTTTACCTGGGTCCCGGCAATTTCATAGGGGGCACGAGCCATGCTTTAGCCTCTCCCCTTGGTCCGGGTCTTCCAGGGCTTCTGATTCTTTTCGGTCCAGTTAATGATCATGCCGGCAACGTTCTTGCCGGTGGCGTTCTCGATGCCCTCAAGGCCAGGCGACGAATTCACCTCCATTACCAGTGGCCCCCTGCTGGAGCGGAGCAGGTCAACACCGGCAACGTTAAGGCCCATGGCTTTGGCGGCCTTGATAGCAGTGCTGCGCTCCTGTGGGGTGATGCGTATGAGGGAGGCAGTGCCGCCCCGGTGCAGGTTCGAACGGAATTCGCCCTCGGCACCCTGACGCTTCATGGCGGCGATCACCTTGTCGCCAATCACAAAGCAACGGATATCGGCACCGCCAGCTTCCTTGATGAATTCCTGCACGAGAATATCCGCTTTCAGGCCCATGAAGGCTTCAATCACACTCTCCGCGGCCTTGCGGGTTTCTGCCAGCACCACGCCGATGCCCTGGGTACCCTGCAGCAGCTTGATCACCACCGGCGCCCCGCCCACCATCTGAAGCAACTCCGGAACGTTGTCCGGCTTGTTCGCGAAACCGGTAATCGGCATTCCCACACCCTTGCGGGCCAGCAATTGCAGCGAGCGGAGCTTATCCCGGGAGCGGCTGATGGCCACGGATTCATTCACCGGAAACACGCCCATCATCTCGAACTGGCGCAACACCGCCGTTCCGTAAAACGTCACCGATGCACCGATCCGCGGAATCACCACATCGAAATCCTCAAGGACCTCCTCGTGGTAGTGGATCTGTGGATTGGCCGAGGTGATATTCATCGAACAGTGAAGGCAGTCAATCACCTTCACTTCGTGGCCACGATTAATGCCCTCCTCCACCAGACGGCGGGTCGAGTAGAGGTGCCGGTTTCGTGACAGTACCGCTATTTTCATTTTTCAGTCCTTAAGGCCGGCTTGCCGGCAAGATAGGAAGCTTCGGGATAGATCACTGAGCGCCCTGACATAGCGGTACGGCCAAGCAACATCCGGAACCGCATGGAATCTCGGTTGGTCAATGTCATTTCAATGGGCCATTTCTGGCCGCCAATCAGCAGCGTGGTCTCGATGACCAGGCGCATTTCCTTGTGGCCGCCGGAATCAGACACGTTCCGCTCATCCAGCACCCTGGCGTCACACTCCACCACCTGGTGAAGATCGTTCTGTACCGGATGAACCCAGAAGCGCACGCGCCGTTCACCGTTTTCCGTGTAGGGTTCAGTGCGGAACGTGTGGAGACAGGAAGTTCTGGCTCCGGTATCGATTTTCGCCTTGATACGGCTGATATCCAGGTCCGGCAGCGCCACCCATTCCCGCCAGCCAAGACTCATCTTACTCTCGGCGGGGGTCGGTGGGATGGTTTTGATAACGTCAGCTGTCTTTGTCGACATCCGGGAGATCCTTTTCAGTGATTTTTTCCGGCCCCAACAGCTGAACACGGAACGGCTCTGAATGGCTACCCGCATAAACGCTGGTGTGGGGGAACGGAATTTCAATGCCTTCCCGATCCAGGGTTTTCTTGATCGCGACCATCATGCCGCTTCTCCCTTCAAGCACCTTTTCCTTCGGCACCCAGTAAGAGAACTGCAGATCGACCGAGGATGGACCAAACGCTGTCACCAAGGTGAAGGGCTTGGGTTCTTCGAGACAGACCGGATTCTTTTCTGCCAGATTCAGAAGCAGACTTTCCACCCGCTCTACATCTTCAGCGTAGGCAATCCCCACCGTCAGGTCGAGCCGGCGTATCGGAAACCGGGAACGGTTGACCACCCTTGTCTTGATCAGGGTTTCATTGGGAATCCGCACGTACAGGTTGTCCGGCGTGCGTAACTTCACGCTCAGCATATCAATGCCGACGACTTCCCCGATGGTCGCGTCTACCTCAATGAAGTCACCGATTTCAAAGGGTTTTTCCACCAGCAGAAACAGGCCGCTGATCATGTTCGACGCCGAGGTCTGAGAAGCAAAACCAATGGCAACGGTGAGGATACCGGCAGCGCCGAGCACCACATCCAGAGAGAACCCGGCCTCCCGCAGGGCCGCCACAAAAAACAGCACCACGATGACGTAAAACACCAGCCGCCGAACCATGACGGTATGATGGCGGGAGGTGCGCTGCGCCATGAAACGGCCGACACTGCGGGCCGCCAGAGACCCGAGGAACAGCCCCAACACAACAAGAAAGGCGGAACTGATCCACTGCCCCCAGGCAATATCGGTAAAAAACTGCATTACGCCTGTTTGCATTGTTTCCAGCAAAGCGTCGACTCCATCAGATCCGTTTCAGCCAAACATCCGGTCAAACGCCCGGACAAGCCGGCCGCGGGCCATTTTTTCACGAGCATCCGCCACCGGCCGGCAGGTGCCCGCTGCGGCCAGCAACGACTGTTCCACATGCAGACTCGCTGAATTCATGTCGGTCTCAACTTCAACGGTTACCCCCGGCGTCCAGAGCTGGCCCCGATCGTTCTGGTGCAATGACAGCAACGGCGTGGGCAGACTGAAGCGCTCAAGCAGCAGGGGCTCATCCCGCCGGTTGATCAGCGTCACCGGCGTGACGGCTCGCCAGGGGCGTTTCGGCACCGCCTCAAGCACAAGACGGGCAAAACTATGAGAGGTATAACAAAGCTCGCCCTCCATGGTATTTCTGCCCACCCAGGTCATCGAAGGCGACGCCAGGGGAATTTCCGTCAACACGGTTTGCTTGTCGCCGGCACAGACCTTCATCCAGACCAGCGTGCCCACGTAGATTGTGCAACGGCCGCCGGCGGGAATCGTCAGGGGCTGGAAAGGACGAATCACGGTAGGCATGTTTGCGAGTGCCGGCAGGAATGTCACGGTCGACGACTGGTTTTCCCGAATGAAACGCTGCAGCGGCACAGACGCCGAAGGCAGAGTGTGGCCGATGGTTTCTGTCCAGCTGGCCGGATCCGTATCCAGTTCCAGCGTTTCTGAACGAATCTGCCATTCCTGGTCCAACAGAGTCACCCACAAACGAATATGACCCAGTTGATGATGCTGGGTCTGGCCGGAAGCCAGTGAATAAGGCTGGGCCCAAACGCCGTCACGGCGACCTTCGCTGTTGTTCTCCATTCCTGCCACAGAACTCCTTGAGGATCGGCCGGCTGAATTGCTGTAAAAGTATCCTAACTATAATCCAATCAGCCAGCCCGGGCGAATATCCAAGTTGGTGATTTTATTGATACACCGGGCTGTAATTACACTTACATCAATCCCTCAGACAACTATGGATTACGGATGACACAACTGGTCTGGTTCCGAAACGATCTCCGGGTTGCCGACAACCCCGCCCTCACCGCCGCCTGCGAGAGCAGCGAAGAAGTGCGGGCCTGTTTTATTCTCACCCCGGACCAATGGCAGGAACACGACTGGTCTCCGGCCCGGGTGCAATTCGTCATCGCCCATGCCAACGCCCTGGCCCAAGAACTGGCCCGGCTCGGCATTCCCCTCTCCTTTATCTATGCCGACAGATTCGACGACGGCATCGGTAAACTGCAGAGCCATTGTGAAGAGCACAAAGTTACAGCACTGCACTTCAACGAGGAGTACGGCGTCAACGAGCGCAAACGCGAAAAAGCCGTCAAGCACCGCTTTGACGAGCTCGGAATTACGGTTCGCAAATACCGCGACCAGACCGTCGCCCCGGTAGGCGAGATCCTGACCCAGCAGAACGAGCCCTACTCCGTCTTCACGCCGTTTTCGAGGCGTTGGCGCAGCTGGATTGAAGAAACCCATCCTGGATTGTTTTCGATTCCCAAAGCGAGGGGCGACGCGGTTAACCCGGAGCAGATCGACACCGTCCCGGAAGCCTTTCGGGACGCCCCCAAGCCTCTCGTACCCACCGGAGAACAGGCCGCCCACGACCAGCTTGAACGCTTCCTGGAAAAACGCGGCGGTGCCTACAAGGAAAACAGGGACTTCCCCGCCATCGACGGAACCAGCCTGATCTCCCCCTACCTGGCCAACGGCGTCCTCTCCGGCCGACAATGCCTGATCGCAGCCAGGCAGGCACAGGGCTCAGGCGGCAACCAGGAAGGCCTGGCAACCTGGATCAACGAAATCACCTGGCGGGATTTCTACATCAACATCCTGTACCACTACCCCCGGGTCAGCATGCACCGTGCCTTCAAACCGGAAACCGAAGCTCTGGAATGGAACACCCCGGGCGACAAGTTCGAAGCCTGGAAAACCGGCAACACCGGCGTCCCCATCGTCGACGCCGCCATGCGCCAACTCAACCAGACCGGCTGGATGCACAACCGCCTGCGCATGATCACCGCCATGTACCTCACCAAAAACCTGTTCATCGACTGGCGCCTGGGCGAAGCCTACTTCATGTCAAAACTGATCGACGGCTTCCTGGCCTCCAACAACGGCGGCTGGCAATGGAGCGCCTCCACTGGCACCGACGCCGCTCCCTATTTCCGGGTGTTCAACCCGGTGACCCAGAGCGAACGTTTCGACCCCAAAGGCGACTTCATCCGGGAATGGCTACCCGAACTGGCCAAACTGGACAGCAAACGGATTCATGATCCGGGCGCGAAAGGTGGTGTGATTCCGAAGGGATATCCGCGGCAGATCGTTGACCTGAAAGAAAGCAGGAAAGAGGCGATCACAAAGTTTCAGAAATTGAAAAACTGAGGTACACAATGAGGCGGGCTAATCCAGGACTCTGACGCAGTGCCGGGGATGGCCTTCCCAAAACTGTGCGGAGCCATGGATGGCGGAGCCCAAGCGTCACATGGACGTGCCGCCAGGAGCGTGTTTTGGGAAGGTTATCCCCGGCGCTGCAGCCCGAAAGCTCGCAAGCCCACCTGCACCAAAGTCAGCCAGAACAAACCGGGCAATCAGGATCCCGAGCCAGCTTCATCTCCCGCCACTGCATCTCCCAGGCATCCAGAATCAACAACCGCCCAATCAACGGCGCCCCCACCCCGGAAATCACCTTGATGGCCTCCATGGCCTGAGTCGCCCCGATCATCCCGACCAGAGGCGCAATCACGCCCGCCTCGGAACAGGTCAGATCCTCATTGCCCTGCTCCGGATACAGACAGTGGTAGCAGGGGCTGTCCTCCCGCCGGCTGTCGTAAACCGAAACCTGCCCCTCGCCCCGAATGGCCGCACCGGACACCAGCGGAACTTTCGACGCCACACAGGCACGATTCAGCGCAAACCGGGTGTTGAAGTTATCCGTGCAATCCACCACCAGAGTTGCCTCCGCGACCTTCCGCGTCAGAGCCTCACCTTCGAGGCGCTGATTCAGGGCGGTAACAGACACCAGCGGGTTGATCCGACGAATCCGATCGGCAAGGCTTTCCGCTTTGGATTCACCCAGCTGCGAGGTTTCGAAACCGATCTGGCGCTGAAGGTTGGCCAGCTCGATAGTATCGTCATCCACCAGGGTCAGGGTCCCGACACCTGCGGCACCCAGATACAGAGCGACAGGACACCCCAATCCGCCAGCACCGATCACCAGAACCCTGGCCGACTGCAGCTTTTCCTGGCCGGCAATATCGAACCGGGGCATAAGGATCTGCCGGCTGTAGCGCAATAATTCGTCGTCACTGAGCATCTGCATCTCCACTTTTAGGCACCCGAAGACCATTGTCCGAGTGTCATCCGATCCCGGTTGCCATAATCCTGCCGGGTCTCAACGGCTTTAAACCCGCGAGTGTGAAACAACTGTGCCACGGCCTCTGCCTGATCGAAACCATGCTCAACCAGAAGCCAGCCGCCTTCAACCAGCCAGTCCGGCGCCTGGCTGATAATCAGCCGCAGATCATCCAGGCCATCGCTCCCGGATACCAGGGCCGAGGCAGGTTCGAATCGAACGTCCCCTTCCTCAAGGTGGCGGTCGCTATCGGGGATATAGGGTGGATTGGAGACAATCAGATCAAACCTCTCTGGCTCCAGCCCCAAAAACCAGGAACTCTGGACCACGGAAAGGTTCAGGCCAAGGGCAACGGCGTTTTCACGGGCCAGTGCCACTGCCTCGGGCTCGGCATCACAGGCAGATATTCGCCAGCCCACGTGCTCACTGGCGAGAGCCAAGGCAATGGCGCCCGTCCCTGTTCCCAGATCCAGCACACTGGCTTGCGGTGGTAGCGGCAAAGCAAGAGCAACTTCCACCAGGCATTCGGTATCCGGTCTTGGAATCAGGGTGGAGGCACTGACTTTCAGCGGCAGTGACCAGAATTCCTGATGCCCCAACAAATGTGCCACAGGCCTGCCGACCACGCGCTCCTGCACAAGCGCCTCAAAGGCCTCAGCGTGAGTGTCGGTCACTTCCCGCTCCGGCCAGGCCCGGAAACTGGTTCGGCTAAGCCCCGTAATGTTGCTAAGCAGCAGCTCGGCATCCAGCCTCGGCGAATCACTTTCAATTCGGCTGGATGCCTCCTTCAGAAGGGCTTCGCAGGTCAGTGAAGGTTTACTGGTCATCGGCGAGAGAGGCGAGCAGCTCGGCCTGGTGCTCCTGCTGCAGAGGCACGACGACGGCGTCCAGGTCACCGGCAATGACTTCGTCGAGCTTGTAAAGGGTGAGGTTGATCCGATGATCCGTCACCCGCCCCTGGGGAAAGTTGTACGTGCGGATCCGCTCGGACCGGTCGCCACTGCCCACCAGGCTCTTGCGAGTCTCGGCCATGGACTTTTGCTGCCGCTCGGTCTCGGCATTCTGAAGCCGAGAGGCCAGCAGGCTCAACGCCTTGGCGCGGTTCTTGTGCTGGGAACGCTCTTCCTGGCATTCCACCACGATGCCCGTTGGCAAATGCGTTATCCGGATCGCCGAATCGGTCTTGTTCACGTGCTGGCCGCCAGCACCCGACGCACGAAACGTGTCTACCCGCAGATCCGCCTTGTTGAGCTCGATGGCCTCGGCCTCATCGGCCTCGGGCATCACCGCCACGGTGCAGGCGGAGGTATGGATCCGGCCCTGGGATTCGGTTTCCGGAACACGCTGCACCCGGTGGGCACCAGACTCGAATTTCAGGGCACCATACACTCCGTCACCGGCCACGCGCGCAATCAGTTCCTTGAAGCCGCCATGCTCGCCCTCGCTCTCGCTCAGAACCTCCACCTGCCAGCGCCGGCGCTCGGCATAGCGCAGATACATCCGGAACAGGTCGCCGGCAAAAATGGCAGCTTCGTCACCACCGGTGCCGGCGCGAATCTCCAGGAATACGTTCTTGCCGTCGTTCGGGTCTTTCGGCAGCATCAGGCGCTGGAGCTCTTCATCGAGCTCCTCGCTCTTCTGCTCGGCAAGTTGCAGCTCTTCCTCGGCCATTTCCCGCATATCGGCGTCGCCATCTTTCGCCAGCTCGCGCGCAGCCTCGATGTCATCCAGGGAGTGCTGCCAGGCCTGGAAACAATGAACAATGGGCTCAATCTCGGCGAACTCCCGGGAAAGGTCCCGGAACTTGTCCTGCTGGGAGATAATGGAAGAATCACTAAGCAATGCGCTGACTTCCTCGAAGCGGTCTGAAAGCTGCTCGAGGCGGGATTGGATCGATGGCTTCATAGTTTTTCCGGGGTTGTCGTCGTGTCCGCGTCCAGTGCATCCAGCTGGTGCAACTCACGCAGCCACTCTGTCACCTCGGTGCGACCTTCTGTGGTGGCCTTGCGAACCTGCACAGAGGGCTCGTGCAGGAGTTTGTTGGTGAGGCCGCGTGCCATACTGCGCAGCACGGTTTCAGGATCTGTGCCATTGCGCAGGGCGCGCAGGGCTTTTTCGGTCTCCGCATCGCGCAGCAGTTCGGCACGCTGACGGAACTGCTTGAGCGTGGACACCGCATCCAGCGCCCTTAGCTGGTTCAGAAAATCCTGAACCCCGGACGCCACCAGATTCTCGGCCTCCCGGGCCGCACCCTCACGAGAGCGGATATTTTCTTCGATAACCTGGCGCAGGTCGTCCACTGTGTAGAGATACACGTCATCCAGCGAGGCCACCTCCGGCTCGATATCCCGGGGCACGGCAATATCCACCATGAAATAGGGGCGGTGTTTGCGTTTCTTCAGGGCTCGCTCAACGGCACCTTTACCAAGAATCGGCAATGGGCTTGCCGTTGAAGAAATAATAATGTCGACATCGGCCAGATGTTCCGGAATCTCGGACAGCACAATGCCCTTGCCACCACGGGATTCTGCCAGTGCCTGTGCCCGCTCAAGGGTACGGTTGGCCACCAGGAAGTCTTTCACGCCGGCATCCGCAAGGTGCCGGGCTACCAGTTCGATGGTTTTGCCGGCACCGATCAACAGGGCCTTGTTGCGGGACATGTCGGCAAATATGTGATGCGCCATGCTCACCGCTGCGTAGGCAACAGAAACGGGATTTTCACCGATGGCAGTCTGGGTCCGCACGCGCTTGGCGACCGAGAAGGTATGTTCGAACAATCGGGACAGGAACGAGCCGCTGGCGCCGTGTTCCCTGGCCAGGGAATAGGAATCCTTCAATTGCCCGAGGATCTGTGGCTCGCCAAGCACCATGGAGTCCAGGCCGGCGGCCACTCGCATCATGTGCCTGACGGCATCGCCATCGCGGTGCACGTACAGCGCTTCTTCCAGTTCCGCGGCGTCCATTCCATGGAAGCCGGCCATCCAGCGAAGCACCATGGGGGCGCAGTCATCATCGCCGGCCAGGTACAGCTCGGTCCGGTTACAGGTAGACAGTATCGCCGCCTCGGTGGCGCCTGACGTCGCACGCAGCTCGGCGAACGCCTCCGCCATACGCTCGGGCGTAAACGCCACTCGCTCCCGTAGTTCTACGGGGGCCGTGCGATGATTGATTCCCAGCGTTACCAGTGCCATTTCGTGGTTGTACAACCTTTTGCCGATGAGCGGTTTAGATACGCGCAATTACTGGACATTTTAACGGCCAGCGGCCTGAGCTGCCACCCAAAACCACCGCAGCTTCGGCAAGTGCGGACAGGTTGGGCAAGATCAGGTGCTTATGCCATTATAGGGATTCGGCTGAGGCCGCGACCCGATCTACCTCAATTCCGGGGCTGGAGCGTGGTTATTTCAGATGCGTTTTCGACAGATCATGGGAAGTTGCATGCACAAATCCGTACCGTTTCTGTTTACCTGCCTGCTTGGCCTCACGCTGGCAGGTTGTGCCAGCCTCACCGGCACAGAGGAAGCGCCTGCCAAGAGCGAAACCGTCGCCGCTGGGGAAAAGACAGAACCACAACCGCCGGTTGAATACGCCGATTTTGAGCCCGAAACCCTCTATTTGCTTCTATCTGCCGAAATTGCAGCCCAGCGCGGACGCTACGACATTACCCTGGTTAACTACCTTAAGGCTGCCAAACAGTCCCGAGACCAGGTGGTGATCGAGCGGGCGATGCGAATCGCCCAATCCCTGAACGGCGATAACGCCCAGAAACAGCTCGCCGAGCTGTGGCTGGACATCGACCCGGATAATCTCCAGGCCCACCGGATTTCTGCGATCCAGGCCGTAAAGGGAAACGACCTCCAGACCGCCATCCATCACATGGAACGGATCATGGATCAGGGCGGTGATGCTGACTTCGACAGCCTTGCCGCTATGGCAGCCAATCTGCCGCCAGAGCAACAGCAGGAACTGCTCGCCCTTTATAATGAGATGTCGGACCGCCACCCCGACACCCCGGAACTGGAATACAGCATTGCGCTCCTGTTGAAAGTAACCGGGCAGCCACAGCAAGCCCTGGACAGACTCGAACCACTGCTGCAGGAAAACGCAAACTTCCAGCCGGCTATCATTCTCAAGGGCGACCTGCTCTACCAGACCGGTCAGAAAAGCAGCGCCCTGGATTACCTGCTGACCAACACCCGCCGCTTTCCGGGCAACCGACAGATGGGCACCCTTTACGGCCGCATGCTTATAAATGAAGGTGAATTGCAGGCTGCCCAGGATGAATTCAATCGCCTCGTAAAGCGGTACCCGGACACGCCGGGCCTGCGACTCTCTCATGCACTGGTCGCTCTTGAAAATGGGCAGACCGACCTGGCCCGGCAAGAACTGACACAACTGGCCGAACAGGGCCACCATACCAGCGAAGCCAACTACTACCTGGGCCGCATTGAAGACCAGGCAAGCAATACCGAGCAGGCCATTGGCTATTACCAGAGCGTGGAACAGGGCAATTACTACTTCCCGGCCCTGGCCCGCGCCAGCTCTCTGCTGGCCGAGAATGGACAGCTTGAGGACGCCATTGACCGCATTCGCAGGCTGCGCGAAGCCAATCCCCGCCAGGCAGAGAACTTCTGGCTGCTGGAGGTGAACCTGCTGCTGGATCAGGAACAACAACAGCAGGCCCTGAGCACCGCCACGGAAGCCCTGGAAGAACATCCGGACAATATCGAGATCCGGTACGCCCGGGCCATGCTCTACGATGGCATCGGACGGCCTGCCGACGCCGAAGCCGACCTGAAGCAGATTATCGAACAGGAACCGGAAAACGCCGTTGCCCTGAATGCCCTGGGCTACATCCTGACCACCCGGACGGACAGGCTGAGAGAAGCCCGCGGCTATATCGAGAAAGCTCTGCGGCTGGACCCGAACAATCCGGCCATTCTCGATAGCATGGGCTGGGTCCTGTTCCTCGAAGGCCAGCTCGAGCCGGCGCTAGAGTACCTCTCCCGTGCCTGGGCCGCCTTCCCCGATCCGGAAGTTGCCGCTCACTATGGTGAGGCGCTATGGATGAACGGAGCCGAAGAACAGGCCAGAATCATCTGGCAGGAAGGCCTCGAACAGGACAGCAATCACGAAGTGCTCAGAGAAACCATCGATCGGCTGACCAATGGTGGTGACACCGAATGAGACTGGCGCGAATTCTGGCCGCACTGACAATGCTTGCCACCCTCGGCGCCTGCACTACGATCCAGATCGAGCCATTGCCGGAGGGCATGACAGACCAGCCTCCGGCTGACTGGACCACTCGCGCAGTCAGTCTCGACAAACTCGACCACTGGAAGCTGTCCGGGAAGCTGGCCGTACGCCAGCCATCCGACAGCGGAAGCGCCATCATCAATCACTGGATTCAGGATGGCGAAGCCTACGATCTTGCCCTCTCCTCATCGTTCCTCGGTATGGGCAGCACAACACTCAAAGGGGTTCCCGGGTTTATCGAGTTGACCCTGCCGAACGGCGAAACTTACCGCTCGGGCGAACCGGAAGCGCTGGTCGAGGCGGCCACGGGCTGGCAGCTGCCACTGGAGAATCTGACCTGGTGGATTCGGGGCCTGCCATCCCCCGCCAGCGACTATCGCCTGCTGTTTGATAATCAGGGCACCCTGGCCATAATCCGCCAGAACGGCTGGGAAATCCGCTACGACCGCTGGCAGGCCTTCCTCTCTGCTTACCCTGCGCTGCCCGCCCGGATTACCGCGCTCAAGGACGACAAGCGGGTACGCCTGGTGGTCAGCGACTGGCAGGAGCAGCCCGAGTGACACCTGACCTGATACTGCCCTCACCGGCCAAGCTGAACCTGTTCCTGCACATTGTCGGGCGCAGGGATGATGGCTATCACGAGCTTCAGACACTGTTCCAGTTTCTGGACTACGGCGACGAACTGAGCTTCACCCTGACACCCGGCGAGCCGGGGGTGAGGCTCGCGGAGTCTGTTCCCGGTGTCGACGACGAGGACAACCTCATCATTAGCGCCGCCAGAGCACTCCTTGAGAGGGCTCAAGGCGACTTGCCCGGGGTCACCGTCGGCATCACCAAACGGCTGCCCATGGGCGGCGGTCTGGGCGGCGGCAGCTCCAATGCTGCAACCACTCTGCTGGCCCTGAACCATCTCTGGCAGCTCGACTTGAGCACCGATGAGCTTGCCGGAATAGGCCTCGGCCTGGGCGCCGATGTGCCGGTGTTTGTCCGGGGCCATGCCGCCTTTGGTGAGGGAGTTGGTGAAACACTGACCAACGCAAATCCGCCGGAAGACTGGTTCGTTGTCCTCAAGCCCGGCTGCAACATAAACACTGGCAAGATTTTTTCCGAGCAAGGGTTGACAAGGAACACCCCGAGAATCAAAATAGCGCCCGCTTTTGAGGGAGACGCCTCGAGGTACCGAAACGACTGTGAGGATGTAGTTCGAAAACTGTATCCTGAGGTTAACCAGAGCCTGGAATGGCTTTCACAATTCGGACCTGCAAGATTAACCGGAACCGGGGCTTGCATATTTGGACGTTTCCCGACAGAATCCGCAGCCCGGATCATCTGGGAAAGCAAACCCTCCGGCGTCACGGGGTTCGTAGCTAAAGGGGTGAACATTTCACCTCTACACAAAAAGCTAACAGAGCTGAAATGATGCCAAAAAAGCACGATACTGGGGTGTCGCCAAGTGGTAAGGCAACGGGTTTTGATCCCGTCATGCGCAGGTTCGAATCCTGCCACCCCAGCCACCTTTCTCCCGCTTCTTCTGAATCAAACGCCGATACTGAGAAGGATGCCGTCGTGTCCAAACTGATGATCTTCGCTGGCAACGCCAACCCTGAACTGGCTCAAGCGATTGCCCGCAAACTCCACATTCCCATGGGTCAGGCCACTGTTGGCCGTTTCAGCGACGGGGAAACCACCGTCGAGATCAATGAGAATGTCCGCGGCCATGATGTGTTCATCATCCAGCCGACCTGCTACCCCACCAACGATAACCTGATGGAACTGATCGTGATGGCCGACGCACTTCGCCGTGCTTCCGCTACACGGGTCACCGCCGTTATCCCCTATTACGGATACGCGCGCCAGGATCGCCGGGTACGTTCTACCCGTGTTGCCATCAGCGCCAAGGTGGTCGCAGACATGATTTCCAGCATCGGCGTTGACCGGGTCCTGACCGTTGACCTGCACGCCGACCAGATCCAGGGCTTCTTCGATATCCCGGTGGACAACATCTACGCCACACCGGTCATGCTTGAAGACATCTTCAAACAGCGTTTCGAGAACTTTGTCGTGGTATCTCCGGACGTTGGCGGCGTGGTTCGCGCCCGTGCCGTGGCCAAGCGCCTGGACGACGCCGACCTTGCCATCATCGACAAGCGTCGCCCGAAAGCGAACGTTTCCCAGGTAATGCACATCATCGGTGATGTCAAAGACAAGACCTGTATCCTGGTAGACGACATCATTGATACCGCCGGCACGCTGTGCAAAGCGGCCAACGCCCTGAAAGAACACGGCGCGGCCCGCGTGGTTGCCTACATCACCCACCCGGTTCTCTCCGGCCCGGCCATTGATAACATCAATGCCTCACAGCTGGACGAACTTGTGGTCTGCGATACCATCCCGCTGGGTGACAAAGCGCATAATTGTGATAGAATCCGCGTCCTCGGAATGGCCGGGCTGCTTGCGGAGTCGATTCGCCGCGTGAGCAACGAAGAGTCCATCAGTGCCATGTTCGAGAATGCCTGAGTGACCTTTCGGTCGTAATATCAAGGCATTACAAGCAGTTACCGGGTCGGGAGCCTACACAGGCTCCCGACTCTTTTAGTCAGCCGGAAAAATCCGGCTTTTCAGAAACATCACCTGATCCTACGCCTGGTCGCGGGCAGTTCAGGTGACGATTGAGGTTATTACCATGTCTCAGGAATTTGTTATCGAAGCATTTCCTCGTGACGATCAGGGGAGAGGTGCGAGCCGCCGCCTGCGTCGTGAGGAACGGAAAATCCCGGCCATCATTTATGGTGGCAACAAGGATGCAACTCCGATTGCCATCTGGCACAACGAGCTGAAAAAAGCCCTGGAGAACGAAGCATTCTTCTCCCACGTTCTGACCGTTGAGCTGAACGGCAAGAAAGAAAGCGTAATCCTGAAGGATCTGCAGCGTCACCCGTACAAGCCGATCCTGACCCACGCTGACTTCCTGCGTGTTGACAAGGACCACGAGATCCACGTCAACGTACCGCTGCACTTCATCAACGAAGACACTGCACCGGCTATCAAGCTCCAGGGCGGTGTAGCGAACCACCAGATCAACGAAGTTGAAGTGATCTGTCTGCCGCAGAACCTGCCCGAGTTCATCGAAGTGGACATGACCACTGTCGAAATGGACCAGGTAGTTCACCTGAGCGACCTGAAACTGCCGAAAGACGTCAAGATTGCCGCCCTGCTCCAGGGTGAGGATCATGACCTGCCGGTTGTGGCTATCCACAAGCCGCGCGGCGCGAAGGCTGATGATGAAGCCGAAGAAGGCGGAGAAAGCGAAGAAGGCGGCGAAGACAAGGAGTAATCACTCCTGTTCTGAGGAGGGCAGCGGCGAATGGCGCAGGATATTGTCATGGTGGTTGGTCTGGGAAACCCCGGCGCTGACTACGAGAATACCCGCCATAACGCCGGCGCTCTCTTCGTCGAAGCTCTGGCCCGCGCTGCGGGCCAGACGCTCCGCCCCGAAAAGAAGTACCACGGGCTCTACGCCCGCATTCAGTGGCAGGGCCTCGACCTGCACCTCCTGAATCCCACCACCTTTATGAATCGCAGCGGCCTGGCCATCAAGGCGCTGGCAGACTTCTTCAAGATTCAGCCCCAACAGATTCTGATTGCCCACGACGAACTCGATCTGCCCCCGGGTACCGCCAAGCTCAAGAAAGGCGGCGGCCACGGTGGACATAACGGCCTTCGCGACACCATCGCCCACCTGGGCACCAACGATTTTCAGAGACTGCGCATCGGAATCGGGCACCCCGGCGACAGCCGCAGGGTAACCGGCTACGTGCTCGGCCGCCTGGGCAAACAGGAGACCGAGGAACTGAACGCAGTGATCGACGAAATCATGCGGGTATTACCGGATGCAGCCAGCGGCAAGCTTCCCGCCGCCATGAATCGCCTGCACAGTTTCAAACCGGTATAATCCGCCCAAATTTTCCAGTACCAGCAGAGGCATTCCATGGGATTTAACTGCGGCATCGTCGGCCTTCCCAACGTCGGCAAATCCACCCTGTTCAACGCACTGACCAAATCCGGCATTGGCGCAGAGAACTTCCCGTTCTGCACCATCGAACCCAACGCTGGTGTTGTCGCCATGCCCGACCCGCGCCTCAACAAACTTGCCGAGATCGTTAAGCCGGAAAAGGTGGTGGCAACCACCATGGAGTTCGTGGATATCGCAGGCCTTGTAGAAGGTGCTTCGAAAGGCGAGGGCCTGGGCAACCAGTTTCTGGCCAATATCCGCCAGACCGACGCCATTGCCCATGTGGTGCGCTGCTTCGAGGACGACAACGTCATTCACGTTGCCAACAAGATTGATCCGGCTTCTGATATAGAAATCATTAACACCGAACTGGCTCTCGCCGATCTGGAAACCGTTGAAAAAGCCATCAAGCGGGTTCAGCGCGTGGCCAAGAGCGGTGACAAGGAAGCGAAAGCTCAGCTCGAAATCTTTGAAAAGCTGCTGCCGGTGCTGAACGAGGGCAAACCGGTGCGCAGCATGAACCTCGACAAGGACCAGATGGCCCTGATCCGAGAGCTCTGCCTGCTGACCGTGAAGCCGACCATGTACATTGCCAACGTCAGCGAAGACGGGTTCCAGAACAACCCGCATCTGGACACCGTGCGACAGATCGCTGAGTCGGAAAATGCCGCGCTTGTGCCCATCTGCAACAAGATAGAGGCAGAAATCTCCGAACTGGAAGACGATGAAAAATCGATGTTCCTGGAAGAAATGGGCATGGAAGAGCCAGGCCTGGATCGGGTAATTCGCGGGGGCTATGGCCTGCTGGGCCTGCAGACCTACTTTACCGCCGGGGTGAAAGAAGTCCGTGCCTGGACCGTAAAAATCGGCGCCACAGCGCCTCAGGCCGCCGGCGTGATCCACACCGACTTCGAACGCGGGTTCATCCGGGCAGAAGTGGTGAGCTACGACGATTTCGTTCAGTACAACGGCGAAGCCGGGGCCAAGGATGCCGGAAAATGGCGCCTGGAAGGCAAGGAATACATCGTGAAAGACGGCGACGTTATCCACTTCCGCTTCAACGTGTAATTTTTCAGGAAAAACTGGGCCCTAAGCCTTGACAGAAAGAGCCCAAATACTGAAAATACGCGCCTCGTTTGGGGCGATGCCCAAAGCGAAATGGCAAGGTAGCTCAGTTGGTTAGAGCACAGCACTCATAATGCTGGGGTCGGCGGTTCGACTCCGCCCCTTGCTACCAAGATTCAAAGGGTTGCGACGCGAGTCGTGACCCTTTTTTGTTGGATCTCCCCTTTTTGTCCCCTGCCCCAGAGCGCTGTAATCTTATTGAGGGTTGGCAAATTCACTGACGCCAGGTCCGTCTTCTGGATCTCGCTGTCTCCCGTGAATATCCCAGGCACCATGATTTTTCTCGCCAATCAAGCGGCAGGTTCTGATTGCATCCCTGAAATCTTCCGTGAGACGGCTGTCTTTTACTCTATGAGAGATGTACATGGACAAATCTATCCAGGCGGCTGTCCGTTCATAATAATGCCCCGGATAGTCATCGATATACAGGTCCATCATGATCCGCGGCAGAACCACGACATCCACGCGACCGAGCCGAAGCATTTCGACCGCCTGCGCCCAATCAGAGACATCAGTTACGCGAGGGCTATCACCTTTTAAAAGCTGTAAACCAGCAAATTTGCGGACAAATCCAAACCTGAGCCCCGTCATGGTTTCTAGCGGCGGCAAATCCTGAGCCATGAGATACACATATTCTAATCGGAACAGCGAACCGCCAAAGTCCGCATACTTGTCCCTTTCTGCCGTTTGAATCAAGGGCAATCCAACCGAAATACCACCCTTTTCCAGTTGGCGAAGTATCTGGGCCAAAGGCATATTAATGAACCTGAAATCGCCGCCTACGCGGCTAAAGACACAACGATAATAAGGCGCAAAACGACCCACGAGCTTTCCATTTTCTACAGAAATTTCGCGTTCTATATCGGCAAAGACTCCAACAAAATGGTGGCGTTTTGACTCGGCAGACAGAGATAGAGAGAAAAGCAGAAGCAAAAAGAAATGCAGAAGCTTGAGCCATACGAGCCTTTGCATGCCTCACCCCCCCAATCGTGCGAATGCAGTAACAGATACTAATCCACAGCTTCAAACGCTCTTTTCATAGTAGCTGTCGTATCGGCACTGCGCTCATCGTTTCCTTGCCAACCGGATTACGCAATGCGTGCAACGGAACGTCAGAGCGACGAGAATCGTGACCCTTTTTAATTGGTTAACTTCAAATTGACTGGATCATGGTCAATTTCCCAGATCCCGACGTCTAGCAGGGATATTCCAGCCGCCCTGATTTTGCTCTGCAATAAACCGACATTTTCTGATTGCCTTTCTGAGATCTTCCGTCAAATCACTATCATCCGCGCGATGTGAAATATACATCGAAAGGTCCACCCAAGCTGCAGTCCGAGCATAGTAGGGGCGGTCGAACCCCTTCATATACAAATCTATTAGCACCCAGGGTAGAACAACGACGTCCACACGACCGCGCTTGAGCATCTCGACAGCCTGGCTCCAATCAGAAACGGGGATTACGAGAGGGTCAGCACCTCTAAGGAGCTTAGCTCCAACGAACTGCCGGACAAATGCGAACCTGAGGCCACTGAGACTGTTGAGAGGTGGTAAGTCCTGGAGCAAAAGATAGACGTACTCTGTCTGGAACAATAGCCCGCCAAAATCCGCGTATTCATCCCGCTCAGCCGTCTGCACCATCGGCAACCCAGCGGAAATACCACCTTTCTGCAAGCGGTAAAGCATTTGTGCCAACGGCATTTCAACGAATTGGAAATCGCTATCTACCCGGCTGAAAACACATTGATAATAGGGTGCAAATCGCCCTGTTAGCTCGCCATTTTCAACAGCTCTTTCCCGATCGATACCTTCGAAAACCCCAATTACATGGGGGGGCCTTGAGTCAGCAAGTACCGATAGGGACAACTGCGATAGCCAAACCAGCAGGAGGAGCTTGGGTGAAGTGGGCCAATCCATGATTCTCACCTCCAAAGCACGCGGGTCCGTTAGGTGCTTTTCGATTGCATTGCGTATCAAAGAGGCCGCCATTCTTTTGGTAGCCTTACTGCTGATACGCACAATAATAGTGATCGCGCCACAAAATTGCCCATTTTTTGATCACTTTTTCTTCTTCTGCCCCACTTGAACCGACTTTGACAGTTCCTCATTTGGAACTTCTATACACCGCCCGCATTCACTTACACGTCCGGACAGTGAACGCAGAGCTGAAGGCTTTCGTAGAGTACTAGCCATGAGATCAACCAAAGATAGAGTTCGCCAGGCCATCTCCTTCGAAGTGATCGGCCTCCTGCTGTCCGTTCCCCTCGCTGCCGTTACGTTCGGTTTCGATATGGGCAGAACTGGCGTTCTGGGTGTGGTTGGCGCCACCATCGCGACAATCTGGAACTACCTGTTTAACCTGGGATTCGATCACGGCCTGAAGCACTTCACGGGCTCAACCCAGAAATCCCTGCGGGTTCGTTTCCTGCACGCGGTGAGTTTCGAGCTGGGTCTGATGCTGTTTTTCCTGCCGATTATTGCCTGGTGGATGGGCATCGGTCTTCTTGAGGCGCTGATCGTGGATATCGCGTTCGTAGTCTTCTATCTGGTGTATGCGTTCGTATTCACCTGGAGTTACGACACCATATTTCCTGACACGGATGCCAAGAAATCCAACGCCACCTAAACAAACTTTGACAATCCCGGGGGCAGTAGTCGGATAGAATAGAGGCTTCACCCGAATGCGTTTTAAGGCTGTATCGCATTATGAAATCCCGCCACGCGCTCACCGTGTTCCTGGCCGTTGTTCTGGTTCCCATTGCCCTTGGGTTCGCCGGCGCGAGCGTGAAGGCGGCCATCCTGTCGATCAGTGTTTTCTGGGTCTGCCTGGGGATATTCTTCTACCCATCCATCAGTGACTATCTCAGGTCTGCAAGGAGGGAGCGGGACGATCCTCTAAAGACAAACTCTGTGGCATACTCACGGGCTGAAACCCATAAAGAACAACACACCAGCAAGGACCGTTGACATGAAACCGGAAACCCTAGCGCTGCACGCAGGCTTCAAAAGCGATCCCACTACCCGGGCCGCTACCACCCCGATCTACCAGACCACGTCCTACACCTTCGATGACACCCAGCACGGTGCCGATCTGTTTGACCTGAAGGTTCAGGGCAACATCTACACCCGTATCATGAACCCGACCAACGCGGTTCTCGAAGAGCGGATGGCAGAACTGGAAGGCGGTGTTGGCGCCCTGGCCGTGGCCTCTGGCATGGCGGCCATCACCTATGCGCTGCAGACCATCTGCAAGGTGGGTAACAACATCGTCAGCACCAGTCAGCTATACGGCGGCACCTACAACCTGTTCGCGCACTCGCTGCCGAACCAGGGCATTGAGTGCAAGATGGTTCGCCATGACGATTTCGATGCCGTGGAAAAGGCTATTGATGAGAACACACGCGCCCTGTTCTGCGAGTCCATCGGCAACCCGGCAGGCAACGTGGTCGATATCCAACGCTGGGCCGAAATTGCGCACAAACACGGCATCCCGCTGATGGTGGACAACACGGTTGCCACGCCGTTCCTGTGCCGCCCGATCGAGCACGGCGCCGATATCGTGATTCACTCGCTCACCAAGTACATCGGTGGCCACGGCACCACCGTCGCAGGCGTTGTCGTGGATTCCGGAAAGTTCGACTGGAAAGCCAGTGCTGACAAGTTCCCGATGCTGAACGAACCGGATCCGTCCTACCACGGCGTGGTCTACACAGACGCCCTGGGCCCTGCTGCCTTCATCGGCCGCTGCCGAGTGGTTCCTCTGCGCAACACCGGTGCCGCCCTTGCTCCGTTCAATGCGTTCCTGATCATGCAGGGTCTGGAAACCCTGGCGCTGCGCATGGAACGTCATTGCGAGAACGCCGAGAAAGTCGCGAACTTCCTGCAGGAGCACCCGTCTGTTGAATGGGTCAACTACGCGACCCTGGCCAACAGCCCGTACAAGGCGACCTGCGAGAAGATTTCCGGCGGGAAAGCGTCCGGCATCCTGAGCTTCGGCATCAAGGGTGGCCGGGAAGCCGGGGCAAAGTTCATCGATGCCCTGGAATTGATCCTGCGTCTGGTGAACATCGGTGACGCCAAGTCCCTGGCCTGCCACCCGGCGACCACCACCCACCGCCAGCTCAACCCGGAAGAGCTGAAGAGCGCCGGTGTGAGCGAGGATCTGGTGCGGCTGTCCATCGGTATCGAGCATGTCGACGACATCATTGCCGACATTACCCAGGCCCTGGACAAAGCCCAGGCCTGATAGCGGTCAACCGGGTACGACCAATGTCGTGCCCGGCACCCTCGTGATTGCCCCTATCTGTCTTGTAACTCCCCCGCCAGGCCATTACTCTTTAGTGTTCCCCATGCCCGAATCGAGAGTCCGGTTGCAATGAGCGAAAGCGCAAAAACCCGCATTACCAGTGGTTCCAAATTCCGCAACGAGCATGGCTTCTCGGCCATCAAGGATGGCGTCAAGCGGTCATCGAAGCAGGAAGCCACAACAGCGGAAAAGCGAGAGCCGAAGCCCAAATGGCTCCGGGCACGCATGCCCGGGGGCGAGCGCTATGAGGCGGTGCGCAAGAACGTCAGTGAGCACCGATTGAGCACCGTTTGCCAGGAATCTCATTGCCCCAATATCGGTGAGTGCTGGACCGCCGGCACGGCCACCATCATGGTGATGGGGTCTGTGTGTACCCGGGCCTGCAAATTCTGCGCGGTGGACACCGGCAACCCGAAAGGCTGGCTCGATCATGAAGAGCCCGAAAACACGGCCAAGTCCGTAGAGCTGATGGGCCTTCGTTATATTGTGCTTACCTCGGTAGACCGTGATGACCTGGACGACGGCGGCGCTGCCCACTATGCCGCTTGTGTCTCTGCCATCAAACAGCGCACGCCGGAAGTCGCCGTTGAGGCGCTGACGCCGGATTTTGATGCGGTGATGGCGGACGTTGAGAAGGTGGTGGATTCCGGGCTGGATGTCTTTGCCCAGAACGTGGAAACCGTCAAGCGGCTGACCAGTCGGGTTCGTGATCCGCGTGCCGGGTATGAAAAAACCCTCCGGGTCCTGGAGCACGCCAAGAAGCACCGTCCGGACGTGCTTACCAAGACCAGCCTGATGCTGGGGCTCGGCGAAACCGAAGAGGAAATCCTGGAAACCATGGACGATCTGCGCGCCATCGGTGTGGATATCCTGACTCTGGGCCAGTACCTGCGCCCTACTCCGAACCACTTGCCGGTAGAACGCTACGTCACCCCCGAAGAGTTCAACCGTTACCGGGAAATCGGCCTGGAGAAGGGCTTCATGGAAGTGCCATCCGGCCCCATGGTCCGCTCCAGCTACCGGGCTGACAAAGTCTTCGATAAAAACAATCTGGGTCTCGCGGTGCCCGAGGTTCCCCAAGCCTCCAATGCCATGCAGATTCCGGTGAAGGCCATCGACTGAGAACATACATGCTGACAATGCTGCGAAATGCCCGGCTGAAGTACAAATTCTGGTTGCTGAACATTGTCGTTTTTGCAGTTCTCTGCTTGCTCGTTCTCTATGCCATGAACACGATTGCCGGGCAGACCGGCCGGACGTTCAACGAGGTCTTCGCTGATACGGCACCCGGCTTCGCGCTGGTTGTGGCAATACTTATGGTGCTCGAGATGGCCGGATCCCAGCTGCTGATCTCGTTTATCGAACGCCACGTGAACCGCCTGAAAAACACCATGGTCGACGTTCAGGCTTCGGGCAATCTTAGCCAGCGGGCGGTGGTGGATTCCACCGACGAAATCGGCGAGATGGCCAGCGCCTTCAACGCCATGCAGGACCGCACCGTGGGCGTGGTCCGAAGCATGAAGGAAGCCATCGAACGGCTGCACCGGGAAGTTGAGGAACTGACCGCGGCCGCCGAAGCCCGTCGTGATGACCTCGGTCGCCAACAACAGGGCGCCGACCGGTCCGCGGAAGTCATCGAAACCATGCTGCAGAGCTTCACCGGCATCGCCGAACAGGCCGGAATTGCCAAGACTCTCTCCCACGAGGCGAGCGATGCCGCTCGCGACGGCAGCACCCGTGTCGGACAGAGCGCCGACAGCATCCGCAAGCTTGCCGATGTGGTGCGCAATTCCGCCAGCAGCGTCGAAGCCCTGGCCGAAAACAGCCATGAAATCAGCCACGCCATCACCGAAATCCGGGGCATTGCCGAGCAGACCAATTTGTTGGCCTTGAACGCGGCCATCGAGGCGGCCCGCGCTGGCGAACAGGGCCGAGGGTTTGCTGTCGTGGCTGATGAAGTCCGTAAACTGGCCCAACGGGTCCAGGACTCCACCGATCAGATTCAGGGCACGATCGATCGGCTTCTAAGCGCCATTAACACCGCCGTAAATCAGATGACCGGAAGTTCCGAGGATGCCACCCGCTGCGTCGAGGAATCCGAGGAAGGCCGCCGAGCCCTGGAAGCCATCAACGAGGTGGTCAGCCGGATCGATCATACCAACCAGGAAATCGCCAACGTCTCGGCAGACCAGACCGCCGGCACCGACGATGTGCTGGCTAACGTTCAAGGCATTCGCGAGACCACCCAGAACATGGTGACCCAGCTTGCCGAGAGCGCGGATATGAGCCGCCGCCTGAAAAAGCTGATCGATTCCCTGGAAGAAGCCTCGTCAAAGGTCACGGTTCACTGAGGTTTATGGCACACTCTGCACTCGTTTGAACTGGCAGAGTAGTTGTTCATGAATCGTCTTCGCGCCCTGTATGACCGCCTGATTTTTCCGCATCCCGTTATTATCCTTGCGGCTTTCGGCCTCCTTCTAGCCATCGCCGCTATCAAATTCGGCGAATTCCGCCTCGATGCTTCCGCCGAATCCCTGGTACTGGAAAACGACCGGTCCCTCGAACAATACCGCCAGGTAAACCGCCGCTTCACCACCTCGGACGATTTCCTGATCGTCACCTATACCCCCGAAGGTGAACTGTTCTCCGAAGATGGGCTGGCCAGACTGGGCGCGTTGAGGGATGAACTGCAAGGCCTGGAAGCCGTAGGCTCCACCAACAGCATCCTGAACGTACCCCTGCTCCACAGCCCGGATCTGACGCTGGATACCGTGGACAGCGAGATCAAGACCCTGGACGACCACGATGTAACGCCGGACACAGCCCGCCAGGCGCTTCTGAACAATCCGCTCTACCCCAACCTGCTGATCAGCGAAGACGGGCGAACCACTGCCATACAGGTCAACCTGCCCACGCCGGATCGCTATTTTGAACTGCTGAGAAAACGCAACGATCTGAGAGACAAGGCCGATGCCGGCGAAGCCTCCGAGGCCGAGTTGGCCGAACTGGAACGGGTAAAACAGGATTTCATCGACTTTACCGAAACCCTCGGGGTCGAGCGCGATGCCACCATCCGCACGGTTCGCTCCATTCTCGACACCTACCGCGACGGCGCGGACATCCACCTGGGCGGGGTGCCCATGATTGTGGCGGACATGATCCGCTTCATCGAAAACGACCTGTCGACCTTCGGGCTTGGCGTCCTGGCTTTTCTGCTGCTCACTTTGGCCATCATTTTCCGGCAATGGCGCTGGGTTCTGGTGCCGCTGTTGTGCTGCAGCTTTACCGTCTGGCTGATGATCGGCTTTCTGGGCTGGGCCCAGTGGCCGGTTACGGTCATCTCCTCCAACTTTATCTCCCTGCTGCTGATCATGACCCTGTCGCTCACTATCCACTTGATCGTGCGCTACCGGGAATTCCAGCACGATGATCGTGAGGCCAGCCCGAGAGAGACCCTGCGCAACACCGTGATGGCGATGATCAAGCCCTGCTTCTACATGGCCATCACCACCATCGTCGCCTTCGGCTCCCTCACCTTCAGCGGCATTCGCCCGGTCATCGACTTTGGCTGGATGATGACCCTGGGCCTTGCAGTGGCCTTCCTGATTACCTTTATCATCTTCCCGGCACTTCTGACCCTGTTGCCCCCGCCACTGGACAGCCGGGTCACCTCTGACCGGATCCCCTTCACCGATGCCTTTGCCCGGTTCACCGAACACTTCGGCAAGACGGTACTGGTCGGATCCGGCGTGATTGCGGTGCTCTGCGTTATCGGCCTGAGCAAGTTGACGGTGGAAAACAGCTTCATCGACTATTTCAAATCCTCCACCGAAATCCATCAGGGCATGGTCACCATCGACAACCGCCTGGGCGGCACCACGCCCCTGGACGTGGTTATCACCGACGATCCGCCACCGGAAGGCGCGAGCGGCGGCGACCCGTTTGCCAGTGACTGCGACCCGTTCGTGGAAGACTGCGGTGCCGGAGAGGAATACCGCGATACCTGGTACACCTACCAGAAAATGGAACAACTGGAAGCGGTTCACGACTACCTGGACGGACTACCGGAAACCGGCAAGGTGCTCTCGATCAACACCACGCTGGATATCCTCGCCCAAATCAACCAGGGCGAGCCCCTGGACGCCCTGGAACTGGCGTTTGTACCCGCTGCGGTTCCGGATGACCTGCAGGGTACCCTGCTGACACCCTACATCTCGGAGGAGCACGACCAGGCCCGATTCAGCATCCGGATCCTGGAAACCATGCCGGAACTGCGTCGACAGGAGCTCTTGAACCGCATCCATGAACATCTGACAACGGAACTGGGATACTCGAAAGATCAGGTACTCTTTGCCGGCATGACCGTGATGTACAACAACATGCTGCAAAGCCTGTTCGATTCTCAGATCAAGACCATCGGCGTGGTCTTCGCGGCCATCATGGTGATGTTCCTGATCCTGTTCCGCTCCCTGAAACTGGCCCTGATCGGCATCGCCCCGAACCTCATCGCCGCCGGCTCAGTGCTCGGCCTGATGGGCTGGCTGGGCATTCCCCTGGATATGATGACCATCACCGTCGCCGCCATCACCGTCGGCATCGCCGTGGACGACACCATCCACTACATCCACCGGTTCAAAACCGAGTTCCATAAAGACGGCGACTACATTGCCACCATGCACCGCTGCCACCGAAGCATCGGCCAGGCCATGTTCTTCACGTCGCTGACCATCATCTCCGGGTTCTCGATACTGGTGCTGTCCAACTTCATCCCGACCATCTACTTCGGGTTGTTTACGGGGTTTGCCATGTTCATGGCTCTGGTTGGGGCTCTTACCTTGCTTCCCCGGCTGATTGTTCTGGTTAAGCCCTTTGGCTTGGGTGGGGCTTCTTCGGGCTTGGGCTCCTAGCCTTCTGGTTTCGGGGGTGGCTCGGCGGGTGTGGGCCTTTGCCAGAACCGCTACGAGCACATCCATGTGCGCTTGACGTCGGCCATCCTTGGCCGCCGACATTCTGTCAAAGGCCCACACCCGCCAAGCTTCGGAATCAAGAGATATTGGAAACAAACAACGCCACCAACTTTCAGGTCTGCCGGCTGTTCGTCTGATATCACTGTGAATTTTATAGAACAGCGGTGTTGGCCCCTCCCAAAAATGTCTGTGGCCAAGGATGGTCACAGCCAAGCGCACATGGATGTGCTCGTAGCGTTTTTTGGGAGGGGCCAACACCGCTGTTCCTCCCACAAAATCAGCAGGCTAGGCCCACAAAAAAAGGGCCACACCCGAAAGCGTGGCCCTTCTCCAACAAAGTCAGAGGGAAGTCAGGATTACTGCATGCCCTGACCTTGCCCCTGCTGCATCTGTTGTTGCATCTGACGACGCTGCTGCATTTGCTGTTGCATCTGCTGCATACGCTTATCCAGCTCGTCGCGCTGCTCCTGGGTAAAAACGCTGTCGACCTTCGCCTGCATCAGAGTGGACAGAGCAGCGATCTCGCCGGTCACATCACCCAGTTCTTTGGCCTGCTCGCGGATAGCGGATTCATCAAAGTCTGATTTGATCTCACCCTGCATCTGCTGCTGCAGTGCACGGGCTTCCTGGCGGAGTTCGCCGATTTCGCCCTGCATCTCGTCGATGATGGCACGGATTTCAGTTTGCTGGTCATCGGTCAGCCCCACCATCTGTGCCAGTTGATCAACCTGATCCGGCTGGCCACCGGATTGCTGGGCCACGGCCGGAACCGAGAGGCTAAGGGCTACCAGGGCAGTACCGAACAGTTTTACAAGCTTCATAAACGTCTCCGTTAACAGGGTGGCCACAATCTGAATACCACCGACATACATTGGTTTCATCGTTCAGGGACTACACCCTAAAACATACGGATACGGTTTTTCACCCCGATCAGCCCTCTTTTTGTACATACTTCTCAGTATCCTGCGCCAAAAGCCGCCACACACGCGGATTCAAACAAATGTGAAAGTTTGGTCATTCCCCTTCATAATGGCGCCGTTTAACCACATCCGGAGCAGACAAGATGGCCATTAACTGGTTTCCAGGGCATATGCACAAGGCCCGCAAGGAGATCAAAAAAGTCATGCCGCAGATGGATCTCATCATCGAAGTGGTTGACGCGCGTATTCCTTTCAGTAGCGAAAACCCGCTCGTGCCGGCCCTTCGTGGTGATACGCCACTGATCAAGGTATTGAACAAGCGCGACCTGGCGGATCCAGAAATTACCGAGCAGTGGTTAGCCTGGCTCGAGAAAGAACATGGGGTTCGCGCCATCACGCTTACCCACAACCAGCGCAATGAGGCACTGTCCATCCTCAAGCTGGCGGAAGAGATGACGCCCGGTCACGATCGCCAGAAGAGCGCATTGCGGGTGATGATCCTGGGCATTCCGAACGTCGGCAAGTCCACCCTGATCAACACACTGGCGGGACGACCTGCGGCCAAAACCGGGAACGAGCCGGCCGTGACCAGGGCCCAGCAGGCCATCAAGCTGCCTAATAACATTCTGCTCTACGACACCCCCGGCTTTCTCTGGCCTAAGCTGTCCCCCGAAGCCTGCGGTTACCGTCTGGCGGTTACCGGGGCGATTCGAAGCGCGGTGCTGGATTTTGAGGATGTCGCCATGTTCGAGGCCGAGTACCTGCTGGAAGCCTACCCGGAGCTTGTGCGGGCCCGCTACGGCTTTGAGGAACTGCCGAGAGATGCCCTGGCGCTGATGGATGGCATTGCCGCGAAACGCCGATTTTTCGGGCGGGGCGGCGTTCCGGACCTGCACAAGGTCTCGGAGGTACTTCTCAACGAATTCCGGTCGGGCAAGCTGGGACGCATTTCCCTGGAAACCCCGGAAATGGTCGAACGCGAAGCCCGGGCCGCCGAGGAGGCGGCAGACTGAGCGCCTCCTGAGCTCCCCTTACCAAGGTCAAATATCGTATCCGGGCCAAAGCGCCTAGACTGTCAAATTATGTTATTGATCGCAGGATCGGCCATTTCGGCCGGTCGGAAAGGAGGAACTTATGAGACGCGTCGTCGTCACCGGCATGGGCATTGTGTCCTGCCTCGGAAACTCACTGGACGAGGTCACCCAGAGCCTGAAGAATGGAAAATCAGGCATCCGCTTCAACGAAACCTATAAGGAAATGGGCTTCCGGAGCCAGATTGCAGGCTCGGTGGATGTGGACACATCCGTTATCGACCGCAAAATCCGCCGGTTCATGGGCCCATCCGCCATGTACAGTTTTCTGTCCATGGAGCAGGCCATCGCCCAGGCGGGGCTGACCGAAGACCTGATCTCCAACGACCGCACCGGCCTGATCGCCGGCTCCGGCGGCGCTTCCTGCTCAAGCCAGGTGGAAGCCACCGACATCATGCGCGAGAAAGGCGTGAAGCGCATCGGGCCCTATATGGTCCCCCGCATCATGACCAGCACGGTGTCCGCCTGCCTCGCCACCGCCTACAAGATCCGTGGCGTGAACTACTCCATGTCCTCGGCCTGTGCCACCAGCGCCCACTGCATCGGCCACGCCATGGAACAGATCCAGGCTGGCAAGCAGGACATCGTGTTCGCCGGCGGCGGTGAAGAAGAGGACTGGAGCCTGACCATGATGTTCGATGCCATGGGGGCGCTGTCCACCAAATACAACGATGCCCCTGAAACGGCTTCCCGCCCCTTCGATGCCGGCCGTGACGGTTTCGTGATTGCCGGCGGTGGCGGCATGATGGTGCTGGAAGAACTGGAACACGCGAAGAAACGCGGCGCCAACATTATTGCCGAGCTGACCGGCTACGGCGCCACCTCGGACGGCTATGACATGGTTGCGCCGTCGGGCGAAGGTGCCCAGCGCTGTATGAAGCAGGCGATGGCCACCATCCGGGGCAAGATTGACTACATCAATGCCCACGGCACCAGCACCCCGGTTGGCGACGTTGCCGAGATGGGCGCGGTGCGGGCCACTTTCGGTTCCGACATCCCGGCCATTTCCTCAACCAAATCACTCTCTGGTCATTCGCTCGGCGCTGCCGGTGTTCAGGAGGCCATCTACTCGCTGCTGATGCTGCAGAACGGGTTCATTGCCGGCACCAAGAACCTGAACAATCCGGACGAGAAAATCAGCGATATTCCGCTTGTAGGCCCTGAAGGTCGGGAAGCCTCGCTGAACACCGTGATGTCCAACAGTTTCGGATTCGGCGGAACCAACGCGTCCCTGGTATTCGAGAAGCTCTGAAACCGCGATGCATAAGGGCCTGCGGGCCCTTATTTTTTAAAAATATATTCTAAGATCATCCAGCTTGATTATTGGCAAAGACGGCCATCCGTATTAAGGTACATAGTTGACATGGATCAAATCGGACGGATTATCACGTATGGCTCAAGCAATTCCGTTTCGTCAGGCATCTCCCCTCAAGGCGTCCTGCCACCAGTGCAGTCTGAGCAACCTGTGCCTGCCCCTGGCAATTGAAGAGAATGACCTCGACCGGCTGGAAGACATTGTCCAGCAGGGGCGGATCTTCAACCGTGGTGAACACATCTTCGACCAGAGCACGCCCTACCGCTCCTGTTTTGCGGTAAAAAGCGGCTCCATAAAGACGTCGATCATTACCGAGAATGGCGAGGAACAGGTGACGGGCTTTTTCATGCCCGGAGAGCTGGTAGGCCTGGACAGCATTGGCAGTGAACATTATGCGTGCACCGCCAAGGCTCTGGAACGGACCAGCGTGTGTGAGTTCCCGATGGAGAAACTGGAGGAGCTGACCGGCAAACTGCCCGAGTTGCAGCACCACATGTATCACCTGATGAGCCAGGAGATCCAGAACAGCCATCAACTGGCCATGCTGCTGAGCAAGAACACCGCTGAAGAGCGCATTGCTGCACTGCTCTTGTCGCTGTCCAGCCGATTCCAGCGCCGCCGTATGTCGCCGACCAACTTCAGTCTGCCCATGGCTCGGAACGACATCGCAAACTTCCTGGGCCTCGCCGTTGAAACGGTAAGCCGGGTATTCACGCGCTTTCAGAATCAGGGCATCATCAAGGCCCGGGGCCGGGAAGTCGAACTTCTGGATATCGAAGCCCTGCAAATGGTCAGCCGGGAATTCTCCCGCCAGTGCAATAACTGAGAAACTGCGTTTTGCCCGCCGTTGCTACTAGCCGGCGGGCTCACTCTCCACTTCCCTGCCGTTATTCTTTTTCAGCATCGTCAGCTCATCCACCAGGCCGGAGCGCCAGGGCATCTGCTTGATGCCGAAGGTATTGCGGATCTTGGTGCAGATCAGCGTGGTATTGACCGGCTCAAGGTGGCCCCACTCGGGCACCTCGTCCACCACCCGGATCCCTTCGGGAATCCCGGGCAGCCCGGCAATCGCCAGGCCCAGCTCGTACAGATTGATTTCCTCGGCACCGGCGTACTGATAGGTGCCCCAGACCTCGGCCCCGCAATCAAGTTGCAGAACCACAGCCTCGATTACCCGGGCCAGATCACGGACCGATACGGGTTGCCCCCGGCATCGTCCGGGTAGTGACAGTATTTCACCGGCAGCCGTACTGGCCTGCACCTTCCGGATGAACCGTGCCAGGCTCCAGCCGGTCCGCAGGATAATATGCCGAGGCAACAGGGTCCGCAGGGCCTGCTCGCACTCCCATTGCCAGTTACCCAGCTCATTCACCGGCTGCCCTGGATTGGAAGTGATGTACCCGCTTTGCTTCCGGCCATCGAACACGTAGCAGGAGGACAGCTGGAGCAGCGCCATACCACGATCACGTGCAAACTCGGCCATGGCCACTGGTAGCGAGAATGCCGCCATATGGACCCCCTCAGGATCATTCTCGGCGACCTCCGGATCGGCCATCCAGAGAGCATTTACGATCAGGTCGGTATCTTCGGGAATCCAGTTCTCCAGTGCATCAAGATCGGCGTTGGAGGGATCGCTGACAAGCAAAGGGCTGACGTGCAGGTGCGTTGCCCGCAAGCGCTCCAGCAAAACCTTCCCCAAAGGGCCGTAATCGTGAACAACAAGTACATGCACGAGGATTCAATGCCTCCCGATATCACTGATGTGACGTTATTTCGGAACCGGTTTGGCCAATGGCTTCTGGATTCCGGCGCCTACACTGATGCAGTCTGAATTTAATGCTTTGCTATTTCTTTCAAGAGCATACAACAACAGGAACTGTCATGCTGAAACAACAGAGCCACATTGTGGCGCCGATCCCTGATGAGTTGCGAACCCGGGCCCTGTATACCGTCGGCGAACTGCGCGAACGCGGCAAGGCCGACAAGGAAGCCATCGACAAGCTCTTCAACCTGATTGTGGACATGACCGAAGAAGGTCTGGACTTCTTTTTCCTGGAGCCGCTTCGCCGCCTGCATGCCAGCAGCATGATGATGGGCATGGCCAAAATGGGCATCAGCAGCATGCTCAAGGGCAGCAAGATGGTCGTGCACAAGGTGCTCAAAAAGCTGGACGACCGCAGCCTCGCTGCCATTCTCGACTTTATCGAGGAAATCATTCACGAACCGGAACCAGGTTGAAAAAGCGCGCCACAGCGCTACCGGTATTGCCGCGGTACCCGCCCGGTGATGCCGGTCATCAACTCGTAGGAGATAGTGCCGGCACAGGCGGCTACCTCATCGACCCCCACGGTGCGACCCCAGAGTTCAACGCTGTCACCCTCCTTCGCATCGGGTGCATTGGTGAGGTCCACCGCCAGCATGTCCATGGATACCCGGCCAATCAGTCTGATCCGCTGGCCGTTGATCGCCGCAGGCGTATTGGTGCCGGCATGCCGGGGGTAGCCATCACCGTAACCGATCGCGACTATGCCCATCCGCGTGTTCCGATCGGCAACCCAGCCAGCCCCATAGCCAACGGACTCGCCCGCCGGCACCAAGCGGGTGCTGATCAAGGGGGCCTCAAGCGACATTACCGGCTCCAGGCCAAGTTCGGGACCGGTCGTGCCCACCATTGGTGAGCCGCCATACAACATGATTCCGGGGCGGCTCCAGTCAAACATCGGCTGGCCCGGTCGAAAATGGGCGGCCGAATTGGCAACGCTCTTCATTAAATCCGGGAACGAAGACGTAGCCTTTTCGAACACCGCAGTCTGCTGCGCCGTCATTGCGCTGTCTGGATCGTCGGCGCACGCAAAATGCGTGACGAACCCCAGGAGCTCTGTATCAGCGCTCATGGCCTGTAACCGGCTCATCACCCCGGCCAGCTCGTCCGGATGAAAGCCGAGACGGTTCATACCGCTGTTCACTTTCAGCCAGAAAGCGGGCCATGTATCCAGACGCTCCAGCCACGCCAGTTGCTGGAAACTATGGAACACCGGCTCAAAGCCACTCCGGGCGCATTCAGCGATATCCGCTTCAGCATGGACGCCCTGAAGCAGGACGACCGGCTGTGTCAGACCTGTTTCCCGAATGGCACGCGCTTCTTCCAGGCAAGCCACTGCGTATTTCGGCGCCAGGCTATCCAGCGCCGAAGCCACCGGCCCGATACCGTGGCCATAGCCATCGGCTTTCACCACGGCCATCACACTGGCCCCGCCTGCCCGCCGCTGGGCAGTCTGGAAGTTCCGGCGCAAGGCGTCCAGATCAATCCGGGCAATCGTACTGCGGGGCATCAATACTCCCCGCCGTAGTCGCTGTAATCGCCGTGGGCCAGATCTTCGAATTTCGTGTACTTGCCGATAAACGCAAGTCGGATGGTGCCAATGGGGCCGTTCCGCTGCTTACCAATAATGATCTCGGCAATGCCCTTGTCCGGGGTGTCCTCGTTGTAGACTTCATCCCGGTACACAAACATGATGACGTCGGCGTCCTGCTCGATGGCGCCGGATTCCCGCAAATCCGAGTTCACCGGGCGCTTGTTGGGCCGCTGCTCAAGGCTCCGGTTAAGCTGGGACAGGGCCACCACCGGGCAACTCAACTCTTTGGCGATACCCTTCAGTGACCGGGAAATTTCCGAGATCTCAGCGGTCCGACCCTCGGTGTTGCCGGGCACCCGCATAAGCTGCAGGTAGTCGACCATGATCAGGCCAATCTTGCCGTCGTTTTCCCGGGCAATACGGCGCGCCCGGGAACGCATCTCGGTAGGGCTCAGGCCCGGCGTATCGTCGATATAAAGCGGCTTGTCTTTCAGAAGGCTCACCGCCGAGGTCAGCCGGGGCCAGTCGTCTTCTTCCAGCTTGCCGCCGCGAACCTTGGTCTGGTCAATGCGCCCGAGCGACGAGAGCATACGCATGGCAAGGGCATCCGCCGGCATCTCCATACTGAACACCAGAACCGGCGTGCCGGTGCTGATCAGGGCATTCTCGACAATATTCATCGCAAAGGTCGTCTTACCCATGGAGGGGCGACCCGCCACGATGATCAGGTCCGAAGGCTGCATGCCCGAGGTCTGCTCATCCAGATCCTTGAAACCGGTGGTCAGGCCGGTGGTCTGCTCACCTGACTCAAACAGTTCCTCAATCCGGCTCAGGGTCTTGGCCAGAATGGGGTTGATGGCCTGCGGCCCGGAACCCTCCTTGACCCGCGCTTCGGCAATCTGGAAAACGCTGCGCTCAGCCTCATCCAGAATCTCATTGCTGTTTCGCCCGAGTGGATTAAAGGCCGAATCGGAAATCTTGCCGGACACCTCCACCAGCTGGCGCAGAATGGAGCGTTCCCGGACGATATCGGCGTAGGCACGGATGTTGGCTGCACCCGGGGTTTTCTCGGCCAATTCCGCCAGATAGGACAAACCACCGGCATCTTCGATATCACCGGCCCGCTCCAGGAATTCGGCGAGGGTGACCACATCCAGCGGCTCACTCTCACTGGCAAGGCGCTCCACAGCGCCAAAGATCAGCCGGTGGTCCTGTCGGTAAAAATCGGCGGCCGAAATCACCTCGGAGATCTCGTCAAACCGGCGATTGTCCAGCATCAGGCCGCCCAGGACTGCCTGCTCTGCTTCGACAGAATGAGGGGGAACCTTGATCCGGCTGGTTTCGAGATCGGTACTCGCGGGCTTCAGATTGGGCTTGGCCATGAACACATCTTCAGTTGCACATCATAACCACGACAGTTTAAGCGACCTGCCGAAGCAATGGGAGGGGGTTACAGGGTCTTAACAGCATACCAGAAAGCAACAGACCCGAAAGCCGCGAGATGCGGTTCGGGCCTGTCAGGTTGGCCGGCACCAGCCTCTAAAGAGGCAGTGGGGCCACCAGCGTATTACCAGAGCCGGGGCAACCCCAGCACCGTTTCCAGAGAAAACGGCTTACTCGGCAACAACCGCCAGCTTGACGCTTACTTCAACGTCGGAGTGCAGCTGAAGCTCAATCTCGTACTCGCCAGTCACCCGGATCGGGCCTTCCGGCAGACGAACTTCGCTCTTCTCTACTTCGGTACCACCGGCAGTGATCGCGTCAGCAATGTCGCGCACACCGATAGAACCGAACAGCTTGCCTTCTTCACCGGCCTTGGAGCTGATGGTGAAAGCGGCACCCTCGAGGGCCTCGGCGCGGGCCTGGGCAGCAGACAGCTTCTCAGCAGCTGCTTTCTCAAGCTCGGCACGACGCTCTTCGAACGCCTTCAGGTTTGCTTCAGTGGCAGGTACAGCCTTGCCATAAGGAAGCAGGAAATTACGACCGTAACCGGCCTTAACCTTTACCTTGTCACCCAGGGAGCCAAGGTTTGCAACTTTCTCGAGCAGAATAACTTCCATCTCGTTAACCTCTTCGTGCTTTATTCAGCCGGCCCGGCAGGGCTTATACGCCTCCGGATATCCAGCCAGCTATCCACAAAAGCCAGAACCACTAACAGAATCATCAGGCTTGGGCCCAAAAGGATCAGCGCTACATAAAACATCGCCAACCAGTTCCCACTGAGCTTTTTCAAACCAACAACGCCGTGTACCAGTGCCAGGCTGGCCAGGAACAGCGGTGTTCCCGCAGCCCAGGCAAGCAACATGGAATTCAGCCCGAGGATCGGACCAACCACCATGGTCACTGCACACAACACCGCAATCGGCGCCGACAGCCGCAGGCTATGGAATTCCTTGCGGAACCCACCGGGGTTATAAAGCCCCGCCTGCCAGGACCGCGCCAGCATGGTCATGCCCACACCCGTTGCCAGGTAGGTGCCGGCCATACTCGCGTTCATCGTGTCGCGGATAACCCTGTCGAGGTCATCGCCGAGACTCTGCGCGATTTCGGCATTGTACTGTTGGTAAAAGCTCACCCCGGCCTGGACCAGATCATCCAGCAAGCCCGGGTAGACCACAGGCAACATCAGGCCTGTGACGATTGCGAGAAAACTTCCCGCAAGCAGGGCTTTTTCCCAGGACTGCGTGGTTCTGATCAGCGACGCCATGAGCATCACCTGGAGCAATACAGCCAGAGCGGTCGGGTCCTGCCCGAAAATGCTCCAGCCAAGCGCCGGAAGTAATGCCCAGAGCCCGATATTGAGCCCCTGGCTGATGCCAAGCCTGAGAATAACCAGGCCGACAACGGCTGCGCCAATCCAGAACAACAAGGGCACTGCAGTCGTGACTGCTGCTACCCCGCCGGCCTGGAAGGGACCGCGCATTACATACTGTGCAAGTGCACGCATGGTCCCAAGTCCTGTGTTTCTGTTACTTAGTTATCGTGGCTGTCCGAGTACGGCAGCAGTGCCAGGTAGCGGGCACGCTTGATAGCGGTAGCCAGCTGACGCTGATAACGTGCTTTGGTGCCGGTGATGCGGCTGGGCACGATTTTGCCGGTTTCAGTGATGTAGCCTTTCAGGGTGTCCAGATCTTTGTAATCGATCTCCTTAACACCCTCTGCCGTGAAGCGGCAGAACTTACGACGTCTGAAAAAACGAGCCATAACTTAACTCCTCAACTCCGGTTAATTACTCTTCTTCGTCCTGGGTTTCAGCACGCTGACGTGGCTCGTCAGATTCGGCTGAACGACGCGGGCGATCATCGCCGCCACGACGGTCTTCACGGGACTCGGAAGCTTTCATCGGGGACAGGTCTGTATCCGCACCATCACGGCGCAGGATCATGTCGCGGATGATTGCATCGTTGAAACGGAAGTTGTGAGTCAGCTCGTCCATCGCGGCCTGTGAACATTCAACGTTCATCAGTACGTAGTGAGCCTTGTGAATCTTGTTGATCGGGTATGCCAGGTGACGACGGCCCCAATCTTCCAGGCGATGTACCTTGCCGCCATCTTCAGTGATGACGCCGGTATAACGCTCGATCATCGCGGGCACCTGCTCGCTCTGATCCGGATGTACCATAAAAACGATTTCGTAGTGACGCATGAGTTCTCCCTACGGTTTAAACAGCTTCCTTTTTACCGGCACGGCGTTGAACCCGCGACCGACAAACATGAAAGCAAGGAGTTGACAGCTGCTGCTGCCGGTTTCTTTTTGCTTTATCAATAAGGCTTTACAAGAAAGGCTTGATCAAAAGCTTGGCCCGGTATTGCCTGCAATCAGGCAATACAAAACCACCCCTTAAAAAAGGGGTCACGTATTCTAGGCGGGGAAGGCCCTGTGTGCAAGGGTTAACCAAGCCGCTGGCGCAGTGCTTCGTATAGGCAAACACCCGTAGCCACAGAGACGTTGAGGCTGTCTACGTGGCCGAGCATGGGGATATTGATCAGCTGATCGCAGTGCTCGCGGGTGAGCCGGCGCATACCCTTGCCTTCGGCGCCCATCACCAGCGCTACCGGCCCCTTGAAATCAGCCTGGTAAAGGGTGGCGTCCGCCTCACCGGCGGTGCCAATCAGCCAGACACCCTGATCCTGCAAACTGCGCAGAAAGCGGGCAAGGTTGGTGACCCGCACAAAGGGCACCGTCTCGGCAGCCCCACAGGCGACCTTTCGGGCAACCGGCGTCAGTGACGCAGACTTGTCCTTGGGCACGATAACCGCCTGAACACCAACAGCATCGGCGGTGCGCATACAGGCACCAAGATTGTGAGGATCGGTTACGCCATCAAGTACCAGCAGGAACGGCGGTTTGTCACTGGCGGCCAACTGGGCCAGCAGATCATCTTCGGTCCATTCCCGGCTTTCACTGACAGCCGCCACAACACCCTGATGGACACCGGACACCCGCTCATCAAGCTCCTTCCGGTGCACGACCTTCCATTTCACCCCAAGGCTGTCCAGGGTATCGGTAATGCTCTTGACCCGCTTATCCTGCCGGCCGGTCTGGATCCAGACCTGCTGAAGACGCTCAGGCTCGCGCTTGAGGACAGCCTCAACCGCGTGCCAGCCAAACACAAACTCTCCGGACACTGGTTTTGATTCCTGTTACTTGCCTGATTTTCGCGGCTTGGCTTTCTTGTCGTCTTTGCCAGCGCCACTGCCCTTCTTGCCTTTTTTCAGGGCAAGTTTCGCAGCCTTTGCAACCAGCTCATCTCTGGCAGATGGCGTTTCATTATCATCGAAGGCCTCAGGCCCCTTTTTCTTCGATGACGCCGACGCCGGGCGTTTCCTCGGGCGCTTCAGGCCAGGCTCGCCGGATGATGCACCCTTCTGGCCAGGCTTGGCTCTGCCGGGCGGCTTGCCACCTTTGCCGGGGCCGCGCTTGCCCTTTCCTCGCTCGCCTTTATCTGGAACCTTGAGCGCGTCGCGATCTGCCTGTCGATGCACGGGCTCGCTGATCAGCTCCAGGTCGATCTTGCGATCTTCCATTCCAACCCGAACGACTTTCACACGGACCTCATCACCAAGCCGGAAGCTCATTGCCGTGCGCTCACCGATGAGGCGATGCTTGGCTGAATCGTGATGGAAGAAGTCACCGCTGAGCGTCGACACATGCACCAGCCCCTCTATGTAGACGCCAGAAAGCTCCACAAAGAAACCGAAGGGCACAACGGACGCAATGACACCGTCGTACTCCTCACCGACATGATCACTGAGGTACTCACACTTCAGCCAGGCCATGACGTCACGGGTGGCATCATCGGCACGGCGCTCTGCCATCGAGGTGTGCTCACCCAACTGCTCCATCCGGGCCATATCGTAAGGATATTCGGCAAGCTCGGGATCCGGCTTCGGTGGCGGAACCACATCCTTGGAAGGCTGCCCGCCGTGAATAACCGACTTGATGGCCCGGTGATTAATGAGGTCCGGATAACGCCGGATCGGCGACGTAAAGTGGGCATAGCCTGCATAGCCAAGGCCAAAATGGCCACCCTCTTCCGGACTGTAGACGGCCTGGCTGAGCGAACGCAGCATAACCGTTTGGATCACATTGGCATCCGAGCGATCCTTGATACTGTTCAGCAGCTCCTGATAGTCCGCAGACGTGGGGCTATCGCCACCCCCCAATTGCAGACCCAGCTCACCCAGGAACAGCCGCACTGCATTAAGTCGCTCTTCTGACGGGCCATCATGGACCCGGTAGAGTGCCGGCAGTTTGTGTTTTTTCAGGAATCGCGCTGTGGCAACGTTCGCACACAGCATGCATTCCTCGATGATCTTGTGGGCGTCATTGCGCTGCACCGGAACGATCTCTTCTATCTTCCGATCGGCGTCAAACACAATCTTGGTTTCGGTAGTTTCGAAGTCAATTGCACCACGCTCGGTACGGGCCTTACGCAACAACTGGTAGAGGCCATAAAGATTGTGCAACTGCGGGAGCACGTTGGCGTATTGCTCACACAGCTTGTAGCCCTGTTCGGTGTCCGGGTGCTCCAGCATGGTGCTTACCTTGTTATAGGTAAGCCGAGCATGACTGAACATGACCGCTTGATAAAAACTGTAGCTGCTGATATTGCCAGCGGCGCTGATGGTCATATCGGCCACCATGCAGAGGCGGTCGACCCCCGGGTTCAGCGAACAAAGGCCGTTGGACAGCTTTTCCGGCAGCATTGGCACAACGTGATCCGGGAAATAAACCGACGTACTGCGGTTTACCGCCTCTTCGTCCAGTGGTGTACCCGGACGGACGTAGTGGGAAACATCGGCAATCGCAACCAACAGACGATAGCCACCACGGGGCCTTGGCTCGCAATACACGGCATCATCAAAATCCCGTGCCGTCTCGTCGTCGATCGTTACCAGCCTGAGATTGCGGATATCCTTCCGGTTGACCTTGTCTTTTTCTGTGACTTCTTCCGGAATTGCGGCTGTTTGCTCGCCCACGGCGGGCGGCCAGCTATGGGGAATGTCGTAGGAACGAATGGCAACGTCAATCTCCATTCCCGGCGCCATATGCTCTCCCAGCACCTCAACAACCTTGCCCAATGGCTGGGTGCGTACGGTAGGCTGACGAACAATATCCACCACCACGTACTGGCCATGACGGGCGTTGCCGCAATTTTCCTGGGGAATGAGCACCTCATGGTTGATCCGCGCATTTTCCGGAACCACGAAGCTGATACCGCTCTCCTGGAAAAAACGCCCTACTGTCTGGCTGGTCCGGTACTCAAGAACCTCGACAATCACACCCTCACGTCGACCGCGGTCATCCACCCGATCTACCCGGGCAGCCACTCGATCACCGTGAAACACCTGACGCATCTGGCGGGCTGTAAGAAACAGGTCGGAACCGCCATCGTCCGGCACCAGAAACCCGAAGCCATCCTTGTGTCCGATCACGCGACCGGTAACCAGATCCGCTTCTTCAATGGGCAGGTAGGCGCCACGGCGATTGCAGATCAGTTGTCCATCCCGGCACATGGCGATCAAACGCCGCCGAAGGGCTTCAATACCCTCTTCCGAAGACTGACCAAGCTCGGAACACAATGTTTCATGTGTTGCGGGAGCCCCGCGATCCTTGAGATGCGAGAGGATAAATTCCCGGCTTTGAATAGGATTATCGTATTTTTGGGCCTCACGGCTGGCGTGAGGATCCCGGTCGTTTTTCTTCCTGGAAACCATTCGGATCCTTGTCCTGAGGCTGCACCAACGCGGCACAGTATAGATTCGTTTGCAACGAGTATAACGTTGGGATGGAGGTCCTGCCTATCAACCTGCCCGGAATAGGCATAAATACCTGCCATTCTTTTTGCGAAAAAATGTTTGACAGCCCAGGCCGGAATTATTAAAGTACGCGCCATCGGTTGAGGCACACACCTCAACGTTGGCAGAAACGTTTAGTTTTCAACAAGCTAAGGTTCTGCAAATCACCTGCCGAGGTGGTGAAATTGGTAGACACGCTAGCTTCAGGTGCTAGTGGGGGCAACCCCGTGGAGGTTCAAGTCCTCTCCTCGGCACCATTTCCTCCCTCAGGAAGTGGTAAATTGGCCAACCGGCCACATGTTAAATCCCTTTGAATCACAGCCAACTCTTTTAACTCCCTTGCACGCGCTCCCTGCAGCCAGAAAAGAATCCGGTTCAATTTTGCCTATTCCAGCAGTTCAACCAGATACTCAGACAAACGCTGGTAGCTATACTCCACTCGCGCATACGCGGAGCTGGGAATGCCCTCGAACTCGCGGCCACAGTCACCGCTCGCATTGTATCGTGTCAGGTAGGCATCACGAATAAGATTCGGTTGTTCAGCAACGAAGCCCGGCCCGCCTGCTGTCGGGTAATTCATCACCCACTCGAAACTGCCATCCCCGGTTACCCTGTCTAGCCCAAGACGATCGGGATCAAGGAATCCGTATCGCAGCAGTCGAAGATCCGGTTGCTCCGGGCCGGAAAACTCCCTGCGGTCGAATTCCAGGACGGTATCGGTAAAACCCTCTGGCTGAGGGTCGTAGCCCGAAAACTGGTAAGGCTGAACGCCAGTGACAACCTGATTCGCGTCCACGGCATCCTCTTGCGGGGTGCAGTTACTGATGCCGACCGCAAACGTCACGGCCTCCACCTCACTGCCCTGCTCTGAAAGCCGGTAACCCGGAAATACAGAAGACGAATTCGCCATGTCCGGAACCAGCGTGCGGGTCTTGCCGGTGCCATACTCTGCAACCAGCTCGGCCAGCTCACCACTGTCCTTTGTCCAGCTGTAGGTTACCTCGGGGTTACCGCCGAGTTCAGTCGAGCCTGCTGAAATCCCGCGATACTGATGGCAGGTGGTACTGGTTTCGAAATAGGCACGGCGGCTGTCCCAGTCGAAAATGAGACGCTCATCCGTTCCGTCTTCATCGAAATTCAAGCGGCTCTGCTCCGACAGTGCGGCAGAGGGTAGCCACTGGGTGTGCAGGTTCGCCATATAACCATTTACACCAATCAGGCGCGCCAACTCCGGCATGGACGGTGACAGACAGCCATTCGCCGAGACGGATAGCAGACGCCCGCTCTCACTGTAATCGAAGGCCAGCTCGGCGGAGATCTGCAGGCCTGAACGATTGGCAGGCAGGGTGTCCTGGCTGGAAGGCTCGGCGTATACCTTCTGGCCGGTGAGCAGCACAGGATCGCTCAACTCCACATCCACTTCGGGCAGGGTCAGGGCGTCGGCATCGACATTGGCAAAGTCACCCTGAGCAGCAGTATCGACCACCGCAATAACGTCCGCGGCATTCTGAATCAGAGAGACGCCCAGCAGAAACGCCGCTTCCCTGCTCAGGAATCGCTCCGTGCCGTCACTGTTCTCTGCTGCCAGCAGGTCGTTGTAGGCCTCGGGGATCTGACTGGCCATGAATCTTGCCAATGCCCTGGCGTAGGCGTGTGAGCGGTCGTCCTGGGCGAGAATGTAATCCCGCACCAGATTCAGGTCCGCCAGGCTGGCAGCAACGCCAGATGGCGTTTCCAGGAACGAACCCAGCCCGACAACGCCCCGGTAACGGGCCAGTGTTGTCAGTGGCGTGATATTGCGGACACCGGGAGGCGCCGACATCAGATAGGCGCTGGCCACCGGCACCTCGCCGTTGCGTGTTTCCTCGAGGGTTTTACCCGGCAGGGCGACTGCATGTAACGGATAGTCCCTGGGATCCAGGTCCGGGCCCACGGAAGGGGGTAGAACCAACTCCGAGATGTCGATTGTGAAACGGCCACCGGTACCGCTCATTGCCGTGGGCTCACCCGAGGCAAGGGTGACTTCTGCCCCGTTATCCAGTTCGATGACCAGGGGCCCCGGCGTAAACTGGCTGTCGCCATCCATATCCAGCCAGACCCGGGCGTTGTTCAGGTATCCGTCGATAACCTTGCCGGTATAGGGCGCCGGCTCACTGTACTCCACACCATCAAAATCCCGCCCGTCCACGGGCAGTTCATCGGATTCCTCGCCGCAACCGGCCAGAGCGAGGGAGAGAACAGACACAGAGAAACCTATCAGGCGTTTCATCGCGGCAACCGTTTATCCTTGTTAGAGGTTGTGCCGCTACTTTAGGGGATGTGGTGATCGGAGACCTTGATAGGTTTGGCAATTTGTAAAGTTTGGTAACCAGACGGGACACTCCTCACGACGAACAGCTGTAATGAGAAAACCCGCCGAGATCGAACAGCTCGAAAGGCTTCAGACGGTTGTAGCGATTCTCAACCCCATCCGATTGCTCGTCATAGGGTTGATTCAATACTTTTTGCAGGTCCCTCAGTGGCAGGTAATCACCTTCGGCAGCTTGCTGATAGGCCGGAACCACGAACCACTCGCGCATGGTGTATTTTGGGTTCACGAGTTTCATGTCCCGGGAGAGCTCCTCGCGGAGCCGGGAACCGTTGCCCGCTCCGTCGATTCCAATCTGGCATTTCCACTTGGCAAGCCATTCGGACCACCGCTTGAGAAGCCCTTCCGAATCAGTTCCACCTGCTTCATCCAGTGACCTGTAAAAGCTCTGCTTTAGTGGCTCAATATCGTCGGGTACCGAGGACAGCTCACGAAAGAAGATGGTGTAATCCACCGGGGTGCGGGTCATCAGCATCACCAGCTCCCGGAAGAGTTCGGCGTCAAAACCTTTCAGCCCCAGTTTCGCTGACCACATCCGTTCCATTTCCGCCTGCATCACCTCCGAAAAACCCTTCTGAATCTCATCGAGCTGAGCCAGTTCCTCTTCATGGCCATTGAGCAGTGGACGGAGGGCCGAGCAGAAACTCTTGAAGTTCTGCTCAGCGGCCGCCGGTTGATTAAGGAAGGCAAAGTGTTGTCCGCCACCGGTCCACGGTTGATAAAACGGCTCAAACACTTCGCAGAAGCCGAAAGGCCCGTAGTCCAGTGTGAAGCCGCCAGCGGCGCAGTTGTCGCTGTTGAAATTGCCCTGGCAATAGCCGACTCGGATCCAGTTTGCGACCAGCGAGGCAAGGCGGCCGCGGAACGCCTGTGCAAGCATGACGACTTTTGTGGGAGTTGCGACCGTCTGGTCAATGACCCCGCTGTACTCCCGATCAATCAGGTGCAGCACCAGCTGTTCGAGCTCTTCGATCGCTCGAGGGTGCTCTTGTTTTCTGGCCCTGCGACCAAAGAGTTCAAGCTGGCCAACCCGGATGAAGGAAGGCGCAACGCGGGTGGAAATGGCAACCGGCTCCGAAACGAGCTGGTCGGGATCCCGGGAATGTGAGCCCTCGGAGTACCAGGAACGTCGCACCCGCTCCGTTTTCGAGACATAGAGGCTCAGTGATCGCGAGGTTGGCACACCCAGGGCGTGCATGTGCTCTTGCGCTAGGAATTCACGAACGCTGGAACGCAGAACGGCGCGGCCATCGCCACCGCGACAATACGGGGTCTGCCCGCCACCCTTGAGCTGCATTTCCCAGCGCCGACCGTTGAAAACGGCTTCGAGTACCGAAATGGCACGACCGTCTCCGTAGCCGTTGCCGGTCTGAAACGGGCACTGTTGGGTGTATTCGTTGCCGTAGATGGAAAGCGCGTAGCCAGAGGCCCAGCCCAGTTTTCGCATCGGCGCCGGTACAAGCGAGAGGTCGCCGGAGAACATCCGGATAAAGTCGTCGGACTGGGCCAGGCTGTCGGCAAAGCCCAGTTCGCGGAACAAATCCTCACTGTGGGCAACGTATTCAGGGGTTTCGATGGCCGTGGGCCTGACCGGCACATAATGCCCCGAAAAGACCTGCCTTGGCCGATGGTCAACACCATCAGACGTGGCGTCAGGATCAGGGGTAAGATGATCCATCAGGGAATAATCGGCCATCGGTGCAAGTTCTTCGAGGTTGGTCACCTCGAAACCGGTTTCTCGCGACAACGGCTGTTTCATCTGTGCCTCTCCTGATCAAAGGAAACGGGCAGTGCCAGCACTGCCCTCACTTGCCCTTATGACCAGCCCCCGTGGCGAGGGTTCAGAATGAACGGGCAACGATTTCCTTCATGATTTCATTGGTGCCGGCGTAGATCCGCTGCACCCTTGAGTCCGCCCAGGCCCGTGCGATCGGGTATTCCCACATGTAGCCGTAGCCGCCGTGAAGTTGAACACACTCATCCATCACTTTGCACTGCAGGTCTGTGGTGAGCTGCTTCAGCATCGCCGCGGTGGGGATGTCGAGCTTCTTGTCCAGATGCAGCTCCAGGCACCGATCAGTGAACACCCGGGCAGCGGTAATTTCCGCCTTCATTTCCGCCATCTTGAAGCGGGTATTCTGAAACGCAATCACCGGCTTGCCGAAGGCGTTGCGCTCCTTGACGTAATCCAGGGTCCACTGCCAGGCGGCTTCGGCTGCGGCAACAGCACCCAGGGCCACCTGAAGGCGCTCGGCCGCCAGCTCCTGCATCAGTTGGAAAAAGCCCTGGCCTTCGCCCGGGCCGATCAGATTCTTCTCAGGTACTTTCACATCCTGGAAGAACAGCTCGGAGGTGTCCTGGGCCTTCATGCCCACCTTGTTCAGGTTCTGTCCCTTCTCGAAACCTTCCCACGCGGTTTCCACCATGAACAGGCTGATGCCTTTGGCGCCTTCCTTGGGGTCGGTCTTGGCAACAACAATAACCACGTCAGCAAGCTGGCCGTTGGTGATGAAGGTCTTGGAACCGTTCAGCACGTAATGATCGCCGTTTTTCACCGCCGTCGTTTTCACGCCCTGCAGGTCCGAGCCGGCACCCGGCTCTGTCATGGCAATGGCGCCAATCATTTCGCCGCTGGCCAGTTTGGGCAGATAATGATTTTTCAGCTCGTCGGAGCCGTAGTTGAGCACGTAAGGTGCAACAATGTCAGAGTGCAGGCCCCAGCCTATGCCCGTCAAGCCGGCCCTGGCTACCTCTTCGATCAACACCGCACTGTACCGGAAATCCGCACCAACACCGCCGAACTCTTCCGGCAGGCATGGGCAAAGGAAGCCCAGCTCACCGGCTTTCTGCCAGAGCTCGCGGCTAACCTGGCCGTCTTTCTCCCACTGATCATGGTAAGGCGTTGCCTCTTGCTCCAGGAACTTGCGGACAGAATCGCGAAAGCCTTCAAGGTCGGCGTCGAAGAGAGTGCGTGGAATCATGGTGAACCTCGGTGAATAACCTGTGTTGTGATTGTCGTTCACCAAGTCTCTGCCCGGAGCCCGGTTTGCTCAATGATGAAAAGCATCAATCGGGCTGGCCAAAACCATCGCTTAGAGCAGCCTCAGCCCTTGCGCTTGTCCTCGGCTCGGGCTTCGCCCCATCGGGGCATCAGGTCCTGGGGCAGGTTCAGATGATCAAGGATTCGGGCAACAATAAAATCCACCAGATCCTCGAGCGACTGGGGCTTGTGGTAGAAGCCGGGGCTCGCCGGCATGATGACGGCACCCATGCGGGTCAGTTTCAGCATATTCTCCAGATGCACCTCGGATAAAGGTGCCTCCCTGGGAACCAGAATGAGCGGACGACGCTCTTTCAGCGCAACGTCTCCGGCCCGCTCAATCAGGTTGTTACTGGCACCGGTCGCCAGGGCCGAGAGCGTTCCGGTACTACAGGGGCAGACCACCAGTGGCGCTTTCTCCCCGGAGCCCGAAGCCGGCGGTGCAAACCAGTCTTCCCGACCAAACACCAGAACCTGCCCCGGTTCAGCGCCCGAGTAGGCAGACAATGTTTCCTGCATCGCCGGCGGCGTTCCCGGCAGTTTCAGATCGGTTTCCGTGGCGATCACCACCTGCGCAGCCCGGCTGACCATCACATTCACCCGGCAGCCTGCTGAGACCAGGCACTGCAACAGGCGCAGGCCATACTGGGCACCGGACGCGCCAGTGAAGGCCAGGTTAACGGTCGTTGGCCGGTTATGGTCGTTGGTCATGAATATCGCCACTTGTCAGTCAGGGGGAGTCGCCGGTTGCGCCGGATCAGCCACGGATACGCTCAAGCTCGGCAATAAGTTTACCGTGAATACCACCAAAGCCGCCGTTGCTCATGATTACAATGTGGCAGGGGCTGGGAAGATCTTCCAGGGTGCGCGCCAGCAAGTCTTCCACTGTAGCCTCCACCCGATGCCGATCGGAACCGGCATTCAGCGCCTGCCAACCGGCAATCAGTTCAGGCAGCCACTCCATGTCATTCAGGTTCGCCCACAGAACCCGGTCCGCGATTTCCGCGCTGGGCAGCAGTGTCTGCTGGTGGACGCCCTGCTTCATGGTGTTCGAGCGCGGCTCAATCAATGCCAGGATAGGTTCATCACCCACCTGGTTGCGCAAGCCCTCAAGTGTGGTGGCAATGGCGGTGGGATGATGGGCAAAGTCGTCGTATACGCGCACCCCGTCTATGTCCGCCAGCAACTCCATCCGCCGTTTGACGCCGGAGAACCGGCACAGGGCGGCCACCGCATGGTCTGGGGTGACGCCCACGTGACGGGCGGCAGCAATGGCAGAAAGAGCATTGCGGACGTTATGAAGACCGGTCTGATCCCACTTCAGCGTTGCCACCGGCTGTTCGTGGTGAATCACCAGAAACCGGCTGCCATCCTCCGATAGCAGCTCGGCCCGCCAGTCCGACATGCGCGGGGTCTCGCTGCCAATCGCGGTGTCCTGAACCGGGCTCCAACAGCCCAGTGCCAGGGCATTGTCCAGGTGGCCATCCACCGCGGGACGGATAATCAGGCCCTGGGAAGGGACGGTCCGGACCAGATGATGGAACTGCCGCTCGATGGCCTCGACGTTTTCAAAGATATCGGCGTGATCAAATTCCAGATTATTCAGGATCAGGGTATGGGGGCGGTAATGGACGAACTTGGAGCGCTTGTCGAAAAAGGCGCTGTCGTACTCGTCTGCTTCGATTACAAAAAAGTCGCTGTTGCCCAGACGCGCCGACACGGGAAAGTCCCGGGGAACACCGCCAACCAGGTATCCCGGTTCAAACCCGGCCTGATCCAGGATCCATAGCAGCATGGACGTGGTTGTGGTCTTGCCGTGGGTACCGGCTACCGCCATGACCCAACGGTGCCTGAGCACCTCGCGGCTCAGCCACTCGGGCCCGGACATGTAGTCGATATTGCGGTTGAGCACCGCTTCGACTTCCGGATTGCCGCGGGACATGGCGTTACCGATGAGCACCAGATCGGGTTTCGGCTCCAGGTGATCCGGGCTAAACCCTTCCATCAGACTGATACCCTGAGCCTCCAGCTGGGTGCTCATGGGTGGATAAACACCCTGATCGGAGCCTGTCACCGTATGGCCGAGTTCCCGGGCCAGAACGGCCAGGCTGCCCATGAAAGTGCCACAGATTCCCAGGATATGAATGTGCATTCGGCAACTGCCCTCTGAGTTGAAACCCGACAAGCCTCCCGTATCCGCCCCACCCCGTCAAGAGCCACGCTATCCGCAATCCTGCTCATGAAAATTGCCGTCGATTGGCGTATCATCTGCGCCATTGTCGAACCAGCAGGAGGCTCCAGCCCGAGATGGCCATCAAGAATGCATTCTACGCTCAGTCCGGCGGTGTCACCGCCGTCATCAATGCCAGTGCCTGTGGCGTCATCCAGACCGCCCGCAAGCATCCGGACAAAATCGGCAAGGTGTTTGCCGGACGCAACGGCATTATCGGGGCGCTGAAGGAAGAACTGATTGATACCAGCCTCGAGAGCGACGATGCCATCCAGGCGCTGATTCATACCCCGGGCGGCGCCTTCGGCTCCTGCCGTCACAAGCTCAAGAACATTTCCGAGAACCGGCGCGAGTACGAACGCCTTATCGAGGTGTTCCGGGCCCACGACATTGGCTACTTCTTCTACAACGGCGGTGGGGATTCACAGGACACCGCCTACAAGGTTTCCCAGATCGCCGACAAGATGGGCTACCCAATTACCTGCATCGGCGTGCCCAAGACCGTGGACAACGATCTGCCGTTCACCGACTGCTGCCCGGGCTTCGGGTCGGTTGCCAAATACATTGCCACGTCCACCCTGGAAGCCAGCCTGGACATCAAGTCCATGTGCGAAACGTCCACCAAGGTGTTCATCCTGGAAGTAATGGGTCGCCACGCCGGCTGGATTGCCGCATCCGGCGGCCTGGCAGGACAGGGCGAGGGCGAACCGCCCCACGTCATCCTGTTCCCGGAAATCCCGTTTAATCGCGACGCGTTCCTTGAGCGCGTGGATCATTGCGTGAAAGAGTATGGCTACTGTGTAGTCGTGGCCTCCGAAGGTGCCCAGTACGAAGATGGTCGCTTCCTGGCGGACGCCGGAGCCAAGGACGCGTTTGGCCACACCCAGCTGGGCGGTGTTGCTCCGGCCCTGGCCAATATGGTCAAGCAGGCCCTGGGCCACAAATACCACTGGGCCGTTGCCGACTACCTCCAGCGCAGTGCCCGCCACATTGCCTCCGCCACCGACGTGGAGCAGGCCTATGCGGTTGGCAAGGCCGCCGTGGAAATGGCACTCGACGGCAAGCAAGCTCTGATGCCCACGATCGTCCGCGAACAGGGCAAACCTTACGTCTGGAAGATCGGTGAGGCCCCGCTGAGCGAAGTGGCAAACCAGGAGAAAAAGATGCCGATCCACTTCATCACCGACGATGGCTTTGGTATCACCCAAGACTGCCGGGACTACCTGGAACCTCTGATTGCCGGTGAGAGTTTCCCGCCATTCGATAACGGCCTGCCGCGTGTTGCCAAACTCCAGAACACGCTGACCGAGAAGAAACTGAAGACCGAGTTCCAGCTGTAACCGATCGAACAGCGTACCGGAAAGCAAAAAAGCCTGACAGAGCACCTATGTCAGGCTTTTCCATTATTAAGACTCCATACGCAGATGGTTAGCGGGCCAGCTCCGATTGCTGGTCGCGCATGTAGGCGTAGAACTGATCAAACCCACCCACGTACTGGTTGCCCACCAGAATCTGCGGCACGGTATAAACCGGACGGCCAATCTTGTCCGCGATATCCTGCTTGCTCATGCCCTTCTCGATCATATCGACCCAGACGTAGGGAATGTTCCTGGCCTCACACAGGCGCTTTGCCTGAACGCAGAAACCACAACTCGAGCGGCCATAAATCGTGACCTGCTCCATAAACACCTCCCTAAAGTCTCTGACTGTATGTTTCGGGACTGCAATCCTATGGCTGAATGATGGCACGGCATACGCTAATTTAAAATTGATGCTTTGAATCGCCACCATAGTAGCCGCCCATCATGTCCTCAGGCGACCGAGCTCCCGCTCCAGAACCTGCACTTCATTGTCCAGGGCCTGACCACTGCCTTTGACGCGACCAGCAAGTTCCCGGAGATCGTTGGCGGCGTCACCGATATGAGTGAGGTTGCGATTGATTTCCTCGCTCACCGAGCTTTGCTCTTCCGCTGCGGTCGCCACCTGGGTCACGTGTTCGACAATGGTTCCGATCCGCTCGACAACCGTGGCCAGGGAATGGGCCGCCTCCTGGGTGCCATCCACCGCCGAGGTGGCGCGATCAACACCGCTCTGGATCACCGAAACCGCCCCGTTCACATCCTGCTTGAGGCCGTCGATCATGGTGCTGATTTCATCGGTGGATTCCCGCGTCCGGGAGGCAAGGGTTCGGACCTCATCGGCGACAACGGCAAAGCCGCGCCCCTGCTCACCGGCCCTTGCCGCCTCGATGGCGGCGTTAAGCGCCAGCAGGTTGGTCTGTTCTGCAACGCCACGGATGACATCCAGAATCCGGTTGATGTCCTCACTGCGATTGGCCACCTGGCCGATCGCAGTGCTGGCCTCGCCCATATCATTGGCCACCGCGCTCACGCCGTTGACTGCGGACGACAAGGTGTCCTGGGTAAAGCGGATGCCGTCCTGGGCCATCCGGGCGTTGTCCGCCGCCTCGCCGGCAAATCCCGCGACCTCACCGGCAGCGACAGACATTTCGTTCATGGCGGTCACCACGCTGTCGATGTCCTGATGTTGCCTGCCGGTCTGCTCATCGGTCTCAACCGCAATACTTCCGACATCCCTGGCCTGTTCGCGGACCTTGGCGTTTACATCCTTCAGGTCGTTGATCATCTCTCTCAGCCTCGCCAGGAAGGCATTGAATCCGCCAGCCAGCTCGATCAGCTCGGCGTGGGTGTCGATTTCCAGCTCACGGGTAAGGTCCCCTTCGGCACTGGCCAGGTTCTTCATGCGATCCCGGATCTCATCCAGCGGGCGGGTCACCGAGCGGACCAGGAGAACGAGGGCGACAACAGCAAGAACCACGACACCGATGCCTACCAGGGTCTGGCGGGTCGCGGTCGCGGCCACTTCGTCTGACAGCAGGCCCGTGATTTCGGAAACGCTGGCAAGCGCGGCATCTCTTGGCAGTTCAATCAACAACGACCACTCGGCATCGGGCAGGCTGATTTCGACGGGATAGGCCACGGCCAGGGTCTGGCCGTCATCGAAGGTCCCCTCACCCTGATGCAGTCCTGAGAAGGTATCGCCATGCTCCGGCAAAGCTTCCGGGAGGGGCCGACCAAGATGAGCCTCATAATGACTGGATGCCGCGATAAGACCCTGCTCGCTGATCAGCGTGACCCTGGACTTGCCGTCAAACAGTTCCTTGCTGACACCAGAAATGGTTCTTTGCAGTGTCGAGAGATTGATATCGACGCCCACCACGCCGGCGAATGCTCCGTCGTCCAGAATCGGAACCACCAGGCTGGTCATCAGCTCGGAATAGCCCTCACTGATTTCGTAATCATAGGGCTCCATGATGCAGGGTGCCTTGGTGTCCCGCGAGCACAGATACCACTCGGCTTCCCGAATCCCGAATTCGTTCAGGCTATCCAGATACTTCGTAGCCGGGTCCTCGGTGCGGCTGAAGTGAACCTTGCCCTCCGGATCCCGGTAGTAATAGATTTCCAGGGTGCCCTCGTCGCTGCTGTGCTCCTCAACACCACCGGTGAAATAGCGATCCTGCCCGTCATAGCCATCCGGCTCGAACTGTGCGTATATCGAGCTCAGACTTTTCTGCTCCTCAAGCACGGCGCCAACAGTCTCCTGCAGGGCCGTCCTGCTGATTCGACCGGAACTGTCGGACTGAATATTGCGGGTAATAACATTGCGGACGACTTCCGGGGTCCGAAAGGCAGTTGCAAACTGACCACTGACCAGCTCGCCGAACTTGCCAGCGGTTGCGCTGAGCTGATCCATTACAATGCCCTGCACCGTATCCCGGGTCTCGACACTCAACCTCTTCTCCATGGCTCCGAGAGACAGCTGGGCAGTCACCACGATACTGATGCCCATTATCAGAAGCAGGGACACAACGAGGGCGTAGAGCTTGAAGCGGAGCGATAACTGTTTCATGGTGAAGGCGGACCTGCGGGGAGTTGGGGGTTCATTCTATTTTAGAGCACGGAGGAGCCGGTGGCCTACCTGACGCTATTTCTGACCGCGTTCGCCGCTGCCACGCTGCTGCCCGCTTACTCGGAAGTTCTGCTGGGCACGCTGATAACACAGGGTTACTCCTGGTGGTGGCTGTGGTTCTGGGCAACACTGGGTAACACGCTGGGCTCGGTCGTTAACGGAGTTATCGGCCGGCAGGTAGATCGCTTTAAGCATAAACCCTGGTTTCCGATCAGCGAGATGCAATTGCACAAGGCGAGGAACCGCTTTAACCGATATGGCCAATGGTCTCTGCTGATGGGCTGGCTGCCTCTGGGCGGCGACGCGCTGACCCTGGTTGGCGGGATCATGCGCGTGCCGTGGCTCAATTTTGTGATACTGGTAGGAATCGGCAAGGGGGCCCGCTACGCCTTTGTGCTCTGGCTCGTCGCGGAGGCGTCCGGTGCATCGTCACCTTCACCGTAGAGGTATTTCCGAAGCAGCGGCTCGCCGTTAAATTCGGAATTCAGAACCGCAACGAAGGTGTAGACCCCGATCAGTTTACGGTTAAGGAACACGAACTCCTTCGGGGGCACGCGGAAATAGCGACTGATCGCCGACCGGGCCGCCTGACGCGCCACCCGGGACGGCAGCTCACTCTGCTTCCAACGATACTGGCCGTGGCTGTTTACTGCATAGTCTGGCCAGGAATCCTTGTCGCTGGAGAGCGGTTCAAGCACCGACATGCAGACCTGGCCAAACTTCTCCAGTACCTCCTCCGGCCACTCGGTGCTCATGAAACGCAGCTTCACGCCACCATCGATTACCGCATCGAGATCGTTCTCGTAGGATGCCTTGATCATCTGGATGACCGGTTTGAGAAACTCGTCCGAGTAGGACTGCACGGCGCCGAAATCGAGGAGGACGATACGGTCGTACCCCGGGTCATCCCCTTCCTCCCCGGCAATCCGGATGCGGTAGTTGCCGAAATTGGGATCGGTCTGTATTTCGCCCCAGATGAACAATTCCCGGAAAAACAGCTCCAGGGCGGCCTTGCCAAGGGCACTGCGACGTTCCAGCGGCAGGTCCCTGACCGACTGGGAACTGACCGAATGCCCGTGCTCGTAGGTTGAACAAATAACGTGCTCGGTTGAAAACTCCGGCAGGACCCTGGGCACAATGAATCTCGGATCCGATGCCAGCATGTTGCGGAATTTCTCGGTGGTCTTCGCCTCAAGGCGATAGTCCACCTCCCGATGCATCATCTGCCGGACTTCCTCCAGCCAGTCATTGAACTCGGGGCCAAAACTGACCAGCCTGGCCACTCGCAGCAACTGGGCGACAGCATTCAGGTCGCTGTCTACCGCGTCGGCAACGCCCGGGTATTGCACCTTCAGCACCAGCTCCAGGCCGTCACTGCGGCGCCAGGCCCGATGGACCTGCCCCAGCGACGCAGCGCCAATAGGCTCGGGCTCTACATCCAGTTGCGCCAGACGCTCCGCGCCCAGCTCGTCTTTCAGCACACGCTCGATAGCCGGCCATTCCAGAGAAGTGGTCTGATCTTCCAGGGTGTGGAGCGCTTCGGTGACTTCCTCGGGCAAAAAATGCTCGCCGTACAGAGCCATAACCTGGCCAATCTTGACCACGCTGCCCTTTAACTTGCCCAGTTCATCCACCAGGAACCGGGCCTGGCTCGAAAGCATGGCGCGGTGACGTTTTTCCCGATTTTCCCGAGTGCTGAACCAGTTGGTTGCCATATGTGAGGCCATACGGGTACCGGCAAACAACCCGGCACGGGTCAGACTCAGCCTGCGCTCGAAACTGCCTGTCTTGATGCGGGAAACCGAATTTCCTGAACGTCTGGAAGACATAGTGACCTGTTCGGATCAGAGAATTTCACCACGTTTGGCGGCTTACACCATTATACGGATAGTCAGGGGAGCTGACCTAACCGAGTCGACCGGCCTGCCGCGGCCACGGGGCCAATGCGCCAGCCCCGTTGCCGGTTTACATCTGCACAACCGGATCGTTTACGTTTCGACACAGTTTCCGCCGGGAAACCGGTCTAGTATTTCTAGATACGTAAGGTCCAACAACGACTATCACAACAACAAGATCTGAAAATGCCGCAATCCGCAAGAAAAACGCCGGATACGGAGCTGTCGCAGTTCCGGGTCAAGGGCGAGATTCCTGTCCCGATCCTGATCAACTGGCTGACCGCTGTTGCCGTGCCCCTGCTCTGTTTCTTTGCCTGGCGCTCCAGCCTGCAGAACGACCCGATCACGCCGCCACTACTGGTTGGCTTCGCCGTTCTTCTTGCCGTCAACTCTGTGAGCTACCTGCTCTTCGGTAACAAGACCCTGCAGCGTCGCGGCTTCATAACCCTGATTACGGTGCTGTTCACCTACCTGGCTATCAACGCGGTAGAGGACGGTTCCGCCATTATCTGGTTGTTTGCCTACCCGCCCATCATTTTCTACATCAGCGAATCCCGGGTTGGGGTGCTCGCCTGCTGTGGCGGGTTCGCCGCCGTCATCTTCCTTTTCAGCCCACTGGGGGATTTCCTGTTCGATCCGCCGCACAGCACCAGTTTCAGAATCACCATGATAGCGGTGCTGGGTTTTGAAATGGTCACCTGTTACATCCTTGACCAGAGCCGTCGACGCAGCAAGCTGGGGTTGCTGAAGCTGGCCGCGGAATTCGAGTATGCCGCCAAGCACGATGCCCTGACCGGCCTGGCCAATCGCCGCGAAGCGCTTGAGCAACTGGACATCGAGTATCAGCGCTATCTTCGCAACGCCCGGCCCTTTTCGGTGCTGCTGATGGACATTGACCTGTTCAAGAGCGTTAACGACAACTATGGGCACCATGTGGGTGACGAATTGATCATTCTGGTGGCCAGGACCCTTCGGGAACAATGCCGCAAAGTTGATACGCTGGCCCGATGGGGCGGTGAGGAGTACCTGGTTCTGCTGCCCGAAACCAATACCGGGGAGGCGCTGGCATCCGCAAACCGGATCCGTGAAGCTTTTGCCGCCAGATCCGTAAGCACGGAGAAGGGCCCGATTCAGGCAACCATCAGTGTGGGGGTGGCGTCGATCCGTGGCTCGGAATCCATCGATCGCCTGCTGCAGCGGTCAGACGAAGCCCTGTATCGGGCGAAATCCGAGGGACGTAACCGCGCATGCGGTTACGAGAATGAAGCCGCGGCCTGAGCTACCAGCCCTCGCGGAAATCGACATCGTGGTGAGCCAGGCCACTGACCAGCTGCTGCGACAACCGCCGCTGCACGTCAGCCAGTGTGACACCGGGAACAAAGTCGCGAACCTGACACATGGCCATTCCGGCATAGCCGCAGGGGTTTATGCGCTGAAAAGGCTCCATGTCCATATCCACATTCAGCGCCAGGCCATGAAAGGAACAACCCCGGCGAACCCTCAGTCCGAGCGAGGCAATCTTGGCGTCGCCCACGTAAACGCCCGGGGCGTCCGGTCTCGGAGCGGCCTCAACGCCCAATTCTGCAAGCGTGCGGACGATGGCCTGTTCGATCTCGTCCACCAGAGAACGTACACCAAGTTTTTTGCGAGTCAGATTGATCATCAGGTAAATCACGAGCTGGCCGGGACCGTGGTAGGTCACCTGCCCGCCCCGATCCACCGGGATCACCGGGATGTCGCCCGGGGCAAGAATATGTTCGGCCTTCCCCGCCTGGCCCTGGGTATAAACCCGCGGATGCTGCAAACACCAGAGTTCATCCGCCACACTGTCATCGCGGTCAGCGGTGAAGGCTTTCATGGCCTCCCAGGTTTCCAGATAGGGCTGCTCACCCAGGGATCGGACAATCAGGTCAGGCATCGGGCTCAGAGCACCATGTGTACGCGGCCACTGGCCTTGAGATCCTCGAACAGGGCCTTCAGTTGCGCTTCACCCGTGGCCACAATCTTCAGTTGAACCGAGGAAAAACGGCCTTTGCTGCTGTCGTTAACGGTGATATCGGTCTCGCTGATTCCGGGGGCATGCTGCTCCACAACCTCGACCACGAACTCGGTGAAATCCGGGGCCGCATTGCCAATCACCTTGATCACATAGTCGCAAGGAAACTCAATTTTTGGTGCTTTCGGCTCACTCATGCCGTTTTACTCCCCGGGATCAACATCACCTTACTGAAATAACTGAATGAAAAAGAGCTTGATGGCGTCCCAGATGCGTTTGAAAAAGCCACCTTCGGGAACCTCGGTCAGGGCCAACACCGGCTGATCAACCAGTACCTCGCCGTTATAGGAGACCTTCACCCGTCCCAGCTCGTCCCCAACTTTAATGGGTGCCTTAATCACAGAATCAAGGTCGACCGTCGATTCCAGATCGTTTCGTGAACCCCGTGGAATGGTCACGTAGACATCCTCAGTCATGCCAACGGAGAGCTGATCAGCCTGACCGCCCCAGACACGGGCTTCGATGAGCTCCTGGCCTGACCGGAACAGGCGTTCGCTCTCATAGTAGCGGAAGCCGTAGTTCAGCATTTTCTGGATTTCCTGGGCCCGTGCTTCTGAACTGTTGGTGCCCATAACCACGGCAATAAAACGGGTGTCGTTGCGTTTGGCAGAGGCAACAAGGCAATAACCCGCCTCCTCGGTATGGCCTGTTTTCAGGCCGTCGACGCTATCATCGCGCCAGAGCAGACTGTTCCGGTTCGGCTGGCGAATGTTGTTGTAGGTGAAATGTTTTTCAGCGTAGAGCGGATAGTTCTCCGGGTAATCGTTGATGATCGCGCGGGCCAGCATCGCCAGGTCATAGGCTGTTGAGAAATGCTCCGGCGAGGGCAGGCCGGTCGCGTTCACGAAATTGGTGTCTTTCATTCCCAGCAGTTGGGCCTGCTGGTTCATGATGTCAACGAAGGCTCCTTCACTGCCTGCAACGAATTCCGCCAGGGCAACAGACGCGTCGTTGCCCGACTGAATGATGACCCCCCTGAGCAGATCTTCGACCGAAACCTGGGTGCCTTCCCGAACGAAGGTGCGCGAACCTTCGGTCTTCCAGGCATTAACGCTGATGGGAACCATGTCGGACATGGCAATGCGGCCCTCATCAAGCTCACGCTCGACAATATAGGCCGTCATCATTTTGGTCAGACTGGCCGGAGGCAAGCGCTCGTGGCTGTTCTCCTCCATGATGATCCGTCCGCTCTTGGGATCCATCAACACGTAGGAGCTGCCGGCAATCTGCGGCGGCGACGGAATCAGCACCGACTGGGACATTGCCTTGCCTGTCAGGGCAAGCATCAGCACAAGGACAACGGAGAGAGTTCGAAAAGCAGAGTTTAAGGCCATGGGTCCATTCATTCGTCGTTAAGTGTATTTTTTTTAAATATGTCGTGTTCGGCTTATTCAGTGCGTGTCGGTCAGCAGGATAGACTGATCGAAACCACGGGCTTCCAGCAGGCTTTGGGTGCGCCTGGCGCTGTCTTCGTCATTGAAGGGGCCCACCTGAACTCGATGGAAGCGCCCCGCGGAGGTATCCACTTCCCGAACTCGCATTGGGTTCTCCAGCACCGCCCTCACCTGACTGAGCAGTTTTTCAGCCGGGTCCCGGCTGCTGAAGGACCCCAGCTGCACAAACAATGACCGGTTGGTCATGGCCATGTCGCCGCTTGCCTCCACCCGGCTTTCAGCGTATCCGGCCGGATCTCCCGGGGAATAAGGCTCGCCGGCAATGAACATGGCGCCATCCGGCCTGACGGTGATGGCAGCCACCTCTACACGGGCCGTGCCCCTGGCCTGGTACCCCAGCTTCTTGGCAGCGGCGTATGACAGGTCGATGATCCTGTCGCTGTGAAAGGGACCGCGGTCGTTGACACGGACAATCACCGAGCGACCGTTATCAAGGTTCGTTACACGTGCATAGCCGGGGATTCGCAGGGATTTGTGCGCGGCGGACATGGTGTACATGTTAAAGGTTTCGCCGTTGGAGGTCTTGTGGCCATGAAATTTCTCGCCGTACCAGCTCGCCGTACCCCGTGCGACATAACCGTCGTTGCTGTCGAGCACGTGGTATTGCTTGCCCCAGACCTGGTAGGGCGATTTGTTGCCCGCCCTCCTGGGGGCCTCGTAAACCGGAACCGCATCGTCAAGACCGGACACATCGAAGTTACCCGAAGGGGCCCTGTCAGTTGCCAGGGTATAGCGGGACGAATGGTCCGTTTCCGGGGCCGACGCGCAGCCGCTGAGTATCAGCGACACAACCACCGACAGCAGGAGGGAGAATGAGGGCTTGCAGTTCACTGTCCGGAATTCCTCTTGACTACACTGGCCACCGGTATCAGGTTCCCGGTGGTCCAGCCTTCATTGTAACGGGTTCTCCGACGGAATCACCATTACCCTGTGGCCATGGTTTGATTGACCGAATCAGGCGCCAATCATTCGCCGATGGGTATGAATCGACATCAAAACACCAAAGGCTGCCATCAGGGTGACCCCCGATGTCCCACCGTAGCTGATCAGGGGCAATGGCACACCAACGATTGGCAAAAGTCCACTTACCATCCCGACATTTACGAAGATGTAGATGAAGAACGTCATGGTGAGCGCACCCGCGAGAAGGCGGCTGAATGAATCCTGGGCTGTCGCGGCAATATACAGGCACCGCAGTATGATCAGGAAATACACCGTCATCAGGATCAGCATGCCCACGAACCCGAACTCTTCAGCCAGCACTGCGACGATGAAGTCGGTATGACTCTCTGGCAGAAACTCCAGGTGCGACTGGGTTCCCTGAAGCCAGCCCTTGCCATCCACGCCACCGGAACCGATGGCGGTCTTGGACTGGATGATGTTCCAGCCGGCGCCAAGGGGGTCACTCTGAGGGTCCAGAAGCGTCAACACACGCTGTTTCTGGTATTCCCTCATGACGAAGAACCACATCAGCGGGGCCGAAACGGACACCATGGCCACGAACGCCGTGATCAGTTTCCAGCTGATGCCCGCAAAAAACACCACGAAGATACCGGCCATGCCGACCAGCAGCGAGGTCCCCAGGTCCGGCTGCTGCATGATCATGACCATGGGCACCAGAACGATCGCCAGCCCGACGGTTACATGCCGGAATCTGGGCGGCAGGAAATGCCTGGACAGATACCAGGCCGCCATCATGGGAACCACCAGCTTCATCAATTCCGATGGCTGGAAACGCGGAAGTCCCGGAATAGCCAGCCATCGTTGCGCACCCTTGGCACCAACGCCCACCAGCAGAACCGCAATCAGGGCCACAATACCGGCGCCGTAGAGCCACGGCGCCCAACGGCGAAACACCGAGGGATCCAGCTGGGCAAATACCAGCATCACGACAAACGCCACGCCCAGCCGGATGCCCTGGGCCTTGACGACCTCAAGGTTCCGGTCGGCACCGCTGTAGAGTACGAACAGCCCGCCGGAAACCAGCAGGAGTAACAGCAGCAACAGGATTGGATCCAGATGCAGCGCTGTCCAGATGCTCCGGTGCCGGCCAAGAGGGTTGCTTGCGGTTGAATCCAGTAACGCCTTGAACGCCATCAGTCAGCCACCTCGCCGACACCACTGACCAATGCGCTATCCCCCTGGCCATAATCCAGCAACCAGGAGTCAAACAGCGCCCGCGCGACCGGTGCCGCGGTGCCACTGCCGCTGCCGCCGTTCTCGACAATAACGGCGACGGCAATTTTCGGGTTATCTACCGGCGCAAAACCCACGAAAAGCGCATGATCCCGAAGCCGCTCGCGGATTTCTTCCTCATCGTATTCTTCATCCTCGGCCAGACTGAAGACCTGGGCAGTTCCTGTCTTGCCTGCCATCTTGTAGGGGGCACCACGACCAGCACCCCGGGCAGTGCCCTTCGCTCCGTGCATGACTTCAACCATGGTTTCCACCACATACTCCCAGTCGTCCGGGTTCTTCAACTTGAGCGGCTCGTGGGTTTCGGCGGGTAGGAACTCCTCGACCGGGCGATCCCCCTTGATATCTTTCAGTAACCTCGGCTCGACCCACTCGCCTCGATTGGCGATTAGGGCGGTCGCTGTCGCCAGTTGCAACGGTGTTGCCAACATGAAGCCCTGGCCGATACCCAGGTTCACGGAATCTCCCGGATACCAGGGTTCATTGCGCACTGCCCTTTTCCAGTCTCTGGAAGGAAGCAAGCCGCTCAGGGCCCCGGAGACATCAAGCGTCGCGTCTTCCCCGAAGCCAAAATGAGACAGGTAGCTGTGCATGGTATCCACGCCCATTTCGACCGCCGCCTCGTAGAAGTAGACGTCACAGGATTCGGCCACAGCGTCCTTGAGATCAACCCAGCCGTGCCCCGTCCGCTTCCAGTCGCGCCAGACCCGGCCACCCTGATTCAGTCGGAAATGCCCCGGATCCCAGATGGTGTAATCCCGGGTGGTCGCGCCACTGTCGAGGGCGGCGACCGCAAGCATGGGCTTGAGGGTTGAGCCTGGCGGGTACTGACCGCGCAAGGCACGATTAAACAGGGGCTTGTCTTTGCTGTCGCTCAATTCCCGATAATCGTTGACGCTGATACCGGTGACGAATTTGTTGGCATCAAACCCCGGCACGCTGGCCAGCGCGAGAATGCCGCCGGTATCCGGTTCTATGGCAATGATGGCGCCCCGACGACCATCAAGAAGCTCGTGGGCACGCTGTTGCAGCCTGAGATCCAGATGCAGCTGCAGATCCTCCCCGGGAACCGGGTTCTCACGTTCCAGAACCCTGAGAGTCCGGCCACGGGCATTGGTTTCTACATGCTGGTAGCCGACCTGGCCGTGGAGGATTTCCTCGTAGAACCGCTCAATGCCCGACTTGCCGATGTAGTTGGTGCCTGCGTAGTTGACCGGATCGATCCTCTGCAACTCATCCCGATTGATACGCCCGACAAATCCCAGGGCATGGGCCGTCAGCTCACTGTGGGGGTAATACCGTACCAGCTCAGCCTTGACCTCGACGCCCGGTAGCTCGTGGCGATGCACGGCGAGGCGTGCCATCTCCTGCTCATTCAGGTCATAGCGAAGGGGGATTTCCTGGAAGGGTCGGCGGGGCTCCTGAAGCCGACGCTGAAACCGTTCGCGGTCTTCCTCAGAGATCTCCAGGATCGCGTCAAGCTGCGCCAGGGTATCGTCCATGCCCTGTACCCGCTCGGGCACAAGCGTCACACTGAAAACGGGGCGGTTCTCCGCCAGCAGGGTGTTATTGCGGTCGTATACCAGCCCCCGGGGAGGAGGCACGGACTGGACCTGGACGCGATTCTTGTCTGAGAGCGTGGTGTATATCTCATGTTCCACGACCTGAAGCTGGTACATCCGGGCAATCAGGCCACCGATAGCGAGCATGACAAGCACCAGCATGACCAGGCTCCGCCGCTGGAACAGCCGGCGTTCCGCTGCCGTATCCTTGAACTCACCCCATGGCATAACGTCCCCCTAGGCCCGGTGATACGGGTGATTGCGGGTGATCGACCAGGCCCGGTAGAGCTGCTCTGCCAGAACAATACGGACCAGGGGATGAGGCAGGGTCAGGGGCGACAGCGACCATTGCTGGTCGGCCCGTTTGCGGCAATCGTCGGCGAGGCCATCCGGGCCGCCCACCAGAAAGCTGACGTCCCGGCCATCCTGTTGCCAGTTCTCCAGCTGCGCCGCAAGCTTTTCGGTCGACCACGGCCGCCCACCAACCTCCAGCGCGATGACCCGGTCTTTCGCGCCGGTGGCCGCCAGAATGGCGTCACTTTCTCGCTGCATCAGCCTGGGGATATCGGGATTCTTGCCCCGATGGGCGACGGGGATTTCAACCAGTTCCACGGGTAGCTCCGGCGGCATGCGGCGGGCGTAATCTCCGAATCCGGTACTGACCCAGTCGGGCATTTTCTGCCCCACACAGATCAGGCGTAACCGCATGATTATTCGCTGCCCGCAACACCAAGATCCGGAGCATCACGCCAGAAGCGCTCCAGATCGTAAAATTCTCGTGTGGCAGGCATCATAACGTGAACAACCACATCGCCCAGATCCACGAGAATCCAGTCGCTGACGCCGGCACCTTCAACATTGCTCGCGCGCACGCCCTTCTCCTTCGCTTCGACCACGACGGAGTCTGCCAGGGATTTTACATGTCGGTTGGACGTTCCGGATGCCAGAACCATGAAGTCGGTGACACTGGTGCGGTCACGGACATCGATTACGCTGATGTCCTGTGCTTTCACATCTTCAAGCGCATTAATTACCAGATCTTTCAGTTGCTCTGCCTGCATAATCACCCTGTTGGACGGGCGTTTGCCGGTATGGCCGCCCGAAATGTCATATTCAGACGCGATTGTAGCACTAAAAGTTCCCGTCAGGGCATGCTCCATAGAGCCCCTGGCGGCGAATTTCTGTCCAGACCGAGTCAGGCACCAGATAGCGTGGCGAACGGCCGTCACCGATACGCTCCCGAATACCGGTCGCGGAAACATCCAGCAAGGGTGGATCCAGCTCAAGAACGCAGCCGCAGGGGCTGTCATGCAGGGCCTCCGGGCTTTCCACACCGCGCTCTGCCAGCAATCGGGCCGGTTCGGAGGATGGATCCAATGCCGGGCCCGGCCGACGGACCACAACCACATGCGCCAGACCCGGAATCTGCTGCCATTCCCGCCAGCGATCGAAGCCAGCAAATGCGTCCGTGCCAACCACCATCACCAGGGGTTCATCCGGGCCAAGCTCGGCCCGGAGTTGGCGGAGGGTATCGGCGGTGTAGGACGCTCCTTCCCGTGAGAGCTCACGGTCGTCAATCCGCAACTGGGGCTCACCGGCCACTGCCAGCCTCAACAACTCCAGGCGCTGACTGGAAGACGCCCCGGTTTGCCCCCGGTGCGGCGGAATATGACAGGGCACCAGGCTGACGTAATCCACGCCAAGACGATCGCTGATTTCCAGCGCAAGCCTGAGATGGCCATGATGCACCGGATCGAAGGTCCCTCCATAAATGACATGCATGGGCATCAGGTCCGGATGTGCCCGTCACCGAAGACCACGTATTTCTGGGATGTGAGGCCTTCCAGCCCCACCGGCCCCCGGGCGTGGATCTTGTCAGTGGAGATGCCGATTTCGGCCCCCAGACCATACTCGAACCCATCGGCGAAGCGCGTGGAGGCATTGACCATCACCGAACTGGAATCCACCTCCGTGATGAAGCGCCGTGCCCGCGTGTAGTTCTCGGTAATGATGCTGTCGGTATGCTGGGAGCTGTAGCGGTTGATGTGGGCAATGGCGCCTTCCAGGCCGTCAACCACACGCACTGCCAGGACCGGAGCCAGATATTCGGCTTCCCAGTCTGCCTCGGTAGCTTCGACCACGCCTTCGACGATGGCCCGTGTTCGCTCGCAGCCCCGCAATTCCACGCCTTTTTCAACAAAAGCCTGGGCCAGCAGAGGCAGGATATCCTCGGCGATTTCTGCATCCACCAACAGGGTTTCCATGGTGTTGCAGGTTCCGTACCGGTGGGTTTTGGCGTTGATCGCCACCTTCAGCGCCTTTTCCGGATCGGCATGGCTATCGATGTAGACATGGCAGACGCCATCAAGGTGTTTGATAACAGGCACCCGGGCATCGCGGCTGATGCGCTCGATCAGCCCCTTGCCGCCCCTGGGCACAATCACATCAACGTAGTCCGGCATGGTGATCAACTCTCCGACCGCAGCGCGGTCCGTTGTCTTGATCACCTGCACCGCATTTTCGGGCAGTCCCGCTTTGGCGAGCCCCGCGGAAAGACAGCGGGCAATGGCCTGGTTGGAATGAATGGACTCTGAGCCGCCCCGGAGAATGGTCGCATTGCCCGACTTGAGGCACAGACTCGCAGCCTCGACCGTCACGTTGGGACGGGACTCGTAAATAATACCGATGACGCCCAGCGGAACACGCATCTTGCCCACCTGGATACCGGAGGGCCGGTAGTTCATGTCGGTGATGGCACCGATCGGGTCTGGCAGGGAGGCCACCTGGCGCAGGCCCTCAATCATGGTATCGATTCGCTGGGGTGCCAGCTCCAGCCGGTCAAGCATCGCCGCATCCAGGCCATTTTCCCGGCCCATCTGCAGATCCTTGCCATTAGCGAGGGCCAGCTCTTCCCGGGCTGCATCCAGGGCCTCGGCCGTCGCCAGGAGCGCCTGATTACGCACGGCGGTGGTCGAACGAGCCACTCCGGTTGCCGCTGCACGGGCCTGCTGCCCAACCTCAGCCATGTACGCTGCAATATCCATTCAAATACCTTTCTGTTTTCAAGCGGAATCAGGAATCAGGGCCTAACTTTACCTTTCCCGTTTCAAGTACGCATCCCAAACAGATATTATACCGCTGCGATATGCCATACTCGGACCTATAAAGGTTCCCCGGGGACGGTTTTTCAAGGGAGTTCGGGAAAAGGAAGGACACCATGGCCCAGATGGCCGAAAAATTCCTGTTGAGCAAGTTGTCGCGAGCGGGCTTCGTGGCCCTGATCGCCATTGCGACCCTTTGCGCCGTGCTGGGCGAACCCATGGTTGCCGCAGCCGCGGCTGCCGCGGCAGGTATTGTCATTGCCGGAAAGACGTTCCACCCCAACCGGGTCCACCAGCCCTGGCCGAGAATCCAGCAGGCGTTCTTTGTCGTGCTTCTGCTGATACTGCTGGCCAGTTTCTGGACCGGCCCATGGATCCTGAGCCACTGGCTTTACGCGCTCCCTCTGGTTGCTTTCGCCCTGGTTCCGCCAGCGGCCGCAGCCGTGGTAACACTGATTATCGCTGTATTGGCAATGATCGCGACACAATGGGCGGTAGGCCTTGCCGACCGCCACCAAATGATCAGCGCCTTTCTTCTTACCCTGCTGCTTTCGGCGTTGCTGGTCTTCCTGCGGGACTACAAGACCCGTCAACTTGCGCCATTGCGCCGTACCGACGAACTGACCCAGGCGGCCAGCCGGGAATACCTGTCTGCCGACCTGCACAAGGAAATCCAGCGCAGTGAGCGGGAAGGCACCGATATGTCGATTATCATGATCGGGCTGGACACCCATTTGAGCGATGACGAACCGGATGAGGACATCCGCTCGATTCTTCCCCGCATTGGTCGCTACCTGCATTCCCAGATCCGTGATTTCGACACCTACTACCGGGTCGCGGACCTGCAGTTTCTGGTGATCCTGCCGGGCATTTCCACCAGCGACGCAATCGCCCGCGCCGAGACGATCCGCAAGGGCCTGGCAACGCTTCTGGAATCCCACGGTATGAACCTGACCGTCAGCACCGGGATCGCCGGCCTGAATATCGGTGACGATGCCAACAGTCTGCAGCAGAGTGCCGCGAATGCCCTGCGCCGGGCCCAGCAGCAGGGAGGCAACCGAAGCCAGGCCTACAGTTCATGGTCGCAGCCGGCACAACCAAGCCAGCCTCGGGCAGAGGGGCCATTGGCATGACAGAGACCCGACTGAGAACCTGGACCCATGCCTTTGGCTACGGCATCGCCTGCCTGTTCATTTTCACCCTGGCAATGCAGAACCTCCGCTATGGCTTCTATGAACTCTTTTACCTGGCCTCAGGGATGGCGGTTCTGACCCTCGCGGGTGCCGTTTACACCATCATTTGCCGCCGGCACCAGCTGTCGGCCCCCGGGCACCTGGTCATCCTCTCCGGCCTGAACAGTGGCATGCTGGCAGCGCTGCTGACCATGGATGCCCCGGGCATCAGCCACTGGGCCATGCCCCTGCTGGTGCTGAATCTGCTTATCCTGCCCCTGCGTCAGGGCGTCGGGCTATCGCTTCTGCTGCTGGTACCCATGTCGATCATCCTGTTCCTCGAAAAGGCACCGGCTGACGCCATTGCCATCACGGGGGGCCTGTTCATCCTTCTGGCGGTTGCAGCCCTGTACATCTGGCACTATGACCACATGGCCCAGTCGGCAGAAGACCTCGCCATTACCGATCCGGTGACTGGCGCCCATAATGCCCGCTTTCTGGATGAAACCCTTCAGAAAGAGATCAGCCGTGCCATCGCCACGGGGCACTGCCTGTCCGTCATCGACCTGAGCATTGATTACGCCGACGAAGTGGCCGACCTTCACGGCAGGGACCAGGTTCAGGGCCTGTTCAGGGATATGACCGAGCACCTCTTCGGCGTGATTCGGGCCGGCGATACCCTGTACACACTGAAAGACTCGGAGTTTTTCCTGATCCTGCCGTTTACCCCGGAAGAAGGCGTGCGAGTGATTGCCGAGCGGATTCGCCGCACCATTGCCGAACACCACTGGCCGGTGGTTGGCAAAGCCACAGTAAGCCTCGGCTGCACCACCCGCGGCAGTGGCGACACCCGTACCGACACACTCAGGGACCGGGCCCACCAGGCCATGGAAGAAGCTCGCAGACGCGGTACGGATTCGGTCTGGTTCAGCCCGGGAGAAACCATCGAAACATGAGCAGTGCCTGGCTGAACGATCTGTCGGCATGGCTCAGCCTGCATCCCGGCTGGCTGGCAACAGCCCTGTTTACGACTGCCTTCATCGAATCACTCGCTATAGCCGGCATTATTGTCCCGGGTGTCGCCATCCTGTTTGCCGTCGCCGTATTGGCGGGGGAGACCGGCATGCCGCTTGCGGAAGCACTGCTTTGGGCGGGCCTTGGGGCCATCGCCGGCGACACGGCAAGTTTTGGTCTGGGGCGACTGCTGCAGGGGCGCCTGACAACCGCCTGGCCACTGAGCCGCTATCCAAAAATCATCGCTACCGGGGAGCGCTTCTTCAAGCGTCACGGCGGCAAGAGTGTGATCATCGGCCGCTTCGTCGGCCCGGTCAGACCGATCATCCCGCTCGTGGCCGGGGCCCTGATGATGTCCTGGCGACGCTTTCTGGCTTTCAACATCGGCTCCGCTGTTGCCTGGGCGCCAGTCTACATCTTCCCGGGGTTTCTGGTGGGCAGTGCCCTGGCCAGTGATATCAGGCCTCCGGCGCATTTTTACGCGGTCATCGGCATCAGCCTAGCCGCCCTGACGGTGGTCTATTTCGTGCTGTTGAGGTTTCAGCTGGGGCTCGGGGAGGACAGCCGTTTCTACCGCTGGCTGAAGCAGTGGATGGCACAATACGAGGCTACGAACCGTTTCTGGCGCTTGTACACGAATCAACGGCCGGCCCGGGAGGGCGAATTCCCGCTGGCCTCATTCATGCTGGCGCTGGGTGCCTCCGCACTTCTTCTGATCTGGGGGCAGTTGGCTACCGCCACCAGCCTCCTGGATGGGTTCGATCAGGCCACCCTTCTCTGGTTTGAGCAACTCCGGCAACCTCTGCTGGACGGTCCCTTCATTGCCATTACCCTGCTGGGTGACGCGCCGGTGTTAATGACCGCCGGAGTGCTCGCCTGCGCGGCACTGCTATTCCGGGGCTATTACGCCGCGGCCATCCATGTTCTGGCGGCTATCGCAGTGACGGTGGTTCTGGTCTGGGGCCTGAAGGCGCTGCTGGGCGTGCCCCGGCCGGATGAAGTCATGGGCCCGCCGAATTCCGGCGCTTTTCCCAGTGGTCACACGGCGGGCATCACCCTGCTGGTGACGCTGCTGGCAAGTTTCGTCGCCGGCGAAAGCAGGCATCGGAGACGTTGGCAATACTACGTGCTGCTCTCGCTGCCACTGGTGCCCGTGGCTTTGAGCCGGCTCTACCTTGGGGTGCACTGGTTCACCGATGTGATTGGAGGACTGCTGCTTGCCCTGGCCGTTACCGGTGCGGTGCGGGCCAGTTACAGCCGCTATGACAAGGTTCCGTTGGCGCCGGATATCACCATCGTTGGTGCAGCGGTGGTTTGGTTAATCCTTACGGGAGCCTACATCCTGCTGTCCTGGGATCAGGCGGTTCTGAACTTCAGGCCGGTTGCTGGCACCTAGCCTTCTTCTAGCGCCTCCAGAAGCCCCTGTAGCCGGGTGAGCCGCTCCAGAGGGTCCTGCAATTCCACCAGCTTCTGCTTCTCCTGTTTGTCCAGGGGCAGAAGTTCCGTGAGCCGCCAGCCAACATCCCGGGCATCACCATAGTCAATGTCCATGTTCAGGTCCCGGATGACCGGATGACGAAACAACGCCTTAAGAACCGAGGGCAACTCGCTGAAACGCTCCGGCACCTCACTCTCTGCCTCTTCAATCAGGCACTCTACGTCCCCCACATTCAGGCCGTCTTCCTGCTGCCAGCTGCGGACCACGGAGACCTTGGATTCGCCCTCAACGGTAATCCCCAGAAGGCCGTTTTCCAGCTGCTGGAAATCAATAATACGTACATAGGTGCCGATATCGTAGAAGGCGGCGGTGCGCCCGGCCTCTCCGCCTTCCTGCAACAGCACCACAACGAACCCACGATCCTCCTTGAGACAACGGGTCAGCATGTCGATGTAGCGCGGCTCGAACAGCTGCAAGGGAATCCTCCCCCTGGGCAGGACGATGGAATTCAGGGGGAACAAAGGTACATTCATAAGTGCAACAGTCACCGGAAAGCAGACTCCACAGTTTACACAGCCCGGACAATCACCGGATGGACAACAATTGCTGAACTTCGTCGACCCGGGCCCTGGCCTCCGTCAGAAGCTGCAAACTGCGAGAAGCATTGAGTTCAAGCTCGCCCAGACGCCGATACGCTGGCACCTGGTCGAACGGGGGAAGCTCGGCATTCTGGCTGGAACCGATCATCGAATGCAATTGCGCCACGATAACCACATCCACCAATTGGGGTGATGTCTCTCGGCATTCATAGCCCCAGTCCTCGGCATGACGGACCGCCTCAACGAACGTCGGCGGGAACGACCAGTTCTCCAGAACCGCCGTACCCACATCCGCCCTGAGTTCGCGGATTGCATGGCTGAGGTTGGCCTCATCGGCAAAGAGATTCACATGATGTTCCGCCTGGACCAGGATCGGTACCACGCCGATATCATGGAGCAGCCCCGCCAGCAACGCCTCCTCCGGATTCAGTTTGGTGGCGTGATCCGCCAGCACCCAGCAAAGCGCAGCCACTTCACGAGAGTGACGCCAAAGCTTTTCCATCTCTTTCTGAAGCGACGCCTGACGAGTCTTGAACACCTCACGCATGGAAAACACCGTCACCAGCTGGCGGGTAGTGCGCATGCCCAAACGGACCACTGCTTCCCGGACATTCCGGACATCACTGAATCCGCGATAAAGCGGGCTGTTACAGGCGCGAACGAGCTTGGCCGCCATCGCCGGGTCGGCCGATACGGCAAGAGCCACCTGATCCGCCGTCGACTCCTCGCGATCTACCGCCCGCCGGACCTTCCAGGCCACATCCGGCACACTGGGAAGCTTCACCTGGTTCGATCTCAGCTCCGACAGGAATTCCATCAGCAGGTGATGTTCCTCGCTCTCGAGCCCTCCATTGCCTTCACCTGAATCCATCTCAACCTGTTCGACAGGCGCCGAACGCAGCAACTGGTTAAGGATGTCCTGCTCGACGACCAGGAATTCCGAGGGTTTGACGGCTGTAACGTCGTACATCCGTGGCTGGAGTCTGGCAATCGGGTTTTGAGCTTTCTCTGTTTCGGCTTCGATGATCGTTTTTCGGCCATCCACGGACTCAAGCTCAATCTTTCCTGCCACCAGGAAAAAATCGAGACCGTCACGGACACCACGTTCCAGAACCCTCTGCCCGGGCCCATGGGTACGACGCTCGGCCCGGCTGGCAAGCAAAACCAACTGGTCATCGGTCAGCCGGTTCAAAGGCTGGAACTCTTTAAGGCGACGAAGCGGCAGGCTTTCCTGGCCGGCCATAGGCATACTCCTTGTCGGATCAAACCGGAAAATAAGTTGGCAACTGTGTTAACTATTGTAAACAGAGGCTCTGAAAACAACCATGCGCCTGGAGTCTAATCTGGTATCCTCTGTTTTTTTGATCAACGTCATCAGGTAACAACAGAGAGAAAAGAACCCCATGCCCCAGTATCGTTCGCGGACATCCACCGCAGGCCGCAACATGGCCGGCGCCCGTGCCCTCTGGCGCGCCACCGGCATGAAAGACGGCGACTTCGGCAAACCGATCATCGCGGTTGCCAACTCTTTCACCCAGTTCGTGCCCGGCCACGTGCACCTTAAGGACCTCGGGCAACTGGTGTGCCGCGAAATCGAGTCCGCCGGCGGTGTTGCCAAGGAATTCAACACCATCGCGGTCGATGATGGCATCGCCATGGGCCATGACGGCATGCTTTACTCCCTGCCATCCCGGGAGATCATCGCCGACTCCGTAGAGTACATGGTCAATGCCCACTGTGCCGATGCGCTTGTGTGTATTTCCAACTGCGACAAGATCACCCCGGGCATGCTGATGGCTGCCATGCGCCTCAACATCCCCACGATCTTCGTCTCTGGCGGCCCCATGGAAGCAGGCAAGACCAAACTGTCGGAGCACAAGCTCGACCTGGTGGACGCCATGGTCATTGCTGCAGATCCCAACGCCTCCGACGAACAGGTGGAAGAGTATGAGCGCAGCGCCTGTCCGACCTGTGGCTCCTGTTCCGGCATGTTCACCGCCAACTCCATGAACTGCCTCACCGAGGCCATCGGTCTGGCGCTGCCGGGCAACGGTTCGCTCCTGGCAACGCACGCCGACCGGGAGCAGCTGTTCCTCAAAGCCGGCCGACAGATTGTGGAGAATGCGCGGCGCTATTACGAGGAGGATGACGCCAGCGTACTGCCGTTGAGCATTGCTTCAATGGCGGCTTTTGAAAACGCCATGGTCATGGACATCGCCATGGGCGGCTCAACGAACACCATCCTCCACTTGCTGGCGGCTGCCCAGGAAGGCGGTGTTCCGTTCACCCTGAACGAGATCGACCAGCTGTCACGTCGTGTTCCGCAACTCTGCAAAGTGGCTCCGAACTCACCCAAATATCACATGGAAGATGTGCACCGGGCCGGCGGTATCATGGGCATTCTCGGCGAGCTGGAACGGGGCGGTCTGATCAATACCGACCTTCCCACCGTGCACAGCAAGACCATGCGAGAAGCGCTCGAGACCTGGGATATCATGAGGTCGCCGCCCACCGAAGTGGTCGAGTTCTACAAGGCCGGTCCCGCCGGCATTCCCACGCAGACCGCCTTCTCCCAGAGCACCCGCTGGCCAACCCTGGACGGTGACCGGGAAACCGGCTGCATCCGTTCGGTTGAGAATGCCTATAGTTCCGAAGGCGGCCTGGCCGTACTCTATGGCAATATTGCCCTGGACGGCTGCGTGGTCAAGACTGCGGGCGTAGACGAGAGCATCTTCGTGTTCGAAGGCAAGGCAAGGGTATTCGAGAGCCAGGATTCCGCCGTTGCCGGAATTCTCTCCGACGAGGTCAAGCCGGGCGAGGTTGTCATCATCCGTTACGAAGGGCCCCGTGGCGGACCGGGCATGCAGGAAATGCTGTATCCGACCAGCTACCTGAAATCCAAGGGACTCGGCAAAGACTGCGCGCTACTGACGGACGGACGTTTCTCTGGCGGCACTTCCGGCCTGTCCATCGGCCACGCGTCGCCGGAAGCGGCCGCCGGCGGAGCCATTGGCCTGATCGAAAATGGCGACACAATCCGCATCGACATTCCGAACCGGAGCATCAACGTGGAGCTGGATCAGCCCGAACTGGATCGTCGCCGGGAAGCCAGGGACGCCAAGGGCTGGAAACCGGAACTGCCACGGGACCGCAAGGTGTCTGCAGCCCTGAAAGCCTATGCGCTACTGGCCACGAGCGCCGATAAGGGCGCCGTTAGGGATCTCGAAAAGCTCGACTGAGCACTGAGATCCTGAACCAACAAAAAAGCCCGGCGGGACATCTCGCCGGGCTTTTTTGTTCAGGAAACTCCGATTACCAGAGCGACCAGCCGCCATCTTCCTCTTCTTCAATGGCGTCATCCTGCTCAGGCTCCGGGGCCGAGGTTTCTGCCGCGGAAGAAGCCGACTCCTGAGCCGGCGCGCTGCTGGCTGCGGCGGACTGTGACGGTGCCGAAGCGGCAACCTGAACCGATATCATACCCAAGGCTTCCTTGGTCGGATCGTCCAGATTTCCCGTGGCCTGAAGACCATTATCCTGCTGGAACCGGGTTAGCGCGGACCGGGTTGAGTCATCCATCTGCGGGCTGACATTGGTAATGTCGTATCCTGCTCCGTAGAGCGCGTTCTTGAGTGCAACGATCTCATCCGCGAAGGCTGCAGGGGCAAAGCCCAGTGTGACCGCCAATCCGGCCGCTGCGGCCAGGCGTCCCAATCGGGTTGTTGCGTTTCTCATGGTACTCACCTGCTAACTCCTGATATCTCATCGATATCCGTTTCTTTCTTGTTGTGTGGTGCCTATCTCCACAGGCTGGGGCAAACGGTTAAAAGACTACCATACTTTTGTCGCATGTCGCCTTACGGGACATCATGTCCCGTTTTCTTGCTTTGCGCAGGGGTCTCTTCGTCCGCAGAAGCGGCTGGGCGGTGGGCTTCTTCGCTGAATTCGCGGATGAAAATGCCCCAGAACGCCATAAACAGTGCAGCTACCAGCGGTCCCATTACGAATCCGTTGATGCCGAACATGACAATGCCCCCAAGGGTCGACAACAGAACAATGTAGTCCGGCAGTTTGGTATCACGACCAACCAGTACCGGGCGCAGCAGGTTGTCTGCCAACCCGATGACCACCACGCCAAAGGCTGTCAGCACCACCGCTTCGACAACATCGCCCACGGCCGCCAGGTAGATGGCTGCCGGCACCCAGACCAACGCCGCACCCACAGCCGGCAACAGCGATACGATCGCCATAACCACACCCCAGAGCAACGCACCGCTGATGCCCAGGATCCAGAAAATCAGCCCGCCCAGAGCCCCCTGGATGATGGCAATCAGCAGGTTGCCCTTGACGGTCGCGCGGGTCACCTCCGCAAACTTGGCAAACAGCAACCGCTCCCGCTCATCGCCCAGCGGCAGAGCCCGAATCATCAGCTCGACCAGCGCACGGCCATCCCGAAGCAGAAAGAACGCCAGGTACACCATCAAGGCCAGGCCCAGAAAAAACTGGAAGGTATTCTGGCCCACGCCCAGCGCCTGCCTGCCCAGGAACTGGCTTCCTCCGACAAAGATACTCACGGCCCGGTCCCTCAGCTCGGCAAAGCTGATATCAAACTGTGCCAGGAAGGCCTGGATGGCGGGGAACGACTGGTTGACCCGATCTATGTATTCCCCGGGGCGTATTTCACCACTCTGGATCTGCTGATAAAGCGCGACGCCCTCGGCAACCAATGAGGTCACCAGTACCAGAACCGGGATAACCACGATGAACATGCAGATACACAGGGTAATCAGTGCATTTACATTGGGCCTGTCCCCGAGTTTCCGCTCCAGCAGTTGCTGCACCGGGTGGAAAATCAGGGCGATGGCGACCGCCCAGAATATGGGCCCGAAAAAGGGCTTCATAAGAAAAACAAAGGCAAGGGAAACGCCGACCAGCAACGCCAGAAAAGTCCGTGTTTCAAGTTTTGCGTACATAGATTATGCGGTTCCCTGATGTTGGTTCTGCGATATAACGAGTCATTCTACCCTACCACGCTGGCGTGGCCACTGTAGCTGTCTTCGGGTTATAGTGGACGGTTGTTGATCAACTAATAGACAGGTCATGTTGTTGGAACTGGAAACCTTCACCATCGAAACAGCCCTGGATGCGGCCACCGAGTTGCGCAAGGTTCTGGCCGCCCGAACGCACCGGCGCAAAGTGATGGGTCAGGAAGTCATGGTGCCGGGTCAGCTAGGCGAGGCCCTGCAGCTACCACGCATTATCAACCGGCTCCAGAGCAAGCAGATGAAGCAGAGGGAGCTCGGCCTCGAGGACTTCCAGGAGCTGTGGCCTACCCTGTCGCCACAGACTCGGGAGAGAGTGCTGGGGGCAATCGGCTGGTATGACCCCAAGGAACTTGACTGGGATGACAAGCGCTCCAACCGTCGGCCACTGGTCGATCCTGACAGTTAAGCCGTATAACACCGGCATCCCGACTTTGAAATGTCATACTTGGCCCATATGTTGGGCAGTATCAGGAGGATATTTATGACTGAACAACATCAATACACAGCACTTCTTGCTGAAGGCAGCGCGGTTCCCACACTCCTTTGTGGCCACTGCCACTCGATTCTCTCCAGGGCCCGGATTTTCCGGAATGAGGGCGACCAGCACCAGAACATGGAGTGCCAGACCATTGGCCTTTGCTCAGCCGACGATTGCGGCGCCGTCAATTGTTGCGATGACGCTCTGGCCCGCGTTGACAACCCCGAACGCCTGTTTGGCATTGCGTCCTGATTCAAAGCCACAACGCTCTGTTACGCAACTCAAACACACAAAATTTCCATCTGCTTTATCCTGATCTTCGACGATTGTAGTAGGGCACTATGAGCACCGGATGCCGCCCGGCAATCACGCAACCAATCAGTCAGGACAGTCGATGGCATGCGTATTCTGAGAACCGATGAAGCCCGCTTCGCAGGTCTTCCGGATTACCCCTTTGCTCCAAACCATCTTGACGTAGAACCGGGTCTCCGGATGCACTACGTTGACGAAGGCCCTAGAAACGCCTCGCCGGTTCTCATGCTCCACGGCGAACCATCCTGGTCCTACCTGTACCGGCACATGATCCCTCTGGTGGCCGAGGCCGGTCACCGGGTGTTGGCCCCGGATCTGATCGGCTTCGGCAAATCCGACAAGCCGGCGTCGGTTACAGACTACAGTTACGGCCGCCATCTCACGTGGCTGGCCAGTTGGCTTGAACAGCTCAACCTGACCAATATCACCCTTGTGTGCCAGAACTGGGGATCGTTGCTGGGCCTGCGACTGGCCGCGGAACACCGTCAGCGATTCAGCCGAATCATCGTCGGAAACGGCATGCTGCCGACCGGCGAAACGCCTGTTCCAGCGGTATTTTCCATGTGGAAGGCATTTGCCACCCACAGCCCCTGGTTCCCGGTCGGTCGTATCGTGCAACTGGGCACCGATCGCACCCTGAGCAAAGCTGAAATTGCCGCTTACGAAGCCCCATTCCCGTCAGCAGAGTTCAAGGCCGGAGCCAGGGCGTTTCCAAAACTGGTTCCGACGGAACCGGATACACCGGACAGCGACGCCAACAAGGCGGCCTGGCAGGTCCTGGAGAAGTGGAAGAAGCCCTTCATCACCTGCTTCAGCAGTGGCGACCCGATTACCCGGGGCGGCGACAGGCACATGCAGCGCCGGATTCCCGGTGCCCACGGCCAGCCTCACATCACGCTTCGGGGCGGACATTTCCTGCAGGAAGATTCACCGGAAGATTTCGCCCGCATCATCATCGATGCCCTGAAATCGGAAATGGCGGCCTGAGCCGCCATTTTTCCTGGCCGAACACGGTTACCGTCTGGCGGCGCAGAGTGCCGAGCCCGAGCAGCGGTTAGCTGCCTACAGGACTCATGACAAAGATTCCCCGGCATCGGATGGCAACGCAATGGCCTGTCCCCGGCAACTACCTATAGCCTCGCCGGGGTTTTGCGTATTAAAGCAGCAACAAAGCCGCTATAATGTCGGCACAACATGCATTGCCCGGCAATGCTCTACCTCCCGAATTCCGAGTGAATCAATGTCTGAATTGTCCTTTGCCGAACTGGGGCTGGATCCAGCCGTACTTGAAGCTGTGTCCGCCGTTGGCTACGAAACCCCGTCACCCATCCAGGCCCAGGCGATCCCCGCGCTGCTGGCCGGTAACCATCTGCTGGGCGTTGCCCAGACCGGAACCGGTAAGACCGCGGCATTTGCATTGCCCCTGCTGAGCCGGATTGACGCCTCTGTTACCGATCCCCAGATTCTGGTTCTGGCCCCAACACGGGAACTTGCCATCCAGGTGGCGGAAGCGTTTACCACCTATGCCAGCAAGTTCCGGAATTTCCACGTTCTGCCCATTTACGGTGGCCAGGACTTTTATCCCCAGATCAAGGGCCTGCGTCGCGGTGCCCAGGTGATCGTGGGCACACCGGGCCGGATGCTCGACCACCTGCGCAAAGGTACCCTGAAGCTGGACAGCCTGAAAGCGCTGGTTCTTGATGAAGCCGACGAAATGCTGCGCATGGGCTTTATCGACGACGTGGAAGCGATCCTGGCTAAGACCCCGGAGAACTGCCAACGGGCATTGTTCTCGGCCACCATGCCGCCGCAGATCAAGAAAGTGGCCCAGACCTACCTGCGCAACGCCACAGAAGTTCGCATTGAAAGCGAAACCCGCACGGTCGAGCGTATCTCCCAGTTCGTTCTGCCGGTCTATGCTGAGCGCAAGCTGGATGCCCTGACCCGCATTCTGGAAGTTGAGCCGATTGATGCCGCCATAATTTTTGTGCGCACCAAAGCGGAAACCACCATGCTGGCCGAAAAGCTTTCTGCCCGGGGCCACGCGGTCGCGCCCCTGAGCGGTGACCTGAACCAACGCCAGCGTGAACAAACGGTTGAAGACCTGAAGCGCGGAAAGAAAGACATTATCATTGCCACCGACGTGGCAGCACGCGGTCTGGACGTGTCCCGTATCACACACGTCATCAACTACGACGTTCCCTACGACACTGAAGCGTACATCCATCGGGTTGGTCGTACTGGTCGTGCCGGTCGCGAAGGCAAGGCGATCCTGCTGGTAACACCCCGCGAGCGCAGTTGGCTGCGAACGCTTGAACGCGCAACAAACTCGCCGATGGAAGCTTACGAGTTGCCGTCTCCCGTTGAGCTCAAGAAAATGAGGGAGCAGCAGTTCGAGTCCCAACTGCTGGGCTTTGCGGAAGACAAGAAGTTGGCAAAGGCGATGTCGCTGCTGGACGAAATCGCCGAGCGCAATGACATGGACATGGCCATGGTAGCCGGCGCCCTCGCCTGCTGGATGGAAGCAGCCCAGCCAGGCTCCCTGCCCCTCGAGCAGCCAGAGGCCTTGCCAACCGTGTCGGCAACACCTCCCCGCCGTGATCGTAAAGGTGGCGGCGGTCGTCCGGGCGAGAATCGCAAGGGCCCGAAAGGCGGTTTCAAGAAAGGTGGCCCGAAGGGTCGTGGCGGCCCCGGTGGTCGAGGCAAACCGCCCGGCAAGGGCGGCAAGCCCGCAGGCAAGCGCCCGCCTCGTCAGGCTTAAGCCTGACGCTGATAGACCACGAAACTGTAGTCGTAAGGGTTGTTATCGGACGCGGAGAAATCCTCCCGTCCGATTTCTTCCCACTCATCCCAGTTTACTTCCGGAAAAAACGCATCGCCGTCCACCTCAGCGTGCACCTGGGTGATGTACATCCGATCAACCATCGGCAATGCCTCGGCGTAGATCTGCCCGCCACCGATAATCATCACTTCGTCACCACCTTCCAGCTCCGCCTGCGCCTCGGCCTTCACCAGCGCTTCGGGCAAAGACTTCGCAGCCACTGTTCCGGTTGGCGCTTCCCACTCTTCATTGCGCGAGATCACCACGTTCATCCGTCCCGGCAATGGCCGCCCAATGGAGTCCCAGGTCTTCCTGCCCATGATAATGGGCTTGCCCATGGTAGCCTGCTTGAAATAACGAAGGTCACCCGGAAGATACCAGGGCAGTTTGTTGTTACGGCCAATAACCCGGTTACGGGACATGGCAACGATCAGGGCTTTTCTCATGTACTCGTCTCTTCGGGGTTCGGTCAAATGGCAATCGGCGCCTTGATGCCCGGATAGGGGTCATAACCCTCAAACTCGAAATCTTCCAGCTCGTATTCGAAGATGCTCGCGGGCTTGCGCTTGATCACGAGTTTAGGCAGGGCCCGGGGCTCGCGTTTCAGCTGCTCGAAGACGATGTCGTCGGTCAGGTGGTTCTGGTACAGATGGCAGTCGCCGAAGGTATGCACAAACTCACCGACATCCAGATCACACTGCTGGGCAATCATGTGCGTCAGCAAGGCGTACGAGGCAATATTAAAAGGTACGCCCAGGAACAGATCGGCGCTTCGCTGGTAAAGCTGGCAGGAGAGCTTGCCGTCGGCCACGTAGAACTGGAAAAGGCAGTGACAGGGTGCCAGCGCCATGCGACCCTCGCGAACGTTATCCTGGGGACCGATGGACTCATCCGGAAGCTCAGCGGGGTTCCAGGCGGACACGATCAGCCGGCGGGAATTCGGTTTGGTGCGAATCTGCTCGATCACTTCGCTGATCTGGTCAACCACCTCGCCATTGGGGCACTGCCAGCTTCGCCACTGTTTGCCATAGATAGGCCCAAGGTCACCATTCTCCAATGCCCACTCGTTCCAGATCGAGACCTTCCGTTCCTGCAGCCAGGAGTTGTCGGTGGAGCCCCGCAGGAACCAGAGCAGTTCGTAAATGATGCTGCGCAGGTGGACTTTCTTGGTAGTGACCAGCGGAAAGCCCTCCTGGAGGTTGAAGCGAATCTGACGGCCAAACACCGACCGGGTGCCGACACCGGTGCGGTCTCCCTTGTCGAATCCGTTATCAACAACGTCTTGCATAAGGTCGAGATAGGCTTTCATCGGGCTTGTCTCCGGTAGGCAATAAACATCAGGGCGGCGCCGGCAACGATCATCGGGAAGGACAGTACCTGCCCCATGGTAAGCCAGTCAAAGGCAAGATAGCCCAGCTGCGGATCCGGCTGACGCACGAATTCCACCAGGAAGCGGAACACGCCGTAGCAAATGAGGAACAGACCGGAAACCGCCATGGTCGGGCGCTGCCGGGATGAGAACCACCACAGGATCACGAACAGGGCAACGCCTTCCAGGGCAAACTGGTAAAGCTGGGAGGGATGACGGGCGAGAGAATCCGGAGCCGTTCGAAACACCATACCCCAGGCAACGTCAGTGGGCTTGCCCCACAACTCGCCGTTAATAAAGTTGCCGATCCGCCCTGCGCCGAGTCCAAGGGGCACCAGCGGCGCCACAAAGTCGGCCAGGCGCCAGAATCCGCTGCCCACCTTGCGGCCATACCACCACATGGCAAACATCACGCCCAGCAAACCGCCGTGGAAAGACATGCCCCCTTCCCAGACCCGCAGCAGCCAGAGCGGGTCCGCCAGGAAGGCGTCAAAGTTGTAGAACAGGACATAGCCGAAGCGGCCGCCCAGGATGACCCCCAGGGCCAGGTAAAACAGAAGGTCGCCCATCTGCTCTTCGTTGATCGGCGACCAGGGCTTGCGGGTGCGAATGCGTCCAAGCCACCAGCCGGCTAGAAAACCGAACAGATAAGTCAGACCGTACCAGTGGATCTTGAGGGGGCCGATGGCAATGGCCACCGGATCAATCTGGGGATGCTGCAGCATATACTACCTCTCAGCTCAGGAGAAAACGGAGCCCCACCAGCAGGAGCATGATGGAGAAAGTACGCTTGAGAATCCGGGGGTTCAGCCGATGTGCCAGATTGGCGCCCACCCGGGCAAAGAAAACGCTGGTGAGAATAATACCGATCAGGGCCGGCAGATAAATGAAGCCGGCGCTCGGTTCCGGCAGTGCGGGATTGTCCCACCCTGTCCAGATGTTACCCAGAGCACCGGCAATGGCGATAGGCAGGCCGCAGGCAGCCGATGTGCCCACCGCCTGCTGCATCCGCACGTTGCACCAGCTCAGATAGGGAACCGTCAGAGTTCCACCGCCGATTCCGAAAATCGCCGACGCCCAGCCGATACCGCCCCCGGCAACGCCCAGCCCTGCGACGCCGGGAACATCACGACCGGGCTTGGGGTCGACCTGGTAAAACATCTTCAGGCCCACCAGAATCACGAAAATACCGATCAGCAGTTCCAGCGCTCGCCCGCTCATCAGGGACGCGGTCCAGGCGCCAACCAGGGCACCGGCCACAATCCCCGCGGTCATGGGCCGGAACAGATCCCAGCGCACGGCACCGTGCTTGTTGTGGGAGCGAATGGAGCTGACCGAGGTAAAGACAATGGTCGCCAGCGAGGTGCCAACCGCCAGATGGGGAATAATGTCCGGATTGATTCCCTGCAGACCAAAGCTGAACATCAGCACAGGCACGATGATCAGCCCGCCGCCAATGCCAAACAGGCCCGCGACGGTGCCCGCCAGGGCGCCAAGGGCCAGATAAGATGCTATTACATAGAAAAGGGTCATAGTTTGAGACGCACCCGGGAAAACCAAGGCTGGTATGATACACAGCGCAAGAGTCAACTTCATTAAATCCGGGAGCCTACTCCTAAACCATGTGCCTGATCGCTTTCGCCCTTGGCCAGAACCCTCATTTCCCGCTGGTTGTTGCCGCCAACCGGGATGAATTCTTCCGTCGCCCAACAGCCGCCATGGACTGGTGGACCACAGAATCCGGCACCCGCGTGCTTGCCGGCCGTGATCTGCTTTCCGGGGGCACCTGGCTTGCAGTCAATGCCGATGGCGAGGTCAGTGCCGTGACCAATGTACGGGAAGGCACACCGGAGACCGGTCGAATCAGCCGGGGCGAACTGCCCTTGCGGGCCCTCACCGATTCCCGGGATAGGCTTGAGGGCTATCTACTTGATGAAGCCGATCAGTTTTCCGGCTTCAACCTCGTTCACCTGACCACGGGAGACGGCTGGTATTTCAGTAACCGGGATGCCCACCCCGGCCGGCGGATCCACCGCGGGGTCTACGGCCTGAGCAATCACCTTCTGCAGACACCCTGGCCCAAACTTCTGCGCCTCCGACAGGCCGCAGGGGACACCGTTGCCGCTGCCGGCCGCCACGCAGAAAAGCTGCACAACGAATTGATTCCTCTGCTTCAGGACAGCACGCCGGCACCGGACCACCTGCTGCCTGACACCGGCGTTGGGCTGGAGACCGAGCGCTTCCTGTCGTCGCCCTTTATCGTCGGCTCAGATTACGGCACCCGGGCAACCACCGTGGTGACCGTTTCAGCCAGCGGTGAAATCGAGGTGACGGAACAGAACTGGGGTCCGGATGCCCGGACCGGTGAACGACGTCACTTCCACTGGCGGCGATAGCGATCTGGCTCTGGTATAATCCGCGAAATTCTGCCACCCGATCGGAGGGCCTCTGATGGCCGGTGAACAAGGCGCCACATCGATAGCTGATTTTGAGAAGTCTCTTGATGAACTGGAAAAGCTGGTTCGCGATCTGGAGCAGGGCGAGCTGTCCCTGGAACAGTCCCTGACGGCGTTCGAGCGGGGTGTAAAGCTGACCCGGGAATGCCAGCAGGCGTTGAAGAGCGCCGAGCAACGGGTCGAACAACTGGTCCAGAACAGCGACGGCACCCTGGAAACCCGCCCGTTCTCACCGGATGATGCTGACTGATGTCCGGAAAGAACCTGCTTGCCTCTGATTTTCTGGAAACCTGCCGGGCCCGCGTCGATGCGGAACTGGATCGGTGCATTACCCGTGATTCCGCCTCTGGCCGGCTGCAGGAAGCCATGCGCTACAGCGTGCTGGGCGGTGGCAAGCGAATCCGGCCGGCGTTATGCCTCGCGGCAGCCAGGGCACTGGGACAGACTGGTGACGAAGCCCTGATTCCGGCCTGCGCGGTGGAGCTGATCCATGCCTATTCACTGATCCACGATGACCTGCCGGCCATGGACGACGACGAATTACGCCGCGGACGGCCCACTACCCACATTGCCTTCGACGAAGCCACTGCCATCCTCGCCGGAGATGCCCTGCAAGCGCTGGCCTTCGGCTGGCTCGCCGAGGCTCCGGGGTTATCGGAATCCGTGCGGCTGCTCATGGTCAGGGAACTGGCCCGGGCCAGTGGCCACGGAGGAATGGTTGGTGGTCAGGCCATTGATCTTGAATCGGTGGGCAAGACCCTGGCACTGGCCCAGCTTGAAACCATGCACCGGCACAAGACTGGCGCGTTGATCGAGACCAGCGTGCGGATCGGTGCCCTGACCGCGCCGTCGGTCAACGAGCAGGCTCTGGCCTCTCTTACACAGTATGCCAAGGCACTGGGCCTGGCCTTTCAGGTTCAGGATGACCTGCTGGACATAGAAGGGGACACCACGGTCATTGGCAAACCCCAGGGCTCGGATGCCGCCCGCGCCAAACCCACCTACCCCGCCCTGCTTGGCCTGGAAGGCGCCAGGGAGCACCTGGCCAATCTGCTGGAACAGGCCCAGCAAAGTTTGCAGGCGTTTGGTCCCGAAGCAGACCCCCTGCGGGCAATGGCCGATTACGTGGTGGCAAGAACCCATTGAACCCCGGCGCTCCGAAGGCGCACACTGGCCGTAAATATTTTCGTAACAACTGGCCCGCTTTGTGTGAAACAGCTTCCCCTGTTCCCTTATAATGCCAGTCAGTTACTGAACGTACCGGAAAAGACCCGAGCAGATGCAGGACACTTATATTTTCAAGGAAATCCCGTCACAGCGGCCCAATACGCCGCTTCTGGACCGGATTGACGAACCGGCCCAGCTCAGAGAGCTGGCCCCGGAACAGCTGACCCGGCTGGCCCGGGAGCTCAGGGCCTTTCTGTTATGGTCAGTGGGCCAGACTGGCGGTCATTTCGGGGCCGGCCTGGGCGTGCTTGAGCTTACCGTCGCCCTTCACTACGTCTTTGATACGCCGAGCGACCGCCTGGTGTGGGACGTCGGCCATCAGGCCTACCCCCACAAGATCCTGACCGGACGGAAAGAGTCCATGGGAAGCATCCGCCGCAAAGGCGGTCTGGCCGGCTTCCCGAAACGGGCCGAAAGCGACTACGACACCTTTGGCGTCGGCCATTCCAGCACTTCCATCAGCGCAGCGCTGGGCATGGCGATCGCAGCACGCCTGCAGCAGACCGGCCGAAAGAGCATTGCCGTTATTGGTGACGGCGCCATGACCGCCGGCATGGCGTTCGAGGCACTGAACCACGCCGGTCACCTGCACGCCGACATGCTGGTGATCCTCAACGACAATGACATGTCGATTTCCCGGAACGTTGGCGGGCTGTCCAACTACTTTGCCAAACTGCTGTCCAGTCGCACCTACAATCAGGTCCGCGATAGCAGCAAGAAGGTTCTGCAGGGAGCGCCACACCTGATGGCGCTGGCCAAGAAGACCGAGGAACACTTCAAGGGCATGATTGCCCCTGGCACGCTGTTCGAGGAACTGGGGTTCAACTACATCGGCCCGATCGATGGCCACGACCTGCCCCTGCTGGTTGAAACCCTGGAGAACATCCGCGAACTTGAAGGTCCGCAGTTCCTGCATGTGGTGACGACCAAAGGCAAGGGTTTTGCCCCGGCCGAAGCCGATCCGATCGGCTATCACGCCATCAACAAGATCGAGCCGGTTCCACCCAGTAAACCCGAACCGGTCAAGCCGAAACCGAAGAAGCCCAAATATGCCAACGTCTTCGGGCAATGGCTGTGCGATTCCGCCGAACAGGATGAGCGCGTGGTGGGCATCACCCCGGCCATGTGTGAAGGCTCGGATCTGCTGGCATTCTCACAGCGCTTCCCGGAACGCTACTTCGATGTCGCCATCGCCGAACAGCACGCAGTCACGCTGGCCGCAGGGCTCGCCTGTGACGGCGCCAAGCCGGTGGTCGCCATCTACTCGACGTTCCTGCAGCGGGCGTACGATCAACTGATTCACGATGTCGCTATCCAGAATCTGGATGTGCTGTTCGCGATTGATCGCGCAGGCCTGGTCGGTGAAGACGGTCCGACCCACGCTGGCGCTTTCGACATCAGCTACCTGCGCTGCGTGCCGAACATGGTGGTGATGACACCGTCGGACGAAAACGAAACCCGCCAGATGCTCCAGACCGGCATGCTCTACGAAGGACCGGCATCGGTGCGCTACCCCCGTGGCACGGGCCCCGGTGCCGAAATTCAACAGGAACTGACGCCGCTTGAGATTGGCAAGGGCCGCCGGATTCGCAACGGCAAAGGTGTTGCCATCCTCAACTTTGGCACCCTGCTGGCGCCTGCTCTGGAGGCAGCAGAAGCCATCGGCGCGACGGTCGCAGACATGCGTTTCGTCAAACCCCTGGATGAAGAACTGGTGCTGGAGCTGGCCGAGCAGCATGAACTACTGGTGACCCTGGAAGAAAACGCCATTGCCGGTGGTGCAGGCAGCGCCGTGACCGAATTCCTGAACAGCCGCCTGGTTACCATGCCGGTACTTCAACTGGGCCTGCCCGATACCTTTATGGACCACGGCAAGCACGGCGAGCTGCTGGCCGAATGTAGTCTGGACGCCGCAGGTATTGAATCGTCTATCCGCACGCGGATCGAGACCCTGCGCCACCAGTGTCATTTTCAGAAGGTGACTGCACGGAATATCAAGAGTCGGCTGCACAGTCTTTTCTGATCTGTGGTCGTCTCAGAAAACGGAAAATAAAGCACGCTAAGCTGTGGAAGCCCCTGCCAAGCTCGTTCCACCTTGCAACGACGCAATCAGCGGACACGAAACATTCCCCTGCCGCGAATGGCAGGCGCACACCAGGTCAGACAGCACAGCCTCCATGCGCGCCAAATCGGCCATCTTCTCGCGCACGTCTTGGAGCTTGTGCTCGGCCAGGCTGCTGGCCTCCTCGCAGTGGGTGCCATCGTCGAGCCGCAACAGCTCGGCAATCTCGTCCAGACTGAACCCCAGCCGCTGTGCCGATTTCACGAATTTCACCCGAACCACGTCCGCCTCCCCATAGCGGCGGATGCTGCCGTAAGGCTTGTCCGGTTCCGGCAACAGGCCCTTGCGCTGATAGAAGCGGATTGTCTCCACGTTGACCCCGGCCGCCTTGGCAAAAACGCCAATGGTCAGGTTTTCCAAATTATTTTCCATATCGCTTGACTCCGTACATGAGTACGGAAGTAAGGTTACGCTATCCAATCCAAATTCAAAAGGGCCAACGTATGTCTGAACCACAAAACGGGCGCGGTGCGCTCTTCGCCGGCGGGCTGGCCGCCATTCTTGCATCGACCTGCTGCCTGGGGCCGCTAGTACTGGTCGCCCTGGGCTTCTCCGGTGCTTGGATCGGCAACCTGACGGTGCTGGAACCCTATCGACCGTTGTTCATCGGCGCGGCGCTAGTGGCGCTGTTCTTCGCCTGGAAGCGGATTTACCGGCCCGTGCAGGCATGCAAGCCAGGTGAGGTCTGCGCGATTCCGCAGGTGCGCGCCACCTACAAGCTGATTTTCTGGATCGTGGCCGTGCTGGTCCTGGTCGCGCTTGGATTTCCCTATGTCGTTCCATTTTTCTATTAACCAGGAGTTCATCATGAAGAAACTGTTTGCCTCCCTTGCCCTCGCCGCCGCTGTTGCCCCGGTGTGGGCCGCCACGCAGACGGTCACCTTGGCCGTTCCTGGCATGACCTGCGCGACTTGTCCTATCACCATTAAAAAGGCCTTGAGCAAGGTCGACGGTGTTAGCAAGACCGAGGTCGACTTCTCAACCAAGCTTGCCGTCGTAACGTTTGACGATGCGAAGACCAACGTCCAGGCGCTTAGCAAGGCGACGACGGATGTAGGCTACCCATCTGAGCTGAAGAAGTAAGGCAACAAATAACGGCAGCATCGCTAGAACCACGGCAGAGATGCCGCTCAGGCGATTCTGCCGGTCGTCATCGCGTGAGCAGCCTGTAAACGACCCACGGAGCCTGTTCCCTGAAGCGCACAACCGATTCAGTGACCGAGGCGTCGTACTAGTTGGCTTGGGCACAACGGATAAAAGAGAGAGCGGAATGCAAGAGTTAAACGAAGTTGGTTTGAGCGTGGCGGGAATGACTTGCCCAAGTTGTACAAGGCACGTTGAGGACGCGCTGCTGGCGGTCCCCGGCGTAACGCGAGCGGCTGTCGATTATCCATCGAACAAGGCGCAAGTCACAGGCAATAGGCTTGACGTGTCCGCGCTCGTAGCAGCAGTGGGCGCCCTTGGTTACGGTGCTACGCCTACAGACGAATTTGAAAGCAAAGAGCGCAGTGTTGAACAGCCAGGACTCCTTGGCAAAGCCGCCCAGTGGCTGAGCGGCGAGCGCGCGGTGGAGAAACCGGCAGGTCAGCTGCATGTGGCGATCATCGGTACTGGCGGCGCCGCTGTGGCAGCAGCGCTGAAGGCAGCTGAAAACGGTGCCCGTGTCACCCTGATCGAGCGGGGAACTATCGGCGGCACCTGCGTCAACGTGGGCTGCGTCCCTTCTAAGATCATGATTCGGGCAGCGCATATCGCTCATCTGCGACGCGAAAGTCCTTTTGACGTGGGACTGTCGGCAACGCCCCCAGTTGTCCTGCGTGACCGTCTGCTGGCGCAACAGCAGGCCCGTGTGGACGAGCTGCGTCATGCTAAATATGAAAGCATCCTCGAAAGCAATCCGTCGATCAATCTGGTGCGAGGCAGCGCCCGATTCAAGGATGGCCAAACGCTTATCGTGGAAGCGGCAGAAGGTGACACTCGCGAAGTGGCCTTCGATCGCTGTCTCATTGCCACTGGTGCAAGCGCTGCCATCCCGCCGTTGCCTGGTCTTGCAGGAACGCCATATTGGACGTCCACCGAAGCCCTGGTTAGCGAAGCCATTCCTAAACGGCTGGCAGTAATTGGCGCCTCGGTCGTAGCACTGGAACTGGCACAAGCGTTTGCGCGCTTGGGCAGCGAGGTGACGGTCCTGGCCCGGCGCACCTTGTTTGCCAGTGACGACCCTGCCATTGGCGAGGCCGTGACTGCAGCTTTCCGTGCGGAAGGCATCACGGTGCTGACACAGACGCAGGCGAGTGCCGTGACCTATTGCGACCGCCAATTCATCCTGACGACCGCGCAGGGCGAGTTAAAGGTGGATCAATTGCTTGTTGCCACCGGCCGCACGCCAAATACCGCAAGCCTGAATCTCGAGCGCGCAGGTGTGACGTTTGACTCGCAACATCGCATCCTGATCGATCAAGGCATGCGCACGAGTGCTTCGAACATTTACGCAGCTGGCGACTGCACTGACCAGCCTCAGTACGTCTACGTTGCAGCCGCGGCTGGTACCCGGGCTGGCATTAATATGACCGGCGGCGACGTAAAGCTCGATCTCGACGCCATGCCGGCAGTCGTGTTCACCGATCCGCAAGTTGCCACGGTAGGCTACAGTGAAGCAGAGGCCCAGCGCATTGGTCTGCAAACCGAAAGCCGTACGCTCACGCTCGACAATGTGCCGCGTGCACTCGCCAACTTCGATACCCGCGGCTTTATCAAGCTTGTTGCTGAGGCAGGGTCCGGACGCATTCTCGGAGTCCAGGCTGTGACACCGGAAGCAGGCGAAATCATCCAGACTGCCGCGATTGCCATCCGGGCCCGCATGACCGTCCAGGATCTGGCTAACCAGCTTTTCCCTTACCTCACCATGGTTGAAGGTCTCAAACTGGTGGCACAGACTTTTTCGAAGGATGTGACACAGCTATCGTGCTGTGCCGGCTAAACCTTGGGCACCAAAACAGGGACAGAGGAGTTTTTATGTTTTGTGACATCAGACTTAAATTACGCCGTGTACGCGCGTGCTTGACGATCGTACTGGCAAGTACCGCAACGTTAGGCATGCCAAACCAAGCGTTGGCGGCTTATGATTTTTCTAAGCTCGGCGCCGCGATTGAAACATTGTCGCCAGAGACCGTCAGTGATTGGGAAAAGAAGGCCAGGGCTGGCGATGCCATGGCTCAGAACATCATGGGTCTTGCGTACAAATGCGGTATGGGCGTAAAGCAAAACCACGCGGCATCGATCCAGTGGTTCCGCAGGGCGGCCGAGCAGGGTGAAGCCGATGCACAGTTCAACCTCGGGCGCCTCTACGGAAGTGAAGTCGACGGTATGTATAAGAATGGGCGTGCGGCTCCTGCCAACGATGCAGAGGCTTTCAAGTGGTACCGCCTCGCTGCCGAGCAGGGACACACGCAGGCTCAAGTCAGGCTGGCCCAGCTGTTTGCAAAGGGTCTTACCGACATCGCGCCCGACCAGGTGCAGGCATACCAGTGGATGAGTCTGGCCGCAGCGTCGGGAGAACCGACAGCAGCAAAAGTCGTTGCAGACTATGCAGCTCAAATGAAGCCCGAACAGTTACAGCAAGCCCAGCTGCTGGCCGAGGAATGGCAACGCCGGCAAGGCACAAAGTAATTCGTCTTTTTTAAGCGCAGGACGTAACCGCCGAGTAAGGTTTATCTCGGTTGATCGCTGCCCGATATAACAGGTGGAAAATGAACAAGACTATTTATTCCAAAAAGATTGCCGAAAGCCTTTCATCTGGCAATCATCCTAAAGAGTTCGCAACGCTCTTTGTCGCGCTGCTCCGACAGCTAGCGATGGGGGGACCTGTATCACGCGAAAAGCTCGCCGGCGCACTCGGATGGTCTGGAGCGAGAGTTGCAACGGTACTTGAGCAGGCACCTGGTACGGAATATGACGACGAGGCCAATATCATTGGACTGGGGCTGACACTACGTGAAACCTCTCACGTTTTTGAGGTGGATGGCCGTCATTTGTACACATGGTGTGCGCTGGACACCTTGATGTTTCCCGCCTTGACCGGCAAGATTGCCCGTGTCACTTCCCGCTGCGCCGCCACCGGTAGGCCGATCACTCTCACCGTTGCACCAGAAGCAGTGCTTCATGTCGAACCGGCAGAAGCAATGGTTTCACTGCGAACTCCGGATACTTCGCCCGACATTCGTTGTTCGTTTTGCTGTCATGTGCATTTCTTTGCGTCTCCGTCTATTGCAAATTCGTGGGCTTCGACCCACCAAGGGATTGAGGTCGTGCCTGTCGAGAGTGCGTTCGACCTTGGTCATGATGTCGCGCTTAAGCTGCTAGAGGACTGCGAGGAAAGCCCAGTATGAATGCGTACTCGATATCGAAGCTGGCTGATGATGCTTGCGTCAGCGTGCATGTCGTGCGCGACTACATGATACGCGGCTTGTTGCACCCTGCTCGGCGAACCGAAAGTGGCTATAACATTTTCGATGACAAAACACTCGGAAGGCTGCGGTTTCTCCGCGCAGCCTTCGAGTCCGGAATTGGGCTCGACCGAGCAGGGACACACGCAGGCTCAAGTCAGGCTGGCCCAGCTGTTTGCAAAGGGTCTTACCGACATCGCGCCCGACCAGGTGCAGGCATACCAGTGGATGAGTCTGGCCGCAGCGTCGGGAGAACCGACAGCAGCAAAAGTCGTTGCAGACTATGCAGCTCAAATGAAGCCCGAACAGTTACAGCAAGCCCAGCTGCTGGCCGAGGAATGGCAACGCCGGCAAGGCACAAAGTAATTCGTCTTTTTTAAGCGCAGGACGTAACCGCCGAGTAAGGTTTATCTCGGTTGATCGCTGCCCGATATAACAGGTGGAAAATGAACAAGACTATTTATTCCAAAAAGATTGCCGAAAGCCTTTCATCTGGCAATCATCCTAAAGAGTTCGCAACGCTCTTTGTCGCGCTGCTCCGACAGCTAGCGATGGGGGGACCTGTATCACGCGAAAAGCTCGCCGGCGCACTCGGATGGTCTGGAGCGAGAGTTGCAACGGTACTTGAGCAGGCACCTGGTACGGAATATGACGACGAGGCCAATATCATTGGACTGGGGCTGACACTACGTGAAACCTCTCACGTTTTTGAGGTGGATGGCCGTCATTTGTACACATGGTGTGCGCTGGACACCTTGATGTTTCCCGCCTTGACCGGCAAGATTGCCCGTGTCACTTCCCGCTGCGCCGCCACCGGTAGGCCGATCACTCTCACCGTTGCACCAGAAGCAGTGCTTCATGTCGAACCGGCAGAAGCAATGGTTTCACTGCGAACTCCGGATACTTCGCCCGACATTCGTTGTTCGTTTTGCTGTCATGTGCATTTCTTTGCGTCTCCGTCTATTGCAAATTCGTGGGCTTCGACCCACCAAGGGATTGAGGTCGTGCCTGTCGAGAGTGCGTTCGACCTTGGTCATGATGTCGCGCTTAAGCTGCTAGAGGACTGCGAGGAAAGCCCAGTATGAATGCGTACTCGATATCGAAGCTGGCTGATGATGCTTGCGTCAGCGTGCATGTCGTGCGCGACTACATGATACGCGGCTTGTTGCACCCTGCTCGGCGAACCGAAAGTGGCTATAACATTTTCGATGACAAAACACTCGGAAGGCTGCGGTTTCTCCGCGCAGCCTTCGAGTCCGGAATTGGGCTCGACGAACTGGCGCGACTTTGCAAAGCATTGGACGCAGACGATAGCGAAAGCCTGGACCGATGCGTCGAGCGCGTGCGATGGAAGATCGACGTGCGTCGAACAGTTTTGACTGTCGTCGAGGCCTCTTTGAATGAAATGGCGGCCGGTGCAGCTACTTGAGGTCCGGCCGGTAAAAGCGTTGGAATTAGCCACTTCGTATATAATATATTGATTAATATAGCTTTTTCGATGAATGTTTGACTAAAGCCTTTATCGCGACAGTGACTCCTGAAGCTGCTTAAACTGCCCCTGAATCACCGCTTTTTCCTGAAGAATCAACTTGTTCTCATCGGACAGAACTTCCGCTCTATTCTGAGAGGCTTTCAGATCCGTTTTGGTGACCTCTAATGCTTGGGATAGTACGGCCACCTGCTTATCGGCATCTGCTTTCTGGCTTGCGAGTGCGGCAATATTATCCGCCAATTGTTTGCTTTCATGCTTCCGCTCCCGGTTTTTTGCCGAGGCGTCGTTAAGTTGATGCTCCAAGTTCTGGATATCGGCCACTTGCCTATCCAAGGTGCTTTTGTGCATCGCATTGGCCTGTTCGAGCTCATGCGTTTGTCGTTGTAATTGCGCATTAGTGTCTATCAGCTCGGACGCTCTTGACTCGGCTTGGATGAGCCGGTTTTGCAGGTCTTGAATCTGGTCTTTCAGGCCCCGGTTAACCATCTGGAATTGCTCGCGCTCCTGCTGCCGGTCTTCGGCGGTGCGTTGCTGGTAGGGGGCACCTCAGAAAACGGAAAATAAAGCACGCTAAGCTGTGGAAGCCCCTGCCAAGCTCGTTCCACCTTGCAACGACGCAATCAGCGGACACGAAACATTCCCCTGCCGCGAATGGCAGGCGCACACCAGGTCAGACAGCACAGCCTCCATGCGCGCCAAATCGGCCATCTTCTCGCGCACGTCTTGGAGCTTGTGCTCGGCCAGGCTGCTGGCCTCCTCGCAGTGGGTGCCATCGTCGAGCCGCAGCAACTCGGCGATTTCATCCAGGCTGAAGCCCAACCGCTGGGCCGATTTCACGAATCGCACCCGTGTCACGTCCGCCGCGCCATAGCGGCGAATGCTGCCATAGGGCTTGTCCGGCTCGGGCAACAAGCCCTTGCGCTGATAGAACCGGATGGTCTCCACGTTGACGCCGGCTGCCTTGGCAAAAACGCCAATGGTCAGGTTCTCCAAATTATTTTCCATACCGCTTGACTCCGTACATGAGTACGGAAGTAAGGTTACGCTATCCAATTCAAATTCGAAAGGACAAGCCGAGGAAGGTAGCGGACGACTCATTGGGGTACAGGCAGTGGCCCCGGAAGCGGGCGAGCTGATCCAGACGGCGGTGCTCGCGATCCGTAACCGCATGACCGTACAGGAACTGGCTGACCAGTTGTTCCCCTACCTGACGATGGTCGAGGGGCTGAAGCTCGCGGCGCAGACCTTCACCAAGGATGTCAAACAATTGTCCTGCTGCGCAGGATGAAAGGAGATGGAACCATGAAGCTCGCCCCATATATTTTAGAACGTCTCACTTCGGTCAATCGTACCAATGGTACTGCGGATCTCTTGGTCCCGCTACTGCGGGAACTCGCCAAGGGGCGTCCGGTTTCACGAACGACACTTGCCGGGATTCTCGACTGGCCCGCTGAGCGAGTGGCCGCCGTACTCGAACAGGCCACCAGTACCGAATATGACAAAGATGGGAACATCATCGGCTACGGCCTCACCTTGCGCGAGACTTCGTATGTCTTTGAAATTGACGACCGCCGTCTGTATGCCTGGTGCGCGCTGGACACCTTGATATTTCCGGCGCTGATCGGCCGTACAGCTCGCGTCTCATCGCATTGCGCTGCAACCGGAGCACCCGTTTCACTCACGGTTTCACCCAGCGAGATACAGGCTGTCGAACCTGCCGGCATGGCGGTGTCCTTGGTATTGCCGCAGGAAGCAGCCGACGTTCGTCAGTCCTTCTGTTGCCATGTACATTTCTTTGCATCTGTCCCGACGGCGGAAGACTGGGCCTCCAAGCATCAAGGATTGGAAGGATTGGCGATCGTCAGTGTCCACGAGGCTTTCGGCTTGGGCCAGGAGTTTAATCGACATCTGTTGCAGACCATGTCATCTAGGACACCGTGATCGGATATCGACCCAATGTTCTACGGCACCGGCATCGGATTCGCAGCGCGCGGATTGAACTCGGCGAAACGGTATATGCATTGCCGTGAACCGACCAAAAGGAGGTGTTCGATGAACGCCTACACGGTGTCCCGGCTGGCCCTTGATGCCGGGGTGAGCGTGCATATCGTGCGCGACTACCTGCTGCGCGGATTGCTGCGGCCAGTCGCCTGCACCACGGGTGGCTACGGCCTGTTCGATGACGCCGCCTTGCAGCGACTGTGCTTCGTGCGGGCCGCCTTCGAGGCGGGCATCGGCCTCGGCGCATTGGCGCGGCTGTGCCGGGCGCTGGATGCGGCGAACTGCGATGAAACTGCCGCGCAGCTTGCTGTGCTGCGTCAGTTCGTCGAACGCCGGCGCGAAGCGTTGGCCAATCTGGAAGTGCAGTTGGCCGCCATGCCGACCGCGCCGGCACAGCATGCGGAGAGTTTGCCATGAACAGCCCCGAGCGCATGCCGGCCGAGACGCACAAACCGTTCACCGGCTACCTGTGGGGCACGCTGGCCGTGCTGACTTGCCCCTGCCACCTGTCCATCCTCGCTGCCGTGCTGGCCGGCACAACCGCCGGTGCATTCCTTGTCGAGTATTGGGTCATCACGGCGCTCGGTTTGACCGGCCTGTTTCTTCTGTCACTGGCGCGGGCGTTGCGGGCATTCAGGGAAAGATCATGAGCGCTTCCCGGCCGGATGGATGGACTACGGCGGAGGGCCCAAGCGTTCGAGCGCGGGCAAGGCTTTCTGTTCGCAAAGCCGATGCCGGCGGCGGCATTCGCCGTCTTCGTCAGTCAATGGAGGGGTGCCACCATGAATGCAAATGATCCGACCGCCACCAGTTGCTGCGTGTGCTGCAAGGAAATTCCGCTCGATGCCGCCTTCACACCGGAAGGCGCGGAGTACGTCGAGCACTTCTGCGGGCTGGAGTGTTATCAACGTTTCCAGGCGCGGGCCAGCACTGCGACCGAAACGAGCGGCGAACCGAACGCTTGCGGTTCGCCGCCGTCAAATTGAGACAAACCACGCTTTCGCTACGTCGCCTCATGTCGGCATCAAATTCGGCTGAGTAGCTTCTCGCCATCTGGACGTAGCTCGCCCTTGGGTGAAATATGCCGATACAGGGTCTGCCGCGTGATGCCAAGTTCCTGGCACAGGTCGCCGACCTTGGTCTCTGACTGCCCCATTGCCGCCATCGCCAGCCGCAGCTTGGCGGCGGTCATCTTGAACGGCCGGCCGCCTTTCCGGCCGCGTGCCCGTGCTGAGGCCAGGCCCGCCACGGTGCGCTCGGCGATCAACTCGCGCTCGAACTCGGCCAGCGCGGCGAAGATACCGAAGACCAGCTTGCCGGCGGCGGTCGTGGTGTCAATGGCCGCGCCGTGCCCGGTCAGCACCTTGAGGCCGATGCCGCGTCCGGTCAGGTCATGGACGGTATTGATCAGATGGCGCAGGTCGCGCCCGAGCCGATCCAGTTTCCAAACGACCAACGTGTCGCCTGGCCGTAGTGCCTTCAGACAGCTCGCCAGACCGGGACGATCCTCGCGTTTTCCGGACGCTTGGTCTTCATAGAGATGCGCCGGATCAACACCGGCCGCGACCAGCGCATCGCGCTGCAAGTCCGTCGCCTGGGAGCCATCCGCCTTCGATACTCGCATGTAGCCAATCAGCATCTTGTACCTGTCACATATACGTTCGATTATGTGACAGTTTGCATCGGGAAGCTCTGCACGTCAAAATTTGTCACTTAACCCGTCATTCTGTCTAAGGCATGCAAAGGGTAGGCTAGGCTCATAATGTGACAGAAATTCCGGGGGGATGCCTTCCTTCGCGAAGGTGGCGCGCAACTGTTCCAAGGAAGCGGGGTCGCGCCGACCATAGGAAGCCAACGCGAACAGCGAGCGTGCCGTCTCGGGGTTGTGTCGTGCTTCAATGATGGCCTCATCAATGGCCTGGATTGCACGCTGCCAGTGATCGACGGGTTCGGGCTTCGGCGCTTTCGCCGGCAGGCCACTGGTGAACCCGGTTTGGGGCTCGGACCAGAATAGCTTTGCGTGCTCGCCTGGCGGGCTTATATGAGGGTCGGCAACGATTCTGACGAAATCCTCCAAAAAGCGCATTAACCATCTGTTTTACAAGCCCTAAATTAACTATTTCATCGCGTGCAGACGATGCGTTACCTGCCGTATTCCCACACCCAGTAGCCAAAAGCCGCGGCACATAAAAGCCATGTGCCAATAACGACTGCGGCCGCAACGTGGCTGATCGGCTTGGTTGCCACTTTAGCTGCTTTCGAGCGACTCGCTTCTATCACATTCGATGGCGTCAGCTTGATGACAAGGACGATGCCCAGCGGGACCAAGATAATGTCGTCAAGATAGCCCAGGATCGGTATGAAGTCCGGAATGAGATCAATTGGACTCATGGCGTACGCTGCGATTGCGAGCGCAAGCAGCCGAACGACTATGGGGGTATTCGAGTCTCGCGCCACAAAATAAACCGTCAGCGCATCATGCTGAATGCGTTTTGCCGCAGCTCGCAGCCTGCCAAAGGTCACGGTAGACATCTAAACTTCTCCTTGCGCGATTGGCATTACTCGCAACTCTCAGGGATGATCAGGCCGAGACAATAGCGGGCTATTTAGCCAGGCTTGTTTGTAGTTGTTTCAACTGACCCTGGAGGACAGCTTTTTCCTGCAGTAATTCGCGATTCTGATCGTTGAGGAACTGGTTTCGGTCGTCAGCCGCTGCCACGCGCTCTCTGAGGTCGGAGATCCGCTGCTGGCAGGCCGCGAGATGTTTTTCAGAATCCGTTAGGGCCGCACCAAGCTTCTCCCGGTGTTCGGCGTCGCTATCTCGCTCCAGCTGGAGGCGGTCGACTGTCGCTTCCAGCGTTTCTGTTCGCGTTGCCCATTATGTTATGACGGCCTGGCTCTCTACGTTTACGCCGGCTGCCTTGGCGAAGACGCCGATGGTGAGGTGGTCGAGTGTTTTTTTCATAACGCTTGACTCCGTAGCTGGATACGGAGTTAAGATTATGTCATTCACACATTGATCGAAAGGAGGGTTCCATGTCGGAACCGCGAAGTGGTCGTGCTGCACTTGTCACGGGAGGGCTTGCCGCCTGGGGCCTCTGATTCTAGTAACCCTGGGAATCAGCGGTGCCTGGATCAGCAACCTGGCAGTTTTGGAGCCTTATCGGCCGATCTTCATCGGCGCGGCACTGATAGCGATGTTCTTTGCGTACCGGGGGATCTTCCGTCCGGCACAAGCCTGCAAGCCGGGTGATGTCTGTGCGGTGGGGCGGGTCAAAACCTCGTACAAAGTGCTCTTCTGGGTCGTGGCCACGCTGGTTCTGGTTGCGCTTGGGTTCCCTTATGTCCTGCCACTGTTTTATTGAAACCGGAAGGAAAATGTCATGAAAAAAATCTTAACAGCAATCGTCCTGGCCGCTGGGTTCAGCTCATCCGTTTGGGCCGCTTCGCAAACCGTCACGCTTTTGGTACCCGGCATGACGTGTTCGTCTTGCCCCATCACGGTCAAACACGCGCTGAACAAGGTCGAGGGGGTCAGCGAGGCGCAGGTTAGCTTTGCAACCAAACAGGCTACCGTGACTTTCGACGATACGCTGACTGACGTCGAGGCGCTGACCAAGGCGACTACAGACGCCGGTTATCCATCTGAGCTGAAAGAATAGTCTAAGCCGGCAGCACGCTTGACTAGGCTCGCCATGTATCCAGGCGGCGCCAATTCTGCTCGCGGCGTCTCCACTCGCTTATCGGCGCAGTGGAGGCCATCGCAAACGTGCTAGCCGAGCATGTCTACCGGTCAGATGAATCGTCAGTAGTTACCGCGCCGGACCAATGCCGAAAGGCTGTCGGCCCCCAGTGCGAAAAAAGGAAATTACATATGAGCAAAACAGATCAAGTCACCCTTCAGGTGACGGGCATGACCTGCCCAAGCTGCACGCAACACGTCGAGGCAGCGCTACTGAAGGTATCTGGCGTATCGCATGCCGTTATCGAATACTCGGAGGGCCTTGCTCGTGTTACGGGCACCAGGCCGGACCTGTCAGCCTTGACCGCTGCTGTCCAGGCGTTGGGTTATCAGGCCGCCCCTAAGGAGGTTGTTATGTCTTGTAAAAAACTCGCGGGACGCTTTCCTCGGTCTTCACTGAGAAGCCTGTTGCTCGGTGTTGCAGCATTGAGTTTGTCAAACGCGGTTCTTGCCTATGACTTTTCAAAGCTGGAGACGGCATTTGAAACCTTGTCGCCGGAGACCATTAACAGCTGGGAGCAAAAAGCGCACGCCGATAATGCCCTCGCGCAAAATGTCGTAGGCGTGGCTTACAAGTGTGGCATCGGTGTAAAGCAGGACCATGCAGCGTCGGTCAAATGGTTCCGTATGGCAGCTGAGCAGGGTGAAGCTGATGCTCAGTTCAACCTGGCGCGCCTCTATGGAAGTGAGGTCAACGGGGTTTACAAGAAAGCTCGCGCAGTCCCTGCAAACGATAAAGAAGCGCTCAAGTGGTATCAGCGCTCGGCAGAGCAAGGACATACACAGGCCCAGGTAAAACTGGCGGAGATGTACGCAGATGGAGCGGACAAAGGCCTGCACGTTCAGGGCTTTGTCCTGGCTTATAAATGGCTGAGCCTGGCTGCAGCTGCAGGGGAACCAACGGCGAAAGAACTTATCCAGGTCTATTCGACACGGATGGAGCCCGAGCAGGTGGCTGAGGCCGAGTCGCTTGCGCAAGAATGGTTGAACCAAAAACGCGCTAGTTAAGCGTTGTATTCACGCCGATAGGCAAACAGGAGCGGGCGCATCTTGGTTTTTCCTGTTCTGTAACATCGCCGATACGTCCCGTATCCTGCTTGCCGCCCTAGTAGCCAAGAGGGCCCTTGGTACCAGATATAGCCGGAGCGTTGCCCACACCCAGGCCAACGCCCAGTGGCCGGACAGCAGGCGATCATCGCTCACTGTTACGCATACGATGCTGACTTTAATCACATCGTCAGAGCGCGGCAGGCAGGTCCGTTTCCTATTGATGCGCCCATCTTTGTTCAAAAAAAACTTGATCCCGTAGCCTGGTACGGAGACAGCATCCTCTTTTCTGTCTTCAGCGGCTAGAGACCGCCGCTAGGTAAAAATATCCGAACGCGGGATTTGCATGTACACACAAGGAAAGCGCTGTATTACACCTAGGCACAGTAACCAGAAGTACCTGTCTGGAAGCTTTGAGCGGCTACCTCCCGAGGGGGACTCGCGGCTTCCGATCAAGCTCACGAAGGGGTACGCCGTTTACCAGCATAAAGGAGCCCAAGCGGGTTGGTGAGGTTAGCGTACCTCCCTTCAGCCCTTAATTTTGTGTACGCCTCGTTCACGGACTGTCTTGTTCTTTAATCAGGTAAAAGCCGAGTTTTCAAGCCCATCCTGGAGCGATGTGATTAATGGGCATTCAACATTCCCACGCTGAGCGCAGCATTCCTGCACTAACCCGTCCAGCGCACGCTCGATGCGTCGCAGGCTTGAAATTTTCGCCCGCACACTGGCTAGTTTTTGCTCGCCCAATACCCGTGCTTCATCGCAATGGGTACCGTCCTGCAGTGTCAGCAGCCCTCCGATTTCATCCAGACTGAACCCCAGCCACTGGGCCGTTCGAATAAAGTGCAGGCGGGCCAACGCCTGATCGTCGTAATGGCGGATGCTTCCATAGGGCTTTTCAGGCTCTGCCTCTAACCCCCGGCGCTGGTAATAGCGGATGGTTTCCACTCCCATACCGGCGGCTTTGGCCAGGGCTCCAATGGTCATTGAGTGTTGTTTTTTTTTTTGGACATAGGGGTTGATTCCGTAGCTGACTACGGGAGTAACCTTACCTCAGTCACCCATTTTTAGAAAGGAGCCATCGTAATGTCAGAGTCCAAAAAATCCGGTCGCGGTTCGCTGATCGCAGGAGGGATTGCCGCTGCTCTGGCGTCTGCCTGTTGTCTTGGCCCCCTGGTCTTGATCACGTTGGGCATTTCCGGTGCCTGGGTCGGCAGCCTGGCCGCCCTGGAACCCTATCGGCCCTGGTTCATCGGTGCGGCACTGGTGGCGATGGTCTTTGCCTGGCGCCGGATATATCGACCTGTCGGGGCCTGCCAGCCGGGCGATGTTTGCGCGGTACCGCAAGTGCGCACGGCCTACAAGGTCGTTTTCTGGATCGTCGCGCTGCTCATTCTGACTGCGTTGGCTTTCCCCTTCGTCTTACCGCTGTTTTACTGAAACCTGATCCACTATGTTGACTGAGAGGCACTACACCATGAAAAAGTCCCTGATTGCTGCCGTACTGTTTACGCTGTTCAGCCTGCCTGCCCTGGCTGCGCAACAAACGGTGACCTTGTCCGTTCCAGGCATGACCTGTTCGGCCTGCCCGATTACGGTTAAAGCTGCCCTAAAGCGGGTCGACGGCGTGAGCGCTGTGGATGTCCGATATGAGGAACGTGATGCGACGGTTACCTACGACGATGAGAAAACCTCCGTTGAGGCGCTGACTCAAGCCACGACTAACGCGGGTTACCCGTCCACGTTGAAACAGCCCCAGGCGAAACAGGAGTAACCATGCGAACCCCAAACCTTGTTGCGGGTGAGCATCATTTGCACCGTGCTGGTCGCGCTGTTTCACGCCGATACTGGTGGTTTTGCTAGGAACGTTAGGCCTGGCTGCCCTGACCGGTTATCTCGACTACGTGCTGTTGCCCGCACTGGTCTTATTTATTGGCCTGACCTGTTATGCCGTCTGGCGCAAGAAGAAACACGACGCCTGCTGCGATAGTCCATCAACTAAGGAGTAACATTTATGAGTGACGACAACCTGCACATTGCTGTGATTGGCAGCGGCGGTAGTGCCATGGCTGCCGCCCTGAAGGCGACTGAACGCGGTGCCCGGGTGACACTGATCGAACGCGGCACCATTGGCGGAACCTGCGTCAACATTGGCTGTGTGCCCTCTAAAATCATGATTCGGGCGGCTCACATCGCCCACCTTCGCCAGGAAAGCCCGTTTGATGACGGCCTGAGCGCCCAGGCGCCGGTGGTGAATCGTCCGGCGCTGCTTGCTCAGCAACAGGGACGAGTGGAGGAACTGCGCGAGTCCAAGTACCAGAATATTCTCAATGACAATGCCGCGATTACCGTCCTCAAGGGCGAGGCGCGGTTCGTGGACGAGCGCACGCTGACGGTGACGCTCAACGCCGGCGGCGAACAGACGGTGAGCTTTGACCGGGCCTTTATCGGCACGGGCGCAAGACCCGCCGAACCACCCGTTCCGGGGCTGTCCGAAACTCCCTATCTCACCTCCACCAGTGCGCTGGAACTGGATCACATTCCCGAGCGCCTCGTCGTAATCGGTGCCTCGGTGGTGGCCATCGAACTGGCGCAGGCCTTTGCACGCCTCGGCAGCCAGGTCACGGTTCTGGCCCGCAGCCGGGTGCTGTCACAGGAAGATCCGGCGGTGGGTGAAGCCGTGGAAGCGGCCTTCCGTCGTGAGGGCATCGAGGTGCTCAAGCAGACCCAGGCCAGCGAAGTGAGCCACGACGGTCAGCTGTTTACCATACAGACCAACGCCGGCACGATACAGGCAGAGCAACTGCTGGTCGCCAGTGGTCGCACACCCAATACCGAAAACCTCAACCTGGAGGCCATCGGCGTTGCCACCGAGGGCGGTGCGATCCAGATTGACAAACATCTCCAAACCACTGCGTCGGGCATCTATGCCGCGGGCGATTGCACCGACCAGCCCCAGTTTGTCTACGTGGCCGCCGCCGGTGGTAGTCGGGCCGCCATTAACATGACCGGCGGTGACGCCAGCCTCGACCTCAGCGCCATGCCCGAGGTGATCTTTACCGATCCACAAGTGGCCACCGTCGGTCTGTCCGAGGCGGAGGCCCAGGCTCAGGGATACGACACCGACAGCCGCACCCTGACCCTCGATAACGTGCCCCGGGCCCTGGTTAACTTCGATGCCGGGGGCTTCATCAAGATGGTCGCTGAGCGTGGCAGCGGACGATTGCTGGGTGTCCAGTCCGTCGCGGGCGAAGCCGGTGAGCTGATCCAGACGGCCGTCATGGCGCTGCGTGCGCGTATGACCGTGAACGACATTGCCGATGAGCTGTTCCCGTACCTGACCATGGTGGAGGGGCTCAAGCTCTGTGCCCAAACCTTCACCAAGGACGTGAAGCAATTGTCGTGCTGTGCGGGATAAGACGGTGCCGCCAATGTATAACATGGATGAGATCGTGGAACGGCTGGGTCTGACCGGCGAAAGGGAAGCCGCGCTTCATGTGACGCTGTTGCGCGAGCTTGCCCTGGGACAACCGGTCACTGTTGAGCGGCTCGCGAAGTCGCTCAACTGGACGACTGATGAGGCAGAGTTGGTGCTGGAAAAACTGCCCTGCGGGACCATCGAGTACGACGGCCAGGGACGGCTGATCGGCTACGGCATCACACTGCGTGAAACACCGCATGCGTTTGTCGTAAACGACCAGACACTCTACACCTGGTGTGCACTTGATGCTTTGATGTTTCCAATCGTCATTGACGAACATGCGCAGGTTCAATCGCCTTGTCCGCATACCAACAAACCGGTCACCTTGACGGTTACGCCACAGGGGGTGCTTTTGCTCCAGCCGGAGGACGCGGTCGTCTCTTTAGTCTCGGTGGCCGCAGAGGGAGACATTCGAAGTGCCTTTTGTTGCGACGTCCTCTTCTTTGCCTCTCGACAGGCCGGGGAGGCCTGGTGCCGAGATAAACCGCACGCGAACATTGTGAGTGTTCAGGAAGGTTTCGAACTGGGTCAGCGGATTGCGCACCTTATACTCGACAGGGCAAGAAGCCACTAGCATGACGGTAAACACTCGAATGGTAAAACCCAGCCTTGAACGTGGGCCGGGGCCACAAACAGAAGGCTACGTCATTTCCGAGGCGGCCCGTCTCTGTGGCCTGTCTGTGCATCAGATCCGGACTTATCTGGATATGCGATTGGTGTACGCCTGTAGTACTACCCAAGCTGGTTTTCGCTTATTCGATGACAGCTGCCTGGAACGGCTGAAGTTAATCTGCTCCTGTCGTGAAGCCGGTCTCGGTCTACCCGAGATTACCGAGTTTATACAGGCGCTGGATAGCGGAGATGAACGGCAGTGCCGAGCCGTCGAACGGCAAATACAACACACGATTGGTGTTAAAAGAGCCGCGCTGAATCGCTGCACCCAAGTACTAACCAAGGCGGCACGTGGACATGACTGATAAGGCGCGCGAACCGGCCGAGGTATCCAGGCCGCTCACCGGTTACCTGTGGGGGGGTATTGGCGGTGCTGAGTTGCCCCTGTCATTTGCCGATTCTTGCCATCGTGCTGACCGGAACGGGTGCCGGCGTTTTTCTCGGGGACTACTGGGTAATCGTGGGTATCGCACTGACCGGTTATCTGGATTACGTCTTGCTGCCGGCCCTGGCCATTTTCATCGGCCTGACCGTCTACGCGCTATGGCGCAAGAGGCAGTACGATGCTTGCTGCGATACCCCGTCTGAGAAGGAGTCACAACCGTAAGTCGCGCAAACACCCACGCTCGCCAGCTACCGAGTACATCACCGTTTAGCCAGGAGCACCGCCATGCACTCAACCCCGCGCGATCTCGACACGCCCGAGGCCATCGCCGAGTTGCTGGATGCCTTCTACCGGAAGGTCCTGGCTGATGATCGCCTGCGCACGCTGTTCGTGGACGTGGCAGATATCGAGCTCGAAACGCACTTGCCGCACATCCGCGCCTACTGGTGCAAGCTGCTGCTCGGCGAACGCGACGGCTACCGGCGCAACATGGTCGCCCGCCACTTGGCGTTGCACGCGCGACACCCTTTGCAGATTGATGACTTCGAACGCTGGCTGAAGCTGTTTCGGGAGACCGTGAACGAAGATTTCGCAGGGCCGAGCGCAGACCGCGCCAAGACATTAGCAACACGGATCGCGGGGAATCTTGTGCAACTTACACGCTCACCAATCAACACGTAACGGACGATCGCACAACCCACTTTCAATGGAAAGCTGAATCATAAGACATCGCAAAACACTTTTGCGGGTTCGATAAGGAGTCACAACCATGAGTCATTCCAACGCCCAAGCCTTCGGTGACAACGGTCACCTGAACGGGATTTTTAACCAACTTGACGTCCCTGATGACGTTCGCAGGCGTCTGGCCCAGCCGCAGCAGAGCGTGCAGGTCAACATCCCGATCCGCATGGACGACGGCACCTTGCAATTCTTTCCGGCCTGGCGCATACGCTACGACGACACTCGCGGACCAAGCAAGGGGGGGCATTCGTTTTCATCCGGACGTGAGCGCGGAAGAAGTCACGGCGTTGAGCTTCTGGATGACCATCAAGTGCGCGGTGGTGGACCTGCCATTCGGCGGTGCCAAAGGTGGTGTTCGGGTCGACCCCAAGGCGCTCTCCCGACTGGAACTGGAACGTCTGTCGCGTGGCTATATCCGCGCCTTTCATGACCTCATCGGGCCGGACAGTGACATCCCGGCACCGGATGTCAACACCAACGACACCATCATGGGTTGGATGGCCGACGAATTTGCCCAGATCGAACGCCGTCAGGTACCGGCCACCATCACCGGCAAACCTTTAGGGCTGGGCGGTTCCAGGGGTCGCACCGCGGCCACCGGGCGTGGTGCGCTGCAGGTGCTTGATCTGTGGGCCGAGCGCCGCAGTAAAACGCATGAAGAACTCCGTGTGGCGGTCCAGGGTTTCGGCAATGCCGGTTATCACTTCGCTCGGCTGGCACGCGAGCGCGGCTATCGGATCGTCGCGCTGTCGGATTCCCAGGGTGCCATCTATGCTGCTGACGGACTCGATCCAGACCCGATCTGGCGCCAAAGGCACAAGAACCGGGAGCTCAAGGGCATGGTTTACTGTGATGAATCGGTCTGCCAGGAAGCCGACGTCGAGCAACTGACCAACGAAGAGCTGCTGGCTCTTGATGTCGATGTACTGGTACTAGCCGCACTGGAGGACGCCGTCACCGAGCAAAATGCCGCGACCGTAAATGCCGCCACGATCCTGGAAATTGCCAACGGGCCCGTCAGTAATGCGGCCGATGACCAATTAGCCAAACGCGGTGTCGAGGTGCTACCGGATGTACTGGTCAATGCCGGCGGTGTGATCGTCAGCCATCTGGAATGGGTGCAGAACCGTATCGGTGATACCTGGTCCGAAGACGAAGTCAATCGGCGCCTCACCGAACGCCTGGCCCGCGAGGCCGGCGCCTGTTTCGACCGGGCGGAGGAAGGTAACACAACGCTGCGGACCGCGGCCTATACACAGGCCATCGGCCGCATCGCCGATGCCATGGCGCAACAAGGCACGCAGGGCTATTTCAACGATCACCGAGCATAAGAGGTAAAGCCATACTTGACCACGAGGCAGTCATCCGGCTTGGGATCTTCACGGGCATCCTGCTTGTAATGATACTTGCCGAAGCCGCCGCACCACGTCGCGACCAGCGCTACACTCGCCGGCAGCGGTGGCCACATAACCTCTTGATGGTCGTGGTGGACACCCTGGTCGTTCGGCTATTGTTTCCCGTGGCCGCCGTCGGAGCTGCGGTGATGGCGAATGAGCAGGCGTGGGGACTGCTAAATCTGGCCAATCTGCCAGTTTGGTTGTCAGTCCTTTTGGGGACGATCGCGCTTGATCTCGCAATCTACTTTCAGCATCGCATCTTTCATGCAGTGCCCTGGCTCTGGCGCTTGCATCGTATGCACCATGCGGATTTGGAATTCGACGTAACGACGGGCCTGCGTTTCCATCCTCTGGAAATTGTGCTCTCCATGGCCATTAAAATCACCGTCGTGGTTGCGCTGGGAGCACCTGCGATTGCGGTACTGATTTTCGAAGTGATTCTCAATGCAACCTCAATGTTCAACCACGGAAACGTACGATTGCCTCAAGGGCTGGAGCAAAAGTTGAGACGGTTGGTGGTCACGCCGGATATGCACCGCGTGCATCATTCGATTGTTCCTGAAGAGACAAATAGCAACTTTGGTTTTAATTTGCCTTGGTGGGACCGGTTTTTTGGCACCTATCGGGATAAACCTGCCGCTGGCCATATTGGAATGGTCATCGGCATCGAGGATTTTCGAGAGCCGCGGGACCTCCGGTTGGATCAGATGCTGATTCAGCCATTTCGCAGCACCTACCGACGCCCCTGATCATTGTAAGCACTATCATCAGGAGTTCTTCATTTAATCGGAAAGACCTCATCATGGGGCACTGATAGAAAAGGTCCGTACATGAGTGGCCTCCACGAAACCGCCTATCCGCGATTGAAGGCGGACGTCTCTGAACAGGAACTGGCGGAAATCTATACACCCACCGCCAAAGAATGTGCCTTTGCCAGAAAGCACGGCCGAACACCGGCTGCTCGTGGTGCCTTGTTAATTCTCCTGAAAACGGTTCAGCGCTTAGGCTACTTCGTGAATCTCAAAACGGTCCCGCGGCCCATCACAGCGCATATCCTGGCCTGCGACGACCTTTTACCCGTCCCATTGAGCCAGCTCAGGGAATACGACCGCAATGGTGGCGCCCGTCAGCGGATGTTGGACGCGATTCGTCAACAGGTGGGCATCAAGGCGTTTACCGTCGAAGGCAAGGCTATCGTGAGGGACTTGGCGCGTGAAGCGGCAACCACCAAGCAAGATCTGGCGGACATTATCAATGTGGTGATCGAAGAGCTGGTGCGCCAGCGTTTTGAACTGCCGGGTTTTTCAACGCTGCAACGGTCCGCGCGTCAGGCTCGCAGCACGGTTAATACAGGTTACTTTCGGACGCTCAGTGCGGGTTTGACGGCGCAGCAAAAACAGGAATTTGACCGGCTGCTGCAAGTGCCAGACGATTCATCTCATACCAGTTGGCATAAACTGAAACAGGAACCCAAAAAGCCGACCAATACGGAAGTGAAGAAGTATCTTCAGCACCTGGAATGGCTTCAGGGCTGGTGTCAACGATTGCCCGCTGTTGATCACATTCCAGCCGCCAAGTATCACCACTTCATACTGGAAGCACGAGCGCTTGGCGCGGCCAACATCAAGGCTATGCAAAGCACCAAACGCTATGCCTTGATGATTCTGTTGGTCCATGCCCAATTGCGTCGCGCAATGGACGATGCCGTCGACATTTTTGTCCGCAAGATGCGCAACATCAAGACTAAGGCGGAAGCCAACCTGAACCAGTATCATCTGGATCACATGAAACGGATGGACAAACTGGTCGCTCAACTGCGTGACGTGCTGACCGCCGTTCAGGAAGCGCCGACGGATTCCGAGCGAGGTGCCCGAGTGGCGGCTGCCATCCAGAGCGACCCTGATGAATTACTGGCCGAGTGTGAGGAACACATGGCCTATGCTGGCAATAACTTCATCCCGTTTATGCTGCAACCCTATCGCCCGTTACGCCCCCTGCTATTCAATTGCCTTGAACTACTGGATCTGACGGCAACCAGCCACGATCAATCCTTGATTGAGGCGATTGCGACTCTGAAAAAGCACCGGCACAGCCGCAAGGAATGCCTTGTGCTCAGCACTCAACCCGTCGACGTGTCCTGGCTACCGGAGCGTTGGCGCCGTCTCATATTGGGGTCCGGGTCAAGCCAGCTACTGCCCGGTATGGTCTACCGGAAGTATTTCGAGCTGGGCGTACTAACGCAGGTGAAGCGTGAACTGATTTCCGGCGATCTCGCGGTCGCGAATAGCGACCAGTACAGCGACTACCGCGATCAGCTCGTGGATTGGAGTGTCTATGATGCCCAAATAGCGGACTACAGTGCGATGGTTGATATCGCATCCGACCCAGCCGCTTTTGTGGCGCAGGCCCGCTCACGCTTGAGCGAAACGGCGGACCGCATTGACCGTAACTTCCCGGAGAATGAATACGCCGTCTTCAATGGTGAAGAGCTGGTGATCCGGAAGCACCGTCGCACAGCGCCTCCCGATGGGCTGGCCGAAATTGACAAACAGTTATCCCAGAATTTGCCCGAAAAGAATATTCTCGACATCCTGGTGGAAGCCGAAAAATGGCTGGGGCTCCACAAACGCTTTGGACCACTTTCCGGTTTTGAGAGCAAGCTGGAAGACCCACGTACCCGCTTTGTTTCGACCTTGTTTTGCTATGGCTGCAATCTCGGGCCAACTCAGACCGCCCGATCCATCACGACACTTAATCGCCGGCAGGTGTCCTGGCTCAACCTGCGGCACGTCACCGAAGAGCGCTTGGAGCAGGCCATTGTGCAGGTTATCAATGCCTACAACCGCTACCGGCTGCCGCGACACTGGGGAACTGGCCAGCGGGCTGCCGCCGATGGCACAAAATGGAATCTGTACGAACAGAATCTGCTATCGGAATACCACATACGGTACGGTGGCTACGGCGGGGTGGGCTACTACCACGTCTCCGACAAATACATCGCGCTGTTCAGCCACTTCATCCCTTGCGGCGTTTATGAGGCCATTTACATCCTTGACGGGCTGATCAAAAACGATTCCGATATCCAGCCTGACACCTTGCATGGCGATACTCAGGCGCAAAGTGCGCCCGTCTTCGGGTTGGCTTACCTGCTGGGTATCAACCTGATGCCCCGCATCCGGAATCTGAAGCAGCTGGTGTTCTACAAGCCTGACAAACGCCAACGGTATGAGCACATCAATGCCTTGTTCAGCGAAACCATTAACTGGCAACTGATCGAAACCCATGTGCCCGACATGCTCCGGGTGGCGCTATCGATAAAGGCAGGGAAAATAGCACCGTCCACGGTATTGCGACGTTTAGGTACCGCAAGCCTCAAGAATAAACTCTACTTTGCTTTCCGGGAACTGGGGCGGGTAGTTCGGACAACCTTTCTTCTGGACTACATTGGCAGCGTGGAGTTGCGGCGAACCATTCATGCGGAGACGAACAAAACGGAGGAGTTCAACCAGTTCGTAAAATGGCTATTTTTCGGCGGCGAGGGGGTGATCGCCGAGAATATCCGCCACGAGCAACGGAAGGTGATCAAATATAACCACTTGGTGGCCAACCTGGTCATTCTTCACAATGTGGAGTCGATGACGTTAACCCTTAAAGATCTCAAGGATCGCGGCCATCATATTGATCACGATATTCTCAAAGGATTGGCCCCATACCGCACGGACCATATCAACCGATTTGGCGATTATACGCTTGATTTTGAACGGCAGGTTTCACCCATGAGCTACAACGCCAAAATAATTTAAATACAATAGGTTAAGGCACATTTTGGAGGATTTCGTCAGAATCGTTGCCGACCCTCTATATCCCTCACCTCAATCAAGCTGATTGCCGTTGCCGCCGCCTCCAGCATCTGCAACCGTACTGCCGGGTTCAGGGTTTCATACGGTCGCCACAGACTTTGCCCAGCACGCAGCGGATGCCCGCAGCATTCCCAGATTTGGCGGAGATACCCCGCGTAGGTGCCGCACGTCGAAAGCGGGGTGTTCAGCTCATCGAGCAGCGTGCGTAGCAGCCTAAACCACAATCCGGCGTGGATGCGTCGGCGCGGCAACTCCACGTGGCCGGTCGTCAGTGCCTGCCAGGTACGCTGGTCCATCGCCGCAATCGCGTCGCTGGCAGTGCGCGGTTCGGCGTCGGCGTTCTCCCAGCCGAGAAACCGCCCTGGCACGCCCCAATAGGATTCCAGCCAGCAGCCATGCAGTGGGCAGCTCAGCATCAGGGGCAGCTTCCACGCGAGCAGTACGGCTTGGTTCTCCGGATCGTTCAGACAGAGCGGGCAGGCGCGATGTATCGGCTGGCTGGGCAGCCAGGCACGCCAGCTCGTGATGGATCGCGTCCTACGGCGGAGTTTCGGCAGCAGCACCGAGAGCTGGAACGCATAGGTTTCCAATGCATCTGGAATCTGATCATCAAGGCTGTCCAGTAGCCAAGGCACCCAGCCGGCGAAACTCATGCAACGCAGCCGGTCCGGCTCGATGCCGCTCCGCTGGGAGAGCATCGCCAGCAGCGCCAGTGGTGGCGCGGTGTCCAGGTCATCAACCTGGCCGTGACCAAGATCGTGCTCCAGCAGCTCGGACACCTCCATGTGATAGCAAAGGGCCACGCGGTTGAGCCACGAAGACAAGGCTTCGCCTTCCCTGGGAGCCGGATGCAGTGGCCAGTGTGGCGCTGGCTTCACATCAGTTCCCGCTCGAATTGCCGCCGCCGCTCGCTGGGACCGGTGTAATCGGCCATGCTGAGCGTGCGATGGTTGATCGCTTCCTCACCGCTCTCCACGGCAGCGACGGCCGCCGCCATCAACAGGTGCGCCAGCTCGCCGATGGTGCCCTCGCTGCGCGTGAGCAGGTAGCGGGCCATATCCAGCGTGGCAATCGACGAGGGTCGCCGCAGCGGGAGCGAAGCCGCGAAGCTGGCCAGCAGTGAGCAGCAATCGTCGTTGGCCTCCCACACCGGCAGCATCATCGGCTCGAAGCGGTTTTCCAACTGGTCGTCCGAGCGGATCGCCAAGTAGGCATCGCGTGTGCCGACCCCGACCAGCGGGATGCGCAGCTCGTTGCCGAGGAAACGCAGCAGGTTGAGGAATTCCCGGCGGTTGACGCTGTTGCCGGCCAGGACGTTGTGCAATTCGTCGATCACCAGCATGCGCACGCCGACCTTGCGTAGCAGTGCCAGCGCCAATTGCTCCATTTCCGGCAGCCGTGGGCGCGGGCGCAATGGCGCGCCCATCGCGGCAAGTAGCGCGACGTAGAAGCGGATTACCGACGGTTCGGATGGCATCTGCACGACCAGTACCGGAATGTGCTCCTGGTCGGCGTCGGAGCTGGCCGGGTGGGTGCGGCGGAATTTCTCGACGATCATCGACTTGCCGTTGTTGGTTGGACCGACCAACAGCAGGTTGGGCATGCGTTGTTTGTTCGGCCACGCATACAGGGCTTCCAGCCGATTCAGCGCCTCGACTGCTCGCGGATAGCCGATCCAGCGGTCAGCGCGAAGGCGATGGATGCGTTCGTCCGCCGGAAGACGGGCCAAGCCCTGGGCCACCGGCATCAGGTGGGACAAGTCGATGATGGGATATTCTTCCACGGCTACCACTCCTCAATCTGGTCGAACGGTTTGGCAGGTGGCTGGTTGTCTGCCTGCGGGTCAGCCATGTCCGCGTCCGGTGGTGGCGTGGTTTTGAAAAGAACTGCCGTTGCCTTGAGATGCTGGCGTCGATCCGCGTCGCGCCGCGCCTTGCGCGTAGCTTTCTGCGCGGTGGACACGATTTCGCGCATCTGGCCGATCATGCGAAACAGCGCCGACTCATCCACCTGTTCGCGCCCTTGCTGCCGCAATTTCGCCAGCGCCTGTCGTTGTTCCCAGAGGGTGACAGCCGGGTGCGACAAGGTGCGGTATGGAATTTCCAGATAGTGCTGCCCCTCCGGCTCCAGCACCCAAATGCGGCTGATGTCGCGCGGGTCGCGCCGGATCAGGAACGCAGGCAAGCGGTCGCGCCGAGCTATCCACGGCTTGAGCGCATCGGCGTAGTAATGGATGTGGTCGATGACGAAGCCGGTGCGGGTCAGCGTGCGGCGGATGATGGGCAGAAAATCGACCAGAAAAGCCGTGGTGCGAGTGATGACGGTTGGCACGCCGGTCCGCGCGATAGCTTCGGCCCAGCGCGCTGCCGGCGGCTGGAGCAGGCCGTTGTGCACGGAGCCGTGGTAGGTGCCGACCGCCAATGTGAGCCAGCGCTCCAGCTCACGCAGCGTCAGGGCGGCCTTGTTTTCGGAATCGTAGTCGCCGCGCTGGTCAGGGTTGGAGAAGGTCGTCCCTGGCAATTCGTCGTGGATCATCTGCATCGCCGTGCCGATGATCCGTTCCACGATGCCGCCGTAGTGCGGCTGCCCGAGCGGGCGATAGTCAAGCCGGATGCCATGCTGCTCGCAGCCTCGGCGTAGCGCTTCGCTCTTGAACTCGGCCGCGTTGTCCAGGTAGAGCAGCCTGGGCTTGCCGCTCATCGGCCACTCCATTTCTATGTTCAGACCCTCCAGCCAGGGACGCTTGTCGCAGGCGACATGCACAAGGCACAGGCCGACCGAAACAGATGACGGCGCTTCCAGCGTGACGACCATGCCGAGCACGCAGCGGGTAAACACGTCGATGGCGATGGTCAGATACGGACGGCCAATCGGTTGCCGGTCGCGCTCGTCCACCACGATCAGGTCGATGACCGTGTGATCAATCTGCACTTGTTCCAGTGGCGCGGTCACGGCGGGAGGCTCACCACCGACACCTTGCAGGCTGCGGGACGCATCCTGACCTTCCCGGCGGCGAGTGGCCTTGAGCGGATCGAGGCCGGCGATCCGCAGAGCCACGGTGTTGCGCGCCGGCGCCCGCAGCTTTTGCGCTTTGCAAGCCTGCGCGACCTCGCGGTGGAACGCTGCCAGGCTACGCTTCTGCTTGGTCAGGAAGCGCTTTTGCAGCAACTCGCGGATGATGCGCTCAACTGATTCCGGCAAGCGTCCCTTGCCTTTTCCGCCGCCGGATCGGCTGCGAGCCAGGTCCGTCACAAGCCCAGCACCTTGCCGGGCACGGCGGATTAGGACATACACCTGCCGCCTGGACAGGCCAAGCGCGTGAGCAGCGGCATCGGCGGCTTCATGCCCGACCACATCAAGCGCTGCCAGCGGCCCGATGATTTCCGCCCGTTGCCGGGCCTGCGCCCAAGCCGCATCGGGCAGGGTGGCCACGCCTTGCTCGGCAATCAATGATGTGTCTGACGCCATGCTCACACCTCGCTTTGGTGCACACGAGTATTGAGCATAGTCGAGATTGGTGCAGATGACTTCTGATATTGCGTTGTCAGGAGTCGCCTGCACATCTGGCGTTACGCCCCGTCAATTGGTGCAGTCGTCTTCTGAAAATGACAACCAGAACCTGAAAGCCGTCAAATAGACGGAACACAAACCTGAGAATGCAAAAAAGCCCGCGGAGTTCGCGGGCTTTTTCGTATGTGGCGACAAATCCAGCTCAGATTTCGGGATCGTCGTCCTGATGGGTCTCCAGCCAGTGGCCGAGCTTGCTCTGCTTGGTATCGAGGTAGTGTTCATTGTGGGGGTTGCGGCCCACGTGCAGAGGTACCCTTTCCGTAATGTCGATGCCGTAGGAGGAGAGCGCTTTGACCTTGCGGGGATTATTGGTCATCAGCCTCAGGCTCCTGATACCGAGATGCTCCAGCATGTCTTTGCACATGCTGTAGTCACGAAGATCGGCCGCGAAACCCAAGCGCTCATTGGCCTCTACCGTATCAGCGCCCTGATCCTGCAGATGGTAGGCGCGGATCTTGTTCAACAGGCCGATTCCCCGACCCTCCTGACGCAGATACATGAGGATACCCCGACCTTCCCGGGCAATGCTGCGCAGCGCCTCTTCCAGCTGGTAGCCGCAATCACACCGCATGCTATAGAGGGCGTCGCCGGTCAGACATTCGGAATGCGTGCGGGCCAGCATGGGTTCGTCGCTATCCAGGTCACCGAGAGTCAGGGCAACGTGTTCCTTTCCGGTGTCCGGTTCTTCAAAGCCGTGCATATCAAATACCCCGAACGGGGTCGGCAACCGGCAGGTCTGGATGTAACGAACAGCCACAGTGTTTCCTCGTGGTTCAGTCAATCGGGCCGCGCATTCTATCACGGGCCCGCCCGCTTGGCGTAGTCTCGGCACTGTCGCTCCTCCGGAGTGGTCTTGGTAACCAACACTTACGAGCGCGGCGGTCCGCCAGATCAGGCTTTATCGGCGACCCAGTGGCCACTGCGGCCGCCTTTCTTCTCCAGCAGACGCACGGAATCAATCTCCATGCCACGATCGACCGCCTTGCACATGTCGTATAGCGTCAGTGCCGCCACGCTTGCCGCGGTTAACGCCTCCATCTCGACACCGGTCTGGCCGGAAAGTTTGCAGCGGGTCAGAATATGTACAGATGCCCCGTCGTCGCCCGGAGTCAGTTCAACTTTTACAGACGTCAGGTTCAGCGCATGACACAAGGGAATCAGATCATGGGTTTTCTTTGCGGCCATGATACCGGCGATGCGGGCAACAGCCAGGACATCCCCTTTGGGATGCTCACCCTCAATAATCATGTTCAGGGTTTCCGGCGCCATGCGGATGGTAGCTTCAGCGCGGGCCTCGCGTTCGGTGGCCGCCTTGTCGGTCACATCCACCATGCGGGCTTCGCCCTTGTCGTCGAGATGGGTCAGTTTACTCACGGTCTCTCCCGGAATCGGTTGTGCAAGATGGTGAAAAATGCAGGAACGACAGCATAACAGACATGGCCACGGCGTCGCTGACAAGTATCAGCTTTGCGGCCACCAGAAGCGGATTCCGGCGATGCCCTGACCGCCCCGCTGGCGAGCCTCGCGGAGATCGCCGGGCGACAAACCGCCCAGGGCAAATACCGGAAGCACCGCTTCCGACACCAGGTCGGCAAAGACCGACCATCCCAGGGTCGGCGCACCCGGATGGCTTTCGGTCGGCTGGACTGGCCCCAGGGTCACGTAGTCCGCTCCGATAGCCGTCGCATGATCGATTTCCTGCCTGTCATGGCAGGAAACCCCCAGCCAGACATCTTCCGGAACCGGTCTGGCCGAGAGTTTGTTCGCCTCGCGCCAGGGCAGGTGCAGCCCACGGGCGCCGGGTATGGCGCGGAATACCTCCGGTCCACCGTGCACAATCAGGGCGGCTCTGGCCTTTTCACAAACCGGCAACGCGTTCGCCGCCAACTCCCGATAGGCCGGCGGTCTCAACGCCGGAGCCCGGAGCAGTACCAGCGGTGGTCGAGCGGCGCTCAGACCCTCCTGAAGGTGCGCAAGGGTTGGCTCCAGGCCATTCTCGGAACCGGTGATTGCCAACTGCCGGGGCAAACGCAGAGCGCGAATGATCGGCCGGTTGGCGGCGGGGAAATCCTCATCCCGAAGCTGCTCCGGGGTCAGCCATTCCACGGGCTGCCCCTCACATCCCCTTGCTTCGCCCTCGGCAGCGCTGGTTTCCCAGACGTCCAGGAAAACCCGCTTGTCGCCATAATCGTGCCGAATACCGATAACAGGCTCCAGGGAACCCGCCGGCACGTGAAGACCGGTTTCCTCGGCAATTTCGCGCACAAGCGCCGCCTGAACCGTCTCGCCAGGCTCCACCTTGCCACCGGGAAACTCCAGTAAGCCCCCCTGGTGAACGTGGTCTGGCCGTCGGGCGATCAGCACCCGGCCATCACGGACGATGACCGCCACAGCAACGTGAACCTCTTTGACCGGCGTCTCTCTGGCAGACATGCTCAGGTACGATACTCGGCGTTAATAGTCACGTAATCGTGGGAGAAATCGCAGGTCCACACGGTTTCCCGAACATCACCCCGCTTAAGGTCGATGGCAATGGTGATCTCTTCCCGATCCATCACGGCCTGCCCGCGGGCTTCCGAGTAATCCTCGGCCCGGCCACCGTTGCGGACCAGGCAGACATCGCCCAGATAGATTTCAAGGGCATTGAGGTCCAGTCCTTCGACACCGGCGCGACCAACCGCCGCCAGAATCCGGCCCCAATTGGGGTCCGAGGCGAACAGTGCGGTCTTGACCAACGGCGAATGCGCCACGGTATAGGCAACGTCCAGAGCCTCCTGCTGACCGGCCGCTCCGCTGACGTCGATGGTGACAAACTTGGTTGCTCCTTCGCCGTCGCGGACAATGGCGTGGGCCAGTTCCAGATAGATTGCCTGCAAGGCCTCCCGCAGCTTCGGCAGCGCCGCGCTGGAGGCCGTAATCTCTGGGCCGGAATACTGGCCGCTGGCCATCAGCATGCAGGCGTCATTGGTAGAGGTGTCGCCATCGATAGTGATGCGGTTGAAGGACTTCCCCCCCAATTCCGAGGCAAGTGTCTGCAGCAGCTCCGGCGCAATCCGGGCATCGGTGGCAATAAAACCGAGCATCGTCGCCATGTTGGGACGAATCATGCCCGCACCCTTGCTGATGCCCGAGATGGTTACCGTGTGACCATCCAGCTCAACCTGACAGGAAGCGCCCTTGGGGCGGGTGTCCGTGGTCATGATACCACTGGCAGCTTCAGCCCAGCGATTCTCGGCAGTGTTCGCCAAAGCCTCCGGAAGCGCGCCAACGATCTTCTGGACCGGCAACGGCTCGCCAATCACCCCCGTGGAAAACGGCAGAATTTCGGCTTCCGTGACGCCCGCCTGCTTTGCCAGGGCCTGGCAACAGGCCATAGCATCCCGCATACCTTGCTCACCAGTACCGGCGTTGGCATTGCCCGTGTTGATCAAGAGGTACCGGGGCGAGGTCTCGGCCAGATGCCGGCGGCTGAGGGTAACCGGTGCTGCACAGAACTGGTTTTTCGTGAAGATACCGGCAACCCGGCTTTCCGGGGCCAGCTCGAAAACAACCACGTCCTTACGTCCCGGCTTCTTTATACCGGCACTGGCTATGCCGACCTTGATTCCGGCTACCGGATAAAACTCAGGTAAGGTTCCCGGACCTACCGCCATTCTGCCACTCCTCTTGTCTGGGGGTGCGTTCGAGGTAACACACGACCCGCTGAAAACGAAAAAACCCGCATCCCACCAGTTGTGGCTGGCAGAGTGCGGGTTCCGATGGTGCGGTCAGTGCTCTGAATCAGCTGACCTTGCCATGACACTGCTTGTACTTCTTGCCGGACCCGCAGGGGCAGGGTTCGTTTCGACCCACCTTGCGCTCCTGTCGAACGAAGGTTTCCGGAGTCGACTGCCGGGCTTCGTCAGCCTCACCCTCACCCTGGCTCTGGGCCGTGGCGCTGGTTTCGTCGTGGCGCAGACGGGCCTTTGCGAGCTCTTCTTCCAGCTCCTGTTTGCGACGGCGCTCGACTTCTTCCATCTCCTCACGGCTCTGGACACGCACGTGGCAGAGTACCCGGGTAACATCCCGCTTCATGGTATCAAGCATGGTTTCAAACAGGTTGAACGCCTCGCGTTTGTACTCCTGCTTGGGGTTCTTCTGGGCATAACCCCGCAGATGGATACCACGGCGCAGATGGTCCATGTTGGAAAGATGCTCTTTCCAGAGGGTATCGAGCACCTGCAGGAACACCTGCTTCTCGAACTTGCGCATGGCCTCGGAACCGGCAATCTCTTCCTTGGCCTGGTAGGCAGCCACGATCTCGTCGAGAATCTTCTGGCGCAGGTTTTCTTCGTACAGCTTGTTGTCTTCTTCCAGCCACTTCTGAACCGGCAGATCAATCGCCATCTCTGACTGGAGCTGTGCTTCCAGCCCGGCGACGTCCCATTGTTCCGGCATACTCTGGGGCGGAATGTATTCACTGATCAACGAATCGACAACGTCTTCCCGAATGGTCGTCACCATGTCCGAAATGTCGTCGGAAGACATGACTTCGTTGCGCTGGTCGTAGATAACCGTGCGCTGGTCGTTGGCCACGTCATCGTATTCCAGCAGGGTCTTACGCATGTCGAAGTTGCGACCTTCCACCTTGCGCTGGGATTTCTCGATCGCGTTGGTCACCATACGGTGCTCGATGGCCTCCCCCTTCTTCATGCCCATGGCCTGCATCAGGCTCTTGACCCGGTCTGGGGCAAAGATGCGCATGAGGTTGTCTTCCAGAGACAGGAAGAACCTTGAGGAGCCAGGATCACCCTGACGCCCGGCACGACCGCGAAGCTGGTTGTCAATTCGACGGGATTCGTGACGCTCGGTACCAATGATGTGCAGACCGCCGGCCTCCAGCACCTGATTGTGACGCTCGGTCCACTCGGCCTTGGCCCGGGCAATCTCCTCTTCGGAGGGATTGTCCATTGCGGCAACTTCGTGTTCCCAGTTACCGCCCAGCACGATATCGGTACCACGGCCAGCCATGTTGGTGGCGATGGTGACCGCCCCGGGGCGGCCCGCCTGGGCAATGATATGGGCTTCGGATTCGTGCTGCTTGGCGTTCAGGATCTTGTGTTCGATCCGCGCCTTCTTGAGCAGCATGGAGAGTAGTTCTGAGGCCTCGATGGAGGCGGTACCGACGAGAATCGGACGCCCTTCGGCAGTGACATCCTTGATCTCGTCAATAATGGCGTGGAATTTCTCTTCCTGGGTCAGGTAGACCAGGTCGTTGTAATCGGTCCGCTGGATCGGCTTGTTGGGAGGAATGACCACCACATCGAGGCCGTAGATCTGGCGAAACTCGAAGGCTTCGGTATCTGCCGTACCGGTCATGCCGGCCAGCTTGTCGTACAGCCGGAAATAATTCTGGAAGGTGGTCGATGCCAGCGTCTGGCTTTCGGCCTGAATCTTGACGCCCTCTTTGGCCTCAACGGCCTGGTGCAGACCTTCACTCCAGCGGCGACCCGGCATGGTACGACCGGTATGCTCGTCGACGATGACCACCTGGCCGCCCTGGACGATATAATCCACGTCTTTCTGGAACAGGTGGTGGGCCCGCAATGCTGAGTGCACATGGTGCAACAGGCTGAGGTTGGCGGCGGAATAGAGGCTCTCACCTTCCTTCAGAAGGCCTCGCTCAAGGAGAAGCTCTTCAACCTTCTCGTGACCGCTTTCTGTCAGCTCGACCTGGCGGGATTTCTCATCGATGGTGAAGTCACCGGTCGGCTCTCCTTCCTCAGGCACTTCGCCCTTTTCGAGGTTGGGGATCAGTTCATTGATGGCCTGATAAAGCTTTGAACTGTCCTCAGCTGCCCCGGAGATAATCAGCGGCGTTCTGGCTTCGTCGATCAGGATGGAGTCCACCTCGTCCACGATCGCATAGTTCAGCCCGCGCTGGACCTTGTCTTCGGTACTGAACGCCATGTTGTCGCGCAGGTAGTCGAAGCCGAATTCGTTGTTGGTACCGTAGGTAATATCGGCCTGGTAGGCTGCCCGCTTTTCCTCCGCTGGCTGGCCCGAGGCCACGACACCCACCTGCATGCCCAGGAACCGATAGAGCTTGCCCATCCAGTCGGCATCACGACGGGCCAGGTAATCGTTCACGGTAACCACGTGGACACCCTTGCCGGACAACGCGTTGAGGTACACGGAAGCGGTAGCAACCAGCGTCTTGCCCTCACCGGTCTTCATTTCCGCGATCCGGCCTTCGTGCAGGGTGATACCACCGATCAGCTGGACGTCGTAATGACGCATGCCCATAACCCGGCGGCCCGCTTCACGCACGGTTGCGAAGGCTTCCGCAAGAAGCGCATCCAGGGATTCGCCTTCGTCGATCCGACGACGAAACTCCGCGGTCTTACCCTGCAACTCGGAGTCGGACAGATTGCCATATTGCTCTTCAAGCTCGTTAATGCGCATGACCGTCTTGCGCATTCTCTTGATTTCTCTGGCGTTTTTACTGCCGAACATCTTGGTTGCAAGCTTTGTGAACATAGACCACTGCTTCTTTGATTAAACGGAGGAAGCCGGCATTCTAACCTTATTTTGTAACAGGACAAAAGGTAGGCCTCACACAGGCGCAATAAGTCGCTGATGAGGCACCGGATTCACGGATAAAAACTGGCCGGAGGCCGACTGGCGGGAAAGTACTGACAACGGCTTGCGGGCCGGAACCGAATTAGCGGCTCGCCCGCTTGATGTAGGTTTCCGGGTTTTCAGACTTGCCATTCCGGATGACTTCAAAGTGCACGTGAGGCCCGGTGGAACGCCCTGTGCTGCCCATCAGCGCGACTACCTGGCCTTTCTGGACAACATCGCCCACCTTCACCTTGATAGTCTTGCAGTGGGCATAGCGGGTTATCAGACCATCACCATGGTCGACTTCCACGAGGTTACCGTAGCCATAGCGCTCTCCGGCATAGGTAACGACACCGCCGGCGACCGAAATAATGTCGCTGCCATCCTTGCCGGCCAGATCAACACCGGCATGCCAGGTCCGCTTGCCGGTAAACGGATCGGACCGGTAACCGTACTTCGAAGACAGCCAGCCCCAGGTGATCGGGCGGCCTTCCAGGTACAGCTCATCTTCGAGCCGCTTGCTGGAGGCCAGCTGGTCGAGCAACCGCAGTTGCTGCTCGCGGTCTTCGATTCGCCATTCCATTTCCTCAATCATCCGGGTCAGCTCAGGTGCGGAGAAGGAATCCCCGGACAAGGCATCTTCTGGCCCGCCGACTGCAGCCGGCTGATCGAAGTTGAATTCGTCACTGGCCACGAGGCCGGATTCCACAAACCGCTGGCCCAGCGCATCCAGTCGCAGGAGACGGCCCTGGATCTCGCCGAGGCGAAGAGTCAGCGCATCAACCTGTTGCTGAACGTTCTCCTCAATACTGGCCAGTTCTGCCTTCTGGTCTGCCAGCTTCTGTTTCCAATCGGCGACCAGCTCGGAGTTGGTGGGCTCTCTGGCCTCTACCTGCTGCACAGCCATTTGATACCCTGCCCAGCCGGCCGCGACCAGCAGGGAGAGCACGAGGAACAGCAAGCAGGCAGCAAGCGTGCTGTTGATCGACAGCACACGGGACTTTCCGTGGCGTTTGCCAACGAGAATAATGTTCATATCATCATCTGGTTTCATCGTTGAGCCGCAACCGCATCCTGTAGTGTTGCGCCCCGGAAAAATCCGAAGGGGGTCTGCCATCCTTTGGCAACAGCTACATACTGAAAAAATTGCAGCGCCCGGTAGACATACTCATTTATCACAATGTAAAACGAGTGTAATACAGGCACTACGCATAAACCGTGCCGAAGTGTAACCAATCGTAAACGCAGCCGTCGAGTAAAAACGCCGCCATGAAACGCAAAAGCGAGCAAAAAATGACCTTCGACAAGCTTGGCAGAACCCCGGTACTGAAGGATCTTGTGGCAAAGGCCGAGCTCCATCGACAGGCGGAAGGAGAAGTCCTGGCCGCCCTGCCGAGCGAGCTGGTCAACGGGACACGCTTTGTCAGCTGCAAGGACGGAGAGCTGGTCCTGACCACCGAAACCGCGGGTAAAGCGAGTCAGATCCGGTTCCGCCAGCACGAAATCATGGAAAAGCTGCGAGAGAACGAACTGTTCCGGTTCGTCTGGAAACTGAAGGTCAAGGTTGCACCGCCCAGATTTCGGGAAAAACCGGTGTTCAAAAAAGAACCCTTGAGCAAAGAAAATGCCCGGCTCCTCAAAGAGGAGGCCGGGCACACGAAGGATAAAGCATTACGCGAGGTTCTCGAAAAACTCGCTAGCCACGTCCGGGATTAAAGCGTCCTGCTTCAGCCCGCCGCCAGCACAGGCTTCATATAGGAAATCGGGGCAGTGGCCTCGTCATCAAAGGTAACCACTTCCCAGGCATCCTCTTCTGCCCTGAGCTTGCGCAACAGCTTATTGTTCAGATCGTGGCCGGATTTGATCCCCCGGAACTCACCAATCAGGCTGTTGCCCAACTGATAGAGATCGCCGATGGCATCAAGCAGCTTGTGCTTCACAAATTCGTCGTCATAGCGCAGACCGTCTTCGTTGAGGATCTTGTAGTCATCAACAACGATGGCGTTGTCCACACTGCCGCCGAGAGCAAGGTTCATGGCACGCAATTTTTCGATGTCACGCATGAACCCGAAAGTCCGAGCGCGACTCACTTCCTTGACAAAGGAGGTACTGGAAAAATCGACGGTTGCTGTCTGGGCGCGGCCCTTGAACACGGGGTGATCAAAGTCGATACCGAAGCTCACCTTGAAGCCTTCGAAAGGCAGCAGGGTGGCCTTCTTGTCGCCTTCCTCAACCGTTACCTCACGCTTGATGCGGATGAAACGCTTGGCTGCATCCTGTTCGGCAATGCCGGCGGACTGCAGAAGGAACACAAAAGGACCGGCAGAACCGTCCATGATGGGCACTTCCGCGGCACTTAGTTCGACGAAACAGTTATCAATCCCGAGACCAGCCATGGCCGAGAGCAGATGCTCCACAGTCGCCACACGGACACCGTTTTTTACCAGCGTCGTGGACAGCATGGTCTCACCTACATTCTCCGCGCAGGCACGAATCTCAACCATCGGGTCAAGATCGGTACGGCGGAAGATGATACCGGAGTCCACCGGGGCAGGCTTGAGGGTCAGGTAGACCTTCTCACCCGAGTGCAAGCCAACACCGGTGGCACGGATGGTGTTTTTAAGTGTCCGTTGTCTGATCATCGGTACATAATTCCGTCACAAAAAGGCGATATTCTAGGCAAAAATCTGCCCGGAGAATATCAGAAAATAAGACTGAATACCATTTAACCAATCCGTTGTTGCTGAATGTTCATCCAGCATCCAACCCATGGCAATCAGTGCACGTATTTACCGGATACCGGGTTCCATGTTTCGCACAAGAACCACAACCGGATCACAATTGCACCAGATTATCAGTCAGCCTGGCGACGGAGGAATGCGGGAATATCGAGATAGTCGACACCCTGCTCCTCGCTATCCTTGCTCTGGTCGATTGCCACGTTTCCATGGGAAACGGCCCGGCGACGCAGAACAGCGGGACGATCCAGCTGGTTGTAATCGGTTTTTCCATCCAGAGTGCGGGTATTGTCCACCACCTTGGTCGGCTTCTCACGATCACCACCCAGGCCGGTCGCAACAACCGTTACCTTCAGTTCGTCGGTCATTTCCGGATCAATAACGGTACCGACAACGACGGTGGCAGAGTCAGAAGCAAACTCACGCACAATGTCGCCAACCTCGGAGAATTCGCCCAGGTTGAGATCCATGCCCGCGGTAATGTTGACCAGAATACCCTTGGCACCCTGCAGGTTGATGTCTTCGAGCAGCGGGCTGCGAACGGCCGCTTCGGCGGCTTCCCGCGCACGATTTTCACCCGTGGCACGGGCGGTGCCCATCATCGCCATACCCATCTCGGACATGACCGTCTTCACGTCGGCGAAGTCGACGTTGATCATACCGTTGCGGGTAATCAGATCAGCGATACCCTGAACTGCGCCCAGAAGCACATCGTTAGCTGCGGCAAATGCGTCCAGCAGGCTGGTTTTCTTGCCCATGACCGCCAGCAGCTTTTCATTGGGAATGGTAATCAGGGAATCAACGCTTTCTTCCAGCTCTTTCAGACCGGATTCAGCAACGCTCATGCGCTTGCCGCCTTCGAACATGAAAGGCTTGGTGACCACTGCAACGGTCAGGATGCCCAGTTCGCGGGCTACTTCCGCTACGATCGGCGCGGCACCGGTACCGGTACCACCGCCCATGCCCGCGGTAATGAAGACCATATCCGCGCCCTTGATGGCTTCGGCGATACGATCGCGGTCTTCCAGGGCAGACTGGCGACCGACTTCCGGATTGGCGCCGGCACCCAGCCCCTTGGTGATGTTGCCACCGAGCTGGATGATCTGACGCGCGTCCATATCGGTCAGCGCCTGGGCGTCCGTGTTGGCGCAGATGAATTCCACACCTTCGATGTCGCTGTTAAGCATATGGCGCACGGCGTTGCCGCCACCACCGCCTACACCGACGACTTTAATGACAGCGTTTTGCTGGACATTATCGACGAGTTCAAACATTTCCCCTACTCCTTCGTGCTGTTTTCAGCCCTTGTTCCGGGCTGTTTGTTCGAGATTGTGTTTTCGAGATACCTTCGTGTACTACCCGCCCGGCCCCGTCAGAAATGACCGGTAAACCAGGCTTTCATGCGCTCAAACAGCGAGGGTGCATCTTCACCCTTGAGCACCGGTGCCCGCCCCAGATCCATCTGGCGGAAACCATGAATCAACAACCCAACGCCAGTGGCGTAGATCGGATTGTTGACTACCTCCGTCATGCCGGAAACCGCCTGCGGACAGGCCAGCCTTACCGGCATGTGGAAGATCTCTTCGGCCAGCTCCACCACGCCTTCCATGGTGGAGGAACCGCCGGTTATCACGATGCCTGCCGGAATGAGGTCTTCAAATCCGGACCGGCGCAACTCTGACTGAACCAGGGTGAACAGCTCCTCGTAGCGCGGTTCCACCACCTCCGCCAGGGCCTGCCTGGACAGATCGCGCGGCGCGCGATCGCCAACACTGGGCACCTTGATGGTTTCATCCGCACCGGCCAGCTGGGTCAGTGCACAGGCATACTTGATCTTGATTTCTTCAGCATTCTGGGTCGGTGTGCGCAGCGCCATGGCAATGTCGTTGGTCACCTGGTCGCCGGCGATCGGAATCACCGCCGTGTGCCGGATAGCACCGCCGGTAAACACCGCAATATCCGTGGTGCCACCACCGATATCCACCACGCAGACACCCAGCTCTTTCTCATCCTCGGTGAGAATGGCGTGGCTGGATGCCAGCTGCTCCAGGATGATGTCATCCACCTCAAGCCCGCAGCGCTTCACGCATTTCTCTATGTTCTGGGCGGCATTCACCGCGCAGGTCACCAGATGAACCTTTGCCTCCAGGCGCACACCGGACATGCCCATGGGTTCCTTGATGCCTTCCTGGCTGTCGATCACGAACTCCTGGGGCAGAATATGGAGAATCTTCTGGTCTGCAGGAATCGCAACCGCCTGGGCGGCGTCAATGACCCGGTCTATATCGGCCTGGGTGACCTCACGGTCACGGATTGCAACAATGCCGTGGGAATTCAGGCTCTTGATGTGGCTGCCGGCAATACCCGCATACACCGAGTGAATGCGGCACCCGGCCATCAATTCCGCCTCTTCCACCGCGCGCTGAATTGCCTGGACGGTGGTTTCAATATTCACCACCACTCCACGCTTGAGGCCCCGGGAAGGATGGGAACCAATGCCCACCACTTCGATGGTGCCGTCCATCTTGCGCTTGCCGACAATCGCAACCACCTTCGAGGTTCCGATATCGAGGCCGACAATCATGTTTTCCGTTTCAACCGATGACATGTGTTCCACCAAACCGTAGGTCTGAATTAACCGTTGCTATGATTTTGGGCTGGAGGCTGTCTCGACAGCCTTCCACTTGACCGCCACACCGTTGGTGTAGCGGGCATCTACCCGACTGACTTCGTCCGACCTTGCTGCCAGCCGGGTTTCATAAACCGTGATAAACCGCTCGAAGCGTTGTTCCACCTGATCCCGGCCAAGCACCACCTCGATGCCATTGGCCAGTTGCAGGGTCCAGGCGCCCCGATGTTCCAGAGCCAGGCCCGAAAATCCGAGGCCCCGGGCGACCAGCTTGTCACTCATGGTCCGCGCCATATTGATCACATCCCGTACTCTTTCGTCGGGCCCGGCCAGACGGGGAAGTCGACCTGCGACTTCGGGATTGGACGGCGCAAAAAGTTCACCGGTCCGGCTCACCAGGCGCCCATCGGTCCAGTAGGCCAGCGGTTTTTTCTCCCGGATATCGATGACCAGCCGGTCCGGCCACACCCGACGCACTGCGGCGGATTCAACCCAGGGCCGACGCTCAAGGCTCTCCTTGATTTCCGAGAGATCCGTGGCGAAATAGCTCTTGCCGATCCAGTCGCCAGCGGCGCGCTCAATGGCGACTCGGCTATCGCCCACAAATTCTCCTTTCACATCGACGGCAAGGATCTGCTGATCCATGGCGCCCAGCACCTTGCCAGTGCCCCAGGGCACCAGTGCAGCCAACAGTACAATCACCGCGCCCATGCCCACCTGGAGCCAGGGTACAGCTGCCAGCACACCCTTCAACACGCCAAACCGGTCCCGCTCGGGACCGAGGGACGTTGCCCCCCGGCGTCGCGGGGGCTCGGACGGAGTCGCCCGGCTCCGGATCAGCAGTGTTTCAAGCATTGGCGTCCTCCAGACTGTCTTTCAGTATCCGGACCACCAGCTCTTCGAAGCTGATGCCTGCGGCTTTCGCAGCCATGGGCACAAGACTGTGGTCGGTCATACCGGGCACGGTATTGACCTCCAGCAGCCAGAACTTGCCGTCGCTGTCCTGCATGATGTCGACCCGACCCCAGGTCCGACAGCCAACAACCCGGAAGGCCTCCAGTGCCAGGTGCTGAAGGCGAACTTCGTCTTCAGGCGCCAGACCACAGGGAATGCGATACCGGGTATCGTCTGCCAGGTACTTGGCCTCGTAATCGTAAAAAACGTGCTCGGTGCTTGCGCTCAGGCCAATGGCCGGAAGCGCCCGATCCTGCAACAGGCTGACGGTGAACTCCGGCCCTTCGATCCACTCCTCCACCAATACCAGATTGTCCAGCGCGGCGGCGGCTTCGTAGGCGTCAGCCAGTTCGGCCGCCGTGTGTACCTTGCGGATGCCGATGCTGGAGCCTTCCCGGGAAGGTTTCACACTCAAGGGTGCCCGCAGTTCACCAATGATCTGTTCGGCCTGATCTGCTCCGGACATGGTGCGGAACTTTGGCGTTGGCAGGCCACAGCCTTCGAACACGTACTTGGTTCTCAGCTTGTCCATGGCCAGTGCCGAGGCCAGCACATCGCTGCCGGTGTAGGGAATACCGGCCTGCGAGAGGATGGCCTGCAAGGTACCGTCCTCGCCTCCACGACCGTGCAGCGCAATGAACACCCGGTCAAAATCAGGGTTGTCGACGGTTCTCAGCAGGCAACCGCGGACGTCCACGGCAAACGCATCCACGCCGGCTGACACCAGCGCCGCCAGTACCGCTTTGCCACTTTTCAGGGACACTTCCCTTTCAGCGGAATCTCCACCCATGAATACGGCCACCCGACCGAGCGACCGAACGAGCTCCGGGTCGGCCTGATAAGCCTGTGGTTCCACATGATGCATGTCACTCACCAGCTATCACTCCCGCGGCTGCCAGCCGCGCTGCCACGCCGCCAATATCGCCGGCGCCCTGGGTTATCAGCAGATCACCGTCCTGCAGCACATTGGCCAGCAGGGACTCGATTTCCAGGTTGTCCTCAACAAATACCGGTTCCACCTGCCCGCGCTGGCGAATACTGCGACACAGGGCCCGACCATCGGCCCCCGGAATCGCCGGTTCGCCGGCGGAATACACGTCCATTAAAAGCAGGCCGTCCACTTCCGAAAGCACCCGGACAAAGTCTTCATAAAGATCGCGGGTCCGCGTAAAGCGGTGCGGCTGGTAAAGCATGACCAGACGCCGGTCGGGCCAGGCATCATGTGCAGCCCGGATAACAGCCTCTACCTCCGTCGGGTGGTGACCGTAATCGTCCACCAGGGTGACCGTGCCCTTGGGGGTCTGGTAATCGCCGTAAACCTGGAACCGGCGGCCGACACCGGCAAATCCGGCCAGCCCGCGGCAGATCGCATCATCGGCAACGCCTTCGTCTGTGGCCACGGCTATGGCCGCCAGCGCGTTCAGCACGTTATGACGGCCCGGCATTTTCAGCTCGACCGTAAGGTCGCTGCGCCCGGCCGGACGCTTCACCACAAAGTGGGTCCGCAAACCGTCGGAATTGATGCTTTCGGCCCGGTAATCCGCCTCCGGGTTGTCAATTCCGTATGTGATGATGGCCCGGGATATCCGGGGGATGATCTCCTGAACGTAACCGTCATCGACGCACATCACCGCAACACCGTAAAACGGCAGGTTGTGCAGAAAGTCCACAAAGGTCTGCTTCAGCTTCTCGACATCGCCGCCATAGGTATCCATATGGTCCGCTTCGATGTTGGTCACCACTGAAATCACCGGCGTCAGATGCAGGAAGGACGCATCACTCTCGTCGGCCTCCGCCACCAGATAGCGGGAACCGCCCAACTGAGCGTTAGTGCCGGCGCTGTTCAGCTTGCCGCCAATCACGAAAGTCGGATCCAGGCCCGCCTCACCCAGAATGGATGCAATCAGGCTGGTGGTTGTGGTCTTGCCATGGGTTCCAGCAACGGCGATGCCGTGGCGATAGCGCATGATTTCCGCCAGCATTTCTGCCCTGGGTACAATCGGCACCCGACGACTGCGGGCCGCCACGACTTCCGGGTTTTCCGCAGACACCGCTGAAGACACCACAACCACATCGGCACTGGCGCTGTTCTCTTCCCGGTGACCGATCTGCACTTCTACGCCCATACCCTTGAGACGATCGGTAACCGCCCCTTCTTTCAGATCCGATCCGGAAACGTCGTAGCCCTGATTCTTGAGAACCTCGGCGATGCCGCTCATCCCCGCACCACCAATCCCCACAAAGTGGATGTGACGGATCCGGCGCATTTCAGGCACCTGATAGACCAGGGGCGGATTATTTGCATCAGCCATTGGCGGCCTCCAGACAGTAATTCACGACTCTCTCCGTTGCATCAGGGCGGGCCAATGTTCGGGCGGCCTTCGCCATTTTGTTTACCCGGTCACGATTCCGGGCCAGATCACCCAGGGTTTCCGCAAGCACCGCCGGGGTCATTTTTGCCTGTGGAATCAGAATGGCTGCCTTCGCCGACACCATTTGTTGCCCGTTTTTCGTCTGGTGATCATCCACGGCGTGGGGAAACGGCACCAGCACAGCGCCGATACCCGCGGCGCACAATTCCGAAACGGTCAACGCGCCTGCCCGGCACAGCACCAGGTCGGCCCACTGATAGGCCTCGGCCATGTCCTTGATGAACGGCTCAACGGCCGCCTCCACGCCATGCTCCTCATAGGCCTGCTTCGCCGCCTCGGCATGGCGCTCACCACACTGGTGGCGGACCACGGGCCGATCACCTTCCGGCAACATGGCCAGCGCCTCGGGGAGCTGCTCATTAAAGACCTGCGCGCCGAGACTGCCGCCGATCACCAGCAGCCTGAGAGCACCTTCACGGTCCGCCAGGCGCTTTTCCGGAACGGGCAAGGAGGCGAGGTCTTCCCGCACCGGATTGCCGGTACAGCGGGTAACCACTTTCGGCCCGAAGCTACCCGGAAAAGCCTCGAGCACGGTTTCTGCAAACCTGACCAGGATGCGGTTGGTCATTCCGGCAATCGCGTTCTGTTCATGAATCACCAGCGGCGTAAGGTTCAGCCAGGCGGCAACACCACCGGGCCCGGTAACAAATCCGCCCATGCCTACAACGCAATCCGGGCGAATCCGGCGCAGGATGGTGAAGGCTTCACCCAGCGCCCGCATCAGCCGGAACGGCGCCAGCAAGAGAGCGAGCTTACCCTTGCCCCGCAAACCGGAAATATGAATCAGTGACAGCGGGATATCGGTTTCGCCGATCAGTCTCTGTTCCATTCCGCCACTGGCTCCGAGCCAGTACACCTGGTGACCACGAGCCTCAAGCGCCCGAGCCGTTGCCAGGGCCGGGAACACGTGCCCGCCGGTACCGCCGGCCATCATCAGGAAGCGACGCTGTTCAGTCATACACCGCACCTCCCCGCGCCTTCGGACCGGTTTTCTCTCGGGCCAGCTTTTCCTGATCCAGGCGCTCCATTTCCACACGGGCAAGAACGCCAATGCAGATACAGGTAATCATCAGACTGGATCCACCGTAGCTCACCAGCGGCAGAGTCAGCCCCTTGGTTGGCAGAAGCCCGGTGCTGACCGCCATGTTGATGCCTGCCTGCAGGCCAATCAGCAGGGTAAGCCCATAGGCAAAACAGGCGCCGAACGGCATGTCCGCCTTCTCGGCCCGGCGGGCAATGACGAATCCGGTCACCACCAGCAGGGTGAACAGACTAAGTACCAGCAAGGATCCCAGGAGACCGAATTCCTCGGCGATAATGGCGAAGATAAAGTCGGTGTGGGCCTCCGGCAGATAGAACAGCTTCTGGATGGAGTTACCCAGGCCGACACCACCCCAGTCTCCGCGACCGAAGGCAATCAGGGACTGGGTCAACTGGTAACCGCTGTCGAACTGGTCTTTCCAGGGGTCGAGATAACTGACGACCCGCTTCAGACGGTAGGGTTGGGTAACGATCAGAATGGCACCCAGGACCACCAGCGTGCCGATCAGGGGAACAAACCGGCTAAGCCGGACACCGCTCAGGAAGATCATGCCCGCCGCCGCTGTCACCAGCACCACAGTGGCACCAAAGTCCGGCTGAATAACCAGAAGTACCGAGGCCAGACCAAGAACAACCAGAGGCTTGAGGAAACCCGGCCAGGTATTGAGAAGTTCATCTCGGCGACGGACCACGTAGCCTGCCAGATAGGCGATCAGACAGAGCTTTGCCACCTCCGAAACCTGGACGTTGAACAGACCAAACGGGATCCAGCGGGTGGAGCCGTTAACGGTACGGCCCAGAGGCGTAAGCACCAGAACAAGGGCCAGCAGACCGATGCCCAGGAGCAGCCAGCCACTGCGCTCCCACCAGGCCACCGGCACATTGACGGCGACCAGCGCCAGCAGGCAACCAAGACCGGCAAACATCAGCTGACGGATCACATAGTGGTAGCTGTTACCCATGGTTTCGGCAGCCATATCCATGGACGCCGAGGAAATCATGACAACGCCCATCACCAGCAATGCGACCGAACTGATCACCAGCATGGGCAGAGGCTGGACCTCGCCAAGCCATTGGTTCCGGTTCTGCAGGGAAAGATCTGCGTGCATCACAGGGCCTCCACCAGAGAACGGAACTGGTCACCGCGATCGAGATAATCACGGAACATGTCAAAGCTCGCGCAGGCCGGCGAGAGCAATACCCGATCCCCGGGCACCGCCAGCTCGGCGGAACGGGCGACCGCCTCGGCGAGGCTGTCCATCCGATGAACCGGAATACCGCTGCCCAGCACATCGGCGATGGCCGGCGCATCGCGACCGATCAACAGCACAGCCCGGCAATGCAGGGCAATGGGCGCTTCCAGGGCGGTAAAATCGGCACCTTTGCCGTCACCCCCGGCGATCAGCACGACCTTGCCATTGTCTGGTGCAAGGCTTTCAACGGCGGCCACTGTGGCTCCGACATTGGTGCCCTTGGAATCATTGATGAAATCCACATCGTTCAGCCGGCGCACAAACTCGCAGCGATGCGGCAGCCCCGGAAATTCACGGGCGACCGTCAACATCACATCCATGGGCAGACCAGCGGCATGGCCCAGTGCCAGAGCGGCCATCACGTTGCTGATGTTGTGATGACCCATCAGCTTCAACTCGCTGGCCAGCAAGAGGTTATCAAACCCGAAGGTAATCCAGGTGCCCTGGTCATCGTCCCGGGTGCTGAACGTCTCCGGATTCACCCGATGGAAGCCGAAACACAGGAACCTCAGGTTGTCCCTTGCCATGGGTGTGCTCAAGGCATCGTCCAGATTAACAATGGCGTTCTTGCAACCCCGGAATATCCGCTGCTTGGCCTGGAAATACGCCATCTTGTTGGGGTAACGGTCCATGTGGTCGTCACTGAGGTTGAGCACCGTTGCCGCAAGGGCGTTCAGCTCGTCCGTGGTCTCAAGCTGGAAACTCGAAAGCTCGAGCACATACAGGTCTGCGCCCTGGCCAAGAAGATCAAGGGCCGGGGTACCGATATTGCCGCCAACGGCGACGTTCCGGCCCGCCGCTCTGGCCATCTCACCCACCAGTGTGGTGACGGTGGTTTTGCCATTGGAGCCAGTGATCGCGACGATCGGCGCATCGGCAGCCTCGGCGAACAGATCAATGTCACCCCGGATTCTTGCTCCCTGGCGGGCGGCAGCTGCAATGGCTGGTTCGGCAATGCTGATTCCCGGGCTGACCACCAGTTCGTTGAAACCGGCAAACAGCTCTGCGTCAAAGGTCCCGAGGTGTACCGGAATATCCGGCCAACCGACCTTCAGCTGATCAAGACCCGGAGGAGCCGTGCGGCTATCGGCCACAGCAACGTCCCGCCCCTTTTCGGACAGATAGCGCACGCAGGAAAGCCCGGTTTTACCGAGCCCTACGATCAGTGTGCGACGATCCGAAACAATGACACTCATAGTTGCAGCGCTTTCCTATCTCAGTTTCAGACTGGCAATGCCAATCAGGACCAGAACGACCGTGATAACCCAGAACCGGACAATCACTCGTGGCTCCGGCCAGCCTTTCAGTTCAAAGTGGTGATGCAGCGGCGCCATGCGGAATATCCGCCGCCCGGTCAGACGGAAGGACGCTACCTGCAGGATCACTGACACGGTTTCCATCACGAACACACCGCCCATGATGAACAGCACTATTTCCTGGCGAACAATCACCGCGACCACACCCAGGGCGGCACCGAGGGCCAAGGCGCCCACATCCCCCATGAAAACCTGAGCCGGGTAGGTGTTGAACCAGAGGAAACCAAGCCCGGCGCCAACGAGTGCGCCGCAGAATACGATAAGCTCCCCGGTGCCCGGGAGATGCGGGATCAACAGGTAATTGGCGAACTGGGCGTGCCCGGACAGGTAAGCGAAGATACCAAGCGCTCCGGCGACCATCACCGTTGGCATGATTGCCAGACCATCCAGGCCGTCCGTCAGGTTGACGGCGTTGCTGCTGCCAACGATCACGAAATAGGTGAGCAGAATGAACAGCACCGGGCCAAGGGTGAGGGATACCTGCTTTACAAAGGGCACATACAGGGACGTCTCCTGAGGCAAGGCGGAACTGAAGAACAACACTACAGCCGCCGTAGCGCCGATAACCGACTGCCAAAAATACTTCCAGCGGGCCGGCAGGCCCCGCGGGTTACGCTCCACCACTTTGCGATAGTCATCAACCCAGCCGATTGCGCCGAACAGGAGCGTCACCAGCAGGGTGACCCAGACGTAGCGGTTACCAAGATCCGCCCAGAGAAGCGTACTGATGCCAATGGCTACCAGGATCAGTGCGCCACCCATAGTCGGGGTGCCAGCTTTGCTGAGATGGGTTTGCGGACCGTCATCTCTCACCGCCTGACCAATCTGGTACTGGCTCAGCTTGCGGATCATCACGGGGCCGATGATCAGCGAAATCAGCAGCGCGGTGAGTGTGCCCAGAATTCCACGCAGGGTCAGGTACTGAAACACAGTCAGTGCGGAGAAATACTGTGATAGGACCTCTGTCAGCCAGAGCAGCATGAGTTATTCACCTTTTCTTTAATTCCCTCCACCACACGCTCCATGGCGGAACTGCGAGAACCCTTGACCAGCACTGTCAATGGTGTGTTTTTATCCCCAATCGTCGATTCAACGGCCTGCTCATGGCTCAGCCCGAGTTCCGTGGACTCGCCAAACCCGTCGGCATAACCTTCACAACCCGACCCCACGGTAATCAGTCGATCGATACCATGCTCCCGGGCGCACACTCCAACTTCCCTGTGCAACGCATTTGCCTTGGCGCCAAGCTCTGCCATGGCACCGAGTACAGCAATCTTCTGACCTGCACGGCCGGCCAGCACGCCGAGCGCGGCTTTCATGGACGACGGGTTGGCGTTGTAACTGTCGTCAATCAGCGTCATTTCCGGCGACAACTCCAAGACCTGAAGCCGCCCTTTCACCGGCGCAACACTTGCCAGCCCTGCAACAATCGCCTGATCACTGGCACCCAACTCACGGGTTGCCGCGATGGCAAGCAGCATGTTGGTGATGTTGTGATCGCCCTCCAGGCCCAGCGTGACCCTGCATAGCCAGCCGTTCGAGCCGCTGATCTGAAAGGTTCTGGTTCCGGCGTCCTGGCCCTCAATGACTGCGTGATAATCCGCCTCGGCGCCGAGACGGCTGACACCTGCGACGCGGCGGGCCCCGGCTCGGGTGCGCCACTGCGCGAAGGCCGGATCGTCACCGTTGAGCACCATCAGACCGTCTGACGCGACGCCGTCAATGATTTCGCCCTTGGCCAGGACAATGTTCTCGTAGCTGCCAAACCCTTCCAGATGAGCCTCGCCAGCATTCGTGAGAATGGCAACGCGGGGCTTTGCCAGGGCGACGGTATGGGCAATTTCACCCAACCCACTGGCACCCAGTTCAATCACACCGTACTGGTGTTCCGGAGAAAGGCCGAACAGCGTAAGCGGGACGCCGATGTGATTGTTCAGGTTGCCTTTCGTTGAAAGCGTCTTGCCCATCTGCGACAGAATGGCGGCGCACATTTCCTTGACGGTGGTCTTGCCGCTGCTGCCAGTGATCGCGAGGATGGCCGCTGTGCTTTCTTCACGGTTGGCGGCCGCTAGCCGGGCAAGGGCCTCCAGTGTGTCATTCACTACCAACTGAGGCAGAGCCAGGTTGGTATCAGGCGTATCGACCACCAGGCCAACTGCGCCTTTATCCATGGCCTGTTGCAGGAAACGATGGCCATCGAAATTTTCGCCGCGCAGGGCCACAAACAGCTGGCCAGGCTCAAGGGTGCGGGTATCAGTGGAAACTCCGGCGAAGCTCACCGACGCAAGGTCGCCCGAAGCGCACTGGGCGCCCAGCCAACCCTTGGCTTCCGCCAGCGAAAAGGCGCGCATCATGCCACACCCCCATTGAGTTTCAAGACGTGGCGAACCTGCTCCGCATCACTGAACGGGTATTTCTGGCCGGCGATTTCCTGATAAGCCTCGTGGCCTTTCCCTGCGATCAGAACTACGTCGTTTGGCGTGGCCGAGCGGATCGTTGACTGAATGGCCTCGGCCCGGTCATGGATAACAGAGACCCGGGCAGCGTCCGTGAAACCGGCGAGGATGTGCCGCGCAATTGTTTCGGGGTCCTCACTGCGGGGATTGTCATCAGTAACGACCACCCGATCTGCAAGCCTCTCGGCTTCCCGGGCCATTTCCGGACGTTTACCGGCATCACGGTCACCGCCGCAACCAAACACGCACACCAGTTCACCGGTAACGTGTGGACGCAGTGCTGTCAGAGCATTGGCGAGGGCATCCGGGGTGTGGGCGTAATCGACCACCACCCTGACACCATTAGCACCCACAAACCGCTCCAGCCTGCCCGGTGGCGGTGTGAGCCGACCCACAGCCTGCTGCACGCGCTCGATCGGCACGCCAAGCGTCAGAACCGTTGCCATAGCCGCCAACACATTGCTCGCGTTGAAACTTCCCATCAGCGGAACCGAGACAACAAACCGGCTCCACTCGCCATCGACCTCAGCTTCAAAGCCTTCGTCGGTTGGTCGGAATTCCCGTAACCAGAGCTCGGTCTGGGCCTCGTGCAGGCTGTAGCGCACGCGATCACATTTGCCGTCCAGCTGTTCGAAGAGCTGTCGACCAAATGGATCGTCAAAGTTGATTACCGAAAAATGCAGCTCTTCACGCTGGAAAAGCTGCGCCTTGGCGGCACCATAGGCTTCCATGGAACCGTGATAATCCAGATGATCCCGGGTCAGATTCGTGAATACAGCGCCGGTCATCGAGAGGTTATCCACGCGGCCCTGATCAAGGGCATGGGAGGACACCTCCATCACGGCTGCCCGACCTTCCTGTTTCACGATCCGGGACAGCACCCGGTTAACCTGAACCGCATCCGGTGTCGTATGCGTCGCAGGCTGCAGGGTGCCGGGCATGCCATAGCCCAGGGTGCCGAGGATGCCGCAGGGCGTTCCCGTTTCCTTGAGCAGCTGTGCGACGTACTGGCAGACCGACGTCTTGCCATTGGTTCCGGTCACGCCAATCAGGCGAAGTCGTTGCGACGGATGCTCGAAAAAGCGATCAGCGATTCGCCCCACCAGACTGCGTAGGCCAGCGACAGGTACGATCAAGGCACCGTGGTGTTCGGTGCACTCTCCCGCCTGCTGCGCTTCCAGGAGGATGACAGTTGCGCCCGCTGCAATGGCCTTATCGACATAGAAGTCAGCCGGCGTTCGGGCGCCCGAGAGGGCGATAAAGGCATCGCCGGAGGCGACTTCCCGACTGTCGGTTTTCAGTCCGTGGATGGTCACGTCGAACACCGACGGAACCACTACGATACCCTGCAATAACGTGCTGAGAGATGTGATGCACATAGGCCTACCCTCGCTCTCCGGATGCAGAAGCAGCCATTTCGGCCTCTCCCACTTCCAGTTCAGGCTTCACATTCAACAGTCGCAGTGCGTCACTCATCACCCGTGAGAATACTGGCGCGGCCACTTCACCACCGTAGTATTCTCCGGACTGCGGCGCATCAACGGCCACAACCGTAACCAGCCTCGGGTTATCAATAGGCGCCATACCGGCAAAAATCGCCTTGTACTGGCTATCCTCGTAACCCTGGGCCCCAACAAGATGAACAGTCCCGGTCTTGCCACCAGCCGAGTAGAATCCAGGCTGGGCCCGCTTACCGGTACCCCTTGAAACGGCCTCGCGCAGCATATTGCGAACCTGGAGGGTGACCTGCTCCGAGAGCACTCGCTGCCCCTCCGGCTTCTTGTCCTGCCGGACCAGGCTCAGGGGATAACGCACGCCACCATTGGCGATCACCATATAGGCCTGGGCCAATTGAAGAGCGTTCACGCTCATACCGTATCCATAAGACAGTGTCGCCTCTTCCACGGGGCGCCACTTGGGTGGCGATGGCAATACGCCCACGGCTTCGCCGGGAAAACCGATCCCCGTTGGCTGGCCAAGCCCCAGACGGGCGTAAAGATCACGAATCACATCGCCGCCAAGGTCGGTAGCAATCCGGCTGATTCCGACGTTGCTGGACTTGACGATGATCTCGGTCATATCCATGACGCCATAGTTGCGATGATCCCGGATGGTGAAACGACCGAAACGGCGAAAACCCGGGTTGGTATCAATGGTGCTGTTAACCGAGTAGCTGCCGGATTCCAGAGCCGCCGCCGTGGTGATCGGCTTCATGGTTGAGCCTGGCTCGAACAGGTCGGTGATAGCCTTGTTTCGAAGATTCTCCGCTGCGAGCTGACTGCGGTCATTGGGGTTATAGGACCCCTGGTTGACCATCGCCAGGACCTCACCGGTATCCACGTCGAGCATGACCAGCGTACCCCCTCTGGCATTATGAGCCGTCACCACAGCCTTGAGTTCGCGATAGGCCAGGTACTGGAGGCGCAGGTCGATGCTGAGGGCGAGGTTCTGGCCGGGGCTGGCATCGCGAATCAGGGTCAGATCCTTGATAACCCGGCCACGGTTGTCTTTCAGGACCCGCTTCCGGCCGGTTTCACCGGACAGCCACTGGTTGTAGGCGAGTTCGATCCCTTCCTGCCCGCGTTCGTCGATATCGGTGAAGCCCACAACGTGAGCGGTGACTTCACCTGCAGGGTAATAGCGACGGTATTCCTGACGGGTGTATATCCCGTCAATCTCCAGTTCGAGAACCTTTCTGGCCAGATCCGGCTGAACCTTGCGGCGCAGATAGATGAATTCCCGCCCGGAGTATTCTTCGAGACGCTGCCGGAGAGAGGCTTCATTGATATCGAGCAGCCGCGCAAGGTTGGTGAGTCGCGCCTCGGAGGGATTGGCTTCAGAAGGATTCGCCCAGATGGTCTGCACTGGCGTGCTGACGGCCAGCGGCTCGTCATAACGATCGGTGACAACACCACGATGAGCATCAATACTCTCAACCCGGATGGTCCGGACATCACCCTGTTTACGCAGAAAGTCGTTATCCACGACGTGGAGGTCGACCAGACGCCATCCAAGTACACCAACGACCAGGAGAAAGACGCCCACGACGGAGCCAAAGCGCCAGGCTGCCAGCCCGGACGCCAAACGCTGCCCCCATGTTGTCTTCTTTCCCTGATCGGACACGTCGATCACCCTGAATCGTTGTTGTTTTCGTTTATTATCGGTTTGCAACCGGCGACATCAGCGGTACCAGCACAATATCCTGGCGCCCCGGCACTACCATGCTGAAACGCTCAGCCGCCAGCTTTTCGACTCGACCGTGGGCACTAAGCGCACTTTGTTCAAGCAGCAGCTGACTCCATTCACTTTGATAGCGGTCGCGCTCGGACTGAAGCTGCGACAGGGTATTAAAGAGCTCCCGGTTCTCGTGGGCGCTCACCACCACGCCGATGGAGGACGCCAGCAACACGGCCACCAGCCCAAGCGAGACCAGCACTTTGCCCTGCCGGGTCGCAGCGAATACCTGCCTTGAAATCCGGACCGCAGTTGCAACACCGTCGCGGACCTTCTGCTTGTTGAGCTTTGCCGTTTTTACCGGCTCTTCAATGGCTACCGCGCCCATGGTTACGCGCTCCCCTGCGAGTTTTTCCTGAGATCTGTGCGTTCCAGCACCCGCATGACTGCACTGCGGGCACGTACGTTGTCACTTACTTCGTCAGCGCCGGCCTTGCTGGCCTTACCAACCAAGCGGAAGTCGGAGGCCTCCTGCTCTGCCGTTACCGGAACACCTTTAGGCAACTGCGGCCCGCGGGCCAGATCCCTCATGAAGCGCTTGACCAACCGGTCTTCCAGCGAATGAAAGCTGATCACCACGAGTCGCCCGCCGGGTGCCAGATGGTCAACCGCAGACTTAAGGCCGACTTCCAGATCCTCCAGCTCCCGGTTGATAAAGATCCGGATTGCCTGAAACGTCCGGGTGGCCGGATGCTTATGCTTTTCTTTCTTCGGCACCGCCTCGCTGACCAACTCTGCCAACTGGCGAGTGGTTTCGACGGGCGCTTCCTGCCGACGCTCGACCAGTAGCCGGGCAATGCGCCGCGAGAATTTCTCTTCGCCGTAACGGAAAATCACGTTTGCGATATCCGACTCGCCCGCTGTTGCAAGCCATTCGGCGGCGCTGGGCGATTGTTCGGTATTCATGCGCATGTCCAGTGGACCATCACGCATGAAACTGAATCCACGGGAGGCATCATCAAGCTGCGGCGATGACACGCCGAGATCCAGCAACACACCATTCACTGTCTGCCAACCCTGACCGACCACCGCAGCGCCCAGCTCCGCAAACGAACCGTGGAAACTGTGGAACCGGTTATCCTGGGTTTCCAATTCCTTCGCCGCGCGTATCGCCTCGGGATCCTTGTCGATACCCAGCAACCGCGCCGACGGGCCGAGGCGACCGAGAATCAGGCGGCTGTGACCACCCCGTCCAAAGGTGCCATCCACGTAATTACCGTCGGGGTCGTTGACCAGATAGTCGACCGCCGAATCCAGGAGCACCGAGCGATGCGAGTACGCCGCCCCGGCCTCCTGATTGCGATCGGTGGTCATAAGGACAGCGCCTCCATCTCGGGCGGCATGTCTTCGTCATCAGAGGATTCATCCAGCCAGGCAAACCAGCGCTCTTCGCTCCAGAGCTCTAGCTTCTTGCCTTGCCCGATCAACATCAGCTTTTTCTCCAGATGGGCATAGCTTCTTAGAGTTGGCGGAATCAGAATGCGCCCGGCCGAATCCAGCTCCATGGGCGCAGCATTACCCAGGATCAGGCGCTGCAGCCGCCGGGCCGCCTTATTCATGTTGGGAAGCGCCTCGATTTTAGGCCGTAGAACTTCCCATTCGGGCTCCGGATAGACCAGCAGACACCGCTCCTCGTCAGCGTTTGCTGTCAATACAATGCGCCCACCACAAGCCTGCGCGAGCTCTTCGCGTACCTTGGAGGGGATCGCCAGGCGACCCTTCGCATCCATATTGATGGCATGACTGCCGAGAAAATTACTCATTTACGCTGTCTCTGGGTGCCCGATATCCACAAAAAACCACTAGAAACCACTTTTTCCCACTTCTGCACACTATAGAAACACGCAATACACAATGCAAGCGCCGCAAACAGCGCCACACTTGGAAAACTTCCTTTTATGACAAGAGGTTACAGAGCCAGATTCGATGAAATGGTGAGATTACGGAAAAGAAAAGAAGTAAAATCAAATACCTGCAAAAAACTCTGAAGACTGCAAGTGAGGTTTAAGATTTTTTGGCTATAAAGAACGCCTGTTGAGAATGACAGACGTTTCAGGAAGGGAAAAAGCGAGCTCGCCGATAAGCCGGGTTCTGTCTTGGACAGTCATTCATCTAGGGCCTGCGTCACCACAGGCCTCAAGCAACCTACCCGAATCCAGCGCGGGCCACGCCATTGGATTCCTATTTGGTCTTGCTCCAGGTGGGGTTTACCATCGCCGTGGACTGTTGCCAGCCACGCGGTGCGCTCTTACCGCACCGTTTCACCCTTACCGGCGCCCGAAGGCGCTTAGGCGGTATACTTTCTGTTGCACTTTCCGTCGGCTCGCGCCGCCCAGGCGTTACCTGGCACCTTGCCCTATGGAGCCCGGACTTTCCTCCCCCGGAAAACCGGCGGCGACTGTCTGGCGAGCTCGGGCGAGACAATACTCCTGCGCTCAGAGCCTTGCAAGGGAAAACGCCACTGTACTCAGCTGTCTTTCAGCGCCAGTGCGCGCTGGTACAGCTCATTCTTCGACAGACCGGTCAGCTCCGAGGCCATTTTGGCGACCTTCTTCACCGGAAGCTCTGCCAGCAAAACCCGAAGCACACGGTCCACATCCATGGTAGCCGCGTCATCATTACCAGGTTGCGCCATCGCACCTCGAACCATGACCACGAACTCCCCACGGGTTCCGTGGGGATCCTGCTCCAACTCTGCCAGAACCTCCGCAATCGAACCGGAATAGAAGGTTTCGAAGGTCTTGGTGATTTCCCGCCCCAGAACCATCTCACGATCCTCGCCCAGCACCTCGGCAATATCCCGTACCGACTCCAGAATCCTGTGCGGCGATTCATAGAACACCAGAGTGGCCGGCTCACTGGCCAGCGGCTCAAGACTGGCCCTGCGACCCGAGCGCTTGGCAGGCAGAAATCCCACGTACAGAAAGCGATCCGTCGGCAGGCCGGCCGCGCTCAGAGCCACTACCAGTGCACAGGGCCCCGGAATCGGGCTCACCCGATACCCCGCAGCCCTGGCGTCGCGCACCAGCACGTATCCGGGATCGGAGATAAGCGGTGTACCGGCGTCGGAGATCAGCGCCACATCGCGCCCGGCCTTAAGCTCAGCGAGGATTCCGGCTGCGCGATCTTTTTCGTTATGGTCATGCAATGCGATCATTCGCTTCTGAATGCCCAGATGGCTCAATAGCCGGCCACTGTGGCGCGTATCCTCTGCCGCGACCACATCCACGTGGGCGAGGGTCCGGGTTGCTCTTGGAGATAGATCATCAAGGTTGCCAATCGGGGTGGCAACAACATAAAGAGTGCCGCCCGGTTCATCCCTGCGGCTATCGGACGACGGGTAATCGCTGACCTCGTTTTTCAAAGCGTGTGCCTCTGTGATGGGGTATCCGGGAGCGTGACAGTTACGTCATGTGAATTAACCCCGGAGCTGTTAAACTTGCCAGCGTTAGTCTGGCGCTACAAGCCCAATCATCCGGAGTATGTCGAGCCTGCCATGTTAAATATCCGTATTCATCAACGAGCCCTGGCCAGCGTATTTACTGCCGCCCTTTTGTCGGCGGGCTGCGCCACCGTCAATCTCGAAACCCACGTCGCGCAAACGGCCGACCAGGCCCTCGAGCTTGCCGGCAACGAAGATAATATCGAGACCGCCCAGGCCTACCTCCTCCGGATCGCCAGCAGGTTTCAGGACCAGGGCAACCACGTGGCAGCACGAACGCTACTTCAAAGTTCGCAGCTGGCGCAACCGGCTGCGGACCTTGGCAACCAGAAACTCCTGCTAGCCATGGCAAGCGCCAAGGCCCTTGAGGACGAATCCTGGGCAGAGGCGCTTGCCGCCGAACTCACGCCGTCGACCTTTATAGAGTACCCGGCCGACCTGATGGCCCGGGCCGCCAACCTGCAGGCGGACACTTATGACCTGGCGGGCAAGCCGATGCCTGCGGCCATGACCCTTATCCTGCTGGCCCAGACGGATAACACCGCGGATGCGCAACAGATTCATAACCGCATCTGGTCCCTGCTGGAGAAGGTACCGGGCACCGAGCTGAGCTCGGCCTCTGCCGAAGCGATTGGCTATGAGGCCCAGGGCTGGCTGGAGCTGGCAAACCTGGTGCGCACTGCAGAAACCGGCATAGACGAGCAGGGCCGACTCATCCGGGGTTGGCAAAACAACTGGCCCGGCCATCCTGCCGCCCAGATTCTGCCCTCGGAACTCCAACTGATCGCCACACTGGCGGACAGCCGTCCGGAAAAAATCGCTCTTGCCCTGCCTCTCCAGGGCCCGCTGGCAACGGCGGGCAAGGCCATCCGGGATGGCTTTCTGGCAGCGTACTACCTGGATGACACTGCTGACCGGGGCAAAACCGACATTCGGATCTTTGATACCGCCGGCACGTCTTTCAGCGAACTTTACAAGCAGCTATCGGAACAGGATATCGACCTGATTGTCGGCCCCCTGGAAAAAGAGGCACTGGCCGGACTGGGTTCCATGAATACGCTGCCCGTACCCGCTCTCGGGCTGAATTACCTGCCGGCGGATACCAAGCCTGCTGACGGACTCTACCAGTTCGGTCTCTCGGCAGAGGACGAGGCCCGGCAAATTGCCGACCGGCTTGCCGCAGAACAGCTGCGGCAGGTTCTGGTGCTTATCCCCGGCGGCGAATGGGGCGATCGCGTTGAGGCTGCGTTGCTGAAACGCATGGCGTCCCATGAAGGGGTTGCCCTGGATATCGAGCGCTTCTATCGGGAAGACAACCTCAGGGCGGTAACGGCTGACCTGCTGGGCATTACCGTTTCCCGCGACCGGGCCATCCAGGTTGAACGCACCATTGGCATGAATGTCGAATTCGAGCCGCGTCGCCGGCAGGATGCCGACGCCATCGTCATGGTGGCAGAGCCCACTGTCGCCCGACAGTTCAAACCGCTTTTCGCCTTCTATTTCGGCGGGGACCTGCCTGTGTACTCGCCTTCCATTATCTATGAGGGCACACCCGCACCTTCACGGGACCGTGACCTGAACGGCGTTATTTTCACTGATATTCCCTGGGTACTGGGCGACGACAATGAGCTGCGTACGCGAGCTACCGAAAATCTGTCCGGAACCCGTGGCCAGCCCGGGCGCCTTTTCGCCATGGGCGCCGATGCGTGGCACCTGAGCAAACGCCTGCCGTTGCTGAAACAGGTTGAAAGCGCCTCGATATCAGGCCAAACAGGTGTGCTGACCATGACGCCCGAGGGCAGCATCCATCGGGAACAACTCTGGGCCCAGTTCCGCAACGGCGCCCCTGAACTCATTCCTGAACCGGTAACCGAAGAGGGAGAGATGGAAGGCGCTCAAGAGGAAGCCCCACCTCTCAGCGAATAACACCAACGGAGAAAAACAGTAGCCATGGATGGCACCAAAACCCTGGGTAACCACTTCGAGGGCGTTGCAGCCCGTTACCTCGCCAGTCGGGGCGTCCGGATTATTGAGCGCAACGTCTACAATCGCGGCGGCGAGATTGATCTCGTCGGACAGGAAGGTGAGACTCTCGTATTCTTCGAGGTCCGCTATCGGGGCGCTGGCAGCCTTGTAGATCCTGCAAGCTCCATCAATTACCCCAAACAGAAACGCCTGATTCGTGCAGTCTCGTTTTACCTGCACAGGCACGGGCTCTGGAACAGTCTCTCACGGATAGATGTGGTTGCCATCAGCCCGGGTACCGTCAAAAAATACCGGGTACAATGGATCAGGAATGCAATTCTGGCAGGATAGTGATACCGAAAATGACCGACACCGAACACCAGATCAACCAGTGGTTCGCAAGCCATATGGAGCATACCGCGCAGGCCGCGAGTACGGCCGGCCCTGCTATCGAGGAGGTTGCCAATGCCTTCGTGGAAACTCTGCTCCAGGACGGGAAAATAGTTACCTGCGCCAACGGTAATGCCAACATTCTGGCCCAGTACTTCTGTACCGCGCTTCTGAACCGTTTCGAACAGGACAGGCCGGCACTGCCCGCCATCAATCTCGGCGCCGACGCAACGACCTATTCGGCCATCTGCCGGGATAACCGTTTCAACGATACCTTCTCGCGTCAGGTCCGGGCGATTGGCAAACCCGGGGATCTGTTGTTCGTGATCGTCGACGATGGCCACAAGGCAAATCTTATCCAGGCTATCCAGGTTGCCCATGATCGGGAAATGAGTGTTGTGGTTCTTAGTGCCAGGGAGAAATCGGACATAACCTCTTTGTTGCATCCAGAGGACCACGAAATCGCCCTGAACGATCTCAGTCCCACGGAGGCTACACCTCTGCTGCTGCTCATCATCAATGCCCTTTGCGGGCTTATCGACGCAAAAATCTTCGGGGGATAAAAAAAGCCAGCGTAAGCTGGCTTTTCAAAACGAGTGCGCTGGCGTTATTTCACAACCTTGAGGGTAGGCCTGCCAGAGGGGCGATCCTCCTGACCAGGTGACGCCTGCTCACCATCGCGCTCCTTCGAGGTACCGTCAGGATCGGGAGAGCCCGGCTCACTGCCGAAGACCATGCCCTCGCCGTTTTCCTTGGCGTAGATTGCCATCACCGCCTGCAACGGAATAAACACCTGCATGGGCACGCCACCGAAACGGGCACTGAATTCCAGCGCTCCATTCCCGATGACCAGGCCGCGCACGGCGCCCGGGCTGATATTCAGCACAATCTGCCCGTTCGCGACATGCTCTGTCGGCACCTGCACACCCTGAATGCCTGCGTCCACTACAATGTAGGGGGTACAGTCATTGTCCAGAATCCACTCATTGAATGCTCGTACCAGGTACGGACGGCTGGACGTCATGGTGTTTTTACTCTCAGCCACTGCCACTCTCCTGCTCCGGCAAGCGGAACGTTACCAAATCAGCTGCGAATGTCTTCTTCCAGATCTGACAGGCTTGCCTTGAAGCCTTCCCGGCTGAAGATGCTCTCCATGTACTTCTGAAGTGGCTTGGCCTGCTTTTCATTCAGCTCAATGCCCAGCGACGGGAGACGCCAGAGGATCGGGGCAATACAGCAGTCTACGATGGTGAACTCTTCGGACAAGAAGAAGGGCATCTCCCCAAACAGGGGCGCCGTCGCCAACAGGCTTTCCTTCAGCTCTTTGCGCGCTGTCTCAGAAGCCTTGGCATTCGGCTGAGCCAGAATCTGGTCGACCAGGCCACACCAGTCTTTCTGGATCCGATGGATCATCAGACGGCTGTTGGCTCGAGCAACCGGGTATACCGGCAACAAGGGCGGATGCGGGAAACGCTCGTCGAGGTACTCCATCATGATGTTGGGCTCATAAAGCACCAGATCACGATCCACCAGCGTCGGCAGGGCGTTGTACGGGTTCAGGTCGGCCAGTTCAGCCGGCGGATTGTCGGGATCCACATCAACGATATCGACGGTAACACCCTTCTCTGCCAGTACAATCCGCACTCTGTGGCTGTAATGGCTGGCCGGATCCGAGAAAAACGTCATTGATGACCGCTTGGTCACAACGCCCATAGAACTACCTCACGAGTAAACAAACCGAAATGATCCTGAAAAAACGCAAAAATCCAGCGGGCCGGTTATGCCCGCTGGAACTCAGGGGACGGGATTATACCCTATTTCTCAGTGTACGTCCTTCCAGTACTCACGATTGAGCAGGTAGGCGAACACGAAGAAGATGGCCACAAAGATCAGGACAAAGATCCCCAGACGCTCACGCTCAAGCTTGATCGGATCACCCATGTAAGACATGAAGTTGGTCAGATCATACATGGCCTGGTCAAACTCTGCTCCAGACATGCTGCCTTCGATAGCGTACTCCGGGCAAACATCCGCGTTATTGATGTTGCCACTCAGGGGCTCAACGCTGGCCGGCGTTCCGATTTTCGGTTCAACGGCGCAGAGCCCCTGCAAATCAACCAGAACATGGGGCATACCGACATTCGGGAATACCACGTTATTGACGCCCAGCGGACGGGACTCGTCCTTGTAGAAACCGCGGAGGTAGGAATATACCCACGCTTCGCCACGCAGACGGGTTTCGAGCGTAAGATCCGGTGGCGGAGCACCGAACCAGTCAGCCGCCATGTCTTTGTTCATGGAGTTTTTCATCAGCTCGCCAATTTTGGCGCCGGTGAAGATCAGGTTTTCCTCATACAGCTCATCGGGAATTTCGAGATCCTCAGCCACACGCTTGTAGCGCGCGTACTCCATGGAATGACAACCCATGCAATAGTTGGTAAAGGTTGCCGCTCCGCGCTGGAGAGATGCCTTGTCAGAGTGATCTGACTCAAAGCTGTCCAGCGGCACGGTTGAACCCGCTGCCAGCCCGAGAGCTGGCAGGACCGCGATGAAAAGACCAAAAATCAGCTTTCTCATTATCCTGTCACCCTCTCTGGAACTGGCTTGGTTTTCTCCATGCGCGTATAGAACGGCATGAGGATAAAGTAGAGGAAGTACAGCACCGTCAGAATCTGGGCAACCATTGTGCGGCCTTCGGTAGCGGGTACAAGACCGAGATAGCCGAGGATCACAAAGCTCACCACGAAGATGGCCAGTGCAATACGGCTCAACCAGCCTTTGTAACGCATGGACCGTACCGGGCTCTTATCCAGCCAGGGCAGTACGAACAGGATGGCGATTGCCGCACCCATCACAACAACACCCCAGAACTTGGCGTCAAGACCGAACAGGTCGATCGTCACCGCACGCAGCATTGCGTAGAACGGAGTGAAGTACCACACGGGCGCAATATGATCTGGTGTTTTCAACGGGTTTGCCGGCTCGAAATTCGGCTTCTCGATGAACAACCCGCCACCTTCCGGGAAGAAGAACACCACGATAAAGAAGATGAAGAAGAAAACGCCCACGCCGAGAAGATCGTGCACGGTGTAGTAAGGATGGAACGGGATTCCGTCTTTGGGGATGCCGTTTTCGTCCTTGTTCTTCTTGATATCGATACCGTCGGGGTTGTTGGAGCCCACTTCGTGCAGTGCCAGGATGTGAAGCACTACCAGGCCCAGAAGCACGATCGGCAGCGCCACCACGTGCAGCGCAAAGAATCGGTTGAGGGTAATACCGGAAATCAGGTAGTCACCACGAATCCAGAGAGAGAGATCCTCACCGATCACGGGTATAGCACCAAACAGGTTAACGATAACCTGCGCACCCCAGTAGGACATCTGGCCCCACGGCAGGAGATAGCCCATGAACGCTTCAGCCATCAGGATCAGGTAGATCAGCATACCGAAGATCCAGATCAGCTCACGCGGCTTTTGATAGGAGCCATACATCAGCCCCCGGAACATGTGCAGATACACCACAACGAAAAATGCGGACGCTCCTGTGGAGTGCAGATAACGCAGCAGCCAGCCCCACTCGACATCACGCATGATGTACTCGACAGAGGCAAATGCACCTTCAGCCGAGGGGTTATAGCTCATGGTGAGCCAGATACCGGTCACCAGCTGGTTAACCAGTACCAGCATCGCCAGTGATCCGAAGAAGTACCAGATGTTGAAGTTTTTCGGAGCATAGTACTTGCCCAGATGCTTGTTCCAGGCTTCGATGACCGGAAGGCGCTCGTCCACCCAGTGAAGTAATTTGCTCATTACGCTGCCTCCGGATCAAGACCAATCGTGAGGGTCGAATCATCGTCGAAACGGTACGGCGGAACCACAAGGTTTGTGGGTGCTGGCTGTGCCTCGTATACCCTTCCTGCCATGTCGTAGCGGGAACCATGACAAGGACAGAAGAGACCGCCCAGCCACTCATCACCCAGGTCTGCCGGTGCAACTTCCGGCCGGTAGGACGGAACACAACCGAGGTGCGTACACAGCCCGACCAACACAGCAAATTCCGGCTTCAGCGACCGGAGTATGCCGTCGATGTACTCAGGTTGTTGCGGCACTTCCGAGTTCGGATCTTTCACCCGATCGTTAAGCTTTTCGATGTTCTCATTCATCTCGTCGGTACGGCGAATGATCCAAACCGGCTGACCCCGCCATTCAACGGTGATCTGCTGACCCGGTTCAATCTTGCTGATATTGACGGTTACCGGTGCACCGGCTGCTTCCGCTTTTGCACTGGGGTTCCACGACCCCAGGAACGGAACCGCCGCACCGACGACGCCGACTCCACCCACCACAGACGTAGCACCGATCAGAAACCGGCGCCGGCCTTGGCTAACGTCGCCATTATTCATTATGGTCTTCTCCCATCAGGCGATGCCACCGCCCGCAACACAGCCGACAATGCGCATCAAAAGGACTTCACAACCCAAAAATATAAGCGTCCAAATGGTAATGAAATTACCAGAGGCTTACAAGTCAGAAAGCCGCCGCTGGCGCCTCACCCCTGCTCCAGATCAATTTGCTGACAGATCACTCGAACATAAAAAAACCCGACCGAAAAGGGCCGGGTTTTCCAGGATCCTGCTCCAGCGAAATTAACGCTTGGAGTACTGAGGACGCTTACGCGCCTTGCGCAGACCCACTTTCTTACGCTCAACTTCACGTGCATCACGGGTAACATAACCCGCTTTACGCAGCGCCGGGCGCAAAGTTTCGTCGTAATCCATCAGAGCGCGGGTCAGACCGTGGCGAATTGCGCCGGCCTGGCCACTGATACCACCACCCTTAACGGTAATGTTGATATCAAAACGATCGGTAGACTCGGCAACCACCAGGGGCTGACGAACGATCATGCGCAGGGTTTCGCGACCGAAGAAATCTTCGATGGTGCGACCGTTGATGGAGATGTTACCGCTTCCCGGCTTGATAAAAACCCGAGCCGTGGATGTCTTGCGGCGACCAGTACCGTAATTTTGTGCTACAGACATATCCGCCTTCCGTTAAATGTCGAGTTCTTTGGGCTGCTGGGCTGCGTGAGGGTGCTCAGCGCCGGCATAGATTTTCAGCTTCTTGAACATGGCGCGACCGAGCGGTCCCTTCGGAAGCATGCCTTTGACAGACTTCTGGATGATTTGCTCGGGTGCCTTGTCGACCAGCTTCTCGAAGTTGATGGATTTGATTCCACCCGGAAAGCCGGTATGACTGTAGTACATCTTGTCAGATGCTTTCTTGCCGGTAACCCGCACCTGGCTGGCGTTGATCACTACAATGTAATCGCCAGTGTCTACGTGGGGGGTGTACTCAGGCTTATGCTTGCCCCGCAGACGAAGGGCGATTTCGGTTGACAGACGACCCAGCGTCTTGCCGGCTGCGTCTACAACGTACCAGTCACGTTTTACTGTTTCTGGTTTCGCACTCAGAGTCTTCATTGATTCCGCCTTGAACGCTATATAAGAAACGTTAAAAACCACCGCCGGTAAATGCAAGGCATCCGGAGGGGGTTCCATACCTGTGTTGCGTTGCCATCATTCGGGGCTGAGATAATGACATCGCCTTGAAAAGCCAGGGCGCGAAGTATACTCGAACCACCCAGGAAAGCCAACCCTGTGTCGATTCGTTTCGTTATTCCCCTATACCGGCAGTCGCCCAACCGTACAGCCCCGACACGTTATCCAGAAGCGCCGGCGCCAGATGCTCCGGCGACGTGCCACGGAGCTCCGCGAGCGCGTCCAGAATATCCGGCAGATAGCGTGGGGAGTTCTCTCCCTGTGGCACGCCTTCCGGCGCCATGTCCGGGGCGTCTGTCTCAAGCACCAGCGCCTCCAGTGGCAATTTTGCGACTGCGTCGCGGGTCTTTCGGGCCCTGGGATGGGTGATCACACCCCCTACCCCGATAAAGCACCCAAGATCGACCAGCTTTGCAGCCTGCTGGAAGCTTCCGCTGAATCCGTGAATCAGTGCTCGACCCTGCCACTGGCGACGATTGAGCACACCGTGAACTTCGTCATGGGTCTTGACGGAGTGGATCACCAGCGGCAAATTCAGTTCGTCAGCCAGCGCCACCTGGGCTTCAAACCAGGGCAACTGCGCTTCGAGACTTCCCCGGATTCGATCGAGTCCGCATTCACCGATTGCCACACAGCGGTCGGGACGACCCTCCAGCAATCGGCGGAGCTGAGTCAGATCTTCTTCAGAATGCTCTTCCACAAACCAGGGGTGAATGCCGAGACAGTAAAACAGACCATCATGAGCCAGCGCTGTCTCGCGGACGCGGTCCCAGTCCGCTCGCCGGACACCGGGTATCACCAGCCCCCGGAGTCCGCGCGATCGGCCCTGCTCAAGCTCTTTATCGCGGCGGCCATCGAACTGGGGAAAATCGAAATGGCAATGGGCGTCGATCAGCTGCACAGTCACCTCCGCCCGGAACCGTTAATGCTCCCGGGTCTTGTGGAACTGGATGTCCGGATACCGCTCCTGGGCCAGGTTCAGGTTGACCATGGTCGGAGCAATGTAGGCCAGCCTGTCACTCCCATCGAGGGCCAGGTTGTCGTTATTCTTGCGCTGGAACTCATCAAGTTTGCGCTCATCGCTGCAGGTGACCCACCGCGCAGTAGCTACGTTAATTGGCTCGTAGATGGCCTCCACCTTGTATTCGCTTTTCAAGCGACTGACCACCACATCGAACTGCAGCACACCGACCGCCCCGACGATGAGATCGTTATTCCGAAGCGGCCTGAACACCTGGACGGCACCCTCTTCGGACAGCTGTATCAGCCCTTTCTGGAGCTGCTTGGCCTTGAGCGGATCCTTCAGGCGAATCCGGCGGAACAATTCGGGCGCAAAGTTGGGGATGCCGGTGAACTTCATGTCGTCGCCAGCAGTAAAGGTATCACCCAACTGAATGGTGCCATGGTTGTGCAGGCCGATAATATCGCCGGCAAACGCCTGCTCGGCGTGTTCGCGGTCGCCGGCCATGAACGTCAGCGCGTCGGAAAACCGGACTTCCTTGCCAATACGGACATGACGAGCCTTCATACCCTGGTTGTAACTGCCGGAGACAATGCGGAGGAAGGCAACACGGTCACGATGCTGTGGATCCATATTTGCCTGAATCTTGAATACGAAGCCCGAGAACCCGTCCTCGGCCGGCTGGACCAGTCTCTGGTCGGTTTCCCGCGGTTGCGGCGCCGGGGCCCACTCCACCAGACCATCGAGCATGTGGTCCACGCCGAAGTTACCCAGTGCGGTACCAAAGAAGACTGGCGTCAGTTCACCGGCAAGAAAAGCTTCCTGGTCAAACTCGTGGGACGCGCCTTTGACCAGCTCAATTTCATCACGCAGATCGCCGGCGTAAGCGCCAATCGCCTGATCAAGCTCGGGATTGTCCAGCCCCGAGATAACGCGCTTGTCCTGAATCATATGGCCCTGGCCGGACTGATACAGAATAACCTCGTCCCGAAGCAGGTGATAAACCCCTTTGAAGCTCTTGCCCATACCGATGGGCCAGGTGATCGGTGCACAGGCAATTTTCAGAACTTCCTCAACCTCGTCCATCAGCTCCACCGGATCCCGGGTGTCCCGATCCAGCTTGTTCATGAACGTGATAATCGGCGTATCCCGCAGCCGGGTAACCTCCATCAGTTTGATGGTCCGTTCCTCGACACCCTTGGCGCTGTCAATAACCATCAGACAGGAGTCCACCGCCGTGAGCGTGCGGTAGGTGTCCTCCGAGAAGTCTTCGTGGCCCGGCGTATCCAGCAGGTTCACCAGCTTGCCACCATAAGGAAACTGCATGACGGAGGTGGTTACCGAAATACCCCGCTCTTTCTCCATTTCCATCCAGTCGGACTTGGCGTGCTGGCCAGACTTCTTTCCCTTGACGGTACCGGCCTTCTGGATTGCCTGCCCGAACAATAGCACCTTCTCGGTAATCGTGGTCTTACCGGCATCCGGGTGCGAGATAATGGCGAAGGTGCGGCGCTTGGCCACTTCCTGGGAAAGGTTAGACATAATCGAAAAGCAACCTGAATCTGAAGTTCTGGAAAAGGCGGCCATTATAGGCCCTATGCCGCTGTGACGCTAACTCGCACTGCAGTGATCACTGGCCGAGGGCAAGCATCAGGACCCGGGCATCCTCCCGCCCACTGGCAGACGGATAATACCCGGGGCGCTGGCCGATCTCGTGAAAGCCTTCATTCTGGTACAACGCGATAGCGGCATGATTGCTGTCCCTTACTTCGAGCAACAGCTGAGCCATACCTTCATGAGCTGCGGTTGCCAGAACATGCCTCAGAAGATAGCGCCCCACCCCCTCACCGCGGGCTCTCGGGTGGACGCAGATATTCAGCAAATGCGCTTCATCAACCATGTAGGCCACGACAGCGTACGCGGTGAGTTTGCCCCCATGGCAGGCACCCCAGAGCCGGTAGTTGTCCTTGAAACAATCCAGAAACACCGATTCGCTCCAGGGGTGCGAATAACCCTGGCGCTCTATATCGAGCACATCCGGGACATCCTCGGGCACCAGGGGGCGCACAATAAGATCGGCATCAAGAACTTTTTGGTAGGTTTCCGGATAAGGCATTAACGGGCGACCAGAGGCCGTATCTGTTGCCACAGGGAGCGCTTCAATGTCGGGTTGCCGGCAATCTCAGCAAGGGTGTGCGGAAACCGGACTGCTGCGTCGTGTCCAAGGGCTTCGCTCAGCCAGCTTTTTTCTGCATCCTCTCCACCCTGCAAGACGACAACCTGCTGACGTTCCAGGCCCGACAGAACACTGCGCATCACCTCAACAAAGTCATGGCCGGAGTTCCCGGGCACCAACAGATTGTTGAAGATAGGCCAGGAGACTTGCCCGAGCACTTGAGGCTGCTCCTCACAAAGGCTCTTGAGAATATTCAGTGCGAGGGTTTCCTGCAGTCGACTGCTGGCATCCGCAGACATACCTCCGATCAGTACCGCCCTGGTTCCCGCCCAGATCATGACGTTAACGTTTTCAGAGGGAATCCCGGCAGGCTGCTCTGACATGTCCTCTGGCGCTGCGGGCTCCGGAGAGTTCGCAGCGTCATCCGACACGGCAGGCGATTGGGGAGGCTGTCGGGAGGCGTTGCCTGGCGCGACAGCCTCACCTTCCATCAAGGCCTGAAGATCCGCTATTCGGGCCACGCCTTCAGTTCTATCTGGGCCCGTCGGTTTACGCGGCGCAGGGCGACCGGCATCTCTTACCGGACTGGGTATGGTTTCAGAAGTTCCAGGCATTGGCTCCGGAACCTGACTCTCCTCGGGAAACTCAAAATCCGGGCTTGGCGCCGCGCCGGGCAACGGTTGTCGGGCATACCACATGCGTATCCCCGCTGCTCCCAGATAAAACTGACGCTCTGCTTCCGATCCAACCATTACCTTCGCCTGTCGCGACTCACCGAATAACCATTCTCACACATCCGCGACCTGGGGATGCTGTCGAATTCCGCCCTTGCTGATCAGGTTCAGGGCCTCAATGTAAGCCTTGGCGGACGCGATGATGATATCAGTATCAGCACCCACGCCGTTAACGATGCGGCCACCGCGCTCCAGGCGTACCGTCACCTCGCCCTGGGCATCGGTGCCGCTGGTAATGTTGTTTACGGAATACAGCTGGAGATTGCAGCCGGAATCCACCAGAGATTCGATTGCCTTGAACGTGGCATCGACCGGCCCGCTGCCCTCGGCTTCAACCTTGTGCTCTTTGCCGTCTACGCTCAGCGTGAGATTGGCTTTGGGTACGACTCCGGTCTCCGAGCAGACCTGCATACAGACCAGGCCATAACGGCCGTCTTCCTCTTTCTGCCGGGTATCGGTGGCAATCGCCTGAAGATCCTCATCGAAAATCTCATGTTTCAGATCTGCCAGCGCCTTGAACCGTGTAAAGGCCTCATTCAGCTCCGTCTCGGTCTCAAACTGAATTCCGAGCTCCAGCAAACGGGTACGGAAGGCGTTCCGACCGGAGTGTTTGCCCAGGACGAGGCTGTTGGTATGCCAACCAACGTCCTGCGCCCGCATGATCTCATAAGTCTCCCGGTGCTTCAGAACCCCATCCTGGTGTATCCCGGATTCATGGGCAAAGGCATTGGCGCCGACGATAGCCTTGTTGGGCTGTACCGGAAAACCGGTGATTGTAGAAACAAGACGAGACGCCGGCACGATGTGCTGGGCATCAATGCGGGTATCGATATGGAACAGATCCTGGCGGGTACGAACCGCCATGACAATTTCTTCGAGCGCCGCGTTACCGGCCCGCTCACCCAGCCCATTGATGGTGCACTCTACCTGACGGGCTCCCTGGGAAACCGCCGCCAGGGAGTTCGACACAGCCAGACCCAGGTCGTTGTGGCAATGCACTGAAAAAATAGCTTTGTCCGCGTTTGGAATCCGGTTCAACAACTGACGGATGGTTTCACCGAACTGCTCGGGAATGGCATAACCGACCGTATCCGGGATATTGATCGTGCTGGCACCGGCATCGATGGCGGCCTCGATGATCCGGCAGAGGAAGTCCAGTTCGGAACGTCCGGCGTCCTCGCAGGAGAATTCGACGTCGTCGACATGACTCCGCGCGCGTTTCACTGAGCGAACCGCCTGCTCAATCACCTCATCCGGCTGCATCTGCAGCTTGTGCTTCATGTGAATGGGCGACGTGGCTATAAACGTATGAATACGCCCGCGCTGTGCCGGCCGGATAGCTTCTGCCGCGCGATCGATATCCTTGTCGAGCGCCCGGGCTAGACTGCAGATCGTTGAGTCCTTGATGGACTCGGCGATCGCTTTCACCGCCTCGAAATCGCCCTGGCTGGCAATCGCGAATCCTGCCTCAATAACATCCACCCGGAGCTTTTCCAGCGCTTTCGCAATGCGGAGCTTCTCGGCTTTGTTCATGGTGGCACCGGGGCTTTGCTCGCCATCACGGAGCGTTGTATCGAAAATAACCAGGTGATCAGTGGCAGGCATTGGCAGGCTCCATTCTGAGATGTCGTTCGTTATGGGGAGAGTATATCACCGGCCTGCCGTGAGTGAGGCCGTGAATTTCAGGCAATAAAAAACCCCAGCATCGAGGATGCTGGGGTTTTCGGTATTAGGAGCCTGACGATGTCCTACTCTCACATGGGCAACGCCACACTACCATCGGCGCTGGTCTGTTTCACTTCTGAGTTCGGGATGGGATCAGGTGGTTCCAGACCGCTATGGTCGTCAGGCAAAACGGTTGATCACTGGGGGACGAGAAGGAACTGAGTGATGTTGATTTCGTTTGAGCGGTTAGGCTCTGCGTTATCCGCAATTGTCTTGGGTGTTATATAGTCAAGCCGCACGAGCAATTAGTATCGGTTAGCTCAACGCCTCGCAGCGCTTACACACCCGACCTATCAACGTCCTGGTCTTGAACGGCTCTTCAGGGACCTCGAGGGTCCAGGGAGATCTCATCTTGGAAGGGGCTTCCCGCTTAGATGCTTTCAGCGGTTATCCTGTCCGAACATAGCTACCGGGCAATGCGACTGGCGTCACAACCCGAACACCAGAGGTTCGTCCACTCCGGTCCTCTCGTACTAGGAGCAGCTTTCCTCAAATCTCCAACGTCCACGGCAGATAGGGACCGAACTGTCTCACGACGTTCTAAACCCAGCTCGCGTACCACTTTAAATGGCGAACAGCCATACCCTTGGGACCGGCTTCAGCCCCAGGATGTGATGAGCCGACATCGAGGTGCCAAACACCGCCGTCGATGTGAACTCTTGGGCGGTATCAGCCTGTTATCCCCGGAGTACCTTTTATCCGTTGAGCGATGGCCCTTCCATACAGAACCACCGGATCACTATGACCTACTTTCGTACCTGCTCGACGTGTCTGTCTCGCAGTTAAGCGGGCTTGTGCCATTACACTAACCGCATGATGTCCGACCATGCTTAGCCCACCTTTGTGCTCCTCCGTTACGCTTTGGGAGGAGACCGCCCCAGTCAAACTACCCACCACACAGTGTCCTCATCCCCGATAAGGGGACCAAGTTAGAACCTCAAACATGTCAGGCTGGTATTTCAAGGTTGGCTCCATGAGAACTGGCGTTCCCACTTCAAAGCCTCCCAGCTATCCTACACAAACATGCTCAAAGTTCACTGTGAAGCTATAGTAAAGGTTCACGGGGTCTTTCCGTCTAGCCGCGGATACACCGCATCTTCACGGCGATTTCAATTTCACTGAGTCTCGGGTAGAGACAGCGCCCCCATCGTTACGCCATTCGTGCAGGTCGGAACTTACCCGACAAGGAATTTCGCTACCTTAGGACCGTTATAGTTACGGCCGCCGTTTACCGGGGCTTCGATCAAGAGCTTCGCGCAAGCGCTAACCCCATCAATTAACCTTCCGGCACCGGGCAGGCGTCACACCGTATACGTCCACTTTCGTGTTTGCACAGTGCTGTGTTTTTAATAAACAGTCGCAGGGGCCTGGTATCTTCGACTGGCTTCAGCTCCACCCGCAGGGATTTCACTTACCACCAGCGTGCCTTCTCCCGAAGTTACGGCACCATTTTGCCTAGTTCCTTTACCCGAGTTCTCTCAAGCGCCTTGGTATTCTCTACCTGACCACCTGTGTCGGTTTGGGGTACGGTCTCGAATAGCCTGAAGCTTAGAAGATTTTCCTGGAAGCAGGGCATCAATGACTTCCCGCTCTAAGAGCAGTCGTCGTCGCGTCTCGAGATTGTGGACCCGGATTTGCCTAAGTCCACTCCCTACTCGCTTAAACCGGGACAACCGTCGCCCGGCTCACCTAGCCTTCTCCGTCTCTCCATCGCAGCTATCCAAGGTACGGGAATATTAACCCGTTTCCCATCGACTACACCTTTCGGTCTCGCCTTAGGGGCCGACTCACCCTGCGCCGATTAGCGTTGCGCAGGAACCCTTGGTCTTCCGGCGTGCGGGTTTTTCACCCGCATTGTCGTTACTCATGTCAGCATTCGCACTTCTGATACCTCCAGCATGCTTCTCAACACACCTTCGCAGGCTTACAGAACGCTCCCCTACCCCGCATACAAAGTATGCAGCCGCAGCTTCGGTGACCAGTTTGAGCCCCGTTACATCTTCCGCGCAGGCCGACTCGACTAGTGAGCTATTACGCTTTCTTTAAAGGATGGCTGCTTCTAAGCCAACCTCCTAGCTGTCTGAGCCTTCCCACATCGTTTCCCACTTAACTGGTACTTGGGGACCTTAGCTGGCGGTCTGGGTTGTTTCCCTCTTCACGACGGACGTTAGCACCCGCCGTGTGTCTCCCGGATAGTACTCACAGGTATTCGGAGTTTGCATCGGGTTGGTAAGTCGGGATGACCCCCTAGCCGAAACAGTGCTCTACCCCCTGTGGTATTCGTCCGAGGCGCTACCTAAATAGCTTTCGGGGAGAACCAGCTATCTCCGGGCTTGATTAGCCTTTCACTCCGATCCACAAGTCATCCCCTGGCTTTTCAACGACAGTGGGTTCGGTCCTCCAGTGCCTGTTACGGCACCTTCAACCTGCTCATGGATAGATCGCCCGGTTTCGGGTCTATGCCCAGCGACTAAATCGCCCTATTCAGACTCGGTTTCCCTACGGCTCCCCTAAACGGTTAACCTCGCCACTGAACATAAGTCGCTGACCCATTATACAAAAGGTACGCCGTCACGGAACAAGTCCGCTCCGACTGCTTGTACGCATACGGTTTCAGGATCTATTTCACTCCCCTCACAGGGGTTCTTTTCGCCTTTCCCTCACGGTACTGGTTCACTATCGGTCAGTCAGGAGTATTTAGCCTTGGAGGATGGTCCCCCCATGTTCAGACAGGATATCACGTGTCCCGTCCTACTCGATTTCACCAGACTCAGGTTTCGGATACGGGGCTATCACCCACTATGGCGGCACTTTCCAGAGCCTTCTCCTACCAGTTGTCTAGCTTAAGGGCTAATCCCCGTTCGCTCGCCGCTACTTAGGGAATCTCGGTTGATTTCTTTTCCTCGGGGTACTTAGATGTTTCAGTTCCCCCGGTTCGCCTCTTACACCTATGTATTCAGTGCAAGATACCGACCCGAAAGTCGGTGGGTTTCCCCATTCAGAAATGCCCGGATCACAGCTTGTTTGCCAGCTCCCCGAACCTTATCGCAGGCTTCCACGTCTTTCATCGCCTCTGACTGCCAAGGCATCCACCGTATGCGCTTAGTTGCTTGACTATATAACCCCAAGACAACTGATCACGAATCCACACTCCTCACCAGGCAAGCCTGATTCAGAGGTTTCTTCGAGACAGCCACTTGAAGCAATAGAACAACCACTTCAACGACAACACCGGATAACGCTTGAAATCGTTATCACTCTGATCAATGAATTCCGGAGATAATGGAATCCATCAATCGTGTTCTATCTCGTCCAATTTGTTAAAGAGCAAATCTGACCCAGTGATCAGAAAGGAAGGCTTCATCGTTGTGAAACATTCGTTTCTGTACACTGCTAACCGAAGTTAGCCAGTAATTTGGTGGAGCTAGGCAGGATCGAACTGCCGACCTCCTGCGTGCAAGGCAGGCGCTCTCCCAGCTGAGCTATAGCCCCAGAACTTGTCCAGCTTCCGTTACTCGTCGTTGCAGCATTCATTCGCTTCAGTCTTGACCCATCGAGGGTCACTCCTTCACTCATTCAAGCTGCGCCTAGATTAACGCAATCTGTCCTGCGCTCTGCTATCGTCTCCAAGACCAGGATTTTGCTGATCTAGGCGTCAAAGTGCGCCGCATAGCCTGCTATGCAAGTGCTTTGACAACGACGAGCAGTGAAATTCTGGTGGGTCTGGGTGGACTTGAACCACCGACCTCACCCTTATCAGGGGTGCGCTCTAACCACCTGAGCTACAGACCCAAAAACACGGGCCTGCAACGACCCATCTGCTCTCTTTATTCAGCTAACCAAGTAATTCGTGTGGACTCTGACCGAAGCGTTCGGCTTCGTTTAAGGAGGTGATCCAGCCGCAGGTTCCCCTACGGCTACCTTGTTACGACTTCACCCCAGTCATGAACCACACCGTGGTGATCGTCCTCCCGAAGGTTAGACTAACCACTTCTGGTGCAATCCACTCCCATGGTGTGACGGGCGGTGTGTACAAGGCCCGGGAACGTATTCACCGTGACATTCTGATTCACGATTACTAGCGATTCCGACTTCACGCAGTCGAGTTGCAGACTGCGATCCGGACTACGATGCGTTTTGTGAGATTGGCTCCCCCTCGCGGGTTTGCAGCCCTCTGTGCGCACCATTGTAGCACGTGTGTAGCCCTGGCCGTAAGGGCCATGATGACCTGACGTCATCCCCACCTTCCTCCGGTTTGTCACCGGCAGTCTCCCTAGAGTTCTCAGCCGAACTGCTAGCAACTAGGGATAGGGGTTGCGCTCGTTACGGGACTTAACCCAACATCTCACGACACGAGCTGACGACGGCCATGCAGCACCTGTGTCAGAGTTCCCGAAGGCACCAATCCATCTCTGGAAAGTTCTCTGCATGTCAAGGCCAGGTAAGGTTCTTCGCGTTGCGTCGAATTAAACCACATGCTCCACCGCTTGTGCGGGCCCCCGTCAATTCATTTGAGTTTTAACCTTGCGGCCGTACTCCCCAGGCGGTCTACTTAGTGCGTTAGCTGCGCCACTAAGACTTCAAGAGTCCCAACGGCTAGTAGACATCGTTTACGGCGTGGACTACCAGGGTATCTAATCCTGTTTGCTCCCCACGCTTTCGCACCTCAGTGTCAGTATTGGTCCAGGTAGCCGCCTTCGCCACTGGTGTTCCTTCCTATATCTACGCATTTCACCGCTACACAGGAAATTCCACTACCCTCTACCATACTCTAGCCTGACAGTTCGAAATGCCGTTCCCAGGTTAAGCCCGGGGCTTTCACATCTCGCTTATCAAACCACCTACGCGCGCTTTACGCCCAGTAATTCCGATTAACGCTTGCACCCTCCGTATTACCGCGGCTGCTGGCACGGAGTTAGCCGGTGCTTCTTCTGTGAGTAACGTCAAGCCCTACGAGTATTAGTCGCAGAGTTTTCCTCCTCACTGAAAGTGCTTTACAACCCGAAAGCCTTCTTCACACACGCGGCATGGCTGGATCAGGGTTGCCCCCATTGTCCAATATTCCCCACTGCTGCCTCCCGTAGGAGTTCGGGCCGTGTCTCAGTCCCGATGTGGCTGATCATCCTCTCAGACCAGCTACGGATCGTCGCCTTGGTAGGCCTTTACCCCACCAACTAGCTAATCCGACATAGGCACATCCAATAGCGCAAGGTCCGAAGATCCCCTGCTTTCCCCCGAAGGGCGTACGCGGTATTAATCCGGGTTTCCCCGGGCTATCCCCCACTACTGGGCAGTTTCCTATGCATTACTCACCCGTCCGCCGCTCGTCAGCGGGGTGCAAGCACCCCCTGTTACCGCTCGACTTGCATGTGTTAAGCCTGCCGCCAGCGTTCAATCTGAGCCATGATCAAACTCTTCAGTTTAAATCATACAAGAATCCGAAGATTCTCTATTCTTGCTCAAGACAAAACTCAATTTCGACGAGTCACTGTCCTGATATTTCATATCCGAAATACCTCGGCCAGCGCCCACACGAATTACTTGGTCAACTTTTTAAAGAGCGTTTGAGCTGTTGCTCAATCAAGGCCGCGTATTCTACATCGTAACGCCGCCTTGTCAACCGTTAATCCGAAGAATTTTAAAACTCATTTTCTTCAGTACTTTCAAACGGTTACTTCTGCTCGGAAAACCGCTGTGAGTGGCTTGTCCCTCAGAAGTGGTGCGCATTCTACAGGCGTCAGGAAAACTGTCAACGAGGTTTTTGAATTAATTTATAGCGGTATCGGTTTCCACGTATCCGCCTGATCAGTCAGTGATCAGATCGTATTCTTTTTACTCAAAATCAGCCTCTGACAAACGGAATCAGCGCGCGACTCCCGCTCCATTTCCAACGAAGCGCCAGCAGAACTGCGATTATCAGGCCGTACACCACCATTTCTCCAACGTCACTGCGGGACTGCCAGATGAAATGAACCCATGCCGCTATCGCAATCGGGTACACCAGCTTATGCAAGGCTTTCCATTGCCGGCCCATCCGCCTCATCATCCCCTTTGTTGAGGTTAACGCCAGTGGCACAAGCATAAGGAAAGACACCGCCCCCGCCAGGATATATGGCCGCTTGGTGAACGTGGCCCATAGATCGCTCCAGCCAAGAATAAACTGCAGAAACGCCAATACATGCAACACCGCATAAAAGAACGCAAACAGACCAAGCATCCGGCGAACCCGGATCCACGCTCCCCACCCTGTCCAACGCTTGAGCGGTGTCATGCATAAGGTAGCAATCAATAACTGAAATGCCGCGATGCCCAGCGACTCTGTTACTTCTTGCCCGGGATCCGGGCCGAGGGACTGGCTGGCAATGCTGGCAATCAGCACCAACAGGGGAACGCTGGCGAGCAGCGCTACCAGCAGGCGAAACGCCAGCACAAACCCCGGTTGGTTCAGCACACGCTTCTCATTCATCAATAGAACTTGCTCAAATCCATGCCCTTGTACAGATCGGCAACCTGTTCTCCATAACCATTGAACTTGACGGTTTCCATGTAGTTGGGAGAGAGCAAGCCAGAGGGCAGCCTGCGCTCCCGCTTCTGGCTCCACCTCGGATGGTCAACTTCAGGGTTCACGTTGGCATAGAAGCCATACTCCTGGGGCGCAAGCATTTCCCAGGTAGTCTTGGGGCGCTCCTCCTGAAAGCGAATCTTGACGATCGACTTGATGCTCTTGAAACCGTACTTCCAGGGCACGACCAGCCGGATAGGCGCGCCATTCTGGTTTGGCATGGTCTTGCCGTAGAGCCCAACAGCCAGGAAGCTTAACTCGTTCATTGCCTCGTCCATGCGAAGACCTTCCTGATAAGGCCAGTCGATGGTGCTGAACAGCGAGCGCTGACCTCGCATCTGGTCCGGATCATAGAGGGTCTCGAAATAGACGTACTTCGCCCTGGAAGTCGGTTCGAGCCGCTTGAGAATGTCGGCCAAGGGGATCCCGATCCAGGGAATCACCATCGACCAGGCCTCGACACAACGAAGCCGATACACCCGTTCCTGATACTCGTGAGGTTTCAGCAGATCTTCCAACGCATACGCACCGGGCCGATCACATGCGCCTTCAACAACCACGGACCAGGGATCAACGGTCATCTCATCGGCGTACTTCGCCGGATCCCCTTTTCCAGTGCCGAACTCGTAAAAGTTGTTGTAACGGGTTACGTCCTCAAAAGGGGTTTTCTCCTCGTCGGTGGAAAAGCCGGGCATCGGAACAAAATCCAGCGCTTCTCCCGGGACAGGAAGCTTCGCTGCCGACAACAGACCGGGCACTGAAAGGCCAGCGGCCACAGCCAGGGTGCCGGACATAAATTGACGTCGGTTCAGGTAAACAGACTCGGGCGTAACTTCAGAATGAGGCAAAGCCCAGGAAGGGCGTTTCTTGATGAGCATGGAAAGTCTCCGTCGGGGCATCAGCCAGCAAAGGCGTTGACCGGAGACTGTATTGAAAATTCCCGGACCTCACTGAGGAGGCCCGGAAGGGGTGCTCAGTCAGCGGCGCCTGGAGCTTTCCGTGGCTTGCCACGGAAAAGCGCACGAACAGGGCCGGACAACGCGTATATCAGAAATCCAGTAAACAATACGGTTGCAGGATCCAGCGCGATCACTACAAAAACCAGCACCACAAGCAGAATGGCGGCAAACGGTACACGGCCACGCAGGTCCAGATCCTTGAAACTGCGGTACAGAATATTGCTCACCATCAAAACACCGGCACCGCCGACCACAAACATGGTCAACAAGGTGAGCCAGGTAGACGGTTCGAAAAGATGGAAACACCAGACCAGGCCCGCGACACAGGCAGCCGCAGCCGGACTCGGCAAGCCGACAAAGAACTTCTTATCGACCGAGCCAATCTGGGTATTGAACCGTGCCAGGCGCAAAGCGGCGCCAGCCACGTAGATAAAGGTGATGGCCCAACCAACCTTGTCGAAGGCGTTCAGTGACCAGAAAAAGGCTACCAGCCCGGGAGCGACGCCGAAGGCCACCATGTCGGCCAGACTGTCGTACTCCTCACCGAATTTACTCTGGGTATTGGTCATCCGGGCGACCCGGCCGTCGAGACCGTCCAGAATCATCGACACAAAAATAGCGATGGCGGCATTGTCAAAGACGCCGTTGGCGGCAGACACAATGGCGTAAAAACCTGAGAACAGCGAAGCGGTTGTGAGCGCATTGGGAAGCAGGTATATCCCCTTGCGGCGCACGGGCGCACCTCCTACCAGCTCTTCCTCAACCACTTCCCCGGCCTCGACTTCATAGTCCGGGTTCTGCTTGCCGTCGGCGGATTTTCTTTCTTCAGTCATTCCCATTACTCCGGAAAGCGTTTGGGCGGAGTATATACGAAAAACGCGGCCACCCGGGCCGCGTTTTTCAAAACCAGGCGGAATTCCGCTTAGTTTTTGTCCTTATCCACGATCTTGTTCGCGGAGATCCAGGGCATCATGCCGCGCAGTTTTTCACCAACCACTTCGATTTCGTGGGCAGCGTTCTGGCGACGACGCGCCGTCATGGACGGATAGTTCAGAGCGCCTTCAGAGATAAACATCTTGGCGTACTCGCCGCTCTGAATACGCTTCAGCGCGTTGCGCATCGCTTCACGGGACTGCTCGTTGATGATTTCGGGACCGGTCACATACTCGCCATACTCCGCGTTGTTGGAGATGGAGTAGTTCATGTTGGCGATACCGCCCTCGTACATCAGATCGACGATCAACTTTAGCTCGTGCAGACACTCGAAGTACGCCATTTCCGGCTCATAACCGCCTTCCACGAGCGTTTCGAACGCCGCTTTAACTAGCTCCACGGTACCACCGCAGAGAACGGCCTGCTCACCGAACAGATCGGTTTCGGTCTCATCCTTGAACGTGGTTTCGATGATGCCGGTACGGCCGCCACCGATACCGCTGGCGTAGGACAGAGCCAGATTCTTGGCGTTGCCGGAGGAATCCTGGAAGATAGCGATCAGGTCGGGAATACCACCACCGTTGGCGAACTCGGTGCGCACGGTGTGGCCCGGTGCCTTCGGAGCAATCATGATGACGTCCAGATCCTTACGCGGAACGATCTGGTTGTAGTGGATGGCAAAGCCGTGGGCGAACGCCAGGGTGGCGCCTTGCTGCAGATTCGGCTCGATTTCCGCCTTGTACAGCTGGGCCTGGTATTCGTCCGGAGTCAGAACCATGACAACGTCGGCGGCGGCAACGGCAGACGGCACGTCGCTGGTCTTCAGACCATAGGCTTCCGCCTTGGCGATGGAAGAAGAACCCGGGCGCAGGCCCACGGTCACGTCAACACCGGACTCTTTCAGGTTACACGCGTGAGCGTGGCCCTGGGAGCCGAAACCAATGATGGCAACTTTCTTGCCCTGGATGATGGAAAGATCGCAATCCTTATCGTAGTAAACCTGCATGAGAAACCTCTGTTATTTGTGATGGCCCCGAAGAGCCATATTGTTCAAACCCTGTTTGAAATCGTTAAAGGCTGAGCACCTTCTCGCCCCGGGCGATACCGGATACACCGCTGCGCACCACTTCCAGTACGCCCGACGTGCCAACGGCCTGAATAAAGCCGTCCAGCTTCTCGCTGTCACCTGCCAACTGAACCGTGTAAACGGAGCTGGTCACATCCACGATCTGGCCGCGGAAAATGTCCACCGTACGCTTGATCTCGGCACGCTGGGAACCCGTGGCTTTCAGCTTGACCAGCATCAGTTCGCGTTCGATATGGGCGCCTTCGGTGAGATCCACCAGCTTGACGACTTCAATCAGCTTGTTCAGTTGTTTGGTGATCTGTTCGATCACCTTGTCAGAACCCGTGGTGGTCACCGTAAGACGGGACAACGTCTCGTCCTCGGTTGGCGCCACGGTGAGTGTTTCGATGTTGTAGTTGCGCTGGGAAAACAGACCTACCACCCGCGACAGGGCGCCAGGTTCGTTTTCAAGCAAAACAGAAATGATTCGACGCATGATCAGACCCTCTCCGTCTTGCTGAGCCACATATCTTTCATGGAACCTCGGGCAACCTGCATCGGATACACGTGCTCAAAACGGTCCACGTAGATATCCACGAATACCAGCTCGTCTTTCATGGCCAGCACTTCTTTCAGCTTGGTCTCCAGATCCTCCTTCTTCTCAATCCGGACACCCTTGTGGCCGTAGGCTTCCGCCAGCTTGATGAAGTCGGGCAGGGATTCCATGTAGGACTCGGCATGGCGGGACTCGTAGTTCATGTCCTGCCATTGCTTGACCATACCCAGAGCCTGGTTATTCAGGTTAATGATCTTAACCGGCAGGTTGTACTGCTTGCAGGTCGACAGCTCCTGGATGTTCATCTGGATACTGCCCTCACCGGTAATGCACAGCACTTCGTCGTCCGGATGGGTCAGCTTTACCCCCATGGCCGCCGGCAGGCCGAAGCCCATGGTGCCGAGACCACCGGAATTGATCCAGCGGTTGGGCTTATCGAACTTGTAGTACTGGGCCGCGAACATCTGGTGCTGACCCACATCGGAAGTCACGAAGGCCTCGCCGTTGGTCAAGCGACACAGCATTTCAATGACTTCCTGGGGCTTGATCACATCCGGGCTGGTCTCATAGCGCATGCCATGGAATGCCCGCCACTCGTCGATCTGCTTCCACCAGGAAGCGATTGCGTCCGCGTCCGGCTTTTCCTTGGCTTCCTTCACCAGCGACAGCATTTCCTTGAGCACAGCGTCAACCGGGCCAACGATGGGCACATCGGCATCGACGGTCTTGGAAATCGAGGCTGGATCAATGTCGATATGGATGATGCGCGCGCCCGGACAGAACTTCTCGGTAGCGTTGGTCACCCGATCATCAAAACGGGCTCCCACGCAGAGGATGAGGTCCGAGTGGTGCATGGCCATGTTGGCTTCGTAGGTGCCGTGCATGCCAAGCCAGCCCAGGTGCTGTTTATCGCTGGCTGGGTAACAGCCAATGCCCATCAGGGTATTGGTGATCGGATAGCCCAGCAGCCGTACCAGCTCGGTCAGCTGATCCGATGCCTTGCCCAGAACAACCCCACCACCTGCGTAGATAATTGGGCGCTTCGCCGCCAGCATCATGTCGACCGCTTTCTTGATCTGACCGGCATGGCCGCGAATAGCGGGGTTGTAGGAGCGCAGTTTGACCTTCTTGGGATAGGCGTACTCGTAACGCTCGTTCGGCGTGGTCATATCCTTGGGAATGTCCACGACCACAGGACCGGGGCGACCGGTCGCGGCAATGTAATACGCCTTGCGGATAATCTCCGGGATTTCCTCGGGATGACGGACACTGAGATTGTGCTTAACCACCGGACGGGAGACACCCATCATATCGGTTTCCTGGAACGCGTCCTCGCCGATGAGGGTGGACGCAACCTGGCCGCAAAGAACCACCATCGGGATGGAATCCATGAATGCGGTGGCAATGCCGGTGATGGTGTTGGTGGCTCCAGGACCCGAGGTCACCAGTACGGTACCTGGTTTTCCGGTCGCGCGGGCATAACCGTCGGCCATGTGGACCGCCGCCTGCTCGTGCCTTACCAGAATGTGTTTGACTTTGTCCTGCCTGAACAGCGCATCATAAATATGAAGGGCTGCACCACCCGGATAGCCGTATATGTATTCGATACCTTCATCTTGAAGGGACCGGATCAGCATATCGGCGCCAGACAATAACTCCACGATTTTCTACCCTCTTGTACGAGTGAATGAGCCGGGACGGGTCCCGGTTGCCTGGATTCACGGTGTCCATGCTTCTTGTGAAAGCGGAACCGGCTGCTCCTCCACACCTTGTTAAGAGGTTGTCTCCTGGCCAGCCGCCCTCCTGAGGGTTGCGGAGAACGGCCAATCAACGGGTTGCACGTAAGCAACAACCATCCCGCGACGGATGCGCGGCGCGTTCAGTGTGGTAATTGATGGGGGATACTCGCTCGGGATTGCCTGCCGTATTGACCCCAGTCTTCAGGCAATCGGTAATTCTGACAGCGCGAAACTCCCTGTCAATAGCCGCTGCAGGTTTCTGTGCCTATACTGGCCAAAGGTCTGCCATACTTGACACAAATCCGATACAAAGATTTGAACCAGACAGAAGAAAATCCGCAACACTGGTGGCATGATAGGGAATAATAAGCTGAGAAAAAACGGGCCCGGTTTATCCAGGTTGTCTGCCTGCCCGGGAGCAGTGAACATACGCGAGTAGAGCCATGAACAGAAAAATCCTGACGCTGACCTTATTACTGGCCGTTGTACCAGGTGTCGCCATGAGCGCCTCTGTCTATAAATGGACCGATGAAAACGGGGTTACCCATTTTGGGGACCGGCAGCCTACGGGCTCAAAGGCCGAACGAGTCAATGTTCGCTCCGGCACTTCGTCGGATGCTTCCGGAAACAGACCGAGCCCCCAGGAGCGACTGCAGAATCTGCAGGAACACCAGGAAGATGAGGCAAGGCAGCGCCAGGAGACCGCCGTTGAGGAGGCCCGCCGGAAACAGCGCGACGCAAATTGCGCGACAGCCCGGTCCAACTTGGAGGTAATTGCCAACCACGCCCGCATCCGGATTGAGGAAAACGGCGAACTGCGCTATCTGACTCCGGAAGAGCTTGCCGAGAAACGGGCAGAACTTGAGCGAATGGCGGAAGATAATTGCGAACCGATGTGAACATGTAAAAATGGGGTCAGATGAAAGCTTTCATCTGACCCCGACTTCAGCTCCGACTCTCGGGTCAGGCTTTGGTGAAATCCAGGTGGTGGTCCTTCACTGTGCCACGAATGACATCACCCGACACAAACTCTCCCTTTAGCAGCCTCTGGGCCAGCGGGTTCTCGATCATCCGCTGGATGGCCCGCTTCAGCGGCCGGGCACCGTAGACCGGGTCATAGCCCACTTCCGCCAACAACTCCATGGCAGCATCATCCAGCTCCAGCTTCATATCCTGTTCTTTCAGGCGCTTGCTCAGAGACTCGATCTGAATCCGGGCAATGCCCTGGATTTGACTCTCCGCCAGCGGGTGGAACACCACCACTTCATCCACGCGGTTGATGAACTCGGGGCGGAAATGAGTGCCGACGACTTCCATGACCGCATTCTTCATGACCTCGTAGTTCTCCTCGCCGGCTTTCTGCTGGATGATGTCCGAGCCGAGGTTTGAGGTCATGACAATGACCGTGTTCCGGAAGTCGACGGTCCTGCCCTGCCCGTCCGTCAGGCGACCATCCTCAAGTACCTGCAAAAGTATGTTGAACACATCCGGATGGGCTTTTTCCACCTCATCCAGCAACAAGACGGAATACGGCCGGCGGCGAACCGCTTCGGTCAGGTAGCCACCTTCCTCGTAGCCGACATAGCCCGGAGGCGCACCAATCAGGCGGGCCACGGAATGCTTCTCCATGAACTCGGACATATCGATGCGCACCATGGCTTCCTCGGTATCAAACAGGAAGGACGCCAGGGCCTTGCACAGCTCGGTTTTACCCACACCGGTCGGGCCAAGGAACAGGAACGAACCGTTGGGGCGATTGGGATCGGACAACCCCGCCCGCGAACGGCGCACGGCGTTGGACACAGCTTCAACCGCCTCATCCTGGCCGATAACCCGACCATGGAGCGCTTCTTCCATGCGCATCAGCTTATCGCGCTCGCCTTCGAGCATCTTGGACACCGGGATGCCGGTCCACTTGGAGACAATCTCGGCGATTTCCTCGTCGGTTACCCGGTTGCGAAGCAGCTTCATTTCCATCATTTCTGCCTGGCTGGCCATATCCAGCTGGCGCTCAAGCTCAGGAATCTGCCCGTACTGGAGCTCGGACATCTTGCCGAGGTCACCGGCACGACGGGCATTCTCCAGATCAATGCGGGCCTGTTCCAACCGGCTCTTGATCTTCTGGGACCCGTGCAATGCCGCCTTTTCGGTATTCCAGACTTCTTCCAGATCGGCGTACTCACGCTCGACACCGGTGATCACATCGGACAGTTCCGACAGGCGTTTTTTCGAGGCAGCATCGGTCTCTTTCTTGAGCGCCTCACGCTCGATTTTCAACTGAATCAGACGACGTTCGAGACGATCCAGGGCCTCGGGCTTCGAATCCATTTCCATCCGGATCTGGGAAGCGGCCTCGTCCACCAGGTCAATGGCCTTGTCCGGCAGCTGACGGTCGGCAATGTAACGATGCGACAGTTTGGCGGCGGCGATAATGGCGCCATCTGTCACCTCAACCCCGTGGTGAACTTCATAACGCTCTTTCAGGCCCCGCAGGATGGCGATGGTATCTTCCTCACTGGGTTCGCTGACCAGTACTTTCTGGAAGCGACGCTCAAGAGCGGCGTCTTTTTCGATGTTTTCACGGTATTCGTCCAGGGTAGTCGCGCCCACGCAGTGCAGCTCGCCACGAGCGAGCGCCGGCTTGAGCATATTACCGGCATCCATGGAGCCTTCGGCCTTGCCGGCACCAACCATGGTGTGAATCTCGTCGATGAACAGGATGATCTGACCTTCCTGTTTGGACAGTTCGTTCAGAACAGCTTTCAGGCGTTCTTCAAACTCACCCCGGAACTTGGCGCCGGCAATAAGGGCACCCATATCGAGTGACAGAACCTTCTTGTCCTTGAGGCCATCGGGCACCTCGCCGTTGACGATACGCTGGGCCAGCCCTTCGACGATGGCGGTTTTACCAACGCCGGGCTCACCGATGAGAACCGGGTTGTTCTTCCGGCGGCGCTGCAATACCTGAATGGTACGGCGAATTTCATCATCGCGGCCGATTACCGGGTCCAGCTTGCCGGCCTCGGCTCGCTCGGTAAGGTCGATGGTGTATTTGGACAGAGCCTGACGGTTTTCTTCGGCGCTGGCGTCGTTGACGGCTTCACCGCCGCGAACGTCGTCAATCGCTTTTTCCAGGGCAGCTTTATCAACACCCTGCTCCCGAAGTACGCGACCCAAAGTACCCCGATCTTCCAGGGCGGCCAGCAACATGAGCTCACTGGAGATGTACTGGTCTTTGCGTTTCTGGGCGAGCTTGTCGGCAATGTTGAACAGCCGGCCCATGTCATTGGACATGGAGACGTCGCCGGCCGATCCCTGCACTTCGGGCAGGTTTTCGATCTCCCGGGCGATCGCCTGGCGAATGCGTCCGGGCTCTGCGCCAGCCTGCTTGAGCAGGGGTTTGATGGCGCTGCCTTCCTGATCAAGCAGTGCCTGCATCAGGTGCACCGGCTCAATGAAATTGTGATCCTTTCCGACCGCGATGGACTGTGCGTCCGCGAGGGCGGTCTGCAACTTGCTGGTCAGCTTGTCGATTCTCATGTGTACTTTCCCCAAATTTCTGCGAATACCATGGTGCCTTGGGTGGCGGATATTCGATTGCTTTGACAGTTAATGTAGGGGCAAGTAGAGCGACTTCAAGCGGGGCTTCGGTGTATTCGTCAGAAAATTGACGGCCGTCAGTTATCTGATTCGAGCTTGGGTGCAAGGCTGGTGCAGGACTACTTTCCAGAACACGCCGTAAATACGTCCATGTAGGCTTGACTGCAGCATCCATGCTGCAGACAGTTCTGTAAAGTAGTCCTGCACCAGCCCCCGAAATTTGCGATCACAATCAGAACTAAACCATGAAAGACACTAATAATCAGCCTGTTAGCCAGATCAAAGTTGCCATCCGTCCAGTCCGACCATCCCTGCGGTACGAAAAAAACCGATCTGGATTTTGAACGGTACACAGACCACCGCCAGTCACGACGGAAACACCAAGGCGATTTAAACGTAAGACGGCAAGGCGATAGATATCCGCCATGAAATGCCCTGGCCGAGCGCCTGCGTCTTTGAAGGCGTGGACCGCTTTGGGATCATGGTCGAGGAAGGCGTCACGCACTTCCGGGCCAACTTCGAAGCTGTCAGGACCGATGGCCGGGCCGAGCCAGGCTTGCAGGGTTTCGGGCGCAACCGCCATCTCGCTCACCAGATTCTCGATAACACCGCCACACAGGCTTCGCCAGCCACAGTGGGCGGCGCCAACAACCGTTCCTTCGCGATCGGCAAGGATAACGGGCAGGCAGTCGGCGGTAAGGATGGCGCAGGCGATGCCCGGATGACGGGTGTAGCTGGCGTCAGCCTCGACGGTTTGTCCGACGTTATTCGCGGTTAGTTCAACAACCTCGGTTCCGTGTACCTGGTTGAGCCAGCCAATCCGGTCGCTATCCAGTCCGATGGACTCGGCGAGCCTTCGCCGATTCTCTTGTACGTGTTCCGGGTCGTCTTCGACGTGACTACCGAGGTTAAGACTGTCCCAGGGTCGAACGCTGACACCCCCGACGCGAGTTGTGCTGATGGCCCGCACTCTATCGGGAGCAGACCAGTCTGGTTTCAGGGCGTTACCTTCAATAGTCACGGGTTTCCAGCTCCCGGGCGTGTTTGCGCAGAGCTTCGATCAACGCAACCATATCCTCAGGCAGGGGCACTTCCCAGGTCAGGATCTCACCGGTTTCCGGGTGTTCCAGTGTCAGCTGCTGGGCGTGGAGGGCCTGGCGATTGAACGCCGAAAGCGCCTCTCGAAGCTCTTCGGTGGTTCCCTTGGGCAACCTGAGCCGGCCGCCGTAGAGCGGGTCTCCGACCAGCGGGTGTTTTACATGGGCCATATGAACCCGGATCTGATGGGTTCGGCCGCTTTCCAGTTTGCAGCGAACATGGGTGTGGGCGGCAAAACGCTCGACCAGACGATAGTGGGTGACCGCAGGTTTGCCGGAGGCTACGACCGCCATTTTCTTGCGCTCCCGCGGATGCCGGCCAATGGGCGCATCAACCGTTGCGCCACCGGTGAGGGTGCCAACCACGACGGCCTCATACTCACGCCCCATGGTTCGGGTTTGCAACTGATCGACCAGGGACGTGTGCGCAATCAGACTGCGAGCAACGACCATGATGCCGGAGGTGTCTTTGTCGAGACGGTGTACGATGCCCGCCCGTGGTAAATTCTCGACTTCCGGTGCGTAGTTCAACAGGGCGTTGACCAGGGTTCCATCGGCATGGCCGGCAGCCGGGTGCACCACCAGGCCCGCAGGCTTGTTGATGACCAGCAAGTGCTCGTCCTGATAGACAATATCGAGGGAGATTTCCTCGGCCTGCCAGCTTACCTGGGCTTCCGGCTCCGCATCCAGCGCCAGGCGATCATCCAGCATCACTTTGTCCCGAGGCTTTCGCGTCTCTCCATTCACCGTCAACGCGCCGCTTTTGATCCAGGACTGCAGGCGGGAACGGGAGTGTTCGGGCATCAGTTCGGCAGCGGCCTGGTCAAGGCGCCGATCACTCAGTTCCGGCGGCACAACAAAGTTGGCGATGATTCGTTTTTCAGATGACATTAAGCCCCCAGGGCCTGTGTGTGTTACGTTTCGGTCAGATTATTGGAAACAGCGAGGCATTGCTCTGCACATGGAGCCACTTCCCCGCTACAATGACTGCCTTTGAATTAATCGACATTATACGGGATTCCGGAATGAGATCAGGTCTTCGTTTGCTGTTACTTTCCACACTGGTTGTTCTGGTCAGTGCCTGCGCCTCCAACAAGCAGGAGGAAGTACTTCCGGAGAAGACCTACTATGAGAATGCCCGCCAGGCCATGACCTCTGGAAACTTCAACGAGGCAGAGCAGAACCTGGATGCCCTGGAAACCTACTACCCCTTTGGGCGCTATGCGGAACAGGCCCAGCTCGACCTGATTTATGCCCGCTATCAGAACCTGGACCTTGAAGGTTCCCGTGCTGCCGCCGACCGTTTTTTGCGCCTTAACCCGCAAAGCGACCACGCGGACTATGCACTCTATATGCGCGGCCTCGCCTCCTATAACCTGGATATCGGGCTTGCTGCGCGCTACTTCCCGATCGATGTAGCGGCGCGCGATCCTGGCGAGCAGTTGCAGTCTTTCCGTGACTTTTCTGAACTTCTGAACCGTTATCCGGACAGCCAATACGTCGCGGATGCCCGCCAGCGGATGATCGCGGTGCGCAATCGCATGGCCGAGCTGGAACTATACGCGGCCCGCTATTACGTCAAACGCCAGGCCTATGTGGCGGCCAACAACCGGGCACGATACATCATCGAGAATTATCCGACCGCAACGGTTACTGAAGAGGCACTGATTATCCTGGCAGAAACCTTTCGCTTCCTGGATCTGAAAAAAGGTTCACAGGACGCCGTCGCTATGCTCCGTACCAATTTCCCGGAAAGTGAGGCATTCAATGCCGACGGCGAGTTTGAAGTGGATCTGCTGGAGGGTGAAAACCGCTCACTGACGAACGTTGTTACCTTCGGCTTGATGGGCGACGAGTAAGGGCTCAAACATCTGGAATTGGGGGCAGATGAAAAGTTCATCTGACCCCGAATACTTCAGCTATTTGCCGCTCTTCCAGCCGTTGGTGATCGGATAGCGCCTGTCCTTGCCAAATCCTCGCTCGGTAATCCGAACACCAATCGGCGCCTGCCGACGTTTGTATTCGTTGATATCTACAAGACGAATAACCCGCTCAACGTCGACTCGCTCGAAACCTTCCGCAACGATCGCATCGGCACTGAAATCCCGCTCTACATAGAGATTCAGTATCTGATCCAGCACATCGTAACCGGGCAGGCTGTCTTCATCTTTCTGGTCCGGCGCCAATTCTGCCGACGGCGGCCGGGTGATCACACGCTCGGGGATCACTTCTCCCTCCGAGAGCGTGTTGCGGTATTTGGCCAGGCGGAACACCAGGGTTTTGGGCACATCCTTGAGCACATCAAAGCCGCCAGCCATATCGCCATAAAGCGTTGAATAGCCCACCGCCATCTCGCTCTTGTTACCGGTAGTCAGCACCAGCGAACCGAACTTGTTGGAAAGCGACATCAGCAAAACCCCACGCAGACGTGCCTGCAGGTTTTCCTCGGTTGTGTCCGGCGTGGTGCCCTCGAAAGGTGCGGCAAGAGTTTCCATAAAGGCGTCGTACATGGGTTCAATGGAAAACACATCGTACTGCACGCCCAGGGCAACGGCTTCAGCCTCGGCATCTTCAAGGCTCATGCTGGAGGTGTAGCGAAACGGCATCATCACCGCCCGTACCCGATCCTTACCCAGGGCATCGACAGCGACCGCCAGCGTCACGGCCGAGTCGATACCGCCTGAAAGCCCCAGAACCACCGACTTGAATCCATTCTTGTTAACGTAATCCCGAACACCGGTCACCAGGGCGCTGTAGACATTGGCCTCCAACGTCGGCTCTTCCGGCAACGGCTGGGATACCGGCTGACAATGGTGCTCACACAGAAAGTCGACCGGGTATAATCCCTCACCAAACTGCGGAGCCTCTGCAGTCAGCACACCGGAATGGTCGAACACCATAGAGCCCCCGTCAAAAACCAGCTCGTCCTGACTGCCCACCAGATTCACGTACACGATGCTGACCAGATTCTCCCGGGACTTTCGCTCCAACAGGGCCTTACGACGTGCCTGCTTGTCGATATCATAGGGCGAGGCATTGAGGTTCAGGATGAGACGGGCGCCTGCAGCGGCGCAGTCCTCCACCGGCCCTTCCTTCCAAAGATCCTCACACACAGTAATTCCCACCGGAACGCCCCGGATATCCAGAGTCAGGACATCCCGGCCCTCGGCAAAGTAACGCTTCTCGTCGAAGACCTGATAGTTGGGCGGGAACCGCTTGAAATACCGACCAGTAATTTCACCGCCGTCGATGACCACCGCCGCGTTATACAGGAGCGCGCCATGACGAAGGGGAGCACCGATAACGATTACCGGATCCAGTTTTTCCGCCTGCAGCTTTTCCAGCGCCTCATTTACGCGAACTTCCATGCTGGGCCTCAAGAGCAAATCTTCAGGCGGATAGCCGGTCAGGCAAAGCTCCGGGAACACCACCACGTCCGCCTGATGCTCGGACGATGCCCGGCGGGCTGCGTCCAGAACCAGCTCGGTATTGCCAGGAATATCGCCCACCAGAAAATCCAACTGGGCCATCACCACCCGCAATTTTCTGGGAGACTCCCCGGACGCTGCCTGGTTTCCGGACACGGACATAAATCGGCTCCTGTAACTCATTGCCATGAAAAGGCTATTATAACCCTGCATAGGCGTGGATTTCTTCCGACCAACAGCGGATTCCTGTAAATCATGGCAGCAGATACACCAGCACAGTCGGCCGAAACGCTCGGCCAACCCCCTTCAACACCGTCCGGTGTGCAGCAGGCAAAGCTATTCAGGATCTACAACCACTACCGCCTGGTGGTGAGCCTGATGCTGGTGGCGCTGTTATTCGTGGACCCAGTCAACTTTGACATGCGTTTCCGGCTGCTGGATTACTACCAGGCAGGCGTCTCCGCTTACCTTGGTCTCAATGCCTTCATTGCCCTGCTCCTGGTGGCGGGCTTTCACCCCAGCCAGCGCCACATTACGCTTTCCATCCTGGTGGATATCCTGATCATGCACGGCCTGCTGCTTGCCAGTACAGGCATTACCAACGGCCTGGCCAACCTGGTGATTGTGTCTGTTGCGGCGGGCAATATCCTGACCCCAAGCCGCATGGGCACCTTCTATGCCGCTTTGGCCGCAATCTGCTCCCTGGGGATCTCTGGCTGGGCAGTTCTGGCTCTGGGCGAGTCCGCCGACGATATTGTCCGGGCCGGCTCACTGGGCATCCTTTACTTTGCTGCGGCTTTCGTCCTACAGAGCATTTCCCGCCGGATGATGCGCAGCGAGGCTCTGGCAAGCAGCCGCGCACGCAGTATTGCCGAGCTGGAGAAGATCAACCAGCAGATTATCCAGCGCATGCGTACCGGCATTCTGGTGCTGGACCGTTTCGGCCAGATCCGTCTTGCCAACGCTGCCGCCGAGGAGCTTTTATATGGTGCGCCAAAGACCTCGGTTCCGATTCAGGAGCGCGCAACCGTGTTGCCCAAACCGCTAAAGCAGGGCCTGGACGCATGGCTGAAGGACCCGACCCAGCGCATTGAGCCGTTCCAGCCCTCACCCACATCGCCGCTACTGCAGGCCAATTTCACCCAACTGGATCAGGAACGGGGTGACCAGATCCTCGTGTTCATTGAAGACATGAGCAAAGTCACCCAGCAGGCCCAGCAGATGAAGCTGGCATCGCTGGGCCGACTCACAGCCGGCATTGCTCACGAAATCCGCAATCCGCTGGGCGCAATCAGCCACGCGGCCCAACTTATGGAAGAAGCACCGAACCTGGAAGCCGGCGACCGCCAGATGCTGGCGATCATCCAGCGACACTCCCGCCGGGTGAACGGGATTATCGAAAACGTTCTTGATCTTTCAAGACGCCGGGCCGCCAATGCAGATCTGATCGAAGTCGCACCCTGGCTCCAGGAATTTCGGGAAGATTTCCTGCAAACGCAGGACGAGGACTGCACCACAGCCAACATTGTTCTGAAAATCGATCCGCAACTACCGCCAGCGCGGTTCGACAAAAGCCAGATTGAGCAGGTGATGGTGAACCTTTGCGACAACGGTTTACGCTACAGTCAGCAGCACTCGGGCCAGCAAAAGATCGGAATACACGCCGGGGCAACCGAGGATGGCGAGCGGGCCTATATCGATGTGCGGGACCTGGGCCCCGGCATTGCGCCGGAAAACAGAAACTCAGTGTTCGAACCGTTTTTCACCACAGACAAGACCGGGACCGGGCTCGGGCTTTATCTGGCCAGGGAACTGTGCGAGGCTAATCAGGCGCATCTTTCCCTGGTAGAAGACAACAAGCCCGGCTGCTGTTTTCGCATTACATTTGCTCACCCGAGGCGAATGATCTGAGCCTGCGCCGGCGGATATCGGGCGCTTGAACAACGACATGGAACCGACGACACAAGATGACCACATACACAGCGCTGATTGTTGATGATGAACCGGACATCCGGGAGTTACTCGAGATCACCCTCACCCGGATGGGAATATCAACCCTCACGGCACCCGACCTCACCAGCGCCCGGAAATTGCTGGAACAGAACGCCACCCACCTCTGCCTGACCGACATGAACCTGCCAGACGGTAATGGCATTGAACTGGTCCAGTGGATTCAGAAACACTCTCCGGCCACGCCTGTTGCCTTGATCACAGCGTACGGCAACATGGACACCGCGATTGAATCGCTCAAAGCCGGGGCTTTTGATTTCGTGTCCAAACCGGTGGAGCTGCCCCGACTAAGGGAACTGGTCAATAGCGCCCTCAAGCTATCTGAGCCCAAGGCAGACGCGGAAGATACAGCCGACGAGCCAGGCCTGCTACTCGGCAAATCACCAGAGATTCGAAAACTCCGGAACCAGACCCGAAAACTGGCCCGAAGCCAGGCCCCCGTGTTTATCAGTGGCGAATCTGGCAGTGGTAAAGAGCTGGTGGCCCGAATGATCCACCTCCAGGGACCCCGCCGCGAAGGACCGTTCATCGCGGTTAACTGCGGTGCGATTCCCTCGGAACTGATGGAAAGCGAATTCTTCGGCCACAAGAAAGGCAGCTTTACCGGGGCCGTGGAGAACAAAGACGGCCTGTTCCGCTCTGCCAACGGAGGTACCCTATTCCTTGATGAAGTGGCAGACCTGCCCCTGGCCATGCAGGTGAAACTGCTCCGCGCCATACAGGAAAAAGCCGTTCGGCCCGTCGGGGACACCAAGGAAGTGCCCGTCGACATTCGGGTACTGAGCGCCACCCACAAGAATCTGCCGGAGCTGGTCCAGGAAGGCAGCTTTCGTCAGGATCTTTTCTACCGGATTAACGTGATCGAACTCGCAGTACCACCCCTGAGAGAGCGGCCGGATGATATTTCTCTGCTTTCGAATCACATTCTTGAACGGATTGCGAAAGAGTATGAGTGTGACCCTGCCTCGTTAACGCCAGCGGCCGTGGACAGACTGCGAGGCTATGACTTTCCGGGCAATGTCCGGGAACTGGAAAACGTCTTGGAGCGGGCTTTTACCCTGTGCGACGCCGATCAGATCGATGCTGATGATCTGCATCTGGGGAATGGTGTTCAGCATGCAGCTTCGGCCTCGCAGATCATTGCTGAAGGGCAAGCAAACGGGGAAGATGGCATTGCAGCAGTACCCGATGGTGAAATCGATCTCGAAGGATATCTGGAAGGCATCGAGCGGCAAGCCATTGAGAAGGCGCTTGAGGCAACTCGGTGGAACAAGACGGCGGCAGCGAAACGATTGGGGATTAGCTTTCGAGCATTGCGGTATAGGTTGAAGAAGTTGGGAATGGAATAAAAATGTATTAACCTTCTCTTTGCCGTAAGGACTACGGTAGATAAAACTTAGCTTGACTGCCATCAAGGACTGGATGGCTAGTAGGAGATTCAAGGATGAGAACCACCTCCTCTTCCAAAGGCTTAACTTTGGTGGAATTATTGGTTGTTATATCGCTTTTAGCGCTTTTAGCAACGAAAGCTGTGCCTTCTTTCAATGAACTTATACAAAATAGCCAACGAACAGCTGCCATCTCTGAGCTTCGTCAGTTTCTAGCCTTAGCCAGACGACATTCAGTTATGACAGGGCAGATCGTAACCGTATGCCCTACGGAACCTGACGGTAAGTGCGGCCGAAATTGGAACGGGCCTGTTTCAATGTTTGCAGACCCAGGTAATCAACGGACTCTCCTTCAAGGCACCAAAGTCAATGCGGTTTTGCCTCCCCCTAAATTTGGAAATTTTATCGTGAGGTCACTGTCGAGAAGCTATTTCCAATTCAGACCAGATGGTTTTATATACAGCGATTTGGGAAACATCACCTGGTGCCCAGATTCAGGAGAAGCCTCTCTGGCAGGCCAGCTGATCATAAGCCGGAGTGGACGAATAAGAACCGCCACAGACAGCAACGGAGACGGCGTGGTCGACGACGCGAAGGGAAAGCCCGTGCGCTGCTGAATCACCAGCAGCCCGCAACGGTACTGCCATCTTTCACTGCAGTCTTCGCTCCGGTGTTCGAGATTCTGAGTGTGCCACAATCATCGTTCGCCTGATCACCCGAAGGCGCTGCCTGAAGAGAATAGGTGTTCGCAGTGACCGACCCATTAAAACCTATGGTGTAAAATGCAGTCCCACTCCGAGGAGACTGCGTAAACGGCAGCGTTGGGGCATTTCCGGAAGCATCAAGGTAACTGAAATTTGCGGAGTATTGACGTTCCATCCATTGGGCCAATTCCATTAAATCGGCTTGAGTCGCTGTCCGTCGAGTTTCTCTTACCTGGTTCTGATAGGAAGGATATGCGATCGCTGCAATAATCCCAATGATCGCCACTACGATCATTAACTCGATAAGAGTGAAACCAAGATTTTGCTGTCGGTTGGCGCCCTCTTTAGTTGTACCCAGCGAATGACTCATAGGGTATCCACCTCAATCAGAATCCGTTCCAATTCGCTACCAGACCTCTCATACTTCATTGACTTTAATTTTTGACCTTCACGAAGAATTTCCAACGCAGCTTGACCTGAAATCGATTGCCCGTTCATTATCACTTCCCGCTTAACGAACATTTCCTGGTCGTCGATAACCAACCTACCTTCGGTCGGGTAGATTGAATTGACAATAACCTGCTGCGCCTCCAACGTTGTATTTAAACCAGTTTTTGGCGACGTTTGGGCGATAGCCATGGCTGAGGAAACAGTCATGGCGAGCAAAAAAATCAAACCGAAAGCCTTATTCATGAAAATCCCCTTAGAGTCCAGACCCAAACAAACTATGGCGTTCACTCAACCAACTCATTCCAGCCACGACGACCAGCATTCGTAACTGCGCCACTCAATGGAGGAATTTCTACAACGTCGACAGGTTCGTCACCGTCGCTACCCGGCGTAAATCTGAAATTTCCAAGAATTGTAGACTGGTTTGGCATTGAATTTATCTTGTAGCCTGTCACGATCTGACTGAAGTCAAGAAAAGCTCTGGACTCTGGAGTTCTGCCGTCCAGACCGAACGCAAGAATCCAGCCCGCCCCGCCACCCAAGCAAGGATTTTGGTCCGGAATAATTGTGTTCAAATACAGAAACTCCCCTCTAACCTGCGGGCTAACGACAGCCCTCTCGCCACTAATATCCAAGTCAGCATACCAGCCATTAATCTCGGAAAAATCAAGGGCGTCCCCATTTGAGTAGCGAACCTCTGCGGTCGCCTCCCCCTCCAGAGCAAGGGTAGCCTCGTCAAGAGTTCTAGGCTCGAGTGTTGACCGTGTAAGACCAGCTACACCCTTATCCCATAACCCGTAAACTGACTGTGTATTTGTCGAGGTTACATCGTCACTTTCTAGGTATTGGCCGGTTCCGAAAAATATCAGCAGATTCGGTTCATTACCTGCACGGACTGCGTCTTTGTTTGCAGCCGCCACAGGCGCAGCCGTAATTGGCTGATTGGATGCTGCTGTGAAAAGCGGCTGTGGACCCGAGGCGTTGGAATATGCAGTCCCCCAGGAACCATTTGTGCCATCAGCTACCCAGAGCTTGCCATCAAGATCCCCTGCGTAGATCCGGTCAATCAGATAGTCACCAGTGGTATCGAAAGCACTGAGAGGAGATAGGCCATCACCATCCGAATCGAATTCGACATACCGGACTTCATCGCTCTCCCAAGTTCCATCCATACCCCCCTCGATATCCAACATGAAAAACCCGGTTGAATCTTCGGTAGAGTTGTATCCGTTAGATACGAAGGCGGTCCAGCGAATATCTGAACTTCCCCATTTGGCCATACCGATGATCGGGGCCTGCGTAACATAGCCAAGTTTGTTGTCGTTGCCCGCAGTAAACTCCCAAAGAACTATACTTTCTGCATTCGACTCTGAGAAGCTAGAAGGATCCGTTACATCAAGAGCGAAAATTCCTTTTGCGCCAGCTCTTCCGCCGCCAACAATGACACTTCTCCACGCCGTATCGTTAGTGAGGTTGCCATTTGCTCGCTTTCCTTTGGTATAGATATCCTGCTGCCTGATCTCCAAATCAACGTAGTACCGATGCTGATAGGCAGGGTCCGTGAGAAAATGAAGTCCTGCATTGTCAGCCGTAGAGTTGTAAACAAACTCAGGGATATATGCCAGAACTTCCTGCCCACCGCTCTTCGTCGCCGAGAAACCATGGAGCATTCCATCATTAGAGCCCACGTAAACAACAGGTGAACGATCTTTGTTGGTTTCCGCGAAGTCAGAGAAACGCTCGGAGGATTCGCCAAATGGATCCGAGTCCGGCCAGATAGCGCGTGGAGCACCCACAAACTCGGGGGAGGAATTAACAATGGATCCTAATCGGCTTCCCCGCTTACGAAACTCAGTGGTGTCCTCCAGTGAACGATCGCCGCGAATAAAATTCAACCTTTGCTCTGCCACAGTATCTGTGACGCCACCATAACGGAGGTCGTTTTTCTGGACATCGGTGAGATCATCCCAAAGAAAGGGGCTTGCGCTACCATTACCGTAGGTGATGATCACACGCTCATTGGTGCTGATGTCACGTTCATCCAGTAGGTCTCCAGCGGACCACCCGTTTCCGGCTTCTATCGCATCTTCAATATCGGGCACTACGGGGGTATCTGTTCCTCCAAGCTCAACGGCTTTGAGGTCGCCAGTCCAACCGTTTGGATCAAACTGGGATGAAAATATCAGTGCACCTTCCTGGAAAGAAGAGACATCAAACTCAACAGCCGTTGAAGACCCAGCTTCAGCTGTAATATCGCCTACGGTACCCTTTAGCTCTTTCGCAAAGGTCGAGGGGTTTGACGCACTAAAAAATCCACCTCGAGCGTTAACCGCGGCATGCAACATATCGTTCACTTTGTCTTCGTCAGAGGTTCCGCCCCACCAATTCAAGTATGTTCCATCTTCAATGGCTTTAAATGCAGCGACAGGATCCACCGATCCGGCGACGCCCAAGCCAACGGTATACGTAACCATATGTTGCCAAAAAGCGGGATTTCTCTCAGATACAGGCACATAGTTGTTAATGTCAGTTCTCAGGTCGCGCTTCCAGTAATACATGGCAACGTCTGCAAGGGTTCTGGAATTTCTGCCATCTTTAAACGGATCCACTGCCAAGTATTCGAAAGAATCGCCTCGTTCATTAGTTATCGCAGAGCCATTTACATCATCTGCCTGGTAGACATCAGAACTCGGATCACTACCGTTGTAGTAACCATCAGACATCAGGATGCTGTATGAGAGCCGACACTCTCTGACGGGATTTGTTTCAGAAACTTCTTTGCTCGGATCGTCTGACCAAGCCCTTTCACTTTCCTCAAAATACTGGCCAGCACCTTCGAGAGCGCGCCTCAGAGGGGTGTTACCACTGGCCGGGACATCATATAACCACCCTAAAAAAGCAGATCTTTGGTCATTTGAGTATTCGCGAACACCTGAAACAATTGCCCTGACGTCGGAAGCGTCGTCAATATCATTCTGCCCTCGATTTATTCTTCCCCACCCTAAGCGGAAAGAGGTCGGTAGCTCGAAAAACGCTTCCGCGATTCCGGCGCGCGACATGTACATTCTTGTTGAATAATAGGTAAACCAGTTTGCGAAATTTTGTCTCTCTTCATCAGATTGATCTTTGACAACAACCTTAGTATAGCAAGAGGCTGTTTTCGGGCTCGAAACACAAGCATCGGAGCTTTCATCCAACTGGTAATAAAATGCTGGCTCGTTATATGTATTACGCCAGGTCGGGAAGACATTCTCTAGGTTTGCGTCTCCCGCCGTAGTCATGTTGTCCGCGTAACCATAATAGTATGCCCCAGTAAAAGGACTATTCTGTTTACGCCCGGTTCCATCGGCTTTTCGTGGAGGCAGATATTGCAAATCAGGGTCAAACCATATGGTGTTCACTGCACTTGAAAAATACCAGGGACAATTTGAGGGGTTATTACAAAGATCATTGCCCAACTCATCTGGCATATATTCTCGCTCCATTGAGCCGGAATCATCGATGATGAACATCAAGTTCGGCGCAACAGCACTACCAATAAAAAGCGGCTCTTGAGCAAAATCCGGCCTAGCAGAGTAACCAGCGGTTGGAAGAACGAGAAGCCCAGCCAACGTACCAACAAACCATCTTGAATCAATCATTCGTTTCCTCCTGCCAGCCCACCAGGCTGAAAAATATAGAAGCCTTCCAGCAAGCGTGCGCTGGTCCCAGATGGCCCGGGAGCTCGAACAACGATACGCGCGTAGTCAAACTCGGTTGGTCCTGCCGCACCATACTGGCTCAGATCTCGCGGTAATTGCGCTTCAGCATCCAGAGTGACCTTACCTTTGTAGTCATAGAAATAAAGAGCTGAAATGCCATTTACAGCCGAAGCCTCGATTGCATTTACTGGATCCCCGGTTTCCCCGCTTTTGCTCCATGTCGTTGCTGCGAATGGAGAAGGGGGAGAAGCGCTTGAGCCCGGTGCTGACTCGTAAAACCCGGTTGTTGAGCCGAAATCGTCCAGATCGGCCAAACCATCCAGAGCCGCTTCAGCTTCAACCATTGCCCTTTCAGCTATCTCAAGTGCCAGCATCCCATCTCGCTGAGCTGAGGCCATCCGCTCCTGCATTACGCTGCCCTGCATACCTGAAATTGCCAGCAATGAGAGCACGAGCAGGATTACTAGCGAGACAAGGAGAACGGCACCCTTTTGTGTGTTTTTTGGCATAACATTTACCTCAGATGCGGTTCCGGATCGCGGCAGTGAAGTTAAAAGCTCTGTAGAGCCTGTCGTCTTGCGCAGTCCAGTTTTTTACTCCCGAGCAATCGGTCCAACTGGGGTAACAGAGTCTGGATCTGGTCTGCAAAACCTCATCTTCGCCGCCACGAACAAGCAGACTGACTTCCACAGCGAGCACGCTGTCCCAATCTAATGTTGAATCGCTTGGTAGCTTCCAATCCTGGACTCCAGTTGCAGGCTGCCCCTCACCAAAGCGCAGGCGCATATCAATAACGCCCGAAACAAGCTCAAACGTCGTCCCGTTGCGATCTCTCATAAAGAGGCCAGGCTCTCCTGATGCACCGGTTGCGATAAAGTAAGCCTCAGAGTAGGTCCGAAATACATCCGACCCTTCACCATACACAGCGCTCAAACAGTTCTGCGTGGTAGTGCAACCCGGAGGTGAATTGGCTGAAAAGTCATTCCCAGGCTCACCATTGCCACTATTTGCGACCAATGTAATTGTTGCGCCGCCAGTTCCGCCTTGAACATTAGACAATTCAAAAATATCGCCGTTAATACAGTCAGTTATCAGGATGATATCGCCAGTCTCAAGGTCTCCACGCTCATTTACTGTAAAAGATGCCGAGTTCACCTGAGCCGTTGAAGCAACTGAGGCGCCAGCTCTCCTAACACCCATTGTTACGAAAAAGTCAGTTCCTGCGATAGCGTCAGTTGGTCTCAGCGAACTTTCAGCCGTGATGCCCTGGAACTGGAAATCATGAAGTGCCGGATCATAATCAGAGTCGGAAACATCAAGGTTATTTGTGACCCCCTCTAAAGGGAAACAGCCGTAGAAGCCAGCATTTCGCAGGGCCCTCGAAAGAATATCTGCTCCAAAGCGGCCAGATTCCTGAGCCCGGGCACTTGCCTCCACTACCCGGAAGGACTGGCTGTTCGACGAAAATATCTGAACCAAACCCACTGTCAGAAAGGTGCCCAAAAGTAAGGCAATCATTAACTCGATTAATGAAAGCCCGCTCTGTTTTGATGGTGAGACGTTCAAATTCATTGCTTAAAGACTCGCGTTCATTGTCAGGGTTTGCGTAGCCGAGCCAGAATCACTAAACGGATCCCTCTCGGTCCACTGAACCGTAATCTGAGCCACATCTGCACTTACGGAAATCTGCAGATCACTGTCGGCACCAAGAACCTGCTGCATATTTGCCTCGAGTTGAGCGAGATCTGCTGAATCGAGAACATCTCCACCATTCGCCCTGACTCTGTCTGCAGCTGTTTGCGCATACAACGTTGCCTCCGAACGGAGAGTTGAATTCGCTGTTTGCTGCATAGACAGCAGTTGGACTCCTGCGACACCGAGCAAACCGATTGCCAGCACCAACAATGCGACAAGCACTTCGATCATTGAGAAGCCTGACTCTTTGTGGATTCGTCTCACTGGAGCTACCCTCACGGACATGTAATCGTTGTAGATTGGACCTGACCACCAAGAGTGACAGATACCTGAGTACCACGCTCTCCACTCTCGCCACATACGTTAAAAATCACATTGGAAGTATGTGTCGCCAGCCCATTAGCTCTAAAACCGGGATTTGAGCCAGATGTAAGCGATATATCTACACCGTCGCCCGGGCCTTCCACTTCTCGCAAAGTTTGCAAAGCTCCATTAACGGTAGCCTGAATCAAAACCCCCCCAGAGTAGTCTGAACCGTTTGGCGCCACAGAAACCGTAGTGCCCAATCGAACTGCTTCGGCTCGAGCCATGTTCAAGGCTCCCACCAAATCATTGCTTGACGACGTCAATCTGTTGCTCTCTATGAGCCTGCCAAAGCCCGGAACAGCCACAGTCGCCACGATTGCGATGAGTGTGATCAGAATGAGAAGTTCTATTAACGTAAAGCCAGCTGGCTGTTTGTGAATCAGCATAGTAGTTCCCACTATTCGTTATTCTTAAGGTAACTTGGGTAGGAGAGGCTATCTAGGGTAAGAGCGACGAAAGGAATTAAAGGTAGGATGAACGGTTATCAACTTGAGAAAAGATGACGCAATTCACAATCACGTCATCTTTTCATGCCATATGCGATGATGTAGACGCTTCACTAGTCGGCTAGCTAACCTCCACCACATCTATCCGAAGCTCTTTTGGCATAGAAAACACAATATTCTCCTCACGCCCGGCAATCTCCTCCGGAACGCTGCCGCCAAGCTCTCGCAGGCGAGTAATTACATCATTCACCAGAACCTCCGGAGCTGAGGCGCCAGCGGTCACGCCAACCGAGGTCTTCCCTTCCAGCCAGGCGGCGTCGATCTGGGAGGCCTCGTCGATAAGATAGGCTGGTGTGCCCATGCGCTCGGCCAGCTCGCGCAAGCGATTTGAGTTGGAGCTGTTCGGCGAGCCAACCACCAGCATCAGATCACAGTCGCCAGCCAGCTGCTTCACGGCGTCCTGGCGGTTCTGGGTGGCGTAACAGATGTCATCTTTTCGCGGGCCCTGGATTTCCGGGAACTTTGCTCGGAGGGCGTCGATGACCCGGGCGGTATCGTCCATGGACAGAGTGGTCTGGGTCACGTAGGAGAGCTTTGCGGGGTCTTTTACCTCGAGGTTGGCAGCATCCTCCTCGTTTTCCACGAGGTAGATTTCACCGCCATTGCTGTGGTCGTACTGTCCCATGGTGCCTTCCACTTCCGGGTGGCCGTGGTGGCCGATCAGCACGCATTCCCGACCATCGCGACTATAGCGCATGACTTCCAGGTGGACTTTGGTGACCAGCGGGCAGGTGGCATCGAAGACTTTCAGGCCGCGGCGGGCGGCTTCGTTCTGGACTGCCTGGGAAACACCGTGGGCGCTGAAGATAACCAGCTTGTCGTCTGGAACTTCATCCAGCTCGTCCACGAAAATGGCGCCGCGGTTGCGCAGGTTATCCACCACAAATTTATTGTGGACAACCTCATGCCTTACGTAGATAGGCGCTCCGAACACGTCCAGCGCCCGGTTTACAATTTCAATGGCGCGGTCCACGCCGGCACAAAAGCCTCGGGGATTGGCGAGTCGGATCTGCATATCAACCTGCTGCTCTGGTTAGTGGGCCGGGCCGACCGGCTCCACATCAATGATTTCTACTTCAAACGTCAGTGTACGCCCTGCCAGGGGGTGATTAAAATCCACCTCCACTTCGTCACCTTCTACGCGGCTGACAACACCAGGCAACTCACTCTGGCGCGCATCGGCGAAAGAGATCATCACGCCGGGTTCCAACACCATGTCGGGACTGAACTCATGGCGCTTGAACGTCTGCACGTTATTCGGGTTGTGCTGACCAAAGGCTTTTTCGGGCGGCACCTGAAAACTGTCCTTGTCGCCCGCCTTCATGCCCATCAGGTAGGCCTCAAAGTTTTCCGGCAGATTGTCATCACCGATTTCCAGGGAGGCCGGCTCTTTCTCAAAGGTCGAGTCAATCACTTCGCCATCAGGGAATTTCAGGGCAAAATGAAGTTTTACCCGGGTACCCTTGTCGACAGGCAGTTCATTCATAAGAGTTACTCACTCCTTTGCGCATCCCCGTCCGAATCGGCGGGTTTGCGGAACATATCAAGTATCATCATGGCGGCACCGATGGTGATCGCGGTGTCGGCCAGGTTAAAGGCGGGAAAGTGCCAGTCCTGCCAGTAAAAGTGCAGGAAATCGACCACGTAGCCGTGCACCACCCGGTCGTAGACGTTGCCCAGGGCCCCGCCGAGTATGAGTACGATGGCAATGGCCGTCCAGGTTTCATGGCGCTGAAGGTTTTTCAGCCAGTAAATCAGTACCACGCTGACCACAAGGGCCAGAGTTACGAAGAACCAGCGCTGCCAGCCGGCCGCTTCGGCCAGAAAGCTGAACGCCGCTCCGGTGTTGTGAAGCAACGTCAGGTTGAACATCGGAATCACGGGAACCGGATCGCCGTAGGTCAGCATAGCGGTGGCCATGGCTTTGGTGCCAAGATCCAGAACGATCACCAGCACCGCCAGCCAAAGCCACTTCAATTTGCTCCCGGTGACCTGCTCAGCCATGGTCGCCTCCATCAGGCGTAGGCGCGGGCTTCGCCGGGCCCTTCCACGTTGATCACACAGCGACCACAGAGGTCGTCGTACTTGGCATTGCGGCCGACGTCTTCCCGGTGGTGCCAGCAGCGCTCGCACTTGGTATGGGCAGCCGGTGCTACCTTGACTCGAAGACCCTCGTGGGAAGTCATTTCCGCATCGCCGGCTTCTGAAACTGGCTTAACGCTGGCCTCTGAAGTGATCAGAACAAAGCGCAGCTCTTCACCGAGGTGCTTCAGATCAGCTGCCAGATCGCCTTCACAGAACAGGGTTACCTCGGCGCTTAGCGAGCCTTTGATTTCACCCCGCGCCCTGGCTTCCTCCAGGCACTTGTTGACGGCCTCTTTCACACTGTACATCTCGCGCCAATAGTCGCGGCCAAGCTCGGCGTTATCCGGCAACGGGGTAAGGCCTTCATACCAGGTTTCATAGAACACGGTATCGCTGCGCTTACCCGGCAAATGCTGCCAGATTTCATCAGCGGTGAAGCTGAGAATCGGGGCAATCCAGCGAACGAGCGCTTCGGCCACATGGTACAGGGCCGTCTGGCAGGAACGCCGCGCCAGACTGTCGGCCTGGGTGGTGTACTGGCGATCCTTGATGATATCCAGATAGAAGCCGCCCAGAGTTGCTTCACAGAAGTTGTACACCTTCTGGTAAATCCGCAGGAAGGCGTAGTTGCCATAGTCTTCATGGAGCTCTTCCTGCAACTGCAGGGCACGATCCACCATCCAGCGGTCAAGGGCGATCATGTCTTCCGACGCCACCATGTGCTGCTCCGGATCGAATCCGGTCAGGTTGCTCAGCAGGAAGCGGGAGGTGTTCCGGATCCGGCGGTAACCATCGGCGGTCTGGCGCAGGATGTCCTTGGACACGGTCATTTCGCCGCTGTAGTCGGTTGCGGCCACCCACAGGCGCAGGATGTCGGCGCCCAGCTCGTTCATGACTTCCTGGGGCGCGATCACGTTGCCCAGGGATTTGGACATCTTGTGGCCCTTGCCATCGACGGTAAAGCCGTGGGTCAGAACCTGCCTGTAAGGCGCCACGCCATTCATGGCGATGGAGGTTTTCAAGGACGACTGGAACCAGCCACGGTGCTGGTCTGAGCCTTCGAGGTACATATCCGCCGGGAACTGGCCCAGCTCCTCGCGAACCCGCAGGACAGACTCGTGGGTGACACCGGAATCGAACCAGACATCCAGGGTATCCGTTACCTTCTCGTATTGCTCGGCATCACTACCCAGCAGGGACGACGCATCCAGCTCGTACCAGGCATCGATACCGCCCTCTTCGATCTGCTGGGCCACCTGCTCAATCAGGTTCTGGGTGTCCGGGTGCAGCTCCTGGGTTTCCTTGTGGATAAACAGGGTGATGGGCACGCCCCAGGTCCGCTGACGGGAGATGCACCAGTCCGGCGACTGGTTGAACATGGCTTCGATACGGTTCTTACCCCAGGACGGCACCCAACGTACACCCTGGATCGCTTCAAGGGCATCAGCGCGCAGGTTTTCCTTATCCATGCTGATAAACCACTGGGGTGTGGCCCGGTAGATCAGCGGGGTCTTGGTACGCCAGCAGTGGGGATAGCTGTGACGGAACTTCTCGGAGCGGACCAGCTTGCCCTCGCGCTCGAGGGCGCTGCAAACCGGCTCATCGGCCTTGTAAACGTGTACACCGGCCAGCTCACCGGCGGCGGAAGTGTAGGTGCCATCCGCCTGAACCAGGTTGATGGTGCCGATGTTGTAGGCCTTGCCTACCTCAAAGTCTTCCATGCCGTGGTCAGGCGCGGTATGAACCGCGCCGGTACCGGCATCGGTGGACACGTGATCACCCAGGATCACCGGCACCTGCTTGTCGTAGATCGGGTGCTGGAGAATCAGATTCTCAAGAGCCGCGCCAGCACAGGTTGCCAGCACTTCGTAGCTCTCAACCTGCCAGCGGGCCATGATGCCATCGACCATGTCGGCAGCCAGGATCATCCGCTCCGGGCCGTGCCCGACATCGGTCTGTACCAATGCATAGTCCAGATCGGCATTAAGGGAAACGGCCTGGTTAGCCGGAATGGTCCAGGGCGTGGTGGTCCAGATAACCACGGACACATCGCCATTGCCATTATCGGTGCCGAACAGTGACAGGGCTTTTGCCTGGTCAACCGCGGTAAAGCGCACATCGATCTGGGTCGAGGTCTTGTCCTGGTATTCAACCTCGGCCTCTGCCAGTGCGGACTGACCCACCACACTCCAGTAAACCGGCTTGTAACCACGCACGAGGTGGCCCTTGGCGACAATCTTGCCCAGGGCACGAACAATACCCGCCTCAACTTTGGGATCCATGGTCAGGTAGGGTTTGTCCCACTCCCCCATCACGCCCAGGCGAATGAAATCGGTTTTCTGACCGGCAATCTGCTTGGTGGCGTAGTCGCGACAGGCCTGGCGGAAGGTCTTGTAATCCACCTTCACACCGGCCTTGCCAATCTCCTGCTCCACCTTGTGCTCGATCGGCAGACCATGACAGTCCCAGCCCGGCACGTAAGGCGCGTCATAGCCCATGAAGCTGCGGGACTTGACGATCATGTCCTTGAGAATCTTGTTGACCGCGTGACCAATGTGAATGCTGCCGTTGGCGTAAGGAGGGCCATCATGAAGGATGAACTTTTCCCGCCCTTCACGCTGCTTGCGCAGGTTGCCGTAGACGTCGAGATCCTGCCAGCGCTTGAGCATTTCCGGCTCGCGCTTGGCCAGGTTGCCGCGCATGGGGAAGGCGGTTTCCGGCAGATTCAGGGTGTGCTTGTAGTCGCTCATGGTTTGTGTGCGTACTCTTTTGGTCTTGGTCAGTTTGAGTCAGTCATTTATTCGTTGGGGCGCAGCCGGGCGTTTCAATCCGCGCTTTTCACAGAGCCGTTTTCGGCAATCCACGCTCGGGCCTGGTCAAAATCCCGGGCAATCTGATCTTTCAGCTCGTCCACAGAACCGAATTTTTCCTCGTCCCGCAGGCCATGCCGGAACACAACCTCCAGGTGCTGGCCATAAAGTGTGCCAGCAAAGTCAAACAGGTGCACTTCCAGTGAGGGCCGCTTGCCGTCAACAGTCGGACGTACACCAATATTGGCAACGCCATCGAATCGGGCGCCGTCGTCCAGGGTGGCGGCAACCACATAGACACCGCGCAGGGCGGGTGTCCGATGTAACAGAATATTCGCGGTTGGCGCACCAATCTGGCGCCCCAGTTGGCGGCCATACACGACCCTCCCCCGGATTCGATAGGGGTGGCCCAGCAGCGATTCGGCTTTCTCGAGCCCATTCACCGTGAGTAAATCCCTGACACGTGTGCTGCTTACTCGCTCGCCGTCGACGGTTACTGTCAGGGTATTCTCGACAGAAAATCCGGCGTCGTATCCAACTTTCTCGAGAAGCGCGAAATCGCCCGCCCGATCACAGCCAAACCGGAAATCATCGCCGACCACCAGGTGACGAACGGCCAATCCATGGATCAGAACATCGTCGATAAAGCCCATGGCCGAATAACTACGGAACGCCTGGTTGAAGCGCAGGCACAGCACAATATCGATACCTTCCGCCAGCAGGGCCTCGAACTTCTGACGAAATCCCATCAGCCTTGGCGGCGCTTCCCTGCCCTGAAAAAACTCCCGGGGTTGGGGCTCGAAAATCATCACCACCGAGGGCACGCCCAGAGCCTTGGCCTTGCTTTTGACCTGATCAATAATGGTTTTGTGCCCAAAGTGCACACCGTCGAAGTTACCGATGGTGGCGACACACCCGTTGGCGAGCGGTGAATCCTCCCGACGGGAAAGCATTTTCAGGTTGGTCAGGCCCCGGATCAGACGCATGCAATGCGAACCTTCAATTGCCAGCTAGCTTTCAGCGCTCACTTTTGCCGCAACGCTGGTGAGAAAACGCGCGATTATACCTTACCTGTGGCGGAAATGTCTTACCCGAACCCCGGCCAGCGCCAGTGCAACGAAGTACACGGCGACACCCGCCCCTACCAGCATCGCCATGTCCGCTGCACGCTGATAGCCTCCGTTTGCCAGCCACACCGACACCGGGGCGTTGAGCCAGACAATGACGGCCGCCAGGGCACCGTTGGCAAAAAGCAGCTGTAGCAGAAACCGGGGCCAGCCGGGCTGGCTCTGCCAGGCCCCTTCCTTACGCAGTCCGCGCCAAAGAAGGTAGCCATTCAACCAGGCCGATATTGAGGTGGCCAGCGCGAGGCCGGCGTGGGCCAGCGGGAAAATGAGAATCAGGTTGAACACCATGTTTGCCACCATGGCAAGGATGCCGATCTTGACCGGGGTTTTGGTGTCTTCTCTTGCGAAAAACCCCGGCGCCAGAACCTTGATGAGCATGAACGCCAGCAATCCTGCGGAATAGGCTCGCAAGCTCTGGGCCGACATGGCCACATCCCGGTCGGTAACCGCGCCATAATGGAACAGGGTGGCAATCAGCGGCTCGGCCAACAGCGCAAGCGCCAGGGCAGCCGGAAGACCAATCAAAAGGACCGCCCGAACCGCCCAATCCAGGGTGGCCGCGAACTGGTCCGCTGACGCCGCTGCGTGTTTACGGGAAAGGCTCGGGAGAATAACCGTCGCAATGGCTATCCCGAACACGCCGAGGGGCAATTCCGAGAGCCGATCGGAGTAATACAACCAGGAAACGCTGCCGGTCTGGAGAAAGGACGCCAGAACCGTATCCAACAGCAGATTGATCTGGCTGACGGATACCCCGAACAGCGCAGGCGCCATCAGCTTGAGAATCCGGCTGACACCTTCGTGGCGATAATCCACACGAGGCCGTGGCAACAGGCCCAATCGCATCAGAAACGGCAACTGGAAAAACAACTGCAGTGCCCCGGCAATGAAAACACCCCAGGCCAGAGCCATCACCGGCTCATCCATCAGCGGCGTCAACCAGATGGCTGCCGCAATCATCGCCAGATTGAGAAGAACCGGGGTAAACGCGGGTACCGCAAAGCGATCGTAACTGTTGAGGATGCCGCCGGCGAAGGCCGTCAGGGATATCAGCAACAGGTACGGAAAGGTGATGCGCAACATGTCGCTGGTCAGCGCAAATTTCACCTCATCATCCAGGAAACCAGGGGCAAAGACCGCCGTCAGCACCGGCGCCCCGAGAATGGCCACCAGCGTGACGCCCAACAGCACCAAGCCGAGGGAGCCGGCCACCGCATTGACCAGCCGCTGAACGTCCGAGAGCGACTGATTCTCCCGATAGGATGACAGGACAGGCACAAAAGCCTGGGAGAAGGCGCCTTCCGCAAATAGCCGACGCAGGAAATTCGGAATCTTGAAAGCCACAAAAAAAGCATCGGCACCGGCACCGGCACCGAAATAGCGAGCGATGACCATATCCCGAACCAGACCCAGCACCCGGGACAGCATGGTCATAATACCGACGAGCCCCGACGATCTGAGTAGTCCTGGCGGCTTGGGTAATTGCTTCTGTTCAGGCGTTGATTCAGGTTCCGACGACATGCAGGCCCTTGCTTGGCATTCTGAATATCCTTTTGGCGCTCGTATTTCGGGAATTACCTGCTTCCCGGTCAAGCCCGCGTTCAGTGAGCCGCGAGTTTACCACAGGCCTTCTGTGTCGGGGCATGAAATGGGTTTTAGCCTTGACATTTGAAGGTTTGAGCGGCATAGTTCCGCGTCATTTATTTCGACGCGCTGGTTTTGGCGCGCCCGCGATGTAACGAATCATTCAGCAACGAATTTGAGATTTTCAGGAGTTTTACGGTGGCAAATTCCCCGCAAGCCAAGAAGCGCGCACGTCAGAACGAGAAGAACCGCAAGCACAATGCAAGCCTGCGCTCCATGGCTCGTACTTATGTGAAAAAGATCCAATCCAAGATCGAAGCCGGCAACTACGAAGAAGCCCAGGCCGCTTTCCAGCAGGCTCAGCCGATTCTGGACAGCATGGTCAACAAAGGCATCTTCGCGAAGAACAAGGTTGCTCGTAGCAAGAGCCGCCTGAGCGCCAAGATCAAGGCCCTGAAGAGCGCCTAATCAGCTCGATTCAGGCAAAAAAACCGGCCATCTGGCCGGTTTTTTTTATGGACGAGCGATTATCACACAATCACCAGATTGTCCCGGTGGATCATCTCCTCGCCTGACATATAGCCAAGGATCTCGGTAATCCGGTCACTGGAACGGCCGGCAATAGCCCTGGCTTCGTCGGCGTCGTAATTAACCAGCCCCCGGGCGACTTCACGACCACTCTGGTCGAAGCAGGACACCATCTCGCCACGGCGAAACTGCCCCGACACACCTTTAACACCCACCGGCAGAAGACTGCGGCCACCCAGGCACAGCACTTTCACCGCACCATCATCCAGAGTCAGCCTGCCACGGGTCTGCAGGTGGCTGGCGAGCCATTGCTTTCGGGCAGCAATCCGGCCCTGCTCCGGCAATAACAGAGTACCGATTACATCACCCTGCCGCAGGCGACCAATCACGCCCTCAATGCGACCACCAACAATGACGGTGAAAGCCCCGGACCGGGCAGCAAGCCGCGCAGCACGCAACTTTGTCTGCATGCCGCCGCGCCCGAGAACACCGGCGCCGCCACCCGCCATGGCATCCAGTTCGCGATCGCCGGCCCTGCGCTCGGTCACCAGACAGGCATCCGAATGCTTCCTGGGATCCTTGTCAAAGAGGCCCAGCTGGTCAGTGAGGATAATCAGGCCATCCGCCTCAATCAGATTGGCAACCAGGGCGCCCAGGGTGTCGTTATCGCCAAACCGGATCTCGTCGGTAACCACAGTGTCGTTTTCGTTCACAATGGGCACGACACCCAGGTTCAGCAGGGCCCTGAGGGTTCCCCGGCCATTCAGATAGCGCTTGCGGTCGGAGAGGTCGTCATGAGTCAACAGAATCTGGGCGGTATGGATATCGTGCCGTTTGAACTGGGCCTCCCAGGTCTGCACCAGACCCATCTGACCAACCGCCGCAGCAGCCTGCAACTCATGGAGCTGCTCTGGCCGGACAGTCCAGCCAAGACGACTCATTCCCTCGGCGACGGAACCAGAGGAAACGACAACCACCTCCACGCCATCTTCAATAAGCTCGGCGATCTGATCCACCCACAAACCCAGGGCCGCCACATCCAGGCCACGGCCATCGTTGGTCAGCAAAGCGCTTCCGATCTTGATAACCAGGCGACGGGCCTGGCGCAACTGTAGGCGTTCAGTCATGGTGCTTGAGCGATCTCTCTGGTATCAGTCCTTGGTTTACTCCGGGGCGTAGACCACTTCGACATCGTAATCATCATCGTCAAAGTCGTCGTCATCGTCCTCTTCGCGGGCCGCGCGGCGTGCCTGACGCTCGGCTTCAATACGGGCGCGAGCTTCGTCGTCCATCTGCCGGCGACGTTGGGCCTCCCGCTCCGCGAATTCCGGATTCTGGGCCTCTTCCTCAGCCTGCTCTTCGATCCAGCGCATGACGGCCTGAGCCAGGGACTTGGTGCCCTCGCCACTGAGCGCAGAGATCCAGAAAACCGGCCCTTCCCATCCGAGCTCATCGACAATGGCCTGACAATGAGCATCGCGATCTTCTTCGGCCACCATGTCGACCTTGTTCAGTACGAGCCATCTCGGACGGTTGGCCAGAGTTTCGCTGAACTTCTCAAGCTCATGCTCGATCGCTCTAACCGCATCGGCGGGCGACGAGCCATCGTACGGTGCCACATCCACAAGGTGCAGCAGTAGACGGGTGCGCACGAGATGCTTCAGGAAGCGGATACCCAGGCCGGCACCTTCGGCGGCACCTTCAATCAGACCCGGGATATCGGCAATCACGAAACTCTGGTGCGCCTGTACACTGACAACACCAAGATTGGGTACCAGCGTGGTAAACGGATAGTCCGCAACCTTCGGGCGAGCCGCCGACACCGAACGGATAAAGGTAGACTTGCCAGCATTGGGCATGCCCAGCAAACCCACGTCCGCCAGCACCTTCAACTCCAGCCTCAGGTTACGCAACTCGCCCTCGGAACCCTTGGTAGTCTGGCGCGGGGCGCGATTCACCGAGGATTTGAAACGGGTGTTGCCAAGACCATGAAACCCGCCCTGGGCCACCTTGAGGCGCTGGCCGGCGTGGGTCAGATCTCCCAGGACCTCATGGGTATCCATATCGACCACCGTGGTGCCGACCGGAACCGGCAGAACCAGGTCCTCGCCTTTGTTGCCGGTACAGTTGCGGCCGGAGCCCGGCTCGCCATTCTGGGCCTTGTGTTTGCGCTGGAACCGGTAGTCGATCAGCGTGTTCAGCGACTCCTCGGCTTCCAGATATACGGAACCACCATCGCCCCCGTCGCCGCCATCGGGGCCACCCTTGGGAACGTATTTTTCTCGCCGGAAGCTCAGGCAGCCGTGACCGCCCTTGCCGGCTTCCACAATGATGGTGGCTTCGTCTACGAATTTCATGAATCAACCCTTTGCGCCATGCGCATAAACTAAAAAGCCCCGCAGCCTCTAGGAAGCTTTGCGGGGCTCCGGATGGTTCTGAGCACCTGATAATATCAGGATATCAGCGCCACCCAGGGTTCGACAGAACCGGATCGCCGCTGCTTACGCAGCCGGAACGATGCTCACGAACTTACGGCTCTGCGGGCCTTTGGTTTCGAACTTCACCTGGCCGTCTGCTTTCGCAAACAGGGTGTGGTCCTTGCCAATGCCAACATTGCTACCAGCGTGGAAACGAGTGCCACGCTGACGGATGATGATGCTGCCTGCAGATACAGTCTCGCCGCCAAAGCGCTTCACACCAAGTCGTTTAGACTCGGAATCGCGACCGTTACGGGTACTACCTGCTGCCTTTTTATGAGCCATTACCAGCCTCCTTATTTAAGGGGTAATTCGAGAGCCTCAGCCCTTGATACCCGTGATCTTGACTTCAGTAAACCACTGACGGTGGCCCTGACGCTTCATGTGATGCTTACGACGACGGAACTTGATGATCTGAACCTTGTCATGACGGCCGTGGCTAACCACTTCTGCGGTCACTTTGGCACCATCAACTACCGGCGCGCCTACCTGAACCTTGTCGCCGTCGGCGATCAGCAGAACGCGATCAAACTCAACGTTACCGCCGGTTTCAACTTCCAGCTTTTCCAGCTTCAGGGTTTCGCCTTCTTTTACACGGTGCTGCTTGCCACCGCTAACAATAACTGCGTACATTCACTCGTTCTCCACGATTGACCCATCCCTGCTCTTATCCACCTGGTTCTAAGGGAGGCGCTCTGGCGACCCTATAGCAGGGAGCGCAGGTTGGGATGAGTTGGGCGCGTGATTGTACGAAAAGACGCACCGCAACACAAGCCAAGTTGACACTACCTTCGGCAATACCTAGCATTGCCGCGACCTGCCTTTAATATCAACAATCGTAACGACGATAACACCAGCAAGGGATCCACAAGCCGCATGACAGCCCAGCGCATTTACGACACCGTGGCCGACGACTTCAGCCGCGTTAATGATCTGATCATCCAGCGGCTTTCCTCAGATGTTCCCCTGGTGGAGAAAATCGCCCAGTACATCATTGAAAGCGGCGGTAAGCGCTTGAGACCGCTACTGGTTCTGCTTTCCAGCCAGGCCGCCGGCTACGAGGAAAACGACCACCTCAAGCTCGCAGCCGTGATCGAATTCCTGCACACCGCCACCCTGCTGCACGATGATGTAGTAGACACCTCGGACATGCGCCGCGGCCGAAGCACCGCCAACGCCCGCTGGGGCAACGCGCCAAGCGTTCTGGTAGGTGATTTCCTCTACGCCCGTGCTTTCGAGATGATGGTGGAGCTGAAAAGCCTGCGAATCATGGACGTTTTGTCCCACGCCACGGCGGTAATCGCCGAGGGCGAGGTTATGCAACTGATGAACGTGAAAAACCCGGACCTCACCGAAGAGCAGTACATGAAGGTCATCCACAACAAGACTGCCATGCTGTTCGAAGCCGCCTCCCACACCGGCGCACTGCTTGCCAACGCCAATGCAGAGCAGGAGCTGGGCCTGAAAGACTACGGCAAGCATCTGGGCCTGGCTTTCCAGCTGGTGGACGATGTCCTGGATTACCGCGGCGACGCCGAAGCCATGGGCAAAAACGTGGGCGACGATCTGGCTGAAGGCAAGACCACCCTGCCGCTGATCCACGCCATGAACCATGGCACCGGGGAAGAACGGCAGTTGATCCGTCAGGCCATCCGCAAGGGCGGCCTGGACGATCTGCCCCGGATCCTGGATATTGTTGAGCGCTCAGGCGCAATCGAATACACCATGTCAAAGGCGCGGGAGCAGGCGGAACTGGCCCAGACCTGCCTTCAACCCCTTCCAGACTCAGGCCATAAAGAAGCCATGGAACTGCTGACTGAGGTCGCAGTCGCGAGAGTTAGCTAAGCGACTCACGCCCGTGGGGTGAGTCAAAGTCCAGCTCCGGACCAACCGGTACTATCTGAGTCGGGTTAATGGTTCTCTGGCTTACGTAGTAGTGGCGTTTGATCTGATCAATATCCACGGTCTTCGCCACGCCTGGCACCTGGTAGAGGTCCCGAACGTAGGCAGAAAGCGCCGGGAAATCGCTGATCCGCTGGCGGTTGCACTTGAAGTGGCTGTAATACACTGCATCAAACCGGATCAACGTGGTGAACAACCGCCAGTCAGCCTCGGTCAGCCGGCCACCGACCAGATACCGTTGAGAAGACAACCGCTCCTCAAGCCAGTCGAGAGAATCAAACAGCGCATTGTAGGCTTCCTCGTACTTATCCTGGGCAGTGGCAAAGCCCGCTTTGTAAACGCCATTATTAACCGTGTCGTAAACCCGGGCGTTCACAGTATCAATCTCTTCTTGCAGCTCCCCGGGATAGAAATCCAGATCGGTACGAACACCCTCAAGGCCATCAAAAGCCGAATTGAACATCCGGATAATTTCGGCCGACTCGTTGCTCGCAATCGTTTCTTTCTTCTTATCCCACAAGGTCGGCACTGTTACCCGCCCAGAATAGTCCGGGGCAGCCTTGGTATAGACCTGATGCATGAAGCGGAATCCATGGAGATGGTCCCTATGCTGCTCACTGTCGGGCCGAAACTCCCAGCCGTTTTCCACCATGTCCGGGTGCACCACTGACACCGGAATGTGCTTCTCCAGACCTTTGAGCTTCCGGAAAATCAACGTCCGGTGCGCCCAGGGGCAGGCCATTGAAACATAGAGATGATAGCGCCCTGATTCCGCCTTGAAACCGCCTTCGCCATCCGGCCCCGGCGAGCCATCGGCGGTCACCCAGTTCCGGAAACGCGCTGCTTCCCGTTCAAACTTGCCACCGGTCTTGTCGGTGTCATACCACTTGTCGTGCCATTTGCCATCAATCAGCAGGCCCATAAAGCCCTCCCGTTAAAATTCCTGAACATGATGAAATCAATACAGGCAGAATACCGGGGACCCTGCTACGCTCTCAAACAAGCATTTCTGGCCAACAACCTCAGATAATTCGAACATGCATACAGCCATCACCATTGACGCCCTCAAAGTCCTTGATGCCATTGACCGCAAAGGCAGTTTCGCCGGTGCCGCCAACGAACTGTTCCGGGTTCCCTCCGCCATCAGTTACACCGTGCAGAAGCTGGAAGAGGATCTGAATGTCGCCATTTACGACCGAACCGGTCACCGCGCCCGACTGACACCGGCCGGCCGCTACCTTCTGGAAGAGGGCCGCACACTGCTCGAGGCGGCAGAAAACCTCGCGCACACCACACGCCAGGTCGCCCAGGGCTGGGAAACGCGGTTACGGATCGGGTTCAACTCACTGCTGCCGGCGGAATGCCTGTTTCCGGCAATCCGGGAATTCTATGAGCTGTGCGTACCGGTAGATGTACAAATCGTGGAAGAGGTCTTTGCCGGAACCTGGGATGCTCTGCAAAGCCGCCGCGTGGATCTGATCATCGGCGCCGATAATTTCAGCAAGCCAGCGGGAAACTACACAACCCAATCCCTGGGCGACATGCCGTTCGTTTTTGCCGTTGCCGCCGATCATCCCCTGGCCGATGCCGAAGCGCCGCTCTCCGAGGACGAAATCTCCCGTTATCCGGCAGCCGTCGCTGCAGACACATCAAGGTCCTTGCCCCCGGGCCACGCCGGCATATTCCACCGCCAGCGAACCTTGACGGTGGCCAACATTGACCAGAAGATCGCCATACAGGTAGCCGGCCTCGGCGTGGGATGGTTGCCAAGGGCACGAATCAGCGCAGAACTGAAGGAAGGCAAGCTGGTCATCAAGGAAGTGCAGGAATCGCGACAACCAATCAAACTGCAACTGGCCAGGCATGCCGAGGACCAGGGCAAGGCCCTGATGTGGTTTTGGGACCGACTCAGCGCGGAGGGAGCCGTTTCAGACTGGCTAACAGGCTGAAAATAAAGCAAATGGTATGACTCCAACTCGAAGTCATACCAGGCAAATGAGTCAACCGTTTGCCCGGGCACTTCGTTTATACTGCAGCTTAAACCAACGCCGAAGGGAGCTCTCTGATGCGGCAACTGTCGGAACTGGATGCCTCGTTCCTGTATCTCGAGTCGGAAACCACACCGATGCACATCGGAGGCATCTACCTCTTCGATGCTTCCGAACGGGAGAAACCGCTGGCCTTCAGCACCTTTGTCGCCTACCTTCGAAGCCGCCTGCATGTTGTGCCGGTTTTCCGGCAACGCCTGAAAGAAATTCCCCTGCGCCTGGGCCGCCCCTACTGGATTGATGACCCCGATTTCAGCATCGAGCGCCACCTTGCCTACGTTAATCTGGGCGAACACGGCCGCAAGGCAAGCCTGATGACGCTGGCCTCACGGATTCTGGAAGAACCTCTGAAAAGGGACCGCCCGCTGTGGCACATCACCTTCGTAGACGGTTTCAAACTGGACGAGCAGGACACCGGCAGTGATGGCTTCGCTTTGATCGTCAAATTGCACCACGCTGCCATCGACGCCTTCAGTGGCGAGGAGATTATTGGCAAACTACTGGAGTATACGCCCGAGCCCAGCCCGATTGCGCCACCTCGACCCTGGCAGCCCAGACCAGAACCCTCGGAAGAACGGGTCATGCTCCAGGCCGGTGCGAACATCATTCGCACGCCACTGCAGTTCACCTCTCTGGCGTTCAACGCAGCCGAGGCTACAGCCCGGGGACTGATCCAGAAGCAATTACGCAAACTGCCACTCCCGCTGCCCCTGTTTTCCGCCCCAAACAGCCCTTTCAATCGGCAGATTACGGCAAATCGGCAGATTGTCGCCCCCAGCGTGGAGCTTTCGCGCCTGAAGGCGATCAAGGCGTTTCTCGGGGACGTAACGTTGAACGATGTGGTTTTGGGCCTTTGTGCCGAGGCCCTGAAGCGCTATCTGATCAGCGAGGGCGCCAATGCCGACAAATCCCTGGTGGCAATGACACCGATTTCGGTTCGTTCCAACAGCCTACGACGAGCCACCGGGAACCAGATGTCTGCCATGCTGCTGGATCTCGCGACCGATGAAACCGATCCTGCCCAGCGGATACGGCGCATACACTGGAACGCGGTTGCCTCGGAGCCCTACCGGGAGGCTATTGCTGCAGATCGGCTGACGGAACTGCTGCCTTCAACCATGCTGGCGCTTTCCGCAAGACTTTACTCGGAATTGCAAATTGCCCAGCGTTACCAGCCGGTATTCAATCTGCCAATCACCAATGTTCCCGGACCACAGGTTCCACTGTATCTGCAGGGGGCACGCCTGGTTCAGCAATACAATACGGCGCCGCTGTTCGACAGTATGGGACTGGTTATTGTAGCGGTGAGCTATGAGGGAAGGCTGACACTGAATTTCACCACCTGCCCCGATGTGGTGGCCCACGGAGAGTCATTGCAGTCTCACGTGGATGAAAGCCTCAACGCCATTGAAGCAGCCATGGAACGGCTCGGAACAGAGGCAACCAAAGAACCCATCGCAGCCTCCCCAACACAGACCCTCGCAGATGATGCCATGACCGCGATGGAGGGGCTTCTCAAGAAAGCCCTGAAACGTTTCCGGGCCTGAACCGGACCCGGAAACGGTCAAGCAAGACTCGCTTATTCGAACGCCCAACGAAGAAACGCTTTCTTTTCCTCGTCACTCGCTGTTTCCCAGATGGTTTTCAACTGTTCAAGCGCGTTTTCAGCACTTGCCGGAGAACTCCGGCATTTCCTGCTCGGCCTCCTGACTCGACTCGGGCCGATCAAATTCGAACCCATAGGTCTCCCCGGCTTCCGCCGCTTTGGTAGCATTCTGACGAGTGCAAGACAACGGCGGGCTTCGCTGACCCACTCCGGCTTTTTCAACGCAGATCCCGATTGAGACCCAACCCGTAAAATTGTAAAAAAATGTTGAATTCGCCCCGAATTGGGTTAATTTTAAACAGATCGGCAGATATTAACGCGGCGCCCGAGAAGCAAGAACGAAAAGCGGGCAGTACAGGAGACGCCATGGACACCCATCGCAGGACCGGAGAAGAAGGGCCGGTTCCCTTTCGCAGTAGTCGATTCTTCTGCGTAGGGAGCAAATGGTACTTTACCACCCGGGAAGGGTTTGACAGTGGCCCGTTCGCTTCACGGGAGCGGGCGGAAACAGGCCTCAAACGCTTTCTGCACGTGGTCCGTATGCTGCCGGAAGAACAACAGCTTCACTGACAGGCCTTCGTGCCCGTCTAGACCATGACGGGCACCAGCCACACGTCTACTGCCCACAGGCAGATCAGGGCCATGACGCCGGCAATAACATCGTCAACCATGATACCCAAACCGCCAGGCAGGTGCTGGTCCAGCCAACTGATGGGCCACGGTTTTGCAATGTCAAAAAGCCGGAACAGAGCGAACGCCCCCAGAACCCCATAGATAGTGTCAGGGAAGAGGCCAAGGGCAATCCACATCCCGACGAATTCGTCCCACACAATGCCGCCATGGTCGTGAACCTTCAGGTCTTCAGCGGTCTTTCCGCAGAGCCAGATACCTACGATAAAAGCAGCCAGTACCACCAGCCAGTAGCCCACGGGCGGCAACCAGGCGAAGACGTACCACAGCGGAATCGCGGCCAGGCTGCCCCAGGTACCGGGCGCCCTCGCCGTTGCACCACTGCCAAAACCAAAAGCGAGCAGATGCACCGGGTTACGCAAGAATCCCGGCGGGAGTATGACTGCCGGCGCCTCCGGTTCCGGGGTCTCGCCTTCCTGACTCATAATTCACTCCTGAAATGGTCAAACCCGGCGGGCACCGCTTCCAAACCGCAATCGACACCGTCGAGATACAGGCCCGGCTCAGCTTCAACGAAGCCGATCACGGTGAGTTGGCGCTTCAGTGATTCCGGGGCACGCTCCCAGTTTTCCCGCGAGAAACACAGGCACAATTCGTAATCGTCTCCGGAGCGCAGTGCGCAGTCCAGGGCCTTCTCACCCTTTAGCCGAACAAGCGCTGGCGAAAGAGGCATCCTGGCACTCTCGATCCGGGCACCGACCCCTGATGCGGAAAGAATGTGCCCGAGATCTGCCAGCAAGCCATCAGAGATATCAACCGCCGCAGTGGCATATTGGCGTATAGCTCCTGCCAGATCCAGTCTCGGCCAGGGATGGTGATAGCGTTCGAGCACGGCAAGCATGTCAGCGGAAGGGGCAGGCTCCGAAAGATAGTCTAAAGCGGCGCCGGCATCCCCCAGGGTTCCGGACACGGCAATCAGATCTCCGGGACGGGCGCCGGAGCGTCGAATCCCGGCTCCCTGCTCTACAGTGCCATGCACCTGCAGGCTCAGGGTGAGCGGCCCGGAGGTGGTATCCCCGCCGGCCAGCTCCAGACCAAACGCCTCGCTGGCCTTTCGCAATCCCATCGAGAAGTCTTCAAGCCACTGCTCATCCACGGCTGGCAGCGTCAGTGCAAGCGTGAAACATTCCGGGTCGGCACCCATGGCAGCAAGATCGCTGGCAGCGGCGGCAAGTGCTCGCCAGCCCAGATAATCGGGACGGTAGTTTCGGGGAAAGTGGACACCCTCCACGAGGGCGTCCACAGAAAAGACAAGGTCCCGGCCTGCGGGAATACGCTGAATCGCGCAATCGTCCCCTGGGCCCAGGATCAGGGATCCGGATTCCCGCCGCCCGGCAAGCGGCAGAAAGTAACGGCGAATCAGCTCGAATTCGCCCATCGACTAGCGAGCGCGGGTCTCGGCAAGCCGGAGTCGGCCGCTCAGCTTGTCGAGAATGCTGTTAACAAATTTATGGCCCTCGGTGCCACCAAAGCGCTTGGCCATTTCAATGCCCTCGTTAATGACCACCTTGTAGGGCACATCAAGCCGATGCTTGAGCTCATAGGCTCCCAGACGGACAATCGCCAGTTCCACGGGATCAACCTCTTTAATAGGCCGATCCAGGAACGGCTCGATCAGCTTGTCCAGTTCGCCCTGCTCGCGATGTACCCCACGGAGCAGATCCCGGAAATACAGCAGGTCGACCTTGCTCATGTCGTTGTCGACCATGAACTCGGCTTCAATGTCAGAAATCGCCGTCTTGCTGAAATGGCGCTGATAGAGCCCCTGCATGGCGAGGGCCCTGGCACGGCGTCGATCACCGGCTTTCGGTTGGCCAGACGGAGCCGGCTGCGGTGATGTACCTTCGGTTTCGCTCATTACTCACCCAGCTTCTTGAACAGGCTGACCATTTCAAGGGCGGTGATTGCCGCTTCGGCACCCTTGTTACCGGCCTTGGTTCCGGAACGCTCGATGGCCTGTTCGATGGAATCCACCGTCAGCACACCGAAGGTTACCGGCACGTCGGTATCAAGACTGACCGCGCCAAGACCGCTGGAGGCCTCGCCGGCAACATACTCGAAATGCGGTGTGCCGCCACGGATGACTGCACCCAGGGCAATAATCGCATCGTACTCACCGGTTTCGGCAACGCGCTTGACGGCCAGGGGCATTTCATAGGCTCCCGGCACGCGGACGATGGTGACGTCGTCATCGGAAATACCGTGACGGCGCAAGGTATCCAGCGCGCCCTCGACCAGGCTTTCCACAACAAAGCCGTTAAAACGGCCCACTACCAGCGCATAGCGCCCGCTGCACTCGGTAAAATCACCTTCAATTACTCTGATATCTGCCATCGATGGCTCCTTCACGTGTCGCGGCATAGGGGCCACGACCGGGTTTATCATTCGGGGGTGTAGGGAACGTATTCGACCACTTCCAGATCGAAACCGGAAATGGCGGAAAATTTGATCGGCGGGCTCAGCAGGCGCATTTTGCCAACACCAATATCCCGGAGAATCTGGGAGCCGGTACCTACCGTGAAGTAAACGCCGGAGCTTCCCTTGCCGGAGGAGCCCTTACCCTCATCAAAGAATTCCTGGATCCGGTCTTCCAGGTTGTAGCTGTCCTCGGCGCTGTTCAGCAGGACGACCGCGCCCCGGCCTTCCTCTGCCACCTTTTCAAGGGCGTGATGCAGGGGCCAGCTGCGAGAATCCTTGCGGCGCGCACCGAGGAGGTCCCGAAGGGTGTCCGTGATGTGGACCCGGACATAGACCGGTTCATCGGGAGAAATGTCTCCCATCAACATCGCTAGATGGGTGGCTCCCTGGATATTGTCACGGTACGTCCGAAGCTTGAACACGCCGTACTCAGTGTCGAGGTCGTTTTCTTCCACACACTCAACAGTTCGCTCATTCATGGTGCGGTAGTGGATCAGATCGGCAATGGTGCCAATCTTCAGGTCGTGCTCTTCGGCGAATCGCTCCAGGTCTTCGCGGCGGGCCATAGAGCCGTCGTCATTCATGATCTCGCAGATCACGCCGGCCGGCTCGCAACCTGCCAGTGCGGCGAGATCACAGGATGCTTCGGTGTGCCCCGCGCGGCTCAAAACACCGCCGGGATCAGACATCAACGGGAAAATATGGCCAGGCTGAACCAGATCACTGGCCTTTGCGTTGCGTGCTACCGCTGCCTGCACCGTGCGTGCACGGTCTGCCGCCGAGATGCCAGTGGTCACACCCACGGCAGCCTCAATCGAGAGGGTAAACTTGGTTCCGAAGCCGGAGGCGTTCTGCTGGACCATCAACGGCAAACCCAGTTGCTCGCAGCGATCCCGGGTCATCGGCATACAGATCAGGCCACGACCAAAACGAGCCATGAAATTGATGGCTTCGGCCGTGCAATGCTCAGCAGCCATCACGAGATCGCCCTCATTCTCGCGATCTTCGTCATCCATCAGTATGACCATCTTGCCCTGACGGATATCTTCAATGATGTCTTCAATGCTGTTCAGTGCCATATGGTTTTGCACCCTTGCGGCGCTCCGGCAAATAATTGCTGCCGGAACAACCTGAGTTTATGGATTACCGGCGGGTGAGGATCAGACGCTGATCCTCACCTACCTGACGTCGGTCCAGCACCTTCCATTGTACTTTATCTGCCATGGTCTCCAGCGGCAGATGTGCGGTCGGACGTCCCGTGCTGCCGAGGAAAACCGGCGCCTGATAGAGCCAGAGTTCGTCGACCAGATTTTCGTTAATAAAGGTGCCGGCCAGAGTGGGTCCCGCCTCCACCAGCAGCTCGTTGATTCCGAGCTCGCCGAGCGAGTCCAGCAGCTCGGCCAGGTCGATCCCGTTATCTTTCCAGGCGACACCGGTAAGGCTGATGCCCAGGGCCGCGAGGTCCTGGGCTGGCGCAGTGGCCAGCGTCGATGACGCACAGAACACCTGCACGTTACCGCCCTGGAGGATCTTCGCAGACGACGGTGTGCGCGCATCGCGGTCGGCAATCACCCGAAGCGGCTGCCTGGACGGCTCCGTCGCGTCACCAATATCCCCCAGTTCCTCGCGCCGGACCGTCAATGAGGGGTCGTCGGCGAGCACGGTTCCGACACCGGTCAGAATGGCATCACTGATCGCTCTAAGACGCTGGACATCCCGACGTGCCTCAGGACCGGTAATCCACTGGCTCTCGCCGGAAGCCATGGCGGTACGGCCATCAAGACTTGCCGCCATTTTGAGCCGCACCCAGGGTCGGCCGGTGTTCATGCGTTTCATGAAGCCCGGATTCAGGCGGGCAGCTTCTTCCGCCAGCAGGCCTTCAGTAACCCGGATTCCAGCTTCCCTGAGCATGTCCAGCCCACGGCCAGACACCGAGGGGTTCGGGTCCTTGGTTGCGGCGTAGACGTGGGCAACACCAGCATCAATCAGCGCCCTGGCGCAGGGCGGCGTCCGGCCAAAATGGCTGCACGGCTCCAGTGTTACATACGCTGTCGCACCCCGGGCATCCGGACCGGCCTGGCTCAGGGCACGGGTCTCGGCGTGGGCTTCTCCGGCACGCTCATGCCACCCCTCACCAAGAACCAGATCTCCCCGGGCAATGACACACCCAACCCGTGGATTAGGGTGGGTAGAGTACCGACCGCGCCACGCAAGCTGGACAGCCCGCGCCATCATGGCCCTGTCGCGGTTCTCGATCATGCCTTGCCTTTCGGGGCGTGGTTATCCGCCAGCGCTTTGGCAACATCCACGGCTGCCTCACCGTTGCTGGCCGACAACCTCTCGATCTCTTCCTTGAATTCGTTGATATCCTGAAAGCTGCGATATACCGAGGCGAAGCGGACATAGGCAACCTTGTCCAACTGGCGCAATTCGGTCATCACCTCTTCACCCAACTGCATGGACTTCACTTCCCGCTCTCCGGTCGCCCGCAACCGGTATTTGATCCGATTGAGAGCCGCATCAATCTGTTCAATGCTCACGGGGCGCTTTTCCAGCGCTTTCATCAGCCCGGCGCGCAGCTTTTCCTCATCAAACGGTTGTCGGGTACCATCCTGTTTGACCACCCTTGGCATCACCAACTCGGCAGATTCGAAGGTAGTAAAACGCTCCCGACAGGAGAGACATTCCCTGCGGCGACGCACCTGATCACCCTCGGCCACCAGCCGGGAGTCAATCACCTTGGTATCTGCTTCACCACAGAAGGGACAATGCATAGTCAGGAGCTCCGAAGAGGAAGCCGGGCCGAAAAGTCGGCCCGGCAGGTCATGCCTGTAGTCTAGCTATAAAACGATTAGCCGTAGACAGGGAAACGGGCGCAGAGTGCACTTACCTGCTCACGAACCCGGCTGTTGACCGCCTCGTCGTCCAGGTTATCGAGGATGTCGCAGATCCAGCCAGCGAGGTCGCGACACTCGGACTCGCCGAAACCACGGGTGGTGATTGCCGGGGTGCCAATGCGAAGACCGGAGGTGACAAACGGAGACCGCGGATCATTGGGAACCGCGTTCTTGTTGACGGTGATGTGGGCACGACCGAGCGCCGCATCCGCATCTTTCCCGGTAATGTCCTGTTTGATGAGGCTGACCAGGAACAGATGGTTCTTGGTGCCACCGGAAACCACATCATAGCCACGATCCACAAACACCTGGGCCATGGCGGAGGCGTTCTTCACAACCTGCTGCTGGTAGGTCTTGAAATCGTCGCTCATGGCTTCCTTGAAGCACACGGCCTTCGCGGCAATCACGTGCATCAGCGGGCCACCCTGGCCGCCCGGGAATACCGCAGAGTTCAGCTTCTTCTGCAGATCAGCGTCATCGCAGGCCAGGATAAGCCCACCACGGGGACCGCGCAGGGTCTTGTGAGTCGTGGTTGCAACAACGTGGGCGTGGGGAACCGGATCCGGGTAAACGCCGGCGGCTACGAGACCCGCTACGTGGGCCATATCAACGAACAAATAGGCACCCACCTTGTCGGCAATCTCGCGGAAGCGGGCAAAATCCAGCTCCTGGGAGTAAGCGGAGAAGCCGGCGATGATCATTTTTGGCTTATGCTCGAGAGCCAGCGATTCGATCTCATCGTAGTCGAGAAGGCCGGTGTCGGTGTTAATACCGTATTGCACGGCATTGTAGATCTTGCCCGAGAAGTTGACGCTGGCGCCGTGCGTGAGGTGTCCACCATGGGCGAGACTCATGCCCAGAACCGTATCACCGGGCTTGAGCAGGGCCATGAAGACAGCGGAGTTGGCCTGGGAGCCGGAATGCGGCTGGACGTTGGCATAGGCAGCACCAAACAGCTCCTTGGCACGCTCAATCGCCAGCTCTTCAGCAATATCCACGAACTCGCAGCCGCCATAGTAGCGCTTGCCCGGATAGCCTTCCGCGTACTTGTTGGTCAGCACGCTGCCCTGGGCTTCCATCACCCGGGGGCTGGTGTAGTTCTCGGACGCGATCAGCTCGATGTGAGCTTCCTGACGCTTCTCTTCCGCCTGCATGGCGTTCCAGAGTTCGTCGTCAAAGCCGGCGATTTTCATTTCACGATTAAACATGGATGCGCTGCCCCTGTGTGCTTGGCTGGCCCGGAGAGCTTTGGCGATCTCCGCAGGCTCCCTGAAAAATTGGGCCGCTATTCTATCTTACAAACGGGTAAAAAATCATCCTTTATACCGTCCGCAGATACCGGCATGCGGCCAACTCCGGTTTCTGCTCAATTGCTATCAAAGGTAGGTTTCGATACCTTACCGGATCAATAGCAATCAGTCCGATCAAGGGCGGCGGGGCTGGCCTTCCGGGATCGTCAAAATCAGGGATGATTTTGTCGAGCTTACATGGACGTATTTACAGCGTATCCCGGAAGGCCAGCCCCGCCGCCCAAGCCATCAGTTTCCGAATTCACGAACCTGTTATATCAAGAGGTGTACGCCAACATGGCCCAATCAATGAATCTACCCCATTTGAATTTAGTCACCTTTGGGCAGGTGGCCGCCTGAAACCGATAAAACGAGCCCTCAAAGCAAAGGCTTGACAGAAATTTCTCCCGCTAGTGCAGAACAACTCGCAAAAATAGTTACGTTTAGCCCTACACCCTCGAATTATAGGGTCCGAAAGTTAACTTTTTCAGCCCTCTCATCAAATGAGAAAAGGCAGCCAACTGGTATTGCGACGATCGTTTGAGCGCTTTGGCGAAACCATGGTGTCACAGGTCAACAGAATCGGCCGCTCTTTGATAAAAGCGGACCTCTGGGAATGCGTATTTCTGGTAGGTGTGGTGCGCTGCGGTCGCAAAGCGAACATTCAGGTATGACGATTAAGCTTTCGTTTAGCGGCGCCCATGTAGCGCAGCGAAATGGGCGTCCGGTGGAGGGCCAAAAGCCCGGAACGAACTATAACAATTGGTTAGAAACGTCTCGAGTCCAGTTCTTTTGCGCATACTCCAGAGCCCAATTGATGACAACGCACTCAGCGGCGGCGACAGTACCGAAGAGTAGCAGGGAGGCAAATGTTGGGAGCATTTCTGTACTGAAGTCAAAGATCAGCCAGAGGCAAAAAACGGAAATGAAGATTCCGGAGCTGACCCTTAGTATGCCTAGGAATGAAGATGCCACTTCGTGAAGCACCTCGGAGGTAAGCCTATGGGCTTTTTTAAACCTACTGCTATGAATCAGAACCCGCCATTCCAAGAAAGAAACAATGATGAAAACTGCAAAACCGACCATGCTGTAGATCATGATCCATTTGTGAGCCATCATGCTTTTCGAGAGCTCAATCAAGAGATCTGTACCACCAAATGCGTAAGATGTAACGCTCGGAACCACCGACAAACATAAAATCACCAATAACTCTCTGAAAATCCTCAAACCGACATCCTGTAATTTTCTAACGCCTGCATTTTCGGCTGGTTTGGAGCGCAGCGTAGAACCAGTCCGACAACATGCGTTTGTTACACATTTCCGGAAAACTTAACCAGACTCATTTCAACGCTTTTAATACAATTTTCATCAGCACAATAATATGCCTGATAAAACTTAAAATCGCTCCTAGAGTGTTTATTACATTTATCTTCGATTATCTTAATCGTCTTAAGCTTATCTTCTTCTTTGGTATTGATACCAAAAATTATTCCTTTTAAAGAAGAGAAATCATAGGTCAAAGTCCTTCTATCTTTCTCTGAAAGATCCGTGATGCTACTGTGCAGAATCAGCCTATATTCGTTCTCATACTCCCAGTCTTTTGACTTAACTGTCAGACTTCGAATGAAATTTGACCAGTAGTTCGATCTCCAAGCATCTTCATCAACATTCATTTTATTGGCGCAGACACTTGTATTTCCGGCTTCATCCATATACCACATGGTATTTAGAACCGGTATGGGGAGGCTTCCTATCGATGTAAAAAAGTCTACCTCTCCAAACCCCTTTTTATAGTCTATGGGGTGAAACTCCATCGCTTTATCACCATATATTGGCCCGGATCTTCCCCAGCCTGTAATTCCGTTAAGCTTTATATATGATCGATCATTGATATTTTCCGAATCGAAAATTAGGCACATGCCAGTATGATTGTTCCCATAGTGCCCCCAAACTGATGAATTTTTACACTCAGACATGAAGCAGGATGTGTACCACTTAGGAAAGGTAATTTCCTCAAGGCGATTCAAATAGAGTGACGGAAAATCTATCATCAACAAATTTTTATTTGGCCTGCTACTAGAAATAGTTCCGTTGTGCTTATGTATTAAATTTGACTGCTGTTTTATGTGACTCTTTGCTTTAAATAGTTCATTGACAATAACCTGGTCAGCTTCGCCATCGGAAACTGATTTCTCTAAAAGACCTACAAAGTCATTGGATACAACACCACTAATTCCAGCAAAAGCCTTGTCGTCTATCCTATTATCTTCTTGAGAAAGGTTTTCCTCAATATAGACATCAAAGATCAACTTTAGAGCAGGGATATGCATGCAGTCGTAATAAAAGGCAAGCTCTTCTCTTCTAATTGGTGTGCTTCTTTTGGAAATGGCCAAAATTAGAGCTGAAACATACTTGTTTTCTAAAAATCGAGCCTTAATTTTTCTGAAGAGGTTTTTATAGGAATCAGTAGGAAGATCGTCTGTACTGCCAAATACTGGAATATGGTCGGCATCTATTTTGTTATCTTCTCCAGATATGAGAAGCAAGCTAGAAATTCTCTCTAAACAAAAGACATAATGAGCAAAAAGGTTCTTCCAAGCAATTAAGTCACCTCTCCAATAGATATCCCTATAACCTTCCATAGGGTCATTTAATTGCTCGGGTCGTGCGAAATATATTGTTTGCTTTTCAAGCTCACTATATCCGTCTAGCAAGTTATTGGTAGAACGAAATCTATAGAAGCTTTTTCCCATTACTCAAATTCCCAATGCTTTGTTGTGTAACGCAAAGCTCAGTCGCCGGTGAAACCGGTCGGCTGAAGCGCCATGTTAGATCCTATGGCCTCAACCTTGTCAGTAATGATAGGCATATCGGGTAACCCAAATTGCTCGTTTATAGCTTTAACTACCCGAACCATCATGGAGTTTGAACCAAGAAGAGGATGAACATAGACTGCTTCAATGAAGTCCGAAAGACTACTATTGAGTCCACCAATATTTAGCGAAATACCGTCCAGCTCAGGGTGCGGATCTGACAACGGTTTTCCGATCTCACGTTTTGGATATGCTATCAATCTAACTTCACTCTCATATTCATACAACGCAGGTTTTACGCTGAAGGCCCCGACCCTCACATCTTTGCCAACATTGAGCTTTTCTATCAGCTCTTTCTGCAACTCTTTCTCAGGGCTTGTCAATCCATCAATATAGTCCACGTCAATAACCTGTCCCTCCAGGCCCGCCTCATGCAACCAATCAGAATTTCTGTGTAGAAGCCCTTCTAGCTTCTCTGGCTTTAACCTAATAGCAACAGACTCACTACCACCGCCATATAGATTCCACATCGCGAGTGACATTGAGGCAGCGCGATTCCAGCAGCTGATATAAGTTGACTCTCTGTCAATGGCAACTTCTCTAAGCCATTCGGCAACGCGAGTGTTGTGTTTATCATGATTCTCTCGCCAATGCTGCACCGTAGTCTCTAGGTACTCAATACGTTTGTGAGGATCCACTACAGGTACTCGTTTCAAGACATCGGCCAGAACTGAACGCTCCTCTTCCAGAGGCAACTGATTATATAGATCTTCTGAATAGAGTAAGGCGTAGTCGTGATTCCCTTTTGCTTTATCGAGAACCTTTTGAAGTTCGTCGGCGTAGCCTCGGACGCGTTGCCATCTATCTTTTTCACCCCATAAAACAGCGTGGGCGATCCACTTACCCTCTGAATCATCTTGGAACAATGAGGCTTTAGGGCAAAAAATTGATCTTGAACGCAGCATGTCAACATACTTTGCCAAGGACATATACCGCCAAATATAGAGATCAGACATATAGCCTCTTAATTTAAGGACTAGCGTTAACGCCGTCTTTGAAAGGGCGAACCTGAGGAAAAACTGGTCGGATTGAAGCTATCCGCCGTTCTAAAATCGTCCGTGGAAACGGGGTAGACCCCGGGTTGCCCAAGTCGCCTTCCCTCATAATTACCTTGTTCTTTGTCTAGCGCCCGGTTCACGCGCCGGTTATGAGCTGTGGAACAGTAAAAAAACAGTCGCTGTGCACCCAAATATTAGGCGGCCAACGTAAGCTGACTGGTCCAGCATGCCCCCATGGACCACCGCGACGCTGTATTTGTCGCGGACGGGCTTGCAATCACAGTCCAACCTATCGATCGAGACGGACGCGAAGCCGCCTCGATCGTTCGCGAAATGCAGCTTCGCCACCCTCAAGGATTTCACAAACCACCTTGCGGATCGCAGCATCCTCTAGCCCCCCCGCTACATAGCTAATCGGCGGCAAACCACCTGAAAGATGCGGACCAGCTTCGGCGACGATTATCTGATCCGCGTCGGTGTTGATCACGAGATTGGCGTTATGTGTCACCATGATCACCTGGCGTTTCGCTTTCGCCGCGATGAAAAGCGCCACCAGCTCGTCGAAGACCGACTTTGGATCGAGGTTTTCCTCTGGCTGGTCAATAATCAACGGTCGGTCGTCGGAATCGTCTAGCGCGAGGTAGAGCAGCAAAAGGACGATCCCTCGGGTGCCTGGCGACAACTTACGGATATCCACGCCGTCGTAGGAAATCTCGTAGCGAATGGCAATGTGTTCGGTTCCAAAAAGCCAGTGTGCGAATCGCTTCGACCACGCGCGGAATTCAGTTTGCTGGGTTGGGGAAAATGGCGCGTGCGATAAGAGATCTCTTAGGTATTTTCCCATAAAGGCCGTCATAGCAGCCTGAACTTCAGCGGCAGAACCGGTTTCCCACGCAGGTTTGAGCGCGTCCGTCGCGGCCGCAATCAACGAGCCGCGCCCGTAAAAAGGGCCTGCCTTACGACGGTCGAGGAGTTCCTCTTCGGCAAACGCGCCCCAGGTCTGAACATCGGCAATCCTGCGGACTGAAAAACTCAGCTTATTGAGTGTGCCCGATGATGAGGATAGGCGCTCCATGAGCGGTGCATATAGGGCAGCCAACGCGTTTTGCTCGCTTATGATAGCTTCGAACACGCGGCCATAGGTGTCGTCACGTTCAGTCTGCAGGTCCTTCCGTCGCGCTGCCGCGCCCTTGGCGTCAGTGAGCCGTGCTTCCATAGTCTGAAGCGCCGAATTCTCCTGCGCAATCCGCTTCGTAAGCATCGCGTATTGCTCACGAATAAGCTTGTCCGCGCCGAATAGCGCCTCGAGTCGTGCCATCTCTGCTACGATCGGCGCAAGCGGAAGCATCGCGAGATCTGCGTCATCAGCAATCAGAGCAACATTGGGATCGCCGGGCGGTGGCGGAACACCGTTGAGCTTGCCAACCTCGGCGTCCGCCCATGCGGTGTAGGCCGTGAGGCTCTTGTCGACGTCGCCCTTATAAATCAGCAGGAACTCGTCCCACTGATTGGCATCTAGGCCACTGTTGTTATGTCGCGCCTGGATCTGTCGGAGCATTTCAGGCGCGCCGGTGGCTCGCATGCTACGAACCTCGTCTTGCAGAGCGACGAAGGTTCGGCGCTGATTGTTATAGGCTTGTATTTTGGTCCTTAGCTTCTGCGCCGCCCCGCTGAGCTGGGTGTGCCTTGCGACCTGAGCTTCGGTGCCCTTAACCACCAGCTTAGCCTGGTCAGCCGTATAGCCGGCGATCAGCTTCTTCTTTTGCTCAACCTGCTTGCTCAGGCTTGCAACGAGGCTCTCTTTCTCGAGCTCGGTAGCAATTCTGTCGGAGATATCGGCGATCGCCTCCGCCTCACGCTCACGGGCTTGCTGGAAGCGAGCGGTCCGTTGCTCGCGGAGCTCGGTGAAGTCAAGCGCCCACTCGCGGTCGTCCTGCGAGTGGGAATCGAAAATAACGCGCTCGATCTCATCGACGAGACCATCGGAGACACCCTTGGCCGAACACAGCTCCTCGACGAATTGCTGAGAAAGATATCTCGCACGAGGGAACGACATATGGCCGTTCGCGTCACGGCCATCAAGCGCACGCGTCTCCGTTGCGCCGCCGCCCCAAGTCAGTGTCGCGGAGGCGTCCCCGATGAGTTTGCGTGCGCGTGTGAGGAACGATGGGCTGACGTTCTCGTCAGCCTCCCAGCCAGCTGGAGTTATTGCATCGCAACCGGCGGCGATCACATCGGCCAGTGCCGTCTTGCCAGATCCCCGCGCGCCAATGATGGCGACTAGGCCGGGATTGAGCGGAATATCGGGCGTTTCCGCCCAATCTGCATCCTCAAAGTGTACATGCGAGATGACCTGCGACGGCATAGCCGAGCTTGGCGGTTTCTCGCCAACATAGGCCCGGCCTTCCGGATCGATGCAGGCCTGTCGTAGGGCGTCGAATGTTAGTGCACCCTTGATCCACGAGAAGCGATTGTCGACTGGCTTCCCGACGGACTTCTGGTCGTGGGAATCGCTGCCATGGAGACACGGCTTGCACCCCTCATAGCGCGAGCGCAGTTCTTCGACACTGACGTTCCGCTGGCCGATCCAGAATTCACGCTGTGCGGGGCTGCTGGAGAAAATGATGTGGGCGAATTTCTCTATCTCCTGGCGCACCGTAGAATCCGCGGCCTGACGAACTCCGGAAGTGCCGTCACTAGAACCACCAGCAACGGCGATTAAAATGTTCTTTTTCGCCCATTCACTTTCGGCGATAACTTTACGCAATTGATCGAAGTTGACTTTGAACTGTGTGGCGCCGTGTCGAAGCGCAGCCCCGTCGTCAATGATGGTAGTGTCTGAACGTTTGCCCAGCTTTATCAGTTCCTCCCGCGTGCAGTCGAAGCGGTCGCCAAAAGCATAGAATTGAAGGCGCTTCAGGATTCGCTTTGTCTCTGAGAGGTGTTCAGGGTCTTCAGGGCTGACCAACAAATGGACGTTCACGAAGCCCGTTTTCGACGCCACATCGAGGCGCAGCTCGATGTTAGGGAAGATTAGCGACACGTCGGGCAATCGGCCTGTGACCTTATGCTGAAGGAATTCCTCGTATGTGTCGGTAACGTAGTAGTCAGTGACCGCGACCGCCTCGACCTTCGGCGTTAAGGCTTCGAGCGTCGAGAGATAGGTGCTCCAGGGATCGGATACACCGAACTGATTGTTGAGGATCGTGCCGGGCGCATGGATATGCGGCTCCCATCTATGCCATTCAGAACCGCGATTGATCACTTACATCTCCAGATCATCATTCTTGTTTAGGTCACCACGACCCGAATCATTAGGAAAAGCTCGCTAACGCAGAGCGAGCCGGCGACTGGTTAAATATCAAAGTGCAGTGTCAATTTTATCCACATACTCCGTGCATTTTTTGAACACACTTTCAACTTCATCCCAAAATTCTTCATTCAAGATTATTGTCTGGTGGCCGCCCGAAAAATAACATAGTAAAGCACCGTCTTTAGTATCAAATTTCAGAGTTCCATGTGCAAAAGCGTTGCGCCAAGTCATTATTTTTTTGAGGAACCCCTGAAGTCTGCTCGAATCCTTACCCTTAAGTACCTCAGTTTCTTTGGTAATCGTGTTAATGAGGCTCTTTTTAAACGAAAACTGGAAAGATGAGGATTGTAATACTTCATTTACAAACACATTCCTGCGTCTTGTCGGAGAGTTCGTTTTTCCAAAAAAGAAGTCGGTAATCGTATCTTCGAGCTTTTTTTCCAAGCAAACAGTAGACCAGATGATGTGCATTCCGTTCTCTCTTGCAGTACCGAGCGTAGAGATTTCATCAGGGCCTATTCCGCCCAAGTAAACCTCTCCATTTTCATCGGCCTTCCCACTGCCTCCAAGTGGAATAGGTATAGAAATGGTGTTAGTTGCGGGCAAAGAAATCTTTCTCATTTAAATGACCTATCAGCAAATTAGGCAGCACGCTTTATCATTGTAGAAATCTGGCTGCGTCCTTAACACTAACTTCGAACCAGAAATCGCGTTTCACATAAATAAAAACAATAGCCTAGTGTGCCGTTCGGTTAATTCGCTCATTTATTGTCAATCAAACTCAGCTTCGCCCGAGCCACTGACGTCATAATAGATTCTGCGCTTTTATGCCAACGGAACGGCTTTGCCAGTTTTTCGTTGTGAACCTTGATGAACTTTTTAATCGCAGACTTTAATTCGCCGACGCTGGTGAAAATACCTCGGTAAAGGGCTCGTCGCTCCAGTTGGCCAAACCAACCCTCAACCGCGTTCAGCCACGACGCACTCGTGGGCGTGAAGTGCAGCTTGAACCGAGGGTGCTCGGCCAGCCAGGCTTTGACTTCCAGCGTCTTGTGAGTCGAGCTGTTATCCAGGATCAAATGCAGATCCAGATCCTTCGGCGTTTCCCGGTCGATCTGTCGCAAGAAGTCTAAAAACTCCTTGGCCCGGTGGCGCTGAGTGATTCGTCCGATCACTTGACCCGTCAGCGTATTGAATGCAGCGTACAGGCTGGTTGTGCCATGACGCTTGTAATCATGTGTCTGTCGCTCAACTTGTCCCGGGCGAAGCTGCAATTTCGGCTGGGTCCGATCAAGAGCCTGAATCTGGGTCTTTTCGTCAACAGACAGAACCAGTGCATTGTCCGGAGGATTCATATAGAGCCCGACAACATCGCACACTTTTTCAGCGAAGTGGGGATCGTTGCTGATCTTGAACGTTCTGAGCCGGTGCGGCTTCAAATCGGCTGCTTTCCAGATCTGATGTACTTGCCAGCGCGTTACCCCGGCATGCTCTGCCATGAGACTGATGCTCCAGTGTGTGGCCTCTTTCGGAACTTTATGAACCGTGTCGTCTAAAATTTTCTTGACGGTTTTACCATCCAGTTTTCGAGGCTGGCCAGGTCGCGGTGCATCATGAAGCCCCTCAAGACCGCTCTCACTGTAGCGTTTGCGCCACTTGAAGACCGTTTGAGTGCTAACCTGAAGAGACTCCGAGATCCCTTTTGGTGTCTCGCCTTCGTTCAGTAACAAAAGTATCTTGGCGCGTTGCGCCAGGTGCTGACTCAGGGTATTAGCTCGGCACCAACTTTCGAGTTCCAACTGGTCGTTTACAGTCAAATTAAACGGCGCTGCGGGTTTGGGCACAATGGGAACCTTTTATTGCTGATCGACGGTTCCTATTATAACAAATATTGATCAGCGAATTAAACAGACGGAACACTAGCCAAGGATGGCCATCTCTTGCGTATTCCGGCGAACGTGACCGGTCATTCCGGGGATCGTGACCGGTTTGCACACGGCCATCACGCTGGAGTCAGTTTTGTACTCTGAGCGGTCACGATGGGTCAACCGATTCCGTGTTTTGTGCCTTGGCTTTTCTTAGTGATTCTCCTTTTAGATTGAGTCGGTGAGCGCCGTGCAGAAGCCGGTCCAGAATGGCGTCTGCGAGTGTGGCGGAGCCGATGTAGTCGTGCCAGTGTTCGGTTGGTAACTGACTAGCGATCAGGGTTGAGCCTCTTCCGTGCCGATCCTCAATCACTTCCATCAGATCCTGTCGTTGTTGCACGGTGACCTTCTGCATCCCCCAGTCATCCAGGATCAGCAGGTCGGTTTTCAACAGTTGGTTCATCAGGCGGGCGTAACTGCCATCGCCGTGGGCGATGCGCAGCTGTTCGAACAGGCGCGGTACCCGCAAGTAACGGACTGAGAGCCCCTGCCGGCAGGCCTGGTTGCCCAGGGCGCACGCCAGCCAGGTCTTGCCGCAACCGGTAGGCCCGGTGATGCACAGGTTCAGGGACTGGCGGATCCAGTCACAGCTGGCCAGCCCCGCCATACGGGAGCGCTCCAGCCCTCTCGGGTGGCGGTAATCGATGTCTTCCACGCAGGCCGAGACCCGCAACCGGGCCGCCTTCAGCAGCCGTTCCAGGCGGCGGTTTTCCCGGTGCAGCACCTCCCGGTCGATCAGTAAGGCCAGGCGTTCCTCGAACGCCAGGTCGTGGGTGTCGGGCTGTGCCCGCTGCTGTTCCAGGGCATCGCACATGCCGGTCAGTTTGAGTTGGCGCAGGGCGTCGAGGGTGTTTTGAGTCAACATCAGTTTCTCCGGGATCAGTGGTAGTAGCGGGGGCCGCGAACGTTGGTGTGTACTGGCAGCTCTGTCAGTTCCGACTCCTCCTCGGCCAGGGGTAACGGGAGCTGATCCAGCCCCTGTTTCAGGATCGAGCTGATGCTCTGGTAGCTGGCCGAGTTGATAGCTAGTGCTCGACTACAGGCCTGCTCCAACCGGTCACGGCTGTAACGTCGACTCAGGTTCAACAGCCCCAGGCATGATCGGTAGCCATGCTCCGGATGAGGGCGATCCTTAAGCTGTCGCTGTACCACGTCGAGCGTGGCGGGACCGATGTCACTGGCCCAGTTCAGGAACCGTCCCGGTGACCAGTTCTGATGGGCCTGATGGGACTTGGGCATGTGCTCGGTCAGGGTCACGAAGCGGCTCTTGCCGTGGCGAGGATGCAGGGCTACCCGTTGTCCTTTGTGCATGACCTCAACGGACGTATCGGTCACCCGAACATCCAGCTTCACACCCACCAGGGCGTGAGGCACGCTGTACAGGCGTTTGTCGATCTCGATGTGGTAGTCGATGCCCGGTCGTGCCTTGCGCCACTCGGCGTAGACGTAGGACGTTGCCGGCAGTGGCCTGAGTGCAGGTCGGTCCAGCGCTTCGAACAGGCTCTGGCGGCTCTCGGAGCGCCCCTGGAACGGGCGCTGGTTCAGTGCCGGTAGCAGGTCTGCAATCGCCGAGTTCAGTTCGGCCAGTGAGAAGAACGTTCGGTGACGCAACCGGGCCAGGATCCAGCGTTCAACCAGCAGCACAGCGGCTTCGGCCTTCGCCTTATCCTTGGGCTTGTAGGGGCGGGCCGGTAAGACCGCCGTCTGGTAATGGGTTGCCAGTTCCGCGTAGGTCTCGTTGAGCTGGGGCGTGTATCGGTCTGCCTTGGTGACCGCTGCCTTGAGATTGTCCGGAACCAGCAGTTCCGGCACACCACCGTAGAACGCCAGCATCCGCTGGTGGGAGGCGATCCAGTCCGGCAGGCTCTGGCTCCAGGTGGCCTCGGCGAAGGTATAACTGGACGCGCCCAGCACAGCCACAAAGACCTGGGCCTTACGCATCTCGCCGGTGCTGCGGTCCACCACCGGCACGGTGGGACCGCAGTAGTCGATAAAGATCTTCTCGCCGGCCCGGTGGACCTGGCGCATGCTGCGCCGCTGCCGGCCGCGCCAGAGCCGGTAGTGATGGCAGAACTGACTGTACCGGCGGGCCTTGTCGCCGTGGCGTTCGACGTACTCAGCCCAGAGCAATTGCAGGGTGACGCCCTTGGTCTTGAGTTCCTGGTGGACCTGGAAGTAGTCGGGCTCAGCAAATCGAGATGGGGGTGTCTTGGCCGGGAAGAGCTGGGCTTCCAGTCGTGCCTCGTCCGTGCCTTCCGGCAACGGCCAGGTGATGCCCTGCGCGGTGGCCAGGCTGACATACTTGCCGACCACGCCCTTGGAGAGTCCGCAGGCACGGGCAATGCGCTCATGGCTCAGGCCCGCTTCGTACTTGAGGCGCAAGACCTCGATGATCTGTCGCATGGAAATCCTCGCTGCCGGCATCCGCCCTTCCTCGTGATGAAAAAGGAAGGGGTATGCCGGACAAAGTTGAAGAATTCCAGCGTGTTGGCAATGATTCCGGAGGAACGTGACCGGGGATTCCGGCATCGTGACCAGCGATTCCGGAAAAACGTCCAAAATCGGTCACGATAAAACGGAATGAGCGGTCACGATCACCCGGAACAGGCGGTCACGTTCAAACGGAATGGGCGGTCACGATGGGCCGGAATATGCATCTCTGCCATGTAATCATTCAGCGTCTGCAATTTGCTCCGCTCATCACTCTGGATGAGATGGCTACGACTAGCTTCGAAGCTCTGGAGAAAAGCTCTGACTAGAACGTTCGCTTTTGTTTATGAGGAGGTCGGCACAGCTCTTTAATAGAAGCCCAGGTCAACAGCAGTTTTTGCCTAACCCTATTCCTGCGCAAACGCCTTGGCGTGCCGGCCATTTTTCTCAGCTATGAACAGCACAGCCAAACGGGGCTTCGAATCAGTTGCATGCGCCAAAGGTCCCAGTGAAGCCAGGAAGGACGCCAGCACAGAATTGTAATTTCTCGAACTATCAGTATGTCTCCAGAAAAGCAAACAAGGGGACGTGGTATACAGGACTCATTGGTTTGCTCTACTCCGAAGACCCACTGGCCCTGGTTATGGGCGACAAGTATTCAAAAAGTCACGGAACCACGCAGCTTCGGTCGGTGTGGATTGCAGCCCATACTGTTTCACTATCCGAGAGAAACGGGCGACATACTGACACTGACCCGACGGCGGCAGCCACTCGTCCGGACCCTTGGCGCCCTTATTCCGGTTCAGATTTAGTTATACGAAGTAGGCATAACTGATTTTTGTTGTTAATTTTTCTCGAACCTCTGAAATCCATGCACTGCTCAGCTTTTTTACAGCAACATTTTTTTGCAACGTTATTTCGACCATCATTGATTCTTAGTTTCAACTCAGCCCGCAACATTTGTTCGTGCGCTCCACGAGACAAATCTAGGGTTGGCATAACGGCTGTGAGCGTAGACAGGACAATGCCAGAGAGAGAAGAGTTCAGTTCAGACATGAAGTGGGCACCCCAGCAGTAAGGGGATGACCGCCACCGTCGCTTTTCACCTCACCCAAGTTGGTCATTGAAATAGCCTTGAGTGCCCTGTTGAGCCATGGCATCCACAATCCGCCCGACACCCTGGATATAGGCGGCTGTGCGCAAGGGTATGGCTTTCTCCTCCGCCAGGTTGAAACAGGCATTCGCTTCACGCTCAAGACGCTGCCTGAGTTGCTTTTCCACGGCTTCGCCTGACCAGTAATCGCCCATCCGGTTCTGAACCCATTCCAGATGGCTGACTATCACGCCGCCGGCGTTGGCGATGATGTCCGGGATCACCGGGATATTACGATCCTTCAGGACGCGGTCACCGTCGCTGCTGACGGGGCCGTTAGCGATCTCCACGATCATCCTGGCCCGGACCCGATCTGCGTTGGCGTCCGTTATCTGGTTTTCCAGTGCGGCCAACACCAGAACATCGACGTCCAGTTCCAGCAATTCGTCGCCGCTAAGGGACTGCGTGTCCGCGAGGTCACACACGGAATCGTCGCAATAGACCATGCCCTTGAGTTCGCGGGTACGGTTTTTGTGACGCAGGATGGGCGAAGGATCCAACCCCTCATCACTGTAGATGCCACCCTGGGAGTCAGACAATGCGACAATATTATAACCGACATCGTGCGCCAGGCGCGCAAAATGCTGGCCGGCGTTACCGAACCCCTGGACAGCCACTGTCAGATCTTCCGGTTTCTGGTGCTGCCGTTTTACCCACAAGTCCAACACCTGCAACGCACCTGCACCAGTGGCTTCCTCACGACCAATGGAGCCCCCTAGTCCCAGGGGCTTACCAGTAATGACGCCGGGCACGTGCCGACGTTCGATCTGGGCGTATTCATCCACCATCCAGCCCATGATTATGGCGTTAGTGTTGACGTCGGGGGCCGGAATATCGCGTTCAGGGCCGATCACATCGTGAAAGGCACGGATATAGCTGCGGGACAATCGCTCCAGCTCCAGGCGGGAGAGGGTCTTCGGATCGACACAGATACCCCCTTTGGCACCACCAAACGGCAGGTCGACCGCAGCGCACTTCAACGTCATCCAGAAACTCAGTGTCGCGACCTCATCCTCGGTGACATCGGGGTGGAAGCGAATGCCGCCCTTGGTGGGGCCACGGGTATCGTCGTACTGCACGCGCCAGGCAGGAAAAACTCGCAGCGAGCCATCATCCATGCGCACCGACAAACTGGCCTGATGGATGCGTTTAGGTTGCCCCAGGCGGTGGCGACTATCGTCAGCCACCTCCAGCCACTCGTAAATGTCAGCCATTCGGGATTGGGCATCTTCGAGTAAGTGATGGGTATTACTGCTCATGGTTACCTCAATATCTCGATAGGGAAAGTAAGGTGTAGACAGCCGTGTCTTTTCTCTGGACACCGCTCCGGTGTAGGCGTTCACTTATGGCGAAATTGAATCGCTTAACCCGGCTCCACGCTCTGCCTTTGTCAACACTTGGGTACAGCGATTCAGCGCCGCCCTCTTAACGGCAAGAGTATCCTGTATTTGCCGCTTGGCTGTGCGGCACTGCTGCTCATCCCCGTTGTCGAGCGCATGAACAAACTCGGCGATTTCCGGGAGCCCCAGGCCTGCCTCACGACAAGCCCCAATGAACTTCAGCCGTTCCAGACAGCGGTAATCAAACAAGCGAAAGCCCCCCGAGGTTTTTCCGCAGGCCTGCACCAGTCGCATATCCAGGTACGTCCGAATTTGCGGCACCGACAGACCACAGCAACGGGCCGCCTGGGAAATGACATACCCTTGGCTTTGTGTTTCCGGTCCGCGTTCAACGTCAGGTTCTGCTCTTAGAGTATTCACCGTCATGTCAGTCACTCTCCGCTTTGTCGAGCAATTGCCGGGCAATGGCCTGACCCAGTTCGAAACCTTCCTGAACAGTCACAATGCTTGCGTGCGGTTTGTCCCCGGACCACGCTTCCCCGGCAGATCGAGAAGCAAAAAAGTGGACATCGCAACAGAAGGCACTGCGAATGTCGCCGTCCGTGGCCACGGAAACCAGCGAGAGAACCGCGTCCTCTGGCTGGAGCGAAAGCACTTCCTGTGGCGTGACCGTCAAGGTGACCGGCTTGTGGGTGTGGGGACAACGCGACCGAACCTGTGCGGGTTCGCCAATGACAGCCGGAAACATCAAGGCGTCGAGTGCACACCAGGTGTAGAGCGGCTGATCGTTTACCACAAACGCATGCGGCGTTTCACGCAGGGTGATGCCTGAGCCGACCAGCCGTCCCTGACCGTCATACTCGACGGTTCCGCAAGGCAGCTGTTCCAGCACCTGCACCACCTGGTCCGTCGTCCAGTTGAGCGACGCTGCAAGCCGCTCAAGAGTGACCGGACGACCCTGGACCAGCTCACGCAATAGCGCCACATGAAGCGTGGCCTCCGCTTCTCCGGTCAGGCCCAGCCGATTTACGATTTCACGCACATCATTCATGGGGCCTTGCCTTATCCCGCGCAGCAGGATAATTGTTTGACATCCTTGGTAAAGGTTTGAGCGCACAGCTTCAGACCCTCAACCATCGTCAGGTACGGGAACAGCTCATCGGCAATCTCGTTGACGGTCATGCCCGCGCGTATGGCCATCACGGCGGTCTGGATCAGTTCGCCGGCCTCACCCGCCACGGACTGCACACCCAGTAACCGCCCGCTTTCACGTTCCGCGACCATTTTAATGAAGCCTCCGGTATCAAAGTTGACCAAAGCCCGTGGCACGTTGTCGAGGGTCAGGGTACGGCTGTCGGTGACGTAGCCTCTTGCCTCGGCGTCGGCCTCGGACAAACCGACAGTCGCGATCTGCGGCTCGGTAAAGACCACCTCCGGCATGGCACTGAGATCCAGGCGGGCATCGCCGTCGGTCATATTGATCGCGGCCCGGCTACCACCTGCGGCCGCCACATAGACGAACTGGGGCTGATTGGTACAGTCGCCGGAAGCGTAAATGCCCGGCACCCGGGTCTGGAGTTGCTCATCGACGACAATGGACCCGCGATCCGTCTCGACACCGACCGCTTCCAGATTCAGCCTGTCTGTGTTCGGTGTGCGTCCCACGGCCACCAGCAGCCGATCGGAGCGCAGTTCCCCTGCGTTCGTGTCGAGCACGAATTCCTCGTTGGTATAACTGATCTGGCTCGCCTGGGTGTCATTCAGAACCTTGATACCCTCGGTTTTGAACGCAGTTTCAATGGCCTCGCCCACGGCCGGGTCCTCCCGGGAAAATAGCCGGCTGCGTGCCAGAATGGTCACCTCGCTGCCCAGTCGGGCAAACGCCTGTGCCAGTTCCACTGCCACGACAGACGCCCCGATGACAATCAGCCGGTCCGGAATGGTGTCGCTGGCCAGTGCCGTGGTGGACGTCCAGTACGGCGTATCGGACAGGCCCGGAACCGGTGGGATGGTAGGCCGCGCACCGGTACCAATGAACGCTCTGTCAAAGCGTACCTCGCGCTCCGTACCGTCGGCTCGCGTCACTGTCAGCGTATTGGCGTCGGTAAAACGGGCCTCACCCCGCACGACAGTAATCGCCGAATTGTCTTCGAGAATGCCCTCATACTTGTCGCGACGAAGCTCATCGACCCGGGCCTGTTGCTGGGCCAGCAACCGGGGCCGGTCAATGGACGGCTCGCTTGCCTCGATACCCTCGTCGAACGGACTGGTGCGGCGCATATGAGCCACGTTTGCAGCCCGGATCATGATTTTCGAGGGCACACAGCCGATATTGACGCAGGTGCCACCGAGGGTGCCGCGCTCGATCAGGGTGACCCGTGCTCCGCGTTCCGTTGACTTCAGGGCGGCGGCCATGGCAGCGCCGCCACTGCCAATCACGGCAATATGCAGGTTGTCGTTACTCATTCATGTGACTCCTTGGTAGATGGGCTATCGCAGCAGGCGTCGTATTTCTTTTTACGCCATACGGCGTAGCAGGTCAGGCCGATAAAAATGGCGAGCGCCGGCAACAGCACGTAATCCAGGTAGCCGGTCAGCGCTGCCAGACCAACGGATCCGAGTAAAACCACCAGAATCGGCGTGAAGCAGCACAGCGCGACCACGACAGTGCCAATAGCACTCGCTCGCAACAGCGTCTTGGGATCTTTCATGGTTACTCCTTGGTCGTCCCGGTTTATTTCAGGGTGGACGGATAACCCGCATTGGTGGTGGCCTGAGTCAGCGCCTCAACGGAGGTTTTCTCATCGTCAAAGGTCACCGTCGCATCCCGTTCCTCATATCGGACATCCACAGCACTTACGCCGTCGACCCGCTTCAGGGCGGCTTTGACGGTAATCGGGCAGGCCGCACAGGTCATGCCTGGAACGGACAAGGTCACCGTTTGTTGTGCCGCCAGGGTAGGCAGGCTGAACAGCGTAAACAGTACGGCGGTGATTAGGGACTTTTTCATGGTGTGGTGCCTCTCAGTAAATAGGTTGGATCAGGTTTCAGTAAAACAGCGGTAAGACGAAAGGGAACGCCAGCGCGGTCAGTATCAGCAGCGCGACGATCCAGAAGGTGATCTTGTAAGCAGTGCGCACTTGCGGTACCGCGCAGACTTCGCCCGGTTCGCAGTCCTGCGCGGGCCGGTATATCCGACGCCAGGCAAAGACCATCGCCAACAGAGCAGCACCAATAAACCACGGCCGGTAAGGCTCCAGAGCGGCAAGGTTGCCGATCCAGGCACCGGAAACACCAAGGGCGATCAGGACCAGGGGGCCAAGACAGCAGGCCGATGCGAGCACTGCTGCGACCCCGCCTGCGATTAATGACCCGCGACCGGATTTGGACTCTGATTTCAACTCTGACATTGTGATTGCACCTTTTATGGCCTTGTTCGATAAGTTAAGCTTAAAGCCGTAGTCAACTACGGAGTCAAGGCAAATGTCGGATGAAATGAACTCATTGACCATCGGGGGGCTGGCTAAGGCGGCGAACGTCTCAGTTGAGACCATCCGCTACTACCAGCGACGTGGGTTGATACCGGAGCCCCAGCGTCCTCTCGGGGGTATTCGACGCTACGCTCCCAGCGATATCAGCAGGTTGAGCTTTGTGAAAACTTCGCAGCAGTTAGGCTTCAGTCTCGATGAGATCAGCGACCTGCTCCGGCTCGAAGACGGCACCCACTGCCAGGAAGCCAGTGTTCTGGCCGAGCATAAGTTGCGGGACGTGCGCGAAAAGATCGACAGGCTGAAGAAAGTCGAGTTGGTTCTGGGCGAAATGGTTGACCGATGCCACGCCCAACAAGGCAATATTACCTGCCCGCTGATTGGGTCATTGCATGAAGGGATCAGGGGGCATATAACCCAGAGGGACGAGCAATCTGCCCAGTAATATTTGGCTTCGGGCCGGTGTTGATCTCGGTTAGCCCTGTGTCCACTCGGCCCCGTACCAAGGTACAGACGTTAATCTGGCAATAGAGATGGCAAGGGTGCCGCCCCACCCGCGCTCCCAGTGACCTTAGCATTCAGAAGTTAATAGAATCGTGGAGCTAGTGCCGACGACCCGGTCAACGAGACCAATAGATACACAGGGTACCACTTGCTTTGAACGCGATTTCAGATCTTCCGAGTAGATTGTCTGGCTCCCACTCGAAAAGTTCGTCTGGGTGCAAATTATCGATAACGTAATGGTCGGTATGCTGACGTACGGACTTGCGGTGTTCGGGTGGTGACCTGCTTCGATTTTTGCTGTCCATTCGTCATCAGGCGATCCCCAACTTCTTTTTTATCGGCAGAGGTAAACCTTCGAAGATTTCGTCCAACGGTTCTGCTGCCAATGTCCTCAACGCTTCGTTCTTCATCCGCAATTCCTTGACCAGATCGACCAGGTCGTCTTTCCGGCTCTTCCTGATCCCGGTGGCTGTGGGGCGTTCAGCCCGCTTCAGTTTCGCGCTCTTGGCTTCGTCTAGATCCACGTTTACTGCATCGAGGTACTGTTTGAGATGGGGTGAATAGCTCGACGTGTTCATGAGCGTCGCGCGGTTCATGCCGAGCACTGCGGCGACTTCGGAGCCTTTGATTTGATAACTTTTCTTCACGAGAAAATCCGTAGGCGTGCGGTGACGCCGAATGTAGAGCGCTTTCTCTCGTTTCATATCCTCAACACACTGCCAGGCGGCAGCACTGGCGTTTCTGTCGGAAACCCAGTCTGGACGATCTTCGAGTCCTTTGCCGGCCCCTGCCTCCGCACGTTTTTTTAGATACTCCATCACCATTACGCAGCCCTCAACTTGTAACTTGTTAACACGGATTCAAGCTCAGGTAGTGCCTCGTGGCGGGCGTTCAGCGTCCGGACGTGACGTGTGACATTGCGCACCAGCTCGAACGAAGGCTGTTTGAAAATGTCCGGGACGACCGGGTTGTTCAGAACCTCAACATGTGACGCAATTTGAAAAAGCATCCACTCGACATTGGTCGTCTGCATCAGATTATGGACGCACCCCAGACACAGCTCAGGGGACGCATTGTGGCGCATCGGTTCACCCTCTTCGGCACATCTGGCTCTATACCTGGTCCGCCGCATCAGCAAACAATACCCCCAGGGATTCGCCTTGATGTTTTCAACCTCTATGTTTGCCAGTTGCTCGGCCAATTCCGTCTGTTGCTCCGGGCTCTGGACGCGCGTCTGCCGGAGGAGGCGGCGCAGTAACTTGTTCATTTGACCGGCGTAGCCTTCGCCGTGATGTTTGATGTAGTTGTGGACAAGCGAACTAATGACACGGATCTTCACCCGTTGGTGGCCTGCGCGGTTGTCTTTATCGCGGATGTAAGCCAGCCACATGGTTCGACTGATGTGTTTGAACTGGCTGCGGATCATCCAGCCTGCATCACCATCAAACCGTCGGTAAATCGCCTCTGCCCACATGTGGCGGAACGCGTGGGGGCTTGGATACAGTGCCTCACCCAGCACCTCGCTGTGGATAGTTTTGGATGTTTCCCCCGATCGGCACTCGACTTCACTGAGTGAGAAAAGCCAATCCCGTGTTTCGTCGGACAGGTGAGTGTTAAGCAGAGCCCGCCAGTCTGGCCGCAGGGTACCGTTACGGTATTGGGTCACCCAGTCTTTCTTGTCGCCGACAGATTTCTGGAAAAAGAAAGCCAGCCGAGGCCACTCTTCACGGGTTCGACGATGCGCCTCTCGTAAATTCCCGTCTATTGTGAGTTCGTTCCATTCGTCGGCGGAGCGCGATACCAAAAGCCGTTCCTTTTCCCGGTACTGGTCCATCGTCAGCAAATCGCCGGATGCTTCAACTTGCGCCAAACTTTGCCACGACCCCCAGTTATCGATCAGTTCAAAACCGGCATAGTTTTGGACGTAGTGCGGCCAAAGGCCACCGACGGCTCTGAGCACTGATTCTTCAGACTGGGAGGGGATTTTTTTATTTAATGTTCCATACAAACATGGCCGGTCATGGTCAGAGCCATGTATACGCCCCAGGCGCTCAGCGATAGCAACAGCACTGAAAGTGACTTCCCGTAACTGTCGGACTCGCCCGGATGTCTTATAGACGTACCAATCTACCTGATAGCGATGCGGGAAGGCATACTGATCCAGCTTGTCCATGTTTCGGTTGCGCTGGATGTCAGAATAGGAAAACCCGAACTCGCTTGCTCGCCATCCGGTCAACGCCACCACACCGACTAAGCCAGCTGACGCGACCAGTTCAATGAATTGGCGAGGCAGACTGTAGCCACCTTTCGTCTTTTTTCCGCCCTCGTAGGCCGTTCCTTCAAGGCCAAAGGATTTAAAAAATGCCACCGTGGGCACAAAAGAGCCACTTTGGTCACAGCGTTGTTTCATGGCATCGAGATTTTGCAGGAACAAGTGCCAGGGCACCGGCCTCTGACATTCCCCCAGAAGGTACTGCGTTTCCTCGATATCCTCCCGGCGCAGCCAGTTCCAGATGATAACCCGCAGGCGGTCTACGGTCTCTGGTGACGGGATAAGGCCGAAAGCCTCGCCAATCTGCTCTAACACATTTTCTTTCAGGACGTGATGTTCGAAGCGTGCCTGACGGTGAGCTTCCAGGAAGTAATCCACAACAGGCGTCTGCACCCGCTGCCCCAATGCTGGCCTACTTGGCCATATCTCGGTGACCGGTCGCCCCTCAAGGACCCGTGAGATATGAGCCCTGACAGATGTCTGGCTCACGCCCAGATCCGTGGCAATCGTCGCAAAGGCTTGCAATGTTTGACTGAGGGCGCAGGCAAGCGCGGCGTGCTCCTCAAAAAAATTGAGACAGTGCTCCACATAATATCTTCCATGATCCAATGTAAGCAGGTTAAAGGATTGGCCTTTTTTCCAATCCTGGTAGGTCAGGTTATTATCCGTCAGTTCAGGGATCAGCTCCTTGAACTGCTTCCTGACATGAGCTTCGGTCACATCCCGAGAAATCCAGTCAAGGCCCAACTCCGAAGTGGCGTCTTTCAGCGCTTGAAGGGGCATGAGAAACGTCATGTCTATTTGACTGCGTACGGCTTTAAGCGGCGAGGGGCGTCCCCCTCTCCAATTGTTCGTTAGCATGAAGGCCAACACCTCTCGGCTGTTTTCGCGGGTGAGGCGGGGCAGGTTTCTTCGCGCCAAGGCGACCATCCATAGCCTCAGTCCTTTCAGTCTTCTTGTGTAGCTGTTGACGGTCGTCGATTCGGCGAGGGACAGCCAGATCTCTTTGGAGAGCGAGACGGGATCAATACCCTGTTCCCGCACCCAGTCTGGGTAGTCCTCAGACAGTGCCAAAACAGTGTCAAAGTCGACTGTGTAACATTTTCCCCTCAGGTTGATGAATTGCCATACGTTCTCCGTAAATTGATTACTCCGGTTACCAGGCAAAGCGTTGAGACGTGCCTGCAATTCATTGAGATCCGGTAGATTCCGATGCCGACGTGCTGTCGTTGCGGTCATTCCACAGTCTCCAGTAGGTAATCAAACAAATTGGGCAGATGGGGCTTAAGGTCGGCATATTGTTTCTGGGCCTCAGCAGCAGAACGCATACGAGCCAGATTGCGCGTCATCCATTCAACGCGGATCAACAGTGTGCGCTCGACCCAATCGGGCCGAACTGCCAGCATTTGCGGTAGCCGAGTCTCGGCTTCGGCGATCGTATGAATAAACAGCAGCGCCTGCTCCACTGTGTCAGGAACGAGGATGACATCGTCGTTTTGGATCCGTTTGATCGACTGATCGATCGAATGAACTCGAGCGTCCTCTGAACCGGTGGCCTCTACCACGCGAGTGTTCAACTCGAGATCGTTCACCGCTGCCGCCATTGCGGAGACGGATGGTTGGTATACAACATTCTGGAGATCGTTCAGAACCAGGCGGGTGACCCGACCTGCACGGTTGACGAAATCCTTATTGGCGTCGGTCAGATAAGCATGCTTTTCGGTTGCCGAGGTGTGCGAGTGGTGGTTGATCAGGTCACCGTCACGGTAACGGTCCGACCCCGCATGGACGGCAGTGGTCTTCACATGCGTGAGAGAAAATATGTTCTGAGGAAGCGGGCGCGCGACCGACTCGCGATACGCCCCGATATTATTTTCGGATGTCTTTGCGAAAATGCCCACAGGCTCGCTGCCCTGAGTCAGCGCCAACGCGGCGTCCAGAAAAATCGAACTGGCACCGGCTCGCCTTAAAGCTGCGTCAATTAGCCGCTGGACGCGAGGCAATTGCCAGATTCGCCACAAGAAAGAGATATCTCCTTTCTGCGCGAAACCTTCTCTAATGTCCGGCATCGCTTTTTCTGACATAACGTTGAATTGGAAGACAGGGCTAGAGACCGGCAAACCTGTTAAGTAGCGATACTGGGCTTTTGTCCAGCAGTCGGACGCCATCAGGATCGCTGGTTGCCGAGTCGAGCTGGCACGGCCCTTGTAGTAACAACACTCCATCGCAATCAGGCGACCGGATTGATTGAATTCGTGTGCGTAATCCGTTGTTTTCAGTTTGGGAATATCGGTTGGCTGCACCGCTTCACAGGCAACCAACCAGGCCATCAGGCGCTCCTCAAGAGGGGAGTAAACGTGTTGATAATCCGGATGATAAATGGTGGGAGAGCGAGCCCAGGATCGAATACGTTGGCCGCAGACCCGAGGCATAGAGGCCAAGCTTTCAATGCCGCTCTGCGATAACAGCGTTTTAATAGACCCTCGGTCAGAGGGGCGAACCAAATCCAGCCACAGCAGTTCTGTCCATGCCTCTCGCGGCTGCCCTGCGGAATCAAACGAACCAAAACGCCTTAATATCTTGTAGTTCCATTTACGAAACCAGTTCTTCCCGCAAGCAGACTCTTCAAACGTTGTGATGGGGTGTTGCTGCCATTCTGCCCGGACGTCCAGTAGATGAAGTAGTGTCTCGGCAATCGTCACCCGAAAGCTCAAAAACATTCTGCTTGGGCTTTCCAGTTGAAGGTATTTTTGCTCACCGAGAACAGATCGCAGCCAGGGCAGATTGAACCAGTCCGTAAGGGTATATGGCTTAGCACCCCCTCCTTTTGAAGGCTTTGACACCTTCAGTAGTGTCTTCAGATAGCCGAAATCCTCGTCCGTCAGGCCGGGGCTAGCCAGGGCCCTGTTCATAACTGCGGTTAAGAATTCTAACGGGCTGCGCTTCTGGCCCTGCTGATTCATGCAATACGCTTCGTAGGACTTCAGGCAATCGTAACGATTGATATCAGTGCTTTCGTAACCCGTTTCATTTACCCAATCGATGAATCGGCGTATGGAGTCCGAATAAGCTCGTCGCGATGTCTCTGTAAGGCCATGAAACCAGTCTGATTGAAATGTGGCAGAGGCCCCTTGGAAAATGGCTTCGTGAAATTTGTTTTCCCGGGTTAAGGCGATGATCTGAGTGGTACCAGCCTGGGTGTTGTATGTGATTCGAGTAGGCTTAATCGATGTATATGTGGGTTGTTCCGGCAGCGTCTGATCGAATGCTTTAGCCATATCGTCCGGTGCATGCGCCAGCTCAGCCACTCCGTCCAACTTTTCACTCACCTCCCGCCCTCAAGTTCTAACATTTGGAGTCTCATGCGGATGTACCGAGTTGTGACCGATGAAGCATGACCGTCTCGCCCGACGGTGTGCCGGAGTCGCTGGGCAACAACAATAAGCGCTGCCGATTCCGAGCGTGTTTCCCGGCCGTCAGGCCCCGTGAGTTCTTCATGAAACAGTTCCGTTGCGAAGGTATGGCGGAGATCGTGAAAGCTCAGACTGGAGTGCAAACCAGCCTCATCGGCCCTCTGTCGAAAGCGTCGTGAAGCGTGCCACTCGCTGATGCCCGTACCGAGGAATCGCGGATCTGTTCTGAGAAAAAAGCTTTCATCCGCCGTTCCGCTTTCGTCAATCGCCCACTGGCGTTCGGTACTAAAATACCGTCTCATATCCGAAAGCAACTCTCTGTCAAAATACACCCAACCACTCTTGCTGTTTTTGGCATAGCGACCCTCCAGCCAGTACCTAAACTGCTCGACGTGGTCGTAAGCTCGGTCATCCAACTGTTTGAACAGAACACACAAGGCTGGTGTGCGCAGACCCCGCAACTCCGCAGTCCTGAGCCCCACCTCAAACCCCAGTCTCATCATGAGTTTTTCAGCCAGCTTTTCACAATGATTCAGCAATGTGAGACGCGTGTGTCTCGGAACGTACTGGATGTAATGCTGTTTGGTGTTCCGTTCCGCCATGGCCTGCCGGGTCCGTCGATAAACGCGCAGCGCCAGGCGTGAAGAGAATTCCATGTAATGCAGGAAGTTATAATAAGCAGTGAGTGCTGATAGATGGGTCTGGAGGGATTGCGAGGATTTAAGACGGTTTGAAAGCACCTCATTGAGGTAATGATTCACGAATCGCTCACTACAGGACGAAGAGGCATGCAGTCCCGCCGTCTGATGACTCAGCCGACATTCTTCCAGGTAGCCCAAAAACTGAGCCAACGCGTAGATATAGGCTCGCATCGTCGCATCAGAGACCTCTCTCTCGACCAGTTCGTAGAGCTTGCCGGTGCGCCCTTGCAACGTTCCGTCGGACAATTCTTTGATCTCAAAGACAGCGCCGAATCGAGCTAGAAAGGTAGTGAACATAAGCGGCAGAAGCGGTGGTTTGCGCCGCTCATTGAGGATAAGCCAGAAGGGCTCAAAACGGTGACCGTTAAATTGATAATCGACTTGCTTCTCGATGAAAACAGTCACATCGTCACCGGCATTTGAATGGTCTTCTTATACTTTGCCGATCCGACTACAAAAGCAATGCTTTTCCTATTCGATATTGGTCTTTCGAAAAGCTCGCCTCGACTGGCCACAAGTTCACAGGGTCATTAGCAAAGCGCTCCCGTTTTTCATCACTCCAATCGTCGGCACCATGCGCCCAAGACCAGGCCAGCGGTACCACATGATCGATATCGATCTCACCGCTATTCTGAATCACTTTTCCCGTGAAGGGACTGATCCAGCGGCCCGTGGTTACCCGGCACCGATCGCCGTCGGCAAATCGGACCGTGGTTGTTGAAGCTGCGATTAGCGCTTCGGCCCGGCTGTTCTGGTTATCACTGAACTTTTTTGTTGACTGGAAGTGAGTGAGTGACTGGACACCCTTGTATGCTTGAGTTGGAGCCGTGATTGATTTAGAAATCCAGGTGTCAACGATGACAGTTCTAGAACGTTTCCCCGCAGAAACAATTAGCGTCTCCAAAACATTCCTCCAAAACATTTTTGTTGACTGATCGACTCATCAATTTAACCTATTCTCGGTATCCAAGGGCTCTGCCCTCTCGCCGCAAGCGGCGATTCACCCGAGGTATTTAAGGACCAGCGATGTTCTGGTATTCCGACCATAGATTGGCCGCTTTGGCCAAACTATGGAGTCATAGGTGAGCAGAATTGGCCGCTTTCTGATAAAAGCGGTCCTTTTTCAAATAGGGGTTTACCCGGTCCGCTATTCGGAAACAAGGCACGCTGAGGTCGCAAAGCGAACATTCGGATGGAACAGATGAACTGAGTGTAGTGCAGGAAAATGGTATCGCCCCCACAGCCTCTTGTTAGGGGCAGAGCTCCTAATTAACTTCTGATTCGGCGTAACTCAAAGGTGTAAATCGCCAACCATCAGCTTCCAATTTTCCCACATCTATAGATGGTGACTTTATGCTCCATACGTTAAACTGATCCATAGCTACCAATCTAGCTTGTATGTAATTGTTTGCAGCAATCAACTTGTCGCCATTTTTAGAAAATCCAGGTAACTCATACCCTAGACGTCTTTTAATATCCTTGCTATTCCATTGCTCCTTATTTAAAAGTACATCTAGTGCAGCTATTTTCATGCGTTCCACGTATGGTGCAACATCAAGCTCAAAGATTACTTCTTGGCTTATTGCCCCATCACCATGGAACGAAGGATGTCGAAAGCTTCTCCATTTCTTAATTTCTGATCGACTATACTCTAGCCTTGTTAAGCTCAGGTATTGATGGAGTTTTTTATCGACTTGTACAAATGGCATGCGAAATGCGATTTCAAAAAATCGCACTAGCTCTCGGAACTGAGAAAGCTTGGTATTACAATTGAGCGCTGCTGTTAAGGCTGCCAACCCCGCTGTTCTATCTTTAAAAAGTTCTAAAGCATTTCGAAGATCACCTAAAAGCAATTTACCTAATTCCATGCGAGAAGAGCCGGAACAGCCAAGCTCTCCCAACAGAGGCGCAATATATTGTTCCTCTTCGGGTTTATCTGGCTTAAATGCTATAACAGGTAACTCAGATAGTATTATATGCTCTGAACATGCTGAAATGCTCAAAATATTAGCTGTGTGTTCTATTGATGCCTCACATTTCCTTCTTTCTTCATGTGCTAGCTGAACCAAGTTTGACTCTTTGGGGTGGAACTTTCTTATTGCTATAGCTCTGTAATTTTGACAGCTTTTTTCTTCGCCTACCGAACACAGATAAACGTGGGTATCATCCATATCAAGCATTTCGTCAACCACCGTTGGCGAATCATCTTTTCTTATATGAATTCCACTAAATCTTGCTATGTGCATAAATGCTCACGTAATCAACGTATTGCCAGGCCCCTAACGCCAGCGCACAACGGCGCACTTGTAATGGAGGCGCAGCCGCAATGAAAAGGGCGTCCGGCGGCCACCGGCCGCGAATTGATGCGCCTTGTTAAATTTGGTTGCGACCGACGACATGGATTGCCCCAGCAGCAACGAGCGCGACTGTAGCGATAATGTCTGCGATGACGACCTTACGGACAGAGTCATTGTACCCGCCGACAGACCACGCAATAGCGATGAAGGAGACAACGCTGATAAGGCCCGCGATGATTGCCAGCGTTTGCAGAGATGGCTGGAACGCTGCATACAACAGAAACAGGCCAAGAAGACCAAACAAGATGGCCCGGTGGCGCATTAGAATCTCGATGTTGGGCTCACCCAGAGAAACGCCATACAGGGCGGCAAGACGTTCCACGCCCAGAACCCCGGAAACCGGCAAGAGATGAATGATGCCTACGAGCACCAGTAGGCCTGTGACAACTTTCTCCATGTTTGCCTCTCTTCCTTGAATTTAACAGCTTATTAGTTTGCATTCGTAGTAATGCCGCATCCGTGCCACCGTGTCCAAAACTGCTTCACACCCCTGATAGCGTAGATTTTTCATAGCCTTACCTGCCAATCGCTGGCCGTTTTCGGGTTTCTGCGTCCGTGAAAAGTGTGCACGCGGTTTATCCGTGCACGTTTCTGCAAGTTAAATACAGAAGGCCAAAATTTTCCAACATTAAATCAGCCACATACACGGCGCGTCTGTGAAAAGTGTGCAGAGCCGTGCACATTAAACCACAGGAATTTTGGCGTTTTTGAGAGTTTTTCATTATACCCCCACTTTAGCGACAGGTCGTTTTGCCATCGAGATTCACCGGTCGCAACCGGTCAATCGAACGTTTCTGAGTTTTGAGAATCATGGGTATCAGAAAGGCGCTGGAGGGAAAAATGGGCGGAAATGGATGGCTCTCGAATGTTCGCTTTTGTTTAGGAGAGGATCTTTTACTCTGGCTTGATTCTGTGGTGAAACGGTCAGTCGCGGCACCGTAAAAAAGGACCGCTTTGAGAACAGAGCGACCAACTTAACGTGACAGTGGGCGGCCAAACTATGGTGTCGCTATCAGTTCCGCTATGATCGGATTGCGGTACAGGGAGAGGTCCCGATGGCCGCGACCGGCGATGAGGGGGCGTGCCGTCAATGGCTAACCCCCGAATCCCTCTTCCCTTCGAGCAACAAATCTTTCAAGTAACTCGCTCGCCTGTTGGCATTACTCACTGACTTCGCCATTGAAGCAAAATCGCTGCTGTTCCCCACGATATGAACCTCGGCTTCTGCACGAGTCACCGCTGTATAGAGCCAAGCTCGATCTGAGATCCGCCCCTTCTGGATTGCGACTACGATTCTTGGGAACTGGCTACCTTGGGCCTTGTGCAGCGTAATGGCATAGCCCAGTTCCATACAATCGAAGATTTCCTCCGTGATCGGAATTTGCTCACCTGTATCCAGCGTCACCACGCCATAGGTGTCCTGATCGTCCTGATAGCCACGTTCTGTCGAGGTCAAGACGCCCAACGAGCCGTTCTGAATACCGAGGTTGTAATTATTTTTGGTGAACAGGATAGGGTCACCCAATCGGAGATCCAGGTAGAAATCCTCGCCATAGAGGGTAAATTGCAGACGCTCACCATCTGGGTTAATCAGCCGCTGACACTCCTGATTCAGCTCTCTGACTAAAGCCTTGGTTGCCCCGACGATTTGAGTGGGCTGAGGAGAATCTGCATAGAGCGCCTTGCACCGATCAACAATCTGTTCTGAACTCGCCTCATGGAACGTAATCGCTCCACAAGACAACGAGCGAGGGACCTCGCCACGATTGATGGTGGCTGAGTATTCAGGTATTCCTGTCGCACCTTCCTGACGCTTCACAATACGAAGTGCCTGAGTCGCCACCGCACCTGACTCAACGATGTCCGACAACACTTTGCCGCAACCGATTGGCGGGAGCTGATTGGGGTCGCCAGTGAGAATGATCCGAACTGATGGATCAAGATGCGTAATGAGTCGGTACATGGTCGGAAGGTCAATCATGCTCGCCTCATCGATGACGAGGACATGCTTTGGGCGATCCAGCGTGGGCTCTATCGGCTCCTCTCGAAGCAACCGGGCAATGGTCATGGTGAAGAAGCCAATGCTCTCGTGCAGCCGCATTGCCGCTCTGCCAGACAAGGCAACCGCATGAACTTCATATCCCAGTGAGTTGTACGCCCTGAGAACTGTCCTCAGCACCGTCGTTTTGCCCGTTCCGGCACCACCGATAATGCAGGACACAGAGTTGGTCAGACTGGATTCAACGGCCTGCACCTGTTGTTCCGTGAGGTCATAAGGCAGATCCAGAACCGCATCGGTTAAGGCTTTGAATACCTCCTCATCTGAGTCAGTCATGCTGGCCATGGATTTCAGGCGTTTGGCAACGACCGACTCCATCATGATTTGAGCGGTAGGATGGTAGGTGCCGTTATCGGGTCGGAGGATAAATTGGCCGCTCTGATGCCCGTTTTCGAAAGCGGCCGTTGTCAGTTCGGCGTCCTGTAAAAGCTCGTTAACCAAAGGCTTGAGGGCTTTGTGGGTGGCGTAAGTATGCCCCTTTTCAACCTGTTTGCGGATTGCCGTCTCCAGTGCCCCGGCAAGGCGCTGGGGCGCAGATTTCGCAAAGCCTAATCGCTCTGAGATGGTATCAATGTCCGTAAACGCCATCCCAAATCCAAGAAGTGCATAGGGATTGCTCTTGAGGACATCGACAGTGCGTTCATCGTGGTATTTCAGAATGCGTTGCTGGATACGCAACGGGATTCCGAGCGAGGCCAGCCAATTAGCGTGTGCGAGGTTTCGGTATTTGGCGTAGCCGTTGTATAGGGCGTCTACCGATACATCACTCAGAATGCCCTTCAGAAGCTCCCTGTGATCCGCTGTGTCGTATCGCAGCATCTGGTGTAGTTGGCTGCCGAAGGCGTCCCAGAGCGCCCGTGCTTTCGCCTCACCAATGCCGGTGAAATCTCTGTCTGACGCAATAAAGCGGATCAGTGCCTCACCGGATTCTGGCAACGTGCATTCCATTTCAACCGGCGCGTTATAGACATGCTGCTGTAGTTCAAAGTCGCCTGCCTGAACCGCCTCCAATACCCGCTCACCACGCACGCGCCATTGCTGGCCTACAGATGGTTTGATGGGCAGAGACTGGTTTTCGCACCGGATGGAGATGATGTATTTCCCGCTGTTGATGCGGTAGCTGTTGGCTTTCAGCGGGACACCAGAAAAGATCGTGTATTTTGCGCCTTCATGCTGACAACTGGTTACGCGGAAATAGTCTTCATTCATGGGGCGACACCAAATTCCGTCAGCACCTCAGATAACTCGCCATAGCGCTTGAGTTTGGCTTCCAGCGTTGCTACGCGGGCTTTCAGCTCAATGTTTTCCTGCTCCAGAACGGAGAGTCGTTTTGACTGCAGTGACCGCTGATTGGCGCTGGCATCGTAAGGCTTTGGCGCAGACCGTTGTTGCTGTGCGGATTCTAGCAGTGGCGGTAATACGCCTCTTTCACGGAGGTCCGTTTCGAGATGCTCCAAGGCCGTTTTTATCGCCGGATTCTGGCGCAAGGCGCTCTTTCCGATACCGATAGCGTTGGCAACTTCGCCACGGTTTAGCTGGCCGCGAGAGACGATCTGCTTGAAATCATCATCGGTTTGCGTAACGGCCCAACGCTGAAAGGCAACAAGGTTTTCCCGCGCTTTCTGCTGTCCGTTTGCCATGGTCAACTCCCACCTTTCGTCTGGGCAACCAGTCGTCTTAACTGATCTCTCTCTTCCGCCAGTTGCGCAAGCTCTTTAATAAGCTCACGGTTAGATTCGGACAAACCGGCATTCCGTCTGCGGCATGCGCTCAACTCAGACTCCAGAGCTTCGTTTTTCTCTTTCAGGTTGCGTTGCGTCGAAAGCAAATCTCGCTCAATAGCCGCTTCCAGAAATTCCTTCATTTTCAGGTTTTCCATTTCGTGGAGCTGCCTTTGCAGCACCAAATTCTCTGTCTCTGTCTCTGACTTTGTTTTATGACGTCCACGACGCGCCTTAAGCTTTAAAGCCTCATAACGATTGATTAATTTTTCATTTTCTCGCTCGATAAAATCAATGAGTTCCGGTCTTCGCGAAGACCTAATATTGCTCTTATCGATGTTCAATGAGAGAGCGATTCTCGAAGCGATTACTGTGCGCTCTCGCAAACTCAATTCATCGCCCTGGTCAATCAAGCCCTCAAGTTCTTTGACTTCTTCCACCACTTTTGAGTAGAGCGCTTTAGTTAGACTGTTTCCTTCTGCTACCCATGAAGGTGCATCGTTAACTAACGGGGATACGAAGTTCTCCAAATCAAAAGTGCTCATTATATCTCTCCTAATTCACGGAGAATCCGCTCTGCATTTTTGATAGCTTTTTTGCTCGCATCGACAGCCTTGCTCCGGATTTTGAGAGGATGTTTTTGAATGAAATTTTGATGGGCGACACCCAACCTTTTAATAGCTTCGGCATGGGGTTGAAGTACCAGGTTCATCGGACAGCCTGAACAAACAGAAAAACCCGAAAATCGGTGTGGATCGGGAAGATTAGTTCTTGGGTCCCTACAAAGAGCTTGACTTTTTCTCTTCGAACTGAACATGCAATAGCCATATTCATGAGCATTGATGATGTCAAAATCCCTGGCAATTTCATCGACTGCTTCCTCAAACTCGCCAACTGGAAGGAATACATGACTATCGCCAATAATTTCAGTGACCCGCTTCCTTATGTAGAGTGCGACGCCGCCAACGAATTCGTATTGGTCTTCAGACGTCGCAATTCTGGCAACCAGCTCATTAATGTAATCTCGCTCTAGCTGGTTCATTACGCTTGGGGTGAGTTTGCCGTCAGTGTACTTCTTTGTATAGCCACTGCCTTCACCGTGTAGAAAGTGTTGCCGAATAGCCTCCAGAACGTTTCCATCAAATCGTCGTAAGGCGAACGCAGCAAAACTGTGTCTGAACTGATGGGGACTGATTGAAGAATTTTTCGTTGTAACAGCATCTCCGTGTTTATCAATAAAACGGGCGTAAAACCTTTTTACATAGGACGAAACTGTATCCTTTTTTGGGTGGAAGTACTCTCCTTCTTCACCCCTGTCCACCATGTTTTGACATAAATTCCGGCTAAATAAACCAACATTGTCTGTCCGTTTGTCCGAGTAGCTCAGCGCCTCAAGCACATCGGCTGCTTCTGCGACCAAGCCGTGCATGACTCTAATCTCGCTTCCTCCAGCGTGGGTTTTATCTACTTGGCTTTTGAAAATCCACTCACCACTGTTTCTCTTCTCGTAATCGCTTACCTTTATTGTGCAAAGCTCAGAAACACGAATGCCCGTAAGACAGAGAAATATAACCGCGCAAGCCTCATATACCTCTGCACAATAATTAACGAACTCGCCGTGTGAGTTCCAAAATAGCGCAGACAGTTCTCGCCCAATTACTTCCGTGAATAAAGCATCAAGTCTCAGAATTTTTTCTCTGGCATTCCTTCTATGACCATGATTTCTAAACTCCGGAAAGATTCTACCTTGTTTCATGTATTTATTCAGACTGACCCGATTGCCTGATTCCCTTCCATAGACTAAATCATGCCGAATTTGATCAGGCGATCTCTGCACTTTACAGAGGGCGACTGCCGCCCGCGTCTGGTCAGATCGAAGCACCGCAATTGCTTCTGCTAGAAGAAGCATCGCAACTTCAGTAGCAACCTCACCGAAACTCCCTCCCTTAAAATATGCATCTATGTGGACGCCATGCTTTTTAAGAAGGTCGCCAAACATAGCATTCGCCGAATTTCTCCGGTTATGAAAGCAGATCGCGAAACCATCAGAAATTGCACCCTCTGAAAAAGCGTGATTACTAACATTTATAACAGTGAACAAACCATTTGTGCTTCCACGAGAAGCCAAACCGTCTGGTTTATCCTGCGCAGACAAAAACAATTCCCCAAGAAGATTAGCCCGAAACATCTCTGTGATCAGCTCCCTGTCCCATCGATGAAACTCAAGCGTTATATTACGTTGACTAGAAAATAATAGAATTTTTCGGAGATCAACGACAAAGCCCTTTATCGTACTTTTACGGGCGACAAGCTTTCCGTCCTCCGATACGTAACCACCCGAATAGAAAACAACCATTTCCTTTGCCCACAGTTTCTTTACATACGAGCCTTCATAAGATGCCCAATTTAACACCAAGATATCGGATGACGTTTCATCAGTGATATACCATTTCTCATCGCCCAGACGATTGAAACGCGGCGTTTCGAGATCTTTCTGTTCTTGCGAACCTGATGCTTTTGAAGAGACGGTGCTCATGAGTGTGCCTCGAACAATTCTGGAAACTCAAAATTCAGCCTTGCTTGAAGTTCTGAACCTGCCTTTTTAAGATGTGCCGGAAACTGGTCGAGAATTTCCAAAAGGTAGATTTTCTTTGTCATAAGGCTCTGGAAAGTTTTCGTATTTTTTTCAAAAACCGAACTCAGGACTGAATCAAGCTTCTTCACATATGCCTGTATGAGAGCGCTGGTTACCTCACTTTTAATAATAACAGTCTTGTCAGAAAAGGTTAGCTCTCCAAACAAGCCAAATTCTAGATCATCGATCATCTTCTGAGAAATTTCTTCCAAGCTTGCAGCGGGCGCCTTTAAACCCAGTAGTGACGATGCTTTTTCCAGATCGACAACTTCAGTGTTCTCAAGCATAAATGACAACTTTGACGCATCCTCCATCATTTTCTCGCCAACCTGCCTGGGAAAATGGGATTGCTTTATAATATGTTCAGGTTCTCTTGACCGAGCAAGATATACTTCTCGTTTTGTTTTCTGAGTATGTTTTGTAAGTGCAGCGGCAACCTCAGGGTCGTCTAGTTCCGCGTCGTCAAAGGTCGACTGATCAAGTAAAACACGGCTTCGCCCAATATTATCGACGCTTAAAGTTGTTTTGATGACATTTTTTATCCGCTTTTTTACAGTGCCGTAGTTTCGGCGATAATCTTCTTGTTTAATCCGTTCCTTTACAGCCTCATGGTTTGATAAAACATTCTCCATTAACCACAAGAATGGTTTTTCATCACCCAGTAAATCCATTTCACATTGGTTTCGAGGGATTGAGTCCGCGACGCAAAGATCACCAAATAAATACTCATAAGAAGTTAACGGACCGAGCGCAAATCTCCAGAATTGCCCACAATGCGGATTGAAGAGATTTCTTTCTGCGTTGGCGATATAAGATTCGCTTTGTTGCGTTAACTCAACAAAGTATTTAATTGCCTGATAAATGTAGGACTGCCGCTTATACTCTGGCGATGTAAACGGAATAGTCTTATTTGACCGAAATTTATAATGACTGTAGACCAATGTCCTTTCCGATATGGAAAAGTCATCAACCCTCATAGATTGCAAGGCAGCGGTCTGGACTCGGTCCGACGCTAGAATATAAGCAAGGGAAAGGTTCTCGACATACGTCGGTAAGACCAGATCGCGTATTGTGAAGCTATAGTTCGTTGAGAAACCACCGTGGGAATTTCCGAACTCATTACCGAATGATTTACTGTGATTTTTGATCAAATTAAAACTAAAGCCAGTGTCGAATTTGATACAGTCGTTTAAGAGCTCTCTCATGCGTTGAACAGAAGGCGATCTATAGTTTCGATTCTTCAAACCTGCAGGTATTATTGACCGAAACGCTCTGTTCACGAGCATTGAATTTTTGCTCTGGGCTGCCGTCTTGAGCATCTCTCCATAGATTTTTCGTGCTGAAAGTTCCTGTGAGGAGTTTAAGGTTCTTTGTCTCGAACTCAACGAACTGTTCAATATGATGGGATAAGAGGAAAAGCATAGGTCATCGAATATATGGCGTAGCTCCCCAACAACGTTTTCGTTATCCAATAATTCGTTTCGCTCTTGCGCAGTTCGATTTATTATCCAGCTACAGACTATTCGTAAAGAGTGGAGGAGCTCAAGATTAGAGTATGGACAATGCGGGAAAATCTCGCTCATTGACAATTTTGGCCTTTTAGGCGAAGGTTTTTTCAGAGCGCGATTGGTTGGAATCAATCTTTGAGCTATTCCTATATCGCCTTGATTCGATGATTGTGATAAGAAATATTTAAGGGCTTTTGAGACAATATTTACTTCGCTACGAATCGAATTCGTAGTCGCCGTTTTTTTGTTTTTTAGGTAATTGAAGTAGTTCGGGTATAAAAGTGTTTTTGCGCTTAGAGCAACAGGATAATCTAGGGTTCCTAAATAATCAAAAAAATTCCTAATCTTCAAAAACTCGCTTCTTCTTGTCGAAGGCCGTAAATTTGCAAATTTCGCAGAACACAAATATTTGAGGCACGCTCTGATAACAATGTAGCCGATCAGCTCCGGTTTTATTTCAAAAGTTCTATTAATTCCATCTACATTGGTTGAGTACAGGCCTCTGGATATCTCAACTATAATGCTTGAGGTACTTTCAGTGAGATTTAACAAGTTTGGCCCGCCCGCTATTTATATTGATTATTAAAAGGTGGTAACTTTCTATCGTTTCCCGCAAGTTTCTTTAATATATTATTTCTTTGATTCATAACTGCGTCAAAAAAGACATATATGAACGTGGTTTGCTTGTCGGTGTGACCCATATATTCGGGAACGATTACCCAAGGGTCGAAGCCATTTTCGTAACTCCAACTCACTAAATTCGTGGCGTAGCATTTTCGGAGTGTATGGAATCTACTTCTGCCCCAGGCAATGTCTGACCTTCCTTCAGTGCTGAGGATTTTGCTTCGGCAAAACGCGAATACATCGCTAGCCCGGATTTCTCATAGTGCTCCAACAACCTTCGCAGACCAAGCCTGGTAGTGCCAGATCCGAGTGGTCATGGTCGAAGTTGGCGATTATTTAGCCAGTTTCCGGCATTCAGGCACAACTCCCCCTTTCCCCCATTGGTATCGGGCCGGGGGAGCCCGATTATCTACTGGGGCACCAAGCGCTGAACCAGTGCTGAGAGATCGTTCTTGTGTGGATAGCTATCACTCATCAACACCCGTATTCGGCGGGTGTTGCGGATGATGACTGCGCCAACCTTGATCAGCTTCAAGCGCAAGGTGCCGGCACTCATACGTTCGAAGGGCGTGTTTTTCAGATGCACCCGCAAACGCTCGAACAGGGTGTAGGCGAAGCCGGATAAGATCAGCCGCCACTGGTTGGTCCACCAGTGTGTGCTGGAGGTGCGACCGGCAAACAGATCCAGTTGTTGATCCTTGATCCGGTTCTCCATATCACCCCGTGCGCAATACTGTTCGTAGTAGAGCTTGAATCCGTCATCGTAGCGGGAGCTGATAACGAACCGGGGGTTCGGGCCTTGAGGGCCATATTCCAGGCGCGCAACCACCCAGCGTGGCTTATGCCAGCTTCGGGCTTTGTAGCGGAAGCGGAAGGTGCTGGCGAGCTTATGGCCATGAGCCTCGTAGTAGGTCCGGACTTTGTCCATGGCTGGGGCGGCAAGCGCCTCCAGCCGCTGGTTGCGGGCCATGCCTACGATGTAATCCACCTGGTTGCGATCGCACCAGGCCAGCAGTCGGGGCTTGCTGAAGTGGGAGTCGCCCCGGAACACGATCCGGGTCTGTGGCCAATACTCGCGAATAAATCGCACCAGCAGCGCCAGAATGGCCCAGCTGTGCCGGGCATCACCTCGATTGCTGGTGCGCAGATAGCTCACCAGCAAGTGCCTACCGCAGAAGACGTAAAGCGGGAAGTAGCAGTGATGGTCGTAATACCGGTTAAAGAACTTACCCGGCTGGTCGCCGTGCACCGGAATATCGGTGCCGTCAAAATCCAGCACGATTTCCTTGGGCGGCTTCTCATGCTGCTCGATAAAGTGGTGCCAGAGCAACTCATGCGCTTTGACAATGGTTTGCCGATCCATCGCCTGCTCCATTCGACAAAGCGTGGACTTGCCGGCCAGAGTCGAGGCATTCCCCGTGGCGGTTTGTAGTGCCTGATCAAAGCGAAGCGCTTCATGATCATTCAGATCTTCGTAGCCACCGGCCACACCGTAGACCCGTTGCCGGACCAGGGACTTGAGCTCATGACGAATCATCCGGGGATCCCGCTGGTCGGTCAGCGTCTCGGCCAGCCGTTGGGTTAACCGGTGTTGTTTGTCGACTTCGCGCAGTAACAGCAAGCCGGCATCGGAGGTGATATGGCCTCCGGAGAAGTCGGTTTCAATCTGGCGGCGGGAAAGTGGCGAGAAGGTCAGTTTTTGAGGTACCATTTTGGATAGCGGTTGTTGGTGTTGATTGATGGTGTAAGGTCCTGAAATTTTAACACTTTCAGCCGCTTTCTTTTATCCCCTCATGAGAAATTCGGGCTAGGTAATTGGTCTGAGCTTCCGAGCCATGATCCATTTTTTTTGCAAATTAAGGGGCCAGGCGGAAGCTTCCCCCTCTCTCCATTTATAAACTTTGATATAGATGACACTAACCGTGGCGGACAGGGAACTGTTCTCAACTTTTCGCCCTTTCCTATAATTTCGATTTCGATTGCGGCGTTGAGTGTTGACCTCGCATTTAATTTGGCTTCCAGGACAGTTGTATCGAGATTTCTCGGATCGATAATTTCTCGCGCTCTCAATCCCGCATAATAACCAAGCATTAGAACTAGTTCTGCCCTTTGCCTGGTAAAGGTTGATTTTGAAATTAATTGAGACGCTGGTAGTACAGTATTTTGAAAATCGTCCTCGGAAATGTGTGTCTCCCGTAATTTTGCGATCGAATCTGCTGAGAGCGTTGATGTTTTAAAATCAAAATTTGACAGGTTGATTTCAAAGTTTGGAATATTTTCTATCAGCCCGATGGATCTTGAAAACCGGTAGAACCGGTTAAGTGCTGCAGTGTGATTTTCGACTGATTTTCGTTTTAATCCTTTCTCTTGAATGAGGTAACTATGGACATAAGCAGAGATATCTCGATCAGTAAGAGCGTTCCATTGGTCCACTCCTTTCCAATCCTCCAATGCTGTGAAAAAAGTCCTTAATCGGTCTTTGTAGCTTCTAACTGTGTTCTCTGATGCGCCGCGCATAGATTCACTTAAGGGTAAGCGCCGTTAAATCGACCCACTTGCCCTAATCGTATTGAGCCACTTTTTTCAAAGCCGGCAACTCGGCATTCCAGGGCAGCAAGGCTTCAAGCTTCTCCAGTGTATCGGCCCCAGCAATGCGCTCCAGCACATGGTGGATATAAGCGGAGGGCTCCAGGCCATTGGCCTTGGCGGTTTCTATGAGCGAATAGCAGGTGGCGCTGGCTTTCGCCCCTTGTGAGGTATCGGCGAAGAGCCAGGCCTTTCTGCCGAGGGCAAACGGGCGAATAGCGTTCTCGGCACCGGCATTGCTGATGTTCAGGTCACCGCGTTCGCAGTAACCAACCAGAGTGTCCCACTGGTTCAGGGTGTAGTCCATGGCCTTACGGGTGAGCAGGCCTTTCATCACCTGGGGGGCATTTTTCTCCAGCCAGGCTTTGAAGGTGTTGAGCAATGGCAGACTCTTTTCCTGACGTAACTGATAGCGCTCTTCATCGCTCAGATCTCGGGCGGCCTTTTCAATGGCGTACAGTTTGCGGATGTGGCTCAGGGCCACATCCGCTTTTGAGGGTGGGCCTTTTTTGCCTTTGGCCGGCGCAGCCCGGGCCGCTTCCACGTATTTACGTCTCGCGTGGTCCCAACATCCGATTCGGGTCAGCTTGTTCGCGGCACAGACCTGACCGTAGCCGGAATAGCCATCGGCTTGCAGAATGCCCTGGAAGTCATCCAGCAGGCGCACCGGCACTTTGCCACCTCGCGATGGGTCGTACTCGAACAGAACAGAGGGTTGTCCCGGTGGGCCACCCCGGGTGACCCACATCCATTTGTCGGAGTGAACCGATTTGCCGTCTTCCTTGAGCACCTGGATCCGGGTTTCATCGGCTTGCAGGTAATCACTGCCGTTCTGGGTTTCCCGCATCAGGTTGATCAGCGGTTGGAAGACGTCATTCAACCGGATGATCCAGTGAGCCATGCTGGTGCGACTCACTTCATGCCCCAGGCGCTGGAACATCTGTTCCTGCCGGTACAACGGCAGGCCGTCGGCATACTTGGAGGTAATGAGGCAGGCCAGCAGTGATGGGGTGGCGATGCACTTACCCAGCGGGTGTGCTGGCCGAGCAGCCGCAACAATCCGTTCTTCGCCGTCCTGCTCGAACACCGCCTTTTCCTGCCAGTACTCCAGCACTTTCAGTTGGGCCGGGATATATTCAAGCTCTTCTTTCACCTTGGTGAAGAAGGTCTTGGTGGCACCGGCTTTCTCTTCGTCGCTGAGGGTCAGTTCAATGCGCTCGCGCAGTAGCGTATCAGAGAAGCCACGCTGACGACGCTTGCGGGAACGACGAGGAGCGTCGGCCTCTTCGACATCCTCGGGCAGCTCCTCGCGCAGTTCATCAATCTCGATTTCCAGCTCCGCTTCATCGAACAGCAGGATCTGGTTGGGCTGCTTTTCACTGCTGGCCGCGAACTGCTGGATCTTCTTGTGACGCAGCAGTTCTTCGAGGATGGCGATATAGTTGTCGCGACGCTGGAGGGTCTCGTCGTGCTGTTTCAGTTGAACTTGTTGGTTCTGGAGGGCGTCTTCTTTAGCGGCCAGCTGTGCTTGCAGATTGCTGATAACAGACATCATTTCAGCGGTGGAGAGACCGCTGAAATCGGGAGTTGAAGAGGCGTTATCAGGCGTTGATTTCATGGCGAAATTATAGCAAAAACAACGTCCTGGCACACCAAAAAAGTGCTACTAAAAGCACTATCCAACGCTCTCATAATGCAGGGTTTTATGGCCTCTCAACAGCGTGATGTCGTAGCCGTCCAGCAGCCAGTTGATCTGCTCACCGGTCAGCGACATCAAGTCATCCGCGGGTCCTGGCCATTTGAACTTTTCTTCAGCCAGAGCTTTGTAATAGAGCACAAAGCCGTTGTCTTCCCACATCAGGCATTTGATCTTGTTCCGCTGCCGGTTGGTGAAGGCATAAAGCGCTCCAGAGAACGGGCTGTGCCCCAGTTCCTGTTCCACCAACAGGGCTAGGCCGTTGGCCTGCTTGCGGAAGTCGATCGGCTTTCGGTACAGATAGATCTCCGGCAGATCCCAGGAGGGACGCAGATAGCGGTGACGCATCACATCTGCCTCAGCACCGCGCCCAGCAACTCAATGTTGCCAGCGTGCAGGCCGGTGATTGATACGCCGCCGGGCAGTGACACGGTCAGACCGGCTCCGGCATTCGCAACCGGTGCCACGCGGGCGAATCCGGATCGAGTTTGAACCGGCTTGCTGGGCTCCTCGCGGCCAGTCAGCTTCTGCCGCCAGTAGACAAACCGGTGGTAAACAAGGGACTCTTGTTTGCAGTAGGCGGCACCGGACAGGCCCGAGGCCTGCCAGTCCGATAGCGTCTGTTGCCAGAACTGATGTAAATCAGGGGTGGTCATCGGATTCCTCCTTCATTTGAAAGCAGGAATCAGTGTGGCGAAATTCAGTTGCCAGCCACAGGTGCGGATTTATTGGCGCTTACACTTAAGGCGAAAAGTGTGGGAGCCAACAGAGGTTTTTTTCGATGCCAAAAAAAATAGCTGGAGATGTGTAAGGAGGGCGTTAGTTCAATGCCAGTAACTTTTTGAACAGTTATCATAATTATCACATAGTGCTTTTTGATGACAATACAAAAGAGCTGGCTTGCTGTCAACAAATAATCTCATGCTCGCGCACAGTGATAATCCTGACAATCCCCATCGGCGTCGCCCCAGCCATGACCGAAGGCAGACCGAGTATATTCTTTCCGGCCACCAGAGCGCGTCTGGCGCTCGCTAAGCGACGCCAATTTAAGTCCGTGGGGCAGTCGCCCGTCCGCCTCCAGGCACGCCTCAACAGAGTCGTAGGCGGTATAGTTCTCGGTACGCTCATACCAGCTGCTTTCTGGCGGGTGACAAATGCCTGACGACGTTTTCTTGATGGTTTCCGCCGCCACAGGCACGACCCCGATGACCCACGACGAAGCCAGAACCAAACACTGGAAATACCGCACTGACCGCTCCTTTCATCCGTAACTTTCTGAATTCATTGGGTATGGCAAAGCCTGTAGCGGAGCGTGTCTCGCTGTAGGAAATGTCTTATCGGATTTACAGAGATCTCGGATTACCCCGGGCGCCCCAATAACAGATACTCAACGCGAGTCGTTTGGTCAGGACGACCGGGGCTCGGCGCCGGCACGGATGCCAGGCAAACGCGACACCTGCCCAGTGGTGTGACGCGCCAGGGAGAGGCCTGGCACCATCACTTCAATGCCCATTCACCAAAACCCCAGATTATGCGCAGTTGGCCCTTGCTGTCAGATAAAGTTTTTTCACAGAGTCCTCAGGAAGGCAACCAACGATTCTAACTCTTCACTTGAAGTGACATCGATGTATTGCAGCAGCTCCGATCGACTTCCCAGAATCTTGCCATAAGTAAGCTTTTCCCGTGTCGAGTTCCAGCCCTTCTCGGCAAAGAATGGAATCGGATTCATGTGGAACAGAACGACCTCCTCCAAGCTGCTGAAAGCGCCGCTGTGTCCGTATGGGGGCGTTTCAGAAACTAATAGTAAAGGTGGCGTTCTGAATCGGAAGCGGTCATCTTTGTCATAAGTTACACCTGCCCGACCTATATCTTGGCCATGAATATGGGTCCCAAGATCGCCTTGCGGTGCAGCGATCGAATGAAACTGAAAATCGCTAAAGCGGCTACCAGAATGGCACGCAGCGCAACGACCTTTACCGAAGAAAACTATCGCTCCCCGCTTTTCTTCCGTGCTAAGAGCGTCGACATGTCCGTCTAAATACCGTTCCCAATCAGTTTTTGGGCAGTTACTGACTTTTTCTGCGATGAAGCTCGCTAAAGCATTTCCAACAAATGGCAGCGTCACTTGGGCTGCAGAAAACCCATTCTCTTCTAATACCTCCAAGAGCTGACCCACAAGTTGATTATTAGTGTCCGCAAGAATCAACTGGAGCACTTCATTGGCAGCATCCACCTTTTCGCCATAGTAGGATGAGTCTATGAGGTCAAGATGGGCGGTCGATTCTATGAATGACTGCTTTCCAAGGAATTCATCACGAGCGAGTAGAGGTAAAATTGCCGCCAGGGCCAAAGGCGACCTAAAGCCCAAGTCCCTTCCTTCCCCGATCGGCGAAAAGATTTTTCCATCTTGAGCAAACACCTTTCCGTCCCAGAAGAAAACCTCATACTCAGAAGATGCCCGACCAAAAAGCGTGAAAGCGTTCCTCGGGACTACAACTCCATCACCAGAAAGCCTCTCTTCTCCTTCACCCTCCGCGCCAACACCAACAGCCATGGGGAGTCCGTCCGTAAGTGCTCGCTGATCAAGGTGGCAAGTCGCACAAGAAGTATCTTGATAGCCGCTAAGGACGGGCGTCGAAAAGAGTACCTCACCGACCGAGGCCATTTCTGGGTCTTTTAATCCTTGCTCGATGTCGCATAGCGCTGGAGAAAGCCGATATACATCTATAATCATGTCGAGCTGCTGATCAAGCGTCAGGGCAGCTGCTCGACCGCTAGCTAAAAAAAAGAGGAGCGCAGTTACAAGGCTTAACCGACCGTATGAACTCATCTTTCCCGAAACCTGTGCTGTTCTACAAGGCGACTTACAGGTTGTTGTTCAGTCTCCAAAGCCTTTAACCCTAGGTACGCGAGAACGTTCTCAGACAGCCCCATTACTAACATCACTTTCCGCGTTTTATCGTACTCATGACAGACCATCAGGTGGACTTCCGCAGATTGCTTAAGCTCATCCGAGCCTTCTTGCTCTGCAAACCATGTTTCGTCCATGGCATTGGCACACTGAGATGCGAGGCGCTTATAGTCACCCTGAAAGTAAAAATATGCCGCGGCGGGTGCGACTATGTTCTTTCCAACCCAGGTAATGCAGAAAACAATCACTACAACCTGAAACACGGTTTTTATCATTGCGCTGCGATACCCAGTGAGTTCAGAAGCTCAGAGTCAATGAGGTTCCCGGCGGATAGATTCTTCTCATCACGATAATCTTTTATCGCCATCCGAGTTTTAGGCCCCATCATTCCGTCGATTTCCCCGTCATAAAACCCCCCAAGCATTAAACCGAGCTGTACTCGCATGATTACCTTCATTCGGTCGCTATAGTCTTTTTTTGTAGTTTTCGGAGCAGTGAACGCAGGCGTCGATGGCTGCCCTAAAGGATCTGCCGTACTCGGCCAGGAGGGACTCGGAGATGGGCTAGATCTTTTAGGGGTTGGTTTAGGCGCAGGAGTGGAAGGGTATGATTTATAACCGCTGCTGCCCGAAGATGACCGATGAGAACTGTGGCTGCGATGAGAGCTATGGCTACGATGCGCTGCAATATAAAGCGGTGTATGAACGTTCAACGGCGCGATCTCGATCCCTTGTAACGCGTCAAAGACGGCATCTTCAGTATTAGGTGCTTCCTCAATCGCATTTGTTCCCTCTGAGATTGCGAGGAACCCCGGCAGAAGCGCGGCCAGACTATTTTTTTTCTTCATACTATCTTCCTTGGTGACTCGTGGAATTTCCCTTGAGACGAACTGAAATAGCCCGAGCAACTTTGCTTGAGCACACAATCGTCACATTCTTCTGGATAGAAATTCTTCCAATCGGAGATGGACTTTACAGCGGCATCTCGGAGTTCTTCCGGTAAGTGGCATAAGGGGTAATTGAACAGGAGGACAGGCAGTCCTGCATCGCGAACCATTCTCACGCCTCGCTTGAGATCTCGGGCATAAATACTGGGATCGCAATAAAGGTTTGACCAGTTTTTGCGAGCCCAACCCGTTGGCTCCAAATTCATGATAGAAATCTGAATGACGTTAGATAAGCACCGGAGAACAAACTCGATGGTCGGGACTATTTCATCTAGATTCATTTGTGTTGGAATGAAGCGCAGTTCGATGGGGATCCCAGCATTACCGGCATTTATGAGGCCTTTCACAGTATCTGAAAAAGCACCTGGTGCTCCAACCAGCTCATCATGAACTTCTCCCAAGCTCGCATAGAGCGGTATCCCAAACGTGATATTAGAGCTTGCTCTAGCCCCAATTTTTTTTGCGAAAGAGCTGTCTGAGAATGCTCGTCCATTGGAAAGGACATGCAAATCAGTTTTAGGAGAACTCTTCTGGACAAAATCCAGAAATTTCACAAAAGCGTCCCCGTAGAGAAGAGGCTCACCTCCGCTTATTCCGACAGTCTCTTCACTACCAAAAGCGGCCAGAGCCATAGCGGCCTGACTAAGAAGCCAATCATCATTGTTCTGCTTGGGAGGTTGAGAGCAAAACGAACATCGGTTGTCGCATCTCTCAGTCACCAATAGGGTATTGTGATTCGCCCTACGAGAGAGAATTACTCGAACGTTCCCTCTACCTGTGAACATTCCGACGTCACCATCTTCGATCGAATCGTAAAGCTCCGTTGAAACTACAAGAGACCGAGAACTGGGCCCGGACTCCGGAAGTTCAATCGCTGAATCTTCACGAAGAACCAGAACTTCATCCAATAAACCATCTGAGCTGAGGGTCGTGTTACCGGCTTTCCTCAGAAGTCGACAACCGGGGTCAAGTTCAATGTCCGACGGGACTGCAAAGATGTCCTTTCTCACAGCATTAACCATGGTGCCAAGTCTCCAGCAGTTCTCTTGCATCATGATCGCTGTAGTACCGGTCTACCAAATATCGAAACATTGATTTGTGATAGTTACAAAATGTCGAAATGGATTTATCCCCAATAGGTTCTCCTTGCTCGCTTATCGACTGACAGGGGTCCGTCCCACAAAAAGGTTGATATGCACACTGCTCACATCCCGGATGAATGAAGTTCATTGAGTCCGTCAGAACCTTTGTATAAAGCGGGTTTGACTTCGCATCAAAATTCTCCAGAGACCCACAGGAAAAATCCACGTTTCCTAATACTCGTTGAAGCATCCTTGCCTCGTCACTCCCAAAAATCTGCCCGTCATAATTAAACATCACGCAATCTAACAGGAACCCACTGGGCGACTTGAGGTCTGCGTAACTATTGAATCCGGGATTGAAAACGCGCTTTAAATGAATGGCGCCTGAGTGCTCGAGTAACGGATGACCCTCGCGATTTCTTTCTACGAGGATGGAAAGCAGCCGATCGTAAAAGTCCATGTATTCTTCAAATGAGTAGCCCGCTTCCCCGCGTTTATTTGCAAACCCATAGGGGCTAATCGGGCGCACAAACATCTCATTCAAACCAAGCTCTAAGTGAGCCCTGACAAGAGACTCGGGCTCTTTTAGAAGGGCTTTGGTCACAGTTGTAACTGTTGCGACGCGTCCGGGACCAAGAACGTTGTTTATTGCCTCTACGCCCCTGACAACAAGCGCATGGGAATTATTTCCCGGCAGAATTCGGTTCTTGTTGTGAACAACTTCGGACCCATCAAGGGAAGTCGAGAAACCGACTTTTCTCGGTTTAGCCCAGTTCAACACAGCCTCGTCGATCAGGGAGAGACTGGTCGTGATTATCATCTCGAAGTAATCCTCTCCCAGCGCTTCAACCGCTTTGGCATAGACGTCCTTCACAAGATCGAACCTTACCAAAGGCTCCCCGCCTTGGATCTCTATCTTGTACGGCGGCTGTCCCAGCTGTAGTGGTTCAATGATTCCGGACACCAACGTAGGTGGTAATATCGCCACCATAAACGAGGTGTCTGATGACCAGAAAGCGACGTTCTTTTTCTCCTGAGTTCAAACAGGAAGCAGCCAGCTTGGTGCTGGATCAAGGTTACACGATTCCCCAGGCGAGCGTGTCTCTGGGAATTGGTGAAAGTGCTATCCGGCGCTGGGTTAACCAATTGACCGAGGAGCGTGACGGTGTCACCCCGAAGGGCAAGGCGTTAACCCCGGAGCAGCGCCGTATTCAGGAGCTGGAAGCCCGCTGCAAGCGCCTTGAACAGGAGAAAGACATACTAAAAAAGGCTACCGCTCTCTTGATGTCGGACGACATGAATCGTACGCGCTGATAGACCAGTTGAGTGAGCGAATACCTGTTGAAATGGTCTGCAATGCGTTTGATATCAGTCGTTCTAGTTACTACGAATACCGCCAACGGCGGAACCGTGTGGATGTTGAGCGTCTGGCCCTGAAGGTCCAGGTAAACCGGCTGTTCACGAAGAGCCGCAGCTCTGCCGGCAGCCGGACAATAAAGGGCTTACTCAGCGAAGAAGGCATTGTCGTCGGGCGCTTCAAGGTTCGACGTCTGATGAGCGAGTTGGGGCTGATCTGTAAGCAGCCAGGCCCTCACGCTTACAAGCAGGCCACGGTCGAACGACCGGATATCCCGAACCACCTGGCCCGCGAGTTCACGGTAGACCGGCCCAATCAGGCTTGGTGTGGTGACATCACCTACGTCTGGAGCGGCCAGCGGTGGAGTTATCTGGCTGTCGTGCTGGATCTGTATGCTCGCCGCGTTGTTGGTTGGGCGTTGTCATCCAGTCCGGATGCAGATCTGGTCGTCAAAGCTCTGGACCACGCCTGGGAACTGCGCGGTCACCCAGAGAAAGTTATGTTCCATTCGGACCAGGGAAGCCAGTATGCAAGCCGTAAGTTCCGTCAGAGACTATGGCGCTATCGAATGACACAAAGCATGAGCCGACGTGGCAACTGCTGGGACAACGCACCGATGGAGAGGCTGTTCAGGAGCCTGAAATCTGAGTGGATACCGGCCTTGGGATATCGGAACCTGCCTGAGGCCAAAAAAGATGTTGGTGGCTATCTGATGGACTACTACAACCGGCAACGACCTCACACGTTCAACGGTGGTATTTCTCCCGTTGCCGCTGAGGAAAACCTTAAAATACTGTCCGGGATTAGTTGACCACTACAATCGACAAACGTGCTCTGGAACTATGGACGGAAGAACAACTGAAGGACTCCGCCATCAAGGCAAGAGAAAGGCTCGAGCGTGAAGAGCGAATTGCCCAGAGTAAGGCTGAAGATAATGCACGCAAAGAAGCCCAGGCTAGACTCGCACGCGACATCGCAATGGAAAAGTTCGCCAATCCTGGCAACATCGGCAAACCGATCTGCATGGCGGGACAGCTTGAATACACCGTTCCCCGGATAAATGTTTTCGGTCAGCAGGTGAATGTAGAGAAAAGCGAGGCTGGGATGATTGTGGGGTATTTCGAGGGCATATCGGATGATATGAGTCGCGTGAAGATTCGCATCAAGGGCTGGTCCACTGACGCTGGACGCCTGCATTTCTCAGACGCTAATAGTTGGCCGAAGATGCGGGGGATATCCTCCAAGCCTGGCAGCATCGAATATCACGACACGAGATACTGGGGATTCTGCACTATCAATTGAATCTGAGGGGAGCGCCTCCTGCTTTCGGGCAACCGATCACGCAGGCACTGAGAAGACAGAACACCGTTTTCTGATGAAAGCATAGCGCAGCCAAGGATGTGGCCTTAGATGAGGATGCGAGAGATACTAAAACACTTCATTAACCACAAAAGTTCGGATGTTTAAGCCGAGTTTTAAACAAAAGCAAACAATCGCGCGCTGAAGATCCAGTAGAGGGGTGAGCACCATAAGAGTATTTGGCGAAGCACCAAAGTAAGAAAAACTCTGATCAGCTGTGCAACTAAAACAGGGATGTTTGCATCTGGGTACTGGACACTCGAACTCTTTAACTGGTCACCCTGAAGAGAGAAAAATACTGGGAAGGTGGAGTGCGAAATCGGAAAAGGGCGGGGTAAACTGGAGACTGATGCAGTTCTTGGGTTATGTGGCTCTCGGATAAAAACCGAGGCTGGGCCGATGACGCAAATTATTCCCGTCACCTCAGGAGGACTTTGAAATGGCTACTACAGCAGATAAGCTTCGCGAGATGCGCCGCAATGCCGGTAAAAACCACGACAAGATTATTCGCACTTACTACGACGAGGTGAATGCCCAAAAGCGCGGAATACCACTGCCGTACGCCATCAACGATGACGTGTACATGGCTCAATCTGACGGTCGCATGGAGAAGATTGATTTAAACTAGCTTTCTACTTTCTATCGAAAACTCTGTGGATGACGATGCGATGAAGCTAGAACACCAATTTTTCCAGTCCTCGCACTTAAACATTTCTTCTTTTGGTAAAGGCTTGAAGGTCAAGCTTGTTTTTGTCGACACCTCCTCGAGGTAGCACGTTGATCGATTTATCTGATTCGACGCTGCTGCTATTGGCTCTTATGCCAATAGCTTTGATTGGTTTGGCACGTCTATCAGCTCTGGTTAAGCCTAGTCTTGCCTGGATTTTGTTACTCTCTTGTCTAGGTATGATTACTTTGACTCTCCTAGCCATACCGATTTTTTTCCACCTTGAGGCATCAGGTATCGTCTACGTTACACCCCACCAAGCGGTAAGTTGGGGGCTTTGGGCTTTGGCTTCAGTCACTACGTCAATTCTGTGGGTCGTCATGATTATTATCCTCCGACAACGTCCAAATGCCTGATTCCGGTTAATCCGCTTCAGCACCCTTCAGTTGCTTCTGTTTTCTTCATCAAACCGCATGTTTTCTGGCGCAATCAGAGGGGAGGGATGCGCCAGAGATTTTCCGAACCATCCATCGAAATTCAAGCCTTTGGCTCCGCATTCCGGATAACTGAGAGCGTAAATATGACCGGTTGACGCGCGGTCGACTTTGCCAAATTATAGTTGCCTCTGCTTTTCGGGGGGATTACCGATGCCGTTGCAAGGTCGCCGATACCTGCGCGGAACTGAGCGATTCGGCACAACGATTCTCCTTGGTTGCACCTTGACATTTGGGCTTTGAGTTGCGCCCTATGGATATTGAGGAGCAAAAAAATGCAGGTCAATACAGGGCAACTCTCTTAATCGGCATCCGGAAAACCTCGCCTTCGACCTCATTGCTAGCATGATTGGTTGGAGAAAGTGCCAGAAATAGGGTTCATTTCTCTGTTTATGTTGGCTGGCGCCCTGACATTCGGGCTCTGAGCTCCAGTTTCAGGATATCGAGGGGCCAAAAAATGACAGGTCAAGACAGGACTCTTCTCTCGGTCGGCATCCGGAAATGGTGGGCGAAGGGCGGAGAAGAGGGAGGTCGATTTCGCCGTTGTGATTATACGGCCGACGATTTATGCTTTTTGACCACGATGCCGGGCCACACTCCGCAATGAGAGGATCAGTGATAGTCAAAAAGCCAAGTCGCCAGCCATCGAGCACCGCGCCCTACAAAAAGTCCATCTCCAAGATGTAATTGGGCGTCACCACTCGATCCGATGGGCGTCCGATAAATAGGAAGAATTGTGAAACCAGAGGCCATTTACTCTCGATGCGGTTGGAATCGCGGACTGGCGAGGGTAAAAAAATCGACTTACCCTGGTCCACTAGACACTCCTGACCTATGATTCGAGCATAGGAGGCCCTGTCATGAGCAGTCGACCCTAAGGAGACCTCGGATCCACTTTCGATTTGGCGAGTTCCTCGCCCTTTTTTTAAGGGTGTCAGGGCGTTCTCGGATAATCGAAGGTAAAAAAATTGCCAGTTGGCTGCCTTGTACCTTTCGTTTTGAACGAGAAACGTTCAGATTTTAAGTAGAGACACGGTTTCCAGTGGGCGTCCGATAAATCCGATGGGCGCCCGAAAAAATAAGAAGAATGTAAAACTAACGGCGTTTTTCAATAACGATCGAAAGATCGGACTGGCGAGGGTACTTAAATTGCACCTTTGCACCACAATTCTTAGAGCATTTTGCCGAAGGACACTCGGGCCCACACCCCATTTCGCGAATTCCTAGCTTTTTTACCGGGTATCAGGGCGTTCTCGGATGATCGAAGGTAAAAAAATTGCGAGTGGACTGCCTTGTTACTTCTGCTTTGAACAAATTGTTCAGGTTTCGGGTAGAGATAAGGTTTCCGATGGGCGTCCGATAACTGGATACACTTCCCATCATACTAATTCCTCGCCACAAGAAATTTGACGAATTTAGGGGCTAAAGTAGGCGTTTTCCAGCATGCTCCAGACCGGATCTTGAAGCACAAAATTTACTCGCGTCCTCGCTTGAGCGAAGCTTCAAGAGATTAAGTCTTTTTTTGAAGCTGGGAGACCGGCTGCTCTAGCTCTGATTGCGAAAGCCCGTGCATGTCAGCGTTCGCCTGCCAAATAAGGAAACGCGCATGCATATCTCGGACGGCTGCCAATAACTTCTGATTCTTCGCGGTCAGTTCCTCAATGCGCTGGTTGGCCGCCTGAATATCTTTGATCCAGCCAGGCTTCAGGTTCTGAGCCTTCAATGCCGCCTTACGATTTTTCATCGCCAAATCAACGGCAGGTAGCTTCATCAGAGACTGGCGAGCACGACTAATCCCTAATTCCTCTTTGCAGGCCTCCACAAGCAACGGCCAGGTCAACTTCGGCTCTGACCACTCTTCAATCAGCTTGATGATTCGTTGCTCGTCTTTCGGCGTTAGATGGCCCATCGCTAACCCTCAATCTCATTCAACAAAGCCGAAACATCATCCAACGATGGCAACGCTTCCTGCGCTCGGCTCTCGTCAATGAAATTGACGTCCATCTGCCTCGACATGATGACGGCATTCTTGGTTAGCGTCCAACCGTTATCGGCGTTCCACACAATGGCACCGTTCTCAAGTTCAGGGTTTTCCAATGTTTCGATGAGCGCTTCGCACTTGTAGAGCTTCTTCTCTAGTCTTTTAACCCACTCACAGGCTCCACACACACCGCGTGACATGGCACCCAGGGCTTTATCGAGGCGGAGTTTAATGTCGTCGCGCTCTTCCTTGAGGTTGCCCAGCTTAACATCATCCCCTTTGACGCACCCGAGCCGTCCGCAGTCCAGACAGGCTCCCATTTTGGGACAGGGCTCGGAGGCAAAGTCATGCACACAGACGCCGATGTGAGTTTGATGGATAATTCTGTCCTGCTCACCTTCGCGCAGATCTTTCACATCCCCCAGGCTCAGCGGCTGATTGGTTCTGACCTTATCCAAAGTCTGACTCGCGTTGCTGCTCTTGATTTTGGGGTGGTATGTCGCAACCCTTTGGGCCCTTTCCTCGATGGTTTCATGGTTGTAAACCGATCCCATCGTCGTGCGCCCGGAGAAGGCGTCTATCAGCAATTGGGACAAGCCAGCCCGATGCATTTCCGTGTTGAGTTCGTGCCGAAACGCGTGCGTGTTTACCCTAAGATTGTGGTAACCATGGTGCTCGAACAGGTTTTTCACAGCCGGGTTTTTCCAATTGCCCAATTGCGCCGACATTCGGTTGGGATCCGCCGCGATCTCTACGCCAAAACCGCGTTTGACAAGCGCAGCACCGGAGCCCTCAGCCAATGCTCCGGTGCGTACTGTGAACAACGCATCACGGTACTTCACGCGAGCTTTGCCGTCTGTGTAAGGCGTGGTGTAGGGAAAGTCCTTCGGGAGATACCTCTCGCGCAACAATACATTTAGCTTGCGCAGCGTAAGCACGAACCGGTCGTCAAACTCAACTCCCTGGATTCCTGGCTTGCCCCTAAAACGGATTGACCTCCCTCGGCTGCTATCCCACCCGTCAAGGATCTCGGCCAAGATCGTGCGTGCAGCAGGGCTGAGTGTCTCTAGCTTCTTCAAAGGTCTTACGAAATACATTTTAAACAGGGACCGCGGGGAGCTTGTCTCACCAACCTTGATTTGCAACGCAGCACAAGCCTCGGTGTAGGTTAGCGACTCATCCGGCCCTTTGGATGGCAGCCCTTTGTGTTGTGGAAATTCATCGGGATGGTCTTCCAGCCAGGCCGCATAGGCCCGCGCCTCATCAGTAAGCGGTTTCAGCAACACGATGGCCCGCTCGACGACCGGCTCCATCTCCGGCCTGATGACCGGCTTCAGCGTCACCTGATTTTTCTTTTCCGCATACCAGCGCAGGAACATGCGGCGATGGCCACTAGCACTCTCTTTAAACACCAAGCAATCCAACTCAACATCCGCCAATTCTCCCACGCGACTCGGGGCACTCAGCAGCAGCGCACAGGCCGAGGTCACAACGATATCTAGAGGACGGGTCATTTCGTTGTTGAAGATCTCTCCAAGAGCCTTAATTGCTTCACGACTGGGCAGTTTTTGTTCCCTATCTACTTTTTGCTGCTCGAGCGTACGACGAGAATCCTTTGTCAGCGGAGAGGACCACCGGAAATCCGTCCTGAGCAGTTTTTTGGCCCGCATCAGGGCGATAATCTGCACAAGTGCCTTGCTGTGTTGGTATGGGACGGCGCCCTTTGTCCAGTGACGGTTCATGTGTTCGCACGCCTTATTACAGACAGCGGCGGTCACCCGCGTCACGTCCCGCGAGCCAGTCAGGTCGACCAATGCAGCCTCCAAAGCCTTCATGGCGGACAGCCAGGTTTGCAACGACTTCTTCTGAGAATACACCCGCCGATATACCAAGATGGCCTTGGCAAACTCGATGAAGGGGGGCTGCATCGTCTTTGGGGCAGCTATCGTCGATCCAAGCGCCGTGAAACTGCAGCTTGTGAAACCATGCTTATGCCAGCTCCTATCTTGCCAGCGAATACTTTCGTACACGCGATTGGGAATACCTTTGGGCAGAGTTTGTTTGGCCCATTGAACGAACGCCTCGAGCTGAACCTCTGCATCTCGGTGGCTCTTCGGCTTAAAATCAACGATGTGATCTGTGGAACTAGAATCGAAAGGTTTTGTCATTTATTAACGCCCTCTGAACCGGTTTGACGCATTGCCTCGCAATCGAGAATGACCTTGCGGCAGGCCAGAATCGGCCGATCCCAGAGCACACCGGTCGTTTTGTCTGTGACCATGGCCTGCGCCCTTCGGCGCTCCAATCGTGCCAGGACAGCGCCGTGATCGGCGTCTAGAAATGGCTGGAATTTTCCACATGGGTAACAGGTAAACGGCGCATCAAGATGACAGATGGCATCGGCTCCGCACACCGCCAAATCCTCAATTTGTCGATCCGCTTGATCGCCGTTTTTCGCTGAGGAGCGATCCGTGACGATGCGCCCGGTAAACGCATTCACCACCAACGCCAGATGATCGCTCATCTTCGCGTCGATCGACGCCATTAACTCCGCCGAAACCTGCCGGTACTTGCGCACTGCTTGAGTAGTTTTTTGCATCAATGCGCAGGCTATCGCCCACTCATCCAGCCCGGCATTGGACAGGTCTGTACCGAGGGTGTGCCTAAACCGATGGCCCCGCGTCACTTTCAGCGGCTGATGCGTGCGAGGCGAAATCGGAAAGCTTTCCATCTGCTCAATGCGCCCAAGCCAAGCACCGACTGTTCCACGCCCCACATGAAAAATCGGCTGCGGCGCGTCTTCGAGGGCTTTTTGGTGGGGGCTATCGAGCAAAACAGGGGGATTTGTCCGCTCCCACAATTTTGCGCCACCTCCCAGCTTCCGACGAAAGAGCGGTACATTCTCAATGGCGGCGTCCCAGTCGGCGCGGCCTGGATACGTTTGCCAGAGTTGCGCCAGAACCAGCCCCTTGTATGCCTGCACGGTGTTGAAGAGGTCTTGATCCAGACTGAACGTTTCGGACTTTTCTCGCCAGCCCGCCTCGTCGTCTTTTTGTTTTACCCAATAAATCCTGACCTTGCAGCTTTGGTCAGTTTTCGTGAAATCACCAAAAACCATCATGCGCACCTGAGCACCACGCTGTCCGTAAATCATCAAAATGCGCAGGTACAGGTACTGCTCCGGATCTAACTGATCGTGACAAAACTGCTCATGTATCCATTGGTGCAGCGCGTCCTGCTCCATCTGCGTGAACGGGCCTTGTTCTGGGTCGAGACTAAGAACCACATCTTTGCTAGAACTCTTTTTTCTGGGCAGCGCCTTGTAGGCATCGATCAGGGATTGCGACGGGCGCTGTTCGAGGGATTCGCAGTCGTGCCAAAACGTCATGAAAGCAGCAAGGGCACTAAATTCACCACTGTTAAAGCGCTCCCGCAGATCGATAAGGTGTGTCTCATTGAGCGGGTCGCGCCCGGCCTGAAAAGCCCGCGACAACACACTGGCGACGCCACATACAGTCATCGCTGCCTGATCGGCCATTCGATAGGCCAGGGCGGCGTGCAGCCAAGGCCGGCAAGCTGGCGAGACGCAGGCAAGGGCCGCCTCCCAGTTGACTGAGTCATGGGCCGATTTATCCGGTTTCCACATCGGATCAGCAGGTGTAAACAACTCCCCACACTTGGCCAAGCGCGGTGTGTTCAGCCACGCATCGAGGGTGTTCTTCGTGGGTGCCTGAAGTGCATCGACGGCAATTTTCACGCTGGATCTCCCTCTGTCGTGTCGGCCTTAACCTTCTGACGGTTGGCTCTAAACCGCTCGGCCCGTTTTTGTATCGCTTCGTCTCCCTCTTCCTTATAGAATTTCTTGCCGTACAGACCGGGCATGTTTGATTCCTGACTCCAACCGAACATCCATGTGAGGGTCTTTTGAACCTGAGTGGTGCGATCCTCCGGTGAGAGCGCGACCAGTTGCTCGCGCATGCTTTCCAGCATGGTGTAAACCGCGTCATGCCTCAAAATATGCGAGTGAACATGCGCCAGTTCGGGAGCTACATCTCGGACCTTAGACATAACGCCATCGATGGCTTTTATTGTTAGAGGACCACCCTCATTTCGTTTGTGTGCGACGAGTAGAAATGGATGCTTCTTGGCTAGCGAGGCGCCTCTATGCGGCTTTCTAGAGCGATATTTGGATTCGTACTCACTGATCGCGTCATACACGTCATCAGTCATTACCAGCAGACGCTCGTGGGTTTTGAATTGCGGGGCCATCGATCGTGGATCGAGGCTCTCATCCTCCAGGTTGACCACCGCTAGTTGACGACTATGCCAGTGAATATCTCTGGTCTTGATCAGCAACATCTCGGAGCGTCGCAGACCCATATCGAGACCTAACAGCAAAATGATGTAGTTACGCTGCCTGATGGCTTCATCTGAAAAGGGGTTATCGGCGCTATCCGGATGCATGATTTCCAGCAATCGAGTTCGCTCCTGACTGGTAAGCCCCTTCATTTCGTCAATTCGCGTTTTTTTCCACGCTGGGCTGGCCGCTTTGATCTTGCGGTTGATACGCCTTTTCACATCGTCAACCGCCTCAGCTCGTGTTGAGAGATCACCCAACTTCTCATAGAGGAAAACCAGATAGTCGCGTACCGCTTCGATTCGCTGCCGCACATGGACTTTGCCAACGGATTTGTATGTAGTCGGATGCAAGCGCATCCCCGCATACTTCAAGGCCAAGGTTTTCTTGCTAAACCCCGCGTCCGACACAAAGCGAGAAAGTTCACTGTCTGTCAGGTATTCGCTTTTAGGGCGCTGTTCGAGGCGAGAAATGAGGTCAATGGAGGAAAAGGCCAGAAACTCTTCAAACACAGCCAGATGCTCCAGATACTTCTTGGTCGTTTCGAGTGCTGCGCCGGAGTGTTCGAAGGTGATGTATAAATTGGGGTAGTATACCGGAATCAGGTCTTGCACCAGCAGCTTTCTTCGAGCAGCATTCACAACTATTTCTATGACTTGGAAACCCACATCGCCCGCTCCTGAAAATTAACTTTTTTAAGTATAGTCAGGAACAAAATATAGGCAATGCAAAACCTAACTTTTTATTTTTCGACTTTGAGCGCCCCAAACCACCCTCAAAGCGCTTCAGAAACAATACTATAGGTGAGTTAAACCATGTCAAAAGGTGACAAAACAGGAAAAACAGGCTCTTACGTTTACACCATGAACCGCGTGGGCAAGGTGGTCCCGCCCAAGCGCGAGATTCTGAAGGACATTTCACTGAGCTTCTTCCCTGGCGCCAAAATCGGCGTTCTGGGTCTCAACGGTGCCGGTAAATCCACCCTGCTTCGCATTATGGCGGGCGTGGATCAGGATTACATCGGTGAAGCCCGCCCGCAGCCCGGCATCAACGTGGGCTACCTGCCCCAGGAGCCCGAGCTGGACGAAGAGAAAACCGTCAAGGAAATCGTCGATGAAGCGGTTTCCGGTGTGCATGACGCCCTGGCCGAACTGGACCAGGTGTACGCCGCCTACGCCGAACCCGATGCGGATTTTGATGCCCTGGCCAAGAAGCAGGGCGAGCTGGAAGCCTACATCCAGGCCACTGACGGCCACGATATCGAGCGCAAGATGGAAGTTGCAGCGGACGCACTGCGTCTCCCACCCTGGGATCAGAAAGTCAGCGTTCTTTCCGGTGGTGAGCGCCGCCGGGTAGCCCTGTGCCGCCTGCTGCTGTCCGGCCCTGACATGCTTCTGCTCGATGAGCCCACCAACCACCTGGATGCCGAATCCGTGGCCTGGCTCGAGCGGTTCCTGCACGATTACGAAGGTACCGTGGTAGCCATCACCCACGATCGCTACTTCCTCGACAATGTCGCTGGCTGGATTCTGGAACTGGACCGCGGCCACGGCATTCCGTTTGAAGGCAACTACAGCCAGTGGCTGGAGAACAAGGAGAAGCGCCTGGAGATGGAATCCAAGCAGGAAGCCTCTCATCAGAAAGCCATCAAGCAGGAACTGGAGTGGGTGCGCAGCAACGCCAAGGGTCGTCAATCCAAGAGCAAGGCCCGTCTGGCCCGTTTCGAGGAGATTAGTTCCCAGGAATTCCAGAAGCGCAACGAAACCAACGAGCTTTACATTCCACCCGGACCCCGTCTGGGCAACAAGGTGATCGAGGTTGACGGTATCAGCAAGTCGTTCGGTGACCGCCTGCTGTACGAAGACGTGTCCTTCAGCGTGCCGCCCGGCGCCATCGTGGGCATTATCGGTGGAAACGGTGCCGGTAAATCCACTCTGTTCAAGATGATTGCCGGTTTCGACAAGCCGGATTCTGGCGACATCACCGTCGGAGAAACCGTGGAACTGGCCTATGTAGACCAGATGCGCGATCTGGACGGCAGCAAAACCGTCTGGGAGGAACTATCCGACGGCAACGACATCATCAAGGTCGGCAACTACGAAACCCCTTCTCGGGCCTACGTTGGCCGCTTCAATTTCAAGGGCAGCGACCAGCAGAAGCGGGTTGGCGACCTGTCCGGCGGTGAGCGCAACCGTTTGCACCTCGCCAAGCTGCTGAAACAGGGCGGCAACGTGCTGCTGCTGGATGAGCCGACCAACGATCTCGACGTGGAAACCCTTCGCGCCCTGGAAGAAGCCCTGCTGAATTTCCCGGGCTCTGCCCTGGTTATCTCGCACGACCGTTGGTTCCTCGACCGTGTGGCCAGCCACATCCTGGCGTTCGAGGATGATGGCGAGGTGGTGTACTTCGAAGGCAACTTCACCGAGTACGACGAGGACTTCAAGAAGCGCAAGGGTGATTCGGCGATGCAGCCGCAGCGCATGAAGTACAAGAAGCTGGCCTGATGGCGAAAACGAGAACCGCCTACGTCTGCACCGAATGCGGTGCAGACTATTCCAAATGGCAGGGCCAGTGCACGGCCTGCCAGGCCTGGAACACCATCAGCGAAGTCCGCGGCGTCAGCAGCAACAGCAAAGGCGCCCGCGGTGGCCGCTTTGAGGGCTTTGCCGGCAGCCTGTCCGAGGTCCAGAGCCTGGATGATGTCAGCCTGGCAGAGCAGCCTCGTATCAGCTCCGGCATGCAGGAGTTTGATCGGGTTCTGGGCGGAGGTCTCGTCGAGGGCTCGGCTGTTCTGATGGGCGGCCACCCGGGCGCGGGCAAGAGTACCCTTCTACTCCAGGCCGTCTGCCACCTGGCTGCCAGCGTCCCCGCTTTGTACGTCACCGGTGAGGAATCCCTCCAGCAGGTGGCCATGCGCGCCAAACGGCTGGGCCTTCCAACCAAAGACCTGAAGATGCTGTCTGAAACCAGTGTCGAACGAGTCATGCAGGTGGCCGAGGCCGAAAAACCCCGGATTCTGGTGGTAGACAGTATTCAGGTGATGCACATGGCAGATATCGAGTCCGCCCCTGGCAGTGTCTCCCAGGTACGCGAAAGCGCCGCTTACCTGACCCGTTTCGCCAAGCAGACCGGCACCATCCTGTTTCTGGTCGGCCATGTCACCAAAGACGGCAGCCTGGCCGGCCCGAAGGTTCTGGAACACATGATCGACTGCTCTATCCTGCTGGAAGGCTCCAGCGACAGCCGTTATCGAACCCTTCGGGGGATCAAGAACCGGTTTGGTGCGGTGAACGAGTTGGGCGTGTTCGCCATGCTGGAACAGGGGCTAAAGGAAGTGAAGAACCCCAGCGCGATCTTCCTGAACCGCGGCGAAGACGCGGCCCCGGGAAGCGTGGTGATGGTAGTCTGGGAAGGCACCCGCCCGATGCTCGTGGAGATCCAGGCCCTGGTGGATATGGCTCAGGGCGGCTACCCCAGACGGGTCGCGGTTGGCCTCGATCAGAACCGACTGGCCATGCTACTTGCCGTATTGCACCGCCATGGCGGCATGCACGTTTCCGACCAGGACGTGTTCGTGAACGTGGTTGGTGGCGTAAAAGTAAACGAAACCAGCGCCGATCTCGCGCTGCTGGCCGCCATTGTCTCCTCCTTCCGCGACCGAGCCCTACCCCAGGACCTGGTGATCTTCGGCGAAGTCGGCCTCTCCGGGGAAATCCGCCCGGTGCCCAGTGGCCAGGAGCGCATCTACGAAGCCGCCAAACACGGCTTCACGCGGGCTCTGGTACCGAAATCCAATGCCCCGCGCAAGGCCATCGACGGCATGAAGGTGATTCCCGTTACCAAACTGAGTGATGCTCTTACTGCTCTGGAAGACCTTTAAGCCTGCCATCTTCGGAGTGAACGGTCAGGTTGACTTCGGAGCTTCCAAAAACCGCTACAAGCACATCCCTGTGCGCTTGTCCTCGGCCATCCTTGGCCTCCGACATTTTTGAAAGCTCCGAAGTCAACCTGACCTGCAGGCAGCGGTGCCAAAGTCCGGCTGCAAAAGCTCTAATCAATGAGGTGGGCAAACTCTCTTTCCAGCAACGCCTGATCTCCGAGGTTAAGTTCCACTAGGCGTTTTAAGTGGGTAGCACTATCGAGATCTATGTACTGGCATTTGAAACCCAGCCGGTGCGGCTCCACGTGCCTAAGCTCTACCGCCATAACAATACCTGCCTCATGATCATTCAGATGAATAATCACTTCGCAGGGCTGCTTTAAGGGGACCTGCCAACCCTCCGGCCGCTTCACCAGAACACCTTTCAGCGAAATATCCAGCACCTCCGTCGTCCAGACGGATTCCTGGCAGTGGAGCTCACACGGCGCATCAAACTCGATCCGGTGGAACCGGCGCTTTTCTGGGGTCTTGGTGGGCAAGTGGTTACTCCTGTTTACCGGTCTTGTTTTACCTGACTATAGACCGGACAGAAGATCGCTTCCAGAGGAGTTTTTGAGCAGATATATCTCTGCAGAACAAACAAGGCTGCTGTAGGGCCCTTTCCAAAAATGTCGGAGGCCATGGAAGGCCGGAGACAAGCCACATGGACGTGCTCGTAGCGGTTTTTGGAAAGGGCCCTACAGCAGGCTAGCCCGCATATTCACAGGCTAGGAGACGCAAAAATCCAAGTCTTAGCGGTGATACTCTGGGCTCAGCTCGACCACAGCTTCAATGAACGCCTTTGCATGCTCCGGATCGACATCCGGCGTAATCCCGTGACCAAGGTTAAATATGTGCCCATTGCCGGAACCGAAGCGCTTGAGGATATCAGCCACTTCCTGCCGGATCCGCTCAGGCGGTGCATACAGCATCGCCGGATCCATGTTGCCCTGAAGGGCCACTCGATCACCAATCCGGGCCCGGGCATTGCCGATATCGGTGGTCCAGTCCAGGCCAACGGCATCCGCACCGGAATCGGCAATGGATTCCAGCCACTGGCCGCCGTTCTTGGTAAACAGAATCACCGGCACCCGGCGACCGTCGCTCTCGCGAATCAGGCCGTCAACGATCTTCCTCATGTAGCGGAGCGAGAACTCTTCGTACGCCCAGCTGCTCAAAACGCCTCCCCAGGTATCGAAAATCTGTACAGCCTGGGCACCGGCCTTGATCTGGCCGTTGAGGTAGTCAATGACCGCGTCCGCCAGATGATCCAGCAAGCGGTGCATAACCTCTGGCTGGCCATACATGAGCTTCTTGGCCTCCCGGAAATCCTTGGAAGAGCCCCCTTCAATCATATAGGTGGCGAGGGTCCACGGGCTTCCGGAGAAGCCGATCAGGGGAACACTGCCATTCAGCGCACCGCGGATGGTGGAGACCGCGTTCATGACGTAATCCAGGTCCACCTCAGCGTTGATCTTCGGCAGAGCGGCAACATCGGCTTCGGAGCGGATCGTGTTCCGGAATTTCGGGCCCTCGCCGGTTTCGAAGTACAGGCCGAGACCCAGAGCATCCGGAATGGTCAGGATGTCTGAGAACAGGATGGCCGCATCCAGCGGGAAACGCTCCAGGGGCTGTAGCGTCACTTCACAGGCCAGCGGCGTGTTCTTGCACAAGCTGAGAAAATCCCCGGCCTTCGCCCTTGTCGCACGGTATTCCGGCAGGTAACGCCCCGCCTGTCGCATCATCCAGACCGGTGTGCGGTCCACGGGCTGGCGCATCAGGGCGCGCAGGAAACGGTCATTTTTCAGCTCGGTCATAGGAAATCCAGCGTGTTCTGTACAAAGGGGAAAATTGGATGGGGAGCCATAATACCCGGTTTGCGGGAATAAAAAAGGGCGGCTTTCCCTTAGGAAACCGCCCTTCTGATCAGGATCAATCCCGCAATCAGATATCCAGGTAATCCATGATACCTTCGGCAGCCTGACGGCCTTCCCAGATAGCGGTTACGACCAGATCCGAACCGCGGACCATGTCCCCGCCGGCAAAGATTTTCTCGTTGCTGGTCTGGAACATGAACTCGGACTCTTCCGGCGCGGTTACCCGGCCCGAATCGTCGGTGCTTACCTTCAGTTCGTCGAACCAGCCGGCCGGGCTCGGACGGAAGCCGAAAGCCACCAGAACCGCGTCGGCGGGAATGACTTCCTCACTACCCGGAACCACTTCCGGACGGCGACGACCATTTTCGTCGGGATCGCCCAGCCGGGTCTGAACTACCTTCACACCCTCAACCCGGTCTTCACCAATAATGGCGATGGGCTGACGATTGAAGAAGAACTTAACGCCCTCTTCCTTGGCGTTGGCCACTTCCCGGCGAGAACCCGGCATGTTGGCTTCATCCCGGCGGTAGGCACAGGTGACGCTCTCGGCCTGCTGACGGATCGAGGTGCGGTTGCAGTCCATGGCCGTATCGCCGCCACCCAGGACAACAACCCGCTTGCCTTTCATGTCGATGAAGTCTGCTTCGTCTTTCTCGAAGCCGAGACGACGGTTGACGTTCGAAACGAGGAACGGCAGTGCATCGTACACGCCCGGCAGGTTCTCACCCGGGAAACCTCCCTTCATGTAGGTGTAGGTGCCCATGCCCATGAAAACGGCATCGTACTCGTCAATGATCTCCTGCAACTGAACGTCCTTGCCCACCTCGGTAGACAGGCGGAATTCCACGCCCATCTCCTCGAACACCTTGCGGCGGCGGGTCATAACGGATTTTTCCAGCTTGAACTCGGGAATGCCGAAGGTCAGCAGACCACCGATTTCCGGATAGATATCGAATACAACCGGCTTGACGCCATTGCGAACCAGAACGTCCGCGCAGCCCAGACCCGCAGGCCCAGCGCCGATGACGGCAACCTTCTTGTCTGTCCACTTCACGGCGGACATATCCGGTTTCCAGCCCAGGGCAAAGGCGGTATCGGTAATGTACTTCTCGACAGACCCGATGGTAACCGCACCGTACCCGTCGTTCAGCGTGCAGGCACCTTCACACAGGCGATCCTGCGGACAAACCCGGCCGCAAACTTCAGGCAGGGAGTTGGTCTGGTGACACAACTCGACGGCCCGCATGATATTGCCTTCGGAAACCAGCTTGAGCCAGTTCGGAATATAGTTGTGAACCGGGCACTTCCACTCGCAATAGGGGTTACCACACTCAAGACAGCGATGGGACTGGGACGCCGCGTTATCTGCTGTGAAGGGGTGGTAAATTTCACCAAACTCTTTCTTCCGCTTCTTGGCCGGGACCTTTTTCGGGTCGACACGTCCAACCTCGACAAACTGGAAGTCATTACTCAGTCGTTCTTTCATCTGGATGCTCTCATCAACTCGATTTCGACAAGGGCGGCAGCCAGGCTGCTCGCCCCAAACCCTCTCAGCCTCTTACTCCGGACGCGCCCGGGTGCTGGCCAGCAGACTGCGCAGATTCGCAGCCTTGGGTTTCACCAGCCAGAAGCGGCCAATGTAGTCGTCGAAATTCTCAAGAATGTGCTCTGCCCACTCACTGCCGGTTTCCGAGATGTGCTCCCGGATAACACCACGCAGGTGATTGCGGTAGGACTCCATGTCCTCGCTGGAAATCCGCTGAATTTCCACCAGCTCGTGGTTGTATTTGTCCACGAACGTGTTGTTGATATCCATGACGTAAGCAAAGCCACCGGTCATACCAGCACCGAAGTTGTGGCCAGTAGAGCCCAGCACCGTCACCAGACCACCGGTCATGTATTCACAGCAATGGTCTCCGGCGCCTTCCACAACGGCATGGGCACCGGAATTACGAACTGCAAATCGCTCACCCGCGGTTCCGGCAGCAAAGAGTTTGCCGCCGGTTGCGCCGTAGAGACAGGTATTGCCGACGATAGAGGTTTCCTGAGTCTTGAACGCGCTGCCGCGGGGCGGCTTCACAACCAGCTTGCCACCGGTCATGCCCTTACCGACGTAGTCGTTGGCATCCCCTTCAAGGATCAGGTTGAGACCACCCACGTTCCAGACACCAAAACTCTGGCCAGCGGTACCGGTCAGGTCCAGGGTGATCGGTGCATCCACCATACCCTGGTTACCATGGATCTGGGCGATCTCGCCAGACAGGCGGGCGCCAATAGAGCGATCACAGTTGGTGACCCGATAGGACCAGGCGCCTCCACTCTTCTCTTTGATCGCCGCAGCGGTATCCTGAACCATCTGTTCCGCGAGCCTGCCCTCATCGAACGGGTGATTCCGTTCGACCTGACAGGTCTGCGGCTTGTCCGCAGGAATATGGTCGTTAGACAGCAGGCGACTCAGATCCAGCTTCTTCTGACGTTCGGTATCACCGGGCAGGCGCTCCAGCAAGTCAACGCGACCCACAAGCTCTTCCAGGGTACGCACGCCCAGTTTGGCCATCCACTCCCGGGTCTCTTCGGCCACGAAGCGGAAGAAATTCATCGCCATTTCCACCGTGCCCTTGAAGTGCTCTTCACGGAGGTGGTCGTTCTGGGTAGCCACACCGGTCGCGCAGTTGTTCAGGTGACAGATACGCAGGTATTTGCAGCCCAGCGCCACCATCGGGGTGGTACCGAAACCGAAGCTCTCGGCACCAAGGATCGCGCCCTTTACCACGTCCAGACCTGTTTTCAGGCCGCCATCAGTCTGCAGGCGAATCTTGCCACGCAGGTCATTGGCTCGCAGCGCCTGCTGGGTTTCGGTAAGCCCCAGCTCCCAGGGAGAACCGGCGTAGCGGATCGACGTCAGCGGGCTCGCCGCTGTACCGCCATCGTACCCGGACACCGTGATCAGGTCGGCGTACGCCTTAGCCACACCTGCGGCAATCGTACCGACGCCGGGCTCAGAGACCAGCTTCACAGACACCAGAGCCTGCGGATTGACCTGTTTGAGGTCGAAAATCAGCTGGGCCAGATCCTCGATGGAATAGATATCGTGATGCGGCGGCGGTGAAATCAGCGTTACGCCCGGGACCGAATAACGCAGGCGGGCGATCAGTTCATTGACCTTGCCACCGGGCAACTGGCCACCTTCGCCTGGCTTGGCACCCTGGGCCACCTTGATCTGCATGACATCCGCACTACGCAGGTATTCGGCAGTGACGCCGAAACGCCCGGAAGCCACCTGCTTGATTTTGGAGCGCTTTTCGGTGCCATAGCGGGCCGGATCTTCACCGCCCTCGCCGGAGTTCGAGCGACCACCCAGAGTGTTCATAGCGACTGCCAGGGCCTCGTGAGCCTCTGGAGACAGCGCACCCAGGGACATGGCCGCGGAATCGAAGCGCGGGAAAATATTCTCGATCGGCTCAACTTCCGAGAGATCAATCGGTTTGAGGTCCTTGCGGAAGCCAAGGAGATCACGCAGGGTTGCCACCGGCCGTTCATTGACCAGCCCGGCGTATTCCTTGTAGTGGCCATAGTCGCCACTGGTTACTGCTTCTTGCAGCTTGCCGACGACATCCGGGTTGAAAGCGTGGTACTCCTCGCCGTGGACGTACTTCAGCAAGCCACCCTGGACAATCGGCTTGCGCGGCTTCCAGGCCACGGAAGCCAGTTGCTCCTGGTCCTGCTGGAAGTCGTAGAAGCCAGCCCCCTTGATACGGCTGGGCACACCTTTGAAACACAGGTCAACGACGTCGTCAGCCAGCCCGATCGCCTCGAAGAGCTGGGCGCCCCGGTAGGAGGTGATGGTCGAGATCCCCATCTTGGAGAGGATCTTCAGCAGCCCCTTGTTGATACCCTTGCGATAGTTGTTCTTGGCGTCAATCGGATCCATCAGCAATTCGCCGGTACGGATCAGATCGTTGAGCACCTGGTAGGCGAGGTACGGATACACCGCTGTCGCGCCGAAACCGAAGAGTACCGCGAAATGATGGGGATCCCGGGCCCAACCGGTTTCCACGATTATGTTGGAGTCACAACGCAGACCCTGCTTCACCAGATGGTGATGAACCGCACCGGTTGCCATGAGGGCGTTGACCGGCAATTCACCTTCCTTCAGGTCCTTGTCGGTGAGGATCAGAAGCACCTTACCATCGCGAACAGCCTGTTCCGCTTCTTCGCAAACCTGGCGGATGGCCTGCTCCAGCCCCTGTTCGGGGCGATAGCTCATGGAGATACGAGCCACCTCGAAACCAGGGCGCTCGTTGTTGGCGATCTTCAGGAACTTGGCTGGCGACAGCACGGGGGTGGTCAGGATAATCCGGTCCGCGTGATCGGAGGTCTCCTCGAATACGTTACGCTCAGCACCCAGGCATGTCTCCAGGGACATGACAATCGACTCACGCAAAGGATCGATCGCCGGGTTGGTCACCTGGGCGAACTTCTGGCGGAAGTAGTCAGCAACGTGGCGGACCTTGCTTGAAAGCACGGCCATCGGGGTATCGTCACCCATGGAGCCGACCGCTTCCTGGCCGTTTTCCGCCAGCGGGCGCAACACCTGGTCACGCTCTTCGAAGGACACCATGAACATCTTCTGGTGCACCAGAAGTTCAGCCGAGTCCATCAACCTGAAATCCGGGGTGTCCTGGTTGAGGGTGGTTTCCACGCGCAGGGCATTCTCGCGAAGCCAGCGCTTGTAAGGCTGCGCCGTCTTCAGGCGCTGATCGATGTCCCTGGTGTGCAGGACTTCACCGGATTCGGTGTCGATTGCCAGCATCTGACCCGGCCCGACACGGCCTTTCGCAACCACGTCATCGGGCTGATAGCCGTAGGTACCAATCTCTGATGCCAGAGTAATAAAGTCATCCTTGGTGATGACCCAGCGAGCCGGGCGCAGGCCGTTCCGGTCCAGCATGCACACAGCATAGCGGCCGTCCGACATGACCAGCCCCGCGGGACCATCCCAGGGCTCCATGTGCATGGAGTTGTACTCATAGAACGCCCGCAGCTCGGAGTCCATGCTGTCGACGTTCTGCCAGGCCGGCGGAATCATCATGCGGACCGCGCGGAACAGGTCAACACCGCCGGCAAGCAGCACTTCCAGCATGTTGTCCATGCTTGAGGAGTCGGAACCGGTGAGATTCACCAGCGGCTGCAGAGTCTGCAGATCCGGAAGTTCCGGTGAACTGAACTTGGCGGCCCGGGCGATGGCCCAATTCCGGTTGCCGTCGATGGTGTTGATCTCACCGTTGTGAGCCAGATACCGGAACGGCTGGGCCAGTGGCCAGCGTGGCATGGTGTTGGTGGAGAACCGCTGATGGAAAACACAAATAGCGGTCTCAAGATCCGGGTCACCCAGATCCTTGTAGAAATTGGCCAGGTCCGCCGGCATCATCAGGCCCTTATAGGCCAGAGTGCGGTGCGACAGGCTACAGATATAGAATTCCGGATCATCGGCCATATCGCTTTCGGCGTGCCGGCGACCTACGAACAGGCTGATCGCAAAATCACGCTCCGCCTTGCCGGCAGGTACCACGAAGACCTGCTCAATGCGGGGCAGGCAATCCAGCGCCATGGGCCCGAGGCAGCTGTCATCCACTGGCACATCACGCCAACCGAGGATCTCCAGGCCTTGCTCGGTCAACCGCTTTTCAATAGCGGCGCGACCAGCGGAAGCCTTGGCTTCATCCGGGTTCAGGAATACCTGCCCCACGGCAAAAAGATCGCCTGGCTCCTTACCAAAGGCTGCCTTGGCGGCTTTTTTCAGAAAGCCATCCGGGCTCTGGATCAGCAGGCCACAACCATCGCCGGTCTTGCCGTCTGCAGCGATACCACCTCGGTGGGTCATGCAGGTCAGAGACTCGATGGCAGTTTGCAACAACTTGTGGCTGGCCTCGCCCTTCATATGGGCGATCAGACCGAATCCGCAGTTGTCCCTGAATTCGTCGGGATGATACAAACCTGTCATCATAAGCGTTCTCTCGCGTAGAAATGCTTTTCAATCAAAGAGTTAATTGGCGCGCGGCCATACAACCACCCTTTGACACTGAAAATGGGGGCTGGCTATTTTACACACGTAGAAATACGTACTCAAATCGGCGTGGAGTTATTGTGGGAAGCCGAAACGGGAATTACCAATCGACAAGTTTATGGAACAACAAGTTAGCGGAATAAATAGTGCCGCTATAAATTGTCGACCGGACGCACCCAGGGTGACCGGGAAGCCAGTTCTTCCGGCAAATCGGATGCTGCGGCATTCGCCGCCTCCCGGGTAGGAAATTCCCCATAGAATACCATAAACCAGGGCTGGCCTTGCCTTTCCCCGCGGGTGTAGACCAGATCACCAAGCTGTGAATAGCGGGAAATAACGTTCAGAGCAGTCTGTTCGAGATTGCCGGCCACCAGTTGAATGGTCCAGCCTCCACGCGCCCGAACCTGATCAATCGCCGAAAAATACGCCGGGGTTGCTGGAGTGAAGCTCGGCGCGGCCTCTGGCTCTGGCTCTGGCTCTGGCTCTGGCTCTGGCTCTGGCTCTGGCTCTGGCTCTGGCTCTGGCTCTGGCTCTGGCTCTGGCTCTGGCTCTGGCTCTGGCTCTGGCTGATCAGCTTCCGGCTCGGTTACCGGCTCTGTCAATACCGTTTCAGGCTCCACGGCAGGCTGGTCCTGCGACGGCTCTTCCGGGGTTGGCACTGAATTCTCTGTTTCAGGCCCAATGGTTATGCTCTTTCTCACCGGCTCCGGTGCTTTTACAGTCTCGCCGGCCACGGATTCATCATACTGGCGCGACACAAACCACCAGGAGCCCGCAAGGAGCACAAGGGCCAGCCCGGGCAAAAGGAACCGCTTCCACGGAACGTGCTTAGGGCGATCGACACTCGGCGAGGCCACCATGTCCAGCCAAACGCCCGGAGTCACACGCTTGAGTCGCGCAAAGCTACCCTGGCTCAGGGCGTGAATTTTGGAGACCCGGGCCGGACTCAGAAGTTCCCCTGCCTTGCCGCCGGCAGCGTGAACCCGTGGTTCCAGATAGGCAACGATTTCATCCCTGGTGAGAGGCCGCAGATGTATCTGGTGGACACTTGTGCTCGCATCATCCAGGCCCATCGACTGGACCAGACTATCCGTTCCGGCAAACACCGGGACGGCAGAAGAGCCACGCTCTGAAGCCAGATAGGCGGACAGGATAAGCCTTAGCAACTCCGTCGGCGCCCGGTCGGCATCGTCAATCAAAAGGACCATACGCTGGCCCTTTCGGACCCGCGATTCAGACCACTTGAAAAAGCCATAAACCAGGTCTCGGGGGCTGTCTTCCGGGCCGAGATTTGAGCGGGAAACCGCTTTCAGGTCCCGGGCAAGGGCCTGGGCGCTGGTCAGCGCTGCCGCCGGTATACGGTGAAAGTCGAGTCTGGATGATTCGCTGCGGACCAGCTCCGCCAGTATTCGGGTTTTGCCCGAGCCAGCAGCTCCGGTCAATAACAGAGCCATATCACCGAAGCCGCATAGATGGCGCAACGCTTCCAGAGCGTGATGACGCATGGCATCCGGAAAGAACGGCGTCTCCATTTCCAGCGGGTTGGCACGGAGGCTGTAGCGCTGCTGCAACCTGGGGAACAGGCCTCCGCCATCAAGACTGTTCAAGCTTTCTTCAGTCACGGGTCTTCCTTGTCTTCTGGTCCGCTACCAAATCATTGATGCCTTTGGGCCGTCATCATGTCGAGCTGCAAAAACGTGCAAAGGTGAGAGCAAGGTTTTCAGGACTCGCTTCGGATGTGACCACGGCGTCTCCAACCGAACGAAGCAGGACCAGCCTCAAAAGGCCATCCACGTTCTTCTTGTCGACAGCCATCAGACCCATAAAGTCATCGGCCGTCATTGCAACCGGGGGCTTATCCGGTAAACCGGCCCGGAGGATCAGTCGGTTTATACGATCACAATCGTCACGGCTGATCATCCCTTCAAGCGCGGATAATTCGGCAGCCATCAGCATACCGGTGCCTACTGCTTCCCCGTGCAGCCAGTTGCCGTAACCGGCATAGGTTTCGATCGCGTGGCCGAAGGTGTGACCAAGATTCAGAATCGCCCTGAGGCCACCTTCGCGCTCGTCGAGTGCAACAATTTCGGCCTTGCAAGCGCAGGACCTGAAGATGGCTTCTGCCAGCGCCTCCGGATCAAGACTGACCAATGCATCCATGTGCTCTTCAAGCCAGCCAAGAAAGCCCTGATCCCGGATCAGCCCATATTTGATAACTTCCGCCAGCCCCGCTGACACCTCTCTGGCGGGCAAAGTCTGTAGACTTGCCGTGTCTATCAACACCGCTTGCGGCTGATGGAAAGCCCCAATCATGTTCTTGCCAAGCGGGTGATTGATGCCGGTTTTCCCACCTACAGAAGAGTCGACCTGGGAAAGCAGCGTCGTTGGAATCTGGATGAACGGCACACCACGTTGATAACAGGCTGCTGCAAAACCAGCCATATCCCCGACCACACCTCCACCGAGGGCAACCAGAGTGGTTTTTCGGGTGTGGCGATGTTCAAGGAGACCGTCAAAGATGCTGTTAAGAGTCTGCCAATCCTTGAACCTCTCGCCATCCGGAAGTACGACGGTATCAACCCGCTTCCCCGGAAAGCTGGCTTTCGCCCGCTCAAGATAGAGTGGTGCCACAGTCTCATTGGTAACGATCATGACCTGCGCCCCGGAAACAAAAGCTGACAGATCCTGAGTGCCGAGAAGCCCCTCACCGATAAATATGGGGTAGCTGCGTTCACCGAGCTCTACCGAGAGCTCCCGATACCGATTAGACATGGTTGCGACCTTCCTTACGTATCTGCCTTTTGTGACGCGGCGTTTTCGGGTTCAGCCGATTGACCAGCTGACGCACCACCAGCCGGGGACTCTTTCTGTCCGTGAACATGATGATGTCCGCGAGACCTGAATACAGCGGATCGCGGATTGAGAAAAGTTTCCGCAAGACCGCCTCAGGGTCGTCGTTCTGTAGCAAAGGCCGATTGCGGTCCTTGCGTGTACGCTCTACCTGCTGCTCTATGGATGTTTTCAGATAGATGACCGTTGCATCTCTCTTGAGAATCGGGTGGTTTTCCTGGCGCATCACAGCTCCGCCACCAGTAGCCAGCACGGTTCGGTCCTCGTGGGACAACTCGTCCAGCATTGCTGTTTCCCGCAGACGGAAGCCGTCCTCCCCTTCAACATCAAATATCCACGGGATGTTGGCCCCGCACCGCTCTTCAATGATGCGATCAGAATCGAGGAAACGATAGCCGAGCTCTTTGGCGAGCATCCGGCCAATCGTGCTTTTCCCTGCTCCCATGGGGCCAACCAGGACAACGCGTTTCGGCAAAGACATAACTTCCGCTCAGTTTTGTTCAGGCGGGTGAGAATATCACAGGGCCGGTGATTGCATAAGTTCGGGGCCCGTCCTGGACAAAATTCAGGCACAAAAAAGCCGCCGGTTTTAAGCGGCGGCCTTTGAGCTAACCCGTTTAGCGCAGCAGATCGTTCTTGATGATCTTCGGTGTGATGAAGATCAGCAGTTCACTGCGCTCATCAATGTGTTCGGTGCGCTTGAAGATACGGCCCAGGTAGGGAATATCTCCGAGGAACGGCGTTTTGGTGGTCTGGGTCGCAACTTCCGACTGGAAGATACCGCCCAGAACAACTGTCTCACCGTTACCAACCAGAACCTGGGTGGTGACTTCGTTGGTATTGATCGACGGAATACCAGCAGTCACCTCGCCTCGGGAGTCCTGATTGACCACCAGATCCATGATGATCTTGTCATCCGGTGTAATCTGCGGCGTTACTTCCAGGGAGAGCACGGCTTCCTTGAAAGAAACAGACGTCGCACCGCTGGAGGCCGCTTCCTGATAGGGAATTTCCTCACCAGACTTGATCGACGCCGTCTGACGATCGGCAGTCACAACCCGGGGCTGGGAAACCACTTCAGCTTGACCATCACTCTCAAGGGCCGAGAGTTCAAGATCCACCAGGAAGTCGTCGCTGCCCCAACCGATTGCGAAGGAGGACGCTCCGTCACCACTCACTCCCAGATCTACCGCAAGTGCGCCGGGGAAAGACGTCTGGAAAGATCCCGGAGTCGCGGCGGAATCACGGGCATCTTGCACGCCATCAAGACCACCGCCGACCGAAAAGATGTTGTCTCCGCTAATGTCATATGCTGCGCCACCCCAGCGAACACCAAGGTTCTCAGCTACGTTGGTCTGGGCACGCACAATCCGGGCCTCAATAGAGACCTGCCGTACCGGCACATCCCATGTAGAGACCAGGCGGCGGATTTCATCAAGCTTTTCTGCAGTCTCACGAACACTGATGGTGTTGGTGCGGACATCCGAGGAAACGAAACCGCGATCAGAGATCAGTTCTTCGTCCTCTTGAATCAACCCAACGATATCGGCTGCCTTTGCGTAATTTACCTGAATAATATCCAGGCGAACCGGTGCCAATTCGGCGATCTGCTTGTTGGTCTCGAGCTCCAGCTTCTCCCTAGCTGCAATTTCATCGGCAGGGGCTACCAGCAACACATTACCGATCTGACGCTTATCAAGACCTTTGGTCTTCAGGATCAGATCAAGCGCCTGATCCCAGGGTACATTCTGAAGTCGCAGAGTGATGCTGCCACCTACGGTGTCACTGGCCACCAGATTCAGTCCAGTGAAGTCGGCGATCAACTGGAGCACCGAGCGCACTTCGATATCCTGGAAATTCAGGGACAGCTTGTCGCCGGTATACGGGAACTTCTCTTCCCGGCGGGATTCCGCTTCTTCCTGACTCAGCTCCTCGACACTGACGGTAAACTGAGTGCCAGACTGGTAAGCGATGTAGTCGTAGTTGCCCTGGGGGCTGATCTCAACAACGGCATTGCCATCTTCCACAAAGGTGTCAATGCGAGTAACCGGCGTGGCGAAATCCGTCACGTCGAGCCGGCGCCGCAGATCTGCAGGCACCGCAATACCATTCATCGTAAGACGAATTTTGCCGGAACGCTCTGTCAGGTCGACTGGCGTGCTGGAGCTGCCAAGATCCACAAGCACACGTCCTTCGCCGTCTTTGCCACGACGGAAATCGACGCCGGCAAGAGTATTAGATGGTGCCGCGTTGGTTGTTCCACTGCTCTGTGAAGAGGAGGTTGAGGCGCTGGCAACAACTCCCTCAGACTGCCCACCAATCGTCATGACCAGGGAGTTACCAGAACGAACTGTGTCATAGGGCACCAGCTCGACAAGGTTGAAAATCAACCGTGTTCGATCCTTGGTTTCGACCACGGTCATGCTCTGGGCATTACCCGACCCCAGAGGCACGCTTCGGCTATCAAGACCACTGGTCGTATCCCGAAGATCCACCGCGATCCGAGCGGGGCGCTCAATGGTGTAACCGGAGGGTTCCGGTGGCGCCCCATCAAATTGCAGTGTCACCTCAAGCCGCTCGCCCGGTAGCGACGAAAACGACACGTCTTCCAGCGTGACCGCGTTGGCCAGGCCGGATAACAACCCAAAAGCAATCACGCTGACGTATACATTGAGTTTTCTGAACATCGCTAGCCTCGACCCTAAACTTTTTTGTACGTGCATGTTTCTTTCAACTTTCATCCAGCCGCTCCTTAGCCTGCGCCCTCTTCCAGGGTCAGGGAGCGAGGACGCTCTACCCAGCCACCCCGGCCATTGGGAACGATTTCAATGAGCTCGATACGGGTTTCACTAACGCCCACAATGCGACCGTAGTTCTGCCCCATGTAATTTCCCGTGCGGACTCGATGGATCCCGCCGGTATCGTCTTCAATCAGAGCAAACAGATTACCCGATGCACCCTGAAGCGTGCCGACCATTTGAAGTGCTTTCAGGTCAAAATTCTCGAGAACCTCTCTGGGACGATCCAGATCCGGCTCCACATCACTGATCGGCTGTTCGTCCACCATAGTGAGCTGGACATCAATCGGCGGCTCAAATGGCGCCCGACGATCTGCCGCTGAGTAACTGAAAGCTTCGTACGCCTTGAACTCCGGCAAGGGCTCAACATACCCTCTCGGTTTTGCCCGAGTTTCGGCCATGAACTGATCAAGATCTGAAAATCCGTTGCCCTGGGAGCAGGCTGTCAGGAGAGACACCAGACAAACACCCAGCCAGGCTTTTACCGCATGCTTTCCTGTCATGCTCATTCTCCAGCCCGGTAGCGGTAGGTACGAGCTACAACCTGCATATCAAGCCGTTCTCCGTCTCCGCCAGTTGGTTTTATGGTCAAGTCGTGCAGCGTCACAATCCGGGGAAGGCTCGCAACACTGCTGACGAAAGATGCCAGCTCATGGTAGGAGCCAGACACCCGGATGTTGATGGGCAGCTCGGAATAGAAGTCCCGCCGCTGCTCCGGCTGAAGAGCCACTTCCTGAAGTGCCAGGCCGTTACCCAGAGCCGTATTCGTAATGTCCTCAAGCAACCCGGGCACTTCCGTCTCACTCGGAAGCTGCCTTACCAGAGCACCAAAGGTTTCTTCCATTTCAGCCATCTGGGCCTTGAAGACCTCAAGGTTGGCCACCTGGTAGGCCTTTTCTTCATAGGTTTTTCGCAGCTCCTGCTCTGTGCGCTCTACACGCTCTAGCTGAGCATACTGGTCCTTGATAAAGAACCAGTAGCCACCGCCGGCGATGAGCCCGAAGATTATCAGGACTACAATGAACTTGATGGGAGCAGGCCAGATACCGGCGTTGTTGACATCAAGATCGTTGATATCAAATTCATTAAGGCTTTTAAGAGAGTCCGCGAGGCTCATTACTTATCCTCCCCTTCGGGCTCGGGCGTTTTCTGTTTAACCGAGAGATTGAACTGGCTGTAACCGGCCCGGCGACTATCAGCTGCAGAGACATTCGAGAGGTTGGGATCCGTGAACCATTCGGAGTCCTCGAACTGGCGCATAAGCGTGGAAACCCGACTGTTAGACTCCGCCATCCCCACAATATCAACGCGCTCGCCGGTTCGCTTGAGATCGGTGTAGAACAAGCCATCGGGCAATGTCCGCACCAGTTCGTCGAAGACGCGCACGATCACGGGTCGCTTGCCCTGGAGATCCTGAATAACCTGCATTCTGGCAAGGAGCTCATCCCGCTTGCGCTTGAGGTTTTCGATCTCCTTGATCTGCTGATCCAGCTTTTTGGTGGCGGTCTCGATGTAGGCGTTGCGGGATTCCTGGTAGGCAATCCGGCTATCCATATCGGTTTTCCAGAGGAAGACCAGGCCGCCAGCAATGATCGCAGCGCCCAGAATCATGACCACAAACTGCTTCTGCTTCTCGGCACGAAGTTCCTCGCGCCACGGTCGAAGGTTAATCTTTGCCATCAGTCGAAGCTCCTCATTGCCAGGCCGCAGGCAATCATCAGGGAAGGCGCATCATTACTCAGTGCCGATGCGTTGACCCGTGACCCTACTGCCATGTCTGCAAAAGGATTCGCGACCATTGTCGGCGTTCCCGTCTTTTCTTCGACCATCTCCGTCAGCCCCTGAATCGAGGCAGTGCCTCCTGCCAGAACCACGTAATCGACAGCATTGTACTGACTGGCGCCAAAGAAGAACTGAAGTGCCCGGGCCACCTGCTGCACCACGGCTTCGCGGAACGGAGTCAGCACTTCGGATTCGTAGTCATCGGGCAATCCACCCTGTTTTTTGGCAAGACCGGCCTCTTCCAGAGACAGGCCGTAACGACGCTGGATCTCCTCGGTCAGTTGCTTGCCACCAAAAATCTGTTCGCGGGTGTAAACGGTTTTGCCGCCGGCCAGAACGCTCAGCGTGGTCATGGTCGCGCCGATGTCAACAATTGCCACCACCAGCTCCTCGCCCTGGGAGTCCAGCTGCGGCTCGATCAACGCGTAGGCCCGCTCAAGGGCGTAGGCTTCGACATCAACCACCTTGGTCGTCAAAGAGGCGATCTCGAGCGCATCTTCTCGAATGTCGACATTTTCCTTTCGGCATGCAGCCAAAAGAACATCTACCTGGTCGGGGTTGCTTTCGGAGGGGCCCTGAACTTCGAAATCGATGGCCACTTCATCCAGTGGGTATGGAATATACTGATCGGCCTCAAGGGCAATCTGGTCTTCCATCTCGAATTCGTTGAGGCCACCGTCCATCTGGATGACCTTGGTTATTACCGCCGAACCTGATACCGCAACTGCTACCTGCTTTACGCCGGAGCGGGACTTGGAAGCGACTCGCTTCATCACTTCGCCCACTGCTTCAACGTCCGTAATATTCTTTTCCACCACGGCATTGGCCGGTAACGGCTCCACCGCGTAGCTTTCGACCTTATAACGGTCACCCTGCTTTGACAGCTCCAGAAGTTTGACCGAGCTGGAGCTTATATCCACGCCCAGCACTGCACTGGATTTCTTTCCTAATCCAAACACGCGCTCACCCTATACCTGGTTAGATGCACCCGGTTACGTAACTTATGTGTTTTTTATTTAAGAGAATTTCTTCACCATTACGTCTACAATGCGTGTTCTTCTTTAGTTGAGAACTATTGCAGCGGTGAAGCACCTCTTCCATCCTAAAGCAATTTCTCAAATGATAGACCTATATCCAACAGTTGTCAGAAAAAAATGTCTCATTTGTTGCGCACATCTCGCCTTTTTGCCTGGTTGTTTCTTACCGGACTGAGTGTCGCCGTTATCGTAACCTCAGGCTTCTATCTTTACCTTCGCCCTGGCCTTCCGCCGGTACATCAGCTTCTGGACATCAAGCTTCAGACGCCATTACGGGTCTATAGCAAAGACAACAGATTAATAGCAGAATTCGGTGAAAAGAGAAGGGCACCCATCACAATCGAACAGATCCCAACAATTCAGTTACAAGCCTTTATGGCGGCTGAAGACTCGCGTTTTTACGAGCACTTCGGGGTCGACATCAAAGGCCTGGCGCGGGCTGCAATCGAACTGGTCTCTACCGGCGAGATCCAGTCCGGGGGCAGTACCATCACAATGCAGGTTGCAAAAAATTACTTTTTGTCACGGGACAGAACCTTTATCCGGAAGTTCAACGAGATACTTCTGGCTCTTCAGATCGAACGTGAACTGGATAAAAACCGCATTCTCGAGCTCTATCTGAACAAGATCTATCTGGGCAATCGGGCCTACGGAATTGCCGCCGCTGCACAGGTTTATTACAACAAGCCGGTCTCGGAACTGTCCCTGGCCCAAATGGCCATGCTCGCCGGCTTGCCAAAAGCGCCCTCGGCATTCAACCCCCTGGCCAATCCGGACCGTGCGATGATCCGGCGCAACTGGATTCTCGGACGAATGCGCGACCTGGGATACATCACTCCGGATGCCCACGAACTTGCTGTTTCCGCCCCCATTACTGCCAGCTACAACAGCACGGAGACTGAAGTCGACGCCGACTATGTTGCCGAAATGGCGAGATCCGAGATGGTTCGGCGGTTCGGCGAGGACGCCTACACCGATGGCTACACCGTCACCCTCACAGTTGACGGCAAGAAACAGCAGGTTGCCACAGAGGCATTAAGAGACGGCCTTGAAGCCTATGATCGGCGCCACGGCTTCAGGGGCCCCATTGGGCAGATTGATCAGGAAACCCTCGCCGAGAGTGAGCCATCAGATCTGATCCTGAACTACCCTCGCGTGGAGTCCCTGCTTCCCGCAATCGTCACAGAGGTTGACGACGAATCCGGCAAAGTGGCGGTGCACGCGCGCCGCATCGGCCCCGCCACCATGGCTTTCGAAACCATGACCTGGGCGAGGCGCTACAAAACTGAAAATCTCACAGGCCCTGAGCCTGAGAAACCCTCCGATGTTGTGGCTCCCGGCGACGTTATCTATGTGCGCGCCCAGAACCCGGAATCGGCCTCGCCAGAGCCAGAAGCCAACGGGAACGAATCCCCGAATGAGCAGTCGGAGCAGCTCGCTGAAGCCTCTGTTGCGCTTGCTCAAATCCCGAGGGTTGAAGGCGCGCTCATTTCACTGAAAGCCAAAACCGGCGCCATTGAGGCACTGAGCGGAGGCTACAGTTTTGGTCAGAGCAAATATAACCGTGCCATACAGGCAAGACGACAGCCTGGCTCCACCTTCAAGCCCTTTCTTTATCTGAGCGCTCTGGAAAGCGGCATGACACCGGCGACCATCTACAACGATGCGCCGATTGTCTTCGATGACTCGGAACTGGAGACTGCCTGGCGCCCCCAGAACTCCTCCGGACAGTTCTATGGCCCAACCCGCCTGCGGGAAGCACTCTATCGCTCACGCAACCTGGTCTCAATCCGACTGCTGCGCGACCTGGGCATCCAGAACACGCTGGATTACCTGGCACAACTGGAAATCCCGGTAGAAAACATGCCGGACGATCTGTCACTCTCCCTGGGCAGCGGGCAGCTTACTCCCATGGAACTTGCCCGAGGCATGGCCGTGATTGCCAACGGAGGCTACGACGTTGAACCCTACCTCATCGAGACTATCACTGACTTTAGCGGTGAGACCATTTACCAGGCGCCGAAAACCGTTCTGTGCGACAAAGACTGCGACGACGATACAGCACAGGAACCATCGGGCGAGCAAGAAGGCTCGCCAAACACCGGCGCCAATGTCTCTGAAACAAGTGAGGACTCGCCCGAGGTTCGGGTTATGCCAAGACTGGCGGACGAACGCTCGGTCTTTATTCTGCATTCAATGATGCAGGACGTCATTCGTCGCGGTACCGGCAGACGAGCGCTGGCCCTTGGCCGGGATGACATCGCCGGCAAAACCGGCACCACCAACGAACAGAAAGACACCTGGTTTGCCGGCTTCAATCACGAAGTGGCAACAACTACCTGGGTCGGATTCGACCAACCGGCACCTTTGGGCAGACGCGAATTTGGCGCCAGCACCGCGCTCCCCATCTGGCTGGACTATATGGAAGTGGCGCTCGAAGGGGCACCCTCTTCCTTCATGCCTCGACCCAATGGCATCGTCAATATCCGGATCAACCCCGAAACCGGACAGCGCGCAAGGCCGGGCGAGGATGGCATTTTCGAGGTCTTCCGGGAAGAGGATGCGCCACCGCCCCTGACATCCGAAACCGAGAACGACCGCAATGGAGGCTCCGAGGAAGACGACCTGTCAAGGCGAATCTTCTGACATCAGGAGCAGGCACAAAAAAACCGGCGGGATCACCGCCGGTTTTTTATACCCTGGATGACAGATCAGATAATGTCGTCCATTGACTTCAGCGGGTAGTGCGCAGGGTATGGATTACGTGCAACGCCGGAATCCACGGCAGCGCGAGCAACGGCGGCCGGCACAACTTCCAGCAAGCGGACGTCCATCGGCTTGGGAATGATGTACTCTTTCCCGAACTCGAAACTCTCCACACCGTATGCCTCGCAAATTTCCTGAGGCACAGGCTCCTTGGCCAGCTCACGGATTGCATTGACGGCCGCCACCTTCATTTCCTCGTTGATCGCATTGGCACGAACGTCCAGCGCTCCACGGAAAATGAACGGGAAACCCAACACATTGTTAACCTGGTTCGGATAATCAGAGCGACCGGTGGCCATGATCAGATCATCGCGGGTTGCCAGGGCAATTTCCGGGCTAATCTCCGGATCCGGGTTGGAGCAGGCGAAAACGATCGGCTTGGGAGCCATTTTCTTGAGCTGTTCAGCAGTCAGGAGATCCGGACCGGACAGCCCCAGGAATACGTCAGCACCATCAATCGCGTCGTCCAGAGTGCGCTTGTCCGTGTCGTTGGCGAACATTGCCTTGTACTGATTCAAATCATCACGACCAGAGTGGATCACACCCTTGCGGTCAAGCATGAAGATGTTCTCAGAACGAATACCGCAGCTGATCAGAATCTTCATGCAGGCAATGGCGGCAGCACCGGCACCCAGGCAGACCACCCTCGCCTCTTCAATCTTTTTGCCCTGCAGCTCGAGGGCATTGATCATGCCGGCTGCAGTTACGATGGCAGTACCATGCTGGTCATCGTGGAAGATGGGCACGTTGCACTTTTCGATCAGCGCGCGCTCAATTTCAAAGCACTCGGGCGCTTTGATGTCTTCCAGATTGATACCACCGAAGGTATCTGCAATACGCTCAACTGTTTCGATAAACGCCTGCGGGCTCTCGGAATTGACTTCAATATCGAAGACATCAATTCCGGCAAAGCGCTTGAACAGTACGCCCTTGCCTTCCATAACCGGCTTGCTTGCCAGCGGACCCAGGTTACCCAGACCAAGAATCGCGGAACCATCAGAGATAACAGCCACCAGGTTGCCCTTGGCAGTGTACTTGTATGCGTTTTCCGGGTCCTTTGCGATCTCGCGGACCGGTTCGGCAACCCCGGGGCTATACGCCAGGGAAAGGTCGCGGGAGGTCTTGGTTGGCTTGGTGATTTCGACACTCAGCTTACCAGGCCGCGGCTTGGCGTGATATTCAAGGGCTGCTTCTTTCAGATCTTGAGACATTGCCACTGTTCCGTTTGTCACGTTTAAAGGTAATGAACCGCCGGAGCTGTGGAGCCTCTAGTTAACACCGAACCGGAGGGCCCCTATCCAGCAGAGCGCGCCATTATGGCCCGCCAGACCCGAAACGACAAGTGGGCCATGAACATTTTGTGAACAGTCAATAGTGCTAATTGCGTATGTATCTTATGAGTACACTATGAGCTCCGGGCACAAAAAAAGCGCCCGAAGGCGCTTTTCCGAGTCCACTGCGATCAGTCTTTCTTGCCGCCAATACGGCCACCGAAACGCTTCTGGAAACGGTCAATACGACCACCGGTATCCATAACTTTCTGCTTGCCGGTGTAGAACGGGTGGCACTGTGAACACACGTCCAGCTGCAGATCATGGGTGTAGGTAGAACGGGTCTTGAATGTGTTACCGCAAGAACAGGTGGCGGTAATTTCTTCGTACTTGGGGTGGATACCTTCTTTCATGGCGAACCTCGTTAGGTCATGCCGCTACCTGATCGCGGGGTATCTTGATTACCCAGGCGCCAGGCACCGCATGTTTGAATCAATTGAGAAGACGGGGCACAATCATGCCCTGCCGGAAACAGACCGCGAATCTTACTTGCAATTATTGCTGCAGGCAAGCACCACACCTGACTTCCGGACTCGCCCTCCCCGGATTTCGCGGCAGGCCGCCGACTGAAACAGGATAAGGAAAAACCGTGACACCCGTCATCCAGTGGAGCACTCGGTGCCATTGATTGCACGCATCGCCCTGAATCGTCCTCTGCGTCGACTCTTTGATTACATTATTCCAGAAGACCTTGAATTGACGCCGGGTCAGAGAGTGCGAATCCCCTTTGGCCGGCAGCAGGCAACGGGTCTTGTTGTTCAGGTGGGCGTTGAGCCTCCTCCCGGCATCACTCTCAAGGCTGTGGCAGGGGCAATGGAAAACTGGCCTGCATTGCCCGTGGAAACCTTCAAGCTTCTCAGTTGGGCAAGCGACTATTACCAGCATCCGCTCGGCGAATGCCTGTTCACTGCCCTGCCCCCAGCACTCAGACGAGGGCGCATTGCAGAGGAAAAAAAGGATCAGTGGTGGCTGGCAATCGACAGCGGCTCGACGATTCCCGCGAATGCGCATAAACAAAAAGCCCTTTGGGATTGGCTGAACCAGCGATCCAACGGCGCCCCGACAACCGATATTCTGAGGGCGGGATTCAACCGGGCGCAACTCAAGGCACTGCAGGAGAAGCAACTGATCGAGGTTGTCTCGCCAGCCCGACCGGCGGATTTCAATGAAGCCCCCGAGCTGCTGGCCCGCCGACCCAGATTATCCGAGGCGCAGACATCTGCCGCCGAGCAGCTGGCTACCCCGGACGAAGGGTTTTCCGCCTTCCTTCTGTACGGCATCACCGGTAGCGGAAAAACCGAGATCTACCTTCATTACCTGAAAGAACACCTGGGAAATCAGGATCAGGCCCTGGTACTGGTTCCGGAGATCAATCTGACGCCCCAAACGGTCGCCCGATTCCAGCGCTATTTTGGCGCACGGATTGTCGTATGGCACTCAGCGCTGAACGACAGTGAACGTCTGACGACATGGCTGAAAGTGCGGAACGGCGAGCCCGTTATCCTTGTAGGTACGCGATCGGCTGCTTTGCTACCGTTCACCAACCTGCGAACCATCATTGTCGATGAAGAGCACGACAGCTCTTACAAGCAGGGTGAAGGTTTTCGGTACTCCGGCCGGGACCTGGCCGTCTACCGCGCACACCTGAACAAATGCCCCGTAATTCTGGGATCCGCCACTCCGTCGCTGGAATCCGTTCATAATGCAGAGCAGGCCAAATACCATCTGGTAAAGCTTGAAGAGCGCGCCGGCAATGCTGCGCCCCCGGTCATCAGCTTGCTGGATATCCGGAGTCGCCCATTGGAGGGCGGCCTCTCCCGCCCTGCCTTGAATGCCATCGAACAGATTCTGGCAAAAGGTGAGCAGGCGCTGGTTTTCGTCAATCGGCGAGGGTTTGCCCCGGTCATGATGTGCTTTGACTGCGGCCACATGGTTGAATGCCCGCGCTGCGACACTCGCCTGACCTACCACCGCCGGGACCGGGCGATGAGATGCCACCACTGCGACTACCAGACGGCGGCGACCGAGCAGTGCCCAAAGTGCAAGAGTGAGGCCTTCAAACCGGTTGGGCAGGGCACCGAGAGAACGGAGGACATTCTTGCCACGGCTTTCCCGGATACACCGGTGGTGCGAGTGGATCGCGACAGCACGCAGCGCAAAGGCAGCATCCAGGGCATCCTGAACCAGGTAAACACCGGCAAACCGTGCGTGCTTGTGGGCACCCAGATGCTGGCGAAAGGACACGACTTCCCGAATGTCACACTCGTGGTGGTGGTAAACGCGGATGGTGGGCTGTTCAGCGTGGACTTTCGCGCCCCCGAGCAACTCATACAGACCCTTCTGCAGGTCAGTGGCCGCGCCGGACGGGGCACAAAGCCCGGCAAAGTGCTTGTGCAAACCTGCCACAGCGACCACCCGCTGTTAAAGACACTGTGCGAAGGCCACTACCTCGACATCGCCGACCAACTCCTGAAAGAGCGGGAAGAAGGCCAATTCCCGCCATTCCGCGCCATGGCTATCTTCAGGGCAGAAGGCGACACCATGGAGAAAAGCTTGCAAGTGCTGGATACAATTAAGCCCCTCGCGAATACCACAGGCATCGAAACCTGGGGACCGTTGCCAGCCATGATTGCCCGGCGCGCCGACAAGCACCGCGCGCAACTGATCCTCAACGCCCGCAACCGGAAAAAGCTGAACAGCCTGCTTACCGGAATCTGTCAGGAACTGGACCAGAGAAAGCTGCCTGCCGGGGTCAAATGGATGATTGATGTTGATCCGCAGGAAACAGGATAATTTGAGCCGAGACTGCGGAATCCCGAGCCTTTTGCTTGCAGCCAAACTTTCCGCGATAATAGCCGCCTTCTGTTTTCAACGGGCCTCCTGCCCCGAATCCAATTCTCCTGTAAACCGAGTCATCTGACAGCATGAAAGAGACCGTTTCCGATCTGCTCCAGTCTGCACTGGCAGCACTCCAAGCCGATGGCACGCTGCCTGCGGACCAGTCCTTCACTCCACAGGTGGGCAATACCAAGGACAAGTCCCACGGCGACTATGCCTGCAACATTGCCCTGGTTGCCTCGAAAGCTGCCGGTTGCCCGCCTCGCAAACTGGCGGAGGCGCTTATCGAGAAGCTGCCGCAGAGCAACGCGGTGGAGAAAGTGGAGATTGCCGGGCCCGGTTTCATCAACTTCTTTATGAGCACGGCCAGTGCTTTTGAAGTGGTCAACACCATACTGAATGAAGGCGATCGTTTTGGCCGCAACAACCAGGGCCAGGGCGAAAAAGTTCAGGTGGAGTTTGTTTCGGCCAATCCCACAGGCCCACTCCACGTTGGCCACGGGCGTGGCGCGGCGATTGGCGACTGCCTTTGCCGGCTGCTCGAAGCAAACGGCTACGATGTGACCCGGGAGTTCTACTACAACGACGCCGGGGCCCAGATTGATAACCTGGCACTCTCAGTTCAGTCGCGGGTGAAAGGTCTGACGCCGGACGACGAGAGCTGGCCGGCGGACGGCTACCGGGGCGACTACATCGTTGATGTCGCCAAGGCCTACCTTGCTGGCGACACCGTCACAGCGGACGATCGGGAAGTGACCGCCAAGGCGGACCCCGAAGACCGCGACGCCATCCGCGAATTCGCCGTCGCCTACCTGCGCCGGGAGCAGGACCTGGATCTGAAAGCCTTCGGCGTTCAGTTCGATGTCTATTTCCTGGAATCCTCCCTGTACGAGGACGGCAAGGTTGAAGCCACGGTCAAACGCCTGCAAGAAAATGGCTACACCTACGAGCAGGATGGTGCCATGTGGCTGAAAACCACAGAGTTCGGCGACGACAAGGATCGGGTCATGCGCAAGAAGGACGGTGGCTACACCTACTTCCTGCCGGATGTCGCCTATCACCTGGACAAGTGGCAACGGGGCTTTACCACTGTTATCAACGAACAGGGTGCCGACCACCACTCTACCGTTACCCGCGTTCGCGCCGGCTTGCAGGCACTGAATGCCGGCATTCCGGAAGGCTGGCCAGACTACGTGCTGCACCAGATGGTGATGGTGACCCGCTCCGGCCAGGAGGTGAAAATCTCCAAACGCGCCGGCAGCTATGTCACAGTCCGGGACCTGATTGATGAAGTGGGCCGCGATGCCACCCGATTCTTCCTGGCCGCGCGCCGCGTCGATTCACAATTGACCTTCGATATCGATCTGGCTCGCTCCCAGACCAATGAAAACCCGGTTTATTACGTGCAGTATGCCCATGCGCGCATCTGCAGCGTGCTTCGAAAACTGGCCGAGGAAGGTGCAGAGCGCGGCCGCAACGAATGCATCGGCGACCTCTCACTGCTAACGCTTGACGAGGAAAAGGATCTGGCCAACCAGCTGGCCAAGTATCCGGAGCTCATTGCCAATTCCGCCGTGCAACGTGAACCGCACCATCTCACGCACTACCTGCGGGACCTGGCGGGCCAGTTCCATACGTATTACAACGCCCATAAGGTATTGATTGAAGATACCGCCGTTCGTGACGCCAGGGTCAGCCTCTACCTTGCCATAAGGCAGGTTATCGCCAACGGTCTGGACCTGCTGGGCGTCAGCGCACCGGAAGAGATGTAAGACGAATGTCCCGAGACTACGCCCGTAAGGACAGACCCGCCAAAGCGTCGGCTACGTCACGCAAAAAGCCTGCGAAACAGGCAAAGCCGACGGCTGCCCGGCCGAAACCGGCGGCCAGTGCCCGCTCCCAGCACGGTGGCCTGTCGCTCAAGTGGATACTGTCCCTGGCGGCCGTGGGCGGCTTTATCGGGTTTATCGTCTACCTGAACTCCTTGCCAACGAGTCCACATTCGCAGCAGCCAGCAGTCACTGAGAAACCGGCCCAGAAACCTGCGAAGACGCCCGCAGAGACCGCGAAGGAAGAGGAAAAACCCGGGTTCCGCTTCTACGAGATGCTGCCGGAATCCGAGGTGGTACCGCCGAAAGTCGAAGAATACACACCCGGACCGACACAAACGGATTTCAATTATCTGCTTCAGTCCGGCTCTTTCCGCAGCAAGGAGGACGCCGAACGACAGCGGGCTCAGATTGCCTTCCAGGGTTTGCGGGCAAGTACCCAGAGGATTGACCTGGACAACGGTTCGGTCTGGTACCGCGTCAACGTTGGCCCCTTCACCTCCCGAAGCCAGATGAACTCCGCCATCGACAAACTGGTTTCCCTGAATATCCAGCCACTGGTCCGGAAGATCCCCAAGGAAGGCTGATCTTTCGGGCCGGGTGCGAACACCTTGAATTCGCACCAGAAGCCTCCATAACAACGGGATACCAATTTCAATCAGGCAATTGGAGCCCAAATGACTACCATTCTTTCCGTCAGGCGCGATGACGAAGTTGCCATGGGTGGCGACGGCCAGGTTTCCCTCGGCAATACCGTAATGAAAGGCAATGCCCGGAAGGTTCGCCGCCTCTACAACGGCCAGGTGATCGCCGGCTTCGCGGGCGGTACCGCCGATGCCTTCACCCTGTTCGAGCGATTCGAAGCCCAGCTTGAAAAACACCAGGGCAACCTCACCAGGGCTGCGGTGGAATTGGCGAAAGACTGGCGAACTGACCGTGCGCTGCGCCGGCTCGAGGCCTTGCTGGCTGTAGCGGACAAAACCGCCTCGCTGATCATCACCGGCAACGGGGATGTGATCGAGCCGGAACAGGGCCTGATTGCCATCGGGTCTGGCGGGCCCTTTGCCCAGGCTTCAGCCCGGGCCTTGCTGGAAAACACAGACCTGTCCGCCCACGAGATAGTCGAGAAAGGTCTGGATATCGCCGCCGATATTTGTATCTACACCAACCACAATCGCACCCTTGAAGTGCTCTCCAAAAACGACTGATCCGGAGCGACCATGTCTGCAATGACTCCCCGTGAGATTGTCCACGAGCTCAACAAACACATCGTGGGCCAGGAAGAAGCCAAGCGGGCGGTGGCTATCGCCCTGAGAAATCGCTGGCGCCGGATGCAGCTGGACAGCAGCCTGCGCGATGAGATCACTCCCAAGAACATCCTGATGATCGGTCCCACGGGTGTGGGTAAAACCGAGATTGCCCGGCGCCTCGCAAAATTGGCCGATGCCCCGTTTCTGAAAGTGGAGGCCACCAAATTCACCGAAGTCGGCTACGTCGGCCGCGACGTGGAATCCATCATTCGTGATCTGGCGGATATGGCCGTCAAGATGCTGCGCGAAGCAGCAATGAAGCGTCACGAAGAACGGGCATTGGACGCGGCGGAAGAGCGCATCCTTGATGCACTGATCCCGCCGCCCCGGGATTTCGGTGAAGACAGCCAACGCAGTTCCGACTCCTCCACTCGCCAGCTGTTCCGGAAAAAACTCCGGGAGGGCGAACTGGATGACAAGGAAATCGAGATCGACCTGCGTAATTCCAACGCCGGAGTCGAAATTATGGCGCCTCCGGGCATGGAGGAGATGACCAATCAGCTGCAGAGCATGTTCTCCAACCTGTCTTCCGACAAGCGAAAAACACGGAAGATGAAGGTTTCTGACGCCCTCAAGCGGGCCAAGGAAGAAGAGGCTGCGAAGCTGGTCAACGAAGAAGAGATCAAGCAGAAAGCCATTCAGGCCGTCGAGCAGAATGGCATCGTGTTCGTGGACGAGATCGACAAGGTCGCCAAGCGATCCGAGAATACCTCGTCGGATGTTTCCCGCGAGGGCGTCCAGCGCGATCTGCTCCCGTTAATTGAGGGCAGCACCGTAAGCACGAAATACGGATCTGTGCGCACCGATCATATTCTGTTCATCGCTTCCGGCGCGTTCCACCTGTCCAAGCCCTCGGATCTGATTCCGGAGCTGCAAGGCCGCTTGCCGATCCGCGTTGAGCTTCAGGCACTGACACCCGAGGACTTCAAACGCATCCTGACCGAACCGGATGCCTCCCTGGTGCAGCAGTACGAAGCGCTGATGCTGACCGAAGGTGTGAAACTGACCTTCCGGGAGGATGCCATTGCACGTATCGCCGAGGTTGCCTGGAAGGTGAACGAGAGCACTGAAAACATCGGTGCCCGTCGGCTGCATACCGTCCTTGAGCGGTTGCTTGAAACCCTTTCCTTCGATGCCGGTGACAAGGTTACCGATGGCTTCGAGGTAACCGCCGAATACGTGGATGAAAAGCTTGGAGAGTTGTCCGAAGACGAGGATCTGAGCCGGTACATTCTGTAGGCGTGAGCGAGGGGGCAGATGACACAGTCATCTGCCCCCTCGCCTACTGAACATTATTGCGCCTTTGAAAAGAGGTGCGAAACGTTAGTCAAGCCACCCGCCAACCGGCCCTTCTCGGCTTTTTTCTTCCTGCCCTTGGCCACATACAGTGGCAGCATTTCGCCGTATAGACTGGTACTGATCGTCCGCTGCTCGTCTTCAAGGCGATCCCGGCGAAGCTTGATGCCATATTTCGCCAGCTTGGGCTCCAGCTGATCTGCGCGACTCAGAAGATCCCGCCGTGTCATCTGATAGGCGTGCTCACACACCATTCTACGGGACTGGAAGCTGAATACGTTGGAGAAGAACAGCTTGGCGTCGTCTCGGGTGGGTTCAAACAGCAGAATATCCTTGTCGGGATAATCCCGGGCATACTGGGCAATGCCCGACTGCATCCTTGAGTACACCATGGTCCTGAAGGTCTGTGACAGAACGTTTGGCATACCTGAGCGGGTCAGCTCGCCCGGCTTCATGGAGCCGGCCCGGACCGCCGCACTGGCGTCAATCGGCACCTGGGGATTCACGGCGAAAACCAGGTCGGCACCGTCTTCAAAAGCCACGGAGGCGTGCAAACCCTTGCGCAGCGTACCGTCCACATAATACCGCCCATCGATTTCCACTGGCACATACAACCCCGGTGAGGCAGTGCTGGCCTGAATAGCCTTGGAAATGGGCACATGATCAAAACCGGGAGCACCAAAGCAGACCGCTTCGGTACTCTCAACATCGGCAGCCACGATGTAGAGGCTGCGCTTGAGCTGACGGAAATCATTGGTGCGCCCAAGCATGGTGAAGGCCCGTTTGAGATACTCATGCAGGCCCTCGTTATCAAACAAGCCGGCAGGGGCTGCCTGGGCCAGGATGGTCATGGCTTCCAGCAGACTCTGATCGTAGGGGTTGTTGACGAAGCGACTCACTGCCGTCGAAACCAACCCGGGAATTGCCAGCAATCGACTGCCAATCTCCCGGAAAGCCGGGCGATAGAATACTTCCGGATGGAACGGGTGTACTTCCGCCTCGTTACGCACGAAAATTCGGCAAAGTTGCGCCGTGGTCATCTGGTTGGCGAGATTCGCCGCCACAAAAGAGCCGCCATTAACACCAACATAGACATCGATGTTGTTGAAATCGAGACCATCAAGTGCCTCATCCAGCGCCCGGAGCGCTCCGATTTCATAAATGCCGCCCAGAGGACCACCGCCACCAAGGGCAAGCCCGATGCGGGGAGCGGGTTTATGGTCAATTGGCGAGCTCATAGCCTTCCCTTTTCCGGATTAAGAATGCGGGTCCTTCAGGCAGACCGCCGGATAATTCCAGTTTCAAGATAACAACCGTATTTAGAGTGCGCACCCTATATTGCCCAAACCCGTACCTGCGATCAGGAAACGGCGGCCTCTGATACCGCCATAGCCGTCGACTTGCCGGGGCGCAGGTAACGGCCGAAGCCGGCATTACGCAACGCCAGGTCGACACAGCTCTTGATCACGTGAGGCGAGTCCAGTAACAACACATCCTCCAATAGCTGAATGGCCCACTCACGGCTGACACTGCGAATCACCGATTTGACCTTGGGCAAGCTGGCGGCGTTCATGGACAGGGAATCGTAACCCATGGCCATCAACAGCAGCGCACCGCCGGGATCACCCGCCAGTTCACCGCAGATGCCAACAGGCTTGCCCACCGAGTGAGCGTCCTGGGCGATTCGCACCAGCGCCTGGAGCACCGCCGGGTGATACGAGTGATAGAGCTGGGCAACCCGGGGATTGTTACGATCCACCGCCAGCAGATACTGGGTCAGGTCGTTGGAACCAACAGAGAGGAAGTCCACCCTGTCCGCCAGTTCCCGAATCTGGTAAACGGCAGCGGGGATTTCGACCATCACGCCCACCTTGGGCATGTGAATGTCGTAACCCTCTTCCCGAACTTCGTGGTACACCCGGTAAATCAGGTGCAGGGACTCCTCCACCTCCGAGATGTTGGAGATCATTGGCAGCATGATCTGGAGGTTGTTCAACCCCTCGCTGGCCTTGAGCATGGCCCGAACCTGAACCAGGAAGATCTCCGGGTGGTCGAGGGTAACGCGGATACCCCGCCAGCCCAGGAACGGGTTTTCCTCCTGGATCGGGAAATAGGTCAGCGCCTTGTCGCCGCCAATATCCAGCGTACGCATGGTAACGGGGCTCGGCGCGAAGGCTTCGAGCTGCTCCCGGTAATACTCTCGCTGCTCCTGCTCTGAGGGGAAGCGGTCCTTGATCATGAAGGGCACTTCGGTCCGGTAAAGACCGATACCCTCGGCACCGTGCGAGAGCGAGCGCACCACATCGGTCATCAACCCGGTGTTCACCAGCAGTGAGACCCGATGGTGATCGGTGGTTTCACAGGGCTTGTCCTTGAGAACTTCAAGCCCGCGAATAAGTTCGTCTTCTTCGTCGCAGATCGCCTGGTAGTAGGAGCGGAGGTCTGCCGATGGCGAAGCAAAAATCTGGCCCTCAAAGCCGTCTACGATCAGTTCCTTGCCGTCGAGCTGATTTACGGGAATATCGACCAGCCCCATAACAGTCGGCACGCCCATGGCGCGTGCCAGAATGGCGACATGAGAGTTACTGGAGCCTTTGACCGACACCAGACCCACCAGCTGCCCCTTGGGGACCTCGCCAAGCATGGCCGGTGTCAGCTCTTCGCTGACCAGGACCGTGCGCTCGGGGTAGTTCAGGTGTTTCTGCTCGCCTTCCTGCAGATGAGACAGCAGACGGCGGCCCAGGTCCCGGATATCAACAGCGCGTTCCTGCAGGTAATGATCGTCCATCATCTCGAAATGACGGATGTACTGCTGGACCACCTGCTTGAGAGCGCCCTGGGCCCAGATCCCTTCCCTGATCTTGTTCGACACCTCACCAGGCATGGCATCGTCGCCCAGCATTCTCAGATAGACATCGAACAGGGCCTGCTCTTCAGGACGCAGCTGCGAAGCCAACCGCTTGGCAACCCGCTCGATATCTTCCCTCACCGCTTTAATCGACGCTCCGAACAGGGCCAGTTCCTGATCAATATCGTCAGTCGGCTTTTCCGGAACCACATCAAGGTCAGCGGATGGATAAACGACAACGCCATTGCCGATGGCAACACCTGGAGCACCCGGCACGCCGTTAAAACTGACATCGTGTGCCTCCTCACCGGTCAGGGACAGGCCACTGATGGCGCCGGTGGCTTCACTATGGGCTATGACCCCCGCCAGCTGAGCGGAAACGGTTACCAGGAATGCCTCTTCGCCCTCATCAAAGCACCGGGAACTCTCCCTCTGCTGGACAACGAGCACACCCAACACCCGGCGATGGTGAATGATCGGAACACCCAGGAACGAGCGGAAGCGCTCCTCACCAGTCTCGGGGAAGTAACGATAGCGTGGATGGGAGGGCGCATCCTCGAGGTTGATAGGCTCCTCACGAGAGCCCACCAGGCCGACAAGACCCTCTGAATAGGCCAGGCTCACCTGGCCAACCGCCTTGCGGTAAAGGCCTTCGGTGGCCATCAAAATGTAGCGGTTGGTGGCAGGGTCAAGCAGGTAGACGGAACAGACCTCGGTTCCCATGGCTTTCTGCACCCGCGATACAATGATATCCAGCGCCTCCTGCAGATCGCGGGCGCTGTTTACCTCTTGTACTAGACTTCGCAGAATGCTCAGCATGGCGGTGTCAGTCCGTCATTTCTGGTGTTCCTGTAAACGCCGATTCTGCTCCGCCCTGTGCCACTGCTCCATGTTGTAGAACAGTCGCGGCGCAAGCTCTCTCAGCGCGCGTCGATACACTTCTCGCTTGAATGAAACCACCTGCCCCAACGGATACCAGTAGCTTACCCACTGCCAGCCGTCGAACTCCGGTGAATCCGTACCGTCCACGCAAACCTGCGCGTCCGGCGATAACATCCTCAGCAGGAACCATTTCTGTTTTTGGCCCACACAAACGGGGTGGGAGTTTTGGCGTACCATCCTCCTCGGGAGTCGATACCTCAGCCAGCCTCGCGTGCAGCTGATGATTTCCACATCGTTTGCACAGAGGCCGATTTCCTCTCCAAGCTCCCGGTACAGCGCATCCTCGGGGGATTCATCATGTTTGATGCCACCCTGGGGAAACTGCCAGGAGTCCTGCCCTATTCGCCTTGCCCAGAGAACTTCTCCTCTGTGATTGGCCAGAATGATTCCGACGTTGGGTCTGAAACCGTCTGAATCGATCACGGCACAGTCCTCTCAAAAGTCGGTTGACCGGTACAAAAATTCACCGGTCGGATTTGTCCAAGTTGCTCTCATTCTTACAGAATCCCAAGGGTTCGGCAAACGGAGCCGTTGGGGACAGGTCATGATAGACTTGGCGTTTTACTGCAAGCCCTGTGATCACCGGAGGTAGCCGCTTGACGCTCGCAATTTTTGATCTCGACAACACCCTTTTAGCCGGAGACAGCGACCACGCCTGGGGCGAATTTCTGGTGGAGGAAGGCATTGTCGATGCCGAGGAATACCGCCTTGCCAACGACCGCTTCTATCAGGAATACCTGAACGGCGAGCTGGATATTCTGCACTACCTGGGGTTTGCCCTTCAGCCTTTGGCCAGTCACAACATGGAAGAGCTACTGGCGTGGCGGGAAGCCTTTATGGAGAAAAAAGTACGCCCCATGATGCAGGCCACTGCGAATACGCTGCTGGACAGCCACCGGGAGCAGGGTCACACCCTGATGATCATCACCGCCACCAACCGTTTTGTGACTGAACCCATTGCCGAGGCCCTCGGCATCGAACATCTGATTGCCACCGAGCCCGAGCTTGTCAACGGCCGTTATACAGGCGAAGTGGCCGGCACTCCGAGCTTTCAGGATGGCAAAGTCGCGCGACTGGATGACTGGCTGAGTGCCCATAACAGGACACTCGAGGGGGCCTGGTTCTACAGCGACTCCCACAATGACTTGCCGCTGCTGAAAAAAGTGGACAACCCGGTGGCCGTAGACCCGGACCCGACCCTGGAGCAATTTGCCCGGGACAACGGCTGGAAAGTGATGTCACTGAGAGGCTGAAATGTGAATATGGGGTCAGATGAAAGCTTTCATCTGACCCCGACTTCAAATGCTTCAGAAGAAGCCTGTTAGTGAGCGTACAAAGCAGGACTTGATGTAATCGGTCTCGGGGATGCCCGGAATCACCGGGTGATCCGGAGCCTGATGCCCCTGCTCGAGCAACTGGACAAAGCGGTCGATCTTGCGGCCGCTGCCTCGAATGATGTCCACCAGCTTCTCCTGCGAGAGATGCATCGAACAGGACGCGGAAACCAGTATCCCATCGCGCTCCAGCAACCGCAGACCGAGCTGGTTCAGCCGGGCATAGGCCTCTTCACCCGCCTTCTGGTCCCTGCGCCGGGGAATCAGTGCCGGCGGATCGAGAACCACCACATCAAACTTCTCCTTCTCATCCGCCAGCGCCTTCAGGGCCTCGAAGGCATCTCCCTCAATGGTTTCCACATTGTCGAGGCCATTGAGCCTGGCGTTGTGGTGAACCGAATCAATGGCACCGGCCGAACTGTCGACACAGGTCACTTGGGTGGCCCCGGCACAAGCGGCCTGAATGCCCCAGCCACCGACATAACTGAACACATCCAACACCCGCTTGCCCGGCGCATAGGCCTGCAAACGGGCACGGTTCATCCGATGATCGTAAAACCAGCCCGTCTTCTGGCCGCCTTCCAACGGCACCTCGAACCGGACACCGTTCTCCTCCACCTCCAGCAGACTCACCGCAGCGCCATGGGCCTGCTCCACGTAGGTATCCAGCCCTTCCACCTTGCGCATCTTGCCATCGTTCTTGAGGATGATCGCCGCCGGGTGCACCAGCCGCTGAACTGCCCGAACCACCGCCTCCTTCATGGCCTCCATACCGGCCGTGGAAATCTGCACCACCACGATGGAATCAAACCGGTCAATCACCAGCCCCGAAAGCCCATCACTGTCGCCAAACACCCAACGGTAAAACGGCTTGTCAAAAAGCCGCTCCCGCAGCGCCAGAGCGGCTTCCATCCGCTGGGTCAACCGCTGAGGCGTCATGCCATGGCCCGGATCCCGACTGATCAGCCGGCCACAAATCAGCGCATGGGGATTAACGAACACTGTACCCAGAGGCTTGTCGTTCGACGCCCGAAGCTCCGCCTGAACACCGGCCTCGAATTCCGTCAGCGGACTGCGGCGGGTGTCCACCTCATTGCTGTAAACCCATAGATGGCCAGCACGGAGACGGCGCTCTGCGCCTTTTCGAAGATACAGAACCGGAAAATTCATAAAGACCACCTGGAAAGGAAAGACAGGGATTATACAAGATGAGTTGAAACTGATACCGATGTATGACGGGCTGACGGGGCGGGCCTTCCAAAACTGTGCGGAGCCAGGGATGGCGGAGCCAAGCTTACAAGGACGTATTCACAGCGTGTTTTGGAAGGCCCGCCCCGTCAGGCCAGCCTCCCAAGCGGAAGTGTTATTCCTCGGCCGCCACATGCTCCGCATAAGCTGTAGAATCCATCAGGCCATCCAGCTCACCAGCATCCTCGAGACGCACCTTGTAAAGCCAGCCGTCACCGTAGGGATCTTCGTTGACCTTCTCCGGCTCGTCCTCGAGGCTCTCATTCACCTCGATAACCTCACCAGTCACCGGGCTGAACACATCCGAAGCCGACTTGACCGACTCCGCAACGCCGGCTTCCTCGCCACCGTTTACGGTGGCGCCCACATCCGGAACCCCGATATAAACCACATCTCCCAGCTGCTCCTGGGCAAAATCCGTAATACCGACAGTCGCCGTGCCATCGTCTGACACGCGAACCCATTGATGGGTCTCAATGTATTTCAGGTCTGCGGGTATCTCACTCATAGTCTGGTTTCCTGAACGAATTTTTTGCGCAGTTTAACTGAAGAGGTTAATTCCAGCGAACCTCACGTGCCAGCTTCATGAACGAATTCAGGTAATCCACCTCCCGATCCCGCTCACGAAGTCCTAAAAAGATCTGTTTCGGAATCCCCGTTTCCCCGAGCTGAACCGGCCGAACCGGAATCCGGGTACCGTAATCCTCGACCAGCCACCGTGGGAGCGCGGCCACCCCGCGCCCTGCCGCGACCATTTGCAACATGATATCGGTGGTCTCGATGGTTTTATGCCGCGCGGGACTGGCGTGGGCCGGAAGCAGGAACCGCGTGTAGATATCCAGACGTTCGATCTCCACCGGATAGGTGATCAGGGTTTCTTTCTCCAGATCCCCGGGTTCAGCCCATGCCTTGTCCGCCAGAGCATGGTCCGCAGCCACCACCAACACCTGCTCGTAGTCGAACACCGGCTCGAAAACCAGGCCCGGGCGCTGCAGGGGGTCTGGAGTTACCAGCATGTCGATGTCGTGACCGAACAGGGCGCCAATGCCGCCAAACTGGAATTTCTGTTTTACATCCACATCCACCCCGGGCCAGCTCTCCAGATAGGGCCCGACTACTTTCAACAGCCATTGATAGCATGGATGGCACTCCATTCCGATACGCAGCGTGCCACGCTGCCCCCTGGCAAACTGGCCGATCAGCATCTCCGCGTGCTCCAACTGCGGCAGCAGCCTGTTGGCCAGTGAAAGCAGGTATTCCCCCGACTGGGTCAGTCGCAACTGCCGCCCTTCCCGCACCCAGACGTCGGTACCCAACTGGTGTTCCAGCTTACGGATGGAATGGCTGAGGGCAGATTGCGTCAAGTGCAGGCACTCGGCGGCCGCCGTCAAAGACCCCTGCTGATTCACTGCCCGGAGAATTTCCAGATGGCTTCGCTCGATCATTATCACCCTTCGCATGAGCAATATTCATTGATCTCTGAAATAATACCATTATTTTTCATTCCGCCAGGTGGATATTCTGCACTTTCTTCAAAATCACGAAATCAAGCAGAGGACACACCATGGTAACCACCCACAATCTCGGCTTCCCACGAATCGGGGCCCGCCGCGAGCTGAAGTTTGCCCAGGAAGCCTTCTGGAAAGGCCGGATAAACGAGGAGGATCTGCAGATTACCGGTGCCGATCTCCGGCGCAGGCATTGGCAGAACCAACGCCCACTGGACCGAGTGCCCGTCGGAGACTTCTCCTTTTACGATCAGATACTGGATATGAGTGTCACCCTGGGCAACCTGCCTGAGCGGGTGAACGACACCAAAGGCAGCGAACTCGACCGTTATTTCCGTGTAGCCCGGGGGCGTTCCGGGCAGGAATCAGCCTGCTGTGGTGTTCAGGCAGGGGAAATGACCAAATGGTTCGACACCAACTATCACTACATCGTGCCCGAGTTCCACCAGAACACCCGCTTTCGACTCAATGGCAACCGACTAATCGATCAGATCGACGAGGCGCGAGCCCAAGGAGTGACACCAAAGCCGGTGATTATCGGCCCCGTCACCTATCTCTGGCTTGGCAAAGCCAAAGACGACAGCGACCGACTGTTGCTGCTGGAGTCGCTACTGCCCGTGTACTCAGAGCTTCTGGAACTGTTAGCAGACCGTGGCGTTGAGTGGGTTCAGGTAGACGAACCCGCGCTTGTGACCGACCTGGATGCGGACTGGCGCCACGCCTTCAGCCTCGCTTATCACCACCTCAAGACAAGCACGCCGAAGTTGTTGGTAACCACTTACTTCGGTGAATTGCGAGAAAATCTGCAGCTGGCCTGTGAATTACCCGTGGCCGGATTGCACCTCGATGCCATCAGTGCCCCACAGGAAGTCCCCCGTGTGGTCGACTGGCTACCGCCCCACAAGCAACTTTCTTTGGGCGTTATCAATGGCCGGAATATCTGGCGATCGGATCTGGAGAAGACCCTCGACTGGCTCGAACCGGTCTATGAAAAGTTGGGGAATCGTCTCTGGCTCGCGCCATCCTGCTCACTGATTCATGTGCCTGTCGATCTAACGAGTGAAGACAAGCTTGACCCGGAAATCCGCAGCTGGCTGGCATTCGCCGTCCAGAAACTGGATGAACTGAAGACTCTCGCCACAGCGTTGAGTAATGGAAGAGCGGCCGTTCGCGAACAACTGGCGGAATCGACGGTAGCCGTCAACAGTCGGGCAACATCCGAACAAGTTCACAGCGCTTCTGTGCAGGCCCGTCTCGCCGACGTCAGCCCGGCACTCGGTCAGCGGCAAAGCCGTTTCCCGGACCGCATCGCCATACAGCAACGGAAGCTTGGCCTACCCCGCTTCCCGACAACCACCATCGGGTCCTTTCCCCAAACACGGGATATCCGCCAGACCCGCTTGCAGTTCCGAAAGGGTGAGCTAAAGGAGCCGCAATACAACGCCCGGATTCGCGAAGAGGTTCGTCGCTGCATTGTCGAGCAGGAGGCCCTGGGGCTCGATGTGCTTGTTCACGGCGAAGCCGAGCGAAACGACATGGTCGAATATTTCGGCGAACAACTGGACGGCTATGCCTTCAGTCAGTTCGGGTGGGTTCAGTCCTACGGCTCGCGATGCGTGAAACCACCCATCCTGTTCGGAGACATATCTCGCCCGAAAGCCATGACCGTCGAGTGGATCCGCTATGCCCAGTCGCTCACAAAAAAGCCTCTGAAGGGCATGCTGACCGGACCTGTCACCATCCTCAACTGGTCGTTCGTGCGGGACGACCAGCCACGGCGGGAGACCTGCCTTCAACTGGCACTGGCCATCCGGGAGGAGGCGCTGGATCTGGAGGCCTCGGGCGCCCGAATTATCCAGATCGATGAAGCCGCCCTTCGGGAGGGCTTGCCGCTGCGGCAATCCGATTGGAAGAACTATCTGGACTGGGCCATCGAGTCATTCCGGATATCTGCCAACGGCGTTCGAGACGAAACCCAGATCCACACCCACATGTGCTATTCGGAGTTCAACGACATTATCGAAGCCATCGCCCGGATGGACGCTGATGTGATTACCATCGAGACCTCCCGGTCAAACATGGAACTTCTCGATGCCTTCCGTGGTTTCCATTACCCGAACGACATCGGGCCCGGTGTCTATGACATACACTCGCCGAATATTCCCGACAGCGAGCAGATTCGATCATTGATGATAAAGGCGGCAGAGCGGATACCAGCAGAGCGGCTATGGGTGAACCCGGACTGTGGCCTGAAGACCCGTCAGTGGGAGGAGGTCCGCCCTGCCCTGAAAGGCATGGTCGCCGCCGCTCGGGAACTCAGGGAAACTATTCAGTAACCGGAACTGTTCTGATCCAGCTCGAACTGGAAATCCTCGGCCCGGCGGACTTCCGTTGCGAAGACGCCGGAATCGTGGAATTCAAACCAGCGGTACCCGGGCGGTAAATCCTCAACCGAGAACTTGCTGGAACCGGAAGTAAACTGGATGCAGGTGGACGGCGTGGCCAACAGCTGCACGCCGTTGCGCTCGCGCTCGTGCTCCTGATGGATATGTCCCCACAACACGATCCTGACCTGAGGAAATCGATCTAGCACCTGCCAGAACGCATCGCGATTGGTGAGGCCAATTTTCTCCATCCAGTCGGAGCCGATATCCACCGGATGATGATGGAGTGCAATCACTGCCGGTATGTCCGGATGTTGCTCAAGCGTCTCCGAGAGGAACGCCAGTTCGGATTCAGCCAAAGCGCCGAAAACCTTGCCGGGCACAGAGGAATCCAGCATCACAAACTGCCAGCCACCCTGAATCACGTGACGATCAGAAGCGTTGTACTCGCGAGAAACCTGGAGCAGGTTATCGATATGATCGTGATTACCAGCGATCCAGACTGAGGGACAGGAGAAAGACTTCAGGCTCTCACCAAAGACTCGGTACGCTTCCACCGACCCGTCTTGAGCGAGATCCCCGGTAGCCAGAATCAGATCCGGCTGACCGTGCACTTTCAATACCTCTGCAATAACCGCCTGCAGGCTTTCCCGGGTTCTAACGCCCAACAGATCTCCGTCGGCACGCGCCATCAGGTGCGGATCAGTCAGCTGCAGTACCCGCAGTGGCCGGTTTTTTTCCTTCGTGGTCATGGCGTTCTGGATCTACTCGCTGGCAATACGTGGTCTGATAACAAGTGTACGACGCCGATTCACAGATTTATCACTTTCGAATCGAACCCGGGTCACATTCTGGCAAGGCTTAGACGATATATTGCAATTTTTGACAACTATGGCACATCGGTGCGCCATAGCCACACCACTTTAGTACAGGATAAGCGTGTATCGAACCGCCTCAGTCGACGCCTTCACCGGCGGACCAGGCGGCGTGTTCCATAGGTAGGTGACCAAACCGAAGACAGTAATCCAGCCAATCGGCAAGGAAACCGTTGACCTGAACCTTCTCGTCCGGATGGTGCATGAAGCGATTGGGATAATCATTGACCGGGGCAATCTGGCGATCACGGTAACAGCTGATCACTTCCGCCATGTTGGCGTCGTGGTAGACCCGCACGGTCATTTGAGGGTTATTGAGCCAGCGCCCGGAATTATGCACCTGCTCAAGCAACAGGGTCTCGGTGAACCTCGCAGTCTGGAGCACCTGAATCCGGACCCGACCCAGATAATGGTTTTCCCGGTGCAACTCAAATTCGCAGACGGGCTTGCCGTCCACCTCCAGCTGACGCAGTTTCTGCAGCCGCTGATAGTTGCCGTCACACAGGGCACCAAGCTGCCTCAGATCCGGAACGTACCGCCTGGGTTTCATGGTCCACTCACCCATTACTACCACCCTTTTCTCAAGCGGGCCCGATTCAGCTCGAGCCACTGAAGGGCAATAATGGCGGCAGCGTTGTTGATACGGCCATCGTGGATCATCGCTATGGCATCGTCGGATGACACCACATGGGCACGGATATCCTCATGTTCATGTTCCATACCATACAGACCACCGGCATCCGCGGTGCTGACACACCCGCAATAAAGGTGAATCATTTCCGTGCTGCCGCCGGGTGACACCAGGTAATCGCAGATTTTTTCCAGCGGCTCAAAGGTAAGTCCGGCCTCTTCCTGGCCCTCGCGTTGAGCGACTTCTTCAGGGCTCTCGCCGTCTTCGTTCATACCAGCCACCAGCTCCAGCAGCCACGGCGACTGATCACGACCCAGGGCACCAAGACGGAACTGCTCAAGAAGGACTACCTCGTCCCGTTCCGGGTCGTAGGGAAGTACACAGGTGGCATCGCCACGAATGAAGAGTTCTCGGGTAAACACCGGCATATCCCGGCCATCAAAACGCGGGTGGGTCAGCCAGAGCTTATCCATTCGGAAGAAGCCCTGGAAGACGGTTTCACGTTTTTCGACGTTGACGTCGCTGGCTTTGAACTGGAACGGTTTGGCCATTTTTCATCCGGTCGTTGAATCGACTTGGAACGATAGCCTTTAGTTGGGTATTACTTCAAGTTCAAACCTTGTCGTAAAGCTTGCTCCCGGATTCCACGAACTCGCGGGATTTCTCCTGCATGCCTGCATCCACCGCGGATACCTCATCAAGGCCGTGCTCCCTGGCATACTCCCGAACTTCCTGGGAGATCTGCATAGAGCAGAACTTCGGTCCACACATGGAGCAGAAATGCGCCACCTTGGCGGATTCCTTCGGCAGGGTTTCGTCGTGATAGGCGCGGGCCGTATCCGGGTCCAGACCAAGGTTGAACTGGTCTTCCCAGCGGAACTCGAAACGGGCCTTGGAGAGGGCGTTATCGCGGATCTGGGCGCCAGGATGGCCTTTGGCCAGGTCGGCGGCGTGGGCGGCGATCTTGTAGGTGATGATACCGGTTTTCACATCATCCTTGTTGGGCAGGCCAAGGTGCTCCTTGGGTGTGACGTAGCAGAGCATGGCACAGCCGTACCAACCTATCATGGCGGCACCAATGCCGGACGTGATGTGGTCGTAGCCGGGGGCGATGTCGGTGATCAGGGGGCCAAGTGTGTAAAACGGCGCTTCGTCACAGCATTCGAGCTGCTTGTCCATGTTCTCCTTTACCAGATGCATGGGCACGTGGCCCGGGCCCTCGATCATGCACTGTACGTCGTGTTTCCAGGCGATCTTGGTGAGCTCACCGAGGGTTTCCAGTTCGCCGAACTGGGCTGCGTCGTTGGCGTCGGCGATGGAGCCGGGGCGCAGGCCGTCGCCAAGGCTGAAAGAGACATCGTAGGCTTTCATGATTTCGCAGATGTCTTCGAAGTGCTCGTACAGGAAGCTTTCCTTGTGGTGAGCCAGGCACCATTTGGCCATGATCGAACCACCCCGGGAGACGATGCCTGTGGTGCGCTTGGCAGTCATAGGCACATGGTGCAGGCGGACGCCCGCATGGATGGTGAAGTAATCCACGCCCTGCTCGGCCTGTTCGATCAGGGTATCCCGGAAGATTTCCCAGGTCAGGTCCTCGGCCACGCCGCCGACTTTTTCCAGGGCCTGGTAAATCGGCACGGTGCCGATGGGTACCGGGGAGTTGCGGATGATCCATTCCCGGGTCTCGTGAATGTTCTTGCCGGTAGACAGGTCCATGATGGTATCGGCGCCCCAGCGGATGCCCCAGGTCAGTTTCTCGACTTCTTCCTCAATGGAGGAGCTGACCGCTGAGTTGCCAATGTTGCCGTTAATCTTCACCAGAAAGTTACGGCCAATGATCATCGGCTCGGATTCCGGGTGATTGATGTTCGCGGGGATAATGGCGCGGCCGCGAGCCACTTCGTCCCGGACGAATTCGGGGGTAATCTGGTCCGGCAGGCCCGCACCGAAGGACTGTCCGGGATGCTGGTCTTTCAGCAGACCCTGTTCCCGGGCCTCCTGCAGCTTCATGTTTTCACGGATGGCGATGTACTCCATCTCCGGGGTCACGATACCCTGCCGGGCGTAGTGCATCTGGGAAACGTTTTGGCCAGGTTTGGCCCGTAGCGGTTTTCGCTCGTCCATGAACCTCAGCGGGTCAAGCTGGGGGTCTTTCATGCGGCGGCGGGTGAACCCGGAAGAGTAGTCCGGAAGCTGCTCCACATCACCGCGTTCGGCGATCCAGGCGGCGCGGACTTGTTTGAGACCTTTACGAAGATCAATAGCAGCTTCAGGATCTGTGTACGGGCCGGACGTATCGTACACAACCACCGGAGGGTTCGGCTCGCCGCCCATCTCCGTGGGCGTGTCCTGCACGGTAATTTCCCGCATAGGTACCCGCAGATCGGATCGGCTACCCTGCACGTATACTTTTCGTGAGCCTGATAATGGTTTGATGGCGGCGGAATCCGCCGCTGCGGATTCACTGAGATAGGCTGGCAAGTCCGTCATGGTCTGCTCCCGGTATTGGAGGGTTGTCGGGTCGCGTATGACGGGCCTTCCGGTACGGAAGAGGCTGGAACCAGCCCGTTTTGAATGGTCTTAATCCCTACGCCGGCATTATCCGGATCAGGTTGCGGGTTCCGCACTGCAATCTCAGCCAACCACCGGTTTTCGGTGTATCAGCACCCCGTCAAGACGCGAACTGCTCACAAAATGAGTGAACTCTGCAAGTGTAGAAGCGGAGGCGTTTATTGTCCATAATGAGCAACCAATACCTTTGGGTCACCGTCGGCACCGGCCCATACCTTGAATACAGGCCTTCCGAACCCCCTATCCAGATCAGGGATACCCGGAGATAGTTTGTCAGGAGAAGCAATGAATAAGCGTTTACTTCCAGGATTGATCAGCCTGCTCGCAGCCCAGCCTGCGTTCTCTCTGGATCTGATGGAAACCTATGAAAAGGCACTGTCCTATGACTCCGACATTGCCTCGTCCCTGGCGCAGTTCCAGGCACAGCAGGCAACCAGCGATGTCAGCAAGAGCGCCCTGCTGCCCAAAATCTCGGCGGTTGGGTCAGCAAGCTACACAAGTTTCGAGCCCAGGAATATACCCGGGGGGGCAAACGCCGATGAACTGACGCGGCAACTCTTCTCGGGAGACAGTTATCGCACCTACCGCTACGGAATCGAACTGACTCAGCCACTGTTCCGGGCTCAAGACTGGTTCAGCTATGAGGCCAGCCAGTTCCAGACCGAGGCGGCCGAGGCCCAGTACAACCTGGCCCAGCAACAGCTGATTCTTGATGTAGCAACCGCCTACTTCGATGTCTTGCGCGCCAAAGACACCGTCACAACCGCCAAAGCAACTGAAACGGCCATCCAGCGCCAGTACGAACAGGCCCAGGAACGGTTTGACGTGGGGCTCATTGCCATCACCGAAGTCTATGAGGCGCGTGCCAGCTACGACGATGCCAGAAGCCAGCGCATCGCCGCCGACAACGACCTCAATGTGGCCAAAGAACAACTGGCCCGGTTAACCGGAGAATATCCGGACTCCTTGGAAAATCTTAGGCAGAATTTTCCGCTCGGGCGCCCGGAGCCTATGGATCCAACTTCCTGGGAAACAACCGCCGTGGAGCAGAACTGGTCCATTCAGGCGGCCCAGAGACAGTTCAGTGCCAGCGAAGCCAGCCTGAAAGCGGCAAAGTCTGATCATTTACCAACTCTTGAGCTGAGCGCCTCCTACCAGGAAACCAGTCTGGAGAACGCCCTTTTTACTCAGCAAGAAGGCAACCAATCGATTGTCTCACTGTCACTGACCATCCCGTTCTACACGGGCGGCGGCACCCAGGCCGGCGTCCGGGAACAGCGCTCGCTGCTCACCGCCGCCGAACAGGACCTGAATACGGTGCGCCGGGACGTACGGGTGAATACCCGGAGCCTGTTCCTGACGGTCAACAACAATATAGAGACCGCTTCCGCCCTGGAACAGACCATCATCTCTCGCCGCAGCGCCCTCGACGCCACCCGCGCCGGCTATGAGGTTGGAACGCGCAATATTGTGGAAGTACTGGATGCGGAACGGGCCTACTACGTAGCCCTGAGAGATTACGCCAACGCCCGCTATGATTACCTGATCAACTCGCTTCAGCTCAAACAGGCCGCCGGAACCCTGACCCCTCGGGACCTGATCGACCTGAACAACTGGCTGAGCGCCGCTGCACCCGGCATCGAGGCGCTGGCCAACGAGAAGAAAACCTTGGACGATCCTACCCAGTAACCACCAGGGCGGGCCCGAAGGCTCGCCCGCATCTTTTGGGCGGATGTATCACACCCGCTCAATAATCCCATCAACCACCTTGTCTAACGCCCCGCGGTTCTTGTTCACCACTTCCAGGGCTCGCTGACCAATCGCTTCACGTTCCTGACCGTCACTAAAAAGAGACGACACGTGAGCGGCCAGATCATCTGCATCGGTAACCAGTTTAACGCCCCGGTCATTCAGCAGGCTCTGGTATATAGTTTCGAAATTAAAGATATGCGGGCCTGAAAACACCGGAATACCCCATCCGGCGGGTTCGAGGGGGTTGTGGCCGCCGCGCTCGATCAGTGAGCCGCCTACAAAGGCCAGGTCACTGGCGCCGTAAAGCATCATCAGCTCCCCCATGGTATCCCCGAGATACACCTGGGCCTGGGCAGGGCCCTCTCCAAGGGAGCGACGGGCCAGAGTCAGCCCCTCCTTGACCGCTTTTTCTGCCACAGGCTCAAAGCGGTCGGGGTGTCTCGGAACCAGGATCAGCAGAGCGCCTGGATGTTCTGCCAAAACTTTTCCATGAGCCGCCAGCAGTTGATCGTTTTCGCTGCCGTGGGTGCTGCCGGCAATCCAGACTGGCCGCCCCGCCAGCTCCTGTCGGAGCGCCATAGCCGCAGCTCGCACATCTTCAGGGATATCAACGTCAAATTTGACACTACCCGTTACGGCCACTTTCTCAGGCGCAACGCCAATTCGCCGAAACCTCTCGGCGTCTTTCTCTGCCTGGGCCGCCACCCAACTGATACTGCGCATGATTGGGGCTGCGAGGCCGCGAATACGCTCATAGCCCCGGGCGGATCGTTCTGACAGGCGGGCGTTGATCAAAAACACCGGAACCCGGCGAGCCCGGCACTGACGAATCATGTTCGGCCAGATTTCGGTTTCCATGATGACCAGTATTCGCGGGCTGGCGCGATCCAGGAAACGCCGGATGGCGCCCGGCGTATCATAGGGTGCGTAGGCGTACTGCACCTGATCACCAAACATCTTGCGTGCCTGGGCCAGGCCGGTGTCGGTCATGGCTGTCATCAGGATGGTGATACCCGGGTTCCGGGCCAGCAATCGTCGAACCATGGGCGCTGCCGCTATGGTTTCACCCACCGAGACAGCATGAACCCACACAACCCTGCCGCTAGCCCGGGGCACAATGCCCAAGCGCTGGTACCAGTTGCGCCTGAGTTCCGGAGCTCGACGTCCGTTCCACCACAGGCGCAGCAGAATGAACGGCAGAATCAGCCTAATAAGCTGGGAATAGATAAATTGCAGCACACAGGACTCCGGGCAAAACAGTGCGCTATCATAGCGCAAAACCTATTGATTTGCTTCCGATTGATGGCTCGGGCCATTGTGCCACCATCAATCGATTCAGACTTTGCAGGACCGGCTTTACGTGAAAACGAAATACCGCAAAATACCGCGAAACACGGATTACTCGGCCTACCGCCATCCCCGATGGTGGCCCACCTGGCTGGGAGTCTTTTTGATGTGGTGTGTGTCCCGGCTGCCAATACGCGTTCAGTGGTGGCTGGGCAAACTGGCGGGACTGCTGGCGTTCCGCCTTGCCCGGGAACGTCGGCACATCGCCGAGGTGAACATTCGGCTGTGCTTCCCGGAACTCACGGCCGCTCAGCAATCTGCGCTGGTTCGGAAAGCGTTTATTGCCAATGGTATTGGCTTGCTGGAAATTGGCATCGCCTGGTTCCGCGATCCAGCCAAACTGACAGGCATCACACAGGTCCATGGCCTTGAGCATTTCGAGCATGCTCTGGCGCAGGGCAAAGGCGTTTTATTACTGGGAGGCCATTACAGCACTCTGGATCTGGGCGGGAGCCTGGTGACCGAGTTCATTGAAGCAGACGTGATGCAGCGGGACCATAACAACCCTTTGATGAACGCCGTGATGACGAGAGCCCGTGAACGCCGGTATGGCAACGTGCTCGGCGCCAAGGACCTCCGGGGCCTGTTTCGCAGCCTTAAGAAAAACCGGGCCGTCTGGTATGCCACCGATCAGGATTACGGCCGCAAGGATATTGTCTTTGCGCCCTTCTTCGGAATACCGGCGGGCACGATTACCGCTACGTCCAGGATCGCGGAGCGCAGCGGCTGCAAGGTCGTCCCGTTCAGTCATTTCCGACGTGACGATGGTCCGGGTTACGACATCTACTTCCATCCTGCCCTTGAGAGCTTTCCCAGCGGGGACGATCTTCAGGATGCAACATTGATCAACCAGACTATCGAGCGAGAAGTGCGGCGCGCCCCGGATCAATATCTGTGGATGCACCGGCGCTTCAAGACCCGCCCTGATGAGAACGATCCGGGATTCTACAAACGCCGGTAATAACGAACTCAGGCAACACGGAGGCCGGCAATACATGCCGGAACACCATGGCCAAACCCGAGCCCAGAACGCAGGATGCATCCACTCCGGTGGTGTGGCTTCTGACCGACAACAAGCCGGGTCACCGGAATCAGCTGAAGGGGCTTGGCAACCGGCTTCGCGTCCTGGCGGGAGCAAGCACCTACTGGGTTGATGCCTCCACCGTAGAGGTACCTCTGTGGCGGGCATTGCTGGCCTCTTCGCCACGTATGGAGGCGTCACTGCCTCGCCCCGATCTTGTCGTCGCGGCAGGGTCCGGCACGCATCGATTACTGCTTGCGCTGCGAAAACGTCGCGGGACCCGAACGCTGGTCATCATGAAGCCCGCGTTTCCGCTGTCTCTGGTCAGCGGCGCCCTGATTCCAGCCCATGATCGCGTGCAGCCAGGCCCGCGGGTGCTGTTAACCGAAGGCGTTCTGAACACCATCACACCCCTGGCCAGAATCACCGAGAAACGGGAAGCGTTATTACTCATAGGCGGGCCTTCGCCGCACTTCGACTGGGACGACGATGTCGTCCTGGGCCAGATATCCCACCTGATCGGTCAGTACCCTGACTGGCGCTGGACCATCAGCACCTCACGGCGAACACCGGAGCCCCTGCAGGACCGCCTCGACGACATGGCCGGAGTGCGGATCACCGTTGTTCACCCCCAGCAGACCCACGAGGATTGGCTAAGCCATCAACTTTCCGCCTCACGGGCGGTCTGGGTGACTCCCGACAGCATGTCCATGGTTTGCGAGGCGGCAACCTCCGGAGTGCCAACGGGCCTTTTCGAGTTGGCGGCGAGACCCGGCAGCCGGGTCGTGGACGGAGTGGAACGGCTGGTCCGGGACGGCTATGTTGCCAAGTGGACGGATCACGCCAGCGTCATGGCCGGCAGGGCCGACCACAACCAGTCGCTCTGGGAAGCCAATCGCGCAGCCCTATGGGTCATCGAAAACGGGTTACTGCCAAAGAGCCACAAAACCAATCAACGCCTGCCCAAGGGGGCCCAGCCTTGAGAATTCTTCAGGCACTTCCAGCGCTGTACAGCGGCGGTGTAGAAAGAGGTACCGTAGAGTTCGCTGCAGACCTCGTCAAACGCGGCCACGAATCCTTTGTCGTCTCCAAGGGCGGACCCATGGCGGAACAACTGCGGGGACAGGGTTCAAAGCATATTTTCATGCCGATTCACCGGAAAAATCCGGCGTCCTTCGGGCAAATCCTGCCGATGCGAAAACTGCTTCTTGAACTGAAGCCGGACATCGTTCATGTCCGCTCGCGCATGCCCGCCTGGATTATCTTCCTGGCTCTGAAAAGCATCCCGAAACGGGAACGCCCGGCGGTTGTGTCCACATTCCACGGCATGTATTCGGTAACACCCTACAGCGCCATCATGACCCGCGCCGATCACATCATTGCTGTGTCCCAGTGTGTGCGGGACTACGTGATGAACAACTACCCCGTTCCGGCGGAGAAGCTGACGGTTATTCAGCGTGGTGTCGATGTGGATGCGTTCCACCAACGTGAACTTAGCCAGCAATGGCTGGACCGCTGGTTCCGTCAGTATCCGCAGCTTGCCGGCAAGAAAATCATCATGATGCCCGGACGGATTTCCCGCTGGAAAGGCCAACTGGATTTCCTGGCCATGATGGCGAAACTGGTGCGGGAGCGGCCCGATTGCCACGGTATTATTGTGGGTGGTGCGGAGCCCGGCAAAGAGCATTTCCTGGATGAACTGGAGAAGGAGCGGTCTCGCCTGGACCTGACCGAAAAGGTCAGCTTCCTGGGCCAGCGAAATGACATGACCAACCTGTATCTGCTCTCCGACGTGGTCTGTCACATGAGCACCAAACCCGAGCCCTTTGGCCGGACAGTGACCGAAGCCCTCGCTTCGGGAACACCGGTCGTGGCCTATAATCGTGGCGGGGCGGCGGAAACACTGCAGGCGTGCTTCCGGGAAGGCCTGGTGGCGCCGGATAACGTGGATGAGTTCGCACAGGCCGTTTCCCGGATGTTGGATGCCGGGCCTCCGGCCATTGAGATCCCCTACCGATTCCGCCTGGAGGCACAGACAGAAGCGAGCCTGGCCGTTTACGAAACGGTGCTGCAGAATACCGCAGGCCGATCATGACCTCACCGCCCCGGTTAACGATCGCCCTTCTGATTGCCACGCCCGGCACAACCTGGGGCGGCATGGAAAAACACACCGCCGATCTGGCGGCCGATCTGGCCAGACGGGGGCATTGCGTCCATGTAGTGGCTCACAAAGACTACCGGGATAAATTCCATTCCGGCATCCACTTTCATGCGCTGCCCGTTCAACTGGGGCGACGGAACCTCTGGCTCCAACTTGCCCTCCGCCGGCGACTTCGAGAAATAGCACCTGATATTCTGCACGCCCAGGGCAACAAGGCTGCGCAGCTCGCGGCGAAAACCGGAAGCCTTGCCCGGGTGCGAATCGGCACGGTGCACGGCACCAAGTCCAGCCATAAGGCCTTTGATCGCCTCGACGAGATCATTGCCGTAAGCCCCAGGATTCTGGCTACTCTGCGACACCCCCGAAAACACCTTATCTACAACGGCGTGGATTCCGGGAGCGAACGAACAACAACAGACGACGGCCCGGAGCTACCGCCGGGAGTCACCAATGTAATCGCCGTCGGACGACTCGAATCCGTCAAAGGTTTTGATGCGCTGATCAGAGCCTGGGCCATGCTCGGCGATTCGGCACATCGCTACCATCTGACCATTTTTGGCGAAGGCAGCCAGCGATCACGGCTTGAGCACTTGATTCGCCAGTTGAAACTGGAAACCTCGGTAACCCTCGCAGGGTTCCGGGAGAATCTGGCGCCCATCTACGACAGGGCCGAATTGACGGTGATCAGCTCCGAACGGGAAGGCTTTCCCTACGTACTGGCGGAGTCCCTTCTCAATGGTTGCCCCGTGGTCTCCACTCCGGTGTCCGGACCGCGGGATATTCTTCCAGAAACGTCTCTCAGTGCAGGCCACCGGGATCAGGACCTTGCCGAACTGATAGCGCGAGCGCTCGCTGATCTGGAGACACTGAAACAGAGTGAGCAGCCCGCAATAGCATTTGCCCGTAAAACTCTCACGATCAACGCCATGGCGGAGCAAACGGAAGCGCTATACCTGAGGGCAATGGGCGAGCAACGAGGCACCTGATGTCCGCTGTATTGGGCTGAGAGCTAGCGTGTATTTTCCCTCTCAAATTCGGATAGCATCTGCATCTCGCGAGCCTTGGCCAGGCGCATGAAATTCCTGTTGGCTGCGGTAATGGCAACGCTCAGACCAAACCAACCGTTCAGGATCTGGCGGTGAAGCAGGTAATATTTCAGGAACTTCAAGGGAAACTCGGCAAACAGGCGGGGGCTGGAAATTCGCCGTCCCTTTGCGGCGATAAAGCGGGCCTGCTCCGTCGACAACTGGCAGTACTTGCGCTCCATCTGCTCCAGAGAAATCAGCGTGCGGTGCAACACATCGCCCTTTAAATCCACAACCCGGCCAGCCTTCACCTGCGGCCGGTCATTGTTGCTGTCTTTTTCGGGCTCAATCACTGCCTTGTTACGATTGTAGAGCCTGAGGATCTTCTTCGATTTATCATGGCGGAACGGATGCCGGGGATCCGGCTGGGACAGCACCCAGCGCATCCGGAATCCCGCAATGGCCGGGTCAATCGGCTTTGAAAACAGGTCCTGGATGTTGGCCACAAGCTCGTCCGACAGCACCTCATCCGCATCCAGGTCCAGCACCCAGTCATTACGACAAAGGCTTGCAGCAAAGGCTTTCTGGCAGGCAAACCCCTGCCAGTCGTTATGAACAAAACGGGCACCCGCCGCTTCAACAATGTCACGGGTTCGGTCAATACTTCCGGAATCGACTACGATAATCTCATCAACCCAGCCGGAAACCTTTGCAAGGGATTCCGGCAATCGCAGTTCTTCATCCTGGGTGATGTAATAAACGGATAACGGTAGCTTCATCAAAATTCCTGGTATCGGACAATCAGTTTACGGACTGGTCAAAACAATATCATGGTTGCCTTATGATAAGATGGCTCGCCTGATTTTGATGTTTTTCTTGGCATTCTTTAACTCAAGCCCGGAGTGTACAGATGATTCACCCCGTCATTATGGCTGGCGGTACCGGCTCACGCCTTTGGCCGATGTCGCGCCAGCTGAATCCGAAGCAGTTCCTGAAACTGACCAACGGCCCCCTGTCGATGTTGCAGGCCACCGTTGCGCGGCTTGAGGGCATGGACGCAGCAAACCCTCTTCTGATCTGCAACGAGGAACACCGGTTCCTGGCTGCGGAACAAATGCGGCAATCCGGCCACGAGGATACGCGGATCATTCTGGAGCCCTGTGGCCGGAATACGGCGCCGGCGATTGCCTTGGCAGCGCTGCAGCTGACCGAGGCTGCAGAAAACGGTGCCGATGATCCCCTGATGCTGGTGCTGGCAGCCGACCACCTGATCAAGGACGTCACCGCCTTTCAGGAAGGGGTGAAGAAAGCCATTCCGCTGGCGCGGGAAGGGAAGCTGGTCACCTTCGGCATTGTCCCGAACCATCCTGAAACTGGCTACGGCTACATTCATCGTGGCACCGAGCTGGGCCCTGACAGCTACCTGGTGGACAAGTTTGTCGAAAAGCCGGACCAGGCGACCGCCAATGGTTACCTCGATTCCGGAGAGTACCTCTGGAACAGCGGAATGTTCCTGTTTGGTGCCCGTCAGTACCTCGAGGAGCTGGAAGCCCATCGCCCTGATATCCTGGCCGCGTGCCGTGCCGCCATCGCAGACACCGCCGATGACCTGCACTTCACGCGAATCAACGCCGAACGCTTCGCCGAATGCCCGTCAGACTCGGTGGACTACGCCGTCATGGAGAAGACCGACAAGGCCGCCGTGGTTTCCCTGGATGCCGGCTGGAGCGATATTGGCTCCTGGTCCGCGCTATGGGAAGTCAGTGACAAGGACGCGGCCGGCAACAGCCTGACCGGCGACGTGATCACCCATAACACCGCCAACACGCTGATCCGTGCCGATAGCCGGCTGGTGGCCACCGTTGGTGTGGACAACCTGGTGGTTATCGAAACCAAGGATGCCCTGCTGGTCGCCCATAAAGACAGTGTTCAGGACGTCAAAACCGTGGTGGAACGGATAAAAACCGATGGCCGCCACGAACACATGAACCATCGGGAAGTCTACCGCCCCTGGGGCGTCTACGATTCCATCGACAACGGTGCCCGCTATCAGGTCAAACGCATCACTGTGAAACCCGGCGCCAAGCTCTCCGTGCAGATGCATCACCATCGCGCCGAGCACTGGATCGTGGTAAGCGGCACGGCCCGGGTCACCAACGGCGAGAAAACCTACCTGGTCACCGAGAACCAGTCCACCTACATTCCGGTTGGTCAGGTGCACTCGTTGGAGAATCCGGGCGTCATCGACCTGGAACTGATCGAAGTTCAGTCCGGCTCTTACCTGGGTGAAGACGACATTGTTCGTTACGAGGATCGGTACGGTAGGAAATGAGCAAGCTCAAGTATTTCATCATCGCCGGGCTGCTCAGGATTGCCGGCTGGCTATCCCTTGCCGGTGCCCAGAGGGTAGGTCGTTTCGTCGGTTATCTGGTATGGCGATTGCCCACCAAATCTCGCCAGGTAACCGACATTAACCTGTCCATTTGCTTCCCCGAACTTTCAGACACCGAACGCGCGGTTATGTCAAAGAGATCCCTGGCCCAGACCGGCATGACCATGCTCGAGGTGCCCTTGATGTGGGAGTGGCCGGTGGAGAAATGCCTTGGCCTGATCCGGGAAACCGAAGGCCTGGATCTTATCGACGAGGCCATGGCCGGCGACAAAGGCCTGATTCTCCTGGCGCCGCACCTCGGTAACTGGGAGCTGGCCGGGTTGTTCTTTTCCTCACGCTACAAAATGGCAGCGCTCTATAGTCCGCCGAATATGCCCGAGTTCGAGGACTACATGATCAAGGTACGCGGGCGACTTGGCTCGGAGCTGGTCCGGGGCGACCGCCGCGGCCTGGCCAGGCTCGCCTCGATTCTTCGGGAAGGCGGGGTTGCCGGAATCCTGCCGGACCAGTCGCCCCGCGGAAAGGGCAACGCCTTTGCGCCTTTCTTCGGCATGGAAGTGAAAACCATGACTCTCGTATCCAAGCTGATTCAGCGCACCGGTGCCAACGTGCTGATTACTTATGCCGAGCGCCTGCCCGACGCTTCCGGGTTCCGGATCGTTGTACGTGAGACCGGCCCGGGCCTCGGTGACAAGGATCCTGTTGCCGCGACCAGTGCCATGAATCAGGCGATTGAGCAATGCGTGCGAGAGATCCCCGAGCAGTATCAATGGGAATACAAGCGTATGCGCCATCGGCCGCCCGGCGAAATCAACCCCTATAATCCGGACCGAGTATGTTGAACCCCAGACTCGCCTTTCATGCGCTGCTGATCATCGGGCTCGGCGGCGCGCTCCTGTCCTCAAGCATCCTGGCCGGCGCGACTCTCTTGCTTGCGATTGCCGGAATGGTGCTCAGTGCCCGCAAATCTTTGTATAAAGACGGCTGGGACAAACCCAAAGAGCTCAGGCTGCTTCACTTTTCCTTCTGGTTCTTCGTGCTGGTGAGTTTTCTGTCCTGGGCCCTTGAAGGGTTTGATTACGAGGGTGGAAAAACCCTTGGCACGCACGCCCGGTTCATCCTGTTCTGGCCCCTGATTGTTGCCATCAGCTATGCAAGGATTGGCGCCCGCACGACTTTCGCCGCCATCGGACTGGTGGCCGTGTCTATCATCGGGATTTTTCTGGTGACCATTGCTGCCCGCCAGGGCGCGCTTGGTCAGGTCTTGAATTCCCGTTTTGGCGGTGGAATCAACCCTATCAGCTTTGGCAATCTCGCCCTCCTGGGGGGCATGTTGACGATCGTCGCTGCCATGTTTTTTGTCCGGGAAAAACGGGGGGGCCTGGCGGTACTGTTTTTTATCGGTGGAACGGCGGCCGTTCTCATTTCCATGTTGTCGGAAACCCGCAGCAATCTGGTCGCTCTACCCTTCCTTCTGATTGCTTTGACACCGCTAGTCGGTAAAAGACTTCGAATTGCCGGATTGATTGTTGTGCCAATGCTCGTCGCCGGCGCGATTATTACCAGCGACCGCATGTCCAGCTCGCTCAATGGACTGCTGCATGATGGCCAACTGGACTCCGGCATGGAAATTCGCCTGGAGGTCTGGGGGCAGGCGCTGAATATGCTCAGAGAAAGCCCCTGGTCGGGCGCTGGCCTTGGTGGCTATACCCACCGCATAGAATCGGAAGTTGCCGCGGGCAATCTGCCAGAGCATTTCCTGGACTGTTGCACGGGGCATGCGCATAACGATCTGCTGAACAATGCCGCAACAAGCGGTATTCCCGGCATTCTCAGCTGGGCCCTGCTTATTTTCATTCCGCTGGCCATCTTTGGCAGAAACCTGTCCAGCCCCCACGCAGCCACGGCGCACCTTGCGGCGGCTGGCTGCATGGTATCCCTTGGATACTTTTTCTTTGGCCTGACCGAAGCCACCTTCAATCGGACTTTGTTCCTCACCTTCTATCTGCTGGCTGTTAGCTCCATCGCCTCGGCCATGTTTACAGAGTTGAGTGCGTCCTATGTTCGAAACAGGGCCCGCAAGGTGTCTGCCACTATCATCACGAAAAACGAAGAAGACCACATCACCGACTGCTTGAAGTCCGCAAGGCTGGTTGCCGACGAAATTATCGTTCTGGATAGCGGCAGTACTGACAGAACGGTGGAACTGGCCAGAGAGCTGGCAGATGTTGTCGAAGTCACAGACTGGCCTGGCTTTGGCATCCAGAAACAGCGAGCTCTCGAGAAAGCGACAGGAGAGTGGGTGCTGTCACTGGATGCCGATGAGCGTGTCACACCGGAGCTGGCAAGGGAGATCAACGATCACCTGGCCGATCCCGACGCGGACGCCTACAAGCTTCCCTGGGCAGTAACGATTTACGGCAGCCGCCTGGATTTCGGACGCAGCGGCCGAGCCCCGCTCCGGCTGTTCCGTCGCGAGGGAGTAAGCTTTTCGGACGCCCTCGTACACGAGCGGATACTGATTCCGTCCGGACGCAAGATCAAAACCCTGAGGGGCCGCCTGACACACTATACACACAGGGATTTCGGCCACTCGCTGGAAAAAAGCGCCAAGTACGCCTGGCTTGGCTCACTGGAGAAACATCGCAAAGGCAAGAAGACCCGCACCATGATCTACCCCACCCTGCGGGGCCTGATGACGTTCGTGCAGGTGTACTTTATTCGGTTCGGGTTTCTGGACGGTGCTGTGGGCTATCTTACCGCTGTGACGTACGCACAGGTGACTTTCAACAAGTATGCCGGGTTATGGACTCTGGACCGGCCGGCCCGCTTTGAAAAGTCGTGACCCCCGAAGGAGCGTCGTTTCCACGCCGACGCTCCCGAACATACGCCTTAATTCGTCATAGTAAGGGAGCCGGGCGCCCAGAGCGGCATCATCGATCTGGAACACCCGGATTTCCGGGAATATCTTTTTCAGGGTAAACAGAGCGGTTGAAGCAAAGCTGTAGAAAGCGAGATAGATTTCCCCGGACAGAGCCACTTCGACCTCGATCGGACGACCGGCCTGCCGTATCTCGAGCGGAAATTCTGCCAGCAAAGCCTCCAACTCTTCCCGGCTTTCCTTTCGGTGCATGAAGTACACCACGCGGCTATTAGGATGACGTTCCACCACGTGCTGAATCTGCAGTGTCAATTGCTGAGGCCGATCCTCACCACCAAAGGGCTGTCCAAGAAAACCGACCACAGGGGCCTGAGTATTATCACGGTCAGAGGTTTTGAAGGTGCTGCGAAACACCGGAAAATCATGAACCTGTACCTGAACAAGCTCTGAGCTCGGTAGCGGAAAAAAACTTGAAGAAAGCGATCACCTCCGGAACCACGCGATGAATCCGGATTCCCATGGTTCTCAGAAGCCGTTTTTTTGCTGGTGAAATCCGGGAGGCAATACCCTCGTCGTGAATGGCATGGTAGTACGTCACTGTCGCCAGGCCGTCATCCACGAAAATCAGCTGCTCGCTATCGAACCCCCGATAAAATACTTCGTGGATCCAACTGGATTTGTTCCCGATAAATAGCCGTTCAATGTGGCGTCGTGAAAGGCTCTTGGCAACCGCACCCAGACGAAGGTAAAAGGAACTTTTTTTCAGATAGATAGTTTCAATGCCTTGCCAGCCAAGAGCCTCGGCCAGGAAGGCCATCTGTTCCTCGGTCTCCCGGTTATCAGGCCTGGCAATGACAAGAAGTGTTGTTTCAGCGCTGCAGCCATAGAGGTAACGAGCCTCGGAGCAATTGATCAGTTGCAGGGGCGTACTCGCAACAAAGACATTGGTTGGGCTTGCGGCGCTGATCAAATCGTTCGCTTCCTAGTCGGGATCTTCACTTGGTCTACCCTGAGCTTTCCGGTGCCATGCGTGCAAGTTCCTTCCGCAACCGGCGCCGGACTTTCAGTTTGCGCAACAGGTTTATCGGCTTTGGCTTGAGTTGGCTACGCTTGTTGATCAGGAAATCCTCGACCGCATCAAGAACCCGCTTGCTGGAACGACCATCCCGGAAACTGTGCAACTGGTCGCAAAGAGCTCGCGTTTCTGTCATCAGCGGATCGGGATACTGCACCGCCTCTTCCAGAGCTTTCTCAACGCCCGCCACTTCCTGGACATCGATCAGATAAGGCCCCGGCATTTTGGTTCTGAATGTGACCACCGGGCGATCCAGGAACATGAACTCGAACATGATGGACGAGGTGTCGCAGAGCATCACATCAGCCTGCGGCAGCAGAGGCAGCAGATCTTCATCGCTTTCGACAAAGCGAAGGTTCTCGCCGCTCAGATTGCGATACTGATCCACAACCGCCGGATCCATCTTCGGATGAAGCGTTACAATGAACTTCCAGCGACCACTTCTGGAGAGCTCGCCGATCTTCTCCACCAGATCCGGAGCTGACGTAACGGACCGGCTGAACGTTGAAGCGTAAAAAACAACCGGCAACTCATTTTCCAGGCGGTTTCTCTTCCCGATTTCATTCCGCGACAGCAATGAATCGAGCTTTGGCCAGCCTGTGTGAGCAACCCCGAAATGCTGGTACCGCTCGGCCAGTTCACGGAACTTTTCCGTGTCTTTAAGGGCATGCGTACAGTAAAGATCAAACCATCCCCGAATTCGGTAATGGTCGCTTTCATCTTCGCTGCTATGGCCCCGTTTGTTGCGCGCCATGCCATGGAATACCTCAACCTTGATTCCGGGAAAAAAGTAAGGCACCCAATCACCGGGAACGAAGGTCGCATCCGCGTTGTAGTCCATGACCTCTTTTACGGAAACGAGACGGCGCTCATCGGCCTGAAGTGGAGCCGTTGAGCACCCGGCGACGAACCAGGCAGCCTCATCGCCCCGGCGCCGTATCTCTTCCTGCAGCGGTCGCAGTATTGAATAGGAATAGGGTTGGTTTACAAAAAACAGGTACCGGCGCATTCAAGCCCTGCCCGTCAGCGATTTGTATAGCTCACCCGTCTCAGTGACGGTCTGTGAGGTGTGAAAATTCCGGGCTATCCGTTGCCTCGCAGCCTGCCCAAGAGAGGCCGCCAATTCACGATCGCGGTAAAGCCGCTCAATAGCCGCTGAAAGCCCGGGAGCATTTTTCGGTTCAACCACAATACCGCTGACGCCATCTTCCACCAGCTCCGGCATACCGCCAACACTGGTCACTACCGGCGTCACTCCGTAGACCATCGCCTCGATGACGGCACGGGGCAGTCCTTCCCTTTCCTTCGAGGGAAGCACAAACACATCACTGGCCGCCGCTATGGCCGGCGCATCGTTGCGGTAACCTGTAAAGTGAATCCGCTCGGGGTGAGAAGTGGCAGCGGCCTGCGCCTGAATCTCTTCGTTATCAATAACGTCTCCCACCAGCAGCAAATGTATATCTACATCCTCAGGCAGATTATCGATCGCTTCAATCAGGTCATCGAAGCCTTTTCTCGGGGTATTTCTCCCGGTGCAGCACACCACGAAGGCATCTTCCGGAACACCAAACTGTGTCAGGTCGGCCTTGGGCGATTGATACCAGTCCAGGTCGTGCCCTTTGTAGATTCTCTGAAGCTTCCGTTCAGGAATGTGCATCCACAGAAACCGGAGGCTGGCCAGGTAATCCTTGATGGCATCAGCGACACAGACAATCTTGCTGACGCGAGGATGCAGGAAGGTAATCCAGGATTCCGGATTGAGAAAACTGATGTTACCGATCACACCACGATAGGCGACGATCTTGATATCCGTGCCCCGGGAAGCCCGTAATCCGCAGGCCAGGGCCCGGGGATTATAGGCATGTATGACCTCGTAGTTTTTCTTGGCCAGTTGTTGGCGGATGGACTCGGTGCCCTCTTTGTCAAAGCGGTTCTTCAAGGCCATGGGGCAGGCAACCATGCCCTCGTCGACAAGACGCTGATAGTTCCGGCCCTTGGGGTTACACATGACGTCGACGTCGAACCCGGCCTTTCTGAGCCCGATAAAGAGTTCAGTCTCCGGACGATCACAGGCATCCGTAAGACAAAGTATCGACGGAAGCGATCCGCCCTGTTGTGGATTGGTCAAGTGGCCATTCCCCTGTTGTATCCGTTCATGAAATAACTCCAGGCTTTTGCCCGTGCGTCTTCTCCGGCCACCTTTACCAGCGACCGCGAGAAGCGATCAAGATTGGCCTCTTTCCAGCGCGCCGGGGCACTGCCAGTCATCAACCTGCTCTTGTCGAAATCAATCAGAAAGTATTCGTTGCCCCGGACCAGTACATTGAAGCAGTTCAGGTCCGCATGCATGACGCCGGCGTCGTGAAATCGACGAATGGTTTCTCCAATGGACGTCCACGCCTCATTGTCCAGCTCCGAGATAAGGTCAGCCAGGGGCGTGGTATTCTCCAACCGTTCAATGATGATGGCGGCCCGGTACTGAATTGGCGACAGTTTGCGATACCAGGCCGCAACAGGACAGGGTACGGGAAGCCCCTGGCTAACCAGTTTGTTGAGCAACCGGAACTCTGCAAAGGACCGCACATGCTCCTCGCCGGTGAAGGCATAGGCGTATCGCGCAAATTTCGCCATCAACCCGCCCCGGCGATATTCTCGAAGCACCAGTCTGTCCTCTCCGGCCTGCAAAAACCAGGCGCCGCCGCGGCCCCCGCTGCTTACCGGGCGGGCTTGATTGCCCCAAGAGGCGGAATTGAACCAGTCCTCGGTAACCCTGCCCTCGTAATCCGGGTGAATCAGCATTGCCGAAGACCTTTCCCGGATACAGATTTCAGACTCCACCATGCTGGGTCCCCGGTCACCGAAATTGAAAGAAGGCACGTACTACCCACTCACGCCGGGACGGAAACGCGCGAGTAAGTTAGAATGGCGGCCAGTTTACCAATGATTGCCGACAAAGCTCCACAGCACCAGGCCACAACCTGAACCGGATCAATATCTGATGAACTCCATCTGCATTCTTCGCCTGTCCGCCATCGGCGACGTGACTCACGTAACACCTGTCGTGCTGAGCCTCCAGGAGCAGCTTCCCGGCGTGAAGATCACCTGGGTTATCGGCAAGATCGAAGCCAAGCTGGTTGGCGATCTGCCCGGCGTTGAATTCATTATTTTCGACAAAAAGGCCGGTCGCAAAGGCTACGCTGAGCTTCGCAGACAAATGACGGGGCGCAAGTTTGACGCGCTGCTTCACATGCAGGTGGCTTTCCGAGCCAACCTCGCCGCTGCCTGCATTCCGGCCAGAGTCAGGATTGGCTATGACAAGGCCCGCAGCAAGGATCTTCACAGCCTGTTTATCAACCACCGGATCAAACCGGCACCGAAGCAGCACGTGCGAGACTGCCTTGCCAGCTTCCTCGAACCTTTGGACCTCAAGGCCGCGCCGCCGCGCTGGCAGATTCCGTTGAAGGATTCAGACCATGAGTTTGCGCGTGAGCAACTGGCTAATGACCGCAAAAACCTTGTAATAAGTCCGTGTGCCAGCCACACACTGCGTAACTGGCCCGCTGAGCGTTACGCACAGCTGGCCGATCACGCAATTCAGAAGCACGGCATGAAGGTGATTCTGGTGGGCAGCCCCGCCCCGTTCGAGGCAGAGTACTGCGCCGCCATCGAAGCCGCAATGAAGGAAAAAGCGCACAACATCTGCGGCAAGGACACCCTGAAGCAACTGACAGCGTTAATGACCCATGCCGACCTCGTGGTAGCGCCCGATACTGGGCCGGCACATATCGCCAGTGCGGTGGGCACCGATGTCCTTGGGTTGTTTGCCGCAAGCAATCCTTACCGCTCCGGGCCCTATAATTCTCTGGACTGGTGTGTGAACCGGTATCCTGAAGCACTGGAGAAGTTTACCGGCAAAACGGTGGAACAGGCCCGGTGGGGGGCGAAAGCAGAGTTCGAGGGGGCGATGGACCTGATCACGGTTGCAGATGCCACGAATATGCTGGATCGTTGGGTTGAAGTGAACCCGGTGGCCAAAGCTGAAAGCGGGGTCAGATGAAAGCGTTCATCTGACCCAAAATTTCACTTCCGTGCGGTGTAGTCCTGGTAGGACTTCTCTTCCACGAAACGAGACCCCAGGGCCAGGTTGACCTCTTTTTTGATCGCAGCGCGCTTGTCATTGGTGACGTATACAGCGCGTGCCAGCTCAATAAATCTCGCGCCAAAGTCCTGGGCGGCTTCCTGATCCCGAATATCGTCTTCAATCACCCACAGCTCTTCGTTGACCGCTTTCAGCTGCTTGCGGAGATCGGCGATTTCAGCAGCCTTGTCCTTTACTGCCTCGTCCCAGGTAGCGCTCAGCTCATCAAGCTCAAGCCGGACATTCTTGACCTTGGTTTCATCCTTGATGCGCTCGGACTTGATTTCGAGAATGGTGATTTTGTCCAGCACCTCGCCAAAAGATACCGGTACCTTGATAACGTCTGCCATTTGCTCGTCCCGCCAGTAAACAGGGTGTGTTAAACAACAAAGCCGCCGGGCTGAAACAGCAAACGGCGGCCTGCGATTATTCTGGAATCAGCCTTTTACGTGGGTCAGCCAACCGCTGTGCTCAGCCAGCTTACCCTTGACTGCATCAAAGTACATAGCCTGGAGCTTCTCGGTCACCGGGCCACGCTTGCCGGCACCGATCACACGGCCATCCAGTTCGCGGATCGGCAGCACCTCGGCCGCTGTGCCTGTGAAGAAGGCTTCATCGGCGATGTAGACCTCATCGCGGGTAATCCGGCGCTCCTTGATCGGAATGTTGAGCTCACGCGCAAAATCCATGATCGTGGCACGGGTAATACCCTCCAGGCAGGAGGTGAGTTCAGGCGTATGCAGCACACCATCACGCATGATGAAAATGTTTTCTCCGGAGCCTTCGGCAACGTAACCTTCGTTGTCCAGCAGCAGGGCTTCCTCGGCACCACCGGAAATGGCCTCGTTCAGGGCCAGCATCGAGTTAATGTAGTTGCCGTTCGCCTTGGCCTTGCACATGGTGATATTGACGTGGTGGCGCGTGTAGGAGGACGTGCGCACCTTGATCCCCATTTCCTTCGCTTCCGGTGACATGTAGGAAGGCCAGCTCCAGGCCGCAACCATTACGTGCACCTTTAGGTTATCAGCCCTGAGCCCCATACCCTCGGAACCGAGAAACGCCATTGGGCGGAGGTAGGCTTCGTCAAGATTGTTTTCCCGAACCGCCGCACGCTGGGCCTCGTTGATCTCGTCCTTGCTGAACGGCATTTTCATGTTCAGAATGTGGGCGGAACGGAAAAGACGATCCGTGTGCTCTTTCAGGCGGAAAATGGCCGGGCCATTCGCGGTGTTGTAGGCCCGCACACCTTCAAAACAGCCCAGGCCGTAATGCAGGGTGTGAGTAAGGACGTGGGTCTTGGCATCCCGCCAGGGAACCATCTCACCATCCATCCAGATAACGCCATCGCGATCAGCCATCGACATTCTTCATTGCTCCTAAAAAAGCGTTTTTCGAGGGAACCGGCATTCTAGCAGGAAAATCTGCCGGAATTGAATTTGCCTCAGGCCTCAATCATCACTTTTTTCCACATGGCACGGATGTAGTCACGCTCCTCTGTGAAGGCATCGCCATCGACCTGGCTATTGAGGTTCTGGAGCGCCCGTCGGTGGATGGTGGAGCGAAGGGCGATGAAGGTTTCCCTGAGTTTTTCGGCATCTTCCACAGCCATCACCCCGGCGCGCCCCAGCTCCTCCATCTGGCGAATGTTATCGGACCACTGGGTCAGCTCCGGGTGCTCAGCGGACCACGCCAGCATCAGGTACTGGACGATAAACTCGATATCAACGATGCCGCCGGTATCATGCTTGATATGAAACACCTCGTCCTGCCGGCTTTCCGGCGTGGCCAGACTGGCCCGCATCTTCTCCCGCATTTCGACCACTTCGTTCCGGAGTTTCTCACGGTCACGGGGCTGACAAAGGATCTCGTGGCGTATGGATTCAAAAGCTTCAAGGGTCTCCGTGCATCCGGCAACACCCCGGGCCCGGGCAAGCGCCTGATGCTCCCAGGTCCAGGCGTCCTCGCGCTGATATTTTTCGAAGGCCTGCAGAGTACTGACCAGCAGCCCGGAGTTACCGGACGGCCTCAAGCGCATATCAACCTCATAAAGCTGCCCCGAGGGCGTCTGGGTGTTGAGGATGTGGACGATCCTTTGCCCAAGCCGCGTGTAAAAAACCGCATTGTCGATGGGCTTTTCACCGTCGGTGGCCAGCTCCGGATCAGCTTTGTGCACAAACACCAGGTCAAGATCGGAGGTATAGCCCAGTTCGATCCCGCCCAGCTTGCCATAGCCAATGATGGCAAAATCGGTTTCACAGGCGGAGCCATCTTCCCGGCGCGGATAGCCGTGGCGGCTGACCAGGTTGGCGAAGGCTACGTCCACCACATGATCCAGAACAACCTCGGCGATCCAGGTGAGGTAGTCACTGACCTTCATCAACGGCAGAGTACCTTTGAGCTCCGACGCCGCTACCCGCAGGATATGGGCTTTCTTGAAATGCCGCAGTGACTCCATCTGCTCTTCCAGATCCTCAAACGGAATCCGAAGCATCTGCTGGCGCAAATCATCCTGCAATTCTGCTTTCGCGGGTGGGCTGTACAGGCTCTCGGCGTTCAACAGCTCATCCAGCAGGAGCGGTGTTTCCGCCAGCTGCCTGGCAATCCAGGGGCTCTCACTGCACAACCGCACCAGTTGGGTACAGGCGCCCGGATTTTCCAGCAGCAACACCATGTAGGCCGTGCGACGCAGTATGGCTTCCACCAGCTGCAACACCCTGGACAGGGTCTCGGACGGGTTATCAACCTGGGTGAGCGCCTCAAGCAGCATGGGCATGAACTGATTGAGTCGCCGGCGCCCCTGGGTCTGTAGATTCTGAACAGTCCTGTTTTCACGAAGTTCAGCCAGCTCCGCCAACGTAGCACCGGGGTCTTCATAGCCCCGTGATTTGAGCCAGTCGGCGGCGGCCGCCTCTTCCATTTCGGAAAGCCAGAGCTCGAACCACCCTTCTTCGAGGGCCCCCTGCCCCTCATCTTCGTCATCTTCCGTGGTAATAATGTTGGAAAAATGCGTGGCGACCCGCTCCCGGTGTTCTCTGAGGCACTGTTCGCACGCCTGCCAGTTCTCGAAATCCATAATTGTGGCGACCCGTGCCCGGGACAGCTCATCTTCCGGCAGCAACTGGGTTTGCTTGTCTTCCATACCCTGGAGCGCATGCTCCAGGTTTCTGAGAAACACATAGGCGTCGCGAAGCTCACCAACCACCGGCGACGGCAACAGCTCGAGCTCTTCCAGCTCTTTCAGGATGACCAGCAGCTCCCGCTGCTGAAGCTCCCTGTCCCGGCCACCGCGAATGAGCTGGAATGCCTGAACCACAAACTCGATCTCTCGGATACCGCCGCTACCCAGCTTGATATTGTTTTCGAGCCCCTTTCTGCGCACCTCCCGGCCAATCATGGCCTTCATGCTACGCAGGGACTCGAACGCGCTGAAATCGATGTACTTGCGGTACACGAAGGGGCGCAGCGTCTCCATGAGCACCTGACCCGCCCTTTGATCGCCCGCCACCACCCGGGCCTTGACCATGGCGTACCGCTCCCAATCCCGCCCCTGGTCCTGATAGTAGGTTTCCAGAGCAGCAAAACTCAGCGCCAGCGCGCCACTCTGGCCATAAGGCCGGAGACGCATGTCCACCCGGAACACAAAACCATCTGCCGTAATCTGGTCCAGAGCCTGGATCAGCCGCTGGCCAAGGCGAACGAAGAACTGCTGATTATCCAGTGAGCGCCGCCCGCCAACGGTTTCCCCCTTGCTCGGAAAGGCAAAGATAAGATCAATGTCCGAGGAGACGTTCAGCTCCCGACCACCCAGCTTACCCATACCCAGAACCACCATTTTCTGGTCGGTTTCCTGGCCGGTTACCGGGTCAGCCCCTCGAGGCGTACCGTATTGCTCGCAGGCGTCCTGGTATAGCCAGCTGAGCGCTCCATCAATACAGATATCGGCAAATACACTCGTCGCCGACATGGTCTCAGCCAGGTCTGCCCATCGCATCAGATCCCGCCATATAATCCGGAACTGGGTCTCCATGCGGAATTGTCTGAGGGCCGAGTGCAGGCCAGGCTCACCATCAACTTCAGAGAGATACTCTTGCCATCGACTTTCCAGATAATCCGGAGTGGTTGGCTCAGACAACGAACGAGAGGCCATCAATGCCTCTACCTGATCGGCATGGCGTTCCAGAGTCTGGCGAAGGAACAAACTGCGGGAGATCGCCGTAGCCACTAAGGTGTCATCCATACCCTCCGGTGAGGTCAACCAGGCCGGAACCCCTTCCGGGAACACTGATTCCCAGCACCCGGCGACATCATCCGCCAGCGGTTTCGGAAGGCTGTGCCATGGCTCGGACATAATGCAAACCCCTGTCTCTCTGTTATATTTCGGGTACTGTATAACGAACTTACCCGCAACTGAACAGGCCGCAGACACGGATGCAACGAAACCGCCGCCCACTGAATCCGGAGCATCAGCAAACTCACCTGCCCATGGGCGGGATGATTCGGAGCCGGATGAAGCGCCTCTTTGCGATCCTGGGAACACTGCTATTGGTGCAGGTCCTGATCATCTGGGCGGTCGAGGACCTGGAACTATTCGAAGCCGCCTGGCTGACCATGACCACGCTGGTAACGGTCGGCTATGGCGATTACGCACCCCAGACGATGATCGGGCGGTTCAGCACCATTGTGCTGATGTTTATCTCCTCAATTACGCTGCTGACACTGATCGTCAGCGACTATATCGAATACCGGTTCTACCGCCGGGAACGTATTTTGTCGGGAAGGTGGATCTATAAAATGAATAACCACATCATCATCATTAACACGCCCCAGCACGGCGGCGACCAGTATTTTATGAGATTTGCTTCCCAGATTCGGGAGATTCCAGGGTACGAAACCATTCCAATCATGATTCTGACCCGGAAGTTTCCAATGGGGCTACCCACCGAGCTCTCGGACATCGGGGTGGTGCATCACCACGGAGCAGGCTTTGATCCAGAGGCGCTGAAGGCCGTCCATGCAGGCAGCGCGAGGCATATCATTGTGCTGGCCGCAGACGAAGCGGACCCATTTTCAGACAGCCTGACGTTCGATATTGCCCACCGCCTCACAGAAATCAATCTGGGCCATCGCACCATTGTCGAGTGTGTAAACGACCAGAACCGTGGGCGCTTCAAATCCCTCGGAGTGCGCATTGTGCTCCGCCCAGTGAGAACATACCCGGAGATTATGGTTCGTTCTGTGGTTGCACCCGGTTCCGAGAAAGTGCTGGAAGATATGTTCAACTACGAGCATGACCACCCTCATCGTTATGACTTGCAGCTGGACGACCTGAATTGGGCCGACATCGTAAGCGCTCTGGTACGCCATGGCATTGGCACCGCTCTCGCCTACATTGATGAAGATGACGAGGTTATCTGTCATCCGCCAACCAACGAAGAAATCGAAGGCAAGGGGCTGATAGTACTGGTTAAATCTTCTGAAACACCGGAGGTCTCTGTGGTGCAGGAAGCACTGGAGCGGTACCGGGCATTCCTGAAGCAGTGGCGCGCCCATTCCGCGGATCAGGAAACCGGCGATTACTGACCGGCAGTGGCAAGCTGTAACTGGAGGACACCCAACGTCGTGGAGCCTTCAGCGAGATCACGAATTGCAGCGCCCGTGGCCAGATCAGACATCACACACTCCCAGAGTTCACCGCACCCTGCGGCGCCAGCCGCATTTGCGACGCGCGACAGGTCGTATTCCTGTGCAGGAAACGGCTGATCCAGCAACCAACAGACACTCAAGGCCTGAAGGAATTCGGTAATGGAAAGCGCCTCGCTTTTACGCGCCGGCTCCGGGTGATACAGGCCCGCCAGAAAATAGCCCTGCTCGGCCTTACTGACCAGATTCAGGAAAACCGGCACTTCCCTGGCCAGCTCGAGCGCCCAAGCCACCAGCTTGCTGTCGTCCCCACTCTTGAGCTCAAACTCCACCTCGTGGAGCGGCCACCTGGCATCATTGCCGGCCACAGTGCCGGAATCGACTGCTATCTCAATGGAAGTCTGCCCTTCTTCCAGCCAGAGCACCTGGCGCTGAAAGTTGGTTTCAAACACAATCTGGAGCCGGCTGAGGTCCAACCCGGCATTCAGCGGTGTGTCTTCCAGTAACGACAAAGCCAGTTCAGGACTGGATACAGGCCACTCCCACTCCTCGCGTCGGTGGGCGCCATCAACGAATTCGCCCCGGGTTTTCAGGGTCTGGATATAGTCATCACCTGCTTTGCGAACCCTCAGCGCAGCTTTGGCTCGATTCAGATCGGCATTGGGCGTGTCGAAATAGTGATTGATCAGGGATTTGGTTTTTCCAGCTCGGACTTCAGGAAGTGAGGAAAGCCACTTTAAAGCCTGTGCCTGTGCGGCCTCAGAAACACTGAGCTTGATTTCCAGTTCGGTTGCCATGCCAATGCCTTATTTTTCGGGATTCATAAACGCAAAAAACCGGCGACCCTGAGGTCGCCGGTTTTCATACTACAGGATTAGCCGATTGGCTGATCAGAAGTAGTAAACACCACCAACGGAAGCGATAGAACGCTCGCTTTCGTCAGCAACGCCGTATACACCGTCGTCACCGCCACCGAGGTAGCCTTCGAAGTACACATACATGTGGTCAGACAGGTTGTGCAGAGCCTGGAAGGTTACGGTAGAAGTTTCAGTGTCGTTGGCGTCGTCAGCCAGGGGCGAATTCGTGGTCGTGCTAAACACCGATGGTGGAACCGTTGTCAGCGTGCTCAACTTCAGAGCTTCCGCCTTTGACGCTGTCATGGTACAGAACGTACTGGATGTTACCTTACACGGTCGGCATGGAATCCATTTTGGCTGCCAGCTCGGAAGCAGACATGGTTTCCTGGGCCAGCGCGGAGCCAGAGAACGTTGCGACTGCGATAGCAGATGCGAGGAGCGTTTTTTTCATGTTGCGCCTTCCTTTTTGAGTTAACTCAGGTTTTAGCGACGGGTTCTTATCCCGATTTTGTAAGGCTTCACCAGTCAGGCTGGATGAGGCCGATTCTGCATCACCCTATGTCAGTTTTATGACAAAGGAGTAACTTTTCTTCTTTTTCGAATAAATCTTGCAGATTCCAGATCTATACAGCTCAATCACTTATCGAACTTTCTTAAAGTTCTGGATGATGAAAATGCTTTAATACAATCATTCTCATTTTGCAAATTAACTGCAGTGCGTTTTTAGCTCTTTTGGCACCAGAAACGCAATCATTTATGCAATTTTGTGCTCGTGAGCTGCGTTACAGTTGCATATCAAATCCGAGGCCAGATTTTAACAAACCCCTTATCAACAAAACTTAGACTGAAAAAACCCTTGGATCGCAACGACTCCGAGGACATTTCCGCACCATTAAAGGCCGGCATGACCACCCGCGCACTACAATAGCGCAAATACTTATACACTCTGTTATCGAGTCTCGAGCATGAACGTGACGGGCCCGTCATTCACCAACCCGACCTTCATATCTGCGCCAAATCTGCCCTCACCCACCTTTTCCGGCCCCAAACCGGAACGTGCTTCTACCACAAACCGTTCATACAGCGTGTTGGCGGCATCCGGCCCCGCTGCAAGAGAGAAGCCCGGCCTGGTTCCGGAGGACGTATCCGCCGCCAAAGTAAACTGGGAAACAACAAGAAGGGAACCACCGATATCCAGCAGGCTACGATTCATCCGGCCAGTCTCATCGGGAAACACACGATAAGTGAGGATTTTTCGGCAAAGCTCCCTTGCCTCGTGCTCGCTATCTCCCTTTTCCACACCCAGCAACAGCAAAAGGCCTGTGTCGATCGAGGCTATCTGCTCACCGTCCACGGTAACACTGGCTTGCGACACTCGCTGGATCAATCCTTTCATTCACTGCCTTGAGGACGTTTGAACAGGCGAACATTAAGATCGGGCAAGAGTGTATCCGTGGCCATTACGGGCCGCAACCCTGAAAACGGGATTCAGCCAGCACTTTTTTCAGTTTTCGCGACAACGGACTCAACACCGCGAATGAGGGCATCAACAATCGCCGGCTCGGAAGCCGAGTGGCCGGCGTCGCGAATGATCTGGAATTCCGCTTCCGGCCAGGCCTTGCTGAGTGCCAGCGCATTCTCCAGAGGGCAGACCATATCGTATCTGCCGTGGACGATTATTCCGGGAATGTCCGCCAGGCGGCCTGCATCGCGAATGATCTGGTCCGGCTCGAGAAAGGCCGAATTCATGAAATAGTGGCATTCAATGCGGGCCAGGGCGATGGCCACATGAGGATGGCCAAAGTGCTCAACGACCCTCGGGTTCGGGTGCAGCGTCGCACACCTGCCCTCCCAGACCGACCAGGCCTTGGCCGCCTGGATCTGCTCCAGCTCGTTGGAACTGGTCAGCTTGCGATAGTAGGCCGAAACCATGTCAGCCCGGTCGGCTTCCGGAATCTGCGCCTCGAAGTCAGACCAGTAATCCGGGAACACCCGGCTCGCCCCCTCCTGATAAAACCAGTGAATATCCCGCGGCCGACAGAGAAAAATCCCACGAAGAACCAGTCCCGACACCCTTTCCGGATGGGCCTCGGCGTATACCAGGCTGAGAGTCGCCCCCCAACTGCCACCAAATAGAAGCCACTTGTCGATACCGAGAAACGAACGTACCACTTCCATGTCTTCAACCAGCTTGTCCGTGCTGTTGCCTTCGAGCTCTGCCAGGGGGCTGGACCGCCCGGCGCCGCGCTGATCCATCAGAATGATCCGGAATCTCTCAGCGTCGAAAAAGCGCCGATGGTAGTCTTCACAGCCGCCACCGGGGCCGCCGTGGACCACCAGGACAGGTATCCCGTCCGGGTTCCCGCTTTCCTCAACGTAGAGTTCATGGGGAGGATCAACGGCTATGCGATGCTGGGCATTGGGCTTGATTTCCGGGTAGAGGGTGAGCATGAAACGCTCCGCGTGAAGGATTTAACCGGAGTTTAGCTTAACACCATAAAAAAAGGGCCAGATGAAAGATTCATCCAGCCCTTGTTACCCATGCTCGATAAGAGCCGGGCGGTTACTTCTTGTTGGCGCGCTTGCGCTCGTTTTCGGTCAGAAGTTTCTTGCGCAGCCGGATGGACTTCGGCGTTACCTCAACCAGCTCGTCGTCATCAATAAACTCAAGCGCCTGCTCAAGGGTGAACTTGATCGGCGGCACGAGACCAATGACTTCATCCTTGCCAGAGGCCCGCATGTTGTCGAGCTTTTTGGCCTTGGTGGGGTTGACCACCAGGTCGTTGTCCCGGCTGTGAATACCACACAACTGCCCTTCATAAATTTCCTGCCCCGGATCCAGGAACAGCTTGCCACGGCTCTGCAGGGTTTCCAGAGAGTAGGTAAAAGCGGTACCCGTAGCCATAGAAACGATGACACCGTTCTGGCGACTGGTTACATCGCCAACTTTGATCGGGCCGTAGTGGCTGAAAGTCGAAGTCAGAATGCCAGTGCCTGAAGTCATGGTAAGGAAGGTGTTCCGGAAACCAATCAGGCCCCGGGCTGGAATGGTATAGTCCAAACGCATCCGGCCCTTGCCATCCGGAACCATATTGGTCAGGTCGCCTTTACGCAGCCCCATTTGCTCCATGACGGCACCCTGATGCTGCTCCTCGATATCAACAATGACGTTCTCGTAAGGCTCCTGCTTCACGCCGTCAACTTCGCGGATAACAACTTCCGGACGACCAACCGCCAGCTCAAAGTTCTCGCGACGCATGTTTTCAATCAGTACAGACAGATGCAACTCGCCACGACCGGATACCTTGAACTTGTCCGCGGAGTCGCCCTCTTCAACACGCAGCGCCACATTGTGCAGCAGCTCCTTTTCAAGGCGCTCCTTGATGTTCCGGCTGGTGACGTACTTGCCTTCCTTGCCGGCAAAAGGCGAATCGTTGACCTGGAAGGTCATGGACACGGTCGGCTCATCCACCGTCAGTGCCGGCAGAGCTTCAACGTTGGCCTGATCACAAAGAGTGTCAGAGATAAACAGCTCGTCCATGCCACTGACACAGACGATGTCGCCAGCCTGAGCTTCTTCGACTTCAACACGCTGAAGACCGGAATGTCCCATGATCTTGAGGATACGGCCGTTACGCTTCTTGCCGTTGGCGCCAATGGCGGTTACCGGCGAATTGGTCTTGACCTTACCGCGCATGATACGACCAATACCGATCACACCGAGGAAGCTGTTGTAGTCCAGCTGGGAGATCTGCATCTGGAACGGGCCATCCGGATCCACGTTCGGCGCCGGCACGTGGTCAACAATCGCCTGGAACACGGCATCCATGTTGTCATCCAGGTTTTCGTGATCCATCCCGGCAATGCCGTTCAGAGCGCTGGCAAACACAATCGGGAAGTCCAGCTGCTCATCAGTGGCTCCCAGGTTGTCAAACAGGTCGAATACCTGGTCCACGACCCAGTCTGGACGAGCGCCGGGACGGTCAATCTTGTTAACCACGACGATCGGGCGCAGGCCCGCGGCAAATGCCTTCTGGGTAACAAACCGGGTCTGAGGCATGGGGCCGTCAATGGAATCAACCACCAGCAGCACGCAATCGACCATGCTCATGACTCGCTCAACCTCACCGCCGAAATCAGCGTGGCCCGGGGTGTCCACAATATTGATATCGTAGTCGTTCCATTTCAGGGCCGTGTTCTTGGCCAGAATGGTAATGCCCCGTTCTTTTTCCTGATCGTTGGAATCCATGACCCGCTCGCTATCGAGCTCCTTCCGATCCAGGGTGCCGGATTGGCGCAAGAGCTGGTCTACGAGGGTAGTCTTACCATGGTCAACGTGGGCGATGATGGCGATATTACGAAGTTTTTCAATCACAAAAATATTCCTGCGGCATGCACTCAATGACCTGAGAAGGTCTATCGCAGGGAGAATCCCAGCACATGCCGTCTCAAATCCGTAAAATGAACTCATTCACCGGAGCTGGCTGCCCGGCACCCTGCATGGTGCTTTCCGATCCACGATCAAGAAATGACAGGGTAAAAAATGAAGCGGCGCGCAGTATAGCGAAAAGTCGGTGTCGTTAATATGAAGAAAAACGCCTATTCTATATTCGGAACGGATGCACCTGATCAGGGCAAAAATCCAATAAACGCACCAACAAGGTGCACCATTTGAGTGCAGGTTTTCGCCACAGGGCGAGCATTCTCGTTCCAATATGCCCCAAACCCTTGCAGTTGCGCTGTTCTGGAGCATGCCCTAAAAATTGGCAAGCGCCTTGCTTTATCGAAATCAGCCGAAATTTACAGGTAAGACGCAACAGCATTTGCTAAGCTGCGCGAACCTGAGAAACAGATCGGAACCCGTTAGCCCGGGCGATCCGGCGCCACGAACATGAATACAGCCGCCTGTGCGGTATAACTTACGGAGCATGCACAATGTCCAAGACAGTTGATTTGATCAAAGAACACGAAGTCAAATGGGTTGACCTGCGCTTCACTGACAGCCGCGGTAAAGAGCAGCACGTAACACTGCCTGCCACCGAAGTAGATGAAGACTTTTTCGCAGACGGCAAAATGTTTGACGGCTCCTCTATTGCGGGCTGGAAAGGCATCAACGAATCCGACATGATCCTGATGCCGGACGACGAGACCTCTGTACTCGATCCGTTCACCGAAGAAACCACCGTGAACATCACCTGCAACATCGTAGAGCCCTCTACCATGCAGGGTTACGAGCGTGATCCGCGCTCTGTCGCCCGTCGTGCAGAAGAATACCTCAAGTCCACCGGCATCGCCGACGGCGCGCTGTTCGGCCCGGAGCCGGAATTCTTCGTGTTTGACTCCGTAAAGTGGAACGTAGACATGCAGGGCGCGATGTACCACATCCACTCTGAAGAAGCTGCCTGGGTTTCCGGCGAAGATTTCGACCGCAACAACATCGGTCACCGCCCGGGCGTAAAAGGCGGCTACTTCCCGGTTCCCCCGGTTGATAGCCTGCACGACCTGCGTGGCGCCATGTGTGCCGCCATGGAATCCATGGGCCTGGACATCGAAGTACACCACCACGAAGTCGGCACCGCCGGCCAGTGTGAAATCGGTGTTGGCGCCAACACGCTGACCAAAAAGGCTGACGAAGTTCAGATCCTCAAGTACTGCGTGCACAACGTTGCCCATGCCTATGGCAAGACTGCCACCTTCATGCCCAAGCCGGTTGTCGGCGACAACGGTTCCGGCATGCATGTTCACATGTCCCTGAGCAAAGACGGCAAGAACCTGTTCGCCGGTGACAGCTACGCTGGCCTGAGCGAAGCCGCTCTGTACTACATTGGTGGTGTTATCAAGCACGCCAAGGCCATCAACGCCTTCACCAACAGCTCCACCAACTCATACAAGCGTCTGGTTCCGGGCTTCGAAGCGCCGGTTATGCTGGCCTACTCTGCTCGTAACCGCTCAGCCTCTATCCGGATCCCGTACGTGAACAGCCCGAAGGCGCGTCGTATCGAAGTTCGCTTCCCTGACCCCTCTGCCAACCCGTACCTGGCCTTCGCAGCGCTTATGATGGCCGGCCTGGACGGCATCCAGAACAAGATCCACCCTGGCGATGCCATGGACAAGGATCTGTACGACCTGCCGAAGGAAGAGGCCCTGAGCATCCCGACGGTTGCCGAGACTCTGTCCGAAGCTCTGGACTGCCTGGAAGCAGATCACGAGTTCCTGACTCGCGGCGGCGTATTCACCGAAGACATGATCGCGGGCTATGTAGATCTGAAGCGCGGTGAAGTCGAAAAACTGAATATGACCACTCACCCGGTTGAGTTCGACCTGTACTACTCCTGCTAATAACCTCTTCCCAGAGGACCAGCAGACAAGCCCCGCCCCTGTGCGGGGCTTTTTTGTGAGCGAAAGCACAGTGCCTGCAGCCCTTAACGATATGTAACCAACATCCGGGCGACAGGCGTTGAAAACACCCCGGGCCCCGCCGATAATCGGGGAAACCCAATAACAGGTGAGCTTATGAATCCAAAGTCTGGATTGTGTGCCGGCCTTCTGTTTTTTCTGGTAACTCCGGTCTATGCCGAGGTTTACCGCAATGTCGATTCCTACGGCAACGTGACCTACTCAGACGAGCCCAGCGAAGGCTCTGAAACGATTGAGGTCAAGCCGGTCACCACAATCACCCTGCCCAAGCCAGAGGTGGTACAGGAAACCGACAAGCTCCGGGAAGAAGTTCAGCGGGAAGGCGCTGCCTACGAAAGCGTTTCTTTCGCCTATCCGGATAACAACCAGGCGTTCCACAGTGGCAGCGGCGATGTTCAGTTCGAAGTTCGCAGCACCCCTGGCCTGCAGCCAGGCCACAAATACGAGGTGACCCTCGACGGCCAACCTGTCGGTCAGAGCTCCTCCGGCTCGATTACCGTCAACAACGTGTTCCGTGGAACCCATGAAGCTCGCGCACACATTGTGGATGAAAACGGGGTTCAGGTGAAAACCGGCTCCCCGATCACATTTACTGTTCACCGCCCTTCCGCTTTGAACTGACCCTGCCACCCCAGCTTAGCGCACTATTATGGTGCGCGCGCACCAGAAAAAAGCCATACTCTGATCAGCAACGGGGCGAATATTCCGGACTGTTCAGAGACATTTAGCCGATTTGCACCAGCTTACGGCACTTTTCAGCGCCAATAGGCCCCTCTGCCCGCACTTTGCCCACTCATTTGTGAACCTGGTTCAAAGTGGTTCGCTTTTTGCAAAACTCCGGAAGTCACTTTATGTCGAACCAACGGGATTCACGCATGGCACTGCCCTCGGCCCATCAAACGGGATACAAGAGCATTCTCGACAGCCTCACCACGGCTGTTTTGGTGCTCGAGGATAGCCTGGCTATCCAGTACCTCAACCCGGCCTCAGAAAGCCTGTTCGAAACCAGCATGACCCGCAGCCAGGGCCAGCCTTTCCAGGATATTCTGGTCGAATCCGAAGACGCCCTGAAAACCCTTTTCGCCGCCGTTCGGAACGGGCAATCCTACACTCGCAGAGAAGCTGAGTTTCTGCTCACGAGCGGTTCACGGCTTACGGTGGACTATTCCGTAACGCCTATTAGCCTGGAGCCGACTGAACTGCTGATCGAAATCCAGCCCAGGGACAGGCTGATGCGGATCAGCCGTGAGGAAGACATCATCTCCCAGCAGGAGACCACCCGTATCCTGGTGCGGGGCATGGCCCACGAGATCAAGAATCCGCTGGGCGGCATCCGTGGCGCGGCCCAGCTGCTTGATCGTGAACTCAGCAGTGAAGACCAGCGGGAATACACCCGGGTCATCATTGACGAGGCAGACCGCCTCAGAAGCCTTGTTGACCGGATGCTGGGCCCCAACAAGGCACTGAAGCTGGCGCCGACCAACATCCATGAAATACTGGAAAGAGTTGGCACCCTGCTCGAGGCTGAGAGCAAAGGGCGACTGAATTTCAAACGGGATTACGACCCCAGCATTCCGGAGTTCAAGGGTGACAAGGAACAACTGATCCAGGCGTTTCTAAACATCGCCCGGAACGCAATGGAAGCGGCCTTCGAAAACCAGGCGGGGCATAGTTCCGAGGAACCGCCGACTATTACCTTCCGCACCCGCACCCTGCGTCAGTTCACCATTGGCAACCGCCGCCACAAACTGGTGTGTCGGGTCGACGTGATCGACAACGGACCCGGAATTCCGCCGGAGCTGGTGCAGAACATTTTCTATCCGATGATCAGTGGCCGTGCCAGTGGCACCGGTCTGGGGCTTTCCATCACCCAGAGCATCATCGGTCAACACCGCGGACTGGTTGAATGCGAAAGCGAACCAGGCCGAACCGACTTCATCATCTTCCTGCCTCTGGAGGACACCCCATGAGCCAACCGGCGAACGTCTGGATCATAGACGACGACCGCAGTATTCGCTGGGTGCTGGAGCGCGCCCTTAACCAGGCCGGTATGCAGCCCCGAGTTTTTGACAGTGGTGAAAGCATCATGATGCGGCTGGAGCACGAACAGCCGGATGCCATCGTCAGCGATATCCGCATGCCCGGCGTTGACGGCATCACCCTGCTTTCCCAGATTGTGGACGTTCACCCGGACGTGCCCGTGATCATAATGACCGCCCACTCGGACCTCGAGAGCGCGGTGACCAGCTACCAGACCGGCGCGTTTGAATACCTTCCCAAGCCCTTCGATGTGGATGACGCCGTGGCACTGGTCAAACGCGCTGTGGCCCATAGCCACGAGAAGCGGGCCAGTGGTGAGCCTCAGGCCGAGATGGCCCAGCGAAACGCCGAAATTATTGGTGAAGCACCGGCCATGCAGGAAGTTTTCCGCGCCATTGGCAGGCTGTCCCACTCCAATATTACCGTGCTGATCAACGGCGAGAGCGGCACAGGCAAGGAGCTGGTGGCTCAGGCACTGCATAACCACAGCCCCAGGGCCAACCACCCGTTCATTGCCCTGAACATGGCCGCCATCCCCAAAGATCTGATTGAATCCGAACTGTTTGGCCACGAAAAAGGTGCCTTTACCGGTGCCGGCGCCGCCCGCCAGGGTCGTTTTGAACAGGCCAACGGCGGCACCCTTTTCCTCGATGAAATCGGCGACATGCCCGCGGACACCCAGACCCGACTATTGCGGGTTCTGGCCGATGGCGAGTTCTACCGCGTCGGTGGCACCACCCCGATAAAGGTGGATGTGCGCATCATCGCGGCAACGCACCAGGATCTGGAAAAGCTGGTCCAGGCGGGCACCTTCCGTGAAGACCTCTTCCACCGCCTGAACGTTATTCGCGTGCATCTGCCCAAGCTGGCCGAGCGGAGGGAAGACATCCCCCGCCTGATGCAGCACTTCCTGAAACGGGCCGCAAAAGAGCTGGCCGTAGAGCCGAAGATCCTGCGTGAAGAAGCGGAAGAATACCTGACCACCCTGCCCTGGCCGGGCAACGTCCGCCAGTTGGAGAACACCTGCCGCTGGCTGACCGTCATGGCCAGCGGTCGCGAGATCCATATCGATGACCTGCCCCCGGAATTGCTGCACCAGGCAGAGGCTCCAACCACCGGCACAACCTGGCAAGAGGGCCTGAAAAACTGGGCCGAGCAAGAACTCAAGCGGGGCAAGAAAGGCATTCTCGATACGGCCGTGCCCGAGTTCGAGAAAATAATGATCGAGACTGCCCTGAAGCACACCGGCGGCAGACGCCGTGATGCGTCAATACTGCTGGGCTGGGGACGGAATACGCTGACCCGGAAGATCAACGAACTGGGGATGGATCATCCGGAACACGAAGACGACTGACGATTGGCGAGCCGCCGGGGTTCGTTGATGTTTTGGGGCAGGACTCAGGTCCTGCCCTTTTTTATCGTTCCTGCCAGTAGATCACTCTGTCGTGGCCCCGATAGACGCCGAATGTCGCGGTTGCTTGCGGATTTTCCTCAACACCGTCGCCGTCGAAGTCAGACTGCCAATATAGAGGCACGGGATATTCAACCTGAACATTACCGGTGTTACCTTCTCCCGGCGCAGTGAGACGGATCGGCGCTCCAGCGGCAGGCCGACCGCTATTGATTGTCCCTGAATTGGCATCCACGGAGGTGTTCGGAGGTATGTCCGTTATCACCGCATCAGCGGTATTGTAAGCCCAGCAAATTTCATCACTGTGCAGCTCAAAATCAGTCCCGTTCCAGATCTGGACTTCAAACGGCATCGCCAGATCGAGGGTTTCAGGGCCATAAGCGTTCTCTAAAACCATTCGACCATAACGAATTGAAGCGCCAGAAGAAGACAACGTCGGCAACTCCGCCGTCGGCATTGATACCCCGTCTGAATCGGAAATATTCGTGAATGCAGTCTCGAGTCTGGCATCAAACGGGCCAATCAGGGAATTTGCATTGCGATCATAGGTAAAGGTATCTGCGCCCGCCTGATAAACCAGCGTGCCATCGCCATTCCCTATAAGCGTTGGTGTTCCGGCAACAGTTGTCACACCAGGGGCAGTGCCCTGCGCGCCAATTTCATCCGCGTCTGCGGCAGGATCAGTCCGCCCAATATCCGCGACCGTCAGCTTCTGCCAACTGTCCCGATAGTTTCGCGTCACAGGCCCGACACCACTCACACTGTATGCTCTTGCCGAAAAGATAAACTCTGGCGAAAGACCGTATCCGAAGCTCTGACCGGTGTAATTGAAACCATTGCACATGGCATCAAGCACTCCGTCCATCTGGCTATCGAGAGAGAACCTCTCCGGGTGGAACCTGCCGACTGGCCCTGAATCTCCGACCACCGTAACAGCGCGCCCGAGGAAAGCGCCGTTGATTCCAGTCGCGACCTCTATCGCACCAACCTCGTTAAAGGCCGCTGAACCGGACGCCGATCCAGAGCTGAAGCCGCTTAATCCACTCAAGCCTGCGAGTCCCGGATCAGCCGCGCCTGCGGGCCCCGCAATCAGATAACCGGCGACACTAACGGCCGCGTCAAAGCTGTCCACGGATGCGTTATCAGTGAGATCGGTGTTATTGGAGGCATCAGCATCCCCATGACCATCCGGTTGACCGTCTGCGTCTGCATCGTCAGCACTGTCGTACTGCACGGCCCGAACCGACACGTCGAATGGTCGCCCCGCCGCACTGAAGGCAGTTCCACTGGGTGCATCAGTCGCCGGGTTGCCGGCTACGGTCACTGCAAAAGCAAAGGGCCTGGCCGTTAATTCCGGTCCGGTACCTGCGATGGCGATGGGATTGTCATTCTCGTCCAAAATGAGACCGGATTCGGAGTCTTCCAGCTCCAGTGCATAGTGACCAACATCGGTAGCAATGAGCCCCAGGTTTGCAAGGCCACGGTCAAAGTCAACTGTCAGATTGGAAGTCGCTGGTCGTGACGAGGGCAACGATATACTCCCCGCACCGGCATCAAGCCCGGGCGCAGAGCCAGCTGGATCGTCTGTTTCCCGATTCAGCCAGGCCCTGAGATCCACTGCACCATCATAGGCTTCAACACGACCACACTCACCACTGGAGGGATCTCGCCTCAATACCTCGGCCTGCAAGCCGTGTGGTCGCCCGGCAATGACATCATTACCCAGGCTATCAGCCAGACCGATGACCAGCGCGTTCTCACGAAATTCGACCACATTGGAAACCCCGAACTGCCCACCGGTTATGTCCTCGGCACGGATGGTCAGTCGATCGGCGCGGGTATTTTCCAGTCCCAGAGTGATTTCCCCGTTGTCTGCAGCAACGAACTCGTATAAGGCCTGACCATCATCGACATCTGGACTCGGCGACAGGGGGCCCGACGCTGCAACCTTCTGCCAGTTGCCATGGCCGGCACTTGTCGTGATCCGCATGGTACCTTGATAACCCGTGAGCACGTTGTCGCCGGCATCCTCTGCCTGAATTCTGACATCGACGGGCGCACAAACGCTGGCGGTCGCAGGCACAGTTATGCGGAAATGATCGAGAACCTGGGCACAGGGACGACTGCGATTCGCTTCGCGAAGAATGGCCGCATCGGATAGCGCTCGGGCGTATAGGCGCACCTCATCGATCTGGCCTTCAAACTCTCGGCCGCCAAACCCCTGATCGGCGCCTATCTGAAATGGATCAGCATTCAGGAGCAACGACTCACCTGCAAACGACTGCCTCGCCCGTTCCACACCGTCAATAACGATGCGCTGTACCCCATCTCGTTTCGAGTAGGTGATGGCTGTGTGGACCCAGGTGTTCAATGGCAGTTGATAGCCCGAGGCAAAGGATCGCGAAACACCGGATTCGTTCGTCCACCACCAGTAAATCTCGCGGTTGCTGTCAACGTGGTACTCATAGTTTTCGTCTTTCGACACGATGGTTTTGATGCCACCGCCAGTTGGGAAAGCATCGACATTTATCCAGGCCATGACGGTAAGCTCATCGGTGCCGGACAAGTCATCATCATGGGGGATGTCTATGAACGAGCCGCTCGACAGGGTGGCGCCATAGCAGACTTTGGCTGGTTCCGCCGTCGCTCCATTGACGGCTCGCCCGTCCAACCCCGTTCCACGAAGCTCGACAACCTCCCCGGGATCACCTTGCCACCGAGGCCCCTCGAGGCCATAGACTGCGCGCAGAGAGAAGTCGACAACAAAATCACCGGAAAATGCCAGAAACCCTGCTTGCTCGGTGGTGTGGCTCAGATCCCGATCATTCGCCCAGTCCTCCTCGATCTTCAGCTCAACGGCATCGTTGGATACCGAGCAGCGGCGCAGCCAACCACCGTCGCCACCATCGCGGGTCAACTGAGAACCGACAACGCGGGGCGGAGAGGGGTACGATTGCAAAAAGGGTGCGCTGTCACAGCTGTTCGTTCCAGAAATGTTGTCCGGGGTAATTTGGGCCTCAGACAGAACTGTTCTACCGTCGTTATCGACAAAACTACCGATGACGCCCGGTTCAATTGCCAGATATGCGATCGTCTCTGGTCGCACAACAGAACCCGAGGTTGTCTCAGCTCGCTCAATAGCAAGATCTATTCCCGAAGCTCCCAGGCGATCGTGCGCCATCGTCAACCAGGGAACCGATCGTTCACCGGGAGACGACGTTTCGTTCTCCAGGGTTTGAATGTTGCTGATGAAAACCGGTGTTCCACCAAATCCGGTGAGAAAGTTCAGGCGCGACCAGTCCGAACCCGAAATAAACCGCCCCTGTTCCGATTGAAGCGGAACCTGGCCAACCTCAAGCCTCGTTCCATCCGGAAACGTATGTTCTCCATAGGTCACCGCAAGATAATGCACCGTCGTGTTCTGATCGCCTACATCACTGTAGCGTGTGGGCGGCTCCAACGGCACGACATCGAAGCCGTCCTCACTGATCTGGCGAATGCGAACTGCTGATGGTTCCGGATTATTGTCGTCGCTCAGAACAAACACTGCCGGGGGTGACGGATAAACCTGCTGGAAAGAAATCCGGGTAACGGCACCAGGGTTCACAGTCACTGAGCGGGATTCCATCATCAGGGGTTCAGGCTCAGGCGGCCGGACCTCGGAGTCGTAGGCAAAAGGCTCAGAGAAAGCGACCAGCCCGACACTCTCAACGACATGATTGCGCTCGGAGTCCTGGGCGGTGTCCTCGTCGATAAGCAATCCGATGCTGGAGTTGGAAATCTGGCATTGCCGAAGCCAGCCGCCGTCTTCCTCCAGCCGGCTGGTTTTGCTGGCGACCGCGATGGGCGCCGAACCATAGGAGTTGTTGAACACGAAATTGCTGCAACCGTCATCCCACCCACGCGGACCGTTCAAAATACTCTGGGACTCGAACAAAACGTTTATATTTCCAATCGCTCTGAAACTGGCCGTCGCAGGCGAAATGGCAATGAACCCGATTTGTTCGATGTTGTCCAGGTCGTAGAATTTGTTCCCACCGGAGCCGTCAAAAGCCTCACTTAACTCCAAAGCGTAATTGAACCCTGACGATGTCACTGCATCGAACACTGTTGTAAACCAAGGTTGCGAAACTTCATCCGGAACACCCGCATTCGTTTCGTTGGTCATCGTCTGAACGTCACCAATGACCACGGGCGTAGTTGAAAAACTGGTAGAAAAGTTGAAGCTTCCCCAGTTTTTCTGCCCTTGTTGTGAGTTACCGCCAAACTGGACGAAATCCTTGTTGTTGCTCCCGGATCCGCTCTCCCGGGTGCTTAGCAGACCAGCTTCAATGCGAGTGCCATCGGGCAATTGGTGCACGCCAGGCTCGACGGCCACGTAACTTACCGTCATATTGGTGTGCGGGCCATCCTCGGAGAAAGGCTCTACCTGCGCTATCTCAAACCCCGTTGAAGTGACGTTTCTGATCCGTAAAGCGGAAGCGTTAGGGCCATCATCCGTTGGCAAGGCCACAACGATGGGCGGGGAGGCATAGGTTTGCTTGAAGCTGAAAGAGAACAGCTCATTTTCACCCGATGTGGCCGGGAGATCCAAAGTGCCAGCTTCCATCTTCCAGGCATGGGCCAGGCACGGGGCCAGCAGAATCACAACCAGGATAGACCTTATCAGCGCCGTGAACTGCCTCATCGCACTCTTACCTCAATCGTTCGGGACGCAACTTCAGGCCCGCTGCCACACTGACCATTGCTGAGCAACGTAAACACGGTTTCGGGTGCCGGACTACCGTCTATATCGGCTTGCACCGAAGTACAGGTTATACCTGCGGAGCAGTTTGAGAGGCCGCCGTTGGAAAAAGTGATCGAAGAAGAAACAGAGCCACAACTGCTTCCTGACAGCGCTTCCGCCACGGCAACCTGCGCACCACTCTCCGCTGCATAAAAGGCCCTCTGGGAGAGAATCTGCTGGCTGACCGAAGCGCCCGAGCTCTCCTGCTGTTGCGCCATGCTGGTAACAATGAGTGCTAATACCGTGATGATGAACAGCGCTACCGGAAGCCCCGCCCCTATTTGCTGTTTGATGCCTCGTTCAGGGTACATTTCGGATTTGCACCTCCTGGCTGACAGTCGTTGCCTCCGAACCATCCTCGCTGGTCAAAGTGAAAGCGAATTGAACAACCGCCGCCCGCTGGAGAGTTGCCGGCAAATACCGGAAATCCACATTCCCGGCCAGATTGGCGGCCAACACCTCTCTGTCCCCCGTTGGCGGTGAAGGCTGGGTGGAGCTGGGCGAATAATCGTTATACCGATAAAGAAAGCGACCACTCCGACACAAACTGACGGGCTGACCCACCACGAACAAACGGCGCGCGGGTGATGTGGAGGTAAACCGATGGCCAGAGGAGAGCTCGATGCTCGCTGGCGACCCTGTGTTGTCAATTGACGAAATCAAAGGAGAGACGGGACCGGGATTGGTGCCATTATAAAGATCGGCAGTAGTTGTCCCATACCCGTAAACCACGGCGCGGGTAGTTCCCACTGAGGGAAGGTTCGCAAAGGCGGCGACATCAATCTGGTCAAATGCCGGGCCTCGGGTAAGCCTGACGTAGTTGGTACCCGCCTCCAGAGGCAACCACTCAATGCAATCACCTGAAGTCCGAACCGACAGAGCGAACGCCTCCCTCAGCTCACGGGTGATTTGCTCTGATACAACCACTCCCTGAAAGGCTCGGAGCTGGCGGGCGCTGACATCCAGCGCACCCTGAGTTGAAAGGCTCACAAACCGGACCGACACCGTGGCAACAATGCCAAGCAATACAATGACCATCAGCAACTCGATCAGGGTAAAACCGGCTCGCTGGTGCATCAGAAATTCGCCCTGTAGACGGAAAAACTGTAGCCCTGACCACCCGGATCGGTGATTGTCAGGTCGACTCGCTTGGCGTCCGCCGGAGCCAGACCCACTTCCCCACCTGCACACTCCACGGTGATTGAAACCCGGAAGCCAGAGTAATCCGCTGCCAGTGGGGTGCCTTCGGCATTTTCGGGCGCAGCGTCGGCGATGGCGTTGTAATCGTCGACATCATCATAGTCAGCCCGACTAGCTTCCTCCGTGTTGATTGTACAGCCGGATTGCTTCGGAACGCCCCCGACGGGCGTGTTGTCATCGTACTTTCGGCTGAGAATTTCATCCATATAGAGCTGCGCAAGCGCCACGGCGCGGGTCTGGTTCAACGGATCGGCGCTGCGGCCTGCGATCAGGGAGAAAGCCCCCACCACTCCGGCTATGGCAACACCAATGATCACGATCGTGATCACCAGCTCCACAAGTGTTGCGCCACCATGACGTGCTCTCATGACTGGCAACTTCCGGCGTAGACGGCGCCCAAAGAGCTCAGGCAGGTTTGAAAAGTGCTTTCACCGGAAAACGAGAACTGCATGTTATTGCCAGCAGAAGGTGCGCCTTTAGTATTGAATGTCACCGTCAATGGAAGAGTGTTGCCGGCAACAGCCAAAGTGGCACCCTCGTGGGCGACCTCAAAAGTCCGCTCGTTACCGGTGCCACTACCAACCACAAACCGGAAAACATTTGAATCGCGCTCGATTGTGAGCGTGTTGGCAGGATTCCCCGCCAGCGCTGCCTGCTGGGCAAGCAGCGTGGCGGAGGCAAGTTGCTGGGTGGCCAGCAGGGGGGAGAAGGCCGAGCGGCTGGCGAACAGGCCTATGCCCAGAGCGGAGAGCACTCCGATCAGGATGATGACCATGACCAGCTCGACCAGGGTGAACCCTTTCAATTTAAGGGCGCCAATAGTTTCCACGCGCCTCTCCCGAAGTACAGTTTTGTACTCAAACGCAGTGTTTATATATCAACACCGACCATAGCGACTTTTTTCTAGTCGCAAGAGTCCACGGCCGCGTTCATTGTGCTTACCGCTCCAACTGTCGCCGGTACGTTTACTCCTGTTGACCCGGTAAAATTAAAGCATGGGCTGTCCTCGACCGGCGAAGAGATAGTCACGTATCCATTAGGGGTGGCAGTGTCATCAACAGTGAAGTCTTCCAACTGAGCAGCATCGCTCAGCGATTCAACCGCCAAGTAACCATTCAGCAGCGCAATATCTGTTCCTTCCAGTGAAATGGCATCCGCCTGAGTTGTATCACCATTCCCTGTAGCTAAAGCAGTGGATCGGACAATTCCCAAAGCAGACTTTACGCTACCACGGGCGCCTTCAATGGAAGCGGTTTCAGCTTCTCCCCCAAGATCCGCAAACCGCGGCAAAGCAAACGCCGCCAGGATGCCCAGAATTACAATCACCATAACCAGTTCGATCAGGGTGAAGCCTTTTTCTTTTCTTGCCGCAATGGCTGTCATCGCTTTCATGTTAATACTCCATTTTCGATTGTCTGTTGGTATTAAGGTTTATCAGTTGATGGTTGTTGTCACTTCACCTGTATCAGCGTCGTACTCAATTGAGCTACCCAAACCATCCAGTTCATAGGTAAATACACAATCGTCGCCGCCACCAACACCATCGGCGTCGCCTTGCACCGAAGTCGTGTAGTCCGTAGTACCATTCTCACTAACACTCGGCGCATTCGCCTGCATCACGCCCTCCCAGACCTGGATACAGCGGGCTGGAACCATATTCGGATCGTTACTACCACCTGTAGCGGTAGGCCAGCCCTCGGAGCTCACGTCAACCAATCCATTACCAAAATCTTCAACATCATCCTGATCAGACGCGTTTCCGTTGGACACCCACTGCGTTTTCGCGAGTGCCACTCCAGCCGCAAGCGCACCGGCTGTTCCTTTTATGCTTGAACGATGCGCCTGCTCCGAAAGCTGCGCAAACCGCGGCAACGCAAACGCTGCCAATATCCCCAGGATGGCAATCACCACCACCAGCTCAATAAGAGTAAAACCTTTCTGTTTTTGCCTGCTGTCGTACTCCATCATTCGTCGGCCTCTTTCAGATTGTGTCTGTCCGTCTGCTCAGCGTTGCGCATCCTGTGTTTGCGCTGCTTCTTCTGTCAACGACACCGGGGCCAGTTTTAACCCCGTCAGCCGTTCTTCCTGCTCCCGCGCACCATTCCCGTTGCGGTCTGCAAATTCCGTTGTCACTGCCCAGGCCAGAGGCTGTTCTTCATTGGCTTGCCGACCATCTATGGTTATTGGCTGCCCTGGTTTATAAATTAACCAGCCTTTGGGCCCGTATTCTGTTTCTTTTTGTTCGCTTACCCGGAAACACCAGGTTGCCGGCGCCAGTTTTTCGCCCTGGCATCGCCCAGCGTAATTACCCCACTGGTGCTCCACCAGCTCAAAGGGGTTGATGCCCCGGTGCTCAGCAAGGCGGCCGTTACGGCTCAGCATCACTTCTGCGCCCTTGATCACCAGGGCCGATCTAAGCTGGCTGATCACCATGTTGGCGGCCCGCTCTTCGGCATTTCGGGTTTCCCGTTCCAGCACGCCAAGCAAGAACCACCAAAGCACACCGAGAATCATCAGCACCACCGCAAAACGAAACTTGCGGGAAAGCGCAAGCCCGCTGGCGCCCGACGTCCTTGCCGTTAGCACTCAGCCCCGCCCCATGGCGGCGGCCCCCAGGTCCCAGATCGGGAGAAACACACCCAGTGCCAGAATCAAAACCAAAATGCCCATGGCCACAATCAATATCGGTTCAATCGACTCCGCCAGCCGTTTCAGGCCGTAGTCCACATCCTCATCGTAAAAATCCGCCACGTTGTTGAGCATGTCGTCCACGGAACCGGTTTCCTCCCCCACGGCAATCATCTGCAGAATCAGCGGGGTGAACATTTCGCTGTGCCTGGCTGTTCTGAGCAGGCTCTCGCCCCGCTCGATGCCGGCGCGCATGTCCTTAATATGAGTCGAGATCCAGGCGTTATCGGTTGTGTCAGCCACCACGGTTAACGCGGTTGTTACGGGCATGCCGGCGGACAGCATGGTAGCAAAGTTCCTCGCGAACCGACTGAGCGTGATCAATTCCAGCAGCGGTCCGATAATCGGCAACCGGAGTTTGTAACGATCCCAGGTCAGCCGGCCCTGTTCGGTCTGTTTCCACTGCCGCACCAAGAGCCCGCCAGCGGCAACGACGAACAGCATCACGTACCAGTAGGCCAGGAGGAAATTGGAGGTGCCAACCAATACCTGGGTCAGAAACGGCAAGTCTGCCCCCAGCTTGTTGAACACCGATGCGAATTTGGGGATAACCAGAAAGTTCACGATCATCAGAGCCGATAACAGGGCAATGATGACAAACATCGGATAACGCATGGCCTGCTTCAGGCGCCGCTTTGTATCCCGCTCCAGCTCGAGAATTTCTGACAGGCGCCGGAAAGCGTCGTCCAGCATCCCGGTGTTCTCGCCTACGTGGATCATGGCAATGAACAGCTCCGAGAAGACTTTGGGATGCGCCTGCATGGCCGTCGCCATGGTGGTGCCGCCTTCAAGACGGGTGGTCACATCCTCAAGCACTTCCGCCAACACCGGCGAGCGCGTGGTCTCTGCCAGGCCACGCATGGTTCGGATCAGGGGGATGCCAGCCTTGGTCAGCGCATGCATCTGGCGGCAGAACACAATCAGCTCATCGAGGGTGACCTTCTTCCGGAAGATCGGCAGACGATTCAATCGATCAATGACCGATTCCGTTTCCTGCACCTCCCGGATGGCGAGCGGAGTTATACCCCGTCGCATCAGTTCGGTGGCAGCAGCATCGGCATTCGGAGCGCCCAGCAAACCCTGCTGGACACCGCCACGATCATCCTTGCCCCGGTAGCTGAACTGCATCAGGCGCCTCCCCCGATCGGTTCATCCGGCAGGGGAATGTCATCCTCGGGCGAGAACTCGCCCTCGGATGTGGCGGCCACCCGCGCCACCTCTTCCAGTGTCGTCGTGCCCTGCAGTGCAAAGTCCATGGCGCACTGCCCCAGCGGCCGGTACAGGGGGCTCAAGCGGGCCGCTTTGGTGAACTCCGAGACATTCTGGCGGCGCAGGGCATCCAGCATGGCTTCGTTCATTTCCAGCATCTCGTAAACGCCGATCCGACCCTTATAGCCGGTGTTGCTGCACTGGTAGCAACCACGGCCATGAACGAATCCGGCTTCCATATCCAGGGGATCCAGATCAAAACTGCGCAGCCAGACCAGCTCCTGTTCCGTGGGCGTGTAGGCCTCGGCACAGTTGTCACAGACCCGCCGCACCAAGCGCTGGGCGACAACACCAAGCAGGGAGCTGGCCACCAGAAAGGGTTCCGCGCCCATATCGATCAGCCGCATGGCGCTGCTGATGGAGTCGTTGGTGTGCAGGGTGGAGAGCACCAGGTGGCCGGTCATGGCCGCTCGCAGGCCGATCTCCACGGTCTCGCGATCCCGCATCTCGCCCACCAGGATCACGTCCGGGTCCTGTCGCAGGGCGGCCCGAAGTACATTGGCGAACTCCAGACCGATCTTCGGGTTCACCTGTACCTGGGTAATCCGGGGCAGACGGTATTCCACCGGATCCTCGGCAGTGATGATTTTCACTTCCGGGCGGTTGAGCTCGGTCAAAGCACCATAGAGCGTCGTCGTTTTACCGCTACCGGTGGGACCGGTCACCAGGATCATGCCATGGGGTTTTTTGATCATTCGGCGGAACCGTTCCAGCAACTGAGCTGGCATCCCCGTTCCGTCGAGGTTCAACATGCCCTGACTCTGGTCCAGCAAACGCATCACCACGGATTCGCCGTACTGAACGGGCATGGTGGAGACCCGCACGTCGATACTGCGGCCCTTCACCCGAACGTTGAAGCGCCCGTCCTGGGGCATCCGCTTCTCGGAGATGTTCAGGCCTGCCATCAGCTTCAGGCGCAATACCAGCGCGGCATTGACCCGCTTTTCCTTCATCACCTGTTCCTGCAGCACACCGTCCACCCGCTGCCGGATGCGGACCACCGTCTCGTCCGGCTCGATGTGGATGTCCGAACTGCGCGCTTGAACAGCATCCTCGAACAGCGTTTGCAGCAGTTTGACCACCGGCGCTTCAGCGCTTTCGGACTCGGCGGAAAGATCCGCCAGGTCGAAGGCATCGTCGCCCAGTTCGTCTTCCAGCTCTTCCGCCAGCGACGCAATCTCATCGGTACGCCGGTACACCAGGTCCAGAGTGTTCAGCAGCTCGCTTTCCCGCACTACGGCCTGTTTGATGGGCTGCTTCAGAATGCGGACCAGCTCATCGTAGGCAAAGATGTCCAGAGGATCCGCCATGCCCACGAGCAGTTCGCCACCATGCTCCGCCAGCACGATACTGCGGAACCTACGAGCCATGGCTTCCGGAAGTTTCTTTACCAGCTCATTGTTGAACTGGTAGTGGCGCAGCTGAACAAAAGGTACATCGAGCTGACGGGACAGGATATTGAGCAGGCTGTCTTCGTCCACATAGCCAAGATCCGTCAGCGTCTTGCCAAGCTTGCGACCGGTACTCTTCTGCTCGCGCAGGGCCGTCGTCAGCTGCTGCTCAGTGATAACGTCATTCTGAACCAGCAGGTCGCCTAACCGGACTTTCTTTTTTGGCTCTGTCGTCATCATCCCGCCTGCAAAGATTTCAGTCGTTCACGAACATAATCCGCCAGGGAAGGCGAAAGCCCGGGTAACTGGACGGCCTCGCTGTACGCCCGAACCGCACTATTGATCTCGCCGCCCGTCTCCAGGGCAATCGCAAGGCCCACCCACCAGGCCGCGCGGCTGTCATCCTCGGCAATCAGGGCCGACCAGTGTCGGGCTGCCTCGGTATTGCGGCCTGCCTGCTGCAGCAAGGTTGCCAGGGTTACCCGATATTCCACGTTCTGGCGCACAGCGGGCACACTGAGCTCAAGGGCAGTGATTGCGTCAGGCAACCTGCCCTTGGCGTGAAGCGCCCGGGCCCTGAGAAGCCGCAGACCGGCATCACCGTTGGTCACCGATTCCGGAAGCCATGCCAGTGCCCTGTCCGGCATTTCCTGAACCAACATCTGACGCGCGAATACTTCCCGGCTGGCAATCGCCGCCTGAGTCGCGGCCAGTTCCTGCAATTTTTGCTCGGCTTCCAGGGTATCCCCACTTCTGAGTAAAGACGCCAGTTCGCGGCTAACCCGGCGATCGATAGCTTCGGGCGTCTCACGGACCTGCTTCACCGACGGCGTTGGTGCCTCTGTCTCCTGGGCAGACTTGCTCTCTGCCACCACGGGCTCACTGACAGCGTCTTCAGGATTGGAAGTCTGGCGTCTAACCGGTTCGGGCGCTGGCTCTGACACGACCGTCTCGGCTGCTTCCATGGCTTTGGGTTCAGGCTGTACCACGGCAGAGGGCTCAGGAGCTGGTGGCAGCTGGCTGACCGGCTCATTCTCGTTCCCGGACACAGCTGGCTCGATGGTTTCTTGCCCACCATCGACAGACTGAGAATCAGTTGAACTCTTTTCGGTTACGGCATCCTGATCAATTGGCGGCGCCATGATGGTTTTCGGCGCTGGCGAGGCGATCACCTCAACAGGCCTCTCTTCACTGCCGGTCCGAGTCATGAACCAGAAGACAGACGCGCCAACCAAGCCCGCGGCGAAGAGCAATACGACGGCCCAGAATCCGGAACGTGGGCGGCCCCGGGATTGCGACTGCCCGGCATAGGCCGCGGCCACCTCCGGTCGGTGCTGACGTTGTTCTGCAGCACGCAGGGCATCGTTCAGGAGGCTCATAACCACCTCCCGATCAGGCCCGGCACCCGAACGCTTTCGGTGTCGCGAATGGCCTGTATGGCATGGCCCCGCTCGATGAGGCGGTCGCCCCGGCCCCATGCCGCCAACATGGACTTGTGAGCAAGAATATTAACCAGCCTTGGGATACCACCGGAGGCCCGGGTTATCAGCCGAAGCGCACCCGGCGCAAAGAGATCGGCGCCGTTATAGCCGGCCTGCGACAGGCGATGACGCAGATACTGGGCAACCGAGTTCCGGTCCAGTGGCGTCAGGCGGTAGTGAAAGGTGATGCGTTGATTCAGTTGGCGCAGGCTCTGCTTTTTCAGCAGTACATCAAGTTCCGGCTGGCCAAACAGAACCACCTGAAGCAGCCGGACACTCTCGGTTTCCAGGTTCGTTAACAGACGCAACGCCTCGATGGTTTCCTCCGGCATGGCCTGGGCCTCGTCAATCACCAACACGACCGGCTTCTGCTCCATGGCATGACTGATCAACTTTTCGTTGATGGCCTTGAGCACCTGGTGGACATTGGCGCATCCGGACATATCCACACCCAGTTCTTCGGCTACCGCCTCGTAAAGGGTATCCGGGGTAAGCTGCGGGTTGGGGATATACGCAGTGTGGGCAATAGGCTCGAGTTCGTTAAGCAGCAGCCGGCACAGCAGGGTCTTGCCAGTGCCGACTTCTCCGGAGATCTTGATGAAGCCCTCACGCTCTTTCAGAGCCACCAACAACAGTTCCAGCGCATCGCCATGGCTGGGCGCCCGCAGAAAATAGCGGGTATTGGGCGTCAATGCGAACGGTGCTTCCTGCAGTCCGAAATGGGCTTCGTACATGCTATCGAACGGCTTTCTCCGGTTCCGGTGTGACGGATTCAGATGACTGCAGCAACTCGCGCAGCACATTCATGCGCTCCCGGCTGGCGGACACGTCCGCGTTCATCTCCGGCGTTCCGGCCACAACCGGTCGCAGAAGGATGACCAGCTCACTCTTGCGCGACTGAAATCTCCGCTGCTTGAACAATTCACCCACCAGCGGGATCTCGCTGAAGAAGGGAACCGCGGAATTGTTGTCCTCACTGGAGTTCTGGATCAGACCACCGATCACAACGATCTGGCCACTCTCGGCGCGGATCACGCTGTCGGTTTCACGAACGGTGCTGCTGGCCAGGGGCAGCGTGACGTCCCGCTCGCCAATGGTGATCACCTTTTCCTGATCGGTCACCTCACTCACGGAGGGGTGTACATGCAGGGTGATCACGCCGCTTTCAGAAATCTGGGGAGTGACATCCAGCGAAATGCCCGAGAAGAAGGGGGTCAACTCCACGGAGGTTGATGTTGAATCTGTGGCTGTAACGGCGGAGTTGTTGTCATCAAAATCAATGTCCGTCACGAAGAACTCGTCGGTACCCACCTTGATCACGGCTTTCTGATTGTTCACCGTTGAGATTCGGGGGCTGGAGAGAATCTGCACATTGCCCTGTTCTCCCAGCAGTTCAATCAACCCGGTGAAATCACCGGCGCGCACGCTGGCAGAAAACAGGCCTCCGATATCGGATGTCTGAATGACCTGGCCAGCCAAAGCCTGCGCGGTGAAATCCTCCGGCAAACCATCCGAGGCGGTAATGCTGGACGCGCTCTGGATATCCGACCAGTTGATGCCCTGCTGGTACCCCTGGTTAAGCGCGATCTCCAGAATCTTGGCTTCCAGGATCACCTGACGCTGCATAATCAACTCAGTGCGGCGCAGGTACTCCTCAACCATGCGCAAATCCTCGGAACCGGCCCGGACCATAACCAGGCCGGCACCCGGATTCACGATCACCTGTTGGCCGTCGCCGCCACCGACAATCATGCTCAGGGCGCTTTGAATGTCTTTCCAGAAATCCGACGCCGTTTCCGTGGAAATGGTGGTTCCCACCAGGTTGCGGGTCTCGCCGGAACCAGTGCTGTCGCCATTGCTATTGGAGTTACCGGAACTGCCACTGCGCGCGCCCGTCACCTGCCCGGAACTTACGCGGGTCTTGGAGCCGCCCTTGCGTTTGAAATGCAGGTAATCAATGGGGAACATCCGCGTCTGGACCTGATCCGCCTGAACACGGAACAGCCGGCCATTGCGGCGGATATCCAGGCCATACAGGTCACCGGCTATATCCATAACTTCCGGTACGGTGACATCACCCAACCGGAGATCGATGCTGGTAGTGACATCGGGATGGATTACCACGTTGTAGCGGGTCCCATCGACCAGCGATTCAAAAAAGCTTGCGGCAGGTACGCCCCGGGCATTGACGTCAAAACGTTCGTCCAGGTCCGCGCCGCCGGACAGCGACGGCAGCAATGCTGCGCTTACGTCCGCAGGTAAAGGTGCTGAAGCCTCGGTGGATGCTGGCGCCGCCGGTTCTGGTTGCGTGGCCTCCTCAAGGCTTTGGTCAATAGCGTCCGCAGCATCGGTTGAGGTAGCCGTTGCCGACCGCATCAACGGGTTGTTACTACACGCCGTCAACACCAGGCTCAACGCCAGTGCACCTGTGATTTTAATGGTTGTCATGAGTATCCGATTGTCTGTCATTGAGTTCCCCGAACCTGCGGAAGTCTCTCCAGGTACAACACCCGTTCACGGCCGTTATCCGTTACCAGAACCCGATTGGCGTAGATCCGGATAACCCGCACGTTGTCAAAACCCTGGCCTTCCCTGAGGGCCTCACCTTCGATTACGGCGACTCGCCTGTCCTTGCTGAAAAGAATGGAATCCAGAGCCAGCGACCGCTCGGGCGACGGCTGGGCAACTGTGGCCTGAGGACCCGGCGGCCGGGTCGGATCCTGCAGTGCATGGGCCGGGCCCGCACAAAAAAACACAGAGCCGAGCGCCAAGCCCAACCACCGACTTGCTGTCTGATTCAAGCGTCTGCTCATCTCATACCCCCAGCCAAGCCTGATCCAGGCTTAGTGTTTGCACCCTGATGACGGCCTCACCCGAGGGCCAGTCTCCCGAGCTGTATTCCAGCCTGATCCAGCCAAGGCGCTCATCCATCGCCTCCAGCCGCTGCAGGTAATTCAATACATCGAGGTAGCTCCCTTTGATCCGGAGCTCGACATCGTGGGCATACAGCAGTGGCTCAGACGCAGCCTGCGGCTCCTGAGACGACTGCTCCGGTGCAAAAACCGGGGTTGGAGTTTGTAGCTCGAGTGCCTGCAACTCCAGCGATTCCTGGGCCGCCAGAATATTCCTGAGCAGTGCAACCATCGCTGTGGGCGCGATCAGTTGCCCCGTGGTATCCGCGATCTGCTGATCGAGCCGTTCCAGTCTCTGTTGCCGGGCGTTTAGCTGATTGCGCAACTCCCGGGAGGGATCGGTCTCGAGCTGTGCATTAAGCGTCTGTTGCTGCGCAAGCAGGTCATCCCGACTGGTGGACAGCATCTGGAGGCGATTCTCCAGGTTCTGATGCCGTTGCTGCAACGGCGTAACCGCAAGCTCCCAGACGACAACCAGGACAAGCACCAGCGCCGTGAGCAGAATCAGTGCCCGCTCGCGAATCGGGCGCAGGTTATACCACTGCGCCGCTCTTGCCAGGGAGGTGTTGGACGCATCCGCCATCAGTTGGCCTCCCCGTCGAGTTTACTGGACACATGAAAATCGATCCACCGGCCCTCATCCGACCGTGACAATCGGAACGCACCAAAAGTTTTTCCGGCAAAGGCCGCCTCGTCGCCCAGATTTTCAAGGTATCGGGGCACCAGAGCACCATCACGGCTACTCCCCTCAATGGTGACTTTGTCCGGACCCGACTCGAGAATAACGTCGGTTAGCCAGACGTCTTTCGGGATCTGCCGGGCCAGCGCTGACAATTGCGGTGAAAAATTGCGACCTTCCGAGAGCACCAGGCCCTCCACCCGTTCCAGCAAACGCTGGCGACGGGCAAGGGTCTGGGTAACGCGCTCCAGAGCCTCTTCCACTTCCGCATCCGGCTGGCGAGCTTGAACCGCCGCTGAAAGCTCCGCCACGGCTTGCTCAAGCTGCTGATTCTGCCGGTCCAGACGCGAGGCCTTGTTCGCCAGCACGGAGTTCTCGTAAGTCAGGAAACCGGCCACGAACGCCACCAGAAGAAACCCCACGAGCAGAACACCAACCGCCGTCCCCGCCTGAAGCCTCTCCTTGTACGGGCGAAGCTCATCTGTATACAGATTGACCTGCTGGATCATGGGCGACCGTCCTCCGGCATTGGCAAGCATGCGCTCCAGGCAGGCAGGCAACGACTGTCCAGATCGGCCTGAAGGCCCAGGGCGTTCCAGTCGAGGGTTTCGATACCAGCGGCTACATAGGAGGACAACATGGAGGCAAGTGGCAGAACACTGTCGCGGGCGACAAGACGGATCATCGCCGGCGGAACCTGGCCCAGCTGGCTTTCGTAGTAGTCGAGGGAACGCTGCATTTCCAGAGCCAACGACTGAACGGCCGATTCCTGACGGGCCGCATCACGCAGGTCTTCGGAGGTCACATCCAGTTTGCGCGACAGATACAGGGTATTGTCTCTGCAGATCACCATCTGGCCGTAATTGTCTTTCAGATGAACCAGTGCTGCCCCGCGTCGATTCTCATCCAGCCGGCACACCAGGTTTCGCAATGCCAGCTCGGCGATATCAATGCGCTCAAGCTCCAGGCCCGCCTCCTGAACCAGCCGAACCAGTTCCGAGACCAGAACTTTCCTGGCCGCGACTACGTTAACCAGCTCACCTCGCCCACGGGATGCGTCCCGGGGAAAGGGAAACACATCGGAAACGGCTTCGGACGGACTGAAGTCCAGAAAATCTTTCAACTTCCACTTGAGAGCATCGCCCAGTTCCGATTCATCGATGCCTTCCGGGCGATCCATCTGGAACACCTGATACTGGTCCAGAGGCAGCACAAGCGTCGTCGCTGCGCCGGACCAACCTTCACTTTCCACCAATGCGGCGAGGGTTTCCAGACGTCTGGCAGGCAGACAATCGCTAAAGCCCGATCGCCCTGCTTCAGACCCGGCTGATTCCGCCCAGGCAATGCCGTCCGGACGAATCTCAAGACATACCCGCAGGCGTGCCCCGGAGTGCCTGAATAGGCCGGTCAATTTTCGTAATATCGGTGTCTTTGTCATGGGGTCCGCAAAAAGGATCCGAAGGCCACTCGCCAGCCTCGCGTGACTATTGTATTGCCCAAAAAACCGGCATTTTTCGCAATGGATTACATAATAGATGAGAAAGCGAACGTAACTCCACGTTTTTTTAGCTGATTTCACACCGTTTTTGCAAGTCAGTAACAATAAAGCCCCCGCGATGCGGAGGCTTTATAGAGTTCGGATGCTCAAATACCGTTTGTCTCGTGGGGAGAGTCAGAAGGGAATGTCATCATCAAAGTCGTCAACCGGTTCGGGCATGCTGCCCTGCGAAGGCTGGTTGCTGTAGCCACCGGATTGCGGTGGCGGATTGTTCTGCTGTCCAGCCGGCGCGTTGTAGCCGGACTGCTGAGGCCGTCCTGCCGGCGCACCCTGGCTCATTCCGCCTTCGCCGCCACGGCTGTCCAGCATCTGCATCTGGCCATTGATATCCACCACAACCTCGGTGGTATAGACATCCTGCCCTTCCTTGTTCTGCCATTTGCGGGTCTGAAGCTTGCCCTCAATATAAACCTTTGAGCCCTTTCGCAGGTACTGTCCCGCAACTTCGGCGATCTTGCCGAACATGACAACCCGGTGCCATTCAGTTTTCGGCACCAGCTGACCGGTCTGACGATCCTTGTAGCTTTCGTCTGTTGCAAGGTTCAGGTTTACTACGGCATTGCCGTTGGGTGTGTAGCGGGTATCCGGGTCCTGCCCCAGATTACCGATTAGGATTACCTTGTTTACGCCTCGTGCCATGTTCTGCTCCTGACTCTGTTTTCAGGGACGCCCGCGTTCCGTGCGAGCCTCCGGATTTCAAGAATGGTTAGCCTGCCGGACAAAGGAAAAGTCCGCAAGTAACGCTTCATCAAATTGCTGACGATCCACCTTAAGATAGGCGGTGGCAGCGTCTTCCACAATCACCACATCCTGAACGCCCGGAAGGCGGCGGAGATTGTCATCGATGTCGTCGTACTGGTCGTTCATTACCTGCTGCAACTGTACCACGAAACTTGTGGTGTGACCGGGCGCGGGCATGGTGAGCGCTATCAGCAGCCAGAGGCCCAGCACTACCACCATGAACCAGAGCACGCCCTGCAGCCCGGCTACCTCCAGGAGGTAGCCGCCGAATGCGCCCCCCAGAAACGCACCCATGAACTGGGAGGTGGAGTAAACCCCCATCGCCGTGCCTTTGCTTGCAGCCGGCGCCTCCTTGCTGATCAATGACGGCAGGCTGGCCTCGAGCAGGTTGAAGGCCATGAAGAAGAAAAACAGCACAGCCCAGGCCGCAACCAGGCTGCTGGAAACACCGGTAAACCCGGCAGTGGCCAATGTCAGCAAGGCAATCGCCCCGCAAAGCACCGGTTTCATCCTGCGCTTTTTCTCGCCAATGATGATGAACGGCACCATGGCGAAGAAAGACGTGACCATCACGCTCAGGTAAAACCACCAGTGTGAACTGCTGGCAAGGCCAAACTGCTCCTGAAGCATGGAGGGAAACACCAGAAACAGGGCGGTCAGCACCAGATGCAGTGCGAAGATACCGAAATCCAGCCTGAGCAGGCGCCCGTCTGAAAGCACGCGCCCCAGCATCTCCCGGGCAGGATGCGTGTCGGGGCTGGTCTTGTGCTGATGGGGCGTCGGAACCGCGCGGTTGACGATCACCAGAGCCACCACGGCCAGTGCTGCCGTGGCGTAGAAGATCCCGGAGAGCCCCCACCAGGCTCCGAGAAGGGGCCCAAGAACCAGCGATACCGAAAACGACAGGCCGATGGTGATCCCTACCGTTGCCATGGCCTTGGTCCGCTCTTCCTCGCGAGTCAGGTCACTGAGCAGCGCCATCAGCACACTGGCGATCGCACCGGCGCCCTGAAGAATCCGACCGGCAATTACAACGTATATGGAGTCCGTGGCTCCGGCCAGCAAACTGCCTGCGGCAAAAAGTACCAGCCCGATATAGATCATGCGCTTTCGGCCAACCCGATCAGACAGCATGCCGAAGGGAATCTGCAACAGGGCCTGACTGAGTCCGTAGGCGCCTATAGCGAAACCCAGCAGTGCGGGAGTTGCATCCTTGAGATCTTCGCCCAGCAACATGAATACCGGCAGCACCATGAACAGTCCGAGCATGCGCATGGCGTAAACAGACGCCAGGGCGAATACGGAGCGTTTTTCCAGCGCATTCATGGCAATTACGTACCTCAGCCGGGGTTGAAAGCGGTCAGATTGAGGGCAGATACCCATCGCAGGCGGCGCATTGTAACAGAAGGGGCGCTGACGGGGGACAACCCGCGTGATGCTGGCCCCGGTATCATTTTCGCCGCAGCGGGCCCAACGCGGTATAATTTTCGTTTTTATCCGAGCGAGGTGTTATGGACCATATCCAGATCAAAGGGGCACGAACCCACAACCTGAAGAACATCGACCTGGATATGCCAAGGGACAAACTGATCGTGATTACCGGCCTCTCCGGTTCCGGTAAATCGTCCCTTGCGTTCGATACGCTCTATGCTGAAGGGCAGCGACGTTATGTGGAGTCGCTGTCTACCTACGCCCGCCAGTTTCTCTCGATGATGGAGAAGCCGGATGTGGACCATATCGAAGGCCTGTCGCCAGCGATATCCATAGAGCAGAAGTCCACTTCCCACAACCCTCGCTCCACCGTTGGCACCATCACGGAAATCTACGATTACCTGCGCCTGCTCTTCGCCCGCGCCGGGGAGCCCCGGTGCCCTGACCATGGCCAACCTCTGGAAGCGCAGACCATCAGCCAGATGGTAGACCAGGTGGTGGCCATGCCAGAGGACAGCAAACTCATGATCCTGGCACCGGTAATCCGGGATCGGAAAGGCGAACATCTGCAGGTTATCGAAACCATGCGCAGCCAGGGCTTTATCCGCCTGCGCGTGGACGGCACGGTTTATGACATCGACGATGTGCCGGCCCTGGACAAAAAACGCAAACATCAGATTGATGTGGTCGTCGATCGGTTCAAGGTCAAGCCAGGCCTGGAGCAGCGGCTTGCCGAGAGTTTCGAAACCGCCCTGGACCTGGCGGACGGGATTGCCCTTGTGGCGCCCATGAGTGGTGAGGGAGAAGAACAGACCTTCTCCGCCCGTTATGCCTGCACCCAGTGCGGCTATGCCCTGAGCGAGCTCGAGCCGAAACTGTTTTCCTTTAACAACCCGGCGGGTGCCTGCCCTACCTGCGACGGACTGGGTGTTAAACAGTTCTTTGATCCCGAAAAAATTGTCCAGCACCCGGAAGCCACTTTGGCATCCGGCGCCATCAAGGGCTGGGATCGCCGGGCCGTCTATTACTTCCAGATGCTGGGCAGCGTGGCAGATCACTACGGCATCAATCTGGAAACGCCCTGGGCGGATCTCCCCGAGGATTTTCGCAACGTGCTGCTGTTCGGCTCGGGCGATGAGGATATCCCATTCCGTTATGTGAATTCACGTGGCCATATCATGGAGAAGGCACATCCATTCGAGGGCATTCTGCCAAACCTTGAACGGCGCTACCGCGAGACCGATTCACAGAGCATGCGTGAGGAGCTCGCCCGCAATCTGAGCACCCAGCCGTGCAAAGAATGCGGCGGCTCACGACTGCGCCGCAGCGCCCGCCACGTCTTTATCGAAGAGCACAATATTTCCGATGTCACCCATCTCCCGGTGGGTGACGCACATGATTACTTCGAAACCCTCGCGCTACCGGGTCGAAAAGGTGAGATAGCCGAAAAAATTCTGAAGGAAGTGCGGCAGCGCCTTCAGTTCCTGGTGAACGTCGGGCTGGAATACCTCACGCTTGAACGAAGTGCCGATACACTCTCCGGGGGTGAGGCGCAGCGTATTCGCCTGGCAAGCCAGATCGGCGCCGGGCTGGTAGGCGTCATGTACATTCTTGACGAACCCTCCATCGGCTTGCATCAACGGGACAATGACCGGCTTTTGGCCACCCTCACCCATCTCCGGGATCTGGGCAATACCGTGATTGTTGTCGAACACGATGAGGATGCTATCCGCGCTGCAGATCATGTCATTGATATCGGACCGGGTGCTGGCGTTCATGGCGGCAAGGTTATCGGCCAGGGCACACCGCAACAGATCATCGACAACCCCGATTCACTTACCGGGCAATACCTCAACGGCACCCGGGAAATCGCCATTCCCAAACAGCGCAACAAAGGCAGCGGAAAAACTCTGACACTGTCAGGTGCTACTGGCAACAACCTGAAAGACGTTACGCTCGATTTGCCCCTGGGCATCATGACCTGCGTCACCGGTGTATCCGGGTCTGGCAAGTCCACGCTGATCAACAGCACCCTTTATCCGGTGGCTGCCGCCAAACTCAACAAGGCCACCAGCCTCAACCATGCTCCCTACCAGTCGCTCAAAGGACTGGACCACCTGGACAAGGTCATCGACATTGACCAGAGCCCCATCGGCCGTACGCCCCGCTCGAACCCGGCCACCTACACCGGCCTGTTCACTCCCATCCGTGAACTCTTTGCCGGAACACAGGAGGCACGTTCCCGGGGTTACAAACCTGGCCGATTCTCTTTCAACGTCAAAGGTGGTCGATGCGAGGCATGCCAGGGCGACGGCGTGATCAAGGTAGAGATGCATTTCTTGCCGGATGTCTACGTGCCCTGCGACGTCTGCAAGGGCAAGCGCTACAACCGGGAAACTCTGGAAGTCCGCTACAAGGGCAAGAATATCAACGAAGTACTTGAAATGACCGTTGAGGAAGGGCGCGAGTTCTTCGATGCCGTGCCTTTCCTGGCCCGCAAACTACAGACATTGATGGATGTCGGCCTCTCATACATCCGACTGGGGCAGAGCGCGGTCACCCTCTCTGGTGGCGAAGCCCAGCGGGTTAAACTGGCCAAAGAGCTCTCCAAGCGGGATACAGGCAAGACACTCTACATTCTTGACGAGCCAACCACCGGCCTGCACTTCTACGACATCCAGCAACTGCTCAACGTTCTGGAGAGGCTGCGGGACCATGGCAACACCATCGTGGTCATCGAACACAATCTGGACGTGATCAAGACCGCCGACTGGATTGTCGACCTGGGCCCCGAAGGCGGCTCTGGCGGCGGCCAGATCATTGCCGAGGGAACGCCGGAGGAAGTCGCCGAGAACCCCGCTTCTCACACAGGCCGCTATCTGAAGCCAATGTTGACGAAGTAACTGGCGGGCAAGGAATAGCTCTGTCGGCGAGGGGGTGGAGGTTTATTTTCTGCCGGAAAAAGATGTCTGAGCGCAGCGAGTTATTTTTCCAAAGAAAATAAACCTCCACCCCCTTGCCAGCCCCCATACTTCCAGGCTAGGAGTTATCTACAACCGAGGCACAAAAAAACCGGGAACCTCACGGAACCCGGTTTTTTTGTGGTTGGCCAAAGCCGAAGAAATTAATCCTCGTCTTCGTCCACCTCTTCCGCTTCGATATCCAGCGGACGACCGACCAGCTCAACGAATGCCATAGGGGCATTGTCGCCAGCACGGAAGCCGCACTTCAGGATACGAAGGTATCCACCCGGACGCTCGTTGTAGCGAGGACCAAGCTCGTCAAACAGCTTGGCAACCGCTGCATCGTCACGCAGGCGTGAGAACGCCAGACGACGATTCGCGACCGAATCATTCTTGGAAAGCGTGATCAAAGGCTCAGCTACCCGACGAAGCTCTTTGGCTTTCGGCAGCGTTGTTTTGATCAGCTCGTGTTCAACCAGTGACGCAGTCATGTTACGGAACATGGCCTTGCGATGCGCACTGGTCCTGCTGAACTTACGACCACTCTTACGATGACGCATTGCTCTGATTCCTTACCTTAAACTAATCGGCGATTAACCGCCCAGAACCCGGTCGTCGCCACGAAGGCTAGCCGGCGGCCAGTTATCAAGACGCATGCCCAGTGACAGACCACGGGACGCCAGAACGTCCTTGATCTCGGTCAGCGACTTTTTACCAAGGTTAGGCGTCTTCAACAGCTCAACTTCTGTGCGCTGGATAAGATCGCCGATGTAGTAAATGTTCTCAGCCTTCAAGCAGTTAGCTGAACGCACTGTCAATTCCAGATCATCAACCGGACGCAGCAGGATAGGATCGATTTCTTCCTCTTCCTCAACACGCTCGGGCTCTTTCTCATGATCGAAATCAACAAACACCGCCAGTTGCTGCTGGAGGATGGTCGCCGCCCGGCGAATTGCTTCTTCCGGGTCGATGGTGCCATTGGTCTCCAGGTCGATAACCAGCTTGTCCAGGTCGGTCCGTTGCTCTACCCGTGCACTTTCCACGGCGTAAGCCACACGACGAACCGGGCTGAATGTTGCATCCAGCTGCAGGCGTCCGATGGCGCGAGTTTCGTCCTCGTCAAGACCACGCTGGTCTGCCGGCTCATAGCCGCGACCGCGAGCAACACGGAGACGCATGTTCACTTCACCATTCTCGCTAAGGTGACAGATCACGTGCTCCGGGTTGGCAATCTCGACGTCATGATCCAGCTTGATATCACCGGCTGTCACAACGCCCGGGCCTTTCTTGCTGAGCGTGAGCTCGGCATCGTCCCGACCGTTCATTTTTACGGCAACGCCTTTGAGATTCAGCAGAATCTCGATGACGTCTTCCTGGACACCCTCAATGGCGCTGTACTCGTGCAGGACACCGTCAATCTGCGCTTCAGTCACGGCGCAGCCCGGCATCGAAGACAAGAGAATCCGGCGCAGTGCACTGCCCAGGGTATGACCAAAGCCCCTTTCCAGAGGCTCAAGCGTAACCTTGGCACGTGTGGCGCTTGATTCCTTCACGTCAATGGTACGAGGTGTCAATAACTCATGTACTGAACGCTGCATAGACGCCCCTATCTGCTATCGTTGCTAACTGGGCTTTACTTGGAGTAAAGCTCGACGATGAGGTTCTCGTTGATGTCGGCCGGCAGCTCAGTACGCTCAGGTACTGACTTGTAAACGCCGGACATCTTGTTGGCGTCGACCTCTACCCAGCTCACCGGTGCACGGCTTGCAGACAGATCCAGTGCGCCTTTAACACGCAGCTGGTTCTTCGCCTTTTCACGCACGCTCACAACATCACCCGGCCGGACCTGGTAGGACGGAATATTAACCGTCTTGTCGTTGACCAGGATCGCCTTATGAGAGACGAGCTGACGGGCTTCTGCACGGGTAGAACCAAAGCCCATGCGGTATACAACGTTATCGAGACGACCTTCCAGCAGTTGCAGCAGGTTTTCACCAGTTGCACCTTTGCCTCGGGCGGCCTCTTTGTAATAGTTGCGGAACTGCTTCTCCAGAACGCCGTAGATACGACGAACTTTCTGTTTCTCACGAAGCTGTACGCCGTACTCGGACAGACGACCGCGACGCGCGCCGTGCATACCCGGCGGAGTCTCGATGTTGCACTTGGAATCGAGCGCGCGAACACCGCTCTTCAGAAAAAGATCTGTCCCTTCACGACGAGACAGCTTGCACTTCGGGCCTATATAACGAGCCATAATTCACTGTCTCCTGTGTTAGACGCGGCGCTTCTTGGGCGGACGACAGCCGTTGTGGGGAATCGGCGTCACATCTGTGATGTTGGTGATCTTGTAGCCACACGCATTCAGCGCGCGAACTGCAGACTCACGTCCGGGCCCAGGACCCTTAACCTCTACGTCCAGGTTTTTAAGGCCGTATTCAGCAGCCGCATTACCGGCTCTTTCAGCTGCTACCTGCGCAGCAAAAGGTGTACTCTTGCGTGACCCACGGAAACCGGAACCACCAGAAGTGGCCCAGGACAGGACGTTGCCCTGACGGTCAGAAATGGTCACGATAGTGTTGTTGAAGGACGCGTGAATGTGCGCGACGCCATCAACAACCGTCTTTTTCACCTTTTTACGGGTACGTGTACCTGGCTTTGCCATGTTTGCCTACCTGTTACTTACGAATAGGTTTGCGTGGACCTTTACGGGTGCGTGCGTTGGTCTTGGTGCGCTGGCCACGGACCGGAAGTCCATGACGATGACGCAGACCACGGTGGCATCCGAGATCCTTCAAACGCTTGATGTTCATCTGTACTTCACGACGCAGATCACCTTCGACAGACACCTTGCCCACTTCAGTACGAAGTGCTTCAAGCTGCTCGTCGCTAAGGTCTTTGACCTTAAGGTCCGGCTTGACGCCGGTTGCATCGCAAAGCTTCTGGGCTGTGGTCTTGCCAACACCAAAGATGTAGGTCAGCGAGACAACAGCATGTTTGTGATCGGGTATATTGACACCGGCTATACGTGCCATCCAAATTACTCCGCGTTCAAAGCTTTGCTGTGTGAATTTTCCGCCACAAAAAGGGCGCGAAATAATAGCGCCTGACCCCGCATGGAGTCAAGCGCCATCATTCCGAAACCCTACAATGTCAGGAACGATTCCTCTCGGAATCAACCCTGGCGTTGCTTGTGACGAGGCTCCGAGCAAATGACTCGTACCGAGCCATTGCGACGAATTACTTTGCAGTTACGGCAAATTTTCTTTACCGAAGCGCGTACTTTCATTGTCGACTCCAGTTTTCAAGGGGAACGGGATTAACCGTTCCGACCATAGCCCTTGAGATTGGACTTCTTCATCAGCGATTCATACTGATGGGACATCAGGTGCGACTGAACCTGCGCCATGAAATCCATCACCACGACTACAACAATCAGCAGAGAGGTACCACCCAGATAGAACGGTACATTCCCGGCCACCATCAGGAACTGAGGGAACAGGGAAACTGCTGCAATGTACATTGCACCGAACAGCGTCAGACGGGTCAGAACACCATCGATATACTTGGCAGTCTGATCACCAGGACGAATGCCCGGAATAAACGCTCCAGAGCGCTTGAGGTTATCCGCAACTTCCTTCGGGTTGTACATCAGGGCTGTATAGAAGAAGCAGAAGAAAACCACTGCTGCTGCAAACAGGATAATGTACAACGGCTGGCTCGGCGCCAGAGCCTGGGATACATCGCTCAGCCATTCCATACCCTCACCCTGACCAAACCACTGCCCCAGCGATGCCGGGAAGAGCAGAATGGAAGACGCAAAGATGGGCGGAATAACACCGGCCATATTTACCTTCAGGGGAAGGTGACTGGACTGCTGGGCGAACACCCGGCGACCCTGTTGCCGCTTGGCGTAATTGATTGTCAGCCTGCGCTGCCCGCGCTCCATGAAGACCACGAAGCCGATAACAGCAACCGCAAGAACACCAATACCGAGAACGACCAGCAGGCTCATCTCACCATTTCGGGCCTGCTCGAGCGTCTGACCGATCGCACCGGGAAGCCCGGCGACGATACCGGCGAAGATCAGCAGGGAGATGCCGTTACCAACACCCCGCTCGGTGATCTGCTCGCCAAGCCACATCATGAACACAGCACCACTCACAAATGACACAACCGCCACAAAGTGGAAGCTGAAGCTGTCATTGAAAGTGACACCCTGAGATGCCAGACCGACAGAAATACCAAAACCCTGAACCAGGGCCAGGATAACCGTACCATACCGTGTGTACTGGCTGATCTTTCGACGGCCAGCCTCGCCTTCTTTCTTCAGCTGCTCAAGCTGCGGACTAACCGCAGTCATGAGCTGCATGATGATAGAGGCCGAAATGTACGGCATGATACCGAGAGCGAAGATACTCATGCGCTCAAGCGCACCACCGGAAAACATGTTGAACATGCTCAGGATTGTGCCCTGGTTCTGTTCAAACAGTGCCGCCAGACGGTCGGGGTTGATACCCGGCACCGGAATGTGGGCACCAATCCGGTACACCAGCAATGCCAGGAAGACAAACCAGAGCCGCGATCGCAGCTCTGCCAGCCCTTTACCCGCGCCCGCAGGCAATGATGCGTTCTTGGCCATTTAGTCCTCGACTCGCCTTAGTCTTCGACTTTACCACCCGCGGCAGAAATTGCCTCGCGCGCGCCTTTGGTTACCCGAAGTCCCTTCACAGTTACCGCGCGGCTCAGTTCGCCGGACATGATAACCTTGGCTTCGCGAATCTCTCCGCGAATAATGTCTGCCTTTTTCAGGGCTTCCAGATCCACCACATCGCCTTCAACCTTCGCCAACTCGTTCAGGCGAATTTCAGCAACGTAGCGCTGCTGACGGGAGGTGAAGCCAAACTTCGGCAGACGACGGGCCAACGGCTGCTGACCACCCTCGAAACCGGGCGCTACACTGCCACCAGAGCGGGCTTTCAGACCCTTGTGACCACGACCGCCGGTTTTACCGAGACCGCTACCGATACCACGACCGACCCGCTTGGGGGCCTGGCGTGAACCGGGTTCCGGACTAAGTTCGTTCAGACGCATCTTAGTTCTCCTCAACCCGAACCAGGTAATCAACCCGGTTGATCATGCCGCGGATGGAAGGGGTATCTTCCACTTCCACGGTGTGACCGATTTTACGAAGACCCAGGCCCTTCACACACAACTTGTGCTTGGGCTGGCAGCCGATGGGGCTGCGGGTCAGAGTTACTTTGATCGTTTTTGCGTTCGCCATGACTTCAACCCAGAATCTCTTCCACGGTCTTACCGCGCTTGGCTGCAATATCTTCAGGCGCTTGAGTTGCCTGGAGACCCTTGATGGTGGAACGTACCACGTTCACCGGGTTGGTAGACCCGTAACACTTGGACAGTACGTTCTGAACACCCGCCACTTCCAGTACTGCGCGCATCGCACCGCCGGCGATGATACCAGTACCTTCGGATGCAGGCTGCATGTAGACCTTGGAGCCGCCATGCTGAGCCTTGACCGGGTATTGCAGGGTAGTACCGTCAAGCGGAACTTCTACCATGTTCTTGCGTGCAGCTTCCATGGCCTTCTGGATGGCAACCGGCACTTCACGCGCCTTGCCACGACCGAAACCAACGCGACCTTTACCATCACCCACTACAGTCAGTGCGGTGAAGGCGAAAATACGGCCACCTTTAACAACCTTGGCGACACGATTGACCTGAACCAGCTTTTCCTGGAGCTCAGGCGCCTTCTGTTCGTTAACGCTCATCTTCTCCACCTCTTAGAATTGCAAGCCAGCTTCACGGGCTGCGTCGGCCAGAGCCTGAATACGGCCGTGATAACGGTAACCGGAGCGGTCAAAAGCAACCTGCTCTACACCTGCTGCCTTGGCACGCTCAGCGATCAGCTGACCGACCTTTTTGGCAGCGTCCACGTTACCGGTTGCACCCTGGCGCAGTTCCTTATCCAACGTGGAGGCAGAAGCCAGCACCTTGCTGCCGTCTGCAGTTGTGACCTGGGCGTACATGTGACGCGGTGTGCGGTGAACGCACAGACGATTGGTACCCAGTTCACGGATCTTCATGCGCACTTTGCGTGCGCGACGCAATCTTTCAGTATTCGCGCTCATAGTCCCGCCTTATTTCTTCTTGGCTTCTTTGCGTCTGACCTGCTCATCCGCATAACGAACACCCTTGCCCTTATAAGGCTCGGGCGGACGGAACGCGCGGACTTCCGCAGCGACCTGGCCAACCTGTTGCTTGTCGATACCGCGAATCACAACTTCCGTATTGGACGGAGTTTCTGCGGTAATCCCCTCGGGCAGCTCATACTCGACCGGGTGTGAGAAACCCAGAGTCAGATTGAGCTTCTTACCTTGCGCCTGGGCACGGTAACCTACGCCCGTCAGCTGGAGTTTACGTTCCCAGCCTGTGGAAACACCGGTCACCATGTTGTTGACCAGTGCACGAGTAGTACCAGCAAGAGCGCGGGACTTGGTAGCACCATCGCGGGCCGCAAAGCGCAGAACATTTTCTTCCTGCTTTACTTCAACCGCCTGGTGAATGGTGATTTGAAGCGCTCCCTTGGAGCCCTTCACACTAATTTCCTGTCCGTTCAGCTTAACCTCAACACCGGAAGGCAGCACGACAGGATTATTGGCAACCCTGGACATGTGTATCTCCTAGAATACGGTGCAGATGACTTCGCCACCCACGCCAGCAGCTCGTGCGGCGCGGTCTGTCATAACGCCCTTGGACGTTGAGACAATCGCGACTCCCAGACCACCGGATACTTTCGGCAGTTCCCCAGCGCCGTTGTACTGGCGCAGACTCGGACGGCTGACCCGCTTGATCTCTTCAATAACCGGCTTGCCACCGAAGTATTTCAGAGTAATCGTCAGCTCGGGCTTCGCGTCGGCTGAAACGGAGAAATCGTCGACGTAACCTTCGTCCTTAAGGACTTGGGCTACGGAGATCTTCATTTTTGAAGACGGCATCGTAACGTCTGCTTTCGATGCCATCTGTGCATTACGGATACGGGTAAACATATCCGCAAGCGTGTCTTGCATACTCATTGGTATGAGGCTCCTGATCTTTTTAGTTGTGCAGCGGCTTGCCGCACCGCTTACCAACAGGCACCCGACCGAGGTCAGGGTGCCTATCTTACCAGCTTGCCTTGGTCAGGCCCGGAACGTCACCGCGCATGCCGTATTCACGGAGTTTGATCCGTGACAGCTCAAACTTGCGCAGAACGCCGTGGGGACGACCAGTCACCTGGCAACGATTACGAAGACGCGAAGGAGAAGCATCGCGAGGAAGCTGCTGAAGCTTCATCTGTGCGTCCCAACGGTCATCATCGCTGGTATTCGGGTTCTTGATAATCGCCTTGAGCTCGGCACGCTTCGCTGCGAACTTCGCAACGGTCTTTTCGCGCTTGAGCTCACGGTTTTTCATGGAAACCTTAGCCATTACACTCGTTCCTTATTTCTTGAACGGAAAGCCAAAGGCTTTCAACAGTTCGCGACCTTCATCGTCGGTACCGGCAGTGGTGGTAATGGTGATATCCAGACCACGGATCTTGTCGACTTTGTCGTACTCGATCTCGGGGAAAATGATCTGCTCACGCACACCCATGCTGTAGTTACCGCGACCGTCGAACGACTTGGGATTCAGACCGCGGAAGTCACGAATGCGGGGAACCGCAATGTGAACCAGACGATCAAAGAAGTCCCACATACGCTCGCCGCGCAGGGTAACTTTACAACCGATAGGCCAACCTTCACGGATTTTGAAACCCGCGACGGATTTACGAGCCTTGGTAACAACCGCTTTCTGACCTGCCAGGCGCTCGAGATCCGCCACAGCATTCTCAATCAGCTTCTTGTCACCAACCGCTTCGCCGACACCCATGTTAAGGGTGATCTTTTCGATACGCGGCACCTGCATGATGTTCTTGTAGCTGAACTCTTTCTGCAGGGCGGGTACCACTTCCTTACTGTACTGCTCTTTCATGTTAAGCATCGTAACCACCACCGCTTACTGGTTATCGACAGCTTCATTCGTGGACTTGAAGATCCGCACTTTCGCGCCGTCTTCCTTGATCTGGAAGCCTACACGATCGGCTTTGCCGGTCTGCGGATTAAAAATAGCCACGTTGGAAGCCTGGATAGGTGCTTCTTTTTCGACGATGCCACCTGGGGAGCCCAGCATCGGGTTCGGCTTGGTGTGCTTCTTGATCATATTGATCCCAGAAACCACCATGCGGCCATCGTCCTGAACCTTCAGGACTTTACCACGTTTGCCTTTATCTTTCCCCGTGGTGACGATTACTTCGTCATCTCGTTTGATCTTTTTCATAACCGGCCTCTGGTCCTTTAAAGTACTTCGGGTGCCAGTGAGATAATCTTCATGAACTTTTCATTACGCAGTTCACGGGTAACCGGTCCGAAGATACGGGTACCAATCGGTGCGTCCTGATTGTTCAGAAGTACCGCCGCGTTTCCGTCGAAACGGATCAGCGAACCGTCGGGACGGCGAACACCCTTGCGGGTGCGTACCACGACAGCTTTCAGGACCTGGCCTTTCTTCACTTTACCGCGGGGGATGGCTTCCTTGACGGTCACCTTGATGATATCCCCTACGCTGGCATAACGCCGATGTGAACCGCCCAGGACCTTGATGCACATCACCTGACGCGCACCGCTGTTATCCGCGACTTCAAGCATTGTTTGAGTCTGAATCATGGTTGTTCTCCGGCGTTACACCTTGGATGCACGTTCGGTAACTTCCACCAGGGCCCAGCTCTTGGTCTTCGAGACCGGACGGGTTTCCTGAATGGTCACAGTGTCACCGATGTTGCACTGATTGCTCTCATCGTGAGCGTGGATCTTGGTTGAACGCTTCATGTACTTACCGTACAGCGGGTGTTTCACCTGACGCTCGACCAGCACCACGATGGATTTCTCCATCTTGTTGCTCACGACCTTGCCGCTCAAAGTTCTGGCAGTTTGGGTAGCTTCGGTCATGTCACTGTCCTGCCTTTTCGTTCAATACTGTTTTCACGCGAGCGATGTCGCGCTTCACCTTGCCGAGAAGGTGAGACTGATTCAGCTGACCTGTCGCCTTGCGCATGCGCAGGTTGAACTGCTCCTTCAGGAGGTCGATCAGCTCTTTGTTCAGCTCCTCGACTGACTTTTCACGCAGCTCTGTTGCTTTCATCACATCACCGTCCTCGTTACAAAGGTGGTCTGTACCGGCAGTTTGGCCGCCGCGAGAGTGAATGCGTCACGAGCGATTTCCTCGGAAACACCTTCCATCTCATAGAGCATGCGGCCAGGCTGGATTTCAGCCACCCAATACTCGACAGAACCCTTACCTTTACCCATTCGAACTTCAAGCGGCTTACCGGTGATCGGCTTGTCCGGGAAAACCCGGATCCAGATCTTACCGCCCCGCTTGATGCGACGAGTCATGGTACGACGCGCTGCCTCAATCTGGCGCGCAGTTATACGCCCACGGCTCGTAGCCTTCAATCCGTATTCACCGAAGCTCACCTTGTTGGCGCGGTGAGCAAGCCCGGTGTTACGGCCTTTCATTACCTTGCGGAATTTGGTGCGTTTTGGTTGCAGCATAAGAGTGCCCCTTTACTTAGAACCTTTCTTCCCAGAGGCTTTCTTGTCAGCACGGACCTGCTCCATACCACCAAGAATCTCACCTTTGAAGATCCATACCTTGACGCCGATTACGCCGTAAGTGGTATGCGCTTCGTAGGTTGCGTAATCAATATCTGCACGCAGTGTGTGCAGCGGAACACGACCTTCGCGATACCACTCGGAACGCGCGATTTCAGCACCCCCGAGACGACCGCCAACCTGGATCTTGATACCCTTGGCACCCTGGCGCATGGCGTTCTGGACCGCGCGCTTCATAGCGCGACGGAACATCACACGACGCTCCAGCTGCCCGGCAACGTTTTGCGCTACCAGGCGGGCATCGAGGTCCGGCTTGCGGACTTCTTCGATGTTGATGTGCACAGGCACACCCATCATGTCGCTGACTTCGCGACGCAGACGATCAACATCTTCGCCCTTCTTACCGATAACAATACCGGGACGGGCAGTATGGATCGTGATACGGGCGTTCTGAGCAGGGCGCTCGATCACAATCTTGCTGACAGACGCCTTAACCAGACGCTTGTCGAGGAACTCGCGAACCTGAATATCATTCAGCAGGTTCTTGGAGTATTCCTTTTTGTCGGCATACCAGACTGAGTTGTGCTCTTTGATCACACCCAGGCGAATGCCGGTTGGATTTACTTTATGACCCATCTGAGCATCTCCTACTTGTCGGCGACCTTGACGGTGATATGGCAGGTGCGCTTGAAAATACGGTCAGCGCGCCCCTTGGCTCGAGCTTTGATTCGCTTGAGCGTCGGACCCTCATCCACCATCACGGTGGAAACCCGCAGTTCGTCAACGTCCAGACCTTCGTTATGCTCAGCGTTGGCGATGGCGGACTCAAGAGCTTTCTTGATCACGACCGCCGCCTTCTTCGGGCTGAAAGTCAGAATGTTCAGGGCATCCTCAACAGCCTTGCCACGTACTTGGTCAGCGACAAGACGTGCTTTCTGAGCTGAGAGGTTAGCGCCCTTATACTTGGCTGCTACTTCCATTTTGATTACCTCAGAATCAGCGTTTAGCTTTCTTGTCGGCCGCATGACCACGATAAGTACGCGTTGCCGCGAACTCACCCAGCTTATGTCCAACCATATCTTCGGTGACATAAACCGGCACGTGCTGCTTGCCGTTGTGGACTGCAATGGTCAGGCCTACCATCTCCGGAAAGACTGTCGACCGGCGGGACCAGGTTTTGATCGGCCGCTTGTCGTTAGCTTCCAGAGCTGCCTCGACCTTCTTCAACAGATGCAGGTCTATAAAAGGACCTTTCTTCAAAGAACGTGGCACAGCAATTACCTCTATGTAGTCGTTTACTTGGCCGAACGACGACGTACTATCATTTTGTCAGTACGCTTGTTCTTACGAGTCTTATGCCCTTTGGTCGGAACACCCCACGGAGTAACCGGGTGACGCCCGCCAGAGGTACGCCCTTCACCACCACCATGTGGGTGGTCAACTGGGTTCATAGCAACACCACGTACTGTTGGCCGTTTGCCGCGCCAACGTGATGCACCCGCTTTACCAAGCTGCTTGAGGCTGTGTTCGCTGTTGGACACTTCACCCAACGTTGCGCGACAGTCAACAAGCACCTTACGCATTTCACCTGAGCGCAGGCGGATGGTGGCATAAGCACCTTCCCGGGCAACCAGCTGTACGGATGCGCCCGCAGAGCGAGCCAGCTGTGCACCTTTGCCAGGCTTGAGTTCGACGCAGTGGATCACAGAACCGACCGGAATATTCCGGAGCGGCAGCGTGCTACCCACCTTGATTGGCGCGTCGATACCGGAGCGCACAGGATCACCGATCTGCATACCCTTGGGAGCGATGATGTAACGACGCTCGCCATCGGCATACTTCAACAGTGCAATGTGCGCAGAGCGGTTCGGATCGTATTCCAGGCGCTCAATAGTCGCCGGGATACCATCTTTGGTCCGCTTGAAATCGATGACACGGTAGTGCTTCTTGTGGCCACCACCCGTGTGACGGGTTGTGATGCGGCCTACATTGTTACGACCACCCGTCTTGTTCTTTCTTTCTACCAACGGCTCGTAGGGGCGCCCAGTGTGCAGATCCGGGTTGTAAAGCTTTACAACGTGACGGCGTCCGGCAGATGTTGGTTTGGTTTTGACGATCGGCATATTACGACCCCTTTACCTTATTCCACATCCAGAAAATCGATGTCCTGACCTTCTGCCAGCTTTACGTAAGCCTTACGAATGTCATTACGCTTGCCGAACCCGCGGATAGTGCGCTTGAGCTTACCCTTACGGTTCAGAACCTGAACACCTTCTACGGTGACGTTGAACAGCTGCTCAACGGCTTTCTTGATCTCGGGCTTGGTGGCATCAGGTGCTACACGAAACACCACCTGGCCACGCTCTGCTGCCAGAGACGCTTTTTCCGATACGTGCGGCCCAAGCAGGACCTTGTAAATACGTTCCTGATTCATCCCAGCATCTCCTCGATCTTCTTCAGAGCGGGAACGGTCACAACGACCTTCTCGAAGGCAACCAGGCTAACCGGATCCAGACCAGCAATATCACGCACGTCAACGTGCGGAATGTTGCGTGAGGCCAGATGCAGGTTCTGTTCGACGTTGTCGGACAGAACCAGCGCATTGGTCACACCGATATCCTTCAGCTTGGCGTTGAATGCCTTGGTCTTCGGGCTGTCAACGTTCATGTCGTCAACAACAACCAGACGCTCTTGGCGAACCAGCTCGGAAAAAATGGAGCGCATCGCTGCGCGGTACATTTTGCGGTTTACCTTCTGCTCAAAGCCGCGAGGCTTGGCTGCAAAGGTAACGCCACCGGAGCGCCAGATCGGACTACGGATAGTACCGGCACGGGCACGACCGGTGCCCTTCTGACGCCATGGCTTCTTACCGCCACCGCTTACTTCGGAACGCGTTTTCTGAGCCTTGGTACCCTGGCGGGCGCCTGCCATGTAGGCAGTCACTACCTGGTGAACCAGCGACTCGTTAAAATCTTTGGCGAATGCAGCGTCGGAAACAGAAATTCCCTTGCCGCTACCTGTAATAGTCAATTCCATCGCACCGCTCCTCAGGCTTTAACTGCAGGCTTGATGACAACATCGCCGCCAGTTGCGCCGGGAACGGCACCACTTACCAGCAGCAGGTTGCGCTCGGCGTCGACACGGACAATTTTCAGGTTCTGCACAGTTACCTGAGCATTACCCATCTGGCCCGCCATCTTTTTGCCCTTGAATACCTTGCCCGGAGTCTGGTTCTGACCAATGGAACCCGGAGCACGGTGAGACAGAGAGTTACCGTGAGTGGCATCCTGCATGGAGAAGTTCCAGCGCTTAACACCGCCCTGGAAGCCCTTACCCTTGGACTGGCCGATGGCATCTACCACCTGACCGTCTTCGAATACAGAAGCCGTAATCTCGCCACCGGCGGCCAGGTCTTCACCTTCGCCATCGGCAAGACGGAATTCCCACATACCACGACCGGCTTCAACACCCGCCTTGGCAAAGTGGCCCGCTTCGCTCTTGGTAACACGAGAGGAACGACGAGTACCGACAGTCACCTGAACGGCGCGGTAGCCATCGCTTTCAAGAGTTTTCAGTTGGGTAATGCGGTTGGGCTCAACCTCAATTACCGTTACGGGCAGTGCCTGCCCATCTTCCGTAAAAATACGGGTCATACCGGCCTTACGACCGACAACACCAATTGCCATGTTTCACCTCTTAAGTGTACGGGGCTCTCACCCTCTATGGCCTTATGACAGTTACACAGACTAATACCGGGCGGTATTAGCCGAGGCTGATCTGAACGTCTACACCTGCTGCCAGGTCCAGTTTCATCAGAGCATCTACTGTCTTTTCCGTCGGCTCAACGATGTCGAGCAAACGCTTATGCGTACGAATTTCATACTGATCGCGCGCGTCCTTATTGACGTGCGGAGAGATCAATACGGTGTACTTTTCCTTCCGCGTCGGCAGAGGGATAGGGCCACGCACCTGAGCGCCGGTCCGCTTGGCGGTATCGACGATCTCCTGCGTGGACTGGTCGATCAGGCGATAATCAAACGCCTTCAACCGGATTCGAATTTTTTGGCTTTGCATGATGCACCAAACTCCACTCGTAGCAGCTACTAGTTAGCCGACCTTCAAAAAAAGGAGCCGCATTGTATGCATAATACCCAACCCTGTCAACAGCAATACTGGTTGACCGGGTCAGGCTGGCTTTGCGGCTGAAACAGAAAAAGGGGCTGAAGAATCAGCCCCTTTTTCCTGATCAAACGAGAAGATTACTCGATGATCTTGGAGACCACGCCGGCACCAACGGTACGGCCGCCTTCACGAATCGCGAAGCGCAGGCCATCTTCCATGGCGATCGGAGCAATCAGGGTAACACTCATCTTGACGTTGTCACCCGGCATAACCATTTCCACACCTTCCGGCAGTTCGCAAGAACCGGTTACGTCGGTGGTACGGAAGTAGAACTGCGGACGGTAGCCCTTGAAGAACGGAGTATGACGGCCGCCTTCTTCTTTGGACAGTACGTACACTTCGCACTCGAACTTGGTGTGCGGAGTGATGGAACCCGGAACCGCCAGAACCTGACCACGCTCAACGTCGTCACGCTTGGTGCCACGCAGAAGCGCACCAATGTTCTCACCGGCACGACCTTCGTCCAGCAGCTTGCGGAACATCTCAACACCAGTACAAGTGGTCTTCACGGTATCCTTGATACCAACGATTTCCACTTCGTCACCAGTCTTGATAACGCCACGCTCAACACGGCCGGTCACAACAGTACCACGACCAGAGATAGAGAAGACGTCCTCGATCGGCATCAGGAACGGCTGATCGATCGCACGCTCCGGCTCGGGGATGTAGTCATCCAGAGCTTCTACCAGCTTCTTAACAGCGGTAGTACCCATCTCGTTGTCGTCTTTGCCTTCCAGCGCCATCAGCGCAGAACCGGTGATGATCGGAGTGTCGTCACCCGGGAAGTCGTACTGGCTCAGCAGGTCACGAACTTCCATCTCAACCAGCTCGAGCAGCTCTTCATCGTCTACCATGTCCGCTTTGTTCAGGAACACAACGATGAAAGGTACGCCAACCTGACGGGACAGCAGGATGTGCTCACGGGTCTGCGGCATGGGGCCGTCAGCTGCGGAGCAAACCAGGATCGCGCCGTCCATCTGCGCCGCACCAGTGATCATGTTCTTCACATAGTCAGCGTGGCCCGGGCAGTCTACGTGAGCGTAGTGGCGATTCGGGGAATCGTACTCAACGTGGGAAGTCGCAATGGTAATACCACGCGCCTTCTCTTCCGGTGCGTTATCGATCTGGTCGAAGGCACTCGCAGAGCCTGTACCCCAAACTTCGTGACATACACGGGTCAAGGCAGCAGTCAAAGTGGTTTTACCATGGTCAACGTGACCAATGGTGCCTACGTTCAAGTGCGGCTTATTACGCTCAAATTTAGATTTAGACACGGTTACACCTCTTCCTGTTTCTTAAGTCCTGGGGATCAACCCTTTTTAATGATCGCTTCGGCAATGTTCGAAGGTGCCTCTGAATAACCAGAGAACTCCATCGCATAGGACGCCCGGCCTTGCGTTGCAGAACGCAGGTCGGTGGCGTAACCGAACATTTCCGACAACGGAACCTCTGCACGGATGACCTTACCGGCAGGACCTTCGTCCATGCCCTGGATAACGCCGCGACGACGGTTCAGGTCGCCTACAACATCACCCATGTAATCTTCCGGCGTCACAACTTCAACACGCATGATCGGCTCGAGCAGTGCCGGGTTCGCCTCGAGGGCACCCTTCTTCATTGCCATGGAACCAGCGACCTTGAAGGCCATCTCGTTCGAGTCGACGTCGTGGTAGGAACCGTCGTACAGGGTTGCCTTGATACGCAGCAGCGGATAACCGGCCAGACAGCCGTTCTGCATCTGCTCTTCAATACCCTGCTGAACTGCCGGGATGTATTCCTTGGGAACAACACCACCAACAATCTCATTCACGAAGATAAAGTTTTCACCATCTTCATCATCCAGCGGCAACGGCTCAAGCTTGATCTTGACGTGACCGTACTGACCACGACCACCAGACTGACGCACAAATTTGCCTTCGACGTCTACCGACTTGCGAATGCGCTCACGGTAGGCCACCTGCGGCTTGCCGATGTTCGCCTCTACCTTGAACTCGCGACGCATGCGGTCAACGATGATGTCCAGGTGAAGCTCACCCATGCCAGAGATGATGGTCTGACCGGATTCCTCGTCGGTACGAACGCGGAACGACGGATCTTCCTGAGCCAGCTTACCCAGTGCAACGCCCATCTTTTCCTGGTCCGCCTTGGACTTCGGCTCAACGGCAACAGAGATAACCGGCTCCGGGAATTCCATGCGCTCGAGAATGATCTTGTGATTCTCGTCGCACAGGGTGTCACCGGTGGTTACGCTCTTCAGGCCGATCGCAGCAGCGATGTCGCCCGCCAGTACTTCTTTGATTTCCTGGCGATCCTTGGAGTGCATCTGAACCATACGGCCGACGCGCTCTTTCTTGCCTTTGACCGAGTTGTAGACGGCATTACCGGACTCAAGCTTACCGGAGTAAACCCGGAAGAAGGTCAGCGTGCCCACAAACGGGTCTGTGGCGATTTTGAACGCCAGTGCCGCGAACGGCGCATCATCATCCGCCTCACGAAGCTCCTCGGTACCGTCTTCGTCAACTTCACCACGGATGGCCTTGACTTCGTCCGGCGCCGGCAGGAACTCGATAACGGAATCCAGAACCGCCTGGACACCCTTGTTCTTGAACGCAGAACCACAGGTAGCAACAACGATCTCGTTCGCCAGGGTACGCATACGCAGACCCTTCTTGATATCGTCGATGGAGAGCTCACCCTCTTCGAGGTACTTTTCCATCAACTCTTCGTTGGCTTCTGCAGCAGCTTCAACCATCTGCTCGCGGTACATGGCGACTTCGTCTTCCATTTCCGCGGGAACGTCTTTCTGCTCGTAAGTTGCGCCAGAGTCAGCTTCGTTCCAGTAGATGGCCTTGTTCCGGATCAGGTCAACGATACCGGCGAAGTTGTCTTCAGCACCGATCGGCAACTGGATGGGAACGCAGTTCGCACCGAGACGCTTTTTGATCTGCTCGACGACGCGCAGGAAGTTTGCACCGGCACGGTCCATCTTGTTGACGAACACCATGCGCGGAACTTCGTACTTGTTGGCCTGACGCCATACAGTCTCGGACTGCGGCTCAACACCGGAGGAACCACAGAACACGACAACCGCACCGTCGAGTACGCGCAGGGAGCGCTCTACTTCGATAGTGAAGTCAACGTGCCCCGGGGTGTCGATGATGTTGATCCGGTGCTCAGGGTACTGCTTGTCCATACCCTGCCAGAATGTCGTAGTCGCAGCAGAGGTGATGGTAATACCACGCTCCTGCTCCTGCTCCATCCAGTCCATGGTAGCTGCACCATCATGAACTTCACCGATCTTGTGGGAGATACCTGTGTAGAACAGCACCCGCTCGGTGGTCGTGGTTTTGCCCGCATCAACGTGCGCACAAATACCAATGTTTCTGTAACGCTTGATAGGAGTCTTGCGTGCCACTGTATAAACCTCGGCTGATTAGAAACGGAAGTGAGAGAACGCCTTGTTGGCTTCTGCCATGCGGTGAACATCTTCACGCTTCTTAACAGCGGAGCCTTTGCTGTCAGCGGCGTCCAGGATTTCACCAGCCAGACGCTGAGCCATGGACTTCTCACCGCGCTTCCGTGAATATTCTACGAGCCAGCGCATTGCCAGCGCGTTCTGACGAGAAGGCCGTACTTCGACAGGCACCTGGTAAGTAGCACCACCAACACGACGGGACTTAACCTCAACCATCGGCTGGATGTTCTCCAGGGCCTTCTCGAACATGTCGATCGGCTCTTCTTTGGATTTCTCGGCAACAATGTCCAGAGCGCCGTAAACAATGCGCTCTGCGGTAGACTTCTTGCCACTTTCCATCACGTGGTTGATGAACTTGGCAAGACGTGCACTGCCGAATTTCGGATCCGGGATAATTTCCCGTTTAGCTGCAACTCTTCTTCTAGGCATCGATAAGCCCTTATATATCTAAAAGGTCTTCAGGAACCCCTGAGATAGCAAATGCTACTCAGCCTTACTCTTACCGTTCTGACAAGCAACGATAAAAGACACCCGCTCGGGACATCAGGACTTGGGTCGTTTTGCACCGTACTTGGAGCGGCCCTGCTTACGGTTCTGTACACCCTGGGTGTCCAGCGTTCCGCGAACAGTGTGATAGCGCACACCCGGAAGGTCTTTTACTCGACCGCCACGGATAAGCACAACACTGTGCTCCTGAAGGTTGTGACCTTCACCACCAATGTATGAGGAAACCTCGTAGCCGTTGGTCAGACGAACACGGCACACTTTACGCAGTGCTGAGTTCGGCTTCTTCGGCGTTGTGGTATACACACGAGTGCACACACCACGGCGCTGAGGGCAGGCCTGGAGAGCAGGAACATCGCTCTTGGCTACCTTGCGCTTACGAGGCTTACGCACCAACTGATTAATCGTTGCCATGTAAGCAAACTCCAAAAAACCATATCAATGAAACTTACCCCCTGTGCAGGGGGTAAAATTTAAGGGACGCAAGTGTAAGCCTGCGCCCCCGGACAGTCAAGATGACTGGTCTCTTTTTGACCACCTCTCGGGTAGGTAACTACCCGGAGGCGGCGCGCCGTCCCAACTCAGCTTTCGCGGTTGAGCTCGGCACTCAGAGCTTCTTCCACGTCGGCCGCGGTTACGCCCTGCTCTTCCAGGTCACGCTTGCGACGACGCTCGTTGTGGTATGCCAGACCGGTACCGGCCGGAATCAGTCGACCAACCACAACGTTTTCCTTCAGGCCGCGCAGGTAATCACGCTTACCGGTAACCGCACCTTCGGTGAGTACCCGGGTGGTTTCCTGGAACGAAGCCGCGGAAATGAACGACTCGGTGGCCAGGGAAGCCTTGGTGATACCCAGCAGCAGACGCTCGAACCGTGCAGGCTCTTTGTCGGCGGCATCGGCCTTCTCGTTTTCTTCCAGAACCTGGGTGATTTCCACCTGGTCGCCGGAAAGCAGAGTGGTATCGCCGGGATCGGTGATTTCCACCTTCCGCAGCATCTGACGAACGATAACCTCAATGTGTTTATCGTTGATGACAACACCCTGCAGACGGTAAACGTCCTGGATTTCGTTGGTGATGTACTTGGCCAGTTCCACCACACCCAGCAGACGCAGAATATCGTGCGGGTTGGACGGACCGTCCGAGATTACCTCACCCTTCTCAACAGTCTCGCCCTCGAAGACGTTGAGCTGACGGTGCTTCGGAATCAGAACTTCGTAAGCATCCCCATCCTTCGGTGTGATAACCAGACGCTTCTTGCCCTTGGTTTCCTTGCCGAACGAGACCATACCGCTGATTTCAGCCAGGATGGAGGATTCCTTCGGACGACGAGCTTCGAACAGGTCGGCAACCCGCGGCAGACCACCGGTGATATCCCGGGTCTTGGAGCTTTCCTGCGGGATCCGTGCTACCACGTCACCCAGTTCGATCCGCGCACCGTTGGCCATGGTGACCAGAGCGTTTGCCGGCAGGAAGAAGATCGCGGTGCCGCCACCTGGCAGCTCCACTTCTTCACCCTTCTCATCAATAAGCTGGATCGCAGGACGAATGTCCTTACCAGCTGCAGGACGCTCCTTGGAGTCGATGACCTCCATGGTGGACAGGCCCGTCAATTCGTCGGTCTGGGTGCGGACAGTGATGCCCTGGTCCATGTTGACGAATTTCGCGGTACCACCAGCCTCGGCGATGATCGGGTGGGTGTGCGGATCCCACTTGGCAACCACAACGCCCGCTTCAACCGCATCACCGTGCTTGACGGATAGAACAGCACCGTATGGCAGCTTGTACCATTCACGCTCACGACCCTGGTCATCGGCGATGGCCAACGCGGAGGAACGGGAAATCACTACCAGAGTACCGTCGGCCTTCTCGATCGACTTCATATTGTGCAGACGGACGGCACCGCCATGCTTGACCTGGATATTGTCCACCGCGGACGCCCGGCTGGCCGCACCACCAATGTGGAAGGTACGCATAGTCAGCTGGGTACCCGGCTCACCGATGGACTGCGCAGCGATAACGCCCACAGCTTCACCGACGTTAACCTCGTGACCACGGGCCAGATCACGGCCGTAGCACTTGGAGCAGATACCGTGGCGGGTTTCACAGGTGATCGCAGAGCGAACCCAGACTTCATCCACACCGGCCCGCTCGAGGGTTTCAACGGCCTTCTCGTCCAGCAGAGTGCCGGCTTCGATAACGGCGTTATCCTTGTCGGTCGGAGTAAACGCATCACGGGCGGTCACACGACCCAGAACCCGGTCACCCAGCGGTACTACAACGTCGCCACCTTCGATGTGCGGCGTCATCAGCAGACCTTCGTCGGTACCACAGTCAGGCTCGGTAACGACCAGATCCTGGGAGACATCTACCAGACGACGGGTCAGGTAACCGGAGTTCGCGGTCTTCAGAGCGGTATCCGCCAGACCCTTACGGGCACCGTGAGTGGAGATGAAGTACTGGAGTACGTTCAGACCTTCACGGAAGTTCGCAGTGATCGGCGTTTCGATAATAGAGCCGTCCGGCTTGGCCATAAGGCCACGCATACCGGCCAGCTGACGGATCTGGGCCGCGGAACCCCGGGCGCCGGAATCGGCCATCATGTAAACCGAGTTGAACGACTCCTGCATCAGGTATTCGCCGTCCTCGCCCTTCACCGGTTGTCCGTCAGGCCCGATAACCTGCTCCTTCGCCAGACGCTCCATCATGGCTTTGGAAACTTTATCGTTGGCACGTGACCAGATGTCGATAACCTTGTTGTACTTCTCGCCCTGGGTCAGCAGACCGGACGCGTACTGGGTTTCGATATCCTTCACCTCAGCGGATGCGGCATCAACCAGCTCGTACTTCTCCGGCGGAATCTCGAAATCGTTGAAACCAATAGAGATACCGGAAACGGTCGCATAGTGATAACCCATGTACATCAACTGATCCGCGAAGATGACGGTGTCTTTCAGACCGGCATCACGGTAGCAGGTGTTGATCAGGTTAGAGATTGCCTTCTTGACCATCGGCTTGTTGACCAGCTCGTAGGACAGGCCATCAGGAACGATGTCAAACAGCAGAGCACGACCAACCGTGGTATCAACAATCTTGTATTGCTCGGTACGGGAGCCATCTTCGGCAATCGCCACTTCCTTCACGCGAACCTTGACGATCGCCTGAAGGTCGACCTTGCCAGCGCCGTAGGCACGATGCGCCTCTTTGACGTCGGCAAACACCATACCCTCACCCAAGGCGCTCTTGCGCTCACGGGTCATGTAGTACAGGCCGAGTACCACGTCCTGGGACGGCACGATAATCGGCTCGCCGTTGGCCGGCGACAGCACGTTGTTAGTGGACATCATCAGCGCACGGGCTTCGAGCTGGGCTTCCAGGGTCAGCGGTACGTGAACCGCCATCTGGTCGCCGTCAAAGTCGGCGTTGTAGGCCGCACACACCAGCGGATGCAGCTGGATCGCCTTGCCTTCGATCAGAACCGGCTCGAACGCCTGGATACCCAGACGGTGCAGGGTCGGCGCACGGTTCAGCATGATCGGGTGCTCACGGATGACTTCGTCCAGGATATCCCAGACCACGCCTTCCTCGCGCTCGACCATCTTCTTGGCGGCCTTGATGGTGGTCGCCAGGCCGCGGTGCTCCAACTTGGAGAAAATAAACGGCTTGAACAGTTCCAGTGCCATCTTCTTTGGAAGACCACACTGGTGCAGGCGCAGGTACGGACCGACCACGATCACTGAACGACCGGAGTAGTCCACACGCTTACCAAGCAGGTTCTGACGGAAACGACCCTGCTTACCCTTGATCATGTCAGCCAGGGACTTCAGCGGGCGCTTGTTGGTGCCGGTAATGGCCCGGCCACGGCGTCCGTTGTCCAGCAGCGCGTCAACGGCTTCCTGCAGCATCCGTTTCTCGTTACGCACGATGATATCCGGAGCGTTCAGCTCCAGCAGGCGCTTGAGACGGTTGTTCCGGTTGATCACCCGACGGTAAAGATCGTTCAGATCAGAGGTCGCGAAGCGGCCACCGTCCAGCGGTACCAGCGGGCGCAGATCCGGCGGAAGCACCGGCAGCACGGTCATGACCATGTCGCCTGGCTTGTTGCCGGAATACAGGAACGCCTCAAGAATTTTCAGACGCTTGCTGAACTTCTTGATCTTGGTTTCGGAGTTGGTCTGCGGAATCTCCTCACGTAGGGCATCGACCTCTTCCTGCAGGTCAATACCTTCAAGGAGCTCCTTGACCGCTTCGGCACCCATGCGGGCGTCGAACTCGTCACCGAATTCTTCCAGGGCTTCATAGTACTGCTCATCGTTCAGCAGCTGGCCCTTCTCCAGGGTGGTCATCCCCGGATCGATAACAATAAAGGACTCGAAGTACAGGACCCGCTCGATATCGCGCAGGGTCATGTCCAGCATCAGACCGATACGGGACGGCAGTGACTTCAGGAACCAGATGTGCGCGACCGGGCTGGCCAGCTCGATGTGGCCCATCCGCTCACGGCGGACACTGGCCAGCGCAACCTCAACGCCACACTTCTCGCAGATAACACCGCGATGCTTGAGGCGCTTGTATTTACCGCACAGACACTCGTAGTCCTTGATCGGGCCGAAGATCTTGGCACAGAAAAGACCGTCGCGCTCCGGCTTGAAGGTACGGTAGTTAATGGTCTCAGGCTTCTTCACTTCGCCAAAGGACCAGGAACGGATCATGTCAGGCGACGCCAGGCCAATACGGATGGCGTCGAATTCCTTGCTTTGGTTCTGGCTCTTGAGAAGATTCAGCAAATCTTTCATCAGTAAAAGCTCCGGATGGCGTTAATCTCGGGCGGGCACTGGTCGTGCCCGCTCACGCTGCCAAAAACAATTCGGCTCACTCGGATTCCAGCTCGATGTCGATACCCAGCGAGCGGATTTCCTTGACAAGAACGTTGAAGGATTCGGGCATGCCCGGCTCCATCCGATGATCGCCATCGACAATGTTCTTGTACATCTTGGTCCGACCGTTCACGTCATCAGACTTGACGGTGAGCATCTCCTGCAGCGTGTAAGCCGCACCGTAGGCCTCAAGGGCCCACACTTCCATCTCACCGAAGCGCTGGCCACCGAACTGCGCCTTACCACCCAGCGGCTGCTGGGTAACCAGGCTGTAAGAGCCGGTGGAACGAGCGTGCATCTTGTCGTCGATCAGGTGGTTCAGCTTCAGGATGTACATGTAGCCAACCGTTACCGGGCGGTCGAACATATCACCAGTACGACCGTCATACAGCATGGTCTGACCGGTGGTGCTCAGTCCCGCAAGCTCAAGCATGCGCTTGACCTCGGCTTCCTTGGCACCGTCGAATACCGGCGTTGCCATGGGCACACCGCCGCGAAGGTTGTGGCACATCTCCAGGATTTCCTTGTCGGACAGGGAATCCAGGTCCACCTTGAACACTTCGTCTGAGTGATTGTAGATCTCATCCAGCAGCTTGCGTAATTCAGCCACCTTGCGCTGCTCGTCCAGCATCTGGCTGATACGCTCACCCAGACCCTTGGCTGCAGCACCCAGATGAGTCTCAAGCACCTGACCTACGTTCATCCGCGAGGGAACACCCAGCGGGTTCAGAACCACGTCAACCGTGTTGCCGTGCTCGTCGTAAGGCATGTCTTCGATCGGCATCACCGAGGAAATAACACCCTTGTTACCGTGACGACCGGCCATCTTGTCACCCGGCTGGATACGACGCTTGATAGCCAGGTATACCTTGACGATCTTCAGTACGCCCGGTGCGAGGTCGTCGCCCTGCTGAAGCTTGCCTTTCTTGTCGTCAAAGCGCGCTTCGTGTTCCTTCTTGCGGTCTTCCAGACCCTGCTCGGATTTCTCCAGCAGCTCGTTCAGGCTCTCGTCTTTCATCCGGAGCTTGAACCAGTCAGAACGCGGCAGCTCGGCCAGGTAGCTCTCTTCGAGGGTGGCGCCTTTCTTCAGGCCCGGCCCACTGATCACTTCCTGCCCTTTCAACGCACTGTTCAGACGCTCGAATGTCGCACCTTCAACAATCCGGTACTCGTCTTTCAGATCCTTGCGATACTGGTCCAGCTGCTCTTTCTCGATGGACTGGGCACGCTGATCCTTCTCGATACCGTCGCGGGTAAAGACCTGCACGTCGATAACGGTGCCGCGGGTGCCAGTCGGCACGCGGGAGGAGGTGTCCTTAACATCGGACGCCTTCTCACCAAAGATGGCACGCAGCAGCTTCTCCTCAGGCGTCAGCTGGGTCTCACCCTTCGGTGTGACCTTGCCTACCAGAATGTCACCGGGGCCCACTTCAGCACCAATGTAAACAATACCGGACTCATCCAGCTTGGACAGCGCACTTTCACCAACGTTCGGAATATCCGCGGTGATTTCTTCGCTACCCAGCTTGGTGTCCCGAGCCACACAGGTCAGTTCCTGAATGTGGATGGTGGTCAGGCGATCTTCCTGCACCACTTTCTCGGAAATGAGGATGGAGTCCTCAAAGTTGTAACCGTTCCAGGGCATGAACGCGATGCGCATGTTCTGCCCCAGTGCCAGCTCACCCAGATCCACAGAGGGACCGTCTGCCAGCACGTCGCCACGGGCAATAATATCGCCCTGACGCACGATGGAGCGCTGGTTGATACAGGTGTTCTGGTTCGAACGGGTGTACTTGGTCAGGTTGTAGATATCCACACCTGCATCACCCGCTTCGGTTTCCTCGTTATTGACACGAACCACGATGCGCGAAGCGTCAACGCTTTCGATCACACCGCCGCGGCGAGCCGATACACAGACGCCAGAGTCTTGGGCAACCGTACGCTCAACACCGGTTCCTACCAGGGGAACCTGGGCTTTGAGTGTCGGAACCGCCTGACGCTGCATGTTCGCACCCATCAGTGCCCGGTTGGCGTCGTCATGCTCCAGGAACGGGATCAGGGATGCCGCGACCGATACTACCTGGCGCGGAGATACATCCATGAAGTTAACGCTCTCCGGCGGAGTAACGGTAAATTCGTTCTGGTGGCGAACGGTAACCAGTTCGTCGGTCAGACGCTTGGTCTTCTCGTCCATGGCAGCACTGGCCTGGGCGATGACGTAGTTGCTCTCCTCGATAGCGGACAGGTAAACCACTTCATCGGTTACCACGCCGTTCTCAACCTTCCGGTACGGACTCTCGAGGAAACCGTAGGAGTTGGAGCGCGCGTAAGTCGCCAGCGAGTTGATAAGACCGATGTTCGGACCTTCCGGCGTCTCGATCGGGCATACGCGACCGTAGTGGGTCGGGTGTACGTCACGAACCTCAAAGCCTGCACGCTCACGGGTCAGACCACCTGGGCCCAACGCAGAGATACGACGCTTGTGCGTGACCTCGGACAGCGGGTTGTTCTGGTCCATGAACTGCGACAGCTGGCTTGAGCCGAAGAATTCTTTAACCGCGGCTGCTACCGGCTTGGCGTTGATCAGGTCCTGCGGCATCAGCCCTTCGCTTTCAGCAAGGCTCAGACGCTCACGAACCGCTCGCTCAACCCGAACCAGCCCAACGCGGAACTGGTTTTCCGCCATTTCGCCAACACAGCGAACACGACGGTTACCCAGGTTATCGATATCATCCACATTGCCCTGGCCGTTACGGATGTCGATCAGGGTCTTGAGAACGTCGATGATGTCTTCGTGGGTCAGGGTGCCCTCACCTGTGCTTTCTTCACGGCGCAGACGGCGGTTCAGCTTCATCCGGCCAACCGCAGACAGGTCATAGCGCTCTTCAGAGAAGAACAGGTTATTAAACAGGTTCTCAGCCGACTCTTTGGTGGGCGGCTCACCCGGGCGCATCATCCGGTAGATCTCAACCAGCGCTTCGAGCGGCGTGCGAGTCGGATCAATACGCAGGGTGTCAGACATGAACGGACCACAGTCCAGATCGTTGGTGTAAAGGGTTTCGATATCCTTCACGCCAGCGTCGAGAATCTTGGTGACCAGCTCTTCTGTCAGCTCGGAGTTACACTCCACCAGGACTTCACCGGAAGCCTGATCGATCATGTCTTTCGCCAGTACACGGCCGTACAGGTACTCGGTCGGCACCTCAAGCTCGTTGATGCCGGCTTTTTCCAACTGCTTGATGTGGCGGGCCGTAATCCGGCGACCTTCCTCGACAATCACGTTACCGTCATTGTCCTTGATATCGAAGGTTGCGATGTCGCCACGCAGACGGCTCGGCACCAGCTCCAGCTTGCACACTTCCGCGCCCAGGCTGAATTTACTGGTTTCGAAGAACATCTCCAGCATCTGCTCGGAGGTGTAGCCCAGGGCACGCAACAGAATGGATGCCGGAAGCTTACGACGACGGTCGATACGAACGAACACGGAGTCCTTCGGATCAAACTCGAAGTCCAGCCAGGAACCACGGTAAGGAATCACCCGGGCAGAATACAGCAGCTTGCCGGAGGAATGGGTCTTGCCCTTGTCGTGATCGAAGAACACACCCGGAGACCGGTGGAGCTGGGAAACAATAACGCGCTCGGTACCGTTGATAACGAAGGTACCGTTCTCGGTCATCAGGGGCATCTCGCCCATGTAGACTTCCTGCTCTTTAATGTCCTTGATCGCCTTGTTGGACGATTCCTTATCGTAAATGATAAGGCGGACCTTCACCCGCAGCGGCGCTGCATAGGTTACGCCCCTAAGCTGGCATTCCTTGACATCAAAAACCGGCTCGCCAATACGATAGCTCACGTATTCGAGCGCGGCATTGCCAGAGTAACTGACAATCGGGAATACGGATTTGAATGCTGCGTGAAGACCGGTTTCCCGGCGGTCTTCAGGAGCGGCTTCCATTTGGAGGAAGTCCCGGAACGAATCCAGCTGAATAGACAGCAAATAGGGGACGTCCATCACGGAAGGCAATTTACTAAAATCTTTGCGAATCCGCTTTTTCTCAGTGTAGGAGTAAGTCATCTGCATTCCCCAGCTTTAGACCTGATACCTGGTATCAAGAAGCAACCAATGTTCTGCTTCGGGGCCGAATTGCTCGGCTTATCGCGCCGTCTTGAACAAGACTCTGGCTGTAGGTTATAGCTCTGACATCAACCTGCAATTGCTCACCAGACTCTATAGCATATACAACAGAAAAAGGCCGGTGGCCCAAAGCCACCAGCCTGTCCATGCTTATCGCACGGTTTCGATCAACAGCCGACTCTTACTTAAGCTCAACAGAAGCGCCTGCTTCCTCAAGCTTCTTCTTGGCTTCTTCAGCGTCGTCTTTGCTAGCTGCTTCCTTGATAACGGAAGGAGCGCTGTCGACCATTTCCTTGGCTTCTTTCAGACCCAGGCCAGTCAGTTCACGAACGGCCTTGATTACGTTTACTTTCTTCTCACCAGGACCGGTAAGTACAACGTCAAACTCGGTCTGCTCTTCAGCAGCAGCTTCGCCACCACCAGCAGCGGCCGGCGCAGCAGCAACGGCTGCAGCGGCAGAAACACCGAATTTTTCTTCCATTGCTTCAACCAGCGCAACTACGTCCATTACGCTCATTTCAGCGATTGCGTTCAAAATGTCTTCGTTAGACAGAGCCATGACTTTCTCCCAAAAATATAAAAAATGGTGTTCAACAGAATCAAGCAGCTTCTTGCTTCTGGTCGCGAACTGCCGCTACAGCACGAGTCACTTTCGAAGGAACTTCGTTCAGTGTCCGTGCCAGCTTGGTGATCGGTGCCTGTGTTACTGCGGCCAGCATTGTCAGCGCTTCGTGACGTGTTGGCAGCTTGGCAAGACGGTCGATCTGGTCTGCACCCATCAGCTCTCCGCCGACGGCCAGTGCCTTAATCTCGAACGCCTCTTTCTCTTTGGCAAAATCCTTCAACAGACGCGCTGCCGCGCCCGGATCTTCCATAGAGAATGCCAGAATGGTCGGGCCGACCAGGGCTTCGTCGATGCACTCGAACTCGGTACCGCGAATCGCGATCTTCGCCAGGTTGTTACGAACAACCTTCAGACGCACGTTTTCGGCACGAGCCTTGGCACGAAGCGCCGTCATGTCACCAGAGGTAACACCACGGTAGTCAGCCATAACCACAGACAGAGCACCACCGGCAGTCTCGTTGACTTCAGCGACGATCGCTTTCTTGTCTTCGAGTCTAATTGCCACTGGATTTCTCCTCGATTTCGCCGGGTCTTCCCGGCAAACCCACATATACCCCTCGCGGGGCTCCTAACGGTGTTTGGGTTCAGAGAGAACGTCTTCACACCGTCTGCGCAGGCGTTGCTTTAACCCTTGCAGCACTTCCAGTCAGACCGAAAGTGCTTCGGGGGCCTGCGGTCTTTGACAGCCTTGGCTTCCGCCCAGACTACAAAGTAACCACCGATCAAAGGATCAAATAGCGAGACCGCTCTGATCGATAGTCAGGCCAGGACCCATAGTCGAGGAAATGGTGATCTTCTTGAGATACACACCTTTCGCCGACGAAGGCTTGGCCTTTTTCAGATCTGCTACCAGAGCTTCAAGGTTTTCCTTGATGTTCTGCGCAGAGAATTCAACGTTACCCAGCGGAGCGTGGATAATGCCGTTCTTGTCGGTGCGGTAACGAACCTGACCGGCCTTGGCGTTCTTGACCGCAGTCTCGACGTCAGGAGTCACAGTACCCACCTTCGGGTTCGGCATCAGGCCACGGGGACCAAGAATCTGGCCCAGCTGACCAACAACACGCATGGCGTCCGGAGTGGCGATAACCACGTCGAAATCCATGTTGCCTTTCTTAACTTCGTCCGCCAGATCGTCCATGCCTACAACGTCTGCACCAGCAGCCGTTGCTTTCTCGGCATTGGCGCCCTGGGTAAATACAGCGACGCGAACGGTTTTGCCGGTGCCGTGAGGCAGAACAGTGCTGCTACGGACAACCTGGTCGGATTTACGTGCGTCAACGCCCAGATTGACGGCTACGTCGACAGACTCTTTGAACTTCACGTTCTGGCCCAGCTCAACCAGCAGTGCAACTGCTTCGTCGACAGAGTAGGAACGGGTAGAGTCTACCTTTTCACGAATAAGCTTCTGACGCTTGCTCAGCTTCGCCATGTTACAGGCCCTCCACGTTCAGGCCCATGCTGCGGGCTGTTCCTGCAATGGTACGTACCGCTGCGTCCATATCGGCTGCAGTCAGGTCCGGCTCTTTAGTCTTGGCAATTTCTTCAAGCTGCTCGCGGGTCACGGTACCGACTTTCTCGGTATTCGGACGACCGGAGCCACTCTTGATGCCAGCGGCCTTCAGGAGAAGAACCGGTGCAGGCGGAGTCTTGGTAATAAAGGTAAAGCTGCGATCACTGTAAACGGTGATCACGGTCGGAATCGGCAGACCAGGCTCCATGTCCTGAGTCTGGGCGTTGAACGCCTTGCAGAATTCCATGATGTTTACGCCGCGCTGACCCAGTGCAGGACCAACGGGGGGACTCGGGTTGGCCTTGCCGGCAGCAACCTGAAGCTTGATGTACGCTTCAATTTTCTTTGCCATGATAGATCTCCTGTGGGTTCAAACGCCTCTCGGCTCCCCGTTTTTACAACTGCTAAGAGCAGACACAAAAAGCCCGCGTCGCTTGAGCGCGCGAGCTTTCAGCTTTCCCGTTACCGGTCAGTCTTTCTCGACCTGCCCGAACTCCAGCTCTACCGGAGTTGAACGACCAAAGATCAGAACGGCAACCTTGACCCGACTCTTGTCGTAGTCAACTTCCTCAACCACACCATTGAAGTCCGCAAAAGGACCTTCAACAACGCGAACAATCTCACCCGGCTCGAACAGCGTCTTCGGCTTGGGCTTGTCTGCACCGCTTTCGACTCGACGAAGGATCGCTTCCGCTTCCTTTTCGGTAATCGGTGCAGGCTTATCCTTGGTACCACCAATAAAACCAAGAACACGCGGAGTATTCTTAACAAGGTGCCACGTCGCATCGTCCATTTCCATCTGGACCAGTACGTACCCGGGATAGAATTTGCGCTCACTCTTGCGCTTCTTCCCTTCTCGCATTTCGACGACTTCCTCGGTCGGAACCAGGATCTCGCCGAAACGGTCTTCCATCTCGCGCAGCGCAACGCGCTCCCTGAGAGTGCGCATCACCTGCTTTTCGAAGCCAGAATACGCATGAACGACGTACCAGCGCTTAGCCATTGCCCACTCCTGTTAACCGATAAACCCGGCGACCAGCCAGCTGATCAACGAATCCATACCCCACAACAACAGAGCCACAACGAGCACAAACACCACAACAATCGCTGTCGTCTGCACGAGCTCGGGCCTGGTGGGCCATACCACTTTCCGGATCTCGACTCTCGCTTCCTTCAGCAGCGTCGCGAAGCGACGACCACGGTCGGTCTGGAGGGCAACAAGCGCCGCCACAATTGCGAGACCTACAAGAGCCAGAACCCGATACAGCAGAGACTCGGCACTATAATACTGATTCCCCACCACACCGATGGCGATCAGAACGAAAACAACCAGCCACTTCACGAAATCGAAACGGCTGGCTGACTGAACGGCTTTTGACTCCATAGGAATCAACTTATGTATCCGGATGTTAAAAAATGGCAGGCCAGGAGGGAATCGAACCCCCAACCTGCGGTTTTGGAGACCGCTGCTCTGCCAATTGAGCTACTGGCCTGCACCGAAACAACTCAGTGCACTTACTCTCGAGTCTATTACTCGATGATCTTGGAGACTACGCCGGCACCAACGGTACGGCCGCCTTCACGAATCGCGAAGCGCAGGCCATCTTCCATGGCGATCGGAGCAATCAGGGTAACACTCATCTTGACGTTGTCACCCGGCATAACCATTTCCACACCTTCCGGCAGTTCGCAAGAACCGGTCACGTCGGTGGTACGGAAGTAGAACTGCGGACGGTAGCCCTTGAAGAACGGAGTATGACGGCCGCCTTCTTCTTTGGACAGTACGTACACTTCGCACTCGAACTTGGTGTGCGGAGTGATGGAACCCGGAACCGCCAGAACCTGACCACGCTCAACGTCGTCACGCTTGGTGCCACGCAGAAGCGCACCAATGTTCTCACCGGCACGACCTTCGTCCAGCAGCTTGCGGAACATCTCAACACCAGTACAAGTAGTCTTCACGGTATCCTTGATACCAACGATTTCCACTTCGTCACCAGTCTTGATAACGCCACGCTCAACACGGCCGGTCACAACAGTACCACGACCAGAGATAGAGAAGACGTCCTCGATCGGCATCAGGAACGGCTGATCGATCGCACGCTCCGGCTCGGGGATGTAGTCATCCAGAGCTTCTACCAGCTTCTTAACAGCGGTAGTACCCATCTCGTTGTCGTCTTTGCCTTCCAGCGCCATCAACGCAGAACCGGTGATGATCGGAGTGTCGTCACCCGGGAAGTCGTACTGGCTCAGCAGGTCACGAACTTCCATCTCAACCAGCTCGAGCAGCTCTTCATCGTCTACCATGTCCGCTTTGTTCAGGAACACAACGATGAAAGGTACGCCAACCTGACGGGACAGCAGGATGTGCTCACGAGTCTGCGGCATGGGGCCGTCAGCTGCAGAGCAAACCAGGATCGCGCCGTCCATCTGCGCCGCACCAGTGATCATGTTCTTCACATAGTCAGCGTGGCCCGGGCAGTCTACGTGAGCGTAGTGGCGATTCGGGGAATCGTACTCAACGTGGGAAGTCGCAATGGTAATACCACGCGCCTTCTCTTCCGGTGCGTTATCGATCTGGTCGAAGGCACTCGCAGAGCCTGTACCCCAAACTTCGTGACATACACGGGTCAGGGCAGCAGTCAAAGTGGTTTTACCATGGTCAACGTGACCAATGGTGCCTACGTTCAAGTGCGGCTTATTACGTTCAAACTTAGACTTAGACATTCGACCAATCTCCCTAATCAACCAGGATCGTAACGTTGACCGGATAAATAATGGAGCTCATGGGCGGATTTGAACCGCCGACCTCACCCTTACCAAGGGTGTGCTCTACCAACTGAGCTACATGAGCATTACAAAACAAATTGGAGCGGGCAGCGGGAATCGAACCCGCGTCATCAGCTTGGAAGGCTGAGGTAATAGCCACTATACGATGCCCGCGAGCAATTTAGTGGTGGAGGGGGCAGGATTCGAACCTGCGAAGGCGATGCCGTCAGATTTACAGTCTGATCCCTTTGGCCACTCGGGAACCCCTCCGAGTCGGATTCGCGTGAGCAAATCCGTCAAAACTTAAAGTGGAGCTGGCGGACGGAATCGAACCCCCGACCTGCTGATTACAAGTCAGCTGCTCTACCAACTGAGCTACGCCAGCTCACATTCGCCTCGTCAGCGAGGGCGGTATACTACGGATTTTTTTCTGGCGTTGCAACACCTTCACAAGGCCTGATTTCAACGAAATCAAAATTGCTGCCGTAATCCGCTTTCACCGCCTGAACCAGTTCTTCAGCGAGTTCCGGTTCCGCCTCAAAAGAGAGCGCGTAGCTTATCTGATTTCGGGGGAAGTTGACCAGTACCGCATTAAGATTCTGACGTTTTTTTTCTTCCAGCACGGAAATTGCAGATTCGCGGGACTCGAACAGCCCCAGCGAAATTGCATTGCGGTTTTCGCCCTCGGTAACCAGATAGGAGTCGATCCCCCGCCTCTGAATGTCACGAAACTGGCTCAGGGCGACAGCCTCGGGCTGGGGTGGAATAAGAACCCAGTGTAGGGGTGCCAGCTCTCTTTCGACTTCTTCAATCCTGAAACCCGCCTCCTCCGCGAGAGGTTGACTGTCCACCAGGCTTCGGGCGCGCTCCGCGGTTTCAATCCATCCAAGGCGGGCACAGGACATTTCGGATTCGTCGGCGGGTGCACCAGGCCCGACACCGGAGTCTGCCGGCCCCGGCGATTTGAGGCTGGTCACCCTTGGCAGGCTGCCACTGGCAACATTGGCCATGCCGCCCGATGGCCCCACGAAGTCCGGCAGGTAATAAATAGCAATGCTCACCAGCACCAGCACCAACGCCAACCACCTCATCCGGAGGTTTCCTCCGCATGAATTGCACGAAGGCCCGACAACACAAGATCCGGGCGAGAAATACCGGGCAGACCAAGACCGATAAGCCGGTCAGCATCGCCGCCAGTAACCAGAATTTCAGACAGTGACAGTTTTCGGGCGTCAGCGATCACCCGCTCAATCATCGCAGCAGACAGCCAGGCAAGACCATGGTTCACGCACTCTCCGGTACTCTTGCCAGGATCCGTTGCCAGCCCCTGGTCTGGGTCGAACCAGATCCGGGCGGCATCGGTCCGGAGACTGCGCAGCATCATCTGCAGGCCAGGAAGAATATAACCACCCAGATGCTGACCATGCCGATCAACATAATCGACAGTAACGGCACTGCCTGCGTCCAAGACCGCAAAGCCCTGCCTGTGATCGAGCCAGGCACCGTACATTCCATGCCACCGATCAGCCCCCATTCTCGAGACATCCTGGTAGGCGTTCATGAGGCCATTCCGGGACTGTTCCGACCAGTAAAAGCGAACCGGCGCCTGACACAGCTTCTCGACGGAGCCCGCCAAATGAGTTCGCCTTTCTTCAGACGCGACGGTGGATATGGCGACAGACACCACCTTTCCGATCAGTTCTCCCGACATGCCCAGGGGGTTCTCGTCTTCGAGAGAGCCGGTCCCCGAGGCCAGAACCTCATCCTGGTTTGCAAGACACCACTTCAGCCGGGTGTTACCCGCGTCAATAAACAGATTCATTTTGCCACTCGCAGACTGATTTCCCCTGCGCGCACCGGAACAAGCCCGTTTTCGGTCCGGATTTGATAGTTGCCGGCGTCATCAATGCCACAACCGACACCTTCGACATCACCGCCCCGGGCCTTGAGCGATTTTCCCATGAACACATCGCGACGCTGCCAGGACTCCCGAAAATCTGCAAACCCGATATCCGAGAACAGCGCGACAGCATCGAATACAGCATCGATGATTGCACCGCCGATCTGGCTGCGCGACCACTCGACTTGAGGGCAGGCCCTGGCGAGGCTGCTCCAGGGTTGATCGACGCCATCAGCCCGGGACATATGTACATTCAGCCCAATACCCGCAATGACCTGCACCACGCCTTCCTCCAGCTCGCCCTGGAGCTCCACCAGGATGCCGCCAAGCTTGCCGTCCGGCAGAAAAATATCATTTGGCCACTTGAGTCCGACCTCCGGCACTCCCAGTCGTTCCAGGGCATTGGCCACCGCAACGCCGAGCACCAGACTTAACCCATCCAGTACACTGAAGCCGCCGTGGAAGGTGAGCCCCATGCTCAGGTACAGGTTTTCGCCCTGGGGGCTTTGCCACACACGCCCCCGTCGACCTCGGCCGGACGTCTGACAGTCGGCGATAACAACCGGGACACCTTTGCTTCCGGCGGTAATCTGCCTGATCACCTCGGCATTGGTCGAGTCAACCTCGTCGAGGACTGTCAGTGAAAGCTCCTGCTCCCGGCCGGCGGCAATTTCACGAAGCACCCGTGCCCTATCGAGCAGGTCCACCCGGGACACCAGCTGATATCCACGTCCGCGAATCGTGGCAATGTCAGCACCTTCCTCCATCGCGCGACGAATCTGCTTCCAGATTGCGGTACGACTAACCCCGAGCTTTTCGGCCAGCGCGGCTCCGGAGTGAACCTGACCGTCACTGAGCAGCTCTATAAGTGCTTTGGATTTCATAAGATGCATCCAGCCATGAAATTGGGTAAGGCCGGATTAAACACCAGGGAAGGGAAAAAGACAAAGTTGGCGGTGTCGCTTTGCGAACCGCCTGTCGGAAGATCAGGGAATCGGGGTTGCGGTCAGATTGGCCTTGATATCAAAGTTCTGCATTTTGACGCCATAGACGGCCGTCTGAGCACCACCAACGGGATGAACCAGATCGATATTGTTGATCGAGAGTTCCTTGAACCGGCTTCTCGCCTTCACCGCAAACCCGAGCGGTCTGTTGTCGGCCTCGGCGAGGGTTGGATTGGAGACATAGCGGTAGCCGGCAGCGGACGAACCATCCATGATTTTTTCATCGCCCCGGTTGCCTGTCACTCCCATTGCATCCGGACCGTCCTCCTTTTTCACAACCCGGGTTTGATAGACATCCACGGAAAGATCGGTCCGTAGCCCAAACGAGTTGTCGTCTACGCCATCACCATCGAAGTCCCCACCATCGCTGGTATGGATATCGTTCAGAACGAGGCTCGTCCCGGTTCCGTTCATGGCCTCACCAACACCGCTGCTTTGCCGGTTGGTTTCCCAGGTCAGGGAGTTCTTCCGGCCTTCATTGATGGCCTTGGCAAGCACCTGCTTCAGGCGGACCGTCAGCCCCTCCTCACCCCGGGTTTCCCAGACGCCTCCGGAAGCCGCACAAGCGGATGGACTATCACCCATGCCACCGGCGCAGACATCGCCGGCCCCGCCGGGGACGACGGTCATGCTGCTGCCGGTTTCGTATTTCTGAATCACGAACCTCCCGAAACTCTGACCGGATTCCTTGTCGCCGATTCTCAGATTGCCGATATCCATGGTGCTCCAGGATTCGCCCTTGATCACCGCAAGCCCCTCCTGGCTGACATCAACGGTCATGTCGCGCACATGCGCGTCATAATCCAGTTCGGTAATCCAGAGGCCCTTCTGGGGAATTTCACCATTTCCTTCATCGTAGGGCACCGCGATAATCGCCGCCTTGCCGTTCCTGATGCTGACATCGGAATTGATGGTAATCCCCTCACCCGATGCGCCTCCTGCGCCGAGCGTCACATGGCCATCAAGCTCGAATTCGTAAGCCGGATAGAACCCCAGTGCCAGCAGCAGCTCTGTGCCACCCTGCAAGGGGGCGTCATCACTTCCTACTCGCAGACCGTTGATCCGGTAGCCGGCCCTGATGTCCTCGAAACCAATCCGCAGACCATCGAAGAACTCGGTACCGTTGGTGACGCCATCGCGAGTTACATTGACCGTTACATCGCCCTGCCCCCAGGACTGCAGGCCACTGAATATCACCCGGTTGCCGTCTTCGGTGTAGCTGAAATCGGCAAGCCGAAGACTCCATTCAGTGGCAAGTCGCAAGCCCTGAGGCCCGGCGTCAGGGTGTCCACCCCCCTGCAGATAGATCGCATTGGAATAGCTGCGGCCGTTGAACACCTGATCTTCAAGCAAAAAGCTGACATTCACCTGACCGATACTCTTGCCATTGCCACCCACCTCAATAGCGCCAATGCTGAATTCACCATCCATGGAGCCAAGGGTCAGGGCCAGGGCCGGTCTATTCTGCCAGTCGGTCGCCACATCGAGCCGGAGGTCGTTAATCCGATAGACGCCAGTGATGTCTCGAAGCGCGAGGGCCTTTCCGTCATCCCTGTATAGAAAAGAGGCCGAGTGTATAACGGTCTCGTTATCGATTCGCAGACCCTCTCCGGATCGGCCGCCGGCAGTCAGGCTGGTGCTGGAGGAAAGCTCGTAACTTCCACTCAGGCTGCCATAGCTGGGCAGAGGTTGTCCGTTGCCGGAATCGACGGATACGCCATGATTCAGGGGGTTGCTGCTGTAACGAATCGCGCCGACCTCCCAATCCCCGGTTATTCTGGGCGCATTCAGAGCCAGAGTGTCGTCGACCACATCCAGGGTTACTCCCAGTGCCTCCACACTCATGGTGATATCGTCCAGAAAAACTTTATTGCCATTGGTGCGATATCCCAGACGGCCGCCGGTCATCGTGTAGGCGGAGTCAAAGGTATATCCGGCCCCGCCAACGGAGCTGCCCTGCCTTATATTTAAATACCCTTCCAGAGAATGATCGAAAAAGATCCCCCCCATACTGACACCGGGGGCCCCGGCGAGCCGGATATCACCGAACTCGATCCGTCGGTCTTTCACCAGGTAATCGAGGTTAAGGGATGCATCCTCCTCAACATCGATGCGAATCAGGTGGAATGCCTGACCAGAAGGATCAACGGCGGACCCAATGCGAAAACCGTCCAGATGGATGCTGCTGCCATCATCAACATAGGACAGTCGATCTGCCGTCAGGCCAAGATCGAGCTCTACCGACAAACCACTCTGGCCACTGATGTTTGCCAGCGTGGAATCGTCCAGGCTTTTCATGTCGGCGACCACCGGCAAGGCGAGGACCACACAAAACAGCCCAGTGGCCATCGGGGCAAGTTGTTTGATTCTGTCTGGCGCGCCCATAACCGTTAACCTCTTCAATCTCACGGATTCCCCGCCGGAAACACGAGCAGGTTTCCTTCCATCACAACGTCCCCTCGCATATCAACAGAGAATATGTCGGTCTGCTGAAAGCCGGGGTCGGTGGGCCGGGCCGTGCTGCTGGAAGAAATCTTGAATTGAACGTCGTTGAACCGAACAGTATTGGGCAGCCCAAGCTCCAGCACATCCCGATTGAACAGTTCGCCATCACCACCGAATCCCGAATCGACTTTGCGGACCCGCAGTGTCAGGCCCTCAAACGCGAAATTGCCCCGAATATCATCAAGCACCATCCATCCGCCGTTTTCTTTCAGCCGGTAAGCAAAACGGGCGCCACACTTTTTGTCCACGTCATCACAACGTCCGAAATAACTGTTCTCAACCGGACCGCCCATTTCATTGATGCTGATATCGCCGGACAGGTAGATCCCACCCTGTCCGGAGATATCCGAGAGAGCTTCATCTTCCAGGCGGGCGAGTTCGGCAAGGCTGGGGAGTGAAAACAGAAAAACAGGGAGAGCCAGTATTGTTCTGCGCAGAAAGGATTTCATTGGCTCAGATCCCTGGTCTTAATGTTCAAGTGTTGTATCAGCATTCCCTGTACACGGGCCGAACCAAAATCGCGGTCGCCAACACTGAAATTTCCGATCTTGAGATTGCTGCGAAACTCCGGGTTCGTGTAGTAGGACTCGTAGAAATCCCAGGCGTCCGCATCACTGCTGCCGCGGAGACCGTCGGCACCGATCTCGCCCGGCTGAGGGCGCCGAATTGCAGCAACCTCCACAACAAAGTTTCCACTGCCATCAACGTCGAAGAATACCGGTTGAAGCTGGTTGCCAATCGCCAGCTCGAGCGCAAAATTGCTCATCAGTATTCGTGATCCGCAGGTGGAACCGTCCTGTGCGCAGGCATTGATAGAAAGTTCCGGGGAATAGAAATTCAGCTTGAACTGGCCGACCATCTGGCGCCGATCGTTATCGCCCCAAAGGCGCAGATAGCTACCATCGATGACAGCACTCTTTGCGTGGATATTGATATTGGCAGACCGGTCGTCACCAACTGCCACGTTCATCTGCATGCCGATGTCCGCTCGCTCCCCGATGTATCCAGCGGACGCCGGGCGACTCGAGCAGGTGCCGCTGCCGGGACCGGCCCCGGAGTCCATGCAGTCATAACCCTGGTCGCTATTGACCATGGCACTGGCTGCGAACTCCAGCACCGCCTTGTCAGCGATACCAATATCATTGCCATCCACCACATCAATTTTCCACGGGTTCAGGAGTCTCCCAAGATTGACCGGGCCCAGGGTCTCTCCGTAGTTGCTATTGGCCCCGGCGATGTAGAGATGGTTTACCGTAATATCGACATCACGGCCGTCGGTGCTTTTGATCCCGCCAATCCGGAAAATGCGTGCCTGCTCTCCCGAGGCATCCGGCTCATCCGTTCCATGGGAGAATTTGAAATTCTCCAGTACAAGGCCGATCCCGGCTCCATCAATCGAGGACATTTCAGTTTCCGAAAGCCCCTGAAGTTCCGCCTCAACAGGCACTGGGGCGGTCAGAACAGCCGCCATCACCAGAAGGAACCGCGCGAAAACAGGAAGCTGACTGAAACTCAACCATTTCATACGAAGCTCCTCAGAACAGACCTTTGCCGCGGTCGATGTATTCGGTGCGGTAACGCTGGGTGCCATAGAGCGCCTCGTTGAGATTGACCTCAGTAGCGCCGTTGGGAATATTGAAGAAGGCACCTGATGTGGCCTTGATAAAATCTTCGGGCGTGAAGTCTGTTTTCTTTACATCCTTCAGCCAATCAAGATCTTTGGTCTGGAATGAGATAAAAGCACCGTCGGCCGGCCCGGTGATACGCCGCTCGCCATTGACCTCACCAACCTCTCCTACCGGGAAGCTGTTATAGATATCCAGGTCGAAACAGGAATCTATTCCAAGGACCAGGCAGTCCTCCGCGTAAACATAAATGTCACCGCCTGAACAGCTGAAAAAGGAACAATCCGGAACCTCGATTCGGGAACTCGACCCCCAGCCGATCAGATTCTTTACCGACCAGCGGGTAAAGCCGCTTGCGCCTTCGAGAATGAACCGTTCGCCATCCGGAATACCGATGTATTCCGCTCTTACCGGGTCCAGGGAGCCAATGTTTGGATCGCCCTCCGCACCGTAAACCAGCTCTGCCTTGGTGGATAATGGACTACCGCCTTCGAGTAGAGGGGTGAGGAGCACGATGATTTGGTCAAAAAGGTTACCGCTTGAGCTGGCCTGGCTCAGCCCTTCACCGCGGTCAATGATGTCCACGTTCACATTGCCAGTCAGCGTTTCAATCTTGCCGGACAGGACACCCATGGATTCACCGAAACCCAGTCGGAAGCCGACCACTTCTTCAGTTTGTTCATCGAAGGCAAACTCCAGAAACGGATTCTGGATCAAGAAAGGAACGATCTCCCCCTCTGCATAGGCGCTGCCATCGGGCTTTCGCTGTCTCGGAGCTTTGGGATTGGCGTCAAAGTAAGCCTGATTGTTAATGTATCCAAGGGCAAAATCTTCAATATAGACATCCGAAGTGCCCGGTTTCTCACCTTCCCGGTCGTAACGGCCCATTTCCAGCACATCCACATTGGTCTGGATTTCAATGTCCATTCCGAGATTGACCCGGGTATAGGCGGTGTTGTCGTTGGCATCAGGATGGTACTGGCGGTCAACCGATACAAAGGCCTGCCCTGTGACTTCAGACATCTGTCGATCTGAAATCGGGCGCAGTTCGGCGTTGACCCCCGAAGCCAGTAAAGGCAGGAGGAGAAGCGAATAAAATGGTTTACTCATAGTCACATCTCACCGCGGCCGCTTCTTGTTATTGGCGGCTGATTTAAAGATGACTGATGAGCGTCTCTGAGGCTGGCTTGGATTTTTGGTGTTGTTTTAGCCAGTTCTTTTACAGAAGTGTAACCTCGGTTACATGTTGTCACTGTGCGCAATGTCATGGTTTTGGCATTTGCCAAATTTCAGGCAATAAAAAACCCCAGCATCGAGGATGCTGGGGTTTTCGGTATTAGGAGCCTGACGATGACCTACTCTCACATGGGCAACGCCACACTACCATCGGCGCTGGTCTGTTTCACTTCTGAGTTCGGGATGGGATCAGGTGGTTCCAGACCGCTATGGTCGTCAGGCAAAACGGTTGATCACTGGGGGACGAGAAGGAACTGAGTGATGTTGATTTCGTTTGAGCGGTTAGGCTCTGCGTTATCCGCAATTGTCTTGGGTGTTATATAGTCAAGCCGCACGAGCAATTAGTATCGGTTAGCTCAACGCCTCGCAGCGCTTACACACCCGACCTATCAACGTCCTGGTCTTGAACGGCTCTTCAGGGACCTCGAGGGTCCAGGGAGATCTCATCTTGGAAGGGGCTTCCCGCTTAGATGCTTTCAGCGGTTATCCTGTCCGAACATAGCTACCGGGCAATGCGACTGGCGTCACAACCCGAACACCAGAGGTTCGTCCACTCCGGTCCTCTCGTACTAGGAGCAGCTTTCCTCAAATCTCCAACGTCCACGGCAGATAGGGACCGAACTGTCTCACGACGTTCTAAACCCAGCTCGCGTACCACTTTAAATGGCGAACAGCCATACCCTTGGGACCGGCTTCAGCCCCAGGATGTGATGAGCCGACATCGAGGTGCCAAACACCGCCGTCGATGTGAACTCTTGGGCGGTATCAGCCTGTTATCCCCGGAGTACCTTTTATCCGTTGAGCGATGGCCCTTCCATACAGAACCACCGGATCACTATGACCTACTTTCGTACCTGCTCGACGTGTCTGTCTCGCAGTTAAGCGGGCTTGTGCCATTACACTAACCGCATGATGTCCGACCATGCTTAGCCCACCTTTGTGCTCCTCCGTTACGCTTTGGGAGGAGACCGCCCCAGTCAAACTACCCACCACACAGTGTCCTCATCCCCGATAAGGGGACCAAGTTAGAACCTCAAACATGTCAGGCTGGTATTTCAAGGTTGGCTCCATGAGAACTGGCGTTCCCACTTCAAAGCCTCCCAGCTATCCTACACAAACATGCTCAAAGTTCACTGTGAAGCTATAGTAAAGGTTCACGGGGTCTTTCCGTCTAGCCGCGGATACACCGCATCTTCACGGCGATTTCAATTTCACTGAGTCTCGGGTAGAGACAGCGCCCCCATCGTTACGCCATTCGTGCAGGTCGGAACTTACCCGACAAGGAATTTCGCTACCTTAGGACCGTTATAGTTACGGCCGCCGTTTACCGGGGCTTCGATCAAGAGCTTCGCGCAAGCGCTAACCCCATCAATTAACCTTCCGGCACCGGGCAGGCGTCACACCGTATACGTCCACTTTCGTGTTTGCACAGTGCTGTGTTTTTAATAAACAGTCGCAGGGGCCTGGTATCTTCGACTGGCTTCAGCTCCACCCGCAGGGATTTCACTTACCACCAGCGTGCCTTCTCCCGAAGTTACGGCACCATTTTGCCTAGTTCCTTTACCCGAGTTCTCTCAAGCGCCTTGGTATTCTCTACCTGACCACCTGTGTCGGTTTGGGGTACGGTCTCGAATAGCCTGAAGCTTAGAAGATTTTCCTGGAAGCAGGGCATCAATGACTTCCCGCTCTAAGAGCAGTCGTCGTCGCGTCTCGAGATTGTGGACCCGGATTTGCCTAAGTCCACTCCCTACTCGCTTAAACCGGGACAACCGTCGCCCGGCTCACCTAGCCTTCTCCGTCTCTCCATCGCAGCTATCCAAGGTACGGGAATATTAACCCGTTTCCCATCGACTACACCTTTCGGTCTCGCCTTAGGGGCCGACTCACCCTGCGCCGATTAGCGTTGCGCAGGAACCCTTGGTCTTCCGGCGTGCGGGTTTTTCACCCGCATTGTCGTTACTCATGTCAGCATTCGCACTTCTGATACCTCCAGCATGCTTCTCAACACACCTTCGCAGGCTTACAGAACGCTCCCCTACCCCGCATACAAAGTATGCAGCCGCAGCTTCGGTGACCAGTTTGAGCCCCGTTACATCTTCCGCGCAGGCCGACTCGACTAGTGAGCTATTACGCTTTCTTTAAAGGATGGCTGCTTCTAAGCCAACCTCCTAGCTGTCTGAGCCTTCCCACATCGTTTCCCACTTAACTGGTACTTGGGGACCTTAGCTGGCGGTCTGGGTTGTTTCCCTCTTCACGACGGACGTTAGCACCCGCCGTGTGTCTCCCGGATAGTACTCACAGGTATTCGGAGTTTGCATCGGGTTGGTAAGTCGGGATGACCCCCTAGCCGAAACAGTGCTCTACCCCCTGTGGTATTCGTCCGAGGCGCTACCTAAATAGCTTTCGGGGAGAACCAGCTATCTCCGGGCTTGATTAGCCTTTCACTCCGATCCACAAGTCATCCCCTGGCTTTTCAACGACAGTGGGTTCGGTCCTCCAGTGCCTGTTACGGCACCTTCAACCTGCTCATGGATAGATCGCCCGGTTTCGGGTCTATGCCCAGCGACTAAATCGCCCTATTCAGACTCGGTTTCCCTACGGCTCCCCTAAACGGTTAACCTCGCCACTGAACATAAGTCGCTGACCCATTATACAAAAGGTACGCCGTCACGGAACAAGTCCGCTCCGACTGCTTGTACGCATACGGTTTCAGGATCTATTTCACTCCCCTCACAGGGGTTCTTTTCGCCTTTCCCTCACGGTACTGGTTCACTATCGGTCAGTCAGGAGTATTTAGCCTTGGAGGATGGTCCCCCCATGTTCAGACAGGATATCACGTGTCCCGTCCTACTCGATTTCACCAGACTCAGGTTTCGGATACGGGGCTATCACCCACTATGGCGGCACTTTCCAGAGCCTTCTCCTACCAGTTGTCTAGCTTAAGGGCTAATCCCCGTTCGCTCGCCGCTACTTAGGGAATCTCGGTTGATTTCTTTTCCTCGGGGTACTTAGATGTTTCAGTTCCCCCGGTTCGCCTCTTACACCTATGTATTCAGTGCAAGATACCGACCCGAAAGTCGGTGGGTTTCCCCATTCAGAAATGCCCGGATCACAGCTTGTTTGCCAGCTCCCCGAACCTTATCGCAGGCTTCCACGTCTTTCATCGCCTCTGACTGCCAAGGCATCCACCGTATGCGCTTAGTTGCTTGACTATATAACCCCAAGACAACTGATCACGAATCCACACTCCTCACCAGGCAAGCCTGATTCAGAGGTTTCTTCGAGACAGCCACTTGAAGCAATAGAACAACCACTTCAACGACAACACCGGATAACGCTTGAAATCGTTATCACTCTGATCAATGAATTCCGGAGATAATGGAATCCATCAATCGTGTTCTATCTCGTCCAATTTGTTAAAGAGCAAATCTGACCCAGTGATCAGAAAGGAAGGCTTCATCGTTGTGAAACATTCGTTTCTGTACACTGCTAACCGAAGTTAGCCAGTAATTTGGTGGAGCTAGGCAGGATCGAACTGCCGACCTCCTGCGTGCAAGGCAGGCGCTCTCCCAGCTGAGCTATAGCCCCAGAACTTGTCCAGCTTCCGTTACTCGTCGTTGCAGCATTCATTCGCTTCAGTCTTGACCCATCGAGGGTCACTCCTTCACTCATTCAAGCTGCGCCTAGATTAACGCAATCTGTCCTGCGCTCTGCTATCGTCTCCAAGACCAGGATTTTGCTGATCTAGGCGTCAAAGTGCGCCGCATAGCCTGCTATGCAAGTGCTTTGACAACGACGAGCAGTGAAATTCTGGTGGGTCTGGGTGGACTTGAACCACCGACCTCACCCTTATCAGGGGTGCGCTCTAACCACCTGAGCTACAGACCCAAAAACACGGGCCTGCAACGACCCATCTGCTCTCTTTATTCAGCTAACCAAGTAATTCGTGTGGACTCTGACCGAAGCGTTCGGCTTCGTTTAAGGAGGTGATCCAGCCGCAGGTTCCCCTACGGCTACCTTGTTACGACTTCACCCCAGTCATGAACCACACCGTGGTGATCGTCCTCCCGAAGGTTAGACTAACCACTTCTGGTGCAATCCACTCCCATGGTGTGACGGGCGGTGTGTACAAGGCCCGGGAACGTATTCACCGTGACATTCTGATTCACGATTACTAGCGATTCCGACTTCACGCAGTCGAGTTGCAGACTGCGATCCGGACTACGATGCGTTTTGTGAGATTGGCTCCCCCTCGCGGGTTTGCAGCCCTCTGTGCGCACCATTGTAGCACGTGTGTAGCCCTGGCCGTAAGGGCCATGATGACCTGACGTCATCCCCACCTTCCTCCGGTTTGTCACCGGCAGTCTCCCTAGAGTTCTCAGCCGAACTGCTAGCAACTAGGGATAGGGGTTGCGCTCGTTACGGGACTTAACCCAACATCTCACGACACGAGCTGACGACGGCCATGCAGCACCTGTGTCAGAGTTCCCGAAGGCACCAATCCATCTCTGGAAAGTTCTCTGCATGTCAAGGCCAGGTAAGGTTCTTCGCGTTGCGTCGAATTAAACCACATGCTCCACCGCTTGTGCGGGCCCCCGTCAATTCATTTGAGTTTTAACCTTGCGGCCGTACTCCCCAGGCGGTCTACTTAGTGCGTTAGCTGCGCCACTAAGACTTCAAGAGTCCCAACGGCTAGTAGACATCGTTTACGGCGTGGACTACCAGGGTATCTAATCCTGTTTGCTCCCCACGCTTTCGCACCTCAGTGTCAGTATTGGTCCAGGTAGCCGCCTTCGCCACTGGTGTTCCTTCCTATATCTACGCATTTCACCGCTACACAGGAAATTCCACTACCCTCTACCATACTCTAGCCTGACAGTTCGAAATGCCGTTCCCAGGTTAAGCCCGGGGCTTTCACATCTCGCTTATCAAACCACCTACGCGCGCTTTACGCCCAGTAATTCCGATTAACGCTTGCACCCTCCGTATTACCGCGGCTGCTGGCACGGAGTTAGCCGGTGCTTCTTCTGTGAGTAACGTCAAGCCCTACGAGTATTAGTCGCAGAGTTTTCCTCCTCACTGAAAGTGCTTTACAACCCGAAAGCCTTCTTCACACACGCGGCATGGCTGGATCAGGGTTGCCCCCATTGTCCAATATTCCCCACTGCTGCCTCCCGTAGGAGTTCGGGCCGTGTCTCAGTCCCGATGTGGCTGATCATCCTCTCAGACCAGCTACGGATCGTCGCCTTGGTAGGCCTTTACCCCACCAACTAGCTAATCCGACATAGGCACATCCAATAGCGCAAGGTCCGAAGATCCCCTGCTTTCCCCCGAAGGGCGTACGCGGTATTAATCCGGGTTTCCCCGGGCTATCCCCCACTACTGGGCAGTTTCCTATGCATTACTCACCCGTCCGCCGCTCGTCAGCGGGGTGCAAGCACCCCCTGTTACCGCTCGACTTGCATGTGTTAAGCCTGCCGCCAGCGTTCAATCTGAGCCATGATCAAACTCTTCAGTTTAAATCATACAAGAATCCGAAGATTCTCTATTCTTGCTCAAGACAAAACTCAATTTCGACGAGTCACTGTCCTGATATTTCATATCCGAAATACCTCGGCCAGCGCCCACACGAATTACTTGGTCAACTTTTTAAAGAGCGTTTGAGCTGTTGCTCAATCAAGGCCGCGTATTCTACATCGTAACGCCGCCTTGTCAACCGTTTATTTTTCGATGTTTTCCGTCTCCGGAAAGCGCCGAAAAATGACCCGGCTTACTGCTTGTTTCGAGGCGCGCATTCTACAGTGAATCGCTTGCCTGTCAACTGCTTTCTGAAGAACTTTGAAACTCATTTTCTTCAGCGCTTTCAAACAGTTATCTTTCGATTTCTGAGCCGCCTCAGCGGTGCCCCCCTCGAAAGAGATGCGCATTCTACAGACCTGCCCGAGGGTGTCAACGGCGATTCTGAAAAAAACTCAAAATCGCCCCAAATCGATCAGACAGTAATCAGAACCCGGGCGATCTTCTTCTTGCCAGCCTGGATTACGCAATCATCGCCTTCCACAAACATCCGATCGCCTTCGAATTTCTGACCATCGACAAATACCGCACCACGCCCCAGGACATCCCGGGCTGCCGCGCCGTTCTTGACCAAACCCGCCAGGCGAAGCACCGCCGCCATCGGAATCTCGGACTGACCCTCTAAAGGCACTTCGACAGTCGGCACATTGTCCGGGATCTCGCCGAGCGCCACTCGGTTACCGGCGGACTTGTGGGCAGTGCGAGCTGCCTCCTCATCGTGGAACCGGGCAATAATCTCTTCCGCCAGCAACTTCTTATAGTCCTGCGGGTTAGCACCATCGGCGACAGCCTTACGGAACTCCTCCACCTCTGCAAGCGGCCGGAAGCTCAACAGCTCGAAGTAACGCCATAGAAGATCATCCGGCATGGAAAGCAACTTGGTGTACATCTCACCTGGCGAGTCATTCACGCCCACATAATTGCCCAGAGACTTGGACATCTTCTGAACACCGTCGAGCCCCTCCAAAATCGGCATGGTAAGGATCACCTGGGGCGATTGACCGTAATGCTTTTGGAGAATTCGCCCCATCAGAAGATTGAACTTCTGGTCGGTCCCGCCCAGCTCAACATCGGCCTCCATGGCGACAGAGTCATACCCCTGAACCAACGGGTAAAGGAACTCGTGAATCGCAATCGCCTGCTCGGCGCGGTAGCGCTTGGTGAAGTCATCCCGCTCCAGCATTCGCGCAACGGTGTATTGCCCGGCAAGCTTGATCATATCGGCGGCGCTCATCTTACCCATCCAGTCGGAATTGAACATGACGCGCGTTTTCGCGGGATCAAGAATCTTGAACACCTGCTCTTTATAGCTGACCGCGTTCTCGGCGACCTGCTGCTCTGTTAGAGGAGGACGCGTGGCGCTTTTCCCGGTGGGGTCACCGATCATTCCGGTGAAATCTCCAATCAGAAACATCACCTCGTGACCAAGATTCTGAAACTGCCGCAGCTTGTTAATAAGAACGGTGTGCCCAAGATGAAGGTCCGGCGCAGTGGGGTCGAAACCCGCCTTAATCCGCAGCGGACGACCTTCCTTCAATTTTTCGATGAGCTCATCTTCCGGAATGAGTTCGTCTACGCCTCGCTTGATTATCGCCAACGCTTCATCAATGGATGCCATGAACAACACGTCCCCGCTTTGATCTTGGAAAGATTCTGTCAGTTACAGAGTTCAACAAAAGAAATCTGTGAGTTACCTGTTCCCCTGCTACTATATGCTGACCAGATTTTGGCCAACACCGACTTTGCAGGGCGGCGTATTATAACAACGCTGTCAAAAGAAATCCGGAGGATGGAGCAGCAACCGTAATGTTCCACGCTGTCCCGCATGCATTTTATACGGTAATCTGTTGGACTATACTTGAACAACAGCTTCAATTAGGTAGTACAAGCTGCCGTAATACCGATTAAAACGGGTGCGATACGTGCTGAAAATGTTTCCTAAAACTCACATTACCATTGCTGCCGCGGCTACCGTTGTTGTTACCGCTGCCATTCTCATGAGCCCCAGCAGCAACGTTGAAGCCAAACGGATGTCCTATGCCCTGGATCTGGAGCAAGGCACCGTTTCCGAAACCGGCGCAGCGCCTGAGCAAGCAATGCCGACAGAGGCTCCCGTTGCGGACACCCAGCCGAAAGCGCCTGAATCCGATGTCCTGACAGAGGCTACGCAGCAGGCAAGCGTTTCCGCTCCCGAGCAACCTGTCGCTCCGAAGTTGCCGGAAATTGAATGGCAAACCTTCGCGATCAAGTCTGGTGACACGCTGTCCTCCCTGTTCAAGAAAGCTGGCTTTAACGACGGCATCATGCTTTCGGTTATTCATGGCGACGGAGAGGCCGAAAAACTCCAGCGCCTGTACGCCGGCGAAACCATTCGTTTTGCGACAACCGAAGACGGTGGGCTTGCTGCCATCGACTTGCAGAGAAACCGCCTGGAAACCCTGAAGATTACCAAAGAAGGCGAAAGCTTTACCGGCGAAACCGAAGTTCGCAAACCGGAAGCGCGGCCAGCCTTTGCATCAGGCACCATTGACGGCTCCCTCTATCTGGCTGCGCGCGAAGCGGGCCTCAACGACAGCCTGACCATGGAGCTGGCAGGCATCTTCGGCTGGGATATCGACTTTGTCTACGACGTCCGGAAGGGCGACCAGTTCGAAGTGGTTTACGAAGAACTCTACCTAGACGGCGAAAAGTTCGACACCGGCCGGATCCTGTCTGCACGATTCGTTAACCGCGGCGAAGAAAACCTCGCACTGCTTTATACCGACAGCAATGGCGACAGCGATTACTACGCTCCCGATGGCAAAAGCATGCGCAAGGCATTCCTGCGAACCCCCATCAATGCCCGGATTTCTTCTCCGTTCAACCTTCAGCGCCGCCATCCCGTTCTGGACGTAGTACGTCCGCATGAAGGCACCGATTACGCAGCGCCTCCCGGAACTCCCATCAAGGCGGCAGGTTCCGGTCGGGTGAAATTCGCAGGCTGGAAAGGTGGTTACGGACGAACTGTCATCCTCCAGCACGGCGACAACATCACCACGCTGTATGCACACATGAGCCGCCTGGGTAAAGGCATCAAGAATGGCACCCGAGTCAAGCAGGGCCAAACCATCGGGCATGTTGGTTCATCGGGCATGGTAACCGGACCTCACCTGCACTATGAGTTCAGGCTGAACGGGTCGCCGCGCAACTCCCGCACGGTCAAGTTGCCGGACGCCAAGCCCATTCCGTCTTCCGAGATGGCCCGATTCAAGCAATTCACCGAACAGCGAATCGCGCAGTTTGACGTGTTCCGCGAGAGCTATCAGCAACTCGCACTGGCTTCAGACGACTGAGAAACAAATGGAAGCCTGGATTGGGTTGATGTCGGGCACCAGCATGGATGGCATTGATGCCGTGCTGGTGTCTTTCCAGAACAACACCGTACATATCCACGCCTCGCACACGACTCCCTACCCCGATCAAATTCGCCACCGGCTGCTGGCCGCCAGCCAGAATCACGCCGCGCCTGACGAAATCGGTGAACTGGATACCCTGGTCGGCACCCTGTTTGCCCAGGCGGCGAACGACGTTATTCAAACGTCCGGCTTTGACCGGGCGACAATTCGCGCCATAGGCAGCCACGGACAAACGCTTCGTCACCAGCCTTCCGGCACAGCACCCTTCTCGATCCAGATTGGCAATCCTTCCGTGGTATCCGAAGTCAACAACATTACGACGGTCGCAGATTTCCGGAGACGGGATATGGCCGCTGGGGGCCAGGGAGCGCCGCTGGTTCCAGCCTTCCACAAGGCATTTTTCAGCTCGGAGACAGAGAACCGCTGTATTCTTAATCTCGGCGGCATTGCCAATATCACCTGGCTCCCGGCCAGCACCACCGCGCCTGCAACCGGTTTCGACACCGGCCCGGCCAATGCACTGATGGATGCCTGGTGCCTGGACCAGACCGGGCTTCCGTTTGACAGCGACGGCCATTGGGCGCGCGAGGGATCGGTTAACGAGGAGCTTCTCGAGGACATGCTTTCCGATGCCTACTTCTCGAAGGCACCCCCGAAAAGCACGGGGAAAGAGCGGTTCAATCTTGACTGGGTCAAAACACTGGTAGGTCGCCACCCTGAGATTCCGACCGAGGACATTCAGAGGACCTTGCTGCAGCTGACCGTCAACAGCGTTGTTAACCAGCTGCCTGAAACCAAGGATGTTCGGATCTACGTATGTGGCGGCGGGGCGCGAAATCCACTCCTGATGGAAGAGCTCGGCAAGGCTCTGCCGGAGGCCAGCCTGTCACTGACCTCGGAACTGGGGGTCGACCCTCAAATGGTGGAGCCTGTGGCGTTTGCCTGGCTGGCAAAACAGGCTTTCGAAGGTAAGCCGGGAAACCTTCCTGACGTAACCGGCGCGGCCGGCCCTCGCATTCTGGGTGCTATCTACCCGGCCTGAAATCTTTTCGGATCAGAGATCAGATAGAGAAGGAACTGCCACACCCGCAGGTGGAACTTGCATTGGGGTTCTGGACCACGAACTGTGAGCCCTGCAGGCCTTCCTGATAATCAATCGTAGCGCCCACCAGATACTGGTAACTCATCGGATCCACCAGAAGAGAAACGCCATCACGCTCGATCACGGTGTCCTCCTCATCCTGGCTTTCATCAAACGAGAAGCCGTACTGAAATCCGGAGCAGCCCCCGCCCGTCACAAAGACGCGGAGTTTGAGTTCGGGATTTTCTTCTTCCTCGATCAACTCACGTACTTTGGCAACGGCACTGTCACTGAAGAACAGCGGTGTAGCTATTTGTTGCTGAACTGCGCTCAAGTTCGCCTCCGGATTATCGTGAACAACTCAGGCGATTATGGTATTCCTGACTAAAACAATCAACTATTCGGACTTTCCACCATCCTCCGACACCTCGGACTCCGGAGTCTGATCACCGGCAGAAGCCTGTTTTTGAACGGATCCGGCAGCTTTTGCATCCTGGGAAAGCAGCCCGACAGGCTCCCGCTGGTGCACCAGATTGCCGTTTACCGAGGCACCCATCGCCATTTCGATCAGGTTGTAGTAAACGCTGCCATTAATAGAGGCTTTTTCCGCCAGTTCAAGATGTGCCGATGCGTAAACATCACCGTTCACAGTACCGTTAATAATGACGTGAGGCGCGTTGATATCGCCGGTTACTTCGCCAACTTCCGAGACCCTCAGTACCGCATCGGTGCCCTCATCGGCAACCACTTTACCGCGAATACGGCCATCCACGTGAAGCCCACCGCTGAAATGCACATCGCCTTCCACGGTCGTTCGTGAGGAAATCAGGGTATCAAAATGGCCGGTGGGCCGGCGCGGTTTCTGCTTTTTCTTGCCAAGCATGTCAGTTCTCCGTTAAATCGTCCCAGTTAAAGGTGCGCTCGGCTTGCGAGGATTTTCTTCCCTCCGCCTGGGCTACCACCTGGACCTCAAGCGGTTCGAATTCTTCCGGCAGTTTCAGGGAACCTTCGACATCCTGAAAATACCGGAAACGGAATTTCACACCGAGATCGGCTATATCCTCCGAAAGATCACGCAAGGCGATGACCTCTTTTTCCTCATCCCGCAAACCAATGACATTGACTGCCACCACACCGGAAATGTAGCTCTTGTTGTTGCCGACCTGGGTCAGCACCAACTTGAAGTCATAACTGTCCTGATTGCGAGCCCGAACCAGTGAAAAGCTGTCTACCTGAAGCCCCTTGCTGGTTTCCGACGGAGCCATGATGTTTTTATAGAAAGTCAGGTCCGATTGCAGTGACACAATGCGGGTTTCCAGATCCACAATGGTTTTTCGCGCCTGGTTCAGGGCCTGCTCGTCAATCGCCTGCCCACGCTCAAGGTTGATAAGCTGCTGCCGGGCCTTGCGATAATCATCCCGGAGCTTCTCGACCTCGTTTTCCAGCACCTGGTTCGACTCCTCGGCACTGGAAAAACGGAACCCGCCCTGGGCGAGCCCAGCGGCATACCCCACGACCGCAGCTACCACGGTAAAAACCAGAAGGATGGTGGTTCTGCGCAGGCGATAACCCGGTCGATGCCGGATGACCACATACTCTTCAGCCGGCTTTCGCTGTTCGCTCACAATCTTCCCTTGGGTATCAAGGCAAAAGCGCCGGGGCCTCAAGCCCCATGGTTTCTTTCAGGCCAAACATGATGTTCATATTCTGGACCGCCTGCCCGGCTGCACCTTTAACCAGGTTATCAATGACGGAAGAAACAATAACAACGTTGCTCTGTTCCTGCCTGTGCAGTGCCATGCGACACTGGTTCGCCCCACGCACGCTCCGGGTTTCCGGATGGCTGCCGAAAGGCATCACATCGACAAAAGGCTCGTCATCAAAACGCTGCTCGAACAGGGCCTGGAGCCGATCAAAGTCCGCCGGATTCTTCAGCTCGGCGTAGAGCGTCGCCTCGATGCCGCGGATCATCGGAATCAGGTGGGGCACGAACGTCACACCCACATCCCCGCCAGCAGCACCGCACAAACCCTGGCGGATTTCGGGCAGATGACGGTGCCCCGAGGCGCCGTAGGCCTTGAAGCTTTCACCGATCTCCCCGTGGAGCATGCCGATCTTGCCCTGCCTGCCCGCGCCGCTGGCGCCGGATTTGGCGTCGGCGATCAGGCGCTTTGGATCCACCAGTCCCTGCTCCAGCAACGGGAGGAATCCCAGCTGAACTGCAGTCGGATAGCAACCCGGATTAGCCACCAGTTGAGCAGTGCGGATTTCATCGCGCACCACTTCCGGCAAACCGTAAACCGCCTTCTCCGCCCATTCCGGGCTTTCATGGGCCATGCCATACCAATTGGCCCAGACATCCAGATCTTTAAGACGGAAATCGGCGGACAGATCCACTACACGCACGCCCGCGGACATAAGTTCCGGCACCATCCTCATGGCCACGCCATGGGGCGTGGCGAAGAACACCAGATCGCAGGCCCCAAGCACATTGACGTCCGGCTCTGAAAACGCGAGGTCGTAATGGCCTCGCAAATTGGGGTACATCTCCGCAACCGGCATGCCCGCTTCGGAACGGGAGGTAATGCAACTGACCGAAACTTCAGGGTGAACCGCGAGGATTCTCAGCAGTTCCACACCGGTGTAGCCGGTGCCTCCAACGATGCCTACTCTAATCACCATTTTCTCCAGCGACGTCGTATCAGAATTAAGAGCTTTGACGCCGTAGTCTACCATGATAAACCAATGACTTATTGCAGCCCTCAGGGCGACCGTTACAATGTTGTCAGAATCTTTCTGACAGTCCACCCAAATCCACCGGAACGCTGGCCTCATGCAGAAAATCTGGCACCAGATTACCGAGCATCTGATTCCTGTTTTCCGGCGCCGACTGTCCGGTGTTGATGCATTGCCACAACTGGCCGTACTCGGCCTGTTATCCGGGTTGATTACCGGCGGCGTGATCCTGGTTTTTCGGCTGGCTATCGAATGGCCGCTTGAGCATTTCCTGCCCGGGAATGGCTCCGAATCCTTCGAACAACTGGACCTGATTACCCGCGGGCTCCTGCCTCTGGCTGGCGCCCTCGGTCTGGGGCTGCTGATGCATCGTCTGGCCACCCATGACCGCAAGGTCGGGATTGTGCATGTGATGGAACGCCTGAACTACCACCAGGGCTACATTTCCATGCGCAGCGCGATCGTGCAGTTCATCTCGGGCGTTGCGACCGTGGTCAGTGGGCAGTCGGCCGGTCGTGAGGGGCCTGCCGTGCACCTGGGAGCGGCTTTTTCAAGCCTGATGGGCCAGTGGATGCGGCTTCCGAACAACAGCATCCGGACACTGGTGGCCTGCGGTTGTGCGGCCGCCATTTCAGCCTCTTTCAACACGCCGATCTCCGGCGTCATCTTCGCCATGGAAGTGGTGATGATGGAATACACCATTGCGGGTTTTACACCGATTATCCTGGCCTCTGTCAGCGCTGCCATCGTTACTCAGGCGGTCTATGGCACAGAGCCGGCCTTTAACGTGCCGGCGCTGACCATGAACTCGCTAACGGAAATCCCCTGGATACTCGCCATAGCGGTGATTATCGGCATTTCGGCCGCGCTGTTTATCCAGCTGGTTGACACTATGGGCAAGCATCACCACCGCCCAGTGCTGTTGCGCATCACGTTTGCGGGTCTTCTGATGGTGCCATTTGCCATTTTTATTCCGGAAACCATGGGTATCGGTTACGACACCGTCAACGAAACCATTAACGGCGAACTCGGGTTCTGGCTCCTGCTCGGAGCCGGGGCCGCCAAACTGGTGATTACATCGCTCTCCATCGGGCTGGGCATGCCAAGTGGCGTGATCGGCCCCACCCTGTTTATGGGGGCAACCCTGGGCGGCGCCATGGGGCTGATTGGCGCCCAGATCATGCCGGAGCAGGCTTCCTCTGTTGGCTTCTACGCCATGCTCGGCATGGGAGCCATGATGGGCGCCGTACTGCAGGCGCCACTCGCCGCCCTGATGGCATTGATGGAGCTCACGCGTAACCCCAACATCATCCTCCCGGGCATGCTGATCATCACCACCTCGAGCCTGGTGACCAGCGAGGCGTTCGGAAAGAGGTCACTGTTCCTGACCATTCTCAAGAACCAGGGGCTTAGCTATCAGAATTCCCCGGTTATACAGGCCCTGCGACGAGTGTCGGTTGGTGCCATCATGGACCGCAGCATACTGCGAACTGAACGCCACCTGACGGTGGAAGAGGCCCGCAAGGTTCTGAAATCCGAGCCAAAGTGGCTGGTGGTTGAAGGCAGTAGCGGCCCCACTGCATTGTTGCCGGCCGTGGATCTCGCCAGATATCTGGAGGACACCGAAAAGCTGGTGGCCGAAGAGGAAATCGAACCGCCGGAGTCCATTGATCTGATGGACATCCCCGCGAACCGTCGAGACGTTGCCCCCGTGCAGTACCAGGCCACTCTGGAGGAAGCGTTAAACCAGTTCGATGCAACCAATGCCGAGGCCCTGTACGTACAACGTCACGTGGCGCCCATGATCCAGCGGGTTTATGGCGTGGTACTGAAAGCCGATATCGAGAGTTACTACCAATACCGACGGAGCTGACGAATGCTGTGGGTGAAAGCCTTCCATATTATTTCACTAGTGTGCTGGTTCGCCGGCATTTTCTATCTGCCCAGACTGTTCGTCTACCATGCCGCCTGCGAGGATGAGCCTGGTCGTGAGCGTTTCAAGATCATGGAGCGCAAGCTGTACCGCGGCATTACCACGCCGTCGATGATCGCCACCGTTGTCTTCGGTGTCTGGCTGATCAGTTACAATGCCTCCGGCTATTTCAGCCAGGGCTGGATGCATGCCAAGCTGTTTCTGGTTGCCATTCTGATCGTTTACCATTTCTATTGCGGGCACCTTGTAAAGGTCTTCCGGGACGACCGGAACACCAGAAGCCACGTGTTCTACCGGTGGTTCAACGAACTGCCGGTGCTGATTCTTCTGGCCGTTGTAATCCTGGCTGTTGTCAAACCGTTTTGAGGAGCTGAGTCATCAAACGCTACACCCGACCACAGGTTCTGATTCTTTCCGGCCTTGATCCGTCCGGCGGCGCCGGCATTCAGGCCGACATCCAGGCCGTCACCTCCCTTGGCTGCCATCCCTTGCCGGTTCTTACCTGCCTCACCGTGCAGGACACCCGTAACGTGTATGGCGCCGAGCCCGTATCGGCTGACCTGATCCGAAAACAACTCCAATGTCTCGCCGATGATTCCCCGATCCATGCCATCAAAACCGGTGCACTGGGCAATGCTGCGGTGGTGGATGTGCTCGTGGATTTCATCCGTGAACATCCGGGCATTCCCGTGATTACCGACCCGGTGATCAAAGCCGCAGGGGGCGGTGATCTGGCCGACGACGAACTGGTCAGCGCGATGAAGGAGAAGCTCTTTCCTGTGGCCGAAATGATCACGCCCAATGGCGTCGAACTGGCCATGCTCGGCAACAGTGAAGACGCCGATCAGGCCGCCGACAATCTGCTGAAGGGCGGCTGCGAATCCGTGCTGGCCACTGGTGGACACGGCACCGGCATTCACATTATCAACACGCTCTACAACCACGCCCCTCAGCCCATGCGCTGGGAAATTGAACGAATCGGTGGTGAGTACCATGGCACCGGCTGCACCCTGGCAGCGGCCATTTCTGCCGGCAGGGCCTCCGGGCTGTCGCCCCGAGCCGCCATTTCCCAGGCCCAGAACTACGTTCATCGCGCCATACTCCACGCCCTGGAAGTCGGTAAAGGCCAGCCGGTGCCGGATCGAGGTATTCTGTGGGAGCGATGAGTAAAGGACTGCGCCCGGGGCTCTACGCCATTACCGACAGCGTACTGACACCACCCGAAACACTGATCGAATCGGTTGAGGCTGCGCTTCGGGGCGGCGCGGTAATGGTACAATACCGCGAAAAGAGCGCGCCGATGGCTGAGCGGATTTCCCAGGCCGCCAGTTTGCAGGCTGTATGCCGAAATGCGGGCGTTCCGTTACTGATCAATGACGATCCTGATCTCGCGAAACGGGTCGGGGCTGCCGGGGTACACATGGGTCAGACGGACGGCTCAGTGGCAGCGGCCCGCCGCCTTCTCGGTGATGAGGCCATAATCGGCATAACCTGTCACGCCGATCTCGCACTTGCACAGGCTGCTCTGGGGGCGGGCGCGGACTATCTGGCGTTCGGGCGATTTTATACGTCGTCGACCAAACCCGGCGCCCCGGCAGCGCCTCCCGGTGTCCTGACCGACGCAAAGCGTTTCGGCCTCCCGATCACCGCCATCGGCGGGGTAACCACAGGTAACGGCGAACCTCTTATCCGTGCCGGGGCCGACATGCTCGCCGTGGTGGGCGGCCTTTTTGGCGGCGACACACATGACATTGAGATGCGAGCCAAAGCCTTTGAACGCTTGTTCGCAAGCCATCACCCACTTTTTTCACTTCCGGAATAACAGGAGCCCAGATCCATGACGCACTCCGAAACCCTGTTCGAGCAGGCCCAGAAATACATCCCCGGTGGCGTGAATTCTCCGGTCCGGGCCTTTCGAGGCGTTGGCGGCACGCCGATCTTCTTCAAGCACGCCCAGGGCGCCTATCTGTACGACGAAGACGACCAGCGCTACATCGATTACATCGGTTCCTGGGGCCCCATGATTCTTGGCCACGGTGACCAACGCATCAAAGACGCCCTGCATGCGCAGGTTGATCTGGGCGTTGGCTATGGTGCGCCGACCGCCCTCGAAACCGAGATGGCCAAGAAAGTGTGTGAACTGGTGCCATCCATCGAACTGGTCCGCATGGTGAATTCGGGTACCGAGGCCACCATGAGCACTGTCCGCCTGGCGAGGGGCTACACCGGTCGCGACAAGATCGTGAAGTTCGAGGGCTGCTACCATGGCCACGTGGATTCACTGCTGGTCAAAGCAGGCTCCGGCGCCCTCACCCTGGGCGTGCCGAATTCCCCGGGCATCCCCGCCAGCCTGGCTGAGCACACCATCACGCTGACCTACAACGACATGGACAGCGTTCGCGAATGCTTCCGGGAGATGGGCGACCAGATCGCCGCGATTATCGTAGAGCCGGTCGCTGGCAATATGAACTGCATTCCACCGGTCCCCGGCTTCCTCGAGGGGTTGCGGGAAGTGTGCGACGAGCACGGCACCGTGCTGATCTTCGACGAAGTAATGACCGGTTTCCGGGTTTCCCTCGGCGGCGCCCAAGGGCTGTATGGCGTAACCCCGGACCTCACCGCGCTGGGCAAGGTGATTGGTGGCGGGCTTCCAGTCGGCGCCTTTGGCGGCAAACGGGAAATCATGGAACACATCTCACCACTGGGACCGGTTTACCAGGCAGGCACCCTGAGCGGTAACCCCCTGGCCATGTGCGCCGGCCTGACGACACTGAACGCAATCTCCGAGCCCGGTTTCCACGACCGGCTGACCGAGAAAACCAATGTCGTTCGCGACGGCCTGAAAGAAGCCGCTGACGCCACTGGCATCCCGTTGACGGTCCAGAGTGCCGGGGCCATGTTTGGATTCTTCTTCACCGAGGAAAGCTCTGTTACCCGCTTTGACCAGGTGATGGGCTGTGATGTCGAACGCTTCAAGAAGTTCTTCCAGGGCATGCTTAAAGAAGGCGTATATCTGGCACCATCCGCCTTTGAGGCTGGCTTTACGACAGCGGCACTGTCCGAACAGGACATCGCCGATACGGTAGCGGCGGCCAAAAAGGTCATGGCCACGCTCTGATATTTCCGCTGTCCTCATCGCTGCCCCGCAGGTCGGAACATGTCCTGCGGGGCCACCAATGTGATGGGCATCACAGTTCCACGGCGAACACCCCTGACTGGCCTCTTGTGCCGTTGACTTACCATCCCGCCTGATCAAATATTGATCTAATCTCTACCGAGATGCTCTGACGGCACCAATCTAACAAACACAAGAATCAAGTCAGCGCACGGAAGCACTCGGTCTGCCTACAGGCAGATGCAGTACGAGCAGGAAGTCTCTGGAGCAACCCGTTAGGTTGAGCCGCAGTTTGAATAACAAACACAACATCAAACTGTAGGAACGACAATGAAACTCTGGATCCAAGCAATGGCCCTGGCCCTGACTGTGGCCTGGTCGGCCCCCTCCGCCGCCTGGTGGTGGGACTCTACCCCTTCAAACTATACGGATACTCGCTACCCGGTTGTGCTGGTGCATGGCATGTTCGGCTTTGATTCCATTGCCGGCGTGGACTACTGGTACGGCGTCGCCGAGGATCTCCGCAAATACGGCGCTGATGTCTACACCACTCAGGTGCCCGCCCTGGACAGCACCATTGCTCGCGGTGAAGCGCTTCTGCCGCAGGTACAGGCGATCGCCGCGGTGCACGGCAAGGTCAATCTGATTGGCCACAGCCACGGGGGCCCCACGGCCCGTTACATCGCCAGGGTGCGGCCGGATCTGGTCGCCTCAGTGACGTCCGTCGGCTCGCCCCATAAAGGCTCGCCGGTCGCCGACCTTATCTACGGCTCCCCTGCCGAAAGCCTGGCGGCCAGTCTGGGGAATGCATTGGGTGGGCTTATCGATCTGCTGTCCGGTGGCGGTTATAACCAGGACCTGCGGTCAAGCCTGGAATCCCTCACCACCCAGGGCAGCGCCGAATTCAACAGCTTTGCCCCTGCCGGGATTCCAACCACCTCTTGCGGTGAAGGCGCCTACTCGGCAAACGGCGTCCGCTTCTACTCCTGGGGTGGCACCGGTGTTCTGACCAACGTACTGGATCCGTCCGACGCGTTGTTGGGCACCACCAGCCTCGCCTTCGGCTTCAGCCAGAACGACGGTCTGGTAGGCCGCTGCAGCAGCCGGTTTGGCAAGGTGATCCGGGATAATTACTTCATGAACCATCTGGATGAAGTGAATCAGGCGTTGGGCCTGCATAGCCTCTTCGAAACTGATCCAAAAGCGGTTTTCAAGCAACACGCCAACCGCCTGAGAAACGCAGGACTGTAACGGGTAGCCGGCCTTCTGGCTTTGCCTTGCAGAGCTAGAAGGCCCCTTCCAGGGTGAACATCAGCGTCTGGCGCTGATAGTCATACTGCGACAGACTGCTTCTGTTATCCCGAACCAGCCACTCCCCCCGGACCAGCCAAAGGCTGTCCAGAGACTTCTCCGCAAGCAATCCGATCTCCAGACGGTTATCTGTTCTGCGACCGCTCTCGCCTTCCCCGGACACCAACTGATGGGCGTCCCGGTATCGACTGTGGCGAACAGAGCCCGTTGTTCCGAATACGATATCTGGCCGCCACCGGTAGCGACCGGCAAACTCCAGTGTGTGGTGGGTAGGTGAGACACTGATAAACTCACTGGTTGTTTGCAGATCCCGCCGGTCATTGATTTCCAGTGAGTAGTCGCCGTCCAATCGCCAGGGTCCCAGGTACTTCCGCGCATGAACGCGTGCCCGATACCACTGTCCGTCATAGGCCTCGAAGCCTGAACCACCATTCACGGTAGCCGTCGCCAGGGCGATTCCGCACTGATCCGGGGCTACGGGTAGCGAACACTGACGCCAACGATAAAACCCCTCGATGCCGTATCGGGTTTCAAGGGATTCGCTGCCAAACCAGGACTTCACCAACGACACCAGAGCGCCGCGTTCACCTGCAGCGAGAGTCTCAGACCAGGCCAGTCGTCCCTGCAACACCTGAGTGTCGTATTCGTCATCGGACGGATGTTCCCGGGAATAGGCGGCAGCATCGAGGGCAAGCCGTGAGCGGGTACCGACTGGCCGCTCGTAGGTTCCGGCAGCCAGCGCTTCGAGGAACACCCCACCTTCACTCGACGCCGTATCCTCGGGCAGGCCGGCAATATTGGAATCGTAACCGCCCGAGATACCCAGATAGCCGCGAATGGAGGGCTGACCGGCCGACGACGGAACTCCGCCGGCCAGTCTATTCAGTTGCGCCCGAGCCAGTGTCCGAATCTTATCCGGAGCGCTCTCGGCCGAGGCCTGCTCGAACCAGCGACGGGCTTCGGCAGACTCCTCCGTGGCAAGCGCGACCAGACCGAGGTTATAACGCGCGAGGGCGCCATTGGAGCCGTCGAGCAAGGAACGGAAGGCAGATTCAGCGGCGCCATAATCGCCCAGCTGGTAGCAGACAACACCGAGGTTATAGAAAAGCGAGGGAGATCTCAGGCCAGCATCAACGGCCCTCTGGAAGCGCTGTTTCGCGGCGTTCAGGTCTCCTGCTTCAAAGGCTTCAACGCCGGCACGGAAATCCTCCATGCCGGCTTCCGTTTCAGCCGCCTGAAGAATCATCGTGGGCATTAACAACAGGATCAGGGACAGGGCGCGCCAAAATACCAGCAAACAGGTTTCTCCGGATTAATCCACGCGGGGCAGGTCCGGTTATGTATCCGGTTTCAGCGATCCAGCCCTGGTGCATCCGGCAGCTCTGGGCGTTCCGGCCGCTCCGGTAACTCAGGCTTACCCTTGATCAGCTCCCGGGATTGCCTGGCTTTTTCGGACATGGACTCACCAAACTCGCGCCCCCTTTCTCGGGCTTCACTCGCCGTATCCAGCCCTCGAGAGCCAGACTCACCCGGATTCTCGGGTTTTTCGATAGCGCGGGGCAACTCGATTTCCCGCACGACCGAATCGGTGAGTTCTGCGTCGTCAGTCACCATTCGCATGGTAACATCCAGATCATCATTAGCCAGTGTTGTTGCAGGGACCCAAAACCCCAACATCAGCAATCCGACCAGCCTGGCACTCAATAAGAACCTGCAACCTGTCATGATTCGGGATCCTCGACCGGGCGTTGTGGATATTCGGGAATCGGGGCCCGAAAGGTTTTCTGGCGATCTCCGGTGTCCAGTCGGGCCACCAACTCACCGGCACCGGGAAAGAGGAGCTTCAGGGGCAGCGACAGGACGTTCTCCCCAGCGTTCAGGCTCACCTGCCAGCTAAGCTCCCGATGCCCCGGCCAGGAAGCCAGTTCCACATTCGGTGGCAGCTCCAAGGTAAGCGTAACGTTTTCCAGAGCCTCACCCGAACGGAAGGCAAGGCGCACGGTTTTCTCAACAGGTTCGGCAATCCCGTTTGCCGACTCTTCAGCGGCACTGTCCGAGGACGCCGAGGACGCGACAACAGGCTGGGCGCTGTCAGTCACATCATCGGGCTGGAACAGAAAGCCCAGGCCGATACCCAGGGCAAGAGCCGCCGCAATGGCGCCACCCAGTGCCCCGTGACTCCATCCGGACTCCGGTTTCGCTTCGCCTCGGACAGAGGACAAAACACGGCTGTGAAAATCAGGAGAAGGCCCAGGGACTCTGAATTGCTCCTGCAACGCCCGGTTCAGAGACCGCTCCGAGGCAAGCCACCCTCTGCACGACGTGCAGGCAGCAACGTGCTCCTGCACCCGGTCACGGGCGGGGGCGGAAAGCTCATTGTTGATGTAGTCGGGTAGATCCACCCGGATTTCATTGCAGGACATTGTCTTCACCTCACTCCCCCACACGTCCGGCCGGCTCGGTTGGTTCCAGCTCCCGCTGCAATTTCTTTCGCAGGGCGGCCCGACACCTGTGCAATCGCGATTTCACGGTTCCCAACGGGATGTCCAGCACCTCCGCGATGTCTTCCTGGCGCCAGCCGTCCACATCATGAAGCAACAAAAGAGTTCGCTGATCGGGCGTCAGAGTCATCATGACCCGATCCAACGCCGGTCCAAGGCGCGACTGCTCCAGTTGCAGATCCGGGCCAACACTGTCGGATTCAAGGCTGTCCAGCCAATCGGCCTGGCTTTCACTGCCTACCAGCTCCGTCAACGGGCGGTCACTCTGTCGGTTCTTACGCCGCACCTGATCAATAAACTGCCTGTAGAGCACCCGATTCAGCCAGGGCCTTAGCTGGTCAACGCTTTCCAGCTCATCAAGCTTTGGGAATAGCTTGACCACCACATCCTGAACCAGATCCTCAGCATCCTGTTGCTGACCCGCCAGACGGTAAGCAAACCGGTACATCGCATCCAGATGGGGCCGCACCAGGGCGTCAAAACGCCGGGACTTCGAGGGCTTGAAAGGAAAAATTGCCAAAGCCGTTGTTTACCTGCGTGGGTTCATGCCAGCGGCGCAGTCTATCTCAAGTCGCCGGGCCGATGCATTGGCCGCGTTCCCGATCTGACGATTCAACGGTTGCCCGGACATTAGGGAACGTTAACAAAATTTCCGGAACTCTGCCCTCTACCGCAGCGTGAGGGTGGAGTCAGGTAGCGATGTTGCTTCGCTATGAGTCCAGCAAATAAACCTTGGAGGTTTATATGAAACGTTCGATCCGCATTTTCACCATTTCGGCCCTGGCTGCAGGTATTGCCGCCTGTGGCGGCAGCGGTGACGGAAGCAGCACTGCTTCTACCGGCACGGTTAACGTAGGATTAACCGACGCGCCTGTAGATAACGCCCAAGAAGTCAACATAGAAGTCGAGGCATTGGTACTGCAACACACCAATGGTGACCGGAAACGTTTTGATTTCGACATGGCGGAACCAGTAAACCTACTTACATTGACCGGCGGAACCGTGATGTCCCTCTTGGCAGATGAAGAGGTTACTGCCGGCGATTATTCCTGGATGCGCTTGGAACTAGGCGATGGCAACACGATTGTTATCGATGGTGGCGTATTCGATCTGACAACTCCTTCAGCCCGAGGCGTTCAAACCAGCGGATTCATTGTGCCTGCAGGCGGCGAAATTAATCTGACCATCGACTTTGATGTGAGAAAATCGATCGTAAATCCTCAGAACGATCCTGACGTTTACCGATTAAAACCGGTTATTCGGCTGGTCGACAATTCGGAGGTAGGTACCATTGCGGGAACAGTTGCTACAGAAGTCATCAGCAATCTTTGCAGTGATGCGAGCGTCAGCTCACCGGAAACGTATAACGGCAGCGTGTATATTCATGAAGGCTTCGATGTTGAACCAGATGATATCGGTAGTGATCAAGAGCCTCTTGTTGCCGTTCCGGTAAATTACGATGGCGATCAGTTCGCTTTCACTGCAGCATTTATACCCGAGGGCAATTACACGGTCTCATACACCTGCGATAATGATGAGATCGAAACTGCAGAAGGTGAACCCTCCGATGATGAACTCAGCTTCATCACCGGCGACAGCCAGGTTGAGGTAGTTAGCGGCGAGACCTCCACAGTCGATTTCGAAGCCTCAGCTCCGGAATGACCACAAAAAAGAGGGGCATAAGCCCCTCTTTTTTGTTTACAACATATTTATAGCGCTGCGGCCCTTTCCTCCGCCTGATCCGCACCCGCCACATTACCTCGAGCCCGGCGAATATCCGCCAGCAACAGCCAGCCGGCTCTCTGCAGCCGAATATCACTTCCCGCCAGGGACAACCCCTTCAGGGTGAACTGCTCCGCTGAGCCCAACTGATTACCCGCCACATAGGCCTCGGACAATTTGAAATACACCTCCGCAGATCGGGGGGCGATCCGCTGTGCCCGTTCGAGGCGTGCGATAGCGCCAGAGATCTTACCTTGGGCCAACAGCTGATCGGCCTCACGTACCAGGCTGAGCGCCGCCGGTGAGAGCCCATCCCCGGTTTCCCGATAGCTAGGGGAGCTGGACCGGGCCGGTTCCCGGGTTTCCGGAGCCACCTCTGGCTGTTCGCTCTTGCGCCACACGGGGGCTTCGCTTTCTTCGCTATCAGTACTGGTTCTGGGTGGTTCCGGCGCCTTGGCCGGCTCACTGCCGATCGGCACGTAGATTCCGCCTCCTGGCCCGGAAGCACAACCGGCCACGGACAGCAGCGTGGCGATCAGGGCAGTCCTTAACGAAAGTCGGTCAATCATTGAAACAGTCCTTCAAACCAACCCCGGATTCGACGTTCCAGAGTTCCGGAGCATGAAATTGTCTGCGTGGGTTCACTACCAGCAATGTAGGGCAGCAGACGGGCATTGTCGCAGTATTCGTCTGTGAGTGCCTGCTGCTCCGAATTCACCCAGTGATAACTGACCCCGTCGGGTACCACCGGCGAGAAGCCGTGCTGGGGAACCTGCGCCATAAACCTCGACCACACTGGCAGAGCGCCACTGGCCCCGGTCAGTGAAGTTGGCCCGTTATCATCCCGCCCAACCCAGGCCACCGCAAGCAGGTCGCCACTGAACCCGGCAAACCAGGAGTCCCGACCATCATCGGTGGTGCCGGTCTTGCCGGCAAGACTGAGCTCTTCAGGCACCGTGTAATAGGCAGAGCGTCCTGTCCCCTCCTGCATGGTTTCCTGCATGGCGTATTGCACCAGGTGCACGGCGGCGGGATCGGCCACTTGCTCAACTTCAAGACTGTAACGGGATAGCGCCTCACCGCCGGCGTCCGTGACTTCACGGATCGTGCGCAGCGGCGTATTGAAGCCGGATGTCGCCAGCCCCTGGTAGATCTGCGCCACGGTCACCGGGCTCATGGAAACCGAGCCCAGAAGCATCGACGGGTAACGGGAAATCGGGGTATCGACTCCGAACGCTGTCAGCGTCTCCTGCACCCGATCCACTCCGATATCCAGCCCGACACGCACGGCAGGCAGGTTGTAAGAGCGGGACAGGGCCTTGTGCAGGGGTACTTCGCCCCGCTCCTCGCCATCGTAGTTCTTGGGCTGCCAGCGTTTGCCATCGTCGAATTCCAGGGTAAAGCTCTTATCCAGCACCGGTGTGGTCAGGGTATACCTCTCCGGCTCCTGCAACGCCGACAGATAGATAAACGGCTTGATCAACGACCCGATGGGACGGTTGGCATCCAGTGCCCGGTTGAACCCGGCAAATTGCGGATCGCGGCCACCCACAAGTGCCAGCACTTCCCCGGAATCCTTCGCCGTTACCACCAGAGTCGCTTCCAGCGCCTCGGCATTCTGCCCGCCGCCCAGCCTCGGGAGGGTATAGGTTACCGCATACTCTGCCGCGTACTGGATCGCCGGGTTCAGGGTCGTGAAAATCCGCAAACCTTCACTGCGCAGATCCTCTTCCTTGTAATCGCGGGCAAGGTGTCGCCGGACCAGATCGATATAGGCCGGGTACCGATTTTCCGAATACGACGGGCGCTCACTGACGCCCAGCGGCAATCCACGAGCCCTGGACGCGCGCCCCGGCTCAATGAGGCCGGCCTGTTCCATTTCAGAAATCACCAGATTCCGCCGCTCGGTTGCGCGCTCCGGGTGGCGGCGCGGATTGTAGTAACTGGGGCCTTTGACCATGCCCACCAGCAACGCAATCTGATGCACATCCAGATCCTTGAGGGATTCGCCAAAATAGAACTGGCTGGCAAGACCGAAACCATGAATGCTGCGCGTACCGGCTTGTCCGAGGTAGACCTCGTTCAGATAGGTTTCGAGGATATCGTCTTTTTCATAGTGCAACTCCAGGAGCACCGACATCAGCGCTTCGTTGGCCTTTCTCACCAGCGTCTGCTCTCGAGTCAGAAAGAAGTTTTTCACCAATTGCTGGGTCAGCGTGCTGCCACCCTGAACGATGCGCCCGGCCTGGATGTTGGCAAGCATGGCCCGGCCAATAGAAAGTGGCGCGATGCCGAAATGGTCGTAGAAATTACGATCCTCCACCGCCATCAGAGTGGTGGGCAACAGGGCCGGCACTTCATCCAGCTGAACCAGCACCCGGTCCTCCTTGTGCGCCGGGTAGATGCCGCCAATTTGCGCCGGCTCAAGCCGCACAATCGGGGCATTATCGCCTTCAATCACCGAAAAGCCCTGAACCCGATCGCCAGATATCATCAGTGAGATCCTGCGACTGGGTTCATCGCCGTCCGGGAAGGAAAAGCCCCGCGTACTGATCACAAAGCGATTGCCCGTGCGCTGGTAACTGCCGGATTTCCTGCCGTCACCCTTACGGAAACCGGAGAGGCTCAGTTCCCTCTCCAGGGCGCCGGCACTGACGCTGGCGCCATCGAAAAGCTCCAGAGGGCGCGCGTAAACCCGGGACGGAACCTCGAAACGCCGGCCCTCGAATCGGGAGGTCACCACGGCATCGAGGTAAACCATCCAACCAGCCAGCAAAACGAGACCGATGGCACATAACCGGAACATAAAACGCCAGAACCACGGCCGGCGACCGTTGTTGGAGGAACGTCTGGAGGGCTTTCGCCTGGGGCTGGAAGATGCTTTGGATTTTTTCATGCCGCGATTATAACGAAGGGAGCGGTGAGGAAGGCAGGCCATCCGTGTGTTATTTCTGTAATCTGCCCGTTATGATAGAGCAAGAAAAATCAATAGGTTCAGGGAACGCGAGGAGAGCACGGTGAGTGAGACATCCCCAGGCAAGCTGATTCTGGCCATGCAGAATCCAGACCTGTACGACCATCCTGTCGATGGTTTCCAGGTTATCGAAACTCACATCTCACAGGTGATCCTGACCGGTGACTACGCCTACAAGATCAAGAAGCCCATGGATTTCGGCTTCCTGAACTTCTCCACCCTCGATCGCCGAAAGCATTTCTGCGAGGAGGAGCTCAGGCTCAATCGACGCCTGGCGGAAAAACTGTATCTGGAGGTGGTGCCTATCACCGGGACGCCGGAAGCCCCTATTCTGGATGGCGAGGGCGAGGCTTTCGAATACGCCATCAAGATGCGCCAGTTCGGCCAGGATCAGCTTTTCGATCGCCTGCAGGAACAGGGGGAGCTGGCACCCGAGCTGTTGACCGATCTTGCCCGGCAGGTCGCCGCCTTCCACGATCAGTTACCGGCCGTGCCGGACGAAAAACCGCTTGGCACCCCGGAAGCCGTGTTTGCCGCCATGCAGGAGAACTTCGACCAGATCCGTCCGATGATTGACGATTCGGATCTGCTTATGCAGCTGGACAACCTCCAGGCCTGGACCGAATCCACCTTCGAGCGCCACCGGGAGCTGATTGCCCTTCGCCGCGCCAGCGGCATGGTGCGGGAATGCCATGGCGACCTCCATCTCGCCAATATCACCCGCTTCGAGGACGCGGTAACGGTTTTCGACTGCATTGAGTTCAACGAACCGTTCCGATGGATCGACGTGATCAACGATCTCGCGTTCCTGTTGATGGATCTGGAGTCCCGTGGGGAGAGCGCCCTTGCCAATCAGGTGCTCAATACGTACCTGGAATACCGCGACGACTTCGAAGCCCTGCCCTTGTTGCCGCTTTATAAGGCATACCGGGCTATGGTGCGCGCCAAGATAGCCCTGTTTACCATGGGGAACCCGGGGCTCACCGATGCTGAAAAAGCCGACCTGATGCAGCGCTATCGAGCCTACGCCCAGCTGGCCGAGGATTACGGCACTATTCCGAATCACTATCTGCTGGCAACCACCGGGCTGTCCGCCAGCGGCAAGACCTGCGTCAGCGCCGCCATGGCCAATGAACTGGGGCTGATACGCCTGCGCTCCGATGTCGAGCGCAAGCGCCTGCACGGACTGGCCCCTCTCGACAGCTCCCGCTCACCGACCGGTGGCAATCTGTATACCGAGGAAGCGACAGAGAAAACCTATCAGCGGCTGGCGGAGCTTGCCAGTCACGTTCTGGCAGCCGGTTTCCCGGTGATTGTGGACGCCGCCAGCCTGAAACAGAAAGAGCGGGCCCTGCTGGCATCGATAGCCGAAGATCAGGGTGTGCCCTTTGCCCTGATCCATTGCGAGGCGCCGGAAGATCTGCGCCGGGAGTGGATCCGCAATCGCAAGGGCGATGCCTCCGAGGCAACCGAGGAATTGCTGGACGCCCAGCAAACCTGGTTTGAACCGTTAACCGCGGAGGAGAAGAGCCACACCATCCACCTGCACACTGACCAGGAGCATGTGGCAGAGGCGGTGGCCGACCGGATCCGCCAACATCTGGGTATCCCCGGCGGCAAGGCCGACTAAGAACAACAACTGGCTCCCACTGGCGAGCGCGAGGTTCGATATGGACGATAAAAGCGAACACGAAGTACATCAGATCAGTCACCCGCTCTACGATATTCTTCGTAGCGAAGACATGCAGGCGTTCAATGCTGAAAAGGCAAAGCTTGCAGAGTTACCCAGTTTCGCCCATGGCGATTTCCGGGGTCTGGATCTCAGGGGAATGGATGCCAAGGGGCTGGATTTCCGCCACGCCTACTTCCGGGGCGCCGACCTGCGAGGTGTCGACTTCTCGAAATCCCGAATGGAAGGCTCCAGTATTGCCAGCGCCAAGATTTCCGGCTGCTATTTTCCGCATCGTCTGGACGCCGATGAGATCGTCATGTCCCTGAATCACGGGACCCGCATGCGATACACGATCTTGCCGAAATGAGCAGCGTCCCGCATACCTGGCAGCCCGTCTGTCCGGCCTCCGAGCTGACACCGGGCCAATTCGTGGAATTCCGGCTCCGGGAGAAGGCCCGGGAGCCGGCAGGCATGCCGCTGACCGGGTTCCTGTTTCTGGACGGTGGCACGCCCCGCGCCTACCTGAACATCTGCCCGCATCTGGGCGTTGAACTGAACTGGATGCCCGGCCGGTTCATGGATTCCGACAACCTGTTTATCCAGTGTTCCACCCACGGCGCCCTGTTCAAGCCCTCAGACGGCGAATGCATTGCCGGGCCCTGCCAGGGCGATGCGCTCACCCAGCTGGACCTGCGGGAGCGGGACGGCCAGATTGAGGTCAGACTTCCAGAATAACGGGCACCGATTCGGTCAGGGTCAACACACCTGTTGGCGTGCCGTCGCTCTCGCTCAGATCGGCACGATAGGCGATCACTTCCACGCCAGAATCGCAGGCCTCCCGCAGTAACTCACCGTATTTTCGATCAATATGGTCCGCCGGGCGAACGGTTTGAATACCGGTGTGATTCACCACGAAAAACAGCACCGCGCGATCGCCCTGCTCAACCTGGGCAATCAGCTCCCGCAGATGCTTCTGGCCGCGCTCGGTCACCGCATCCGGGAAGAAACCCTGACCATCCTCCGCCAGCGTGACATTCTTGACCTCCACCCAGGCATCGGCGGCGGTGTCGTGGCCAGACAGCAACAGGTCAATCCGGCTTTTCTCGGCGCCATATTTCACCTCGGCGCGGCACTCCGGGTAACCGGCCAACTCAACCACGGTACCCGTCAGCACGGCCTCCCGGGCCTGGCTGTTCGGCCGGGCGGTGTTCACGCAGGCCAGTTGCCCGGGCGAGGTTTCCACCAACTCCCAGGTGTACTGGAGTTTGCGCTTGGGGTTATCGCTATGGCTAAGCCAGACTCGCGCGTCCTCCGGCTGACAGCCCAGCATGGAGCCGGTGTTCGGACAATGGGCCGTAATTTCTAAACCATCCGGCAGACGCACGTCTGCCAGAAAGCGTTTGTAGCGGCGGATAAGCCGGCCTTCAACCAGCGGTTCTGGAAACTTCATGTGATCTCCGTACAAAAGTCGATGTCACAAGGCTGGCACCCCCGTGACTAATCTGCTATTTTCCGCAAATTCCCGTTTCAGGACGAATGCTTCATCCAGGGTACAACCGCGCAGCCACGGGGGCTCACGCGGAGGGAAGCAAACCGTTCTTGTGAAGTACAAACAAGAGGCCGGGTTCAATGGCAACTACTGCAGAACAACCACGCGAACGTTTTACCAACTTCACCCCCTATGAAATGAAGAAGGGTGAAGAGTACATGAGTGCGGAAATGCTCCAGCACTTCAAAGATCTGCTGCTGCAATGGAAGCAGGAGCTGATGGAAGAAGTCGACCGCACCATGCACCACATGCAGGAAGACGCCGCAAATTACGCGGATCCCAGCGATCGCGCAACCCAGGAGGAAGAATTCAGCCTGGAGCTGCGTACCCGCGACCGCGAGCGGAAGCTGATCAAGAAGATTGACCAGACCATCGACCGCATCGACAAAGACGACTATGGCTTCTGCGATCAGTGTGGCGTGGAAATCGGTATCCGCCGTCTGGAAGCTCGACCAACAGCCACCCTGTGCATCGACTGCAAGACACTGGCCGAGATTCGCGAACGCCAGACCGGCATCTGAGCCTACTACGCAACAGCTGCCGGTTGGGGCTCTTCCCAGCCCCGCCGGCTGACTGACCGCCATGAACAACCCTCACTACCGGGGCCGGTTTGCGCCCTCTCCGACAGGCCCGCTGCACTTTGGCTCCCTCGTTACCGCACTTGCCAGCTTTCTGGAAGCCCGCAGCCAGGGCGGCCAGTGGTTTATCCGCATTGAAGACCTGGATCCTCTGAGAGAGCCGCCGGAGGCGACCGGCCAGATCATTGCCAGCCTTGACGCCCACGGGCTGTTTCCCGACGAGCCGGTACGCTTTCAATCCAGACGTCACGACGCCTATCAGCACGCCGTTAACCGGCTGCTTGAAAGCGGCTACGCGTATCGTTGCCAGTGCTCGCGCAAGGAATTGCAGGCCAATGAGGGGCGCCACCCGAACCAGTGCCGCACTCGCACAGAAATCGACGGTGACCGGCCATTCGCAATCCGCTTTGCCCTCGAAGACGAAGACTGCCACTGGCAGGACCAGCTGCTGGGACCCCAGCACCAGACGGTGCAAGCAGAGCTTGACGATCCGGTCATCCTCCGCAAGGAGGGGTTCTACGCCTATCAAATGGCGGTGGTGGTCGATGACATTGATCAGGGCATCACGGACGTGGTGCGTGGTTCGGATCTGCTGGACATGACGGCGCAGCAGCAACAGATTTATCGTGCCCTGGGTGCTCTTCCTCCACGCTGGCTTCACATCCCGGTCATACTCAACGCGCAGGGTCAGAAGCTGAGCAAGCAGACCCATGCGCCAGCTCTTGATGATGACAAGCCTGTCGACAACCTGTTCATGGCGCTCGTTGCTCTTGGTCAGAACCCGCCTGCCAACCTTGCCAGCGGTTCGCTGGATTCGCTGCTGGAGTGGGGCCGGAGTAACTGGCGACGGGGCGCCATCCACCTGACATCCCGGTGAGGGACATGGTATAAAGCCCTTCTCACACCTCAGCGCGGATAGCATGCCTGATGTATATCTACCGTCTGGTCTTCCTGTTGGTACTGGCCATCTATATCTTTTCTCCCAACATCCTTGACTGGTGGACTTCGCCGGGAAACGTCTGGTATAGCCCCTACCTTATCTGGGCCGGGCTGATCGCCATCGGTTTCTGGCTTGAATGGCGGCGGGACCCCAATGAGTTTTAGTCCCTCCGGCCTGCTGCTCGCCAGCCTCCTGTATCTGATTCTGCTGTTCGGCATCGCCTGGTTTACCGAAAAAGGCATGGTCCCCCGGCGCTGGGTTCGCCACCCCCTGGTTTATGTGCTCAGTCTGGGTGTCTATGCCGGCATATGGGCGGTCTACGGCGCGGTTGGTATGGCCGCCGAATCCGGCTACGGCTTTCTGGCTTACTATCTCGGCATCAGCGGCGCTTTCCTGCTGGCGCCTGTGCTTCTGAACCCGGTCATGAGGATCGGACGCGCCTATCAGCTCACGTCCCTCGCCGATCTGTTTGCCTACCGCTACCGAAGCCAGTGGGCTGGCACCCTGGTCACCCTCTGCTCCGGCGGGGCCATTCTGGCCTTGCTGAGCATGCAGATACAGGCCGTCGCCACCTCTGCCAGCATTCTTGCGCCGGACACATCGCCTGCGGTAATCAGCGTAATGTTCAGCTTGATCGTGGTGCTTTTCGCCATGCTATTCGGGGCAAGGCGCGACCAGAACTCGGAAAACCATCAGGGACTGGTGCTGGCCATTGCTTTTGATTCGCTGGTGAAACTTGTGGCATTGCTGGTGCTCGGGGGCGTCATTCTCTTCGGGGTCTTTGACGGCATGAGCGGACTGGAAAGCTGGCTGGACAACCGGACGTCGCCAGCCACAACCATGACCCTGAGCATTGACGACGGCAGTTGGCGGGCACTGATGCTGATGTCCTTTGCTGCTGCTCTGGTACTGCCACACATGTACCACATGACCTTCAGCGAAAACCCCTCGCCCAAGGCCCTGGCAAAAGCCAGCTGGGGCCTGCCACTCTATCTGTTGCTGCTCGGCCTGCCGGTGCCCCTGATTCTCTGGGGAGGCCAGGAGCTGGCGGTGACCACAGGGCCCGGATTCTTTGCCATCGGGGCAGCCCAGGCCATGGAAAGCCCGGCACTGACACTGCTGATGTACATTGCCGGCCTGTCAGCGGCCAGCGGCCTGATGATCGTCAGCACCCTGGCACTGGCGGGCATGGCGTTGAACCACGTGGTGTTGCCCCTGAAAACCCCGAAAGACCAGGGCGATATCTACCGGTGGCTGCAGTGGATCAAGCGCCTGCTCATCGCCGTGATCATTTTCCTGGCGCTGCTGTTTCATGAAGTTGTCGGCAAAAACCTCGACCTGTCCATTCTCGGCGCCATTTCCCTCTCCGGCACTTTGCAACTGCTGCCCGGCGCCCTGGGCGTGATTTACTGGCCCGAGGGCAATCGCCGCGGCCTGATCGCCGGCCTTGTTGTCGGGCTGGCCATCTGGGTGGTGACGCTCGTGCTGCCATTCTCGCACACGGCCAATCTGCTGGCCTGGCTGGATGCGCCACTGATACCGGACTACAGCAACTGGCATATCTTCACGTTCGTAAGCCTGACTGCCAACATTACCGTGTTTGCGCTGATTTCCATCCTCAGCGCCAGCACCAGTGAGGAGAACAGCGCAGCCCAAGCCTGCTCACTGGGCGCACTGTCCCGTCCGCAACGCCGTGAATTGCTGGCCACGTCCTCCAGTGACTTTGTGAGACAGTTAGCGGAGCCGCTGGGCTACGGTGTGGCGCGGCGAGAAGTGGAGCGGGCACTGGGCCAGTTGAAACTGCCCAATGTGGAGTATCGGCCGTACCAGCTCAGGCGACTGCGCGACCAGGTGGAAATAAACCTGTCTGGCCTGCTCGGCCCCTCCGTGGCCCGGGACATGGTCAAGCGCCATCTCGGCTTCAAGCCCATGGCCCAGGGCGGCACTGCCCAGGACATCCGCTATGTAGAACGCGCCCTCGGCGACTACCAGAACCGATTGACCGGCCTGGCCGGCGAGCTGGACAACCTGCGCCGGCATTACCGCCAGACCCTTCAGAACCTGCCGATTCCTGCCTGCTCCGTGGGCGAGGACGGTGAAATCCTGATGTGGAACCACGCCATGGAGGCGCTCACCGGCATCACCGCCGATGACGTGGTCGGTGCCAGGCTGATGGCACTGCCCGAGCACTGGCACCTGCTGCTTGATGACTTCAACCGTGGCCCGGACCTGCATCGCTACAAGCATCGCCTGGACCTGCGTGGCAAACCCCACTGGCTGAACCTCCACAAAGCGGCCCTGAGCGGACCGGACCACACCGAAGGTGGCAGCATTATCCTGGTCGAGGACCAGACCGAAACGCGGCTGCTTGAGGACGAACTGATGCACAGCGAACGGCTGGCATCGGTGGGAAGGCTCGCCGCCGGTGTCGCCCACGAGATCGGGAACCCGGTCACCGGTATCTCATCCCTGGCCCAGAACCTGAAACTGGAAACCGACAACCCGGACATCCTGGACACCGCTGACCAGATCCAGCAGCAGACCCGGCGCATCTCTACCATTTTGCAGTCGCTGATGAACTTTGCCCGCACCGGCAATCATGCCCAGGCCAACCGGTACGAGCCGGTAGCGATTCATCGCTGTGTGGAAGAATCAATCAACCTGCTGTCGCTCAGCGACAAGGGCCTGGGCATTCACTATGTCAACGACTGCCCGCCCTCTTTGCAGGTGCTGGGAGATGAGCAGCGTCTGGTCCAGGTATTCGTCAACCTGCTGGCGAACGCCCGCGATGCCTCACCGGAAGGCGGTACCATCCGGGTCAGTGGAAAGGGCGATGGCTACTCCGCTATCATCGAGGTGGTTGATGAGGGCTCCGGTATTCCCGGGGATCAACTCGATCATATCTTCGAGCCGTTTTACACCACCAAGGCCCCCAACAAGGGAACCGGTCTTGGCCTGTCGCTGGTGTACAGCATTATTGAAGAGCACTATGGCAACGTTCAGGTGGAAAGCCCGGCTAATGCCGACACCGGCCGCGGAACCTGCGTGAGGCTGAGATTGCCAGCCTACGAACCGGAAACCGGCACTATTGCCATCAGCCAGAACCAAAGGTCTTGAGACTGTTATGCCTCGCATTCTGATCGTGGAAGACGAAGACATTATTCGCTCGGCAGTGCGCAAACTGTTGTTGCATGCCGGCTATGAGGTCGCCGATGCGGCCTCCGTTGAGGAAGCCGAACAGAACCACGAACCCGATCAGTTCGATCTGATCATTTCCGACCTGCGTCTGCCAGGCGCTGCGGGCACCGAACTGATCAATCGCGCACCCAACACGCCGGTGCTGATCATGACCAGCTATGCCAGCCTGAGATCAGCGGTGGACTCCATGAAAATGGGCGCCGTTGAGTACATCGCCAAACCGTTTGATCACGATGAAATGCTGGCCGCGGTCGAAAACATTCTGGCCCGGAAACCCGCCGGCCGGAACTCGGGTGACGACTCGGCACCAGCCCTGGAAACGCCGGAAAGCAGCGATCCTGCCAACATCATGTTCGGCCAGTGTGAGCCAATGCAGCGGGTGTTCACGCTGATCCGTAAAGTAGCACCGACAGAAACCACTGTCCTGATCCAGGGCGAATCAGGAACCGGCAAGGAGTTGGCGGCCCGCGCCCTGCACCTGCTCAGCCCGCGCGCTGCCAAGCCGCTGATTTCGGTCAACTGCGCGGCCATCCCCGAAAGCCTGATTGAATCGGAACTGTTCGGCCATGAAAAGGGCGCTTTCACCGGCGCGGTATCGGCCAGGACCGGCCTGATCGAGGCCGCCGATGGCGGCAGCCTGTTTCTGGACGAAATCGGCGAACTGCCGGCCGAAGCCCAGGCACGCCTGCTACGGGTTCTGCAAGAGAGCGAGATCCGGAAAGTCGGCTCCACCCAGAGCCGTACCGTCAACGTGCGGATGATTGCCGCCACCCACCGAAACCTCAAGGCCATGACGCGTACCGGGGAATTCCGGGAAGACCTCTACTACCGGTTGAACGTCATGCAGATCCGTATCCCGCCGCTGCGTGAGCGCCAGAGCGATATTCTGGGACTGGCCCGCCGCTTCCTGAAACGCCAGGGCGAGAGAATGGGCAAGCCCGATCTCAATCTAAGCCCCGAGGCGATGCGCGCCCTCGAACGCCATCGCTGGCCGGGAAACGTACGGGAACTGGAGAACGCCATTGAGCGCGCAACCATCCTGTGTGACGGCGACGTGATCACGCCCTCATTGCTGGACCTGGACAGCGAAGGCAGCGACGAATACATCCCCGAGACTCTCGTGGACGGCAACAACGAGCAGACACATACCCGGGAGGTGGACGCGTCCAACGATCTCTCCCTCGAAGATTACTTCCAGCATTTTGTTCTCGAGAACCAGGACCGCATGAGCGAGACAGAATTGGCGCAGAAACTGGGCATCAGCAGAAAATCGCTCTGGGAACGTCGCCAGCGTCTCGGCATACCCCGGAAAAAATCCTCTGGCAACTGAGTCCGGCATAGTATGAACCCGGGCTCAGCTGTTACCCCATGTTCCTGTCGGTAACACTCCTCACGAAAGTAACGTGACCTCAGTAACACTTAGGTTGAATACGGGGTAACACTTATGGCCTACAAAATCGTAAGACTCTGTTAATAAACGAAATTCAAAAACTGGCACATGGACTGCAACCTATTTGGCGCACAACAACAAAAACAAGAGTGACAAAGCAGCGCCAACAACAAGAACAAAAAGCTGCAGGATGCGTTCGGTAACAAAAACAACAACAGAACGTAAGCGAACTGAGTGTTTTGGGTACTTTGCTTTTTAGTGGTCCCACGGCACGTGCGAGTTGTAGATGTAGAGAAGAGTCACCTTCCAGGTGACGCTGCAGCTACCCAAGGCCCGCTCGATGTCTCTGACCGCTCTGTGTATTCAAAGCTTTCCGTTTGCACTGCTGAGATGCCCCTGAAGTGGGGATATGCAGTGGGGTACAAAAACCAAGAAAAATCCCGGCAAAAACAAAAACAATGCAGATCGTCAACGCTTTGAGGGCGGATTCGTGAAAACGGATCCGCCTTTTGATTATCTGGGCTCCAAAACGGTAATCCACGGCAAACGTGTGCAAATCCTGCTCAAACCGTTAAACTCTCGGTTTTTGCTCATCGCAACCACGGATTTCAATGCCTAAACGACTTGTCGACAAACTCCGTTCCTTCATGCCCGGCAACGGAAAAAAGAAAGCCCGCACCTACCAGCGACGGGAAATCCCCAGGGACCAGCACAACGTCTCCCGCTCGGTTATCAGCGAACCCGCCAAGAAAGTTCTGCATCGCCTGAACAAATCAGGCTATGAAGCATACCTCGTGGGCGGCGGCGTAAGAGACATCCTGCTGGGCGACAAGCCCAAGGATTTCGACATCGCGACCAATGCCACCCCCGAGGAAGTGCACGACCTGTTCCGGAACTCCCGGTTGATCGGACGGCGATTCCGGATTGTCCACGTGGTGTTTGGCCGCGAGGTCATCGAGGTGACCACGTTCAGGGGCAACGCTGCCGAAGCAGACACCGACACCGATGATGACGATCGCAGGACCAGTGAACACGGCCTGCTTCTGCGTGACAACGTTTACGGCAACCAGGAAGAAGACGCCCTGCGTCGCGACTTCACCGTCAATGCGCTTTACTACTGCATCCGCGACTTTACCGTAATCGACTTTGCCAACGGGATCGAGGATCTGCGCAACCGCCAGCTGCGACTGATTGGCGATCCCGAGACGCGGTACCGGGAAGACCCCGTGCGCATGCTTCGCGCTATCCGTTTTGCCGCCAAACTCGGCTTTGACATTGAACCGGAGACCGAGGCCCCGATCGGGGAACTGGCCCCTCTGTTAACCCATATTCCACCGGCCCGCCTGTTTGATGAAATGCTCAAACTGTTTTCCGCAGGCCATGGCGAAGCCACTTACGACCTGCTGACCCGTTACAATCTGCTGGAGCCTCTGTTCCCGGAGACGGTCAGAGCCATTGAGTCGGGTGAGCCGGACGAGCTGATCCGCCAGGCCCTGAGAAACACGGATGCCCGGATTGCCCAGGGCAAATCGGTCACGCCCTATTTCCTGTTTGCCGCCATGCTCTGGCCGGCACTTCAGGCAGAGTGGCATCGCAGGCAGGACAACGGTGACCCGGTCCAGCCCGCATTGCACGGCGCAATTGGAAAGGTGATTGGCCGTCAGGTGCAGGCAACCTCGATTCCGAAACGATTCTCTGGCCCGATGAAGGAGATCTGGGAACTTCAGATGCGACTGCCCCGACGCCAGGGCAAGCGGGCTTTTGCCACCATGACTCATCCACGGTTCCGGGCCGCTTACGATTTCCTGCTGGTTCGCGAGGCGTCTGGTGAGATTGAACCCGGGCTTGGCCAATGGTGGACCGAGTTCCAGCAGGAAGATGAACGGGGCCAGGAGCGAATGCTCTCACAACTGAGCACCGACGCCCCCAAGAAGCGGCGGCGCCGCCGCAAACCGGTCAAACGCCCAGCCCAGTAATGATGACAGACGTCTTTATCGGTCTTGGCAGCAATCTGAAAGACCCTGCAGCCCAATTGGCCCGGGCGGTCTCCGCCCTGGCCAACCTGCCGGAGACGGTTCTGGTGGCCCAATCGCCCTTTTATGCCAGCCGCCCGGTCGGCCCCCAGGACCAGCCTGACTTCGTCAACGGCGCGGTATGGCTCAGAACCTCCCTGCTACCACACCAACTGCTTGATGAACTGCAGAACGTCGAACAACAGCACGGCCGGGAGAGACTTCGCCACTGGGGACCCCGAACGCTTGATCTGGACATACTGATCTTCGGCGATCAGATGTTGGACGACGAGCGCCTCACCGTACCTCATCGGGAATTGCGGAACCGGGACTTTGCGCTCCAGCCTCTGCTGGACCTGAAGGCCGGCCTGACTCTGCCCGACGGCACACCGATTGCCAAACTGCGTCGCCAATGCCCCGACAACGGCTTGCGCAAGCTTCCACCGGCGGATTACCCTTAACACTTCAATGCCGATACCCCGGCACGCCCAGGCCCATCCACCCAAAAGGCAAGGATTCTATGGCTGTTACCATCAATACCCTGCGTGAGTTCAAGCAGAAGGGCGAAGCCTTCGCTGCCCTTACCTCCTATGACGCCACCTTTTCCCAGGTGGTCAGTGAAGCGGGCGTTCACGTAATCCTTATCGGCGACTCCCTCGGGATGGTACTTCAGGGGCATGACAGCACCCTGCCGGTGACCATGGACCAGATGGTGTATCACGTCAGCTGCGTGGCCAAAGGAAACCGTGGGTCCCTGATCATGGCCGACATGCCCTTCATGAGCTACGGCACGGTCGAGTCTGCCCTGGAGAACGCAGCGGAACTGATGCGCGCGGGCGCGCACATGGTAAAACTCGAGGGTACGGACTGGATGAAAGAAACCATTACCGCTCTGACCGAGCGCGCCGTGCCCGTATGCGCACATCTGGGCCTCACGCCGCAGTTCGTCAATAAATTTGGCGGCTACAAGGTCCAGGGCCGTGACGAGAAAGCGGCGGAGATGATGATTGAGCACGCCTGCGAGCTGGAAGCCGCCGGCGCCGATGCCATCCTGCTGGAGTGCGTTCCCGCGCCGCTGGCGGCACGCATCTCCCAGGCCGTCAAAGCACCGGTCATCGGGATAGGTGCCGGGCCAGACACCGACGGACAGATTCTGGTATTGCACGATATGCTGGGCATTACCACTGGCCGTAAGCCACGATTCGTCAAGAACTTCCTGGCAGAAACAGATTCGGTACAGGAAGCCCTCCAGGCCTACGTGAAAGCCGTAGGCGAGCGCTCATTCCCCGCTGAGGAGCATACGTTCAAGGCATGAGAACCGTACATTCTTTGAAAGAATTGAGAACCATCCTCCGCGGCTACCGGCAGCAGGGCAAAACCATCGGCCTGGTACCCACCATGGGCAACCTGCACGAGGGCCATATCTCCCTCGTGCGCAAAGCAGCGGAGATGGCGGATGTGGTGGTTACCAGCATCTTCGTGAACCCGATGCAGTTCGGAGCCGGCGAAGATCTCGAGACCTACCCGAGAACCCTGGCTGAAGACCAGGACAAGCTCGCCTCGGCCGGTAACACACTGGTATTCGCGCCTTCCGCCGAGGAAATCTATCCGGAAGGGCTGGCAAGTCAGACCCAGGTGGTCGTGCCGGATGTCAGCGACGGCCACTGTGGCGCCAGTCGCCCGGGTCACTTTGAGGGCGTAGCCACGGTGGTCACCATGCTGTTCAATATGGTGCAGCCGGACTTCGCTGTATTCGGCGAGAAGGATTTTCAGCAACTGGCCGTGATCCGGAAAATGGTCCGGGATCTGATGATCCCTGTTGATGTGGTGGGCGGCCCCACGGTGAGAGAGGACGACGGCCTGGCGAAAAGCTCGCGCAATGGTTACCTGACGCCCGAGGAACGGCAGATTGCGCCAGCGGTCTACCAGACTCTGCAGGCCACGGCGGCCAAGATCACCGATGGTCGTACAGACTTCCAGGCCCTGGAAAGCGAAGCTGAGCAGAGTCTCGGGGACGCAGGGCTCAGGCCGGACTACTTCAATATCGTCAACAGTCAGACACTCAAACCGGCCACGGCTGAGGATCGGGAGATTACCATCCTGACGGCAGCTTTCCTGGGCACCACCCGCTTGATCGATAACCTGTCCCTGACCCGATAAGCCAACAGAAAAGGAACCTCTGATGCCCGCACATCCTGAAGTACTGACCTCGAAACCCGAATGGCAGACACTGAAGGAACATCGGCAACGCCTGGACGGCGTTCTCATGAAGGACCTGTTCAACCAGGATCCCGGGCGGGCAAAGCGTTATTTCATTGAAGGCGCAGGGCTGTCACTGGATTTTTCCAAGAATCGGATCACTGACGACGTGCTCGACGCGCTTCTGGCACTGGCCAGCAGCTGTAACCTGGAAGCACGGCGGGAGGCCTTGCTCAGCGGAAAGAGAGTCAACGTTACCGAAGATCGCCCCGCCCTTCACACGGCATTGCGAAACCCGGGAACCGACGCCATCACCGTTGACGGCGAAAACGTGGTCGCCGAGGTGCAGCGCACCCTGCAACAGATGGAAACCCTGGTGGAGGAGGTGTTGGGCCAACACCGCACCGGGTACACCGGCAAGTCTTTCACCGATGTGGTAAGCATCGGTATCGGCGGCTCCTACCTGGGCCCGAAGCTGGTTGGCGAAGCCCTTCAACCTTACGCCCAGGCCGGCATTCGCTGCCATTACGTGGCCAACATTGACGGCACCGAGATTTGCGAGGCTCTGCGCCAGGTCAATCCGGAAACCACTCTGTTCCTGATCCAGTCCAAGTCATTCCGCACGCAGGAAACCCTCGAGAACAGCAAAGTCGCGAAACAGTGGTTTCTGGATCATTGCGGGGATGAACAGGCGGTCTCGCAGCATTTCATGGCCGTGACGGCCAATGTGCCGGCGGCGCAGGACTTCGGTATCGATCCGGAGAACGTCTTCCCGATGTGGGACTGGGTGGGCGGCCGTTATTCACTGTGGTCAGCCATCGGCCTGCCCATTGCCTTTAGCGTTGGCATGACCAACTTCCGGGCCCTGCTGGCCGGCGCCCATGCCATGGACCAGCACTTTCGTGAAGCGCCGCTGGCAAAGAATCTGCCGGTGGTTATGGCCATGCTGGGCATCTGGTACAACAATTTCTGGGGTGCCGAGACCCACGCGATACTGCCCTACGATCATTACCTGCGCAGCCTGCCAGACCACCTCCAGCAGCTGGATATGGAAAGCAACGGCAAGAGCGTTACGCAAGCGGGCACCCCACTCGCCTGGCAGTCCGGCCCGGTCATCTGGGGCGGCGTCGGTGCCAATGGCCAGCACGCCTATCACCAGCTGATCCACCAGGGCACCCGCCTGATTCCGGCGGACTTCATCATACCTCTGAAAACCCACAATCCGGTGGCCACCCATCACGCCGACCTGTTTGCCAACTGCCTCAGCCAGTCCAGGGCCATGATGGCCGGAAAATCACTGGAAGAAGCCAGGGCCGAGCTGAAAGCCGAAGGACGGGATGAAAGCGAGATTGAACAGCTTGCGCCACACAAGGTGATCCCAGGCAACAAGCCAAGTAACACGCTGACCATGGAGAAGGTGACACCCGAGACTGTGGGCGCGTTGATCGCGCTCTACGAGCACCGCACCTTTGTGCAGGGGGTTATCTGGGACGTGGATTCGTTTGACCAATGGGGTGTGGAACTCGGCAAGCAACTGGGTAAAGGCATCCTGCCGCGGCTATTGGGCGAGGAAGATGGCACCCAGGCCAGCGACAGCTCTACCGATCACCTCATCGAGCTGTTCCGCTCAACCGGCAGCGTGTGAAATCTGCCGACCCTGCCAGCTGAAGCCCACCGGCCAGAGCTTCTGGCCAGTGTCGTACTCCCGCCATAGCTGGCCATAGGTTTTGCCGCACACCGGGTGCTCTGCTTCAGGCGCTATGTCGGCCAGTGGCCGAAGCACGAAAGCGTTTTTCAGGATTTCACCCCTTGGCAGTTCAACGCCATCGATGCGCCCGACGGCACTGCCATAGGTGAGAATATCGAGGTCCAGCGTTCGCGCACTGAATTTAGGCACATCCCGACGCCGGCCGTTGTCCGCCTCCAACTGTTTGAAACGCTTCGAAAGCTCGGCGACCGACAGGGACGTATCCACGCCCACTACGAGGTTCAGGAAGGGAGAGCCATCAAACCCGACCGCTTCGCTGTCGTAGACCGGGGAGATGATCAGCTCGCCAAACCATGCCGAGAGCGCATCGAGCGCTGCCCTGACGTAGCGTTCCCTGTCGACATTGCTGCCAATACTGATGTAAACCCGAACGGCCGCTGCCATCACCGGACTCCCCTCTCGATTTGCACACCCACCGCCTGTGCCGTAGGTACGGCCCCCGGCTTGCGTATCGCCAACCGAAGCCACGTGATGCCAAATTCATCCTGCAAGGCTTTGGCGAGCACCTCAGCGCCGTGCTCAAGCAGTTGCGGCCTCAGCGTCTGCAGACAGGTCTCTACCCGGGCACTGACGGCCGCATAATCCAGGGCATCGGCGACATCGTCTGTTCGACCCGGCACCCGGTTATCCCAGGCCATTTCCAGATCGACCACCAGGTTCTGGGTGACTTCCCGCTCCCAGTCATAAACGCCGACCACAGTTTCCACAACGAGGCCTTCGATCAATACAGTGTCTGCCAAGGGTACTCCGGAGTTCTTCCACTCTTTGGTGATTGAATAACGCACAACCAGGGGATACTGTGAAGAGCATGGCCCGCGTTTTCAGGGCGGGCATTTTCGCACATATTGGTTGTATACGTCTTTGCTTCCGAGCCCACAGCATGTTTCCCAGTGACCCGGTTTTAACGGTTTTACTCTGCGCCGCCGCTTACCTGGCAGGTTCCGTGCTGTTTGCCCTGCCGGTCTGCCAACTCTGGAAACTCCCGGACCCACGGGCGCAGGGTTCAGGCAATCCCGGCGCCACGAATGTCTACCGAACCGGCGGGTGGCCGCCAGCGCTACTCACGCTTGCGCTGGATGCGGCAAAAGGCTGGTTACCCGTTTGGCTGGCCCATGCCGCCGGTCTTTCCGTAATGGTTCAGGCTGTCGTTGCCCTGTTCGCCGTCACCGGCCACATGATCCCGATCTTCTATCGATTCAAGGGTGGAAAAGGGGTCGCGACGGCGCTCGGGGCCGGTCTTGCGCTGGCGCCGGTCACAACGCTGATGATGGCCGCTATCTGGATGCTGGTGATCTGGCGCTGGCGAATATCCGCCCTCGCCTCACTGATAGCCATTGTCTGCGGCCCGCTGATCAGCGCCTTCCTTGAACCGGAAACCCTGCCACTGTTCGGCCTGCTCGCACTTTTGATTGTGGTCCGCCACCGCAACAACCTCATCCGGCTCGCCCAGGGACGGGAAACCGGACTTTAATGATCAGTCCACCAGACCGGTTGAGCGAGGTTCGTTAATGGGCGGCAGCGTGTTCATTGGCCACCGGGGCACTGCCACAATCCGCTCGCCGTCCTGCTGGCCGGCCTTCATGCGCTGGGCACCGGCGTAGGCAATCATTGCACCGTTATCCGTACAGAATTCCGGCCGGGCGTAGAAAACGCGGGCTTTGAGTTTGTCGGCCATTTTTTCCAGGCCCGCCCGTAACCGTTTATTGGCGCTCACCCCTCCGGCTATGACCAGCCGCTTGCAGCCTGTCTGTTCCAGGGCCCGGCGGCATTTGATAGTGAGCGTATCGACCACGGCGGCCTCGAACGCCAGGGCAATATCCGCGCGGGTCTGGTCCGTCAGCCCCTCCGCCTCACGAGCAGCATTCACGGTATTGAGCGTGAAGGTTTTCAGGCCGCTGAAGCTGAAATCCAGGCCGGGACGGTCAGTCATCGGCCTCGGGAACCGATAACGGCCCTCTGTGCCTTTTTCCGCCAGCGCTGCCACCCGCGGTCCACCCGGGTAGTCCAGACCGAGCATCTTGGCGGTCTTGTCGAAGGCCTCACCAGCGGCGTCGTCTACTGATTCTCCCAGCATTTCGTATTCGCCAATACCATCAACCCTTACCAACTGGGTATGGCCACCCGAAACAAGCAGTGCAACGAAGGGAAACGCGGGTGGATTATCCTCCAGCATGGGCGCCAGAAGGTGGCCCTCCATGTGATGCACACCGAGCACCGGCACTCCAAGGGCAAACCCCAGCGAATGGGCAACCGCGCCCCCAACCATGAGCGCGCCGACCAGGCCCGGACCCGCGGTGTAGGCAATTCCCTCTATATCGGCACGGCCTTTACCGGCATCCGAAAGCACCTGATCGCAGAGGGGCAGGAGCTTGCGAACGTGGTCACGGGACGCCAGTTCAGGGACGACACCCCCGTAATCAGCATGCATGTCGATCTGGCTGAACAGGGCGTGCCCCAGAAGGGCCGCTTCCGTGTCGTAAAGCGCTACACCAGTCTCGTCGCAAGAGGTTTCGATACCTAGAATCAGCATAATTTCGGGCCACATTGGTTGGCAGAAATGAAAACGACGCGCATTTTAGCAGAAACCCGAAACCCACTGGCAGATTCATCGAACAAACATTGACCTTGCCATAACGCAGGCGCTATCATTGCCGCCCTAAAATATGCACTGGTCGAGTTTTAGCCAATCTGACCAGGAATCGAGAACCGGTCTGGCCTCGCCAGACGGACAAAATTGAAACCGAATCTATCAGGTAGGTGATTTTCGAATGCCAGCTGTTAAAGTGAAAGAGAATGAACCGTTTGACGTAGCACTGCGTCGCTTCAAGCGTTCCTGCGAGAAAGCGGGTGTACTTTCCGAAGTACGTCGTCGTGAGCACTACGAGAAGCCGACCGCTGTTCGTAAGCGCAAAGCAGCCGCTGCCGTTAAGCGTCATCTCAAGAAGCTTCAGCGGGAACAGCGCAAGTTCGAGCGTCTGTACTAAGTTTTATCTGACGCCGCTTGACTGCAAAGCACTGATTGCCTGTACAGCCGCAGGCTGCACAGAGCGACTCAAAAATGCCGCCGAGGCCTGGCTTCGGCGGCATTTTTGGCTATTGGCCAACTCCGATGAAGGCCTGATGTGGAGCCCCCATGAGCGGACTGATCCCTCAACAGTTTGTTGAAAACCTGCTGGATCGAATCGACCTGGCGGAACTGATCGGTTCACGCATTACGCTCAAGAAGGCCGGCGCCAACTACAAAGCCTGCTGCCCGTTCCACGACGAGAAAACACCCTCGTTCAATGTCCGGCCGGACAAAGGTTTTTATCATTGTTTCGGGTGCGGTGCCCATGGCGATGCCATCAGCTTTGTCAGGGAGTTTGAAGGCCTGGGTTTTACCGAGGCGGTCGAAGAACTGGCCAAACGGGTTGGTCTCGAAGTGCCCTACGACCGGGCTGCAAAGCAGGAAATCCAGCAGGCGCGAACACTGACGGATGCACTGGACTTCGCCAGCCGTTTCTATCAGTCGGCACTCAAGGGCCAGCAAGGCGCTTATGCCCGGGACTACCTGCAGCAACGGGGCCTGGACAACGCCATCATTGAGCAGTACCAGGTAGGCTACGCGCCCTCTACCGGCACGGCACTGTTTGATGTTGCCAGTAAGGACCTGCAAGGTCCGCTGATTGAAACCGGCACGGTTTCCGACAAGTACGGCAAACCCAGGGACCTGTTCCGCAACCGGGTGATGTTCCCGATTCGCAACAGCCGTGGCAGAACCGTTGCCTTTGGCGGTCGCACCCTCGGAGACGACAAGGCGAAATACATCAACTCCCCCGAGTCGGATGTGTTTCACAAGAGCCGCGAGATTTATGGGCTCTTCGAGGCAAAGCAGGCCATCCGGCAGCTGGACAAGCTGCTCGTGGTCGAAGGCTACATGGATGTGATCGCCCTCGCCCAGCACGGCATTCATTATGCGGTGGCAACGCTGGGCACGGCAACGAACCAGGACAGTCTTACAGCGCTGCTGAAACAGGTAAGACACATCGTGTTCTGTTTCGATGGCGACCAGGCCGGCTTCCGGGCCGCGGACCGGGCCATGGAGAACGCACTGGAACTGATGGCCGATGGCCTTCACCTCCAGTTCCTGATGCTGCCCCAGGGCGAAGACCCGGACACCCTTGTGCGCAAGGAGGGGCCGGAGGCGTTCCAGAAACGCATCGAAGCGGCAACGCCTCTGTCACGGTACCTTTTTGACCGGCAGAGCGAAGGACTGGACCTGCAACTGCCGGAGCACCGGGGCGAACTGCGAGCCAGGGTTGAACCTCTGCTCAACAAGATGCCCCGAAGCACCCTTCGGGATGCCATGTGGCACGAAATGCTCCGCCTTTGCGGTGGCCGAAACCAGTGGCAGAACCGGCAGCAGGGACAGAAAGGACGTTGGAACGGCGAACGACGGGATCGGGTTTCCGAAGATCGGATTGATGTGAAGCTCAGCAAGGACAGCATTCTGTGCCTTGCCCTGCTGGAAGCACCGGACCTGGCCACCGAGGTGACCGAACTGGCCAGCGGCTCCCGGCAATTCAATCAGGCCAGGAATTTTGCCGAGTGGATTCTGGCGAACGAGATCCTGAACCGGAAAACACTGGTGCGCACGCTGGCACTGGATACGACCGCTCGGGAGCGGTTTTACCACCTGTTTGACGGGATTGAACATATTCCGGCGCGTGAGAGCACACTGGCCGCCGCCCGGGAGCTTCTGAGCCCGAACGAAGAGGCATCCCGCCAGCAGCGGCTTGCCACACTGTTACGAAACCTGTCCAACCTCTCGAGTGAGGAACGACAGGAGCTGAGAGCCCTGAGCAGTGGCACCGGGGACTAGCAGCACTTGAAACTTGACGCACTGATCACCATCTAACCATGCGGTGGCAGAGCAACTAAGCGGCAGCTATAATGGCTGTTTAACTTTTTTCCTTCTAAAAGCGAGTTTACAGGGTGTCTATGTCAGGCAATTCGCAAAAATCACGTTTGAAAGACCTCATTGCACGAGGCAAGGAACAAGGTTACCTGACTTACGCCGAGGTAAACGACCACCTCCCGGAAGATATTGCTGACCCGGATCAGGTCGAAGACATTATTCGCATGATCAACGACATGGGTATCCAGGTGTGTGAAGAAACACCAGACGCCGATACCCTGCTGATGACCGAGGGCGATTCTACCGCTGACGAAGCTGCGGCTGCTGAAGCCGCCGCCGCCCTGGCCGCCGTAGAAACCGATGCCGGCCGCACCACGGACCCCGTGCGCATGTACATGCGTGAAATGGGTACCGTTGAGCTGCTGACCCGCGAAGGCGAAATTGTCATCGCCAAGCGTATCGAAGAAGGCATCCGCGATGTGATGGCCGCTGTTGCCCACTTCCCGGGTACCGCCGGCACGGTGATCCAGGCCTACGACCGTATTCTCGAAAACGAAGGTCGCATCAGCGACATCGTAACGGGCTTCCTCGATCCGGACGACGCCGAGCCGTTCATGGGCGAGGAAACCACCACCGAGAGTTCCGACGATTCCGATTCCTCTTCCGACGATGACGACGACTCCTCGGAAGAAGAAACCGATAACGGCCCGGATCCGGAAGAAACCCGTCTCCGGTTCGAACTGCTCAACGAAAAGCTGGATGCCGCCAACAAGGCGCTGGCCAAGCACGGCCGTTCCGACAAGAAAACCCAGGAAGCCCTGAACGAGCTGGGCCAGGTGTTCGCACCGTTCAAGCTTGCCAACAAGGCGTTTGACGAGCTGGTCAACGTGGTTCGCTCCACCAACGACCTGGTTCGTGAGAACGAGCGCGCGATCATGCAGATCTGTGTTCGCGAGTGCAAAATGCCCCGCAAGGACTTCATCAAGTCGTTCCCGGGCAACGAGACCAACCTGGACTGGGCCGAGAAAATCGCCAAAAGCAAGAAGCCTTACGCAGCCCCTATGGCCGAGCGTATTGACGAGATTGTTCGCCTGCAGAAGCGCATCCAGAACGTGCAGACCGAAGTAGACCTGGACGTTGCCGACATCAAGGAAATCAACCGTCGCGTCTCCATCGGCGAGGCCAAGGCACGCCGTGCCAAGAAAGAGATGGTAGAGGCCAACCTGCGTCTGGTTATTTCCATCGCCAAGAAGTACACCAACCGCGGCCTGCAGTTCCTGGACCTGATCCAGGAGGGCAACATCGGCCTGATGAAGGCGGTGGACAAATTCGAGTACCGCCGGGGCTACAAGTTCTCGACCTACGCCACCTGGTGGATTCGTCAGGCCATCACCCGCTCTATCGCGGACCAGGCCCGCACCATCCGTATTCCGGTGCACATGATCGAGACCATCAACAAGCTCAACCGGATCTCCCGCCAGATGCTGCAGGAAATGGGCCGCGAGCCCACGCCGGAAGAACTGGGCGAGCGCATGGAGATGCCTGAGGACAAGATCCGCAAGGTACTGAAGATCGCCAAAGAGCCGATCTCCATGGAAACCCCGATCGGCGACGACGAAGACAGCCATCTGGGCGACTTCATCGAAGATATCCAGGCCCTCTCCCCGGTGGATTCTGCCACCGCCGAAGGCCTGCGCGAAGCCACCCGCTCGGTACTGGCCGGCCTTACCGCCCGCGAGTCCAAGGTTCTCCGGATGCGCTTCGGTATCGAGATGAACACCGACCACACCCTGGAAGAAGTCGGCAAACAGTTTGACGTTACCCGTGAGCGGATTCGTCAGATCGAAGCCAAGGCCCTGCGCAAACTGCGTCACCCCTCGCGCTCCGATCACCTGCGCGGCTTTATCGACGACCAGGGCAATCAGGGATAATTTCCCAAACAGTAGCGGGCGCCACACCTCACCGGTATAATGGCGCCCGCTTTGTTTCCCCCTCCGGAAACACCTTTCAAAACAGCGTTCGCTGAACGGGCCTATAGCTCAGTTGGTTAGAGCAGGGGACTCATAATCCCTTGGTCGCAGGTTCGAGTCCTGCTGGGCCCACCACTTTTCAAGCACTTACAACATCCTCAACAGCGGCACCCCCCTCTAGGCGTCAACCAACTGTCGACCGCTAGATCTTCCAATATCCGAAAAAGCTGATAATGTACCGGCCCTTATATAAACACTAACTGAGGAATTCGGATGAAAGGGATTTTTGCAGTTCTCCTTTTCAGCAGCCTACTTGTCGGCTGTACCACTACACCCAGCAAAATGAGAGACACGGGGCCAGACGAAGTTCACACGAGCTTCAGAACGCCCAAAGAGATTTATCTATGCATTGCACCACAGTGGGAAGAGTATGTTGTGGTCAATGCTAGAGAAAGCCAAAAGGGCTACTCTCTTACCGGCATGCTGGGGGTTGAGCTCAAGTACATGGCAGACATCGACGAGACTGAACGTGGAAGTAAAACCAAGATTTATACTTTCAAGATCATGGAAATAGGAAGGGACCCCTTAAAAGCGGCTGCAGCGAAGTGCCAATGATCTGCCTGCGCGAAACGTTCTAACCTAGATAGCCGGACTTTTATGCAATACTTCCGACAAGAAGTCCGGCGCCAAGTGCGCATAGCGCATAGTCAGCTTCAAATCTGAGTGACCCAAGACCTTCTGAAGCGTGAGGATATGCCCACCATTCATCACAAAGTGACTGGCAAACGTGTGTCTGCAGATATGAGTCAGCTGACCTTTAGGTAACTTGATGTTAGCCCTCTCCAGAGCCGATCTGAAGGCGCTGTAGCAGGACTGGAACGGCAGCTGCTCAATCAATTCTTCGTATAGATTCTTCCTGAGTGGAACCGAGCGACTTTTTACCGCTTTTCGTTCCGCAGTAGGTCACCCGATAAGGGTTGAATGCGGGCAGCTTAACTGACTCAGCTTCCGACTACCCGGGACCAGTAGCCAAGGCCAAGCGAGCCACGTCGTAAACCGATGGATTGGATGACGCCCTGCACTCCTCGAGGAGCCTTTCGATTTGTTCCTGCTCCAGAAATGCCAGCTCAGGCTCGTCGATCTTCAGTCGGCGCAGCTTTTTTCAGCAGACTCGTCCCTTTCCAGTGACCGTGCGAGATCAGCTCGTTGAATACAGTCAGCACCTCAAGAGAGATAAACTGGACTCTCGCAATCTGTACTCATCCCCGTGTCGATATACTTTACAAAGACCAAACAGGCGAACGAAGTAATCTTCTGAAAAACATAAACTATTTCCAAATGGAACGGAAATTGCTGACTTAAAGCGCAAGCACGTAAACCCAGGAGGGTTAAATAAATGAACAGGATCAAGCAAATAGTCTTAGCTGTCTCTGCACTGGCAGTCACACCGTTTGCCAACTCAGCTCTAATTACGACTCAGCTGGAGGATATGACTAATGGCGGCGGTTTCTTTGGCGAATTGACATTCGAGGATACCGCTCTCGATACGGTCAAAATCTCAGCCGATATAGCGGCACCGATAAATGCAGGCCTGACATAAAGGCGACATTCTCGGACTATGGTTTGACTTTGCTGATTTTAGCGCACTTTCAGGCGCTCCAACGATAAGCGGAGAAGATCCGTCCGGCATAGTTACAGAGGTATTCTTCGGGGAGAACTCTATTGGGAGCCAGCTCGCTGGTTATTCAAATGTAAACCTGCAAGGTACTGATGAGACAAATTGGGACCTCGCAATAGTCACTGGCAGTAATGGTGGCCCAGATTTTTATCAGTCTTTCAGCTTTAACTTAATAATCGCAGGTTTAACCGCTAACCAATTCTTAGAACAACGAGTGGGTATGCGGGTCCAGAGCATTGAGGGAGGCAGTTTCCAAGGGGGCTCAGCAAAACTAATCGGAGAAGGCACTCCGACAGTAACAGTCCCAGAGCCTGGCACTTTAGCGTTGATGGGGCTTGGAATTCTTGGGCTCACAATTCGTCGTCACAGCAAACTGCATTAAAGCAAAGTCCGACCAAACGGCAGACCCGCCCTGGGCGACCCTCAAAAGTTGTCCAGCTACACAAGTAGCCGCGACGTAGCTCGCGGTTATTTTTTGGCAAAGCGACTTCAGTGTTATCCAACGAAAATGACGATGCAGGAGTTTGCTTAAACAGTTCGAGAAGCTCAAATTATGTCAGTTTTTTTTACACACACGAAAAGGTCGAAGCCTTAGAGGTCATTCCGGTTTTCATAACTGTCACCTGCAAACACTTGGTACGAGAAACTCAAACCTTCAGACCTAGCAAACTCCCCTATTCCTCCAATGAGATTTATTCCCTTCCATGGTTGTCGCGACAACAATTCTTGTCAAAAAAGCCAACGCTCCTTAAAGACAAGCCGAATACACTACCTCCTGAACAAAAATACCAGCCGTATTCGCCACCTCACGGCCCGAGTATAAAAACAACGAAGTAATGGAGTGTATCAATGGCTTTTTCCTCCCCTTCCCGGTCAAGGGCACTGTCTCTTGCAATCGCCACCGCCTCTGTCGGTTTCTCTATTTCGGTTAACGCCAGTATGGGCAACCTCGGCACCACCTATGGCGTCATGCCAGTGGATGTTGCCACAGCCCAGTCACTGTCCATGTTCAACGATCAGGTGTCAGCCACCTATTACAACCCAGCCTATCTGACCAAAGATGAGCGTGGGGAGCTGACCGCTGGCATTCTGCACGCCGAACAGGAACTGCGTTCTGCCAACCCGAATGCCAATGGCGACATCCTGGCCAACTCACCAAGCCAGCAGGTGCTGATTGGCATGAAAACCAATCTGGGTTCGCTGACTCGCTTCAAGCACCCGATCTATCTGGGCTTCATTGCAGGCGTCGAGAAATACGGCAAGGAAATGCTGGCGTTCGATTCGCAGACCACGGAGAACGGCCAGTTCCTTCAGTACGGTAAAGAGCCCCTGTTCCTGAACATCGGTGGCGCTACGCCGATCTGGCGCGGCATCTCCGCCGGTGCTTCGGTGCGGGTCACCCTGGATGCCCAGGCAAACCTCGATGCGGTCTCTACTTTGGGTGGCGAGACCAGCCGGGAACGCCTTGCGGTCAATGCCGAACCCTCACTGAAAACCATTCTGGGCACCACCATTGATCTGGGCAGCACATTCTGCCCGGACAGCGACTGCTTCCTGAACGGCTGGGAAACCGCACTCACTTATCGAACCAAGTCAGCGGCCTCCACGTCGGTTGATTCCAACATCATTGTCACCCAGACCATTCCGGATCCCGGCCTGAGTCTGTCGGTCTCCACCATTGATTCCTTCCAGCCGGAAACCTTCGGCTTTGGCGCTCAATACAAGGGCGAAAACTGGCGGATTGGTGGCAGCGTGGAGCAGCAGAACTGGTCAGAGCTGGAGAAGGAATTTTCTTCCGATACGATCAAGGATCAGCAGTCTGTGCCAGCGGGCAGCCGGATTCAGTTCGACGACGTGCTGATTCCACGGATCGGCGCCGAGTACGCACTCAACAAGAACTTTTCTGTGCGCGGCGGCGTTGCCTATGAGGAATCACCGCTCAAGTCTACCCGCAACCCCGAGATCAATTACCTCGATACCGACAAGATTGTCGTGGGCCTGGGCCTGAGCGCCACGTATGACCGCACCCGTCTGCTGGCCTATCCCGTCCGTCTGGACATCGGTTACCAGTACCAGCAACTGCAGGAGCGCGATTTCACACTGGTGGATTTTGACGGCAACGAAACGCCGGTTACTGCAGACGGCGACGTTCACGTTGTCAGCGGCTCCATCACCCTGAAGTTTTAAGGAGGGCACGCCATGAAGTACAACAACACACTGGCACTTATACCCGCCCTGTTACTGGCCGCCTGTGGTGGCGACGAACAGACCATGAATGAGAAAGTCTCCCCCGGCTCGGTGGTGTATTCCTACCCTGCTGATGGCCAGGCAGATGTCAGCCCGAAAGCCGACATTGTTCTGCGCTTCAGCCATGCGTTGACCGATGAGGATGCAGATCTCCAAAACAAGATTCTGCTGCAATCTCAGGAACAGTCACTGCCCTTTTCTATCAGCCGGATTGACGGCGGTAAAAGCCTCATGCTGTCGCCCTCGTCGGAACTCGACACGCTCGGCGACTACACGGTGACGTTCAGCGAACCGCTGGCTGCGGAGGGCGGTCGCCAGATCGACACCCCCAACGCGGTCGGCGATGCCGGCATCCAGTTCGAGACTCGGGGAAGTTTCTCCGGACCCGCAAGCATAACCAACTCGGCCGCGGATTTTGATATCGCCTGGCAGGTTCCGGCAAACAACAGCCCGTTCGAGGCCATGAACTTTTCCACATTCCGCCTGGCCATGACCCACCCGATCCATCCGGACTGGAAGGCTCTCGGCGGTTCCATCCAGCTGCTGGATGGCAGCGGAGAGGTTGTTCCAGCGATGGTTCTGGTGAAAGGCAATCGGATAACGGTGGACCCTTGTGTGGTCGAGGATCCCAGGGACTGTGGCAGCAAGGACGATGTCCTGGACACCGGCCAGACCTATACCCTGCGCCTGGAAAACCTGGCCAGCCTGACTTCGCCCGAAGCAGACCGGTTCAGTGAGGAAATCGCATTCACGCCCCGCGAGACAGGCCCAACGGTCGTACTTCAGCAGTCTGCTGTTGATTCCGGGCTGGCCGCAGGTATTGCGGAGCAAGACGTCACCCGATCAGTCCTGAACGGCCAGGCCATTAACGGCGTCACGCTCAACTCGGTGCTCCAGGGAGAAGCAGGCCCCTCCCAACAGACCGGCGATCTGTTTGCAGAGCTGGCTTATGCGCCGGCCTTCGAGGCTGATGAAGCGCTTCCGTTGCGTATCGCCCGGGGCAGCGTGCTGAACAGTACCAGTCTGGATGTTCTGGTGGGCGGCGAGGTTCCTGTGCTGGATGCCGCCAACGGTCAGCTCCAGACTACTGGCAACATCAAGGTCACCATGTTGTCAGACGCATCCGGCTACCTGAGCCCCAACCCCTACACCAATGACATTAACGCGCCCAGACATATCACGCTGTTTATGGATGTCTCCATGAACACCGAAAACGCCCAGCCCAACGCAGCACTCTCCCAGGATCTGATGGGGGTCGAGTTGCGCGGCATCGCACTGGTGCAGGATGGCGTATTGACCATCGATGCCATCGGAATGGTGGAGCCAAACCTTCTCGGCCAGGAGTACACAGACTCGACCATCGCGTTCCATCTTCAGGCGGCCACCGATGCCGATTCGGTTCTGGATGCCGAGCTACTCCGCGAGCTGGACAGCACTTCGCCCAGCCTGATCAGCTGGATGCCCGGACCGGACAACGCCATTCCGGATACGCGCCAGTCCATGCAGCGCCCCGGGGATCCGGTCATTCTGTTCTTTGATGAGCCGCTTGCCGCGGACTCCATTGATACCGGAATTTCACTGTTCGCGGATGGTGTTCCTGTTGAGACACTTGAGACACAACTGGACGGAACTGCCGTTATCGTGAATCCGGGCGATGGCCTGCGCCATGGCGTTGACTACGAAATCGTCATCGATGGTTTGACCGATCTGGCCGGCAACCCAGCCACCGTGGCACCGTTACAGTTTTCACTGGATGATATTGGCGGCTCCGCTGTAACCCGACGCCCTGCCCTGGCCCTGACCACCTATCCGGGCTACCCCTGCGAAACCGATCATAGTCTGCTGGATCTCTCCGCCGGCGTACTGGGACAGTGCTATTCCGATGGAGGTGTGGGTGACACTCTACCAGTCAGCACCATGCCGTCAGATCGTCCCATTACCGTTGTCTTCTCCAAGTCCATGGACCTGAATTCCATTATTCAGGGAGACACCTTCATCGTCGAGAAAGTGAGGCAGGAACCCAGTGGTTCGGTCACGGTTGTGGAAAGCAACGTACCTGGCCGGCTTGAAAAGAATCTCCAGCGGATCCGGTTCTACCCGGACCAGCCCTGGGAAGCCGACGCACACTATCGGTACACCCTGAAGTCATCGGAGGATGCAGGAAGCTGCTCGACTGGAAGCTACACCTCAGTTTGCGATTCCGATGGCCTGGCACTGAAAACCGACCTGCTTGAAGGGCTTGATGACGGAGGTGGCAACAACGGACCGGACGACATGGTGATCTATTTCACCGGAACCGAGCCTCTGGACAGCGTTTTCACGCCTCTGCGAAACCTGCCAGTTCGCGACACCAATGCCAACTTCATTGTGGACTGTGACTCCAACACTAACCCGGACTGTCTTGAGCCGTTTGACCACCAGGGCAGCGACGCTGATGGCTGGGCCGCTTCAGCCAATTCAACGAAACTGAGGGTCCGCAATAACGAAGCATCAGCCTCTCCGCCCGTGATTGTAGCCAGTACCGCCGATGCGCGGGTTGGCTGCGAGACCGGCGAGCGTTGCCCCAAAGATAAGTTCATCTACCAGACCTACGCCCTCAACACGGAAGTTATTGGCCCTGGCATTTATGAGCCAACCGGCGATGAGGGGATTCTGGTGAACCTGTATCCCACACAGTTGGCGACCACATCGATCAGTGTGTTCACAGAGCTTCGGGTTTTTGGATTTATCCCACTCCAGGAGGAGTCCATTACCAATACCCAGGTCCTCCGCATGCGCTATGCCAAGGACGACCCGGCGTGTTCCGGCCCGGGCTGCAGCCGCTCTGGCCTGATACCCGGGGTAATAACCGAGGGTGAAAATGGCCAGCCGGTCTTCAAAACCCGGGCCGAATTGATGCTCGATGCGCCCGATATGGAAATCCCGCTGGGAGGCCGCCACGACCTGTACGGTCGGGAGTTTGTGCTTGAACTGGAGGGCAACATCACCTTCTTCGATGACGGCCGGATGCAGATTGAGCAACGCAACTCAAACCTGGTCGACATTAATGTCCGGGCGCGGGCGCTTGGAGTGCCTGGCGGCGAAATCGTGACGATTGATCTGCCCCTGCAAATCCCCGAACAGGGCGTCTACCTCAACTTCATATCCAACCCGGTCAAAGAGATCCCGGCAGAGCAGTAAAAAGCTGTGAAACCACTGCAAAGGGCCAGCCTTCGGGTTGGCCCTTTTTGCACAGGGTACAAACGGTGGTTATTTCCCCATCCAAGCCATTTGCTGCTAATCTGGTTGCAGATTGAAACTTCTATAGCAAGACAACAACCTTTCAGGAGAGCCCCTTCATGGAAAACGGCACCCACTATCGTACCTGTCACCTTTGCGAGGCCATGTGCGGTGTCGCGATCGAAATGAAGGACGGCCGGATTGCTTCCATAAAGGGCGATGAGAATGATCCGCTCAGCCGGGGGCATATCTGTCCGAAGGCGGTTGCGCTTCAGGATCTGCACGAAGATCCGGACCGCCTGAAAAAGCCGATACGCAAAACCGGGACCGGCTGGCAGGAAATGGAGTGGGCGGAGGCGTTTGACCTGGTCGCCGAAAAGCTCCACCAGACCCGCCAGGACCACGGCCACAACAGCATCGGCGTTTACCTGGGCAACCCAAACGTACACAACCATGGTTCCCTGGTTGCCACCATGCCATTGCTGCGAGCCATCGGAACCCAGAACCGGTTTTCAGCAACGTCCAATGATCAGCTGCCTCACATGCTCGCCAGTCTCGAGATGTTCGGGCACCAGGTTCTTTTCCCCATTCCCGATATCGATCACACGGATCTGTTTATCTGCATTGGCGCCAATCCCATGGCTTCCAATGGCAGCCTGATGACGGTTCCGGACTTCCGCGGGCGACTCAAGGCCCTGAAGCAGCGCGGCGGCAGAATGGTTGTGGTGGACCCCCGCCGCACCGAGACCGCAAAGCTGGCCGACGAATTCCACTTCGTCCGGCCCGGAAGCGATGCCCTGCTGATGATGGCCATGGTGCATACATCGTTTGAAGAAAAGCTGGTGGATCCCGGTCCGGCGGAAAGGCTGGTGAAAGACGCAGACCTTCTGCGCCTGGCGGCTCTCAGCTTCACCCCGGAAGTGGTCAGCGCACACACCGGTATTTCCGCGGAGGACATTCGCGCCCTCACCCGACAGCTCGCCACCACGCGAAAGGCGGCTCTTTACACGCGCATGGGGACAAGCACCCAGACCTTTGGCGGTGTGGCAACCTGGCTGGCCTATTGCCTCAACATCCTGACCGGGAAACTGGACCTGCCCGGCGGCGTTCTGTTCTCGCAGCCGGCGATTGATCTGGTAGAGCTTGGTGCCATGGCCGGTCAGAAGGGTCACTTCGGCAAGCGCCACAGCCGCGTGAAGGGGCTGCCTGAATTCGGCGGAGAATACCCGGCCAGCACCATGGCCGATGAGATGTTAACCCCTGGCGATGGGCAGATCAGGGCTTTTGTCACCGTTGCCGGCAATCCCGTTCTCTCCAGCCCCAACGGCCGACGTCTGGAGGAAGCCCTGGGCGGCCTCGACTTCATGGTCTCGGTGGATTATTACCTCAACGAAACAACCCGGCATGCGGATATCATCCTGCCCCCGACCGCGGCGCTGGAACGCAGCCACTACGATCTGATTTTCAGCATGTTTGCGGTGCGCAATTTCGCCAAATACAGCGAAGCACTGTTCGATGCCGGCCCGGGAGCCCGCCATGACTGGCAGATTCTACTGGAGCTGGCCCACCGGTTGGAAAAGCTCCGGAAAGGTGGGCAACTGGCCCTGCGGGCGGAACTCGGCTGGCGCGCCTTCAAGCAGATTGGGCCAGACCCGATTCTTGATCTGCTCTTGCGATCCGGCCCCTATGGCGCTGATGCCGGGCGTGCGCGGGGCTTGCTGCAGCCTGCGGTCGATCTGGTGATGGATATCCTGCCGAAACGACATCCGCTTCGTGGACTGGCCAAGCTCAGCCCCCTGAACCGCCACTGGCAGGAGCTACCGAAAGGGCTTTCCCTGAGTGCCCTGAAGGACAACCCGAACGGCGTCGATCTGGGCCCTCTCCAGCCGTCCCTGCCTGAACGCCTGTTTACCCGCGATGGCAAGATCAACCTTGCGCCAAGGCGCTACCTGGACGACCTTGGCAGGCTGCATGAGGCCCTGGCTGCACCGGCCGGCGAGTCTCTGCAACTGATTGGCCGGCGCCACGTCCGGAGCAACAACTCGTGGATGCACAACAGTCAGCGGCTGGTTAAGGGCAAGGACCGGTGCACCCTGATGATTCATCCCAAAGACGCCAGCCGCCTGGGTTTGCAGGCCGCTGACTCTGCAGAAATATCTTCGGAATCCAGGCAGATAGTCTTGCCGGTTGAAATTACCGAGGATGTCATGCCCGGCGTGGTATCCATTCCCCATGGCTGGGGCCATGACCGCGACGGCACTGGCCAGTCAGTGGCGGCTGCCCATGCCGGTGCCAGCATCAACGACTTGCTCAGCGACGGTCGAATTGATCCGCTCTCTGGCACTTCCGTATTGAATGGACAGCCCGTTGCTGTCAAAGTCTGGCGCCCGGAGCGCCAACGCAAACGGGCCTGATTCATAAAAGGAGCTGAAAATGCCCCAGTGGCTGCAGTGGAGTCTGATTATTGCTGGTCTCATCGCCATCGTTCTGCTGGCGGTCTTCATCCGGCGTCAGATGGGGTTGCTTTCGGAAAATCGCAAACGGCAGGCCAAAGCCGAGGCGTTCCAGACCAACCGCAGACAAGACATGATCCGCAGTGTTCATGTTATTGCGATGGCGGTTGAAGAGGATCAGATCGAATACTCGGAAGCCTGCCTGAGACTCAAGGGCCTGCTCGATCACATTGCTCCGGAGTTGCTGGAGCAATCACCTTTCAGTGTATTCCAGGAAGTGCATGACCAGTTGCAGCACATGCCCACGCACCGGGCACGGCAAGCAACGGAGACAAAGTTCGTGGACAAGATGGACAAGGAACGTTTCGAAGTGGAACAGAAGCATGCCGATGCGATTCGCCGGGCCGCAACCGCTATCCGACACCACTCCTTTTCAGGTTAGAGTCAGCTATACAAGCATCCAGGAACTGGTCAGACCTTATTTTTGTAACATTTTGTAACTATTCGGTCGACAAAAAGAATAATTTAGCTCATCAAATCAAAAGGTTCTGACGCGGTGAAAAACTGACACGACGATCATTCCTTCCAGGTTACAACTGTTGACTTTTCTTTTTTCCATCAGGGTCTAAATTATAAGCAAGGGGGCACCGACCATCTGCGGCAGGTGCCACCTAACGTTGTTTTCTCCTGATAAGTTTGGACGACTCTGCAATAAAGCGGGTGAGCTTGCCGGCCTCTGAGCCGGCTTTTTTTGAATCAAAATATGGGGATGTAGACCTTACTGGCTCATCATACCGGCCATTGCCATAACGCTATCTTTATTGTGAACCAGTTCATCGAACTGTTCCTCAACCTGCCCTCGATCAAGACCCAACTCATCGAAGACTGCCTGATCAACCTCTTCACCGGCGCCGAGAGCTACACCTCGTGCCGTTAGCAACTGCCGGCCGAGCCAGAGCAAACGGGCGTAAACGCTGTTCGATCCACTGTAGAAGCGATTCTTTTGATAACGGATTGCCAGTGTGACCTCGTCGGGCATGCCCCAGTTTTCCATGAGCTGGGCTGCAATCTGCTCTCGGGTAATGCCAAGTAAATAGTGTTCAGTAACGGAGGAATCAATATCAGGATTCACTTCCAGCGAACGGCATACCAGCTTGAAATGTGGCGGAAACACTTGCGCCAGAACCAGGTGGCCAAAGTTGTGGAGAAGGCCTCCCAGATAGGCAAGACCAAAGACAGGACGCTCTCCGCGGGGCATCATGCTGGCCAAAATACCGGCGGACTGGGCTTGCCAGATAGCCTGCTGCCAGTAATCCACATAACCTTCGGGATGATCCTGAGGCTGCTTTAATGCCCGCCCCAACGAAAGGCCCATGGCCAGGTTCATGACAAGGTCGAATCCGAGAACTCGGGACACCGCATCATGGACTGATTTTACCCGGCCGGCGGCGGCATAGAACGAAGACGACGCCCAACTGACCACCTGCGCTGCCAAGCTTGGATCGCTCTCGACGATATCAACGAGGTCCCCCATCACAGCATTGGGATTTACTCGTAAATGGATGATTCTCTGCGCGGTTTCAGGCAGTGGTGGTAACTCAAGCGTATCTTCAAGTCTCTGCTGTATTCTTAAACCGGTGAATTTTTTGATGGCCGAATGGAATTGATCCCGATCTCTGTCGTGGTCATCATAATTAACCGAAATGGATTCCAGGGCGACTGCAAGAGAGTGTCGATCGGCGTTGGCTGTCAGAGCCTGAAAGTCCTCTGCAGGCATGACCATCGCGAGATTCTGTTCGCCAAGCTCCAACGCAACCGCAGAAAGTTGATCCACACGCTCATCAACAAGCGTCGGCCAGCCGGTCAATGAAGGCAGTGCTGGAAGCGCTTTAAGGCCAGCCCGCTCTCTCACCCGCACTTGCTCGCGGCGCTTCATCAGACGCAGATCACGCCCGAGTTCCTTGTTCATCTGTTCTAAATCAATCAGATCGTCCTTGCGACAAATCACCTGAAGGTTACCTTGCTCATCAGTCAGCAAGACCATGCGTAACAGTTCTTTTCGGCTGGCGGTGCTGACATCCCTCAAGGATACACCCGCTGCGGTCTCACCCAGAGCCTGCTGAACTGCGACAGGTAATTCCATAAATTTCTCCCGAATATTGCTGTTTCCCGCCGGATAACCCGAACCCGAAAATCATACTAAACCCAGTATAGGGCAAAGAAATGACTCTGACGTTGACTGAACTCTATTTCCAGAGCGTTTTCATACGCTTTCAGTGAATAAACGGACGCCTTTACACATCGCCGTAACGCGTTCTCTCACCGAGCCATCGTCGCACCAGAGCGCGGACAGTCTCCGGATGAACCATCAATCCCGGCGCCATTTTCCGAACTGGCTCAATCCAGCCCTTGTCGCGTTCGAAGTCCGCCAGACGAAACTGCATCATACCGGTCTGCCGGGTACCCAATACTTCGCCCGGCCCCCGAATCTCCAGGTCTTTCTCGGCAATAAAGAAGCCATCCTGGCTGTCCCTGAGCGCCTGCAGCCGGGCCTTGCCATTGGCGGACAAAGGCGGGTGGTACATCAGGACACAGAAACTTGCCTGCTCGCCCCGGCCAACACGACCACGGAGTTGATGCAACTGGGCCAGCCCCAGGCGTTCCGGGTTTTCAATGATGATCAGCGACGCGTTGGGGACGTCCACCCCAACCTCAATCACCGTGGTCGCGACCAGCAGGTCCAGCTCGCCAACTTTGAACTGCTCCATCACCGCCGCCTTTTCCTGAGCCTTTAGCCGGCCATGCACCAGCCCCACTTTCAGGTCCGGCAATCGCTCGGCAAGCTCCTGGGCAGTCACCTCCGCGGCTTGACACTGCAGAGCCTCGGACTCCTCGATCAGAGTGCACACCCAATAGGCCTGTCGACCTTCCCTGCAGGCGCCCCGAACCCGTTCAATCACATCTTCCCTGCGGCTGTCGGGAATCACGATGGTTTCGATCGGCTTCCGTCCTGGAGGCAGTTCATCAATCACCGAGGTATCGAGATCGGCATAGGCGCTCATGGCAAGCGTACGGGGAATGGGTGTTGCGGTCATGATCAACTGGTGAGGTGCCAGTGAGCCACCGACACCCTTTTCCCGCAAGGCCAGCCTCTGGTGTACGCCGAAACGATGCTGTTCATCGACGATGACCAGGGCAAGACGATGGAACCTGACGTCGTCCTGAAACAGGGCATGGGTGCCGATCACCACGGCGGCATCCCCTGACTGGACCGCTTCCAGCGTTTCCGTCCGGGTCTTTCCTTTTACCTTCCCGGATAGCCACGCGAGACGGATGCCCAGAGGCTCTAGCCATGCCCGGAAATTCTGAAAATGCTGTTCGGCAAGGATTTCGGTGGGCGCCATCAGGGCTACTTGTGCACCGGCGCCAATAGCCTGCAACGCCGCCAATGCCGCGACAACGGTCTTGCCCGAGCCAACATCGCCCTGAACAAGCCGGAGCATCGGCAGTGGCTGGCTCAGGTCCTGACGGATATCGGCCAGCACATGGCGCTGCGCACCGGTGAGTGCAAAGGGCAGGGAATCCAGGAAACGCTCGGGCAAATCCCCCGTGGGCAGGAGCGGGAGCGCTTCACGGGCCTGAATCTGTTCACGCACCTGGAGCAAGCTCAGCTGATGGGCCAGCAGTTCTTCCATCACCAGGCGCTGTTGCGCCGGATGGCGCCCTTCCATAAGCAGTTTGACCGGCGCGCTGGCTGGCGGGGAATGCACCAGCTGGACAGCTTCGGTGATTCCGGGCAGCTGATACTCGGCCAGCAGGTTTCCGGGCAACCAGTCACGGATCGGGAACCGGTCAAGATAGCCCAGAGCCTGCTGGCAGAGCGAGCGAACGCGTGGCTGCTGGATGCCCTCTGTCAGCGGGTAAACCGGGGTCAGGGTCGCATCACCTTCCGCCGGCATGGGCGGCGGATTGGTCTGGTACTCCGGGTGGTAGAACTCATAACCTGCGCGCCCGGGCCGGACTTCGCCAAAGCAGCGAACCCTGGCGCCCTCGCTCAACTGGTTTTTCTGGGCCGCGTTGAAATGAAAAAAGCGCATCACCAGAAACCCGCTGTTATCCCGGAGGGTTACTTGCAAACTGCGTCTGCGACCCATGATCAGGTCCGCTTTCATAACCTCCCCTTCCACCACGGCCACGTCACCGATGCGAAGACTTCCCATGGGTATTACCCGGGTTCTGTCTTCGTATCGGTGAGGCAGGTGAAACAGCAGGTCCTGCAGGGAGATAATGCCCAGCTTGGCGAGCTTCTCGGCCAGGGCACTTCCTACGCCCTTGAGCTGGGTGACCGGTATGTCATCCAGTGACGTCATAGGCAGGCTCAGGCGCTTTCGGCCACAACGGGTGTATCCGTTTTCGCCTTTTCAATCACCCGGCACTGGCTTGCAGCCAGGGAGAGCACATCAATAGCCTTGGGCCGCGGGAAAGTAACTCGCCAGGCCAGCGCCACCGTGCGGAACGGCACCGGGGACGCAAACGGTCGAACGGCCAGAATGTCCTCGTGGTACTGCATGGCGGTGGCCGCCGAGAGTGGTAAAACTGTGATGCCCAGGCCGGAAGCGACCATATGGCGAATGGTTTCCAGAGAACTGCCTTCGGTCACCAGCGCCGGTGAGCCGTTGTTTGCCCGGTGGGTTACGGCTTCTACCAGGGGGGGGCAGGATTCCAGAACCTGATCCCGGAAACAGTGTCCGGGCCCGAGCAATAGCAATTGCTCCTTGGCCAGCTCGTCGGCAGTCAACTGCTCCTTGCTGGCCAGCGGATGTCCCGCGGGCAGCAACACAACGAACGGTTCGTCATAGAGCGGCAGGGTAACCACTTCCGGCTCCTCGAACGGCAGGGCAATAATAATGGCATCCAGCTCAGACTGCCGGAGTTTCTGCCTCAGGTTGGCGGTATAGTTCTCTTCGATATAGAGCGGCATTTCCGGGGCCGCCCGCCTCAATTCGGGGAGCAGGTGCGGGAACAGATAGGGACCGATGGTGTAGATCGCACCGACCTTCAGAGGCGAATTGAGCTGGTTCTTGCCATCCTGAGCCATGTCTTTGATTAGGCCGACCTGATCGAGCACCCGCTGGGCCTGCTCGATGATGCGCAGACCGGTTTCGGTCACGCGGATGCTGCTTTTGCTTCGCTCGAATAGAGGGATACCGAGCTCGTCTTCCAGCTTTTTCACAGCAACACTGAGCGTTGGCTGGCTGACATGGCAACGCTCTGCAGCCCGGCCAAAATGCCTTTCGCGGGCCAGCGTAACGACGTATCGTAACTCGGTGAGAGTCATGGTGAGCTCCGGTCAGATAGATGCGGGTCGAAGTTTCACGAATTTATGAGGTAAAGCATAAGGATTGAAATTGTCTATGGCAATCACTGAACGTCGTAAGACGCCCCGAATTCTCGTTGCCGGTTGCGGCAAACTCGGTGGCGCCATTGCCAGCCGGCTGACAACCTCGGCCACCGTGTTTGGCCTGCGGCGAAATCCCGGGCTTGTTCCCGAGGGCGTTCACGGCATTGGCGCCGATCTGACCAGGCCTGAGACCCTGGCCCGCAAACTTCCTGCTGATCTCGATATCATCCTCTATTGCCTGACGCCCTCCAGCTACGACCAGCAGGGCTATCGCGATGCCTATGTGACTGGCCTGGAAAATTTGTTGGCGGCCGTCGGCAGTCAGTCTCTGAAGCACCTTTTCTTTGTGAGCAGCAGCAGTGTCTATTCACAGGATGACGACAGCTGGGTAGATGAATCCAGCCCCACAGAACCGGCCCGGTTCAGCGGCGAGCAGGTCCTGGCCGGTGAACAGACCGCATTGGAAAGCGGCCATCCGGCGACAATCATTCGATACAGCGGCATTTACGGGCCTTCACGGCGGCGTTTTCTCGAGGAGGTCCAGGAGGGGCGCATGAATCCGGCGAAGCCAGCACCGTTCAGTAACCGGATTCATGAGGAGGATGCAGCGGAGGCCGCTGCCCACCTTGTGAAGCTGGCACTTTCGGGAGCGTCACTGGAGACCTGCTACCTTGCCAGCGATTGCGAGCCGGTAAGACTTGATGAGGTAGTAGATTGGGTGCGGCAGCAAACGCCCTGCGCCGATCCGCAGCCTGATGCCCGGAAAGGTGGCCGGGCCGGGAGCAAACGCTGCAGCAACAAGCGACTGCTGGACACCGGCTTCCAGTTCCGCTACCCGGATTTCCGTGCCGGCTACCGCGACATGATTGATCAGGGGTGAGCCTTCGGCATTAAAAAAGGCGGCCAAGGCCGCCTTTTCTCAATTCAGGTGTTTTCAGGTCTTAGCTGAGCACCATCACCGCTTCCATTTCAATGGGCACTCCCTTGGGCAGCGCCGCGACACCTACCGCCGCTCGGGCCGGATACGGTTCCTGGAAATAGGTGGCCATGATCTCGTTGACCGTGGCGAAATTGGCCAGGTCTGTCATGTAGATGTTCAGTTTCACAATGTCCTTCAGCTCGCCACCGGCGGCCTCGCAAACGGCCTTGAGGTTATCGAATACCTGCCGGGTCTTGGCAGAGAAATCGCCGGCGACCACTTCCATGGTTTCCGGCACCAGCGGAATCTGGCCAGACAGGTACACGGTATCCCCTGCCTTTACCGCCTGGGAGTATGTGCCGATCGCCTGGGGCGCATTCTCGGTCTGAATTACGGATTTGTTGGTCATGACCCTTGGTTTCCTCTCTTCCAAAACGCCAATCCTCGCCCTTGCGTGGCGCGCCTGTCAACCGGGCTTTGGTCGGGGTCAGTGCCGCACACGGCTGATGTGGGTAATCGCACGAATGTTGCGGATCCGGCGCATCACCCGGGCCAGGTGCCGGCGACCATTAACGTGTACCACTAGACTGACAACGCCAAAGCGGGCGTTCTGCTCTTCCACGTTAATGCGCTCGATGTTGCCGTCCGCCATGGCAACCGCATTGGCCATCTCGGCAATCACACCGCGCTGGCGCTCCAGCTCTACCCGGAGCTCCACGGAAAATTCGTCGGTAATGTCCTTGGCCCATTTAAGATGCGTGAGGCGAGCCCGCCCCTCATCGTCCTCGGGCAACCGGGAGCAGGTATCGGAATGAATCACCATACCTTTGCCGGAATCCATCACCCCAACCACCGGGTCTCCCGGAATCGGTTTGCAACAGCTGGCGAACCGGACCAGAAGGCCTTCCGTGCCACGAATGGTCACCGGGCTATGATTGCCACCCTCGATATCCCTGGGAGCCTCAATGGCTTCGGCAACCTCTGAGCCGCTCGCGAGCTGACGAGCCACCAGATAGGCCATCCGGTTGCCGAGCCCGATGTCACTGATCAGATCATCAAAACTGTTCACCTGATTGTGGTTCACCACGGCTTGCTTCTGGGCGTCGCTGATCTCGGAAAGTTTCGCACCAAACCCTTTCAGGGATTTCTTCAGCAGGGTGCGACCGAGCTCCAGCGATTCCGCGCGCTTCTGGCTCTTGAGCACGTGCCGGATACTGCTCCGGGCCTTGCCGGTCACCACGAAACTGAGCCAGGCCGGGTTGGGGCGGGCGCCGGGCGCAGTGATGATTTCCACGGTCTGGCCACTCTGCAGAGGCTGGCTGAGGGAACCCAGGTTGCGGTTGATTCGACAGGCTACGGTGGCGTTGCCGATGTCCGTGTGGATGGCATAGGCAAAGTCTACTGGCGTTGCCCCGCTTGGCAACTCCATGATGCGGCCTTTCGGGGTGAAAACGTATATCTCGTCCGGGAACAGGTCTACCTTTACATGCTCGATAAACTCCATAGAGTCATCGGCCCGTTCCCGCATTTCCATCAGCCCCTTCACCCAGCGGTCGACCCGGGCCTGGTTGGCGCTGGTCACGCTGCTGGGTTCATTCTTATACATCCAGTGCGCCGCAATCCCGTTATTGGCGATATGCTCCATCTCCTCGGTACGGATCTGGATCTCGATGTTCACGTGCATCCCGAACAGAGTGGTGTGGATGGACTGGTAGCCATTGGCCTTGGGCATGGCTATGTAGTCCTTGAAGCGGCCCGGGAGGGGTTTGTAGAGGCTGTGTACGGCACCAAGGATCCGGTAGCAGTCGTCTTCGGTATCGGTGATGATCCGGAACGCGTAAACGTCCATGATTTCATGGAAGGATTTCTGCTTGAACTTCATCTTGTTGTAGATGCTGTTCAAGTGCTTTTCCCGGCCCAGAATCCGCCCCGGCAGGCCGCGCTCTTCAAGCTTCTCCTGCAATTTGCCACGAATATCCTCGATGATTTCGCGGTGGCTGCCCCTGAGCTTGTCCACCGCTTTTGAAATGTATCTCGAACGCATCGGATACAGCGAGGTAAACCCCAGATCCTCGAGCTCGGTGCAGATCGAGTGCATACCCAGGCGGTTCGCGATGGGGGCGTAGATATCGAGGGTCTCGGTGGCAATGCGCTGGCGCTTCTCATAGGGCATGGGGCCCAGGGTGCGCATATTGTGAAGGCGGTCCGCCAGCTTCACCAGAATGACCCGAATATCTCTGGCCATGGCCAGAGTCATCTTCTGGAAGTTTTCAGCCTGGGCTTCCGCCCGGGACCGGAATTCGATCTGGGTAAGCTTGCTGACGCCATCCACCAGTTCCGCAACATCGTCGCCGAACTGCTCCGCCAGGGCATCCTTGGGAATGCCGGTGTCTTCGATCACATCGTGAAGCATCGCCGCCATCAGGCTCTGATGATCCAGACGGAGATCGGCGAGAATATGGGCGACAGCCAGGGGGTGAGTAATGTACCGGTCGCCGCTCTTACGCATCTGGCCCTCATGGGCCTGCTCGGCATAATAATAGGCGCGTCGCACCTGATTGATGCGAGTGGTATCCAGATAGGAACTTAGCTCTCGAGCCAGTCCTTCAACCGTAGCCTCTGCCGACACCGCGCCTCCACGACTTCATGAAATTCAGGGACAAAAAAACCCGAATGCACGCATCCGGGTCCTTCCAGAGTCCTTCCAGCAACGTTCTATAGCTACACTATAAAACCGCGGGGACAGATTTCAATGCTTCTCGCTTGCGGACAGATACTTATATACCTGGCTCCGCAGCTGGGTCACTCGTCGTCTTCTTCCTTGAGGAGATCACGAGTAATCTTGCCTTCGGCAATCTCGCGCAGAGCGATAACCGTGGGCTTATCATTTTCTTCAGCCACCATCGGCTCGGCACCCTTGGTAGCGAGCTGACGGGCACGCTTGGTTGCCAGCATTACCAGCTGGAAGCGGTTATCAACGTTTTCCAGACAATCTTCAACGGTAACTCGTGCCATAACTTCCCCGACTCATAAAATGACTGTTTCAGCAGACCGCACAGTTTACTGTGGCCGGTTCAATTTGTATACAGGAAAACCCCGTATCACGCCGGGCCGGACAATCCCGCCAGCAACGCTCGATGCCTTGGCTGCTGCACTTCCATGCGAAGGCGCTGGGCCCGGACAATCGCGAGCAGATCTCCGAGGGCCGCTTCGAAGTCGTCATTGACCACCAGAAAGTCGAACTCCACTGCGTGACGGCACTCTTCCTCAGCCTCGGCCAGGCGCCGCTCCACTATCTCCGGCGCATCGGTGCCACGCCCGACCAGTCGGTCGCGCAGCACTTCCGGAGAGGGTGGCACGATGAAAATACTGACACACTCGGGAATAAGCCGTCGCACCTGAGCGGCACCCTGCCAGTCGATCTCCAGGATCACATCCTGGCCTGTTGCCAGAGTTTCCCGAACCCATGCCTGGGAAGTGCCGTAGTAATTGCCGAAGACATCGGCGTGCTCCAGAAAGTCGCCCTCGCCAATCATCGCCTCGAACACGGTCCGGCTGACAAAGTGATAGTTCACCCCGTTCTGTTCGCCCTCCCGCATCGAGCGGGTCGTGTGCGAGACGGAAACACCGAGCTTCTCGTCATTGCGGAGCATTTCCGCCACAAGGCTGGTCTTGCCGGCACCGGATGGCGCGGAGATAACGTACAGAGTACCCTGCTCAACTGCCTGACTCATAACCCGAGAACTCCAAACCTGGACACGGCGGCCGCGTATTCCGGCCAGTAAAGCACGGAATTATACGGACTTTGGCAAAACACCGCACCCCACAAGGGCGTCAGCTGATACCATTTGCCTATCCACTGTTCAGCGACTGCAAGAACCCATGCGAACCACCATCGACATCACCGTGAAGCAGCCAGGCAAAGCCATCGACGCCCTGAGCGAGGCGGCCCCCGGGCTTTCGCGTCAGAAAATCAAGGACGCCATGACCAAAGGCGCCTGCTGGTGGACTCACAAAGGCAAACGCCTTCGGCTACGCCGTGCCACAAAGGAGCTGAAACCGGGTATCCGACTACAGCTTTACTACGACGAGAAGGTGCTTGAGAGGAAACCGGAAAAGCCGATTCTCCTGGAGAATGCGGGGCGCTACACCGTCTGGTTCAAACCTCATGGGCTACTGGCCCAGGGCTCCCAGTGGGGCGACCACTGCAGTTTGCTTCGCCTGGCCGAAATCCAGCTTGAGCAACCATGCCATCTGATCCACAGGCTCGACGCCGACGCTGCCGGGCTGATGCTGATCGCCCATGACTCGAAAGCGGCCGGCGCCCTTTCCCAGTGTTTTTCGGGGCGGACCATGACCAAACACTACAAGGCGCGAGTGGCCGGCCTCATCGACGCTCGGGAGCAGCTCGTTGATGCGCCCGTCGAGGGCAAGGCGGCCGTCAGCCGTGTCTCAACGCTCGAGCTGGACGAAACCGGGGAAACTTCACTGTTGGAAATCAGTATCGAAACCGGACGAAAACACCAGATTCGCCGGCATCTGGCGGGCCTCGGCCATCCGATCATCGGTGATCGCCTTTACGGGCGACCGGCCGGCGTACCCTTGCAGCTCCTCGCCTTTTACCTGGAATTCGACTGCCCCCTGAACAAGCGCAAGATGACGTTCGAACTGTCGGCGGAACTGAGCGACCTCACACTGAATTGACCACCGGCGTAGAGATCCGGCTTATTCCAGATTCTGCACCTGCTCTCGCATCTGTTCGATCAGAACCTTGAGATCCACTGCAGTACGGGTAACGCCGGCATCAATGCTCTTGCTGCTCAGGGTGTTGGCCTCTCGATTGAGCTCCTGCATGAGAAAATCCAGCCGCCGGCCAATGGCATCTTCGCTTTTCAGAGTATCGGACACCTCACCGATATGGGCATCCAGCCGGTCCAGCTCCTCGGCCACATCGCTTTTCTGAGCCAGCATCACCATCTCCTGGGCAACCCGCTCGGCATCCAGTTCCACTTTGGCTTTTTCGAACCGATCTCGCAGCGCTTTCTCCTGCGCCTCGAGCAATTCCGGCATACGCCTACGGACGTCGGCAACGAGATCACCCATGGTTTTCAGGCGATCTTCGAACAGTGGCCGCAGGCGCTCCCCCTCCCGCTCGCGCACCGATGCAAGTTCGGCCACGGTTTGCTCGAACAGTCCGACGGCAGCCTCTTTTGCAGGGCTATAATCCTGTTCCGGCACTGACAGCACGCCCGGCCACCTGAGTATGTCCAGGGCATTGATGTGGGCCGGATTATCCAGAATCCGGTTGATGTGGTTGGCCGCCTCATTCACCGCCTGGGCCATGTCTTCGCTGATCTCGAAACTTTGCGAGCCTTTCTCTGCCGACTGCAAGCGCATGGAGACATCCACCTTGCCCCGCTTCAACTGCTTTCTCAGTTCCTCCCGGAACCGGTTCTCCAGCTCACGGAACGCTTCCGGCAGGCGGAAGGAGGGTTCGAGATACCGGTGATTCACGGTCCGGATTTCACAGGTCAACGTTCCCCAGTCTCCCTGGACGTCCTTGCGGGCAAATGCAGTCATACTTCGGATCATGTCAGCTCCGCTTCGATAGTGTTGTATTGATGAAGTTTAACAGGCTCTTAACAGCAACGGCGAACCGGACAAAAGGCCAACCCCAACGTGATATACTGACCGGCCTTTTCGACAAACGTTCGCCCGGGACTCGCTCCCGGACATTCAAAACTGACTTCAGGAAAAACTATGCGTCCAAGCGGCAGAACGCCCGAACAACCCAGAGATGTTCGAATCACCCGCAACTACACCCGTCACGCCGAAGGCTCTGTGCTGGTGGAATTCGGGGACACAAAAGTCATCTGCACTGCCTCCGTCGAAAACAAGGTCCCTCCGTTTCTGAGGGGTGAAGGCAAGGGCTGGATCACCGCCGAATACGGCATGCTGCCCCGCTCTACCGGCAGCCGAATGGGCCGTGAAGCTGCCCGCGGCAAGCAGGGTGGCCGGACCGTCGAAATCCAGCGCCTGATTGGCCGCTCCCTGCGTGCAGCGGTGGATCTGACCGCTCTCGGTGAACACTCCATCACCATTGACTGCGATGTCATCCAGGCCGATGGCGGCACCCGCACCGCAGCCATCACCGGCGGCTGCGTGGCACTGGTTGATGCCCTGAACCACCTGGTTGCTGACAAGCGCCTCAAGAAATCTCCGCTCAAGCAGATGGTCGCCGCGCTTTCAGTCGGTGTTTACAAAGGCACCCCGGTGGTGGATCTGGACTACCCGGAAGACTCCGAGGCCGAAACCGACATGAACGTCATCATGACGGACCGGGGCGGTTTCATTGAGATTCAGGGGACTGCGGAAGGTGCACCGTTCGACCAGTCAGAACTGGACAGCATGCTGACTCTGGCCAAACAGGGTATTGAGCAGTTGTTTGAGATTCAGAAGGCGGCGCTGGCAGATTAAGTTTGTTGCCCGCGTGTCCGGAGGGGGAAACCTTTCCCAGACTGTTGAGGGCCATGGATGGCCCGATTCAAGCGCACAGGGAAGTGCTTGTAGCGTGTCTGGGGAAGCGTTGCCGCGCAGGCGCCTTCCTCAGAGCTTAGAAGCCGATTTCGATGTCGTAATCCATGATCACCGGGGCGTGATCAGAGAAGCGGGTTGAGTCGTCAATCCAGCCATCTTCGATGGTCTTGCGGATTCCTGGTGTCAGCAGCTGGTAATCCACCCGGATGCCGGCATTCTTGCGGGAACCCTCGGCCTGCTCGGGCCACCAGGTGAACTGATTGCTCTGCTTGTTGATCTCCCGGAAGCCGTCAACGCAGCCCATCTCATCGAACAGACGATCCAACCAGGCACGCTCGTGGGGCAGGAAACCGGAGAAATCCAGTTTGTGGTACAGCGGGCTGGCGTCGGTTACGTGATGGGCAGTCTGCAGGTTGGCGCAGAAGATGAACTGACGGCGCTTACGAAGGGTCTTTTGCATGTGCAGACCGAAGGACTCCATGAATTCGTCCTTGTGGTCGAGAACCGTCAGGTCGTCCTCGCCAATCAGCTCGTCCTCACGACCCAGCGCACAGGGCGCCAGGACGCAGGCAACCGAGACCTTGTCAAAATCGGCCTGAATGAACCGGCCTTCCCGATCGGCCTGTTCGTTGGCAAATCCATACATGATGGCCTTCGGGAAATGACGGGTGTATATGCCGACACCGCCATCTTCATTCTTTTCGCCATCAATAAAGTAGGCCTCGTAACCTTCCGGAATCAGGTTATAGTCCTCAATCTCGTAGGCCCGCATGCGATGGTCCTGAACGCAGACCACGTCAGCGTCCTGCTCCGCCAGCCAGTCGAAAAAACCTTTTTCAACAGCCTGGGCGAGGCCATTGACGCTGATTGATACTACCCGCATACGTGTTCCCTGATTCGGTTTGTGTGTATGATACCGTTTTTACGAGCTAATTAAAGATCAACACCCGCCAGAAGCCTTGTCATGCACGACTATCAGCAAAAATTTATCGAATTTGCCATCCGCCGGAATGTACTACGCTTTGGTGAGTTCACGCTCAAGTCGGGCCGAACCAGCCCCTACTTCTTCAATGCTGGACTTTTCAATACCGGGGACGACCTGCTTCAGTTAAGCAAGGCCTATGCCGCCGCGATCGCGCGCAGTGGCCTGGATTATGACATTATTTTCGGCCCTGCCTATAAGGGCATTCCGTTGGCCACGGTCACAGCAATGGCGCTGGCTACAGACGGTAACAGCAAACCCTTTGCGTTTAATCGTAAGGAAAAGAAAGATCATGGTGAGGGCGGCAACATTGTTGGCGCACCGTTGCAGGGCAAAGTACTGATTGTCGATGATGTGATCACCGCCGGTACCGCGATCCGGGAATCCATCGATATCATCCGGGCCGCCGGGGCTGAACCTGCAGGCGTGCTGATTGCTCTGGATCGCCAGGAAAAAGGCAATGGCGAACTGTCTGCCATCCAGGAAGTGGAAAAGGAATTCGGTATTCCGGTCGTGAGCATTATTCGTCTCGAGCAGGTTTTGGACTATCTTAAAGCCAACCCGGAGTTTGCCGGGCATGCCGAAAAGGTAGCCAGTTATCGGGATCGTTACGGAGTCTGATTGATGGCCAATCGTCTGACCGCACTGTCTGTTAAAACAACGGCGCTGGCGCTTGCCCTGGGGTTTTCTGCCCAGGCGGCTGCCAATATGTACCGTTACACGGATGAGAACGGCCAGATCGTAATCAGCAGCACCATCCCCCAGGAAGCCACCAAGCGGGGCTATGACATCCTGAGCAACAATGGCCGCGTGATCGAAACCATTCCGCCGGCACCAACCGAAGAAGAAATTGCTGCCCGGGAAGCGGAAAAACAGCGCCAGAAGGAACTCGCAGAGCAGCGCGAGCAAGACCGCGCGCTGCTGAAACGCTTCAGCCATCCGGATCAGGCCGTGAAAGCCATGCACCGGAAAATCCGCGAGCTCGAGGGTCTTATCCAGCTCAAGCGCGGCAATATATCGGTGATATCGAGCCAGTTGGATAACGAACAGAGCCGGGCCGCCAACATGGAGCGGGCCGGTCGCGAGATTCCCGAGGGCACGCTGGACAAGATCCGGCGGCTGGAGGCCCAGATTCGCGACATTGAGCGGGAAATCACCTCACAAACCCAGGAAATCGAAGAACTGCGCAAGGCCTTCGAGGCCGACATAGAGCGCCTGGAAGAGGTTACCGGCGAGCCACGGACCTTACCGCTTGACCATACCGAAACCGAAAACTGATCCTTTTACTGGAAATGCCCAGCAGACTAAAAAGGCCACCGGTTTTACCCGGCGGCCTTTTGGTTTCACTCACCTATCGGTAATTCACTATCCGCGGCTCAGGCGGAAGCAGTACTCTTCTTGGCAGTAGAAGTGGTCTTGCGCGCAGTCGTCTTGCGTGCAGCCGGCTTCTTCGGCTCAACAGACTTCTTGGCATCCTGCGCTGCGTCAGACACGTCTTCCGCGGCTTCTGCAACTGCATCAGCGCCTTCGGCTGCTTCTTTTTCCAGCTTGGCGACCAGGTCACCAGCAAAGCTGCCAAAACGGCTGTTCAGGTTGCGAAGCTGATCGAACAGGCTGTCACTGTAGCCGTTGTAACGCTTGCGCAGGGTCTTCACGCTGTACTCGCGCGCTTCAGACTCGAGCTTCTCGGCGTAATCGAACGGCTTGGAAGCCAGCTTCTTCTGCTGCTCTTCAGCAGCATTGATACCCTTGTCCACGATTTCCTGGAGCTGTTCCTGATAAGACTTGAGTTTACCCATGATAAATCCCCTTGGTTTACTGAAAGTTTCAAGGCCCTGTCGAAACCAGTGCAACGAGGGCCTTACTTCAATCTCACCACCTAAGCTACGCTCTAAAATTAGAATGTTCATACTAAAAGCAGGAAGTGGTCGAATAAGGCTTTTACGGATTATTCACTTGATCCTGAAAACCCGGCTGGCATAATGCCGAGCTGTCTCAGAAGCCCGTCTCCCCGCTTTATTCAGGCTCCATACGCTTAATCAACAAAGGCCTCGATCAGGCCCGTATGCGAGTAACCATGACCACCAGCAAAACCCGACAACCGCATTTCTCCCTATTTCTTTTACCAGTGATTGCCGCCTCTTTCCTCCTTACTGCCTGCCAGGAAGATTCCCGCGCCGTCAGCACCAGCTCTGACAGGGCCAGTGAAATCGCAGATTCGCGGCTGAACAAGGCGACCGACGGGCTCATGACCACACTTGGGCAGACTCGGGAAACCGGATATACAGCCACTGAGCCGAAGGAATTGACATGGACAGCTCCACTGACCCGTGAGGACGGCTCGTCACTGGCACTTGGAGAGATTGCGGAATTCAGGGTCTACTACCGGTTCAGACACCAGGACAACTTCAGGGTTATCCGCATTGAGAGTCCTGCAACCACAAGACTCTCTCTGGCGGAGATGGCGCCAGGCGCTTACGAGTTCGCCATCACCACCGTGGATATTCAGGGGTTGGAGAGCCGGCGCTCAACGCCGGTCAACGTCGATCTGATCTGACTGAGGTTTACCAGCGGAAAATCACCCAGCTAGGCACCAACATGTCGGACTCGGTTTCCCGGATCCAACCGCCGCCATCCGCCGGCACCAGGTAATACTCCGGTCCGACTTCCGGTACAACCTTGATTTCCATCAGCTGTCCGTTGACCCGGTATTCATAGAACACTTCCTGCTCACCCGGGCGAATAACAATCTCGGGGCCCTGGCTTGCAGGCTGGTAATCCGAGATCACCACTGGCTCGTCGGGAGTTGTCACCGGCGTCTCATCCAGAGCGCCTTCTTCCTGGGCCAGGGCAGCCAAAGGCAGACAGGCGAGCAACAAAGCCGGGCAGGCGATTCGTTTCATTTTCGTGATACCCTTTCGTCCATCGATTTCAGTACAGAGTTGCATAAGCCAACCCACGCTTCAATCAGATTCCGGACCTGTTTTGACATGACCAGCAAAAACACACCACCTGTGGTTCTTGTGGACGGATCGTCCTATCTTTTCCGTGCTTATCATGCACTTCCACCACTCACCACAAGCAAGGATCATCCGACCGGAGCCATTAAAGGCGTGATCAGCATGCTCCGGCGCCTGGAGCAGGATTTTCCCGGGTCCAAGATGGTGGTGGTGTTCGACGCCAAGGGCAAAACCTTCCGGCACGATCTCTATGAAGAGTACAAGGCAAACCGACCTCCCATGCCGGAGGATCTCGCCTGCCAGATCGAGCCGATTCACGAGATCGTAAAGGCCATGGGACTGCCGCTGCTAACGGTGACAGGCGTTGAGGCTGACGACGTGATCGGCACCCTCGCCAACGAAGCGACCAGCAAAGGCATCGATGTGGTGGTCTCCACCGGCGACAAGGACATGGCGCAGCTGGTCAGCGATCACGTTACGCTGATTAACACCATGACCGAGACCCGGATGGACCGGGACGGCGTGGTGGAGAAATTCGGCGTTACTCCGGAGCAGATTGTCGATTACCTGGCCCTGGTGGGCGATAAGGTGGACAACATCCCCGGCGTCAACAAGTGCGGACCGAAAACCGCGGTCAAATGGCTTCAGAGCTACGACAACCTGGACAACGTCATCGAACACGCCGACGAGATCAAAGGCAAGATCGGTGAATACCTGCGGGACGCAACGGAGACCCTGCCCCTGAGCCGTGAACTGGCGACCATCCGCACCGACGTGGAACTCGATTTTGGCCTGGAAGACCTGAAACTCCGGGAGCAGGACGACCAGCAATTGCTTGAGCTGTTCAGGGAGTATGAATTCCGAAGCTGGATCGCCGAACTCGAAGAGGACGAAAGTTCCTCTTCCAGCAATGCCAGAGCCGGCGATGAAAACCCCAAACCGGAAACCGGCGGAAAAGACTACAGCATCATCACCGACCAGAAAGAACTGGATCAGTGGCTGGAGCGCCTTCGGGCGGCGGAGCTGTTTGCATTCGACACAGAGACCACCAGCCTTCGCTACATGGACGCCGAAATCGTCGGTGTCTCCTTTGCCGTAAAGCCGGGTGAAGCCGCCTATGTCCCGCTGGGGCACGACTATATGGGCGCGCCCGAGCAGCTGGACCGTGATCAGGTGCTGGACCAGCTTAAACCACTGCTGGAGAACCCCGACGTGGCAAAGGTCGGCCAGAATCTGAAGTACGACAAAAACGTACTGGCCAACCACGGCATTACCCTGGAGGGCATTGCCGAAGACACCATGCTGGAATCCTACGTCCTGAACTCTGTGGCCACGCGGCACGATATGGACAGCCTCGCCATGTACTACCTCGGCGAGAAGACCACCAGCTTTGAGTCCATTGCGGGGAAAGGCGCGAAACAGCTCACTTTCAACCAGATTGACCTTGAAAAAGCGGCGCCCTACGCCGCCGAAGATGCGGACATTACCCTGCGCCTGCACCAGACCCTGCGACCGAAGCTGAAAGAAACCGGAAAACTGGCCGCTGTGTACGAAGATATCGATTTACCCCTGGTGCCGGTACTGTCGCGAATGGAGCAACGTGGCACCCTCATCAGCGCGAGCACTCTGCGCCAGCACAGCCAGGAACTGGCGGAGCGCATGGCGGAGCTGGAAAAAGAGGCCCATGAAGTGGCCGGGGAAACCTTCAACCTGGGCTCCACCAAGCAGCTGCAGGCGATCTTCTACGACAAGATGGGGCTGCCGGTCATCAAGAAAACCCCAAAGGGCGCGCCGTCAACAGCGGAGCCGGTGCTTCAGGAACTCGCCCACGAACACGAACTGCCGCGTCTGATTCTTGAGCACCGAAGCCTGAGCAAGCTGAAGTCGACCTACACCGACACGCTGCCGGAGCTGATTCACCATCGTACCGGCCGGGTACACACGTCCTACCATCAGGCTGTCACTGCTACTGGTCGACTGTCCTCGTCGGAACCCAACCTGCAGAATATCCCCATCAGGAGCGAACAGGGACGCCGTATACGGCAGGCCTTTATTGCACCCGAGGGATACAAGCTCGTCGCTGCCGACTACTCTCAGATCGAGCTTCGGATCATGGCCCATCTCTCGGGAGACAAAGGACTGCTCAAAGCGTTTGAGAAGGGCGAAGACATTCACAAGGCAACGGCATCGGAAGTATTCGGGGTCAGCCTTGACGATGTGTCCTCAGACCAGCGTCGGAGCGCCAAGGCCATCAACTTCGGCCTGATCTACGGCATGTCCGCTTTTGGCCTTTCGCGGCAACTGGACGTTGAGCGCAAACTCGCCCAGGAATACATCGATCGTTATTTCGAACGCTATCCCGGCGTTCTTAAATACATGGACAACATCCGCAAACAGGCCCATGACGACGGTTTCGTGGAGACGCTCTTCGGCCGGCGCCTGTACCTGCCAGAGATAAACGCCCGCAACAAACAGCTGCAGCAGGCTGCGGAGCGAACCGCTATCAACGCCCCGATGCAGGGTACTGCCGCGGATATCATCAAGCGGGCCATGGTGGATGTAGAGAACTGGCTGCTCAAAGAGCACGCCGATGAAGCTCGCATGACCATGCAGGTGCACGATGAACTGATTCTTGAGGTCAAAGAATCGGCACTCGACAAGATCCGATCAGGACTTGAGAAGCGTATGTCGGCAGCGGCCGAGTTGGACGTTCCCCTGCTGGTGGAAGCCGGCGTCGGCGACAACTGGGATGAGGCACACTGACGCTCCCCAAAACAGGGCATGGACGCCCTTGCACGCACCGAAAACGCTCATACTTGCAAACACTGAACCTGCCCTCAGCTTTCGCGGCTTGCCGCCAGGCCGCGGAGGCGCCAACGCCGGCCGATTCTATCGCCTTTACGGCACGATATTCGCTACGATTCCAGAGTCGGCGCCGCCCCATCAGACACTCCGGGCTGCGCCATGTTGTGACACCCATCTCCGAGGCTCATACCATGACTTCTCTGGCATCTGAACGTAGCTGGCTGCTGGACCCCAGCGTGCTGAAACTGGTTCACCAGTGCCGCCGCCTGATTCACACGGAATTCGGCGTCAAACTGCACCTCACGGAAGAGCATCTGGAACAACAACTGGCCGATTACGCGCGGAAAACCCGCTCCAGTCAGCTGATTCGTGTTTGGGAGACCCTCAAAGAACGGGTTCCGCAGCTCAATATTGAGCCCGAGGAAGAAGATGACGGCCTCAAGCGCAACTACAGAGGCCAGGTCATTGCCGATGCTCCGCCCGCATCAGCGGAACAGGACGAGGAGGGACAGATCGACCCGCCACGGAAGAAAAAAGTCATCTACCGTGGCCAGGTGGTTGGCTGACCGGCCTTCAGCCGGCCAGATTCTCCGGATTTTAGAAGGACTTGCTTACTTCGAACGCAGCACTCCAGGCGCTCAAATCATAGCTACCGCGGTAATTGCTTGGATCTTCCAGACCAGGCCGCAGCTGAGCAACCTGCGTGGGGTTCTCGTGCTGGTAGTTTCTTTCATTGACTCGCGCATCGCCATCGAAGATCAGCGTGCCCGCAGCCACATCAACTACCCAACCACTCTGCGCATCAGCCCATTGCGCTCCAAGGGTCAGCCAATGACGGTCATTGGAGGGGATCCTGGCAGTCACAAAATTCTCGTTGACCGGAGACTCATCAAACGCATAACCGGTTTTGAAGGCCCATTCTGGTGATGCCTGCCAGATTGCCCCAACGTTGAACTGCCAGGTATTTTGCCACTTCTCGGTTACGTGACTGAGAATAGCGCCCTCCTGAGGGGCCCCGGCAATCTCGCCCCCAGCCTCACGACTGACAATATCCAGCTCTTCAAAGCGACTCCACTTGGCGTAGGTCGCCCCGGCCAGCAGGGTTACCTGGTTGGTCAGCTTATGCCTTGCACCAAGCGTTACGCTCTCGGGAATCGCAAGCGGCACCTCCACTTTTTCGAAGGCGTTGGTCGGCGTGATAACACCATTGGCTGGATCAACAAAGTTGCTCAGCTTGGCATCGCCCTTCAAATTCAGCTCAGTACCGGTCTGGGCGCTGAGACCAAACTGGGTTCTGTTCGAGAGCTCATACAAAAAACCGACCCGGAAAGTCACACCGATATCATCACCCTCAATATCGGCATATCCCTGATCATACAGAGACGGATTCGGGGTGCCATTCTGGGAAGAAACAGCAAGACTTGCTGCTGAGTTATCCAGGAACCTTGTCAGTTTGCCTTCCGCATACATCAGGTTGATTCCGGCACCCATCGACAGCCCTTCCCCATTACTGACAGAGATTGAGGGCGTAAACGCAATGACCGTCAACTCGGTTTCATCAGCAAAGTATCGGCCGGCAAAATCGTCTTCGTAATCGGCCGCCAATCCGTAGGGCGCGTGTATGCCGAAACCCACATCAATGGATTCGCTGACTTCATGAGTAAGATAGAAATTCGGCAGGACCGCAGGATCAGCAATATCCCCGCCTCCCGAACCTGAGACAGGCTGGCCTAGCTGGTTTACCGCCTGGGCGCTGTCATCGCTGGCCTCAGCATCAATATCCAGAACCGCAGCACCAAACGAAATATTTGTGCCCGACAACTGGCTCATACCGGCGGGGTTAAAAAGAACGGTGGTCGCATTTTCGGGGTTGGCGGCGGCACCGGCGTTAGCGGTGCCCATCGCACTGGCGCTCTGCTCATTGAGGGAGAAGCCGCCTGCCAGGGTAGAGGCAGGTGCGGCGAGCGCCGCGAGGGTGGTAAGACGTACAGCTCGTGCAAGCGTTGAGGAACGGTGGTGGATGGTATCTCCTTATTGAATCGCGCGGAGTATACGCACCACCCCTTACTGGCCTCAAATGCCATCCCTAACGGTTCGGGGCCCTAACTTTCTACGACCAACGTCTTATGCTCAGCCGGTATTCAGTCATCCTGAATGGAAAGCTTGTCGACGGAAGACGAGAGCTTGTCGGCCCCCTGGGCATCGGCACCCAGTTTGATCATCAGGCGCAGGTCGTTAGCAGAATCAGCATGAGCCAGGGCGTCCTCATAAGTAATCGACCCTTCTGCATAGAGCTGATAAAGCGCCTGGTCAAAGGTCTGCATGCCGGATTCGTTGGATTTGGACATCAGCTCTTTCAGCCGATGCACCTCGCCCTTCCGGATGAGGTCCGATACCAGCGGGGTATTGATCAGCACCTCGATAACCGCCTTACGGCCCTTGCCATCTGGCGTTGGCACCAGCTGCTGAGCCACGATCGCCTTGAGGTTCAGGGACAGGTCCATCCAGATCTGGTTGTGCTGTTCCGGCGGGAAGAACTGGATGATCCGGTCCAGCGCCTGGTTGGCGTTGTTGGCGTGCAGGGTCGCCAGACACAGGTGACCGGTCTCGGCGAATTGCACGGAATATTCCATGGTCTGCCGGGTACGAACCTCACCGATCAGAATAACGTCTGGTGCCTGGCGCAGGGTGTTCTTCAGGGCCACTTCAAAGCTCTCGGTGTCGATACCCACCTCGCGCTGGGTGACGATACAACCCTGATGCTGGTGCACGAATTCGATCGGGTCTTCGATGGAAATGATGTGGCCACGGCTGTTGCGGTTACGATGCCCGAGCATGGCCGCAAGGGACGTAGACTTGCCGGTACCGGTAGCGCCCACGAACATGATCAGGCCACGCTTGGTCATGGCCAGTTCCTTGATTACCTCCGGCAACGACAGATCATCGATTTGCGGGATCTTTACCTCGATCCGACGCAGCACCATCCCGCACAGGTTGCGCTGGAAAAAGGCAGAAACACGGAAACGGCCAATGCCACGGGCACTGATAGCGAAGTTACACTCATGGGTTTCCTCGAATTCGGCGCGCTGCTTGTCGTTCATGGCGCCGTAAACGAACTCCCTGGTCTGCTCCGGCGTCAACGCGTTCTTGGTGACCGGTAGAACCTTCCCGTTCACCTTCATACTCGGCGGCACACCCGCTGTAATAAACAGGTCCGAACCGCCCTTCTCCACCATCAGCCGTAACAGTTTTTCGAATTCCATTTTTGTACCCAGTCTTCTTTGTTTGGTGCCTGACTTCCAGGCACCAGGAACCTACCAGTTAAAAATTATCGGGCATCTTGGCCTTGGCCCGCGCCGCTTCACGGGAAATAAGCCCTTTCTGCAGCAGCCGCTCCAGGCACTGGTCCAACGTCTGCATGCCCAGTGAACCGCCGGTCTGGATCGACGAATACATCTGCGCGATCTTGTCTTCCCGGATCAGGTTCCGGATCGCAGACGTACCGATCATGATCTCGTGCGCCGCAATCCGGCCGCCGCCCATTTTCTTCATCAGGGTCTGGGATATAACTGCCTGCAGGGATTCTGACAGCATCGACCGCACCATGGACTTTTCCTCCGCCGGGAACACGTCGACCACACGGTCAATGGTCTTGGCGGCAGAGGTGGTGTGAAGTGTGCCGAACACAAGGTGGCCCGTTTCGGCCGCCGTCAGCGCGAGGCGGATGGTTTCCAGATCCCGAAGCTCACCCACCAGAATGATGTCGGGGTCTTCCCGCAGTGCTGAACGCAGTGCTTCGTTGAAGCCCAGGGTATCGCGGTGAACTTCACGCTGGTTGACCAGACATTTCTTGGAGTCGTGTACAAATTCAATGGGGTCTTCAATGGTAAGAACGTGTTCGTAGCGGGTGTCGTTGATGTAATCGATCATCGCCGCCAGCGTGGTGGACTTACCCGAGCCGGTCGGGCCGGTCACCAGAACCAGCCCCCGGGGCACTGAAGACACGTCCTTGAACACCTGCCCCATACCCAGATCTTCCATGGTCAGTACTTTGGAAGGGATGGTCCGGAACACGGCGCCTGCGCCACGGTTCTGGTTAAAAGCGTTAACACGGAAACGGGCGACGCCCGGAACTTCGAAGGAGAAGTCGGTTTCCAGGAATTCCTCGTAGTCCTTACGCTGCTTGTCATTCATGATGTCGTAGATGAGCCCGTGGACTTCTTTGTGCTCCATGGGCGGCAGGTTGATGCGGCGTACATCACCATCAACACGAATCATCGGGGGCAAACCGGCAGAGAGGTGCAAGTCAGACGCACCCTGTTTCGCCGAAAAGGCAAGCAGTTCAGTAATATCCATAGGAATCCTCGGAAGGCTTTTTCTTTTATCCCGGTAGCTTCCGCCCGGCGGGGCCCCGGCGCGGTTCACTTGGCATTTCAGTGACCTGCGGGTAACGTGTCACCGTACAAGTGACAGACCGAGCGTGGCATTCTCACACTATGAGCAGCATAGCAGACAACATCGGGAGCGTAACCCGACGCATACAAAAAGCAACATTGCAGGCAGGCCGTGCGCCCGGGTCTGTGCATTTGCTCGCCGTCAGCAAAACCCGACCACCGGAAGACCTGCGGGAAGCCTTCGCTGCCGGGCAGCGGGCCTTTGGTGAGAACTACCTCCAGGAAGCGCTGAAAAAGATCGAGGCGCTGTCTGGTCTTGACGGACTGGAATGGCATTTCATCGGCCCGATCCAGTCCAACAAGACCCGGCAGATGGCCTCTGCCTTCGCCTGGGTGCACAGCGTGGACCGCCTCAAGATTGCCCGTCGCCTGAGCGAACAGCGCGATCCTGCGCTGCCGCCATTGAATATCTGTCTTCAGGTCAATATTAATGAGGAAGAGAGCAAATCCGGCTGCACTCTGGATGAGCTGCCGGATCTGGTGGCCGAAATCGGCGAATTGCCAAACCTCAGCCTGAGAGGGCTGATGGCCATTCCGGATCCGGATCAGCCCGAAGCAGGGTTAAGAGCCAGTTTCCGGAAACTTGCCAATACTCTGAAACAGCTGCGGTCAGACCATCCCGACGCCGGCCCACTCGACACACTGTCGATAGGCATGTCCGGCGACCTGGAAGTCGCGATTGCGGAAGGCGCCACCTGGGTACGGGTCGGCACTGCCCTATTCGGCAAACGCCCAGTAAAGAGCTGAACCGGCCGGTTCCTGCTATGATCAGGGCCGGACGTTTAACCGATCAACCGGGGAGTTAACCTTGAGCACATCACCAACCATTTCTTTTATTGGCGCCGGCAACATGGCCAGCGCCATCATTGGCGGTATGCTGGATAACGGCTATAAGGCCGGCAATATCTGGGTCAGCGCGCCGGATGACGCGCACCTGCAGACAATCCGCAAGCGCTTTGGCGTAAGCGTCACCACAGACAACCGGTACTGCGCCCAGCAGGCTGACATGGTAGTTCTGGCGGTGAAACCCCAGGTCATGGCCGATGTCTGTCGCGACATTGCACCAGTGGTCCAGAACACTCGCCCACTGATGGTATCCATCGCCGCCGGCCTGACAGCGGATACCCTCGATGGTTGGCTTGGTGGCGGCCTGCCGATGGTTCGGGTAATGCCCAACACACCGTCCCTGGTCGGCAAAGGGGCTGCAGGCCTGTTTGCCAACAAAGAAGTGAAAGACAAACAGAAGAAGATGGTGGAATCGGTGTTCGAAAGCATCGGGTCAGCGCTCTGGGTTGAGGACGAAAACCTGCTGCACGCGGTTACCGCCCTCTCCGGCAGCGGCCCCGCCTATTTCTTCCTGATGCTTGAGGCGCTTGAGGAAGCGGCCACCGAGGCTGGCATCGCCGCCGGAACCGCGAGGGAACTGGCTATCCAGACCATGGCGGGAGCCGCGGAAATGGCCGGTCGAAGCGAGCACGATCCCGGCCAGCTCAAGCGTAATGTGATGTCTCCTGGCGGAACCACCGAACAGGCCATCAACACGTTCGAGGAAGGTGGTATGCGCGATCTGGTAGCCAAAGCGTACAAGGCCGCCTTCAAGCGTTCGGAAGAAATGGCCAAAGAACTGGCAGGCAAACAGTAACCGATAACGGAGACACGGCTTCATGCTGGCAGATATTCTGATTACCATCCTGCTCATCGCATCCACCTTTTACCTGACCATTGTGCTGCTTCGGTTCCTGCTTCAACTGGCCAGGGCCGACTTCTACAATCCCATCACTCAATTCGTGGTCAAGGCCACCAATCCACCGCTACGCCCGCTACAGCGGGTTATTCCTGGCCTGGGCGGTTTCGATGGAGCTTCGCTGGTTCTTGCAGTCATCATTCAGGGCATCACCTTCTTCCTGATCCTGGTGGCGCTGAACGGCGGCATTCCGGCCATAAATCCGATTACGCTGCTGGTGTGGGCGGTACTGAACGTACTGGACCTGATCGTGAAGATCTATTTCTGGTCGGTAATTGCAGTGGTCGTCGTCAGTTGGATCGCGCCGGGCAGCGGCCATCCGGCCATCCAGCTGGTCGCCCAGATCACCGAGCCGGTCATGCGCCCGGTGCGCAATATCATGCCCTCCATGGGCGGCCTGGACCTGTCACCCATCATCGTTTTCCTGATTCTGAACGTGATCTCAGTGGTGATTGAACACATGAAAATGGCCGCAGGCCTCGGCTCCATCGGGCTCGGTATGTAAACGCCGTCTCAAATATACACTTTGTAACACTTAGCCACGAAATCCATCATTCCCGAGCTGCAAAGTCATGTAACTGATTTTGCAGCTTTTTTAGTGAATTTCCGGCAAGTTTGGCCATTTCTTCCACTCCGGCCCAGCCACAAACTTGGAAATAACAGGATAGTATTAACGGTAATTAATCCGTCACCCGTGAGCACCCCGTTCTGAGCGGGATACCAGGAAGTCGCGCAGAAGGAAAATCCGATGAACCAACAGGGAACTCTGTCGCAGCAGGTAGAGGCTTATCACAACTGGAAAAAAGAGCTGATCCGCCAGATCGGCAGGTACCGGCTGTGGCTGCAGGATAACAATCTGTTCTCCGACGATGTCAGCACCCGCATACGCCACGGGCTGGAGCTGCTGATTGAGGATGAACTGACCATTGCGTTTGTCGGCGAATACTCCCGCGGTAAAACCGAACTGATCAACGCCCTGTTCTTCTCCGAGTATGGCCAGCGCATGCTCCCGTCTCAGGCGGGGCGCACGACCATGTGCCCCACGGAGCTGTTCTTCGATCGCAGCGCCAATGAAAACTACCTGCTCCTGCTTCCCATCGAGACCCGAAACGGCGAACTGTCCCTGCAGCAGTTGCGCAAGCAGCCGGAACGCTGGGTCAAACATGAGCTGGATGAGCGCGACCCTGAGATCATGCGGGAGGTGCTTGCCGAGGTTGCCCGCGTCAAGAGTGTGCCACCTGAGGAGGCTCGCGCACTCGGCTTCGACGAAGGCATGCTCGAGAATGATCGCAACAACCCGGGCAATGTACTTGTACCTGCCTGGCGGAACGCACAGATCAGCATCCGCCACCCCCTGTTCGAGCGCGGCCTGCGGATCCTCGATACGCCGGGCCTGAATGCTCTTGGCTCCGAGCCGGAGCTGACGATCAGCATGCTGCCCCGCGCCCATGCGGTGATCTTTGTGCTGAGTGCCGACACCGGTGTGACTGCCAGCGACATGACCATCTGGAAAGAGCACATCGACACCCAGCACGCCGATCATCGCGCCGGCCGCTTTGCCGTGCTGAACAAGATCGACGTGCTCTGGGATGACCTCCAGGGCGAGCGCCACACCAACGAGGCGATTGAGCGGGTGCGCGGTTATACGGCCGACCACCTGGGCATGCGCCAGCACGATGTTATCCCGGTTTCTGCCAAGCAGGGGCTGGTCGCAAGGGTAAAGAAAGACAACGACCTGTTTGACCGTTCCAATATCAATCAGCTTGAGCAGCTGATTATCCAGCGCATTCTCATGCACAAGGAACAGCTGATCACCCAGAGTCTGATCAACGACCTGCTAGGCATGCTCCAGAACAGCCAGGCAGCCATGCAGTACCGCCTCGAATCCCTGGAGGAAGAACTCCAGGCGTGCGCGGGCGTTACCATGGACAAGGCAGCGCTGGGCCGCCTCGCAGAACGCGCCCAGAAAGACTACGACTTTTACTACAAGAAGCTGATCACCCTGCGCTCCAGCCGTCGCCTCATGGACTCCCAGGGCGACCTGCTGAAGAAGCTGGTGAGCGAAGACCGCTTCGAAGCCCATGCGGAACATGTCCGTACCAGTATGTCGAAGAGCTGGACCACTGCCGGGATGAACCGCGCGATGGATCAGTTTTTCGAACTGCTCGAAAGCGACTTGACCAACCTTCTGAGCGAAGGGCACCTGGCCGAAAAAATGGTGGGCGCGATTTACCGTCGCTATAACGAAGACAACCGGGCCCGTCACCTTGAGCCCATCCCGCTGCGGGCCGGGCGCCATGTTATTGCCATCCGCGAGTTGCGCAAAAAAGCGAGACGCTTCCGCATCAGTCCGAAGAACCTGCTCACCGAGCAGTCGGTCCTGGTTCGCCGTTTTTTCAATGTCATGGTGGGCGAAGCCCGCACACTGCATGCCCGTGTACGCCAGGACGTTGAGCGCTGGCCATCGGAAGCCCTGCTACCGATCATGCAGTATTCCATGGAGCAGAAGCAGCTTCTGGAGCACCAGATCCGGCGCCTTCGCGATATGGTCCGCAACGACAAGGACAGCCGCACCGAGCGCCTGCGCCTGACCAACACCATTGCCGACCTGCGCAGGCAACTGGAACTGGCCGACGCGATGCAGCGCCAGATCCGCAAACCGGCCCCCACCCTGATCCAGCAAAAAGTGGTGAACATCTCCGGCGCTGTGTAGTGTCCCGCAAGCGCGACCATTCAGGCGGTTGCAGCCATCATGCCCCGGCTTTAAACTGCTGGGCTGGCGATGGCTTTGTCATTGCTTTTCCAGACACTTACGGATCGAACCAGGAACCATTCGCGCCGATGCCTGATACCCTGCCTGCGGATTCTGTCGGGATTGTCTCCCCGCAGACCTATCATTTCGACGCTCCCATCGATCTGGCCTGCGGCCAGTCCCTGGAAAACTACGACCTGGTGGTGGAAACCTACGGCACCCTGAATGCCGACGCCAGCAATGCCGTTCTTATCTGCCATGCCTTGAGTGGCCATCACCACGCGGCCGGCTACCACTCTGCCGAGGACCGCAAACCCGGCTGGTGGGACAGCTGTATCGGCCCCGGAAAACCCATCGATACCGATCGTTTTTTTGTTGTCAGCCTGAACAATCTGGGGGGCTGCCACGGCAGCACCGGCCCCAACAGCATCAATCCCGAAACCGGAAAGCCGTTTGGCCCGGAGTTTCCGGTTATCACCGTGGGCGACTGGGTCAAGAGTCAGGCGCTGCTGGCAGATCGGCTCGGCATTCAATGCTGGGCGGCCGTTGTTGGCGGTTCCCTCGGCGGCATGCAGGCCCTGCAGTGGAGCCTGGACTACCCCGATCGCCTGCGGCATGCGGTGGTGATTGCGTCCACTCCGCGATTGACCGCCCAGAATATTGCCTTCAATGAAGTGGCACGCCAGGCAATAACCTCTGATCGGGAGTTTCACGACGGGCGCTATTACGACTTTGATACGGTTCCCAGGCGTGGTCTTATGCTGGCGCGGATGGTTGGCCATATCACGTATCTGTCTGATGCCTCCATGGGCGAGAAATTTGGCCGCGAACTCCGTGACCAGGCTTACAAGTTTGGTTATGACGCGGAGTTCCAGGTCGAGAGCTACCTCCGCTATCAGGGCGAACGCTTTTCCGAATCGTTTGACGCCAACACCTACCTGTTGATGACCCGTGCCCTGGACTACTTTGATCCGGCCTACGAGTTTGGCGGCGACCTCTCGAAAGCACTGGCAGCGGCCAGTTGCGAATACCTGGTGTTGTCATTCAGCACCGACTGGCGCTTCACGCCGGCCCGCTCGGAAGAAATGGTCAATGCCATGATTGGCGCGCGCAGGAAGGTCAGCTACGCCGAGGTGGACGCACCCTGGGGGCACGACGCGTTTCTGATTCCGACCCCGCGGTACACTGACATCTTTAACGCCTATATGGACCGGGTAGCACGGGAGGTCGGCGCATGAGACCGGATCTCGAAATCATCCAGCAGTGGGTTCAGCCCGGCCACCATGTTCTGGACCTGGGCTGTGGCGACGGCACTCTTCTTGATTTCCTCCAGCGGGAACGGGGTGCCAGTGGCTTCGGCCTGGAGATAAACCCGGACCACATCACCGCCTGCATGGGCCGCGGAGTGGCGGTTATCGAACAGAACCTGGACACCCAGGGGCTGGGGAACTTTGAAGATGGCAGTTTCGATATTGTTCTGATGACCCAGGCGCTTCAGGCGGTCCGGCGTCCTGACAGGGTACTGGATGAAATGCTGCGGGTTGGCAGCGAAGGCATCGTGACCTTCCCCAACTTTGCTCATTGGCGATTGCGCTGGGGACTGACTTTGAGCGGTCGTATGCCCGAATCCGAGGCACTGCCGTATAAATGGTATAACACGCCCAACATAAGGTTGTGCACCTTCAAGGATTTTGAGGCACTGTGCCGTCAGAAAGGCATCAGGATCAAAAGCCGCCGGGTGGTTGATGGCCAGCACCAGAACAGTTGGCTGGCTCGTCTCTGGCCGAACTTGTTGGGCGAAATTGCCATTTACCGAATCACACGGGAGACCTAGCAATGATCGCAAAAACCTTTTCCACATTCCGTACGCTGCTGGCAATCACGCTGATTGGCCTGTTCAGCCTGCAGGCACAGGCCGGCTCGAAGGATTTCGGAGACTACAAGGTACTCTGGAGTGTCCTGCCCAGCACCTTCCTGGCTCCGGAAGTCGCCCAGGCCAATAATCTTCAGCGGAGCAAGGGCATAGGCATCGTCAATATCTCCATCATGGAGGAAAACGACGATGGCTCAATGTCCCCGGTGAGCGGCCAGGTCGAGGGCAAGGTAACCAACGATGTCCAGCAGGTACGCTTCCTGGCGTTCCGCCGCATCCAGGAGGGCGACTCCGTGTACTTTATTGCCGAGTATCAGTATTCCTCCGGCGAACTGATGACTTTCAATATTACCGCACGCCCTACCGGACACCAGCAGGACCTGGCGGTACGGTTTGCTCACACACTGTTCAGCGATTAAGCCTATATGACCAACCGACTTGTCATCGCCAGCAATAACAGGGGCAAAATCGCCGAGTTGACCGAGCTCCTGGCACCTCTTGGCATGACGCCGATTGCCCAGGGCGAACTGGGCGTCGGTGAAGCCGAGGAGCCGGCGGTCACCTTTGTAGAAAACGCGATTCTCAAGGCGCGCCACGCGGCCCGGGAAACCGGGCTGCCAGCACTCGCTGACGACAGTGGTCTGGCGGTGGACGCGCTTGAAGGCCGCCCGGGCGTGCGCTCTGCCCGCTTTGCCGGCGATGATGCAACCGATCAGGACAATGTGGACGCCCTGCTGGACGCCATGGCGGGCGTGCCGGACGGGCAACGGGGCGCCCAGTTTCACTGTGTGCTGGTATACCTGCGCCATGCCGAAGACCCGACCCCGATCATCTGCCATGGCCGCTGGCCGGGCTCGATCCTCAGATCCCCTCAGGGCGATGGCGGCTTCGGTTATGACCCGGTGTTCCTGGCACCAGAGCATGGCTGCAGTGCGGCGGAACTGTCCCGCGCCGAAAAGGGCAGCATCAGCCACCGCGGACGCGCCCTGAAGATTCTGCTGGATCAGCTGAAGGCCGAGGCCTGAAACAGTTGAGTAATACCAGCCCCGGGGACGATCAGCAGCCAGCGGCGGTTAGGCCGCCGTTGAGCCTCTATATTCACGTACCCTGGTGCGTGCGGAAGTGCCCCTACTGTGACTTCAACTCCCACGCTTTCACCGGGACAATCCCGGAATCCGCCTATCTGCAGGCTCTGCTCGAAGATCTCGACCAGGACCTGGCCTTTGCCACCGATCGACCAATAGAGACCGTGTTCATCGGAGGCGGCACTCCGTCCCTGATGAGCGGCGACTTCTACGATCGCCTGTTCAGGGAACTGCGGGCACGCCTTGCCTTCGCCACAAATGCCGAAATTACCCTGGAAGCCAACCCCGGCACGCTCGAAGCCGGCCGGTTCGACGCGTTCCGGGCAGCGGGCATCAACCGTCTGTCCATCGGGGTCCAGAGTTTCAATCCCGACCATCTCAAAACGCTGGGGCGCATTCACGATGCCGATGCCGCCCACCGGGCCATACGCGCCGCTCGCCGTGCCGGGTTCGATAACTTCAATATCGATCTGATGCACGGTCTGCCGGGCCAGACGCCCGGGCAGGCACTTGAGGACATCCAGACTGCCCTGGACTACAAACCACCGCATCTCTCCTGGTACCAGCTGACCCTCGAGCCCAATACCGAGTTTTACAGCCGTCCGCCAGAACTGCCCGACGACGATCATCTCTGGGACATCTATCGCCGGGGTTCCGATTACCTGCACCAACACGGCTACGAGGATTACGAAGTCTCGGCCTGGAGCCTCCAGGGAAGGGCCTCCCGTCACAATCTGAACTACTGGACGTTCGGGGACTACCTGGCCCTCGGGGCTGGGGCCCACGGCAAGATCAGCCTGGTGGACGGGGGTATCAGGCGATACTGGAAGACCCGGCAGCCGGACGCTTACCTGAACCGGATCGGCAGCCGAACGGCCGGTTCTGATGCGATTGCCGTGGACGATCTGCCGCTGGAATTCCTGATGAACGCCCTCAGACTGAAAGAAGGAGTGGATGAAAGCCTTTTTTCTGAACGAACGGGTTTACCCCTGACAACAGTTGGAGTAAAACTTGAACAACTGCGGAATGAAAAGCTGCTGGTAAGCGATCGACTCCAGGCAACCGACCTGGGCCAGAGATACCTTAACAGCCTGTTGGAGCGTTTTCTGTAATGGACCCTGCACACGGAGTGGCAGCATTTCCCAAAAGCCTGAAAGCCAGCCTGGTCGTGGCTGCCGTGCTGCTGTTCGCTCTGCTTATGGTCAACCAGCCTCTGCAGACGGCATCAGCACCCCAGGGTATCGTGAGCTATCAGCTGGCCGGGACTGCCGATCAGGCCCACGCCATTTTTCGCAGCTGGGGAAGCGAAGGGGTTGCCTGGGCGAAGGTTTCGCTGTGGCTGGACTTCCTGTTCATTCCTGCCTACATGCTGGCCCTGATTCATCTTACCCGGCACTTTACCCGTGATCGCCCCGGCATTCGCGAGCGGGTGGGTGCCCGTTGGGTACGGGCCCTGTTCGCAACTGCCGGTCTGAGCGACGGTGCAGAGAACATTCTGTTGCTGAACAATTTCAACCCGCCCACCGATGAGATGAGCCTGTCCGCAACCCTATGCGCACTCATCAAATTCACGGCGCTCACGCTCGGCATCGCCGGGCTGGTCATCATCCGGGCGTCACGGCGCCACCCGCTCGCGCATCACTGACCCCCGATCAACGCCTCTTAATTGGTGCGATAGAACAACAGGTCCCAGACACCGTGACCGAGGGTTTCGCCCCGCTTCTCAAACTTGGTAATTGGACGGTCGTCAGGGCGCGGTGAATAGCCACCGGTCTCCTGGGTGTTGGCAAAGCCCTCGGACTCGCTCATCACCTCGAGCATATGCTCGGCATAATTCTCCCAGTCGGTCGCCAGGTGCAGAATGCCGCCTACCCTCAACTTGTGACGAACCCGCTGGACAAACTCGTGCTGGATCAGCCGGCGCTTGTGATGCTTTTTCTTGTGCCAGGGATCGGGGAAGAACACCATCACGCGATCCAGGCACGCATCCGGAAGGCAGAGGTCAATCACATCGTTGGCATCAATACTGTAAATCCGGACGTTTTCCAGGCCACGGTCCTCGATCTCCTTGAGCAACGCGCCAACACCGGGCTGATGAACTTCAACCCCGATAAAATCCTGTTCGGGAGCGGCCTCAGCCATGTCGGCCAGAGACCGCCCCATACCAAAACCGATTTCCAGGTTCAGCATGTTGTCGCGGCCGAACACTTCCCTGGGATCAATCATTCCGTCCTCACGGGTCAGCCCGTACTTCGGCCAGCTCCGCTCGAACGCCTTTTTCTGGCCTTCCGTCATCCGGCCCTGGCGCAAAACAAAGCTGCGCACACCGCGACGGGTGGTGACCGGCGAATCGGCGGCCTCTTTGGGATCTTGCGGTTCTTTATGGTCTGTCATCTGCAATCCTTAACCGCAGGCAGCGGGTCATGGTTAACGGGATTTGCCAACAGTTTACCAGAGTGTTGTCGCTCAGGCGGAGACCACCGAGTTGCGGCCCTGCTGTCGGTCGAGCTGCCGGTAACCCAGAGCCTCAACCAGATGGCTCTGTCGTAGCTCCTCGCTGCCTTCAAGATCGGCAAGCGTTCGGGCAACTCGCAATATGCGGTGCAGTGCACGGGCCGAAAGCCCCAGCTTTTCCATGGCACCGGTGAGCAACTGCTCGCCCTGGCGATCCAGCCGGCACGCAGCCTGCAACGCACGCCCGGACAAGGCCGCATTCAGGCAACCCCGCTCTGATTGCCGGGCTCTGGCAATCAGGACACGCTCCCGGACGGTGGCGCTGGTTTCGCCATCCCCGCCCGACTGCATCAATACGTCGCCACCCTGCACAGGCACCTCCACATGCAGATCAAACCTGTCCAGAAGGGGGCCGGAAATTTTCGACCGGTAACGGGTAACCTGTTGCGGCGTACACTGACACTCGATGGTGGGATGACCACTGTAGCCACAGGGGCAGGGATTCATTGCAGCCACGACCTGAAATCGCGCCGGAAAATTCACCTGCCGTGCTGCCCGGCTGATCGAGATTTCGCCGGTTTCCATCGGCTCACGCAGGACCTCCAGCACCCGGCGTTCAAACTCTGGCAACTCGTCGAGAAACAGTACGCCCCGGTGAGCCAGTGAGATTTCTCCGGGCCTGGGGCTGCTGCCGCCGCCCACCAGGGCAACCGCCGAGGCGGTATGATGGGGCGCCCGGAAAGGAGGCTGACGCCAGCCCCCGGAACGAACCGGCAGCCCGGCCACCGAGTGTACGCTGGCGACTTCCATGGCCGCAGCATCATCGAGGCCCGGGAGAATTCCGGGCAGGCGACTGGCCAGCATACTCTTGCCGGTGCCGGGTGGGCCGAAGAACAAAAGATTGTGGCTACCTGCCGCAGCCACTTCCAGTGCCCGGCGGGGAACCCGCTGACCACGGACATCCGACAGGTCCGGCAGTTCCCGGTTGCTGCCCGGCGCCTGTTCCAGCGACGACCTGGGCACCGGCACCAGGCGGGCGCGACCGCTCAGGTGCTCGCAGATGGCCAACAGGTGGCCGGACGCCAGGACGTCACCCTGGCTGGCCAGGGCCGCCTCCTCGGCATTGCCCTGGGGAACCAGCAGGCTTCGTTGCGCCTGCCGGGCGGCTAGCACCGCCGGCAGCACACCTTTAAGTGGCCTCAATGCACCATCAAGGGACAATTCGCCGAGAAATTCGCAGTCCGAAAGGCTCTCGGCCGGAACCTGGCCCGAGGCCGCCAGGATGCCCAGGGCAATAGGCAGATCAAAGCGACCACCCTCTTTGGGCAAGTCGGCAGGGGCAAGATTAATGGTGATTCTCCGGGCGGGGAACTCGAACCCGGCGTTCAGAAGGGCACTGCGAACACGCTCTTTGCTCTCCCTTACACCGGTTTCCGGCAGCCCCACAATCGAGAGCGCAGGCAAGCCGCCTGAGAGATGGACTTCAACGGTAACGGCGGGCGCCGACACGCCAATGGTGGCGCGGGAATGAACGATAGCAAGCATGACAACCTTCCATGGTAATGACCGGAACTGCTTGCCCGGCGTCCTGCCGGGCGTGTCCGTGGTTTACTGTTTTGGCAGGGAATTTTCCAGTTCGGCTACCCGCTTCTCGAGTGCGTCCACCTTTTCACGGGTCTTCAGCAGGACCGCCTGCTGGGCGTCGAACTCTTCCCTCGTTACCAACTCCAGGCGGGACAGGACGGACATCACGGTGGCCCGGGCCTGGGTTTCAAAATCTTCCCGTGCAGCGCGGGCCATGTCCGGTACAAACTGGCCAAACTGGCCCTGCAGCTGAGCAAAAATATCCTGTGGACCTTTCACACATCACCTCACACATTTCTGAAATATCCGGCTTCGACTAAAAGAGAGGGCCTGTTACCGGTTTGCAGGAGTGTATCACACCGCAGCCCCTGCCATACTGTAGGCGGTCGGCCCTATAATAGCGGTCGAACGGTCAGGCAGCCCGCTCCAATTTGGCTCACTGGCCGGCTACCCGCTTCATTTTGGTGCACAACTTTGCGCCATTCTGGTACGCGGACATCGTAGCCTGTTGTTTTAAATATATTTTTTTGCGTTGGCATACCCGATGCTAAAGCTCTCGTACGCAATCCGCACGATTGGTGTGCGAGGTGGCAGCATCCCGAGCTCAACAACCGGCCGACGGGCCCTCACTGTTGAGACGGCTTTACCAAGGAGAAAGCAATGAAACTTGTGACAGCGATCATCAAGCCTTTCAAATTGGACGATGTCCGTGAGGCATTATCCGAGATTGGCGTTCAAGGCGTAACCGTCACTGAAGTCAAAGGCTTCGGTCGGCAAAAAGGCCACACAGAACTCTATCGTGGCGCGGAATACGTGGTGGATTTCCTGCCCAAGGTGAAGGTGGAAGTTGCTATCGGCGACAACCTTCTGGACCAAGTTATCGAGTCCATCACCAAGGCGGCCAACACCGGCAAGATCGGTGACGGCAAGATCTTCGTGACTGAACTGGCTCAAGCCATCCGGATCCGGACTGGCGAAACCGGCGAAGAAGCGGTCTGAACCAGCTCTGATTTTTCGATCAGCCAACGCAAAAAAATTTATAACCTGAAAAGCCTCGTGCGGAGGGCTTCATATGGAAAGCAATCTTAATCACATTTTTGAACTCCAGTATGCGCTGGATACCTTTTACTTCCTGATTTGCGGTGCCCTGGTCATGTGGATGGCCGCTGGCTTTGCCATGCTGGAAGCCGGCCTGGTGCGTGCCAAGAACACCACTGAAATCCTGACCAAGAACGTGGCCCTGTTTGCGGTCGCCTGTACCATGTACCTGATTGTCGGCTACGACATCATGTACGACGGCGGTATCTTCCTGAGCGGTGTAACAACCGTTGCCGAGATGGACGACGCAGCGATCGCGGGCGTTATTGCAGCCTCCACTGAAGCCGGCTTCGGCGACATGGGCGAATACAGTGGCGCTTCTGACTTCTTCTTCCAGGTTGTTTTCGTTGCAACCGCCATGTCCATCGTTTCCGGCGCCGTGGCTGAGCGCATGAAGCTCTGGGCCTTCCTGGCTTTCGCCATCGTTATGTGTGGCTTCATCTACCCGATGCAGGGTTCCTGGACCTGGAACGGCGACGCGGTATTCGGCATGTACGAGCTGAGCTACAGCGACTACGCCGGTTCCGGTATCGTTCACATGGCAGGCGCAGCAGCGGCCCTGGCAGGCGTTCTTCTCCTCGGTGCCCGTAAAGGCAAGTACGGCGCCAAAGGCGAAATCCGTGCCTTCCCGGGCGCCAACCTGCCCCTGGCAACGCTTGGTACCTTCATCCTCTGGATGGGCTGGTTCGGCTTTAACGGCGGCTCCACCCTGAAGCTGGGTGGCATCGGTGTCGCCAACGAAGTTGCCAACGTGTTCCTGAACACCAACGCAGCTGCAGCCGGTGGCCTGATTGCCGCCCTGATCGTGGCACGCCTGATGTTCGGCAAAGCGGACCTGACCATGGCCCTGAACGGTGCCCTGGCTGGCCTGGTTGCCATCACTGCAGAGCCGGCGGATCCTTCTCCCCTGCTGGCCACCATCATCGGCGCCATTGGCGGCACCCTGGTTGTCTTCTCCATCGTAACCATGGACAAGCTGCGCATTGACGACCCGGTCGGTGCCATCTCTGTCCACGGCGTGGTGGGTATCTGGGGTATCTTCGCGGTTCTCCTGTCCGACGCAGACGCTACCTTCATGGGTCAGCTGGTCGGCATGCTCACCATCTTCACCTGGGTATTCGTCACCAGTCTGATCGTCTGGGGCATCCTGAAAGCCGTCATGGGCATCAGGGTCTCGGAAGAAGAAGAGTACGAAGGTGTGGATCTGTCCGAGTGTGGTATGGAAGCCTATCCGGAGTTCGTCAGCGGCAAGCAGTAATCGCTGACAGTGCAAGTAAAAAGGGGCGCCAGTTGGCGCCCTTTTTTTGTCTGCTTTGTCTGCCCGCTTTCCCCTTAACCTTCTTCCGGACGGACCTCATCTTCCAGTGCATCCACCATGAACTGGGGCATCGCCAGGGCACCGTGATGAACCCCGGAATTATAGTATCGGGTCACGAACGGCCGGTTGTTGGCATCTTCCTCGCGGAAGTATTTGATCGGGTTTTCCTTGCTGGCCATGGTGCAGCTCCACCAGCCGGTGGGGTAGACCGGTTGCGGGAATGGCATGGTCTGCACATGCTCGAATCCGGCCTTACGCATGTCCTCGTGAATGCCCTTGATGATGCTGTCGGTGTGCAGCAGCGGTGATTCGCTCTGCTGGACAATAATGCCGCCTTCTCGAAGCGCCAACATGGCATCCCGGTAAAAATCCAGGGCAAACAGGCCTTCGGCCGGGCCGACAGGATCGGTGCTGTCGATAATAATGAGGTCGACACTGTTCGGCTCAATGTCCCGCATCCACTGGATACCATCTCCGAAGAAGAAATTGGCGCGCGGGTCACTGTTCGCTTCGCAAAGCTCCGGAAAATATTTTTCCGACATGCGGGTTACCCGCTCGTCGATTTCCACCTGCCAGGCTTCCTCAACGCCCGGATGCTTGAGCACCTCTTTCAGGGTGCCACAGTCACCGCCGCCGACAATCACCACCTTTTTGGGGTCCCGGTGGGTGAACAGGGCCGGATGGGTCATCATTTCGTGGTACAGGAAGTTATCGCGGGTGGTCAGCATCACGCAGCCGTCCAGAACCATCAGGTTGCCGAAGGTCTCGGTCTCGTAGATCTCCAGTTTCTGGAACGGTGTCTGCTCCTCGTGGAGCTTCTTTTTCACCTGAAGGGAGAACGCTGTCCCCTGATCCTGGAATACCTCGGTAAACCAGCCGTCATTGAGTGCTGTCATGTCTTGCCTCCCGATGTGGGCCATGGGCTGTGTTAAAAGGGCGTATTGTAGGGACGCCTTACCGTGAGCTAAAGCGATAATCGCGGCAACCGGCCAGATATTTTCCCTGCCCGGTTCTTTTAGCCCGTGGCGGGAATCCATACAATGTCGGCCAGAAGCCGGCTGCCGAACAATTCCCTGCCGGCCAGTGTTTCCTGACAGGATAGCAAGCATGAGCGAAGCCAGCGCCACCCCGGCCCACAAGGTTTACAACATTGCCCACTGGAGCGATGGCTACATTGGTGTCAATGATAAGGGCCAGGTGCTCATCCGCCCGGATCGTGGCCACAGCCCGGCCCGCATCAATCTGCCCGAACTGACCCGGACGCTGACCGAGTCCGGGGTCCAGTTGCCGGTACTTGTGCGCTTCGTTGACATCCTGCACGACCGCGTTAACAAACTCTGCAATGCCTTCAACAAGGTTGCAGAGGAGCACGCCTACCAGGGCGGCTACACGGCGGTTTACCCCATCAAGGTCAATCAGCAGCGCCGCGTGGTCGAAGAGCTGCTGGCTGCCGAGCCCGCCGCCTCCAACGGCCAGATCGGGCTTGAAGCAGGCAGCAAGCCAGAGCTGATGGCGGTGCTGGCAATGTCCCAGCAACCCGGATCGGTGATTGTCTGCAATGGTTACAAGGACCGGGAGTACATCCGTCTGGCCCTGATTGGGCAGACTCTCGGCCACCGGGTGTTCATCGTGGTCGAGAAAAAATCGGAACTGCCACTCATCCTGGAAGAGGCAAAAAGCCTGGGCGTTTCACCGCTGATCGGAGTTCGGGCCCGGCTGGCCACCATCGGCAAAGGCAACTGGCAGAACACAGGTGGTGAAAAGTCGAAATTCGGACTGTCTGCCAGCCAGGTCCTGGATGTCGTCGACACCCTGCGCGAGGCGGGTGCCCTGGACACCCTGCAACTTTTGCACTTCCATCTTGGCTCCCAGATTGCCAACATCCGTGACATCCAGACCGGTCTCCGGGAATGTGCACGCTTCTACAGCGAGTTGCGCCAGATGGGGGCCCCAATTGGCACGGTGGACATCGGCGGTGGCCTGGGCGTGGATTACGAGGGCACTCGCTCACGCAGTAGCTGCTCCATGAACTACAGCGTTTACGAATATGCCTACAATGTCGTGCATGTTTTGCAGGCAGAGTGTGATCGCCACGGTACGCCTCACCCGGATCTGATCAGCGAATCCGGCAGAGCCCTGACCGCGCATCACTCCGTGCTTGTGACCAACGTGATCGACCACGAAGCACCGGAAAACCGGACACCGCAACAACCGGGGGCCACCGCCTCTGCGCCGCTGCACGATCTCTGGCGCGACCTTGAAAGCCTGCAGGACACAAACACCCCCCGCTCACTGGCTGAGATCTACCATGACGTACTCCACGCCATGGCCGATGTTCACGCCCAGTTCGCCCACGGCGTTCTGTCGCTCCAGGAGCGGGCGGATGCTGAAACTCTGTACACCCGCTGCTGCCGACTGCTCCGGGATCAGCTGGACAGCAGCAACCGGGCTCACCGGGAAATTATCGACGAACTCAATGAGAAACTGGCGGAAAAACTCTTCGTTAATTTTTCCCTGTTCCAGTCACTGCCCGATGTCTGGGGCATTGATCAGATCTTCCCGGTTATGCCGATCAACGGCCTGGATCGCCCCCTGAACCGGCGGGCAGTTATCCAGGACATTACCTGCGATTCAGACGGGCGTATCGACCGCTACGTCGATGGCCAGGGCACCGAAACAACCCTGCCCTTACCCGAAGAACGGTCGGGCGAGCCTTTGCTGATGGGCTTTTTCATGACCGGCGCGTATCAGGAAATTCTTGGCGATATGCACAACCTGTTCGGCGACACCCATTCCGTGGATGTCCGCCTGACGCCAGAAGGCGGTTACGAGATCAGCGCCCCCATCACCGGGGACACCGTCGCCAAGGTGTTGCGCTATGTGAACTTTGAACCCGAGGCCCTGATGGAGGCCTACAGGGGCAAGTTTGCCGCCTCCGCCCTGGCAGCGGAAACCCAGGCCGCGCTTATGGCAGAGCTGGCCGCCGGCCTGGATGGTTATACCTACCTCGAGGAATAGTTCTCGTCAGAGTTACTGATGCTCCCGACGCCAGGCACTGGGAGAAACGCCTTCCCACTTGCGGAAGGCACGGCCAAAGTTGGAGGGGTCACTGTAGCCCAGAGCGTCGGCCATCTCATCAATGCTCAGCTCATTGCGGCGCAGCAGTTCAAGGGCTCGGCGGTGGCGAATGGAATCCTGCAATTGCTGGAATCGCACCCCTTCGGAGGCCAACTGTCTGCGCAGCGTCCTGGTGGACATTTTCAGGTGTTCCGCCACATCCTCCAGGGCCGGTAACCGCTGGCTTCGCCCCGTCTCGAGCAGGCGCACCACCCGGTCCGAAACCGACGTGGAACCCTCTATGAATCGCATTTCCTCCTGACACTGGGCTTCGGCAATCCGACGGGTCACCGGATTCGACAGTGACATGGGGGAGTCGAGAAAAACCCGTTTGAACCGCAGCTGGTTCACGCCACTGCCAAACGCAATCTGGCTTCCAAACAGCTGTCTATAGGCCGAGAGATCGTCAGGCTCAGGAAAATCCAGCAGGCATCGCCCGCCATCCAGTAGCCGATGGCCGAAAAGCAGGAGATTCACATCCATCAGTGACGCCATCACCACATCAACATTGAACCGGTACAGGTCCTCAATGCTGTGCGCCAGGTCCAGCTGGATCACGGCCTCATGTTCCTCCACGAAGAACGAAAGGCTCATGTAGACAAAGCGGATCTGGAAATATTTGATCAGTACCGTAAGCGCCTGCTCAAGGGTATCGCAACTAATGGCTGCCTGGGCCAGCGAGCCGTGGGTCGTAAACTTCAGCCGCTTTCCAAACTCAAGCCCGAGGGCTGGATCACCACTCTGGACAAGCGTTTCGCGACACAGGGCACTGAACTGCTCGACAGTAATGAAATTGTCCGGATGACCAAGCATGGATGGGCGAATACCGGAAGCCGACAATAGCCGGGACCGCTGCAGGCCACGGTCCTCCGCCAACTGGCAGAGGATATCCGCATAGTGCGCCCGGATAACGGGCAGGTTTCCGGTAAAGCCGGGAGCATTCATGGAGGTGTTTGTCGTCCGGAGTCGATTTATTGCTCAGACTAGACCGCTCTGCCGATTCCGGCAATCACCTGCGAGACGATCAAAAACCGTCGCTGGTGCCAGCTTTCTGTGTTTTTTTCCACACAGGCTGATCCAACTGATTCACCGATCCGTAAACCTAGACACTGACAAACCCGGGACGAGTGCATAGAATGATGACCAGAACAAGCTCAAATCATGCGACTGTCAAGGAGCGTCCGGTGACCACACTGGATCAAAAGCCAGCAAGTTCCGAGGGCCGCAAGGACCAATGGAGCCAAATGCTGCAGAAAGTGGGCAAGAACCAGGACCGCGAAGCGTACCACGCGCTGTTCGAGCATTTTGGCCCGCAAATCAAGTACTACGCCATGGCGAACGGTCTGGCGAGTCATGCGGAAGAGCTCGTGCAGGAAGTATTCGTGTCGATCTGGAGACGCTCATGCCTCTACGACTGGCGCAAGGCGGCGGCATCAACCTGGATTTTCACCATCGCCCGGAACCAGCGAATCGATATGCTGAGAAAGATGCAGCGTACCAGTGCTGAAATGCCGGTCGAGACAGAAGACCTTTGGCAGATTCCGGGTGAGAACGAAAACGAGCCGGTCACTTCTTTGCACCGTCTCATGTCCGAACGGCGAATCAGGGAATCCCTGAGTCATCTGCCGGAAGAACAGATTACGGTCATTGCCAAAGTGTACATGGAAAACAAGTCGCACCAGATGGTTGCGGACGAGTTGGACATTCCTCTTGGCACCGTGAAAAGCCGGGTTCGCCTGGCATTGAATAAACTGAAAGTGATTTTGCAGGACCAGAACGTATGACACGGCACCATCCCGACAGCCTGAGCCTGATGGAGTACAGCGCAGGTAACCTGAGCGAGCCCCATGCCCTGTGCATCAAGCTCCACCTGGACAAGTGTTCCCACTGCCGCAGCCGTGTGGACACGCTTGATAGCCTTGGGGCTGTGATGATGGAGCAGCAGCCAAAGGTGACTGTCTCTGAAAGCATGTTCGACAGCATTCTTTCAAAGATCGACAGCGAGCCGGCAGCTGAGCCTGCGGCAGCGGCTGTCCCGAGGGTCAGCGCCCTGCAGAAGCTACTGGGTGAAGACCTTAACAGCTTGCCCTGGAAGCGCCAGTTGGGCGATGTGAGCGTTCTGGACATTACCGACCGGTTCCCCGGCCAGAAAGAGCAGGTTGTGCTCCAGAAACTCGCTGCCGGCGGCAAAGCGCCTGCCCACACGCATCGCGGGGAGGAAACGACTATCGTTCTTCAGGGTGCGTTTGCAGACCAGAAAGGGGTGTTTAACCAGTGGGATTTCGTGGTCCTGAACGATGAGGACGAGCACAAACCCGTGGCGGTTGGTTGCGAGGATTGCATTACACTCTCTGTGTTGAGTGCTCCGGTGAAGCTTACGGGCACCTTTACCCGGATGCTCAATCCCTTTATTCGGTAACCCTCCACCGAATGGCGGACAAGAAAAAGGGGCGATGGAAATCGCCCCTTTTTTGTAGCCGACACCAGGGTTGCTCGAACTACCAGGGCAGTTCTGTACCATCCCAGCTCAGAAACTTTCCGTTATCGTTCTCCCCCAGTCCATCGAGCACCTCCAGAAGGTTGGAAGCCGTCTCCTCTGGAGTATGCACGTTAAGCTTGGCGAGAGATTGGCTGAACGGTTCGCTCAACGCCGATTCGGTCGTGCCAGGATGCAGGGATACGCAGGCTACCGGTTTGCACCGGCGCGGCAACTCAATGGACAGGTTGCGAACGAGCATATTCAGTGCCGCTTTTGAACTGCGATAGGCATACCAGCCGCCAAACCCGTTGTCGGTTATCGAGCCAACCTTGGCGGAAATAGCCACCACCCGTTTGAACTCCCGATGTCGCAGCCATGGCAATAGCGCCTGGGTCAGCAACCCGAAACCGGTTGCGTTGACAGCAAACGCACGCGCCATACTCTGCGGATCGAGGTCTTCAAGGCGCTTCTCCGGGAACATATCCGGCCCGTGAAGCAGCCCCGCGGCATAAATAAAGCTATCAATCCCCTCCTCCCTGTTTAACAGCGATTTCAGTGCCTCGGCGATCGCACCGGGCGCGGCACTGCTTTCGGCATCCCAGGGCAGCAAAGTGATGCGCTGATGGCTGCGCAAGGCGTCCGACGCATTCTCCGGATCACGGCACAACCCGATCACCCTGGTTTGGGAATCACGCTCAAGCAACCGGCTTGCCAAAGCGCCACCGATTGCGCCGGAAACCCCGGCTATCACCATTTGTTTCATTTGATACCTCCTTGGTTCAGGAGGACATACGAAAATTCTATCGTCCAGACTGCCAAAGCGGTGAACCAGCGCATTAAAACGGGCGTATGAAACAAGTGTTCAAATGATCTTTGGGTCGCTGCCGAATGCTGCAGCGCTCCCGTTAAAACGGCGCACCTAGGAGAGTATCCATGCAATACCAGGCTCCGGCGAATGACCTTCGCTTTCTGTTGTTTGATGTATTGGGCGCAGACCGGCTGCATGAGCTGGAAAAATACGCCGATGCCACCCCGGATCTGATTTCCGCGGTCATCGATGAGGCCGGCAAACTGGCTGCCGAGGTTATCCAGCCCACCAACCAGGCCGGCGACCGCGAGGGCTGCACCTACGATCCTGAAACCCACTCTGTGAAAACACCCGAGTGTTTCAAGGACGCCTACAAGAAGTTTGTCGAGGGCGGCTGGACCGCGCTGGACGCGCCACTCGAATACGGCGGGCAGGGTTTGCCACACACCCTGAAGTTTGTGGTGGATGAAATGGTCTGCTCCACCAACCTGTCTCTGGGCATGTACCCGGGTCTGACCCACGGCGCGATCAGTGCCCTGCATGCCCACGGCTCCGAGGAACTGAAAAAGACTTACCTGGAGAAGCTGATTTCCGGTGAGTGGACCGGCACCATGTGCCTGACCGAGCCCCAGTGCGGCACCGACCTGGGCCTGATTCGCACCCGCGCAACACCGAACGACGACGGCAGCTACGCCCTCGAAGGCACCAAGATCTGGATCACCGGTGGAGAGCACGATCTGGTGGACAACATCGTGCATCTGGTTCTGGCCAAGCTGCCCGGCGCGCCGGATACCACCAAGGGCATTTCCCTGTTCGTGGTACCCAAGTTCCTGCCGGAATCCGGGGAGCGAAACCCGGCCTTCTGTGGCGGCCTTGAGCACAAAATGGGCATCAAGGGTTCTGCAACCTGCGTCATGAACTTCGAGGGCGCCAAAGGGTGGCTTGTCGGCGAGCCGAACGATGGTATGCGGGCCATGTTCACCATGATGAACGAGGCGCGCCTGATGGTTGGTATGCAGGGCCTGGGCCTGGCCGAAATGGCCTACCAGGAAAGCCTCGGCTTTGCCCGTGAGCGCCTGCAGAGCCGTTCACTGAGCGGCCCGAAGAACCCCGATGGTCCCGCTGACCCGATCATCGTGCATCCGGATGTACGCCGAATGCTGATGCGCCAGAAAGTTCTGAACGAGGGCATGCGTGCTCTGGCCCTGTTTGCTGGCCACCAACTGGATCTCTCTGTCGCCCATCCAGACGAGACCGTTCGGGAATCCGCGGACGATCTGGTTCAACTGCTTACCCCGGTGGTGAAGTCGTTCCTGACAGACGAAGGCTTCAACAACGCCAACACCGGGCTGCAGGTACTGGGTGGCTCGGGCTTCACCACCGACTGGCCGCTGGAGCAGCTGGTTCGTGACGGCCGGATCGCCAGGATCTACGAGGGCACCAACGGCATTCAGGCCATGGACCTCGTGGGCCGCAAGCTGAGTCTGAAAGGCGGCCAGCTGGTGCGCACCCTCTTTGGCACCCTGAGCGGATATCTGAAGGACAATCCGGAAGCGCCGCACCGTGAAGAGCTGAAAAACGCCATGAAGGCGCTTGAGACAGCCACCATGTGGCTGGCCAGCAACGCACCGAAAGATCCGGAGCAGGCGGGCGCCGCCGCGACACCGTATCTGCGCCTGATGGCGCTGACGGTCATCGGTTACCTCTGGTCCAGGATGGCAAACGTTGCCAACGAACAGCTTGCCGCCGGCGAAGGCAACAAGCCCCTGCTCGAGAGCAAGGTTGTCTCTGCCCGCTTCTACTTTGAAAGGCTGCTTCCGGAAGTCGACTGGCTGCTGGGTGACATTCAGAGTGGCAAGGACAGCCTGATGGCGTTCTCGGACGACCACTGGGCCGCGTGATCCGCTATCCGGCCAGTGCTCCCAGGGCCTGGCCGGAAATGACCGATCAATGACAGCTTGTGACCTTCAGGTGAATGCACTGGCCATTGATAATGATCACGTTGATTAGTGTCTCTGAACTAGTCCCGCCCAGCTCCCCGTCGGACTGGGCACTTTGAAAGCCACGCCCTGCGTGGCTTTTTTTATGGTCCTTTTTTGTCTGTGCGGTCACTGGGTTACAATTGCGATCTTTGATTCTGTCCGGTCTGCGACCGGACCTGCACGGGGACACCATGAACGCCGACGATTACGCTTTCCGCTTTGGTGGCATCGAACGACTCTACGGGCGCCGGGCCCTGGAAGCCTTTCGTCACGCCAATATTGCCGTGGTCGGTCTTGGCGGGGTTGGGTCCTGGGCCGCTGAAGCCCTCGCCCGAAGTGGCGTTGGTACCATCACCCTGATCGACATGGACGATGTCTGTGTGTCCAACACCAACCGGCAGCTCCACGCCCTGGAAGGCCAGTACGGGCGCACCAAAACCGACGCCATGGCCGATCGGCTGCGGGCGATCAACCCGGACGCAGACATTCGGGTGCATTTCGGCTTCCTGACCACGAAGAACGTCAGCGAGCTGATCACCGAGGACATGACCGGGGTAATCGACGCCATCGACAGCGTCAAAGCCAAGGCCGCCCTGATTGCCCACTGCCAGCGCCGGAAAATTCCTCTGGTCTGTGCCGGCGGCGCAGGCGGACAGATCGACCCCACTCAGATCCAGGTGGCAGACCTCAGCAAAACTACCCAAGACCCACTACTGGCCAAAGTTCGAAACCTGCTGCGGCGGGAATATGGCTTTTCCCGGAATCCAAAGCGGCGCTTTGGCATTGAGGCCGTATACTCCCTCGAGCAGCTGACGTATCCTACCGGAGACGGGGAAGTGTGCCTGCAGAAACCGGCCACCGACGGTCCGGTGCGCCTGGATTGCGCCTCCGGCTTTGGCGCCGCCAGCCCGGTGACCGCCAGCTTCGGTTTATTTGCGGCTTCCCGACTCCTGAACCGGATTGCCCGGCGCGCCAACCAATAGATCAACGGAACTGAAACCATTATGCCAGTCAGCACTGTCCTGCTTCTTGCCAGCATTGGCGTTTTATCATTGTTCTGCCAGTGGCTTGCCTGGCGCGTGCGTATGCCCGCCATCCTTTTCCTGTTGGCGGGTGGCATTGCCGCCGGGCCTGTTCTGGGTTTTCTGGCACCGGAAGTGGTGTTCGGCGATCTGCTGTTTCCGGTTATTTCCCTGGCCGTTGCCATCATCCTGTTTGAGGGCAGCCTGACCCTGCGCTACGAGGAGATACGGGGCCATGGCAAAATGGTCCGCAACCTCATTCCGGTCGGTTCTATCGTCACCTGCATCATCGGCACCCTGGCTGCCCGCTGGCTTCTGGATGTCTCCTGGGCAGTCGCCCTGCTGTTTGGCGCCATCTCGATTGTCACCGGCCCGACGGTTATCGCGCCGCTGCTGCGCTCCGTGCGACCCGATTCGAAACTGGCCAACATACTGCGCTGGGAAGGCATCATCATTGACCCCGTTGGCGCTCTGCTGGCGGTTCTGGTATTCGAGGGGATTGTCTCCTGGGGCCAGGGCAACGTGTTTGGCCACTCGTTGTATATCTTTGGAAAAACCCTGGCTGTGGGTTTTGTGATCGGTGCCGTGGCCGGGTATCTCAACGGCATCGTATTGCGCAAGCACTGGATTCCGCAGTACCTGCATAACGCTGGCACACTCACTTTCATGCTCGGCGTCTATGCCATTTCGAACGAACTGGCCCATGAGTCTGGCCTGTTGACGGTGACGGTGATGGGCATCTGGATGGCCAACATGAAGCAGGTGCCTATAGAGAGCATCCTCGAGTTCAAGGAATCCCTGAGCGTTCTGCTGATATCCGCCCTGTTCATTATTCTGGCGGCGCGGGTTGAGTTTGCGGCGATTGCCGAATTGGGTTGGGGCCTGGTGGCTGTGCTGGCCCTGCTGATGCTGGTAGCCCGCCCCCTGAGTATTTTCCTGTCGGCCATCGGCACCAACCTGAACTTGCGGGAAAAGCTATTTCTGAGCTGGATCGCCCCCCGGGGCATCGTCGCGGCCGCGGTGTCAGCGCTGTTCGCTTTCCAGCTGCAGAAGTTGGGTTATGAGAGTGCCGGCGCCCTGGTACCCCTGGTGTTTATGCTGATTATCGCCACCGTTACTCTGCAGAGCCTCACCGCACGGCCGGTTGCCCGCCTATTGAAGGTCGCGGAACCAGCGGAATACGGCTTCCTGATCCTGGGCGCCAATCCGGTGGCCCGTATGATTGGCATGGCCCTGAAAAAGTATGAGGTGCCCGTGACCCTGGCGGACACCAACTGGGAAAACGTCCGTCAGGCCCGCATGGAGAACCTGCAGGTGTACTTCGGCAACCCGGTTTCCGAGCATGCATCGACCCATCTGGACCTGACAGGCATCGGTAAGCTGCTGGTGATCTCCCCGTACAAGCACATGAACTCACTGGCCACGTACCACTTCCTGGACTGGTTCGGAAACAAGTGCGTGTTCAGCCTGGCCGAAGGTGATCAGGACCAGAAGGCCCGGCATCAGACGGCTGAAAAAATACAGATGACCCGGGGCCTGTTCGATGGCGTCAGCTACGCCAAGCTGGCCAGTCTGGTGAGCCAGGGCTACACCGTAAAGACCACCCAGTTGAGTGAGGAATTCGGTTACGAGGAGTTCCTGAACAAATACCAGAACCAGGCCCTGGTGCTGTTCACGTTCGACAGCAAGGAACACGTCGCCCCGGTTTGCAGCATGAAAGACCTGAAACCGGAAAACGACTGGATCCTGATCAGCCTGGTACCGCCCCAGGCCCGCAAGGAGCGCAAGGAGAAAGAGGGAGGAGAACCATCGGCCAGCCAGGATCAACCGGCCGATCAGGAACCCTCATCGACAATCTAGCACCAGCTTGCCGCGCACGTGCCCGCCTTCCAGCAGTTCGTGGGCCTGCGCGACATCGTCCAGCGCGAACGCCTTTTCGATGTGCACCTTGACGTCGCCGTCCTCAATCAGCTCGGCAATCTCATCCAGGTGAAACACGTCGGGACGCACAGTCATGCCATGGGCGCGTAAACCCATTTCCTCGGCAGCACTGATGATTTCGTCGGCGGTAACCGTCGGGATGGTCACGAGGACTCCATGTTCGCCGAGCGTGTGCAGGGAGCGTTTGCCGGTATCACCGCCAACAAGGTCCAGTACCACGTCCAGACCATAGCACTCTTCGGCGATATCCGTGTTGCGGTAGTCAATCACCTCGTGGACCCCGAGTTCCGCCAGGAAATCCCGGTTACCGGCCGAGGCCGTTGCAATGACATGGGCACCGCGCTCCAATGCAAACTGCACCGCAAAATGCCCCACGCCACCGGCGCCGGCGTGGATCAGGATTTTCTGCCCCGACTCAAGTTTCGCCATCTCGAACAGAGCCTGCCATGCGGTCAGTGCCGCCAGGGGCAAGGCACCTGCAGACACCAGGTCCAGTTCTTCCGGCACGATGGCCAGTTCATCGGCCGCGGCCAGGGCATACTGCGCATAACCGCCACCGCCGGCCGGGAATCCGACCATGCCCATGACCCGGTCACCGGGCGCCAGGGTGGTCACGTTGGCACCTACTCCGACAACCTCTCCGGCGACATCGTAACCGGGCGTCCACGGCAACGAATTCTCGATCTGCCGCGCCGCGAAACCAAGCCCCTTCCGGGTTTTCCAGTCGATCGGATTGAGCCCGGCACCGTGCACCCTGACGAGCACCTGATCGTCTCCGGGGACTGGCACATCGGCCGAGACCACTTGCAGGACGTCACGCTCACCAAAGCGATCGTAGATCACATGGCGCATCGTGGCTTCAGCGTTCTGATCGGCAGTATTTTCCATGAAGATCTCCGGACAACAGGTTAAACGGGATTGGCTTTGAACAAGATTAGCTGAAGTAAAGCACAAAAGACCTCGGGTGACCTACAGCCCTTTGCCTCCGGCTACCACAGCGGAACCGAGAATCTCGGCGAACTCTTTGGGCGCACGGGCAGGCCGCTGGCTTTTCAGATCAACACAGGCGTGAGTGGAAACGGCCCTGACCAGGGTTCTGCCATCCGAGGGACGAACGAGCTGGAACTGCCGTGCAGACCGGAACCGACCATCGTAATCGGTGAGCCAGGTCCCAAGAACCAGTTGATCGCCGGCGTTCGCCGAGGCCAGGTAATCGATTTCCGTTCGGGTAATGGCCATCGCCTTGCCGGTTTTCTCGTGCAATTCCCAGGTCATACCCAGGCTTTCTATGTGGGCCCAACTGACGTCTTCCAGCCACCGTACGTAAACAACGTTGTTGGCGTGCCCAAGCCGATCGGTATCCTCGGGCCGTACCGCTATCTCGATCGTGAAAGGCGCCGGCAGATCCCAGTCAATATCGTGTTGCTGCATCAGTTGCTGTCCCCCAGACCCGGAATGGCCTGCAACGGTAGCCGACCAATACGATCATTGTGAAGTGAACCAAAGTACAGGTTGCCATCGTGAGGATTCACTGAGGTGATTTCCTGCAAATGGGTCCCCCGAGTGTCGTGGAGACTGGTAATAACCTCACCATCCCGGTCGAACGCGATCACAAGACCATATTCTTGTGGCGCAGGTTTCAGGCTGCTCGGGAGTTTAGCCACCAGATCCTTGAGCCAGGGCCGGGGGTGCATGGCGTCCATCCTCGAATCTCTAAGGGTAGGAAACGCCACCCAGTAGCGCCCCTGATCATCCACCGCGAGGTTATCGGGAAAACCGGGCAGATTGTCGGCAAAGACTTCCGCCTGGCCGGCTTTGGGCCCGTGAATCCAGTATCGGAGGATGCGATATTTCCAGGTTTCGTTAACCAGCACATAGTCGCCCTCCGGAGATACCGCAACACCATTGGCAAAATGCAGGTTGGCCAGGAGAACCTCGGCCTTGCCGGTTTTTGGAGAGTAGCGGAGCAGGCGGCCATGGGGACGCATTTCCAGAAGATCCAGCATGTATTCCGGCTGATGGAACTTGGAGCTGGCGTCGGTGAAATAAATGCGCCCGTCATCGGCAATGTCGACGTCATCGGTGAAGCGGAACAGCGTTCCCTCCGCCTCGCGGGCCAGTACGGTGATCTCGCCCTCAGGACTGATAGACAGCAGCCCCCGCCAGGAGTCTGCAACGATGAGATTGCCCTGGCTGTCAAACACCACGCCCAGGGGCCGACCATCGGTGGACAACCAGTTTTCAACCCGGCCATCCGGGAACACCCGCACGATGAAGCCATCCTGGGTGCCGGTATAAAGCACACCATCCTCGCTCACGGCTGTGTCCTCGGGGCCGTATACCTGGCCCCTGGCGATCAGGTCCGCAAGCCTCAGGCGCTCATTTGGCGCAACCTCACCGGTCAGCGGAGGCGGCGATGGGGGGTTCCAGGCTTTGCTGTCGACGGGCGAGGGAGTCAGCAGGAAACTGCCAAGCAGCAGGAAGACAACCAGCAAACCCACCATCAGCCATTTCATACACTCTGCCCGCCTGTTGTTGTGTCCATTCCGTGTGTCAGCGATTGGCCCACCTTAGCAGACGGGCCGGTGAGCAGGAAAATGCCCTACGCAGGACACCATCATTCATCGGCGCTGAGGAAACGGCGGCACAGGGCAGCAAAGGAGTCGGCTTTCTCAGCGTGCAGCCAGTGGCCGGTCCCCTGGATAATACGCAGCTGTGCCTGCGGGAACAGTCGCTGGATATCATCCCGGTGTTTTTCCTGGATGTAGGCCGAATCCGCGCCCTTCAGAAACAGCACAGGACCATCAAACGGGCCATCACCCTCCGGCGCCCTGGCCAGATGTTCATAGCAGGCATCGATAACCGGCAGATTGAGCCGCCACCGGAACATTGGCCCGCCCTCCTGCTGGTCTTCGCGGGGAATCCGTTCCAGGTTTTTCAGCAGGAACTGGCGAACACCCGGCTCTTCGACAAAATCTGCCATCGGCCTGTCTGCGTCCTGACGGGAACGCACACCGGTCAGATCCATGCTGGTCAACCCGTCCAGAATAGCATCGTGCCGGGGTTTGTAGTTTACCGGGGCAATGTCGGCCACGATCAGTTTTTCCACGCGCTCCGGAGCCTGGAGGGCAACCTGCATCGCCACCTTGCCACCCATGGAATGACCCAGCAGGCTCACCTTGTCCAGCGCCTGGGCGTCCATGTAGGCGATGACGTCGGCGGCCATGGCCGGATAGTCCATGGTATCCGTGTGGGGCGAACTCCCGTGGTTGCGCTCGTCCAGTGCGTGAATCTGCCACTGGTCTTCCAGACGGCGGGCGATACCCCCCAGGTTGTCCAGGGAGCCGAACAGCCCGTGCAGCAGTATCAGGGGCGGGCCTTCGCCGGTAATGCGGTGGTTCAGCGCAACAGTCATGGGCAGTCAGTCTCCGGATTGGTCTGCGTTCTCAGACCGGATACATTACCACTGCCAGTCTTGCGAGCAAGTGCCGGTATTAGCGGTCATTTTCCGTGGACGAAAAAAAGCCGGGCAAAGCCCGGCTTGAAGGTCATAGACGTGACGTCTGAAGGATCAGCAATAGAAGATGCTGTTCAGATACTCGGCAAGCTCAATCACGTTTTTACGCTCAAGCTCGGTATGAGGTACGAAAATTTCCTGTTCCATAAAACACCTCCTGATTGCTTTTCCATTGCTTCAACCTGATACGTTGATGCTATCGTTAAAGCCACGGGTAACCCTTGACAGGCCGTTGCACCCACTTGACATTTTGTATCAGTCATCATGACAGGTCGTTAACTATCAACGTGACATCTGCCCAATCAGACTCCACCAGCGCACCCCTGGTCGCTGCCTCCAGCACGCTGGCGCTGGTTCACTATCTGGAACGCCAGGGTGTTCTCAATGCGCCAAGGGTGGAACAGCTGACCGGGCTGGCCATGTCGGAGCTCACCGACCCGGACCGGCGCGTGCCCGCCGATGCCCATTACCGGCTGTGGGAACACGCCGAGCTGGTAACGGGCGATCCGGCTGTCGGGCTGCACGCCGGAAAAGTGGTGGATCCCGAGCGGATGGGACTGGTCGGGCATGTGTTTTTCAACTGTGACACCCTGGGTGAAGCCGTTACCCAGTACGTGCGCCTGCATCGGCTGATCAACGAGTCGGTATTCCTAAGCTTCGAACAGACCGCCGACCAGGCCATTCTCTGCTGGCAACCGGACATGGCCGAACATTACTGCCGGCAGGATATGGACCGGACCCTGGCTGCGGCCATCACCCGCACCCGCCACTTCATTCATCCGGGCATCCGGGCGGAATGGGTAGAGATCGCCCATCCGGCGCCGGTGTACGCCGACGAGTACGAAAAGCTTCTCGGTGGCCCGGTGCGGTTTGATTGCGGTATTACCCGGCTGGCGTTCAACAGCCGGCATCTGGGGCACCCGATACCACGCCGCAATCCCTACGTGTATTCGGCAGTACTGAAGCAGGTCAATACGCTGCTGGCGAGGCTTCAGAGCCGCCGCTCGTTCGGCCGCAGGATTCGCCGACTGATCTCGAAGCAGATGGCGACCGAAAGAATCGATGCCGACAGCCTTGCCCGGCAATGCCATATGAGCCGCCAGACGCTCTACCGCAAGCTCAAGAAGGAAGGCCTGAGCTTCCATGGCCTGGTTGAGCAGGTTCGCCAGGACAAGGCGCTCAGGTATGTTGCGGCCGACCAGTACGCTCTGGGTGAAATTGCTTTTCTGCTGGGTTTTTCAGAGCTCAGCGCCTTCAGCCGGGCGTTCAAGCGCTGGACCGGCACCTCACCGGCAGAGTACCGGGCAAGGCATCTGGCCACATCGGGGCCCTACGGCCACCAGGCAGATGAGGGAGCGCAATGATGGACGAGCTGTCTCTCGTTGCACTGGTGGTCGGGGCCGTTTACCTGGGCGCATTTGCCTGTATTTACCGTATTCTTCTGACCTATCGGACAACACAGGGTGCCATTGCCTGGGTCATTGCCCTGATCGGCCTGCCCTACCTGGCTGTGCCCATGTTCGTGCTGTTCGGGCGGCATCGGTTTGGCGGCTACGTGAAAGCCCGACGGCTTGGCGACGAATCCCTGACCAATCTGCTGAACCGGTTCGAGCAGCAAACAACCTCCATACCCATCCCCGCCAGCGAACGGTTCACCGACGAACTTCAGGTGCTCTGCCGACTGGGCCGGCAGCCGTTCACCGATGGCAACCGATGTACCCTGCTCAGGGACGGTGAGGCCACGTTCGAGGCCCTGTTCGAAGCCATGGAAGACGCCGAGCACTATATCCTGCTGGAATTCTACATCGTGCGGTCAGACCGGGTTGGCCGCCGGATCAAGTCAATTCTCGAGCGCAAACTGGCCCAGGGTGTGGAAGTCTGGTTTCTGTATGACGACATTGGCAGCGTCTGGCTGCCGCGCAAGTACCTGAACCAGCTCGCCGCCGCCGGCGCCCGCGTGGCCTCGTTCGGTAACGGCAACATCCGCCGGAGGCGGTTCCAGATCAATTTCCGGAACCACCGGAAACTGCTGGTCTGCGACGGCAAGATCGGCTTTGTGGGTGGCATCAACCTGGGGGACGAATACCTGGGCACTGCCATGGACCAGGAACCCTGGCGCGATACCCACTGCCGGATTGAGGGTCCGGCCGTCACCGGCCTGCAGCTGGCATGGCTGGAAGACTGGAACTGGGCCAGCAACGATTTTCCCAGCCTCGACTGGGCGCCGGTCGACAACCAGCCCGGCGACGACGAGGTGCTGATGCTGCCAACAGGACCTGCGGACAGCGGGGAAACCTGCACCCTGTTTTTCCTGAACTGCATCAACAACGCCCGGACCCGGCTCTGGATCGCCTCACCCTATTTCGTGCCGGACTTCCAGATCATGAATGCTCTGCAGCTGGCGGCGCTTCGGGGCGTGGACGTAAAAATCCTGATTCCGGAAAAATCAGACAGCCGACTGATCGGCCTGGCGGCCTACTCCTATCTGGCCCAGGCCTGCAAGACCGGCATCGGCATCTATCGCTACCAGCCGGGCTTCATGCACCAGAAAGTGATACTGGTGGATGACCGGTATTCGGCAGTGGGAACGGCCAACATGGACAACCGATCGATGCGGCTGAATTTCGAGATTACCGCCATCACCACAGCACCGCACTTCATCCGCAGTGTGGAATCCATGCTGGAACAGGATCTGGACAGTTCCCGCCTGATGACCGAAAGCGACTACAAGGAGCGCTCAATCCTGTTCCGACTGGCTTGCCGGGCGGTGAGGCTGCTGGCGCCCTTGCTGTAGCTCGGCCGGCCACTGGCTCCGGAATACCCGATGTGCGACTATGCCAACACGATTCAGCCAGTACGCAGTAGCGACAGATCACCATGAATGCCTTCAAACCCAGAGAAACGCTGACCGAACAGGTCGCCCGCCACATCGAGAATCTGATTGCCTTTGGCCAGCTTCGATCCGGAGAACGGATCTACGAGGGCGCCATGGCCAAGCAGATGGACGTCAGCCACGGTTCCATCCGGGAAGGGCTGTTGCTGCTGGAAAAGCGGCACCTGGTCCGTAATGTTCCCCGCAAGGGTGCGTTCGTGACACCGCTGGATGAGTACTTCGTCCGAAGCCTTTATGAAACCCTGGAACTTTACCTCACCCATACCGGGCGCAAGCTGGTGCGCAACTGGCAGCCTGATGATATGGCCAGGCTGGAAAGCCTCTACAACCAGATGCAGGCCTGCTACGGGAAAAACGATCTGATGGCGTTTCTGGAACTGGGGATTGAGTACACCAAGGCGTCGCTGGCGTATGCCGATAACTATTTCATTGTCTCGGCCATTGATGACCTCTGGCCGTCAGCAAAGCGTTGTGCCTTCGTCGCCTTTCGGCAAGGGGGCAATCGGGTGCTTGAGGACAACCTGTCGCACATGGAGCAATCCATCAAAGCCATCAAGGACCGGGATGAGGAGCGCCTGGCGGATATCCTGCACCGCTTCGCCCTGCAGCAGTGCCACCAGGTACTGGAGGCTATCGACCAGACCGGAGGCAAGACTGCCTGAAGGTCGTTAGTAGAAAAGCTGCGTGAACGAGAAGCCGATATTCAGGTAGGCGGTCCAGTTATCTTCATTGTTGTAGGCCGCCGCCAGTTGCACCGGGCCCAGGAAAGTGTCCACGCCGGCGAACACACTGGAGGATTTCACCGAGCTGTCCCAGCTTGCCGCATCCAGCGAGGGCCAGGCATTGCCCGCCTCGAACCCGGCGCCCACAAACCAGGGCAGCAGTGGTCCGCCAAAGCTCTGGCTGGCGTAGGCTGAGACCATCAGGGCGTTGTCTCCGGTAATTTCACCCGGCGCGTAAGCGGACAGACGCCGGAACCCGCCCAGGCGGACTGCGTTTTCAATGCCGGGCGTGCCCCGCGTTACCGCATGGGCGTACAGCAGCCCGGTCAACGTCAGGCCCTTCCAGCTCTCGGTGCCCAACGCCAGACCGGTGAGCGAATCAAACTCCCGGTCTGACCCCAACCCCTCACGCTCGAACCGCCCCCGAAGACCGGCAAAGCCACCCGCACGGGGGAAAAACGTATCATCCAGCGAGTCATGGACCAGTTGCAGGGCTATCCCGCCCTGATGCACGGAACCCTCAGGGGCCACCGGCTGGCCGATCTGCTCATCCACCATGGCATAGCCCCGGGCATAGATCAGGCGGATTTCAGCATTACCGCCAATCTCCATACCCAGTGCCAGATCCGCTTGTCGGAAGGTCACGTCCACCTCCGCAATGCGGGTGCCGGCGGCATCGAACAGGCTGAACGTATCCCGGGAATACTCGCCGCCAAGGACGAGGAATCTCTCATAGCCGTAATCCAGAGGCTGATACCATTGGCTGCGAACCCAGGGCTCGGTGCCCAGCTGGACACCGGTCTGCCACTCCCCACCCAGTTCATTCAACTCGGTAATGCGCAGAGAGGAGGCGAGATTGAACCGGGTTTCCCCGTCAAAGTTGTCCTCATAGTTGAGGCCGAAGGACAGGTAATTCGGACCCCAGCTCTTTTCCTGAACGCGCACGGTCAGAATGGTGCCTTCGGGTGCTGACGAGATTGAGTAGGACACGATCTCGTAATAGCCGACGCCATAGATCCGTTTGAGATCGGCTTCCAACTGCTCAGTATCCAGGGGCTCGCCGGTTCTCTGCCGGATCCGTTCCCTGAGAAAATCACGGGCCAGCCGACGGCTGTCTTCGATCTCGATACGTGAAACGATGTTTGCTCCGTCGTCCCGCGCCGCCACATTGTCCCGCCAGGCGGCCCACGCCTTGCGGGTTACCGCCAGAGGCCGCAGCTCGACACCGTGTTCCCTGGCGGAACTGGCGCCCAGCTCAAACAGTACCGGCGCATCATAAAAATCGGCGGAGGTGTAGCCTTCCAGATCGGGACGTATCAGCACATCGCCATCGGCAAGCAGGTCCAGTTGCTGATCGGTATTTCGTCGGGTCATGATGGTGGTGAGCTGTCCGACCACAGAGAACGCCCCACCCAGTTCGTCCGCTTCCATGAGGCTGTCGGTGATATCAACGGCAATTATGACGTCAGCGCCCAACTCCCGGGCAACACTCACCGGCAGGTTGTTGGCAACGCCGCCATCCACCAGCAACCGCCCATCCCGTTCGACCGGGGCATAAACGCCCGGGATACTCATGCTGGCCCGAATGGCCTCGGACAGGTTGCCGTCACCGATAACCACCGGCTCACCGGTCTCCAGGTCTGTGGCAACGGCCCGGAAGGGAATCGGCAAGCGGTCGAAATCCTCGACCAGCGCGGCGTTGCGGGTCAGCTCGTTGAGAATAAAGCCAAGGTTCTGGCCGGCGATGAGCCCACCGCCCAGGTGCAAACCGTCGGCACGCACCCCGATACCCGGGACCACCGGAAACCGCCAGTCATCCTGCTTGCGCCGAACCGGCTTGTAGACCCGGCCGGGATCGTCGCGAAAGCTGGAAAGCCAGTCCATCTCGATAAAGCGCTGCTCGATGTCACTGACCGGCATACCACTGGCATACAGGGCACCGACTGCGGAACCCGCGCTGGTGCCAACCACCAGATCAACAGGAACCCGCATTTCCTCCAGAACCCGCAGCACGCCAACATGGGCCATACCCTTGGCGCCGCCGCCACTCAGAACCAGCCCTACCTTGGGACGCTCCTCAGCCGAAGCCAGTGGTGCCAGGAGAATCATGATGACGGCGATCAGTCGAGGGGCATTCCGGCCCCAGGGGTTGCACTGGCTCACAATTGGGTTATTTCCGCTCGGAGGAGTCGTCGTCCGCCAGTGACAGGTGGGATACGTCAGGTATCATCGGCGGCGGCAGGTCACGCTCGACACCCAGATCACTACCAGCCGGAGCCAGGCTCCACTCGTCCAGATGCTGAAACATCGGTGGCTCCACTTCGGTCTTCTCTGTCAGGTTGACCCCGACCGGATCCAGACTCAGACCGGAGCCGGAAAGTATCGTATCCACCTTCTCTCCCGCCACCGGCAGACGATCGCCAGGCTCGGTTTCAGGAACCCCACGGCGCTGCTCTTCAGCCGGCGGGGCAGAGGGCGTCGGTTCCGGACGGGGCTGACTTGCGGGGGCCGACGGGGCCTGCTGTCGTGCCGCACTGGCAGCAGGCCGGGCGTCAGCCATCGGCTGGACATAAGCTACCATGCCGTGCTTTTTCAATACCGCCCGGTATTTTTCAGCCTGAACCTCTTCCAGCTTGTTGCGAATAACCACCGGCTGACCACTGAACATGCGATCAACCTGATCAAGAGAAGCCTTGAACAGGGTTCTGGCATTGTTGCGCGCCGTTTCCAGATCCGTTCCGGGAACGCATTCCCCTTTAAAGACAAGCTGAAACATGCGTTTTCCTCTCTAAGTCCGTCTTACCCACATCATAGTTGATCGTGCACCGGACCGGGAGCCCGAAAGCCCGGTCGTCACTGTATCGAGACTGCAAACAATTGAAAAATTAATGTCACATATCACGCAAAATGCGACAGACTCTGCAATAATCAACAGTAACCAAACTTTACACTTGGTTACAGATTAACCGGAATGTCACCAGGGAGTGGCCTCCAATGACGATCACACGCTCACTACGCCTCGCTGCCACAGCCCTTTTGCTGTCGGCACCGCTTGTTCATGCCGAAAATCTTGATGTACTCATGAGCCAGGTGTTTCCGGAAGCCCAGGCGACCTATATCGGGTACGAGAGCGTTGAACGACAGGATATCCCCGCCAGCGCGGCGGTCGAGCGCAAATACCTGATTGTGGATTTCCGCCTGGCTTCTAACGACATGGCATCTGAACAGCTTCAGGCCAGTGTGCACAAGGTCTGCATGACTCTGCTGAAAGACCGCGACCTGATCCGCCAACTCTCGGATTCCGGTTACGACATGGTCTCGGTCGCTTTCGACCGTCGCTCGCAGTTCGATTGTCTGTAACCCACCCGGCTCTTACTCTTCGCGGCCGAGCAACTTCGGGAAAGCCTCAAGAGCACTGTTGACCGCGTCCAGGTTGAATGCCTCGACATCCGCAAGCAGCTTCTCCCCGTAACGGGTAACGGAACGTGACCGGAATCGCTGGCCCCAGGCCAGCACCCGGCGTGCAAAGTCTTTCATCTGCTCCGGATCGCCACTCTCTCTCACAGCTTCCCACTCGTCACCGAAATCCGCCGCGAGCTGTTCCCTGAGCCAGCCCCGCTCCTGCATGCTGAGAGTCTGGGCCAGCAGCCGGTCGGATTCCTTGGGAACGCCCTCGTCTTCCGCCTGTTCCACCGTCGCCTCAACCCGGGGCAAGGTCACCGTAAAGACCGAACCGGAACCTTGCTCACTCTCAACTTCCAGCTCACCGCCCATCATACGGGCCAGCTTCCGGCTGATGGCCAACCCGAGACCGGTTCCACCATAGCGCCGCGTATTCTGCCCCTCCTGCTGCTCAAAGGCATCGAAAATACGCTCCACCTGATCCGGCGGGATACCGATACCGCTATCGCTGACCGTGACGATCAACTTGTAATACTGGCGTTCCGGCGCTTCCGGGTTCTGTTCCGCTTCTGCCGACCGCTTCTTGAGCGGCTTCGCGGTTGCCCGAACTGTGACACCACCGTCGTGGGTGAACTTGATGGCGTTGCCGACCAGGTTGAACAGAACCTGCCGAAGACGGGTTTCATCCAGCATCATGGCGCCGGGCATTCGCGAGTCGACACTCACTTCCAGGGTTATGCCCTGCTCCCGGGCCCGCAGATCGAAAATGTGGCGAACATCATCCAGGAGACGACGGACCGATACGGCGGAATAGTCCAACCGCATTTTCCCCGCCTCGATTCGGGACAGGTCCAGAATGTCGTTGATCAGCATCAGCAGACTTCGACTTCCCGCCCGGATGGCGTCCAGGTAATTGCGCTGCTGCGGGTCGGTAACACTGTTGCTGAGCAGATCGCTGTAGCCGATCACCGCGTTCATCGGCGTTCGTATTTCGTGGGACATATTGGCCAGGAACTCACTCTTGGCCAGGCTGGCGGCCTCCGCCTCCCGGGCCAACCTCTCGGCTTCGAGCTTGGCAGCCCGCAACTCGTCTTCGCTCCGGCGCAGGGCATTCTCCGAACGGATACGCTCATCCACCTCCCGCGACAACTTGCGGTTCCAGTACAGGAAGATCAGCACGACCAGGATGGCGATCAGCACCACCCGCCGCACCACGGTGTAATCGGTCTCCTGCTCGATATCCAGATGAATCCACCTGTTGTAGATGGATTCTGTCTCGCTGGCTTCGAGGCTGCCCAGCGCCTTGTTCAGCACCCGGTGCAGCTCGGGGTTGTCCTTGCGCACGGCCAGTCGCAGGTCGTACTGGTAGGGAGTGATGCTGGTAATCCTAAGGTTCGACAGCCCCAGCCGGGCGACTGTGTAGCTGACCGCCGGAATATGGGTAACCATGACATCCAGGTCGCCGTTGGATAGCGCCAGAAGCCCCTCCTCCACCGTATCCATCGGGTAAAGATCCAGGTTCGGATGATTGATCAACAGGTAATCGTGGGCCGCATGCCGGTTCACCACACCCACCCGTTCCGTGCGGAGTTCCCGGAGATCGCCGATAAAGCGACCGTCGTCCCTGATGGCAAGGGCGATGGGCACGGTCAGATAGGCCCGGGTAAACAGAAATGCCTCTTCGGTGCGCGGCGTCCGGGACAACCCGGGAAGAATATCCACCTCGCCCGAACGCAGTTTCTCTTCTGCATCCATGCGGCCTCCAGCGACAGAGCGCGTAAACCGTACGTTCAGTTCGGTTTCCAGCCGGGTCAGCAAATCCGGAACCAGACCTGTGGGCCGGCCATCCTGAGTGTATTCAAACGGCGGCCAGTCCGCGCGAAACGCAACTTTCAGATCTGGATGCTGCTTGAGCCACTCCATATCCGACCCGGATAATTCCAGGCCAGTTCGTTCGAGGGAAGGCTGATCCGCCTGCAGCCATGACTGTCGGATGGTGCGATGCTCGTTGTGACTGATCGCCGCAATGGACTTGTTCAACACCTGGTAAAGCAGATCCCGATCAGTATCCACCCGCAACACCACATCTACCGGGCTGTTATCCAGCAGCACCGACAGACCAATACCATTCACCATCGCCGACTGGAGGTAATCGGACACCACTGGCACCGGTGCCAGAAACGCATCGGCCTGCCCCGAAAGAATCTGGCCGACGGCTTCGCTGACGTTGCTGACCGGCACCGGCGTAAACTCCTCGACGGGGTCCAGCATGGGATACTGGTTGGGGTCACCGGCAATAACCGCAATCCGGCTGCCCTCAAGATCGGCAAGGGTCCGGATGGCCGCATCGCCGGCGCTGACGAACACGCCATAGGTAAGAGACATCAGGGGATCGGTGAAACGCTTGCCGGGCACCACCGGCATCCCCGGCATTCTGGTGGTCAGAACCGCATCGGTTGCCAGCTCACTCCTGACCGGGCCGCTATCCTGCCCGATCTCCAGGACGATGGGCTCCATGGCGACGCCCAGTTTGTCGGAGAGCCGGGCAAGGTAGTCAATGTAGGTCCCAGCAAGCACTCCATTGCCGGTATCGAAAACCAGCGGCACCTGATCGCTGCGAAGACCGATACGAAACCGGTCCTGCCCTTCCAGCCAGGTCAGCTCCTCTTTGCCTAGCACGGGGGCCGGCGATGCTTGCGGCGGTTCCGCCCGCAGGGGGGATTGAAACAGCGCCAACAGGCAGCATAGTAGAAAGGCAAGGGTAACCTTCACTGGATATCCTTAAGGGTTCCGCTACATTTCAGGGAACAATACCTGCAAACGCCATTGATTTCATTCAGGCAAACGGCCAACGGGAGACGAATGTCCATGGACACCAGCAAACACACCCTCAGTACTCTGTTCGAGCAGCTAGGCCTCGCGTCCGACGCCAAAAGCATTGAGGATTTTGTCGCCAGGTACTCGCCCCTGCCGAGCGAAGTTGCCATCCAGGATGCTCCCATCTGGTCTGAAAGCCAGTCTCACTTCCTGGAAGAAGGCCTGGAGGAAGACAGCGACTGGGCGGAGGTGATCGACGAGCTGGACGCAATGATGCGTCACTGAATCTCGGCACTGTCGCTAATCATCACCTGGTCCCGGCCGGCGTCCTTGGCCTGATAGAGGGCCCGGTCGGCCCGGTCGAACACCGACTCCTCGGTGTCGCCGGCAATGAATCCCGCCAGGCCGGCTGAGAAGGTCACAGTGACCGGCTCGCCGCGGAAGTGGAACGGCAGCTTGCCGACATGTTCCCGCAACTTGTCCACCACTGCTCGCGCGTCCGAAGGTTCGGTTTCCGGGAACAACACCACGAATTCCTCGCCGCCAAAACGAGCCACAAAATCCGTGGTGCGCAAGCGATCCCTGAACTCCCTCGCAACCAGCTGCAACACCCTGTCGCCGGCCTTGTGACCATAGGAGTCGTTGATCCGTTTGAAAAGATCGATATCCAGCACACCGATGGTCAACGGATGGCTGTAGCGTTGCCAGCGGTTGTACTCGAATGACAGTCGCTCCTGCCAGGCTTCACGGTTGGGCAACTCGGTAAGCAGGTCGGTCATGGCCCGGAGCCGCTCCTTACGGACCTGTTCCTGCATCTGCTCGGAGTGGGCCTCCATGGCCGCCACTTTCTCCTGCATGGCCTCAAGCTGCTCGGAGAGCGCACGCTCGCGCTCGGATTCCTGGGTACGGAAACGGCCTACCGCCTGACCAATGGACTCAAGATGACGACTGACCGACTGTTTTAGGTCCTGAAGGTCATCGCTCTCCTGCAAACGTTGCCCAACCCGCTCAATTTCCTCGCGGATCTCCCGATCAAGGTGCTCTGAGGCATCCAATCGGCCGGACTGGGCCGAAGACTGGGCCGAGAAGTGTTCCCTCAACAGCTCCAGACGTTCATCGAGACGCTTGAGAAAGGCTTCGAACTCGCGCTTGCTCCGGGTAACCGCAGCGATGACCAGCTCAGCCACATGGTTCAGGCCTTCGCGCAATTCATCCCAGTCGTTACTGGCCAGGAGAGATTGCTGCAACGCCCGGGCCCGGGCCTCGGCGGCAGGCTCAAGGGAGACCTGGGTAAGCATCTGACCCAACAGCTGGCCCACACGGCGGGCAATGCGCAACCGCTGAACGTTGTCCTCGACATCCTGGTCATTGCCCGGGAGGGACTCCGGCTGCTCGCTGCTTTCCGGTAAAGGTTCCGCGCTGACCTGTTGCTGCTGTTGCTGGGGCTCTTGCTCTGGTTCTCGCGCCAGACGGGAGAAAAAGGAAGGCTTCCTGTCGTTGGCCGACTGGCGCTCATCGAGCAGGGCGACCTGGCGATCAATCTGATCCTGCAAGTCCTTCCAGGCGTCCACATCTACCCGGTTTTTCCGCAGGTCCTTCCGGATGCGAGCCAGTAACCGATCCAGCTCCGGGGTCTGGCCTTCGGAGGCGAGACTGGTGCGCACCAGCATGCGTTCAAGGGTATTCCGCTCCGCCTTCCACTGCTTTTCCCGATTGTCTGCAGACTCGAGTTCCTGAAGGTATTTTTCCTTCCAGGACTGATCCGATGCCATGGAGCGCTCCCGCCTATCCTTGCTGTACTGTTGATGTGTGAAAAACCCCTGGATGACCCTTGCTGGCCTCAGGAACTCTCGTCACTGGTCTTACCATGATACCGATCGCGTCGTGCTCTGGGGTGACTCTGGTCATAAACCCGCGCCAAATGTTGAAAATCAAGATGAGTATAGACCTGGGTCGTGGCAATGTCGGCATGGCCCAGAAGTTCCTGTACGGCACGAAGGTCACCACTGGATTCAAGCATGTGGCTGGCAAACGAGTGTCGCAGCAGGTGCGGATGGAGCTTCTGGTCGGCACCACGGCTGATTCCCCAACGGCTAAGGCGGGCCTGGATACTTCGGTGGCTGAGTCTTTCGCCCCGCTGGCTGACGAACAGGGCAGCCTCACCGTCATTGGCCAGCGCCGCTCTGTACGGTAGCCAGGCCTGTATGGCTGCAATGGCTTTTCGTCCGACGGGCAGCAGGCGTTCCTTGCCACCCTTACCCATCACGCGAACCTCACCACTGCACAGATCGACGGTATCCAGATCCAGGCTTGCCAGCTCCGCCAGCCGCAACCCGGAAGAATACATCAGCTCGAACATACATATATCCCGCACTTCCAGGGGATCGTCCGGCTGTCCGTCCAGTAGATGATTCAGTTGATCCACATCTGCAACGCGAGGCAGACGGCGGCCACTCTTGGGGGCCCGGATATCCAGCGCCGGATTATCCGATGCCAGCTTCTCCCTGAGCAGGAACTGGTAAAAACGGCGGGTCGCCGAGAGATGTCTGGCAATGCTCCGGCCTGACAACCCCTCCCGGCTGAGCGTCGCGACGTAGCGGCGCAGGTCGTGGTTGGTCACCCGTTGCCAGGCAACGAATCCACTGCGGCCCAGCCAGTCCGCCAGACGCAAAAGGTCGCGCTGGTAGCTGTCGCAGGTTCTCGGAGAATGGCGTTTTTCAGAAGCCAGGTGCCGGATAAATTCCGCCAGCGGCCCGGTCAGCTCATTGGGCACTGCCGGACTCTCCGGGGCTTCTGACACGTTAGCGGGACTCCGTCGCCATGTCGGTGACCGGAGCAGCCGCTGTGTGGCGCTGCACCATGGGCGGCAGCAGGCGGCTTAGTGTGTCGCTGATGTAGCTCAGGAACAGGGAACCCATGCTCTGGTCAAAGTGCCCCGGCTGGCAGCTACCGACCGCAAACACGCCCACCAGCTCGTCATGCCTCAGCGGCACCAGGGCGACCGAGGCAATGGGTTCTTCACGGTCCGCAAACAGGAACTCCCGTTCGCTTTCACGGAACTGACCGCACACAGCCCGCTCACCTTCCAGCAGGCTGCCCAGGCGCTCACGGGCCGCAGAAGGACTGACCACATGCAGGGCGCCTTGAGAGGCCTCAGGCAGCTCAACATCGGTAAACAACAACACGGAAGCGGCGTCGAGACCGAAATCACCACGGATACTGTCATCAATGGCAGCAGCCATATCGTTGAGCGTCCGCGCTTCAATCACCTGCATCAGCAAACGCTTGCTCTTCTCGAACAACCGGTCGTTATGGCGGGCGATGGATACAAGCTCTACCAACTCCCTGCGCAGGGTGTCCCGCTGCTCCCGGAACAGATGCACCTGGCGTTCGACCAGCGAAATGGCCCGGCCACTGTCGTGGGGCAGGGTCAGGCTGCGCAGCAGCTCGTCCTGGTCGATGAAGAAATCGGGGTTGGCGCGCAGGTAATCCGCCACCTCTTCCCGGGTGAGCTCACCGGCCTTCTGGCGGGCCGTTTGTTCTGTCATGGAGTACTCCTGGCTGTCAGGATCGTTGTTTATGGGGGCGAGCGCTCCTGCGTCGACGACCACCAGAATCACCCGGCAGCCTCAACTGCCCCTCAAATACGCTGGTTGCAGGCCCTTCCATCATAACAGGGGTCCCTTCACCCTGCCATTCAATGACCAGAGGGCCACCCCGCAATTCCACTTCCACGCGGGCATCCAGCAGGCCTCGCAGGCAGCCGGCCACCACGGCGGCACAGGCACCACTACCGCAGGCGAGGGTCTCGCCCGAGCCACGCTCAAACACCCGCAGGCGGACATGGGTACGATCCAGAATCTGGAGAAACCCGATGTTGGCCCGTGCCGGGAAGCGGGGATGCCGCTCGAGCTTGGGCCCCAGCGTTTCCACCGGCGCCTGGTCTACATCCTCAACCAGCAGCACACCATGGGGGTTACCCATGGACAAGGCGCTCAGTTCCACTGTCTGGCCGTCCACATCCACGGTGTAGACATCCTTTCGACGGTCGGCGGCGAACGGAATGGCCGGCGGATTGAACTCGGGCACGCCCATATTGACCATCACCATGCCTTCCCGGCCGACACGGAGCTCGATCACGCCCTTGGCGGTCTGGACGCGGATGACCTTTTTGTTGGTCAGTCGCTGGTCCCGGACAAACCGGGCGAAGCAGCGGGCACCGTTGCCGCACTGCTCCACCTCGGACCCGTCCGCATTGAAAATGCGGTAGCGGAAATCGACATCCGGCAGCCCGGGCGGCTCCACCACCAGCAACTGATCGAAGCCAATTCCGAAATTCCTGTTGGCCAGTTCGCGGATCATCTCGGGGCGCAGACGAAAAGGCTGGCTGATGGCATCCACCACCATAAAATCATTACCCAGCCCATGCATCTTGGTGAATCGAAGCATGGGGCCCTGGGTCCGGCGTTGCTGTGTCATCTCCTCGCTCCCGCTCATTCCGGAAGGCAGCTCTCGGGTGCGAGCTGGTCTTCGAGAGTTTCACGGCGGCGGACCACATGCACCTGGTCGCCATCGACCATGAGTTCCGGCGGCCGGTTCCGCGTGTTGTAGTTTGAGCTCATGACAAAGCCATAGGCTCCCGCAGAGCGAACCGCCAGCAGATCCCCGGCCTGCAGGCGCAGGTGACGGTCCTTGCCCAGGAAATCGCCGGTTTCACAGACCGGACCAACCAGATCCCAGGCCTTTTCCTCACCATCCTGGTGTGGCTTGACCGGGATAATCGCCTGCCAGGCGCTGTACAGGGCCGGCCGGATCAGATCATTCATGGCGGCATCAATGATGGCAAAATTCCGGTGCTCGGTGCACTTCAGGAATTCGACTCTGGTAACCAGGATGCCAGCGTTGGCGGCAATGGATCGGCCGGGCTCCAGAATCAGCTCCAGTTTGCGGTCACCCAGGCGCTCGGCCAGCGCTTTCACGTAATCCGACGGCTGTGGTGGCTGCTCATGGTTGTAGGTGACGCCCAGGCCACCGCCCATATCCAGGTGATGAATGTGGATGCCCTGGTCCGCCAGGGAATCAATCAGGGCCAGCACTCGGTCCAGTGCGTCGAGGAACGGTGACACGCTCGTCAGCTGTGAGCCGATGTGACAATCCACACCCTTCACGTCGAGATTCGGCATACCTGCCGCACGGGCATAGACCTGCGACGCTTCGGCAATATCAATCCCGAACTTGTTCTCTTTCAGACCCGTGGAAATATAGGGATGGGTACCGGCATCAACATCCGGGTTCACCCGCAGAGAGATCGGCGCCTTTACGCCGAGTTCTCCCGCCACCGCATTGAGCCTGTCCAGTTCGGTATCGGATTCGACGTTGAAGCAGCGCACGCCCACTTCAAGGGCCCGCTTCATTTCCCATTCCTGCTTGCCAACGCCGGAGAAGACCACCCGCGACGGATCACCACCGGCCCGCAGTACCCGCTCCAGCTCACCGGCCGACACGATATCAAAGCCGGCACCGAGCCGCGCGAGAACGTTCAGCACCGCCAGATTGCTATTGGCTTTAACGGCGTAGCACACCAGGTGCGGGTGATCCCGAAGGGCGTCATCATATGCCCGGTAATGTCGCTCAAGCGTGGCGCGCGAATACACGTAGGCCGGTGTGCCAAAACGATCGGCAATGGCAGAGACAGGGATATCCTCGGCGTACAGCTCGCCGTCGCGGTAGTTGAAATGATCCATGAGTTTCCTGATTCGTTTAACGGGGCCGGGAGGCCATGGCGCTAGTCGCGGGTTTCTTCGCGATCGGGCTGCTCCTGGGCCGAATCCGGCCCGGACGTTATCGAAGCGGCCTGACTGTCACGGTACAACGGACCTTTCTGACCGCAACCGCTCACAACCAGAGCCAGCATCAACGTCATGATCGACAGAGTCCACGCTCGCATATCGGCTACCTACCCCTGAGTTCACTATGGGCGCAGTATACCTGACACCCGCCCCGGGCCGCGAGGTCAGCGAGTCCTCGCGAGGTGGCGGTTCAGGGAATCTTCCAGCACAGACCGGTAATACAGGTATTGGCTGGTCTGGATATCCTGCTGATACACCCGGGGGTCGAGGTCGTGGGGCAGGTGGATATCGGTCAGGTACACCGGGTAGACCTCATCGCTATGTCGGAGGGAGCGGATGTAGTGGGCCACTGCCGGAATCAACTGGTCGCCGTACTCCTGGACGCTGAATTCCTGGTCACCACAGAAAATGTCGAAGCGCAGGCGACTGTCGCCCTCGTGGATGCCCACGGCCTGCACCTCAAATCCGGGCAGAGGCACTCCCGAATCCGACTCCGGCCGGTACTCGGCCCGCCAGGCCCCGTCCCGCCGGACAATTTCGTAGCACTGGACGCCGGCCACAACGCCGGCGGAATCGGTATGGCGCAGCAATCGCCGCTCGATCAGGTTATCCAGGAAACGCAGTACCGGCACCAGCAAATGCCGTCGACTGGTCACCGCCTGTTCCCAGCTGAACACAGAACCCAGTTCGTCAACGACCCAGAGCCGGGCCTGATCGCCGAGAATACGATAAAACACCTGGATGTTGTCCGGTTCGCTGGCCAGGCAAACCGCCCGCAAGGCCGGCTCGTCCTGCAACGCGTAACGATCGAACACCACCGGCAGGTACCGCTCCTGGGGCAGCGCCAGATGCTCCATCAGCGCCTCAAAGCTGTCGAGTGCCACAAACCCCGGTTCCAGGCCGTTGAACTGGAGCAGGAAGTAGCGACGATCCATTTCAATCACATAGCGCAGCGGATGCGGGCCGGTACCTCCGGCAAAAAAGGGCCGGAGGACATCGGCAAACAGCTCCTGAACCCGGCGGGCAATGGCAGAGCCATGACCACGGTTGTGGCAGTGCACCCGAACGGCCGGCAATTCGTCGGGATTGGCTGCCACCGATGCTAGAACATTCTTCAGGCACTGGATCAGTGTATCGCCCGCTGCGTAATGCTGGAGACTGACTTCATGCCAGCTGTTGAAAGTAATCTGGTCGATGCTGATGACCAGATTCTCCCGCCCGCCGCTAAAGCCCAGAGAATCGTGCCGGGAACTGAGCTTGTGAAGGCCCTTTTCCGTGAGGTGGGCCTGAGGGTCAATGCCGACGTTCACCAACAGCAGATTCCTCAACGGCCGCACACCCCGGGACAACGCTTCCCGTTCCGCCGGGGCAATCGGAAATGGCAGGAACGCAGACAGGGCATCAAGCATTTCACGCAACTCGCTGACGGAGGCAATACTGGTGCCCGACCGCACATTCAGTCGAGTCGAGCGGGTCAGCAGACCGTTGCAATAGCACCAGACCATCAGTTCCGCCAGATTTCCAGAGCGACGGATAACCGGCTGCCAGAAAGCGTCTGCCGGGTCTTCTAGGTCCCGGTACAGCAGCCAGCCGTCGGCGTCGCCGCCCTGCTCCGACTGATGATGAAATGCCAGGTTTTCCTCCGCCAGCGACGGGGCCAGCCCGGGATTGATCTGCTCGATCTTGCCCGCCTTGCGCTGAAACGCAGCATAAAGCTTGCGGCCCAGGAGATTGATATCGTTGGCGCTGATGGCGGCGCGTTGGCCATGCTCCCTGGCCATTTTCGACAGCAGGCGGTAACCGTGGGTCAATTCGTTGACGATGGTGCGACGCAGGGTGGTGACATCCTCTGCCCGCCAGCGTTGACGATCATCCAGCTCCGCCAGCGTGTTTTCACTCCAGCCCCAACCTGTCACCATCTGGCGCAGCAGGCGGGCACGCCATTGCTCACCGGAGACCTCGGACCGCGTCAGTGGCAAACTGGCTTTCAGATACAGGCTCCGGCGAATCAGGTCCAGCCTCGACGCCACTTCCGGTCCGGTCAGCCAGCCCTCCAGCCGATTGTAGAGCATGACGTAAGGGTCCAGACGGTCGGCATCGGTTTCGCCGCGGAAAACGGCCCGCTTGAATTGGCTGGACAACAGAGCCTCACCGGTGGTCCGCGCATAACATTCGATCAGAAGCAGTTTCAGAATCGACTTCCAGGGCGCATCAATCCCCTTGTACAACTGCCAGACGCCCGCACCAAGGAATTCTTCCTCCGGAATCGCCGGCACCGGGCCAAAATCGATATAGTCCTCGGCGCGCACAAACCGGTAATCTACCAGCTTGCGCATGCAGTCATCGTAGGTTTCCTCCCGCTCCGCAGGAATCAGCCACCACATGGGCCAGGCACCGGCCAGATGGATGCTGGTCCGGTAGAACTCGTCCAGCAGCAGGAAATGCTGGGCGCTGCCACAGTTCTCGCCGGTCACCTCTACCCGTTGCCGACCGGCACGCCAATCCGAAGCACAGAAGACGAATACGTGCAGTTCGACACCGAAAGATTCCGCCCAGCGGGCCAGCTTCTCGGCTTTGCGCTCAAGACAGCGGATGCCCCGCTCGGGCAGGTCACTGCGGTGACAGAGCCAGACGTCGAGGTCACTGGCCACGGAATGGCCAAGGGTTCCCGGGCTGCCCATCAGGAACATGGCGTCCAGATCCGGTTTGCGCTTGCCTTCATCCTTCAGCGAAAAAGTCCGGGCCAGTCGACGAGCCGCATTGATGGTGGCCGGTGACGGCTGATAGTTGCTCAGGCCATAGGGGCAATCGCTGTCCAGGTAACCGGGCAGGGCCGGATGGTTGAGATGAAACACCAGCGGCAGAATTTCCAGCACCATCTGCTGGCGATAGGACAACGCAGAATGGGCACGGTCCCAGCGCTGCTGATTGACCAGCAGAAACCGGTCCCTCAGGCGACGGAGGGTCTTGCGATCTATTCCCTCCTCAAAGTCGAGGGAAATCGGGGCAACGTGGGCGGTCAAGGCGGCTCCGCAGAGAGGTTCTTTTCAGCATCAGTATGAGTATGATGTCGGCATCGTGGCAAAACCTTTAAAAAAATAAAAGCTGCAGGACACGCGAGGCTTACCCGCTGTGAAAGAATTCATCATTCGCCGCTACCGTTCGGACCAGTCCGCGACCTCCGGGCGCCAGACCGTTTTACGCATCGACGATGAAGGAAAAGTTCTGTTCGCTGACCACCAGGCCGAGGCGGTGCTCGGTTATGAGAGCAGCGAACTGGAAGGCCAACCGGTGCACCGGATCCTGGCATCTCGCCAGGATGATCCCTTTGCACCGGCAAACCGCCACCGGATCGAGCGTGGCCAGAACGTCCTGGTGACCTTCCGGCACAAGGAAGGTTTCTTCTACACCGCCTGCCTGAGCCTGCGACTCGACGTTCGGGATTCCGACAAGGCGGCGAGTGCCACGATTGCCTTGTGCGACAGCTCAAGCAGGGATTCCCGCCTGTTGCGAGCAGCGGAGAGCAGTGCCGGTTTCGGGATCTGGGAACTGGACACCCGCACGAATGAAATGACCTGGACCGAGGGAATGTTCCAGCTTCTCGAGCTGAGACCGGGCGCCGAAATCACGCCCGAACAGGCGCTTTTCTACTGCCAGACCGGCCAGGCCAGGGTCCGGGCCATGTTCCGCCGCTGCCTCCGAACCGGAGACGCATTCTCCCTCAACCTCGATATCGTTACCTCGCAACAGAACCATCGTCGGGTGACCCTCAGTTGTCGGGCCCTGAAACAGGGCGGCCGGATTACCGGGCTCGGCGGCACCCTGGTAGACCGGACCGCCGATATGAAACTCGACAGGGCTCGCCAGCACGCAAACACCATGCTCGCAGCGGTCACCAGCGCCACCTCCGATCTGGTTGTGGCGGTCGATCTCTCGTTCAACCTGCTCCACTTCAATGACGCCTGGGCCAGACAGTTTGCCGAAACCTTTGGCGGGCGCCCGGAGGCAGGCGACAACCTGAGCGACTTGCTTCAGGAGTTCCCGAACGAACGCAGGCTGATGGAACGGCTCTGGCACCGGGCCTTCGAACGTGACAACTTCGTGGTCGAGATGCCCATGGCCCAGCAGTCGCGCCAGCTACCAGTGCATGAATTCCATTACCAGCGCCTGACCAACGACCAGGGCGAAATCACCGGCGCGGTGCACGTGGCCCGTCGCATTGAGCCCTGGCTGAATCACGCCTCCAGTGAGGAATACCGGATACGTCACGATCCGGTTACCGGCCTGATGAACAGAAAGGCATTCATCGCTCGGGTATTAAGAACCCTGGAGCAGAAAACCCATCGGGAATCCTGCGACAGCCTGCTCTACCTGGATCTGGATGAATTCGAACGCTTTAACGATCTTGCTGGCAGCGGCACCTGTGATCGCTACCTCAGGGAGCTGGCCGGCAACCTCGGCGTGCGCGTCCGGCAGCGTGACGCCCTCGCCCGCCTCGCTGGCGACACCTTCGCCCTTCTGATCGAGAACTGCCCGGAAGCGCGGGCCCGCAAGATTGCCCAGGAAACCCTTGATTTGATCGGCGACTTTGTCTTCGACTGGCAGGGTCACAGCCTCCAGACCACCGCATCGGGCGGCCTGTTGATTCTGGACAACGACGTCCCTGCGGATCCGGAGCAGCTTCTGGTCCAGGCTGCGGACCTGTGCCACACCGCCAAAACCTCCGGACGCAACCGGGTTCACGCGGCCAGCGCTATTGCCAACCAGACGGACGATTCAGTGGCCAGCAAACGGGTCGAGCAGATCCGCGACGCGCTGGACAAACAGTCGCTGATTCTGGAATACCAGGCCATGAGGCCGGTGGCCAGCCCCACCTGGGGCGATCACATCGAAATCCTCTGTCGGATTCCAACAACGTCGGATGATGAGACGACACTCCTGCCCGACGATTTCCTGCCCATTGCGGAACGGTTTGACCTGGCAAAGCGCCTGGATCGCCAGGTGATCCGGCAAACCCTGGAATGGCTCGGTAACCAGCCCTTGCTGGAACCCCGATTGAAGTACTGTGGATTTAACCTGTCACTGGCAACTGTGTTGGATGACACCTTCGCCGACTTCATGGCCGATGCCCTGAACCAATCCCCGTTTGCCCCGGACTGTTTCTGCCTGGAAATCCGTGAGGCCCACGCCACCCAGTATCCCGACGACGTGGCCGTGCTTTGCGACGCCCTGCATCGGGCAGGCTTCCGCGTCGCCCTGGACGGTGCCGGCGCATCGGTGGAAAGCTACAGCCTGGCGGCGAGATTACCCGTGGATATCATCAAACTGGACCGGAGAATGGTTCAGCAGCTGGAGGAGGACCCGGTGCAGCAGGTGATGCTGGAAGCACTGCACCGGATTGCCGAGGCCGCCGGCAAAGTGACGGTGGCCACGTTTATCGAAAGCGACGATGCCCTTCGCAAGGTACGGACTCTGGGCATTCACTACGGACAGGGCTACCGGCTATGCCGACCTGAGCCACTGGACGAACTCACGCCGGCGGCGGTAGACCTCGCTACAGGGCGAATCGGCGGTTAACCGTTTCGCCCCGCTGAGTGCGCCGGCTCAACCCAGCTGGTTGCGGGCCCGACCGACCGCCGCACGCACCTGATCCGGCGCTGTGCCACCGAGATGATCACGGGCCTGGACCGAACCTTCCAGGGTCAGCACATCGAAAACATCGGCGCCGATATGATCGGAGAACTGCTGCAGCTCTTCGAGGGTCATATCAGACAGGTCACGACCTTCAGCCACACCGAACGCCACGGACTTGCCCACGATCTCGTGGGCGTCCCGGAAAGGCACGCCTTTCTTGACCAGGTAATCCGCCAGATCGGTGGCGGTCGAGAAACCGCGCTTGGCCGCCACCCGCATGTTGTCGGCCTTGGAGCGAATGGCCGGAATCATGTCAGCGTAGGCTTTCAGGCAGCCCTTGATGGTATCGACGGTATCGAACAGGGGCTCCTTGTCTTCCTGATTGTCCTTGTTGTAGGCCAGCGGCTGGCTCTTCATCAGGGTCAGCAGGCTGATCAGGTGGCCGTTGACGCGACCGGTCTTGCCCCGCACCAGCTCCGGCACATCCGGATTCTTTTTCTGCGGCATGATGGACGAGCCGGTGCAGAAGCGATCCGGCAGATCAATGAAATCGAACTGGGCGGAGGTCCAGAGCACCAGCTCCTCGCTGAACCGGGACAGATGCGTCATCAGCAGCGCCCCAAAGCTACAGAATTCAATGGCAAAGTCCCGGTCGCTGACGGAGTCCAGGCTGTTCTCGCTGGGCCTATCAAAGCCCAGCAGCCTGGCGGTCATCGCGCGATCGATGGGGTAGGTGGTGCCCGCCAGGGCCGCGGCACCCAGGGGCATCACGTTGACCCGCTTGCGACAATCCTGCAGGCGCTCGCCATCCCGTACCAGCATTTCGTACCAGGCCAGCAGGTGGTGCCCGAAGGTGACCGGCTGGGCGGTTTGCAGATGGGTGAAGCCGGGCATGATGGTCTCCGCCTCGCGCTCGGCCAGGTCCAGCAGGCCCGCTTGCAGGCGTTTCAGTTCCTCGGCGATGACATCGATTTCGTCCCGCAGGTACAGACGGATATCCGTAGCCACCTGATCGTTGCGGCTACGACCGGTGTGCAGTTTCTTGCCGGTGATGCCGATACGGTCAGTCAGGCGTGCCTCGATATTCATGTGCACGTCTTCAAGGCTGACCGACCACTGGAAATTACCGGCCTCGATGTCTGCCTTGACCCCTTTCAGGCCCTCGATGATCTGGTCCCGCTCCTCGTTGGTGATCACGCCAACCTCGGCCAGCATGGTGGCATGGGCAATGGAACCGGTGATGTCGTGATGGTACAGGCGCTGGTCAAATCCCACGGATGCGGTAAATTTTTCAACAAAGGCATCGGTGGGTTCACTGAAGCGTCCGCCCCAGGGTTTTTCAGAGCTTGTGGTCTGGTCAGACTTTTTCTGATCCGTCATGGTCTATCTTTCCTGCTGACAGCCCGGCATCATCTGGCGGGAACTGGGTACATTGAACGTGGCGGGAGTATACCATTCTGACCCGGGTAAAGGAGACACCCCGTAACGGGGACAAAGATGTGACAGCGAGCGAGTTCTTCGTTCCGGACCTGTGCCGGGTGAGGGCCGTGTTCCTGTTGCTGGTGACCAGTGAACTGCTGGTTCTGGTGCTCGCCATCGTGCAGGCGGATCGGGGCTGGATCGACTGGAATTACTTCGGACTGCTGTCACTGTTCGTGCAGTGGACCACCCTCACCAGTGCCGCCCTGATCTGCCTATTGCGCACGCGGCTTGCTCGAATGTCCGTCTCCGGGGCAACGACCACCATCGTCGCCATTGTGCTGCTGGATGTGCTCGCCTTCAGCCTGTTCGCCGACAGCGTACTGCACCCCCAGGACGGCGTGGCCGTCTGGCAGGGCGTAGCCAAGAAAATGCTGCTGGCGTTGCTGATCGTGCTCATGGTGCTGCGCTATTTTTACCTGCAGCACCAGTGGCAACAGCAGCGTGAAGCGGAAATGCAGGCGCATCTGGCATCACTGCAGGCCCGCATTCAGCCACACTTCCTGTTCAACAGCATGAACACCATTGCCAGCCTGATTGCCATCAATCCGGAACGGGCCGAAGAAGCCGTTCTGGATCTTTCGGAACTGTTTCGCGCCAGCCTTCGCACCGGCGACCAGCTGATTCCGCTATCGAGGGAACTGGCTTTGTGCCAGCGTTACCTGGCCATCGAAGCACTGCGCCTGGGCGACCGCCTGAAACTGGAATGGCAGATTGAAGAAGGCCTGGAGCACCAGGCCATTCCCCCGCTCACACTGCAGCCATTGGTGGAAAACGCCATCTACCATGGTATCCAGCCGCGCCCGGACGGTGGCACCGTCAGGATTGAAGCCCAGGCCAAAGGCGAATTTGTCTACCTGCTGGTACAGAATCCAAAGCCGGACCAGAATAAGCAGCAACATGACGGCAACCGAATGGCGCTGGCCAACATTCAGTCACGGCTACGGGCGCTTTTCGGTGAGCCGGCGGTGCTCAAACACAGCCACCAGCACGATGTGTACACGGTTACCCTGCGACTGCCGCGACGGAAGGCCGGCGAGCAGAGAGCCCGAAAACAATAAACCCCTGACCAACGGAACCGAGACAAGACATGACTGATACCCGCAGCGTCCTGATCGCCGATGACGAACCCCTGGCCCGGGAACGCATCCGCCGGTTGGTGGAGGCGGTTCCGGGGTATCGGGTCTGTGGCGAAGCTGCAGACGGCGACAGTTGCTTGAAACAGGTGGCGGAACTGGAGCCAGACATACTGTTGCTGGATATCCGGATGCCGGGCATGGACGGCATGGAGGCCGCCAGCAGACTTAGCCAGCTGGCCAATCCACCGGCGCTGATCTTCTGCACGGCCTACGACCACTACGCTATCCAGGCATTCGACGTGCAGGCCATCGCCTACCTGCTCAAACCGGTTCGCAAAGAGGCCTTGGCGGAGGCCCTGGCCCGGGCCGGCAGGGTCAACCGGGTACAGTTGCAGGCACTCAACGGCCAGGCTGCCCACAGCCAGGAACAGTTGGCGGTGCGCACGCACCGCGGCACCGAGCTGATCGATCTGTCGGAAATCCTCTACTGCGAGGCAGATCAAAAATACGTCACCATCCATCACGCCCGGGGCGAAACCGTGTGTGACTACACGCTGAAGGAACTGGAAAACAGCTACCCGAGCACCCTGCTCAGGATCCACCGGAACACCCTGGTGGGGGTTCGCTTTATCCAGGCACTGAGACGGACGCCGGATGGCCACAACCTGGTCGCCCTGAGGGAAGGCCGGGGCGAACTGCCGGTCAGCCGCCGCCATGCCAGCAACGTGCGCCAGTGGCTTCAGGAGCACCAGCCAGGCTGAACCAGCATGACTCCCAAAGGTGGTAGCCGCGGGACTTTTCTGCCGCCACAAGGTAACCTTGGCGGACATTTTTTCGAACCGACAGTGAGTGTCATGTCCAAACGTACCCTTCGCATTGCAACCCGCAGCAGCGCACTGGCGCTGTGGCAGGCGGAATTCATCAAGGCCGAACTGGAAAGGCTGCACGACAACATCACCGTGGAACTGGTCAAGATCAAGACCCAGGGCGACAAGATCCTGGACGTGCCCCTGGCGAAAATCGGCGGCAAGGGCCTGTTCGTCAAGGAACTGGAAGAGGCCATGCTGGACGGCCGGGCCGACCTGGCCGTGCATTCCATGAAAGACGTGCCCATGGAGTTTCCGGAAGGGCTGGGGCTGGTGGCTATCTGCGAGCGTGAAGACCCGACCGACGCCTTTGTCAGCAACCACTACGACAACGTTGACGCCCTGCCCCACGGTGCCGTGGTCGGCACCGCAAGCCTGCGCCGGGAGGCCCAGCTTCGAGCCTATCGCCCGGATCTGGAAATCCGCGTGCTGCGCGGCAACGTCAACACCCGCCTGGCCAAGCTTGATGCCGGCGAATACGAAGCGATTGTACTGGCCAGCTCCGGGCTTAAGCGTCTGGGCTTTCACGAGCGCATCCGCTACTGCCTGCCCGACACGTTGTCGCTGCCGGCGGTCGGCCAGGGCGCCCTGGGCATTGAATGCCGGGTCGATGACCAGGATCTGCTGGCCATGCTCGAACCCCTGAAGCACAAAGACACCTGGGATCGCGTCACCGCCGAACGGGCTCTGAACCGTCGGCTGGAAGGTGGTTGTCAGGTGCCAATCGCGGCGTACGCGCTTCTTGAAGACGACGATACAATCTGGCTGCGGGGCTTGGTGGGCGCTGTTGATGGCACCCAGATTTTCCGGGTCGAAGGCCGCGCGCCACGGGCCGAAGGCGAACGTCTGGGCCGGGAACTGGCCGAGGATCTGCTGGCTCTCGGAGCCGACAAGGTGCTGGCTGAAATCTATGGCCACACACCAACCTGAGCCCGACCTGAACGGCCGGCGGATTCTGATCTGCCGGCCCGAGCCCGAGGCTTCGCGCCTGGCCAGCCGGTTTCGTGCAGCCGGTGCCGATGTACATATCCTGCCACTGATTGACCGGGAACCTCTGCCGGAAACGCCCGAGCGCCGCACACTCATTCTGAGCCTGGATGAATTTTCCCATGTGATCGCAGTCAGCCCGTTTGCCGCCCGGCTGCTGCTGGAAGAGGTGGACACCTGGTGGCCCCAGGTGCCCATGGGCATCCGCTGGTATGGCGTTGGTGCCGGCACCGCAGCCGTGCTTGCGGAACACGGTCTCAGCCCGCGGCGGCCGCCCGAGGGCTGGACCAGCGAGGCACTACTGGCATTGCCGTCACTGCAAAACCTCCAGCATGAGCGGGTTCTGCTCGCTCGCGGGGAAACCGGACGCGAACTGATCCGCGAAACCCTTGAAGCCAGGGGCGCCCGCGTGACCCTGCTGCCCCTGTACCGCCGCTTTCGCCCTGACCACGCGCCGGAGCGGATCCGGGCCACCCTCGATACCTTTGCTCCGGAGGCCATCGTCGCCCTGTCGGGCGAAACCTTGAACAATCTCATCGCACTATGTGCGAATAGCGGCCATAATCTATACGATAGGTTATTGATTGTTCCCGCAGATCGGGTTGCCGAACAGGCCCGGACAGCGGGATTCCTAAATCCGTGTATACCAGGAAGCCTTGCCGATAACGACATCGTGGCCACGGTTGCAGCGCAACTTGCCGGCCGGGACGGTGGCTCCGGAAAAGCCAAGTAAGGACGCCCGTGACAGAGACAACGAATCAACTGCCCGCAACCGTTTCCAAGGAACCGCCTGCTCGCCAGAAACTCTGGCCGGTATGGCTGGTTGCCATTCTCGCCCTGATCATCGCAATCGCCCTGGCGCTCTGGAGCTGGCAACAGTGGAACAACCACCAGGCTGTCATGCAGACAATCGAGAGCCTGAAGCAGGACACCGCCCAGCTTGAAGATCTCTATGGCGACCGCGGCAGCCAGCAAAGCCAGCGCCTGCAGTCCCTCGAAGAGAAACTGGCGAGCCAGCGAGAACTGATTGCCACCCAGCAGCGCCAGATCGACCACAATGCCCGTGAACTGCTGGAAGCCGGAAACCGCACACGCACGGACTGGCTGCTGGCCGAGGCGGAATACCTTCTGCGCATTGCCAATCAGCGGTTGATGATCGAAAAAGACATCCGCGGAGCCATGTCGGCCCTGGAAGCGGCAGACGAAGTGCTGAATGAATCCGACGACATCGGTGTCTACCCGGTTCGCCAGCAACTGGCTCGCGAAATCCTCGCACTCAAGGGCCTGACCGGCGTTGACCGCACCGGACTCTACCTGACACTGGAAGCGGCCATCGACAGCATTCACCAGCTTACCGACCAGGCCCTGATCAGTGAGAACGCGCCCGGCTTTGTGGTCAACGCTGCACAGGGAGAAAGCGCTGGAACCGACGAAGAACCCGGCGCTGTGGTACAGGCCTGGAACAAGGTGAAAGCAACACTGATGCAGGTGGTGGTTGTGCGCCGCATGGACGAGCCGGTCAAGCCGCTGCTCTCTCCCGACCAGAGCGCCTATGCCCGACTAAACCTACAGCTGATGCTGGAAGAGGCCGAGATGGCGGTATTGCGGGGCAACCAGCCGCTGTATGAGCGCGCCCTTACCAAGGCCCGAACCACCATTGACGACTGGTACAACGCAAGCAATCCCCGGGTCACCGCCCTGAGTGACACCCTGGCTGAGCTGGCCGGCAAGAACGTGGACCCGGAGCTGCCGGATATCAGTCAGTCCCTGGACCTGCTCAAGGAGCGGCTGGCCGGACGCCTAAATGCCAACAATGATAATGGCGAGGACAACGCCGACGGCGGTAATGGAGGCGATGATTCATGATTCGCCTGTTACTGATCGTTCTGCTGGCGCTGCTGATTGGCACCGGCCTTTCCCTCGGATTGCAATATGATCTGGGCTACATCCGGATCAGCCTTGGCCATTACCTGATCGAAACCAACTTCTGGGTGGGGCTGGGCCTGATCGTGGCCCTGATCGTGCTGACTGTCCTGACCATCAACCTCATCCGCCGACTCAGAACCAGCACCGGCCTGGTGGCGGGCTGGATTGCCCGCGGCAATGAACGCCGGGCCCGACGCCGGACCACCCAGGGTTTGCTGGCGCTGGCCGAAGGCAACTGGCCCAGGGCCCGCAAACTGCTGACATCCTCCGCAAGCCATGCCGACACGCCCCTGATCAATTATCTTGCCGCCGCCCAGGCATCGTTCGAGACCGGTGATCACGAGGCCGTGGATGATCTGCTTCGCAAGGCCTTCGACAGCACCCCCGGCTCTGACATGGCCGTCGGTATTACCCAGGCCCAGCTGCAACTGGCAGGCAACCGCCTTGAACAGGCCCTGGCCACGCTGGTTCGCCTTCGCAAACAGTCGCCCCATCACCCCTTTGTGCTGAAACTGCTCAAAAACACCTATCTGCGCCTGGAAGACTGGCGCGAACTGTCCAGGTTATTGCCTGAACTTCGCAAACGCAGCGTGCTCTCGGAAGCGGAACTCAATGATCTGGAACGCCAGGTCTGGCATAACCTGCTGGAGTGTGCCGCGGAAGATTGCCGGCGCCAGCAGAAACAGGATCCCGATGCATCCCTGGAACCGCTGACCAGGCTCTGGGACGAATTGCCGGGCTTCCTGCGTCGCGACGAATACACCATAAGGGACTACGCCCGCCTGCTTGCCAGCCTTGGCGACGAGGTACAGACCGAAACCCTGTTGCGCAAGGTGCTGCGCAACCACTGGAGCGATGAGCTGATCAATCTGTACGGGCGGGTGAAGGGCCAGAAACCGGATGAACAGTTGTTGCTGGCCGAACAATGGCTGAAAGACCGGCCCAACAACCCCGAGCTTCTGCTGGCCCTGGGACGGCTGAGCCTTCGCAACGAACTCTGGGGCAAGGCCCGTGAATATTTCGAGACCAGCCTGCGGCTGAAGCGGAGCCGGGAGGCACTGGCAGAGCTAAGCCGCCTGAATGCCCACATGGGCGAGGAAGAAGCCAGCGTCAAATTGCTGATGCAGGGGCTGGCCAAGGATAACGGGCTGCCGGAACTGCCAATGCCGAGGGCTTAGCGCCAAGGTGTAATGAAAAAGGGCCAGATGAACGTCTCATCTGGCCCTTTTTTTATTCTACTACACAGGCTGCTTCACGAACGGGGGGCGTACTCCAGCACGTCAGAAAAGAACGCCTCTTCGGGCAGGCCCGCATCTACCAGAGCATCCATCAGTGTGTACACCATGGTGGGCGAACCGCTGGCATGGACCTCCACATTCTTCCAGTCCATACCGGATGCAAGCACCGCGCGAACCAGCTGGTCGTGATGGCCAGCCCAGTCATTATCCTCGTCATCTCCCACCACCGGCAGGAACGTGAAGCGGGGCCACTCGTCCTGCCACTGCTGTGCCAGGGCGCGAAGATACATGTCCTCGTGTCGACGAACTCCCCAGTACAGCTTGACCGGTTGGTCGTAGGACGTTTCCCGGAGGTAATCCACCAGGCTCTTCATCTGGGCAAAGCCGGTGCCGGCAGCCACCAGCAACAGCGGCCTGGTCGGCACTGACGCCAGGCAGGCTTTGCCATGGGGCAGCTCCACGGTTACCTCGCCACCGGACGTCAGGGCATCAATCACCTTCTGCGCGGACACCCACTCGGGGGTCGCCTGGATATGCAGCTCGATATTCTGGTCCGATGGACTGCTGGCGATGGAAAAGTAACAGGGGTCAGCATCAGGCAGATTGACCGACAGATATTGCCCGGCATGAAACGACAGCTCCCGACGCCGCGGAAGCTGTAGCTCAACGCGATAGACATCGTGACTGATCGACCTTACGTCCACGACTTTTGCCTGAAACTTGCCAGGCTGATTGTTTCCAGCTGCCATAACGGCGGATATCTCCAGTTCCAGATCCGTGAGCGCGATGCTACGGCACATCATCAAGCGCTCACCGATCTTTATAGTCTGTTGGTTTCGGGTATTAAGCGCGGCGCCCTTCAGTAACCGGGCCTCGCAGATTTCACATACCCCGTTGCGACAGGCTGCCGGCACAGCTACGCCAGCCCGCGCGGCAGCGCCGAGCAAGTCTGCCTCCGACGCCGCAATGAAGGCGATACCAGAGGGCCAAAGCCGCACCGCCCGATGTTCACTGCCCATATCAGTCGGGGCGCGATGCCGGACTTTCAATACCCAGGGTATCCCACAGCTCGTCGACGCGTTTTTTCACATCTTCGGTCATGGCGATCGGCTCACCCCACTCCCGGGTGGTCTCACCCGGCCACTTGTTGGTGGCATCCATCCCCATTTTGGAACCCAGGCCGGATACCGGCGAGGCAAAGTCCAGGTAATCGATGGGCGTATTCTCCACCAGCGTGGTATCCCGGGTTGGATCCATCCGGGTAGTGATCGCCCAGATCACGTCTTCCCAGTTACGGGCATTCACGTCGTCATCCGTGACAATCACAAATTTGGTGTACATGAACTGCCGAAGAAACGACCATACCCCCATCATCACCCGTTTGGCATGGCCGGGGTACTGTTTCTTCATGGTCACCACTGCAAGGCGATAGGAACAGCCTTCCGGTGGCAGGTAAAAATCCACGATCTCCGGGAACTGCTTCTGCAGAATCGGAATAAAGACCTCGTTCAGGGCCACCCCGAGAATCGCCGGCTCATCAGGCGGGCGACCGGTATAGGTACTGTGATAGATCGGATCCCGGCGATGAGTGACCCGTTCTACGGTGAATACCGGGAAGTGGTCCACTTCGTTGTAGTAACCGGTGTGATCACCGAACGGTCCTTCCGGCGCCATGTCATCCGGGTAGATGAAACCTTCCAGCACGATTTCGGCGCTTGCCGGCACCTGCAGATCGCTCAGCCCCGCCTTGACCAGCTCGGTCCGGCTGCCGCGAAGCAGCCCGGCAAAGGCGTATTCCGACAGCGTATCCGGCACCGGCGTCACCGCCCCCAGAATGGTCGCCGGATCGGCACCGAGGGCCACAGCCACCGGATAGGGTTGGCCGGGATTGCTCTTCTGGAACTCCTGGAAATCCAGGGCACCACCGCGATGACTCAGCCAGCGCATGATCAGACGGTTGCGACCGATGACCTGCTGCCGGTAGATGCCCAGGTTCTGGCGTTCTTTATGGGGCCCACGGGTAATCACCAGTGGCCAGGTCACCAGCGGCCCGGCATCGCCAGGCCAGCAATGCTGCACCGGAATCTGATACAGGTCCACCTGATCCTTTTCGATCACGACATCCTGGCAGGGCGCGGAACGCAGTACCTTGGGGCTCATGCGCATCACCTGCCGGAACAGCGGCAGTTTTTCGATGGCATCGCGAAAACCCTTGGGGGGATCCGGTTCCTTGAGAAACGCGAGGAGCTTACCGATGTCCCGAAGCGCCGTGACGTTATCCTGCCCCATGCCCAACGCTACCCGCTTCGGTGTCCCGAACAGGTTGGCCAGCACCGGCATGTCATAGCCCTTGGGGTTTTCAAACAACAACGCAGGACCACCTGCCCGCAATGTACGGTCGCAGATTTCGGTCATTTCCAGATGGGGGTCGACTTCAACGCTGATGCGTTTCAGCTCACCCAGCTTCTCCAGCTGGTCAATGAAGTCTCGCAGGTCGTTGTATTTCATCGGTTACTCCGTTCAGATATGCCAGTACTACGGAGATCGGTGGTCGCTGGACTGCTTTAAAGCAGTTGGAACAAACTGCGCGCACGTGGCATGAACGGCGGAGCCGGGGAGAACCTCCCCGGACCGTGCATTGCCAGGGATGGCAATGCCGAGCCCCCAGGGATGGGTTCACGGCGTGTCCGGGGAGGTTCTCCCCGGCTCTGCCCGCCCCCAAAACCAGAGGCGCTAGTCCTAGCTTAGGGAGAGATCAACGACGCTTCATGGACTGAAAAAACTCGTCGTTGGTCTTGGTGTCCTTGAGCTTGTCCAGCAGGAACTCGATGGCGGCGGTATCGTCGTCCATAGAATGCAGGAGCTTGCGCAGGATCCAGACCCGCTGGATGTCGGCTTCACTCATCAGCAGATCCTCACGACGGGTGCCGGAGCTGCGGATATTGATCGCCGGATAGGTTCGCTTCTCGGCAATCTTGCGATCCAGATGGATCTCCATGTTGCCGGTGCCCTTGAACTCCTCGTAGATAACCTCGTCCATCTTGGAACCAGTGTTGACCAGCGCCGTGGCAAGGATGGTCAGGCTTCCACCTTCTTCCACGTTACGGGCGGCACCGAAGAAGCGCTTGGGTTTTTCCAGGGCATGGGCGTCAACACCACCGGTCAGGACCTTGCCGGAGGACGGGATCACCGTGTTGTAGGCACGAGCCAGACGGGTGATGGAATCCAGCAGGATGACCACGTCCTTCTTGTGCTCTACCAGACGCTTGGCCTTTTCAATCACCATTTCAGCAACCTGCACGTGGCGGGCCGGCGGCTCGTCAAACGTGGAGGCGATGACCTCGCCGCGCACGGTGCGCTGCATCTCGGTCACTTCCTCTGGCCGCTCGTCAATCAGCAGTACCATGACATGGCACTCTGGATTGTTGCGGGTGATGGACTGGGCGATGCTCTGCATCAGCAGTGTCTTACCGGCCTTGGGCGGGGAAACGATAAGCCCGCGCTGGCCTTTACCGATGGGCGCAACCAGGTCCAGGACCCGGGAGGAGAGATCCTCGGTACTGCCGTTACCGGCCTCGAGCATCAGGCGCTCGTCCGGGAACAGCGGCGTGAGGTTCTCGAAGAGAATCTTGTTTCGGGCGTTATCCGGCTTGTCGAAATTGATCTCGCTGACCTTCAACAAGGCAAAGTAGCGCTCACCATCTTTGGGCGGGCGAATCTTGCCTGCGACCGTGTCGCCCGTGCGCAGGTTAAACCGGCGGATCTGACTCGGAGAGACATAGATGTCGTCAGGCCCTGCCAGGTAGGAGGCGTCAGCGGAACGGAGGAAGCCGAAGCCGTCCTGCAGAATTTCCAGTACGCCGTCGCCGTAGATGTCTTCGCCGCTTTTTGCGTGCTTCTTCAGGATTGTGAAGATCACATCCTGTTTGCGCGAACGAGCCAGGTTATCGAGGCCCATCTCTTGCGCAATATCGAGCAATTCGGGCACGGATTTCTGCTTGAGTTCAGTAAGATTCATAGTTTGTTGGATTTTCAGGAATGGAAGTAAACGAGTATTGGAATGACAGGGGTGCCCCTGAACGTATTGATCGTAAAAAAACGCTGAACTTGGTGCTGGCCAGTTGGAGCAACCGGTGTAGATGGAGTCCGGAATTAAGGTACTGAAGCCAGAGAGTGGGAACAACCGTTCGCCGGGCAAGAGCGATCATCGGCCACCTGACTGGCGAATGTCAAGTGCACTGCACAAATTAACAGCAATTTCACGCCAAACCGGCCACAACCGGCCGCTGGCGCCTCCCCCTGATGGGTTACTCCCTTCCATTAAAAGCCCGTGATGGCGATACTGGCGTATAACAACTTTTCAACGATTATGGAGCCCATCCATGAGCAGTGTACCCAGTACCGAAATGAAACCCCTGAACGTTGCCCTGCTGACCGTCTCCGATACCCGTGGGCCTGAACAGGACACGTCCGGGCAATTTCTGGAGGACAGCGTGGTCGAAGCCGGCCACAACCTGGTCGCCCGCCGGATCCTGCCGGACGACGTCTATCTGGTGCGGGCCTTGTTGTCCGGCTGGATTGCCGATTCACAGGTGCACGCAGTGATCATTACCGGTGGCACCGGCCTGCTTGAACGAGATAGCACACCGGAGGCGGTAAGGCCTTTGCTCGACAAAACCATCGAAGGCTTTGGTGAGGAATTCCGCCGCCTGTCAGCCGCCGAAATCGGATCATCAACCGTGCAGTCACGGGCGATGGCGGGAATGGCAAACCACACGGTGATCTTCTGCCTGCCCGGCTCGACCGGCGCCTGCCGCACCGGCTGGGAAGGCATTCTCCTCAGTCAGCTGGACAGCCGTCACACACCATGCAATTTCTCGGGGCTGGTCTTGCGCAAACCCGAGAAGCCAATGTCGCGGCTCAACGAAGTCATTGGACAGCGCGCCAAGCGCTGAGGCAGAAGACATCCCGATCGGAGTTAAGACTTGATGGCCAAGCCAAACCTCACGCCCCTGGAAGATGCCCTGGACCACTTGTTGTCGGAAGCACCGGTGGTTGCGCAGATTGAAACCGTCGCACTGGCCGACTCCCTGGGCCGGGTACTTGCCGAAAACCACTATGTGCCGGCCGACGTGCCGCCGGCTGACAACAGTGCGGTGGACGGATACGCCCTGCGCAAACAGGATCTGCATGGAGACCGGCCAATACCGGTCTCGGCCCGGATTCCGGCCGGTGAAGCGCCGAAGCCCCTGGAACCCGGCACCGCTGCGCGCATCTTTACCGGCTCAGAGATTCCCGAGGGCGCCGACTCGGTGGTCATGCAGGAGCGGATTGAGGTGACGGAATCCGGCATTCTTGTACAGGCGGAAGTAGACGAAGGGCAGAATATTCGCCGCCGGGGGCAGGATCTCACCCGGGGCGATCTTGCTCTGGCAAAAGGTACACAGGTACGTCCCAATGAGATGGGACTACTGGCCTCCATGGGCGTTGCCCGGGTTGCCGTCCTGGCGCGGTTGAAAGTCGCCATTCTCTCCACGGGAGATGAGCTGGTGGACCCTGGCTTGCCGCTCGGCCCGGGCCAGATCTACAACAGCAACCGCTTCACCCTGATGGGGTTGCTCACCGAAGCCGGTTGCGAGGTCGTTCTGTGCGAAACACTCAGGGACAAGCGCGAGGCGACCCGCGAAACACTGCAGCGTGCGGCCGAGGCCGCTGACCTGGTTATCACCAGCGGTGGCGTATCCGTGGGCGAAGAGGACCACGTGCGTGCAGTGCTGGAGGAGTCAGGCAGTCTGTCGCTCTGGAAGATGGCCATCAAGCCCGGGAAACCGGTGGCTTTTGGTGCCATCGGGGGGACCCCGGTGCTGGGACTGCCCGGCAACCCGGGGTCTGTGCTGGTCACTTTCCTGATGGTGGGCATGCCCTATATCCGGAAACGCCAGGGGCGCAACCCGAAACCTCTCTCGGGCGAGCGGATACCGGCAGACTTTACCATTGACTCGCCGTCGATACGCCGGGAGTTCGTCCGGGCCCGCAAGGAATCCCGGGGATCCGGGCCGGTGGTGGCCGCCTATCCCAACCAGAGCTCCGGCATCCTGAGCTCTACCTGTTGGGCTGACGGCCTGGCCGTGGTGCCTGAAAACAGCACCGTCAGCCCCGGCGACCTGCTAACCTACTACTCGTTTGCGGAACTGTTGAGCTGACCATGAGTGATAACACGATTACAGTGCGCTTCTTCGCCCGTCTGCGCGAAGACCTGAAAACCGACCAGCTGGCTATCGACGCCAGGCCTGGCCTCACAGCGGGCGATGTACTTGCAGAGCTGGCCAGCCAGGGCGGCCCCTGGGATCAGTTGCAGGGCGACCAGCCGGTTATGATTGCGATCAACCAGGCCATGGCGAAACCGGGCTCTGAGGTGAAAGCCGGCGACGAGCTTGCCTTTTTCCCGCCGGTCACCGGAGGTTGAGATGATTTCGGTCCAGTCTGACGATTTTGATGTGGCCGCTGAGTACGCGGCGCTGCGTGACAGTGGCGCCGGCACCGGCGCCATTGCAACGTTTACCGGCCTGGTGCGGGACAGCGGTGACTTGCAGGGCGTTACCGGGCTCTACCTGGAACACTACCCCGGAATGACCGAACAGGTGATCCAGGGGCTCATTGATGACGCCTCGAAGCGCTGGGATGTGCGCAAGGCCCGGGTGATTCACCGGGTGGGCAGGCTGGCGCTGTGCGACCAGATTGTCTTCGTCGGGGTGTGCAGCGCCCACCGTGGGGACGCGTTCGCGGCCTGCGAGTTCATCATGGACGCCCTGAAGACATCCGCTCCGTTCTGGAAAAAGGAAATCACCTCAGACGGGGAGCACTGGGTGGAACAGAAAGAATCCGATCGGGCGCGCTCCGAGGACTGGAAGTAACTGGCCATAAAAAAACCGCCCGTGAGCCTGGGCTCAGGGGCGGTTTCTGGTGACCTGCCTGCAATCAGAGATTGCTGTCCAGGAAAGCCGCCAGCTGGGATTTGGAGAGCGCGCCGACTTTCGTGGCGTCCACGTTGCCGTTCTTGAACAGCATCAGGGTGGGGATACCGCGGATGTTGAACTTCGGCGGGGTCTGCTCGTTCTCGTCAATGTTGAGCTTGCAGACTTTCAGTTTGCCGTCGTATTCGTCGGCAATCTCTTCAAGCACCGGGGCAATCATCTTGCAGGGGCCGCACCACTCTGCCCAGTAGTCCACCAGAACGGGGACGTCGGACTGCAGTACATCCTGCTCAAAAGAAGCGTCGGTTACATTTACGATATTTCCGCTCATTACCTTTTCCTGATTCATGCACTACTGCTGCACATCGGCATGTCCCTTTCAGGGAATAACCTGCCGGGCACAGGTGCTGTTGACTGTCGCTGAAGGCTGTCCGGGTTATACGGACAACCTTTCACCCAAATCACGGTAAGACATACTTTACGCGATTGATCAGCCGGATGTGAAGCGGTAAGAACCGATCCAGGCCTGACCGTCGTCAAATGCGCGGTTTTCCGGTTACTGACAGGCCTGAGGGATTTCGCTTATAGTACCCCGCACGTTCATCTCAAAAGGATTCCGACCACGTGACGGCCGCATCCACCGCCGAAAACGCTGCCGCCTCATCCGAGGTACTCGCAGCCATCGACATGGGCTCGAACAGCTTCCACATGGTGGTTGCCAGACTAGTGCATGGGGAAATCCGGACCCTCGAGAAGATGGGAGAAAAGGTTCAGCTCGGAGCTGGGCTGGACCAATACAACCGGCTCACTGAAGACGCCCAGGAGCGGGCCCTCGCCTGCCTGGGACGCTTCGCTCAACGGCTCAAGGGCATGCCGCCAGAGGCGGTGCAGATTGTCGGCACCAACGCGCTTCGCGTGGCGCGCAATGCCCATCAGTTCATGGCCCGGGCCGAAGAAGCGCTGGGCTATCCGGTAGAGATCATTGCCGGCCGCGAGGAAGCACGCCTGATCTATCTGGGGGTTTCACATACCCTCTCCGACGACATCGGGCGTCGACTGGTTATCGATATTGGCGGTGGCAGCACCGAATTCATCATCGGCCAGCGGTTTGAACCCCAGGAGCTTGAAAGCCTGCACATGGGTTGCGTGTCGTTCCGTAACCGGTATTTCCCGGACGGCAAGATAACCAGGCGGCAGATGGACAAGGCAGTGATCCACGCAGAACAGGAACTGCTCAACATCCGCCAGCATTACCGCTCCGTGGGATGGCAAAGTGCGGTGGGCTCATCCGGCTCGATCAAAGCCATTGCCAGCGTATTGGCGACCCTGAAGATCACCGACGGCACCATTACCCTCGCCGCCATGCAGGAACTTCGCAAGCGGCTGGTGGACATGGGTAAAACAGAAAAACTGGGAGATCTGGGCGTACGCTCGGACCGCCAGAGCATATTCCCGGCCGGATTTGCCATCCTGATGGGGGCATTCCAGTCCCTTGGTATCAAGGACATGGCGTTCGCCGATGGTGCTCTGAGGGAAGGTCTGCTTTACGACATTGTCGGGCGAATCCAGCACGAGGATGTCCGTGAGCGAACCATTTCCGCGCTTCAGGAGCGTTACCACGTTGACCAGGCACATGGCGCTGCCGTTGAGGAAACGGCCGTGGCAGCATGGCGGCAGGTTGCCGACGCCTGGGCCCTGAACACCCCGGCAGATGAAGAAGTACTGCGCTGGGCCTGCCGACTGCATGAGATCGGCCTGACCATTTCCCATAGCCAGTACCATAAACACGGCGCCTATCTGTTGCGCTACTCGGATCTGCCCGGCTTCACCCAGCAGTTCCAGCGCGACCTGGCAACTCTCGTGCGCGGCCACCGGAGAAAATTCGCCTCGGCAATCTTCGAGGGCCTGGACCCGGAAGACATTGCCAGGCTGCGTTACCTCTGCGTGCTGGTGCGCCTGGCGGTTCTGATTCAACACCCACGCAACATGGAGCCGCCTCCGGCCTTCACCCTGACGGCACACAAGGACAAGTTGGTGCTGGAGTTTCCGTCAGGTTGGCTGGATGACAGGCCGCTGACCCTGGCCGACCTGGAAAACGAACGGGACTATCTCGCCAAACAGGACTTTGTTCTGGAACTGAACGGCGGCTGAGCGCGCTCAGCCAGCCAACTCGGCCTCCAGGGACTCCACCTCTTCGCTGACTTCAAGCCACTGCGCCTCCACCTCTTCCAGGCGGGCGGTTGCGGTGGCCTGCTCCGCCAACAACTCTTTCAGACGGGTCTTGCCGCTGTCGTCGTAAAGGTCGGGTTCGGATAGCTGCTCTTCCAGAGCTGACAGCTTCTGCTGAAGCTGGTCCATTTCCTTTTCCAGCGCACTCTGTTTTTTACGGTAGGGGCTGAGTTTCTGGCGAAGAGCCGCCTCTGCCCGCTTGCGCGCCTTCCGATCTTCGGCACTCTCGCCCACCGCCTCAGCGGCCTCGGGCACCCCCTCCTGGCCGACCGGCACTCTCCTAGGTGCCTCGGTTTCGTCTTTCCGGCGGTCCGCCAGCCAACGCTCATAGTCTTCCAGATCGCCCTGGTACTCCGTTACCCGACCATCATTGACCAGCCAGAACTCGTCCACGGTGTTCCTTAGCAAGTGCCGGTCGTGAGAAACCACCACAATAGCGCCTTCAAAGTTCTGCAGCGCCATGGTCAGAGCCTGGCGCATTTCCAGATCCAGGTGGTTCGTGGGCTCGTCCAGCAGGAGCAGGTTGGGTCTCTGCCATGCGATCACGGCCAGCGCCACGCGGGCCTTTTCGCCACCGGAAAACGACCGGATGGCACTCAGGGCTTCATCGCCATGAAGATCAAAGCCACCAAGGAAATTCCGTATACTCTGCTCTGACGCCTTCGGGGAAAGCCGCTGAAGATGCAGGAAAGGGCTGGCATCCAGATCCAGGGACTCCAGCTGATGCTGGGCAAAGTAGCCGATGGCCAGATGCTCGCCACAGGTACGATCACCAGACATCAACGTGCCCTCACCCCGGAGTGCATCCATCAGGGTAGACTTGCCCGCACCATTGGGACCCAGCAGCCCGACCCTGCTGCCCGGCAACAGGGTCAGGTTAATGCTGTTGAGGATTGCAGTACTGCCGTGCCCGGCCTTGCCATTGCGTATCGACAACAGCGGATTGGAAACCTTCTCGGCCACCGGAAACTCGAAGCTGAACGGCGAATCGATATGGGCCGGGGCAATGCGCTCCATCCGCTCCAGAGCCTTGACGCGGCTCTGGGCCTGACGGGCCTTCGTGGCCTTGGCCTTGAACCGATCGATGAACCGCTGGATTTCGGCGATCCTGGCCTGCTGGCGTTCAAAACCGGCCTGCTGCTGGGCCAGACGCTCACTGCGCTGGCCCTCAAAGGCTGAGTAATTACCCGTATACAGTTCCAGGTTACGGCGATCGAAATGCACGACATGGGTAGCGACCCGATCCATGAAATCGCGGTCGTGGGAGATAAACAGCAGGGTCCCGGGATAGCGCCGCAGCCAATTCTCAAGCCACAGACAGGCATCCAGATCGAGGTGGTTGGTGGGCTCGTCCAGAAGCAGCAGATCGGACGGTCGCATCAGGGCCTGGGCCAGGTTCAGGCGGATTCGCCAACCACCGGAAAACGCCGATACCGGCCGGTTCGCATCCTCGTCCGAGAATCCCAGCCCGCGCAGCAAGGCCTCGGCCCGGCGGCCGGCGGACCAGGCCTCGTGCACATCCAGCTCGCCGTGTATGCGGGCAATGGCATGATCGTCACCTGCGGCCTCGGCCCTGGCAAGTTCACCTTCCAGGCGGCGCAAATCCAGGTCGCCATCTAGAACAAAATCCCTCGCGCTGCGCGAGGTGGCTTCGACCTCCTGCGCCATGTGGGCAATCCGGCAACCACCCGGCAGAGAGACCGCGCCCTGCTCTGGCGCCAACTGGCCCAGCAAGAGCTGGAAAAGACTGGACTTGCCGGCACCATTGGCACCGACGATCGCGACACGCTGGCCGGGTTGCACCGTCAGGCTGACGGATTCTAGCAACCAGACGCCGCCCCGTTGTAAACTGAGATCGGTTATCGTTAACATGCTTTCATTTTATCAACGTAAAGTGTTCAGGGAAGGCACAGCGCCTATGTCGGTCCGCTCGGCGACCACCCCGGATTTTTCGACACCGCCGCTGGAACTTCCGGCAGATCTGGAACCGGACAACCCGCTCTGGCGTTTTGCCCTGGCGTTCTGGAAACGTCCGGATGTCCAGAACAGCTGCCTGGCGCTTCAGAATCAGGGCTGGAGCGTAACGCGGATTCTCGGTGCGGCCTGGCTTGCACTCTCTGGCAGGGTCTTCGCCGGGGTCGAGGACGCTACGGTAACAGAGTGGCGCGACCGTGTAACCGTTGCCCTCCGGAGCGCGCGGAAATCGCTGCCCGGCAGCGCCGACAACTGTCAGAAGCTTCGCACCGGCATCGCCGGCCTGGAGCTTGAAGCCGAACAGATTGAACTGGCCCTGAGCTGGCGAACGCTAATGACCATTAACCCGGAACACGCAGACATGCAGGGACGCGACGCACTGATCATCAACAATCTGTTTGCGGCAGCACCGACCTTACCCGTTGAGGACGATGCAAGGCCCTTGCTGAATACACTGGCCGATACTCTGGCCCACTTTCCCAAGGGAGACCATCAGCCATGATGATGAAATGGCTCATACGGCTCTCGTTCCCGGCTCTCGGGTTATTGCTGTTGCTGATTTTCTTCGGTCTGAACGACCCGGAGCAGGTCTCCGAACCTGTGGCAGAGCACGAGCAGCCCGAGATTCCCGCGTTTGAAGGACTGGTCCCGTCCCCGATTCCCACCGAGGGCCCCGAAATCGTGTTCAAATGGCAGGATACCGACGGCAACTGGCACTACGCTGACCAGCCGCCCGAACAGGGCCGCTGGAACACCCTCGCTATCGAGCGACGTGACAAGGTCTTCCCCCGGATTCAGCCGCAGGAGCCGGAAACAGACTGGCAATCTCCCTACAGCGCACCTTTCTCCCTGGGTCCCTCAGCTGCCGGTACCAACGGCAGCTGAGCTGACACGTCCGGTTTCTTAACACATGTTCAGTGGCATCTGATGCCGGAACCCGTTACCTTCTGCGTTCTGACAAACACAACGCGGGGCCCTGCCCCAAGCACCGACGTTAAAGGATAATGCAATGAAGAAAACGCTCCTTGCACTGGCAGTGACCGGCCTCGTGGCCGGCTGTTCCACACCCCCCGAAGCCCCGGAACAACCGAAACTGGATTCCACCGATCAGAAGGTGAGCTATGGCATGGGCCTGGTTCTCGGTGAGCGCATGGGTAACGACCTGCCGAATCTGCAGATGGACCAGTTCCTCCAGGGCATCCAGCACGGCCACGCCGGCGATGAAGAAGCCAAGCGCATGAGCCGCGAGGAAATCCAGCAGGCTCTGATGACCTACCAGCAGCAGCTGCAGGAAGAGCAGGGCAAGCAGATGGAAGAATTGGCCCAGAAGAACCTGGATGCCGGCGAAGCCTTCCTTGCCGAGAACGCAGAGCGTGAAGGTGTGGAAACCACTGAATCCGGCCTGCAATACGAAGTACTTGAGCAGGGTGACGGCGAAAAGCCGGCAGCAACAGACACCGTTCAGGTGCATTACACCGGTGAACTGCTGTCCGGTGAAGTATTTGACAGCTCCCGCGAGCGCGGTGAGCCGGTTACCTTCGCCCTGAACCAGGTGATTCCCGGCTGGACCGAGGGCCTGCAGCTGATGAGCGAGGGTGCCCGTTACAAGCTCTACATTCCGTCCGATCTGGCCTACGGCCCCGGCGGCAACAGGGCGATCGGCCCCAACGAGACCCTCGTGTTTGATGTCGAGCTACTCGAGATCAACCCTGGCTCCGGAGACTAAGCGCCAGAACAGGCAGCTGTCAGTTCTGAGGCTGCCACACGAAAAAGCCCCAGCCGGCGATGCCGGACTGGGGCTTTTTTTGATTCAGGGATTTCTCAGGCAGAGGCTACTTTGCCGGCATGGGCATTGTGCAGATGCTCGATCAGGAAATCCTCCATCTCGAACCGGGTCTCCAGAGTTTCACCCAGCTTCGACAATTCACCGAACAGTTCTTTGACATCCTCTTCGGACAAATCCCGGCCATCCAGCCGGTCATTGAAGTTAAGGGCAACCTCGGTGGTTTGCTCAATACGGGGATAAACCTTGGCAGCCAGCTCCAACCCGCCATCGTTAAATTCCCGGGCCTCTCGCACCAACTGCTCGTAGATCTCGAAATGACCGGTAGACACGTAGTCCACCAGAACTTCACACAGGCGCACGAATTTTTCTCTCAATGCTTCGGTCTGCGAGAAGTCGCTTTCTCCGGACAGGTCGCAGTAATGCACCAGAAGCTCCTGACGCTCCTTGAGCCAGCGATCAATCAGCTCGCTGACGCCGCCCCAGCGCTCCCTGGCATTTCGGCAATTTTCCAACATGACGCCTGTTCTCCGCTTGTCTTGACTACTTCTGTTTCGGTTTTGATTTTTATTAGGTTTGGATCAAGTTACCCCATGGCTGCGGTTCCCCGCAACCGTTTCAGCCTCGAATCCATTCCCGGGGTTTTTGCCGGCGAAACATCAAAACCAGACCGGTGATGACAAGCAGCGAGAAAAAGACAGCAGTCCAGCCGGGAATGCTCAAACCCAGGAACCGCCACACCACTTCAGCGCAGTCCCCGGTGCCCTGGAGCGCGGTAGACAGAACTTCGAACCACGGCAGAACGTCCAGCATGTAGTCCACCGAAGGCCCGCATGCCGGCACCTGGTCCGCCGGCAGGCTCTGCAGCCACAACTGCCGCCCGGCGACACCCAGCCCTGCTCCGGCGGTCAGCACCAGCAGGAACCCATAGATCCGCACGCCGAATCCGGTGGGGCCATGGAGAAAGGCCAGGAAACTGACCAGACCGGCACCCATGAAACCGAAGCGCTGTAACCAGCAAAGCGGGCAGGGCTCGAGCCCCATCACATGCTCCATATAAAAAGCCACACCAAGGAGTGCGGCACATACAAGGAAAATAAGCCCGAAAACCCATCTGCTGGTCAAAAGAACACCTCGAATCGTGAATTGAAACTGCAAGCGGCCACAGGGCCTGCTATTCTCGTCACTTAACCCTAAACCACGATCAACTTCAAGCCTATGACACGCCAGCCAAAATCTGTTCTGACGCTTCTTTTTCTATTGTTTGCAACGATCTCTTTGCCGGCCGTTTCCCAGGAAGAGGAAAATGCCGAAGAGGAGGTGGCTGAAGAAGAAAACAGCTTTACCGACTACATCAGCATGGATCCACCGTTCGTGACCCACGTGGGTACGCCCGGCAACAAGCCAACCTATCTGAAAGCCGCGGTCAGTCTGCGGGCAAACAGCGCGAGCGCACGGCCTGCCGTGGATGCTCACATGCCCCGATTGCGACACGAACTGGTCATGCTGTTTGGTGAGCAAACGGATACCGATCGCCTCACCTCAATGGAGGGCCAGGAGGCGCTGCGCGAAGAAGCCAAACAGCGAATCAATGCGGTTCTGGAAGAGCAGCAGACCGGCGAAAGCATAGCCGGCGTGCTGTTTACGGAGTTTGTCGTGCAGAAGTGAAGCTGGAACCGGCCAGTGGTTCAGGCGATCCGCGAGAACAGATCATCTGACTGGTCGCGGTCATCACGGGCCACCTGATCGGCATCATCCCAACCGGCTTCCCAGGCCGCAATAACGACGTCACCACGATAGGGGCAGCGGGATTTGTCCATGCCCATGTTGGCCGCCATATAGCCCTGTCGGTAAGCCTTGTTCAGGGCTTCCACGTCCCAGCCGAGTTTGATATCCCTTGCCATCGCAATCCCCTCCCGATCCTGATGTTACAAAAATTAACAGCCGGACCGGAGGGAGACAAATCTTTGTTCAGTTTCTGTGCGTCAGGTCCGCAGACTCCTGCGACGCCTCCCGAACCCAACGTTCAAGAGCGCAGGTACTGTTCCAGAAACTCGCTGAACGACAGGGTATCGGCGCTTTCCATGTCGGCCTGCTCGGTCAGGGATTCTGACGTCATAGCCTCAAACGCGCGGCGCACATCATCACCAAGACCTTCCTGCCTAAGGCTCTGCTGATGCTGCCGCGCCATTTCCATACCCCACTCCCGGTGACCCAGGCCAGAGGAACGCATGGCATCGAGAACCCGGGCAGACGGCACGGTCCATTCACCGGTCAACACTTCGCGCTGGGCGGCAAGGGCGTTGCGGTAGGTGTCATCACCCCGCCAACTATCGAGCAGTTCCGCAAGGGGCTCCAGCTGGGACAGAATGTCGTTCGCAGCGTCGGATACCGGGGTACGATGCCCACCACGGCAAAGCGCCAACTCTCGATAACGCCCATTGGCGACCACATCCTTGTAGTTGTCATCCAGGCGTTCACATTCGGCATCGCCAATTCGGGGAGAGTCTGCTAGCAGGCAGTCCAGCAGGAACAGATCCAGAAAATCGATCTGGGCCTCGTTCACACCAACCGGCGAGAAGGGATCAAGGTCCAAACATCGCACCTCAATGTACTCCACACCCCGGGCTTCGAGGGCCTGGATGGGCTTTTCCTCACGCTGCGTCGTGCGTTTGGGGCGCACCGCGCTGTAATACTCGTTCTCGATCTGCAGTACGCTGGTGTTGATCTGGATGAACTTGTCGCCCCGGCGGGTGCCGATCGACTCATACGCCGGCCAGGTGGTGTGAATGGCCCGATCCAGAGTCTGGGTGTAGGTGCTCAGCTCGTTGAAACAGATATTCAGGGATGCCTGTGCGTTGTTGTGGTACCCAAGATCGCCCATCCGTAACGAGGTTGCGTACTCACCGAACCAGGTGCGTTCATCAAATCGCGAGAGATCATGGTTCACGCCGGCTACAAAGCTGGCATCCAGGGCGGGCGAAGCACCGAACAACAACATCAGCAGCCAGCTGCGGCGGCGGAAATTGCGAATCAGCCAGAAATACTGGTCCGACTTGAAGTCTTTCAGGCTTTGCTCGTTGCCCAGCAATTCCTGCCACTTGTGCCAGAAACTGTCGGGCAGGGACAGATTGTAGTGGGCGCCCGCGATGCTCTGCATCATACGGCCGTAGCGCACGGCCAGTCCCTGCCGGTAAACATGCTTGAGTTGGCCAATATTGGAGCTGCCATACTCGGCGATGGGGATACTCGGGTCACCATCCAGCTCACAGGGCATGCTTGTCGCCCAGAACACTTCGTCACCCAGGTTCTGCTGCACAAACGTGTGGATATCCCGCAGCGATTTCAGCATGCCTGCCGTGCTGTCGAACACCGGCGTGATCAGCTCCAGCAAGGCCTCTGAATAGTCAGTGGTAATCCTCGGATGGGTAAGCGCCGACCCCAGGGCTTCGGGGTGCGGAGTCTGGGCGATGAAGCCGTTGCGATCCACCCGCAGCCCTTCTTTTTCGACACCCTTGAGGAAACCATCCCAGTCGCTGGCAGCGAACTGACGAAATACGGAATGGCGGGATTCAGCCATGGTCGACTCCTGCTGCGGCCGGCTTGCTCTTGTGCATAACCGGCCGGTGAAAAGATTGTAAACCCGTCAGCTGTCCTTGCGCGCCGAGGCAAGTGCCTGGGCCAGCGCACCAGCCATGGCGCCCTGTGGGGATTTCTGACCGGAACCGCCATTACCGGCATTCCGGTTTCCGCCCTTGCGGCTGGCTCCGGAGCGGTTGGAAGCCATTGGCTTGCCTTCGTTTTTCTCGCCAGGCTGATCGTCCATACGCATGGTCAGGGCAATTCGCTTGCGCGGGATATCCACGTCCATCACCTTGACCTTGACGATATCCCCGGCCTTGACCACTTCTCGGGGATCCTTGACGAAGGTGTGGGACAGCGCGGAAATGTGCACCAGGCCATCCTGATGCACACCAATATCCACAAACGCGCCAAAGTTGGTCACGTTGGTCACCGACCCTTCCAGCACCATGCCGGGTTTGAGATCGCTCAGGGTTTCGACCCCTTCCTCAAAACTTGCGAACCTGAATTCCGGTCGCGGATCCCGCCCCGGTTTCTCCAGTTCCGAGATGATGTCCTTGATAGTCGGCAAACCGAACTGTTCTGTTACGTAATCCTGGGGATTCAGACCACGCAGGAACGAGGAATCGCCGATGATATCGCCCACTTCGCGATTATTTTTCCGGGCGATGGCCTCGACCACGCCATAGGCTTCCGGGTGCACGGAGGACCGGTCCAGGGGGTTCTCGCCGCCGGCAATACGCAGAAAACCCGCCGCCTGCTCGAACGTGCGGTCCCCGAGACGGGTGACCTTGAGCAGCTGTTTCCGGTTGCGGAACATGCCGTTCTGGTTGCGGAACTCAATGATGTTCTGGGCGATGGTCTGGTTCAGGCCCGAGACCCTTGCCAGCAGTGGCGCTGACGCGGTATTCAGATCCACACCCACGCCGTTTACGCAGTCTTCCACTACGGCATCGAGGCTTCGTGACAGCTGCACCTGGGAAACGTCGTGCTGGTACTGCCCCACCCCGATGGATTTCGGCTCGATTTTCACCAGTTCGGCCAGCGGATCCTGCAACCGGCGGGCAATGGACACCGCGCCGCGAATGGTGACATCCAGATCGGGCAGTTCTTTTGAGGCGAACTCGGAGGCTGAATAGACCGAAGCACCGGACTCACTGACCACGATCCGGGCCAGCTTCAATTCGGGGTAACGCTTGCTGAGGTCGCCGACCAGCTTCTCCGTTTCCCGGGAAGCGGTGCCATTGCCAATGGCCACCAGTTCAATCTTGTACTCCCGACACCAGGCCGCCAGCTGCTCGATGGAACGGTCCCATTGGTTCTGCGGCGCATGGGGGAAGATGGCACCGTGGCCGGCCACCTGGCCAGTGCCATCGATAACAGCCACTTTCACCCCGGTGCGTAGCCCTGGATCCAGGCCCAGGGTCGGACGTGGACCGGCCGGCGCAAGCAGCAGAAGATCCTTGAGGTTGGCGGCGAACACGTTGATGGCTTCGGTTTCTGCCGCTTCGCGGACCTGTGCCATGAGATCGGTTTCAATCTGGGTGGAGAGTTTCACCCGCCAGGTCCAGCGAACCACCTCCGAGAGCCATTTGTCGGCAGCACGACCATTGTCCCGGATATTCCAGCGAGCGGCGATGCGCTGCTCGGCCGGGTGGGGCGCACGGCGGTCATCCTCGGCATCACCAACAACAATCGTGTAACCAAGAACGCCCTCGTTCCTGCCCCGAAGGATGGCCAGGGCACGGTGGGACGGAACTTTCTTAAGCGGCTCAACGTGGTCGAAATAATCACGGAACTTGGCCCCCTCGTTTTCCTTGCCTTCCACCACGGTGACTTTCAGCTGGCCTTCCTGCCAGATAAAGTCCCGCAGGCTGCCCAGCAGCTCGGCATCCTCGGCAAACCGCTCCATCAGAATGTAGCGGGCGCCATCCAGGGCAGCCTTGGTATCTTCCACGCCGGCTTCTTTGTTCAGGTAGCCCTGGGCAGTGGTTTCAGGATCGAGAGTCGGATCATCATAGAGGGCGTCAGCCAGCGGCTCCAGACCCGCCTCGCGGGCAATCTGGGCCTTGGTCCGGCGCTTGGGCTTGTAGGGCAGGTAAAGATCTTCCAGACGGTTCTTGGTGTCGGCGTCCTGGATGGTGGCCTTGAGCTCGTCGGTCAGCTTGCCCTGCTCCTCAATGCTCTTGAGGATAGTGGCACGACGGTCTTCCAGTTCCCGCAAATAGCGCAGACGTTCTTCCAGGTTCCTCAGCTGGCTGTCATCCAGTGAGCCTGTGACCTCTTTCCGGTAGCGGGCGATAAACGGAACGGTCGCGCCTTCGTCGAGCAGTTCGACGGTGGCATTAACCTGTTGCTCGCGGACACCGAGTTCCTCGGCGATACGCCTGGAGATACTGTTCATGCAACCTCTGTCTGATGCTTTGCCAATAAACCAGCAAAGGTACAGCGGCTTACTGCTGCAGGCAAGCGGCCTGTCCCCGCTTGTTCAGGAATTGCACAAGATCCGCCCAGGGCATGGGCCGGGCGTAGTAATAGCCCTGGATTTCATCGCAATGCTGCTGGCGCAGAAACTCCAGTTGCCCTTCGGTTTCCACGCCTTCGGCGACGACGCTGATCTGCAGGCTGTGGGCCAGGCTGATAATGGCCCGGATAATGTGTTCGGCGTCTGCGGAATTACCCAACTCCTGCACAAACGACTTGTCGATCTTCACCAGCGAGATGGGCAGATGCTGGAGATTGCTCAACGATGAAAAGCCGGTGCCGAAATCGTCCAGGGCAAAACTGATACCCAGCTGGTTCAATTCCCGCAGGCAGCGCTGGGCGTACTCCGGGTCGTGCATCATGGCACTCTCGGTCAGCTCCAGCTCCAGCAGACTGGTATCCACGTTGGCGTTAAAGATGATGCGGAAAATGGTTTCGGTCATCTTGCGATCGTGAAACTGCCTGAACGACAGGTTGACCGCGAACACCAGCCCGGGGAAACCGAGCTCGGCGGACTCCTGCAGGCGTTTGCAGGCCTGCTCGATGACCCAGTAACCAATGGGCACGATCAACCCGCTGCGCTCGGCAACCGGAATGAATTCGTCCGGCCCCACCAAACCCCGCTCCGGATGATTCCAACGCAGCAGGCATTCCACGCCCCGAACCTCCTCGGTGGCCAGATCAATCCGGGGCTGGTAGTAAAGTTCGAGCTCCTTGCCCCGAAGGGCATTGCGCAAATCCGCCTCCAGGCGAAGCTGGTAACCGGCGGAAATGTGCAACTGGCGGTCGTAGAAGCGGTAGCTGGTGCCCGGATCCCGTTTTGCTTCAAACATGGCACGATTGGCCCGACGCAACAGATTTTCGGCGCTATCGCCGGCTTCCGGGTAGGTAGCAACACCAAGGCTGACACTCACCACGACGGTCTGGCCATCAATGGTAACAGGCTCATCAAGGGCGCTGACCACCTTGCGGATAATCTGGGTGATATCCAGGGAGTCTTCGACCTTTTCAACAATAATAGCCAGCTCGTCACCGCCAATGCGCATCAGCGAATCCACGCGTCGAAGCGAATGTCGGAGCCGCTCTGCCAGTTTCATCATCAACTGGTCACTTTTCTGATAGCCAAACGACTCGTTGATGCTGCGGAAATCATCAATATTGAGGTGCAATAAAGCCAGACGGTGGCCCGCCCGCTCGGCACGCAGAAGCGCTTGCTGAAGACGATCGAAGAAAAGGTCCCGGTTGATAAAACCGGTGGCGACTTCGCGGCCCAGCTGACCATGGGCGGACTCGGACAACTGGTCCCGATACCAGAGGCATTTCACGGCCCGACGGAACGTCCAGTGGTCCAGGGTTTGACGACAAAGGTAATCGGCAGCTCCGGCAGCCAGCAACTCTGGCGCGCGCTCCATCGGCGGCTCGGCACTGAGGGCCAGAACCGGTTTTTCATTGCTGGCGACCGCCAGATATTGCAGGAAAGACGCCTCTGAGCCACCATGGAACACGCAGTCCCAGACGATGACATCAAAACTGGCGTTCCGGATCAGATCATCGCAATCCACCAGATCCGGGCACCAGGTTGCGTCCGCACTGATTTCGACGTCACCCGCCAGGAGAGCATTCAGCCAGAGAAAATCAGCGTAATCTGGTGTCAGAACCAAAAGGCGCAACTGTCCGGGCCTCACGGTTTCCAGTGGCAGTGTCATCTAGCAGGATCCATTTATGCGTGAACAACCAAGTCCGTTCTATCAATCATAGTCGATAGATCGTCAAGGTACAGCAACTCTGTCTGGTGTAGAATAAGCCCACGTCCGTTATCCCCATTTCGTTCCATTCTGGCCATTTATTTGTGAACAAGCTCAACCCGAGACAAAGCGAAGCAGTCCGCTATGCCGATGGCCCGATGCTGGTGCTTGCCGGGGCAGGCAGTGGCAAGACCAGCGTGATTACCCGCAAGATTGCCTACCTGATCGAGCAACTTGGAATACCGGGGCGTCATATTGCCGCAGTCACCTTCACCAACAAGGCTGCCCGTGAAATGAAAGAGCGGGTTGGCAGGATCGTTGACCGGAAGCTGACCCGGGGCCTGATTGTATCTACTTTTCACAATCTTGGCCTCAACATGATCCGTGAGGAGCACACGCATCTTGGCTACCACCCCGGCTTCTCGATCTTTGATGCCGAGGATGCCAAGGCCCTGTTACAGGATCTGATGCTCCGGGAAGCCAGCGCCGAGGCCGGGGACGAACTCAACGACATCCAGATGACCATCTCCTCCTGGAAAAACGCCATGCGGGGGCCCGCCGAGGCCCTGAGCAAGGCTGCCGATGAGCGTGAACAGCGTATTGCCATTATCTACAAGAAATACAACGAGTACCTGAAAGCCTACAACGCGGTCGATTTTGATGATCTGATCCTGCTGCCCGTGATGCTGTTCCGCTCGAATCCGGACGTGCTCGCGAAATGGCGGCGGAAGATTCGCTACATGCTGGTGGATGAATACCAGGACACCAACGTGTGCCAGTATGAACTAGTCAAGCAGCTGGTGGCCGAGCGGGCCGCGTTTACCGTGGTTGGAGACGACGACCAGTCCATCTATGCCTGGCGCGGTGCCCGGCCCGAAAACCTGGCCCAGCTCAAGGAAGACTTCCCTAGCCTGAAAATCGTCAAGCTTGAGCAGAATTACCGGTCCACTGCCCGGATCCTGCGCAGTGCCAACACAGTAATTGCCAATAATCCCCACGTGTTCGAGAAGGCGTTGTGGAGTGATCACACCATCGGCGAGGAAATCCGGATTGTCCGATGCCGCAACGAAGACGCGGAAACCGACCGCGTTGCCACCGAGATCCTCGACCAGAAACTAAAAAAAGGGCTCGATTTCCGGGACTTTGCCGTGCTGTATCGGGGTAACCACCAGGCACGACTGCTGGAAATGAAGCTGCAGGCCTACCAGATCCCCTACCGCATCTCCGGCGGCCAGTCGTTTTTCTCAAAGAACGAGATCAAGGACGCCATGTCCTACCTGCGGCTGTTGATCAATCCGGACGACGATGCCGCGTTTCTTCGGGTGGTCAATGTGCCACGCCGGGAGATCGGTCCGCGCACGCTGGAGCAGCTCAGTCACTACGCCCGGTCCCGCAACGTCAGCCTGTTCAAGGCCCTGGGTGACATGGGCGCAGAGACCCACGTGACCGAGAAGGGGCTGGATCGCCTGCGGCGTTTTGCCCACTGGGTGGACGCCACCTGCGAGCGGCTACACAGCGAAAACCCGATACCCGTGATCAAACAGCTGTTCACGGACATCGAGTACGAGGAGTGGCTGCACCAGCACTCCGGCACCCCCAAACAGGCCGAGCGGCGGATGGAGAACATCTGGTACCTGGTGGAGTCCATCCAGCGCATGCTCGACGATGGCAAGGGCACGGCCGATGAGCTCGGCATCGAGGATGCCATCACCAAACTGATCCTTCGGGACATGATGGAACAGCGGGAGGAGGACGATGACAGCGACAAGGTTCAGCTACTCACCCTGCACGCGTCGAAGGGCCTGGAGTTTCCCCACGTGTTCATCATGGGGCTTGAGGAAGAAATCCTGCCCCACCGAAGCAGTATTGAAGAAGGTAATATCGAGGAAGAACGACGGCTGATGTACGTGGGCATTACCCGCGCCCGGGAAACATTGACGCTGACCTATGCGGCTACCCGGAAACAGTACGGGGAAAAGCTGGAAACCATCCCGAGCCGTTTTCTTGATGAACTGCCCGAAGAAGATCTCAAGTGGGAAGGCACTGGCGACCTTGATGTGGAAGCCAACCAGAAGAAGGGAAAAGCCACTCTGAGCGCCCTTCTGGGCGATCTCGGCCTGTAGATTTCACTTTTTTTCACAAATACTGCAACTTTTGACGCCCCTGATCCGTTCCTGCAAGCGGGAGACCAAATCCCACTTCGACAACAACAAGATCAGGAGAGCTTTATGTCCACACATCGCAATCGATTGTGTCAGCTTACCGGTTCGTTTCTGCTCATTGCGGCGGGGTCCACGACCGCCAGCGCGGGTCTGCTGGGCGGACTCCTCGGGACCTCTAACGAGGATTCATCGAGCCAGACGACTCTGGCAGAGGATTACTCAGAGAAGGGACGTTTCAGCGAACCGTTTGCGGAACCCACCATCATTGTCGACGGTGAGGCTGTTGAAACCGACGAAAAATGCATCACCCGGGCCGATGGCATGGATGAGTGCAAACCGGCAGCAGGCACCATGGCCCTGCTGAAAGATGGTCGCCTGCTCTATTTGAACGCGCTGGAAGGCACTGAGAATGTTGAGCTATCGATCGTCGCCGAATTTGGCGAGGTTTCAGTCAATGACCAGACACGGGTACTGTCGCTGGATGAAAACGACAACCCGTCGTGGCTCAAACCCTCTCCGCTGGATGCCGGTGCCAACCCGGACGGCAATGACAGCGAAACCCTGCTCAACGGCACCGAACTCGACGGCTTGATTGATACTGCAGATAACACCAGCAAAAACGACGGTGCCCTGTTCTGCTCGGATGTTATCGGCCTTGCAAATGGCGATGTCATGGCCGTCGGCGGCACGGACTATTACTCGGAGCCCGGCATTGACGGCCTCCCCCTGGGTGTCGCGGAACTGGAGGGCATCAAGAATTCCCGGATTTTCGATGAGGCAACCAACACCTGGCGCCAGAGCGGTGACATGACATACGGCCGCTGGTACCCGTCGCTGGTCACGCTTGGCAATGGCGACGTTTTTGTAGCCAGTGGCGTCACCAAACTCCTGAAACCGGTCTATCCGGATGAACCGCTGAATAGCGGTCGTAACGTGGTTCAAACGGAAACCTACAACCCTTGCGCAGGAACGTGGACAGAGAACCCCTCTACCGCTGACAGGTCTTTGCCGTTGTACCCACGCATGCATCTGCTGCCCAACGGTCACGTGCTCTACAATGCCGGAGGCCAGGCATTCAATCCCTTCGGCCAGGGGTATGACCAGGCCTTGTGGAACATTGTCGCCAGCTACAATCCCGCAACCCAGCGCTGGAACGACATCGGCTATGCCGGACTGCCCCTGAGACTTGATGAAGTCGGGCTGGGCCAGCTCAGCAGCACACTGAATATCACCAATCTTTCCCTCGACCAGGTAGGCTCGCTTCTGGGCGATGTGCTGGAAGCTCCATCTGATCTGCTGGAAAGCGGCGCAGAGCTGGGCATTTCAGAAGAAGACCTGCGAATGGCCATTGCCGGCGGCATGCGCGGTTCCACCTCTTCAACCATGCTCCCGCTGAAACCGAATGCCAACGGCGAATACACAGACGTGGAGCTGTTGACTGCCGGTGGCGTGCCCAGTTACGCCCTGCTGACCAATCCCGGCGGCTACCTGCCCACAGACCAGAGCCGTATAGACCGAATCACCACGAATGGCGATGACATCGGCTACGAGTCCCGTCTTACTGGACCGCTCAACCAGCCACGCTGGTATGGCACCAATGTTCTGATGCCGGACGGCAGTGTCATGGTGTTCAGCGGCGGCAACCGTGATGGCGTTGTCGCGCCCGGCCTTGAAGGGCCTATTCGCACGGCCGAGCGCTTTGATCCGGAAACGGGCACCTGGACTGAAATGGCAACGGGCCACCGGGCACGGACTTACCACAACACGGCCGTACTGATGGAAGACGGTCGTGTGATGATTGCCGGGCATTCACCGATCAACACCGCTTAACTGACCTTTGTCGATCTTCAGGACTTCGGTTTGGCGCCGTATGACGGACGGGATCCCAGCTTTGAAATCTACACACCACCCTATGCCATGCGTGATGACCGCCCGGAAATCCAGAGCGCGCCGCGCAACCTGACTATTGGGGATCGCTTCAATATAAAGGTTGACCAAGCAGACCAGATCGACAAAGCGCTACTGATTCGCCGCACGGTCATGACCCATGTGATTGATGGCGACCAGCGCGCCATTGAGCTGATCATGGAGAAAGGCAATGGCAACAAGCTAACCCTGAAAATGCCCGACAACCACAACGTGGTACCCGCCGGCGAATACATGTTGTTCGTGAGCAAAGAGACGACTGAAGGAAGGGTGCCTTCGATATCGGCTCCCATCACCGTGGTCAACGAGAATCTCGAGTGCATGGCGCCAACCCAGGTGGCGGGCGAGACCACGACCGCCGACGGAATTATCGAATCAACACTTGAGATTCTGTAACCAGGCAAAGGGAGTACATTATGAAAAACGGACGAATCAGCAAAGGCGGATTGCCTCTGGTTTTTTTCGGCCTGCTGCCCCTGATGGCCTCCGCGCCAGCAGGGGCGCACGGCGCACCTGACGCAGAGGGAGCTCCCTCTGAGATCGTACAGGCCCGCATTACCAAGCAGCCGAACATTCAGGGATTGAACGCCATGATTCTGGATGCCCCACGCCCGGGCATCCTGTTGAGCTATCGGGGCGACACCCCGCTTACAGTACTGGGAACTCAAGACGAGGCTTTTCTGAGATTTACTGGCAAGACCGTTATGGTCAATACGGACAGTCCGAGCTGGCAGGCTCTACCAAACGCCCCTGCTCTCTTGGGAACGCCCAGTGAGGAGCGTGACAGATGGGCAACACTGTCACAAAGTACCAGTTTTGGCTGGCTGGACCCACGCCTGGCAGCGATGGAGAACATGCATCACCGGGAACCAGAACACCAGAGCTGGTCGATCACCCTGCAAACCGCCTCCGGCGAAACAGCCATGATAACCGGCGAACTGAGGCGTAGAACGCTCCCCTGAACCCCAAAACTGGAAGGCTGAAAGGCCATAGAAAAAGCCCCCGAATGTCGGGGGCTTTTTCTGATATCACAATTGCCTTACTGGCTCTGCTCGACAATGTACTCAACAGACGCCTGGATTTCTTCATCCGGACAGCTTGAACAGCCGCCTTTTGCCGGCATCGCGTTGAAGCCATTGATAGCGTGACTGACCAGAGTGTCCAGCCCTTTATCGATGCGCGGTGCCCAGGCATCCGCATCGCCAATCACCGGCGCACCTGCAGCACCCGTGGTATGACAAGCCATGCAGACAGCATCGTAAACTTCACTGCCGGAGCGAGGTCCAGAGCTGGCAGTTTCAGTGGCCGCCGCAGCTTCACCACACTCTTCACCCTGCAGGCAAACTTCCCCTATTGGCTGGATGCGTGCACGGATTTCATCTTCGACACTTGCCATTACGGCGCCCGCTGTCAGGCCTGCAACGACCAATACAGCAGCCAGGACTCTCTTCATCTTCACAATGCACCTCGCATTTGAGCGTTATAATCTTCGGTCGCCGCATTATAGCGACTGAAACCCGGCAAAAAAACCAAACAGCAAAATCATAAATTGATTTCAACCATTTTAATTGCGATTTCGTAAGTCAGAGGGTGTTTCGCGAACAATCCGGTTACCATGGTGTTCGCCGACGTTTCATCATTCAGGACCTGTTTCCATGACCAATTCGGAACCGACTTCACCCCACCCGTTGCGCAAACCGCTGCTGATTGCCGAATTTACGGCGCTTGCCGTTTTGCTGGCTTCCATGGGGTGGTTTTCCAGCCAGACCAGCGACGGTCAGACCATCAGCGCCGGCTGGCTGCTGATTCCAGCCTTCGCCAGCCTCGGGGTCTTCATCAGCTTTATCGGCCTCATGTACCTGCGCTGGGTAGCCTCGGCGGAAAGTGGCAACCGGTTCAAGCACAAGGTTATTTTCTCACTTCTGGCCGTCACCCTGATCGGCGTCTGGATCTATGGCATTGCCAACACCTGGTTCAGTCTGACCGCCAGCTAGGAGAGCACCTGATGACATCCCCACACCTGTTGGCGCCGCCCACGGCCATCATTACCTTCTCGTTGATGCTGTCGGTGCCTGTAAACGTGTCGGCACAGACTGAGGAAGCGCCCTCCATTGATTCACCCGAACAGTGCGCCCTGATTGACGATGGCATCAAGCGACTGGCCTGTTTTGACAGCCTCTACAAACCCACTGAGAGCCAGGCCCAGGCATCGGAAAGCGCCAAGGAACAGGCCGAGAAGAGCGCGGAGCAACTGGCGCCCAATGGTAAAGATCTCGATGCCGTTGCCGGCAGTGCCTTGGAAGGCGATTCCGACGCAGGCGTTATGTCTGCCTTGGTGGACCGCTATGTGGCCGCCGAGAAAGCCGTGTTTTCCTTTTCCGGCAGCTTTGTGGGGCACCGGCCCACCTACATCCTGCCGGTGAGCTGGGTGAAAGACCCGAACGAATCGCCATCCAGTCCCCGGCTAGGGTCCATCGGTTATGACTACGACCTGGAACGGGAAGAAGCCAAGTACCAGATCAGTTTCAAGGTCCCACTGCTGACGGGAATTCTGGACGACCGCACAACACTCTGGTTTGGCTATACCCAGACCTCGTTCTGGCAGGTGTACAACCAGGACGACTCCGCGCCTTTCCGGGAAACCAACTACGAGCCGGAGATATTCGCCCGATACCAGACCGACTGGGATATCGGACCGGGCCGACTGAATGGCGTGACCCTCGGATTCAATCACCAGTCCAACGGGCAGTCTGAACCGAGGTCCCGGAGCTGGAATCGCATCATGGGCTCAGCCGCGTACAGTTATGATCGCTGGCTCTTTATGGTCCAGCCCTGGTATCGGATTCCGGAGAACAATGACGATGATAATGCGGACATCCAGCGCTACCTGGGGTATGCCAATTACCATGCGGTATACAAGCTGACCGAGGATCGGACGTTTTCGTTGCGGCTGATGAATAACCTGCGGTCGGATGATAACAAGACGTCGGTGGAGTTCGGGTACAGTTTCCCAATGGGGGATACGGTTAAGGGGTTCTTCCAGTACTACAACGGGTATGGGGAGAGTCTGATCGACTATAACCACCGGATTCAGCGGTTCGGTATCGGGATTATGCTGAACGACTGGCTCTGACTTCAGGTGCAAGACCGACTGGGACGCTTGTCCTCCTGAAACACGCTCCTAACGGCACATCCCTGTGACGCTTGGGCTCCGCCATCCCTGGCTCCGCACAGTTTCATGAGGACAAGCGTCCCACTCGGCCCCAAAAAAAGGAGTTACCTCTCCTCGTTCAATCTCTGCATTTCTGCCAGCAATTCTTCCGTCTTCTCTTCCATCAACGGAATATCCGCCCGCGATTCTACGTTCAACCGTACAACCGGCTCGGTGTTGGACATTCGTAGGTTGAAGCGCCAGTCGTCGAATTCGATGCTTACGCCGTCCACGTGGCTGACGCTTTTGGCGCCAACGCTGTATTTGGCTTCAATCGCAGCGATGACCTTGGGGGGATCATCGATGGTGCGGTTGATTTCGCCGCTGGCGGGGTAGGCTTCGATTCGGGCATCGATGAGCGACGACAGGGTCTGGCCGGACTGGCAGAGGCGTTCGGCAACCAGCAGCCAGGGGATCATGCCGCTGTCGCAATAGGCGAAGTCGCGGAAGTAGTGGTGGGCGCTCATTTCGCCACCATACACGGCATCTTCGTCACGCATTCTCTGTTTGATGAAGGCGTGGCCGGTCTTGCTCTCGATGGCTTCGCCACCGGCGGCTTTCACCAGATCAAGGGTGTTCCAGGTCAGACGGGGGTCATGGATGACCTTGCCGCCGCCGGTTTTGCGCAGGAACTGGTCGGCGAGCAAACCAACAATGTAGTACCCCTCTATGAAACGGCCGTTTTCGTCGAAGAAGAAGCAGCGGTCGTAGTCGCCATCCCAGGCGATGCCCATGGCAGCGCCTTCTGCAATGACGGCGTCGGCCGTCGCCGCCCGGTTTTCCGGGAGGATCGGGTTCGGTACGCCGTTGGGAAAATGGCCGTCTGGCTGGTGGTGCACTTTCACGAATTCAAAGGGCAGGTGCTGTTCGAGTTCATCGATCACCAGGCCGGCGCCGCCGTTACCGGCGTTGCAGACAATGGTCAGCGGGCTGAGCGAACCGGCATCGATATACCCCAGGAGATGGTCCACGTAGGCGCTCATCACCTCAAGTGGTTCGTAGCGACCCTGCTGAGGTGCATCACCGAATGGCTCCAGCACCCGGTCGCGAATCTCGTTCAGACCGTTATCGGAGCTGATAGGCCGGGATTCAGGGCCGACCATTTTCATGCCGTTGTGATCTTTGGGATTGTGGCTGGCAGTCACCATAATGCCGCCGTCCATCTTGTAATGGCTGGTGGCAAAATACACCTGCTCGGTGCCGCACAGGCCGATATCAAACACATCCGCGCCGGCGGCCATGAGGCCGGAGCTGAGTGCCTCGGCAATGTCGGGACTGGACAGCCGGATGTCGTAGCCCACGATGACTTTTTTCGCGCCAGTGATTTCCACGTAAGCGCGTCCGATTTTTTCGGCCAGGACCGGATTCAGTTGATCGGGAACCCGGCCTCGCAGGTCGTAGGCTTTAAAACAGGACAAGTCCATTGTCTCGATTTACTCCGCGGCGGATGACTGAAGCTGGATGTAATTCTGAATGCCCATCTGGGAAATCATTTCCAGCTGGGTTTCCAGCCAGTCGATATGCTCTTCTTCACTATCAAGAATGCTACGGAACAGTTCACGACTGGTGAAATCCTGCACTTCCTCACAGTAGAGGATCGCTTCTTTCAGGTCGGTGTGGGCAATTTCTTCCAGTTTGAGATCGCAGGAGATCATTTCCTCGACGTTCTCGCCGATCAGCAATTTGTTCAGATCCTGGAGATTGGGCAGGCCTTCGAGGAACAGGATCCGCTCGATAAGCTGGTCTGCATGCTTCATCTCGTCGATGGATTCTTCGTATTCCTTGGCGGCCAGCTTGGTAATACCCCAATCCTTGTACATGCGGGAATGGAGAAAGTACTGGTTAATAGCGGTCAGCTCGTTGCCGAGGACCTTGTTCAAGTGCTGGATGACCTTTTTATCGCCTTTCATACTCGGGCTCCCTGATGGCCGAATGGATCAGTGTCTTAGGATAGCCCCTTATGACGCAGGAGAAAAATAGAACCGGACAATCGTGCCGGTCAGGCAGGCTGGGCGAGCATATTGGCCATGGCCAGGTAGTCGGGCGTGCGGCTCTCGCGCAGGATTTCGCGGGCGGTGCAGGCGCAGCGTCCACACTGGGTGCCGACACCCAGCTCTTTGCCAAGCTGGCGCATGGATGACACGCCGTTATCGGCAGCTTCGCGAATTTCCCGGTCGGTTACGCCGTGGCAAAGACATACGTACATAGCAGTGACTCACCAATGACAATAAAAGTTAGTGATAATTATTGTCATTGGCATCTCGAAATGCAAGCCTTCTGGCTTAAATTTGTGCAACTTTTGTGTTGCGAGACTCACAACCCCCGGGTCAGATTCCGCGAACCTGCGTCGGTAACCACCACGTTGTCCTCGATACGGATTCCGCCGCAGCCTCTCAGCCGCCCAATCAGCTCCCGGTTTAAATATCGCCCCAGCTCGCCTTCCAGCAGTGGATCCAGCAGCGACGGAATGAAATAGAGACCCGGCTCGATGGTTACCACCATACCGGGTTCAAGCCGGCGGGTGAGACGGAGAAATGGCGCATCTTCCGGAGGCGGCGTGGGCTTTCCAGCTACGTCGTGAACCTGGACGCCCAGGAAGTGACCGATGCCATGGGGGAAGAACACACGGGTGATGCCCTTTTCGACGATGTCCTCGTCATCCAGGCCGATAACCAGACCAGTCGCCGACAGCAGGGCGGCAAGCCCCTGATGCGCCTTGCGATGAATGTCGATGTAGTCCACCCCGGGCGCGACCATGTCGCAGAGCCTGACCTGAAGCCGGTCGAGACCGTGGATCAGCGCCGCGAAGTGGGACTCTCCCGGGCCTGCCGTGGTGCGGGTTATATCGGAGCAGTAGCTCCGAAAACGGACCCCGGCATCGATCAGCAGGCTGCGGGTCTGCCCTGGCGGCTGCGTATCGTAATACTGGTAGTGCAACGTCCCGGCGTGCTCGTTCAGCCCGATAATGCTGTGATAAGGCGCTTCGGCTTCCCGCTGACCGGTTGCCTGCTGGTAGGCCAGATTGATGCCAAACTCGCTCTCACCGACCAGGAACGCCTCCCGGGCCGCCGCGTGGCCTGCCAGAGCCAGTCTGTTCGCCTGCGCGAGACACTCGATTTCGTAGGGCGTTTTGCACACGCGGGTCTCGTCCAGATCCCTCAACAGAGCCTCCGGGTTTTTCTCACCCGGAATATTCCATATCAGGGAAGGATCCCCGATCACCGCAAGGCTTTCCGGATCATCCAGCAACGGGGCCTCGGGTGAGGCACTGCTGCGAACCTCGATGAATTGCTGCCAGGGCTCTTCCGCCAGTGGCGAATTGGCGTGCCAGAAGTCCACCGGCTCGAACAGCCAGAGCACCGGCCTGTGCCCCGCCCGGATCCAGAGCCAGCAGTGTTCGCGGCCAGCCAGACCGGTCCAGTGAAGAAACGGACCATAACCCTGGAAATGCCAGGCCTGGTCATCTCCATAGCGGTAAGGCGCGGCGCCGGAAGCAATAAGCAGGCTGTCGTAGCCATGCTCTGCCAGGGCCGATTCGTATCGGGCCTGCAGTTCTTTCAAGTGATCGGTCTGCAGCGACAACAGCGCATCATCAGGCATGGCCATCTTCCAGTGTTTTCCAGAGCGTTAAAAGATCGTCCGAGCGGGTATCACGGAGACGGATCAGGCGAATCTCAAGGGGGACATCCCAGTCTTCGTCACCGGCTCGCACCAGACTGCCGAACTGTTCGCTTTTTTCCATCATGCGCCGGGGCAACCAGCCCATGCCGAAACCCTGCTTCACCAGCGCCTTGATGCTGGCGGACTGGGTGTTCTCGTTCAGGGGTAACAGGTTGGCCGTCAACCTGCTGCGGGCAAGATGGCCTTCAATCGCCGATTGCAGGAAACCACGACTGTGATAAGCGATCAGCGGTACCGGCTGTTCCGGGCTGCCCGGCAAGGCAAACCGCGGATGCCCCTGATCATCAGCAACACTGACCGGAACCAGGGATTCGCGAGCCAGCACCAGCCAGTCGTAGCTATCGGCAGTCAGCCTCCCGCCCCAGGGCAGATCTGGATGCCAATAGCACAGCACCAGATCACACTCACCACTATCCAGCGCCTCCAGAAACTGTTCCCCCACCCAGCTGGTGGCATTCAGATTGAGCTGCAAACGCTCGGCAATGCCCGCGTCTTTCGCCCAGCCCTGGTAAAAGTGCGAAAACAGACCCTGCGTGGAACCCACACTGATCCTGGCAGACACCTCGGCTTCAAGGGCGCTGATTCGATCGCGGGTATCCCGCACATCCCGGGTGATCCGCTCGCACAGCTCCCTGAATATCTCGCCAGCGGGCGTCAGCGAGAGCGGCAGCGTCTGGCGGTTGACCAGCGTGCTGCCCATGGCTTCTTCCAATAATTTGATCCGGCGGCTGAACGTAGGCTGGCTCACGTGCTGCAACTCGGCAGCACGTGAGAAATGGCGCGTTCGGGCCAGCGCCAGAAAATCTTCCAACCAGCGTACTTCCATGGAGTCCCCTAAGGGTATGTCGTTGTATCGATGCGAGTTCTGCTGCTGGCATCATAGCCTATCGCAGCGGCGCCGTTACAACCTGCCCTCTTCCACCGCGTGGCACGCAACCTGAGTTCCGCCATCCGTGGTGATCAGCTGGGGCACTTCCTGCCGGCATCGCTCGTTGGCATAGGGGCAACGCCCATGAAACACGCAGCCCGACGGCAGGTTCACCGGCGTCGGCACCTCTCCTTTCAGGCGGATGTGGTTGGGGCGATCGTCCTCCAGTTTCGGAATAGCCGACAACAGCGCATGGGTGTAGGGATGTCGGGGCGCGGAAAACAGCGTTTTTGTATCCGCCAGCTCACAAACCCGCCCAAGGTACATGACGGCAACCCGAGTGCCGAAATGCTCAACCACCGCCAGATCGTGGGTAATAAACAGGTAGGTCAAGCCCCGGCTTTCCTGGGCGTCCATCAGCAGGTTCAGCACCTGGGCCTGGATCGACACGTCCAGGGCCGAGATCGGCTCGTCGGCCACGATGAACTCCGGATCAACTGCCAGGGCCCGGGCAATGGCGATCCGCTGGCGCTGGCCACCGGAGAATTCGTGGCCGAAGCGGTTGCCCCAGTCCTGATCAATGCCCACCGAATGCATCACCTCATGGATCTTGTCCCGCACCTGCACCGGGGACCAGTCCGGATGATGGAACCGGATCGGCTCCTCCAGGGTCTGCTGGATGGTCATGCGCGGGTTCAGGGACGCATAGGGATTCTGGAAGATCATCTGCATCTTGCGCCGGTACGGCAGTGAATCCTTGCGCTCCAGATTGTCGATGCGCTGGCCGTCGTAGTGAATCTCGCCGGCGCTGGGCGAGAGCAACCCCATCACGGTTCGGGCCACGGTCGACTTGCCACAGCCGGATTCGCCCACCACGCACAGGGCCTCGCCCTTCTGCACTTCCAGGTCCACGCCGTTGATGGCGTGGACAGCCTCCTGTTTGCGGCGGAAGCGTCCACCCTCAAAGGTGATCTGCTCCAGCAGGCTGCCGGACAGGTCAAAGCGTTTCTCGAGACCGCTGATACTTACCAGAGGGGAGGTCATGATTCGGCCTCCTGCATGCGTTTCTCCTGTTCAATCAGGTTGGCAACTTCGTAACAGGCCACATTCACATTGCCCGAGCGCACATACTCCGGCATGGCCTGCTTGCACTGCTCGGTGGCGAAGTTGCAGCGGGGATGGAACGGACAGCCGGAGGGCACGTTCTTCAACGATGGCATGGAGCCGGGAATCTGGAACAGCCGCTCGCCGGGCTCGCCCATCTGGGGCAGCGCGTTGATCAGCCCCTGGGTGTAGGGGTGCTGGGCATCGTTGATAATTTCCCGGGTCGGCCCCTGCTCGATAATCCGGCCGGAGTACATGACCAGCATTCGCTGGGTCACCTGGGAAACCACGCCCAGATCGTGGGTAATCAGCATCAACGCCACGTTCTCCTGTTCGCACAGGTTCAGTAGCAGATCCATGATTTCCGCCTGAATGGTGACATCCAGAGCCGTCGTGGGCTCATCCGCGATGATGATTTCCGGATCCAGCAGCAGGGCGATGGCAATGATCACCCGCTGGCGCATGCCCCCGGACAGCTCATGGGGGTATTGATCGAGACGCTTCTCCGGAGAAGGAATCTGCACCTTCTGCAGCCGGTCCAGAGCAATGGCACGGGCTTCTTTTTTACTGATTTTCCGATGGGCAAGGAGAGCCTCCACCATCTGGGTTCCGATGGTGAGGACCGGGTTCAGGGTCATCATCGGATCCTGGAAGATCATGGCGATACGGTTACCACGGATTCGGCGCAGCTCCCGCTCGCTCATGGCGGCGAGGTCCCTGCCCTCGAACAGGATCTGTCCGCCGGCGATGTAGCCCGGCTTGGCAATCAGGTTCAGGATGGAAAAGGCAGCCACCGACTTGCCGGCACCGGACTCCCCCACCAGGCCCAGGCGCTCGCCCTTGTCCAGGCTGAAGCTGATGCCGCGCAGCGCTGTCAGGTCGCCACCACGCACGGCAAAACGTACATCAAGATCTTTTACTTCCAACAGTGCCATGGTGTTACCCCTTGTACAGCCGTGGGTTCATCACATCCCGCAACCAGTCACCCAACAGGTTGATGACCAGCACGAGCACCACCAGCACCAGGCCCGGGATCAGGGTGATCCACCAGGAACCGCTCTGGATGTAGTCAAAGCCGGATTTGATCAGCGAGCCCAGCGACGGCTGGGTCTCCGGCATGCCAAGCCCCAGGAACGACAGCGCCGCCTCGGAGATAATGGCGTTGGCGATCTGGACCGTGGCGATAACGAAGATGGGCGACAGCGTATTGGGCAGGATGTGCCGGAACATGATCCGACGGGTCCCGAAACCCATCACCTTGGCCGCATCCACGTACTCCTTCTTCTTTTCCGCCAGCACCGAGGCACGAGCGGTCCGGGCAATCTGGGGCCACTCGGCAACACCGATGATGAAGATCAGCATGTAAATGGCGATCTCACCGAACATCAGGTTACCGAAGCTGGCCTTGAACACTGCGCCCACGATGATGGCAACCATCAGAGTGGAGAAGGACAGCTGCACATCGGCAATGCGCATCAGCACCGCATCGACCTTGCCACCCAGGTAGCCGGCGAGGAGACCGAACAGAATGCCCAGAAACGCCTGCAGGACCACCGCCCCGAAACCGATCATCAGGGACACCCGGGTACCGTAAAGAATCGTGGACAGCAGATCCCGGCCCTGGGCGTCGGTGCCCAGGGGGAAGGCCGGATCGGCTCCGCTCATGCCCACCGGGGGCAGCTCGGAATTCATAATGTTGATCTGCGCCAGATCGTAGGGATCGGCGGGCGCCAGCAGGGGCGCGAACACCGCCGCCAGCACCATCAGCAGCAGCACGGCAAAGCTGACAATCGCCACCTTGTCGCGCTTGAAGCTGTACCAGAAGAAGGACTCGCGGAAGCGGTACCAGCGGGAAACCGTTGCCGTTGTCATGCTTTCTTTCCTGTCAGTTTGACGGTGGGATTCACCAGACCGTAGATCAGATCCACCAGGGTATTGGTAACCACGAAAATCAGGCCCACCACCATCAGGTAAGCCACGATCAGCGGAATGTCACTGCGGGTAATGGCCTCCAGGAACATCAGGCCCACGCCCGGCCACTGGAACACGGTTTCCGTAAGGATGGTGTACGCCACCATAATGCCGATCTGCACGCCACCCACGGTGATCACCGGAAGCATGGTGTTCTTGAGTGCGTGCAGGAAGTTGATGCGGCCGGCGCTCAGGCCCTTGGCCCGGGCGTAACGCACATAGTCGCTCTGCAGCACTTCCATCATCTCGGCCCGGATCAGCCGGATAAACAGCGGCAGCATGATCGAGGCCAGCGACACCGACGGTAGGATCAGGTGCATCAGACCGGTACCGGTGAAGAAGCCCGATTCCCAAGTGCCGAACAGGTGAGTCAACTCATCACCACGCCCGTAAGAGGGCAGGCCGCCCTCAGTGGAAAAGAAGTCGTTCAGCCACTGCCCCCACCCGGTATCGGACGGAAACCAGTTCACCGTCACACCAATGGAGAACAGCTGAATCAGCACAATGGCCGTCAGGAACACCGGGATGGAAATACCCACGGTACTGACGCCCATAAAGAATTTGGATAACCATGCCTGGGGCCGGATAGCGGCATAGACACCAATCGGCACGGAAAGAAACACAATAATCAGACTGGCACCGATGACCAGCTCCAGCGTCGCCGGCAGGTGCTCGGCGATCACTTCCAGGGTCGGCTTGCTGTAGAAATAGGAGTTGCCCAGGTCGCCCTGGAGCGCATTGCCTGCAAACCGCAGGTACTGCACCACCATCGGGTCGTTCAGGCCAAGCTCCTCTCGAATGGCTTCCCTCTCCTCTTCGGAGACGGACATCCCCACCATTTCCTGAAGCGGGTCCCCGAGGCCATCCTGAATGGCAAAGGCAATCACGCTGATCACAAACATGACCAGAAACGCCTGGGAAATCCGCTGAACCAAAAACGCTAACATGGAAAGCTTCCGGATAAGGCTTGCAAACAAAAGGCCGGCGCCGGATCACTCCAGCGCCGGCCGGCCATCAAAGGCAGTTACTCAACAACCAGATCACCCAGGTACGGGAAGTTCATGACATTGAGCACCGGCTCAATATTCACGTTCTTCTTGGAGGCCCAGGCCAGGTCCTGCCAGTGCAGCGGAACAAAGGCGGCATCATCGTACAGACGCTGTTCCACTTCCTGCAGCATGGCGGCACGCTTGTCCAGGTCGGTCTCGACGTTGGCCTTCTGTACCAGGGCGTCGATTTCCGGGTTGCAGTAGTTACCGGCGTTGTACTGGCCAGCGCCAGTGTCGGCATCCGGGCAGAAGGTCAGGAACTCGTAGAAGTTGGCGGAGTCCTCGGTATCCGCGTGCCAGCCGATCATCATCATGTCAGCGGCGCGGTTGTCATACTCCGGCCAGTACTGGGCCTTTGGCAGGGTTTTCAGATCCACCTTGATGTTGATGCGCGCCAGCATGGCAGCCACTGCCTGAGCGATCTTGTCGTCGTTCACGTAGCGGTTGTTCGGCGCCATCATGGTGATTGTGAAACCGTCCTCGTAACCGGCTTCCTTCATCAGCTCCTGGGCCTTGGCCACATCGAAGCGCGGTGTCAGGGACTCGTTATAGCCCTGGTAGCCTTCAGGCGACATCTGGGCAGCAGGGGTGGCGAAGCCTTTCATGATCTTGGCGGCAATGCCTTCCTGGTTGATGGCATAGGCAATCGCCTGGCGAACCTTCGGGTTCTTGAAGGCTTCCACTCGCTCCTGGTTCATGTGGAACAGGATGATGCGGGTGCCACTCATGGTGACCAGGTTGGCGTTCTTGTCGTTGCGGATCCGCTCCAGATCATTGGGCGGAACCGGGGCGATAAAGTCGACACCACCGGACAGCAGCGCAGAAACCCGGGTGTTGTTCTCTTTGATCGGAGTCAGCACGATCTTGCCGACGTTACCCGGGGACTCGGTATCCCAGTAGTCGTCGAAGCGCTCGAACTCGACGCGGACACCCTGCTTGCGTTCGGTCACGGTGTAAGGGCCGGTGCCCGACAGATTCTCGGATGCGAACGAGTTGCCATGTTTGAGGATGGCGCTCTTGTCTTTGCCGTCTTCGGTCTGGCCGCTGTAGAACTCGCTGTCGAACGGGAAGATATAGGTGGCGGTGTTCAGCAGCAGCGGATAGGGCTCACTGGTGACCAGCTCGAAGGTGTAATCATCGATGATGTTGATGCCGCTGAAGGGCTTGAAGATGGCCTTGAAATCCTGGCTCTGCTTCAGGCGGTCGAAAGTGAACTTCACATCCGCGGTCGTCAGCTCGTTGCCGGAATGGAACTTCACGCCCTAACGGAGTTTGAAGCGCATGGTGTTTTCATCAACCCGGGTCCAGCTCTCTGCCAGGCGCGGCTCGAAACCAAGATCCTTGGTCCAGCGCAACAGCGGATCAAAGGTCATATGAGACAGCTGGAGAATGCCACCAGACAGCTGCTCATGAATGTCGAGGGTCACGGGGTCGGCGTCGTACGCCATCTTCAGTTCCTTGGTCGCCTCGGCAGACAGGGCTACCGGCGCCGCCGCCAGGGCCATGGAACCGACAAATGCTGCAATCAGTTTTTTCATCGCGTTTTCCGTCGCTGTTTTAGGAATTTTCACGGAACATCGGCGCAGAACGGCGCCGAATGCCTGGCCAACAAGCTAGTCTCGGAAAACACTTAGGGCAATCGAAATTGCGACATGGGGCTATACGCCAGGTGAATGACCTGATTTGGCGCAGACTTACAGCCGGAAAACCAGAGGCAGGATCAGGGCAGTAAACACACCGGTAAGTCCCATCCCCAGAGACGCAAACGCGCCGGCGCTATGGCTGATTTCAAACGCCCTGGCGGTTCCGATGGCATGGCCATTCAGCCCCAGGGCAAAGCCCAGAATCCGTTCGTCGTCAACAGGCAAAAGCCGCGCGAGCAGGTCTACGAAGAGGGTTGCCACCACGCCCGTGATCAGGAGCCCGCCCATCATCAGGGGCACCGAACCGCCCAACTGCTCGGTAATACCGATGGCGATAGGCGCAGTAACCGACTTGGGCGCCAGCGATGCCAGGACCTCCGGTGTGGCCCCCAGAGCCCAGCCAATCACCACGGCGTAAACCGCCGCCATGGTGGCGGCAATCGGCAGCGTGACCACAATCGGGCGCCACATGGCACGGATATGGTGCATCTGCTGGTACAAGGGAATCCCGAGTGCGACGGTGGCAGGCCCCAGCAACACCGTCAGCCACCGCGCGCCCTGTTGGTAATCCTGGTAATCCACCGCCAACGCGATGAAGCCAGATAAAAGACACGCAGACAAAACAACCGGCGGCAGCCAGATAGGCCGGCCAATGCGGGAGAACAGCCAGTTGCCGGCAAAGAAGGCACCGAGGGTCAAACCGATCGCAAGAATCGGGGTGGCGGCAAGCGACTCCGGCAGGGCCTGGAAGCGCGCGAGTAGCTCACTCACCATCGCTAACGCCTCTTTTCGTCACCGCTTTCATCAACAACAACGTCGTCAGCACACTGAGAAAGGTGCCCACCAGCAATGCCGCCGCAACCGCCAGCCACTGCCCGGAGAACTGGTTCGCCGTGAAAAACACACCCACCACCCCCGGCATGATCAAGAGCACCAGCACCGATATCAGCCCCTGGCTGGCCCGAGCAAGATCATCACTCACGTTGCCTTTAAGCATCAGCGTGAAGGTAATGACCACCATCCCCAGCACGCCGCCACTCACCGGCAACGCCAGAAGCAGGCGCACAGACTCGCCAAGAATAAAAAACAGCACCAGAACCAGAAAACCACGCAACATCGGCATGCGCTTACACTCACCCGGGAAAGAATTGCATTACACTAGCCCAAACCCCTATCCCGATACCAATGCAGGAAGCCCATGGCGCTCAAAGCAACCATCCTCAAGGCGACGCTCAACATCGCCGACATGGACCGTCACTACTACGCGGATCATCAATTGACCATCGCCCAGCATCCGTCGGAAACGGACCTGCGCGTGATGATCCGGCTGCTTGCCTTTGCCCTGAACGCCGGCGACACCCTCGAATTTACCAAAGGCCTGAGCACCGATGATGAGCCAGAGCTGTGGCAGAAAGACCTGACCGGCGAAATTGAATTATGGATCGAGCTTGGCCTGCCAGAAGAAGACCGAATAAGGAAGGCCTGCAACCGCGCCGGGAAAGTGATCCTCTACACCTATGGCGATCGCGCATTCCCAGTCTGGTGGGACAAACATCACGGCAAGCTGGAACGTTTCGACAACCTCACCATTGTTCACCTACCCGGCGACAGCACTGAGGCCCTGGCAGCGCTCGCGGACCGGTCCATGAGCTTCCAGGTGACCATCCAGGATGGCGAGGTCACCTTCAGCAATGACAACAATCTGGTATCGATTCCCCCCGAGCAGCGACTACCCCAGAACTGAGGTCAGGACTTGCCGCCGGGGGCTGGACAGACACCCGCTACGCACGTAAGATTGCGCACTCGAAATCGGCGAGTCATCGTCGAGCTCGAAGCGCCCGTAGCTCAGCTGGATAGAGCGTTGCCCTCCGGAGGCAAAGGTCATAGGTTCGAATCCTATCGGGCGCGCCATTATTTTCAAAGGCTTGCGTGAAAACGCAGGCCTTTTTTATTTGCCTGTGCCCAAATTGTGCCTTGCTGGAGCCCAGTCACTTTAGGCCGCTGCTATATCACTCAGTAAAAAGACCATTGCACGGTTTCCACCTCACCATCTCCAAGGCACAGCCACTCCGCGTTATCTATGAATCCAAAACGCCTTGTTGTCGAAACCTTTGGTCGCAATGCGAACATTGGAAGCAACCAATTAACGCTTCTTCCCGCATTACTTCGAAACCTATATGAGGGAAAGCACACTTTTTCAGTATACAGCTATTTCACATTCCCCCTGAAACCAAGCATAAACGGGTTGCAGTAGCCATCTGGGCAAACGGCATCCTGACTCTCGTCCAGATCGCGGAAAGGACTTTGCCGGCAGCTTGGCGCTGATTGCCGATGCTATACATAACTTCTGGGACATGGCATCGCTGATTATCGCGTTCGCGGCCCGTAAAATTGCGCGTCGCCCGGCTGAATAAAAGCTGACCTTCGGCTACGGGCGAATAAAGGTAGGTGTTGCGCTGTTAAATACACCACCTTGATCATGATAGGGCCCTACCTGATATACGAGGGTGTCATGCGGTTCCCAGATCCGCTGGAACTCAAGGGGTGTTGGGTAGTCTGACTTACATTGTTGCACTGATAATGGACGCGTTGAGCGCGCTGCTGACCTACTCAATGCAGAAGGGCAGCGTTAATATTCATGCGTTGTTTTACACAACTTGTCTGATGCGTTTGCGTCAATAGCAGTGTTATAGGCGGAGCTCTTATCTTGCTCTACGACATGCGCTGGGTTGATTCCGCAATCACCATTGGCATGGCCAGCTATATTCTCTACCTGGACCTGACAGAAATTGGCGGGACCATCAGAACACTCATGCTGGGGAGTCCCGAGGATATCGGCACAGATTCCGTCATTGGGGCAGTATCAGACTTAGAAGGAGTTATCGACTTCACCCCGTACATTTTTGGCAGGTGGGTGAGCATGATGCCTCGCTCGACGCCCGTGTGGTTGTCGAGATGAGTGCGTGGAATGAACTTGAGAAAATCAAGGACGGGATAAAACAGGCTTTGGAGAAAGAGTTCAGCGTAACTCATTCAACACTGGAATTTGAACACCCTGACTACAAGCACGAGGGGGCAAATACCTATAAACATAGTTAACCGGCGCGCTATGTGACATACCTCATCATGCAGATTCCAAACGAATGGCGAACCACAAAGGCACGAGGACTCCATGCGAGACATGATTGAACCCCATCAAATTTGGGCCTACCCCATCGCTGCTGTTCTCGGCCTTTTAGAGGGCAGGAAACCTCCCCCGGGAAATATGTTGCCAGAGTATCTGCCCGGGACTCCATACCCAGGCTCTTGCTTTATAACAACATTACCCAGACACCGCTGCATCATCAGACCTCGCCAGAATCTCGAAAGCAATATGGCGAGGTCTAACTTTCTTTACGCTTCGGAAAAACTCCTGCGTTTCCAGAGATAGTAACCTACCGGTATCACCAGCAGTGCCAGAATCACGGCACTGATCATGCCTCCGACCATGGGCGCGGCAATCCGCCCCATGACTTCCGATCCGGTTCCGCCACCCATCATGACCGGTATCAGCCCGCCGATGATGGCGGCCGCGGTCATCATTATCGGCCGCACCCTCATTCCGGCGCCATGAAGCACTGCATGGCGAAGGTTTTCCCGCCTTGGTTTCAGCCCGTTCTTTTCACAGGTTTCCAGCATCGATTCGTAGGACTGATTGAGATAGACCAGCATGATCACACCAATCTCCACAGCAACACCGGCCAGGGCAATGAAACCGACGCCGACGGCAACCGAGAAGTTGTAACCCAGCAGATACATCAGCCAGAAGGCGCCAACCAACGCGAAAGGCAGGGTAGCCATGATGATACCCACTTCCGCAAAGCGCCCGAAGTTCAGGAACAGCAGCAGGACAATAACACCCAGCGTCACCGGAACCACCAGGCTCAGTTTCTGCTTGGCACGGAGCATGTACTCATACTGGCCAGACCAGTTGACGGAGTAACCGGCGGGCAGGTCCAGCTCCGCCTTCACGGCGGCCTGCGCCTGCTGGACATAGGTGCCGATGTCCACACCTTCGATATCCACATAGCTCCAGCCGTTCAGGCGGGCGTTTTCACTCTTGATGGAGGGCGGCCCGTCCTCCACCCGGATATCGGCCACGTCGGCCAGCGCGATCCGCTGACCGGATTCAGTCACCACGGGAAGCTGCTTCAGTTTTTCGGGTGAGTCCCGGTAATCCTCCGGATAGCGGAGGTTGATCGGGAAGCGCTCAAGCCCCTCGATGGTCTGCGCCACGTTGATTCCGCCAATGGCCGAGGCCACAACCTGCTGAACATCATCGATATTCAGGCCATAGCGGGCGGCACGCTCCCGATCAATATCCACCTTGATGTAACGTCCGCCGGCGACCCGCTCGGAATAGACAGAACTGGTGCCGGGAACCTTCTCCAGGATCTCCTCAAGGCGTTTGCCAATGCCCTGGATAACCGAGAGATCCGGGCCGGCTACCTTGATGCCCACGGGGGTCTTTATGCCCGTTGCCAGCATGTCGATGCGGGTTTTGATCGGCATGACCCAGGCATTGGTCACCCCCGGGAAGCGAATCAGCGAATTGAGCTCCTGCTTGAGCTTATCGGTGGTCATCCCGTCCCGCCACTGATCCTTGGGCTTGAGCTGGATAAAGGTCTCAATCATTGTCAGCGGTGCCGGGTCGGTAGCGGTATCCGCCCGGCCCACCTTGCCAAACACGGTTTTCACTTCGGGCACCGTGGCAATCAGCTTGTCCGTCTGCTGCAGCAACCTCCTGGCCTCGGCAATCGAGATAGCCGGGTAGGTGGTAGGCATGTACATCAGGTCGCCCTCATCCAGGTTGGGAATGAATTCACTCCCGATCTTGGTTGCCGGCCACAGGCCGACAACCAGAACCAGTACCGATGCCAGAACCGTTGACAGCGGAAACCGGAGCACCAGCTTCAGGGCCGGCATATAGGCGGCGACCAGCAGCCGGTTCAGCGGATTCTTGTGCTCCGGCAGCACCTTGCCACGAATGAAGTAACCCATGAGCACCGGGACCAGCGTCACTGCGAGAGCGGCACTGGCCGCCATGGCGTAGGTCTTAGTGAACGCCAGGGGCGCAAACATCCGCCCTTCCTGGGCTTCCAGGGCAAACACCGGCACAAAACTGACAGTGATGATCAACAGCGAGAAAAACAGCGCCGGCCCGACCTCCGAGGCCGATCTGGCTACTATTTCCCATCGGTTCTCGGGCGTCAGCGGCGTCCTCTCCATATGCTTGTGCATGTTCTCGATTAACACGATGGCGCCGTCGATCATGGCACCGATGGCAATAGCGATCCCCCCGAGCGACATGATATTGGCATTGATACCCTGAAAGTACATGACGATAAAGGCGGTCAGGATGCCCACCGGCAGGCTGATAATTGCCACCAGCGACGAGCGGACGTGGAACAGGAAAACCATACACACCAGGGCCACCACCACAAATTCCTCGAGCAGCTTGAACCCGAGGTTATTGACCGCGCGCTCGATCAGGCCGGAACGGTCGTAAACCGTCACCACCTCAACACCTTCGGGCAGGCTCGACTGCAACTCTTCCAGCTTGGCCTTCACACCATTAATGGTTTTCTGGGCATTTTCACCAAACCGCATTACCACAATGCCGCCAATGGTCTCCCCGTTGCCGTTGAGTTCCACAACGCCACGTCTCGCCTGCGGCCCGATCTCAACGCTTGCCACATCCTTCATCAGGACCGGCGTGCCATTTACGTCAAGACCCAGTGGAATCGACAAGAGGTCTTCACGGGACTGGATATAGCCAGTCGAGCGGACAATGTATTCCGCCTCGGCCATCTCGATCACCGATGCACCGATTTCCTTGTTGCCCCGCTTGATGCTGTTCTGGATGTGGGACAGGGGGATACCGAATGCCCGGAGTTTTTCGGGATTCACCTTGACCTGGTACTGCTTGACCATGCCGCCGACCGTGGACACTTCCGAGACACCGGGCACTGTCTGCAGCTCGTACTTCAGAAACCAGTTCTGCAGAGTGGTCAGTTGGCTCAGGTCGTTGTTCCCTGTCCGGTCAACCAGGGCATACAGGTAAACCCAGCCGACCCCGGTCGCATCCGGCCCCAGTTGAGGCCGGGCCGATTCAGGCAGGCTGGGTATTACCTGGGAAAGGTATTCCAGCACCCGGGAGCGGGCCCAGTACATGTCCGTATCTTCATCAAAGATGATATAGACGTAGGAGTCGCCGAAGAACGAGTAGCCCCGGACCGTCACCGCACCGGGCACCGAGAGCATGGCCGTGGTCAGCGGATAGGTCACCTGATCTTCCACTACCTGCGGGGCCTGGCCGGGGTAGCTGGTTTTAACGATGACCTGGACATCCGAGAGATCCGGCAGTGCATCCACCGGCGTCTTCGACACCGAGTACAGCCCGAACCCGGTCAGCAATACGGCGGCAAGCAGTACCAGAAAGCGGTTTTGGATAGACCAGTTAATGACCGACGCAATCATGAGGCGCCTCCGTCATGGTCCATCTTGCCATGGTCCATTTCGCTCTGGTCCATTTCGCTCTGGTCCATTTCGCTCTGGTCCATTTCGCTTTGGTCCATTGCGCTCGGGTCCATCCCCTCATGACTCATGGCTTCAGGGCTGTCCTTGGCATCAGCCTTGCCCGCCTCCATGGTGTGCCCTGAATGGTTCATATCCGGGTCCATCGCCCCTGCGGAAGGCGGCGACATCCGGCGGAAATCCGATGTCTTGCTGGATTCAGAGTCAATCAGGAACTGCGCCGAGACCACCACCTGGTCGCCGGGAACGACGCCTTCCAGAATCTCGGCATACTTATCCCCTACCCGTCCGGTGGTAACGTTAACCGATTTGAAGGCACCTTCTTCCAGCGCCAGAACAACGCGGTCGCTCTGTCCGGTGCGGATAACGGATTCCCTGGGCACCAGGGTGCGCCTTTCGCTCGGATCGCCCTGCATGTTAACGCTGGCGAACATGCCCGGCTGCAACATGCCATCGGTATTGTCAAAGCGCATCCTGACCTGTGCGGTCCGGGTCTCGAGATTGATTTCCGGATACACATAATCCACGCGCCCCATCCACCGGCGCCCGGGCATGTAGTCCAGGGTCATCTCTACCGGATCGCCGGTCCTGATGGCCCAGAGCTGGCTCTCAAACACCTCTCCGATCACCCAGACCTCGTCGAGTGAGCCGATGGACATGACCGGATCTCCGGGCCTGACGAAGGTACCCTCACGGACCCTCAGGACATCAATAACCCCGGAGGCCGGGGCATAGAAGGTTATGGTCCGCTGTACGTTACGGGTCTTCCTGAGTGTCCGGATCAAGCGGTCCGAGACATTCAGCGACGACAAGCGCTCCTCAGCCGCCCTGATCAGGCGCGGGTTTTTCCGGTCCAGTGCCAGGAGCAATTCCTCCTGGGCATTCACCAGGGTGGGTGAGTAGAGGGTGTAAACAGGCTTGCCCTTCTCAACCGGGTCGCCCTCGGACTTTACATAAAGTTTCTCGATCCACCCTTCAACACGGGGGTGCATGTGGTACAACTCGTCTTCGTTATACTGCACGTAGCCCACGGTAATAATATTGCTGGGCAACTGCCCCCTGATGGCCTCGTCCGTGCGAACGCCCAGGTTATTGACAATGTTCGGCGCAACCCGGACGGTGCCTGGCGAGTCGTCAGCGCTCCCGCTGTCCTCGTAAACCGGAACCAGATCCATGCCCATGGGCGACTTGCCCGGTTTGTCACTTCTGAAGCTGGCGTCCATGGGTGACACCCAGTACAAGGGTTTCTTTTCCGCGGACGCTGGTGCCGTTGCGGTTTCGGAGGCCAGCCAATAGGCCGCCCCGGCCCCGGCAATGCCACCAAGCAGTATAAAGCCCAGCGGGCGAACAAAATTAGCCATGATGGTCAGTCCTGATAGCGAGTCTGTGAAAGTGAAGGTACTTCGGAAGAGCCTGAGGTCAGGTAACGGAAACTGGCGAAGTTCCGGGCCCGCTCCGCGGTCATCCCGATCAGCTCAATCTTGGCGTTGAGATCGTCGATCCGCGCACGTACGGCTTCGGCGAAATCGCCGTCGTCGTTGTTATAGGCGGTCAGTGCGGCCTCGGCCTGCTCTTCCATTTGCGGCAGCAAGAACTGCTGGTATATCCCGATGCGGTCATCAAGTCGTTTAACCCGGGCAAGGGCTGAACGGGCCCTTGCCTGAATCACGCGAAGCTGCAAAACTCGCTCTGTCTTTTCTGCTTCGAGCCGGGCCGCTGAGGCGTTCAGCTTCCGGTCCTGGAGATTGCCGGTAAACAGCGGGAGATCAAAACCAATCCCCACGGAGAAGAGATCCGCCCGGTCCTGCCCGCCGGGCACGCGATCCCGGTAGCCATATTGCGCAGAAACCGTCCATTCGGGCTTGTAAGCCTCGCGGGCAAGATCCACATCAATGGCCCGGGCCTTGATCTGCTGGTCCGTGGAACGGATCAGGGGGTGACGGATAAGGGTGCCCGCACTAGTTTCCGACCAGCCGTCCCGAAGCGCTGTCAGCAGTTCGGGGGGCACCGTTTCGGTTACCTCCAGCGAGGCATTTTTCGACCCGATCCACTCACCCAGAGCTTCCTGACTTGATTGCAGCTTCAGCCTCAGGTCGGTCAGCCGGTCATCCAGGCGCGTAAGCTCCAGGGTGCCCCGGACAACGTCCTGCTGCCGTGAGATCATGGTGGCGGTTATGTAACCCGCCTCGGCTACGTCGGACAGCTGCTCGAAAAGATCCCTGTTATCCTCAATCAGACCGATGCTCTGTTGTGCCTCCCACACATCAAGCCAGAGGCGGGTCACCGTTTCCACCACCCTGGCGCGCCGGTTCTCCCTCTGAAAAGGTTGCTCCTGCGCCAGCTCTTCTTTCCTGTCCTGCGACAACTGCAGGCTGTCGCCGCGCGGAATCCGCTGCGAGATTCCGACCGTGGCCTGGGTCATCGCTTCCTGCCCGGTGTCGAACGTGTCCACGGGCAGATTCGCGGCGCCAAGTGACAGCCGAGGGTCGGGCAGGGCCCCCTCGGCAATGGACTCCTCCAGTAATGCTTGCTGTATCTGGGCACTCTGGCGAAGCCATGGATCGTATTCAATGGCGGCATCAATCACATTCGCCAGTTGAAGTCTGGGCTCCGCCCAACCGGGCAGGCTGGTCAAAACCAACGCCCCGAAGATGGCGGATCTGAAATAGCGAGCAGGAATAGCCAAGGGTAGGTCTCCACAGAAGTCTGTTAATCTGTTCAGGTACGCCATGCTAAATCTCAAACCTGAACTCTAACTGAACTTACCTGGGTTTTCAGGATATTTTGATCTGGCTCAATTTGTGTTTCATGTGATAAAAACCGAGAGAATCTTTGGTTTTTCATTAACTATCCAGAATCACTCCGAAAACTGATGCTTTAAAAAACTCATCAGACAGGATCGGCAATTATTTTCTGAATATAAAGCCTTTACCACCAGCCCAACAATGTGATATACCTGAGGGTCTCAGTGGTATAGCACATAAAGACGAGCAAGTACATTTCAGCGCATAAAAAAGCCGCAGAGGCTTCTGCGGCAAGGACAAACCTGAGACAACACAAAGGACAATCGTGTCAGGTACGATGACTGCCCCATGTACTGCAAAGTAAAACACAATACCCTGAAACAAACCTGAATTTCTGACACCTCTTAAAAAAAGATGACCGTCGAGTGGCCTACACACTAAATAACTGCCCATTAAACCGCCACACGATTCATTTGCTGAAATGTACATATAAAGGAACGCCTGGGTAGAGTGATACTTCTTTGATTGTGGGCGCCAAAATACGACCAGACAGAATATTCAGAAGTACCATTGCATCTCCACCAATCCCAGAGGCTCAAGCATTCCGTACTCGCTGGTGTCGTTACCACCAAACCATTGGGCTCCGGCTGTGAGATAGATTTCCTGGCTGAAGGGAGGCGTCCAGGTGGACCGGGGATAGAGTACCCAGCTTGCATCATCAACATTGCGAATGGCCACTACCCGATACTGCCAAAACGGGTTGATATCCTGCCATGCGAGCAACCCGGTATAATGGCGCCCGGCATAGAGCGGATCTGTGGACAGCAGGTTTCCAAGGCCAGAGTTTCCCGGCGGTACGGGCCGGCCGTTGTAGAAATATTCCAGTGCCAGGTTGAACCCATTGCGAAACGACCAATTCAGATCCGCCACTCCCTGCCAGTAGCTGTCGCTGGCGTCCGGGTCGCTCCAGACGAATTCCGTGCGCCAACCGGTGCCGATCACCGAGCCACTGCCGTCAAAGCCTATCCTGGTGACATCGGCAAACTCACCTGCCATCAGCCCGGCATCTACACCACCAATATAGCGCTTGACCCGGGCTGCCGTACTGGCCTCGCCGTCATTGTGTTGCGGGGCATGGACAGCGCTGATGCGTCCTAAGGCTCCCCAGGGTTTGTCCCAGAGAATGGCGTCCACACCCACCCGTTCATCCGGCTCCAGTTGCAAAGGGCTGACAGGATTGAGGATGTCCATCGGGTTCCAGATCAGGGCCGTGGACCAGTTCACCTGCTGGCGGCCGAAGCGGAAATCACCGGCCGGCGACCGCCACTGCACCGTGCCACGATAGAACTGGTGGCGCGCCAGCAATGTCCCCGACTCGTGAATATCCCCCTGCAGATCCCAGTAGCGAGGTTCCGGGGCATCCCGGAGCAAGGCGAACTCCGGGCTGTCCAGAAAACTGCCCGAAACCAGTTCCAGGTCGTAGGCCGCGTCCACAATCCAGTCCTGATATCGATATCGGGGGTTCAGACGCAGGCGGGTAAGGTTCGAAACGTAGCGATCACCGTCGATCAACGAGCGCGAGCCGACGCTGAGATTCTTCAGCGATCCGGACTGGCTGAACCCGGCCTCAACACCTGAAGCCAGCATCAGGCAGACCAGCCCTGACGCCACTTGCCAGTGCCTAGCCATGATGAATGGCCTCGACCGGGTCCAGCCGCGCCGCCCGCCATGCCGGATACAGCGCCACCGTCACCGAACAGAGAAACAGCAGCAGGCTGGGCAGCCAGACATGATCAAACATCAGCACCGGATAGACCCGGTCGGTAATGCCCGGAATGGTTTCCAGCGCCCCGCTGATCGAGGACAGGTCAATGCCGGCCTGGTTCAGCCAGTAGACCAGCGCACCGCCCGCCAGGGTTCCGGCCACCATGCCCAGTACCGCCAGAAAGAACGCCTCGAACACAATCGTCAGCAGCAACTGGACACCTCGGGTTCCCAGTGCCAGCATGACGCCCAGTTCCCGGGTCCGCTCCATCACCGACATCACCATGGTATTCATGACCCCGATGGCCACCACGACAAAGACCACCGACAGAATGAGATAGAAATCCACCTGGCTCATTTCCACCATCTGCACAACCACCGGGAGCAGGGTTTCCCAGCCCTGGGCCTCCAGTCCGTCGTTAGTCAGAGGCAGCGACTGGTTCAGGGTTCTTGCCAGGGCCGCACTCTCTGCGCGGTCTGACAGCCTCAACACGATCCGCGAGACTTCGTCTTCCAGCAGGCCACCCAGGCGGCGGGCTGCGTTGATATTGGTGAAGACATACTCTGTGTCGAAAAGGTCACTGCCAGTGCGATAGATACCGAGAATGGCCTGGGCACTGGAAGCAAGATCTCCGCCAGCCTGCTGGACCGTAATGACCAGCTTGTCCCCCAGCCGGGCACCCAACTCCTCGGCCAGTTTCTGGCCAATCACAATTCCCGCCTCCCCGGATTGAACATAAGTGCCCTGCTCCATGTATCTGAAAAGTTCCGTAACCGCCCTCTCCTGCTCCGGTGCAATACCCACCAGCTCCACCGGCAGACTCTTCCCGGGGTTTGCCACCATGGCACGCAGCAATACCCTGGGTGCGGCAGCCTCAACCTCAAGACGCGCCTGCAACTGCTGCTGCAGTGCCTGACTGTCGGCAATGCGAAAAGCTGGCGACAGATCGACGTCGTGGCCCTGCGCCATTACCTGCACATGCCCGCTAAGCTGCTGTGTCGAGTTGTGAATCATCTGCTCAAAGAAACCATCGGCGAAAGCGTATAAGAACAGATAGGCCGCCAGCCCGAACGCAGTGGCCGAGGCGGTGATCACTGACCGTCGTGGATTGCGGAATACGGAGCGCAGTGCCATTTGCGCGAATATCAGCAGTCGATGATCAGACGTCACCTGCCAGTGGATCCGGCGGATACGGTTGATCATAGTGCGACGTGCGCCCATCGCCTCCAATGGACTGTTGCGGCTGGCCTTCCAGGCCGGGATGGCCGCTGCCAACAGAGCCACCGATATAACCACGATGCCAATCACCACCGGACGCTGGAATTCAATGGTGGGATAGACGATACCGCTCAGGCCCGGCATGGTATCCATGGCCTTGATATAGGCGCTGAAGTCCAGCCCATGGGTACCGAAATAGCCCGTCAGTGACAGCCCCAATGCCAGACCCAACAGGTATCCCAGGCCCGCCAGGATGGCTGTTTCCAGAAGCACCAGCCAGACAATACGACTGCTGGGCGTACCCAACGCCATCATTACACCGAATTCCCGGCCACGCTCCAGTACCGACATCAGAATGGTGTTGACGATGCCGGCCGCCACCACCACAAACACCACGAAGATCACGATGTAGGCGACAGCATCGTGAAACGCAACCATTTGCACCAGCGACGGCATCAGCGCTGGCCACCCCAGGACTTCTACGTTCCAGGCCTGCATCTGATTCCGCAGGCCTGCAACCACCGCTTCAAGCCGGTCGGAATCCTCTACGCGGGACGCAATCTCGGTAAACCGCCCCTGAAAGGCATACAGCGCCTGGGCAGAGGCCAAGGGCATCTGGCCCACGAAGCCATCAATACGCTTGATACCGGTCTCGAATACGCCCACCACTTCGAACCGGTCGGCGCCAATAGAGCCGTCCGACGCCTGCACCACCAGTACCAGCTCGTCGCCCGGGGAGACATCCAGGGCACCGGCGGCATCGACGCCAACAAGAATTTCATTGCCGCGCTCCAGGTAGCGACCACGGACAATCGACCGGTCAAGCCGGGTGACCCGTGGCTCCGTCGCGCTGTCGACGCCCATCACCTGTAATGCCCGTGACTGGTCCTCACGGCTGGCCAGGGCATGGCCCGTCACCCGGGGGGTGGTTGCCGCCACACCGGCTACGGCCGATACCTCCTCTGTGAGATTCCAGCGCTCGGCCAGGGCAATGTTCATCTCCCGGTCATCGTGAAAGCCCCGCTGATGTACCTTCAGGTCGCCGGTCACATAGCCAGTCATGTTGTTGATCATCTGGGCGTTGATGCCATCAATGAATGCCCAGAGAAACACTAGCCCACCGACACCGACGGCCACCGACAACAGTGTGATGGCCGTACGCCGACGATTGACCTGAAGATTGCCAAAAGCCAGACGTAGCCACGCCATCACGACCGTATTTCCTCACGCTCGACGCGGCCATCGCGGAGATGGATTACCCGCCGCGCGCGTTCCATCACCATCGGGTCATGGGTGGAGAAGACAAAGGTAATGCCATGCTCGGCATTGAGCTTACGCATCAAGTCCAGTAGCGCCGCGCCGGTCGTGGAATCGAGATTGGCCGTGGGCTCGTCGGCCAGGACAATCGCGGGCTTGCTGACAATCGCCCGGGCCACCGCAACACGCTGTTGCTGGCCGCCAGACAGTTCATGGGGCAGGCGCCGCTCCAGCCCTTGCAGGCCGACCTCCACCAGAATACGCCGGGCCTCGGCACGGCGCTCCCGAAACGGCACTCCGCGCAGCATCAGCACATACTCGACGTTCTCCTGAGCCGACAGCACGCCAATCAGGTTGTATTCCTGAAATACAAAGCCAACCTTCCACAGCCGCAAAAGGGTCCGCTTCTTTCGGCTAAGCCCGGTGATTTCCTCACCCGCCACCTGAATGCGCCCGCTATCCGGCTCGTCCAGGGCTCCAATCTGATTCAATAGCGTGGTTTTACCCGATCCAGACGGGCCCACCAAGGTTGTGAACTCCCCGGCCTCGATCGCGACCGACACCTCATCCAGGGCCTTGACGGCGATGGAATCCTGACGGTAAATTCGCGAGACTTTCTCCACATTGACGATGCTCATGCCGGGCCCTCACTGTGGGTTGCGCAGCCGGCGCAATGAAAACACCTCTTCATCGATCGACAGGTCGAATTCAATAGACTCAATCGTGATCACCGTGCGGGACTCGGGGTTATCGGCGTCCACCATCGTCCAGCGGGTGGGTATCCGGCGCCCATCCATGGTTTCGATCTGGTCATAGGTCATGCGCTTGACGATCTGATCGCGCTCGTCGTAGTAGGCAAGCGAAACCGGGATCGAGTCCTCCCGAACAGTGAATTCCAGGCGACTCCACACTACCGGGGCATCAGGTCGGGGCGTCGAGACAACCCGATACACAGGCACCTCACCGGAATCGTCGGTTTCGACCAATTCGTGGGTGTAGTCCTCGACGAACGAGCTTTCCTTGACCAGGTCGTCGTTGCTGAAGTTGGAGCCCATCCATGGCTGGAGCATCATCGACGGTGGGATCTTGATGGTGCGATCAACTTTGGGCAAGTAATTCCACATGGCATCGCCGATGCGCAGCGAGCCGATGCCGGCCTCTTTTTTGGGCGCGTGAATGCGAATCAACGTATGCTCCTGACGATTCATCCAGGCTTCCAGTTCCAGTGTGCGAGTCCAGTACTCAGACTCGATCCACATAGTGAAACGGCCGTGATTGCTGTCGGACCACAGAGTCTGTTCCATGCCTTCAATCAAGGAAACTGCCGAGGGAGGGCCCGCAACAAGACGGCCTGATGCGGCAAACAAAAGGAGAACGCTGATCCAGACTCTCATTGACTACTCCCTTTTCTACTATGAGCTACGGATCACCTTTGCCTGTTCCCCGACAGCGGAACCGCTTGCTGTTTTCCCAGGCGCTTTGACAACGATCACCAAGCCGACAATTGTGATTCCTATCCCGATCATCTCCAGTGATGTGAAAGTTTCGCCGAACAAAAGCATTCCGATAGCGAGACCGAAAACAGGCGTTAAAAAGGTAAACGAATTGAGGCTGTTCAAGGGCGCGCTGGCGAGCAAGGCATACCAGAGCACAACCATCATTGCCGTTGCCGGAATGGCCAGAACGAACATGGCAGTGGTAAATGACCAGGTCCAATCAATCTCGAAGCCCTCGCCCAGGCTCACGGATGCTATTCCCAGAAACACTGAGCCTATGACAAGCTGGATGCCCATTGACCAATAGATATCATCGCTGCCGGCCTGGTATTTAAGCAGCACATTTCCAATGGCGGTTCCGATGGCTCCACCAAGAACATAGACGGTCCCTGAAAATCTGGCGTTACCAAACTCCATCTCTGGCATCGCTAGCACCACAACACCAATAAAACCAATCAAAAGGCCCACAAACACACGCCCGGTCACCACCTCTCGAACGATAAAAAACGAAAGAACCGCCGCAAACAGTGGTTGCGCATTGGCCAGAACCGTTGCAAGCCCCGGTCCCAGCTTGCCAGCGCCGAGAAACATCCCTCCAAGCCCCATACCCGTGTAACTGAGGCCAATTACGGCCAGCATAAGAAGCTGGCGAAGCGAATAACTGGGCCGACCATCTTTTGTAAAAGCGATCAGAATCAGACACAACCCTGCCAACAATGCGCGTAAAGCGGCAAAAAGCAAGGGTGGCGCATCTGGCAATCCCACCACAATAAAAGGAAAGCAGATCGCCCAAAGAAAGGCAACAAGAACCATTCCGGCGACTGAACGTATCGAAAGTGACAGGCTCACCAACAGCTCCTTTGTCTACCCGGCAGATGAGTAGAGCTTTTGTTCAAGCTTGCCGCCCCAATCCGCGCAACCGCGGCAAAAACCTGGGAGTTTTGTTGGCATAGTGCCGCCAGGCTTCCCCGAACGTTTTCTCTGCCTCCCGCTCCTCATTGATCGATAAGCGGGCATACATCCAGAGCAAAACCGGAAACATCGCCAGAGTTATAAGTGTTGGCCACTGCAGAAGGAAGCCAAACATAATCAAGACAAAGCCGACATACTGAGGATGCCGAACATACGAATAGAGCCCCGTCGTAGCCAGCTTTCGCTCTTTTTGCGCCGTGTACAGGGTTCGCCATCCGGCGGCAATCAAGTAAAAACCTCCACCTATAAACACCGTACTCAACAAGTGGAAGGGGCCGAAATGGGGAGAACCCTGCCAACCAAAGAGCATTTCAAGCAAGTGCCCGCTATCGTGGGCAAGCCAATTCACATCCGGGTATTGGGTCTGAAGCCAACCGGACAGGAAATAGAGTGTCAGCGGGAACCCATACATCTCTGTGAATAATGCCACGAGAAACGCGCTGAACGCACCGAAGGATCGCCAGTCTCGTTGGGTCTGTGGCTTAAAAAAACTGAAAGCGAAGAAAATAAAGATCACCGAGTTTAGAACCACCAGTCCCCAAAGACCGTAATCGGACGAAGCATCAGTCATCGCGTTGGCCTCCACTCTTGCCTTCCGGTTGATCGTGGTGATTATGGCCACCGTGATTCCCATGCCCTCCATGCATAAACATATGAATAAACGGGCATGCCAGAAGGATTAACCACGGCAAAGCACCCAGAAGGTGAACCTTATGTTCGCCCCAGAGCAAAACCAAAGCGATGACCGCAAAAATTGCCAACGTAATCTTGAAACGCTTATCCATATAGATTCCCTTTGGGAAAAGCTTGTCAGTGGGGCTTACTGGCTAGTATGCCTCTAGCGATATTTGGTGACCTATCCCGTCCAAAGAAACGTCATCAATAATCTCCAGAGAGCCCGGATCAAGCACCCAGAGCCTGGCTTCGGCCCGACTGGTGATTAATAGGCTGCCATCGACGGGAGAGACCGCCAGGTGGTAAGGGGCCGGCGCCAGTGACACGCTATGGCGGATCCCGCTGGCAAGATCGATCCGGACGACCCGGTCGCCGCCCTTACTGGTTGCGTACAGTATCCCGCCGTCGGTGCTCAGGCCAACGCCATGAGATTCCGCCCCGACATCATACCTTGCCGCCACGGCGCCTTTGGAAAGCTCCAGGGCAACAACCTGGCCCGAGTCGACATCATTGACATAAAGCCGTTCGTTGCCGGGGGCGAGCACCATATGCTCCGGACTACCGCCAACCCGAAGATTGCGTTTGACGAACCAGTGCCGGGTATCCACTTCGCTGACCGTGCCGTTGCCGGTATTGCTGACCAGCAGAGACTGACCGTTGTCGGTCGCTACCACGTAGTTGGGCGCCGGGCCCGTCGCCACGGTTTCAACCAGCTGTCCGGATTCCAGGTCAACCACACTGATACCGCCGCCCATGGGGTGCGTGGAAACAGCGTAGCGACCGTCAGGGGTCACCAGTACATGGTGCACCGGCCCAGGCACCTCCAGCGTGCGGGCAATCGCGTTCGTGGAGGTATCGACAACATAGATCCGCCCGGTATTGGCGTCTTCCGGAGCTGCCGCGGGCGCACCACCCCCATGATGGGCGGCATGCTCATCTTCCGTCACGCCCTCCGGGCGACTGACCGGTTCCTGGCTGTCGTGAGCGGTCAGGCTGCCGGCAACCAGATAGCGGCCATCGGGTGTCAGTGCCGAGCCATGGGTATTGATGGTCCCGCTGATCGTCGACGTTATCTGGTAACTTTCCAGATCAATAACGCCCACGGAATCCGCCGTCCCCATGGGTACGAATGCCCGGGCACTGTCTCCCATCGCCGTCAGGGACAGGCTCATCAGGACAGTGGCTACCAGCGAGGAGCGCCACCGGTTACGCGCCTGGAGTTTCATAAAACCACCTCCTCAGGTCAGGGTACAACGGGAATCAGATCTCTCTCGGTCACTCAAATCGATTCAACAACCTTTAAAAGCATTTCCCTGACTTTTCCAGCAACCTGCTTGAGCTCGTCGTTATCAATAGCGGTCATGGAAGCCACGGGGTCTATCGCGCTGACCTCGATACCCTCCACAACTTCGCGAAGAATGACGTTACACGGCAGCATCGCGCCGACACGAGGCTCCACGCCAATGGCTTCCCAGGCCATACCTGGATTACAGGCCCCGAGAATCCGGTACGCAGACATATCCTTGTCCAGCTTTTTCTTCATCGTGGCCTTGACGTCAATTTCCGTCAGCACCCCGAAGCCGTGATCGGTAAGCGCCTGACGCGTTCGTTTGTCCACCTCCTCGAAACCCGCATTGCCGATAAGTCGGTCAATCGTGTATGACATACAACCTCCTGTTATTTTTTCATCGGCGGGATTTTCGAACAGCAAAACGGCTCATGCTTGGCATTGGCCCGGACGTTGTCGTCCGTATAGCGATACCACGCCAGTTTCCGCCGGGTCCACCAGCCCGCTTTCAACCGGCCTCCATGGAGCTCGATCAGCTCCAGCAGCTCATCGGTGGACCAATGGGTCCCATCGAAGGTGACATACAGCTGGTTGCCCGGTTTGCGCTCGGCAAAATCGACGCAGGGATGGTGGTTGAGTTCGTGGATAAAATCGTCCCACTCACTCTCGCCAAGGTCTTCGACGGTCAGTTTCCGGCGCAACAGAAACTGCGCCTGATTACTTGCTTTGTGTGCTTTGGTCATGGGAGTGCACCTCGTTGCCTCGCTACCTACCCTCTATCACACCATGCCAACCTGAACTGCGACTGAATACAGGTGAAAATTCCAGGTGGACTCGACCCAGATCAAAGTGTATACAGAAACGGGCCCGGGGAGTATCCCGGGCCCGTCAGCCCCACGATCAGAACGCGATGCGGGCGCCGATCACGGCAAACCAGTCTTCCGTACCACCGCCCCCGGCTTTGGCGAAATCCGCGGTATCGCCGTACTTGCGCTCGTGCACCACACCCACATAGGGCGAGAACGTGCGGTCAATCAGGTCATAACTCAACCTGAGGCCGGTTTCGGTGGACACCAACCCCTTGCCGACGCCAATTTCCCGGTCCTCGCTGAACGCTACCGTCGCATCCAGAGTCGCATACAGGATCCAGTAGTTGGTCAACAGCCACTCGTATTCGGCATCCAGATCGGCGGATGTGTCGCCCTCGTCACTCATGTACAGGTTCGCATCGATCTCAAACCACTGGGGCGCCAGCCCGACAACACCGAGCACCGCGTACGTCCGGTCCGGACCCTCGGGTGTGTCGAACCGGACGCCGGCTTTGGCATCAAAGAACCTGGAAATCGGCACCTGCCCCACCAGCTGGTTTTCCAGTGATTCGTAGGCCCGCCCCTCCAGGCTGTACTCACCTTTTGAAATCCACCGGAGTTTCAGCTCGTCGGTGCCGTAGAAGGAATCCGCATCCCAGACTCCCAGCTCCTCATCATCGTCACTGTAGCGGTATTCAAACTCCTCCAACTGCACACCCCAGGTCGTGAGCGGCTGCTTACGCGCGGTGGTGTCGGAAATCATCTCCTGAGCCGCTAACGCGGTTGGGAAGCCGATCGAAACAAGCAGGCTCACAGCACCCAGCAATCGGATACGGCTCATGCATCACCTCCTTCTTCGGTCGTGGCGCCTGCCTTTGCCTGAGCCGACTCCGGGCCACCCTCAACAATGACCTTGCGGAACATACCGGCTGCCGCGTGATAGGACAGGTGACAATGGAAGGCCCACTGCCCGGGTTCATCAACCTCGGTTTCCATATAAACTGTGGCTCCGGGCTGTACGCTGACAGTGTGCTTGATGGGATTCCACTGGCCTGCACCGACCTCGAGAATGGACCACATACCGTGAAGGTGCATAGGGTGGGTCATCATGGTTTCGTTCACAAACTTGAAGCGGACTCGCTCACCGTACTGGAGACGAATCGGATCCGCATCCTCGTACTTAACGCCGTTGATGCTCCAGATATAGCGCTCCATGTTGCCGGTCAGTCGAAGCTCGATTTCCCGGGTCGGTTCCCGGTCTTCATACAGCGGGTTTTGAGCTTTCAGGTCTGCATAGGACAGGAATTTGCCGCCATTCGCCGCCACGGGCACAAGGCCACTGCCCTTCGCGTAGAACGGATCGCTCGCGCCACCTTTGGGCATCTCCATGGAATCGTGGTCCATGCCCGCCATGCTACCGTGGTCCATACCGGGCATGCCGCCCATATCGGCCATGGTCAGGCGCGCAGGCTCACGCAGTTGGGGAACGGCGGCTTCCATTCCTTCTTCCGGAGCCAGCGTTGCTCTTGCATAGCCCGAACGGCCCATGGACTCAGCGAAGATGGTGTAGGCCTGCGCCTCCCTGGGGCGGACAATCACATCGTAGGTTTCTGCCACGCCGATCCGGAATTCGGCGACATTGACCGGCTGTACGTTATTGCCGTCTGCCTGCACAACCGTCATATCCAGGCCGGGAATCCGAACGTCAAAATACGTCATCGCCGAGGAGTTGATGAAACGCAGCCGGATGCGCTCCCCGGTTCGAAGAGGCCGGTCCAGTTCTGCTCCGGCCCCTTGCCGTTGATCAGACCGGTAAAGCCCTGCAAGTCCTCGACATCCGCTTTCATCATGCGCATGTTACCCTAGGCCATCCGGTCCCGGACCGTATTCATCAGGCCATTTTCAGAAACGTCCGAAAAAAACTCACCCACCGTTTGCTGCTTGCGGTTGTAGTAATCGGGTATCATTTTCAGGTTCCGCATGATGCGGTCACCGGAGTGCGGGTGTTTGTCGGTCAGCTGAACCACGTACTCACGGTCGTAACGGAACGGCTCACGCCCCTCGGGTTCGATGACAATGGCACCGTAAGCACCGTCAGGCTCCTGGAAGCCGGAGTGGCTGTGAAACCAGTAGGTACCCGTCTGCTGGATGGGAAACTGGTAGGTAAAGGTTTCTCCCGGCTTGATTCCGGGGAAACTGATACCGGGCACGCCGTCCTGATCGAAGGGAAGGATCAGCCCGTGCCAGTGAATGGAGGTCATCTCATCGAGGTTATTGGTCACATTGATGGAAACCTCTTCGCCTTCCCTGAAGCGCAGAACCGGCCCGGGGGATTTGCCATTGTAGCCGATACCCGTTTTGACAAAGTCGCCGGTATCGATTTTTACCCGATCGACTGTGAGGCTGTATTCCCCTGCCAGGCCGATCACCGGCAACAGCAGAGCCGCAATGCCTGCCAGAAAGGTTGTGTTCATGGTTTTGATTGCTCCCAACTACAAAACAGTCTATGAGGAACGCCCGCCAGGCCGAGGATTTCGCCGGCGCGGCGGGAGCGGTTGATCAGAAAGGGATCAGTCGAAATCCACTTCGCCATACATACCGGCCTGATAGTGCCCGGGCACGTTGCAGGCAAACTCGATATCACCTTTATCGGAAAACTTCCAGACCACTTCCCTGCTCTGCCCCGACTCCAGCAATACGCTGTTCGGATCGTTGTGTTTCATGGCCTTGCCATTCCCCATATCCATTTCCATCATGTCGCGATTGAGCGTGCCGCCCTGGATAATCCCGTGCTCAACCATCATCATCATTTCCTTCTGGTGGGCTTCGTGCATGGCAGGCGTGCCAATATTGAATTCGTGAACCAGGCTGCCCTTGTTCTCCACTACAAAGCGCACGGTTTCGCCAGGCTTCACATCAATCGAGTCCGGCTCGTAGTAGTTGTCATGCATTTCCACGGTGATTGTCCGAGTGGCTTCTGACGCTTTGCCCGGCTCACCAGTCGCCGCGCCGTGCCCGCCACCATGCCCGCTACGTCCGCTACCATGCCCTTCGCCATGAGCACCCGCTGCAAATGCCGTTGCGGACATCGAGATCGCGACTGCCGCCACCAAGAACTTTGATGCACTCATCCCATCTTCTCCTGCAATAATTTATAGTAAGCGCTGGTCACACTTGCCCCGAAACTTGAGCAATGTCCAGAATCGGCTGATACCACCGCTCACTAACCTGAATTCTTGCTGAAAATACCAAAATAATTATTATTCAGGCTGGATTCAGGCGCTTCAGCGAGACTGCGCCGGTCATATTGCCACTGGAAAGGAACAACTATGCGATTACTATTGGTCGAAGATGATCGCTTGCTTTCACAAGGCCTCACACGCCAATTAGAGAAATCAGGGTTCAGTGTGGATGCCGCCTACACGGCGAAAGAGGCTATCGTTCTTGGCGAGCAGGAGGATTACCGGATAAGCATACTGGATCTGGGCTTGCCCGATGGTAACGGTCTGGATGTGCTGAAAAAATGGCGAGCGAACCGCGTCAGCTTTCCTGTATTGATTTTGACTGCAAGGGACGATTGGCATGATAAGGTCAATGGTCTAAAGGCCGGGGCAGACGACTACCTGGCCAAGCCCTTCCAGACCGAAGAGCTGATCGCCCGCCTTAACGCCATAGTGCGTCGAAGCGAAGGAAGAGTCCATTCCCTGGTAAAGGCCGGCCGCTTTGAATTGGACGAGAATCGCCAGAGCCTGAAACTGGAGGGAGGCACGGAACACCCCCTGACAGGCACCGAGTTCCGCCTGTTGCGCTGCCTGATGAGCCGGCCTGGCCAGGTTTTCTCGAAAGAGCAGCTGATGGAACAGCTTTACAACCTTAATGACAACCCGAGTGAAAACGTCATCGAGGCCTATATCCGGAGGCTAAGGAAGCTGGTAGGCCCCAAAACCATCTCAACACGGCGCGGCCAGGGGTATCTGTTCAACGATGTTTCATAGGAAACCAGCGTCAGTCAAGGGAACTCTGCTTGCCCTGCTATTGCCGGCCAGCATTGGCCTGATGGTTCTTGCGTGGCTGGTGCACGACTTGTTGCTGGAACGGATGTCCAGGGAATTCGTTGAAAGCAGGCTCAAGGACGAAGTCGCGTTCCTTGTACACCAGATTCGCACGTCGAATGGTCGCGTGGATACGCTCCAGACCGGTGATTACTTCCAGGATGTCTTCCATCACGCCTTTGCCATACGGTCGCCCTCCGGGACAATCATTTCGCCCGAGGCCTGGGCGCCTCTTTTAACGCCCTTGATTGAGTCCGGCAATGACGGAACCCTTCGGGTGCACGACACAGAAATAGCTGACGCACCCTCGGATATCCTTGCCTATCGAAAATCCTTCCAGGTAGGCGAAACGCCTATCACTGTGATTGTCTCCGAGGATCTCGGCGCATTGAAACGCAGTCAGGCAGAACTGCATGCCTGGACTGCCATCGTCTCCGTTTTGCTGATACTGCTTCTGGTCGCCGTGATCTGGTTCGGCATTACCCTATCCATGCGCCCTGTTGTAACACTCAAGGCTGCACTAAAAAGGCTCCAGGATGGCAAAATTTCGCGTATTGACGTCCAGTCTCCCGAGGAGTTTCAGCCCCTTGTGGAGCAGCTCAACCAGTTGCTCGACTCTTTGGATCAGCGACTGGAGCGCTCACGAGACGCCCTGGCAAACTTGTCCCACAGCGTTAAAACACCCATCGCAGCTGTCCGGCAGATTCTGGACGACAAAAGCCACCCTCTAAACAACGATCTGAGACACCAGATGGCAGCCCGGCTGAATGACATCGACAAACAGCTTGAAGCGGAAATGCGGCGCAGTCGTTTCGCCGGCCCGCAGGTTGGAAAAAGTGCGTACCCCTTGAAGCAGGCCCGGGATCTTCTTTGGATGCTAGGCCGTTTGTACCCGGAAAAATCCTTTGAGCTGTCCAGCGCCCTTCCCGAGGAAAGCCGCTGGCCGGTTGAAGAGCATGATTTGAACGAGATCCTGGGAAATTTGCTGGATAACGCGGGAAAATGGTCGAACAGTTACGTTGAACTTTCCTTATCACAAGACAACGGGTTAACTCGCATGGTCGTGACCGATGATGGCCCAGGAGTCAACGAAAACGAAATGACCAGCCTGGGTCAGCGCGGGCTACGTCTGGACGAACAAACACCGGGGCACGGCCTTGGGCTCGCCATAGCGAGAGAAATCGTTGAGCGTTACGGTGGGCAGGTTACCTTCTCAACAGCTTCTGGTGGTGGCTTGCAAGTGACTGTCGAGATTCCTAATTGACCCTCTATCTGACGCTTTTAAAGGGTCGACGAATTAGCCAGACGGGACACTGTATATGTATATGTGGCTAGCTCCCTGACTGAAAGGTATTGTTCGTTAACAGAATAAGCGTAATCGGGAGTAGTAACGATTTTCCTCTCCTTTAATGGCATAGCGACCCTTGGCAAAGAAACTCTACCCAACTCAATCCTGGGGAAAGGCTTCCCACCGGGAGACTGCAGTTCAAGATAGCTTTCAGCGACACTGATCCTCGTAGCGTCGTCGATGGGGAAAACTGAAAAGATTTCTCTGTCAGAAAGCGACGAACTCTCTTCGCCAGCTCCGATCCCTGAACCCTTCACAGAGGCAACCATCAGTTTCCCGATGTCTCCGGCAAGCAATTCATATCGCTGGACATGCAACTGGTTATTAATAAACCTTATGGCAACATTCTCTGTTTTTTCAGTTTCTTCCCGCAGCTCCTCCCCAGAGACCTCGAAAAGTTGAGAGTAGATCTTCGTGTATTGCCCCTTGCCTGAGATGTCCCGATCCTGCCCCCATACCACTGCAATCTCAGGATGCGGGTCCACCCGCACCATGGAGCCATCGATGGCCAGCAGGCGCAGTCCCTGCGCATCCAGTTGAGCCTGAATGGCCTGGTTCAGGGCCTCGAACACGGCCGGATCCAGCTTTTGGCGGGCCTTGCAGAAGGCAGAGGCGGTCACGTGACAGGACTCCAGGGCAGCATCGGTGACCTGCTGGAAGAAGCCGTTCAGTTCGGTCTGCAAGGCGGACTGGGGTTGGTTGAGCAGGAACAGCACCAGATGCTTGAAGGTCAGGTGGCAGTGGCGGGTGAAATCCTGGGGGCGCTGACGGTGCTGGGCGATAAAGGCGGGACCATCAAGCAGGTTGGTTATTTTATGTACAATTTTTGGTCAGGACCTGGCTGGGGGTGTCAACCGTTGGCTTTTGTGGGTGTTTCATAAGGCGTTTTCCTCAGGAGTGTGTGAGCGATAATTGTATGGTATTTATCGATAAAAGTCACTAATTCAATGACGTTGGCTGTGGATCAAGCGGCAGGCCATATACATCAGTTCCTGCATGACCGCTCTCAAGCGGCGGCGTTTGGCCGGGTGCCGTATCGGAACATCCGGGCTGAGGAAGGCAATTGCTTGATGCCCATAGCCGACTTGAAGAACGGGTCGGTGCGGACGGTTTACGTCGGTCGACCAGAATGGGGAGACAGCAAAGGACTATTAAAGTTCAATAATTATTTGACACGCTAAAACCGGCATGCTTTGCTAAGCAGACCAATAACAAAATGCTGTAAAAAGCAATACAGGAGTACGCCTATGTCTAAGTCTACTAAGCCCGTGTCTTTCAAGAAATTGACCCTTGCCACTGCGATATTGGCATCACTCGGCCTCGGAGCGGCCCAGAGTAACGCTGCAGAGATCGAGTTCTTTGGTACTGCCAAGATCAAACCGACCTATTACTCCAATTTTGACTTTGATGACCAAAAAGAAGATGGCGCGACGCTCAATGAAGGGGGCCTTGTCAGTGGTAACGGCGCTAATACCCGTGCCGAAACGCGTCTGGGCTGGAAAGCCGCCGGCGATGACTGGTCGGTCAAGATGATCGCAGAGGCCGATCAGATCCTGACCAAAGACAACGTTGACCGGAGTTTTTTTACTACAGCAGAAAAGAACGGCCTGCCCAACGCGGGTGGCGAATTCGGTATCGAACGCGCCGAGTTCCTCTACTCGCTTGCGCCGGCTGTGCAGCTGCAGGCGGGCTGGGACATACGCTATCTCGATCTGCAGTCCGGCGGCCTTCTGTACGGTGACGATCACCCGTTCGTCGGCTTGCGGGGCAAGAACAACGATACCAGCTACGAAGTGCTCTATATTCCGATCAACAATAGGGTAAATACCGGCTCCAGTGAAGCAGGAGACTGGCGCGTCTACAGCGCCAAGGTAAGTCAGAAGGTAGCGGAATGGACGCTCAGCCCGATCCTGGCGTATAGCGATAACGTCGATAGAAATGCCGATGTGACCTATTTCGGCCTGGAAGGCTTCGGCAAGATTGGTGGTGCCAACCTGTCGTTTGAAGTGATCGGCGCCGATGGCACTGTCGGTGAGCGTGACCTGAGCTCCGCGGCTGCCTACGCCGGTATCGAACTCCCTGTCAACGACAGCTTCAGTCCCTATGTGGCGGTCAGATATACCCAGGGCGACAGTGACGCAACCGACAACAAGGTCGAAGGCTTTAACGGTATCACCGATATCGGCCGCTTCAGTGGCCTGATGGGCATGGACGGCAACATCCTGGGCGAAAACCTGAGCACCGGTTATGGCGCAACACTGTATGCCTATGCGCCGGAGCGTACTGGCGGCGCGGGCGTACAGGGTTACGGCGGCATCGGTAACGGTGCATCGGGTATCAACCCGGGGTCGCGGATCTTCGCGCTTGGCACCAAGGGCGCGTTAGCCAATGTGTCACCGAACCTGTCATATAAGGCGCAGTTGTTCATGATCTGGTTTGATGAAACCGGCAACCTGATCAATGCCAAAAACCCCGGCCAAAAGGTTGATGATTATGCCGGTACTACCGTGGATCTGCAGCTGAAGTACGCCTTCAACCAGAACTTCTCGATGGATTACATCCTCTCGACGTTCGTTCCGGGTGACGGCATTCAAGATCAGACCAACTCCAATGATAGTGCCTACGTTAATACGCTGAGCATGAACTGGGCGTATTAAACCGGTCATACGAACAGCGTCAAGTAGCAAGGCAAACGATACCTTTGTATCGTTTGCCTTTTTTTGGAGGCAATATGATCGACATCGCTCGGATCAATTTCAGGCTCCCCGTCTTACTCATTTGGCTGCTGTCTGTCGCCTGGCTGCCAACAGCCTATGCGGAATGGATCCAGACAGAGAAATCATTAGCCGCGTGGGACGATAGCAAAACCATCGATTTCATCATGACCGGTGACGATGGCAGACTCGCTCTGGAGTCACTGGAACTGCTGCGACGGCTCGTTAGTCTCGGCTACCAGATCACCCTGGGGCGGCATGCCGACTCTCCGGTCAGCGCACTGGAGTTGCGCTTAACCGTGACGAACAGGACGGCGACACTGGTGCTTAACCGTACGCGGGACGGCATGACCATCGGCGCCGAGCAGCGTCAGCTTGCTGAAACGACGGCCACGAACTACACCAACAAGACAGTGCGGTTGGCTGGCCGGCCGTCGGTTGGCAACTCTGTCCCTGACCGCCGTATTGACCTGAATCGACGGCCGCTGCGCATTGTCTCGTTAAATCAGCCTAACCCCGATATTTTGCGGGTGGCGCTGTTAGGTGCGAAGGGATTATCGGTCTATGACATCGATAGCACCCAAGTTTTAAAGCCGGTCGCTGAATTCAGACCGTCTAATGCGAACCTGGAGGCTTTGTACCTGGATGCCGGTGATATTGACGCGGACGGCAACACAGAGATCGTCGCGGTATGGGGCGAGAATAATATATCTGGATTTGATGGTATCGATACCAAGCTGCATGCCTGGGTGTTGGCTCTGGACGATAGCGGCCTTAAGCCAGTCAGCGATGATTTGCAGGCCTATCTGCGCATTAACAACAACACGGCCTATCTGCAACGGCGCGGGGTTTATGAGGCTTTTGCGGGGGGGGTATATCAACTGGAGAGCCATGACGGCCTGTTCAGCATTGCCAAAAGCCCGGCATTCCTGGGGTTAAGTAATATTTATCAGGACACCCCCATTGACCACGCATCCGCGTTCTCATTGGATGAAAACGACCGGCTATTATATCGGACCGGTGTTGGGCAGCGGCAAACGGCGGTAACGAGTGTACCCTATTCAGACGCGCTTGGAGAGATAACATTTCCCGTGGTCTACGTGAAACTGGAGCAACAGGAGTATCCACTGGGGTTTGATGAGAGTGATCGCGTCCGGGAGCGGGCGATCCCGCTGGCACGGCGAGTGCAGATCGATGGCGATATCGCTTATACCCAGGTGCGGGGCAGAAATACCTCTCTGTTTAGATCCAAAGCGGAAGGGACGGATCGGATAGTGGCAGTCGATATTCGGTCCGGGCGGATGACAGAGCCATTTGCCGCCGTGGGGAACTTTATCCTCGACTTTACGGTAAGGCAGGATCCTAATAACGCCCGCGTCGCCATTTTACTGCTAAATGACAAACCCGATGGTTCAGGTCGGTCGAGTCTTCGTATTCAACAAGATTCTACCAACCAATAACCACCCGCAGCTCGGGTAATGTAATGGTTGACGGGCAGCGCCGCCGTTCTTGGTGTCGAAGTGGGGACGACGTTCGCAGTTCTCGTGAATCAACCGGTCATAAGTGAGGCACCGTCATCAACTTAACCCGAATTATTCATAAAAAAGGCGAACCTTGTTTATCCCATTGATATAATGGGAGTTAGACCAATAACGCTTCGGAAGAAGCTAAACAAGGCTCACCCATGTCCAATTCTATCCCAACTCAACTGCGTTTTCCTCCCTTTGCCGGCTTTACCGTACGGGCTGATTTTGAGGGCGGGGCGCTGTCATCCGATTTCGGCCCCCTGCTGCTGCGGGGCGTTGACCAGCAGATCGGCCTGATCCATCGACTGGCCCAGGGCAGGCCATTGACGACCGCCGTCACGCGTCCTACATCGACCACACGCTTGGTGCTCTGCTGACCCAACGGATCTTCCAGATCGCTTGCGGCTATGCCGATGCCAACGACGCCAACACCCTGCGCCGTGACCCGATGTTCAAGCTCGGCGCCGAGCGCAAGCCGCTTGACACTGAGCAGGATCTGGCCAGCGCTCCGACCTTCTCGCGCCTGGAAAATGCCGCTAACAATCGCGACCTTTACCGCCTGGCCCAGGCATTTGTGGAACAGTTTGTCGCCAGCTACGCCAAACCTCCAAAGATGATCGTACTCGACATGGATCATTCCGAAGACCAGACACATGGCCAACAGGAGCTGGCGTTTTACAATCATCATTACCAGAGTCACTGCTACCTGCCACTGTTTCTGTTCGAGGGCCTGTCGGGCAAGTTCATCACCGCCGCCCTGCGCCCCGGCAAACGCCCGAAGGGGGCAGAGAACGCGATGATCCTCAAGCGGGTGCTCAAGCGGCTGCGCCAGCACTGGCCCGAGACCCGCATCCTGCTGCGAGGTGACGCTCATTTTGCCAACGTGGAATTGATGCAGTTGGCGCTCGACGATCCGTACACGGATTTTCTGTTCGGCCTGACCGGCAACAGCCGCCTGAAAAAACTGGCCGAGCCACACCTGAAGCGTACCCGCCGGTTGCACGACACCCGCTGCCACAACGCCCGCCTCGCCGAACAGGAGCCGCCGCAACGCTCGCGCACCTTCCACGAGATCGACTATCAGGCCCGCTCCTGGCCGCAGAACTTTCGCACTGTCCTGAAAGCCGAAGTCATGGGACTCGGCGATAACCCCCGCTTCGTTGTCACCTCCCTGAAAGATCCGGCCCCGGAGATGCTGTACACCGAGCTGTATTGCGCCCGGGGCCAGGACGAGAATTTCATCAAGATGATGAAAAACGATCTGGCCAGCGACCGCACCTCGGATTGCCGCTTTGCGGCTAACCACATGCGCCTGTTTTTCTCCTGCGCCGCCTATGTGCTGCACCAGGCCTTGCGCACCGAGCTGTTGCAAGGCACCGAGCTGTCCCGGGCCCAGCCCTCAACGGTGATCATCAAGCTGTTCAAGCTGGCCGTGCGGGTGGCGCAGTACAAAGACCGCATCAAGCTCCACCTGCCCAGTAGCTGCCCGGTCGAGGCCCTGTTGCACACGATCACCGAACGATTATACCGCCTACCCCGGCCCTCGCCAAACACCAGCTGAGCGGCCGTCGGCACTCATCGCAATCCCGGCCTCGGGAGGCTTTCGCACGTCTGGGCATCAGAATTGCTCAAATAGTAAGCGATTCAAGGGGACGGTTTGTCGGCCCGGAGGTGAATCTGAATCTCTTAATAAGAGCGGTTCTCATAACCGGCCCGCGTGGGCGCTTCGACTGCGGAATTGAGTGCTTATTCGGACGGTTTATGAAACATTCGGGATAGATATTGTTCATTCTATTTTTTTGGAATCAATCGCACCCACGTATTCAGCTTCAGCGATACGCTTCGGCCCAGGGGGTGTCTTTATGACGACCAGCAACCCCGCTACCGTGATCACCATCCCCGTAATTTCTGTCAGACTGAACGTCTCATCAAACGCAAACACGCCGATGAGCAGGCCGAAGACCGGCGCCAAGAACGTAAAGGGGTTGAGACGGTTCAAGGGAGCGCTGGCCAGCAGGGCGTACCAAAGCACTACCATCAGGGCAGTCGCCGGAATGGCAAGGACAAATATGGCTGTGGCAAAAGACCAGGTCCAGTCGATCTCAAAGCCCTCACCAAGACCGATGGAAGCCATGACCAGAAAAGCAGAACCGATCAGGAGCTGAATGCCCATCGCCCAGAAAACATCGTCCTTGCCAGCCTGATATTTCAGCAAGACGTTCCCTATCGCCGTTCCAATTGCTCCACCGAGCACGTAGACCGCACCGATGAAACGGGCGTTTCCAAAGTCCAGTCCCGGCATTGCCAGCACGACCACCCCGGCAAAACCGATGAGCAGACCCGCAAACATGCGGCGGGTTACGACCTCCTTAATGATAAAGATCGATAACACCGCCGCGAATAAGGGCTGAGCGTTAGCCAACACCGTCGCGACGCCCGGCCCCAGCTTTCCAGCTCCGAGAAACATACCTCCCAGCCCCATGCCGGTGTAGCTTAAGCCAATCACAGTCAAAATCATCCACTGCCGGGGCGAATAGCTGATGCGACCACCTTGCCTGAATGCGATCAGAATCAGACCCAGGCCAGCTAAAAACGCTCGCAAAGCGGCAAAAAGCAGCGGAGGCGCTTCCGGGAGCCCAACCACGATAAAGGGAAAACAGATTGCCCAGAGAAACGCAACCAGGATCATTCCGGCAACCGTGCGCATCGACAGGGGTTGGCTCACCATCGCCTCCAAATTCCGGCACCTCCGTTCAACGAGCACAGGTCAGCGAATTACCCCAGCACACGAAGCTGAAACAGACCTGAAAACCGTTACCTGACATCTGTTTGACGAGGATTAATACCGACACTATAGTCCAGACCGTTTATGATAACTGACACCCGCTTCCACACGCCGAACAACCCACCTCAGCTACGGGCTCCAGATGCAAGACTCGACCCACGGTTACCAACGGACGGCCAATACCCACGCGGATCGACTTAACCAACAGTGCTACTGCGTCACTCTCGACCGCAAAGCCCTCGACAAAAGCCTGCTGACTCAGTTGGCGGACGCTGGAAACGAACCATCCACGGCCTCCGAACTCCACCATCTTTTTTCAAACACACCGGTTTTCGTCCCCCGGGCCGACATAGCGACGATGGAACGGATCGTTCAGGCGATCGAATCAGCCACCGAACTTCCGTCGTACCGTGAGCGTGTACTGTCCTGGGCACCGGAAATCGCACGCTTCGATCCCGGCCCCATAGGGGCGTTCATGGGCTATGACTTTCATCTGGGCCCCGACGGCCCCCGGCTGATCGAAATCAACACCAACGCCGGTGGCGCCTTCCTGAACCTTGTCTTGTCGAGAGCCCAGCGCAATTGCTGCGACCCATCTCAACAACCCACAACACCCCAGCAGCCGCTCGACGGATTCGAGGACGCGGTGTTCTCAATGTTCAAACAGGAGTGGCAAAGCCAGCACGACAATTTCGGGCCCAGTTGCCTGGCCATAGTAGACGATGCCCCAAAGACACAATTTATGTTCCCCGAATTCCAGTTGGCCCAACAGATTCTCCGAGCCAAAGGAATTGATACATTGATACTCGATCCACAGGAGCTTCAGTATGCCGGCGGTACGCTGACAGCCCGCGGTAAGCCCATTGATATGGTCTACAACCGTCTGGTGGACTTCGCATTGGACGCCGCGCCCCATGCGGCATTAAGGCATGCCTATCTGGATGGCGCCGTGGTGGTAACGCCTAATCCCCATGTGCACGCTGTGCTGGCTGACAAGCGAAACCTGGCCCTGCTATCCGCACCCCACTCCCTTCGAGACTGGGGGCTCAATGAGGCCGATGCAGGCTACCTGGAGAGAGCCGTGCCGAAAACCAGGCAGGTTTCGAGGAACGACGCGGCTGAGTTGTGGAGTGCGCGACGTCATCTGTTCTTCAAGCCGGTTGCCGGCCATGGCAGCAAAGGCGTCTACCGGGGCAACAAACTAACCCGGCGCGTTTTCGAGAACATCCTGAATGGTGGCTACATCGCCCAGGACCTTGTCCCCGCTGGAGAACGAACCCTGAGAATTGACGATGCAGTGGTCACCCGAAAAGTCGACATTCGGCTGTATACCTACGCCGGCAAAAGTATGCTGGTTGCGGCGAGGATATACCAAGGCCAGACAACCAATTTTCGTACCCCCGGAGGTGGATTCGCTCCGGTTTTTCAGGTGTGATTATTACCTTTTCAATGAGCCAATATTTGATCGCATTAATGAAGAATTCCAGATTTTTGGTTTAGCGAACTGTAGAACATTAAGTTACTTAAGCACGGTCCGGACCTATGAAAACATAGGCCCGGAGACCCCTCGGCGCTTATTCGTTGGTGAACGTCACAACATCTTTTTAAACTGCCCGTAGTCTCCTCCGGTACGCAGTACCAGAGTGATGTCGTTGTCGTTCCGATTTCTGAAAAACCAGCCATGATTGCCGGTAAAGGCTGCCTCCAGCTCGCCTTCGTCTTCAGGCACGCCCCGGCCTTTTTCGTAGGAAATTGACTGACCACCTCCATCACCATGGGTATCGAAGTTGATCGGGCCACCTTCTGACACCCAGGAGAACCGGGCTGTAGCACCTTCCTCCATAGTAAGTTTGAATTCGGTGCCTTCTCCCGGTGTGAGAATCACGCGCACTTCATCCTGCCACTGCGGTTCCGCAATTTCTGGTGCAGGCGCAGATTCTGGCTCAGAAGGCGCAACCTCTGCTTCCGGTGAGGGGGCTGGCTTCTCAACGGCTTCATCCACGACAGGTGCATTGACTTCCGGCGCCTGTCGCTCAGTTGAGGATTGAACAGCAACCATCTGAACAGCCTCGTCAGCAGCAGCCTCTTCGGCGAGCTGCTCCTTGATCTCACCCATTTCAGTCAGGCCTAAAAGGCGACCTGCGCCGGTTGGGTCCAGGGCGTACTCGGCGGGCATGACCACGGTTACCAGCAGAACCAGCGCCACAATAGCGGCAATGATGGTGGATCGAACCAGTTTGGCAGTGCTGGGCAGTTCTTCACGGTTGGGTATATCGGTGTTGTACATAAAAAATCTCCAGAATCAGGCGACAAAGTAACCGGTGAGCTGATAGCCAAAGAGCAGAAAACCTGCACTCATCATGGCCACGTTGGCGGTGTAGGCATGGCGGAAAAAGCCGTCGGTTTTACGCCAGAAGCTGATAGCAATGAGGATCATGGCCAGGGCGATGAGCTGTCCGATTTCCACACCCACATTGAAGGCGAGGAGGTTCGGAATCAGGCCGTCCGGCGAGATGTCGTATTCGATGATCTTGGTGGACAGGCCGAAACCATGGAAGAACCCGAAAATCAGCGTGGCGGCCTTGGTGTTGGGCTGAAAGCCAAACCAACGCTGATAGGCACCGATGTTGTCCAGTGCCTTGTAGACGATGGACAGACCGATAATCGCATCAATGAGGTAGCTGTTGATGCCCACGTTGAAATAGACGCCCAACAACATGGTGGTGGAATGCCCGAGGGCAAACAGGCTCACGTAGATCGCGATGTGCTTCATCTGGTAGAGGAAGAAGATGACACCCAGCAGGAACAGCAGGTGGTCATAGCCGGTGACCATGTGTTTGGCCCCCAGGTAGATGAACGAAATAAGGTTTATCCCGGTAATTTCCTGGATGTACCCCTTGTCGCCCTGAGCCACGGCATGGGCGAGTACGTCGGTACTCAGCCCCAGCAAGCCCAAAGTCAGAAATATCCAGAGTAGGCGATTGCCTGTGCCCGTTGAGGACACACCACGGCATCGGCCTGTCAAGTTTGACAACATAAAGACTCCAATCGAATGTGTTTTCTCGGGCCGCCTAAGCGGCAAGAATCAAGCAGGAAGGAGTGCTTTTGGAGGGCGTTCGAGCCGATAGCGCAAGCTGCGGGGGAAATCATCGGCAAAGGGCACGGGCTGCCGGAGAACGGTCAGGCTTTGGGAAATAAGGGGAACCCTTAGCTGGTCCACTGTCTCGTGGGTATGATTGCCAGCATCATGATGCACTGATGATGTCTCTGGCTCTTCGTCAAAATCATGGGTGTGTCCATGCGCACCATGACTGCTCGCTTGGCCGTCAAACTGCGATTCCCAGTCGCCTGCCAAGTTGGCCACACCATGAGAGAATGACTCGCCAATCACCGACAGTGACAGGCCCGCCAATGCAAGGAGTATGACGAGCGTTGGAAGCAGTTTTCTCGGGTGAATGGCCGAAATCATCAATCTACTGCGTCGAGTCTGTGGTTGGATTTCAACGAGAACGGAGGATACCATCCCCCCGTGGGGGATAGGAATTAAAAATGGTAAATGATCACACGCATCAATCTCACCCGAACATTATCAAACGTCTGAAGCGGGCAAACGGCCATCTTGAAAGCGTGATTGGCATGATTGACCAGGGACTGGCAGTGTGCCTGAATGCGCTTTTTATAGACTGTAGGCGACTCGGGCTGATGCGAGACGACTGAGACAATAGCCGCATGAATGTTTGGGCCTATCGCCCACACATGCAGATCACTGACTTTGGCATCGTCGTCTTCGACGGCCTGTCTGACGGTTTCCTCCATGTCCTGATGCTGCTCGTCGAGGAGGACCTTTGAGGTCTCTTTCAGCAGATGCCAGGACCAACGGGTTACCAGAATCGCACCGATAATCCCCATCATCGGGTCCATCCAGTTCCACCCGGCATATTTACCCGCCAGAAGGGCAACAATAGCAAGGACTGACGTCAGCGCATCCGCAAGTACATGAAGGTAGGCCGCACGGCGGTTGTGGTCATGGTGATGATGGTGGTGACCGTGATCATGGCCGTGACTGTGACCATGATCATGGCCTGCATCCCCCAGTATCCAGGCTGACACCCCGTTGACCACCAGGCCAATGATGGCCACAAAAATAGCCCCATCGAAAGAAATGGGGACGGGCTGAATAAAACGCCCGACGCTCTCGATGACCATGTAGAGCGCAAAGACAGCCAGCAGAATCGCGCCGGTAAAGCCGCCCAGCGCATTGACCTTCCCCGTCCCGAAAGAGAACCTGGCGCTGCCCGCGTTTTTCCTGGCATACGCATAGGCGAAGGCGGCAATACCCAGAGCCACCGCGTGCGAACCCATGTGCAGGCCATCAGCCAGCAAAGCCATTGAGCCATAAACGATCCCGGCCAGGGTCAAAACCAGCTTTTGGCCTATCCCCCCTGGGGGGATGGCATGAGAATGCTACTGTAGCCAGATGGCTTCAACAACCTTGACAGAGGGGGCAGTGTCCAATTCGGCATACTCTCACCCTCCCCCCGATGAAGACGAGTAAACCAAGGTGCTATCGCTTTCCAACATGGCTTACGATCTGGAAGACCTCATCAGCCCTGCGCTCACGGGGCCAGGGGTCATGTCGCTGAACCTGGTTGTGAGCTTTTCAGGGGTGCAGTCATGCCTTATCCGATCCGGTCCATGGCTCAGCGGCCCGGTGTTGCTTACAACCCTCCCGGGGTGCCGTCAGCGGCTCATGATGCAGCGCCTTCAACAGGCCAGCTGTCATAGCAACGATAACCAGCGAGAATGGCAGGGCCGCGAGGATGACCGCATCCTGGAGGACGGCAATACCTCCCGCCACTAGCAATACCGCGGTCAATACTCCGTTGCCAATGGCCCAGCCTGCTCTCGACGCCTTGGGAGGCTCAAGCTGCCCTCCTGATAAAATGATATTGACCACCAATGCGCCGGAGTCAGCAGACGTTATAAAGTAGATGCTGATAAGGAGCGTTGCCACCAGACCCATCAAAAATTTAATTGAGTCAGTCGTCTGCAGGTGCTCAATGGTCGCGAAAAGTGCATAGGCGATGTCTTTATTGACCGCCTCAACAATTCCGCCACCCCCGAATAGCTCGCTGTGGAGTGCAGCGCCCCCCATCACCGAGATCCATACAAAAGTCACCAGCGTTGGTAGGAGAAGAACCCCGAAAACAAACTCTCTCAGGGTGCGGCCGCGGGATATCCGGGCGATAAACAACCCGACAAAAGGTGACCAGGCCAGCCACCAGCCCCAGAAAAACACCGTCCAGGTCGATTGCCAATTTCCCGGTTCATTGGCGCCAACATAGAATGTCATGATCAATAGACTATCCAGGTAACCGCCAATTTCCTGCACCAACAACCCTGCCATGTAATCAAAGGGGCCAATAATCATAAAGGCGGCGAGTAAAATCAGCGTTAGCCAAAGATTTACCTCACTCAATATTTTCACGCCCCGCCTGACCCCAGAAACCACCGAAATCGTCGCGATTACAGTAACCACGGCGACCACCGACAGCTCCACCCAAAGAGACGCCTCCACGGAGAAAAGCCACTTGAGCCCCGTGCCAGTCTGACGGGCTCCCAGCCCCAGCGTCGTCGCCAGACCAAATACAGTCGCAAAAACAGCGAGCGCGTCAACGACGTGCCCCCAAAAGCCAAAGATTCTTTCACCAATAAACGGGTACAGCGCTGATCGAGGCGCGAGCGGGAGATCATGGCGATAGCTGAAGTATCCGAATGCAATCGCGACCAACGCAAAAATAGCCCATCCGTTCAGCCCCCAGTGGAAAAACGACAATTGAATTGCAGTAGACGCAGCGGAGGGAGTAAAGCCCTCCGAAGTAAAAGGGTTACCCTGAAAGTGCATGATTGGCTCGGCGATGCTCCAGAACAGCAGCCCCACACCCGTGCCGGCCGCAAACAGCATCGCCAACCAGGGAAAAAGCCGGTATTCCGGTTGTTCGTAGTCTTTACCAAGGCGCACGTTCTTGTAACGCCCCAGCCCTAGCCAAATAACAAATGCCGTCAGAAACGCAACCAGTGCCACATACCACCAGCGCAGCAGACCATCCACGTACGAGGAAACATAATCAAGCGCATACGCAAACTCAGACTGCCAGATCAGCGCGCCAGCGAGGGTCAAACCAATGGCGCCAATGCTGAATAGTGACGGCAAGATGGGTTGTTGGAGATGGCTATTGCCTTTTTCGTTCCACATGATGATTAGCCTTTTATTATGTCCTGGTCTGCCAATAGCGATGCTCGTATAAATTACGAAAAATGCTGCAGTTATTATCTGAATTCACGACCCCAGGGGAGCGGTACCAAGGCTCATCCTCAGCATCTTCTTATTGCAGGTAACAACAAGAACCAATCCCGACAGCAGCACCAACAACACACCCCAGATCAAATAGGTATAGAGCATCGGCATAAAAAATCATCCTGGCTCAGTGTTTGTTCACAAGATTGCGGGGTGCACCCTCAATGAAGCCAACAATGTTTTCGCCGGTGGTCGTGAGGATTCTTTCGACAGCCTCTTTCGTATTGAACGCACTGTGCGGGGTGACGATGACGTTTCTCATGTGCTGAAGAACATGGTTGGCGAACAGCGTTTCCAGATCATGTTTCTTGTCAAAAAAGGAGCGGATCAATTCCGCCTCCTCCCTGATGGAGGGCTCATCCGGCAGTACATCAAGACCGGCAGCCGACACTTTCCCATCCGCCAGCGCGTACAGCAAAGCCTGGGTATCAACAACGGAGCCGCGAGCGGTATTAATCAGGACAACCCCGCGCTTCATCCGCGCGAACTCCCTGTCCGACAGAAGATGCTTGGCCGATTTGCTGCCAGGTACGTGCAGCGTCACCACATCGGACTGCTCAAGAAGACGATCCAAATCGACGTAAGACACGCCATACCGGTCGGCGAATACGTCATCCGGCCTGGGATCGCAGGCAAGAACGTTCAGGCGAAACCCCTGCGCTATTTCTACAACACGCTTTCCGATAGATCCGGTGCCAATCACCCCCAGGGTTTTGCCTTGCAGGTCAAACCCCTGCAGGCCTTTCTGTGAGAAATCCCCCTTGCGAGTGCGATTGATCGCCTCCGGAATCTTGTGGCTAATGGCAAGGAGCAGCGCAAAAACATGCTCTGCTACCGTCTGGTCACCGTAGACGGGCACATTGCTGACCGGAATCGAATTTCTGGTACAATAATCCAGATCAATATGGTCGTATCCCGTCGACCGGGTAGCGACAAACTGCAGATGTTCAAAGCACTCCAGGACCGAATGGTTCAGGGCTGAATGAACGAAGGGGGAGATGATATCGGCGTCCCTGTATAGCCCAACGTTGCCTGTTCCGAGTTCCTCGTCCGTGAAAACAACCTCATGATTGCAGCAGGCCTGCTGCAAAATATCGCACTCCCACTTCTCTGCCTCAAAGAACACAATTTTCATTAGCTTTCCCTGGCCAAACTCATTTTTACTCCGACCTCAGCACAGGTAGCCACAGGATGGGGCTACCTGTGCTGAGGTCATCGATATGGTCGTTTCGCGCCTAGACTTTCTCTCGACGCAGACGCAGGGAGTTCATCACCACTGACAAAGAAGACGCACTCATTGCGAACGCCGCAAAGATAGGTCCTATCAGAATGCCAAAGAATGGATAGAGCACGCCCGCCGCTATCGGCACGCCCGCACCGTTATAGATCAGCGCGAAAAACAGGTTCTGTTTGATATTGCGCATCGTCGCCCGGGACAGCCGTCTGGCGCGGACAATACCGTCGAGGTTGCCCTTAACCAGGGTAAAGCCTGCGCTCTCAATGGCGACATCCGCGCCGGTTCCCATCGCAATACCGACATCGGCCTGGGCCAGGGCAGGCGCGTCATTGACCCCATCCCCTGCCATCGCCACCTTGCGTCCCTGGCTCTGAAGCTCGCGAATGATACTGGCCTTATCTTCTGGCAGCACGTCGGCGCGAATCTCATCAATACCGAGTTTGCCCGCCACTGCCTTAGCTGTGCGCTCATTGTCACCCGTTGCCATGATGACGCGGAATCCCGCGGCATGTAGCGCCCTCAGCGCGGCAGGCGTTGTTTCCTTGACGGGGTCGGCAACGCTTACAAGGCCCGCAACGGCGCCCTCAAGCACCACAAACATAACCGTTTCACCCTCGTCGCGCCTGGCATTGGCAACCTCCATCAGATGGCCGCCGTCCAGCCCCAGCTCTTCCAGCAGCCTGGCATTGCCCAGTGCCACCGGCTTGCCATCAACAACCCCTTTAACCCCTTTGCCCGTGACCGCTTCAAAGTCGTCGGCCTTGCCGAGTGTCACGTTGCGTGCCTCGGCACCGGCAACAATGGCTTCGGCAAGCGGGTGCTCCGACCCCTTCTCCAGCGTGGCCGCCAGCCTCAGGACTTCGGTCTCGTCATGATTCGATTCCGGCAGCACGGCCACCAGCTTTGGCTTGCCTTCTGTCAGGGTGCCGGTTTTATCGACAATCAGGGTGTCCACCTTGGCAAAACGCTCCAGGGCTTCGGCGTTCTTGATCAGCACACCCACCTGGGCGCCTCGCCCCGTCGCTGTCATGATCGACATGGGTGTGGCCAGCCCCAGTGCGCAGGGACAGGCAATGATGAGAACCGCCACGGCGGACACGAGCGCGTAAGACAGAGCCGGCGCCGGCCCCCAGATGGCCCACGCCACGAAGGACAGGGCCGCCACGGCAATCACGGCCGGTACGAACTTGCCGGCCACCATATCGGCAAACTTCTGGATAGGCGCCCGACTGCGCTGGGCATTGGCGACCATTTCGACGATCTGGCTGAGCATGGTATCCGCCCCCACCCGGGTCGCCTCCATAACCAGACTCCCGGTACCGTTGATGGTGGCCCCGGTTACCTTGTCACCGTCGACCTTCTCCACCGGAACCGGCTCCCCGGAAATCATTGATTCATCGATGGATGAGCGGCCTTCAACAACCACGCCATCCACCGGCACCTTGTCACCGGGGCGCACCCGCAAATGATCACCGACCTTCACATCCTCCAGAGCGACTTCTTCCTCGGTGCCATCGGGCCGGATCACGCGCGCCGTTTTCGCGGCCATATCCAGCAGCGCCCGAATGGCTTTGCCGGTGCCCTCACGAGCCTTCAGCTCCATCACCTGGCCCAGCAGGACCAGCGTGACAATAACGGCTGCCGCCTCAAAATAAACGCCAACGTTACCCTCGGAGTCCCGGAAGCCTTCCGGGAAGATCCCTGGCAGGAGCACCGCCACGATGCTGAAGATGTAGGCCGCCCCGACCCCCATGCCAATCAGGCTGAACATGTTCAGGTTCATTGTGCGAAACGAGTTGTAGCCCCGGACAAAGAAGGGCCAGCCGGACCAGAGAATCACGGGCGTGGCGATCACGAGCTCAATCCAGAGCGAGACCCGCTCACCAAAGAATTCGCGAACGGCCATGATGCCAACATAGGGGGTCATGGTCAGAATCAGCAGGGGGACCGTAAAGACCAAGGCAACCCAGAAACGGCGGGAGAAGTCCACCAGCTCCGGGTTGGGGCCCTCATCGTCAACGGCGGCAGACTCCGTTTCCAGCCCCATGCCACAGATAGGACAGGCGCCGGGCTTGGTCTGGCGCACCTGAGGGTGCATGGGACAGGTGTAGACCACACCCGAATATCCAGGCGGCACGCGATCATATTTCCGGTCATCTCCTGACGGTTTTTCATGCTCTCCGGAACACTGGTGCGAATGACCGGAATGATGGTGCGAATGACCGGAATGGGAGCTCGTTCCGGCCTGCTCCATAGGCACAAGGTGCATTCCGCATTTCGGGCAATTCCCAGGCTCATCAGATATGACCTCCGGATGCATCGGGCAGGTATACTGGCCCTCCGACTCCTTCCCAGCACTATCTTTGATAGCAGAACTATTTTCTTTGGCAGACATCTTCCGATCATCCTTTCGATGGTTTCATACCATTCGAGCCTCTCAAGGTTCGACCTGGTCATAAGCAATGTAGTTGCCCTCTACTGCACTCCATTCCACTACGCCCGGATGAACTGAACCTGAAAAGCATTTCTGTGCTTTGCATTTTTTTGATCACCATCAACTTTTCGGTAAAGCCATTGCCCTGAGCTACGCGTCAAACCGGACTTTCAGCTGAAATTCAGTCTTTGCCTATAATCTGGTCAACTAAGCAACATAAAAGTTCGCTCGCCCCTTTTCAGAAGCTGGAGATACAAAAGATGGTCGGTCAGAGAATTATTCGCGTCGCGGTCAACGGTTATGGCGTTATCGGCAAACGGGTAGCGCAAGCCGTTGCGGTACAAAAAGACATGGCTGTGGCTGGCGTAGCTGATGTCGCGCAGGACTGGCGAGTGAGAGCAGCGCTGAGTAGAGGGTATGCCCTGTACGGCGCGACTGAAGAGCACGCCGTTGCCATGGGCGCAGCCGGGCTTGATGTCTCCGGCACGCTTGACGACCTGCTTGAGGCCGCGGACATCGTGGTGGACTGTACACCAAAACACCTGGCCAGCAAGAATATCGAAATCTACCGGCGGCTTGGCATCAAGTACATCGTTCATGGCGGCGAGACACATGAAAGCACGGGCCATTCATTCGTTGCCGAGGCCAATTACGCGAGTGCTGTCGGCCGTGACGGCACGCGCGTTGTATCGTGCAACACAACGTCGATCATTCGTACCCTGTCAGCGCTCAAACGCCACGGCTTGCTGGACCGGGCACGGGGAACCCTTCTGCGCCGGGCCACCGATCCCTGGGAGAGCCATCAGGGCGGGATCATGAATACCCTCGTGCCAGAGCCGGAGATTCCCAGTCACCAGGGCCCGGATGCCCAAAGTGTCGACCCGGACCTGGATGTGGTAACCATGGCGGTCAAGGTTCCGGAGACACTGGCCCACCTGCACTACTGGTCCGTTCAACTGACACGTGAGGCGAGCAAGGACGAAGTGCTCGACGCGTTTCGCACTTCCTCCCGCATCGCCCTTATCCGGATCAGTGACGGGCTCAGCGCGATCAACAGCGTCAAGGAGTTGATGGCCGACCTTGGCCGGCCTCACGACAGCCTGTATGAAGTCGCGCTTTGGGAAGACATGCTCAAAGTGCAGGGCAATGAGCTGTTTTATGCCTATATGGTCGACAACCAGGCGATTGTTGTTCCGGAAACCATCGATGCCATACGCGCACTGACCGGGGCCGAACCCGATGCGGAAACGTCGATCAGAGACACCAACGACAGCCTGGGTATCGGCTCTTTGGGGTTATAGATATGGACGGCAACCCCGGCGACGCCGCCTGTGAACCCGAGGGCGGGGCCGTGAAGGGTGTGTTCAGGCTGTTCGGTGAGGGAGACGAACTCTATGCGGAGATGATTCGCTCGGTCCGTACCGCCAGCCAGCGTATCTTTCTTGCTTCGTATATCCTGGCGGCGGACGAGGTGGGGGCTGAGCTGCTCGATGAACTGATGAAGCAGTCCCGCCACGGCCTCGACGTGCGAATTCACGTTGATGCGCTGGGCTCAAGTGGCGTCCTTACGCGGCTGCACCGGCGCCAGCTCAGGGCCGCCGGCGTCCGTCTACAGCGCTTTCACCGCTGGAGCTGGCGGCAACCGATGCGTTACAACCGTCGCGACCATCGCAAGCTGCTGGTCATTGACGGCAAAACAGCGTATCTCGGCGGCTTCAACATTCATCGCGAAGGCTCGAGGCGCTATTACGGCCCAAAGCGTTGGCGCGACGTGCATGTGTGCTTCGAGGGGCCTCTGGCGGCGGAGGCTGACGCTCTGTTTGACGCCTTCTGGTGCGGTCACCCTGACTGGAGCCCACAGAGTCATACCATCGGTGACAGCCGGATCACTCCCAATACCACACGCGCCTGCCGCATCCAGCTGCGGTGCTCCATCAAAGACCAACTGGCCGGAGCATCCGACAAAATCTGGCTGGCGACGCCCTATTTCGTACCGGACCGGGGATTACGCAAACAACTTGCTCTCGCGGCCCGCCGGGGAGTCGATGTGCGGATCCTGACCACCGAAAAGACCGACTCGACCCCCGCACAATGGGCTGCCCGCGCCATTTACGGGGAACTGCTGGAACACGGCGTTCGCATATTCGAGTACACACCCCGGCTATTGCATTCCAAAGTACTGCTCGTTGACGATGCCTGGGGCAGCATAGGGACCGCGAACTTCGACTACAGAAGTTTGTTTATTAATTATGAACTGACGCTGATTTCCACAAACGAAGCCTTGAATGGCCAGTTAAGAAACGAGTTCGTAACTGACCTGCAGGATGCCAGTGAAATCACTGGCATCGCCTGGAAACACCGCGGCTTCATAAAAGCCGTGTATGACACGCTTGGCCTGTTGCTACGCAAGTGGCTTTGACGTGGGCCGACTTAGATCGGGGCTCAACTTGCCTGGTATGCCGAACCAGGGGCCCAGCCACCCGGTGCGGCAATGATTAAGGACGCAGCGAGTGCTTTGGTGCGAGTCGAGTCATACCGCCTTGATAATCTCCGACAGCCTATCTCTCACCTCACCCGCAATATGCTTGAGTTGCTCATTATCGATCGCTGTCATGGATAACACGGGATCAACCGCACTGACTTCAACGCCCTCCGGGGTCTCGCGCAGGATGACATTGCACGGCAACATAGCGCCTACCCGAGGTTCCACGCCAATTGCTTCCCAAGCCAAGGCCGGATTGCAGGCACCGAGAATTCTGTAGGCGGGCATGTCCTTGTCCAGTTTCTTTTTCATGGTGGCCTTAACATCAATTTCTGTCAGAACCCCGAAACCCTGATCGGCCAGGGCCTTGCGGGTTCGCTCATCCACTGTCTCGAAATCCACATTCTGAATTACGCGATTCATTGTGTAAGACATATACATTTCCTTTTCTTTGGGTAAACCGAGTGAGGCCTATAGTAGCCAGCCCTTCAATATCAACACCTAACCTTTTCAGAACCCATAGCGCACCCCCAGATACAGGTTATTGTTGTCCTGAAACTGACCGAAGAAGGTTTCCTCCCGGGCGCCGAAAAACAGGTTCCCGCCGGCTTCAACAGAGAGATGATCATCAACCTGATAGCCCACCCGGGGGCGCAGGTACGCGTCCCGGTCCGAGGGCGAGTAGAACAGAAACAACGACCACGCCAGATTCTGGCTGTGTGTCAGCCAGGTAAGCCGCTGGGTGAGGACGTGGCGATTCTCGTCCCGCACCGGGGCACCAGGGGGCAAGGCCCGCCGGTAGGCCTCAAACTCGCCCATGCGCTCAAGGTAGTATTGCAGGCCCAGGGTCAGGTTACGGGCAATTTCCTGCTCATAGCCGAGCAGCAGGCGCAGCTCGCTGTTGCGCACCGTGGGATCGTCGCCATCGCGGTCGGCGCGGGAATCGTAATAGCCCAGCTCGACGTTGCCGATGCCCGGCCCCACCGGCCCGCGCAGGCTGGCGCCGAGCACCGACAGCGGAGGAAACCTGGCCCGACCGCTGGCCGGATCAGCCCCGGCCGGGCTCTTCCAGAAGCCGTCGTAGCCGTAGAGCGCGACCTCGTAGGCGCCAAGGTTACGGTACAGCCGGGCGGCCCACTCGTCGTCTTCGAACGCGTCCGCCGGGCGGTCCGCCAGTACAACCGCATTGCGCCCGGTCAGCCGCCCTTGCCCTGTGTTGAAGAAAGAGAGACGGCGGCCGTCGATGAAGCGATCAGCGTCAAACCGGGGGGTGTAGACAAGGTCAAGATTGGCCCAGCTGGAAAAAGCCGAGACCTTCAGCGCGTCCGAGGGCGCCTTGAGGTACTCCACATCGCGGCCGATAAAAAACGAGACCCAGTCCTTGGGAAACAGATCGTTGATGAACACCAGGTCGCCGGTTCCCCAGGTGAGTATCTGGCGCCCCAGCTTGACATCGGTGTCCGCGCTCGGCGAAAACACCAGGCTGGCCTCGCGCAGGTCGAAGGCGCCCTCACCCGATTCCAGGTCCACCGACCGATCATCGTCCAGGTCGTCATAGAGAAAATCGCCGGTAAGGCGCAACGTTGCTCCCCGGAAATACTTCTCCGCCTCGAGCTGCAACCGGGTTTCGGCGATGGAGAGATCGCGCTGGCGGGGATCATCGCCCAGCCGGGTTCCGCCGCGGGCCTCCCAGAAGCCGCGCAGACGAAATGGCAGCGCCGTCGAAGCCGGTCGGTCGGTGGTCTGTTCTGCCCCGGCCTCACCCCCGAGGCCCGCTGGCAGGGCCGGTTCCGCGGTATCACTGGCTGGCGCACCCAGCCCCTCCGGCAGCTCGGGCGCGGCCGCCCATAGCGCCCCGGGCGCTGCACCGAGAACGATACCCGCCAGCAACATGCCCCAGAGCAGGCTTCTGGTGTTCATCCACGCCCTCCTGCCCTCAGTGCACCGGTGGTCACTGCAAGTACTCCTTTGGTGCCCGGCGCAGGTAGCGCTCCGAGAAGACGTCTTCCGGCAGGCCCAGGTCATAGTCAATGCCAGTGTAGGTCAGCTCCGTGGTGCCGCCGCTGCGCAGGTTCTCCATCCTCGCCTTGACGACCGTGGGGTAACCCTGCACCTTCTCCACCGCCAGCGCGGTGTAACGCCGGTAGAGGTTGCCACTGTCGTCGACATACTCGGTGCGAACCGGCAGGAACGACTGCTTGTGGATATAGACATCGTAGTAGGCGAACTCAACCTCCCCGGGCCGCCTGGGTGTGTTGCGCACTACGTAGTAGTTGTCTGTGGTCTCGATCAGCTCATGGCTGTCGGCATCAATACTGCGCCCGGAGATATCCTCGTAAAAGAAATCCGAGCCGACGAAGCTGGTGCGTTTGTCGGAGGCGGCAATTCGCTTAACCAGATCCAGCGCCGGCAGGTACAGCCAGCGGTCGTCGTCCCGGTCCTGGTGTTTCCACACCAGCAACGTCATCTGGCTCACATCCGCCGGCCGCCGGAAATAGACATAGTACTTCTGCTCGCCACGATAGGCGCTCCCCTCAATGGCATCTGTCTCCGGGCCGTCCCGCCGCAAAATGGTAAGCTCGCGACTGCGGGTACGCCCCTGGCGGTCAGTGATGGTCATGGCGACCCTGGCGCGGCCATCACGCCCCTGGAAGTAGGAGACCATATTGGCCCGGTTGACAATACGCTCCACCGAAGGCGCACCACCGGCATCCTGGGCCAGGGCAATGGGCGTGATGCCCAGCGCGATCACCACCAGGGTCAGCTTTTGGAACAGGGTAACAGGCCAGTATCTACTCATTGCACGCCTTCCTCTTGGTTTTGCGGATTCGGGGCGGCCCTGCGGGCACCGGGAAACAGCCATCGTTGCAGCAGGGTTACCAGTGCCGGCAGGATCAGCAGTGTGCTCAGGCCGGCGGTCAACAGAATGGCCGCGATAAATACCCCCACCGTCTGGTAGGGCACGAGCGGTGCGGCCAGCAGCGGCAGGAAACCAACGCCAAGTACGATGGCGTTGCGGGTTATCGCCCGTGCCGGCTCGCCGAACATCGGCGCCACCGAGCGACGCCAGGAGCCTGTCTCAGCCTGGGTGGCGCGGGCGCGGGCCAGGAAGTGGATGGCGTAGTCCACGGCGAGCCCCAGACTCAGGGCGCTCAGCACGGCGACCGGCATATCGTAGTTCTTGCCGATGATACCGATCAGACCGTAGATGGCCCCGATGGTCACAGTCAGGGGAATCATGCACAGCAGTCCCCAGAGCAGCGAGCGGAACAATAAGGCCATCAGCAGGAGCACGACCACGAAACTGCCGAACAGGGCCATGGCCATGCCGCTGACCATTTTTTCCTGCCAGACCACATTGATGTAGTTAAGACCAAACCAGCGTGCCTGGATCGACGCAGGCGGAGGGTTGGCCGCGATGAAGTCGTCGAGCGCCTGAACCACCCGGCTCATATCCCGGTTGTCGCCACTGGTAAGCTGAACCCAGATGCTGGCACGGCGGTAGTCGGGGGTGACGAAGTGCCAGAGATCCTGGGGGCGGTGGCCATTCTGGTAGGTGAGCAGGGTCTGCGCAACCGCCGCCGGACTGTCCGGAATGCGAAAGGCTCCGTCATCGCCGCCCAGCAGTTCGCGGTGGACGGTTTTGACCAGATCGGCGACGGAGTTGGACTTGCCGACCACGCCGGTCTCGCCCAGCCGCTGCTGCAACCTGGCGATGTAGCGCAGGACTTCGGGGCGTTTGAAGATCTGGTTGTCCTGGGCCGCGTTATCCCCCTCCGGAACCAGCGCCAGATAGGCCATGTAGGTGCCGCCGAAATGTTCGTTGAGCGCCCGGTCTGCCACCCGGATGGGGTGCTCGGGCTCGAACCACTTGACCGGGTTATCGTTGATGCGGATCAGGCTGATGCCATAACCGGCGGCCACCACCACGACCATGGTAACCACCAGCACCGCCCTGGCGTGGCTGACCACGCCCTCGCCGAGGCGACGCAGCCAGCGCCCCATGACCGTATCCTGGTCCGGGTCCCCGGCGGCGTGCCCGAAGCCGGTGAGCCGCCGCTCCGGCATCAGCATGATGTAAGCAGGAATGAAGGTCACCGTGCACAACCAGGCCAGGAACACACCAATCGCGATAAAGATGCCGAACACCTGAACGGGCGGGATCGGGGTGAGTGCCAGTGACGCAAACCCGGCCATCGTCGTCAGGGTGGTGAACAGCATCGGTTTGAACAGTATCCCCATAACCTCCCGGCTGGCCCGGTGGCGGTCACGATGCAGGGGATAGCGGTCGAAGAATTCCGAGAGGATATGCACCGCGTCCAGCACCGCAATGGGCATGATGAATACGGGGATCATCGAGCTCATGATGTGGACGGTGCTGCCGCTGATCACCAGCAGCGCCATGGTGCTCGCGGCCGCCACCATGGCCACGATCATCGCCGAGGTAATGAGCCGGACGTGGCGGAAGAACCACCACATCACCAGGAAGATGACCAGCATTGCCAGTGGCGCCGAGATCGCCATCTGATAGAACATCTGCACACCAAAGGTGTCCTCCGCCACGGGCAGCCCGGTGATGTAGACCTGATCGCCGGTATCCTTCCAGCCAGCGACTTTGTCAAGCAGGGCTTCGCGGACCCGGTAACTCATGTCCTTGCTGGTCAGCGGCAGGTAAAGGGCGACTGCCTTACCATCGGCGCTGACCAGGGTATTGTCGAACAGCGGAATGCGTTGCGCCCGCTCAAGAATAGCGAGCGCCTGGTTGCGGGTATCCGGCGGCTCTGGCATGAGCCAGCTGAAACGAACCGAGCCGACCCCCTCTTGCTCAATGTTGTCGACCCGCGAGAGCGCGAGCATATCCTCCTCGACCACGCCCTCCTGCCGGCCCGGGTTGTCCGGATCGGGCCACCTGAGCGTACTGGCATACTCCGTCAGCTCATAGATGCGCCGCAGCGAACCGACATTGAATACCCCGTCAGGGTTGCTTTCGTTGACCACACCCACCACGACCATGTCATAAAGCGAGAATTGCTCCTTCATGTCGTCGTGGAAAACGCGCACGGGTTCGTCGGAAGAGAGCATGTTCTCGGGGTCGGTATCGATGGTCAGCGGATTAAGCAGACCAAACCGCTCGGGCCAGACGCTTGGCAGCGCCGCCAGCGCCACCAGCGCCAGCGTGGCAACCACCATGGCCCAAACGGTCAGTCGAGGACGGTCAGTGGCGAACTGTAGCCACGAACTCTCGGTGTTTTCAGCCATTGACAGCGCCTCCGCAAGTCAGTCGAAGGCGGCGCCGGGCTTCTTGCCCAGGGCCTTGAGGATCTTCGCCAGAGGGCAGAATCCGCTGAAGGCAGCCTGCAGCATGTTGGCGCCCACAAACGCGGTGAACCACAGCCAGTAAGGCGAGTGGAGCTGGGAGAGAGCCAGACTTACAAGAATGAAAGATCCTGCGAAGGCGAGTACAAGGCGGTCGATAGACATATGCCCCTCCTGTTATAGTAGCGCGTTCCGGCACTTTCAGCAGATTGCGCACTGCGCTGGCTGCACTGAAAGCACCCGTACACAATACCTGGCATGGCCACGTGCCGGGCCATGGAGAGCCGGGGCCTGCCAGACGACGACGGGCAACACTTGACTACCTGGCCAAGAGCAGCCGATCATCTGAACCAAGCCTAACATGTTCACGATTGCAGAGCTATGAATGTATGAATAAAAATCGGATGTCGGAAGCGGCGGATCAGGCCACCAATCTGCTAAAGGCCCTCTCCGGGCGGAGCCGGCTGATGATCCTCTGCCAACTGGTCGACGGCGAGCAGGCGGTGAGCGAACTTGCGGATGCACTGGAGATGCGCCAGGCGGCCGTCTCCCAGCAACTCGCCCTGCTGCGCAAGGACGGCCTGGTATCTGCGCGCCGCGAAGCGCGGACCATACACTACTCCCTGGCGGGAGAGGAGGCGCGCCGGATCATAGAAGTTCTGTATGAGCTGTTCTGCGATAACGACGCATGCTAAGAAGTAGGGCAACAAGGAGTTTCGAGTTGCCCTACTTCAACTACTAATTGCTGGCAAAGGCCTGGCGCATGTATAGAACCATGGCCTCCGCCTGCTCCTTGGTCAATGAGCTGATGCCGCCCTTGGCGGGCATCGCCATGGATGAGCCGGGGCTCTTGAAACCCTCCATGATATTGGTAACCAATACATCGTCACTCTTGGTCAGCCGGCCATCGCTCTTTGTGAAGTCAGGAACGCCGGGCAGCTTGCCCTTTCCGTCTGCGCCATGGCAGGCAACGCAGGTGGAGTTATAGAGCTTTTCGCCGGCTTCCACGCTGTCCGCCTGAGCCGCGGCTCCGCCTGAGTAGGCAAAGCTCCCGGCGACCAGGCTGGCGATCAGAAAAGATGATCGTTTCATTTATTCTCCCCCTTATTATCTGCCGGATCATTGGCTTTCTGGAGGAAGGTCAGGATATCCCTTGTTTCCTGCCCGGTTAAGCCCGCTCGGATTCGCATGTGAAGCACGGTTGGCTCCCAGACATCGTCACGGAACTCGGCCGGGTCGCGCATGTTATGACACCGTGCGCAGTTTTCGGCCCATGACTGGGCGCCCCGGACGAACGCCATGGGGTCGTCGGCGTCCTGGGCAGCGGCTGAACCTGCGCCACCGATGAAAAGCGCGGCCATGAGTGCAGCGTTACTGATGAGGTTGCGGTTCATTAGTTTCATGTTAATACCCTCTTAAAAGCCGTAAGCCAACTGAATGTTGAAGCGCTCGTCATCGTTGATAGCGTTGTAGTCGTAATCGTCCACGGTGTAGGCCGCCTTGATGATAACGTTGTTTGCGAACAGGTAATTCACCCCAACGGACCACTGGGAGCGGTTTGCATCGGCATTCGGGGTGTCCAGGTCACCTATGCGGGCAACACCTTCCCACTTGGTATCCGGCACCCGGTACGCCGCCTGCGCATACCAGGCTCTGAAGTCAAGTTCCCCGGCCGCCGCGCCATCAGCAACTGTGCTGCTGGCTTCGCTTCCCACGGTCTGCTGGATGAATTCACCGCGCAGCTGCAGGGTGTCAAGGTTGTAAACGGCGTCCGCGCCCAGAACGGTGTAGTCACGGTCCGGCTCTCCTGCCGCCAGGTCAGACACATCGTGCCCCTCGGCCACGCCGATCTTGCCCAGGGCGCCGGACAGGCCCAGCTCCAGCGCCGGCACCGGCAGGAAGCCTACCCGGCCACCGTAGACCATATTACCATCGCCATTGGATGCGGCAGCCTCGGTTTCCATTTCAATTTCCACTTCTTGGCCGGGATCATCATCAACCAGAAGGGTCGGACCGTTCGCGGTGAACAAGGCGTAGTTGGCCCGCATCGACCCGCTCAGCGGAATGCCGCCACGCAACTGAACACCCAGGTCGGAGAGCGGGGCTGCGCCCCCGTGACCAAAGCCCACGGGTGCGGTAGGTAGCTTGTTGATCCAGGCGGGATGGATATTCTGGCGGAACTGGCCGATCGGGCTCAAAAACTTGCCCGCGACCAGTGCCATGTAATCGTTCAGGATAAGATTGATGTTCGCATATTCTGCTGCGATTTCAGTTACACCATCGGCATTCGTCACGATTTCAAGCTCGCCTTCAAACAGCACCCGGTCGGAAAACTGAAAATGAAAGATCGGCGCAAAATTTGCTGCCGTAAAACCGTCTTGCTGTCGATCAGAGCCCGCTATGAAATCAACGTTGCTATATCCGGACATATGCAGCTTGGACAGCGTATCGAGATTGTTGCTCTTTACATCCTCCCGCAGTGCCGCGATCTGCGACTCAAGGTTGGCAATTCTTGATTCGGTGTCTTCGTTTGCGATCGCGGCCCCGCTTGCGAATACGGAGGCTGCCAGCGACAGCTTAATAAAATGGAGTTTTTTCATAGGTGCACCCTTCTGGGTTAGATGAAGAGACGTATATAGCTGTTCCGGAAAAAGGCTTTCGAAAAGCCACTGATCCAAAACATGAACAATTAGACACCTTGAAACTGAAACGAAACTGAAATTGTCAGTCGTGCCGCCCTTATCTTGATGCAGGTCAGTTTTTACAATGGCCGGATATCATGAGATTGAGCCAGCACCGTATGTGGGGGCGCCACGCAGTATAGTCAGACACCCGGGAATGATCGCTCCTGTACGCCGTCTCAACGGAATCGAGCCTGATGCGAACCAGTCGACCGGCAAAACCAATACCTGCGTCACACCGTATCATTTTCACTACTATTTCGTGACGCAGCGGCGAGCTGACGCCACCGCCCCCAGCGGGGGATGAACATCGGCACCTGCCGCTGGTAGGCACGGTACTCCTCACCGAACTCCTTGAGCACCTGCCGTTCCTCACGTCGAGCCAGCCATGTGTAGACAAGCACGATCACCGGAAAAAGGCCGACCGAGAATAACGTCGGCCAGTGCACCACCCCTTCTCCAAACAGAGCGATGAATAGCCCCGTATATTGCGGATGCCGCACATACGCATACAAGCCGTCTTTCACCAAACGGTTTTCACCTCGTGCCTTGTGGACCTGACGCCACCCCTGAATAAAGAGGCCGATCCCGGTGAACGCGAGCGCATAGCCGAGCAACATTGAGACCAACATCCCGGTTTCACCCAGCCCTACCAGGGTCGACCACAGGCTGGCGCTGACATACTCACTGTCGAGGCCAAAAAAGCGCACCAACAGATAAATAGTGAGCGGAAAGCCGTACATTTCTGCATAAAGCGCAATGATGAAGGCCTGCACCACCCCGGCGCCGGCCCATTCCCGCCAGTTTTTCGGCGCGAAATAACGGTAAAAGAACCAGGACACCAGAACGATAACGATCAGTGTGATGCCCCAGGCCCCAGCGTGATTGAACGATTCATTCATAGCATGATTGACCTGTATGTGGGGCGGCTAGCTGCATCGGTTGCCGCCCGGATTGTTTTAGTGTGAGAATCAGTACGGTGATGACCAGCGCTTTAGTTTTCCCCGTAAAGACTGTTGTAAATCGATCCTCGCGCTCCATCGCTACAATGTCGCCTTATCAGCGCCTGAGGAGCCACTTTTTGACAGGATCGCCTGCACTATCGAATGGGCATCACATTTGTTGGCCTGCAGCAGCCCCGATGTATCCAGGGTGCCACCATGGTTTTCATAGCCAAACGCCAGCGTCCGGTCGGGCCCGAGATCGAGAGGACGGCAGAGTCCCAGCAAGGCCTCTGGGCGCATATGGCACACGAACACTCTGAGTTTTGTATCGTGAGGAAACAGCTCGGCCCTGTAAGAACTACCAGACTGATGCCCTGACTCGATTGGATCCCGGGGACTCCGGAATCGACCGGGCTCGAGAAGGCAGACCACACCACTCGAAAGCCCTCTCTGAGCCAGCGCTTCGGCAACCTCAAGGCAAACCCGGAGTTGATAGGCGCCGACAGCGATCAACTGCACATCACCGGCTTCACCAAGAGCGATGGCACCATCCCGGAGCAATTGCACAGCCTGACGGCCGTCAAAAACGGCAGGCAGTTTTGCCTTGGGAACCGTCATGGCCCAGAACTGCCCCTGGGTTCGAAAACACTCGTTAAGGCACGCCACAGCACTATTGCAGTCGGGAGGATAGACAACGCGGGCAGTGTCACTCATTTCTCCCATCAGGACTTCGCCGAAGGCCGGGTCCTGATGAGACTGCTCGTTCTTGCCGTTTTCCCAGAGGTGCGACGTCGCAATGACCGGCACGGATAACCATCGGGCGGGCCGACCGAGACTTTTCTGGTGTCGCGCAAAAATAATTTCCTGCCGAAGAGCGCCAATCATTTTCATGGCAAACGCTTCGTAGGACACCACCAGATTCATACCTCCCTTATTACCCAGAGCGGCGCTGACAACGGCCTCCTCATTCAGGGCTGTGATTACCGAGCCGTGAAGGGATTCCGCAAGGCCGGGCTCGGGCGTCAGGGTGCGATGCTTCAGAAGGTCAAGCGACTGGTTCATCTGATTACTACGCAATTCATCCGGGTTCCCCAGGCGAATACGAAGCGCCGGGTTGGCCTTTACAAGGGCAACAAACTGCCGATCAATCGCAACCATGGGCGACTCTGATACCGCCGTTTGCAACCAGACCGGTTCGGGCACAGTTTGCAGCTTGACGTCACGACAGCTCAGCGGATGATCCTTTTCCGCAGGCCGATCGTCTGCCCGGTGAGTTGCCAGCACGTCGCGGGCGCCGTGAATCTCGATCTCGGGCACAAACAAACGGGCAATGGATTCGTTAAAGTGCCTGCGCGAGACCTCATCAAATCTCGGTATTGCCGGAAGCGGGGTACCATGCGCCGCGTTTGAGCCAGCACCATAGAAACCATAGCCTTTGACCGTCTCGGCAATCAGATAGGGGAGCTTTACAGGGTACCTCATGTGGCCGGCGCTGACCTGTTCGCTGCACGCCTGAAGCCTCGATTCGGCCTCGAAGATGCCCCAGATAAAGGCCGCAGGGTCGCGGCCATCAATGAGTATGGGGTAAAAACCATTGAGCTCCAGGTGCTGCCGGAACCAGTCCGTGCCTCCTTGCAGAAAGATGGTTGACCGTTGATCAATGCGGCGCCCGTTAGCAATCATCACCGGGGTCACCAGGCCACAGTCCTCGGCTCGCCACCAGCGGCTTGCCCAGTCGCTGCCCCGCTGCTCCTCAAATGCCCCATCACTGAGAAACGCGACCAGACGCTCCCCCGGCAGCGGCATATGGGTGTATTGCAGTTCCGCAAAGCCCAGGTATCCGCCCTCGATCAGCCCGCCGGCAGTGTGGGGGTTGACGTGACTGCCCAGGGGAACCCCCGGTGTCCCATCGAGAGTGACGGCGTAGCTGTAAAAGTCACTCACCAGCCGGGACAGCCCCGCCTCGTCGAGCGTGTACCGATCCTGCTGTTCTGGATGCAGATTGCCGAGCAGTATGTTGACGCTTTCGATAGCCGCCACACAGTGCCCCTGCCCCATCAGCCAGCTACGGGTCAGCCCCGCCAACGCGTTGGCGGCCGTGTAGCCAAGATAGGCAGGCACCATGTTCAGCGAACCACCGGTATGCCCCTGGGGATTTTCCTTGAAGTCATCCGCCGCCAGCGGCTGTCCGGACAGGTCCACTCTGCTGGCATAAGTCATGTGGGCTACCAGCCACATGGCCGCGTTGGTGAGGGTGTCTGCAGCCTCGAAAATAATCAGGGCATCGTCGAGCGAGTCATAACGCCCGGCACACACGAGTTCCTGGCACAGGTCGAACACGCGCACCTGGGTCAAATCGGTATGTTCGATCACCCCGCGCCCTTTTGCCCAGTTGGCAAACTGGGGGTAACGCTGCCGGTATTGGGCAGCACGCTGCTGGATTCGATGTGAATCCTCAATGGAATAGCCGTTCATGATCTCTCCCTGATAACTCTACTGACGTTAATGGTGGCCTATTAGAAATCCTCGCCGTAAATATCCGGATTACCCCGGGTATTTGCCCGGTCTCACATCAAAGACGCAAAATGGATTGGTAGCTTGCCACCTCCACCTCAAACCGGGTGTTCTGACGCAAGTGATCCTTCATGGCCTCCAGCGCATCAGGGTCTCCATGAATCAAGTTGATCGGCGTTTCGGGGGCTAAGTCACTTTGAGCCAGCCACTGTTCAATCTCTGTGAAATCTCCATGTCCGGAAAGCCCACTCAACACCTCCAGCCGGGCCTTGACCGGAACCCAGTCGCCGTGGATCTTGATCCTTTCCGCTCCATCAACCATTTTGGCGCCTCGTGTCCCCCCTGCCTGATAACCGGCAAAGATAACGGTTGTGCGGTGCTGGCCGAGGAGACGCTTGAAGTGATGAAGAATGCGACCGCCCGTTGCCATACCGCTGCCTGCAATAATTACGTGCGGGTAGGCCTGATCAGCCAGCGCCTTGGAGTCCTGGACGCTGCGGCTATAATGAACGGTGCTGCACATTTCGTGGCATTCTGAACTGCTCAACCGATGCTGATCTTCGTAGCGGCAGTAAATCTCAGAAACATCAATCGCCATGGGGCTATCCAGATAAACTGGCAACCTTGGAATTCGTCCCGCCTTCATCAGGTCGGTGAGCATATGTTGCAAGACCTGCGCTCTGCCCACGGCAAAGGCTGGAATCAGTATATTGCCCCCTTTGTCGACCGTTTCGTTGACGATGTCCGCCAATTGTGACGGCAAATCCACGTCTTCGTGGCGACGATCGCCATATGTTGATTCCAGCATCAGCATGTCGAGTGCTGGCAGGGGTGCCGGTGGCCTCATGAAAATATCATTGAGGCGGCCCACATCGCCGGAAAAACCGACGCGTTTACCTTCCGCCTCGATGATGACACAGGCCGCCCCGAGAATGTGCCCGACCGGTCGCAGATGAAAGCGTATATCACCGAGCTGGATCACTTGGTGAAAGTCCACCGACTGAAACAGCTCCATGCAGGCTTCTGCATCCTCCTGATCATACAGGGGCTCCGGATTCTCATGCCTGCTCAGCTTATGGCGGCCGAGGTAATGTGCCTCCTCTTCCTGAAGATGGCCGCTATCGGCCAGCAATATGCTGCATAGCTCTCGGGTGGCATGATGGGTATAAACCGCCCCCCGGAAGCCCTGCTTGTACAACACGGGGATGTAGCCTGAATGATCCAGATGGGCATGGGTCAGAAGCACGGCATCCAGCGAGGCAATATCGAGCGGCAACGGTTGCCGGTTGCGCTTTCTCAGCCACTTGTACCCCTGAAACAGGCCGCAATCGACCAATACACGTGTCTGGCCGGTTTCAACCAGGAACTTGGAGCCGGTCACGGTTTCCGTGCCACCCAGAAATGTAATGTTCATCGGCGCTCATCCTCCACCTGATTGAGAAAATGCCTGACCGGCGGCACCAGCAACTCGCTGACATCGATCTCATTGCTGCTGTGTGGAACCGTGTTGGTGGTCACCAGCGTCTGCAGGCCGGTACCCAGAAGGTAGGTGTCCGAGGCCTCCGCAAAAATGCCATGCACCGCCGCACACAGGATGGCCTCCGTGCCTTGTGCCTTAAGTGCCCTGACACACTCGCCAATGGTGCGGCCGCTGGAAATAACGTCATCAATGATGACGGCTTTCCGGCCGTTATACGCCGAGATATCCGGCAAGGTGACTTCAACGCGCCGGTCACCCAGACGCTGCTTGGTGCCAATGACATAAGGATGGTTACTGGCCTGCGCGATACTTGATACCCATTGCTCACTTTCCGCGTCCGGACCTACCAGCAACAGACCGTTTTGCCCCCGTAGCCAATCCGCCAGCGCCGGTGCTCCCTGAACAACTTGCGTGGGTACGCTGTAGATTTCGTCAAGAGACTGGTACCTGTGCAAATGCGGATCAACGGTGATCAGCCAGTCGATATGTAAAGACAAAGACTGGGCAAACACCCTGGAAGTGACCGCCTCCCCTTCTTCGAAGCGTCGATCCTGGCGCATATAGCAAAGATAGGGCGCCACCAACCCAATCGACCTGGCACCGAGTTCCCGGAGAGTTTCAAAGAGAAACAGGAGAGCAAGGTATTTGGTGTCTGGATGCGTTAGGTCGGCCAATATTACGCAGTTCGCACCTTTGACTGATGTGAGCACACGTAAGTAGGACTCACCATCAGGGAACCTCCGCACCTCCAAACTTCCCGGCTCCAGATTGAGCCGATCACAAAGTTTTTCCCGTAATGGATGGGGAGCAAGGCTGAACAACACACTTTTTTCAGTAATGCCCACAATCATTCCTCTCGCTTTACAGTGAAGATTGCCGGCCCCATATCGTTAAACGCCAGCGCATAATCCTGCTGCCCCGGACTGTCACTGAGCAATTCATAGAGAGGCTCTCCCTTAGTGACTCTATCACCGACGGTCGCCAGTAGCCGCAGCCCTGCGGTAGAGCTGGCAGGTGCGCCTGCCAGCTTGGCGACACGGGCAAGCCGACGATTGTCGATAGACACGATTGTTCCGGATTCCGAGCACAGAACTGGGCGCCTAAAACGGGCTTCACCTAAGCTCCTCTGCCCTCCCTGAGCCTCTGTTATACGCTTGAACTGCCCCCAGGCAGAGCCGTTTTGAAGTAGTCGTTCTGCTTTGACCATCCCCTCTTTCACGCCACGACCATCAGCCAGATCGAACAAATGGCCAGCCAGCATGATGGCGCGGCTCCGTAGATCCTCCGGCGCACCCCGCTTTCCCTGCAACACGGCCAAAACATCACGGGCCTCCTCTGTCGGCCCGATCCCTGCACCAACCGGCTTGCTGCCGTCTGTCGCGATGCAGCGTACCTTCAGCCCACAGGCCGCCCCAACGCTTGTGAAAAGAGAGGCCAGCCGGTCGGCATCGCCGGGCGTTCGAACCTTGGCCGTCTCCCCCACCGGAATATCAATCACCGCATGGGTGGAACCGGCAGCAATCTTCTTGGACAGCACCGAGGCCACGAGCTGGCCCTCACCATCAAGGTCCAGCGCTCTCTCGATGCGAATCAACAGGTCATCAGCCGGGCTGAGGTTCATCGCCCCACCCCAGGCGAGACAGGCACCGGTTTCTCTGACCACACGGCGAATCTCGTTCAGCCCAAGCCTCACATTGGTCAGCGCTTCCATGGTGTCCGCTGTTCCCGCCGGTGAGGTGATGGCACGGGAGGAGGTTTTAGGCATTACTAAGCCTGCTGCGCTGACGATCGACACAACCAGCGGCGTGGTCCGGTTGCCCGGCAGGCCTCCAACACAGTGTTTGTCGAACACACGATCCACGCCTGGCCAATCGAGCTGTTGTCCGCAATTCACCATCGCCTGGGTCAAAGCAACAATCTCATCGAAACCTAATCTGCCACCCGCACAAGCGCTCAGGAAACAGGCTATTTCGACATCGCTGTATTTGTGTGCGGAGATATCGGAGACAATGCGGGCCATCTCAGCCGGAAGCAAGCTGTGTCCGAATACTTTCCGACGAACCAGACTCAAGGATTCGATATAGGGCGCATGATGTACTGAAACCAGGTCAGACTGAGCCACCCCGAGCCGCTCTATGGCGATATCTGAAAGCCCCGCATACCCTTTGGGAACCGTTTCATCAGACGAAATATTGAGAGTTGCGATGATGGAACGTCCCTGCGAGGAAATTCCCACCCTGGAACTGGCGGCGAATCCTTCTGAAAGGCACACATCACAATCATCACGCATGTAGACGACAGGCTCCTGACGAGTATTGATACCCATCTTGAAAACCCGTAACTGACTGGAAGACGCCACCATGTATCAACATCCTTTTCTGCGTCGAAGAATAATTTCAGTGTTCTGATCAGAGGTCGTTCATACGCCCTATCTGCCTGGCCAATCGCATAGCTTCGTTCTCTTCCATGGTTAGCAACGACTGCAGTAATTCTTTCGCCTCGGGAATCTCGGCTTTGTCGGCCATGGTGCGATAAAGGTCCTCTATCTGATCATGGAAATCGAATACTTCTCTGCATATGCCCTCAAAATCCAGCTGTGCGTAGGGCTCATCGCAGGTTCTGTGGGTCTTAATGGGATGGTGAGACAGGTAGTCGTAGACCCTTGTCTCCAACGCTTTGGAATCGCCCTGCGACTTGAACTCGTTCACAATACGTTCCATTTCCGATTCATGGGTCGCCAAATAGTCCAGCAACGCTTGTGCTCGCTCTTCTTCATTCTTAGTGGCGCAGTGGGACAGGCATCTTGCAAGATGAGCATGCAGGTCCCGTGTCCAGTTAATAAGTTCTCCGAAGGTTTTAATATCCATCTTCCCTTTCCCTTATGTTGTTTCGTTTTGACAATTACGCCAGCAGACAGCCATTACCTACCACTAAAACTCATGAGCCTGAATTCATGCTGAAAAAATCCAACAAAAGATGAAAAAAGAGCCTCTCTATAATGAGGAATTGATACGCATCAAACTTTCCACTTTGGCAATTCTTCAGCACCGGAGAATCCGATGGGAACCACCTTCCGCCCCTATTCACCTGATCAGGAACTGCTTCTTCCCCCGAGCCTGAACGAGTGGCTGCCCGAAGGGCATCTGGCCTATTTCATCAGTGACGTGGTCGAGGAACTGGATCTGAGTGCCTTCTACGCCCGGTATGAAGGGAGCGGTCGGCGCAACTCGCCTTTCGATCCGCGGATGATGTTGAAGGTGTTGATCTATGCGTACGCGACCGGCGTGTTTTCATCACGAAAGATCGCCCGGAAGTTGGAAGAAGATGTCGCCCTTCGGGTCCTGGCGGCTGGCAATTTCCCCAGACACCGCACTATCTGCGATTTTCGCAAGCAACACCTGGCTGCGTTCAAGGCCGTATTTATTCAGGTGGTCCGGATCGCCCAGGAAGCGGAATTGGTTACTCTCGGTACGCTGGCGATTGATGGCACCAAGGTCCGGGCCAACGCCAGTAAGCACAAGGCCATGAGCTATGACCGCATGCGGGAGGAAGAAGCCCGTCTGTCAAAAGAGGTTGATGAGCTTTGTGGCCAGGCTCGCCGTGTGGATGAATCGGAAGACCAACAGTTTGGCCCGGATCAGCGGGGCGACGAGTTACCCGAAGAGCTTCAGCACCGTCAGGGGCGGCTGGACAAGATCCGGGCAGCGAAGGAGAAACTGGAAGCGGATCAAAAAACGCAAGATGAGGCCAAAGGCCGGCATCCAGACGATGATCGCCGCTCACCCAAGGGTGGCCGGAACTTCAAGAGAGATTATGGAGTTCCGGAGGACAAGGCCCAGAGTAACTTTACCGACCCCCAAAGCCGGATCATGAAAACGAATGATGGGTTCCAGCAATGCTATAACGGCCAACTGGCCGTGGATGGCGAGTTCCAGATCATCGTGGGCAACCGCCAGGGTAACAACCCCAGTGATAACGGCTGTCTGGTGCCGCTGCTGGGCGAGGTAAAAGAAACTCTGGGAAGTTACCCGGGCCAATGTCTGGCTGATGCGGGTTATCGCAAAGAGGAAGACTTGCAGGCATTGGAGACAAAAGGCATAGATGGCTACGTCTCGCTGCGCCGGGAAGGCAAAAAAACCGGAGATATAAACGCGAGCCGGTACCCGGCGACGGCCCGCATGGAGGAGAAGCTTACCACGGCGGAGGGGCGAGCAGTCTACGCTCAGCGCAAGCACATGGTTGAGGCGGTGAATGGCTGGATCAAGAATGTCCTGGGCTTCCGGCAGTTCGGCTTGCGGGGCCTTCAGGCGGTGCAGGGTGAATGGGATCTTGTCTGTCTGTCGCTCAATCTCAGGCGCATGAGTTCACTGATGAGGCTGGCATAAGTCGCTGAGGCAGCCTTTGGCTCACGGTAGGTACAGCTGGGGCCCTGCGATGCCCCTTTTAACCGGTTAACTGGCTGGATCGAAAGCGATGATGGAGCCGATCCGATATCGCGAACACTCCTTCCGGCCAGACAATGATCCGGTCTGGCGGAAACGAGGGCTCAAAACGTTTCTGCCGCGCAGACTCCTAGTCCTTTTGGCTGCATTTACACCCGTAGGACTAGTGGGCCTGATTGTCGGTGGTGCTGCTATTGCCGTAGGCGCTGCCGGCACCGCTGTGGCTGCCAATCATGTTTTTGAGAAAAACAGCGGCAGTTGGTACGACGACATTATGGAGTGGCTGGCAGCCCTATGACCTTTTCGACTCTACTCGGGATCTGTTTCCTCTTCATTCTGATTGGATGGGTTCTTTTTCTTCTCTTCGGACAGATTACAGTCAGAAGGCTAAGGAAAAATCCCGAAACCAGGGACAAACTAGTTCCCATCCATAAACAGGCGTTTTTCAATATTCACACTTGGCGAGGCCGGCCACGGAACCACACCTCACCCTCGCTTCACACACTTCAGGACCACGGGGGGGCAAATTCGCCGTCCGAGGCCGCATTAGGACGGTTTTCGGGCGAACTCACCCCTCGGCCCCTCTAGCCGATGCACTCTACCTGAGTTCGGCGGATCTTGGGATGGGCTAAGTGGGGCGCTGCCGCGTAAACACCGCCAGATTATGGGCCACCACCGCCGACCAGACATAGGCTCGGAAATGAGACAGCCCCTTCCAGGTGCAGCGAGTCAGCCCATAGGCCCGCTTCAAACACGAGATACCCGCCTCAATACCCGCCCGAAAGTCACACAGCCGACGATAGACCCAAAGGCTTTTCGCCATTTGCTCGACCCTCAGGCCCTTCTTCTTGCGAAAGGCCACGTCCTTGACGCCCAGGGCCTTGGCGTGGCGCACATTCGCCTGGCTGGCATAGCCGCCATCGGCGGCCACTTGGCGTGGTGCACGCCCGTAACAGGCGATCTGCCGTTCCAGCAGCGGCATAAAACGCTCACTGTCGGCGGGGTTGCCTGGCTCGATCAACACGTCAAGCACCAGGCCGCTAACGCCTGTCGTCAGATTGAGCTTGTGGCCATACTGGATCTCTCGCCCACCCTTGATGATGATGTCCGTATGGGCCTCGAACAGGCTGAACACCTTCTCGCTTGCCGGCACCGTTTCCCCCTTGAGGACCCGCCGCTCTGTCTGATCGATCACCCGCGCCAGCAAGACGCCATAGCGCACCGCCTCCCCCTGCCAGTCGGCCAGGTCCTGCGCCTCCACCGCCAGGGCCTCCAGCCTCAGTTGGGCTTCGTGCAGATAATCCAGCGTGGCACGGGCCACTTTGAGCAGCTTCCGGTAGCGCTTGTCTTGCGACTGCCTGCCTCGCCCATACTGGATCTGGCGATCATACTTTTTCGCCGCCCGACCGTGATCATGCCAGGTCAACCGGGTGTCGCCCGCCAACGCCTGAGCCCACTTCAGCAAGCGAACCAGGACGCGGACCCCGTCCCACAGCAGGCTGCTATCGGTGGGTGGATGAATATCCGTCTCGGTCACCGTGCTGTCTACCCGCACCTTGCGTCCACGCTCGACCTTCTCCGCTTGCGCACTGACCAGCAACGTCCGGTTGATCCGCTCCCAGCTTTCGGCGCGAATGCGGCCGATGCAAGCCTGAAGCACGGATTTGCGGGGCCGACAGGCCGGCTCCAGCCGCGCAAAGGCTTGAAACGACCGAGAGTCCTCCAGGCAAAAGGCCAACTCCTCGTAGCTGAGCTGGCGGCGCTGCTTGAGCAGGGCACAACGCAACACGGTCTCCACCGACAAGCCACGGCGTCCGGTCGGCTTCACCCGGTCTCGGCCCAAGTCCGCAGCCACCCCCTCCAGCACTTCGGGGTGCTCATCCAGCCAATCGGACATGAGCTTCAACTCACGGCCGAGTTCGTGCTCGGCAAACACATCGAATATACTGCGTTGTGCAATGCTTTTTTTTCGCATTGTGGCCTCCGCGGATTTTGGTTTTTCTTTTAATTTCAATTGGTTGAAACAAAGAATGCCATTTTCCGCCGGAGGTTTTATTTATTCAGTTCGCATTTTTTACAATAAGATCATTGGTTTACGTTTATGGATGGGCACAAACTAGGACTTGAGTTCGCCAGTCGCTGGGATATTTTCAACGTCGCTGGCGCCATGTGCCGCCCCCAATGGCTCAGCGAACGGCTCAGACGGTCAACCCTCTCCTTCACTGCGGCAGATGAGCGACCAATTTACGAAAACACCAACTGGTTTGACCGCCTGTTGGGCAGGACGATGTTTATCATGATGATGGGCGCGGTTGCTGTCATGCTGGTTTTGATGCTGATGCATTTTATTGGGCTGGTTAATTGAAGGCTGGCCCTGACACAGGCTTCTGAGAAGCCCGCTTCAAACCTCAAGCGCGATTGAAACCGGGACTTGAAACCCAGACAGACCTATTTCTCACCTTTCGGTCGCCCAGGACCACGCATTTCCACGCGAATGCCGGTACGCCGCTCTACCTCATCAATAAATCGTTCACCACCTGTCAATTTGTTTCGATCGATTGCCTGACGAATCAAACCATCAGATATCGCGTTGGCACTATCGGCAACGAAGTTACGATAGTTTTGAATCCGATCCTCTGGGGTTCGCCCAAGGTTGCCCAAGGTGGGCGGTTCATCAAGCCAGTCTTGGGCCATAAGCCCTACCCGTGCTGGATAGCTGGACCAAGGGTATAACTCCGGAAACTCCACCATCTGCGCCTTCACCGGGTTCAGTTCGACGTAGCGGCAGCAGCTCAACAAGTAAGCATCCGTATCGATAGGGCTGACCTTGTACCGCCCTTCCCACAAGGAACCACTACGCCCTTCCATACTATTTACGAAACGAGTCTGGCGACCTGCGAGACGCTTCATCAGTTGGGGAATGGCGGACAGTTCATCCGTCGCGCGGACCACCAGATGGACATGATTGGTCATCAGACAATAACTGTATACCTCCAGACCGAGCGTTACCTTCCACTCTCTCAGATTCGACAGGTAGTACTCATAGTCGCGAGTTTCAACAAACACGGCCTGGCGGTTGTGACCGCGCTGTACAATATGATGAGGAAGTCCGGGCACGATCACCCGAGCCTGACGGGGCATTGGCTTCTCCTTGCCTTGTGGAGTCAAGGCACAGGATCCGTCCTGTGCCTGGGGATTTGTATTCTAGCCTACAGAGAAAGGCTTGGGTGCGAGCGGGGCCAAACTTTCAAGGACCGGCGCGTGGAAAATAGATCTGTCCCGGTTTCCGGATCTGTCCCGGTTTCCGGGTGGATGATCAATCCGGCAGAGACGCCGCCTGATGCTCATACACCAGATTTGACAATAACTCCCTGTTGAAGGAACAATACTATGAACGAGCTGGCGTACTTCATGCCTTGGGCAGGAAACATATTCCTGATGATGCGTTTCGACTGCGGCGCTCGTGTGACGGGCCATGGACACGGTACGACCAAGCATGGCAAAAGGATGCCAGAGGGACAGTTCACCGAATGCCTACGCCGGGCACCTCCCGACAAACATCGGCTCGCCCCACCTGTTTCGGCCTGCGGTTTGCCGAACAAGCAATGTATATGACAATATTTATTTGGCCTCATGCATGACGACACTGACAAAACAGGGATCTGAAGAACGGGCGGCGGGCTTAATTACCGTTGGTGCCATGCTCTTGGCGTTGGTGCTTGCCAACACCCCGCTACGCGAGTTCTACCAATTCCTGCATCACACCCCTGTGTCAGTGCATGTGGGCGCCCTGGGCATCCACAAGCCGCTGATCCTGTGGATCAACGACGGGCTGATGGTGTTCTTTTTCCTGTTGATGGGGGTCGAACTCAAGCGCGAGTTGCTTGGGGGACTGTTGGGCTCGATCCAACAAGCCGCACTCCCCGGCATCGCTGCGATTGGCGGCATGATGCTGCCGGCACTGATCTACCTGGAGATCAATGGAACTGAGGGTATCGCAGCCCACGGCTGGGCCGTGCCTACCGCCACCGACATCGTGCTGGCGTTGGCGGTGCTCTCGCTGCTCGGCAAGCGCGTCCCCCCCGCATTGCGGGTGTTCCTTATGGCCTTGGCGGTATTCGACGATCTCGGTGCCATCATAATCATCGCTTTGTTCTATACAGAACGCCTCGCGGGAGAGGCCCTGATTATCGCCAGCATTGCCCTCGCTGGGCTCACCGTTCTAAATCGCTTGCGGGTCATGAGCGCCCTGCCTTACGTGCTGCTGGGGCTGGTGTTGTGGGTCGCGGTACTCAAATCTGGGGTTCATGCGACCTTGGTCGGGGTCGTGATCGCTTTTGCCATTCCTGCCAAGACCAAAGATGGCCATCGAGAAAACTCCCCCCTTGCTCGCACCTACCTTGGCCTGAAGCGCTGGGTCGCCTTCGGCGTCGTGCCCGTATTCGCTTTCTTCAATGCAGGAATTGTGATGAGAGATGGAAGTGAGGGTTTCGGCAACGTCTTTCTCGGTGCAGCCCTCGGCCTCGTGCTAGGCAAACCGTTGGGGGTGTTTATCTTCACCTGGCTGGCAATCCGCCTACGCCTCGCACGACTGCCCATCGGGGTTCACTGGTGGCACCTCTTCGGGGTGGCCGTGCTGGCGGGTATCGGTTTCACCATGAGCCTGTTTATCGCCGGACTGGCTTTCGATGCCCCGGCGGCTCTGACCGCAGCCCGCCAGGGCGTGTTATTCGCCTCTGCCATCGCGGCACTGGTCGGCAGCGCGGTTCTGGCGGCAACGCTACCCAGCGAAGCCGACGTGACCAAACTTCATCCTGGCACCGAGGGGTAATACGACTGTGATAGGTGCGGTGCTCCTCACCAAACTGCTCTAGCACCTGCTGCTCATCGCGTCCAGCTTGTCCAGTCTTGACACAATGGCTTGCCTGACCGATTGAGGATCGCTGCCATTAGCGAGCAGCAAACCCGCGGTATCAAGCGTTCCCCCATGATTGGTGTAACCGAAAGCCAATGTACGATCCCGCCCCAGGTCCAGAGGACGACAAACGCCCAGCAGGGATTCCGGGCGCATATGGCACACAAATACCCGCAGCTTTACATCACTGGCGAACAGCGCCGCTCTGTTCTGGCCGGATGACTGATGCTCCGCCTCTACCCCGTCCCGAGGGTCGCGGAAACGCCCCGGTTCCAACAGGCAGACAACGCCGCATGAGATGCCCTGCTCGTTGAGGTCGTCAGCTACGGCCTCACAAACCTGCCGTTGATAGGCTCCCACGGCGATTAACTGCACGTCATTACCTTCGCTTAGCGCAAAAGCACCATCCATCACCAATTTCTCGGCCTGCCGGCTTTCCAATGCTGCCGGCAACCGACCTTTGGGAATTGTCATGGCCCAGACCTGCCCTTGCGTCTGATAGCAAGCATTAAGGCACGCCAACGCGCTGTTGCTGTCTGGCGGATAGACTACGCGGGCGATGTCACTCATCTCACCCATTAACACGTCGCCAAAGGTCGGGTCTTGGTGAGACTGTTCGTTTTTGCCATTTTCCCAGAGGTGCGACGTGGCAATGATAGGAACCGAGAGCCAGCGAGCCGGCCGGCCCAGGCTTTTCTGGTGCCTGGCAAAAATGATTTCCTGACGGAGAGCTCCGACCATTTTCATGGCAAATGCCTCATAGGAAACCACTAAGTTCAGACCGCCCTTGTTACCCAACGCTGCATTGACGACAGCCTCTTCATTAAGCGCCGTGATCACCGAGTCGTGCAGGGATTCGGCCAGCCCGGGCTCGGGGGTCAAGGTCCGGTGCTTCAACAAATCAAGAGTCTGATTCATCTGATTGCTGCGCAGTTCATCCGGATTCCCCAGTCGTACACGTAAAGCCGGGTTGGCCTTCACAGTGGCCACAAATAGCTGATCAATGGCGGCCATGGGCGAGCTCTGTTCCCCCGCGGAAAACCGGGACAGACCTATTTATCCGGAAAACCGGGACAGACCTATTTATCCACAGTGCCAGCGATCCCGCAGCAGGCGCTCGAGGTGGTCCCGAATCCAGATAATGCCGGGATCCCGGTCATGGCGGGCGTGCCAGACCAGGTACATGCTGGTGGGATCAACCTCAAAGGGCAGCTCTCCCATCCAGAGCCCGTTCACAAAACCGCAGTCCTGACTGATGAGCTCCGGCACCGCCGCAATCAGGTTTGTCTCCCGAAGCACCTGCGGCACGATGGAGAAATGATTGACGGTGGCGGCAATCCGGCGGCTTTGCCCCTTCTGGTCCAGGTAGCTGTCCACGAAACCATGGGCGTCGCCCGACATGGACACAAGCAAATGCCGGGCCTCCAGGAATTCCTCCATGGTGATCGGCTTACCCGCCAGCGGATGTCCTTCGCGCATCGCCAGCACGTAGCCACCCTCAAACAACCAGGTGCTCCGCAGGCTGTGGTCGTGCTGGTTCAGAACGCCAACCGCCAGGTCCACGTGGGCTTCGCGCAGATCGTCGTAGGTGCCATCGGGCGTGTACGAGGAGTTGTTCGTGAAGCTCGAAGAGTCACTGGGGCACGCCATGCGGGAGGACGCACGGCGAACTGAGGACGAAGCGCCGGCGTGGACAGCGCCAACGGACAATCACTGATCACGAAAACAAAAAGGCCGGCTTGATGAATGCTTCCGAAAAGAATGTGGTTCTACGGCTTAATGAGCATAAGAAGAACCCATCAAATCCCTGGCGGCTATCTGTCAAATTGCATGGGCGTAGCCATGTTCCATCACAGCATTTTATCAGACCGGCGCCCATATCTTAGCGCCAGAAAAATCGGCACACCAATCTGCGAGAACAGCGCCAGGACCCAAAGCCCGTTGCTGACAATCGACGGTACGAAGGGATGAACGGCTAGCACAACCAGCGCCATGACAATGCCGAACAGCCTCAGACCGGCGCTGTGGTATTTGTCGGTGGCATCAGCCACGGTTCGACGCAGCGCCCATAGCGAAGCTAAAAAAACCGCAAGGCCGGCCGAGGCAAGCGCGCCGTAGCCGGCCGGATAAGGCTCCCACAGGCCGACGTAGACTTCTCCGGCCAGCGCAACACCAATCGTCACCGCACTCCACAAAATCACGATGTGAGCAAACCAGTATCTCAGCAGCACAGCACTGGTGCGGCTCTTCGGTTTTGCATTGCCTGCGCAGTCGAAATAAGTCCAGGCCAGCGCGAAGAGGGACAAGCCGCCCATGGTCACATTGAACAGCGTACCCGCGCTGACTATGTAGACGCCCTTGTCGGCCAGCGTGACCACCAGCTTAAAGAATCCTTCACCCAGCAAGATCAACATCAGAAGGCCGAAGCGCTCCGAGATGTGTCCGAGTTGAGGCACAAAGCGTTCGAAGCGGAGCGTGCCTACGCGCGGCAGCATATACTGCAGCTGAATTGCTGCCACGCCGGCGGCAAAGACCCAATAGGCGACCGGTGTGGGCAAAAAAGCCGACAGCGCGAACAACCCGGCCAACACGAAAAAATTCCGCCCCTGTTCCTGCGCCAGCCTATTGGCCGCGTTGTCGGTCCACAGATCGCCTCCTTTGGCCTTGTCTCTGTAGATCAGCTCATAGATCCACTGATGGCTGACCTGAAGCCCTGCCTCACAGAACCTGCGCATAAACCCCGTTATCTGTTGCGGACTCCAGGCGTGACGAATCCGCTCCTTAATCCACATGATCACGCCGGGATTGCGTTTGTTGGCCTTCGGGGCGCTGCATCTACGAGCGTCACTCAAGACCTGGGCTTCTTCCGGCTGGTAACCATCCTCTGTTGCCAGATTGCGCCTGAGCTCTCTTGAGACTGTGCTGTTGTGGCAGCCCACAGTCGTGCCGATGTCCCGCATGCTCAGCCCGGTGCTGCGCAGTGCAAAAATCTGGTATCGTTGTGTCTGGGTCAGTTGTCGGTATTCCATCTCTGCTTCACTTTGGTCGGTAAAGCTAATCAGGATACCGGCACTGGCCCTTCTTGCTCTACCCGTGGGTCAAAGTGCTGCACTTATTCTATGAAACCAAGGTAAAACGGAAATAACGTCTGAAACTGGCATCACCCGACACAACAGATAGTTCAACTTTATCTTGATTAAGCTGCTGCGCAACCCATTGACAAAGGACTTGATAGCGAGCGTCCATATTATTCCCTAAGGTTTTAAATTTAATAACAGAATATAATTGCAGGGTATCCTAATCAAAAATAAAAGTTTCAGCAAAATAATAAATTAAACTTTGGTTTTGCAGCCCGGTTGAGGACAGCGAATGATAATCTAAAGCTTAGGCAGGGCCGCATACCCTGATACAAATAAAAATACCCTTAACAAATAAGGGTATTTTTAACTGGAGAATTTACCAAAATTTATTTTAAATCGATGGGTAGAGAATATACAAAAGCCATTTTCAGGTCATCATCACATCCACTATAAACACTAAATCCAGGCGCACAGTTAGCTTCATCCGGAGCGTCAACTATCTGACTTAATGTAAAGCTTAAATTATCATTATACGAATAGGTTAAATCCAAATGAGTATAATCTGTGCCTGTCGCTTCAGAGTCACTGTAACCAAGCGTGGCTGAAAAAGCATCAATGGAACCGCTTAAAGTATAATATTCATAGCCTGTAGCACCTGAGATATTATCATAGTAAGAGAAGTGAACCGGGCCGTAACCTAGCGTTAGAATGATCTCAGATAAATCTCCAATAGTATCATCCTGCACCTGATTACTTGGGTAGACATATGTGACGAACATCAGGTCATACATGAAACCCTCTACTTCACCACCAAAACCTGCATAAACATCAAATTCATTACCCGATTCCGCATCGCCCGATGACCCCCAAATACCACCGTAAAAACCTCCGGCACTGGCATTGATATCACCTGAAATAGCTGGAGTACTATTTCCCAAGTTATTACCTCGCCATAGGTACATATTAGAAACAGCTACTGAAGCGGTTACTTCAACTTCCTCAGCCATCATCATATCGTCAGTTATTGGCACTTCTGCAGCAGCTTGTTGAGCAACCATCATAGAACCAGCAGTAACTGCAGCACTAAGCGCAGACAAACGGAATGTAGTCATAGATTTTTTTAACATAACAAGAACCCCCAAAGGTTTATTTAATTGAGCTATTAATACTCGTTGATAATAATTCCTACCGAGATGTAAAGCACGGACCGTGCCATGCTATTTTTTATCTTTATTTTCAATATATTACATAACAACTACGTATTTATACTTATACCTACACTACACCTAAGCGCACCAAAATAATGCGCTTAAATTTAGGGTGCACCAATTTGACACCCGCTGTAACCCTTAGCGAGAGAATAGAAAATTTAATGAATAGGTATATCAGAGCACTTTAATAAAATGCACTGAGTAATTGAGACGGGACTCTAAAAATACTGACGGGAAACTGCTGTACAATTACTACGCTTGCAAACAAAGACCTCTATTGAATAACGAGTATTCCATCCATTTCAACTTGGGCATGACGAGGCAAAGACGCGACGCCCACAGCAGCGCGAGCCGGATAAGGTTGAGTAAAATACTTTGCCATAATTTCATTCACTTTGGCAAAGTGACCAAGATCAACCAAATATATATTCAATTTCACAAGATCCTGCAAAGAAGAACCAGCCGCTTCGCATACTGCTGACAAATTCTTAAATACTTGATCAATTTGAGCGTCAATCCCGCCATCAATCATTTCCATCGTGCTTGGTACAAGAGGAATTTGTCCCGAAAGGTAGACAGTATCACCAACTTTTACTGCTTGAGAGTAGGTACCAATAGCTTCTGGAGCTTGATTTGTTTGAACTATTGAGCGATTAGACATGCATTATCCTTTCTTATCTTTCTTTGGGTTTTTCCGAGTTTTCGTGATCACACGATTCAAGCGCACAACCGCTTTTATCATTCGCACCCGCTTCATAACGTTCGCCAAGTGACGGCGACCTTGAACATGCAGCACCACGCCCACAACACTAAGCTTGGCATTTTGCTCGATTACGCCAATACGCTCGATATTACCTTCTGCTCTGGTAATAGCCGCGGCTAACCCGGATTTCTCATAGTGCTCCAACAACCTTCGCAGACCAAGCCTGGTAGTGCCAGATCCGAGTGGTCATGGTCGAAGTTGGCGATTATTTAGCCAGTTTCCGGCATTCAGGCACAACTCCCCCTTTCCCCCATTGGTATCGGGCCGGGGGAGCCCGATTATCTACTGGGGCACCAAGCGCTGAACCAGTGCTGAGAGATCGTTCTTGTGTGGATAGCTATCACTCATCAACACCCGTATTCGGCGGGTGTTGCGGATGATGACTGCGCCAACCTTGATCAGCTTCAAGCGCAAGGTGCCGGCACTCATACGTTCGAAGGGCGTGTTTTTCAGATGCACCCGCAAACGCTCGAACAGGGTGTAGGCGAAGCCGGATAAGATCAGCCGCCACTGGTTGGTCCACCAGTGTGTGCTGGAGGTGCGACCGGCAAACAGATCCAGTTGTTGATCCTTGATCCGGTTCTCCATATCACCCCGTGCGCAATACTGTTCGTAGTAGAGCTTGAATCCGTCATCGTAGCGGGAGCTGATAACGAACCGGGGGTTCGGGCCTTGAGGGCCATATTCCAGGCGCGCAACCACCCAGCGTGGCTTATGCCAGCTTCGGGCTTTGTAGCGGAAGCGGAAGGTGCTGGCGAGCTTATGGCCATGAGCCTCGTAGTAGGTCCGGACTTTGTCCATGGCTGGGGCGGCAAGCGCCTCCAGCCGCTGGTTGCGGGCCATGCCTACGATGTAATCCACCTGGTTGCGATCGCACCAGGCCAGCAGTCGGGGCTTGCTGAAGTGGGAGTCGCCCCGGAACACGATCCGGGTCTGTGGCCAATACTCGCGAATAAATCGCACCAGCAGCGCCAGAATGGCCCAGCTGTGCCGGGCATCACCTCGATTGCTGGTGCGCAGATAGCTCACCAGCAAGTGCCTACCGCAGAAGACGTAAAGCGGGAAGTAGCAGTGATGGTCGTAATACCGGTTAAAGAACTTACCCGGCTGGTCGCCGTGCACCGGAATATCGGTGCCGTCAAAATCCAGCACGATTTCCTTGGGCGGCTTCTCATGCTGCTCGATAAAGTGGTGCCAGAGCAACTCATGCGCTTTGACAATGGTTTGCCGATCCATCGCCTGCTCCATTCGACAAAGCGTGGACTTGCCGGCCAGAGTCGAGGCATTCCCCGTGGCGGTTTGTAGTGCCTGATCAAAGCGAAGCGCTTCATGATCATTCAGATCTTCGTAGCCACCGGCCACACCGTAGACCCGTTGCCGGACCAGGGACTTGAGCTCATGACGAATCATCCGGGGATCCCGCTGGTCGGTCAGAGTCTCGGCCAGCCGTTGGGTTAACCGGTGTTGTTTGTCGACTTCGCGCAGTAACAGCAAGCCGGCATCGGAGGTGATATGGCCTCCGGAGAAGTCGGTTTCAATCTGGCGGCGGGAAAGTGGCGAGAAGGTCAGTTTTTGAGGTACCATTTTGGATAGCGGTTGTTGGTGTTGATTGATGGTGTAAGGTCCTGAAATTTTAACACTTTCAGCCGCTTTCTTTTATCCCCTCATGAGAAATTCGGGCTAACTCTGCAATAATGCCTCGTTGACGTTCAAGTTCTACACGAATTTCTACGGTAAATTCATCGGTAATATCTTTGACCCAAGATAAATGCATCTGAGCAAGATTATCCTTCAAGTTCAATACCTTTGAACAAGATGCAGAATGCACCACCAAGCCTGACGACTCATCAGGAAGACCAATAATGGGGTCGCCAGGAATTGGATAACAACAGTTGGCAAAAGATAAGCTCATACCTTCTGTGCCTTTTACCAAGACCTTGGAATCTATATTGATGACTTCTTTTTCAGCGAGATCTGGATTTGAATCCGAAACCAATTGCCTTGCTACAATATAGGGCATGCGATAACCGGCTCCAATTGTTCGCAATAAGGAATCTACCGTCTCACATTGGTTATGCTCTAGCACCTTTTGTATTTGTTCTTGGCTAATATCTTTCCAGCTAAAATTAATACCGTTAAGTGATTTTTCTAAGAGCTTACGACCCAACTCTAGGCTTTCAGCTTCTTTTTGTTCTTTGAGTGCGTAAACCGCTGAAGGTTGCCACCCATTCCACGTGAAGCCTGCCACCCGGACCGGAGCAAGGCTGCCACCCATCGGAGCGTAGCGACGCGGGGTTTCTCTTCTTACTCCGAAGTCTCAGTGCCCGTCAACTTTGCCTGCTGTTTTCGCATGGATTCGCCCCGCAGATTGATCTTGTAGGCGTTGTGTACGAGCCGGTCCAGGATGGCATCTGCCAGAGTGGCGTCACCGATGATGCCGTGCCATTCCTCGATGGGTAATTGGCTAGTGGCGATGGTGGAGCGCCGGCCATGTCGGTCTTCCAGCACCTCCAGCAAGTCCCGCCGGTTCTCCGCGCTCAGCTTCATCAGCCCCCAGTCATCCAGGATCAGCACGTCGACCTTGGCCAGGCTGGTCAGGAGCTTTGAGTATTGGCCATCGCCCTTGGCGATGGTCAGCTCTCGTAGCAGCCGGGTCAGGCGGACGTACTGGGCGGTGTAACCCTCCCGGCAGGCCTTGTGTGCCAGAGCACAGGCCAACCAGGTTTTCCCGACGCCAGTCGGGCCGGTGATGAGCACGTTCAGGTGTTCCTTCACCCACTGGCAGCTGGCCAGACTCTGGACAAGCCCTTTATCCAGGCCCCGTGAGTTCCGGTAATCAATGTCTTCGAGGATGGCGGCGTGTCGCAGCTTGGCCCGGCGCAGGCGGCTGCTCATGCGTCGGTTGTCCCGTTCCGTCATTTCCCGGTCGACCAGCAGGCCAAGGCGCTCCTCGAAGCTCAGGTCGGTAATGTCGGGGGTGGCCGACTGATCCGCCAGGGCGGCGGCCATGCCGGTCAGTTTGAGGGCGTGGAGCTTATCCAGCGTGGGATGTTTCAGCATGTCAGGTTCCTTCAGTGGTAGTAGGCGGGGCCACGGATGTTGTCGTGTGTGTCGGGTAAGGCCAGTTCTTGTTGCTCTTCCAGGGGCTGCTCATCCAGGCGGTGCTTGAGGATGGATTCGATGCTCTTGTATCGGCAACTGCCCAGCATCAGGGCGCGTTGGCAGGCACGTTCTAATCGTGCCTCGCCGTAGCTCTGGCCCAGCCGGAGAATGCCCAGACAGGACCGATAGGCCTGTTGCGGATGCTTTCTTGCCCCCAGCGCGGTACGGATAAGCTTTTCAGTTGCCGGTCCAGTCTTGGCTGCCCAGGCGGTCAGTCGCTCTGGGGTCCACTCGCCGGCTTGGCGATGGGACTCCGGCATGTGAGCGGCGATGGTGCTATGCCGACCCTTCTGATCCGAACGCCGGTGGCTGGCGATCCGGTTGCCCCGGTGGAAGCATTCGATGGTGTTGTGGGTGATCCGGACCTCCACCTCTTTCTTGATCAGGGTGTAGGGCACCGAGTAGTAGTGCCCATCGATGGCCACGTGGTAGTCGATGTGTACCCGGGCTTTTTTCCACTCGGCGTAGACATACGGCTCGGCGGGTAGCGGTTGTAGAACCGGCTGGTCCAGCTGTTTGAAGTGATCAAGCCGGCACCCGGGCAACTTGCGGAAGGGGCGGCTATTGAGCTTCTCCAACAGCTCACGGATGGTGGCGTTGAGCTGCCCCAGGGAGAAGTGCTGACGATGGCGCAGGGCCGCCAGGATCCAGCGCTCAACGATCAATACGCCACCTTCCACCTTGGCCTTGTCACGGGGCTTGCGAACCCGTGTAGGGACAACGGCCACGCCATAATGGCCAGCCATATCCTGATAGGTCGGATTGAGGTCCGGCTCGTAGCGATGGGCCTTGCTGACGCCGGAACGGAGGTTATCCGGAACCACCAGTTCCGGCACGCCGCCCAGGAACTCGAAGGCTCGGATGTGGGAGCCGATCCAGTCCGGCAGGGTCTGGCTCCAGGTGGCCTCGGCGCAGGTGTAATTGGACGCACCCATCACTGCCACAAAGACTTGCGCCTCATGGATCTCACCGGTGGTGCGGTCAATGACGGGCACCGTGTGCCCAGCATAGTCCACGAACAGCTTTTCACCGGCTCGGTGGTCCTGACGCATCACCAGATCCAGCTTGCCCTGCCAGGCCCGGTAGTGCTCGCAGAACCAGCTGTACTGGTAGCCATCCGGATTGGCTTCCCGGTACTCCTGCCAGAGCAGGAACAGGGTGACGTTCTTGCCCCGGAGTTCATCGTGGATTCGCTTCCAATCCGGAATGCCTCGGGCCTGTGCCGGCAGATCCGGTGGTGGCGGGAACAGCCGTTGCTCCAGCTGGGCTTCACTCAGATCCTCTGGCAGCGGCCAGCCAAGCTCCGCCTCAGCAGCACGCCGCAGATACTCGCTCACAGTGGGGCGACTGATGCCGCAGGCTGCGGCAACCTGCCGGTTACTCAGCCCTCGCTCCCACTTGAGGCGAAGGACTTCTTTGATTTTACGCATGGATAACCTCTTCGCTGGCATCTGACCCTCTCCGGATGAAAAGGAGCAGAGTACCGTTAGTTATCCCGCGCCGGACGTTTTGATGGGGAAATCAGGCAGCCTGCCAAGGTGGCAGCTTTCGCGTGGAATGGGTGGCAGGCTTCGTCTGGAATCAGTGGCAACCTTGGTCTGGAATACGCATGCCGCCGATTTTCAGGACGCCGATAAAGGAAGCCACACCCTGAATCATCCGGTTACCCAGCAGATTTATGAGAAACGCTGCCAGGATCAGTGACACCCCGAGAATGGGCACCATTCGCCCGCTTTCGTCGCCACCGAAGAGCTGCATGGTGTAGGAGCCGAACGTGCGGGCCAGAAAACTCTGGGCGATCACCATGGAAAAGTACATCAGCAAGGCGTTAAATGCGGTCGGCAGCCGGTTTCCGTAGGCCTTGTGTAAGTACATGCCGATACCGCCCGCAGACGGGTACGCATCGGAAATTTTGATGTAGGAATAAGCACTGAAACTGACGATCACGGCGGCCGCCAGAAACGCCAGGGGGAACAGAACGCCCGTCATCTGTGCCATCTGTCCGGTCAACGCAAAAATACCAGCGCCTATCATGACGCCGGTACCCAGCATGACGGTTCCTGGCAGGGTGAGACTGCCTTCCTGATAGCGAGTGGTTCTGTCTTGCTCCCTGCTCATTCAACCACCGGTTATTGTCGTTTCTATTTACGCTTCATAGGTGGGATTTTGGAACAGCAAAACGGATCATGTTTTGCGTTGGCCCGAACATTGTCGTCTGTAAACCGACACCACGCCAGTTTCCGCTGGGTCCACCACCCGGCCTGCAACCCGCCTCCGTGGGTTTTGATCAGTTCCATTAACTCGTCAAGAGACCAATGGGTTCCATCGTAGACGACATGCAGCTGGTTGTTCGGTTTGCGCTCGGCAAAATCAACACAGGGATGATGGTTGAGTTCATGGATGAAATCGCCCCACTGACTCTCGCCAAATCACTCACCATTTTGGCACGTAGATGCCGGTGAGGTGAGGAGGAGTCCATCCCATTGATTCAGGTTACTGATGAAAATGAATAATCACGGTAATCCTGATGCCTATGCGCCGTATCCTCTTGGCCGTGTAGCGACAAACGTCAGGCACTCACCCAACCGATCTCATTGTACCCGGCGTCGAAAGACCCAAAGGGAGAAAATAAACAGCGTGACACCGATTACCAGCAAGGCGAGAGCCTCATCCCAGAGAACCGCCAGGCCGGCGCCTTTGAGGAAAATACCGACGATGATATCCATGTAATAACGCAGTGGACTCAGCAGGGAGAGGCTTTGCAGGAAAGGCGGCATGGCTTCTACCGGCGTCAAACTGCCCGACAGGAACATCAGCGGGAAAAGTCCGAAAAAGGAGAGCAGCAACGCCTGCTGAAGGGTCCGGCTGTAGGCGGCAATCAGTACGCCCAGCGCAATCGCACTGAGCAAAAAGATGGCGGTCAGCACCAGAAATAAAAGCAGACTGCCCTGAAGGGGCACATCAAAGACTCTGACAATCACCAAACTCGGAAAGATGGACAGTACGCCCATGATCAGCGTGGGTGTGACCTTGGCCAGGAACAGTTCCAGGGTGGAAATGGGCGTCACCAGCAGCTGCTCGATAGTGCCTCGCTCCTTTTCCCGGACAATAGAGGCGGCCGGGTGAATAACGCCCACCATCATACCGGCCAGAGCAATCATCGATAACACGATAAAACCCGATGTTGTCAGATCGGGGTTATACCAGATACGGATCAGGGGTACCGCGACCCCCTTCTTCCCGGCAGCAGGGAGCGCTTCGCGCTCCTGGCGCTGGACGATCTGCAGAGCATCATTGACGGCATTGGCGGCAATGTTGGAATTGGTGCCGTCCTGGAGCAACTGGAGCTGAGCATTCTTGCCAGCGAGAAGAGCACCTTCGAACCCGGCGGGAACGACCAACACCATGGTGGCATCGCCTTTCTCCAGGAGGTCAGTGGCGGTTGCCACACGGGTTTCCTGAAATTTCAGGTCGAAGGTTTCGCTCACCGCAAATTTCTGGATCAACGAGCGACTCAAGGCGCTGCGATCCTCGTCCACCACCGCCAGGGGCAGGTGGCTTACATCAAAACTGAGCGCAACGGCACAAATGACGACTTCAATGGTGTAAAGCCAAAGTATCAGGGTCAGTATCAACCGGTCACGAAAGAACTGCACGAGCTCCTTGCGCAACAAACCAAATAAGGCAATTCCCATCAGGCCACCTTCTGCTTCATTCGCCAGGCCGCGAAGACAAATACCAGGACCGTATAGACGATCAACATCATCAGATTTGGCAGAACGGCTTCAAGGCCGGCTGATTTCAGTACGATGCCCCGGGAGATTTCCATAAAATAACCGGCAGGGAAAAGCCAGCTATACAGTTGCAGGGCAAGAGGCATGGTGAACAGAGGGAACAGAAAACCGGAAAACAAAAACGACGGCATCAAGGTGACAATCAGCGTTATCAACATGGCCGCCAACTGGGTACGGACCAGGGATGAGACCAACAGGCCGATACCCACCGTGGTCAGCACATAAACGAAAGCGGACGTCAGCAGCAGTATCGGGCTGCCGGCAATGGGGACCTGAAACCAGGCAAACCCCACCACCATGACCATAAGAATCTCCAGAAAAGCCACCAGACCGTAGGGCACCAGCTTGCCGACAACAAACTCGGTTGAGGTGACCGGCGATGCATAGATCTGCTCAATCGTACCGGTCTCTTTCTCACGCACGATCGCCAGGGCGGTCAGCAGGGGTGGGAACGCCATCAGGATCACGGCAAATAACCCGGGGATGACGAAATTGACGCTGCGCAGGGAGGGATTGAACCAGACCCTGGCCTGGACCCGGACGGCGCTCTGACGCGGGGCGGGGAAATTTGCGATTACCGCCTCGGCATAGGCCGATGCCAATCGACCCAGAACAGGATAGCCGCCGTCCACGATCACCTGGACAGGCGCCTCGTCGCCTCTGAGCAGTTGCCGGGCCAAGCCGGCTGGAATCACCACGCCCATGCTGATGGTCGAGCTTTGCAGTGCCGACTCCAGATCGCGGAGATCGGTCGTTTTCTGCTCTAATTGAAAATACCGCGAGCTGTCGAAACGGGCTGACAGGTCGCGGCTTGCCGGCGTGTTGTCCAGATCGTAAATGCCCACGGCAACCTGTTCCACATCCAGATTGACCGCATAGCCGAACAGAAAAAGCATGATCAGCGGCATGATCACGGCCAACGCAATGGTAACCGGGTCGCGAATCAGCTCGCGACTTTCCTTGACGATGAGGGCTCCAAGCCGATGAGCCTTCATGGTCCCAACGCCCGGGAATTGGCCGTTCCCGCCTGTTCTATGGCCGCCGTGAAGAGCATCTCCACCGTGGCGTCGGCTTCGAGGCCGAGCGAATGATTCAGCGATGATCGGCTACCGTGTGCAAGCAGCCGCCCGTCCAGCATTAACGCCAAACGATCACAATAGGCCGCTTCCTCCAGGTAGTGGGTAGTGACCAGCACGGTCATACCGCTGGCGGCCAGCTCACGGATAACCCGCCAGAAACGGTACCGGGCGACGGGATCGACACCCGAGGTGGGCTCATCAAGGAACAAGACCCGGGGCCGGTGAAGCAGGCTGCAGGCCAGCGCCAGACGCTGGCGCAAGGCACTTGAAAGATCACCGGTGAGCTTGTCGGGAATATCTGTCAGCCCCGTTACTTCCCTGGCCCAGTCGATCGCAGCCCGCGCCGCGCCTCCGGCCAGGCCGTAGGCATTGGCAAAGAAGCGGAGATTCTCCCAGGGGGTCAGTTCCAGATAGAGTGAAAACCGTTGTGACATATAACCAATTTGCCGGCGCAATGCGGTGCTACCCCCGCCGGAGCTCACCCCGGCCACCCGGGCGTTGCCCTCATCGATGGCCACCAGCCCGCACAAGGCCCTGATCAGGGTTGTCTTGCCCGCCCCGTTGGGCCCCAGCAACGCAAGCAGTTCGCCAGATGGCGCCTCGAAACTCACCCGGTCAACGGCCTTGAAATGTCCGAAGCGGACGCTCAGGCCGGTGGCCACCAGCCCTTCCTCTTTTCCCCTGTCTTGCCGGGCCAATTCCGGAAACTGCTGCTCGCCGGCCCTCCTGTCCGTCCGCAGCACAAACAGATCCTCGAGCCGGGGCTCGGCCGCCGCCAGGTGGGTTCCCTCGGGCAATAACTCGGCGAGCTGGTTTTCAGCGATGTCCGCGTTCATCACCAGTCGCAGGTGATCCGGCAACCACTGCACTGAATGGACGCTGTCAATTTGAGCCAGGATGCCGGACAACTCCCGCAAGCCTCGTCCGGTATCTCCAGCATTTACAGTGAACACCCTTCCGGCGGCGGGCCTCAGCAGCTCTTCCAGCGACCCATCCGCAAGAACGCGGCCCTGTTCCAGCAGCAGTATCCTGTCGCAGCGCTCCGCCTCGTCCATGTAGGAGGTAGCCACAACCATGGTCAGGCCCTGCGACCGGAAGCGGTCGAGCATGGTCCAGAGATGGCGCCGGGACAGGGGGTCGACGCCGAGCCCCGGTTCGTCAAGGATCAGCAGCTCCGGTTCATGGACCAGATTGGTACATAGCGACAACTTTTTCCGCATGCCACCGGACAGTTTGGCGGCGGGCCTGTCAGTAAAGCGGCCAAGCCCCGACATGGATAGCAACCTTTCTGAACGCTCCCGATAGAGTTCGTCGGGCACATCCCGGATGCGAGCGGCAAAGCTCAGGTTTTCCTTGACGCTGAGTCGATCGTAAAGCGTAAATCCCTGGGACATATAGCCAATCCGGGCAGCAACCTGCTTGGCCTCACGACGGGTATCGAAGCCCAGGACCCGGCATTCCCCCACAGTGGGGTCCAGGATGCCAGCCAACATCTGTAACAGCGTCGTCTTGCCAGCGCCATCAGCACCGACAATGCCCACTCGTTGGCCGCGATCAACGGAAACATCCAGTGGCTCGATGACAACATTGTCTCCGAATTGGCGGCCAAGGCCTTTGGCGACGATGGGTTCCGGGGAAGACATGACGGCTCAGCGCGCCGGAACCGAGAGGGTCGCTGGCCACTCGGCGTCCGGATCCCAGCGAATCCAGGCATCTGCCGGCATACCCGGTTTCAGAGCATCGGCCGGATTATCCAGCACCAGGGTAACGCCATAGACCATCCGAACTCTCTCGTCGGGCATGTGGACATCGCGGGGGGTGAACTGGGCGAAATCGTCAATCCTGCCGACTTTGGCGGAAAAGTCCCCGGGCAAACCGTCCACGCGGATTCTGGCGGGATCCCCCAAGCTGATCCGGTTGAGGATATCACCGGGGACATAGACCTTGAGTTCGAGCTGCTGCAGATTCACCATCGTGGCCAGCGGCTGGCCGGTATCGACAACCTCTCCCGTCTCCACCGCCCGGATCAGGATGGTTCCGGAGAGCGGCGCGGCAACCTCCGCTTTGTCCAGTTGCGATTCAGCCAGTGCCACCTGCGCCGCCCTTGCAGCCACCTGTTCTTCGGCGGCATCCTTCTGCCGCTGGAGAGACTCAAGTCGGCCCCGGGCCTCACTGACGGCATTTTCCGCCTGATCCAGATCACTCGAGCTGGCCAGATTGCGGGACCGCAAGTCCCGGATCCGCTGCCGTTGTTTCTCGGCATTCTTGAGATGATGACGCCAGGTGGTGATTTGGCTGTCGAAGCCGTCACGGACTTCCCGCGCCGAGGCCAGCTCGGCCTGTGCCGAGCGCAGGCGGTCTCTGGCATCGGCGGGGTCGATCACGGCTACCGTGTCGCCAGCCGAAACCTTGCTGCCTTCCGCGAGATGGTGCTCGATGACCCGACCGGCCACTTCGGCCTCGATCCGCACTTCCCGCCCCTCGATATGGCCATTGCCATAGACGATTCCCTGCGGCAAGGGCTCTTCCCCAAACAGAACAAAAACCCCATAAGAACCGCCGGCGAGCACCAACACCGCTATCAGAGACCAGAGCCAGGATTGGGATTTCACCAAACACTCCTTATGACATTACTGTTCAGGTTGGAGCCGGGATCAGGGCCACTGCCTCTCACTCCAGCCAATGAGATCGCCCACTCTAGCACACGGCAGCCGCCGCGACCAAGGTCGTTGCCGGATCTTAAGCGGCTCATTCAGGTCGCCCTCGAAGATGGCCGTCAGGGCATCGTCAAAGACGCAAAATGGATTGGTAGCCTGCCACATCCACCTCAAACCGGGTGTTCTGACGCAAGTGATCCTTCATGGCCTCCAGCGCATCAGGGTCTCCATGAATCAAGTTGATCGGCGTTTCGGGGGCTAAGTCACTTTGAGCCAGCCACTGTTCAATCTCTGTGAAATCTCCATGCCCGGAAAGCCCACTCAACACCTCCAGCCGGGCCTTGACCGGAATCCAGTCGCCGTGGATCTTGATCCTTTCCGCTCCATCAACCATTTTGGCGCCTCGTGTCCCCCCTGCCTGATAACCGGCAAAGATAACGGTTGTACGGTGCTGGCCGAGGAGACGTTTGAAGTGATGAAGAATGCGACCGCCCGTTGCCATACCGCTGCCTGCAATAATTACGTGCGGGTAGGCCTGGTCAGCCAGCGCCTTGGAGTCTTGGACGCTGCGGCTATAGTGAACGGTGCTGCACATTTCATGGCATTCTGAACTGCTCAACCGATGCTGATCTTCGTAGCGGCAGTAAATCTCAGAAACATCAATCGCCATGGGGCTATCCAGATAAACTGGCAACCTTGGAATTCGTCCCGCCTTCATCAGGTCGGTGAGCATATGCTGCAAGACCTGCGCTCTGCCCACGGCAAAGGCCGGAATCAGTATATTGCCCCCTTTGTCGACCGTTTCGTTAACGATGTCCGCCAGTTGTGACAGCAAATCCACGTCTTCGTGGCGACGATCGCCATATGTTGACTCCAGCATCTGATGTACTGAAACCAGGTCAGACTGAGCCACCAGGCGAATGTCTGTTCACCGCAATAGTGATAAGGTCAGAACTTGACCTCTCCCCACAACCAGGCCTTGTCCGTATCCACGCCACGACCATCGGCGGCATAGCTGGCGAACTTGGCACCCACCGTGTAGTGCTTGTTGATCGGGTAGACAGCCAGCAGCCCCAGCTCGGAGCCATAGCTCAGGCTATTGATGTCACTGCTGTAGTCATGATAAACGGCCAGCCACTTGACCCCCTTTGCTGAGGCACCCGCCGATACGTATAGATCCTGCAGGCCATCGTCCGGGGTGACCAGGAACTGGTCGGCCCAACCGTTCATCGCGTGAAGCGTCGCCAGAGGCGTCTGGAATGACCGGCCGTCGTCCGACTCCAGAGTCTCCATACCCACCTTAAAGGTCAGGCCGTAGACTGCGAGCCCCACTTCCGCCAGCCAATAAGCGGCCTCAAAGCTTTGCGGGTTGTCTGCATAGTCTTTCTGGATTGCGTACTCCAGGGTGTACAGGACCCTGGCGTCTTCCGATACATCGGTGCCACCTGCGAACCGCAAACCAAAATTCTGGGTTGAGTTGACGTCTGCGTTGGTAAAGTCGAAAAGATAAACGTAAGTGGTCAGGGTTCCGGCAGCCAAGCCATGATACTGTGCGTTGAAAATCGGCGACTGCATTGGGAAATTGCCATTAGGGCTGGCATCCGAGAACACCCGGTTAGCATTGTAAAGATAGCCCGCTGTGATCTTCGTGTCCGGAAGCGACTCGTTGGTGCCGACAAAGGCATCGAAGGTTTGCTCATTCTGGCGCCAGCCAACCGTACCGATAAACCGGTGATTGTCCAGAGCAAAGCGCTGACGGCCGTAGGTCAGGCTGGTATCCGAAAAACCTTTGTAACGCACGTAAATTTGGTTGACTTCGGTTTCCGTCGGATCAGCGACTACTGAGTGATCGGTTATGCCATTGATGGTGCTATTGTAGTTCTCATTCCCCACAGCGGACACATCTTCCGCCTCGGCAAACACCTCAAACCCCTTAAAATCACCAGTCCGGTACCCCAGTCGGGTTCGAACGGTAGAAGCATGGGCTTGATCAAGAGGGTTGTCCTGATCCACAAATTCGTAACGGTAACGAACATCAAGCGAAACCTTTCCCCCGGTTAAGGCTTCGGTAAAGGTCATGGACAGGACAGGCGTTGCGGCAGAGGCCAGAACCGAACCAATGGCAAAGACAAGCAACGACTTCTGATTTTTTTGGCCATTCCTGGCAGTGAGCGGAGTTAGCATCATTTTCATCCTAGTGGTACCTTCAGCGGCCGCATAAACGGTTGAATGGAGTCAATATTTCATCGATAAGTCGCTCATTCAGTTTAGGGCGCCAATGTCAGCGACAACCTTGATATCGGTCAGATTGAACCTGACTCTCAAGGGGTACCTCCATAGGCTCACAGGCAAAAAGAGCTGAACAACGCGCCACCACCTTGTACGTCTTGCAAAGCCGTCCATACGGGCCTCATTTTTTCAGGAATACAGCCGGATCAGAGCTTAACTGCACCTTCAGGCTGTCCAACTGATGGGGTCCACCTCAATGTACACCAGAAACCTCAGATGAACTTTATTAGCGGGGGGTGGGGGTGGGGGTGGGGGGGGGCAGACAAAAGCATGGGCAGATTAATATCTGCCCAAAACCTGAGTATTTCATTAACTCTCAAGAACTATATCAAACCGCAAAACTCATTCAAGCGACCTCCATGCGGTCAAAATGCATATTGTAACCTCGCACGCACTTCATCTCCGCTAGCGCCATTGGCTTCTTCGCCATCCATGTAGCTCATTCCAAGTCGAACATTCTTGTTGGCGTAATAGTTAACGCCCAGTGTTGTTTGCTCACCGTCGGTCGTGGCCAGCCCCACGTCACTGTATTTTCCGTCACCATCCTCAAAGCGGGCAACAACTTCCCAGGCCCCTTTGGGTGATGCCGGTTTTACCCGCTTGAATGCTCCGGCTTTGTAAGGACGGCTTTCGCCGGTGATGATCCAGCCAAGCTGTACGTAATAGCCATCAACATCCACCTGGCCTTCCTCGGAATCGAAATATTCGGCCTGGGCATGGAAGGGCCCGGAAGCGCCGGCGAGCTCCAGATTAAACGTATCGACCTCCTCGGCCTGAGTGTCGGCATCACGCGTGGTATAACCCGCACCAAGATGAACAACCATATTGTTCGTTTGAATCGGTGCAACCGTGCCCCGTGCGGTTACTGCCGTGTTATTGAAATCGTCGCTGCCATTGCCGTCTGCCTCGAAGTAGCCGATACCGTAGGTCCAGTTGCTGCCTTTGCCGCTGAGCTGGATGCCGCCGCTGCGACCGGGGGTATAACGCTCGGTCATGGCGGATCGCTCAAGGGCCGAGATGTCTTTTGAACTCGTTAATTGTTCCAGGCCGAATGGCTCTTTCTGCTTACCAATAGTCACGGTTGCAGCTGAGCCAAATCCCAGGTAGCGAATGTACAGGTCCTCAGCGGTCCCGCCGTCGGCGCCATCACTCTCAGCCACGTTGAACTGGGTCTTGTACGCCCAGTCGCCAAAGTGGCCCTTGGCGTAGAGGCGTGCCCGGCGCACATCGAAATCGGTAGTGTCAACACCGTTGTCGTCAGACTGCGTGGCGTCGTAATCCCACTGAATGCGCCCGCCGAGCTGAAAAGACGCAGAGTTATCCGACACTTTCACTTTGATACCGCTGTCGGTATCGATCACAAGGTCTTCGCCGCTGGTCGTAACGTTTCCGGCCTGTGCAGCAGAAGCGGCAGAAATCGCCAAAGCCAAGCCCAAATATTTCTTGCTCATGATCTGTCTCACCTTTTTCGGTTTGCTTGTGTGTGTTGAAGCGCTATTAAAGTCTATTTGGCAAAGATTACAGAATGGTTACAGAGAATGCATCAAAACAGGGCGCTGGTCCGGGCCGGTGACAGACTCCGCAGGTTCTGGGGCGCTAGGTGTTGGGTCGTTTTTCGGGGGCAAGCTCAGAATGTGCCGATTTGTCTCTATAATAATGATAAAAAAGAATAAATAAGATGTGGCAAGACTTTTGCTCAATCATATTTGGAGCAATGAAACCCAACCGAAGGCATCCATTATGAAGAAGCAGTTTTTCACCAAATCCGGATTTATCAGTATCACTTTGCTTGCAGCACTTCAGGCTGCGGCTGTCCAGGGAGGGTTGGATTATGAGCATGCGTCGGGCTTCTACGCCGGTGGTTGGGGTTCCAATGTCGATTTTGGTGACGGCACCAGCTATGAGCTTGATCTTTATGCCGGATTCTCCGGCTCTGTGGAAGAACTGGGTTATGACGTTGGGTACATTTATTATGCGTATCCTGACGCGCCGGACTCCATCGACTTCGGCGAACTGTACGGCGAGATCAGTTATGGCATTGCGGCCATCGGCCTGGCCTACACGATCAACAGCGACACCAGTGGTGATGGGGTGTTCGTGCAGGGGGATGCCTATTACTACGCCTCTGTTGGGGTGCCTCTGGAGGACAGCTACAGTGCCGGTGTGACGCTTGGCTATTACGACTTCGCTGATGACGGCAAGGCTTCTGTCGGCGAGGCAAGTTATTCACACGTCGCCGCCAACGTTACAAAGGATGCGGGAAACTTCGGTTCTTTCAGTGTTAACGTGGAGTACGCGGACATTGAGTCAACCGACGCGCTTGGCTCTGTCAACTCGGATGATCCGAAGTTCTGGCTGGGTTGGAGCAGGAGTTTCTGATCGGCCAAGTGATCACAAGCAATTCAGATCCAGAATAAAAAGCCGGCCCAAATGACGGGCCGGTTTTTATTTATCATGCAAGAACCCACCATCGTGCGCCTGCCTTGACGCCCGGTGACTCGACATCCTCGCCCTTACCTCTGCCCCCCCCTGCCGCCAAAGCTCATTTCTTATCCGGTGCCTGAATTTCAAACTGTATTAAAGGTTTGTCTGTAAGGTCGTTCCAGATTCCCACGCAAAAATGCTGACTCACTGACCTCAGTCAAACAGCCAGGATGATACTGAATGAACAAACGATTGTTGTTGTGCGCGATGATAGTTCCGGGAGCCTTGGCCGTCTCTCCTATGGTGTCGGCCCAGGCAAAAGAGAGTGTGTCGCTGAAAGAATATCAGCAGGCCAAAGCCAGCCAGGCTGTTTCCCTGAACCAGGCCATGGTGATGGCTTTCGAGAATAGCCCGGTATTGGCTTTGAGGCGGGCCGCGGTCTCGATACAGCAGGGACAGCTTGATCATGCCAGCCGCTGGGCGCCGAGCAATCCAGAGTTTGAGTTGGGGGCCCGTCAGGCCCCGGATCAGGCCGACGAGTCCCTGGAATATGGGAAATGTCCGTAAAACAGGGTAAACAAACCCGGATTGATCTCAATACCGCAGTCATTGGGCTTGCCAGGGCCCGGAATCAAAAAGCCTCGGCGGAACAAAAGCTCGAGCAATCAAAAATTGACCTTACCGAAGTGCTCGGGGTGTCCCCCTCCGATGCCGTTGGGGTGACCGGCGAGCTTGATGTGACGCTCGAAGACCTGCCTCCGACCAGCCAGCTTGTCGAGATGGCACAGAGTCAGAGAGCGGACCTGAAAGCGGCGGCCGCCAGAATTGCAGCGGATGAATCTGGCCTTGAAGTTGCGAAAAGCCTGACGATTCCAAATCTGAAAGTCTTCGGATTTTATGATCGTGAGGAAGGCTCCAACCTTTTCGGTGCAGGGGTGTCGATGCCTTTGACCGTTTTTCATGATTATTCCGGTGAGCAGAGACAAGCTGCTGCGCGGCTGAAAACCTCCGAGCTTGAGGCAGAGGCCTTGCGCCTGGCTACAGAGCGTCAGGTTGTGTCAGCTGTGGCCCGGTACGAATCCACCGCCGTTCGGCTGCGCCAGATGAACGAGTCGATCCTGGAGCGTTCAGAGGAAACATTACAGTTGATGCAGAAAGCACTTCGGGCGGGCAAGGTCGGTGCCTCGGATGTTCTGGCGGCACAGGACAATCTCCTGTCGGTAAGGCAGGAATACGTTCAGGCGCAGAACGATTATATCGATGCCGTCCGGGCGCTGGAGATAAGCACAGGAGGTGCTCTGTCGATGTCAGCCGGTTCCTGAGGGTATGAAACTCAAAATTGACCGTTCTCTTAGTACCGTTCTCTAAATATTGAGGGTGAATGAATGATTCGCAATCTGAAGATACTGTTAATAGTTGTCGGCGCTCTGAGCTTGCAGCAGGCATACGCTGCCGGAGAAGCCGAGGGTGACCAGCACGAAAATGAAGAAGCCGAGCATGCCGGAGAGGAAAACCAGTCCCGCCAGATCCATCTGACGCCGGAGCAGACAGAGTTACTGTCGATTCAGACTGTGGCGGCTGCCAAGGGGCGCGCTGGCGCAATTGTTACGGCACCTGCCGAGATTCAGTATGTGCCGGACCGCGTGGCCGAGGTTGGTCCGCTGCTGGAGGGAAAACTGACAGGGTTGGCGGTTGATCTGGGGGATCGTGTCAATAAGGGGCAGTTACTGGCAACCCTGAACAGTGTGGAGCTGGCCCGGATTCGCTCCCGGTTAATCTCGCTGGAGGCCCGCAAAGAAGCGGCCGAGTCTGACTACAATCGTGAAAGGGAGTTGCAGGGACAGGGTATTTCCAGTGAAGAAGAGTTCCTGGATGCCAAGGCTGCCTTTCTTGAAACAAAAGCGGAGTACGATTCCGTGCGGGAACAACTGGCGGTTTACGGCAGCGAGTCGTCAGGTGACAGTGGGGGGCTGGCGCAATACGCGCTCCGCTCACCCATTGAAGGGCGTGTCGAGCAGATGCATGTTCGTCTGGGGCAAACGCTGAGTCCGTCGGATACGCCTTTCATCGTGGCGGATGCCTCGGTGTTGTGGGCCATTCTTCAGGTGTCCGAATCCGATATTGACCAGATTTCAACGGGAGACGAGGTTCAGATTTCCTCCAGGGATTCAAGTTCTGACCGGTTTCACAGTGGGCAGGTATCCTGGGTGTCGAGCATGCTCGATGAAAAGACCCGCACCATCCCGGTTCGCGTTGTGCTGGAGTCTCCCAGAGGCGACCTTCGCCCGAATACCTATGCCACGGCCAGAATCATGACGGAATCGGAGGCCTCACTGCCGCTGGTTCCGGATGATGCGGTTCAAACCATTGGCGATGACTCCGTTGTGTTTGTTCCGGGCGATGAGAAAGGGGCTTACAAGGCGGTTCCCGTCACGCTTGGCAAGGAGGCAAACGACTGGATCGAGATCAAGTCCGGCATCAGCGCAAACACGGAAGTGGTTTCAGTAGGCGCTTTTGATCTGATGTCGGCCATTACCGCCAGTGGCCGCAGCGCCGCTCACGGACACTAAACCCCGGGGGGAGCATGATCAACGCAATTGTGAATTATGCGCTGAACAATCGTCTGATGACGCTTGTTTTTGCGATCGCCGTGATCGTTGCCGGCGTATTTTCATTTCAAAAACTGCCGGTGGATGCGTTTCCGGACGCGACGCCGACCATGGTTCAGGTGTTTACCACCAGTCCTGGTCTGTCGCCGGTTGATATCGAAACGCTGATTTCCTATCCCGTTGAGATCAGCATGTATGGAATTCCCAAGCTGGAAAAAGTGCAGAGCACGTCGATTTTCGGGTTGTCGCGGGTGACCATCTATTTCGAAGATGGCACCGATATCTACTTCGCCAGGCGGCTGGTAAACGAACGGCTTTCCGAGGCCAAGCGCCAGATTCCCGAAGGGATGGGGCAGCCGGAACTCGGGCCCATAGCGAGCGGTCTTGGGCGCATCCTGATGTATTCCCTGGAAGCTGAGGATAAGGATCAATACAGCCTGCAGGAAATCCGCACGATCCAGGACTGGATTGTCAAGCCCCAGCTCAGAACCGTGCCGGGTGTAACCGGTGTGCTGTCCATCGGCGGCGAGGTAAAACAGTATCAGGTCAATATCGATGCGCAGAAGCTTCAGGCAAGGAACCTGACAGTGTCTGACGTTCGCGGCGCCCTCACCCAGAATAATCGGAACGTCGGCGCCTCTTTCATTACGCGAGGAGGTGAAGAGTATATAGTTCGCGGCTACGGTTGGGTTAATTCAGGTACCGAGGGCATCGAGGACATCCAGAACATCATTGTGTCCAAGAGTGAGGGAGAGTCTCCTATTTATGTCAGGGATGTGGCAGAGGTTAGCCTTGGACCGGCAATTCGCCGCGGCGCGGAGGTGTCCTCGGGCGAGGAGTCCGTGGGCGGCTACGTGATGAAGCTGATCGGAACCAACACCAGTCAGGTACTCGAGGACGTCAACGCAAAAATCGATGATCTGAACAAGTCACTTCCCGAAGGGCTGAAAATAGAGGCTTATTACTCCCAGGCGGAGTTGGTGGGCAAGGCCATAGGCACTGTCGAGAAAGCATTACTTGAGGGCTCGGTTCTGGTGCTGGTGTTCCTCTATCTGTTCCTCGGAAATATACGTTCCACACTGATCGTGGTGGCGACCTTGCCGTTGTCTGTGCTTTTCGCATTCATTGCGATGCGGATTTCGGGCCTGTCCGCCAATCTGATGAGTCTGGGGGGGCTGGCTATCGGCATCGGTATGATGGTGGACGGCGCCGTTGTGATGATAGAGAACATCTTCCGACATCTGGAAGAACGATCAGAGGAAAAGGTCAGTGTTCTGAGGCTTGTAGGTGAATCTGCCCGGGAAGTGGCTCGTCCGATTGTGTTTGCCATTGGCATCATTATTATCGTTTTTCTGCCGCTGGTTACGCTGCAGGGCGTTGAGGGCAAGCTGTTTTCGCCCATGGCCTACACCATCAGTTTTGCGTTGATCGGTGCGCTGTTACTCGCGTTGACGTTGGTGCCGGTTCTGGCCTCGCTGTCATTCAAGATGGGTGGACAACACAAAGAGCCGAAGCTGGTTCTGTTCCTGAACCGGCTATACAAGCCGGTGGTGAATACTGTCGTCAAAGCCCCTAAAATTGTAATGGGCGTGGCCGTCATTGCCTTTGCCGGCAGTCTCCTGCTGTTTCCCTATCTCGGGAGCGAGTTCGTGCCCACGCTCAGGGAAGGCACGTTCCAGATTCGCTCGACACTGCCTCCTGGAGCCAGTCTTGAATCCGCCATCAAGTATGGCAAACGGATTCAGTCCGTTGTCGATGAATTTCCAGAGGTCACCGGCACCTATGCCAGGATCGGTCGTGCCGAGGTGGGCGGTGATCCTGAACCCGTGAACGTTGTCGCGACGCTCGTCAATCTGAAGCCTCTGGATCAGTGGCGAGAAGATGTGAGCTATGAGGACCTTCAGAGCCGGATTGCGGAGTCTTTGGATGAGCGGGTTCCCGGGCTTGCCAACAATCTGTCACAACCGATTCAGCTCAGAACCGACGAACTCCTCTCAGGCGTTCAGGCGCAACTGGTTGCCAGCATTTTCGGCGACGACCTCGACGAGTTGGGCCGGATCGGCAAGGAAGTGGCGGCCCTGGCGAAAGAGGTGCCGGGGGCAACGGATGTGCGCGCTCAGCAGAGCGCAGGTAAAAAACAGATCGTTATTCGCCCCGACCGTGAAGTGCTGGCGCAGTTTGGCATCAGCATTGATAACCTGATGAGTACGGTCGAAACCGGGATTGGCGGTAAAGGCGCGGGGCTGGTCTTCGACGGTGTCCGGCGATTTGAGATCTTCGCCCGGCTGCAAGAGTCCTATCGCGGGTCCATCGATGAAATCAGAAAGCTTCCCCTCCGGGGTAATAGTGGCGAGCTCATCCCGCTTTCACGGGTGGCCGATGTTGAAATGTACGCTGGCCCCAAAAAAATTTCGCGCTCCAATGCCAGTCGGCGACAGTACGTGCAGATGAACGTACGTGGTCGCGATATGGGCGGTGTTGTTCAGGATTTGCGCAAGCGGATCGAGGAGCAAGTGGACATGCCGCCGGGGTATTTCGTGGAGTTCGGCGGTCAGTTTGAGAACCAGGAAAGGGCCATGGCGCGGCTGGCGATCGTTGTGCCCATTACCCTGGCGCTTATTTTCCTGCTTCTCTTTTCGGCATTCAGTAGTCTTCGCTATGCGGCGCTGATCTTCATGAATGTGCCCTTTGCGGTTACTGGTGGCATTGTCGCGCTGTTTGTGACGGGGCTTTACCTCTCTGTGCCCGCTGCCGTGGGATTCATCGCGGTGTTCGGCGTAGCCGTACTGAACGGTGTGGTGATGGTGAGCTACATCAATCAGTTGCGGGACGAAGGCTACGAAGTCATTGAAGCAGTCAAGTTGGGTGCTCAACGCCGTTTGCGGCCGGTTCTGATGACCGCCTCTGTGGCTATTCTGGGGCTGATTCCCCTGCTGCTGGCCGATGGCATTGGCTCTAATGTCCAACGGCCACTGGCAACGGTTGTGGTTGGCGGTCTGATCACTTCAACGCTGCTGACGCTGGTGGTGTTGCCCAGTGTGTACCAGTGGTTTGCATCTGAACGTCGTGACGTTTCAGTCTGATAGTCAGGAGACGGTTTATGTATGAAATAAAAGCGTATGTCAGAGAAGTGATGGCAGGGCATGTGGTTGATGCTCTGGCCAGAGTCAAGGGCGTGACAAGCATTGCTGTCGTGTCTCTCAGCGAATTTGGTCATCTGGTCGGCGATGAGTCGCCTCTGGAGAAAGTGAAGATGGTCAAGCTGGAAATAGACGTAGCGACCGATGATGTCGCTGGTGAAGTTGTGGAACTCATTGTCAGAACGGGCAGAACCCAGAATGGGCACCCGGGTGACGGCAAGGTACTTGTATCCCGCCTGGTTCGGGCTGTTCGTATCGACGATGGTGCGACCGACGAGAGCGCACTTCAACCGGCATCAAACCAGCGCTTTTCCTAGATTGGATGGCGGCATCGTGGCCATGAGTCGCGATGCCGCTTCTCCCCGCCCTTATTGAGGAGCACTTTCAAGTTCCCTGAGCTAATGCCTTCCAAATTCAAGTTCATTTCAACCTTTTCACTTACTATCTCCACCTCTACCTACCTTGTCATGGGCGTCTCGCCCCCATGAATTGTGGCTAACAACCCCTTCGGGAGAAAGTCGATGAAGGCAAGCAAGCACTCGCCCAGAGCGTTGCTGTGTTCAGTACTATTGTCCATTCCTCTGTTCGGTCAAGCGGAGACTGTGAATTGGACAAATTGGCTCACTGGCCAGATAAGCAAGCATCCGGATGTCATGGCGGCGACAGAGCAGGCGGCAGCCCGGGATGCGGATGCTGAGGCAAGCGAACAACCGCTGTATAACCCGGAGCTGTCTGTTGGAGCAGACAGAAATGGCAGTGACAACAACTTTGTGGCAGGGCTATCACAAACGATCGATTGGTCTGATCAACAGGGTGCGCTAAAGGACAAGGCAAAGCTGATCAGGCTTTCCGCTGAAGCTGATTTGAACGAGGCGGTTTTGGCACAAACGTCCGAGTCGCTGTTTGCGCTTGTCGAGTGGCGCGCGGCGACGCGTGCCGAAGAAATTGCGGAATCCCAGCAACACCGTCTGGATGCCTTGCTGGAGCAGGTTGAGCAACGCCAGCAGGCGGGCGACCTGGGGAGTACCGATGCAGAGTTGCTTTTTTTAAGCCTTTCTCAGCAGCTCAGTGAACTCGCCCAGGCAAAGGCTGCGGTTGATCAGGCGCAAGCCCGGGTCAGAGAGCTTCTGCCGGATTGGCGGCCTCAGGATGGGGGGATCCCCGGGCACATTTGGCCGGCTCTTGCTTCCAGGGTCGATAACGACAATTTGCTGGATCATCCGTCAATTGCTGCTGCCCGCGCGAGGTGGCAGGTGCTGCGGAGCGAAGCCGAGGTGGTCAGTCGCAGAGCGACGGCATCTCCCACGGTCGGGCTGAGCGGAGGGCGTGATGGCGGTGAGAGCCTGGTTGGCCTGACGTTCTCGATCCCTCTGAATGTCCGTAATAACTACCGTGCCGAAGTCCAGGCTGCCAACCGACGATCATTAGAGGCCGAAGCTCGGTTTCAGGCACTTTATCGGAAGCAGCAGTATGGTCTGGCGGGCGCCCGAGCTGCCTGGAAGCGATACGACACCCAACTCAGCCGATGGACAGAACTCTCCCAGGGGCGTGTACAGCGAAGTGCTGATTTGCTTGAGAAGCAGTGGCAGGTCGGCGACCTCTCCACCTCTGAGTATCTCCAGGCGCTGGGCCAGCGCGCGGAGAGCCTGAAAACCGGTATTGAACTGGAAAAGCAGGCGCAGTTGGGTCTGATTGAGCTCTTGAGCCAGTCTGGCGAACTGATCACCCTCTTCCAATACTAGTCTGGAAACTGGATATTCATTATGAAAAAAACTCTGATTTCTGTATTCGCATTGACGTTGCTTACAGCCCCACTTTCTTTTGTACAGGCAGAGGAAGATGCTCATCAGGAAGCCGGTCATGATCATGCTGCCAGTGGCGACGATCATCAGGAAGTCACCGGTGAGAAGGGCGAGCATAAGGAAGATCATGGTGAAGAAGGTGAGCATGAAGAGGAAAAAGCAACTACCGCAAGCATCAATGCCAAACAGAAAGAGCTCGCCGGCATTGAAGTAGCAACCCTCGAAAGCAAGCGCGTTGACTATGAAATCTACGCTCCCGGTGAGCTGCTGACCAACGGCTATACCAGCTATCACGTGTCCCCCCGGGTTGCCTCAGTGGTGCTGCGGCGTCACGTGGAACTGGGTGAGCACGTAACCAAGGGCCAGCCGCTGGTAACCCTGTTCAGTGAGACGGTGGCACAGGCGCAGGCGGATTACAGGAAAGCTTTTCCTGCATGGAAGCGAATCAGCGGGCTGGGTCGTTCCGTGGTTGGCGATCAGCGGTTCAATACAGCGAAAGCCAACATTGAAGCAGCAAGGGCGACTCTGCTTGCTTACGGGCTGAACGATGATGACATTGGTGCGTTGAAGGCCAGCGGGGTGGATAGTCTCGGTGAATACATGCTCAGGGCTCGCGTGGATGGTGCAGTACTGACCGATGAGTTTGAGCAAGGACAAAGAGTTGAGGCTGGCCAGCCGCTGGTGACTCTTGCTGATGAGAGTGAGCTTTGGGTAGAAGCCCATCTGCCAGCAAGCTCCGACATTGTTCTAGAGAAGGGCGCGGAAGCCGAAGTCAGGGCAGCGGGTCGTATGGGCGTGGCAACGGTGTCCCAGGAAGCCCACACCATTGATCCTGTGACCCGCACGCGGATTGTCAGGCTGGAGCTGGACAATCCTGAAGATCGTTTTCATCCAGGAATGTTCGCAGATGTGTATTTTCGTTTTAAGACCAGCGAGCCGGTGCTTGCCGTGCCGGAGACTGCATTGATGCGTGGCGCGGACGGCGACTGGACGGTCTATGTGGAAGAGGCCGAAGGCGAGTATGAACCCGTGGAAGTGGAACTGGGCCGCTCAATTGGCGGGCTCCGTGAGGTTTCCGGCCTGGCTGCGGGTCAACGAGTCGTTTTGCGGGGCGCATTTTTTGTGGCCTCTGAGATTGCCAAAGGCGGCTTTGATCCGCACAACCACTGATTCCGGGAGCCATTATGTTCAACCGAGTTGTCGACTGGGCGGTTCAGAACCGCCTGTTGGTTCTTATTGCGCTTGCAGTGCTTATCGCCACGGCCGCGTTTCAGATACCAAAACTGAATCTTGATGCTTTCCCCGACGTTACAAACGTCCAGGTCGCTGTTAATACAGAGGCGCCCGGACTTGCGGCTGAGGAAGTCGAGCAGCTGATCACCTATCCCATTGAAGCGGTGATGTATGCGTTGCCGGATGTTGAGGAGGTTCGGTCCATCTCCAAAACCGGGTTGTCTGGTGTCACCGTGGTCTTTAAAGAGGGCACGGATATCTATTTCGCGCGCCAACTGGTTTTCGAGCGGTTGCAGGCCGCGCGGGAGCTGATTCCGGACGGGGTCGGGGTGCCTGAAATGGGGCCGAATACGTCCGGTCTTGGCCAGGTCTACCAGTACTTGCTGATAGCGGACCCGGATTCGGGGTACGACGCAATGGAATTGCGCAGCTTGCACGACTGGCTGGTCAAACTGTTGCTGATACCGGCTGAAGGGGTTACGGAAATCCTGTCGTTTGGCGGAGAGGTCCGCCAGTACCAGGTTAACCTGAACCCGGCGCGAATGCTGTCCTATGACTTATCACAGAACGACATCATGGAAGCTCTGGAGAACAACAACTCCAATGTCGGCGGTTGGTACATGGGCCGCGGGCAGGAGCAACTGGTTATCCGTGGTATGGGCTGGTTGGGCAGTGGCGAGGAGGGCCTGGAGCAGATCCGACAAGTACCCGTGAAAACCAGTGATGGCATTACAGTGACAGTGAACGATGTCGCCGAGGTAGCGCTGGGCACTGAAATTCGCCAGGGTGCGGTAACCATGACCCGGAAGGATGAAGCCGGTCAGGTTGAACAACTGGGTGAAGTGGTTTCTGGCATTGTACTCAAACGAATGGGGGCCAACACAAAAGCCACCATCGACGGCATCGAGGCCCGCGTTGATCGCATAAACCAGGCGCTTCCGAGTGGGGTTCGTTTTGAGCCCTATTACAACCAGGCGGATCTGGTGACCAAGGCCGTAGAGACGGTGACCAATGCGCTTCTGTTGGCTTTTGTGTTTATTGCGATCGTGCTTGCCCTGTTCCTGATGAATCTGCGGGCAACAACGCTGGTGCTGCTTTCAATCCCGATTTCCATCGGGATTGCCCTGATGATCATGGCCTGGTTCGGTCTCTCGGCCAACCTGATGTCTCTGGGCGGTATTGCTGTGGCAATTGGCATGCTGGTGGATGGCTCTGTTGTTATGGTTGAGAACATGTTCAAGCATCTGACCCATCCTGATGCTAAGCATGACGACCATCGGGATGAGTTGGCTGGAGATGACCCCGATCCATTGGACGCGTCACACGATGATCATGGCATTGCCCATCGTCTCCAGGAAGCCGGCCGGGAAGTGGCGCGGCCGATTTTTTTCGCGACGGCGATTATCCTGGTCGTTTTCATGCCTCTGTTCAGCTTCGAAGGTGTGGAAGCCAAGCTGTTCCAGCCAATGGCAATCAGCATCATGCTGGCTATCGTGTCGGCGGTGATCGTCGCTCTGGTGGTTGTACCCGCGCTGGCGTCATACATGTTCCGTAAGGGTATCCGGGAGCGGGAAAGCTTCATTCTAAAACCCCTGGAAAAGCTCTATCGCATGGGGCTTGCCTGGTCACTGAAGCATAGCCGCGTGGTTGTTGGCGCGGCGGCGGTTCTTGTTGTACTGGCGGCGCTGATTGTTCCACGACTGGGCACGGAGTTCGTGCCTGAACTGGAAGAGGGCACGATTAACCTCCGGGTGACCCTGGCCCCTTCATCAAGCCTCGATACGGCGCTTGAAGTGGCGCCGAAACTGGAGGCCATGCTGATGGAATTTCCAGAGGTGACCTACGCCCTGTCCCGGGCTGGCCGAGCGGAAATAGGCGGCGATCCGGAGCCCGTCAACAACATCGAAATCTACATTGGCCTCAAGCCAACAGCCGAGTGGACCAGCGCCAGTAATCGCTATGAATTGCAGGCCCTGTTTGAGGCGAAGCTCGAACAGCACCCGGGGCTACTGTTTAACTTTTCTCAGCCTATTGCAACTCGGGTTGATGAATTGCTGTCAGGTGTCCGCGCGGAACTGGCCATCAAACTCTTTGGCCCGGATCTCGACGTACTGGCGGAGAAAGGCCAGCAGATTGAAGCGGCGGTCCGAACAGTTCAGGGAACACGAGACGTGGCCATGGAGCAGATTGCCGGTGAAGCGCAGTTGGTGGTTCAGCCAGACCGTCAGGCACTTTCCCGGTACGGACTCGCCGTGTCTGATGTGATGAGTGTCGTCCGGGACGGACTGGGTGGTGCCGCCGCGGGCCAGATCATCAACGGAAATGAGCGGTACGATATCTATGTGCGCCTGGCCAAACGTTTCCGGGAAGACCGGGATGCCATTGCTGATCTCAGGTTGCAGGCGCCTTCCGGAGCCTGGGTGAGACTCGGTGATGTGGCCGATGTGTCTATTGAGTCCGGCCCGCCCCAGGTGCGCCGCGACGACGTTCAGCGCCGTGTGGTCATTCAGTCCAATGTGCAGGGTCGTGACATGGGCAGTGTGGTTGTCGATATTCAGGATACCATCGCGTCAGAAGTGAACCTTCCCCCCGGCTATTCGGTGGATATTGGTGGTCAGTTCGAAAACCAGCAGCGAGCTCAGAAACGATTGACCATTGTGGTACCTGTATCTCTGGGGCTGATTGCGCTGTTGCTCTACTTCGCTTTCAGTTCGGTTGGTCAAGCGCTGTTGATTCTGGTCAACGTGCCGCTTGCCGTAATTGGTGGTGTCTTTTCGCTCTGGGTCTCCGGCCAGTATCTTTCAGTGCCCAGTTCCGTTGGATTTATCACACTGTTTGGTGTGGCGGTGCTTAACGGGGTCGTTATGGTCGAAAGCATCAATCAGCGAATACAGGATGGGTTGAACGTGGATGCCGCGGTGTTTGAAGGTGCCGTCTCCCGTTTACGTCCTGTCTTGATGACAGCAATAACCTCGGCGCTCGGCTTGATACCGATGCTGTTGTCGACGGGCGTGGGAGCGGAAATCCAGAAGCCACTGGCCAGCGTGATTGTTGGTGGTCTCGTGACTGCAACTTTCCTGACACTCTTTGTTTTGCCGGTTCTGTTCGGTCGCTTTTCAAGAGCCAAGGTGAGTGATATCCAACGGTAAAAAATGGGAGAAGCCGCGCTGCGTCATCGACGGTTGCCTTTCTGGAGGTTTTCTAATCCGGAAGTGGCAGTAGAATGACAATGCTGGCTCCTCCGTTTTTTGAGGTACCCATGTTCATCTGTCCGAGGTTGTCTTCGACAATCTCGGACACGATGGACAATCCGAGCCCAAAACCGGCGACCGTTTCATCCAGCCTGGTACCCCTGTTCATGACAGTGGCTGCCGCCTCGGGAGAAATTCCGGGGCCATCGTCCGCTACTTCTATGGAGAGTCCTGATGACGTGCGGGCGATTGTAACGTCGACGGTTGTCTGGCACCACTTCCCGCCATTTTCGAGTAAATTGCCAAGTAGCTCTGAAAGATCCTGCCGTTCCATTGGCCAGCTGAAGTTTTCAGGTAAGTTGGTGTGGAGGCGAAAAACCGTGTCAGGGAAGATTTTTTCCATAACGGTGATGACACTTGCCGTGATTTCAACCGGCATGCACGTCCGTCCCATCTGTCTGCCTGATATGTCTGCTTTGCTCATCCGGTATTTCAGGGATTTGTCAAGCTCCCGCAAGTTAGAGGCCATAAACACAACATCCTCCCGGGACGGAGGCAAGGTATCGATATCCGACAAAATGGCAAGATTGGCAGAAATAGAGGTTTTGACCAGGTGAGAGAGATCGGAATTCAGGCGGCGGTGGCGGTCCAGCCGCCGGTTTGACAGCTCGAGCAAATCATTGAGCTGCCGGATCAGCGGACGAAACTCTTCCGGCACGTGAGGGTTCAGACGACTTTGTTTCCCGGATTGGAGCCGTCTCAGGTCCTCTTTTATCCTACTGATGGGCTTTAACGTCAGATGTGTGGTGGTTCCAATCAGTGCCAGCAGTATCGCCAGAAGAACGGCCGAGGCACCGAGCAATGTCAGGTGGGCCTTCAGCGGTCGTTCAGAGAGCGCCCCCTCGGTTTCAAGAACGGTGATTGAGGCCAGCTTTCCAGTAGCAGTGAACGTACGTCTAAGCCCAAAAAGCGTGTTCGCGCCCTGCGCTATGTGAATAAAACCCTCGGGCTTATCCACAACGCCCTGCATTTGGCTCAGGTCAAAGTTGTTGCTCGTCAGGACGCTCCCGCCTGCCGTTTCGATGATGATGGCATGCCCCAGAAGCATTTCAAACTGATGGATCATGTTCCTGAGGTCGTCAGTTGTCGGGGACTCGGCTTCAATGATTGCCTGAAAGTTTTCCAGCTCTTTACTCAGGTGTTGTTTCCTGGACTCGTCCGATAGTTGTTTTATCACGTAGGCATGTGAAAAGAATATCAGGGTGAAATAGACGAGGCTGAAAACAGCCCCATACTGAATGGCTGTTCTTCGGATACTCTTTGGAGCTGGCATATGTTGACCTGGTTCGTTCGGGCGTTCAGCCAGTAGGATCTTTTTCGAAGAAGTAGCCCTGGCCACGCAAAGTCTTGATTTTATTGCCCCCTATTATTTTTCTAAGCCGGGTTATGTAAACCTGAACGACATTTCTGGCGGGGCATCTTTCTATGTTGTAGAGGGTTTCAACCAGTTCATCCTGTGAAAATACCCTGTCTGGTGAACGCAGGAAACACTGCAAAAGGCGGAATTCAGTGGCTGTCAGTCTGAACTCTTTCTGGTCGGGCGTGGTCAGCGTTCGGTAGCTGGCGTTGAGACGAAATCCGTCGACACTGATTTGATCTGTTGTTCTGCCATCCTTCCTTCGGATAATTGCATTGAGCCGGGCTTTCAGTTCATCAAACTCAAACGGTTTGGGAAGGTAATCGTCGGCACCCGCGTTCAACCCTTCTACTCTCTCAGTCCAGTTGGAGCGTGCGGTTAGAATAAGGATGGCCTCTTTTTTCCCGTTTTTTCTCCATCTTTGCATTAAAGACAGTCCATTTTCATCGGGCAGTCCGATATCGAGAATAACGGCCTGGTAGGAGCTTGTTTCAATCAACGAGTCTGCTTCTTTGCCGGTTTTGGCGACATCGACTGTGTAGTGCGCCTGCGCAAGCCAGTCCGATATTTTTTTGGCAAGTACCGCATTGTCTTCAACAATCAGAATTTTCATTTGTAAGCGCCGTTTTTCGTGGTGGGAAAGTTTCGCCAGTCTGCCATGGATTGTACCAGTAACGGCAACTCCCCAGAAAAACAGCAACCCGTTAAAAATGGGGGGTTACCGGTCGACTTTTCAGTTTGATTTCGGTTTCACCTGGTAGGATCAATAGTCGAGTCACGAACGCAAGAAGCTGTATATACATGGTTTTAGGAGCAACCTATGAGCGATGGACATTTCTATGCAGGTGTGTCCAGATTCTGGTGCCCGATGTTTCTGAAGAGTCAATGTTCACCATTTCCGGAATTGTTGTTGAAACATCGGGCACGGGTGTGTCGGCCAGGATGAAGAAGGTTCCCTTTAAAAGAATAAGTGGATTTATTGCCGCCGGAGGAATGGCAACCCTTTTCCATTGGGCGGCCATGTCCGGCCTGGTTCTGCTTGGCATGGCCCCCGTAGCAGCCACCTTTTCTGGAAGCGTTGTAGGAGCGGTTACCAACTACTGGTTGCAGCGAACTTTGGCCTTTCCAAACGCACGCCCACACATCCAGGCCATCTGGCGATATGCCTTTTCCTGTTCACTCGCAGCTCTCCTGAACGTTCTGATCTTTTTAGTCCTGCATCAACTGTTTGAAATCTCTGTTGTGCCTGCTCAGCTTCTAACCACTGCGGCTGTCGCTGTATTTAACTATGTTGTCTACCAAAGGCTGGTGTTTCATGAACAAACCTCTTGAGACTTCCCGTGCGCCGAATGAATCAGAGCTGCTTTCCCTGGTGGTTCCGGTGTTCAATGAGCGTTCGATGCTTCCCCTATTCTTTGAGCATGTATTGCCGATCCTTGCGAGCCTCGATATTCGCTCGGAGATCGTGGTTGTGGACGATGGTAGCGAGGATGGCAGTGCCGAATTTGTTAGGACTTTCATTAAAAGGAAATCGAGCATCCGTCTCGTCAAGCTAAGCCGCAACTTTGGCAAAGAGGCAGCGGTAACAGCAGGGCTGGAGCATGCCAAGGGGGATGCGGTGATCGTTCTGGATGCGGACCTTCAGGATCCACCTGAATACATTCCCGAGATGGTCAGGAGTTGGAAGTCCGGCTTTGATGTCGTTCTGATGCAACGTCGATCACGTGTAGGCGAGAGTTTTCTCAAGCGCTGGAGTGCGCACCTTTTCTATCGCTTGCTGAATAAGACCAGTCGCACTGAAATCCCGGTCGACACGGGTGATTTCCGATTGATGAGCAGGCGGGCAGTTGATGCCCTTCTCCGGTTAGGAGAGCGCAACCGCTACATGAAGGGACTCTTTGCCTGGGTTGGTATGCCAGCGACGATCATCGAATACGACCGGGCATTGAGAGTGGCTGGCGAGAGTAAGTGGGACTACCCGGGCCTGGTCGGCCTGGCCCTTGAAGGCCTGACTTCCTTCTCAGTGTCACCTCTCAGATGGGCAACGCTTGTCGGCTTGCTGGCCGCCTCCGTTGGTGGATTGTTCGGTGTCTGGATTGTAGCGAAGGCAATAATGCTCGGCGATCCGACTGACGGCTACCCATCGTTAATCGCCCTCATCAGTTTTCTGGGCGGCATACAACTGGTGAGCGTTGGTATCGTTGGTGAGTATGTGGGCAAAACCTACATCGAATCGAAACAGCGACCACTGTATCTGACCGAAGAAGTGGTCGAGAACAAAGAGGTATCAAGCCGAGACCAAATCAGCAACTTCAGAGGCGTCAAGAATGATAAAGCGATTTGAGCCCTGGTTCTGGGTACTGGCTGCCGTATTGTTCAGTCGCTTTATCGGAATGACGCTGTTTCCCTTCGTGGATACAACGGAGCCCCGATACGCTGAAATCGCTCGGTTAATGGCTGAATCCGGGGACTGGATAACGCCCTGGTTTGAACCCGGCGTTCCGTTCTGGGGGAAGCCTCCCCTGTCATTCTGGGCTCAAGCGGCCTCTCTAAAGATATTTGGACTGTCTGAATTCTCATTGCGGCTACCGGCATGGTTCGCCACGATTGGAATCGTATGGCTGACGTGGTGCCTCGCAAATCATGCGCGAGGTGCTGCGGTCGCTCGGTGGTCTACTCTTGTGCTTTCCACGATGGCACTCACTTATATCAGTGCTGGCGCAGTCATGACGGATACATTCCTGGTTTTTGGAACGACCCTCTCTCTGGTGAGCATGTGGTTCGTGCTTTCGGGCCGGTCTGACTATTGGCGCTGGTGGTTTTTCGTGGGCCTGGCTATCGGCTTGTTGTCAAAGGGACCGTTGGCTGTTGTATTGACCGTTACCCCCCTGGTGCTATGGGCTGCTATTTTCAGGCAGCAGTTACAACCGTTAAAAAAATTACCCTGGCTTCTTGGCTCACTTCTGACACTGGCGATTGCCGTGCCATGGTACGTGCTCGCTGAATTGAAAACGCCCGGGTTCCTCAACTATTTCATCATTGGCGAACACTTTAGCCGGTTTCTGCACCCCGGGTGGGCTGGCGATTTGTACGGTAGTGCCCATGACCGGCCCAAGGGCATGATCTGGATATTCTGGCTTTGGGCTTCATTCCCCTGGGGTATCATTGGCTTGGTTGGCTTTGGCCTTGCGGCGGCGCGAGGCAAAACAAAGGATATATTCACTGGTGCTGTTCAAGACGCCTCAACGCTGTATCTGTTGTTTTGTGCGATAACGCCAATGCTGTTCTTTACCCTGGCAGGCAACACGCTCTGGACTTACATACTTCCTTCTCTGCCGTTCTCGGCCATTCTGATTGCCGGATGGGTGTCGCAGCTCAATTTACGTCCCTGGTCCAGAATCAGGTCGGGTGCTGTATTACTTGCACCCGTTCTCATTACCCTTTATGTGTTCATAGGTGTGAGCGGAGTAAAACCACTAAAAACCGAGAAGCAATTGATAGGCCGGTATGAGAGCATTCAGCAAGCGGGAGACGGTCCAATCTTTTACATTGGCAAGATGCCATTTTCCGCACGTTTTTATTCGTTGGGCGACGCTGTCGAAATCACCTCCACAGAATTCGACAGTCTGCTGGACGCTGACGGGTACGCCAGGGTCTTTGCCGCAATTCCAAACGATGCGGTAGATAAGGTTCTTGGTCCGCGGGCCACTGACGCTCAGAAGTTGGGGGAGAACGAACGGTACCAGCTATTCTCGATCGATCTTCCGCCAACAGACAGCCAGAATGACCCCGTTGATTCTGAATTAAACTCGAAGAATGATTAATGACGCAGCTGATTACTGCTAAAACTGAGTCTTTGAAGGCCGGATTTTCAAGATGGCTGGCCTTTTGGCAGTGATCTAGTCCGGAAATGGCAGTAAAATCAGAATCCTGGCTCCTCCGTTTTTCGAGGATCCGATTTCCAGGTGTCCGAGGTTGTCTTCGACAATCTCGGACACGATGGACAATCCGAGCCCAAAACCCGCGACCGTTTCATCCAGCCTGGCACCCCTGTTCATGACAGTGGCTGCCGCCTCGGGAGAAATTCCGGGGCCATCGTCCGCTACTTCTATGGAGAGTCCTGATGACGTGCGGGCGATTGTAACGTCGACGGTTGTCTGGCACCACTTCCCGCCATTTTCGAGTAAATTGCCAAGTAGCTCTGAAAGATCCTGTCGCTCCATTGGCCAGCTGAAGTTTTCAGGTAAGTTGGTGTGGAGGCGAAAAACCGTGTCAGGGAAGATTTTTTCCATAACGGTGATGACACTTGCCGTGATTTCAACCGGCATGCACGTCCGTCCCATCTGTCTGCCTGATATGTCTGCTTTGCTCATCCGGTATTTCAGGGATTTGTCAAGCTCCCGCAAGTTAGAGGCCATAAACACAACATCCTCCCGGGACGGAGGCAAGGTATCGATATCCGACAAAATGGCAAGATTGGCAGAAATAGAGGTTTTGACCAGGTGAGAGAGATCGGAATTCAGGCGGCGGTGGCGGTCCAGCCGCCGGTTTGACAGCTCGAGCAAATCATTGAGCTGCCGGATCAGCGGACGAAACTCTTCCGGCACGTGAGGGTTCAGACGACTTTGTTTCCCGGATTGGAGCCGTCTCAGGTCCTCTTTTATCCTACTGATGGGCTTTAACGTCAGATGTGTGGTGGTTCCAATCAGTGCCAGCAGTATCGCCAGAAGAACGGCCGAGGCACCGAGCAATGTCAGGTGGGCCTTCAGCGGTCGTTCAGAGAGCGCCCCCTCGGTTTCAAGAACGGTGATTGAGGCCAGCTTTCCAGTAGCAGTGAACGTACGTCTAAGCCCAAAAAGCGTGTTCGCGCCCTGCGCTATGTGAATAAAACCCTCGGGCTTATCCACAACGCCCTGCATTTGGCTCAGGTCAAAGTTGTTGCTCGTCAGGACGCTCCCGCCTGCCGTTTCGATGATGATGGCATGCCCCAGAAGCATTTCAAACTGATGGATCATGTTCCTGAGGTCGTCAGTTGTCGGGGACTCGGCTTCAATGATTGCCTGAAAGTTTTCCAGCTCTTTACTCAGGTGTTGTTTCCTGGACTCGTCCGATAGTTGTTTTATCACGTAGGCATGTGAAAAGAATATCAGGGTGAAATAGACGAGGCTGAAAACAGCCCCATACTGAATGGCTGTTCTTCGGATACTCTTTGGAGCTGGCATATGTTGACCTGGTTCGTTCGGGCGTTCAGCCAGTAGGATCTTTTTCGAAGAAGTAGCCCTGGCCACGCAAAGTCTTGATTTTATTGCCCCCTATTATTTTTCTAAGCCGGGTTATGTAAACCTGAACGACATTTCTGGCGGGGCATCTTTCTATGTTGTAGAGGGTTTCAACCAGTTCATCCTGTGAAAATACCCTGTCTGGTGAACGCAGGAAACACTGCAAAAGGCGGAATTCAGTGGCTGTCAGTCTGAACTCTTTCTGGTCGGGCGTGGTCAGCGTTCGGTAGCTGGCGTTGAGACGAAATCCGTCGACACTGATTTGATCTGTTGTTCTGCCATCCTTCCTTCGGATAATTGCATTGAGCCGGGCTTTCAGTTCATCAAACTCAAACGGTTTGGGAAGGTAATCGTCGGCACCCGCGTTCAACCCTTCTACTCTCTCAGTCCAGTTGGAGCGTGCGGTTAGAATAAGGATGGCCTCTTTTTTCCCGTTTTTTCTCCATCTTTGCATTAAAGACAGTCCATTTTCATCGGGCAGTCCGATATCGAGAATAACGGCCTGGTAGGAGCTTGTTTCAATCAACGAGTCTGCTTCTTTGCCGGTTTTGGCGACATCGACTGTGTAGTGCGCCTGCGCAAGCCAGTCCGATATTTTTTTGGCAAGTACCGCATTGTCCTCAACAATCAGAATTTTCATTTGTAAGCGCCGTTTTTCGTGGTGGGAAAGTTTCGCCAGTCTGCCATGGATTGTACCAGTAACGGCAACTCCCCAGAAAAACAGCAACCCGTTAAAAATGGGGGGTTACCGGTCGACTTTTCAGTTTGATTTCGGTTTCACCTGGTAGGATCAATAGTCGAGTCACGAACGCAAGAAGCTGTATATACATGGTTTTAGGAGCAACCTATGAGCGATGGACATTTCTATGCAGGTGTGTCCAGATTCTGGTGCCCGATGTTTCTGAAGAGTCAATGTTCACCATTTCCGGAATTGTTGTTGAAACATCGGGCACGGGTGTGTCGGCCAGGATGAAGAAGGTTCCCTTTAAAAGAATAAGTGGATTTATTGCCGCCGGAGGAATGGCAACCCTTTTCCATTGGGCGGCCATGTCCGGCCTGGTTCTGCTTGGCATGGCCCCCGTAGCAGCCACCTTTTCTGGAAGCGTTGTAGGAGCGGTTACCAACTACTGGTTGCAGCGAACTTTGGCCTTTCCAAACGCACGCCCACACATCCAGGCCATCTGGCGATATGCCTTTTCCTGTTCACTCGCAGCTCTCCTGAACGTTCTGATCTTTTTAGTCCTGCATCAACTGTTTGAAATCTCTGTTGTGCCTGCTCAGCTTCTAACCACTGCGGCTGTCGCTGTATTTAACTATGTTGTCTACCAAAGGCTGGTGTTTCATGAACAAACCTCTTGAGACTTCCCGTGCGCCGAATGAATCAGAGCTGCTTTCCCTGGTGGTTCCGGTGTTCAATGAGCGTTCGATGCTTCCCCTATTCTTTGAGCATGTATTGCCGATCCTTGCGAGCCTCGATATTCGCTCGGAGATCGTGGTTGTGGACGATGGTAGCGAGGATGGCAGTGCCGAATTTGTTAGGACTTTCATTAAAAGGAAATCGAGCATCCGTCTCGTCAAGCTAAGCCGCAACTTTGGCAAAGAGGCAGCGGTAACAGCAGGGCTGGAGCATGCCAAGGGGGATGCGGTGATCGTTCTGGATGCGGACCTTCAGGATCCACCTGAATACATTCCCGAGATGGTCAGGAGTTGGAAGTCCGGCTTTGATGTCGTTCTGATGCAACGTCGATCACGTGTAGGCGAGAGTTTTCTCAAGCGCTGGAGTGCGCACCTTTTCTATCGCTTGCTGAATAAGACCAGTCGCACTGAAATCCCGGTCGACACGGGTGATTTCCGATTGATGAGCAGGCGGGCAGTTGATGCCCTTCTCCGGTTAGGAGAGCGCAACCGCTACATGAAGGGACTCTTTGCCTGGGTTGGTATGCCAGCGACGATCATCGAATACGACCGGGCATTGAGAGTGGCTGGCGAGAGTAAGTGGGACTACCCGGGCCTGGTCGGCCTGGCCCTTGAAGGCCTGACTTCCTTCTCAGTGTCACCTCTCAGATGGGCAACGCTTGTCGGCTTGCTGGCCGCCTCCGTTGGTGGATTGTTCGGTGTCTGGATTGTAGCGAAGGCAATAATGCTCGGCGATCCGACTGACGGCTACCCATCGTTAATCGCCCTCATCAGTTTTCTGGGCGGCATACAACTGGTGAGCGTTGGTATCGTTGGTGAGTATGTGGGCAAAACCTACATCGAATCGAAACAGCGACCACTGTATCTGACCGAAGAAGTGGTCGAGAACAAAGAGGTATCAAGCCGAGACCAAATCAGCAACTTCAGAGGCGTCAAGAATGATAAAGCGATTTGAGCCCTGGTTCTGGGTACTGGCTGCCGTATTGTTCAGTCGCTTTATCGGAATGACGCTGTTTCCCTTCGTGGATACAACGGAGCCCCGATACGCTGAAATCGCTCGGTTAATGGCTGAATCCGGGGACTGGATAACGCCCTGGTTTGAACCCGGCGTTCCGTTCTGGGGGAAGCCTCCCCTGTCATTCTGGGCTCAAGCGGCCTCTCTAAAGATATTTGGACTGTCTGAATTCTCATTGCGGCTACCGGCATGGTTCGCCACGATTGGAATCGTATGGCTGACGTGGTGCCTCGCAAATCATGCGCGAGGTGCTGCGGTCGCTCGGTGGTCTACTCTTGTGCTTTCCACGATGGCACTCACTTATATCAGTGCTGGCGCAGTCATGACGGATACATTCCTGGTTTTTGGAACGACCCTCTCTCTGGTGAGCATGTGGTTCGTGCTTTCGGGCCGGTCTGACTATTGGCGCTGGTGGTTTTTCGTGGGCCTGGCTATCGGCTTGTTGTCAAAGGGACCGTTGGCTGTTGTATTGACCGTTACCCCCCTGGTGCTATGGGCTGCTATTTTCAGGCAGCAGTTACAACCGTTAAAAAAATTACCCTGGCTTCTTGGCTCACTTCTGACACTGGCGATTGCCGTGCCATGGTACGTGCTCGCTGAATTGAAAACGCCCGGGTTCCTCAACTATTTCATCATTGGCGAACACTTTAGCCGGTTTCTGCACCCCGGGTGGGCTGGCGATTTGTACGGTAGTGCCCATGACCGGCCCAAGGGCATGATCTGGATATTCTGGCTTTGGGCTTCATTCCCCTGGGGTATCATTGGCTTGGTTGGCTTTGGCCTTGCGGCGGCGCGAGGCAAAACAAAGGATATATTCACTGGTGCTGTTCAAGACGCCTCAACGCTGTATCTGTTGTTTTGTGCGATAACGCCAATGCTGTTCTTTACCCTGGCAGGCAACACGCTCTGGACTTACATACTTCCTTCTCTGCCGTTCTCGGCCATTCTGATTGCCGGATGGGTGTCGCAGCTCAATTTACGTCCCTGGTCCAGAATCAGGTCGGGTGCTGTATTACTTGCACCCGTTCTCATTACCCTTTATGTGTTCATAGGTGTGAGCGGAGTAAAACCACTAAAAACCGAGAAGCAATTGATAGGCCGGTATGAGAGCATTCAGCAAGCGGGAGACGGTCCAATCTTTTACATTGGCAAGATGCCATTTTCCGCACGTTTTTATTCGTTGGGCGACGCTGTCGAAATCACCTCCACAGAATTCGACAGTCTGCTGGACGCTGACGGGTACGCCAGGGTCTTTGCCGCAATTCCAAACGATGCGGTAGATAAGGTTCTTGGTCCGCGGGCCACTGACGCTCAGAAGTTGGGGGAGAACGAACGGTACCAGCTATTCTCGATCGATCTTCCGCCAACAGACAGCCAGAATGACCCCGTTGATTCTGAATTAAACTCGAAGAATGATTAATGACGCAGCTGATTACTGCTAAAACTGAGTCTTTGAAGGCCGGATTTTCAAGATGGCTGGCCTTTTGGCAGTGATCTAGTCCGGAAATGGCAGTAAAATCAGAATCCTGGCTCCTCCGTTTTTCGAGGATCCGATTTCCAGGTGTCCGAGGTTGTCTTCGACAATCTCGGACACGATGGACAATCCGAGCCCAAAACCCGCGACCGTTTCATCCAGCCTGGCACCCCTGTTCATGACAGTGGCTGCCGCCTCGGGAGAAATTCCGGGGCCATCGTCCGCTACTTCTATGGAGAGTCCTGATGACGTGCGGGCGATTGTAACGTCGACGGTTGTCTGGCACCACTTCCCGCCATTTTCGAGTAAATTGCCAAGTAGCTCTGAAAGATCCTGTCGCTCCATTGGCCAGCTGAAGTTTTCAGGTAAGTTGGTGTGGAGGCGAAAAACCGTGTCAGGGAAGATTTTTTCCATAACGGTGATGACACTTGCCGTGATTTCAACCGGCATGCACGTCCGTCCCATCTGTCTGCCTGATATGTCTGCTTTGCTCATCCGGTATTTCAGGGATTTGTCAAGCTCCCGCAAGTTAGAGGCCATAAACACAACATCCTCCCGGGACGGAGGCAAGGTATCGATATCCGACAAAATGGCAAGATTGGCAGAAATAGAGGTTTTGACCAGGTGAGAGAGATCGGAATTCAGGCGGCGGTGGCGGTCCAGCCGCCGGTTTGACAGCTCGAGCAAATCATTGAGCTGCCGGATCAGCGGACGAAACTCTTCCGGCACGTGAGGGTTCAGACGACTTTGTTTCCCGGATTGGAGCCGTCTCAGGTCCTCTTTTATCCTACTGATGGGCTTTAACGTCAGATGTGTGGTGGTTCCAATCAGTGCCAGCAGTATCGCCAGAAGAACGGCCGAGGCATCGAGCAATGTCAGGTGGGCCTTCAGCGGTCGTTCAGAGAGCGCCCCCTCGGTTTCAAGAACGGTGATTGAGGCCAGCTTTCCAGTAGCAGTGAACGTACGTCTAAGCCCAAAAAGCGTGTTCGCGCCCTGCGCTATGTGAATAAAACCCTCGGGCTTATCCACAACGCCCTGCATTTGGCTCAGGTCAAAGTTGTTGCTCGTCAGGACGCTCCCGCCTGCCGTTTCGATGATGATGGCATGCCCCAGAAGCATTTCAAACTGATGGATCATGTTCCTGAGGTCGTCAGTTGTCGGGGACTCGGCTTCAATGATTGCCTGAAAGTTTTCCAGCTCTTTACTCAGGTGTTGTTTCCTGGACTCGTCCGATAGTTGTTTTATCACGTAGGCATGTGAAAAGAATATCAGGGTGAAATAGACGAGGCTGAAAACAGCCCCATACTGAATGGCTGTTCTTCGGATACTCTTTGGAGCTGGCATATGTTGACCTGGTTCGTTCGGGCGTTCAGCCAGTAGGATCTTTTTCGAAGAAGTAGCCCTGGCCACGCAAAGTCTTGATTTTATTGCCCCCTATTATTTTTCTGAGCCTGGCTATATAGACCTGAACAACATTTCTGGTGGGGCATCTTTCTATGTTGTAGAGGGTTTCAACCAGGTCGTCCTGGGAAAACACCCGGTCCGGTGAACGGAGGAAACACTGCAAAAGGCGGAATTCCGTAGCTGTCAGTCTGAACTCTTTCTGGTCGGGCGTGGTAAGCGTTCGGTAGGTGGCGTTGAGATGAAATCCGTCGACGCTGATCTGGTCTGTCGTTCTGCCGTCCTTTCTGCGGATAATCGCACTGAGCCGGGCTTTCAGTTCATCAAACTCAAACGGTTTGGGAAGGTAATCGTCGGCACCCGCGTTCAACCCTTCTACTCTCTCAGTCCAGTTGGAGCGTGCGGTCAGAATAAGGATGGCCTCTTTTTTCCCGTTTTTTCTCCATCTTTGCATTAAAGACAGTCCATTTTCATCGGGCAGTCCGATATCGAGAATAACGGCCTGGTAGGAGCTTGTTTCAATCAACGAGTCTGCTTCTTTGCCGGTTTTGGCGACATCGACTGTGTAGTGCGCCTGCGCAAGCCAGTCCGATATTTTTTTGGCAAGTACCGCATTGTCTTCAACAATCAGAATTTTCATTTGTAAGCGCCGTTTTTCGTGGTGGGAAAGTTTCGCCAGTCTGCCATGGATTGTACCAGTAACGGCAACTCCCCAGAAAAACAGCAACCCGTTAAAAATGGGGGGTTACCGGTCGACTTTTCAGTTTGATTTCAGTTGCACCGGGTAGCGTCAACAATCGAGCCACGAACGCGAGAAGCTGTATATACATGGTTTTAGGAGCAACCTATGAGCGATAGACATTTCTATGCAGGTGTGTCCAGGCGGCGCCTTATCCAAGGAGCTGCCACGATGGGACTTCTTGCCGGTTTCGACAGCTTGTTGCCGGCCTATGCTAGAGGACAACTGGACAACACGAACGCATTTCACACCGTGCGTAATGGCGCTGACATCTACGACCTGACCGTCGCGAGAACACCTCTCAAGATAGGGGGCAGAGTCTCGGAACAGCCCATCACCATCAACGGCACTCTGCCAGCGCCTCTGGTGCGCCTCAAACAGGGGCGCGAGGCAATCTTGCGTGTCACCAATACGCTACCGGAGGCAACATCCATTCACTGGCACGGTCTGATTCTGCCGTACCAGATGGATGGCGTTCCTGGCGTCAGCTTTCCCGGCATCATGCCCGGCGAAACGTTTGAGTACCGTTTCCCGGTCGAACAGCACGGCACCTACTGGTACCACAGCCACTCTGGCCTTCAGGAACAGCTGGGCCATTATGGGCCGATTATCATTGATCCTGCCGAGCCGGAATCGGTGGCCTACGATCGCGAATACGTTGTGGTCCTCTCCGACTGGACCTTTGATTCTCCCGACGACGTATTCCGGAATCTGAAAGTGGCGGAGGGCTACTACAACTACAACCAGCGCACCGTTGGCGACTTCTTCAAGGATGTTGAAACCATGGGCTGGGATGCTGCGTGGAGCAAAGCCGGCATGTGGGGCAGAATGCGAATGAGCCCCCGGGATATTCTGGATGTAACCGCTTCTGAATATACCTACCTGATGAACGGGTCGCCTTCCGCCAGCAACTGGACCGGGCTGTTCCGTCCCGGCGAGAAAATTCGCCTGAGATTCATCAATGCCTCGGCGATGACCTTCTTTGATGTCCGTGTCCCGGGCCTCCCGATGACGGTTATTTCCGCTGACGGCCAACCAGTGCAACCCGTAGAAACGGATGAATTCCGCATTGGCGTGGCGGAAACCTACGACGTGATTGTACAGCCAACCGACACGGCTCACACCGTGTTTGCCCAGTCACAGGATCGGTCGGGGTATGTGCACGGAACGTTGGCTACCCGCAAGGGAGTGGAGGCGCCAGTGCCGCCCATGTATCCGCGAACCGAGCGCGGTATGGCCGCCATGGGCATGGGCGCGATGAGCATGGGCGCCATGGGCAAGGACGGCGATATGAACATGGACAGCGGCATGGACATGGGTGGCAAGATGGAAATGATGTCAGGCAGCAACGACAAAGCCCATGGCAAAATGATGATGGATGGCACCGGCTCGGGAATGAGCAAGATGAACTCCGACAAAGCAACGATGAATGAGGTCCCGACGGCGGGTCGGCCGATATCCCATGGCCCCGACAATCACGGTCCCGGCGCAGCCATGGTGGCTTCCAGCCCGCAATCGCGTCTGGATGACCCTGGTGTAGGCTTTGAAACAGCCAACCATCGGGTGCTGACTTATTCCCAGTTGCAGAGCATTGAGGGCTGGCCCGACAAGCGCCCGGCCGAACGCGAGGTGGAACTGCACCTTACCGGCAATATGGAACGTTACATGTGGTCGTTCGACGGCAAAAAGTTCTCTGAAGTCGATGGCCCGGTCAAGTTCTACCATGGCGAGCGCCTGCGATTGATCCTCGTCAACGACTCGATGATGGATCACCCCATTCACCTGCATGGCATGTGGATGGAACTGGAAACCGGTGCAGGTGAATATCGTCCACGCAAACACACGATTTCCGTCAAACCCGGCGAGCGTGTATCCGCGCTGATCACAGCGGATGCACCGGGTGACTGGGCTTTCCATTGCCACCTTTTGTACCACATGGACGCAGGCATGTTTCGTGTCGTGTCGGTCGTTTAACGGGATAGGGGATGAACATTATGATGAATCGCATCAAGTGGGTTGTGGGTGCCTCAGCCTTAGCGCTTGCCTCGGGAGCCGGCGCCGCCGGTACTGGCGTTCAGGCCGAACCGGACTGGACGCTGCCGATACACGACAACCAGGTGTTTGGCCAGGTTCTGTTTGACCGGATGGAATACCAGCGTGACGGCGACAACGAATTGGCCCTGTGGGACGCCCAGGCCTGGATTGGTAAAGATCGCAATCGGCTCTGGGTCGAAACGGAAGGTGAGACTGATCTATCCAGCGACAGCGGCGACATCGAAAATTTTGATGTGCAGTACAGCTATCGCTTCGATCGCTTCTGGGATATACAGACAGGATTGGGTGCCCAGACAACGTTTGGCCCCAGCCCTAATAAGGAGCGCTATTCGGCCATTGTTGGATTGCAGGGACTTGCCCCCTACTGGTTTGAGGTAGACACAAATCTCCGAGTCACCGACGACGGTGACGTGTCATACGATCTTGAAGCCGAGTACGACTGGCTGCTGACCCAAAGGCTCATTTTGCAGGGCCGCGGCGAAACGCTCGTTGCCTTCAGCGATGTTGAGGAGTGGGGCGTCGGTAGTGGCATCAATAATGTGGGCCTGGGGCTCCGTCTGAGATACCACTTTTCGAGGGAGTTTGCGCCCTACGTGGGTGTTTCTTACACCCGCTTTCTGGGCAACACAGAGGACCTTCGTGAGCGCGAGGGGGAAGACGTCGAGTCCTCCAGCTTCGTGGCGGGCGTCCGGTGGTGGTTTTAGTACGATAATGCCCAGTAGAAAAGGCTGGCCCCTTTGCGTGGGTCAGCTAGTGTCCTCATTTGGAGGATTTCGTCAAAATCATTGCCGACCTTCCGCATGTTCGGCTCAATGACAAACGGCCGGACTAAGGCCCGGCCGTTGTATCAGATCATGAAATTACACGTTGATCAGTAACTGATATTGACCATAGCTACGACCTTATAGGTATCCTCCGGGTTATCTCCGTAGAAGTCTCCCATGAAACCGTAAGAACCGCGGAGGCTGATGTCATACACGCCGGCAAACTTTTTACCAAGCTGAGCAGCGACTTCAGTACCAAGGGTTGAGCCGTTGGCCTGAGCAGCGCTGTCGGGCGCGTCGTCGGCAGCGCGGAAGTATCCTGTGCCGTACTTCAGGTAGTAGTCGTTGGAAAGTTCCTGATGACCCGAGACTATCAGCCCCATCAGACCATACCCTTGGTAAGCCGCATCCTTAACTGACCTAGCACCCTGGGCACCATTGTTGTAGTAGAAGTCTGTTCCGAAGATTTGCAGATTGCTGCTATTCAGCTCCCAGCCTGACTGGTTTGCCGCGAAGCGATCTGCACCGTTGCTGCTGTCGTCAGCCGGGATGTAGATGCCGTGAATCTTGAGGCTTGCATTGCCCCAATGCCTCTGGGCATACAGATTCAACATGTACGTGTCGCCATCTGTTGCGTCAGAGTCACGCCCGGACGACTTTTTGTAAAGTACCGAGCCGCTATAGGCCATTTTGTTATAGGTAAAATCGGCGTAGGCACCGAAATAGTTGTCATCCGTTCGAGCCGCCGTACCATTCAGAGCATCCGGACTGCTGTTGCTGATCTGAGCTCCGGTAAGGCCGTAGTGGAAAACCTCGCTGGGATGAAGTTCGGCACTCAACATGTAGAAGTCCACGTCGTCCGCAGAATCTCTATCGTTTTCTTCCCACTTGAACCAGCCACCTGTCAGCGTGGCCATACCAACATTGCCCGCAAAGGAGATGCCATTCATGTCGTCGTTGGTAACAAGGCTCTCGTACTTGCCGAAGCCATACCCCTGGACGCCCGCTCGCACCTTCCAGTCGCTGTTCGGCACCTTCAGTTCAGCGTAGACATTTTTGGTCTCAACGCCAACGCCGTCGGCGCTGAGTTTGCCGCAATTGTCACCCTGGCAGCTTCCCTTCTCACCCCAGGGAGAATCGAGCTCACCGTACCAAACCAGGCTCACGTTATCGTTGAGGTCGCCGGTGATCTTTGCACGCAGGCGCTGATCAACAAAGGCTTTGCTGCTATCACTGGGCGCGCCAAACTCTTCTCCACGCGCGGCCAGATTTTGTGTTTCTGAGGTAGCCTGAAGGCGGTAATAACCGTTCACCGTGAAGGGGGAATCGCCTTTCTTGAGCTCTTCCACTTCAGCCGTCAGTTGATTTATTTCAACCTTCAGGTCTTCTACGGTTGGTGACGCACGCCCGACCGGCTCCGCGGCCAACGCCGGTGTTGCTACTAAAGCTATCGCCAGCGGAGCGCTTATTGATTTGAAGATTTTGCTCACCTGAAACTCCTTATTTTAATTTTCATATCGACAACGATTTATTGCCTCAATATGGATGTGCCAGTTAAACGGCATTTAATCTTGACGCACAAAGTTTGTAGTGGTCAACTGAAACGAACCTGAATTTTCAGCTAAATTTCATTTTCCCGATTTTCGTACTGACATCCCCACCCGTCAGACTGTCAGACCTGCCGACGCATCAAAGAGGCTATTTCGCCCCCAGCGCCCATCTTGGAGAGGTGCTATGATTGCTCACTATTGAAAGGCATACTGGGCGCCAAGCATGCAATCCGACCATTTGGCGCATGAAATCGAGATGGCCGCAATGAACCGACGAGTTATCTCCTTGCTGCTGCCGTTGTTTTTGGGTGGACCGGTTCTGGCCATTTCCGAATTATCGGGTGGTCAGGAGGCCGCTGCGATGAAGGGTTGCGATTTCAACTTCGGCTGCCTGAAGTTATTAGATTGGCTGGATAGATTATGCATTGTTCACGTCGACCATCACGTAGAGGCTGGTTCCTGTTTTTTTTAATCTGGTCTGTCAGCTTTTTGCTGCATTTTTTTTGGGAAATGATCCAGGTGCCTTTCTTTACAGGGATGATGGAGGCGTCCCATGGTGCGGTCGTCTGGCTGTGCACGCGGGCGGCAATCGGCGATGCCAATATTGCACTATTTGCCTATGGCGTCGCCGCAGCGGCAACTAAAGATGGCTTTTGGATACAGGGGCGGTGGCGCCGCCATGCTTTAGGAGCGTATTTTGCTACCGGTCTGCTTATAACCATAGTCTTTGAAGCCTGGGCCACAGGCGCAGGCCAGCGCTGGAGCTACAATGATTCTATGCCCCTGTTTCCCTTCCTTGGCACAGGTATCGCCCCTCTAGCGCAGTGGATTATCGTTCCAACAGTCTCGCTCTTTGGTTTGCGTTGGCTCTACAGAGGCTGGCTTGATCTCAGACGTCAGGGCCGCGATCACCCCCAGCAATGAATGCCGGAGCCCCGGGCATCATATAAACCGCCCTACAGACAACTGCACATCCACACCAATCACGAGTGTGGCGGTCAGCGACACTACACTATTGATGATTGCCACCATTGCCAGACGTAGACAAGTACGATCACAATAATACGATGTTCCACTGTGACTGATCGACTCATCCATCACTCAACTCCGAAGTCCTTGCGAACGGTTGGCATTACGTATGCCACTCCCGGCCATGCCGGCACCAGATACAGCCGCAGTCGACGTGATTGCAGCTTATATCCCGTCGCTGGCTCCGCAAATGCAAACCCGCCAACGGCGCCAGCAGACGCCTGGCAAGTGTGGGCCGGTAGAGACGGCGCAAAAACTCGCGCGCATCCAGATGGTTTTCCTGGCGGCGCATGCACCAGCGATAACCGCGGTTACCCAGCAGCCCATAAAACGCGCGGTTCACCAACGCCGCCGCCATCGGACGCTCCAGGGATTCTCGCCAAAGCCGGTTGTAGTCGTCACCATGCAGCAGACTGCGTGCGGCCAGCACGCCGGAGGTGATGGCCGCGCGCATCCCGAAGCCCCACAGCGTATCCTGGAAACCGGCCTGCTCACCCGCTACCGGGTGCACCCCGGACAATGCGGTTACAGGGATACGGAAGTTTCCAACACCGCCGTGCGGCTGAGGATTCATCATCTCCATGCCGGCCAGCCTCTGAAACGCACTGACAGTTCGCTCCACATACTTTGCTTCATCCCTGAAACCAGTAAACATGCAACTCTTTACCGTTCCCTTGCCTCCCATTACCAAAAGGTAGGCATACCCTTTAGGGGCAAGGTTGTTATCACAAATTGCCCAGAAACCGTCCGGCATGGATGTATCGAAATGATAGCCGACCGCAATGGCATCGGCGGCCTTTGGGCCAGTCGCCAGGATGGCCGGGCCCCGGGCATGCCGCAGCCGGCTTTTGAAATGCACCTGCACGCCCAGTTCCCTGGCCTGTCTCAGCAACGCCGTGTCCAATGTGTCTGGCCCGGAGCCACGCTCCACCAGGTAGAACAGCGGCTCAATGCTCTCAATGGCGTACGGGGAATCCCAGGCATCAAAGGCGGTACCCCGGCGGCATGGAACTCGCTTGAAGTCGGTGGTGATTCCGAGTTCCTGCAACACCGCCAGGGCATCCTGCTGCGTGCTCCAGTTCTCCAACCCCTGAAGGTCCCGTTTGAAGCGGTGCCCCACCTCGGCCCGGGCCTCATGCACGATGACTGACCGCCCCGCGCGCGCCAGTGTGATGGCGGCTGCCAGCCCGGCCGGCCCGGCGCCGGCAATCTCGACCGCGCCATTTCTGTTGTCTGACATCATGGCTCCGATACCAGTCCCAGCCTCGTTGACGCCCATCATGTCCGCACCCGCCTTCCCCTCACCTTGTCACAAAGACATAAGACACAGCGATACCCGATCACTGGGCCTCCTTGAAGTCACGGATGTGCAGCAGGTCTTCCACCGGCAGCACGGCTATGATTCCGTCGCTGGCAAGCCCCTTGTGCACCGTTCGGGCAATGAGGTCAACGATCTCGTCTGCCTGCTCGGCTTCCGTGAATATCTCCACGCGAACGGAATCGGCCATGGTGTCCTTGGCATAGTAGTTTTTATATCTGCCACGGCCATGGGTTTTAGACACAGTCATACCGGAAAAACCAGCCGCGATCAGCGCATCCTCTACTTTCTTCAAGTCCAGGCTGGAGAAGATCGCAGTCACTTTGCAAAACTTCGTATTCATTTCGCCTCCTCGTCAGTGAGCTGAAGAAGGATCGCTCCGGTTCTTCGGCTTGAAAATGACAGTTAATCACCCACAACTGAACTGACACTGAAAATAGGGAACAATCTGAAACCAGCCGAGGCTATACTGATTTAAGTCAAAGAAGCCTGGCCGCCCAGGCGAGACCCGCCACCCAGTCAATAAACGGCACCGGGTAAATACCCAGCAGCAGTATTGAGACGGCAACAATCAGAAGGGCGAGTTTCTCTACCCGACCCCGGCCGGCATCCGCCACCGCCTGCTGCATACCCGGTTCGCGCAGATACAGGGTGACGATCACCCTCAGGTAGTAGAACAGCCCGATAACGCTGCCGATAACGATCCCTCCAACAAGCCACCACCGGCTGCCTTCCACACCCAGGGCGATGATATAGAATTTACCGAAGAATCCGGCGGTCAGCGGAATGCCGGCCAGGGACAACATGCTCAGAGTCAATAATGCTGCCAGCCAGGGGCTGTGCCAGAACAGTCCCCTGTAATGGTGCAACCCGGAGGCATCCTCGCCACTGCCGGTGCCGGAGACATGCATAATCACGCCAAACGCCCCCATGGTGGCCACAATATAGGTGAACAGGTAAACCCCGGTGGTTTCCAACGCCAGGGGGCCACCTACTATAACGGCCACCAGCAGGTAGCCCATATGGGCGATGGAAGAGTAGCCCAGCAGGCGCTTCAGGTCAGGCTGGAACAGGGCCAGCAGGTTGCCACCGAACATGCTGAGAAGAGCCAGCAGGCTGATCAGGCCAAGGAGCCATCCACTGCCGAAGACCGGGGCCACCAGTACCAGCCGCAGCAATACCAGAAACACCGCCAGTTTGCTCACCGTGGCCAGCACAGTGGTCGCCGGCGCCAGACCTCCCTGGTATACGTCCGGTGTCCACTGGTGAAACGGTATGATGGACAACTTGAACCCCAGCCCCACCAGTAACAGTGCGGCGCCGCCCAGAATCCAGGGGTCCGGACTGCCAGCAACCCCCGCGGCGAGTGCCGTCAGCTCAAGGTGGCCGGTGCGGGCATAGATCAACGCCATGCCAAACAGCAGAAAGGCGGTGGCGGCGGCGGACAATATGAGGTATTTGATCCCCGCCTCCAGGGACCGTTCTGTCCGGAAACTGTACGCCACCATGCCGTACAAAGGCATCGACAGCAATTCAAGGCTGATGAACAGGGTGGCCAGGTGGTTGCTGGCCACAAGGCCCAGGGCACCCGTTACCGCGCAAAGCAACAGCAGGTAAAACTCTTCCCGCGGCCCCCTGTAGCCGGCCAGGTAACCATGGCTCATGGCGGCGATAAACAGGCCGCTCACCAACACCAGCGCGCTGCCCATGAGGGCAAGGCCGTCAAAGATCATCAGCGGCGGCGAAGAGGGCGCGGCCGAGGCCAGCGGCAGGCTCGCCAGGGCCAGGGCCAGACCGCTGACAGTGACCGCCGCGGTACCACCGTGGTGGCGTCGCCAGGCGACGCCCAGCATTACCAGTACGGCTGTCGAGGCGACAATAAGCAGGGGCAGCAGCCCCACAAGATCGATCAGGGTCAGCATCAGTTCATCCCTCCTGCCCGGACCGGGCCCGCCATGAACAGGTCCGCCACCGGCCGGACCATTGACGCCGTGGTATCAAGCAGGGGTTGCGGATTCAGGCCCACTGCCAGGGTGAGTCCGATCAAGGCCAACATCATGCCGTACTCCCGCACATCCGGACCCGCGAGCAGGCCCGGTTGTTGTTCGCGACCGAAATGCACCCGCTGCATCATCAGCAGTGAATAGATCGCGCCAAGCACCAGCCCGGCGCTGGCGATGACCACCACCACCGGAGCGCTGCGGAAGGTACCGAACAGTACCATGAACTCGCCAAGGAAATTGGCCGTGGCGGGCATCCCCAGAGAGGCCGCCAGGAAAAACAAGGTCACGCCGGGCAACACCGGTATTCGGCCCCAGAGCCCGCCCATGCGACGCATATCCCGGGTATGAATGCGTTCAAAGAGCTGGCCACTGAGAATGAACAGAGCGGCACTGGAGAACGCATGGGCCACCATGAGTACGATTGCGCCCTGGATCGCCAGTTCGGATCCGGAATAAACGGCAATCAGCACGAACCCCATATGGGATATGCTGGCATAGGCAATCAGCCGCTTGATATCCTGCTGGCCGCAGGCCAGGACCGCGCCGTAAATAATACCCACGACCCCCAGCGCCATGGCCACCGGCGCAAAGGCCTGGGACTGTTCCGGAAACAACGGAATCGCAAAGCGCAGCATGCCGTAGGCGGCGGTTTTCAGCAGAATGCCCGCAAGGTCCACGCTGCCGGCAGTGGGCGCCTGGGCGTGCGCATCCGGCAGCCAGCCATGAAAAGGCACGACAGGCAGCTTCACCGCAAAGGCAATAAAAAACCCGAGCATAATCCAGAAGGACAGATTGTCGGGCACGTCGGCGTTCAACAGTGCGTCATAGCTGAAGGTTATCTCGCCGGAGCTGGTGTAATGCACGAACACCAGCGCAAGGATCGCCACCAGCATCAGCAGGCCGCTGGCCTGGGTGTAGATGAAGAAGCGGGTGGCGGCACGAATCCGGGTTTGCCCCGGGGAGCCGCTGTGCCCCCAGAGGGCAATCAGAAAATACATGGGTACCAGCATCACTTCCCAGAACAGGAAGAACAGGAGCAGGTCCAGCGCCAGAAACACACCCACCACGCCGCCCAGAACAAACAGCAGATTCAGATGAAAAAAGCCCACCCGCTCGACAATCTCTTTCCATGAGCAAAGTACCGCCAAGGCACCGAGAAAGCCGGTCAGCGCAATCAGGATCAGCGACAAGCCGTCCAGAGCCAGATGAATCTCGATGCCAAAACGAGGAATCCAGGGGACTCGCCACTCCAGCAGCCACGGTCTCTCGCCGGCGCCATAGGCGCTGAAATCACCGCCTGCCCAAAGCACGACGCTGACCGCCAGCACGAACAGCATGGTGGCCAGGGCAATCCAGCGCGGCGCCTGTTCGCCCCAACGCTCCGAGTGCCAGCACAGCATGCCACCGAGGAAGGGAATCAGAATCAGCCAGAACAGAATCATGCGCCACCTCCCTGAGTCATTACCAGGCCAACCAGTATCACCGTGGCACCGAATACCATCACTTTGGCGTAAGTCCGCAGCTGGCCGTCCTGGGACCGCACCAGGCCCGCATTGCACAGGCGGGCAATCACGGCCGGCAGGTTCATCCCCAGGTTAATAAAGTCGAAACGCAGCACGCGTACCAGGGCCTGCCAGGGCCGGACCAGTGTCCGGTCGAACAGGGCATCGAAGCCCCAGGCCCGGTTGAACAGGATCCAGAGCCGCGCCCCCAGGCCCCGACCGACCTTTGCGTCAAGCCACCGGCGCCGCGCCAGGAACAGCCAGCCAGCCAGAGCCAGGCCAGCAAGCACCGCTCCGGTCGCCAGGAACTGAAACAGGGTGTGGCCGGCGTTCGTGGCATCATCGGGGGGCGGCGGGAACACCACCTCAAGCCCCGGGTACAGCCAGGCACCAACGAAGGTGGAAAGCACGGCCAGGATTGCCAAAGGCAGGTGATGCCTGAGGGGACTGGTGCCCGGCCGGGGATGGCGTGCATGATCACTGCGGGGCTGGCCATGAAAAATGCCCAGGATCAGCCGCACCGTGTACAGGCCGGTTAGCACGGCTCCGGTCAGACCCGCCGCGAACAGTCCGTAGTGGCCCGAGGCCATGGCCTGCCAGAGAATCTCGTCCTTGCTGAAGAAGCCCGCGGTTACCAGCGGCAATGCCACCAGCGACGCGCCCCCCGCCAGGAAACCGGCATAGGCGACCGGCAGTTTGCGCCAGAGCCCACCCAGCCGGCTCAGATCCTGTTCATGGTGGCAACTGATGATAACGGCCCCGGCTGAAAGGAACAGCAATGCCTTGAAGAAGGCGTGGGTCATCAGGTGAAAAATGGCCGCGTCAAACGCCCCGACCCCCAGCGCCAGGAACATGTAGCCGATCTGGCTCATGGTGGAATAGGCCAGCACCCGCTTGATGTCGGTCTGGGCCAGGGCCGCGAAGGCCGCCAGCAACAGCGACAGGGCTCCGATGATGCCCACCAGCCACATCACATCCGGTGCCAGCAGGAACAGCCCGTTCAGGCGTGCAATCAGATAAACGCCGGCGGTCACCATGGTGGCCGCGTGGATCAGGGCCGACACCGGAGTGGGGCCTGCCATGGCATCCGGCAGCCAGGTGTGCAGCGGCACCTGTGCAGACTTGCCCAGGGCACCGCCAAGGACCAGCAATGCCGCAAGATTGGCAGTGACACTCCCCTCGGCCCAGACCCGTGGTGCCTGCTCCAGCACCAATCCGATATCGAGGGTGCCGAGTTCCACGAAGATCAGGAACAGCCCCAGGGCAAGGAATACGTCACCTGTGCGGGTCACGATAAACGCCTTGAACGCCGCCCGCCCATTAGCTTCGTTCTGATAGTAGTAGCCGATAAGGCCGTAGCTGCAAAGGCCAACGCCTTCCCAACCGAGAAACAGCAACAGCAGGTTATCGGCCAGCACCAGCACCAGCATGCTGAACACAAACAGGTTCATCCAGGCATAGAAGCGGGTTATACCGGCCTCGCCCACCATGTACCAGACAGCGAACAGGTGAATCAGGAAACCCACGCCGGTGATGATCGACATCATGACCAGCGAGAGACGATCAACCACCACGCCCATGGTCGGCTGGAACTCGCCCACGGAAACCCAGGTCCAGAGCGTGAACCCCTGGCTGTCGCCGGAGAAGGTCAGCAGGGCCCAGGCGGTGGCCAGCGCGGCCAGCCCCACGCTGCCCACGCCAATGGCCGCGCTGGCCCGCGGTCCCAGCCGCCCGCCGGAAAAGCCGAGAACAATGGCACCGGCCAGAGGTAACAGAAATGACAGTAAAGTCGCAGCCATCATCATCCACGCATCCTGCTGACTTCGTGCAGCTCAAGTGAACGGAAACGCTGGTAAAGCTGTATCATCAGCGCCAGGCCGACGCTGGCCTCGGCTGCCGCCAGGGTGATGACCAGCAGGAACATGGCCTGCCCGTCCGGCTGGTTCCAGGCGGTGCTGCCCACCACAAAGGCCAGCGCGGCGGCATTGAGCATGACTTCCAGGCTCATGAGAACGAACAGCATACTGCGCCTCAGCATCAACCCGGCCAACCCCAGGCTGAACAGAATAACGGCCAGGATCAGGCCATGCTCCATCGGGATACCAGTCATCGGGTGCCTCCACGGTTGCGATTGCCCCGGGGTTTGTTGCGCCGGCCCACGTGGGACGCCGTCACCAGCGCCGCCAGCAGCAGAATGGCGGCCAGCTCCACCACTATCAGCCATGGGCCGAACAGGGTGAGGCCGATGTCCCGGGCGGTTATCAGCTCACCGTCAATGGTCATGCCTGCCTGCCCGTCGCTGATCAGCGCCACCAGCGCCACCAGCAACACCAGAGCCAGCAGCGACGGCCCGAGCCAGTAGCCCGGACGTAGCCACAGGGGATCCCGCTTGGCCTCCGGACGCAGGTTGAGCATCATCACCACGAACACGAACAGCACCATTATGGCGCCGGCATAGACGATAATCTCGAGAGCACCGGCAAAGGGCGCACCCAGGGCGAAGAACACCAGGGCGACGGCAATCAGCGAAACAATCAGGTACACCACCGCATGCACCGGACTGGAGCCGCTGATAAGACCGACCGTGGCCAGCACCGCCACCAGGCCGCTAAGGTAGAATCCCGGTTCCATCAGTAGTTCCTTTTTTGGTCAGGGTAAAAGCGTACGGACATCCTCCGGGACCTCCTCGTTCTGTGCCTCACCTTTATCCTTGCCGGCGATAGCCATGCCGGCAACCTTGTAAAAGTGGTAGTCGTGGTCCTTGCCGGGGCCGTTGATCAGCAGATCTTCCTTCTCGTACACCAACTGCTGACGCTGGTACTCGCCCATCTCGAAATCCGGTGTCAACTGGATGGCGGAGGTGGGGCAGGCCTCTTCACACATGCCGCAGAAAATGCAACGGGAAAAGTTGATGCGGAAGAACTCCGGATACCAGCGGCCGTCGTCTTTTTCACCTTTCTGCAGGGAAATACAATCCACCGGGCAGGCCACCGCGCAAAGGTTGCACGCCACGCATCGTTCTTCGCCGTCCGGATCCCGGGTGAGTATGATGCGGCCCCGGTACCGGGGAGGCAGATAAACCTCCTCTTCCGGATAGTTCACGGTTTCCCGCTTGCGGAAGCCGTGCATGAATACCATCCACATGGTACGCAACAGCGACCAACTGGCCGGTATCAGCCATAACACCGACAACACCTTGTTTTTTCGCATCTTTCCTCCCTATGAACCGGTCAGTAGCAGCACCGCCCCGGTAGCCAGCAGATTGACCAGGGTCAGCGGCAGACACACCCGCCAGCCAAAGCTCATCACCCGGTCATACCTGGGCCGTGGCAGCGATGCCCGGAGCAGGATAAACAGCATCAGGAAGAAGCTGGTCTTGAGGGCAAACCACACAATGGGTGGCAGCCAGGGGCCCTGCCAGCCGCCGAAAAACAATGTCACGATCAGCGCGGAAACCAGCACCATGCCCACGTATTCGCCAATGAAAAACATGCCGAACTTCATACCGGAGTACTCGACATGGTAACCATCCGCCAGTTCCTGTTCCGCCTCCGGCTGGTCGAAAGGGTGGCGGTGTGTCACCGCGATGCCGGCGATCAGAAATGTGACGAAACCCAGGAACTGGGGAATCACGAACCACAGGCCTTCCTGGGCCGCGACGATGTCGCGCAGGTTGAAGGAGCCGGCCATGGCCACCACACCCATGAGCGACAGCCCCATGAACACTTCGTAGGACAGGGTCTGGGCCGAGGCTCGCAACGCGCCGAGCAAGGCATACTTATTGCCACTGGCCCAGCCACCGATTAACACCGCGTAGACGTTGATGCCGGCCAGCGCGAGGAAGAACAGCAGCCCGATGTGCATGTCCGCCACCCCCCACCCCGGTGTTATGGGGATAATAACGAAAGACAGCAGCAGGGAAGCGAAGGCAAGGTTGGGTGCCAGCATAAACAGGGCGCGGCTGGCAAAGGGCGGAGTCCAGTCTTCCTTGAAAAAGATCTTCAGCATATCGGCAATCAGTTGAAGAGTGCCGAATGGCCCTACCCGGTTGGGACCATAACGATCCTGCCAGAGGCCCAGCAGCCGACGTTCGACCACGGTCAGTGCCGCTCCCACCACGACCACGGCAAGCAGGATCACCAGCGCCTGGAACATGGCCCAGAGAGTGGCTGCCAGTTGTGGAGTCCACCAGCTCATGACTCACCTCCCGTGGGTTTTCCTAAAGTGAGTGTCGCGCCCTGCCCCAGGCCGGGCAACAATCCCGCGGGCAGGCCAGCCCAGCCGGGGGGCCAGTCTTCCTGCTCCGATACCGTAATGTCCGGACCGCCAAACAGCATCAGGCTGTCGCCCTCACGCACACCAAGCAGCGTCAGACTGTCGCCGTCGCGCACGCCCAGCGCCTCGGCATCCGGGCGGGCCAGGATGACCACCGGCGCGGTCATCCGCTGCCGGACAGGTTCAGCCCGGGCAGACGTTTCCTCGCCCCCGAACACCCGTGGCAACACCAGCGCCCGCAGCCCGCTGCTGTCAGTGGCGCCGTCATCAAAGACCGGGTCGGGGTATTCGCGATGGCCGGGCTGAGGCCGAATCAATCTTATGCCCGGGTCCCCTCCGCGCAGGTGACCGCCCACTTCATCGGTGAACTTGTTCCACGCCTGCGGGGAATTCCAGCCCGGCGCCCAGGCGAAAGGTATCTGCTGCCGGGGCCGGTCAAATCCGCTGTAGCCTTCCATGGAGTAAGCGAAGGGTGTATCGGTATCCTGTGGCGGGCGGGGTTCATTTACATCGAGGTTGGCGCGCATGGCGGTGCGGCCGCTGTAACGCTGGGGCTCACGGGCCAGCCGCAGGCCCTCTATGCGATAATCGGGCCCGGGCGCGGCATCCACAATCCCGGCCAGGCCTGGATGGGCCCCGGCGCAGGCCCGGGTGGCCAGATCCAGGCTGATATCCCCGGGGGCTTCGCCCCGCAGCCCGGCGGCCAGGGTGTGTAACCAGCGCCAGCTCTCGTGAATTCGGGTCTCGGGGCGCAGGTAGGCCGGTTCGAACACCCGGAAGAAGCGCTGGGCCCGCCCTTCCAGATTTACCAGGGTTCCGCTCCCTTCCGCGAAACTGGCAGCAGGCAGGATGAAGTCCGCCCCCTCGGCGGTTCTCGTCCGCTGGTGGTCCAGCACCACGCGGGTGTTGGCACGGGCCAGGGCCTGCTCCACCCGGTCGGCGGGCAGGCGTTGATACAGGTCGTTCTCCAGCACCACCACCGCATCGGCCCGGCCCTCACTCAACTCATCCAGCGCCCAGTCCAGTGTCTGCCCCCCCATGAGCGACAGCCCGGTGCTGTTGGCCTCCCGCCGGATCAACACCAGCCCACCCTGCGCTGCCCGCCTGGACAGGGCCCGGGCAACCGCACCGGCGGCTTCCAGGATGGCCTCGCTGGCGAGGGAGCCGCCGCTGACAACCAGCGGCCGCGCCGCTTTTAACAGGCTGACGGCGATTTCTCCGGCCCGCTCCTGGCTGGCCGGGTCGAGGCCGTCCACCGGGGGCGCCGCCGGGTCGATGGCATGAGCCACCGCGAAACCGAGCCGGGCGATATCATCCGGCGCCAGGGCATGGCGGGCGACAGCGACACTGTCCAGCTCGGTGGGCGCTGGCCAGACAATGTGCAGCGGGTGGTACCGGTCCTGCCCCAGGGTCTTGACGGCCTCGGCATTCCAGGCCGGCACGCCGATCTTTTCAGCCAGTTCTTCCCGCCGTGACAGCACAGCCTGACGCAGATTCAGCCCCAGGCGCGCGGCGCTCTGGACCGGGTCCTCGCCCAGCACCAGAATGGCATCGTGGCGTTCTATTTCCCGGGGTGTCGGGGTGGGCAGTCCCGACGTTTCCTGCAGCCGGTTCATTATGGCCAGGCACGCCTGCTCCCGGGACTCTATCCCGGTGGAAAAGTTTTCCGGCCCCACCATGGCCAATAGCTGGTGATTGCTTTCCAGACTGGCCCGGGGCGATCCGATGCCGATGATGCGCCGGGCCTGACGCAGGGCGCCGGTGATACGCTCCAGGGCCGGATCCACCCCCAGCGTCACGGCCTCCTGCCCCGGCCGTTCGGTCCATTCCGGAACCCGTGGCCGGTCGGCGCGGTTGACGTATCCGTAACCAAACCGGCCGCGGTCACAGAGGAAGTGGCTGTTAACCTCACCGTGGTAGCGGTTTTCGATGCGGCGAATCTCGCCGTAGCGTTCCCCGGGGCTGATGTTGCAACCGACCGCGCACTGGTGGCAGATGCCGGGGGCATACTGCAGGTCCCACTTTCGGGTGTAGTGATCGGAATGACTCTGGTCGGTGAACACCCCAGTGGGGCAGACTTCGGTGAGGTTGCCGGAGAACGGGCTTTCCAGTGTGCCTTCGGCGTATCGTCCGAAGTAGATGTTGTCCCGGGCACCAAAGGCGCCCAGATCGGTGCCACCGGCGTAGTCGTTGTAAAAGCGCACGCACCGGTAGCAGGTAATGCAGCGGTTCATTTCGTGGGCGATGAACGGCCCCAGGTACTGGTTGCGGCGAGTGCGCTTGTTGAACCGGTAGCGGCGGCGGTCATGGCCGGTCATTACCGTCATGTCCTGCAGGTGGCAATGGCCGCCCTCCTCGCACACCGGGCAGTCGTGGGGGTGATTGATCATCAGCCACTCCACCACACTGGCCCGGAAAGCCCGGGCTTCCTCGTCATCGATATCGATTCGGGTCTGGTCCGCCGCCGGGGTCATACAGGACATGACCAGAACGCCCTTGTTGTCGTCCTTGTCCTTGTACTGGCGCACCGCGCACTGGCGACAGGCGCCGACACTTCCCATGGCCGGATGCCAGCAGAAATAGGGAATATCCAGGCCCAGTGACAGACAGGCCTGGAGCAGGTTGTGCGCCCCGTTGACCTCGTAGGTTTTTCCGTCCACGTGAATCGTCGCCATGCTTGCTTCTGCCTTCACCTAGAAAGTACGATCACTGTTTGTTGAAAGTGACTGTTGAAACTAACGGTTGTTTGCCGGCGCGTCCGCTGCGACCCGGTCCGGAACGCCCCGGGTGTCGCCGCTTACCTTGCCAATGCCCTGCTCAAACTCCTGCCGGAAGTGCCGCAGCGCTGTTTCCAGCGGCATGGCGGCGCCAGGGGCAAGGGCGCAGAAGGTCAGCCCCGGGCCACAGTCCGCCGCCAGCTTGTCGAGCAATTCGATGTCGCCGGCCTGCCCCTGTCCCTTTTCCAGGTCCCGGAGCAGTTTTACCACCCAGGGCAGACCATCACGGCACGGAGTGCACCAGCCGCAGGATTCCCGGGCGAAGAACTCCTCCAGGTTGCGCATCAGCGATACCATGCCCCGGTCCTCGGGGACCGCCATCATCAGGCCGGTGCCCAGCCGGCTGCCGACATTGGCGATAGAGTCAAAGTCCAGGGGCAGCTCCAGATGCTCCGGCAACAGGAAGCCGGTGCTGGTGCCGCCGGGCAACCACGTCTTGAGCCGACGGCCTTGCTGCAGCCCCCCGGCCCGGTCGAGCAGCTCGGCCCCGGTGACGCCCATGGGCAGCTCCCAGAGGCCCGGCTCCGCAACCGGCCCCGACACGCCATAAAGCTTGGTGCCGCCGTCACCGGTACGGTTGCCGGACAGGTTCTGATACCAGTCAGCGCCATGGAGAATCACGGCGGGTATGTTGCACAGGGTCTCGACGTTGTTAACCACCGTGGGCCTGCCCCAGGCTCCGGACTGGCCGGGGAACGGCGGCTTGGCCCGGGGATTGGCGCGCTTCCCCTCCAGTGCATTGATCAGAGCCGTTTCCTCGCCGCAGATGTAGCGCCCCGCCCCGGTATGCACCGCGATGTCGAAATCGAACCCGCTGCCATCAATATCCGGCCCCAGCCAGCCGGCTTCGCGGGCCTCATCAATGGCCCGGTTCAGCACCCGGGCCGCCTCCACGTATTCACCCCGCAGAAAAATGTAGCCTTGCCGGGCGTTGTTGGCCCGGGCTCCGAGGATCATCCCCTCAATCAGCAGGTGGGGTTGCTGCTCCATCAGCAACCGGTCCTTGAAGGTGCCCGGTTCCATTTCATCCGCGTTGCAGATCAGGTAGCCCCGGGGCATGTCACCCCCCTGCAGAGTCAGGCTCCACTTGACGCCAGCGGAAAAACCGGCGCCGCCCCGGCCACGCACATTGGCGTCTTTCACCACGGTGATGATGCCCTGGGGGTCGCTCTCGGCCAATGCCCGGCGGACCGACTGATAACCATCCTTATCCAGATATTCGCCGAGCCAGACCACCTCGCCGTCGTCCCTCAGCCTCCAGGTCAGCGGATGGGTTTCGGGTTGACGCTCGGTACCGGATTGCCGTATCCGGCTGTGATAACGCAGCGGGTTGCCTTGACCTGAGGTGGATCCGCTCATTCGTAGCCCTCCAGCAGGTCGGACAGATCCTCCGGTGTGACCGGCCCGAAGGTTTCGCCGTCAATCATCAGCGCCGGGGCACCGTCACAGGCGCCGAGACAACACACGGGTAACAGGGTGAAGCGGCCATCGGCGGTGGTGGCGCCGTAGTCCACTCCCAGCTTCTCCACCAGGGCCTGTTTCAGCGTTTCATACCCGGTCAGGAAGCAGGAGCTGCTGTCGCAGACCAGGATCACATGGCGCCCTACCGGCTGACGGAAAATCAGGCTGTAAAAGGTAGCCACGCCGTCCACCGCGGCGAATCCCAGGCCCAGCAACCGCCCGATGGCCATGATGGCACCGTCGGGAACCCAGCCATGGCGGCGCTGGACGATTTTCAACGCCTCGATACAAGCGGCCTGGGGCTGCTCGTAGTGTTCCTTTTCCCGGAGAATCGCGGCTTCGTCGTCCGGGTGCAGTTCAAAACGGTCACTGCCGATCAGTTCGGTTGTGTGCGGGGTTGTTGCCATCATCAGCGATCCACGTCTGCCATTACGAAATCGATACTGCCCAGGTGGGCGATCATGTCCGGCACGAAGCCTCCGCGCATCAAGGACGGTATCTGCTGCAGGTGCGGAAAGCTCGGAGTCCGGATGCGGGTTCGGTAGCTCATGTTATTGCCGTCGCTGGTCAGGTAATAACTGTTTATGCCTTTGGTGGCCTCCACCATTTGCAGGGATTCGCCGGGTTTCAGAACCGGACCCCAGGACACCTGCAGAAAGTGCGTGATCAGCGTTTCGATGTGCTGCAACATCCGCTCCCTGGGTGGCGGGGTGGTCAACGGGTGGTCCGCCTTGTAGTCGCCCGCGGGCATGTGATCGACGCATTGCTGAATAATGCGCAGGCTCTGCCGCATTTCCTCAATACGCAGCTGGCCCCGGTCAAAAACGTCTCCGTGCTGCCCCAGAGGCACCTCGAAGTCGAAGTTCTCATAGCCGGAATAGGGCCGCTGTTTGCGCAGATCGAAGTTGCAGCCAGTGGCCCGCAGGTTGGGACCGGTCACGCCCCATTCCAGGGCCTCGGTGGTGGTGAAGGCAGCCACATGCCGGGTCCGCTCCCGCACCAGGGCGTTTTTCATCATGGCCAGCTCGTATTCCCGCAGCCGCGGCGGCATCCAGTCAAGGAACTCCTGCACCAGTTGCTGCCAGCCCACGGGCAGGTCCTGGGCAAGGCCGCCGATCCGGTACCAGGCCGGATGCATGCGAAAACCGGTGATGCCCTCAATCACCTTGTAGGCCCGCTGGCGGTCAGTGAAGCTGTAGAACACCGGCGACATGGCGCCCAGATCCTGCAGGTAGGTCCCCAGGAACAGCAAATGGCTGCTAATACGGAACATCTCCGCCATCATCACCCGGACCGTCTTGACCCGGTCGGGCACCTCGATACCCGCCAGTTTCTCAACCGCAAGGACATAGGGAAGGTTGTTCATTACGCCGCCGGTGTAGTCGATGCGGTCGGTATAGGGAATGAAGCTGTGCCAGGTCTGGCGCTCGGCCATTTTTTCCGCGCCCCGGTGGTGATAGCCAATATCCGGCACGCAGTCGATGATCTCCTCGCCGTCCAGTTGAAGCACGATCCGGAAGGCACCGTGGGCAGAGGGATGATTGGGGCCCAGATTGAGGAACATGAACTCGCTGCCATCCCGCTCACGCTGCATGCCCCAGGCTTCCGGTTCGAATTTCAGCGCCTCCTGCTCCGTCTGCTGCCCCTCCACTGTCAGGGTGTAGGGGTCGAATTCCGTGGCCCGCGCGGGATAGTCCTTGCGTAATGGGTGGCCATGCCAGGTGGGCGGCATGAGCAGCCGTTGCAGATGGGGATGGCCGGTTGCGGTAATGCCGAACAGATCCCAGATTTCCCGCTCATACCAGTTGGCATTGGCAAACACCCGGGTCACGCTTGGCAGGTTCGGGTCGCCACCGGTCAGCGCCACCTTGATGATCAGGTCTTCATTACGATCCACCGACAGCAGATGATAGAAGACCGTGAAATCCGCGGCTGGTAGCCCGTCACGGTGGGCACGGAGCCGCTCGTCCACGGCAGAGAGATCGTAAAGCATGGAAAAAGACGCCGGCGGCGCCTTCAGGTGGCGCAGTATCTCCACTATCCGCTCACGTCGCACCCACAGCACCGGAAGCCCGGTCAGGGTAGGCTGAACGTGCTCGATGTGTTCCCGGAATCCGTCCAGAAGCCCGAGGGCCCGGTCAATGCCGGACTGGGCCGGTGCATGCCTGTCGAGAGCGTCTGTGCTCATGATGCTGACTCATCTCCTGTCAAGGTTGGGCAAATCGGGAGGCGGCGCTCAGAGTTTGTCCGGAGTCCTCAGTTCGGTGGCCTCGATTCGCTGGCTCCGTTTCTGCTCCCGCTGGGCCCCCATCTCGGCCTTGTAAACCCCTTGATCCCCCACGACCCAGGACAGCGGCCGGCGCTCCTCCTGAATCGAGTCCTGCAACAACTGAAGTGCCTGCAGGAAGGCCTCGGGCCGCGGCGGACAGCCCGCTACATAGACATCCACGGGCAAGAACTTGTCAACCCCCTGAACCACCGAATAGATGTCGTACATACCGCCAGAGTTGGCGCAGGAGCCCATGGAAATGACCCACTTGGGTTCCAGCATCTGATCGTAGAGCTGCTGAATAACCGGAGCCATTTTGATGAAACAGGTGCCCGCTATCACCATAAAGTCGGCCTGCCTCGGCGAGGCGCGGATCACCTCCGACCCGAAGCGCGCAATGTCATGGGGCGAGGTAAATGCGGTAGTCATTTCCACGTAGCAGCAGGACAGACCGAAGTTATAGGGCCACAAGGAGTTCTTGCGCCCCCAGTTCACCGCCGAGTTGAGGACGTCACTCAGCTTGCCGGTGAATACGTTGCGTTCAAGCTGGCTTTTGACGTATTCCTCCGATGACTGCCGGCGCCCCATCGGGTAACGGTCACTGGATTCCTGCTCTTCCTCGGCCCGTGTCAGTCTGTAAGGCATGGCTGGTCTCCATATAAAGGTTTGCTGACAGTGATCAAGGTCCGGACGACAATCATCGGGAACTGAATACACCCTGGAACCGAACGATTAGCCCTCCCCGTGTCCCTGAGAACCCTCGGGGGCCCACTCCAACGCCCCGGAGCGACTGTCGTAGAGCAGGCCGGCAAGCAGTATCAGGATAAAAACCGCCGCGCCCCAGAACCCGCTCCAGCCCGTTTCCGGAATCACAACCGCCCAGGCAAACAGAAACACCGCCTCAATATCGAAGATCACAAAGAGCATCGCGACCAGATAAAACTTGACGGAAAACCGCTGGCGGGCGTCACCGACACCGACAATACCGGACTCAAACGGGATGGTTTTGCTGACGCCATGGCTGCGCCCGCCAAGCAGGCTGGAAACGCCTGCCATGAAGGCACATAAGCCGAGGGCAGCGATCACAAAAAAACCGGTTGCCCAGTAGTTGACCAGCAACTCATTGACCGTGTCCGACATACCCCCTCCTGTTCTGAATCATCATCCTATCCGCCCAGCCTGAAACGGAACTGAATCAGCAGAGCAATCGTTCTCAATTTTTGATCCCGATCAAATTCACAAGACTGTTTCCAGCCGGCCTCAGTCAGCAGAGCGCACTACTCACTGCCATAAATCAAGACCTGCAGGAAACAGCAACTCCGCGGGCATAATCGAGTAGAGCAAGGTATCTGAAGGCTTCATACTGGCGCTGCTTTGAAAGCAGGTACCGCACAGACTGTGTTGTCTACTAATATGGCTTCATCGCACCGATTGAGGCCTTCGTGCAGTAACCATTGCCAGCACGATTGCCAACATCGCCAGGGGAGGAATTAGGACGACGACCACGCTACCAGTCCCAAGAGAAAGAACTGGGCCGCCAGACCGAGGATCAGCGTGGCAGCAAAGGTTGTCACTACCACCGTGCCAAGAGCTTTGCCCACCGGCGCGAATTCCGTCGCCGCCTGCTGGTACATGGGCACGACAATGCGCAGATATACCGCCAGTGAAAGTACACTGTTGGCAATTGCAACCACCGCCAGCCAGGTGAATTGGACATCAATGGCGGCGGCGAACAGCAGGAACTTCCCAACGAAGCCGGCAAGTGGCGGAATCCCGACCAGCGATAGCAGAAAGACCACCATTGCGATGCCAATAAGCGGTTGGGCGCGCCCCAATCCGTCAAAATCGTTCAGAGTCCGTCCGATATTGGCGGCAACGGCGAAAGCGCCCAGATTCATGGCCGCATAGGCGGCAGCAAACAGTATAATGGATGGCAGAGCAAGTTCACTGGCGCCGACTGCCAGGATACCCAGAAGGAAATAGCCGGATTGGGCAATCGACGAATAGGCCAGCAGCCGAACGACGTTATCCTGCACCAGCGCGGCCAGATAACCATAGGTCATGGTCAGAACAGCCAGCCCGGCGATGATGGCGGTCCAACCACTTTCCGGGGGTAGATCGCGAACCACCTGAGCGAGTGCGAACAGAGCACCGATCTTGGGCACCACTGACAGGTAGGCCGCTATTGACAGTGGCCCACCCTCATAGGCATCTGGCGCCCAGAAATGGAATGGAACCAGCGAGGCTTTGTAACCCAGACCGACAACCACCGCCACGAACCCAAGAAGAACCGCCATTGGCATGGTATCCATACCAGGAAGATCCGCGAGTAACGTGGATCCCGCAGCGCCGAACCAGTAACTCAGGCCGAAAATCATGATCGCACCTGTGACCGAGGCGAACACGAAAAACTTCATGGCGGCCTCTGTGGCAGGGTCGGTATCCGGGTAGGCAACCAAGGCAAAGGTGGCCAGGCCAGTTAATAATGTACCCAGTACAAGGAACATCGTATCACCCGCGCCTGCCAGAACGAGCGCGCCGATGGTGGCAAAGCAAAGCAGGCAGTAAACCGTGCCCTCTCGCACGGTGCCTCTCACATCCACTCTCGCCAAAAATATGGCGAGGATGGTGGCCGGCAGCAGAATGAGTTTGGCCCACACACTGAGGTCGTCAACCCGGAAACTGCCACCAAACACCGTTGTGTCCTCACCAATCAGACTGACGGTCAGACCCGTGGCAACGATCAGACCGCTAACTGCGACCAGCAGCGCAATTTGCGGCCTACGCAGCATTTCCGCAATCAGCGCACCGACAGCCGTCAACAGTACGGCAATTTCAGGAATCAACAGTGCAAGATCACGAGCCATCACAGTGCCAGCGCCGATGTAGTGCGGTGGATGATACCCAGCACCCAGGAGGGTGCCACGCCAGTGCCGACAGTGAGCACCAGCAATGGCCCCACAGCAAGCCACTCACGAGCGCTCAAATCAGGCATGGACTGCCAGCGCTGCCGGGGCTCGCCCAGAAAGGTTTCCCGCAGTGCTTTGAGAAACGTACCGGCAATAATGGCAATACCCAAAATCACAACCACCGCGGCTGGCGAAGCGCTTAAAGTGGCAAGAAATATCTGAAACTCGGCCGGAAAGTGCGCCAGCCCGGGCAAGCCCAGCGATGCAAAGGCCGCCAACACAAAGGTCCAGCCGAGCATTGGGACCGTCTTGAGCAACCCACCCAATTCGCCCATTTCACGGGTGTGGGCACGGTCCTGGATCATGCCCACCAGCAAGAACAAGGCACCGGTAACCAGTCCATGGCTGAACATCTGCAATACCGCACCATCCAAAGCAACAGTTCGCACCGAGGGATCCAGAGTTATTGCCGCCACGGCCACACCGACAATGACATACCCCATGTGGTTAACCGACGTATAGGCGACCAAGCGTTTCAGATCACTCTGCGCCAGAGCGGCAAAAGCCCCGTAGAGCGCGCTGACAACACCGAGAACAAGAACAACAACGCCCGCTTCACGGAACGCATCGGGGGTCATTTGCAGGGCAAATCGAACCAGCCCGTAAGTGCCGAATTTCAGCATGACGCCGGCGAGGATGACGCTGCCGACGGTCGGCGCCTGCACGTGTGCGGCAGGCAACCAGGTATGCAGTGGCACCGCGGGGATCTTTACCGCAAAGGTGATCAGCATAGCGATCAATGCCCACATGGCCGCCGCGCCCTCCAGGGGGGGATTCTCAATCCAGGCTCGCATGTCGAAGGTCGGTTCGGGGCTGCCCAGATAAAGCCCGAGGATAGCAAGCAGAAGCGGCAGACTTCCCAGCAAGGTGTATATAAAAAACATCAACGCTGCCCGTTGCCTGTCTTCGTGGCCCCACCCGGCGATCATGAAATACATGGAGACAAGGGAAACCTCGAAGAAGACGTAGAACAGGATACCGTCGAGGGCTGTAAAGGTACCGATAGACGCAGTTTCCAGAAGAAGTACCAGAGCAATATAGGCGCGCGGACGTTCACGAAGCGACGACGCATAGATCACAGCAACCAGGAAAAGAACGGCGCTCAACAGCACCAAAGGCAGACTGATCCCATCAACTCCCACCCGGTAGGCGGCACCGATGGCCGGTATCCATTGCAGCTCTTCGACCTGGGAAAAGCCTGCACCGCTCGCACCCTGAAACCACATGGACAGAGCACCGATCAGTGTAAGGGCGGCGGTAATAATCGCTATGACGTGTACCGTACGCGTTGCGGGCTTCGGAAGACACAGAATCAGCACCGCGCCGACCAGCGGCAAAAACAGGGTGAGCGAGACAAGTGGTAACATGAATATGGGTTTCCTCTAAAAGCTCGTCGATGAAGCAAAAAGCAGAACAGCCAATGTGACGGCGATTGCGACCGCACTGATCGCCAGGCTGTGGTGGATGAGGCCGCTTTGGAGGTTTCGGGCTCGTGCACCCAGTGCACGCACAGCCGCCACCAGGGCGAAAATCAGGCCGTCGATACGGCGTTCATCTCCAAACCGCACGTAGGTCGCGACCCTCAGGCTCACTCTGCCCACGCAAAGCACAATCTTGAACAAGCCCCGCTCCGTTCGCTCGCCCGCAGAGGCAAGGAAGAGACCGGCGCGCCCAAGAGAAAGCACAGCTTCATACAGACGCCCTTCCAAACGCTCACATCCTCGGGCTACAGCCATTGCTGGCCTACCGACCCAGACCGTAAGCCCACCGCCAACGGAAAGTCCGCGTCGCGCCCACGGATAGACCGGACCTAGCAGGCGGGGAGCCGGCACGAGCCAGCCCAGGCCGAGGCCACACGCGGCAGCAAGAAGCCCGAGGAGCACGGCCAATGTGCCTGCGGTGACGGCGGGCAGATCAAGAACGGCCTCGATGGGGCCGAAGGCCAGGCCGAGAATCGTGGCAGGGACCGCCAACCCCCAAATGCCCACGCGCATCCAGGCACTACCGGCAACCGGTCGGGTTTCGCCGGAGCCTCGCCACAGCAGGCACAAGGCCCGGGCCATATAGCCGCCGGTCAGCAGGGTACCGGCCAGCGCCAGGGGGCCGAGCCAGGCGGCACCCTGCGCAGACAGGGCGGCGGCGATTACCGCATCCTTGGAGAAGAACCCACTCAATGGCGGGATACCGGCCAGTGCCAGCGCTGCCAGCGCAAAGCCGGCAAAAGTCCAGGGTCTGTCACGACCAACCCCCTCCAACTGATCGAACCCGGTACCCCCGCGAGCATGCTGGAAGTCGCCGGCGGCAAGAAACAGGGTGCTCTTGATGGCTGCATGGGCGAGCAAATGCATGAGAGCCGCCAGCGGAACGCCGGCTCCAACCGCAACCAGCATCAAGCCATATTGACTGGCAGTGGAAGCCGCGAGCAGGCGTTTGAGATCACGCTCGGCAAGTGCAATAACCCCGGCTGCCACCGTGGTAACGCCGCCGACAAGTCCGACGACGAGCAACACCTCGGGTGTCAGCAGCGGGGCCGAACGGATCAGCAGGATGGCACCCGCCGCCACCAGCGTGGCCGAGTGCAGCAGCGCCGAGACCGGTGTCGGCCCCGCCATGGCACGCATAAGCCAGTCCTGCAAGGGGACCTGGGCCGACTTACCCATGGCGGCCAGTAGCAACAAAAGCCCCGCGGCGGTCGAGGCACTGCCGCCGGCCTCCAGGGAGGCGGCAATCTCGCCGGTACCGGCCGACCCAATCAGCATAAATACCGCCACGTACAAACCCAGATCGGCGCTACGAGTGTAGAGGAAAGCGCGACCGGCGGCATCCGCGGCCTCGGGTCGCTGGAACCAGAAGCCAATCAGCAGGTAACTGCACAAACCGATCAATTCCCAGGCCGCCAGCAACAGAACCCAGTCGCCGGACAGCACCAGCGCCTGCATGGCAGCCAGGAACAGGGACATTACGGCGTAGAAGCGGCACAGGCCGGACTCCCGCTTCATATAACCAACTGCATAAATCAGCACGAACGTGCCTACGGTGGCCACCGCCACCGTCAACAGCGCTTCCAGAGGTCCGGCAACCATTCGAAGCGGCATGTCTGGCAGCCCCGGCAGAAGCAGGGTTTCGGCCTGCCCGCCGGCGACCCGGGTCAGTAACCATAGACTGCCGCCCAGACTTAACGTCGCCCCGCCGAGAACCAGCGCCGTGGAGCCCCGGCGCAGGACCAGCAACGCCATGGCCGCGATCAGCGGTGGCATTATCGGTAGAAGCACTGCACTCATCCTTTCAGGTCCCCGGCTTCTTCCATTTCAACCGAGCCCTTGGCCCGGAAACGCGCAATCGCGACACCGAAGCCAACCGCCATTTCGACCGCCATGACGGTCATCACCACCAGCACGAACATCTGGCCGGAGTAGCTTTCGGGGTGCAGAAAACGCCAGAAGGCGACCAGGTTCACCAACGCGCCCGCAAGAATCAGCTCCACCCCCATCATGATCATAACCAGATTGGTCTGGGACAACGCGCCATAAACACCAATACCGAACAGGATTGCACCGGTTACAAGCGCCACGATCAGGACGAGAGTCATTCCGTATCCTCCTTGTCAGCACTATTGGCCGTCGTTTGCACCGGTATCGCCACCGCCGTGGCCGCAATCATCGCGGTCAGGATAGTGATACCGGCGGTTTCGAAGATCAGCATGGAACGACCCAGCAATTCCATGCCCAGCGCCCGTGTCTGCATCGCCGCATCCGGCGCCTCGGCCGTTACAGGTCCCCAATCGGCCCAAAACGCGACCACTATCGCAACACCGGCAGCGACCACGCCAGCGCCAATTGAAAAGCGCTTCTGGTGGGTCATATCCATGCCCCCCATCCCGCCCGGGTCCATCATGAACATCACCATGAAAATCGCCATGATGCTCATCTCCGTGGCCATCATCATGATCTGCAGCACGCCCAGGAATTCGGTCTGCATCGCCAGGAACATGCAGCCGACGGCAGTCTGAGAAAACAACAGCGCCAGCGCGGAACGCACCATGGACGATGTGCGAAACACCACCACGCCGAAGCCGATGGCGGCCAGCCCGAAAACGGCAACAAAAAAAGCCTGAGCGTACATTATGGAACCACCAGAACCAGTAAACCGACAACAATGATATTGAGCAGTGCCAGGGGAATCCCCAGGGTCCAGCACCACCGCATCAGATCCGCCTCGCGAATGCGCGGCAGATAGCGACCGGCCAGGAGCATCGACACGGCCACGGCCAGGGTCTTGATCAGGCTCCAGGCCCAGGGCGGCAGCAGCGGCCCGTGCCAACCGCCGAGGTAGAACACCGTGGTCGCGGAAGCCAGCGTGATCACCAGCGTCAGCCTGGCCAGGCGCAACACCCCCAGGCGCACGCCGGTGTATTCCGCGTCCACACCCCCGCCCAGTTCCCCGGGTGCGGTTGGCAGATCAAAAGGCGCACGAAACGCCAGCGCCATGGCGGCAATGAAAAACAGCACGAAACCAAGCGGCTGATAGACAATGTTCCACAAGCCGCCTTGGGAGCCAACGATCACCGTGGTCACCAGGGATTCGGCGCGCATCGCCACCGCAGTGATGGGCATGACAATAAGCATGGCGTAGGCGATGAGCTGGCCAAGGAATCGCCAGCCGCCGATCATGGCGTAGGCGCCATTCGGGCCCCAGCCGGCCATGATCAGCGCCACCAGCACATAGGCAAGCGCCGCGTTGATGAACAGCGCACCGGTAGCCAGATCCGCGATCACCAGGGTCGGCGCCAGCGGCAGAACCGCCGCGCCAAGCACCGCGACGATCAGCAGTAGCACCGGCGCCGTCTCGAAAAAGACCCGGTCCGGCGTGCGCGGTACAATGGATTCACGACCGAGGTGCGCCAGGCCGCTGAGTAGGGGCGCGGCCGGACGCAGGCGGCCCGTTGTCGTCCAGCCCTCGACCACGGCGAGCAGCCAGACGCTACCAAGCAACGCAAGCAACACGATGACGAAGTTCACGAGATCACCTCCCAGGGCGAAAGGTCAAGTGATCCGACCGCCACCAGTGCGTCGCCCAGTTCCCGGCCCTCGACAAGCTTTGCGACCAGGCCGATATGGTGACTGCAGGCGGTGTCCAACCTGTAGGATTTCACCTGGCCGTGTTCCAGAATCAGGCTCAGTTGAGCCTCGCCGCGCGGGGTTTCCACGGTGGCCTCACCGGTGCCTGATCCACGCCCGATGTTTCGCAAAACAGGTAGCCCCGGCTCCCCGGTTGCCTTGATGTAGTCGAGGCTCGTGATGATTTCGTCCAGGCGCTGCCACAGGCGCGCCCAGGCATCTCCGGCGTCGTCAGCAGCGCGCGCCACGGGGCCACTCAGGCCCGCAGTGCCCGATGGCAGTACGCCGATCCCCTTCAATCGCGATTTGAGCAAAGGCGTTCGCCCAAGACGAGCCGCCAATGCCTGCAGAGCGGGCGTCAGTTCCACAAGCCGTTTTCCACTGGCGCGGCGGATCTCCAGTTGCAGGGTTGCGGCACGATCCGTCAACCAGGCGAAGCCGAGCTGGCGCCCCGTTTGCGCCAGCCAACCCAGGTGACTGGCGATGCGCTCACATTCAAGCGCCACAGCCCGGGCCTGATCGGTTGCCGAATCGTTCTCCAGACCAGCCGCCCGCTCGATTGCCAGGCAGGCCAGCAGTCGGTAGCTCACGCTGGCCAGTGGCATGGCCGACGCCAGGCGCTCGATAAAGGTCTCGGCGCCGATCTCCTTGCCTTCTTCACTCTCATTGATCATGCCCACCAAGGATGTGGCCTGTCCTTCTGTTACGCCGTCACCGTCAAGAGTCAGCGTCAACTTGAGCCCACCAGGCAGACCGGGGAAAACCGGACCGAACGGCACCTCCATCCAGTCCATCGCCAACCCGTCGGCGCTACGAGGCAGGTCCTTGGTCACTTCAATCATGGACATGAATCCCGAGGCGCCGTGGTCATGCCCACCATGATCATGCCCACCATGATCATGACCACTATGACCGTGACCTACATGATCATGGCCGCCATGTTCGTGGCTATCATGACCGTGCCCACTGTGATGGTGGCCACTGTGATCATGCCCAGAACCTTTCTCCTCCGCGTCGCCGTCGGACTCATCGTGCTGGTGCTTGTGTCCGTGATCATGATGGTTTTCGTGCGAGTGCTGATGACCCTCGTGCTGCTCATGATCGTGCTCATGCGAATCATGATGGTCATGGCAGTGACCATGATCGTGTTCGTGTTCATGGTGTTCGTGCTGCTGCGCATGATCATGATGCTGGTGTTCGTGCTCATGATGCTGGTGTTCGTGCTCATGGTGCCGGTGCTCGCGATGATCGTGCCCATGGTCATGCTCGGGGGCCGGCTCCCCTGCCTCCCGGGCGACCAGGTCCATGCCACACTTGGGGCAACTACCCGGCTCGTTCTGGACAACTTCCGGGTGCATGGGGCAGACATACTCGATTCTGGCGTGCAGAACAGGGGCGTCGAAATCCTCGGGGGAGTCTGAGAATGCGCCCTTGGCCAGCGCGCGCTTCAACCAGTCAACCGCGTCGATCAGGCCGGCTTGCGAAACACCCGCGGAAAAATCAGCGTCCGGTAGCGTTGACGGCGTCTGTCCGCCCAAATTGACAATGGCTCGCGGCCTCGGCATCTGCGCATAGAGCACCGCCACGGCCTCGTTCATTTTCTCTGAAAGCTCGCCGATAATCAGGAGCACGCTCGCATCGCGAGGTGTCGCGGTGATGCGCATACCTGCCGCTGTCACATCCAGGCCATGGGACAGTGCCACTTCAGGCCCCGGGACGATCAGGCAGCTCAGGTTGCCCGCGAGGGCCCGGGAAACCCACTTCTGAAGTACCGTGAACCGCTCCTGCCGCTGGCGCGCGCCCGTAATGGTCATTGTCGGGTCAGAAGTCATTGCCGCCTCAATGCCCCCTGACTCCAGCCGTAGAGCAAACCAAGAAAGAGAATGGCAAGGAACACCCCCATGTCATACAAAGCAACCAGCCCTACTTCCCTGTATACAACTGCCCAGGGGTACATAAATGCCATTTCCATGTCGAAGGCCAGAAAGAGCAGCGCGTAGCCGTAGTACCGTGCGTGATAGCGGCCCCAGACCGGGTCCCGTGACAACACTCCGGAACTCGCTGGCACGTCCTTGCCCGGCTCCCGACGCGTCGGGCCCATGGCACGGGCAATCCCAAACAGGGCCAAAACCGTAGCTGCGATGCCAAGCACCAAGGCAAGCAGCAGACCGTACTGCTCCAAAATACTCATCATCCAATCCTCAAGTCGCGCACCGGAGTCTGCACTCCGATAGCGTTCTCCAGAGACAAGATCAATATGCCCTTAACTCGCTTCTTGGTTCCGCATGGGCGAACCGTACTTCCCGAGCAAACAGAGGCTAAAAACTCACCCGCAGATATCCTTACTCCAGTCCATGATGCTTCCCTTCATATACCTTGACGTTCCTTATCTTGCCTCCCTCATTGAGCAATTCGAAATCATTTCCAGACAAAGGCTTTATCTTGTTACAGGAATAGTCGCGACCATAGACAGATGTGCAAAATTTACCGTCTTTGACCTCCCATCTTCCGATATAGTGGGTAAGGTTTCCCTGCTGTTCGCGATATTTGGTCATTCCATAGATCGAACCATCAGGATCATAGTACTCATGAAAAGTTCGAGTGCGAAAATTGTCCTGAGCATCTCGGAATTCCATTTGCACCGTGTTTCCGACGACAACATCTGCGACATCTTCGCCAGAAAGAACTTCTTCAGCGTGCAAAAATGGCGCTTGCAAAAAAGTCAAAAATACGAACAGTTTAAAATTTATTGCTTTCATCTGGTTATCTCTCAGTTTCTTTCAATTATTGTGATCACACGAACAACAGCCTTAAGTCGTATCGTAGGATTGTGAAGAAAGCTCAATGTATCAATTGCATTACAACAGTCCACTTATTTTCCACTCCGCTCAACTGGCCAGTCACTAAAAGCGATGAAGTAGAGCAAAACCAGATTGACGATGGGGATAAGTATCAAGACCCCCATCCAACCCGGATAGCCCGTGCGCTGGCAAATACGCCAGGCCGGGATGACGACTACGATGGCAATCACCAGCATCCACAGCCAGTGCCCGGCCCACATGGTGTTGCCAAACATGTTTTCCCCCATCGTGATACTGCCCTCCATGTTGAATTCCGATTACTGGTGACCGTGAGCATGGGATTCCTCGTGGCCGTTTTTTTCGGCTGCTGCAGCCCTTTTCAGGAAAAGCTGCCCGGATACCGCGATCACGATCATCGTGACAACCGCCACGCCAATGACAAACGGGTCGGTATTCAGTTTGACCCAGACAAAGCCGCCCAGCACGAGCAAATCCAGACCGATGGCCGTTGCCGGCACCCACGCCCTGGCCTTCACATCGTCGCGCAGGTAGCGAAGCACGCCCCAATGGATGGCAATGTCCATAACCAGGTAGAACACGATACCCAGGGCGGCAATCCGGGAGAGGTCAAAGAAGGCTGTCAGAGCCAGCCCCAGGACCACAGTGTAGACCAGCGTGTGCTTCTGGATGCTGCCCGGCATACCAAAATGACGGTGAGGGACCAGTTTCATTTCAGTCAGCATGGCAAGCATGCGCGAGACAGCAAAAATGCTGGCCAGAATGCCACCGGAGGTGGCCGTCATGGCAATGGCGACCGTGAACCAGAGGCCATAATCCCCCAGCGCCGGACGCGCGGCAGCCGCAAGGGAGTAATCCTGGGTCTTGATGATTTCCGCCAGGGACAGGTTGCTGGCCACGGCAAAACCGACCAGGGTGTAGATCACCACGCAGGCGGCAATGGAAATAATGATGGCGCGACTCACGTTCCGGTTAGGGTTTTGCACCTCGGAGCCGCTGTTGGTGATGGTGGTGAAGCCCTTGAAGGCCAGTATTCCGAGCGCCGTCGCACCCAGGAAATTGCCTGCGGTTCCGGCCTCGCCCGGGCTTGAGAAATCCACCGCCAGGCTGTCGGCAATCCAGACACCCACCAGCCCGAAAACCAGTATACCGCCGATTTTCAGAAACCCGATAAAGGAAGCCACGCCCTGAATCATTCGGTTACCGAGCAGATTGATCAGAAACGCCGCCAGGATCAGCGACACACCCAGAATGGACACCATGCGACCACTTTCATCACCACCGAACAGTTGCATGGTGTAGGAACCGAAAGTACGCGCGAGGAAGCTCTGGGCGATCACCATCGAGAAATACATCAGCAGGGCGTTGAACGCGGTCGGCAGCCGATTGCCATAGGCTTTGTAAAGGTACATGCCAATGCCCCCGGCTGACGGCCAGGCATTGGAAATCTTGACGTAGGAATAAGAACTGAAGCTGACGATCACCGCAGCCGCCAGAAACGCCAATGGGAAAAGAACACCGGTCATCTGCGCCATCTGCCCGGTAAGTGCAAAGATACCGGCGCCGATCATGACGCCGGTACCGAGCATAACGGTTCCCGCGAGTGTGAGACTGCCTTCCTTATAGCGAGTGGTTCTATCTTGCTCCCTGCTCATTTAACCTCCGGTTATTTTCGTTTCATGGGCGGGATCTTTGAACAGCAAAACGGATCATGCTTGGCATTGGCACGAACGTTGTCATCTGTAAATCGATACCACGCCAGCTTCCTTTGAGCCCACCACCCCGCCTTCAACCGGCCACCATGTGCTCCAATCACCTCCAATAACTCGTCGGTAGACCAATGAGTCCCATCGAAGGTAACGTCTAACAGATTATTTGGCTTGCGTTCGGCAAAATCAACACAGGGGTGATGATTGAGTTCGTGAATAAAGTCAGACCATTCACTCTCTTCAAAACCTTCCACGACAAGTTTCCGTCGCAGCAGGAACTGTTCCTGGTTCGATGTTTTATGTGCTTTAGTCATGGCGGGCCCCTCTTCGCCTTATCATTTCCCCTCAATGACAACATGCGGACCTGAACTGCGACTGAAAATCAGTGAAGGTTTTCGATGAAATTGACGTACATCATAAAATAGAGCCAGGGCAACCCCTGGCTCCTTATTCATTCCGATCAGAACGAGATGCGGGCACCGACGACTGCGAACCAGTCTTCTGTGCCACCGCCTTTGGCTTTAGCGAGATCTGCGGTATCACCGTACGTGCGCTCATGCACCACGCCCACGTAAGGCGAGAATGCGCGATCGATCAGGTCATAGCGTAACCGGAGCCCAGTTTCGGTGGAAACCAAGCCTTTGCCCACGCCAATTTCCTCATCCTCGCTAAATGCTACCGTCGCATCCAGGGTTGCAGACAGGATCCAGTAATTGGTGAAAAGCAGCTCGTATTCCGCGTCGATTTCGGCAGACGTATCACCATCCTTGCTGGCATACAGGTTGGCATCGACTTCAAACCATTGTGGGGCAAGCCCAGCGACACCCAGCACGGCATAAGTGCGATCCGGCCCTTCAGGGGTGTCGAAGCGAACACCCGCTTTGGCGTCGAAGAACTTGGAGATGGGGATCTGGCCGACCAACTGGTTTTCCAGTGTTTCGTAGGCCTGTGCCTCTATCTCGTATTCCCCGGTTGTGAGCAGCCGGACTTTGAACTCGTCGGTGCCATAGAAGGCATCCGCAGTCCAGACGCCCAGTTCCTCATCATCATCGCTGTATCGGTACTCAAACTCCTCAAATTGAACACCCCAGGCTGTGAGCGGTTGTTTACGAGCGGTGGTATCGGAAATCATTTCCTGAGCTATCACCGTCGTTGAGAAACCAATAGAGGCAAGGAAACTGACTGCGGCAAGTGATCGAATACAGCTCATGCCTCACCTCCATCTTCAGCAACAACGCCTGTCTTGGCCTGCGTGGACTCAGGGCCACCCTCAACAATCACCTTGCGGAACATCCCGGCAGCCGCATGGTAAGAAAGATGGCAATGGAACGCCCATTGGCCTGGCTCGTCAACCTCGGTTTCCATGTACACCGTAGTGCCCGGGTTCACGTTAACGGTGTGTTTGATCGGGTTCCACTGACCTGCGCCAACATCAAGGATGGACCACATACCGTGCAGGTGCATGGGGTGAGTCATCATGGTTTCGTTCACAAACTTGAAACGGACCCGTTCACCATATTTGAGACGAATGGGATCCGCGTCTTCGTATTTAACACCGTTGATACTCCACGTGTAGCGCTCCATATTGCCGGTCAAACGAAGCTCGATCTCCCGAGTCGGTTCGCGGTCTTCGTACAACGGGTCCTGAGCCTTCAGATCAGCATAGGACAGGAACTTGCCACCATTGGCCGCCGTCGGCACAACGCCACTGCCCTTGGCATAGAAGGGATCGCTGGGACCGCCTTTTCCCATCGCCATGGAACCATGGTCCATGCCGGACATGTCAGAGTGATCCATTCCCTTCATGTTGGAGTGATCCATTCCTTTCATATTCGAATGGTCCATGCTGCCCATGTTTGAGTGGTCCATTCCGGACACACCTTCTGAGCTGCCCATATCCATGTTTCCATGATCCATGCCTGCCATGCTGCCATGGTCCATACCGGGCATACCGCCCATATCCGCCATGGTCAGTCGGGCAGCTTCACGCAGTTGCGGCACGGCCGCTTCCATACCCTCTTCGGGGGCCAGTGTTGCCCTCGCATAACCGGAACGCCCCATGGATTCGGCGAAAATGGTGTAAGCCTGCTCATCTTTGGGGCGCACAATCACATCGTAGGTTTCCGCCACACCAATACGGAATTCGTCCACGTTAACCGGCTGAACGTTGTTGCCGTCCGCCTGCACGACCGTCATATCCAGGCCAGGGATCCGGACGTCAAAATAGGCCATCGCCGAGGAGTTGATGAAGCGCAGCCGGATGCGTTCGCCGGGCTCAAAGATTCCGGTCCAGTTTTGGTCCGGTCCTTTACCGTTGATCAGGCCCGTAAAGCCCTGCAGATCCTCAACGTCCGCTTTCATCATGCGCATATCGCCCCATGCCATCCGATCTCGGACAGTACTCATCAGGCCGTTTTCGGACACGTCCGAGAAAAACTCGCCCACAGTTTGCTGCTCACGGTTGTAATAATCCGACATCATTTTCAGGTTGCGCATGATGCGGTCACCGGAATGGGGGTGTTTATCGGTCAGCTGCACCACGTATTCACGATCGTAGCGGAACGGTTCACGGCCCTCGGGCTCAATGACAATGGCGCCATAGGCTCCGTCTGGCTCCTGAAAACCAGAGTGGCTGTGGAACCAATAGGTTCCTGCTTGCTGGATAGGAAATTCATAGGTGAATGTTTCACCCGGCTTGATACCTGGAAAACTGATACCTGGCACACCATCCTGGTCGAAGGGAAGGATCAGTCCGTGCCAGTGGATCGAGGTCATCTCGTCCAGGTTGTTGGTTACGTTGATCCTGACATTTTCACCTTCCTTGAAGCGCATCACCGGTCCCGGAGATGCACCATTGTAGCCGATACCTTCTTTCACGAAATCGCCGGTATCAATTTTTACCCGGTCGACCGTCAGGTCGTACTCACCGGCCATAACCATGGCTGGCATCAGCAGGCTTAAAAGTCCTGTCAAAAAGCGTGGTTTCATCTGTGCTGCTCCAAACTACACGTCATTGAAGCAGGGCCGAGAAACGTGTCTCAGCCCCGCGCTCGCGGACCTCAGTCAAGCGAGTTACTCGAAATTGACCTCACCATACATCCCGGCCTGATAGTGGCCTGGCACGTTGCAGGCGAATTCGATATTGCCTTTATCAGAAAACTTCCAAATCACTTCTTTGCTTTGGCCGGGCTCCAGCAACACGCTGTTCGGGTCGTCATGCTTCATGGCTTTGCCATTGCCCATATCCATGTTCATCATGTCCTGGTTGAGCTTGCCGCCCTGGATCACGCCATGCTCAACCATCATCATCATTTCCTCTTGGTGAGCTTTGTGCATGTCGGGAGTGCCAACATTGAACTCATGCACGAGGTTTCCTTTGTTCTCCACCACGAAGCGAACGGTTTCACCAGGCTTCACGGTTATTTCTTCCGGCTCATAGTAGTTGTCGTACATTTCCACGGTGATGGTGCGAGCGACCTCGGAAGCCTTTCCGGGCTCTCCGCTGCTAGCCCCGTGCCCGCCACCGTGGACTCCTGCGGCAAAAGCACCCGCTGACATTGAAAAGGCCACACCCGCTACCAACAACTTTGATACATTCATACCATCTTCTCCTGTGAAATCGTTCAGCAACAATTAATTGTATTTTCAGGACACTTGATCAATGTCCAGAATCGTTACATAAGATCGCTTACCAACCTGAATTCTTACTGAAAATTCAAAAAAATTTATTTAGGCTGAATTCAGGACTACTAAAGACATTACGTTGAATTCACAGTCGCCGCTCAGCAAAAAGGAAAAAAAAATGCGCTTACTACTGGTTGAAGACGATCAGATGCTCTCAAACAGCCTCTTGCATCAACTTGAAAAATCGGGGTTCAGCGTGGACCCTGCGTATACGGCAGAAGAAGCAATGACTCTGGGTGAACAGGAAGATTATCGGGTCAGCATCTTGGATCTGGGGCTGCCCGACGGCAACGGTTTAGATGTTCTAAAAAAGTGGCGCGCAAAGAACATTGCCTTTCCCGTACTAATCCTGACAGCGCGAGATGACTGGCATGATAAAGTGGCTGGACTAAAGGCAGGGGCAGACGACTACCTCGCAAAACCTTTCCAGACCGAAGAGTTAATTGCACGGCTGAATGCTATTGTTCGCAGGAGCGAAGGGAGAACACATTCATTGGTTAAGGCAGGCCGCTTTGTGCTGGATGAAAATCGTCAATGCTTGTCGGTGGACGATGGAACTGAACATCCACTTACCGGCACAGAGTTTCGTCTTCTGCGCTGCCTGATGAGTAAGCCGGGCCATGTCTTTTCAAAAGACCAACTGCTAGAGCAGCTTTACAGTCTCGAAGATAGCCCAAGCGCGAACGTTATCGAGGCATATATTCGGAGGCTGCGAAAACTGGTGGGAAATTCCACAATCTCAACCCGACGTGGCCAAGGCTATATGTTCAATGACAACGTTTAAGAAACCTGCCTCTGTAAAAGGCACCCTGCTTGTAATACTGCTGCCCGCAGGTGTTGCCTTGATGGCAATAGCCTGGTTTGCACATGGTGCTCTGCTCGGAAGAATGTCCCGTGAATTTGTCACGGACAGGCTGAAAGAGGAGGTTTCGTTTTTAGAGCATCAGATTCGGGACAGTGACGGAGCCTTCGACGGACTCAAGACGGGCGATTACTTTCAGCGCGTATTCCACCATGCTTTTGTTCAACACTCCGATTCCAGGACCATCATTTCGCCAGAATCATGGAAACCGCTACTATCGCCGCTCATCAAATCGGAAAAAGAGGGCACGATTCGGGTCGAAAATTCTGAAATAGCAGGGGCCCCAACGGACATATTGGCATATCGGAGTTCCTTCATCGCAAACGAAAAACCGTTTGTTGTTATCGTTGCAGAAGACCTCGGCGCATTGAAGAATAGCCAGGCAGAGCTACATGCATGGACGGCAATCGCATCTCTTTTACTTATCTCGCTAATGGTTTGTGCAATCTGGCTCGGCGTCAATTTGTCCATGCATTCTGTCACACGACTCAAGGCGTCACTGAAAAGACTCCAGGATGGGAGCGTCTCGCGTATAGATATGACTGTCCCCGAGGAGTTCCACCCTCTCGTCGAACAGTTGAACCAGCTGCTTGACTCACTTGATCAACGATTGGAGCGCTCGAGGAATGCGCTGGCAAACCTATCCCACAGCGTTAAAACTCCGATTGCGTCTGTCCAACAAATTCTCAGCGACACTTCTACGCCGCTAGATAGCGAGTTAAGGCAGCAAATAGCTGCGCGTCTCGGGGATATTGACAAACAACTTGAAGCTGAAATGCGCCGCAGCCGGTTTGCTGGGCCGCAGGTAGGAAAAAGCTGCTATCCAGTAGAAAAAGCACGGGACCTTCTGTGGATGATGGGAAGACTATACCCGGCAAAATCATTTGAGTTATCAAGTTCTCTCCCAGAGAATAGCCGTTGGCCAATTGTAGAATACGACCTATCTGAAATACTGGGGATCGTGCTGGACAATGCGGGGAAGTGGTCACATAGAGAGGTGGAGCTAATATTGGAACAATGCGGCCCCTCAAAACGAATTGTCGTGACAGACGATGGTCCCGGCGTTGAGGAAGCTGAATTGAGCAAGCTTGGTCAACGAGGATTAAGGCTGGACGAACAGACTCCGGGCCACGGGCTCGGCCTTGCAATCGTTCAAGACATTGTTAGCCGGTATGGCGCAAAGATTGTCTTTTCCAATCGCCCACGAGGTGGATTAAAGGTCACGATTGAATTTTGAATTCACGGAAGTTAAAGAGCGGGTTGTCGCGTCTGAAAACTCTGATAACTCTACCCTTAGCAAGAACCAACGCAGTCAAACAAGTACGATTTGCCACATAACCGCACTGGCCTGACGGTGGCAACCATTCAGCTGGACGATGCTTCACTCCTAGGAAGCGACAACGATTGACCGAAGGTCGGTGTTTCCAGTTTGCAGCCCAAAGAGACTGAGAAGTTTATTGACCATTTTCGATTGCAGCAAGCTGACGTAGGCCTCAGAGTAGAGCAGGCGACGCCTGCTTGGCTGCGTACTATCTTTAACGTGATTTGGACGGGAAAGATCGACTATCCATGGCTATTAGCTTTTATGAAAAAGGGGAGCTGACCTCTGGCTTCCACGGTTGGCGAGTTGTTGCCACCATCCGAGGCAAACGCTATCAGAAGTATTTCTCTCTTAAGAGGCCGAACAACAGAATTACTCAAGAACTCTGGTACCAGTATCAAGAGACCAGGGCCAAGTACTATGAGGCCCGTTACATGGCCCGCTCCGCAGCACTTCAATATCTGGATTTCATTGGAAAAGACCATCCCTCAACCCTCCCCTGTCGCGGTGTTGGCTTCCAGGGCATCACGCTTGGCATCGGAAGCGGGAAAAGTGCTGCACAGGAAACCTGCTATTTCTCCGTAAACAAACGAGGAACTGCTAACAAATTCTACATAGATGAGCGGGCATCTCTATCTCAGGCCTGGGAGCATGCCGTAAAACATTGGGGAGAAGTGTTCAATATCCGACCCAAAGACATAGCTAAAAAGCTCGAACAGGTTCCCAGTCCTGATCAGTTCAAATCGCTTCGAAAACAACTGAACAATCACGAGGGCTGCGACTATCAAGCCAGCGTCCTCCATCATGTTTACGCCGAACAACGTAGCCAGCTGGAAAAACATAAGGCTAAGGCAACCACCAGAGGAACGCTCAACGAGGATGATCTTCTGGCAATGTACGCGAACCTAGAGCGCCAGGTGTCAGAGTTTCGGAATTAGATCTATTCAGTGTCTTGGCCGAAGGACCGGCCCAGCGCGTCCGGTTTAGACGAAAAAACCCTGACCATTGGCTGTCGTCCTTCCACGACGCCAACAATTCTGTCATGTCCGATGAAAGCCCCTACCATGTAGACACCGGGGCCAAGCCGTTTGTAGGGCTCAAGAATCATCGTTCGCCAAGCTTCGATATCCAATAGAACCGACTTTAACTCTAGAACTAATCGTAGAATCCTGCGGTCCGCCACGCCGAGCCAATGAGAAAGCTCAATATTATCTTCTGTAACGATGCCGACGGTTTCCATTGACGCAAACGCTTGAAGGGTGGCGTAGTCATATTGTGTCGGCGACGAAACTCCGTCCTCAGCTCGCTAATCCCGTTCACGTGGATTTCCAACTAGTAAGGTCAGAAGGCAAATACCGTAACCTTTCCAAAGGCAATGCGGACAGTAACCGATGCTCATTGAGAGTGATGGAACACCTCTGACCCAAAACTGAATATTCGAACATTATTCTGATAATCCTGATTGACTAGGTCAAGATTGGGTCGATCAAAGGGTGCGAATTGTCACAAGCGGGGGTGGTGCCAAGTCTCTCCTTGGCGCGTCACACCACTGGGCAGGTGTCGCGTTTGCCTAGCATCCGTGCCGGCGTTGAGTCCCGGTCGTCCTGACCAGCTGACTCGGCCCCAACCCTATCATTGTCAATGCAGGATTCGTGTGAGATATATCTTAAAGCTGCGTAGGATCCTGAATTGGGCGTGGCGGCGACTGTCCGACCAGGGATGAGGAGGATTAACAATCAACCTGTTTCGCAAGGTAGGCTCTACCGACCTTCTTTGCATATCGAGTCTAATCTACCGACATATGCCTGAAGTCGTTAATTGAGAAAGACTCAGAAACAAGTTTAAACAATGAATCAGCCAACTGGTCATGCCGCTATAGCGTGGTCGGAAATTGACACAACAAATTATCCTGTGGTCGCAAAACGGACGTTCAGGCGGACAGACCAAAACTTTTTCTGGGAGAAATTCAATCTCTTTTAGGAATGTCCGCAGTAACGGGTAGAACCCAGCTGATCACCAACTGAGTGAAGACTGCGACTACGGAGTTTCCTGCGAGATCTCAGGAAACTCCGGATTCACAGTGCCCTGCTCCTCCGGCGTGACCCAAGAAAATGCGGAAGATCACCCCGGATCTATGTGAAGATATCGTTGATGAATAGACTCAAACGTCTTGCGAACCATTCTTTACCAACGGGATACGAAATGATCGTCAACGAATCCGGAGGCATCCCCAACCGCCTGTTTTTCCGACTGTTCCAGACAGGAAACATTCTGCAGCGTCAGGTTCAGAATGAGATGGGCATCAGTGCTGTGCAGTGGGCAGTACTGGGTGCATTGTCTCGAGAAGGATTCGAAGATGGCACCTCATTCAACCAACTGAAAGAGTACCTCTACGTCAGTCGCCAAAACCTCGATGGCGTGCTCAAACGAATGGAACGAGACGGGCATGTTGTTCGGATACCGGATCCCCAGGATCGCCGAGCTCGACTCGTGGTTCTTACCGAATCTGGCCGCACTTTCTGGAATCGACTTCAGGACACTATTGCCGAATTTTACAGACAGGCCATGCAGGGGATGAGTTTTGATGACGGCGTCAGCCTGCTTCACCTTCTGAAAAAGCTTCAGCATGAACTCATCGACATATCCCTGGAATCGAACATCCCAGGGGAATGATCGTGACTAGCTAACGCCCTCTCCAAAAATCAGCAACGGCAATCAGGCCGGCTCAAACCGCTCCTGTAGCCACGCCTTGATCTCGTCAGACTCATACAGCCAACGATCACTGCCATCCTCCTGATGAATCTTCAGGCAGGGCACCTTGATTTGGCCGCCGCCGGCTTCCAGCGCCGCACGATGTTCCGGGTCATGCTGGGCGTCGCGGGTTTCAATGTTCAGACCGAGCCGTGCGATTTCCTTTCTTACCTTGATGCAGAACGGGCAGGCCTTGAACTGGTACAGGGCGAGGTTTTTGCTGGCCTCGTCGGCGCGGGCTTGCTCTTCAGCACTGCGGGTCACGCTTTCAGGCGTGCTGAGCTTTTCACTGAGCAGCATGAAGGGCGTCAGTACCAGACGCAGGGTGCGAAAAAAATAGCGAATAATAACTCTCATGAGTAAGACTCAAACTCCGGGTTTCTTGGTAAAAGTCGGCCTGAACGATGTCGGCATTCAGGATTGATTTGCGTACTTGATAGCGGTGTACGAGGATATCATTTCAACAGATGAAGTGTTCAGAGTAACGGGGGCAGACCCCTCATTGATGGAGAATCCGATGTCTGAGTCCGGCACCAAATCTCTGCGCAAACCCCTGCGATTCTGGGGTTGGGGCTATGCGGATGAGGATCTGCATCCCGAAGAACACGCCATGATCGAGACCGTTACGAAAATGTTGGTGCCGGAAGGCCTGGTGGAGATTGAGCCACCAAAGGTTGAAGACTTTGACCTCCCAGCATCCCGGTTGCCCTCTGTTCCCGAGCATCTCTCAGACATCATTTCCACTACGAACTACGACCGCCTGGTGCACAGCTACGGGAAGTCCTACGCCGACATGGCCAGGATGCTGATGCGAAAAGTGCCCAACCCGCCCGATGCCGTCGCCTTTCCCAAGACGGAAGACGATATCCAGCAACTGTTTCGCTATGCGGCCGAAGACAATATTGCACTGATCCCGTTCGGTGGCGGCACCAGTGTCTGCGGCGGCGTTGAGCCCGATGTTGGCGACACCTACCAGGCGACGATCAGTGTCGATATGGAAAACCTGAACCAGATTCTGGAGATTGATCCTATCAGTCGTCGCGCCCGGATCCAGGCAGGAATCAAAGGCCCGGATCTCGAGCGGCAACTGAAGCAACATGGTTTGACACTGCGCCATTACCCACAGAGCTTTCCGTTCGTGAGTCTGGGCGGCATGCTGGCAACCCGCGCTGGCGGCCATTTTGCGACCGTATACACGCACATCGAAGACATGGTGGAAGCAACCCGGCTGGTCACGCCAAAAGGCATCATCGAGACCCGCGCTCTGCCCGGCTCAGGCGCGGGCCCTTCGGCAGACCGCATGATCTGTGGCTCAGAAGGTACGCTGGGGATCATTACCGAAGCCACCATGCGATTACAGCATCGACCAAAGTGGCGGGCCACGGCGTCCGTCCGCTTTGATCGCTTCATGAACGGTGTCGATGCTGTCAGACAGATCGCGCAATCGGGTTTATTCCCGTCGAATTGCCGTCTACTGGATGAGGCCGAAGTGGTGATCAACCGGATCGCTGACAAACCCTGCGCCATTCTGGTTCTTGGTTTCGAATCCGCAGATCATCCGCAAGACCAGAAAATCGAGCGGGCCGTCGCCATTGCCGAAGAACATGGCGGTGTTCTGCAAAAAGATGGCATTAGCTATAACCCGGATCATGCAGAAAAAGGGTCCAGCGAAGCCGAGTCCTGGAGAAATGCCTTTATCCGAATGCCCTACTGGCGCAATCGATTAACCGCCATGGGCATGATTGCCGACACCTTCGAAACCGCGATCACCTGGGACAGGTTCCCGAGCCTTTACAAGGCAGTAAGATCAACCATGGAGTCCGCGCTTCGCGAGATCACGCAACGACCATTTTCATTCTCCTGCCGCTTTACCCATGTTTACCCGGACGGGCCTGCGCCCTATTTCACGTTTTATTGCGTGGGCGACACTACCGGCGATCTGGGCAAAGCCCTGGAAAAGTGGAAACAGCTCAAACGCATCTCCATGGAAGTGCTGGCCGAGCAAGGCGCTACCGTCACCCATCACCACGCCGTTGGCCGGGATCATCGCTTTGGCTATGAGCAGCAGACATCACCGCTGTTTCGTCAGACCCTGGCGGCGGGCAAGCACTTCCTGGATCCTCAGGGCATCCTGAATCCGGGCGCTTTGTATGATCCGCAGGATAAAAACGTTGGCATTCGGGGGGTATTGGAAGACTGAGGCAACTCTCTCAGTCCTGATGCACACCGTTGAAACGTCCCCGCAACCAGGCAGTCCGGAACGTCTCCGCCGCCACCCCGGCCAGGAATCCGAAAAACGGGTCAGCCCAGAAGGTAATCAGTGCGGTGATTCCGATCACCGGCCAGCAGGATGGTTTCGCGGTCCAGAGACGCCTGGTGAGGCCAAGCTCGACAGCTGCGACCATGAGCAGGGCGCCGAGACCGGCCGCGGGTACAGCCGCGATAAACGACAGCCCGCCGGGTACGATTGCCACCAGAAGCAACCCCACGCCCAGCAGGACGGGCGCAACGCCCGTGCGGGCACCGAAGCGATAGTGTGCCGCAACACCCCCAGCGCCATGACACATGGGCAAGGCACCGAACGGAACCAGGCACAGGTTGGCCAGGCCGGTTGTAACGGAAAGACGCGCAGGCGAGACCCGGGACTGGTCGCCGAAATAATCCCCGACCACCAGGGCCGTCAGAACGATCGCGTTGGTGATGGTCAGCGCCAGTTGTGGCAGCACCAGGATGGAAAATCCCTGCTGCCAGTCATCCATTGAGGGCAGCTCCGGCATCGAGAAAATTGCCGGATCCACCGGTAGCGGCAGCCCGGGCGAGCCCAGCAACGCCCCGAGAACCATCGCCACGGCAAGCCCCAGTAATGCCGCAGGCCAACTGGGGAAAAGTTTCAGGGTGACGGCCAGCAACGCAAGGACCAGGAGCCCCAACGGCAAAGAGGTGGTCATCAATTCCAGGCTCATGCTGGCCAACAACAACCCCAGCCCCAACTGCAGGCCGCTCAACACCGAACCTGGCACCAGGCGTGCAGCCCGGTTGATCCACCCGGTTGAACCCAGAATCAGAAGAATCGCGCCGATCAGAACACCACTGGCAACAAGGCTCTGGGCGCTGACCTGGGTGGTAAGCAGAAGCGCGGCCACCGCTTTCATGGGTTGCACGGGTACTGGCAGGCGATAATAAAGCCCGGTGGCGATATAGAAGAGGGCAAATCCCAGCAGAACCGGTACCGGCGCCAGCCCGGCCACGCCAATGGCTCCGAGGCTCAGTGGCAACAGTGTACCAATGTCACCCAAAGCGCCGCTGAACTCTTTGACAGTTCTGTTTCCGATTGACCCCATGCAGGCCCCTGCTTGATCTGCCTGTTTATTATTTTTGCTCAGGCGTTGTACACAACGTTTCCAAGCTCACTGATATTATAACCACCCAATGCCTCCGCTCGCTGAACAAATCGTTCACTGCGAGCAAAACCCAGCAAACGCTGCATGGCCGGCTCGAAGTAATGGCGCCTGCGCATGGCCAGGTCAAAGTGCTCCTGCTGCAGGGGAATAAATGCCAGCCCCTGGCGCCTGGCAGCCGCTTCAATACCCACGCCCACATCCGCCTCCCCCTGGCGAATGGCCAGTGCCAGATCGTCCTCACTGAGCGAGGGATGGGCGGCCCAGGTAAGCTGACTGCCATCTATACGATGGCGGGCAAGCAGCCCCTGCAGCAGATGGCTGACACCGGCATCGGGCTGGCGGTGGGCAAGGCGAAGGCCTGGTCGGGCGATATCCTCAAGCCGCGTGAGTCCGTGAGGGTTGCCGGGCGCCAGGAGGAGCCCCTGCTGGCGCTTGGCCCAGCGAATCAGCACCAGGTCCCTCATGCCAGTCAAACCCAGGGTGGCCGGATCGTTGTATCGCTCACTCTCCGCGTGCCAGATGTGCATGCCAGCGACCATCGCGCGCCCGTCCACCAGGCGCTGAACCCCATCGCCGCTACCCTGGCACAACATGGCAAGCTCGGCGTTGCTCTCCTTTACCGCCCACTCCAGCAGCGGGTCCTGGCTACCCACTAGCACCGGCAGCGTTGGAGCACTGATCGCATCGTCACCTTGAAGGTGGTTCATCAACCACAAATCAATACGCTGGCGCGGGAACAATAGCTTTCCTGTGACCCGAACGCAGGGAATAACACCCTGGCTGACGAGATCATAGACCTTGCGTTCTTTCAGGCGCAGATACTCAGCAGCCTCGGCCGTAGTGAGGTAGGCGGGAAGGGGCATCAGAATCTCCGGAGGATCAGGTAAAGCATCAGGCTGTTTTTGACTGCATATTTTTCAGCAGGCTGTGCAAAGCGTAGTTAAAAACGCCACGATGCTCAACATTAAAGGAGACGCAGCTGTGGAAGAAAATGCGTTTTACGTGGCGCTGTCGCTACTGGTGAACCTCGACGCTTCGCTGTACCAGATCGTGGTGCTTTCGCTACAGGTTTCGCTTCTGGCGGTCCTGATAGCGGCGTTTTTGGGGTTTCCCCTGGGTGCGGCAGTTGCATTGTGGCAATTCCCCGGGCGCGGCGGTGTGGTTGTTGCGCTGAATGCCTTGATGGGGTTGCCTCCGGTTGTGGCCGGGCTCGGCGTTTACCTGCTGTTATCGCGGGCCGGACCTCTGGGTGAACTGGGCCTTCTGTTCACGCCCAGCGCCATGGTGATTGCGCAGGTGATACTGGTATTGCCCATTCTCGCCGCGCTCTCGCGCCAGAAAGTGGAGGAGTTACTGGGTGAGTACCGGGAACAGTTCGTATCGCTGGGCATGTCCCGGGCGCGGATGATGCCCACCCTGTTGTGGGACGCCCGCTTTGCCTTGCTGACTGTTCTGCTCGCAGGGTTCGGCCGGGCCAGCGCAGAAGTGGGCGCTGTCATGATGGTAGGCGGCAATATTGATGGCGTGACCCGGGTCATGACCACGGCCATTGTGCTGGAGACAAGCAAGGGTGCCCTGCCCCTGGCGTTGGGCCTGGGCATTGTCCTTCTGACACTGGTCATGGTGATCAACGCCACGGCCTACATTTTGAGTGAAACGGCTAAAAGGCGCATGGGATGACTTCACTGAACGTGCCCGTTAACAACCCGATCGAACTCAGTGCACCGCCGTCGCTGCAATTCGAGAGCGTCGAGTTCAACCCTTTCGGCCACCGGCTTTTTGGCCCCTGTTCGTTCAAGCTTGACGGACCCGCCCCCACGCTGGTGATGGGCCCCAATGGCGCCGGCAAAAGCCTCATGCTGCGACTGGCGCACGGACTGCTCACACCGACGGAGGGCGCCGTGAGCTGGTCAGGCGCCAGCGCGCCCCGCCAGGCCATGGTTTTCCAGACGCCGATCCTTTTGCGCCGTTCGGCGCTGGCCAACCTCCGGCACGCACTGGCGGTCAACAATGTGCCACGCAAGTTGCGCACAGAGCTGGCTCTCGAAGCCCTGGCCCGGTTTGGCCTCTCCTCCTGCGCCGACACGCCTGCGCGGGTGCTGTCCGGCGGCGAGAAACAACGCCTGGCACTGGCACGTGCCTGGTCGCTTTCACCGGCAGTGTTGTTTCTGGATGAACCCACCTCCGCACTGGATCCTGCCGCGATTAAGGCCGTGGAACTCGCCGTACAGGAATTTCACAAGCAGGGTACACGCGTCGTAATGACCACCCACGATCTCCACCAGGCCCGGCGACTGGCCGGCGATGTCCTGTTTCTTTCGGAAGGCAAGGTACAGGAACACACACCAGCGGACATGTTTTTCCGTGCCCCGGTCTCGCGGCAGGCACAGGCCTATCTCAACGGCGAGCTCGTAGCCTGACCCACCAATAAGAAACCGCATCGGACCACCGATTTCTTGGTGAATGAATACCAAAAGGAGAAAACAAAATGAAAAAGACCCTTAACCTGGTTCTTGCAGCCGTCACTACCGTGGGCCTGGCCTTCAGCGCCCACGCCGAAGATTACATAACGCTGGCCTCGACAACCTCAACCGAGAACTCGGGCCTGTTTGATTCGATCCTGCCAAAGTTCGAGGACGCCACTGGCATCGAAGTGCGCGTTGTCGCCGTTGGTACCGGCCAGGCCTTCGAAATCGCCCGCCGTGGTGATGCCGACAGCCTTCTGGTGCACGACACCGCCGGCGAAAAACGTTTTGTGGAGAACGGCTACGCCACAGAGCGGGCCGACGTGATGTACAACGACTTTGTATTAATTGGCCCTGCCGATGATCCGGCCAACATCAGCGCAGCGAAAACCGCCGCTGAAGCGCTGTCTGCCATTGCCGAAGCAGAGGCACCGTTTGCCTCTCGTGGTGACGACAGTGGCACCAACCGTGCAGAACTTCGCCTGTGGGAAAGTGCCGGTGTTGAACCGGGCGGCAGCTGGTATCGCGAACTGGGCAGCGGCATGGGCCCGACCCTGAACACTGCCGCCGCCATGGATGCCTATGTGATGTCAGACCGCGCAACCTGGGTCGCGTTTGAAAACCGCCAGAACCTGAAGCTGCTCTTCGAAGGTGACAAAGTGCTGTTCAACCAGTACGGCAGCCTGCTGCTTTCTGAAGAGAAGCACCCGCACCTCAAGCATGAGATGGCCGCGAAATGGCACAACTGGCTAATCTCCGAAGAAGGTCAGCAAGCGATTGCCGACTTCAAGGTGGATGGACAGCAACTGTTTTTCCCGAACGCCAAGTAATTCAGCAGGGCCAAGGGTCACTGGCCTCACCCTGTCTAACCCTGTATTACCTGAACCCCGGCGCTGCCGGGGTTTTTTATTGGTGTAAGGCAGCTGTTTTTCCCCAATGCCAAATAGGCTAATCTCTGGCAATCTCCGTAGATATTCCATTCCGCGGCATTCACGAAACGGCTACAACAAAAATGACGATTGATCCCATACTTCCCGATCCCAAAGATCCCCGACTGTCCCGGCCGGTGGAGGGTGTTGACGAAAACGGCGAGGCCAAATCGATCAGCGTGATCGAGGAACGCCCCCTGACGATCTACCTGAACAGTCAGGAAATCGTCACCGCCATGACCATTGGCGATCACCCGGAGTATCTGGCCCTAGGCTTCCTGTTGAACCAGGGCATGCTGAAAGAGAGCGATCAGGTCACCGGGATCGATTTCGACGAGGAACTTGAGGTCGCGGTGGTGCGCACGGCGGGCGTTACCGATGTTGAGGACAAGCTGGAGAAGAAAACCCGTACCTCCGGCTGCGCCGTGGGCACGGTCTTCGGCGACATGATGGCGGGCCTCGAAGGGCTGTCGCTACCGGACACCCCGGTACACACCAGCAGCTTTTACGATCTCTCCTATCAGATCAACCACACGCCCAGCCTGTACATGGAAACCGGCGCCATTCATGGCACCGCGCTTTGCCAGGGCCAGACAATCCTGGCCTACATGGAGGACGTTGGACGGCACAACGCGGTCGATAAAATTGCCGGCTGGATGCACCTGAACAACATTTCTGCGGCCGATAAAGTGCTGTACACCACCGGGCGACTCACCTCGGAAATGGTGATCAAGACATCGCTGATGGGCATTCCCACGCTGATCAGCCGCTCGGGTTTCACCGCCTGGGGCGTTGATATCGCCCGGCAGGTCGGACTGACTCTGATCGGACGGATGCGAGGCAAGAAATTCACCTGCCTGAGCGGCCAGCATCGTCTGGTGTTCGATCAGGACTTGTCGCAGGTACCCGATGAAGACAAGAAGCTGCGTCGCAAAGGCGCTCAGAATGATTAATGGAGGCACTGCATGACTGATTGTGCAGTCATCCTGGCGGGCGGCCAGGCAAACCGCATGGGCGGCGGCGACAAAGGCCGGCTCATGCTCGGCGACCAGTCACTGATCCAGCGGGTAATTGAGCGGATCACGCCTCAGGTCGACGCCGTGGTGTTGAATGCCAACGGCGATTCAAGCCGGTTTGACGACCTGGGGTTGCCGGTAGTGGCCGATTCCATCGAGGGTTTTCCGGGGCCGCTGGCAGGCGTGCTCGCGGGCATGGACTGGGCCGCCGAACAGGGCCATGACTGGCTGATCAGCGTTGCGGCCGATACTCCGTCCTTTCCCAGGGATCTGGCTGTCAGGCTGGCTGAACATGACACCCCGGTGGTGCTGGCGGCCACGCCGGACCCCGAACGGGGCCGGCTGCCCCAGCCGACCTTCGGCCGCTGGCAGGTCGCTTTGCGGCATGATCTGCGAGCCGCCCTGAACGATGGCGTGCGCAAGATCCGCCAGTGGACACAGGCCCAGGGCGAAACCCTGGTAGTGTTCGACGAGGGCGACTTTTTCAACATCAATACGCCGGACGATCTGGCCTGGGCGGAGCAGCACCTGAAGTGAACGTAATAGGCATCGTAGGTTGGAAAAACTCCGGAAAGACCACACTGGCCGCGGCTCTGATTCGGGAGCTCTCCAGCAGAGGGCTAACGGTCAACTCGATCAAGCATGCCCACCACATGGTGGATGTGGATCAGCCCGGAACAGACAGCTACAAGCACCGGGACGCCGGTGCCCGTGAGGTCATACTGGCCGGTGGTCAGCGCTTCGCGATCATGCACGAACTCCGGGGGGCAACAGAGCCAACGCTGGACGAATTACTGTCCCGGCTGGGCCCCTGCGACTGGGTGGTGGTGGAGGGTTTCAAGACCCACTCCCACGCCAAGATCGAGGTGCACCGGCGGGAGGGTTCGCGGTCACCGCTGTTCACCGAGGATCCGAGCATTGTTGCCGTGGCGTCGGACTACGCTGCCGAGTTCTCGGGACCCGTGTTCGACATCAACGATATCCCCGCCATCGCTGATTTTATTCTCAACCGTCAGCCAGCCTGAACAGCCCAACCAGGAGCCGAAGATCCATGAAACCGCTTCGCAACGACTGCTTTGCCCTACCCCCCGGCGTCAACTGGACCCCGGTTGAAGAGGCCCTTGAGCGTTTGCGTTCACGGTTACATCCTGTGGTGGAGATTGAGCGCGCCGTTCCCCTCTCCCAGGTAAACGGCCGCATCCTGGCAAACGATGTCCATGCGCCCCGGGCTCATCCCCCAAGCAACAATTCCGCCGTCGACGGCTATGCCCTGGCCGGACCGGTGACGGACGTGCCCTGCACCCTACCCCTGGTCGAAGGTCGCAGTGCCGCCGGTGAGCCATACACAGGCCAGGTGCCCGAAGGCCACGCAATCCGGATTCTGACCGGAGCGGTCATTCCAGCCGGCACAGATACCGTGGTTCTGGAAGAAGACTGCGATGTCGCGGATGGCCATCTGCACCTGAACGGCACGCTAAAAGCAGGCGCCAATGCCCGCAAAGCCGGAGAAGACATAAAGGCAAAGGACAAGATCCTCACAACCGGAACCCGCCTGAGCCCGACCCAGATTTCGGTACTAGCCAGCGTGGGCGTGGAATCCGTCGACATCTATCAACGACTGCGAGTTGGTGTGCTGTCCACTGGTGATGAAGTGAAACCGGTCGGGGCAACTGTTACCGACTGGCAGATTTACGACGCCAACCGCCCTATGCTCAGCGCCCTGGTTTCGCAACTGGGCTACGAGCTCGTGGATCTAGGCCATGCGCTGGACCGGGCCGAAGAGGTGAAAGCAGCGCTTGAGCGCGGCGCGGAACACTGCGACCTGATCCTGACCAGCGGTGGCGTGTCTGCCGGCGACGAAGACCACGTGTCAAAAACACTGAAAGCCCATGGCGACATCAGCAACTGGCGCATCGCCATTAAACCCGGCCGGCCTCTGGCGCTCGCCATGTTCCAGGGCACGCCGGTCGTTGGGCTGCCGGGTAATCCGGTGGCCGCCTGGGTCTGTGCCCTGCGGTTTGGTGCTCCGGCCATGGCGTTGTTGGCAGGCGCGGAATGGTTTGAGCCACAGGCCTATGTGATGCCGGCCAATTTTTCCAAGAACAAAAAACCCGGGCGCAGCGAGATGCTGCGGGCACGGGTTCGGGATGGGCAGGTTGAGGTGTTCGGTTCGGAAGGCTCCGGCCGGGTGACCGGCCTGGCCTGGTCCGACGGACTGGTGGAACTGGATGAAAGCGCCCAGCAGATAGAGCCGGGCACCCCCGTGCGGTTTATTCCCTACGGCAGCTTCGGGCTGTAATCAGTCAACGCTGCCGTGCACCGCAAAGGCCTCCAGTGAAGCATCCTGCGGCCCCCGGGAACGGTAGGTTTCCTCGACACCCAGCTCGGTCAGCGTGCGGCTGACCATCAGCAAGGTGTTGTCCTCGAAGTCTTCACACATGTTGCGCATCTGATCGATTTCTGCACAGGCCACCGGATAGGCAGCATCAATACTCGGCGCGCCATAATGGTCAACAAATGTCTGGGCGAGGGTTCGTCGCACCTGCTCCAGTTCCGGCTCGGTGATATTGCATACACCCACGAAACTGGCGCGGCCGCCAGACTCAATGCTGTACCAGCCATTAGTGAACGCCTGGCGGGCTTTCCCTTTCAGGTCTGCTTCGGTCCAGTTGGAAAACTCGAAGCCACCGGAGATCGCCCATTCGCCGCTGGGCGCAGGCTTTTCAAATACGTTCTCGTCCGATATATCCAATTGCAGGGTTCGGGCCAGCTTCATACGTGCTCCGCGAATTCAATCAAGCTCAATGTCTCGGTCATCACATCCTGACGCAACAGCATCCGGCCTTTCTCATCCAGGCCAACAAAAAGTCCGGGCCGGGGCCGTTCGATTGTCTTGCCCAACGTGTCACAGCGGGGCCGCCATTCGTTGTGCACCCGCTCGAAGCCACTGTCCATAAAGTAGGTCAGCCACAACAGCGTGTGTTTGGACCAGCTTTCCAACAGGGCCATGGGCGTGATTTCAACGCAGCCTTCTTCGTACAGACAGGTTTCGTTCGGATTTTCTCCCGGCTCGTCGGTCATCGGGATAAAGGGCACCTCAACGCCAATGACCAACCAGTTAGGATGCGCTTTCGGATCAGACACGTCCGCAGCAAACCGGACGCTTCCGCAGACAGCTCCGTTGACCTTGATGCGGTCGGGCCATACAAAGTGTACGGGGACTTCGGGCGGGGCCAGAGCACCCAGACTCTCGGCCAGACCTATCTGGGCGACATAGACCGCCTGAATGGCCTCTTCCAGGGGTGTTTCCGGCGCCAGCACCAGGGCCGCACGCAGGCTGTCGCCTTGCTCGGAGTAGAACACCGTGCCGGAGTCAACGCCCGCAATGGCCCGGCTCACGGCCTTGTCAAAAGGGTCGGTGTGCCTGGGTACCACCTCCCCGGTCAGTAACGGTGGGAACTGGGGTGTATCGATCATTGGATGGCCCGGGCGTAGACGTCAGAGGCAACAATTTCATCGGCGATGCGCTGGAACGCTTGCGCCTGGGGACTATCCGGCTTGGATACCACAATCGGCACTCCGCCATCCGATCCCACCCGGATATCGAGATCCAGCGGAATCTCTCCCAGGAACGGCGAACCGAGTTTCTCGGCTTCCGCCCGCGCGCCACCGTGTCCGAACGGATGGTGCTCTTTGCCGCAGCCATCGCAGATAAACGAGGCCATGTTTTCAATCAACCCGAACAGCGGCACATCCATCCGCTTGAACATATCAATACCCTTGCGGGCATCCATCAGGGCGATGTCCTGGGGCGTCGAGACGATAACCGCTCCTGCAACAAAGAACTTCTGGCTCAGGGTCATCTGGACATCGCCCGTGCCCGGCGGCAGATCCACCAGCAGCACATCCAGCCGTCCCCATTCCACCTGGTTCATCATCTGTTGCAGGGCGCCCATCAGCATCGGCCCGCGCCAGACGATGGCTTCGTCTTCCGGGGCCATCAGGCCCAGGGACATCAGCGTTACGCCGTGGTTTCTCAGCGGCAGGATGGTGCTTCCATCCGGGCTGGACGGCCGACCGGAAACCCCCAGCATGCGGGGCTGGCTCGGGCCGTAGACGTCGGCGTCCAGCAGGCCGACCTTGAGACCTTTCGAGGCCAGGGCAACCGCCAGGTTGGACGACACGGTGGATTTGCCAACGCCACCCTTGCCCGAGGCGATGGCGATGATCCGATCAACGCCCCTGGGGTTTTTGTCCTGAGGCCGGGGAGCGTCGGTTCCGATCAGGTTCGGTTTTTTTCCTACTTCGGTGTACTCAACCATGATGTGTCCTGTTGTTTTTAGCTGTCCAGATAATCATCACTGGTGCGGACCCTGGGGCGTTCACCGGCCGCCATGGGTGCGTTGTCACCATGGAACTGGGATTTGACCCGACAGTCGTCGCACATCTTGATCAGCTGCACGTTATCAGAGTTCTTGTACATCCAGTGCTGGTTTTCCAGTTTCTCGACGATCCGGTTAATGGTGCTGGCAACGCCGAACGGGGTTCCGCACTTGATGCATTCGAATGGCTCCTCACCGTGCAATGCCCGGGCACTCAGCGCCGCCTTGGACACATCCAGCTGGGGCTTCAGGGTGATGGCGGTCTCAGGGCAGGTACTCTCGCAGATACCACACTGGACACAGGCGTTTTCCGTGAACTGGACCTCGGGGCGATCCGGGTGGTCACCAAGGGCGCCCGTCGGGCAGAGTGATACACAGGCAAGGCAGAGCGTGCATTTATCGGAATCAATTTCGATCGCACCGTATGGCGCGCCTACAGGGAGCGGAATCGGCTCTTCGATCTTGTCCGACATCGCAGCCACTGTCACCCGTGTGATATCCCGGCGACCGCCAACCAGCAGAACCGGATCGCTCACTCGCCCGGCATTGTCACCCGCATCGCAGAGTTCGATGGCGGAAATGACCCGCACCCGGCTCGGCGAGTTGTGGGTGCCTTTGAGCATGGCCTGGGCCAGTTCCACTTCCGCAGTCACCGCCCGGCGATCCAGCTCATTGTCCGCAAGGATCAGAACCTCGGCGTAGCCGGCGCCGAACGCCGCCATGATTTCAGCGTGCCCAATCCGGTCGACATGCTCGAGCCCCATCGGGATCAGATCATCCGCGAGGCCATTATCGTAGCGGGCCAGGTTGGCAATGGCCTCTGTGCCAGCCTCCAGGGTATGGAACACCAGGCGTGGCGATTCGTGAGTATGCTCGCGATAGACCTTGGCCATCACTTCAACAGCCTTGGTGATCGCCTCGAATGGCGTCTCATTCATGGTCACCGCAGAGGTGGGACAAACGGCGGCGCAGGAGCCACAGCCGGCGCAAATGTCCGAATCGATCTGAATATGGTCGCCAAAGGAGAAAATGGCTTCCGTCGGGCATACATCCAGGCAACGGGTACAACCGGGCTTGTTGGCCCGGGAGTGCGCGCAGAGCGACTCTTCGAGCCTGAAGTACACGGTTTTTTCGAACTCACCCACCATTTCCCTGGCCGTCAGGGCAATGCGCTCCAGCTCGCCGGTCTTCTTCGGGTCGGCCCAGAAGTAACCGTTGCGCTTCTCGTGGCTGGGAAATGCCGGGGCACCGCCACGCAGATCGATGAACACGTCGCATTCGCTGCGGGCGGTGGGCTTGGCTGCCTCATAACCCAGCTCACCGCGACCGGCCGGATGCAGGGGTTGCAGGTGCGCAAATTCCAGCTTGAAATTGCCCAGTGCGCCGTAGGCGCCCGTCAACTGCCCTTTGGCCACGTCGTAGGCAGCAGATGGCAGCTGGATCGGGCCGGCATCACTAACAATGCAGGTCACGCCCAGTTCGTCCTGCACCAGTCCGGCCATCCTTATGGCCTGTTCGGTGGGACCCACAATGCAGCACACGCCGCTGGACTGGATGGTTTTTGCCGGCGCCATTGGTGCCGGCAGCTGGGCAGCGGCAACCAGGGCGGCCTGCTTGGCGTGCAACCGTTCGGGCTTCGCGTCGGGGGCACTCCAGCCGGCGCGATCCCGGATATCAATGGATTGGAGCGGCGCTGAGTGCTGGGTCTCGGCGTAAACGTCCTCCGCAAGGCGCTCGAAAAAAGCCGCCTGCTGGCCACAGGCAATAAGCACGTCACTGCTGGCGCCCAGGTGCTCGGCGGCAATACTCATTTCGTTGCCGCACAGTTGATCCACTGCGATGACCTGATCCGCGGCCGCGGCTTTGCGCAGGGCCTCTGAATCGAAGGTCTGTGATTTGTCGCAGCTACATAGTAATAGGGTCTTGGATGCCGTCATCAGGAGTTTGACTCTTTCGTTGTTTTTATACGTGTACGTTTCCGTATCGCTTTTCGAGCATGCCACAGGCATTATCTTTTGGACAATTGGATAATCGTTTGTGCCCTGCTATTTTTACGCTATTACAAAAAATGAGAAGCACCATGAGTAGTCGTACAGATCAATGGCAACGCGAATTGAAGGTCGGCGCCGTCGTTCGCCGGTCTCCGGGGGTCACTCGTTGGGCAAAGGTTATCTGGAAGCCTGTTGCCGTCATACCGGGGGCGCCTGAGGCGTTCTGGAAAGAAATGGTTCGCGAGGGCGACGTGGTCGATTACCACGCGGGCACGGTTACGATGGAGCTGTTCCGGGCCGATGTTGAAGGCTATCTGGTCTCCCTGAACATGGCTGCCCCTTCGGTCTGGATCATCCTGGACAAAGATGTAACGAGCCAGTCGCCGTCCGGGTGGGTTGTCAGCACCGTCACAGCCAGCGCCCATGAGGCTCTGGATGCCCTCGACAGTGGCGAAAGCATTGTCGAGGCGGTTCCTATTCCTGAATCCCTTGCAGCCTGGATAAAAGAGTTTATCGATATGCACTATATCGAGGAGCCGTTCAAAAAACGTCGTCGCGACGAAGTCCGCGTGGATGGCGTTGAGGACGCCAAGGGCGACCCGCGCATTCGCCAGGAAAGCGACGTTTACCGTGCCCCTGCGAACATCAAAAAGCCGAGAATTCAGTAATGGCCGAATCAAGACTCCAGCGTTGGGCTCGCAAGAAGGCCGAAGCCGCCAAGCGCCCGGAACCATCCCCTCCTCCGGTTATCGAGACTGAGCCAGCCTCGGAGGAGCAGGAACTGGCAATCAATGAAGCATTGCCGGAACACGAGCTGCTAGAGAAGTATGGCCTGCCTGACCCGGAAAACATTGAGCTGGGTACGGACATCACCGGTTTCATGCGCAAGGAAATTCCGGAGTTCCTCCGCCGCAAGGCCCTGAGGGGACTCTGGAAATCCAACCCGGTACTGGCCGTTCTGGACGGCCTCAATGATTACGATGAGGACTACACACTGGCCTCGACGGCCGGACAGACAGTGAAAACTTTATACAAGGTTGGAGAGGGGCTCGTCGACAAAGCCAAAAAAGCCGCGGACGTCGTGGACGATCAGTCGGAAAAGCAGGCAGTCTCGTCGTTGGCAGGGCCTGATTCCACAACCGCCGAGGAACCGGATTCTGAGGACAGTCCCGAACTGGAAGATATGGCAACGCCGACGGAACTTCCCGAGCAGCAGCTTGCCCAAGAAGAGGCGACCTACTCGGAAGAGGAGCCGGAACCACGATTCCGTCCTCGTATGCGTTTTGACTATTAGCAGAATACGTTTCAGCTATTAGCAAGTTAAAGGTCGGTCAGGCCAATATTCTGGATTGTGTACTAGAATAGCGTGACAGGCCGCACATAATAATTAGAAGGAACAGGAATTGAGTAACACTGCGGAAATCCAGTGCCCGCGTTCGATCTCTGAAGAAGATCGTGCCAGGGCCCAGATCTATCAGCTGCTTGGCGTCCTGCTTGTAGACCCGCCCTCCAGTGAATTGCTGAAAGGGCTGGCTTCATTACAAGGCGACGAGACGCCACTCGGTTCGGCCTGCAAAAACCTGGCAGCCCTCGCCGAACGCACCAACCCGTATGACGCCGAGCGAGAGTTCAACAATCTGTTTGTCGGACTCGGTCGCGGAGAACTGCTCCCCTATGCCAGCTACTACCTCACCGGCTTCCTGAATGAGAAGCCCCTGGCGGAGCTGCGTACGGATCTCATGACCCGCGGTATCAAATCCCGCAGCGACGTAAAGGAGCCGGAAGATCACATCGGCACCCTCTGCGAAATCATGGCGGGCATCATCACCGGGGAATTTCCATGCGACAGCGGACTGCCGTCGCAAAAAGCATTTTTTGATGCCCACCTGGCAAAGTGGGCAGCCTTGTTTTTTACCGACTTGGAAGAAGCGCAAAGCGCCATTTTTTACGCACCAGTGGGTTCGCTCGGTCGAGCCTTCATGGCGGTAGAAGCCGACGCCTTTGCAATTCAGTAACCGGGATCTCAAGGTCCCATAAACCCAGGGGGAGGTGTCCAATGGACAACCCGAAGCGTGAAAACAGCCGTCGCCGTTTCCTGCAAATGGCCGCTGCTGCAGCACCGGCTGCGGTGGCAATGACGGTTGCACCGAACGCCGCAGCGGAGGTCGTCAGACAAGACGCGCCGAAAAGCCGCGGTTTACGTGATACCGAACACACACGTAAGTATTTCGAATCGGCTCGCTTTTAACGGGGATTTGAGTTGATCGAGGTTGCGAAAGGCCCTTGAGAGATTCAGCTTTCCGAAAAAACGAGAATAATAAAGAGAGAGGTAAACGACATGTTAAGGAAGAAGACCAACGGGGTAGCGAAAGGCTCCCGTGCAGGCTCTTTGCTTTCTTCTCTCGCTGCCAAGACTCTGGACCGTCGTCAGTTCCTGACAACGTCTGGCGTGGCAGTGGGTGGTCTGGCCGCACTGTCGCTGTCATCGGGACGGGTTGAAGCTGCGGCCCCAACGACCGGGGGTGGCGAAGTCGTCGTCAAAAAATCCGTTTGTACGCACTGTTCGGTAGGCTGCACGGTCGAGGCTGAAGTGCAGAATGGAACATGGATCGGGCAGGAACCAGGCTGGGACAGCCCCTTCAATCTGGGTGCTCACTGCGCCAAAGGCGCTTCCGTACGGGAGCATGCCCACGGCGAGCGTCGTCTCAAGTCGCCCATGAAAATGGTCAACGGCCAGTGGCAGAAGATTTCCTGGGATACCGCCATCAACGAAATCGGCGACAAGATGCTCGAAATTCGTGAGCAAAGCGGTCCCGATTCGGTCTACTGGCTGGGCAGCGCAAAGTTCAACAACGAGCAGGCCTACCTGTTCCGTAAGTTTGCGGCCTACTGGGGCACCAACAACGTGGACCACCAGGCTCGTATCTGCCACTCCACCACCGTCGCCGGCGTAGCCAATACCTGGGGCTACGGCGCAATGACCAATTCCTACAACGACATCCACAACTCCAAAGCCATCTTCATCATCGGGGGTAACCCTGCCGAAGCGCACCCGGTCTCGCTGTTACATGTGCTTAAGGCGAAGGAAGAGAATAACGCACCTCTCATCGTCTGCGATCCGCGTTTCACACGCACTGCCGCGCACGCCGATGAGTTCGTCCGTTTTCGTCCGGGCTCCGACGTTGCGCTGGTCTGGGGCATACTTTGGCACATTTTCGAAAACGGTTGGGAAGACAAAGAGTTCATCCGCACCCGGGTGTGGGGCATGGATGAGATTCGTGAGGAAGTAAAACGCTGGAATCCGGAAGAAGTCGAGCGTGTAACCGGCGCTCCGGGCGCTCAACTCGAGCGTGTGGCCCGCACTCTGGTCAACAACCGCCCGGGTACCGTTATTTGGTGCATGGGTGGTACCCAGCACACCAATGGTAACAACAACACCCGGGCCTACTGCATTCTCCAACTGGCACTGGGCAACATGGGCGTTGCTGGCGGTGGCACCAACATCTTCCGGGGGCACGACAACGTTCAGGGTGCTACCGACTTGGGCGTGCTCGCCGACACTCTGCCCGGCTATTATGGTCTGTCCGCTGGCGCCTGGGCCCACTGGTCAAGAGTCTGGGAAGAGGATCTGGACTACCTGAAAGGCCGCTTTGCCGTGTGGGACAAGAACGGCAAATCCAAAGCCATGATGAACGAGAAAGGCATTCCGGTATCCCGATGGATTGACGGTGTCCTGGAAGCCAAAGAGAACCTGGAGCAGCCAGACAACACCCGGGCCATGGTGCTGTGGGGCCACGCGCCCAACTCCCAGACCCGTATGACGGAAATGAAGGAAGCGATGGAAAAGCTCGACCTGTTGGTTGTAGTGGATCCCTTCCCGACCGTTTCTGCCGTACTCCACGATCGCAAAGAGGGTGCCTACCTGCTGCCCACGACCACCCAGTTCGAAACCTACGGCTCGGTAACCGCGTCGAACCGTTCTCTGCAGTGGCGAGAAAAAGTAGTAGAGCCGCTGTTCGACTCCAAGGTCGATCATGAAATCATGAAGCTGTTTGCGGACAAGTTCGGCTTCACCGATCGCATGTTCCGCAACATTGCCATTGATGGAGACGAACCGTCGATTGAGGACATCACCCGCGAGTTCAACCGTGGCATGTGGACCATTGGCTACACCGGCCAGTCCCCTGAGCGCCTCAAGAAGCACATGAAATATCAGCACCACTTCGACAAGACTACGCTGCGTGCAGTCGGTGGACCTTGTGATGGTGATTTCTACGGCTTACCGTGGCCTTCATGGGGCACACCGGAGATGAACCATCCGGGCACTGCCAACCTGTACGACATGTCGTTGCCGGTTTCCGAAGGCGGCCTGACGTTCCGGGCCCGCTTCGGAGTCGAGCGTGATGGCGAAAGCCTGTTGGCAGATGGCGTCTACTCGAAGAACTCCGAGATCAAGGACGGCTACCCGGAATTCACCATGCAGATGCTAATGGATCTGGGCTGGGATGGCGATCTGACGGCTGAGGAGCGGGCCAGTATTGAAGCCGTGGCCGGCCCGGAAACCAACTGGAAGACAGATCTGTCTGGCGGCATTCAACGTGTGGCAATCAAGCACGAGTGCGCACCTTTCGGTAATGCCAAGGCCCGCACCGTGGTCTGGAACTTCCCGGATCCGATACCGCTGCATCGCGAACCGCTATATACCAACCGTCGTGATTTGGTTAAGGATTACCCGACATACGAAGACAAGACTTTCTGGCGGGTGCCTACCCTGTACGAGTCCATTCAGAAGAACGACTTCAGCAAGGAGTTCCCGATCATCCTTACCTCCGGCCGTCTGGTCGAATATGAGGGTGGTGGTGATGAGACTCGCTCAAACCCCTGGCTGGCTGAATTGCAACAGGAAATGTTCATCGAGGTTAACCCACGCGATGCCAACAACCTGAACATCCGTGACGGCAATGATGTCTGGGTTTCCGGCCCCGAAGGCGCGCGGATCAAGGTCAAGGCCATGGTGACCGAACGTGTCGGAGAGGGGGTGGCCTTCATGCCATTCCACTTTGGCGGGCACTATCAAGGCAAGGACCTGAGGGACAAGTATCCCAAGGGCGCAGACCCCATCGTTCTGGGCGAATCCACCAACACGGTTCAAACATACGGGTATGACTCGGTCACGCAGATGCAAGAGACCAAAGCCACCCTGTGTTCGATTATGCCGGCATAACAAGAGGTTTAAATCATGGCACTTGAGGGAAAAGCACGCGCAAAATTCCTGGTCGATGCCGAACGCTGCATCGAATGTAATGCTTGCGTAACGGCCTGTAAGAATGAGAATGAAGTCCCCTGGGGTATCAACCGCCGGCGCGTGGTGACCATCGGAGATGGTAAGCCTGGCGAACGCTCGATCTCGGTAGCTTGCATGCACTGTTCAGACGCGCCTTGTATGGCCGTTTGCCCTGTGGATGTCTTCTACCAGACCGAAGACGGTATCGTGTTGCACTCCAAGGATCTGTGTATTGGTTGTGGGTATTGTTTTTATGCCTGCCCCTTCGGTGCGCCTCAGTTCCCCCAGGCGGGCAACTTTGGCAGCCGGGGCAAGATGGACAAATGCACGTTCTGTGCAGGCGGCCCTGAAGAAGACAATTCAACAGCTGAGTTCACCAAGTACGGCCGCAACCGCATTGCCGAGGGCAAGCTGCCAATCTGTGCCGAAATGTGCTCGACCAAAGCGCTGCTGGCCGGTGATGGCAGCGAGGTGGCAGACATCTATCGCCAGCGTGTGGTGAGCCGTGGTTTCGGTTCCGGCGCCTGGGGATGGGGCACGGCCTATGGGAAGAAGGTCCCTTAAGCCCGCCATGAGTTTCGGGGCCCCCCGGGCCCCGCAAAACTCATGGCGGCAACGAACTCTTCTTCTTGATTCTTTTGGGGTGCTCGCATGAAGCGTAAGTTGTTAGGTGCTGTCGTCCTTGCACTGGCGACACTGGTGTTTAATCCTGTCTGGGCGCAAGAGGCCCCCGCAGTTGATCGCACGTCTACCGGGGGTGCTCAAACCCTGGAAGACATCCTGGCTCGTCAAAAACAGTTGGAAATTGACGAGTCTTTTCGCTCGGAAAACCTGGGTAATCCTGCCAATGCGGCACCGATCAGTGGTCGACTCGGCACCCTGGGAGGGCGCTCGGATTCCGACATCTATCGTGCCATTCGATACAACAAGATTGACCCCAGTACCCAGGCCCGGGGGCCTGCCGCTGACGTCCTGATCCAGGACGGAGGCATACCCTGGTACAAGTTACGAGAGGGGCCGGTCATCACTTACGGTGGCAGTGCAATCCTGGCTATCATTGCGCTACTGGCAGTGTTCTATTTTGTGCGCGGAAGAATCAAAATCACAGGCGGCCCTGCGGGCACCACGGTTGAACGATTCAAAGCCATCGAACGATTTGGTCACTGGCTGTTGGCGGGCTCGTTTGTCGCATTAGCTATAACGGGGTTAATCACCTTGATGGGTCGCAGTTTCCTCATTCCGGTTATGGGGCCCGAGGCCTTTGCCACTCTGGCTGCCGGCTCCAAATGGCTTCACAACAACATTGCGTGGGCCTTTATGTTGGGGCTGGTGATGACCTTCTTCATGTGGGTGGCGCACAACATCCCCAACAAGCTCGATTGGCAGTGGCTCAAAGTGGGCGGCGGCATCTTCACCAACGCCCATCCGTCAGCGAGGAAGTTCAACGCCGGTCAGAAAATTGTTTTCTGGACCGTGATGTTGCTGGGTTTTTCAGTCTCGTTGTCGGGCCTGTCATTGTTGTTTCCGTTTGAAATTCCAATGTTTGCCAAGACGTTTGGCGTCGTGAACACTGTTTTGGGAACGGATTTGCCGACAGTGCTGACGCCGCACGAAGAGATGCAGTATGCCAACATCTGGCACTCTATCGTGGCGTTCGTGATGATGCTGGCCATCATTGCCCACATCTACATCGGCTCGGTCGGCATGGAAGGTGCCTTCGACGCTATGGGTAACGGCCAGGTTGATCTCGAATGGGCTCGTCAACACCACGATCTGTGGGTCGCTGAGGTTGAAGCCAAACAAGGCAAAGGAGGTTCGTCGTGAAGGTAATGATTTCGGCTTTTATCGCGGCCCTGCTCATTGCCACGGCTGCACCAATGGTGCTGAACCAATTTGGCTGGTCGTCGGCGGAACAAACCAGCGCAGAGAGCGTTCGCCTTGACTGATCAGTCCGAGGTATACCAGATCGACGCCGTCGGTCTGGTATGTCCTCTCCCCATCCTGCGCTTCAAAAAACGGACCAAAGACCTGCCCGGCGGGGCACTGGTCGATTTCCTGGCGGATGACCCCACCGGCCGAAAGGACCTTCAGGCCCTCTGTGATATCACCGGCCACCGGATTGAATGGACCAGAGAAGAAGAAGCTGGCGTCACTCGTTACCGCATTTCCCTGGCATAAAACGGCATCGAAATCGTCAATCTTTTCCTACACTTCACCACGCCCTCTTGGAAAATCAGGCGCCAACCCCCTATCTTAAATTAGGACTCCTAATAATTGGAATTCCGATGACTTCAGACCCACTGTGGGAAATGATGATGCCTGAAAATGTCGAGGGACTGGCCCGGTCGATTCCTGGTGCTGCGGAAACCATGACCTTCTGGAGGCACGAGTGGCGGATCAAGTCAGCATCCGGTGTTGTGAAATGACTGAGTGGTACCGGCACTCCCAAACAGCGTGAAAACGGAGACATATGCTGGAATAGCGTGATCATTGATGTAACACGGGAACGTCAGATCCATAGCAAGCAAACCACCGTAAGCCTACCCTCATTTCTATTTAATACAGACTAAAAGGCCAAACAATGAGCGACAACAGTCGACCGGTAATTCTGACTGCCCGGCAAATAAGATTCCTGCAGGACCTGATCCTCGAAAAGCAGTACCAGCTTGCCGCTCAGCAGTCAGAGAATCAGCAGAGCACTGATTACAGTCAACTCAGCGAGCAGATGAGCCACACAACAGATCTGCTGATGCAGCTGACCGACGCATTGCCGGAAGATTGCGCAATTCCCCTCCAGGAAACTCCGGAAATCCCTGCGAGCACCTGCCCCTAGTGACCACCTCGTGGATGCTTGCGGGCTTCCAGGTTACCCAGCGACAATTTCACGTCTCGATCCGAAAGTTCTGGAAGATCGTCAAAATTCGAAACTCGCGGAAATTTCGAATCGATCACAGTCGCCAGCGTATCGTCGATGCACAGGGTGTCTGCCACGGCCTGATGACAACCGGGCATCAGGATTGCCCTGATCTCGCCGATTTCTCTTGTTCCCGTCTCAACGTCTCCGGAGCGACTGGCGCTGATCACGGTGAGCTTTTCGGCCCAATCCACAGCGCGGCCATCAACAGGTTTCGCCTCAATCCGCTCACAGGCTGTCAGGGTTGCTTCAAGCAACGTTCGGAAGTTAGCTGATTCAGCCAGCCGCTCGGCCTTTTCGCGAGCACTGCGATCTTCGTCAGGCACCAATAGTATGTAGGGCGTATTATCAACAAAGACACCCCAGTAGTCGGCCGCAATGGCTTCGGGTTTCGGGTAATAAACCCCAGCGGTCAGGGTCGAATGCTTTTTCCTTCTAGCCAGGAAGGCGCCTTTTTTTTCACAATCCAATTCTTTGCCTCGGTCTTTTCCGGTTTTCACTTCTTGCACGGGTCGTCCAGCAATGGCCATTGAACGATAGGCTCGAGCCCCATCGGTGGATCATTTCGTGGACGCAGAAATATGGTGATTGCAAGAAGGTTTTACAAATCCGCAGCCAGGCCTGTGCCTGCCGAGCGACATTTCCGCTCTTTTGGCAGCACATATGCGTCGTAATCTCTGGAATGATTCACGAATGACGCAATAATGATTAAGGAAGCATCGATCCCGGCCGATATAAAAAAAGATCGCAGTAATTTGCGTGCTCCAATAGTCCGTAAAGCTTATAGATTCTGGGGAATCAGCATGTCTATCAGAAAACTGTTCATCGTCTCGATTGCCGCTGTTCTGCTGGTCATCGCAATACTCGCAAGCGTTGTGATCGCTTTAAACACGCAGAAAACGATCACGGCAGATGTCGCTGAAAGGCAGAGTGATCTTGTCGAGGAGATCACCGGAATGCTCTCCATCACCGACGAGCTCATGTCAAAACGGGTGAAGAATTCGCTGAATCTGCTCATTGAACGCGGCCAGCAACTCGGAGCCGCCAGGATCCAGGGAACCGAACCGGTCGCAGGCAAACCCGTTCCGGCACTGTTTCTCGGCGACACCATGATCAACAACAACTTTGACCTGGTGGATGGCATAACCGGGATCATGGACGGCACAGCCACTCTATTCGTCAGGGATGGACAGGACTTTGTCAGGGTTTCCACAAACGTAAAGAAAGACGATGGATCCCGTGCCATCGGCACCAAACTGAATATGGCGGGCGCGGCCGGGCAGGCCATTAGCCGGGGCGAAGCCTACTTCGGACAGGTCGATATTCTCGGCAATCCCTACCTCACCGCTTACAGCCCTATCCGTAACGCCTCAAACCAGATTATCGGCATCTGGTATGTGGGCTATTCAGCGGACCTTGAAGAACTTGAAGCGGCCATCACCTCATCCAGCCTGCTGGAAAGAGGATTTCTCGCCCTGGTGGACGACAAGAATCGACTGCGCATGCACTCCAGCTCCATTGAGTCCGATCCACTGCAAAACCTGCTGGAATCTGAACCGGAAGACTGGAACCTTGCACGTACTGCGTTCGATGCCTGGGGGTACCAGATTATCACCGGCTACTCGGAAGACGAAGTGGCAGCCATGGTTCGCAATCAGACCATCAAGACGGTCATGGCAATTCTGATCGGCGGACTGGTGCTGATCGGCTGCCTGAGTGCCCTGGCACAACTGGTTGTGGCTCGACCTCTCCAAAAAATGATCGATGCCATCAACGACATTGCCAGCGGCGAAGGCGACCTGACGGTGAGGTTCAATGCAACCGGCAAGAGCGAATTGGACGTCATGGCCCAAGGCTTCGATCGCTTGCTAGACCGGTTACAAACTACAATTTCAGAAACCAAAAGATCCTCGGAAAGCCTGCTTGAGGCCTCGTCGAGTCTAAGGGGCATAGCATCAGACTCCGCCACCGTCGTCTCGCAACAAACCGAGGAGACCGAGCAGGTTGCAACCGCCATGAATGAGATGACAGCAACCGCTCAAACTGTTGCCGAAAGCGCCTCCAGGGCTGAAAACATTGCCAAAGAGGCGGATGGTCTGGCCGAAAGTGGCCAATCGCTCATTGCCAAAACCACGGCGAAAATACAGAGCCAGCTCGACAACAACCAGAGCTCAGTGCAAACCAGTGCTTCGCTGAGAGCTGCATCGGATAACATCGGCAATATTCTTTCCGTCATAGAAAACATTTCGGAACAGACTAATCTCCTGGCGCTTAATGCAGCGATTGAGGCAGCGCGAGCCGGAGAACACGGCAGAGGTTTTGCGGTGGTGTCAGACGAAGTCAGAAACCTGGCCCGTCGGACCCAGGAGTCCATCAAAGAGATCCAGGACCAGATCAATCACCTGCAGGAAGGCGTTGCCGGTGTTACCGACGTTATTGAGGTGGGCAGTCAGCTAGCAACTGAAACCAACGACATGATCCGCGAAACCGGCAACGCGATCGAGGCACTGCGCGAGGGCGTTCGAACCATTCGGGACACCAACATTGAAATGGCAAGCGCCGCCGAGCAGCAGAGCCAGGTTTCTGAGGACATCAACCAGCGCCTTGAGCACATTCGGCAAATGGCTGGTAGCAGCCAGGAGAACGCCGCATCAACCAATGAGGCGGCAGAAACGTTGAAGCAACTAGCGGAAAAACTGAAGTCTCAATTGGACTCTTACAGGACCTGACCCAGTTTCCATACCCGGCAATCATTCTTAAATAACGAACGAATCGATCGGATATATATATTTTTGTTCACAGCAAAAGCCTCGGATACTACGCGTATTAAATACTCCTGATTCCGAGGCCCTCGCATGTTCGATGTTCAGGCGATCGAATCCTTGTTCTCACTGCTGGTACCGCTGCTTTTCGGTGCCGGAGCAGTCGCGACCGGATTGGCAACCAACCAGAGCAACCTTCTCGCACGGTCATTGACGTTCAAGCTTGCCTTTGTATCGGCTTTGGCCGCCGCAATCGGAAGTTGGTGGTGGCCGGTCGATGGCGTCTGGTTCAGTCACGCGCCTCTGGCCTCAATCATGTTGCTGCTTATCACTTTGCTGGGAATGGTGCTGGGACGCTTCTCGGAGAGGTATCTTGCGGGGGATCCCGGCCAGCGCCGATTTATGATCTGGCTTCAGGTGATCCTCGCCAGCGTTGCCATGATCGCCATCACCAATCATTTGCTGGTGTTCCTCGTCAGCTGGATTGCCATCAGCGTAAGCCTGCATCAGTTGCTGATGTTCTTTCCTGATCGCCCGCGCGCCGCCCTGGCCGCGCACAAAAAATTCATCTTTGCGCGAATTGCGGAGTTCTGCCTGGCACTGGCGTTCCTTCTGCTTTATGTCCAGTACGACACGCCCTTTATTGATCGGATTCTGGTCCAGGTATCCGGTGCAACAGAGGTGCCCGCCGGCGCCCAGATCGCTGCGGTTTTGATGGCCGTGGCTGCTTTGCTCAAATGCGCACAGATGCCGTTCCACGGTTGGCTGATTCAGGTGGTGGAATCACCCACGCCGGTTTCTGCCCTGCTTCACGCTGGCGTTGTGAACCTTGGCGGTTTCCTGATGATTCTGATGGCACCGCTCATTTCAGAAGTAAGCGCCGCCCAGTGGCTGCTGCTTGCAGTGGCAGGGCCCACGGCGGTGTTTGCCAGCCTTGTTATGATGACCCGTATTTCCATCAAGGTAAGGCTGGCCTGGTCAACCTGCTCCCAGATGGGCTGGATGCTGGTTGAGTGCGCTCTGGGGCTGTACGAGCTGGCGCTCCTGCATCTGGTTGCGCATTCCGCTTACAAGGCACACACCTTCCTGAACGCCGGCAATACCGTTGAGTTGTCGATGAAAAAACGCCTGGTTGCCGTCAATGAGCCCGGGCCAAAACAGTGGCTGGCCGCTGCCGCCCTGGCGGGCCTGTTCATGCTGCCGACTGTTTTCCTGTCCAATGAGGCCGGCACGGCGCACATGTTTTCATGGATTGTGCCAGGCATCGCCCTGACGATTCTGCTCTCAGAGTTCCTGTCAGCCGGCGGCGGCGTTCTCACCGTTGCCCGTGGCCTGGTTATTGGTGCTGCCTTCTGGGCACTGTACTGGCTACAGAAAACCTTCTTCGGTTTGCTGCTTGCGCCACCGGAAAGCCAGGCAAGCCTGCTGGAAGTGGTTTTTGTCGCTGCCCTTATCGCAATACTGGTACGCGGCTACTACCAGATTCGCTACCACCGTTTCTCACCCGCAGGCGCCAGGCTTTACCGGTTCCTGTTCGCCGCGGGCTACCTCGATGAGTGGTCCACCCGTCTGACCCTGAAAATATGGCCTGCCAAACTGCCTGATGTCGTTCGGCCGCGAGCCGTGGTCAGCGTCTCTTCAACCTCTGGTTCCAGGGAGTCCGCATAATGTTAGCGTCGAGCCTTAATCCCACCACCGAAGCAACCACCCATACACCAGATTGGCAGGCGGCCGTCACCGATGCCTGCGCGCGAATCGCGCCCTCCTGGCCATTGGATCAGATGATCGCCGTGAATCCGTTCTGGGAAATGCGGGACCTGCCATTCACCAGGGTCGCTTCACGCATGGCGGCACTCAATGGCACCTGCTGCCAGAATCAGGCCGCGCTTGCCGGACAGGGCAACGGCCCGGCGGCCGCGGAGACCGCCAGCATGCCCGAACACTGGCAGAATCTGAGCGCCCAGCTGGATCGCAATCGCGACACCGCCCATCAGGTAGGCTGGCAGGATGAAGTTGTGCATCAGATAAGCCAGTTCTGCGGCGACTATTTCCAGCGTCTGGATGCCGGTGATTTCAAGGCGGATGCCCAGGACCTTTACCATAGCTGGCTGCAAATGACCCGGGCTGACCGCGGCATTGCCATTGTTATGGGAGAACCATCCCTGCCCTCCCAGTTTCAGGTGTTGCCGGATCAGCATGAAAAACTGATTACCGATGCCCTCGAAGCCCTGGCATCCCAACCGGACTATGCGCCAGATTATGCCCATGCGCTCCTCCTGGATATCAACGGCTGGTCATCCTGGGCCGCCTACTTGCGGTGGCAAGCGCGACTCAGTGGCCACGAGGAAGACCTGCTGCCGGGTCTACTGGCCATCCGACTGGCCTGGGAGCTCGCCATATGGCGGCACGTCCAACACGTTGGCGGGGCCATCTTTGCCGAACTGAAACAACGCTGGCTCAAACAGTGGGATGGCTGGCCAGAGATGCTCCAGACCCACGAGCAATCTCAAACCACAGGTTGGCGCCAGCAAACAGAGGCTGAGTCGGCCTACCAGTCACAGATGGCTGAAAAGCTTCTTACCAGGCCTGAAAATCCCTCGTCGGACGATCAGCCGCTCAAGTTACAGGCGGCCTTCTGCATCGATGTTCGGTCGGAGGTCTATCGTCGTGCGCTGGAAGCCCAGAATCCAGCTATCCAGACCCTCGGGTTTGCCGGCTTCTTCGGCCTCCCGATCTCGTATCGACCCAAGGGCACCGGGTTTTGCCGGCCGCAATTGCCGGGCTTGCTGGCGCCGGCGCTCGAGGTTACTGAGGCCGAACCTGCCGGCAGTTTCAGCCGGCAGTCATTAGCCAACCACTCCCACTGGTCACAGTTTTCCAACGCCGGCCCGGCGAGCTTCAGCTTTATCGAGAGCATGGGCCTGGCAGGTCTGGGACGCATGGTTCGCAAAACCTTTTTTGGCAAGTCCTCGGATAACCCGGTCGATCAACTCCATAAGGGACAGACCGAGTTCGAGATCCGCCAGAACGGGACCCTGCTGGGCGCTGCGGAGAAAGCGGAGTTGGCCGGGGGTATTCTCCGGGCCATGACCCTGACTCATGATTTTGCGCCCACCGTTCTCCTTGTTGGGCACGGCAGTAGTACGCGTAACAATCCCCATGCAGCGGGCCTCGACTGCGGCGCCTGCGGCGGACAGACCGGTTCGGTAAATGTTCGCGTACTTGCCGGCATCCTGAACGACAAGGACGTGCGTGCGGCCCTGGCTGAGCAGGGGATTTTGATCCCCTCCGAAACCCGGTTCGTGGGGGCACTGCATAACACAACCACCGACGAGGTCGAGTGCTCAGGTGATGTTCCCGACGAGATCCGGGGTTTCCTGGCCAATGCCGGCGCCCAGGCACGTCGTGAACGCGCCCTGCGGCTTGGTATCGCAAACGAGAGCGATGTTGACAGCGCCATCAAAAAGCGCAGCCAGGACTGGTCCGAAGTGCGCCCGGAATGGGGTCTTGCCGGCAACGCCAGCTTTATCGTGGCGCCTCGTTCGGCCACGCGACACCTGGACCTGGGTGGCCGCAGTTTCCTCCACGACTATCGCTGGCGCGAGGATGAAGGCTTCAACATCCTCGAACTGATCATGACCGCGCCCATGGTGGTCACCCACTGGATCAACCTTCAGTACTTCATGTCTGTTACCGACAATCTGCATTACGGTAGCGGCAACAAGGTCCTGCACAACGTGGTTGGCGTCCACCTGGGGGTTTTCGAGGGCAACGGCGGCGATTTGCGAATCGGTTTGCCGCTGCAGTCGGTACACGATGGCCAGCGTTGGGTTCACGAGCCCCTGCGCCTGAGCGTTTACCTGGCCGCACCGAAAGAAGCGATTGCCGAGATCGCCCGGAAACACAAGGTCGTAAAGGATTTGATCGGTAACGACTGGCTGTATCTGTTCCGGATCAACGACGAGCACACCTCGATAGAGCGTTTTTATCAGAATCAATGGCAAACTGTTGCCTGTGACTCCAATCGGTAAACCCTGAGACCTTATGCCCGCAACCATCAAGTTAGACGCGACCCAATCCGCTGACGTTGAGAAAGCCGCCAGCCTGCTTCTTGCCGGCCATCTCGTTGCTGTGCCCACCGAGACTGTCTATGGCCTCGCGGCCGACGCCAGCAACGAACAGGCGGTCAGAAAAGTGTTTGAAGCAAAGCAGCGCCCGGTCGGACACCCTCTGATCGTGCACGTTGCGTCACCTGACAGGGTCAGACTCTGGGTCGACCACCTGCCGGAGACCGCCAGGCAGCTGATCAAGGCATTCTGGCCGGGGCCACTCACACTGCTACTGCCAAAGAAAAGCGGCGTCAGCGATTTCATTACCGGCGGCAACCCGGGCGTGGCGGTCAGGATGCCGGCGCACCCGGCCACGCTGGCAACCATGGAGCAGCTCGGCCGGGATCTGGTTGCCCCATCTGCGAACCCCTATGGCAGGATCAGCCCGACCACCGCAGAGCACGTGCTCGCGGGCCTGTCCGGAAAGATCGAGGCGGTTCTGGATGGCGGGGACTGTTCAGTGGGCATTGAATCCACCATTGTCGACCTCACCGGCGACACGCCAGTTATCGCCCGGCCCGGGCAGATCGCACAGAGCGATATCGAAGCCTGCTTGGGAATCACGCTCGCCCCGGGCAAAAGCGCCAGTCAGGCGGTGCCGGGGAGCGTAAAGCGCCACTACCAGCCTGTTACGCCTACGGTTGGAGTGGCCACGGATCAATTCGCCCGGCTTCTGCCCGAAGTTACATCGGCAGGCGAAAAGATTGGCGTGATCTGGTGGCAGTCGCCCCCAGACGAGCGGGCATCCGAGGCCATTATGCTCAGCGCCGATCCGAACGAATACGCTCGCATGCTCTACACCGCCATGCACTCGATGGACAAGGCAAACGTCGATCGGATCGTGATTGAGCTTCCGCCCAGGGAAAGCCAATGGCTGGCCGTCCACGATCGGCTGGGACGGGCCTGTACCGAACAATTCGCCTAAGCCGGCGTGCCCTGGCATGCAGGGCAGTAATACAGGCGCCGGCTGGCCATCATGGTTTTAACTAGCGGCGACGCGCAATCGTGGCAGCGTTGGCCATCGCGGTTGAACACCATGTGTCGGCGCTGCCCGAACGTCCATCCTTCTTTTTTGAGCCGCTCTGCCCGCTCGGGCGGATTGGTGATGCCCTTCAACCGATAGGTTCGCTGCACCAGGGTCAGGATGGCCTCGGCCAATTTCGACTGCTGATCGGCGTCCAGATCACGGGGCCGTGCCCGGGGTGAGACACCCGCTTCAAAGAGGATTTCCGAGCGGAGGTAATTACCGATTCCGGCAACGAACGCCTGGTCCAGCAGCAAACCACCCAGGTTCCGGCCCCGGAAACGCTTGTCGTCAAACACCGCCAGAAGCTGATCGACGCTGACATCCTGATTGAGAGGGTCCGGCCCGAGCCGTGACAGATAAGGCACCTCGCTCAATTCATCGGGCCGAACCAGTTGAATGTCGGAGGCGCTGTACAACCGGGCCGCTTTCTTCGGACCGATAATGGCAAATCGCAGCTGCCGGTTTGTACTCGGTTCCCGATCGGGTGTGCCCATGCGCCACTTGCCATACAGCTGGTTATGGCTGTAAACGCACCACGGCCCGTCTTCATCTGTGGCCTCAAAAAACACCAACACGGCTTTGCTCCGCGCCTCCACTCTCTCGACTCTGCGTCCCCTAAGGGCACTCTCAAAGGGTTTCAGGTGCTCAAAGGCAAAGAACACCGATTGCGCTGTCTTGCCGCCAACGGCCTTATGGATGTCGTCGACCATGCGGCGTATTTCGGGACCCTCGGGCATACTTGTTTCCGCTCCTGACCAGTCTCTCTGCATCACGGGTAAGCTAAACCCTACGTTGCTTCCAGCAATTCGGAGTTGTCGGGTCACAAAGTTTTGCCCGGATCCAGGTAAGCCCTTTGCTCAACCTGCTCGTAGGTTCTGATGTATTCAACGTAAGAGCAAGGTGAGTCATGAAGGACACCAAGCTGGCTCTGTTCATCGCAGCAATCCTGATTGTGCTGGCGGCCGCGACGCGGGAGGAACCGTCTGCCTCTGAAAGCTGGGCGACGACCCGGGTTGTTCCTCTGGTCTTTGCAGAGGAGCTCGGCGCCGATCAATGGCCACCTTCGATGAGGGATCGTTTTCTGAACGATACGGAAAACCAGATCAGAATGAGTCAGCCTGACAGGGTAATGCGTGATGACCGCGGCCCCGATGAGTGGCTGCCGTCTTCAGGTCAATGCGATTACATGGGCAGGTTCATGGCGGTGATGGAGCGCTACCAGCTCCACCACCGCGAGCCCCATTGGCGGGACTGGCAAACGAAAAGGCAGCGCTTTTATACCCAGTTCCAGTAGAAGCAGCCTGACGTTCCGAAGCGGGATGCCTAGCGTTTGTCGTCTGGCCCAATCAGGTCAGACAGCTGCTTGCGAAGGGAATCAACATTTTCTTCGCCGCTTTCCTTGAGCTCATCCAGTTTTTTGCGACCATCTGAGATTTTATCTTCGACCGAGCGCAATGCATCGGAAGCGCTCTGCTGGATATCCGCGCTGGCCTTCTCGTTCTCGGCTTCCGCTTCTTTGGCTTTGGCCTTGGCTTTGAGGGAATCGGCTTGTTTTTCCCATTCTTCTAGCTGGGTTTCGGCCTTTTTGATCAGTTCGTCTTTCAGTGACATGAAATGCCTCCATTGCTTGATTGGCGGATATTTAACCATATCCTCGAGAAATAGAAACGGAAACGCAACCTAGGTCCAACCGAATAGCTGCCTCAGTCCGCTTTTGACGATTGATCCGAGCTGTCAGACTCCGAGCTACCCTTGCGCTCGGGCTGCAACTCCTCTTCAACCCAGCGCCTCACCTGATGTCGATCCTTTCGGCGAACCAGCTGTTCGCTGTGAATATTTCGGGGAAAAATCTGGGGCCCACCTTCGTGGCTGAGAGAAAAACTGCGCCGTACACCCACCGGATACTTTGTGGGCCCGTGAATCACAGCTGCCCGGATTTCAACGCCGGTTATGTCCTCGAACAGGTAATCGCTTTCGCTTTCTTCACTACGACGCCCCAGGATGATGTTCCGGAACGAGCCCAGCACCAGATACCCACCGGGCTGCAAGGGCCCCTGCCGAAGCACCTGGTGCACGTTCGCGTCGTCCGCCCCGACCCGGCGATACTCGGTCACCGTCATGGTCTTCTCTTCGCCTGCCCGGGTATAGAGAACCACCTGAACGCACTGCACGTGCACCGTTTCCTTGCCCATGTTCACCAACAGACACAAGGCATCCGGGTTTTCATTCTGGGCGTGATGAATCACAAGGTAGGGCCGGTTGTTTCGTTTGTACTGCAGGAAAAACAGCTGGAAGTAGACAATCCAGACGATCGCCATGATTGCGCTGCTGACAGGCGCGATGTAATCCATTTATTAATTCCCTCCCGATTCCAACACTCCGAAAAGCCAGCTTGCTTTGAACCTTCCATACTCAACTGGATAACAGGATCCCAATCGGAGATAATAAACGCGATTATTTAACACCAGTGCCATTCGTTAGTCTCTGGTCATGACCATTTACAGCGTTATTCAATTAGTCATTTTTTCGGTTCTGTTGCTCAATACCGTGCACCTGATGCCAGCTTTTGGCCGCTGTCTGAAGGGTGCAGAATCGGCATTCCAGTCCGGGTATCTCTGCGCCATGCTCACCATGCGCCTGGCCCGCAACATTCTGGGCCTGATCCTGGTAACCGCCAGCACCGCGCCCAACCCGGAAATTCACGCCCTGGTGCCCAAGGGTATCCTGCTGTTCCTGGTTCTGGCACTCATTAACGCCGCCCTGACCCAGTACATGGAACGAATCCGGGTGGAAGAGGGCGCCCGTTTCTAGGCGCCTCGCTGTCAGGCGTAAAGCGACTCGATCACCTCGGTATATTTCTCGTAGATATTGCTCCGGCGGACTTTCATGGTCGCCGTTACCTCGTCATCGTCGTGGTCCAGTTCCTTCGTCAGCAAGTGGAAGCGTTTGATCTGCGCCACCTGTGGTAGCTGCTCGTTGCCCTTGTTTACTTCTGCCTGGATGAGGTCATTCACCTGCGGCTGCTCGGTCAGGCTCCGGAAGGTGGTGTAGGCAATGCGCTCCTGCTCTGCCCACTTTGCCACCGTATCGAAATCAATCTGGATCAGCGCAGACACATATTTTCTGGCCTCACCGATCACAATGCATTCCTTGATATAGGGACTGGCCTTGATGGTGTTTTCGATTTCCGTTGGTGAAAGATTCTTGCCGCCGGCGGTGATCATGATGTCTTTCAGACGGTCGACGATCTTTAGCTGGCCATCCCGCCATTCACCCACGTCACCGGTGTGCAGCCAGCCATCCTTCAAAGTTGAAGCCGTGGCCTCGTCGTTCTTGTAATATCCCTTGAACATGCTGCCACCGCGCATGATGATCTCGTTGTGCTCCCCAAGCGTTACCTCAACCCCGGACACAGGCACACCCACGGTTCCCAAGCGCACGTCATCAACGGGTTGCGCCGTGGCAACGCCGGTGCTTTCCGTCTGGCCGTATACTTCTACCAGGGGAATGCCGATGGTCCGGAAGAACTCCAGTATGCCGGTTGATATAGGGGCTGCCCCGGTGAGCGCAATACTGCATCGGCGCAGGCCGATAAAATTCTGCAAGGCGCGCAACACAAGCCAGTAACTGATGCCATACAGGCATTTCTCCTTCAGGTTCCAGTCTGCGCGGGGTTTCGTGGCCATAGGCGAACACACCCGGATTGCCCATTTGAACAATGCCTGCCGCAAACGCCCGGTCTCCTGAATCTTGATGTAGATGGACGAGTGCAGTTTCTCCCATATCCTCGGCACCCCCAGGAAAAAGGTCGGTGCAATTTCCCGCAAATCTTCCTGAATGGTCCGCAGGCTCTCACCAAAGCTGACTGTACTGCCCACATACACCGGCGCAATATTGGTAAAGGCCTGCTCTGCAACGTGGCAAAGCGGCAGATAGGAAAGGCTCGAGCCGTGTTCGTCCGCCTGCAACAGCTCAATAAGCCCCGGCGCCGCGGCATGAAGGTTGTGCCAGCTGATCATTGCCCCCTTGGGTCGGCCGGTGGACCCGGAGGTATAGATCATCAGGGCGGTGTCATCCATTTGCTGGCTGTCCAGCAATTCATCCACCAGGTTGGGATGCTGCGTTTCGAATTCCCGGCCCCTCGCCTCGATATCCTCGAATGCCGACGGCGGCTCCGGGTAATAGCGCAGGCCCTTCATATCGATGGCAATGCAGTGTTTCAGCTTGGGCAAATCTGGCCAGGCCTCCAGCACCTTGTCGGTCTGTTCCTGATCTTCGCAGATCGCAAATTCCGCGTCGCTGTGCTCCAGAACATAAGCCACTTCGTTCCAGGGGCTGGTGGGATAGACCCCGACACAGATGCCCTGCACCAGGCCGATGCCCATCTGGCCGATGACCCACTCCACCCGGTTTTCCGAGATAATGGCCACGTGGCCACCCGGTTCGAGCCCCATGGCACGCAGCCCTAGCCCGAAGTGCCGGGCCCGCCGGTAATAATCCTGCCAGGAATAGGCCTGCCAGATACCGAAGTCCTTCTGGCGAAGGGCCAGGGCGTCCGGCCGCTCCCGGGCGTGTGCCCGGAGCATCTGTGTCAGCGTGAGGTCAGGGATGGAAGGCATTGTCATGACAGCCACCGTTTACGGCGTTTGTAGTGCTTGATGTCTCGATAACTGCGGGCCTCACCTTCCTTGCCACCCACACCCAGATAGAATTCCTGAACATCTTCATTCGCAGTGAGTTTTTCTGCCGGGCCATCGATCACGATCTTGCCGTTTTCCATGATGTAACCGTAGGACGCAATCGCCAGTGACACCGCGGCATTCTGTTCCACCAGAAGAATGGCAGTCCCCTGCTCCCGGTTGATTCTGGCCACGATGGTAAAGATCTCTTCCACCAGCAGCGGCGCCAGGCCAAGGGACGGCTCATCCAGCATGATCAGGTCCGGCTGTGCAATCAGCGCCCGACCCAGGGCCAACATCTGCTGCTCGCCGCCGGAGAGGTAACCGGCCAACTGCTTGCGGCGCTCCTTCAGTCTCGGGAAATAGTTATAAACCAGCTCATAGCTGTCACTCAGGGACGGCTTACTGCCACTGAGCGCGTAGGTGGCGGCAATCAGGTTCTCCTCAACCGTGAGGTCCTCGAACACTCGTCGGCCTTCCATGACATGAAAGAGTCCGTCGCGCACAAGCCGCTCCGGCGGAACACCTTTTACATCCTTACTCCTGAAGCGTACTTCGCCGGCAGTGACCTCTCCGTCCTCCAGGGTCAGCAGCCCTGAGACGCTTTTGAGGGTGGTGGATTTACCAGCACCATTGGAGCCGAGGAGCGCTACAATGGCCCCCTTCGGAACCCGCAGTGACAGGCCCCGAAGGACCTGCACTGACTTGTTGTAGACTACCTCGATATTATCGATTTCCAGTAAGGCTTCCATACAGCCCCTCAGTCGAGGTGGATCCAGTCCGACACGGGCTCATAGCGGCCCTCGTCAGCGTTCACCCGCCAGATACGGCCTACCGGGAAAGACATGTCCCGCACGGTCACGGGAATCCCGATGATACCGCCGGTGTCCCAGTCCTCGATGGAGGCCAGGGCCTCTGCCATGTTGTCCGCGTTCAGCTCTTTGCCGGCATCCAGGGTGCGCTTGATCACTTCGGTCCAGACCATGGCGTTGAACCAGCCCTGGATATACCCGGTGGGACGGTAGCCGGCCTCCGGATCACTCTTCTCGGCCTGGGCCCTCAGGGCATCCAGCATCGGGCCACTTTCCTCACTGTCGTAGTAGTTATAGGGCATCACGCCCATGTAACCATCAGCATCTGCACCCATCTTGTCGATAATCAGCTTGTCCGAAGACCAGAAGGTACCCATGAATTGGGTATCCAGGCCCATCTGGCGCATCTGCACCATGAATTCGTTGATCGGTGACAGCACATAACCGTGGAAGACCACGTAATCGGGGCGCACCCGACGCAGTTTCAGCACCTCGGCAGAGACGTCGACACTGCCGGGCTTGGTGACAATTTGTTCCACCACTTCAATGCCCAACTCGGCAGCGCGGGCCTTGCCATTCTCGATCGGGTCCTTACCAAATTCGGTATCGCTATAGACAAACGCCACGTTCGGCATATCGCCGCCTTCACCCTGGGATGCGATGTACTCGAGGATGATGCCGAACATCTGGCTGTAGTTCGGCCCCGGAATGAACTGATACGGATAGGTTTCGTTGTCGGTCAGCACGGTAGCGAAGGACGCGCCGCTCATGAGCGTGTTGCCCTGGCTGTTGAGCTCCGAGGCGATGGCCTTCATGAAACCGGTGCTGTCGCCGTAATAGGTAGCCGGCGAGCTGCTGCCGGAGATCTTCTTGAAAGCCGCGACCGAACGGTCCACCTCATAGGCAGTGTCTTCCATGACGTATTCCACGGGATGACCATTGATGCCGCCCTGGCTGTTGATCCAATCGGTGTAGTCGGTGAGACCGGCATGGAGGTGAATACCGGCAAAGGCAAAGACACCGGAAAGCGGTATGGAGCCACCGAACACGATGGGCTCTTTGTCCTGAGCCATCGCCGGGGCAGCAACTGTCAGTGCAGCGACCAGGCTACCAAGCCCGGCAAGCCGGCGACCTTTTTCGAGGATGTTTCTGAACATGTTTCTTCTCCTTGCTGCTTCTTGTTGTTGGTGGTGCATGGGCCCGAGGTAGCGAGCCCGTTGAAACACGATTAATTCCTGAACGGCCACAGGCGGAAGAAGCGACGGATCCGGTGCCAGATCTCCGCCAGGCCGTGGGGCTCGAAGATCAGAAAGCCCACGATCAGGGCGCCAAAGATGATTTCCAGCATCGGCGACATGAACACCGGCGCATTCGGATAGAAAGGCGTCAGCGCGGCGGTCAGCAGCTTCAGGGCTTCCGGCACCAGGGTCATGAAGGCGGCGCCAAGAATGCCACCCAGCAAGTTCCCCATACCGCCGACGATCACGGCCGCCAGATAGAAAATGGACATGGAAAGCGGAAAGCTCTCTGGCGTGACCACCCGATAGAAATAGGCGAACAGGCCGCCGGCGATCCCGGCATAGAACGAGCTGAGCGCAAAGGACATGAGCTTGTAGCGCAACAGGTTAATGCCCAGGATCTCCGCGGAGATATCCCGGTCGCGAATGGCGATAAAGGCCCGGCCAATTCTTGTCCGGAATACATTCCTGGCACCCGCTACCATCAGCACCGCCAGCGGCACAATGATGAAATACATCATGAAATCGCTCTGGAAGGTCAGACCGAACAGGTGCGCCGGCTCCAGGCTCAAGCCACCCATCCCGCCGGTTACCGATTCCCACTCGGCGAAGATGAAATGCAGGAACACGCTGGCCGCGAGAGTCGCGATGGCCAGATACAAACCTTTGACGCGAAGCGAGGGCAGGCCGACGAGGATCCCGACGGCGGCTGCCATGAGGCCGGCCAGTACCAGGGTCACCGGGAAAGGCAATGCGGTGTTAATCGACAGCCAGGCAACGGTGTAGGCGCCCACACCCATAAACCCGGCCTGCCCCAGGGAAATCAGTCCGGTGAAACCGGTCAGGATGTTAAGGCCGGTAGTACTGATCACCGCTATGCCGACCAGGCACCCCAGGTAGAGAAGATAGGAGTCCACCACAAAAGGGAAGACCAGCAAGATCAGCAGGAAGAACCCCAGCCACAATTTCTGGGTCTGGCTTGTCCAGATTGCCTCATCGGCCTCGTAGCTCTGTTTTGCGTCACCGATACGCATCTTACACTCGCTCTATTTCGTGGGTGCCGAACAGGCCGTAGGGGCGGATCACCAGGATGATCGCCAGCACCAGGAAGGTTGCCGGCATCCGGTATTCACCGCCCAGATAGGCGCCAGCTACCGTCTCCAGCCAGCCGATGAACACGCCGGCCACCAGGGCGCCGAGAATACTGTCCAGGCCGCCTACGATCACCACCACAAGAACACTCAGGCCAATGATCCCGAACTGCGGGCTGAGGCCTCCGGTGGCCGCCACCAGCACACCTGCCAGGGATGCCGCAAGAGAGCCAAACACCCACGCCATGTTGAACACCCGGCGCACATTGATGCCCATGGAATAGGCTGCCGCCTGATCCGAGGCGGTGGCTCGCAGGGCCACGCCACCCCGGGAGAACCGGAAATACAGCAGGTAGACAATAAGAAGGGCCGACCCGATAAGAAAGCCGTAGGCAATTTTCGGGGCCAGATACAGCTCGCCGATAAACACCGGCTCGCGAGGCAGGAAATTGGGTAGCAACTGCGGATCCGCCGTCCAGACGAACTCCACCAGACCCACCAGGATGCTCGCAATGCCGATGGTCACCATCACCACTGAAATCGGCGACTCGCCCAGCATCGGCCGGATCATGGTCTTTTCAATGACGCCACCGAGAATACTGCCGCCGATGACAGCCAGCGGAAGGGCAATCCAGGGCGACATTTCCATGCCACCGGCAAACGCCAGGAACAGGTAGGCCGCGAACATCATGATCTCGCCGATGGCGAAATTGATCACCCTCGTCGCTTTATAGATGATCACAAAGCCCAGGGCGATGAGGGCGTAAAGGCCGCCCATGGCAAGGCCTGCCAGGCTGATTTCGCCGAAGAACAACCAATCCATCAGGCGGCCTCCCCCTCGGCATTGAGCTTTTTGCGAAGGCTCTCGATATCACTGTTGCCCAGGTAAGCCTTGATAACCTCGGGGTTGTTCTGAACGTCCGCAGGCAGGCCTTCAGTGATGACCTGACCAAAGTTGAGCACCGCGATGTGGTCGGAAATATCCATGACCATGCCCATGTCGTGCTCCACCATCAGCACGGTGACACCCCACTCTTCCCGAATATCGAGAATAAAGCGGGCCATGTCTTCCTTTTCCTCCCGATTCATACCCGCCACCGGCTCATCCAGCATCAAGACTTTCGGCTGCATGGCCAGCGCCCGGGCAAGCTCGACCCGCTTTTGAAGGCCGTAGGAAAGGCTCGCAACCGGCTGGCGACGAATGTGGTCTATCTCGAGGAAATCGATGATGCGCTCTTCCACATCCCTACGGACAGCCATTTCCTCACGCCGGGCCGGGCCGAAATAGGCCAGCGCACTGAGCAGTCCGCTCTTCATGTGCACGTGGGCGCCCAGCTTGATGTTGTCCAGGACGGTCATACCCCGGAACAGGGCAATGTTCTGGAAGGTTCGGGCAAGGCCCAATGCTGCCCGTTTCGGCGGCTTGATACTGCCCGGCAGCGTCTGTCCCTGATAGCGGATGGTGCCCTGCTGGGGTTTGTAGAAGCCGGAGATGCAGTTGAACAGCGATGTTTTGCCGGCACCGTTCGGGCCGATAATGGTTGTTACCGTGTTTTCAGGCACCCGGAAACTAACGTCCTGCAGCGCCTTCACACCACCAAACGACAGAGACAGGTTGCTGATTTCGAGGATGCTCACACTACCTCCCGGCACCCCTGGCGCCGGGTACACAGGCACACGAACACGCCTGGAAATACCCATCTCACGCCCGAAGATGATTGTAATTTTTGTTTTTTCTTGTCGTCGGGGTTAGCCCCGATCCAGATTTAAAGTAGTCCATTCAGGCAACATTAGGCAAACCGTCTATCCTGATACCCGAACGACAACCATCATCATGACGCAGGGTTCTGATCTTCAGACCTGCCGAACAGGGAGGGCGATTCATCATGACAGACACGCTGGTAACCACCGCTTTTGATGCCGGAACAGGGGTAGCCAGGTTGACCTTTAATCGCCCCGAGGCCCTGAACGCCATTAATGTGCCCCTCGCAGAGGCCTTTCTTGCGGCAGTCGAGCATATTAATAGCCTTTCCGGCGTTCGGTGCATTGTCCTGGCAGGCGCAGGGCGAGCCTTCATGGCCGGCGGAGACGTGTCGAGCATGGCCGGAACGTCAGCGCAGGCAGGCAAAGCGATAGGCGCGATCCTGGATGCCGTGAATCCCGCCATCCTGCTACTTCGCAGCATGGACGCACCGGTTATCGCTGCGGTCAGGGGCGTCGCCGCCGGCGCAGGGCTCAGTCTCACGCTGATGGCCGATCTGGTGATCGCCGAGGAAGACGCGAAATTTCTGGTCGCCTACAACGGTATTGGCGCGGTTCCGGATTGCGGCGGCAGCTGGGCCCTGGCCCACAAGTTGGGCGCTGGTCGGGCGGCGGAGCTGATGTTGCTGGGACGGACCTTGAATGCCGGCGAAGCAAAAGACTGGGGAATGGTCAACGAGGTCGTCCCGGCCAGCGAATTCGAGAGCCGGGTGAACCGGATGATCGAAAAAGTCGCCAAGGGACCGACTCGGGCCTTCGGTGCCTTTCGCCAACTGATCGATCGTGCCAACGGTGACCGGTTGGCCGCCCACCTGGAGGCAGAGCGCGCGGCCTTCCTTGAAATGACCCGAACCGAGGATTTTGCCGAGGGCGTGTCGGCATTTCTGGCCAAACGGCCGTCAGGGTTTCGCGGCTGCTGACGCCGTTACGAATTCGGCCCGGTTGCGGCCATTGTGCTTGGCCTGATAAAGCGCCCTGTCCGCGGAAGCCATCACGTCTGAGAAGGCAGCATGTTCGAGAGCAAGAGAGGCGCCTCCGATGCTTGCCGACAGATGAACCGGAACACCGTCAACCTCGCGACCGGCCTCAACAATGCGCTGTAACAGCCGCCCGGTTACAGCTTCAATCGCCTCGCGGTTGTTATTACGAAGCACGGCCGCAAATTCTTCCCCGCCAACACGGCCAATGATGTCATCATCCCGGAGTTCCGCTTTCATCAGGTTCGCCACAATTCTCAGTACCTCGTCGCCAGTGGCGTGCCCCCAGCGGTCGTTGATCTGCTTGAAGTGATCGAGATCGATCATGAGAACGGTGATCAGTGAGCGGTCTTCCCGCGCCTTTTCAAACGCCAGATTACCCTCCCGGTAAAAGGCCCGTCGATTGAACAGTTGAGTAAGGCCGTCTCGCTCTGCCAGCGCGACCAGGGCCTGTTCGGCACGGGTAAATGCCAGCAACGGAAGCGCCATGGCCGTCGCGCTCACCAGCAACAGGTGGTTCACCAGAATCAGTTTCAGCAGCCCGTGCAGATCCAGCGGGGCACTTCCTGTCACGGAGACTGCAATCACCAGTACCTGGGCCATCATGAGGGTACCGTGGATGCCGAACAACGTTTGCAGGATCCGCAGAGGCAGCCGCGGTTTGCGTTCAATGGAAGCCAGACGATAGATCGCCAGGCTAAAGACCAGTGCGGAGAACAGTGCCGTGAGGAATCTGGCAGCCACCGGATCCCACCCTGTGCTCACAACCAAACCGAACAGATAGAGTAGAGACGCTCCGTACAAAAAACGGGAGGAACCTCGGGTGCCTGCCATGGGCAACTGCACTAGGGCATGTATCCCTGCGAGGAGCAACAAGGGAGACCCGCCAAGCGCCAGATGAACCGTAAACTGCATGAGCGCGGGCGCTTCGGTTATCTCATTAACTACCGCTAACGCCGTGCCCGCCACAAAAGTGAGACAGGCCAGTGCCCAGAGCAGGAAACAACGTTCACGGTGGCGAAGATGGTAGATTGCCCAGAGCATGCCGCCGATCAGGAGGTTAATCATGATCGAAGTGACCAGCAGCGTTGGCAGGTGCATGTTCAGATCCATAAAGGCACAGCGTTCCAGGCTATACAATGGGATTCGTCAGGGTACCAGCTTCCCGCCCAGGCCTGCGCACGTGCCATGTAGCGTTTGGTATGATAATTGTCACAGATTGACTCGACATCCATGCACTCACTGCGAGATCCCATGAATCCGACCATAGACCTTCTGAAATCCCATCGTTCGATACGCAAATTTACCGGCAAGAAAATTCCCGAGGACCTGCTCCGGGAGTTGATCCGCGCCGGCCAGTGCGCCGCCACCTCGAACCACGTGCAGGCGTATTCAATCATTCACGTGATTGATCCGGACAACCGCCGGAAAATCGCCGAACTCGCGGGCGGACAGGACTACATCGCCGATTGCTCGGACTTTCTGGTGTTCTGTGCCGACATGCGGCGCTCTACCGATGCCGCCGGACGGGCCGGGGCAGACGTGGTGCGGGGGATGACTGAGCAGCTTCTGGTTGCCACCATCGACACCAGCCTGATGGCCCAGAACGTGGCCATCGCCGCGGAATCAGAGGGGCTGGGTCTGTGCTATATCGGGGGCATACGCAACAACCCCGCGGACATTAGCGAAATTCTCCGGCTTCCCGAACATGTCTATCCGGTGTTCGGTATGTGCCTGGGCTACCCGGACCAGAACCCGGAGGTGAAGCCACGCCTGCCGGTGGAGGCGATTCTCAGGGAAGATTACTATTCCGATGCACGGGACGAGGAGCTGGTCGCCGGGTTCGATCGCACCATGAACGAGTACTATCGGGAACGCACCGGTGGCAACAAGGACACGACCTGGTCTGAGCAGCTCAAGCCGCTGTTCACCTCGAAACTGCGACCGCACATGCGCGACTTCCTGCGCAAATGCGGCTTCGAGATGAAATAACCGCTAGGCAGTTGCTCGCGGCCTCGTGACCCGGTCAACCAGATACACGAGGCCGTGATAGTCGATACCGCTGTGCCGGCTGAGCCCGATTTCGCAGGTTCGGCTGGTGGATATTCCTTCCTCGCAGCCGGCCGTCTGCTCTGCCAGAGTTTTCAGAGAATGGGCATTCAGCTCGGGCACGTTAAAGCCCTTGTCGCCGGCAAAGCCACAGCAGTGGATACCCTCGGGCACTACCACCTGGGTGCTGCACCGCCTGGCGATATCGATCAGTCCCTGCGACTCCCCCAGGTGCTGGGTGCTGCAGGTGACGTGCACCGCCAGCGGGGTCTGCTCCGGCTCGAAATCCAGACGCTCGTAGAGATGATCCCGAATGAACCGGACAGGATCAAACAGCGTCAGGCCGGCTTCTTCGGCGGCTTCGCGGATCTGCAGTGTGCAGGGGCTGGTGTCGCAGTAGATCGGATCAACGCCATTCCGGCTGGCCCGCAACAGCGCCGAAATCAGCTCATCTTTCTTGGTCGCCGCCTGCTCCGGATAGCCCTTGGAGGCAAATGGCTGGCCACAACACAGGCTGTCCAGGGCCTCCGGATACACCACCTGGTAACCGCCCTTCTCCAGCAGCCGCCGGGTCACTTCGATCAGCGGTTCCTGCACCTTATCGCCCCGCGCCGGGCCCGTGGTCCGGGACACACAGGCCGCCAGATACACCACCCGGGGCCGGCCATCGGACGGTTCCGGCGCGTTCGGTGAAACAAACCGCACCGGCTGGGGCAGACTCGGATCCCACTGGGCGACCCGACCACCAGACACCTTTCGAACGCCGCCACTGAGCCGGGTCAGCAGTGGCGCACCCAACAGTCTTTCGGCCATTGATGCGCTGGCCAGCACAAAACGGGTGGCTTTCAAGGCGCCGGCAAAATGCTTTGCCAACTGATTGGCCACGGATTGACCGTTGGCCTTTTCACTGCGCAGCTTGCGTACCAGATCGCCGGTATTGATACCGACCGGGCATCGCTGGGCACAGAGACCGGTCGCGGCACAGGTATCCAGACCGTGATACTGGTAGGCCTTCTCCAGTTCAGCCGTGTCGTCACCGGCACGGCGGCGAGCCTGGATGTCCCGCCAGATCACGATGCGCTGACGGGGCGACAGAGTCAGCCCTTCAGACGGACACACCGGCTCACAGAAGCCACATTCGATGCACTTGTCCACCAGCGGATCCGCCTCCGGAAGAGGCTTCAGATTCTTGAGGTGGATCTGCGGATCTTCCGAGAGCACCACGTCCGGATTAAGCAGGTTCTCAGGGTCCAGCAGCCGCTTGATCTGCCACATCAACTGCCAGGCATCATGCCCCCATTCCAGTTCCACGAAGGGCGCCATGTTACGACCGGTGCCATGTTCCGCTTTCAGAGAACCGCCGAATTCCACGGCAACGAGTTGTGCCACATCCTGCATGAAAGCTTCGTAGCGAGCGACTTCCGCAGGGTCGTCGAAGCCCTGGGGGAACACAAAGTGCAGGTTGCCCTCCAGGGCGTGGCCAAAGATGATCGCATCGTCATAACCATGCTTGACGAACAGCGACTGGAGGCGGGTGACCCCCTCGGATAGCTGATCAATCGGGAAGGTCACATCCTCGATGATCACGGTGGTGCCGTTCGGTCTGACTGCCCCCACGGCAGGGAAGGTACCCTTACGAATGGCCCACAGCTGATCAGACACTCTGGCGTCGCGGGTAAAGTCCACCTGCTGCTCCAGCGGGAATTCAGCGAGGCACGCCCTGATCCGGGTCAGCTGCTCATCCAGAACCTGCGAAGACGACGCCCGGGTCTCCACAAGCAGCGCGCAGGCGCTTTCCGACAGATCATGAATCCAGTCCGGCAGGCCCGGCTTGTCCTGCACCGAACGAAGACTGCGTCGATCCAGCAGTTCCACCGCCGCCACCGGTTGTGAGCGCAGCGCCGACGCTGCCCGGCAGCAGCTCTCCGCATCCCGGAACACCAACAGGGCCGTGGCTTTGTCAGGGTATTCGGGAACGGTGTTGTAGGTTACCGCGCTGACGAAACCCAGCGTGCCTTCGGAGCCCACCATCAGGTGCGTCAGGATGTCGAGTGGACAGGTAAAATCCACCAGGGCGTTCAGGGACAGGCCGGTGGTGTTTTTCAGGCGGTATTTATGTCGAATACGCTCCGCCAGGTCGGGATTCTCCCGGGTATTGATGGCCAGCTTTTTCAGGGCCGCCAACAGATCACCGTGGCTGTCGCGAAACGCCGAAACGCTTGCCGGATCCTCGGTATCCAGCACTGCCCCGTCGGCCAGCACCAGCCGCATTCCGGCCAGCGTATGGTAGCTGTTCTGGGCCGTACCACAGCACATACCGCTGGCATTGTTCGCAACAATGCCGCCAATCTTACAGGCGTTGATGGACGCCGGATCCGGTCCGATCTTGAAGCCCTTGGGTGCCAACCAGGCATTCGCCTGAGCGCCAATCACACCCGGTTGCAGACGAATCTGGCGGCCTTCTTCCCGGATGTCGTGGCCGTTCCACTGATCGCCCAGAACAATCAGGATCGAATCACTGATCGCCTGTCCGGAAAGGCTGGTACCGGCGGCCCGGAAGGTCACCGGGACCTTGTGGCGGCGGGCGATGGCCAGGAGATCGACAACCTCTGCTTCATCCTGAACCCGCACCACCACCTTTGGGATCAGGCGGTAGAAACTGGCGTCGGTTCCGAACGCAAGGGTGGACACCGGATCGTTAAAGACCCGGTTTTCGGGAATCCGTTGCCGGATATCGGCCAACACTTCCGGGGTAAAAGTCATGCATCCTCCAGAACCAGCACAATGAGCTCACGGGGGCCGTGGGCGCCATAGGCCAGCACCTGTTCGATGTCCGCGGTCTTGGACGGGCCAGACACCAGCAGAACATTTGTTGGCAGCCCGGCCGCCCAGTCCTGAGCCACCATCATGTCATACAGATTGTCGTGAATCTCGCTGGCCTTGAGCAGGGCAATATGTACCGGCGGCACCAGGCTCATCAGCCGCGGTTCATTGCGGTCCGGCCAGAGCACGAGCGTGCCGGTGGCGGCAATACCGCCAAGGGTGCCGGTCAGGCTGGCCTCCACATTCCAGAACAGCTCTTCTTTCCAGTCTTCCACCGGCTGATCGTAGGCCAATAACTCGACCTTCTGCTCCGTGGCCTCGAAGTATGCCTGCAGCGCCCGGCCATGTTCTCTCGACGGGGCGCACAACAGGTTGGTGAGGTTGCGTTTGTTCAGAAGTTCGGCCACCAATTCCGGCCAGTTGTCAGACCGGCACGGATGCACTTCAGTGTGGACCGCTTCCATCAGGCTACGCAACCGGTCGATCCGGTCTTCCGGCGCGTACCGCCAGGGGGCCGTAACCAGCCGCTCGTCGAACTCGTCGGGGCGGGGCGTCGTGCCGGCGAGGCTGTTTCTCAATTTGCCAAGGATGTTCGCGCGGGCGCTCATGATGGCCGACCTCCGTTCTGGTCAAGATGCCGGGCCGCCAGATCATGCAAGGAGCGGCGGGCGGGCACCGGCGCACTGTGATTCTCGGTCCAGGGGCCGGCCTTTTTCGGAGCCAGCGCCCGGAAGCGGGTCGCGGCCCAGAGAAAACTGCGATACAGCGCCGGCCGGGTATTCAGCATCTGCCAACCACGCCAGATCCACCGTTCCGTCCGGGAATATTTGGCGCCGCCACCTTTCACCTGCTGCGGTTGCTCCGGGTTTTTCACGTTCTCCTGACGTAGGCGCTGCAGAAGTTCAGGAATGGGAATCTTGACCGGACAGACCTCGCCGCAGGCTCCGCACAGAGAGGAAGCACTGGGATGGTCCGGCACCTTGTCCAGTCCTGCCATGTGCGGCGTGATGATCTTGCCAATAGGGCCTGGGTAGACCTCACCGTAGGTGTGGCCGCCCACCCGGGTATACACCGGGCAGTGATTCATGCAGGCGCCGCAGCGGATGCAGTTCAGGGTCTGGCGCATCTGGGCATCGGCAAAAGCGCCGGTGCGGCCGTTATCCAGCAGCACCAGGTGCACCTCTTCCGGACCATCCAGCTCGTCGGGCTTGCGGGGGCCGGAAATCAGGTTCACGTAGGTGGTAATGGGCTGGCCAAGGGCCGAGCGGGTCAGCAGGGACACCAGGGGCACCACGTCCCTCAGGTTCGGAACCACTTTTTCAATGCCTGTTACCGCAATGTGCACGGGCGGCGCCGTCGTGCTCATGCGCCCATTGCCTTCGTTTTCCACCAGCAGCAGGGTGCCGGTTTCGGCGATGGCGAAGTTCACGCCGGAAACACCCACATCCGCTTCCATGAATTTCCGACGCAGGGTCCGGCGACCAATCTGGATCAGTTGGTTAACGTCTTCGGTCTCCGGCTCGCCCAGTTTGTCGTGGAACAGCTTGGACACCTGCCGCGCGTTCTTGTGGATCGCTGGCATAATGATGTGGGAGGGCTTTTCGTTGTCGAGCTGAACAATGTATTCCCCCATGTCGGATTCCAGGCATTCGACGCCCCGCTCCGCCAGGTAGTCGTTCATCTCCATTTCTTCGCTGACCATGGACTTGCCTTTCACCACCTGGCTGCCCTTGCGGGCTTCGATGATGCCATGCACCAGGCTGTTGGCTTCCTCGACGGTCTCCGCCCAGTGAACCTTGACGCCGTTCTCCGTCAGCTTCTGTTCAAGCTGCTCCAGCAAATCCGGCAGACGGGAAAGGGCACCGGCCTTGATCCGGTTACCCAGTTCCCTCAGGCCTTCACGCTCGTCGGCATCTGGAAAGGCGTTGGCCCGCTTGGTCATCAGCGAGTCCATGGCCACACGGAAATTGTTGCGCAGCTGACCGTCCGCAAGGGCCTCTTCGGCGCGGCCCCGGAAGTCCGGGGTCAGCTCGGTAACCGGAATACGCTGACTCATGCCACCTCCCCTGCGTTGTCGCCGTTGGTGCGCTCCCAGAGGAAACTGGCCAGGTGCCGGCCCCGGAAGCTCTCTTTCTGTTTCTCCAGCGACCCGTTGATGTTCATCAGGCAGCCGCCGTCGGCGGTCACCATTTCAACCGCGCCGGAGTCGATCAGTGAACGGGTCTTGTCTTTAACCATGGCTCCTGAAACTTCCGGCATTCGCACCGAGAAGGTGCCGCCAAACCCACAGCATTCGCTTTCATGGTCGTGATCGATACGTTCGACACCTTCAAGCTGCTGCAAGAGCTCGCGGGCGTGCAGGTGGGTGTTCATTTCCCGGCGGGCCGAACAGGAGGTGTGCAGTGCAATCTTGCTGGGCGCGCCCCGGTCCGCCAGCTGCACCCGGCAGACTTTCAGCAGGAACTCGGTCAGCTCGAAGGTGCGCTCGGCGAGCGCTTCTACCCGCTTGAGCGTGTCCGGCTCATCGGCAAACAACGCCGGGTAATGGTGCCGGAACATCCCGGCACAGGAGCCGGACGGCACCACGACCGGCAGACCCGATCGATCGAGGATATCCAGCTGGGCGCGGGCCACTGCCTTGGCCTCATCCCGATATCCGGAAGTCCAGGCGGGCTGCCCGCAACAGCTCTGCTCCTGGGGGAAATGCACGCGAACACCTTCCCGCTCCAGCAGGCGAATGGCATCCAGCCCGGCCTCAGGAAAGAACAGATCCACCACGCAGGTACCGAACAGAGTGACCGCTTCCGGCTTCTCCGGGTAATGCCGGTCGGCTTCCCGCTCGGGCGATACCCGGGTGGCATTGGGAGCGGCATCGTAAAACAGCTGACTCATTGATTGCGCCTCAAGACAGTCTCAGACAGACAAACTGACAATTGGTAATACCAATTGACATACAATAATAACCAAGGTATTCGAGACCGCTTGCTGATGTCAAAGTTTTCCGCAGCAGACTTCAGTCTAACCATCGCAGATACACCGGGACTTGGCCTGAATCGCGCCCTGTGGTATTGGTATTACCAATAAATTCTTGGACAGGAAATTCGTTCTTATGGACGTCGGACAGATCGCCCCACGCAGACTCGCGGACACCATCGTGGAACAGCTGGAAACGATGATTCTGGAAGGCACCCTGCAACCGGGCGAGCGGCTGCCCCCGGAACGGGTATTGTCGGAGCAGTTCGGCGTGTCCCGCCCTTCCCTGCGGGAGGCCATTCAGCGGCTGACCGCCAAAGGCCTGCTGATCAGCCGCCAGGGCGGAGGAAACTATGTCACTGAGTCCCTCGGCGGCAGTTTCAGCGATCCGCTGATTCCTCTGCTTGAAAACCGGCCAGACGCACAACGGGATCTGCTGGAATTTCGCCGCACACTGGAGGCGGACTGCGCCTATTACGCAGCCTTGCGAGCGACAGAGGTCGACAGGGCTCACCTGAAAACCGCTTACGAGGCACTGCAAGCCTGCTATTGCAGCGACAGGAACCGGGACCTGGAAGCCGAAGGGGCAGCCGATGCCCGGTTCCACCTGGCGATTGCCGAGGCGAGCCATAACGTGATTCTCCTGCACACCATTCGAAACCTGTTCAACATGCTGAAAAGCAACGTGGTTACCAACATCGGCGGCATGTATCGAAGAGAGGCGGAGACCCGGCAGGGTCTGGTGGAACAGCACCGGATGCTGTACGAAGCCATCACTGAAGGCAGGGCCGAGGAAGCCCGGGAACTGGCCGGCAAGCACATCCAGTACGTTCAGCAAGTACTCTCAGAACGCAGTGAGAGCCACCGCCGACTGGAGCGCTCCCTGCGGAGGGACAAGCTCGCCCGATCCTGAGCCCATGCGGTGAGGGCCTCAGAGCAGGCGATTGATCTCCTTCCACAACCGGCGGTAGGCGTCGGCGGCCACCGAGCCGGGCGCCAGCAGTTCCACCGGCCTGCCCTCCTCACCCATCTTTTCCACCACGCTGGCGTTCGGAATGATGGTTTTCAGGCCTTTGGGTAAAATCTCATCCTGCGCGTTGATCAGCTCCCGGTGCAGCCCTTTGCGCCGGTCGGCCATGGAATAGAACGGGTGCAGCTTACCCGGCTTCAACTTCTTATCCTTGGCAAACTCCAGCAATTGCTTCCAGCTGTTGAGAGACAGCCAGGTGGGAATCACCGGCACGAACACCTCGTCTGCCGCCTTCAGCACCTGCTCGGAAAGCCTGGAAAGCGACGGCGGGCAATCCAGTACCACGAGACTGGTTTCTTCAGACAGCGGCGCCAGCCACTGTTTGATCAGGTTGCTGCCATCCTCCTGATCCAGCTTTACATCCAGGTTGCGGAAACTGGTGTGAGACGGGATGAAATCCAGGTTTTCATAGTCACTTTCGTGAATGAATTCGGCGATGGGCGTCTTGCCCTTGAGCAGCTGCGATAACTTGTGCCCTTTGATTTTGTCGGCCCCGGCCAGATACCAGCTGGAGGCGCCCTGGGGGTCAAGGTCCCAGAGCAGTGTGGGATAGCCTGCCTGGCTGGCCAGATAGGCGATATTCACGGCGGCGGCGGTTTTGCCAACACCGCCCTTCAGACTGTAAAACGCAATGGTCCTCATCCTGTCAGATCCCTTAATCCAGGCATAAAAAAACCGGGGAAGTCCCCGGTTAAAGCATTCACACGATGCACAACACAATGCATGTCGTCCTGATGAGTTTTCAGGCTATGCTTTTCCGGTGACAGTTTGATGACAGCCTTCAGGCCATCCTCAAAATTCCCGCATCCTTACTGGCTTACTTTCTCCCAGACGGTCAGCTCGGAGAAGCTGTGCTGGAACTTGTTTCTCGTTTCCCTGATGACAAACGGCAGGCTCCAGGGTTCGAACAACAGCCGGAAATGGGGCGCCAACATCTCCTTGAGGCCGTCGAATGTCGAGAAATCTTCACCGTTCTTCTTGAACCCGCCAACCCAGTGTTCCCTCGGCGTGTACTCTTCCAGCCAGGTATAGGGTGAGGCAATCACCAGAAGCCCGAGTTCGTTAATCCGCTCATGAATGGTCTCCAGAAACAGCGATGGCTGGTACAGCCGGTCGATCAGGTTGCCTGCGAGTACCAGATCATACCCCGTGAACTGCGATGGCAGATCGCAGGCGTCGCCCTGATGAAAAGACACGCGCTCAGCGGCCTCATCCAGCCCGAGGGACGCAAGAGACTGGTCCTGAAAGGTCACCAGCTCCCCCTCCTCCGGGCGCGCATAACGCACCCTTCTGTCACTGGCGACTTCCTGGCATTTGTTGACGAACGCCCTGGAAAAATCAATGCCGTCCACGTGCCGGAAATGGCGGGCCAACTCAAGGCTGGTGCGGCCCACGGCACAACCAATATCCAGCGCACGATCCAGGGGCCTGCCATCCATCGCATGCATGGCGGCATCCGCCAGCGCCTTGGGGAAGTTGGCCTCTCCGTGCCACCGCTCGCCAAAGTGAAATTCCAGGTATTGGGCGAGTGTGGTGTCGTTTTCATAGTACTCGGCTTGCTGCAAGAGAATTCTCCTACCCTGAATGGTTCAACGGCTTCATCTAGCGTAACAGGAAGTTGCCAATACCCTGATCAATAACCGTCTCTTCCGAGCGATCCTTGAGAGGCACGCCGGAAACCTCCTGACGGCGAGCCTCCCTGAGCAAATACCCGAGCCGCCGGCTCGCCTCTTCGAACGACAACCCCGCCGGGCGGATATTGGATATGCAGTTTCGGCTGGCGTCAGTCAGTCCGGGCTCCGGCGCCCAGGTCAGGTAAAGCCCGAGGCTGTCCGGAGAACTCAGGCCGGGGCGCTCACCAATCAGCACCACAACACATCGGGCGTTAAGCCGGTGACCGACATCATCACCAATCGCAACCCGTCCCTGAGAGACAACGATCAGGGGCGCCAGTTCCCAGGTCTGATCATCGGCCTCAAGATTCGCCAGCAGCGCCTCGAGAAACCCCACGGCGTTTTCCTGTACGCCATAGGAGGACAAGCCGTCTGCGACCACGAGAGCCAGGTCGACCGGTGAATCACCGGTGTGGCCCTGGCGGTCCAGCGCCTCACAGGATTTCTGGCTGAGCCTGCGCCCGAGATCCGGGCGTTGCAGGTAGGTTATCCGGTCGCTGGCCTGACTTTGCAGATGAACCGGCTCATGGGGCAATAACGCTTTTCTCCGCTCGGTCAGTTCGGCCAGGTCCTTCATCAACCTCGAAGTATCCAGTGGTAGATGGACCGCATCCCGTGCCTGGGCATGAGCGAGCTGAAACGCCAGCATCTCATGCGTGGGCAGACTGATGCCGGCCCGGCCAAGACCAATCCGGGCATCGGTCCAGGCCGAGAGCCGGCGCCAGGGATTGGCGATTACTGATGGCTTATGGCCAGTCATGATCCGACCCCTCCGGGCAAACTGGCCAGGCTTTGCCGGAAGGCTTCTGGTAACCCGTCTGCGGGCACCTTGCCCTCGCCATCCTGGAAAATCTGCATGCGGGTGAGCCACTGTTCGAATTCAGGCGCCGGCCGTTTGTCGAGCACCCGGCGAACGTAAAGGGCATCGTGAAACGAGGTGGTCTGATAGTTCAGCATGATGTCGTCAGAGCCGGGTATGCCCATGATGAAGTTACAGCCGGCCACGCCCAATAGGGTCAGCAGGTTGTCCATGTCGTTCTGATCGGCCTCGGCATGATTGGTGTAGCAGATATCACACCCCATTGGCAGGCCCAGCAACTTGCCACAAAAATGGTCCTCCAGGCCGGCCCGCGTGATCTCCTTGCCGTCATACAGGTATTCCGGCCCGATAAACCCGACCACGGTATTCACCAGAAGCGGCTCGAATTTGCGGGCCACGGCGTACGCCCTGGCCTCGCAGGTCTGCTGATCGACACCGTGATGGGCATCGGCCGACAGCGAGCTGCCCTGGCCGGTTTCGAAATACATCACGTTCTTACCCACTGTGCCGCGGTTTAGAGACAGCGCTGCGTCCCGGGCCTCGGCAAGGGTGGCCAGATCAAATCCGAAACTCCTGTTCGTGGCTTCGGTGCCGCCAATGGACTGGAACACCAGATCCACCGGAGCCCGGTTCTCGATGGCTTCCAGGGTATTGGTTACATGGGTCAGTACGCAGGACTGGGTGGGAATCTCGTACTTGCGGATCACCTCATCCATCAACTGCAGCAGCCGGACACTCTGGGCCACGTTGTCCGTGGCAGGATTAATTCCGATCACCGCATCGCCGCTGCCATACAGCAAACCGTCCAGGATGCTGGCGGCGATGCCTGTTATATCATCCGTGGGATGATTGGGCTGGAGCCGCGTCGACATCCGCCCCGGCAGGCCGACGGTGCTCCGGAAGGCGGTTTGCACCCGGCATTTCTGCGCGACCAGAATCAGGTCCTGGTTGCGCATGATTTTGCACACAGCCGCCGCCATCTCAGGAGTTATCCCGGCGCGGATACGCACCAGCATCTCGGGCGTGGCCAGATCGCTCAGCAACCAGTTCCGGAAGTCGCCCACGGTCAGGTGGGAAACCGGCTCAAAGGCCCCGACATCGTGATCGTCGAGAATCAACCGGGTAACCTCATCCTGCTCGTAGGGTACGAGGGCTTCAGTCAGAAAGGTCTTCAGGGGCAACTCGGCCAGAGCCATCTGGGCCACCACCCTTTCCTCGGCGGTATGGGCGATGACGCCGGCCAGCCGGTCACCGGAGCGCGCGGGCGTTGCCTTCGCCATTAACTCTGCCAGCGTTGCAAACTGCCATCGCCGGTTTCCCAGACTGTACCGATACATTGCCCTCTCCCTGAGGTTCAAACTCCTACTATCTTAGGTGAATATCACCCGGGCAGATCAATAGCACGGTTAGTTTTCGGTGGGCGACCCTGTTCTGAGCAATCCCGTGAGCCAGTCCGTCAGCTCGGGATAAGCGTCGAGATCGAGCACGAATTCCTGCCCCCTGGCAGCACAAGACAGATAGCACCAGGGCGGTTCCAGGCACCACCTGTCCGGCCTGGTGTGATAGCTCAGGGGAGGCCGTTTATCGCCGGGATAAAACCCGGCGGGCAGGCGCCACCGCGTGGGCAGGCGGCTCTGCGGGGCGGTCAGGACCAGGTCCTCGCGAAGCTTCGGAAACACGCCACTGCCGGACCAAACCTCTGCGCCGCCTGCCAATGGAAACGACAGTGAGGACGTGTAGAGCGTATTGCCTGGATCCGGCTCGCCGTGGAGGTGCGGATGATACCGGGCCCATGGCAGGGCATCCGGACCCAGTTCGTCAACAGTATGAACCTGGTCAATATGGAGCCAACCCCAAAGGGCATGGAACGGACGGGATCCGGGTACAAACCGCCAGCGCCGGTTATGCATTTCGGCGTGGCGAAAAACGCCGAAGAACAGAAACAGATCTCCCGGCTCAACTCCCTGATTGCGAAGGTGTCCCTGGGCTGAGCCAGTCTGACCCAGCAGAGGTCGCCAGCCTTCTCCACGGGGGTAGGCACCCGCTATCAGATCCGGATCCAGGTGGGCACCGTGACTACCCCGGATTCGGCCACCGGTGAGATCCCGGGCAATCTTGCCGAGCCTGCGTTTGTCGAAAACCACATCGTCATAGCGGATTCGGGACCGGGTATCAGGAATAGGCAAAACGCACAGCGAGCCATCCGGCAGGACCGGGCTGGGACATCCACCGGCAGAAGAATCAAATCCTTTTCGGCTGAGTATCAATCGCATGGCATTACTCGAAAAGCATGAAGGCTGAACGGGCGGTAAATGCTATCTTAGACAAAACAAAAATGCGCGAATGTCACTGACCGGAACCGCCAACACCATGAGAATTGTCTGCATCTCCGACACCCACAGCATGCACCGCCAGATCCAGGTTCCGGACGGCGACCTGCTGATTCACGCCGGGGATTCCCTCGGGGTTGGCACACTGGACGAACTCGAGGATCTGGACCAGTGGTTCTCGGAGCTGCCCCATACCAACAAGATACTGATTGCCGGAAACCACGACTGGTGTTTCCAGGACGAACCGGCAGAGGCCCGGGAACTGGTGCGTAACGCTCATTATTTGCAGGACAGCCCGTTGGAGCTTGCCGGCCTGAAGTTCTGGGGCAGCCCATGGACGCCAGTGTTCTTCAACTGGGCATTCAATCTGGAACGGGGCGATGCCATTGCCGAGCGCTGGGCCCGCATCCCCGGAGACACCGATGTCCTTATCACCCACGGGCCTCCCGCGGGTATTCTCGACCGAATCGAGTCTCCCTCTGGCATCGTGCGCCCTGGCTGTGAGGCCCTGGCCGAGCGAATCGCCAGACTGTCCCTGAAACTCCATATCTTTGGCCATATTCACGAAGGCCACGGCGAAGAACAGATTGGCGATTGCCTGTGCGTAAACGCCAGCACCTGTAACGGCAGTTTCAAACCGCTGAACCCGCCGATTGTGATCGATCTGTAGCACCGTTCGCGGCTTATCTTGAAACAGGCGCCGGCAGACACCATGTTTTCTATCTCTCGAATTCCACTTTTACTGCGGGAGCTCCATGCCTGACTGTCCTGATTACTCGCTGCTCGAACTGGCCTCCGTCCGCGAAGGCGACTCGGTAGGCACCACGCTTGCCAACAGCGTGGCCTATGCCCAACGGGCCGAGAAACTCGGTTTCAAGCGCTTCTGGCTGGCCGAGCATCACAACATGGAAGGCATCAGCAGCTCCGCGACGTCTGTCCTGATCGGACACATCGCAGGCAAAACGAAGTCTATTCGGGTCGGTTCCGGTGGTGTCATGCTGCCCAACCACCCGCCACTGGTCATTGCCGAGCAATTCGGAACACTCGAGAGTCTGTACCCGGGGCGGATTGACCTTGGACTGGGCCGCGCGCCGGGCACTGACCCGGTGACCGCGCGGGCCCTGAGGCGCGACGGCCTGGGTGCTGAACAGTTTCCTGAGGATGTCGCCCGGCTTCAGTCCCTGCTTGGCCCCCTGCAGCCAGGGCAGTCCGTGAGGGCCATTCCCGGCGCGGGCACCAATGTGCCGCTCTGGCTGCTGGGATCAAGCCTTTACAGCGCCCAGCTGGCCGCCATGCGCGGTCTGCCCTATGCCTTCGCCGGACATTTCGCACCCCGGCTCTACAGGGAAGCGCTCAGAGTCTACCGCGACAACTTCCAGCCCTCGGAAACGCTTGAACAGCCCTATGCCATGCTTGCCCTGCCAGCCGTTCCGGCCGATTCCGTTCAGGAGGCAGAGTTTCTGGCTACCACCAGCTATCAGCGCATTCTCGCCCTCTTCCGCGGACAACCGCTGTGGATGAAACCGCCTGTAAACAGCATGGACGGGCTCTGGAACGCGGGCGAGAAAGCCAGTGTGAAGGATTTTCTGGGTCTGCAATTGCTTGGCGATGCCGAAACCATCGGGAGACAGCTGCTACACATTCTCTCGGACATTGAGGTCGAGGAACTGATGTTCACGGTGGATATCTACGACCCAGAGACGCGCCGGCATGCGCTCGACATCCTGGCCCAAACCAGAAATGCCGGGCTGGCATTGTCCTAAAGCACGGATTCCACCGCGTCAATCAGCTCCGGATCCTGTGGGCGCACCCGGCTCGGAAAGGAGTCGACGACCGTGCCGGAACGATCAATCACATACTTGGTGAAGTTCCAGCGCGGGGGTTGGCTCTGCTCGTTGATGGCCCGGAACACCGGGTTGGCCTCGGCTCCGGTCACCGCTCCCGGTGCGATCATGGTGAAGGTCACTCCGAAGTTCTTGAAGCAAACGGTGGCCGCCTCGGCTTCGGAATCTGCCTCCTGCCGGAAATCGTCGCTGGCGAAGCCGACCACAATCAGCCCTTTCTCCGAATACTGTTTGTGCAGGGCCTCGAGCCCCTCGAACTGCCCTGTGTATCCGCAACGGCTGGCGGTGTTGACCACCAGCATGGGTTTGCCAGCCGCGAGATCACAGAGGTTTACCGTGTCTGTTGAGTGAAGCTTGCGTTGTTCATGATCGAGAAACGCCGGACAACTGTCCGCCATGGCTACCTGCGTTCCTGATAGACCGAAAATCAAAGCGGTGATTATCAGACCTCGTTTTACCTGTTTCATGGATCCGGATTCCCTGTTCAACTAGGTTTCTCTTATACGCCGCAACCGGACCGATGGCTCAGCCAGCAAGGTGGACAGAGCAGGCCCTGCTGCTCATCATTCAGGTGATTAAAGCGTTCAGCACCGGAGCAACATTCATCATGACAGACACCCCGATCCACGTCTTCCTTTCCCACGGCCTGGAGAGCGGACCCGGCAGCACCAAGATCCAGGCCATGAAAGCCGAGGCGGAAACATTTCCGGGCATTCAGGCCCACGCGATTGATCACAGCAGCACCCGGGATCCAGCGACACGGCTGGCCCAGATGCGCGAGGCAATGGCTGAATGCAATGCCAAGCCGGAAAACACCATCCTTGCCGGTTCGAGCATGGGGGGCTGGGTCTGCGCACAGACATCCTCGGAAACGCCTGTTCTGGGATGCTTCATGCTGGCGCCAGCCCTGGCGATGGCCCGGTATCCCCAATCCAGCCCGCTGATCCAGGCGGACCACCGTCAGATCATTCATGGTTGGGATGACGACGTGGTACCGGTAGCGCCGGTGCTTGATCTGGCCCGTGATCAGGGCCTTCCGATTCTTGTCCTGCCGGATGGGCACCGACTGGAAAACAGTCTTGATCGGGTCGTCAGTGAGTTCCGCGAATTCCTTCAAACCTGCCTTTCAGATATGAATCGACCGTGATTTCATGAACTTACGAAACGGTCAAAACCATCTCTGCTGAAACGATTGTTTTGGCCATTTTCTTGCGAAAACCACTTTGTTTTGCCAGTCTTTATTAATGTAACAATAAATTTCAGCAAAAAAACGAACGGAGAAAACCCGATGAGCAGCATGAGTAAGTTCAAGAAACTGGCCGGAATTTCAGCGTTCGCATTCGCTGCGATGACCATGGCGAACTCGGTAAACGCCGCTAACTGGCGCTATGCGCACGAAGAGTACGAAGGCGACGTTCAGGACGTATTCGCATACAAGTTCAAGGAATACATTGAGGATAACTCTGACCACACCCTGCAGGTATACCGTTTCGGCGAGCTGGGTGAGTCTGACGACATCATGGAGCAGACCCAGGCAGGCATCCTGAACTTTGTTAACCAGTCGCCCGGCTTTACAGGCTCCCTGATTCCGGAAGCGCAGATCTTCTTTATTCCTTACCTGATGCCGACCGACATGGATACGGTGATCGAATTCTTTCGCACCAGTAAAGCCATCAATGAAGACTTCCCGGAGCTTTACGCAGAGAAGGGTCTGGAGCTTCTCAAGATGTATCCGGAAGGGGAAATGGTTGTAACGGTTGATGAGCCGGTCACCCAGCCCGAGGACTTCAACAACAAGAAGATCCGGGTCATGACCAACCCGCTTCTGTCAGAAACCTATTCTGCCTTCGGCGCGACACCGACCCCGCTGCCCTGGGGTGAAGTCTATGGTGCGCTGCAGACCAACATGATCCAGGGGCAGGAAAACCCGATCTTCTGGATCGAGTCCGGCGGTCTTTATGAAGTGTCCCCGAACCTGGTCTTCACCAAGCACGGCTGGTTCACCACTGCCATGATGGCCAACCAGGATTTCTATAATGGCCTGTCTGACGCCGACAAGAAACTGGTTCAGGACGCTGCAGACTTTGCCTTTGAAGAAATCATTGTGCACATCGACGGTCTGGCAGACGAAGCCCTGGCCAAGATCCAGAAAGCCAGCGATGAAGTCACCGTCACCCGTCTGAACGACGAACAGATCGAAGCCTTCAAGGCCCGTGCGCCCCAGGTGGAAGAGAAGTTCATCGAAATGACTGGCGACAGTGGCAAAGAACTGCTGGACCAGTTCAAAGCAGACCTGGAAGCAGTTCAGAACAACTAAGACTAGAGGAACCACTCCCGCCGGCTCCGGCCGGCGGGCAGCTGTGCTAACCCCGCCCCGCCGGGGATTCCCTACCGGCAGGGAGCGACATGCTCTGGAGCAGACCCCATGTCCGAGAATTCCCCGGATCTTGAAGACGACACCGGCACCTACGAGTCCGGCCTGCCCGGATTTCTGGGGACCATCGATGAAATCATTGCCAAGGTCGAGGCGTTCATGCTGGCCGCTGGCGTCATCCTGATGGCAATCAATACCTGTGTGAATGTCATTGCGCGGTATGTATTCGGTGAAGGCCTCTTTTTCTCAGGTGAAATCAACCGGATCCTGATTATACTCATCACCTTTGCCGGCATCGGCTATGCAGCCCGCCACGGCAGGCACATCCGGATGTCCGCAATCTACGACGCACTGCCAGTCAAGGGCCGCAAGGTCTTGATGATCATCATCGCCCTGTTCACGTCTCTTGTGATGTTCTTTCTTTGCTACCACTCCTTCGGATACATCGAAACCCTTTACAGTCGTGGGCGTATTCTGCCCGCCCTGGGCTTTGAGATCTGGTGGATTTATATCTGGGTCCCGATCGGTTTTGCCATTACAGGTATTCAGTACCTCCTGACGGCCATCAAGAACTTCACCAGCAAGGATGTTTATCTTTCCACTGGGGTTGTCGACGGCTACGCGGATACAGAATCGGAAGTATGAACCCTGCAGCTGACGTTAAGGAAGGATAGGAAATCATGGCAACTATAATGATGTTGATCATGATCGGGTTGCTGCTGCTGGGCTTCCCGATGATGGTTCCGCTGATCACAGGTGCGGTGGTCGGTTTTGTAATGATGTTTGATGGCTTCGGCCAGATGGGCACCTTCGTCCAGCAGATGATGGGCGGTATCCGGCCCGCCTCGCTGATTGCGGTCCCAATGTTCATTCTGGCAGCGGACATCATGACCCGCGGTCAATCCGCTGACCGGCTGATCAACATGGTCATGGCGTTCATCGGCCACGTAAAAGGCGGTCTGGCCATCAGTACCGCCACGTCCTGTACCCTGTTCGGTGCTGTGTCCGGGTCTACCCAGGCCACGGTCGTGGCTGTTGGCTCCCCCCTGCGGCCAAAACTGCTGAAAGCCGGCTATTCGGATTCGTTTTCGCTGGCACTGATTATCAACTCCAGCGACATCGCCTTTTTGATTCCGCCCAGCATCGGTTTCATCATCTACGGGGTTATCTCCGAGACCTCCATTGCGGAACTGTTCATTGCCGGTATTGGGCCAGGCATCATGATTCTGTTCATGTTTTCGATCTATTGCCTGATCTACGCCCATATCAACAAGCTTCCCACCGAGGAGAAGTCCACCTGGGGCCAGCGAGCCGTGGCCATGCGGGAGGCCTTATGGCCGCTGTTCTTCCCGGTCATTATCGTCGGCGGGATCTACGGTGGCATCTTCAGCCCGACAGAGGCGGCGGCCGTTTGCGTGCTCTACGCTTTCCTGCTGGAATTCGTGGTGTTCCGATCACTGAAGCTTGCTGACATCTACCGGATTGCAAAGTCCACCGGCCTGATTACCGCAGTCGTGTTTATCCTGGTCGCCGTGGGCACTGGCTTCTCCTGGATTATATCCTTTGCCCAGATTCCCCAGGCGATTCTGGATTCAGTCGGGATCAGCGACATGGGACCGGTTGGCGTGATGATTACCATCTGTGTCGCCTTCTTTATTGCCTGCATGTTCGTGGATCCGATCGTGGTGATTCTGGTGCTTACACCAATCTTCGCGCCAGCAATCCAGGCTTCAGGCCTGGACCCGGTCCTGGTCGGTGTGCTGATCACCCTGCAGGTGGCCATCGGCTCGGCGACACCGCCGTTCGGCTGTGACATCTTCACTGCCATCGCGATTTTCAAGCGCCCCTATCTGGAGGTTATTCGGGGCACGCCGCCGTTCGTATTCATGCTGATAGCTGCTGCCGGGCTTTTGATTGCGTTCCCGCAAATAGCATTGTTCCTGCGCGACCTGGCCTTCAGGTGATCTGACCACCCTGGAGGGTGAATACAAAGGAGAGCGACATGTTCAAACGGATTCTGGTGGCAGTAGACGGTTCAATGACCTCCTTTGAGGCCTTGAGCAAGGCTATTGAGCTGCAAGAACTGACGGATGCAGAGATCTACCTGCTTTGCGTGTACAAGCATCACAGCCTCTTTGAGGCATCCCTGTCGATCGGACGGCCGGCTGAAATGGACATCCCGGATAAAGTGCTTTCAGAGTACGCCAAGGACGTGGTGAATCACGCGAAACAACTGGCTGCGGAGCGCGGCGGCAAAAACGTCAGAGGCTTCGTTAAAGCAGGCAAGCCTTCGAAGGTCATTGTCGATTTTGCCAAGGACAAAGGGGTGGATCTGATCGTCATCGGTACCAAGGGTACGCACAGTGACAAGGATGGCCTGTTTCTGGGCAGTGTTTCGCATCGGGTAGCATCTCACGCGAAATGCCCGGTTCTTGTGGTTTAACCGTCTAACCAAAAACTTCGACCCTGTTACGGCCGGCTTCCTTGGCGCGGTAGAGCGCCCTGTCGGCCAGGGTCAGAATCTGCAACGGTTTCTCGCCACTTTCCGGCCAACTGGCAACACCCACCGAGACTGTCAGTGCGCCAAGATCTTTCTCCCGATGAATGATCGCCACGTCCCTCACTGCGCTACTGAGCTGGCTTGCCTTATCCATTGCCGCTTCTGATGTGGCTCCCGGCATCACCACCACGAACTCTTCACCGCCATAGCGGCAAACAAGATCACTCTCACGGAACTGTTTCTGGAGAATACCCGCAACTATTTTCAGGGCATTATCTCCAGCTTCATGACCGTAAGTATCGTTGAACTTCTTGAAGTGATCGATATCGATGATCAACAGCGACAGCGGAAGATCGTTGCGCTGTGCAACAGCGCTCTCATGCTCGAAAAGCTGATCAAAGTAGCGGCGGTTTTTAAGCCCGGTTAGTCCATCCTCGTACGAAAACTTCTGCAACTCTTCCCGAAGAGCAATGCTGGAGAGAGTAATACTGATTCTCTGAATGGCCTGATCCAGTGCCGCTAAAAGACGGGCCGAACCATACTCGCTCTCTGCGTTATCGAAAACGCCATCCCCCTCCAGCAGCAGAATGCCTTCAGTGACGTTACCCGCGCTGGCTGACTCCACATTCACCCAGAAGCAAAGCGTGGCACTCTCGACTTCTCTATCCACCCCTTCGGCGCCATGCCACTGTCTCAGTTGCGGCAGCCTGGAGGGTTCCGGCAGACCTTTGCGGGCGTCCAGCAACACCGGCAGAGGGACCGGGCGGCTGAATCCCCAGACAGCGACGCGATCGTACCGGTCGCTTGACCCCCTTTGATAGAAGGCGCCTTTCAGTGGGCTGCAGATATCCGGGAGCGCCCGTACAAGCAGACCGAACGCCTGCTTCAGGCCCAGACAGTCCTGGAGTTCGGTAAGAACGTCGCCCAGAATCCTGTTTTTCTCGTTTTCGAAAGTCAGCATCCGGACCCGTGCCTGCTCACGCCGGGCCAGTGCCTCTGCTTTGGCGGTACGTTCGGCCACCTTTTCCTCCAGAGACACGTTCAACCGCTTCAGAGCCTCCTGGGTTCCCGCATAGTGCCACAGAGAGATAACCACGACCGCCAGTGAGAACAGGAGCATACCCCAGCTAACCGGCACCCGTCCCCAGGGCAGAACCCCGTGGGCAACTGCCATATCTACAATCAGCAAGACACAGAAAATGCCAAAGGCCAGTAGCAATATCTGTTGTTCCCGCAACATCCGACGGATACGACGCAGCACCACGGCGAAAATGATCACCAGAGAAACAAGGAACAGGGCATCGAATGGCGGGAATGTCGAGGACAGATCAAACACGCCAGCAAGCGCGCCAAGCAATGCACCCACCAGGTATACCAGATGTACTTTCCAGATGAGATTGATGACCCAGGGGCGATGGTTGGTCAGCCATTGCTCAAGCAGCAGCGCCAGGGCCACCGGCAGCATGTAGTAAGAACCGGCGGCCAGGTAATCCCACATCAACGGCTGGTAAGCAATCAGCAGACTGGCCTGGCTTTCTGATACCAGCATCAGGGCCGAAGCGAGGGTGAACAGTGAAATACTGGCAAACGTCTTCTTTTCCGTCTGGAGTAACGCAAAAATGATCGCCAGCAGCGCAATCAGGGTAGCGAAGCCTGCGATTGCAAGAGCTTCGAGGGAATTCTTGAGGATGTACAACACCAGGTCCGGGTGGTCCATGATGGAGACTTCCCCCCACAGCCCAATGTCTGTGTAGTTGGAGAACACACGGAAGTATACGGGCTTGCCCTCATACCCCTCAGGCAGGAAGATTTCATGCCAAGGCCAGCCCTCAAAGCGGCCACGACCCTCGGCGTCGAACTCTCCATACTGGTAGATTTTCTCGCCGTCGACCCAGACCTGCACGATCAGATCGACACTGAAGATATAAAGAACGGGCTCCTGCCACTCCCCTGCGGGCAAAGTCACCCTGAACCAGACGTTTTCACGACCTTCGCGGCCAGGAGGGTTGGACGGGAAGCCAATGCTGGTCCACTTTTCCGGCGCATCCTGCAACACCCACTGGGGAACACCTTCGGAGGTAAACGGAGAGTCGCCCCAGCGGTATTCCCAACCCTGAGTTACCGGCTGCGATGCACCGTTGGCCAACGCGGGCATAAGGAAAACCAGGAGCAGCACACTTGAGAGGCGCAGCAGGCTTATCAATGACATCAGGAAAGCCATGGCGGCGGCCCCGAAAATAGACGGCAATAGCCAGGGCAGGGTCACGGTAAACCATGCCAGCAGGGGCGTGGCGCCCAGGTTCAGGGCGGCTTCTTCCAGCTGGGGATCAAACTTGCGCAGGCGGGCCGCGATCACCAGAGTGCTCAGAGTCGCGATGAAGGTCACCTGCCCCATCACCACCAGAGTCATTCCGGGCCGGAACAGATCCAGCTCGATTCCCCAGGCTGCCGACATATCATTGGCCATGCCGCTGTAGAACACCAGTATGGACACCCCCAGAATGACATCGGGAATCACCAATGGCAGCAGCATGAGCAGGTACAGGAATTCCTTGCCCCGGAACTGCACCCGTTCAAACAACACGGCATTAACACACCCCAGGGCAACGCTCACCAGAGTCACCCAGAAAGCAATTTTGGCACTGACCCAGAGCGCCGTAAGCAGCCCATCGTCGTGGAATAGTCCGGTACGGCCCTCACTGCCATCTGCGAAATACCAGTCCAGGGTGAAGCCTTTCCATGGCAGTGACGGGAAAGGCGCGTCGTTGAAAGCAAACACGGCCGTGACCAGCAGCGGCAAGGCCAGGTAAACGAAAAATGCCACCAGGTAGGCCAGATAGAGGCTGTCGAACAGACGGGACCGGGGTACGGAACGGATCATGGCTTCACCCTCACCTTCACCCCATCACCTTGCGCAACGACTGACCAGAGATTTTCAGCCCGAGCCAGACGATGACCGACGACAGTACCAGCAGCAGAACACCGAGTGCCGCGCCCTGCTCCCAGTTAAAACGGGTAATGAACTGGGTGAAGATCTGCTCGGTAAACCAGGCACTGTCCTTCCCGCCCATGAGCACCGGCGTCAGATAGCTGCCAAGAGTGAGCATGAACACCACGATGCAGCCGGAAACGATACCGGGCATGGCCCAGGGCACAACGATTTCGCGCAACACGGTACCATGGCCGCCACCCAGGTCGTAGCCGGCTTCGACCAGGTTCTCATCCATGCCATCGAGGGTTGTCACCAGTGGCACCACCATGAACAGAAGGCCGATGATGACCGCAACGTCGTTGTAGAGCATTTCCACCGGACCATCCACCCAGCCCAGGGCCTGTAGCCAGGAACTGAACAGGCCGCTTTCACGCAGAAGAATCATCCAGCCGTAAGTACGTACCAACTCACTGGCCCAGAATGGAATCAGGCAGGCCAGAAACAGAATGCCTTTGGAGCGGCCTCTGGCAAGACGGGCAATGTACCAGGCAATGGGGAAGGCGATGATCAGCGTCAGAAAGGTGGTGAACAGCGACATCACCCCGGTGCGTACAAACGTCCGCCAATAATAGGCCTCGGTAAAGAAATTCTGGTACTGCTCAATGCCCCAGGCAATGGTGTCCCAGCTTTCCCGGACCTGGAACGAGACCCGGAGCATCTGAAGATGGGGCAGGAGCACCAGCAATACGATCCATAGCAGGAACGGAGTGAGCAGCAACCAGAGGGATAGGCGACTGACCGACGACCTCACAGACTGTCGGCTCCAAAGACCCTGGCCAGGGCCGGATTCCAGGCCAGACGGATTGAACTGTCGGCAGACAGCCTGGGTGCCGAGCCATCCTGAGGCAGGCGGGCGTATACCGGTTGCCCACAGTTCTCTGCCTCGACGCGGCTGTTGGCGCCATCGAACAGAGTGGTGCGCACTTTCGCCTGCAGCGATGAGAAGCCCGCACTGAGCGCATCCCCAGACAGCACCAGGGATTCAGGCCGGATATACAGTTCGGCCCGATGGCCGGTTCGAAGGTTGTCCGATGCCACTCTGCCCTGAACCAGCACACCATCATCCAGACGAATTTCGGCCAGATCATCCCGCACGGACACCAGCTCTCCGGACAGGCGATTGTTATCGCCGACGAACCCGGCGACGAACGGAGTGGCCGGTTCCCGATAAAGCTCTTCCGGCGGCGCTACCTGATCAAATCGGCCGTCCCGCATAACCGCCACCTGATCCGACATCACCATGGCTTCCGACTGGTCGTGGGTGATGTACACGAAGGTAGTGCCGAACTGTTTCTGGAGGTGTTTGAGCTCCACCTTCATCTGCTCACGGAGTTTCAGGTCAAGGGCGCCGAGGGGTTCGTCGAGTAGCAGGAGCGTGGGCTCCAGTACCAGGCAGCGCGCCAGGGCCACCCGCTGTCGCTGGCCACCGGACAACTCCTGGGGGTTACGGTGTTCCAGATCTGGCAGCCCCACCTGCTCCAGCACTCGGGCAATGCGCTTTCGCCGCTCTGCCAGAGGCATTTTCCGGCGCTTCAGCCCATAGGCGATGTTGTCACCGACCGTCATGGTGGGAAACAGGGCCAGATGCTGGAACACCATGTTCACCGGTCGACGGTTGGGGGGCACATCGTTCATACGCTGGCCACGGATGTGGATGTCTCCCTGATCGGGTTTATCGAACCCGGCGAGGAGTCGCAACAACGTGGTCTTGCCGCAACCGGAGGGTCCCAGAATCGAGAAAAACGTGCCCGCAGGCACGTCCAAGGACACATGATCCACCGCGGCATTGCTGCCGAACCGGCGGACCAGTCCCTCACAGAACAGGTCCGAATCCATTCCCATGGGAATCAGTTCGCGGCCTGGACGCGATCCAGCACCTGACCTTCCATGGTTTCCAGCCCTGGCGGAACCGGCGGATACCACTTGATATTTTTGATGGCGGCGTCATCAAAGCTTTCGCGGTATGCGTCCCGGAGATCGGCTTTGACAAACTCATCGGCACCTTTAGAGGCGGTGAAGTTGCCCGATGCATTGGTGATACGGGCCGCAATCTCCGGCTGCATCACAAAATTGATCCACTTGTAGGCGGCTTCTTCGTTCTCGCTGCGACGTGGAATCGCAAAGGTATCAATCCAGCCCAGGGCACCGGATTCGGGGGCCACAAACCGAATGTCCGGGTTTTCAGCGTTGAGCTTCCAGCCGCCGGCATCCCAGGCCATGGCCGCTTTCACTTCACCGGTGCGCAGCAGGGCCAGCAGTTGGTCGCCGCCGGTCCAGTAGGTTTTCACATTGCTCTTGCAGTCAATCAGCTTGTCCTCAACCTTTGTCATGATGGTCTCGTACTCGTCGCGATTGTCATAGGCCGCAAACGGGTCCATCCCCATGGCAAAGGCAAAACCGATCAGGGTCGGCCGTTTCAGCCGGTAGCTGACCTGGCCCTCGACACCGGAATCACACAGGTCGGTGTAATCGCTCACGATATCCGCAACCGAACTGTGCACGATCAGACCACTTGTTCCCCACACCGAAGGCACACCATAAAACTTGCCATCTAGCTCCGTGGACTCCTGGGTCGCCTTGACCATGGACGGCTGCAACTGGTCCGTGTTTACGCGGCTGAAATCGATGGGTTTATAGATATTGAACTGACGCTGAACGCCGACAACGCGGTCCTGGCTGGGCTGGGCCAGATCAAAACCCGCCCCGCCCGTGGCGCGGAGCTTGGAAATCATGTCTTCATTGTTGGAGAGGGTCACCTGTACATCAATGCCGGTCTCTTCTTCAAACTGAGCGACCACATCATCCGGAGCGTAGCCACCCCAGGTAATCAGGCGCAGCTCTTCGGCCAGCGTAGTGCCGGAAAAGCTGGCGGTGGCAAGGGCTGCAGACAGCAAAAAAGCACGGTTCCGTGTCGAGCGAGAGGGCATGATCATAACGTGTCCTTACTGATGGCAAGTTCAAGAGTTTGCTAACCATTTGTTATCAGGAAGTTATAGACCATGTATTGCAGTTTTCTGAAACCCGGTACGAAAAAACGGAGGCCGCAGCCTCCGTTTTCTATAGTGCCATGAAGTATCGACGCGCTTAACGCCCAGACTTCAGCATTTCCCAGTACTTGGCATACACCTGCAGGGCATCGTCGCCGATATCGGTCTGGAACTCGGCATTGATCATGTCGGTGGCGTTCGGATAGCTCGCACGGTTATTTGCAACCTCGTCCGGCAACAGATCCCGCGCCGCCAGGTTTGGTGTGGCGTAACCGATTTCCTCACTGATCAGCGCAGAGATTTCAGGTTGCAGCACGAAACTGATGAACTGATGGGCCGCTTCCGGATTCTTGGCGTTCTTCGGAATCACGAAGCTGTCCAGCCAGGCAATGATGCCTTCTTCCGGATAGACGTATTCGAGCGACTCCATGGTGTCCTTGCCCATCACGGCCTCGCCGTTCCAGATCATGCCAACATCGGTCTCGCCTTCCAGGTAGGGCATGCGGGGCGCATCGGAGTTGAAGGTGCGAACCGAAGGCATCAGCTCGGCAAGCTTTTCATAGGCTGCCTCGATCTCGTCCGGATTGGTGCTGTTGCCGGAATAGCCCAGCACCCGCAGGCCAACGTGGAAAACTTCCCGCATGTCGTTGGTGAGCATCACCCGGCCATCGAAGCGATCTTCCCACAGGTCTTCCCAGGCAGTAACCGGCTCACCTTCAATATCTGCAGTATCCACGGCCAGCCCCGTAGTGCCCCACAGATAAGGCACCGAGAATTGGTTCTCCGGGTCGATATCCAGGTTCACCAGCTCCGGATCCAGGTTATCGAAGCCCTCGATCTTACTGCGATCAATCGGCAGCAGCAGGTCTTCCTGGCGCATCTTGCTGACGTAGTAGGTCGACGGCACCGCAAGGTCATAAGCCGCACTGTCATCCAGCAGCTTCAGACGGGCATACATGGCCTCGTTACTGTCGTAGGTCGTGTAGACCACCTGAATGCCCGTTTCCTCGGTAAAACGGTCGAGGACTTCCTGAGGCATGTATTCGGACCAGTTATAGAGGTTGAGAACCCGGGGATCCTCGGAACTGCACCCCGTCAATCCCACTGCCAGCAAGCCGGCCAGTGCCAGTTTCTTCATCGTTTGCTCCTTACCAGAATCCATTGAGACAACATCAGCATAACCAGTGAAAACACCAGCAACAGTGTGCCCAGGGCATTCACCTCGGGTTTCAGGCCCACACGCACCATGGAATAGATGCGCAGGGGCAGAATTTCATAGCTCGGGCCACTGACAAACGTACTGACCACCACATCATCGAGAGACAGTGTAAACCCTAGCAGCCAGCCTGCCAGTAACGCCGGCATGATCACCGGGATCAGCACGGTGCGGGTCATCGTAAAATCAGAAGCGCCCAGATCCCGGGCGGCCTCGGGCAGGCTCTCGTCGAAACCACTCAACCGGGCCATGACCGTGATCACCACAAACGGGAGGCAGAAGGTGACGTGAGCCAGTAGCAGGGAAACGTAACCCAGCTGCAGCCCTACCAGCAGGAACAGGGCCAGCAATGAAATAGCCAGGACAATCTCCGGAGACATCATCACCACAAACAGCATGCCGTTCAGCAGCTTTTTGCCCCGGAACCGGTACCGGTGCAGGGCCAGGGCCGTCAGGGTACCGATAACCGTGGACACCGTGGCGGCAGACAGCGCCAGCCAGAGGGAATTCCACATGGCATTGACCATGGCCCGGTTATTGAAAAGCGCCTCGTACCAGCGCAGGCTGAGCCCGCCCCAGGCATAACCGGTTCGGGATTCATTGAACGAGAACACCACCAGCACCACGATGGGCACATAGAGAAGGATGTAGACCAGAGTCAGATAGGTTCGGGGCAGCCACCGTGTCATCAGGCACCCTCCTCGCCAATTCGCCGCTTACTCAGGCGATGGGCGAACATGAGGAACGCCATGGTCACGGTAAGCACGATGCTGGCGGCAGCCCCGAAAGGCCAGTTGCGGGCATCGAGGAACTGGTTCTTGATCACGTTGCCTACCAGCAGGTTTCTTGAACCGCCCAGAATATCCGGAACGAAGAACAGGCCCATGGCCGGCAGCAAGACCAGCATCACGCCGGCCAGCACTCCGGGCAATGTGAGCGGAACTATTACGTGCACAAAGGTTGAAAGCCGACCCGCGCCCAGATCATGAGAAGCCAGCAGCAGCTCCTGCTTCAGATCCTCAAACACCGAATACAGTGGCAGGATCATGAACGGCAACAGCAGATACACCAGGCCAATGATCACTGCGCCCTCGGTGTAAAGCAGCTGCAGCGGCTCATCGATAAGCCCGACCGACATCAAGGCGCTGTTCAGCAGCCCATTGGTGGCGAGGATCAGCTTCAGTGCGTAGGTGCGCACCAGAGAGTTGGTCCAGAACGGCACGATCAGAAGGAAGATCAGGACCAGCTGACGTTGCTTGCCCACTTTGGACAGGGCCCAGGCAAACGGATAGCCAATCAGCAAACACACCAGCGTGGTCATCGCCGCCATGTACAGGGAATGCAGGAAGACGTCCAGATACAGGGGATCAAACAGCTGGCGATAGGCATCCAGATTCAGGGGCAGAGACAGGAACGAGACCGGGTCACGGGTCATGACACTGGCGCCTACCACCAGCAGATTGGGCGCCAGTACCAGGAACAGGAGCCAGCCCCAGACCAGAATCAGGACAGCGTTTTTGAACGGCTGCTGCATAATGCTATGCATCGGCCGGCAGTTCCTCTTCGCTCCTCTGGCTGGCTTCTTCTGGAAGCAGCCATTCCCAACCATCAACCCAGCTGACTTTTACGGGCTCTCCAAGCCGGTAATCAAACGCCGGGTCATCTTCATCAAAGAATTCACTGGCCAGAACTTCGGTGCCATCGGCGAGATGGATGACCGAATCCAGCGTGCTGCCCTTGTAATTGCGCTCGACAATCTTGCCTGCGACGCCGTTCTCGTCGTCAGGGTCGAGAACGCGGATATCTTCCGGTCGCAGCAGGACATGCAGGGACTGCTCGGCCTGCACCGGAAAATCCGGACGACGCAGTGTTCGCTTGAGGCCAAACACATCCACCGTAATGGAACCGTCCTGAACCGACTCAACGGTGCCCGGAAAAAAGTTCGTCTCACCCACAAACCGCGCGGTGAACAGATTCGCCGGTCGCTCATAGACTTCCCGGGGCGTTCCCAGTTGCTGAACGAGGCCATCCTTGAGCACCACCACCCGATCCGACATCGACAGCGCCTCTTCCTGATCGTGGGTCACAAAGACAAAGGTGATGCCGAGCTCCCGCTGCAGTCGCTTCAGCTCCACCTGCATGGTGCGACGCAGTTTGTAATCGAGGGCCGAAAGGGGTTCATCCAGCAGTAGCAGGCGTGGGCGTTTGACCACCGCGCGGGCAATGGCGACCCTCTGCTGCTGTCCGCCGGACAACTGATGGGGTTTGCGCCGGGCAAAATCCTGCAACTGCACCATGGCCAGGGCTTCATCGACACGCTGGCGAATCTCGTCCTTGGGACGTTTTTCCATCTTCAGGCCGTAGGCCACGTTGTCGAACACTGACATGTGGGGGAACAGCGCGTAGTGCTGGAAAACGGTATTCAGCGGCCGGTTTTCCGGGGCGGTGTGAGTGAGATTTTCTCCCGCCAGGGTAATGGTGCCCTCGTCAGGATGCTCAAAGCCCGCCATGAGGCGCAGCAGCGTAGTCTTACCGCAGCCGGAAGGCCCCAACAGGGTAATGAACTCGCCGTCGTAGATCTCAAGATCCAGACCGTCGAGCACCGTTTTGCCACCGAATTGCTTGGAAACATTGCTCAGGGATAGCAGTGTCTGTTTCATCGGCGCTGCCCAAAGAATGAGCGGCCTATTTTTCCAGAAACCGACGCAAACAAAAAGGGGCGCCGGAGTATTACAGCCCCGGCGCCCCTTTGACTGACAAAGCCCTCAAGCCTTCGACGGGCTCTCAGGTATTGTCAGGCTTCAGTCTTCAGCGACACTGTTCAGATAGGCCTTGTCGGAAATGTTGGTCCACTGACGAACCTGCTTGAGGTAGTCACGCTGTGAATCGATAATTTCTTTCGCAAGCGGATCCTTCTCAGCGGCTTCGGCCAGCAAACGGTTAGTGGTGCTGCGCAGGGCATCAATGACTTCCGGCGGGAATACCTTGTGAGTTACATCCGGGTAGTCTTCTTTCATGCGATCCCAGGCCACGCCACTCTGGTGGGTGCTCTGGATGTACATGTCATAGGCAGCGGTGCGCATGGCAACCCGCAGGATCTCCTGAAGATCCTTTGGCAGCTCTTCCCAGGTCTTCTTGTTGATCAGGAACTGAACTTCCGCGCCCGGCTCCTGCCAGCCCGAATAGTAGTACTTGGCGATCTGGTGGAAACCCATCTGGAAATCCAGGGCAGGACCGACCCATTCAACGGCATCCACGGTGCCACGCTCGAGTGCGGTGTACAGCTCACCCGGCGGCAGGTTGGTCACGGCAACACCCAATTCCGACATAACCTCGCCAGCGAACCCCGGGGTGCGCATCTTCAGGCCCTGAAGATCCTCAAGTGAATTGATCTCCTCGCGGAACCAGCCACCCATCTGGTTACCGGTATTACCACCCGGGAAGGACAGCATGCCATAGGGTTCATACACCTTCTGCATCAGCTCCATGCCCTCACCGTGGTAGAACCAGGCGTACATCTCGGGCGCGATCAGCCCGAACGGAATGGTGGTGAAGTACATAGCGTTCGGGATTGAGCCCTTGTAGTAATAGGACGCGGTATGGCCCATGTCGTACTGGCCGTTGCGAACGAGATCGAAGATTCCGAAGGGGGCCTTGTGCTTGTTGGATGGATCTATGCGAATCAGCAGACGGCCATCCGACATGGTCTCTGCCATGTCCGCCATATGCTGAACAGTCTCCCCCAGTACCGGAGAGTTTGGCCCCCAGGTTTGCGCAAGGCGCAGGGTATAGCTTTCCTCGGCGGAGCTGGCACTGCTCGCGAAGAGCACCACCGACGCCAATATTGCTTTTAGCGAGCGGGTCATTGTTGTGGAACCTCTATTTCGTTGTTATGCGATGGCTTTTGTTAACCCTCGAATCTTATCCCGAGAGATCCAAGAAGACCAAATAGTGGCGAATGATCACTTCTTTTCATAAGCTCAAGCTCAAGATCAGACGGTTACCAAACTCAGAGAAACGGTGTAACGCCAATGCAGGAAAAGGATCTTTCGCAGCAGCGCGCGCGGTTGCAGGCCCTCCGTGAGAACTACGTCGCCAGGATGCCCGAAACGTTCGAGCGCCTGGAACATCTTATCGGGAGTATTCCTGCCCAAGACCTGCCCTCCGAGTCGGGCGACCTGAACTCGACTTTGACACTGTTAGTCCACGAGGTACATAAACTCGCCGGGTCCTCAGGCTCTCTTGGGCTTCATTGTGTGTCTGAAGCTGCAAGGCAACTTATGTCGCTTGCGGAGCTTTGGCACACCCACCCTCAGGACCCGATAACAAAAAAAGACCTGATGGCAAAACTGATCGCCACAATGCGCGAGTGCGATACCGAATCAACAATTACGGAGAAAAAAGAACCAACGCGAAAAGGGTCTCGCAAAATTCACATAGTGGACGACGACGAGCTCCTTGCCCAAGAAATGCTTACCTGGCTTCTGGAGGCAGGCTTTGACGCCGAGGCATTCTTCTCTTCCTCGGTCTATCTGGACATATTCGAAACCCTGTCGCGACCGGACATGATTATCATGGACGTTGCTTTCGGCGAGGACACGGCAGCAGGACCAGACACCGTAAGGCAGCTCCGCAACAGGCTCGGCCGTATGCCCGCGGTTATCTTTCTCTCAGTCCACGACGAAATGCCTGCCAGACTGGCCGCGCTGAGAGCGGGCGCTTCCCGCTACCTTGTAAAACCGATCAGCAAAACTCGATTGATGGACATTGCGCACGAATTTGCCGAGCGTAAACATACGCCCAAATACCGCGTTCTCATGGTGGATGATGATCAAACGGTCCTGCAGGCAGCAAAAATCCAGCTGGAGCAGATCGGCCTTGAAGTGCATGCTACCGACGAGCCTTTGCAAGCACTGAGAACTGCTCGCCAGATAAATCCGGATGTCATTATTCTCGATATCATGATGCCTGAAGTCTCAGGAACCGAGCTCGCCGCTATTCTCAGAGAGGACCGGCAGTTTGACGCTACACCGATCGTGTTTCTGACCTCTCAAACCCATCAGGATGAGAAAACTCTGAGTGTGGCACTTGGTGGTGACGACTATATATTGAAGCCTTTTGATGCCGATTACCTGACCGCTACCATATTCTCCAGAGCCAAGCGCTCTCGCCGACTGCGTCAGCTGATCAGCGAGAGCGCCCCTGGTTGATCAGACTTTGAACTGCCCGACCAGCTCCCGTAGGCTCTCACCAAGCCGCGCCAGTTCATGACTGGCCTCGTTGGTTTGGGTTACGCCGGTATCGCTACGCTGGGCAGCGTCGACAATGCGGACCACGTTCTGATTGACCTCTTCAGCCACCTGGCTTTGTTGCTCTGAGGCGGTTGCGATCTGGGTTACCTGATCATGAATCTTGCCAATCGAGGTCTCGATGGTTCGCAGCGCGCTGGTTGCATGATTGATCCTTTCGACCGTTTCCGTTGAACGGTTGCGTGATTTGTTCATCCGCTCCACCGATGCCTTGGATTCAGTCACAAAGCCGTCAATCATGGTACGAATCTGATCAGCGGACTCGGCGCTGCGTTTTGCAAGCTGGCGTACTTCATCAGCAACCACCGAGAACCCACGACCATGCTCGCCGGCCCGGGCTGCCTCAATCGCGGCATTGAGAGCCAGCAGGTTGGTCTGTTCAGTTACCGCATGGATGACATCCAGTACCTGCTGGATCTCATCGGATTTTTCCGCAAGGGCGTTGATACTGCGGGCCGTGTCCTCGATCTCCTCGGACAGCTTGTTCACCGCGCCCTGGGCACTGCTAATGGTTTCACCACCCTCACGGGCCATGCGGTCGGCGTCCGAGGCCGAGCTCTCAACCTCATTGGCATTGCCGGAAATCTGCTGGATGGTCGCGGCCATTTCATTGATCGCAGAGGCAATCTGGTCAGTCTCGGAGCCCTGTTCCTGAACCGAGGCCCGGGTTTCATTCGCGACCCGGCTGAGCTCTTCCGCCGCGGACGCCACCTGATCCGTGGTGGCGCCGACTTCTCGCATGGTGTCCTGGATCTTGACGACAAAGGCATTGAAACGACGACCGAGCTCGGCCAGCTCGTCGGTACCCTCATCCGGCAACCGCTGGCGGAGATCGCCCTCACCATCAGCAATTTCCTGCATCATGTTGCTGACGTTCTTCAGCGGCCGGGTCACGCTACGGCCAACGAATACGCCGATCACCAGAGCGATTACGACAACCACAACCGTCACCAGAAGGATAAAGCCCAGGGCCTCCGCCATGCCCGCTTCAATGTCCTCGCGAGCAGCAGCGACCTGCCGGTCAATATCGGTAATGTAGACACCAGCACCGATCATCCAGTCCCAGTCCGGGATAATGGTGGAATAGGACATCTTGGGTTCTTCATTGCCGGAGGCAGGGTTCATCCAGTCATAGCCGTAGAAGCCCTCACCGCGGGCAGCGACGAACAGATCGGCCACCAACCCCCTGACAACCGGATTCTTGGTCGGTCCTTCTTTGGAAGGGTCCGGGGCATAGGCCAGGTTGTATACATCCCTGGTATAGGCGAACACGTAGTTCGTCTCATCAAAACGGATCGAGCGCAGGCGCGCCGCTGCCGCCTCCTTCGCTTCCGCCTCCGTCATCGATGGGTCATTCTTGGCCTCCAGAACCACGGCCTCTGCGGCATCAATGAGATTCTGTAAACCAGCCTTCCGTGCTTCCAGGAGGCTGTTCTCAAGACGCTTGAGCTCATCTTCACCATTGGCCTGAATCTGACTGGCGGTGATCCACGCCAATGTTGCCGCCGTGACGAGTACCGGCACAAGTACTGCCACCAGCAAGCGCGAGCGTATTTTCACTTTACTCAAGACATTCATTTTTCCGAACTCTCCAGGGAATTTCCGTTGGTGAGGATTATCCACGGACCACTTGGCGTGATCTGTTCCAGTTTGTTAAGGCAGGTTTCAGCAGGCGCACTGATTCGCCGAGCCGCCTGCCATCGGACAAACCTTCCACCATTATTTTCAGCTAGGTACAGTAACGGCAGTAACCCGATTGTCTTGAGCGGGAATCAGACTAAAGGACCACTACGAAGGTAGGCCAATGAAGCACCTGTTTCTGGTACGCCACGCCAAGTCCAGCTGGGCCGACGAATCACTTTCTGACCGGGAACGCCCCCTCAATGCGCGGGGCATCAGCCAACTGGCCCCATTGGGAAATACCCTGAAATCTGTCGGCGCGTTCGAAGGCGATGTATACAGCAGCAACGCCAAGCGGGCCGTCGCGACACTGCAAGGCATACTGCCCGACACAGTTGCAGCCGAGCGCTGCCACACCCTGAGTGAGCTGTATACCTTTGACTATCGGCGACTACTCGCATGGCTCGAAGAGCAGGCAGAAGCTCCACAGATTACCCTGGTCGGCCACAACCCGGCGTTACTGGAACTTGCCCAGTCCCTCCTGAAGCAGCCCCCGGAACAGCTACCCACCGCCAGCGTTATTCACATCCGGCTTTCGATCAAACACTGGCGCCAGATTGGTCGCGGCAAGGGCAAACTGGTGACTCTGATAACGCCACAGGATTACAGCTACGCCCACTGCGAACGAAAGCTTAAAAAGACAGCCAGAACCGCGGGGGACGATCCTGCAAGGGACATTCCCAAGGCCCTTCACCATCAATTTGATCGGCTAAGGCAACTGGAACGGGGCGTCGCCCTTGGCCTGGATGACGAATTTCTGCACCAGTACCGGATTGCGATTCGACGCAGCCGTGCCATCGCCGAATCGGTTCAGGACGTGACTGGTGACAAGTCGCTGGCCAAGGGGGTTAAAACCCTGAAGCGCCATGCAAGGGCAACGGGCCCACTGCGCGACCTTCACGTGTTTCTTCAGGACCTGCCGGAACTTTGCGCAGATGACGCGGAAATTCGGGCAGCCTTGCAGATCTGGTTCGAGCGCGAAGCCGCCAGCCATCATAAAAAGCTGGCAAAGCGACTGAAAAGCAAGCGCTACCAGGGCAGCCTGGAACACTGGCGCAATCTGATTGATTCGCGAAAGTTTCAGAAATCGGCCGCAACACTCCGGCCGAAAGACATCCGAAGGGCCTTGGAACGTCGTATCAAGGAGTTCAATAAACGCACTGCCGAGCTGATGCACACTTCACCGGATGAAGATATCCATCGGCTGCGCAAGCAACTCAAACGAATCCGTTACCTGATGGAACTGGATGCAAAGACCTGGAAGCGCAACCTGAAAATCTTAAAGGAGCGGCAAGAGCTCTATGGCCGGTTCCAGGATCTGCACGTTCAGACTTTGCTTCTCGACCAGTTCCGCCAGGCGGCGCCAGAGGTACTGCCAGCCGCGCTCAATGGGATCGTGGAAACGCTGGGAAACCACAAAGCGAACGCCCGGAAACAGATTCTGACCCTTGGAGGACTCGATGGAGCCCCGTTATGACACCCTGTTTTACGACGGACAATGCCCACTTTGCGCCAAAGAGATCCGCACCCTGCGCAAACTCCAGCGTGGCAATCTGATCTTTGCGGACATCCATGAACAGCGCGACGGTAGCGCCAACCTGCCAAGTCACGAAGCTCTGCTCAGACGCCTGCACCTGATGACCTGGACCGGCGAGTGGGTCATCGGTCTGCCCGCAAATGTTCGCGCCTGGTCCCACACGCCCTTTGGTTTTCTGTTCAAACCCCTGCTGTGGCCAGGTATCTTCCAGATTGCCTCGCGCATCTACGGGAAATGGGCAGACAAACGCTATGAGCGCAAATACGCCTGCGCCATCGGAGATAACGAAACCGCTTAATCATGCATGTACGGGGTGTCACCAGGCGCCCCAAACCCTTATCCTGAGGTATAACCTTATTCCATCAGTATGAGGAGCTTACCCATGAAAACTGCCCATGATCTGGTAGAAGCCGCCAGGAAAGAGATTCAGGAAGTACCCCTTGATCAGGCGGAAGACGCCATCAAGAACGCTGACTTACTCCTCGATGTGCGTGATGCGGATGAGTACCGGGCCGGCCACATACCCGGCGCGGTCAACATCTCCCGTGGTTTACTGGAGTTCAAGTTCACCAATGATCCGGCGTTCGAGAGCCGCGATATGAACATTGTGTGTTACTGCAAAACGTCCGGGCGAGCGGCTCTCAGTGCAAAAGCCCTGAAAGAAATGGGCTACATGCACGTGCAGTCCATCGCCGGAGGATTTGATGCCTGGCAGGAAGCCAACAAACCGGTTGCCAAACCCGAACTGCCGTCCTTCGAGTAACGGGCGCTTACAGGCAGCAGGCCTTGTGCTTTCGGCCACTCCCGCAGGGGCAGGGTTCGTTGCGACCGGGCTTCAGCTGGCCCTCGCTGGTATCACCTCGAAGGTAATACCAACGGCCCTGCTCCCGGACAAAATCGGAGTTTTCTTCGAGAAACCCCCAGCCCTTGCCCAGACGGTAGACCGCACGAAAAAGCACCGAGCCACGATCGCCGGACTGGTTGGTGTCCAGGATTTGCAAGGAGGTCCAGTCTGGTGAGTCTTCCAGGCTAAGCGTCTCTGGCCGTGAACTCTCGTGCCAGGTGGCCCGCAGATAATCCGGCAGCTTGAGAACGAAGGCCGCGTACCGGGATCGCATCAGCGCTTCCGGAGTAGACGCTACTTCGCCCTGATGGAGAGGCTGGCAGCATTCGCTGTAGGATTTACCGCTGCCGCAGGGGCAGTTTCGATTTTCAGTCTGTAGAATCATCGGGCTTCGATCGTTTCGGCTATGCTCGTAATCCGGCAGTGTATCAATATCAAACCGGCGTTGCTCCGGCCTACTCCCCTGACCTTTTTGGTGATTTCCTTTGACAGATGTGTCGCTGTTACAGATTCTTCTGGCCAACCTTGCCATTCTTGCCGGAGCTTGCCTGCAAGGCGTGGCCGGCTATGGCATTGGCACACTGGCCGCGCCATTGCTATTCCTGATAAGCCCTGTGTTAGTGCCCGGTCCCCTGATCCTGAATGCCACTCTGCTCACTGTATTCATGCTGATCCGCAATCGCGGCGCATTGCAGGTCAGGGAAGTGCGTTTTGCCATCGGTGGCGGCGTTGCCGGGGCAGTCCTGGCAGCACTGACGTTGCTGGTGATTTCGACCAAAGGCTTCGAACTGACCTTCGGCATTCTCATCCTTGCCGGCGTAGCGCTCAGTGTTGGCGGCCTCAAGCCGGCGCTCAACGCACGCAACAGCGTGCTGGCCGGAGCCGCTTCCACCTATATGGGCACTATTACCGCCGTAGGTGGACCGCCAATTGCGATGATTTACCAGAATGAAAAGGGACCGTTGGTCAGGGCTAACATGTCGGCCTTCTTCCTGGCTGCCAGCGTGCTAAGTCTGTCAGGCCTGCTCGCCTCTGGCTACCTGGGAACCCGAGAGCTTTTCCTGTTCGCCGTTACTTTCCCTGGAGTATTCCTGGGCTTCTGGCTGTCAGGCAAGCTGGTTCACCGTATGCCCTTCGAGGGGCTTCGCCCGGTAATTCTCGGTATCGCAGCCATCGCCGGAACGGCGGCGCTGATTCGCGGGCTGATCTCACTTTAGGAATCGGACCAGAGGCGCACGCGGAATCGGTTTTTCTTCCACAATAAAGCCAGCCAGAGCGCGTGAGCATTGATCAGGAACGCCAGAATCCACTCGAATGCATCGTCCTTGCGGCTGTAGAACTCGGGCGCCACGCCATTCAGGATGACTGAGAGAATGCCTACCGCCAGAATAAGCTGGCAAAGATTCAGCAGCCTCATGCCCGTGTTCTTCCACAACGGATGGCTGCGCAATCCGGAACTGACCATCAGCTCACAGATGAACGTGAGCGAGAAATACAGAACCACGCCAATACGGCGGATCAGGTTGAAGCCGTCCCCGGCGTGTCCCAGAGCCAGGGTATAGGCGCCGAGCGAAACGCTGGCCACCAGGCCCAGCCAGGGGACCCAGGCCACACCGCTGGAATGAACGCCGAGCTGGCGCAGCCACCGACCGTTAAGCCACCAGAACAGAATGCCCAACAGAGCCGCCGGCAGCATGGTACCTTTGAAAATGAAGTAAGAGGTGCCGTGACGACCAGTCCGGCTGATGCTGGTGCAGCTGTCCCAGTAGGGATTGCATAGCTCCACATGCCCTTCCAGCACTGAAACTGTAAACGTGATATGGATGGTTAACAGCGGGATAAGAGCCGCAGCGAGTGCAAGCCACCAGAGATGGAAAAAGCGGTGATCCGACATGACGGACGATTCCCGTTCAAGTATCGAAAAGCGAATGTCGACTGTGCTTCAGGCGCTTGACCCGCGCATGATAAGCGAACACTATTTGACCAGATTTTGCAATTCAGCCTCCGCTTTTATGTTCTTCTTCCGTCAAAATGGCAGCAGCGGGTGATAGGATCTAGTCATGAATAAAAGCCATCAGGAAATTGTCGAAACCCAATTAGACGTCGCCGAACTTGCGATCGGCATGCATGTGGTTCGGCTGGACCGCCCTTGGGAGGAGACCGATTTTCTGATTCAGGGCTTTGTGATCAAAGACCAGTCAGACATTGAGGCGCTACGCGCTCAATGCGGGTTTGTTTTCATTGAGGGACGGGTTCAGAAAACGAATACCGTTCATGAGGGAACCAACCGCAATCAGAAACCATCAGGATTGCGCCGGCTTTTCAAGCGCAAATCAGCATCAGAACCGGCACCCCAAAAACCTTCCGTACCTCGTAAGCGAGTCACCTACATCAATAAGGTCGACGCTGGCACTGAGATGGCTACGGCCAGGATCCGATTCGAGGACGCGCAAGAGACCGCCAAAGCGATCATGTCAGGATTGCGGGTCGGTCGCACCCTGGACATCAACAATGCGCGCAAAGTCGTCAAAGGATGCGTTGAAAGCGTGCTTAGAAACGAGAACGCACTGATGCTACTTACCAAGATCAAGCATCAGGACGCGTATACGGCCGAGCACTGCATCAACGTCTCGATTCTTTGCGCAGCGTTTGGAAAACATCTCGGTTTGTTACAGGGCGAAATCGAGACCCTTGCGCTCTGCGGTCTGTTGCACGATGTTGGCAAAACAAAAATCCCGGACGAAATCCTGAACAAACCGGGCGCTCTGACTCCGAAAGAGTTTGAGTTGATGAGGCACCACACGACTCACGGCAGAACGATTCCCATGGGCACCAGCCATTCGCTCAACACCGCGGTCGATGTTGCGTTCAGTCATCATGAAAGGATGGATGGCTCAGGCTACCCCAGAGGCCTCGAAGCACATCAAATTCCCTACTTTGCAAAGATCGTGGGCCTTGTCGACACCTACGACGCCATTACCAGTGACCGTGTCTATGATAAAGGCAGGGCGTCCATGCAGGCGCTGGATATCATCCACAAACACCGGGGTACCCAGTTTGACGCCGAACTTGCGGATGAGTTTATCCAACTCATCGGCATCTACCCGCCGGGCTCCATCGTGGAAATGATCAACGGAGAGGTGGGCATCGTTGTGGAGAGCCGGCCGGAGCATAAACTCAAGCCTTGCGTTCTGCTGGTCAGGGAGTCTGACAAAAGCGTGATGACACCTTACCGAACGGTCGATCTGAAGGTCAGCTCGGAGGATGCCGCAGGCGAAATCTATCGAATCGCCCGCGAGGTTCCGGACGGTACCCACAACATCGTACTTCAGGAGTTTGTAGATCAGGGGCTGATCGTAACCAGACCAAGAGCGCCCGCCGAGCAGCCCTGAAACCCAACCAACCTCTCTCAGCCTGGCCGTTTTGTTACCGCCATGGTCAGCCGCGAAACACAGGTAGTTTTCCCCTCTTCGTTCTCCAGAAGGATTTCCCAGACCTGAGTCGCACTACCAATGTGAATAGGCCTGGCTGTGCCATACACCCAGCCCTTGGTAACCGGGCGGATGTGATTGGCGTTGATATCCAGTCCAACAGCGACAGTTTTCGGGTTTTTCAGGCAGCAATTGGCCGCCATACTGCCAAGGGTTTCCGCCAGCAGCACCGATGCGCCGCCATGCAGAATGCCAAAAGGCTGTACGGTGCGTTCATCAACAGGCATACGGCCTTTGACATAGTCGTCGCCAATTTCAAGGTACTCGATACCCATGTAGCTGACCGCGGTGTTTTCGCTGGATTTTGCCAGGTGTTCAAGGTTCGGGGTTCTGGTCCAGATTGCCATAGGGGACTGGTCTCGATGTTGTTTGAAACGGATTAGAAGCAAGGTACCAGTTTATACAGATAGGATGCGAACTACCAAGCCCTCCGCTTTCGATCACCGATTGCTTGCTCAATCAACTTCTCGAACTCCAGCGCTGGGAGCGGGCGGCTGAAATGGTAGCCCTGGAAACGGTTGCACCCCATGCCAACAAGGCGTTCCAGTTGCCCTTTGGTTTCCACACCTTCGGCCACTGCTGACAGTTTGAGCGCAGAGGCCAAGGCCAGGATGGTCTCTGCGATAGCCGCATCATTAGGATCATCCAGGATGTCTCGCACAAACCCCTGATCAATTTTCAACTCATCCAGAGATAGGCGCTTCAAGTAGCCGAGGGACGAGTAACCCGTGCCGAAATCATCGAGGGAGATCCGTATTCCCATGCTTCTCAGGGTTCGAAGTGTTTCCTCCACCAACTCGAGATCGTAGGCAAGAGCGCTTTCGGTGATTTCTACTTTCAGGTTTCTTGGGGAGGCACCGGTTTTTCTCAGCAGTGCCATCACCGTCGAGCAGAACGAAGGCAGGTGAAACTGCCTTGCACTCACGTTGATCGAGACCTGGAGCTGCGACAACGCACCGCCTCGCTTCTTCCAGCTGGCCACCCGGGAGAAAACATCCTCCAGCACCCAGTAGCCGACCGATTCAATGAGGCCGGTTTCCTCGGCCAGAGGAATGAACTCGGCGGGAGAAACCATACCGCGCCCCGGACAGTGCCAGCGAAGCAATGCCTCAGCACCAACAGGATCACCTTTTTCGTTAACCATGACCTGATAGTGGACTGCCAGCTGCTTCCTCCGTATCGCCATCCTGAGGTCCGACTCAAGAGCCAGCCGCTCAGATACTTTCTTCTGCATCATGGAGTCGTAGAAGCGGATGCAATTGCGGCCGTCCTCCTTGGCCCGAAACATGGCCATATCGGCCTGGCTCAGAAGCTCTTCAAGGGACGTTTCGTGATCGTAAAACAGTGTGATGCCGATGCTTGGAGTGCCCGTATATTCTATGCCGTTGAGATTATAGGGCTCGTTGAGGGCATCGCGGATTTTCTCGCAGACTTTCTCAACCTTGGCAGCAGCATCGGCCGGCTCGGCGGGAAATCCCTTCAGAATGAGAACAAACTCGTCCCCACCGAGCCGGGCAACGGTATCCCAGTCCCGGACCGTGTTTTTCAACCTCTCCCCCACCTGGACCAGAAGCTCATCGCCGGTCAGATGACCCGCGGAATCATTGATATTCTTGAAGTTATCAAGATCAATAAATACCAGAGCACCATGATTATGATCCCGATTGCTCCCGGTTAACGCCTGCGCCAGGCGATCCCTGAGCAGGCGCCGGTTTGGCAGGCCGGTCAGTGGGTCGTAAAAGGCGAGCTTCTCGATTTCGGATTCCGATTGCTTACGGTCCGTAACATCGAAAAAATAGCCGTGCCAGGTCATGCTGTCGTCCGCTAATCGGGCTGGCACCGACCTGGCTTCCACCCAGGCCATCGTGCCATCGCATTTGTAGGCTCGAAAGTCGGTTTCAAAGGGGGTCATGCGCTGGCGAGACTCATTAACCTTTTCAAAAAAGGATGGCTTGTCTTCATCCTCGATCAGGTCGAGCAGAGGCTGGGCATCGACACCAAGCAGATCAGCCGCAAACCCGAAAAGATTTTCAACTTTCTCGCTGATGAAAGGAAAAGTTACATGTCCGTCGGGATACATCCTGAACTGGAAGATAACGCCCGGGAACTGGTCGGAATAACGATAAAGGCTATTCTCGAACCTGACGTTCCGGCCTGCCAGTATCTGTCTGTGAACAGATGCCCCCAAAACCTCACCAACCTGAAGCACGAACTCTTCTGTTTCTGAATCCAACACTCGAGACTGGTCAAGATAATCGAAACCCAGGATGCCCCGGACCTGACCTTCCAGCCTCAAACCAACCAGCACGAGACTGCGGATACTCTCCCGCTGGAACTCCAATTTCTCCTCTTCCGCATCAGGGGGCAGTTCTTGGACTTCGGGGATGACAAGCATCGATAGGGTTTGCAACTGATCCATTAGCCAGGGAAAACGGGCCATCGGTACGTTCTGAACTGCATCTCTCTGGGGTATAACGCCACTTCTGCAGGCTTCATGCGTGATGGAAATGGTCTGGGTAGCTTCGTCGAACATGATCAAATAGGAGCGATCAGCATCAAGCCGATCTCCAAGCTCAGCGATGAAGCTATGGATGCTGCCATCAAGCTCGTCGACAGTGGATCTCGACAGGCCAAGAGATAGCCTGTAAACGAACTCACGTTGATCTTGGGTCACTGCCTTCACCATCGCCATGGACTCCTTCCCAGCAATTCTTCCTGTTTGTTTTCTACCTGCTCGGAGTGTCTCTCTCAAGTTACGACAGGCGCCACATTAAAGTTCACGCCCATCTGAAAGAGACCTCCACTTAACCTGCTCCTGTGTAAAGGTCTTTATACCGCCGGATTAACTCATCGACCCGGCCAGTATTCACAAGCTCGTATAGGCTCTCCGCAATACGCTCCCTTAGCTCAAAGGAGTTACAAGGAGAGGCTTTGGAAAAAGTAAAGAACAGGCCCTCACGACTCACCGGGGGCGACAGGGAAACGAATTGATCAGCAATGCCCAGATATTCGAGTTTTACCCCGCCCTGCAACACTTCATAGAGGACATAATCCACCCGGTCAACCAGCGCCATCTGGAAGGATTGCTCAATCGACCTGACTCCCTCAATGAGGAGATTTTCTTCTGCATACCGGTCGAAATTCTGGCCAAAACTGTTGTTGATCAGTGTGCTGCCCCGCTTACCCATCAGGTCTGGCCAGTGGCGATAGACAAACTCCCGGCCTTTGGGGACCCAGACAGCGGTCGGCAGGTGCGTTATTGGCGGCAGCAAATAGTCCATATAGCCAATGCGTTCCGAGGTAATGAACGCGCCCGCCACCATGTCGATATCGCCCTGGCGTGCCATGCGCTGGACCCGGGCCCAAGAGCCTATGTCCCTCACTTCCACATTCACGCCCAATGGCTCCGTAATTTCCTTGAGCAAAGCAGGCACCGCGCCAATCAGATAGCCCGGGCGCTGCTGGTCGCGCCAGAGCAGGGGCGGATACTCCGGATTCCCGCTCACGATGTGCGTATTGCAGGAAGGGTCTGGCAATGCGTGAACCGGGGCCAGAAACACGGAAGCCACTGCGAATACAAGCGACCTACCGACAACAGAAGTAAATGACTTATTCAACTCTGACAAGACCCTCTTTGTGCCAGCCCAGACGGCCAGTTTCAACAACCTGGCGACGAATTCCCGGCACCGGCCGGATCATGAAAAGATCGCCGTTTCGGCCCACCATGGCACGGGGTACACCAGTTGCTTTGGCAATGTCAGCGTGCGCTTCCATGTGTTCAGCCTCACCATGAACCGGAATGGCAATGGCAGGCTTTACCCATTTATACATTAACTCCAGCTCTTCCTGCGCGGGATGACCTGAAGCATGAATTGGCAAATCAGCATCCTCGGCCGTGATTACCCTCACCCCCAACTCTTTCAGTCTGGTCACCAGCGCCTCGATGGATTCCTCGTTGCCGGGGATGGCGCGAGCGCTGAAGATTACCGTGTCGCCCGCCTCCAGCTCAAAATCCGGATGGGTACCAGAGGCCAGTCTGCGCAGAGCCGTTCGCGGCTCGCCCTGACTGCCCGTGGCCACGGCCAGTACTTCGTCCCGCGGGAGATACCCCAGATGTGCCGGATTGATCAACTGGTCAGCCGAATCCCACAGCCCTGCAGCCCTGGCGGCGCCACTCATATTGATCAAAGACCGGCCCAATAAACCCATATAACGGCCGGTTTCCCTGGCGATTGAGGCCAGAGTATGTAATCGGGCGATATTACTGCCAAAACAGGTCACTACAACGCGGCCTTCGGCGGAGCGGGTCGCTCTGAGCAATCCTTGATGCAAGGCCGCCTCGGATACCGAGTGACCCGAGACTGTGGCGTTGGTGGAGTCACACACCATGGCGTTCACGCCCTCGTTTGCCAGATCGGTGAAGGTTTTTGGCGAATAGCCATGGCCTACCAGCGGCTGCTCATCCAGCTTCCAGTCACCGCTGTGGAAGATGTTACCGGCGGCGGTGCGAATCATCAGGGCATTAGGGTCCGGGATGGAGTGAGTCAGCGCCAGCCACTGCACGCTGAATGGCCCGATCTGCTTGCTCTGGCCGGTCTCCACTTCGATGATCGGCACCCGGTGCAGCAGGTCGAACTCCGCGAGCTTGCGACGCAGAATTTCGGCCGTGAACCGGCTGGTGTATATCGGGCACTGCAGCAGCGGCCAGAGGTAGGGTACAGCTCCGACATGATCTTCGTGGGCGTGGGTAATTACCAGGCCCGCCAGCCGTTCACGGCGGTCAGCAATGAACGCAGGATCCGCCATTTGAACCGGCGGCTCGCCACGATGATGCACCGTGCCATCAGCAGCAATGCGACCAGGCTTTGGAAAGGTAACACCACAATCCACCATCAACCAGGCACCATCGTGGCCATAGAGGTTGAGGTTCATACCAATTTCACCGGTTCCACCCAAAGGCAGAAACCAGAGATCAGACTGTTCGGGAATCATTCAGCAACTCGGTCCATGTACTTCAACACCAGGTCCTCGTGTATGCCTTCCAGCTCAATCAGTTTCAGCGCCGCCCGAATGTCATCGGCATACTTCAGCACGGGAGAGTTCTTCGCAACAGCAATGTAAGAGCGCTCTCCCGGCACAAAGAACGGTGAAACCTTAACATCCAGCCCCAACTCTTCGACCGTGTATAAACCCACGAGCTCTGGGGCGATCACGACATCTACCCGACCTTTCTGCATCATCAGCATCAGGTTTTCGTAACGGGGCGCAGGCTCCTTGAGAAGTCTGTCATCACTATCAAAACGGGAGAAATACGACGCCCCTTCCAAAGTGCCAATGGCTCGTCCATACAGATCAGCGTAGCGCTCAATGCGGTTTTCTGCGTTAAGGTAAAAAAACAATCGCCGCTCCGGAGGAAATGCCGGCGCCACGAACTCCATGAGCTCGGTCCGTCCGGCGGTCTCCAGGGGCTCCAGGGGCTCCAGCATGACATCCACCTCACCCTGCTGCACCATCCTCAAGACCCGCCGGAAAGGCGCCTCCCGATAATGCACTTTCCAGCCCAACCGATCAGCAATTTCCTGGAAGATATCCACATATAGGCCCGTTGGCTCCCCACCCTCGATAATCCGGTAGGGGGGCGCATGATTGGCACCCACGGTTACGGTCAGCGCTTCCACGGTTTCCGTGCCCTGCTGGGCCGAAACAGGAAACACTAACGCCATCAGAACAGCGGTGGCGAACACTCGCATTCCAGTCATCCTTGCCTGTGAGGTTTTCAGATTCTTATGAGGTCTGGCCATCTGTCTCCAGTATAGACGGTTCAAGATCCGGGATCGTCGAATTTACGTACTGACGGTTGAATTCAGTCACTGATGGCACAATTTCATTATCACAGCAATCAAGAAGCGCCATTCATTCGTCAATGAAAAGGACGGACACCATGAAGATTCTGATGGTTCTTACATCCCATGACCAGATGGGCGACACCGGCCATAAGACCGGCTTCTGGCTCGAAGAGTTCACCGCGCCTTACTACGTGTTCCGGGATGCCGGCGCAGACATCACCATTGCGTCACCGAAGGGTGGCCAGCCGCCAGTCGATCCCAACAGCGAGGCCGAGGAAGCGCTGACCGAGACCACGCGTCGGTTCCAGCAGGATGCCCACGCCAAGGAATCCCTCGCCAGCACTAAAAAGCTGAGCGACGTGGACATGAACGAATACGACGCGATTTTCTATCCAGGTGGTCACGGCCCGCTCTGGGACCTGGTTAACGACGACAAGTCCATTGCCCTGATCAAGACAGCCTACGAGCAGGACAAGGTGATCGGTGCAGTTTGCCACGCACCAGCCGTGTTCAAAAACGTGGAAGTGAAACCGGGCCAGAACATCGTTGGCGGCCGGGAAGTAACAGGCTTCACCAACAGCGAGGAAGACGCGGTTGGCCTGAGCGGCGTGGTGCCTTTCCTGCTGGAGGACATGCTGAAGGAAAACACCGCCACCTACACCCGCGGTGACGACTGGGCACCGCACATCGTGGTGGACGGCAAGCTGATTACCGGGCAAAACCCGGCCTCTTCCGAGGGGGCAGCGAAGGCCGTTGTGCAGGCTCTTCAAGAGGCCTGATCCGGCAGTAACTGCAGGATGAATCCAGGGCCAGATGAATCTCATCTGGCCTTCTTTTTTGCTCCCAGCTTACTCCCCTGCGTGACTAATCAACTCGCCCGGAGCGCCCAGCTCCAGCAATTGACGAATGTGATCAGGTATCGCCACCTTGCCCATCACCGAAGGCTGAATCAGCACATAGGTGACGTCCGCATCGGCAATAAATCCGTCATCCCCATACCGGAAAAACTCCAGATGCAGGGTAAATGAGGTGTTTCCGATTCGCCCGGCGCGAATGCGGGTTTCCAGAACATCGTCAAACTTCGCCGGAGCCTTCCAGTTCACCGTCAGGCTCACCACCTGGATATCCAGGTCCTGATCCAGCAGGTGCTGATAATCGCCAAACAGGGTGCGAATGTATTCGTTGACAGCAATATCAACGAAATCCGCATAACGTGCGTTGAACACCACGCCCTGGGCATCGCATTCACCATAGCGAACCCGGAAGCGAAAACGGAAAGGCAACTCACCAGCCATGACGCGCTCCGATTAAAGTTCAGTTACTGTCGCCAACAGCTTCTCATATCTGTGCTAACGTTTTGAGGAATATCTCAAAAAAGCTGGCCATCGCTATGAGCAACCCCAAGCACACCCTTTTCTGGATGACGCTGTTCCTCGGCGTGGTCGTCATCGTCGGCGCCCTGATCCACAAGCCCCTGATTTCGGCCTTTATGGCCAACTGGGTTTTCAATCTGCTGATTCTCGGGGTTCTGATCATCGGCATCGCCCTCACCTACCGGCAGGTGTTCGTGCTGTTTCCGGAACTGAAGTGGATCGCTCAGTTCAGAACCGGACACGCCGGCCTTTCGGTGGTTCAGGAGCCCAAGTTGCTGAAGCCGCTGGCAAGACAGCTCGGCGAGGATGCAACCAAGGACCGGTTCACACTGTCTACCCTTTCCCTTCGAACCGTGCTCGATGGTATCCACTCCCGCATGGACGAACAGCGGGAAATCACGCGCTATTTCATCAGCCTGCTGGTCTTCCTCGGCCTGCTGGGTACTTTCTGGGGCCTGCTGGGCACCATCAACTCGGTCGGCCAGGTCATCACCGGACTGGATATGAGCCAGGAAGACTTCGGCAAGGTGTTTGCGGAGCTTCAGGAAGGCCTGCTTACGCCGCTTGAGGGCATGGGCACCGCGTTCAGCTCCTCTCTGCTGGGATTGGGCGGCTCACTGATACTGGGCTTCCTGGATATCCAGGCCGGCCATGCCCAGAACCGCTTTTATGACGGCCTCGAGGAGTGGCTGACTGGTGTGACCAACCTCGTGGACCGGATAGACGACGAGAAAGACCTGTCATGATCGGTTCCAGGCGCCGAAGCCGAAGCACTACCAACGTCTGGCCGGGATATGTGGATGCCCTTTCGGCCTTGTTGATGCTGGTCATATTCATGCTGCTGGTCTACGTGGTCAGCCAGCTCTACCTGTCCCAGACACTCTCTGACCGGGATACCCAGCTCGCCCGACTCAATGCCCAGTTGAACGAGCTCTCGGAATTGCTCGGCCTGGAAGAAAACAGAAGCGAGGCACTGGAAAATCAGTTAACCAGCCTTCAGGAGCGGAACAACAGTCTGGTCGGTCAACTGGAATCCACCCGTGAACAACTGATGCGGCAAACCGCCATGGCCGATGCGCAATCGGAGCGACTGGCCAGCATGGAAGAGTCGATTGACGAGAAAGACGATATATCGGCCAGCCAGCAGGCGATGATCCTGAGGCTGTCGAATCAGATAGCCTCCTTGCGAGAGCAACTCAGGCAGATTGCCTCGGCGCTGGAGCTCCAGGAACAGATGACCGCCGACAAGGAGCAGGAACTGGAACAGGTCAGCAGACGGCTGAACACCCTACTGGCCGAGCGCGTCAACCAACTCGAACAGTATCAGTCCGAGTTCTTTGCCCGGTTGCGGGATATTCTGGCAGGCAACGAGAATGTCCGGATCGTCGGCGACCGGTTCCTGCTGCCCTCCGAGCTGCTGTTTGCTTCCGCCTCGGCAGAACTGGGCGAAGAAGGCCGGCAGGAGCTCGACAAGCTAGCCAAACTACTGCTAGATGTATCCGCCAAGATTCCAGAGGACGTTGACTGGATCCTGAGGATTGATGGTCATACCGATGTCATACCTATCAATACCCCGAGATTCCCCTCGAACTGGGAGCTGTCCACTGCCCGAGCCGTCGCAGTCGTGCGCTACCTTGCAGCGCAGGGTGTACCGGAACGGCGCATGGCGGCGGCCGGATTTGGCGAGTTCTTCCCGGTAGCGGAAGGCACCTCTCCGGAGGCGTTGCAGAGAAACCGGAGGATTGAGCTGAAGCTTACGGATCGTTGATCGGGCGCAGCATAGTACTGCGCCTGATCAGTCGGCGATCAGAAATGAATAACCGTCCGGATGCTCTTACCCTCATGCATCAAATCAAACGCCTTGTTGATGTCTTCCAGCGGCATTTCATGGGTAATGAACACATCCAGTGGGATCTCACCCTTTTCGGCTTTTTCCACATAGCCCGGCAGCTCGGTACGACCTTTCACACCGCCAAAGGCTGAACCACGCCAGACCCGACCGGTGACCAGCTGGAACGGACGGGTGCTGATTTCCTCGCCGGCACCGGCAACGCCGATGATCGTGGATTCACCCCAGCCTTTGTGGCAGGCCTCAAGCGCTGCGCGCATCAGCTTCACGTTGCCTACGCATTCGAAGGTGTAGTCGGCGCCGCCGTCGGTCATGTCGACAATCACTTCCTGAATCGGCTTGTCGTAGTCGTTGGGATTAACCACATCGGTGGCACCCAGCTGTTTGGCGATGTCGAATTTGCCCGGATTGATGTCGACGCCGATAATCCGGCCCGCCTTGGCCATCTTGGCTCCGATGATCGCCGCCAGGCCGATGCCACCCAGGCCGAAGATGGCCACAGTGGCGCCTTCCTCAACCTTGGCAGTGTTCAGTACCGCGCCGATGCCGGTGGTGACGCCGCAGCCAAGCAGGCATACCTTGTCCAGGGGCGCTTCCTTGGGAATCTTGGCCAGGGAGATTTCCGGCAGTACCGTGTATTCGGAAAACGTGGAGCAGCCCATGTAATGATAGAGTGGCTGACCGTTGTAGGAGAAACGGGAGGTACCGTCGGGCATCACGCCCTTGCCCTGGGTCGCACGCACGGCACCACACAGATTGGTCTTGCCAGAGGTGCAGAACTTGCACTCGCCGCATTCTGCTGTGTAAAGCGGAATCACGTGGTCACCCACTTCCAGGTTTTTGACGCCGGGTCCGACCGCCTCGACAATACCGCCACCTTCGTGGCCCAGAATGGTCGGGAACAGGCCTTCAGGGTCAGCCCCAGACAGGGTGTAGGCGTCGGTATGACAAACACCGGTGGCAACGATGCGCACCAGAACCTCGCCCTCCTGGGGCGGCGCCACATCGACTTCGACAATTTCTAGCGGCTTGTTGGCCTCAAAAGCCACCGCTGCACGGGATTTAATCACTGTCGGACTCCTGTTGAATTCGGATCTGTGTTTTGGATTTCACGCCACGATGTGCCGGTTGTTCGTTCATTCTAGACGAAGTGCGCAACCAGATGGGCGGCGAAATCTTTTTCGGAACTGGCTCGTATCTTCTCACAGCTGACAGATACCGAGAGAGGAGCTCTTACGTTGCGCACGCTTTACTGGTTTACGCGGGATCTTCGCCTGCACGACAACGCTTCGTTGCTGGCGGCCTCGAAGTCCGACATGCTGCTCTGCCTCTATGTGGTCGATCCGCGCTGGTTTGCGCCCGGTCCCCTGCAGAGCAAGGCGATGGGGGATCATCGGTGGCGCTTTCTTTGGCAGAGCTTGATGGCGTTGGAACGCAGTCTTCGAACACTGGGCCAGCGGCTCCACATCGCCTTTGGGGAGCCGGAAACGGTCATTCCGCAACTTGCGCACGCTCACAGCATTGAACGGGTTGTACGCTCCCGGCTTCCGGGTACCCAGGAGGCCGGTCAGTGGCAAGCCATCAAGGACAGGCTGCCCAAGGCTGTATTCCAGCAATTCGAGACTCTCAGCCTGTTCACCGAGGGTTCCCTGCCGATGGCGCTCGGGGAGTTGCCGGATACCTTCTCCCAGTTCCGCAAGCAAGTTGAGAAAACCGGAGATCGCTGTTCAGAGCGCTTGCGAATCCGCACCCTGACAGCCCTGCCGCCACCGCCGGGATTCCCGGAGGACAATCGCGGCGACTGCCCGCCGATACCGGAACCGGTGCATCCGTTACAGTTTATGGGTGGTGAAGCCGCCGGCCTGGCGCGGCTGCAGGAGTTCCTTTACGACAACCACAGCATTGACCGCTACAAGGAAACCCGGAACGCCCTGGACACCTGGGACGCCTCCTCCAAGTTCTCACCCTGGCTGGCCAACGGCTGTCTCTCGGTCAGGGAAGTAGCAGAAACCATCACCGAATACGAAGCCAGCGAGACCAAAAACGAATCCACCTACTGGCTCTGGTTTGAGCTCCTCTGGCGCGAGTACTTCTACTGGTACGCCCTGAAACACGGCGCCAACCTGTTCCGCCGGGACGGCGTCCAGCGCAAACGTCGGCATGGCACCCTCTACGGCCATCGTTTCAAGGCCTGGTGCCAGGGCAACACCGAATATCCGATCGTGAACGCGGCCATGAACCAGCTGCGTGAAACCGGTTACATGAGCAACCGGGCCAGACAACTGGTCGCCAGTTGTTTCATCAACGAACTCGGGTTGGACTGGCGCTACGGAGCGGCATGGTTTGAGGAGCAGTTGATCGACTATGATGTAGGGAGCAACTACGGCAACTGGCAGTACCTGGCTGGCGTAGGGGCGGACCCGAGAGGCCTGCGGCAGTTCAACCTCGAAAAACAGACGCAGCAGTACGATCCCACCGGCACCTTTATTGACCGCTGGGGCGGGCATGCAGATCAGCCCGTAGGCTTACACACAGTGGATGCGGCAGACTGGCCCCTGTAGTAAAAGGCGAATCGCCATGGCGGAAATGACGGACAACAGCAACTCGGATGAAGCACGGGAGACACTGGCCCGCATCATCGAAACCAGCTCACCGGCAACCCTGGTGAGTTGCGGCAGCCTCGCAACCGAAATATCGCGGATGTGGCAAAACCACCAGGATGGCGTCGATGTTCGAACTCTCGACACCATCGACCCCAACGCCAGGCTGCACATCGACCGGGTTGCAGATCTGGCGCTGATAACCGGCACCCTGGAACACCTGCCTCATGATGAAGGCGCCTTGCTGCTGGGCCAGCTAAGAAACTATGGCACACATCAGATCGCGGTGCTGGTTGGCGAAGCGCCAGGCTGGGCCTTTACTGATTTCATCGGCCTTGGCTTCCGTCGCCATGCCGAACTGGAAAATGATAACGGCGCACTCACGCTGTACACCTACAATCTGAATACTTACAACCACAAACGGGCCTGGAACAATCCAGAGAACTGGGCCAATCCGGAAATGTGGGGCAAGGCATGGTGGTAAAAAGCACTGAAGTGAACAGTCCGTCTTCTCAGAAACTGAAGCCCAGTACGATCAGGATCGGTACCCGTTACCGGGCCAATCGCCTGAAAGGCCCCTACGACGCCATCGTAATTGGCTCAGGCATCGGCGGCCTGACCACCGCAGCCTGCCTGGCCAAGGCGGGCAAGAAAGTCCTCGTGCTTGAGCAGCATTACACGGCCGGCGGCTACACCCACAGTTACGCTCGCAACGGCTACGAATGGGACGTAGGCGTCCATTACATCGGCGACATGGGCTCTCCCCACACCCTGGGCCGCAGGCTGTTCGATTACATCACCGACGGCAAGCTGGAATGGGCCCCCATGGACGAGAACTACGACCGCTTCTTCCTGGGCGAAAAGGTCGTGAATCTGCGCGCCGGCAAGGAAGGGCTGCGTCTCTCCCTGCTCGATGCCTTTCCCGATGAACAAGAAGCCATCGACCAGTATGTAAAGCTGCTGGGCAAGGTGGCAGACGGCATGCAGTGGTACACACTCTCCAAGCTCGCCCCCGGCATATTGAGCCCGGTTATCAACAAAGGGCTGGATGTCGTCCTGCCTGACTGTTTCAACAAGACCACGTGGGAGGTGCTGAGCGAGCTCACCGACAACCAGGAACTGATCGGCGCTATCACCGGCCAGTGGGGCGACTGCGGCGTCACGCCCATGCAATCCAGCTTTATGGTCCATGCGCTGATTGCCAAACATTACCTCTACGGTGGCTTTTACCCCGTCGGCGGCGCGTCGGAAATTGCCAAAACCATTATTCCTGTTATCCAGCAGCCCGGCGGTGAAGTCTTTACCTACGCCGACGTCACCGACATTCTGGTGGAGAAAGGCAGGGCAACCGGCGTTCGCATGGCCGATGGCGAGGAAATCCGGGCACCGCTGGTCATCAGCAACGCCGGAGTTATCAACACTTTCGAAAAACTGCTGCCCGCCGAGTCCGCGGAGAAGATCGGCTACAAAAGCAAACGCCAGCACATCATTCCCTCAATGCCCCACATCGGCCTCTACATTGGCCTGAAGGGCACACCGGAGGCACTGGGCCTGCCGCGGACCAATTTCTGGATCTATCCCAGCGCGGACCACGATGGCAACGTGCAACAGTTTCTGGATGACCCGGACAACACCGAGTTCCCGGTGGTCTACATCTCCTTTCCGGCAGCCAAGGATCCGGATTACCAGAACCGCTGGCCAGGCACCTCCACCATCGAGATCGTCGCCCCGACGACCTGGGAGATGTTCGAGCCCTGGCAGGACACCATCTGGGGCAAGCGGGGCGACGACTATGAGGCCCTGAAGCAGAAAATCACCGACCAGTTGCTGGAAGTGATGTACGAGAAACTGCCCCAGCTGCGCGGAAAAGTGGATTACGTGGAAACCTCAACGCCGCTTTCCACCGCCTGGTTCTGCCGTTACGGCCGGGGCGAGCTCTACGGCCTTGACCACAACCCCGAGCGCTTCGAACAGGAGTGGCTGAAACCCAAGACCGACATCCCCGGGCTCTACCTTACCGGCCAGGATATCCTCACCTGCGGTGTCGTGGGCGCAATGATCGGTGGACTGGTCAGCACCCTGGCCATTCAGGGCTGGCGCGGGGCCGGTCTGGCGAAGCGTATTTTCGTGGGGTAACAGGGGTTGCCCAGACCGATTTGCGCCGATTGCGGCATGCATCCGAATATCTGTGTTTGCGAAGCGTGTGCCCCCGTGCGAAACCGCACGGGGGTGACGATACTGCAGCACCCGACCGAGGTCGGCCATGCCAAGGGTACCGTTCGTATCCTCACCCGGTGCCTCGCAAATCTCAGGCTCTTCACAGGCGAAATGCCGGGCGATTTCCATCAGGCCGGGTTTGAGTCCGTCGCCGGCAGTCATCACCCGGCCCTGCTGTTTCCGGGGCCCGGCAGTGAGGCGCTCGAAACCTCAGACGTACGCCAGTTCGATCACTGGATCATTCTCGACGGCACCTGGCGCAAGGCCGCCAAAATCCTTCACCAGAACCCGGAACTCTCTGCATTGCCGCGTTTCCATTTCGCCAATCCGCCGGCCTCCGCCTACGCCATCCGAAAGGCGCCCGGAGAACACCGCCTGGCCACGGCAGAGGCCGTTGCCTATCTGCTCAATGTGCTTGAGCCAGAGCTGGATACCCGGCCAATCGCCCACGCCATGCGCACACTGGTAGACAAACAGCTGGCCCAGATCCCGGCCCGGCTGCACAGGCACTACCAATAAACCAGCCGGGTGAGACGACTGGCCAGCTCAAACGTACTCTGGGAACACGTAAGTCAAACAGAGAAACCCCATGTCAGAGCAGTTTGAACCGGCGGACCTCTCCCGCATCATCGAGATGGCGTGGGAGGACCGCACACCCTTCGAGGCCATCGAAGCCCTCTATGGCCTTCGCGAAAAAGATGTTATTCGCCTGATGCGTCGTGAGCTCAAGCCCGGTAGCTTCCGGCTATGGCGCAAGCGGGTAACCGGGCGCAACACCAAACATCGCCAGCTACGACCCGAGGGTGTAGACCGCGGCTATTGTCCGACCCAGTACAAGCACCGATAAACGCCTTGTCATTGGCATTGACGGCGAAGCTGCGCGATCATGAGCACTCAGGCATCAAGCAAGTGAGGAACCCTCTCGATGGCATTGTTCAACCAGAAAAACGCCCGGAAACAACTGGACGCCGAGGCGGGCAAGGTGCATCGGGCGGATCTGGAAACGCTGCTCGACCGCCAGCGCAGTATTGAAGAGAAAGTAAAAGAAAGCGGCAAACTGTCTCGCTTCAGCGCCGACATCAAGCTGATGTTTTCGATGATCCGCGACTACTGGTACGGCAATTACCGGAGCGTGCCGTGGAAAACGATCGCAGCGGTGGCCGGCGCGCTGATCTATGTCATGAACCCCCTCGATGTTATTCCCGACCTGATTTTCGGATTCGGTCTGGTGGACGACGCCGGCGTTGTTGCGCTGTGCCTGAAGCTGGTGGAGTCCGATATTCACCGCTATGCTGCCTGGAAAGAGCAGCAGGAAGAATCTCAAACAGGGCCAGTGCGAATTGATTAATTTCTGAACTGGCGGTATTCTCCCGCCCCTGCTCTTGGGATACCTGAATCAAATCTGGAGTTGTCGTGGATCTAGCCACTCTCATCGGTCTTGCCGGCGCTACACTGCTGATCGCGTCTGCCGTTATTCTCGGTGTTTCACCTGCTGTATTTATCAATCCGGCCTCGCTGTTGATCGTTGTGGGCGGCACCATGTTCGTCGTGCTCGCCAAGTTCAGCGTTTCGCAATTTTTGGGGGCTTTCAAAGCGGCCGCCCGCGCCTTCAAATTCAAACTGCCGGAAACCCAGGCCAGCATTGAGGAGTTGGTGGACATCGCCAACGTAGCCCGGAAAGAGGGCGTGCTGGGCCTCGAAGGCAGGGAGATCAGCAGCCCTTTTTTGTCCCAGGGCATTCAGATGCTGGTGGACGGACAGGACAGCAAAACCATCAAGGAGCTTCTGAACAAGGAGCGTCTGATGACTCTCGACCACAATCGCTCTGGCGCCAAGGTCTTCACGGCCATGGCGGACGTGGCGCCGGCGATGGGCATGATCGGCACACTGATTGGTCTGGTTCAGATGCTGTCGAACATGGAAGATCCCAAATCCATCGGCCCGGCCATGGCGGTCGCCCTGCTGACCACGCTTTATGGCGCCATGATTGCAACCATGTTTGCAACCCCGATAGCCGACAAGCTTTCTCTGCGAATGACCGAGGAAGCACGCATGCAGTCCCTGTACATTGATGCACTGGTTGCCATCCAGGAAGGGACCAATCCCCGTATCATTGAGCAGATGCTTTCAAGCTACCTGCCACCCAAAGAACGTGAAAAAGTGGCCGAAGCAGAAGGCGCGTAACCATGGACGAGTTACCAGAAGAGGAAAAGCCGGGGATTCCGGCGTGGGTTGTCACCTTCGCCGATCTCATGTCCCTGCTGATGTGCTTCTTTGTTCTGCTGCTGTCCTTTTCCGAGATCGACGCCCAGAAGTTCAAGCAGATTGCCGGTGAGCTGTCCAAAGCCTTTGGCGTCCAGCGGGATGTGCCGGCCCTGGAGATCCCGAAGGGTACCAGCCCTATTTTTGACAAGTTTTCCCCTGCGCCGCCCGAGCCCACGGTGGTCAACGAAGTCAAACAGACCACCACGGACGAAGCGCCGGAGCTCCAGACCCTGAAGAGCCCCACCGACATGGCCGTTGAAGCCGCCATGGAGGAACAGATGCAGGAAACCATGGACGATATCCTGAAAGTCTTGGAGCCGGCGATCGCCGATGGGCGCATCAATGTGAGTGAGGATCAGCGGCGAATCGTGATTCGGGTTGAGGAAAAAGGTTCTTTCCCTTCCGGCTCGGCTCAGCTGACCTGGGAATTCGAGGGCCTGCTGCTGGATATGGCGGAGGTGATTGAAGGCATTCCCGGTGACCTGACGATCGAGGGGCACACCGACAACGTGCCTATCCGGACCGACCGTTTTTACAGTAACTGGGACCTCTCCGCCGCCCGTTCAGCCGCCGTTGCCAACGTTCTGGTTGCCCGGGACCAGGTGGAACCCACCCGTCTGTCCGTCACCGGTCTGGCGGATACCGAGCCGCGGGTACCCAACACCTCTGCAGAGAACCGCGCCAAGAACCGGCGCGTGGAAATCATCATTGATCTCTCCGGCCCGATGCAGGAACAGGAAGTACGCCTTCGGGAACTGATCCAGTCCGAATCGGATGATGCCGAATCCAGCCTCGGGATCGAATCCGAATCCGACAGCTCGACACCAAACGAAATCAGTTGGTAAGCGCACTCTATTTTGGTGCGCTACACGCTAAAACGCACAGTATTAGTGCACTATTAGAGTGAAAATAGTACCTCACATTTCTGAAAGCCCCCTCAACTGCCCTTCAGCTCTTGATATGCCTTGTTTTGGAACAGCTCTTGCTTCAGCTGCACCTCAACAATGCACAAGTCAACGTAAACGGTCCGATAGAGGCCGGACACACAACATCAGGAGCGAAAACCCGTGGACATCACGAGTGCAGTACATACCCTGACCGAAAGCGCCAACACGCTGTTCATCCTTATCGGCGCCATTATGGTGCTGGCCATGCATGCCGGCTTTGCCTTCCTGGAAGTGGGCACGGTACGCCACAAGAACCAGGTCAATGCCCTCGTCAAGATCATGACCGACTTCGGCATCTCCGCCGTGGCCTACTTCTTTATCGGCTATTACATCGCCTACGGCAGCCATTTCATGAGCGGCGCCGCCGAGCTCACTGCTGCCAACGGCTATGATCTGGTGAAGTTTTTCTTCCTGATGACGTTCGCCGCGGCCATTCCCGCCATCGTGTCCGGCGGTATTGCCGAACGCGCCAGGTTCTACCCGATGCTGATTGCCTCAGGCCTGATTGTCGCCTTTATCTATCCCTTCTTTGAGGGGCTGATCTGGAACGGCAACTATGGTTTCCAGGGCTGGCTGGAGAACCAGTTTGGTGCATCATTCCACGACTTTGCCGGCTCCGTTGTAGTGCACGCGGTGGGCGGCTGGATCGCCCTGGCGGCCGTACTGGTTCTGGGTGCACGAAATGGGCGCTACCGCAACGGCAAGGTGGTGGCCTTTGCCCCCTCCAATATCCCCTTCCTCGCCCTGGGCGCCTGGATTCTGACCGTTGGCTGGTTTGGCTTCAACGTCATGTCGGCCCAGACCCTGGACGGCATCAGCGGCCTGGTGGCCGTGAACAGCCTGATGGCCATGGTCGGCGGCATCCTCGTCTCCATGCTGCTGGGCCGTAAGGACCCGGGCTTTATCCACAACGGTCCGCTAGCGGGACTGGTGGCGGTATGTGCCGGCTCTGACCTGATGCATCCGGTGGGTGCTCTGGTGACTGGCGGCGTAGCAGGCGCCATCTTCGTTTACCTGTTTGAATGGGCGCAGGCCAAGATCGAACGGCTGGACGATGTTCTGGGTGTCTGGCCCCTGCACGGTGTCTGTGGTGTCTGGGGAGCGATTGCCTGCGGCATTTTCGGCCAGGAAGCGCTGGGAGGCCTTGGCGGCGTCAGCCTGATGTCGCAGATCATCGGCTCAGTGGCCGGCGTTGTGGTGGCCTTTGTCGGCGGTCTGATTGTCTATGGCGCAATCAACGCCATCTCCGGCCTGCGCCTGACCGAAGAGGAAGAGTTCAACGGGGCGGATCTGAGCATCCACCGGATTGGGGCGACCGCGGTCGAGTAACACCGGTCACGGTGCAGTTCACTCGCCGTATCCGGTCAGTTCCATGTAGCCCACGCCACCATGGCTGCCGGATACTGACACCGGGCTCTCCCAGTACGGGTAGAGCCCGGTGTTTCGATAGTCCCCCGCCGGCGCAGCCACCTCCAGGTTCAGGCCAAAGTCTGGCACTTCCAGACGCCATGCACGGGGATAACCGTCGCCCTGGGTTAATGGCTTGAGGTTGAGCTGATCGGCACCAAGAGCGGTGGGCTCGCCATCAGCCGGAATCCAGGTTCCGGCACGAAAGCCACCGTCTTCTTCCCTGAGCTGGAAAGCCATCAGTTTGTCGCCCGAATCCAGGTGCAACGCAAACCAGTCCCAGCCCTGCTGGCCGGATTTCAGAAACTGGCTGCTCCACTCCCGGTCAAACCAACCCTTCCCACTTACTTCCAACGTCTGATCGCCCAGGGTGACCGTGCCGTCGATCTGAAGGCCCACCAGACTAAAATACATGGAGCCCTCGCCATCGGCGGATTTGGCACTGAAGCCTTCATCGCCGTGGGCTACAGGCTTTCCGGCGATGCTCAGGGTCAAATCGTAGGACCAGCCATCCGCCGAGACCCGCAACCGCCAGGAATTCTTCCCGGCTCCAGCCTCAAGTTGCCAGTTGTCCAGCCACACAGCGATCGGCTCTGCCTGCGCACCGGCGTGGCCGACGTCGCCCCGGGCCAGCTTCTCTGCGAAGTAGTGCCGGGTATCAAAGCTTACTGCGGCATGGGCCATCCAGGCCGCTTCCAGGGGCCAATTATTTGCGTCCGGGGACTCAGCGTCTGCCGGCCTCGGCTTGATTGCCTGGCGGAACTGGGTCCATTGCAGGCCAAGGGGCTCGCCATCCTCCGTCTTCAAATTGGCGGTCAGGTACCACCATTCGATCCGGTGCTGCGGGTGGGGGCCATAATCCTCGGGAAACGACAGACGTTCTCCCGGCCCGGGCTGCAGAAAGGGCACACCGGATTCGTTATCCGTGATGCCGGCCAGTCCGGCAAAGCCTGACTCTTGCTGTGGCTCCGAACAGCCGGCCAGAACAGCGGCGAACCAGAGGAAGATCCAGCGTCTCATCGCTCACCTCCCGCCAGGGCATTGGCGTTTACAGGTGCGACCGTCGGCGATTTCAACTGGCGGCTCATCAGTAAGGCGATGCTGAGACCGATCAGCATGCTGAGCACACCAAGCTCCAGCCAGAAAACCGGGTAGACGGCCATGGGCAGGGACCAGCCAAACGCGATGGGATTGATCCGATGCACCAGCACCCAGGTCAACCAGACACCCAATGGCAGGGCCAGCAGGGCAATGGCACCGGTCAACGACACTGACAACCGGACCAGTTGGGCCGAGGCCTGCCTTCGTGACAGCCCCCACACCACAAGCAGCCGGAAATACCAGGCACGGGTCGAGAAAAAGACCCAGCCCATCATCAGAAGGGCGATAGCCGCCAGTATCAGGGTCAGGGTGGTCATGGCCCGGGTCAGCAGAAAGGTCTGGTCGAAAATGGCAGAGGCGAGCTCTTCAATCGCCCGGTTGTCCCGGACCGTCAGCGCCTCGACCTGCCATACCCCTTTTAATCCATCGGTCACTGCCTCAATGGAGAGATTGCCCGGCGAAACTGACAGGCTCTGGAAGCCGGTTTCGAACTCCGCTGGAAGAACCGACGGATGAATCAGGATCTCGCCGGCGGGGCGGCCATAATCCGGGTAGATGGCCAGTACAGGGAATTCGAACGACTGGCTTCCGAGGGTTACCTTCAGGGACTGGCCGACCTCTACATCTTGCCGGCGCGCCAGCTGTTCATTCACCATCACGCCCTGGCCCTGTTGCAGGCTCTGCCAGGGCTGCGGCGCCGACTCAAACAACTGCCAACCGGTCACCAGCGGACCAACCGGGCCGATGGCAAAGACGTCAACCCTGGCATCCCCCTCATCTTCGCCGCCCGACAGAATTGCCCGGCCCCGAATGACCCGGTGCCACAGCCCGGAAGCAGAGAGCCCCGGCTGTTCAGCGAGCCAGTCGAGAGCCAGGGCAGCATCTGCTGATTCCGGGACTTCGACGTAATAGTCCGCTTCCAGTCTCTGCGCCAGCCACCGGTCAAACGTACTTTCAAAAGTCGTAACCAGTGCCTGCACCGCCAGCACCATCGCCATGGCGAACTGTAGAGCTACCAATGGCAGTGCCAGGCGACGAGCCAGCACTGAAAGCTCCCGGTGGCGCCAACGTGCCTGCAGATCCCTGTCGTGGCCGGACCGCCAGTCTGCAAGCGAGGCAATCAACCTGGGCGCTAGAATACCCGCAGCCACGAATACCATGGCCACGGCAATAAAAAGCCAGAGCAGATCGGTGACCCAAACCGTCAAGGCGAGGCCTGCGATCAGAACCAACAACACCAGGCCGCCGTATCGGCGGTTGCCTCCCACAAGCCCCCGGAAAATTGGCCGGAGGAAATCCGCCAGACAAGCCACCAGAATCACGGCCATCATGGTGACAAGCGGCACCAGCCAGCTCCCGCCCTGGCCTGCATATAACGGCTGATCGAACAGCCCCTCAAGCGCCTGCCCGAAGCCGCTGCCCAGACCAGCCGCCAACCAGCGGCCAAGCCAGATTCCGGGCAGGACACAAACCGCAGCCAGCAAGATAATCTCGACAACCAGCAGGCGGTTCACCCGGCCCTGGGGAACGCCAAACCGATGCAACAGGGCAAAGCTGTCGCGACGTTGGGCCAGGCCGAGCAGGTAAACACTTCGCACCAGCAAAGCGGTAATGAGGAGAACCAGGATCCCGAGGGCATCCAGATTCAACAGGAAACTGTCACCCAGCTCACCCGTAGCCGGGCCAACGCTGAACGGCACCAGCTGATAGCCGGGTGGTAGATCGCCCTTGCTGTGGTCATCAGATACCAACAGCGACAATTCACTGCCCTGCTCACGGGCCAGCTCCGCCGCTTCACTGATATCGACAAAAGGCCAGCCATCCAGCTCACCGTCCCAGGGCGACTCCTGCCCGCCGGGGGCCTGGAAGCAGCCCGCTGCCAGAGGGTCGACACCCACGACTCGACCGCCTTCCGGCTCGGAGACCTCCAGCCAGGGCATGACACAAAGCCCGGCTCGACGCAGCTCCACGAAGTCGTTCACAGTTACGGGGCTACCATCTGTGCGAGCCACCTGCTGGCGCTCCGCCACCGCCGACTCGCTCTGGTCGAGACTGGCCCGGGCCTGGCTGGTGAGATGGTGGACGCCCGTCCAGAGCATGGTGGCAAGCACAATCATGGCGGCCAGGGCCAGCAACTGGAGAGGATGGCGACGGTAGTGGCTGAACAGCGCGGCCGGGAGAGTCATCGCGGGCTCAGGTTTGCGGCAGATGACCCAGATCCAGATGCTGGCTGCAGCGGGTAGCCAGTTCGGGATCGTGGGTAGCGAGGATCAGTCCGCAACCATGACGGGCCTGCAGCTCGAAAAGCTGGCCGATCACCGCCTCGGCGGTATGCCGATCAAGACTGCCGGTCGGTTCATCGGCAAGAATCAGGGCCGGCTTCATAGCAAAGACCATGGCAAGCGAGGCACGCTGGCGCTGCCCGCCCGACACCTGATCCGGAAAGCGGTCCGCAAGCTCGCCAATGCCCAGTCGCTCCAGCCAGTCCCGGCAATCGTCCTCGGATTGACCAGCAAGCCGGGCCCGAAAACGCACATTGTCCAGCAGCGACAGGGCGGGCATCAGATTGGCTTCCTGGAACACCACACCGATCTGTTGTCGGCGTAGACCGCCCCAGCGCGCGTCGGCCTTGCTTGCGGCCTCCGTTGACCGGGCATCAAATGTTTCTCCGAGCACCTGAACGGTACCTGAATCAGGCTTTTCCAGGCCACACAGGATGTTCAACAGGGTGCTTTTGCCAGACCCCGATCGGCCTGTCAGCGCCAGCGATTCACCCGCACCGAGTTGCAACGAGAAATCGGTAAGCACCGGCACCGGCTCATCGCCGCTGCGAAACTGCTTGTTCAGGCCTCGGGCCGATAGCAAAGAATCCACCATGCTTGTCCTGTCACTCGGGCGCCCCGATCGGCTCTGCCATCTCGCCATGCCGCCGTGCGCGCCATTCCCGGAATTGCTCCAGCCAAGAAAGCAAGGCAGGAACCACCAGCAACACCAGAAGGGTCGAAAGCCCCAGACCAAACGCGATGGACGTGGCCATGGGAATCAGGAACTGGGCCTGCAGGGACGTCTCGAACAACAGGGGCAGAAGACCACCGATCGTTGTCAGCGATGTCAGCATCACTGCCCGAACCCGCTGTACCGCCGCTTCGTTGAGCGCATCGGTGATGTCCAGCCCTTTTTTCCGCTGCTGGTTATAGAAGGCTACGAGGATGATCGCGTTATTGACCACAATCCCGGACAGACCGAACAGGCCAAACAGGGAGAGAATGGTCAGCTGCAGCCCCATCAGCCAGTGGCCCAACAATGCGCCCACCAGGGCAAAGGGAATGATGGCCATGACAATCAGCGGCAGGCTCCAGGACGCAAACACCCAGGCCAGCACCACGTACATAAGCGCCAGTCCGATAACCAGGCCGGTTTGCATATCACCCAGGGTTTCCCGCTGGTCGGCCGCCCGGCCCTCGAAGCTGTAACGCACGTTATAACGACTGGCGATGTCGGGGAGGGCCTCGGCCTCAAGGCTGGTGAGGATCTGATCGGTGGTGCTGACCCGGGTGTTCAGCCCAGACGTCACCTCAACAGCCAGTCGCCCTTCGGCGTGTCGCAGGGCCTGGAAACCCTGCCGGTGATCCAGGTTCATAACCTGGGTCAGGGGCACAAAACGACCGTCCGGAACCCGGATCGTGATACGAGACAGGGTCGAAAGCCGCTCGCGCTGATCTTGTGGCAGCTGTACACGAACTTCCACTTCATCCCGGCCATCCTGGTAGATCTGGGCAATGCGACCATCAAAGGCCGCCCGGAGCTGGCGACCCAGATCCGACGTGGTCAGCCCCAACGCCTCACCATAGGCACTCACCTGGTAAATCAGCTGCTCCCGCCCCCAGGGCATGTCATCTTCCACATCAAGTACGCCAGGCAGCGTCGACAGCGCCTGCCCCAGTTCGTCGGCGGCCTGCTTTAGGCGTTCAGCGTTCTCACCGGTCAGCCGCACGTTGACGTCGCGGCCAGGAGGCCCGGCCTGGCGCTCGGAAATCGTCAGGTTGTCCAGCCCGGCGGGGGTCTCCAGCCGGCTGCGCCACTCGGTGATGAATTCCGGGTTGCGCACCGAACGGCGGTCGGAAGGCACCAGTTCGATCATCATTGAGCCCAGTTCGTCACCACTTCGGGAGCTGCCCTCGGCGCCCTGGGTTGCACCCCGTGTCGTTACGGCGTGAAGGATGAAATCGCCACCCAGGGCTTCTTCCGTCTCATTGAGCGTCGTCTGCATCTGGGTCAGGAAATCATCCACCGTGCCGCGATCGGTCCCGGCCACAAAGCTTGCGTTGGCATAGAAGACCGAGGGCTCCGGGGTCGGGAAGAAGTTGAAACCCAGCCGACCGCCGGCCAGCAGGCCGATGGTCACGATGGCCAGGGCCAGGGCACTGGCGACCGTGGCGCCCCGATGCTGGAGACTGTATCGGGAGAAGCGCCGGAACCGGCCTTCCCGGAACCGGTCGAACCGCTGTTCAAAGCCCTGCCGGAAACGTTCAATCGGGCCCGGCTTTTTCGGCTCCGACGCCTGAGATTTTTTCTTGCGCCGGGGTACAAAGGCATGGCGCAGGTGCGCGGGCAACACGATAAAACACTCAAGCAGCGAAGCGACCAGAACACAGATCATCACCAGTGGTATATCACCCAGGATATTGCCGATGACTCCGCCCACCACCAAAAGAGGCATGAAGGCCGCAACGGTGGTCAACGACGAGGCCAGTACCGGCCAGACCATGCGTTTCGCTGCACCTTCCGAGGCATAGATGGACTCCTCTCCCATTCGGGCATGGGCATCGGCATCCTCGCCCACCACAATGGCATCGTCGACGATCACCCCCAGTGCCATGATCAGTGCAAACAGGGAAATCATGTTGATGGAACCACCGATCAGCCAGAGCACTGCCATGGCCGCCAGAAAGGCAGTGGGTATCCCGACGGCCACCCACAGGGCCACCCGACCCGGCAGAAACAGGTACAACAGACAGATCACCAGCACCAGACCGCCCAGACCGTTTTTCACCAGCAGGGAAATACGATCATCCAGCAGTTGCCAGGTCTCATCGTACACCTCCAGTTCCACCGTTGGCGGCAGCACCGGCCGAGTATCCGTCAGCCAGTTTTCCAGGACTTTGGCCGCTTCCAGAGAATTGCCGTTTTCCGATCGCTGCAACTGCAGCTCAACCGCCGGCTTGCCGTCCTTTTCCAGCGTTACCTGGCTCTCACGGGCCTCCTGACGAATGATGGCGACATCGCCAAGATGGAGCTGAACCCGCTCACCACTGAGCACCGGAATGTTCTCAAATTCCTGCGGGCTGCGTCGCTGCTCAACCGCGCGCAATTCCCGGGTGGCGTCCTGCTGCGCCATCATGCCCGCGGGCAGGTCGCGGGAAATGGCCGCCACACGTTCCGCTATCTGTTCCAGTGAAAGCCCCAGTGTCTCGAGCCGCTCCACCGGTACATCAATGCTGATCTGCTGTTCCGGCAGGCCGCGGATCGACACCCGGTCAATGCCGCGCTGGAGCAGTTCATCTTCAAACCGGTACGCCATCTGCCGCAACTCACTGCGATCGACATCCCCATAAACCAGCAACCGGGCCACCGGTTCATAACGTTCAATGCGGGTGACCTGGGGCTCCTCCGCCTCGGCCGGGAAGTTGGTGAACTCGTCCACCTGCTGGCGCACGTCATCCAGGGCCTGGATCGGGTTGGTGCCCTCCTCGAACTCAAGCGTGATGGACGAGACACTCTGGGCCGAGGTGGAGGTCATTTTCTTCAGACCATCGACGCTTCGCAGTCGCTGCTCAAGGGGGTTGGTGATGCCCTGCTCGACGTCCTCGGCGGAGGCCCCACTCCAGACCACGCGGACACTGACCACGTCCAGGGCAAAAGTCGGGAAAAACTGGATATTCATGCGGGTGAGTGCCAGTACGCCACCCAGCAGCATGACCAGCATCACCAGGTTGGCAGCGACCCGATGGTGAACAAAAAAACCGATGACGCCCTTTTTCCGCCTCATTGTGCCGAAGCTCCGGAATCCGCGACATCCACCTTGAGGCCGGTCACCGCATTGGGCAGGTGTGTGGTGATCAGTTGCGCGCCAGACACCAGGGCTTCGCCAGACACCAGAAGGCGACGCTCGCCATTGCTACCCCGGGCTTCGCCAATGCGCTCGATCCGGGCGCGCTCCATCCGGCCATCAGAGGACATCAGGTAGACGCTGTCGGCACCGTAGAGGGCGCTGAACGGTATCGACACGGTATTGCTGCGGGCGGCCCGCTCCAGGGTCACGGGCAACAGCCCCCCCGGCCGTATTCCACCGGCCTCGCCCTCAAGTTCAAGAATGGCTTCAGTACCGGAGGCATCGCTGGTGCCGGCGAAGCGGGTGAGCCGGAACCGGTGCTGATCCCCCTCGCTGGTGGCCGTCAGGGTTTCCCCGCGGGCCAGCGCATCCAGCAGCTCGCCACGGAACATTTCCGGGACCCGAGCTCTGAGTTCAAGACCATCCACGGGATAGAGCGACAGCAGCGGTTCGTTTCGGCTTACCTGATCTCCCTCGGCAACCCGGATATCGGTCACCATGCCGTCGAAAGGCGCAACCATACGGGCTCGTTCGGCATCCCGCCGCGTGCTGAGCAAGTTTGCCTCGGCCTGGGCCAATTTTGCTTCGAGGCTCTGCAGCCGAGCCGGGTGCTCTTCAATCGCGCGCTGCCGGGTATTCACTGTCAGCTCGGCTCGTGCGGCAGCATCGGTAGCCGCCTCCAGAGCTTCGCGGGAGGCCAGGTTCCGGCTAACCAGCGATCGGGTGCGCTCCAGTTGTCGGCGGGCATTCTCGCGAATCGCCTGCTCGCTGGCCAGCGCTGCCTGGTCATTCCGATAGCGCACCTGCTCCGATCGGATCTGGGCTTTCAGATCGTTTACCTGAGCCTCGGCCTGAGCCAGGGCGGGTTGGATATCGGCCTCATCCAGAGCCACCAGAAGCTCTCCCTCACTGACACGCTGCCCCTCCGTTACCGGTCTGGCACCGATACGGCCCGCCAGGGTAGCGGTTACCGTCAGTTGCTCAGGCGCAAGAACCTCTCCGTAAAGGGGCAAAACCGGCGTGTGGGTTCCCGGCTCAACCTGCTGAACCTGAACACGCCAACTCCGCTCGGTGGCACTGACCTCTGCAGGCTCCGGGCGTGTCATCTTGAGAATCATGAAACCGGCGATACCGACGGCGAGAATCAATACGGGAATGAGTCGTTTGGACATTACTTGCTGGCCAGCTAAGGTAAAAAAAGCCCGTCGGGCTGTTAGGTTCAGACTACTATACAATCAAGGCTCGTTTTTCGGATCGGACAAGCCTGGGTCCTGCGTCAATTTTACGCAGTGTATCCTCCATTCATGGCAACGGAGAGTATCTGTCTTGGCAGTAGAACATCATGTCAATCTCCTGAACGCAACGCTGATCAACGGGTTGATCGTTGCCGTCGTGGTCCTGATCCACCACGAAGTACTGATTAATTTGAGTGGACTCCTGTCGAAAATGCGGCAGAGCCATCGGTTCCGGTCGATTGCCGCCGTATTCGGCGTTCTCGCCGCACACACCCTGCAAGTCTGGATCTTTGCCGGTGCTTTTTATCTCATGCACCATGCCGAGGGCTGGGGCGAACTTGGCGGCAATTTCAGCGGCAGCATCCTGGACTGCGTCTACTTCTCCTTCACCACATTTACCACCGTCGGCTACGGGGATGTCGAACCCTTTGGCATCCTGCGTTTCCTCACCGGCATAGAAGCGCTCTCCGGGCTGGTTCTGATCACCTGGAGCGCCTCCTTCTTGTTCGTGGAAATGCAGCGTTACTGGCCCACCCGCTAGACTTTAGTCTAAGATCGACGGTTACTGTGCATGGATTCTGATCTAATACCCGGATCTTGCGGCATGTGCACTGTCTTTGTACATATCGCCCCAGAGCGCCGGACATTCAGACCAGACCCATGGAAAGCTACAGGGAATCACAGAAGCACCTTGCCCGTCCTTACCGCAAAGCGGTACTGAAGACGCTGCTGATCTTTACCGCCATCAGCGGCCTGCTGTTTTTTACCCTCAACGTCCAGAGAGAGAATTACCCCCTGGCCTTTGCCGAGCTTGGCATGGCCTGCTACTCGGTTTTCATCCTCTGGGCCATTGGCAACACGAGACACCTGGAACGCTGGATTCTCGCCTTTATCCTGCCGTTCTGCATCACCATGATGTTCGCACTCACATCACCCCGGGCAACCACCACGGTCTTCGCCTGGGTCCTGTTGATTCCCATCCTTTCCCACCTTCTGATGGGCCGGCGCCTGGGCCTGCTGGTATCTGCCGTGTTCATGGGCACGGCAGCCGTGATCTTCTTTTTCAAATACCAGGATGCTCCGGACATGATACAGCCCCTTCCAATTGCCAATATGGGGCTGATGTCACTGACCATCCTCGCGTTCTCTCACATTTACGAGATCACTCGGGAGCAATCCGAATCACGCCTGCTTAAAATGGCCCAAACTGACGCACTCACCGGCCTCGCCAACCGGGCGCGCCTCAGCGATGTGTTTGAACAGGAGCGCAAACGCAGCCTCCGTAACGGAACCCCACTATCCGTGCTGGTACTGGATCTGGACCATTTCAAACAGGTTAATGATCAGCATGGTCACGAGGCCGGAGACCTGGCGCTCAGGCATGTCGCCAGCACCCTGCGCGCTTCGCTCAGAGCAACCGATCTGGCTACCCGGCTGGGTGGCGAGGAGTTCGCCATTCTGCTCACCAACACCACCGCAGACCAGGCTCATCGGGTGGCAGACAAGATCCGGGGTGCGATTGAATCTCACCCCGTGCCCTATCAGGACCAATCCATTGGCCTGACTATCAGCGGCGGCATTGCCCAGTTTGGTCCGGACGGTGGCGATCTGCGCAGCCTGATCGGCCGGGCCGACCAGCACCTCTATCACGCCAAGGATTCCGGACGTAACCGCATCATCAGCTCCGACAGCGCCCTGATTCCCTGCCAGGCGTAATCAATTTAGCTCACACCCACTTGCAACGCGCCAGTGTGTAATAAAGCAATGGCACCACCAGAACGGTCAACAAGGTGGACATGGCCAGGCCAAATACCAGCGATATCGCCAGGCCGTTAAAAATCGGATCGTTCAGAATAAAGTAAGCACCCACCATCGCCGAGATCGCCGTCAACGCGATGGGTTTGATGCGCACCGCGCCCGCCAGGACCACCGCCTCATCAAGCTCGACACCCTCCTCAATCAGCTGCCGGATAAACACCACCAGCAGGATCGAGTTGCGCACGATGATCCCGGCCAAGGCAATCATGCCAATCATGCTGGTGGCCGTGAACTCGCGCCCCAGCAGCGCATGGCCGGGCATGATGCCGATCAGGGTCAGCGGGATGGGCGCCATGATCACCAGCGGCAGAATATAGGAACGGAACTGCGCCACCAGCAGAACAAAGATCATGAACACACCCACGCTGTAAGCCGCGCCCATGTCCCTGAAGGTTTCGTAGGTGATCTGCCATTCGCCGTCCCATTTGAGCGTGCCCTTTTCCGGCAATGGGGGCTGGTCGATGAAATACTGCTCCGGGGCCCCCGCTTGCTGGTTCAGGCGCTCGACCATGGCAAACATGCCGTACAGCGGCGAATCGATCTCCCCCGCCATGTCTGCCGTCACGTAGGTTACCGGTAGCAGATCCTTGTGGTAGATCGCCCCCATCCAGTCGGCTTCGCGTACGTCCGCAATGCTTGCCAGAGGAACCAGTGCGCCGCTGCGGCTCCGCACCTTCAGCGATAACAGCACCGATGGCTGGGCCTTGTCGCCTTCGCCGAGAATCACCCGGATAGGAACCGGGTACTTGGCATGATCATCATGCAGGAAACCGACATTGGTCCCGCCCAGGGCCGTCTGAAGGGCAGCAACCACCTGGGCCTGGGAAACACCAAGCCGTGCCGCACGGTCCCGATCCACCACCACTTCCCACTGCCGTGTGGGTGCCTCCAGGGTGGTGTCGATATCCACCAGGCCATCGACGCTGGTCATGCCTTCGGCCACCTGCCGGGCCAGTGCCGCCCGTCGGTCTTCATCCACCGCATAGATCTCCGCGACCACGGGTGAAAGCACCGGCGGCCCTGGTGGCACCTCGACAATCTTCACGCTGGCTCCGTACCGCTCACCGATCTCGGTCAACGGATCCCGAAGGGACTGGGCAATATCATGGGACTGCCGGTTCCGATTCTCCTCATGAATAAGGTTTACCTGGATATCGCCGTGATAGGGCTCGCCACGCAGGTAATACTGCCGCACCAGTCCGTTAAAATTGATCGGCGAGGCGGTGCCGGCGTAGGTCTGCCAGTTGGCCACTTCGTCCACCGTCTCCAGATAGCTGCCCATTTCCATCAGCACCCGCTGGGTCTGCTCCATGGGCGTGCGCTCGGGCATATCCACCACCACCTGCAGCTCGGACTTGTTGTCAAACGGCAGCATTTTCAGGATCACCGCCTGGAATACCGGCAGCGAAGTAGCAGCCAGGGTCAGCCCCACCACGCCCAGTGCCAGCAAACGACGCCGCCAGGGATGATCGCCCAGGAACGGACCGAGCACAGTCCGGAAAATTCGCAGGGACAAGGGGCTAACGCCATCCGCAGAGCTGGACGCCTCCTCGGCTTCGGCAGCCTGCTGCCCCTTCTTGTGTTTGAGAAGCCTGAAAGCCAGCCAGGGGGCCACCACGAAGGCGACAATCTGGGACAGCACCATACCCGCGGAGGCATTGATCGGAATCGGGCTCATGTAGGGGCCCATCAGGCCACTGACAAACGCCATCGGAATCAGCGCTGCCATGATGGTCAGGCTGGCCATGATGGTGGGTGTGCCCACCTCGTCCACGGCAACGGGAATAATGTCCTTCACCGCCCGCCGGGAGTTCTGGATCCGCCGGTTGATGTTCTCGGTGATCACGATGCCATCATCCACCAGAATACCGATGGAGAAGATCAGCGCAAACAGGGAGACGCGGTTCAGGGTGAAACCCCAGGCCCAGGAAAACACCAGGGTCAGCAGCAGGGTAATCAGAACCGCAATGCCGACGATCAAAGCCTGGCGCCAGCCCATGGCCGCCAGAACCAGCAGCACGACGCACAGGGTGGCAGAGATCAGATCGGTAATCAGTTTGCGGGCTTTCTGGGAGGCGGTCACGCCATAGTTCCGGGTCACCAGCACCTCCACGGATTCCGGCAAGGCCCGGTTACGCAACTGCGCCAGGCGTTCTTCAATAGCCGTGGTGATATTGATGGCGTTCTCGCCAGGCTTCTTGGCGATGGCCAGGGTAACCGCCGGGTAAACCTGGCCGGGCTGGCCAGCCTTGCCGTCCCCATGGGCCGGTCCGAATCCGGTCATCAAACTCTGATCCGCCACGGTGCCACCACGGCTGACATCCGTCACGTCCTCCAGGTAAACGGCAGCGCCGTTGTGCATACCCACCACCAGACGCCGGACATCCGCCACCGTTTCCAGAAGCGTTCCGGCCTGGACCGGTATCGACAGATTGTCCCGGGTAATCCGGGCCTCCTGGCTGCTGGTGTTGGCCGCGGCCAAGGCGTTACGAATATCCTCGATGGTCAGGTTGAAGCCAGCCAGCAACGCCGGATCGAAACGGATATCCACGCGATCCGGAATGCCGCCGGTGGTATAGACATCCCGGGTGCCCGGAACCCGCTTCAGGGCAACTTCCAGCATGTGCGCCAGGCGGGTCAGTTCCTCACCCGTGTGGCCGTTGACCGGATCGTAGAGGGTCAGGGTCATCACCGGAACATCATCGATGCCTCTGGGTTTGATCACCGGCTGGGTCGCACCCAGATTGGCCGGCAGCCAGTCCTGGTTCGAATACACCTGGTTGTAGAGCCGCACCAGGGCCTCCTGACGTGGAATGCCCACCTCAAACTGAACCGTGATAACCGCCTGGCCCTGGCGAGACACCGAGTAGACGTGTTCCACGCCCTGGATCTCGCTCATCACCTGTTCGGCTGGCGTGGCGATGGCACTTTCCACTTCGCGGGTGCTGGCGCCAGGGAACGCCACCATGATGTCGGCCATGGTGACGTCAATCTGGGGTTCTTCCTCTTTCGGGGTGACCACCATCGCCAGCACACCAAGAATGATCGCCAGAATGGCCAGCAACGGGGTGAGGTGGTTGTTCTGAAAAACCCGGGCAATGGCCCCGGATGGGCCAACGGGCGGCAAATCACGGCTCACGGATTCGACTCCTCGACCGCGCCTTCAGCCGGATTCAAACGATCGCTGCCCACCAGTTCGGAGGGGTTCGTGACCACACGCTCGCCTTCACTGAGGCCGGCCAGGATCTCGAGCCTGCCGTTATCCCGCACCCCCGTGCGTACCTGGCGCAACCGGGGCTGATCCTGCTGGTCCAGCACGAACACGGCTCTGAGCTCGCTGCGTTGAATCAGACTGCTGGCCGGCACCCACAGAGCCTCCCGGCTGTTAACCGGCACGCTGACTTTAACCAGCATGCCGGGAAACAGGGAGCCGTTGGGTTCACTCAGGCGCATCCGCAGACGGAAGGTGTGAGTTTGCGGATTTGCATAGGGGTAGAAGGTCATCTCACCGGTTTCCAGCACCCGGCCATCGGCCAGGGTAACCTGCGCCTGACGCTCCGTGCGGGCCAGTTTGGCGTATTTCTGGGGAAGGTCAACCACAACCCGAAGCTGTTCCAGGGATAACCCACTGAGCAACGGCTGACCGGGATTGACGGATTCGCCAACCTCGACATGGCGCTCGGTGAGAATGCCACCGTAAGGAGCCAGCACGCGGGTATAGGAGAGTTGCTCCTGCGCCTCGGAAACCGCACCTTTGGCTCGCTCCACCCTTGCCCGGGCGGCGGCGAGGTTGTTACGGGCCTGATCGAACTCTTGCCGGGACACCAGACCCCGTTCGTGCACCGCTTCAATACGCTCAAACCGCTGCCTCGCATCCGCCAATGCGGCTTCAGCCTCTTCCAACCCGGCCTGGGCCTGACGCAAACGGGATCGCTGCTCACTGTCCTCCAGCTGGACAATCAGATCACCGGCCGCAACGGAATCATCCACGTCGTAAGGCAGGCTCTGGACCGTGCCACTGGTCTGGGCCGAGACGGTACTCTGCTGTACGGCTTCAATGACGCCATCGAGGTGCACGGTCTCCTGCAGCTCGCTGAGCTCGACGACCGCTGTCGTCGCCGGTCGGGAAGGCGACGCCTGCTGTCCGAGCGCCGCCTGGGCCAGCAGGCCGAGAGTTACAAGCAATCCTGCGGCAGCCATTCGCCCCATAAGGCACCTCCGGAAAATTCTGGTTATTACCTAATAACAAAATATTATCAGAATCTGGACCCGGAAAACACGGAAGGAACAGCTAGCCGGCCGATACGCGGGTGCCCGCCGAGCCGTCAAGGATAGCCACGGCATCCTGCAACCGGCCGATGCCGCTTATCCCACCAGCCTCGGCAAAATCGCAGGCGGCCTGCAGTTTCGGGCCCATGGATCCGGCCGGCATCTCCAGGGCCCGGGCCTGAGCCACTGTCAGTTCGGCAAGCGGCGTCGAATGATCGGTTCCGAAATCCCGGTAGACAGCATCCACATCGGTTAACAGGAGCATCGCGTCCGCTCCAAGCTGGCTGGCCAGCAAGGCACTGGCGGCGTCCTTGTCGATAACCGCTTCAATACCTACCAAGCTGCCATCGTCCCTCCGCAGCACGGGTATTCCCCCACCCCCCGCACACACCACGACCACGCCCTGGTCGAGCAGTAACTTCAGTACGCGCATGTCCGGTATTTCCAGGGGTTTGGGCGAAGTCACTACCCGGCGCCACTTGTCGCCATCCGGCGCAATGCTCCAGCCCGCACCGGCGGCCCGGCGCTCGGCCTCTTCACGATCGTAGACCGGCCCGACAAACTTGGTCGGCTTTTCAAAAGCCGGGTCTCTGGGATCCACCACGACCTGGGTCAGCAAGGTTGCGACAGGCCGGTCATGTTCCAGGGCGTTCTCCAGTTCCTGTTCGATCATGTAGCCGATCATGCCCTCGGTTTCCGCTCCCAGGACATCCAGCGGGTAAGCCTCATCCGGTTTGTAGGAGGCGCCCTGTAAAGCCAGCAGCCCCACCTGGGGCCCGTTGCCATGGGTAACCACCAGGTCGTGGCCGGCCCGGACAACCGCGGCCAGCGATCGGGCCGCAATCTGCACATTGTTGCGCTGGACCCCTGCAGTCAGCGGCTCCCCGCGTTTCAGAAGGGCATTCCCCCCCAACGCTGCCACAACCAGCATGTCAGCCTCCCAGGGTCGCCACGAGGACGGCCTTGATGGTGTGCATGCGGTTCTCGGCCTGATCGAAAACAATCGAAGCGGGGCTTTCGAAAACCTCTTCAGTCACCTCCATGGCGTCGATGCCATAGGTCTCCTGAATCTCCTTCCCCACCACCGTCTCGGTGTTGTGAAAGGCCGGCAGACAGTGCATGAACCGAACCCGCGGATTGCCGGTTTTGGCCATCAGGGCCGCATTCACCTGGTAAGGCATCAGCAATTTGATCCGTTCGGCCCACTTTTCTTTCGGTTCGCCCATCGAGACCCAGACATCGGTATACACGAAATCGACGCCGGAAACGGCGGCGTCAACATCCTCCGTGATGGTAATGCGCGCTCCGGTTTCGGCCGCCAGCGCCCGGGCCTCCTCCTGAACGGTCTGGCCAGGCCAGCAGGCTTTTGGTGCGCACAAGCGCACGTCCATGCCCATCTTGGCGCCACCGATCAGCAGGCTGTCGCCCATATTGTTGGCGGCATCGCCGATGAACACGTAGGCCACATCCCGCAACGGCTTTTCCACATGCTCCTGCATGGTCAGAAAATCCGCCAGGATCTGGGTGGGGTGAAATTCATTGGTGAGCCCGTTGTAGACCGGCACGCCGGCGTACTGTGCCAGCTCTTCCACAACCGATTGTCCGAATCCCCGATACTCAATGGCATCGTAAACCCGGCCAAGAACCCGGGCAGTGTCTTTCACTGATTCCTTGTGGCCAATGTGGGTTCCGGTCGGCCCCAGGTAAGTTACCCGCGCCCCCTGGTCGAAGGCAGCAACTTCAAACCCGACCCGGGTCCGCGTGGAATTCTTCTCGAAGATCAGAGCGATATCCTTGCCTTCGAGCTTGGGCACTTCGGTGCCCGCGTACTTGGCCGTCTTCAGATCCGCAGACAGCTTCAGTAAAAAAGCGATTTCCCTGGGGCTGAAATGCCGCAGGGTAAGAAAATGTCGGTTCTTGAGATTGAATGCCATAACGTTTCTCCCTGGCTCTCAGATCGCGTCCCGGATGGTCGGGCAACTCATGCACCGACCCCCGCCCCGGCCACGTCCCAGCTCGGCACCGGGTATGGCCAGAACCTCGATACCCGCGGCAGAAAGCGCCGCGTTGGTATCGTCGTTGCGGTCGTAGCCGACAACCACACCAGGGCTCAGGGCCAGCACATTGTTGCCGTCGTTCCACTGTTCCCGCTCGCGTTCTTCCGGCGTGTCGCCGCCGGTTGCCACGACTTCCAGGGCCGGGTAGCCGAGAATTTCAGCAACCACCTCGAACAGATGCCGGGAATCCTGGTTGAAGGCCAGCGTCTTCGCTCCCTCACCGGGGCGCAGGTCGTAGCAGATCACGGCATCGGCCACCTCCTTGAAGGCAGTAACCACATTGCCGCCACAGAAGGTAAACACGGTATCCAGATGCATGGCCGAACGGGTTTTGGGCAACTGGCAGGCAATCACCCGGTCCACCATGCCGCCATCAAACAAGGCTTTCGACAGCTGACCGATGGCCTGGGGAGAGGATCGCTCGCCCATGCCTACCAGAACCGTTCTGTTCCCCAGCGGCATGATGTCCCCACCCTCCAGGGTGGCCAGGCCATGGTCTTCCAGTGGGTCGCCCCAGTGCACGTTCACCTTGCCGGCGAATTTCGGGTGGAATCGGTAGATAGCGGCCATCAGAAGGGTTTCAGGCTTACGGGCAACCCAGTACATGGGGTTAAGGGTGACCCCGCCATATACCCAGGCGCTGTTGTCACGGGTGAACAGGAAGTTGGGCAGTGGCGGCAGAACAAAGCCGAAACGCCCGAGGTGGTTGCCAAACAGACCGACGGGATCGAATGGCAGATCCCCCACCTCCAGGCCACCGATCAGGAATTCGGCGAGTGCCTTTTCGGGCAGTTCATCCATCCAGGCCCGCAGATCCGACACCATGCCCACGCCAATGTGGTTCCAGTTGATCCGATGGTCGAGAATCCAGGCCCGGCCCTCTGGAACCGCCAGGGTTTCCGCCAGCAACTCGTTAACATCCAGCACCTCGACACCCCGGCCCCGCATGATTTCGGCAAACACGTCATGATCTTTCTGGGCCTGCTTGACCCAGAACACATCATCGAACAACAGGGCATCGCAGTTGGACGGCGTCAACCGCCGGTGAGCCAGCCCCGGCCGGCAGATGATGACCTGGCGCAGGGTGCCGGTTTCCGAGTGTACTCCAAGTGTTTGTTCAGACATGACAAAACTCCTTTTGTCGCAGGGTCACAGCGGGGGTCACAAAAGTGTGCCGACGCTGATAACCACAGTGATAAACACGGTCAGAATAAGCAGCAAGGGCCAGATAAAGGCCAGCCAGCGATCGTAGGACACGCGCCCGATGGCAAGGCCGCCAACCACCACCGCGAAGGTGGGGTTGATCAGGTTCACCAGACCGTTGGCAGACTGATAGGCAGTTACCACCAGATCCCGCCCGACGTTGGCAAAATCCGCCAGCGGCGCGAGGATCGGCATGGACAGGACGGCCAGGCCAGAGGACGACGGCACGAAGAAACTCATGCCCACCTCGATCCAGAACATCAGGTTGATAAAGGCCAGTTCCGGCAGGCCACCCAGCGAGGTTTCGGCGCTGTGGAGGATGGTATCGGCAATCATGCCCTGCTCCATGATCACCACGATGCCGCGGGCAAGGCCGACCACCAGGGCAACCCCGAGCAGATCCCGGGCGCCATCGACAAAACTGCCGGTCAGTTTCTTTTCGCCCAGTCGTGCAATGATGCCGATCACAATGGCTGCACCAAAGAACAGAGAGCCCATCCGGGCCATCCACCAGCCCTGGGATGACACACCCCAGATCATCACGGCAAAGGTCAGGGCAAAGATAACCAGGGCAATAATCTGGGTGGTTGTCAGGGTGGCGCTGTGAATCTCCTGGTCACCTCCCTGCAGAAACAGTTTCTTGTGCGCTGCCCATTGCTTTGCCACCACCGAGCGCGAGGGGTCGGTTTTTACGCGATGGGCATATCGCATAACGTAGCCGATACAGATCAACAGGCCGCCGATCAGCAGAATAAAACGCAGCACGATGCCGTCGGTGAACGGTATTCCAGCAGCATTGGCTGCAATCACCGTGGCGAACGGGTTGATGGTTGAACCCAACACGCCGATCCCCGCTCCGATCAGGATGATGGCAACGCCTGTAACGGCGTCGTAGCCGGCCGCAAGTATCACGGGAATCAGAATGGCGTAAAAAGCCAGGGTCTCCTCTGCCATGCCGTAGGTGGTGCCACCGATGGCGAAGAGCACCATCAGTATCGGAATCATCCAGATCTCATGGCCTTTCAGATGCCGCATCGCGCTGCGAATGCCGGTATCAATAGCTCCGGTCGCATTCATCACACCGAGGAAACCACCCAGGAACAGTATAAACATGGCGACATCGATGGCATTGGCAACGTAACTGTCGGGGTCGTAGAACCCGGCTGTGGGTGCCATCAGGACATCAACGAACCCCTGGGGATTCGGATCAACGGTCTGGTAGGTGCCCGGAACTGCCACTTCCCGACCAACCTCTTCATTCATGGCGCGCTCGTACTGCCCGGCCGGAATAAGCCAGGTCAGCGCGGCCACCAGAATAATCAGGCCGAAAAGAATGGTGTAGGCGGTGGGGAATCGGGAAGCAAGGTCGGTTTCAGGGTTTTCTGGCAATTTTTCGTCTTCAGTCACGATGCGTCTCCTTTCGTGAATCGCATTGTGCAGACAGGTTCCTTCCGGGAACCTCAAGAAGCCAAACACAGCCTCAGCGGCTGATGGCCACTGGTTCAGATCTGCATCAGGCCAGCATAGTGCAGCCCGCCGCTTCCTGAATTGAGATAGCGCAATTTTTAATCAACCATAAAAAAGCCCCGGGTGGAGGAGTTGTTTCCACTCGGGGCAAGAATGTCACCCGCCGGCTATGAGAAGCGGGTAACCGCCATGCAAGGTCTTACCACCTGGCTGTCAGTGCGGCACGCAGGGTCCTGCCAGGCTCATTAACTCTTACGGCTTCGGGGTTGAATGGATCAGTATTGGCCCTGCTAACATGGGGCGCCCATGTATTGTCGAACAGGTTATCCACTGCCCAGCTGATGCTCAGATAGTCGGCGAGCGGGTGGCTCCCGGACAGGTTCAGCACGCCGTAGCCTGGCGAGGTGCCGGGATCCTGGCCGGATTCCAGGTCCACCCGGTCCTGTCGGCGGGCCAGCACCCACTCCAGTTCAACGCCATGGCCCATGTGCTGCCAGCCAAGGGTCTGAATAAACTGCACCGGCGGAATCTGCGGCAGGGGTTTGTTTTCGTCACGGTTTTCACCTCGTACCGAGGCCAGACTGCTGTTAGTGCTCCAGGTGCCGTTGCTCCACCCAAGCTGAGCCTCAACACCCATCAGCCGCGCATCGATATTGCGGTAGACGCTGACCTGATCCACATTGCGCGTGCGCAGGACGAAGTCATCCACCTGATCCACCCACACGGCCGGGCGCCAGTGCCAGCCGTTGCTCTGGCCAGGCATCGCCACTTCCACCTTGCGATGCGTCTCAGGGTCGAGAGAAGGGTTGCCTACCCAGCGTCTTGCCGGATCCATGTTGTTCCAGCTGGCAATGTAGCGTTCAGTCACGCCCGGGCTGCGGACGCTATGGCTTGCCGTAACCACCAGCGACTGGATGGGAGAAAACCGCCAATCGCTGCTTACAAAGCCACTGAAGTTGTCATCGCTCGCATCGGTGTTGGTAGTGCCGTAGATCGCCTCGTAGGCATCGGCGGCAGACATGGCCATCATGCCACTACCAAACACCTGATCGGCGGCCCCAGCGGACATTTCCACGCGATCGTAGCGCACGCCACCACCCAGTTTTAACGCCGGGGTTACCCGGTAGAAGCGCTCAGCGAAGAGGCCGAAACGGTCTCGATCCACGTCGGGCCAGAGTACCGACGTCAGCATATCCAGATTCGCGCCGCCAAACCGTTCGGCGTGCCAGTTATTGGTCTCGACATCCGCACCAATGGCCCAGTCTGTTCTGGCATCCGGACTCTGATCCAGGGTCAGACGGAGGCCCCGGGTTTCGGTCTCGGAATCGGTCAGCATTTTCATCATGGACTCACGGAGACTGAAATTATCCATGATGTGATCAACATCGGCCTGCCAGGCCAGCAGGTTCCAGTTGCCGTTGGCCACGGGCGAGCCCAGCTCCAGTCGCATGATGTCGGTATCGGTTTTCGGCGCATCCATGCCGGAGCCGGCGTATTTCACGTCCCGCTCCTCCTGACGGCTTACCAGGCCTTTGATATAGAACCCGTTATCCGCCTTCCACGCAGCATCGAGGCGGGCCTCAGAGTTCTTGTAGGCGCTGCGCACTTCGTTGCCATCGCCGTCCTCGTAATCGTCCGCCTCGTCGTAACCGCCTGCGAGCCGAAGCCAGGCACTGTCACTCCCCACTGCGGCACTGCCATTGACCAGTTTGCCATTGCCGTTGTCCGCGCCGCCCACCGTCAAATGACCTGTGGTGGCGGAATCATCGAAGACTGGCGCTGCTGTGGTGGCAATAATCTGGCCACCGGTGATCGGGCCCCAGCGAAGGGTCTGGTTACTGGTGCGCACCTCGAGCAAGGGTGCCAGTGCCGAACTCAGGCGACTGGTCGGCGGGTCCATGCGATTCGGGCAGGCCCCTTCAACGCGAATACCGTCCAGAAGCACATCCACCCGCTCCTGGCTTTGACCACGAATCACCGGTTCCAGGCCGCGACCTCCCATTCGGGAGAGCGACACTGACGGATCAGAGGACAAACGTTCAACGGGCTCTGAAGCCAACGTACTCGAGGCCTCTTCTATGCTCTGCCCCTCAGTAACATGAATGACCGGCAAGTCGGGAGAACTCTCCTGGGCCAACACTCCGGCGGGCAAGGAAACCAATCCCGCAGCACACAATCCGATGAAACGCGTTCCAATTACCGTCGCCATACAACCTCATCCTGACCAGCTCTGATAGTTGGCGCCAATCATAAACATCAGCCGGCGCCAGCGCCTGAGACCAAATGCCGCATCCCCTCGGAGGTATTACCGCGTATCCCGATGGAAAAAAACGCTAGAATGCCCGCTATGGAATGGCTGACCCACTCACAGACCGGATTTCAACAGACTGCCCGCTATCTGCTGGGCATGCGTCTGGCTATTGTTGCGCTGCAGCTTATTTCGATCGCCGTGGCGGAAACCATGGTAACCCTGGCCCATCGGGCTGAAGCGGTTATCCTGCCCCTAGCCTATGGGGTTATGGCAACCCTGGCCTGGCTCTGGTTTACCCGTCGCCCACCGCGCTCGACACAGGCCGTCAGCCTGGTGCTGATTGTCGATTTGCTTTTGATCGGAGTCTGGCTTTACCTGACGGGCGGCTATACCAACCCCCTGGTTTCTCTGTTGCTGCTGCCTATCGCCGTTGCCATTGTGCTGGTGCCACTGGGCCAGAGCATTGCCGTTACCGTCGCCGGCGTTGCGGTTTATACCTCCCTGGTGATCTGGCATACGCCGGTCACCCATGGACATCACAACGCCAACCTGGCCCAGTTACACCTGGTCGGCATGTGGGTGACCTTCGCCACAACCGCTGCCATCCTGCTGCTGGTTGTCGGTGCCCTGGCACGTCGCCTGCGCCAGCAACAGGCCCAGCTCGCACAGATACGGGAAACCCGGCTGCGAGATGAGCAGATCATCGCCCTCGGACTGTCGGCTGCTGCAGTGGCACATCGCCTGGGGACGCCGCTGAACACCATGACGCTGCTGGTGGAGGAAATGAAATCCGCTGCCCCGGTCGGCGACCCCATCGCCGACGACCTCGCACTGATGGAAAGTCAACTGGGCCTGTGCACGACCCACCTGCAACAGCTGTCTTCGGCGGCCGTGCAGGCCAAGACCGCGCAACTGGAAACCCTGCCAGCCCGGGACTGGGTGGCACGTCTTCGGGAATCCGCTACCCTGCTTTGGCCGGGTGCCGCCATTGAATGGCGTCAGCCTGTGCCGGACTGCCCGGTTGCCGTGGACGCCACCCTTGATCAGGCCGTTCTGAATGTGTTGGCCAACGCAGTAACAGCCAGCCCGTCCTGGGTCGCCGTTGCAGCCAGTGAGGGTGCCGATGGCCGGCTGGAGCTGGTTGTCGAGGACCATGGTGATGGCCTGGAATCCACCCCGGAAGGTACGCTCGGGGACAAGGTAGTCAGTTCGGAGAATGGGCTCGGAGTTGGCCTTTTCCTTTCCAACGCCACCATCCAGCGTCTTGGAGGCACACTGAAAGCCCGGGGTAGTGCGGACGGTACCACCATCATCATAGAGCTGCCGATAACGGCAGCGACCAACGGCCTAGCGGGAGAACAGGCGTGAGCAAACAACAGGCGTGGCTGCTTATTGATGACGATGACGCCTTTCTGCAGGTGCTTCAGCGCTCACTCGGACGCCAGGGCATCGAAGCGAAGCTTGCCCACGGGCATCAGGAAGCAAAAACCGCCCTGCTGGAGGGAACCTTTCACCGGTGCGTACTGGATCTGAACCTGGCAGGCGAAAGCGGCCTGCAGCTTCTGCCAGAGATTCTGGACATGCATCCGGATCTGGAAATCCTGGTGCTGACCGGTTACGGCAGTATCGCCACGGCGGTCGAAGCCATGCGCCGCGGCGCGGTGAACTATCTGTGCAAACCGGTAACGGTCAACCAGCTGCTGGCCGGATTCGAGCCGATTGATGCGCCGCCGGATCTCCGGGCGGAGCCGCCCTCGGTCGAGGAAATGGAGTGGGAGCACATCCAGCGGGTTCTCAACGAAAACGAGGGCAACGTCTCTGCCACCGCCCGCGCCCTGAACATGCATCGACGTACCCTGCAACGAAAGCTCCAGAAGCACTCGCGCTGGCGCTGACCGATACCCATAGGTATTTGGCGCAAAACTGACATTTATCAATTCACCTAGACCATTTACCCATGGTTTTTCAGAGCTATTCCGGTAGCATGCCCGACATTTGCGACAGGTCTCACGGGAGGAGAGTTCGTAAATTTACACACCGGAGTACACGTTACTGACTCTCATGCCCAGATCCCCCACGACGGTTACACCACCCTCAGACATCGACCCCAAGCGCCTGGCCATGGTTGCGGCGGTTACGCCCAATTTTCTGGTGATGCTGGATGATGCCGGCCGCATTGAATGGGTTAACCCCAGCTTTGAGGAACACACGGGGTATCAGCTTGACGAGGTGCGCGGATGCCTCCCAAAGGAAGTGCTTTACGGGCCGGACACCGACCCCGAAACCATCAAGCGCATTAACCAGAAGCTGCATCGGGCCGAAATCATTGAAGAAGACATTCTTCACTACACCAAAGCCGGACAGCCCTACTGGGTGCATACCTATTGCGTTCCGATAGGTACAGAGCAGGGCGTTGACCCTGGTTATATCGCCATTCAGAACAACATCTCCGACAGGAAGAACAGCGAGCGGGGCCTGCGGATCGCGGCCAGCGTGTTCGACCGCAGCCACGAAGCCATCCTGATCACCGACCAGTCGAACCGGATCCTGGATGTGAATCCTGCGTTTTCGCGGATTACCGGCTATAGCCGGCAGGAGGTTCTGGGCCTCAACCCGGCGATTCTCAGCTCCGGCCGACATTCCGGGGAATACTACCGGTCCATGTGGCGTACCATCGAGAAAACCGACCACTGGCGGGGCGAAATCTGGAACCGCCGGAAAAACGGTGAAGAGTTTGTGGAACTGCTATCCATCAGCCGCGTGCATCTGGAAGAACCCGGGCAGTATTACCATGTGGCGGCCTTCTCGGACATCACCGCACTCAAGAACCATGCGCGCGAACTCGACCGGGCGGCCAACTACGACGATCTGACCGGCCTGCCCAACCGCCAGTTGCTGGAAGAGCGACTGCGCACAGCCCGCAGCCACGCCGACCGGCAACATCGCAGCGTGTCGGTGTGCTATCTGGACCTCGACGGCTTCAAGGGTATCAATGACAAATGGGGGCAGTCGGCCGGTGACCAGACCCTGCGCACCCTGGCCGAGCGACTGACCCGTGCGCTGCGCAGCGGCGACACCGTTGCCCGGATCGGTGGCGACGAATTTGTCCTCCTGCTGCAGGGCGATGACAACCACGAAGCGGTTTATCAGCGCATTCTGGCCACCGTCGGCGATCCGGTAACGGTGGGCGATCAGAATGTTTCACTCACGGCCAGCCTCGGCATTACCCGCTACCCGGAAGATGGATCAGACGCCGAAGGTCTGATTCGGCATGCCGATCAGGCCATGTACTCCGCCAAGGAAAAAGGCCGCAATCAGTATCACTTGTTCGATCCCGGCCTGGACGAGCATCGCCGGAACCGGCGCAATCAGTTGATGGAAATCTCCAGGGCCCTGGAAAACGAGGAATTCGAGCTGTTTTTCCAGCCCCAGATCCGTGTCACGGATTGCGAGCTTTTCGGTTTTGAGGCGCTGATCCGCTGGAACCACCCCCAGAAAGGGCTGGTTTCACCGGGCGAATTTCTGCCGATTGTCGAGAACAGTCACCTTGAAGTACCACTGGGACAGTGGGTATTGAAAGAAGCCATTCACCAGATGAACGCCTGGAAGGAAGCGGGAGAGAATCTGGCGATCAGCATTAACATCAGCGCTCCGCACCTGATGGACCGCTCATTTGCCGACTACCTGGAGAGTTACCTGCACAGCCACCCGGAGGTGGCACCCGGCCATATCACGCTGGAGGTTCTTGAATCGACTGCACTGGAGGACACCCAGCGAGCCAGCAACGTTCTGGCGCGCTGCCAGAGCCTCGGCCTTCAGGTGGCGCTGGACGATTTTGGCACCGGTTTCTCATCCCTGACCTACCTGCGTACGCTTCCGGTGGACATCATCAAGATCGACCAGAGTTTTGTTCGCAACATGCTTGAGGATGCCGGCGACCGCGCCATCGTTGAGAGCGTGATCTTCCTGGCCCAGCGGTTCGCCCACCCGGTTCTGGCCGAAGGCGTTGAAACCATGGAACACGCCCGGACACTCAGGCAGATGGGATGCAATTTCGTGCAGGGCTACGGGATCGCCCGCCCCATGCCGGCAACCGAGGTGCTGGGCTGGGCAAGGAAATGGCAGCATAGGGCCCGTTCCGGCAAGGCCGGCGACCTGCTCAGCACCGCCGTCGCCAGTGGCAAGGGCCTCTGAGCCGGAAAGCTCTACCGGTAGCGTCTCTGGTCCAGCGTGGTCAACCGGTCCGGATGGAAGACCATGAGGCCAGTCACAAAAGTGCCGTTCACGAACCCTTCGGGAATCATGAACAACGGCAGGTAACGGATGTACTCATGCACCAGTTGGTCAAACGTGTAGACGCCACTGCTCCATAGCATGAGGCACATGACACCACCGGCGGCTGCCACGGAAATGCCGGCCCCGAAGAACCCGCAGAAGAAGATATAGGCGAAGAAATTCCGGAAATCCCGCCGGCGTTCCCAGAGCATGATTCCGTGGCTGACAATGGCAGGCACCATCACGGTAATCAGCCCGTTGGCCGCAAACATGATCAGGGGTTCTCGTCCGGTAATGACCGTGATCACCAGCGCCAGCAATCCCGCCAGCACCGCAAGCGCCCACCCCAGCATCAGCGTTATCACCGTGATCCCGAAAATGTGGATGGCCAGGCCGGGAGAAATGCCTGCCCTCAGCTGCCAGACGAATCCGAGCACCACGGCCGCGCCGAAGAACGAGTGCTGGAGCGCGTTGTCCTTGCGTAAGGCTGGCCAGTCAATGGAGCGCACCGCCCGGACAAGAATTACCAGAAAAAGCAGCAGCGTGATGATCCACTGGCTGGTGGATAGCAGATTTTCAGTCATGCCCATAGTGAACGTACCGCAGTAACGGGGTCGGGTATGACATCTTAGCGGCTCGCCCCACCCCCGGTGCAAGCGAGCCCAGATAGATCAGGCGACCTGTCTCTCTTGCTTGCCAAGGTCGGTGAGGCGCTGCCAGGCTTCAAAGGTGCTGAGGAAAACCTCGCCACCCAGGTGGGAAAGCAGTTCCGTGCCTTTCAGTTTGTCCATGACGGGGCCTTTCACTTCCGCCAGATGCAACCTCACTCCTGCATCCTTCATACGCTCGTTAATCGCCTCCAGACTTTCGAGGGCCGAGGCGTCCACCAGATTCACGGCCGGACACATCAGCACCAGGTCCTTAAGCTCCGGCTCCCGTATCATCAGGTCCATAACCGTTTCCTCAAGGAAGCGTGCGTTGGCGAAGTACAGGCTCTCGTCTACCCGCAGGAAGGTCACCTTCGGGCACAGCTCCACGTCATGGCGAAGCACGTTGCGGAAGTGCTCGGTTCCCGGTACCCGACCAACCACCGCGCTGTGGGGGCGGCTGGTTCGATACAGAAACAGGCCTATCGAAAGCGCCACCCCGGCGATAATGCCGGCCTCGACACTGTGCACCAGAGTCAGCACGATGGTGGCGAGCATGGCGCCAAAGTCCGTGCGGGAGTAGCGCCAGGTGCGACCCAGGGCCGGAAGGTCGATCAGCGTGGCCACGGCGACGATGATGGTCGCCGCCAGGGTCGCCTGGGGCAGATAGGCAATGGCTGGCGTCAGGAATAACGTTGCCATGGCGATACCCACAGCCGCATAGGCGCCGGCGGCGGGAGTCTCGGCCCCAGCGTCAAAGTTGACCACGGAACGGGAGAAGCCACCGGTGACCGGCATGCCGCCGGAAAAACCGGCGCCCAGGTTGGCAGTACCCAGGCCAATCAGCTCCTGGTCCGGATCAATACGCTGGCGACGTTTCGCGGCCAGGGTCTGGCCAACAGACACCGACTCCACGAAACCCACAACACTGATCAGCAACGCGCTGACCGCCAGCTGCTGCCACAAGCCCATGTCCAGGCTCGGCATGGTGAAATCGGGCAGTCCCCGGGGCACATCCCCGACCAAACGCACACCCTGGCCATCAAGCTGGAACTGCCAGGCCACCAGGGTGGTGACCAGAACCGCCAGAATCGGCGCGGTTTTGGTAAGAATATCCGCCATTCTCGGGGCCAACCCCATTGCCATCAAAAGCGGCTTCAGGCGTTTGCGGGCCAGCATCAGGAAAATCAGCGCTCCGGCACCGACCCCCAACGTTGCCAGGTTGGTGTCACCGATGGATCCCAACAGCGAGTGAGCAATCTCCAGAAGGTTGTGACCCGAGGCCTGGATTCCGAAGATATGCTTCAGCTGACTGGCAGCAATCACAATGCCGGAGGCCGTGATAAAGCCCGAAATCACCGGATGGCTGAGAAAATTGGCCAGGAAACCCAGCCTGAGGACACCCATCAGGGTCAGCATCAACCCAGACATGACCGCCAGCAAAACGGCACCAGCCACGTATTCCGGTGTACCGAACTCCGCAAGAGGCGCCAAGGCCGCTGCGGTCATCAGGGAAGCCACAGCAACCGGGCCCACCGACAGTGTTCGGCTGGTGCCGAAGACAGCGTAAATAACCAGGGGCAGGATACTGGCGTACAGACCCACCTGGGCAGGCAACCCGGCCAGCAAGGCGTAGGCCAGCGACTGGGGGATGAGCATGACGGTAACGATGATCGCGGCCACCAGATCACTGGTGGCCTGTTCCCGGCCATATTTTGGGGCCCAATCCAGCATGGGCAGATAGCGTTTAAGATTCATCGGGAATCTCAGAACAGGTTAACCGGTACTTTCAGGTAAACCTGACCATTGTCTTCAGCCGGAGGCATATGGCCTGCCCGCATGTTGACCTGGACCGAAGGCAGAATCAGCCGTGGCATATCCAGGGTCGCGTCCCGTTCGGTCCGCATCTTCACGAACTCTTCCTCGGAAACACCTTCGTGGACATGGATGTTCGCTTCCCGCTGCTCGGCCACCGTGGTCATATGCTGATACTCGTCACGGCCGGGCGCCTTGTAGTCGTGACACAGGAAGATACGGGTTTCTGCCGGCAGAGACAGTACCTTCTGGATAGACTGGTACAGGGTGCGGGCATCGCCACCCGGGAAATCACAGCGGGCGGTGCCGAAATCCGGCATAAACAGGGTGTCACCCACGAAGGCGGCATCGCCAACCACATAGGTCAGGCAGGCAGGGGTGTGCCCCGGGGTATGCAATACGCGCCCCTCAAGACCACCGATGGCGAATGTGTCGCCCTCTCTGAACAGCTGATCGAACTGGCTGCCGTCGCGCTGGAATTCGGTGCCGGCGTTAAACGCCTTGCCAAATATTTCCTGTACGTCTCGGATGTGCGCACCAATGCCGGTCTTGCCGCCCAACTTCTCATGCAGGTAAGGCGCGGCCGACAAGTGATCCGCGTGTACGTGGGTCTCCAGAATCCACTCGACCTTCAGATCGTTGCTGCGGATGTACTCGATAATCTCGTCTGCAGAACGCACGTCGGTGGTGCCAGCGGCGTAATCAAAATCCAGGACCGAATCGAGAATGGCACAGGCCTGGCTGTCCGGGTCGCGCACCACATAACTGAAGGTATTGGTGGGTTCATCAAAAAAATGCTGAACGATCGGGTTGCTCATGGCAGTCACCTCTGGAGTATCCGAATATCAAATTTAATATAAGCATATACTATTTCGTAATATGAGGTGAAATGATCTTTTTTTATATGCGCAATGTTCCTGATGCATCAACAAGGCAGTCCCGCCCTGCCTGCTTGGCCATATAGAGCCGATCATCTGCCCGGGCAATCAAGGCATCGGGAGTCGCTGGCTGGTCAACGAACTCTTCGATCCCCGCCACACCCGCACTGACGGTCACCGGAATGTCCGTGTCATTGAACACAAACCTTTCCTCATGCACAGCTTCGAGAATTCGCTGCACAAACTGCCTCACGTCCCCGTGTTCCACGGCGCTGAAAACAACAATGAACTCCTCGCCACCGAAACGGGCAACCACATCCATGGAGCGGGTCTGGCTCACCAGGATGTCAGCAAAGCGCTGGAGGATATAATCGCCCCCGAGGTGTCCGATGGAGTCGTTGATCGTCTTGAAGTGATCGATGTCGAAGATCGCCAGGGCGAAACGTTCTCCCCGACGGTTACTCCGGCCCAGCATTTCATCCAGCCTTGGCATCAGGTAGCGGCGATTATGCAGACCGGTCAGCGGATCACGAATGGACTGGTTCAGCAGCTCCTCTTCCAGCCGATTGCGCTCCAGGGCACCCGACAAGAGGCCAGACACGATAATCAACAGATCGGCCTGGTCCAGACGCCAGGTTCTTCGGCGAAGGGAGTCGACGCCAAAAAAACCCGTCACCCGTCCGCGCACCCGGATAGGCACGCAGAACATGGACGACACCCCTTGTTCCTGAAGCAGCGCCCGCTCGGGTGCAGCTTCCCGGTCCAGTCGGTCGACATCCTCAATAAACACCACCCGGCTGCCACTGACCATCCCCTCAATCTGTTCCTGCCACCAGTGAAAATCTTCGATCGACACCTGCTGCTGGGTATCGATCAGCGCCGGCACACCGTCCCTGCACCACTCATGGGTATTGGTCATCACGGAGTAGTCATCGGAAAAGCAATACAGATAGGCTCGGTCTACCTTGAAAAACATTCCGATGGATCTCAGAAGTTCATCAATGCACTGATCAATAGTGCCAAAACCAAGGTTGATGAATTCGGTGGATAGACGGGCAATCAGGCGCTGGAAACCGCCATTCTCCAGCCTGAGCCGGGCCCGATAGCTCCAGGTCCCCAACGTATCTGCCGAGGCCCGGATGCTCTCCGTAACGGCATCAACGTCCTCAGGATGGATCATGGCAAAAATCGGATCCGCGTTATCACTCAGATCCGAAGGATCAATGCCAAAAAGTGACTGCACATGTTCGCTGATGAAGGAACAGCGGTGGGAATCTCCTTCCAAACTCACCCAATAAACGAAAAGGACTCCAGGAACTCCTGAGGCCAGCTTCTGAAAAAAACGGGCAGACAACTCAGTTTGCTGCCCGTTACCGAACCTTGACGCCATGGACAACACGTCCTCCTGACGGACTCTTCACCCCTCTCCAGTTAAGAGTGTAGCCCAAGCTGACAGGAAACGAGGATTCAGAGTGAGTCCAGGCGGTTCCTGGCTTCTTCCCGCCGACCGGCATCAGCGACGTCGCGGCCCGCCCTGTCGGGTGCTTCGAGGACTTTCTGCAGATAGCTCCGGGCTCGTTCAGGCTCGCCCTGGTCCAGCAGAAAATCGCCAAAGAAGAAATTGGCATCCATACCATCAGGATTGATCGCCAATGCTTTCTGCAAATACTGACGGGCCTTGTCGTCATCACCGAAGCCCAGTGGCCAGCCAGGGACCTGGTAATAAAGGCTGCCAAGGGATGTGTAAGCCGAGCCATCCAGCGCATCGGGATCGATTGTCAGGGCCGCTTCCAGGGATTTCCGGGCGTCCTTGACCAGGCCCAGGGCACCCAGACCACCTTTGGCACCGGCGTAGGTGCTCAACACAATACCCTGCCAAATCAGCGGCTCTGCCCGGTCCGGATAATGGGCAACAAACTGTTCCGCCTCGCCAGCCAGGCCCTCGAAGGCTTTCTCTTTTTCGTCCTCCGGTACCTGGTACTGGATCTCGGCCCAGCGATGCTGGATGTCGGCCAGCTCGGTCTCAAGAGCAGCTGCCCAAAGCGGCTGGGCAGCCAGACACAGGACCATCAATAAAACACGTTTCATGACAACACTCCCGGATTCAGAAACCGCCGGATCACCGGCAGTTGCTTCAGCATCGCCTTGTCGACAATTTTGGGCAGGATGCCGTTGATGACCACGAACAACTTCTCGGGCCAGCCCAGGAAACGCCGGCGATCGTCATTTTCCATGGCCGCCAGAATCTGCGCCGCCACCGCTTCAGGTGCGTCCATGGCGTTGCCGAGTGCCCGGTTCAGCTCGTTCACGGCCTCCGGATTCATGTCCGTGGCAGTGGCGCGGGGGGCCACATAGATCACCTGAACCGGGGTATCGGCCAGTTCCCTGCGCAGGGCTTCGCTGAAACCGCGCAGACCAAACTTGCTGGCGCAGTATGCGGTGTAGCCGGGGAAACCGATGCTGCCAAAGGTGGACCCCACGAACACCAGCGCTCCCTGTTCGGCTTTTTCAAACCTTGGTGCAAAATGCCTGGCGACAATCATCGCTGACCGGAGATTGACGGCAATCTGGGCGTCCAGTTCATTGACTGTCATATTGCCCAGGCTGGCAAAGCAGTTCTGGCCGGCACAGTGGATAACGCCATCAAGATCCGGATAGGCATCGCCGAGCCGAACCAGCTGCTGGTCGAGGTCCGGCGCCGCAAGATCCAGATGTACGAGCGAGACACCTTCCCGATGTTCAAGCTTTTCCGGGTGCCGGGAAGCGATAATCACGCGAGCACCTGCCCTGACCAACGGCTCCACGAGCGCCTTTCCTATACCGCCGGTGCCCCCCAGAAGCAGGAACACCCGATCATGCAGCCTCATGGCGCCGCTCCTTGCGATTCTCGGGCACGGGAATGCTGTGCAGCATGTCGCCGTAAAGCCGGTAGACCATACGGGCCGCCTCGATAATGGCCTGCTGATCATCCGGATCGGTGATTTCGTTCATCAGGTTCCGGAAGAACTCGAAATGCTCCTGGTCCAGAGCACCATGGGAGTAGAGGTAGCTGAACGCTTCCTTGGGCAGGCCAAGCTGTTTCTGGATGGCTTCACCGAGCGGCGTCGCCAGCTCGATCGACGTTCCCTCAAGCACCTGAACCATGCCGAAAAAGGCGGCCGGGTTACCGCGGTTAATGCGGTCATAGAGGTAGGCGACCATCAGCTCGATAGAGGTATCCGGGCTGCCATGACGAATGGCGTCCTTGTCCTCTCCGCAGGCCGCAAGATCGTTGAGGATCCACTCATGGTGGCCATACTCCTCCTCGATGTATTCCACCAACGCCTTTCGCACAAATTCCAGACGCTCGGGTAAGCGGCCACCGCAGGCCATCATCAGGGGCACGGTGTGTTTCACGTGGTGATACGCCTGGGTGAGAAACCAGGTATAGCCATTCAGGTCAAACCGGCCCTCGCGGATGGCCTCAATAACAGGCGCACCGGTTACGTGGGCGCGGGCTTGTGCAGTTTCGGACTGCAGTCGATCGAAAAATGCCATGAAAGATCCTCCTGGCGGGTTTGAAAGTTCAGAATTGGATATCGAAAGATTCATGAAAATCGGAAATGCGCCGGCCAGCAGCGTTGGCAGATCCGCCTGAATCTGTTGGCGAACAGGCCGGCCGTTTGCAGTCAGGTAGCCCTCGGCCTGGCTCAATGGCTGACGGCGGATATAGACACCGGACAAACGAGCGTAGTCCGGCAAATTGTTGTTCAGAACGTCCAGCTGCGAGCGCAACGCATCGGGTGAGCGGCCATCCTGCACAACAACGAGGGCGGAAGGGCGGGGATCGCCATCACCAAACACCACCGCCTGGCGGGCACCTATCGCCTGGATGAGTTCACTCTCCAGCCATTCCGGGCTGATGTTGCGACCAAAGCTGGTAATCAGAAGGTTCTTCGCGCGACCGCTCACCGACAGGAAACCCCCGGCATCCCGGGAACCCAGGTCACCGGTATCCAGCCATTCATCCCCTGCCGGTTCATCCCCCAGGTAACCCAGGTGGGTGTTCCCGGCCACCAGAATGTGTCCGCGGTCATCCACCCGTACCCGAACATGGGAGAGCGGTTTACCCACCGCACCTTCGCGTTCGGTTCCAGGCACGTTCAATGCAACCACGGAACTGCACTCGGAAAGCCCATAACCCTCATAAAGCGGCAGGCCGACCGCGCGGCCCCTGGCAAGCAGGTCGGACGAAACCCGTCCGCCACCAACCGCCAGAAACCGGAAAGAATTACTGTCCAGCTGTTTCTGTTCGGCCGCAGACACCAGCGCCATAGCCAGTTCCGGCACCAGAATCAGGGACTGCGGCTGGTGTTCGTTGATGCCCTGCACCAGCCGGCCGATGTCCAGCCCACTGCTTCCGGTCATGCCCAGATCCTGCAAGGGTGCGACCATTACCGTACTGCCCATAAGCAATGGCAGATAAACCCCGGCAATGTTCTCCAGCAATGTGGCCAGTGGCAGGATGCACAGGTGCCGCTCAAGGTCGACGCCCTCAAGACGCTCCTGCAAGGCCAGCGTGGTGGCCGTCATCTGGGCCACCGACAGGCAGACGCCCTTTGGGTTGCCTGTACTGCCAGACGTAAAGGTTATCTTCGCGGTCTGCTCCGGCATCCAGGCGGCTGCCGCTGTTACCGGCAAATGCCTTAGCCAGACACCATGGCCAATGTGCTCACCCCCATTGCTTGCGCCCCCTGACAACAGGCAATCAAGGCCAGCTCGTTCAGTCAGGTGTTCCGTCTGGGTCCGTGAAAAAAACACCGGCACGGGGACACACACCACGCCAGCAAGCAAACAGGCCAGATCGGCAAGAATCCACGCCACGGAGTTGTCGCCACACAGGCCGGCCCGGCGCACACCAAGGCGGGTCAACTGGTCGGCGAGAGCCTCGGCCGCCTGCATCATCTGAGCGTAAGTGAAGGCCGACTCCGGCCCCTGGAGCGCCGTTTGCGAGGGTTGGTCGGCCGCCTGGCGTTGCAGAAGTTCAGGCAATGTGGCCATAGGAACCTCCTGCCATCGCTTCTTCCCCGGGGGCTTCGGACTCAACCGGCTGAATCAACCGGAGCAAACCGGCGCTCCGCAGTGCCGACATGCCATCGGCGACACGAATGGCCATCACCACCGGATGATGGTCGTAATAACGCCCCCAGCCGGAACCGCCATCGGGCAACGTGGCGGGATCGGCAGTCGCCAGGACCTGAGTGGCAATGCCCAGGCGATGAAAACTGTTGCGCAGCTGATCCGTGCCGGTGCACACCACCCAGTCATAACCGGCCCCATCCAGCCACACCGACAACGAGGCAAACAGAAAACGGCTGACGCCGGCTTCAACGCCCGCCAGATGGGCAATCTCAGCGATCCGATGTCGCTCGATGCCCGCAACCGGCATCACCGACTCCACCGGCACCGACAAGTAGTCTTCCAGAAACAGCTTTTCCAGCGCGGCGTTGCGAACACCGACCGCCGCCAGAAGGCTGCCTTGAGCCGTGGTCAGGGCCAGGAGCGCCGGTATGCGCAGAGAAGGCTCTGCGCCATAGGCATGCAGGAAGCGGCGGCGAATAAAACCCGCAACCGTCTCGGCCATTGCCGTGTCTGGACGGATCTCGTTAAACCAGCGACCGGCACAACGGATGACCGGAACCACCTCCTCGGAATCCGGGGGACAACATGTGGACATCATCAGCGGGTCTGTCATAAAAGGCCTCTCTTAAGGTACGCCTCCCAGACTAGAGCGCCAGCCTTAACCAAGGCTTAAGAACAGCCGGAAGTTTTCTTAAGCTGGCCTTAAGATTTCTGTGCCAGAATGATCACCAGACCGGTAACAGGACCTGCCATGCGGATATTGCTTGTAGAAGACGACCATCACCTGGCCAACACCATGCTGGGAATGTTGCGTGACGGACAGAACACGGTGGACTGGCTCGACGACGGCCAGCAGGCCCTGGGTGCACTCACCAGCGAGCACTTTGATCTGGCAATACTGGACCTGACTCTGCCCCGCGTTGATGGCCTGGACATCCTGAAGGCAGCCAGGAAACAGGGCGTGCAAACGCCGGTGATCATCCTGACTGCCCGTTCCGGTCTGGATGAAAAACTGACCGGCCTGGATGCCGGCGCCGATGACTACCTCACCAAACCCTTCGCCATGGCGGAGCTCAAGGCCAGAATCCGGGCAGTCACACGTCGGGGCTCCTCGGTGCCGCAGAACGGTCTGACGGTGGGCCAACTGGTGCTCAACCCGGACAACGGACAACTGACCAGCGGCGGCGAAACCACCACATTGCCCCGCAGTGAATTCCAGATTCTTCACTACCTGATGCGACACCCGGATCAGGTAGCCACACGACGACGGCTGGAAGAACAGCTTTACGGCTGGGACCACGGCGCGGAAAGCAACGCCCTGGAGGTGCACATCCACCACCTGCGTCGCAGGGTTGGCAAGGAAACCATTCGGACCCTACGCGGTGTCGGTTATCTGCTCGACAGCCAGGCTGCCGCCAGGGTGACCGAATGTCCCTGACCCGCACACTGACCCTGCTGGTTACCTCCACCGTTCTGCTGATTGCACTTGTTGCTGCGGCCTGGAGCTACATCGAAAGCAACCACGAGCTCGAGGAGCTGTTTGACGCCGAGCTGGCACAGAGCACGCGGATCGTCCAGGGACTGGTACAGCACCTGGCCGACACCCAGTCTGTCGAGCAACTGCCAAAAACCCTGAGCGAAACCCTGGAACTGCCCCGGCCCGACACGCCAGGAGTCGATTTCGAAGCCGACAATAACGAAATCTTGCCGGGCGGCACCGGGCATAAATATGAAAAGAAGCTGGCGTTCGAGGTCTGGACCCCGGAACGCGAACCGCTGCTGGATACGCTCAAAGCCGACGACACCGAAGGCCTGACACCCGGTTACTCCTGGGCAGAGTCCAGCGGCTTTCGCTGGCGCGTATTCACGCTTCAGGACCCGAGTACGGGTTTCTGGATACGGACGGCACAGCGTGAGGATATTCGTGAAGAGCTCAGCGAGGAGCTGGCCCTGGGGAACATTCTGCCCCTGTTGATTGCCCTGCCCCTGCTGCTGCTTGCCGCCAGTGCCGCCATCCAGCTCGGCTTCAGGCCGCTTTTAAAGCTTGAGCGCCCAATCCGCAACATGGCGCCGGAGAACATCCACCCCCTGGACGACCGCCAGGCACCGAAGGAAGTCGCGGGATTGGTGCAGGCGGTGAACGGCCTGCTCAGACGCCTGAACCAGGCCCTTGAACGGGAAAGGCGGTTCTCTGCCGATGCCGCCCATGAGCTGCGGACGCCGCTGACGGCTCTGCGACTGAACCTGGAAAAAGTCTACGAGAAGGATCCGGAACAGTACGGTGACCTGATCCAGTCTGTCGACCGCATGGTGCACCTGGTTGAGCAGATGCTGCTGTTGAACCGGGTCGACTCCGGTGCCGATTTCACCCCGGAATACCACAACCTGTCCGCGATTGTGGAACAGAGCATCGCCGATGTGGCACCGCTGGCCCTGAAAAAGGACATCGACCCTGTGCTGCGGGACGATGCCGGCCAGGCTCTGGTGTGCTGTCACAGCGCGCTGATCAACACCCTCATGCGCTCCCTGCTGGCGAACGCCATCCAGTACAGCCCTGAACACACAATCATCGAGACACACCTGACGCCTTCCGGCGAGGGATACCACATCACCGTGTGCGACCAGGGCCCTGGCATACCCGCCGAGGAACGAGAACGGGCCCTGAGCCGCTTTGTCCGCCTGGACCAGCGTCTCGGCGGCGGCGCCGGTCTTGGCCTGGCCATTGCCCGGCGCATCGCGGAACTTCATGGCGGCCAGCTCACCCTCAGTGACCGGCCGGATGGCAACGCCGGCCTGTGCGTCAGCATCTGGCTGCCGGCCCGTCCGGCCCCGCGAAGCGGGCAGGCATAAGATTGGATCACAACGGCAAAGTGACTGACACCACGAGGCCATGGCCGTCCGGGCCGGCGCCAAGACGGATATCTCCGCCCATCCCCCGAATCAGGGTGCGGGCGATGGCCAGGCCAAGGCCCGCGCCACCGGTTTCACGGTTGCGCGAGTGCTCCAGCCGGTAAAACGGTTCGAAAACACGCTCCCGTTCCGGTTCAGGAATCCCCGGCCCCTGGTCAACAATCGTGACAACAGCTTCTGTGCCTGTGGTTGCCAGTGTTACTTCCGCCTGCTCGCCATAATTCACCGCGTTCTCAATCAGATTACGCAGGGCACGTTTGACGGCTTCGGGTTGCCCCTGTAGCACACATCTCGGACTGTCCTGGCAATGAACCGCCAGACCCATTTCCTGGAGATCACCGCAAAGGCTGTCCAGCAGGGTGGCCAGATCATAACGGCGATGCTGTTCCGTGGTGCTACCCCGGATGAAATCGAGGGTAGCTTCGGCCAGATGCTGCATTTCCCTGAGGGAATCGAGAAGACGATCCCTGTCCTCGCCTTCCGGCAGCATTTCCACCCGCAGCCGCATGGAGGTGATGGGTGTCCTGAGGTCATGGGCCAGGGCCGCCAGCAGCCTTGCCCGGTCTTCCTGGGCGCGGCCGACCTGATCCTGCATCTGGTTGAAGGCGCGGGTAACCTCACGAACATCCTCCGGTCCCTTTTCAGGAACCCGGACTTTCTCTCCCCGCCCGAACGCGTGGGCTGCCAGGCTCAACTCGTTCATTGGCCGCAGGATTCGACGTACCGCCAGCAACAGGGTCAGCGTGAGCAGCACAGCGGTAATCCCTACGCTGGTGAGCGTAGCCTTCAACCACAACCAGGAGGGCGCTGGTGGTCGGGCCCGAGCGTTGAACCATTGGCCGGAGGACAAGGCCAGGGAAACCCCCAGGACCGGGGGGCATTCGTGCCGGTCATCCCGATGGTCGTCCTCGTCACGGTGTTCTTCATACTCGTGGTGCTCATCATCTTCATCGTCATGCCGTTCACGGTCCCGATGTTCATCGCGATCCGGCATGCAATCGTCTTCGTCAGCCTCCATGGCTGTCCGAACCTGCTCCACCGGCAGTTCCAATTCCTTGGCCAGCCGGCGCGTCATGCCGGAGACCCGGTCCTCGGTCAGATAGGGCGCAGGATCGATCGAAAGCCGCAGGGTCGGGCTGGAGAGTGCCCGGAGGATGCGCTCCTGCCGTTCCGGATCGGTAGTATCGGCCAGGGTATAGCCATCGGCCACCCGCTGGAGGACGTGTTCCAGACTGGCACTGCGCAACGCTCCCTGGCGCTCACCCGCCAGAATAACGATGGTGATAACCTGGGCCACCAGCAGCACCAGAATCAATAACAGCGCCAGCTGCCCACCGGCGCGCCGTGGCCACAGTCTCATTGTTCAGCCCCTTCGACCGCAGCAATCCACTGGTAGCCACCGCCCCAGATGGTCTTGATCAGCCTGGGGCTGCGGGCATCCGGGTCGATCTTTCGGCGCAGGCGGCTGACATGATTATCAATGCTGCGATCGAAAGCATCCGCCTCTCTGCCGAGGGTCAGGTCCATCAGCTGATCACGGGACAACACGCGGCCGGCGTGCTCAAGGAAGGCGAGCAGAAGCTTGTACTCGGCGGTACTCAACGACACCTCGACACCTTCCGGATCGATGAGTTGATGGCGGTCGACGTCCAGCGTCCAGCCCTCGAACGTCAGGGACTGCCCGGCCATGGGGCTGCGTTGCGGTGGCAGCGCTGTGGTACGGCGCAGAACTGCTTTTATGCGGGCCAACAACTCCCGGGGGTTAAAGGGTTTGGTGAGGTAATCGTCGGCGCCCATTTCGAGGCCGACAATGCGATCGGTTTCCTCGCTCATGGCTGTAAGCAGAATAACAGGCAACTCGGTGTGCTCACGAAGGTAACGGCAGAGCGTGAGGCCATCGTCCCCGGGCATCATGATGTCCAGCACAACCAGGTCGATGGAGTGCTGTCGCAACTGGCGCTTCAAGGCATCGCCGCCATCCGCCAGCAGCACGCGCAGGCCATGCTCCTGCAAATAGCGGCCGACCAGATCTCGAATGTCCCGGTGGTCATCGACCACCAGGATTGTGGGAGAGTCGCTCACTCGTTACTCCGTTGAATTACCGTCTGCCCTGATTATAGGGGAGTCGACTTCCCGCTTGGGCGCGATCTTGTCAAAAACCGTCGCAAATCCCTGCCTTGCGACAAGTTGCGACAAAGTCGGTGGGTCACCGAGACAATTCTGCGACGTTTCCTTGATGGAATAACTCCCGACCAACAATGACATTCCGTCATGGGTTTAACCAACCAAGGAGTTCGACCATGAAGAAAACGACCACCATTGCTGCTCTCTCCATCGCCGCGATACTCGGCGCCACGCCACTGCTTGCGTCTGCCGATGACGACTACGGGCGAGGTGACTGTGACGATCGTTACGAGAATCGCCACCACGGCAAATCCATGGGTTCCGATCTGAAGCAATACAGCACCGACGAAATGCGCATCATGGCTTACGGCCAGGCGCTAAGACGCTTCGGCCCGGGCGTGGATGTGTCCGTTGAGGAAACGTCGGATGGCACATACCGGGTCCAACTGCGAGATGCCGAGCAGAATCTGATCCGGGAGCAGGAGTTCAACCAGTACGGTGCCCCGGTTCGCGGCGGACACCGGAGCTGATTACCAACAGCCAGCGCGGGGCCCGAGAGGTGCCCCGCCAGCCTTTGATCAAGGAGAATCGCGATGACACTGATGGACGCTGACAACCGCTATGGTGCCGTTTCCCGGGCTGTGCACTGGATAATGGCGGTTTTGTTGCTGGTAATGCTTGCCAGCGAAGTCTGGTTTGAAGCCCTGGAGCACACACTCTCTGATGCGTCGCTTATGGCCTGGCACCAGACCCTGGGCCTGACCATTTTCGGGCTGGTTATCTTTCGCGGTCTCTGGCGCTGGCTTAACCGCGCACGTATAACACCACCGGCTCAATGGGCGACCATGGCCAAGCTCGGGCACATTGCGCTCTATGCCCTGATGATCCTGATGCCGCTGTCAGGGCTCGCATCCTCCCTCGGTGAAGGCGATCCTGTTACCTTTTTCGGCTGGACAGTCTTTGGCTACGGCCCGGAAATCGAGTGGCTGGAAGACAGCGGGGAAGAGGTTCATGAAGTGCTGGCCAACGTGTTGTGGCTCATGATTGGCGTACACGTAGCAGCTGCCCTGGCGCATCAGTACCTGCTGGGAGACCGGATCATGAAGCGCATGGCCTGACGGCCAAGATACAGGAAAACCCTCGGGCTCAAGCCACCGGCAGCGAATCGTCGCTGCCCCAGTCCGCCCAGGAACCATCGTAAAGAGAGAGCTGGTCATACCCGGCCAGCTCGGCCGCCAGCAGAATGATGCAGGCGGTGATGCCGGAACCGCAGGAAAACACCAGTTGATGCCCGTCTCCGGGCTGAAGGTTCGTACCGAGATGCCTGAACTTTGCCTCCAGCTCACTGACCGGCTTAAACCGGTAACCATCCAGCACCTCGGTAAACGGAAGACTGAGTGAGTTCGGAATATGGCCGCCGCGCACTCCCGGGCGGGGTTCCGGGGCCTGAGCCAGGAACCGCGCCCGGGATCTCGCATCAATCACCGAAACTCGCTCGTCGTCCAGATGCTGTAGCACGAAGGCGGAATCCCGAACCCGTCCGCGGTCCAGACGGCCCGCCACGTTCCCGGCGGAAGCCGCACTATTAATCGGGGCCGACACCGTCTCACGCCCCTCTGCCAACCACTGTGGCAGGCCACCATCGAGCACGAAAACCTGTTCGAGGCCCATCGACCGCAGAATCCACCAGGCCCGGGGAGCGGAATAGATTCCCTGGTTGTCGTAAAGCACCACCAGTCTTTCAGGCGTTATGCCCAGCCTGCGAACTTCCTGAGTGAACTGTTCCTCGGTAGGAAACGCATGGAGCTGGGACGATTCCGTATTGCAGAGCGTTCCCTCCAGATCAATCTGGAAGCTCCCCGGTATCCACACCGGGTGATCATAAACGATCGGCTCCTTGCCAATAACCGTGGCCATACTCGCGTCGATAAGAACCAACCGTTCGTTATCGAGGTTTTCCTGCAACCAGTCGGTGGTTACGAGTGGGGACGCCATGGTGTGCTCCTGTTCCTACCAGAAATAAACGGCCGACTTCTCAGGCCGACAAATCGCCAGACCTTCCCGGCTGCCGTCAGGACGTTGCGGCAATCACCGAGATTTCCACCAGCAACTCCGGCGACGCCATCTGAGCCTGAACGCAGGCCCGGGCCGGCGCCGTACCTTCAGGCACCCAGTTGTCCCACACCTCGTTCAGGGCTTTGAAATCGGCCATGTCTGCCAGGTAAATGGTTGCCGAAAGGATTCGATCGCGGCTGGAGCCGGCGGTCTCGAGCAGCTCGTCCACTTTCTCCAGCATCCCGGTTACCTGGGTATGAATATCGGCGTTACGGTCCTTGGCAACCTGACCGCAAAGGTAAGCAGTGCCGTTGTGTTTTACGATCTTGCTCATTCGGCTGTTGGTGGAAATACGTTCAATGGTCATGGTGATGGCCTTGTTGGGGATTTGAGTGACTATATAACCAATAACGGGCTCGAGGATAAAGCCTCACACTTCAGCCCGGCACAAACACCGGAAAACCATCCAGTTCGGCAGATAGCAAACGCTGGCCAAACAGGCTTTCGAGTGCAGAAGTCACCAGAATGTCGCGGGCCGGTCCCCAGCAGGCCTGACCGTCGGGGTACAGAAGGAGGATCTGGTCGCACCATCGCGCAGCCAGGTTGAGGTCGTGGAGGCACATGAACACGCCCCGGTCGCACGCTGCCTGCTGGCGCAGCAGCTTCATAACGGCGGTCTGGTGCTGTAAATCCAGGTGATTGGTGGGTTCGTCCAGGAGCCAGATTTCGGGGCTTTGGGTCATGAGGGTAGCAATGGCTACCCGCTGGCGTTCACCGCCGGAGAGGGTGTTTACCAGGCGATCTTTCAGGTGGATCACGTCCAGCTCTATTAGAGCCCTTTCAGCAATCGCGAGGTCATCACCACTCTCCATCTGCCAAGGCGATAACCAGGGGTGGCGGCCGATCAGGGCGGTTTCCAGTGCCGTTGCCGGGAATCCATCCTGCCGGTCCTGAAATACCAGGCCCATGCGTTGCGATACGGTCTTGCGGCGGATGCCGTCCAACGGCGTTCCATCAAGCAGCAGCTTTCCGCTTCTGGGCTCCCGCAATCCTGCGAGAGTATGGAGCAAGGTGGTTTTACCCACACCGTTAGGGCCCAGCACGCCCCAGACCTGTCCCGGTTCGATGGCCAGATTCAGGGGAACGCCTGAGCTGCGGCCCGGAATGTCGATAATCAGCGCTTCGGTTGCCAGGCGTGTCATCATCGGCTCCTATACAGCAGGTACAGGAAGGTCGGGACGCCGATCAGCGCGGTGATCACCCCAACCGGCAACTGCTCCGGCGCAATCACCACCCGCGCCAGGGTATCCGCCAGCACCAGCAGCGTACCGCCCGCCAGTGCGCAGGCCGGCAGAATCAGGCGCTGGTCGTTGCCCAGCACCAGCCGCAACATGTGCGGTACCACCAGGCCAACGAAACCAACCGAACCGGCCATGGTGACGGCGGCTGCGGTCAGCAGGCTGGCCATCAGGTAGATCGACCATTCCAGTGGCCGCACCGAAACGCCCAGCGCCGCCGCCTGCAGGGAGCCCCGTGCCAGCACGTTCAGGGCCCGGCCGAGCGGAAACACCATCAGGCATACGAGCACAAGAATGATCAGTCCCGGCCACGGAGTGGCGGCGTGGGAAAGATCGCCCATCAACCAATACAGCATGCCCGGCAATCGGCTGGCCGGGGTCATCGAGAGGATCAGGGTAATCATGGCGCCCCAGCCGGCGGCGACCACCACACCGGTAAGCAACAGCCGCGATGGGGTCCAGCTGCCACTGCCGTGAGCCAGACCAAACACCAGCAGGGTGGCCAGCATGGCACCTGCAAACGCGGAGCCGGATATCAGAAAACCGGCAGCGCCGGCCAGCATGGCCAATAACGCACCCACTGCCGCGCCACCAGAAAGCCCCAACACATAAGGATCGGCCAGGGGATTTCGCAACAATACCTGCATCAGTGCCCCGGCCACGGCCAGCAATCCGCCAGTTGCGAACGCGCTCAGGGTGCGAGGCAGGCGCAGCTCCAGAATCAGCGTTTGCTGCAACTCGGTGCCACTGCCGGTGATCACCCTCAGAGTGTCACCAAAACCGATGGACGTACTGCCAATGCTGACGGAGAGCAGTGCCGCCAGAAAGCCCGCCAGCAGCAGAATGAGGAGAGGTTTGTAAGGGCTAGAGATAGGCACGGGCCTGCTCCAGGGTCTGGCACAGGTGCCTGGCGCCGTCTGCCATACGTAGCGTGGGGCGCGCCAGAAGGTCCGGCGGTTCGAGGAAGAGGTTGCCGGCGGCTACCGCTGCCAGGCCCGGAAACTCGCGCCAGGCTTCCAGCCACTGCCTGTCGTCCGACGACCCGGCGGTAATAATGACTTCAGGGTTGGCTTCGAGAACCGCCTCCCGGCTGATCCGGGGCACCAGCCGTGGCAGCCCGCCAAACACATTCACTCCGCCGCACAGGGTTATGGCCTTGCTGATCAGCTCGTCCCGGTTCACGGTCATCAGTGGCTGGTCCCATATCTGGTAGAACACCTTAACCGGTCTGGCATCGGCATACTGAGCTTTAAGTTTGACTATTTCTGCACGAAACGCTTCGGCCCGCTCATTGCCGAGATCCGGTGAACCCGTCAGCAACGCCAGATCCGATACCGCCGCGGCAATGTCGTCAAACGTTCGCGGGGCTAGCCAGAATACGGAAATACCAAGGTCAGACAGCCGTTCCAATTGGCTGCGGGAATTGCCATCCACCCAGGCCACCACCAGGTCCGGTGCCAGCGAAACAATGGCTTCCAGGTCCAGGCGATTGCTGTCGCCCACCTGCGGTAAGTTCTCCGCCTCTGGCGGGTAGTCGCTCCAGGCACTCACCGCAACGACCTTTTCGCCGGCACCGGCGGAGAACAACAGCTCAGTGGCACCCGGTGACAAAGAAACAATACGCTGCGCTGGCTCGGCCAGGCATACCTTCTGGTTCAGTGCATCGCGTACGCAGGGTCCCTGGGCCTGCGCCAACGAGGGCGCAAGCAGAGACAGTACACACAGTGCAGCGAGCCATAGGTGCCTCATAGAGGGCGGGAGCCTCTCAGATCAATGAATTTACTGTTGGAAATCATAGCGCACCGAGGCCATGAAGGTTCGTCCGGCGGCCAGATAATCAAAGGGCGCGAAGGTCGCACTGTCATATCCGATGCTGGTGGCATACCGACGATCCAGCATGTTATCGACCTTGAATGAGGCCGACCAGCCAGGCTGGAAATTCCAGGCCGCTCTCAGGTCTACCGTGCCATAGCCCGGCAGCAGACTGGTATTTGCCGCATCGTTATAGCGGTCACTCTCGGCAATAAAGCTGGCGCCCACCGACCACTGGGAGAACAGGCGATCAATATCCAGACGCACGTTTTTTTCCGCGCGGCGTGGTAAACGGGCGCCGGTATCGCGATTCTCGGTATCCGCGTAGGTTACTGCTGCCGCCAGATTCCAGTCAGCCGTCTCGATACCGGAAGAAACCTCAACGCCACGGATTCTGGCCGTCTCGACGTTTTCCATGGTGCCCTCAAAGGTCACCGGGTCCGACACGTAGGTAATCAGGTCTTTCACGTCGTTCTGATAAAGCGCAATGTCCCAGTACCACCGGTCATATCGCCCGGAGAAACCGGCTTCGACCATCTGCCCCTCTTCCGCATCGAGGTCAGGATTACCGGTGTAGAACGGCACCGTCAGGTAAAGGTCATTAAAGGTGGGTGCCCGGAACGATGTCGCATAGCTGAGGCGAAAGCGATGGGCGCGGTCCAGCTGGTGACCGAAGGCCACACCGCCAGTCTCCTCTTTGCCATAGGCCTCGTTGTCATCCAGACGCAGACTGAGCATCAGATCGGTGGCATCAAAGTTCAAACGGCCCTGACCGAAAACCGCGCTGTTGGTCCGGCTGTCTTCTGTGAAATTGCTGGTGCCATCCACTTCGTCAAGCATGACCTCCGTACCCAGAACCAGCTCATGAACACCGGCCGTCAGGGTGTTTTCCCAGCGCGCGGAGCGAGACAGGGTGTCGAACGTGCTGGGATTGGCTCCGAAGGTATCCTGTTCGTCGCGAGCTTCCGAGAACTGGATACGTGTACGCCAGTAGTCACTGGCAACCGCTTCCAGATGCAGCCCCATGGCACGAATCAGGAAATCGGTATCACCGCCTTCAAACTCGGTATTACCTTCAGACTGGAAAACCGTCAGTCCTGCGCCGCCGCCCTGGTCAAAACTGTGGCTCAGTTTGGCCAGGCCACCAGCGTTCCGGAATCCTTTGTCCTCGCCGCCAGCACGCAGGTTCGTGCCATCGGTATCCGAATAAACGCCACCGGCCAGGAACGACGAACGGCCTTCCCGGCCAGCCAGCCCGGCCGTTGCCTCACGGGTTTCATGGGAACCGCCTTTCAGCTCGCCCCAACCCTGGCGCCCGGCCTCCGGTTCCAGGGTGAACGCCTGGATGACACCACCCACCGCATCGGCACCGTAGAGGGAACTCTTCGCACCTCGCACCAGCTCAACCCGTTCCATCAATTCGGGAGGCAAAAACTGCCAGGGTGGGATACCCGCAGAGGCCGAGCGCAGGCGGATACCATCGAGAAGCAGCACGGTACCTGAGCTGCCAGCGCCACGCAGGAATACGCTGGTAGTCTTGCCGTAACTGCCGTCCGACACCACGTTGATCCCCGGCTGGGCGCGCAGCAGGTCGCGGAATTCCGCGGGCTGTTGCCGATCAATATCCTCCTTCTCGATGACCGTAACCGAAGACAGGCTCTCCCCAACGGTCTTCGGCCCCAGTGTCGCGGTAACCACGATGGGATCCAGGGCATCGGATTCAGGGGCAGACTGGGCCGAAACGGCCAGAGGCAGGGCGGCCATGGCAACGCCGGCCAGTAAAACAGGGCTTTGAATTCTGAACATGAAACTTGCTCCGCACTCCGCGCGCACCCGCACGGGAATCTGGGTTTTGTTGCGGAACAGGGAATGGGGGCAGGCGGTAGACTGGTGTCAGGAATGCGGAACCGGCATATCACCCACCCAGGTTGCCCACCGCAACATCGGGTGTTTTTCCAGGCCGGTCTCCGGGCTGGCAGGCGGAACTCTGGGTTCCCGGGCAATCACCTTCCCATGTCTTGGCGACACAGTGGCGCACAGATTGCCGTTGTCCTGCTTACCGTTGCGGGGGCAGCATCGGACTTGCACTGGCGTGACCAGGCTCACCGATTTCCCGTTTCACCCGTCGCGCTTTGCGACGGGCACCTGAAAAAAGTGTGGCAAGGCTAGCAACACCGGGGTAAGCGGTCAATGAAATCCATCAAAGGTCGACATGGTCGCAGGCCTCTGCCACTGCTATATTCCATGACTGACAATCATTTTTTCTTCGCCAAAACAGGGAGTTTTATGCAGGCCGAGCTGGTCGACATCCGCAATCACATGGCTCAATACTCGCCGTTTGACGAGATGACCGAGGAGCTGCTCGACAGGGTGGTGGGCGGTATTGAGGTAGTCTACTTCAAGGCCGGCAGCCAGATCCTGGAATTCGGCGAGCCCAGTAACTGGCTTTATTACGTGCGCAGTGGCGCGGTAGAAATCTATCGGCGTTCGGGCGAGCTGTATAACCGCATCAGCGAAGGCGAAATATTCGGCCAGTTTGGCCTCCTGATGAACCGGAAAGTGCGATTTCCGGCAAAAGCCCTGGAAGACACACTGGTCTACAAGATTCCGGGAGAAATCTTCCAGTACCTGTGGGAAAATGACGACAACTTCGCCGATTTCGTCGAGATTGAAGACCGCAGTCGCCTGCGCTCTGCCGTTTCCCGTCGGGAAAAGTCCAACCAACTGATGACATCCAAGGTTACCCGGTTGATTGCCCGGGAGCCGGTATCAGCGCCCCACACCGTTCGCCTGCAGGAAGCGGCGCGGATCATGACCGAAAACGGCGTCTCCGCACTGCTGCTGATGGACGAGGAAGGTGAAAAGCCCCTGCTCAAGGGCATCATTACCGACCGGGACCTGCGCACCCGGGCCCTTAGCGAAGCCCTGGCCTCGGAAACTCCGATCAGCGAGATCATGTCGGAGGATCTGATCACCATCCGCTCGAACATGTTCATATACGAGGCCATGCTCACCATGCTGCACAACAATGTGCACCATCTTCCGGTGATGGATCGGGATGAGGTTCGCGGGGTGATTGCGCTGTCTGACATCGTAAAGTACGAGAGTCAGAGCAGCCTATACCTGGTCAGCAACATCTACCATCAGCAGGATGTAAAAGGGCTGAAGAAGATCAGCCTGGATGTGCGGGACAGCTTTGTTCGCATGGTGAACGAAGATGCCAACTCCCACATGATTGGCAGTGCCATGGCCGGCATCGGGCGCAGCTTTACACAACGTCTGCTGGCGCTGGGCGAGGAGAAACTCGGCCCCCCACCCGTGCCCTACTGCTTTTTGGCCCTCGGCTCCATGGCGCGGGACGAGCAGCTGGTGGTCACGGACCAGGATAACGCCATGATCCTGGACGACAGCTTTGTGCCGGAAGAACACGACGAATACTTCCTGGCGCTGGCGAAATTTGTCAGCGATGGCCTTGCGGAGTGCGGCTATACCTACTGCACCGGCGACATCATGGCCACCAACCAGAAATGGCGGCAGCCACTGCGCGTCTGGAAGGACTACTTCACCGACTGGATTGATAATCCGAAAGCCGAGGCTCTGTTAAACAGCAATATTTTCTTTGATCTGGATGGCATCTACGGCGAGACCGACTTTGCCGAACAGCTCAAGACACTGGTGGCGGACAAAGCCAGCAACAGCCAGCGGTTCCTGGCAATGCTGGCGCGCAACGCCCTGAACCGCACGCCGCCGATCGGCTTTTTCCGGACTTTCGTGCTGGAAGAGGATGGCAAGCACCAGAAGACCTTCAACCTGAAACGTCGCGGAACAGCGCCCCTGTCGGATCTGATCCGGGTTCATGCCCTGGCCTGCGGCTCCCGTGCACAGAACTCGTTCGAACGACTGAAAGCCATTGGCAACACCAAGCTCCTGCTGGACGACGATCTGGGCAACCTGAGGGATGCGCTTGAGTTTATCTCCATCGTTCGTATCCGACACCAGGCCCTGGCAATCGAGGCTGACCGGCAGCCGGACAACAACGTACGGCCCGAAGACCTTTCACCGTTTGAGCGCAGCCATCTCAAGGATGCGTTCCAGGTAGTCAGCGGTGCCCAGAAGTTCCTGAAATTCCGGTATCACGCCGGGGTGGCCCGTAATGTCTAGTGAGGAGCAGGCCGAGAATTCTGTTACACGCCTGCCATGGCCCGAGCAATTCAAGGCCCTGGCGGAGCAGAGCAAGTCCCCGATTCTTAAAGCCTATTACGAGAGTGGGTGTGTGTCGCCGGAGACGCCCTTATCCGAGGTGCCCTTTGTCGCGCTCGATTTCGAGACCACCGGGTTGGACGCCAATCAACATTCGATTGTCAGTATCGGTCTGGTGCCGTTTACGCTCGACGGCATCCAGCTGGGCAAAGCCCGCCACTGGATCGTGCGGCCCAAGCTCCCGCTACACCAGACCTCGATTACTATCCACGGCATTACCCACAGTGATATCGACCAGGCCCCGGATTTGAACGATATCCTGAAGGATCTGTTTGCCAGCCTGAATGGGCGTATCCCCGTGGTTCACTACCGCAACATCGAGAGATCGTTCTTCGACGTTGCCCTGCAATGGCGCTTGGGGGAAGGAATCCGGTTTCCGTTGATCGATACCATGGCCATTGAGGCTCACCTGCACCCGGACCGAAACCCGTCACGCTGGCAACAACTGCTGGGGAAGAAGCCCGTGTCGATTCGCTTGGCTGATAGCCGGCTGCGTTATGGGCTGCCTCACTATGCCGCCCACAACGCCCTGATTGATGCGGTTGCCACGGCTGAACTCCTGCAGGCCCAGGTGTTGCACCATTTCAGCCGGGACACCCGGGTGGCGGATTTGTGGTTGTGAGTCAGGCGTCGCTCTCTGGTCTGACGTCATCAACCCATTTGCCATAACCTGCCTCTTCCATCTTCTCCAGCGGGATAAAGTCCATAGACGCGGAGTTCATGCAGTAGCGTAGTCCGGTTGGCGCAGGGCCATCGTTGAAGACATGGCCAAGGTGGGAATCCGCGTGGCTGCTGCGGATTTCCGTACGGGTCATGAAGAACGAGTTGTCCTCACGTTCCACCACCGCGTCTGGTGTGATCGGCCGGGTAAAGCTGGGCCAGCCGGTACCGGATTTGTACTTGTCCCGTGAAGAAAACAGCGGCTCGCCGGAGACAATATCCACGTAGAGTCCTGGCTTCTTGTTGTCCCAGTATTTGTTGTTAAACGCCGGCTCGGTGCCGTCTTCCTGGGTCACCTCGTACTGCATATCCGTCAGGCGCTGCTTCAGGACATCCTGAGCCGGCTTTTCAAAGCTTGCCGGATCGAAGCCAACGCCCATCTGGCCGGGCTCTGTGCTGGCGCTTTCATCGCCCACCAGATCGTCACTGGCGTCCACTGTGGCATTCTCCTGGAACCGGGTGTAATCGAGCTCGTAATCTTCGCCATACACCTTCTCGATAAACTGATAGCGTCCAGAGTTGAAGGTGTAGAAGTTGTAGCGCACCGGGTTTTTGTCGTAATAATCCTGGTGGTATTCCTCCGCCGGGTAAAATTTCTCAAACGGCACGATTTCGATCACCACGGGTTTCTCGTAAACTCCGGATGCCTCCAATTCTGCAACGGCCGCCTCGGCCAGGCGCTTCTGCTCAGCGTTATGGTAGAAAATAGCAGGACGATACTGCTGGCCGCGGTCCACAAACTGACCCTGATTATCGGTCGGGTCCATCATCCGCCAGAGCGCCTGCAACAAGCCCTCGTATGTCATTTCGTTGGGGTCGTAATAGACCTGTACCGCTTCGGTATGGCCAGTCTGCCCCGAGGCAACCTGCTTGTAGGAGGGGCTTGCCTCTTTCCCACCAGAATAGCCCGAGACTACTTCCACCACGCCCGGCACCCGCTTTTCGTACCCGGCCTCAACACACCAGAAACAACCGCCAGCAAAGGTCGCCACGGCCAGACCCGGTTGATCCGGTGCGTATTTGCTCATCTGCGACTCCGACTTTTCGGCAACCGCGTAGGTGGTGAACAGACCAACTGCAGAGACAAATGCCACTGCGGAAAACAGACCCATAATCTTGCGTTTCATCAGATATCTCCTTCACGTGATTCCATACCTACAGCGTAGGGCGGTGGATTCACGAAAACGTTCACCAGGCATTACGAATTCATAACGCTGTGGATTTTTCGCCGCCCGCGACCGAGCTGTCGCGGGCCAGGGGCAGCCAGACACTGAAAACGGCGCCATCGGCATTGCGTACCGAGAGTTTTCCCTGCTGCAGCGTCACCATTCGCTGGGCAATCGCGAGCCCCAGACCGGCATGGCCCGTCCTGGACGCACCTGCGGCCTGATAAAAGGGTTCGAAGACGTGCTCCAGGTCCTCATCATCGATACCGGGGCCAGCGTCGGCGACGGTAATTTGCGCACCCCCGGCCTGTTCGACAACGCCCAGTGTGATCTCCGTATCTTTCGGCGAATGGCTGAGGGCGTTGCTGATCAGGTTATCCAATACCCGCTCGGTCATGGCGATATCCGCCAGCACCTGGACCGGAGCGACGGAAACAATCGACAGGGCAACGCCTGCGCGCTCCGCCTCGGGTTGGTGCTTCTGCACCACGTCATGCAGCAGTTCGGCAACCACAAACGGTTCCGTCTTCGGCTGTTTCTCCCGGGCATCCAGTGCGGCAAGTTCAAACAGTTCCTCCACAAGACGACCAAGCCGGTGGCTTTCGGTCAGGGCCACATCCAGGAAACGTGCCCGCTCCTCGGCGGCGAGCGTGTCCTGTTTCATGCGCAATGCTTCGATATAACCCTGGATGGATGCCAGTGGCGTTCTAAGGTCGTGGGAGACCTGGGCAACCAGCTGCCGGCGCTGGGCATCCTTGTGTTTCAGAAGGTCCAGCTGGGCAACAATTCGCTGGGCCATCTGATCGAACCGGGCGGCCAGGTAATCAATGTCATCGCCTTTGCCCGCCACCGCGGCGGCGCGCTCCGGAGACATGCCGCGCTCGAAGGATTCCACCCGCTCGGTCAGCCGCGAAAGCCGACGCGTCAGCAACCGGAAGAACACCAGCCCGGCCAGCAAGCCGACGAACAGGCTCACCGCCAGCGCGCCCGCGCCTAACTGGAGGAGCCGGTTACTGTGCACCATGCTCTCGGCCAGGTCGTACTCCTCGCCGCGCAGAACCACGTACAGATAACCCGTTGGATCCGCAGCCGAAGGCACCGGCGTTACCGAGAAGACCTTCCGCCGGTCATGACTGCGCGGATCATCGCCGGGCAGTGGGTAAGCGCCCGGGTTTTCAAGCAGCGTGCGTACCGGTTCCAGGGATACCCGGTTGCGCTTGATCTTGTTCGGGTCGGCGGAGTAGGAAAGGATATTACCTTCGGTATCCAGCAGGTAGATTTCGATACTGGGGTTGATGGTCATGTACAGCTCGAAGAGCTGCTTCAGGGCATCGCGGTTGAGCTTGCCATCGGTTACCAGGTTGCGGTCAGACACCAGGTTACGGGCGAGGTCGCGGTTCAGCTGCTGGTTGACCGCAGCCGAGTATTCCCTCACCGAAGCCAGACTCAGAAAGGTAAAGAGCCCACCCACCACGAGCAGCAGCAGGAACAGACCGATCGCCAGCCGGGCATAAAGGGTGCGGAAGACAGACAGGGCCATCGCTAATCCATGAACCGATAGCCAACACCCCAGACCGTCTGGACGTATCGTGGGTCGGCGGGATCGGCTTCAATCTTGTTGCGCAGGCGGTTGATGTGGGTGTTCACGGTATGCTCGTAGCCCTCATGGTTGTAACCCCACACAGAATCGAGCAATTGCGCCCGGCTGAACACCCGGCCCCGATGGGAGGCAAAGTGCCAGAGCAGGTCGAACTCGCGGGCGGTCAGGTCCACTTCCCGATCATCCACAAACACTCGCCGGCGAACCGGATCAATCCGAAGCCCGTCCACCTCAATCTCATCAGCCTGACCGCCGGCAGGCGCTGCCTGAGAGAGTGCGTCTACCCGTCGGAAAAGCGCTTTGACGCGCGCTGCCAGCTCCGCCACGCTGAACGGCTTCGTCAGGTAATCGTCCGCGCCCATCTCCAGGCCCAGGACCCGATCCAGCTCTGTGCTCTTTGCCGTCAACATCAGAACCGGCACATAGCCCGGGCAGGCACGAATCTCGCGGCACACCGCCAAACCATCCAGGCCAGGCAACATCAGATCCAGAATAACCAGATCGACGCCGCCCTCACGGAACCTTTCCAGGCCGGTGTCCCCCCGGTCCACGAGCACGGGCTTCATTCCCAGATCTGAAACCTGCATACGGACCAGCTCACCGATGCCGGGGTTGTCTTCAATAATCAGTACCGTTCGCGTCATGGTGATGGGCTTCGCTGAATTTGCCGGAGGCTTTCGATGCTTTCATGGCAGAGTGTAGGCGGAAAAGTTCACAAAACCATCACAAGCCGTCAGAACCGCGCGCATAGCCGGCTCCGGGTTTAGCCGTTAAAATGAATCCAAATTCGGGCATGAGGTTTCAGTGGCAGACAAAACCGTAACCAGGGCAACACCGGCCGAGGCGTTCAAGCGAGCACGTCGCATGTGGCTCAAGGGTGAGCGCATTCACTTGGCGCCGCTGGCTGATGAGCTCGGAATTGGCCGCGCCACCCTGTTTCGCTGGGTCGGCAACAAGGATCTGCTGATCGGCGAGATTCTCTGGTCCCTGTACGAACCCCTTTGGCGACAGGCCATGGCCGAAACGCCCGGCACTGGCGTGGACTACATTGTCGGCGTGTACCGCCGCACCAACTCCGCGATCCTGCACTTCGAGCCGCTGCGGCGATTCATCAACCAGGACCCGGAATATGCCCTGAAGATCCTCACCTCGTCCCAGTCGATCCTGCACACTCGCACGGTCGAAACCAACACGCGGATGCTGAAAGACCAGGTAGCGGCCGGGCATATCAAGCCACCAATGAACATCTTCAGCCTGTCTTACTTCATGATTAGACTGGCAGAGTCCTGCCTTTACAGCGACATCATCGCCGGACGCGAACCCAGGGAAGCAGAATTGGAGGATGCCTGTACGGCCGTGCGGATTTTGCTTGGGGGGAAGGCCTAGGGCTTACAGGCTTTGGGGGCTGGCCCCGAGGCGAGGGTGTCTTTTCTGCCGGGAAAAACAACTCGCTTCGCTCAGACATTTTTTCCCGGCAGAAAAGACACCCCCACCCCGTGGCCGATCTAACTCTCAGGGCCACCGATCGGCAGCCCAGCCTATCGGCATTTACAGCTGCAAAGACCGGATTTCCAGAAACTCCTCCAGTCCCCACTTGCCAAATTCGCGGCCGATACCGGAATGGCCGAAGCCGCCAAACGGTGCCATCGGGTTAAACGCACCACCGTTCACGAATACCTGGCCAGTGCGCAGCTTGCTGGCAATTTTCTTGGCCTTGGCGTCGTCGCCGGACCAGACTGCACCGGAAAGGCCGTACTGGGTGCCGTTGGCGATTTTCACCGCTTCTGCTTCGTCGTTGTACGGGATCACGCACAGCACCGGCCCGAAAATTTCCTCCTGGGCGATGCGGCTGTCCGGTTTTACGTTGCCGAAGACGGTCGCCTTGACGAAGTAACCTTTCTCGCATCCCTCGGGCGCTTCCGGCCCACCGGCGATGAGCTTGGCACCTTCCTGGATACCCAGTTTGATGTAGTCGATCACCTTGTCACGCTGCTGGGCAGACGACAGCGGGCCCAACCGTGTGGTTTCTTCCAGCGGGTTACCCGGGGTCATTTTAGCCACGGCAGCGGCGGCCAGTTCACAGGCCTCGTCGTGCTTGTCGGCCGGAACCAGCATGCGGGTGAGTGCGGTGCAGGTCTGGCCGGAGTTCAGCAGGCAGTTGTTGATGGTACCTTTAACAGCAGCCGCCAGGTCGGCGTCCGGGAGGATCACGGAGGCGGATTTGCCGCCCATCTCCAGAGCAAAGCGTTTGAAGTCATCGGCTGCGGCGTGGGCGATCAGGTTGCCGGTGCGGGTGGAGCCGGTGAAGGACACCATGCGCACATCCGGATGCTTGATCAGGGTATCACCCACGGTATGACCATAGCCGCACACCATGTTGAACACGCCCTTGGGCAGGTCTGTGCCATCGAGGATCTCGGCAAGGATAAACGCCGTCTGGGGGGCGATCTCCGAAGGCTTGAGCACCACGGTGCAACCGGCCGCAATCGCCGGAACGATTTTCAGGATCACCTGGTGCAACGGGTAGTTCCAGGGGGTAATGCAACCAACCACACCGACCGGCGCATATTGCACCTCGGAGTTGCCGGACTGTTCGGTAAACGGGAAGTCGGGCAGCAGTTTCAGGTAGCTCTTGGTCACGGCTGCCGGCATACCAGCCTGGATCGGCGTGGCCAGCTTGATGGGCATGCCCACTTCCCGGCAGACGGTCTCGGCGATTTCCGGCGCGCGCTCTTTCAGGCCCGCGTGCAGCTGTTCCAGCACCTTGATCCGTTCTTCCAGGGTGCTTTCCGACCAGCTTTCAAACGCCGCATCGGCGGCGGCAATGGCCTGTTCCATTTCATCCGCGCCGGCGGCGGGAACGCGGGCAATCACGTCACCGGTGCCAGCTTCGTGAACGTCGATCATGTCACCGGCCCAGCTAACCCATTGGCCGTTGATGTAGTTCCTGTTCAGCTCGTTCATGCTTCCCCCTTCATTCAAATACGATAACGCCACGGGCGTTCTTGCCTGCCACCATATCATCGAACGCCTGTGCGGCTTCTTCTATGGTGTAGGTACGGGTAACCAGTTCATCCAGTTTGAGTTTACCAGCCTTGTAAAGACCCAGGATCCTGGGGAAATCGTGCTGCGGCCTTGCCGAACCCAGCCAGCTGCCTTTCAAGGTTCGCTCGTCCGCCGGCAGGGTGAGGGTGGTCAGCGAGGTCTTGTCCTTCGGATCTGCCACACCCACGACCACGGCGGTACCGCCACGGCCCAGACTCTTGTAGGCCTGTTCCACCACCGGCCCGGCACCGACGCATTCGAAGGCGTAGTCAACGCCGCCGGTCATTTTCTTCACAGCCTTGGCGGCGTCCTCCACCTCGTTGATATTCACGGTGTGGGTGGCACCAAACTCTTTCGCCATCGCCAGCTTGGCGGGGTTGCTGTCCACCGCCACGATCATCTCGGCGCCGGCGGTCACGCAGCCCTGGATCGCGTTGAGGCCAACGCCACCGATGCCAAACACGGCGGCTCGGGAGCCGGGCTCCAGCTTTGCCGTATTGAAGACAGCGCCGACACCGGTCATCACAGCGCAACCCACCAGGGCGGCGTTCTGCATCGGCACGGTTTCGTCCACTTTCACGCAGTTGTCCACGTGCATGGTGGCGAACTCGGCCATCACGCCGCAGGCGCCGAAGACGTTCAGGGGCTCGCCGTCCGCGCCTTTGGTTCTGACCGTGCCATCCGGCAGGTTGAACATGGCCTTGCGGGCGTTCTCACAGAGCACCGGGCGGCCACGAACACACTGGCTGCATTTGCCGCACATGGATATGAAGGTACTCACCACATGGTCGCCTTCCTTGAAGGCCGTGACGCCCTCACCGACTTCGACAACCACGCCTGCGGCTTCGTGCCCCAATACAAGGGGAGGCGGGTAGGGAATCTTACCCGTGGTGGCGGACAGATCGCTGTGGCAAACGCCGCAGGCCGCGATCTTGATGGTGATTTCATCCCGCTTGGGACCTTCCACCGTGATGGTTTCCACCTGAACAGGCTGCCCCCATTCCCGGCAGACGACGGCTTTTGCTTGTCTGTCCATGCATTTCCCCTTTTGGTCAACAAGGGGTCGAAAGAAAGCATTCTTCTGACCCCGATCTCATACAGGCCGGCTTCAAACCACCTCGAACAGGCCAGCAGCACCCTGGCCACCGCCGATGCACATGGTGATCACCACGTATTTCGCCCCACGGCGCTTGCCTTCGATCAGGGCGTGGCCTGTCTGGCGGGCGCCGGTAACACCAAAGGGGTGGCCGATGGAAATTGAGCCGCCGTTTACATTCAGCTTCTCCATGGGAATGCCCAGGCGGTCACGACAGTAAATCACCTGCGACGCGAAGGCTTCGTTCAGTTCCCACAGATCAATGTCATCCATGGTCAGACCATTGCGCTCAAGCAGGCGCGGAATCGCATACACCGGGCCGATGCCCATCTCATCCGGCTCACAACCCGCCACAGCGAAGCCACGGAAAATACCCATGGGTTCAATGTTGTGCTTCTCGGCATAGGTGCTGTTCATCACCGTGCAAACGGAGGCGCCGTCCGACAGCTGGCTGGCGTTGCCCGCCGTGATGAACTGCTCCGGACCACGCACCGGCTCCAGACCCGCCAGGCCCTCAAGGGTCGTATTCGGGCGATTACACTCGTCACCTTTCAGGGTCACCTGCTTTTCACTGACCTCACCGGTTTCCTTGTCCTTGACCAGCATGGTGGCATCGAAAGGCACGATCTCATCGTCAAACTTGCTAGCCTGCTGGGCCGCCGCCGTGCGCTGCTGGGAGATCAGCGAATACTCATCCTGGGCTTCACGGCTGACGTTGTAGCGCTTGGCGACAATATCCGCCGTCTCAATCATCGAAAGGTACAGCTCGGGCTTGTTCTTCATCAGCCACTCGTTGGTGGCGTGGAAGCTATTGATCTTCTCGTTCTGCACCAGGGAAATGGACTCAACGCCCCCGGCCACCATGGCGGGTACTTTCTCGGACACCACCCGCTGTGCCGCCAGGGCAATGGACTGCAACCCCGAGCTGCAGAACCGGTTAATGGAGAACCCGGCAGTGGTCACCGGAAGACCGGCGCGGATGGCCGCCAGACGGGCAATATTCCGGCCCTGGGCGCCCTCCTGGTAGGCCGCGCCCATGATCACATCCTCAACAATAGACGGATCAATACCTGCGCGCTCAACAGCATGCTTGATAACGTGACCTGCCATATCCACGCTGTGCGTGTTGTTCAAAAAGCCCCGGTAGGATTTCGCAAGGCCGGTGCGCGCGGTGGAGACGATTACTGCATCAGACATAACAATGCCCTCAATTTTTGAAACATGTAGGTCGGGTTAGCCTAAACACTCAGCTAAGCCGGTCGTGGGGCGGGGTGTCTTTTCCGCCGGGAAAAGATGTCTGAGCAAAGCGAGTTGCTTTTCCCAAAGGAAAAGACACCCCGCCCCGCGACCCGCCCGCCAAGTTACAGGTCAGCGAACTTACGGCCTTCAGCAACCAGCTTCTCGAGCAGAGCCGCCGGCTCCCACTGCTCGCCACCAACGGTATCCTGGTACTTCTTAACCGCTGAGAGAATGGTGTCCAGACCTTCCTGATCGGCCCAGAACATGGGGCCACCGCGATAGGCCGGGAAGCCATAGCCGTAGATCCAGACAATGTCGATATCCAGCGGACGATCGGCGATGCCTTCCTCCAGGATCTTCGCGCCCTCATTGATCATCACATACACGCAGCGCTCGAGGATTTCCTGGTCGGAAATCTCCCGGGGCGTGATCCCCTGCTCCTTGCGGAACTGCTCGATCAGCTGCTCCACTTCCGGATCAGGAATCGGCTTGCGGCTGCCTTCCTCATACTTGTATACACCTGCCTGGGTCTTCTGGCCAAGGCGACCCTGCTCCGCAAGCTTGTCCATCCAGCTGGCCGGGATGTCTTCACCGGCCTTGCGCCGTTCTTCCCGGATGCGATAGCCGACATCGATCCCTGCAAGATCAGACATCGCAAACTGCCCCATGGGGAAACCAAGATCGGTCAGCACCTTGTCGACCTGCTGCGGGGTAGCCCCCTCATCCACCAGGGACATGGCTGCGGTGCCGCGCTTGTGGAGCATCCGATTGCCGACGAAGCCGTAGCAGTTGCCCACCATGACGCCCACTTTCTTGATCTTCTTGGCAACCGCCATCACCGTGGCCTTGACCTCGTCGGAGGTCTTGCTGCCACGCACGTTCTCCAGCAGCTTCATCACGTTAGCCGGGCTGAAGAAGTGCATACCAACCACGTCTTCCGGGCGCTTGGTGGCAGACGCAATCTCGTCGATATCGAGGGTTGAGGTATTGGACGCCAGAATCGCACCCGGCTTGCAGACCTCATCGAGCTTGGCAAAGATTTCTTTCTTGATGGCCATGTTCTCGAACACCGCCTCGATGACCAGGTCAACGTCCCGGAAATCGTCGTAGGTGAGGCTCGTGGTGATCAGCGCCATCCGGTGCTCCACCTGCTCCTGGGTCAGTTTGCCCTTCTTGGCGGAGTTCTCGTAGTTGCGGCGGATAATGGCCAGGCCCTTGTCCAGAGCGTCCTGTTTTACTTCGACGATGGTCACCGGAATACCCACGTTGACGAAGTTCATGGCAATACCGCCACCCATGGTGCCGGCGCCGATAATGCCAACGCTCTTCACGTCACGAACAGGCGTATCCTTGGGCAGTCCCTTGACCTTGGAGACTTCACGCTCCCCAAAGAACGAATGGATCAGACCGGCGCGCTGGGGCGATTCCATGCATTCCATGAACAGTTCCCGCTCGCGCTTCATGCCTTCGTCAAAAGGCAGATTAAACGCCGCTTCCACAGCGTCGACACACTTGAACGGGGAGAAAAGACCCCGGGCCCGTTTCTTCAGCTCGTCACGAAACTGGTCGAAGACATCGCTGCCCTTGTCCGCCTCGATTTTGTCGGTGATATCCCGAACACGACGTACCGGCTTGCCTTCGTCGACTACTTTCTGCGCATAGGCCATGCCCACTGCGCGGATATCGTCGCCTTCTTCGACGGCATCGAGAATGCCCAGCGCCAGGGCATCCTTGGCGCCGACAAATTCACCGGTGGTGATCATTTCCAGGGCTTTGCGGGCGCCGGTCAGGCGCGGCAGCCGCTGGGTGCCGCCAGCACCCGGCAGAAGGCCCAACTTCACTTCCGGCAGGCCTACCTTGGCGCTGCTAATCGCAACCCGGTAATGACAGCTCAAAGCGGTTTCCAGGCCACCACCCAAGGCGGTGCCATGGATCGCGGCAACCAGCGGCTTGTCGCTGTTTTCAAACGTGTTGACCAGTGTCGGCAGCGTGGGCTCCTGCATGGGTTTGCCGAATTCACGGATGTCGGCACCGGCAATAAAGGTGCGTCCTTCACAAACCAGCAGGAGCGCCCTGGCCTCGGCATCTTTCTGGCCCTGCTCCAGGGCTGCGAGCAGACCGGAACGAACAGCCTGGCCGAGGGCGTTTACCGGCGGGTAGTTCACGGTAATAACGCCGATGTTGCCTTCCCGGTTATAGCTAACGACCTCAGACATGATTTCTCCTCGCGTTCTTTCTGAAATATGATTTTAACTAGCGAAACATGCGTACGATTTAATACAAGTTCGTTGGTGGTTTCAACCACCCATTAAACTACAGGCACAAAAAAACCGCAGGGGTTCCTCTGCGGTTTCTTGTTTTGGAGTTTGTCGGGAGGTGGCGAGCAGGCCCTACAGAAACACGCTGTGAATACATCCTTGTACGCTCGGCTCCGCCATCCATGGCTCCGCACGGTTTCTGTAGGGCCTGCTCGCCACCTCCCTTCGTTACTTCACGGCTGTTATCAAACACCCAGCGATTCGATATCGCCTGCCAGCATTGCGAGCTGGTGCGCTATGGAACCGCGAAGTTTTTCGGCCGGCACCAGGTAAGACGGTGCGGCACAGGTCAGAGCCATGATAGTGCCATCCTGCAGATGGATGGGCACGCCGGCGGAGTTGATGTTGCGGTCCCACTCGCCGATGGACAGGCAGAAGCCGTGTTCCTTGTAATCCTTCATGGCCTGATCCAGGCCTGCCTTTTTCTCTGGCCAGTCGTCACCGTATTTGGCGGCCATGGCGTCGTCGATTACCAGGCGGGCCTTGTCGCTGATGGCGCAGTAGTAGGCGCGGCCGGCAGAGGTGGTGGCCATGGGCAGTTTCAGGCCGATGTCCATGCGCAACAGGGACGCCTCCGGTGGCAGGCGGTTTTCCACGTAAATCATGTGCAGCCGGTCCCGGCAGGTAAGGCCAACCGACATGTTGGTCTGGCGGGCGAATTCGTCCATGTAGGGCTTGGCCAGTTGGCGAACCTTGAGGTTGGACACGTAGGCATAACCCAGTGCAAGCACCCCGGAACTCAACTGATACTTTTCCAGTTGGGTGTTGTAGCTGAGGTAACCCAGCTTGGTCAGGGTGTAGGTCATCCGCGACACGGTCGGCTTGGGCAGCCCGGTGATGCGGGCAATGTCCTGGTTCCCCAGGATGACAGGCCCCTGGCTGAAGGCGCGGAGCACGTCCAGGCCGCGGGACAGGGCCTCGACAAACTTGCGGTCTTTTTCCGGCTTCACGGGCTCACCGTCAGTGGATGCCACTTTCAGTTCGGGTGAGATCTGCTTTTTTCCTGCCATAATGGGACGTCCTCCAACCGCGTCGCCCGCCCGTAAATCAGGCCTGTCTTCAAAAGTGCGCTATTTTAATCGCTGCAGAAATCAAGTACCAGAAAGTCTTTTCAAAATCCGTACCAAATATGAAAGACTTATTAGTAATGTTTCAAATCGCGAATCGCATGGCGGTATCCGATACCAGCTTTAATCTAGTTAACCGACATCTTATTCTGCATTGCAAAACAAATTAACAGCCAACGTCCCCTGTGGCGACCCCCGGAGGCAAAATGAAGATTCTTTTTGTGGCAGGCGACCCGAAACCGGAACGCTGGACAGTGCCTATCCAGGAGCAGTTACCGGATGCAGAGATTTTCGTCTGGGATCCGGAGGGGCCCGCTGTTGACGCCGATTACGCGATCGTGTGGCAACCACCTGAGGCGCTGTTCGAGCGGGAAACGCACCTGAAGGCGGTGTTCAACCTGGGTGCCGGCATTGACGGACTGCTCAAGGTTGCCAATCTGCCGAAATACCTCACGATTGTGCGCCTGGAAGACGCGGGCATGTCGGTACAGATGGCGGAGTACGTGCTGCATCAGCTGCTGGAAGCCAGCCGCGGAATGGAAACCTATCGGGAGCAGCAGCGCCAGGGCGTCTGGAAGATTCATCGCCCGATCAAGCGCAGCGAATGGCCGGTGGGTGTTATGGGGCTGGGTCATATCGGTAAACGGGTCGCCCGCACCTTGGCCGATCTGGATTATCAGGTGAGTGGCTGGGCCCGCGGAAAGCACAGCGTGGAGGGTGTCAGCACCTACGCCGGTCCGGACCAGCTGGGCGACTTTCTGCAATCCACCCGTGTTCTGGTGAACACACTGCCCCTGACCGACGAAACCCGGGGCATCATCAACTATGATCTGCTGAGCCAGCTCCAGCCGGGTGCCGTGCTGATCAACGTTGGCCGGGGTGAGCATCTGGTTGAGGATGACCTGCTTCGGGCGCTGGACGAGGGCAAACTGCTGCGTGCCTCGCTCGACGTGTTCCGCAAGGAACCCCTGCCGGAGGGGCACCCATTCTGGCAACGGAAGGAGGTCACGATCACTCCTCACATCTCGGCCCGGACCCTTCGGGATGCCACCATTGAGCAGATTACCGGCAAGATCCGGGACCATGCCGCCGGGCGCGCTATTTCAGGGATTGTGGATACCGACCGGGGCTACTAACCCGGCGCCAGCCAGGCCACCAGCGCTGTCAGCACCAAAAGTACTGGCAGCGTTATTAGCGCAAACAGACCATTCCATCGAAACGCCACAACCCAACGGGGAATCTGCCCGAACCGGGACAACAACATAACCGAAGGGCCAAAAGGCGACAGCATCATGGCCAGGGAAAAGCCAATCACCAGGGCCACCGCAACCGGAAGCAGCTCCATCCCCTCGGCCACCAATTGGGGCAACAAACCGGCCTGAACACTCAGAACCGTGATGGGAATGATGCCGATCATGGAGAACATGGGCAGCATCAGCATGCCAACAACTGCAACCAGGAAAACGCCTCCGCCAGTGGCGACAAGACCCGCAAGCGCATCTGCCGGGATGACCGCAGACAGGGCAACACCAAGAATGGCCGAGGCGGCGAAAATGGCCATTTCATTCTGCATACCCCATACCTGGCCAGCACCTTCCTTGAGAACCGGCATCAGCCCCCGTTCCTGCCACAGCATGTAAACCAGTGTCACGGTCGGCACCGACAGCATGGCTGCCACCGACACCTTAAAGCCGGTCGTCGCCACCAGGCCCGCCATAACCGTGAATACCAGCAAGATAAGGAACAGCAGACGCCCGGTGCCCGGGAGCCAGCCTTCTACGGCGATGCGTTCACTGCTGACCTTGCGGAACCGTCGCTGTTCCAGCACCCAGCCAATCAGCACCATCAGAAGGGCCGCAACCACTCCGAACGGCAGCAGCTGAGACCAGCTCAACTGGGGCAGCTCCCGGGTAAGAATTGCTACAGCGACACTGGTGGGCGCCACCAGAGGCACCAGGGCAAACCCTCTCAGGGCGCTGATCAGAACACTGCGCAACCACTGGAGACGGGACTCGCCGGTAATCCCGCGCTCACGCAGGGTTTCGGAGAGACTTCCACACAGAAGGTTCATCATGCCAAAGCTCAGAACCGTGGCAACACCACAACTGACCAGGGCGTACTTGGGATAGAGCAGAATGGGCTTGCCGCCCAGCAACACATCGTGAATCCGCCGCAAGACTTCGAACCGTCGCACCAGGCACTGCATCATGCCCAGGCTGCCCAAAAACGCGGAATAGAAAGCCGCGTCGGACGCAGCCTTCAGAAGCTGCCCGTTGCCCAGAGAACCAAGCCAGGCGAGGCCCGCCAGCACCACAAGGGCGACAACCAGGAGCATTCGGGCATACCCCTGCAGGCGCCCGGCACCCACCAGAAAGGCGGTAACGAACATCAGGCCCGCCAGCGCACTCAGTTGCCGGTGTTCCAGGCAGATGGCCACCAGCTCTGTAACGACGGCCAGGGAGACCAGCCACTGCAGCATGCCGCTCACAACAGGGTCGCCTGGTCAGGTTTGAACACTGCTTGCATTTCCACAACACCCGGATTAGTCTTTCAGTAGCAAATTACAAAACTGTGTTTCGCTTAATGAAACACAGTTAGCACAAAGATAGCACAGATTGGTCCGGCAGCCCTAGAACCGGACTTTCGATATTCGCTTTCAGGAGAGTACAAAATGGCTTCCGCACCCTGGAATGATCTGCTCGGTTTCGATTCCCAACTGGATGAAACCGAGCGTCAGGTTCGAGACAGCATCCGCAGCTTCTGTGATGAGCAACTGATGCCTGGCATCACCGAGGCCAACCGCCATGAAACGTTCGATCGCACCATCTTTAACCAGATGGGTGAACTCGGCATGCTGGGCGCGACCCTACCGGAAGAATACGGTGGGCCCGGGCTGAACCATGTCTGCTACGGCCTGATTGCCCGGGAAGTGGAGAGGGTGGACTCGGCCTACCGCTCGGCCCTGAGCGTTCAGTCTTCCCTGGTCATGTACCCGATCTATTCCTACGGTAAGGAAGCGATGAAAAAACGCATCCTGCCCAAGCTGGCCTCCGGCGAGTACGTTGGCTGCTTTGGTCTGACCGAACCCAATCACGGGTCCGACCCCAGCGGCATGGAAACCCGAGCCAAAAAGGTCGACGGCGGGTACCTGCTGAGCGGTTCAAAAACCTGGATCACCAACTCTCCGATTGCAGATGTCTGCGTGGTCTGGGCCAAACTGGACGGAAAGGTGAACGGCTTTGTGATTGAGCGCGAGGGCGCCAAAGGTCTGGACACGCCAAAGATCGAGGGCAAATTCTCCCTGCGGGCGTCGGAGACCGGCTCCATCTTCATGGATGAGGTGTTCGTTCCGGAAGAGAATCGTCTGGACGTAGAGGGCCTGAAAGGCCCCTTCAGCTGTCTGAACAAGGCCCGTTTTGGCATTAGCTGGGGTTCGCTCGGTGCTGCCGAGTTCTGCTGGCATGCCGCCCGCAATTACACCCTGGAGCGCATACAGTTCGGCAAGCCCCTGGCTGCCAACCAGCTGGTCCAGAAAAAGCTGGTGGACATGCAGACAGAGATCACTATCGGCCTGCAGGCGGTTCTCCAGCTGGGCCGGATGATGGATGCCGGCACGGTAACACCGGACGCCATTTCACTGCTCAAGCGCAACAATTGTGGCAAAGCCCTGGACATCGCCCGGGTTGCCCGGGACATGCACGGCGGTAACGGCATTTCCGACGAGTACCATGTGATTCGCCACGTGATGAACCTCGAGGCGGTGAACACCTACGAGGGTACCCACGACGTCCACGCCCTGATTCTGGGTCGCGGACAGACCGGCATCCAGGCTTTCAGCTGATAGACAGATCAACGCGAACGAGGTTTTCCCCATGAACTTGAACTACACCGCCGAGGAACTCGCTTTCCGTGACGAAGTCCGCGCATTCCTGGATGAGAAACTGCCTGCGGATATCGCCGCCAAGGTAAAGGGGTTCCGCCGGCTATCCAAAGAAGACCATCAGCGCTGGCAAAAGATCCTCAATGAACAGGGCTGGTACGCCACCCATTGGCCGGAAGAATACGGCGGTGTGAACTGGAGTCCTGTTCAGAAGCACATCTGGGACGAAGAGTCGTCCCGCTATGGCGCACCGCGCTCTGTACCCTTCGGCGTAAACATGGTGGCGCCAGTGATTATCAAGTTTGGCACCGAAGAGCAGAAACAGAGATACCTGCCACGCATTCTCACTGGCGAAGACTGGTGGTGCCAGGGCTATTCCGAGCCGGGCGCGGGCTCGGACCTGGCCTCTCTCAAGACCCGGGCAGTGCGCGACGGCGACCATTACATTGTGAATGGCCAGAAAACCTGGACCACCCTGGGCCAGCACGCCAACATGATTTTCTGCTTGGTTCGCACCAATACCGAGGTGAAAGCGCAGGAAGGCATTTCCTTCCTGCTGATGGACATGGACACCCCAGGCATTACCGTGCGCCCTATCATCACTCTTGATGGCGAGCACGAAGTTAACGAAGTGTTCTTCGAGGATGTGAAAGTTCCCGTGGAGAATCTCGTGGGCGAGGAAGACAAGGGCTGGACCTACGCCAAGTACCTGCTGACCTACGAACGCACCGGTCTGGCCGGCATCGGCATTTCCAAAGCCGCATTGCAGCACCTGAAGGAGCTGGCGACCCGCCGGACCAAGAACGGTCGCCCGCTAATAGAGGATGCGTCGTTCAGCCAGCGCATTGCCAAGGTTGAGATTGACCTGATGGCGGCGTCAATCAGCAACCTGCGCATTATCGCCTCGGTGGAAGGCGGCGGCATGCCGGGTGCGGAAAGCTCCATGCTGAAAGTACGCGGTACCGAAATCCGTCAGACCATCAACGACCTGGCCCGCCGAGCCATTGGTCCCTATGCCATCCCGTTTGTGGAAGAGGAAATGGACCTGGATTACGACGGCGATTTCCTCTCGGACGAGAACGCCGCACCGGTAACTCCCCAGTACTTCAACAACCGCAAGCTGTCGATTTTCGGCGGATCCAACGAGATCCAGAAGAATATCGTGTCGAAAATGATTCTCGGGCTTTAAGGAGGCGACCATGGATTTCCGACTCAACGAAGAGCAGCAGATGCTGCAGGACACCGTGGCCCGCCTGGTGCGCGGTGAATACAGCTTTGAGAAGCGCCTGGAATACAGCGAATCGGAGCTGGGTTTCAGCGCCGACTTCTGGAAACAGCTGGGTGAGCTTGGCCTTACCGCGGTGCCCTTCGCGGAAGAACTGGGTGGTTTTGGCGGCAGTGGCGTTGAAGTGCAGAGCGTGATGACCGAACTCGGTCGCGGCCTGTGCATTGAGCCCTACCTGCAATCCGTTGTTCTGGGCGGCGGGCTGATCAGCCAGGCCGGCAACAGCGAGCAGCAGGAACAGTGGCTTGGCGGTATCGCAAGCGGCGAGATTCGTGCAGCTGTTGGACTTCAGGAACCCCAGAGTTTCTACAACCTGAACGATGTGGAAACCCGCGCGGAGAAGTCCGGTGAGGGCTATACCCTGAACGGACGAAAGGCTGTGGTGATCGGTGGCCATTGCGCCGATGTCATGGTGGTGTCGGCCCGCACCTCTGGCGACAGCCGCGATGCCCAAGGCATCAGCCTGTTCCTGGTACCCGCAGACACGGAAGGCCTTGAACGCCGGACATACCCGACCGTGGATGGCTCCAAGGGCTGTGACCTCTTCCTGAACAACCTCCAACTAGGCTCCGACGCCCTGCTCGGCGAGGAAGGCAAGGCTGCAGAAATCATTGAATACCAGACCGGACGCGCCATCTCCGCACTGTGCGGTGAGGCGGTAGGCGCCATGGAAGTGGCCTGTGACCTGACTCTGGAATACCTGAAACAACGCAAGCAGTTCGGCGTGCCCATCGGCAAATTCCAGGTGCTCCAGCACCGGATGGTGGACATGATGTCTGAGCTCGAACAGGCCCGCTCCATGGCGATCCTGGCGGCGAGCGTCGCCGACGAGCCCCAGAGCGACGAGCGCCGGCGAATCCTGGCAGCCGCCAAGAATGTCGTCGGCCGCAGTGGCCAGTTCATTTCCGAGCAGGGTATCCAGTCCCACGGCGGCATTGGCATGACCTGGGAATACAACTTTGCCCACTACGCCAAGCGCCTGGTGATGATCAATCATCAGTTCGGCGATGACGACTTCCATCTGGAGCAATACGCAGAGTTGTTGCAGTAAAAGCGGATCCGGCCGCTATACAAGAATCCAGAGGCCCAAAATAACAATAACCGGATGCTCGAATGGGCCCCTGAATAGAAAGCAGAATGGAATCTTCCTACCGAAATCCCTGCCTGACCCATCGTCGGGCAGGGCTTCTACTTCTCCCGCCCGCTGCCTGTAACCGATGTACCTGCCTTGTTGACCAGACAGAAGAAGGCGAACCGTCGATCTTCCTGAGCCACTACTTCCTGAACCCCTGAGAGACGAGGAAAACAGGTTACAACCTGGGGCGATAGGAATAGGATAATAAATGACCACTCATTGAAACTGAGCAGGCCCGAATTAATGCCTAGAAAGCTTAATTTGAAGCTATTTTATGTGCATTTTGAAACTTTGTCTGTTGGGAATTTTGTTTGTAATATCATCGTCTTGGAAACCGGGGCACGCGATGAGTTTAGGTCAGGCAATCAGGCGTTTAAGAAAAGAACGGGGAATGACGCTCGCAGATCTGGCAGAACGTTGCGATTCTCATGTTGGCAACCTTTCCCGCATCGAACGGGACCAGGCAAGACCAAGCCTTGAGTTGCTCTATCGCCTTGCACAAGCGTTAAGCCTCTCACTAACCGACATTTTCTCAGTCGCCGAGAAGAAACAACTGGATTCAGAGCAAGTCGCCCTGAATGCAACCTTCATTTCGCTGCTGGAGCAGGATCGGCAGCTGCTGCTGGAGTTTGCGCAACTGCTTCAGCGCCGGGCTTCTCATCCTATTGGCTCGGTGTATGTTAACCGGGACCCTTTGCCGGCCGATAACGACGGCTCCGATGCAACTGAAAGTGATGAGAAGCAACCCTCAAGCTGACTGGGTTACGACCATAACAGTCAGTTCTTGCCCCTCCACTCTTCCTCCTGCAGCGCCCGCCACATCAGTTTGCCCGTGGGCGACTTCGGCAATTGATCCACGAACTCAACAATGGTCGGCACCTTGTAGGTAGCCATCTGCTCCTTGCACCAGGCGACGATGTCTTCGGCCGTGGTCTGGCCCTCGGCCTCCGGTGTCAGCACAATGCAGGCCTTGACCGTCTCACCGCGCTTGGGGTCCGGCGCCGAAATAATACAGACCTCGTGTATCGCCGGGTGTCGGTACATCAGCCCCTCGACTTCTGATGGCCAGACCTTGTAGCCGGAGGCGTTGATCATCCGCTTGACGCGATCAACCATGAAGAAATAGCCGTCCTCGTCGTAATAGCCCAGATCCCCGGTCCGGAAAAACTGTTTGCCGTCGATCTCCACAAACGCCGCCTCGGTTTCTGCCGGCCGATTCCAGTACCCCTGGGTAACCTGGGGCCCACACGAAACAATCTCCCCGGTCTCGCCCGGACCTTTCTCCTCCAGCGTATCGACATCAATGATCCGGCTGTCGACATCGAATACCGGAATGCCCAGACACTGGGACTTGGGATGGGCGTTCGGGTTGATGTGAGTGGCCGCCATAGTTTCCGAAAGGCCGTAGCCCTCGATGTAGTCCAGCCCGGTCATCCGCTTGAGCTTTTCAGCCACGGCAGAGGGCATGGTCGCACCGCCGCCGCCAATCATGTTGAGGCTGCTCAGGTCGTACTTGCCGATATCCGGGTTGGACAGAAAATCCACCGCCATGGTGACGATGTTGGTCCAGCCAGTGACTTTGTAGCGCTCAATCAGTCTTGAGGCGGTGGTCCGGTCCCAGCGAGTCATGATCACCGAGGCCGCGCCTGCCGCGATGGGGCCATTCATCGAACCTGTCATTCCGGTTACATGGAAGAACGGCAGTGTCGACAGCTGCACGCTGTCTGGCGTGGTCAGGTTCCAGAATATCCGGTGGATGGCCGTAGCCATTACCGACCGATGGGTGTGCATGCAGCCCTTCGGTGCACCGGTGGTGCCGGAACTGTAGGGAATCACCGCCAGATCATCCGGGGTGGCCGTGTGCGGTGCCGGCGTATGTCCGGCTGCCATGGCTGCCTCCCAGCTAACCACCCCCGGCATTTCCTGTGACCAGGCCGGTGCCGCCACTTCAGCGGGCAGGTCCAGATCCGTCTCGGGATCGATGTAGGTGCTGTAGGAAGCCACCACCACCTGTTCAAGATTGCTGTCGCCAATCATCGGTGCAATAAAACCCGCCAGTTCCTGGCCGGCCAGGCAAACCGAAGCACCGGTATCGGCAATGAAATGCTCCAGCTCCGCAGACCGGTTCATCGGATTAACCGGAATCACGACCGCATCGGCCCGCAGGATGGCGTAATAGGAAATCACGTACTGGGGTGAGTTCTGCATATACAGCAGTACCCGATCTCCCTTCTTCACGCCTTGCGCCTGCAGGTAGCCGGCCATCGTTTCCACCTCTTCGTTGAGGCGCCGGTAGGAAATGGGCGCGTCGTAGAAGATAACGGCGGTGTGGTCCGGGTAGCGCCGCGCCGAAATCTCCAGGTTGGTGTAAACGCTGGTTTTCGGCAGGGTCATGGTTTTCGGCAGTTCTTTGGGCCAGACCTTGTAGTGACGATCAAACATCTTGTTATTCTCCACGGTAAATCTGATATCTCAGGGCTTCGCACCTTCGCAGGCAATCTTCCAGCCAGTGTCGGCCAGCAGGCTTGCCCGCTTGCCCACCTCGAGGGCGTTCGCATTGGCGGCATTGCCATCCAGGGCCCGCTTGTAGACCCCCTGCAGGATGGCCGCGAGCCGGAACAACGAGAACGCCAGGAACACATGCCAGTCCTCGATGCCTTCCCGGCCCGTCTTCTCGCAGTACCGGCGGATAATAGCCTGCTCGTCCGGAAGACCCAGCGCCTCAAGGTTTTCACCCTGTAATCCGCGCATGCCCTCCATATCGGCAGGCAAGTAGAAGGGCAGACAGAAATAGGCCAGGTCCGCCAGCGGATGGCCCAGAGTGGACAGCTCCCAGTCCAGAATGGCGATTACGTCCGGTCGGTCCGGCGCCAGCATCAGGTTGCCGAAGCGGTAGTCGCCGTGGGCAATAGCGGTTTCATCCTTCGCTGGCAGATGTTCCGGCAACCAGGCCATCAGTTTGTCCATGGCGGGCAGGTCATCGGTTTTTGAGGCCAGGTACTGTTTGCTCCAGCGTGCTACCTGACGCGCCACGTAGCCTTCCGGACGTCCGTAATCTCCCAGGCCGACGGCATTAACATCGACCGAATGCAGCGCTGCGAGGGTATCGATGGCCGAATGATACGCGGGCAGCCGGTCGTCACGGCTCAGGTCCCGAAGCGCCGAGTGAGTGATGATCCGCCCGGCCATAAAATCCATCACGTAAAACGGCGTACCAATCACGTCGGCGTCTTCACACAGCACCCTGACGTTGGGCACCGGTACGTCTGTATGTTCACCCAGTGCCCGCATGACCTTGTATTCCCGCTCGACCATGTGAGCTGACGGCAAGGTTTTCCCTGGCGGCTTTTTGCGCAGCACGTATTGACCGCTGTCGGCCAGCAGCAAAAAAGTAGGATTCGACTGCCCACCCTGGAATTGCTTTACGTTCAGCGTTGTACCGAAACCCGGTATAGCTTCCCGAAGCCAGTTCAAGAGGCCGGCTTCATCAAATTTGTGCGCTGGCAGAACATCCACCAATTCTGGGGTCATGCTCATTTTTATTTTAAACCTTCAGTCATCTCTGAAATTCGCTGGCCGACGGGTGGGGGTGCTTTTGTGCAGGGAACAAAGGCACCCCCACCTGTCGTGCCTCCCCATTGCGTATGGCAATCCTCAGCAAATGGTCTCCCCGCCGTCAGCGACGATAACCTGTCCGGTGATGTATGCACTGGCTTTGGTAGACAGAAACACGGCCAGACCAGCGATATCCACCGGATCACCGATTCTGCGCAGCGGGGTTTTGTCTTCCGCCTGCTTGGCACGAACCGGATCGTCCCAGAGTGCTTTCGCAAAGTCGGTTTTGATCAAGCCAGGGGCAATGCTATTAATCCGGATACCTTTAGGGCCCCATTCAACGGCCAGGTTTCTGGCCAGGGCGGCTTCGGCGGCCTTGGATACGCCGTAGGTGCCGATCACGGTGTTGCCTCGCAGGCCTGCAATGCTGGAGAGCAGGACCACAGCACCCTCGCCTTTCTCGGCCATCTGGGGCAGCACCATGTTTGTGAGCCAGAAGGTGCCCTTGACGTTGGTGTCCATGATCTTGTCCCAGGCGTCGTCTGTCATTTCTTCCGTGGGTCCGTAGACCGGGTTGGTGGCGGCGTTGCACACGAGTACGTCGATGCTGCCCCAGGCTTCGTTGGTTTTATCCACCAGATTCAGCAGGTCTGCTTTCTTGCCAACGTGACAGGGAACGGCCATGGCCTCGAAGCCCTGCGCTTTGAGTTCCGCAGCCACCTGTTCACAGGCCTCGGCCTTGCGGCTGGAGATCACCACTTTTGCACCACACCTGGCCATTTCTTCGGCAATAGAGCGGCCGATTCCTTTGGTGGAGCCGGTAATCACTGCAACCTTGCCAGTCATATCAAACAGTGGATTGTTCATCGTCAGGTCCTCGCGCACTGTTTCAGAGGTTCTCGATTCAGCGATACTGCCGAAGCTCCATCTTGGCAATGGAATCCATGTGCACTTCATCCGGCCCGTCGGCCAGGCGAAGTGTCCGCACCTTGGCCCAGGCCTCGGCCAGGAAGGTGTCCTGGGAAACGCCTGCACCACCGTGCACCTGGATAGCCCGATCAATCACCTTCAGGGCCATACTCGGGGCAATCACCTTGATCATGGCAATTTCCTGGCGGGCCACCTTGTTGCCGACGGTGTCCATCATGTGCGCCGCTTTCAGGGTCATCAGGCGGGCCTGCTCGATCTCCATACGGCTGCGGGCGATGTCCTTGCGGATGGAGTCGAACTCCGAGAGCTTCCGGCCAAAGGCCTCCCGGGCGTTGGCGCGCTTGCACATGAGCTCCAGCGCCCGTTCCGCCACGCCAATGGTGCGCATGCAGTGGTGGATTCGGCCTGGCCCGAGGCGGCCCTGAGCAATCTCGAAACCACGGCCTTCCCCCAGCAGCATATTGCTGGCTGGCACCCGTACATTGTCGTAATGGATTTCGGCATGGCCGTGAGGGGCATGGTCGTAGCCAAACACGTGCAGCGGGCGGATCATCTTCACGCCGGGAGCGTCCAGGGGCACCAGGATCATGGATTGCTGCTTGTGTTTCTCGGCGTCCGGATCGGTCTTGCCCATGACAATGGCGATTTTCGAGTTCCGGGTCATGGCGCCGGAGGACCACCACTTGCGACCGTTAATCACATACTCATCGCCCTCGCGGCGAATCTCGCAGGCAATGTTGGTGGCGTCGGAAGAGGCCACGTCCGGCTCGGTCATGGAGAAGCAGGAGCGGATCTCGCCATCCAGGAGCGGCTTCAGCCATTGTTCCTGCTGCTGCTCATTGCCATAGCGGGCAATGGTTTCCATGTTGCCGGTATCCGGTGCCGAGCAGTTGAATACCTCGGGGGCCATGGCGGAGCGGCCCATGATTTCGCAGAGGTGGGCGTACTCGAAGTTGCTGAGGCCTGCGCCGAATTCGCTGTCAGGCAGAAACAGGTTCCACAGGCCGGCGGCTCTGGCCTTCTGCTTCAGTTCTTCAATAATGGGCACCGGCGCCCAGCGGTCCTCGGCGTCTTCGATCTGGCGATGATGGGTCTCTTCGTTCGGATAGATGTAGGCAGCCATGAAATCGTTTAACTCAGACTGCAGCTGTTTCGCCCGGTCAGACAGCTCGAACATTGCCGTTTCCTCTTGTTGTTTTGTGTCGTGACCGCCCTCAGACCGGCAATCACCTGTTCAGATCACACCACTCAGATTGGCACGCCCTCCGGCTTTTCGCTGCCGGAGCGAATACGGAACGTGGCCTCGGCAATGGCCAGAAGATTGCCCTGATCATCATGCACCTCGCCCGTGCTGTTGAAGATCCGGCTTCCACCGGCGCGTTTGCGTCCGGTTACCCGGATCACACCGTCGGAACACTGGCCGGTAAACGTGGTGGTGAGAGACAGGGTGATGGCCTTGCGCATCCGGCCCGGATACGGGCAGTAAGTGCCCGCTTGCGCCATGGCAATGTCCAGCAGGGACGTCAGTACGCCGCCATGGATAACGCCACCCAGATTCAGATGCCCGGGCCGAAGCTCAAGCTCGATGACCGCTTCGTTTTCTTCCCAGGACGCCTGGCGGTAGCCAAGCAGGCTGTGGAAGCCGGGCAGATCCTGCCCATGAATAATGTGGCGGTTTTCCTCACTCATCAGACATGCGTTCCAGGTGGGCCGGGGCCTCGTGTTGTCTTTGTGGTCCTGTTGTTTTCGTAATTTGTCACGCCTTCCGGTTTTGAGTCAACATATTTGAAAGACGGTTTCATCTAGTAAAATATAAGCAGTGAAGAATTGAAAAAAATGAAAAATGCAACGAATGGCTGGCCGCGCAGCTGCCGACTACCTGTGCTTCGGCAACGTTGGATGGACAGGTAGCGGGCGCTGACGGCGGTTTTCCGCCCGAAAGGTGGGAACCTGCTCAATGGGCTACTCTTGCAAGAGACCCGATTGCAAATCTGAACGACAAACATCCTGTTGCAAAGCCACGATGTTGTGATAGATTCAGAGAATAAAATTCACCCTGCAGTTATGAGTTCTGCACAGTGAAACACAAAGCAAAGCCACTACAACAATGAACGAGGCACGCTCATGAAACTCTTTGCTACTGCTCGCAAGACTCTGACGGTGTATGCGTCAGCCCTTACCCTTGGTATTACCGCAGCGCTGTCCGCAGCGCCCGCCGCTGCTCAGGACAGCTTCACCTGGAAGGTGCAGTCCCACTGGCCCGGTTCCAGCAGCTCCTACACAGACAGCCTTGGCCGGATCAAACGGGTTCTGGAAGAGCGCACTGATGGCCGTCTGAAGCTGCAGCTTTACGAGGCTGGCTCGCTGTTCAAGGCCACGGACACCTTCAACGCGGTAAGCCGTGGCATCCTGGAAATGGGCACTATTTCCCCGGCCTATGCCCAGGACAAGATCTCCCTCGCCGGCATTGCCTCTGGCCTGCCGTTTGCCTTTCGCAACGTCTGGGAGGCCGCCTACTTCCACCAGAATCTGGGATTCGAACAGATGCTCCGGGACGAAGCGGCAGAGCATGACGTTTACTGGGCCACAGACAAAGTCTACCCCACCGAAATGGTGGTCAAGGAGCCGATTGAAAGCGTGGAGGACTTCAACAGCCTGAAGATCCGCTCCTCCGGCGCCCTGCAAACTTTCCTGACCGAAGCCGGAGCCGCCGCCTCCTATATTCCGGGCAGTGAACTCTACTCAGCCCTGGATTCCGGCATCGTGGACGGCGCCCACTGGGGTGCGGCCCAGGGTGCCTACAGCATGGGCCTGTATGAAGTGGCCAAATACCATGTGCAGCCTGCCCTGAACATTGCCGGCACTGATGTCATCATCGTCAGCCAGAAAGCTCTGAACAAGCTGCCGGAAGACATGCAGAAGATCGTCAAGGATGCCCTCAACGAGCAGTTCTGGATCCGCACCAACGAGTACCAGTACAAGGAGCGCATCACCCTGGCCAAGGCCATCGAGGAACAGGGCGTGCAAGTGAATGTTCTCCCGGATGAAGTCCAGAACAAACTGGTCGCCACCGCCCAGGCCATGTGGGATGAGGAAGGCAAGCGCAGCGAGAATGCCAAGAAAGCGCTCGATATGCTGAAAGGTTACCTGGCCGACCTCGGCTATCTCTGATCAGCGATTGCTCTGACCGGGGCCGGGGTCTTCGACTCCGGCCTTTCTTTCCCCGAACCAAACCAGCATCCCGTGGGAGAACGCCATGAGTGTGATGATTGCCGCATTCATGAGGGGGGTTACCCGTCTCAACGATTTGATCGGACGGTGGGTTGCCCTCCTGATTTTCGCAATGTTCGTGTTCCTGCTTCTTGAAGTGGGGTTTCGCTATCTGCTCAATTCTCCCACGGTCTGGACCAACGAACTGACCCAGATGCTTTTCGGCATCTACGCAATAATGTCCGGTGGCTACATCATGGCCCATCGCGGCCACGTCAACGTGGACCTGTTGCATTCGCACCTGAAGCCACGTAAACGCGCGGCCCTGGACATTGTTACTTCCGTGGTCTTTTTCATTTTCACGCTCGCCCTGCTTTGGTTCGGGATCGACATGGCCCAGGAATCCATGTCCAGCTGGGAGACTTCCTACTCGGCCTGGAATCCGCCTATCTGGCCGGTGAAGCTGGCCATTCCCATCGGCACCGGGCTGCTGGTTCTGCAAGGGTTGGTCAAACTGCTTGAAGACATCGCCGTGGCCTTCAACCTGGATTACTACACCCCTCAAGAGCCCAAATCTGAAGGAGATCAGTTGTGAGCATTGAAGCCCTGACTCTCCTGTTCTTCGGTTCGCTGCTGTTTTTCCTGCTGCTGGGCCTGCCGCTGGCGTTTGTGCTTGGTGGCGTCTCGGTGGTGTTCCTGTATTTCACCTGGGGCTTTGATTCCTTCTACATGGTGGCCTCCCAGATCTGGGGCACCATGGAGAGCTTCACCCTGGTCGCCATCCCTCTGTTCGTGTTCATGGCCATGATTCTGGAACGCACCGGGGTGGCCCGGGATCTTTACCGGATGATGCACCTGTGGTGCGGCGGCCTCAGAGGCGGCCTTGCCCTCGGCACCCTTGGCATCTGTGCGGTGTTTGCCGCCATGGTCGGCATCAGTGGCGCTGCAGTGGTTGCCATGGGAACCATCGCCCTGCCGTCGATGCTGGAACGGGGTTACGATAAGAGCATGGCCCTGGGCGTAATCAATACCGGCGGTGGCTGGGGCATCCTGATTCCTCCCAGCATCCTTATGATTCTCTACGCCCTGATCACTGGTGTTTCCGTTGGCAAGATGTTCGCCGCCGGTATCATGCCGGGCGTGCTTCTGATGGTGCTGACCGCTATCTACATCATCGTGCGCTGCCATCTGCAACCGGAACTGGCCCCGGCGCTGCCAAAAGAAGACCGGGGCACCTGGCCGGAAAAATTCCGGGCTCTGCGAGCCGTGCTCCTGCCGATTGGCGTGGTGGTCATGGTGCTGGGTTCCATCATCGGCGGCATCACTACCCCGACGGAAGCTGCTGCCATGGGTGTTCTCGGCGCCCTGATTTCCGCCGCCGTGTACCGGCAGTTCAAGTGGAGCATTCTGAAGGAAGCTGCGATCCGCACCTTCAAGCTAACCGGCATGATCATGTGGATCCTGTTCGCCGCCCACGCGTTCAGCGCTGCGTACCAGAGCATGGGTGCCCAGGAGCTGATCGAGGGCCTGATGAACATGGTGCCCGGCGGCCCCTGGGGCATCATCATCGCCATGATGGTGATCGTGTTCCTGCTGGCCATGGTGCTGGATCCGGTGGGTATCATGCTGATCACCCTGCCGGTGTTCATGCCCATCGTGGAATCCCTGGGTTTCGATCCGATCTGGTTCGGCATCCTGTTCGTGATCAATATGGAAATCGGCTACATGACGCCACCCTTCGGCTTCAACCTGTTCTACCTGAAGGGCATCGTGCCGCCGTCGATCACCATGAAGGATATCTACAAGTCGATCATTCCCTTCGTGATTGTGGAGATCATCGGCATCATCCTGATCATGATCTTCCCGGAAATTGCCACCTGGCTGCCGGACCTGTTTTTCTGAGCCTGGGCCCAGCAAAAATTTGGCAGTGAATCCGTGAAAGCGCTACTCTCATAGGGCTCCCGGCATAAGGAATCCGGGGCCCAACACAAGGAGAGACGCTTATGCGCGGCCCATTATCTGCATCAATCCACACTGCAGTCATCACCACCCTGTTTACCCTGCTCGCATTGTTCTCCGCGGGCACCCAGGCCCAGGGCCTGTCCGACCAGACCATCTCATCGTTTATCGACAGCCTGAAGGCTGCCGAACAGCTGGAGCCTGAGTTTGAGGACCTGAGTGAAGACATGGACAGCCAGAACGATGGCACCATGCCCGACTTCTCACACATTTTCTCCGATTCGCTGAAGGAGCTGGAAGGTCACCAGGCCTATGGTCAGCTCGAGGATCTGGTTCAGGACCACGGCTTCGGTAGCCTTGAAGAGTGGGCGGCAACCGGCGACCGGATCTTCCAGGCCTGGATGGCCATCGAGATGGAGCAGCAGAGCCCGGCAGCCCAGCAAGAAATGAACGCGGCCATGGCCGAGATTGAAAACAATCCCAATATGACCGCCCAGCAAAAAGCTCAGATGCGGGCGATGATGGAGGGCGCCATGGGCGCGATGCAGAGCGCCAGCAATGCGCCTCCGGCAGACATAAAAGCGGTTCGCCCCCATGTTGATGCCCTCCGAGAAGCTGGCAACTACTGATACTCGAGTGCCGAAAAACAAAAAGCCCGACGGTTTAACCCGCCGGGCTTTTTTTGTGCGCGAGCAGCCATCAGGCCGCTCAGGCAGGCATCACGACATCAGGTTATAAACAAACACAATGGCAACTGCGATGGGAGTCACGAACCGGATCAGGTTGTACCAGAGGGTAAAGGCTCCTCCCTGAAGGGCCAGATCGGATTTCAGCGACTCTTTGGCCACGAACCAGCCGACAAATACTGCCGTCAGCAAACCGGAGAGCGGCAGCAGTACGTTGGCTGTGAAGAAGTCCAGAAGGTCAAAGATGGTCTTGCCTTCGAAGCGCTCAAACATAGCGAGCGGCGCGACGTCGGCCCAGACATTCAGCGACAGAATCGAAGCAATGCCCAGCGCCCAGCAGAGCACACCGACAAGGATGGAACTGCCTGTACGGGCCAGGCTGGTTTTTTCCTCAACCCACTCAACTACCGGCTCCAGCAGGGAAATACCGGAGGTCCAGGCGGCGAACAACAGCAGGATAAAGAACAGGGTGCCAAACAGGCCGCCCATGGGCATATTGCCAAAGGCCAGCGGCAGGGTCTGGAAAATCAGTCCGGGACCGGCACCGGCTTCCAGACCGTTGGCAAACACTACCGGGAAAATGGCCAGGCCGGCCAGGAGTGCGACGACGGTATCCATGATGGCCACGCTGACAGCGGTGCGACCAATGGACACATCCCGACCCAGATAGGAACCGTAGGCCATCATGATGGCCATACCGAGGCTTAAGGTAAAGAAGGCGTGGCCAAGGGCGATCAGAACCCCGTTGATGGTCAGGGCACCAAAGTCCGGCGTAAACAGGAAGCTGACGGCCTCACCAAAATGGCCTGTTGTGGTGGCATAACCTACCGCCACCAGCAGCAACAGAAACAGGGCCGGCATCAGGATGGTAACGGCCCGTTCCAGGCCTCCTTTCAGTCCCTGGGACACCACCAGAATAACCAGCGCCATGAAGATCGTGTGCCAGAGCAGCAGCTGCCCGGGGCTGGCCAGCAGGCCGCCGAACAACTCACCGATGGAGTCTGCGGTGCCACCGGTAAAGTCGCCCATGGCGGCATGTCCCACATAGGACGCCGCCCAGCCGCCGATCACCGAGTAGAAAGAGAGGATCACAAAGGCCGCGATCATGCCGATGATGGCCGAGATCCGCCAGCCCGGCGCGCTGAGGTTGCGCTCTGCCACCAGCCGCATGCTGGTGATGGGGTTATGTCGACCATTCCGGCCGATAAACACTTCCGCCATCATGATGGGGATACCGATCACTGCGATACACAGCAGATAAACCAGCACGAAGGCGCCACCACCGTTTTCGCCGGTAACGTAGGGGAACTTCCAGATATTACCGAGACCGACGGCCGAACCGGTTGCCGCCAGAATAAACGCCAACCGGGAAGACCAGAGACCACGAGCGGCCCCTGAACCGTTGCCCGAAACCGAGTTGGACTGAGTCATGTTGTGTTCCTGTGCTTTTGGCTGAGGAATGTCTTCAAAAAGGGATAGCCACGGCGTTGCCGGGGCAATTGGGGCGGGATTCTGCCAGCACTGGCGCGTCGATGCCAGTGCTGGCGCCCTCCCGGTCCGGATTGGTCCGGCGGGAGGAAAAGGAAGCTAAAGCTAACTAGCCGTTTTTGCTGATAAACCTGGCTATCAGGTCTTTCAGGCCACGGGACATGGCGCTGAGCCGGTCACTGCTCTGCTTGGCGGAGTCGGCCTGGGCATCACTATGATCGGCCAGCTCGGCAATATTGGTAATCTGGCGATTGATCTCGTCGGACACCTGGCTCTGCTCCTCAAAGGCCGCAGACATACTGATAAAGCTGTCGGAAATGGTCTGGATCGAGGTCACGATATCGCGCAGCGAGTTCTCGGCCTCCCGCACCTTTTCAAGGCCCTGACCGGCAACAGCCTCACCGTCCCGGGTTGCCTGGACCGCCGAGTCCACCTGCTGACGGAAATCATCGATCACGTTCTGGATCCGCACGGTGGATTCCCGAGTCCGGCGGGCCAGTGAGCGCACCTCATCCGCTACCACTGCAAAACCCCGGCCCTGCTCACCGGCACGCGCCGCTTCGATAGCCGCGTTCAATGCCAGAAGGTTGGTTTGCTCGGCAATATCGGAAATCAGGTTGGCGGCTTCACCGATGCTGTTGGTGGACTCACCCAGCTTGCTGATCGTCGAACCAATACCATTTACGCGGGTTACCAGCTCTTCAATCGCAACCAGCGCTTCGGCGCTCCGGTCGCTGCCCACACCCGCAAGACGATTGGCCTCCTCGGCTTCACGGGCGTTACTGGTCACCGACTCGGCCACTTCCTGGATTGAGGCGGTCATTTCATTGATGGCCGAGGCAGTCTGATCGGTTTCCGCCCGCTGCCGGGCGATTGCCGCCGCGCCATCGCTGATATAGCCGTGGGAGGCCCGCGCCTGCTCATAGAGCAGTTCTGCCTGGTCATCAATCCGCGCCAGGGCCGTCCGAACACGGGCCTCTTCACTGACCAGCAACAGCGACAGCTGCGAGAACAGTCCGCGTTCGTCGCTGTAGGTACGGGCAACAATGGGATCCCGGAAGGCATCTGGGCGAAGGTCCAGCAGCTTGCGCAAGCGAGCGGCCAGGGAGTTGAACACGAGGCCAAACCCCAGGGCGTGACCCACAACAATCAGGCCTGCTGCCAACCAAGGTTGGTTGATCTTGAGGGCACCAAGGCTGAGTACCAGCGACACCAGGAATGGCCAGCCGGAACGGAGCATCGACAAGGCACGATTGCTGAAGGATGAGGTCATCTTCCCGGCAGAGATCTTGGAATACAGCCGCTCGGCCCTGGCGATCTGCTCGCGGGTCGGCTCGACCCGAACCGACTCGAAGCCAACCATCTGGCCGTTCTCACGGATCGGCGTAACGTACGCACTGACCCAGTAATGGTCGCCGCTCTTCGCCCGGTTCTTCACCACACCCATCCAGGCCTTGCCGGCCTTCAGGTAATCCCACATATCCTTGAATACGGCCTGGGGCATGTCCGGATGGCGGATGATGTTGTGAGCCTGGCCAACCAGTTCTTCCCGGGAGAAACCGCTGATTTCCACAAACTCTTCGTTGCAGTAGGTGATCACCCCTTTCAGGTCCGTGGTGGTAATCAACCGACCGCCTTTCCGCATTTTTACTTCACGCTGGGTTACCGGGAGATTCTTGCGCATAAACGGACCTTCTGACTCGGGGCTGACCACGGGGATAAATATGGGCAAACAAGGGTAAGCCCCGATGAATATCATTGATATTCATCAAAGGTTACCTTGCGTATGTGGAGTGTAACGGCAGAGGTGAGCGGAACCTTAGTGCGTGCAGGTACTTATGTCGTAACCGCCAGCCGGGCCCGGGGATGGAAGCGGGCGTTTACCCAGAGGGAGAAGGCAATCACGCCACCGCCAATCGCCAGCCTCAGCAAATCGGCGTCTCGATTCCAGATCAGCAGGTTGACGATCAGGCCTGCAGGCACCAACGCATTGTTCATGATAGCCAGGGTGCCGGCGTCAACCACACAGGCACCGCGATTCCACAGGAACAGACCCAGGCCGGAGGCAGCAAGCCCCAGCCATGCCAGGATGCCCCACTGTACCGGTGTGGTCGGCAGCTTCTCGGCATTGCCGAATATCAGGAAGGATGGCAGCGCAATGATCAGGGCACCGAAGAAGAAATAGCCGAAGGTGCGGTAGGCAGGCAAGTCGGTGCCGTAGTGTTGCATCACGTGCTTGTAACCTACCTGGCCGGCTGCAAAGGTAAAATTCGCCACCTGCAGCAAAAGGAAGCCGGTAATGAAGTCCTCACTGAGCCCATCGTAGCGTATGATACCCGCCCCGACAGTTGCGATGGCTGCAGCCAGGAGCGCCACCGGTGAAAACCGGCGAAACAGGGCGTCATCCAGCAGGGTCACATACAGCGGAGTGAAAATCGTGAACAGCAGGACTTCCGGGACGGTCAGGTAGCTAAAGGACCGGTACAGACAGAGGTAGGTAATCCCGAACTGCAGCATGCCGGTAACCAGGATGCCCAGTTTCTGTCCGGAAGCCACGCCGCGCCAGCGGGTGAACGGCAGAAACACCAGAGCACCGAGCAGCACACGGCTGAGCACCGCAAAATCGCTGTCCACCTGGCCGGCCAGAAATTCGCCGATCAGACTGAATGAAAACGCCCACAGAACGGTAACAAAAACCAGAAGTCCCATCGCCACTGCCATCTATTGTGATCAAGGCGCGTACTTTAACGGTTTTGGGAGAAACTTGCAGTGCAGAAACACCGGACAGCAACCCATGGATGAAACCCACCAGCCATTACCGGAACCCCGCCAGCCGCTGGTCACCAGAACACTGACAGAGTGGCGAACCCTCTCCATTCTGGGCGGGCCGATCCTGATCGCCCAACTGGCCCAGATGGCCAACGGCGTGATCGATACCATTATGGCCGGCCACGCGAGTGCCGAGGATCTTGCGGCAGTGGGTATTGGCAGCAGCCTGTGGATGCCCCTGTTCCTGTTTTTCATGGGCATGCTGGGGGCACTGCAGCCCATTATTTCCGGCTACAACGGTGCCCGGGAGGTTGGGAAAATCATGCCCGCCACCTGGCAGGGCCTGTATCTTGCCGCCTTCGGGTCCGTCATCATGATCCTGCTGCTGACCCATGTGCATCCGGTACTGGCGCTTCTGAACCTGGAGGCCAACACCGCCCGCATTACCCAGGGTTATCTGGACGCCTTTGCCTGGGGCATACCGGCTCTGCTGCTACTTACAGCGCTGCGCGGCCTGACCGATGGCCTCGGGCATACTCGCGTGATCATGGCGTTCTCTGTGCTCAGCACGCTGATCAACCTGCCCATGAACTACATCTTCATCTACGGCAAGCTGGGACTGCCAGCGATGGGCGGGGTCGGCTGTGGCTGGGCCACGTCCATTTCCAACGGCGTCGCGGCAGCGGCATTGCTGGTATACCTGAACCGCAGCCGGGTTTACCGTCAGTTCCACCTGATTTCCGATTGGGTAAAGCCGGATCTGGCAGGCATTCGCTACATCCTCGGCATCGGCGTGCCCATCGGCTTCACCATCTTTGTCGAGGCCAGCCTGTTCTCGGTCATTGCTCTGTTTCTGGCACCCCTTGGCCCGGTGGTGGTGGCCGGGCACCAGATTGCCCTGAACGTGGTATCTCTACTGTTCATGCTGCCGTTGAGCATCGGTATGGCGCTGACTCTCCGGGTCAGCTTCCTTATCGGTGCCCGGGCGCCCGCCACCGCACGCCTCATCTCCCGAAGTTCACTGATTCTGGCGGCTGCTACGGCGCTGGTTTTTGCAATACTGCTGTTTGTATTCTCCCGGGAGATCGCAGCGCTCTATACCAGTGATACCGAGGTACAGGCGGTCACCGTGAGGCTTCTGATGTTTGCGGCCCTGTTCCAGATTGCCGATGTTATCCAGGTAACCTGCATCAGCGCCTTGCGGGGTTACAAGGACACCCGCATTCCCATGTTCATCATGCTGTTTTCATTCTGGGGCGTTGGTATGCCACTTGGGTATGTGCTGACGTTCATGGACTGGCTGGTGCCGGCCATGGGGGCTGCCGGCTTCTGGGTAGGCCTCACGGGTGGCCTGGCATCTGCCAGCATTCTGTTGGGGTGCAGACTCTTTCTGTTTGCTCCCAATAGCGATCAGGCCGTTTCGGCTGCAAGCTCCGGCGTGCGCTGAGCATCGGCAAATACAACACGATCCCGGCCAGCTTCCTTGGCCTCATAGAGTGCCGCATCCGCCCGGGCAAGCCAGCTATCAACGCTTTCGCCATGCTCGAGCAGTGCCACGCCGAACGACGCCGTCACCGAACCGCCGGGGTGCTTCATGTATTTGCGCAGCACCTGTTGCAGGTTGTTCATCACTGCCTTGAGGCCAATGCCATCGACACCCGGCAGGAGCAGTACGAATTCTTCGCCACCGTACCGGAACAGCTGGTCTGACTTGCGGGTGTTCTGTTTCAGCAGCGCCAACAGATCGGTCAAGACACCATCGCCCACGCCATGGCCATGCTCATCGTTGATCTTCTTGAAATGATCGATATCCAGCATGACCAAGGCATAGGGCAAACCGGTACGCTCGGCATTCGCTGCCGCCAGATCCAGCTCCTGATCCATTGAGCGCCGGTTCTTGATGCCGGTCAGCGGATCGATCGTTGCCAGATGCTCCAGACGCTCCCGCTGATCATGGTTCCTGTGGGCAAAGACATAGGCGCAGGCACTGACCACAAAGGCCGTTGAAGCAAACGACCACATCTGGACATCAGAGCGGAAAGCCCCACCATGAACCATCAGGGCAATGACCGAGGCAATGTTCAAGGCTACCGCAATCCTGGGATTAACAAGAAAGAAGGTAGTGACAAGACACGGGTATAACCAGAACAGTCCCGGCTCGCCTACCACAATGCCCACGACGACCGCGCCGCCACAAGCAACACTGGCGACAACCACGCCACTTCGTCGCGTGTCCCCGGTTACCCATGCATAGACCAGCGCAGAGCAGATACCGAGAAGAATCGTCGTATCCACCAGTCCGGCCAATAGATTTCCCTGCAGGTAGCGCATCACGGCAAATGGAGTAATCCCCAGGAACGCGCTCACCCCCAGAAGGGTGATGATCGATAATCGGAAATCGGTCTTAAGGCGATGGAGCATTTAGCGTTTTCGTCCGACAAAAGTACTATCCAGAATCCCAGAATAGCTCAACCAATTTGAATGATCGTTAAAGGACAACGATTCTTTACATATTCTCTATCAAAAAAGACAAAGTGTGAACGCTTGCTCATTTTTTCTTCCTCCCGAAACAGGGGCAGCGGTAAAATCAGGTAAAACCACACTGCTTCCTGGCCAGAGCCAGCCCGCGCCAGTGGAGCCCCAGCCGCATTCGGGGTTACACTGGCGACACAATTAACCTGTACCAGAGACAGCTGATTTGACCGAACTTGTCCGAATTGCGCCCGGGGCGCTGACCATCGGCCGGCCCCTGCCCTGGGACGTCTACGATGCAGACGGTAATATCCTTCTGCGCCAGGGCTATGTGATTCAGACAGATTCCCAGCTGGAGCAATTGTTCGAGCGCGGCCGATTCAAACCTCGCAAGATCGAACGCCCTCAGGAAGAAGTGTTCGAGGATAACCGGGACAGGAACCCGTTTGCCGATTACCCGGACCTGCTCCACTCCCTTGAAGCTACCCTGAAAGCCATTACCGATTCTGATCCTTCGGCCCAAAAACGGCTCCTCGGTCTGGCCCGGATGATCGAGCGCACATGCACGGAATCACCCGATGCAACCCTGGCACTGGTTCACCTCTACTCAATCGGCCCGGTCATTCACGAACAGATCCTGTTTTACGCCATTCTTTGCCAGTTTATTGGCCGGCAATTCGGCCTGGAGGAGAAGCGAGTTGCAGTACTGACTGCTGCCGCCCTTACTGCCAATCTTGCCCTCGTGCCCATCGCCGACAAGCTGAATGCGTCCAATACAGTGCTGAACGATGAACAGCGCGGCGTCATTCGCAAACACCCCGAACGCAGCATCCAGGCCCTGCAGGCCGCCGGTATCGACAACAAGCTGCTGCTGACCATCATTGCGCAACACCACGAGCAGGCCGACGGAAGCGGCTATCCGAAAGGTCTGAGTGGCACCGAAATACGGCCGGAAGCGGAGATCCTGGCGCTGGCAGAGCGTTACGTGGCCATGATCACCAAACGGGCCTACCGGCAGCGCATGAATGTGGCCGACGCCCGGAAGCTGATTGCCAACCTGGCCGACGGCAAGTTCCGACCGGCCATCCCCAAGGCCCTGCTGCAGATTCTCGGGGAGTATCCGCCCGGCATTCTGGTTCGTCTGGAAAACAACGAAGTGGGCGTGGTTACCCGCCGGCCAGTCAGAGCCCGGGGACCTTTCGTCAAAGCCATTTTCGGTCCCCGTGGCAACCGTTACACCGGCACCTTCGAGCGGGACACCAGCGAGCCGGATTTCGGCATCCAGTCCCTGGAAGAGCCGGAAGTCATGCCTTCCATGGACTTCAGCCTGGTCTGGGGCTTCCGCTCCTGACCAATGTCACCATGCTATAAACCCAGTGCTTTTGCATGATGATCAAGGTGATCATCAATGAATGAGGCAATGAAGAAATAGCTGTGATCATAGCCCCGGTGCATGCGCAGGTTGATGTGATGGTGGAACTTCTCACAGGCGTCCGCCAGCGCATCCGGGTTCAGCTGGCTGTCCAGAAACTCGTCCGCCGTGCCCTGGTCCACCAGTAGCGGCAACCGCTCCCGAGCGGTGGGAATGAGCAATGTGGCATCCCATTCTTCCCAACTTCGCGGATCGTCTCCAAGATAGCCCTTGAAGGCTTTCTGGCCCCAGGGGCACTCGGTTGGGTTGGCGATGGGCGCAAACGCCGACACCGAGGCGTAGCGGCCCGGATTCTTCAGGGCGCAGATCAGAGCGCCGTGGCCGCCCATGGAGTGGCCGCTGACGGAGCGCTTGTCTGTTACCGGCAATTCATTCTCGATCAACTGCGGCAATTCCTTCACCACGTAGTCGTACATCCGGTAATGGGGTGCCCAGGGTTGCTCTGTGGCGTTGATGTAGAAGCCGGCGCCGGAGCCAAAGTCATAACTGTCATCCTCGCCCGGCAGGTTCACTCCACGGGGGCTGGTGTCAGGACAAACGATGGCCATCCCCAGCTGAGCGGCCCGTTTCTGGGCACCCGCCTTTTGCATGAAATTCTGGTCGGTGCAGGTCAGCCCTGATAGCCAGTAGAGAACCGGCACCTTCTTCGGGTTGGAGCCCACAGCCACGGGCGGCAGGTACACCGCAAACTCCATGTCGCATTCGAGGGTAGCGGAAGTATGCCGGTAGCGGCGGTGCTCGCCTTCGAAACAGACGTTCGTGGATAGGAGTTCCATAGTGTCCTCAATTCAGAAAATAAGTGTGTTTCAGTCCAGGGCACTGGCGTGCTTTGGCGGCTCCAGACCGAAACCGGTGCGCGCCAACTCGGCCAGGATAGCAGTACGGGTGACAATACCAATCAGTTTGCCGTGATCCACAACCGGGTACACCTTTGGCTTGCCCGCACCGAGGTTCTGGGCAAGATCCACAACGGCCATCTCTGCCGAAATCGTCACCGGTTTCCGGAACATGACGTCGTCAACAAGTGGATCGCCCTCACGGTGATAGCCGCTGACCAGCAGGGCATGGATACAGTCCTGCTCGGAGATGAATCCGATAACATGGCGCTGGTCATCAACAACCGGAAGACCGGTTACGTGGTTGTGGAGCAGCGTCTTTACCACCTTGGTGAGCTGCGTGCCACAGCGGACCGGCTCGATGTGGTTCCACATGACATCTGAAACTTTGAGTGAACGCATGGGCAGAATCTCTCTCCTCGGTGGATGGTCGCCATTGTAATGAGCATAGGCAATCACCCCTGAATCCACCACTTTTACCGGGCCATCGGTTTACATGGGAAAATTTCTGACTAAACTCAGCCGGTTATACCCAATCCGGGTCAAAAATCCAAACCAATCCATGGCAGACAGAGGGAGATCCCATGGAAGCTATTTCTGAATTCGTAGGGCAGATAAACGGGCTGGTCTGGGGCCCACCCATGCTGGTTCTGATTCTGGGCGTCGGGCTATTCCTCAGCCTGGGCCTGAAGCTGATGCCGGTGCTGAAGCTGGGCGCCGGTTTCCGGTTGATGTGGAAAGGCCGCTCCGCCGCGGGATCTGAATCCGAGGGTGAAATCCCGCCGTTCCAGGCGTTGATGACAGCGCTCTCAGCCACCGTTGGCACAGGCAACATTGCCGGGGTTGCCACAGCCGTGTTCCTTGGGGGCCCCGGCGCGCTTTTCTGGATGTGGCTTACGGCCCTTGTGGGCATGGCCACCAAGTACTCCGAGGCGGTCCTGGCGGTGCGTTTCCGCGAAGTCGACGAACGCGGTGCCCACGTGGGCGGCCCGATGTATTACATCCGCAACGGCCTGGGTCGCAAGTGGGCCTGGCTTGGCGTCCTGTTTGCCGTCTTTGCCGCCATCGCCGGTTTCGGCATCGGGAATACTGTGCAGGCAAATTCGGTTGCCGATGTCATGGAGACCAACTTTGGGCTGCCGCACTGGGTGACCGGCCTCGTTCTTATGGCTCTGGTGGGTATGGTTCTGATCGGCGGTATCCGCAGGATCGGCCATGTCGCCAGCGCCCTGGTGCCGTTGATGGCAGTTTCCTATCTGCTCGCCGGGCTTGTGGTGCTGGCTATCAACGCAGCGGATATTCCTGCCGCTTTTGCCCTGGTGATCAAACATGCCTTCAGCCCCATCGCCGCCGAGGGTGGGTTTGCCGGTGCGGCAGTCTGGGCAGCCATCCGCTTCGGGGTGGCCCGTGGCATCTTCTCCAATGAAGCCGGCCTGGGCTCCGCGCCCATTGCCCACGCCGCCGCACAAACCCGAAACCCGATCAATCAGGGCATGGTGGCCATGCTCGGCACCTTCATCGATACCATTATCATCTGCACGATTACCGGACTGGTGATTATCACCTCCGGCACCTGGACCTCCGGGGAATCCGGGGCGGCACTGACCTCCATGGCATTCCAGGAGGCGCTGCCCGGCGTTGGCAACTATCTTGTAGCCATTGCCCTCGCGGTTTTTGCGTTCACAACCATTCTGGGCTGGTCGTTCTATGGTGAGCGCTGCATTGAGTTCCTGTTCGGCGTAAAGGCCATCGTGCCGTACCGCATTGCATGGATTCTGGCTATCCCGGTGGGTGCCACCCTGAACCTGGGCTTTGTCTGGCTGGTGGCAGACACCCTGAATGCCATGATGGCATTGCCGAACCTGATTGCCCTGCTGATGCTGAGCCCGATTGTGTTCAAGCTCACCCGTGAGCATTTTGAGAAGGAGAAAGCGCTGGGGGTCTGAGCCCCTTGTAATTGCTTCATCTGGCACCAAGGTTTGTCGTATACACTCAGAACACAACCCGGCCGTTTCAGGGCCGGAATAACAAACGAAATTGTCACTAACATGATCAAAGGAGAGTACACATGACTTTACGTCTCGGAGATACCGCCCCTGATTTTGAACAGGACTCCAGTGAAGGGAAGATTTCGTTTTACGACTGGCTGGGCGACAGCTGGGGCGTGCTGTTCTCGCACCCGGCGGATTTCACCCCGGTCTGCACGACCGAGCTGGGCCTGACCGCCAAACTGAAGGACGAGTTCGCCAAGCGCGGCGTCAAGGCCATCGCACTGAGCGTTGATCCGGTCGATTCCCACCACGAGTGGATCAAGGACATCAATGAAACCCAGGGCTGCGCGGTAAACTTCCCGATCATTGCAGACCATGATCGCAAGGTGTCCCAGCTGTACGACATGATTCACCCGAATGCCGACAGCAGCCTTACCGTGCGCTCGCTGTTCGTGATCGACCCGAACAAGAAGGTTCGCTTGATGATTACCTACCCGGCCAGCACCGGTCGTAACTTCAACGAAGTTCTGCGGGTGATCGATTCGCTGCAGCTGACCGACGAACACAAGGTCGCGACCCCGGGCAACTGGGAGCGTGGTGGCGATGTCGTTATCGTTCCGTCCCTTCAGGACGAGGAAGAAATCAAGCAACGCTTCCCGAAAGGCTACAAGGCTGTCAAATCCTACCTGCGGATGACACCAGACCCTAAAGCCAACTGGAGCGGTGACTGATCACTAGCCTCTTAAGCCTATAAAAAAGGCCGGGCAGCATTCGCTGTCCGGCCTTTTTCATGGTCGTGGGTCAGGCAATCAGAATGCCGGAACCACTGCACCCTCATACTTTTCCATGATGAAGTCGCGAACCGCATCAGACTTCAGAGCCGCAGCCAGTTTCTGCATAGCCTCGCTGTCCTTGTTGTCCGGACGGGCCACCAGGATGTTCACATAAGGTGACTCGGAGCCCTCAATCACCAGCGCGTCTTCAGAGGGGTTCAGGCCGGCTTCCAGGGCATAGTTGGTGTTGATCAGCGCCAGGTCCACCTGGTTCAGGATACGGGGCAGGGTGGCTGCTTCCAGTTCCTTGAAGTCCAGGTCTTTCGGGTTATCGGCAATATCACGGGGTGTCGCTGTGATCTTGCTCTCGTCCTTCAGGGTGATCAGACCCGCCTTCTGGAGCAGCAGCAGGGCACGACCTCCGTTGGTGGGGTCGTTAGGGATGGCGACAACCGCACCGTCTTCAAGTGCGTCCAGCGATTCAATTTTGCTGGAGTAGGCCCCGAACGGCTCCACGTGGACACCGGCTACGGTTACAAGGTCAGTACCACGGCCATCGTTAAACTCGTCCAGGTACGGCTGGTGCTGGAAGAAGTTGGCGTCCATCCGCTTCTGGTCCACCTGAATGTTCGGCTGGATGTAATCAGTGAAAACCTTCACGTCCAGCTCTACACCCTGCTCGGCGAGCTGTGGCTTCACGAATTCCAGGATCTCGGCATGGGGAACCGGGGTTGCGGCTACGGAGAGCTCTTCGGCAGCAACGGCGCCGGAGAAAGTGGCTGCGGCAGCCAGTGCTGCGAGTGTTTTCTTCAAATTCATAGATCGATTCTCCTGTTGAGCATCTTGAACGAGTGAGTTCGGGTTGGGAGTACGGCTGTCGGTCGGAGTACCCTTCCGAAAAACGCCCGTGAATACGTCCGTGTAGGGCTCGGTCGCGCCATCCCTGGCGCTCCACGTTTTCGGAAGGGTACTCCGACCGCCCAACGGCCTATATCCAGCTTTTCTACTTTCTGCTGAAGTACAGAACCAGACGGTCGCCGACCATCTGCAGCACCTGTACGAAAATAACCAGTAGCGCGACTGTAATGACCATTACGTCGGTCTGGAATCGTTGATAGCCGAAGCGGATGGCGAGGTCGCCCAAGCCACCGCCACCAATAACGCCGGACATGGCCGCGTAGGAAACCAGAGTGATCGCAGTAACGGTGATACCGGCAATGATGCCTGGCAGCGCTTCCGGTAACAGAGCACCGAAGATGATCTGTTTAACGCTGGCGCCCATGGCCTGGGTGGCCTCGATGATGCCGCGATCCACTTCTCGCAGGGAGGTTTCCACCAACCGTGCGAAGAACGGCGCACCGCCCGCCACCAGCGGCGGAATCGCTCCGGCGACGCCCAGCGACGTGCCGATCAGCATTACGGTGAAGGGGATCATTACGATCAGCAGGATGATGAATGGCACCGAACGGAGCACGTTCACCACGAACGACAGCACCGCATAGGCCACCGGCTGTTCCAGCAGCTGGCGTTTGCCGAACAGGAACAGAAGAACGCCGATGGGTAGGCCGATCAGGACGCTGAACAGCAGGGACATACCCACCATCACCAGGGTATCCCAGCTGGCCCAGCCAATTTCGGTCCAGTCTACATTGCTTAACAGGTCTTCCATCAGCGCAGCACCTCCACGTGAACGTCGGCAGCCTTGAGCGCCTGCATGGCCACCTCGAGATCACCGCCCACCAGTGACAGGGTCAGCTGGCCGTAGGGTGTGTCCTTGATGTGGTCGATTCGGCCGGAAAGAATGCTGAAATCCACGCCGGACTCCCGGGCAACGCTGCCCAGCAGCGGTTTATAGGTGGATTCGCCCTTGAAGGTCAGGCGGAGGATCCGGCCGCTGGCCTTGCTCAGGTCCTCCTGGAGTTCGTCCCGGCCAATGCTTTCGCTCTCGAAGACAAAGTCTCGTGTGGTCGGGTGCTTCGGGTGCAGGAACACCTCGCTGACCGGGCCCATTTCGACCACTTCACCAGCGTCCATCACTGCCACGCGATCGCAGACCCGGCGCACCACGTCCATTTCATGGGTGATCAGTACGATGGTCAGGCCCAGTTCCCGGTTGATGTCGGCCAGCAGCTTCAGCACCGACTGGGTCGTTTGCGGGTCAAGAGCGCTGGTGGCTTCGTCGCACAGCAGGATCGTGGGCCGGCAGGCCAGGGCGCGGGCAATGCCCACTCGCTGTTTCTGCCCGCCGGAGAGCTGCGATGGGTATTTGTTGGCGTGGTCGGTGAGGCTGACCCGGGCCAGCAGTTCCTCAACCCGGTCACGGATCTCGGTCTTCGAGTAGATGCCCGCCAGCTTCATCGGGAAGGCAATGTTGTCCGCCACGGTTTTCGACGACAGCAGGTTGAAGTGCTGGAAGATCATTCCCACCTTGCGGCGAAAGGCACGGAGTTCGGCAGCGTCGTAGTCGGTAATGTTCTCGTCGTCGATCAGAATACGACCGCCGGTGGGTGGTTCCAGCAGGTTGATCAGACGCACCAGCGTCGATTTACCGGCGCCGGAATGGCCAACGATGCCGAATACCTCGCCGGTTTCAATGGTCATATCGGTGGGATGAAGCGCGGGGATCGCCCGGCCGCCTACCTGATACGACTTCTGTACCTGGTCAAATACAATCACGGTCAGCGCCTTGTGGGTGCAGCGTTAAAAACCGGCGATTATAGCCCATTCGGTTGGCAAACCCGAATTCCGGAATGATTCTCAGTGTGGGTAGATGTCCCTACACAAACGGTTACCTGACACCGCACAGCCCGGTGAACTAAACTTGGATAACAAAAGAACCTTACATTTCCCCGGAGCTCTTTCAGAGACGCGCTGCCCAGAGACTCACCAACGTGACCAACGAAAAACAACCAACGCCCTCAAGGATGAACTCCACCCAGGCATGGGTAACCTATCTCAGCAAGGTCGAGCTACCGGTACTGGCCAATACGCTTCGACGCATTAATGAGCTGACCGATAGCCAGAACAGCACAGTCAACGAGCTGGCCAACGTGATTCTCAACGATGCCCAGCTCACCTCCCAGGTTCTGCGGCTGTCCAATACCGTGTTCTACAACCAGACCCGAACCCAGGTCAGCACCGTTAGCCGGGCTATCACCCTGATCGGCTTCGACGCGGTGAAGTCCATGGCGATTTCCTCACTGATCGTCGACACCCTGCTGAAACGGAACGACCGTCCCCACCTTTTGCGCTGCCTGGCCCGGGCGATCCATGCCGCTGTCCAGGCCCGGTGTCTGATGCCGAAACGCAACGAGACCGCGCTAGAAGAGGTGTTTATCGGGGCATTGCTGATGAACATTGGCGAGCTGGCCTTCTGGTCCTGCGAAACCGACCAGGCCACGGAACTGGAGGAACGCCTGCGCCTTGAAGAGCCCCCGGTTGAGGCGCAGAAGGCCGTGCTGCACTCAACCTTTACCGAAATCACCCGGGGCCTTGTTGATGCCTGGTCCCTGGGACCCTTTATCAAGGATGTTGTCTCACCGGGACAGGCAAATTCCATGGCCTCAAGCCTGGTACGGAATTCCGTAGATATGGCCCGGTTGTCCGAACAGGGCTGGAGCGGTCCGGACATGGATAAGCTACTCGAACGCCTGGGCAAGGACATTGGCGAGAGCCCGGCCGTGGTTCGCGACCGGCTCAAGGTAAACGCCTCGGAGGCGACTCGGGTGGCAGTCTCCCTCGGCATCCCCCAGGTAACCGCCATGATGCCGGGCGCCGAAGGCAAGGCCGGCGACAGCGGGGCGACGGCTCCGGAAATGGACCCGGAACTTCAGCTGGAAATTCTGCGTGAATTGAGCCATTGCCTGGCGGAGAAACCGGACATCAACGAAGTATGCCAGTTGATCATTGAGGGCATCCACAGGGCTGTCGGTATGCAGCGAGTCGCTCTGCTGATGAGTGACCGAACCGGCAACGAACTGGTGCCCCGAAAGCTCGGAGGCCGCGGCACCGAAGAATGGCGACAGCATTTTGTAATCCGTAAGGATGGCAGCGGGCCACTGGGCTCGCTTCTGCCCCATGCCCATTGCAGCATCTACGAACCCAAACGGAACTCGGAAGGCGTACCTTACGATCAGTGGCTTGGCAAAGTGCCGGCGCTTATCGGGCCGATCAAGGCGAATGGTCGTCTGATCGGCCTGTTTTACGCGGACAATGCAGCCGGCGCTTACCTACCCTCAAAAGAGCAGTTATCAGCGTTTGGCCACTTTATCCAGAATGCGCAGCTCTGCCTGAACCTGATCTCTACACATTAACGCTCGTTCACAGCTCGTAGAGCTTGGTGACGTGCAGAATCGGCCCGGTTGGAGCCCCAGTCGGTGATCCACCTTCGGGTTCGAGACTGATCGCAAGGGTCCGGCTGCCGCTCAATGAGCTCTGAGCTTCATCCGACAGCCCCACCTGGTGAGTTTCACTCGCCGGCAGGACCCCTAGCGAAAGAGGCCGCCCCTCCTCTGGTACAACCCAGAGCTCATAATCCTTACCGGACTCCGCGGAGCCTGCGGCAACAGCGCGCAATTTCAGCAGGTTGCCACGATCCGTCTCACTTAACAGCCACAGCGGGTCGCCAAGTTCGGCCTCGATGATCGCCCCGGCTAACATGGGCCTTTCTGGAACGGGAGACGGCTGTAAAACTAACAGAACGGCGAAAAAGACCGCCGCTGCGGTTGCCGTCAATCCCCAGCCTGGCCAAAACCATCCGGCTCTTGAGGAAACCGGGGCTTTCGGTTTGGAGTGTTCGGGCCACAACCGTTGCTGGATGCCCGACCAGATGCTTGGCGGGGGCGTCTCCGGGATGGCGATCGTCGACAGGGCGCCGAGCTGCTGCTCCCAGAACCAGACTTCCTGACGAACCCGACCGGATTCCATCATCCATCCCTCGAAGCGGAGGCGAGCAGGGCCTTTCAAAGAACCCAGAACATATTCCGCCGCAAGAATCTCTACGCGCTCGGGTGTTTTTTTCATCGCTCAAGACACCTCTTCAATGCCATAAGCCCCCTTCGAATCCAGCTTTTCACCGTCCCAACGGGTGAGCTCAGGGTTTTCGACAGCTCATCGTGAGTAAAACCCCGGTAGTAGGCGAGCAGAATGCTGTCACGCTGAACATCACTGAGCTCTTCAAGGCACCCCGTGAGCTGGGCCGACCCGGAGATCCGCAAGGAGTCATCCAGAGGTCCACCACGGTTGTCCTCAACCTTGTCAAGGTGCTCATCTCCGGTCGTCTGCCGTACTTTGCGGGCTCGCATCAGGTCCAGGGTCCGGTAGCGCGCAATGGTCATCATCCAACCGAGCGGCGCACCCCTGTCCCGATGGTACTCGCCCGCGTGATGCCAGATCTGAATAAAGCTCTCCTGCATTGCTTCCTCGGCCAGCTCACGATGGTTTGCCAGCTTGATGCAAAGGCCGAACATCCTCGCCGCGACCTTGCTATAGAGTTCTTGAAACGCTTTCCGGTCCTTCCTTGCCACTGACCGCAGCAAGCGCATCAACTCGTCCTGATTCACCTCGGCATAAGCCATAAACACCCTCATTTTTCTGGTAACTGCAAAAGGTACGAGCGCGGGAACGCGGAAGTTGCGTGTCTACCAAGAAAGTTTTTTTGCAACAGCTGCAACTTTTGACGTCCACCACCCGTTCCTTCCCCCGACGCACCCAAACACAGAGAGGAAAACAACATGAAAACAATTCTGAAGCGGTCCAGCCTCGCTATCGCCGTGGCCGGAACCTGCCTCGCCACCGGCCTGGCCCAGGCTTCGAGCCACCGCGAAGCGCCCTTCATCACCGAAATCCCGAAAGTCGACGGCACCGACTTCTACATGTTTCGGAGCTACGAGTCCGGCAGAGCGGATTTCGTGACCCTTATTGCCAATTACCTGCCTCTGCAGGACGCCTATGGCGGTCCCAATTATTTCGATCTGGACGACGATGCCATCTATGAGATTCACGTCGACAACGACGGCGATGCCGTTGAGGATCTGACGTTCCGGTTCCAGCTGGAAGACAACCTGAACGATATTCAGTTGCCGGTCGGGCCAGATGGCGACCAGCGGATGGTGTCTGTGCCCCTTAAGAACATCGGCGACGCAAGTGACGCCGGCAACGTTCAGTTGCGACAAACCTACACGGTGGATGTTATTTCCGGCGATCGCCGCACGGGCGCCGTGCAGGCCGCCACCAACGTGAACACGGGCACTGAAACTTTCGATAAACCGGTGGACAACATCGGTGCAAAGTCCTTTGGTGATTACGCCGGCTACGCCAGCCAACACGTGTTTGATATCGCCATTCCCGGTTGCGCCACCAACGGCCGGGTATTTGTCGGCCAGCGCCAGGAGGCGTTTGCAGTAAACCTGGGTGAAATTTTCGACCTGGTAAACACCAACCCCCTGGGCGCCCGGGATGGAGAAGGCCCCGGCGATCTGGCCGACAAGAACGTAACCTCCTTTGCCCTGGATGTACCCACCGAGTGCCTGACTGGCACCGCCATGAACTCCAACGGCCAGCCGGTGATCGGTGCCTGGACAACAGCGAGCGTTCGTCAGGCACGCATCATCAACCCTGCCCCCAGCACCGAAAGCCGGGGCGCAACCGTTGAAGGCGGAGCCTACACCCAGGTTTCCCGCCTGGGCATGCCGCTGGTTAACGAGGTGGTTATCGGCCTCAAGGACAAAGACCGTTTCAACGCCAGCGAACCCAAGGATGATGGGCAGTTCGCCACCTATGTGACACACCCGACACTGCCGGAGCTTCTGGAAGTTTTGTTCCCCGTGACTGCACCGAACAACTTTCCGCGCAACGATCTTGTCACGGCATTCCTCACCGGCGTACCGGGAGTCAACATGCCTGAAGGCGTAACTGCCTCCGAAATGTTGCGACTGACGCCCGCCGTTGCCCCAACGCCGCTGGACAGTCAGAACGATCTTGGTGTTCTGGCGGGTGACAATGCTGGCTTCCCGAATGGCCGCCGGCCCTACGATGACACCGTCGACATCGCACTTCGAGTCGCCATGGGTGTACTGGCAGACCCTGCCGATGCGCCCGATGGCAGCCTCGAGTACACCGACGGCGTCCAGTTGGCAGCAGATCCTGCCAGCCTGCCTGCGGACTACGAGTCGTTCCCTTACCTGGCGACACCAATCGCCGGTTCACCCAACGAATAACCGGGAGATGGCTATGAAATTATTCACAAAGCTCACGGCGATCTGCGCAATGGCGCTCTTCATGGCCGGCTGCTTCGATGGGTCGAACAGCCGGGAGGAGGCGCCGGCTCCGACCGTCGATTTCACGGAGTTTGTTAAAACCCAATTCGCTCGGACAAGCGACGACGCCGAGCCGGCGAACGTTAACGGGATTGACCTGAGTTTCAATGACCAGACTAACCCGCAGGCCTACGATGACCTGCTTCAATAAAACTCCACGTGACCGGTTTTCCCGTTTTCCGGGGCCGGCTTTTACCTTGCCTGCCCTTCGGGGCAGGATTTTTTGGCTGGTCGCCGCTTTCGCGCCCTTTCAGGCGCAGGCAGCGCCTGATCCAATTATCACCAACTTCGGGGATGATCCGGTGCTGACCGAATTACCCAGCTCTGCTGCCGCGGTCTTACGGGAGACGGAATCGCCCGAGAAGGCCGGGGACCGGCTGCAAATGCTGATCACGCAGGGGAGAGCCAGTGGCGACCCGAGATACCTTGGGTACGCCCAGACACTGGTCAATCGCTGGCCGGAAGAACAGATGACTGACCGTCTGCGGGTCCTCCGGGCGACTTTGCACCAGAGCCTGCATCAATTCGATTCGGCACGCACCGATCTTGAACGGGTAATCTCCAGCTCTTCGGACAGGCAACAACGTATCCAGGCTCGCCTGACCCTGGCCAACCTTGAGCTGGTTCAAGGTCGTTACAAGGAGGCTGAGCGGCATTGCCAGGCACTTAAGTCGGCCTACCCCGGTTTGATAGCCCAGAGCTGCCTGGCTTCCGTGCAGGCCAGGACCGCCGACCCTGAAACAGCCTATCGGAATCTTGCGTCACAACTCGCCGACTCGATAAACCGCCAGCCTGCGGATTCCACCAGTCGACTCTGGACCGAGGGCACTCTCGGTGACATCGCGGCCCAGGCGGGATTGCCTGAGGCCAAAGTGCATTGGCAAAGAGTAGTGAAGGCAACACCGGACGACCTTTATGTCCGGGCCCAGCTCGCGGACTGGCATCTTGGGAAAGGCCATTTCGAGCAGGTTTTGACGCTTACCCGAGGGTTCGAGGCCGTTGACACACTCGCCGTAATTCGGGCCATCGCCATGGAGCGCGTGGGCCACCCCGGCAGTAGCGAACTGAACAGTCGTTTACGGCAACGGTTTGAAGAGGCCCGCTGGCGAGGTGCTTTATTGCATGCCAGGGATGTGGCCCGATTCGAGCTGGATATAGAAAACCAGCCGCAAGAGGCGCTGAGACTGGCCATTGAAAACTGGGAAAGTCAGAGGGAGCCGCTGGACGCACGACTGTTACTGAGATCGGCCCTCGCCGCAGACAACAAAGTCCAATACCAGCGTGTCAGGGACTGGCTCAAAGCGCAGGGGCAGAGCGATGCCCGCTATCCGGAGTTCAAACAATGACGGTCACACGAAGAATCTGGCTCGCTTTGCTTACGGTGCGGCTGTTAACAGCCAGTGGGATGGCTGCGGGCCACAAGGCAAGCGACAGTTTTCTTTACCTGGACAACGGCCCGACCGAGCTTCGAATCGATGTTGCACTACGTGACCTCGCGCTGCTGACGGGCATTGATAGCAACGGCAATCGTCAGATCTCGGGTCAGGAATTGCGACAGGCAAGACCCGAGATCACGCGAACCGTGGAATCTGCCCTGAGCTTTTCGAACAGCAGTGGCAACTGCGATCTGGCCGGCAGAAAATGGGGCATCAGCGAGCACAGTGACGGATTCTATTCCGCCGCCCGTTACGCTATCCAGTGCCCCGATGGTGAGCCGCCGAGAGCGCTTGAGTACAACCTGCTGTTTGAACAGGATGCACTGCATCGGGGCCTGGTGAGCCTTGACGATGATGGGCAGAAACGTCTGACCGTACTGGGGCCCGATTCCCGAACGCTGGATCTGACAGGAACGGACACCCCGGGCTATTTCGGTGTGTTTACCACCTTCGTTTACGAGGGCGTTATCCACCTACTTATCGGCCTGGACCACATCCTGTTTCTGCTGGTTCTGGTCATTCCGGCAACGCTGTCCACTGCCAAAAACCAGGCATCCAGCGGCCAGTCACGAGCCTTGCGGGGCCGTCTACTTGAACTGGCCGGCATTATCACGGCCTTTACCTTGGCGCACTCCATCACGCTGGCGCTGGCCGCCCTCGATATCGTTTCACTCCCCATCGCATGGGTGGAAACGGTTATCGCGCTTTCCATCGGCTTGGCAGCATTGAACGTGGCCTGGCCGATTCTCGGGCACAAAACCTGGAAGCTCGCGTTCGGATTCGGTCTGGTGCACGGTTTTGGCTTCGCCAGTGTTCTGGGCGATCTCACCAGTGGCGTATCCGGGTTGGCGGTGGCGCTGGCAGGTTTCAACCTCGGTGTGGAACTCGGTCAGCTGGCGCTGCTGGCGGTGGGATTCCCGGCACTGTATTACCTGGGTAAAAATCGGATGTATCAAAAGGGCGCCGTGCCAGTGATGCTGGCAGGCATAGGTGCTATCAGCCTGTTCTGGGTTGTCCAGCGCGCGCCCCTGTTCTGAGCGCGCACCGGATAACCTTAGTGCAGAGCCCGCATCTGACGCGGATAGAGCGCTGCGCTGACTTCCGGCTCTTCCAGCAGGTCGGCCAGTTCGCGATCCACGGTGGTCTCTTCACCTTCTTCCGGAAGCGGCTCGAACAGGGTGCTCAGCCAGGAGGCAACCGAAGGCGCTTCGTCCCGCGTGTAATCGGTGGACAGCGCCTTGATCCGGCGAAAGCCGATGATGCGCTGGTGTTTGGGATCCCGAATCTGTTCAAAACCCCGCCAGTAGACGTGATCCCTGGTGTGCAGTTGCACGAACAGGGTGTCGATGGGGCCGTCTGAATCGTCGGCACCCTCGGCTTCTTCCTCAATGGCTTCCGGGGCCGCTTCGGCTTCCACTTCGGGTTTCTTGTGACGGATGGTGGTCCAGGCCGGGTACAGCACGGCCACGGCATCCGCTTCAACATGCTCGCGGGCGGCGCGGAGGATCAACCCCCAGCGGGCCTTGTCGGCATCGGTTTCAAGGGAATTGATGGGCAAGTCATAGCTTTGTTCGCTGGACAGGACGATGGCCATCATGGGGGCGTCTAACTCCCCCATGGCCTCGGCCTGTGCTACTGATACCAGTTCGTCGATTGCCATCGGTTGGTTCATAATACGCTCGCCTCCTCGATGCCATCAGGATCTATCAGGAAGAAGGGGTCTTCCTGACTAACAGCATAGCCTGTTCCGGCTACAAAGATAAACGTGGAGTTTCCCCAGCCGGATCACAACCCCGGCTAACTCAAAACGCGTCCTCAAGTTTTTCATAGTTGCTGAACCACGGGTTAGCCTCCTCCAGTTGGCCCGCCAACTGAAGCAGGGTCGCTTCGGCGCCGTGGGGCCCGCCGAACTGGACACCCACCGGCAAACCTTCGGCAGTCCAGTGCATTGGCACAGACATGGCTGGCGTCCCGGTGAGGTTGGCCAACTGGGTAAAGGGTGTTCGCGCCAGGCTTTCCAGAGCCATCTGATCCACCTGTCCAGAGCGGTGCACCAGCTTACCGGCCTTGAACTTCAGCATCAGGCGGGCAGCAAATTTCAGATGGGCCGGCGTTTCCAGTTCTCCAATCGCTGCAGGTAACTGCCCGGTGGTGGGGCTGAGGTATAAATCGTAACTCCCGAAGAACGCGCCCAGCGCCCTGGCAAATTCGTTCCACTGCTGGCGGCGGCGGACATAATCGGAGAGCGGCATGGTCTCTCCAAGCATGCCGATCAGCCGGGTATCCAGCTCGAAATCGCTGTCGGTGGCGCCGAACTGCTCTTTCGCCTTCGCCATCAGCGCCGACACTTCGCCGAAATACAGGCCCAGATAGCAACGGGCCAGGGCCATGCCGTCAAACTCCGGCGCTGCGTATTCAACCTTGTGTCCGAGATTCTCAAGAACCCGTGCGGTTTCCTCGACGGCAGCAATGCACTCAGGGGCCACCTCAGTGCTGTAAGGCGAGGAGGTAAACACACCGATTCTGAGGCTGCCCGGAGACCGCTGCATCAGCTCTGCGTAGGCGGCAGACGGCGCAGGGATTTCGAACGGATCGCCTGGCGCCGGCCCGTTGAGCACATCCAGCATCGCCGCGCTGTCCCTGACCGTTCGGGTCACCACATGGTCGGTAGAGGCCCCGGTCCAGGCCTCGCCCATGAAGGGCCCTGAGGAAATGCGACCGCGGGACGGTTTCAGACCGAACAGACCATTGTAAGCCGCCGGAATGCGGATGGAGCCGCCGCCGTCGTTAGCGCCCGCCATGGGCACGATACCAGCCGCGACCGCCGCACCGGAGCCACCGCTGGACCCCCCCGGTGTAAGCTCTGTATTCCAGGGGTTACGGGTTGGCCCCCAGAGCTCGGACTCGGTCACCGCTTTCAGACCAAACTCCGGCGTGGCGGTTCGCCCCAGGAAAACCAGACCGCCGTCCCGGGCCCGTCGGACAAATTCCGAGTCCTGGGGCGCAATATTCTTTGTCATGCCGCGACTGCCATAGGTGCACGGATGCCCCGCCTGTTCCTGGGCGAGGTCCTTGAGCAACAGAGGAACGCCGGCAAAAACAGCCTGCTCGGGAAAGCGCTGCGCTGGCGCTTCGGAAAACTGCGGATAGCAGATCGCATTAAGCGCGCCGTTCACGCGGGTTGCCCGTTCCACGGCCGCCTCGCATACTTCCCTTGAAGTGACCTCGCCCCGACGGACAAGATCAGCAAGGGCAGTAGCATCGTAACGAAGGTATTCAGATTGCTTCATGGCAGGTTCCATTTGTTATTCTGTTCTGAGGAAAGTCACGGGGCTAACGTCTATGATCAGATTTCTCAAGAGCTTACGCCAGCTTGCCGTGATTTTCATCCTGGCAGCGCCGGTTGTGGTATCCGCCCAGGAGACCCAGACGGCAACCAGTGACGACAGCGACTGGACCCGCATTGTCCGCACATCGCCCTATTGGGTCAGCCAGGGGGTGTTTGAAAACATTCTCACCATCCGGCGCTGGGTGTTGAAGGAATCCGGCTATTGCGCCAGTGCTGATCGCCACGTTCTGTACGACATGCGTGGCCGGTTTCTGGCCTGGATCAGTGACGGTGACGACCGTGAAGCCACCCAGCGACTGCTGAACGCAACCCGAAAATCATTGTATGAGAATGGCAAGGTGGAAGACTGGGTTGCCGGAGAGACCGGCCAGACAGGCTACCCGTTCGCCCTTTCCTGCGACCAGCCCCATGTAAACGTTGATGAAGCCGTTGCCCGTTATCTTGGCACCCTGCCGGCAGACCGGATCTGGGGCGCCTGGGACGACCTCAACTTTGCCGACAGTAGTGCGCCGGAAAGCCTGCATGACGCGCTGATCTACGTATACGAACACCGCAGCAACCAGAACCGCCTGACCCTGCCCCAGGCCTTGCCCCGATATCTGGCCGGCCAGATCCTGATTGAAAGTGGAGCGCGGGCAAGAGCCCATTCCCGGGCCAACGCCAGGGGCATCCTGCAGCTGTCACCCGCCGCACTCTCTGACTGCGAGATTGCCCCCGACAATTTCTGGCACCGACTGGCACAGATCGACTGCGCCCTGCGCCTGATGAATCAGAATGCCCGCAATCTGGCACCGGTTTTCCAGCAACGGTTCGGCCATCTGCCGGATGCCAAAAGGGACCGCTTGTTCACCCTGCTGCTGGTTCAGGCGTATCATGGCGGCGCAGGACGGGTCCAGGCGCTGCTGGAGGATCCAGTGCTGGCACAGCCAGCGGAATATTTTGCCGCCAACCATGAACGCTTCACCGCCGGTGATATTGCCTTCGGCCTGATTTTTCACAACCTTGGGCGGGACCGGCTCGGCCTTGCCTCGCTCTACTATGTGGCCGACGTTCAACTGGCAACCGAGGCCCTGTGCCGCACGGCCAAACTGAAATCAACGGAATTCTGTGAATGGAAGTACTCAACCAACTGATACCCGAAAGCCTGAGCCTTCCAGTCGCCGTTTTCCTGCTTGCCAGCTCCACCATCACCTCGATGATCACCGCCAGCCTCGGCGCCGGTGGCGGCGTTCTGCTGCTGGTGTTGATGGCCAGCTGGATGCCGCCGGCAGCCATTATCCCGGTTCACGGCATGATCCAGTTGGGTTCCAATGTTGGCCGGGCGGCACTGACCTGGCGGCATGTGGACTGGCGGGTGATCGCAGCGTTTCTGCCCGGCGTGATTGCAGGGGCGGCGCTGGGGGCCTGGTTACTGGTGAATCTCCCGGCCCATATCTGGCAGCTGACCATCGCGCTTTTCGTTCTCTACCTGTGCTGGGGACCGGCGTTGCCCAAGGGTGCATTCGGCGCCGCCGGCGTGTTTCTGGCATCGGCACTGACCAGTTTTATCAGTCTGTTCGTGGGCGCCACCGGGCCGCTGGTTGCCGCATTCATCAAGCGGATTCACACCGACCGGTTCAAAACCGTGGCCACCTTTGCCACCGCCATGACGCTCCAGCATGCACCCAAGGCTCTGGTGTTCGGAGCGGCCGGGTTCATGTTCTTTGAGTGGCTGCCGTTCATCCTTGCCATGATTGGCTGTGGCTTTGCCGGCACCTGGCTGGGCCTCCATGTGCTTAGCTCCCTGAGCAACCGGAAGTTCACACTGATCTTCAATATCGTGCTGACCGCGCTTGCGATTCGCCTGCTATGGCAGGCCAGTCTCTCAGCCGGCTGGTGGTGAAGGAACCACAACAACCGTATTGCGACCCCGGGACTTGGCGATATAGCTACCCTCATCCGCCCGGGCCATAACCTCTCTGGGGCCGCTGTCCTGCGGTGTCAGTTCTGTCAGGCCAATACTCGTGGTTACACCGAATGAGCGGCCGTCATGTTCAATGCGAAGCGCCTCAACATCGGCGCGGATCCGCTCCGCCAGCGCCTGGGCCCTTTTTATGCCGCAGGCAGGCAGAATAATGCCGAACTCATCACCGCCCAGCCTGGCCACCGTATCGGACTGACGAACCGAGTCCTTGAACAGATCCGCCAGCCGTTTGAGCAGGTCGTCGCCAAGCAGGTGACCGCCTTCATCGTTTACCGGTTTGAAATAGTCGAGATCGATGAGCAACAGTACCGAACGGACTTCCTGGCGACCGGCCTCTCCCAGGCACCGGACCAGCGACGCATTGAACGCCCGACGATTCAGCAACTGGGTCAAGCTGTCGTGGGTCGCTTCCCAGGACAGCCGTTCCTCCTCCCGGTCCGCCTCGTGTATGCGGTTGGCCAGGTAATTGAAAGTGAGCTCTTCCGCCGGTCTGTCGACGATCGACTCAAAGGCCGGATTGGCGAATTCGATACGGCCCAGAATGTCGGTCTGGACGATACCGATAGGCGCACTTTGGGTGAGGGAGCGGAAAAACGCCTCTCTTTCGGCCAGAGATATCAGTACCTCGTCCCGCTCATCGGTCACCGTATTAAAGATCTCCGCGACCCGGCGGATTTCCTTGCCTCCGGAGACATCCACCGGATCGGAACGCATACCCAGATGGCGCTCACGAATCTGGATACCCAATGTTTTGAGAGGCGCCACCAATCACACCAATGAAACGCTGGCGGTGGTCGAAGATCGGTGCAGCCACCATTATGGCCGGCTTGTCCTGATAGTTGGAAATGTAGGGCTCGCTGATTACGGGCGTGAGCGTGGAGGAAATCCGGCGACGGTTACCAGCAGGGCTGTCAGGATGATCGCGACAACCACCAGAGCAACGGCCCGATTCGCCAGACTGCCCAACCATCGCTTGATCAGCATGGCATCCAGACTCCGCAGCGGGTTCGACAACCAGTAATGACCTAACCTCCGTTTTCACGCTTTTTTGTGGCTCTTATATCTGGCTTAAGTCTGACGGAGGGGGCCGAAGTCAGATTAAAGGCTTGCAAATTCAATGATAATCGTTATTATTTGGTTCCATTTTTACATTATGAGATCGCCTCTCATGACGGACCTCAATCTGCCCCTGAACACCGGCCCGCTCGCCCAACTTATTGATATGGGTGGCCCTGTGATGGTGGTGCTCGTAGCGCTGGCGATATTCGGCATCGTTACCTTCGTGTACCTGATGCTCCTCGGGACCCTCTATGCACCACGTTTGTCTGGCCGGCTTAAAAAAACCGTAATGAACTGGCAGAAGGATCCGGCGGCGGTGCGACCGTCCGACGTCCGTCATCAGGCAGGTCGCTGGGGACGAATGAATCCGCTGCAGCATCTGGTCACTGACACGATTGAGGCCATCCAGAACGGTCAGGACGACCGGCAGATCCGTGAAACCGCCGCCCGGGATGCGCAACATTCCCTGGAGCCCTTCGAGGCACCGTTGAAGATCATCGAAGTTATCGCAGCCCTGGCACCGCTTCTCGGCCTGCTGGGAACCGTACTGGGCATGATGGAGGCCTTCAGCGCCATGGCGGCTACCGAAGGCCGCGCCAACGCCACCCAGCTCAGTGGCGGTATTTACGAAGCCCTGACTACCACAGCCGCGGGTCTGGTAGTGGCCATACCGTTTGCTGCCCTGGCTGCCTGGATCGAGTTCCGACTGCGACGCATCCACAAGACCATCAACAGCACACTGGTTTCGATTCTGCATATCGTGCCGGAGCAGACTCTGGACGCCGTTGAAGCAGATTACCAATCGCCGGAAAGCCAGCGTAACGCCGAGACCGCCGTCGACGAGCCCGACCGTTATTCAACCGCCCGGGGTCAGCGATTCGCCCATGCAACTGGTTGAGCCGAGGCCAAACCGTCCGATTCCAATCAGGATCACGCCCCTGATCGATGTGGTCTTCATTCTGCTGGTGTTCTTTATGCTGACCACCCGGTTATTGCCCGTGGACTACCTGGAGTTGGCCAATAACACATCGAGCCGCAGCCCGGTCACCGGAGAGCCGCTGCCGGAACTGACGGTCACGGCAAACGGCGACGTAAGGTGGCAGGGCCAGACGTTCCCCCTGGAGCGGCTGGTCAGCGAACTGTCAGAAGCCGGTGTCACCGAAGTGAGTCTGTCGACAACAGGCGACGCCCCTCTTGGCGCTTTCACCACGGTTCTGAGCGGCTTGACTGACAGAGGTATCGATACCCACTGGAAGCGGACAAACGCAACGACACCATGAGCGATCTGGTTCCACCTCCGTTTACCTCCGGCAAAACCCTGATGGAACGCGTGGAAGATGCACTTCTGCCGTTGATCAACCTGGTGTTCCTGCTGCTGATGTTTTTCATCGTTGCCGGCCAGCTTGCCGATGACCCACTGCCAGAATTGCCCGCCACCCGGCAGGCAGAGGACCGGCAGTCGCCCCATGCGGACATGATTGTAAGCGCCGACGGAGAATGGAAAGTTGACGGTGAGCTGCTCAGTAAAGAATACCTGGTTGCCCGGCTGCCGGAGCCTGATGGCCAGCAGCCCCTGAAAATCGCCGCTGCCGAGAGCATCACCATGGCAGATCTGGAAACACTCTTCCGTTTGCTGGAAAAGGCCGGGTATCAGGATATTCTGCTGTTGACGGAGCCTGGCCAATGATGCCGCAAAAGCCGCCCTTCCGTTGGGCACTTCTGCTGCTCGCAACGGTAGTGACCTTTGTCGCCCTGGCGATCGCCTCTCCCGAAGAGACGGTGGAGCTCAACACCCTGGGCGAATCCGCGGTCAACACAGCGCCGGCCATCCGAATCAAGCTGGCTGGCGAACCCGCGCCGAAACCCGACGCTGCGCCAAAGCCAGAGCCAAAGCCTGAACCTGAACCTGAACCCGAACCTGAACCCGAACCTGAACCCGAGCCAGAACCTGAGCCCGAACCTGAGCCCGAACCTGAGCCAGAACCGGAACCTGAGCCAGAACCGGAACCCGAGCCGGTAACGGAACCAACGCCCGAGCCAGAGGTTGCCGAAGAGGTCATGGAAGCGGAAACACCGAGCGGTGATCCGGCAGAGACTGCAACTGAGGAGCAATCACAGGCAACCGTTCCACTGCAGAACGCTGGCGTTAAATCAGAAGTGGATAATTACCTGTCCAAACTCAGTCGCCATCTTGCCCGATATTATGAATATCCGCGCAGGGCGAGGCGCCTTGGCCAGGAGGGCACACCCGTGATTGTGTTCGAGTTTCAAAGGGACGGGTCCCTGGTGGCCCACAGCCTGAGAACCAGCTCCGGACATCAGCTTCTGGACGAGTCAGCGCTGGCCATGCTCGAACAGGCGGCGCCTCTGCCATCAGTGCCGGAAGCGATTGCAGGACAGAAATTCCGCTACGCCTTGCCCGTGCGGTTCAGCCTTCGCTGAGCCGCGGCCCCGCTGCGCCAGGTTGCAGCAGCGTTGAATGGTGACGCACCGATCGGGTGCGTGAGAGCGGAGGTCGCCTCTATGGTCGACGCCGGCGAATCCAAGATCTACATGTCTACCCGGGACACCCTGATCCGGGCTTTTATGGCCGGCGCCATTCTGGCGCTGGCTGCAGCGTTTGCCATCACTGTAGCGGTCGAGACCGGAGTCTTTCTGATCGGCGCTATCCTGTTCCCTATCGGGTTTTGCATGCTCTACCTGATGGGCTTTGACCTGCTAACCGAGGTGTTCATGCTCACGCCCCTGGCATTGCTCGATAAGCGCCCTGGCGTAACCCCGGCTGCCATACTGCGCAACCGGGGCTGGGTATTCCTTGGCAACCTGGGCGGCGCGCTGACCGTCGCCTTCATGATGGCCTTTATCTTCACCTATGGTTTCAATACCGATCCGGGAGCCGTTGGTGCGAAGATCGCCAGTGTTGGCGAAGCGCGTACGCTTGGCTACGCCGAGTTCGGGGCTGCCGGCTGGGCCACCATTTTCATTCGCGGCATGCTTTGCAACTGGATGGTATCCATGGGCGCGGTTGGCGCCATGATTTCCACAAGCGTCAGTGGCAAGGTACTGGCCATGTGGATGCCGATCATGCTGTTCTTCTTCATGGGCTTCGAGCACTCCATCGTGAACATGTTCCTGTTCCCGTCCGCCATTATCATGGGCGGCGAGTTCTTGGTGATGGACTACCTGTGGTGGAACGAGATTCCCACCGTGCTGGGCAACCTGGTGGGCGGCCTGGCCTTTACCGGCCTGACCCTCTACACCACCCATGCGCGCACCGCGTCCAAGCGCAAGATTGCAGCAGCCTACAGCGACGCTACCCTGGCCCGCTCCAACTACGCCGGGTCTTCCTGCAACTCCGGCTGCCGCACCCGCCGGAGTTGCTTTTTCCTTTATCAGGGAAACCCCAGCTCTCGATGACCTGATCCCTTTCCATTTCCGCCGGCCAGTACTCTGACGCCGGCGGAAAGCCCGTAAACCAGGACTTCCACGGGTTGTTGGTGCCGACGGGCCATCAGCTGCTTACCAAGGGCATCGCCGTAGCTATCGCCGACGGCATCAGCTCCAGCAATGTCAGTGAGATTGCCAGCGAGTCAGCCGTTGCGGGCTTTCTCAGCGACTACTTTTCCACCCCGGAAAGCTGGTCGGTGAAACAGTCCGCCCAGCGTGTGCTACGAGCTGGCCGGGTTACCGTTTGCGCCGGAACTGCAGCCGGGGCAGCGTCTTGATGGCTACCGGATTCTGAGACAGATTCATGCCAGTAGCCGTAGCCACGCCTACCTGGCCGTGGATGAGGAAACCGAAATCCGGGTAGTGCTGAAGATGCCCTCACTGGAACAGAGACACGATCCGGTCTACCTGGAACAGTTTTCCACCGAGCAGTGGATTGCCAGGCGAATCAGCAGCGCTCATGTCGCAAGACCGTTCCAGTCCAGCCAACGACCCAGCTTTCTCTACCAGGCCACAGAGTTCGTGGAAGGCTGTACCTTGCGGCAATGGATGCTGGACAACCCGGCTCCGACACTTGATACCGTGCGTGATCTCGTTGAGCAGATTGGTAAAGGCTTGAGGGCATTCCACCGGCTTGAAATGGTGCATCAGGACCTGAAGCCGGAAAACGTGCTGGTGGATCCCCATGGCACTGTCACGCTGATTGATTTCGGTGCCACCCGGGTCGCCGGCCTTGAGGACTCTGAGATCGGCGAACAGGCGGTTCCTCGGGGGGCCGCCCTTTACAGTGCCCCTGAGACCTTTCTCGGCGAGCCCGGCAGCTGGCTATCAGACCAGTTCTCCCTGGGCGTGATTACCTACCAGTTGCTCACCGGCCAGCTTCCCTATGGCGCGGAAGTACCGAAAATCCATAGCCGGAACCAGCTTCGCGGGCTGAACTACCGGCCCGCGAGACACTTACGTGAGAATCTTCCCGCCTGGGTCGACGATGCCATTGAAAAAGCGGCTCACCCTCAGGCCCACAGACGTTACCCGGCGCTCTCGGAATACCTGTACAAGCTGCGACACCCATCCGTCGACTGGCACAAGCGTCATCGGCCGCCGTTAATGGAGCGCAATCCCGTGGCCTTCTGGCAGGGTGTATCCGCGTTATTGCTCCTGGCGTTGCTGGCAGCCCTCGGCCTGGGCTGAAGCGGGTATTGCCCGAGCAAGTTTTTGCCCCACCAGCAATCCTTCGCCCGGCGTTCGGGCGCGCGGTTGCCTGGCCCGCCGGGGACATCTCCGAGAAAAAAGATAACCCACTGTTTTAAAAACTATTTCCTCTTCTGGCACAGGCTTTGTAATGAAAGTCCGCGTCCAGGGAACACCCGGGGACACTATTCATTCACAAGTCATGGAGCAGACTATGCCAACTCCTTGTTATATCAGCATCGAAGGCCAGACCCAGGGCAACATCACCGCCGGCGCATTCACGTCCGATTCTGTCGGTAACATCTACGTGGAAGGCCACGAAGACGAAGTGCTGGTGCAGGAATTCAGCCACGTTGTTACCGTACCGACCGATCCCCAGTCCGGTCAGCCATCCGGTCAGCGCGTGCACAAGCCGTTCAAGTTCACCTCCGCCCTGAACAAGGCCACCCCGCTGATGTACAACGCCCTCGCCTCCGGCGAGATGCTGCCCAAGGTCGAGCTGAAGTGGTACCGCACCTCCGTTGAGGGCAAGCAGGAGCACTTCTTCTCCACCATCCTCGAAGATGCGACCATTATCGACATCAACTGCAACATGCCCCACTGCCAGGACGCCGGCAACGCCGACTTCACCCAGCTGGTCACCGTTTCCCTGTCCTACCGCAAGGTAACCTGGGAGCACGCCGTTGCCGGTACTTCCGGTGCTGACGACTGGCGTTCGCCGATCGAGGCGTAATCACGCCAGAAGGGCCCCGCAGGGGTCCTTCTGCCTTTGCAGGGATGAAAAAAATGGATAGTCAATTGTCGGCCGAAGACATTGATAAAATCAGAGCCATCATGAAGGCGTTCTACGGCCATTCTGTTGCTTCAGGATTCACTGAAAGCAGCGTAACCGAAGAAACCGTGCGCGCTATCGCCCATATGCTCGTGGAAACCGTCGATTGTAGTAGATGGGTTGATGCTGTTCCTTCTCCACAGGACCTACTACGACCAACACGCAGGATCACAAAATGGGCTTTACGCCTGATTCGCGAGGCAGGGAAACCTTTTTTGCAGAACGAAGTGAAGGTAAGCTGGATTTGCCGAACTGTTCGTTCTGGCCAGTTCAGATCCTCTATCGAAACGACATTGAGATGAGACTCCCACCATGGCAAGGACAGCCCTAGCTTTATCATTTTTACTTCTTCTCTCCGGCTGCGCATCCCAATCTTCATTGGTCATTCAACCATACAGCGAACTAGCTATAGAAGTACCAGAAAAGATGTTCTCCTCTGTGAAGATGAGGGATGGCGAGCTTGTATTTTTGAGAAACAACCGGGTCGTAGGTTTTGTCAGATCGGAGGAGATTCCAAGTACAGTAAGCTCAAGTTCAGCGATTGACACCTCAACGACGCTTTTTGAGAGTGCCAATCAGGGTTCAAGTAAACCAATTTGGATGGAGCAAATTCCCGAAGCTCAGGTATTTGGAGTAGTTCAGGGGGACTTTAGAACCGTATTTATTGTACCGAACGGCCAAGCTCAATCGCTTATTACCTTCCAGGGCCCAGTTGAAAGCTCAACGTCATTGCGGATAAATGGCGCGAAGATTTCAGAATAATGCATAGCTACCACTCACCCGAGTCCCGAATTCAGCAGCCTTCCAGCAGCTTTACGTCGAAATACAACCGGTAATGAGAAGATTCATAATTTTAAGGATTGTTTTGGCCAGCCTGGTCTCAGGTTGTGCTGTAACTGACCAGGCATCCATTGAGTTTCGCACCTCCAACGATCTGACGTTCGAACTCAGTAAGAGTCGGTTTGATGCTATCGAAGTGCAGCCTTTCGAAACGCAACAATACTCTGGTAAGGTCAAAAAGTTGGATTTGGGTGGCAGCGCCTACGGCTTCTCGGTCACCGTCAAAGGCTACACCACTGCATTTATCGCGACCTCGGAACACCCTTCTTCATGGATTACCATTAGTACTCAGGATGACGTGTTCGGCGAAGTTCTATCTTCTTTGTCTGTCAGTAAAACACGCGAATGATCTATGCTGTCTATGTCAGGTTTTCCAGCTTTTCGGTATGACGGTCCAGCCCATTGGAGCCGTAAATATGCTGCAAGCGCTGCAAAAGTTCTTGCTTGATACTGTCTTCCGAAATAAGACTAGCCATAAGCCTGCCGACTCCATGGACCGGGTGGGCACCAAATTTCCTTGGGCGCGTCCACGTCTCTGCTCAGCATCAAAGGGCCGAGGAACTCAACCACCGCCTCTACTACCTCCGAAAAAGCCTCTGGCACATGTTCTTGGCCAAGGCGCTTACGGAAAGCCCGCCACTGTGGTTGCTTGCTGTCCATAAAAGCGGCAGAAAAGGGACTGGTTTCAGGGATTGCTGTCCCACGCTTTCGGAAGGTGCCCTCAACCGCCCCCTCGAGATTTTCCAACCGGAACTCGTGCTGACGCGAAAGCAGCCAGATATCGTAAAAGTCCTTCATCCGGCTGTTCAGTTCGCCAAGGTTGACCATCGCCTGGAACTTCTCAGCAATCGACGATTCCGGGGTGTAGCACTTAATCCGTGCAGTTGGAAAATCCAGCAAGCCCGGGAACTCCAGCCAGGATGGGAACGGAAATATGGGATCGCCAAAGCCAATGTCCAGTTGCATTGGAATCCTGGCGTTGTCGAGAAAACCGCTGAAGGTCACCCTTAGCCCCTGATAGTCTGCATCTTCGGTAATGGTCTCCGCCTTCAGGGTATCCGGATCAAATCGCAAGCCATCATCCGGCACCTCAGTCGCAATAATCTCGCCCACCTGGGCCAGAATAGCCTCTGGATCATTGCTGGTCTGGCCCGACATATCGATATCCCGTGTCGGTCTGCTGTTCGGCCCCTGCATTGCCCAGAACATCAGCGCACCTTTGAGGGTAAAGCAGCGGTTATGGGGCGACTGACTCAACCGGTAAAGAAACCGCTCCATGGCGTAATACTGCAGCAGTTCATCAAAGCGACGCTTTTCTTCCCGGGACTTATTCAGCAATCTCTGCCGAACGGACGCAGCAGTGTTTTGTGCCACCGTGATCTCCTTTCACTCTTTTTATTCCATCGCCAGGATGATTCTGTTCACAGCTTGGCTTCCAAGTAGGGTGCCATGACATTGGCGACCCTGCAGATTCTGGCATATTCCATCAGTTTTCCTGGACGGAAGTTTTTGCGGGTGCGGTATAGATCCAACGCCTCCAGAACCACATCCATGCCGATTCGATTCCGGAACTTGAAACAGTCGGCCAGGGTTTTCTCCGGGTTGTAGACGTTCAGGGTGATGGCATCCACGTCAACCTGTTCAATGCCTTCACTAAAGGCCCGCCCGGAGAACCGGTACCCGGCTACCGGCGGATAATCCAGCACCGGCAAACGGGCATCCCGCTCCACCGCCAGATGCACCTGATGGGGAATCTGTGTAGTAATGTCGTGCCAGGCCAGCGCGGAAATCAGGCAAAGCACCGCATTGGGAAAACGGGTAGCGGCAGCCACCAGATCCGGGTTCTCTATTGAGGGCAGGTCCGCCAGCCGGTAAATGCCACGGCTGACCGGCTCAATCAGCCCCTCGTCCCGAAGCTGATAGAACTGGTACCGGCTAAAGCCCCGAGCCAGCGCTTCTGTCAGGCGGAGCTGACCGCCGCGTTGACGGAACATGGTTTGGAGTTTTGCCCTGGAAGATCGGGCGGAGTCGGAGCCAGACAAATCGTCACCACTTATTTATATATGGTGACAGTTTGTCTGAATGGCATAGGTCATTCAAGTGTCGGCTTTGCTGGACCTTTCCCAAGGTCGATAATCAGTACCACCGCATAATATTGCCGAGCCAGACCATAGCAAACCGTAAATTCGAACGTTAAGCTTGTTTGGTATTACGCATCCGTGAAGTAGCCAGGTACCCAAGTTTGCAGAAAACGCCCCTACCAACCCAGACCGCCATCAGCCTTGGCGAACTCATGTGCGCCGTCACCCGGGACTGGCTCTGGCAACCGGCGGAGCAATGGGTCCGGGAACGCAATCCGGGCAGCGTCCTGCATTGCCGGGTTGGGTCCGGCCAGGCCACCTATCACCGTTACGATTCTCGAGACCGGCAACACCTGATCACCTACGGTGCCCGCATGATTGCCGCCAAGCACCAGCCGGAGACGGCGAGCGGCTGGCTGTCAGGCCGAGAGATCCGGAAACGGGGGTACTTTGGCGGGGAACTGAGCACTCTGAATCTGTTGGCACACACCTGCTGCCACGAGTTTGCCCATCTCCTGCAGCAAAGTGCCGGCCAGCGATATCGGGGCTCTGTGCACAACCGCCATTTCTATACCATTCTGGATGAGTTGCACGAGAACGGGGCGGCGCAAGCGACCCGTAAGGCCCTGGCAGATGAGGCGAGGGAACAGGGTCTGGCGCTACCGGATACGCCCTTCGAGCCTGTGGACACAAGGCAACAGATGGCCCACTGGCAGGTGGGCGATACCGTGCGTTTTGGTGCCGGCCGGCGGGAACTGCACGGGCAGATCATTCGGGTCAATCGAAAGACCTGCACCGTGGACGGCATCGGGCACTCGAAAGGGGTGCGATACAGAGTGCCTGTGCAGATGCTAAGCCCGCTTACACCACCTCGGTAGAGGCAACCAGGAGGCTCCGTATCTCCGGCACACAGGACCCACAGTTGGTGCCACACTTGAGCTCACGGCCGAGGGCATCGACGCTGTTGGCACCCCGCCCAATTGCCTGCTGAATCTGTCGGTCCCCAACCTGGAAGCAGCTGCAAACCAGGTTGCCAGCATCATCCCCATCGACGGCCTTTGCCGCCAGCAGGCCGCGCCGGCTCGCCTCGTCGAGCTCTGGCTGACTAAAGCAGCTGACCAGCCAGTCCACGGATGGCAAGGCAGCCGCGTCACGATCCACCATGAGTACCGCCTCCAACTGACCATTGCGCAACCGCGCCGCCCGGAAGCGGCCTTCGCGGACATCTTCCATCACCAGCTGCGGCTGGCCGCCGAGCCAGTCTGGCACAGCACTTTTCCAATCCATTTTGCACTGCCCCGCCACGATCCAGCTATCGCAATCGGGCAGAACCTGTTGGGCCCAGTAGTCTGCCTTCCAGCGTTTTGGACGATCCCGTCGCACCAGCAAACGTCCATACCAACGGGCAGGCCAGTGGGTGAGGGTAGCACGACCGTGCTTGGCTTCCGGTTGCCCGGATATCGGGTCTACCAGGCTGTCAGTAAGCGCTGTAGCCAGACCCTGCCCGGTGAACTGATCGTTCCAGTGGATCGGCACAAACACCTCACCACGCCGCTGCTCCGGCGCACTGCGCGCCCGGCCGACAAAGTGCCCATGGGCACTCTTCAGTGTTGCCAATGCCCCCGGGGTGAGGGAAAGCGCCCGGATATCCTCGGGATGCACCTCAATGAACGGCTCGGGGCGATGGGCCAGCAACCGGCTGGACCGGGCTGTCCGGGTCATGGTGTGCCACTGGTCCCGGATACGGCCCGTATTCACGATCAACGGAAACGCTTCATTCGGATTCCTGGCCGGTAATCGAGAGGCAATCGGTATCAGGCGGGCGCGCCCGTTGGCGGTCGCAAACCGACCGTCAGTGAACAGTCGCCTGGAATCAGACGCCGCCACGGTAACCGGCCATTGGACAGGCTCAAGCAACTCGTATTGTTCATTGCTCAACTCCGCCAGCCCGGAAATATCGAAGAAACGCTGACCGGCGTTCTCGAACCCCGACAACCGGGCATGTTCCCGGAAAATGTCCGCGGGCTTCTCATAGTCAAAACCCGCCTGGTGTCCCAGGGCGCGGGCCACCGCACTGACGATCCACCAGTCCGGCCGGGCCTCTCCGGGCAATGGCAGAAAGCGCCGCTGACGGGAAATACAGCGTTCGGAATTGGTAACCGTGCCGTCTTTCTCACCCCAACCTGCCGCCGGCAACAGGATGTCCGCATGGCGAGCGGTGTCTGTGTCCCTGACACAATCAGACACAATGACAGTCGGGCACAGGTCCAGAGCCCGCCGGATACGATGGGTCTCCGGCAAACTGACCGCAGGGTTGGTGGCCATGATCCACAACACCTTGATGTCACCCCGCTCAACCGCATCGAACAGGTCGACGGCTTTCATTCCCGGTCCATCCGCGACCGCCTCGGTCTCCCAGAACCGGGCCACGCGGGCCCGGGCATCCGGTCTGTCGTAATCCATATGAGCGGCAAGGGTATTGGCCAGCCCACCCACTTCCCGGCCACCCATGGCATTGGGTTGGCCGGTCAGGGAAAAGGGGCTGGCGCCGGGTTTGCCCACCCGGCCTGTGGCCAGATGGCAGTTGATGATGGCGTTGCCCTTATCGGTGCCGGCCGAAGACTGATTGATGCCCTGGGAGAACGCCGTCACCGTGCGCTGCTCTTCTGCGAACCATCGGTAAAAGGTAATGACATCTTCTACCGGCAGCTCACAGATCCTGGACACCGCTTCGGGAGAGGGTGCCGCGGATCTGGCAGCGCTGAGGCTGGCGTCGAAACCCTCGCAATGCTCCGCCAGATAGCCATTATCAACAGCCTGCTGGTCGGCCAGCCAGACCAGTAAGCCATTGAACAGCACCGTATCGGTCCCGGGACGAATGGCCAGATGCAGATCCGCCAGATCGCTGGTCGCGGTTTTACGGGGATCAATCACCACCACCCGGCGGCCGGGTCGCGCCGAAGCCTGCATTCTCTGATACAGCACCGGATGCGCCCAGGCGGCATTGCTGCCCGCCAGCACCAACAGGTTCGCCAGTTCCAGGTCTTCATAACAGCCGGGAACCAGATCCCCGCCAAAGGCCCTTTTATGGGCAGCGACGGCGGACGACATGCACAGGCGGGAATTGGTATCCACGTTGGGTGTGCGGATAAACCCCTTGGCCAGTTTGTTGGCCACGTAATAATCTTCCGTCAATAACTGACCGGAGAGATAGAAGGCCACAGACCCGGGCCCATGAAGCGCCACTGATTCACGAATCTGTCGGGCCACTTCCGCCACTGCCTGCGGCCAGGCACTTTCACGACCGTGAACAACAGGCCGCAACAGTCGTCCATCAGGAGTCAGCGTTTCGTGTAAGGCAGAGCCCTTCACGCAAAGGCGCCCCAGATTCGCCGGATGTGTCTCATCCCCGCGGGTCGCAGATGGCGTTGCGCTCACTCCACAACCCACACCGCAATACGGGCAGGTGGTTTGAACCGTCGCCGGTTTTTTGTTGGTACCGGTCACAGCACCTCCTCGGGTTTCATAAAAAAAGCCCGCCAATCCGGATGCCTTGGAGGCGCATCAGGGGCGGGCTTCGTTGCCAGTGGAATCAGGTTGTCTTGAACAGTCGCATAACCGGTTGCAATAACAGGGCCATTCCGATCGAGAGCGGCTCCGGGGTCTGCCAGGCACCGACTATGGCGGCCCTCGAGGATTTCAGCCCCGCATCAATGCGCCAAGGTTCCGGGCCAACCACCAAATCCGGTATCAAAGTGGTGCAAACCTGCCCTACCACGCACTAAAACCAGACGAATACCCGCTCACCATACCTGCCGCCTCCTCGAAGAACTCTCCTAACTCGTTGTTTTATTTAGACCAGCCGATATGGCACGGGCCATGCAAGACTAAAAACAGAGACGCGCGTTACGACTCAACAGAAAACTGATCCCCAGGCACAGGCGCCTGCTTTCCGGCAACGGAGAGCGGGCGTTTTTGCGTTTGGGCCACACAGAATGAGGTATATCCATGTACACGCTCACACGAAGAACCGCCCGCTGGCTCACTCGAATTCTGCTAACAGCCACCTTCTGGACAGTCAGCACGGGGACTCACGCGGAAATTGGTCCGGCCGAGAAGCCGGACCTCAAGCTCGGCTTTATCAAGCTGACCGATATGGCGCCCCTGGCGATTGCCTGGGAACAGGGCTTCTTTATGGACGAAGGCCTTTTCGTGGAACTTGAAGCGCAGGCGAACTGGAAGGTGCTGCTGGACCGGGTCATCACCGGAGAACTGGATGGCGCCCATATGCTCGCTGGCCAGCCTCTTGGCGCCTCCATCGGCTACGGCACCCGGGCCGATATCATCACGGCCTTCAGCATGGACCTGAACGGCAATGGCATTACGGTTTCAAACGATGTCTGGGACACCATGAGCCAGCACATCCCCGACAATGCCGACGGCAGGCCCGAACATCCCATTAGCGCCAGCGCGCTGCGGCCGGTCGTGGAAGCAGCCCGGGATCGGGGCGAACGGTTCCGGATGGGCATGGTGTTTCCCGTGTCCACCCATAATTACGAGCTTCGCTACTGGCTGGCGGCCGGTGGCCTGAATCCCGGCTACTACGCGCCCCAGCGCGGCGACACCAGCGGCACCCTGGAAGCCGACGTGCATCTGTCCGTAACTCCGCCGCCGCAGATGCCCGCCACCATGGAGGCGGGCACCATCCAGGGCTACTGCGTGGGTGAGCCGTGGAATCAGCAAGCGGTTTTCATGGGCATCGGCGTGCCGGTGATCACCGATTACGAAATCTGGCCGAATAACCCGGAAAAGGTCTTTGGGGTTACCCGGCAGTGGGCCGAAGACTATCCCAACACCCACCTGCGACTTTTGCGCGCCATGATTCGGGCCGCCCACTGGCTGGATGAGAACAACAACGCCAACCGGGACGAGGCCGTAAAAATCCTGGCCCGGCCCAGCTACGTGGGTGCCGATAAGGCGGTGATCGCCAACTCCATGACCGGCACCTTCGAGTATGAAAAAGGCGACATTCGCGAGGTTCCGGACTTCAATGTCTTCTTCCGGTATCACGCCACCTACCCCTATCCGTCTGATGCCATCTGGTATCTCACCCAGATGCGCCGGTGGGGCCAGATCCCCGAGGCCAAGCCGGACGACTGGTACATGGAAACCGCAGCCAGGGTTTACCGGGCCGACATCTACGAGCAGGCAGCTCGTTCACTGATTGCCGACGGCACCCTGAAGGCCTCGGATTTTCCGGACTTCGATGCCGAGAACTTTCAGCGCCCGCAACAGGGGGAGCTGATTGACGGTATCGGCTTCACCCCCCGAACACCCAACGCCTATATCGACAGTTTCGACATCGGCCTGAAAGGTACGCAAACCCCGTAACCGGGTTTGCAAGGAGGTTTGATAACCATGACTACGATCACTTCGGCCAAACACACCTCCCAGCCGCCGCGATGGCTGGGCCAGAGACTCAAGTCCCTCGGTGAGTCGCTGACACCCCGCCAGCTCGCCGCCACCGGGCGCCAGATGTTGCTGCCACTGATGGGTATTCTGGTATTTGTCGGTTTCTGGCATCTGGCTGCACCGCAGGTGGATACCTCCCTGGGCAGCTTCCCGGGCCCGGCACAGGTCTGGGAACAATCGCAGCAACTCTGGCAGGAGCACGTCAACCAACGCGAGCGGGCCGACAAGTTCATTGCCATGCAGGAAGAGCGGAACGCCCGGATTCTGGCGGACAACCCCGAGGCTGAGGTCAGGATCCGGAATTACCCCGGTGCCCCCACCTTTCCCGACCAGATCCTGACCAGTCTGGTTACGGTCCTGGCCGGATTCATCGTGGCGACCGCTATCGCCGTGCCCCTGGGCATCGTGGTTGGCCTGAACCGGCATTTCCAGGCGGCGGTCAACCCGCTGATCCAGGTGTTCAAGCCGGTGTCACCGCTGGCCTGGTTGCCGCTGGTGACCATGGTGGTCTCAGCAACCTACGTGAGCGATGACCCGATGTTCGAGAAGTCGTTCCTGACCTCCATGATCACGGTCACTCTGTGCAGTCTATGGCCCACGTTGATCAATACCAGCGTCGGTGTGGCCGCGGTCAATCCGGATCTGCTGAATGTCTCCAGGGTGCTGCGGCTGTCGTTCTGGACCCATGTCCGCAAGGTGGTTTTACCTTCTTCGGTGCCGATGATTTTCACCGGCCTTCGGGTGTCGCTGGGCATTGCCTGGATGGTGCTGATCGCGGCCGAGATGCTGGCCCAGAGCCCGGGGCTGGGCAAGTTTGTCTGGGACGAGTTCCAGAACGGCAGCAGCCAGTCCCTGAGCAGGATCATGGTGGCGGTTCTGGCTATCGGGTTTATCGGGTTTGTGCTGGATCGGGTGATGCTGTTGATTCAGCGCAGGGCGGCCTGGAACGAATGAGCCCTGGTTTGGAGTATGCCGCACCGGGCAGGGGATGCCTCCCGGGACACGCGGTGAATACATCCCTGTACGCTCCGCAAAAACATCCATGTTTTTGAGGGTCCCGGGAGGCATCCCCTGCCCGGTGCTCCGCATGATTGAGAGGTGACTTCTATGAGTAAAACACATTTGGAACTGACTGGTGTTGAGATGGCGTTTGATACGCCGAAGGGGCCATTTGTGGCCCTGGACAACATTAATCTGAAGATACAGAAGGGCGAGTTTGTTTCCCTGATTGGCCACTCCGGTTGTGGCAAGTCCACCGTCCTGAACATTGTGGCTGGCCTGCTTCAGGCGACCAGGGGCGGCTGTGTGCTGGATGGCCATGAGGTGAATTCGCCGGGGCCGGAGCGTGCGGTGGTGTTTCAGAACCATGCGCTGATGCCCTGGCTGACGGTGTACGAGAATGTCGAGCTGGCAGTGCAGCAGGTTTTTCGAAAATCCATGGGCAAGCAGGAGCGACGCGACTGGATTCATCACAACCTGGAGCTGGTGAATATGGCCCATGCGGCGGACAAGCGACCGGGTGAGGTATCGGGTGGTATGGCCCAGCGGGTGGGGATTGCCCGTGCCCTGGCCATGAAGCCCAGCGTGCTGCTGATGGACGAACCGTTCGGCGCGCTGGATGCACTGACGCGGGCCCACTTACAGGACTCGTTGATGGAGATTCAGCAGGAGTTGAACAACACGGTAATCATGATCACCCACGATGTGGACGAGGCGGTGTTGCTGTCAGACCGGATCATCATGATGACCAACGGGCCCGAGGCCACCGTGGGCGAGGATCTCTACATTGACCTGCCCCGGCCGCGCAACCGGGTGACTCTGGCCGATAACCCGGAATACGTGCATTACCGGCAGGAGGTCTTGCGCTTCCTGTACGAGAAACAGCGCAAGCTGGAGCACATCTCGCCACGTCGTTCGGGAAAGCCGGAAGCCTCCGAGGGTGAGCAACCGAAGGCCCGGGCCGCCAGGACGTGATACGTTTCGGTTACTTCAGCACATCCGCCATGGACACCAGGGCCCGGGCTACCTCGGGCAACTTCCGGCCCTGGTCCATGGCCAGTTTCCTTAATACCCGGTGAGCTTCGTCGTTGCTGATCCTGCGATGCTCCATCAGCAGTAGCACGGCTTTTTCCTGGGTTTTGCGGTCTTCCAGAGCCTCCCTGGCACTCTGCAGTTCATCGGTCATCTGTTGCAGGCGCCGGGTCTGCTCCTGGACCAGATCGAAGATGGAGCGGCCAAACTGCTGACCAATACCATCGCTGGCCCAGGACTCACCGGCCTGTTGTTCGTTTCCGGAATCGCACAGCACCAACATGGGTTGAGAAGCCGGTTCCTGGGCATCCAGGGAAGTAATCAGGGTTTCCTGGTGGGCCAGCGAGTTTCTGGCATCGGCAAAACGCTCGGTGCAACGGGCGTGAAAACAGCCCTCCACGGAATCCTCTATCTTTTTGAGCTCATCCATCCGCTCAGACATGAGCCTGAACCATTCATCGGCCAGGGCCGGGTCCAGGTCTTTATAACGACCAATGGCTGTGCCCCGCTGGCGGAGGTTTTCAATTTCGGACTCACGGGGGTTTTCGCGCAGTTTTTCCCACAGGTCCAGGGAACCCTCATCGGCAAAGCTGTTAAACACCTCGAAACAGCGTTCCTGCGCCTCAATCAGGTGCGCCATGCGCTCTGACAGTGCACGATCAAACCGGCCACTGGAAAACCCCGCCGAACCGACAGCCCGCTCCTGTCCACAGAATTCTTTGCCGTTCATCAGGTGCACCATGGCCACCAGAAGCCCCGCTATGGTGGGGTCAACCGCGGTATCTGCGGCCTCAAACACCACCGCAATCAGGTTGTGGATCAGGGTACTGTAATCCTCGGTGGCAGAGGCCGCGGTTACTTTCCGGGCCACCACACACCGTCGCAGTTCGGGCAAGCCCTCAAGGCCGTGAAGGGCGCTCGCAAGCTGGTTAAGCAGGCGGCTACTGACAGGATGCGCCGTCAGTTCCTGGTGAATCTCGGCAAGGGCCTGCTCAAACTCAGAACGGAGCTGATCCGACGTCGCAACCAGGTGTTTTCGCTCCTGGGCAAACTTTTCGCCGGAAGAACCAAGAAACACGTTAGACGCACCCCGCTCGCACTGCAGTGCATGTACCAGATTGCTGATGCACTGGACCAGTTTGCCCATCTGCAAGAAGTACTGGAGGTTCATCAACTCGCAGCTTTTCGAGGCAATCAGGTAGTCGCCCGCGGATGGCGATTTATAGGCGGGGGCACGTTTGGTGTTCATAACAGACTCCGGAGGCAGACAGCCTCAAATGCGACAATCACGGTCAGATCAGTCACTCGCGTAACCAACCTCCTGCCAGTGCGCAGCAATTACCGCGCCACCGCATCTGGCCCAAAACCGTGCAATCCGCCCCGTCGCAGGGCAGTTTTCAAGTGTTCGTACTGGTGATAGCAGCCTTATAAAATTCTAATTATCTGATTTTTAAAGGTTCGTAGAACTGGCACGAAGATCGCTTTGCAATTGGTAAGGACGAACGTCTCGGCCAAGGATCAGGCCGGACCATCAGATCATTGTTGTTGGCATTGGCGCCGGACCATCGACTTCCCCTCGGGAATAGATGCTCCGGCTTTTTTTGTTTGGTCGAAAAGTACGGGTTCGAGCGAAATGACAGGAAACACTGAATCGACACTGGTGATCTGCGGGCACGGCATGGTTTCGCAACGCCTGCTGGAAGCTCTCTGCCGTGGGCGAGTCAGACCGTTTACCCGCATCATCGTGTTCAACGGCGAAGCATCCGCTGCCTACAACCGGATACAACTCTCGCTGCTGCTGGCCGGTGAAACAAACGAAGCTTCGCTGGCCTTGCAGCAGGACGAGTGGTTTCGGAACAGCGGTATTGAAGTCTGCAACGGAGAACCGGTAGTCACCATCAATCGGGAAGATCAGACGGTGACCACCGGATCCGGTCGGGTACAGCCCTACACCCATCTGGTGCTGGCCACCGGATCGAGGCCCGCAAAACCGGGGCTACCGGGCGCAGACCTTCCGGGTGTCATGACCTTCCGGGACCTGGAAGACACCAGGACCCTGATTGAGTCTGCTGGCCGCCATCGGCGGGCGGTGGTCGTCGGCGGAGGCTTTCTTGGCCTGGAAGCCGCTGAAGGTCTCCGCCAGCGTGGTATGGCCGTCACCCTTCTGCACCGCAGCGGCCATCTTCTGAACCGTCAGTTGGACAGAATCGGGGGTCAGCTCCTGCAACAGCACATGGAAGAGCGGGGCGTAAATATTCGCACCGGAACGGCTCCCAAAGCCCTGCTCGGGCGTTCCATGGTCCGGGCCGTCCAGCTGGATGACGAAACTCTCGTCAGCACGGATCTGGTCTTATTCGCCACCGGTATCACGCCTGCTACCGAGCTTGCCCGGACTGCCGGCCTGGAATGCGATCGCGGCATTCTCGTGGACGGGCAGCTACGCACCAGCGATCCGGCAGTCTCTGCGCTGGGTGAGTGTTGTCAGTTGGGAAACACCACCTTCGGACTGGTGGAACCCGGATACCAGCAGGCCGAGGTGCTTGCAGGCGTGCTCGGCGGAAACACTCCAGACGCCGAGTATCGGCCGGTGGATACACCAACCCGCCTGAAGATCAGCGGCGTTCCGATTTTCTCCTGCGGACAGATCAGCCCCGACGGGGACACCGAATCCGTGGTCTGGCAGGACCACGAACAGAACCACTATTGCCGGCTGCTGATCCGCAATCAGCGCCTGACCGGCGCCGTACTGCTGGGCGACACCCGGGACGGCCCCTGGTACAGCCAGCGCATTCAGCAGCAGGACGATATTTCCCGCTACCGGGACTTCATTGCATTCGGCAAGAACTACTGCGAGGCGGCGGCATGAGCCGCTCCGGAAAGAGGACAGACCCATGAGCAAGAAAACCCTGATAGTCGTCGGCAACGGCATGGTCGGCCATCACTTCCTGGAACAATTCTGCGCCAGCCCGGCCGCTGCCGATTTCGAGATCATCGTGTTCGGCGAGGAAAAACAGCTGGCCTATGACCGGGTCCACCTTTCCGAGTATTTCGGCGGCTCCAGCCATGCCGATCTCGCCATGGGTACCCTGGAGTGGTACACCGAGCAGGGGATTCAACTGCACCTGAACGAACAGGTAACCGGCATAAACCGGGAAAATCGCACTCTGGAAACGCCCCGTGGCAGCTACCGGTACGACGAACTGGTGCTGTCCACCGGCTCCTATCCGTTTGTACCCCCTATCAAGGGCAATGACCGCCCGCACTGCCTGGTTTACCGGACCCTGGATGACCTGGATGCCATTCACGCCAGCTCGGAAGGTGCCCGCACAGGCGTGGTGGTAGGCGGCGGCCTGCTGGGTCTTGAAGCTGCCAATGCGCTCAAGAGCCTGGGACTGGAAGCCCACGTTGTGGAATTTGCACCCCGGCTGATGCCGGTTCAGCTGGATGCCGATGGCGGCGCCCTGCTGCGCCACAAGATTGAGGAGCTTGGCGTTCAGGTGCACACCGAGAAGGCCACCACAGCGATTACCGAGGGCGAGGATGCCCGTCTGCGCATGAATTTCAGCGACGAATCCTTCCTCGAGACAGACCTGATCGTCTTCTCCGCAGGCATTCGGCCCCAGGACGCCCTGGCCCGGGCCAGTGGACTGGAGATCGGCGAGCGCGGCGGCATCGCCATCGACAACCACTGCACCACTTCGGACCCCCATGTGCACGCTATTGGCGAGTGCGCACTCTGGGAGCAGAAAATTTTCGGCCTGGTGGCCCCCGGCTACACCATGGCCCGCACTCTGTCTTCCGCCCTGAACGGTGATCGGGAGACTGCTTTCACCGGCGCCGACATGAGCACCAAGCTCAAATTGCTGGGCGTGGACGTGGGTTCCATCGGCGACGCCCATGCCCAGACCCCGGGCGCTCGCAACATCCGCTTTAACGATGAACAGGCCGGCCACTATCGGCGCATGGTGATCAGCGAGGATGGCAAGACCCTGCTGGGCGCCATTCTGGTGGGCGACAACAGCCACTACGACACTCTGCTGCAATACGCCCTCAATGGCATCACCCTGCCGGAGAATCCGGAAACGCTGATCCTGCCGGAGAGCCAGGGCGGCGCGCCGGCCCTGGGCCCGGATGCACTTCCGGAAACCGCCTCGATCTGCTCCTGCCACAACGTGACCAAGGGCGATATTTGCGGCGCCATTGATACCGGTTGCTCGGACCTTGGCAGCGTCAAGGCCGAAACCAAGGCCAGCACGGGCTGCGGCGGCTGCACCGCCCTGCTCAAGAACGTGGTGGACAGTGAGCTGGAAAAACGCGGCGTGGAGGTCAGCAAAGATCTCTGCGAGCACTTCCCGTGCAGTCGCCAGGAGCTATTCCACCTGGTGAAGGTGAACGGCATCCGCACCTTCCGGACCCTGATCAGTCAGCACGGCAAGGGCCACGGCTGCGACATCTGCAAACCGGCCGTGGCCTCAATCCTGGCCACCTGCTGGAACGAGCACATCCTGGCCACCGACCACGTGCCGCTGCAGGACACCAACGATACCTTCATGGCCAACATGCAGAAGAACGGCACTTACTCGATTGTGCCGCGCATTCCCGGCGGCGAGATCACCCCGGACAAGTTGATTGTGCTGGGTGAGGTGGCGAAGCAATACGATCTGTACACCAAGATCACCGGTGGCCAGCGCGTGGACCTGTTCGGTGCCACCCTGAGCCAGTTGCCAGAGATCTGGGAAAAACTGATTGCCGCCGGGTTCGAGACCGGCCATGCCTATGGCAAGTCACTGCGCACCGTGAAGTCCTGCGTTGGCAATACCTGGTGTCGCTACGGCGTTCAGGACAGCGTGGGCATGGCGATTCGCCTGGAGGACCGCTACAAAGGGCTGCGGGCGCCCCACAAGGTGAAGATGGCGGTCTCGGGCTGTACCCGGGAATGCGCGGAAGCCCAGAGCAAGGACTTTGGTGTGATTGCCACGGAGAACGGCTGGAACCTGTATGTCTGCGGCAACGGCGGCATGCGCCCCCGCCACGCCGATCTGTTTGCCACGGATCTGTCTGACGAGGAGCTGATCCGCACCATTGACCGGGTGGTGATGTTCTATGTGCGCACGGCCGACCGGCTGCAGCGCACCAGTGTCTGGATGGAAAATCTGGAGGGCGGCCTGGAGTACCTGAAGCAGGTGGTGCTTGAGGACAGTCTGGGGATCGGCGCTGAGCTGGAGGAGCACATGGAGGGGATTGTTGGGACCTACCAGTGCGAGTGGAAGACGGCCGTCGAGGATCCGGAGAAGCGGAAGCGGTTCCGGGAGTTTGTTAATGCGCCTTCGCAGTGCGATCCGGTTCAGGAGTGGACGGTTGAGCGGGGGCAGCGTCGGCCTGTTTTGGAGTCTGCGTAGCCTTTAGGTTCTGGTGAAGAGCAAGGCGCCATGGGGGTGCTTTTCTTCTGGGAAAAACAACTCGCTTCGCTCAGACATCTTTTTCCCGACAGAAAAGCACCCCCATACCACCTCGCTCACCAAGCTTCCGTGGTATCGCTTGTAACGCACAGTTGAAATAAACGCACAAGGAATAGGAGAAACACAATGAAACCACGCACTCGTTGGGAAGCCGTTTGCACCGTAGACGACCTGGTGCCGGAATCTGGCATCGCGGTATGGACCGAAGAAGGTCCGGTGGCGGTGTTTTATCTGCCGCATCGGCTGCCGGCGTTGTTTGCCATCAGCCATACGGACCCGTTCAGCGGCGCCAATGTGCTGGCCCGGGGGATTACCGGGGATCTGAAAGGGGAGCCGGTGGTGGCGTCGCCGTTGTACAAGCAACATTTCAGTCTGCTTACGGGTGTCTGTCTGGAAGACGATACCGTGCGGGTCAAAACCTACCCTGTCCTGCTGGACGGCAACCAGATCCGCTTGGAAGTACGGGCCAACCAGCGAGAATCCATCGCGGCCTAGGCCCTTAACAATGCCGGCGAAAGCCGGCGCGTGGTATGGGAAGTCTTTGTGCAGGGGAAAAGATGTCTGAGCGAAGCGAGTTGCTTTTCCCCGGAAGAAAGACTTCCCATGGCGCGTGACGGCGATACTCCGAGGCTAAACCTCTCTGGAGCGACGCCAACGCTCCCGCCAGCCAAGAACAAAGATGGTCAGTGACGGCAGAAAAGTCACGGTTACGATCGCTGCCCCAAGCAGGCCAAACAGAACGATGGCGCCCACGCCCCGATACAGCTCGGTGCCTTCGCCGGGCAGGAACACCAGGGGCGAGAGGCCGCAGATGGTGGTCAGGGTGGTCATGGCAATCGGGCGCAGGCGGGTCTGGACGGCGGCGGTGACGGCCTGTACTACGGTAACGCCTTTCTGACGCAGGTTCTGCCGCGCCTGATCCACCACCAGGATGGGGTTGTTCACCACGGTTCCCATCAGGATCAGGAAGCCCAGCATGGTAATCATGTCGAAGGGTTGTCGCAGAGGCTGGAGGCCGATCATGGGCAGCAGGCCACCGACCAGGTTCATCAGGGCCAGGCCCACAATGCCACCGGCCACGCCAAGCGGTATTGCGGTCATGATCAGCAGCGGGAATCCCCAGTGCGCGAAGATGGCCACCAGCAGCAGGTAGACAATGGCAATGGCAATGGCAATGATGAAATTGCCGGTCAGAGCCTCCCGTGTGGCATTAAGCTGATCGCTGGCGCCGGAAATATCCACGTTCACATTCGCGGGCAATGCGCCGCTGTCCCGCATGAACTGCAACAGTTCCGTGCGTACCCTCTCAACGCCGGCTTCGAGCGGCACATCGTCCGGGGGAATCACGTTCAGAGTCACCGTGCGGCGACCGTCCACCCGGCGGACCGTGCTGGTATCGACGGTTTCCTCGATGGTAGCCAGGCTGGAGAGCGGCAGGGTAGCACCCTGGGGGGTGTGCACCATGACATCCGGCAGGCTGTCCAGTGACGGGTTGCGACCCTCGCTGCCGTAGACGTAGATATCGATCTTTTCGTCGTCCAGGAAGAAATCGTCGACGTAGCTGCCCTCGGTCAGGGAGGCAACGGTAAAGCCAATGCCTTCAGCGCCAAGGCCAAGTTCCGCGGCGCGATCCCAGTCAGGCATGATCTGGATCAGCGGCTGTGCCAGGGACAGCGTGGAGGGTTGGCTCTGGATGCGGGGGTTGTCGAAGATTTCCTCGGCGCGCTGATAGGCAGCGTTCGCAGCGCCGTAGACCGACACCAGATCCGGCCCAGAGATGTCCAGGTTGATGCTGCGGGTGCCGCCGTCGTTGCTGGAAATGATGGAGCCTTTGGCCGCGAAGGCGCGCATGCCCGGGAACTGTTCATAGAACCGGGTGATCTCGTCCATCAGGGCTTCGATGTGCCGCGGGTTCAGGGTCTCGGCGATGATCCGGATCCTGGTGGGCGTTACCTGCATGTTGAGATAGGCCATGGGCGGCACGCTGGTTTCGCCCGCGGCGTAGGCCTGGCCGTCCGCGTTCACGTGGGGCAGGAAGTAGTCTTCCACCTGGCGGGCAATGGCTTCCATCTCCTGCAGGTTGTAACCCGGCGGCGCCGACATGGCGGCAAAGGTCTTGGGCTCCTCGCCTTCCGGCAGGTATTCGGCGGGTGGGGTCAGCACAAAAATCACCCACAGGCTGAAGCCGACGGTGGCTGCCATCACCAGAAGCCGGCGCACCGTGCCATTCACCAGCCATCGCACCGCCCCCATGGCGGCCCCGCTCCAGCGACCCGAGGTTTCGTTGCCGTATTCATCGGTGGTCACGCCCCGGCGGCCGAAATCCAGCCGGGCGCAGAGGGTGGGTATGATGGTGATTGCCACCAACATGGAGGCGAGAATGGCGGCAGAGATGGCAATGGCTACGTCGGAATACAACTGGCCCGCCTCTTCCTCGATAAACAGGATCGGCAAGAACACCAGAATGGTTGTGGTGGTGGACGCCAGCACCGCCGGCCAGACTTCACGCACGCCCTTGAGGGCCGATTCGAAACGGTCCAGCCCCAAACGCCGGTGTCGCTCGATGTTCTCCAGCACCACGATGCTGTTGTCCACCGTCATGCCGATGGCAAAGGCGATACCGGCCAGAGAGATCACGTTGATGGTGCGGCCGGTGATCAGCAACCCGATAAACGCGGCTATGGCACACAGCGGTATGCCCACCACCCCGGCAAACGTGGCCCGGCCGGATCTCAGAAACAGGAACATCACCAGGGTTGCGAAGGCGGCACCGATACCCAGATTGGTCCAGACATTGGCCACCGAGGCTTCCACGTAACGGGCATCGTCTGCGGTCAGGCCCAGCCTCATGCCCGCCGGCTCCAGCACCTCCTGGTTGATGGCGGCCACTTCGTCCATCATCGCGCGTTTGATATCTATGACGTTGGAGCCGCTTTCACGGCGCACCTGCAGGCCAATCACCCGCTGGCCGTCGATAAAGGACAGCTCCCGGATCCGGGAATGGCCCTGCTGAACCCGGGCCACCTCACCAAGGCGCACCACGCTGTCACCCTGCCGGCGTACCACCAGCTGTTCCAGGGATTCAACGTCGTCAAAGCGCCCGACCGTGCGCAACAGATACCGGCGCTTGCCAGAGTCGATCTCGCCGCCGGAAATGTCCTGGTTACGGGCCACGATTGCGTTGCGCAGATCCACCAGGCTCAGGCCGCGCTGGGCCAGGGCGGATTCGTCCACAATGATCTGCATCTGCCGGTCGGCACCACCGCCAACGGTAACCTCGGAAACCCCCGGCACGCTCTCCATCCTGGGCCGCACGCGGTCCTCGATAAAATCGCGCATCAGCTCGATGTCCAGCTCACGGGGATTGCCTTCGAGGGTGGCGATGCGAAAATACATGAATGCGTTGGAGGAGAACGACGCCGCCACTATGCGCGGCTCATCGACGTTCCTCGGATAATCCGGCACCTGGCTCAGGGCATTATTGATCTGGATCAGGGTCTCGGTGATATCCACCCCGAACGGGAACTCCAGCTCGATCTCCGCCGCTCCGCTGGATGCGGTGGAAGTCATCCGGCTCAGGTTAGGAACATTGCGCAGGAACCGTTCCTGCTCAATCAGTATGTCCTTCTCAATGTCCTGGGGCGTGGCGCCTGGCCAGCTGGTTTCCACCGTGACCGTCCGCACCTCCAGATCCGGAATCATCTGGACCGGAATCCGCAGTGCTGCAGCAGCCCCAAGGATCGCGACAATCAGGGCAATAACGGTGACCAGAGTGCCGTGGCGGATAATGCCGGCAAACATCAGCGGCTCTCCCGTTCGGCAATGCGAACGCTGATGCCCTCGCTCAGGGACTCGTTGCCACGGACCACCACCTGCTGGTCCGCTTCAAGACCACTAGTGACCTCTACCCGGCCCTCGAAGCCGGTGCCAAGGCGCACCCGCTTTTCGCTCACGGTCCAGGTGTCTTCATCCCCCGGTTCGGCGATCCACACGGTGGTTCGTCCTTCGGGATACCGGTTGATGGCATCGCGGGAAACCGTCAGGCCACGTTCACCGGTAGTGACCCGCAGTACCGCCTGTACCGACATCCCCGGGAGCAGCTTCACGGATTCGGGCTTGATGGCGCGGAGGAGAAAGGTTCTGGACTGGGGATCGTTGACCGGTACCAGAACATCGATGGTGGCGCTGCTCAGTGCCTGGTCATCCTGCACCAGCAGCCGGCTGTTGTCGTCGATGCGTTTGTAGAAGGACTGGGGTACCTGGAAATCCAGACGAAGGTTGTCGGTATCCACCAGAGTCAGCAGCTGGTCACCGGGGGTAACCCATTCCCCGAGATCCCGGGAGCGCTGGCTGACCACACCGTCGAAGGGCGCGGTCACGCGGTGGCGCCCGGCCCGGACTTCCACCTGGCGGCGGGCGGCTTCCAGGCGAGCCAGGGTCGCTTCGCTGGCGGCCACTTCACTTTCCCGTGCACTGACTTCGGTGGCCGCGATATTGCGGCCTGCGCCGACGGATCTGGCCTCACGCAGGCGACGCCGGGCTTCCTCCAGGCGACTGCGGGCCTCTTCTGCCTCGGCTCTTGCCGCGGCCAACTCCCAGGTAACCAATTCGTCATCCAGCTCGACCAACACATCGCCCCGGTCAACACGATCACCGGTTTCCACCCGAACCTCGTCCAGCAGGCCCGCAACCGCCGCCGACATGCCAGATACCCGAAGGGCATTCACCGTACCATTCAGGGTCACTTCCTGAACGATATCTTCTGAAGAGACGGTTTCCAGCTGAACACCAGGCAGGTCCTGGGCAGCGGTGAGCACCGGAAACAGGCTGCACAAAAACAGAACAACACCCTGCAGGCTCTTCATGGGGGTAGCCACGTCCTTTTCTCCAAGATTCATTTCGATGGATGCAATTACTAACCTTAGTTCATGGCTTACGAAGAAAAACCCCGTCCAGACCTTGGCCCGCGTTTGACCTGGCCGGTGCGGAGAATGCGAACCGTGGTCAATCACGTTGCCAGCTATCTGCGCTACTATTGTCACAACACCGACAACAAGGACGCCCTGTGAAACCTCTCAGCCCTACGGATCAGCTTTTTCTCTGGCTGGAAAAGCGGCAGCAGCCCATGCACGTGGGCGGTCTTCAGCTGTTCTCTTTTCCCGACGACGCACCGGATGATTACGTCGCACAGCTGGCCGACCGACTCAGGCAGTACACGAAGGTGACGCCGCCGTTTAATCAGCGCCTGGATTACCGTTTCGGCCAGCCGGTCTGGGTGGAAGACGAGCACCTGGACCTGGAACACCACTTCCGCTTCGAGGCACTGCCGACACCGGGGCGGGTCAGGGAACTCTTGTCCTTTGTTTCGGCAGAACATTCCCACCTGATGGACCGGGAACGTCCCCTGTGGGAGTTTCATCTGATTGAAGGCCTGGGGGAACGGCAGTTTGCGGTGTATATCAAAGTCCACCATGCCCTGGTGGACGGTGTATCGGCCATGCGGATGGTCACCCAGATGCTGTGCCAGGATACCGGCGAGCGGGACATGCCGCCGATCTGGGCCATGCCACCCCGCCCATCCCGTGAAAAGGATGATAGCGGTCCTTCCCTGTGGCGAAGTGTCGGCCATCTGCTGGGTGAATCCGGCAAGCAACTGGGCACCGTGCCCACCGTGGCCCGGGAACTGCTGCGAACCATCAACGACGCCCGCAAAGACCCGGCCTACTCCTCCATTTTTCACGCACCCCGCAGCATCCTGAACCAGAAGATCACCGGTTCCCGACGCTTCGCCGCGCAATCTTACTGCCTGAGCCGGATAAAGGGTGTGTGCAAGGCCTATGGAACCACGGTCAATGATGTGGTGATGGCCATGTGCGCCACCGCGCTGCGCAGCTACCTGATGAACCAGGACGCCCTGCCGGAAAAGCCGCTGATCGCCATGGTGCCGGTGTCCCTGCGCAAGGATGACAGCTCCGGCGGCAACCAGGTCGGCGTTATCCTCGCCTCACTGCACACCGATGTCACCAGCCCGGTGACACGACTGATGCAGATCCATGAGGACGTGAAAGCCGCCAAGGACCGCTACGCCGACATGTCTGCGGAAGAAATCATCAACTACACCGCCCTGACCCTGGCGCCGGCGGCGTTCAATCTGCTCACCGGCATGGCACCGAAATGGCAGACCTTCAACGTGGTGATTTCCAACGTTCCCGGCCCGCGAGAGACTTGCTACTGGAACGGCGCCACGATGGACGGCATGTACCCGGTCTCCATCGCCATGGATCGCCTGGCCCTGAACATGACCCTGACCAGCTACGGCGACCAGGTGGAATTCGGCCTCATCGGCTGCCGCCGCACGCTACCCAGCCTGCAGCGGATGCTCGACTACCTCGAAGAAGCCCTGGTCGAACTGGAGGCCGCTGCCGGACTGTAAGCAGCTCGATCAGCCGAAGCGGCGCTCTTCGTTGCGGATGGAAATCTGGTTGTTCAGGGTCCAGAAGTCATACAGCACGCCGATCAGGAACAGGCCACCGGTAAACAGGTAGATGATGCCCGTGATCCATTTGCCCATGTACATCCGGTGAATGCCGAACACACCGAGGAAGGTCAGCAGAATCCAGCCGATGTTGTAGCTGACCTCACCTTCCCGGAACCGCAGGTCCGCTTCGCGGTCCATGGCCGGAATCAGGAACAGGTCGATGATCCAGCCGATGAACAGCAGCCCCAGGGTAAAGAACCAGATGGTGCCGGTAACGGGTTTGCCGTAGTAAAACCGATGGGAGCCCAGGAATCCGAAGATCCAGAGCAGGTAGCCGATCAGTTTGCTGTGGGTGTCTGGCCTTTGGGTCATGTTCGTTTTCATCCTTTTGGGTTGGTGTCCGGTTTCAATTATGGCCCTAGCCGGGTTGATTTGGGGGCTGGCCGGGGGGAAGGAATATTTTCCCTCGGGAAAAACAACTCGCTTCGCTCAGACATCTTTTTCCTGTCGGGAAAATATTCCTTCCCCCCGTCCGTCCAAACATTGTGGCATAGGAAACGAAAAGCAAATTAAGACAGAGCAATAAAAAATAACACGGCAATCTCGTCTGTCAGCAGGGCGTGGGGTGGGGCATAATTTTTTTGGGGAAAAAGATGTCTGAGCGAAGCGAGTTGTTTTTACCCAAAAAAATTATGCCCCTCCCTGCGACCACGCTCCAAACCCAGCGGCAAGAGAAACCCAACCGCCCAAGCCAAACATCAGGGCCCAACTTCCGGCGCAGGGTCCGGACCACCCTCGCGAAACTCTCTGGCCGACTTCCCGGTCCACTTCCGGAAGGCCCGGCTGAAGTTGGAGAGGTCCGCATAGCCCAATTCGTAGGCAATCTCGCTGACGGACTGGTTGGTATACCGAAGCAACTGGATCGCCCGGTCTTTCAGCACCGATTCGAGGATCTCCCGATAGCTGGTATCCCGGTCCGCCAGCCGGCGTTTCAGGGTGCGCGACGAGACGCAGAAACGTTCGGCCATGGCTTCCAGTGATGGCAAGGGGCCAGGCATCATCCGGAGCATGTTGCGGATCGCCAGGACGATGTCGCCCTGTTCCTTCAGGGCTTTCTGCAGCTCGAACTCGCACTGGTCCCGGGCCATTCGGGAGGCTTCGGCATCGGCCAGGCGCATGCGCACCTCCAGAAGCTCCCGGGGGAACACCATCATTTCGTCGGGCTGGCCGTACTCGAACCGAACCGGAAGCTGGTCGGCAAACCGCTGGTACCAGGGCGGCTCCGGAGCGCTCAGGCGAACGGTGACACCCGGCAGTTTGCCGTCTTCCAGGGCAAAGCCGTGTTTTGCCGCGTCCTCACGATCCAGGAGCTGTTCGGTGAGCAGGATCAGGGTTGCGCTGACGGTCTCCGCCAGAAACGGATAGAGGCCGGGCACTTCGAATTCGGTGCACAGCTTTACCAGCACCTGATCCCCCGCTTCGGACTGGCTCATGCTGAGGAACGGCACTCGCAAATGCAGGTAACGGCGCACCGAATCCAGGGCATCGGCGAAGGTGGGGCTGGTGAGAGCCGCGAACCCCAGGGTGCCGTGGATTGTCAGCCGCAACTCCCTGGCCAGCGTGAAGCTGAGACCGTCCTGGCCGGCTAGGTTCACGGCCCGTTTGGCCATGATGATGGCGTCGGTGACAAACACCCGACTGTCGTTGGACTTGAGATCGTCCGGGGTGAAGTCCAGCCCTTCGTAAAGTGGCCGGTCGTTATAGCCCAGCTGGCGGACGGTCTCGGCCAGAACCCGCAGGTAAGCGCCCGGCACCAGGAACAATCCCAGCATCTGCCGTTCTTTGTCCGGACCGGTTGCACTCATTGGCATTCCTTCTTATTGGGTTGGCTGAAGCACTTCAATTGACTCTATCAGATGCCTCCCGCCGCTACAGTGGGGCCCGGTACACCTTGCTCGCCGTCAGCCTGGCCAATCAAATCCCGGCCCGTGTCCCATCCTGATCGACGGCCGTCCCCTTTGCGCATTCCTGCCCGGGCTTGACTGCCACACACTGGAGCCATGACATCAGCCAGAGTGAGGAGTACACACATGCTGAGCAGCAAAACCGCAGAAAAGAAGACGGCTCCCGTTACGCGGGCCTCCAACACACCGGACAACGTCACCATCACCGCCCAGCGCATGGGGTTTGAGTTCGGCGACCAGGTGCCCCGTTACTGGGTCGACAACAGCTACACCATCAGCCACATCATGAATGCGCTCTCGGTGTTGTTTCCGCAGGGCGAGCAGTTCTTCGTAGATTCAGTAAGGGCGTTCCGGGACCAGATTTCCGATCCCAAGCTGAAGGAAGAGATCCGCGGATTCATTGGCCAGGAGGCCATGCACTCCCTGGAGCATGTCGCCATGAACCAGCACGTTCGTGACCAGGGCATGCCGGTGGAAGAACTGGAAAAACACCTGGAAGTGGTTCTGGGGATCGCCAGGAAGCTGCCCAAGCGTCACCAGCTGGCCATCACCTGTGCCCTCGAGCACCTGACCGCCATGATGGCCGACATGTTGCTGGAGCGTGACGATGTGCGCCAGGACATGGATGAATCCATGCGTCCGCTGTGGGTCTGGCACGCGATTGAAGAAACCGAGCACAAGGCGGTTGCCTACGATGTGTTCCAGGCGGCTGGCGGCACTTATGCCGAAAGAGCCTTTTATCTCATGTTCAGCACCGCCGCACTGGGCGTGATGAGCACCTATTTCACCAGCCGGATGATGCTCAACGACCGCAAGAACTTCTCTTTGAAGGACACCGCCACCGGTCTCTGGCGACTCTGGGGCGTAAACGGTACCTTCTCAAGCCTGATTCCCACGTGGCTGGAGTACTTCAAACCCGGCTTCCATCCCTGGGATCACGACAACAGCGATCTGATTGCCCGTTTCAAGGAAGAAATCCAGGCGCATATTGCACCGCAGTATCAGAAGGGTAATCGCCGGACTCTGCAGTAATCTTCGGAGTTACGCGGACAAGCAGGTGGGGAGGTCTTTGTTCCGGGAAAAACAACTCGCTCCGCTCAGACATCTTTTTCCCTGCACAAAGACCTCCCCACCCACTCATCCGCTTGATCTGGCAGAGATCAGCTGCCCGCTTTGGCCACTCCGGATCGAATGACCTCACCTTTCTTCCATAACCGCCATTCACCTGGCTGGTAAACATCCCACTTTTCATCTGTGGTCAGAGGTTCAGTAACGATCACGCTGACGATGTCGTTGGGCGTCGTTTCCGATTCGAAATCCACCGTTACATCGGCGTCTTTCAGACGGGCAGGACCAAACGGGGCTCTCCGGGTGATACTGGCCATTTTGGTGGTGCAGTAAGTGAACAGCCAATCACCGTTACTCAGTAGGAGGTTGAAAACGCCCTGGCTGGCGTAGGCGGCGGACAACCGGACCAGGCGGTCGACGACTTCGTCGGTTCCGGTATTGCGGTCACAGTGCGTTCGTAGATGATTGAGGATGTCGCAAAACAGGGCTTCGCTGTCGGTGGTTCCGACCGGCTCGTAGAATCCCGGATTTGAACGGAAGCCGGAGAGCTGGCCGTTGTGGGCGAACACCCAGTAGCGGCCCCAGAGTTCGCGCATGAAGGGATGGGTATTGGCCAGGCAGATATCGCCAACGTTGGCCTGGCGAATGTGGCAGATGGCCACTTCGCTTTTGATCGGATGGGTCTGGACCACTTCGGCGATTCGGGAATTAGCGCTGGCATCGGCGTCGTGGAAGGCCCGTACGCCTTTGCCTTCGTAAAAGGCGACGCCCCAGCCGTCCTTGTGCGGGCCGGTCTGTCCACCCCGACGGGTCAGGCCGGTAAAGCTGAAACACAGGTCAGTGGGGGTGTTGGCGCTCATGGCCAGTAATTCGCACATGGGTTACGTCATTCTTGCCGGAGGATGTCTGCCACAAGAATAACGTAATCAACTCGCTTCGACAGTGAGAATCTCAAGCTGGCGGGGATTGTGGCCGGCGCCGACCACACAGTTACGCCCCGCTCGCTTGCCACTGTAGAGCCACCGATCGGCAACCCGGAACAGGCTTTCGGCCTCGCGACCATGGTCTGGCCACTGGGCTATCCCGAAGGAGGCAGTCACCCGGATGCGGGCTTCCCCGTAGGGCAGTTCAAGGTCAGATATCCGCTGGCGCAGCTCGTCCATCAGGACAAAGGCATCCGCCGGCTTCACATCTCTCAGAATCAGGCCGAACTCCTCGCCACCCAGGCGGCCGACAAAATCGGTGCTCCTCAGCCGTTCGGTCATGCATCGGCTGATGTTTTTCAGAACAAAGTCTCCGGCCTCATGGCCCAGAGTGTCGTTAACGACCTTGAAGTGGTCAATATCCATCACCACCAGCGCAAAACCGGCTCCACTGCGATCGCACTCGGCAATGGTGCGATTCAACGTACCCTGGAAGTTGCTGCGATTGGCCAGACCAGTGAGCGCATCGGTCTGGGCCATGTCCACCAGGCGCTGCTCGGACTCTTCGCGGCGCACCTCATACAGGTGAATGAAGGCCAGCATCAGTGCACCGCACAACACCATGTTGAGCAGATCGATCATCGCGTGGGGGCTGCCGACCTGGCCAAGGTGAATGTAATAGATAACGCCCCCGACGAGCATAAAGGGTGCGCTGAGAATCATGCCTTCTTTCTTGCCAAGCAACAGGTAGGCGAGAACCGGCATCATCAGCACCCAGACGAAAGCGGACACCGAGGCTTCCGGTAACAGCATGATCACCAGGAAGAACGCGAACAAAGGCACCAGATAGGCATAGACCCACTGCTGCAGATGAGGAGTGGATTTCAGGCGCCAGACGCCGAAAAAAAGCAAAGTGCTGGCAAACAGCTCAGCAACCGCCACCCATGGGTAGCCATTGAGAAACTGCAGGCAAGCAAAAATCACCAGAGCCGAGCCGGTGATCAGAAAAAGCAGCCGCATCAGTGAGCGGCGATGGCTGTCGCGCAGACCCGAGCGGCTCTGTTCCAGAGTGGCCCCCAGGTCAGAATGGTGAGGCGTATTCATGCTGACTCTTCCTTGGATCAGCTTCCGAGTATAGCCCCGAAAAACTGTTTGTAAAACGTACAGCGAGCCCAAGCTTCAGGCCCGCCGCACGCATCGAGTCTTCAGATATAGAGGTTCTTGCGGGAGAAACGCTCCACCAGCGGCTGGTAAGCAGAACCCAGCAGGCGGTTGATCGCATCAATACCCCAGGCGTCCGGGCCCACCAATATGCGGGACTCATTCTTGAGGATGCCTTTTACAATGATTTCTGCGGCTTTCTCGGGCGTGGTCATGGCGAGTTTATCGAAGCCTTTACGCTGGGCGACGGCGTTCTCGGACTTGCCCATGCGCGCTGCATTGACAATGTTGGTGCGGATACCACCAGGATGCACACAACTCACCGCCACGGGCTGGTTTTCCAGCTTCATCTCCTGACGCAGGGCTTCGGTGAAGCCGCGAACCGCAAACTTTGCGGCATTGTAGGCACTCTGTTTGGGCACGCCAATCAGGCCAAACACACTGGACACGTTCACCACATGGCCATCGCCCGAGGCAATCAGATGAGGCAGGAACGCCCGGGTACCGTGGGCAACACCCCAGAAATCAATGTCCATGACCCATTTGAAGTCCTCGTCGGTCATCTCACGCACGGTGGCGGAGAGCGCAACGCCCGCGTTGTTGATCACCAGATTCACCTGGCCAAAGTCCTTCGCAACCTCTTCGGCATGGGCAAAGATGGCATCGCGATCAGACACGTCCAGCCGGTAGGTTTTTACATCAGCGCCGCTGAGCGCAGCAGCGGTTTCGGCCAGGCCTGACTCATTGACGTCGGACAGCGCCAGCCGGCAGCCCCGGTCCGCCAGCGATTTGGCGAGTGCGCGGCCGATACCCGAGCCGGCACCGGTAACAACGGCCACTTTGTTTTTCAGCTTTTTCATGGTCAAAGACCTCTTGTTGTAGGCTTTTCAATTAAAGCAGATACTCTAACAATTGCCCGCCCGCGGGATATGGCTTTAGTGAACCAGGCCGCAAGGCATTCCGGCCACCCTCTGACTCGGCCCACGGTTTCCGGTACAATCCTTTGCCGTTGTTCGGTGCGCAAAAGCAACCCGACGCCTCTCCCGAACCTGTGGATTTTCTGTATGGAATGGAGTCTTACGCATTTCTGGCTGATCCTGGCACTGGTGCTGTGCCTGGCCGAGCTCACCTCCGGCGTGCTCTTGCTGCTCGCTCTCGGCATCGCCGCGGCCCTGACCGCCTTGCTGGCGTTCCTCGATGTGCCCTTTGAATGGCAACTGGCGGGGATGGGGATTTTCTCGGGAATCCTGGTTCCCGTCGCCATACGCTGGATACGGCCGCGTTTCTCCCCCAAGGGCGTGGCGTATGGAACGACAGGCACAGGCGTCGAGCAGGGCCGGCGTTACCAGACCCTGAAACGGGACTTTGACGGTGCCACGGGCATCAAGGTCAACGGAGATTTCTATCGCCTGCGAGTCACCGACACCGGGGAAACCGACCTTCCGGAAGGAACCGACGTCATTTTCAAACAGTTTGACGGCACTACCGCCGTTGTTGAGACGATCACACACAAGGAACAGTAAACATGGAACAGTATCTTTCACCCGGACTGGTTATCAGTCTGATCGTAGTCGCCATTGGCATTTTCATCATTGCCAAGGGTCTGGTCATCGTGCGCCAGTCGGAGGTAATGGTGATTGAGCGCCTGGGGTCGTTCAACCGGATCCTCGAAAGCGGTGTGAACATCATTATTCCCTTCATCGAGCGCCCACGGCCGATCACCATGATCCGCTACGTGCGCATGGGTGAGGATTATCATCCGGTGATGAGCGATGAAACCCGCATCGACCGCCGGGAAACGGTCATGGACTTTCCGGGACAGCCCGTGGTGACCACCGACAACGTGACGGTGAAGATCAACGGCGCCCTCTACTACCAGATCATCGACCCGCGCCGGGCCGTGTACGAAGTGGCCAACATGAGCCAGGCGGTGGAAGTGCTGGCCAAGACCACCCTGCGTTCGGTGGTCGGCAAGATGGAACTGGACAAGCTGTTTGAATCCCGCAGCGAGGTGAATAACGCGATCCAGGCCGAGATGGAAGAGGCCGCTTCCAAGTGGGGTGTGAAACTCACCCGGGTGGAGGTTCAGGACATCAGCATGCCGGAAGAAGTGGAAGAGGCCATGCGATTGCAGATGGCTGCGGAGCGGAAACGCCGGGCCACGGTCACCGAAGCCGAGGGTGAAAAGTCAGCAGCCATCGCCATGGCCCAGGGCCAGCGGGAGTCTGCCATTCTCAACGCCCAGGGCGACAAGGAATCGGCCATTCTCCGGGCGCAGGGCGAACAGGAGTCCATCCGTCTGGTACTCAGTGCCATGGGCGATTCCGAGGAAAACAAACAGACCGTCATTGGCTACCTGCTGGGCCAGAGCTATATCAAGGTTCTGCCGAATATGGCGAAAGAAGGTGAGCGGGTGTTTGTACCCTACGAATCCTCGGCCCTTCTGGGCTCCATGGGCATGTTCCGCGAACTGGCCGGCAGCCCGGAAGACACCGTTCGTCAGCATTTGCAGCGCGATGGTCTGCGTGGCGGGCTGGTCGGCTCGGCCGGTAACAGCTAAAGCCTGAGGGCCTCTCAACCCAGCAGATTATCCAGAGGTTGCTCGTAGCTGGGGGCAAACACCTTCAGAAAATAAGCAACCTCTGGCAACCCGTCCTCGTCCAACCGCTGGCGGATCTGCCGGGCGGCCGGCTCGAATTCCTTGTTGCCGGCCCGGATCTCCGCCTGGCACTTGAGCCACGCCGAGAGCCTGTCGGCGGCCTTGATCAATTCCCGGTCTTCGGCCGGTAGCTGAGACTCCCGAACGTAGGGCGAAAAAGCCTCCCGCAAATCCTCCGGTAACAGCGCCAGCAGCTCGGCCTCGGCCTTGTGCTCGATGTCCCCGAACGCCTCACGCATCACCTTCGAATGGTATTTCACCGGTGTTGGCATATCCCCGGTAATTACTTCCGTCGCATCATGGTAAAGCGCTGCCGCTGCAATGCGGTCGGCGTTCACCTGGCCGCCAAAATGCCGGTTGCGGATGATGGCAAGGGCGTGGGCGAGGGTCGCCACCTCCCAGGAATGGGTGGCCACATTTTCCTCAATGGCATTTCGCATCAGCCCCCAGCGCTTGATCCAGCGCAGGCGGGAAACATAGGCGAAAAAATGGCTGGCAACGTTACCCATCACTTACAGACCTGTTTTGCATAAGTTCATAATCTTTTGCTTCAGGTGCACAAAATCCCCGTGCTATTCTGAATGCGTATTCAATTGTTACATAACCGGAGATATCGTGTCCGCTGAAGCCCATATTCGAAGATTAATGGCCATTCTTGTTGCGGCTATTATGCTGGCAACGGCGCCGGTTCGGGCAAACGAAACCGAAATCACTGTGGGCGTTTACCATTTTCCCCCGATCGCCAGTGTCAATTCCGATGGCAAAGTCGAGGGCTTCCTCGGGGGACTGCTGGAGGTGCTTGAGCAGATACACCCGGATGTCTCATTCCATATCATCCACACCTCCCCCAAACGCCGCCACCTGGATTTCGATGCCGGTCTCTACGACGTCATCTTCTTTCAAAGCCCTGACTGGGGTTGGACAGAGAAGGATGTGGACATTACCCGCCCGATCCTGGCCGACGAGGAACTTTATGTCGCTCTCAAGAAACCCGGCAGAGACTCCTCATTCTTTAACGACCTGCGCAACCGATCTATTGTGGCCATTTCCGGCTATTACTATGGTTTTACCGGGTACGAAACTGACAACTCCGTGCTGGAAGAAAAATTCAATATCGAGTTTTCCGACAGCCACACGCGCAACATGAATCTGATCAAGGCCGACCGGCCTTCTGTTGCCGAGGTTGCCATCATCAGCCGTTCTTACCTGCAGAAACATTTTGCCCAGCACCCGCAAGACCGGGACAAATTGCTGATCTCGAACGAGCCGGATCAACGCTACCAGCTCAGCATCATTGCCCGAAAGGGCGGCGCCCCGAGTGCGGACGAAATGCTTCGACTACTGGCGCCACTGGTGGACGACGGCCGCTACCGGCAACTCGTTGAAAACTGGGGCCTGCGGTTGCCAGCGGGCTTTCTGACCAGCTTCGAGGCACCCTGACTTCATCGCACGTCCAGGTTGAACGCCACGATAACGTTGCCCTCATCGCCCACTTCCGCATTGCGGGCCGGACTCAGAAGGAACAATTGATCGGCAGGGACTCCGTGGGTTTGCTGCATGATGTTACGCAAGCTTTGGCCTCGCGAGGATGCCAGATTTCTCAATGCCTCCGGCGCAAGTGACCGCTCACCGGCCAGGTAGGCTTCCCGGGCCTCCTGCCATGCCTCCTCCGACAGGTCCTGCTCACCACTTGCAGTCAGTTCATCACGCAACAGGGCAAGGCCATCTGCCTGGGACTCAACGTTGCCACGTATGTTCAGCAACAGGTCCGGCCGGTCCAGCAGCGCGTCTGCCAGCGCCGCCAGCTTTTCAGCCTCGCCTTCGGCCAGTTGGATACTGCCAGGGATAAACCTCACCTTCCCGAGCTCCTCCCCGCTCAGGCCGGCGAGCTCGGCAATCGAGCCGAGCATACTGAACGGTGAGGCCGCTGCCTTGGCCAGAAGGTTCACGAACGCCCGCATCACAACTTTTCCGACGCTGAAGTCCGGGTCAGACAGGTCGCCGCTGATGGGCAAGTCGACTTCAATCACTCCCTTACTGTCCCGAAGCAGCGCGAGGCCGAGTTTTACCGGCGCATTAACGGCCTGATCACTGGCGATGGCCGAACCCAGCTCGAGACGATCCATCACCACCAGATTGGACGCATCGATCCTGGATCCGGCAATTTCATAATCAAGATTCAGGTTCAGCTTGCCACTGTCCACGCCATAACCCAGGTAACGACCAAAGTAAGGCGAAAGCGCAGGCAGGGACAATTCCTGCATATTCAGTTTCAGATCGCTGACATCCTCGGTACCAAGGGTGCCAATGGTGCCTTCAAAGTCCAGGTCCGCCACGCCGCCGACCCGGCCCCGGATAGAGACCTTGCCCTGTTGTGGGGAAATGTTGCTGAGGCCTGCCACGCTGCCGTTCAGCTCATCAAACCAGGTGGTAAACGCCGGCGCCAACGTGCGGTCGGTATACGCCAGCTCGCCATTTTCCAGCATCAGCTGGCCAATACGGAAAATGAACCCCGGCTCGGAATCCTCCCCCTGCTGAGCATCTGCGGTCGCCTCCTGCTGACCACCGGCCGCTGGCGCTTTGGCGATCCGCTCGACGTTGTGGATATTGTCGGTATTGCGGACAACGTTGATGACCGGCTGGGCCAGGGTCACCGTTCCTATTTCCAGGCGTGCCGGATACACGTTGTATTCAATAGGTGCCAGGCGCAGGGTTTGCCAGGAAACCAGCGAACCAGAACTGTCGGGCAGCTTCAGATCCAGACCGGCCACTTCCGCGGTGCCGCTGAAGGTGCCTGTGAGCGGCTCCTGCTGCCCATCCAGATCAAGGTTGCCGTCAACGCCCAGCGTGCCGCTGGTAATGGCGAGGTTGGCGCCTTCCTGAACGTAGGGCTCAAAGGCGGCCAGAGCGATGCCGTTTCCGGAGATGGCGGCTTCCAGGGTAAACGGTGCAGGTGTCAGCTGGCCGTTCAGTGACAGTTGGCCGCCACTGGCCAGGCTTCCGGTTATCTCGTAAGACACCGGTTCTTCAAGTTGATGGCTCAGTGGCCCGATGGATGCGGAAAGCTGCTCTACGGCAATTTCAGTCGCTGTCGCCGGTTGACTGTCCTGCCAGAGAATACGCCCACCGGAGAGCGCGACGCCCGCCACTGACCAGCGGAATGGCTGGCCGCCGGTAGACGCTTCGCCGCCGCCCTCCGTCTCACCGTTGTTGGTGGCCAGCGGCGCCAACCAGTCAATCTCTCCGTTTGCGCTCCTGGCCACGGCCACATCGAGCTTGTCCAGAGAGACCTGGCCGATACGGATTTCGCGGCCATTCAAGTCGAACCCGACAGCATCCAAAGAAAGCTCAGCGTTGGTCAATCTCGCCTGCTCACTCTGTTCATCCAGAGCGACGGCCAGATTCTCGAGTTGCAGCTGACCGTTGGCCGTCTCCAGGAAAAAGCCGTCGCCGGCCTGGATTTCATAGTCGGAGCTCAGGGTGACGCTGCCACCACGCAGATCATAGGGAAAGAAAGGAGCCAGGAAATGAGCCAGGGTTTCATAGCCCACCGATGACACCTTGAGCGTGCCGTTCGAGTAGAACGGGGCGACGCTCAGATCACCCTGCCACTCGATGGTCTGACTGCCCAGCGCCGCCAGCAGGGAGTAATCGCTGTCCTGCCCCTCGCGACGCCAGGTGGCCAGATCACTCAGGGTAAGATCCATCGGGGTAATCCGGAACTCGGCCATGTCCGCCTGGGTAAAATCCCGGAACAACATTTCGCCGCCGTTGAGTTCAATTTTCCCGAAGTACAGCCGGGGTGGCGCCGCCGCGTCATCCGATTGCGACGCTTCAGGCGCTGGTTCTGCAGGTCCCGGGTTGGCCGCCTGCCAGTCTCTCGCAAAATTGACGCTGTAGTCCTCCAGCAGATCCACCCGAACATAGGGCTCATCCAGCTGGATGGCTTCAAACCCGGCAATACCCCGAACCAGCTGGAAAAAGTTCATGTCCAACATGAGCCGGTCAAAGGCAACCACCTGCTCACCCTGGGGATCGTTGGCCGACAGACCCAGCGCCTCAACTCGAAGGGTGAACGGGTTGGTTCGGATATCAGTGATTTCTGCCTGCCAGCCCATACGCTGGTCCAGCTGCTCGGGTACCAGACGCTCCAGCCACCAGGGAAGTAGCAGGAAACCGGCCAGGGCATAGAGGATGAAAAGCACCAGGAATCCGATCAACAGATTCCTGGGCATATGACTGCGTTTACGGCTCTGGGCCACGGACATCTCCTTCTAAACGGCGGATTCCCGGGGCAATATTGCCCACCTGCCTGTTCACAAGGATAGTCGGCCCAGAGGCGGTTTGTCAGCTGTGACGGTTATGACCCGGCATCACTAACTCCGGGTCGGCGGCCATGTTCGCAAATTCGCCGATCTCATTGAGGTCTCTGGGTACCATGGCAGCCCGCACCAACTTGCGGGTCGAATTGCCGGTTTTCGGATAGGCCGCCTGGCCGGCGCGCCAGGTAACCGGCATTGAAGGCGTGCCGATACGCTGATCAATCTGCCGCAACCGCTTGTACATGAAGGCATGCTGGCTATCTTCATGATCTGGCACCAGGGCAAAGAAGGCGCTGGCCGAGTATCGGGCGAGAAACACCTGATCCGACATCTGATCACGCAATGCCTCGCTGATTTCCCTGACGACCGCGTTCAACGACTCATCACCCATTCCGGTGGACAGTTCACGGAAGTTGGCGATGTCGAGGTAAATCAAGGCAAACGGGTTGCCGCGGTCGTTGTCCCGGGCAAGGATATCCAGCAGGCGTTGTTCCAGCGCTGACCGGTTGGGCAGGCCGGTAACGGCATCGGTAAAGGCAAGCTCTGCCACCCGTTTATCCTCTTCCGCCTTGAATGCCTCAAGTGCCCGCTGATGTTTTACATCCAGAACGGTCACAACCAGGGCCACGGCCAGCATCGCAATGCAGAAGACTGCCAGGGGTATTCCCATCCAGTTCCCCCGCAGGCCGTTGTCAGCTGCAGGCACGGCGCCCTCCGGAAAGGTCATCGCCATCATGCCCGTGTAATGCATCCCACAGATTGCAGCGGCCATCACCAGGGCGGCCACGAACTGTACCGCCAGGGTGCCGGATCCGTCCATGCCCTGCAGTTTCCGGCAGAGGGCAAGCGCAGCTCCCGAAGCCACAACGGCAATCGCGATCGAAATCAGCAAAAATACGGTGTTAAACGTTGGCGGCGCTGACATGCGCATGGCATACATGCCCAGGTAGTGCATCACTACGATACCGCTGGCCATGGACAGGGTCGCACTGACGAACAGAGGGACTCCCAATTGTTTGCGCCCGATGATGTGCAGAGCCACACCGGAAGCGAGCACGGCTGCGAGCCAGGAAACCAACGTCATCATCACATCAAACGACATGGGAACACCCATCGGCATAGCCCGCATTCCGACGAAATGCATCGTCCAGACTCCGGTGCCCATCAGCAGGGCGCCGGCCAGTAGCCATTTCCGACGTTCGCCAGACTCCGCATTAACGAGTCTGGCACCAAAAAACAGAGCCGCATAAGCTGCCAATACAGCAACCAGAAAGGAGGCGACAACCAGGGGCAGATCATATTCGGACATCATTTGTGCAAACCTTTGTTTTGTGTGTGCGCGCGGGCCAGCCAGGAAGTTTGCCTAAACCAGACCCGCATCAGCGTCGAAGGAGATACGGGCCAGCTGTGATCCGGGTCTCACTTTATTGTTGGGTTTATGTAACCGTTTCAGACATAAGCAGCGCTGACAGTGAACCCTGAACCCGATATGCTTCTGGCTCGTATTTCTCCCGGGTCGTTTTACGCGCAGGCAAGAGGACAGGTTATGGACATCGGCGATATGCGTCGTGATTTCGAGAGCGAGGGGCTGGATCGCGATGCACTGGACAACAATCCGGTGCAGCAGTTCCAGAACTGGTTTGAGGATGCCCGGGAAGCAGGCATTCTGGAACCCAACGCCATGTCGCTGGCGACCACGGGGCAGGACGGCATGCCAGATCTCCGCACGGTATTGCTGAAGTACTTCGACGACCATGGCTTTGTGTTCTACACCAACTACGGCAGTCGCAAAGCGAAGGAGATGGAGGAAAATCCGCAGGCGGCGCTCTTGTTCCCCTGGATCGGACTGAACCGACAAGTGAGGATCCAGGGTGCCGTTGAGAAAGTCAGCAAGGCCGAATCCCTGCGCTACTTCGCATCGCGCCCCAGAGGCAGCCAGATCGGCGCCTGGGTTTCCGAACAGAGCAAGGCCATTACGTCCAGGGGCCTGCTCGAACAGAAGGTTGCCGAAATCAAGCGGAAATTCAGCGAGGGCGAAGTGCCTCTTCCCAGCTTCTGGGGCGGCTATCGCATCGTGCCGGAGCGTATCGAATTCTGGCAGGGCAGGCCCAGCCGGCTTCACGACCGTTTTGAATATGTGAGGAAAGGCGATGGCTGGCTCATCCAGCGACTTCAACCCTGAATCCCGGCCGTCGGTCTGGCTGTGTCACCAGACCGACGGGCCTGAAATTGCGCACCCGCATTGGCTGACTGACTACGAACGCCAGACAGCGAGCAAGTTCAGCGGTCCCCGGGAACGAGAATACCTTTCCAGCCGCTGGCTGATTCGTCAGGCCATCGGCAAGTCAGCGCAGGTGGCACCGGACCTCTGCTGCCCGGTATCCGGGCGCCCCAACGCGTCGGGCACGCCCGAGGGCTGGCGACTGTCCCTCAGCCACAGCCAGGGCCTGTCTGCCTGCGCCACTCTATCAGGCTCGCCCATTGGACTGGATCTTGAACCCTGCCAGCGCCATGCTCAATGGCAGAAAGTGGTAAAACGCTGGTTCTCCCCCGTCGAGCAGGAGTGGCTGTTCCGGGAAGACGACTCCAACACCTTCCTCAAGGTCTGGACCCTGAAGGAAGCATGGCTGAAAGCCACGGGCAGGGGCATTGCCGGCAACCTGCAAACGCTTGAGGTGCGGAAGAATTTCGAGATCTACGGCGACCAGCCCGAGCAGGACTGGCAGGCGGCCTGTTGCTACATCGAAGGCTATCTGTTGACCGTGGTGTACCGTGGAAGCCGGCCCCTATGGCCAGAAATCACCCTACTTGAGCCGCCGCCACGGGACTTCGCCCTGGTGGATGCCGAGCCGATGGAGGCCTACTGGGAGCCACTGTTCCAACGCACGATTCGTCGAAAAAGCACGTAACCCGAACCAGACACAAATGACACAGGCTATTGTATGGAGAACGCTGAACGCTGCCCCTGGTGCGGGGATGACCCGCTTTACGTGCACTATCACGACACCGTCTGGGGCCGCCCGGAGTACGACGATCTCGCCCTTTTCGAAAAACTCTGCCTGGACGGCCAACAGGCCGGCCTGAGCTGGATCACCATCTTGCGAAAACAGCACAATTACCGAGCCGCTTACGATGACTTCAATCCGGAAAAGATCGTCCGTTACGATGAAGCGAAGGTCGAGGAACTGCTGTCAGACCCGGGCATCATCCGCAACCGGCTAAAGGTCAGGTCGATCATCAAGAATGCCCGGGGTTATCTGGATCTGCGGGAACAAGGTATCGGTTTCAGTGATTTCCTCTGGTCTTTTGTTGGCGATAAACCGATCCAGAACCATTGGCGCGCCTTCTCCGAAGTACCGACCACAACCGCAGAATCCGAGGCCATGTCGAAAGCTCTGAAGCGATCCGGTTTCACCTTTGTCGGCCCAACCATTGTGTACGCCTTCATGCAGGCGACCGGCATGGTGAACGATCATCTGGTTCAGTGCCCACAACACCGGGAATGCTATTTACTAAGCCAATGATCTCAATAGGCTGAGGGGTCGTAAGTTCTGGAGTGTTTGAAACCGCGGAGCTTTACTGTGCGAATCACTCTTGACCAACTCAGAAGCCTGCAGAGTCCGGTTATCGACCTGCTTGAGATCCTCTCGCTTGAGGGCCAGCACTACATGGCCCGCCTGAGTATGGATAAGCAGACCCTGCTCCTCTCGGAAAAGAACGGAACCACCAGCCTTTTCCGGGGTGCCTGGCAGATCCAGGACACCCTGGCGTCGTTTGACATTCGGGAGACCCAGGTGGTCCACCCCTCCGCTTACCACGAAATGGTGGGAATGGAACCGACCGACGTTGAACCGATGCGAATCCGGGTGCAGAGGCAGAAGCCGTGATTGCTGTAGCGAGACTCGCCATCCTTGTTGGCATCGCCGGATTGATCCCGTTTATCGGCCTCCTGGCGGGGCTGTTTTTCATGCCGCAATACAGTGTGGCGCTTCTCGGCTACTTCTATCTGTACAGCGCAGGCATTCTGGCGTTTATGGCTGGCGTTTATTGGCCCATTGCCATGCAGCTGGACAACTGCTGCTACCCGTTGTCCCCACTGATGACCATGTTACTCAGCCAGGTCTTTTTTGTGGCTGCGGGGGTAGGGCTACTGCTTCCTGTCAGTGGCCAGATTGTTTTGTATACGAGTGCCTATCTCGCCCTCTATCTGGTGGACGCCCGCTGGATGAAGGTCTATTGGCCAGCCTGGTATCTTCGTCTGAGACTGGTCCTCACCTCGGTGGTACTGGTCTGTCAGCTTACAGCGGCAGCCTGGTTTCTCCTGCTGCACACTGCTCACTGAATTCTGAAGGGGAATGCCGGAGCCTGACTGATGTCAGGCTCCAAACGCATCTTCGGGGGATTCGTAACGACTCTGCAGCTTCTTCAGGGCAGTTTTCTCGATCTGGCGCACCCGCTCTCTGCTGATGCCAAGATCGTCGGAAATCACCTGCAGCGTTTCCGGTTCCGGCAGTCCCAGACCGTAACGACGCGACAGAATGTCTTTCTCACGATCATTCAGCTCGCTGAGCATCGACTTCAGGGTGCGCTGCCGGTCCCTGTCCGACATCGGATGATCCGGCGCCATCTGGTCGCCGGCGTCCAGGCTGTCTCCCAAGGTGACGGACCCGTCCTCAACAAGGGGAACATCGGTTGATATCTCCCGGGTCGCCAGCGCCCTTAACTCGCCGATCCTCGACGGGCTTGCCTCCATTTCGCGGGCAAGCTCCGATTGGGAAGGCGTCCGCCCAAGGCTCTGATGCATTCGCAGTGACACCTTGTGCAGCTGGCGAATTTCATCCACCACGTTTTCCGGTGTGTGCACCAGCCGGGTCCCACGCTGCAGGCAGCGTTTGACTTCCTCGCTTATCCACCAGTAGGCATAGGTCGAGAATCGGAAGCCCTTGGTGGGATCAAAACGCTCTACCGCCTTGATCAGACCGACGTTGGCGTCCTGGATGAGGTCAGACATAGGGATACCGTGCTGCCCGTAACGGCGGGCAATATGCACCGCCAGACGCAGATTGCTCTGTATCAGCTTGCGACGACAAGCCGTCGCCAGATGAAAGGCCCGGCGACATCGAGATGAAAACGCACAGGCGTCGCCGAGGCTACCAATCACTTCCCGGAACGTCTGCGGAGTCTCCTCCGGCAGGGCCAGTTCGGTACTGATGATTCGGTAGCACAGTGTCAGTTTGCGGGAGAGGCGGCGTTCGGCCTCATCTGTCAGCAGTTCATACCGGGACGCATCCCTGAAGTACAGCCCGACCAGGGAATCCCTTTCACCATCGTTGGGCGTTGTCGGAGACGGTCCCAGCCTTTCGGTCGTTCGCATGGCTTAGGTACCGGTCAGAATTTACACCAAAGAATACGACGTGCTGTAGCTGATGGATTTACCGGGGCAGGGTCAGTAAAAACCCACAGGCGACACGGACGGTCGGCTGTGGGTATTGTGCGGGGAGGTTACAGAAACTCAGGCTGCGACGATCGCATACTCATGGTTGTGAGGCTCGATCAGAACGCCATGCAGAGCAACGATGGCTTTCTCATAGTCGTCCTCATCCACCACAAACTGGATGTCCACCTGACGCATGCACTGGTGCAGCGCAAGAATACTGATTTCCTCATCGGCCAGCGCCTTCACGGAACGGGCCAGAATACCCGGAACCTTCATATCGCTGCCGATGGCCGAAACAACCGCCACCTTCCGGGTGTTGATTTCGGCATTGGGGAACTCTTCCTTCAGCGCCTTGACCACCCGCTTGACGTGTTTCAGCGTGCTGCCCACATAGTGGGTAATGGTGTTGGCGTTGGTGTCCTTGGACATGAAACGAACCTTGAAACGGCTCAATACATCCAGAATACGGCGATCGGAGCCCGGCTCGCCCTGCATGTCCTGATCGAACACTTCGACGGCAAAAACGCCTTTGGCGCCCGCGATGATCTCCACCTGAGGCTTCTCACTGACGTAATCGCCGGTGATCAGCGTACCGGTGTGCTCCGGCTCAAAGGTGTTCATCACACGCAGCGGAATCTCGTTCTGGCGCATGCCTTTACCGGCACGGGGATGAATCGCTTCCATGCCCAGATTGGCCAGCTGGTCGGCCACGTCGTAATTGGTGCGACCGAGGGGCACCACCTTGTCTGCGCCAACAATGTTGGGGTCGGCAGAGCTCAGGTGGTATTCCTTGTGGATAATCGCTTCTCGGGCCTCGGTGATTACCGCTACCCGACTGAAGGTCATCTCGCTGTAACCCCGGTCGAAGGTACGCATCAGACCTTCCTTGCACTGGGCATAACCGGTCACGATCGGCAGCTCACGGGTGAGGTCCACCGCATCGAAAGCCTGCTTGAGCTTTTCGTCCAGCGGCAGCAACTCGTTATCGCGCCAGCCGGTCAAATCCACAAAGCGGGCATTGATGCCTTCCTGCTGCAGCTTCAGGGCGGTATTGAAGGCACTGTGGGCCTCACCAATACCCGCCAGCATTTCACGCACCGTCAGCAGATGTTCTTCCAGCTGAAACTGGCCATAGGAGCACAGACGCTGCAGGTCGATCAGGCAGCCCCGAACACCTTCAATCCGGTCGGTGATAAACTGGTCCGCCTGCTGCTTCAGCATCGGGTCTTCGAACAGCTCGCCGTTGATGTCGGTCAGGAACTTGACCAGTTTGGTGAGGTCGTCACCCCAGGCCCAGTCAGACTCTGCATCCGCAAACAGGGCATAAACGCCTGGCTCACCGGTCTTCTTGTGTTCCAGCAGTTCGTTGGTCACGCCACCATAGGCAGAGACCACAAAAATGCGCTGGTACAGGTTATCCTTCTTGCGATTACCGATAATGATGTTGTCACGGACGGCCTCGTAATTACTCATCGAGGTGCCGCCGATTTTCTCAACGGTATGTAGTTGGCTGGTCATAATCTTGCCTTTGCTATCCTGCAGCATGAATGTCCGGAGGTGCAGGCGTCTTACGACGCCTCGCTGAGCCCTTCCTGCATGATTTCGTCCACACTTTTTGCCAGCAGAGCAGCCCCTTTCTTGAGGTCTTCCTCGCTGGTTGTAAGCGGCATCAGGCACTTGATGACTTCATCATTCGGACCACTGGTCTCGATGATCAGGCCGTGCTCGAAGGCACGTTTGGTAATCGGGCCTGTGATGTCTGCGTGCTTTGCTTCAATACCACGCATCAAACCGCGCCCCTTCATTTTGAACTGACCGGGGTACTTGTCGCAAATCGACTGAAGGGCATCGCCCAGCACCTTGGTCTTGGCCTTCACCTCATTGGCAAAGGCATCGTCTTTCCAGTAGTTCTCGACAGCAGCGCGGGCAGTGATAAACGCCATGTTGTTGCCGCGGAAGGTACCGTTGTGCTCGCCCGGATCCCACACGTCCAGTTCCGGCTTGAACAGTACCAAGGCCATTGGCAGGCCATAGCCACTGAGGGACTTGGAAACCGTTACGATGTCCGGCTTGATACCGGCAAATTCAAAGCTGAAGAACTCGCCGGTGCGGCCATTGCCCGCCTGGATATCATCCAGGATCAGCAGAATATCGTGCTTCTTGCACAGCTCCGACAGACCTTTCAGCCATTCCGCGCGACAGGCGTTCAGACCGCCTTCGCCCTGAACCGCTTCGACGATTACCGCCGCTGGCAGTTCAAAACCGGAGGAGCCGTCGCTCAGCAGTTTATCCATGATCGCCAGGGTATCGACATCGTCGCCCAGGTAGCCGTCATAGAACATGAAGTCGACATTGCCCAGGGGCGTGCCAACACCGCCGCGGTGATGCTTGTTACCCGTAGTGGCAACCGCGCCCATGGTCACGCCGTGGAAACCGTTGGTAAAGGAAATAATGCCGCTGCGGCCTTTCACCTTACGGGCCAGCTTCAGGGCCGCTTCCACACAGTTGGTGCCGGTGGGACCGGTGAACTGCATTTTGTAGTCCAGACCACGGGGATCCAGGATGTGCTTCTTGTAGGATTCCATGAAGTCGTGCTTGGCCGTAGTAAACATATCCAGGCCCTGGCTCACGCCGTCTGCCTCGATGTACTCAAGCAAAGCCTTCTTCAGGGTGTCGTTGTTGTGGCCGTAGTTCAGGGACCCGGCGCCGGCGAGAAAATCCAGGTATTCCTTGCCATCTTCAGTGTACAGGTGCGCGTTCTTGGCACGGTTGAAGATAACCGGAAACGCACGGCTGTATACACGTACTTCGGATTCAGTCGACTTGAAAATTTCCATCGTCTTGCCTCTTAGCATGTCAGGTTCGAGGTAGATGCGCGGTGGCTTATCAAAAACTGCTGATGGGGTAGCGATAGGCCTACCGTGCGTTGATTAAAGCCCTGTGACAGACCTACCTCAGTGGTCCGCCGGCTAATTCAAATCACAGCTTTACAGTCGTTCACAGCGCCGCAATCTTGTTGCAGGGCTGATCCAGGACCGCGGCCCTCAGGCTGGCTTCGTGAAAGGCCCTATGCGCAGCAAGAATTCGGAATCGTGCTTGCCGCCAAAGTGGGTCTCTTTCTCGAAATGCTCGTGGTAGGTGAGCTCGGCTCCCATATCACGGGCGAACGAACGGAACAGCGCCCATGAAGCCTCGTTGTCCTCGGTGATGGTTGTCTCCATATGGGTGACGTTCTTGCACGCATCACGGCCAACGATTTCTTTCAGCATCCGCTTGGCCAGGCCCTGTCCACGACCTTTCTCATGCACGGCCACCTGCCAGACAAACACGGTTTCGGGCTGTTGGGGAGGGATGTATCCGGAGATAAAGCCGACCAGATCGCCGTCCTTCTCCGCGGCCACGCCGGTTTCGGCAAAGTGGCTGCACTGCAACAGGTTGCAGTAAATCGAGTTGGGGTCCAGCGGCGGGCACTCTGCCACCAGCTGGTGGAGCCTGAAGCCATCATCTTTCACCGGTGTGCGAAGCGTGATGGCGGTGGTATTCGATCCTTCTGATGTCATAACGAGATCAATTCGTGGCAAAAAGTTAGTGTTGAATTATATAGACCACAAAATATATTTCAAGTCAGGCCGAAAGGCCGCATACGGCGGGGCTCAGCCATCTATTTCAGAATAGACTGCTTTGGTCCATCCGCCAGTAACAGAATGGTTAAATTATGGAAGGGAAAACCACATCATCGGCACTCAGTGAGGTGCCAGTCAGAATCCGGTTCCGATAGGAGATGGCGGCGGGCGAGCCGGCCGGCCATAACCGGTCAAACTCCGGCAACCAGGCCTCAAGGGGGAAGGACACCGGCAGCAGAGAGACATGCAGCCCATGCCGCTCAATTCCGGCAACAGGCTCAATGACGGGGCTGGACAGACCAATCCGGGTGATCAGCCCACGCGGGTCTGATTGCAGATTCCCCATGCCTGCGGAGCCATTGTTCACCACCACCCGACTCTGCTCACCCACCAACCCCGACCAGAGCACCGGCAGGCACGTGTGGGTTGAGGCAATGACATCGGCCCCCGACGCCAGGAACCATTGCGAGAGCTTGCCATCGTTACCCTCGACAAAAGCTTCGTGAGCCAACCCCCATCCGGCCAGGGACTCCAGATCCCCGTGCACCACCAAAACCTTTAGGCCTCCAAAGATCAGGCATCGATACCGCGGCAGCAAGGACAAGCGACGCTGGATATCCGGATGTTCCCCGGCAATCCCCTGAAGCCGCTCCATGATAAGGTTCGACCGCTCCACTACGCCCTGATCGACAAAATCCGGGTAGGCGCAACCGCATCCGGCACCGGCACTGGGATTCGCCAGCTCGAAATCCACATTCCCGAGACTGACCGTGTGATCCAACACCCGGTTGTTGATGGTTCGGAACAGGCTATCGCTGGCGTTGAACCAGTTGAAGTCGCCATTGAACACCAGCTTCACCCGATGCCCCTGTCGCTCCTCCGCCAGCGCCATCTGCTCAATTTCATCAAGGGCCCAGGGATTGCCATACAGCCCGCCGATAATATAGAGCACATCCTCGGAGACCGTGCGAGGCTCCTGACACAGATCCTCGGCAGAATAGCGGTACGCCAACGGACAGCTGCGGCCTTCGCTCATCGACTCAGGCCTCCCCAGCCGCCAGTGACCGTCCGGCAAGACGACGGAGCAATAAAGGGGTAAAGAAGCCAGCCGTGCAGATCAGGAAGCCGTAGGCGTTCACGCCCAGCAACATGGCGTACTTGCCATCGCCAATGGCCCAGCTTGCCGGAATCAGCCCAACCGCCAGCAACACGCCAAGGCCCAGACCGGTCCAGAAACTCAGATGGAAACTCCAGGGCGACCATTTGGTGAACCCATAAAACAGGAACACCGGCGCCAGTCCCATCACCATGGTGCCGGAGATGGTGGTGGCCTTGAGGATATCGGTACCGGCGAACATCGGCAGGTTGCCCAGGAAGGCAAAGATCACCATCACAATCGCACCCACCCGCATGCTCGGCAGCTTGTCAGAAGCACGTTGCGCCAGCCTGGGCAGATCTACCGCCAGCGACTTGGCCAGCGACGTGAAAGTGGAATCCAGGGTGGACCCCGCCGACGTCATCATTACCACGCTCATGAAGAACAACGCTGCCAGGCCCAGAGACTGGCCCACGGCAGCAGGCGCGTTGCCCATGGCCTCAATGCCGTTAAGACGGGCGTGAACACCCACCAGACTGAAGATAAACACCGCCACGAAGCCCAGTAGCCCGGCCACCACAAAGCTCTTCAGCATGGTCTTTTCCTTGTTCACAAAGCCCCGGTCGGTCAGCACCGGATCGTGGAACGGATAACTGAACAGCTGCAGCAAAGCCACCAACAGCAGGTCAAAACCGGCGTTGAGCCGGAACTCACCATTGGTCAGCAAGGCGCTGGTATCGTTGGCCGGAATGATCAGTAACAGCACCGCTCCCACAAAGAACACAAACACGAAAGCCTGAATCACATCGGTGAAAATCGAAGACCGCAGCCCACCCTTCAGGCTGTAGGCCAGAGTAAACACCGTAAACAGCATCGCCGCCGCGTAATACTCCCACTCACCGGGCAACCCGAAATAACCGCCCACCACCGCCGTATTACTCCAGACTTCGTTATAAAGCCGGATCAGAATCGCCGCCGCAAACGCCAGACTGGCCAGCCGGCCAAAGCGGGAGGTCAGAAAATCCTGCAGACTCCGCGCCCCGGTCTGGGTTCGGATCAGGTAAATCACATACCCCGCCACAGGAATCGACAGCCAGTAACTGGCATAGGCCAGACCGCCCACCACGCCATAAGCCGCACCCAGGTTCGCCGCATTGGTCACCGACTTGGCAAAGATCCAGCTGATAAAAATACTGGCCGTAAGCGACCACTGCCCCACCGGGTTACCCTGGTCATCGGCGCCTTTATAAAAAGAATTCGCGTTCTTGCTCCTGGGCGACAGCCAATACATCACCACGCCGTAGACCAGCAGGAATCCCCAGAACAGGGAGGCCTCTGTGAAGTTCATGTTTTCTTACCTTGTTCTTTGTCGTTTAATCCGGGGTTTTTCCCGGGTTTCTGGTTTGGGTGCCTTTCGGGACAGGCCGGTAGGGATTTCAAAAAAACGCCCGTGAACCCATCCATGGGGGGCTTGGTCGCGCCGTCCATGGCGCTCCACATTTTTTGAAATCCCTACCGGCCTGCCCCTTGTTCAACTTCCGTTCTGGTTTCCCCGGCGAAGGAGATAGCCAACAACCGAATAGCAAAGCCGTACCCGCGGTCTGGGTGGTGAGGTTATTTTCCCGCCAGGAAAAAGATGTCTGAGCGAAGCGAGTTGTTTTTCCCAAGGGAAAATAACCTCACCTCCCAGGCCGCCAATGACCAGCAATCAGTCCTGAGCGGCCCTACACCAGAATCAAGCCGGCGCCGAACAACTAGCCCCAAAGCGGTAACAGGAAAAACACCGGTGATGCCGCAACATAATGCGCTCATCCATACTCTCGGTCAGCGTCCCCCCCAGGTCATACTGCGGGTCATCATCCACCAGCGTGCAGGCATAAACCCGAACCTGATCGCCCTTCTTCACCAGCATCCGCGTATAGGTGCACATAAAGTGCGACCGGGATTCCTTCGTCGGATACTTCTCCATACACGTCTCGGTAATCTCCGGGCTGCCGTCCTCGGAGCCAGGCGTCCCCAGATCCGGAAACGCGGTAAACGCCAGGTCCTCCGGAATGCCCCATTCCCGGAAGATCTCACGGAACGCGGCTTCGACGTCCGCAAGAATTTCCTCCGGGTCGGTCTGGCGGGCAATGGACACCTTGAAGCCCTGTTCAATCAGCCAACGGATGCCCTGAAGGGCTTCATCAAAGCTGCCGTCGCCGCGATCCTTGTCGTGCCGGGCCCGGTCGGGGAAATCCAGGCTGACCCGGAAATGGATCGGGTAGGGGTTGTCCAGCAAGGGCAACACCTGATGCTGACGCTTATGCAGTGGCTCGGTGGCGTTGGTGAGCACGAAGCAGGGCCGGTGCTGGCTGGCGTAGTCCAGGATATTGACGAAGTCGCGGATCACAAAGGGCTCGCCACCAGTGAAGGAAAACTGCTCCACGCCCATGTCGATGGCTTCGTGGATAAACGGTTTTACGTCACTCAGTTTCATGCCCGGAATGCGGCCATCGCCGGGGTGCGATCCCTCCAGGCAAAACGGGCAGGCCAGGTTGCAGGCGGTGCCGGTGTGGATCCACAGCTCTTTGAGCTTGTCGCCATCGATGTAACCCCGGGGGTCGCCGTTGCGAGTGTGGGTCCAGCTGTCGCGGGCCCGGGGTTCCAGGACTTCCACGGCCGGAATGCGATTTTTCCGGGCCGGTCGAACTTCAGTCAGGGGCATGAATGCTCCTCGCTTGTACAGAATTCCAGGGGCAGAGACAGGGGCGATGCCTGTTTGGTTCAGTCATCGCCGTATGGCCTCAGCTTGTCGTCACTTCTTTTTGCTTTGTCGGCTCGTTTCCACCCCTGCCCCGGCGCCAGCCATGGAGCTTTTCCAGCAGCTTCAAGATGCCTTCGGGGGCATGAGCGCGCTTCCATTCGCCGGCGGCGTATTTCGCCGACTCGTTCCAGGTCGGGTACGGATGAATGGTGCCCAGAATCTTGTTCAGGCCCAGGCCATGCTTCATGGCCAGGGTGAATTCGGCCAGGATTTCCCCGGCGTGGCTGCCAACCACCACGGCGCCCAGGATCTTGTCCTTGCCCGGCGGGGTCAGCACCTTGATAAAACCATGATCCTCACTCTCGGCAATGGCACGATCCAGATCATCCAGCCCGTAGCGGGTCACTTCGTAGGCCACGCCCTGCGCGGTTGCCTCGGCTTCACTGAGTCCCACCCGCGCCACTTCCGGCGAGGTAAAGGTCACCCAGGGCATTACGCGGTAGTCTACCTTGAAGCGCTTGAACTGCCCGAACAGACCGTTGACCGCCGCGTACCAGGCCTGATGGGCCGCCGCGTGGGTGAACTGGTATGGACCAGCCACATCGCCGCAGGCAAATACGTTCGGGTACCTCAGGCTCATGTCTTCCTCTACCGGTACGGTTCCGTTCGGCAGGGTATCCACACCAATCCGCTCCAGGTTCAGGCCGGCGGTGTTGGCCGCACGGCCAACAGCAACCAGAACCTGGTCGAAAGGAATGCGCACCCGCTCACCCGAGTGCTCGCAATAGGCAACTTTCTCTCCTTCCTCTATACGGAACTCGGCAGCAGCATGTTTCAGCCGGACATCCACACCGTCCGCCTGGAACTGCTTCAGAACCAGTTCGGAGACATCCTCATCCTCCTTGGCCAGCAGGCGTTCACCCATCTCCACCTGGGTCACCTTGCTGCCCAGTCGGGCAAAGGCATGGGCCAGTTCGGAGCCAATCGGACCACCGCCCAGCACCAGCAAGCGCTCGGGCTGCTCCTGCAGTTCCCACAGGTTATCCGAGGTTAGCGGCTCCATGTCCTTCAGGCCGGGAATCGGTGGTACCGCCGGCTTGCCGCCGGTGGCCACCACAATGCTGCGGGCGGTCAGGCGTTCGGTGCGGCCGTCATTGTGCCGGACCTCTAGCTCCCAGGGCGACACGAAGCTGGCTTCGCCGGCAATGCAGTCCACACCCAGCTTGCGGTATCGCTCCGGCGAATCGTGGGGCTCCACTTTCGCGATGACATCCTTGACCCGGTTCATGATGTTCTTGAACGAGCCTTTAACGGGCACCGATTCCAGCCCGTACCGGTTGGCATGGCGCAGGGTGTCCGCCGCCTTGGCGCTGCGGATAAGCGCTTTGGAGGGCACGCAGCCGGTATTCAGGCAGTCGCCACCCATCTTGTGCTTCTCTATAAGAGCCACCTTGGCTTTCACGGCTGCGGCAATGTAGGCCGAGACCAGACCGGCAGAGCCACCGCCTATGACCAGCAGGTTGTAATCGAAATGTTCGGGCTTCTGCCAGCCGGCGTACACTTTGCGGCGGCGGATAAAGCCCACCACAAATTTGGCAATCAGCGGGAACAGACCCAGTAGCGCGAAGGAGAGCAGTAGATCGGCCGAGACGATGTCGCCGGTGGACTGGATCTGGCCCAACTGGGTACCCGCATTCACATAAACAAAGGTGCCGGGCAACATGGCGATCCAGCTTACCAGCGCATAGGTGCGCAGCTTCATGGCCGTCAGGCCCATGGCCAGGTTGATCAGGAAGAAGGGAAACACCGGCACAAGCCGCAAGGTTGCAAGGTAGAAGGCGCCGTCTTTTTCAATGCCGCGATCCATCTTCGCCACGGTTTCGCCATACCGTTTTCGAAGCGTGTCTCGCATCAGGAACCGCGCCACCAGGAAAGCAAGCGACGCACCGATAGTTGAAGCAACGGAGACGGCTGCCAGACCGTAGAGATTGCCGAAAAACGCACCACCAGCCAGAGTCATGATGGTAGCGCCTGGCAGAGAAAGCGCTGTTACCACGACATAAACAACAACGAAGCCCAGCACCGCAACCAACAGATTATGATCGATCCAGTTACCGAGGGACTGTTGGTTTTGCTTCAGGTTCTCGAGAGTCAGAAGCTCGCTACCACCACTGGCAATAAACCCGACAACCACAGCCGCAATCAACGCGACCAGAATCCATTTCTTGAGTGTCATGAAATAATCCTTTCTACCTTGAACGTGATAACGAAGAGACACCCCAATCCCGGAAGTGTTACATCAAACCTTGGGCTCAGTGTTCGTTACCGGCTGACCGTTGTTGTACGTCGTTCGGCAACGCATTGTGTCAACGATTGCTCATGAATATCTAACAATTTGATTACACCGCCTACCGAATACGCCGGGAACTTATCGACCGATTTCCAAACTTACTGCTATTCTTGAACAATTGCTCATAAAAGGGAACGGTCATGACTGACTCAAGTCGGGAAAAGGAGATAGAACTGATTCAGGGCTTGAAAACGGGTGATAATGACTCTTTTCAGGAAGCAGTACGTGCCTACACCCCCGGCATGTTAGCAGTCGCCCGGTTCTATCTGGATCATTCCAGTGCAGAAGAAGCCGTTCAGGATTGCTGGGTTAAAGTTATTGATGCGATCCATGGCTTTGAAGGTCGTTCAGGTTTAAAAACCTGGTTGCACCGGGTTGTTGCCAACCGTTGCAAGAATCAGCTTCGATCGGCCAACAGGGAAGTCCCAACAGACTTTTCGGACAGCCTGGAGCCAGAACTGGCCCATCGTTTTAACGCCAAAGGACGCTGGGAGTTGCCACCCAAACTTCAATTCCATGAATCCGCCGACACCCTGATGGAGAACGGCGCCCTCAGCGATTGCCTCGACAAACACCTCTCCTCCCTTCCGGAAACCCAGCGCTCGGCGCTGATGCTCTACGAAGCCCACCAGCATAAATCCGATGACGTCTGTAACATTCTTGACGTCAGTGCCTCTAATCTTCGTGTTCTTTTGCATCGAGCGAGGCAAAAGATCTTTCTGATGGTGGAGAATTTCCAGGAGACCGGCGAATGCTGATGTGCAGGGATCTCGCGGTAATTGCCAGCGACTATATTGATGGCGAGCTGCCTGTTCTCCAGAACATGTCAGTCAAAATGCACCTGATGATGTGCAAGGACTGCCGGACCTTTATCGGCAATCTGCGGGCAAGCACCGACATGTTAAAAGCACATTCCTCTGGCGAGGCAGACGAGGAGCTTATCCGCAAGATTGACGAACGGGTGGCCGAGGCGCTAAAAGAGGGTCCCCGCGATTCCACAAACCGAGGCCCGAAATGATCAAAGTCAGTGTGATGTATCCGAAAACCGCAGAAAGCACCTTTGACCTTGCCTACTACCGAGACACGCACATGGCGTTGGTCCGCGACAGGCTGGGCGATGCCTGCAAGCGCACAGCCATCGAATCCGGGTTGGCCGGCGGCGCCCCGGGAGAGGGCCCCACTTACATTGCCATGGGCCACATGTATTTTGACTCTGTTGCCGATTTCCAGACCGCCTTCGGCCCCCATGCCAAGGAAATTCTTGGCGACATCCCGAACTTCACCAACGTTCAGCCAACGGTCCAGATCAGCGACGTTATCGAATAATCCTTCAGGTCGGACTCACAAACCGGACATCAAGGATCTCCCATGGTCAGCAATCTCCCTCCCGAAAGAAAAGGCGCCATCACCGCTGCTCTGGCAGGCGGCTGGGTCGCAGACGCAGCCAGCCTGGGTTTGCACTGGCTCTACAACAGCGAGCGCATTCTGGAGGTGGGTGGACAGTCGCCCGAATTCCTGCCTCCACGAGCCGAGTACTACACAAAGGGATTCGGTTACTTCGCTCACGAGGGGAAACAGGTTGGCGATGTGAGTCACTACGGCGCAGCCACCGGCGTGCTGACCGACAGCTTACTGGCCACCAACGGCAATCTGGACATCCGCGATTACCAGCGCCGGTTTCGTTCGTTCTTTGGGCCCGGTGGCCAGTGGCGGGGATTCATCGATAACCCGACACGGATCACGCTGGAGAATTTCAATGCGATCGAGCGCAAGGCGGTCGAGGAGGCGCAGTCCGGCATGCCGGATGATCTTTCCGACAAACAGAAGCGGATTCTGGTGCAGAAGGTCATGCCCTACACCCGCCGTCTGAGCGGCAGCGCGCTTGCGCAGCCGGTGCGGGAGGCCATCAGCCTGACGTACAAGGAAAAGGCCATTCAGGACGCCGGCGTTCATCTGGCGGAAACCATCGACCGCAATCTGGTACCGGCGAGTGGCGCCGACGACATGCAGTTGCCTGCGGTGTCCAAGCTGCCGCCACTCGTTGCCGCCCATAGCGGAAGCACAAACCTCCTGGACGTTGTTGAAGCAGCCGTGCGGGTTACCAATCACAACGACGAGGCCGTTGCCTGGGCAAAGTGTGCAGCGGTGCTTCTGGACGGGCTATTCAGGGGCGAGCCTCTTGCCAAGGCAATGAATTCGGCCATCGACGAAGCACCCGATCAGGCGTCCCTCAAACGGGCACTTGAGAGCTCGGAACTGAACGGCGTTGCTGCCGGTGACACGTTTGGCCGCACCTGTTACCTGCAGGAAGCCATGCCGGTCAGCTTTCACATTCTGAACACCGCCCGGAGCTACACCGAAGCCATCCGCGCCAACATTCATTGTGGTGGTGACTCCTGCGGTCGAGCCTGGCTGATTGGCCCGGCCATGGCCGCCATGCACGGTGTTGGCGGTGAGAACGGCATTCCTCTGAGCTGGCTCGCCAGGGTAACGGATGCTGCGACCGTCTATCAGGATATCGAGTCGCTTGTGGGAAATTGAGAATCTGCAGCGGGCATCAGACCCTTCCATCCAGCTGCAGCCAGCGAGCCAGACGGGAATGTGGGCGATGCCGCAGGTAAAGGGGCAACGTGCTCATGACCAGCAATACCGTAGCTGCCGCTATAACGGTCAGGGTGGGGTTAAGCTCGAGGGTATGCCCCAACCCGGCAAACACAAAGGTCATGGGTAACATTCCAATAACCGTTGCCAAGGCGTAACGCCAAAGGTGTATCGCCGTCACTCCGGCGGCATAGCTGATCAGGGCGAAGGAGAACACCGGGATTAACCGGGTGAGGAGGACTGCAATAAACAGGAACCGCTGTGACCCTCTGGCCGAGAATACCGGGTTGTTTTCGAGCTTCTGCTGAACAGCATCGCGACCAAGCACTCGCGCCAGATAAAAGGCAATCAGCGAACCCGCCAGTGCACCGGCTACCGCGATTGCCGTTCCGTTGAACATTCCGTAAACCAGGCCGGACGCCGCACTGATCGGCAACGTGGGTATTGGCCCGACCACGACAGCAAGAACCATCAGGAGCATCAGTAATACCGGCCCAAGAGTCCCATGACTGGCAAACCAGTCGGACAGCACCGTTGGTGCAAAGCTGGCAGGCATGCCCAGTTGCCGCAGCAGAAGCCAGATCATGGCCATCAAAAACGCGACAATGGCAAGAAAGGAGAGACGGAAAACCAGCGGCGATCGGGTCATCCGGCTATTCTACCCGCTCATCAGGTAACAGGAAGCACAGCCGGTGCCTCGATAAAATAAAAAGGGCCGGATGTCTTACCAACATCCGGCCCTTGGGCACGCTCTCTCAAGCGTAATCTGCGATCAATTTCGTGATACTTCGATTAACGCCAGCCCACACGGTCGAAGATCTTCACCGCTTCCGGATTGTTGGTGCCCAGTACGCTCACATTGATGTCATCAATGTTCAGGTTGCCCCAGGAATCCAGCACCGGATTCTTCAGTACACCGTCTACCGCCGGGAACTCGTGATTGCTCTCAGCGAAGATCTGCTGGGCGGTATCGGAGGACAGGAACTCCAGGAACCGGACAGCGTTGTCGCGGTTAGGCGCGGTAGCCACCACACCCGCACCACCGATGTTGGCGTGAACACCACGGCCATCCTGGTTCGGGAAGATAATGCCAACCTCCCGGGCCACTTCACGGTCTGCAACATCATCAGAGTTCAGCAGGCGCGCGTAGTAGTAATGGTTGCCAACCGCCAGGTTGCATTCACCGGCAGCCACAGCACGGATCTGATCGGTGTCGCCACCCTGGGGATCACGGGCCATGTTATTGACTACGCCCTGCGCCCACTCCTCAGCGCCTTCTTCGCCGTGGTACTCAACGAGGCTGGCCAGCAATGACTGGTTGTAGATGTTGCTGGAGGACCGGATGCAGATCTCGCCCTTGAATTCCGGCTTGGCCAGGTCCTCGTACTGACTGATCCGGGAAGGATCAAAGTCTGAACGATCGTAGTAGATCACGCGCAGACGCTGACTGAAGCCGAACCAATGCCCTTCCGGATGACGCAGGGAATCCGGCAGACGGCTGTTCAGAACTTCCGAATCCACCGGCTGGAAGATGCCTTCCTGGTCGGCTCGCCAGAGGTTACCCGCGTCAACGGTAATCAGGATATCGGCCGGGCTGGCGACACCTTCTCGCTGGATTCGCTGGATCAACGCATCGGACTTCCCCTCAATCAGGTTGACCTTGATGCCGGTCTCCTCGGTGAAGGCGTTATAAATTGCCTGGTCCGAATCGTAGTGCCGCGCAGAGTACAGGTTGACTTCACTCGCGGAGACACTCGTTGCTGCCAGTGTTGTTGCCAGGGCAGCGGCTGCCAACTTCGCTTTATGAGATACCACGGGATCTCTCCTTGGTTGCTAATTACTATTGCAGGTGAAAACGATTAGTATTTAGATGCGATTTAAACGAACCCGGGCATAGAAGTCAATAAATAGGAATCAGTCGCTTTTACGTATTCAATACACAATCAGACGCAACAAGCTTACAATTGCACCTCCACTGGAGTTTGAACCGGGAGGCTGGATCGGCACCATGAGCATTTATCAGGAAAGCCCAACCTACAGCGACCAACTCGAGAACGGCCTGTCGGGCCCGTCATTGATGCTTGACCGCGTGCATTGCCAATTCCATGGCGATAGCGTTGTCAAAGACATCAACCTGCATCTGGAAGCAGGCGAGGTTGTCTGCCTCCTCGGCCCTTCTGGCTGCGGCAAAACAACGCTGCTGCGTATCGCTGCAGGCCTCCAGACGCCGTCCCGCGGCAAAGTCTTTCTCGGCAGCTCCCTGGTTTCGGCACCCGGTGGCGTGCAGGTACCCCCGGAAAAGCGGAATGTGGGCCTGGCATTCCAGGAATCTGCACTCTTCCCCCATCTGACGGTGCTGGAGAACGTCTGCTTCGGCATCAGCTCCATGCCGAAAAAGCAGCAACGTACGCGCGCACTCGAACTGTTGGGGCGCCTGGGCATGGCCGATGCCGCCAATGTTTACCCACATACCCTCTCAGGTGGTCAGCAGCAGCGGGTAGCCCTGGCCAGGGCCCTTGCTCCGTCGCCACGGGTCATGCTGCTGGACGAACCATTCTCCAGCCTCGACGCCCGGCTGCGCGACCAGATTCGGGACGATACACTGCATGTGCTGAAAGAGCTGAACACGGCCACTCTTCTGGTTACTCATGACCCGGAGGAAGCCATGTTCATGGCAGATCGGATCGCACTGATGCGAGACGGAGAGATCGTGCAAACGGGAACTCCTACAGACCTTTACTGCAATCCTGCCGAGCCGTTCGTGGTCAACTTTTTCGGGCAGGTGAACGAACATCGCGGCGTTGTCCACAACGGCGTGGTGACAACGCCATTGGGCCACCTGGAAGCTAAAGGTTTTGAGGACGGCAGCAGCGCTAGAATTCTGATCCGTCCGGAGGCGGTCAAAGTCAGGCAACTTGAAGGACAGGCCGGTGATGACCGCACCAGCCATGTTCTGATGTCCCGACTGCTCGGCCCGACCAGTCTGTTGCATATTTGTGCTCACGGGCCGGACGGGCAGGAAATGCACCTGCATGCAAAAGTGCCCGGGGTGTTTCTGCCGGAAGAGGGACAGGCTGTCTCGCTTGAGCTGGATATGTCGCAGGTTTTTCTGTTCGCCGAGTAAACCGTGGCTACCCCGTTTTACTTCCCGGGCGGGACCGACGCATCGCCAGGCTCAGAATGACCACGGGAATGATCCCGACCACAACAATGGCGAGGGAGGACATGGCCGACTCGGCCAATCGCTCGTCAGAGGCCAGGCTGTAGGCACGGACCGCCAGGGTATCGAAGTTGAACGGCCGGAGTATGATGGTCGCCGGCAACTCCTTCATCACGTCCACAAACACCAGTATACCGGCCGCCAGCAGGCTACTGCGCATGATCGGCGTATGAACCTTGCGCAAGGTACCACCGGCGGTTTGACCGAGGGTTCGCGCAGCTGCGTCCATTGAGGGCGTAACCTTCCCCAGACTGGCCTCAACCGTATTGAAGGAGACGGCCAGGAATCTCACCGTGTAGGCGTAGATCAGGACAAAAGCGCTGCCACTGAGTACCAGACCCACCATGAAACCAAAGTTGTCACGAAGAAAGAGATTGAGCTTCTGATCCAGCCAGGCCAGCGGAATCATGATGCCCACGGCAATGACAGACCCTGGGATGGCATAGCCCATGGCCGCAATCCGGTTCACACTCCGGACCCAGGAGCTGGGATTCAGCCGCGCGCCGTAACTCAGCATTACCGCAAGCGTGACGGCAACCAGCGCCGCGCTTGAGGCGAGTATCAGACTGTTGAACGCGAACTCCAGAAAACGCGTCCCGAAAAGGCTGTCGCCGGTCGTAATCGCCATTTCCAGCAGAATCAGGGCAGGGACAATAAAACCAATGAGAACAGGCAGGAAACACACTGCAAAGGCGAGCGCAGCCTGACCTGAATTCAGCGAATACTCGGGCAATGCCTGATACCGTGCCGAGGTATGGTATTGCTTGCCACCGCGGGAAACGCGTTCCAGAACAACAACAAGAACCACGAACACCAGCAGGCAGGCTGCGAGCTGAGCCGCTGCAACCGGCTCACCCAGGCCAAACCAGGTCCGGTAGATTCCGGTGGTGAAGGTATCGACGCCAAAGAACTGGACTGCCCCGAACTCGTTCAGTGTTTCCATCAGGACCAGCGAAACGCCGCCGATGATCGCAGGACGGGACAGCGGCAGAGCAATGCGTTTGAACATACGCCACGGTCCCAGGCCGAGAGTGCGGCCAACATCAAGTGCACTTACCGACTGCTCCATGAACGATGCCCGGGCAAGCAGGTACACGTAGGGGTAGAGCACCATGGTAATCAGCAGGGCAGCACCGCCCAGGGACCGGATATCCGGAAAGTAATAGTCGCCAAACTCCCAGCCGAACCAGTCGCGCAAGGCGCTTTGTAGTGGCCCCGCAAACTGCAGGAAATCCGTGTAAGCATAGGCAATAACGTAGGTTGGCACCGCCAGCGGCAGCAGGAGAGCCCACTCGAACAGCCGCCTGCCGGGAAACCGGCACATAACCACCAGCCAGGCACAGGCAGTGCCAATCAGGGTGGTTCCTACAGCCACAGAGACACTGAGTACCACGGTGTTACTGAGGTATCTTCCAAGAACCGTGCTGACAAGGTGTTGCCAGACTTCACCGGACGGGAAAAACACATGGGCAAGGATGACCAGCACTGGCATCGCAACCAGCAGGGCGATCACGAGGGTGCTGACCGTCCAGGCATTGAAACGACGCGCGCGATGACTGGCGGCGCGGGTCCCGGGGCCAGCGCCAGCAAAACCGCTTGTCTGTGATGTCGTATGTTCAGCCATAAAGCCTATGAAGGGCTGGTAGGGACACGGAGTATAAGGGATACGATGGCGTTATGAAAAATAGCCACCCTGAAGGAGGGGTATTGAAGCCTCGATGGGCATGAGCGAGTGCCAGGGTGGGCGACCGAGGTCGCCGCACACCTCTGCTCAGCTGACGAGCCGGTTGACCTGCTCCACGAACGCTGTGGGCAGGGCATCAATCACCGGCCGGGCGTCTCCGCAAACATCCGGATGCGGGGCGTCAGGCTCTCTGGCCAGAACATTGGGGTTTTCCGACCAATGCAGCAGCTCCAGTGTGCCGTTCTCCTGCTCCACCAGCGCCGTGCAGTGTTCTACCCAATCGCCGTCATTGCAGTAAAGACCATCTTCGCTGCGCAGGAAGCCGGCGGAGTGGATGTGGCCGCAGATAAAACCGTCGTAGTTGCCCTTTTCCGCGACCGTCAGCGCCGCCAGTTCAAACCGCCGGATGAACGTGCGCGCCTTGCCGATTCTGCTCTTTACCCAGGCTGCCAGCGACCAGTAAGGCTTGCCCTTGAGCCGGCGCCAGGCGTTGAACCAGCGGTTCAGGCGGAGCAGGATACCGTGGGCACGGTCACCGACCAGAAGCATCAGCGGGCTGCAACGCACCACCTGGTCAAACTGGTCGCCGTGGCAGATCATGAAGCGTCGACCATCTGCGGTGGTGTGTATGGCCTTGTAGCGCAGCTCAATACCGGCAATGGTCTGGCCGCAGAACCGGCGCAGGAAATCGTCGTGGTTACCGGGCACATAGACCACCCGCGTTCCACTGGCAGCCAGCTCAATGAGTTTGTGAATGACGGCCCGATGGGAATCCGGGAAGTGAACCCGTCGCTGCATCGCAATCAGGTCGATGATATCGCCCACCAGATACAGAGTTTCGCAGCGGACCTGGTTCAGGAAATCCAGCAGATACTCGGCCTGGCAGTCAGCCGTGCCCAGGTGCACATCGGAAATGAAAACGCTCCGGTAGCTCCGCATCTTGCCTCCCGTCTTTCAACCATTCCGGATGCTGACACCTTGGCAAGACCGGGTGACGGGGACATGACAACAACAAGACACTTCTGTGACGTTCAGAAAGGAATCAGGGGGAGGGAACGATGGCTATCCGGTAACCGATTGGGTTACCGGAATATCACTGCTCGGTGTCTGAATCCGTTAGCGCAGGTCCGGATTCAGGGTGTAGGTACCCGTCACCCGGGCGCTGGCCAGTACGTGGCCTGCCATGGCTTCGCGCACATCGTTACCATCGAACTCGCCATCCAGGGCAAGGGTATCCACATCCAGTGCATGCACCTCGAAGTGGTAGTGATGGATGATCTCATCGTTCCAGGGCGGACAGGGACCATCGTACCCGGCGTAGGTGCCGTTCATGTCGGGATTGCCCGCCAGGAACTGGGTGTAATTGTTCACGCCGCGGATACCGATGGGACCGGGCCCCGGCTCCTTGCCCTTGGGAATCACGCCATCGCTGTCTTCGCCTTCCGGAATCCGGGTGGTGCCGGCAGGCACATCCACCAGCAGCCAGTGGAAAAAATCGACCCTCGGGATGTCCCTGGAAACCGTCTTGCCTTCCTGGTTTACATCATCCGCAACGCTGGGCACGTCCGGATCAAACATCATCACCACGAAGCTTTTCGTGCCCTCGGGCGCACCGTCCCAGACAACTTCGGGGTTCCGGTTGGGACCGAAGCTCATGTGGTCATCTTCGCTGTATACCCCGAATGCGAATTTCTCGGGAATCGGCTGGCCTTCTTCGATGCCTTCAACCTGCAGTTTCACGGCGTTGCCTCCTGTCGTTTTTAGCCTTGGGCTCATTGACTGTGTCTGGGACAGTCTCATTCTGTGATAATACGTTTTTAACACAAAATCGATTGAACTGACCACGGAGCCCCGATGAGCCAACAGAAGCCCGGCAAGCCGCAACAACCCGCGAACCAGAAAGACGAGGATGCGGTTGCCTTCGCCCAGGGTATTTTCGAACTGGCCTGCAACGGCGGTGCCGGACCTCTGAGCGTGATGCTTGATGCCGGCGTCCCGGTGAACATGCGCACCAGCGAGGGCGAGACCCTGCTGATCCTGGCCAGCAAGCACGGCCACCCGGAAACGGTACGCCTGCTGCTGGAAAAAGGCGCCGATCGCGAAGCGAAGGACAGCAACGGCAATACCGCTCTGTCGCTGGCAAAAACCGACAGCGTAAAGCGCCTGTTCGAAGAATCCGGCCGGTAAGCCGGCATGTTCAACAAAGGCGAGATTATCCACCACACCCGGGATGCCCTGGGCAGCATTCTGGTGGTCGATTACCGCAAACACCGGGTGCTTACCTTCAATTCGGTGTTCGAGCAAAGCAAGATTGATCGCCGATTTCCCTATCTGCCAGTTCATGAGTACAACCGGGCCATGATGCTGCCGGCGGTCTTTGCCAACCCTCGCCACGTCACCATTCTGGGCCTGGGCGGCGGCGTGATGGCCGGCGCCTTTCACCATCTTTATCCCGAGTGTCGGATACACGCCGTCGAACTGCGCCAGGCGGTACTGGACACTGCCCGGGAATTTTTTGATCTGCCCGGCAGTGAGCGCCTTGAGGTAACCATTGCCGATGCCCGGGATGCCCTGGAAAAGCTGCCGGAGGCGAGCACGGATATGATTCTGGCCGATCTGTACAACGCAGACCGGATGAGCCCTGCACAGGCCCAGAAACAGTTTGTGGATGAGTGCGCCCGGGTGCTCACGGAGGACGGCTGGCTGGTGCTGAATTACCACCGGACTCCGGATGTCCAGGGGGCTTACTTCCGGCGGCTCAAGAGGCACTTTGCGGTGCTTCTTGGCTTTCGAAGCAAAAGTAACAACACCGTGGTTTATGCCAGCAAACAGCACTTCCAGTCGGTGCATCCCAAAGATCCGGTGTTGGCGGAACTTGAAAGCCGGCTGCCGATTGACTGGCGCCGGCTGATGGCGAAGGTCAGCCGGATGGAGTGAGGTCGCTCACAACCATTTTTCTTCGGGGCTCTGATAACCCTCAAAGGCTCGGTGAAGGGTCGCGGGCTGATCGGTCTGGATCAGCATGTCGATATATTGCTGCTTGAGAAAACCCGCCCGCTCCATGGTTTGCGCCATCGCCAGCAACGGGTCAAAAAACCCGTTGACGTTGTAGATGGCACAAGGCTTCTGGTGCAGCCCCAACTGGCCCCAGGTCCAGGCTTCGAACAGCTCTTCCAGCGTGCCAATACCACCCGGCAATGCGACAAAGCCGTCGGCCAGATCCGCCATCAGGGCCTTGCGCTCGTGCATGTTTTTAACCACATGCAACTCGGTCAGACCGGAGTGGGCCAGTTCCCGGTCTCGCAGGTGCTCGGGGATCACCCCGTGAACCCTGCCGCCGGCGGCCAATACCGAATCGGCCACGATGCCCATCAGACCGACATGGCCTCCGCCGAACACCAGCTCAGTACCATTGCGACCGAAGTAATCACCCAGCTCCCGGGCCTTGTCCGCGTACAGCGGATCATTTCCGGACCGGGAGCCGCAATAAACCGCGACCTTCATTCACCGTCACCAATCTTGTCCTGGGTTTGGGTCTCGAAATCACTGGCGTCGTGACGCTCGTGCAGCTGGCTGCTCGGCTCACCCCAGGCCCGGTTGACCATGCGGCCACGCCTGACCGCCGGACGCTGGGCAATCTCATCGGCCCAGCGAATGACGTTGGTGTAGGTGTGGGCTTCCAGGAACTCGGCCGCGTCGTACACCTTGTTTTTCACCAGGGCACCATACCAGGGCCAGATCGCCATATCGGCGATGGTGTATTCGTCGCCGGCGATGTATCGATTGTTTGCCAGCTGACGGTCGAGCACATCCAGCTGGCGCTTGACCTCCATGGTGTAACGGTTGATCGGATACTCATAGTATTCCGGCGCGTAGGCGTAGAAATGACCGAAGCCGCCACCGAGCATCGGCGCACTGCCCATCTGCCAGAACAGCCAGTTCATGGTCTCCGCGCGTCCGGCGATGTCACTGGGCAGGAACGCCCCGAATTTTTCCGCCAGGTAAAGCAGGATGGACCCGGATTCGAACAGGCGGATGGACGGGGTGACACTGTGGTCCACCATGGCCGGGATCTTGGAGTTGGGGTTCACTTCCACAAACCCGCTGCCAAACTGATCGCCCTCGGTAATCCTGACGAGCCACGCATCGTACTCGGCGTCCTTGATACCCAGCTCCAGCAGCTCCTCCAGCATCACCGTTACTTTCACGCCGTTGGGCGTCGCCAGCGAATAAAGCTGCAACGGATGCTTGCCAACCGGTAGCGCCTTGTCGTGGGTCGGACCGGCGATCGGGCGATTGATACTGGCAAACCGACCTCCGCTCTCAGAGTCCCATTTCCAGACTTTGGGTGGCGTGTAGGTAGCGTCGGTCATGGCATTTCTCCTCACAAAGTAGCATTCAGCTGGCTCCGAGGTCGCATTGAGCCCGGGGCCGAAAACTCTAGCATGGAAGTTCAAACAAAAAGAACCACAGGAGTACCCCATGGCAGGGCGCATCGTGCTCCTTCTTGCCTGTCTGTTTTTAGTGCCCCCGGTTCACGCCGAGCTGTCAGACAGCAAGCGGGCGCTGATTCAGGAGCTGTTTCCCTCGGCAACGGTCATTGAAGACAAGCTGCCCGATTTTCCCGTGTACCCGGTGTATCAACTCCAGGAACTGCTTGGCTATGCCTACGAAACCGCAGACCATAGCCGCCTACAGGGCTTTGCCGGCAAACCGATCAGCATGCTGATCGGCCTCGACAGCAAAGGGCGTTTCACCGGCATCAAGGTGCTGAATCACCACGAGCCGGTTTTTCTCCATGGCCTGGGCGAAGGCCCCCTGTTCGACTTTGTAGACCAATACGAAGGGCATTCGTTACAAGAGCAGATTATTGTCAGCACCTCCAACTCCAGCCGTTCCGGACGAACCAGCGACGGCAACGTGGTGCACTTTGACGGTGTCAGCAAGGCCACGGTTTCGGTCCTGATCATCAACGACACCGTGCTCTCTTCAGCCCTCAAGGTGGCCCGCAAGAAACTCGAGGGCTTTGCCCAGAGCGCACCCACACGGGCGAAACCGGATTTCTACCAGCCCATGTCCTGGCAGCAACTGGTGGATCGCGGTTACATCGGACACTGGCAGATTGCTCCCGAATCCATCGAGGCCGAGCTGGGCCGGCCTCTTTCAGACTACCCCATGGACATCGAACCCGCAGACGGCGAACCTTTTACCGAGCTTTTCTTCGCCTACATCAATTCGCCCATGGTGGGACGAAACCTGCTTGGAGACGATGGCTATCAGCGCCTCATGCAACGGCTGGATGACGGCGCACAGGTTCTGGCCGTCATGTCCCGGGGCGCCTTTCCCCACGTTTCCCGAGAGTTCGTGCCCGGCAGCTCTCCGGACCGTGTTGGGCTCACCCAGAACAACCTTGCCGTGGAAATGCGCGACCTCAACCTGCTGGACCAGAATCTCGATTTCCGGGCGGCCGGCATTCCGTCATTCGATGCCGGAAACCTGTTCCGCGTGGGCGGTAACGCCGGCTTCAACCCCGGGGCGGAAGCCAATCTGAAGCTCAATGTCGAACTGGCCCGCAATCACCTGATGGTGGACCGCACGTCCCTGAATATCCCGGTTCGCTTCAACGAAGAACTGTTCGAAACCGTCGAGGTTGCTCCCAACCCGGAGGACACCCGTGAACCGGTCTGGATCGGCCTTTGGAAAGAACGTTGGTGGCAGATTTCACTGCTGGTAATCGGCCTGACCGTTCTGACCGTGTTCTTCGCCCGCCAGAAAACCCTGAGCCGCAACCCGAAGCTGGTACACCGGTTCCGCTGGGGATTTCTGTTCTTCACCCTGTTCTTTATCGGCTTCTACGCCCAGGGCCAGCTTTCGGTGGTTAACATCTACACCCTGTTCCTGGCGATCTGGGACGGTTTCTCTCTCAATGTGTTCCTGCTGGATCCGATCATCTTTATTCTCTGGGTGTACACATTCATAACCCTGTTCATCTGGGGCCGTGGCCTTTTCTGCGGCTGGCTCTGCCCGTTTGGCGCCCTGCAGGAAATGGCCGCCTGGCTTGGCGAGAAACTGAAGTTCCGCCAGATCAAAGTGCCCGAGCACTGGCACCGGCGCCTGATTCTGCTCAAATATCCGATCCTGCTGGCTCTGGTGGGCACCGCTTTCTACTCCCTGACCGTCGCCGAAAAAATGGCGGAGGTGGAACCATTCAAAACCAGCATAACCCTGTTTTTCGTTCGCTCCTGGCCCTTCGTTCTCTACGCCGTCGGCCTGCTTGTGATCGGCATGTTCATCCACAAATTCTACTGCCGCTACCTGTGCCCGCTGGGCGCCGGCCTCGCGGCGCTCGGCCGGTTACGCTTGTTCAGCTGGCTGGACCGGGTTGAGCTCTGTGGCAACCCCTGCCAGCACTGCAAGAATGAGTGCGGTATCAATGCCATTCGCAAGGATGGCCGGATCGATTACGACGAATGCATTCAGTGCCTGGAATGCGTCGTTATTCTCGAGGACGACACCCGGTGCGTCGACAAGCGGCTCGAGACCAAAAAACGATCAAGACAGGCGAACATATTGGCAACGGACGCGGGCTGACCCGTCCCGTTGCCGCGAAGCCCGGATTATTGCTTCTTCTGCCATTCAAACTTCTTGAACGGCTCATCAACGGGCGTCTCCGCAATGTGGTTGACGTAGTTACTCATGACTTTCTGGGACAACACCAGAATCACTTCCAGCACCTGGCGGTGCTGGTAGCCCGCTTCGTAAAACGCGTCCAGATCCTCTTTGCTGACATTGCCGTGTTTGCGCATGACCGCAAGAGTGAAGGTTCTGAGCGCCTCGAGCTTGTCGCTCGGCAGCGGCGTTTCGTCCCGCAGTGCATTGGTAATGTCGTCAGACACATCCATCATTTTGGCAATCCCGGTATGGGCCGGAACGCAGTAATGACAGGCGTTTTCCACGTTGATGGTCTGCCAGACGACAGTCTTTTCATCATTATCAAAGCTGCTATCCAGCACCAGTTGATGCAGTTGCTGGTAACCCTCAAGGATGCCCGGCGCCTCCGCCATGACCGCATGCAGGCCAGGAATCATGCCGAACGCCTTGAGCGAGTTGTCCAGCAATGGTCTGGATTTCTCCGGTGCCGTGTCTTTGTCGTGAAGGGGGAAATCTGTCATTGCCAACTCCTTTATTGAATGATTGCTCAATTACCACTTCAGGCTAACTGTTATTGAGCGGTCATTCAAGATATAATTGAGTGGTCATTCAAATCACTACGATGGTGAATTGTTGTTATGGCCAGACACGCACGCTATGACCGAAAAACCGCTCTGGAAAAGGCCGTTGGTCTGTTTTGGGAGAAGGGCTATCACGGCAGCTCCATGAAGCAGATCGAGCAGGCCCTCGATATGCGGCCGGGCAGCATCTACGCCACGTTTGGCAGCAAGGACGGTCTGTTTTCAGAAGCACTGGCCGCCTATGCGGAACAGGGCGGCCGGGAGTTGGCCGTTCACCTCAAGGGTTTTGATTCCATTGTTGACGGCCTTCAGGACTATCTGCGCGGCATCGCCTGCGGTTGCGGCGACGGAAGCGCGGCACCTTCACGAGCCTGCATGATCGTGAAAACACTGCTGGAATCCAGCAATACGCATTCGGCCCTGGCGGACCAGGCCAACAGCATTCTTGCTGCGATCGAGGGATCTCTTGCAGACCTGGTAGAGCAGGCTCGGGTGAAAGGGGAGCTGGCGCAATCCGTAGACAGCCGTCGACTTGCCCGGCTCCTGCAGGCGCAGATCATGGGCCTGAGGTCCATGGGTGAACGCAATCTGGATCCGCAAGCCATGAAAGACCTTGGTGACGATATGGCCGCCATCCTGGACGGGTATCGCACCCAGCATTAGACCCGCTGTTCCTTCTGCAGCTGCGGCGAGCGCGCCATCCACAGGTTCGCGAGCGCCAGGCCGGAAGGAAACAGCACTTCCGTAGAATTGTACCCACAGGTCCGGGCGCGTTAACATTATTGCCCGGCTCAGGCCCCGCCCTGTTTCCCGATCGAATTCCGGCTTCTCGTCTGGTTCCGAGTGAGGACAGCCAAGCATTCTCGCCTGAAGAGTCCTTGGCTCTCTTCACTTACAGGTCTGATTGGTATGGATAACCTTCATCACATTGTTGTGGTCGGCGGTGGCGCCGGCGGTCTCGAACTTGTTACCAGCCTCGGGAACAAACTGGGTAGAAAGGGAAAAGCCAGAATCACGCTGGTGGATTCCGGTCTGACCCACGTCTGGAAACCCCTGCTGCACGAAGTTGCCTCCGGTTCCCTGGATGCCAGCGCGAACGAGATCAACTACCGCGCCCATGCCCGCAAACACCATTACGAATTCCAGCTCGGCCGCATGAGCGGACTGGACCGCGATAGCAAGAAAGTGGTCATAGCCCCGTTCCACGATGTCGACGGTACAGAGGTCGTTCCCGAACGCCATATCCCCTACGACACACTGGTGATTGCCGTGGGCAGCACCGCCAACGACTTTGGCACGCCCGGCGCCCAGGACAACTGCCTGTTCCTGGACAGCCTCAAACAGGCCCGGCGCTTCCACAACCTGATGCTCAACGCCTTTCTGCGCAAGAATCACGAGGCGTTGCAGGGGGCTGAGCATACCCTGAATATCAGCATCATCGGCGCGGGTGCCACCGGTGTGGAACTGGCAGCAGAATTGCGACTGGCGTCCCGCGAGCTGCCGGTGTACGGCATGAACCACCTTCAGCCCTCGGACGTTTCCATTTCCGTGATCGAGGCCGCTGACCGCATTCTTCCCGCCCTGCCTGGCCGGCTGTCTGCGGCGGCCACCAGGGAGCTGGAACACCAGCGGGTGAAAGTACTGACCGGCCAGCCGGTGAGTGAGGTACGGCCCAGTACGGTCGTGATGAAAGACGGCACCGAATTACCCTCGGAAATGACCATCTGGGCAGCGGGCATCAAGGCCCCGGCCTTCCTGGCCGAGCTGGAAGGTCTGGAGGTGAACCGGAGCAATCAACTGGTGGTGGAACAGACCCTGCAAACCACCCAGGATGCCAATATCTTCGCCTTCGGCGACTGCGCTGCCTGTCCGCAACCGGATTCCGACCTGCCAGTTCCCCCCCGGGCCCAGGCTGCGCACCAGCAGGCAGACACCCTGTTCAAGACCCTCTGCAACCGCCTGGACAATGGCGAGGCGGTGCCCTTCGTCTACAACGACCACGGTTCGCTGATCAATTTCAGCCGCTATACCACCGTCGGCAACCTGATGGGCAACCTGTCCGGCCGCAGCATGTACATCGAGGGCAAGGTGGCCCGCATGTTCTACCTGTCCCTATACCGGATGCATCAGGTAGCCCTGCACGGCATGTTCCGCACCGGGATTATCTGGCTGATGGATAAAATCAGCCGTGCCATGCAACCCCGACTCAAACTACACTAGAGATACAGTCGAGCGGCAATGAAGTGGAGCGGGTGAAGGGAATCTAACTTTTCATAACAATCAGATGGTTATGCATATTAATCAGGTTCGTCATACAAGCTGCCATACAACTCTGATCAGCCTGCATTTTTTGTTACTAAGAAGTACAAAAGTAAGCGGACATCATTTATAATGTAGGCATTGTTCAACCGACCTTATCGGAGTTGCCTACTCATGCGCCATACTGACGGTCGTAAACTGGATCATAAAACTCTGGAAGCTCTTCGCATTCGTGCTGTCCAACAGGTTATGGATGGTGAAAGTCCTGAAGTTGTCATCAAAGCCCTGGGTATGAGTCGGGCCCGTATCTATGAATGGCTGGCTGCTTTCCGTGAAGGTGGGTTTGACGCACTGAAGGCCAAAGAGATTCCCGGGCGTCCGAAAAAGCTTAGCGGCGAACAGATTCGGGAGCTTTACACCTGGATTACCACCTTTACCCCGGACCAGTTGAAGTTCGATTTTGCCTTGTGGACCCGGGGTCGGGTACGGGAGTTGATCCGGCAAAAGTTCAACGTTCGACTCAGTGATGTCTCTGTCGGTCGCCTGCTTCGCAACCTGGGGCTGACACCGCAAAGGCCACTGCACCGGGCGTACCAGCAGAAGCCAGAGGCTGTAAAGCAGTGGAAAGAGGAAACTTACCCAGAGATTCGCAAAGAAGCCAAGAAGGTCGGCGCCACCATCTATTTTGGTGATGAGGCCAGCATACGTTCTGACTACCATAGTGGCACTACCTGGGCGCCCATCGGAGAAACGCCGGTGATTCGCAATACCGGTAGTCGCTTCAGCATCAATATGATCTCTGCCATTTCCCCCCGTGGAGAGCTTCGGTTCAAAACCATTGAAGGGACAATGAATACGGACGCCTTCATTGGGTTCCTCAAAGCATTGGTACAAGACGCCGAAAAGCCGATATTCCTGATTCTGGATAACCATCCAGTGCACCATGCCCGCCGGGTCCGGGCATACGTGGAGGGCCTCAACGGCAAGCTCAAGCTGTTCTTCCTGCCGCCTTACTCACCGGAACTGAATCCTGATGAGTCCGTTTGGGGCTACATCAAATACCACCACGTCGGAAAAAAGATCATAAACAGCAAAGACCAACTTCGGAATATCGTTTATCGACAACTTCGGCGGTTACAGAAACTACCCCGGTTATTGAAGTCTTTTTTCGGTCATCCGGACCTGGCGTATATCGCCGGGTGATGTTCGCTTACTTTGTTTCTGATTAGTATTTTAGGTAACCTCGGGGTCTGCGCCGGTAACTTGTGGTCTCCCCAAAAAATCGTCGCGGTCGAGAGTGAGGCGTCATCACTATCGCAAAGGTCGCAAAGCGAACATTCCGGCGGATAGACCAACACTCACTTTTGTTGAAAACTCAGCCTCTTTTTTTGGCATGTCGGAAGTAACGCGATGGAGCTCCTCCTGACCTATGATTGATTAGCGTTTCCCATCAGTCCTGGATACTGAAAGTATCCCCTCCAGAACCGAAAGTTCCGCTTTCAAGACGTATCTTCACTTCAAGATTATGGCGTGAATCGGCATTGGCCAAGGCCTCTTCCTGACTGATCCTGCCCTCGCTATAAAGCTCCATAATGACCTGATCAAAGGTTTTCATGCCCTGCTCGGGGCTCTTCTCCATGATTTCTCCAATGCCATCAATTTCCCCCTTATTGATCAGATCCTTTATGTAAGGACTGGCTAGCATCACCTCGACAGCCGCTGCACGTTTGCCATCTTGACCTTTCAACAGGCGCTTACGTTTTACCCTGACCGGGATCCGTCGCATGCCCGACATGCCGTTGTGCCTGGCAGTCAGGTGAGCAGCGACGGACTCGGGAGCTTCCGGGCCTTCGATGCGCCTCCCTACCCTCATGTGCGCCATATCACCGGCGGTGGGCGTGCCAGCGTGGCGAACCCGGAGTTCAACTCGGTCAACACGCTGCTCGGTAACCTCAAGAACCCGATCACCGGTACCTATCATGCCATATGCGGGCAGCACGCCCCGCGCTACCTGGCCGCCGAGCTCGAGTATCGCTTCAATCGGCGCTATGACCTCAAGGCCATGATCCCGCGCTTTCTCACGGCCGCCGCCCGAACGCCGCCGATGCCGTACCGGTTCCTGAGGATGGCTGAGCTTTATGCGTAATCAGGTAATGTCTTGCTCATGCATTCTGCTTCTTTTGGGCGGCCAGCAGATCCAGCGCCACATCCACGATCATGTCTTCCTGGCCACCCACCATGCGGCGTTTTCCCAGCTCTACCAGAATGTCCACGGTCTTCAGACCGTACTTCTGTGCCGCCACTTCGGAATGGCGCAGGAAGCTGGAATAGACTCCGGCATAACCCAGGGCCAGGGTTTCACGGTCCACCCGTACCGGGCGGTCCTGCAGTGGGCGCACGATGTCGTCAGCCGCGTCCATCAGGGCGTACACATCCGTGCCATGCTCCCACCCCATCTTGTCGAACGCGGCAATGCACACTTCCAGCGGGGCGTTACCAGCGCCGGCGCCCATGCCGGCCAGGGAGGCGTCTACACGGTCACAGCCCTCTTCCACCGCCACGATGGAGTTGGCCACACCCAGGGCCAGGTTGTGATGGGCATGGATGCCGGTTTCGGTTTCCGGCTTGAGCACATCCTTGAGCGCCCGGAAGCGGTCGCGGATGTCGTTCATGTTCATGGCACCGCCGGAGTCGACCACATAGAGGCAGGTGGCGCCGTAGTCTTCCATCAGCTTGGCCTGTTCCGCGAGACCCTGTGGGGTCTGCATGTGGCTCATCATCAGGAAGCCCACGGTGTCCATGCCCAGTTTGCGGGCGTGCTCGATGTGCTGTTTGGAGACATCCGCCTCGGTGCAGTGGGTGGCCACTCTTACGATTCTCGCGCCGGCGTTGTAGGCGTTGTCCAGGTCGTGGACGGTGCCGATGCCGGGCAGCAGCAGGGTGGCAATCTTGGCGTGTTCGATGACTTCCGCCACCGCCTCGATCCACTCCAGGTCGGTGTGGGCGCCGAAGCCGTAGTTGAAGCTGGAGCCCTGCAGGCCGTCGCCGTGGGCCACTTCAATGCTGCCCACTTTCGCTTTATCCAGGGCTCGTGCAATGTCCTGCACGTTCTTGATGGAGTACTGGTGGCGGATGGCGTGGCTGCCGTCGCGCAGGGTCACGTCGGAGATGTAGAGTTTCTTGCCAGGATTAAAAGTCATCGTTTTTTCCTCCTCAGTTGACCAGCGATTCGGCGATGCGCTCGGCGGTGCCAAGGGCCGCGGAGGTCATGATGTCCAGGTTGCCGGCGTAGGCCGGCAGGTAATGGGCGGCGCCTTCCACTTCCAGGAAGATGGAGGTCTTCAGGCCGCTGAAGCGGCCCAGGCCCGGAACGTTCATGGGCTGGTCTTCCGGGATCACGTCAAACTGCACTTTCTGCTTGAGGCGATAACCGGGCACGTAACTGTTGACGGCCTGGACCATTTCTTCCACCGAGGCCTCCACTTCCGCCTGGTCGGCGGCATCGGAGAGCACGTAGACGGTATCCCGCATCAGCAGGGGCGGCTCGGCCGGATTGAGGATAATGATGGCCTTGCCCTTCTGGGCACCGCCCACCACTTCGATGGCCTTGGCGGTGGTCTCGGTGAATTCGTCGATGTTGGCACGGGTGCCGGGGCCGGCGGACTTGCTGGAGATTGAAGCCACAATCTCGGCGTAGTGGGCCTTGGCGACACGAGAGACCGCCGCCACCATGGGAATCGTCGCCTGGCCCCCGCAGGTGACCATGTTGACGTTGCCTTCCTTCAGATTCTGTTCCAGGTTCACCACCGGCACGCAGTAGGGGCCGATGGCCGCCGGGGTCATGTCGATGATCTTGATGCTCTCTTTATGGCCCCGCAGGAACACTTCGTTGTGCATGTGGGCCCGGGCGGAAGTGGCATCAAACACGATGTCGATGTCGGCGAACTCCGGCATCTTCACCAGGCCATCCACGCCCTCATGGGTGGTGGCGACGCCCATGCGGGCGGCACGGGCCAGGCCGTCAGACTCCGGGTCGATACCCACCATGGCGCCCATTTCAATATTCTGGCCGTTGCGCAGGATCTTGATCATCAGGTCCGTGCCAATGTTGCCCGAGCCGATGATGGCTGCTTTGATTTTCTTACTCATGACTCTTTCCTGTTGCTTATATCAGTCGAACCGCACGGAGCAGCTTCCAATACCCGCCAGCGTCATCCGCAAATTGTCACCCGCATTGACCGGCACCATTGCGGACAAAGCGCCGGACAAAATGACTTCACCGGCCTTCAGCGACATTCCCAGTTCGCCAAGGGTGTTGGCCAACCAGGCAACCGCAATCGCCGGGGACCCCATGGAGGCTGCACCTGCCCCCGTACCCACGGTCCGGCCGTTTTTTTCCAGCACCATACCGGTTGTGAACAGGTCCAGATTACGGGGGTCCACCAGGCGATCCCCGAGTACAAACACGCCACACGACGCGTTATCCGCGACCGTGTCCTGAATCCGGATCTTCCAGTCGCGAATTCGTGAATCGACAATCTCAAAACACGCCATCACACCTTCGGTGGCCCTAAGCACATCAGCGACGGTGACACCGGGGCCGTTCAGATCCCGCTTCAGGACAAAGGCGATTTCACCTTCCGCTTTCGGTTGGATCAGGGATTTCATGGCAATCGACTCGCCCTGGTTGATCACCATGCGGTCCGTCAGCTGGCCAAAATCGGGTTGGTTCACACCCAGCATGTCCATGACAGCCTGACTGGTAACGCCTATTTTTTTTCCAATAACTTGCTCACCTAGCGCCAACCTCTTAGCAAGAAATAGTTTCTGTATTTGATATGCATCTTGGACGGTTAGCTCAGGATATCGATCCGTAATACTCTGTATCGGCGTAGAGCTCTGGTACGCAGAAAAAAGTTCCTTTGCAATTCTGTCACCGTCACTCTCACTAGAACACATATTTATTTCTCACCCCCCATTTCCTCGCCTGAAGAAATTCGATTTTAAATCGGCGCCTTCAATAACTGCGTCAATACGAATCCGAATTATTATTAACGCTTGCATTAAAGGCACCCGATTCTATCTACCCACAAAATTCAGCACACTACTCGTTGATCTCATTAAAGAAGTCAACTACGAGACGGTTGAATCGATCTGTATGTTCAATTTGTGTCCAATGCCCACAGCGACCGAAAACATGCAACTGCGCACGATCTATGACTTCAGCCAAGTGCAAGCTGCTGGATAACGGGACAACCCGATCCTCTCTTCCATGAATAATCAATGTCTCATTGGAAAGACTTTTAAGCTCTTCGTCAGAGCTGGCTAACGAGTCTAGCCACTGCTGGCGTGGGGCAGGGAACATACTTGCGAATGACTCCTGAACTCCAGGGCGAATACTTGCTTTATATCGCACCTCTGCTAATTCATCGCTCACCAGGGAACGGTCATAAGCGAAGAGATCGAGAAGCTTACGCATATTCTCTATAGACGGTTGGTAACCCCAGACTGCATCCAGGCCCTCTGTGAGCTTGAACTTAGTGCCAGCTGCGCCCATCAGGACCAAACGACCCACTCGCTCCGGATACCTCAGAGCGGTAGCAATCGCGAGCCCCCCCCCAAAAGAATTACCTACGATGTGAGCCTTTTGAATATTCAAAGCGTCCATAACACCGATGATGTGCTGGACCCAATTATCCAGGGAAAACTCATAACCATCAGGTTGTTCGGTATAGCCGAATCCAACCATATCGGGCGCAATAACACGATAGAACTGGCTTAGATATGGAATATTAGGGCGCCAATTAGCGTAGGCAGTCACACCCGGTCCAGAGCCGTGAACCAGTATTACCGGGTATCCTTCTCCAACGTCGTGGTAATTGGTTTGGATACCTGCCGCTACAACGCTCTTACCGATTTCAGGGTTCGTCATCTCTCATTCCTCATTTTTCGAAATATTGGGTCACTAGCCCGGATTTCTCATAGTGCTCCAACAACCTTCGCAGACCAAGCCTGGTAGTGCCAGATCCGAGTGGTCATGGTCGAAGTTGGCGATTATTTAGCCAGTTTCCGGCATTCAGGCACAACTCCCCCTTTCCCCCATTGGTATCGGGCCGGGGGAGCCCGATTATCTACTGGGGCACCAAGCGCTGAACCAGTGCTGAGAGATCGTTCTTGTGTGGATAGCTATCACTCATCAACACCCGTATTCGGCGGGTGTTGCGGATGATGACTGCGCCAACCTTGATCAGCTTCAAGCGCAAGGTGCCGGCACTCATACGTTCGAAGGGCGTGTTTTTCAGATGCACCCGCAAACGCTCGAACAGGGTGTAGGCGAAGCCGGATAAGATCAGCCGCCACTGGTTGGTCCACCAGTGTGTGCTGGAGGTGCGACCGGCAAACAGATCCAGTTGTTGATCCTTGATCCGGTTCTCCATATCACCCCGTGCGCAATACTGTTCGTAGTAGAGCTTGAATCCGTCATCGTAGCGGGAGCTGATAACGAACCGGGGGTTCGGGCCTTGAGGGCCATATTCCAGGCGCGCAACCACCCAGCGTGGCTTATGCCAGCTTCGGGCTTTGTAGCGGAAGCGGAAGGTGCTGGCGAGCTTATGGCCATGAGCCTCGTAGTAGGTCCGGACTTTGTCCATGGCTGGGGCGGCAAGCGCCTCCAGCCGCTGGTTGCGGGCCATGCCTACGATGTAATCCACCTGGTTGCGATCGCACCAGGCCAGCAGTCGGGGCTTGCTGAAGTGGGAGTCGCCCCGGAACACGATCCGGGTCTGTGGCCAATACTCGCGAATAAATCGCACCAGCAGCGCCAGAATGGCCCAGCTGTGCCGGGCATCACCTCGATTGCTGGTGCGCAGATAGCTCACCAGCAAGTGCCTACCGCAGAAGACGTAAAGCGGGAAGTAGCAGTGATGGTCGTAATACCGGTTAAAGAACTTACCCGGCTGGTCGCCGTGCACCGGAATATCGGTGCCGTCAAAATCCAGCACGATTTCCTTGGGCGGCTTCTCATGCTGCTCGATAAAGTGGTGCCAGAGCAACTCATGCGCTTTGACAATGGTTTGCCGATCCATCGCCTGCTCCATTCGACAAAGCGTGGACTTGCCGGCCAGAGTCGAGGCATTCCCCGTGGCGGTTTGTAGTGCCTGATCAAAGCGAAGCGCTTCATGATCATTCAGATCTTCGTAGCCACCGGCCACACCGTAGACCCGTTGCCGGACCAGGGACTTGAGCTCATGACGAATCATCCGGGGATCCCGCTGGTCGGTCAGAGTCTCGGCCAGCCGTTGGGTTAACCGGTGTTGTTTGTCGACTTCGCGCAGTAACAGCAAGCCGGCATCGGAGGTGATATGGCCTCCGGAGAAGTCGGTTTCAATCTGGCGGCGGGAAAGTGGCGAGAAGGTCAGTTTTTGAGGTACCATTTTGGATAGCGGTTGTTGGTGTTGATTGATGGTGTAAGGTCCTGAAATTTTAACACTTTCAGCCGCTTTCTTTTATCCCCTCATGAGAAATTCGGGCTAGGTTTCAGAAGGCGCACATAGATTCTTACAACCGCTATCCCAAAGAAGATATATGCAACTCGATCCGGAGTCAACGTCATCAACTTAAGCCCCGCAGAGTCCAAAATCCAGTTCCAGCCGAAGCCATGGGCGGGGTTTGGTGGCATCATCGTAACGATATCGCGGCAATGAGCGCCAGCTGAAGCGATTTTTTGGGGGATAGACCGGATTTCAGGCGGGTCGTGACCTGTACAGGTGGGGAGGCGCGTTTTCAGGGCGAGCGGAAGCCGACCGCTCCGGAAGCAGCCTGTTGGTTGGGTGAGTGGTGGGGTCCGGGTTGTTAACGCAACTTAGCGGGTGGGCTTATACCCCTCGCAGCCTTTGGTGGCGCACCGCCGGCGTTTTCGCGAGCTGGAGCGGCCGGGGCGGATGGCGCCCAGGGCGCTGGCCATCAGTTCCAGCAGGCCTGAGAGCAGCGCGCGGGTGGGGTTGAGCAGTAGCCGGACGAGGCTGTTCTTGAGGCAGGACAGCCCCTGGGTGAAGTTGGGCTGCCAACGGTGTTTGCGCTGGGCGTGACGCCGGTCGATCTCGGGTTGCTGCAGGGTTTGCATCAGCAGTGCCAGGTTCTTGAGCAGGATGCGGGCGTGCAGGTCCTGCTGGACGGCCTGGGGGGAACGGCCACTGAAGTTCTCCAGGTTCAGGGTTTGCTTGAGGCGCCGGTAGTCGGTTTCGATGCCCCAGCGGCGGTGATACAGGTCGGCAAAGTCTGCCGCAGGAAACGCCTGCGCATCCAGCAGGGAGGTGGCGAGCACTTCCGTGGTGCCCCCCGGCAGGTCCACCCGCACCAGGCGCAGGGTCACCGGGCCGTCTAGATCCGTCCCGGACTGCTGGCACACCTGGCGCGAGAGCCAGTTGGTGCAGGTGAAGGTGTGTTGGGTTTCCCGGTCGCCGGACTGGACAAAGTCCCGCACGGCGCGATTGAAGTTCAGGCGCAGGCGCATCACGAACGGAATTCGGCGTTGCGCCAGATCGGCGAACAGCCAGTGGGCGGGATAGCCGCGATCAAACAGGATCAGGCTGCCTGAGGGGGCGTGATCGAGATGGCTTTGGGCACAGCCGCGCTCACAGATCGTCGGGGAGACGAGCAGGCTGTGCAGGGTCTGGCCGTCGCCCAGGTCGATCAACTGGGACAAGCGGGCCACCGGCAGGCCCTGGTGGGTGCCGAAATGGCTGGCCTGTCTGTCTTCCAGGGGGAGATGGACACTGGAGCCGTCGATGCCCAGCAGGCGCAGGCCGCGCCAGCGGTATCGCAGACCCTGCGCATCCAGTTGTGCCTGAACCACCTGGTTCAGGGCCTCGAACACGGTCGGATCCAGCTTGTGGCGGGCCTTGCAGAAGGCCGAGGCGGTCACCTGACAGGATTCCAGGGCCGCGCCGGTGACCTGCTGGAAAAAGCCGTTCAATTCGGTTTGCAAGGCAGACTGGGGCTGATTGAGCAGGAACAGGGCCAGGTGTTTGAAGTTCAGGTGGCAGCGGCGGGTGAAATCCTGGGGACGTTGGCGGTGTTCGGCGATAAAGGCGGGGTCATCCAGTAGACTGGTTATTTTATGTACAATTTTCAGTCAGGATCTCGCTGGGCGTGTCAACCGTTAGTTTTGGCGGAAGTTTCATGAGGCGTATTCCTCGTGTGTTTGTGAACCGTAATTATATGATATCTCTGGATAAACGTCACTAATTCAATGACGTTGGATCCGGAGTATCTGGAGTAAATTACATACACTATCGATAGAACCTCCTTGTTCTTATCCAAGCCGAGGGAAATTTAAAATCTATAAGTGTAAGCCAAACCAAAACTATCTTGAGAATGCTTAACCTTTATTGGGTCAGAAGTGTTAGGCAGCTTAGAGTTCTCCATCGTCTCTTCAAAGGAGTGGTCCAGGCAAAGTCCACTTTACTTGCCGTTGACCATTGGTAGGAAAAACCCAGAGACCCGAAAGTATTAGGAATAGCAGGAATAACCGCAAGTAATGTATCTGAGCGTAGCGCCTGAGTCGCCATTCTGGCACCGCCTCGTAGCGTCCACTTTCCCGTCATATAGGCAGCGCCAAGCGATAGCGCTGTCTGATCTCTATAATTCTGCGGCAGGAGAATATCGATATTTTGGCCAGTATCCGCCACAAAACCAACATCGATATCTTCCATTGCATCCTCCCAGAAGATCCGGGAGAGGTCAGCCGCCAGCAACCACTGGCTACCAACCTGGTGGCTTATCCCCAGATTCAATTGAGCGGGTGTTTGAAAATCCCGAATCTTAACTGTTCCAGGTAGCGCGATTTGTCCGGCAACAGCATCGACCGCAGTCAGGACTCCATCACCCTTCATGTCCCCGATATGGCTCTTCATGGAATAAGCAACCCCTATTCGAGTATCCGGGCTGTACTTGTAGATCATACCCACTCGCCCCCCAAAACCCCAGGCATCTACACCGCTTGCAACCGGATGGTTTCTTGAAAAGCTGAAATGCGCGCCACGAAAGTCAGGCAAGCCTCCAAGTACAGGTACAAGAGTCCCACTCACACTACCAGACCCCATAAGCGAGCCTACCTGGTCCGCCCCCATCAACATTTCAAGGTTCAGGCCTTGCCACAGGGCATCCACGCTGGCCCCTACTATAAGCTGGTCATTAACCTCATAGCTGGCAGCAAACGGGATATTCATTGTAAGCAGCCGACTGGAAGACTCGAGCCCCGTATCAAGCCCCCCGGTGGCACGGGAGAGAAAACCATCATTACCGTACTCTGTCCCTACCCCACCTTGAGCAAAGGCACCAAAACCAAGCGCCAGGGAGCCATTGCGATAGGTATAGGCCAGCTGCGGAGCAGCATATGGGCCTCGGTTTTTCGAGTGATCTCTGGAGGAGGAGACCTCCCCAGTGGCTTGGTCTTTAACCGAGAGGTCAGCAATTACAACATCGAAACCCACATGAACTTCAGAGCCGAGCTCCATTAAAGATAGCGTCGCAGGATTCGTCATCATACCCGCTGCACCCACATCATAAGCAGTTGCAGCTCCGCCCATAGCCGTGGAAATTGGACCATGCCCAACAAATCTGAACACGTCGCTGACCGCCAAGGCATTTCCGGCGGTCATCATCAAGCCAGCTATAACAGATGTTATTTTTATTTTTTTCTTCATTTTTATTTTTTCCTTCATTTTTATTTTATCTATGCCAATTCCCGTTAGTAGAAGCTGTTATTTTCTTCGTACCGATTTATGCCCCCACATGGCAGTTCGGTTGTGTCTTGTCACCACCCAGGAACAATCATCGACGTCACGAGCACCCCAGCCAAATTCAAGTTCAAACCCGGATGGTGTTTCAGCATAAAATGAGACCATGTGGTCGTTAACGTGACGTCCGATCGTCGCAGTGATCATGCTAGATGTACTGTTGTCACTTTCCCCTGCCCGAAGGTTAGAGTCGGTTAATTTGTCTGACGAACCATCGAGTCGGTCGTAGGCATAACCTACATCATCAAACGTCAAGGCTTGCAGCAAGAAATGGTGAACCCTCTTGGGTAACGGAGCCTCGGCGATAGCCAGGGTGTGGTGGCGACCATTGCAATGAAGGAAATAACCTCGCACAGTAATATCTGGGCCTATCGCGATGTCGATTACGTCGGATAACTGAAAGCCTAACAGTTCCGTGTAAAACGACAGGCCTTTCTCAATATCTGGAACCGCATAAAAATAATGTCCCGCTCCTTGCTCTCCGGTAACGAACCCGCTGACACCAGCGCTAGAGATAAAAGGCTGCTCAAATAACTCTGTGGCCCCATAGTAAAGCTCCAAGGACATCCCAAATGGATCATTGAATGAGATCAAATCCATCACGCCACGTTTTTCTGCCAGTTCAGTGTCGCCCGTCTTGACCTGAACCCCGGCTTCACGTAGACGTTCCGTCATCAGCCTCAACGCCTTGGGATTGGCCACTTCATAGCCTGCAAATTCGAGGTCGTCAGAGTCACCTTTTTCTATCGCTATTCGCCACTCCCTTGAATCCATACGATATAAGGCTTTCTCATCAGAGCCATTAATCTCCATCAATCCGATTTTCTTGGTGAGATAGGAGCGCCACGCTTGCACATCGCTTACAGAGAACCCCATGTAGCCCAGGCTTTTGATACCCATTTATATCTCCTTATTCGATTTATTCGATATTGAGCTTGTCAAGGAGGTCATTACCTCCAGCCACAGAAAAGAGCCCACGGACACCCATCCCACCGTCATAGTTTAACAGTGCACCAGTAGCGGGTGCGGAATCCCCTCTTGTGGCGAAAAACACATAAGCCCCTGTGTACTCATCAACATCGGGCATACGACCGATTGGTAGTACGCTTTCCAACATTTCCCCCAACGGGATTTCAGATATGGATTTCTCGTTCATACCTAATGAACCTGGCCCTGACAGGCTCGTATTCATCCCGCCAACGCCAACACCATTAACGCGTATGTAGGGTGCCAACTCAAATGCAAGTTCACGTACCAGGCCGACAACCGCGTGTTTTGTAGCCGTATATAGAGGCCCACCGCCATTGGGATAAAAGCCCGCATTTGAAATCGTACATATAATGCTGCCACGACTGGCAACGAGAGCCCGTAGGCAAGCCTTTACAGCGAGAATATAGCCCTTTACATTAATCTGAAATAATTCATCAAACGCCTTGTCGATATTATCTTCCGGTAAATCGACAAGTGGCATGTTGTAATCCCATATACCCGCATTGGGTATTAACACATCGATTTTTCCAAACGTGTCAACACATTGGGTGGCCGCTCTTTTCAGATCCTCCAAAGAACGCACATCACCGGCAATCGATACCACTGCTTTACCGTGCTCTTGCTCCAGCTGGCGAACTCGATCCGGAGATTTATCGAAAACTGCGACCTTGGCACCTTCCTTAACGAATCTATCTACCAGGGCACGACCCAACCCTGACGCACCCCCGGTAATAAAGACTACTTCATCTTGTAATTTCATAAATAGGCTTCCTAATTGGAAATCGTGTAGACCTTCAAAATTAATCTCGCTCGGCGTCGCTATGCCTTAGCCTTCAAAAAGTCCCTCAGACTGAATTGAGGATCAGCCAACTCTGGCGTGGAAACAGGAACACCTCGCGTCACCAGACGGCTTGCAATCGAAAAATCTCGCGGATCATCAATGGCTATGGCCGCTTCCACGCGGTTATCCAGGACCCTGAACAACAGACGGGATCTACTCTGTTCGTTATTGCGCACAACAATTTCGCCTGGGCCGTTAATATCACCTGCCATCTGGAGTCTGTGCCCTGAAATTTCAGTCCAGGAGGTTTGGGTCTGAGGCGAGGGTTGGGGCTTGCCCAACATAGCGAGGGCGGCAATTTCCGCCTCTATTTGGCTGTTCAGGTATGTCTCAAGTGAGCGCCGCTCACCCGATCTCAGTGGCCAGGCAGCCACATCCCCAGCTGCGAACACTCTGGGATCTGAACTTTTTCCAGTGGCATCGACGAGTACACCACCACCCGGTTGACACTCAATACCGGCTGCGCGAGCGAGATCATCGGCCGGCTCGGCCCCGATGCTTACCAGGACGGTCTCAGCTTCAATTCGTCGACCATCAGTGCACACAACCGCACGCACGCGTTCGTCGCCTTCGAAACGCAAGGCATGCGCACTTCGTTCAACCTGAACGCCAATACGTTCCAATTCGTTACGACACCACTTGCCGGTATCACGGCCCAGAACACGTAACAGTAGTTCGTCCCCACACTCCAGAATGGTGACGCTGGCACCAAGACCACTAGCGGTGGTTGCCACTTCACATCCGATCAGGCCGCCACCAATGATTACCAGGGACTTGGCCGTTGCCAGTGAATCCTTCAGCCTGTTGGCATTCTCGTATGTTCGCAGTGTATGGATGCCCGGCAGATTGCTGCCCTCAGCCTGGATGCGCCTTGCGCGTGACCCCGTTGCCAGGAGTACATAGTCGTAGGGAATGTGACCGTCGGACTGCAAGCGAACCTGCCTGTTTGCGATATCAATTCCAGTCACACGCTCCGCCAGATGGAGCGTTATGTTAGCTGACTTACTCCAGTCAGGCCCCAGGATCGCCGCGGGCTCGTTCACTTTTCCCGCCAGGAGCTCCTTGGACAGACACGGTCGATCATAGGCAGCACAAGGTTCTTCTCCTATTAGGTGAATCGTCCCCTGATACCCTTCAGTGCGCAGACAGCGAGCCGCAGTTACCCCGGCAAGCCCGGCGCCAATAATAACAATTGATTTACTCATGGCGCATAATACCCGGCGTCAAAATCAACGAGGACATCATCGCCCTCGATTTTTAACGGAAACATTTTGAGCGGATCACATGGAGGTGCCGCTTTTACCTTGCCCGTGCGTACACAGAACTTACCCATATGCAGAGAGCATTCGACGATGTCACCTTCGAGGTAGCCCCCTTCAGATAAGGACCAATCTCCATGAGTACATCTATCCTGTGTCGCGAACAGCTCACCATCGACGTTGAAAATCGCGATAGCTCCCTCGCTACCTTCAACCTTCAGGGCCTCACCAACGGGAATGTCAGATACGTTACATACTACGGAAAATTTCATTATTTTGTTGTCTCCTAACACTTGATTTGGTTCGCGACTCAACTTTCAGGCAGGAATTGATAAGGTTCACTTATAAAGCTTTCTCTATATATGAGAGCTTTATAAGTGAACGACAGGAGCTTTGTACCAATCAGAAAAACTGGCTGAGATTATTAGCAGTAATCGTGCTCTGATCGAGTAATATGGTTCGCTGGGCAATCTTGAACCCAAGTCCATTGGTCACACGGTGCAAAATATCTCTGCGCTCACCAACATATATGTCCGTCATACGCTCCAGTCGGTTTCTGTAACAAAGGAACGCGGAACTAACCTCCAACGCGGCAGAATCCTCTGTTTGACGGACGATCACGTTATTGACAATGTGTCGGCTGCGGGAAGGCGGATCCTCGGTCCAGTTTAAGCCTGACAGTCTCCCACGAATTCTCGCCCGTAAGCTCTCATAGTCTTCGTCAAAGTGGGCGTTACCTCCCGGGGGAATGTACTCCAGGGCCTTATCCCGGGAGATATGGCTGGTTCGAATCGGCATCCAGTACCGAACGTCTTCGGTCATCAAAGCCAGCCAGTCCTCGTATTTCTGATAATCAAGCAACTGGGCCTCGCGGTAATAGAATTGTTCCACGGCGTGTTGAAGCTCATGATCAACGGGCTTCAGTGGCCATTCGATCGGTTTAGTAAGATCACTAGATGTCATTTTTTATTCCTTCTATCTACATTAGGCGCTGGCATAAGATTGAGCGTTTAAACAAAGCCGACTCCAGACCTAGGACCAATGCCTTTGGAATTCGGCCAGATTAATAGCCACCAAGACTGAGTTGATTTTGTTTCGCCGGCTCAGCCAACTTTCGCGTTCCCCAGCCGCAGTAGACACAGGGAATGCGATTACTTTCTTCGATGCTCTCAATCGCTCATGGCCGCAGCGTTTCCCAGCTTGGCTCGGACATCATGCGAGCCCAGTGATGGTACATTCCGCGCGCGGCTTCCTCGCTATAGACGTAGCTGGTCTTTCCAGGAAATTCTGGGTTGTTTTTATTCGGGACACCGGCACCCATCTGAGCACAGAGGGGTTGACTTCTCGCCTTATGACCCCGCAACCCTCGTTGAACCTCTACCCAGTTTTCGCCGTCGTCCTGCTCATAGGTTCCACCCTGATTGAAGGTGAAAATGTTCTTCCTGCGATACTCTTCCTTAATTTCCTCCGGTGCATCGGCATCCACTACAATGAAGGACCATACCTCGACCTCATGGGGCCCGCGCGGATGCCAAGTACGGACTGTATTGATTCCTGGGAGAAACGAACACGTCGGGAAAATTGTCATGTGCTGTGCGACCATTCGGTCAGCGGGAAGCTTTTGCCCCAAACGGCTCTGAGCGCGCTCAGCTGCAGGCCCTTTGGTCCAGTAATCAACCACCTTAGGCCCCATAATGGCTTGAAGGAGCGAGAAATCATCATTGAACCAACCGGTTCCGTGCCCGCCCCACTTGGCTCGGAACTGATTACCGGTTGACGGCAGTTTCACCTGAGACAGATCCACGTCGGGCGGAAGGCTGGACAGCACGCCCGCCAGATGCGCCATCGTGCCTGCGTGGTACATATCACTGCAGAACTGCTCGGCGGCAAATTTCCAGTTACATGGGATTACCGTTTTCTGCATGCCACTAATAACCTCGGTACCCGCCTCGGTCCGATCGAGCATTACATCCATATAGGGGGTTGCGTCGCTCAAATAGGTGAGCAGATCCGGGGCCTCTTCATCCCAGTTGGCGAAAATCAAACCTTTATAGGTATCCACACGCGCTTGCAGCGGACCCCAATCGGCCTTGTCGAACCCACAGTCACCCTCTTTCTTGTCACAAAAGGCTTCTTTCTCGAAGGGGACGTTGACTAGATTTCCGGCGGTATCGTAGGCCCAGCCGTGATATGTACAGGTGAATGATTTTGCGTTTCCGAAATCCGAACGCTCAATTCGCATACCACGATGCCGACACTGGTTCAGGAAGACCTTGATGCTCCCATCTTTCTGCCGAACGACGATGACAGGATCTTCAGCCATATAGGTTGTGATATAGTCGCCCGCCTTGGGAATATGCCCCTCGTGCCCAAGAAGCAGCCAGGAACGAGCAAAGACTCTCTCAAGCTCAATTTCATACAGGTCCTGATCTGAATAAATACGGGGATCAATCAGCCCTATCTCCTGATCCACTAGATTTTTGATTTCTTCATTAGACCATTTTTTCACCCATTTTATGGGCGTTTCGGTTACTTCACTGTTGTTCATTATTGAGCTCCTATGCTTTGTCTTCTCTCAAGATGCTCCAACGAAAGCATCTACCAAGCTTCTTGTTTTTGCATCGCAAGTAAACCCTACGATGCCAACACCAATCTGAACTGAAATGTACCAATGGACCTAGCCATATCTAATCCCGATCCCGCGAAACCTGCCCGATTGAACTTGGCTCGACGCATACTCCAGAACTAAGCATTGGCTAGCGCAAAGCTGTTGACCCTTAAGGCGCTTGACTTTATCTGCTCAAGCCCTGTTCATTTCAAATCGCAGCTATTGTGTCGCGCTGGCCGGCACGGGGATATCCGATTTCTTTAAATCGCCATCCGTTTTTTAAGGTACACGCCCGGTCATCACTCCTTGTCAGGGGTAGCGGGCGTCCAGTTTTGGGACAATAATTCGTCGATGATGTTGGCCTTCTGCATTGGCAGGCGGGTCAGCGCATCCTTTAGACAGGCATACGGATTATTCTCGTAGCCTGGCGGACTGAATCAGGGCATCGTCTTGTTTTTGAGTTCCAGATGGACAGCCGGGAAGACCGGCTCAAAGAAGCGCAACCAGTGAGAAAAGCTTCCTGGACGCATTGAGATGGATGACGCCTATCTGGGCGGTGAACGGCCGGGAAAGCGCGGGCGCGGCGCACAAGCTCCCGTTTGTCGCCGCAGTGCAAACCAATGAAGAACGCCGTACCGGTTCCTGAAGATCGCTGAGCCTTATGCGTAATCAGGTTAGTCGATGAGGTTGGCTTCTGCACGCATACGGCGCAGAGTCTCCGATGGCAGCTCCCCGAAAGTGTACTTATAGCTATCGGCAAAGCGTCCAAGATGTAGGAATCCGTAGTCAATAGCCGCTTCGGTGACACTTCTCGCTGCAGCGTCCGGGTTACTCAAGTGAGTATAAACGGCTTCCAATTTGCGCTGGCGTATGAATCGCATGGGTGTCGTACCAGCATGCTTCTTAAATAGCTCATTTAAAGAGGGAGCACTCATACCTGCCAGCTCGACCAATTGCTCCAGACAGATAATTTGCTTGATATTGTTCGAGATGAACTCTTCCAGACGTTCGAACGAATCGCCTACACAACTCATCGGCTCGCGGCTAATATTACCGCCAGGTATGGCGAGCAACTTACTTATTAAAAGCTTGGCATAGCGTTCCCCCACCTGAAGATGAGACTCGTCATTTTCCGCTTCCTGACATACCAAGCTAAGCAAACTAATTAAGCCATCCTGCTTTGCGTGACGATAAAGCGGGGCGAGGCGCGCCCTCGAGTCCGAGTAACTCCACCTATTTTCGCTGCAAACCGAGTGAATTAAACGAGCGGGAATCTTGACGACAAGCTTCTCGTAGTTGTCTGAGTAGGTAAGGTCTAAAGTGCTGTCAGGGTTTAGTAACAATAATTCGCCGGGGGCTAATGTATGCTCTTCACCACCCGCTCTCAATGAACAGAGCCCTTTAAGCACGAAGTGCACATGGTAAAGACCTTCGCGTTCATGCGGCGACGACGAGACTGCCGCTCTGTCACCGTAGCACATTTGGAACAGACCCAAGCCGCCAATCTCGACGTGTTTCAGATTAACCTTTAGATTTTTAATGCGGTTTTGGACAACACGATGGGAGCCTGCATGCTCGTTGGAATAACTGACAGCATCGCTAAGGCAGCATCTGCTTAAAATTTGGCTTTTTTCACTTAACTGACAAAAATGCATTACCATTAATCCTTCATTGTAATTATTATTGGTTGGCGATTTGCACGATCGAATCGTGGCCCGATGCTGCGAAAACCAAAACACCAAACCTCAATTTAGGTCAATGTCAATATTGATTTATCACTGAATCCTTGCCCTCCCAAAGCCTGCAATAGCGGGCTTTGGGAGGATATAAGAGCATCGCACACCCAGTCAGTGCTTTCGGCTCACGCGCACTTTCATTCTCCAACAATCCCGAACCGAAGTCTATACACCCCACAGCGGCCTGGCCCCGGTGGGCCACTGTCTGAACCGGCATAGGTCGCTCACCAAAACCACCCGCACCGTAATCAAGCGCCACGGTATTCCGAACACTGAACTGATCCGGACCTATCTCGGGCTGATTACGCTGGGCCAGAGTGACTTCGAGGCGGCAAGGCCAGTCCGGACTGGCTCTGGGATGACCCCAGCCTTGAGCTTCTGCAGTCCAGTGGTGCACCGATCTCGCCTCTGAAGATGGGCCATGTAGCCCTGAATATGGACGCTTTTCCCGTGGACAACAGCCAGACCAGCAAGGAAGGTGTCAGCTACTCCTATATAAGAGGTATGACATCTATGCTCCGATACGCCACCCGGCCAAACATCGTCGCCTGAGGACCGTGTGATGCAGAAACTGATGTACATGGCCTGCCGCCCCTGACTCACAGCGGTCGGCAGTGACTACTGCGAGTTAGCCGTCACTGTCCGGGCTTTGTCGTTTATCGCGACCTTTATAGAGGTCTCGCCTCTTCCGGATAAGTCATTCGATCCGATTACCGACTTGATATCACCCGGTAAACCATCCCAGGGCCATCGACTATTGTCTGGACGCCATCCCCTGGTCGCAAAATGATCAATCTCAGGCGACTGGCCGTCCTTGACCTGCACATTATGGGCATCAACAACTTGGTGTTAACTGAACCTTGGTGTAAATTGGCCTGAATGGTGCCCGGGCAAATATAGTGAGGAGCGGAGTCACCCAGAGCACGTTGTTGTCGAATAGCCTGGGCATGTTTTTTTCCAAGCAAGAAACCTGAACCCGCCCCTGAACCGAGGAAGCTGCCATGACAAAAGCAAGACTGTTTTTTATTGCCATCGGCGTTTTTTACATCATCAACCTCATTGGCACGCTTCCCTTTAGCACCTTGGGCTTGTTTGGCACGATGTACCCAGGCGTCGAACTGCACGTGGATGAACCGATCTTCACCTTGCTGCAAGATGCCTGGGCCATTGTCGGTCTTCAGTTGGGTGCCATCGGGGCCGTCGCCTTGTGGGGCGCGCGCGATCCGGGTCGCTATGAGGCCGTCATTCCAGTGGTCATTGCAACGGAAGTTGTCGATGGCCTCTGGGATTTTTACAGCATCGTATGGAGCCACGAAGCTTTGTGGTTCGGGCTTGTCACGCTGGCGATTCATTTGATTTGGATTGGCTGGGGCTTTCGTGTCTGGCGTACCCTGCGTCGAAACCGCTGAAATCTGCTTGAATGACTCTTCAGCGACCAATCAATACCCGACCAGATGGATTCTGGCTGCATTTGGGAAAGTTTTGTGTCCGCACGGGCAAAGTCAAATCTCCACCTCCCTGTGCGGCATTGGAAATATTTCCTGTCCGCATCGAAGGCAATGACGTGTCAGTCGACTTCGAAAGAGGGTATCTGACGCCATGATCGAAACCATAGGGGGCGGCTCGGTGCGCTTTCACTGACTTTTCCGGAAATTCTGCATATGACGAAAAAAATCAAATGCGCCCTGATCGGCCCCGGCAACATCGGCACCGACCTGTTGGCCAAGCTGCAACGCAGCCCGGCATTGGAGCCGGTCTGGATGGTCGGCATCGACCCAGAATCCGACGGCCTGAAGCGTGCCCGAGAGATGGGCATCAAGACCACCGCTGACGGTGTCAATGGGTTGATTCCCCACATGCAGGCCGACGGCGTGCAGATCGTCTTCGACTCCACCAGTGCCTACGTGCATGCTGACACCAGCCGCAAGGTCAACGCCGAAGGCGCCCTCATGATCGACCTCGCGCCCGCGGCCATCGGTCCGTTCTGCGTACCGCCGGTCAACCTCAAGGAACATGTCGGCAAAGGCGAGATGAACGTCAACATGGTGACTTGCGGAGGCCAGGCCACCATCCCCATGGTGGTGGCCGTCAGCCGTGTGCAGCCGGTGGCCTACGGCGAAATCGGCGGGACCGGGCACTCGCAAGAACATTGATGAATTCACCCGCACCACCGCCAGCGCCGTCGAAAAGGTGGGCGGCGCGAAAAAGGGCAAGGCCATCATCATCCTCAACCCGGCCGAGCCGCCACTAATCATGCGTGACACCGTGCACTGCCTGCTGGAGAGCGAACCCGACCAGCAAAGGATCATCAAGTCCATCCACGCCATGATCAAAGAGGTGCAAAAGTACGTGCCCGGCTACAAGCTGGTCAACGGCCCGGTGTTCGACGGCAAGCGCGTCTCGGTCTACCAGGAAGTCGAAGGCCTGGGCGACTACTTGCCCAAGTACGCCGGAAACTTCGACATCATGACCGCAGCGGCCGCCCGCACCGCCGAGATGTTTGCCGAGGAAATCCTCGCCGGCCGGCTCACACTCAAGCCCGTTCGCGCCTGAACCAAACAGGAGAACCACCATGAAGCTACAAGACAAAAAAGTCACCGTTCACGACATGACGCTACGCGACGGAATGCACCCCAAACGCCACCTGATGACGCTCGACCAGATGAAGAGCATTGCCAGCGGCTTGGACGCCGCTGGGGTGCCGCTGATCGAAGTCACCCACGGCGACGGCTTGGGAGGCTCCTCCGTCAACTACGGTTTTCCGGCACATAGCGACGAGGAATACCTGGGCGCAGTCATTCCGCTGATGAAACAGGCCAAGGTCTCGGCCCTGCTGCTGCCCGGCATCGGCACCGTCGATCACCTGCTGATGGCCAAAGACCTGAGCGTGGCCACCATCCGTGTGGCGACCCATTGCACCGAAGCCGATGTGTCTGAGCAACACATCACCAAGGCCCGTGCGCTGGGCATGGATACCGTGGGCTTTTTGATGATGGCACACATGGCCAGTCCGGAAGAGCTGGTGAGCCAGGCCAAATTGATGGAAGGCTATGGCGCCAACTGCATTTATGTGACTGACTCGGCAGGCTATTTGTTGCCTGAGGGCGTGAAAGCCCGTCTGAGCGCGGTGCCCGCGGCCCTCAAGCCCGGGACCGAACTGGGTTTCCACGGCCATCACAACCTGGCCATGGGCGTCGCCAACTCGATCGCAGCAATTGAAGCCGGTGCAAATCGCATCGACGCGGCGGCCGCAGGCCTGGGCGCTGGTGCTGGCAACACGCCGATGGAGGTGTTCATCGCCGTGTGCGCCCGCATGGGGATTGAAATCGGGGTCAATGTGTTCAAGATCCAGGACGTGGCCGAAGACCTGGTGGTACCGATCATGGACCACATCATCCGCATCGACCGCGACTCGCTCACGCTGGGCTATGCCGGGGTCTATTCCAGCTTTCTGTTGTTTGCCAAACGCGCCAGTGCGAAGTATGGCGTGCCTGCGCGCGACATCTTGGTCGAGCTGGGACGGCGCGGCATGGTGGCGGGCAGGAAGACATGATCGAAGACACCGCCATGACCATGGCGCGTGATCGTGGGTTGACCTTAACCTCCGTATGAAATCAAACCCAGCGCAGTATGAATCACTCCACCTGACTTGTTTGCACACCATTCACTTAAAGGATCAAAAATGACAGCGCTCACTGAAAGTTCTACTAGCAAGTTCCTGAACATAAATGAAAAAGGTTTTTCCGATTTCAAGATTCACTACAACGAAGCGGGTAACGGCGAAACCGTCATCATGCTGCATGGAGGGGGCCCCGGCGCGGGCGGTTGGAGTAACTACTACCGCAACATCGGTCCCTTTGTGGAAGCTGGCTACCGGGTGATCCTGAAGGACTCGCCCGGCTTCAACAAGTCGGACGCAGTGGTGATGGATGAGCAGCGCGGCTTGGTCAACGCCCGTGCCGTCAAGGGGCTGATGGATGCGCTCGGCATCGACCGGGCGCATCTGGTCGGCAACTCGATGGGAGGCGCCACAGCACTGAACTTCGCTATCGAATACCCTGATCGCATCGGCAAACTGATCCTCATGGGACCTGGCGGCCTTGGCCCCAGCATGTTTGCGCCGATGCCGATGGAAGGCATCAAGCTGCTATTCAAACTGTATTCCGAACCGTCCTATGAAAACCTGAAACAGATGATTCAGGTGTTTTTGTATGACCAGTCCCTCATCACCGAGGAGTTGCTGCAGGGCCGCTGGGAAGCCATTCAGCGCCAACCGGAACACCTGAAGAACTTCCTCATCAGCGCGCAAAAGGCGCCGCTTTCAGCCTGGGATGTGACTGCCAGACTTGGAGAAATCAAGGCCAAGACATTCATTACCTGGGGGCGCGATGATCGCTTCGTTCCCCTTGACCACGGCTTGAAGCTGCTCTGGAACATTGACGACGCACGCTTGCACATTTTCTCCCGATGCGGCCACTGGGCGCAATGGGAGCATGCCGATGAATTCAACCGTCTAGCGATTGATTTCCTGCGGCAGGCCTAAGGAGAAAGCGCTGTCTGTTCTATAAATAATGACGGGCGGGCAAATAGAGGTGCTCGTTCGTTAAAGAATTATGATTACTCATTTCGTGAGCGACGTGCGCCGGTTCAGATAGTGGCCCACCAGGGCCAGGCCGCCATGCGGTGTATAAACCGCCCAAGGCCCTGCGATTGCGTGCATTGAGCAAATTCGAGCTGTTCAGAGTTACGGATTCAGAATGCTACCATTGTTTTCGATTTGTTCTGCTCTACCCCACTTGGGCTTGCCATTGCAGGCTCTCTTTTTACATATCCAGGCAATAGACTAAATAATAAGGAAAAATTATGAGCACGCCTCAGAAAACGGCCTTGACGGTTGTTGTCTCCCGTCGCGTTATTAAAGGCAAGGAAAGCGAGTTTGAAAAACTCAGCACGGAAATGACCCAGAGAGCCGCAACGTTTCCGGGTTATCTGGGCGCAACAATGTTCCGACCGGCCTCTCCCGAAGACCCGGAGTACCGAATTGCCTTCAAGTTCCGTGACAGGGAAACATTGACTGCCTGGGAAGAATCGGAGGAACGGGCCGAACTACTGGAACAGATCGAAAGCCTGCTGGTGCAACCCAGCGAACGGGAAGTCACCTCCGGGATCGTCACCTGGTTCACCCTACCTGGACAGAATCCGGTGAAACCACCACCCAAATGGAAGATGACGATTGTCAGCTGGCTAGCCCTTTATCCGGCGGTAACCCTGGTTTTTGTAATGTTTGGAGACATTCTGGCGCAAATTCCGTTATTGCTCAGAACCATGACAGTGACCATCGTGGTCATGCTGCTGATGACTTATGTACTGATGCCCCGAATGACCCGATGGTTCGCCTTCTGGCTATTCCCGGAAAAGAACAGGAATGTACGTTTACGTTGATGGGATTACAACGTTCGCAGTGGGTCGCGCTGGGCCTGGTCTTGCTGCGGACACCGGTAGCCGGCTGGTTCGATGGGAAGAAGCTAATCACATCTATTCTGATCATGGCCGGCCTTGTGCTGTTCGCAACCGGAGCGTTCCCGGAGTTTGTCTCTGCCTTATTAGTGCTGACCCTGGCGCCCGCCGACGTGGTTTTCGGGGCTCACCGCTACCGCCTGCTAGACATGATGTTTTGACCTGCCCGTCCTCAACGCACGTGGGTTATTGTTGAGGACGGAAAGAAACCAACAGCAGAGCCACTTTGAGGAGGGCAGGTCATGAATAAGTTTAAATCAGAAGCGTCCCGAATCGACACCGTTGCAGCAAGGCTGGAACTACCCGGGCAGGAATGTTACGCCGCGTATGTGGGCTTGGACGTCCATAAGGAAACGATTGCGGTGGCGGTGGCTGAACCCGGCCGGCAGGAGCCCCACTCCGAAGGTGAAATTGCCAACCGCCCGAAATCGATTGAGAAGCTCGTGCGGCGCCTGAGTGAGCGGTTTGGTGGTCGTGTCCTACAGTTTGTGTATGAGGCGGGGCCCTGTGGCTATGGTCTGTATCACCAGCTCGCCGGTACCGGACATATCTGTGAGGTGGTGGCGCCGTCGCGCATTCCCAAGGCGGCGGCGGAGCGGATCAAGACGGACCGTCGGGATGCATTAAAGTTGGCCCGTCTTGCGCGCAGCGGTGATCTGATGCCGGTCTGGGTGCCTGGTCCGGAACAGGAAGCGATGCGGGATCTGACCCGTGCCCGCGGTGATATGAAGTCGCAGGAGCGCAAGGCCCGCCAGCAGCTGAGCGCATTCGTGCTGCGTCACGGCCACGCCTGGCCCGCTGGCAAGAAACGTTGGACGCAGGCCCATTACACGTGGCTGGAGTCGCTGAAGTTCTCACACGACTGGCAGCAGGTGGTACTGCAGGAGTATGTCGATGCGGTGAAGGCGGCGACGCAGCGGGTGGCTGATTTGCGGACACAGATGGAACGGGCGTTGGCACAGTGGTCCCTTGCACCGGTGGTGGAGGCTCTGGTGGCACTCAGAGGAGTCGACACACTGGCGGCCATGGTGTTGCTGGCTGAGTTGGGGGATATTACCCGCTTCGACTCGCCCCGTCAGTTGATGGCATTTTTAGGGCTGGTGCCCCTGTGTGTCAACCTAAGCCTGAGCCAATTGATTTTGAGATAACATATAAATCAGGGCGCTCAGGAGAGCACAATGCCGAAACCCATTACCACTGTTGAGCCGAAGGTCATGCCAGATCCCAAGCTGGAAAAGCGCACCCGCCGCATCTTCACGGCCGAGTACAAGTTATCGATCCTCCAGCAAGCCGATGCTTGCAAGCACGGTGAGCTGGGAGCTCTGCTGCGGCGCGAGAAGCTGTATTCAAACCAGCTGGCTCAGTGGCGTCGCGAATTTGCCGAACAGGGCGTAGCCGGCCTGCAAAAGTCCGTACCCGGTCCAGCATCCAAGAACACCGCTGAACAGAAACGTATTGAACAGCTGGAAAAAGAGAACCAGCGCCTGCGCCGCCAGATTGAAGTCAAGGATGGCTGTTTACTGCTCCAAAAAAAAGCTTTGGCGCTGCTGGACAGTATCGAAGAGAACGAGTCATGAGGCTGGTTGCCTCTGAGTCGCTGCCTATCAACGTTTCTGAGCGTCAGGCGTGTGACGTACTGAACGTGTGCCGTAACAGCGTGCGTGCGGCCCGCAGGCGGTATTATTTCTGCGGGCCACCCAGCCCATACCGACGCAAGCGCACAAGGACCGTGCAGTCCAAGGCCCTGAGCCCGCAAGAACGGGAGCACGTCAAAGAGGTGCTCGCCAGCGACGAGTACGTTAACCAGCCGCCTGTTCAGGTGTATTACCGCCTGCTGCAACAGAGTATTTACCTGTGCTCCATCAGCACCATGCACCGGATACTGCGCGAGGCGGAAATGAACGGCGAGCGCCGTCAACAGCGCCCTGGTTGTGCACAGCCCGTACCACGGCTTCAGGCCACCGGCCCCAACCAGGTCTGGAGCTGGGACATTGCCAAGCTGGCCACCCAAAAGCGGGGCGAATACCTGTCACTGTATGTGGTCATGGACCTGTACAGCCGTTATATCGTGGCCTGGATGCTCTCGCGCAAGGAGAACAGCGCGTTATCGAGCCAGCTGATTACCCAGGCTCATGAGCGCTATGCCATCGAGCCTGGAGCGCTGACCCTGCATCAGGATCGGGGGGCTCCGATGACTGCCCACTGTTACCTGGATTTGCTTGGTGAGTTGGCAGTCACTGCCAGCCACAGTCGGCCACGTGTCAGCAACGATAACGCCTTCAGTGAGGCTCAGTTCAAAACCATGAAATACCAGCCTGACTATCCGCGGCGATTCGATAACTACCAGCACGCCATGCTCTGGTGTGAGGACTATGTCAGCTGGTACAACAACGACCATCACCACAGTGCTCTGGGCGGCTTTACACCGCAGCAGGTGTTTACCGGACAGCACGTTGAAATCGCCAAGGTGCGACAGGCTACGCTTGATGAAGCCTTTGCCAAACACCCCGAGCGCTTCAGCCGAGGGCGCCCCACCGTACAGATGCCTCCACAGGAGGTCTGCATCAATCCGGTACCGGTAGGCGCCGATCAGGAAACCATTGAAAAAGGAGTCAATTTTCCGACCCTGCCACGGGCTATTGAAAAGCAACTTAATTTCTAAAGAACTGGTTCAGATGAGGTTGACACGTTCCGGTGCCGAGCGAACACAGCAGTGGCGGGAGGCGTCGCCAGGGCGGCATCACGCTCACGGGCAATGGTCATGCCCGGCGTATGCTGGTCGAGTCAGCCTGGAGTTACCGCTTCCCGGCGCGCCAGACGAAACACCTCAAGCGTAAAGCGGCCCCAGCGTCAGAGGCCGCGAAGGGGATCGCCTGGCAGGCCCAGAAACGGCTTTGCGGTCGCTACCGGGATCTCATCCAGGCGGGCAAGAACAGCAAGCTGGTGTGTGTGGCGATTGCGAGGGAACTGATAGGTTTTATCTGGGCAATCGTCCGGGAAGAAATGCCGAGGGTTCACAGTGCCACGAACGCCGGGTGAACCCCCATGAACCAGCAACAAGCATAGGATGAGGTAAAGAGGCACTTTGAGTCAGGGCAGGGCTAGGCCGGTGTGGAGAACCCTTGGGAACCACTAAACCGGCAGTGACCGGGAAACCGCCTAAAGGCGGTTCCGATCACTGATCCCTGCTACTAGTGTTCCGTCTGGGTAATCCGTTTATTTATTATCAATAACGCTCAGCTTTGCTCGCGCGACTGAAGTCATAATCGTTTCTGCACTCTTGTGCCAGCGAAATGGCTTCGCCAGCTTCTCATTATGAGTCTTGATAAAGCGACGAATCGCCGTCTTGAGTTCACCTACACTGGTAAAGATGCCACGGTACAAAGCGCGGCGTTCCAGTTGACCAAACCAGCCCTCAACGGCATTCAGCCAAGAGGCGCTGGTTGGTGTGAAGTGAAGCTTGAACCGGGGATGTTTTTCCAGCCAGGCTTTCACCTCTGGTGTTTTATGAGTCGAGCTGTTGTCCAGAATCAGATGAAGATCCTGCTCTTTCGGTGTTTCTCGATCAATTTGTCGCAGAAAATCGAGAAACTCTTTGGCACGGTGGCGTTGTGTAATGCGCCCAATCACTTCACCGTTCAGGATATTCAGGGCCGCGTATAAGCTGGTCGTCCCGTGCCTTTTGTAATCGTGGGTACGGCGCTCGATCTGGCCGGGTTTCAGTTGCAGCTTTGGTTGAGTGCGATCCAGTGCCTGGATCTGCGTTTTTTCATCAACCGACAGCACCAGCGCGTTATCCGGCGGATTCAGGTACAGGCCAACGACATCGAAAACCTTCTCAGCAAAGTCCGGATCATTGCTTATTTTGAAGGTTTTCAGCCGGTGCGGTTTCAGGTCAGCGGCTTTCCAGATCTGATGTACTTGCCAGCGACTGACACCGGCATATTCGGCCATCAACCGGACGCTCCAGTGGGTTGATTCCTTGGGCAGCTTTTTGACCGTGTCATCAAGAATCGACTTGACCTTTTTCCGGTCCAGCTTCCTAGGCTGTCCGGGCCTTGGAGCGTCTTGCAGGCCACTCAGGCCCTGCTCGATATAACGGTTACGCCACTTGAAAACGGTAGGCGTGCTGGTCTCCAGTCGCTCAGCCACCGCTTTCGGTGGTTCGCCAGCATTCAGAGCCAGAACGATCCGAGCGCGTTGAACAAGATTCTGACTTAATGTACTTGTTCGTAACCAGCTTTCCAGCTCCAACTGATCATTCACGGTAAGATTAAAGGGTGCTGGTTTCCGCGCCACAACAGGATCTCCAAGCCAGTGAAAAACGACCTGAATTATAGCATATTTACGCTAAGGAATTACCCGGACGGAACACTAGTAGCACTTAAGATCGTCGATCCGGTTTTCAGCTGGGACGTCTCCATCTGGTACTCCAGCTTGCAAGAACTCAGCGAGGGCGCTCACGTCGTCCGTCAGCTTATCCACGACGAAATCGTACGCCTAGTCCACGAAGGCCGTTGGAGCGCCCTCCTAGCCGATGATACACAACCGTAGCATGTCATAATTAACGATACATATATTTCTTCGTGGGTTCGGATAAAAGTCCGACAGCGGGACTTTCCCTTTCTGACGGGATTGGTACGAACCCTTCCAGAACTGCCCTGATTTGCGATCGAACACCGGCCGGCTTGCCGAGCGATAAAGAACGTAGCCAATTGTGAGGTAGCCGGGAATCAAGAGGAACGGTGTGATAAACGCAAACTTGCCCCAGGTGTCGACGATAAGAATCATCGGCAGGGTGATCAGAACAGGCAGCAGGGCCATCAGGATCTCCAGCGAGGATGGCAATGACAATGTCAGAGCAAGTGGCCCCAGGGAAACGAGCCTTCGCCGTAGAAGCACGCTTTGTGGTCATTCTGACAATTTTCGAATGTTCGCTTTTGTTTAATAAGCGCTACTGGCCCGCTTCCATATTTTTATCAAGCTTGGTTTTTCCTTAGGCCCCGTTCCGGCTTCATGACTCCACCCGCCCACCGTTTAGCCTGACTCACACACCTTGCCCCCTCCACAAGAGGCTCGTCGGAGCAATTGCTTGGTCAAAACGTGACTTCATGTATTGTGGAATTCGACCGGTCAACAATCTAATTTCACAGGAATTTATCTATGAATAACGCAATCAGTCAGCTCAGCTCGTCAATGGAGCAGAGGCGCGCAGTCGCCGATACAATTGGCCTCTGCCAGGGCGCCACTCCGCGACTGAAGCTGTCTTGCTTCGACGGCAAAGCCGCCACGAATAACGAGACTCCCGACAACCCCAGCGACAACGCAAACAACACGGGATCTCTGCTCACTTGTACACCGCCCCAAAAATCATTGGTGGATCAGCTTGGCGACACCAGAACTAACACTTGGCTTTGAAGGAAAAGCGACCATGAAATCAATAACCGAAGCACGGCGGCTGGCCGCTGCACTCTCGTCGGAATTTGGCTGCGGCGATCTGCACATCCATGTTCAGATGCAACGTGGCGAGAGCTTGATCAGCCTCGATGTGTACCAGAACTCGGAGGAGCCCGAGCGCCTCATGGCGACTCTCGATTTCGATACCGGCGCCCGCTTGCTGGTGGATAGTTCGAGTACACTGCACTAAGCGCTCCGGACCAGCCCCGATCACACACCCGTGTTTGGGGCTCTTTGCTTTGAAGAGCTTCCAAGACTACGGAATAATTCCCCGCTGAATTTGCTGAATGAAACGCCGTAGCCGACCAATATCCTCAGGGGTTTCCAGCAAACTCTCCGGAGACACGTTACCTAGAAACAGTCGGGTTCGTCCCATCCATTCCCGAGCCAGACCTTCATCGCCCTCAAATAACTCAAGAACTTCCAGCCAAACTTCATCTTTGAGCTCAGACAGCTCAGGCTCCACGTTACCTGAGAGCTCACTGTCATTTATCGGCATCGCGAGTAACTCCACCAATCGTTTTCCATCTGAAGCTTCATCCGACGATGGTAGTGCCTTTTCGACAGTTTGACACCAACCTTACCCGGACGGCCGCGTTCGCCGGTGCCTTTATATCAAATGCCACAACAGCCTTTTAGCCCACACAGACGAGACCATTGGCAGCTAGGGGGAGTTGATACCGTCAAAATAAGAAGGCAAAGCTCAGGTGGCCGATATCACTTTTCGGTTGCCTCATGAGCGCCCCCAAAGTACGCCACGGCTTCGTCAAATGGGTTCTGTCGCAATGGTTTGTCATTCACACGAGCATCATGGGTCCGGCGGTCTATTAGTTTCAGTACCGCCATAACGGTTCTGACTGTTTGCCAGTTATCAGTCATATCTCGCAGATCACGGCGAGTGACGTCTACCAACACCTTTGAGCCATCGTGTTCACTGTTTACATCCGCCCCATCTCCGTCAGGCTGAATTAGCTCAGGAAACAAACCTAAGAAATCCCTTTTGGAGCGTATGTCATCTCCAAAATCATCAGGGAGCCGATCCATCCAAGTGCGCCCATGCTGCGACCTTAGTGAGTCGAGCAACATGCTCCATGTGAGCTCTGTGAACGGTGGGCATTGACCAATCAAGTGCTCGGGCCTCACGTCACGTTTATCTCGTCCGGTTAAAAGGGCCTCTCCGTTCAACGTAGCAAGACGGATGAAATGAACTTTGTTTGAAAGACAATTTTTCATGACGTCAATCACAGAAGATTCGGCAATAGGTAGGCGCGCGATTACGATGAAACTTGGTCATCGGCGAGTCTGGCAAGTAGTCACTCTCCAACTTCATCCAAACATCGCTGCTTTCTAGATAGTCAGAAAATGATTGATTGGTGACATGCGACAAGCAAACTGCGTCTACGTGAGGCAGGTTACCCAGATAATCAATTAAGGAAGTTAAGAAGCCTTGGCACTGCAACCACCTTGGAAGCATAATCCTTTCAATTGCAGGACAGGCTGAATTTCTATCAATATTATTTTTGTACTTTCTATTGACCAAATCTGGCCTTATTGATGGAATCCTTATGTGAATATCAAACTCTTGATCTTCAGGTTCATCGAACTCATGAAAGCGATATGAAACATTGAATACTTGACTTGGATATTTAGAGTTCGAAAAAGACTCACTTACTAGCTTCGCAAGCTCGTTTGCAAACTTCCTGGCTTGGTTTTGTTCGATATCATTCATACCATTTTCTCACCAACTTTTTCCACCCTCTATATAGTGGCGAAGCGCTGAAGGGCTCCTTTAGCTAGAGCATTCAGATTGACCACTCAATTATTAAAATAACAGAAATCGGAGAGACTGCAATAGGATCACCCGCATTAAAAATCAACAAAAAAATAGATTACGAGATATAATGAAATCCTTTTCTTTCGTTAAAGATTTGCGCAACAAATTTACGGGGTGTTAATTACAAATAAACGCTCGCTCATTTTCTATGATTATTCAAAAGTTATAATGAAAAATGGCCGCTAAAGCTGGCAAACAGCAAATGAAATTTTCTAAAGACTAGGCATTCTTTAATCAATCGGTTTTTGGAGATCCTCTTTTTATAAATACAATCAGAGGAAAATAGAAAATAGTTTGAAAATAGCAAAGCTCTCGGCATTCGATGGAATGTCGTCCTTTTGACTCAAACGCAGGCGGTGATATCCATGCCATGTTTTGGATGATCAAAACCAAATACTTTCCACTTTCCCTATGCTTGTCCTGGCTATCGCTTTACCTCGCGGAAGAAGCCCGATCCACAGCTTCGTCTACTTCAAATAGCTCAAGAACATATCTCCAGACTGCCTCTCTCAGCTACAACAGTTCCTGGTCGTCGTCACCGGAAGTCTGACTTTCATGAACCGGCATTGTGGGGAGCTCGCGAACCCCTCTCCATCTGCATCTGCATCTGCATCTGCATCTGCATCTGCTAACGGTAGAACTTTTTCGACCTCTTAACACCGATTTTCGTTGGACGGCCTCCTTGCTCCGTCGTAGTCTTTACGCCGAGAGCGCCCTCCCAGGTTTCTGGGCGCCCTGCAGCTCTGATGATCAGTCCGAGTGCACGCATATATTCTTTTTTTGTTGAGTCAGACGCCGAATGGGCCGGCAGCCACACATTCCGGAAATATTGGCAATGATGCAGCTTAATCTGCTCTGGCCGGGTTACGTGAGGGAATTGCGCCTCAATTACCGAAACAATCCGGATCATTCGGTTGATGTACCGTTTCCGCTCCGTGTCACTGAGTGCACTGAAATCCAATCGCCGCAAAATGTGGTCAAATCGCATTGCGCGTGCCTCCCACATAAGAACTGGCTACTGACACTCTATTGTGGCCCAGCTGCCTGGCCACTTCCTCCCTGGCGAGCCGGTCCATGATTTTGTCTCGAATTGGCGCTTTCAGCGGCGACGGTCCACCCATCACTTCCTCATAAATATCCTGGGCAAAACCCGCCCTGAGTTCCATGAAATGGGGAATTCCAGACGACTGCAAAAACTGCCGGCATGGATTAACTTCGTTCAGCAAAAATGCCTTCACCGTGTCGGTTTCAGACAACAAGTTCCGGGATCCTTTCGGTCGAACCTCGATGGCATACCGCAGCGCTTCCATACGAAATTCATTCGCCTTGATCGTGCGGTCTTTGGATTTCCTCCCGCCTTTGCAACCTTCGAGAATGGTAACCTCTCCCGCAGCCTCGATTTCCCGCTTCATACGGTCAAGGTCCTGAATGACGCATTCCCGTACACGCATACCCCAGGCACGAGCCAGCAGAATTACGGCAGCGCCACGCTCGAATCCGGCAACAATTGCAAGATTGGCTGCATGCTTGGTATCCCGGACATCCGCCTGGATCTCTCTGGTCCTCACCGATTGCCTGCAAACACCCAGAACTTCCCGCCCCGATACTTTCAGAGCGTCATCACCACGAAATGCGCGCATTACGGTGTTAACCGTGCTGATGGCATTGTGTGCGTATGCGACGCTGATTTGCTCATCGACACCCCCATCAGGCCACTCGTAGTCGCCATTCAACCGGGCTTTGATGTAGGCCCCGAATTGAAGGATGAATTCCCGGTCGATTCTCCTCGCATCGTTCATTCCACAGCGTTTGCAGTAACGAACAAACACAGACGCGCGGCGCTTGTGGGTTGCTCGGGTGTTGAAGTGGCTGTCTGAACCGTAGTGCTGGTCCAACGCCTTATGAATAGCCTCGCTCAGTTTTTTGCCACAGCTGTAATTCCGCTTGTACGCCGGTTTTTTCCGCTTGGCAGAGCGGCGGCCTCGTTTGACAGATTTATTACTCATACCATCCTCCATTGTCTTGAAAAATCGTGAATACAGGGTGCGTGGCCAACCATGCGGAATCTGGGGCTCAGAGCCGGTCCCCACGCTGATGCTCCGCCCCGTAGTCCGCATTAAGTGTGACTGTGCCAAGGCTTTGACCGCCCTGACGGTGGGAGCATCCATCGTGCTGCTGTATCAGCACTTTTGCGTCTCGGTTGCGGACCGTGAACACGAGATCGAAACTCGACAGCGTGTACGGGGAGCGGCATCTCGTAATCAGCGAGATATCGCAACGGAGGTTTTGCCTAACGGCGGTGGGATGACCGGGGAGGCGAGCAGCCAACGATGATGCGCTGGTAACGTTCCGTGTTGCTCAGTTGCGGAGTTAACGTAGACCTTTTCCGCAATTTTCGGTCATTGATTAGGCTTGCAACTTACTGATATCAGCGTGTTTGCAAGTCTCTTACCTATATCCATCTCACTATATAAACAGCAGCACTGCTGAGTGGATAGCGGATCGGGTTTTGTGTTGGCGTCGATAAGACGCACGTGCGGGAGTTGCTGGCGTGGCCGGCAGTTTTGGATTGGATCTCGGAGATCCATTGAGGAGGGTGATCACGGGGACCGTTTCTGAGTCCGGCGAAGCCGGAAGTAATTGCTGATTATTTAAAATGCTCAGCTAGCACCCCTCTTAATCCAATAATGGATGCGAGGATTTGATGAGAAGTTTGGCAAACTGCTCCGTAGATCTCAACGTGTGAAAACGCGAATTTTCTGCGTAAACTCAAGATTTTTACTTAATGAGAACAGTTAGTTAACCATATCAATTCGGCTGATAACGAGGGGTGCGACGACGGTAATGGACTCCAAATGCACCCCAAGTGGACTTAAGCAAATCGAGTGGCGGCGAGGCCATCCCGAAAGGTCACTTCAAGTACACTTGGAGTCCATTAGAACCAAGGGTTCAGCTATCCAGAGCTACTCCACCATCGCCTTAATCAACGCATCCCGGGCATCAGAGTAAAACTGAATATCGATCTTCGTTGCCATCTCGTCCGACAAATCAAACAACTGCCGGCGGCAGGCAACGGGCATCAGCAAGGCCGTTGCGCCCTTCTCTACCGCGATCTCGGCAACGGTCACCGGGTTATGCACAGGCTCTACCGAACCGCCCAGGTTGATCTCACCCACAATAATCAGACCGCCTCGAACGCTTTTCTTCAGCAAAGCGGTGCTGAGGGCAATCAGTGAGGCCATACCGAGCTTGGTGCCGGATTTGGAAGCGTCGAAGGCTCGAAGCTGCACGGTGAATTCGTGTTGGCGAGGATCTTTGTCGCCGACCAGTTGGGCCGATCGGGCGTACAGATTCTGCTCGGCGTAGCCAATGCTTTCCTTGAAGGCCGGTGGCACTGGTTTATTCAGTACCTTGACACCGGAACCCGGGCCTTCGTTCACCTCAATACGGTAAAGGCCGGGGTGTTCTTCTCCGGTGCCCGGGGAGATAGACCAAACCTGGCCAGGTTCCAGCGGGTCGTCACCAATGCTGTTTTCACTGTGCAACTCCGGAGTGGAAACGAACTTTTCCACACCGTCTTCACCCATCACATAGCTGAAATGGGTATTCCGGAACTCTGCCGCGCCAATACGTTTCTGCTGCTCTTTCACTCGGCGCCGGGCTTCCATGGCGATGCGTACCGCCCATTCAATGTCTTCGTCCGGAATCTGGGCCTCGCCCGGGTACAGCAGTTTCAGCAAGCCACTGATGGTCTTGTTCACCGCATTGGTGTCCCGTCCGGACAAAGCACCACCGAAGAACACACGGTTTTGAATCACACTCAGCCGGCTCTGGTTACGAAGCTGGCTCCAGCACTCGGAAAGGAAGTCACTCACCAGACCAAAATGATTGGTCAGCAGCTCCTTGCTGACTTTGGGCACATCCCAACCTGGCAAGAAAGCATGAATACGATCCATGAAGGCGGTATCGTCCTTCATCTCCGGCGGCATAGGGCCAAACAAGTGGCCTATACGCTGCTGGTGCTCCACATCCACATCGAAGTTACCCACCAGCACAATACTGCCGTCCGCACGGATGTTCTCCTTGCCACGACTGAACTCCCCGGACTCCATATAGCCCTTCATGATGTTCACGCCGTCTTTCTGGTCGAAAGAGATACCGGAGACTTCATCGAAGCAGACAACATCGTACTGACAGACCAAACCTCGCTGTCCGTTCGAGTTATTCACAAACATCTTGGCGACGGTTGCTTTGCCGCCTGAAATCAGATGGGCGTAGGGAGAAACCTGCTGGAACAGATGGCTCTTACCGGTGCCACGGGGGCCAAGCTCCACCAGGTTATAGTTGCGCTCAACAAACGGCACCATGCGCAATAGCATGGCATCGACCTGCCGCTCAGACAGGCCTTCAATCTCGATACCGGTAGAACGCAGGAGGAAGGCTTTCCATTCATCCGTGGTAAAGGCTTTCCGAGCCCCGGCCAGGCTATCCAGCACATCCCGCTTGGAGAGCTGAATCTCCCGCAAAGACTCCACGCCAAATGGCCGGCCTTTGTTTTCCTGGGCAATGGCGGCATCGTAGTTCAGGGTAATCTCGGCGTAGAAGCCACCGGTAAGCATGCGCTCATGCTCATTCACCAACTCTGATGAGATACGAACATCCGTCAGGCGAAGGCTGGGCAGTGTTGCGATGTAACTATCGGTCTTTGCATCCAGGCGAGCGGTAATCAGATCAATAATTTTGACCTCACCGTTCTCCCTGGCCCGGGCCTTGAACAACTCCTCTTCACCCGCCTTTACGGTGCGGGATTTGAGCTGCCGCTGAACAATCTCCAGCCCTTCATCAATTTCTTCTTGGTCGGTGCTTGCACAGTAGCGCCCCAGCAGAAACTCCACCACGTAGGTAGGCACCGGAAACTGGCGGCTGAAAGTTCGCACCAGGTCTTTACGCACCAGGTAGCCATCCAGTGCGGCTACCGCTTTGTTATCAATGTCATCCAATACCATCACACATCTCCCCCACCAATCCTTGTGTCGGTCTGGGCTACCAGAGCCCGGTTATCATCCAGCAACACCACCACGGCGTTCTGGCCTTCCATGTCTTCGTCTTCCACCACTACCGATGCTCTGCCGTCTTCCTTCAGCGGCTTAGTGCTGAGCACGACACTGCTGGATGCCTCTCCGGCACGGGTACGAATATCCAGCTTCAGGCCTTTGTACTGACCTTCCACGGCTACCGTGCAGCGAAGCCCCTTCCAGACCACATCGGTGAACTCTATCGCAGCCTGAGCGCCTGCGGCGCCGGTCACCACCAACTGTAAAGTGAGGCACTCCTGCAAACTGAGACCACCGTGGGCGTACTCCTCGCCGTTCTTGTAACAGCTGACGCCATCGGCCAACGCGAAATAATGGCTGGGGTTCCAATACCAGGGAAACACCCGTTCCTGAGTGTCTGCGCCCGGCTTGAGCGAGGCACAGCGGCCCCATTTGCTGTCAGCGAGTACGCTCGGCAACTGGGTTTTGGGCAAGCCTCCCGGCAACAACAGCCAACCATGGTCGGTAACCACCCGAACCCGCTTCCAGCCGGCAGCCAGTAATTCGGTAATCCGGGTTTGAACCTCCTGCAGCAGGTTGTCCAGGTGTTTGGCCAGTTTCCAGCCCCGGTCGTGACCTTCATGATCAATATCGCCGAACTCGCACCAGGCAAAGCCCTGGCCATCACCATTGTCCGTGCGGTCCAGAACACGCCAACCGGCCTCTTTCAACAGCTTCTTGTGGTGATAACCACCCTTCAGAGATTGGCCTGTCTCGGCCACAGCGGGTTCGAAGTCAGCGCTCGCGTCGTCACCTTTGATCTTGTCCCGTACCGGAGACACGGCCACCTTGCCCGTGGCCGTGACACTGGGCAGCGCCGTCCACACCGGAGTTTCGGATATCTCCAAGCCTGCCGTTTCCAGCCGCTCAACCAGACGTTTACCGGTATCAAAACGCAAACCATCCACAAACAGCACGCAATCGCCGTGCTCAGCCGGGATTGGCGGTGCATTCTCATGAGAACCGCCGGGATAACTGGCCCCGTCCACATGCTTTTGCAGATAGCGGGCCGAATCTTCCATCCAGGGCAGATAAACAGACCGGATGGCTGTGGTCACTGCGTTCAGGTTATCGTTGCTGGTTACTTCAGCCAGCGCTCGCATCACGCTGTCATCCACCTTCCAGCCAGTACTGGCATAGCCATTGGCAAGATCGGTAACCGTGCCGGCCGCAAGAGCCGTTTTCGCGTGTTCTGCCATGGTCGCCAGGTGCTTCAGTGCCAACGCGAGGGATGCCTCGCCCAACTCAGCCCATACCAGTGAGCGGCGGCCACCGTGGGCTTGCTCCAGGTCTTTAAGCTGCGCTATGGCCTTGTGAGCCGGCATATTGCTCAGTGCCAGCAGATCCCGGCGTAAATGCTCTTCCTGGCTTTGGTTCCACTGCGGCCAGCCACCGGCCACGGATTCATCCGCGAACAGATCGAAAGCCGGCGGCTGACACTTGCGGATCTGGTCCGGAATGTGTGGATAACGATTAGGCGCTTCGCAAAACCGCTCCCACACCGCTTGCCAGGGGCCCTCATGATTGGCCAGTTTGTTACATCCGGCCAGAATACCGTCTTGCTGCGGATTGAACGCCAGTTGGGACTGACACACCGAAACAAAGGCCTGCCATTCGTTCTCGCCCCGGGTGGCCTGAAATGCTTCACCCTGGTCCAGCCACAGCAACAGGTCCCGGGTGGGATCACCTCCGGTCAACAGGGTATTGAAGTAGTCTTTATCCAGCCGTTTGCCTTTGAGCAGCTCAACTTCCTCATCCAGCAAACGGTACAGCGCTAACTGCATCGCATGGCGGCTTTCGCTGTCTTGGGCGACATCCAGGCCCAGGCCACCCTGGTCGGATTTCAGATAAGCCAGAATGGTCCAGTCCTTGGCATTCACCTGAGACCAGATCACGCCCCGGTACTGCAGCTCTGCCAAAGGCTTCAACTCATCGGGGCAGCTCTCCACCGCCCGCAAGTCCTGGCGGCTGACACCGGGCAGGTACAGGATCGGTGCCTTGCCTTCCGGCAACTCAATATCTTCCCCGAACCCGGCAATGGCGTATCGAAGCCAAATTGCCGGGCCAGTGCGTTTCTCCGGAGCGTAATCACCCAGCACCATCAGCTCTGGCAGTTCAGCTTGGAGCACCGGAATAACGGCTTCCCATTGGCGATCACGGTCGGGCCAGAGGATGCAGGCGGGGGCTACCTGAATATCTGGGTTGAAGATGGCAGAGTCACGAATGGCCCTAACTAAACGCTCAACGACTTTCATCCATCTGCCCCTTCCAAGATACGCCAAACTTTTCGATACGTGGGCCCAGTTTCCCCGAGGGCAGCCTGCCAATCCGACTCTTTCAGATCTGTTAAGGCGGCCCTTATTTTTGGAAGCGGTTCACCGAGGAGTGAGCTGCAATGGGCTGCCACGCCTTTCGCTGCGGATCGTGGTACACCCAAAAGCCGCATTGTGACAGCCTCATCCGTGTCCACCCCGTAAAACACCCGGGACGGGATGTTGCTCAGCCGTTTAAAATCCTCGTCTTCAATATCGCTAGCGGTGATTGATAGCAATGCTCCAAGGCCCCAAGAGGCAGTTTGAGTTAATCTTCCAAACAGGTTTTGACCACATCTTGTAATCGAGTCGACCGAACTGTCACCCACCTTAGAGAAATGGCTCTCGGATATTTCTGTGATCGACTTTCCAGCTACCCAATCCTTGACGATTCTTGCAAGTTTATCTCCGTCTTTACCCGATCCGCCGGTCGCTGCTTCGAGATTCTCTCGAAGCTCAGGCACTCGAAGAAGCACGCCCATCATTTGTTCCAAAGTTCTATTTCGAACATCGAAGAGTGTTCCTCCGTCCCAAGAATCCTTGTTCAGGTTGCCCTTGTTTGTAAGAACTGTTCGGATACTATTGAGGGAAAACCCCGTACTGTCGACTAGCTTCAAAGGCTGCCCGGGTTCTTGAAGATAAGCAGAATAGTGTTCAACACCAGATAGTAAGCGTCGCGCCAGGTGTCCGTGTTGTAGACGTAATTTTTCGAACCCTAATGTTCCGCGTAATACCTGTTCAATTTGCTGAATATACGCTTCAGGCTCACCCATTTGTCGATAGGTATGAGCTAGGTACTGGAGGAAACTGGACCACTCAGGCTTTTTGTATACAAGCCCTCCCAAGTCATCCATTTCTGACATTGCGTCTAATGCCATCGTTATTAATGAGGAATTTAAATCACCAGTATTTTTATTAACAAACTCACTAAGCACTGCTGATTGACGAGCACCATCAGCAGCCAGCGCTACAATCCCTAGCTGTCCTTGAGAAACACGGCCTGCTCTACCAGCGATGTTCCAAAAGTCTTCTGGCGGCATGTCCTCTGCGTACCCATTGCCAAAGTATTGATGGGACGCCATAACCACGCCACTAACAGGGAAGTTGATCCCTTGTGCAATAGTTGTAGTGGCTACTAAAAAGTCCAACCTTCCATTTTCGAAAAGCCACTCCATCAAAGCTCGTATTTCTTCTGGGAGCCCCGAATGGTGCACTCCAATCCCATAAGAAAGAAGGCTTGTGAGAGGAAAATCCTCTCCCATTTCTAATCTAAGGTACTCTTTCACCAACGCCACATCTTCATGGTCCTGAGCTTTTCTATTAGCATCAATTCTCAGACGTTCTGCTAAGCCCCAAACCCAGTCTGGCCTTGCATGCATTACGATCACAGGCCCACGTTTTTTCAAGAACTGAGCTGCTATAGCTGCAGTTTTCCCTTTATCTTTAGCCTGAGAATACGTGGTAGCTACGTCATCAACTTTTGGGAACGATATCGAATCATCTATAGATATAGTTTTTCTAGTAGTATGAACAGTTTCAAAATTGACGCTGTAATCAAAGCTGCGGCCATTCAGTTTTTCGCCTTTTTCAGCATGAACAATGCCAATGGCCCGATCATTAGGCTGCCAGTCAAGCCCTAAACTGATATCGTCAGAGTTCTGACCGCCAAGCCATCTCGCTACCTCTCTTGCATTATTAATGAAAGGAGTGAGAAGCAGGAATTGCGCAAATTCACACTCCTTATTTATTGTCGCCAATAAAAGCTCTAGTTTTATACCCCTGTACGGACCTTGGATAGTATGAGCTTCGTCGACAACAACAAGTGTCAATGGGCGCCCAATCTTTTCTTCCCATCCTTGCCGAAGCATGAGGTCAAGTTTTTCGGGCGTTGTGACCAAAACACGAAACTTTGAATTGTCGTCAGTTTCTGAAAGCAGCGCGATTTCTGCACCATCTACTTCTAGAGCAGGGCTGACTTTCTCAACAATTATCCCCAGTTGAGAAAAGTCTCTTCGTAGTTGTCGGACTACTTGGTTAACGAGAGCTCGATTAGGAGCCAAATAAGCAACCCACCCCTCATTTCCGGGTTCATCAAACTGGTTCAGGGCCTGGAGTATGCGGAACTGCGCAATTAACGTTTTTCCGCTTGATGTTGGCAGGCTCACTACGACTGCTCGGCGACTGGAACCTAAAAGCCCCTGTTCCGCAAGGGTGCGGCGTTGAGGTGGCAGAACATCAAATAGGACGCGATCCCCTCTTCCTCTGTCGACTAAGGTTCTGACGAATTGCGTAACCCGAGAGTTAACGGCTCGCGTTACGGTCCAAATGGAATTATTAACCATCTGGGTTGACGCACAGGAAAGTAGTCGAGTTAGAGGCTCCAGTGTTAAGAGTCTGGCAGGCTCACAAGCTGCTAATGCCCGGTCAATATGAGTGTCTAGCAATTGCTGGACCTGATGATTTCCATCAACCACCCCATCTGTCATGAAATGGGCGAATATCTCTGCCGCTTTTGTTAAATGGTACAGACCAATAAGCTCAAGGGCAGAAGCCTTAGCCCTTTGGGGGGCGATTTCACTAAGGTAAGTGCTTTCAAACTCCTCTTGGCTCCTCCGGAGATCCGCAATACGGTGAAGGATGCAATCGCGATCATCCCAGCCCTTTTTCCTGATCAGGCGCAGCCATATGTCGATAACTGTCGCCCAAGTTCTTTGTCCCCAGTCGGCAGAGTCGATGGGTAAGGCTGGCCATTTTCCTTGCGCATCAATAGTCCTGAGCCATCTAGCCGCGTCGGACCCTCGATCGCCGACAACCGCCAACGCTGCTGCACGCAAAATTTGCATGCCATCGGCTAATGAGTCTTCCGACCTTGGAAGTGCTCTGAATAGGCGAAAAGCATCTACTGCAGCTTCACGCATCGCCTTTTCGCGGACTTCGTCCTCTTCAAACCGACCTGAAATAAGATCCATGGTTGCAAGCTCAAGGGCATTCGCCACGTCTGCCAAAGGCTCAAAGTCGACCTGAATATCGGATGATAATAATTCATCATGGACTTGTAGATTGTCAGCCGCTTCTAATGCAGACTTTCGCTTATCCACAATCGAATCGAGTAACCAGTGATTCATTTCACACCTCCTGAACGAAGGTGAGCAATTAGCTGATCGTTACCCCATGGCAGGTGTATAGCAATTAAGTCGCATAATGTCGGTTCATCTAATTTCTTTCGTAGAGCTGTGCCACGCCCTGAAAGGTCGCGTGAGTCGGGGTCAGTGTCGCGAACCAAAATACCAAACAGCACTACAGCCTTTTTCCCAGAATTAAAGAACTCCTTGCAGGCTTCATCGAAAGCAGCTTCATAGTCTCCCGACTTAACCCGCGGCAATAGCCACTTTAGTAATTGGCAAAGGATTGTGAAATCGTGTGCCAGTCTGTCTATTTGGTGGCCGAGATGGCCACTTCGCCCGGACATTACCTGGGGCGGATGTTTTTCCTCACTTGAAGTTTTTACTTCCCCCAGCACAAGCTTGTAGCCATCGTCACGTTTAACGAAACCAACCAGATCAGCACCGGGTAAGGAGCCAAATGGATTTCTTTTATCGCGCTCCATATTCCAAGGGAACTCTATGCAGTGAGCATCCATCAAGAAGCGTTCTGCTAATGCTTCTCCAGCCGCCCAATCACGCGTTTCGGATGCATCGGAACTTAGAATTTCTTCGAGGTGGACCCGGCCCATCCCGGTCAATTCAAGTCCTCTCAGGTGGCCTCTAAAATCCTCAGTAGCTTCATCATCATCAAGCCTTTCCCTAACAGAACCGGCCAAGTAGCTGTCGAGGTCTTCGCAGTCACAGAGCTCCACTCCTCGCCAAGAGACACTTTCATGGTTGTCCTCATAGACTGTGTTGACGAAAGCCAAGGTCACCTGATGCCTCCTGCTTCAGCTTTGTTCTTTTTCTTCAGGATTTTCTCCTGAGCAGAACGTTTCTCAGCCAACGTCAGATGATGATCATTAATCCGCTCGCCACCAAATTTGTGGTACCAGGGCGCGGATTCCACATCCTTGCCACGGTCCTTGGTCCATTTGATGTTGGGTTTGTCGCGCAGGATGCCGGCACCTTTCTTTTTCACATCCGCGACGGTCATGAAGGGGCGGATGTTTAGGCGCACGCCGTCGTTGAGGTCTGGTTCCCAGCCGATCGGTTGTTGTTCTATGGGCTTCCAGCGCACGAAGATATCGTAGGGGGCTTCGCCTTCGAGGATCTGCTCCAGCTTTTTCTTCAGGGCTTCGGCAGCGGCGAGTCGTTCTTCGGCACCGTCGATGCCATTGTTCGTGTCCTGCTTCTGGCGGCCGATCCAGTCACCCAGGTATGTGTAGATCAGGGTTTCGAGGTTCTTGCGGTCGAGCTGGTGGTAGTTGACCAAAGCCGAGAAGCCATCCGGCAAGCCGTCCCAGATGTGCCAGATAAAGGGACGATTCTGGAAGAGTTTGCAGTGCTGAGTGAAGAACTTGTCTCGCAGCCAGGTTTCCAGGGTTTTGCCGGCGTGGCCGGCACTCTTGAGAAGTTCTGCCAGAACATCGGTGGACCAGGCATCGCCCCCCTGCTGTTGATAGGCAGCGGCCAGCAAGTTCAGCAGACGGTCTGCCGCGGAGGCTTCTCCGCGCACCGGGGGAATACAGACAATGCCGTCTTCATCGGCGAAGGACAGCAGGGTTTCGCAGCGCTTAACCCACTCACGCTGCTCGTCGGCCAGCTCCATGCCGTTATCCAGTTCGGCGGGCCAGCGGTAGCCGAGCAGGCGGGCAACGGCGACTTGTAGGACTGTGTCGTCGGTGCGCAGCGGGCCTGCGACTGTCCACTTTTGTTCTTCGTCCCACACAACTGAACCGCAGGGGTGGCCGTGGAAGATCCATTGGGTGGGGTCGTTAGTGTAGGGTTTGGGCAAACCGTGGGGGTATTTGTTTTCGCCGACTTCTTGCCAATAACCTATATCGAAGGGGATTTTTACCAATGTGGCATTAGTTACATTTTTCTTCTTGTCGATTTTTCTGACTTCGTCGTGGAAGTCTTGGCTTGAGCAAAAAGACCAAATTGCTGGCAAATGATCCTCTTCAGCGGGAATAATTGCAGCACTGGATTGGTCGTATAGGTTTCCTGAATACAGCGTAGCTGGAAGAGTGCGAGTTTGCCGAATTGCAACCCCAGGCTTACCCCATGCTTCTTTACCTTTTATGTATGCCAAGGGTGATGTTTGAAGTTCTCCCTTTCCTTGCTCCCACCGGATTGCACCATCTCTTCCTGTGAACTTCTCTGAGGTAGAACAGGGCAGCTGGAAAAAGCTCCAGACTTGGTTCGGCCACTCAACTTCATGGAAAAGAAAGACAAATCTCGGGGTGTCACCGTTTTGAAGGCCAACATAAGACCCGGCAATAGTTGAGAGCAACGGGTAATCAGATGCATCGAATAGGCCAATTCTGTAATCGGGGTTAGTCAACTGTTGACTCTGGAAATATCTTTCCGTTACTGCATTTTTCAGATAAAGGTTTTTTTGCACTACTCCTTTTTGAACAGTTGCGTTGATACCGAGATAGCAATCTTCTGGCCTTGGTTCGCCTTTTGTGAATGAAATCAATGCCGCAAAAGCCCCAGCTGCCTGCGGGCTCTCAAACGCTTGCTCTCCAAGGTCAGCCAAACTGTTCCAAGTAGCCTCTTTTAAAAGGCGCTCACGTACTTTTTCATAAGACTTTAGGAACAGCCATTCATGAGGGGTGACCACAGATGCATTTCCTCCTACGGCTAGAATATCCTTTATCCGTAGAATAAACGCAGTTGCTAAATTCGATTTTCCGGCTGCATAGTTTTTCTCAATATAATCTTGGCTGGCTTCAACTAGCTGCTTTGTCTCCTTGAATGGAACATTTGTGATTACCCACTGAAATTTTTCAGTAAGAATCTTGGCAGCGTTGGCGGTACCTTTTGCAACCACCCCAAGTTCACTTTTATCGATATCTTTCAGCTCAGACAATGCTTGCGACAAAAGTGGCTCGACTTCTTCCCATCTCAGTTCAAACAGGGACCCTTTCCCCAAGCTTATCTCCGGATTTATTAAGCTACCTAGAACTGGGGCATCCTCGAACTGCTTATACAGCTCTTCGAGCACTATCTGCAGATTCGTATTTTCGCCTGCCAACGCCAACCATTCGTCTTTCTTGGCGCTGATCGACAGGCCGGTACAGGCCAGGTGCAGCTCCGGCAATGGTCGGTAGCCCTCCGCGCCGGGGTATTTCCAGGCCGTCAGGGCTAATGCAAAGGCAGCCAGTTCGACACAGCGCTGGTCCAGCTCCAGACCATGAATGTTCTCACGCAACACGGCATCCACGGCGTCCCGAGCGGACAAACCATCGCGCTCCATGCGCATGGGCACCAGCATCAGGAAGGCGGCCACCAGAAAGTGGCCGGAGCCGCAGCAGGGGTCCAGGGTTTTCAGGTCGGCCAGTTGTTCCGGCCAGGCATCGAAGGTGCCGGCGGCCGGTGTCCAAATTTCTTCCCCCTCTCCCTGGCCCTCTCCCGCGAGGGGAGAGGGGATTTTGACAAAGCGTAGGTATTCCAACGGCACGCCGGGGATAGAAGCCTTCTCCCGCAGTTCTTCTTCGCTTTCAGCGTGCTTCAGGTCGCTTTCACTGAGCTGCCGGGCCGCCCACCAGGCACCGAGGGCGTTGTCGAGCAGGAAGCTGACCATGTAGGGCTCGGTGAAGAGCTGGGTAACGGCGGGGAGCTCCCGGGCGCCGATCTTAACCTCGGACTGGTTAACCTGTTCCTTCTTCCTGGCCTGCCAGAACTGGTAAACCCAGCCCAGGCTGTCGGAGGCGGTGAACACTTCCAGCGGCAGACCCGCGACCTGGCGTTCCAGGGCCTGTTGGTGCTCCGGTGGCAGCGTGAGCTGGAAGACCGGGGAGTCCAACCGGAAAATCTGCGGCAGCATACGGGCCGCATAGCGGGCAGCCAGTTCCCAGCCGTTGGCGGCGCCTTCATCGGCTGCCAGGTCTTCACACTCTTCCAGGGTGATGGCTACCGGTTCGTCCGGGTCCGGGTACATGAGCAGGTCGTTTTCCGCCAGGAAGCGGGCAAAGAGCATGCGGTGCCAGTGCTCGTAGGCAACCTCTTCCACCAAACGGTCCATGCTTTGGACCTTGCCACCGTTCAGGGAGTCACCCAACTGCCGCCCGTGGGCGCGCAAGCGGCGGCGCAGCTCCCGCTCTGTCTCGCTCAAGTGCGCGGCCGGTGTGGGGTCTGCCACACCCAGCTGGTCCAACGCGGCGCGGGCACCGGTTTCGGCGGTGTCGCGGGCGTTTTTAACGGCGCGTTCCAGTTGGTTTCTGAGTGTCTTGTCGAGTGGCTGCATGTTCTTTTACTTCTCCAATCCTTAAAGCGCTTTTCCTGGCGCATCGGTACGCACCGATATGCGCACTTTATTTATTAAACGCATAGTATGCGCATAGAATTCGGTCTATGCGAATTTCAATGCTCACGCGCATTGCTGTATTCATAGCGCGCCCAGCGCCGCTCCCCCACCTTCTGGAGGCCGGCGTTCTCCTGCATCAGCTCCTGCATCAGGCGCCGGGCCTGGTTGCGATCAAAGCGGGTAATTTGCCGGATGTCCTTGTTGCTCAGGCCCGGCTCGTTACGACGGGCACGCTCCATCAGAATACTGAGTACGCGGGTTTTGGCGGCTTCCCAGTCGATTCGGCGGCGGGCTTCGCCCTGGCCGTCCTCGGCCAACCGATTGTATAGCTCGGGCTGAATGCACCAGTAAGCGCCTCGCCCGGTACCCCCGTGTTCGATGTAACCTGCCGACTCCATTGTGGATAACTTTTCGCGCATCTCCGCTTCGCCACGCTGGCACAGACTGGCTGCGGTGTTGGTGTCTATTTCCGGATGCTGGAGCAGGTATTGCAGCAGCATCAGTTCATCCACGCCCAGGTTACGCCCGTGCTCACTTTCCTCCGCCACAAACAGGCGGAAGGTGGCGTTCAGCTCCCGCTTGGGAAAACTGACCTGCACCGAGTCACCAATCTCCCGGATCTGAGGCGGTTCTTTGCCTTCCATCAGCAAGGCGGAGAACATGCGGTTAATGCCGAGGTTGCTGCGGTTTACCAGGCGCAGCCGGGTAAGGGCTTCCACCAGTAAAGGGTTTCGGGCAGCGGGTTGGTGATGAAGGATGTTGTTGGGGGTAATACCGGCAATAAAGCCCCCGTTATTGCTGATTTCCAGCCGATCAGCATACAGCTTGACCATCACCGGCCCGGCTATGCGCAAGTCCGCATGGCAGAAGGCGTTCATCAGCGCTTCGCGCACGGCTATTTCCGGCCAGGTTCGGTATTCGTAGTGGAACATGCCCTGTTTGTAGGTGGTGATGGGGTTAAAGGGCACCAGCAGTTCTTCTATGCGCTGAACGGACAAAGGCAAAGCGCTGACCCGATCCTCCCGGATGCCGTAGTCGGTATCCGAGGTCATTTGCAGGAAAGTCCAGTTGTGGCCGGGCAGGTGTTCCCGGATGGCCGCCTCGGTGCCGGCCAGCAGAATAGCGGCCCTGGTGAGTTTGCCCTGTTTGATCAGCCCGAGAGTGGACAGAAGTTCAGTGTCCGATAGCCTCAGCAAGTCTTCCGGCGCACGCTCCTTACTTGCCTGATTGCGCAGTGCTTCCAACGCTGTGGCGGACAGCAGGGAGTTATCCACAGGAGCAACGGCTTCTGCGGTGTAATCGGTTTCGCCGGTTTCGACACTGATCTTCCGGCGCAGTGTGCCGGTCAGCGGAACGCAGTCTTTGCTGACGCGAATGGTCCCTCGCCCTGCGGTGTCCGTGTACGGCGGCATACCAGGGTGAATCTGCATCAACAGTAACCGGCCGGTGCCTTCCGGCACGGCCAGCTCTTCGAATACCGGCATGATTTTTGGATCGGTCTGGTCGTAGACGGCCTTTTTCAGCAGGTTTGCGTCGATTTCTGGTGGCACTCCCAGAATGGCGCTACTTCGGCCCTGTATGCGGTCGGCCACGCCAAACACCACGGTACCGCCACCTCCATTGGCCATGCACACGGCCATCTGGACCACGGTTTTTACCGCGTTGTCCCGGCTTTTCAGGTCCCACTGTTTGAAGTCGAGGTCCTGGTCTTCCAGTTCGTCGGCTATGCAGTGGTCCAGCTCTGGCAGCAGGGCCTCAATGTTGGCGGCGGTTCTCATGATATCTGTCGCACTCTTTATTTGACGGAAATCGGGCCTTTTTCCAGGGCCTTTTTCAGCTGTTCTTTCACTTCTTCCGCCCAGGCATCAACGTCTGCCTCGGTTTTAAGCGTGCGGCGTGGTACCGATACAAATTGAATTTCCGGCTCGCATAACTCGGCGGCAGATACCGCTACGTTATCGAAACGACTGGGTAGCGCAGCTACCCTGTCTGCGAACATGGCCAGTGAGCATTGGTCCAGGGTGTTCAGTACTTCCTCCGTGGACTGAACGGCCACTTTCGGCTGATCAGCCAGGGTCAGCTTCTGCTCGGACAGCAGCTGGTTACGCTGCTCCGGCTCCAGCTGCTTCCAGTTTCCGTCTCCCTCCAGGCGGTTCATGCCCTGTTCGTGCCGGGCCTGGTAGTCCTGGTTCAGGGTGTTCAGGGCTTCGCGCAGGCTCTGGGTCAGGCTGGTGATCAACGGGTTGATCGGGTCTGGCTCTTCCAGCAGTTGGCGCTGTTGTTCGATGGTGTCTACCTGGGCGCGATACACCTCGGCATCGGCCAGAGCGGATGCGTGGTTTACCAGGCGTTTGAGAACCATCCAGCTCGGCCAGCGTTGCTGGATTTGTTCTGCCAGCTTCTCCCAGTGCTCAATGCTTTGAACGAGTTCTTCCCGGCGGTTATACAGGGCCAGCAGTTGTTCGTTACCGGTTGTCAGGCGGATATCATCAAGGAAGCGGGTGTCCGGGCGTTCGGGTTTGGGGGCTTCGCCACCGGCTTTGTCGGCCAGGTCACTGACTTTCTGCAGGAACGATGGCACGTGCGCCAGTTCTTCGCCCTGCTTGGCGGATACACCCACTTTCTGGAGCACTTTGCGGATCTGGATACGCTGCGGTGTGGTGACATTGGCGGACTCCACTTTGAATAGGGTTTTACCAATGCTCTTGCGCTCCAGGGCGGAAGGCTCGATGGGTTGCCCACGGTCGTCCTGGGCCCGGATGATTCCAGCCACCAGCAGTACCTGTAGGCCGCCATCCACTGCATCGCGGGACCAGCCGAAATCTTTTCCTTCAAAGTGAGCGCGTATGTCCGCACCTTTTTTGCCACCGGCAATGAAGCCCAAAATGGCTTTACAGACCGGGTTCTTGCCGGGTTCGCCGTCATCCCCGACGGCTTTGAGTGCATCCGGCGCGCCAGTCTTCGCCTTTTCGTAAGCTTTTTGCCAGCCGCTGTGGTCAGCAATGTGGAAGTTGGGGTACAAGCGTTGCAGCGAGTTGCCAGCCGCTTCCAGCACCATGTCCTGCAAATTGTTACCGAGGATTTCATTTCCACCACCCTGGAAGACCCGGGCGCCGGAGAAGGCTTCGCTGAGCAATTCCCGGATTTTGCCTTCGGCGGTCTGTTTGGTGGTTTCCATGGCCGCTTTGGCTTCAGTGCCTTCCGGCGTGTTGGGGGAACCGCGCTTGTCCAGGGTTGCGCTGGCCGCTTTGTAGTCGATCAGGTGATGGCGCAGATCGTCCGCCGAACGCTTGGGGATGAACACAAAAACGGTAGGCGACTGGTTCCCGGCTTGCCGGGCATCGGCCCGGACGGAGTTTTCATCACTGCTCCAGCCATCACGTACCCACACGCAGATACGCTCGTTGGCATCCGCCGGTAGCTGGGCATCAAACACCGGGTAGATATCCCGGGTAACCTTCGCGTCGCCCTGCATCAGCGACAGTTTGCGCGCGACCTCGCCGAACATGCGGCGTATGCGGTCGTCCCGTTCTGCGTGAATGCGATGGGCTTCATTGGAGAGCGCGGAACGCTGGCTGAGGAATTCGTCGGTCCAGGCGGAGCTTTCTTCAGTCTGGATGCGATATTCCTCGCCCACTTTCATCAGCAATTCGCAATTATCCAGCAGGCCAGGGAGCTTGCTGCGCAGGCTGCTGCTACCACTGGACAGATCTTCTACCAGCAGATCTGCCAGTGAATCGACGTTCGCACGAATGCCGATTTCATTGTTCTGACCGCCCAGCTTGTTGATCAGAAACACCAGGCCGCAAGCACGGGCCATCAGGCGCTGGTCTTCCGTCCCTTTTATCCAGCTCATGGTTTTTTCATGAACCTTGCGGGGCAGAATTCGGGCTTGCAGCAGTTTGTCTGCGGAATCGAAGTAAAGATAATCCGCCGGTACCACATGGCCGAGTGGATCATCCAGGTTGGTCTGGATGACTTTGTGAATCATGCTGAGCTGGTTACGCAGCTGACTGTCGGTGCCGGTCTGGTCCAGTATTCTCAGGGTGTTTTCCCAGAAGCGGCGACGCACCGGCAATATCGGGTAGTCCTGAGGGAAGTAAGCCAGATCATCCTGCCGGTGGCCAATGGTGGTGCCCGCCAGGTGCCGGGATATTTCCCCAAGGTTGGTTTGCATAACCTCGTCAATCGGGCCTTTCGCTTCCGGCTTCTTCGCGAGAATCACCTGTCGGATAACGGCATCAACGTCGGCGTCGGACAATTCGACGCGGATAGTGAAACGCCCTTCGAGTTTTTTCAGGTTGCTGGTGCCGGTAACGGCAGTCTGCCCGGTGCCAATAAAGAGCAGTTTTCCACCGAAGCTTTTGCTGCAGGCCTCGACCGCTTCCTGCACTGCAATAGAACGCTGACTATCCTCGCCAATGAACTGCTGCACTTCGTCCAGAACGATCAATGTGAGCGGAAATTTGCCATCTACAGTCAGCGCGTGGCGAATGGCTTTCAGCATATCGTCGCTGGAAATGTCCTGAACGAACGGATACAGGTTATTCAGGGTTTCCACGCAGGAAGCGGGCGAGGAGAACAGTCCGGGCTTGGCTTTAACCAGTGCTTCATGGAGGCCTTCGGCTACGTAGAAATTATCCAGCTCTTCCTGCCAGTCGTAACCGTTAGACTCAACACCCTGACGAACTTGATCGTAAATACCTTCGTGCTTCAACCACATCACGAAGCGGGCCACGGGGTATTGTTCTGGCAAACCAACCGACTTGAACAAGATTCGCAGCAGTGCCAGGCGCACACTCCCGCTGGCCCCAGAACCCAGAGTTCCGGATGCGGCATGCAAGCCGCCGTGGCGTTTGGCCTGTACGCTTAATTCTTTGAAGTTTTCCTTTACGCCTTGGGGGAGTCTGGCAATGCCCCTGGCGGAAGCACCGTCTTCGAACGGAGTATCTACCCACAGCGCTCTTAGCATTTTGACGAGGTGAGACTTACCAGAGCCGTAAAACCCGCTGACCCAAACGGCGGGCTGCTGCGCCTGGTCTACGTTCTTCAGAAAGGTTTCCAGAATGTGGGACATGCCTTTTTCGTACTGACCGTCACAAACGAAGGTTTCGAGCTCGTAACGGAGCACTGCCAAGGCGTGGCTGGTAGTTTCATCGTTAACATTGGCCACCCCTTCGTTGGCCAACTTTTGGGTGGTCGGATCTTTCTGATAAATCTCACGATTCTTCATGAACAACCTCTTCCTTAATCCTTGTCTGCGGTTATTGGTACTGCGAGATAGTTCCACCCGTCGTAACCATCCAATAACCGGTAGTTGTTGTTTTCATAGCTGCCTGGAAATAGAACCAGCAGCCGCCCCTCAACCAGGGGAGCCAACCTATCCACAACGTCTTTGACCTTCAGAAAACCGAATAGCGAGCCAACACCCTGCACAGCCACTACCGTGTTGTCGTCTGAATTTTTTTCCTTCAGAGCGCTCTCAAACTCGTTGACGATGTAGTCCAGGTATTTGGGCAGCACGGTGGCCAACAGGTGCGGTTTCTGGAAATAGCTCTTTGCGTATCTCTGGGTAGCTAGCCAGGCTGCAAAAGTATTGGTCAAATCAAACAGAACCCATTCATGACCCGCCTGCCGGGTGACAATTTCAAACTCGTCTACCCGGGCTCTGAGCCAACGCTCTTCGTTTTCATTGTAAACGCAGAAAACCACCCGCTGGGCTGCGGCGGCATCATCCCTCCAGGGGATAGCAATGTGCCGTCCGTACGATTGAATCAGGCGCTTAACCCTGCTCACGCAACCACTCCTGTTCCTGCTGATTGATTAGGTTGGGAAAAAGCACTTCGATCACATCCCCCACCCGCTTGTAGGTTATCCAGCCTCTACGTGAGGCCTGCTCGGCCAATTCAATGGTCTTTTCCCGGGAACAGTCCAGCAGCTTTGTGTATTCCGTACTGAACAGGCCTTGTCCCCGTGCACCGGCCAGGTAGCCCAGCAACAGAGCGTACGCCGCACTGCCTGCTGTAGGGGCAGCTCGGTTACGGGTTTTCTTGTTTCGGCCTGTAAGGTGGCCGGATTTGGTCCAGCTGGAGTTGATGTTCTGGGCTGTGGATTTCAAAGTCGCTTTGCTGAACCGGCCTGGCTCCAGGCTGTCGATCAGTTCCTCTACCGACTCACGGGTAATAACTGAACCTTCGGGAGTCTTGAGAATCATTGGTGCGCTGGCACGGAAGATAGAGTCTCTGGAGTAAGTAGCCAGCAGCGCCAGCATCGGCCGACCTGCTTCATCTCGCTGCCAGAAGTACAGCAAGGCACGGAAAAGCACATGGGCTGTGTCGAGCGAATAAAGCTCAGCCAAATGCTTGTACGTGAGGCGACGGGTTTTTCCTGAGCGTTTGCCGAGGCAGTTGTCTTCATCTATGGCATTCAGGTAATCGGCCTTGGTGGCCTCTGGACGGTTCACGTAATCGAGCAGTGCAGTTAGTTCATCAAGCATCATTGTACGGGAGCTGTGGGCGCCTCCGCGCTCAAACCGAAAACCGAAACGGGCAAGCTGTTTCTGATCAGGCATCGGCGCTACTTCCATCGCTTGCTCCGCCACTGCGTACCCATGCATCTACCTCGTCTTTCTTGAACTTCCAGGCTCGGCCTACCCGATGAGCTGGCATGGCTTGCTTATCAATCCACCGATAGATCGTGTCGCCACTGACCCCAAGGTATTTCGCGATTTCATTGACTGACAACCATCGGTCATCCAGCTCAGTCATCTACTCATTCCCCGTCTCTTGTTCAGGCTAGCTCACGTGATCTGGCGCTCACGGTGCTCACTTCGTTAGGGAACAATATATAGAGGCAACTGGAGTGTAACAACTGCATTGTGCTGCATAGACCTACATTGATCGGCAGCAAGAGGGGTTTTAGGCAGATATTACTTGTAAGCCACGACAGAGAGCATCGTTCTTCCTGCCTTCTCAAAGTGGTCAATGTAAATGGAGGAACAAAACCCGACGGCAAGAAAGCTTGCCGTCGAGAACCGACAAGCAGTATGCGACTCTGTCTCCAAAATCGACATCAGGAGTCCTGCTTGTCCCTAGCATTCATTCGCTCAATGAGCCAGCAGCGGACTTCTTCGTAGACGTAGAAAGCTGGGGCCTGCTGGGAGTTGCCATCTTTAATCGGCTTGGGAAAGCTGGGATCACGCTTACGAAGTTCGTAGAACCCACTACTGGAGAGATCGAGCATCTCCATCAGGGTTTTCTGGCGGATAAGGATTTTTTGAATCTTTCTGGACATAGGTGTCGCTCCTGAGTTTGTTAAGAACGACACCTATATTATTAACGCTTTGAGCACTTGTGTCGGGTCTAATTTCGCAAAAAGATGATTTAGACGAGGGCGGCCAACTTTAAGCAGCGATGTTTTGGGAGGCATCGACCGGCCGGTAGCGCTGCATGGCCTGAATAACACGTTGCTCGAAATCCGCTCTCTTGTCTTCTGTGAGCCCCTCTCTGAGGGCATCCAGATAGTCCGCATACCATTGCATCATTACCCGACATGCATCCAGGTAACCGGCCTGGTTGTATACCCCTGCCACGCCGGGCATCTTATGGGAAAGCTGAGCTTCAATGTGGAAATGGTACCAGCCATGCTCATGGAGGAGGGTAGAGGCTGTGTGACGGGAACCATGGCCGGTCAAACGTCCTTTATAACCGATTCCACGAAGCATCTTGTTTATTGAGTCTGTTGGCATGGTTGGGTTCTTTGGTCCAATACACGGAAACAGATAGCGAGATCGGCCCGTGATTGCCTTGAGCTCTCTCAGCAGGGCCACGAGCTGGGTGGAGAGCGGAACAATGTGCTGTTTTCTGTTTTTCATGTTTCCGTCTGGAACAACCCAAAACGCCTGGTCCAGGTTTACGTGAGTCCACTCCGCTTTCACAACCATTCCTGGTCGTGACGCGGTTAGCAGAGTCATTTTCGTCGCTATGATGGTTTGCGTCCGCGCGTTGGAGCACTCCAGAGCCTTCAGAAAATCAGGCAGCTCTGGCTCCAAAAGATGGGGAAACGGCGTTTTAGAGCCTCTCCGTGTGGCGATATACCTAAGCTCAGACGCCGGATTGTTATCGCAAATTCCGCGACCAATGGCATAGCGAAAGATCTGGTTCAGTGCCTGGCGAACCTTCTTACTTTTGTCGAGGCTTTGACTCAGTTCGATCTTGTGCTGCAGATCAGCGCACTGCTTCGGCGTAATCTGCCTGACAGGGAATTTTCCAAGCTCCGGCAAGATGTCGTTGTCGAGATACCCCCGCATCTGTTTGGCAGTGCTCTTTGCATAGCCTTCCTCAAGCTTCTTGTTGTACCAAAACTCGCACGACTCTGAGAAAGGATGTTCAATCAAAGTCTTTTTAGCTTCCGCTTCAGCGCGACGGACCTCCCGCGGATCCTTCCCATCCGACACAAGCGCCTGAATAAAGTCGGCCTGTTTTCGGGCAAGCTTGGCGCTCACAGCCGGATAACCACCAACACCCATCCAGCTCCATTTACCATCAAGCCTCTTGAATCTGACTTCCCAGCGCTTCGATCCGTTGACAGCCACGGTGAAATGAAGCTGGTTTGAACCGTCCTTGATCCGGTAAAGTTTGTTTTCAGGTTCAAGACTCCGCAGCACCGTCTCGGCGAGGGGAGTTCTTTTGATTTCATGACGCTTCATTGCGATCCCTGTATTTGTATGGCTGAGTTCGCCTTTGAAATTACCATACAAATCGCTATACACAACGGGGCCCGACGTACAGGGATCTATCAAGACGTACAAGGGTAAGAATTAGTCTTAATGCATTGATAAAAAAGACTTTAATGGAGATACGAGGGCGTAGAAGAATAGTGGTTTGGAGCGGGTGAAGGGAATCGAACCCTCGTATGCAGCTTGGGAAGCTGCCGTTCTACCATTGAACTACACCCGCAAAAAAAGGGCCGCGAAAGCAATATAAGCGGTCCGCCCGGCAATGGGCAAGCATTCTGTCTGGAGCAACAATGGATCCCACCCTGACTCTGATTGGCGCCCTGATGCTGGTCATCAGTATTGTGCTCAGCCCGCTTTCCAGCCGGGTGGGCATGCCGGTGCTGCTGATCTTTCTGGTGGTCGGCATGATGATGGGCGAGGACGGCCCGGGTGGCATCCAGTTCGACGATTTCGAGCTCGCGTTCCTGATTGCCAATCTGGCGCTGGGCGTGATCCTGCTGGACGGCGGCATGCGCACCCGTGCGGAAACCTTCCGCGTGGGGCTGAAACCCGCCCTGGTGCTCGCTACACTCGGGGTCGCGATGACCGCCGCTGGTGCCGCAGTTGTGGCCTGGTGGGTGTTCGACCTGCACTGGCTGACGGCCCTGCTGATTGGCGCCATCATCTCATCCACCGATGCCGCAGCCGTGTTTTCGCTGCTTCAGGGGCGGGGCCTGCACCTGAACGAACGGGTCAGTGCCACCCTGGAGATCGAATCCGGCAGTAACGACCCCATGGCGATTTTCCTGACCCTGATGCTGGTCACGCTCATCGGTAACGATGGCGATCACGCGGGCTGGGCCGCCCTGACCATGCTCGTGCAACAGTTCGGCATCGGCGCGGTTGCCGGGATTATTGGCGGTTTTGCCGTGGTGGAGCTAGCCAATCGTATCCGCCTGACGCCCTCCCTGTATCCCTTGCTGGTGGCAGCTGCGGGCATTTCGGTGTTTTCCGCCACAAACGCCCTCGGCGGCAGCGGGTTTCTGGCCATTTATCTGACCGGGGTGGTGATCGGTAACCGCCATGTCCGGATGATGCCGATGATCCTGCAGGTGCACGATGGTCTGGCTTGGCTGGCCCAACTGTGCCTGTTCCTGATGCTGGGACTACTGGTAACCCCCTCGGACCTGATTCCGCTGGCCGGCGGTGGGTTAATACTGGCCCTCTCCCTGATTTTCATTATCCGCCCGCTGACCGTCATTTTGACCCTCTGGCCGTTTGCCTTTAACCGCCGCGAGCTCGGCTTTATCAGCTGGGTCGGCCTGCGAGGAGCTGTGCCGATCGTGCTGGCCCTGTTCCCGATCATTGCGGACTTGCCGGAAGCCCAGCTGGTGTTCCACGCCGCCTTCTTTATCGTTCTGGTCTCGCTCCTGGTGCAGGGCACCACCATGACGCCACTGGCCCGGAAACTTCGCCTGGAAGTGCCCGCCGGTGAAGACCCGTACCGAAGGCTGCCCCTGGATGCCCCGGCGGCGGGCGACCACGAATTGATGCTGTTCCCGTTGCGGGGCGAAATCTGGGAAACGCCACGCCGACTCAGCCAGTTGCGCTTTCCGGAGAACACCGCTGTGGCCGGGGTATTCCGTAACCGGGTCTGTTTACAGCCGAAAGCCGATCTTGAGGTATCCAGCGGGGATATGGTTGCCATGTTCGCAACCCCCAGCGTATTGCCGGAACTGGGCAAGGCACTTAGCGGCCGCCACGCGCCCAAATACCTTGCCGAGCGGGCATTCTTTGGTGATTTCGTGCTCAACGGCGATGCCCTGCTCGGCGATGTCGAGCAGGTCTACGGCATCGAATTTGATGACCTGCCACCGGAACTGTCCCTGGCCGAGTGCTTTGCCCGGCGCACCAAAGGTCACCCCGTTGTTGGCGATGTTGTGACCCTCGGCCCGGTGACTCTGGTTGCCCGGGCCACCAGCGCTGACCAGGTGACCAAGGTGGGTCTGAAGATGGACAGTTCACAAAATGGCTGAACAACGAACCAGATAGCCAAAAAAGTTAACAAAACCCCTTAACAGATCCCTTGCAGGCTGTGGTATAAAACGCCTGTACAAAGATTAATCATTGGTAAGTTAAGGACATGAGTATTTTCCGCGCCCTGCTATCCACTCTCGCCCTGCTCTGTCTGGGGCTCGCGCCGAATGCCTTCGCCACCGAGCTGCTGGCGAAAGCCGACACCCGCATGCCCGGTGCGTCCCTGTATGAGCCCGCGGATATCGGCAGTGTCAGCAAGGTGGTCGTCCGTAAGGGAGAGCGTCGCCTGTACCTGATGGACGGCGAAGACGTGGTTCGCAGCTACCGCATTTCCCTGGGCGACAACCCGGAAGGTCACAAGCTGTATGAAGGTGACGAACGCACCCCCGAAGGCGACTACACGCTGGACTGGCGCAATGCCGAGAGCGATTTCTACAAATCCATCCACATCTCCTATCCCAGTGAGCGGGATCGGGAACTGGCATCCGCCTGGGGCCTGGATCCCGGTGGCAGCATCATGATCCATGGCCTGCCCAATAACGTGGGCGACATGGCCTTCGCCTACACCGGTCTGGACTGGACCGATGGCTGTATTGCCGTGACCAACGAAGAGATGGACGAAATCTGGCAACTGGTGTCGAACGGGACCCCGATCAGCATTCACCCCTGAGAAAAGCCTGACAGCAGAATTAAGTTGTTGTCATACGCTAAGAATATTTACCTATCCTGAGTTAACATTTTGGCTTACAGTGTTTTACACTGTTTAACGACTCCGGTAGTCAATGCCTATTATGCCTATCGGGCACAGGTTGACAGGAAGTCGTCTATACTGACTTTCGGATCACAGGAAATAACTCGACCAATAAGGGGATTTACAATGCGTAAACTGACGATCGCCGGGATTGCACTGGCCACTGCTCTGACTGCAGGTTGTGCCACGACTGACCAAGGCGCCCTCGACGAAGCGAATGCAACCGCCAGCTCCGCTGAGCGCACTGCTGAAAATGCAATGAACACCGCTAACAGCGCTGCAAGCTCTGCACGTACTGCCCAGCAGACTGCAGAAGAAGCTCTGGCCGCTGCCAAGGCAGCCCAGAAAGCCGCTGACGAAGCAAACGAGCGTGCCAAGCGTATGCTCGAGCGTGCCAGCCAGAAGTAAGGCTGATACGTAACAGAAAAGGCCGGCAATGCCGGCCTTTTTTTATGCCTCGGGTTCGGGTTTGTCCGGATCGGGCTTATCAGGCGTAAAGGGTTTGTTTTCCTTCAGGAACGTGGTCATCAACTCCATTGGCAGCGGAAACACAATGGTGGATGAATTGGTATTGCTCATATCCGCCAGGGTCTGCAGGTAACGCAGCTGCATGGAACCGGAGTTGGTAGACATGACATCCGCCGCTTCCACCAGCTTCTTGGACGCCTGTAATTCGCCCTCGGCGTGGATGACCTTGGCACGCCGCTCGCGCTCGGCCTCGGCCTGGCGGGCAATGGCACGAATCATGGACTCGTTGAGATCCACGTGCTTGATTTCCACGTTGGCCACCTTGATGCCCCATTCCTCGGTCTGGGCATCGATGATTTCCTGGATATCCGAATTGAGCTTGTCCCGCTCTGACAGCATTTCGTCGAGATCGTGCTTGCCCAGCACCGACCGCAGCGTGGTCTGGGCCAGTTGACTGGTCGCGGAATTGAAATCCTCCACCCGGATAATCGCCCGCTCGGGATCCACGACACGGAAGTAAAGCACGGCATTCACCCGTACCGTCACGTTATCGCGGGAGATGACGTCCTGGCTGGGAACATCCAGGGTGATTACCCGCAGATCCACCCGCACGATCTGCTGAATGCCGGGAATGACGATGATCAGCCCCGGGCCTTTGACACCCTGGAACCGCCCGAGAAAGAACACAACGCCACGCTCGTACTCCGGCAGGATCTTGATGGCCGAAGCAAGAATGAGCAGTAACACCACCGTTGGTGCCAGATAGGGAATCAGATCGCCAATCATACGGCCTCCTTGTATTGCCGTTACTTTGTCTGCCGGGTCAACCGCTTTCCTGGATGACCCTGACGGTTACCGTCAAACCTTCAATTGCTGTCACTTGAACCCGGTCACCCTCCTTGACAGGCGCTTCGCTGATGGCATTCCAACGCTCACCGCTAAGCCGGACATGACCACGGTAGTGGCCATGCTCTCCCGAGAACTCGTCCAGTGCCACGGCTTCCTCATGGGTGATCTGCTCGGCCCCACTGACCGGATGCCGTCGACGCAGGCCGATGAAGCGGGTCACCGTCCAGAGGATAAAGCCACCGGCCACCACGGCGGTGCCGCCAATTGTCGGTAGCGAAATATCCCGGTGACTGCCATCCATCAGGATGATCGAACCGGTCACAAAAGCGACAATGCCGCCGACCCCCAATATCCCGAAACTGGGCACAAACGCCTCCCCCACGATGAACGCCAACCCGAGGATGATCAATGCCAGGCCGGCATAATTCACCGACAGAACCTGGAAGGCAAAGAGCGCGAGAATCAGCGAGATAGCGCCAATCACGCCCGGCACCACGGCACCGGGGTTGGCCAGTTCGAAGATGATGCCGTAGAAGCCGATAATCATCAGGAAGTAGGCAACGTTCGGATCGGTGATCACCGACAGCAGGCGGGTGCGCCAGTCCGGCTGGGACCGGGCGATTTCCAGACTGGCCGTATTCAGGGTCATGTCGCCCGACGCCATGCGAACGGTCCGGCCATCCATTTGCTGCAGCAAGTCCTGAATGTTGGGTGCGACCACGTCGATGACGTTCTTTTCCAGGGCCTCATCGGCACCGAGATTCACCGCCTCACGGACGGCTTCCTCGGCCCACTCGGCATTCCGGCCGTGACGTTCCGCCAGCCCGCGAATATAACTGACCGCGTCTTCCAGAACCTTGCGTTCCATGGCGGTACCACCGCGCCGTTTGCCGTCATCGTCGCTGGCTTGCTGTTCGCCGTCAGACGAAGACCCGGATTCGGAATCAGAGCCTTCCTCCGTTTGCGGCTCGCCGGAGGCCGGATCGCTCTCCGGTTCCGGGCTGCCCGGCAGGCCGCCCATCTGAACCGGCGTCGCAGAGCCCAGGTTGGTCGCAGGGGCCATGGCGGCAATGTGACTGCCATAGAGAATAAACGTGCCAGCGCTGGCGGCCCGGGCGCCCTGCGGGGAAACATAGGTAGCCACGGGAACTTCAGAGGCAAGAATCACCTTGATGATATCCCGCATGGAATCCATCAGGCCGCCCGGGGTGTCCATTTCAATGATCACCAGGCCGGCACCCTCAGATTCGGCCCTGCGAATACCCCGGGTGACATAGTCCATGGTCGCGGGGCCAATGGCGCCCTCAACTGTAAGCACCAGAGCGGTCTCGGAAGCCTTCTGCTGGGCAAAAACCTGATGGGCGAGGGAAGCCAGTGCCAGCAGGGCGCCGGTCATCATCACCAGGGCCCAGCGCCGAAGCCGGGCAGGGTTCTGTGATCGCATGGGATGGTTTACCTGCATGACGCCTCCCCGGATCCGGAAAAATTCTGATTGCTGGACATACGATGGCACAGTGGCCGCGGTTCTGTCTCAGGCACTCACGCAGCGCGGCACTCTTGCCCGGAACTCTATGTCAGAAGTATAGCCGCTGCTCCGGCTCGTTGGCCGATTCCGGTGACTTCTCTTCCACGGTCTTGTCTGCGGCCATTTGGGTAACCCGTTCACCAATCATGGTTGGCAGACCATCGGCCTGGTCCACTGCCAGCTCAATGGCGCCACGCTTGACCTCAACGCCTGGGTGCTGGCTGCGGAAAGCTTCAACTTCAGCGAAGACCTGCTGCCATAAACGGTCGCGATCTTCTCGGGGGTAGTCTTCATGGGGGCGGTGCACCTCAAGCCAGACCTCACCATCCGAGAAACCGATCTTGACGGCATCGTGGACAACCTGAACCGGTGTACCTTTCTCAACCTGGTAAACAAACCGGGAGATATCCTCGTTGTACATCCGGAAACAGCCATGGCTGACCGGCATGCCCACACCAAACTTCTTGTTGGTGCCGTGGATCAGATAGCCTTTCTCGCTCAGCAACAGGGCGTGGGTACCAAGCGGATTCCCGGGGCCCGGAGGAATCATACGGGGCAGGTACTCACCTGATGCCTCGTACTCCGCGCGAATACTGGCCGGCGGATACCAGGCCGGAGATTCCAGCGGCATGGTGACTTCGGCATCGGTCAGCGGAGAGGGATTTTCAGCCGTTCCCACTCCAACCGGGTACACCTGAACTCCCCCATTGGTGAAGTAATACAGGCGGTACTCCGCAAGATTGATGACAATGCCCTCGCGCCGGGAGTCGGGCAGCACATAATGGCGCGGCAGGGTAATCGTAGTGCCTTCTCCGGGTAGCCAGGGGTCGACACCGGGATTGGCCTTCACCAACTCCAGATAGCCCATGGCCAGACGGTTGCCAATGCCGGCAAAAGTGTCCTCGTAACGGGTCTCGAATACGCCAAGCTCTCCGGCCAGGTCCCCCTGGATCGGGAAGGTGGGCACACGAGGGCTTCTGTCGGGTTTCTCCGGGGTATCCGAATTACTGACAGCCTCCACAGGCTGTTCCGAACCGATGGTCGGAAATGCCAGGAGCTGTGCCAAAGCAAAAACCATTAAGAATCTGAACCACATAGAAAACATTCCGAAAGCATCAGGCAACCGGGTACAGTGACAGCAAGTACCCTCAGGAGTTCATAAAGGTTGCCCACACTGTTACAACGGCAAGCACCACGAACAGAACGCTTGCGCCAATCCGGGCTGTGGCAAGGGGCAACCGTTCCATCAGCCAGCGTCCTGCCATGATAACCGGTATGTTGGCCAGCAGCATCCCCACCGTGGTGCCCAGAATAACCCAGAAGGTTTCGGTAAAGCGGGCGGCGAGAACGACCGTTGCCACCTGGGTCTTGTCGCCGATTTCCGCCAGGAAAAACATGATGGTGGTGGCCATGAACGCCCCCATGCCCAGAAACTTCGAGTCTGCGCTGTCATCCTTGTCGGGCACCAGTAGCCACAGAGCGATGGCGACAAAGCTGCCGGCCAGAATCCAGGGCAGCCAGGCTTCTGGAATAAAGGAAGCGACCCAGGCACCGAGCCAGGCAGATAAGGCGTGGTTGAGAACCGTTGCGACAAAAATGCCGAGAATAATAGGCAGGCGTGTGGCGTATCTGGCAACCAGGAAAAGCGACAGCAACTGGGTCTTGTCACCAATTTCCGCTATGGCAACAGCAACCGTCGAGGCGAGAAAAGCGTCCATGAAAAACTCCAGGGCGGATAACCAGACATGAGGCAGCCCACCTTCCGCCCAATGGAGGTGAAACCGCCTCAGGTCTTGCCAATATCACCGGTGTTGCGGTGAAACATGATAGCCATGGGGATTTGGCCCCAAGTATGTTGACTATCATCCGCTCGGACATTCCGATGCGGAGGCTACTCCCCTGAAGAGATGCCGGCATAATAATGAATCCGGCGCGGGGCCGCAACCAAAGGTCTTCCTAGACCCGCATTCGCCAAACCGGGATCGCCGCAACCGCTACGAATGCCGCCACCAGCCACCAGGCGGAATGGAACGCATTGATCGTTGGCATGCCCGCACTGTGCTCGCCGAACTCGATGGTCAGGGCCACCAGGTTGACACCAAAGGCGCCCCCGAGCTGTCGCATAAAGTTCAGGCTACTGGAGCCGGCACCTAACTCCTGTGGCTCCAGCGGGTTCAGGGCACCGGTCGACAGAGCCGGAAGCATGAATCCGATGCCAACGCGCCCCAAAACGGTCCAGAGAACCAGCCAGCCGAACGCCAGCTCGAGGTCTGACATCGCGAACAGTACGGCTGAAAGGGCAAATACACCAATCCCGAAGACAACCAGAACCCGGGCGCTATGTCTGTCCGCCAGCCGACCGGCCAGCGGGAACGTCATACCCAGGACAATCCCTGCAGGCAGCATCAGCAACCCTGCCTCCGTCGCACTGAACCCGAGGGCTGTCTGGACAAACAACGGAATAAGATAAGTGGATCCGAACAGCGCCAGCCCCAGCGCCATGGCCCCGAGGCAGGCGAACAGGAATGCCGGTTTGCGCAGCAAGCCGATGTTCACCAGCGGGTGCGCAGTCTGCCGTTCACGCAACACAAAGAACACCAGCCCGCAAAGGGCCAGCAATGCTTCAGCAAGAATCCACGTCTGCTGTCCTGACGCCTGCTGCAGTCGGTTGAGGGTATCCAGGGACAGGGCAATGGTGAGGCCGAGCAGTAACAAACCGGGCAGATCAAACCGATAGGGCGCCGGCCGGGAGACCGGCAAAGGCAGGAAACGCCAGGCCATCAACACACCCAGAAGCGTAACCGGAGCCGGTGCAAACATCACGTAGCGCCAGTCCAGCTGATCAACCAGAAAGCCTCCCAGCACCGGACCGAGGGCCGGGGCCAGAATCACCCCCATACCGTAGATACCCATGGCCTGGCCGCGGCGATCGCGGGGGAAAATCCGGAACACCAGATACATGCCCATGGGCTGCATCAGGCCGGCCATGGCACCCTGGCCGATCCGGGCGGCGATAAGCTGCCCCGGCGTCTCGGCAAAACCGCCGGCAAGGGAAATCAGGGTAAAGAGAAACATGGCTACGGCAAGGGTCTTGCGAACCCCGAAGTGATCCAGCAGCCAGGAGGAGGCCAGCATGGTGGTGGTCATGGCGGCGATAAAGCCCGTTGCCAGCCAGTGAACCTGGCCCTGGCGAATGCCGAACTCCACCATGATATCGTGCAACGCCACGTTGACTACGGTGGCGCTGAGTACGGTAGCCATGGTGCCTATCATCACCGTGGCCACCGCCAGCCAACGCCAGCGATCCCCGTAGCGGGCTTTCAGACCCTCAACTGAGTTATCAGCCAAGGGTTATTTCTGCTTTTCGGCGTTTTCCAGGATCTTGTGGAACACCTTTACGGTGCACTCGATCTCTTTGTCGCTGATGCCTTCCAGCATTTCCTCGCGCAGCACCTCGGCTCGCTCGGAAAGGTCATCCATAAACGCCCGGCCGGCGTTGGTCAGATGCAGCCGCCGCGCACGGCGATCGTTCGGGCAGGGCCGGCGCTCAATCAAATTCTGTTGCTCGAGACTGTCCAGCAGTCGAACCAGGGTCGGATTCTCGATCGCCATCAGGCTTGCCAGCTCACGCTGTGTGAGGCCCTCACCGCCTTTTTCCAGGTACACCATCGTGCTCCAGCGCGCCTGGGTGACGCCCAGATCCTTCAGGCGCTCGTCCAGCATTTTTCTCCAGCGCCGGGTAACCCGCGCTACCGCAAAAGGAAACTGGTCTCTCATTTGTCGTCACTCCATATCAAAAGAGGGCTTGGCCCGGGCCGGGCGCTGCCGCGCCTTCGGCCAATTAATCACATTATCGGAAAGTCACCAATAGTATGCTAACCATTGTGATAAAAACAGATACGGAAGTAAAAACAAAATTGGGGAAAACCGAAAGCAGCGTCAGCTCGCCTGACGCTGCTCTTCGTGCATTTCCTCGACTTCAGGAGACTCATGGAACTCGCTGTTCCGCGGATCGATTTCAGCAAGCACCGGCGACGCTTCCGGCATGGCAGGTACGAAGTGCTCCTGATCTGCAACGGCAACGTCCTCGGTATGACTGATCCGGTAGCTGGTAATCAAGGCCAGCAGCAGCAGGAAGCCGGCATTACCGAAGAACAGGCCTTTCGGCCCCAGGAGATTGATCAGCTCCGCCATGACAACCGGCCCGATGACACTGCCAACGCCGTAACTGAGCAACAGGGTGGCACTAGCGGCCACAATACGGGTGCTTTCCATACGGTCATTGGTGATGGCCACGGCTACGGGGTACAAAGCGGCTGAAAGCCCCGTGAACACACCAACCAGAAGGGTCAAAAGCCACGCATTCCCAGCCCCGAGAACTCCAACACCGCCTGCGGCTGAAGCCGCTACCAGAGCGATCCAGAACATCACGCGGCGCCGGTCGAAACGGTCGCAGAGCCGGCCCAGCGGCCAGGCAAGGATCATGGCCGCGACAATGGCACTGGCCATGAACGTGGATGTCCGTGCAACGTCCAGCCCGACCAGTGTTGCGTACACCGGCCCAAGCGCATAAAAGCCGCCGATCATGACGCCGCAGATCAGGGCGCCGGCAACACCGGAAAAGGATTCCCGGGCCAAAGTGAAAATAGAGATGCGCTGAACCTGCTCAATAACGGGCGCTTCCATTTTGGTCAGTGCCAGCGGCATCAGCGCCAGCGCCAACAGAATCGCGGCAATCGAGAAAGGCATGAAATTGGCGGGGTCGCCGATATTCACGATGAGCTGGCCGCCGGCGGCGGACAGATAGAAAACAATCTGGTACACCGCAAACAACGCACCGCGGTTGGCATTGGTGGCACGGCTGGAGAACCAGCTCTCGATGACCACCAGCACACCGGCAATACTGAACCCGGAGAGTACCCGCAGAACAGCCCAGAAAATCTCGGAAACGGCCATCGGATAGAGTAACGACGTGACAGCGGCAGCGGCGGCAAACACCGCGAACGCCCGGATATGACCAACCCGGCCGATAATCCGGTGAACATAGAGCGTACCCAATACAAAACCGATGGAATAGCAGACCAGAATCCAGCCGATAATATCCGGCGATATCGCCTCGATACTCAGACGGATGCCCAGCAGTGTCATCAGGAATGCATTGCCACTGACCAGCAGAATAATGCTTAGAATCAGGGCAGACAGGGAGGTGACCATTCGGGTCATTACATCGGCTCCGGGCGTTACAGGGTATTTTCGCTTGGATGACAAACAAAATAGCAACAAGTCCCGGACTTTGCCGGCGACGTATTAGATCAGTAGCGGGAAGTGAAGCCACTAGGCACTTCCCGAAACCTGTTAACTGCATCACAAAAACCCGCAAAGGCCGCCGTGTAGCGGTTTAACAGGGTTTTACATTAATGCGCCGTAACAGACCATGAGTGCCGGAGCAGGTAACATGAAAACGAGCTATTCATTGGACCGTGAGCGCCTGGTTATGAAAAAAACGGACTGGCCCATCCGCTGGGATCTGCTGCTTCGCTATCGACTTATCGAAACGATTGCCCTGTGGGAAGGTCGTCTGACTACCAACCACATCTGCCACAGTTTCGGGATCGGTCGTCAGCAGGCGTCCAAGGATATCAACACCTATCTGCGCGAACTGGCGCCGGGCAATCTGGTTTACGACCGTCACCTGAAAGGTTATGTCCCGGCAGATAGATTTCGCCCGGTGGTCACCCGAGGCGTGGTCAATGAATATCTGGACCTGCTTGCCCGCCAGCAAAACCTGAGCACCACATTTGAATCCCTGAACATTGGCCTGCCGGACAGCACCGTGGTTCAGGGTCCGAATCGCGTCATCGCGCCGGAAACCATGCGTGCGGTGGTGACGGCAACACGACAGGGAAGACAGCTGCGGGCCAGCTATGCCTCCCTTAGCCGACCGGAAGCGGTGGAAAGCATACTTGAGCCGCACACTCTGGTTTGTGCCGGCGACAGCTGGCACTTGCGGGCATGGTGCGACTCAAACCGGGAATTCCGGGATTTCGCCCTGAGCCGATTCCGGACCTCGCCGGAGGCTCTCCGACAGCGCGCCAGACACAATCGGGACCAGGACGAGCATTGGAACCGGGAGGTTACCCTGGTGGTTACCCCGGATCAGCGCCTGACCCAAGCCCAGCAAGAGATCATTGCCCGTGACTACGGCATGGAACAGGGTCGCCTGGAAGTTGCTACCCGTGCCGCGCTTGCCCCCTACGTGCTATCACGGCTCGGTATTACCTTCGACAATCAGCACCCGGATCCGCTGGTGCAACAGCTTGAGTTGGCCAATCCCGACCAGTTGGGATTTGGCAGCAAACGCGAACAGGCCCTCAAAGCCGTTGCCGGCCTCAGCTAAACTGCCAGTGTGAGCCCTGGGACCTGGCGGTATGTCTTTCTCGGCGTTCTGATTCTGTCATTTCTGCCCGCAGCAGGGAGGGCAGAATCGGCCTGTGGTGATCCCGCAACGCCCATTTCCCGGGTCCAGGGCACTGGACCGGCCTCACCCATGGCAGGAGCTACCGTCACCGTCGAGGGCATCCTGACCCAGGATTCCCGGGCAAAGGGCGGCTTTGGTGGTTTTTACCTGCAGCAGGCCGACCATCAGACCGACGGAAATCCCGCCACTTCCGAAGCGCTGTTTATTTACACCGATCGTGAAATCGCCGATGTCGGCATGCGAGTGCGGGTAACCGGAAAGGTGAAGGAATACCACGGGCTGACCGAACTGGTGTCGGTTCGGAGCATCCGGGCGTGCGGGCGTGGGCCGCTTCCAGCGCCCATTGCCATCACCCTGCCCTGGGCCGTCGATCCGAAACATCTGGAGAACATGAGAGTTACCTTTCGCCAGCCCCTGACGGTGGTGGACAACTACAACCTGGCTCGCTACGGCGAGCTTGGGCTGGCGGCCTCAGACCAGGTCCAGCCTACGGAATACCTGCCCCCCGGCAAAGAAGCACACCGGGCATTCACCCGGGCCGGGGCAAACCGCGTTCTGCTTGATGACAACCGGTCCAGGAGAGACCCCCGCCCGGTACCCTGGCCCCCGGGCGGCCTGTCTTCGGCAACCGTAAGGGCCGGGGATCAGATTAAAGGGCTCATCGGTGTGCTGGATTTCCGCTTCGATGCCTGGCGGCTCCAGCCCTCTCAGGAGCCGGCTTTCCTCGCCACCAATCCCAGAGAAACCGCACCCGGGCCGCGGCATGAGGCTTCGGTGCGGATCATGGCTCTGAACCTTGGTAATTTCTTTAACGGAGATGGCCGGGGCGGCGAGTTTCCAACGAGTCGCGGGGCCGGGACACCGGCGGAATTCCGGCGCCAGCAACAACAACTGGTGAACACACTTCTGGCCCCCGATCCGGACATTCTTGCGCTGACCGAACTTGAGAACGACGGCTATGGACCGGCAAGTTCCATAGCGGAACTTGCAGAGGCCTTGGGCGGCACCTGGCGGTTCGTCAGCACGCCCGGCCAGGACGGCGATGACGAGATCCGGACCGGCCTGCTCTACCGCAGCGACCGGATTAGCGCGGTTGGCTCGCCAGAACGGCTTGCCAAAGGGCCATTTGAATCGGGAGGCCGGCCTCCCCTGGCTCAGGATTTCGGCCGAACGGACGGTGATGCTACCGTTCGGGTCATTGTTCCTCACCTTAAATCGAAATCCTGTCGGGGCGCCCGTGGCGATAATCAGGACCAGGCCGATGGCCAGGGCTGCTACGCGAGCCGGCGGACCAACGAAGCGAAAACACTGGCGGCCTGGTCCGGCAGCGATACCCGCAGGCACCATTCAGTCGGCACCCTGATAATCGGTGACCTCAACAGCTATGCCCGCGAACATCCCATCGCAGTGCTGGAGCAGGCAGGTTTTACCAGCATGGTGCACCATTTCCATCCCTGCACCGAAAAGATCTGTGGTCACTACACCTACCGTTACCGTGGTCAGAAGGGCTCGCTGGATTTCGCACTCGCCTCCGAGACCTTAAAACCAAGGGTTACGGGCGCCTGGAGCTGGCTGGTGAACGCCGATGAGCCCCGGGTACTCGACTACCGGAGCGATCACCCGGCATCCGGCCGGGGACCCTGGCGATCCAGCGACCATAATCCGGTGATTGTCGACCTGAAGCTCTGACTTTCGACGCCCCGTCACGGGCAATCTGTTGCCCATTCGCCGACGTCCACGGGCACTGTGGCCAAGGCTCCGGATACTGGTCCCGGTAGACTGGTGGTCAGACCCAAAACCGGTGATCGCTGACAACCATGAGAATTCCTGCCCCCAACTTCTGGCCCGCTGCCCGCACGGGACAACGATTACTTCTCCAGGCCCGCCGCCATGAAACCATGGTCGATGGCCACAAGATGGTTTTCCTGGAACGGGGATCGCCAGGTGTCGGCCGCCCGACGATCGTCCTGATTCATGGCTTTGCCGCCATGAAGGAAAACTGGGGGCTGTGGCTGCAAAGACTGCCAAGACGCTGGCATCTTCTGGCGCCGGATCTGCCGGGATTCGGGGAGAGTGATTACCGGCCGGAGGCCTGCTACCGCTACGAAACCCAGGCCCGTCGACTGGCTCAGTGGCTTGCGGGCGTTAACACGGACAACATCCATCTGGCCGGCAGCTCCATGGGTGGCGCGATTGCCGCAATACTGGCCCACACACTGGATCCGGCGCCCCGCTCGGTGACGTTGCTCAACAGCGCCGGCATCCCCGAACATAAAGAGGCAGACATTCACGCCCCCCTGAAGCCTGACCGGGATGGCATCCTGATTCCACGGGACTGGAAAGGCGTCTACCGCATGTTCAACAGTGTTGGCACCGGCAAGCCCACGGTCTCCGGACTTGCCATGGCCGGCCTTCTCGGACCGGATCTCCTGGGCCGCACCGAGGCCCTCCGGCATATCTTCAGTGACATGGTGGCAGACGCGCTGGCACCGGCCCGCTACCTGGGCCCCGAGACACCACCACTGCAGGTTCAGTGGGGCGACCGTGACGTGATTACCCCGACCCGCTGCGTTGACTGGTTCAGCTCGGCCACGCCTCAGGCAGAAATCCACATGTTCCGGGGTGTCGGACATCTTCCGATGCTGGAAACGCCCGGGCGATCTGCCGCAGCTCTGGAACACTTCGTCCGCCGTCATGGCCAGTGATCGATCCGGATGCTTCCTGCCAACCGGCCGATGATTGGCCTTTCAGGCCATTTATTCCGTCACCGAAGTCATGGGGCAACGAGCCGCGAGGCGCCATAATCGTCGAAACCAAGCGTTCTGCGACATAACAAGAACAGAATCAGACGAGGAAATCCCATGCGCGCCTCCGTTTCAACGGCACAGGACCTGGGCATGCCGGCCATCTACCTGCATCTTCTGGCCCAACTGCTGAACACCATCGGTGTTGACGAACAGGACCTCCTCCTCCGGGTCGGTCTTGACCCGGTCCGCCTGCAATCCACCGATCGGCGGGTGAGCCAGACCCAGGCCAGCGAATTCGTCACCCGGGCCATTATCGAGAGCGGCGAACCGGGGCTCGGTATCATGCTCGCCAGGGAGCTGAAGCTGCCCCTGCACGGCGCCCTGGGTACGGCCGTCATGAGTAGCCGTACCCTGGGCGATGCCATGGAGCTGATGACCCGATACCTGACGCTAAGGGTGCCTCACCTTCGGGTCTGCAAACGGGAGACCGGCAACCTGGCCTGGTACGTTGTGCATTGTGATATCGACCTGGGGCCTCTGCACGGCTTTATCATGGATGCCATGCTGTTCGGTTGCGTTTCCATGGGGGCACAGTTGACAGGCTCGGTCATTGACGGTTTGCGGATTGTTCGCCGGGGAACGGAGCCGGCCTATTTCCAGCGTTTCCGCTCACAGATCCCGGTGCCGGTGGAATTCGGCGCTACGGAGAATGCCCTGGTGATTCCGGTTGGCCGTCTGAGCCTGCCCGTGCGCTTCACCGATGATCAACTGGCGGCCTCGTCCAAAGCCCAGTGCGAGGAGGCGCTGCGGCAGCTGACCGAAGACGCCGGATTTGCCTGTCGCGTCCGACGGGTAATCGAGACCAGCCACCCCTTCCCGCCAAAACTGGCCAGGGTAGCGGCCACCCTGTTTGTGTCCGAGAGAACGCTCAAGCGGCGGCTGCAGGAAGAAGACGCCAGTTTCCAGCAGCTGGTAGATCAGGTCCGCCTGGAACGGGCACAGGATCTGCTCCGCAGTACCACCATGAATCTGAGCCAGATTGCCGATGCCCTCGGTTACGCCGACGCGGCGAATTTCACCCGGGCTTTCAAGCGCTGGACCGGCAGCAGCCCCAGCCATTACCGAATTTCGCAACCCGGCCCTGGGCTGATTACCGCCAGGCGGGCACTGGCCACGGGGTAATCAGTCGATGCCGATGATCTTGTGCATTTGCAGGGTCAGGCGCCACTGCGGATGCGCGAGACAATAATCGGTGGCGCGTCGGGTATTGCTTTGTTTGATCTCATCCACAGCCGTTTCCGGTATCGAGGGAGAGGCCATCGGCGACAGGAAATAATGGCTTGCGCGAATGCCCAGGAATCGCTCCGGCATCGCCAGGGGCTGGGGATAGACCAGCTTCAGCTCGTCACAGGCCTCAAGCACCACCGGGGCATCGGCTTTCGGACTGACGCAGAGCCAGTCGATGCCTTCGGGCGCGGGCAGGGTACCGTTGGTCTCTACCCCTACCTCGAACCCTTCCCGGTGCAGAGCCTCGATCAGGGGAGCATCCAGCTGCAGCAGGGGCTCGCCACCGGTGCAGACCACGTAGGGCTTGCCGGGTGCCTCCGGCCAAAGATTGCGTATGTGACGGGCCAGTTCCTCCGGGGTTTCAAAGCGACCACCATTCTGGCCATCAGTACCGACAAAATCGGTATCACAGAAATTGCACACGGCAGTGGCGCGGTCCTTCTCGCGACCGGTCCAAAGGTTGCACTTGCTGAAACGACAGAACACGGCAGCACGCCCGGCCTGGGCACCTTCACCCTGCAACGTGTAGAAGGCTTCCTTGACCCGATACATCAGCTTGCCGCCTCGTAGTCCAGGGGATCTTTGACACCATTGGCAGCGAAGGCTTCCAGTCGTTCAACACAGGAGCCGCAGCGTCCACAAGCCCGCTCCCGGCCGTTGTAGCAGGTCCAGGTCTGTGCATAGTCCAGTCCCAGGCGCAGGCCTTCAGCCAGGATCTGACCCTTGTCCATGGTCATGAAAGGCGCCTCAATGCCGACCGGCTCGTAGTTGGCCACGCGGCAGACCGCGTCTATTTTATCCACAAACTCCGGGCGACAGTCCGGGTAGATAGCGTGGTCGCCACCATGAGCTCCGTACCAGACGGCGCCAGCACCTGCGGTCACGGCGTAACCGGTCGCCAGGGACAGGAGAATCATGTTTCGGTTAGGCACCACGGTCGCTTTCATGCTGTCTTCTTCATAGTGGCCTTCCGGCACATCGATATCCGAGGTCAGCGATGAGCCGGCCATCACCTCACTCATGGCGCGGATATCGATCACCTTGTGGGGTACACCCAGCGCTTCACAGACCGAACGCGCGCACTCAAGCTCCCGGACATGGCGCTGCCCGTAGTTGAAGGACAGGGCATGAACCTGGTAGCCGCGCTCCCGGGCCAGATGCAGCAGGGTGTAGGAGTCCATGCCTCCGGAATAGATAACGACTACGGTGTCTGTCATTCGGGCTCCCCGTATGGTGCGGTTCGGATTTGGCTGGTTTACTGTCGCGCCCGAGGCCTGTTGCTGTCATCGGGCTTTTACAATGAATGGACATATTGTAACAGTGCAGGAACAGGTTGGGTTCGCGTCTCGCTTGCGGGGCGGGTAATCTCAGCGAAAAACAACTCATCAGCTACACTGACTCCATGACCACTATCCAGCCGGCATTCATCGATTTCGAGGCATCAAGCCTTGATCTGATCGCGAGCTACCCCATTGAGGTGGGAATCTGCATGCCGGATGGCACTCTCCACAGCTGGCTGATCAGCCCCCACGTGCTGTGGCAGGACTGGTCACAAAGCGCTGAGCAGATTCACGGCATTTCCCGCGAGACCCTGGAAGCGGATGGTATTGCGGTGAGCGAAGTCGCCAGTGCCCTCAACGAACTGCTGCCGGAACAGGTGTTTTGCGATGCCTGGACCTTCGACAGTTTCTGGCTGCACCGTTTGTTCAAGGCCGCCCGCATGACGCCAACGTTTCAGCTTGAATCCATTTCAGCGCTGTTGGACACGAGGCAGGTGCGCGAATGGTCAGCACTTCGCCAACAGGTGATTACAGAGCTTGGCCTGCCTGTGCATCGGGCCGCAAACGATGCCCTGATTCTCCACAAGACCTGGGAACGGATTGCGCCGAATCAGGACGAACTGGCGCCGTTAACGGGTCAAACCCGGCAGGCCTGACGCATTCCCGGTTGATCAGTGCCTGGCGTGACGGACACGCAGTGCGATGACCTCGAGACCATCCCGAAGGGTATTCAGCGTCCAGTAGGTCACCAGGGCCATGAGCGCGGCTCCGGTCACGGTAAACACGAGATTCTCACCCACGACCTGCTCCTGCGCGACCAGCAGGTAAAGACCAAGTGCAATAATCAGGGCGAGTTCAATCAATGCGTGGGAACGGAACTTTTTACTGGCAGATCCGGCTTCGTCGGACATTTTGCTAGGTTTCAACCTCTGTCTGTTGATGGCGATTAATCGAATATTAGTGTGCGAATTATCGCCGGGACAGGCCGCAAAATCTGTAAGAAGTAATGGCTACGAAGATTCCACTACCCAAAAAAAACGCAGCCATAGAGGCTGCGTAGAAAGGAGAGATCCATCGACTGCCTGGCGCGGCAGGCAGTCGGGATTGCACAACGTAAAACACGTGACGGAAAGAATTATGCCAAGCGCCCCTGGAGGCCGTCTGTAGGGGTTTGCCGAAGAAGCCGGGCTATTGCAAACGGCCCATTAGCCTATACACTGGTAGTCGAACCGAAACATAAGAGCCGGTATGACCAGAATGATTCCACAGTTCAGCGCTTACACAGCAGCAGGTTGCCATGCAGGGCAGTCTGTCCGCGCGATGGTGAAAGACATCTAACGGCTTTCGGTCAGTCCCGGGAGCCTATGTAGCGACCGGGTCAGCTTCTCCGCGAAACCCCGGTCGCTTCAGGCACCGGGGTTTTGTTTTTGCAGCCGCAAAACGACAAGGAGAACATCATGAAAAGACATCCGACAACTCGCGCAGCAAACCAGCCCATGAACAATCGCCAGGGCCCGATCAAGCGTCCGGAGAAGCTGCCGCTGCTGGATGCCATCTGCAAAAAACTTAATCAGCGCGTCAATCTGGATGACGAACAGCGGGTGCTGGGAGTGTATGAGCGGGGCTGGATCTTCAAGGGCGTCCTGGGCAATATGAACGACGCCGAGGCAAGGTACGTCAGAGCATTGGCGACCCGTTACAATTCCTGGATTGCCCGGCAGGTCGCCTGATTCAGAAGCCGCGTGTCTGAACCGGTCAGTGGCGCCGGTTCAGACCCTGCATCATCGCCATATCGCCGCCGTGAACCATGGCGTAATTGTTGACCACATCGTGTATTTTTTCCTGGGAATAAGGCTTGACCACGTAGCCGTTAGCGCCGGCACTGATCGCACGCTGAATACTCTCGATCGAATCGTCCGCCGTCACCAGCACAATGTGCTGTTCCTCACGGGCGTCCATGAATTCCAGCATCAGTTCGTGCCCATCGCCGTCCGGCAACCCCAGATCCAGCAGGATGATGTGAAATTCCCCGGCTTTGAAAGCCGTCCTGGCGGAAGCTGCGTCAATACACTCGATCACTTTGGTTGCGCCAGCGTTGTAGAGCATATCCACGAGCCGCTCTCGCATCACAGGCTCATCTTCCACTACCAGCACTTTCAGATCCGTCATGTGGGTTGCTCCTCTCAAACTGTCGGGTCGTTGCCTGTGCGCCGTGGCAGGTCCAGCGGCGCTGGTCGGGGCTCGCTCATGTCACTGTAGTCAGAGCGTGGCGAGGTCTCCGGATTGGCCGTCGTCCCGTCCTCCATGCCAAACCGTGTCAGTATATTGCTGATGCTCACAGCGGTTGTGTAGAGGGATATCGCAATAATCAGAAGGATCGGCTGAACAAAGGTTACAAAACCGGGTACATCCGCGCTTCCCAGTATACTCAGGATCAGAATGATTGCCGGCCCCAGCACCACGAAAAGCGTCAGGGCGATGAAGAAAACAATGCGCTCCTTGTAGCGCCCGAGCTCCCGGTTGGTCACGAGACCGAGCACGAACTTGCCGATAGCCAGACCGGCAAGGATAGCGGCGGCGATGCTCAGGTCCGGTCGCAGCAGGGTTTCGTAAAGCCGGCCTTCCCACAACCGTTGCATACCGATAATCAGAAAGGGAAACAACACAAACAGGATGTCGGCATAGGTACCATACATCATGCTCAGGGAATGGTGTTCTCGGCGTTCCGGCAGCTCACTCATCGGGTTCTTCCTGTTGGTCATACTCACACACGTCAGCCTGGCGTTTTCGCAGCGGCGAGGGCACGGTCTATCATTTCACCGAGTTCCTTCAGTTCGCTGCGAACACGTTCCCAGTCCGGCTCAGTGACTTTCAGCAGCTCTTCCAGTATACCCGCCTGTCGGGTCATCAGCGGATAGCCCATGGCACCCGCCGTGCCCTTGATCTGGTGGGCTTCGGTTTTCATTGCTTCACGATCTGCGTCCGCCAGCGCGGCATCCATTCGGGTCCGCCGCGCGGCAAGCCCATCAAGAAACTGTGCCACCAGGTGGGCAATTTCAGCGTCTTCGCCGGTATCCGCGGCGAAAACGGGGCCCGTGCCCAGCAGCCGATCCAGCAGGGCCGTCAGGTGGGACTGATCAATGGGCTTGTTCAGCACGCCGTCACATCCGGCCTCAAGCAATGCATCGGTTTCCTGCTGATCGCCGGCTGTAAAGGCAATCACCGGCCGGCGGAACCCGGCCTGGCGCAGCAACCTGGTGGCATCAACACCATCCATTCCCGGCATGTGACGGTCCATCAGCACCAGATGAACCGTATCGGACAATGCAGTCCGAACCGCGTCCTCGCCGCCGGTCACTGCCACGACGTCCAGACCTTCCCGGCGCAGCATACGCTCTACCAGCTGCCGGTTTTCGGTGTTGTCTTCGGCAACCAGCACCTTGCCCTGATAGCGTGAGGTTCGTTCATTAGCGGAGGCCGGCGTCACCGAAAGGTATCGTCCCAGTGTTTCATAGAAGCGCTGCTTGTCGATGGGCTTCGCCAGGTGTTCATTGCAGCCGGCCAGGCGATAATCGGCAATGTCCTCGGACATCACATTGGCGGTGAGCGCGATGACCGGCGTATTCACCCCGGCTTCGCGAAGTGCCGCCGTGGCGTCACGGCCGTTCATCACCGGCATCTGTATGTCCATCAGGATCAGATCAAAGGGTTCGCGAATCGCCATTTCCAGGGCTTCCGCTCCGTTGCTCACATGGACAAGCTCGGCTCCGGTTCGAGACACCAACAGGGAAACAAGCCGCCGGTTCACCTCGTTGTCCTCGGCACACAGGATACGCCCTGACAATCGCGGCGCGACAACCATGGGGATGGTCCGGCGGCGCTGGCTCAGCTCCGAGGCGTCGCGCAGGAAATGCACCTCATCCAGTGGCCCGGTCCGGATCGAAAGCTCAAACTCGCTGCCCTCGCCATAGGTGCTGTTCACCCGGATACTGCCGCCAAGCATTTCCGCCAGACGCCGGGAAATGCTGAGCCCGAGGCCGGTGCCACCATATTGCCTGGAAATGGCGGCGCTGCCCTGGGCAAAGGGATCGAACAGCCGCCCCAATTGCTCCGGCTTCATGCCAATGCCGGTATCCACGACCCGGGCCACGAGCAATTCCTGATCGCGATCACAACGGACCACCAGGGAAATGGACCCCTTATCGGTAAATTTAAGGGCATTACCACACAGGTTGATAATGATCTGGCGCAGTCGGGTGGGGTCAGTGCGCACCTGCTCCGGCAACGGGTATTCGCAGATGATGCTGAAATCCAGTCCTTTTTCCCGGGCTCTTGGCGCGAAGAAGGCGCGAATCTCGTCAAGAAGTTCCGGCAGATTGACCGATACGATGTCCACATCCAGTTTGTTGGCGTCGATTTTCGAGTGGTCGAGGATGTCGTTGACCAGGTCCAGCAGATGTCGGCCGCTGCGCACCACCGTCTCGGCACTGCTTCTTTTCTCCGGTTCACTGAGATCCGGATCAAGCAGCGTTTCTCCGTAACCGATGATGGCTGCCAGCGGTGTGCGGATCTCATGGCTCATATTGGCCAGGAACTGGCTTTTCGCCTCCGCGGAATTGCGGGCAAGCTCCTTCTCGAGACGCTCCTGCTCGCGCTCCCTCTCGATCCTCAAGCGATTGTGACTTTCGGTGGCGTCGATGCAGGTGCCTTCCAGATGGGTCGGCTCACCCTCGGTGTCATACACCGTATGCAGTGAGATGGTCGCCCAGCGCTCGTCACCGTCCCGGGTAAGGTATCGGGCCTCAATGCCCTTGACCGTGCCCCGGGCCTCCAGCTGCTCGATCACCAGCCGCCGCAACCGCTCGTCGGCGATGCAGGTTTCCAGTACGTCCGGGTTCCGCTTGAGCAACTCGCGGCTGCTGTTATAGCCCAGCAGGCGCGCCATGGCGGGATTGGCCGTGACAAATCGCCGGTCCGGCGACATCTGGAACACGCCCTCGATGGCGTTATCGAACAGCGACTGGTAACGCTGAAGGTTCGACAACGCCCGCTGGCTCCAGCCCAGGGCCTCGCCCTGGACCTGCTTGATCCTGTCTGCGAGGGCAAAAGAAAACAGGATAATCTGCGCGGTCAGACCAAACTGGGGTGAGTAAGCGGTGAAGGTGTTCAATGGCAGTATGCCCATCACCGTCAGGGCATAGATACCGAAGCCCACCAGCGCCAGTGTCCAGGCGAAAAAATAGGAACGGGCCGCCGGATTGTAATAGCGCCAGGACAGGTAACTGACCACGATCAAAATCAGGCTCAGCAGAATGGAGCCAACCACAATCCATTCCATGGCGACGTGGTAGGGCAGGAACAGCGACAGCACGAAAGTGGCAACCACCGAATACAGGCACAGGCGGATGACCTGATCAAGATCGGCCGACCGTTCCCGGGTTTCAAGCAGCGACCTTGCCATCAGCAGGCCCCAGAACCAGGTCAGAATAATCTGGAAATGCAGGAACTGTTTGTCGAACAGAGCGGGCCGGCTGTCGAGAAGCTGGATACCGTGAACCTGTTCGGTGAAGATAAAGATGGCCGCAAAGACCAGGTAGAGCACGTAATAGATGTTGCTCCGCTCGCGAACCGAGACCGCGACGAACAGGTTGTAGGCAAGAATGGCCAGCACCGAACCAAGCAGGATGCCCCGCACCAGCTCATCCACCGAGACTTTTTCGATGTAGCTGTCCGGATGCCAGAGGCTGATCGGCAGACGGAAAGTATTGGTGTTGACCACCCGCAAGTAGACGTGGCTCAGGGAATCCGGTGCCAGTGAAAGGCGGAATGTCGGGTTGGGGACAGCCAGGTCCCGTTCCACCCAGTTGTCCTCATAACCCGCCTGTCGCTGATCGACCAGATCCCCGTCGCGGACCATGAACAGGGTGACTTCATCCACCAGAGGCAGGGCAAGCTCAAGGATCCATCCGTTCTGGTCCGGATTGCCCGCGGAGCGGAGATCCAGGCGCACCCAGTATGCGGACTCGGTGTAGCCGAAGTTCAACACGCCGCCTTCGTGGCGGGTGAAGGCACCCGATTCCAGTTTGCGAACCTCTTCCAGAGTCAGTGCCTGCTCCGGATCCTCGAGGTACCAGATACAGCCACCCAGATCACGGATGCTCTCGACACCGCCATCCAGGACAATCTCGCCATCACGGCAGGGCCCGGCTGCACTGGCCGAGGACGGCATCATGGCCGTGACCAGGAGCAGCAGAACTACCATCAAAGACGTCACCGCCGGGGGCGCCAATTCAAGCCGTTGCCGCAAAATGTGATCTCCGCGAGGGTAGATACCTGTTTTTTGTTTTACTGTCGGTAACCGCACCGGGGCCATACCGTCCTGGTGACTCACTTTAGCCGTTTACACCGTTTATCGCATCCCGGGGCCTTCTGAAATGAGACATTCCTGCATTTTCGCTGCTGTTGCCATGACCACGCTTGTCCTGAGTGGCTGCGGACTTGAGGACACCGGCCCTTCAGCGTTCAATCCGGCCACCAATGTGGATCTGACGTTCTCGAGCTTCGCCCTGGAGAACACCGAGGTGGCACCGGACAACCTCGGCAATACCCGTTTCTGGGACTTTTACCGGGGCATCCAGCCGGCAGCAGACGATTCCGACGACCTGCAAACCACCGGGGAAATACGCAGCCACATCGAGGTTTTCATCCGCGCCACGCCAACGGACGCCGGCACCAGCTATGACAGTGTGCGCAACCCGCTGGACCTGATGAACCAGGTGCTGGCTTCCGGCGAAGTCACCAATTTCCAGGAAGGCAAACGGTACATCAGCCAACGCATTGCCGATGGCGTCGCGGGCACCTACAACACCCGGGGCAACGGCGCCCAGATCCGGTTCACAGACCAGTCGGCGGTGATTGCCGATCTGCCACTGAACGACCAGCTCTGGATCTACCCCACCCTGGACTGGCGTTACCTGCCGGATGGCCCGGAGGAGTCGGATCTGGAAAACAAGGTCTATCGCACTATCCAGTACGTCAGCCGCAGCGTGGAGGAAGACGACCAGGCAGCCCAGCCGGAACTTGTCAGCGTGCTGGCAGGCAGCCGGTTCGATGCCAACAGCTTCATGACGCTGGGCTACAGTCCCACCGAGTTTGCAACGGCCGACTACCTGAGTCGGAACCATGGCAGCATTGAACTGCGCCAGGATTTCATTGACGAAAACACCGACACGCTGTTTATAAAGAATGACGAATCCGAGGTGATCACACTCGATCGCTATCCAGGTTATGGCCTGGGAGACAACAGCCCGGACTGCCTGAGAGTCGAGCTGGATTACAACATGGATCTGGTGAGGATTTTTGCCTCGAACGGCGAGCCAGCGCGCATTGACGACCCTGACTCAACCGACGGGCAGGACACCATTCCGAATCCGGCCAATTGCACCTACCAGGAAGATGCCGACGCGATTACCAGCTGGACAACAGTGCCTGTCGCCGGCCGCTAGCCGGCGCCGCCATCCCTGAGGTCCCAGTTCTGCAGGAAGCCTTTCTTGCGGTCGATCATGCGTTCATAGGTGGAGATCATGATGGCCGCGTGGGGTGCTTTGACAAGACGCAGGGTTTCTATTCGGCGCTCCAGCCGTTCAACTTCAGAGCGCACCTGCTGGTGCACATGATTGCGAACGCTGTCGTGATGGTCCAGCTTGACCTCGCGGGAGGCTGACTGGTGGCTGGGGGGTGTGGGCTTGTCCATTCGGCTTCTCGTCCATTGAGTCGTGATAGATCCTTTTCCCATCAGGCAAGTCTGCACAACTGTCAGACAAAGTGCAATTAAAATGAATAGAGTTTCATTTTTATTTGCAGCCTTGCCGGGCTTCCTGCGATCTACACGACCGAAGCCCTGCTATAGTTCCCTGTAGATACGACATTGCCCACCGACAGGAGTTCCCATGACCCAGACATCCGTGGCGGATACCCTCCGTGAATATCTGTCGCTACTGGAACTGTTGGACGACGCCTACTGGGAAGCCAGCAGTATTCACCACAAGGACATGCTGTACGACATCATCAGCATCTTCAGCCAGGAAGTGGCCGAGATTAACAAGCTCAGTATCCAGGACCACCATTACCCCTACGAAGTGATCACCGAGGGCATTCGGCGGGTGGTCCCCAAACTGGAGCGGCTCGATGAAAACCGCGAGGACGTGATCCAGCGCACCCAGACACTGACGGATTTCCGCGACATCCTGTCATCGGTGCTGGGTATACTGGAAGCCCAGCTGAGGACCCTCTAAAGCAGCCGCCTCAGGCCGCGATCAGCGGTCGCCGGTGTTCCGGTATCAGTGGGAAGCGGTTGCCCACGGTATACACAAACTTCGCCAGCGCCGGCAGGTGATGACCGACAATCGGGATGCCCGTGTTCAGCAGGCTGACCGAAATATCACGGGCAGCGTCTGCCCAGCAGAGCTTGTTGATCAGCCCGACGTGGCCGAAAGCAAAGCGGCTTTGCTGGCCCCAGAGGCCCACGGGATTGCCGCCCAGCATCATGCCGGCACTGAAGCGCATGGGTATCATCATGGTGCGGTCTATCTGCAGGGAACCGAACTGCTGAATGGCCCGGCGAATGGTAATCTCGCTGCAGATTCGCCGGCCGTTCCAGAGTCCGCCGTTCAGCATCATCTGGAAGAAACGACCCATCTCCTCGGCGGTCCCACACAGATTCCCTGCCGGAATCACTGCCTCCTGGAACCGGGGATCGTTGGTGACCCGCTCAACGGTCCGGATATCGCCGCCAAGAGCCCGGTTAACCACCCAGGAAACCGGGAACCGGGGCGTTGGCCCGGTGGCGTAGTTGCAGGCCAGATCGTTCAGATGCTCCGGGGCGATACCATAGGTAAACCACTTCATACCCATGGGTCGTCGCAGGTGCTTGTCGAGGTAGTTCTCGATGGTGTCGCCGGTCACCCGTTCGAGTACCTGCTGGAGGACAAAGCCGCCGGTGATGGCGTGATAGGCCACCTTGGCGCCATCGACCTCCACCGGTCGGGCGGCACAAAGCAGTCTCCAGACTTCGTCATTGTCCCACAGCACATCGATTGGCGTATCCCGGGAAATTGCGGGAATGCCACCCCGATGGGAGAGAATCTGGTGAACGGTGATCGTGCGCTTGCCGTTCACCCCGAACTCCGGACAGTAGTACGACACGGGGTCCATCAGATTGACTAGTCCCTGCTCTGCCAGCATGTGCATCAGCAATGCTGTCACGGCCTTGGAGGCAGAGAAATAACAGATGGGCGTCTCTGTGGTCATCGGGACTTTAACCGCACCTCGCGGGTCCTGGGGGCCGTTGCCACTGGCATGGCCAATGGCCCGGTGCAGGATCTGTTCGCCCCTGTGGCGAATGGAGATCTGGATCCCCGGATGCACGCCGGTGCGGTAGATGCTCTGGACGCTGCGCCACACGGCATCAACCGTTTCCTGGCTGACGCCTGCGGCGGCAGGGTTTTCACCAGCGGCATCCCGGAAGGTGACGGCTTCAAGGTCCTTGGGAATCTGGCTGGTGTGGAGGGCACGGCGGGCAAGTCGGTTCATCAGTTCAAACCTTTTTCAGTAACGTTGTTGTTTTTCTATCTTCAAAGGAACCGACCCGTTTTACATTGGCCGGGTCGCAATCGGGCGGGCGTCACCGTCTCCACCCGGTCCGGCACACGGGTCTCATTACTGATTATGGACCTGGTCGTGCAGGTGCGCCATGGCGACACAGTTTCGACCGCGCTGTTTGGCCAGATACATCGCCTTGTCGGCGGCGGCACAGAGCGTGGGTGCAGTCTGCCCGTGATCGGGATAGACCGCAACGCCCACACTGATGGTCAGCGGCACCTCCTGGCCATTCCCCAGCGGCTGCGGCTTTTCCGCCACTTTGCGCCGGAGCCGCTCGGCCGTATCCTGGGCTTCCTCAAGATCCATTTCCGGCAGCACGATGACGAACTCCTCACCGCCAAACCGGCCAATAGCGTCGACGCTGCGCACGCTGCCCAGCAGCAGGCGACTGATGGACCGGAGGACCGAATCACCGGCGGCATGGCCGAAGGTATCGTTCACATCCTTGAAATGGTCAAAATCAACCCAGAGCACCGCCATGGGTCGCTGATACCGCCTGGCGCGGTCCAGTTCCTCCTCCAGAACCCTGGACATTTCCCGGCGGTTGAACAGGCCGGTCAACGGATCCCGGGTGGCCATTTCCTCAAGCTCGTTTTCAAGGGTCTTACGATCGGAAATGTCCAGCACAATGCCTTCAAGCACAACCGTGCCATCCTCTTCCTCGACGCCCCGGCCACGCTCCCACACCCAGATCCGACTGCCATCCTGGCGGGTAAGGCCATATTCCACCGAAAACGATTCGTCGTTGTCCAGAGCCGCCTGCACCTCGCCCAGGATCCGCTCACTGTCCTCTTCATCCATCAGGCTGGCGTAACTGGCCACCCGGTTATTGATAAGGTCCTCAGGCTCATAGCCGGTAAGGCGGGCACAGCCCTGGGACACGAACAGCATGGTCCAATGCCGGTCATACAGGCACCGATACGCCATACCGGGAAGGTTATCCATCAGGACCTGTAGCTGACGCTCCCGCTTGCGCAGGGCCTGGCGCTGATTATGCTGCAAGGTGAGCAGGGCACGGTCCTTGGTGAGCTGGCGCAGGAGCACCACGAACAGCACCAGGCCCGTGGTCAGGACAAACAGGAACCCCTTCCAGGTCTGGACCAGGGAAAAGGTCTGAGGGTCGGGAAACCACGCCTCGGCGGCGGTATCGGAAAACGCAATCCACGCGAAGCCGGCAATCAGATAGACCAGCGCAGCCCAGCCAGCCCGCCGCAGGGGTGTCCGGTTATCGTTCAATCTGTTCATTCCTTGAGGGTCTGGCCGCAAAGGCTCCACGAACACACGGCCATCGGTGTTTGGACATTTATAATGTACGAAAAATAGTCATAACGGGACGTTAAGTCGAGCGACAAATGTCATCCCTGGTAAAATCGCCGGCGCACTATGACTTGCCCCTGGCCCGGAGCAGTTGTTGCAGTGCCGGTTAGCTGCTTTAATTCCCGGTCTCTGTCCTCTTTCAGGAGCCGAGCATGACGCCTGGCATCAACGCTGCGCGCAAAGCCGCTGTGCCTCATACAATCCATGAGTACGAACACGATCCGGCGAACGAGAATTATGGTACCGAGGCCGCCGAGAAAACGGGCGTGGCTCCTGCCCGGGTGTTCAAGACTCTGGTAGTGGCCATCGATGGCAAGGAGCTGGTCGTGGGCATCGTGCCGGTGACCGCCATGCTCAACATGAAACTGATTGCCCGGGCCGCAGGTGGCAAAAAAGCCGGAATGGCTGACAAACAGTTGGTCGAACGTACTACCGGCTATGTCCTGGGTGGGGTCAGCCCGCTGGGCCAGAAAAAAAAGCTGAAAACCATTATCGACGATTCGGCCCTGGGCTTCGACACCATCTTTGTCAGCGGAGGGCGACGGGGGCTGGAGATTGAACTTGCGCCCCGGGACTTGGCCCACCTGACCAGAGGCTCTTTCGCTCCGCTGCACTCTCCTCCTCACCAGGAGTAACCCGTGAATCACGCAACGGATCTGCTACTGATCGGCGGCACCATGCTGCTGGCCCTGGCCGCACACGGCATCGGCCAGCGCATACACGTGCCCAGGGTCACCCTGTTGCTCTTGCTTGGGGCCCTCGCCGGACCGGAACTTCTGGATCTTCTGCCAACGGGTGCAGACTATCACTTCGGATTCATTACCCAGTTAACGCTTGCCATGGTCGGCTTCCTGCTGGGCGAGCGCATGGCTGTGAAGAATCTGGCGGAAGGCCGGGAGGCGGTGATCGTGAGCATTGCGGTCACCCTGGTAACGGCAGCCTTTGTTGCCGTCGCAGTCTGGCTGGTTACCCGGAATCTTCCCGCTGCGCTGCTCCTGGGTTCCATCGCAACGGCAACAGCGCCGGCAGCAACACTGGATACGTTGAAGGAAGCGGGTGCCAACGGCCCGCTGACCCGGCTGGTGTTTCAGGTCGTCGCCATTGACGATGCCTGGGGCGCCATCCTGTTCAGTATCTGCCTGGTCGGCGCACAACTGCTGCTGGGCGATGGCGGTACCGGGCTTTCGACCCTTGGAATCGGTCTTCTGGATGTCGGGGGGGCGGTTCTTCTGGGCATTGTCCTGGGTCTGCCCATGGCCTGGCTCACTGGCCGGCTGCGGCCCGGGGAGCCGATGTTGCTCGAGTCCGCCGGGTTTGTCTTTGTGGCCGCCGGCATCGCGTCGTTTCTTGGCCTCTCCTATCTGCTTACCTGCATGACCCTCGGCATCGTGGTCGCCAACCGGGCAAGGCATCATGTGCGCCCGTTCCGTTCAATTGAAGGGATTTCCGAGCCGTTCCTGGCCCTGTTCTTCTTCATGGCCGGCTACCAGCTCGAGTGGGCCATGCTACCAACTCTCGGTGCACTGGGCCTCGCCTATGTTGCCGCACGGATTGCCGGCAGGTTGGCCGGCGGACGGTTCGGCGGCTATCTGGCCGGTTCTGCATCTCATACCCGGAAGCGGATCGGCGCCTGCCTCATGCCCCAGGCCGGCGTTGCCCTTGGCCTGGCACTGCTCGCCACAGAACGGCTGCCGGAACTGACGTATATTCTGCCTCTGGTTATTGGCGCAACGGTGATCTTTGAACTGGTGGGGCCGCCGCTCACGCTGATTCAGCTCAGGCGAGCCGGCGAAACCGGCAAAGGCTATCAGGACGAACCGGACGAGGACTGATCGCCCGGTACACGGCCATAAAAAAACCGGAGAACCCGCAAGGGTTGTCCGGTTTTTGAATGCATCCGGATGTCAGTCCGGATGCTTCAACGCTGACTTACTTCACAGATGCACGGGCATCCTCAAGGATCCGGTTCAGCGTGGCACTGGGCTGCATCACTTCGCAGACCTTCTCCATCGGCGGGTGGTAGTAGCCACCGATATCCGCCGGGTTGCCCTGAACCACGGTCATCTCCTCCAGGATCTTGTCCTTGTTCTCTTCCAGCTGTGCGGACAGCTTGGTGAAGAACTCCTTCAGCTCCTTGTCGCTGTCCTGGTTGGCCAGTTCCTCTGCCCAGTAGCGGGCAAGGTGGAAGTGGGAACCACGGTTGTCGAGCTCGCCGGTAACCCGGGACGGAGACTGGTTGTTTTCCAGCAGACGCTCGGTGGCCTTGTCCAGGGTCTGACCCAGCAGACGCGCGCGCTCGTTGTTCTGCTTCTCGCCCAGCTCGTCCAGGGAGACCGCAGTAGCCAGGAACTCACCCAGGGAGTCCCAGCGCAGGTGGTTTTCCTGGATCAGCTGCTGCACGTGCTTGGGTGCGGAACCGCCGGCACCGGTCTCGTACAGGCCACCGCCGTTGAGCAGCGGAACGATGGACAGCATCTTGGCACTGGTACCCAGCTCGAGGATCGGGAACAGGTCGGTGAGGTAGTCACGCAGTACGTTACCGGTCACGGAGATGGTGTCGAGGCCGCGAATCAGGCGCTCCATGGTCCAGCGGATGGCGCGAACCGGGGACATGATGCGGATATCCAGACCTTCAGTATCGTGATCCTTCAGATAGGTGTTCACTTTCTGGATCAGCTGCGCGTCGTGAGCACGCTCGTCGTCCAGCCAGAACACGGCCGGCATACCGGTGGCACGGGCACGGTTGACCGCCAGCTTGACCCAGTCACGGATCGGCAGGTCCTTGGTCTGGCATGCGCGCCAGATGTCGCCTTTCTCGACGTTGTGCTCGGTCAGCACGGTGCCGTCTTCGGCAACAACGCGAACAACACCGTCTTCCTTGATTTCAAAGGTCTTGTCGTGAGAGCCGTACTCTTCGGCTTTCTGCGCCATCAGACCAACGTTCGGCACGGTACCCATGGTGGTGGGATCGAAGGCACCGTGGGTCTTACAGAAGTTGATCACTTCCTGGTAGATGGTGGCGTAGGTGGACTCGGGCATAACCGCCTTGGTGTCCTTGAGCTTGTTGTCACGCGCCCACATCTTGCCGGAGTTACGGATCATCGCCGGCATGGAAGCATCAACAATGACGTCGCTTGGAACGTGCAGGTTGGTGATGCCCTTGACGGAATCGACCATGGCGATTTCCGGACGGTGCTCGTAACAGGCGTGCAGGTCTTCCTGGATCTGCTCCTGCTTGGATTCCGGCAGTTGCTTGATCTTCTCGACCACGCTCGACAGACCGTTGTTCGGGTTCACGCCGATCTCGTCGAACAGCTCGCCGTACTTGTCGAACAGATCCTTGTAGAAAACCTTCACCGCGTGACCGAACACGATCGGGTGGGAGATTTTCATCATGGTGGCTTTCACGTGCAGGGAGAACATGACACCGGTGTTCTCGCAATCGGCAATGGCGTCCTCGAAGAACTTCACCAGCGCCTTCTTGCTCATGAACATGCCGTCCAGCACTTCGCCTTCCTGCAGCGGCAGGTCGGATTTCAGAACGGTCTGCTTGCCCTGCTTATTCTCGAACACGATGTTGACTTTGGTGGCCTTGTCCAGCGTTACCGACTGCTCGCTGGAGTAGAAGTCGCCGCCACGCATGTGCGCCACGTGGGTACGTGAGGCCGGGCTCCACTCACCCATGGAATGCGGGTATTTGCGGGCAAAAGCCTTTACGGCAGTCGGCGCACGACGGTCGGAGTTGCCCTCACGCAGCACCGGGTTAACGGCACTACCGAGAACCTTGGCATAGCGGGACTGAATTTCTTTCTCTTCGTCATTTTCCGGGTTTTCTTTGTATTCCGGAACGTTGTAACCCTGCTCGTTCAACTCCTTGATCGCGGCCCGCAGCTGGGGAATGGACGCTGAGATATTCGGCAGTTTGATGATGTTGGCGTCCGGGTCCTTGGTGTATTCACCCAGTTCGGCCAGGGCATCCGGAACCCGCTGATCTTCCTCCAGATAATCCGGGAAGTTCGCCAGAATACGCGCCGCGAGAGAGATGTCGCTGGTTTCGAATTCAATACCAGCCGGCTTGGCGTAGGTTTCCAGGATGGGAAGAAGCGACCGTGTTGCGAGGGCTGGCGCCTCGTCGGTCAGTGTGTAGACAATCTTGGCTTTGGATGATGTCATTTTCGTCCTCAGGCTAATGGGTGGGTTCAGGACGGTCATGGCGGGGTCAGGCGTCTTTTGAACGTCCGACCTGAGCAATGACTGATTAGGAACTTTTGATAGGGCTACTAAGATACCATTTTTTCGTTAATTTTGGTTACGATCTTAGTATAAGAACGGACTAAAAATGCCTGATCTTCGGTTACAAGACGATGAAATGGCGGGAATTTACGAAACTTTCTAACATCGGACATTCGGGTAGAGCGGCAGAAGAACCCCTTTCCAAAACACGCTCCTAACGGCACATCCCTGTGACGCTTGGGCTCCGCCATCCCTGGCTCCGCACAGTTTTGGAAAGGGGTTCTTCTGCCGCTCACCGGGCCTCTCGGTGTGCCTCCGCGCGGTCAATCAAGGCCATTCTCGGAAGCATTTTTGTCGACAAAATCAAGAGAGTAAGTCGGATTAGCACAGCATAAACCGACAGCCTCCATCAGATTTCAGACCTTCAACTGGGCAACAGCCCAACCTCGGCCAACCGCTCCCGAATGTGATCCAACGCTTCGGGGTTCCCCAAAGCATCCCGATTGTCCGCCTTCTTCGAACCATTGATCAGACGGGCCACTGCCAATTCCACCTTTTTGCCACTGCGGGTGTACGGAATGTCGTTCACCTCCACAATGTGCTTGGGCACGTGCCGTGGGCTGGCGCCCTCGCGGATTCGACTCTTGAGCTGTTTCAGCAGATCGTCGGTGATTTCCTGACCGTCGGCCGGAACCACCAGCAAAACCACTTCCACGTCGCCGTCGATCTGGCGGCCGACGACGAGGCTGTCTTTGACCTCGGCCACGGTTTCAACCTGGCGGTAGATTTCCGCGGTACCGATTCGAACGCCGCCCGGGTTCAGGGTGGCGTCGGAGCGACCATAGATGATGGCGCCGCCGTGTTCGGTGAACTCGATGAAATCACCGTGGGCCCATACGCCCGGGAAGGTGTTGAAGTAGGCGTCGCGGTAGCGCTCGCCATCCGGATCCTGCCAGAAGCTGACGGGCATGGATGGCAGCGGCTGACGGCAGACGAGCTCGCCGCGACCTTCACTGACCGGCTGGCCATCGTCGCCGTAGGCAACCGCGTCGACGCCCAGGAAACGGCACTGGATTTCGCCGCGGCGAACAGGCAGCAGTGGCGTTGAACCCACGAAGCAGCCGCAGATGTCCGTGCCACCGGCAATGGAGCCAAGCAGGGCGTCGGGGGCGCCATCGCTGTAGACCCAGTCATAGTCTTCCGGCAGCAACGGTGAGCCGGTGGAAAACACCACTCGCAAATTGCTCTGATCCAGTGTTTTTACGGGCTTGAGCTCGCCTTTGCGGCAGCCGGCAATGAACCGGGCGCTGGTTCCAAAGTGGGTGACCTTCTCTTCCGCCACGGTATCCCACAGGAAGTTCAGGCTCGGGTAACCCGGAGAGCCATCAACGGTGATTACGGCGGCGCCGGTCATCAGGGCGGAGGCCTGCCAGTTCCACATCATCCAGCCACAGGTGGTGAAGTACAGGAACCGGTCTTCGGGGCCAACGTCGCCGTGCAGCATCAGCTCCTTGGCATGATTAACCAGCAGGCCAGCATTGCCGTGCACGATGCACTTGGGTTTGCCCGTGGTGCCGGAGGAATACAGGATATATACCGGATGATCCGGAGGCAGAGGCGTAAAGGAAGGAGCCGTTCCTTCGCCAGCAGCGAGGGCGTTTTCCCAGGTAGTCACCAGATCGCCGGAAATCGGAGCCTCGTCTGGCAGTTGCTGGACACTGACAACCGCCTTGAGCGTTGGCAGGCCGGCAATGAGCTCGGCAAAATCCTGCTGGCGCGCAAACACTTTGCCGCCGTAGCCGTAGCCGTTCACGGCGATCAGAGCCGAAGGTTCGATCTGGCCAAAACGGTCAAGAATCGCGCCGATGCCGAAATCCGGTGACGCGGAACTCCAGATGGCCCCAAGACTTGTAGCGGCCAGCATCCCTACCAGGGCTTCATAGCCGTTGGTAACAACACCGGCTACCCGGTCACCCTGTTTGATGCCTTTACTTCGCAGGAAGGCTTCCAGGGCACCGGCGTCGGCTTTCAGTTCGGCATAGGTGCGACGCAGCACCGGACGGGTTTCACAGTACGCCACCACGGCTTCGCGATCGCGGTGCTCACCATCTGCGAGCCTCAGCAGGTTGGCGGCAAAGTTCAGCTTCATCCCGGGGAACCATTCGGCGCCCGGCATTTCATGCTTGCCCAGTACTCTTTCAGCCGGTGTATCGCAGACAAGACCACAGTAATCCCAGACTTTTTGCCAGAAGGTTTCCAGCTCATCAATGGACCACTGGTGCAGTGCGTGGTAGTCAGCAAACGGGCCGAAGCCCTGCTGCTCCAGCCAGGCCTTGAACTGGCCCATACGGGAATTGGCCAGGGTGTCTTCCGACGGAGACCAGACTACCGGTGATTGTTCTTCATTGCTCATCCATATCTCCTGAATGTTACTGCATATGCCAGCCGTGACTGACTACGATGGACTGGCCAGTCAAAGCCGCAGAAGGGAATGCAGCCAGATGAACGGCCAACTCTGCCACGTCTTCCAGGGTGGTGAATTCCCCGTCCACAGTGTTCTTGAGCATAACTTTACTGATCACTTCCTCTTCGGAAATGCCCAGCTCCTTGGCCTGTTCCGGAATCTGCTTGTCCACCAGGGGCGTGCGCACAAACCCGGGGCAGATGATGTTGCTCCGCACCCCGTGTTCCGCACCTTCCTTCGCCACCGCCCGACACAACCCCAGCATGCCGTGCTTGGCCGCCACATAAGGGGCTTTCAGGGGAGAGGCCTCCAGAGAATGCACCGACCCCATGTAGAGCATGGTGCCACCGCCGCTCTCGTACATGTGCTTGAGTGCCGCGCGAGTCACCAGGAAAGCGCCATCAAGATGCACATTCATGACTTTGCGCCAATCGGAATAAGCCAGTTTGTGCACCGGATCAATATGCTGGATGCCGGCGTTCGCAATGGCGATGTCCAGACCACCCCACTGTTTAACCACAGATTTGACGTTTACGTCAACTGCACCCTCGTCAGTCACATCCATCTCAAGGGCAATGGCAGTTCCGCCGGCCTGCTCGATGGCGTCTACGGTGTCCTGGGCCGCCTCGAGTGTCAGGTCAGCCACAGCGACCTTGGCGCCTTCGCGGCCGTATGCCTCGGCAATGGCCCGGCCGATGCCGCGACCGGCACCGGTAATCAAAGCAATCCGGTTTTCCAGACGCATTGTTAATGTCTCCTTAGTCGTAAGCCACACTCGGCAGCCAGGTCGCAATTTCCGGAACCACGAACACAATGGCCAGAGCTACAAGCTGGATAATGATGAACGGAATTACGCCACGATAGATATCGGTAACGGCGATCTCCGGCGGCGCCACACCCTTGATGTAGAACAGCGCAAAACCGACCGGGGGTGTCAGGAACGAGGTCTGCAGGCACATCGCAAACAGAATGGTGAACCACACCAGGTCAAATCCCAGAGTCTGAACTACAGGCGCAACCAGGGGCAGGATGATCAGCGTAATCTCGACCCAGTCCAGGAAGAACCCCAGCAGGAAAACACCAAACAGGATGGTGAGAACCACACCGTAGGGTCCGAACGGCAGGCCCAGCAGAGCGTCTTCAATCACCTGGTCGCCACCCAGCCCGCGAAGAACAACGGAGAACGCGGTTGCACCGAGGAAGATGGCAAAGATGAACGCAGCCGTGCGTGTTGTCTGCTGCATGGAGGAGTTGAGCACGCTCAGGTTCAGTCGACCCGACATCAGGGCCAACAGCAGGGCGCCCAGGGCGCCAACACCCGACGCCTCCGTCGGGGTAGCTATGCCGGCGAAAATAGAGCCCAACACGCCCAGAATCAACGCGGCGGTTGGCACTACGGCCTTGGCTACTTCCCAGACAATGGCCCAGCTGACTTTCTCGGTACCTTCCGGCACCGGTGCAATATTCGGTTGCAGCATGGGACGGATGATGGCGTATGCCACATACATGGCACCCAGCATCAAACCGGGAAAGAACGCGCCCATGAACAGGTCGCCGACTGAGGCCTCTGGCACCGCCAGGCGGTCAGCCATCAAGACCAGCATGATGGAAGGCGGAATCAGGATGCCCAGGGTTCCGGTGGCACAGGCGGTACCCACGGCAAACCCCTTGTCGTACTTGTTCTCCATCATCACCGGCAAGGACAACATGCCGAGGAGTACGACCGACGCCCCGATGATACCGGTGGTCGCGGCCAACAGAACGCCGATAACGATGACGGTCACCGCATAGCCGCCGCGGACGGCGCCAAAGAGTTTCACCATACTGTTCATCAGTCGCTCGGCAACACCGGACTGGTCAAGCATGATGCCCATGAAGATAAACATGGGCAGGGCAACAAGGGTTTCACTGCTTACCACCTTCCAGATTCGCTCGGGCACAAGCCCCATGGAAGATTGATAATCGAACCACAGATTGGCTCCAAAATTCTCAACGGCGACGACACCAACAACGGTCCAGATAACCGCGGTGCCGCCCAGTACCCAAGCGACCGGATAACCGGTCATCAACAGCGCCCCGAAGGTGAGGAACATGCCGATTACAAAAAGGGTTTCAAGCTCCATCAGGACGCATCCTCTTTCTTGTTCTCACCGGATTCGATCCGGATTGGCTTCGGAAAGCCGAAAAGCAGGGCAGTGACTTTCAGCAGACGGGACAGGGCAGCAATAATCAGCAGCACAAAGGACAGTGCCAGAACGCCCTTGAGGATCCAGCGGTAGGGAAGCCCGGCAGGTGCCTGACTGGTCTCACCCTGCTCCCAGGAACTGACTGCGTACGGGATCATTTCGTAAACCGCCAGCACGAGAAACGGCAACAACAGGAATACCAGGCCAAACAGTTCAATCCAGGCCTGACCTTTCAGTGACAGGCGCTCATGGATCACGTCGACCCTGACATGATCGTCGGTAACCAGGGTATAGCCCAACCCCAGCAACCAGCCCGCACCGGCCAGATGCCACTGGACTTCTTCCAGAGTGACCGACCCCATGCCAAAGGCATAGCGACCCACTACCGCATAGATGATCACGCCGGTGACCACAATCCAAAGCCAGGACGCACTCTTGCCTATCGCAGAAATCACAGCGTCCAAAACCTGGCTTAGCCAGGTGGTCGGAAACACTGTGTGATGATGAATAAATTGACCGGCGTCCGACGCCGATGCGTGCACATCGGGCGGTGAGCCTTTATCAGACACTGCCATACAACAGTTCCTCGTTCAGAAAGCCTGTCGTTAAACAAGGATGGCCCCGCAGGGCCATCCAGACTATATCAGTGGGCACCGGAATTGCGTCCGGTGCCCAGGGTCAGCCCCGAACCTTAGAGGTCCGCCGGAACATAGGCGCGGGTATCCCAGATCTTGTAGGATTCCATGAACTCCTGCTGGCTTTCATAGACACGCTTGAAGTCGGCATCCTTGGACGCTTCTTCTTCCAGCACTTCCTGGGTTACTTCCCTCAGCTTGAGCAGAACTTCGCGGGGGATCTGGTCGGCCTGAACGCCCTTGTCCTGGAACTCGGCCAGAACCTTGCCGTTCTTGTACTCGCCCTCGGCCAGACCACGAGTGGTTGCCGCGGTGCAGGAAGCCTCAACCAGCGCCTTCTGGGCTTCGGTGGCTCGTGCCCACTCGTCCTTGTTGATCAGCATGTACTGGGCTGTAAACTGCTGGTGCCAGCCCGGGAACAGGTTGTACTTGACCACCTGGTTGAAGCCAAGGATCTGATCGATGGCGGGCATGGAGAATTCGGTGGCATCAATGGTGCCCTTCTCCAGTGCCTGGTAGAGCTCGCCGCCCGGCATCATGGTGACAGAGGCGCCCAGTTTCTCGAGAACCTTACCACCGAGACCGGCGAAGCGGATCTTCAGGCCTTTGTAGTCTTCCAGTGTTTCGATGGGCTCGGAATACCAGCCGGCTGTCTCGGGCCCAATGATACCGCACAGCTGAGCGTGAACGTTGAAGCCCTTGTTGGCATAGGTTTCCTGCAGCATTTCATGACCGCCACCGTAGTAGTACCAGCCGATATAGGCAGGCGGCTTCATGCCGAAGGGAACAGCGGCGAACAGGGGAATTGCAGGCACTTTGCCCTGGTCATAGCCGATCCAGGTGTAACCAGCGGATACCTTGCCGTCTGAGACGGACTGCAGGATGTCGAACGGCGGAACCAGCTTGCCGGGCTCATAGACACGGACCTGGATGCTGCCATCGGAGGCGGTGGTGAGGTTATCTGCAACCCAGGCGGCGGGAGAACCGAGGCCCGGAAGGTTGGTGGCGAAGGCAACGGGCATTTTCCAGCGCAGATCTTCTGCAAACGCAGAGCCCGTGGTAAGAGCGATCGCACCGGCCACACCGGTGAGAGCCTTGAGAAGTTTCATTGGCAAGTCTCCTAACTTTGTTGTTTTGTCTGGCCTGGCGGCTTACAACCAGAAAGGCCTGAACTGAGTATAGTCAGAGAATGCAGGAACAGACGGACAGGGTAATGTTTGGGGTCCAACAGTTAGCGTCAGTCTTGTTCTGTGCATTGTTCTGACGTCCTGCGCCTCGGATATAGCAGACACTATGCCATGTTAATTTTATTGATATATTTCAGCTAGTTATAAAATACGGCCGGGGCCGGCACGAGGGAAAGTGTCCGGAATCGAGGACATCATTAGACGTCAGTCGTAAGGGATTGTACGGATGAGCAGACAGTCGTCCGGATTTCAGGACAGCTTGGCCAGTTTCTCGTACAGAACAGATCGGGATATACCCAATAGCTTGGCAGCCCGGGTACGGTTGCCACGGCTTGCCACCAGAGCTTCTTCGATCGCCTGGGCCTCTGCCTCGGCCAGTGTCTGGGACAACGGCCTGACCGGTTGCGGTGCAAGAGAAGACACCGGGCGCGTCCCGGCTCGGGGCAACACCTTGAAAATCGCGTCGGCATCGAGCAAGCCACCTTCCTCGCCCATGGTCATTGCCCGCTCGAGAACGTTGCGCAACTCACGGATATTGCCCGGCCAGTCATAACTGCCCAGCGCCGAGACGCCGGCATCCGTAATCTCACCACGCAACTCCAGACCCTCGCAGATCTCTTCAAGAAGCGCTTCGCAGAGCACACCGAGATCCGCCAGCCGATCCCTCAAGGGTGGAATGGGGATTTCCAGGACATTAAGGCGGTAATAAAGATCGGAGCGGAAAGTACCTTCGGAGATCATGACCTCAAGATTTCTGCTGGTGGCAGCAATAACCCGAACATCCACCGAAACCACCTTGTTGGAGCCCAGCGGTTCAATCTCTCCCTCTTGCAGGGCCCGCAGCAGCTTGGCCTGAAGCGGCAACGGCATGTCACCCACCTCGTCGAGAAACAGGGTGCCACCGTTAGCCAGTTGAAACTTGCCTTCCCGGGTGCGGCGATCGGCACCGGTGTAGGCGCCGGGTGCGACGCCAAAGAACTCGGCCTCAAGGAGGTTGTCCGGAATGGCGGCCACGTTCACTCCCACGAACGGTTTCTCCGCACGTCCCGAGACCGTATGAATCGCCTGGGCGAGTACTTCCTTGCCGGTGCCCGTTTCTCCCAGCAGTAGAACCGGCATATCGCGTCCGGCCGCCAAGCGCGCGCGACGCTTGACCTCCAGCGCTGCCGGGCTGGCACCAACGAAATCACCGAGGCTATAGCGAGTACCTCGTGCCTTTTTCGCCAACGCCTTGCGCGCGGCCGCAAGATCCTGGTGGAGCCGACGGTATTTCGACACCAGTGGCGTCAGGGGCTGAAGGTCGTCGTAAAGTACAAAGGCCACGGCACCGACGATTTTTCCGTTGTCGTCGTAGTACGGCAGGCGCGTTACCACCAACTGTTGCTGGTTGTGCTCCATGATGTCCAGCAGCAGGGGTTTACCGGTTTCGACCACTTCGGGCATTCGGGTGTGAGGGATTAGCTGGCGCACCGGTTTGCCGATGATGGTAGACGGATCGCCCAGGCCAAGAAGATGGGAGTAGCTGCTGTTAATCCAGGTAATCCGTGCATCGCAGTCCACGGCGATGGCACCGGCGCTGGCTTCCTCGAACATGGGAAACAGGGCTTCGATCAGGTCTCTGGTCAGGCCACTTTTATTGTTGTCAGAAAACAGCTGTGTCATGTACCGCGCACCAACGGGTCGAATGTCATTCATCTGGATAACCCTCGCACCCGACAGGCCGGGTGCAGTGACGGAAGTATATGGGGCCCCCGGACCGGGGGCAAACGAAGCCGGCCCCGCAACGGGCCGGCGCGTGTCACACTTATTCCGGGATCCGGACCTGGTTGTCAGTAAAGACAATCCGGTCGCCAGCATCCGGCGCGGGATTGATCGCCGGCAGGTTGACCTCCGCCAGCGGTGTTGTGATAGCGCCCCGTGGCACCGTCCGGACTACCTGGCTTGGCGGCAACGCCTGCTTTTCGGTCAGATTGGCCCAGACCAGGTCCAGCGCCTGGAAATAATAGTGGTGCAACGGCACATACCGGTCAGCAACGCCCGGGAACCCATTAAGTACGTCCAGGTGATGCGCGTTCAGGATTTCGTAGTACCGCAGGTTACTTTTCTCCCCCTCCACTCGCTGGTTCAGGCCAAAATAGGGCCGGGAGGTGTGGTTGATGGGTAGAATCGCATCGGCACGGCCGGTCACGAAGACCGTCGGCTTGCCCTGCAGATCACCCGAGGCACGGACCTCGGCGATACCCTCGGCAATAGCCGTTGCCAGCTCGGCGTCAGAGCCCTGCAGATCAGCTCCGCTGACGGCGTCGCTGCCCTGGGCAAGGCTACGAAGGCACAACAGTGCATCCAGGCCATAGTCCAATTGGTTGGTACTTGGTGAAGCACTGGCAGGCAGATTGGTGGGCTGACCATCGGCACCATCGTAGACGATGTTCACCTCGGCCGACGGCGGAATGCCATTGCTGATAGAGAACAGAGCGGCCTCTACCCCCGGCGCTATCGGAGCCACTGCCCCGGCGCCATCCACGGCCGCCAGGCTGAGATCACAGACACGATCCTCGACACCGGCGCGACCATAAGCATTGGCATAGGTCATGGAAATACTCTGGGCTACGGCGAGCCCGAAGTGCACCGGCGCCAGCAGATTCTGCTCCGGCTGAATACCAAAGTCCTCGTTCAGGATGCGCAGTGCGTCTGTGGCTCGGTCATCCAGCGTGGCACCACTTACCAGACCCTTGTTGGCAAGGGAGTTACAGATATTCTCGCCGATTGCAGGGGGATTGAAGGTGGCGTTCAATGGCGCATCGTCCCGGATCGCCGGCGCCTGGTTGGCACAACCCTGATAGACGGCAAGGGCCGTGGTGTAATCCAGCAGGCTGCGGCTGTGCTCGGTAATCTCCGGGCCCTCGCCCTGGCGTATGGTGAAGCTTCGGTCCACCTGCGGGTTCACGTTGGGCTCGGACACCGCCACTCCATCGATAAGGCCCTTCGTATCCTGCTCGGCTGCACGGACGGAAGAACCACCACCGTTGGAGACACTGGAGGCAATGACCACGGTGTTTTTGGGTTTGATGGTCAGCAGCGTTTCGCCGTTGCCCAGCTCACGGCCAAACTTCTCGTTCAGCACGTAAAACCCGAATTCAATGGACTGCAGTACATGCTGGCCCCAGTCGGCTTCCGGATTGGCTCTGGAGTGAGCGTGCTTCCAGGCAAACCGATCCGGCCAGGCGCTGTCGAAATCCGCTCGCTGCCCATCGGTCAGGTCGGCCCGGAACTGCACTGGTTCGACATCGGAGGTGAGCGTGCCATCAATCCGCTGGGCGGTGTTTGTAGCCAGGTTATGGGAACCTGTTCCTGTGCCCTTGTCGGTGTATACGACAGCACACCCTTTTTTCAGGCCCCACTCGCCGGCCGTACCGATAGCACCGTAGATGCCCCGGGAGCCGGAGGACGGCGCCGTGACCATGCAGGGTCGATCCGGGTCAAAGCTATCGGGCACCTGAGCCATCACCGTAACCGGCATGTCGGTTCCGGGCACTGACATGTAGGCAATGAATTCTTCACCCGCAATCAGGCCTTCACCGCTGGCGTTAACCTGCGGACCAAAGAAGGTCCCATAACCGCCTCCGGGGGCGGTATCCACCAGTGCGCGATAGTTGTTATAGATCGCCAACCGTCGAAGTTCTGCAGCGGTAGGGTTCAAAGGGTCTGCGAATGCAGGCCCGGGCGCACTGGCCAGACCGCTGGCACCCAGGCCCGCAGTAAGCAGGTCATCGGTAATACCGTCGTAGCTGGTCTGACTGATATCGCCCTGAATGAAATCGGGGATTTCGTTGAACGGTGGATTATCCTTGCAGGCTGAGAGGGTCAACCCCGTGGCGCCGATCAGGGCGCAGAGCATTATTCGTTTCATGATCGTTCCTTGTTTGTTGTTGTAAACGAACAGACCAGGCCGCAAGCCGGGCCCCGGGAACGCCATGCGCATCCTGTGCCAATTGGCTATGTCTATGATTTATAAAAATTAAATTTACCTCTTACTTGAGCCTTAGAGAATAATTCCGGATTTCCGGACAGCCCCGGGGCCGGCAATCATCGAAAAACACGCCTATTGCGAGCCTTGCAGAGATTGTCCTTGAAACCGGACACTGTACTGAATGTCAGACAATGGAGTCTGGATAAGGCAACCCGCCCCGTACCGGCATCCATCAATATCAGTCTGTCGTAAATTTGGTGTGAAACCTCAATTCGCCTGAAAAAGGAGAGCCCAGTGCCCGGTTACCGAACAGGGGGCAGACGGGGTGGGTTGGTCGGCGTGATTGGCAGCCTGCTGTTGCTGGCCGGGTGCGCGACCCACCACAATGCACCAGAGAACGCGGCCTTGCCGGGAGAACAATCCTTTCAGGTAGAGCGCAATGTACAGTTCTCCCCCGATAACTGGCCACAACGACTGTTCGCCGACCTTTACCTGCCCGAAAACGGGGCCTCAGGGCATCGCCATCCGGTGGTCCTGATGGTTCACGGGGGTGGCTGGCAACGACGGTCCCGTGAAGACATGGCCTGGATCGCGGAAGAAGTGGCCAGCCGCGGTTTCGCGGTGCTGAACATCGACTACCGGTTTGCACCGGAATACACCTTCCCGGCGCAGCTGCATGATCTCCAGCTCGCCCGCCAGTGGTTGAACGAGCATGCCGACAAATACCGCCTAGACCGCAAGCAAGTCAGTGGTTTCGGGTTTTCATCCGGCGCCCATCTGATTGCCCTGCTGGCCCTGGTGGCAAGCTCCGACAGCGAGCTGAACCAGCCCTACGGCGGGCCGGAGTCCCGGCTGCACGCTGTTGTCGCCGGCGGCTTGCCGTCTGACCTCATGGCGTTCGGTTCGAGCAAGTTGATCCGGCAGTTCCTCGGTGGCGAGCAGCAGGCGATGCCGGACACCTATCGCAGTGCCTCACCGATCAGTCACGTGACGGCCAACGCACCGCCCTTCTTCCTGTTTCACGGCGCCGTGGACATGCTTGTGCCCTTCAGCCAGGCCGAACGTTTCCGGGACGCACTCGCAAGTCATCAGGTATACAGCGAACTCTATGAAATGCATCTGCGAGGACATGTCACCAGCTTTCTCACAGCCGGCGATGCGGTTGACGAGGCAATCGCATTCCTCGACCGAAAGAAAAGCAACTGATTGCCGGGTCGCTATCCGATCCGGATGAACGGCAGCAGGCTCAGACCCATGATGACCAGAATGGCAATGCAGGCCGCCAGAGTCCGGATTGGCCTCTGCCTGAGCATGAACCAGAAACCGCCGGATTCGCCCCGGGCCAGGTGCTCCTCGTAGGCCTGTCGCTGGGTTTCATAGCGTTGCCTCTGATACTCATCCAGCAGCGCCCTGGCCCTGGCCGCCTCATCGTCGTCGTGCACCCAGAAACCGCCCATGCTGATGCCCCAGCGGCTTGGTGGCGTCTCGTAATAGGCTACCTCGTGGGCATCAAACAGGGCCCGGATTTCATCGGCTTCGTCATCGGGTACATGGCGGAGGTTCATCAGATGGTGGGGCATGGAGTCTCGTTGTCTGGTATCCGGTGCGGGTATGCCTATATCCTAGCCCGGATTTCTCATGAAGGGATAAAAAGAAGCGGCTAAAAGTGCTATAGTTTCAAGAACCTAACCAATCCACCAAGCACCAGTAGCCGCATCCAGAATGGTACCTCAAAAACTGACCTTCTCGCCACTTTCCCGCCGCCAGATTGAAACCGACTTCTCCGGAGGCCATATCACCTCCGATGCCGGCTTGCTGTTACTGCGCGAAGTCGACAAACAACACCGGTTAACCCAACGGCTGGCCGAGACTCTGACCGACCAGCGGGATCCCCGGATGATTCGTCATGAGCTCAAGTCCCTGGTCCGGCAACGGGTCTACGGTGTGGCCGGTGGCTACGAAGATCTGAATGACCATGAAGCCCTGCGCTTTGATCAGGCGCTACAAACCGCCACGGGTAACGCCTCCGCTCTGGCTGGCAAATCCACGCTGTGCCGAATGGAACAGGCAATGGACCGGCAAACCATTGTGAAGGCCCATGAGCTGCTCTGGCACCACTTTATTGAACAACACGAAGAGCCGCCGAAGGAAATCGTGCTGGATTTTGACGGCACCGATATCCCGGTGCATGGGGATCAGCCGGGTAAATTCTTTAACCGGTATTACGACCATCACTGCTACTTCCCGCTTTACGTCTTCTGCGGCCGGCACTTGCTGGTGAGCTACCTGCGCACCAGCAACCGGGGTGATGCCCGGCACAGTTGGGCCATTCTGGCGCTGCTGGTGCGATTTATTCGCCAGTATTGGCCACAGACCCGGATCGTATTCCGGGGCGACTCCCACTTCAGCAAGCCCCGACTGCTGGCCTGGTGCGATCGCAACCAGGTGGATTACATCGTAGGCATGGCCCGCAACCAGCGGCTGGAGGCGCTTGCCGCCCCAGCCATGGACAAAGTCCGGACCTACTACGAGGCTCATGGCCATAAGCTCGCCAGCACCTTCCGCTTCCGCTACAAAGCCCGAAGCTGGCATAAGCCACGCTGGGTGGTTGCGCGCCTGGAATATGGCCCTCAAGGCCCGAACCCCCGGTTCGTTATCAGCTCCCGCTACGATGACGGATTCAAGCTCTACTACGAACAGTATTGCGCACGGGGTGATATGGAGAACCGGATCAAGGATCAACAACTGGATCTGTTTGCCGGTCGCACCTCCAGCACACACTGGTGGACCAACCAGTGGCGGCTGATCTTATCCGGCTTCGCCTACACCCTGTTCGAGCGTTTGCGGGTGCATCTGAAAAACACGCCCTTCGAACGTATGAGTGCCGGCACCTTGCGCTTGAAGCTGATCAAGGTTGGCGCAGTCATCATCCGCAACACCCGCCGAATACGGGTGTTTATGAGTGATAGCTATCCACACAAGAACGATCTCTCAGCACTGGTTCAGCGCTTGGTGCCCCAGTAGATAATCGGGCTCCCCCGGCCCGATACCAATGGGGGAACGGGGGAGTTGTGCCTGAATGCCGGAAACTGGCTAAATAATCGCCAACTTCGACCATGACCACTCGGATCTGGCACTACCAGTGCTTGGTCTGCGAAGGTTGTTGGAGCACTATGAGAAATCCGGGCTAGCACTAATGCCCCACTGGGCCCGACTGCCCGAATTCGACACCGGAACACCGAATGACCGACAGCCCTCTCCGACTGCTGCTGGAATTTGAAGACCAGGCGCAACGGGACAGAACACAGCCTTCAACCTTCCTTCATCGGCGGGACCGAAAGTTTGCCCTGGTTTGCGAAGAGCAGGGCGTGGCGCCGGACGCCGCCCGCTGGCTGGGCCACCTGAACCGACTCAGCGGCCCCCGGACACCCCCGGCATCCACCGACCGGACCCTTCGGGCCTGGCGCCGGATCACCGGTGGTTTTGCCGCGATTGGGGTGATCGCTGGCATGCTTACCATGGCCGGGCTGCTGTTCTACGATGGCGGCCAGCGCATCAACATCACGGTTTTCCTGGCGTTCGTGTTGCTGCACCTGATATTCGCCCTGTTCACCACCGTGCAAGCCATGGCCGGATGGCAGCCCTGGCGCTGGTTGGCGCATCGATTGGGGGTCAACCCGGGAGATGGCGCCTTCACCAGGCTTCAGCCTGCCCTGATGGCCAGAGCGGCTCACCTGGGCGGCATTGCGTTCGCCATCGCAGGGCTGTTTACCCTGCTGGCCATGGTCGTCTTGCAGGACCTCGCCTTCGGCTGGAGCACCACGCTGGACACTGCCGCCACCAGCTATCACGGATTGGTTAAGGCCATTGCGACGCCCTGGGCCTGGCTCTGGCCTGCCGCGGCCCCGGATCTTGCGCTGGTCGAGGCGACGCGTTTTTTCCGGGCCGGTAACCCAACGGCAAGTACTGACCCGGCCCTCTGGGGTCTGTGGTGGCCGTTTGTGGCCATGATGTGGGCAACCTGGGTTCTTCTGCCAAGGATAATTCTCTGGGCGTGTGCGTCCGTGCAGGCCCGGCAAAAAGCTCGGCGCCTGCTCACCAGCCATCCAGCCATGCACGCCCTGCTGTATCGCATGGAAACACCCGCCCTGGACACTGGCAACAGCCATCATGACGCCGACGATCTGCCGGACACCGATACTCGAGGCAACCTGCTATCACTGCCAGACAGCGACATTCTGTTGTGTTGGGCCGGCGCCGGTGAACCGGAATTGCCAGAGTCGCTTCGGTCAGGCAAGCAACTCGTGCTCAGGGCAGGCGGCAGCGCCCGCCTTTCGGACGATGATCAAGCCCTGCACCGGATCGCCGAGCATCTGAAAAACAACACCAAGGCAGTCATCCTGCTGGTTCGCTGCTGGCAACCTCCTACCGGCGAGCTTCAGGATTTCCTGGCGGCCGCCTGGGACATCTGGCCCGACAACGCCAGGGTCGCGCTGGTGCCACTGGCCACGGACAGCAATCAGCAACCCGATGCCCACCAGATCCAGCCCTGGCTGCGATTTGCCCAAAGGGTGGGCAGCGAGTTCGTCCAGGTGTCTCTGCCCCCGCTCCAGATGCGGGACCCCTACACAGCCATAGGGGACGGGTCATGACTCGGATACCCACGTTTGCCGTCGTCGGACACCCGAACAAGGGTAAATCCAGCGTGGTGGCGACTCTGTCCCAGAACGATGCCATTGCCATTGCCCTGGAACCCGGCACTACACGCAGGCATCAGGCTTACCCGCTGAAGGTGGACGGCCAGACCCTCTACACTCTGGTCGACACGCCCGGATTCCAGCGGCCGAGACGGGTAATGGAGTGGCTGGAAGCCCACAGTGTCTCCGCCTCGGATCACGCAGACACCGTCAAAGCCTTTGTGGCACAGCATGAGGGGGACGGCCGATTCACCGATGAATGTGAGCTTCTCAGACCGCTGATCGAAGGCGCCGGGATCATCTACGTGGTGGACGGCTCGGTGCCTTACAGCGCAGAGCACGAGGCAGAAATGACCATCCTGCGCTGGACCGGCCGTCCGAGCCTGGCCCTGATCAACAGCATCGGCGCCGACGACTACAGTGACACCTGGCAGGCTGCTCTGAGCCAGTTCTTTCAGGTTGTCCGCCGTTTCGACGCGGTTCGCGCCCCATTCGAGCAACATCTGGGCCTTTTACGGGCTTTCGGACAACTGGAGCCGGACTGGGAAACACCACTGGAACAGGCCACTCACTACCTGTCCGCCCAGCGGCAGCAGCGCCGCCATCAGGCCGCAGTACTGATCGCCGGGACACTTGAAAGCATGATGTCCTACCAGGAAAAACGGACGCTTACCGCCGGCCAGGCTGCAGAAACCAGTGACGGCTCCCTGGCCGAACAGCTGCGGGACCGTTGGTATCGCCACCAGCGCAAGCGGGAACAGACCCTGCGCGTCGATATCGAACATCTTTATCAGCACCAGCGCATCCGCCGCCAGGAAGCCGAATTGGAGTGGCACAGCGAACACGACCTGTTCTCGGAAGACAGCCGCAAAGCCTGGGCGGTCAGCAAGCGCTACCTGGCCACCGCCGGCTTCGGCGCGGGCGCCGTCAGTGGTGCCGGAATCGACGCGCTGACCTTCGGCTCCTCCCTAGGAACCGGCGCTCTGGTGGGCGGTTTGATCGGTGCTGCCGGCAGCTATTTCTACGGTGATCGGTTGGCCTTGCCGGCGCTGAGTATCGGCGTGCTCAGGGACGGATTGAAAACAGCCACCTTCGGTCCTGTACAGGACAGCCAGTTCGGCTATGTTGTATTGGGAAGGGCCGTGGATCACTGGTGGCATATCTCACATCGGAATCACGCTGGTCGCGACCTGCTGGACCTTGAGCCAGCAGACCATCACTGGCTCGAGCGACTTGAAAAATCGAGCCGACAGGAAATTCAGAAAGCCTTCGACAAGTGCCGGAAACGGCGCCCCCTGGATGAACGCCAGCGGGAAAGATTCGCCACCTCGCTCGAACAGGCCATGGCCGTTTACGACGATTGGCGGTTGAACCGCACCTGAAAGGGATGTTTATACTAAAAGGCTATTCCATCACAAAATGAGGAATGCTCATGAAAATCGTACGAGTGCAAGACATTATCGGTACCGAGCGGGAAGTCACCGGCCCAGGGTGGACAAGCCGCCGCATGCTTCTCAAAAAAGACGGCATGGGCTTTTCCTTCCACGAGACCATCATCCCTGCCGGGGCCGAGTTGAACCTCTGGTACAAGCATCACCTCGAAGCGGTCTACTGTGTTGCCGGCAACGGCAAGATCCTGGACAAAGCCACTGGTGAAACCCATGAGATCACTGACGGAACCCTGTACGCACTCGACAAGCATGACCAGCACACCCTGTACGGTGGCACGGAAGACATGCGACTGATCTGTGCCTTCAATCCACCGGTTACCGGCCGTGAAGTCCACGACGAAGACGGTGCCTATCTGCCGGACACCAGCGAAGACTGAATCGTCTTGCCCGTGGCTGAACACCAGGCCGCGACCACACCGCCACCGCCAGCGAGGCTGCTGCCGGTGGCGGTGTTGCTTTGGCTGGCCGGCGTTTACCTGCGGATACCGGTACTGGTCGCGCCGCCCCTGGCGCCGTTCATCAGCGACGAACTGGCACTCACCCAGGCACTCACCGGCGCCCTGACCACCCTGCCCATCCTGATGCTGGCCATCGGCTCCATGCCCGGCTCACTGGCCATTGCCCGGATTGGCCCCCGCAATACCCTGGCTCTGGCCATGGTGATCATGGTGATCGGCTCCGCCGGGCGCGGCCTGGTACCCGACACCCTCACACTGATGCTGGCCAGTGCCGTCATGGGACTGGGTGTCGCCATGATGCAGCCCGCTCTGCCGGCATTGCTGCCACGATGGCTCGAGCCCCACCACCTGGCCCTCGGCTCCGCCATCTACATGAACGGCATGCTGATGGGTGAGTTCATCGGCGCCGGTGTTACCCTGCCAGTACTCATGCCCCTGCTGGACAACAGCTGGCGGGCCACCCTCCTAGCCTGGTCTCTGCCAGCACTGCTGGTTGCCGCCTCACTTTATCTGCCCAGACGCGACCGGGCAAAACCCGTGGGCAAGGTCTCCTGGCTGCCGGACTGGAGCAACCCCCTGACCCTCAAAATCGGCCTGCTCCTGGGACTCTCCGGCTCCATGTTCTTCGGCCTCAACGCCTACATGGGCAACCTTCTGGAACAGCAGGGACTGTTCGACAAACTCTCCGATGCCCTGTTCTGGTACAACATCGCCCAGGTCTTCGCCTCCCTGACCATGCTGAAAATGGCCCGTTACTGGGTCGGCCGCCGCTCCGTCATCATCGTTACCGCCGGCATCAGCATCCTCGGCACCCTGGGGGCCATCACCTTCACCGGCTGGTGGTCCATCGCCAGTGCCACCCTCATGAGTCTCACTGCCGGCATCCTCTTGATCCTCCTGGTCGCCGTACCGCCCCTGGTTACCACCTCCAGAGAAACCGGGCGCCTGTCAGCCGGCACCTTCCTCGTCGGCTACACCATGGCCTTTTCCATCCCCATGGCCGGTGGCTTCATCGCCGACTGGACCGGCGACGCCCGACACGCCATCCTCACCATCATCGCCTACAGCATCCTGGTAATCCCCCTGGCCTTCACCCTCGACCTGAAACGAAAAAAGGACCAGCCCGAAAGCTGATCCTTTTCTGGATGCCGATTTCCCTCGCGGACTCCCCGTACCCAGCCGGAACGGCCGTGGGGCGAGGATGCTTTTCCGCCGGGAAAAAGATGTCTGAGCGAAGCGAGTTGTTTTTCCCAGAGGAAAAGCATCCTCGCCCCGCGGCCAGACTCCAAGCTAAAACAGGGTCAGATGTAATAGTCCTTCAACGGAGGAAATCCGTTAAACTCAATGGCGCTATAAGTCGTGGTATAAGCACCCGTAGACAGCCAGTACATCCGATCCCCAATCGCCAGATTCAAAGGCAGCGGATACTTGTGATGCTCGTACATGATATCGGCACTGTCACAAGTCGGCCCGGCAATCACACAGTCCTCGCCTTCGCCTACTTTCTCCGTCCAGATCGGAAACTTGATCGCCTCATCCAGTGTCTCGATCAGGCCCGAAAACTTGCCCACATCGGTGAACACCCAGCGGTGCAGGGCGGTGCGGGATTTACGGGAAATCAGCACCACCTCGCTCACCAGAACACCGGCGTTGGAAATCAGCGATCGGCCCGGCTCGATGATGATCTCCGGCAGCTCCGCACCAAAGTCCTCGTGCAGGAAGCGGGCAATCTCCTCGGCGTACACCTTCAGCTCATTGGTGCGAGTGATGTAGTTGGCCGGGAAACCACCGCCCATGTTGATCATCTTAAGCTCGATACCGTCTTCTTCCTTCAGACGCTCGAAAATCACCTTCACCTTGTTCAGGGCCGCATCCCAGGCGCCAATCTCGCGCTGCTGGGAACCGACGTGAAACGACACGCCGTAGGGCACCAGACCCAGGTCACGGGCAAGGATCAGCAGGTCCATGGCCATGTCGGTCTGGCAGCCGAACTTGCGGGACAGCGGCCAGTCTGCCGTCAGGGTACCTTCGGTCAGGATACGCACATACACTTTCGAGCCCGGGGCCGCCTTGGCGATGTTGCGAAGGTCTGCCTCCGAGTCGGTGGCAAACATACGAACGCCTTTCTCGTAGAAGGTGCGAATGTCCTTCGCCTTCTTGATGGTATTGCCATAGCTGATCCGCTCACCGGTAACACCCAGGGCCATCACCTTGTCCAGCTCGTACACCGACGCGATATCGAAAGAGGCACCCTTGTCGCGCAGCATGGTCAGGATCTGCGGGGCCGGGTTGGCTTTCACCGCATAGTAAACCTTGGCGTAGGGGAAACCCTCGACCAGCTCGTCGTACTGACGGTCAATCGTTGCGGTATCGATCACCACAAACGGAGTTTCCTTGCCGTCGGCAAAGTCCTTGATGCGCTTGAACGTGTCGGCTTCGTAGTAATCGGCGATATTGGCGTTAGCGGCTTCGGTCATGGGTGGTGTTTCCCTCCACAGGGCAAACAGGCATAAAAAAAGGCACTACAGCAACGCTGCAGCACCCGTTAGATAGCGCGATCATCGGGCTTTTTTGAGGGCCCGGATATGAGCAAATCTACCCATAAGTAATGGGCAATACTGGCAACGCCACTGGCATGAATTCTGGCGGGAATTCCTAGACCGCCACCGGCCATATTGGCGGTGGTTCGGTAGGCCCGTCCGGGTCTTCCGGTTCAGTCTGTTCCCGTAGATAGCCGAGAATCGCTTCCTGGAGCTCCGTGCCCGGGCCCAATCCCTTGTTTCCGAACAACCGGTTGAATTCCAGTACGTAAGGATGGCCATCCACCAGCGCAATATCAAAGCCGGCGTGATCAACACCCAGATCCCGGGCCAGCCGCAATGCCAGCGCCGTCATCGCCGGGGGAACCGGGCTGTTGTCGATGCGGCCACCTTGGGCCACATTGTTGTAGAAGCCCTGATCGGCCTGGGTTCGCCAGTATGCCGTCAGCACCTGATCGCCAACCACAACAACTCGTGCATCCCGGTCCAGAGGCAGGTATTCCTGGGCGTAGAGCACGTCAGTGCGCTCGCAGTAGCGGCGCCAGTCCTCACGGGATTCAATCAGCCAGACGCCTTCGCCCATGCTGGCCTTGGGGAGCTTTGCAACGAACGGATGCACCATGGCATCCCAGATCATGTCACGTTCCACCGGGCCGTTGGCCTCAATCATGGTCCAGGGCGTGTGCTCCGGGGCCACTGCCTGGAATGCACGGGTCATCTCCACCTTGTCGTGGCCGATGCGGTAGCTGGCTTCGCTGGGAAACACCCGGCACTTGAGACCGTGAACCAGGGCATTCAGCTGCCAGTATTCTGGGAACAGGACCCAATCCGCTTCCCGCAACAGTTCTTTATGGCGCAGAAACTGCTCCGGCTTGAGGACGGTGGTGTCGGGAAAACCGAGGGTTCGGAAAATATCGAAGGAAACAAGGTGCATGGATACTGCGCACTCGGGGTTGAATTGCGCGTATTTTATACAGGGCTGACATTCAGGCAAGTGCTATTTTCACGTCCGGACATCAGGAAAAGACCGTACAGGTGCTACCCTTGAAGCAGCACAGAAGCACGGGAGGGCGGAATGCAGGAACTTGATGCGAGGGCAGAGTCTATTCTGGCCGCACTGAAAGCGGACTCCCGGTCAGGCGCTACACAGCTGGCACTGAACACCCTCGATCAACTGCTATCTTACCTGGACGAGGTCGAGCCAGAGGGCGAGACATTTCTGAGGCTACTGGCAGAACTCCGGGCGGCACGCCCTAGCATGATCGCGATTGGCAATGCACTGGCCATGATCGAGCAGCGTCTATCCAGTGATGTTCAGGTCGCACGGCAGGCCGTCATGGACATCAAAGACCAGCTGGAAAATGCCACCGGAACCATTGTCCGGCACGCCCTCGATCTTCTGCCAGGGTCGCCGGTGATACTGACCCATAGCGCCAGCTCCGCAGTGCTGGCGCTGTTTCGTAACATGGCGGAACAGCGCCAGGCCTTCTCTGTCATCTGCACCCAGAGCAGCCCGGGCTTCGAGGGCCACTCCCTGGCACGGGCGCTGAACGAGCTAGCCATACCCGTCACCCTAATCACCGATGCGCAGATGGGACTGTTTGTGCCCCAGGCTGACCTGGTGATCACCGGGTGCGATACCTGGCTTTCCAATGGGCATTTTATCAACAAAAGCGGTACACACTTGTTGGCTCTGGCGGCCCATGCGGCCGGGAAGCCCCTCTGGGTTCTTGCCGACAGCTTCCGGAACAGCGACGCCGACCCCGGGTCGGTTGAACTCGAGGAAATGCCCGCGGAAGAACTCAACGCACCGCCGGGAGACTGGATAACGCCACGGAATATCTACTTTGAGCGGGTGCCACACGCGCTGGTCAGCAAACGCATCAGCGAGTTGGGCGTTTTTTCGTGCCCTGCTGAGCCTCGGCGGTAAACGGATCTTCCGGCCAGGGATGCTTGGGATACCGCCCACGCATATCCTTGCGCACCTCGGGGTAGGCGTTATGCCAGAAACTGGCCAGATCGGCGGTGACCGCCAGAGGCCGTTGCGCGGGGGACAACAGATGAAGCACCACCGGTACCCGCCCACCGGCAACGGCAGGGGTTTCTTTCCAGCCAAACAGCGCCTGGAGCTTGGCCGCCAACACCGGGCCATTGTCGGCGGTGTAATCCAGACTCACCCGCTGGCCGGTCGGTATGGTCAGATGTGTTGGCGCCAGACTCTGAAGCTGCTGCTGGGACGGGTAATCAATCAGGCTGTTAAGGGCCGCCAGCAAGTCGATCCGGGCCAGATCGGACCATCGGGTCATGCCGACCAGAAACGGGCCCAGCCAAACCTCGAGACTATCCAGTAACGCCGCGTCATCGGTGTCCGGCCAGCCGGAATCCGGGAAGGTTCTGGCGAGCAACCTCATTCGGGCACGCCACTGGCGACTGCCATCACTCCAGGGCAGGCTTTCCAGGCCCTTCTTCCGAATCGCGCTGAGCAGCCCCTGCCGGACCAGTTCCGGATCCACCCGGCCGAGCGGCTTTTCCTGAAGCACGAGTTCACCCAGTTTTCGCGCACGCCGCGCCAGAATTTTACCCTGGCTGTCGTCCCACAGTGCCTCTTCGATCTCCTGTATGTGGTCAGCCAGGTCGAGCTCCAGGTCCGGAATGTCCACCGGCGCGGCCAGGTAAATCGTGGCTTCGCGGGCCTGGCCATCCAGCTCGGCCGCCACCAGCCACTCGTGCCGTGCCAGGGGATCATCCTCTCTCAGTACCGCACCTTTGCCATTACTGAGCTGATACCTCGCCGCCTTATCCGATCGCCGCCTGGCAATACGGTCCGGATAGGCCAGGGCAAGCAATCGGCCGATTTCGGTCTCCGAGGGCGGTGTTGCCTCAGTCGTCCCGGGCCCGGAAAGACGCCGGGCCGACTGGCGTACAGCCTTCAGGCGAGCGACATCCAGCGTGCGATCCCGCCGTTCCCCGAAGAACACCCGAACCCGCTCGTGCATGTCCGCACCAGTTCCGGGGCCCAGGAGATCACGCTCTTCCAGCAAGGCGGCCACGGCCGCAGCCGCGCCTCCGAGCCCTATAGAACGGCCTTTCAGCACCATATGCGCCAGTCGCGGGTGTATACCCAGCTCCCGGGCCGCTTTGCCGTGGTCCGTAATAGCTCCGTCTGAATCGAGCAGATCGAGCCACCGCAGGAGGGCCACAGCCTGCCTCCAATGGGCGGCAGGGGGCTTATCAATCCAGGCGACGGCATCGGCTTCCCGCGCGCCCCACTGGGCTAATTCCAGCACCAAGGGTGCCAGATCGGCCTCCAGAATTTCGGGCGGCGTGTAATCGGCCAATCCGAACTGTTCCGATTCGCTCCACAATCGATAACAGACCCCGGGCTCCATCCGGCCGGCCCGGCCTTTACGCTGTTCCGCAGAAGCCCTGGATACCCGGCCAGTGACCAGGCGGGTCATGCCACTGTTGGGATCAAAAACGGCCCGACGCTGCTGACCGCAATCGATAACAACCCGAACCCCTTCAATGGTCAGACTGGTTTCGGCAATAGCCGTAGCCAACACCACCTTGCGCTGGCCTTCGGGAGCCGGCGAGATTGCCTGGTCCTGCTGCTCCGATTTCAGATTGCCGTATAGTGGAGCAAGTATCACCCGGTCCGGCAGGTTTGCACGGAGCTGTTGCTCAACCCGACGTATCTCACCCACACCGGGCAGAAACACCAGCAGTGAGCCGCTTTGATCAGCCAATGCCTCCCGAACCACAGCGGTAACCTGATCCACCATGCGGCCACTGCGCGGCAACGGCCGGTAATGAACATCGACCGGAAACGCCCGTCCTTCACTGGTTATTACGGGAACGTCTCCAAGCACTTGCGCAATCGGCCCGGTATCCAGGGTTGCGGACATCACCAGCAACCGCAGATCCTCCCGCAACGCCTGCTGCGATTCCCGCACCAGGGCCAGGCCCAGATCCGCCTGCAAAGAGCGCTCATGGAACTCATCAAAGATGACCGCCGCGTACTCCTCCAGCATCGGATCCGCCTGGATCAGCCGGGTCAGGATGCCTTCGGTCACGACTTCGATCCGGGTGGCCGCAGACACACGGGTATCCAGCCTTGTGCGATAGCCTACCGTCTGTCCGGGCTGTTCATTGAGTTGCCGGGCCATGAACCGGGCGGCAGAGCGAGCTGCAAGCCGACGGGGCTCCAGCATCAGGATCTTGCCGTCACCGCGCCAGGGCGCATCCAGAAGGGCGGCAGGCACACGGGTGGTTTTACCGGCACCGGGCGGAGCCTGCAGAAGTACGGTAGTCGTGCGTTCCAGGGCCGCTTTCAGGTCTGGAAGAATGGCATCAATAGGGAGCATCGGATTCCGGGTTTCTGAAGCGTCAGGAGCTCACCCGTTCACGATTGGCCTTTGCCCACTGGTAAATCCGCTCAAAGGCCTCGGCCAGGTTGTGCGGATTATGGGGCGGCTGGATCACAGCAGCAAGTTCGCCGTCGGGGTTCAGCAGCGCAAAATGGCCGCTGTGATCCACCAGCAGCTCGCCATCCACCTCACGATGGACAAACACCGCGTTCAGGCTTTTGGCCAGTTCCCGCAAGGTGTCCAGATCTCCGGTCAGACCATGGAAATGTTCACCGAAGAAGTCCGTGTAGGCTTTGAGTTTCTCCGGCGTATCGTGCTCCGGGTCAGCGCTGACCAGCAGATAGTCAGGCTGGGGCAATTCCTTGGACAGCAGCTTGTCGGTCTGGCGCAAATTGGCCATGGCTGCCGGGCAGATATCCGGGCAATTGGTGTAGCCCACGAATGCAATGGTCCAGCGACCCCTCAGACTCTCCCGCGTGACCGTTTCACCGTTCTCATCCGTCAGCGTGAACTCTGCCAATTGACGAGGCTGATCATAGACATACGTATTGAACTCCGTCAGCTCCGGCGCCGGAATCGGTTCCTGGTTACCCACCAGAAATACCTGCCGTCCAACAACCAGTCCAAAGATCAGAACAACGATTAGCAGAAGGCAGAACAGGGTAAGGCGAATAGAGCTGGAGCTTTTCATGGGTGGTCCACTTCGTTGATCAGATAAGCAGACGGGGATGGCTTTCCGAAACCGTGCGGAGCCATGGATGGCGTAGCCGGGCGTACACGGACGTATTTACAGCGTGTTTCGGAAAGCCATCCCCGCCTGCGTCAGCACAATGTCTGACTCAGAAGAATACAAAATGATCCACAAGCAATACCACAAACAGGGCCATGAGGTAAGTGATGGAATACTTGAAGGTATTCAGGGCCACCCGCCGATCGTCACCCTTCAACAGCCTTACCGCATACTGCAGAAAGCGCAGGCCAAGGGCCAGGGCGCCCACCAGGTAGATACCGCCGGACATGCCTGTGACAAAAGGTAGCAGACTGACCGCCAGCAACATCAGGGTGTAGAGCAGGATGTGCAGCTCGGTGAACTTGTTGCCATGAGTGACCGGCAGCATGGGAATGCCCGCCTTGGCGTACTCTTCCTTGCGATGGATAGCCAGAGCCCAGAAATGCGGCGGGGTCCAGGCAAAAATGATCAGCACCAGCAGCAGAGCGTGGCCCTCAACCTGGCCGGTCACAGCGGTCCACCCCAACAGCGGTGGCATGGCTCCGGCAAGACCACCGATGGTGATGTTCTGGGGCGTAGCACGCTTGAGGAACAGGGTATAGACACCGGCGTAACCCACCAGGGAGGCGAGGGTCAGCCAGGCAGTGAGGTGATTCACCTGCCACATAAGCACGGCCATACCAACACACGCGAGTATCGTTGCGAACAGGATCGCATCCACAGGCGAGATCTTGCCTGTGGCCACCGGGCGCTTGCGGGTGCGAGCCATGACGGTGTCAATTTTCTGGTCTACCACATGGTTGACCACTGCAGCCGCGCCGGCCAGCAGGGCGATACCCAGATTGCCCCAGACCAAGACGCCCCAACCGGGCACGCCTGGCGCCGCCAGCAGCATCCCGATAACCGATGTGAGGATCATCAGCGCGACAACCCTGGGCTTGGTCAGCTCCAGGTAGTCACGCCAGGAAATGGTTGTTCTGGAGTCGCTCGCAATTGCCTGGGCCGGCAGTGCTTCCACTTGCTCGCTCATGCCGTAACCTCCTGGTTCATTGTTGTTGTGTGTGTTGCCGGGATGCTATGTGGTTCGAGTAACAGCTGATGCCGCCAGATCAGGTGAATGACTGACAACAGCAGACCTGCGCCCATGGCGTTGTGGGCCACGGCGATGGACAGGGGAATATGGAAAATCACGTTGGCCAGACCCAACAGGATCTGAACACCCAGCAGGACCGCCACCAGCCGGATGGCGTTATCCAGGCCGGAATCACCACGTCGACGCCACATCAACGCCAGTAATGCGGCGAAATAGACCAGCACCAGCATGGCACCGAGTCTGTGAGTGACATGAATGGCCACCCGGCCATCCGCCGTCAGCTGGCCACCCAGGTAGTTCGGGCCCACATGCTGGGTCACGTCAAAGCCGTGCCGGAAATCCATGCCCTCAGGCCACCACTGGCCCTGACAGGTGGGCAGATCGGTACAGGCAACGGCCGCGTAGTTGGCCGCTGTCCAGGCCCCCAGGGCAATCTGCATCACCACTAACAGCAGCCCGCCATAGAGCCAGGGCCGGAAACCGGACAGGGCATTGGATGGCGGGGGCTCCCGATCACCTGTCCGCCTCGCCTGACGTCGCAACCGGAGGGCCAGCAGCGTCAGGAGACTCAGTGTGGTAAAGCCGCCAAGCAGGTGCAGCGCCACCACCTGGGGCCACAGTTTCAGGGTCACCGTCCACATGCCGAAAGCGCCCTGAAGAATGATGAAACCGGCGATAAACAAAGGCAGCTTTACCGGAACACCCTGGCGCCGGTTACGAACCGCGTAGGCCGCCAGGCCGAACACCACCAGCCCCAGGGTGCCTGCGGCGTAGCGGTGGATCATCTCGGGCCAACCTTTTTGCACATCCACCGGCGTATCGGGAAAACGGGCATTCGCTATGGCAATGTTCGATTCGCTCTGGGGCACCGTGAGAAAACCGTAGCACCCGGGCCAGTCAGGACACCCCAGCCCTGCGTGCACCAGGCGGGTCCAGGCACCCAGCATGATCACGACAATCGCCAGCAAAACGGCAAAGGTTGCCCACTTTGCCATCTTGTGGGCTGCCGTAGTTGGGGAAACAGATGACTGATTCAAGGCTGACTCTCCGCTCTGGCCATTAACCGATCTGCGACAGTTTGAGCAGGTGTTTCAGGTCCTCCAGCATATCCTTACCAGTATGCTCGGAACCGTAATGCATCATCACATTACCGAACGGATCAACCAGCAGGATGCGCGGCTCCGCTTCCGGATTGATACCGGCTGGCCAGTCCGGCCGGGCACCCGCCGCAGGCACAAGGCGCTCCATGGAGCTGTATTCGGAGGACCAACGCGCCTGCAGATCGGAGGGCACACTACCCAGTGCGGCAGCCCGGGAGACCCGGTTGGCGTTCTTGCCAAGGGCGATATTCACCTGCCTGGCCAGATAGAGTAGCTCTTCGCACTGACTGCCACATTGGCCGGCAGCCACAATCATGAGCCAGTCCGGATCGATTTTTTCCGGGCCAAAGCGTTCTGCCAGCGGAGTACCGGAAGCCGTTTCGAGATTGAGCGTTGAAACCGGGGCCACTGGCTGGAGCAAAACGCCGTTATTGGTGTGGCCGGCCGGGTTCAGCCAGCCGGTATAAAACATGATGGTTGCAACAATCATCGGGCCAAAACCCAGCGCAAACAGGAGGAATGCCGTGCGACGGCCGCGACGCACCTGTTCCGGGGTTGGCCCTTCGTTGTGTTCCTGGTCGGATATCCGGTTAGCCATTGTCATTGTCATTATTGGCTCCTGTCTTTCGGTAACTCGCCACTATAGTCAATATAGTCAGCGCCACGGCCAGCGCAAACCATTGCGTGGCATATCCGTAATGGGTTTGTGGCCCCATCAGGTCCGGTTCCCAATCCGCCCGGTAAGCGCCCGGCTGGCGATTGCCGGAAAGCCTTACTATTTTGTCGGGAAGATCCGGAATCTCCTTTCGTGCGGCCTCTCCGGACAGACTCTGTACCCGCCAGGGCCACGGACCGCCTGCCTCTGGCTGATCCACCAGCACCGGCGGCACCGGATAGTCACTGAGTCGACCTTCCAGGGTAAAAATCCCTTCCGGCGTTTCCAGCTGCGGGAGCTGATCCCGGGTTCGCGGCGCCTGGACCCAACCGCGATTAACCACAACCGGCGGCCCTTCCAGAGGACGAAACTCTGTCAGGACTTCATAACCCGGGATGCCATCACGGGTCCGGTTATCCAGCAGCCAGTTTCGGCTTCCGTACATCCCGGTCAGTGTCAGAGGCCGACCACGGGTCAGATCACCGGACTCCATGTCCTGCCAGGCCCGGTTTTCCGCTTCCTGCTGCCACTGGTTCAGCAGAAGCTGCTTTTCTTCCGCCCGATTCAGCTGCCAGACACCGAGGCCAATAAGTATCGGCAGTAAGACCCCACTGAACACCAGCAGCCGCCAGTCAAACTGCCATCGGCGGTGTTTGCCCTGCGAATCAGACATGCTCTGCTATAGTGACCTCAGCGAGTCCGGAACCGTTTGCGAACCGTACATCCATCAAACCAATAAAAACAGGAAGTCCCATGCTCAAAGCAGTTATTGTTTTCCTGATGCTTTCTGTGGTTGTAAGCCTTTTCAGTGGCCTGTTTTTTCTCATTAAAGACGGCGGCAAGACCAATCGGGTTGTTAACTCTCTGGCCGTCCGGGTGACGCTTAGCATACTGCTCCTGGCTGTGGTACTGATTGCTCTGTGGAACGGGAGCCTGACTCTTAATCCGACTCCCTGACTACGCAGATCAAATGATGTAAACGAACACGAACAATCCCAGCCAGACCACGTCGACAAAATGCCAATACCATGCGGTTGCCTCGAAACCAAAATGGTTTTCCGCAGTGAAGTGGCCCTTGTTGATTCGCACCAGCATAATGGCCAGCATCAATGTGCCAAGCATCACATGGGCACCGTGGAAGCCAGTCAGCATAAAGAACGTACTGCCGTAGATGCCGGATTGCAGGGTCAGGTCGAGGTCACGGTAGGCATGGAGGTATTCATAGCCCTGAACAAACATGAAGACCACGGCCAGAGCGATGGTTGCAGCCAGCCAAAGTTTGGTCTTCGCCCGATTACCTGCCTTCAATGCATGGTGCGCCACGGTTACCGTAAATGAAGACGTCACCAGCAAGATCGTGTTCATCAAAGGCAGGCCCCAGGCGCTGATAACCTCCTTGGGGCCGGGATAAGCTTCCGGGCTGGGATTGTTGATAAGAGGCCAGGTCGACTGAAAGCCCTCCCACAACATGTTCGAGGAACCTCGGTCACCCTCGCCACCAAGCCAGGGCACCGCAAACACCCTGATGTAGAACAACGCACCGAAAAACGCGGCGAAAAACATCACCTCTGAGAAAATGAACCAACTCATCCCCCAGCGGAACGAGCGGTCCATCTGATCACTGTAGAGTCCCGCCCGACTCTCTTTGATGACGGCTCCAAACCACCCGAACAGCATGTAGGCCATAATCAGAGCGCCGATCCAGAACATTATCCAGGCACCGGTTGTGCTGTCCCCCTGTTTGCCATTCACCATGATTGAGGCCACCCCGTAAAGAGTTACCCCAAGGCCAATCGTGGCGACGATCGGCCACTTGCTCTGTTCCGGAACGTAATAGGTCTGGTTATCCGCCATGACAGTCTCCGATGGCTTATCCGTTGTCGTTTGTTGTTGTTTCTTTCCGGGAGTTTTGTGCTGCCGACACCTGTTTACCCTGATCGTAGAGCGTGTAAGACAGAGTTAGTTTGGTGATATGCGCCGGCAAGTCCTTGTCGACGATAAAGATCAGAGGCATTTCGGTACTTTCACCCGCTTCAAGAGGCTGTTGGTTAAAGCAGAAGCACTCGGTCTTATGAAAATACAGCGTCCCCTCTGAAGGCGCGAGGCTAGGGACCGCCTGGCCTACCATTGGCTCACTTGTCGGGTTTTCGGCATAGAAATTCACAGTAGTCGGCTCACCGGGGTGAACATCCACCGACCGCACAACCGGGCGGAATTTCCAGGTCATCCCCGGTCCGTTGGAGGCGAGAAACTGAACCTTGACCGTTCGGGTCACGTCTGCTTCTGCCACCTCGGTGGATTCGTACCGCCCCCCGGTCTTTCCGTTAATCCCGGTAATTTCGCAGAACACGTCGTACAGAGGCACCATGGCAAATCCAAAGGCAAACATGCCGACCACGCTGACCATGCACCAGCCCACCACTCGAGCATTGCCCTTGGGGGCTCCGGCGCTATTTGCCTGTTGTTCTGCCATAGCCAGTGCCCCCTACTTCACTACCGGCGGCGTTGCGAAGGTGTGGTATGGCGCCGGTGAGGGCACAGTCCATTCGAGACCTTCAGCACCATCCCAGGGCTTGGCCGGAGCCTCTTTGCCACCCCTGATGCACTTGACCACGATAAACAGGAACAACAGCTGTGTGGCACCGAACATGAATGCACCGACACTGGAAACCATGTTGAAATCGGCGAACTGCAGCGCGTAATCCGGAATCCGTCGTGGCATGCCTGCCAGTCCCAGGAAGTGCATCGGGAAGAACGCCAGGTTCATGCCAACAAAAGACAGCCAGAAATGGGTCTTGGCCAGGGTTTCGTCATACATGTGCCCGGTCCACTTGGGCAGCCAGAAGTAGGCGGAGGCAAAGATACCGAAGATCGCACCCGGTACCAGCACGTAGTGGAAGTGGGCGACTACGAAGTAGGTGTCGTGGTACTGAAAATCTGCCGGCGCAATAGCCAGCATAAGGCCGGAGAAACCGCCGATGGTAAACAGGATGACGAAGGCAACTGAGAACAGCATCGGCGCCTCAAAGGTCAATGAGCCCCTGAACATCGTGGCCACCCAGTTGAAAACCTTCACCCCGGTGGGCACTGCGATGAGCATGGTGGCGTACATGAAGAACAGCTGGCCGACGATGGGAATACCCACCGTAAACATGTGGTGCGCCCAGACCACAAACGAGAGCAGAGCAATGGCACCGACTGCGTAGACCATGGAGGCATAGCCAAACAGCGGTTTGCGGGAGAACGCCGGAATGATGTGTGAGACCGCCCCGAAGGCCGGCAGGATCATGATGTAAACCTCGGGATGCCCGAAGAACCAGAACACGTGCTGGAACAGCACCGGATCACCGCCGCCGGAAGCATCGAAGAAGCTGGTGCCAAAGTTGATGTCCATCAACATCATGGTGACGACGCCGGCCAGTACCGGCATGACTGCAATCAGCAGGAACGCGGTAATCAACCAGGTCCAGACAAACAGGGGCATTTTCATCAGGGTCATGCCCGGTGCCCGCATATTCAGGATCGTGGCGATCACGTTAATCGCACCCATGATCGACGAGACACCCATTATGTGAACCGCAAAGATAAAGAAGGTGGTGCTCGGCGGCCCGTAGGTCGTCGACAGGGGGGCGTAGAAGGTCCAGCCGAAGTTGGGCGCACCCCCTTCCATGAACAGGGTGGAAACCAGGATCAGGAAGGCGCACGGAAGCAGCCAGAAACTCCAGTTATTCATCCGTGGCAATGCCATATCCGGCGCCCCGATCATCAGCGGCAGCATCCAGTTGGCGAGCCCGACAAACGCCGGCATGACCGCACCAAACACCATAATCAGGCCGTGCATGGTGGTCATCTGGTTAAAGAATTCCGGCTGCACAATCTGCAGCCCCGGCTGGAAAAGCTCCGCCCGGATGACCATTGCCATGGCCCCGCCGAGCAGGAACATGGTGAAACTGAATATCAGGTACATGGACCCGATATCCTTGTGGTTTGTGGTCAACAGCCAACGGCTTATGCCTTTGGCCGGGCCGTGATGATGATCCTGGGCGTGGGTATCTGCAACCGCACTCATGAAAACCCCCGTTACCGCCATTTTTTGTGGCTGGTGATATCTGTTATCTGGCGATGATTACTGTTGGTTCTTGTAATCAAATATTTCTTTCGGAGTGACCATTTCGCCGGTGTTGTTACCCCAGGCATTACGCTCGTAGGTAATCACGGCTGCAAGGTCCACTTCACTCAGCTGATTGCCGAAGGCCTGCATGGCGCTTCCCGAGACACCATTCACAACGATGTCGATATGGGCTGCCATGTCTTCAGTAACGACCTGGGTTCCGACCAGAGACGGGAAGGCTGGTGGCGCGCCCTGACCGTTCGGCTGGTGACAGGCGGCGCAGGCGGTCTGATAGGCTTTCTCGCCGCGCTCCATCAACTCTGCCATGGTCCAGTCTTTCTGGGTCAGCTGGCGTTCTCGCTCGGCGGCCTCTTTCTTTTCAGCGACCCAGGCGTTGTATTCCTCCTCGGGCACCGCCTCGACAACCACCGGCATGAAGCCGTGATCCTTCCCGCAGAGCTCAGTACACTGGCCGCGATAGATGCCGGGCTTGTCGACCCGGGTCCAGGTCTCGTTGATAAAGCCCGGGATGGCGTCTTTCTTGACGCCAAAATCCGGAACCCACCAGGAATGGATGACATCGTTGGCCGTTAACAAAAAGCGAACCTTTTTCCCGACAGGAATTACCAGCGGGTTATCCACTTCGAGGAGGTAGTTCTCTCCCTTGGCCTGGCGATTCTCGATCTGATCCCGGGGCGTGGACAAATTCGAGAAGTAACCGAAATCTTCATTAATGTATTCGTATTGCCACTTCCACTGATAGCCGGTGACCTTGATGTCCACTTCCGATTCCGAAGTGTCATACATGTCCACCAGAGTTGCAGTGGCAGGAATCGCCATAACAACCAGTATCGCAAAAGGTATGATGGTCCAGAGAATCTCGACCAGAGTGTTTTCGTGGAAGTTCGCCGGTTTGGCGCCCTGGGATTTACGGTGGGCAAAAATAGACCAGAACATGACACCGAAAACCACGACGCCAATGACGACGCAGATCCAGAGTATGGTCATGTGAAGGCTGAAAATGTCATTACTGGTGCCGGTCACCCCGGGGGTCATGTTCAGTGTCCAGTCCGCCATGGACCAGGCGGGGAACATCAGACCGCCTAAAAGGGCACCTGCCCGCTGAGCGTGCACGCGCATACTGTGTCTCCACAGAGTGTTATTCTTGTCGGATTTTGCGTTATCCCGCTGGCATTTTCGGCGTCGCATACACCGCAAAACCAGAGTGGAAGCCTGCTTTCGGATACTCAGCTTGGAGTATAGACACAGATCAAAAAAAGACTAAAAAATCGGCTAAACCCAAAAAAGCTAAACAGAATTTTTTAAGAATTAAAACGCATATGCCTTTTAACTTGCCGGCAACCGACCGACGTCTCTGGGCCCTGGCCTGGCCATTGATGCTCACCAACCTCACCGTCCCTCTCCTGGGACTGGTGGATACGGCCGTGCTCGGCCACCTGGAAAGCCCGGAGTATCTTGGCGCCGTCGCCGTTGGTGCCAATCTGTTCAGCATCCTGTACTGGACCTTTGGCTTCATGCGCATGGGCACGACCGGCCTGGCCGCTCAGGCATGGGGCAAGCGGGACAACTTCAGTCAGGTGGCATTGCTGCTGCGCTCGATCCTGTTGGCAACCGGGATCGGCCTTCTTCTCATTCTGTTTCACCAGCCTCTGATACAGACCGGCCTGAGCCTGATGAATCCCAGTGACAACGTGACCGAACTGGCGGCCGAGTACGCCGGAATCCGGATCTGGAGCGCGCCGGCCGTTCTCTGCCAGTACACGCTGGTTGGCTGGCTCATCGGCACCCAGTTTCCACGGGGCCCGATGATCATGCTGATTGCAGCAAACGGCCTGAACATCGTGTTGGATATTCTTTTTGTTACCGTGCTTGGCTGGAACAGCCGTGGCGTGGCCATTGCCACTGTGATCGCCGAATACGGTGCCGCCGCCATCGGTTTCCTGATCGTATTACGGCGAATGCCTGAGGGGCAGGGGCTGACGAAGGCTCTGTTCGGCAAACTCGAGGATTACCTGAGGATTCTCCAGGTTAACCGCTACATCATGGTCCGAACCATCGCGCTGTTATTGGTGCTGGCATTTTTTACCGCCCAGGGCGCCCGTCAGGGAGACACCATCCTCGCTGCCAATGCCGTTCTGATCACCTTTCTTCTGTTGATCTCCAACGCCCTGGACGGTTTTGCCAATGCTGCCGAGGCGCTGATTGGCGAGGCTATCGGCAAAGGCAGCCGGCGGCGCTTCCGGGTGGTCTTTCGAAGTGCCCTGCGATGGTCACTCTGGGGCGCCCTCTTGCTCACCATTGTTTTTGTGGCCGGCGGGCATTGGCTCATTGCACTGCTAACCGGTATCGAGGAAGTGAGAGCCACCGCCTGGCGCTACCTGCCCTGGCTTTGGCTGCTACCTTTTGCCGCAGTCTGGGGCTTTCTTCTTGATGGGATTTTTATCGGCGCAACCCGAACCCGGGACATGCAGAACACCATGCTGTTTTCGGCCCTGGCCGTGTTTGCACCGGTCTGGTGGCTGACCACGGGCTGGGGCAATCACGGGCTCTGGTTCGCGCTGATCTCTCTGATGGTAGCGCGGGCCCTGAGCATGGGATGGCTGTGCTGGTCCCATACCAGGAACGACCGTTGGTTCCAGAGCCAGTGACGCAGATTCAATCCGTAACATTACAGCCGGGTATTTTCATCACAGCGGAAAAGCAGTCGCAAAAATCTCGGCTACACTTGTCTGAAAAGGCAGGCACGATGTGGTAGCCAGCCCTCCTCTCCTGCCCGGGAACTCGTTGCTATCAGTTGCTAACAACGGGAGGCGCCTTGCGACCTCAATTCGTTCAGACATCGGCTTCTCCTGAAATGACACCACAGGTAGTCCTTGAGATTATTGACCAGGCGCGGCGCAAGGAAGCCCGCTCCGGGACCTTCCTCCGACAGCTTCACGAAAAGGTTGCCGCGCTCCCGTCTGCGGTCACTATTGAGGGGTATCAGCCCGCCACCTGCCTGTTCCAGTTCGTGGTTGAGTACATCGAAATGGCACCAAGGCTCATCGAATGCGTTGAAGCCTGTGCCCGGGAAGCCGGAAAAGCCGATCTGTTTGAGCCCTTTGTGAATGCCGCCATCCGGTATTTTACTCAGCCATCAGCGCTCCTGGTTCGCTACGACGGTCTCGATGGCCTACTGATCCGCGCCTACCTTTGTCATCGGTTGATGGAAGAAATGTACGAAAACAACCGGTGTACCCGGGCCAGCGAAATCGTGGATATGGAAGCAACTCGTGCTAATCTTCTGGCTCATCAGCTTATCGGCGAGCCCTTTGCCAACGAGCTGGACGACTCCATCACCGTAACCGTGTTGCAGATAGCAGGCACGCCGGACTACTACGAACTCAACCTCGACCCGTTTGTCGAGCAGGTGAACAACGCCGCCTGGGACTGGATGCGGCATTACTGGGAAAATCTGCTGGTAAGGAACCACATTCGATTTTCTCTCGGGTCCGGCCTGGCCTGACAGGTTCAGAGGTTTAATGAAAGTATCAGCGATTGCAGTGCTGGCGGGACTGTTGATTTCTGCCATGGTATCGACAGCCAACGCGTACGAGCTGTCCGTAACCGTCACCCTGGAAGGCAACACCGAACCCGTGGCCAATGCCGTGGTTTCCGTAGACAGTGCCCGTCCGGCAACACCGGTTTCTGCCGAAATCTATCAGAAGGATCGCGCCTTCCATCCCCATGTACTGGTGGTGCCAGTCGGCTCCAGCGTGGATTTCCCGAATCGCGACAATACCCAGCATCACGTGTATTCCTTCTCGCCGGCAAAAACCTTCAACATCGAGCTTTACGCCGACCGCCCGGCGGCTCCCATTGTTTTCGACAAGCCAGGCATCGTTGAACTGGGCTGCAACATTCACGACCACATGCAGGGCTTTGTGGTGGTCACCGACACCGCTGACACCGGCCGGACAGATACCTCCGGCAAGGTCACCCTGTCGCTCGATACACTGCCCAGCGAGGGCAGCCAGGGCACGGTGACACTTGAGATCTGGCACCCACGGCTGCCGGATAATACCCGCCCGGTCACCCGTGAAATCGAACGTGATAGCGAGTCCGCAATCGTCACCCTCAATCTTGAGCCCGAGCCTGCCGCAGAAGGCTCGCTGGACCGTCTCCAGCAGCGCTTTCGGGAGCTTTGATGGGTCTGGTATCTCGTCTCGGATTCCGGGGCCGGCTTATTGCGGCGATGATCTCACTGGTGGCGCTGGTCAGCCTGGTGATCATCGCCCTGCTGATGGTGTACCTGTTCGAGGATGAAAAAAGCCGTGCACTGGAACAGCTGGCCATCGGAGAGCGGCTGACCAACGAGGTCATTGATCGCCGGACCGATCTGGAACTGTCCCGGCTCAGTGTTGTGGTGCAGGATTTCGGCTTTCGCTCGGCCATTGCCAGCCGCGACCCGGCAACCATCGACAGTGCCCTGGAAAACCACAGCGGCAGGGTGGGTGCCGACTTCGCGCTCTTGCTGGACAGTCAGGGAGAGCCCCTGGCCTCGACCCTGCAAAACCCTTTTCCTGCCGTCAGCCAGGAACAGCTGACAAGCACCCGTCGTAATGGGTTTACCCGGTCACTGCGGGCCATTGATGGCAGGGGCTACGAGATTCTCATCATCCCGATAGAGGCCCCGGGGCTTCGGGCCTCGCTGGTCAGCGGCTTTGCCATGGACCAGTCCCTGGCAGAGGTCATCGCCAGGCTCAGTGGCACCTCGGTGATCTTCCGGGCGCGATCGAACCAGAACGACAACCTGAACAGTTTTGCCGCCACCAGCAGCATCGATGCCAAGCTGGAACAGGAGCTTGCAGGCGCATCCGCCAACGCCAATTTTATTGAAAGTGCCGGTTATTTCACCCGGATCATCAACCTGGGCGAATCAGACCCCGCCGCCGTCCAGGCCGTGCTCCTGATCAGCCGTGATGCCACGCTCCAGAATTACTACCGGCGAGCGGTGGAAATTGCCCTGCTGGTGACCGCCATCCTGATTTTCGCCATTCTGCTGGCGCTGGTCATTGCCCGGAACCTCGGGCGCCCGGTTTTGCAGCTGGCAAGCTACGCGCGGGCTATCGGTGAGGGCACCACACCCGAGGCACCGGCCATCCGGGCCGGCGGCGAACTGACCCAGCTCCGCAACGCCCTGCGGGATATGCTGTCTGGCCTTCGGGAGCGGGAAGCCCAGATCCGCTATGCGGCAACCCACGATGACGTCACCGGACTGAAAAACCGCAACGCCCTGATGCAGGAGGCCGCCGAGCTGTTTGAGAACCGTGGCACGGGTTCACTGGTGGGGATCCGGCTCAACGATCTCTCCGATATCAACGACACCCTGGGGCTGGAATTCGGCGACAAGGTCCTGATCGGTATTGCCAAGCGCCTGCAGCAGGAACTCCCGGACGCCCATATCCTCGCCCGCACCGGTGGCGGCGAATTCCTGGCCCTGATCCCTTCACTGCCCCCGGAGCAAGGCAGTGACAGAATCCGGCAACTGCACGCGCTCATCGAATCTCCCTTGCAGGTAGACCAGACGCCCTTCTCCCTCAGGGTCACCATCGTCACCATGGAACTGCCGGAAGATGCCTCGGATACCGACGCCCTGCGTCGCCGGCTCAATCTCACCTTCGAGCAGGCGGAGGCCCACCCCGAAGCCTTCACGCGCTACAAGCCCGGACAGGATGAAAGTCATCTCCGGGAACTGAAACTGGTTACCGATCTGCACACCGCCATCCTGAACAACGGGTTGCACATGAACTATCAGCCAAAACTGAACAGCCAGACCGGTGAGCTGGTTCAGGTGGAAGCCCTGGTACGCTGGATTCACCCGGAGTTGGGCTTTATTTCCCCGGAAGAGTTTATCTTTCTTGCCGAACAGTCGGGACAGATCCACGATCTGACAGCCCATATCCTGCAACGGGTCGCCAGCGATGCCCGGCGTTGGCACGAACAGGGTGTTGATGCGGGCGTCGCCATCAACCTGTCCGCCATGGACCTGACGTGGCCCGCCCTTATCCAACACATTGGCGACACCTTCGAGGGCTGGCACCACAATCTGGAGCGGGTGACTCTGGAAGTCACCGAAAGCGCCCTGATGGAAGACCCGGAAGAGGCGATGGCAACACTGAACCGGCTCCGGGAACTGGGCGTGACCCTGTCGGTAGACGACTTCGGTACCGGTTATTCCTCGCTGTCCCAGTTGCGCAAGCTCCCGGTACAGGAGCTGAAAATCGACAAGTCGTTCGTGCTCAGGCTGGATACCGAGCCCCAGGACCAGCTGATTGTGCGTTCCACCATTGATATGGCCCATGGCCTCGGGCTGAAGGTCGTGGCCGAAGGCATCGAGAACCTGGAGGCATGGCGCCTTCTGCAACATTGGGGCTGCAACCTGGCTCAGGGCTTCTACCTGAGCCGCCCAGTCGCACCGGAGGACCTGCCTGAGACAGCCCGCGCCCTGGCTGACCGCCGGGAGGAATTGACCCATACCAACCCGGAGTATTCAGAATGACAGCAAGATGCCTGGTAACAATGGCCGTGGCGCTCCTGTTCGCACCGGTGGCCGGCGCCGACATTGGCAGCCGGATCTGGGCGACCGGAGGCGTTACCACCATCGAGGGCAGTGCCGGCGGCGGCCTGGTGCCCTGGGCACTGCTTGGAAGCTACGCCAGCGATGAGGAGTGGGGCGGCACCCTTGCACTCAGCCGGGCCGAAGTCGACGATTACTCGCTCTCGGTCACCGGTGCCGGGCTGAACTGGAACAACCGGCTGGAACTCACCGTGGCCCGGCAGACCCTGGATCTGGACAGCCTGGTGTTTACCCTTAAAGACGGCTTCGGCCTGGAACAGGACGAACTGAACCAGGATATTTTCGGCGCCAAGGTCCGGCTCGTCGGCGATGTGCTGTACAGTCCCTGGGGCCAGTGGTCTGCCGGTCTGCAGTACAAGCGCCAGCGGGATTTCACCGTGCCGTCGGCGATTGGCGCCCGGGACGACAGTGGCACCGATGTGTATGTCAGCGGCAGCAAGCTGTTCTTTGCCGCCGTGATGGAGCGCAACCTGCTGGTAAACCTGTCCGCGCGGGCAACCCGGGCCAACCAGGGCGGGCTTTTGGGATTTGGCGGTGACCGTAACAACAGTCACGAACTGATGATGGAGGGCAGCGTCGGGCTTTTCCTGAATCGTCAGTGGCTGATAGGTGCCGAATACCGGCAGAAGCCGGACAACCTGAGCTTTGCCACCGAAGACGACTGGTGGGATCTGTTTGTCGCCTGGGTTCCGGACCGTCGCCTGGCGATTACAGGCGCTCTGGTCAACCTGGGTGACGTTGCCACACTGGAAGACCAGCAAGGTCTGTATCTGTCGCTGCAGGGGAGTTTCTGAACATGGGCCTTACCAATCGCTACGCCACGCTTTCCGCCCTGTTGATGATGCTGGCACTGCTACTCGGTGGCTGCCAGAGCCTGAATACCGAACCCGAAAACAGTCTGTATCAGCAGCTGGGTGAGCGGGAAGGCATCGCAAACGTGGTGGAAGACCTGCTTTACCTGATCGTCGAGGATGAGCGCATCAACCAGCAGTTCAAAGGCATGGACGTCGCCCAGTTCCACCGCAACCTCACGGATCAGCTGTGCGAGCTCAGTGGCGGGCCCTGTGCCTACACCGGTCGGGAGATGCGCGAGCTGCATTCCGACATGGCCATCACCGACACCCAGTTCAATGCCCTAGCGGAAAACCTGATCCTGGCCATGGAGAAGAACGATATTCCCACCGGCGCCCAGAACCGGCTGATCAAACAGCTTGTGCCGCTGTATCCTGACATTCGCAACCTATAGAACGGAGACCCGTACCTTGCTCGAAAACGCTGATCTGGGAAAACTGATTATCCGCCTGACCCTGGGCGGGCTGATGCTGTTCCACGGCATTGCCAAACTGCTTAACGGTGTTGGTTTTATCGAAGGCGAACTGGCCAGCCACGGCCTGCCTACCTTTCTTGCCTACGGCGTATTTGTCGGCGAAATCATTGCACCGCTGATGGTGGTTCTGGGCTATCAGACCCGGATCGGAGCCCTGCTGATCATCTTCAACATGCTGTTTGCCATTATCCTGGTACATGGCAACGAACTCCTGAGCCTTGGACGCGGTGGCGGCTGGGCACTGGAGCTGCAGGGCTTCTTCCTGTTTACCGCCGTGGCAGTGATTTTCCTCGGGCCGGGCCGTTACAAGCTGAAGAACTGAAGCTCAGAGACACCTCAGGCACCGGGTACGGTCGCCGCCCTGAAATCACGGGCCACCATGACCCGGTTTCGGCCGGACTCCTTGGCCGAGTACAGGGCTTCGTCGGCCTGACGGATCAGTTCCTGGGGCTCCATATCTGGCCCTGGCACCAGGCACGCCACGCCCACACTGATGGTAAGACTGACCGGAGCCACCCGTTCCCCGGAATGCACCGGGGAACGGGCCACCGCCTGACGCACTCGCTCGGCCACCCGAACCGCTCCCTCCTCAGGCGTGGCTGGTAGCAGGATGCTGAATTCCTCGCCGCCATAGCGGGCCAACAGATCCCCGGAACGCTGCACTTCTGCGACGCACAAGGCGGCCACCGCGGTCAGGCAATCGTCGCCAACCAGGTGTCCCAGCTCGTCGTTTACCCGCTTGAAGTGATCAATATCCAGCATCAACAGGCTCAACGGGTGACCGTGTCTCTGGGCCCGTCGCCACTCATCGTTGAGTTTTTCATCGAACCGACGCCGGTTGGCCACATGGGTCAGACCGTCGGTGAGGCTGATCGCCTTGAGCTGCTCATTGGCCCGTTCCAGTTCGTCGGTGCGCGCCTGAACCCGCATCTCCAGGGTCAGGTTGGCCTGCTGCTGGATCGCCAGCGCCTGCTCCTGGGCCTCATGGCGCTTGCGACGTTCCAGGTTGATCCGGTAGGCAAGCGCAAAGGAAAGCAGAACCACCTCCAGGGCCACGCCGATCTGAGGCATGAACTCGGTCAGGAAACTGCGGGGCATGATGCCAAGCTTGCTGACCGCGAGAATCAGATGGCCGATCAGCAATGGCGTCCAGGCCAGAACGTAGAAACCGCCCAATACCTGACCTTTCCGCCAGACCAGGAAACCGATGAACCAGACCGCGGGAGTGACCACTGCCGCAATCGCGCTGACCAGGACAATCCCCGTCTGGTAACTGCCAAAAAGAGTAAAGACGAAGCTGGCAGAAATGGCGGCCAGAATCCACTGCAGGAAGCGGTAACTTCTGAGGCTGTAGGACCGGATATTGAGAAAACGGATGGCGAAGATAATGGCGGAGAACAGAGCGAAACAGATAACCGGAATGGTGAAATACCGGTTGATACCCGGGGCATTCGGCCACAGCCACTGGAAGAGCACACCATTGAAGTTGAGCTGAACCAGCCCGGTAAACACAACAGTCAGCACGTACCAGAAGTAGGTGGAATGGCGCACGATGACAAACAGAAACAGATTGTAGAGCGCCATCGCAGCGATGATACCCAGAAACATCGTCTGCCAGCCGTAAGACAGCTGCTCATTGGCCAGGAATTCGGCCGAAGGCGTGACTGCCACGGGAATCTGTACCGACCCGAGCGTTTGCACGCGCACAAAGGCGGTCGCCGTATCGGTATTCGACGGTACCAGGAAGACGAAATTGCGGTGATAAATCGGGCGACTGCTGAACGGGAGGGTATCGCCCGTATGGTGGGTCTGGATCAGCTCGCCATCAACCACCCAGTGCACGGACACCTCGTCCAGCAACGGATAGCCGATTTCCAGAACCCGGTTCACCGGCTCTGGCGGAATCTCGACTCTCAGCCAGAAACTGCCATCGCTGAACCCGCGATTAAAAACCTCATTTGAGCCAAACCTCTGCCAGGCGCCCGGGGGCAGGGCGCGAACGTCTTCGAGTGCCAGCTCATCGGCGGGCGCTTCCAGCCAGTCAAAGGCGACGGGAGCGGCCTGAACAGGCGCGCTGGCCAGGCATGCCAGCGACAGAAAAATCAGAAGGATGCAGGATAACTGCCGCATCATAGCGGTTTCCGGTTTCCGGGCCCTTCCTGGTGTTCTACACTTTCAGGCCCTGACTGAGTCTTTTTGCATCCTTGCAGTTGCTTCCATTTTAGACGGTTGCGCGTGCTGCGTCCTCTATAACTGCAAGGCCAGCATAGCCTGAAACCATCGAGGCCTAGAATGACCGAACGCAAGAACGACATACGCCCTGGCCGTTACCGGCACTATAAGGGCAAGGATTACGAAGTACTCGGGATCGCCCGGCACAGTGAAACTGAAGAACAGATGGTGGTTTATCGCTGCCTGTACGGTGATTACAGCCTCTGGGTACGCCCGCTGACCATGTTCCGGGAAACCGTGGAAATGGCCGGCGAACAGGTCCCCCGCTTTGCCCGCCTTGACGAAGTCTGACCGTTACACAACCGCTTTGACTACCGCGATCATTTCCTGCACATTACCGCGCTTTTCATGATGCCGGTCCCCACAAGGGGCCGGACAAACCATTAATTCCTACCCGGAGTTTTGCCATGAATGCCGTCGTTGCCGCGGTCGCGATTATGCTCGTGCTGAGTTTGTGCCGCATCCACGTTGTTGTTGCCCTGATTATCGGTGCCGTATCCGGCGGCCTGATTGCAGGAATGTCCCTGGAAGCCACCATCGAAGCCTTCAATAGCGGCCTGGGCGGCGGTGCCACCGTGGCACTGTCCTATGCCACCCTCGGTGCTTTCGCCGTTGCCATCGGCAAGTCCGGCCTGGCCCACGCCCTGGCCGACAAGGCCCTGGCCCTGGTCGGTCGCCAGGAAGAAGGCGCCGCCGTTAACGGCATCCGCTTCCTGATCATTGGCCTGCTGCTGGCCATTGCCATCTCGTCCCAGAATATCCTGCCGATCCACATTGCCTTCATACCTTTGGTAGTACCGCCGCTGCTGTACGTAATGGCAAAACTGAACATGGACCGGCGCCTGGTAGCCTGCGTGCTGACCTTCGGCCTGATTACACCCTACATGTTCCTGCCCGTCGGCTTTGGCGGCATCTACCTGAACGAGATCCTGATCGCCAAGATCAACGCCAACGGCGTCGATGCCTCCGGCCTGAGCGTCATGAAAGCCATGGCCCTGCCAGCGTTGGGCATGCTCTGTGGTTTGCTGATCGCGGTCTTTTTCAGCTACCGAAACGGCCGCACCTATAACCTGGAAACCATCACCAAAGCGGAACGGGTAGACACCAGCTACAGCCCGCGCACCCTGGTGATGGCCTTGGTCGCCATCGTCACTGCCTTCGTGGTGCAACTCTGGCTTGGCTCGATGATCCTGGGCGCCCTGGCCGGGTTCGTGCTTTTCAACCTGTCTGGTGTGGTGCGCTGGAAAGAAGCCGATGACCTGTTCACCGAGGGCATGAAGATGCTGGCCATGATCGGCTTCATCATGATCGCCGCGTCTGGTTTTGCCGAAGTGATGCGGGAAACCGGTGAAATTGCCGCCCTGGTGGACAGCTCCGTGGCGACTATCGGCGAGAACAAGGCCATGGCGGCGCTGCTGATGCTGGTGGTGGGTCTGCTGATTACCATGGGTATCGGTTCGTCCTTCTCGACCATCCCCATTATCGCGGCCCTGTACGTGCCCCTGGCCCTGCAGTTGGGTTTCAGCCCCCTGGCCATCGTGGCCCTGGTCGGCACCGCCGGCGCCCTGGGGGATGCCGGTTCCCCGGCCTCCGACTCCACCCTCGGCCCCACCGCCGGCCTGAACGCCGACGGCCAGCACAACCACATCTGGGATACCGTGGTGCCGACGTTCCTGCACTACAATTTGCCGCTGCTTGGCTTTGGGTGGTTGGCGGCTATGGTTCTTTGAGCTGGGAGGTTTTTCTGTAGCCTGCTTGTTGAGGGGAGTTGCGAGGGGGCCGGGATATTTTTCCCTTGGAAATGGCAACTCGCTGCGCTCAGACATCAATTTCCGGCGGGAAAAATATCCCGGCCCCCTCACATAGAAACCATCAGATATCGCTGAAAAGAATTTGCCTTAAAGAGATATCTTTTGAGTCAGATCGAGAGGGTGTGGGTGTGCTTTTCTGCCGGGAAAAAGATGTCTGAGCGAAGCGAGTTGTTTTTCCCAGAAGAAAAGCATTCCCATGGCCTCTCCGCCCCTCAACCAGAAGGCCAGGAGATAAGAATTAATCCTCGTCGTCAGCAGCAGACTTGAAAAACACAACCTGCTTGACGGTGTGATCGTCCTCGTTCTTGCGCTTGTTCACCCGGGTCTCGAGCTCGGGGTTGGACGGTTGTTCGGCGTCAGACACCGCATCGGTGAAGCCGCAGGCCACGCACTCGCGTACCTGGTCATCGTCGTCGGTGGTGAACATCATGATCTTGTCCATCTCCGCGCAGCGAGGACAGACGGCGCCGGCGATAAAACGTTTTGGACTCGCCATATAAATACTCCCGTTTGGAACAACCGGCAGCCTTTACGACTGCCGGCTCAAATTGGGTCAGGCCGCTTCGTCCGTGATGCCGGTTTGTTTCAGTAGCGCATCCACCTGCGGTTCGCGACCCCGGAAGGCCTTGAACAATTCCATCGGCTCCTGTGAGCCGCCTTTCTCCAGAATATTATGGAGGAAGGCCTTGCCGGTTTCCGGGTCGAAGATACCTTTTTCCTCGAACAGGGAGAAGGCATCGGCCGCCAGCACTTCCGCCCACTTGTAGCTGTAGTAGCCAGCCGCATAGCCACCGGCAAAGATGTGCGAGAAGGAGTTGGGGAAGCGGTTGAATTCCGGGGCTTCCACCACGGCAATCTCGCTTCGCACCTTGCGATGCATATCCAGCGGGTTGGTGGGCGCTTCGTCGGTGAATTCCGCGTGCAGGCGGAAGTCGAACAGTGAAAATTCGAGCTGGCGCACCATGCCCATGCCGGACTGGAAGTTCTTGGCCGCCAGCAGTTTCTGCAGCAGATCTTCCGGCAGCGGCTCACCGGTTTCGTGGTGCGAGGCGATCAGGCCCAGGGATTCCGGATTCCAGCACCAGTTTTCCAGGAACTGGCTGGGCAGCTCGACGGCGTCCCAGGCGACACCGTTGATGCCGGACACATCCAGCACGTCCACCTGGGTCAGCATGTGATGCAGGCCGTGGCCGAATTCGTGGAACAGGGTGGTGACCTCATCGTGGGTCAGCAGTGACGGCTTGCCGCTGACCGGCGGTGTGAAGTTGCAGGTCAGGAAGGCTACCGGCAACTGGAGCTGGCCACGCAGGTTGCGCCAGCGCACCCGGCAATCGGCCATCCAGGCACCGCCACGTTTGCCTTGGCGGGCATAGAGGTCGAGATAGAACCAGGCCAGGGGCTCACCGTTGCGACTGATACAGTAGGCAGTCGCATCCTCGTGCCAGGTTTCCACTTCCGGCTTCGCTTCAATCTGGACATCGAACAGCTTTTCAGCGACACGGAACAGTCCGGGCACCACCTTGTTCACCGGGAACCAGGGACGCAGGGTTTCCGGAGAGATGTCGTAGCGCTTCTGGCGAAGCTTTTCGCTGTAATAGCCGATATCCCAGGCCTGCAGTTCCTCGGCGCCGTACTCGTCTTTCGCGAACGCCCTGAGTTCGGCAAATTCTTTTTCGGCCTGGGGCTTGGACTTGGCCGCCAGCTGGTTCAGGAAGTCCAGCACTTCGTCGCTGCTGCGGGCCATCTTGGTGGCCAGAGAGCGCTCGGCGTAATTGTCAAAGCCCAGCAGCTTGGCCTGGGCGTGGCGGCGCTTGAGGATCTCCGCCATCACCGGGGTGTTGTCCCACTGGCCGGCATCCGGGCCCTGGTCGGAGGCGCGGGTCACAAAGGCTTCATAGACTTCCCGGCGCAGATCCCGGTTGTCGCAGTAGGTCATAACCGGGAAGAAGCTGGGGAAATCCAGGGTGATCACATAGCCTTCCAGCTCTTTCTGGCGGGCGGCCTGCTTGGCGCTCTCAATAGCCGTCTCCGGGACGCCGGCGAGCTCATCCACGTCTGTGATGTGCTTGAACCAATGCTGGGTTGCGTCCAGCACGTTATCGCTGAACTTGTTGGACAGCTCGGACAGCTCCCGGGACAACTCGGCATACTGCTTTTTCTTGTCTTCCGGCAGGTCGACACCACCCAGATGAAAATCCCGGAGGGTGTTTTCCACAGACTTGCGCTGGGCTTCGCTCAGGTTCTTGAAATCGTCTCGCTCGGCCAGCTTCTTGTAGGCGTCGCAGAGGGCCGCGTTCTGGCTCACTTCGGTGCTGTACTCGGTGAGCTTCTCCAGGCAGTTCTTGTAAACCTTGCGCAGCTCGTCGTTGTTCATCACGCCGTTCAGGTGCGAAATCACCGACCAGGCATTGCTCAGCTTGTCGTCCAGCGCCTGCATCGGCTGCGCCAGGTTCTCCCAGGTGGGATCCTCCTGCTCCGCGAGCTGGCTGATCTTCATCCGGTTTTCACTGAGAATCTGGTCAATTGCCGTTTCCATGTGCTCGGTGCGAACATGGTCAAACTTCGGCAACAGGTCGTCAGTCAGTAACGGGTTATTCATAGGTCCCCTTCTCAGCTAGTCGAATCTTGGGTAGTTTGGTTTCTTCAAGTTATGAGGCTGGCACCTGTGGGAGAGGCCCTTCCAAAACACGCTCCTTGCGGCACCCCTCCGGGGTCCGGCCTGCAATCATAGATTGCAGTCGTTCGGCTGAAGCATGAAGCTTTGCTTCATAAACGCTCAGCCTCACCCATGTGACGCTTGACTGTCGCCATCCATGGCGACAGACAGTTTTGGAAGGGCCTCTCCCACAGGCACCCCGGGCCTTCGGGTAATTCATCAATGAGTACTATGTAATGACGAATATACGTTCACACAAGGGTATCACGCCAGATTTTGGGGAACGGGCGTGGGTAGATCCAAGTGCAGTGGTGATTGGCGATGTTGAAACCGGCGATGACGTTTCCATCTGGCCGATGACCGTGGTGCGTGGCGATATGCACAAAATCCGTATCGGGCATCGGTGCAGCATCCAGGATGGGTCGGTTCTGCATATCACTCACGCCAGTGACTACAACCCCGGTGGTTATCCGCTCACACTGGGGGACGACGTGACTGTGGGCCACAAGGCGCTGCTGCACGGCTGCACCATTGGCAGCCGCGTTCTGGTGGGCATGGGCTGCATCATTATGGATGGCGCCGTGGTGGAGGACGAGGTGATTGTTGCCGCGGGCTGTCTGGTGCCACCTGGCAAAACCCTGGAATCCGGGCACCTTTATGTGGGATCGCCCTGCAAAAAAGCCCGGGCGCTGACCGAGAAGGAGCGGGGGTTCTTCAAATACACCGCCGCCAACTACGTCCGCCTGAAGGATGAGTACCTTAACGATCAGTAAGCCAGTGGTCTGAACTCAGGGCCGTAGCCGTATGTTTCGGGGTAACCCAGCATCCCGAAGACCATTGTGGATTCATCGGACGAACCGTTTGATCGAGCATTGCTGTACCTGCGTGCTGCAGGCCACGATACCGGCCCGGAAACCCGAGCGCGGGTACACAGCATGTTGCAGGCGCGCGAGGCTGAGAGCCCGGCCTTGAGTACCGGGCAATTACTGGAACAAATGTCCCAGTGGTTTGTCCTGCCCGCGCTTCATCAGGGTCGTCATCTGCCACCCATAGCCCGGGCCAGTATCAGGTATCCCCGTGATTAATGCCGGCTCCTGGCGCCCGGTTGCCTTCCGGCGCCGCTTCCTGCTTGTCTTCCTCGTTGCCGCTCAGACGCTGGCCGGCGTGGTTCTGTTTGCCCAGACTATCCCGGATCAGGCCAGTTCCGGAATGATCGCCTTATTGCTGTTGGTATTCGGGGTGCTGTTTGCCTGGATTGGCGTGGGTTTCTGGACGGCCGTTTTCGGATTCGTTGCCCTCCGTTTCGGTGGCGACCCCTGGAGCCTTTCCAGCCGTGCAGGGCCGAGTGGGCCCTCGGAGTCGCTCTCTGCCCCAACCGCGGTCGTGATGCCCATCTGCCATGAACCTGTGCAGCATTCCCTCGGTGGTTTGAAAGCGATCATCCAGGATCTTGAGCAACAGGGGCAGGCCGGGCCCGTGGATTTCTATGTGCTCTCGGACAGTCGGGACCCGGACATCTGGCTGGAGGAACAGGCGACCTGCGAGCAGATACGCCGGGAGCTGGGCCCAGGCCAGCACCTATTCTACCGGCGGCGCAACATCAACCTGAACTACAAGAGCGGCAATATCGCCGATTTCCTGCGTCGATGGGGTCGCCGCTACCGCTATATGGTTGTGCTGGATGCCGACAGTCTGCTCAGTGCCCACTGCATTACCCGGCTGATACGGCTCATGGAAGCCCGGCCCGAGGCGGGGATCATCCAGACCACACCCCGCCTGGCCCGGGCAGAAACCCGGTTTGCCCGTCTGCAACAGTTTTCCAACCGCTGTTATGGCAGGCTCTACAGTGCCGGACTGGCAGCCATCCAACTGGGGGAAGCCACTTACTGGGGCCACAACGCGATCATCAGGGTAGCCCCGTTCATGGCTCACTGTGGTCTTCGCAAGCTTCGGGGGCCCGGTCTGTTCCGGGGGCCCGTTCTCAGCCATGACTTCATCGAGGCTGCACTGATGGGCCGGGCAGGCTACGAAGTATGGCTGGAACCGGCCATCGCCGGCAGTTTCGAGGAATCACCGCCGACACTCGAAGACGACCTGATCCGCGACCGGCGCTGGTGTCGGGGCAATCTCCAGCACCTGTGGCTACTGGTAACCATGGGCAAGATCCGAATGGCCCACCGGATGGCCCTGTTGACCGGAATTTTCTCGTACCTGGCCTCTCCGCTCTGGCTGGTTTTCCTGGGCTTGTCAGGCTATGTGGCGCTGGCCGATTCGACGCCGGCTTTGCCGGGCGTGATGGCTACCACGGACACAGGCTCTGGTCCGGGCTTTCTGCTGGTCCTGGTGACTTCGGTGCTGCTGTTCGGCCCCCGGCTGCTTGCAATAGCGGACCACTCGTTGGCAAAGCGCACTACCCGGTTTGGCGGGCTGCTCAGGCTCTCGGGGAACACGCTGATGGAGACGCTCGCAGCACTGGCGCTGGCCCCCATCCGGATGTTGATTCACACCTTCCATGTTGGGGGCGCGCTGTCGAATCTCAGAGTTGGCTGGCAGGGACAGAACCGGTCCGGCGCTGCCAAGCCGGGACTCAGCCTTCGGCACTTTGCCCTCCTGCTGGCTTCCGCCGTTGCGGCGCTCAGCCTGATCCAATGGCACGCGCCGTCGCTGACACCCTGGGCCCTACCGGTAATGGCACCGGTATTACTGGCGCCGGCTCTGGCCTTCTTGCTGGCCCAAAAGCCCGGCACAGGTACCTGGCTGAAAGTGCCCGAGGATGGTCATATCGCGAGAGTGATTGAGCTGGCCAGCGCCATACCCCCACTTCGCCATAACCCCGACCGGTTAAGCTGGTTCGAGCAGATGGTTCTGTCGCCGGTCTTTGCCAGGGTTTCCCGATATGACGCTCAGCCGGCCCCGGTAAAAAAGCACGGGCACTGGAACGGCTGGTCAATCTTTGCGCCACGGAGGGTAAAGAGGCCCTGAATGACCGGCAGCTTAGCCTGATCTGCAACCATCCGGTGGCCCTGGAAGCCCTGCATTGGCGAGCCTGGAATGCCTCACCAGAATCACCATGGCGTGACGTGCTGGCTCGTATGGCGCAGTCCGTTGAAGGGGCCCCTCCGGCAGCAGTGTCCTTGCCCCGTCGGCGAGACGAACTGGCATGGGTAGAGGCGGCCTCGTGATACTGGCCTGGCTGCTCATCCTGAACGGGTTATTCCTGCTGCCCGCTCTGGCACTGCCCGGTGACAATCCCTGGTTTTCCCCGGAAGCCCTGGTCGTCTGGGCCGTCATCTGCGGGCTCAGAGTGCCGCAACAGCGGTATCGCGTCGCCCAGGTGTTGGCCGTTCTGTATGGGCTGCTGGTGCTTCTTGTTCTGGTAGATGCCCTGGTTCGGGAAAGTCTTGGCCGAGGACTGAATCTTTATCTGGAGTTTGGTCTGCTGGACGCCGCCTGGAACCTGCTGGATACCAACCTGGGGGGCGTTCTGGCGGTGCTGGCTCTCGGTGCTCTGGCAGCCGTGCTTGTCGGGATAGGCTGGCTGTTTCACTATGGACTGGACCGACTGGGCCATCATTCCCCGGCCCATCTGGGCAAACCCCTCTGGCTGATGTCCGGGCTTTTCCTGGCCGGGGCCGTAACCCCGTGGATTGGTAGCCCGGCACTGGCGTTCGTTGCCAATCAGGCTTCCCTGATCACCCACACCCACCAGACAACCCGGAACTTTGCCGCCGAGCTGAACACCCGGCCCGGACGACAGAGCCAGCCCACTCCGTTGCCAAAGCTGGCGCAAACGGATGTAATTCTGGGTTTTATCGAATCCTACGGCGTGTCGACAATCACCGACGAGCGCTACCGTTCGACGGTCAGCCGAGGCCTTGAAGCCATGGGCCGGTCACTTGACGCGGCCGGGCTGACGGTCGCCACCGGCCGGCTGCAATCACCCATCCAGGGTGGCCAGTCCTGGCTTGGTCATCTATCCGTGTTGAGTGGCCAGTGGATCCACAACCAGCTTGCCTACGAAACCCTCCTCAGCTCCGGCTACGCCACTCTAATCGATGACTTCCGCAGTACAGGGCACAGCACTGTCGCCGTGATGCCGGCAATCACCCAGGCTTGGCCCGAGGGCCGGCTGTTCCGCTACGACCGGATTTACGATCACGATGATCTGGGTTACCAGGGGCCGCCATTCAACTGGGTCACCATGCCCGACCAGTACACCTGGCACCGGTTTCAGGACATTCGCGATGCGAATGAGGGGCCGCTCTTTGCCGAGCTGGCGCTGATCAGCAGCCACGCCCCCTGGGTGCCGATCCTGCCGGTGCTCGATGACTGGCAAAGCATCGGCAACGGTGAAGTGTTCCGGCGCTGGGAGGGTGCCGGCGAGGCGCCGGTTTCGCTGTGGCGCGATCCGGACCGGGTCCGGGAACATTACGGTCAGGCGATTGCCTATGCTCTGGAAGTTGCCGGAGGCTTCGCCGCCCAATACCTGCGCCAGGACGCCCTGATGATCATTCTGGGTGACCATCAGCCGGCGCCATTGATCACCGGCGAGGATGCCAGCCGGGATGTGCTCGTTCATGTCATCAGTGCCAACCCATCGCTGGTGGAACCTTTCCTGTCCGGCGAGCTCCCGGGATTCCAACCCGGTATCCGGCCCGATCCGGAGACGGCAGGCGCCACCATGAGCCGATTCCGTCCGTTTTTACACCGGCATTTCGGGGAACTCTGAAGCCAATTTGACCCTGATCAAAATTCGACCAACCCCACCCTTGAAAACATTTTTGCTGCACCTACATTCGGAATTAGCAGAGGTTCACGGATAGCCATCCGGCAGGCGCTACCGGCATGGAGCTGTTCCGCGATCGAAGCTGATATTCAATTATTCAGATTCGTTTCGTTTGAAAAGGAGGGATGCTTTATGAGCAATCTTACCCGTTGGAATCCGGTCAATGAGTTCGAAGACCTGATGAACCGCTATAACCGCATGTTCGGCCTGACCCGCTCAGGCGGCGAGCGCGAAAGCAAAGACGTGTTCAGCCGCAGCGACTGGGCTCCGGCCGTGGACATCAAGGAAACTCCGGAGGCCTTCACCATCGAGGCGGAGTTGCCGGGCATGTCCAAGGAAGACGTAAAAGTAACGGTACACGAGGGCGTTCTGAGCATTCAGGGTGAACGCAAGAGTGAAAACGAGACCGACGACAAGAAGCACCACCGGATAGAGCGTTTTTATGGCAGCTTCCTGCGCCGCTTCACGCTGCCGGACAATGTCGATGAGAACAGCGTGAAGGCCAACTTCAAGGACGGCATGCTGACCCTGACGCTCCAGAAAGCCGAGCCGAAGGAGCCCAAGGCCATTGAAGTCGACGTGCAGTAAACGCCGACAACCTCAGGCAATAACGCACGGCCGCAGCGGGATCAGTTCCCGGCTGCAGCCGTTTTTTTGGCACCGGCCTTTTCCAGCGCGCGGGCATAATCCACACTGCGGCGATGCCGGGAAATCAGGTCCAGAATGGTTTCCCCGTCCGGGCCGGTGGCATTCAGATCCCGTCCTTCGGCAACGAGAAATCCGATAAAGCGTTCGAAATCTTCCGCTCGCATGGCCTGGTAGGCTTTCAACAGAGCGTTATAGTCGGCATTCTCCGCAGCATCCCAGGGGCGGATATCCAGAAAACTCCTGACCCGCTCATCGCTCCATTCCTCGCCAATCACTTTCGGCTTATCCGGTCCACTCATGGTTGCTCTCTCGCTTCGCTGTGCCAGTGAATTATCGGGCGCACAGTATAAAGCCCTGAAAGCTGGACAGTTATATGGATTGCGAATGAGAAGCTACGCCTCAGATATAAGGCTCAGGGCCTGATTTCGACGGGCAGATCGCCGGTGGGCACCTCGTCGTTGCATTCGGGATTGCGAATGGCGATTTCCACCCGGCGATTCAGGGCCCGGTTCTCCGGTGTGTCGTTCGGCGCAAGCGGGTTGGTCTCGGCACGCCCGGCCGCCACCACCCGTTCGGCCGGCACCTGCCGATTCATCACCAACTCGTGCACCACGGACACGGCACGGGCCGCGGAAAGATCCCAGTTAGAGCGGTAGCGGTCACTGGAAATGGGCCGGTTATCGGTGTAGCCGGACACCAACACATCACCGGTACACGCCGACAGCACGTTCACCACCCGTTCGATAATCGGGATCATCTCGGGCTTGATGGCGGCCTCGCCGGATCGGAAGGTAGCCTCCTCGGAGAAGCGGATCACCACCTGGTTCTGGTCGTAATTGACACTCAGGGCTTCCGAAGCCACCTCCGATTCCAGTTCCCGGATCATCCGGCTGGCCAGATCGATCACACCACCCGGAATCTGGGTGGGCGCGGCACCCTCCGCGCGCTCATCAATGAACTCGGGCTCCCGTGCCTGGGATTCTGTGGGCTCGGGAAGGGAGACCGTGTCCGATTCAATCATGGTCAACGGGGAGCCACCAATATCCTCCGCCAGGACGTTGCTGGAGCCAAAGGCCACGGCCATGGAGTTGGCCATGGCCCGGTACTTCTCAACGTCCATTTCGGCAAACGACAGCAGCAGTATGAAAAAGGTCAGCAGCAGGGTGGCCAGATCGGCAAACGTGACGATCCAGGCCGGCGTCTGGTTCTGCAGACGCTTCCTGTTTTTCTTCTGGACCAGTTCCAAACCCTCAGGCCTCCCGCTCCGGCGCCAGGCCGGTGCGCTGCTCAGGAGTAACAAACGAGGACAGCAGTTCGGTCATCACCCGGGGGTTCTCGCCGCGCATGATGTTCTTTATGGACGTGATGATCAGCATCTGGTTCCGGGACTCGTCCTCGGCTTTCAGCTGCAGCTTGTCGGCCAGGGGCAGGGCAATCAGCTGGGCAATAAACGCACCGTACAAGGTGGTGAGCAGGGCGATCGCCATGGCCGGGCCAATGGAAGACGGGTCATCCAGGGTATTAAGCATCTGTACCAGACCCACCAGGGTGCCCAGCATGCCAATGGCCGGGGCCGATTCGCCAATACCCCGGAACACCCGCTCGGCCACTTCGTATCGCTCGGCGGTCTGCTGGGTTTCCTGGGCCAGCGCCTCTTCCACCAGTTCCGGCGGGTGGCCGTCGACGCACAGATTGATCGCCTTCTGCAGGAACTCATTATCCGTCTGGTGGTTTTCCAGGCCGAGAATGCCCTCTTTGCGCACCACCATGGCCAGCGCGCCCACTTCCCGGATCAGCTCCGCCGGCCGCGCCATACGGTCGGTAAACGCGGCAGACATGGCCAGGCGGAACGCGCTCATCACCGACGCCATGCGGAACTTGATCAGGGTTACGGCAAAAGTTCCGCCCAGCACAATGGCGAGGCCCGGAAGATTCAGGAACGTCAGGAAGGAGGCGTTGGCCAGCATCGCCAGCACGACGATCAGGACACCAGCCACAAGCCCCACAAGGGTAAGAATATCCATCGAAAATCCCTACGGAATGTTGACCCTGAGCATAGCCCAATCCGGGGGCCGCGACTCAGTCGTTACGCAATTCCTCAATGACAGGACGTGTGGCGGGGCTGATGCCGCGCCAGATCCGGAACGATTCAGCCGCCTGCTCCACCAGCATACCAAGCCCGTCATGGACGATCTGTGCGCCCTGTTCAAGTGCCCACTGATTGAAGGTGGTGGTCTGCAGAGAATACATCATGTCGTAGACCACCGTTTGCTCTCCGAGTACCTCCGGTGACAGCGGTGGCAGATCGCCCTGGAGGCTGGCACTGGTACCGTTGATGATCACGTCAAAAGGCTCCCGGGGCTGTTCGAATCCGCAGGCAGAAAGCGCGGTCTCGCCCGCCACGGGTTTAAACAGCTTAACCAGCGCGTCAGCCTTGGCAACCGTCCGGTTGGCAATGGTAATGGCGGCAGGATGCTCCGCCAGGATCGGCCCCAGAACACCACGAACCGCGCCACCGGCCCCCAGCACCAGGATGCGTGCCTGCCCAAGGACAACACCGTGGTTCACAACCAGGTCTCGCACAATACCGCACCCGTCAGTGTTGTCAGCGGTGAGCCGGCCCTCGTCATCGAGATACAGGGTATTGGCGGCCCCGGCATTCTCGGCCCGCTCGGTACGACGGTCCGCCAGCTTCCAGGCGTCCTCCTTGAAGGGCACGGTTACGTTCAGGCCCTTGCCACCCCGTTCAAAGAATTGCCTCACCGTGCCGGCAAAATCATCCAGTGGCGCCTGGATGGCCGTGTACTCAACCGGCTCACCGGTCTCGCTGGCAAACAGGCTGTGGATCCTCGGCGATTTGCTGTGGCTGATGGGGTTGCCAACTACCGCGTAGAGATCGTTAGTCATGTTGGGTCTCCAGCCAGTTCCGCCCGGTCAGGAAATAGTCTGTCAGCCGGGCTTCTTCCGAATCGGGCTCCGCGGTCCGGTTGTAGTCCCAGCGCACCAGCGGCGGCAGCGACATCAGTATGGATTCGGTGCGACCGCCGGATTGCAGGCCAAACAGGGTGCCGCGGTCATAGACCAGGTTGAATTCCACGTAGCGCCCCCGGCGGTAGAGCTGGAAATCCCGCTCACGGTCACCAAACGGATGATCCATTCGGCGCCGGACGATCGGCTCGTAGGCGTCTATGTAGCTATCGCCCACCGCTTTCATCAGGCCGAAATCCTGCTCGAAGTCGCCGGTGTTGTGGTCATCAAAAAACAGACCACCAACACCCCGGGGTTCATCCCGGTGTTTCAGATAAAAGTAATCATCGCACCAGTCCTTGAAGCGCTTGTAGGTGCCCTCTCCAAATGGCTCACAGGCGTCGCGGGCTGTCCGGTGCCAGTGCACACAGTCTTCCTCAAAACCGTAGTAAGGCGTCAGATCGTAGCCGCCGCCAAACCAGTAAACCGGCTCGCTGTTCTTCGGCGTGGCAATAAAAAACCGCACGTTGGCGTGGGAGGTCGGCACATAGGGGTTGTTGGGATGGATCACCAGGGACACACCCATGGCCTGCCAGGGTGCACCAGCCAGATGGGGACGATGGGCGGTGGCCGAAGCTGGCATGGTATCGCCCATAACGTGAGAGAAATTAACACCACCTTTCTCGAACACCCGGCCTTCGGTGATCACCCGGCTGACGCCACCACCACCTTCGGGCCGGTCCCAGGCATCCTTGATGAACGATGCGCCATCATCGAGGGCCTCCAGACGGTTGCAGATGGACTCCTGCAGGCCCAGCAGATACTGCTTGACCGCCTGGCTATCGGGTTGCTGTGCCATAAACGCTCCTAACGAAGTTGCTGACCGCTGACAATATCAATAATACGGCTGGGTTTGCGATTACCGCCCAGTGCTCCCGGAACGATCCAGTCCAACTGATCGCCAAAATACCCGCGCACCTGCCAGATATGGCGGGCAGGCGGTCGCCCGGCCGGATTACAGGACGTGGAGACCAGGGGCATGCCCGTCGCTTCACAGAGCGCCCGCACCACCGGGTGCTCGCTGACCCGAACCGCGATGGAACTGTGCTTTCCGCGCACCCATTCCGGCACCTGTCGCTCCGGGTCTGGCAGCAGACAGGTCACGGGGCCGGGCCAGTGCCGCTCGGCCTCGGCCCGGAGCAGAGGGGGAAGGGGATCCAGCAGGAAGCGGACCTGGTCAAGGGAAGAAGCCACCAGAATCACGCCTTTCTCGACCGGGCGCCGCTTCAGCTCCAGAACCTTCTCCACCGCTTCCTGGTCCCAGGGATCACAACCCAGCCCCCAGACAGCCTCGGTGGGATAGGCAATAACGCCGCCTCCGAGAACCGTGCGGCGAGCGCAGTGCAATTGCCAGTCAGATAGAGGGTGGGAATGGGCCATACTGCTTGTGTCAGACGTTGATCCGGTTAGATGATCACACGGGGTTCAGGCGATTTTCTGAAAGCCTCCCGGTGCCGAGCTGACCAGCCCCTGCAACTCCAGAAGCAACAGGGACTGCATAAGCTGATCGGCAGGAAGGCCGGTTGCTGAACTCAGTGCGTCGGTTGACTGTGGATCATACCCTAAAGCCTCAAACACCGCGATTTCACGGCCGTCGAGGCCAGCCAGGGGGCCCTTGCCTCCAGGCTTCGGTTCCGGGGTGCCAGCCGCCTCGGTTACCAGCGGCGGGGACCACCAGGCACCAAGCTCCTCCAGGATATCCTCCACCGTTTCCACCAGGCGGGCCCCCTGTTTGATCAGGTGATGACACCCCCGGGCAACAGGGCTGTGCACCGAGCCGGGAATGGCGAATACTTCCCGCCCCTGCTCCAGCGCCATCCTCGCGGTAATCAGGGAGCCGCTGCGCAGTCCCGCCTCGACCACCAGCACCCCACGGCTCAGGCCACTGATAATCCGGTTACGTTGGGGAAAGTGCGCGGCTCTTGCCGGTGTACCGGGGGGATACTCGGAGATCACCAGCCCCTGGGCAATCACCCGCTCACCCAGTCGCCTGTGTTGGTGCGGGTAGATACGATCCAGACCGCAGCCAATCACCGCGACGGTGGGATACCCCGCATCCAGTGCCCCCGCATGGGCAGCGCCATCGACCCCGAGCGCCAGACCGCTGGTCACCATCAGATCGCGGGCGCTCAGTTCGGCGGCAAAACGCCGGGCATGATCCAGGCCGGCGGGCGTAGCCTTGCGACTACCGATGATACCGATCTGGTCCCGTGCCAGGAGCTCCGTATCACCTCGGGTGAAGAGCACCAGGGGCGCGTCGTGAATGTGCCGGAGCTGCTCGGGGTAGTGGGTATCTCCCCAGGTCAGAATACCGACGGCATGCTTCTGGCAATCGTGCATTATGGTCCGCACCTCACGAACCGCCGGATGCGCATCATCCTGCTTTTGCCAGGCCTGGATTGCGGCCATGGCGTCTGCAGTCATGCCCACGGCCCGCAGGGTTGCAGCATTCATGGAAAGCATTTGGGGCAAATCAGGAAATTCAGTCAGCAGTTCACGCCGACGGGTACGGCCGAGGCCGGGCAGGCAAGTCAGGAACAGCCATTGGGCTGTGGCAGAGGAAAACACGGCATCATCCTTGAAAACAGCGAGGCCGGACCTTCCTGGTCCGGCCGTTGCGTCTATCGGTAGTCAGTCAATCAGGGGTTGGTCACCTTGTCGCCCACCGTCAACACGCGGTTGGCCTGCAGCACCAGACCGTAGCTCATTTTTTCATAAGCCTGGAACACCATCAGCAACCCGGCACGCTCGGAGGGCAGCTCGATGGTTTCTCCGGTCACCGGATCGCGAACCAGGTTGCCGCTTTTCAGCACGGCCATCACGTTGCCAGCTTCCAGACCTTCCCGAGTGCCGCGGTTTATGGCAACCACATCAAACTGACCGATCTGGCTTACACCGCCATCAACCGAGATCATCTGCCCTTCAATATCCTGGTCGGGAGCACTGGGCACAAAGCTGGTGGTCAGACGGCGGTCTTCACTCACCATCAGTCGGTCACCAATGCGAACTTCTTCGCTGGAGCTGGTCAGGTTTACGGTCAACACATCGCCGTTTTCCCGGGCGACATCACCACGGGCAATACTGCGCGCCTCAAGACCGAGGAACTCGCCAGTATCCGGATCCCGGAATTCCTTGCTGCGACGGAATACACCCACCTTGTCTGCAGGCTTTTCTCCGCGAGCATAGAGCTTGTCGCCGGCACCGGTGATAATCCGGCCGTCTTCACCTTCGAGAACATACGGAGCACCGTTGATCTCTTCCGGGCTGACAATACGGGTGTCCGTCAGGAAACTGCCAATGGCATCAAGCGGGATCGCCGGGATGGGCGTATCGATGGGCTCGGAACGTACCTTGGGCGACAGCTTTACGACATCGTTGCTGGCAACCTTCGTAATACGGGGCTTGCCATCAATATAAACCAGGGCAAGGCGATCACCGGGATAAATCAGGTGAGGGTTGGCGACCTGCGGGTTTACATGCCATATTTCCGGCCAGTACCAGGGGTTGTTCAGAAAACGGGCCGAAATGTCCCAGAGGGTGTCACCCTTAACTACGGTGTAACGCTCGGGATGATCGGACCGCAGCTCCGGTGCAGCATGAGCCCAGGAGGTTATAAGCAGCGTAGTTGCTGCCAGAGCGTACAGCAGTTTCCTCATTGTGTAAGTCCTTGATCGCGTGCCTTGATTCTTTGCATTCTGTTGGGATGCAGTCAGTTACCTGCAGCTTATTACGTTGTTATTCCAGTTACTATAGAAGAAGTCTCGCAAATTGTGATGTTATCTTTTGTTCTTCCAGTAAATTCTATCCCGTCGTTGAAAGATTTTAACTATTAACTGATCAGTTTGTACTCAATCGACGAATTGTTGGATAATAGTCTTATAAAGCTTGAGAACCCCTCCAGCCGTTGAAAGCTGGGGCCTTGCCCCGATAATAGTAGAGGCAAGGTGAAAATTTGCGCAGTACGCTGTCGCATTTCGGAGATCAGTTTCACACTGTTACAAAGAGCAGCAAAGTCAAAAGGCATGCCGGCACAATACCGCGGGCATCCCGACATACAGGCTAAAAGACCGACCTATGATACTAGAGATTCTCGAATACCCGGATCCCCGTCTACGCACCATTGCCAAACCGGTAGAAGAGGTGACAGACGCCGACCGCAAGCTGATCGACGACATGTTCGAGACCATGTACGATGCGCCCGGCATTGGCCTTGCGGCCACCCAGGTGAATGTGCACAAACAGATCATCGTTATGGATCTGTCCGAGGACAAGAGCGAGCCGCGGGTGTTCATCAATCCCGAGGTGGAAGTGCTGGACGGCGAACGAGAAGCCATGCAGGAAGGTTGCCTGTCTGTGCCCGGTTTCTACGAAGACGTTGAGCGGATCGAACACTGCATGATCCGTGCAATGGACCGGGACGGCAAACCGTTTGAACTGGAAGCGAAAGGCCTGTTGGCTGTCTGTATCCAGCATGAGATGGATCACCTGAACGGCAGATTGTTCGTTGACTACCTGAGCTCTCTCAAGCGCAACCGCATTCGCAAAAAGCTGGAGAAGCAGCACAAGAAAAGTGCCTGATCAGGCTTTGGCCTAGCCCAAAACCAGACACTATTCCGGACCGGGTCATGACCCGGTCTTTTCGTATACAACGGAACAGAGATCACTACACCGTGCGACTTGTTTTTGCTGGTACACCGGATTTTGCGGCAACCGCGCTCCGCGCCCTGATTGCAGCCGGCCACACCATTGTTGGCGTTTACTCCCAGCCGGATCGTCCCGCCGGCCGTGGCCGGAAGCTGCAGCCCAGCCCGGTCAAGCAGGTGGCGCTGGACCACGGGATCCCGGTCTTCCAGCCCGAAACACTGAAAACGCCCGACGCCCAGAAACAATTGGCCGATCTGAATCCGGACGTGATGATTGTCGCGGCCTACGGTCTGATCCTGCCGAAGGCGGTCCTGGACATTCCAACCCACGGCTGCCTGAACATCCACGCCTCGCTGCTGCCGCGCTGGCGCGGCGCCGCACCTATTCAGCGGGCCATAGCGGCAGGCGATGCGGAAACCGGCATCACCATCATGCAGATGGACGAGGGCCTGGATACCGGCGCCATGCTGTTGAAATCCCTGACCACCATCGAGGACAACGACACCGGCGGCAGTCTCCATGACCGCCTGGCTGAACTCGGAGGCCAGGCCATCATCAAGGCCCTGGAGCTTCTTCAGAAGGGCGAACTCACCGGGGAATTCCAGAACGACCAGCTGGCCTGCTACGCCAGCAAACTGAGCAAGACTGAAGGCCATATTGACTGGGCCGCAGATGCCATAGCGATTGAACGGCTGGTTCGCGCCTTTAACCCCTGGCCCGGAACCTACACCGATCTGGGTGACCAACGCATCCGGATTCACGAAGCCCAGGCCCTGGTTACCGCCAGCGACGCTTTCCCCGGCACCGTAGTACAACGGGACCGGGACGGGATCGACATTGCCTGCGGCAACGGCACCCTGCGCATCACCCGTCTCCAGCTGCCGGGCTCCCGCGCCCAAAGCGTGAACGACCTGATCAATGGCGGCAAGGAGCTGCTCATGCCCGGCCAGGAGCTGCGCTGAGATGGGCGACCGACAACACCCCATGCGCGCCATCGCCGCGGGTGTGATGCTTTCCGTGGAGAATGGCCAGTCCCTGTCCCAGTGCCTGCCGCCCGCACTGAACCGCCTGCCCGCCAATGAACGTCCGGTTCTCCAGGCGCTCTGTTACGGCACCTGCCGCTGGTTTTACCGCCTGGACGGCGAGCTCAACAGCCGGCTGAAAAAACCTCTGCGCAAGCCCGACCGCATCATCCATCACCTGATGCTGGTTGCCCTGTTCCAGTTGCGCTTCAGCCAACAGGCCAATTACGCCGTTCTCAATGAAACCGTTGAAGCCTGTCGCGCCCTGGACAAACCCCATCTGACCGGGCTGGTGAATGGTGTCCTCAGGGCCGCGGAGCGGGAAGGCGCACAAGAACCGGCAGACGATGCCGGCAGGTTCAGCCACCCGGTGTGGATGGTGGAAAAGCTCCGCCACAACTGGCCGGAAGACTGGCAGCACATTCTCGACGCCAACAATGCCCAGGCCCCCATGACCCTGCGGGTAAATGCCCTCCGTTTTGCCCGGGATGAGTATCTTGGCCTGCTGGCTGAGGCCGGCATCGAAGCAAAGGCAACGCGCTTCGCACCCCACGGCATTCAACTGGCCACTCCGGTTCCTGTCGATCGGCTGCCCTGGTTCGCCGATGGCGCTGTCAGCGTGCAGGATGAGGCCGCACAATTGTGTACCACCCTGATGGACCTGGCGCCTGGCCAGAGGGTCCTGGATGCCTGTGCCGCTCCCGGCGGCAAAACCTGCGCGATTCTGGAGGGCTGTGGCAAGTTGGCAGAAGTGGTCGCCATCGACGAATCCGCTGATCGCCTGCCCAGGGTTCAGGAGAATCTGGATCGACTTGACCTCAACGCCACCCTGAAACAGGCGGATGCGGCTGCGACCGAACAATGGTGGGACGGCGAGGCATTCGATCGCATTCTTCTGGACGTGCCCTGCAGCGCCAGCGGCGTGATTCGCCGCCACCCTGATATCAAGTTATTGCGCCGTGAATCGGACATTACCCCCCTGGCGGCCATACAGCTCGGGTTGCTGGACGCAATGTGGGCTATCCTGAAACCCGGAGGCCGGCTGGTGTATGCCACCTGCTCGGTGTTCCCGCAGGAAAACCACCGTATAATTCAGCGGTTTTGCAAGCAGCAGACCGATGCCATTCTCGTTGAGCCGGAAGCTCAATGGGGACGCGATATGGGTGCGGGGCGGCAACTGCTCCCGGATCCGGATAGCCATGACGGCTTCTTCTACGCCGTGCTGGAGAAACCCGAACCATGAAAATCCTGATTCTCGGTGCCGGCCAGGTCGGCGGTACCCTTGCCGAAAACCTAGCCAACGAAGCCAACGACATCACCATTATCGACAGCGATGGTGCCCGATTGCGCGAATTGCAGGACCGGCTCGACATCCGCACCGTTCAGGGCGCGGCGTCCTATCCCACGGCACTGCGACAGGCCGGGGCCGAAGACGCCGACATGCTGATTGCCGTCACCAACAGTGACGAGACAAATATGGTCGCCTGCCAGGTGGCCAAACTGCTGTACAAGACCCCGACCACCATATGCCGGGTACGAGCCAACGCCTATCTGGCGAAATCCGAACTTTTCTACCAGCGCGACCAGACCAAGGACCTCGACAGCCTGCGGGGTTTTCCCATTGATGTTCTGATCAGCCCCGAACACCTGGTGACCAAACACATCACCCGGTTGATCGAGAACCCCGGCGCCCTCCAGGTACTGGAGTTTTCCAAGGGCCTGACCCGCCTTGTGGCCATCCGTGCCACCAAGGGTGGCCCGCTGGTGGGCCATGAGCTGTCTTACCTGCGCACCCACATGCCCAAGATCGATACCCGGGTGGCGGCCATCTTCCGCAAAGACCGGGCGATCATGCCCGAGGGCAACACGGTGATTGAAGACGGGGACGAGGTGTTCTTCATTGCCGCCGGTGACCACATCAAGTCGGTGATGAGCGAACTCCAACCCCTGGTCAAACCCTACAAGCGCATCTTCATCTGCGGGGGCGGCAATATCGGTCAGCGGCTTGCCCATACCCTCGAGAACCGGTACCAGGTCAAACTGCTGGAGCGGGACCACGAGCGCTGTGTCATGCTCTCGGAGAACCTGCGCAAGACCGTGGTGCTGGAGGGCAACGCCGCCAACAAGGATATCCTGCTGGAAGAGAACATCGAGAGTACCGATGTGTTCTGCGCAGTGACCAACGACGATGAAGCCAACATCATGGCTTCGCTTCTGGCCAAGCGCCTGGGCGCTCGCAAGGTCCTGACCCTGATAAACAATCCGGACTACGTGGACCTGATTCAGGGCGGCGACATCGATGTGGCCATCTCGCCCCAACAGACCACCATTGGCAGCCTTCTGACCCACGTTCGCCGGGGCGATGTTGTGAACGTTCACTCACTGCGCAGGGGCGCGGCAGAGGCAATCGAAGCCATTGCCCATGGGGATCACCGGTCTTCAAAAGTGGTCGGTAAACGGCTTGATGAAATCAACCTGCCAGAAGGCACCACCATCGGCGCCATCGTGCGCCGCAATGAAGTTCTGATCGCCCACGATCATCTCCGGATCCAACCGGACGACCACGTAATCCTGTTCCTGGTGGACAAAACCCGCATCCGGGATGTGGAAAAACTGTTCCAGGTGGGTCTTACCTTCTTCTGACTTAGAAATACACAGCCAGCACGCGTATAATGCGCCTTTCTTTTTTCGGAGCGCCCCGAAGGACAACCGGGGCGCCACACACAGACTGATCAGCAGGCAACCGTCGTGACAGACAAGGCAACGAAACAGACAACTCCGGATATCGGGACCTTCCAGGGCCTTATCCTGGCTCTGCAGAATTTCTGGGCGCAGCATGGCTGCGTGGTCCTCCAGCCACTGGACATGGAAGTGGGTGCCGGCACGTTCCACCCGGCCACCTTCCTGCGTGCCATCGGGCCGGAAACCTGGAACGCCGCCTACGTTCAGCCCAGCCGCCGTCCTACCGACGGCCGTTACGGTGAGAACCCGAACCGCCTGCAGCATTACTACCAGTTCCAGGTGGTTCTGAAGCCATCACCGGACAACATCCAGGAACTGTACCTGGATTCCCTGCGGGCGCTGGGGCTGGACCCGCTGGTTCACGACATCCGGTTTGTGGAAGACAACTGGGAGTCCCCGACGCTGGGCGCCTGGGGTCTGGGCTGGGAAATCTGGCTGAACGGCATGGAAGTGACCCAGTTCACCTACTTCCAGCAGGTTGGCGGCCTGGAATGCTTCCCGGTGACCGGCGAGCTCACCTACGGGCTTGAGCGGATCGCCATGTACCTGCAGGGCGTCGACAGCGTGTACGACCTGGTCTGGACCGAGGGACCGGACGGTGTGGTCACCTACGGTGACGTGTTTCACCAACAGGAAGTGGAGATGTCCACCTACAACTTCGAGCACGCTGACACCGAGTTCCTGTTTCATAGCTTTGATGTTCACGAGCGGGAGAGCGCACGGCTGATCGAAGCCGGCCTGGCCCTGCCAGCCTATGAACAGGTTCTCAAGGCCTCCCATACTTTTAACCTGCTGGACGCCCGCCACGCCATCTCGGTTACCGAGCGTCAGCGCTTCATCCTGAGGGTTCGCACCCTGGCCCGTGCCGTCGCCCAGGCGTACTTCGACAGCCGTCGCTCGCTTGGCTTCCCGCTCGCCCCCGAGGCGTTGCGCAAGGAAGTCCTTGCCGCCGCTGAGGCCGCCGACGACAAGGCGAAAAGCAAGAAGGGCAAGAAAGCGAAGAAGGCACAGCAGGAACAGGGGAACGCATAACCATGGCAACACAGGATTTTCTGGTCGAACTGGGCACCGAAGAGCTGCCCCCCAAGGCCCTCAAGCCGCTGTCTGACGCCTTCACCCAGGGCATTGCCCGGGGCCTGGAAGAAGCGGGCATCGAATTCGGCAAGGTTGAAGCCTTTGCCGCTCCGCGCCGCCTGGCCGTGCGGATCCGGGATCTGGCTGACTCCCAGCCGGACAAGTCGGTTGAAAAACGTGGCCCTGCCGTCAAGGCGGCATTCGACGACGCTGGCAATCCGACCCGCGCGCTGACCGGCTTTGCCACCTCTCTGGGCGTAACCCCGGACCAGCTCGACACCCTGGAAACCGACAAGGGTGCCTGGGTGGTCTACCGCACGGTCGAGCAGGGCAAGCCCACCGTAGAGCTGATGCCAGAATTGGTGGAGCAATCCCTGGCCGGCCTGCCGATTCCCAAGCGCATGCGCTGGGGTGGCCACCGTACCGAGTTCGTGCGTCCGGTCCACTGGGTAGTAATGTTGTTCGGCAACAAGGTGATCGAGGCGCCCATCATGGGCCTGACTCCGGGCAACAAGACCCGCGGTCACCGCTTCCATTGCCCGAAATCCCTGATCGTACCTACGCCGGGTGATTACGAAGTCGTCCTCAAGCAGGAAGGCTATGTGATTGCCGATTTCGCCGAGCGCCGGGAACAGATTCGCGCCGGCGTCACCGAGCTGGCCGAGAAGGAAGCCGGTGGCAAGGCCGTCATCGATGAGGACCTGCTGGACGAAGTCACCGCGCTCAACGAGTGGCCAGTGCCGTTGATGGGCCGATTCGAGGAACGGTTCCTTGAGGTTCCAGCGGAGGCCCTGATTTCCTCTATGAAGGAACACCAGAAGTACTTCCACGTGGTGGCCGCCGACGGGGAAATGCTGCCGCTGTTCATCACCGTGGCAAACATCGAAAGCAAGGACCCGTCACAGGTTGTTTCCGGTAACGAGAAAGTGATCCGGCCCCGGCTCTCCGATGCCGCGTTCTTCTACGAGACCGACCGGAAGACCAAACTCGAGGATCGCATCGACGCCCTCAAGCCCATCGTGTTCCAGGAAAAACTGGGCAGTATCTACGACAAGTCTGTGCGCGTTGCCGCACTGGCCAAGAAAATCGCCGACGCCATCGGCAGTGATCCGGCCCTCGCCGAGCGCGCCGCCATGCTGGCGAAGACCGACCTGGTCACCGAAATGGTCCTGGAGTTCACCGACCTGCAGGGCATCATGGGCCAATACTACGCCGCCAATGACGGCGAACCGGAAGACGTGGCCAAGGCACTGAACGAACAGTACATGCCCCGTTTCGCTGGCGACGATTTGCCAACAACCCTGACCGGCTGTGCCATCGCCATCGCGGACCGTCTGGACTCCCTGGTGGGCCTGTTCGGCATCAACCAGCCGCCATCCGGCACACGGGACCCGTTCGCCCTGCGCCGGGCCTCCCTCGGGGTGCTGCGCATTATCATCGAGCGCGAACTGCCGCTGGACCTGCAAACCTGCTGCGAGTGGGCCGAAGAGAACTTCACCGTGCTGACCGAGCAGAACACCGCCAGCACCGTGGTGGACTATATGCTGGAGCGCTTCCGTGCCCACTACGACGAGCAGGGCATTGGCGCCGAGGTCTACCTGGCCGTTCACGCCCGCCGTCCGACCCGCCCGCTGGATTTCGACCGCCGGGTAAAAGCGGTGGAAGCCTTCCGGCAGCTGCCCGAAGCGCAGGCCCTGGCCGGCGCCAATAAGCGGGTTTCTAACATCCTGACCAAACAGGGTGGCGACAGCATCGGCGAAACGGTCGACGCCAGCCTGCTGCAGGACAGCGCCGAAAAGGCCCTCGCCGAGCAGGTCGACCAACAGGCCGCGAAAGTTCTGCCGCTGTTCGAGAACGGCGACTACGCCAGTGCCCTGAGCTCACTGGCCAGCCTGCGTGCACCGGTGGACAACTTCTTTGATGAAGTGATGGTCATGGCCGACGACGAGGCGGTAAGGAACAACCGGCTGGCGTTGCTGAACCGCCTGCGCAACCTGTTCCTGCGCGTTGCGGATATCTCCCTGCTGCCCACAGCAGGCTGAGACCGGACCAAGGGGCACGCGCACAGCGATGTTGATCATTCTCGACCGGGACGGGGTCATCAACGAGTACGATGGCAACTACATCTGCTCGGCGGATGAATGGCACCCCATTCCCGGCAGCGTTGAGGCGGTGGCCCGGCTCTGTATTGCCGGCCATCGCATTGCCATCGCCACTAACCAGTCAGGCATCGGCCGCGGCTACTACGACACCGATGAGCTGGATGCCATGCACGAGAAGCTCGAGCAGCTGGTGGAAGCCCAGGGTGGCTGCATCGACTTCATTGCCTACTGCCCCCACCACCCCGACGACCAGTGCTGCTGCCGCAAGCCACTCACCGGCCTGCTGGAGCAGATCCGCGAGCATTTTCATCTCGCCAGCCTTGAAGGGGTCATCATGGTGGGAGACAGCCGCAAGGACCTGGAAGCCGGCCACGCTGAAGGGTGCCGTCCGGTGCTTGTGCGAACCGGTAATGGACTGGACACCGAACGCCATCTGGACGCCCGACCCATACCCGGCGCCGATGTCAGTATCTACGATAATCTCAGCAAATTTACGGATGCCCTTTTATCCGCCGAGGGCTGGTAAAACCGAAGCGAATCCGTATAATACCCGCCGTTGATCGGCGTGTGGCGCAGCTTGGTAGCGCACTTCGTTCGGGACGAAGGGGTCGCAGGTTCGAATCCTGCCACGCCGACCACTTTCCCGTTTTGATTCCTTCCTGTGTTAAAACTCCCGGCCTAACTGCAAGCCAGCTGTCCACGGCACCACGTCATACTCACTTTTAAATGAAGTCTGCCCCTGCAGAGGATCCGTCGTCTTATAGTCGATGGAAATATCGCCCTCATAAAAGACTCGTGCAACGAACATGTCTACCGTCCAGTCGCCTGCCAGATCGCGAATCTGTGCACCCAGAGAAACCTGGTGATAATCATCAAACGGCGTCAGTGGTGAACGCGTCTTGATGGTAAGAGGCGATTCATCAAACAAGTAGCCAGCCTTTAGTGACCATGTCGGTGCCACCTGCCAGACTGCGCCAACCCGCCACTGCCAGGTGTCTTTCCAACTCTGAACCTGCTCCTCGGATGGCTGCTCGCCGGGAAAAGCAACTGGCAACGTCTCTCGGGACACTACGGACAGGGCAGAGGCATCACTCCATTTCGCCCAGGTTGCGCCTGCAAGCAGTTTAAGCGTGGCATTCCATTGGTGAGCAAGACCGACACTCAGGCTTTGAGGAATCGTGATCGGGACTTCTATCTGCTCAGAGACAGTGGTTTGAGTCAGCCCACTGGCTGACAAAGTGGGAAACTGGTTGATCGTGCCGGTACCCTTCAGTTTGAATTCGGTGCCCGTACGGGCCGCGAGTCCAAGTGACGTTTCGGGAGTCGCCTGCCAGAGAACGCCGACGGTGAACTCCAATGCAACATCATCTCCCTCCAATGTCGCGTAGCCATCGTTCAGGGTGCCGCGAGGAAGTGAAAAACGTGATTCAATTCCACTGAAGTCAACTGGATTACGCTGCTCGGCATCGGCATAGAGTACATTGATGCTGCCACCCAGCGAGAATCCCTCGCCACTGTTCACCGAAAAGGAAGGATTCACGCCGTAGGACACCAGTTCAATTTCATCACCAATATACCGCCCTGCAAAAGCGTCGCCGTAATCGAAGCCCAGGCCGTAGGGAACGTACACTCCCAGTCCGACGTCCAGCCAGTCGTTCACTTCATGGGTAAGGTAGGCATTGGGTACTGCAAAGGTTTTAACGTGATCACCACCACCATCACCGACCACCAGGTCCCCGTTAGCACGGGTGGCTGATGTTTGCGAATCCCGACCGACGGCGTCGATCTCGAACAGGATTGCTCCGAAAGACAGATTGGTCCCGGAAAGTCCGCTCATTCCGGCAGGGTTGAAAAAGATCGTAGAAGCATTTTCCGGGTTGGCGACACTGCCTGCGTTGCTGACTGCGGAAGTACTGGCACTTTGATCACCATTGGACAGACCGCCCGCAGAAGCGACCAATGGAGTAAATACAGATACGAGGAGAACTGAACGAAATTCCTTTACAAAACATGACCTTGAACTATACATACAGCATCCTTTTGAGTAGGCTCCAAAGTATAGTTTTCGGCGACATACCTATCAAATGAAAGTAGACAGCGGGCCTGACTATTTAACAAACGATAGAATGAATAGTGCTCCAAAAACATAAATCCTTTCGAGGGTTCACTGGCAAAACCTCTGGGTGTTTTGTGGGCGTTTAGATCAAGGAACTTTGAATGGCGAATGTTGATCGGAGATGGACCTCTCTTCGTAGTGATCCTTTCTTCACTTTCACTGTTACCTTTTTGCGCAGGGGCGGCAGAGCAGCAGGGATACGTGAGAGATCTGGCCCAGACGATGGAGGTATTCGAGGGCACCTGGGATCAGGAAACGCCGCCGCCAGAAGAACACGCCGCCTGGTCTCCAATCGATCATGATGTTTTTACCAGCGAGCCTCGTGAACCATTTGTATGGATCAGGGGTAAGCTTGATTCAGCAGAAACAATGGAGCAGCGCTGGCTTCTATTAAGTCCTCTTGCTTCAAGTGTCCAAGTATTCCTAGATGGTTCGCCGATTTCCCGGAATCCCGTGTCCGCGCTCGACCAGCCGCTTCAAAAGGACATTCCATTTCATCATCCTGTCTTGGAATTACCCAAAACAGAATCAGCCTCGGATATGCTTATCCGCTTCGAGGCCAACTTCCCGATAAGTACGCCCGTTAAGGTTGTGGATCAGACTGCATTGGTCCATGAGGCGGTTTTACACACTGGGCTCAGTGTAAGTCTGGCGTCCGTTATTTTTGCGCTGACGGTCTATAACCTTTTCCTCTATTTCAGTATCAGAGATCGAATCTATCTGCTCTACGTAGCAGTGGCGGTTGGCGTGTTACTTTACTCGTTGACTCTTACCAACCTGCAATCCTACCTGGGAATGAGCGAAGAACAGTTTAACTGGCTGGGCAAAACCCTTTTAATCTTGATGCCTCTGCTAAGCATTCAATTTTTTTCCAGAATCCTTCAACTCAAAACGCTGTTTCCACGGGTAGACCGGATATACAAATTCATATCAGCAATTTACCTGTGCATTTTGGTTGCAACGCCGTTTTTCACCTTCAAGACCGTAGCTTTCCTTGCGGCCTCCGTCGGGATAGTGGTTTACCTCTCGTTTGTTCCTTTTGCCGTCATCCAGGCAAAGAACAAATACAAACCTGCTTTGTATTTTCTGATTGGATGGATTCCCCTGATCATCGCTCAAAATATAACTTCACTGGAGTCACTGAATATCCTCAAAGGCAGCCAATGGGTGATGTACTACATCCCCGGAGCCATGTCCTGGGAAATGGCCCTGTTCTCACTAGCCCTGGCATCACGCATAAAAATCCTCCGCGACGAACGCGACACCCTGCAGGCCCAGCAGATCGAAGTCAGCGAAAAAGCCCGTGAGGCTTTAGAACGCAGTAACCGTATCAAGGATGACTTCCTGAATGCGGTCAGCCATGAACTGCGCACGCCCCTGCACACCATCCAGGGCCAGCTGGATATGCTTCGGGAGGCACCGCTGAACCGGGAGCAGAACGATGCGTTCCGTCTCATCGAGTACGCCAACCTGCGGATGACCCGACAGGTCGGCGGCATTCTGGATTTCGTTGATGCCCAGGACGAGAACCTGCTCAGCTCGCCCCAGGTGTTCGAGCCTCAGTCCCTGTTCGACCTGCTCGAATACGAGTTCCGGGAAGCCGCAAGGGCCAAACCGGTTTCCCTCGCCTTCGACATGGAAGACTCAGTACCTGGAAAGGTCTTCATGGATGGTTTGATGCTTGAAAAGGTCCTGTATCAGCTCATCGATAATGCCGTGAAGTTCACACCTGCAGGGGGCGAGGTGCTGGTTCAAGGGAGCAGACTGACAGACGATTCCGTTTTGCGGATTCTGGTATCAGACACGGGGCCAGGCATCCCGGATGCACAGAGGGAGAGAGTATTCCAGGCCTTCAGCCAGGGAGAAGCAGGCCTCACTCGGCGTTACGGCGGTGTGGGCCTGGGGTTACCGCTTGCCAGTTCTCTGGCAAATGCCCTTGGCGGCCAGATGAAAGTTCTTGAAACATCGGATCTCGGCACAACGCTGGAAGTCACAGTACCCTACGGCGATGTTCACCAGTCAGAGCACCACGATCCAGACCAGCTGAGCCTTAGCGACGTGATTCAGGTGCCCAGGGTTCTTGTAGTGGAAGACGACGCCGGTAACCGGATGATTCTTCGTAAACAGCTCGAGAAAATAGGGGTGATTTCAGAGGGGGTCCAAAACGGCCTGGAAGCTGTACAAGCCGCCATGAACGAACCGTGGGATATGATTATCATGGATTGCCAGATGCCAGTCATGGACGGCATTGAGGCCACGCGTGAGATCCGACTGAAAGCCGCCGCCAACCTGGAGACACCCATTATCGCGGTTACCGCCAACGCCAGTGAAAGCTATCGACTCCAGTGTCTTGAGGCTGGCATGGATGACTACTGCACCAAGCCGCTGCGAATGGAAAAGCTGCAACGACTTGTTACTCACTATGCAGAACACCGTGTCGTCACAAGAGTACGTGAGCAACGAGGACTCAAGGATTCGCTGATAGATTCATGAGAGTAATCGGGCATGCCGGATTACAGCAACGGCTCCACAGGCAACAGAGAGAACAGATACACCAATGCCCGTTTGAAAACGCCAGTATTCGGCTCATGGCGGTGCTCAATCGTTTCTGCACCGGTGAACTCCAGCCACCGGAGATCGCCGTCTTCATCCAGCACAACCTCATAAGCCGCAAGTCTGACTTTCTCGGGAAAGGCGGATTCAAGTGCGGTCGCCAGCTCCGGGCTCTTGATCAGAAAACCCAGCTCGGTGTTCAGATTCGCTGAACGGGGGTCGAAATTGAAGGAACCAACGAAAAGCGACTGACCATCTACGGCGAAGGTTTTGGCGTGAAGGCTGGCGGCCGAGCTTCCGGCAATGCCGCCAGGGCTCGACTTGGTGTCTTTATCTTCCGATCTAAATTTGCGCAGCTCGAACAACTCCACACCCGCCTTTAATAAGGCCTCCCGATATTTCGCATAGCCTGAATGCACCAGGGCGACGTCGTTGGCTTCCAGGGAGTTGGTGAGAATCCGTACCTGCACACCGGCGCTTTCAAGCTCGCGAAACAGCTCGACGCCACGATTACCGGGGACGAAGTAGGGCGAAACCAGGGTCACTGTCTTTTCAGGTTCACCCAACGCCAGAGCCAACTGTTGGCTCAATAGACCCTGCTCTCCTTCGAGCCCCTGGGCCTTGGCAGGATCATCGCTCACCATCTCTACCGGCGCCCAGACAAAAGAGACCTCCCGGTCCAGCAATTCCCTGAGAAACTCTGAATTCTGCAAAGCAGCCACGAAGCGCCGGGCTTCAGCATCCTGTTGAACGGAAGCAAGATCGGCTGCCATAGCATCCAGATCCTCCTCATCGGCCCCTGATAGCAACCGATCCGCCGGATACGCGGACTGACTCGCCCAGTAGCGATCAAAATCCCTGGAAACACGATCCACGACAGGCCCGATCGCCAGAACGTCCAGATCCGCGAAAAGGGCACCGTCACCTACACCGAAATACTCATCGGCAATGTTGCGGCCGCCAATGATGGTGGCCTGGTTGTCAGCCGTGAATGACTTGTTGTGCATCCGGCGGTTCAGGCGACCAAAGTCCGTCAGAAACCCCAAAGTCCGGGAACTACGGATCACAAACGGATTGAACAGCCGAACCTCGACGTTGTCGTGATGATTTAACGCCGCCAGGAGATCGTCCAGGCCGGCGATGCCGTTGTCATCCAGGAGCAACCGAACCCGAACGCCACGTTCGGCCGCGCGATATAGCGAGTAAAGAAGCAGCTTGCCGGTAATATCGTCCCGCCAGATGTAGTACTGGACATCCAGGGATCTCTCGCTGGCCTCTGCGAGCAAAGCGCGGGCAACGAAAGCGTCCAGTGGATGCTCCAGCGTTGTAATACCACTGAGATCGGGGTGGGTTTCAATCTCTCTGCCAACTGCGCTGCCAAGGCGCGTATCTGCCGTCTGCGCCTGAACGAATGCAACAGACTGTGAGCGGTCTTTCAGGGATGGCAACGCACAACCTGCCAGCAGACCTGTGAGCAGTAGGAGTGCGAGAGGGGCGAAAGTTCGGCTTTCGATCATTTTCAAAGGGGCCTGCGACTATGGGCACAATCTGAAGCATGCCACAGAGTAATCGCTTTATCAGGACAGAGAAGAAACGTCACGGTAGAGCGATCTACTGAGAAAGGCCCGTCCTCAATTCGTTAAGCCTATTTGTTCTATAGATATAACTTTATTGGCTAAGAGCCTCCTGACGGGTTATTGTTATTCCGACATCAAGAGGCGACCCGCCTCCACCAGCAAAACCCGACAGGAGATTCATCATGAGTTTATTGCTTGGCTCTACCGCCCCGAACTTCACCATCGACAGCACCGCCGGCCAGATCAACTTCCACGACTGGGCAGGTGATTCCTGGGTATTCTTCTTCAGCCACCCGGCCGACTTCACGCCGGTGTGCACCACTGAAATGGGCCGCACCGCGCAGCTGGCGAAAGAATTCGAGGCCCGCAACGTGAAGCCCCTGGGTCTTTCCACCGATACCGTGGAAGAGCACGTAAAGTGGATTGAAGACGTCAACGACACCCAGAACTGCGACCTTCAGTTCCCGATCGTTGCCGACGCTGACCACAAAGTGGCCGAGCTGTACGAAATGATCCACGCCGGTGAGAGCGAAACCGCAGCCGTGCGCAGCGTGTTCATCATCGACCCGAACAAGAAGATTCGTCTGACCATGACCTACCCGATGGCGGTCGGCCGTAACTTCGACGAGATCCTCCGGGTTATCGATGCCCTGCAAACCGGTGATGCCAATAAAGTTGCCCTGCCGGCAGACTGGCGCAAAGGAGACGACGTGATCATTCCGCCCTCCATTTCCAACGAGGAAGCCAAGGGTCTGTTCCCGCAGGGCTGGAATGAAATCCGTCCGTATCTCCGCACCACCAAGCTTTAATCCGACTCGCGGATAGATAAGGGGCCCGTCGTTCGGCGGGCCTCCTCAATGCAGGAGGAAACCATCATGAAGCATATACTGACAGCCCTGCTCGCCACTATCGCCATTGCCTTCAGCGCCCAGGCGGAAGAGGCACTTTCCCTCACCCCACAGCAAACCTATGACATGGTTCAGGAGCAGGGAGACCAACTCCTGTTTGTGGATGTCCGGGATCCGGTTGAAATCATGTTTATCGGCTTCACCGATGTGGTCGACAAGAATATCCCGTTCAAACTCGCCGATCGCTCGACTTTCCTTGATGACAAGGGTCGGTTTGCCATGAACACCAATCCGGAGTTCGCTTCACAGGTAGAGGAAGCCCTGAAAGAAAAAGGCCTGACCAAGGATGATCTGGTCATTACCATGTGCCGCTCCGGGTCCAGCCGTGGCAAGCCAAGCGCGGAATACCTGCTAGAGCGCGGCTTCACCAATGTGAAGTACATTGACCACGGTTTCCAGGGAAGTGGCGCCCAAGAAGGCAAGAAGAAAGGCATGAGAATTGTAAATGGCTGGCAGAATGACGGCCTGCCATGGTCCATGACGCTGAACGCCGACAAGATCTATCGTCCCTGAGTCAGATGTAAACGCCCGGGGTCACTGGACACCGGGCTTGCAAACTCAGAAAGTGAACGTACGCATCTTCGGGTTGAGCATCTGGCCGGCCATTTCCGGCGGCATGGCAACGCCCACGCCGTCAATCAGATCGTCCTCGCCGTAGTCGCTGTTCGGAAGATACAGCGCACAGACCTTCGCCTCACCACCGTTTTTCAACAGACCGCGCAGCATCTGCCCCGGAGTCACATCTTTGGGTTTGAGCGCGGGCGCTTCGTAGGACTTAAGTGCCAGGTCACCGGCTTTGTCGCACAGCAGCACGTTTACCTTGGCGCCCTGCTGGGCCATGGTGTTCGAAAGCACCATCGCCATGCCCTGTGTCTGCAGCGAATCGCTGGACAGGATCACCAGCACTTCTTCAACACCCCCTTTATGACTGTCGGCATAAGCGCTGAAAGGTACGGCTGCAATAACCGCAGCCGCGGCGATGGCTTTGATTGACTTGATCATGGGAAAAGCTCCTTTTTGGGTTGATCGAAAAACTTTGAAACCAATGTACCTGGGCAAAATCGAGCCTTCAGTGACAAAGTCACTTTCGACGCTATGCCTGTGACGAAGCTGGCCAACCTTGTATATTTCCATTTATGCTAACGATAGAACATTAAGTTTGGTAGGCTTTAATATATCTCAAGCTCACTCGCGCACAGCAAACAAAGACAAGAGGTTCGAGGCATGACCAGCAACACAACCACCACCGGCAGCGTCAAAACCCATACCGTCGTAATCGTGGGCGGCGGAGCGGCCGGTATATCGGTGGCATCAAGCATCCACAAACGGGATGGCAATATCGACATCGCCCTTATCGAGCCGGCTACCCGGCACCACTACCAGCCCGGCTGGACCATGGTGGGTGGTGGGGTTTTCCGGCCGGAAGTCACCTCCAAGCCTATGGCAGAAGTCATGCCCGCTTTTGTTTCCTGGTACCAGCAACCGGTAAGCGCCATCGACCAGGACAACAACCGGGTTACTCTGGGTGACGGTTCTTCCATGGAATACAAAGCCCTGGTGCTCGCTCCAGGGCTGGAGCTGAACTGGGGCGGCATCGAAGGCCTGGAGGAGGCGTTGGGCTCCAATGGGGTCACGTCCAATTACCGCGAGGGCATGGCCAGCTACACCTGGGACCTCGTCCAGAATCTCAAGAACGGCCGAGCGCTTTTCAGTCAGCCTCCCATGCCGATCAAATGTGCAGGCGCGCCCCAGAAAGCCATGTACCTGTTTGCCGATTACTGGCTCAAACACGGCGTGCTGAACAATCTGGATATCCAGTTCCATAACGCCGGCGCCGTTCTGTTCGGTGTGGCCGATTACGTCCCGGCCCTGGAAGCCTATATCGAAAAATACGGCATCAACCTGAATTTCCAGAGCACACTGGTTGCCGTAAACGGGCCCGCACAGACAGCGGTATTCCGCTCAACCGACAGCGAGGGCAACAGCCAGGAGCGCGAGATCAGCTTTGACATGCTGCACGCCGTCCCACCCCAGCGGGCACCAAAGCTGATTCGTGAATCTGCCCTGGCCAACGAAGGCGGCTGGCTGGATCTTGAGGACGATACCCTACGCCATAAAACCTACACCAATGTCTTTGGGCTTGGGGACGTTAGCGGAACCGGCAACGCCAAAACCGCCGCTGCAGTGCGTAAACAGGCGCCAGTGGTGGCTGAGAACCTGGTGGCCACGCTCCGAAACCAGCCGCTTGAGGCCGCGTATCTGGGCTACGGCTCCTGCCCGCTGACGGTGGAAAACGGCAAAATTGTACTGGCGGAGTTCGGATATGGCGGAGTACTGCAGCCCAGCTTCCCGAAATGGATCAACGATGGCACCAAAGCGACCCGAGCCGCCTGGTGGTTGAAGGCCAGGCAGCTGCCAACGCTGTATTGGCACGGGATGTTGAAGGGGCATGAGTGGCTGGCCCGGCCCGCAAAGCGTTAACCCCTGGGAGAGGCTTACCAATGGAGGCTGCCCCACGAACAAACGGCCCGCCAGCGCCATGTGTCGCGTTGGCGGGTAGCGCCTCGGGCGTTGTCATTAGGGAAATTCCTGAGGCCCTTCACCGTTCCCACCGATAGAGTTATTGCAATATTTGTCCTACCCTGACTTAGTAATAAGTCTTTTACGCTAATGTCAGGGTTGATAATGCGCAGAAACCTACCGGTTACGGACAACGAAAAAACCTTCTCACCCAATCAGAAACTTATTTCCTCCACAGATCTCAAAGGTAAGATTAGGCACTGTAATTCGGCCTTTGTGGAGATAAGTGGTTTCAGCCGGGACGAGCTGATTGGCCAGCCTCACAACATTGTCCGGCATCCCGATATGCCACCCGCCGCCTATGAGAACATGTGGGCACACCTTAAGGCCGGACAGCCCTGGATGGGCCTGGTAAAGAACCGTTGCAAGAACGGCGATTTCTACTGGGTCAGTGCCTACGTTACCCCGGTCACCGAAAACGGCAAGGTAGTCGGCTACGAGTCCGTGAGATCCTGTCCCGACAGGAAGGACGTCGAGCGCGCAGAAAAGCTATACGCAGCCCTGAGGGCGGGCAGAACAGGAACCCCTTTCTGGCGCCGCGTCCAACCCCCCACCATCTTTTTGGCGCTTGTTTTCATTGTCACAGGGGCACTGTTTCTTGCCGATCAGAAAATGTTGTCCGAGCTTGTGCTGGCTGGGGGCGTGATTGCCTATGCCGGCTGGATGCATCTGGCCCGAAAACAGCTGATGGGCTCGGTCACCAGGCTACTGGCACACAGCTTCACAGATGATCTGGCCGCAAGAAGCTACACTGATGACGATTTGCCACTTGGGCGTATCAAGGTTGCAGTAAAGGCCCAACAAGCTCACCTTGATGCGGTACTCACCCGGCTTGAAGACTCCGCCGATGAGATGCGACTGTATTCTGTGAAAGGTCGCGAAGTCAGCTTCGAAGCTCAGGAGGCACTCAAACAGCAGCAGGCCGAAACCGAACAGGTTGCGGCAGCCGTACACGAGATGTCCCATACCATTGCGGAGGTCTCCTCGAACGTCCAGTCCACGGCAGAGCGGGCGGATGGCGCAAAATAGTTTGCCAATGAGGGGCGTTCCGTTGTGCGCGGGACCCGGGAAGCCATTGAATCTCTCAAAGGTTCCGTTCATGGCATTAGCGCTTCCGTTGGCGAGTTGGCTCAGCAGACTCAGCAGATAGCCTCAGCCGCAAAAATTATCGAAGAGATTGCAGAGCAGACCAACCTGCTGGCCCTGAATGCCGCCATTGAAGCGGCGAGGGCCGGCGAGCATGGACGCGGATTCGCCGTTGTGGCCGAAGAGGTAAGGGGCCTGGCATCCCGGACCCGCAATTCAACGAGTGAAATCCATGGCATTGTCAGCGAACTGATTGCCCGCTCCGAGGAGGCCAACCAGAAAGCCGACGAGGGCAAGCTTTCGGCAGACGAGGGCATGAAAAAAATGCTTTCGGCCGAGAGCACCCTTAATGACATTGCTGAATCCGTCTCCAACATTGCCGAAATGGCAATGCAGATGGCAGCTGCCGTGGAGGAGCAGGCCCAGGTGTCGGATCAGATCAACGAGCAAGTGGAGAAAATCTCGGATCTGGCATCCAACAACCTGTCCAAAGGTGAAGAGTCCACCGAGTGCGTTAAAAACATTGAGCAGATTGCGAACGATTTGCACGAGCTGGTCGTACGTTTCAAGTGACAGGAGGATGGACGCCGCCGAACTTTGTTCAAAAAATAACCACCTGGCCTAGCAAAGTGAGTCACGACCATGGATAGCAGTACCCTGGAAAAACGACGGCTCACCGCCCTTGAGCGTTTGGGCATTCTCGATACGCCCCCGGAAGACCGTTTTGAAAGGCTTACCCGGATTGCCCGCCAGTACTATGGTGTAAAAACGGCGCTTTTTTCGGTGCTTGATGCCAACCGTCAATGGTTCAAGTCGCGTCAGGGCCTTGATGTCAGCGAGACCCCCCGCCCTGTTGCTTTCTGTGATTATGCCATTCAGCAGGACAAGGCGTTTATCGTCTGCGACGCTACAAAGGACCCTCGCTTTTCACAGAACCCACTGGTTACCGGACATCCCAACATCCGCTTCTATGCCGGCATGCCAGTACGTGAGCCGACCGGTTTCAAAATTGGCACCATTTGCATCATCGACGATCAGCCCCGTGATTTCGGGGAACTGGATCTGGACATCCTCCGAAACCTTGCCACGATGATCGAGGACGAGCTCGAGCGAACGTACCTGTCGATCGAGAACCATGAATTCGTGGAAGTGTCTCACCTGAACCGATCGATCCAGCGAGCTTTGAATGTCTTTCTGACCAGTGACAACCAGAATGCGGCCTTCGAGCAGATGCTCAACGATCTCCTGTCGCTCACCGGCAGCCAGTTCGGGTTTATTGGCGAAACCCTATCAAAAGAGAATGGCGCCCCTTATCTGAAAATCGGAGCGATCACCAATATTGCCTGGAACCCCAAAACCCAGGCGTTGTATCAACAGGTCGAACGACGGGGGCTTGTGTTCGATCGCCTGGACACCCTGATTGCACTTCCCATGACCTCGGGGGAGGTGGTCATTTCCAGCGATGTCGCGACCGACCCTCGCCGCGGCGGGCTCCCTCAGGGGCACCCAGATATTGATGCCTATATCGGTATTCCGGTGTTTTCCGGAGATCAACAAGTTGGACTGGTGGGGCTGGCGAACCGTCTCGGCGGATACAAAGTAAAACTGGCCGAAGAGCTCGAGCCTTTGCTGCAAACCCTCGGCAACCTGATCGAGCGCAAAAGGTTGCACCATGAGAAGCAGCAACACCAGAAACGCCTTGAAAAAGCGGCGAACTACGATGCCCTCACCGATTTGCCCAACCGCCGGAAACTCACTGAGATTTTCACCCAGGAGCTGCACGAGGCGAACCTGCGAGAAGGCACAGTTGCCCTCTGTTTTATCGATCTGGATGGCTTCAAAGGCATCAACGACCAACATGGCCACGCAGTTGGTGATGCAGTCCTGAAAATCATCTCCGAACGCCTGAAAGCAACTGTGAGGCAACATGACGCCATCGGTCGTCTCGGGGGAGACGAATTTGTCGCCATACTCCGGGATGTGGAGGATTCGACGGTCTACAACCGCATTCTGGAAGTTGTACGCCGCCCGATCAGTTACCAGAATTCTGTCATGAAACTGTCGGCCAGCATGGGTGTGACCGTTTATCCTGACGACGCCGAGGATCCGGATACACTGCTCCGGCATGCCGACCAAGCGATGTATGCGGCAAAAGATGCGGGCAAAGACAGCTACAGCCTGTTTGACCTCGCCTCCCACTATACCCGGAAAGAGCGTGTCCGCGTTCTCGAGCAGGTTGACGAGGCACTGGCGAAAAAGCAGTTCGAGCTCTACTACCAACCCAAGATCAACTACCGCACCGGATCGGTAGAGGGTTTTGAGGCACTGATCCGTTGGAACCACCCGGAGGAGGGGCTTCTGTCGCCGGCCCGATTCCTGGAGCACCTTGAATTCACCGAATACGCCAGACAGGTTGGCCTGTTCGTGATGGAAAGCGCAGTCGGCGTGATCTGCGAATTCATGAACCTGGGGTTGCCGTATACCGTCAGCATCAACCTGAGCCCCTCCCACTTCCTGAGCGAACACTTCCCGGATGACATCACCGGCACCATGAACGAATGCCCTCACGAGGTGCGGGACCGGCTGATCATAGAAATCCTTGAAACCACTGCCCTGGACGACACCACCACGGTCATGAAAAACCTCAGTGTTTGCCGCAATGCCGGACTGGGCATTTCCCTGGACGATTTCGGCACCGGTTACTCATCATTGAACTATTTCCGGACCTTGCCGGCCCAGGAAGTGAAAATAGATCGAACCTTCGTGGGAGATCTGATCGGGAACCAGGATAACTCGATGATCGTAGAAGCGATTTTGCGCCTGTCCCAGAGTTTTCAGAGGCGTACTGTGGCAGAAGGGGTAGAAACGGCCGAACAGGAGGAGCGTCTACTGTCTCTTGGCTGCGATGTTGGCCAGGGTTATCGTTACAGCCCACCGCTTCCACTTGCAGAAGCGCTCGAATGGGCCAACACTTTCACTTGGGCCCGTTATCGTTCGGGCCAGAACTAGCCGCGAAATCGCGGCCTTCGTGTGAGGGATCACATGCATCTGTCTGCAGAAACAAGGCTCAATGCCATTCTCGATGGTACTGGCGCGGGTACCTGGGAATACAATCTGGACACCGGCGAAATTATCTTCAACGAACGCTGGGCCAGTATGCTCGGCTATACCCTGGAAGAGCTTGAACCTCTATCCTTCGAGACGTGGGAGCGCCTCAGTCATCCCAGCGATGTCGAATCAGCGCACGAGGCTCTCAATGCTTACCTTAACCGGGAGGCCACCAAGTTCGAGTGCGTGGTTCGCATGCTTCACAAGGACGGTGACTGGCGTTACATCCACACCCGCGGAACCCTGTTCAACAATGACCAGACGGCAGAAAGCCGTTGGCTGATGGGTACGCATCTTGATGTCACGGAAGAGAAAGTTTCCCAGCACCAGCTGCAGCAGCTTGCCGAATCTCTCCCCGGGGTCATATATACCTTTACTCTCAATAAAGATGGCAGTTTTCACTTCCCCTATATGAGCCGCAAGGCCAAGGATTTCTATGGCGTAACGGCCGCGGAAACCCAGACCAACCCGGAACGGATGTTCGAAACCATTCACCCAGAGGATGTCGCAAAAGTTCACGAGACTATCGAACTCTCCCGCAAGACGCTAAGCGAATGGGTTTGTGAATACCGCATCATCAAAGATGGCCAGACCCAATGGTTGCGAGGGGTTTCCCAGCCAGAGCGAAATCCCGACGGTAGTACTACCTGGCATGGCGTTATTACGGATATCGACGACCAGAAGCGCCTGGAATTCCAGCTGGAGGCCCTCACGATTACCGATGAACTGACAGGGCTCTATAACCGGAGATACCTGCTCAGAAAACTCGAGGAACTGGCTGACCAATCCGCCCGCTATAACCATCCGTTCTCATTGCTTTCCCTGGACATCGATTTCTTCAAAAGCGTCAACGATTCCTGGGGCCATCTCACCGGCGATAAGGTATTGCGCACGGTGGCCAATCTGATCGAAACGCGGACTCGCAAAACCGACATTGTTGCGCGCACGGGAGGCGAAGAGTTTATCGTTCTGATGCCTCACACCACCTTAGGTGATGCTCGCCAAGTTGCCGAGTCCCTGCGTATCGGTATGGAGACAGAGAGTTTTCTCAGTGAAGATGACACTCCCTTCAACGTTACCTTGAGTGCCGGGGTCGTATGCTGGGACCAAAGCATAAACGGTGTGCGGGATCTGCTGTCCGCATGCGACCAGTTGCTTTACCAGGCAAAACGGGCAGGCAGAAATCAGGTCGTCGTCAGCGAAATCGGCGCTGAAAAGAGCTGACAGCCAAAAAACAGCGTATTCTGGCGTTCGACAACAACCCGAATGGAGAAAAAGCATGATCGGATACGTCACCCTTGGCGTCAGTGATATGGAAAGAGCAAAGGCATTCTATGCCGAATTGTTGAGCGACCAGGGGGCCAAGCTGCTTCTGGACATGGGCCGTATCGCCTTTATCGGCAAGCGCATGAGCGAGCCCATGATCGCCGTTTGCGTTCCCTTCAACGAAGAGCCCAACCATCCCGGCAACGGCAATATGGTCGCCCTTCCTGCGGGTTCCAAAGAGGGTGTGGATGCCATGTACAAGAAAGCGATCGAACTTGGTGCCACCTGCGACGGCGAGCCCGGGCAGCGAATTCCGGACCAGTTCTACGGCGCCTATGTGAAAGACCCGGACGGTAACAAGCTGGCGTTCTTTGTATTCGGTTGATTAATTGCGGCCCTCAGACGAGGGCCGCAATTTTTACATTTTCAGCTTACCGCTGTCGCCACTTCCGCCTTGCCGGTTTTCAGCAACGCGTAACCGAAACCGATCACCAGTGATCCCACGGTAATCGCAATCAGATAGGGCAATACGGTACTAACCGCATTCGGAATGGCAAGCACAAACAGCCCGCCGTGGGGTGCCATCAGCTTGACGGTGAACAGCATCGACAGGGCACCGGTAATTGCGCCACCGATCATACACACCGGGATAACCCGCAACGGATCCTTTGCCATAAACGGTATTGCACCTTCCGAGATGAAGCACAATCCCAAGACAAATGATGCCCGTCCGGCCTGGCGTTCCGCCTCTGCAAACTTACGCCGGGCGATGAACGACGCCACACCCATGCCGATGGCCGGTACCATTCCTGCCGCCATGATGGCCGCCATGGGTGCCGAGCCGCCGCTGCCCTCAGACAGCAGACCCACGCCGAAGGTATAGGCCGCCTTGTTGACAGGCCCTCCCAGGTCAAAGCACATCATGGCGCCCAGAATGCCACCAAGCAGGATCGCATTGGTCGTTCCCATACTCTCGAGGAAACCGGTCAGGGCGCCCATGATGGCGGTCATGGGCTCTCCGATCACATAGATCATCCCCAGGCCCGTCACCAGACTGGCCAGCAAGGGAATTATGAGGATTGGCTTCAGCGATTCGATGCTCTCCGGCATCGGCAGTTTCTGGCTGATAAAGCGCGCGACATAGCCGGCCAGGAAACCCGCCACAATACCGCCGAGGAACCCAGCTCCTAACTCACCCGCCAGAAACCCACCGATCATGCCCGGGGCCAGACCGGGACGGTCGGCAATCGACCAGGCGATGTAACCAGCCAGTAATGGAATCATCAGCTTGAACGCCGTGCCGCCACCAATCTGCATCAGGGCAGCGGCCAGCGTGCCTTCCTCCTGAAACGCTTCAATCCCGAACACGAAGGACAGTGCGATCAGCAAACCGCCAGCAACCACCATGGGCAACATGAAGGACACGCCGGTGAGCAGGTGCTTGTAGGGCCCTCGCTTTTCGCCGCCTCCGGCACCACTGGTAGCTTTCTGCTGGCCGCCTTCAAAAACCACGGCCTCGGCCAGTGCATCACGGACGGTATCGGCTGATTTTTTCAGGGCCGCACCGGTCGAGGTCCGCCATACCCGCTTGCCGGCAAAGCGTCCTGGGTCCACCTCGATGTCACAGGCCAGGATCACCACGTCGGCAGCAGCAATTTCTTCGGCAGTTAGAGGATCCTGCGCGCCAACTGAGCCCTGGGTTTCCACCCGGATCTTGTGGCCCGCGGATTCCGCGGCAGCGGTCAGTGCCTCCGCCGCCATAAAGGTATGGGCGACGCCAGTGGGACAGGCAGTAACGGCAACGATCCGCTTACCGGCAGAGCCACTGCCGACACCGGGACTGGTTGCGATAGATTCCTGACTGGCCATTGCCGGGTCCCAGGGTGTGGCCTCCGCCTGCGCCCGGGTGAGGATGGCGTCCGGGTCTGGCAGGGCCGCGGTGACCGGAATCTGCAGCAGCCGCTTGCCTGCATAGGCGTCCAGATCTACCGGGACACCGACCGCGGCAATAACAAGATCGGCCTGTCGGATAGCCTCTTCGCTGGGCTTGTTGTCGGCTTTACCATCCGGGCCTCGAGTATCAGTGGTAACAGACCAGCCGCGCCGGTTCGCCGCACGCTCAAGGGCCCGGGCAGCCAGAAAACGAGTCGCCACGCCCTGGGGGCAGGCAGTCACAATGATCAGATTCATAACCGTATCTCTCCGGTGTTGTTTTCCGCGGGCCACGGCTGCACCCGGGTTTGTTGGAGAAGGGAGGGAAAGTCCGGGGCCTCGGGGTCTCCTACGCCAATGTGTTGCACGCATTCGGCAGACAAAGCGGTGGCAAACTTCAATATTGCCTCGTCGGGCTGGCCCAGAAGCACACCGTGAAGCATGCCCGCCAGCAGCGTATCGCCGGCGCACACGGTGCTGACCACCGAGACCGGAGGTACCTGCGATCTCAAGGTGCCGGCCGTTGACGACCAGAACACGCCATCCGCGCCCATGGATACCACCACGTGGGACACGCCGCCGGCACGGATGCCGTCAACCGTAGCTGCCACTGAGGCCAAATCCTTCAGGGGTGTGCCGGCCCAGTCAGACAGCTCATCCGTGTTGGGTTTGATGGCAAAGGGGCCAGCTTTGATGCCGGCCTTGAGACCCTCGCCACTGGTATCCAGCCATACCGGTTTGTCTGCTTGGGAAGCTTGCTCGACAAGGTTTGCCAATCCAGAAGGCGGAAAGCCATCTGGCAAACTGCCTCCGATGACCACCGCGTCGCATTCCGGCAGCAGGGATTTAAGGCGGAGTTGAAGGCGCTGAACTGCGTCTTCCGGGACCCGGAAACCGGGGCCATTCAGATCGGTTACCCGGCCGCCAGCCTCAGCAATCTTGATGTTGATTCGGTTCTGGCCGGGAACGCGTACAAAACTGTCCTGCAGGCCCTCTGCCTCAAACAGACGTTCAAAGGGCGCGGCATTGGCGTCGCCCAACAGGCCTGCAACGGTGACCGAATGGCCCAGACGCGCAAGCACCCGAGCCACATTGATGCCTTTTCCGGCCGGCTCCATCAGGGTATGACCTGTTCGATTTACCTCTCCGAGAGTGAGGGGCGCCGTCTCAACACTCAGATCTAGAGCAGGATTCAGGGTGATTGTCAGGATACGGGCCATCACCAGGCCTCCAGGGCATCACGTACCTCGGACGCCGTTGCCAGAGACAGCGCCTTTTCAGCCTGTTGTCGGGCGTTTTCAAGGTTCAGACCGCGAATACAGGCCTTAACCAGGGGCACCCGACGACTGGTCACAGACAGTTCGTCGACATCCAGCCCGACCAGAACCGGAATCGCCTGGGGATCTGAGGCCAGCTCCCCACACACCCCGACCCAACGGTCGTGGGCATGGGCCGCCTCAACTGTCATTCGGATCAGCCGCAATACTGACGGGTGCAGACCATCTGATTCAGCCGAAAGCTGCCCGTGGCCACGGTCGATGGCCAGGGTGTACTGGGTCAGGTCATTGGTGCCAACCGAGAAGAAGTCCACCTGGGGCGCCAGGGTCGAAGCCAGCAACGCGCAGGAGGGCACTTCTATCATCACGCCAACCTGAACATCACTGGCGGCCACCTCCGCCTGCACCTGAGAGACAATTGCCCTGGCAGCCCGGAACTCTTCCACATCCTTGACCATGGGGAACATGATGCGCAGGGGCCGGTCGCCGGCGGCAGTCAGCAGCGCCCGCACCTGGGTTTCCAGGATGTCCGGGCGGGTCAGTGACAGCCGGATACCACGCATGCCCAGAAACGGGTTGTCTTCCTGGGGCAACGGCCAGTAATCCAGGGGCTTGTCGCCGCCCACGTCCAGAGTACGAGCCACCAGGGGCAGGCCGTTCAGGGCATCGAACGCGTGTTGGTATTCACTGACCTGGGTGGCCAGATCCGGCGCTTCCGGATGGGCCATGAAAATGAACTCGGTACGAAGCAGGCCAACACCGTCGGCGCCCCTTTCCACGGCATCCGGGGTGTGGGCGGTGTTGCCGAGATTGGCGCACACTTCGATGGTATGGCCATCTTCGGTAGTAGCAGGCTGATTGCGGTTTTCATGGGCTTCGGCCTGCAACGCTTCCAGTTGTTGCAGACGGCGACGGATCTTCTCGCATCGCTCGGCCCCGGGGTTCGGCACCAGGCAACCCCGTTCGCCATCCACCACCAGATCGGAGCCATTCAGGATTGTCAGTATTCGCTCACCGGCACCCACGACCGCAGGCAGCCCCAGGGCTCGGGCCAAAATCGCACTGTGGGACGTCGCTCCCCCGCGGGCTGTGACGAGGCCACGCACCCTGGTGGTATCCAGCCGAGCCACATCCGATGGCCCGAGATCGTCAGCCACCAGGATATAAGGAGTGTCCGGCGGCGTCGGCATGGCCACGCCACAGAGGTTGGACAGGACCCGGCGCCCGACATCCCGCAGATCCGCGGCACGTTCGGCCAGCAAACGGTCCGCCAGCGCTTCCTGGGCCCTGGCCGCGGTATCTATGGCTTTCCACCAGCCTGCCTCGGCGGACGCCCCTTCGTTGATCGCTTCCAACGTAGCCTGGTAGAGATCTTCGTCCTGAAGCATTTCCACGTGAACCGAGAGAATAGGCGCGGCTTCGCCGCCTTCCGCCTGACGGATCAGGGTTCGAAGCTGACCGTCAGCACTATCGACGGCCTGGTTGAGGCGCTGGATCTGTTGTTCGCTATCTTCTGCGAATTGCGGATATTCAAGGGTCGGCTGTCGCATGACGAAAGCCGGTGCCAGGGCCAGTCCGGGAGATGCGGCAACCGCTTTAACCGGCTGATCATCCGTCAGTGCGGGAGCCTGTTCGGCTTCAGGCACCTTGGTTTGCGGATCCGCAGACCGCAATGGAGAAACTTTTTCACCCAGGCCGCCTTCAATGGCGCTGGTCAGAGACTGAATGGCCTGGCTTGCGTCATCCCCAGTCGCCGAAAGCAGCAACGTCTGACCCCTGCGGGCGCCCAGGCCGATCACCCGAGTCAGGCTGGTAGCGGATACTGCGGCACCTTCGCCTTCCAACAGGCGCAACCGAATACTGGCATTGTGGCGACGCGCCTCCTGGACGAGTTGCTTGGCGGGTCGCGCGTGTAGGCCATGGGTATTCAACAGGGTGACTTTCGCCGTCACTGCATCGGCCGCCTCGCCGGAAAGCCTTGCCAACAAGGCCTCAGCACTCAGGCCCTGAATAGGTTCATCACCAGCCAGGAAAGTATCGATGCGCTCCAGCAGGTCATGGCACTCATCACCGGGTCCGGCCAGACAGAACACCCCACGCAGCTCCGCAGTTGCACGCTTTGGTGTTGCCAATGAAAGGGTCGGGCGCCTGGCGCCAACAGTGTGGTGGGTCAGCCAGAAGCCCTGACCAAGGTCCACCGGCGGTTGGCCGACAATGCTGGCCAGAAAATCCGTGTCGACGCACCGCAAACTCTGCAGACGTGCAGCTGCAATCAAGGCCAGTTCGTTCGGTGTGGAGGCATCTATTCCCAGACAGAGCGTCTCGCTGTCGCATTTGGCAACGGCCGGAGCTTTGGAAAGCAAGGCAACCAGTTCCGCGGCATCCGTAGCATGGCCAAGCTTCTCAGCCAGTCCTGGCTTATCCAGTACCCGGGTCAAATGTCGGAGAATATCCAGGTGCTCGTCGGACTGTGCAGCGATGGCCACCAGTACATTTACCCGCGCACCATCGTGCCAGGTGACCCCCTCGGGGAATTGAAGAATGCGAACACCGGTTTCAAGGACGGCATCCCGGCTTTCCGGTGTACCGTGGGGAATGGCGATGCCGTTGCCCAATACCGTGGAAGACTGTTGTTCACGGGCGTTCATTCCAGCCAGGTATTCCGGGCAAGTCCGGCCAGCGCGCTCAAGGTCTCGAGCAGCCTGTTGCAGTGCGTCCTGCCAGTCAGAGGCAGTGGCACCCAATCGAACGTCATTGGCAGTTAGCGTCAGCATGAGGTTGCCTCGCTTTTTGTTTTGATACTGCGTATCAGTTTTTGTTTGCTGAATCGTGTCAGCATGCTTAAAATCGATGGTGAAACAGATATGATCAGAAATCAAGCAATCTTTTAATCGGAGCTGTCGTCCATGACCCTTGTAGAACTTGCCCGGCTTGCCGGCGTTTCAAGAACCACGGCCAGCTATGTCATTAATGGTCAGGGGGCTGCACGGCGCATCAAACAGGACACCATCGAAAAAGTGCTTACGGTGGCTCATAAGCACAACTTTCAGGTAGATACCCAGGCGGCAGCGCTACGGGGTGGGGCCAGCCGGACCCTCGGATTTATTCTGCCAGATCTCGAGAACACCAGTTATGCCCGCCTGGCCAAATTGCTTGAACAGGGCGCGAGGGCGAGAGGCTATCAGCTCCTGATTGCCGGCTCTGATGACGACCCCGAGACCGAAAAATCCCTGGCCCGAGCACTGAAAGCAAGGCGCTGCGACGCCCTGATTGTTGCCAGTGCTCTGTCCCTGGACGACCCCTTTTATCCCCAACTGCAAAAAGAAGGTCTACCGGTGATTGCTGTTGATCGCGCCCAGTCTCCGGATCAGATTCGATGTGTAGTCAGCGACAACCGCTCAGCAGCCGAGATCCTGACCCGTTCTGTGCTGGAAGGAGAAACCGGCAGTATCGCCTGGCTGGATGCCGTGCCGGAGATCGCCATGACCCGGGAGCGCCGGGAAGGTTTTATGGCGGCCGCAAATGAGGCCGGCATTGCCCCGCTGGTAGAAAGTGGCCTCCACTACGATCGCGCCTCCGGTGCCGCAATGATGCGTCGGATCCTGACTGACCATGGCTTGCCGGATGCCTTGGTTACAGCCTCTTTCACACTGCTTCAAGGGGTTCTGGATGTTCTGCTCGATCAGCCGGACCCGCTTCCGAAGGCTCTGAAAATAGCGACCTTCGGCGATGACCGGCTGCTGGACTTTCTTCCACTGGCGGTCAACTCTCTGCCCCAGGATCATGAGGCCATCGCCAATGCGACACTTGAGCAGGCACTGTCGGCTATTGCACAGGAAGGCCCTGTAGACACCATAGTGATTAACCGGTCTCTGAAGACTCGGGCCGCGGATCGGCAGAGTCGCCCTGTGCAAACCACCAGCGCGGAAAAAACCTGCTGATGGCCGGCTGCAGAAACCGGTCATCAATGAGCCAGATCACCCCCCGGTCTTCCGGGGTGCGAATCACCCGCCCCGCCGCCTGGGCCACTTTCTGCAGCCCCGGAATCAGATAGGTGTAGTCATAGCCGGCGCCGAAGCGTTTTTCGAGGCGACCCTTCAGGATTTCATGCCAGGCATCGAACGGCGGCAAGCCCAGGGTGGCCACAAAGGCACCGATCAACTGATCGCCGGGCAGATCAATGCCTTCACTGAACACCCCGCCCAACACCGCAAACGCCACACTGCCCTCCGGGTTCCGGAAACCGGCCAGAAAGTCTGCTCGATGCTGAGGCGACATGCCCGGTTGCTGAGCTCGCTGGGGTATATCCGGCGCATGCTCCGCCAACGCGTCGCTGGCCTGCTTCGCGTATTTGAAGCTGCTGAAAAACGCCAGGTAATGCCCGGGCCGCTCACGGAACTGGCGGGCGATCAGGTCGGCAATCGGTTTGAGTGATGCCTCCCTGTGAGCCTGGCGGGTGCTGATACCAGGCGTGAACTGCACCTGCAGCTGGTCGGCGCTGAACGGGCTGGGCAAGGAGGTAAAACGGGAATCCTCGGGCAACCCCAGCAAATCCCGGAAGTAAACACCGGGGCTCAGGGTGGCGGAAAACAGCAGAACCGAATGCGCCGCCTCGAACCTTTCCCTCAGGAAATCCGCCGGAATGAGGTTCTGGATGGTCAGGCTGGCCCGCCCCCGACCGGCGCGCTGGAACTCACACAGGGAATGATCACCAAAGGAGTCCGCCAGCTTCATGAAGGCGACGCATTCAAACAACAGCTCCTGCAGGGCCAGATCCGGGGGATTATCGGCCAGGTAATCGGTCAGATTCGAGACCATGGCCTGCAGGGCACCCAGCAATTGCGTCGGCAGTGTCTCCAGAAACTCCGGGCTTTCTGTATCAGCCTGGTAATCCCGGATCAGGCTCTGCCAGGCGCGGGCGGTGCGATCGATGGCGGATTTCAGCGGCTTCGGTGCGGTTTTTTTGATCCTCAGTAAGCGCTGCTGATCCAGCCGAACCGAATACATACCCCGGCCACGGTCCACCAGGTTATGGGCCTCATCCACCAGCACGCTGGCCTTCCAGCTGTTCTGGCGAATCAAACCGTGGAGCAGGGCGGATTGATCGAACAGCCGGTTCACATCCCCGATCACCACATCGCTCCACCGGGCCATTTCCTGGGCCAGAAAGTAGGGGCAAATATCGTGACCGGCGGCGATCTTCGCCAGAGTGTGCTGATCCAGCGTGCCTTCGCTCTGGGCGGCTTCCGCCCGGGCGTCAGGAAGCCGGTCGAAAAACCCTTTAGCCAGGGGGCAGGAATCGCCATGACAGGCCTTGTCCGGGTGCTCGCAGGCATCGTCTTTCGAGACCAGTTCCAATGTTCGCAGTGGCCAATGCTGGGCAGCTTGAGCCGAACGCAGGCGGGCTACCGCATCCATGGCCAGCTGACGGGCGGTATTGCGACAGGTGAGGTAGAACAGGCGGTCCTGGCCGGCTGCTGGCATCGCCATCAACGCCGGGAACAGGGTGCCGAGGGTCTTGCCCAGGCCTGTGGGGGCTTCCAGCAAAAGGGTGCCGGACTTTACCGAGTTTTTGTACACCGTCTCCGCCAGCTGGCGCTGCCGGGGGCGAAATGCGGGGAAGGGGAATCTAAGGCCTGAAAGCAGGACATTGCGCTGCTCGCGGTGATGTTCTTCCTGCTCAGCCCAGGCCTTGTAATGACTACACAGGGTTTCCAGTTCCTGCCAGAGCTCTTTGGCACTGGCGGTCTCCACCACTGGCGTTTCCTTGTCTCTTCCAGTGTCGTAATAGATCAGTGCCAGCTCCAGGGTTTTCCGGTTTTCCTGCCGGCACAACAGCGCGCCGTAGGCTCTCAGCTGAGCGCGATGGAGTGCCCGCTGATGCTCACGGATTCGGGACAGGTCGCCCCGATGGGTTTTGATCTCTTCCAGCCGGCCTCGGTGGGGGTTATAGATATCGGCGCGGCCGGAAAGCAATAACCCCATACATTCACCGGTCAGTAAATGCTCGCTTTTATAGCCGTAGCCGCGCCGGGACTGGATTGCCTGATGGCCAGCAATGCCCTCCTCGGCACTGGGTGCCGGGGTATAGCGGAAGTCCAGGTCGCCCTTACGCGCGGCAAACTCGCACAGAGTCCGGACGGCAACTGTCACCGTCATTCCATCGCCTCGCTCGCCTGCCATCGCACGTAACAAACACTGGCGGGGATGCCTTCAACCGCAAAGAACTCGAGCCAACGGATCTGGTGGTCCTGCAAACGGTCACCCGGCCCCTTCACTTCGATCATTTCATAACGCTTGTCAGGCTCAGCCGCATTGGGGAGAAACCGGATCAGATCAGGAAAGCCGCTACGATGCTCCCGGATATTCAACAGCAGGCGACGGAACAGGCGTTCCAGATCCGCCGGTGGCAGACAGTCCAGCGCCAGGCTCAGCAGTTCCTCGGTGATGACCGGCCAGATGACGAACGGATTGGTGGTGCCCTGTTTGGCCCGGTAATTCGCCAGTATCCGCTCCCGATAACTGCCATCCGCCAGCCGCGCAAAGCATTGCTCGAACGATCCCTTCCGACGGCTGACGAAATCTTCCCGGGTCAGGTCCGCCGGGCCCACATGGAAGGGATGGAAAAAGGCCCCCGGCACCGGCTCGAAAATGGTTTGCCAGCAGAGCAGGCCAAACAGGCCGTTGATCAGGGTATTCTCCACATAAAGCACGGGCGCCTCGTCCCGATACAGGTAGTCCCGAACGGCGTATTCGACCGACCCGACCTCTGGCTTCGGCAGGGTGAAGGTGATCTCCCGGATGAGCGGCTGCTCTGGGGGCGGTGGCGGTATCTCGCCAAGCCGGCTCGCAAGCCGCTTGAGAATCCGCGCCAGGCCCTGGGCTTCAGCATCGCTCAGTTCCTGGTTCTGCCACTCGGAGGCAATGGCCCAGGCTTCCTGGTGACGCTTCATCCGCTCCAGCAACCGGAGCTGTTTCAGCCGCGCTTCCCGATGGCCGCTGCTGGCGAAAGCCTCCAACGCCAGCTTCCGTTCCCCCTGGCGCTCTGCCTGCCGGCCCAATTCCAGCAACAGCCGGTCCCGGCGGCTGGTCAGCCAGGCGTTATCCGAGGGTGCCGGAACCGCCTGCCAAACCTCGTGGGCGGGTACGCCCTGGTCCAGCCATTCCCGGCACTGGTGCATGGCAAGATACAGGTCGACCTCTGAACGATACTGGAACGCCCGGGAATCAGGCGTGAAGGTCACCGGCTCATACTGCTGATGGCCCAGTTCCACCAGCACAAAATCCGACCAGCTCTGGCGAAGATTGCCAAAAAACATCAGGCGCACCCGGTCAAACAACGCCATGGTTTTGAGCCTGATAACCGGTCTGGCGTGCTGACCGAGCCAGTCGGCGACGATCAGAGGGTCGGGAAATCGCAGAAGCAGGGCGTCGCGCATCCGGCCTTTGGGCAGGTTGGCGGGCTCTCCGGCCGCCTTTAAAAGCGGTTCCATGGCCGGACGCAGTTCTCCAAGCGTGAACAATCTGAACAGTTCATCCAGGCTGAGCAGGGGATCGGTATCCAACCAGCCTGCCTCCATGATTTCGTCGAGGGCACGGGCCTCTGGTACGCCGAGCTCCGGATACTTGAGCTTGTCCGACCGGAAGAGATCGCCCGTGCGCATCACCATTCGGGTCAGCAATGCCCGGGCCGGCATTGAAAGGGTATGGAAACTGGCCAGTCGATCCAGCTCTTCTGCTGTCAGCAAGTCACCGTGATGGCTCTGAACCCAGCCAAGGACGGTTTCCATGTTCTCGAGGTAATAGAGCGGATTATCGAGATCCGCAGTGGCCAGTTGTGTGCTCTGTCGCTTCGCCGGTGACATGGCCAGGTTGATCTTCCTTCAAGATGGTTCGGGAAAGTGACGCTACCACGTTGAGCCGTCGGCATGACATTAACGTAGGTAAGACACTGATTACAGGAGAACACCATGACCGCACCCATCCTGATTACCGGCGCCGGCCAACGCATCGGCCTGGCCTTTGCCAGAGCCTGCCTTGACCGCGGCCAGCCCATCATCGTCACCTACCGCTCCTATCGACCGGCCATCGACGCGCTGCAGAAGGCGGGAGCAGTGTGTCTCCATGCGGATTTTGCCACGAATGCGGGCATTGATGACTTCATCCAGGCCCTGAAATCCCGGACGGACACGCTACGTGCCATTATCCACAATGCCTCGGACTGGATACCAGAGAGCGAAGACTCCGACCCGGCAGACGTGATGAACGCCATGATGCAGATTCACGTGATGACACCTTACCGGATAAACCTCGCGTGCCGGTCGATGCTGGAGCAGGAGGGTTCGACAACCGACATTATCCACATGACCGACTACGTGGTGGAGAAGGGCAGCGCGAAGCATATCGCCTATGCCGCCAGCAAGGCAGCCCTGACTAACCTGACCCTGTCGTTCGCCCGTCTACTGGCGCCCAGGGTCAAGGTGAACGCCGTGGCGCCGTCCCTGATCATGTTCAACCAGGGCGATAGCCAGGCGTATCGGGAGAAAACCCTGAAGAAGTCGCTTATGGGAATAGAACCGGGGGCTGAGGTCGCTGTCGCCACGCTTCAGTTTCTGCTGGACAACCCCTATATCACGGGCCGCACCCTGCCCCTGGATGGTGGGCGCCATCTGGTTTGATACCGTTAAATGCCCAGCTCGGCCGGCTGGAGTCTCACGCCGGCCACCTTCCAGACCCCTTCAGTGAGCACCATCCGGTAATAGGCGTCCCATCGCTTGCCCTCCGGCCCCTGCAAACGCACCACCTGGATTTCAAAGGCGCCGTGGGGCACGCGCTGGGTAAACTCGATTGCCGTGGCGTTGTGCACCGCCGGGTAGGCTTCACGAACCATATCGACAAACACCTGTGACGACCCGAATCGACGCTTGATACCCTCGGAGGCGTGGGCCCAGGCCTGCTCCTCGTCGTTGTTCGCAAACGCTTCGATCTGGCGCAGGATGGTGTCGCGGATTTCTGCGTCTTTGTCACTGGCCACAGACTGTGGGGACCCGAGAACCGCGAAGCCAATGAAAGCCAGAAGCACGGGAATCAGCCACTTTCCGGAAACGATGTGTTGGTGACCCATGATGGCACCTCTCTATTGTTCATCTTTTAAACAATACGGTCGGATCAGGGCTCCGGATTCGCGTTCCGCCAGCCAGCTTGCTCTCACCGACGCCCCTTCTCCGGCCAGATGATCTTCATCAGGCCGCCAGTGATCGCCAAAGGCGTTCCGGAACAGGGCCCGGGTGGCAATGGCACGCCATTCGTCGCGATACCCGGTATCGAGCCTTTCCGGATACACGTACAGGTCTTTGATTTCCTGATCAATTTTTACTTCCACGTGGTCCGGGGGAAACAGCATCCGCATGGCCAGCAGGTCGTAGCTGTCATTCAACTGCTCGTCCACGGCGGCTTTGACCAAATCAATCCTGCTCATAATTGCTCGTTTTATGACCTGTAACGGAAAGCGTTTCGTACTGTTCCTTACGACAACAAACCTGCGGGAGACTTCCCATGCACATGGACACTGGCGAACTGAAAAAACACAAGCACGACACGATTTCTCTGTTGGAGATTGTCTCGATGGAAGGGCGCTATTATATGGCGCGGTTCTATCTGGATGGTCAGGGCTACGTTCTGACGGACCCCTACGACAAGCCAGTCATGTTCACCGGCGCCTGCGCGGTGCGAGAACATTTCCACGAATACGAGGTCGAGCGCACCGAGGTGATTCCGCCGACTGGAACCGATGAAATGATTGGTATGCCTGACAGCGGCTCCGAAACCATGCGGGTCCCTCTCTAGGGCCCGCTTGACGTTCCCCTAGCTTCCAGCGAATGAGAGCGAATCCACCAGATCGGCGCCGTTGAAAACGGCCCCGTGAAAATCGCTCTCCGGTATCTGATTGAGCGTAAACACGATGGCACTGGCGGCCTGTTCGGCACTCAGGCAATCCCCCGACGTCAGACGATTGGCCAGCCACTCCGCGTGGGGCAGATCTAACTTGCCCGCCTTGTCGATATGGCTTCGAATACCCGGCGTATCCACCAGCCCCGGCTGAAAGAGGCTGACAACCGGCCCGTCCGACATGGTGTCGAACTCAACGGACATCTGACGCACCAGCCGACGCAGCGCCATCTTGCTGATCCCGTAGCTGCCCGTTCCGGGTTGCGCATGCTTGTCCATACCCGCACCAATCATCACGATTCGCGACGAGGGTTCACCCCCTTTGAGTATCGGTAACAACGATTGGGTGAGCAGCATGGGCGCGGACACGTTCACGGCCAGGGCTTCCTGGAAATCGATGAGCCCAAGGCTGGCAAAATCCGCAGCCGGCTCACCCACGCCAGCGCAATACACGAACGCTGAGAGATGATCGACGGCATCACTTAGCTGTTGAGCCAGATTGCGGGTGCTTTCGGGATCCGCAAGGTCCACTTCCAGCGTCATCACTTCACGGTCGGGCGCCTCCACGCGGAGCTTTGTCGCGACCTCCTCCAGCTTCGACACGGTGCGACCTGCAAGGATCAGGTCGTGGCCTTGAGCAGCAAGTTCCAGGGCCAGGGCCCGCCCAATGCCCGACCCCGCGCCAGTGATCAGTGTCCACATAGTGCTTCTCCCTTTTGCCGATAATTCACGACACCGTTTGTCGCGACGGGCCGTTATGATTTTTGGAGATCAGACGTTTCAGACAGTCCGCATCTGTGGTCACATACGGTAACCTGTAGCAACAGGATTGAACTGCACACCAGACAAGGAAATTCATGGCCGCACTCTCCACCGAGCCCACCGAGCTACGCGCCAGGATCGAACCCGGGTTTCACGCAATCCACGCCAACCATCTGGAAGACTTGCGCCGGGCCGTTGTCTACATCTGTCGGCACAACCCCATGCCGCCACTGGAGAGCGAGACCTTCCTGGTGCAGAGCAACGGTATTGCCCAGTGGCTGAAGCTGGCGCTGGCGGAGAAGCGCACCGAAGATGGCCTTGAGGGCGGCCTCGGGATCGCTGCCGGTATGGATTTCCTGTTCCCGGCCCGGTTTATCTGGCAAGCCTACCGGGCCGTGCTTCCGGACGGTGAGGTACCGGAACAGTCGCCCTTCGACAAACGGCGGCTGGTGTGGCGGCTGTACCGGTTATTGCCACGTCTGGTGGGGCAGGACGAGGCCTTTACACCGCTGGCCCGGTTTCTGGAAGGTAACGATCCGGACCTGCGCAATTTCCAGCTGGCGGAAAAGGTGGCCGATCTGTTTGATCAGTACCAGGTGTTCCGGGCCGACTGGCTGGCTGCGTGGGAGCAGGGCAAGGACGTGATTATCACGGCCCGGGCCGAGGAAAAGCCTCTGGATGCGGAAACCCGCTGGCAGCCCCTGCTCTGGCGCCGGCTGGTTGAGGATGTGGGCGCAGACGCTCATACCAGCCGCTCGCAGATCCATACCCGGTTCATGGAACAGGGCCAGCGACTTCAGGCGCCGGCCAACCCGTTCCGGCTGCCGACCCGCATTGTCGTCTTTGGCGTCTCCTCATTGCCCCGGCAAGCGCTGGAAGCCCTGTACGTCCTGAGCCGGTTCAGTCAGGTGGTGCTGTGTGTTCACAACCCCTGCCAGTTCTACTGGGCCGACATCATCAGCGACCGGGAGCTGCTCACCGCCGAACGCAAACGTGGCAGGACCCATCCGGCACTTTCCGCCATTGAGGATCCGGACCAGCTGCACCAGCACGCCAATCCGCTGCTGGCCGCCTGGGGCAAGCAGGGCCGGGACTACATCCGGCTGCTGGACGAGTTCGACAACCCGGACCAGTACCGTGGCAGCTTCCAGACTCCGGACCAGAAAATCGATATTTTTTCGGACCATGGCAACGAGGACGCACCGCGCCTGCTGCATCAGCTGCAGAACGATATCCACAACCTGACGCCCCTCCAGGAAATCCGCCAGCAACAACGACAACTGGATATTCAGCGGGATCATTCCCTGGCGTTCCACGAGGCCCACAGCCCGCAGCGGGAAGTGGAAATTCTGCACGATCAGCTTCTCGCCGCCTTCAACGTCGATCCCACGCTGCGGCCCCGGGACGTCATCGTGATGGTGCCCGATATCAACGTGTACGCGCCCCACATCCAGGCCGTATTCGGCCGCTACCAGCCGGGCCGGAAGCGCCACATTCCCTTCACCATTTCCGACCAGGGCCAGCGCCACCACGAGCCGGTTCTGATTGCCCTGGAAACCCTGATGTCACTGCCCCGCAGCCGTTTTTCGGTGAGTGAGATCATCAGCCTGCTGGAAGTACCTGGCATACGGGACCGTTTCGGAATCAATGAAGACGAGATCCCCCTGGCTCGTCGCTGGGTCGAGGGCGCCAATATCCGCTGGGGTCTGCACGGCCAGCACCGGGAAAGCCTGGACCTGCCCTCCGAGCTGGAGCGCAACACCTGGCAATCCGGGCTGCGCTCAATGCTGCTGGGCTATGGTATGGGCGACGATGAGCCCTGGGCCGGTGTGGAACCCTTCGGGGAAATCGGGGGCCTGCAGGCCAGCCTTGCCGGCCGCCTGAACGACTTTGTGCATCAGCTGGAAACCCTCTGGCAGGCGCTGCAGACCCATCGCACACCGGACGAATGGGAGGGCCTGTTCTCAGAGATGCTCGGGCAGTTCTTCCATAAGGTCGAAGGCAGCGACCTGTTGCTGCTGAACCGTTTCCGCCGCCAGTTGGCGCAGTGGCTGGAAGACGCCCTGGCAGCGGGCCTTGAGGAACAGACCCTGCCCCTGAACATCGTCAAGGATGTGCTGCTGGAGGGGCTGGATGAAGGCGGCCTGAACCAGCGTTTCCTGGCCGGCAAGGTCAATTTCGCCACCCTGATGCCCATGCGTGCCATACCCTTCCGGAAAGTGTGCCTGCTGGGCATGAACGACGGCGACTATCCCCGCTCCCGGCCGCCGGTGGATTTCGATCTCATGGCCCAGGATTACCGCCCGGGGGACCGATCCCGCCGGGAAGACGATCGCTACCTGTTCCTGGAAGCCCTGTTGTCTGCCCGGGAGCAGCTTTACATCAGCTGGGTCGGCCGCAGCATCAAGGACGATTCGGAACGGCCGCCGTCGGTTCTGGTGGGGCAGCTTCAGGATCATCTGGACAGTCTCTGGTCTGTGTCAGGGCAACCCGAAACCAGGGTCATCGAGGCACTGACGACCCAACACCCGTTGCAGCCGTTCAGCCGGAGCTATTTCCCGAAAGCCAACGGGCTGGAGGAGGGTGGAAAGGGGGAAAACAGTTCGCCCCGTCCCCTGGCCGAGGTGTTGGAGGCACGCCGGTTATTCACCTACGAGCGGGAATGGCGCAGTGCCCATGGTGGTGAGGCTGCCGCGCAGACACAGTCGGCACTACCTTACCAGGCGCCCGAAGAGCCCATCAGTCTGAACGATCTGGCGGCTTTCCTGAAAAAGCCCATCGATACCTTTTACCAGCGCCGGCTGCAGGTGCGCTTCGAGGATGTCGAAGACGACGACACCGACAACGAGAATTTCGAGCTGGACGGCCTCGACCGCTGGCGCCTGGACAACGAGCTGATCCAGGACGGGCTATTGAAAGCCAGCAGCGAAGAGGAACTGCACGACCGGTTGCAGGCAACTCTGGACCGCATGGCCCGACGCGGGGACCTGGGTATGGGCGTGACCGAACACCGCCTGCGTTCCGAGCTGGCCGGGCGTTTGCCCGATCTGTTCGAGCGTTACCAGAACGCACTGGCTGACTGGCCGGAAGCAATCGTTGAACCGCTATCCTTTGACTACCGGTTTGAAAACGCCCTGGGTTCGGTGGAAATCGCGGATCTGATCGACAACCTGCGCTGCAATGCCCAGGGGGAACTGTGCCGGCTGGTGGTGGCGAGTTCCAGCCTGCTGACCGGTTCAGGATCCAGCAAGAAAGTACGCTATGCCAATCTGATGCGGGACTGGCTGATCCATCTGGCAGGCCAGCTCGGCGGTCAACCTTTTGAGACCCTGGTTCTGGGCAAGGAGGAGGGACGGAAATTCCGCTTTGCTCCATTGCATCCAGAGCGGGCCAGACCGTTGTTCGAAACGGTGCTCAGCGGATGGATGGACGCCACCACCCGGGCGCTGCCCATTCACTGCGAGGCCGGCTTTGCCTGGATCACCAGTTTCTACGGCAGCAAAAAGTACGTCGGTGACCATGAACGAGCCATATCAGAGGCGCAGCAGGCATATACCATTGCTCTGGAGCGGGATACGGGTTACCTGAGAGGAGCCTTTGAAACACCGGAGCTGCTGATGGCCAGCGGTGAATTCGAAGCCCTGCTGCATCAGCTCTACGTGCCGGTTTGGGAAGCCGAGCAGGACAAATCGGCTGCAGATCAGATCGGAGGCCTGGAATGACCGAGCAGATGACCAACCGGAATCCGAACCTGGATCCCCTGGCACTGGCCCTCAACGGCAGTGCTCTGATCGAGGCCAGTGCCGGCACCGGCAAAACCTTTACCATTGCTATTCTGTACGTACGCCTGGTGCTTGGCCACGGCCAGTCGCCCGACAGCCCTCTGCAGAACCTGCTGCCTCCCAACCTGCTGGTGGTCACTTTTACCGAGGCCGCCACCAAGGAACTGCGTGACCGTATCCGCACCCGGCTCACCCAGGCCGCCGAGGTGTTTTCTGACGCGCCCGACGAGCCCAATCCACCCGCGGAGACGGCACTGATCTACCAGCTACGGGATGAAAGCTACCCGGATCCGGCCAGCTGGCCGGAATGCCGAAAGAAGCTGCTATTGGCCGCCGAATGGATGGACGAGGCGGCGGTATCGACCATCCACAGTTTCTGCAACCGCATGCTCAGCGAGCACGCCTTCGACAGCGGCAGCCTGTTCAAACTCACCCTCGAAACCGACCAGAGCGAATTGCTGGACGAGGTCGCCCGGGATTACTGGCGCACCTTTGTCTATCCTCTGCCACCGGCGCTGATGGACGAGGCCCTGAGCCACTGGAAAACCCCCGGGGACCTGCGCCAGGGTGTTCGCAATCTGATTGACGATCCCCTGAGCCTGGGCACACCCCCGGACAGCGTTCATCAGGCCATTGATCAAGTGGTTCAGCAGCGTCTGGAACAGTCACAGTCTCTGAAAGCCCACCCCTGGAGCCAGTGGCGCGATGACGTCATCGAGCTGCTGAACGATCTGAACAAGAGCAAGCGACTCCATGGCGCCAGCAAGAATGCCATGATCAAGGTCTGGGACTTGCTGGTTGCCTGGGCGGAATCGGACGACCTTTTGCCGGAAAAGATCGATAGCGCCGCGGGCTTCAAGAATCAGACGCCCGAAGGGCTCGACAAGATTCTCAAGGGCGATGATTCTGCCCCTCATCACCCGGCCTTTGATGCCATCGGAGCGCTGCTGGATTTCAGCCAGAACCAGCCCAACGCCAAATCCGACATTCTGCGCCACGCCAGCCACTGGATTGCCGGGCGGCTGGAGTCAGAAAAGCAGAAACGCTCGGAAATGGGCTTTGACGATCTGCTCACCCGGCTGGACGATGCGCTGCACGGCTCCCGGGGCGACCAGCTGGCCGCGACGATCCGTCGCCAGTTTCCCGTTGCTCTGATTGACGAATTCCAGGACACCGACCCGGTGCAGTACCGTATCTTCGACCGCATCTACAACGTGGCGGGCAGTGATCACGGTACCTGCCTGCTGATGATCGGGGATCCCAAGCAGGCCATTTACGGCTTTCGGGGGGCCGACATCTACACCTACCTGCAGGCCCGGCAGGGCGTGAAAGAGCGCACCTACACACTGGGTAAGAACTTCCGCTCCGCCAAGTCCATGGTGGCGGCGGTTAACCGGGTCTTTGAACACAGTGACCAGAACAGCCGGGACGGCGCCTTCCTGTTCGGCAAGGGCGACACCTCACCGCTGCCGTTCCAGGGAGTGGACGCCAACGGCACCAAACGAAGCTGGTCGATTAACGGAGAAGTGCAGCCCAGCCTGGTGTTCTGGACCCACGAATCCGGGGAAGAGGACAGGGACGGCAATCCGAAAGGTATGGCCAAGGGCACTGCCACGGCCGATGTGGCGGAAACCTGCGCCAGTGAGATCGCCCAATTGCTGACCCTGGGCCAGGCCGGGCAGGCGGGTTTTGCTTTGCACGATAATTCAGAGAATCTGGAGCCGGTTGCCCCCAAAGACATCGCGATACTGGTCAACAACCGCAACGAGGCCAGCGCAGTGCGGGAGGCCCTGGGCCAGCGGCGTATCAAGAGTGTGTACCTGTCAGACCGCGATTCGGTGCTGACCTCACGGGAATCACAGGAAATGCTCTGCTGGCTTCGGGCATTTGCCGAGCCCCGGCAGCTGGCCTATATCCGTGCGGCCCTGGCTACACCCACCCTCGGTCAGTCCTGGCATGCCATGAATCAGCTGCTGACCGACGAGCTCGTGCTGGAACGGGAAATCGAGCGCTTTATTGGTTACCAGCAGCAATGGCAGAAGCAGGGTGTACTGCCCATGCTGCGAACCTTCCTGATGGATTTCGAGGTGCCAGGCCGGTTACTGCAACGCCCTGACGGCGAACGGCGGTTGACCGACATTCTGCACATTGCCGAGTTGCTGCAGCAGGACAGCCTGCAACTGGACGGCGAGCATGCCCTGGTGCACCACTACACCCAGATTCTGCGTGCAGCCGACGAGGAAGATGAACACCGTACCCTGCGGCTGGAAAGTGATGCCGGCCTGGTGAAGGTCATCACCGTGCACAAGTCCAAGGGTCTGGAATACCCGCTGGTGTTTCTGCCCTTTGGCACGGCCTTTCGCGCCCAGAGTGAAAAGCAGGCCTTCGTGCGCTATCACAATGACCAGGGCAGGCTGGTCACGGTATTCGACCCGTCGCCGGACGACGTGGCCAGGGCTGACCGTGAGCGCCTCGGCGAGGATATCCGCAAGTTCTACGTAGCCCTGACCCGGGCCCGCTTCGCCACCTGGGTCGGCACGGCGGCCCTGGACAACTGGCAGCAAAGCGGACTGGGCTACCTGATTGCCGGCGAAGGGCAAAGCCGTATCAGCGATTGCCTGGGGAAACTGGCAGAGGGCAGAGCAGAGATCCGGATAACCCCGTTACCGGATCCGGACGATACGCACTACCACGAACCGGCGCCCGAAGCGCTTGGCCCGGCCATGGTCTCTTCCCGTGAGGCCAGAGAGGACTGGTGGATTGCCAGCTACTCCTCCATCGAATACACCGGCATGACCGGCACCGGGATCGCGTTTACCGGTGAGGTGGAAGATGCCCAGACCCAGAACCTGCTGGAAGAAAGTACCCTGGACGAAGAGGAAAACCCGGCTCAAATGGCCAACCAGCGCAACCAGCATAACTTTCCGAAAGGCGCCGGACCCGGCACCTTCCTGCACGAATTGCTGGAATGGTGCACACAGCAGGGGTTTCAGCGGGTTGTGGATAACCCGCCGCTACTTCATGAGCAGCTGACCCGGCGCTGCGGCACTCGTGGCTGGAACGAATGGGTGGAGCCGCTGGAGCGCTGGTTGCTGGCATTGATCAGCAAACCATTGAGCCTCGACCGGGCCGGTGCAGAAACCGTCTGCCTGGCGGACCTGATCACCCTGCGCCCGGAACTGGAGTTCTGGTTTGAAAGCCGCAACGTCAGTATCCGCAAACTCGACGAGCTGGTAACCGTGCACACCCTGAATCGCGCGGACCGTCCCCGAGTCGAGGAGACCCGATTCAACGGGATGCTCAAGGGGTTTATCGATCTGGTGTTCGAACACAACGGGCGCTATTACGTGCTGGACTACAAATCCAATACCCTGGGCGAAGACAACAGCGCCTATACCGATCAGGCAATGGGCAACGCCATCCTGGATAAACGCTACGATCTGCAATACGTGCTCTACCTGCTGGCCCTGCACCGGCTGCTTAAAGCCCGTTTGCCGGATTACGACTACGACCGACACATTGGCGGCGCGGTGTATCTGTTCCTGCGAGGCATTGATTCCAGCACAGGTGGCGCCTTCACCGACAAACCGCCCAGAGCCCTGATTGAACAACTGGATGCCCTGTTTGATGGCGAGTCGGTTGCGGAGGTGGCCGCATGAGCCGTTCCCGCTCCCAAACCGGAAAGTCCGACCACCAGATTGATCTGTTCGCGGAGGACATCGCTGCGGAAACGCCGACCGTACCCGCTGCCGGTGATACCACCTTCGATATCAACGATCTGCTCTCGAGTCCGGATAGAACCGAGACCCTGCTGCTGCACTGGCAGCAGGCGGAGTGGATCCGCGCGCTGGATGTGGGGTTTGCCCGGCTGATCCGGGAGCTCTCGGAAGAGCAGGGCGAACGCCCGGACCCACTGCTCCTGCTGCTGGCGGCACTGGTCTCCCATCAGGTGGGGCGTGGCCATGTCTGCGTCGATCTGGGCAATCTCCTGGCCGATGCCGGGCATACCCTGTCACTGCCGCCAGAGGAGTCGGTCCAGGAGCCGCTCACCGATTCCGGCACCAGCGAGCCGGACCGGCCCAAGCCCGCCGACGTGCTTGCACTTGTAACGCTGCCGGAATGCTTGATCATACTGGAAGGCGCCTGCGCCGTAAGTGATGGCTCACATACAACACCCCTGGTGCTGAACGGAACCCGGCTCTATCTGCGCAGATTCTGGCGCTACGAACAACGCATTGCGGCGGGTATCCGGCACCGCCTGGCTTTGCCATCACCCCTGGCAGATCCGGAATCCGGTCCGGCCCGCACCCTGTCTCTCGCTCTGGATACGCTGTTCCGGTCGTCAGAACCGGTGGATTACCAGAAACTGGCCTGTGCCCTGGCGGCCCGCAACCATTTCGCCGTGATCACCGGCGGGCCGGGCTCCGGCAAGACCACCACCGTGGTCAACCTGCTGGCGGCCCTGCAGGCCGTCGCCGGGGAATCCCCCGAACGGGCCGGTCGGAAATACCGGATCCGCCTGGCAGCCCCGACCGGCAAGGCGGCAGCCCGACTGAACGAATCCATCGGTGGTGCGGTGAGCCGGTTACCCCTTGCCGAACTGCCGGGCAACGTGGACCTGAATGATATCCCCACCAGGGTCACTACCCTGCACCGGTTACTGGGCAGCCGGCCGGATACCCGCAAATTCCGCCATAACCGGGACAACCCTTTGCTGGTGGATATCCTGGTGATCGACGAGGCCTCGATGGTGGACGTGGATCTTATGGCGTCGGTGTTTGATGCCCTGCCCGCCAACGCCCAGCTGATCCTGTTGGGCGACAAGGACCAGCTGGCCTCGGTGGACGCCGGTGCGGTACTGGGGGAGCTGTGCCAGCGGGCGTTGCTGGCGCATTACACTCCGGAAACTGCCCGGTGGCTGGCCGCCTTGGCCGGAGGCGAGATACCGGAGTCACTGGTGGACGAAACCGGCCAACCCATGGATCAGGCCGTGGCCATGCTGCGCAAGAGCTACCGGTTCCGGGAGGACAGCGGTATCCGCGCGTTTGCCGAAGCTGTGAATACCAATGCGCTTGATAACGCCATGTTGCGCCAGATCCGGCAAGCAGAATTCGACGACGTAATTTTGCTTAACAGCCGGTCGAAAAGTGGGGATACGGAAGACACCCTGGACCTGGTGTGTCGACATGCCATCACCGGCTCACCCGAGGCATTCCGAAATGCCGGGCAGGGCCGGCAAGTGAATGGCCAAAGCCTGCCACCACCCGTTGGTTACCGCCATTACCTCGAACGCTTGCAGAATCATGGCCTGAACGAAAGCAGCCCCCGCGAAGACTGGGATGCGATGGCGGTGCAGCTCCTTGAAGCCTTCAGTGACTTCCAGGTGCTCTGTGCCCTGCGCAAGGGCCCCTGGGGCGTGGAAGGCCTGAACGACCGGATCGCAAGGCAGTTACTGGCTGAAAAACTGATTTCGCGGGCCGAGGGCTGGTATGAGGGCCGGCCTGTGCTGATTACCGGCAACGACTACAACCTGGGCCTGATGAACGGCGACATTGGCATTGCCGTCAACGTGCCCTGGGATCGGACCGACACCGGTGAGCCCCGCTATACCCTGCGGGTGGCGTTTCCGGATAGCGACACCGCTGGCGGTATTCGCTGGATCTCGCCCAGTCGTCTACAGCAGCTGGAAACCGTGTACGCCATGACGGTGCACAAATCCCAGGGTTCGGAGTTCAACCACACCTGCCTGGTCTTGCCGGACCGTTTGAGCCCGGTCCTGACAAAAGAGCTGGTCTATACCGGCATCACCCGCGCCAGAAACTGGTTCAGCCTGATTGTTGGGGACATTCCGGTGCTCAGGGAGGCCGTCTCGCAGCAGGTCTCCAGGGCCTCAGGTTTGGCGCTCGCACTTGTGGAATCTACTGACTAATGGGTATCGCCTCCAGCTACATGTTCTTATATGATCGCCGGGAACTCTCTGACATGCAGTACGTGGAATGCCCTCTCATTCTTTTTATCTTCAGCAAGACGAAGCCTCACGTCTAAAAACCATTCTGGAAGGGACCGGCGCCGGAACCTGGGAATGGAACGTCCAGACGGGGGAGACGATTTTTAATGAGCGCTGGGCGGAAATCATCGGGTATTCGCTGGAAGAACTTCAACCGGTGTCCATTGACACCTGGATGAAGCACGCCCATCCGGACGATCTGGCTCTCTCAGAGCAGAAGTTAACGGCTCATTTCCGCGGCGACTCCGAGTATTACGAGTGTGAAGCCCGCATGCGTCATCGCGACGGCTATTGGGTTTGGGTCCGAGATTATGGTCGCCTCGTCAGTCGGACACTTGAAGGTGAGCCCGAGTGGATTTCCGGAACGCACATAGAGATCTCCAGCAGCAAGCAGTACGAACAGAGGCTGGAGCAAATCAAGGCTGAGCAACAGCAAACGATCCAGCGTTTTGAAAAAATGGCGTCGCTCTTGCCGGGTGTGGTGTTCCAGTTCGAGATCAAACCGGACGGAACCATGACGTTTCCCTATGCCAGTGCCGGCATTGAACGGGTCTATGGCGTGACGCCTGAGCAGGCGCTCGCCGATGGGACTATTGTATTCCAGGCCATTCATCCAGAAGACCGCGGCTTTGTTGAACAGACCATTAACCACTCGAAGAAAAGCGGCGAAAACTGGATCTGTGAATATCGGGTTATAAACGAGGGCGTGGTCAGCTGGGTTCTGGGCCGTTCCAAACCGGAATTCAAGCCGGACGGTACGGTCATCTGGCACGGCGCGATCCTGGATATCACCTCCCAGAAAACGCTTGAAGAAGAGCTCCGACAGACATCAACCACTGACGATCTCACAGGTGCAGCCAATCGGCGTCGCTTCACCGAGGTGCTGTCCTGGGAGTTTGAGAGGCTGAAACGGAACGGCGCCGGCTATGCGGTCGTACTCTTCGATTTTGACTGGTTCAAGAGAGTGAATGATCATTACGGGCACCACGTTGGTGACCTTGTCCTGAGGGAGACTGCCCACCGCATCAAAAATGAACTGCGTACGGGCGACACGCTGGGGCGAATCGGTGGCGAGGAGTTTGCCGTGCTCTTGCCTCAGTGCGACGAGAACAGTGCCAGGCAATTTGCAGAACGCCTTCGCCGATCCGTTGAACAATTGCGGTTCATTGGCTTTGATGAACTGCGGGGCACCATAACCTGCGGCGTTGCCATTTCCGACCGGACTGACGAAAAACCCAGCCAGATTCTGGTACGTGCGGACCAGGCGATGTACCGGGGCAAGGCTCAAGGCCGCAATCAAGTGGTCGTGTTTGACTACAACGATCAGGATTCCGGCTGAATTTCGGTATCCCCGCCATCAGACTGGTGTTGCTGGAACCACAGCCGGGCGTAGTGCCCGTTCCGGGCCAACAAATCCTGATGGTGTCCGCTCTCCACGATTTTTCCGCCCTCCATCACAAGGATGCTGTCCGCATCCATAACAGTCGACAGCCTGTGGGCAATCACCAGTGTTGTGCGCCTCTGGCTGACTTCCTTGAGCGCCGTAAGGATGGCCTGCTCCGAAAGTGAATCGAGGGAGGACGTGGCCTCATCCAGGATCAGCAACGGCGGGTTCTTCAGGATCACCCGGGCAATGGCCACCCGTTGTTTTTCACCACCGGAGAGCTTGAGGCCCCGTTCGCCGACTTTGGTTTCATAACCCTCCGGCAAGCTGTGGATAAAGTCTTCCAGGTGAGCCATTCGAGCTGCCCGGTACACCTCTTCTTCCGTGGCTTCCGGCCGGCCATAGGCCAGGTTCTGGTAAAGGGTATCGTTGAACAGCACCGTATCCTGAGGCACCACACCAATCGCCGAGCGCAGGCTGTCCTGGGTCACCTGCCGAATGTCCTGGCCGTCGATCCTTATGGCGCCCTGATCGACGTCGTAAAAGCGGAACAGCAGGCGGGCGAGGGTGGACTTGCCGGCGCCACTGGCTCCCACCACGGCAATCTTGTGGCCGGACGGGATGGAAAAATTCACATCCTTCAGAATCGGGCGGTCCGGTCGGTAAGCAAAGTGGATGTGGTCAAACTGCACTTCGCCCCTATTCACGGCCAGCTCGGTAGCATCCGGAGCATCTTCAATCGCCGGTTTGTCCGCCAGCAGTTTGAACAGGCGCTCGACATTCACCAGTGCCTGCCGGATTTCGCGATAGACAAACCCCAGGGCGTTCAGGGGAATGAACAACTGGAGCAGGTAGGCGTTGATCATGGTGAAGTCACCGAGGGTGATCTCACCACTGGCCACTTCCCGGACCGCCATGGCCATGATCACGATCATCGCCAAACCGATAATCAATGCCTGACCGGAGTTAAGCGCGGCCAGGGACAGGCGGTTTTTCAGACGGGCCTGTTCCCAGTCGTCCAGATCCCGATCATAAACCTCGGCCTCGTACCGCTCGTTATTGAAATATTTGACGGTTTCATAGTTCAACAGGCTGTCTATGGCCCGCGAGTTGGACTGGTTATCCCGGGCATTGGCTTCGCGCACGAATTTCGTCCGCCATTCGGTGATCTTGATGGAAAAGACCACATACACCACCACGGCCACCAGGATCGCCAGCACATAACCCACGTTGAACACCACGAAAAGAATGCCGGCGACCATCAGGATCTCCAGCAGGGTGGGCACAATGTTGAACAGGGTAAAGCGGAGCAGAAAGCTGATGCCGTTGGTACCCCGCTCGATATCCCGCGCCAGGCCACCGGTCTTTCGATCCAGGTGGAAGGCCAGTTCCCGCTGGTGCAGGTGCTCGAACACTCGCAGGGACACCCGGCGCATGGCCCGTTCAGCTACCCGGGCAAATACCGCATCCCGAAGCTCATTGAACAGGGTGGCGCCAAAGCGCAGTGTGCCGTAAGCCACCACCAGGATCACCGGGATCCAAAGCAGCATGTCCGCGCCGCGGTTCTGGACGAGGTAGTCGACGATGTATTTCAGGGCAATGGGCGTGGCAACGGTCGCCAGCTTGGCCAACACCAGCAAAACCAGGGACAGGACTACCCGGCCGCGGAATTCGGCGAGATAGGGCCAGAGGCCTGAAATGATTTTCCAGTCCGGTTTATGATCTGCCGGGTAATCGTTGTCGGCGTAGGCTCTCAATTCATGTTCCTTCCGCTTCGGAGTAGTCGAGCGCGCGGGTGGAGCAGCTTGCCAGGACACGCTGTAAATACGTCCCTGTACGCTCGGCGAAAGCCATCCCTGGCTTTCGACGGTCCTGGCAAGCTGCTCCACCCGCACGCTCTTGCGTAGCTGTATGATAGGTCTTGTATGGAGTACAAACCGTATTGTTAGCGGAGTCTACAGCACCCCGTATCCAGGAGGCACATCATTAACACTCGTCACCGCAAAGCCCTGAAACTGGTCATCGACTTTATCAGCCCCTATCGCCGGGCTGTCGCCGGTGCCCTGGTGGCGCTGATTTTTACGGCCGGAATTACGCTCGGGTTAGGACAGGGTTTACGTATTCTCGTGGATCAGGGATTAGCCACCGAGTCGCCGGAGAACCTGGCCAGGGCCATCGGTCTGTTTTTCATCCTGGTATTGGGGCTCGCATTTGGCTCGTTTGCCCGGTTCTATCTGGTGTCCTGGATCGGCGAACGGGTGGTGGCGGATATCCGCAAAAAAGTCTTCAACCACCTGATTGATCTTCATCCGGGCTTTTTCGAGCAGAACCGGGCCCTGGAAATCCAGTCCCGGTTTACCGCTGATACCACGGTTCTGCAATCGGTGATTGGCTCCACGGTTTCCATTGCGCTGCGCAATGCCCTGATGCTGGTCGGGGGGTTGCTGCTGCTGTTCATCACCAACGCCAAACTGGCGAGCATTATTCTGCTGGGTTTCCCCCTGGTGATTGCGCCTATTCTGTTCTATGGCCGGCGGGTGCGGGCTCTTTCCCGTTTAAGCCAGGACCGGGTTGCCGATGTCGGCAGCTACGTGGGCGAGAACCTTACCCAGATCAAAACCGTCCAGGCCTTCAACCATCAGCCCCATGACCGCAAATATTTTTCCGAAGTGTCTGAACGGGCGTTCGAGATTGCCCGCCAGCGTATCCGTCAGCGCGCCTGGCTGACCACGCTGGCCATTTCCCTGGTGATGGGCGCTGTGGGCATCGTTATCTGGATAGGGGGCCTGGACGTTATTCACGGCCGGATCAGCCCGGGTGAGCTGGCGGCCTTTGTCTTCTACAGTCTGCTGGTGGGTGTTGCTGCCGGCGCCATCAGCGAGGTCATCGGCGAGTTGCAGAGGGCTGCAGGCTCGGCGGCGCGGCTGTTTGAACTGTTACTGACTGAGCCGGCGTTTGAACGCAAAGCGTCGACACTGACACTCCCTGAACACGTTCAGGGGGCAATGCGGATTGAGCGGCTGAGCTTCAGTTACCCGGGGCGGCTGGAACAGCCCGCGCTGACAGATCTTTCGCTGGAGATCAGAGCCGGCGAGACACTGGCCCTGGTGGGGCCGTCCGGAGCCGGAAAATCCACGCTGTTCGATTTACTGCTGCACTTCTATCAACCGACAGAGGGCCGAATTCTGCTCGATGGCGTCGACACTGCCGATCTGTCTCTCGATGCCCTGCGCCGGTGTTTTTCCCTGGTGCCCCAGAATCCAGCCCTGTTCCATGGCACGGTGGCCGACAACATCCGTTACGCCCGGCCTGATGCCAGCCAGCAGGATGTCGAGCAGGCTGCGAAGGTCGCCCATGCCCATGATTTCATCCAGAGCCTCCCAAAGGGCTACGGCACGCTGCTCGGAGATGCCGGCCTGGGGCTGTCCGGTGGCCAGAAGCAGCGTCTTGCCATCGCCCGGGCGCTGCTGGCCGACGCGCCAGTGCTGTTGCTGGATGAGGCCACCAGCGCACTGGACGCGGAGAGCGAGAACCTGATCCAGCAAGCGATGCCAGCTCTCACTGCCGGGCGTACCACCCTGGTGATTGCCCATCGCCTGGCCACGGTCCGGGACGCGGACCGGATTGCCGTTATGGACCAGGGACGCCTGCTGGCGGTGGGCACCCATGATGAACTGATGCGCCATAACGCCCTCTATCAACGCCTGGCAAAACTGCAATTCCGGGACAATGCGGCCTGAGGGCGACAATAGTCGGTTTGTTTCCTGTGACCGTACTACTTACACTGTTAGGTGAAACTTTCGAACCTGAACCCAGGGAGAATGGCAAAGTGAGCAATAAAGAATTGCAGGCACTCAAAGAACGCTACGTTGCGGCGGGCGCGGCAAGTCCCAATGAACAGTTTGCCGACCATGCAACGAATGCAGAGCTGTGGGATGCAGACGGCAAGCGCATGATCGATTTCGCCGGCGGCATCGGCGTACTGAATATCGGCCATCGCCACCCGAAGGTGGTGGAAGCGGTCAAGGCACAGCTGGACAAGCTGATGCATACCTGCCAGACGGTTATGCCCTATGAGGGCTACGTGAAACTGGCGGAGAAGCTCAGCGGTGTGGTTCCTGTGCGTGGCCACGCCAAGGTAATGCTGGCCAACTCCGGTGCCGAGGCCCTGGAAAACGCCATGAAGATCGCCCGTGCGGCGACTGGCAAGACCAACGTCATCTGCTTCGACGGTGGTTATCACGGCCGGACTTTCTACACCATGGCCATGAACGGTAAGGCAGCGCCGTACCAGACGGATTTCGGCCCCATGCCCGGCACCGTTTATCGTGCGCCTTATCCGGTTCCGTACCACGGTGTCAGTGAAGATGAAGCACTGCGTGGCCTGAAAATGGCCATGAAAGCCGATTCCCCGGCCCACAACACCGCAGCGATCGTCATCGAGCCGGTACTGGGTGAGGGCGGCTTCTACGCGGCTCCGACCAGTTTCCTCAAGGAAATCCGCAAGATCTGCGACGAGAACGATATCCTGATGATCGCAGACGAAGTGCAGAGCGGCTTTGGCCGGACCGGCAAGATGTTTGCCATCGAGCACAGTGGCGTTGAGCCGGATCTGATGACCATGGCCAAGAGTATGGCTGATGGCATGCCGATTTCCGCCATCGTCGGTACCGACAAGTATATGGACGCGTCCGGTCCGAACTCTCTGGGCGGCACCTACACGGGCAGCCCGACCGCCTGTGCAGCAGCCCTGGCCGTATTCGACGTGTTCAAGGAAGAGGACATTCTCGGCAAGTCCCAGGCGCTGGGCGAAAAACTGAAGCAGCGCTTCAGCCAGTGGCAGGAACAGTTTGCCCACGTCGACAATGTGCGCAACCTCGGTCCCATGGCTGCGTTTGAGCTGGTGGAAAGCAAGGAAAGCCGTACGCCCAAGCCGGAACTGGCAGCGGCGGTAACCAAGAAGGCGAAGGAGAAGGGTCTGATTCTCCTGAGCTGTGGTATGTACGGCAACACCTTGCGGTTCCTGATGCCGGTCACCATCGAAGACGAGGTGCTGGAAGAAGGGCTGGCGATTGTGGAAGAAAGCCTCAAGGAAGTGGGTGCCTGATCGGCGCTGACGTTCAAGAAGAAACAGAAAAGCCGGGCATAAGCCCGGTTTTTTTATGCCCGTTTGGAAAGCGTCTATTCAGTCAACCCGCCGCTTCTGTGTGCGGTGACGGCGGTTACGTCCACACTTGGATTCATCGTATACTGCCCAGACTACTCCGGCAGTGCCTTCCGGCCTGCTCCAGTTTCACCAATCAGGCTAGAACATGACGTCTCCGAGCTCCGCCAACGTTCCGGACCACAAGCCAAGGCCCTGGGTCGACTTGCTGGTCAGTATTATCATTCCATCCGTTATCCTGATGAAGTTCAGTGGCGAAGAACATCTGGGCAGCGTGAACGCACTGGTCATCGGCCTGGCGTTTCCACTGGGTTGGGGGTTGTTCGAACTGATCAAGTACCGTAAGAAAAACTTCATTGCGGTACTCGGTTTGGTCAGTGTCGGGCTGACAGGCGGCATTGGCCTGCTTGAGCTGGATGCGGGTTGGTTAGCCATCAAGGAAGCCGCGATTCCCGCGATTATAGGTCTGGCGGTACTGGCTTCCACACGAACCAAGTACCCTCTGGTACGCACCCTTCTTTATAACCCAAGTGTTCTGGATGTCGATAAGATCCATAAGACCCTTGAAGAACACAATCGGGTTGAGGAATTCGAGGCGCGCCTGCTCAAGGCGAGTTACTTCTTTGCGGGCACCTTCCTGTTTTCATCCATCATGAACTACGTGATTGCTAAATGGATCGTGGTCAGCCCGTCTGGTACCGAGGCGTTCAATGAGGAGCTTGGTCGGATGACCCTGGTGAGCTATCCCATGATCGCCATTCCTTCCATGATTATGATGATGCTGATCTTTTATTATCTCTGGCGCACCATCCGCCGGCTGACCGGGTACACGCTGGAAGAGGTGATGGCACCGCATCTGGCCGAGAAAGAGAGGGAGAGAAACGAATCGTCGGAATCGAGCACCGGTAAATAAAACCTCCGGGGGGGCGCGTTACCGCACGGGATCGAAAACAAAAAAGCGGCGAAGGTTTGAAGCCTTCGCCGCTTTTTTTGTGCCTTTTGGACGATTGTGATCAGACGTCCAGGTTGGTCACTTCCAGGGCATTGGTCTGAATGAAGTTGCGACGCGGTTCGACATCGTCGCCCATCAGGGTTGTGAAGATCTGGTCTGCCGCAATGGCGTCTTCGATCGTCACTTTCATCATGCGGCGGGTCTCCGGATCCATGGTGGTTTCCCACAACTGCTCCGGATTCATCTCGCCAAGACCCTTATAGCGCTGGATATTCAGACCGCGCTGGGCCTCTTTCATCAACCAGTCCAGGGCACCTTCGAACGACAGCACCGGCTGCTTACGCTCGCCACGTTGGATATAGGCGCCGTCTTCAATGAGGCCATCCAGGGTTTCACCCATGCGGGCGATCGCTGCGTACGAGGATGATTCAAAGAACTCATGGCTGAATACATGCTCGTAGGGAATGCCATGCACGTAGATGGTTACCTTCGGCAGGTACAGCGCCCGCTCGGTATCCTTGGTGACCGAGAAGGTGTATTTGGTACCGGTGCGGGTATCCAGGTCCAGGCCATCGCCGAGACGCGCAACCCAGCGAGCCACGGAAGCTTCTTCCTTCAGATGCTCAGGCTTGAGCGTGACGTTCTGGAGCATCTGCTCCAGCACCTTGGCCGGGTAGGCCCGGGACAGTCGCCCAATCATGTTCATGACCGCCTGGTAGTCCTTGACCATGGTTTCCAGAGCGGAATCCTTGATCGCCGGGGCTTCCGGGTTCACATAGAGCTGGGCACCTTCCAGAGCGGTCTGGGTGAGGTAAGCTTCCTTGGCCTTCTCGTCCTTCAGGTACTGCTCCTGCTTACCACGCTTGACCTTGTAAAGCGGCGGCATGGCGATAAAGACATGGCCACGCTCGATGATTTCGCGCATCTGACGGAACAGGAAGGTCAGCAGCAGTGTCCGGATGTGAGAACCGTCCACGTCCGCGTCGGTCATGATGATAATGGAGTGGTAACGCAGTTTATCGGGATTGAATTCTTCCCGGCCGATACCACAGCCCAGAGCCGTGATCAGAGTGCCCACTTCTGCAGAGGACAGCATCTTGTCAAATCGGGCTTTTTCCACGTTCAGGATCTTACCTTTCAGCGGAAGGATTGCCTGAGTCTTGCGATCACGGCCCTGTTTGGCGCTACCACCGGCCGAGTCACCCTCCACAATGTAAAGTTCGGAAAGGGCGGGGTCCTTCTCCTGGCAGTCGGCCAGTTTGCCGGGCAGGCCGGCAATATCCAGGGCGCCTTTGCGGCGGGTCATATCCCGTGCCTTGCGAGCGGCTTCACGGGCCCGTGCCGCCTCGATCATCTTATTGACGATGAGCTTGGCTTCATTCGGCTGCTCCTGCAGGTACTCCGCAAAACTCTGGTACAGCTCCTGCTCGACCGCAGTTTTTACCTCGGAGGAGACCAGCTTGTCCTTGGTCTGGGAGGAGAACTTCGGGTCCGGAACTTTCACGCTGATGATGGCAGTCAGGCCTTCTCGGGCATCATCACCGGAAGTCGCAACTTTTGCCTTCTTACCCAGACCTTCCTGATCAATGTAGTTGTTCAGTGAACGGGTCAGGGCCGCCCGGAAACCAGCCAGATGGGTACCACCATCCCGCTGGGGGATGTTGTTGGTGAAGCAGTAAAGGTTTTCCTGGAAAGCGTCATTCCATTGCATGGACACTTCTACAGCAATACCGTCTTCCCGCTCACGGTTGAAGTGGAATACCCGGTTAATCGGGGTTTTGTTAGCGTTCAGATGCTCAACAAATGCCCGCAGACCACCCTCATATTCGAAAACTTCTTCCTTGCCAGAACGCTCGTCGGTCAGACGTATGCGCACGCCACTGTTCAGGAACGCAAGCTCACGTAGACGCTTGGCGAGAATGTCGTAATGAAATTCAATGTGGGTAAAGGTTTCCGGCGAAGGAATGAAATGCACCTTGGTACCCGATGCGTCGGTCTCGCCGACAGCTGCCAGAGGCGCATTTGGAACACCGTGGGTATAGGTCTGCTCGTAAACCTTGTTGTCTCTACGAATGGTCAGGGTGAGGGTAGAGGACAATGCGTTGACTACCGAGACGCCCACACCATGAAGACCGCCGGACACCTTGTAGGAATTATCGTCGAACTTACCGCCGGCGTGCAGCACGGTCATGATAACTTCCGCGGCAGAAACGCCTTCCTCTTCGTGGAGGTCCACCGGGATGCCACGGCCGTTGTCTTTCACGGTTACCGATTCGTCCGGGTGGATAATCACACCAATTTCTGAGCAGTAGCCCGCAAGCGCTTCGTCGATGGAGTTATCCACCAATTCAAAGACCATGTGGTGCAGGCCAGTGCCATCATCGGTATCCCCGATGTACATGCCTGGCCGCTTTCGCACCGCATCCAGTCCTTTCAAGACTTTGATACTGGAGGAATTATAGTTCGATTCACTCATTCGGAAACTCCTGAAGCGTGATAGGCCGGGGCATTCTTTGCTCTTCGCACCGGTCTTATTCTTCCGTCAATTTGCCATGTTCCACGTGGAACAATCTGTAATCCGGTGCATTACCCTCGGGCCAGAGCTGATCCACCATGGGACGCTCAATCGACGTGATAAACACCTGACAACGTAATGCCTGTAACCTGATCGCCAGCATGGCGCGATGGCCCTCATCCAACTCGGCGTTAATATCGTCGAGCAAAAAGGTCACCTGCTTGCCCATGTCACTCAACACCATGCCTTGGGCAATCTTCATCAAAATCACCAGGGTTTTCTGCTGGCCCCGGGAGAACGTTTCGGCAACAGGCCTGCCCTGAAACTTCAACCGGATGTCTGCGCGATTCGGACCATACAATGTGTGCCCGACTTTTCGCTCCTGATCCCGATGGTCTACCAGTAATTCTGCCAGCGGCCGACTGACATCCCAGCCCGGGTAATACTCGAGCTTCAGCCCTTCGGTCCAGGGTACGTCTACTTCCCGAACCAGCTTTTCAAAAGCTAACTTGAACCGGCCAAAGGTGCCGGCACGAGCCTCAGTAATGCGCTCACTCAGGGTAGCGTACTGATGATCCCAGACACGCATTAAAGCTTCGTCTAGTCTACCATTTCTCAGCGTTTGATTCCGCTGTGATGTCACTCTCTGGCATTGTTGCCAGAGAGATCCAAAGGAAGGTTCCACGTGGAACACTAACCAGTCCAGAAACTGACGCCGCTTGCCGGGTCCACCTGCCACCACATCAAAAACACCAGGATCGATCACAGATACCGGCAGATGCATGGCAAGGGCAGAAAGACTCCTGACCGCCTCACCATCCACCCGTAACATCGTTTCCTTCTGACCCACATCCCGGGATATTCCGAGGCGATGAACCAGATCGGTCTCGCTGCCATGCCCGCGTGGGTCCAACCCATGATCGAGACCACCAAACACCGTCAGCCGTTGTTCGCCATGACTCACCACTGCCTGATGCCTGTTCACCCGAAAGGAACGGCCCAATCCCAGATAACCGATGGCTTCCAGCACGCTTGTTTTACCGCTTCCATTTTCTCCGTAAAGCAGATTAAACGAGGATGAAAAGCTAACCGGCGCCGACGACAGGTTGCGGAAGTTCTCAGTCTGGAATTTTACAAGCGCCATAGAAAAGCAGACTCGAAGGGGACGAGGGCAGGAAACAACACAAAACCCTTTAACGAAAAAGGCAGCGTTACCTTCCCGTCGGTAACGCTGCCCTAGTGTACAAAAGCCAATCGCTCAAGGCGACAGCCTCAGTGGAGCATGTTCAACCGTTCGTCCATGAACACATCCATTTCTGGTGCCAGGATGTGAACATAGCGATCGAAATACAGGAACTGTTTCAGTAGCAAAGCGAATTCCCTTGGAAAATGCAGGCCATGGCTTTCGCCGATCTTAACCATATCCATCAGGATATGGTTAACGTCGTCTTCTGCCTGCTCCGCCTCATAGGGAACCTCGTCGGGCACCATTCGGTCCATCTGCTGGTAGAGCCGTCTCAAATCGCTGGCCAGATCATCTACCCGAACCGTCTGGCGGGTAATACCGATGCGGATCATCGCGTCGGCCATTCCCTCGAAATTCCCAACCATAACGGCTGAAATAAAATCGCTCACCGCCTGCCAGGTATCCGGCTTGATACGACCAACAATTCCGAAGTCGATAAAGCCCACCCGACCGTCCTTGAGAACCATCAGGTTGCCGGCATGCACATCCGCGTGGAAAAACTCACATTGCGTCAGACTGGAAAACCAGGTGTTCATGGCCGTGATCAGGGTACGCTCCGGATCACGGGCGTAACCGCGGATACTTTCCAGATCGGTCAGGGACACACCGTGGAACCGCTCCATGGTCAGGATCCGCCGGGTGCTGCAGTGTTCGAACACCCTCGGTACTGCCGCATCTTCATTATGGGTATCGTGCAGAAACTCCCGGAACACCTTCAGGTTGTTCGCTTCCTTGATGAAATCGCATTCTTCCATCATGGTCCGCTGGATTTCCTCGACGATACCGGACATCGACGTCCAGGACAGTTTTGGCGCCAGAGTTTCCAGAATACGGGCAGACAGGTACAGGAAGTTCAGATCGGTTAAGAGAATGTTTTCCACACCCGGCTTCTGAACCTTGATCACCACTTCTTCACCGGAGACCAGACGCGCGGCGTGAACCTGGGCAATCGATGCCGACGCCAGGGCCACCGGATCGATTTCTGAATAGACTTCCTCGAGCGGCCGGCCAAGCTCTTCGCGGATAATTCTCTTGATCACACCAAAGGGCAGGTTGGGTGTTCTATCCAGGCAGTGCTGGAACTCCTCCACATACTCCTTAGGGAAAAACGTCGGGGAGCTGGCAATGAACTGTCCCAGTTTGATGTAGGTTGCACCGAGGGATTCAAACGTCTGCCTCAGCAAGCGCGGCGTTGGAGGGCGATCCCCCCGAAGCCAGTTGATCCCGGTGCGCCCGAGTACCGACACAGTCTGGCCAATCCTGAAGGCGCCTTTGATTCCATTCGTTACGGTACTCATCAATCTCATCTCCTCCTACAGCCTCATGGGCATGACAACATAGAGGCAACGGTTATCGTTTTGCGCCTCTATCAACGCACTGCTGTTCGGATTCGACAGGGTTATTTTTACCTGGTCCTCATCCAGCGCATTCATAACATCCACCAGATAGCCTACATTAAAACCGATTTGCAGGGATTCGCCCTGATAGTCCACCGGCAGCGCGTCTTCGGCCTGTTCCTGATCCGGGTTGTTGGCAAATACCTGGAGTTCATTGGATGCCAGGTTCAGGCGCACGCCGCGGATGTTTTCGTGGGACAGGATGCCCGCCCGTTGCAGGGTGTTCTTCAAGGTGGCCCGGTCCGCCAGGACGATCTTGTCGCCCCCGCGCGGAATCACGCGATTGTAGTCGGGGAATTTGCCTTCAATCAGTTTCGAGGTGAAGGTATAAGACCCCACCGTCGCTCGCAGGTGGTTATCGCCAATAACCAGGGTCACCGGTGTTTCCACATCATCCAGCAACCGGGCCAGTTCCAGTACCCCTTTGCGCGGAACAATAACCTGACGCAGCTCCGGGCAGTTGGTGGCCAGTTCCAGATGTGCCATGGCCAATCGATGGCCGTCGGTAGCTACCGTCCGCACATGGTCCTTGTCCACTTCCAGCAACAGTCCGTTCAGGTAATAGCGAACGTCCTGCTGAGCCATGGCGAACGCCGTGGCATCGAGCATCCGGCCGAGTTCTTTCTGGGGCAATTCCAGACGGAAGCTCTCGTCTTCGTCTTCCACGTTCGGAAAGTGCTCCGCCGGCAGGGTCGACAAGGTAAAGTGGCTGGCGCCACAACGCAGGTGCAACCGATCGCCTTCAAGCGACAACTCTATCGGCGCCTCGTCACCCAGGGCCCGGGAGATATCCGACAGCTTGCGGGCCGGGACGGTAATCCGGCCGGGCTGATCTACATGCACCGGTGTTACCCGCGCCACCAGTTCCACTTCCATATTGGTACCGGTCAGGGTCAGGGTATTGTCCTCGGCCACCAGCAACACGTTGGAGAGCACGGGCATGGTCTGTTTCTTTTCCACCACGCCAGCAATGCTTTGCAGCGGGGTAAGCAGGGATTCACGGCTGATCGTCAGTTTCATGGCACTCAGCTTTCTTTATGTTGGAAGGGTGAATGTTGTTCGCCAACGCCCGGCATCAGGTGGTCAGCAGTCTCATAAAATTCTGATAATCCTCGCGGATGCCCGGATCAGTCTCCTGCAACTCCACGATTTTCTTGCACGCATGCAATACGGTGGTGTGGTCACGCCCGCCAAAGGCATCACCAATCTCCGGCAAGCTGTGATTGGTCAGCTCCTTCGACAACGCCATGGCGACCTGCCTTGGCCGGGTCACCGTTCGAGTCCGGCGCTTGGATAGCAGATCGGCCACCTTGATCTTGTAATATTCCGCCACCGTGCGCTGAATGTTGTCGATGCTCACCTGTTTCTCGTGCAGCGCCAACAGGTCCTTCAGGCTCTCCCGGATAAACGGCGGAGTGATTTCAGAGCCGGTGAAGTGAGCATTGGCTATCACCAGACGAAGCGCGCCTTCAAGCTCCCGAACGTTTGAACGAATCTTCTGGGCAATAAAAAAGGCCGCTTCGCTGCTGAGCTTAACGTTGGCCTGATCGGCCTTTTTCATCAAAATGGCAACCCGCGTTTCCAGTTCGGGCGGCTCTACCATCACCGTCAGGCCCCAGCCAAACCGCGATTTGAGTCGCTCTTCCATATCCACAATTTCTTTCGGAAACCGATCGCAGGTAACGATTACCTGCTGCCCGCCTTCCAACAACGCATTAAAGGTATGGAAGAACTCTTCCTGAGAACGCTCCTTGCGGGCGAAGAACTGGATATCATCAATCAACAGCGCGTCCACTGAACGGTAATAGCGCTTGAACTCGTTGATGGCGTTAAGCTGCAATGCCTTCACCATATCGGCAACAAAACGCTCCGAACGGAGATAGGCCACCTTCGCCTTGGGGTTACGACGGACAATTTCGTTGCCGATCGCATGCATCAGGTGTGTTTTACCAAGACCAACCCCGCCGTACAAAAACAGAGGGTTGTAGGCTCCACCCGGATTCTCGGCCACCTGCATGGATGCGGCACGGGCGAGCTGGTTGGATTTGCCTTCCACAAAGGTTTCGAAGGTGAACCCCTCGTTGAGGAAGCTCTGGTGTTTGATGTCACCTTCAACCTGAACCGGACGCCGCTGGGTGTCACTCTTCGGGCGCACGGATGGTGTGGATGCAACGGTGGCGGCCACGCCTTTTTCTTCTTCGGTTACCCGGCTGCCGGCCTCTTCCTGAACCTGACCGTTAACGCGGGCAGGTACTTCCGACCGTTTGACCGGTTCGCCTTCACGGGGTGCAGAACCCACTTTCATATTGACCCGGGGCGCCTGCCCACCGTTCAGATCCTTGAGCACCTCTTCAATACGTCGCAGGTACTTTTCGTTTACCCAATCCATGACAAAACGGTTTGGGGCGAACAGCATCAGCTGCCCCTCCCGGTGATCGGACTGCAGGGGCCTGAGCCAGGTATTGAACTGTTGTGCGGGAAACTCGTCCCGGAGTACTTCAAGACATTGATGCCACATACTGTTTGGCACGACAGCCTGCTCCCGATAACCCTGAAATGTCTCTGAACGGACAAGGGACTTCCTGTCCTGTGAGATGACCCCGAATTCTAACCCGACCGGCCCTCCAGTGAAAGGGCTAAAGCCAGTTCATGAACAGCCTGTGGAAATTTATTTCTTTGTATTTCAATTTTTTACGAACTTACCTACAACCTTGTGTACAGAAAATTCCTGCAATGAAAGTTACCCACAGCCCTGTGTGTACAGCCCGGGTTTAACCCTGTTAGGAACCACAGGATGCAACCGGGGATAACTTTGAACCTCGCTTCGAAAACGACTTACCCACATTTCACCCTGCCACCGTCCACAGATCTCAGGGTGCCTTATCAATACCCTTATAAACCGCCCAACAAACTGTTTTTCTGATATTTTCTTCGCTTATCCACAGAAACCTACGGTACTAATAACAGTAATAATTAATCCTTAAAAGAATTCTAAAAAGACTTACTGAATTTATTAGCTGACCTGACCGATTCCGAATTTCGGGCATGCGCACAACCCCCTAGCAATAAGCATTGAATTCCCACCGGTATTTGCATAGAATGCCGCTCCTGTTTTGGCTGTTCATTTTCCAGCCAGTTACTGAATTTCCAACTTACGAATTGTGAGATCATCACCATGAAAAGAACGTTTCAACCAAGCGTCCTGAAGCGTAAGCGCGTTCACGGTTTCCGTGCCCGTATGGCCACTGCCAACGGCCGCAAGGTTATTTCCCGTCGTCGTGCCAAGGGCCGCGCACGTCTGTCCGCGTAAGCTCTGATTGCCTCATGAAGGCTTTGAGTTTCCCGAAATCACATCGTCTCTTGCGACCTGCTGATTACGGCAAAGTCTTCAACGACGTGCAGCTGAAAGTTCCACACCGGAATTTTCTGATCCTGGCGACACCGAATAATCTCGGGCACGCCAGGATCGGTTTGATCTTCTCGAAGAAAAACCTGAAGCTTGCAGTCCAGAGAAACCGGATAAAGCGCCAGGTCAGGGAAAGTTTCCGTCACCAGACGGACCTGCCCGGCCTGGATCTTGTGGTTCTGGGACGCCAGGGGCTGGTTTCCCTGGACAACCACTCGGTTCGGTCATCCATGGATGACCTCTGGCGACGTCTCAGGAAAAAGTACGCTCAATCTCAGCCATCCCGGGCAGCACCATCGGAATCTGCCAATCGAGGAACGGGTTAATGCGCAAGCTTCTGCTTCTGCCCATCCGCTTCTACCAGTATGCAATCAGTCCGCTGATGGCCAGTCACTGCCGCCACTACCCCACCTGCTCACAATACGCCGTTGAAGCCATTAACCACCATGGCGCGCTTAAAGGATTATTTCTCGCAATCCGGCGTCTGTTAAGGTGTCATCCCTGGGCGGAAGGCGGTTATGATCCTGTACCGGGAACGGCAGAACCCCGGGCTCCGGAAACCGCAACAGCCTGCGTACACGCTGATCACTCCCATACAACAACCCAGACCAGACAGTAACTCTATGGATATTCAACGCATCGTATTATTTGCCGGCCTGGCTATTGTCAGTTATCTGATGGTGCTTGCCTGGAATGAGGACTACCATCAGCCTCCCGAGACGGCTCAGGTCGCTGAATCCCAGCCTTCGCAAACCGCTGGCAACATGGGCAATTCCGACAATATGGTGCTTCCGGAGGACAGCTCCGCTCAGGCTGATGGTGATGGCGAGTTCACCACTCCGGAGACTGGTCAGGCTGTCATCAGCTCAACCGAAACCACCACCACGGTCAGCGATCAGTTCATCACAGTTCGCACCGATGTTTACGATCTGCAGATCGATCGGGTCAGCGGTAACCTGGTAAAAGCACAGCTGCTTGATTACGACGATACCCTGAACAGCGAAAAGCCGTTGACGCTCCTGAACAACACGCAGAATCGCCTGTACGTTCTGGAAAGTGGGTTGATTGGTCGTGATGGCCCGGATAGTCGCAAAAACGGTTCGGCTCCGGTCTACAGTACTGACGCTGCAAGCTATGAACTGGCGGAAGGCGACAACCAGCTTCAGGTAGATCTGACTTACACAACTGATAATGGCGTCCAGATCACCAAGCGTTATGAATTTGAACGCAACAGCTACGAAATTGGCGTCAAATATCTGGTTGAAAACCAGTCGAGTGAAGAATGGCAGGCCAATTTCACCGGCAAGATCGTCCGGGATCAGTCCCCGGACCCGACCTCCCAGACCAGCATGGGTATCCAGGCCTTCCTGGGTCTGGTCATCAGCTCCCCGGAAGACCCCTACGAGAAGTTTGATTTCGGAGATCTCCAGGAAAACCAGATCAATCAGTCTGTTACCAACGGCTGGCTGGCCTTCCTGCAGCACTACTTCCTGTCGGCATGGGTACCGGAGCGCGATATTCCCGCCCAGTACCAGACCACGCGCCGTGGCCCGAACTATGTAATGGGCTTTGTTTATCCGGCTACCAATGTGGCGCCGGGCGAAACCGCAGAGATCGGTGCCCGGGCCTACGTTGGGCCGAAGATCATTGAGCGCCTTGAAGGCATGGCTCCGAACCTCGACCGTACCGTTGATTTCGGCTGGTTGTTCTTCATTTCGCTGCCGCTGTTCATCATTCTGGACTGGTTCCATAGCCTGGTTGGCAACTGGGGTGTGTCCATCATCCTGCTGACGGTTCTGGTCAAGGCGGTGTTTTTCCATCTGTCCGCTACCAGCTACAAGTCCATGGCCAAGATGCGGGCCGTTGCGCCTCAGCTGACCCGGCTGAAAGAACTGTACGGAGACGACCGGCAGCGCATGTCCCAGGAAATGATGGCGTTGTACAAGCGGGAGAAGATCAATCCGCTGGGTGGCTGTCTGCCCATACTGGTGCAGATGCCGGTGTTCATCTCCCTGTACTGGGTTCTGTTCGAGAGTGTTCAGCTTCGCCACGCGCCATTCATGCTGTGGATTCAGGATCTGTCGGTCATGGACCCGTACTTCATCCTGCCGATTCTGATGGGCGCCAGCATGTTCCTGCAGATGAGTCTGAACCCGACTCCGCCGGATCCGATGCAGGCCAAGATCATGAAGATGATGCCGTTGATCTTTACGGTCTTCTTCCTGTGGTTCCCGGCAGGTCTGGTTCTGTACTGGCTGGTGAACAATATTCTGTCCATTGCCCAGCAGTGGTACATTACCCGCAAGATCGAAGCAGAAATGGCCGGCAAGAAGCACTGACCGGTGCCCGAACCGACCCGGCAAAGGCTCCTGTATGGAGCCTTTGTTGTTTTCAGCCTGTGGAAAAAGCATGAGCCAGAGTTCTGACACCATCGCAGCCATCGCCACCGCACCGGGACAGGCCGGAGTTGGCATTGTTCGTATCTCTGGGCCCAAGGCCCTCGCCATTGCAAAAAAGATGCTGGGGTTTGAGCCGAAACCGCGATATGCCCATTACGGCCCCTTCCATGACAGCCATGGCGAGTTAATAGACGAGGGCATCGGCCTGTTTTTCCCCAACCCCCACTCGTTCACCGGCGAAGATGTGTTCGAGCTTCAGGGGCACGGTGGTACGGTGATTCTCGATCTTCTGCTCCGTGAGGTGTGCAGCCAGGGTGCAAGGCTCGCCCGGCCCGGCGAGTTTTCCGAGCGGGCGTTTCTGAACGACAAACTGGACCTGGCCCAGGCGGAAGCGATTGCTGACCTGATTGAAAGCAGTTCGGAACAGGCGGCCCGCTGCGCGGTTCGTTCGATGCAGGGTGTGTTCTCCAGGCAGATCGAGGATCTGGTGGAGGCGGTCACTCATCTACGGATCTACGTGGAGGCGGCGATCGATTTTCCAGAGGAGGAGATCGACTTCCTCGCCGACGGCAAGGTAGCCAGTGACCTTCAAAACCTCCTGGAGCGGCTCGGGAAAATCCTGGCCGAAGCCCAGCAGGGGACCATTCTGCGGGACGGCATGAAAGTGGTCATTGGCGGCAGGCCAAATGCCGGGAAATCCAGTCTGCTCAATGCCCTGGCTGGTCGCGAAGCGGCCATTGTTACGGCGATTGAGGGCACAACCCGTGATGTCCTGCGGGAGCATATCCACATCGATGGGATGCCCCTGCACATTATCGATACCGCCGGCCTGCGGGACAGCCCGGACGAAGTGGAACAGATCGGTATTGCCCGGGCCTGGGAGGAAATCCGTCAGGCCGATCGCATTCTTCTGATGGTGGATGCGACTACCACCGAGAAAACCAGTCCCCATGAAATCTGGCCGGATTTCATCGACCAGCTACCGGCCAACGCCCCGGTGACGGTGATACGGAATAAGGTGGACCTCTCTGGTGAAACGGTCGGTATCAGTGCCGAAGATCACCAGAGCGCGCCGGTGATCCGTTTGGCAGCAAAGTCTGCCGAGGGCCTGGAGATACTCCGGGACCATCTCAAACAATGCATGGGGTTTGCCAGCACCACAGAAGGTGGTTTCCTCGCCCGGCGCCGCCATCTTGATGCCCTGGAGCGCGCCCAGGCCCTGCTGATCCAGGGCCAGAGCCAGCTGGAGGGTTTCGGTGCCGGCGAGCTTCTGGCTGAAGACCTGCGTGCCGCCCAGGATAGCCTGGGCGAGATCACCGGACATCTGACGCCTGATGAGTTACTGGGCAAGATCTTCAGCAGCTTCTGTATCGGTAAATAGCGCTAACCGGTCTTCCGGCGTTCCTCGGAGGTGACTGGCACCAATGCCTCAGTGCTGTTGCGGTTGCCCAGGAAATCCGGGCGCGGTTTGTTGCCGCAGAATGGGGCCTGGAGCTGGTTTTCCACACTGTTATAGACGAAAAACAGGTTGCTGCGCGGCCAGGGCGACATATTGGCATTGGAGGCGTGGAGCGTGTTGCACTCGAAGATGATCAGCGAGCCGGCAGGGCCGGTTGGCGCTTTGATACCGTAGTCATCCGCCATGGCTGCCAGGTCCCGTTTGTTGGGAACACCCAGTTCCTGTTTTTTCAGCGACGACTGATAATTGTCCTCCGGTGTGCGGCCAACGCAGGGCACAAAGGTCTTGTGGGAACCGGGAATGAGCATCAGGGGGCCGTTGAAAGGCGTGTTGTCGGTGAGGGCGATGGAGAAGCTGACTGCCCGCATCCTTGGCATGCCGTCCTCGGCGTGCCAGGTTTCAAAATCCGAGTGCCAGTCAAAACCCTTGCCGTGGAAACCGGGTTTGAAGTTGATCCGGGACTGGTGGATGTAGGCTTCACTGCCCAGAAGCTGACGTACCATGGCCAGAATCCTGGGATCCCGGGTCAGCCGGTCGAATCGGTCCGACAGTTCGTGAATGCCAAAAATCGAGCGGATTTCCTGCTTGCCGGGTTCAGTAATGGTGCCTTCCGAGCGCAGAATACTTTCATCGTCCTCATAGCCCCGCAAATCCTCCCGGAACTGGCGCACCGTGGCCTGGTCGAGAAAACTGTCGAAGACCAGAAAACCGTCGCGCTCATACTGTGCCAGCTCAGTCTCACTTAGTGGTCCGTCGGAACGGTCCGAGCCGCTGCTGTGCACCACGGGATCCTGACGTTCAAAGCTTTTGGTGGGGCGTTCCAGGCGGGTGGGATAAAAGTCGTCAGTACGAGTCTCCATATTCGAACCTCCTTACTTTTATTCGAGACATCAGAACATTTTCATTTAATTCAGTGAGTTAATAACTCCAATTCGGAAATGCACCTGTAAAATGGGTTCAGGCGGACGTATTTCAAGGGCAAAAAAACCCGGGCCGAGGCCCGGGGATCAGGTGTACCGGATACCCTACCCGGTGAAGGCCAGATCTTCGGCGTCGAGCTGCATCAGGTTTTTGCTGGGGCTGAGCATGCTGGTGGCGTGGCTCTGGGCCCGGGGCAGCAAACGTTCAAAATAGAACTCGGTGGTGGCGAGCTTGGCCTGGTAAAAGCCGGTGGATTCCTCACCACCGTTATCGAGTTTATCCACAGCCACCGCAGCCTGACGCAGCCAGATATAGGCCATGGTGACGTAGCCGCTATACATCAGGAAATCGTAGGATGCGGAACTCACCACATCGCGATCCTTGCGCGCCGCGAGCATGATACGGACGGTCAGCAGGTTCCATTGCCCGGTCAGCTTGAGCAGTTCCAGAGCCCAGGGCCGTAGCCGTTTATCGGTGAGATGCTTACGGGCAAAATTGGCAATGTTCAGGGTGAACTCGCGCACCGCGCCGCCCTGGGTCATCAGCAATACTTTTCGTCCCAGAAGGTCCAGCGCCTGGATACCGGTAGTGCCCTCGTACAGGGTGGCGATGCGGGTATCCCTGACAATCTGCTCCATGCCGTGTTCCCGGATGTAACCATGGCCGCCAAAGACCTGTACCCCCAGGTTGGCGGCTTCGCAACCGAGTTCGGTGAGAAAGCCCTTCAGTATCGGTGTAAGGAAGCCGAGCTTGTCGTCGTATTTGTCGGCCTTTTTCTGGTCGCCTTCGGTGAATCCTTCCACCATGTGGTCGGCCAGGCGGGCAGCGTAATACAGCATGGCCCGACCGCCTTCGGCGATGGCCTTCTGGGTCAGTAACATCCGGCGTACATCAGCATGATGGATCAGGCTGTCGGCGACCTGCTCCGGCTCTTTCTTGCCTGAGAGTGCCCGCATGGAGCGCCGATCTTTTGCATAGGCCAACGCCCACTGATAGGACAGCTCCGCCGGCCCGACGCCCTGAATGGCGGTGCCGATGCGGGCGGTGTTCATGAAAGTGAACATGCAATTGAGGCCTTCATTCTCGGGGCCAATGAGAAAACCGGTGGCGCCATCGAAATTCAGCACGCAGGTGGCCGAGGCCTTGATGCCCATTTTCTTTTCCAGGCTGCCGCAGACGACACCGTTGCGCTCACCGACATCGCCGTTACTGTCGGGCAGGAACTTGGGTACGATAAAAAGGCTGATACCCCGGGTGCCCTTGGGGGCGTCGGGCAGACGGGCCAGTACAATGTGGACAATGTTCTCGGTCAGGTCGTGGTCGCCAGAGGAGATGAAGATCTTGGTTCCGGTAAGCCGGTAGCTGCCGTCGGCCTGGGGTTCGGCTTTGGTCTTTACCTGGCCCAGATCGGTGCCACACTGGGGTTCGGTCAGGCACATGGTGCCGGCCCAGCGGCCCTCCGTCAGTGGCGCAAGGTAGGTCTGTTTCTGGTCTTCCGTACCATGAAGGAAAATCGTGTTCATGGCCCCCAGGGACAGCCCCGGATACATGGAGAAAGGCCAGTTGGCGGTACCCATCATTTCCTGTTTCAGCAGTCCCATGGACGCAGGAAGGCCCTGGCCGCCGTATTCCTCGGGCGCTGAGAGTCCCTGCCAGCCCCCCATGGCGTACTGCTGGTAGGCGTCCCGGTAACCGGCGGGTGTGGTGACTTCACCGTTGTCCAGTTTGCAGCCTTCTTCGTCGCCAGAGAGGTAAAGTGGGCTCAGCACCTCTTCACAAAACTTTCCGCATTCGCCGAGTATCGCGTCCACGATATCGGGCGTGGCGTTTTCACCGCTGGTCAGGGTGGCGTAATGACCCGGGTAATCGAACACCTCGTTCAGCAGGAATTTCATGTCGCGCAGGGGTGCTTTGTAAACCGGCATAGCGGAATCCTCTGTGTCTTTCTCAACAATCTTGGGTGGGCAACCACCGTTCGTTGCCTTGTGTTTTACGCCAATACCCGGGCACTGCCATTGACGAAAAGCACCGGGCAGACTGTCAGAATGGACAATTGGCCGAGATGACGTAGCAGAGATCGTGGATTCCGGGTAATGATCGCTAAAGAGGCTTTCGGCGTATTTCCTTGCGCCGAGGACCCCCACATATTCCTGTTCAGAGAGTGTAAAAGTCATGCAAAGCCTGTTTACTGAGATATCGAAACGCCTGTCGACACCTATACTCTGGGTATTGTTTTCGGCACTGCTGCTCAGTGGCTGTGCCAGTCCCTCGCTCGAGGACTACGCCGACCGCACGCCAGAACTGGTCCCTGAAGAGTTCTTTACCGGCGAACTTTCCGCCCGGGGGGTGGTCAAGAATTTTTCCGGTGAGGTGATTCGCACCTTTGATGCGGATATCAGCGCATCATGGGATGACGAGGGCGTGGGCACCCTGGATGAGGTGTTCCGTTTCGATGATGGGGAAGTGCAGACCCGCGTCTGGACCCTGACTCCCGCGGAAGACGGCTACCATGCTGACGCCGGTGACGTGGTTGAACCGGGAACCATGCGTTGGAGTGGCAATGCAATTCACATGAATTATGTGCTCCAGGTGGCCTATGGCGACGGTACCCTGGACGTACGCATGGATGACTGGATGTACCTGATTACGCCCGACACGTTGATCAATCAGACCACCATGAGCAAGTGGGGAATCGACGTGGGCGAGGTGGTTCTGGTCATCCAGAAAAAGTAACAGACGACTAACCTGACCCCGAAATACCTGGAAATCCTATGTGGAAACAGTGGTTGATTGCGTTGGTACTGGTGGCTGTCGCTATCGGCGGCGCCTTTGTGTATCAGAACTTCGATGATGGGACCGCCGCCCAGAGCGGCCGAGAACGCCCCGCCAGCGCCGTTAACACCATGCTTCCGCAGATGGAGGCAGTACGGGATGTGGTCAATGCCGTTGGCAGTCTCAAAGCCCTGAACGCGGTGGAACTGACCACGGAGGTCAGTGGCCGGGTGGTGGAATCGAATCTGGAAACCGGCCGCCGGGTGGGGCAGGGCGACGTCCTGTTGCGGCTTGATGATCGCCAGGCCCGGGCAGACCTGCAGGTGATCGAGGCGCAACTGGCGGATGCCCGCCGACAGCTTGAAAGGGCAGAGCGGTTGCGTTCGAACAACAGCATTTCCCAGTCCCAGGTGGATCAACTGAGAACGTCAGTCGATGTCGCCGAGGCTCAGCGCCAGTCAGCTCAAGTTCGTCTGGAAAACCACCGGATCGAGGCGCCGTTCGCCGGTGTGGTCGGGCTGAGTGACATCAGCGTCGGCGCCTATATTACTGCCGGGACCTCGGTGACTACTCTGGATACCACCGACCGTATGGAACTGGGCTTTTCGATCCCGGAGCGTTTCCTGGGGCAGGTGAGTCTCGGGCAAGAGGTAAGGGGCGCATCGCCGGCCTATCCGGACCAGACCTTTTCCGGTCAGCTGGTGGAGTTGGGTTCCAGGGTCAGTGAGTTGAGCCGTTCGCTGCCTGTCCGGGCACTGATCGATAACCCGGATGGTTTGCTCCGGCCGGGACAGTTCATGTCTGCGACGCTTACACTCCGGCAACGGCAGGCGCTGGTAATCCCCGAGCAGGCGGTGATGATCCGGGGTGATGAACAATATGTGTTTGTGGCTGAAGACGGTGTGGCCCGGCGTGTTTCGGTGAGCCTGGGCTCGCGCATGCCCGGTTTTGTGGAAGTTTCGAACGGTTTGAGCCAGGAAGACCCGGTGATCGTGACCGGTCAGGACCGGCTCAGCAGTGGGGACCGGGTTCGGGTATTGGAAGACGACAAAGCCATTCCCGAGAATCGTTTTATTACGGCCAGGGAGTCGTAACCGGTGGTCCTCTCCGACGTCTCCATCAAGCGGCCGGTGTTCGCTACGGTCCTCAGTCTTCTGATCGTTGTGTTCGGTCTGGCAGCCCTGATGGGCCTGCCGGTGCGCGAGTACCCGGATATTGACCCACCCGTTGTTTCCATCTCCACCGACTACACCGGCGCGGCGGCCGAGGTGGTAGACACCCAGATTACCCAGGTGATCGAGGGTGCCATCAGTGGCATTGAGGGTATTCGGTCGATCGAATCATCCACCGAGCAGGGCGAGTCCCGAACCAGTATTGAATTTACCACGGCGCGCGATGTGGATATTGCCGCCAATGATGTCCGCGATGCGGTGTCCCGGGTGGCGAACCAGCTGCCAGACGAAGCCGATCCACCGGTGGTGCGCAAGGCGGATTCCGATGCACGCCCGATGATGTGGGTGACCCTGCGCAGTGATGTCTGGGACAGTGCCGAATTGAGTGACTTTGCCGACCGGGTCCTGGCGGACAGGTTGTCGGTACTCGATGGTGTTGCCGACGTGCGTATTGGCGGCGAACGGCGCTATGCCATCCGGGTCTGGCTGGACCGCGAACGTCTTGCGGCCCGGGATATCACCGTGGCGGAAGTCGAACGGGCCCTGCGTGCCAACAACGTGGAGCTGCCGGCAGGATCGGTGGATTCGTCCACCCGGAATTTCACCGTGCGGGCCGAGGGCCGGCTGTCGAACGTGGAACAGTTCCGGGAGCTTGTGGTTCGCCGGGATGGTAATGATCTGTTGCGCCTGGGTGAGGTGGCCAATGTCCAGATGGGTGTGGAGTCGGATGTGAGCCGCCTGCGCGCCAATGGCCAGACCGCCATCGGCATGGGGATTATCCGCCAGTCCAAGGCCAACACCGTTGCGGTTTCCGATGCCGTCCGCGCCGAGCTGGAGAAGATCCGGGAGACACTGCCACCGGAAGTCACCATCGCGGAAAGCTACGACGAATCCATTTTCATCCGGGCTTCCATCAAGGAAGTGGTCACCACGCTCGCCATTGCGGTGTCCCTGGTTATCCTGGTTATCTTCCTGTTCCTGCGCTCCTGGCGGGCGACCCTCATTCCCGCGGTGACCATTCCGGTTGCGGTGATTGGTGCCTTTATCGGTCTCGGCTTCCTGGGTTTTTCCATCAACGTACTGACCCTGCTGGCGGTGATTCTTGCCATCGGCCTGGTGGTGGACGATGCCATCGTGATGCTGGAAAACATCCAGCGCCGGATTGACGAGGGTGAGCCCCCGTTGCTTGCCGCCTACCGGGGCGCGAAGCAGGTTGCCTTCGCCGTGATTGCGACCACTCTGACCCTGGTGGCGGTGTTCGTTCCCATCTCCTTCATGGGCGGCAACATTGGCCGGTTGTTTGCCGAATTCGGCTTTACCCTGGCGGCGGCAGTGGTGTTTTCCAGCCTCGTGGCCCTGACCCTGGCGCCGATGCTGTGTTCCAAGTGGCTCAGGCACAGCCCAGAATCGGCAGAAGGTCATCGTCTCTGGGCCGCCAGTGAAAAGGTCCTGAATGGCCTGACCAATGGTTACCGCAGGCTGTTGGAGTTTTCCCTGAGGCAGCCGGGCTTGTTACTGGGACTTGGACTTGTCGGGCTGGTCATTGCCGCCGTGGTGTATCCGAAATTGCCTCAGGAGCTGGCGCCTACCGAAGACCGTGCAGTGATCATCATGCCCACCAGCGCGCCCCGTGGCTCAACGGTGGAATACACCGACCACTACGTTCGGCAGGTGGAAGAAACACTGCTCCCGTATCTGGACGAGGGGATAGCCAACCGTTTGCTTGCTATCGTCGGATTCCGCAATGAAGAGGACAACGCGTTCATGATCATGGGCCTGGTACCCTGGGAAGAGCGGGATATCAAGCAGCAGGAGGTGACCAGCGAAATCCGCAGGAAGTTGGCTGATGTGTCCGGCATCCGGACCGTGGCCGTCAATCCGGCGGGTCTGGGCCAAAGGGGTTTCAGCCAGGCGATCGAGTTCGTGGTGGCTGGTCCGGACTATGAGTCGGTTCAGGCCTGGAGCCAGGAGATCGTGGAGCGCGCCAAGGAAAACCCGAATCTCCAGAACCTGGATACTGATTTCGAGCTGACCCGGCCGGAACTTCGGGTGAACATCGACCGGGAACGGGCCGCGGATCTGGATATCACGGTAGAAGACGTGGGCCTCACCTTGCAGACCATGCTGGCTTCCCGGCAGGTAACGACTTACATCGATCGAGGCCGCGAATACGATGTAATCATTCAGGCGGAAGATGCCAACCGGGCAACGCCCGAAGACCTCGGCCAGATTTTCCTGCGGCCCCGGGAGGGCGGTAACCTGATCCCATTGCAGGCACTGGTTTCCGTGCAGGAGATCGGCGCCAACCCGGACCTCCGCCGCATCGACCGCCTGCCCGCTGTGGTGATCAGTGCGTCTATGGCGGATGGTTACGACCTGGGTTCGGCATTGACCTACCTGAACAATCTGGCTGTGGATAACCTGCCGCCGGAAGCCCGCATTAGTTACAAAGGCCTGAGCCGGGAATTCCAGGAATCCTCGGCGGCAATCTACGTTACCTTTGCGCTGGCTTTCGTCATCGTGTTCCTGGTGTTGGCAGCCCAGTTTGAAAGCTGGATCCATCCGCTGATCATCATGTTGTCGGTGCCGCTGGCGGTAACCGGGGCTCTCCTGGCGCTCTGGTGGACGGGTATCAGTCTGAACATCTACAGCCAGATCGGCATCATCATGTTGCTGGGGTTGATGGCGAAGAACGGGATACTGATCGTGGAGTTCGCCAATCAGCTCCGGGACAAAGGCTACGAGGTGCGAGAGGCGATTCTCGAAGGCGCCTGTCTGCGTTTCCGTCCGGTACTGATGACCACCATATCAACGATTTTCGGTGCCGTGCCCCTGGTGATTGCCACCGGCGCCGGAGCCGAGAGCCGGGAGTCGATTGGTATGGTCATTCTGGGCGGGCTGATCTTCGCCACCACGCTGACCCTGTTCATCATTCCGGTGCTCTACAACCTGTTGGCCCGGTTTGCCAAGTCTTCCAATGCGGTGGAAAAAGAACTGGAACGTCAGGCGTCCGGACAGGCGGGTGGCACTGGATTGGCCGCCGCGCCACAGAAACGCGCCGACGATTTCTGACTGACCGGATGATTACAGGGTGGCCGGGAACTCCAGCTGGCCGCCAAATATCTCATCCGGATGTATGTCGAGGCAGAAGACCTGTTGCCCCGGCAGCATTGTTGAGAGGGTGACGGTACGTTTTGCATCCGGCAGACCGACATAGGGCCGACAGCTGCTGATGTGCTGGGGCCGTTCCAGGGCATTCCGGAAGTACTCCCGGTGGGTCCATTGAGCGCCGGCGGAATGATACAGCGGATTGAACTTTCCGCGATGAATGTCCGGATTGGCGCGGGCAAGGTTGCCTTGCTGAATGCCCTGGGGATTCAGCAGGAAGCAGCGTTTCACGCCATCCACTTCCAACAGCTTGTTGCAGGCGGTGCTGAACGGCAACTCCCGGCTCAGGGAATGGCAGGCTTCGAGAATTTCGAAACGCAGAAGGCGGAAATAACTCTCCTGATCGCGTATGTCCTGGGCTGATGACTCGCTGGAATCGGCAATGATGCGTTTTAGCGCCTGTTCGGTCAGCTCCGGCTCGTGTTGTTTCAGGTTGGACGGCCTTGCGAACAGGAAACCCTGCAGAAGATCGGCCTCCGTTTGCAGGGCAATGTGAGCCTGGTTGTGGTTCTCGATCCCTTCCAGAAGCACGAGGCTGCCGCTTTCGCGGATCATCTTTACCAGACTCTCCAGCAGCATTCGGGCGCGACTGTTGTTCTCGGCGTTTACCAATAGGCTCCGGTCGAGTTTCACAATGAGCGGATTGATGCGCCACAGGCGCTCAAAATTGGAATCGCCCATACCGAAATCGTCGATAGCGATCTGAAAGCCGTGTGCTTTGGCCTTGAGGATGAATTCCAGAAGTGCGGCCGGGTTGTCTGATGCTGTTTCGACCAGTTCCAGAACCACTTTCTCGGGATCTATTCCGCTACGCTGGCATTGCAGAGCAAGCTTCTCCAGGGAAGCTTCCGGATGGATGCAGGTACCGGGATTGATATTCAGGAACAGCCAGACGGCCTGGGAGCTGGCCGCAAAGTTGTCCAGGTGAAGCTGCAACAGGTGCCGATCCAGCTCCGGTGTCTGGTTGTTTTTTTCGGCCTGTTCGAAAAGCGTAAACGGAGAGATGCTCTCATTGTTCTTTCTGACCCGGACCAATGCCTCGTAGCCAACCAGTTTTCGATGGGTTGGGCTCAGGATCGGCTGGTAAACAGAACTGAAATCATAGTCGTCGATGATCTTGGGAGTCCTGGATATTTCGGCTCCGCGATAGATGCGCCTTGGAAGTCGGACTACGCTGCTCATGGTCAGGAACCTTTATAGTGCCAATAATCCAGCCATCCTGGCCTGATAAAATAGTGTCTGAACAAGGAGATCAAGCGAATTGCGTACCAGACGGCCAAAAATCAAGCGTTTAACTAAGCTTAACCCCGTCAAATAAATGAACATGATTGCCGCTTTCTACGCTACCGCACCGGATCCGGGCAGATTTTCGGTCGCAATGCCGGCAACGCACCAAAACAGGGTTTCTTGATGCCATCGAAAAGTCAGTTCCGTTTGCTTGGCCAACGCCGGTTCCTGCCGTTTTATCTGACCCAGTTCTCTGGCGCCTTCAACGACAATCTGTTCAAGAACGCGCTGCTGCTGCTGATCACCTACAGTGCCGGCGGTCTGATGGGGTTGTCGGTGAATGTGGTGGTTAACCTGGCCGCTTTCCTCTTCATACTGCCGTTTTTCCTGTTTTCGGGTATTGCCGGCGAGATGGCGGATCGTTACGAAAAATCCCGGATTATCCGGAATGTGAAGCTGGCGGAAATTGTCATCATGGCCGTTGCCGCACTCGGACTGTGGTTCGGCTGGTACGAGTTGTTGCTGGTTCTGCTGTTCCTGATGGGTACCCAGTCCACGTTCTTCGGTCCGGTGAAATACGCGATCCTGCCCCAGGTGCTGGCGGACGATGAGCTGGTGGGCGGCAATGGCCTGGTTGGTATGGGCACGTTTGTGGCGATTCTTCTGGGCACCATTGCGGCAGGGCTTTTGATGGGCTTTGAGATGGCCGCCCGGCTGACGGCGGTTGCCGTTTTTGTCATGGCGGTGTTCGGCTATCTGGCGGCGCGTCAGGTTCCGGTGACCGAATCCGATGGTTCCGGTGTCAATGTCCGTTTTCGCCCGGTGCTCGAAACCTGGAAACTGATGGCTCTGGCGGCCGAGCGCCGGCAGGTGTTGCTGGCGGTGCTGACGATCTCCTGGTTCTGGTTCCTCGGAGCCGCCTATCTGACCCAGTTTCCCAATTTTGCCCGCACCAACCTCCTGGGTGACGAGACCGTGGTGACCCTGTTATTGGCCATGTTCACGATCGGCATTTCTATCGGCTCCATGATGTGCGAGCGACTCACCAAACACCGCATTACCCTGTCACCCGTGCCCTGGGGCGCCCTGGGGTTGAGCCTGTTCGGAATAGACCTGTATTTTGCGGTGCCGGATGATCCCATGGCCTCCACCTGGTGGACCCTGTTGACCGATCCTGTCTATCTGAGGGTTTTGATGGATCTGGTCGGTATCGGGATTTGCGGCGGTCTTTTCATCGTGCCTCTGTACGCCTTTATCCAGCACGAAACGCCACGGACCAAACGTGCCCGTATCATTGCTGCGCTGAATGTCATTAATGCGTTGTTCATGGTGGTGAGTGCCCTGGCCGGAATTGTGGTGCTTGGTGTATTGGAGGTAAGCATTCCGGGGTTTTTCCTCCTGCTCTCGCTCCTGAACGGGTTGGTATTGCTGGTGGTCTGGCGGCTTCGACGAAAAACAGCCGGCAGTTCTGTGGATAATTAGTTGGACAACCTACGGAAAGCCTCTGGATTACTTTCTGTAAAATAAAATAAAACAATAGCTTAGGTGTTTTTTTAGGGTGATTAATAAGTAGTCTTGCATGTGGATAACTTTCTTGAAAACTTTTCTGAGAAGAGTGATCCAAACCCATGAAAAGCCGTAGGTTTCGGTTTTCCACTATCCATTTAACGCTCGGAAAAGTCCCCTTTGAGCCCTGACCAGGCCACTGCCGCTTTCAACGTAGTTCGTCTCTGGTTAAAATTTGCACATCCTGACTGCAATTTCCCGGGTGAAGCGTTATACTCGCCGCCCGATTTTATCCCCCGATTTCCGAGGTGAGCTGTGGATTTTCCGACCCGTTTCGATGTCATTGTCATTGGTGGTGGCCATGCCGGTACCGAGGCCGCGCTGGCGGCTGCGCGCATGGGTTCCCAGACCCTGCTGCTGACCCACAACATTGAGACCCTGGGCCAGATGTCCTGCAACCCGGCCATCGGCGGTATTGGTAAAAGCCATCTAGTGAAAGAAATCGATGCGCTTGGCGGTGCCATGGCCGAGGCCACGGACAAGGCTGGCATCCAGTTCCGGGTCCTTAACAGTCGCAAGGGACCGGCCGTGCGCGCCACCCGTGCCCAGGCTGACCGTGTGCTTTACAAAGCCGCCATCCGCCATACCCTGGAAAGCCAGCCAAACCTGACACTGTTCCAGCAGGCGGCGGACGATCTGATTGTGGAAAACGACCAGGTGACCGGTGTCGTGACCCAGACCGGTATTCGCTTCAACGCCAGGACCGTGGTGCTTACCACCGGTACTTTTCTGGGCGGTGTTATTCACATTGGTATGCAGCACCATGCCGGCGGCCGTGCCGGTGATGCGCCGGCCAATGCCCTGGCACAGCGCTTGCGGGAACTGCCGTTCAACGTTGGTCGCCTGAAAACCGGCACGCCGCCTCGCATCGACGCCCGGTCTGTGGATTTCTCGGTGATGCAGGAGCAGTGGGGGGATGACCCCACCCCGGTGATGTCCTTCATCGGCAGCCGTAGCCAGCATCCGGAACAGGTGTGCTGCTACGTGACCCGGACTACCGAACAGACCCACGATATTATCCGCAGCGGTTTCGACCGTTCGCCGATGTTTGCCGGCAGCATCGAAGGTGTGGGCCCCCGCTACTGCCCGTCGATTGAGGATAAGGTAAACCGCTTTGCCGACAAGGATTCACACCAGATCTTTGTAGAACCGGAAGGCCTGACCACCAACGAGCTCTACCCGAACGGGATTTCCACCAGCCTGCCGTTTGATATCCAGTTGGCGGCGGTGCGTTCGATTCCCGGTTTTGAAAATGCCCATATCACCCGGCCGGGTTACGCCATCGAATACGACTACCTGAATCCGCAGGACCTGCGCCATACCCTGGAAACCAAGTTTATCCAGGGCCTGTATTTTGCCGGCCAGATCAACGGCACCACCGGCTATGAAGAAGCGGGCGCCCAGGGCCTGCTGGCCGGGATCAACGCTGCCCTGCGGTCGCAGGAAAAAGACGAGTGGTACCCGCGCCGGGACGAGGCTTACCTGGGTGTGCTGGTGGATGACCTGATCACCATGGGCACGTCCGAGCCCTATCGCATGTTTACCAGCCGCGCCGAGTATCGCCTCATCCTGCGCGAGGACAATGCCGATCTGCGTCTGACCGAAACCGGTCGTAAGCTCGGCCTGGTTAATGATGAGCGCTGGCAGAAGTTCAATGACAAGCGCGAGGCGATCGCTACCGAGCGTAGCCGCCTCGAGGTCACCCGGATTCATCCGAATACCGAGGCCGGTGAGCGCGCCAACGGCTTTCTCAAGCAGCCGATGACCCGTGATCAGTCCCTGGCAGAGCTGCTGCGCCGGCCCGAGATTGTCTACAGCCACATTGCCGAGATCGGTGCCGAGAAAGCGGAAGATCCGGTGGTCGCGGATCAGGTGGAAATCGAGATCAAGTACGAGGGTTATATTTCCCGTCAGACGGACGAGATTGAGCGGCTCCGTAAAAACGAGAACACCGCCCTGCCGGTGGATCTGGATTATGACGTCATCGGCGGCCTGTCCAACGAGATCAAGCAGAAGCTCAAGACCGTGCGGCCGGAAACCGTGGCTCAGGCCTCACGTATCCAGGGTGTGACCCCGGCGGCGGTGAGCCAGATCCTGGTGCACCTGAAAAAGCGCGACCTGCTGCGCAAACAGTCGGCCTGATCCGCGCCCATGACCAAGTCACTCTGGCACGGCCAACTCCGGGATGGACTGGCCACGATGGGCCTGTCCCTGGATGAGGATCGGCAGGAAAAGCTGCTGGCTTTTCTGGGCCTGCTTAACAAGTGGAACCGGGCTTACAACCTCACTGCTGTACGTGATGAGCGTGTGATGGTGTCCCGGCAACTGCTCGACAGCCTGAGCATTCTGCCGTGGGTAACGACGGACCATCTTCTGGATGTGGGCGCCGGCGGCGGTCTGCCCGGTATTCCCCTGGCGATCGCCCTGCCCGAGAAGCGCTTTACCCTGCTCGACAGCAACGGCAAGAAGACCCGCTTTCTCAACCAGTGTGTGCTGGAGCTCGGCCTGAAAAATGTCGAGGTTGTCCACGGGCGCGCGGAAGATTGCAATCCTCCGGAACCCTTCAGCCAGATCAGCAGCCGAGCCTTTACCGCGCTCGAGAATCTGGTGAGCTGGTGCGGTGATCTGTTGGCAAATGAGGGTGAGTTCCTTGCCATGAAAGGTCAGTTTCCGGATGATGAAGTGTCTGCCCTTCCGGCTGGCTGGCAGGTAACATCCAGCCATTCCCTGGACGTACCGGGCGCCGATGGCGACCGCCATCTGCTGGTGATCGCCCGGACCGTGAATTCCCGGTAGTTTGGCAGTCCGATTTCTGAACCGGTAACCCATAAACAAGGAGGCAGGACATGGCGCGCGTGATTGCAGTGACCAATCAGAAAGGCGGTGTGGGCAAAACCACCACCTGCGTCAACCTTGCTGCCTCCCTGGCCGCCACCAAGCGTCGGGTGCTGCTGGTGGATATGGATCCCCAGGGCAACGCCACCATGGGCAGCGGTGTGGATAAAAACGCCCTGGAACTGTCTGGCTACGACATGCTGACCAAGCGCGCCAGCGCCGCCGAGGTGATCATTCCCGCCGAGGCTTCCGGCTTCGATATCCTTCCGGCCAACGGTGACCTGACGGCGGCCGAAGTGGAACTGATGAACGAGATCGGTCGCGAACACCGCCTGAGACTGGCGTTGAACACCGTTCGTGATAATTACGATTATATCCTCATCGATTGCCCGCCGTCGCTCAGCCTGTTGACGGTGAATGCCCTGTCGGCGGCAGACTCTGTGCTGATTCCAATGCAGTGCGAGTACTACGCCCTTGAGGGGTTAGCGGCGCTGATGAACACCGTTGAGCAGATTCAGGAAACGGTCAATCCGAATCTGCAGGTGGAAGGCATTCTGCGCACCATGTACGACCCTCGCAACAGCCTTACCCTGGACGTTTCCGGCCAGCTGAGCGAGTACTTTGGCGACAAGGTGTATCGTGCAGTGATTCCCCGCAATGTCCGTCTGGCCGAGGCCCCCAGCTATGGGGTTCCGGCCCTGAAATACGACCGCGCCTCCAAGGGTGCGATCGCCTACCTGGCCCTGGCCGGTGAAATGGTACGCCGCCACGGTTCAAAAAAGACATCCGCGCCGGTTGCGGTGTAACATACCGCCCTGTCACTCACTTAAGCACAACGATATTCAACGGGAAGAATGACTGACACCATGGCGGCGAAGAAACGAGGTTTGGGTGAACGCGGACTGGGCGCCCTGCTGGCGGGCTCCAAGGTCAATCTTGACCAGGAGCTGAAAGACCACGACGGTGAGCTCCGCGAAGTTCCCATTGATCTGATCCAGCGCGGCCGGTACCAACCCCGGCGCGACATGGACCCCGCCGCCCTGCAGGAACTGGCGGATTCCATCCGCCAACAAGGCGTGATGCAGCCGGTGGTGGTTCGTCCCATCGCTGAAGGACGTTACGAGCTGATCGCCGGTGAGCGCCGCTGGCGGGCCACCCAGATGGCCGGCCTGGACAGCATCCCTGCCATCATCCGGGATGTCCCCGATGAAGCCGCCATCGCCATGGCGCTGATCGAGAACATCCAGCGTGAGAACCTCAATCCTATTGAGGAAGCTTTCGCTCTTCAGCGCCTGCAGGACGAGTTTGGCCTGACCCAGGCCCAGGTGGCCGAAGCCGTGGGCAAATCCCGTACGACTATTACCAACCTGCTTCGACTGATCGGTTTGTCCGAAGACGTTCGTATTATGCTCGAGCATGGCGATCTGGAAATGGGCCACGGCCGGGCAATGCTGACCCTGGCGCCAGAACTGCAGATGCAGGTGGCCAAACAGGTGGTGGCCAAATCCCTGTCGGTTCGCCAAACTGAAGCCCTGGTTCGGCGGGTGCAACAGGAAACACCGGACAGCAAATCCCGGAAAAAGGGAGTGGTGGACCCCAACATTCGCGCGCTTCAGGATGATCTGGCGGAGCGATTGGGTGCACGAGTGTCGATCGATCATGGCCAGCGTGGCAAAGGCAAGCTGGTGATCGAGTACAGTTCCCTTGACGAACTCGACGGCATACTGGGCCACATCAAATAAAATCGTCGGGGTTTTGTGCGTCGTCCGACCCCCCTACGAAAGTTCGTATCTGGTTACGTACACAACATGTAGTGGTGAAAAACTGAACGGCCGTCTATTTGTGACGAAAATTGCCAAAACCCAGTTATTACGCCGCTTTTGACGGATCAGCCGGTTCCCGGTTTTGTTGATTCGTGCACATTGAACACATATAATCTGCGGCGCTCGTGTCGGTGTATTTGCTTACTTTTTAAACGACATCGACCGAAAAGCACCGTACTTCCGGAACGAACATGACGAAGGCAGCTTCAGGCGGCATTGGCCGTCCACCCATCGCACGATGGTTTGTTATAGAGAGTGTGGTACTTGTCTTCGTCAGCCTGGCGTTTCTCTTGCGAGGCGAGGTTTCCGGTTATTCAGCGCTGCTGGGTGGACTTATCTTTCTGATCCCCCATGGTTATTTTGCGCTCAAGGCATTCCGCTACGCCGGCGCGCGGTCTGCCAAGAAGATCATGACGTCTTTTTATCAGGGTGAGGCCGGCAAGCTCATCCTGTGCGCCATCCTCTTCACGATGGTGTTCAAATGGATTCAGCCGCTTGATATTGCGGCACTTTTTTTAACATTTGCGATCATGCTGGTCACCAACTGGTTGACACCGCTTCTGGCGGGCAGCAATACGCAGCAAAGCTAACTGGACCTGGGAAACCGTTATGGCAGGAAGTGCATCCGAATATATCCAGCATCACCTCCAGAACCTCACCTACGGTAAACTTCCGGCAGGCTATGAGCGTGCCGACGGTACCGTACTTCAAGATGCAACCTGGACGCTGGCTCACACCGGCAGGGAAGCATCCGACATGGGCTTCTGGGCTCTGCACATCGATTCACTGGGCTGGGCAGTCGCCCTCGGTGCCCTGTTCCTGTTTATTTTCCGCTTGGCCGCCAAGCGCGCCACCTCAGACCAGCCCGGCGGGCTCCAGAACTTTGTTGAAGTGATGGTTGAGTTTGTCGATCAGAGCGTCAAGGAAACCTTCCACGGCAAGAACAAGGTGATTGCGCCGCTGTCGCTGACCATCTTCTGCTGGGTATTCCTGATGAACCTGATGGACCTGGTGCCCGTGGACTTCCTGCCCCAGCTGTTCCACCTGATGGGTCTGGAATACATGAAGGTCGTTCCGACTACGGATGTAAACGTAACTCTGGGCATGTCCCTGTCCGTATTCGCTCTGATCATCTATTACAGCCTGAAAGTGAAGGGCGTGGGTGGCTTCGTTGGTGAGCTGACCCTGCACCCCTTCTCTTCAGACAACCTGTTCCTGAAGATTTTGCTTGTCCCGATCAACTTCCTGCTGGAAGGCGTGAGCCTGATCGCCAAGCCGATCTCACTGGCGCTGCGTCTGTTCGGTAACCTGTACGCAGGCGAGCTGATCTTTATCCTGATTGCACTGCTGCCGTTCTGGGCACAGTGGGCACTGTCTGTACCCTGGGCGATTTTCCACATTCTGGTTATCACCCTGCAGGCATTCATCTTTATGATGTTGACGATCGTGTACCTGAGCATGGCTCACGAAGACAGTCACTGATCGGACACCATTAAGCCGTAGTTCTAAACCTAAACCCTTAAACTGAAAAACCTAACTGAAAACTGGGAGTTATCATGGAAACTGTAGTTGGAATGACCGCTATTGCCGTTGCACTGCTGATTGGCCTGGGTGCCCTGGGTACTGCGATTGGCTTTGGTATCCTCGGTGGCAAGTTCCTGGAAGGCGCTGCGCGTCAGCCGGAAATGACCCCGATGCTGCAGGTTAAAATGTTCATCGTTGCAGGTCTGCTGGACGCCGTAACCATGATCGGTGTTGGTATCGCACTGTTCTTCACTTTCGCCAACCCGTTTGTCGGCCAGATCGCCGGTTAATCGAGTCGCCAGAGCCGGGGTTTTGCCCCGGTCAGATGATTCTTAACAAAACAGGCGAGAGGTGAAGACGTGAACATTAATTTGACGATGATTGGTCAAGCCATCGCGTTCTTTATCTTTGTCGTCTTCTGCATGAAGTACGTGTGGCCGCCAATCATGGCCGCACTGCAGGAGCGTCAAAAGAAGATCGCTGACGGACTGGCTGCCTCAGACCGCGCTGCGCGCGATCTGGAACTGGCTCAGGAAAAGTCAGCTCAGGAACTGCGTGAAGCCAAGCAGCAAGCTGCTGGTCTGATTGAACAGGCCAACAAGCGCGCGGCCCAGATTGTGGAAGCATCCAAGGATGACGCCCGCAAGGAAGGCCAGAAGCTGATTGAGCAGGCCAAGGCCGAAATTGAACAGGAGCGGAATCAGGCTCGTGACGCTTTGCGTGCAGAAATTGCCAGCATTGCCGTTGCCGGTGCCGAGAAGATCCTGGAAACCTCTGTCGATGCCTCCAAGCACAACCAGATGTTGGAAAAACTGGCGGCAGAACTTTAAACGACGAGGTTCATCATGGCAGAACTGAGAACGCTGGCCCGTCCCTACGCAAAGGCAGCATTTAGTGCCGCTCAGGAGCATGAACAGCTGGCTGAGTGGTCCAAGGTGCTGACGATCGCCGGGCAGGTCACCGCGAACAAAGACATTCGACAGCTTCTCGCGAATCCGGGTCTGGAAGAGCAGAAGAAGGCTGAACTGATTCTGGAGGTCGCTGAAGATGGCGTCACCGATCAGGTCCGCAACTTTTTCGCTGTACTGGCTGAAAACCGCCGGCTGACTCTTCTTCCTGAGATTGCAGCGCTCTTCAACACGTACCGGGCTGATCTGGAGCGCACTGTTGATATCGAAGTTACCGCGGCTTTCGAGCTGACGGACGAACAGCAACAGAAGCTCGCCCAGGCACTTTCGAAGAAACTCGAGCGGCAAGTGTCACTCGCAGCGTCATTGGACAAGTCTCTGATTGGCGGCGTGATTATTCGCACCGGCGATCTGGTCATTGACGCATCTGTACGCGGAAAGCTGACCAAGCTGGCCGACGCTCTGGGCTCCTGATTTCAGCACAAGGTTTGAGGATATTGGCATGCAGCAACTGAATCCATCCGAGATCAGTGACATCATCAAGAAGAGAATCGAGAAACTCGACATCTCTTCCGAAGCAAAGAACGAAGGTACGATCCTGTCGGTATCCGACGGTATCGTGCTGATCCACGGTCTGGCCGACGTTATGTACGGCGAGATGATTGAATTTGCCAACGGCACGTTCGGCATGGCTCTGAACCTGGAGCGTGATTCCGTTGGTGCGGTTGTGCTGGGTGACTACGAAGATCTGGCTGAAGGCCAGAAAGTTCGTTGCACCGGCCGCATCCTGGAAGTACCGGTTGGTCCGGAACTGATGGGCCGTGTGGTCGACGCTCTGGGTAACCCCATCGACGGCAAGGGCGACCTCGGTACCGACCTGACCTCTCCGGTCGAAAAGGTTGCACCGGGTGTTATCGCTCGTCAGTCCGTTGATGAGCCGGTTCAGACTGGTCTGAAGGCAATCGACACCATGGTGCCGATCGGTCGCGGCCAGCGTGAGCTGATCATCGGTGACCGTCAGATCGGTAAGACCGCTGTCGCCATCGACGCGATCATTAACCAGAAAGACACCGGCATCAAGTGTATCTACGTTGCCGTCGGTCAGAAGCAGTCTTCCATTGCCGCCGTTGTGCGCAAGCTGGAAGAGCACGGTGCCATGGATCACACCATCGTGGTTGCCGCCGGTGCCGCCGATCCTGCAGCGATGCAGTTCCTGGCTCCGTACTCCGGTACCTCCATGGGTGAATACTTCCGTGACCGTGGTGAAGACGCCCTGATCATCTATGATGATCTGTCCAAGCAGGCTGTGGCTTACCGCCAGATCTCCCTGCTGCTGCGTCGTCCGCCAGGCCGTGAAGCATACCCGGGTGACGTATTCTACCTGCACTCCCGTCTGCTGGAGCGTGCGTCCCGTGTTAACGCTGATTACGTTGAGCAGCTGACCAACGGTGAAGTGAAAGGCCAGACCGGTTCCCTGACCGCTCTGCCGATCATTGAAACCCAGGCTGGTGACGTATCCGCGTTCGTACCGACCAACGTAATCTCCATTACCGACGGTCAGATCTTCCTGGAAACCAACCTGTTCAACTCCGGTATCCGTCCGGCGATGAACGCCGGTATCTCCGTATCCCGGGTAGGTGGTTCGGCCCAGACCAAGATCATGAAGAAGCTCGGCGGTAACATCCGTCTGGCTCTGGCCCAGTATCGTGAACTGGCAGCTTTCGCACAGTTTGCTTCCGACCTCGACGAAGCAACCCGTCAGCAGCTTGAGCACGGTCAGCGTGTAACGGAACTCATGAAGCAGAACCAGTACAGCCCGATGTCTGTGGCTGAAATGGGTACGGTTCTGTTCGCAGCCAACGAAGGCTTCCTGGACGACGTTGATGTCGACAAGGTAGTGAAGTTTGAAGCGCAGATGCTCGACTGGATGCGCTCCGAGCAGAAAGACCTCCTCGACAAGATCAACGAGAAAGGCGATTACAACGACGAAATCGCTGCCGGCCTCAAAGCTGCACTTGAGAAATTCAAGACCACTCAGAGCTGGTAAGAAAACGGGCCTGCGGCAATTGTCGCGGGCCGCTTTTCGTAGCAACGAGTGTCTAACTTGAGAAGGCAGTGAGTTATGGCCGTCGGCAAAGAAATACGTAACCAGATTTCAAGCATCAAGAGCACGCAGAAAATCACCAGCGCCATGGAAATGGTGGCTGCGAGTAAAATGCGTAAGGCTCAGGAACGCATGCAGGCAACTCGCCCGTATGCCGACAAGATGCGTCAGGTGATCGGGCACATTGCCAAGGCGAATGCTCAGTACAAGCACCCGTTCATGGTCGAGCGCGAGGTCAAGCGCGTGGGCTATATCGTGGTGTCAACTGATCGTGGCCTCTGTGGTGGTCTGAACATCAACCTGTTCAAAGCGCTTGTCCGTGAAATGAAAGCGTGGAAAGAAAAAGGAGTGGAAACCGATCTGTGCGCCATCGGGCAGAAAGGGGCTTCCTTTTTCCGGAGCTACGGCGGCAATGTCGTCGCGGCGCTGACCCATCTGGGGGACAGCCCGAGCTCTGAAAAACTCATCGGCAACGTCAAGGTTATGCTGGATGCGTTCTCGGAAGGCAAGATCGACCGTCTTTATGTGGTCAGCAACGAGTTCGTCAACACCATGACCCAAAGCCCGAAGGTGGAGCAGCTTCTGCCCCTGCCTGAGAGCGAAGACGAAGAAGAGATCAAGAACCAGTGGGATTATCTCTACGAGCCCGATGCCAGGCAGATCCTCGATGGCCTTCTGCCACGTTTTATTGAATCCCAGGTGTACCAGGGTGTGGTAGAAAATCTGGCATGTGAACAGGCAGCCCGGATGATCGCCATGAAGAGCGCAACTGATAACGCCGGTAGCATTATCGACGAGCTTCAGTTGGCTTATAACAAGGCGCGTCAGGCAGCCATTACCCAAGAGATATCGGAGATTGTGAGCGGCGCCGCTTCGGTCTGATCCGACCCACAATCCAACTGGTTTTATTGACTATCAAGATAACGAGGAACCGAGCATGAGTAGCGGACAAATCGTTCAGATCATTGGCGCGGTTATCGACGTGGAATTCCCACGTGACTCCGTACCCAAAGTATATGACGCACTGCTGCTTGAAGGTGGCGAAACAACTCTGGAAGTCCAGCAGCAGCTGGGTGACGGCATTGTTCGTACCATCGCCATGGGCAGCACCGAAGGCCTGAAGCGTGGCCTGAAAGCAGAAAACACCGGCAACCCGATTTCGGTACCGGTTGGTACCCAGACTCTGGGCCGTATCATGGACGTTCTGGGTCGTCCCATCGACGAAGCCGGCGAGATCGGCGAAGAAGAGCGTTGGGCGATTCACCGTAAGGCACCGGGCTATGCCGATCAGGCAGCGTCTGCGGACCTGCTGGAAACCGGCATCAAGGTTATCGACCTGATCTGCCCGTTCGCCAAGGGTGGTAAGGTTGGCCTGTTCGGTGGTGCCGGTGTTGGTAAAACCGTAAACATGATGGAGCTGATCAACAACATCGCGAAAGAGCACTCCGGTCTCTCCGTATTCGCAGGTGTTGGTGAGCGGACCCGGGAAGGTAACGACTTCTACTACGAAATGAAGGAGTCCAACGTTCTCGATAAGGTTGCCATGGTTTACGGCCAGATGAATGAGCCCCCCGGAAACCGTCTGCGTGTGGCCCTGACCGGTCTCACCATGGCCGAGAAGTTCCGGGACGAAGGTCGTGACGTACTGTTGTTCGTCGACAACATCTACCGTTACACCCTGGCAGGTACCGAAGTATCCGCACTGCTCGGCCGTATGCCGTCTGCGGTAGGTTACCAGCCGACTCTGGCTGAAGAGATGGGTCAGCTGCAGGAGCGTATTACCTCCACCAAGAACGGTTCCATCACGTCCATCCAGGCGGTATACGTACCGGCGGATGACTTGACTGACCCGTCGCCTGCAACCACCTTCTCGCACCTGGATGCTACCGTTGTACTGAGCCGTGACATCGCTTCCAAGGGTATCTACCCGGCGATCGATCCGCTGGATTCCACCTCTCGTCAGCTGGATCCGCTGATCATCGGTCAGGAGCATTACGAAGTGGCCCGTGGCGTGCAGACCAACCTGCAGCGCTACAAGGAGCTGAAAGACATCATCGCCATCCTGGGTATGGATGAACTGTCAGAAGAAGACAAGCTGACTGTAGCCCGTGCCCGTAAGATCGAGCGTTTTCTGTCCCAGCCGTTCCACGTTGCTGAAGTATTCACCGGTTCCCCCGGTAAGTACGTTTCCCTCAAGGAAACCATCAGCAGCTTTAAGGGCATCCTGAATGGCGACTATGATGAACTGCCCGAGCAGGCGTTCTACATGGTTGGTACCATTGAGGAAGCGGTCGAGAAAGCGAAGGAAATGAAGAGCAAGGCAAAGAGCTAATCTGAGCCGACGCATTTGTTTCCGGATCGATCAAAGAGGCAACTGACATGGGTATGACCGTGCATTGTGATGTGGTAAGTGCCGAAACAAAGATCTATTCCGGATTGGTGGAAATGCTGATCGCAGCGGGCTCTGAAGGTGACCTGGGTATTGCCCCGGGTCACACCCCGCTGCTGACCCAGCTGAAGCCGGGCCCTATTCGGATTATCAAGCAGGGCGGTGAGGAAGAAATTCTTTACGTGTCCGGCGGGTATCTGGAAGTCCAGCCCAATCTGGTGACTTTGTTGGCGGATACCGCTGTTCGTGCAAAGGATGTGGACGAAGCAGCCGCGCTCGAAGCTCAGAAAGAAGCCGAGAAAGCACTTGCCAACAAGACTGGTGAATTCGAGTACTCCCGTGCCGCTGCAGAGCTGGCCGAGGCTGTTGCCCAGCTTCGTACCATCCAGCAGCTGCGTAACAAAATGCGCTAAGCATTTCCGTTTCGGGTTTGCCGAACACCGAAGCCGCATCCTGAGCGGCTGGAAGACCAACGTGTTGCGTTGGCTGTCCGGCCCTGAAGGGTGCGGTTTTTTTATTTTCAGCATTTAGAGAGTAAACACTCCGGGAGCCTGACTTTTCCATGAGCCCGCTACACGTCGTCATTCTGGCCGCTGGCCAGGGTTCCAGAATGAAATCCGCACTGCCAAAGGTGCTGCACCCGATTGCCGGCCACCCTATGCTTCATCACGTGATCGACACCGCCAAACAGCTTGGCGCCGAGAGGATCCATACGGTCATAGGTCATGGTGCTGACAAGGTTCGGGAAACCACCGATGAGGCCTCGGTAAACTGGGTCACCCAGAGTGAGCAGTTGGGTACCGGCCACGCTGTGGCTCAGGCCCTGCCGGATCTTCCCGATGACGCCCGTGTTCTTGTGCTTTACGGCGATGTGCCTCTGACTCGTCATGAGACACTCGATGGATTGGTCGGGACACTTGATGACCACACCCTGGGTTTGTTGACCGTCACCATGGACAATCCCCAGGGATACGGACGGATTGTCCGGAATGCTGATGGCGACGTGCAGTCGATCGTCGAGCAGAAAGACGCCTCCGCCGAGCAGCAGCAGATCCGCGAGGTGAACACCGGGATTCTGGCGGTGTCGGCGAAACACCTGAAAACCTGGTTGCCGACGCTCTCCAACAGCAACGCCCAAGGCGAATATTATCTTACCGACATCATTGCCATGGCGGTGGAACAGGGTCTCCGTATTGCGGTGTCCCAGCCGGAGAATCCCTATGAAGTGCAGGGAGTCAACAATCGCCTGCAACTGGCTGAACTGGAACGCTGGTTCCAGCGCCAGCAGGCTGACCGGCTGATGACAGAAGGAGCGACACTCGCGGATCCCGCCCGAATAGATGTCCGTGGCGAGCTGAGTATCGGCAATGACCTCTGGATTGATGTGAACGTGGTGTTCGAGGGCAAGGTCAGCCTTGGCAGTAATGTATCCATTGGCCCTGGTTGCGTCATCAAGGACGCCACCATTGCAGATGGCGCGGAGATCAAGGCCAACAGCGTGATTGAAGGGGCCGTAATTGGCGCCAGCGCCCAAATCGGGCCGTTTGCACGTATCCGGCCGGGCACGGAACTGGCGGCCAACACCAAAGTGGGCAACTTCGTGGAAACCAAAAAGGCCATTGTGGGTGAGGGCAGCAAGATCAACCATCTCAGCTATGTGGGTGATGCCTCACTGGGCCGTAATGTGAATGTGGGTGCAGGAACCATCACCTGTAATTATGATGGTGTGAACAAGTACCGGACGGTGCTCGGCGATGGTGTTTTCGTAGGTTCTAATTGTTCGCTGGTCGCCCCGGTTACCGTTGCGGCCGAGGCCACCATTGGCGCAGGATCGACCATAACTCGCGACGTTGCCGACCACGAGTTGGCTGTCGCACGGGGCCGGCAGCGCAATATCGCCGGTTGGGAAAAGCCGAAGAAACACTGATACAAACGATCAACAGACAGGTAGAACAGCATGTGTGGAATTGTAGGCGCGGTTTCGGAAAGGGACGTTCAGGGTATCCTTCTTGAGGGTCTGCGCCGTCTGGAATACCGGGGATATGATTCGGCCGGTATGGCTGTAATCGGTGGCGACCACAGTGTCCAGCGCGCTCGGGAAGTGGGTAAAGTTGCCGCACTCAGCGATGCCATGGAAGCAAACCCTCTCGCGGGCCACCTGGGCATTGCCCATACCCGCTGGGCAACCCATGGCGAGCCCTCTCAGATCAACGCCCATCCGCACATGTCCGGCGACCGGCTGGCTATTGTCCACAACGGGATCATCGAAAACTATCAGGAGCTGCGTGAAGAATTGCGGGCTGACGGTTTCGAGTTTACGTCCCAGACCGATACCGAAGTCGTCGCGCACCTGATTGAGAAACACTACCGCACACTGGGTAATCTCCATGATTCCGTGCGTTCGGCGATCGCCCGTTTGCGTGGAGCCTATGCCCTGGCGGTGGTACACGCCGACGAACCGGAGCACCTCGTGGTATGCCGTGAGGGCAGCCCCCTGGTCATTGGTGTGGGTATTGGCGAAAACTTCATCGCGTCTGACCAGCTGGCGCTGCTGCCAGTGACCGACCGGTTCATGTTCCTGGAAGAAGGCGATATCGCCGATATCCGAAAGGACGCCATTGCCATACTCGATCGCGATGGCAGCCCCGTCGAGCGGGAGGTAACCCGCTTTGAGCACGGCACCGACTCGGCGGATAAGGGCGAGTACCGTCACTTCATGCTCAAGGAAATCTACGAGCAGCCGAAAGTGATCAAGGCCACCATGGAAGGCCGGGTCACCAAAACCCGGGTGCTGGAACAGGCCCTGGGTACCGAGGCTGCGAACCTCCTTGAGAACGTTCGTCATGTCCAGATCATTGCCTGTGGCACCAGTTACCATGCCGGTATGGTGGCCCGTTACTGGATTGAGGAGCTGGCGGGCGTTGCCTGTTCCGTCGAGGTGGCTTCCGAATTCCGCTATCGCAAACACGTGATCCAGCAGGACACCCTGTTCCTCTGTATTTCCCAGTCCGGCGAAACCGCCGATACCCTGGCGGCCCTGCGTCAGGCGAAAAAAGCGGGTTTCCGGGCAGCATTGGCCATCTGTAACGTGCCGGGCAGTTCCCTGGTTCGCGAATCCGACCTGGTGATCATGACCCAGGCGGGGCCGGAAATCGGCGTGGCCTCTACCAAGGCGTTCACCACCCAGCTCACGGCTTTGCTGATCTTTACCCTGGCCCTGGCCCGTCATAATGGGCTGCCCGAGGAGCAGGAAGCTGAAATCGTCGAGGCTCTTCACCTCGTGCCTGGCCAGGTCAGCGATGTGCTGGCCCTGGATGGCGAGATCGCCGAGATGTCCAAGGCATTCATGGATAAGAACCACAGCCTGTTCCTGGGGCGCGGTTCCCAGTTCCCGGTGGCTCTTGAAGGTGCCCTCAAGCTCAAGGAAATCTCCTACATCCACGCCGAGGCCTATCCTGCCGGCGAGCTCAAGCACGGCCCCCTGGCCCTGGTTGACAGCGAAATGCCGGTTGTCACTGTCGCTCCCAACAATGACCTGGTTGAGAAGCTGAAATCCAACCTGGAAGAGGTCCGGGCCCGCGGCGGCGAGCTATTTGTCTTCGCCGATAAAAAGGCCGACGTCAAAGCGGAAGAGGGTCTGCACGTGATGCAGATTCCGTCCGTGCATCCGATTACCGCGCCGATCGTGTACACCGTGCCACTGCAGTTGCTGTCCTACCATGTGGCCGTGTTGAAGGGTACCGATGTGGACCAGCCGCGGAACCTGGCCAAGAGTGTCACTGTAGAGTAGCCCCGCAGGCCAGCAAGGCCTTGATCACAGAATAAACGTTTTCTTGTATTTCACGATAATGATAACTATTATCATTATCGTGAATAAACAAGGAGAACGTGATGGAATTTCTGTGTCCCAATCACCGCCAACAGTTCGCGGACCTGCCGCTGGAAGAACGCAAAGACCTGTGGCTGTTCTGGATGGAGAATGCCCACGACTGCAGTGAGCAGGGGCAGTGGCGGGATGTTATCTCGCTGGCTGGCAGCGCTTTCGATCTTGCTTGCCTGCATGGGTCGCGGGATGAATCCTGCATGCACATCGAACTGACTCTCTCAGCCATACTGGTCTCCCGGGCCCTTTCCGATCGCGGTGAGCGGGCCGGTACGGACGCGGTGATTCTCCGGGCACTGGAGAGTCTTCAGCACCCGGACCATGCCGCCCCCATCGACGGTTGCTGTGATATCCACGACTGCGTTTCTGTGCTTATAGATCCTTCACGGCACGCAGACTTTTTTGCCGACTACCTGAACTGGCCCTCCTTACCTTTCGTTCCACCAAAACGGGCAACTATGGTACGGACGCTCCATTGACCTCGTAACCGGACAACAGAGGCATAGTTAGCAGACCAGGTTGGATAGGCGTGGAGTGGACAGGTTGCACACATTCAGTCAGGCAGATTTCGAACGTTTCGGGCAGCTTTACGACATAGAATTTCGGTTCCCGGCCATCCAGGGCGACACCGGAAGTGATGACCGTATCGTTGCCCGGGGTGAGATTGCCGAGTACAGCCTGGCTTCGGGTTTTCGGTTTACGTTTTCTTCGCTTCAGGTGCTCCAGGCGTATGAATCAGTCTCTTCTGGTCATGCGCCGTTGCTTGTGCTGGTCGTTCTCGATGGCACCGTTGAGCTTACCCTCGGGTCGGTCGAACACGTTCTGTCACCGGGTAATGCTGTCAGCATGCAGCTGCACCCGGACTATCCGTTACGGGCGCACCAGCCTGAGCAAGAGCATATGCAAATTGTGGCACTCGCTTTCGACCCACGCGGCGCAACATTGGGCCACGTCTCCCCCAGCTTACAAGACCTGACCATTCTTCCCCGGGTTCCCCTGCGCCAATGGAGTGTGCCCCACCCGTTCGAGGAGTTGCTGCGGACCCATGCACGCCTCACGATGACCGTCGCACAGAAAAACCTGGTTTTGGAGGGCCTGGCACTGCAGCTTGCGGGACTGGGTCTGGTAGGCGAAGAGCATGAATCTCCGGATGTTCCGGTGGTTCCGGTCCAGCAACGTCAGCGCCTTGAGTTGGTAAGGCAGCACCTCGAGTTCACGCCGGATCATCATCACACTCTGAAAGACCTCGCCGACATGGCGGCTATGAGCCCAAGCGGCCTGCGAGCGAAATTCCGGGCGATGTACGGCGTGCCGGTGTTCGACTATCTCAGAAAATGCCGACTTCGGTTGGCAAAACATTATCTGGAGCAAGGCTTCAGTGTTGAACAGAGCGCGAACAGTGTGGGTTACACCCACGCGACCAATTTTTCGACGGCGTTTCGCCGGGAATTCGGATTTTCTCCCCGACAACGCACCCTTGACCAAAAAAAATAGCACTCCGCATAGATTTTTTGTCTTCCTGAATACCAAATATCGGATATAAACGACAATAATTCGCATTACAGTTTAGCCTGTAAAGCGCGTTGTTTGGAGCTGATCAATGAATTCGTTACGTGATAATCGCCAGTACTTACTCCCGTCCGGCCTGGCCGTGGCCATAGCCGGGGTTCTGGCAAGCCCGATAGTGTACGCGCAGGAAGCGAATATTACCGAGCTGGATGCCATTGAAGTATCGGCAGATGCCGCCGAACCGAGCGGCACCGCACCGAGTGATGGCTACACCGCAGAGGCGACCGTTACCGGCACGAAAACAACCACCAACGTGGTTGAAACGCCCCAGTCCATTTCCACAGTCACAGCGGATCAGATCGAGGACCAGAACGCGGCCAACCTGGGCGAAGTTCTGCGTTATACAGCCGGCGCCCGAGGCGAGACCTTTGGTTTCGAGCCGCGCACCACGTTTCTGAGAATACGCGGCTTCGATGTGGCCACCAGTGGCTTGTTTCGTGACAACCTGAAACTGGCGAACCCCGGGTTTGCCGCCGGTTACAGCCTGGAGCCCTATGGCGCCGAGCGCATTGATGTGCTCAAGGGGCCTTCTTCCGTTCTGTACGGACAAGCGGGCCCGGGTGGGTTGGTGAACTATGTGTCCAAACGTCCTACTTTCGACACCCGTCGAGAAGTGCGCGTTGAGGCTGGTACCAACGATCTGGTCCAGGGTCAGTTTGATATCAGTGGGGCGGTGAACGACAGTGATACCCTCGCGGTTCGCCTGGTAGGCCTGGTTCGCGACAGCGAAACCCAGGTGGATTTCGTCAACGACGACCGAAAGTACCTGGCCCCCAGCCTGACCTGGCAGCCCACGGACGCCACCCGACTGACGGTATTGGCGCACTGGCAGTACGACGATACCCAGCCATCTCAACGTTACCCGTTGCAGGGCACGTTGGAGCCAAATCCGAATGGCCCGATTCCTGACAACCGGTTTACCGGCGAGCCAGGGTACGATGCCTATGAGCGTCGCGAGAGTGCCATCGGCTACGAGTTTGAGCACCGCATCAATGACCAGATAGTTCTGCGTCAGAATGTCCGGGACTACCGTAACGATGTTGACGACCAGACCATCTACACCACCGGCTTGCTGGCGGATCAGAGAACCATTACCCGGTCGCGCTTCGACAGTTTCGGTCGCATTGACGGACTGGCCATGGATAACCAGCTGCAGTTGACTGCCCAGACGGGCTCGGCAGAACATACCGTTTTGGTCGGCCTCGACCATCAGGATATCGACGTGTCATCCCGGCAGTTCTTTGGGGCCGCCAGTAACCTGGACATCTATGACCCTGTCTATGGAGCGCCTGTCCCTGATGCCCCGTTGTTTAAAGACGAGGACGGACAACTCAAACAGACCGGCATTTACCTCCAGGATCAGATCCGGGTAGATCGTTGGACGGTTTCCCTTGGCGGCCGGTATGACGTGGCCCGTTCCGAGACACTCAATAATCTCACCGGCGCCACAGCTAGCCGGGAAGACGAGGCCTTCACTGGTCGTGCCGGTGCCAGTTACCAGTTCGCGAATGGCTTTGCCCCTTATGTGAGCTACATGGAGTCGTTTCTCCCCACCACAGGTACCGATGCGGCCGGCAACCCGTTCGAGCCCGAAACCGCACACCAATATGAGGTGGGCGTAAAGTACCAGCCCAATACGGACACGCTGGTGACACTGGCCTGGTTCGACCTGACCCGGGAAGACTACCTGACCACCAACCCATCGACCTTCGCCAATGAGCAGAAGGGCGAGGCCAACTCACAGGGCCTTGAGATGGAAGCCCGCACCCGTCTGTTCCATGCGCTGGATGTGATCGCGAGCTATAGCTATACCGATGCCGAGATCACCAAAGCCAGCAACCCGGTGGAAGAGGGCGAGCCGCTGGAATACACACCGGAACATGAAGCAGCGCTATGGGGTAAATACAATTTCCGGGGCGGTATGCTGCATGGCCTGGGGTTGGGCGCCGGTGTGCGTTACATCGGCGAGAGTTTTGGCGCGGCATTCAACGCGGCCAATTCCGCCCTGGAAGTACCGGATGTAACCCTTGTAGATGCCGCTGTTACCTACGACATTGGCCAGGTGTCGCTAGGCCTGCATGCCCAGAACCTGCTGGACGAGAAATACGTGGCAACGGCTTTCGACAGCTCGGGCACCTACGGCACCCGCCGTGAAGTCACAGGTTCGGTTACTTACCGGTTCTGATTACATTATCCTCCCGGCGCAGGGACGCGCCGGCTCCGACAAATTTTCTCAATAGACCCCATCAGTGCCCTTCTCCCAGAACATTTGTGTATTTTTTTCACAAAGCGACCTCACAGCCACGCAAATCGGTTAAAATACGCGCGCTACATTTTTGTTGATCAAGTAATACTACGAAGATATCTGTGTTGATCAGCGCCCATTCCCCATTTGCTTGTTAGTAAGACCAAAATCGGTCTTCATTTTGTACCTTTGGCCCATACCCCGGTACGCGAATATCAAGGAGGATGCGGGCCTGCTGGCACATAATACCAATAACCCGTTTTCTCAGAAGATTTCCGTAATGCCCAATACCGTTATCTCCGGCTTTACCCACAACTTCCTTGGCAAGGCGCCCGTCTGGTACAAGCAGGTCATCCTGCTGTTTCTCATCGCCAACCCGATTGTCATGTGGACCCTGGGGCCGGGCACGGCCGGCTGGCTTCTGATTGCCGAATTTATCTTTACCCTGGCCATGGCACTGAAATGTTACCCGCTCCTTCCAGGTGGCCTGCTGGCAGTGGAGGCGTTGCTGATTGGCCTGACCACGCCGGATGCGGTCTATCTGGAAGTGCTCACCAACTTCCCGGTGATATTGCTACTGATGTTCATGGTGGCGGGCATCTACTTCATGAAGGAGCTGCTGCTGGTGACTTTCACCCAGATTCTGGTGGGTGTGCGTTCCAAGTCGGCGTTATCGTTGCTGTTTTGTAGCGCAGCAGCACTGCTTTCGGCCTTCCTCGATGCTCTGACGGTTACTGCGGTTATTATCAGCGTGGCGGTCGGGTTTTACGCGGTTTACCACAAGGTGGCCTCCGGCAAAGGCTACCAGCACAAGGATCACAACGCCGGCAGCGATGACGAAGTAATCGAGCTGCACCGTGAAGATCTGGAAAATTTCCGGGCGTTCTTGCGAAGCCTGTTGATGCATGGTGCTATCGGTACCGCCTTGGGCGGCGTTGCCACCATGGTGGGTGAGCCCCAGAATCTGTTGATTGCCAAAGTCGTGGGTTGGGACTTTGCCGGTTTCTTCCTGCACATGGCGCCAGTGAGTTTGCCGGTATTGGCGGCTGGTTTATTTACCTGCTGGGCCCTGGAGAAGCTGCGTTGGTTTGGCTACGGCGGGCGTTTGCCCAAGCCTGTGCGTCAGGTGCTGGAAGAATTTGCGGAGAACGAGCGGACCAAGCGGACCAAGGCTGATCAGGCGGCTCTCTGGGTACAAGCCTTTGCCGCCGCGATCCTGGTGGTGGGCCTCGCTTTCCATCTCGCCGAGGTCGGCCTGATTGGCCTGCTGGTCATCATCCTGATTACCTCCTTTACCGGCGTTACCGACGAGCATCAAATTGGCAAGGCCTTCCAGGAATCCCTGCCGTTTACCTCGCTGCTGGTGGTGTTTTTCGCGGTGGTTGCGGTGATCCACGAACAGCACCTGTTCAAGCCGATTATTGATTACGTGCTGTCGCTTCCGGAAGCCCGGCAGCCTGGCATGTTCTTCATTGCCAACGGCGTGCTCTCAATGATCAGCGATAACGTCTTCGTAGCGACTGTTTATATCAGCGAAGTCAAACAGGCTCTGGATGCAGGGGCCATCAGCTACGAGCATTTCCAGAAGTTGGCAGTTGCCATCAACACAGGTACCAACCTTCCCAGCGTTGCGACTCCCAATGGCCAGGCGGCTTTCCTGTTCCTGCTGACGTCTGCCATAGCGCCGCTGGTTCGGCTGTCCTACGGCAAGATGGTGGTGATGGCGTTTCCCTACATGCTGGTAATGGGCGGTGTTGGTCTGTACATGGTTATCAACCATATTTGACATTCTGTCGGGATTTTTGCGGGCAGTGTCAGTGCAGATTTGCACGGGTCTGTTAATCTTTGCCTTAACAGACCCCAACAATACGGATTCCATGTCCAGAAACTGCCCGGTCCATTCTTCCCGACTCACTGAAGTCATGCATTTGATTGTTGTCCGGCTGTGGATATTGCTGGCAGGTCTATTATTTACGTCCGCCTCCCTTGCCGCGTCGGAATCCGTGAACAAGACTCTGCGCATTGCCTATGTGGAGTTTCCCCCTATTACCTATCAGGCCAGCGATGGCCAAGCCGCTGGCAGCTTTATAGAGCTTACCCGGAAGATCGCTGTGGAAGCGGGTTACGAGCCGGAATTTCTCTTCTTGCCCATCAGCCGGGTATACCTGTATCTGCGCAACGGTAGAATTGACGTTTGGCCAGGTTCGGCCAACGTTCCCGCCCTTAATGGTGAAGTTCTGGAGACCTGGGTCACTCCCCTCGCGACCCAGCTCAGTGCCTGGTATCTGGAGGGAACCGAACCAATTACACATTTTGATCAACTGCAGGGCAAGACCGTCATCACGATAGGCGGGTACACCTATGGAGGGCTCTTGTACTGGCTGGAGGCGGAAGGTTCGATTGACGTCACCCAGGCTCCAAACTATCGGGCTGCTCTGGAAATGCTCAAGCTTGGCCGAGGCCATTACCTGTTTGGCCATCGGGATCCGGTTGTGGAAACCCTGACCATGCCCAAAGACGAGAAAATCCGTGAATCGGCGATCCGTTTGAGGAATCTGACCTGGCTGTTCTCGCTGGCCAATCCCCGGGCAGCGATCCTGCGGGAAGAGTTCGATGATGCCTACATCCGTCTGGCTGAAAAGGGTGAAGTGCCGCCGATACGAAACCTTGGAGAAAGCTTTGTGATCCCCGGATTTCCCGAGCAATACCGTTAGTAGTGTTCAGGGCTCAGGAATCCGGGTTCAGAAGGATGTCCCCATACCAGGCCGTGGCCTTTTCACCGGTGTTGTCCGAATCCGACATGATGGCAATGCCCACGACCGGTGGCGGTTCCTCGCCAAACGCTTCCCGATAATCGGCCATGATATCCCGCTCCACCGTGACCCATTCGCCGACCTGTTCTGATCCGGAATTCACGGCAATCATCATGGTTTTCTCGGTGTACGGGTTGGGCACAATCTCGCCCTTCGGGAGAGTATTGGCCCAGATGTAGTTGAGGGCATTGCCCGGCAGGGACTCACCGAATAACACCTCGACTGTCTTGCGTTTGGCGCGCTCGAAAAACCCCGCCTTCTCGGGCTGGAACTCGAACGCCACATAGATTCTGGCCGGGTAATCGTCCCCGGACTTTTCCCGGGCATCCCCGTTTTCGAAGACATTCGAGACCTTCCAGCGCCATTGCAGAATCAGCGAATCGGTTGGCTCCAGCCTGACCCGTGCGATCAGTCCCGACGCACCGCCGTCCGTGGTCGCCCGCACGACCTGCTGACCGTCTTCGGTTGTCAGTTCATAGCGGCTGAGCTGATCGATCTTGGGAAATTCCAGGGGTTCCCAGCCATCGTTCAGGGACTGCATCTGGGAGAAGGGTGTCAATGTACTCTCTTGCGAACTGACCGGTGCAGACAGCAGCATGGAAATGAGGAGCGGGCCCCAGATTCTTTTGTATCCGACCTTCTCCATAGTGCCTCTCCTCTTGTCAGGGTGTTTCCGTTGCAGACAGATCTTTTACCGGAAAGTGCCTTGTCCTGAAAAGTGGACCTGTATATAGTGTTTCTATCCTTGGTCAAATACCAGATGTAGTGATCAGCGCGTAACCAACTCGGTCAACGTGTGATCATCTCAGCCATTCTGGTATCGGGAATCCGGTGAGACTCCGGAACTGACGCGCAGCGGTATTGGGGAACAAGCGTGGCATCAAGACACTGGCGAAAGCCGGGAAGTCGCCACACGAGGCCGAATCTATCGATTCACGCCCCTGAGTCCGAAGACCTGCCAGGGATGAAGGAGCCTTACGGCTCCCAACTGCACCTTCGCGACCCAGGGTGAGCAGACCGGTTATGCCCAGCCATTCCCATGGCGAGGTGTGCCCCTGCGTACGCGATGGTGAAAGGAACTCAACGCGTATTCAGGAGAACACTGCATGTCTGCCTCAGCCCTGGCCGAACCCCGGCCAACCTCGCACACGGACACCGAATCCCTTCAGGTCATCAAGCGCAACGGCACGCTTGTCGGCTTCGACCCCTCGAAGATCAGCATCGCCGTAACCAAAGCCTTCCTCGCAGTTGAGGGCGACACCGCCGCCGGTTCCGCGCGTATCAATGACGCGGTACACCGGGTGACCGACCAGGTTATCCAGGCGATTGGCCGTCGCCTGAAGGCTGGTGGCAAGGTACATATCGAAGACATCCAGGATCAGGTGGAACTGGCCCTGATGCGGGCCGAAGAACAGAAGGTGGCCCGCGCCTACGTCCTGTATCGGGAAGAGCATGCCCGCGAGCGCGCCCGCCATGCGCCGGTTGAGGCGCACCCCCATCTGACGGTGAAAAAGACCAGTGGCGAGATTGCTCCGCTGGACCTGGGCCTGATGAAACTGCAGGTGGAACAGGCCGCCACAGGGTTGGAGGGCATCGACGGTGATTCCCTGGTGGACGATGCCCTGACCAACCTGTACGACGGCATTGCCGAGGAAGACGTGCTGTCGGCCTTGATCATGACGGCCCGCAGCCGGATTGAGCGGGAGCCGGATTACAGTGCGGTCACCGCCCGTCTTCTGCTGGAACAGCTGCGTTTGGAGAATGCCGCCGCCCTGGGCCTGCCCATCAGTCTGCCATTGGCTGAGATTTATCCACAGGCACTGAGCGCCTTTGTCGAGGCGGGAATCCGGTACGAATTGCTGGATGACGCGCTGGCCGCCTTTGATCTGGAGCGCCTGGGTGCAGCCCTTCAGCCGGAACGGGATCTGCAGTTCGGCTTCCTCGGTCTGCAAACCCTGTACGACCGTTACTTCCTGCACTGGAACAAGGCCCGCCTGGAATTGCCTCAGGTATTTTTCATGCGCGTTGCCATGGGCCTGGCCCTGCGCGAAGACGACCCGAATGCCCGGGCCATCGAGTTCTACAACCTGTTGTCGTCGTTCGATTACATGGCGTCCACACCCACGCTGTTCAACAGCGGTACCCGCCATTCTCAGCTGTCGTCCTGTTACCTGACGACGGTGGGCGACGATCTTGAAGACATCTACGGCGCCATCCGCGATAACGCCATGCTGTCGAAATGGGCGGGCGGTCTGGGTAACGACTGGACGCCAGTCCGTGCGCTGGGCTCCCACATCAAAGGAACCAACGGCCAGAGCCAGGGCGTGGTGCCCTTCCTGAAAGTCGTCAACGACACCGCCGTGGCGGTGAACCAGGGCGGCAAACGCAAGGGCGCGGTGTGTGCCTACCTGGAAAGCTGGCATCTGGACATCGAGGAATTCCTGGAACTGCGTAAGAATACCGGCGACGAACGCCGCCGAACCCACGACATGAATACAGCCAACTGGGTGCCCGATCTGCTGATCGAGCGCATGCGCGAAGACCGTGACTGGACCCTGTTCTCTCCCAGCGATGCGCCGGATCTGCACGACCTGTACGGCAACGCCTTCCGTGAACGCTACGAGCATTACGAAGCCCTCGCAGAGCAGGGCAAAATCAAGCTGTTCAAGAAAATCCCGGCCAAGCAGCTCTGGCGCAAGATGCTCACCGTGCTGTTCGAAACCGGCCACCCCTGGATCACGTTCAAGGACCCGTGCAATCTGCGCTCTCCCCAGCAGCATCGGGGCGTGGTGCACAGCTCTAACCTGTGCACGGAAATCACCCTGAACACCAGTGCCGACGAGATCGCCGTATGCAACCTCGGTTCCGTGAACCTGGCGGCCCATATTGCCAACGGCGAGCTGGACGTGCAGCGCCTGGAACAGACGGTAAACACCGCCGTGCGCATGCTCGATAACGTTATCGACATCAACTATTACGCCGTGCCCCAGGCCCGCAATTCCAACCTCAGGCATCGCCCGGTCGGTCTCGGCTTCATGGGTTTCCAGGACGCGCTCTATCAACTGGGCCTGCCATATTCCAGCCCGGAAGCGATTGAGTTCGCTGACCTTGCCATGGAGCAACTCAGCTACTTCGCCATCCGCGCCTCGGCTTCGCTGGCGGGTGAGCGAGGCGCCTATGAGAGCTATGAGGGCTCACTCTGGCAGCAGGGCATCCTGCCGATCGACTCCATCAACCTGCTCAAGGAAAACCGCCGGGAAGGGGACCTGTCCGTGAATACCAACGCCCGGCTGGACTGGTCTCCCGTGCGCGAACTGATCGCGAAAAACGGCATGCGCAACAGCAACGTGATGGCGATCGCTCCGACTGCCACGATTTCCAACATCGTGGGTGTGTCCCAGTCCATCGAGCCGGCGTACCAGAACCTGTTCGTGAAATCGAACCTCTCCGGCGAGTTCACCGTGGTGAATCCCTCTCTGGTCCGGGACCTCAAGGCCGAAGGACTGTGGGACAACGTGATGGTGAACGACCTCAAATACTTCGACGGCAGCGTGCAGCAAATCGACCGCATCCCGAACGAACTGAAAGCGCGATACGCCACTGCCTTTGAGATCGACGCAAGGTGGCTGGTGGAGGCCGCGGCCCGGCGCCAGAAATGGCTGGACCAGGCCCAGAGCCTGAACCTGTACATGGCCGAGCCCAGCGGCAAAAAGCTGGATGCCCTGTACCAGCTGGCCTGGGAACGTGGCCTGAAAACCACCTATTACCTTCGCTCCCTGGGTGCCACCGGTGCTGAAAAAACCGCTCCGGTTGCCGCGCCCCAACCCCAGGTGTGCAGCATCGACGATCCGGACTGCGAAGCCTGTCAGTAACTGCTCACTTAACGATTTCGAGGCAAAACCATGCTTGATTGGGACGACGAACCAAAAACGGAATCCAAAGCGGCGCCTCCCGGCGCCCCGGCACCGGTGAACGTGGACGACAAACGCGTCATCAACGGCGAAACCGACATCAACCAGCTGGCACCGTTCAAGTACCCCTGGGCCTGGGAATACTTCATCAACGCCAACAAAAACCACTGGACTCCCCTGGACGTGAACATGGCCCAGGATGTTCATGACTACCACCATCGGCTCACCGCGCCGGAAAAACACGTCTACGAAAACGTGCTGGCTTACCTAACCACCTCCGACATCCTCGCCATGCGCAACATTGGCCTGGCCGTGATGGAGAAGATGAGCGCGCCCGAGCTGCAGATCTACCAGGCCCGGCAGGTATACGAGGAAGCCATGCACACCTGGGCCTACCAGCACTGCATCGAAACCCTCAACCTGGACCAGAGCGAGATTTACAACCGCTACCGCGTGGTACCGGCAATCAACGGCAAGATCCAGATTGCCAACCGCCGCCTGGATGCGGCCATACGGCCAGACATGAACTTGCGTAACAAGGACGACCTTCAGGAGTTCATCATGTCTTACCTGTTCTTCGCGGCGGTGTTCGAAGGCACCTGGTTCTACAACGGCTTCAGCCCCATCTTCGCCCTGCAGCGCCGGGGTCTGATGCGCGGCACCGGCGAGCAACTGCAATACATCCTGAGGGACGAGGCCATGCACTTCTCCTTTGGCTTGAAGGTGGTGAACCAGATCGTGGAGGAGGAGAACATCACCTTCGATCCGAAGGCCGTGCGCGAGATGTGGGACGAATCCGAAGCCGCCGAGAAGGCCTATGCAGATTACATCCTGCGGGACCCGATTCTCGGTTATTCGGCTGAGTATCACAGCGAACAATTCCGCTTTGTGGCCAACCGCCGTGCCCGCACCGTCGGCCTGGAAGAGCCGTTTCCGGGCGCAAAAAACGTCTCGCCCTGGTTAGACGAGCAGGCCACCCTGCGCAAGGAAAAGAACTTCTTTGAAACGCGGGTGATTGAATACCAGACCGGGGCTCAGTTGGAGTGGTGAGGGCTTACTGACCGCTAGCCGAGCGGACTGCGCACCCCTGCGAAACCTTGTCCGAGGACGTGGGTATAAATTTGGGTGGTTCGCAGATCCGCATGGCCCAGTAAATCCTGAACCGTGCGGATGTCGGTTCCCCTCTTCAGGAGTTCCGTGGCAAAGGTATGTCGAAAGGTGTGGCAGCCAGCGCGCTTACCAATGCCGGCTTCTTGTGCAGCCGCGCGCACAGCCCGCTGTACAGAGGATATATGGCGATGATGGCGAGCGACATTACCAAGATTATCCGTGCTGAGCGTGGGGGAGGGGAACATCCACTGCCATTCCAGCGATTTCCCGGCATTGGGGTATTTGCGGGCGAGAGCAAACGGAAGGCTTACCGGATGCAGGAATTCCTCATCTCGCCGTCTCCAGGCCTTGCGGATGGCGTCAACATGATCGTGCAACGGCCCAAGGAGCGTTGTGGGAAGAAGGGTCGTCCGGTCTTTGGCGCCTTTACCATCCCGCACCGTTAACACCTGCTGCTGAAAATCCAGGTCCTTGATGCGCAAGCGACAGGCCTCGGTAACCCGCAATCCCGAACCATAGAGCAGGGAAGCAATCAGCCTGTCGGTTTTACCAAGCCGGTCGATAATCTGCATGGCTTCCTCGTGCGTCAAAACCACGGGTAATTTCCGGGGTTTCTTTGAGCGAATAACTTCCCCAATCTCACCGAGCGGCTTATCCAGCACCTTGTCGTAGAGAAAAACGAGAGCATTCAGGGCCTGCGCCTGAGTGGCTGCCGCGACATTACGATGGACAGCGAGCCAGGTCAGAAACTCATTGACTTCGCGGGGCCCCATATCGCGAGGGTGCTTCATTTGCTGAAAACGAATGAAGTAACGGATCCAGTACCAGTAGGTTTTTTCGGTACGGATGCTGTAATGATTCACGCGGATAACCGCATGAACCTGGTCCCGTAAGCGAGGTTGTTTTCCCTTCATGCGTCCCGGCTCCCTGCCAATACTGTTTATTTATACAGTATTATTGGTAGCGTGGATCACAGATGTCAAATGATTACATGGAAAGCCAGTTTGTAGTGGGCTAACCTGTTGTTTTATAAATTTATGGGCACTGCGTACTGTGATCCAGAAGCCGCAATAACGAAGCGGTCAAATTTCTGCAATCATGAAGCGCTCTGTCTAATTGCTGTTAGCACCAAAAAGTTCAGATATGGCAAAGGTTAAGAAAAAGCTCACTCCGGCTCAAAAGAGAGCAAAGAAAGCCGCGAAGGCAGAGCGGCAAAGGAAGTACCAGTGGGTCTTTATGAACGGTAAGCAAGTCAGAATCAAGCGGCCACCAACCGTGGATGGTATGCCTGTAGATCAGTTCATCCAGGAGAATGCTGATCCGATCTGGCTCCATCAGAACGAGTTGTGGGAGCTGATGCCAGTTGAAGACGCACTTTTTGGCCCAGAGCCGTCTACCGAATTAGATGCAACAGAAGACGAAGACGGATTACCATTTTGACTTTAGCCGCAGGTGTTCAGTTGAGCAGTGCTAACCAGTCATTCCAGTACGTTACGGGCCTAACGGCCCTCCACCGGACGGCCTTTTCTCCGCTTCGCTACGCAAAGGCCGCCGCTGAATATTGGCGTTAGTTGGTAGTGCATTGTCCCTTGTGGGTGGCTGGGTTCTAAGGCCTTGGCCGAAAGCTGGCAGTAAAGCCGGACGGTTTATTGCTCTGCCAAGGCCCGATAAATTGTCGCCTTGCTGGCAGCCCAACTGGCTATCGGTAGTGGTTTAAAATTTGGCGTTGGCCGTGTGGGGCTGTCCGCCGGTAAACGGTTCCTTGCTTACTTGCTACTCTGATGTTCAGGTTCATCCACCGCATCGTTGGCGGTGGTTTCAATAATGATGCACCGGCGAATTTGGGTGCAAGGGCAGCGGTGTAGGCTGCGATGTTGGTTGCCAGGGATTGGGCTTTATTGATGCCCCCAACTAACCAGTCGCTGTAGTACGTTCCCGGCCCAAGGGCCGTCCACCGGATGCCCTTGTCAGGGCACCGCTAAGCTCAGCGTTAGTTGGTAGTGCATTGTCCCTTGTGGGTGGCTGGGTTCTAAGGCCTTGGCCGAAAGCTGGCAGTAAAGCCGGACGGTTTATTGCTCTGCCAAGGCCCGATAAATTGTCGCCTTGCTGGCAGCCCAACTGGCTATCGGTAGTGGTTTAAAATTTGGCGTTGGCCGTGTGGGGCTGTCCGCCGGTAAACGGTTCCTTGCTTACTTGCTACTCTGATGTTCAGGTTCATCCACCGCATCGTTGGCGGTGGTTTCAATAATGATGCACCGGCGAATTTGGGTGCAAGGGCAGCGGTGTAGGCTGCGATGTTGGTTGCCAGGGATTGGGCTTTATTGATGCCCCCAACTAACCAGTCGCTGTAGTACGTTCCCGGCCCAAGGGCCGTCCACCGGATGCCCTTGTCAGGGCACCGCTAAGCTCAGCGTTAGATTTCTGGAGGGCTGGTAGCCAGAAAAGTTTATGTTTTGTATATCAATACTAAAATGCTTTTAGAGTATAACCCGACTCAAGGAAAAGTCGCTGACGACCGCGCCTATAAAACGTGGCAGATATTGCCGCCGTTAAATCGTTGGGTGCAATCGTATTGGCAGCTCACAGTCCCCAAAGGCCAGTTTCAATACCATAGTGTGCCGGATAACTGTGTTGATTGGATCATCAATCAAGATTGCTTCGACGATAATTTTCTTATTCCGCCATTTCTCTCATCTACTTTATTTCATATAGATGGCCCAGCGTCTTTTTTTGGTATTCGTTTTCGAATTCTAGGGCATAAAGGCTTGATCTCTGTGCCTTTAGGGGAGTGGGGTGAGGCTGGTAGTGTAAAGGCGGAAGACTTATTACCCGCAGATATCGTTTACTCTGTATTTGAAGTCATTAGTAACGCAAAGAGCTTTGCTAAGCGCTGCAATAGCTTGTCGGCAGTAATACTTTCTACCATAACGTTTGCCAACGTTGACCCTCGCCTAGCTCGTTACATTCGATACTGTTACGAAAATGTCAGCTCTAATCTTGACCTGTCAGATAGCCGGAGCACTGAATTTGGTGTGTCTGCACGTCAGCTTAGACGGTTGGCCAAACAGCACGTTGGCTTACTTCCCAAAGATTTTGGCAAGGTGCTAAGATTTCAGAGTGCTCTCAAAGCGATGAATGCACCGCAACACAGCAAGGCCTACCTAGATCATTACTACGACCAGCCCCATTTTGTGCGCGAATTTAAACGTTTGTCTGGAGTCACACCGACACAGTTCAGAAAAATGTCCGTTTTATACAATCACTGCTCTTCTGAGTGAAGAATAATGTTATTCATCTAATCAACGGTAAGAGGTTAATAAGATGATTGAAATAGACGCGATGTTTCCTGTGATGGTAACGGCAAACTTAGAAGCGGTGAAAGCATTCTATGAATCCGTGTTTGGCTTTAATGCCGTATTTTACGACGCCGACTTTTACTTGCATTTGGTGTCCCCCAATTCGGGTGTTCAGCTTGGCTTCTTGATGCCAGAGCACGCAAGCCAGCCAGACTTTCTTCGACCATTAATGTCTCCCGATGGCTATGTGATATCACTAGAAGTTAAAGATGCAGCTCACGCCTATGCCGAAGCACAAAAAATGGATTTGACGATGGCTATGGAGCTCAAAGAAGAAGTTTGGGGACAGGTACATTTTATCCTGGAAGACCCGGCAGGTTTTCGAATCGACGTGGTCCAACATTTAGAAATTTCAGGTAATTAGTCAGAGCAAAATCTAACAAGGCGCTGCACTCGGAAAAATTACTCACTACGCTCCTAATTTTCCGGTGAGCGCAGCGTTAGCTGTAAAGAGAGAGTATGGAAGATCTGGCCGAAATTTTGATTGAGATACAGGATAAGCTGGTCCCGTTGCTGGATAGCTACGAACAGGCGATATACCACTATCTCTTCCGTCATACCTATCTTGCAGCTAAAGAGCAGACGCTCTTTAGCACCCGTACAGCTGAAATTGGGTTTGGCAGTGGTGATAGAACAAAACCTCCGAGCTGGAAAACGCGTTCTGACCGCCTTAAGACACTTGAACAGAAAGGTTGTGTGAAGATTGTTGAACGCTCAAATAAGGGAATGCTAGTAGAAATTATACTCCCCGGTCAGATGCCATTTCTCCAGCAGGTTGAAGCTCCGCCTAGTGAGATAAATATCGAGGAGTTGGATTTTTACAAAGATCGCAGGTTGCTCCAAAGCATTCTGGAGCGGGAGGATTTCAAGTGCTTTTACACTGGGCGCAAAATATCAGCCGATAATTGCTACTTGGATCATGTTACCCCTCAAGCAAAAGGTGGCAATAATTCATATCGAAATATTGTTGCCGCGTGCTTTGATGCCAATTCAATGAAGAATGACAAAGATGCCGACGATTTCATTCGTTTTCTTTACCGCGAGGAGCTAATAACTCTCGTTGAGTTTAATTCATTGAAGAGCAAGCTTGTGGCGTTAAGAGATGGTGAATTGGCACCAAGTTTAGAGACTCTGAAACGTGCCATTTACAGCTAACAAGGCCAGGCACGGCGACGGCTTTTTCGTTGCGGCTTCGCCTACACTACAAAGCCGCGCGTGCTGGCGGCGTTAGTGGCTGTGGCTTCGGTCCTTTTGGGCTGCGGTGTGCCAGTGGCCTTGGTGCCGTGCTTGGTTGCCAAACCCGCATATTCTGGTGAGCACCAAGGCCGTCCGAATCCGCGTTCGGTTTGGTTGCATCAGTAAGCAAGAGTTTTGGCGGGAAATTCGGTGTTCACCGTGTGGGGTCGTCCGCCGAAAATTGGGTCTGGATCTGCTACCTTTGAGTTCAGGTTCATTCACCGCATCATTGGCGGTGTTTCAAACAGAGTGCATCGGCTCATGTCGGTGCCGGGTTACGGAGTAGGCCGTCAAGGTCAGTGCCAGGGAGCCGGCAGTGTCATTACCTGCCACTAACCAGTCGCTGTAGTACGCGGCCGATGGCCGCCGGACGCCCTTTTCATTGCGGCTTCGCCTCCATTACAAGGGCGCCGCTAAGCTTCGCGTTAACCCTTGTGACCAGCATCTTGCAAAACTCCGTCAATGACGTATATTGACTGTCATGTTTACCATCATCGAAACCCCTACATTTGAAGCAGATGCCAGAAAAATCTGGACTGAGGAAGAGCGAAGCGCTTTCTTTGCCTGGCTTGCGGCAAGTCCGGAAATTGGTGACCCCATTCCGGGTAGCGGCGGATGTAGAAAGGTTCGTTGGTCGGTAGCGGGTTCAGGGAAGCGCGGTGGGGTGCGAGTCATTTACTTCACCAAGTTGGCAAATGGTGAGATCTGGTTATTGGTGATCTACAAGAAAGCCGTCAGGGGCAATATACCCGCTCATATCCTGAAGTCGATTCGTGAGGTATTGGAAAATGAGTGACGAGACACTAAGTGCTGAGGAGCTTGGCAACAAGTTGCTTCAGTCTGTTAAAGAAATGAAAGCGGGCAAAACTGCACGAGTCAGTCGTGTTGAGCCTAACGAGGTGGCAGAGGCTCGAGGCAAAACCGGACTGACTCAGGTCGAGTTTGCTGAGGTACTGCATATTTCCGCGCGAACCCTGCAGGAGTGGGAGCAAGGTCGACGTGAACCCTCTGGTCCAGCAAAAGCGCTCATTGAGATTGCTTCCCGTCATCCCGAGGTCATTCGAGAAGGCCTCGAGCTACGGGGTTAACAAGCGGCTGTTGTCGGACGCGCCTACGCTGCGCTCCGGCACGCCGCAAAGCCGGGCGTTAAAAGTACACAAGGAGGTTGTTCTATGGCTGGTAATCAACTGTTTGAGCGACAGTTACGTCATTTCTCGCCCCATACCTACAATGCACTAACCAAATTGGTTATGGCCATGGCCGCAGTCACAAAAAATACCGGCAAGAAGACATTATTTGGCCGTGATAAGGGGCAGGAATCATATTCCAAATTTTTGGAAGCGCTGAAAGTGAGCCTCCAAGCCATGATTTTGGACAGGCTTATTCAGGAATCAACGTCGTCAGAAGAAGCCGTCAGTATTCTTGTGGGAAAACTCAAAGAGTTCGAGTTGGCTCATCCAAACTGGCAGGATGCATACGCGTTTTCAGGATATTTTTTCAAAGAAAATCAGGCCGATGCGGTGGTTGTAACAGAGCGACTGCGAGGAACCCCGTAAGCGGAGCACCTTTTAACCAGTCAATCAAGTTCGTTCCCGGCCTGACGGCCGTCCACCGGACGCCCCTGTCGGGTCGCCGCTTATTATTGGCGTTATGCCTTTCTCCAGATCTATTTGCCAGATAATGACGCTTGACGTTAATAACGCACCCCGTCATTATTGAGCCATGATCATATCGTTCAAGTGTAAGGATACTGAGAAGCTAGCAAGCGGACGCCGCGTCAGACGCTTCGTCAATTTTGAGCGAGTTGCCTTGAGGAAAATTCGGCAACTTCAGGCTGCAAGCCAGCTGGATGATCTCAAAGTACCGCCCGGAAATATGTTGGAGCCATTGCATGGTGACCGCCAAGGTCAGCACAGCATTCGAATCAACAGGCAGTTCCGGGTTTGCTTCCGCTGGACCAAGGCCGGCGCGGAAGATGTCGAAATTGTTGATTACCATTAGGAGGTGGCTCATGCGCAACATTGACGCTGTTACACCAGGCGAGTTGCTCAAAGAAGATTTTCTGGAGCCGATGGGCATTTCTCAGTACCGCCTGGCCAAAGAAATCGGGGTGCCCGCCCAGAGAATAGGCCAGATCATTGCGGGAAAACGTTCGATTACCGCCGACACGGACCTGCGGCTCTGTCGTTTCTTTGGTTTGTCTAACGGCTACTGGTTGCGAGCTCAGGCAGCCTATGACACTGAGATTGCCGAAGATGCCCTAGAGGATCAGTTGAAGAATATTCGTCCGTGGACTGCTGTATCCGAAATCGGACATAGGGCATAACCAGCGGCTGCACAGCGACCGATTTTCCGCCGCTTCGCGGCTCCAAACCGGCGCGTGAGCCGGGCGTTATGTGGGCAGAACCAGCGAGTAATTGAGGATGCTGCAACGAGTTGTTATAGGGATTTTTGTCGCCTCGCTTTTGGCAGCTGCCGTCGCGATGTTTATGGGGTATCAATCTCCAGCCAAGTATATCGCTGCGCCTGCACTAGTTTTTTCTGGTTGGGCTGCGTTGGGTCATTTGGTTACCTTGGACGATGACGCTCCAGGTGAGTGGTCAAACCCAGAGGGTTCGAAGGCAACATGGCATCGCTCGATCGGAGAGTTAATCATTAAGATCGTGGTTTTTGCGGCAGTGGGGATAGCTTTCTATGCCTAGCCACATAACCAGTCGCTTAAGTACGCTCCGGGCCGTCGGCCCTCCACCGGACCGGTTTTCCGTTGCACTCCAAACCGGCCGCTTAGCTCAGCGTTATGTAGTGCTGACCATGCTACAATTTCGGGATTTGAACCATGTTTAACCAAGGGTAGCCAGGAAGCTACTTTTTATTGAAAGGAACTCTCACTATGAGCAATCTGATTGCCGCCTGCGTCGGCGATATGCATGTTTGCCCGATCAAAGGGCACGGCTCCTCTCCCATCATGCCAAACGGCTCCAGCATCCTTGTTGAAGGCAAACCCATTGCCCGGGTTGGCGATGTCACCGGCTGCGGTGCGGTCATTACTCAAGGCTACCCATTGGCTCAGGCCGATGGCATGCCCGTGGCATACCTTGGCAGTCCCACGAGTCATGGCGGTTCCATTGTCAGTGGTAATCCCCGGGTCATTCTCGGCGTAGCGACCAACACCGCGCCAGTTGTCGACTTCGCCATGGCGGGTGCATTGGATGATAAAGGCCAGCTTACCCCTGCCGCTAAAGAGTTGCTGGATAAAGATCCGCAGGAATTTGTTCGCAAAGCTGCGCAGAAAGGCGCGTTGATTGATGAAGGCTTGCCGGACGAGTCACCGGAGGACTCGCCCGAAGAAGAGGAGCGCCCCAAAGTCCGGGTAGAGGCTGGCATCTTTTTCGATGGCACTGGCAATAACCGGGACAATACCCAGACGTATCAGCAGCAGGTGGACGAGTGTCTGACGGCCAATGCCGCTGGAGCTATCTCAGAAGAAGAATGCAGTAGTGAACTGTCGCAGATTATGGGTGGTAGCTACCTCAATGCTGAAACCAACGTGTCCAAGCTTGAGAACCTGTATCAGCGAACAGGTGGCCACGGCGAAAATGGCGAGACCATAGTCAGGATTTCAACCTACGTGCCTGGCGTCGGTACAAAGTCTGGTGATCCTGATGACGGTCCGAGCATGGGACTTGGCCTTGGTGAGCAAGGCATACTAAAAAAGATTGAGGAAGGCAGTAATGATTTCGCTTTCCGATTAAGCCGTGCCGTCACCGAACCCATCGACGAACTGGTCCTCGACGTGTTTGGTTTCAGCCGTGGGGCGGCAACCGCCCGGCATTTCGTCAGCCGGGAGATCCATGACACCACTGGCTCTTTATACGGCGAGTATAAAGGTAGGTTGGTCAAGGCCTTCGAGCGGGAGGGAATTCCCTGGCCGAACAAGGTTACTGTCCGTTTTCTAGGGCTATTTGATACCGTAACTGCGGTTGCAGACCTGGATAATCTCGATTTTTCTGCCCACGATGCCGATACGGGACGCATCAACGTTAACGTAAAACCGGGGCACGTCGAGCGAGCCGTGCAATTTGCTGCCCGAGATGAACGTCGACACAACTTTTCACTGAACAGCCTGCGAAACGAATCCGGAAACTTACCTGAACATTTCAGCGAATGGGTGTTGCCGGGTGTTCATTCCGATATTGGTGGCGGTTACCCGGATCGTTTTCAGGAGCGTATCGAAGTTCGCCCGCCCCTCGTGGTCAAAGGAAAGGATCGCCGCAATCCCGAAGCAAGTTTTGAGTTCTCTCGCATGTTGCAAGAGCGCGCACTGATTAAAAGTGAGGGCTGGATTGGGCCACTGAATCCGCTTGCTACGCTGGAGATAGAACAGGAGCGCCAACGTGGTTTGCCTGGCGGAGATGTCACGCTTCGCCTGTGGCTGGATCGAGAAGTTCGGGGCGAATATTCCCGAATTCCGCTTTATCTGATGCACAAGTTAGCAGTGGATGCGGGGGTACCTTTTGATGAAATCGATCCGAAAGATTCTTCCTATGCTTTACCTCAAGAGCTTGTACCCGTTGCCAGGAACCTTGCCGCCCATGTGTGGTATGGCAATGAACTGCTGATCTCCCCGGAGTCCAAGGCACTATTGAAGCAACGGTATATCCACCACTCCGATCATTACCTGACAATGTACGTGAAAGGCGCATGGCCGATTTACCCGTTTCAGCCGGCCAAATATGGTCGACGTGTTATCCATCCAAACAAGACCAAGTGATTTGAAGGGGAAGCGCTATGAAAATTCAAGGCCTTGTGCTCAGTGTATGCCTACTTTTGTTGTCAGGATGCTCGGAGCAGACAGCCTCCGAAGGATCAAAGCCAGGTCCCAACTCGACTTATCGGAGTATCGGTGTTGTGGCGCCTAGGCATTACGATGTCTGGGTGGATAAGTTTTATATTGAGTCCTTGTCAGAGGATATAGGTTGGCGTCGCCCATTTGGGATTGTCTCTTGTTGCTGGAAAAGCGCTCCGCTGTCCGGCGCTGAATGGCAAACCACCCCTGAACTGTTCCTGATACGTTGGTTTTCATTCGCGGAGCAGCAGTCCTACGAGGCTGTGATCAAGCTGGATAATCCCGACGAGATTGTGGAGAAAATGAGAGAACCCGCACCGTTTGAGAGCTTTGGTGAGATTGCAGTTCGGCCTCGGGACACGCTTGTGCTGGGGCTGGCACCTGGCGGTACTGTGGTGCTCTGGATCATGAATCGTGGGGAAAATGCCATTGAGGTTGGGCGGTACCAGGCGAAACCATACGATTACCAAAAAGAAGGAGAGGACTATACTCGCCGGACTGAAACCTACCTTGAAAGAGAGGGGGACTTCCTGCAAAAAAATGGAATACGATATGATGGTTGGTGAATGAGTACTTCTGACTAATGAGCCAAGCACCACATAACAATGCCATGCACCGGATGCCAAACCCTCCGCTTCGCTGCGGTTTTGTCACCGGTGATGGCGAGCGTTAAACAGCGCATGTCTGCTCCACTGCTATCAGCTCTTTTAGCTACAGAACCCGAGCCGCCGATCATAGTATCAGCGGCTTGCGCGCCAAATAGACACCTGCAGCCATGAGCGCGATACCGAGTCCACGACTGACAGAGAGAGTTGATACTGGCGTGCCGAACCATCCAAAATGGTCGATTAGAGCAGAGGCGGCAATCTGACCGAGAAGCACGAAAAATATCGCATTGCCGATGCCAATCTTTGGTGCAATCCATGTGATGGATAGAATGTAGAAGGCGACGAAAATGCCGCCCATGAAATAATGAAGTGGCGTCGCCTCAAACAGACTAGTTTCGGGAAGCGGCCTGCTGAGGGTGAACGCCAGACTCACCATCAATGCCATGCCCAGCAGGATGCTGGAAGCTGCCACGGGATTACCCAGCCGGACGCCTAGCCCACTGTTGAGTGCCGCCATGATTGGTATCCCTATTCCGGCGACCACCATGACGACACTCATCCCGAAGGTTTCATTGCTCATTGATCTTTGTTGTTAGTATCACCGTTCGAGGTAGCCCTGTTGCGCCTGTATTCCTCTACGGGTAGACCGCCAATACCCCAGTTCTCCATTTCGACCTCATCGATAACAACCATCGTGGTTGCCGGAGATTTTTGGAGTACATCAACAAGCAGATTAGTTACTCCTTTAATCAATGCCGCTTTCTGCGATTCTGTTACCCCTTCACGGGTGACCTTGATGTTAACGTAAGGCATTGCTCTCTCCTTGTTTTTCAATGATTTGAAATATTTTGGCGATAATGTGCCAACGACCTTCGGTACGGACGAGCGACAGCATGTCAACGAAGTCGCGCTCGCCGATGGAACAACGAACACGAGCAAAAGCCGTGTTGTCTCCCGCAAATTCAATGGAATCCACGACATCTCGACGCTGCTCATTGCGCGAGGCTGGTGAGCGGCGCTGCGCAATTACCTCGCGGTACGCGGGCATGCTCCGGTAGAGCAATGGTGCCTCGTCAGCCGTGGCATATATCGCCTGCGGATGAAAAACCACATCAAACTTTTGAATGTCGCAGTAATACAGTGTGTCGAAGTACTGATCGAGCAACTCGTGAACTTCGGAAAAAGCATTCATTGAGGATCCTCCACCGGCAATAGCCCTTCAGTCTCAAGTGCCTTGACGACGCTCGGATGTGAGCGAAGTTTCTTCCAGAATGCATAAGTGGATGGCCATGGGCTTAGCGAGAAGCCGATGAACTGAGTCCAGTTGAGAATTACGAACGCATAGAAGTCGGCTACACCGAGTTGGTCCCCCAGCAGATTAGCGCGTGTATGCGACAGTCGAGCTTCAATAGGATCGATCCGTTTAGCAATTTTTGTTTCCGCCTCCTGCTGCTCTTCTGTTGTCAGCTCACCGCCAGAAAAAAAGGGGCTAAACGCCTTGTGTAACTCCGAGGACAGGAATGTGAGTAATTCCCGTAGTCGCGTGCGTTCGAAGGTGCCTTCCTGCGGTGCCAGGCCTTTTTCTGGCATGAGGTCAGCTAGGTATTCTAGAATCGCGGGATTCTCGGTCAGTACCAGACCGGGCTCCAGTTCCAGGGCGGGCACGTAACCGTTCGGATTGATGTCGGCATAGCTCCGCCCAGTCTCCGTGACGCCTTGCGCGGTATCCGTTCGCTCGAGAGAGAAGGCAATATCCAGTTCATTGAGTACTATGTGCGAGGCCAAGGAGCAAGCGCCGGGTTTGTAGTATAGCTTCATGCGTAGTTATTCCTCATGTTTAGTGGTCGACACGCACATGATATCTAACGGGTAGTTAATTACTAGAAGTAACTGGCCATTTGCAGGTAGAATTGGGTTACCTCAAGGAAACTTGGTTACTCCTATGTCACTGAAAGTTCGTCTTAACAAAAGCCCAGCGCCACCCGAGCCTTGCATGCTTACTGAGTGCATGGCGGTGATAGCAGGTGCTTGGGCACCCAATGTAATTTGGTGCTTGCGGGTTGGACCGCGGCGGTTCAATGAGTTGAAAATTGACATTCCGCCTGTTTCAGCAAAAGTGCTCTCAACCCGCCTAGCAGAGTTGACAGAGCGCGGAGTCGTCCAGCGTCACGTCCGGGACACTTCACCGCCTTCAGTTGAGTACGAACTGACCGAGCTTGGTCAGGAACTGATCCCAGCATTGGATGAGATCGTTAAAGTTGGCCACAAACTTAAGGCAAAGGGGCACCTTCCCGTTAAAGGCTAATTAATGTACTGAAGCGTTTTCAGTCTTGACGCGAGGGGTCGGCTGGGAAAATGAGCTGTAGGCTTCATAATGAAGATGGCGTTCATTAGAGTCTAGCGCTGTTTAACAAAGCCATTAAATTCGCTCCCTACGGTCGCCGGACGCTCGTTCCTCGCGCCGTTTATGGCAGGCGTTAGCACTCAGAGAGAAAATGAATGTTTGTTGCCGTTTATGAGTTTGAAATCAAGGAAGGCACAGAGACTTCATTTCGAGAAGCCTGGCTTGAAGTGACGAAAGCGATCTATGAGCACTGTGGCAGTTTTGGTTCAAGACTCCACACTTCAGACAAGCCGAATATCCTGGTTGGTTATGCTCAGTGGCCTGATCGGGAAACGTGGCAGAAAGATCGTCACGTAATCGATGAAAAATATCATAGGGCACGTAAACAAATGCTCGACTGCCTGGTTCAATCGAAAACTGTCTATGAATTGGAAGTCAGTGACGATTACTTGCGTGCCAATCTGTCCCGTAGTCCCAACCAGGACTGACTGACAGCCTTCCCCCGTTCAGCAAGACGCGCAACCTTCTCCATGCCATATCTCACATCAGGCTGCGCGTACGGCTACCCTCGTACCGTTGAACGCCGCATTGCCCGTCAACGCGTCAATGCGCCCGGAATCGGTGACGTCGTTCATGCTCACGCCGGGTTGTCCCTCGGCGATCGACATGGCGGTGTCCGGCCGGTTATGGCCCCAGCCCTGGGGCATGCTGATCACACCCTCGAACATATCGTCGTCGATTTCTACTGGCAGGTTGATGCTTCCGGAAGCCGACGTAACCGTGGCCAGTTGTCCGTCTTCAAGCCCGATTTTGAGGGCATCTGACGCGTTCATCTGCAAAGTGCACGGGTTCTTGCCTTTTACCAGCCGGTGGGAGTTCTGGGTCCAGGTATTGTGGCTGCGGGGCAGGCGGCGGCTGACCAGCGTGAACGGATAGTCGCTGGTCTCATCTGCCTGCAACAGGCCTGAGGCATCCAGGCGTTTCAGATCCTTCAGGTATAGCTCGGGGGCAATGCGGATCTTGCCGTCCTCGGTCTGGATGCGCTGCGCCAGGCAGGGCTGCAGTGGTCCCAGATCCACACCATGGGGGTTGGCTTTCAGGGTCTCCAGGCTCATGCCCTCTTTTCCGTAGGCGCCGTGTTTCAGGCCCAGATCCAGCATGGCCTCCGGCGTTACGCCATCGTCTTCCAGGCCCGTTAACTGCAGGGCCAGATCCCGCAGAATCTCCCAGTCGTGTTTCTGGCTCGGTCCTTTCTCGAACATCGGTTCCGAGAACTTGGCGGTATTGCGAACGGCGAAAGAGTTGAAGAACACATCGAAGTGCGGCACTTCCAGCCCGGTTGTGGCCGGCAGGATGATGTCGGCATGGCGGGTGGTTTCGTTCAGGTAGATATCCACCGACACCATGAAATCCAGGGCATCGAAGGCGTCTTCCAGTCGGGCTCCGCCGGGCGCCGAAAGCACTGGATTGCCGGCGATGGTGATCATCGCGCGGATCTGGCCCTCGCCCGGGGTCAGGATCTCATCGGCCAGGGTAGCCACGGGGAATTCGTTGTTGAAGTAGGGCAGTTTTCGCACCCGGGACTCGTAACGGCCATAGGAACTCGGCTTGCCCTTTTTGTCCCTGACAAGATCAAAGGCCGGCTGGGGGAACATGGCGCCACCGCGGCTATCGAAGTTGCCGGTGAGAATGTTCAATACATTGTTGAGCCACTGGCAGAGGCCGCCGAACGACTGCGTCGAGGCGCCCATGCGGCTGTAGCAAACGGCGCTCTTCGCAGCTGCCATCTCCCGGGCCAGCTCGCGGATGGCCTCCGCGGTCATACCACAGGCTGCCGCCACGTTTTCCGGGCTATAGGGTTTTACGGCCTCGGCCAGTTGCTCCAGCCCGTCGATCCGGTCTTCCAGATGACCAAGGGTAACCAATTGTTCCTCAAACAGGGTGTGAACCATGGCCAGCATGAACAGGGCATCGGTTTCCGGGCGGATAAACAGGTGCTGGTCGGCCTTTCTCGCAGTCTCGGTGCGCCGTGGATCAACCACCACCACCTTGCCGCCACGTTGCTGGATGGCCTTCAGGCGTTTGCCGACGCCGGGGGCGGTCATCAGGCTGCCGTTGGAAACAATCGGGTTGGCACCAATGATCAGCATGAAATCCGTATGGTCGATGTCCGGCACCGGAATCAGCATGCCGGCACCCAGCATGTAATTGGAGGCCACGTGGTGTGGTAACTGGTCCGCCGATGCGGAGCTGTAGCGGTTATTGGTGCCCAGCGCCTTGAAGAACCGCGGCAGCATGATGGCGTTGCCGAAGTTATGGGCGTTTGGATTACCCAGATAAACCCCGACCGCATCCTGCCCGTGTTCCTGCTGGATGCCGCGAAACCGCGAGGCGATTTCCTCGAAGGCAGCTTCCCAGCTGATCTCCTGCCAGCCGTCCGCGGTGCGCTTCATAGGTGCTTTCAGGCGGTCCTTGTCATTGTAGAAATCCTGCAGTGCAACGGCTTTCGGGCAGATATGGCCGTGGCTGAACGGGTCGTTGCTGTCGCCCTTGATGGACAGGATCTCGCTACCCCGATGCTGGATTTCGAGGCCACACATGGCTTCACAGATGTTACAGGTGCGGTAATGGGTCTGGGTGTCGGTCATGGCAAACACTGGGTCCGGATATTGTCGTTATTGGTACTGGCAGTGTGGCACAAGCCGGCGGAAAATCAGACGGTCATAATTCACATAAAACCGGTCAATCCCGCCAAATACTGTTTCTCTCGGTGCCTGAAAGACAGGCCGGAATTTCATCGTACAATAGCCCATGGCTAAAACCTTTTACCGTCGGGGCCCGGACCATCGAGCCGGAGCGCCGGTTACCTTTCTCGACGTCCGCCGTCGTTTCCAGTTCCGTTCCATCGAGCTTGGCCGCTGGGTCACCGAGCCGGAAAAACAGCGCAGTGCGTCGCTGTTCTACGATGCCCTGTGCGACCTGATGACCATTCTTGGCGGCACCGAGTCTCTGGTTTCCCTGCGTGGCACCCTGGCTCTTCAATATGGCATTGGCGGCCGACCGGGTGTGTCGGCCCACTACACGCCGGCCACGCGCAGCTTCTCACTGGCCAAAAATGCCGGGCCCGGCAGCATCGCCCACGAGTGGTTTCACGCCTTTGATCATTACATCGGCGAGAAACTTTTCGGCGAGGCCCACAGAGGCCAGTTTGCTTCGAAGCTCTGGCTTGGCCGTGACGACGCTGTGCGGCATCCGCTGAACGATCGACTGCAGGCCTGCTTCAAGGCGATTCTGCTGGACGAAAAAGGCGCAGAGCCCAGCGAGCTCTTCCGGTGCTCGGTGAGGGCGGACAAAGCGGCAGGAATTCAATATTTCAGCTTGCCTGAAGAGCTTTGCGCCCGGGCGTTTGAAGCGTTTGTGCAGGATGCAAACGTGAAGAACGCCTTTCTGGTGAGCGGAACCCGAGAATCCGAAGACGCAAAACTGGGGCTCTATCCGGTTGGCGCGCAACGGGAAAGAGTCAACCGCGCGTTTCACCGTTATTACACGTCTCTTGGCCGGGCGCTTCGCTTGGCAGAGGAGTAAACGTCTCCTCGGCCCGTGACTTGTCTTCCAACATCCAGCCAGGCTTTGAGATCTTCAAGTGAATTCGGTGGGCAGATCCAGTAGCCCTGGAGCATTTCCGCTCCGAGAGATTCAAGGAGGTGTGCCGATTTTTCGGTCTCAATGCCTTCGGCAACCACCCGATAACCCAGGCCCTGGCCCATACTGATGGCGGTTTCCACAATCATCCGGGCGCTGTCGCTGGACTCGATGTCCTGCAGCAGGGTGCGGTCCAGCTTTATTTCGCTGGCGGGCTGCTTCTTCAGGTAGGAGAGTGAGGAGTAGCCGGCGCCGAAGTCGTCAATTGAGAGCTTGAGCCCGATCGCCGTCAATTCATTCAGGGCTTTCAGGCCCCGGTGTGGATCGTCCATGGCCGCGGTTTCGGTGAGTTCGATGATGACCTGTTCCGCCTGTAGCTGATATCGCTTTATGCGGGTTTCAAACAGGCCAATCAGTTCTGGAGAACTGAGATCGCGAGCGGAGATATTCACTGAGATGGTCAGCTCCGGATCAATCTCGTGGAGTGCTTTGAGATCGTTCATAGCCTGATAGTAGAGCTCGGTCTGATTGTGGTGCAGTGCCTCCCGGAGGTCGGACATCAACGTCAGCCGGCTTTCGTCATAGATGTCATCCTTGCGGGAATACAGGCCGGTTTGATAAGGGCCATGAGGCGCCATTTCCATGCCGACATGGGCATTGCGGATCAGCAGAGCGGCTTTCTTGCCATGTTCCGGATAGCTGGCGGCACCGAACCGGGGATTGGGCTCTATGGCGATGTTATCCAGCAACACGGGTTCCGCCAGTTGTTTAAGTGCGTTATCCAGCGACTGGAAGTCGTCTGCCGTTTTACTGACGTTCACCAACAAACCAAAACTGTCGCCAGACAGCTGATATACCCGCTCATCGTTCCCACGCGCATCGACGGTTTGATGAACCATGGGCAGGCCTGAGGCCAAACGGGTCATCTGCTCTGCCATGGCCTTGAGCAAACGTTCGCTACGGTCCAGGCCCAGGGTCCGGTTGATTTCCTTGAGCTGCGTTATCCGGGTAACGCCCACCATGAAGCGCCCGTTGGGGTTTTCCCGCAATTGCTCATCCACCATCCATTCGAACCGGTTCCGGTTTGGTAGCCCGGTCACCGGATCGTGGGTCAGTGCTTCATTCAACTGGGTCTGGGCTTCGTTGCGGGCCTTCTGTTGTTTGAGGATATCGGCCTGAGCCTGGATTTTCTGTTCCCGTTCCCGGTACAGGCGGTCGGCGAGGGCAAGCGTGAGAATGAAAGCCTCGAGCCCGGAGCCGATCTGCATGGCGTACTCGGTAAAGAAATTCTCTGGCAACAGGCCCAGGGCCCGCCCCGCCGTTGCCGAGACCCCTATCGTAAGAGGTGTCCAGGCGATCGTGAAGAACACCCCGGCCCTGACACCGGCAGCCCAGGCCACAGGGCCGGCCACCAGGAGCAGCGAGAAGAATGCGAACGCGGAAACGGCCGCCACCCGGATACCGGTGTCGTAATCCAGCAGCGGCGCAGACAGGAAAAACAGCATCTCAAACAAGAGCATCGCCTGCAGGGCCCGGTACAGCCTGGGGCTGTTAGAGCGCACCTGGAGGAACTCCATGCAGAACAGTATCGAGAACATCGCCAGGAATGGCATCGACAGCAGAAGCACATGCGTGTGAAGAAACGGTGCGCCCGGGTAGATGTGCTGAAGTGTATAGCCGCGCACAGCGGCGAAGAACAGGAAGTAGCCGGAAATGGCCAGGGCGTAGAACAGGTACAGCTTTTCTCGCAGGGTCAGGAACACGGCCAGGTTGATCAGGATGATCACTGCCAGACTGCCGTAGTAGAAAAAGTGCAGTTTCTGCTCGTTGGCAGCGGCTTCGTAAAAATCATTCTGCTGCCAGATCTGCAGCGGCACCACCATCGTGCCCTGGGTGGCGACCCGGATATAAAGCGTTTTCGAGGCGTCCGGGGCTACATGGAATCGATATAGCATGTTGGGATGGTCGACATCCCTGGGGTAGAAAGAGCGGGTGTCCCCGGTGGCGAATTCTCGGAGCAGGGTGCCGCCGGAGAGCTCGTGAAACACCACGTCATCAAGCTGGGAATAGCCCAGCTCTGCAATCAGAAGCTGGTCGCGGCCGGTCTGGTTTTGCACCTCAACCCGCAGCCAGTAGGCGGAATCGGTAATCCCGAAGGTGGCCTTACCCGATGGATTGGTCTGCCAGGCGCGATCGGGAAGGGCGCGAACATCGGCCAGTTCCGCTTCGGCGCTGGCGTCTTCCCAGTACTGGAAATGGCTTTCAATCGGTTTTTCTGAGGCAAGTGTGACCGGGGCGCTATTCGCATGCGCAAACTGCGACGTGAAAGTCGCCAGACTCAGTAAAAAGATACGCAGAGCAGTGCTGAGGATCACCAACAGTAGACCCCGTTATATCGCCATCAGGCTTTTTTATTTTCCTGATCATCAGCTTAACAGCCTTTCTTCACCGGAAAAGCCGAGAACCAATATTTAATGTAGCGAAATGTCTCATATCTGCAGATTCTCCGCCTTGCCCACCCGTCCTTTTGTGCTCCCCGTAGCCCTCAAGCACCTGTCTCGATAGCGGCCCATCTGCTACGTTGAAAGGAGACATTCATTCCCAAGGAGGCCTCTATGTTCGTCGCTGAAAAAGCAACCGGGCACCTGATCGAAGTTCTGGATACACAGGCGCTGTTTGATCCCCATAGCCAGCAGGTGCGAGGCAGCCTCCATTACGGAGAGGAGGCGCAGGATCCTGAATTGTTTAAAAAAGCCGAACTCGCATTTCCCTCCGGTGAAGCGCTTCCTGTGTGCTGGACAGACCCGGATTACCGTCGCCATAGCTGATATTTGCTTGCCCTTCCTGCCGTCACAACCGCGCCATATCAGAGTGGCGCGAGGCTTCCCTGCTTTCTGATCAGGTTTGAATTCCCCGCCTCGCTTCTGTAAGATTTTTATTAATTGAACGTTCAATTAATAAAAAGCAGGGCTGATTGGTGCTGCTTTTCAACACCGGAAACAAGACGAGTAACCGAAGCCGCCATGCCAAAAGTTGGGGTCAAAGACACACGCAAGCAGCAGCTGATTGAAGCCACCATGCATTCGATTGCCGAGCTGGGCATGCAGAACACCACCATTGTGAGCATCAGCAAACGGGCGGGCATGTCCTCCGGGATTATCAGCCATTATTTCGGCGGCAAGCAGGGTCTGATTGAGGCGGCCCTGCGTTATCTGCTCGATCAACTGGGCAAGGAACTGCGGGAGCGCATGGCCAAGACCGACCGCTCCCCGGAACAGCGGCTCAATTGCATCATCGAGTCGAACTTTTCCGAGTTTCAGCGTTCTGCGCTGGCGGCCAAGACCTGGCTGAGCTTCTGGGCCCGGTCGATGCATGAGCCGGGGCTCAAGCGGCTGCAGCAGATCAACAACGCCCGGCTGTACAGCAACTTGCGATATTCCTTCGCACAGGTGCTTGAACCCGGCGCAGCGACCGAGGCCGCCCGGCAAACCGCGGCAATGATCGATGGGTTCTGGTTGCGCAGTGCCCTGAGCCTGGACCCGGCAGAGAGCTTTGAAGCCGGTGAGCGGCTCTGCAAGAAATTTGTCCACGAGACACTGGCCCAGGCAACCGCCTGAACCGAGATTGATTCGAACGGCCCACAAGGCCTGAAGACACCGAACCGAGGTTAATTACCGACTATGTCTGCATCTCTTCCTGTTGTTCAGAATTTCGTCCATGGCCGTTTCCTGGCCAACAGCACCGGCGAAACCTTCCCCGTGGTGAACCCGGCCACGGGTCAGGTTATCTACGAAGTGGAAGTGGCGGATGAATCCGTGCAGCAGGCCGCCATTGAAAGTGCCCGTGCCGGTTTTGCCGAGTGGTCTGCCATGACTGCCATTGAGCGCAGCCGGATTCTGCTTCGGGCGGTTGCGCTTCTGAGAGAGCGTAATGATGAATTGGCTGCCGCAGAGGTGCGCGATACTGGCAAGCCCTGGCAGGAAGCAGAAGCCGTGGATGTGGTCACCGGTGCCGATGCGGTTGAGTTCTTTGCCGGCCTGGCACCCTCCATCGAAGGTAACCAACAGGACCTGGGCGGTGATTTTTACTACACCCGCCGGGAGCCCCTGGGCATCTGTGCCGGCATTGGCGCCTGGAACTACCCGATCCAGATCGCCTGCTGGAAATCCGCGCCGGCCCTGGCCTGCGGCAACGCCATGATCTTCAAGCCATCCGAGGAAACCCCCATGGGTGCGGTGAAGCTGGCGGAAATCTTTACCGAAGCGGGCGTGCCGTCGGGCGTATTCAACGTGGTGCAGGGCGCCGCCGAAGTGGGCCAGTGGCTGACCCACCACCCCGAGATTGCCAAGGTCTCCTTCACGGGAGAAGTGGCCACCGGCAAGAAGGTGATGGCAGCGGCATCCTCCACCCTGAAGGACGTCACCATGGAGCTGGGCGGGAAGTCACCGCTGATCATCTTTGACGATGCGGATCTTGAGAACGCCATTTCCGCCGCCATGGTCGGCAACTTCTACACCCAGGGTGAGATCTGCACCAACGGCACCCGGGTGTTTGTTCATGAAGATCTGTACCCGCGCTTTATCGTACGTCTGCTGGAACGCACTCGCAACAATATCAAGCCCGGCGACCCGATGAATCCGGACACCAATTTCGGCGCGCTCATCTCCGCAAAACACCGGGATCTGGTGCTCGATTACATCGCCAAAGGCCTGTCCGAAGGCGCGACTCTCAGCCACGGTGGTCGGGCCTTCGAGCCGGAGGATTCCAAGGGCGGCTATTTTGTGGAACCCACCATTTTCACCGACTGCACCGATGATATGACCATCGTGAAGGAAGAGATTTTCGGGCCGGTAATGTCGGTCCTTACTTTCCGCGATGAGGACGAGGTGATTGCCCGCGCGAATAACACGGATACGGGTCTGGCCGCTGGCGTGTTCACCAACGATATCCGTCGGGCTCACCGGGTGATTCACCAGATCCAGGCCGGCATCTGCTGGATCAACAGCTACGGCGCCTCCCCGGCGGAAATGCCGGTCGGCGGCTACAAACTCTCCGGTATCGGCCGCGAGAACGGGCGCGAAACCATTGCGCACTACACCCAGATCAAGTCGGTGTATGTGGGCATGGAAGACCTCGACGCCCCGTTCTAATCCCGCACACGACACAGGAGAACGCGTATGACAGAAAATCGATACGACTACATCATTGTGGGTGCGGGTTCCGCCGGTTGTGTACTGGCCAACCGCCTGACCGAGGACGCGCGCCACCGGGTGCTGCTGCTGGAAACCGGCGGCAGCGACAAGAGCATCTTCATCCAGATGCCCACCGCCCTTTCCATTCCCATGAACACCAAGAAATACGCCTGGCAGTTCGAGACCGAGCCGGAGCCGTTCCTGGACAACCGTCGCATGCACTGCCCACGGGGCAAGGTGCTGGGGGGGTCTTCCTCCATCAATGGCATGGTCTATGTCCGTGGCCACGCCCGGGATTTTGACGAATGGGATTCCGAGGGCGCTACCGGCTGGCATTACCGCAACGTCCTGCCGTATTTCAGGAAGGCCGAAACCTGGGCCTTTGGCGGCAACGACTACCGGGGCGATAAGGGCCCGCTCGGTGTGAATAACGGCAATAACATGCAGAATCCGCTCTACAAGGCCTTTATCAGGGCGGGTTCCGATGCCGGTTACTTTGAGACCGATGATTACAACGGTACCCAGCAGGAAGGCTTCGGCGCCATGCACATGACCGTGAAGAACGGTCGTCGCTGGTCCACTGCGAACGCCTATCTGCGCCCGGCCATGGAGCGCGATAACCTGACTGTGGTCACCCATGCCCTGGTGCACAAGGTGTTGCTCGATGGCAAAACTGCCACCGGTGTCCGTTACGAGCAGGGCGGAAAGGTGCACGAGGCGAAAGCCGCCGAGGAAGTCATCCTGTCAGCGGGCTCTATCGGTTCACCCCACCTGCTTCAGCTGTCCGGAATTGGCAAGCGTGAGGTACTGGAGAAGGCTGGTATCGAGGTAAAGCACGAGCTACCCGGCGTTGGTGAGAACCTGCAGGACCACCTGGAGTTCTACTTTCAGTACCGCTGCAAACAGCCGGTGTCGCTCAACGGCAAGCTGGACTGGTGGAACAAGCTGAAGATCGGTGTTCGCTGGATTCTCCGCAAGGACGGTCTGGGCGCCACCAATCACTTCGAGTCCTGTGGCTTTATCCGGTCCAAGGCCGGCGTCGAGTGGCCCGACCTGCAATATCACTTCTTACCGGCAGCCATGCGCTACGACGGTAAAGAAGCCTTCAACGGAGACGGATTCCAGCTGCACATTGGTCACAACAAGCCGAAGAGTCGGGGCTTTGTGCATGTGCAATCGGCCGATCCAAAACAGGCACCGACCATCCGCTTCAACTATCTGCAGCACGAGGCAGACCGGGAGGGCTTCCGGGACTGTGTGCGCCTGACCCGGGAAATCATCAACCAGCCGGCCATGGACGAGTACCGCGGAGCGGAGATCCAGCCCGGTGCCGAGGTCCAGACCGACGAGGAAATTGATGCGTTTGTCCGCCAGGCCGTGGAGAGCGCCTACCACCCGTCCTGCTCCTGCAAGATGGGCACCGACGAGCTGGCGGTGGTGGACCCGGAGACGCGGGTTCACGGTATCCGGAATCTCAGGGTGGTGGATTCGTCCATCTTCCCGACCATACCCAACGGCAACCTGAACTCGCCCACCATCATGGTGGCCGAGCGGGCAGCCGATCTGATCCGGGGCAGGGAGCCCCTGCAACCTTCTGACGCGCCTGTGGTGATGGACGACCAGTGGCAGACACGTCAGCGACCGGGACAGGCAAAGCGCGCGCTTGCATAGCGCGTCGTCATCCCACCCGGGCGTGCAACGCGCCCGGGGTTTTGCAAGCCCTCAGGATTTCCCTATCAGCGCGACGGTGTTCTGCCGTTTTCGGGCGCCCGATAGGCAAGTCCTGGGTTTGTGTCCGATTCGAACCAAGTAGAGGAGGAACACCCATGCTGTTTATCAAAAAGAAAGAAAGTAACCGGAGGACGTTATGACACTCTGGTTATCCGCAGGTCTGATCTTCACCTTCGCCGCCATTGTGCTGATCCTGTACAAATGGTGGGACATCCAGTGCATCGGCGTAACGCCGGTACGAACCTTCACCTTTATCGCCATTCTGTTCACCTCCGGTCTGGATGTGGGGCTGATCATGTTCCCGCTGACCGAGTTCGGTGGCTATGGCGATCTGTCGGCAAGCCCGGAGTACGGCTTTGCCAATCCGCTGGCTATCGAATTCGGGTTCTGGGCGTTCCTGATCTGGGGCTTCTATTTCCTGACCTGTTTTTACTTCGCGATCATTGAGCCGCGGGTGCAGTTCTTTGAGATTCCGTTGGAGAAGGTCGTAAACAACGTGGTGATCATCGGCACCTGTGCGTTTACCGCCTATCTGCTGCTGGTGAATCTGCCCTGGTACCTGCCCATGCTCGGTGATGGCGAATCGGTGGTACCAGCGTTCTACTTCATTGTATTTGCCTCGATTGCGCTGGCGGTCTATTCCAGCTCCAAGATCAAATATGTGCGCATCCTCAGTCTGGGCTCGAGCCTGTTGTTTATTGCCCTGATCGTGGGCATGTGGTTCCGGGCGTTCGTTATGGGTGCGGGCTCACCGGCAGACTTCTTTGGCACCGCCGGATTGATCGGCGAGTACTTCGCCAACATCCACCAGTTTGCCCTGCCGATCAACGACTACCACGAGTTCTACCTGTTCTGGTGGTTTGCCTGGAGCATCATGATTGGCCAGTTTACCGCGCGTTTTGTGAGCGGTATCCGTACCTGGCAGCTGTTGATTGCCATGCTGGTGGTGCCGTCCATCGCCATTGGTGTCTGGTTTACCGTGCTTTACCACTACCACGCGGAAGGCCTGCAGATTGCGGCGTTCACCAATATCGCCATGATTTCGGTGGGTGTTTTGATGGTGGTGAACTCGCTGGATTCATTGATCCGGCTCTATACCGACAACCTCAATCTCACTGCCCAGCGCCTCGGGCGGGTGAACTATGTGGTGTTCAATTTCCTGGCGATGGTTGGTCTGACCATGCTGTTCCAGCTGGATTTCTTGCGGATTCAGTGGGTTGGTGCCCTGGTGATTGCGCTGTATTTTGGCTGTTTCGTCTATATCCTGGCGAACAAGCGGGCAGAAGTGGCTGCCATTAAAGTGTCACCGAAAGAGAATATTCTGGACTTTGGAAAGATTGAACTGGCTGGTTAAGACCCCATAAACGGGGTGGCGGAAAAATTCCCTTCAAAAGCCAGAGATAGGTTTTTTCTATCCCTGGCTTGGGAATTATCAATTTTATCCGCATCGCCGATATCCGTACTGTGGGCGCCACAAATTCATTAACCTATGAATCCATCAACAAGGAGTTCTTTAATGGGCATCATTAACAGCGAGATCAAACCGTTCAACGCTACCGCCTTCAAAAACGGCGAGTTCGTTGAGATCAGCGAAGCAGACGTGAAAGGCAAGTGGGCGGTATTTTTCTTCTACCCGGCCGACTTCACTTTCGTGTGCCCGACTGAGCTGGGCGACGTGGCTGACAAGTACGAAGAGCTGCAGAAACTGGGCGTTGAAGTATTCTCCGTGTCTACCGACACGCACTTCACCCACAAGGCATGGCACAGCAGCTCCGAGACCATCGGTAAGATTAACTACTACATGGTTGGCGACCAGAACGGCACCATCACCAACAACTTTGGTGTGATGCGCGAAGGTCAGGGCCTGGCAGACCGCGCTACCTTCCTGATCGATCCGGACGGCGTTATCCAGGCCATGGAAATCACTGCTGAAGGTATCGGCCGTGACGCAGACGACCTGATGCGCAAAGTGAAAGCCGCCCAGTACGTTCGCAAGAACCCTGGCGAAGTATGCCCGGCCAAGTGGAAGGAAGGCGAAGAAACGCTGACTCCGTCACTGGACCTGGTTGGCAAGATCTAAGCTCTCCTGACGGAAAGCTTGGTTACAAAAAACCCCGGAAAATCCGGGGTTTTTTATGTCTGATGAAAAAGTGAGGTTCAAAGAGCCTCTAGGATGGTTTCGGCGCTGGTCTGGTCCAATCCCTGGGCGTCGATATTCAGCAGCTCGACCTTGCCGTCGTTCACGATCATGGCGTAGCGCTGGCTACGAATGCCCATGCCGTTCGCAGTCCGATCCTGGGTCAGATCCAGAGCCTTGGCGAACTCTGCCACGCCATCGGCCAGCATGACGATTTCTTCGGCGTTGTGGGCCTTGCCCCAGGCGTCCATTACAAACGCGTCGTTTACTGACGTGCAAACGATGCTGTCGATGCCCTTGGCCCGCAGTTTGTCGGCATTTACCACAAAACCGGGTAAATGGGCGGCTGAACAGGTGGGGGTAAACGCGCCGGGTACAGCAAACAGAACGGCTTTCTTGCCGGCAAAGAGTTCACTGGTACGGACTTTCTCAGGGCCTTTTTCGCCCATTACCTGAAGTTCGATGTCTGGCAGGGTATCACCCGGCTGAATTGGCATTGCTATGGTCTCCGCTGTTGTCCTTGTTGAAATAGTCGGCACCCCGGGCCTTGAGGCGATAGAACTCTTCAATTACGCCGGCCATCGCCTCGGCACAGTAGGGCCGCAGACCACTTAATACGAGCCGTTTGGTCACTTCGCCCACTGGTTTGTGATCGGCGGTCAGACGGTATTCCAGAAGAACGTTACCCCGTTTACCGGCTGCCTCCAGGGTGGCGTTGTGCAATTCCAGCCCGGGCGAGGGCAGATCCAGATTCTCCAGGGCCAGGCTCATGCTCTCGTACATCACCATGGGGCGATCAGGATTGAACATCACCCCGTTAGACTCCATCAAAGGTTTCAGGGTATGGGGGAAGTTCTTGCCGGAGGCCGCCACATAGGCACGGGTGATGGTCTCGATCAACTCCTCATCCCGGGTTGTCGCGCCGCTGCGGGCCACCTCGATATAGACTTTGCCGGCGTCGTCACAGACGTCAATGGTGTTTTCGGTTTCAACGAACTTGAGCGGCACATTCTCTCCAAGCAGGCTGCGGAACCGGAAGGTCATGTTCTCCGACAGCCCGAACCGGGCGAGCACAATGGCGAAAAGCAGGTCTCCTGGAACGCAGAAACGGCGGGCATCCGGGTCGTGGATGGGATTGAAATCCCCCGCGATTTCCTTGGCGAACTGGCTTGCCTGCAGGGCGGAAATTACGACGTGTCCGTCCTGGACGGAGTGGAAACGGTCTAGAAACATGCGTTGCCTATTCTGGATACCAGAGAATGATGTTGCGACGATATGACAACATCATACTGCGGCAGGCTTTCGGTGGATATGCGCTATTGGTCAAGCCCCGAGCAGCGGTGAATCTGGAGGTATAGCAAAGCCCTATCAAACAGTTTGGGTCAATTAATTTGAGCATTGAGTGGCGGGGCCGTATTGTTGCACCAACTCAACTTAACCACCGTATTTGATTCAAATACTTAGTTCCGAAATTTAAAGGAGAAGTCAGACTATGTTGGATGCCAATATCAAGGAACAGCTCAAGGCCTACATGGACAAGCTGCAGCAGCCGATTGAGCTGGTTGCGGCCTATGACGACAGCAAGAAGTCCCAGGAACTCCGGGAGCTGCTGGAAGAGCTGGAGCCGATGTCTTCCAAGATCAGTCTCCGCACTGAAGAATCCAATGACGTGCGTCGTCCGTCCTTCGCCATCAACCGAGTAGGCACCGATATTGGCGTTCGCTTTGCGGGCATCCCCATGGGCCACGAGTTTACTTCCCTGGTCCTGGCCCTGCTGCAGGTGGGTGGTCATCCCTCCAAGGCGTCCCAGGATGTGATCGAGCAGATCCAGTCTCTGGAAGGCCGGTTCGAGTTTGAAACCTACTTCTCGCTGTCCTGCCAGAACTGCCCGGACGTGGTTCAGGCCCTGAACCTGATGAGCGTGTTGAACCCGAACATCACGAACACCTCTATCGATGGGGCCCTGTTCCAGGATGAAGTGGAGCAGCGCGAAGTCATGGCGGTTCCCAGCGTTTACATGAACGGTGAGCCCTGGGGCCAGGGCCGTATGACCCTGGAAGAAATTGTTGCCAAGCTGGACACCAGCTCCAGCGAGAAAGACGCCGAGAAAATCAATCAGAAAGACGCCTTTGAGGTCCTGATCATTGGTGGCGGCCCGGCTGGCGCTTCTGCTGCTATCTACGCTGCGCGGAAGGGCATTTCCACCGGCATCGCGGCCGAGCGTTTCGGTGGCCAGGTGGCTGACACCATGGGCATTGAGAACCTGATTTCCGTACCCTACACCGAGGGTCCGAAACTGGTGGCGGCCATGGAGCAAAACGTCAAGGAATACGACGTGGATATCATGAACATGCAGCGCGCGGAGAAGCTGATCCCGGCGTCACGCCCGGGCATGCTCCACCAGGTAAGGTTGGAAAACGGTGCCACTCTCAAAGCGCGCAGCCTGGTGCTGTCCACCGGTGCCCGCTGGCGCCAGATGGGCGTTCCGGGAGAGGAAGAGTACCGCAACAAGGGTGTGGCCTACTGCCCGCACTGCGACGGCCCCCTGTTCAAGGGCAAGCGCGTGGCGGTAATCGGTGGAGGTAACTCCGGTGTCGAGGCAGCCATCGATCTGGCCGGTATCGTGGGCCATGTAACCCTGATCGAATTCGGTGCCGAGATGCGTGCTGATGAGGTGTTGCAGAAGAAACTGCGGAGTCTGAAGAACGTGGAGATCATCACGTCAGGACAGACCACCGAGATTACCGGGGAGAATGGCAAGGTCAACGGTCTGAATTACACCGACCGCAACTCCGGTGAGCAGCATCACATCTCCCTGGAAGGTGTGTTTGTACAGATCGGCCTGGTGCCCAACACCGAATGGCTGAAGGGTGACATCGAACTCAGCCAGCACGGCGAGATCATCGTTAACGACCGCAACGAAACCTCCATTCCGGGCGTTTTTGCAGCGGGCGACGCGACGACCGTGCCTTACAAGCAGATCGTGATCTCCATGGGCGAAGGTTCCAAAGCCGCCCTCAGCGCCTTTGACTTCCTGATCCGCAATTCTGTGGACGAGAGCGAAGACGAAGCGGCGTAATCGACTTAACGCCGCCTGATGAGAGAGAAAGGCACCGGAGCAATCCGGTGCTTTTTTCGTTTCCGCTGAACATTCCCTCCCGAACTGAGACATTGGTTACGGATCTAGGCTTGTCTGTTACACGACAGCTCGGTAGCTTAGGCCCCGCGAAAGCGAACGTTGCCAGATCGTCCAGAGGGTTGTTCATTACATGAAGTCCTTTCCAGCCCGCTTCCTCATCGGTTTCCTGCTCCTGTTTACAGTTCCTTTGGCAGACGCCGGCACCCGACCAAGCGTTGTTTTTCTTTCCCCGGACGACTCCCGGTTCTGGCAACTGGTGGCCGGTTTCATGGAGGCAGTAGCGGAGGATCTCGAGGTAGACCTGGAGGTTCAGTACGATCGGGAGAGTCATCGATTCAGCTATCTTCGCATGGCGAAGGACGTATTGGCCCGCGAAGAAAAGCCCGACTATCTGCTTTTCATGTGCAAGGAGCATGTTACCGAATCCATGCTCAGGCTCGCGGATGGGGCCGGTGTAAAGACGTTTACCTTCAATACCGATGTGCCTGACGCCGCTCGAGCCAGCATCGGTATGCCCCGAAGTGTCTTGTCGGGCTGGCTCGGCCATCTTTCGCCGGACAATATTGCCGCCGGCCGTTCTCTGGTAACGCTGCTGGGCAAACAGGCCGAACAATTGGGGCTGGCCTCCGGCCCCAGTATTCCCATGGTCGCCCTCTCGGGAACCCTTGATTCCTCTGCCACCAAGGACAGGAATGGAGGGTTGCTGGCGGCTGCAATCCAGCAGCGCAGCGAGCTTATGCAACTGGTGTATGCCAACTGGAGCGGCACGCTGGCCCGTGAAAAAACGGAGGTCCTGCTGAAGCGCTATCCGAATACTGTCTCAATCTGGAGCGCGAGTGATGGCATGGCACTGGGCGCGATTGAAGCCGCTCGAAATGCCGGCCGGACGCCGGGCAAAGATCTGTTGGTGGGCGGCGTAGACTGGGAACCTGAGGCCCTGGAAAGTATCCGGCAGGGGGAGTTACTGGTCAGTCTGGGCCGACATTTCATGGGCGGTGGACTTGCCTTGCTCCTGCTGCATGATTATCACCATGGCCAGGATTTCGGAGATATGTCACCGGACTATGTTTTCCGCTACAAGCTGGAACCTGCAACCCGTGAAAATGTTGAGCGGGTGCAGCGCATTATGGACTCGAAGAATTGGAGCGCCATTGATTTTAGGCGCTTCAGCCGCATTGGTGAGACTGAGACCGGGAAAACAGTGCCCGATTCTGATGCCGTGCTGGATGCGATCAGTGGGGCGCTGGCAGGGCAGAGAGCAGACACCGTAGCGAGGAGAGAATAAGGTCTTCCTGGATTCGAGCAGGCTCTAGGGGCTCGATATATCCTGCACCAGACTGCCTTTCGGAGCTTCAGGCTCCTCTTCTTCGGCAAAGAGATGACTGTAGGCCGCCCGGACACCAGAGACGATAAACTCATGGGGCACGTCGTCGAACAGGCCGTGGTCGTTCACATATTCCATGTGCGCGTGGCCATCCTCGGTGTACTCCTGGAACATGGAATCGTGCACCCCATCGAATTCCAGCGGCTCCACCTTCATCAGCTCGCACAGTTGCCGATTGAACGCCGGCGTCGCCTTCACCCATTGGCCATTCAGGAACAGCTCGATATACCCGTGCATACGGAAAATGTCCGACCGCAGCCATTCGATCAGTTTCGGGCTTGAGAGATGGTTGCGTACATCGGCCAGGCCGAGGCGGCTGGGAACGCCAATCGAGCGAGCTGCCGCGCCCAGGAGAACCGCCTTTGGGATGCAGTAGGTTTCGCCGCTTTCCAGAGCGTAGCTGGCACTGAACGTGTTGGCATCGGTCCGGAATACGTAGGGGTTGTAGCTGATGCTGTCACGAACAGCGAGATAGAGCGCCTTGATCTGCTCCACCGGCTCATCAGGAACTCCCTCCAGCTCTGACTCGATCCAGGCCTGCAGCCGGGGATGGTCATAGTCAAAAAAAGCGGTGGGCTGGAGATAGCGTTCCATAGTCATCAGTCCGGTCTCGGGATCAGACTCTGATCGTGCTCAATTGGCAATGCACAGGCAATGGCGGTTTCCGCCAGAACGATTGGGGAAAGTGCTCAGAGCATGGGGTTTGCAGTCTAAAGGTCCCGCATTAATTCGTAGGTGCACATATTCACCGCTGAGGCCAGGTTCAGGGACTCGATCTGCCCCTGGCCTTGAATGCTGTACGACACCGCCTTCAATTGATTGAGGGCCTCCCGCGGCACGCCCCGGGCCTCGTTGCCGAACAGATAACAGTCGTGTTCCCTGAAGCCCCGGGATGCCATCGAACCGCCATTGAGGTCGAGGCAGGCCAGGCTCTGGTATCGGTCGGGAAGGCTTGTCAGAGCAACGTCGGTTTCAAGAGGGACGTGAAAGAGCGCCCCCATGCTGGCTCGCACTACCTTCGGGTTGAAGGGGTCGACACTGCCCGGGCTCAGCAGACATCGGAAACCGCCGAACCAGGCGAGGGTGCGCAGTATCGTACCGAGGTTGCCGGGGTCCTGAACCTCATGCAGGTAAATCGTTTTTTCGCCGGGCACCGGTTCCGCCGGGCGCTCCGGCATGGGCACCACCGCCAGAATCCCCTGGGGTGTTCGGGTGTCGGCGAGCTGTGCCATCTGGCGATCGCTGATGACATGGGTTCTGAACGGGCTCTGCCAGTGCTCATAGGCTCCGGTGACGTAAAGTTCCGAGGCCGTCAGAGCGGGTTGGCGGTCGGCGGCTTTCTGCAGCTCGAGAACCAGGTGTTCGCCCTCAACCAGATAGTGGCCAAACGACTGCCGGTACTTTTTCTGGTGCAGCTTTTTGATGTCGGCCAGGTTCACGAGCGCGCTCTCCCGTCAGGTGGGCGTGGTGGGTTCTGAAAAATCACAGAATTCAGGCAGGATTGTACGTGTGGCCGTCCCGGTTGTCAGGATTTTGCCGCCGCCCGGCGCGGCACGTACAATTGAAATTTGGCTTTCCCGTTGTGAAGAGACCCCATGGCCCGATCCAAAAGCAGTAACCGCTGGCTTGAAGAGCACGTCAACGACCCTTTCGTGAAACAGGCGCAGGTGGATGGCTACCGCTCGCGGGCCAGTTACAAGCTTCTTGAAATCAACAAGAAGGACCGGCTGATCCACCCCAATATGGTGGTGGTGGATCTGGGCTCTGCACCTGGCGGCTGGTCTCAGGTGGCGGCCAAACTGGTGGGCCATAAGGGCCGTGTCATTGCCTCAGATATCCTCCCCATGGACGCCATTGCCGGCGTCGATTTCATTCAGGGCGATTTCACTGAGAACGACGTGTTCGAGTCGATCATGGCCACCCTGGGTGATGACCCGGTGGACGTGGTGATTTCCGACATGGCTCCGAACATCAGCGGCGTGACCGTGGCCGACCAGGCCTCGTCCATGTATCTCGTCGAACTGGCCCTGGACATGGCAAGCCAGGTGCTCAAGCCCAAGGGCAGCTTCCTGGCCAAGGTGTTCCAGGGCGAAGGGTACGATGAGTACCTGAAATCGGTCCGCGCTGTCTTCGACAAGGTTGTGGTGCGAAAGCCGGATTCCTCCCGCTCCCGCTCCCGGGAAGTCTACATTCTCGGCAAGGGCTTCAAGGGCTGATTCAGCCTGCAGCCCTGTCGAATCCCTGCATGACGTTCACCGCATTCACGCCGATGGCGTCGACGTCGTAACCGCCTTCCATGGTAAATACCGTTGGTAGTCCAAGCCGGGCGAGACGTTGGCCCAGGGTCAGATAATCGCCGGAGGTCAGCTTGAAGAACGAAATCGGGTCCTCTTCGAAAGTATCGACACCCAGGGCAACGACCAGGGCGTCTGGCTGGAATGATTGGATCCGCTCGCAGGCGGTTTCCAGACCCTGACTCCAGACACTGTAGGGCGTGTTTGGCGGGTAAACCATGTTCAGGTTGTAGCCCTCACCGGCGCCCTCGCCAATCTCGTCTTCAAAGCCCAGAAAATGGGGAAACACCAGATCCGGATCGCCATGCAGGCTGATGGTCAGCACGTCGTTGCGATCATAGAAGATTGCCTGGGTGCCGTTGCCGTGGTGGAAGTCCACATCCAGCACCGCGACCTTGCCATAGCCCTGGTCACGAAAGGCCTGGGCCACGATGGCGGCATTGTTGAAAAAGCAGTAGCCTCCGAACACATCGGCATGGGCGTGATGACCGGGTGGCCGGCACAGGCCGAAGGCGGCGCGCTCGCCTTTGGCCACCAGTTTCTGGGCGGTCAGAGCCACATTGGCGGATGCCCGGGCGGCTTCCCAGGTACCATCGGAAATCGAGGTATCGGCGCCGAGACTGTAATAGCCGAGTCGACCGTCAATGTCCTGCGGTAACCGGGCGCGCATGCCGCGGCCAACCCAAAAGGTGGGGATGGCCTCGCCGGGTTTACCAGCCGCCACCCAGTCCTCCCAGCAGGTTTCCAGGAAAGTCACATACTCGGCCGTGTGCACCCGTTTGACGGGTTCCAGACCAAATTCTTCCGGTTCCAGAATCTCTCCAAGGGCCTGATCCTTCACCCGTGCCAGGATGGTTTCGGCACGGGAAGGCTTCTCGTGGGGCTCGATCAGCAGTCCGCCGTCCAGTTCGGTTTTGACATCTCGGCGGCTGTGCAGGGGAGAGAATACGGTTTTCATGGTCGGGGACAGTCCTGGCTCAAAGGTGCGAATTACTTTGGCACACGGTGCTCCGTGGCTCAGTTCCGGTAATTATGTCAGGCTGAAGCCTTTTCCGGGGAGAAGGCATTTCCGTTATGGCAACAAACAGATACACCGTTGAACAATGACTGAATTTATCGCGAATATGACCCTCGCCGAGGGGCTGGGCCAGGTTTGTGGTCTGATTGCGCTGGGTTTCTGCATTGCCGGCTTCGTCAACAAGAACGACGACCGGCTGATGGTGCTGCTGATTTCCGCCAACGTTGCCTTTGCCCTGATGTTTGCGTTTTTCGAGAGCTGGACGGCATCGGCACTGACGGTACTGGTGATCCTGCGCATTACCCTGGCCCGCAAATACCAGGGCAACTGGCCCATCATGCTGGGCATGCTGGCGGTCAATCTGGTGGTCGCCTGGGCGACCTGGAAATCGATCACCGACGTGTTCCCCCTGGCTGCCGCGGTTTTCGGCACCGTTGGCATGTTCATGCTCCGGGGTATTCCCCTGCGTATCATCCTTGGACTGGCAGCACTGGCCTGGATGCTCAACAACATCGTGATCGGCTCCCTGGGTGGTACCCTGGCCGAGGGCATGGTGCTGGTCACCAACATCATCACCATCATCAGGCTCTATCGGCTGCAGAAGAAATACCCCGATTTCACCCCGGGTAGTTGACCGGGTTTACCGGACCGATGGACTTTTACCTTGTGATTGACTTAAACCGCTGGAGGCCGGCACCACTTTGGCCAATTTCCGGGCTGTCCTGCCTGAGCTATCTTGATTCCAGGCCATTGATTATAAAAAGCGGACTGGAATCCGAGAGGACGGGCAATGAGTAACCAGCATTTCGATGTACTGATCATCGGCGCCGGCGTTTCCGGCATTGGCATGGCGTGTCACCTGAAACATGAATGCCCCGGGAAGTCATTTGCCATCCTTGAGCGCCGTCAGTCCCTGGGTGGCACCTGGGACCTGTTCCGTTACCCGGGTATCCGCTCGGATTCCGACATGTTCACCTTCGGCTACAACTTCCGCCCCTGGACCGGTGGCAAGGTGCTGGCGGATGGTGCGTCGATCAAGAATTATGTGGCGGAGACCGCGAGGGAACACGACGTTGAGCGCCACATTCGCTTTGGCCTGGCCGTCAAAACGGCGGACTGGTCGGGCGTCGACAAATGCTGGAAGCTCACGGCCCTGAACGAAGAAACCGGGGAAACCGAGCACTACACCGCCAACTTCATGGTCGGGTGTACCGGCTACTACAATTATGATCAGGGCTACAAACCGGACTTCCCCGGCGAAAGTGATTTCCGTGGCCAGATTGTGCACCCGCAGCACTGGCCGGAGGATCTCGACTATACGGGCAAGAAGGTGGTGGTCATTGGCAGCGGCGCAACCGCGATCACCCTGGTGCCGACCATGGCGGAGAAGGCCGCGCATGTAACCATGCTCCAACGCTCACCCACCTATCTGATGCCGTTGCCCTCCACCGACAAGCTGACTCTGGCCCTGCAGAAAATATTGCCCGAGAAAACCGCCTACCGGCTGACCCGGGCCCGGAATATTGCCATCTCCCGTTTTCTATACCAGCGTTCCAGAAAGAGCCCGCAGTTCATGCGTCGGCTTTTCCTGAGCATTATCAAGCGCAAGGTTGGCGACACCGCCGACATGCGGCATTTCACCCCCGATTACAATCCCTGGGACCAGCGCCTGTGTGTGGTGAAAGACGGGGATCTTTTCCAGGCCATGAAAGCGGGCAAGGCCGCCATCGCCACGGATCATATTGATCGCTTCACGGAAACCGGCATCCACCTGAAATCCGGCGAGGAACTCGCGGCCGACATCATCATTCCGGCAACCGGCCTGGATATCCAGATGCTGGGAGGTATCCGACCGACGGTGGATGGTGAAGAAGTGGTGATGAAAGACAAAGTCATCTACAAGAACGTGATGGTGGAGGGCGTGCCCAATGCCGGCATGATTTTCGGCTACACCAACATCTCCTGGACCCTGAAGGTGGATATTGCCGCCGAGTATCTGTGCCGGCTGATGAACCTCATGGACAAGCGGGGCTATCGCACCGTGGTGGCACGGGACACCGAAAACAGTCGCGGCGACGACACCGTCCTGGGGTCCCTCAATGCCGGCTACATCAACCGCGCCGCTGATCGTCTCCCCCGCCAGGGTACCCACGGGCCCTGGAAGTCGTCCCAGAATTACCTGGAAGATGTGAAAATCCTGCGCTTTGAGCCAATTGAGGATGGCTACCTGGAATTCGACGGCAAGCGGACCCACGCAAGCCAAAAAGAATCCGGTGGTTTCCTGCGGCCTTTGCGCTCGGCCCTGTTTGGGACCTGATCATTCAAAGGCCGAACGTATGACGTCCCGGTAGTTGCGGATGCGCTGCACGTAGTGCACCGGCTCGTAGCCACGGGCGTACCCGTAACGGGTGCTGGGGTAGTATCGCTTGTCAGCCTTGAGGGGTAAAACCTCGGTCATTTCCTGCCAGGAGTCCGGATTCTTGTTCAGGGTCCGGGCCAGCGCACGGGCATCCAGCAGATGGCCCCGGCCGATGTTGTAGCTGGCCAGCGCCAGGAAGGTGCGGTCTGGCTCCGGAATGGTCTCTGGCAGGCGGCGGTGCCGGTCGGCCAGGTAACGTGCTCCGCCATCAATGGCAGCCTCCGGGTCCAGCCGGTTGGTCACACCCAGTGATTCGGCGGTTCGTCGGGTCAGCATCATGATGCCCCGGACGCCGGTGGGAGATTTTGCTGCCGGGTCCCAATGGGACTCCTGGTAAGACAGGGCGGCCAGAAGGTCTGCGGGCATCCCGGTTTTGGCCTCGGCTTCCCGGAATTCATCAATGAACTCGGGTAGCCGATCCTCAATCCGACGGTTCAGTGCCCGCAGATCGACAAAATCGAAATCACCGATGTAGGAATAGTAGCGGTTTTCCATCAGGCCGATGGCTTCATCGCCATCCACGCTGTTCATCCACTCGTGGGCATCCGAGCCAAGATCTTCCGAGCCCATGGGCAGGTACCAGCCCAGATTCCGGCCTTCTGTGAGCGTCATTGCCACTTCCAGATGCGGGAAGTGCCGGCGCATTACCTGAACAATGTTGGAATCGGCCACGGTGCAGCCGACGTCCTGTTCCGCGACATCCGAGAGAATCACTTCTGTGGTGCGGTCTGCATCTTCCCGAAACCCGATGCCCGGGTGTTGCTCATTGAGCTTGTTCAGGGTTTCGGCATAGCTGGAGCCGGCAGTCACGACAATATCGGTGCCCGGGATGTCTTCGGGCTTCCGGGGCATGGGGCGTGCATCGCGATGGCAGACCAGTTGTTCGGTAATCTCGGTGTGGGCCGGGCCCCGGGCGAAACGCTCATCCCGGGAGGCCAGGTGGGTCAGCCCGGCTGCCGCCAGGTGGGTATTGCCGGATTCCAGCGCAGCCAGAACTTCGCTGGTGGATTCCAGCATGGTCCATTCCACCTCCCAGCCACGCTGTTCGGCGTAGGCGCTGATCAGCGCATGCTCGGGACCGACAGGATTTTCGTGGCGATCCAGGTAATAGGTGGTGGAGCCATTGCGGGTGGCGACCTTGAGAGTCCCGGTTTCCGACGGTGGTTTGAGCTCTGCTGTCGGCTGTGTTGTCGTCTGTTGGCTGTTATTTTCACTGCAGCCGGCGAATACGAGCGGCAGGATCAGAATGCCGGGGGCGAACTTCCATCGGGACATAGCGAGGAATTCCCTGTCTTTTAGGATGATTTCTAAGTATTAACGCGTATCTCCTGTAAACCTTACTCCTGAATTCCGGAATTGGATCCCTTTTTGGGCCAACAGGACCAATGAGGATCTCAAGTATCCTGCCAGTGGAGAATGTGTCAGGCTTACCGACCCTTCTTAATTTACAGATTACAGGCGACCGTTGTATGGCCTCCGGTAGAAAAAGTAGAAAACGCGCTCTCTGGCATCCCGCTTTCTGGGGGGCCTGGGCTCTGGTCTTCCTGCTCTGGCTGTTGTCGTTCCTGCCCATGGGGCTGAAGCAGCGCTTTGGTCGATGGCTGGGCAGGCTGCTTTCCAGAAAAATGCGATCCCGTGCCAGGGTTGCCGACGCCAATCTCGCCGCCTGCATGCCGGATCTGGATGAAGCAACCCGTCGCCAACTGGTTGAGGATGCCTTCGTGGCCTCGGCGCGTGGCGTTCTGGAAAGCGTTCATGCCTGGTGGCGGGATATGACTCCCTATTGCGAAACCGCCTCGGTATATGGCACCGAGCACCTTGAAGAAGCGAAACGACGCGGCAAGGGTGTGCTGCTGATCGGTGGTCACTACAGTATTTTCGATTTTGCACTGCCCTTGATTGCCTGCAAGCTCGATAAGCCGGGTTACATGTATCGCCCCAACAACAACCCGGTGATCGACCGTATGATCGAACGCGGCCGCCGACGCCATTTTGGTATCCGGCCCTTCACCAAGCGTCAGATCAGACCCATGTTGTCGTTTCTTAAGGAAGGGGGGCAGGTCTGGTTCGCCTGTGATCAGGATTTCGGCAACAAGTCGGAGGTGTTTGTGCCCTTTTTCGGGGTCAGTGCCGGCTGTATTACGTCGCCGAGCTACATTGCCCGGGAATCCGGCGCCGCCGTTATCTGTGTGAGTCACCTGCGAATGCCCGATGGCAGTTACCGGGTGGTGTTCTCTCCGATTCAGGAGTCCTTCGGCGAACATCCGGAACAGGACGCCAAAGTCTGGAACCGGTTTATTGAGGCCACCGTTCGTGAGCAGCCCGATCAGTATCTGTGGCTGCACAAGCGCTTCAAGAGCAGGCCAGAAGGTGCGGCAGCGATCTACTGAAGCGTTTGCATGCGTGAGGCCCGCTGCTGTTCTATCCTGAAATCTTCAGCAAAGGCTCAGGAGGATACTATGCGCTGCACTCTCAGACTGGTTCTCGTGGCATCAACCCTGTTGTTCGCCACGCTCACTCATGCCGCAGATGGACTGATCGCGGTGAAAAGCAGTCACGATGTCAAAGCGACGGCGGACAAACTCGAGTCTGTGCTGAAGGAGAAAGGCATGACGGTCATGGCCCGGGTTAATCATCAGCAGGGCGCGGAAAAAGCCGGGCTGGCGTTGCGTCCGACCGAAGTGGTTATTTTCGGCAACCCCAAAGTCGGCACGCCACTGATGCAGTGCGCTCAGAGTGTGGCCATTGACCTGCCCCAGAAAGCCCTGATCTGGGAGGATGCCAACGGTGAGGTATGGCTGGGGTACAACGATCCGCAATACCTGAAGGGCCGCCATGACATCGAAGGATGCGATGAGGTGCTCGATAAAGTGAGTGGCGCATTGGGGAATTTTGCCAAAGCGGCCACTCAATAGATAAAACTCAGGCCACTATCGGGAAATCGAGCCAGGTTCATTCCTCGGGTGTACGGATCTGTTCCAGGCCTCTTGCCAGTGTTGCCCGTGACAGTTCGCCCATGTGGGAATCGATTAATTGGCCCTGGGCATTGTAGAAAAGCGTGGTTGGTAAGCCATTGCTGCCCACCGCCCGGGCCAGCTGAGCCTGATCGTCCCGGTACAGATTGTTCAGGTTCAGACGGTTTTCCTCAAGAAAGGAACGGATGGTTTCCGGCTGTTCCCTCTGGTTGGCAAACACAAAGGCGACATCCTGGTAGATATGCTGGGCCTCCTCCAGCACCGGCATTTCGCGAATACAGGGCGGGCACCAGGTGGCCCAGAGGTTCACGACCAGGGGTTGGCCGGGAGCCAGCCGGGACAGGTTGATCACTTCACCATTGAGCGAGCGCAGGGCCACGTCCGGCATACTGCGGGCCTGCTGTTCGATCAGTGTAATGGTGCCTGCGGTACCGGCCCAGAACAGGGCGCCCGTTAACGCGGCGGTAGCCAGCGGCTTGCGTTGTGCTCTCCTGCGCCACATCAGAAAGCCGGTGAAGATGATGGCGCCTATGACACCCCAGAGCACATCGAAACCGCCGTCACGGATATCAATGATGCCCAGCAGGTCGTTCTGGTAATGCTCGAAATAGCTGATTACGAAACCGATCCGGGCGCTCAGCATCGCGACTACAAAGATATCGGCCACCGATCCGGCTACCGGCACCCGATATTTGCGGCCCAGCACCCCTCCAACCAGCAGAGCCAGGCCGAAGGCGATAACCAGGAGAAGATGGCCGATGGACAGGCTCACTGGGCCGATACTGACGCTCATTCTGACAAATCCCTGTGTGGTTCGGTTTCGTAAAGGCAGTCTGACTCGAAGATGCAATCCAGGTTCCTTCGGATGCTTATTATAATCACCTATGGCTAATTGGCCGGGGCTCTGTTAATGTGCCCGCATCCTGCCTCTAGGGATTCCGCAGTTTAAGGCTTTAAGCCCGTGCGACCTTTCCATACGACCTGTCAGAGGACGTCACCCCGATAACGGCGCGTGACCGTAGTCGTCTTTTATTCCATGAATGTTCATGGCATCTGCCCGCATTCACCGAGAACGGTGGTCGTGGAGGCAGAATAATCAAGAGTTGATCCAATATGAGTTTTTCTTCACTCGGTTTGTCCGAGCAGCTGGTCCGTGCCACGTCTGACCAGGGTTATGAAACCCCGTCTCCCATTCAGGCCCAGGCCATTCCCGCCGTGCTTTCTGGCCGGGACGTTATGGCTGCTGCCCAGACCGGTACCGGCAAAACCGCCGGTTTTACCTTGCCCTTGCTGCAGCGTCTGGGTGAAAACCCGCGCACCGGCAAAGGCCCCCGCGCGCTGATCCTGACGCCCACCCGTGAACTGGCGGCACAGGTTCACGACAGCGTGAATCTTTACAGCAAATACGTTCCTACCAAGGCCGCGGTGGTTTTCGGTGGTGTGAAAATCAATCCGCAGATGATGAAGCTGCGCAAAGGCCTGGACGTGCTGGTGGCAACACCGGGCCGCCTGATGGACCTGTATCAGCAGAACGCTGTGCGCTTCAACGAAGTGGAAATCCTGGTGCTGGACGAAGCCGACCGCATGCTGGATATGGGCTTTATTCGCGACATCCGCAAGATTCTTGCGCTGCTGCCAGCCAAGCGCCAGAACCTGTTGTTCTCCGCCACCTTCTCGAACGAGATCCGGACTCTGGCCGAAGGTCTGCTGGATAACCCGGTTCAGGTTGAAGTGGCGGCTCGAAACACCTCTGCCGAAAACATCAAGCAGTCTGTCTACCCGGTGGATCAGAGCCAGAAAACCGCCCTGCTGAGCAAGCTGGTGCGTGACAACAGCTGGGACCAGGTGCTGGTGTTTACCCGCACCAAGCACGGTGCCAACCGTCTGACCCAGAAACTGGAGAAGGACGGTATTACCGCTGCTGCCATTCACGGCAACAAGTCGCAGGGTGCCCGCACCCGCGCGCTGGCGGACTTCAAGGCTGGCGAAGTGCGTGTGCTGGTGGCAACGGATATCGCTGCTCGTGGTCTGGACATCAAGCAGCTGCCCCAGGTGGTGAACTTCGAACTGCCCAACGTGCCGGAAGACTATGTGCATCGTATTGGTCGCACCGGCCGTGCCGGTGAAAGTGGTCACGCCCTGTCACTGGTCAGTGCCGATGAAGGCAAAATGCTCGCCGGTATCGAAAGACTGATTAAGAAGCAGCTGCCGCGCACGGAAGTGGAAGGCTTTGAGCCTACCAACAACCTGCCGCTGAAACCGAAAGCCAAGGCCGATCCCAGCCGCGCCCGTACCCGCAGTAGTAACGGTGGTGGCAATGGCCGGCCCGGAGGCAAGCCGAAAAGCTTTGGGGACAAGCCAGGTGGCCGCAGTGGTGGCCGGAGCCAGAATGGCGGTGGTCAGCGAAGCCGCTCAGCCCAGCGCCAGAGTGCCTGAGGCAGGTCAGGACAGTTCAGGAAGGCGGGGCAGGTGCTCCGCCTTCCTGTTTCTGGCGGACAAAAAAAAGGCGGGGCCGGAGGGCCCCGCACAGGAGAACGCACCTTCCGCCAGCCAACAGACCGTGGCGACTGACGGAGGCACGGGGATCAAAACTTGTAGGACAGGCCTACCATGTAGACCCAGGGGTCGATATCAACGTCAATGGTGCTGGTGTCTGCTTTAGTGTTGCCAGCGTAGGCGTTGATGGTGGCCTCGGTATCGATGTCTGCGTACCAGATAGCGGCGTTTACACCGATGTTGTCTGTGACCATGTAATCCAGGCCAATCTCAGCTGCCAAGCCAAAGCTGTCATCCAGTTCGATGTCGGTGCGGTCCACGCCTGAGGCGAGTGTTGCATAGGTATCGGTCAGAGTCTGGGTGGTTTTCTCTTCAAAGAAGTTGGTGTAGTTCACGCCAACGCCAACATAAGGCTGGAACTTGCTGCCACTTGGCATCGGGAAGTATTGCAGCGTGATGGTTGGCGGCAGTTGCTTGGTTTCGGCCAGTTTGCCGGCGCCACCCAGAATGGATCCATCACCTTCAATGTTGTGCTTGAACGGCGTCGCGCCCAGAATACCCAGAGCAATCTGATCAGTGAACATATAGCTCACGGTCAGGCCCAACTGAGTGTTGGAATCAACGCTAACCTTGGCGCCGTCAAGCTCACCAAGAGCATTGGAGTTCAAATTGCTGCTGGAGGAATCCGGATCAACAGTCACCACGCCAACGCGGCCAATAAAATCACCAGCTTCGTACGCTTGAACAGCCGGCGCCGCAGCCATAACCGCTGCAGCCAGAACACCAAGTTTAAATGTGCGGGACATATCCATCTCCTTAACCTGAATCGTTGATGGCTTCAGATTAGTGGCAGCGGAGAAAGGAAACTTGATTTAGCGCAAGATTGGCCGGGCAGGGGGGCTGGTTTGATCGCAAGATTGACGTAGCTCAAGAAATCGGGCGGTGCCGCGATTACTGCGGAGAGTCAGGCGGAGGTCTTTTGCCTTCGGGCAGACTCTCGTCCGGTACGAACACATCCCGGATGCTCAGGGGGTTGCCATCGGCATTCTGGACTTCCACCGTGTGAATAGGGCGGCCGGTGGCACGGTCGCGCAGGTCCAGGGGTGTCTGGTCCGGGGCGGGATTCCACTTGTCGCCCCACTGGCGCAGGGCAATCACCACCGGGAACAGATCCCGGCCTTTCTCAGTCAAGCGGTATTCAAAGCGGGAGCCGTGTTCGCCCACATCCACCTTGCGCAACACCTCGTTATCCACCAGCCGGGCCAGACGATCGCAGAGGATATTCTTGGCAATGCCCAGTTCCTGCTGGAAGTCCACGAACCGGCGGGTGCCATACATGGCGTGTAGTACGATCAGCAGGGACCACCAGTCACCCACTTCATTGAGGGCACGGGCGACGGAGCAACTGGAGTCATCAAAACGTTTTCTGGCCATGGTGGGAGTGTACTGAATAGGGTTGCATTTTAAAACCAGATTCAATATGGTTGCTTAACGAAACCAAACTAGTAAGGTTGCACATTACCATGAGCATGAATCTTGGCCCGCTTTTCGAACCGTTTGAACTTCACAACCTCAAGCTGCGTAACCGGGTGGCGATGGCACCGATGACCCGCAACTTCTCGCCTGATGGTGTGCCGGGTGAGGATGTTGTGGCCTATTATCAGCGCCGCGCCGAAGCCGGCGTTGGTCTGATCATTACCGAAGGCACTACAGTAAATCACCCCGCCGCCAGTGGTTATCCCAATGTGCCGGCATTTCATGGTTCCGACGCCCTTCAAGGCTGGAAAAACGTTGTTGATGCCGTGCACGAAGCCGGTGGAGCCATTTTCCCGCAACTCTGGCACGTTGGCGCCGTCCGGAAGGAAGGCACACCTCCGGATCCTTCGGTGCCCGGTTACAGCCCATCCGGTCTGTTTGGCCCTGGCAAGCCCAACGGCAAAGCCATGACCAAAGAGGATATTGAGGACGTGGTCACCGCCTTTGCCGATGCCGCCCAGGATGCCAAAGCCCTCGGTTTTGATGGTGTCGAGATCCACGGTGCCCATGGCTACCTGCTGGACCAGTTCCTGTGGGAAGGCACCAACCAGCGGGACGATGAATACGGCGGCTCTATGGAAAACCGCCTGCGCTTTGTGGTCGAAATCGTTGAGGCGGTGCGCCATCGCGTCGGGCCTGATTTCCCGATCATGCTGCGGTTCTCCCAGTGGAAGCAGCAGGATTACGAAGCCAAACTGGTGAACAGCCCTGAGGAACTCGAACGGTTCCTGAAGCCACTGGTGGAAGCCGGTGTGGACATTTTCCACGCCTCTACCCGCCGGTTCTGGGAGCCGGAGTTTGAAGGCTCGGATCTGAACCTCGCAGGTTGGACCCAGAAGCTTTCCGGCAAGCCGACCATGTCCGTGGGCAGTGTCGGGCTGACCGAAGATTTCATCAGCGGCACCTTTGCCAGCAAGCAGGAAGCGGTTGAGAAAGCCGGGATCGATGAGCTGGTGGAGCGGATGAATAACCACGAGTTCGAGCTGATTGCCGTTGGTCGGGCACTTCTGCAGGATCCCGAATGGCTGATCAAGGTGAAAGAAGGCCGGTTGAACGAAGTCGAATCCTTCGCCAAGAAGTCCCTCGCCAAACTGTATTGATTATCCCCTTCGATCGGACGATCGACCTGCCGCAGCGCCTCCCGGCCTGCGGCTTTTTTGTTTCCGGAAACCTGTCGTCTTCGTAATCGCGTCTGCTCAGAGACACGTTATGATGGGTGAAATTCACCCGAATATGAGGGATACGTATGTCGATGATTGGTTCGGTTAAAACGTTGTGCGTGGCTCTGGTGATGGCGGCCATGGTGGGCTGTGCGACTGTCGGCAAAGACTTCGCCACCCACAATGTGGACCAGATCCAGATTGGTGAAACCACGCGGGCCGATATCCAGGAGATGTTCGGCGAGCCGTGGCGCACCGGGATCGAAGACGGCAAACGCACCTGGACCTATGGCAAGTACAAGTGGTCTGCCTTCGGTGAAGCGGAAACCACCGACCTGGTGGTGCGGTTCAACCAGGACGGCACCGTGTCGTCCTACGTGTACAACACCACCGAATAACTCCCGAAGAAAACAGGCGCGGGGCTGCCTTCAGCCCCGCAAGCCTCCTACCAGCTTATCGATGCTTTCCTTGGCATCGCCGAACAGCATACGGGCGTTGTCCTTGAAGAACAGTGGATTCTCCACCCCGGAATAACCGGTGGCCATGCCCCGCTTGAGGATAACCACCTGGTGGGCCTTCCAGACCTCCAGCACCGGCATGCCGGCAATCGGACTGCCCGGGTCTTCGGCGGCGGCCGGGTTCACGGTGTCGTTGGCGCCGATGACCAGCACCACGTCGGTATCCGGGAAGTCATCGTTGATTTCGTCCATTTCCAGCACGATGTCATAAGGGACGTGGGCTTCCGCCAATAGCACGTTCATATGCCCTGGCAGACGGCCGGCCACCGGATGAATGCCGAAACGCACGTTTACGCCCCGTTCCCGAAGGATCTTGGTCATTTCGCTGACGCCGTTCTGGGCCTGGGCCACCGCCATGCCGTAACCGGGCACAATGATCACCGACTGGGCGTTGCGCAACTCCTCGCAGACATCATCGGCACTGGATTCGTGCACCGTTTGATCGGCATCCGCGGCCGCCGAACTGCTGCTGGTCTGGCCGAAGCCACCGAGGATCACGCTGATGAACGAGCGGTTCATGGCCTTGCACATGATGTAGCTGAGGATGGCACCGCTGCTGCCCACCAGGGCACCAACGACAATCAGCAGATCATTGCCCAACATGAAACCGATGGAAGCGGCGGCCCACCCGGAGTAACTGTTAAGCATCGAAACCACCACCGGCATGTCGGCGCCGCCAATAGCCATGATCAGGTGAATGCCGAGGACCGAGGCAATGGCGGTCATCAGGATCAGGGCAACGATCCCCAGTGCCATGCTCTCGGTGCCCAGGAACCAGGCCCCGAGCAAGACGCAGACAATGATCGCTGTCAGGTTCATCAGGTGCCGTCCGGGCAGGGTCAGCGCCTTGCTGTCGATTCGGCCGTCCAGTTTGCCGCAGGCCACCAGTGAACCGGTGAAGGTAATGGCACCTATAAAAATGCCGACAAACACCTCCACCAGTTTGATGGTGTGCTCGGTACCGGAGGTGGCAATCAACGGCTCGATATAACCGGAAAAACCTACCAATACCGCCGCCAGACCCACGAAACTGTGGAGCAGGGCGACCAGTTGTGGCATCTGGGTCATTTCCACCTTGTTGGCGATGGGAATGCCAATGCCGGCACCGAGCAACACGGCAATGATGATGGCGGTAATGCCTCCGTCTACGCTGGCCAGAGTGGCACCCACCGCGATGATAATGCCGGCGACGCCGTAGAGATTACCGCGCCGAGCCGATTCCTGGTGGCTGAGGCCGCCCAGGCTGAGAATGAAACAGATACTTGCGACCACGTAGGCCACGCTCACCAATCCTGTGCTCATATCGGGCGCCTCCTACTTGCGGAACATTTTGAGCATGCGATGGGTGACCCGGAAGCCACCGCCCACGTTGATGCTGGCAATCAGCACCGCCACAAATGCCATGATGCCAACGGCAATATTCTCCGCCTGGGCCAGATGCAGAATGGCGCCGATAACGATGATGCCGCTGATGGCGTTGGTAACGCTCATCAGGGGGGTATGCAGGGAAGGGGTTACGTTCCAGATCACCTGCCAGCCAATAAAGCAGGCCAGTACGAACACAGTGAAGTGTTGCAGGAAGCTTTCCGGCGCGTGGGCGCCCACTCCGTAGAGCGCCAGGGCCGTCACCACCAGAAGAACGCCTTTGCCGATCAGGCTGCGACGGTCCGCGTCCTTCTTGGCGGCCGCTTTTGCTTCGGCTGAAGGCTCCTCGGTGCCCGGTGCGGGCTTGGGGCTGACCGGCGATTCCGGTTGTGGCGGCGGCCAGGTTATTTCGTCCTCGTGAACCACCGTCAGGCCGCGGATGACTTCGTCTTCCATGTTCACCAGCGGCGTGCCGTCTTTCTCGGGCGTCAGCTCGGTGAGCAGATGCACCAGGTTGGTGGCGTAAAGATCACTGGCCACCTTGGCCATCCGGCTGGGCAGGTCGGTGTAGCCGATCAGGGTAACGCCGTGTTGATGGGCGACTTTGCCCGGTTCGGTCAGTTCGCAGTTACCGCCTCGCTCGGAAGCCAGATCCACGATCACGCTGCCGGGCTTCATGGATTTCACCATGTCCGCGGTAATTAGTTTCGGGGCCGGCTTACCGGGAATCAGGGCGGTGGTGATGATGATATCCACCTCTTCCGCCTGCTCTGCGAACAGCGCCATCTCCGCCTTGATGAACTCGTCACTCATCTGCTTGGCGTAACCACCGCTGCCGCTGCCCTCCTCGTCACCGAAATCCAGTTCCAGGAACTCGGCCCCCATGCTCTCGACCTGTTCCTTCACTTCCAGCCGGGTATCAAAGGCCCGCACGATAGCGCCCATGCTATTGGCCGCGCCAATGGCTGCCAGGCCAGCCACCCCGGCACCGATGACCATGATTTTCGCGGGTGGCACCTTGCCAGCAGCGGTAACCTGCCCGGTAAAGAAACGCCCGAAGTGGTTCGCCGCCTCGATCACCGCCCGATAGCCGGCGATGTTGGCCATGGCGCTGAGGGCGTCCATCTTCTGGGCGCGGCTGATGCGGGGCAGGCTGTCGATTGCAAAAGAGGTAATCTTTCTGGCGGCCAGCTTTTCCAGGAGTTCCGGGTTTTGCGCCGGCCAGATGTAGCTGACCAGAAACGCGCCCTCTTTCATCAGATCCGCTTCGTGTTTACCCAGCGCCGGATTTTCCATGGGCGCGCGGACTTTCAGAATGAAGTCGGCTTCTTTCCAGAGCGAGCTGGTATCGGCTGCGATGGCTGCGCCCACTTTTTCATAGGCGGCATCGGAGTAGTTCGCCGCCTCGCCGGCGCCGCCTTCCACGATGACGTCATAACCAAGTCCGATTAACTTGTGAACAGAAGGTGGCGTGGCGGCCACTCGCCGCTCGTCCTCAAAGATTTCCTTGGGGATACCGATTTTCATTATTGGTTTGCCTCCGGATTTCCCGATCGATCACTTGTTCTGGTTATCTACATACTAGTGCAGGTTGCCAGATCTGCCCGGAAAGGGGAGTTATCGGAGGCTTTTCAGCTGTGTTTCTGGGCGAGACGTTCGACTTCCGTTTGCGACAGGTGATCAAGCATCGCACCCCGGAACTGCCGGTTGATGAAATGTTCGGTTTCGGTCTGGATGGTTTCCCGCTGGGCAGGTTTCTCGATGTAGTCCATGGCGCGGAACAGGATGTAGCGGATGGTCATGCGGGAGATTTCATGAATGGTCTCGGACGGCACGGCGCTCACCAGTTGCCGCTCGATAATGTCTTCGGCCATTTCCCGGGCGCTGGCTTCAAGCTGTGATTCAAGGGCCCGTCGCAGTATCGGGGAGGGGCCGTGGAGTTCCCGCACGGCCACCGTAGTTGCCGCCGGATTGGCCAGGAAGTAGTGGTACACAAACGCCACCGTATCCCGCGACGCCTGTTCGGAAGAATCCGCCATCTGCCGCAGATCCCGGACCCCGGCTTTCATCTCCTCGGCAATGTAACCCAGTACCTGCAGGCCGAATTCATCCAGGCTCTTGAAGTGTCGGTAAAAGGTATTCGGATTCAGCCCCGCCTCCCGGGCAAGCTCCCGCAGTCCCAGCGACGTCAGGCTCCGGGTTTCGGTAATCAGCCGAAGCGCAGCCTGGATGAGTTTCAGCTTTCCGCCGGTTAATCCGTTCATCTTTTCCTCTGCTTTGGAGGTTGGCCGCGTTGGCAGGTATTCCGAAAACCGCTGCAAGTACGTCCATGTACGCTTGCTCTCCGCCATCCCTGGCTCCGAGCATTTTCGGAATACCTGCCAACACGGCCCCCGAACAATGGAAGTGGGCTGCCAGACTTGAGGCGACTGTATGAGGGCGGGCCACTGTGAGTCTGACGGTCGTTTGTGGGAAGGGCTTCCAAAACTGTCTCTCGCCATGGATGGCGAGAGCCAAGCGTCACAGGGATGTGCCGCAAGGAGCGCGTTTTGGAAGCCCTTCCCACAAATGACCAGCCCCCCCCAGCCAGAGCCCGCCGCAGAGGCCAATGATCAGTCACCTGAGGCCAATCACCGAACCAGGAGTATACGGTTGTATACCAAGCTGTGTATACATGTGTCTACCGGCCATGATGACCCGCCGGATAACAACAGACAAGGTCTAGTGTCCCGTTTAGCTGGGGCACTGGGGCCAACGCAGGAGTGCAGCAATGACACAGAACACACAGATCGCCATCATCGGCACCGGATTCTCCGGCCTGGGCATGGCCATCAAACTCAGGGAAGCCGGCTACAACGACTTCGTGATCCTGGAGCAGAGTGACGACATCGGTGGCACCTGGCACCAGAACCACTACCCGGGGTGTGCCTGTGATGTGCAGTCTGCACTCTATTCCTTCTCCTTCGAACAGAACCCGAACTGGAGCCGGATGTATGCCCAACAGCATGAGATCAAGGCCTACCTGAAGCATTGCGCCGAGAAGTACGGGCTGATGAAGCATATCCGGCTGAACACCCATGTGGCCGGGGCGCGATTTGACGAGAACCGCCAGCGGTGGACCCTTGAAACCTGTGACAGCCCGTCACTGTGGGCATACATGCAGGGCAAGGGCGTGAAGCCGGGAGGTCGGTTGGATCGCGCCGATAAGAGCCTGCCGGAATTCACCACGTTGAGGGCGGATATCCTTGTTTCCGGGATGGGGGGACTTAGCACGCCGGCCTACCCGGAGATCAAGGGGATCGAATCCTTCACGGGCAAGCGTTTCCATTCCCAGGACTGGGACCACGACTACGATTTGCGCGGCAAGCGGGTGGCGGTGATCGGCACCGGTGCCTCGGCCATCCAGTTTGTTCCGGAGGTGGCGAAGCAGGCGGCACGGGTGGACCTATACCAGCGCACGCCGCCCTGGATCATGCCCAAGCCGGATCGGGCTATCAGGCCGCTGGAAAAGCGGCTGTTCCGGATGTTCCCGCAAACACTCAATGCCTTCCGTCAGAGTATTTACTGGTCCCTGGAGGCGCGGGTGCTGGGCTTTGTGGGTAACCCCCGTATTCTGAAGCTTGGTGAACTGCAGGCCCGCCGGCATATTCGCAACCAGATTCCGGACAAGGCGCTTCGCAAAAAAGTTACCCCGGATTTCCATTTTGGCTGCAAGCGGGTACTGATCTCCAACAACTACTATCCGGCGCTGGCGCAGGATCATGTGGACGTGGTGACCGAGGGTATCCGTGAGGTGCAGGGCAACACCGTGATCGACGGCCAGGGTAATGAGCGGCAGGTGGATTGCATCATCTACGGCACCGGTTTCCGAGCCCAGGACCCGATTCTCGCGAGCATGATCTTTGGCCGTAATGGTCAGGATCTGCTGGATGCCTGGAAGGATGGCGCCGAAGCATACAAAGGCACCACCATCAGCGGTTTCCCGAATTTCTTCATGCTGATGGGGCCGAATACCGGCCTCGGCCACAGCTCCATGGTGTATATGATCGAAAGTCAGATCCAGTACGTGCTGGATGCCCTCCAAAAGATGCGCCGGCAGCAATGGAGCAGCATGGAAGTGAAGCCGGACGCCCAGAGCCGTTACAACGCTTCCATTCACGCAAAGCTTGGTGATTCAGTCTGGCAGACCGGCTGCAAGAGCTGGTACGTGAACGAAAACGGCAAGAACACCACATTATGGCCAGGCTTCACCTGGCAGTTCCGTCAGCAGACACGACGCTTTGATGCGGCTCAATATCTGGTTCGTGCACCAGAATCCGGGGTTAGCGAGCGCGAATCGGCTCTGGCCGTTTAACGGTTGGCAGCGGGGGACTTTCGGGCAGCTTTCGGGCGTGTCCAGGTTGCGTTTTGGCCCTTTTGGCCAATACTGAAAGGATGGTCTTGCCGCTCTCGGCCAAGGATGTCCCCTGATGAAGCTGTTTCACTGTGGCCGATGCGCCAACCTGCTGTATTTTGAAAACAGTCGTTGTACCAGTTGTGGGTCTGGACTGGGCTTTGCCCCGGATGTCATGGACTTGCTGGCTATCGAGCCAAACGATGATGGCACCTGGGCGGCCGTCGCCCGGGGCGACCTCTACAGGCTTTGTGGCAACTATCAGAACCAGGGTGCCTGCAACTGGCTGATCCCTTCTCCGGACGACCACACCTTCTGTGTCGCCTGCCGACTGAACCGCACCATCCCCGATCTCAGCATTCTGAAGAACAACGATCTCTGGCGGCGTCTGGAGAAGGAAAAGCGGCGTCTGGTGTATTCGGTGTTGCGCCTTGAGCTGCCCTGCGAACCCCGTAATGAGGACCAGTACGGGCTGGCGTTTGATTTTCTGGCTGACCAGCCGGCGATGTTCGACGAACGCGCGAAAGTAAAAACCGGCCACGCAAATGGCGTGATCACCATGAATATTGCCGAGGCAGATCCTGTGGAACGGGAGCGGATGCGCAGCCAGATGGCTGAGCCTTATCGCACTGTTTTGGGGCATTTCCGTCACGAATCCGGTCATTACTACTGGGACATCCTGGTCCGGTCCGGGCCGTGGCTTGGGCCGGTTCGGGAGATGTTCGGTGATGACGCCAGAGACTACAAACAGGCGCTGGACCAGTATTACCAGTACGGCCCGCCGGGTGACTGGCAGAGCTGGTACATCAGCTCCTACGCCAGCAGCCATGCCTGGGAAGACTGGGCCGAGACCTGGGCACACTACCTGCATATGGTGGATACATTAGAGACTGCCTGGCAGTTCGGGATGCGGGTGAATGCCCGCCAGCGCCCGGTAATGAACAGCGAACCAGACCCTGCGTTTGACCCCTACCAGGCCGACGATTTCGATGCACTGATCAAGCACTGGTTACCCCTGACGCTTGCGCTCAACAGCCTGAATCGAAGCATGGGGCATGACGATGCCTACCCCTTCGTGCTTGCGGCTCCGGTGGTGGAGAAACTCCGTCTGGTACACCGAATAGCTCACGGTGGTTAACGAAAGGACCCCAAATGAAAAAGAACAAATCGATAGACTGGAAAAACTACGATCCCAACGAGTTCTACGATGAACTGATTGCTGCCAAGGGCAAGCCCCGGCCTGCGGCCACGGCGATTACCGACTACCTGGGCAATCTTGGTTCCGAGGAAATCCAGGCGCGCCAGCAGGCGGCCGAACTGGCGATACTTGAGATGGGGGTCAGCTTCACTATCTATAGCGAGGGCGAAAATATTGACCGGGCCTGGCCCTTCGACATCATTCCCCGGGTTATTTCGCGTCGGGAGTGGGAAACCATCGAGCAGGGTCTGGCCCAGCGCCTGACGGCCCTAAACATGTTCATCAACGACATCTACAACGACCAGAACATCGTCAAGGACAAGGTCATCCCCAAATATGTGTTCGCCAACTCGAAGAACTTTCGCGAGCAATGTCGGGGGTTCACGCCGCCACTGGGGGTCTGGGCGCACATCTGTGGATCCGACCTGGTGCGGGATAAAGATGGCAAGGTGTATGTTCTTGAGGACAACCTGCGGGTCCCCTCGGGTGTTTCCTACATGCTGGAGAACCGTCAGTTGACCAAACGGGTGTTCCCGGAGCTGTTCGACAAAACCAGCATTCTGCCGGTCGATGACTACACCAACCAGCTGTTCGACATGCTGGCGTCGATTTCGCCCCGGCCTCAGGACCACCCGAAAATTGCGGTGCTCACGCCAGGTATTTTCAACTCCGCCTATTTTGAACATTCCTTCCTGGCTCAGCGCATGGGCGCCGAGCTGGTAGAAGGGGCCGACCTGGTGGTTGGCGAAGATGATTGTGTCTACATGCGTACTGTCGAGGGCCTGGAGCGCGTGGATGTGATTTATCGCCGCATTGACGACGATTTCCTGGACCCGGAGGTATTCCGTTCCGATTCCACTCTGGGCGTGCCCGGTCTGATGCGAGCCTGGCGCAATGGCAAGGTTGGCCTCGCCAATGCACCGGGTGCCGGCGTGGCCGACGACAAGGTGATCTACGCCTTCGTGCCGGACATGATCCGTTACTACCTGGATGAGGAGCCGATCATCCCGAACGTGCCCACCTACATGTGTGTGAACAAGCAGGATCAGGAGTATGTCCTTGAGCATCTCGACGAGTTGGTGGTCAAGCCCGCGAACGAGTCCGGGGGCTATGGCATGCTGGTGGGGCCCCATTCCACCAAGAAGCAGCGCACCGAGTTCGCGCGCCTGATCAAGAAGAACCCGCGCAACTACATCGCCCAACCCACATTGAGTCTCTCTGTGGCCCCAACTTTGTGCGACGAGGGCCTGGCGCCCCGACACCTGGATCTTCGGCCTTTTGTGCTGCAGGGCGTGAGAACCTACGTTACGGCTGGCGGGCTTACGCGGGTGGCGATGCGAAAAGGCTCCCTGGTGGTGAATTCGTCCCAGGGCGGTGGAAGCAAGGATACCTGGATCGTGGACGAGGAGAATTGATGTGCTGTCACGTGTAGCGGAACGACTGTACTGGATGGCCAGATACCTTGAGCGGGCAGAGAACAACGCCCGGATGATCATGGCCTTTAATTCCCTGTCGCTCGACATGCCCCGGGAAACCCAGCTTTCCTGGAAGGGACTGGTGGCCGTGACGGGCATGGGGGCGCTGTTTGACCAGCATCATCAGAAGGCCGATGAGCGCAACTGTGTGAAGTTTCTGATGGCGGATGGCTACAACCCGAGCTCCATTGCCTCCTGCATCAAGGCCGCCCGGGAGAACGTGCGCACCACCCGGGACCAGATTCCGACCGACGCCTGGGAGGTGATCAACGAGCTGTACCGGTACATCCTGGAGAACATAGACCAGGGGGTTGGTAAGCGGGCGAGGTACGAATTCCTCAACGAAATCGTGGGTCGCTGCCAGATGCTAAATGGTTTGCTGGCCGGTTGCATGAGTCACGATGAGGGGTATGACTTCATCCGGGTAGGCCGCAACCTGGAGCGGGCGGACATGGCCACCCGGCAGATTGAAGTGGGCGCGCTGCAGTTCCTCGACGGCTGGGATGGCACCGAAACCTACGGCGGGCTCTTGTGGACCAGTGTGCTGCGTTACCAGAGCGCCTTCCAGATGTACCGTCACAACGTGCGGCGCAAGGTCAGCGGGCCTCTGGTTATTCGCTTCCTGCTGCAGAACGAGCCGTTCCCGCGGTCTGTGCTGCACAGCCTCAGCGAAGTGGCCGGTGCCCTGGGCCGTCTGCCAAGGAACGAGATTCCGTTACGCACGGCATTGCAGGCAGTACGTCATACCCGGGAGGGCGACGTGGATGCACTGATCCGCAAGGAAGACGTGATCCTGTTCCTGGAAAACCTGCAACTAGAGATCGGCGAGCTTCACGAAGACATTGCAGAGACCTGGTTTCCTGTCTACGAGACAGCCTGAAACTCCCAATTCTATTCGCCCGCGAGATAGGTTCCATGTCGATTCATGTTGCCCTGAGCCATACCACCCACTATCGCTATGAGCGCCCGATCACCCTTGGGCCCCAGATAGTTCGTCTGCGTCCCTGTCCGCACGCGAGAACCCGCATCCTCAGCTACTCGCTGAAGGTGGAACCAGAAGGTTATTTCCTTAACTGGCAACAGGACCCCCAGGCCAATTATTTGGCCCGCCTGGTGTTCCCCGAAAAAACGGGCGAGCTGAAGATCACCGTGGACCTCGTTGCCGAGATGGCCGTGATCAACCCGTTCGATTTCTTTCTGGAACCCCGGGCAGAGACCATTCCGTTTGACTACGAGGAATGGCAGACGGCAGAGCTGGCGCCTTATTTACAGAAACTGCCGGAAACACCGGAATTCCGTAAGTGGATGGCCACCATAGACCGCAAGGAAACCCCCAGCGTGGATTTCCTGGTGGGTGTGAATCAGAGCCTTGCTGACCGTATTGATTACCTGATCCGGATGGAGCCGGGTGTCCAGACCCCGGAGGAAACCCTGAAAAAGGGCTCCGGCTCCTGTCGGGATTCGACCTGGTTGCTGGTGCAGACGCTTCGGCATCTGGGGCTGGCGGCGCGTTTTGTGTCCGGCTACCTGATTCAGCTCAAGGCAGACCAGAAAGCACTGGATGGTCCCTCGGGCGCTGAGGAAGACTTCACCGATTTGCACGCCTGGTGCGAAGTCTTCCTGCCGGGCGCCGGTTGGGTGGGGCTGGATCCGACGTCCGGCCTGTTTGCCGGAGAAGGGCATATCCCGCTGGCCTGCAGCCCGGATCCGTCCTCGGCTGCGCCAATTACCGGCATGGTTGAGGAGTGCGGGGTCGAGTTCGAGCACCAGATGAGCGTTCAGCGCATCTGGGAAGCACCTCGGGTGACCAAACCCTATACCGAGGCCCAGTGGCAACGCATCGTTGGGCTGGGCCATGACGTGGACCAGCGTCTGACAGAACTGGATGTGCGTCTGACCCAGGGCGGTGAACCCACCTTCGTGGCGAATCACGACCGGGACGAGCCGGAGTGGAACACCGAGGCCATGGGCCCCACCAAGCGCAAGAAGGCCATCGAGCTCTATCACCGGATGCGGGATCGCTATGGCGCTGGCGGGTTGGTTCATTTCGGCCAGGGAAAGTGGTATCCGGGGGAGCCGCTGCCCCGATGGTCCCTGAACTGTTACTGGCGCAAGGATGGCGAGCCGATCTGGCGGGACGAGCGCTGGCTGGCGGATGAGCGCATCGAAGGCAACGCAAGCCCGGAAGATGCCCACAGGTTTTTGTCGGCCCTGGCGAAAGAGCTTGGTGTTGATGAAAAACAGCTGTTCCCGGGGTTCGAGGATGCCTTTTATTACTTGTGGCGGGAACGACGTCTACCGGTCAACGTCGATCCTTTCGATGCGAAACTCGAGAATGCCTTGGAGCGCAAGCAGCTTCAGCAGATTTTCAGCCGGGGACTGGATGAGCCCGTCGGCTACGTGCTGCCACTGCGTGTGTCGGAAAAGGAACAGGCCTGGGAAACCGGCCCGTGGTTCCTTCGCAGTGAACGCTGTTACCTGATTCCGGGCGGCTCCCCCATGGGGCACCGGCTGCCTCTGGACAGCCAGCCCTGGGTGGAGGAAGCCGATTACCCCTGGATCCATGAGCAGGACCCGTTTGCGCCCCGTGGCCAGCTGCCGGCCAGCGAGGAAATCCGGCAATGGAACAGCCGGGGCCAGTCCGGGCAGGTGTCGCCGGAACGGGCGCCGCCTAAAAAAGGAAAGTCGGCACCCGAGATTGTCCGCACCGCCCTGTGCGTGGAGCCCCGGGAGGGCATTCTTCGTATTTTTATGCCGCCGCTGGAGAAGCTGGAGCCATACCTTGCCCTGGTTTCCGCCATCGAGAAAACCGCCAAAGAGCTGCAGCAGTCGGTTCTGCTCGAGGGGTATGAGCCACCCTCGGATCACCGGTTGAGTCATTTCCGCATCACGCCAGACCCCGGGGTGATCGAAGTGAATGTGCAGCCGGTCCGGACTTGGGATGAGCTGGTTGAACAGACTGAGACTCTGTACGCGGACGCCTATGAGTGCCGGCTGACCTCCGAGAAGTTCATGATGGACGGACGTCATACCGGCACCGGTGGTGGCAACCATTTTGTATTGGGTTCGCAAAAGGCAGAGGATTCCCCGTTCCTGAGGCGTCCGGATCTGTTGCGCAGCCTGATCAGCTACTGGCATAACCATCCCAGCCTGTCCTATCTGTTTTCCGGCCTGTTTATTGGTCCCAGTTCCCAGGCGCCGCGGATTGATGAGGCGCGCAACGACCATGTGTTCGAAATGGAACTGGCGTTCCGGGAGATGGAGCGGTTATGCCCTGTGGGCAAAAAGGTCGCGCCCTGGGTGGTGGACCGCTTGCTCCGGGACCTGCTTACGGACGTCACCGGCAATACCCACAGGGCCGAATTCTGTATCGACAAGCTCTATTCCCCGGACGGCCCGGGTGGGCGTCATGGTCTGCTCGAATTGCGGGCCTTCGAGATGCCACCCCATGCCCGCATGAGCCTGACCCAGCAATTGCTGCTGCGGGCGCTGGTGGCCCGATTCTGGGAGCAGCCCTACAAACCCAGCGGGCTGGTTCGCTGGGGAACCGAGCTGCACGACCGGTTCCTGCTACCTCACTATGTCTGGCAGGACTTCGAGGACGTCATCGACGATATGAAGGCCCAGGGTTACCCGCTCGAGAGCGAGTGGTTCGCGCCCCATTTCGAGTTCCGGTTCCCCCGGATCGGCGATTACAAGGTCAAGGGCATAACCCTAGAGCTGCGCTCGGCTCTGGAGCCCTGGCATGTGACCGGGGAACACGGCGCGATCGGCGGCACCGCCCGCTACGTGGATTCTTCCCTGGAGCGTTTGCAGGTGAAGGTACGCGGCGCTGCCCCGGATCGTTACCAGATCACCTGCAATCAGGTGCCGTTGCCGCTTCAGCCAACAGGGATGGTGGGTGAATCGGTCGCCGGCGTCCGGTACCGTGCCTGGCAGCCATCCCAGTGCATGCACCCGACCATTGGTGTGGATGGGCCTTTGGTGTTTGATATCGTGGACACCTGGAATGAACGCAGCCTGGGCGGCTGTGAATATCACGTGACCCATCCCGGTGGCCGGAATTTCGAGACTTTGCCGGTGAACTCGTTCGAAGCGGAAGGCCGCCGCATGGCGCGCTTCTTCCGGATGGGACACAGCTCGGGGCAACAGCCCCTGCGGCCGGTTCCGGAGCATCGGGAGTTTCCGTTTACCCTGGATCTGCGATATCACAAATAAGATGCCTGGACATGTGGTTTGATGCTGGCTCCGGAGAGTAGAAAGCGGCTATGCTTCCAGCTCACTGACTAACGGAGCCTGAATTCAAGGTGGCGAAGCAGCAAGCAGTTACTGACATCCTCCGCCAGTACCATCCGGTGCCGGACCGGTTTGATGAGCTTGGCACCGGGGGTTCCGGGCCCAAGTCGCACTGGCGTCCGTTGTTGCAGCAGCTGAACCTTGAGTCTGTCGCTGGTCTCAACCTCAGGGCTCAGGCGGTTTCCAATGCCATCGCCGAAGATGGCGTAACCTACAACGTCTATGAAGACCCCCGCGGCGATACCCGACCCTGGGAGGTGGATCTGCTGCCGCTGGTGTTGGGCGCCGATGAATGGCAATGGCTCTCGAAAGCCGTCGCCCAGCGTGCAGAGCTCCTGGACAGCGTTCTGGCCGATCTATACGGCGAGCAGTCGCTGTTAAAAGAAGGTCTTATGCCTCCGGCCCTGGTCTACGGGCAGGCGGGTTTCCAGTGGCCCTGCCAGGGGATTCAGCCTGCCGGGGGCCGGTTCCTGCACCTGTATGCCGTGGATCTGGCGCGCGCACCAGACGGCGGTTGGTGGGTAATGGCAGACCGTACCCAGGCGCCTTCCGGCGCCGGTTACGCCCTTCAGAACCGGCTGGTGATTTCCCGGGCGTTCCCGGCGCCATTCCACAACCTGCCGGTAACCAACCTTTCGGAATTCTTCCAGGGTTTCCAGAACAGCCTGGCGGGCATGTCGCCAGCCGGAACCGAGTCACCGCTTTGCGTTCTGCTGACCCCGGGCCGTTTCAACGAAACCTATTTCGAACATGTGTTCCTGGCCCGTTACCTGGGTTTGCCGCTGGTCGAGGGCCAGGATCTTACCGTGCGAGATGACACGGTGTACCTGAAAACGCTTCAGGGCCTGCGGCGGGTACACGCCATTTATCGCCGGCTGGACGATGGCTTCTGTGATCCGCTGGAGCTTCGCGCCGATTCCGTGCTGGGGATTCCCGGGCTTCTGGGAGCGGTGCGGGCAGGCAAGGTGCTGATGGCAAATGCCCTGGGTTCCGGGGTGCTTGAGAGTGCGGCGTTATTCGGGTTTTTGCCGGAGATTTCGAAGAAATTACTGGGCTCGCCTCTGGCTATGCCGTCGGTGGCGTCCTGGTGGTGTGGTGAGAAACCGGCTCTGGATTATGTCATTGAGCACCTGGACGAGCTGGTCATTAAACCGGCCTTCGCGAGCATGCGAATGGAGCCGGTGTTCGGTTACCAGGTGAAAGGTGCAGAGCGGGACGCCCTGATCAAGAAGATGCATGCCCATCCCCATGCCTTTGTCGGCCAGGAGCTCGTCCATCTTTCCCAGGCGCCGGTCTGGAAGGGGGATCCGGAGCAGCCGCTGGCCACCCGGTCCATCGGCCTGCGGCTGTTTGCGGCGGCCACGCCTTCCGGCTGGCGGGTCATGCCCGGTGGGCTGACCCGGGTCGCCATGGATGCGGGTGTGGAAGTCATCTCCATGCAACGGGGAGGGCTGTCGAAGGACACCTGGGTACAGGCTCGCTACACGGCTCCCTCCAAGTCACTGATCAAGAGACGGCTGCAGGTGTCTGACCTGCTCGACGGCGAGCGGGACACGCCCTCCCGGGTGGGGGAAAACCTGTTCTGGATGGGCCGGCACTCGGAGCGGGCGGAGGGAACTGCCCGTTTATTGCGGGCGGCGTTCAACCGTCTGTCGGGCCACGACCAGGCCAGCGAAGAAGCCCTGCTCGGGCTGCAACAGGCAGCCGAACAATTCGGGACCCTTCCGGAGCCTGAAGAAGATGCGGTCCCCGAGCCGCTTCCCGACGCCTTGTTGAGAGCGGTGAGTGACCTGCAATTTCCGGGTTCAATCGCGTCGATTCTTGATGCCCTGCTGTTCAACGCCAGCCAGGTCCGGGACCGTCTGTCTTCCGACAACTGGCACACGCTCAATCGGGTGGGCAAGCCCCTGAGCCCGGCGCCAACCACGCCAGACCGGTCGATTCGGGCACTGAACCTGGTGTTGCTGGATTGCATCTCCCTGGCGGGCTTTGCGATGGATGACATTACGCGGGATGCCAGCTGGGTTTTCCTGGTGATCGGCCGGCGCCTGGAGCGACTGGCCAATCTCTGTACACTGATTTGCGTGCCCCTGTTCAGCGACCGGTTCAGCCGCCATGCCATGCTCGAGTGGCTGCTGGAAGTGGCCAACTCGGAAGTCACCTACCGCACCCGGTACCGTCGGACACCAGAGCTTCTGGGGGTACTCCATACCCTGGTGATAGACGCAAGCAACCCTCATTCGGTGATGTTCCAGCTGCGCCAGCTGCAGAAGGACCTGCCGGAAATGGGGCGTAAAACCGGCCAGCTGTTTCCGCCGGATCTGAACGAATCGCTGCAGCGGCTGCGAGCGCTTGATTTGCATCCGTTTGAGCGCAAGCGCCCGGACAAAGCCTGTGAAGCCCTGGCGGAGCTATTGTGTGACATCCGGTCGGAGGCCTATCGTGTGTCTGATGAAATCCAGCGGCAGTGTTTTATTCACACCCGATATTCCGACCGGTCTGTGAACCCGGATTGAGGCACCTGTCATGACATTTGTCCGTTACCATGTGCGTCATGAGACCCTCTACCAGTACGATCAGGTGGTGGGGGAGTCCCACCATTTGCTGAGACTGACACCGCGGGCCCTGCCCTGGCAGCGGAATCTGGAACATCATCTGGCGATTGCACCGGAACCCCCGGTGCGAAGCTCGTTCCTGGACAGTTTCGGCAATCGGATTACCAAGATTGATTTTACCGCGGAACATGAGTACTTACGGATCATCAGCGAATTCTGGGTGGAGCTTCGTGAGCGTCCGAAGCCCTCGGCAGCCGCTGCAAAAGTTCCCTGGGAAACCGTGCGTGACAGCCTGCGGTACCGCGCCGACAGGAAGTTCCCACCAGACCATCTTAAGGCCACGGCGTTCCGGTTTGTCTCCACCAATGTGCCCATTGATTCCCAGTACGCCGCCTATGCCCGGGAGGCGTTCCTTCCGGGACGCCCGCTGGTGGAGGCAGCCGATGCCCTGATGCGGATGATTCATCGCGATTTCAGCTTCGATGCATCGGCGACGGAAACCTTCACTCCGGTCGAGCAGGCGTTCAAGGCCCGTCGCGGGGTCTGCCAGGATTTCTCCCATATCATGATTGCCTGCCTGCGCTCGGTGGGCCTGGCCGCGCGTTACATGAGCGGGTATATCCTGACCCATCCGCCCGAGGGCAAGGAACGACTCGTCGGTGCCGATGCTACCCATGCGTGGGTGGCCGTATTTGTGCCGGATTTCGGTTGGCTGGAACTGGATCCAACCAATGCCCTGCGGCCGGATCTGGAACACATTACCCTCGGCTGGGGCAGGGACTTTTCCGATATCACACCGATGCGGGGTGTCCTGCTGGGCGGTGGTGGACATGAACCGGAGATTGCCGTGACCGTGGTGCCCGAGGAGGAGTTCGCCTCTCTGTACGGCGACGGCGAAACCTATCTGGAAGAACTGTCGACTTAACCGAATCCACCCGTCCGGCTGGGGTTAAGCTTATCCATACGTTCACTTCCTTACGGCAGAGTGCCGCCTAGCAAGCTATGCTTGCGGGCTTTCGATGGCACCCGGACGACACGGAATGATTGAAACGTTTTTCTCGACTTACATCAGCAGCACCATTCGCTTCCTGTTCCTGCTGGCGCCTTTTTTCGTAGTGACCATGTTCCTGGCGCTGACCAGGGGCCTTCCAGCAACCGAGAAAACATCGATCATCCGCCGTGCCTGCGTTTCGGCCTTTCTGATGGGCGTGATTCTGTTCTTTGCCGGCCCGCTGTTGTTCAGCGCCATCGGCATTACCCTGAATTCGTTCCGGATCGGTGCCGGTTGCCTGCTGTTTCTGACCGCCATCAGCCTGGTGACCAGTGGTACCCGGAATCACGCCACCGGGCTGCCTGATGAGGACCGTGATGACATTGCCGTTGTGCCACTGGCTATTCCGGTGATGATTGGCCCGGCCACCATTGGTGCAATCATGGTGTATGGCGCCGAGCTTAACCGGGTATCCGAAGTGGCAGGCGGACTCCTGGGATTGGTATCCAGCCTGCTGATCCTCGCGGTGCTGCTGCACCTGTCCGGCTACCTGGAGAAGGTGCTGGGCAAGACCGGCCTGAACATCATGTCCAAGATCAGCGGTCTGATCCTCTCTGCTATGGCGGCTGAAATCGTGTTGACGGGCATTGCGGGTTTCATTGCCTCCACCTAGAGTATCGCGGGACAGGTTTTCGCTGCAGGGTGTCTGATGTCTGCCAATACCATTGAGCACAATCGCAAACGATACGATTTCTCCGGCGTGGAGTCGGTGTGGCTGTTTGGTTACGGCTCGCTGATCTACAAGGTGGATTTCCCCTTTCTGGAGCAGCGCCCGGCGTCGATTCGAGGATGGGAAAGGCGGTTCTGGCAGGGTTCCCACGATCATCGGGGCACGCCGGAGGCCCCCGGCCGCGTGGTTACCCTGGTAGAAAAGCCAAATGCTGTCTGCAAGGGCATGGCGTTCAGGGTGTCACCCAAAGTGTTCGAGCACCTGGATGTCCGTGAAAAGAACGGCTATCTGCGCCTGAGCATCACGCTCACCTTCGACGATGGCAGCCATGCCGACGGCCTGGTTTACATTGCCACCGAAGACAACGAAGCCTTCCTGGGCCACGCGCCGGACGCGGATATTGCCCGCCAGATCGCCTCTGCCTCAGGCCACAGTGGCCCGAATGCCGATTATCTCTTGCGCCTTGCAGAGTCCCTGAGGGCAATGGGTGCGGATTGCCCGCACACCTTTGCCATCGAATCCCACCTGCGTGATGAGTTGAGCTAAGTCCGTTTAAGTTTGCTTTAAGGTTCGGGGAGCACACTCACCAGACCTTGAATCACACTTATCCCGGAAAATCCCATGGGCTTGTCCTCAAAACCCACTCTTCACGCGCAGCCGTTTGTGCATAGCGGAACCGGTCGGTTTCAATGGCCTGCAATCAAACCGCATTGGCTGGTGTTGATCAGCGCCTTTGCACTTACCGCTCTGTATAACGTTCCTTTCTACACCGCCCTTGATCGATACGTCGGCTTTGATCAGCCGATGCTGATGTTCAAACTCGCGTTTTTGTTGCTGCTGGTCAACCATCTCCTGATCAGCCTGTTTTCGGCACGATTTATCCTGAAGCCGGTACTGGTGTTTCTGTTTTTAAGTGCAGCGCTCAGTGGGTATTTCATGAACGCGTATGGCGTGCTGATCGACAAGCACATGCTGCAGAACGTGTTCGAAACCGATGTGCAGGAGGCTCGCGGCCTGCTGAGCCTCGGACTGCTTGTGCACATGGCGCTCTTCTTTGTGATTCCGGTTGTGCTGCTCTTCCTGGCACGCGTGAGCTGGCCGGCGGGCCTGAAAAGGGTCACTCACTGGTTGGCCCCGATCATTGTTGATATCGCTCTGATTCTGGTACTGGCGTTGACCAGCTATCAGGAGATGGCTTCAACGTTCCGTAATCACCGCGACATCAAGGATCTTGTGGTGCCGGTGAACAGTGTTGCTGCCCTGGCATCGCTGGGTAGCAAGGTGGCTGCGGCGCAGTTTCCCCAGGAATACCAGCAGGTGGGGCTGGATGCGACGGTTTCTCTCCCGGTTTCCGATCGCGCCAAACCCAATCTGGTGGTTTTCGTTCTTGGTGAAACTGCGCGCGCAGACCATTTTGGTCTGAATGGCTATCAGCTCGATACCACCCCGGAGCTCAGTAAACTGGCCCGGCAATCGGGCGGAACACTGGTCAATTTTCCCCGCGTATCCTCCTGCGGGACCGCAACGGCCTTGTCGGTGCCCTGTATGTTCTCGTGGCTGGGCAGATCGGATTACGATGAAGCCGTGGCCAAGAACAGTGATAACTTCCTGGATGTCATGACCCGCGCCGGCATTGTCAGTACCTGGCTGGATAATAACTCTGGCTGCAAGGGCATGTGTGACCGGATTCCGACCGTTCGTCCGGAGGATACCGACCTCTGCCAGGGCGAGTACTGTGATGATCTGGTACTGCTGAGGGGTGCCCATCAGCAGCTCGATGCCGCAGACAACAATGACCATTTCATGGTGCTGCATCAGCTTGGCAGTCACGGTCCCGAGTACTACAAGCGCAGCAAACCGGACCAGAAAAAGTTCCTGCCCGAGTGTCAGAGCAATGAACTGCAGAGTTGTGACCAACAGGCCATCATCAACGCCTACGATGACAGTATTCTGGTAACCGATCGCTTGCTCGGAGAAACCGTGCGCATGCTGAAATCCATGCAGGCGGATTACAACACTGCTCTCGTGTATGTCTCTGACCATGGCGAGTCACTGGGCGAGGGTGGCATCTACCTGCACGGTATTCCTTACATGCTGGCGCCGGAGGCCCAGACCCATGTGCCCATGGTTGTGTGGTTGTCAGACGGTTTCCGGATGGATAACCGGATTGATGCCGAGTGCGTCAACCGGATCGCATCGCAACCGTTGAGCCACGACAACCTGTTCTCCTCCATGCTGGGACTGATGAACGTGAAGACCGGGGCGATCAAGCCGTCGCTCAATATTTTCGAGGACTGCAGAACCACCTGAGGCGCTGAACGTTTTCTTCACCTTCTGACAGAAAATTCGACACTACCGGCCATTCAAACGTCAAGCTGACGGGGCCTTGCGTAAAGATCCTGCAAAGCAGGCCCCAAGGCACTGACATTCGCTCCCGCTTCGATAATCTGGGTTCAGAGGCATCCGGCACTGGGTCCGGATGCGAGATCTGTCTCTGAGCAGAACGGGAGAATCATCATGAAGCGACTGTTGATCGGAAGCCTGGTAACGGCATTCCTGATGGTGTCTGCTCCGGTGATGGCGGATGATGACCGCCGGGGTCAGGGTTGGCAAAAGCACCATGAACGCGGCAAAGCCTCACCTCCGGGTCATGAGAAAAAGTTCCTGCAGGCCCATTACCGCGACAGCCATTACGATCGGCACCATCACAAGCCCCGGCACTACAAACAGCATAAGTGGGACCGCAAGCACCACAATCGTTACGATCGCCACGGCTACCATGGTGACAAGCGCCATTGGGGCAAGAAGCACAAGCGCGATGTCTATCGCGACAGGCATGACCGCCGGCGTGACTGGCATCGCAACCATTCAGGCCATTACCGCCTCAAACTGGGCTACGGTGACGGATTGCCGCCGGAGGCCCGGATTGGTCGGATCATTCACGACACTCACGCGCTAATTGAATCGTCCCGGCACTGAATGAAGCTTCCTGGCTCCGGAGCTGCTGTTGCTCCGGGGCTGGATTAAATCCTCTTGCAGGCTCCTTGCGCCGGTGCTGCAGGCCAATGAGCAGCAGGGGCACCACGATCATCAGGCTGCCGGCCAGGAACCACAGGTCGGGCACCTCTCCGAACCAGATCCAGCCAATCCCCACGGCCCAGATCAGACCGGTGTACTCGGCGCTGGTGACCTGGTTGGCGTCTACCTGGCGGTAGGCCAGCAGTACGGTGATGTTGTAGCCGAGAATAAACAGCGCCGAGCCCATGGCACCGATCAGGATGCCAGAATCCCATTGGGCGCCTTCCCACCAGGCCAGTGCACCCGCCGCGGGCAGAATCAGCAGGTAATTCAGGAACAACTTGTGGACGGTGCTCTGCTGTTTCGGCAGTTTCCGGACCAGCACGGCGTTGATGGCCAGGGCAAACGCCGAGCCAAGGGCTGCCACGGCCGCCCAGTTGAATTCCACCGGCCGTAGAATGAGCACAATGCCGGCAAAGCCGCTGAACACGGCGGTTACGCTTAGGGGTGTCAGCTTTTCCCGGAACAGGAATACCGAGAGCACCATCACCAGGATGGGCGCGGCATAGAAGACGGCGTTGGCGGTTGCCAGCGGCAGGTTGCCCAGGGCGATCACCATGCACAGGAGGCCGGCCAGGTGGATGTGGGCCCGGAAGGTGTGGATCTTCAGTCCGGCGAACAGGTTTTTCCGGTCCAGTTGCCCGGCCATTGGCAGCAGAAGGCCCAGGGTGATCAGGCAGCGCAGAAACGCAAACTGAAATACGGGCGCGCCGGGCTCCAGGAGTTTGATGAACACGTCAGAGATCAATGCCATGGCGTTGCCGATCACCAGCAGCAGGATGGCGCTGTTTACGGTTTTTCCTGACATTTTTTTCTCCTCAAACCTTCAACTTTGGGTGCATGAGCCCGGTCAGCAAATGGCTTCCGAAAACCGCTGCGAGTACATATATGTAGACCTCTTGTTGCGCAAGCCTCCCAAGCTCTCGGTGGTGTAAAAAGTTAACTGGGTAAAACTGCGCACGTATATCCGGCCTTTATGATGAGTCACTTCGGTGACTCTGGCCTCAATGAAAACCGCGCCCTTGCCGCTTATCGTCCGTACGGAGTTGGAGCTCCGTGTGCTCGCCAGCATTCACAAGGGCCGGTTTAACCCTGTTAACTCATTACTCACCGCATTTGCGTGGGGTGCCTTTGCTCCTTGGGTGCTGCTTTACGCCGCCCGGTACTCCGTTTGGTGGTAGAGCATTGCCCATAGAATTCTTGCCAACTTGTTGGCCACGGCAATCACCGCTTTGTGTTTGCCTCTGCGCTCAATAACCCCTGCCGCCCAGCGTGATAGCCGGTCGGTGGCTTTATCCGTGTATCGGATGACCGACCAGGCACCCTGAACCAATAATCGGCGCAGATAGTTATTCCCTCGACGGGTGATGCGTCCGAGCTTTTGCTTGCCGCCACTGGAGTGTTCGTTCGGAACCAATCCCAGATTGGCTGCAAAGTGTCGCCCGCTCTTAAATGCCTTACCGTCACCGGCATAGGCCACCACCGCGGTTGCCGTTTTCTCCGCAACCCCTTTCACGCCCATCAGGCGCCGTGCCGGCTCCAGCTGTTTGGCTGTTTGCTTCAGTTTCGCCTCATGCATCTGTATCTGGCGATTGGCCTCTCTCCACTCTTCCAACAGACTCTGTAAGGCCTCTCTGGCAGCACAGGTCAGTGGGTTCTCCGCGTCCTCCAGCAACTCTGGTAACGCCTTGAGTAATCGCTCCTTGCCCGGCGCAACGATGACGCCGTACTCGTTCAGAAAGCCCCGGATCTGATTGATCAACGCGGTCCGGGCCTGGACCTTCCGATTGATCAGCTTATGCAGCACCAGTATGTCTGTTTGCTCCAGCGATCTCGGTTCCACAAACCGCATCCTCGGTCGCCGGGCGGCCTCTGTAATCGCAAAGGCATCGTTCCGGTCGTTCTTGTTGCCCTTCACAAACGGCTTCACATGCTGGGGCGGAATCAATAACACCTCAAAGCCCAGCTTCTTTAGCTCCCGACCCCAGTAGTTCGAACCACTGCAGGCCTCCATGGCAATCGTCGCTTCCGGATACTGCAGCAACTTCTCAATCAGCCTATTCCTGCGCACTTGATGATTGAACGCCGGGTTGCCGCTTCGGTTCACACCACAAACCTGAAAGACAGTTTTTGCCAAGTCGATTCCGATTAGGGTAACGTTCATCTGAACACCTCTTGTTGTTGACCTATTGATTTTGCACATCTAATAGTGGCGCTTTGACGCCGATCTCAACAAGAGGTGTTCATCCCATCATCCATGTACGCTTGCTCTCCGCCTTCCCTGGCTCCGAGCATTTTCGGAAGCCATTTCCTGCCCGGGCTCCCCTAACTGGCTCAGGAATTCTATTTGAGTGCTAATATCCGATAAAATGATCAATATTCATGTGCTATTAGAAAATTAGATAATGAAGCTGCCACCCCTGAAAGCCCTGCCTGTTTTCGAAGCCGTTGCCCGTCTCAACAGCTTTTCACTCGCTGCCGATGAGTTGGCGGTGAGCCAGAGCGCCGTAAGCCATCAGATCAAGCAGCTGGAAACCTACCTGGGCGAGCAGTTGTTCTGGCGCAGTGGACGGACGCTGTCGCTGACCGATGAGGGCCGGCAGTACCTGGATGCGGTCAGTTCAGCGTTGTTGCAGATTGAGCGGGCCAGTGAGCAGATTCTGGGGCATGAGGAGTCCTTGCTGAGGCTCTCGGTGTTCAGTTCGTTTGCCGTGCGCTGGCTGGTGCCAAGGTTGCCGGATCTGAAGCGGTTGCATCCTCAGCTGGATCTGGCGCTGGAGATGAGTAGTGGTAATCCGGTGTTGTCGGATCGGGTGGCGGATTGTTTTATTACCGTTAAGCCCACCTCGCCCGCATTCAGCTATGAGCTGCTTTACGAGGAGCGTCTGTTCCCCGTATGCAGCCAGGATTACTGGCAGAAGATACGCCGGGAGCTGTCGCTGGAGGAGGTTTCCGGCGACCCGGCGTCGATGTCATTAACACCGGCAATGGTGGCGGAGTATCCGTTGCTGTCGACATACAGTATCTATGACCGTCAGGGTGGGGACTGGGAAGCCTGGTATCGTGAAGCGGGCCTGGACCTGCCCCGATCGAGCCGTTTGTTGCATTCAAGCCATATGCTGCTTTCGCTGGAAGCTGCGCGCTTCCACCAGGGAATTGCGCTGACCAACGACTACATGCTCAGTACCCGCAAGGATTCCGGTGACTTTGTGCGCTTGCCCTGCCACTCCGTTATGACGGGCGACATTTTTTACTTTGCATGGAAAACCAGCCGTCGTCGTGAACGAGGGATTCAGCTTCTGCGGCGTTGGCTGGTTTCAGAAGCGATCAATTCAGGATTACGTCCGGAGGAGGTCTCTCAGTAAACATTCGCTTTATCGGGTGCTTTTGGGGTGAAAGCGCAGCGGTCTGGCTTGATGTCCAGTAGCGGAGTGCCATCCAGACAGTCCAGGCCGCGCACGATCAGGGTCCCTTTTTCTATACGAACCAGTTTGACCATGGACGTGCCAATCGGATTGGGCCGAACCGGCGAGCGCAGGGCAAAGGTGCCGAAGGTCTGACCATCGCTTCTGGGGCTTTGCCGGACCAGATCGCGGCGGCTCTGGTCCAGCCAGTAGAGCACCTCAATGGTGTCGTAGTCTTCGAGTCCTTTCAGTCCTTCGTGCCAGACAGGATCCAGAACCAACTGGCACTCCGGGCCTTCTGTATTGCCCTGGCGCGGGCAATCCTTGCGGTCGCGCCAGGGGGTACGAATGGTGCCGATGAATCGCAGCGTTGCATCGGATGCCGGTTCAAGTGCCACGGCCTCCTCATTAGGACGCATATCACAAGGATCGTTCATCGACTGGACCACGCTTTATTGCTCGTCATTTCTCTTCTCTGGGTGGGCGCTCGACCACCTTGCGTTTGCCCTTGGCACAGCGCGAAAGTGCTTTCAGACCGTCAGCATCGAAGGCATCGACGCGGATCACATCGTAGAGTGCTTCCAGTGCTTCCAGCAGTTTGTCGCACTCGTCTGCCTTGACCACGCCCTGGGCACAGGCCCAGTCGACCAGTTCCTTGCGCTGATGGCCCATCAGCAGGTCAATGCCGCCGAGTTCGTCTTCATCGCGGTTACGCATGGCGTCGTGCAGCCGGCTGCGCATGTCCGCGGTCTCGTTGGCCAGCTTGTAGGCGTTGAGCACCCGCCCGAGCGGATCTTCCGGGTCCATGGTGGTGTAGGCACCGCGACTGATGCGCTGGCGTACCGGGGTGTCCTTGACGATGGATTCCGCGACCTGTGCGCCCAACTTGTCGTCCGGACCGTTCAGGCCAGTGGCGCCGAGCGGGAACACCAGCAGTCGCAGGGGCCAGCGCAGGGCCGGCACCGGGAAGTTGATGATCGCCTCGCGCATGGAGCTCTGGAGATCCCGGAGGCAGGTTTTCAGGCACCATTCCACCAACGGCCGCTGGTCATCCGGGTAACCTTCTTCATGCCATTGCTTGATGACGGCGGTCGCGTAATAGAGTTGCACCAGGCAGTCGGCCATGCGCCCTGAGAGGCGTTGCCGGGCCTTGAGGCCACCACCAACGGTCAGCAGAGTGACGTCAGTCATCAGGGCGAAGGCTGCTGAGAACCGCGCCAGTTGTCGGTAGCTGGACTTGATGTTGCCTTGCCGTGGCACCGATTCTGCCCATCCCCTGGTCAGTCCCAGCAGCAGGGCCCGAAGGGCATTGCGGGTGGTGTGAGCCAGATGCCGGTAGAAGATACCGTCGAATTTCTTCGCTGCCTTGTCCTCGTCTTCCATGCCCGCGGCTTCGATTTCCTCAACAATGAACGGATGGCAGCGGATGGAACCCTGGCCGAAGATCATCAGGCTCCGGGTAAGGATATTGGCGCCTTCCACGGTGATCCCGATGGGGACCGCCTGGTAGGCCCGGGCCAGGAAGTTGCGGGGGCCGGTGATGACGCCGCGGCCTGCCACCACGTCCATGGCATGGTTGATGACTTCCCGCATCAGATCGGTATTGCGGTATTTCAGCACGGCGGACGGCACCGAGGGCCGCACGCCACGGTCCAGCATGCCGGAGGTCAGCAGCCGGGCAGCGTCCATCATGTAGGTGTAGCCTGCGATGGGCTCCAGGGCTTCCTGCACGCCTTCAAACTGGCTGATGGTCCGGCCGAACTGTTCCCGGGTGTAGGCGTAGGAGCCGGTGGCCACGCTGGCCACCTTGCCGGCACCGGTGCCGAGGGCGGGCAGGGAGATGGAGCGGCCGATAGACAGACACTCCAGCAGCATGGTCCAGCCCTTGCCGAGCATATCCTGGCCGCCGATGACCTGTTCCATGGGAATGAACACGTCGTTGCCCCAGGTGGGACCATTCATGAATACGGTGTTCATGGGCAGGTGGCGGGCACCGGCGTTGACGCCGTCCGTGTCTTTGGGCACCAGTACACAGGTCACACCGATTTCATCGGAATCGCCCAGCAGCTTGTCCGGATCATAGACCTTGATGGCCAGGCCGATCAGTGTCGCCACCGGGGCCAGGGTGATGTAGCGCTTGTTCCAGGTGACTTTCAGGCCCAGCACTTCCTTGCCGTTCCATTTGCCCTTGCAGACGATGCCTTTGTCCGGAATGGCGCCGGCGTCGGAGCCGGCCACCGGGGAGGTGAGGGCGAAACAGGGAATCTCGTCGCCGCCGGCCAGTCTGGGCAGATAATGCTGTTTCTGCTCATCGGTGCCGTAGTGCATCAGCAACTCGCCCGGGCCGAGGGAGTTGGGCACCATCACGGTGACCGCTGCCGACACGCTCCGGGTGGAAATCTTCATCACGATTTCGGAATGGGCGGTGTTGGAGAAGCCCAGGCCGCCGTCCTCTTTGGGAATCACCAGCCCGAAAAAGCCGTTCTCACGGATGAACTTCCAGACCTTGTCCGGCAGGTCGTACTGCTCGTGGGTGATTTTCCAGTCGTCGAGCATGGCGCACAGCTTTTCCACCGGGCCGTCCAGGAAGGCCTGTTCCTCGCTGGTGAGGTGCGCCGGCTTGGCGTCCAGCAACTTGTTCCATTTGGGCTTGCCGGAGAAAAGTTCGCCGTCCCAGTCCACCGAGCCGGATTTCAGGGCTTCCGCCTCGGTATCCGAGAGTTTCGGCAGCCGGCTGCGCACCCAGCCAAGCAGGGGGCGGCTGAGCTTGTCGAGGCGCAAGTCGCCGGGAATAACAAGGATTAACGCCAGCGCCAGCAGTACACCGCCACAAAGAATGCTGATCAGGTGCCATTCATCCTGGAACAGACCCACAACGGTCGCAATGGACATGACGGCAGCGGCTGTGGTGCCGCCTATACCCAGGTAGATCAGCACCAGGGCACTGATCAGCAGAAGTAGAACACTCATGTGAAGACCTCCGTATCGTGAATGCAATCAGCGAGAAACTGACCTTTACCATCGGTCAAAGCCTGACCAGTTGCAAGAGGCGTGGGGGCGGGATGTAAAGATTGATTGCAGTAATGAAAAGCATTGTCAAAAACCCGCAAGTTTCTCTCCATTGATTGATCCAGACTGCAACTTTCGGAGAACACATAGCCTCATTCAATAAAAAGTACCCGGAGCCTAATGATGTTTAGCCAGCTCACCGTTGCGAAACGCCTTGCCCTTGGCTTTGGTCTGATTCTGTCGCTGATGATTGCCATAAGTCTGGTTGGTAATCATCGGGTCGGTTTTATCGACAGGACCCTGACCGACGTGGGTGATGGCGCCGCCGTGAAGCAGCGCTACGCCATTAACTTTAGGGGCAGTGTCCATGACCGGGCAATAGCCATTCGCGATGCAGTACTGGTTGAGAACGACCGGGAGCTACAACGGCACCTCGCGGACATTGAGCGTCTTAAGGGGTTCTATCGGGATTCCGCCGGCCCGATGGATAGGATGTTCCGGGAAGAAGGCGCTACCAGCCGGGAAAAGCAACTGCTGGCGGCGATAAAAGACATTGAACTCAGGGCCCTCACGTTGACGGATGAACTGCTCGAGCTTCGCCTGGCGGGAGAGATCGACCAGGCCCGGGCATTTCTGCTCAGCGATGTCTCTGGCGCTTACTCGGAGTGGTTGAAACGGGTAAATGCCTTTATTGATTACCAGGAAGAGGTGGTTACAGGCGGCGTGGATGAGGTTCGCGAGGCAGCGAGTACATTCAATGCGTTGAACCTGGCCGTCACCGGTCTCGCGGTGGTTCTGGGTGCCCTGGTGGCACTGGTGATCATTCGCCGATTGAAGAAGATTCTTGGCGGTGAGCCCGAAGACGTTGCCCGGGCCATTCGTCAGCTGGCCGATGGTGAGTTGGACCAGGAGCTCCGGACACGGTACCCGGATAGCGTGATGGGCGCGCTGCAGGACACTGTGGAGCGATTGGGCGGCATTATCCGGGAAGTAGGGTCTGCCGCTGAAGAGCTCTCCACTTCCTCCTCTGAACTTGAAAGCACTTCGGATAACAACAGCCGACAGATACGTCTCCAGGCGACCGAGGCGGAACAGATGGCCACGGCGGTGAACCAGATGGCCGCCACGGTGAACGAAGTGGCGGGTTTTGCCGCCAGCGCGGCAACCGCCACCCAGAAAGCCGACATCGAAGTGGAGAGCGGTAATCGCGTGGTGCAGGAAACCGCGGCCTCCATCGGAGAGCTGGCGGAAACCCTGGAGCAGGCAACACAGACTGTGCAGCGCGTGTCCCAGGACAGCGCCAATATCGAAAAGATCATCGAGGTGATCAACGCCATCGCCGAACAGACCAACCTGCTGGCGCTGAATGCTGCGATCGAGGCGGCACGCGCCGGCACCCATGGACGAGGATTCGCTGTCGTGGCCGACGAAGTACGGTCGCTGGCATCGCGGACCCAGGATTCCACCCGGGAAATTCAGGAGATGATTGGAAACCTGCAGGCGGGCGCCGGCCAGGCGACCGAGGTTATGGAAAGCAGTCGGGAGCTTGCCCGCACCACGGTGGACAAGACCAGCGAGGCGGAAGCTGCTCTGGCCCGGATTCGTCATGAGGTGGGTGCCATCAACGACATGAATGCCCAGATCGCCAGTGCCTCGGAAGAGCAGAGTTCCGTTGCAGAAGAAGTTAACCGCAATATCAGCCGCATCCATGATGCCACGGTGGAGACCTCAGCCGGTTCCGAGCAGGTGGCCGGGGCAAGCCGTGATCTGGCCGTACTTGCCGGCCAGCTGCGTTCCAGGGTCAGTGTGTTCCGGTTTAAAGGCTGAGTCCGCAGATCAGCAGCGCCAGGGTTGCCAGCAGCACCCCGACGTTGATGCCGAGGAGTGTGTTGAATTGTTCGGGGCGGTTGAGCGCGCCGGGCAGCTTGACGCTTATCCAGATCGCTGCCGGCAGAGGCGCAAACGCGAGAGCGGTCCACAGCGGTAACCAGCCAATCCAGATCGCCGAGCCCAGAATCCCAAAGCTGCCCAGCAGCAAAAGCGCAACCAGGCGGGTGGCGGCTTTCTTTCCAAGAGTAATCACCAGATGTCGGCGCCCGACTTTCCGGTCCGCGTCGGCATCCGGTATCTGATTGATCAGCAGCAACTCACTGACGAGCAGCAGGCCGATGGTGGAAACGGTAAGAGCCGTTGCGTCCAGCCGGGCCCCCAGGGCAATCAGACTGCCAAGAATCATCACCGGTCCGAATCCCAGCCCCGGAGCCAGCAGGCAAATCACCGGTGAGCGGGTAATCCAGCGGGTATAGGTGAGCACCAGCACCACGCCGGCCGCGCCGAGCACCAGCATTGGCAGGCCCCGGAGCCAGAGAAAATACAACCCGATTGCGACAACCAGTCCCAGTGTGCCAAAGGCGGCCAGCAGGACTTGCCGGGCGGCGGTGGGAACCTCCGGCAAGGCACCACTGCCGCCGGAGAATGGCGTGCGACGGGTAATCAGATCCAGCCCGGAGGCAAAGTCTTCGTACTCATTGAGCAGATTGACGGCGGCATGGGCCAGCAGGGCGCCAATCAGGACGAGCAGGGTATTGAGCAGGGCCGGAGGCTCGCCCTGGTGCCAGGCTACCGCCACGCCAAGGCCGGCACACAGCGGTGCGAGTACCAGGAAATTGGGTCGGGAGGCGCGCACCACCGCAACGGTTTCAGACATCGGGTCCTTCCTCGGCTAACAGAGCGGTTAGTGGGGCAGATGCTCAGACGTAGCCGGCGGCAAACACCAGACCGAGCACAACCGGCATAACCACAAGACTGCCCAGATTGCTCAATAATACCAGCGAGGCGACCTTGTGTGGCTCCTGCCGATACTGTTCCGCCACCATGTAATTGAGTACGGCCGGAGGCAAGGCTGCAAATACCCACAGCGCCGCCACCTGCATCCCGGGAAGATCCAGAACCGCAATCATCGGCCATGCAAGGATCAGACCGCTGGCGGGACAGGCGATGGCGCCCAGCATACCCAGTTTCCAGTCACTGAAATCGATATCAAGCATGCGCACGCCAAGGGCAAAGAGCATCAGCGGTATGCTCACACCACCGAGCATGTTCAGGGTTTCCAGCAGCCATTCCGGCAGGGTCACGCCCCCGAGATTGACCGAGAGCCCGGCAATACTGGCAAATACGATGGGCAGCTTCAGGCGTTTTACGATGGAGGTATGGGGGGCGAGCATGTACAGCCCCACCGAAAAGTGCAGCAGCATTTCCACGATGAATAGCACAATGGCCGCCGGCAGGGCCTCATCGCCGAAGGCCAGTACCAGCAGCGGAAGACCCATATTGCCGGAATTGTTAAACATCATCGGTGGCAGAAAGGTCTTCAGGTTCAGCTTCAGAACCCTGGCCAGCGGATACAGAACAATTCCTGATCCGAGCACAACCACCGTGGCGGCCAGTGCAAGCTGGGCGTAGTTCTGCAGCGGAGCCTGCTGGTCAGCAAGAACAGCGAAGACCAGCATGGGCACAAACAGTTCCATGTTGAGAACGTTCAGTCCCTGGATGTCGGGCGTCCGGTAGCGGCCATAGAGTGCGCCGCAACCGGCGATCAGAAACACCGGCAACATGGTGGACAGAATCTGGCCAATCATTGAACAGGCTCCGGGGAATGTTTGGAAGTTTTTATTGGATAAACCGTTAGGTTCGCAAGTATCGCCCTGCTTGGGCAAGTGTTTATCGACGATGTTCGACCAAAGCCGGATATGGACACGGTGGCGACATCGGCAGCCGACGGTTGCGATGGCCGTTCGGGCCCACCACAATACCGTTTTCCAATGTTGTTATCTGCCCTGGAGAGTCCCTGTGTCCAGCCCGTTTGATCAGCCGGTTTCCCGGGAACACACCTGTTCCGTCAAGTTTGATGCCCGCAAGGCGGTTTTTGGCACCGAGGATGTTATCCCGGTCTGGGTGGCCGATATGGATTTCGCGGCACCGGAGGCTGTCACCCGTGCGTTGAGGGAGCGGGCGGAACATCCGGTTTATGGCTACACCCTGTTTCCGGACAGTCTTTACCAGTCGATGATCGACTGGTTTGCCAGTCGCCATGACTGGGAGATCCGGCGCGAGTGGATACTGATGGCGCCCGGCGTGGTGCCATCGATCAACGCCGCGTGCATGGCCTACGCGGGACCCGGTGAGGGCGTCATCATCCAGCCGCCGGTTTATCCGCCGTTTTTCAGTTCGGTGCGGCACAGTGGCCGGGTGGTGATCGAAAACCCCTTGGTGCCGGAGGATCCGGACACCGGAGACCCGGGCCACTACCGCATGGATCTTGATCACTTGGAGCAGTGCGCAGCCCGCCCCGATGCCCGGATCCTGCTGCTGTGCTCGCCCCATAACCCGGTTGGCCGGGTTTGGTCGGAGGAAGAACTGACGGCGGTGCTGGATATTGCTCGCCGGCACCGGCTGGTGGTGGTCTCCGACGAGATTCATTGTGACCTGACCTTCACGGATAAACCCCGCCACACCATGCTGGCGAAGCTGGCCGGTCCTGAAGATGCACTGGTAACGGCGGTCGCACCGAGCAAGAGTTTCAACATGCCCGGCCTCGGCCTGTCGGCTCTGGTTATTCCCGATGCGGACCGGCGCAAGGCAATGAAGGACGTGTTTGAATCCATGCATCTGCCCCAGTGCAATCCGTTCAGTATTGCCGGGTTTGAGGCCGGCTACCGCCATGGTGCCCCCTGGCTGGACGATCTGATGGCCTATCTGCAGGCCAGCCGGGACTATGTGGTGGAGGCTGTTGGCCAGCGCCTGCCCGCCATTCGCGTGTCCGCTCCGGAGGGCACCTATCTCATGTGGCTGGATTGCCGCGAACTGGGGCTTGACGATGCCGGCCTGAAACGCTTTTTTGTCCGGGAAGCCCGTGTGGGCATGAACCCCGGACTCTCCTTTGGCGACCCGGGCAGTGGCTTTATGCGCCTGAACATCGGCTGCGCCAGATCGGTTCTGGAAGAGGTCATCGGCCGCATTGAAGCGGCTCTCTAGTCAGTTGCCCGTTCCTCGTTACTGTTGGCCTTCCAGGGAACAATGATCCTCCACCAGTTGCCAGCGAGGAGGCTTGTTCATGCCGGGCATGTCACCATTGGTTGCCCGGATAGCCTCCCAGATCTGACCGCCGTGGGTGACCAGGCTGCCAACCGTGTAGCTTCTGGAAAATAGCCACGGGTCCGGTCATACGCACATGCCGGAAGACGTCTCGCCCCGTTTGCTCTTGCCAACGGATTGGCCGGCCTCGGTGCCTTTCTGGCCGTCTCCGGTCCGGGTTTGGTCAACCGGTTGCTTACGGCCCTCGCAGTCCGGCACAGAATCCAGTTCTTTCCAGTCGAACGTAATGCCGGGCTCCAGGCCCTCGTGCAGTTCGCGGGACTCATACCAACTGCCTTTGTGAAAGACCGCTGCACCGGCTGGATAATAGCGGGTAGGCACCCACTTTGACTCTTCGGGATCACAGGGTTCCGCTGCAGCCGGCGCCGACAGGCCAGCGGCCAACAGGACCAGAACCAGGCAAAAGAAGCGGTGAGAGTTTCCTGGCACAGGTTTAATCATGGGGGTCTCCTTTTGCTGAGCGTTCCGGGGTTGGGTAGTGGGTGTGTTTCCGGGTCTGCGTGGCCAGCACCAGCCCGGCCAGGATCAGTGCCCCGCCGATAACATGAAACAGCCCGAGGGATTCGGCCAGGAAAATGCCGGCCAGAACCGTGGCAAACACAGGGGTCAGGTACATAAAGATGGCCGCCCTGGCCGGACCAATTTTATGCACACCGTGGTTCCAGAATCCATAGGCCAGGATCCCCGGGAAGATGGCGAAGTACAGCAACGGCATGGCGGTGCTTTGCGACAGCTCAAAGCCACCAGAGAAGAACAGCAGATCCGTCAGATAGAAGGGCAGGACGACCAGTGTGCCGAGGAGAATCTGGGTGGTCAGAAACGTTAGTGCAGGCAGTGGTACGGCCTGCCGTCTCAGTAGCACCGAGAACAGGCCCCAGCTGAACACCGCCGCCACCATGATCAGATCCCCCGGCTGGGCCTGAAGGCTGGTGAGCACCGAGAGATCACCGCGGGCAATCACGGTAACGATGCCGGTGATGGCCAGTGCGATCCCGAAGGCCTGGACCGGACGGGTGCGGTCGCCTAGGAGAATCCAGGCCAGCAGTGCCACAAAAATGGGGATGGTGGCGTTGATCAGGGCAATGTTGGTCGCGGTGGTTGTGGTCGCCGCCAGGTACAGCAGGGTATTGAACGCCCCCACGCTGAAGGTCGCCAGGGCCAGCATGGAACCGAACCGCTGGCGGATAACGTCGCGGTGGCGCCAGATACCCGGCAGGCCGAAAGGCAGCAGGATGGCCAGGGCGATTACCCAGCGCCAGAACGACATGGAGAGCGGCGGAATGTTCTCTACCGTGCCCCGGGCGACAACGGCGTTGCCGGCCCAGAACAGAGGTGTAAGAACCAGCCCGATGTAGGCCAGGCCGGGAATTCGTGACAAGACTCCGGCGTTCTCGGAAGACACAAAGGCTCCTGTGGGGTTGGTGAGGCCCGAAAAAAGCCTAGCATACTACTCTCCGGGAACTTCTGCCTCCGTACCAATGTGGTAGGCGGCAAAACCGGCCATCACTACCTGGTCCACGGCCATACCGATAACCCGGCCATCGGTGGTGGACCGGATGGGGTGCTGGGCATTGGTGATCGGATCGGACACGTAACCGAGAATCTCCCCTTCCGATACGCTGGCCCCCAACTCAATTTCGCTGAACAGAATCCCGCCGTGGTCCGCGCGGATCCAGTCGGAATCGTAGTAGACAGGCTCCGGATCGCCCCACACGAACATCCGGGAGATCATGCCCTGACGCTCCATCAGGCTGGTTAGGCTGTTCACGCCGGCACCGATCTGGTGCTGCTGTATACGGTGGGATTCGCCGGCTTCCAGGGTGACGGTGCGAATACCGGCTTCCACAGCAGCGGTGCGCAACATGCCCGCAGAACCGGAGCTGTGAACCACCGCCATGCGGTCAAAGCCCCGGGTGAATTCCGCCACGTCCGGGTTGTTCATGTCGGCGCGAAGCTGCGGCAGGTTGGTGCGCTTCAGTGAGCCGGTGTGGATGTCCACCAGCATGTCGCACTTGCGAATCACGTTCTCGAACAGTGAATGGGCAATCCGGTCGGCCAGGCTGCCATCGGGGCTGCCCGGGAAATGCCGGTTGAGGTCCCGGCGATCGGGCAGGTAACGACTGCCCTGCTGGAATCCCGGCAGGTTCACAATCGGCACACCCACGACCGTGCCCGACAGCTTCTCCGGGTTCAGGTCATACATGGTCTGGCGGATGATCTCGATGCCATTCAACTCATCCCCGTGAACTGCCCCGGTGAGGCACAGCGTCGGGCCGGCGTTGATGCCGTTGACCACCAGAACCGGGGTTGTCTGGGACAGCCCGGCAATCTGAATGCCGGGGGTCCAGGCCAGGCGGGTAGACGTGCCGGGCAGGACATCATTGTCCAGCAGCGTGAAGACCTCGCCTTCGCGAATCTCGGGCTCCGGCTCCGGCTCCGGCTCGGGTTCGGCCACCGCTTCGGTTGCCATGACCTCGGATTCTGCGGCATCTGCATCGGTATCTCCGGGCGCTGAAACCTGTGCCTCCGGTGGCGGCGCAACCTGCTTGAGATCGATGTTCGGGGCTACCTTGCGGGAACCGGCCGAGGGCGTATCGATACCGGCTCCGCCCTGTGGGACTGCCGGCTGACGGGCTGTATTGTTCTTCCCTTTGGTCTGCAGAGGGGCCGAATGCTCAACGTCCTCGACGCTCTCGTCCTCGGCCAGTTCCGCGATCAGCACTTCGGATTTTTTGCTGGCCTTTGCCGAATCGGTTTCGGCCAGAACAGGTGCCGACAGCCAGGGTATGACCAGGCCAATCAGCAGGATCCGGGGGGACGGTTTTTGAAGCCGCTCAAACAGCATATTTCCTCACGGTTCGTCAGTGTGCGCTCAAGGATAGAGTGCCTCTGGCGGTCATGAATACTGCTGTGACAAAGGTTTAATGCCACTTTCATGAAATCCGGGCAAGTTATAACGAAAACAGTTATACGCCGGAAAAGTGATTAAAAATATGGGTGTTTTGCGAAATCCCGTGTGCTTTCGTTACTCCCGCGTTAGCTGTCGTGTACGACATGCCACAGATCGTCCTCCCGGAACGCCCTGTGCTCCGCCTCCAGCTTCAGTAAATGCGCCAGGGCTGACCGTGCCGCAAGGCCGTGGATGGCGGCCGGAACATCGTCATAGGCTTTTGCGGTAAGAGCTTTCAGGTCTACAGGAGCCAGGGCTTCCAGCGCGCGGGCCACCTTGTGCTCACGGGACAGACGGTGGGTGATCAGGAAATCGATCACCGCTTCGGGATGCCCCATCAGAAAGCCGTGTGCTGGCGCAATGTAGCGAATGGATTCGGCCAGCAACTCGTAGAGCGACTCGATGTAGGCCTTCATGTCGCCGTCCGGCGGATTAATGACCACCGTTGAGCCCTGCATGATGTGGTCACCGGAAAACAGCAGCTTCTGGTCGACCAGCAGAAAACACAGATGGTTCGAGGCATGACCCGGGGTATGAAGCACCTTCAGGAGCCCGGCTTCGGTCACAATCAGATCACCGTGCTCCGGTTCATCATCGGCCCGGAAGGTCTGGTCCTGGCCGGCACCCGGGGGCGCCGGCCAACCGAACACCCGGCAACCGGTGCGCTCTTTCAGGGCCGCAACCGCCGGCGAATGATCCTGGTGCGTGTGGGTAACCACAACCTGATCAATCACCCCACCGGTCACCTCCAGAATTCGCTCGATATGGGACTCGTTGGCGGGGCCGGGGTCGATCACCGTGAAGCGTTCATGGCCCAGAATGTAAGTGTTGGTCCCTGGCCCGGTCATCATCCCCGGGTTGGGCGCCGTCAGCCGGGTGACACGGGCCGCGACCTCAACCGCCTCTCCGGGATTAATCTCCGCCCGGGTCGAGCCTTCACCTTCCGGATCCAGCTTCGCGGCCTCATCATAGGCCGGCGCTCCCGGCTCCAGCGTCACCGGCTTACCCTTTTTGACCGCCGGCCAGGGCTGGTTGGGGTAGGGCTCGGGCGGGTTGGCGTGGGCATAGCGCATCAGCGCATCGGTGGTCTCGAACCCGTTCAGCACCCGCAACGTCCGAATCGTTGGCAACCCCAGCAACCGCTGGCCGTTCCGATGATCCTCAAGGGCCTGTTCCGGGCGGATCCAGACATGATCGATGGTTTCGATACCGTCGTGCCCGGCCAATTGACCTTCCGGAGCGGGCGTCACGAAAAACCGTGTATCGAAACGCCTCGGCGGCCCCGGCGGCGTAATCCAGTGGCCGAGATAGGCAAGCCTGTCCAGCGGAAGCGCCAAGCCGTGCTTTTTGCACAGACTGGCCAGAGACAGATCGCCGTCGAACACCGACCTCCGATCCGCATGGGCCGGATGATCCCCGGATATCGGGTTGCCCTGTTTATCCACCGCAACCAGAACCCCGGACTCCTCAAAACACTCCCGAACCGCCGCCAACATATAGTCCGCGCCGCCTTCATCGACACTCATGGTCTGACTGATCTCGGCGTCTCCGGGCCCGATAATATGGTCCTGCCCGTGAGTCTCGTTTTCCTCGACTCGCCCGCCAGGGAATACAAAATAGCCGGGCATAAACACGGCGTCCCAGGTGCGTTGCAGCAGCAGGACTTCAAGGCCTTCGGCTGTATCTCGAACCAGAACCAAGGTGGCAGCAGGGCGAATATCCATAAAACTCCATCTTCAAATATTTATTGTCAGTGCGCGGGAGTGATACGAACGATGGCAGGGAAGGGCTTTCCAAAACTGTCTGTCGCCAGGGATGGCGACAGTCAAGCGTCACATGGACGTGCCGCAAGGAGCGTGTTTTGGAAAGCCCTTCCCTGCCGTCGCTCCACCAAAACCATCGGCGCGGAGGTCTCATAGCAAGATAACCGATTTGGGACTGGGCGTCTTGAGATGAACACTAAAGTCGAACAGCGTATGATTTGCCCCAAGATACCCAGTGAAAACAGGAACCCCCGTGGCCCGAATCAAACTCTCCTTCCCGGACGACGTCTTCTGCTTCGAAACCAGGATGCCCGTCAGAATCACCGACATCAACGGCGCCAACCACCTCGGCAACGACGCCCTCATCTCCATGCTCTCCGAGGCCCGGGCCCAGTTCCTGGTCAGCTATGGCATTCAGGAAGCCAGCAAGGACGGCACCGGCATTATCGTCACCGACCTGGCCACCATGTACCAGTCCGAGTCCTTCTTCCCGGAAATGCTGCGCTTTGAAGTGGGTCTGATGGACTTCAACAAGTATGGCGGGGATTTCGTATTCCGGGTCACCAAGGCCGAGAGCGGCCAGCCGGTGGCACTGGCGAAGTATGGCTTCGTCTTCTTCAACTACCACCGCAAGGAAGTGGTGCCCGTGCCCGAGAGCTTCCGCTCACGCTTTGCCTGAGGATATCTCGGCCTTAAGGCGCGTCATGCCGGCCCGGTAGAAGCTGTAAGCCATGGCGCCGGCGAACAGATTGCCCACCAGGGCGCCGCTCATAAGCCCGTAGACGCCGTTGATCTGGCTACCGATCCAGAGCAGGGGCAGGAAACACAGGAACAGGCGCAGGGTGGAGACCAGCAGGGCCCGCATCGCCAGGCCGAGGGCATTGCACACCGACACCATCAGCATGCATACGCCCAGACCGCTGTAGCTGAGCGGTACCCGCACCAGATAGCCGGCCAGAACCTCCTGCACATCACTGTCGCTGGAGAACAGCTCAGACACCAACCCGGAAGCGACCACCCAGGTCAGGCCAATGGCCAGTTGCCAGATCACCACAAACCGGACCGCAAGACGTACCAGTTTACGAATCTGCTCGATATCGCCGGCACCCAGCATGCGGCCAATCATCGGCGGCATCGACATGGTCAGGGCCAACACCACCACAATGGAGAAAAATTCCAGGCGGGTACCCAGACCCCAGGCGGCGACGGCAGCGGAGCCAAAGCCGGCCACGAGGGCCGTCGCCAGCATGGCCGAGACAGCCGGCATCAGCTGGCTCACCATGGCGGGGGCCATAATGCCGTTGAGCTGTTTCAGGGCGTTCCACAGGGCAAGCTCGCGCAGGTCGAACCGGATCCAGCGGCGTTTGAGAAGTTTCGGATAGATCACCAGACAGCCGATTCCGAACGAGGTAATGGTCGCCCAGGCGGCGCCGGGTAGTCCCCAGCCGAAAACAAAGATGTAGAGCGGGTCCAGGGCGATGTTGGTCAGACTCGTGGCCACCATCATGTACCCGGGCAATTTGGTATCGCCGTGGGAGCGGCAAACGCTGTAGCCGAAGTACAGAAACGCCCCGGTCCAGGCCGCCATCAGCCAGGGGACCCAGTATTGCCGGACCAGTGGCAGTAGCGAGTCTTCAGCGCCCAGGGCGGTCATGATGTGGCTTTGCAGGAACCACAGCGCCATGCAAATGACGAAAACGAGGCTGCCGCCCACGGTAATGATCAGGCCGCCCAGCCGGAAGGCGCGTAATTCATCGCCGGCCCCCAGCGTGCGGGATACGATCGCTGTGGTGGCGATCCCCAGACCCACCTGAAGGCCGATGATCAGTTGCTGCATCGGCAAGGTGAAACCCAGGGCTGCCAGCGGATCACGACCCAGCTGACCCACGAAGGCACTGTCGGCCAGCTGGAAGGTCATCAGGGACAGCACCCCGAAGAGCATGGGCCAGGTCATGCTGTAGAGCTGGCGGGCCAGGGATGGGTTTTGGGTGGTGGTCTGCACGGGGTGTTGTGGGCCTTCGGTTAGGATTCGGGCTTTGGGCGGGGATTCTAACAGGTTCTGGTTTTGGAGCATGCAGTCGGCTGGGGGCGGGCTTCTGAAACACGCTGTGAATACATCCCTGTACGCTCGGCTCCGCCATCCATGGCTCCGCACGGTTTCAGAAGCCCGCCCCCATCCAACTGCCCCGAAAACCGGTGATATGTCCGGAGCTCAGGGCGATAAGAAGCGTTACAGCACCTTCAGCGCCGCATCGTAATCCGGCTCATCCTTGATCTCATCAACCAGCTGGCTGTGGATGACCTTGTCGTTCTCATCCAGTACGACCACCGCCCTGGCGCAGAGACCGGCGAGGGGGCCATCCTGAATGGCGACGCCGTAGTCCTGCTGGAAGCTGTAGTTCCGGAAGGTCGAGAGGGTTTCGACGTTTTTCAGACCTTCGGCGCCGCAGAAGCGAGCGGCTGCGAAGGGCAGGTCGGCAGAGACTACGAGGACCACGGTGTTGTCCAGGCTGCCGGCCTTTTCGTTGAACTTCCGGGTAGACGCGGCGCAGACGCCGGTGTCGATGCTCGGGATGATGTTCAGGATCTTGCGCTTGCCGGACCAGTTGTCGAGTTTGACTTCTTCCAGCCCGCTGTTGGTCAGGGTAAAGGGAGGCGCGTTGTCGCCTGTTTCGGGAAATTTACCGCTTAATTCAATGGGGTTGCCGTCCAGGTTAACGCTGCTCATGGTATTTGCTCCTCGGTGTCTGGTTTAGAGTCTTACGTACTCTGTGTAGACCACTTTGGATGATTTTGCCTGTTGGCTTTGGCGGTTGGGCTGATGCGGGAGGGCTTTCCAAAACACGCTCCTTACGGCACGTCCCTGTGACGCTTGACTGTCGCCATCCATGGCGACAGACAGTTTTGGAAAGCCCTCCCGCATCAGCCTCCTAGCATCAGAGTCTTTTCCCCTGAGGCCATTAGACTTCAATTACTGGTTATTGATTGTGGTTCGAAACCTTTCGCAGGATAACGCTGAACCAGCAGCAGATAACAGGCCATCGCGAGTGCTGCGCAGGCGGCAATGATCAAGGCCATGACCAGAGAGGTGCCATCGTGCAGGTGGCCGACGAGCATGCCGGCAACAGCGGCGACGGCCATCTGGGTGAAGCCGAACAGGGCCGAGGCGGAGCCGGCCATGGTGGGGAAGTTCGCCAGGGCGCCGGCCATGGTCTGGGGCAGGACCATCCCGGTGCCGATCATGAACAGGGCCTGAGGCAAAATGACGGCCCAGACGTTGAACACTTCACTCAGTGCCAGCACGGCCATCAGGCTGCCGCCAGCCACGGCAATGATCAGGCCGCGCACCAGGATCTGGTCCGGCACCAGGCGACGGCCGAGACGGACGGCGGTCAGGTTGCCAACAATGTAGCCGGCCACCATGCAGGCAAAGTACAGACCGAACTGTTCTGTCGGCACTTCCAGGAAATCAATCAGCACGAACGAAGAGCCCGACAGGAAGGCGAACAGGCCGGAGAAAATCAGGGCATTGGTCAGGGTGTAGCCCAGGAAGCTGATGTCTTTCGCAATTGTGCGGTAGTTCCGCAGCAGGCTGCCGATTTTCAGGGACTGGCGATGTTCCGGGCGCATCGGCTCGGGAATACCGAAGGCCACAACCACCGCCATCACCAGGGCGTAGCCACCCAATGCAAGGAACACCGATGACCAGCCGAGGCTGGCGGTCAGCAGACCGCCAATGGTCGGTGCAACGGCAGGCGCCAGTGCCATGATGCTGGCAAGGATCGCCAAGATCTTGGCAGCTTCGCGGGGCGTGTAAATATCCCGAATCGCCGCCCGACCCAGGACCGGGCCGGCAGAACCACCAAGCGCTTGCAGGAAACGGCACAGAATCAGCGTTTCGATGTTCGACGCCAGGGCACAGCCAATGCTGGCAATGGCGAAAAGCACGAAACCACCAATCATGATCGGCTTGCGACCAAAACGGTCCGCCAACGGACCGCAAACCAGCTGAGCAATGGCAAAGCCCACCAGATACAGGCTCAATGTCAGCTGAACCTGATCGGTGCCGGTGCCAAAGTCTGAACCTATTTGTGGCAGTGCCGGCAGATACATATCAGTCGCCAGCGGCCCAAGGGCCACAGCGGCGGCGAGAAGTACCGTTGTCCAGACACTGGTCAAAGTCAGCATGGATTTCCTAATGCGCTATCTCGATGGCCCAACAGGCCGGGTCCGGTAAGGCTTTCCAAAACTGTAGAGGGCCATGGATGGCCCGAAACAAGCGCACATGGATGTGCTCGTAGCGTGTTTTGGAAAGCCTTACCGGACCCGGCCGATAGGGGAGTGAAAGCAGTCTAGGCCACAGGTCGCCCGAAGATAACGCCAGCAAAGCTCATACAACCTATGAGCAAAACTAATTGATTAACTTTTAAGACCGTTGAGGGTAGCGGCAACGGCATTCACCTGGTTGCGCAGCCACTTGTGGGCGGGATCGTTCTGATTGCGGCGGTGCCACAGCATTAGCAGGGTAAAGGGTTTGAAATCAAAAGGTAGCGGAACCCAGGCGAAGTCCCGGAGTAAGTGTTTGCTCATGCCCTCCGGGGCCGTAGCAAGCATATCTGTTCCGCGGAGGAACTCCGGTAGGCCGGAGAAGTTGGAGACCGTCACCACATTGCGACGAACCAGACCACGGGTGTCCATGGCGGTTTCCACAGTCGGTTTTTCGCCGGTGGCGAACAACAGGGCAATGTGGTCTGCCTTAAGGTATTCCGGCAGATCCGCTGGCGGTTTCCGGTGTTCAGGATCATAGAACACCACCATGCGATCGGCCATCAGGCCCCGCTGCATAATGTCCGTCGCCTCCGGCGCGTGGGGAGAAATCACCAGATCACAGACATCCTTCCGCAAAAGGTCTGCCCGAGGAATGCCAGATGGAATCACCTGAAGGCTGATGCCCGGAGCTTCCTGCCGCAACGTTCGCACCAGGCCCGGCAAAAGCAGGTCCCGCTGGTAGTCATTGGCAGCAATCGTGAAGGTGAACTCTGCCGTGGCGGGACTGAACGGCGGGCCCGAGGACAGCGACTGCAGGTCATCCAAAATCTGGCGGATATGGGGCCCGGCCTGAAGTGCGTAGCGGGTTGGCACAATGCCGCGCCCGGACTTCACGAACAGGGGGTCGCCCAGGGCCTGGCGCAGACGTTCCAGCGTGTGACTCACCGCAGACTGGGTAACGCCCAGCCTGACTGCCGCGCGGGACACGCTGCCTTCATCAAGCACCGCCAGAAAGGTGCTGAGGGCCCGGAAATCCAGGTTGAATGTATCAATCGGGTTCATGAATGGCAGTGTAACCCGATGCCTGCGGTGGCGCTACGGCGCCTCGCCTGATTCGTTTGCCTGAATGAATGTTCCAACAGCCTCTGCCAGATCGTCGAACCAGGGGTTGTAAGTCAGCCGGCTGGTATACACCGGACGCTCCGTGTCGTGCCAGGCACTGAACCAGAGATCTTCCTCCGGCAACTGCCGGCAACCCTCCAGAGAGATGTTATTCGGTTCCAGGCATCGCTGCAGTGGCGCGCCCAGGCCGTAGAGTTCGTTGTCTGGCGCAATCAGCAGGGACTGATGAGAGAATTCCAGGATATTGGCATCAGGCAGATAACTGCTCAGGAAACGGATGCGCTCATCGGCCTGAGCGACCGGCCAGGGTTTACGGGTATCCCGAAAGATCATCATGGCATTCCCGGGATTGCTAAACCGCTCCCGGAATTGCGTGACCAGATACTCGAGATTGATCACCGAGTCGGCCTCCGTGGCGGCCAGGAACAAAGGCATATCGAGGCTTTCCTTCTGGATTATCCGGCTTTGCGCCGCCGATATAACGTCGCCGATCTGACTGCCGGCGTTGAAGGAAAACGACTCGTACTTCACCGGATTAAGTTCGGGCTCCTTCTCTACAAAATCAGCAAACACGTCGGCGATGGGCGCCAGCCAGAGGTAGTCCCGCAAACCGTTAAGCTGCCAGGCCGGTGCAACCGCAATCAGACCCGCCGGTCGAGGACCGGTCTCTGAAAGCGCGTAATCTGTGGCCAGTGCCCCGCCCAGAGAAAAACCGCCAATAAACGCCCGATCCACCTCCTGCGACAGGGCAATAAAGTGATTGCGTACCTGTTCGCGCCAGACCTCGGCGCTGGCCGTCACCATATCCCCGGGACGGGTGCCGTGTCCCTGCAGCAACAGCGTCCGGACTTCAACGCACTGATCCGCCAGGTAACGGGCCAGATCCCGGAACACAAAGGGTGAATCGCTCAGGCCGTGAACCAATAGGATCCCGGCACGATCCCCGGAGCTGCAACCTGCCGCCGGTGCCAGCCGGTACGGCAGGTTCCACTGCACCTGCTGTTCCCGTTCAAACCCTTCCACCGGCACCAGATTGGTATCGACGTAGGTTTTGACCGATGCCACATAGCGGTCGAAATCAGTAACCGGTTCGGCACCTAATGTTGATGGCCCTGGCGTGTAGAGTTGCGTGCTGGTGGCGCAGGCGGCGGTCGTGCCCAGCACCAGTAAAACGAGCAAATTCCTGAGGATAATCATAGCCGGCGAGTGAGATTCGCTCCTTTCGCTTGAACCGTCGTCATAGGTGACTGTATTGAGTGATCGTTCAAATCCCGATACTGTGACTGCAGTATACGACCCCGAACCCCCTTCCGGATGAGGAGCCCCACCGATGACCATGACCCTCGCTTTCGACGTTTACGGAACCCTGGTTGACCCCATGGGCATGTCCCGCCTGCTGGCGGAAGACGCGGGCGACAGGGCAGAAGCCGTGGCCGCGCTGTGGCGGGAGAAGCAATTGGAGTTCTCGTTTCGCAAGGGCCTGATGAAAGTCTACGAAGACTTCGGTATCTGCACCCGACAAGCCCTGCGCTACGCCATGGCCACCCATAAACTGACCCTGTCCGAAGAGCGCGAAAACGCCCTGATGGCAGCCTACCTGTCTTTGCCCGCGTTCGAGGACGCGTTGCCGGCGTTAAAGAGTCTCAGAGGCGAGTACCCGCTGTTCGCATTCTCCAATGGTGGTTATCCAGCACTGGAGAAAGTGCTCGGGCACAACGACTTGCTCGACCAATTTGAAGGCCTGGTATCGGTAGACGATATCAAGAGTTTCAAACCTGATCCTGCCGTTTACACCTATGCCCGGCGCGCAACCGGTTCCTGGGAAAAACCCCTGTGTCTTGTGTCCAGTAACGCCTGGGATGTGATTGGTGCACGAGCTGCAGGATTACTCGCAATCTGGGTACAGAGGGATCCGAACAAGGTATTTGAAGACTGGGGGATTCAACCCTCAGCAGTGATCAACAGCCTTTCAGAACTGCAGGAAACACTGAAAAACCTCTGAAGTAAGAGGAGGCAGGTGTCGGGGAGGGCTTTCCAAAACTGTCTGTCGCCATGGATGGCGACAGTCAAGCGTCACATGGACGTGCCGCAAGGAGCGTGTTTTGGAAAGCCCTCCCCGACACCTGCCGGCAAACTCCAAACTCAAAAACTCAGTCCGACCGAAAAGCGAGCCAATCCGCCAACTCCAGCCAACTCTGACGAGGCGCCTTACTCCCCGCAAGAATGCCCATATGACCACCCGGCACAACCCGGAACGTCTTGTCCGTAGAGCTCACATGATCCATCACCCGCTTGGCCGCACCCGGCGTCACCAGCGTATCGTCGCCCCCGGCGATGGCCAGTAAGTTGGCACTCACATTATCCAGCCTGGCAACATCTTCACCGATCTGGATCTCACCTTTTGACAGCTGATTGTCGATCCAGACCCTCACCACCGTGTCCTGAATGATCCCGCCGGGGTAGGCCACCATACGGTCCAGAAACGCCGACGTGGTGGCGTGGTTGGTGACAAACTCCCGGTCACCCAGACGGATGATCAGTTCCCAGTAACTCATCACGCTGGCAATCGGATTGGTCAGCTTGAACCCGATGGTATTGGCCCAGCCGGGGGTATGAAACCAGTGAGGTTTCACATCGTGAAGCCGGAACCCGGTGCGTTTCCGCACAAACCCGGCCACATCCGCCATGCGCTGATTCACAAGCCCCAGGATCCCGGATGCATGGCTGTCGATCGGCGAGCCCAGCACAATGGCATTGCGCACATGTTGATCGTTGCTGAGCGCGGAATAGAACAGCGTGAACATGCCACCCATACTCCAGCCATGCAGCGACAACTCCTGTTCACCGCTATGCTCCCGAACCCGGTTCAGGTAGGCCGGCAGCAACTCGGCCACATAGGTATGCAGGTTGTAGTGACTGTGTTCCCGCGTGGGCATGCCCCAGTCGATCAGATACACCTCAAATCCCTTGGCACGCAGAAACCGAACCAGACTGCGCTGGGGAAACAGATCGTAGATCAGCATATTCACCGCCAGGGGCGGCACGATCACAATCGGTGTCTTATGGGCCGTGCGCTCAACCGCAATGGTCTCGCCTTCCAGCTCGATGAAATCCTCGGCCAGTGGTGGGTAGTAACGCAGGCTGACCAGACCATCGGTATACAGGGTTTCAAACGGCGTCTGCCCGGCCTGCACCAGACTGGCGGCCCGGAACACCCGGTCGAAAGCGTTGCCGGCATAAAGGGCCGTTTGCCGGGTAACGCCTGCCGCCCGGTCAGCGGCGGATTTGAAGAGATTGGGCATGGGAATGTCCATGGAGAATTTGACGCTCACTATACGGATTACCGAACTTCTACTGTCCCGTCTCGCAGGCCAGACATCGAGATTATCCATGGTGAGGCGCAAATCACCATGGCAGAAGTGTCCAAACCGGTGGGCAAACCGGTCACTTCAGGCCACTGCCCAATGCGGTCTGTGGTTGCTATCATTAGCCCCTATTTGGAAACAATAACCAGAAACAGGACCGCCATGCTCAGCTTTCTCCCTGCCCCCGTCATCGGTGTACTCAATTCTATCCTGTTGGGAATCAACACCCTGTTCTGGTGCATCCTGCTCTACATCCCGGCCATTCTCAAACTCATCATCCCCATCCAGGGCTTCCGGGTCCTGTGTACTCGGGTCATCATCTGGATCGCGGAAGCCTGGGTTGCCTGCAACACCGGCTGGATGAAGCTGACCCATGGCACGAAATGGGATGTGAAAGGTGCCGAAAACCTCCAGCGGGAAAGCTGGTACCTGGTGCTGGCCAATCACCAGAGCTGGGTGGATATCTTCGCCATGCAGCGGGTGTTCAACCATCGGGCGCCGTTCCTCAAGTTCTTCCTAAAGCAGCAGCTGATCTGGGTGCCGGTGATCGGCCTCGCGTGGTGGGGCCTGGATTTCCCGTTTATGAAGCGCTACACCCGGGAATACCTGATCAAACATCCGGAGAAGCGGGGCGAGGATCTTCGGTCAACCCGCAGGGCCTGTGAGAAGTTCCGGTACACCCCGGTGAGTGTGATGAACTTTGTGGAAGGCACCCGGTTTACCCAGGCCAAACACGACAAACAGAAGTCGGCCTACAAGCACCTGCTGACGCCCAAGGCTGGCGGTGCCGCCTTCGTGCTCGACGCCATGGGCGATTCGATCCAGACCCTGGTGGACGTGACCATCGCCTATCCGGACGGAGCACCCACCTTCTGGGAGTTTATCTGTGGCCGGGTCAAGGAAGTCAAAATGGAAATCCACACCGTTGATATCCCGGAGCATCTGAAAGGCCGGGACTACTCAACGGATGCAGAGCACCGCCGGAACGTGAAAAACTGGCTGGGGGATCAGTGGCAGGCGAAGGATGAACGGCTGGAGCGGATGCTGGCCCGGTAATTACCGGGCATCAGCTGTCGGAGTCGTCTTCCACTTCATCCGGGTGTTCCTGCTTGTAGCGCTCCCACTCTTCCCAGTCGTGGGGCGTCCCCGCATGGGGCCGGCGCAGGTGCTTGGCGTGCTCCATGGCGTTGTGGCGCAGGCTGTGGTCCCGCTCTTCCTCTTCCTTGTCAAAACCGTACTTTTTCAGAAATTCGTCAGGGCTGATGGGCATGGCGCACCTCCATCAAAGGAATATGTCCTTGTAAGTACGATGCGCCTGCCCGTGTGGTTTTTCAACCGTCGTCGGAGCCGGTCCCGGTCGGGATCTCCTGTGCTTCCACCAGCTTGAAATTGATCTGCCTGCGCTCTTCGTCCACGCCTGCAAAGCTTACCGTTACCGGCTGCTCCAGCTGGAAGATTCGGCCGTTCTTGTTGTGGATCAGGCGAAGAGTAACGGGGTCAAAGCTGTATTTGCCATCCAGATCCTTGCAGCTGACGAACCCTTCCAATCCGTTGGCATCCAGCCGTACAAAGAAACCGGCGGGCACCGTGCGGCTGATCACACCGCTCATGGGTTCTTCGCCGAGTGTTTTGGCAAAGTCACTCTTGAGCCAGGCTTCCAGACTGTTTGCCGCCTGGCGGGCACGGATCTGGGCTGCTTGCAGAGCCTCCAGCTGATCCTCGCTCAAGGCCTTCATGGGGGTATCCCACAGTGCCGATTTGATCAGCCGGTGGACATAGAAGTCCGAGAACTTGCGCAGTGGCGAAGTAAACGTGGTGTAGGCGTCCAGGCCCATACCCTGGTGAGGCGCGGGCTTGAAGCTCAGCTCGGCCCGGGCCAGCTGGCGGGACAGTATGGCTTTTACCGGTACTTCGGCTTCCAGGGCGTCGGTTTCCTTCATCAGCTTGCGGAAACCTTCGGCCTGATGGGCATCAACCCCCGACAGATGCGGTGCGTGGCTGTCGATCAGTGCCCGGATGTTGTCGGCGCGATCATCCCGTAGCCCGGGGTGCTGGATAAACAACCCTGCAGTCTGGTTGGCGAGGAAGTCTGCGGCGCAGCGGTTGGCGGCGACCATGCACTCTTCCACCAGCCGATGGGCTTCATTCTGGACGGACGGTTCAATCAGCCGGATGCGTTTGTTTTCATCGAGCCGGAGGCGGAATTCCGGCCGGTCGCCGCTCAGCAGCGCATGTTCACTGCGCCATTTCCTGAGTGCTGTCGCTGCCTGGTGCAACTGGTCCAGGCTGTTGGCAACGTCGTCCGGAAGTGCCTTGATCTCATCGTCCTCCCGACCTTCGATCAGGTTTGAGACGAGCTCGTAGCTGAGCTTGCCCTTGGACTGGATAACCGCCCGGTGAAAGCTGTAGTCGCCCAGGCTGCCATCGTTGTTAACCTGAAGATCACATACCAGAGCCAGCCGCTTCACGTCTGGCATCAGAGAGCACAGGCGGGTGCTGATGCTGTCAGGCAGCATGGGCAGGGGTTCGCCCGGGAAGTAAATGGCGGTGGCGCGATTGAACGCCTCCTGCTCCGCGGGGCTGTCGGTTTCGATCACAGCGGTCGGGTCGGCAATGGCAATCGACAGGGTCCAGCCGGTGGCGTTGGGCTCGGCCAGCAGGGCATCGTCCATGTCCTGGGTGCCCGGGCTGTCGATGGTCACATACGGGCGGTCCGTGCGGTCTTCCCGCCCGGCTTCCCGGGATTCGATATCACTCTCACTGAGGCTGTCGGCCTGTGTACGCACCGCGTCCGGCCAGGTGTCCGCCAGATCAAAGGTAGCCAGGGTGAAGGAGCGTTCAATACCGGGTTCTCCCGCCTTGCCGATTACCCGCAGTACCTTGGCCTGGCCCTTGCCATCCTTGATCGGATGCTTGTGAATCTGACAGTAGAGGTAATCGTCCTGCTGGGCGTTCATTCGCTCTTTGGGGGGAATGAAGATCCAGCGGTTGATGCCCGGGGTTTCGGGCACCACGAAATGGCCTTTGCCTTTCACCAGGTAACGGCCCACAAAGGTGTTCAGGCGGGTTTCCAGCAGTTCGTCCACAACACCCTGGGTTTTGCCTTTCTCAACCTCCTGCTCGGTGACATTCACCCGGTCCCCGGGCAGCACCTTCTGCATTTCCTCGGGTGGCAGGAAGACATCCCGGCCTTCGTCGAGCGCAACAAATCCGAAGCGGCCATTGGTGGCTTTGACTGTTCCGGGAAAAACCACCTTGTTGTCCTTGATATCCGATTTCAGCTGGCGCAACTGGCTGAGGGCGTCGGCATTGAGCATGAAGTAACCTGGCTGGTAAAAAAATGAATGATGGGGCGGAGTATAACGGTTATGGCGGTATGAGTCAGACCCGTTACGCGGGGTTAATCTCCGGGTCTTCCGAGGTGGTAATACAGACCCGGTTGCGCCCCTCATCCTTGGCCTGATAAAGCGCCCGATCCGCTTGACGAAGAATGGTATCGGTGCTGTCACCCGGCAGAGCAAAGTAGCCACCAACACTGACGGTGACCTGGGTCCCGGTTTTACGGCTTTCCTGTTCCACGGATTCCCGGATGCGGAGGGCGATACGGTGTAGTGTCTCTGGATCGCAGGGCGACAACAGGACCACGAACTCGTCCCCACCCCAGCGTCCCGGATGGTCGTAGGGGCGCACGCCGGCTTTCAGCCACAGGGCAACCCGGCACAGGATCTGATCGCCGGCCTGATGGCCCAGGTTGTCATTGATGCTCTTGAAATGGTCAATGTCCAGCCAGATCACGCCAAAGCCGGTCTCCTGGCGGCGGGCCCGCTGGATTTCCTCATCCAGCACCTCGTCCAGGCCGCGACGGTTTTTCAGGCCGGTCAGGGGATCGACGCGGGCCAGTCGGTTCAACTCATCCGTTCTTTGAGCGACTTTTTCTTCGAGTTCCCGGGTAGAGTGGCCGAGGCTCTGGGTCATTTTCTCGAAATGATCCGCCAGCCAGCCGATCTCATTATCCGGTTTATCCAGCCGCGGCAGATCGAAGCTGCCCTCCCGGACTTTTTCCACGGCGTGTTCCAGGCTCATGATGGGCTTGAGAATCCGGGACTGGATAATCAGGTGGAACAGCACCAGTGTGACCAGCAGTGTGCCCAGGAATACCGCCACCAGCGGCCACAGATAGCTGGTTGGCAAGAGTGTATTGAGGTCAAGCAGGGTGATCTCAAACCAGCCAATCGCCGGCAGGAAGGCAACCCCGGCCAGATGCTTGCGGCCATCCACCGTCACGAAGCCGCTTTCCACCTGGCCGGCCTGGTCGCCCGGCTTCTTGAGAAGCTGCAACATACCGAGAATCTGCTGCTTGTCCTGGGGATCATCGAACAGCAGGTCGATGGTGTTCTTCTGGCCTTCGGGTTTGATGATGCTGGCGAAGTCGATGTAGTTGCGGTCGCGGTAGAGCTGGATGGCGCCGTTGTAATCCACGAACAGGGTGGTGATGCCCTCCTGACCGATGTCGACAATATCCTGCAGAAAAGCATCCAGACTCAGACCGGTTCCGACCATACCGACAATTTCGCCGGCCTCATCGCGCATCAGCACATCAATCCAGAGTTTGGTAACACCCAGCTCGGTATCCGGATTTACGTTGAGGTGGAAGTCGCGACCTTCTTCTATGAGCTGGAAAAACCAGGCGTCATCCGGCTTGTCTTTATCCAGCACATATCGGAACTGGTTACCGGCGTATTCGTTCTCCTCGTTGTTGTAGTAATAGTGGGCATTGTTGACGAGGGCAACGAAGTAGTTGTTGTCCCGGAAATTGGAACGAAAACTCTCCATCTGGCGGATGGCTTCAGCTTGGAGTGCGGTGTCATCCGGATTAGCGGCCCAGTTGATCAGGGCGGAGGAACTGGCCATCTGTTTGGCCAACCCGATTTCCCGCTCCAGGGACTGCAGCAGGCGGGCGCTGTCGTAGCGAACCTGTATTTCCGCGACCTGTTGGCCCCAGCGTTCGATGATGCTCTCGGACAGCTCCCGGTAGGCCAGCCACGAAGCCACGGAAGCCACGATGATGAGACTGGCGGCCAGGCCAAGGATGCGGGTTTTAAGGCTCAACGAGTATCCCTCTCGGATTTTTCTGGGTTTCTGGGCGCCAATGATAGAACACTGGTTAACCAGAGTGTAGAAAAAACAGACAGGGACTGGCAGGAAGCGGGAGGAAAAGGAGGCCGCAAGGGCCGATAAATACCGGCCCTTGCCTGGTTATTGGCGTTAATTGTGCTCGGAAAAGATCCGGGTCTGTCCCGCCTCGTTAAACAGGATGACCTTGTAATGATCTTTCCGGTCGCCCATTTCCATGCCGGGTGACCCCATGGGCATCCCGGGCACGCTGAGGCCGGTGGCCTGGGGTGCTTCGCTGATCAGGCGCTTGATGTCCTCGGCTGGCACATGGCCCTCGATGACGTAGTCACCCACGAATGCGGTATGGCAACTGCCAAGACCGGCAATCAGGCCTGCGTCGGCCTTGATCCTGCCCATATCGTTGGTGTTGGTCGCCTCCACCTCGAAGCCATTTTCTTTCAGGTGATCTATCCAGTCATCACAGCAGCCGCAGGTCGGGGATTTGTAAACGTGGATGCTCTGGGCTGCGCCGGCTGCCAGCGCCGTGGTGCTGAATCCCAGGGCTGCCATCAGGCCAAAAGCCAGGGTGTGTTTTTTCATGGCAAGTACCTCAGTGGTGATGTTGATGTTTACTTGAGCCTGTGTCGTCAGAACCGGAAAGCCAGAACCACCAGACGATGGCTGCCATCAGGGCAAGACCTCCGACGTTGACCAGCATTGTTTCCATCAGTTCCGCTCCTGTTGCTGTTTCGGATCACTGTTGCTGTCGTTCTGTTCCGGACGGTGACTGGTTCGGAACAACCTCAGACGGTTGGCGTTCGAAACCACCGTCACCGAAGACAGGGACATGGCAGCGCCGGCCAGTATCGGACTCATCAGTATTCCCCAGACAGGGTAGAGCAGGCCGGCGGCCACCGGAATACCCATTGTGTTGTATACGAACGCGCCAAACAGGTTCTGGTGAATATTTTTCACCGTGGCCCGGGAGATCTCGATGGCATCGGGCACGCCGTGGAGCGAGCCTCGCATCAGCGTGATGCCGGCGCTCTCAATGGCCACATCCGTGCCGGTGCCGATGGCAAAACCGACGTCCGCCGCCGCCAGGGCCGGAGCATCGTTGATGCCGTCGCCGACCATGGCGACTGTGTGGCCCTTGCCGCGCATTTCACTGACCACCTCGGCCTTGTCTTCAGGCAGCACTTCCGCGCGATAGTCATCGATGCCGGCTTTTTTCGCGATGGCCTTTGCGGTGGCGTCGACATCGCCTGTGACCATCATCACCTTGATGCCAGCCTTGTGAAGGCGCTGGATGGCAGCCTTGGAGTCCGGTTTGATGGCATCGGCAACGCCAATGACCCCCAGAGCTTCGGTGCCCAATGCCAGAAACAGGGGCGTGCCGGCTTCTTGGGTAATCGAGTGGGCGGCATCGTCCAGATCGCCCAGCGTAACGCCCTGGTCTTCCAGCCAGCGGCGGTTGCCCAGACGCACGGGCTTGCCGTCGAGTTCACCTTGCACGCCTTTACCATTCAGGGCCTCGAAACCGGTCAGCTTCTCCAGCTGAACGCTTTTTTCTTTGGCCTTCGCCAGAATCGCCTCGGCCAAAGGGTGTTCGGAGTGTTGTTCCAGCCCCGCCGCGAGCGCCAGCAGGCGTTGCTCTTCACCGTCGCTGGCATGAACCCGGGTAACTGCCGGATGACCTTCGGTGATGGTGCCGGTTTTATCGAGTATCACCAGGTCCAGCTTACCGGCGGTCTGCAGCGCATCGCCCTGGCGGATCAGGGCGCCGTATTCCGCCGCCTTGCCAACGCCAACCATTACCGACATGGGCGTGGCCAGGCCCAGGGCGCAGGGGCAGGCGATGATCAGCACCGTGGTGGCGGCCACCATCATATGAACCACTGCCGGTTCCGGCCCGACGTTGTACCAGACCAGCGCCGCCACGACGGCAATCAGCATCACGGTGGGCACGAACACCGACGAAATCTTGTCCGCAAGCCGTCCAATGGCAGGCTTCGAGCCCTGGGCTTTTTTCACCAGCTTGATGATTTGAGCCAGCGCGGTGTCACTGCCAACCCGGGTGGCCTCGTAGACAATCGAACCATGGGTGTTGAGGGTGCCGGCAGACACCTCATCGCCTTCCGATTTGCTCACCGGCATGGGCTCACCGGTGAGCATGCTCTCATCAATGCGAGTAGAGCCTTCGGCAATCACGCCATCGACCGGCAGTTTCTCACCGGGTCTTACCCGGATGTGGTCGCCCTTGAGAACCTCCTCTACCGGAATGTCCTGCTCTTCACCATCCCGAATCACCCGCGCGGTTTTCGCCCGCAGGTCCAGCAACCGGCGCACCGCCTCCGATGTCTTGCCTTTGGCCCGAAGCTCCAGGGCCTGACCCAGGTTGATCAGGCCGATGATCATCGCCGAGGCCTCAAAGTAGACATGGCGAGCCATCTCCGGCAACGCGCCGGGAATACTGGTGACGACAATGGAATAAAGCCAGGCGGTGCCGGTACCCAGGGCAATCAGGGTGTCCATGTTGGCGTTATGGTGCCGGAATGCCTTCCAAGCACCAGTGTAGAAGTGTCGTCCGGTAGCGATCATTACCCCAAGAGTGAGAATGCCCAGGTTCAGCCAGGTGAGCTGATTGGCATCCGTCACCATCATGGTGTCGAAACCCATGCCGTAGACCATCAGCCCAAGACCCAGGCTCAGACTCACGGCCATCTTTATCAGCAGTGTCTTGTACTGCTTCCGGTCTTCCTCCTGCTTGCGTGCGTCCGCTTCGTCCTCGTCCTCGATCACGCTGGCGCCATAACCGGCATTTTCTATTGCCTTCACCAGCGCCTCGGGATCGGCATCACCCGTGGCCGTGGCGGTATTGTCCGCCAGGTTCATATGGGAATGGCTGATACCGGAGACCGACATCAGGGCCTTCTCAATGGTGTTTACACAGGAAGAACAGGTAGCACCGGTCACGGACAGATGAATCTGCCCGTCCGCACCGGCTGCTGCCCCAGAACCAGTCGGAGCAGAATCTGCCTCGGTTGCCTGATCTTCCGAGTCGTCGGCGGTATCGGCCTCATCCTCATTCCCTGAAGAACAGCAACTGGCCGGCTCGGCGTCTTCCTGGAAAGGCTCGGCCGGGTAGCCGGTCTCGGTGACAATCCGAGCCGCCTCATCAGCATCCACGCCCTCCGGCAGGTCCACGGTCTGTTTTTCCAGATCGACCTCAACCAGCTCAGCATCGCCTGTCAACGGCTCCAGGGCGCTGCGAATCTTCTTCACACAGCCCTGGCAGGAAGCCCCGGAAATGCTGAGAGTGGTTTGTAAAACAGGTGTGTCAGTCATCCAGAATCACTCCTCGTTCTGTTCAGTTGCCCCGCAACAGGGCGCCGGATCATCCCAGTGTTCGATCAACCGGCAAATGGTATGGCCATCGGGCGTACCATCCGGCATGTCCTGCCAGGCGGCCAGCGCAACGGTCATCCGCTTGCGCAATTGCTGCAGCTCCCGAATCTCCCGCTCAACCTCCGCCAACCGGTGCTGAAACACATCCCGAACCATCGGACACGGCGAATGATGATTGTCCGCCTGATCCAGGATCTGTCTTATCTCAGGCAACGAAAATCCCAGCTGCCGCGCCTTACGGGCAAACCGAAGCCGTCGAAGATCCTCGGCATCGAACTGCTGGTAGTTGTTGTCCGGGTTACGGGTCGGTTTGAGCAGGTTCTCGCGGGTGTAAAACCGGACCGTACCCACCTCAGCACGGCAAACTCCAAACCAATTAAGAATAGAGTAAAACCTGTGAGCAACTCACAGGTCAAAGGTTTTCTTGAGGAGGGAAAATCGAAGGACGGCTATCAATCCCGCGAGCGAAGAAACGTACCGCAGGTCTTGCACTGATCCGGCGCCATCAGCTTCGCCTGCCAGCCAATCTTGTGGCCACAAGCCGGACACGCCAGCTTGAGCTGCAGAACAATAATAGGCGTGATCAGCGCAGCGATCAGAACACCCAGGGGGCCCCAGCTTTCACCGCTGGACAACCCCAGTTGACTGCTGAAAACCAGAATGACGGTCAGCGCCACAAACGCGAAAATGAAATAGTTCCGGTTCCAGCGTTCCCACTGGCGAATTTTATCGTCCTGCTCCGGAGTCAGGTATTGCGCGGCCATAGAATCTCACCTGAAGGATTTACCCGTATCTTGGGGACGGGCCGCGGCAATTACAATCCGGAATCGGCCGTAATGCCCGCCACCAGAACACCGGAAGCCAGGGCCTTCTCAAGGTCGGAAACCGGAATCGGCCGGCTGATCAGATAACCCTGGGCAAAGTTACATCGATGATTCTTCAGGAAACTCAGCTGCTCCTCGGTTTCCACACCCTCGGCCACCACCTCAATACCCAGGTTGTGAGCCAGGTTGATCACCGCCCGGGTAATCACCGCGTCGTCATGGCGTTCCGTGACTTCCGTGATAAACGAGCGGTCGATTTTCAGCAGGTCAACGGGGAAATCCCGAAGGTAACCGAGCGACGAATAACCCACCCCGAAGTCATCAATGGCAAGGTGAACACCCAACTGGTGCAGACGCGAAAGCTGATTCAGGTTGTGCTCGATGTTCTGGATGAAGATTTCCTCGGTGAGCTCGACCTCCAGGCGATTCGCCGGCACATTCTCCGCCGCCAGGGCTTCCCGAATGTGGTCCACCAGATCCTCGTCGTCCAGCTCCCGGCCCGAGAGATTGACCGCAATGCGCAGGCCCTCATGGGGAGTGCCTTTCCATGCGGCCAACTGCCGACAGGCCGCCATGACCACCCAGCGCCCGATATCAGTGATCCGACCGCTCTCTTCCGCCAGCGGGATAAACTCCACCGGCGGCAGAAGACCGCGGCGGGGATGGCGCCAGCGGATCAGCGCCTCGACGCTCTGGATTTCACCGGTGTTCAGGTTCAGCTGGGGTTGATAGAAGAGCACGAATTCGTTGTTGGCCAGGGCCTGGCTCAGATCCTTGTCCAGTTCAAGACGCATGACTTCCCGTTGCTGCATGCCCTCGGTATAGAACTGATAGGTATTCCGGCCCTGTTCCTTGGCCCGGTAGAGGGCAATGTCGGCATTGCGCAACAGCGTATCCGCATCCAGACCGCTCTGCGGGTACACCGCTACACCCATTGTGGCGGTAATGCTGTGGGACTGTCCCTGAACATCGAAGGGCTGGTCGAAGCACTGTTTGATCTGGCCCAGCAGGTGAATGATGTCGTCAATGTCGTCCACCTGTTGCTGGCAGAACATGAACTCATCGCCCCCGGAGTAGGCCACCAGCAGGCGTTCATTGCTGAGGCGGTTCAGCCGCTCGGACACCTTGATCAGCAGTTCATCCCCGAACTGGTGGCCGAGGGAGTCGTTGAGGGTCTGGAAACGGTCCAGGTCCAGCATCACCAGGGCAACCTGGCGCATCTGGCGATCGGCAATGTTCAGGGTGTGGGACAGGTCTTCCATGAAGAACCGACGGTTCGCCAGGCCGGTGAGGGTGTCGGTGGATTCCAGTCGCGCCAGATCTTTCTGAATGGCGGTGCGCTGCGCGATTTCCTGATCCAGTTCCCGGCGGGTCTTCAGCAGCGCGCGGTTGCGCTTGAGAATGAGCTGTACCAGCAGCGTGGTCAGACTGGTCAGCAGACCCATCAGCAAAAGGGTTGCAAAGGTCATCCCCGGCCAATAGCTGTACTGGCTTTCCACCCATTCAGTGGAAGGGCGCAGGGTCAATGTCCAGTCCAGGGTCGGCAAATTAAGGTCCTGGGTCTGGGCAAAGTCGCGACTAACCGGCTGGGACACGTTCAGTTCATAGCTCACCTCGCCGGCCTCGCGAATCTCGACCCGGAAGGATTCCAGAACCCGCTCGGTGAGAAGCTGGCGCGCCAGCACTTCCATTCTGAACACGCCCGCTATAAAGCCATTATTCTCGGGGCCGGCACCCACCGGTGCATAGATCACCATGCCCTTGCCGCCCTGGCGCAAATTAATGATACCGGAAAGATCCCAGCTGCCGGACTGTTTCGCCCGTTCCAGTGCCTGGCGCCGTTCCTCGTTGAAGGCGACGTTGTAGCCGATGACCTCTTCGTTGTCGGTAATCGGCTCCAGCCAGCGGATAATGAAATCGGAGTCAATCCACTCAATGGCCTGGTAAACGCCGAAGTCGTCGAGGTAGTTGCGGGCATCCCGCCGCCACTCCTGTTTGGTTTTGGCAGGGTCTGCCTCCAGGCGTTTGGCCATGCGCCGGATGGCTTCGGCGTGGATCAGAAATTCCCGCTCCAGGTGGTTGGCCATGGCCCGGGCTTCGTTGGTCAGGTTTGCTTCTATCTGACGTTTGTCCTGCTGTACCAGCCCGTAGCGCAGGCCGGCTGCCAGACCCAGGAAAACCAGAAAGATCACCACCGGAAACAGCGGGCTCAGCAGGCCCGAGACAACAGGTTTGGGAGGTGATACAGGTTGTTCCACAGGTTACTCCGTGACTTTAAACGGTGGTACCGGGCAGTCGGCAGCGCCAGCGCAATTATGAAGCATTTCTACCGGCCACCGCCATCAGTTGCTTGATTCGGTTCCGAAGCGAGACTCCAAAGGCGCCGTCGGACAGTGGCCGTGCAATTTCCGGAGAACCCTCGTCAGGTTCGGAACCCGTGCCTCCCAGGTCGATGATACGCGGGGTGACTGGCTGCTTGTCGCCATTGAGCAGCACCTCCACCTTTGGTTTCAGCTTGCGCCGGGGGTGGGTCGCCAGGACGATGGCCACTTCGCCCGTCGACAGCTCGACCAGGCTGCCGGGCGGATACACGCCAATCATCCGTATGAAGGCTTCCACCATGGAAGCGTCGAACTGTTGGCCGCGGTTACGGAACAGGATGCGAATGGCTTCGGAGGCCGGTAGCCCATCCCGGTAACACCGGTCGCTGGTAATGGCATCGAAGGCGTCGACGATGGAAACCAGACGGGCGAAACGGCTGATCTGCCACTCCGCCAGCTGTTCAGGATAGCCGCGACCATCCATGCGTTCATGGTGGTGACGGGAGACATCGCTGATAATCGGATCCAGATTGACATCAGCACAAAGCAATTCGTAACCCAGCGTTGTGTGCTGTCGCATGATGCTGTGCTCTTCTGGCGTCAACGGGCCGGGTTTATTGAGGATCTCGTCGGGAACCCTGAGTTTGCCAAGGTCGTGCAGCAGACCGCACATGCCCACGGTCTCCAGGTCTTCGTCCGGCATGCCCAGGAAGCGGGCAAAGGCGACACAGAATATAGCCACCCTGAGGCAATGCTCTGCGGTGTAGGCATCCCGGGACTTTATCCTGCTCATCCAGAACATGGCGCTTGCGTTGGCTTTCACGCTGTCGACGCACTCCCGGATGATGGGGCGGGCGCTCTGGAGGTTGAGGTCATTGCCGGCTTCAATCTGTCGGGTGACTTCTTCCACAAAGGCCTGGGTCCGGCTCCAGGTTGCGTGTGCCCTTGGGAGTTCCTGCTGGAGAGAGCAGGTTTCCGACAGCGGTTCGCTGGTGCGACGCTTGAGTAGCGAGATCTGATCGAGCACCGGGTTCAGGCGTGATTCTTCATCCTCCACCAGAACCCACTCACAGTACTGCCGCAGAATCTGCGCCTGGTTGTCATCAGTCAGGGTGAAGCCCTGAAACAGAACCGGCACCTGGGTCCAGGGCCGGTCCAGGCTCACGACGCGCATGCCGGGCTGGAGAAGGTCCACCGGTAAGCGCACCCGCTGGAGAGTCGAAACAGGGGAGTCCGAATGAGTTGCGAGCGCCGACGGCGCCGAGACGGAATGTCGGTGCTGTTTGCTGGATTTACGTCGGAACCACATGGCTCTACCAGTCTTCTGTTTTATGTCCGGTGATTATGTCAGACCTGACAGACCGGTTACAGAAGAGTGCTGGAAGTGTGACGCAGTTCCTGATGCAGATCGGGTATCAGGCGTTTCCGGAAACTCTGGCAATCCCCAGCCGGGGAATTTCCTGCTTGGGGCAACGGTCCATCACCGCGGTCAGCCCCGAGGCTTCCGCTCGCGCCGCCCCTTCATGGTTGATGACGCCAATCTGGAGCCAGACCACGGGGATTTTCAGATCGATGGCCTGGTCGATAATCGCATCGGTGCGCTCCGGCGCCAGGAACAGGTCAACCATGTCCACCGGTTCGGGAAGGCTTCGGAGGTCGGCGTATACCGTTTCACCGAGCACGGTCTGACCTGCCAGGCGGGGATTGACCGGTAGGATTCGGTAGCCCTGGGACTGCAGGTACTCCATGACCTCATGGGAAGGCCGGCTGGTCTTTTCACTCGCGCCGACAAGGGCGATGGTCCTGACAGTGGTCAGGATGTCACGCAACTGTTCCGGGCTGGTACTGGGCATGATGCTGGCGAAACCTCGCTGGATTAACGGTGTGCCTGCAGACAGACAGACACGGACTCCGCGTAGCGTAGCGCGTGGGGCTTGTCGATTTCCACCTCGGCCCACTGGACCGCCTCGTGTTCCATGACAATGGTCAGGACCTCGTGGGTCAGGCGTTCCAGCAGGGCGAAGCGATTGCCATCCACGTGGTGAATGATCTGCTTGGTGATGGTGCGATAGTTGAGGGCGGCAGAGATTTCATTCCGGTTTACCGCCTCAGAGGCATCGTAAGTCAGCGCGACGTTAATCAACACGTCCTGCTGATTATTGATTTCTTCTTCCTTGATGCCGATGTAGGCCCTGAGAAGAAGATCCTTGATGCGGACTTTTGCCAGGTGATTCCCGTTGACGTCTGTCATGCGCCCTCCCTCGGGTCAGATAGTTCAGCGATTGTTACTGATCAGCGTCAGAAACTCTGTGCGGGTCGCCTGGGATTTGCGGAACTGCCCCAGCATCATCGAGGTTTTCATGCGGGAATTCTGTTTCTCCACGCCCCGCATCATCATGCACATGTGCTGGGCTTCGATGACAACGGCCACGCCCTTGGCGCCCGTGACGCTCTCAACAGCTTCGGCAATCTGTCGGGTCAGGTTTTCCTGGATCTGCAGACGGCGGGCGTACATGTCGACGATGCGGGCAAACTTGGACAGGCCCAGTACCTTGCCAGCGGGCAGGTAGGCAATGTGGCACTTGCCGATGAACGGCAGCATATGGTGCTCACACATGCTGTAGAGTTCGATATCCTGAACCACGACCATTTCATCCATGGCCGATTCGAATACCGCATTGTTCACCAGGTCGCCAAGGTCCTGCTGGTACCCGCACGTGAGGAACTGCATGGCCTTGGCCGCGCGCATTGGAGTGTCTTGCAGACCCTCGCGATCCGGGTCTTCGCCCAGGCCATCGATGATGGCACGGAAGTGCCCTGAGAGGTCGTCAAGGAGTTTACTCATAGTCTTTTCCGGTTAGCAGTGTCTTACGAGGGCCAAAGCTTAAGGCAATTTGCCCGCCATCTCTACGCTTTACGCAGGCATCGTCGGAAAAGACCACTTTGGCCGCCACGCCCAATGGTATGGGCGGTGGGGCTATGGCAGTGGCGGCCGGTTTGTTCTACAGTTTCAGGCTATCAATGTTCGTCGGGGACAATGCATGGATGAGGTGATGCCGACCGTTGGTGGGGTTTCCGCCGCGGGGCGCGAGGAAGGCACCCTAGAAGGGTGGCAACATGGAGGTAAGTGGTTCAGTTTCGAGGGACATGCCATCTTCAGCCGGATGGCAGGCTCGGGAGAACCGCTGGTGCTGATCCATGGATTTCCCACTGCCAGCTGGGACTGGAATCGACTCTGGCCGATGCTGATTCAGCAGCACAACGTGCTGGCCCTGGACATGCTGGGCTTTGGCTTTTCCGATAAACCCGCCGATTACGATTACAGCATTGAAGACCAGGCGGATCTGTTTCAGGGCTGGATTGAGGGTCTGGGTCTGCCGTCCGTGCACCTTCTGGTTCATGACTACGGGTGCAGTGTTGCCCAGGAGCTTCTGGCGAGGGAGCAAGAGGACCTGCTGCCATTCCGGATTGCGAGTGTCTGTTTCCTCAACGGCGCCCTTTTCCCCGAGGTCCACAATCCCCTGCTTATTCAGAAGCTGCTGGGGAGCCCCTTTGGCGGGCTGATCAGCCGAGGCCTGACCCGACGCAGTTTCGAGCGAAACTTCCGCCGGTTATTCGGAAGCCAGAATCCGCCTGATCGACAGGATATGGAGGATTTCTGGCACCTGCTGACCTACAACAACGGCCGGGGCATCCTGCATCATCTGATCCAGTTCATGGAAGAACGACGCTGTCACCGCAACCGGTGGGTTGGCGCGCTGCAGAAGGCAACGCAGCCGATGCGATTGATTTCGGGTACCGCCGATCCGGTCTCGGGTGCCGGCATGGTCAGACGCTACAGGGAACTGATGCCCGATGGTGATGTGGTCACCCTCAGGAATATCGGGCACTACCCCCATCTGGAGTGCCCCTGGGAAGTTTTCAGTGCCTATCGGGAGTTTCGCAAGCGCTGCGAGGGATAACCCCCGGGGCGGGCTTTCCTTAGCCCGATGCGGAATCGGGCATATCCTCGGCACCCCGGCCTACAACCGGTAGCGGCCGGGCCGCGTTGACGACCTGGTTGCGACCCCGGGATTTTGCTTCGTAAAGCGCCTGGTCCGCCCGGTTCAGCCAGACTGACCAGGTCTCACCCTTGCTGACCTCGGCGACACTGGCACTGGCGGTTACCTTGATATCTTCCTGGAATGGCCGTGCGCTGATGCTGGTCAAAAGCTGATTCGCCAGCACATCGGCATCTTTCTGGCGGGTTTCCGGCAGAACGATCATGAACTCCTCACCACCAATCCGGAACAGCTGATCGCTCTCGCGCAGGCGGGATCTCAGGCGCAGTGCCATTTCCGTGAGCACCTTGTCGCCGGCCAGATGACCCCACTGATCGTTGATCGTCTTGAAGTAGTCAAGGTCCAGCAGAATCAGGCTGGAGACCCGCTCATACCGCTCCCGCATCTGAATCTGACCGTTGAGGATGTCAGCCAGTTGCGAACGGTTCAGACAGCCGGTCAGGGGATCGGTGGTTGCCAGTCGCGTGAGTTCCTGCTGAAGCTTGCCCACCAGCCAGGCGAAAATCATGGCAAACAGGCACGTGAGGCCCAGCGAAAAGGTTATCCGCCAGAAGTCGGCCTCGGGAAATCGTAAAAAGGACACGACGGCCATAACGACAACGAAAACAATGTTACTTCCAATCGCCTCCCTGAGCGGTAACAGGAAAAACAGGGCCGTGGCGGCAGGATAGGCCCAGTAGAGGCCGGCGTGGCCATTGATGTGTGTCGAATACGCGGCACAAACTACAGCGAACAGGGGAAACAGACGGCCTTTCAGAAAATAAGTGCCGCGGAACCTCAGAAAAGCGATGACCAGAAGGGCATTGGCGCCAAAGAGAACCAACAGTGCAGACAGCAGATAATGGGATTGCTGCCACTGCACCATTACAAGGGGCGCTACCGCGATGAACGCCCAGAAATGCAGGTGATAGACCAACTGGCGCTTGAACCCCAGCACCGCGAGTGTCGGGTTGGTGGCAAGGGTGGAGGGTGGTACCGAAAAATTCACAGCATACTCCTGCTGTCTGAGTCCTATCCGCCCGCGTCCGGTGCCGGGACAGTCTTGAAGTCTAGCATGGCCGTTCATTTAATGAAGCAGACAGCGCCGTTTATGACCACCATTAGTTTTGTTCAGTTGGCCGCGCCTTGTCCACTTCGTTAAACTCCGCGGGACTGATTCAGGGACACGCCCAGGGACCATCCTATGACTGCTATTCACATCCGAGAACCGGCTCTGACGATCCGGGCAGGCCGGCGCGCGATGCAGCGCCTCAGGGAAACGCCGCTGTCGCCCGAGGATGTGCATGTCATTCCGGGTGCTGCCGGTGGCCCCAAGGCTCTGGGAATAAGTGGCCTGGATAAAGCCATTTTCGGTGACTGGTTGCCAAGGGTTCCGCAGGAGCGATCATTGATCGGCTCGTCGATCGGCAGCTGGCGTTTTGCCGCGGTGGCTTCCTCCGATGACCCGAAAGCCCAGCTTGCCCGGCTGGCAGAACTTTATACCGCACAACGCTTTGCCAAGGGTGTCAGCGCTGCGGAAGTGAGCCGCAAGAGCGTGCTGTTTCTGGAAGAGCTGCTCGGTGGGCGGGAAGACGCCATTCTGAACCACCCATGGTACCGACTGAACGTTGTGGTCGTTCGCAGCCTTGGCATGCTGGCGGAAGACGCCCGGGGCCGGCTGGGGCTCGGCCTTATGGGCGCGATCAGCGCCAACATGGTCAGTCGTCGTCATCTGGGCAGGTTCATGGAGCGGGGGATCATCCATGACGCCCGCCTGAAAGCGCCTGTGTCCAAACTGGTGGATTTTCCCAGCCACGAGGTTGCGTTTAACCGCGATAACCTGTTGCCTGCTCTCCTGGCCTCCGCATCTATCCCCCTGGTGATGTCCGGTGTCCGCAATATCCCCGGCGCGCCCGAGGGTGTCTATCGAGACGGTGGTTTGCTGGACTACCACCTGGATCTGCCTTACCAGCAGCCTGGCGTGGTGCTCTACCCGCATTTCACCGATAAGGTGGTTCCCGGCTGGTTCGACAAGTCCCTGCCCTGGCGGCGGGGCGACGCCTCCCGGTTGCAGGACGTGCTGCTGGTTGCGCCATCAAGAAGCTATCTGGAGTCCCTGCCTGACCGCAAGCTCCCGGACCGGAAGGATTTCGAGCGCTATGCCGGTGACGATGCCGGCCGGGAACGGGCCTGGCGTTCGGCGATTGCCGAGAGTGATCGCCTTGGCGATGAGTTTATGGAACTCACGGAAACCCGGCGCCTGCCCGATGTCATCAGGCCGCTCTGAACACAGGGCTTCCGAAAGAGTGACTATACTGGTGCAGTAAAGTCACGAATCGGGGAATACGTTATGTCGGATGAAAAACCGGTGGTCGCCAGCAAGACACCGTTCTCTGTGATGGTTGAGGCGGGCAAGAACTACTTCTGGTGTGCCTGTGGCCGCAGTGGTAGCCAGCCATTCTGTGACGGTTCCCACAAGGGGACCGGGATAACCCCGATCAAATACGAGGCGGAGAAGAAAGAGTGGGTGTGGTTCTGCGGGTGCAAGCAAACCGGTAACGCCCCTCTCTGCGATGGCAGTCACAAAGCGCTCGAGTAGAGCGCCATTCGCTGCAGGGTGCTCACCCTGAAGCCCGAGAGGCCGTGAACCGGGTCTTTCAGTGCCCGAACCCTGAGTACTACTGGAATCTCCGTCTCCTGGTCACGATGGACCAGGGAAAGGTCAACGCGTTCAATGGAACTGTCACTGCGGGCGGCCGCGAGAGCTCGCCGGAAATTGTCCCGGGACGCCGGTGCAACAAGTTCCTCCAGGGGCTGGTTGACCAGGTCAGCGGGTGCCTGGTCCAGAAGTTCGGCGATTTGCGGTGAAACAAAACCGATCCTGCCTCTTTCGTCCAGTTCCCATATGACCGCACCGGACAGGGCCACCAGATCCCGGCTCCGTTGCTCACTATCGTTCAGTGCCCGCCGAAGTATCGATTTTTCGACCTGAAAGTTGGCGATCTGATGGTCAGCACCAATTTCTCTCTGTTCCAGACCACGAATGTGAAGTGTTTGCCGGTGTAGCCGTCGGTTCAGCACCAGGGTGAGGGCGGCCGCGAACACCGACAGGGCTGCACCGGCGATCCAGACGGTTCGTCGGGAGGCTTGGGCGACCGCTTCAAGTCCCTCTGGCGACGGTACGGTCGTGAGTATCCAGTTCTGATCCATTGGCGAAACTTCGGTACGCAGCGCCCGTGTCGGGTCCACCGAACCGTTGGTGCCCAGTTCCAACAGCGGCATCTTGGTATGTCGTTCAAGGGTGTCGATGCGCAGTCCGAGAGAATCCGGCAGGGTGTCACTGAACAAGGCCTGGAGCCAGGCAGACACGGGTTGGTTGTGGTCGCCCACCATAGACTGGTCCGGAACGTTGGCCAGCAGATGATTCACCAGGGCCTGATGCTGGGCGTGATATCGCGCTTCGGCAAGCGCCATGGCCCGACGCGCTTCAATGTTTGCAGTAATTCCGGTTACCAGCAGGCCGGCGGCGACCAGAAGCAGGGGAATCCAGATTCCTGGCCATAAGACCGGTCTGCGGAAACGGGCTGGAGTCGAGCTTTCCATGCCGGGCGTCCTTTGCGGCTGGGTCTGTACCCTCAGAACAGACCGACGTTACTCCTATACTCTAGTCCAGCTCGTGAAGAGAGGGAAATGCTCAGGTCCGGACTTTGCCAGCTGCGCCGTAGACCAGCAGGAATACGGCAAAAGCCGTAACAACAACGGAAGGGCCGGCCGGTGTGTCCAGGTGCCAGGACAGACTCAGACCGCCGCTCACCGCGACAAACCCGAATCCGACGGCCATGGCCGCCATGATCTCCGGATTGTGGGCCAGGCGCCTGGCGGTTGCCGCAGGAATGATCAGCAGTGCGGTAATCAGCAGCACGCCGACGATTTTCATGGCTACCGCGATGACCAGTGAGAACATCAGCATCAGAACCAGGCGAAGCCGCTCTACGGCAACACCCTCCACCCGGGCGAGTTCTTCGTGAATCGTGCTCATCAGCAACCCCTGCCAGAGCACGGCAAGGAGGATAATGATCAGTGCCGCGCCGCCGTAGATCCACAGCAGGTCTTCACGGCTCATGGCCAGCAGATCCCCGAACAGAAGGCCAGTCAGATCGACGCGGACATCCGGCATGAAGCTCAGGGTTACCAGCCCTATGGCCAGGGCGCTGTGGGCCAGTATGCCCAGCAGGGTATCGGTTGCCAGAGTCCGGGTCCGTGACAGGAGTACCAGTGCCATGGCCAGCACCACACAGGTGATGATCACACCAAGGTTCAGCGGTACGCTGATCAGGAAGCTCAGGGCGATGCCGAGCAAGGCCGAGTGTGCCAGGGTATCGCCAAAATAGGCCATTCGTCGCCAGACCACGAAACAGCCCAATGGCCCGGCTACCAGGGCCACGCCGAGTCCGCCGATCAGGGCGCGCCAGAAGAAATCGTCCAGAATTGCGTCAATGATGGGCATGGTCACATTCCGTGTGTCTGCCCTCGACAACATCCCCGTGCAGATCGTGGCTGTGGTTGTGGTGATGATGATAGACCGCGAGGGACTCTGCCACGGGGCGACCGAATGTTTCGATGAAAGCCGGGTCGTGGGAGATGTCCTCGGGATAACCGCTGCAGCAGACATGCTGGTTCAGGCAGATAACCTTGTCGGTTGCTGCCATGACGAGGTGCAGGTCGTGGGAGATCATGATAACACCGCAGTTCAGGTCATCCCTTAGCTGGCGTATCAGATCATACAATGACGCCTGGCCATTGATGTCGACGCCCTGGGCGGGCTCATCAAGGACCAGAAGGTCCGGTTTGCGGGCCAGGGCCCGGGCCAGCAACAGCCTCTGCTTCTCTCCCCCGGAGAGGTGGTGCACGGAGGCATGCAGCAGGTGTCCGACGCCGGTGCGGGCAAGGGCAGACTCACATTCCGCGAGGGACTGGCCGCTGAGCAGCATGAACCGCTTGACGCTCAGAGGCAGTGTGGCCTCCAGCGTCAGATGCTGCGGGACGTACCCGATCACCAGGTTCTTTTTCAGGGACACCTGACCCTCAGACACTTTCTGGATGCCGAGTACGGCCTTGATCAGTGTCGTCTTGCCTGCCCCGTTTGGACCAATGATGGTGATGATATCGCCACGGTGAATCTTCAGGTTGACCTGATCAACCACGGGGCGTTCGTCAAACCGGACAGTGAGGTTCTCCAGGTTGACCAGAGGATCAGTCATGGCCGGGCTCCGACTGGCATCGGGGGCAAAGGCCGGCAATTTCAAGCGTCGTGGTCTCGGGCCGGAAGCCTTCGCCGGATGCGGCTTTACGAACCTCTGTTGACACCTCTGGAGCGGTCAGTTCGAGCACATTGCCGCAGGCGCGACAGATCAGAAACATACCGGTGTGGCTTTCACCCGCGTGGGTACAGCCGATAAAGGCGTTGAGCGACGCGATGCGGTGCACCAGCCCATGCTGCTGAAGGAAATCCAGTGCGCGGTAAACGGTGGGCGGCGCAGCGTTATGACCATCGGACGACAGCTCCGCCAGCACGTCGTAGGCGCCCAGCGGCTTGTGGGATTGCCAGATCAGCTCCAGAACCCGTTCCCGGATGGGCGTCAGTCGGGCATTCTGCCGCTGGCAAATGGTCCGGGCGTCAGTCAGGGCCTGACTGACACAGGCATCGTGGTTGTGAGGCCGGTAGGGAATAGCACGGGCAGACATGGTCGCAATCCTGCAAAATTTGAAACATTATAACATTTGCAGGGCTGTCTGCCATGTCCGGCAGTGGCACGGGTCAGTGTCGGGACTTTACAACCAGGGATTCCAGAAATTCCAGATTCGGGATCCAGGCATGCTCACCTTCAACCTCGACCTGCATCAGATCCGCCGGCCCCGGTTCACCCTCCAGCTTCCTGACCTGGTCTTCCGCCAAACGGGCCTGGCTGGGAATGCCCTGGGTAACCAGTGCCATAAACGGGACTTCCTTGTGGTGATCGCCGATGGTATTAAGGACCACGATGCGGCCCCGATTATCGCCCGGAACGGTGAGGGCTCCGCCGTTAGCCGCGTCGTATGAAATCACCGGAAGTTGCAGGCCCCGCCAGTCAAGGTAGCCAACCAGCCATTCCGGCGTGTTCGCGCCGGCATCAGCGCTGGCATAGTCGACCACTTCCGCAATCGAGACGTTGGGCAGCAACAGTTGCCGTCCGCTCATGGGAATCATGACGCAGGAGAGGGATTGGCTGTTGTCATTCATTGCGTGTTACCTCAGGCGGAGTCCCGTTTCTGCCGGCTCTTGAGCAGGCAGGATTCTTCGATGGTTTTTACCAGTTCCCGTGCCAGCTGCTCCGGGGTGCCACAGAAACCGCTGCAACCGGTGGCGGCGACGGATTCGGGCATAGAGCTATTGCCGCAGCTTGTGCTCTCCTGGACCCAGATCCGGCTACCGTAGGCTTTCAGTAAAGGCGCTGCAATAGCGCCATCATTACCCATGCCGGAAAAAAGAATAGCATGGCAGCGCTGGCCGTAATGATCCGCGACGTTAAGCAGGACCTGATCAATGGAAGGGCCATAGGGCCCCGGCCAGGCATTGCTGGTTTCGGTGAGGGCTCCGTGCTCTTTCAGCTTCCATTCGTGCTCCACCGGCATCAGCACCACATCACCATTCTTGACCCGATAACCTTCCTCGGCTCGCTTGAGCTGGTAATGGGCGTGGCGACCCAGTACCCGCGTAAGAACCTCTGTGAAGTTCCCATCTATGTGCTGGGCGTAGATGAAACCCACGGGCAGGTTCGGCGGCAGGTGGTCCAGAAATGTCTTAACCGCCGCCGGCCCTCCCAGTGAAGCGCCCAGAATCCAGACTTCCTCGGCCACCGAACCGGGTACGGCAGGCGTTATCCAGTGAGGCAGTCCAGGCGATGGTGCTGGTGCCGGCGTTTCCTGCTCCAGTTCTGCCAGAGTGGCTTCTGAGTCCAGCTCTTCCAGGTGTCCCAGTTGCTGCTCAAGTTTGCCCAGTAAACGTCGTTCCCAGCGAAAATACTCGGTACTTCCCGGCTTGGGTGCTTCATCCAATCCGAACAGTACCGGTGCGTCGGTATTTTCAAGCAGGTGATCGAACAGTAACGGGTGATCTGCCTCGTCTTCGAGGGTAACCAGCCAGAGGCTGGCATCCGGGAACTCCGGGTAGCCCAGCAAACGCTCGGGATCCCCGGAAAAACGCACCTCCAGACCGAACTTTGATGTCGCGGCCTGCAGTCGGTGTCGCTGCAGAACCACATCCGAGACGATCCCGACCCTTGGCCGGCCAGTCTGGCCGGCCATCACTGACGTCCGGTCAGCCGCTCAATAGTCTCAAGCAACTCGGTTTCCTGGAACGGCTTGCCGAGATACTCGTTCACACCAATAGCCAGCGCGCGTTCTCGGTGTTTCTCGCCGGTCCGTGAGGTGATCATGCAGATCGGAATTTCCCGCAGGCTGTCGTCGTGGCGCACGAAGCTGGCAACCTCGAAACCATCCATCCTCGGCATTTCGATATCCAGCAGGATGATGTCCGGTTTGTGATCCTGCAGTTGTGCGACCGCGTCCAGGCCGTCTTTGGCAGTGATGACTTCCATGCCGTTGCGCTCCAGCAGTCGTGAGGTAACCTTCCGTACGGTAACCGAGTCGTCCACCACCATGACCACGGTAGCCTGCTCCTCGTACCGTGCAGACTCGCGGGCTTTCTCGAGATTGGCCAGGCGCTGGCGCTCGGACAGGATGTCGGAACGGATCATCGCAGGCAGGTCGAGAATCACCACCACGTTCCCGTCACCCAGGATGGTGGCACCAGACACACCGCGCACCGAACTGAATTGCGGGCCAAGGGATTTAACAACGATCTCCCGGCTGCCCATCAGGTTGTCCACCTGCAGGGCCATGGGCTGCTCAGCGCCGCGCACCAGAATCACCGGCAGCGGCAGGGCCTGCCCCTGCAGCTTCGGATGGTGATCGCTGTTCAGCAGGCTGCCCAGATACTGGAGCCGGTATTCCTGGCCAGCATATTCGTACATCGGCGCGTCCGGCTTGTAGTATTCCTCAAGCTCGTAGGTGCTGACCCGGACAATACCCTCGATGGTGTTCAGCGGGATCGCGTAGAAATCCTCGCCGGTGGACACCATCAGTGCCCGGTTGACGGAAACCGTGAACGGCAGGCGAACCGTGAAGGTGGTTCCGCGGCCAACGGCGGAATCGATGTCGAGGCTGCCGCCGAGCTGTTTGATCTCGCTGGCAACGACGTCCATGCCCACGCCGCGGCCGGAAATCTGGGTCACCTGCTGGGCGGTGGAGAAGCCGGGTTGCAGGATAAACTGGAGGATTTCCCGCTCGGACAGATCCTCGTCTTCCCGCAGCATGCCCTGACGGATCGCCTTGTCGCGAATGACCGAAGAGGGAATGCCGGCGCCATCGTCGATCATCCTCAGGACAACGTCGCCACCTTCGCGGGTCAGTGACAGTGTGACTTCGCCGGTCTCCGGCTTGCCGGCTTGCTTACGGTCCGCCGGGCTTTCAATGCCATGGTCCAGGGCGTTCCGGAGCATGTGCTCCAGGGGCGCGATCATGCGCTCCAGGATGTTCCGGTCCATTTCGCCTTCGGCGTTGCGGACATCGAAGTCGACTTTCTTGCCAAGTTCGCCGCTGATCTGGCGAACGATGCGCCGTAGACGGGGCACCATGGAGGCGAACGGAATCATCCGGGTCTTCATAAGACCCTCCTGGAGTTCCGTGTTGATCCGGGACTGCTGCACCAGCAGGGTTTCGGTGTCCCGTACCCGGTCAGACAGGGTTTCCCGTAGGTCTGCAAGGTCCGAGGAGGACTCGGTCAGAGCCCGGGACAGCTGCTGGATGGAGGAGTAGCGGTCCATCTCCAGCGGGTCGAAGTCGTCGCCGTAATCCGGTCCGTGTTCTTTCTCGGCACTGAACAGGATCTGGGCTTCGGTCTCGATTTCCATCCGGCGTAGCTGCTCACGCAGACGCTCGATGGTTGCGGCCATTTCGTCCAGGGTATGGCCAAAATCGCTGGTCTGCTGCTCAAGCCGGCCACGGGTAATACTGGTTTCACCCGCCAGATTGACCAGCTCATCCAAAAGCGGCGCGGACACCCGAATGGTCTCCTGGGCCGCCCGCTGTGCCTCGGCCGCCTGTTTGCGAACCTTGGCCGGCGATTTCCCGGGCTTGGGTGCCGGTGCTACCGGTTTTTCTGCCTGGGCGGGAGGCGTCGGCTCTTCAGGCTTTTTCGGTTTCGGCGCGGCCGGGGCTGGCGCAGGCTGTTCGGCCTTTGCCGAGGACACACCCATGCCGGACTCATAACCCTTACGAATCTCGGCAACCAGGGAGATGATGGCGTCGTGATCTTCGGTAATGGCCTGCCACTGGGACTCATCCGGGGCATTGCCGCCAAGGTCGATCAGACGTGTCTCAAAGGCGTGGGCCCTGTCCCCAAGCTGGGTCAGCTGGGAGAGGCGAGCGCCGCCTTTCAACGTATGCAATGCACGCTGGGCTTCCTGGTTGAAGGTGTGGTTTGCCGGCTCCTTGCGCCAGTCATCGAGCAGCTGCTCCAGCTGGTCCATGATTTCACCGGCTTCCTCCAGGAAGATTTCCAGTACTTCCGGGTCGATCGCTTCCTGTTGGGACTCTTCTCGGGGAGCAGCGGTCTCTTCGGCGGCCACTTCGTGGGCCACCCGGAAGTCCTCAATCAGGTCCGCATCCGGCTCGGGCTTGCTGCCCTGTTCCAGGCTGTTGAGCATGGTCTTCAGGCTGCCCAATGCCCGGTCGCTGAGCTTCAGCAACGTCTTCTGGTTATTGGACCCGGAGATGAGGGGATCCAGAGCGTCGGACCAGGCTTCTGCCAGGTTGGCAATCGGATCGACGTCAGAAAGCCGTGCGCCACCCTTGAGGGTATGCAGTTCCTGCTGCAGCTGGGTCAGTCCGGTCAGTTCCTCCGGCTCGTCGCGCCACTGGTCCAGACACTCGCTGATGGCGTCGTAGATTTCCAGGCCTTCGTCCAGGAAGATGCCGATCAGGTCATCATCGCTGGCCTGTGTCAGAGTCTCGCTGAGGTCGGGGGCCTCTGCTGACTCCTCGGACGGCGCCGACTCGCCCCGAAGGATGGACTGGACGCGAGCGACCAGCTCCTCCGCCGGTGGGCAAGGCTTCTGCGTCGCCACCTGCTCAACCATTTGCGCCAGCCGGTCATGGCAGGCGAACAAGAGGTCGTTCATGGCGTCGCTGGCTTCCAGCTGGCCCTCTGCAACCTTTTCGAACAGGTCTTCGAGAACGTGGGTCAGGTCGCCAATGGCCTCAACGCCAGCCATCCGGGCGCCACCCTTGAGCGTGTGAACATCCCGTTGCAGTTCCGCGGCAATGCTCCGGTCCGACGGGTCTTCGGTCCAGGTGTGCAGGGCGCTGCCGGTAGAGTTGATCAGGTCGTAGGCTTCTTCCAGGAAAATGCCGACCAGCTCCGGATCCAGGTGCGAGAGATCGGCAACACCGTCTTCCACCTCGCCGGTTTCCGCGGTTTCTGAATCGGAATCGACGGGTTCCTCGACTTCCGGGAGCGGGGCCTGCTCTTCGTCGTTGAAATCCGGTTCTGCTTCTTCTTCAGGGCTCGCAACATTGGTGACCGGGCGTGTTCCGGTGGCGCTGTCGATGTACGCCTGGATTTCGCCAATCAGATCCGGCGCAGGGCGCGGTGGCTCCTTGGCTTCAAGATTCTCGACCATGCCCGCAAGCCGATCGTGGCAGCGGAACAGCAGATCTGAGAGCTCATCATTGATCGATAGCCGCTGCTCGGTCAGTCCCTCAAACAGGTTTTCCAACTCGTGGGAAAGATCGCCTACGGCAGGAATGTCGGCCAGGCGTGCACCACCCTTAAGGGTATGCAGATCCCGCTGCAGCAACCGAAGGATATCCAGGTTTCCGGTATTTTCGCTCCAGCTCTGCAGCGCTTCGGCGGTGCTGTCGATGAGGTCGCGGGCCTCTTCCAGGAAGATCTCCGCAAGCTCCTCGTCCATGTCATCATCGGATTCGGACATTTCCGGCAGCGGCGGTTGTTCGGCCGCCGCTGGTTCTTCATTTGCCGGTACTTCGGTTTCATCCATCTCAAAGCTGAGATCGATTTCCTCGAGTTCACCGGTGAATTCCTGCTCGAAGGCGTCGGGCTCCTGGATTTCTGTGCTCGGAGCCCGTTTCAGGTTTTCGAGCGCGGTAACCATGTCGTCGCTGGATTCCGTGGCAAGCCCGGCAGCCACCTGATCCATCATGTTGATTAGCTGTTCGTGAGCTGCCCGAACGGTCTCGAAAAAGGTTTCGTCCGGCGCTTCATCGTGTCTGGCGGCTTCGTCGTAGGTGTCTTTCAACGCGCTTGAGAGCGCGGCAACGTCGCTGAGCCCGGCTTCTGAGGCGCCGGAGGTCAACTGCTCCAGCTCGGAACGCAACGGGTTCAACGACTCCATCTCGCCGGGATTGTCCGCCCAGTGGTCGAGAATCCGGTCAGCATCCAGAACGATGTCGAGGCCTTCGTTCAGGAACAACTGAACCAGCCGTGACGGTGCCTGCTGCGGATGCTGGCGCGGAGCTTCCTCGCTGTGGCCGCGGAGTGTCTCTTCGGTCAGTTGGTCCAGCTTCTCGAGGAAGGCTTCGGTGCCCGGCAGCGAGGCCTGTGGATTTTCACGGATCTGGGCCAGGCCCTGGGTCAGGAAATCGCAGGCGGATTCGATCAGCGAGAGCACGTCGCGGTTGGCCCGCTTGTTCTGTGCCCGGGATTCCTTGACGAAGCGTTCCAGTGGTGTGATTACAGCAGCAATGGGTGCGATGCCGGCGGTATGGGCGCTGCCTTTGAGTGTATGCAGGGCCCGGGAAAGATCATCGGTGTAGGTAACCGTGGTCTTGTCTCCGGCTGCTGACAGGAAATCCTTCAGCGTCTGCAGATGGGTCTCGGTTTCACTTTCAAAAATATCCAGCAATACCGGGTCGACCGCATCCTCTTCAGTCGTCTCGATCTCTGCGCCTGCAGCGGTGATCTCATCTTCCGCTACGGTTTCGGAGCCGTCCGATTCGGCCGCCGGCATCATGCTGGCATCGGGAATCTCACCGCTGGCCAGGGCGTTGGCGCGGGCTTCGAGGTTGGCGGTATCGAAGGAAGCCGCACGGCGCTTCTCGAAATCGTCGACCAGGGCCGGCAGGCTGGCAGTGACATCCTCCAGAAGACTGGCGATGTCATCGTTCATGAAGATGCTGCCGTCGATAACGCGGTTCAGCATGTTTTCCACGGACCAGGCCAATTCGCCAACAACCAGCGCGCCGACCATACGGCCACTGCCTTTCAGCGTGTGGAAGGCACGGCGAACTTCTGACAGAGCGCTGCGGTCATCGTGCTGGCGCAAAAGCATTGGCAGGTATTCGCGAATGGTGTCCAGCACCTCACCGGCTTCTTCGACGAATATTTCAAGTATTTCATCGTCAATCAGGTCATCGTCATCGGCGGACTCATCCGACACGGCCTCAACGGTGGCTTCTTCAACGATGGATTCCGGGGTTTCCTGCTCTTCTTCTCCCGAGTCGGCGACGGTGTCTTCGACCTCGGGAATGTCCTGCGCCGTCACGGCATCGTCGTCGGTGCGACGGGTGGTTGCCATGGCCTCGGCCCGGTTGATGAGCTCCTCCACGTCGCCTGCGGTCTGGCCGTCCTTGAATTCACGGATCAGTGACGGAATGCGGGCATTGACCTCGTCCACCAGGGTGAACATGTCTTCGGTGGGGCGAATGGTCTGATCGATCACCCGATTCAGCAGGTTTTCCACAGACCATGCCAGCTCGCCGATACTGGTCGCGCCCACAAGTCGTCCGCTGCCCTTGAGCGTATGGAAAGCACGACGAACTTCGGTCAGAGCCTCACGGTCGTCGTGATTCTGGCGCAGACGGGGATAGAATTCATGAATGGTCTCGAGAACCTCTTCGGCTTCCTCAACGAAAATGCCAAGAATTTCGTCGTCCAGGAGCTCCGAATCCGAGCTTTTGGCCTCTTCCGGGGCGGTCGAAACGCTGGCTTCGTCCTGCTCGTAAGACGGTTCAGCGACGGTCTCTTCATGGGCCGTGGTTTCAGTCCAGGTGGGCTCAGCCCCGACCGGGAAGCCGAGGGAAGCGAGACTGTCCTCGGCCACCCGCAGAATCGAATCGTTTTCACCAATCCCCTCAGCGAGGCGCTCCAGGTAATACTCGATGCTGGTAACCGCATCGGCCAGGATGTCGAGCTGCTTCCAGTCAGGAACCTGCTTGCCGTCCAGCAGCACATCGCTGAGGTAGCGCTCTGCCGAGGCCAGCATGCTTGCAACCCGGTCCAGCGGAATCAGGCTGAGGCCGCCGCGAATGCTGTGCAGCAGGCCGGGGACATGCTCGATTTCCCGGGTATCCCATTGCGAGGCAATGAAATTGACGATGGCGGATTTCACCTGCTCCAGAGTGTTCCGTGATTCCCGCAGCAACGCGCCGCTGGCCTCGCCCAGTTCCCGGGAGCCAAGGTTAATCGGTGTATCGGAGGTTTCGTCAGCGGACAACTCCTGCTGACCTTCGCTGTCCAGGCCGGCGAGACTGGCTTCGACGTAAAGCAGTGCGCCGGCGATATCCATCAGCGTGCCATCGTCAACCAGCTCGGCCTGGGCGCTGAGTTTCTCAACCAGTTCGACCTGCTCGGTGATCACTTTCCGCGGTATGCCCAGACCCAGTACAGCCAGGGTATTGGCCACTTGGCGCAGACCCGGCAACAGGTCGTCAAGCTCACTGTTCTGGCGGAGCTCTGAGCGGACAAACAGATCCAGCTGATCCTTCAGTTTCGCCAGCTCTTCATTGAGCGCGCCGACAACGGAATGGATGGCGTCCCTGCCGGGGCCGGAGACACGGGTTCGGGCGGCATCAACATCGTCTTCCGAAGGCAGTGCCTGGTTCAGCTGATAGGCATCCCGCAGGGCATTGACCTGGGGCGAATCCAGATCCCGGGCCCGGGCCACGTAGTAGAGCAGGTGTTTAAGCAGTGCTTCCGGAGCCGGTTGCTGGAGAATGTCCGCATGCTCGTCGGTCAGTCGGCGGATTTCACTGTCCAGTTCCCGAAGCAGGGATTTCACCGCCGCATTCACCGGATTGACGTGTGCCTGCAGTGTTTCCACGAACGCACTGGCTGCTTTCCAGAGCTCGCCCCGGGGCGTCTTCTGGCACAAGCGGATCAGTCGCTGGATCACCTTCTGCATGTACTCGAAATGGGCATCGAGATCCGCTTCCCGGATAACACCGGCCAATGCGAACTGGTACATCTGACGCAGCTTGCGGATGTGGCCCAGAACCGTCGGGTCCTGCAGGCGCTGGGATACCTTACCGGTCACAGTGATGCGTGAGGGGGCCAGATCCGGTTTGAACAGTGAGGTATCAGACAGCAGGGATTCGCCACGGGCGGCACGGAGGTCGTTAAGCAGTGGCAGCAGCACCATCGGAAAATCGTCCTGGCTGCTGGCCAGATGCTCGAGGTACTGGGGCAACTGCAGGATGGCCTGCATCAGGACTTCAACGGCTTCGTCGGTATTGGCAACGGTTTCGTTGAGTACGGCCTGGGTGAGCTTTTCCATCTCCTCGGTGAGCAGGGCTGCACCGTAGAGCTCGACCATTTGCAGGGTGCCATGTACCTGATGGAGATAATTCAGGCAGAAGCGCAGGCGCGCGGTGTCGTCACGATTCTCGACATACGCTTCCAGTGCATGCTGACCCTGGGTCAGCGTGTCCTGTATCTCTCCCCGAACCCAGTCGAGGGCGATGCTGTCATGGTGATTGCCCATAACCACTCCGGTTATTCTTCGTCAGTCTGGCGTTTGATCCACGCCAGCACATGTTCCGAGGGGACTCTCTGTAACCCTGGAGGCTGCCAGTCGGTCAGCTCTCCCTGGCCCAGTACCAGCAACCCCCCGGGCGCCAGCCGCTCTGCAAGTCGCTTGACAATTTCCCGCCGGCGCCAGCGACGGAAATAAATCAGCAGATTCTGGCAGAAGATAATGTTCATCCCGTGCATGGGTGCTTTATCCAGGTCCAGAACATTCAGTCTGGTAAAGCACACCCTGTCGCGGATGCTGTTCACGATTTCTACGGTGTTCCGCTCGGCCGGGCGGAAATACCGTGCTTTCATTTCCTCGTCCATTCCCAGCAGTTTGCGGGGATTGAACTGACCGTTCCGGGCCTTCTCGATCACCGGCTTGCTGATATCAGAGCCGGTGACACCGAACAGAGGCTGCAATGCCAGTTGCTCCATGCATTCATTCAGCACCATGGCCAGGGTGTAGGGCTCTTCCCCGGTGGAACATCCGACACTCCAGGCCTCCAGGGGGCGCTTTTTCAGCTGTTCCCGCGGCCGTGTCAGGACATAGTCGGATACCAGCCGGAAAGCGTCGGGATCCCGGAAGAACCGGGTTTCCTGGACAGTGAGCCGGTCCACCAGCGTTGACCATTCCCTGATTGCATCCGGCCCGGATACGATCTTTTCGTAATAGGCCTGATAGCTGCTGCAGCCGATTTCCCGCATCCGGATGCCAAGGTTCGTTTCCAGAAACGAACGGCGCTCGGAAGACAGGGTGATCCCGGTTCGGTGTTCCAGCAGGGTTTGCCACTGGCTGAACTGCGCCTCGTCCATATCCGGGAGTCGACGCAGTGACCAGATGCCCTCGGCAGGTGACAGGTTGTTATGCATTTGCGCCATAAACCGTCAACAGCCCTGGAACGGAAATCAGCCCACCACCGGAACGTCGCTGTCTTCCTCTTCCTCGTAATCCGCCGCTTCTTCTTCCGGCAGAGTAAAGCCGGCAACGGAGGACCGAAGCTCGGACGCCATTTCTGCCAGGTTACCGATAGACTTCGCAGTCGCGTTGGTACCGGAAGACGTCTGGGACGTGATTTCCTGGATAACGTTCATGGTGTTGGAAATGTGCGCCGCCGACGAAGACTGCTGACGTGCAGCGTTGGAGATGTTCTGGATCAGTTCCGCCAGAGACATGGATACGTTCTCGATTTCCTCGAGGGCGATACCCGCGTCCTGGGCCAGACGGGCACCACGGACCACCTCGGCGGTGGTGTGTTCCATGGAGATAACGGCTTCGTTGGTGTCCGACTGGATCGTCTTAACCAGCGCTTCAATCTGCTTGGTCGCTGCAGAGGAGCGTTCCGCCAGTCGCTGTACTTCGTCCGCAACAACCGCGAAGCCCCGGCCAGCGTCACCGGCCATGGAGGCCTGGATCGCCGCGTTCAGGGACAGGATGTTGGTCTGGTCGGCGATGTCGTTGATCAGGGATACGATGTCACCGATTTCCTGGGAAGATTCACCCAGACGCTTGATCCGTTTGGAGGTTTCCTGGATCTGCTCACGGATGTTGTCCATGCCGCGGATGGTGTTCTGTACCACTTCCGCGCCTTTCTTCGCGATCGCAACCGACCGCTCCGCAACCGCGGAGGACTCGGCAGCGTTCGAGGATACCTGGTCGATGGACACGGCCATCTCGTTCACCGCGGCGGAGGCGCCGGCGATTTCCTGGGCCTGGTGCTCGGAAGCATCGGCAAGATGCATCGCAGTGGCCTGGGTTTCCTGAGCCGCTGACGCTACTCGTACGGCAGTACCACGAATCGCCTGTACCAGTCCGCGCATCTGGTCGATCGCGTAGTTGATGGAGTCGGCGATGGCACCGGTGAAGTCCTCGGTTACCGTGGCCTCGGTGGTCAAGTCACCATCAGCCAGGTCGGCCAGTTCGTCCAGCAGTCGCAGGATCGCGTTCTGGTTCTGCTCGTTCTGCTCTTGCGTAGTAGCCAGTCGGGCCTGGGCTTCGCGGTAAAGGGCCAGACCGATAAACACAACAATGGCAACCATGGCGGCCAGGATCGCGAAGGCCAGGGTAGGGCTGACCAGACGTGAGCCGGACTGGGTCCGGAAGTTCTCGGCCAGTACAGACAGTTCGGAAAGCAGGATCTCGGAATTCTGGAAGATGTCGCTGGCAGCAGTACGAACCTTGAAGAGGTCGGGAGAAGCTTCAAGGATTGCGTCTACGTTCTGGGAAACGAACTGGAACAGTTCATCGACAGCTTCAAGGCCGTAGATGGCGTCTTCGTCATTTACCTGAGAGATCCCCATGGCCGGGTTGCCGTTCAGCTGGCCTTCAAGCACTCGCCCGAACAGGCTCGCGTCACGACCGAAACGGTCCGCGGCGATAACCGCGTCTTCGTCACCGGAGAGTACGTTGTTGACCGAGCGAACAATCCGCTCCGCCAGGAGTGACTGACGCTGGGCCAGTGCGATCTGTTCGGCGGGTGCGTCGTTGTCGAGCAGGATTTGTACGATATCGTCGTACTCAACCTGCAGCTGCGGAATGGTTTCGTTCAGAGTCCGGGCAACCTCGTGGAGACCGAGCACCGCATCCTGGGTGGAGAGGATGCTGTCGGCGTTTTCCCGCACGGTGTTCCAGTTTTCCTGAACGCCACTCTGCTGGGCCAGTTCACTCGGCGGCAGACCGGTTTCCGGATTACCCTCGGTTACGTTGGTCCAGAGCTGCTGGAATTCGTCACGGGAGCGGCGCAGCTGGTTGAAGGCCTCGGCGGTACCGCCGGCAGCCTCGGTCGCGTTCTTCGCAATCTCCTGAGAGAGCACTCTCAGTTCGGCGGTGTTGGCGATGTATTCCTGATCGTTCTGGCTGTCTGCATTGATAACGAACAGCACCACAACGAGCAGGATAGTGAGTGCGATCAGCGCGGCGATCAGGCCGGCAACCAGCTTGTTGCCTCCCTGTCCCATACTGAGTCTTCCGGCTCTGTTCTTCATTTTCTGGCTCCCGGCCTCTTCAAGAAATTGGCAAGTTTGTTTTTTCGGGTTTCAGGCGGTCAGGGTGATGTTCCTGCCATTGTCACCACCCTTACCACTGTGCGACGTCAAGAAATCGTTCGTCCTCGAGCAGATCGACGGCCGAAAACACTTTCCAGACTTCTTCGTTGCGTTCATAACCGCCTGAGACAAACGGTCGAACGTTTTCAGGCACGCCCTCGGGCGAATCCTTGAAACTGTCAGTTGCGAAATACTGCATGCCCAGCACACTATCGACTACCAGCCCGCTGAAAATGTCACCCTGCTCTACCACCAGCACGCGCCGTTCCCGCTGGCTACGGGAAGAGCGGGGAATATCGAAAAAGCCGGCAAGATCAACCAGGGGCAGGAGGCGGCCGCGAACATTGGCCGCGCCAAGCAAAAACGGGCGAACCCCCGGTATATGGGTAAACCGGGGGACGTGGAGGATTTCAGTGACTTCGCCCATGGGGGCAACGTACCGTTCGCCTGCGAGAACGAAGCCGATGCCGTTCCACAGTTCAACGGCTTGCTGTTGTTCCGGCAGGCCGGCAGCCAGCGACCGGCTGCGCGCGGCGATATCCGTCAGAACGGCAAAAGGGGCGGCCTGGGGGGCGGACATGCTTACTCCACGGTTGGGGATCAGGCAATCAGACTGTTGATTGTTTTGATCAGGTCGTCTTCGTTAACCGGCTTGACCAGGTAACCCTTGGCGCCCTGTCGGGTGCCCCAAACTCGGTCAGTTTCCTGGTCCTTGGTGGTTACGATGACGACCGGGATGGATGCGGTTTCCGGGGCGCGGGTCAGTTGGCGGGTTGCCTGAAAGCCGTTCAGGCCCGGCATAACCACATCCATCAGAACCAGGTCCGGGGTCTCTGCACGAGCTTTGGCAACGCCGTCTGCGCCGTTGTCAGCTGTAAGCACCTCGTGCTTATGCTTTTCCAGGATCGTGGAGATTTTCTTAACCTCGGTAGGGGAATCGTCAACAATAAGAATGCGGGCCATGGTTTCCTCGATAGTTCTTGGGGGCAGCAGGTTTACTGTTCCGCCTGTGGAACATACTGGCGGATGGTATTGAGCAGCTCATCCTTACTGAACGGTTTGGTCAGATACTGGTCCGAGCCGACGATGCGGCCCTTGGCCTTGTCGAACAGACCGTCCTTGCTGGAGAGCATGATAACCGGCGTCTTTTTGAAGGAGGAATTGTTCTTGATAAGTGCGCAGGTCTGGTAGCCGTCCAAGCGGGGCATCATGATATCGACAAAAATGATGTCCGGCTGGGAATCGGCAATCTTGGCAAGAGCGTCAAAGCCGTCAGTCGCGGTGATGACCTCACAGCCGACCTTTTTCAGAAGGGTTTCTGCGGTGCGACGTATGGTTTTACTGTCGTCGATCACCATGATCTTCAAGTTCTCGAAGTTGTCATCCATTGTCCAACTGCCTTGCGCTCAGCGACTGTCGTTATTTTAAAACGGGGGTTTTAACACAAACCTTAAGGTTCTTCTATAAACCCCGCTCATTTATAGATTATCAATGGCCGGATAAAAAGTATTAGTTTGTGACCAAATGTACTACTGCCCGCAACGTCACGTAACTGACTGAGGATTTCTCCGGATGCATTTGCAGTTCGGGTACAATACCATCTGATTTCAAAGCATAGCACTTAATGTCTGGTCCGCTCTGCAGACCGGTTCGTGTTTTTAACCCTCAGGAGTGCAGGAACGCCCATGACCGTCAGACTCGGGATCGTGATGGATCCGATTGAAGATATCCACTTCAAGAAAGACAGCTCACTGGCCATGTTGCTGGCTGCCCAGAAACGCGGTTGGGAAATCGAGTACATGGAGCTCCCCGACCTGTACCTGGACGGTGGCCGTGCCATGGCGCACACCCGTGACCTGACTGTGCACATGGATCCGGAAAACTGGTACGGCTTCGGGCCGTCCCAGGACCGGGCGCTGGGAGATCTTGATGTCATCCTCATGCGCAAGGACCCGCCGGTAGACCGGGAGTTCCTGATGGCCACCTATATACTGGAGGCGGCCGAGCAGCAGGGCGCTCTGGTGGTCAATCCGGCGTCCACGCTGCGTGACTGCAATGAGAAGCTGTTCGCCACGCAGTTTACTGACCTGACGCCGCCACTACTTGTCAGCCGTTCGGCGAGTCGCTTCCGCGAGTTCTACGCCGAACACGGCGATGTCATCATGAAGCCGGTGGACGGCATGGGCGGTCATTCGATCTTCCGTATCCGGGAAAACGATTTCAATCTCGGTGTCATCATCGAAACCCTCACCAACTATGGCACGCACCAGGCCATGGCCCAGAAATACATCCCCGAAATCAGCGATGGCGACAAGCGCATCCTGCTGATCGACGGTGAACCGGTACCCTATTCACTTGCGAGAATACCCTCCCATGGCGAGAATCGGGGCAATCTGGCCGCCGGCGGCCGGGGTGAAGGTCGTGAACTGACCGCGCGGGATCGCGAGATCTGCGAGCGCGTTGCCCCGGTGATCAAAGAGAAGGGCCTCATTTTTGTGGGTCTGGATGTCATCGGTGACTACCTTACCGAAATCAATGTCACCAGCCCGACCTGTATCCGGGAACTCGATGCGGCCTTCGGGATCGATATTGGTGGCTTATTGATGGACGCGATTGCGAAGCGTCTGGGCCAGGCATAATCCGGTGATGGCGGCCGGGCAGGTATAACGACAGGATCCATATCAGGAATGGCAGTTCAGGTAAGCGACTTCGACCGGTTTTCCTTCACCCTGTTTATGGCGCTGGCGGTGCACGCCATCGTGGTGCTGGGAATCACCTTTGCGCCTGAACCGCCCCGTTCCTCTGCCCAGACCATGGAAATCACCCTGTCCCAGTTTGACGATGAGGAAGCTCCGGAGAAGGCGGATTTCCTGGCCCAGACCAGTCAGAAGGGCAGTGGTACCGAGGAAGAGGTTCGGGAAATGACCACCCCGCAACCGGCGGAGGTGAGCCAGCCGCAGGTGGCCCAGGTTCAGCCCGAGCCTCCTGCGCAAACCGAGCCGCAGCCGCGTCAGGAAAAACAGGTGGTGCAGACCGAGAGTGCGTCCGCTCAGAAGGTTCAACAGCCTGAGGAGCGTACCAGGCCGGAAGAGGAGCCTCTGCCGGTGCGGGAGAAACAGAGCCTGATGGAGCGCAGCCTCGAGATTGCCAGCCTGGAAGCCCGCTTCGATGCCCAGCAGCAGGCCTATGCCCGCAAACCCAGGGTAATGCGCGTTACCGCCGCGTCCACGCTCAAGTCCACCAACGCCTGGTATGTCCAGAACTGGGTGAGCAAGGTAACCCGGGTGGGCAATATCAATTACCCGACCGAGGCGCGCAATGCCGGAATCTATGGCACACTGAGAATGCTGGTGTCGCTGAAGAAAGACGGCACCATTAAAGAGGTGGCGATCCTGCAGTCTTCCGGCAGCACCGTCCTGGATGATGCTGCCATCCGTATAGTCAGGATGGCCTCGCCTTTTGCACCATTTCCGGACGAAATGCGGAAAGAGGTGGATGAACTTGAAATCATACGTACCTGGTCCTTCCAGCGTCGGGGGCTGACATCCGGATGACAGCATCAAAACACTCTCCCCATAGCTTGCGCCACCAGTTCCTGGTGGCATCGCCCTATCTCGCTGATCCCCGTTTCCATGGCGGCGTGATCTACATTTGCGAGCATTCCGACGACGGTGCCCTGGGGTTAATGATCAATCAGCCGCTGGACATCCACCTTGGTGAAATCCTGGAGCAACTGGACCTGCCAGGCGGCGAGCTGGATCTGCCGGTATTCAGCGGTGGTCCGGTGCAGCCGGAACGCGGCTTTGTGCTGCATCCCCCAGGCACTAGCTGGCAGAACACGGCGAAGGTCACCGACGATGTTCTGCTGACCACATCCCGCGACGTATTGGCAGGCATTGGTCGTGGCGAAGGTCCCGACGAGTACCTGGTGGCATTGGGCTATTCCGGCTGGAGCGAAGGGCAACTGGAAGAGGAGCTGGGCAGCAACGCCTGGCTCACCTGTCCGGCCAACACCGACATCCTGTTCCGTACTCCCTGGGAAGAACGCTACAAGGCGGTGCTGCAGCTGATCGGCATTGATCTCAATCAGCTCAGCGAATCGGTCGGTCATGCCTGAACCGGCCAGCCGTCGCGTCATGGCGTTCGATTTTGGCACCCGCCGTATTGGCGTAGCGGTCGGTCAGGAGTTGCTTGGGTCCGGCCAACCGGTGGCTCTGATTCCTGCCCGAGACGGTATCCCCGATTGGCAACAGATTGAATCCCTGCTCGAGGAGTGGCGTCCGGACCTGGTCGTGGTCGGTTTGCCCCTCAACATGGACGACACCGAAAACGATATGTGTGCCCGGGCGCGCAAATTCGGCAAGCGCCTGCATGGGCGCTACCACGTGCCGGTCGAGATGGTGGACGAGCGGCTCACCAGCTTCGAGGCCAAGGGTGAAGTGATGGCCGCCGGAGGCAGTCGTGATTTTGGTCGCCACGGAGTGGATGACCGGGCCGCGGTGCTGATCCTGGAAACCTTTTTTCAACAGTGAGGACCGAATGACGGCATTGCTTGATATTGATCAGTTGCTGGACCAGATGGAAAGCGGGCTGCGTCAGGCGCTCGAGCAACGGGGCGTGCAATCCCCGGTTCTGATCGGTATACGGACCGGAGGCGTCTGGCTGGCCGACGTGCTGAGCAAACGCCTTGGCATCGAAGAGCCGTTCGGCGAACTGGATATCTCCTTCTACCGCGATGATTTCAGCCGCATCGGTCTGAATCCCCGGGTGAAACCCTCGAGTCTGCCCTTCGATACCGAAGGCCGTGACATCATCCTGATTGACGATGTCATCATGAGCGGCCGGACGATCCGGGCCGCCATGAATGAGATCTTCGATTATGGCCGTCCAGCCAGTATCATACTGGCCAGCCTGATTGACCTCGGTGCCCGGGAATTGCCCATCCAGCCGGATGTGGCTGGCAAGACAATGGCGTTGGAATCCCATCAACGCGTCAAACTGCGTGGCCCCGACCCGCTCCGTATCGAGCTTCAGGAAGCCGGACAATAAACCTCCGAATCGGATAACAGGCGACCCATGACCGCGAACGACTCTTCCCCGCACCACTTGCAGCTGACCCGGGATGGTCAGTTGCGGCACTTCCTCACCCTCGACGGCCTTGACCGCGCCTTGCTGACCGACATCCTGGACACTGCGGACTCCTTTATCGAGGTCGGTGAGCGAACTATCAAGAAAGTGCCACTGCTTCGCGGACGAACCGTGGTAAACCTGTTTTTCGAGTCCAGCACCCGAACCCGCAGTACCTTTGAGCTGGCGGCCAAGCGACTGTCTGCGGATGTGCTCAACCTGGATATCAGCACCTCGGCTACCTCCAAGGGTGAATCCCTGTCTGACACCCTGCTGAACCTAGAAGCCATGGCCAGCGACATGTTCGTGGTCAGGCACTCTCAGAGTGGTGCACCGCATTTTATTGCCGAGAGCGTTACTCCGGGGGTGGCCATCATCAACGCCGGTGACGGTCGTCATGCGCACCCGACCCAGGCCATGCTGGATATGCTGACGATTCGCCAGCACAAGGGGCGTTTCGAGGGCCTCAAAGTCGCTATCGTTGGCGACGTGCTGCACTCCCGGGTGGCCCGCTCCCAGATTCGGGCTCTCAACGAGCTGGGTGCCGAGGAAGTTCGCGTCATTGCCCCGGGAACCCTGCTTCCCAAAGACGTGGAAAGCCTCGGCTGCACGGTGGAATACGACATGACCCGCGGGATGAAGGATCTGGATGTGGTCATCATGCTGCGACTGCAGAAAGAGCGGATGGAAGGGGCGTTGCTGCCCAGCGAGCGCGAGTTCTACCGGCTCTACGGCCTAAACCAGCAAAAACTGGCGTTGGCCCATCCGGAATGCATCGTTATGCACCCGGGGCCGATCAACCGGGGCGTTGAAATCGAATCGGCGGTTGCCGACGGACCACAGTCGGTCATTCTGAACCAGGTGACCAACGGCATCGCCATCCGGATGGCGGTCATGTCCATGGCCATGGGTGGCCAGGTTTCAGAACGGCAGCAGAAATTGAGTGAGAGGGGCCAGGCATGAGCAGTGTCAACACATCCGGAAACAGCCTGAAGATTACCGGAGGCCGACTGTTCGATGGTCAGGGCACGGAGCAGCAGAATACCGCGCTGCTGATCCGGGATGGCCGTATTGCCGCGATGGGCGAAGCTGCCGCCCGGGCACAGGCCGACGAGACAATCAGCGCAGAGAACGCTGTCATAACGCCGGGCTTTGTCGATCTTTGCTGTAACCTCCGTGAGCCGGGCAATGGCCAGAAAGGCAATATTGCCTCGGAAACTCTCGCAGCGGCTCATGGCGGTTTCACGACGGTCTGCGCTTCGCCGGAAACTTCGCCGGTGAACGATTCCAGTGCCGTCACCCACCTGATCCGGGACGGCGCCGCCAGCCGGTCGCCGATCCGGGTGTTGCCCATTGGTGCCATCACCCGGGGTCTGGAGGGTGATTTGCTCAGCGACATGGCGGGCCTGGCCTCGGCGGGTTGTGTCGCTGTGGGTAATGGCTCCCGGGGCGTGCGCAACGCCCGCATCTTGCGCCGCTGCATGGCCTACGCCCAGACCTTTGGTTTGACGGTGATGTTCAGTCCCGAGAACCAGGCCCTGGCCGCCGACGGCTACGCCCACGATGGCCTGGTAACATCTCGCCTGGGCCTGCTCGGTATTCCGGAAGTGGCGGAAACCGCCGCGGTGATGGAAATGCTGTTGCTGGCGGAGGAGACCGGGGTACGGTTGCATCTGAGCCAGCTCTCCTGTGGTCGCAGTGTTGAAATGCTGGCTGAAGCCCGCCGCCGCGGCATTGCGGTAACCGCCGATGTGGCCATGCACCAGCTTGTGTTCACCGAGGAGGCCCTGGCCGGTTTCGACAGCCGCTTCCATGTTCGGCCTCCTCTGCGCGGCGAGGGTGATCGGAAGGCGTTGATAGCCGGTGTTCGGGACGGCGTGATTGATGCCATTGTCAGTCAGCATCAACCTCACGATACCGCCGCCAAGCAGGCGCCCATGGCAGCCACCGAACCGGGACTGTCGAGCATTGAGAGTGTGCTGTCGTTGGGGCTGGAACTGGTGGAGATGAATGAACTGGCACTGCCCGATCTGATTCGCGCGCTGACCAACGGTCCGGCTTCCGCGCTGGGCAGAACAGCCCGCCTTGCCGAGGGCGAAATCGCTGATGTCTGTGTGTTTGATCCTGATGCCTTCTGGACACCGAACTCGAAAACACTGGTTTCAGCCGGTCGCCATGCGCCGGTGACCGATCGCGAACTGCCGGGTGTCGTCCGGCTCACTCTCAGTGAGGGTCGAAAGGCCTGGCCAAAGCCGGCAATCTGAATCCGGCTCAGGCGACAAAGTGCGGCAGGGGTTGCGGAACCTCTGTCGACACCATCACAGAATCCCCCCTTTATGCTGAAAAACCCTTGATGGCAGGCACCTGTGCCAACGTATTCTTGTAGCCGTCGCCCTATGGTCGACCAAGGAAAGCGTGGCCTGACCGGTTCATTTTCACAGACCGGCGCCCGACAATAATAATCAGGAGTCATCCCGTGAAATCAGCAAACCTCCCCCAGCGGGTAGCTTTGGCAACTGCCCTCTGTGCCAGTCTGGTATTCCCCTCGATGGGGCAGGCACAGGCGCAGAACGAGCCTCTGGAACGCAGCTTTTGCGTTTTTGACCCGGTTGGTGCCAATGGTCCCCTGTTTGCCATCACCAAAACCTTCCAGCCGGTTGCCCTGAAAAACGGCATCAAGCTGGACCTTCGCGCCTACACCGATGAGAAGGTGGCCGCCGAGGACTTCAAGGCGGGCCAGTGCGACGCAGTGCTGCTTACTGGCACCCGGGCCCGGGAATTCAACAAGTTCACGGGCAGCCTTGAAGCCATGGGCGCAGTGCCCGGCGAAGAGGAAATGCGGCTGCTGTACAACACCCTCAGCCAGCCCAAAGCCCGGCCGTTCCTGATTGATGGTCCCTACGAGGTTGCCGGTGTATTCCCCGGGGGCGCCATTTACCTCCACACCCGGGACCGCAACATTGATTCTGTTGAGAAACTGCAGGGCAAACGGATTGCAACCCTCGATTACGATCAGGCATCCGTGCGGATGGTTCGCCATGTGGGGGCATCTGTGGTGGGGTCCAATTCCGCCAACTTTGCCGGCAAGTTCAACAACGGTAGCGTGGACCTGGCCTATGCTCCGGCCGTCGCCTACACACCACTGGAACTTTACAAGGGCGTTCAGCCCAACGGTGCGGTGGTCAAATATGCCCTCGGGTATATGAATTTCCAGGTAATCATCCACCGTGACCGGTTCCCGGATTCCGCCGGCCAGATGGTGCGTGACCAGGCCATCAAACGCATAGACGAGGCCTACGAGATTATTGCCCAGGCAGAGGCTGAAATTCCGGAAGGCGTCTGGATGCAGCTGCCCCAGGAAGACACCGCTGAATACGACAAGATGCTGCGCAAGGTGCGTCTCTCGTTGCTGGAGGACGGTGTATACGATGAGCGGGCTATCAAGTTGATGAAAGCGATTCGGTGCCGGGTAGATGCCACTCGCTCTGAGTGTGCTTCCGTCGCCGGAACCTGAACCAGGGGTAAAGCAGGCCCGCAGCTGCGTGCCTGTGCCTGACTAGCGGATTTCGTCTTTGAGGGCCTTGCCGGCCTTGAAGCCTACGGTTTTGCTGGCAGGGATGCGAATGGTCTCGCCGGTTTGCGGGTTTCGTCCATCACGCGCTTCGCGGCTGCGGATGTTGAAAGTGCCAAAGCCGATCAGGGTGACATCCTCGCCACGGGAGGCGGCGGCCGATACCTGGTCGGTAAATGCGGTAATCACTTCGCTGGCCTTTTCCCGGGTCAGCCCGGTGCGGTCGGCAATGGCCGCGGCGAGTTCAGGTTTGCGCATCGGATACTCCTTTTATTGTATTTCTGCGGGTTCGGTCTGTACTGGCCGGAATCACAACGACTCTCGGTTGCTCCAATCTATAGCGGCTCGCGGCCCATTGTGCAAACCAAGGGGTGGCATAGGTGTGTGTAAATTGGCGTCATTTGCGGCATCGGTCGCATAAAAACGGGGCCTCCTGCGCCATAATGCGTGCCTGGTTACAGACTGTAACAAACCGGTTTCTCCGCCAGAGTCCGGGCCGTGCGATTGCAGCAGGGCTGCATCAGAACAAAAAACGCAAAAGGTGAAGAAGGTATGACCCATTTCCGGAATCCCTCCCGCAAGTCGCCGTTTTCCGCGCGTCGAGTGCGTAACCTTGTGGCGGCTTTCACGGCCAGTTTGGTCCTTGGCGGCTGCAGCGCGGTGAATCACGTGATGTACAAGACCACCGGGGATGTGATGCAGGGCTTCTCCAGGGATCACACGGTGCCTTTTCTGATGGAAAGCAACGATCTGGCCATGGGGTGCGCCATGAGCGAGGCGACTGCGCCACTGCTGATGTCCTTCGGCCGCGTTACCAATGAGCCGGACCAGTTGGCGGTGATGCTCTACCTCAGTGCCGGCGGCTGCGCCGAAGAAGAGGCCAGGGAGCACGAGCTGGCCGCACTTGCCGCCCTGAATGCCATGAACGGCAATGAGGCCGAGGATGCCATGATCCAGCAGAAGCGCGCACATAGCGTTGCTGCCCGGCGCTATTACAAGGCCTGGCAGCACCACAATGCCCATTACGGCAATCCTGCCGATGGCGAATGCCCGGATTTTGATGACGACATGGACGAGTTCATCTACATGGCGGGTCTTCTTTCCGGCCTCCAGGCGCTTAATGCCCAGATTCAGTCCACCTCGTCCATTGGCGTACCGGCGAACGTTGGCTCCATTGCCGCCCGGGCCACAAGCTGCCTCGATAATGAAAAATGGTGGGGTGCGCCCATGGCATTGCGGGCAACGGTGTGGGCGATGATTCCGGGTGCCCAGCCCGAGGGTGAGAACGCGTTTGAACGGCTGGCCATCGCCGACGATCAGGGCGAGGTTGCGGGTGTGCGTTTGCCCCACGTGTTCCACGCCATCGCGGCCCTGAACAAGGGAGACGAAGCCATGGTCCGTTCGGTGATCCGGGATCATGCCGAATCGATCGAGACTACGCCGGCCAATGAGCAGTGGCGGTTCGTGGACGCCATGGCCACCGATATGATCGTCGCGGTTTCTGACCGTCTCTGGGTTGAGAACACCGGGCACCGTACACCCATGGGACAGCTGGGCAGCTTCTGGGATGACCAGGCGGAAGCCGTTGAAACCATGGATCTGGACGATCTGCTGTAACCACTCCCTATCCAGAGTAATCAGTTATGTCGAAGGGCGGTTTTCATCGTAGCGGGCTGGAGTGGTTTTCATCGCTGCCCGCCTGTCTGTTATTGCTTGCAGTGGTCATTTTCTCCACGAGCAGCGACATCCACAACCAGATGCTTCGGGGCGGTGAACAGCTCTGGAGTGGCTATTACAAGTTGCGGATGGATCCGGTTCAGCCCACCTGCGACCCGACTCGGGATATCGACGCGGCGGTTGCTGAAGAAATGGCGGCGGATGCCGAGACGGATGACCCGATGGCCGCGTTGCTGGGGGCCGAGGAAAAAGACCCGGCTGACGTCCGGCTTGCCATCGAACGAGCGGTTGCTGACTGCCGCGAGGCCCACCAGAATTTCGAAAATCTCAGTGAACAGCTGACACCAGGGGTGAAAGCCTATCGGGCCATCGAACTTTTTATTGCTGACCTGATCGCCTTTGGCCTGGAGTCACAGCGTTTCATCCTCGTGATCCTTGTCATGCTGTGCGCGGTCACGGCGACCCTCACTCGTCATCATATCGCCATGCGTGCCATGGAAACCCGGCTGGATTACACGGTCTCCCATACTCTTCAAACCATCGCCAATGCCATGCTGCTGGGGTCGAGCGCAATCTTTCGCCAGTCCAGCCTTGGTTCAGACACGGCGGTCTCGTCCGAAGAGTTGTTGCTGCACAATTTCTGGATTATCGGTTTCGCCTGCCTCACGTTGGCCAGCCTCTACCGGCTGTTCCGGGTGCCTGATGATCTTGAGGAGGGCGGCAGCCTGAACAAGGCCTTCCTGGCCGTTCCGCTCTATACCGTGATGTGTCTGATCTCCGGCACCTATTTTGCGCTGATCGGACACGCGTCGGGGATTGGTATCTATCTCGGAAAGATGATGGAGCTGTCCGACATGTTCCTGAATGTCGGTCTGTATGTGTGGGTGGGCATGATGCTCAAGCAGACCCGCCTGGCCACCCTGGTGTTCAATGTCTTCCGGCCCTGGCGCATGCCACCGGAAATGCTGGCGGTTGTAGCGGTTCTGGTGGCGGCCGTGCCAACGGCCTACACCGGCGCTTCCGGCATTTTCGTGATCGCGGCCGGCGCAGTGATATACAGTGAGCTGCGTGCCGCCGGTGCCCGGCGGCATCTGGCCCTGGCGGCGACCGCTATGTCCGGTTCCCTGGGCGTGGTTTTGCGCCCCTGCCTGCTGGTGGTTGTCATTGCTTACCTGAACCGGGAAGTCACCACTGATGAGCTGTTTGGCTGGGGCATCTGGGTGTTCGTGCTGACCGCCACCATGTTCGCGATCGTGGCCCTCAGTGTGAACCGACAGAGTGAATTCAACCTGGCGCCCTCTGCTGAAGCCTTCCCGGCCATGACGCAGGCGCTCAAACCCCTGATTCCCTACGTTCTGGTCATCGCTGCCGTGGTGCTGTTTTACCGGCTGGCGCTGGACGTGAGCATGGATGAATTCTCGGCGCCAAGGCTGCTGCCGGTGATCATGCTGGCAATCCTTGTGTACGAGCATGTCAGCCTGAAAAACCGGTCAGGAAAAGCCTCGGGAGAGATCAATCATCAGGGCCTGGAGCGAAGTCTCCGCGGCGCCACAAACGATACGACGGCGGAAATTGGCGCGCTGCTGCTGTTGCTGGGGCTGTCGGTCAGCATCGGTGGTGTGATCGAGCGGGCCCACCTGATGGAGGCTTTCCCGCAGTCGTTCGACAGTGCCTGGTCGGCCATGCTGCTGATGGTGGTAATCCTGGTGATCCTGGGCATGATCATGGACGCATTCGGTGCCGTGATCCTGGTGACCGCCACGGTTGCCACGATTGCCTATTCCAGCGGAATTCATCCGATCCATTTCTGGATGGTGACCCTGGTGGCATTTGAACTCGGCTACCTGAGCCCGCCGGTAGCCCTGAACCATCTGCTGACCCGGCAGGTGGTTGGAGAGGCGGAAGTGCTGGCGGCGCAACAGGAAACGGGGACTTTTTATCAGCGCCATGAGCGTATCATTATGCCGCTGATTGCCATGGGGATTTCGCTGGTTCTGGTGGCCTTTGTGCCGCTTATTTTCTACGCCTGATTACAGGATATGGGGCGTCCGCTAGCGGTTGCCCCACATCTTCGACACCGCGTCATCCGAGCCCAACGTCCCGACCACCAAGGACACGCCACCAATACCGAAGAAAACAAGCACGGGAATCAAGGCGCCTGCCTTACCGGTGTAAACGAGCATAGCCGTCGACACCGTCGCCAGAACGAGGAACAGGACGCCCACCACATTCAGCACGGTGCGGTGCGAATCTTTGTAGCTGGGCCCAACTTTTCCGGATTCCAGTGGTTTGAGAATAAACGAAAAGAGCTGGCGTAGATGCTGTTTCATGAAGCCATTTCCTGGAGTGTGTTGGGCTATCATACAAAAAAAGCGCCGTGCTTTCGCAGGGCGCTTTCCTTACTTGCCGTAATCGACTCAGCTCAGCTTCGGACCGGCCTCGACGATCGAATCTGCCACGTCGAACTTCTTGAAGTTCTCGACGAACTGGGCGATCAGTTCCTGGGCCTTGCCATCGTAGTAGTCCGGGCTTACCCATGTGTTGCGCGGGTTCAGCAGCTCGGTGTCCACGCCCGGAACATGCTTGGGCACGTCCAGGTTCAGGGTTGGCAGGTGTTCGGTTTCCACGTCGTCCAGGTCGCCATTCTGGATTGAGGCGATGATGGCGCGGGTGGTCGGAATGCTGAATCGCTGGCCTTCACCGTAAGGACCGCCGGTCCAGCCGGTGTTGACCAGGAAGACCTTGCTGCCAAACTCGTCCATCCGCTTCATCAGAAGCTCGGCGTAAACGCCGGCCGGACGGGGGAAGAAGGGCGCACCGAAGCAGGTTGAGAAGGTGGACTTCAGCTTTGAGGAGGAGCCCATCTCGGTGGAGCCAACCAGAGCGGTATAGCCACTCAGGAAGTGGTAAGCGGCGCCTTCGCGGCTCAGGATGGACACGGGCGGCAGGACGCCGGTCATGTCGCAGGTCAGGAACACGATGTGAGATGGCTCACCGGCGCGGTTCTCGATCACGCGCTTTTCAACGTGCTCAAGCGGGTAGGCGCAGCGGGAGTTTTCGGTGAGGGATACGTCGGTGTAATCCGGCTCACGGGTCTCAGGGTCGATGGTCACGTTCTCGACAATGGCACCGAAACGGATGGCGTCCCAGATGATCGGTTCATTTTTCCGGGTCAGGTCGATGCACTTCGCGTAGCAGCCACCTTCGATGTTGAATACGGTGCCCGGGCCCCAACCGTGCTCGTCGTCACCGATGAGGAAGCGGTGCGGATCGGCGGAGAGGGTAGTCTTGCCAGTGCCGGACAGGCCGAAGAACAGGCAGGTTTCGCCGTCTTCACCGACGTTGGCCGAGCAGTGCATGGGCAGCACGTCTTTTTCCGGCAGCAGGAAGTTCTGCACGGAGAACATGGCTTTTTTCATCTCGCCGGCGTAGTGCATGCCAGCCAGCAGAACCTTGCGCTTGGCAAAGTTGATCATCACGCAGCCGTTGCTGTTGGTGCCATCGCGCTCGGGATCGCACTCGAAGTTGGCGGCGTTCAGGATCTGCCATTCCTGCTTGTCGGCCGGGTTATAGCTGTCCGGACGGATAAACAGGTTTCGGCCGAACAGATTCTGCCAGGCGGTCTCGGTCGTCATTTTGACCGGCAGGTAGTGCTCCGGGTCGGAACCAACATGAACGTGAGACACGAACTGGTCTTTCTCGGCGATGTAGGCTTCAACACGATCCCAGAGGGCGTCGAATTTTTCAGCGTCGAAAGGACGGTTGATCGGACCCCAGTGGATATCGTCCGAGGTGCTGGGCTCCTCGACAATATAACGGTCCTTGGGAGACCGGCCCGTGCGCTCACCGGTTTTTACGACCAGGGAACCGTTGGATGCCAGCTGGCCTTCTTCACGCGCCAGTGCCACCTCAACCAGTCGTGCTGTACTCAGATCACTATAAGTGTTGCTCACTTCGACCTCGCCCTCGGGATGTCTTAGTGATTGCTCAGGCCGCTTCCTAAAATTGACGGAAATCTGAGCAATCGGGTCAATTCAGGCGCGCTATTATGCCAGAGACGCCGGTAAAAAACGACTGCCCGGGAAGCCTTGCTATCAGCGGGTTCCCGGCTAATCGAACGTGTTTCTAGTGTAGCGTATGACCGGTGAAAAGATGATCAATATCATTTCTATCGAAGCGATAGTGAGCATGACAGAACTGGCAGTCCATTTCGATAGAGCCCTCTTCCTCGAGGATGCTGTAACACTCCTCGCGGCCGATGGCTTCCAGGGCACCGAGGGTACGCTCCCGTGAGCAGCTGCACTGGAAGGCGACCGGTTCGGAGTCAAACAGGCGTACGGTCTCCTCATGGAACAGGCGGTGAAGCAGGGTTTCGCTGTCCAGCTCCAGTAATTCGGAGGCTTCCACGGTTCGGGCCAGATGGTTTACCCGGTCCCAGAGGTCTTCATCCTCCTCTGTGGCGCCCGGCAGGCGCTGTAGCATCAAGCCGGCGGCGCCGTTTTCGTCGGCAAACAGGAACAGGCTGGTGGGAATCTGCTCCGAGCGATCAAAGTATTCCTCAAGGCAGCCGGCGAGTGTCTCCTGATCCCGGGGTACAACGCCCTGATAACGGTTGCCGCGGTTGGGCGTGATGGTAATAGCCATCCGACCCTCGCCGAGCAGATCGTGGAAGCTGTCTTCGCTGACCGCATGCTCATCAAAGCGGGCCAGGCCGCGGATGTGTCTGTCGTGGCTGCACTCGGCCATTAATGTGCGCAGAGGCCCTTCCCCCTGGGCCTGTACCGACAATGTACCCTCAAACTTCAGGGTGCTGCTCATCAGGATGCTCGCCACCAGTGCTTCTCCGAGGAGTTCCCGGACCGTGTCCGGGTAGGGCGCCTGGCTGCCGATTTCCTGATAGCTGTCCGCTAGCTGAACCCAGGCTCCCCGCACCTGGCTGTGTTCAAAGATAAAGCGCTGGAACTGGTCGCGGGCTGCCATGTTGTGTCTCCTGAATGCTAAATGCCGGTCGTTGCACGTTTGACTGAGGGCGGGGATGTAATAAAGGGTTCAGAGGCCGTTCTGTTCGCGAAAGCGCTGAATGTCCCTTCGGTCTTTCTTTGAGGGGCGTCTGGCCGGAGGAAGCTGCGCTGCCTGCATAGTTTTACGCTGCCAGGCCATTTCCTCGCGTTTCTTAACGCTGTCTTCGGTTTCGTGGTAGAGCTTCTGAGCTTCGGGTGCACCACGGCGCCGGTCGCTGATGTCATCAACAATAATGATTTTTTCCTGCCAGCCCAGGCGCAACGTCAGCTTTGCGCCGGCTTCCACCAGCCTGCCGGGTTTGCATCTCTGGCTGTTGTAGTGGACCTTGCCACCCTCGATCGCTTCCTTGGCCAGGGAGCGGGTCTTGTAGAATCGGGCGGCCCAGAGCCATTTATCGAGTCTTACACGTTGGTCGTCAGCGGTTGATGCCGTCATGTCTCCTCACCTGATGGGCTTGTAGCCCAATTATAACCCTGTCATCGGCCGGATGGCAGGGGCGACCGCTGGCGAAGCGCGGGGAGAATTTCATCGAAGTGATGAATACAGGGTATTTCCGGGTGCTGCTCCCGGGCTTCCTGCTGGCTGTCCGGCGCCAATACGGCCAGACATTGGGCAATGCCGGCCTCCAGCGCACTTTCCAGCACCGGAAAACTGTCGTCGACCATCAGGGTGCTTTCGGCCTGGTAAGGCGTTACTCGCTGGAGGTCCTGCCAGAACGAGGGATCTTCCTTGGGCTTGCCCAACTGGTGGCTGGAAACAATGGCATCCACCCGTGTATCAAGGCCGGTTCGTTTCAGCTTCAGGGCCAGGGGGTCGGGGTGACAGTTGGTGACAATCACCGAGTGAAGCCCGACTTGTCGGAGGGCATCGAGAAAATCCGTGACGTGGGGGCGGTAACCGATCCGGTCACCTACCTCTGCTTTCAGCCCCGTGATGTCGAGGGACAGCCGCTCGCTCCAGTAATCGGTGCAATACCAGTTCAGTGAGCCGCGCTCGGCCATGATCATCGGAATCAGGCGGTCTTTCGCTTCCTGGGGGTGGAGGTCGTAGTGCTCGGCGTACCTTGCCGGCAGATGCTCGAGCCAGAAGTGGTTATCGAAATGCAGATCCAGCAGTGTCCCGTCCATATCCAGGAACACCGTGTTAAGCGAGGACCAGTCAACCATAGAGAAAAACAGCCTGAAGAATTTTCTTCAGGCTGCCGGAGTTCGCTCGTCGGGGCAAGCCGTGATAGTACGGAGGCGCGCCCGATGGAGCCGGATCAGTTGCTGGTCTGGACCGTCTCGGGTTTCTTGCCGGTACGGGTGCAGCCCAGGCAGCGCACGAAGGTCGCCTTGGCCGGGCCCATTACCAGAACTTCCCCTGCTTCATCAGCGTTGCCGCCCAGCAGGGAGAAGGGCAGGGAGACCAGGTAGACAGCGCTGCCCACGATGGTGGTAGCCAGCAAGGCCGGGCGAACAAAAATCGCATCACCGGTCATTGCCAGTGCCGACGGGGTTTCGTCCACGGCCTGGGCGTGCCCGAGGGATGAGAATGCCAACAGGCAGGCCGCCACAGTGGCTACCAGGGTGCGGGAAATCTTGCGGGTCATCTTACTGTCTCCTGAGCTTTAGTGGCCCTGAAAGGGTACTGCTTTAAAGAAAAGCAAACCCGGATCGTATCAACCGGATACCATCCTATTGTAAACCGTGGGCGTTAATCCTCTGTTAACTATGAATCATATTTGCGCATTTTCAAACGATTTTTCGTTGCAGAATGTGCGATCTGGTAAGCGTTCAGCGCTGGCAACGGGGACAGTAAACCGTTGAGCGATTGTTCATCCGGATTTCCTTCAGTGGCGCCCCGCATTCCTTGCAGGGCTGGCCGCCCCGGCCGTACACCAGCAGGGACTGGGCAAAATAGCCGGGCTTGCCATCGCTGTTCACGAAGTCCCGGAGGGTGGTTCCTCCCGTCAGAATGGCGGCGCTGAGCGTTTCCCGGATGGCTTCGGCCAGCCTGTGATAGCGGTCGAGGCTGATTCTCCCGGCTTTGCGCCGGGGATGAATGCCCGATTTGAACAGCGCTTCATTGGCATAGATGTTACCGGCACCCACGACCACCTGATTGTCCATGATGAACGATTTCACCGGTGTGTTTTTGCCGCGGGAGAGCCGGAACAGGTGCGCGCCATTGAATTCCGGGGCCAGGGGTTCTGGACCCAGGTGGGTGATCAGCGGGTGCTCTTCGGCGGAATCAGCCCACAGCCAGCAGCCGAACCGGCGTGGGTCGTTGAATCGAAGGATGACGCCAGACTGTAATGCCACGTCGATATGATCATGGGTCAGGGGAGGGGTATTGTCAGTGATGATGCGCAGGCTGCCGGACATGCCAAGGTGAACAATCACCGTGCCCCGGTCCATATTCAGGAACAAATACTTGGCCCGGCGGTCTACACTTTTAATCACCTGACCTTCCAGTTTCTCGCCCAGATCGGCCGGAACAGGCCAGCGCAGACTGCCGTTGCGGACTGTCACTCGGGTTATTGTCTCGCCTTCGCAGTGGGGTGCTATACCCCGTCGGGTCGTTTCTACTTCGGGCAGTTCAGGCACGGGCGGGAATCTCCGGTGGAAAACGACTAAGTGTAATCAGTAACAATTTTGCATCCAAATGCTGTTGTTGTGGCTTACAGCTGTACGCTAAAGTGTGAAGGTTGGCCTCGCGCCAAAGATATTGATTTTGAGGATTTGCTATGTGGTTTAATGGTCTTCTTGACCTGTCGGTGATGCAGGTCATTCTGGTCACCCTCGGAATGACACACGTCACGATTGTCAGTGTAACGCTCTACCTGCATCGCCATTCGGCGCATAACTCGCTGGACCTGCATCCGGCCTTGAAACACTTCTTCCGGTTCTGGCTCTGGTTAACCACTGCGCAGAACACCAAGGAATGGACCGCCATCCATCGTAAACACCACGCCAAGTGCGAAACCGAGGAAGATCCCCACAGCCCGGTCGTCTTGGGTATTCGCAAGGTACTGTTCCAGGGCGCCGAACTCTATGCGGAATCGGCGACGCCCGAAACGCTCGAGCGCTATGGCCAGCGGACACCGGAAGACTGGGTGGAGCGCAATGTTTACAGCCGCTACAAGATGCTCGGCATCGCGTTGATGGCGGTAATCAACCTGGCCCTGTTTGGCGTTCACGGTATCTGGATCTGGGCGGTGCAGATGATGTGGATTCCAGTCTGGGCTGCCGGAGTGGTCAACGGTATCGGCCACTGGATGGGTTACCGGAACTACGAATGTGCCGATAACGCCCGCAATATCAGCCCACTGGGTTTTCTGATTGGCGGTGAAGAGTTGCACAACAACCACCATACCTATCCCAACTCCTCCAAGCTGTCTCGCCGCTGGTTCGAGGTGGATATCGGCTGGGGCTACATCCGCCTGTTCCAGTTGTTCGGACTGGCCAAGCCCAAGGGTTATCGACCCATTGCCCACCATGTGCCGGGTAAACTGGAGGTGGATGTGGAAACGGTTCAGGCCATAGCCAATAACCGGTTCGATATCATGCGCCAGTACCGTAAACGTGTCATGGAGCCGGTCCTGCGCCAGCAGAAGTCGCTGATGGACGATGAGATCCGTCCCCGTTACCGGAAGCTCAAGCAACTGCTCTCCCGTGAGATCACACTGATTCAGCCGAAGGAGAAGGAAACCCTCGAGTCTGTGCTGGAGCGCAATGCGGTGCTGCGCCAGATCTATGAGAAGAGCCACGAGCTGCAGGCGCTCTGGCGTCAGCGTGGGCTCAAACCCCAGGACAAGCTGAACGCGCTGATGGAGTGGTGCCGTGAGGCGGAAGCCAGCGGTATCCGCTATCTGGAAGAGTTCGCCGAGCACCTCCGGGCCTACTCGCTGCGCCCTTCGGCCTGATGCCGGGTTGAGAATCGACGTAAACCTGCTTCGGCGGGGAATCCGGGGCCAGATGAAAGCGTTCATCTGGCCCTTTTTTATTCTGGCCCGGAAACAACCCGGAACAGGGAGTAGGTGACCTGTCCCGCACTCTTTTGCCTGTGCAGCTGCCAGGAAACGGGCACAGAAGGCGTTGGCAGCTCGCTCTCGTGTTCCATGTAAACCCAGCCGCCGGGTTTGATCCACGCCTGTTGTTCCAGCAACGGAAACAGCTTTTCGAGCCAGCCCTGGCGAAACGGCGGATCCATGAACACGATATCGAATGGCGGCCGGTTTCTCTGGGCCAGATAGCTTTCGACGTCCGAACACACCACTTCGCCGTTGTCGGATTTCAACAACCGGAGGTTGTCCCGCAGTGCTTTGGCCAGAGCTGGCGTGTGGTCCACGAGGGTGGCCTGCCCGGCACCCCGGGAAAGAGCCTCTAGCCCAAGCGCGCCGGAGCCGGCGAACAAATCGAGGCAGTCACTGCCGGCAAGGTGGAAGGCAAGCCAGTTGAACAGGGTTTCCCGGGTGCGCGCGGGGGTGGGTCGAACGCCACCGGCGTCCGGAAAGCGCAGTTTCCGGCTGCGCCAGTCGCCGCCAATGATTCGCAGCTCACCTGTGCCGCTGCCTTTGCCAGCCGGAGCCGCCTCGCGACCGGCTGGGGATCTCGTCTGGTGAGACCTGCTTGCGGATTGTCTGCGCGCCATAGCCGCCGCTCCACGGAAATATTCGGTTCAGGATATGTGCCTGCATCTTACCGGAAACGTTTACGGTCGCGATAATCGGAGCGACCCTCACTTCACCGGGACAGTCTGCTAGAATACCGGCTTTCTTTGTCCCGCCCATTCAGACTGATGGATTGATTTTTATGACGGCAGAGTGGATTTCAATCGGCCTCCTGGCCCTTCTTGTGCTCGTATTTGTCCTGGATATCGTCGGCAACCGTAGCCGGGCACCACGCCCCAAGCCGGTGCCGCAGCGCAAGCCCGAGGTTTCCAAAGGGCCGGCACCAGAGCCGGAAGAGGGCGAGATTGAAGCGCCTGCCGCAGAGCCACAACCAGAGCCGGTGGCTGAGCCGGAACCGACCCCAGAGCCCGAGCCCGCGGAAGAACCGCAGAAAGCACCGGAACCGGAGCCTCAGGTCAGCGTTTTCGAGCGCATCAAAAAGGGGTTGGGCAAAACCCGGGCAAGCCTGACCGGTGGCTTGTCCGACATGTTCTCGCTTGGCAAGAAAATCGATGAGGAACTGCTGGAGGAAATCGAGACTACGCTGCTGATGGCAGACGTCGGCGTAACCGCCACTTCTGAAATCATCGACTCACTCACCGACAAACTTGAGCGCAATCAGCTCAAAGACGGCGAGGCCCTGCGTAAGGCTCTGAGGGATGAACTGCATGGTCTGCTGAAGGATGTCACCAAGCCACTGCAGATCGACTCCGGCAAGACGCCTTACGTGATTCTCATGGTGGGCGTAAATGGGGTGGGCAAGACCACCACCATCGGCAAGCTCACCAAGAAATTCCAGAACGAAGGAAAATCGGTCATGCTGGCAGCCGGCGATACCTTCCGTGCCGCTGCGGTTGAGCAGCTGCAGGTCTGGGGCGAGCGCAACAAGGTTCCGGTGGTGGCGCAACACACCGGCGCTGACAGTGCCTCGGTGATTTTCGATGCCATCCAGTCGGCCAAGTCCCGTGGTGTTGATGTGGTGATTGCCGATACTGCCGGCCGCCTGCAGAACAAGGACAACCTGATGCAGGAGCTGGAAAAGGTGGTCCGGGTTATGAAAAAGCTGGACGAATCCGCACCCCACGAGGTCATGCTGGTGCTGGATGCAGGCACCGGCCAGAACGCCCTGAGCCAGGCGCAGGTGTTCCAGCAGGCCGTCGGCGTCAGTGGCATTACGTTAACGAAACTGGACGGCACGGCCAAAGGCGGTATCGTGTTTGCCATCGCCCGTCAGTTGCAGTTGCCCATCCGGTTTATTGGTGTCGGCGAGCAGGTGGACGACCTGCGCAGTTTTGATGCCGAAACCTTTGTGGACGCCCTGTTTGACGAATAGCCCGGAATCCAGCCGCGCGGAAGCCGCCCATGATTGAGTTTCGCCAGGTCACCAAGCGTTACGACAGTGATCACACCGCTCTGCGACAGGTCAATTTTGGCCTGGAACGCGGCGAGCTGGCGTTCCTGACCGGCCATTCCGGCGCCGGCAAGAGTACCCTTCTGAAGCTGATCATGGTGATGGAGCGCCCCAGTGCCGGTGAAGTGGTGGTTGGGGGGCAGGTTCTGAACCGTTTGCCCCGACGCCAGATTCCCTACATTCGTCGTCACATTGGCGTGGTCTTCCAGAACCACCAACTGTTGTTTGATCGCACGGTGTTCGACAACGTCGCCATGCCACTGGAAGTCATGGGCGCCTCCCCCAGAGATACGGGTCGCCGCGTGCGCGCGGCCCTGGACAAGGTGGGTTTGCTGCAGAAGGAAAAAATGAACCCGATGCAGCTCTCTGGCGGGGAGCAGCAGCGCGTGGGTATTGCCCGGGCGGTGGTGAACAAACCCCCGGTGCTGCTGGCGGATGAGCCCACGGGTAACCTGGACCCGGCTCTGTCTGCGGACATCATGAATCTGTTCGGGCAGTTCAGCCAGGTGGGTGTGACCGTGTTGATCGCAACCCACGACATCGCCCTGATCAACGAGATGGGGCGTCGAACGCTGAAGCTGGATCATGGCCGTCTGGTGGCCGGCGGCACGCCAGTTCTCGGGGGAGGTGTCCATGGCCGCTGATCCCCGCAAGAAAGCACAGCCTACCCGCGGCGCCAACCAGGCTCGCGCGCCCTGGCGTGAGCAGGCAGAAAGTTATTTCATCCATCACCGCAAGGTCGCCAGGGACAGTGCCAACCGCCTTTTGCATACACCGGTGGCGAGTCTGATGACGTGGACGGTCATGGGGGTTGCCCTGGCGCTGCCAGTGGCATTGCTGTTGCTGCTGACCAGTCTTCAGGGAGTCAGCGCAGGCTGGGAGAGCAGCGCCCGGGTGACCGCCTATATCGAGTTGGATGTGCCTCTCGAACGAGCCCGAGTGCTGGGTAACGAGATTTCCGGAGACGGCCGGGTGGCAGGTGTTGAGCTGGTGGATCGCGACCAGGCGCTTGCGGAGTTCCGCGCTTCATCGGGCCTGGAAGATGCTCTGGACTATCTCGAGGATAATCCGCTGCCACATACCCTGCTGATTACCCCGGAAGAGGGCGCCCGGTCCACTGAGGGTGTTGAGGGGTTGGTGCGGTTTATCGAGGGCATGGAAGGCATAGAGCGGGTTCAGGTAGACCTGGGCTGGTTGCAGCGGCTGAACGCCATGACGGATCTTCTTGCCCGTGCTGTCTGGGCGTTGGCGATCCTGCTTGCGGCGGCGGTTGTGCTGGTGATCGGCAATACCGTACGGCTTTCAATCGAGAGCCGTCGGGACGAGATTCTGGTTGCGAAGCTGGTGGGCGGAACAGACAGCTTCGTTCGCAGGCCCTTTCTGTACACCGGCGCCTGGTTCGGGCTCGGTGGTGGGATTGTTGCCCTGATATTACTGCAATTGTCACTTTGGTGGCTCAGCGGGCCCATAGAGCGGCTGGCAGGCCTGTACAGGAGCGACTTTTCCCTGGATGGGCTGCACATTGATGGCGCCCTGGCGTTGATAATTGTTTCGATGCTGCTAGGCTGGCTAGGCGCTTGGGTGGCCGTGAAGCGTCATCTGGATGACATGGAGCCGGGTGATATTGCCGGAGGAGCATGATCCGAATAACGGGAAAACCGTATTGAAGAGACAGCTTCTATTGGCGTAAGTTGTTAGATAGTAAAGCCACGGTGAATTTCCCAGATAGTTGTTTTATAACGTTTTACTGGGAATTTCGGGAACTTTCAGGGTTCTTGGCGGTCTAAAGGGTAATTGATATATTTAGGGCCGTTGGGTTCGGAGGTTAGAGCATGGGTACGAGTTTACAACTGGTTGACAGACTGGTTCCGGGTCAGAATCTCGAGTCTTATATTCAGGCTGCGAGCCGCATCCCGGTGCTCACAGTTGACGAAGAGCGGGAGCTGGCTGAACGGCTCCATTACGAGGGCGATGTGGAAGCCGCCCGTCAGCTGGTTATGTCCCACCTGCGCTTCGTGATTCACATTGCCCGGAGCTATTCCGGCTATGGCCTCGCTCAGGCGGATTTGATCCAGGAAGGCAACGTTGGCCTGATGAAGGCGGTCAAGCGCTTCAATCCTGAGTACGGTGTGCGGCTGGTGTCTTTTGCGGTGCACTGGATCAAGGCAGAGATTCACGAGTTTATCCTGCGTAACTGGCGGATTGTTAAAGTGGCCACCACCAAGGCCCAGCGTAAGCTGTTCTTTAACCTTCGCAGCCAGAAGAAGAAGCTTGCGTGGCTCAGCCATGATGAGCTGAACGCTGTTGCCGAGGATCTGGGTGTCGAGCCCAGGGTTGTCCGCGAAATGGAAGGCCGGCTGGCGTCTCAGGATACCGCCTTTGACGGTCCTCAGGACGACGATGACGACAACGCCTATCAGGCGCCTGCGTACTATCTGGAAGACGCTCGCAGCAACCCGGCGACCCAGCTTGAGAACGCGGATTGGTCGGACGATTCCAATGGCCGGCTGATGCAGGCTCTGGGGCAATTGGATGAGCGCAGCCAGGATATTCTCCGGGAGCGCTGGTTGTCTGAAAGCAAGTCGACCCTGCACGAGCTGGCCGACAGGTACGGCGTCTCGGCCGAGCGTATCCGGCAGCTGGAGAAAAATGCGATGAAGAAGATTCGCATGCAGATGTCAGAGGTGGCCTGAGTTATTGGCTAGCCACTGAATACTTGAGTCGTAAAAACGCCACCACCGGTTCCGGTTGGTGGCGTTTTTGTTTGTATAATCGGAAACTTGACCTGGGTGCAGAAGCGATTGGGTGGGCCTTTCCAAAACACGCTGTGAATACATCCATGTACGCTCGGCTCCGCTATCCATGGCTCCGCACGGTTCTGGAAAGGCCCACCCAATCCCTTCTCCAACCTTCGTACAAGGCCTGAAAAATGACTCATAAACACCTTCATATCGCATTCCTTGGCATCGGCCTGATGGGCGCGCCCATGACCCGTAACCTCCTGAACGCGGGTTTTCCAATGACTCTGTGGAACCGCACGTCCAGCAAGTGCGAGCCGTTTGCCTCTGAGGCGGTGATCGCCGAATCCCCGGCGGAAGCGGTTGCCAATGCCGATGTGGTGATCACCATGCTGGAGAACAGCGATGTGGTGGAGCAGGTGCTGGTCGCCCAGGGCGCGATTGATGCCCTGAAGCCGGGCGCGCTGGTGATTGATATGAGTTCAATTCAATCTTCCGTGGCCCGGCGGCATGGCGAGTTGGTTGCAGAGCAGGGCGCTGGGTATGTGGATGCGCCGGTGTCCGGGGGGACTGTGGGCGCGGCTGAAGCCCGCCTGAGTATCATGGCGGGTGGCTCGGAAGCGGATGTGGATCGCGCCCGGCCGGTGTTCGAGGCGCTCGGCAAGTGCACGCGGATTGGTCCTGTTGGCGCGGGGCAACTGGCGAAGCTGGCCAATCAGGCTATTGTTGGTATCACCATTGGTGCTGTGTCCGAGGCGCTTTTGCTGGCGGCGAAAGGCGGTGCCGATCCTGCCGCTGTGCGGGAAGCGTTGCTGGGCGGGTTTGCCGGTAGCCGGATTCTGGAGCTCCATGGCCAGCGGATGATCGACCGGGAATTTGCACCCGGCGCGCCGGCTCGGATCCAGCTAAAGGACATGCGGATGATTTTGGATGAGGCCCGTGCGGAAGGGTTGACCCTGCCCCTGGCTCAACAGACGCACAATGAATACCTGTCGCTGGTGGCCAATGGCCACAGTGATGTCGACCACAGTGGCCTGTTGCTGGAGCTGGAGCATCTGAACGGTGCCCTGCTTGGCTCCCTTGGCCGCGGACCGAAGGAGTAAACACGCCATGCCCCGTTTTGCTGCCAATCTGTCCATGCTGTTCACGGAAGTGGACTTTCCCGAGCGCTTTGCCATGGCCCGGGCCGCGGGTTTTGAGGGCGTGGAATACCTGTTCCCCTATGCCTACCCCAAAGAGCGACTCGGCCAGATGCTGAGCGATAATCAGCTGACTCAGGTGCTGTTCAATCTGCCGCCCGGTAACTGGGACGCCGGTGAACGGGGCATCGCCTGCCTGCCGGACCGGGTTGAGGAGTTCCAGGCCGGCGTGGATCAGGCGATCGACTATGCCAAAGCCCTTGGCTGCCGGCAGCTGAACTGCCTTGCGGGGCTGAAGCCGGCGAACGTTTCCGATGACATTGCCTGGCAGACGTTGGTGAGTAATGTCGCCTGGGCAGCGGGCAGGCTGGCTGACGAGGGTATCACCCTGTGCCTGGAAGCCATTAACTCGCGCGTGGATATGCCAGGCTTCGTACTGGATACCTCCGGCAAGGTGCTCGCACTGATCGAGGAAATCGACGCGGACAACGTGCGCCTGCAGTACGACCTTTACCATATGCAAATCATGGAAGGGGATCTGGTGCGCTCCATGGAGTGTCTTTTGCCCTGGATCGGCCACATTCAGTTTGCGGACAACCCGGGGCGACATGAACCCGGCACGGGGGAGATTAACTTTTCGAATGTTTTTGCGGCCATCGATGCCATGGGATATGACGGCTGGGTAAGCGCGGAATACCGGCCTACCGGGGCAACCGGTGACAGTCTAGGCTGGTTTCCGGGGAAAGCCTGACCGTCGCCATTGGCGACACCCTCTTACAAGATCGTAACTGGCCGGGTTGCCAACTTCTTCGTACCCTTGTCGTTACTGTAATCCGCTATCGGGAGGAGAGCCGGTGAAAGCGCTGGTAATCGAAGACGATCAGGACGTTGCAAATTATCTTGTCAAAGGGCTGAAGGAATCCGACTTCGTGGTCGACCATGCAGCCGATGGCAAGGAAGGCATGATGATGGCGGCCAGCGAGGATTACGACATCATGATTGTAGATCGCATGCTGCCGGGAATGGACGGTCTGTCCATTATCAAAACCGTGCGTGCGACCGGAAACCAGGTGCCGGTTCTGATTCTCAGCGCCCTGGGTGATGTGGACGACCGCGTGGAAGGTTTGCGTGGCGGCGGCGATGACTACCTCACCAAGCCGTTTTCATTCACCGAATTGTTGGCCCGTATCGAATCCCTGGTGCGCAGAAATCGGCAGTCGGCGGAAACCGAGACCGTACTGCGGGTCGCCGATCTCGAAATGGATCTGCTTGCACGCACGGTAAAGCGGGCCGGCCAGAATATTGATGTCCAGCCGCGGGAGTTCCGTCTGCTGGAGTACCTGATGCGTAATGCCGGCCAGGTGGTCACCCGGACCATGTTGCTGGAGAAAGTCTGGGATTACCATTTCGATCCCCAGACCAACGTTATCGACGTACACATCAGCCGGCTGCGAGCCAAGATCGATAAGGAATTCGATACACCCTTACTGCAGACCATCCGGGGTGCAGGGTACATGTTACGTGAAACTGCTTAGCCAGCTCAGGACCTCGTCCTTCCAGCTAGCCCTGCTGTACATGGTGGTGTTCGCCACCTCGGTATTTCTGTTACTGGCCTTTATCTACTGGCGTACGGCGGGCTTCATGACCGCCCAGACCGACGAAACCATTGAAGCGGAAATCGCCGGTCTGGCGGAGCAGTATCGTGGCCGTGGCGTAAATGGCCTCATCACCATCATCCGTGAACGTGTTGCCCGCGACCCCAACGCCAAATCCATCTATCTGCTGACCACCGACGACTTTCTGAAGCTGGCCGGCAACATAGAGACCTGGCCGGAAGGCAGCCGTTCAGAGAGCGGCTGGATCAACTTCACCCTGAACGAATCCGTCGGCTGGACCGGGCCCGAACGCCTCGCCCGTGCCCGGATCTTTGAGGTTCAGGGTGGCTTGCGCCTGCTGGTCGGGCGGGATGTCGACGAACTCACTAACCTCAAGCGGGTAATTGAAACCGCCATCAACTGGGGTATGGGGATCACCCTTGCCCTTGCGCTGCTTGGTGGCTTCCTGATGAGCCGCAGTACGACCCGGCGTATCGAGGTTATCAACAACACATCACGTCGGATCATGAACGGCCACCTTTCCCTGCGGATACCAACCCGTGGCACCGACGATGATTTCGACCAGCTGGCGGAAAACCTCAATCAGATGCTGGACCGGATTGTGTATCTGATGGAGGGCATCCGGCACGTTTCCGACAGTATTGCCCACGATTTGCGCACGCCCCTGACCCGACTCCGCAACCAGCTTGAAAACACGCTGATGTCGGTGGATAACGACGAGGCGAGGGAGCAGGCCGGCCGCGCCGTGGCGGAGGCCGATCAGCTGCTGGCCACCTTCAACGCATTGTTGCGCATCGCCCGCCTGGAAACCCGTGGTAATACCGCCGACATGAAACCTGTGCCGCTGGATGAGTTGGTCACCGATGCCTGTGAGCTCTATGAGGCCTTGGCTGAGGATAAGGACCAGTCGTTCGAGCAGGGCCTGGAAAGCGGAGTGATGATCGAGGGCGACCGCGACCTTCTGTTCCAGATGGTCAGCAACCTGATTGATAACGCTATCAAATATACGCCGGAGCATGGCGTTATAGGCGTATCTGTTCGGCGCGAGGGTGCCGATGCGGTGTTTGAAGTCCGGGACAGTGGAATCGGTATTCCCGATGCCGAGAAAGACCAGGTCTTCCAGCGGTTTTACCGGGTAGGCAAGAGCCGTTCTTTACCGGGTAATGGTCTGGGCCTGAGCCTTGTGAGCGCTGTTGCGGAAATACATCAGGGCCGGATTGTCCTGAGCGATACGCATCCCGGAGAGGCGTCGCCGGGGCTGACCGTGGCTGTGAAGATTCCCGCCTTTACCGAAGCCCGCAAACGCATTCGCGCGGCCCAGGCGGAACAGCCGGCAGATTCAGCGGCCGGGGAAACCCGGGCCGCCTCTCAATCAACCGGCGTAAATACTCACTGACTGGCGCGAAACCGGTTGATCCTCGACAGCACCGGGGCAACCAATGCATCTCTGCGCGACTCGATTTCGTGAGTAATCCTTTCAACCTGGGAGCGGCGACGGTTCACGCGTACCTGAATGCTGTCCCATTCACCTTCCAGGTGCTTCTGCTCTACCGCCAGAAAAGCCGCAATGTTGTGGCGGTTGATCTTGCCGGTAATCCCGTACTGGTCCAGCCGGTAGCCTATGGCATCCACGCCATTAAGCGCCAAGTTCAGCAGGGTCTGAGTGTTCATATTGGTATCTCCGTGAATGGAAGCGGTAAAAATCTGTATGACGCTAACGCTATGCTCAGGACCTAGAGTGTGCAACCTAATTCCGACTTCGCGGGTCTTCATATTCCCTGACCAAAAGGTAATTCCTCGGCCACTCCGGTGTAATCCAGGCTGTGCATAATGGAAACTGTAGCTTTGGAAGCCTGCACGATTTGTTGCTTGCTTCTCCCTCCAGCACAGCGCTAGCCTTACCCCGTTTTTACGGGGTTTTTTTATGCCCTTCCCATTTCTGATTCCCATCTGGCAGAGGACGTTGCAAAACCAATGACCCAGGTTCCCGGTAATGGCGGCCCCCGCCCGCGATACATCACGCCGGAAGGCGAGCGGGCCTTGCGTGATGAATTGCAGTATCTCTGGAAGGTAAAGCGCCCGAAAGTCACCCAGGCCGTGCGTGAAGCCGCCGCCCTTGGCGATCGGTCCGAGAATGCCGAGTACATCTACGGCAAGAAGCAGTTACGGGAAATCGACCGGCGGGTGCGTTTCCTCAGCAAACGCCTGGAAGAGCTTACCGTGGTTGACCATTTGCCGGATGACCGGGACAAGGTGTTTTTTGGCGCCTGGGTGACGGTGGAAGACGAGGACGGTGATGAGCAGACCTATCGGCTGGTCGGCGCGGACGAGTTTGATCTGAACAAAGGCTACCTCAGCATCAACTCACCGCTCGCCCGGGCCCTGATCGGCAAACGCCTTGACGACGAAGTGAGCGTTCGCACGCCGGAAGGTTGGAAGTCGGTCTTTGTCGTAGGAATTCGCTACGAGGCGCCATCCGACGACAAGTGAATGATGTCACAAAATTGGCGAGTGCCCGGGCAGGTTGTGTGATTTGTCGATAAACTGATCAAAATTTGTCACAACTGGTCGCAGACAGGATCGTCTGCCGGGGTAAATGCCATGGGTATGCGTGGAGAAGCGGGGAACGTTCAGAGCAGGGTAATCACGGTGCTTGTCTTGGCTGCGGCATTTTCTGCCGGTGCGGCCTTTGCGCAGAGCGATGCGCAGGACAGTGCTTTCCAGTACGAAGAACGCTCAACCATCCACACCATCCAGCTGAATTCCATGGAGGAAGAGACGCTGGCCAATACCGTTATCGAGGGTGGCCTTGCGGCACCGGCTGCGGGTGTACCGCTCAAACCCCGGGTTGAAGACGACTTCTACCTGGAGCCCCTCGGGCTTCGACCCGGAGATAACCGCACGGACCTCGGCCGATCACAGATTCCGGTGGAGTTCCGGTTCAGCAATCCGAAATCCATTCCCGGGCAGACCCACAGCAACAACTACGTGATCCGCCCACCCGAGAACCGCACTTACGATGCGCTTAACATCAATATGAATGAGCGTTGAGACAGGCTATCAGGCTGCGGCGCAGCCGTTGTCTCCGGCGGGCGTTTTACCAAGTACATCTTCATAGAAAAATGCCAGGGCCTGACTGGCCTGATTGAAACGCGCCCGGGATACCCGCATGCGATCGTTCAGGTATTCCAGAAACAGCCGGCGGTCTTCATTGGCCAGCGCATCCGGATCTTTCATGTCGCTAAACAGCACGAACCGTGTGATCCAGTGCAGGTAGGTTTGCTCAGAGCGTTGATTGAGCTTTTGTTCGTGGATGGCGTCCTTGACCCGTGCCACCAAGCCTGGCTGGGACTGTTCCAGCGCTTCCGTGATGTCCATAAATTACTCTTCCTGGTGAATTGGTATTGTTATTTTGCGCGCATCTTATGACAGCTCATTTACGAGCGCAAAGCTTTATTCAGGAAGATTGACTCTGGTCATTTTTCGACCAGAGTCTGGGCTGGAACACCAGTTATTTCAGGGCTTCAAGCTTGTCTATGTACTTCTGCATGGCCTCATCGCTGGACATGCCCTTAGCCTTTTCCCAGGCATCAAACTTGGCGCGGCCGACAAAATCCATCATGCCCGGGCGCTTGCCGGACACATCTCCCTCGGTGGCCTGCTTATAGAGCGCATAGAACTCCAGTTTCATCTCGTTGGACGGTTTGAAGTCGCCCTCGGCAGTCTGGATGTAATTCACGGCTTCGTCGAAGCGGGTTTTCAGGTCACTCATGTTGATCTCCTTATGGTTTCGTGTTGATCCTGCTCGTTGGGCGAGTATAGCCACAGCCAACAATGCCGTCATTGACTGAATTTTCGTATGAGTGATGACAGATTGGAGATCCCGCGTATTCTGGCAAAAGCTTGCCCGGCCGCACATTCGCGAACAAAGTTGGCCAGTTTTTGCTTGAGCCTGGCAAGTGATCTGTGTAGAGTTTTGATCGTTGCGCGCCAGGAGGGTGCGTACAAGGGATTGAACAATTGCAAATGATTTGCACAGGGAGCAAGCGCATGTCTTCAAAAGACGGTTCCGTCGCGCCTAAAGAGCGCATCAATATCAAGTACGTCCCCGCCACCGGAGATCAGCAGGCAGAAACCGAGTTGCCGCTGAAGATGTTCGTGGTTGGTGATTTCAAGGGACACGCCGAAGAAACCCCCATCGAAGATCGCAAGGCCATTTCCGTCGACAAGAACAACTTCCGTTCGGTCATGAAGGAAGCCGGCCTGACCCTTTCCACCACCGTGACCAACAAGCTGGATGAGGAAGCCGACGAACTGCCGGTAAACCTGGAATTCCAGACCCTTGATGACTTCTCTCCCGACAGCGTTGCCCGTCAGGTTCCGGAGCTGAACAAGCTGATTGAACTGCGGGAAGCCCTGGTGGCCCTGAAAGGCCCATTGGGTAACGTACCGTCGTTCCGTTCCAAGCTTCAGGAACTGCTGGACAACGACGACGCCCGGGACAAGCTGCTGGCCGAACTGGAACTGGCCACAGACAGCAACGAGTAAGGGAACACCCGCTCATAATTTCCGACTGAATTCAAAACGTACTAAAAGGATGTGGTATGTCTGATACTGCTGTGCAGCAATCTGCTGCCTCCGAATCCGTCACTGAAGGCTCTCTCCTCGACCAGGTCATGGCCAACAGCCGCATGGCGCCGGCGGATGAGGGTTACGATGTTGCTCGCAAGGGCGTGGCAACGTTTATTGCCAACCTGCTGAAAAGCGACGAAAAAGGCCAGCCGGTCAACAAGGCCCTGGTGGACCAGATGGTGGTGGAGCTGGATCGAAAGATCAGCGCCCAGATGGATGAAATCCTGCACGCGCCCAAGCTGCAGGAGCTGGAATCTTCATGGCGCGGCCTGAAACTCATGGTGGACCGCACCGATTTCCGTGAGAACATCAAGGTGGATATCCTCCACGCCACCAAGACCGAGCTGCTGGAAGACTTCGAGTTCGCGCCGGACGTTACCCAGACCGGGTTCTACAAGCACATCTATTCCACGGAATATGGCCAGTTCGGTGGTGAACCGGTCGGCGCGGTTGTTGGCAACTACGCCTTTACCCCGTCCACACCCGACATGAAGTTGCTGCAGTACGTATCGTCGGTCGGAGCGATGGCCCATGCTCCGTTTCTGTCCTCAGTGGCACCGTCGTTCTTTGGCGTCGACAGCTACCAGGAACTACCCGCCATCAAGGAACTGAAGGCCGTTTTCGAAGGCCCGAAATACGCTAAATGGCGCTCCCTGCGTGAATCCGAAGACGCCCGCTATCTGGGCCTGACCTCACCGCGCTTCCTGCTGCGGGTACCTTACGATCCCACCGAAAACCCGGTGCGCAGCTTCAACTACAAGGAAGACGTATCGGCGGACCACGAGCATTACCTGTGGGGCAACACAGCCTACCTGCTGGCCACCCGCCTTACCGAAAGCTTCGCCAAGTACCGCTGGTGCCCGAACATCATCGGTCCCCAAAGCGGTGGCGCAGTCGAGGACCTGCCGGTGCACCTGTTCGAATCCTTCGGTCAACTGGAAGCCAAGATCCCGACCGAAGTGCTGATTACCGATCGTCGCGAATACGAAATGGCCGACGAAGGCTTCATTGCCCTGACCATGCGCAAGGGCAGCGATAACGCGGCCTTCTTCTCCGCCAACTCGGTGCAGAAACCCAAGCAGTTCCCCAACACCAAGGAAGGCAAGGAAGCGGAAACCAACTACAAGCTGGGTACCCAGCTGCCTTACATGATGATCGTTAACCGCCTGGCCCACTACATCAAGGTCCTGCAGCGGGAACAGATCGGCTCATGGAAAGAGCGCCAGGACCTGGAGCGGGAGCTGAACACCTGGATTCGCCAGTACGTGGCCGACCAGGAAAACCCCCCCGCCGAAGTCCGCAGCCGTCGCCCCCTGCGCGCGGCACAGGTCACCGTTTCTGACGTGGAAGGCGATCCGGGCTGGTACCAGGTGTCCCTGGCGGTTCGGCCCCACTTCAAGTACATGGGCGCCAACTTCGAACTGTCACTGGTTGGCCGACTGGACAAGGACTAATCCGTGTTCCATCACCCGGCCAGCGACGGATCGCAGGCCAGCAGCGGCAGCCTGTTCGAACGACTGGAACAGGCCGCCGCGCCGCCCGGTCAGAGCATGGGGGAGGTCACCCATGTTGTTGAATCCATCAAACGCCACCTGGTCCGCCTGCTGAACGCCCATCCGGGCAACAGCGCCAGCGTACCAGATCTGGGGTTGCTGGATTTCAACGACGCCACGCTCGGCACCCACGATCTGAGCGTCCAGATCCGTGGCGCGATCCGGCAGTGCATCGAGAAGTTCGAACCCAGGGTGAAGCGGGTGGATGTGGTTAATCTGCCCCAGGGACCCGATCCGCTGCAGTTGCGGTTTCAGGTGACCGTGTACCTGAATGTCGGCGCAAATGACGACAAAACGACCATAGATTTAGTGTTGGATGACAAACGTTACTACCAGGTGGTGTAACGAAACGGATAAGCAAACACCAAGGATGGCGAGAGACGGTGGGGATGCTTTTCTGCAGGGAAAAAAATGTCTGAGCGCAGCGAGTTGTTTTTTCCCGGAAGAAAAGTGTACCGACCGTCTCATACTCCCAAGGATGCGGTAGTTGTATGAAGTTGAATCGCTTTTACCGGGACGAATTAAGCTTTCTCAGGCTCCAGGGCCGGGAATTCGCGGATGCCCATCCGCAGTTGACCCGCTTTCTGTCGGAGCAGAGCACAGACCCGGATGTGGAACGCCTACTGGAAGGCTTCGCCTTTTTGACCGGAAAGCTCCGGGAAAAGGTCGAGGACGAGTTCCCGGAGATTACCCACTCGCTGCTGAACATGCTGTGGCCGAATTATCTGCGGCCGGTGCCCAGTTGCACCATCATGCGGTTTGATCCGCAGTTGCATGCAATCAGTGAGCGCCAGAGGGTAGACCGCCACACCGAGATCAAGAGCCGGCCCCTGGGCGATGCCAATCGCCAGACCCAGTGTCGGTTCCGCACTTGCCGGGCGGTGGATGTGTTCCCGGTGAGCGTGGCGGCGGCCCATGCCGAGCACTCACGGGAAGTGTCCTCAGTGACCGTGGACCTGGCGCTACACACCGATCAGCCCCTGTCGTCACTGGGTATGGACAGCCTGCGCTTTTATCTGGGCGGCGAGAGTCATATCGCCGAAACCCTGTTTCTCTGGCTGAACCACTATTTGGAACGCATCGATCTTGTGGTGGGCGAGGCTGTTTACCGCCTGCCGGCCTCGCTGTTGCAGCCGGTGGGATTTGGCAACGATGAGGCTCTGCTGCCGTACCCAAAGAACGCCTACCCCGGCTATCGCATTTTGCAGGAATACCTCAGCTTCCCTGAGGCCTTCCGTTTCGTGGACATCCACGGCCTGGCCCGCCGGCTACCGGCGCTGCAGGCGGATGAAATCAGCCTGCGGTTTCATTTCAGCCGGATATTGCCGCCGGATGCGAAAGTGCGGGAGGACAATTTCCAACTCTACTGCACCCCGGCGGTGAATCTGTTTACCCACGAAGGCGAGCCGGTGGATCTGAACGGCCGCCAGACCGAATACCGGATTTCACCGTCCAGCCGCTCCCCGGACCACTACGAGGTGTTCAGCATCGAGCAGGTGGAAGGCTGGCTGGAGGGTCGGTCCGGGCGCGGTGAGCCCCGCATCTACACGGCCTTCGAGAGTTTCCAGCATGAGGTGGAACGGGACCGGGGACGTACCGCCCTGTACTACCGGGTCCGGGCCCGGGACAGCGTGCGCGGGGACGGCTTTGATCATTACATGTCGTTTGTCCGGGGCGACGAGTCCGAGTGCCTGAGCCGGCAGGAAGCGGTTTCCCTGACCCTCACCTGCACCAATCACCAGTTGCCCAGCCAGCTGGCGGTAGGCGAAATCTGCATGGCGACCGAGAGCACGCCGGCGTTTGCCACCTTCAGCAACATTACCCGGCCCACCGCGACCCTGCGGCCAACCCTGGATGGCAGCCTGTTGTGGACGCTGATCTCGAATCTGTCACTCAATTACCTGTCCATGCTGGACGTGGATGCCCTGCGCACGGTGCTGCGGGTCTATGATTTCCGGGCCCTGGTGGACCGTCAGGCGGAGCGGGTGTCCCAGAAGCGTCTGGCCGGTATTACCGGTATCGAGACATCCCCGGTTGACCGGATGGTCAAGGGCCTGCCGGTGCGCGGGATCCGCTCGGTACTGAAACTGGACCAGCAGGCCTTTGCATCGGAAGGTGATCTTTACCTGTTCGGCACGGTTCTCAGCCAGTTCTTTGCTCTTTACGCCAGTATCAACGCATTTCACCAACTGGAAGTGGTGAACACCGATAATCAGGAACGGTACACATGGACGTTACAGCAAGGTCAGCAGCCGCTGATGTAGCCGAGCTGCAACCCGTTCTGGGCAATGCGCGGCGATACAGTTTTTTCCAGCTGGTGGACCTGATTCACCGGCATCACGGGGATGATCTGGAGCGAAACAGCGACGACCAACCCCGCCAGGAACGGATCCGGTTTTCTGCTTCCGCAGGGTTGGGGTTTCCCGGCAGCGATGTGGTTTCGGCGCTGTCGCCGGAGCACGAGCATGCCCCGTATCAGATGGAAGTCAGCTTTCTGGGGTTGCACGGCTCCCAGTCGCCATTGCCGGGCTATTACCTTGAAGACCTGGCCTGGGAAGCGGGGCAGAATCTGGGCATCCGGCGGCATTTTCTTGATTTTTTCAATCATCGCCTGGTCACGCTGTTCCACCGGGCATGGCGCAAGTATCGCTACTACGTTCGGTTTCAACCCGGTGCCTCGGACGGCTTTTCAGAGCTGATCTTTGCCCTGATAGGTCTGGGCGACAGCCGGTTGCGGGAGGCGACACCGGTGAACTGGTCCAAGATGCTGGCCTATTCCGGCCTGATGGCCGGTCGTAGCCGGTCGCCTGAGGTGGTGAGCGGCATCGTTGCCCATTGCTTCGATCTGGATGATGTCAGTATTGAACAGTGGGTCCTGCGCAAGGTGGCCATCGCCGATGATCAGCAGACCCGACTAGGCCAGGCTAACGCCTGTCTGGGCAGCGACACACTGGTGGGATCGGCCATTCGGGATCGCAGTGGTAAATTCGTGCTCCGGTTGCGAAATCTCAGCCGACAGCGCTTTGCGGATTTCCTGCCTAATGGCCAGGACCACCAACGCCTGGTCAAGCTCGTTGAGTTCACCACACGGGAGCAGCTGGCGTACGACCTGGAGCTTCAAATGCGTCCGAAAGACATCCGTCCCATGGAGCTGGGAGAAGATGTGCGGCTGGGCTGGAATTCCTTCGTGACCCCGGAAAAGGCCAGGCGCCGACCGGCGGTCCGGATCCAGATTCGCCGGTGAATCCGGCAGGGAAGATATTCATGGATGAACAACAGGCTGTGGGACTCAAACTGACAGTCACCAATCCGACTGTTGCTGGCGGCGGGGCAACCATCGACCACTGCTTCAGTGTTCGTGGCGGCTCTATCGGTACAGCAGCCAGTGATACCTGGCGGTTATCGTCCCACCGAACGGGTGCGGTTCCCGGCCACGCGGAGATCCGTTTTCTGGACGGCGGCTTCTGCCTGATTGATCGCAGTGGCCGGACCTACATCAATAGCGCAAGTCAGCCGGTGGGTCGGGGCCGTCGGGCACGACTGAATCATGGCGATACCATCAGTATTGGTCGCTATCAACTTCGTGCGGAGTTGGCCGAGGTTGTAAGTGAACCGCTGCTTGAGAGAGGTGAGGCAGATCAGGCCCGGCAACTGATTGATGTCGATGAAGGGCCGCTGATGCGGGCCGAGTACTTAACCAGCCAGACTGAGAACCCGGAGCCGCTGCAGAATTTTGGCGCGATAGCCGGGGAGGCAGTCAGTGATGACCCATTGGCACCCTGGAACCTACAGCCGGACCAACAGAAGTCGGATGCTGACGCGCTGATGGTCAGCGAGACCTCCTGGCGCGCCGCCGAAAGGCAGGTTTCGGATGAGTACCGTGAAAACCGCGACGTAGCGATGGGCCTGCCAGTTCGCAAAGGAGAGAAAGACAGGATGTCTGAGATTTCAGAGAGCACTGATCGCAGGGAGGCTTCCGATCAGAGCAGCAAGCACATCAGTGGTGCCCCCCTGTTGCGGGGTATGGAAGTCGGGCTGGACTTTGCCGACAGCGACGAGATGCGTCTGTTCCTGGAGGAAGTAGGGCAAACACTGAAGTCGACCGTGGAAGGCCTGTTGGCCCTGCATCAGGGAGAAGACAGCAGGCATCAGGCGCTGCGAACCCGCCTGCAACCCATCGAGGATAATCCACTGCGGTTGGGTGAGGGTTATGAGGATACGGTGCAGACCCTGTTCGCCAGCCATCGTAGCCCGGTTCACCTGTCGGCGCCGGCGGCGGTGCGGGAGAGTCTGCAGAGCCTGAATCATCACCAGCAGGCAACCCGTGAGGCCATCAGCGAGGCATTGGAGGCCATCCTGCATGCCTTTTCGCCCGAGGCCTTGCTGCGTCGTTTCCATGGTTACCGCCGGGGACTGCGCCAGAACGAGGACGAGGGACGCTGGGCATGGGATATGTACCAGCATTATTACCGAGAGTTGAAATCCAGTCGTCAGCAGGGATTCGAGCGTCTGTTCCAGGAAGTGTTCGAACAGGCTTACGACCAGAACCTGCGCCAACTACAGAGGGAGAACCCGTTGTGAAGACCTGCAAATGGAGTTTGCTGGCCATCGTATTCGTGCTTGCCGGATGCAGCACACCCTATAACGCGGTCACCAAAACCGCAAAAGTGCTTTGGGACCCGGATATCCCGGTGGGATACCCGGAGGATCTGCCCAGCCGGGTCGGTCTGACCATGGTGGCCGAACCGGATGTAAACCCGAATGAATCCCTGGCACCCACGCCCGTTGCGTTTCAGATCATCGAGATGCGCGACAGCTCACTACTGATGGCCGGGGATTTCGACCAGCTACTGAGTGACCTCGAGTCGTCACTGGGCCAGAACTATGTGGACCACAGCGATTACTCCCTGGTGCCGGGCCAGTTCAAGTTCATCGAACCCTTTGAGATTGGCGAGGACACCCGATTTATCGGCGTGATCGCCTTTTACGCCTATCCCAACCTGTCCCAGTGGAAGAAAGTGGTGAAGGTGGATCCAATCGGTGGCCGCTACAACCTGCTGGTGAACCTGCGGGAGCGGGAAGTTCAACTCAAGCATTCGGATGACACCTGATGGCGGTAACCAATCGAGTCGTCTGGAGTGATGGCCTGTTCATCAAGCCCCAACACTTCCAGCAACAGCAGCGATATCTGGAACACCAGATCAATGAACGGGCGCTCGCGATCTCCGATTATCTGTATGGCTTCAGCGACCTGGAACTGAACGCAGAGTACCTGAGTTTCGGCCGGGTTGGCCTGGTTCGGGCATCCGGCCTGTTCCCGGATGGCACCCGCTTCAGTCTGCCCCAGGACGATGTGATGCCGGAGCCGATGGAAATCACCGATGCCTCCGTGGCCAATCAGATCGTGTACCTGGCCCTGCCACTGGGCAGTGACAGCCTCGCCGAAGTGGAATGGCCGGACGCCCCGGTGGCGGGCCGGTTCCGTGCCGACTCCCTGGAAATCCGGGATCTGCATTCGGTCGACGGTGATGCCCACACCATCAATGTGGGCCGGGTTGCACCCCGCCTGATGCTGGAGCGAGACGATCGCAGTGCCTATGCGGCCCTGGCCATCGGCCGGATTCTTGAGAAGCGCCCGGACGGCAGCCTGGTGATGGACCCGAACTTCATCCCGACCATGCTGAGTGTGCGAGCGGCACCGAGGCTGCAGCGATTTGTCGGGGAAATGGCGGGCCTGATGCGGGAGCGGGCACGCACTATCGCCGAGCGTGTCGGTGCGCCCGGGCAGGGGGGCGTTGCGGATGTGGCGGATTTCATGTTGCTGCAGATGCTGAACCGGGCCCATCCCAGGTTCATGCACCTGGCCCGCCTGCGCCAGTTGCATCCTGAACGGCTGTTCGAAGCCCTGCTGGAACTGTGTGGCGAGCTGGTGACCTTCACCGATGAAGGGCGCCTGCCGAGGGAGTACCCGGCCTATGACCACGATCTGCCGGAGGATTGTTTTACCCCGCTCATGCAGGTTCTGCGGCAGTCCCTGAGCACGGTGCTGGAACCAAGAGCCCTGGCTATCCAGCTTCAGCAGCGCCAGTACGGCCTGACCGTGGCCCCGGTTCAGGATGCCCAGTTGGTCCGGGATGCGGAATTCATTCTTGCGGTCAAAGCCGACATGCCGCTGGACGATCTGCGCAAGCAGTTCACCCAGCAGTGCAAGGTGGCCTCGGTGGAGAAAATACGGGATCTCATCAGCCTGCAGCTGCCGGGAATTCCGCTCGCTGCGTTACCGGTTGCACCCCGGCAGTTGCCGTACCACGCCGGCTTCGTGTACTTCCGCCTGGACGACCAGAGCCAGGCCTGGCAAATGCTCGACAACGCCAGCGGCTTCGCATTCCACGTGGCCGGCAGTTTCCCGGGCATGGAAATGCAGTTCTGGGCAATCAGGAGCTAAATCATGGCAGATGCACAGGTAATGGACTTACCCAACGGCAGCAGGAATTCCGGCAGCAGTGCGTTCAGTGATCTGATCTTTGCCGACAGCCGGGGAGCCGCTGAGGGCAACAGGGAAGGCCAGGTCGACGAGCAGTTCCAGCTCAGAGGGTTGGAACATAACCGCCTGATTGACGCCGCCACACCATTGCTTGGCCTGGTGATCAGGATACGCAGGCTGGCGGATTATCGCGCGGTGGAACCCCTCTACCAGCAGGTGGTGGATGAGATTGCTGCCATCGACCGGGAACTGGTGGAGCAGGGTTACGACCGGCCGGTTGTTGTCGCCTATCGGTACGTCCTCTGCGCCTTCATCGATGAGGCCGTGCTGGGGACCGACTGGGGCGCCCATAGCGTCTGGTCTCAGCACTCCCTGCTGTCCCGCTTCCACAACGAGACCTGGGGTGGGGAAAAGGTTTTTGCCATTCTTGCCCGGATGGAGCAGGAACCGGCCCGTTATCGCGACATGCTGTCGTTTATCTACCTGTGCCTCTCCCTGGGTTTCGAAGGGCGGTACAAGGTGATGGAAAACGGCCGGGATGAATACGACCGGATTGTTCGTGGCCTGCACGAGCAACTGAAAGCGTTGCAGGAGGAACAGGACCCGGCGCCTCTTGCGGATGCCCGGGCGAACGTAACGCCAACCCGGAACCGGTTGCGCAGCGGCATGCCCGTCTGGGGCATTGCAGGTCTGTTTGTGGCGGCCATGGCCGGCATCTACTCCCTGTATAACATGGCACTGAACGAGCGCATCACGGACGTATTGCGCGTACTCGACCAACTACCGAAATAAGGACATCAACGTGATTCGGGTAGAACTGCCGGCGCTGATCGGGCGCCTCAACGACATGTCACGCCAGGCGCTGGAAGCCTCCGCCGCCCTGTGCATCAGCCGCCAGGGCGCGGAAATCACTCCGGCCCATTTGCTGTTCAAGCTGCTGGAAACACCGTTTTCCGACGTGCGCCAGATTCTGGAGCACACCGGCATTGATCATCAGCAACTGCAACCGCTGGTGGGCGACAGCCTGAACGGAGAGGTGCAAAGCGCTGAGCCCTATCCATCGTTCTCGCCGCTGTTGGTGGAACTGATGCAGGATGCCTGGCTGCTGGCTTCCACCGAACTGGGGCACACCGAACTGCGCTCGGGCGCGGTTTTCCTGGCCCTGCTGATGAATGCCGACCGATACCTTATGCCCCGGGTGGCACAGGCACTGGCGGACATCAACCGTGAGCAGCTGCGCAAGCAATTTGACCGGTTCACCGAGGGCTCCGCGGAGCGGCTGGAACCGAGCGAGCAGGAACCCGGGCAACCGGTGGCAAGCGCGGATCTGGACCCGCTCAAACGCTACGCTACCGACTTCACCGGACTGGCCCGGGAAGAAAAACTGGATCCGGTGGTGTGCCGTGACGCCGAGATCGACCAGATGATCGACATCCTCTGCCGCCGCCGCAAGAACAACCCTATTGTGGTGGGCGATGCCGGTGTGGGCAAAAGCGCCGTGGTGGAGGGCCTGGCTCTGCGCATCGTCAACGGCGATGTGCCTGACCGCTTGAGAAACGTTGAGCTCTGGACCCTGGACATGGGCGCCCTGCAGGCCGGCGCCTCGGTGAAGGGCGAGTTCGAGAAACGCCTCAAAGGCGTGATTGAAGCGGTCAAAGGCTCCGCTACCCCCATCATCCTGTTCATTGACGAAGCCCATACCCTGATTGGCGCCGGCAACAGCGAAGGCGGCTCCGATGCGGCCAACCTGCTCAAACCGGCCCTGGCCCGGGGCGAGCTGCGCACCATCGCCGCGACCACCTGGCGCGAGTACAAGAAATACTTCGAAAAAGACCCGGCCCTGAGCCGCCGTTTCCAGCCCGTGGCATTGGATGAACCCACACCCGGAGAAGCCGTCCACATCCTCCGTGGCCTGCGCACCGTCTATGAAAAAGCCCATCAGGTCCTGATCGCCGACAGCGCCCTGAAAGCCGCTGCCGAGATGTCTGCCCGTTACCTTGCCGGCCGTCAGCTACCGGACAAAGCCATCGACGTACTGGACACCGCCTGCGCACGGGTCAGCCTGAATCTGAGCATGCCGCCCAGACGCCTGAGCCACGTCCGCAGCGAGCTGCATCAGCTGGCCATGGAACAGAACCTGCTGAGCCGGGAACACACCCTGGGCCAGACCGTGGATGCCGACCGGGAAAGGGAACTTGAACAGCGCATTGCCGGGATCACTGCTGAATCCGCAGCCCTGGAACAACGCTGGAACGACCAGCGCGAGCTGGTGGCACGACTGGTGGAGATTCGTGAACAGTTGCTCACCGGCGAATCCCAGGCCGAAGCGGATACCTCTGAATTGACCGATGGGGATACAGAAGAACGCCCGGACCTGAAAAGCGAAGCCGCCGCCATCGAGCAGGAACTGACTGAACTCCATGCCGACGAGCCGCTGGTACACGCCCGCGTTGATGCCAGGCAGGTGGCCGAAGTCATCGCCGACTGGACCGGCATTCCGGTCAATCGCATGACCACCGACGAACTGGAAAAAATCACCCACTTGCCGGCGTATCTGCAGGAGCACATCAAAGGCCAGGACACCGCCATCGACTGCCTGCACCAACACCTGCTCACCGCCCGCGCCGACCTGCGCCGGCCTGGCCGCCCCATGGGCGCCTTCCTGCTGGTGGGGCCCAGCGGCGTCGGCAAAACCGAAACCGTGGTACAGCTCGCCGAACTGCTCTACGGCGGCCGCCAGTTCCTCACCACCATCAACATGTCCGAATACCAGGAAAAACACACCGTCTCGCGCCTGATCGGTTCACCTCCGGGGTACGTTGGCTTCGGCGAAGGCGGCATCCTCACCGAAGCCATCCGTCAGAAACCTTACTCCGTGGTTTTGCTCGACGAAGTCGAAAAAGCCCATCCGGAAGTCCTCAACCTGTTCTACCAGGCGTTCGACAAAGGCGAACTGGCTGACGGCGAAGGCCGACTCATCGACTGCAAAAATGTCGTCTTCTTCCTCACCTCCAACCTCGGCTACCAGACCATCGTCAACCACGCCGAGTCCCCGGCCAGCCTGGACGAAGCCCTCTACCCGGAACTGGCCAGCTTCTTCAAACCGGCCTTGCTGGCAAGAATGGAAGTGGTGCCCTACCTGCCTCTGGGCGAGGAAACCCTCAACCGCATCGTTGGCGACAAACTCCAGCGCCTGGCGGACCAGATCAAGGCCCGTTATCACACCGAAGTGGAACTTCAGGACGGCCTGATCGATGCCATCCGTAGCCGTGCGACAAGAAGCGAAAACGGCGCAAGGATGCTTGAGTCGATCATAGAGGGTGAGCTTTTGCCGCCGGTTTCATTGGCGTTGCTGGAGAAACTGGCGGCGAGGGAGTCGGTTACGAAGGTCATGTTGGGTGTTGAAGATGCCAGATTTACGGGAATGGTGGTTTAGGGACACTCCAAAGTAGCGCGGCGTGGGGATTTGCTTTCCAAAACCCTGCGGAGCCATGGATGGCGGAGCGGAGCCTACAGGGACGTATTCACGGCGTGTTTTGGAAAGCAAATCCGCACGGTGTGCGGTTGGCGAACACAAAAGCATAAAAATCTTAGGGAAGAGAACCATGGGACGGATGCAGATGGAACTGCACACCGGAATCGACCTGGCGGTGGCCCTGATCCAGCAAGACAACCTGCCGGATCTGCTGAAAACCGCCACAAGACAGCTGGAAAACGCCTTCGGCCTGACCCGCTGCTGGGCACTCGAACTCGACCTCAGTGGCCGGACCCTGCACTGCAGCGACCTCGCCGAACACGGCGAATTCGACTGCGGTGACTTCAGCCACCCCTTTGCCCACGTGCTGCAAACCGGCAAAGCCCGGGAACTTACCCGTGCCGCCAGCTACCGCCTGGACCACGTCGGCTTCCAGGCCCTGTTTGAGGCCAGCGACCGGCCGCGTTCCCTGTGGCTTGAGCCCCTCACCGGTAATGACGGCCGAACCCTGGGGGTGCTCGTACTGTGTCGGGACGAACCCGACTGGGACGGCATTACCGGCCAGCCTCTGTATTGTGGCCTACGGCAACTGCTGGTTCATCAATGGATTACCCAGCTTCAGAGCCGTGATCAGGTCTGGCAGCGTCGCCTGCTCAAGCGCTCACTGGATCATCTGCACGACGCCGAAACCGTTCGCACCCGGTGCGAACAACTGGCCCGAACCCTGGTCGGCAACTCCCAGGTCATGACCAGCCTCCGGGCCCAGATCGTCCGGGCCGCCGGCAGCCAACTGTCCGTTTTGGTGCAGGGTGAAACCGGCTGTGGCAAGGATGTGGTCGCCCGCGGTATCCATGAACTGTCCGACCGGGCCGACGGCCCGATGGTGGTGGTCAACTGCGCCGCGATTCCCGATACCCTCCTGGAAAGCGAACTTTTCGGGCATACCAGGGGAGCGTTCTCAGGCGCCGACCGGGACAAGCAGGGGCTTCTGGCACAGGCCAACGGCGGCACCCTGTTCCTGGATGAAATCGGCGACATGCCCTTGGCCCTGCAGTCGAAGCTGCTCCGGGTGTTGGAGAGCCGTCAGTTCCGCCCACTGGGCGCCCGTGAGGAACAGCACTCCGATTTTCGCCTGGTAGCGGCCACCCACCAGCCGCTGCAGGCAGGTATCGAAGACGGCAGCTTCCGGCGGGACCTGTTTTATCGCCTGAGCCAGTTTCCGCTGCGGGTGACGCCCTTGCGGGAGCGCCCCGAGGACCTCGAAGCCCTGAGCCGTCACTTTATCCGCCTGTATACCGAGCGTGAGGGTAGCGGGCCCATGGGCATTTCCAGCCACGCTCTGCACCTGCTGGCTGGATACGACTTCCCGGGCAATGTCCGTGAGCTGCGCAACATCATTGAACTGGCCTGCCTGCAGACCCCGGGCGGGGATGATATCCAGCCGGAAGTTCTGAGGATTAATGACCTGTTTGAAGAGCCCGATGGCTGGACCCGCGCACCCTCGGATGCCAGAGACAGAAATCCCGTTGATCTACCTGCTGTGGAAGAGGTCCGGGATCTTAAAGTCGCGGCACAGGCCTTTGAAGCGGCAATTATTCGCGAGCGTCTGCGCCAGTATGGTGGCAACCGGGCCCAGGCGGCAGAAAGCCTCGGCCTGCCAAAGCGGACCCTGGCCCACAAGTGTCTCAAGTACCGGGTGACAGAGTCATGATTCCCCGAAGAGTGCGATTAACCGGTGGTATTGCAGCGGCATTGGCGCTGCTTTCGCTGGTCTCCAATGCCAGCGCTGACCAGCTTGAAGATGCCCGACTCTGTACCAGTGAGCCCCAGCGACTTGAACGGCTGGCCTGCTTTGACGAGGTTTTTGGTACTCCCCTGGCGGCATCCGGCGAGGAACTTGCGGCCCCGGATACCCGGCGATCCGAGCGATGGCGACAGGCCTACGCCAGCCTTGATGCAGAAAATGCCGGTGCCGGTGTGCTTTACCGGAATACCGGGCGAGCAGCTGGCCACCTGGTGACGGTTCCGGCTCTGGGCGTTCAACCTCCCAGACCTCTGCTGGCCCTTCAGTGCTACAACAACATCACGGAACTCACGCTGATGCTGCCCGAGGCAATGGACGAGCAGCGGATTCGGCTGGGGTTTGGCCGGGGACAGACCGTCTGGCGGGTGCGGGACAACGGTTTCGTGCTCAGCGGCGGCCGGGGACTGCCAGCCATTCGTACCGTGAAAGCCATGATCGACGGCACAGAGGCGCGCATTGACTCGCCCAACGGTCGCATTGATGGCCTGCTGTTTGATCTCTCGGGATACCGCCGGGCCATCGAACCGCTACGCGAGACCTGTGGCTGGTAAATGCCGGCTGAACACAGCGATTCAGGACAGCAACATGCAGATCATTGAGCAACATCCCTACGTTGAACAGGTTGTCTCACCATTGCCCGGCGATTCCGGTGTCGGCGAGGCACTCGGAGACGATGCAACGCTCGAGTCTCTGGAAAACGAGATTATGAAGGTGGGCTCTCTGGCCCATACCGACATCGACTGGAGCAAGGTTGAAAGCGATGCCCTGACGATTCTCTCGGACCGCAGCAAGGATCTGAAAGTGCTCGGTTTTCTTCTGGTCGCCCTGCAACGCGGTGGTGATGGTGAACGGTTCGCCCTATCCCTGTACCTGCTGCACCGGGTGCTGGACGAATGGTGGGAGCAGGCCTGGCCCTACCCTGGAGAGACGGGCAAGCGGGCACGCAAGATGATGTTCACCCAGATGCTCCAGCGCGCCGGCAAGGGCGTCGACGCCCTGGCGTTTGATGGCAGTGTTGGCGACGGTCGGGCGTTCTGCCTTGAACTTCTGGCGAGATTGATGGACCAGGCCGCTGGCCGGGAATTGCCCGAGGAGTCGCTGCAGGATCTTAAACGGGCGGTTGAAAAGCTGCCCAGGGTTAACGACGCCGCGGCAGCCCCCGAAACCCGTCCGCAGGCAGGGCAGGTCAGCCAGGATTCGCGAACTGAAACGCCAGAGCAGAAACCTGCACCGTCGAAGCCTTCCCTGGGGGCACTCACCCTGGACCCGGGCGACGAACGAGCAACCCGGCAGAGTCTTCTGAAAGTCGCGGACATGCTCACCGAAACCGGGCCGGACCAGCCTCTGGGGTACCAGGTTCGCCGTTACGCTATCTGGCAGAACATCACCACGGTACCGCCGACACGGGACGGAAAGCGCACCGATCTTGCCGCCGTCAGTGCCGATCGGGTGGCTGACTATCGCGAAGCCCTGGAAAAATCCGCCGACCTGGCGTTGTGGCAGAAAATCGAGCAGAGCCTGTCGGTCAGTCCGTTCTGGCTGGACGGCCATTGGTTAAGTGCCCGGGTAGCGGCGGCCCTGGGCCACCACGCCTGCGCTGAGGCCATCCGTGTGTCCGCAAAGGAGTTTGTTGAGCGCCTTGCCCAGTTGCCGGAGCTCACCTTCAACGATGGCACCCCGTTCCTCTCCCGGGAGGCGGAAGAGTGGCTCTGGTCCGCGCCGGCGACCGGTGGTTCCGCCGGCAGCGCCAACGCCTGGGAGCAGGCTTATGACAAAGCCCGGGAGCTGGCCGGGCAAAAGGGGCTGGCTGCCGGGATGCAACTTCTGGAGGACGGGCTGGCGGAAGCGAGAGAACCAAGAGACCGCTTTTACTGGCGCCTTGCCAGCGCCCGATTAATGAAGGACTCCGGCCTGAAATCACTGGCCACGCAGCAGATTCAGGATCTGCAAATGCAGGTGCGCGGGCTGGCTCTCGAGAACTGGGAGCCAGCCCTGATCAGGCAGCTTGAAAAGCTGGGCTGATACCCGGAACACACCAAGGAATCACAGCAGGAATGGACACCATGTGGAGAAAAGCTTTACTCATCGGTCGCTGGCTTCTGCCATACCTCAAAAACGCAGCCCCGGTCACCCTGGTACTGGGCATTATTGCCTTGGTGGTGGCCACCTGGTGGCTGGGGCCACGCTGGGAGCTCAATGGTGAGTTTCCATTGGCGGCCTGGCAGATGCGGGCCGTGGTAACCCTGGGCGTTGTGCTGGTCGTGGCCATGGTGTGGGGCATGATGCTGGCGCGCCGCCTGCGCAAGGTGAACGTCAGGCAGGCGGAAGCGCAGAAGGAACAGGAAGATCCGATTCTGCCCATGGAGCGCAAGCAACAGCGCCTGCTGGATCGCCAGCTGGCGGCCCTGAAAAGCAACCTCCCCGGCCGCAAAGGCATTTACCGGCTGCCCTGGTATCTGGCGATGGGCCTTGAGGATGCTGGCAAGACCAGCCTGATTCAACGCTCCGGGCAGACCTACACGCTCACCAACGTAACCCGCAACAATCGAATGGATCGCAATGCCTTCGGTTTTGACTGGTGGATCGGCGATAAAGGCGTGCTGATCGATCCGGATGGTGAACTGCTGAGCCAGAGTCAGGGGGAGGGCGCCGGCGCGGAGATCCAGCAGCGTCTTTGGCATCATTTCATCGCCTGGCTGGAGCGAAATCGTCCTCAACGCCCTCTGAACGGGGTGGTGCTGGCCATAGATCTGGCCAGTCTCAGCGTGGCAGACTCCGGCCAGAGGCGGGACCGGGCCATCCTGTTGCGCACGCGCCTGCGGGAACTGATGGAGCAGATCGGCTCCCGCCTGCCCGTTTATGTCACCTTCACCAAGATGGACCTGCTTTACGGATTTGGCCCGCTGGTGCGGACCCTGAGCAAGCAGGACAAGGAGCAGGCCCTGGGCTTTACCTTCAGCCTCGAAGGCCAGATGGATAACGACGATTGGCTGAACCAGTTCGCTGACCGATACACCGCCATGGTTGAGCGGCTTACCGATCGCTTGCCGGATGTTCTGGCCAATACCCGGAATGCCGAGGAGCGGGCAGCGGCCTACTCCTTTACCCGCCAGCTTGCCGGCCTTAAGCCCGTTCTGGAGCAATTCCTGACCGACCTGCTGTCTGCGGATGTGTTCTCGACACCGGCGATGGTCCGCGGCACCTACTTCACCTCGGTGTTGCAGGAGGGTGTCCCGGAGGATGCCTTTGTCTCAGCGGCTGCTGCCAACTACCAGATTGCAGGGCCCATTCAGCCTGCTCAACGGGCAGGGCAGTCCGCCAACCTGTTTACCCGGGCACTGTTCCCCGAGATCATCTATCCGGAGGCTGGCCTGGCCGGTGACAACCGACGGGTGATTCAGTCCCGGCAACGCCGGCTGGCCGTGGCCGCCGTGGTGGCTGTTTGTGCCGGAGCGGGTATGACAGCCGGCTGGCAGCATTTCTTTATCAAGAATGCAGAGGCCGCGACCGCCGTGGAAACCCGTGTGCGGGGATTCATCGATAACTGGCAGCCGGTGGGTTTTGAGCCGGACAATACCGGCCGAAACCTGCTCGGCCCGCTGGATGAACTTCGTGAGGCGACCCTGGCCTTTGGCGACCACCGCCGGAACTGGCCGTTGCTCAGTGATATGGGCCTATACCGTGGCCATGAGGTGGGCCCTGAAGTGGAGAAATCCTACCTGGATATGCTGGCATACCAATATTTGCCAGCCCTGATGTTCGGTGTGATGGCCGAGATGGGTCAGGCGCCGGACAATAGCACTGAGCGCCTGGAGCATCTGCGGGTGTTGCGCATGCTGTATGACGCCAGTGGTCGTCGGGACGATATTGTTACCCGCTACATGCAGAACCACTGGCAGGAGGCGTTCCCCGGCCAGAGTGAACTGCAGCAGCGGCTACTGGGTCATCTGGACTATGCCATGGCGCATACCGATCTGGCACAGCTCACTCGCCAGGGCGATGCGGTTGCCGATATGACCCTGGCGCCGTTTCGTAGCAGTGTCGAGTGGGCACAACATGAGCTTGGTCGGATTGCCACGCCAGACCGGGTCTATCGGGATCTGGAAATTGAAGCAGAACAGGAATTCCGGGCACCGTTGGAACTGGCCCGGGCATCCGGGCCGGCATTCAGCACGGTGTTCACCCGGCTGGATGGCTATGGCGAGCCGTCGGACTCGGGAGCAGCGGTGGAAGAAGACCCATTGACCATCCCCGCGTTGCTGACCCGGGAGGGACTGGAAAAATGGTTCCTGCGCAAGTCCGGCTCGGTAACGGAGCTGGCTCTGGTGGACGCCTGGGTGCTGGGCCGCCGGGACAACGTCGATTTTAGCAAGGCGGATGAAGCCAGGCTGCTGGCCAGTTTGCAGACCCTCTATGCCGAGCACTACGCCGAGGCCTGGCGTACTGCCTTGAGCCGCATTGATATTCAGCGATTTGAGGACCTGAACCACGGCGTACGTATTCTGGAGAGCCTGACCAGCGGCCACGAGCCCCTGGCAAGCCTGCTCGGGCAGGTTCGCCATAACACGCGTCTTGTACCTTCGGCAGAAGGGGAGAGTGCTGCGGCCCGGGAGCTTCTGGAGCAGTCGCCCCATTTCCGCATGCTGCAGGATATTGAACGGCAGTTTGCGGAGCTCAACCAGTTGACCCGAAAAAATGGCGATCAGCCAACCGGGCTTGAACAGATCATGCTGGTGGTCGCGGAACTTCACGAGTACATGCGCAACATCCAGGAAGCGCCAGACAAGGGCAAGGCTGCGCTGGCCGCTGCCCGGGCCCGCATGGGCCTGCAGGGAGCCGACCCGATCTTCACCCTGCAGCGCATGGCCGACAACCAGCCGGAGCCCCTGAACCGGCTGCTGACCCGGTTGGCCACGGAAAGCTGGCGGGTGGTTCTGGACCAGGCGGTGGCGCAGCTCGAGCATGAGTGGTACCGCGAGGTGTATCAGCCCTTCCAGCAGAATCTGGCCCGCCACTATCCCTTTAATCCGGACTCCGGGCGGGATGTTGCACTGCAGGACTTTGAACGGTTCTTTGCCCCGGGCGGCGTATTGGACGCCTTCTATCAGGACAACCTGAAACTGTTCCTCGAGGATCACCCGGAACAGGTGGGCGATGCCCGACGTGCCGGCCTGGTGCGCGGTGCGGTACTGACGTCATTGGAAAATGCCGATCGAATCCGCAGGGCCTACTTTACCCGGGGTGGTTCGCTGGATGTGGAGTTCGCGCTGGAACCGCTCAATCTCTCAGCCAACAAGCGCCGCAGCGTGGTCAATGTCGACGGCCAACTGGTGGAGTTCAGCCATGGCCCGCGCCAGAGCATTCCGCTGGTCTGGCCTAATACCCTGCGGGACTCTGTTGAGAGCCGTATTACCCTGGTGCCGGTTCAGGTGAACCGTTCACCCCGCAGCCTCTCGGAAAGCGGCCCATGGGCTCTGTTCCGACTGGTCGATAAAGCCGACATTACCGGCGTGAGCAGCAGCGCGGTCGATGTCCGGTTCCGGGTTGACGACGGGGAGATGCGTTATCGCCTCCACGCGGCCAGCAATACCAACCCGTTCACAGAGCAACTACTTGCGGGGTACCGCATACCCCGCAGCTTGTATTAAACTCTTTCAGCATACAAGGGCCGCCCTGATGAGAGCAGGACGCTTTCATCAGGGTTGAGCCTTCGCACAGGATGGTGCGAAAGCCCGGATTTTCTTTTTTCTTCAGGGACCGAAGACATGCCCCAGGCAAGCGGACTGCAATTCACCGCCACCATTGGCGAATACTCCTCTGACCACTTTTCCGTTGTTGGCTTTGCGCTGACAGAACGGCTGTCCGAGCTGTTCCAGGGACGCCTTGACCTGGCCAGTACCGATCCGTCTGTTGTCGCCTCGAAGGTGCTGGAGCAACCAGTGGATCTCGTGATCTGGCAGGACCGGGCACCGCTGCGTCGCTTTACCGGCGTGGTCAGCGAATTCGCTCGAGGCGATTCCGGCCATCGGCGTACCCGCTACGAACTGGTTTTCCGTCCGCCGCTCTGGCGCCTGGCGCTGATGCACAACAGCCGCATTTTCCAGAACCGGGGCACGGATGAGATTGTGCGTACCCTGCTGGAGGAGCGGGGGGTTGTCGATACCGTCTTCGACCTTGAACGCCGCCCAGAGGAGCGGGAATACTGCGTACAGCATCGTGAAAGTGATCTGGCCTTTGTTGAACGTCTGGCTGCCGAAGAAGGCTGGCACTACCGCTACCAGCACGGCAGCCCCGATGGTCAGGAGCCACCGGCCCTGGTTTTTGCCGATCATCATCGCGATTCGCCACGGCTCGAAGCCGTCCCCTACAACGGCAAAGCAGGGGGCAGCACCCGAACGCCCTGTGTGTTCCGGTTCGCGTACCGAGAGCGGGTGCGCCCTGCTTCGGTCGCCATGAAGGATTACACCTTCAAAAACCCGGCCTACGCCCTGATGCATGAGCAGTCTGGCGATCAGCTCGTCCACCGGGAGGATTACCAGCACTACGACTACCCCGGCCGATTCAAACAGGATGCCAGTGGTCGGCCGTTCACTGAAGCCAGGCTTGCTGCCCTACGCAGCGATGCCAGCACCACCTTTGGTGAAAGCAATCGTCCGGACTTTGCACCTGGTGCCAGGGTGCCGCTGACCGACCACGACAACGAGGCTGTGAACCGCGACTGGCTTCTCACAGCGATCACCCATACTGGCTCACAACCCCAGGCCCTGGAAGAAGAGGGTGGCAGCGAACCGACACGCTACGGCAACCACTTTACCGCCATCCCCGCAGACCGCAGCTGGCGGCCCGTGTGTGAGCACAAACCATTGATGGACGGACCCCAGATGGCCATGGTGACCGGCCCGGAAGGCGAAGAAATTCATTGCGACCAATACGGCCGGGTGAAAGTGCGCTTTCCCTGGGATCGCTATGCGTTAAATGATCAACACAGCAGTGCCTGGCTCCGGGTCAGCCAGGGTTGGGCCGGCGGCCAGTATGGTTTCACCGCACTGCCGAGGATCGGCCATGAAGTGATCGTTTCCTTCCTGGACGGCGATCCGGACCAGCCGATCATCACCGGCCGGACTTGGCACGCCACCAACACACCGCCGTATTCGCTGCCGGAACACAAAACCCGCACCACCCTGAAAACCAAAACCCACAAGGGCGAGGGCAGTAACGAGCTTCGGTTTGAAGACGAAGCCGGCGAAGAACAGATCTACGTTCACGCCCAGAAAGAACTGGCCCTGATCACGGAGAACAACCGCACTGAAGTCATCAGGAACGATCGCCACCTGACCGTGGGCAACGACCGCAAGGCCCACATCAAAGGCAGTGACCACGCCACGGTGAACGGTGAAAAACGGGAGAAAACCGGCAAAGACCGTAGTTTCAACGTCACTGGTACGTTGCACCTGAAAGCCGGCACGGCTTGGCTAACCGACTGTGGCACCGAACTGCACATCAAGGCCGGCCAGAAAACCGTTATTGAAGCCGGTGCGGAAATCACCCTCAAGGCCGGTGGCAGTTTCGTGAAGATCGACCCCAGCGGTGTGGCTATGGGTGGCGCTGCCATCAAGCTGAATGCCGGAGGTTCGCCGGGTAAGGGGAGTGGGCAGAAGGTTCAGGTGCCGGAGATGCCGGGGTTGGTGGAGAAGAATGGGGGGGCTGTTGCGCCGGTGGCCCTGCCGGAGACACAGCAAAGACCGATGGCCAAGTCCGACCAGATGCGCGCCATCAAGAATGCCGCGAATCAGGGTAAGGGAATTTGCCAGGTCTGCTCACCAGAATCACAAGGTGCGATCTGATGGGGCATCTGGCTGGACTTCCCGGTGAGGGGAAGACGTTCATTCTTATTGATGGCGCCAAAGTAAATAATCTGCCCCAAGTTATTTATCGTGAGATCGAAACACCTCATTGTGATGCGCTCTACAGGCAAACGGAGCTTGCCGACCTATTGGAAGTTTCACCGTGGCTGGTTGAAACGGGAATAGATAGCTCGCTGACACTTAAATGCTTCAATGATTGGAAACATCAGGGTGTTGCCATCGTATTGCGGGCTGACTGCCACTTCGAAGAGGTCATGCAACACTTGCGTGAATTGCTTATGGCGAGGTTGGTCACGGGAGATGAGGTTGTTTTCCGGTTTTATGATCCTGAAATCGCGCGGCACCTGTTGAAGCTGGATTCGTCAGGTGAAAATGTGAGGCGATTGATGGGGCCTTGTAGTCTGTTTGCCATTCAGGATCGCCGCACTGGTGAGTGGGAGTATTTTCATAATGATCAGCCCAGTAGTGAGCGGCAGGCTGAGAGGTTAAGCATTCGTGAGGAACACCAGGTTGCCATGGAAAGAGCGGCGGAACGGACGGCCCTCAGGAAACTCGAACTTCACGTTGCAAACTACTTTCCCCATTTGCTTCACAAAACGGATACAGATGGGAAGGATTGGGGGATGGTCTCTGCTTTAGTCGATGCGGCGAAAGCGCGGGGACTCTGTAGTACCCGAGATATTGCGCTGTTTATCAATACGATTGGCTGGCTTGGACACCAGGCATTCGACGACAGTGAAGTACAGCTTCTGTGGAAAGAGAATTCCGCAGCGCCAGGCAAAGCCATAGCGCGAATTGCAGAATTCGCCGAGAAAAAGTCAACGGAGGGACTGGTTCATGGGTAGCGCTAACAGCTCAGCGTTTATACAGGGTGCTGATGACATAGACTCAGCGGCACAGATGTGCCCGCTCCAGTTCAAAACCGTTGCGTTGTATCCGGTACGTTGGGCGATCAGTCAGGAAGAAGTAGCGCTGCCCCCTCACTTCCGACCGCCCACCGTTGCGCTTGAAACCACGCATTACTGTGTACGAAAACTAACGCCCGGTTGGGTGTATATGTTCTCCGAAGTATTCGGAACGCTGCATGAGTATCGTGTTGACGAACAAGGCGAGTTGACAGAAGTGCAGCCGGGGTTCAACTCGGTTCTTTTTTCCGCTGTGGACGCAGAAAGCGCTTTGCCCGCCTTACATCACCCTGCGGAAGGAAAAGTTTTTCTTAAGTTTGTGCAGCATCGATGGACTTCCCGTTTGCAGGAACTTGTACGCACGGATGCGGAAATTCGCGAAGAGCACATGCAGCCGTTCGACTTGCGAAGCCTACCTGGAAGAGGTGAGGCCGTTAATATCAGTGAAACTGAAGCGATAAGCGAGGTGGTTGAAGATTTTCGATCAGAACCGTTGGATTTTGAATGGAGTCTGACCACCTTAATGCATGGAATCGGTGAATCGGATTTGCAGGGCCAATGCAAAAAAGAAACTGAATTTTCTTACTGCGTTGCTCTTGAAGACGAAATCGGTATCACATCTGATTTGAGTCAATTGCATGCTCTTTATGTGAATCTGATTACGAACTATGCCGAGGAGAACGCATACGCCTATACAACCGCCCAGATGGTAGATGCGCTCATTGCCCGTGAGGCTGGCAAAAAGGAATCGCCTGAGGACCAGCAGGAAACTGCTGAGGAACTTAAAGAACGAGTTCGTTCAGAGGAAAAAGACGCATTCGTCGAAAGCTACCACAAGCAGCTTGAAAAGTATGACCACGCTCGAACATTGGTATTCGATGATTGGAAGCGATGGATTGATTCTGACCAACTGGCCAGGAAGCTGGAGCTCAACGACTGTTACTGCGCCGAAGGGTTCAAGGCGGTTGAGCAGGAACTGGCAGATATATTGGATGGCTACGTCAGTTCGGAGAAAGGTAAGGAAGACTCTGAAAATTGGTTAGCTGCTGATGAGGGCGACGCGGGTACGGTTGGGAACATGTTAAAAACCGTCCTGTTCCTCGCATCTGCTACCAACGGCATGACCGAAAAACTGAAAGGCCTGCCCGGCTTTGACTATGGCAGCCTAAAGATCGTGGATAGTATCTTCGATATGCCTGCCTATGTGCAGGTGAGCACCGCCACCGATACTCTGATGCTGGAATTTGCCGCTCCCGCTGCCAAGATGGGCACCTGGGCGAAAGACCCTCAAACGTGGCCGCAGTGGAGAAAGTGGACCAGGGCCGTCCAGCGACGTTATGGCATTGATGTCCACCGACACGGAATAACATTGAATACCGCGGCCGACTTGCTCCACGAGGTCCACCGTAAATCATTGGAAGGGGCCGGCCATAATCTCTCAGAACTTGCAATGACACCCCTGGCCGCCGGAATGGCGGATGCACGTATCAGGGCCTACCTGAACAGGGCACTGATCGACGTATTCCACCTGACCCCGGACTTCAAGGACAACCCCTTTGGCTGGCTTCATACCCGTCTGGACCCGGTAGTTGAAAGCATCAAGCAGAATAGGGGCAAGTTCATCGGCGCCGTGACTTTCTTCCACGCGATTAATCTGGCAAACCTGTTTTCTGGGTTGGATAAGACTCGGAAGGACGTGATGATTGGCGATAGGACAGCTATTGACCGGTGGGGGGCTGTTTTGTCCGGCCTATGGAGCGTCGGCGAGGGCGTTGTTAATCTCAGTGGAGTATTAGTCAAGGAGGAATATGCCAGAGCCTTGGGGGCAAGTCTCTCTGCGGCTGGTGCCAGGGTTTCGGTGGCTTTTGATGGGCTAAGGTTTGTTAGCAAGGTCGCAGATATTACGGTGAGTCTTGCGAGAATCAGCCTAAAGCCCCTTCCTTACGTCGGTGTCATACTGTCAATAGGTCTGGAAGGCTGGACGAGCCACAAGGCTCTGAACACAGGCCATTACGCAATGGCGTCGCTATCCGGGGTCCAGATTGGGCTGAGTATCGGCATCACTTACCTGGCGTCTTTGGCAGTAGCGGGCGCCGTTACCGGGGCGGGTTTACCCGTTGTGCTTGTGGTGGGTTCAGTACTGGTCGCGATCTCTTTCGTCATCAGTATGGTACAGCTATATATAGCCCGATCTAGGATCGAGGATTTCATTTCACTGTCATTCTGGGGTAACGCGCCTACATTGCGGTACTGGGATGAGCAATCCAGGCCATCAAGCGCAGAGCTTCTGGAAGATAGCCGAACCATTGTTTCTCAGGGTGAGGGTGTCGATGTCAGGCGATATTTCGAAGCGGAACTGGATGGATTCTACTATTTGCTGTTCTCCCCCCTGGTAAAGATAACTGAGTACATGCCCAAGCATTGGGCGGTAACCCAACAGGGTGAGCAGCGAGTTCTATCAGAATTCACCAGTCTCATCGTGCATTTTCCAGGTTACATTGAAGGTAACTGCGCTGTCTCCATCAAGCTTTTCGTGGCTAATAGAAACTGGTTAGTGGAGAACGAGTCGAGGGAAATCACAGATCTGTTTAATAGAACAGCGAGGATAGACTCCACTTCGCAGGGCTTAATGTATCGGTTCACGCACTACAATCACGATAATTGGGAACAGCTCGAAATGCTGATCGAGTATGAGAAAGACGGCAGGAGCGTAACGGGTGAAAACGGGCTTAGAGTCATTCTGGATAACAACGATGTAGAGGAACTGGGTATCGATGAAAGACTTGCCTTTGAAGTGTGATTTTCCGGACACGAACCTGGAACAACAACTGGAAAAGAAGCTGTACCGAACCCACGGAGCGCGGCTTGCTAGTCCGCCGGCACGAAAAGTGAGGGGGGTGTCCGATTCGTCGGAAAAGATGGAGCACAGTTTTGCCTGCATCGGTGAACGTTTCGTGGACATTCGCACTGCCTTAATGTCTCTTCGCTCAGGCTTGCCAGCAATCATCAATATTTTCATGATTATTGTTATGGTATTGGGTTGGGTTATTAGCTTTTTTTATTCAAAAGCACTGTTTGCGATGTTGATTGCTTTTGGGCCAGTCTGGGTGGCCGTCTATGTGTTCGAAATTTTTCTTCCCCTCACGTTGCCCGTCCGGATCGACCGAAAGGAAGGATTTGTCTACGTAGGGCATAGAGGGACGTTCTACCGGATTCCTTGGGACGAATTGGAAGTGACCTTTTCTTACAACTGGCAATATTTAGGCTCCGGGGTTGTATGGGAACGACAGTACTACGCCCACCTTTTTATGCGGGAAAAGCATTACTTTTGTGGAAAGCCCCCAAAGATGCCCCTGCAGCGGAAAAAAATATCTTCCGGTTTTAAAGAAGAACGTATTTACCAGAAATGGAATTTTATTGTCAGGTATTATGATGAAGGAACCACTAGAGAGGACTTCGATAATCTTGCCTGGGTTAATTACGATTTCTATAAAGAGGATCTGAAAAAGAAATCAATTGGGATCAAAATTGTTGAGTGTTTGGGGGTCATTTTATTTGTTCCGAGTATTATTTGGTGGAATTTTACCCCCTTTAAATACAAATGGCCGAAGGAAATTGAAGCCATTTTCGGTAAAGCCAATTACTACTAGCCATTGAAAAGGAATTCGCGGTGTCTGTAAAAATCGCTCTAATGCTCCTCTGCCTTATTCCCCTCTCCACAAACGCCGGCGTCTACAAATGGGTCGATGCCAACGGTCAGACCCATTTCGGGGACCGTCCACCAGCTCAGGCAGCATCAAGTGAAGTTACGGTAAAGGCCGCCCCGGCCAGCGTGGATGCGGGAGCCCGGGAGCGGCATCAGAAGATGACCGAGTTTCTGGAGCAGCAGCAGGAAGAGCGTGAGACGCGGCAGGCTGCCAATGCCAAAGCCGAGGAGAAGGCGGAGAAGCAAGCCGAGCTGTGCAGAAAGCTTCGGGCGCGCCTCAAGTTTCTTGCCAGCGTTTCGACCTTCTACAACATCAACGATCAGGGCGAGCGGATTTATGTCAATGAGGCCGAGAATACCCGTATTCGTGAGGATTTCCGGGAAAAGGTGAGGAGCACCTGCGGAAACGACTAATACGCGGATGCTGACCAGGGGCGGAAAGGAAAGTCTGACCTCTGTAGGAAAAAGCAACTGAGAGCAAAGGAATTGCCATGCCGTTTCGATTGTTCAGCGCCGCGCTGCCGGTGCTGATTTCCCTTCTGTTTTCCCCCGTGGCGGTAGCGAAACAGCCCGAGCTGACACTCGCCAACGTGTATCAAAAGGGCATGCCGCTGGACGGCTACTGGGTCAGTGAAAAGCTCGACGGGGTGCGAGCATACTGGACTGGCGAGCGATTTCTTTCCCGTGGCGGTCATGAGTATCGGGCACCCGGTTGGTTCACCAGAGGGTTTCCGGCACGTCCCCTGGACGGTGAGCTCTGGATGGGGCGGGGCCGTTTTGCGGAATTGTCAGGGGCGGTGCGTCAGGTGGTGCCCGATGACAACGATTGGCGGCGGATTCGGTTCATGGTGTTTGATCTTCCGGATAAGGAGGCAACCTTCGACCAACGTTTGGCCCGGCTGCGTGTATTAATCCAAGAGGTTGAATCACCCTACATGGCGCTTGTCGATCAGCAACGGGCGAGCACCCATGAGAAACTGATGCAGCGTTTGGATAAGATCGTCGACGGCGGCGCAGAGGGTTTGATGTTGAAGCTGGGGTCCAGTCATTACCGAAGTGGGCGCTCCGATGATCTACTGAAAGTAAAACAGTATCAGGATGCCGAAGCGGTGGTTGTTCATCATCTGCCGGGAAAGGGCAAATACGAGGGGCTGATGGGGTCACTGCTGGTGGAGTTGGACGATGGCAGGCGATTCCGGATTGGTACGGGGTTCAGCGATTCCGAGCGAGCGTCTCCTCCGAGACCCGGAACCACGATCACATTCAAGCACTATGGCCTCACAGCCACGGGGCTGCCTCGCTTTGCCAGCTTTCTCCGTATCCGGAATGATGAACCTGCGCGGTAATTGAGCGCACAGGCTCACTGGCGCTTGACGGGGGTCAAGACTGGCAAGCGCAGCTAGCCATACACTGGAATGAGTCAAATACATCTCATCCCCCACAGTCATGGAGACTGCGCGAATGTCCCTCGAAAAACACGATCTGATTCACGAACTGCCGGAATCCAAAGAAGCCATTCATCTTTTGAAAACCAACAGCACTCACTTCGCCAAGCTGTTTGACGAATATCATGAAGTGGACCATGCCGTTCATCGCGTTGAAACGGGCGCTGAAAACACCTCCGATGAGTATCTGGAAAACCTCAAAAAGAAGCGGCTGAATCTGAAGGACCAGTTGTTTGCCATGATTCGCGAGTATGAGGCTTCGGCGGCTAGCTGAGGGCAACCTGCCAGATAATCCAGCATCGGCTGTCAATTGGCCGTAATCCTCCTTGGGGAGACTGTTGATAGGGTATCATCGGTCTCACAAGGAGGAGGTTATGATGTTACGGATCCTTTCGGGGCTGGTGCTGTGCTCGGTACTTTCCCTGGTACAAGCGGCGACCGTTGAAGAGCTCTCCCCGCAATCAATTGCGCTGGCGCCTGAACAGTCGGAGCCCTCGGTCCATCTGGGACCACGGCCTTTCTGGCTGGTTGGTGCAATGGACGACAGTCCGCTCAAAGAGCGCCTGCAAGCCTGCAATACCGACACTGTCGAGAAAACGGATTTCTCCATCGGCCATCGTGGCGCGCCCCTGCAGTTTCCCGAACATACCCGTGAATCCTACATTGCGGCAGCGCGCATGGGTGCGGGTATTCTGGAATGTGATGTCGCCTTCACCAGGGATCGGGAACTGGTTTGCCGACATGCCCAGGACGACCTTCATACCACCACCAATATCGTTGCCGTCCCTGCATTGAACGCCAAGTGTACCCAGCCTTTTGTGCCCGCCGATCCTGCCACGGGCACGCCGGCACAGGCCGAGTGTCGCACCAGCGATATCACTCTGGCCGAGTTCAAGTCACTGGAGGGCAAGATGGATGCCCACAACCCAATGGCAACCACGCCGGAGGAATACCTGGCTGGCACCGCAGACTGGCGCACTGATCTCTACTCCAGCCGGGGCACCTTGATGACTCATCAGGAGAGCATCGAGTTGTTCAGGGCTCTGGGCGCGAAGTTCACTCCGGAATTGAAATCACCGGTGGTTGCTATGCCCTTTGAGGGGGATTACAGCCAGCAAGACTATGCCCGCCAAATGATCCAGGATTACATCGATGCCGGTGTGCAGCCGGAAGACGTCTGGCCCCAGTCCTTCAATTTGAAGGACGTTCTTTTCTGGGTAGACGAGATGCCGGAATTTGGTCGGCAAGCAGTCTTCCTCGACCAATCTGAGTCTACCCTTGTGAACGCGTCCGCAACCTATATGGCTTACCTTAAAAGTAGGGGTGTGAACATTCTGGCGCCGGCGCTCTGGAAGCTGCTGACTCTGGACAGCCAGAGGCAAATCGTTCCGTCCCGGTACGCGGAGAATGCGCGCGAAGCCGGCCTGGACCTGATTGCCTGGACCGTTGAGCGCAGCGGTCCGCTGGAAAAGGGCGGCGGCTGGTATTACCAGACGGTGACCGATGCCATTAACAACGACGGCGACGTGCTCACCGTGATCGATGTTCTGGCCCGTGAGGTAGGTGTGATTGGGGTTTTCTCGGATTGGCCGGCGACAACGACCTTCTATGCCAATTGTATGGGGTTGTCTAAGCATTGAGGTAGGGACGGCGCAGCGCCAAGTTGGCCCCCCGGAGAGAATGTGAATCTATGGCCTGTTTCTCCGGAGGACAGACAATAGCGCTCCTGAGCTCTTGTTCACTTAAAAGTCTTGTTCATTATTAATGAACAGTGCTATTTTGTGAACATAATGTTGGAGAGGCTATGAAACCATCAATCAACGAGCGCGCATTTCTAAGCCAGGCAATCCGCGCGTTCCATCAAGAGACAGGTTTAGACTTACACCCTACTGTCGAGAGTGAAGTGATGCCCTGCTCTGATGGCCTCATTCTTGAACTGGGCGATACGGGCATCCAGTACAGCGTTGAGCTGAAGCGCTGGGCGCAGCAGGCGAATATAGGCACTATTGTCGCTCAGCTACGGCGAATGCCGCCGCCCGCATTGCTGGTCGCTGATTACGTAAACCCGAATATGGCAGACCGCCTTCGAGAAGCCGGCGCACAGTTCATTGACGCCGCCGGCAATGCTTATCTGAACGAAAAGACATTCTTCATCTTCGTAAAAGGTAATCGCAAAAGGCCGGTTCATGCATCAGCAAGGAAAACCTCCCGAGCCTTTAATTCATCTGGTTTAAAGCTGATTTTCAGTTTTCTAATGGACCCTCATCTGGTCGGTGAAACTTATCGAAAAATGGCAGAAGTCAGCGGTGTTTCCCTCGGAGCCATCGGCTGGGTTCTGAATGACCTGAAAGACAAGGGCTATGTTCGAGAACATGGAAAGAAGGGCGCAAGGTCACTTGAGAACCCTATGGGGCTGCTTGATCGCTGGGCCGAGTCCTACCCGGAAAAACTGCTACCCGAGTTGGACATGGGGCTATTTCAGGCAACCTCTGCGATGCCGTGGAAGAAAATCCGGCCGGAGCTTCTGGGTGGGTGTTGGGGCGGGGAAGTTGCCGTCTCTCGGCTGGGCAACTATCTGTCGCCTGCCCAGGGGACTATTTATCTGCCCCGAGAAAAGCTGAAAAGCTTGGTGATGGAATATAGGCTTCGTAAAAGCCCGGGCAATTCACCCAATACGTCCGAGACATTGCAGATCAACGAGAAATTCTGGCTCGCTGATTCACTCAACGTAAACCAAACTCCTGGGATTGCCCCAGATATTCTTGTCTATGCTGACCTCCTGATGACCGGCGACTCGCGTAACCTGGAAGCAGCGGAGCGGCTTTATGCCCAGATTAAAGATCGATTCCAAGAATATTGATCCGACTCAATTGAAGACCTACGGAGCCATCAAGTGTGTCGCCGTGGATCAGGATGTGCCATTCATCATTGTCGGCGCCTCCGCCCGTGATCTGGTAATGCATCACGCCTATGGAGCACCCATTCAACGGGCAACAATGGATATCGATCTTGCCGTTCAGGTCCCGGATTGGGCTGATTTTGAACGCATCCGCGATAGTTTGATTGGCAAAGGTTATACCAAAACCGATCTCCCTCATCGTTTGCACGGCCCGAACGGCGCACCCATCGACATTCTTCCTTTTGGAGCTGTTGAAAGTGACGATTCAGTTATTCAATGGCCGCCTTCTGGCGAAGTGCAAATGAGCGTGGTCGGTTTTCAGGATGCCCTGAATAACGCCGACTGGTTGATGATAGCAGCAGAGTCAGAGTCAGAGTCAGAGTCAGAGTCAGAGTCAGAGTCAGAGCTGGAGTTGCCTGTTGCCAGTCCTCAGGGATTGGCCCTTCTGAAACTGGTGGCCTGGTCCGAAAGAGATGCGCAAACAAGACGCAAAGACGCGGCCGATATCGCTTATCTGGCATCCAACTATGAAAATATTCCTGGCCAGATGGACCGGCTTTTCGAACAGCATGAAAGCATCCTCGAAGCCTACGGCTGGGATACGAGACTTGCGGGCGCTCAGTTGCTCGGCAAGGAAACGGCACAGATTGCCAACAAATCAACGATGAAAGTCCTGCGACGCCTGCTCAGTAAGGATCTGATTGCCAACCTGACTAGGGATTCGGGCAACACGTGCGGCGATTTCACCGAAGAAGTTGTGTCAGCGTTTATTGGCGGACTTTTTGGCTCAGAAGTAACAAATGTACAAAATTGACTCAGAAGCCAACCGCATAACACCAATGGCGGTAACTTCTCAGAATGCAAGATTTTAGAGCGAAATCACTGTCAGGAATGGCTCGAAAACGCTCCCGAAGCCTTCGGCGAAGAGCTTCCGATTATCCAGAAAGAGTTCGACGGTTTTGAAGATACCCGTGGACGCCGAGATTCACTTGTTCTCGACAAAGACGGCAACCTGGTCATTATCGAAAAGAAGCTGGATGACATCCGATCGTTATGTGGTCTGGCAGGCGCTGAAGTACGGCGGCTACTCCGCGAATCTGAGCAGTTCCTAGCGCCTGATATTCGTGGCGGCTAAATTCCGCAAAGAAGTCACCAATGTGGTGTTATGGCTCAGCCAGTTCTGATTGCATTCTCTTCCTTGCGCTTGTCTTCTACCGCCTGACACGGCCGGTTTCCTCCAGAAAACGGCAAAAAGGGGTAGAGGCGCAATCAGGTTTAGGTATCGATGCCATTCGCAATCTGATCAAAGCCAATCCCCTGGAGGCCGCGTTGATGGCGTTCGCAGTGGGTATCGCAGAGCAGAAGGATCCCAGGCTCAAATCATTGCTGATGGAAGGTGGCATGGTGCTGATGAAACGGGCCGAGTCGTCTGACCCCGACCGGGTCGTTGCATATAAGACTCCCGAGAACGAGAGTGAAACCAAGCCAGATTCTAATACCCCTCAATAAGTCAAAGTTGTTGTTTTTTCGAGGTTAATTGCGGATTATGGGATCTTAGTCCGGGTTTAACCCGGTAGGGCAGGAATTCCTAGCCCGGATTTCTCATGAAGGGATAAAAAGAAGCGGCTAAAAGTGCTATAGTTTCAAGAACCTAACCAATCCACCAAGCACCAGTAGCCGCATCCAAAATGGTACCTCAAAAACTGACCTTCTCGCCACTCTCCCGCCGCCAGATTGAAGCCGATTTCTCCGGAGGCCATATCACCTCGGATGCCGGTGTGTTGTTACTGCGCGAAGTCGACAAACAACACCGGTTAACCCAACGGCTGGCCGAGACTCTGACCGACCAGCGGGATCCCCGGATGATTCGTCATGGGCTCAACACCATGATCCGGCAGCGCGTCTACGGCGTGGCCAGCGGCTACGAAGATCTGAATGATCATGAAGCGCTTCGCTTTGATCAGGCACTACAAACCGCCACGGGTAACGCCTCCGCTCTGGCTGGCAAATCCACGCTGTGCCGAATGGAACAGGCAATGGACCGGCAAACCATTGTGAAGGCCCATGAGCTGCTCTGGCACCACTTTATTGAACAACACGAAGAGCCGCCGAAGGAAATCGTGCTGGATTTTGACGGCACCGATATCCCGGTGCATGGGGATCAGCCGGGTAAATTCTTTAACCGGTATTACGACCATCACTGCTACTTCCCGCTTTACGTCTTCTGCGGCCGGCACTTGCTGGTGAGCTATCTGCGCACCAGCAACCGGGGTGATGCCCGGCACAGTTGGGCCATTCTGGCGCTGCTGGTGCGATTTATTCGCCAGTATTGGCCACAGACCCGGATCGTATTCCGGGGCGACTCCCACTTCAGCAAGCCCCGACTGCTGGCCTGGTGCGATCGCAACCAGGTGGATTACATCGTAGGCATGGCCCGCAACCAGCGGCTGGAGGCGCTTGCCGCCCCAGCCATGGACAAAGTCCGGACCTACTACGAGGCTCATGGCCATAAGCTCGCCAGCACCTTCCGCTTCCGCTACAAAGCCCGAAGCTGGCATAAGCCACGCTGGGTGGTTGCGCGCCTGGAATATGGCCCTCAAGGCCCGAACCCCCGGTTCGTTATCAGCTCCCGCTACGATGACGGATTCAAGCTCTACTACGAACAGTATTGCGCACGGGGTGATATGGAGAACCGGATCAAGGATCAACAACTGGATCTGTTTGCCGGTCGCACCTCCAGCACACACTGGTGGACCAACCAGTGGCGGCTGATCTTATCCGGCTTCGCCTACACCCTGTTCGAGCGTTTGCGGGTGCATCTGAAAAACACGCCCTTCGAACGTATGAGTGCCGGCACCTTGCGCTTGAAGCTGATCAAGGTTGGCGCAGTCATCATCCGCAACACCCGCCGAATACGGGTGTTGATGAGTGATAGCTATCCACACAAGAACGATCTCTCAGCACTGGTTCAGCGCTTGGTGCCCCAGTAGATAATCGGGCTCCCCCGGCCCGATACCAATGGGGGAAAGGGGGAGTTGTGCCTGAATGCCGGAAACTGGCTAAATAATCGCCAACTTCGACCATGACCACTCGGATCTGGCACTACCAGGCTTGGTCTGCGAAGGTTGTTGGAGCACTATGAGAAATCCGGGCTAGTAGGGTGAGTTCAGGTAATTGATGCATATTCCGGCCCATCATGAACACCCATTCCGGACGAACGTGAACACCTATTCTGGTTCAACGTGAACAGTCATTCTGGTCGAAGATGAACACTTTTCGGAAATTTCCGGAATCGGTGTTCACCATGCCGGAATCGGTGTTCACGTTCAACCAGAATCCTTCTTAACGCATTGTTTATTCAACCGCTTGCTACTCTGGTTCTTTTTTTGGGAATCAGGGTCATGGCAGCAAAGAGAATTCCAATGCGCAAAATAAGAGAAGTGCTTCGCCTGAGGCTGGAAGCCGGGCTTTCGATCCGGCAAATCAGCGCCAGCACCAAGACCAGTGTCGGGGCTATCCAGAAGCTCCTGACCCGAGCCCAGGCTTTAGAGATCACCTGGCCCTTACCCGAGGATCTGGACGATGGCCGCCTGGCGGCCATGCTCTATCCCGGTGCTGACCCCACCAGCTCCAGCCGCTATCAGGTACCGGACTGGTTGACCGTCCATCAGAGCCTCAAACACAAGGGCGTTACCAAGCAACTGCTATGGGAGGAATACACCGCCCAATACCCCAATCGCTGTTACAGCTATTCTCAATACTGTGACCGCTTCCGGCACTGGCAAAAGCAGCAAAGGCGCTCTATGCGCCAGATCCACAAGGCCGGTGAAAAGTGCTTCATTGACTACTGTGGCCCCACCGTTCCGATCATTAACCCGCAAACCGGCGAAATCCGCACGGCCCAGGTGTTTGTCGCCGTGCTGGGGGCTTCGAATTACACCTATGCGGAGGCCACCTGGAGCCAGGGCTTGCAGGACTGGTTGATGAGTCACGTGCGCACCTTTGAGTTTTTTGCGGGTGTTCCGGAGATGATTATCCCCGATAATCTGCGTAGCGGTGTCAACAAAGCCTGTCGGTACGATCCGGACCTGAATCCCAGCTACCAGCAACTGGCGGCGCACTACCAGGTCGCGGTGCTGCCTGCGCGGCCCTACAAGCCCAAGGATAAATCCAAGGCGGAGGTGGGTGTACAGGTTGTTGAACGCTGGATACTGGCGCGGTTGCGCCACCACACCTTCTTCACCCTGGCCGACCTGAATCAGTGCATCCGGTCCCTGCTGGACGACCTGAACAGCCGACCATTCCGAGCGCTGCCAGGCAACCGGAAGGAGGCCTTCAAGACGCTCGACCAGCCAGCCCTGAAGGCGCTACCCAAACACCCCTATGAGTACGTCGAGATCCGGCGTTGCCGGGTCAACATCGATTACCACATCGAGTTCAGCCAGCACCACTACTCGGTGCCGCACCAGTATGTGGGCGAGCAGGTGGACCTCCACGCCAGTGAGCGACTGGTACAGATCTACTTCCGGCAACGACAGATCGCCAGCCACCCACGCAGTCATCAGTACGGCATCACGACCGAGTCAGGGCACATGCCCACCCGCCATCAAAAACAACAACAGTGGTCCCCCGGCCGGCTTAAGAACTGGGCCCGGGACATCGGGCCGGACACCCTGATCTGGGTCAGTGACCGACTGGATGAGCGGGAGCATCCGGAGCAGGCCTACCGGGTCTGTCTTGGGCTACTCAATCTGAGCAAGGAATATCCCAGCGAGCGCCTTAACGCCGGTTGCCGCATTGCCAACCGCGAAGGCCTGGACCGGCTGAAACACATCAAGGCCATTCTCCGGAGCAACCGGGACAAGTTGCCCGAACAACTGCCCTTGCACACAGAACTGCCCCAGCACCACGAGAACATCCGTGGCCCGAAGAGCTTCCACTAGGATACCCGCATGAACACCTTGCAAACCCTGACACGATTGAGAGATCTGAAGCTCGGCGGCATGGCTGCCGCCCTGGAACATCAACAAAACCAGCCGGGAACTTATGACGAGCTGTCGTTCACCGAACGCCTGGAGCTGTTGCTCGACCGGGAGTTCCAGACCCGGGATCACCGCAAGCAGGATCGCCTGGTGCGTCAGGCCCGCTTCAAACTCCGGGCCTCGGTTCAGGACATCGACTACCAGCACCCACGCAATCTGAAGAAAACACAGGTAGCCCAACTGGCCCAGACAGACTGGCTCGAACGGGGTCAGAACCTGTTGATTACCGGCCCTTGCGGCAGCGGCAAAACCTATCTGGGTTGCGCCGTGGGGCATCAGGCCTGCCTCAACGGCCTCAGCACCCGGTATTACCGGATCTCCCGATTACTGCTGGAACTGACCCAGGCCAAGGCCGATGGCACCTACCAGAAAACCCTCAGCCAACTAGCCAAAGTAAAGCTGCTGATCCTGGACGACTGGGGGCTGGAAGCTCTGAAACCTGCACACCGGAACGACCTGATGGAGATCATGGATGACCGTCACGGCACTCACTCGACCATGATCATCAGCCAGCTACCCACCGATCAGTGGTACGCCGCCATCGGCGATAACACTCTGGCGGACGCCATTCTGGATCGGTTGATGCACAACGCTCACCGCTGGGCTCTGAAAGGGGAATCGATGAGAAAGCGACTTCAGGAAATTGACTGAACGTGAACACCCAGGGTACAAACTCCGGTGGGTGATGCGTTAAGAAAAAAGGTGTTCACGTTCAGCCAGAACGGGCGTTCACGTTCGCCGGAATATGCAAATTGAAAGGCAACTTTCGATTTCCATGGAATGAAAGGATATTTGAACTCATTAGGAGGAACGCCCTATGAATTCCGCAATCCGTATTACCAGCGCCGCACTGTTCACAGCCTCGCTTGTTACTGCGCCCGTCGCTTTAGCTCAGAGCAACGCGGAGAGGGACCAGTCAGGCCCCTATGTCAGCGGCAGTTACGGTGGCTACAAATCACACGGCGGCGAGTTCGAGGATGAAAACGATCTGCTTGGCGCCGCTGTCGGCTACCAGTTCAATCCGTTTTTTGCCCTGGAGGCCGAATACATTGATTTCGGCAACTTTGGCGAGGACGAGGTTGAAGGCAAGCTGAAAGGCTTTGGCCTGAGCGCTGTTGGCCGTCTGCCTCTGACCGATAGCTTCGGCGTCTATGGTAAGGCCGGCGCGTTTGCGTCTGCGTTTGATGTTGATGCATTCAACGCAAGTGAAACCTACGATGAAGTATCGCCCTTTGTCGGCGCCGGTGTGGATTTCCGGGTAACGCCCGCGCTGACGGCATTCGCGGAATACAATCGCTACAACGTCGACATTGATAAAGAGGACTTCAACGGCCAGGTAACCAACAGCGGTCCGGAGTTTGATACCGGTCGGGTCGGCCTGAAACATCAGTTCTGATGAGTGCAGGGCGCAGCGCGGGGCTGCGCCTTTCTCTTTTACTGAACGTTTTCCTGCTCGCCAAACTGGCCGGCGAATAACGCTGTGGAAAGATAACGCTCGGCGGTATCCGGCAGCACCACCACGATGTTCTTGCCCTGGTACTCCGGCTGCTTGCTGATGCGTACCGCAGCCGCCACCGCTGCGCCGCAGGAAATGCCGCAGAGAATGCCCTCTTCCTGCATCAGCCGATGGGCCATGTCCATGGCGTCTTCGTTGGTAACCGTCTCCACCTGGTCAACCATTTCCAGATCCAGATTCTTGGGCACGAAGCCCGCACCGATGCCCTGGATCTTGTGGGGCGCCGGCTTGATGTCTTCGCCGTTCATCATCTGGGTGATCACCGGTGAGTCGGTAGGCTCGACGGCAATGGTGGCGATCTGTTTGCCCTTGGTGCCTTTGATGTAGCGGGAAACGCCGGTCAGCGTGCCACCGGTGCCCACGCCCGCCACGAAGATATCGATTTCACCATCAGTGTCTTCCCAGATTTCCGGGCCGGTGGTGTCCTCGTGGATTCGGGGGTTGGCCGGGTTCTGGAACTGCTGGGGCAGGAAATAGTTATCCGGGTCTGACGAGAAGATCTCTTCGGCCTTGGCGATGGCACCCGGCATGCCTTTGGCAGGTTCGGTCAGCACCAGTTCTGCTCCCAGTGCCTTCAAGACCTTGCGACGCTCAAGACTCATGGAAGCGGGCATGGTAAGGATCAGTTTGTAGCCCCGGGCGGCTGCCACGTAGGCCAGGGCGATCCCGGTATTGCCGCTGGTGGGTTCCACAATAGTCATGCCCGCCTTCAGGGTACCGCGCTTCTCGGCGTCCCAGATCATGGCAGAGCCGATCCGGCACTTAACGGAATAGGCCGGGTTTCGGCCCTCAATCTTGGCCCAGATCGTGGCGCCGTCGTTCACGCGGTTCAGTCTGACCAGTGGGGTATTGCCGATGGACAGGGAATTGTCCTCGTAGATACGAGCCATGGCGTTCTCCTTGTTACTTTGTTTTTATTCAGTCTAGCACCACTCAGGAACCCACTGAGCGCGCTTCCAGCCGGTTGCGACCGTTCTGCTTGGCCTGGTAGAGCGCCTGGTCTGCCTGTCTGAGAAACTCTGCTGGCGAGTCGTCGGGGCCCGGTACGCCAGTGGCAAGGCCAATGCTGATGGTGAGGTGAACGTTGTGTTCTCCGCATACCGAGCAGCTTTTTTCGACGTGTTTGCGGAAGGATTCCAGCCGGTTACGAATTTCGGTACTGTCATCATAGCTGGCGAAAATAACAAACTCTTCGCCACCGAAGCGCGAGAGCCGGTCGGTTTCCCGCCGGAAATGTTTGCGCATAAGCTCTGCCAGTGTTTGCAGGCAGATGTCGCCCGCTTCATGGCCGTAATTGTCGTTGATCCTTTTGAAGTGGTCGGCATCCACCATGGCCACTGCGAAGCCAGAATGGTGGCGCTGGCACCACTGAAAGCTCTTTCGGAATTCCTGATCAAAGTAGCTTCGGTTGCCCAGTCTGGTGAGGTCGTCTGTCACGCTGAGCCGCGCGAGTGTCTCGTTGGCGTCGGTCAGGTTTTTGTTGAGCCGGTTCAGCTTGCGGTTCCAGTAAACCAGAAGCAGAGCAATCAATATGGCTGCGATTGAAAGCTGCCAGATCAGCGTGTAATCAACGGACTGCTTGAGACGGATGTTGCGCCACTGCCTCTCGAGATCTTTGCGTTCCTGCGCGGTCAGGCTGGATACCAGTTTTTGCATGATTCCCAGGACGACAGGCTCGTCTTTCCGTGTGGCGACTGAAAGCGACCAGTCTGCCGGAATGCGGCCGATGACTTTCACATCCGCAAGGCCCAGCTCCTGCATGTAATAGCTGGCTGTTGCCAGAGTTGTAATATAGCCGTCCAGGTCATGGTTCTGTAGTTTACGTAGGCCCATCTGCTCGTTGGCAACCTCGATCAGATTGAGGGAGGGGTAGCGACTCTGAAGCAATTCTGCGAAGGCATAGTCTTTGACAACGCCGACTCTTTGTCCGCGCAAGTCCCCGACCCGCTCAATGAAGGGGGCTTCAATCCGGCCAAGCACAACTGTCGGTACCTCGAGATAGGGTTCGGTAAAGTTCAGGAATTCTGACCGCTCCGGAGTTTTCATGGCCATGGTGAAAATGTCGCATTTGCCCTGCCGGGCTGCTCCGATCGATTCGGTCCAGCTGTCGGTGCGCACCAGCTCGAACCGAACCGGTGCCCGTGAGGAGAATAACCGGGCCACTTCTGCGGATAAGCCTGCGTGGTTGCCCTCTTCGTCTATGCCTTCGAGCGGGAGCCAGTTCGGATCAATACACATGTTCAACTGGTTGTCGTGGACCTTGAGCCACGCCAGTTCAACCGCATTCAGGGAAACCTCACCCGTTTCCTGTAGCTCCAGGTCTACGCTCGCGCCCAGCCAGCGGCTTTCGATGGTGTGCATCTCTTCGGGGGAAATTGCAGCCAGCGCCTGATCGAGTATGTCTGCCAGGGGCGCGAGACCGGGCCTGACGCCAAACCGGAGGTCTTCCCCGGACTGTCCCTCGATAACCAGCTCTCCCGCGATTCTGACGCCTGGTATGCCCAGCTCCCGGATCCAGAAGTTGCCGTTGGGAAGAGCAGCGAGTACAACATCCACTTCGTCTCTGGCCAGAGCCTGGAACATGGCATCCTGGGTCGTAAAAATCCGGGCGTTGTTGCCGAGGGCCTGGGTAACAGGCTCTTCGTAGTAAATGCCGGAGCCGAGAGCAACGCGTTGGTCCTTCAGGTCTTCCAGGCTTTGAATTCTTAACGCGGGATCCCGGGTAAAGGCGACGTTGGGTATGGTGTGGTAGGGCTGGGTAAATCGGGTGAAGGCCTGACGATCAGGCCGGAAAGACATGTTAGCCAACACGTCAATCTCGCCATCGCGGAATAGTGGGAGTAGCTCTATCCACTGGCCCTCGACCGGTATTACCTGCAGCCCGGTCAGATCGGATATCCGGCTCAGCACGTCTACGCTCAAACCGTGAATTCGAGTTGCGCTCTCGAAACTGTAAGGTGCGTAATCCCGCATCAGACCAACGCGCACGGGGCCGGTTTCGGAGATGAATTCCTTTTGATCTGGTCCCAACGAAAAGCTGGTGCCCCGGGCTAAGCTATTGCCTCCCAGTTCCTGCCAACGCTGAAGCAGTTCGTTGATGCGTTTCGCCGGAACCTGCTCCAGGCCAGAGGAAATCCTCTGGTACAGCTCGCTCTTGGCTTTCAGAACACCAATTCGAAAATCTTCGGTCGCCAGATCACCGAGGGGGGCGGTGCCGGCAATCTCAAGAAAACCGAACCCGGCCTGGTTGGCATAATAATGCAGCGTCAGCCGCGGCCCGATAATGACATCCACCCAACCAAATGCCAGAGCGCGAATGAGGCTGTGGACCGAATCATAGCTCGTCAGGGATACACCCTGTGCATCGAGTGCTTCGCGATAGTAGACGTCGCGCACTATACCTACCCGAAGTCCCTTCAGATCCGAGAGGGTGCGGATGTCCCCCAGTGGCCTCTGGTTGTTGTGCATCAGATAGGTCTGGCGAAGGTGGTAGGGCTCTGTGAACAGGATGTTTTCTGCCCGCTCCGCACTGAACGAGATGCCGTCGATAACATCCAGCTCGCCCCGCAAAAATGCATCGTAGATTTCCGGCCAGCTGCCAGCGCGAAATCGGAAGTTCAGATCGGCATTTCGGGCGACCTCGCGAAGCACATCAACAGAAAAACCGGAGGCGCCGGGACCATCGTCGAACGAGAAGGGTTTGTTGTCGCCCACGATGCCGACAGTCACGGTGTCGTCGGCCTGTTCGGACATCGCCAGTGGGGATGCGAGTAAAAGGCAAAGGGCCCAGAGGACTGTCGCGGCCACGCTCCGGTATCGAGTTTCTTTGTGAGTATCGGAAGTCTTCATCGGCGAGCCGGCGATCCTTTACAGCTTCGACTTAAGTGTAGCCTTAACCGACTCGATTGAACATTACTCAGGTGCTCACTTGGCGGCCGGTGTAATCGGAGAAGTCCGGCTTTTTCGGATGATGCTGGTCGTCTGTCATGTACGCCGAGGTAAGAATGAATTCGGCAGTTGCGCGGTTGCAGGCCACGGGAATGTTCCAGAGCGCGGCAATGCGCAGCAGGGCCTTGATGTCCGGGTCATGGGGTTGCGGTTCCAGGGGGTCCCAGAAGAACACCAGCAGGTCGATTTCGCCCTCGGCGATCTTGGCGCCGATTTGCTGGTCGCCGCCCAGCGGACCGCTAAGCAGGCAATGGATATCGTCCCGCTCCAGGTTATCCCGAAGCAGCCGGCCGGTGGTGCCGGTGGCGTAGAGTTTTAGCGGGGCGAAGCGGGTGCGGTTTTCGGAAACCCAGTCCACCAGTTCCTTTTTCTTGTTGTCGTGTGCCACCAAAGCGACGGATTTTACGGCCATTTGGGGTAAAGTCTCCTGTTATCGAGGTTTATACGGTGTCAGTGTTTCACAGGCTGGCCCGGTTCGGAATAGGAAAGAGGTTTATGTCCGCTACAACATCGTTTGACTGGCAATCCACACCGGCGGCTGTCTGGCGTCGGCATCGGTCGGGGCTGCGCGCCATCCGACGGCTCGATCCGGTGCAATGGCAGGATCTGAAGGGCATCGACCGACAGCAGCAGGCTCTGGCCCGCAATACCGAACGGTTTCTGGCCGGTGAACCCTCCAACAACGCGTTGCTCTGGGGCTCACGCGGCACCGGCAAGTCGTCGCTGATCAAGGCGCTGTTGAACCGCTACCAGGAGCGTGGGCTGCGGATGATCGAGGTGGACAAGGATGATCTGGTCAACCTGCCGGAAATTGTCGATGAGATCTGCGAGCTGCCGTTCCGGTTTGTGATCTTCTGCGACGACCTGTCGTTTGACGTTGGTGAGTCCAGCTACAAGGCCCTGAAAAGTGTACTGGAAGGTTCCCTGGAACTGCCCCCGGAGAATGTAAGGGTGTATGCCACCTCCAACCGCCGTCATCTGATGCCGGAGTTCATGTCCGATAACCTCAAGAGCGAAATGCGCGACGGTGAGCTGCACCCGGCCGAAGCCATCGAAGAGCAGGTGTCCCTGGCGGACCGGTTCGGTCTTCAGCTTTCGTTCTATGCGTTTTCGCAGGCTGTGTACCTGCAGGCGGTGGACGCGCTGTTCCCCGACTTTGATGACCGGGAAGGCCTGCATCGGGAGGCGATCCGCTTCGCCACTGCCAAGGGCGTACGCAATGGTCGCACGGCCCAGCAGTTTTACCGGCAGTTTGCCGGCGAGCAGGATCTCGGCAGGCTGAAGTAGCTACTGCCGTTTTGCCATCTTGATGAAGTGATGGTGGACCACCCGAACCCCGAGAAACACCAGGGTCATTACCACCGGAATGGCGATGCCCAGAACCAGGGTCTTGTTGAAGACAACACCGGCTTCGTAAACCGAATCCAGCCCGAATTTGAGCAGGCCGATCAGGTAATAGGTGATGGCCACCACCGAGAAGCCTTCCACCGTATGCTGCATCATCAACTGGATCTTGGAGCGCCGGTCCATGGAACTGAGCAATTGCTGGTTCTGGCTCTGGATGGCCAGTTCCACCCGGGTGCGCATCATGTCCGAGGCCCGGTCGACCCGTCGGGAAAGGTCTTCCAGCCGTTCGCTCACCGCTTCGCAGGTTTTCACTGCCGGAGTCAGCCGGCGGGTCATGAATTCGGTCAGGGTCAGGTGGCCGGAGAGTTCGTCTTCCCGTAATTCCTCCAGGCGGGTCAGTACCAGCCGGTGATAGGCGCGGGTGGCAGAGAAACGGAACGTGGAGTGGGCCCGGAAGGCCTCGATACGGGCCGCAATGTTGGTCAGCTGGGCCAGCAGTTTTTCTTCGTCGACATCCTCGTTTTCCGCCAGTGACCGGGTGATCACGGCCAGTTTCTCGTCCATGTCGTTCAGGGACGGCGTGATTTTCCGGGCAACGGGGAGTGCCAGCAGTGACATCAGGCGGTAGGTTTCGATTTCCATCAGGCGCTGGGTCAGACGGCCCAGCTGGCTGTCCGACATGTGGTGGTTCATCACCATGAACCGGCCAAAGCCGTCACTGTGTAGCCGGAAGGTGCCCCATACCCTGGCGGCACCCTCCTGGGGACTGCTCCCGACCAGTCGCATGCCTTCGAAGTGCTTGCGTACATAGTCCAGGTCGCCTTCGGTTCCGTCAGCGGCGGGCCGGACTTCCAGGTGGAATGCCGCAATCACTGTACCGGTCAGCTGTTCCAGCCACTCCTCGGGCAACGGTGTAATGCCGGTCTCGCTGAAGGGTGTTTCCTCACCCGCAGCCAGGTTGATAAAGGTGTAGGACGCGAATTCCATGTGCATCTCGCGACGTACCCGCAGGGCACCGAAGGTATGTTCAAAGCAGCCCACCTCGTTCTCCGGTACCGGATGCCCCATCAGCCGATGGAGTTCCTGCAGGTGCCGGAATTGTTCCTGCCGTTGCTCAGGTGTTGTCAGAACCGCCATCTGGGTAACCCGCGCCGGTGTCGGTAGCACCTGGAACGGCCTTGAGTGCAGCTCGTTGTAGAGATCGTTCCGAAGCGGGTGAATGTCGAGGGATTCCAGGCGTGCGCTCACGGCAGGGTGGTCCTGTGGTCAAGAGTGGATAGCTGGGATCATAACCCGGAAGCACACACCGTCAATGCCACCTTGGGCGCGGTTCCGGGCTTCCACATGGGCACCATGGTAGTCGGCAATCAGGTTGACAATGAGTAGCCCCTGTCCAAGGTGGCCCTGTTCCTGGCCGTCCCGCATTGAAACGAAGGGGCTGAAGATGTCAGTTGTTGTGTCTTCGGGCAGCGTTGAACCCTCATTGAAGACCGACAGACACAGCCCTTCCGAAGTTGTTTCCAGGCCTACCTCAATCAGTCCATCCTGTGGTGTGAAATCCCGGGCGTTATCCACCAGCTTGTCGAGCAGTTGCACCATCAGTTCTGGCGAACCCGTGATCTTGCAGCCTGCCTGCGGCCCCGAGTAGCGGATCTGATGGCTGCTGTCGAGGGCCTGATACGCAGCGGTTGCTTCTGCGGCCACCTCCGCCAGATCGAACTGTTCTTTATCCGCATGGTCCAGGCTCTGCTCCAGACGCGCCGCTTCGCTCATGCCATGGAGTATCTGCCGGAGGCGTTCGGTGGCGGAAGCGGCCCTTTCGATGTATTGCCTGCGCTCTTCCTCCGAATCGCTGTGGTTGAGGTTTTCCAGCGAGGAACGAACCACAGCGACAGGTGTTTTAAGTTCGTGAGAGAGTCGCCGGGAGAAGCTTTCCAGGTAGCGGTTGTACCCGTGGAGACGATCCACCATCAGGCTGAAGTGTCGCTGCAACTGGCCCAGTTCGTCCTTGCTTCGGGCATCCGGCACTCTGCCCGTGATCCGGCCGTCTTCATCAATACTGGCGCTGACAGCACGCTGCAGCCGGGTAATCCGCCAGGACAACCAGCTGGCATAGCCAAGCAGAACCAGGGTGAGAGCGACAATGATGAGGGTGCTGCGGGCAATGACCGAGCCGAGGGCAGAGCCGGAGAGGGTAAGAAGCTGATCCAGCGACTGCTCCAGAATCAGCGTGCGGCCACCGAAAACCTCCCGGGTGGTCAGCAGCCAGACGCTGTCATCTTCATGACGGACCAGGCTCGTTTCCGGTAGCGCCTCAACGTCCACACGGTTGGTGTCGGTTTCGATTGAGGTGGGTTCTGGCTGGTAAAGGCGCACCAGGCCCCTGAGTGCATTGAGACTGATCTTTTCGATCACCTGCACCGGGCTGAGACTATCGAACTCTGGCGCTGTGACGGCTGAGTCAGCCTGTTGTCTCGCGATGACCCATCCGGCCGGTTCAACCAGTCGGGCCTGCTGGCCGGGGTTAAGTTGTGGTTCCAGCTGTCGCTCCAGGGCGAGATTTCGACTGACCAGCACCGGCAATGGATCAACCGACGTGGAGACGCCGGTTACCTGATCACTGCCCCATAAGGCCGCAAAACCCAGGCGGCTGCGGTCGACAGGCATGGGCAGTTTCAGTTCCAGCTGCCAGCCATCACCGGCGCCCTGCAAAAAGCCGGAGAGGCGATAGTCAGGCTGGCCGCCTTTCTCTTCAAGGCCATAGAGCTGGCCGGGAGCCGGTGTGCGCAGTAACCAGGACTGCCGGCCGGATTCCTGGGCCAGGTTGCCGCCTGAGGGCTCTAGCCAGAGCCTCAGCCGGTCATGGGCCTGTTCCGGGCTGCCGGGATTAAAGAACACGGGTTGCCTATGGCTAACGCGAATTAGCAGGTACAGGTTCCGTCTATCGGTAGCGGCCTGCCATTGCAGAGCCGTTTCCCCGGCTTTGCCGCTGGTGACCCTTTGCCAGTTTCTGGTCTGGTTTGCCTCGTCATATCCTGGCCAATCGTCAGCGTAACCATCCAGGTTCAGGTTGCCGGCAAAAGGTTCCACGTAGATGGCGGGCTCACCGGGCCGGACCACCGGCGTACCGATGATCTGATCGCCGGCAGTCGCGGCCAGTCTTTCGGCCTGGGCCTGGAGTTGCTGCCGGGCCTGTTGGCGAAGGGCATCGTCCAGCTCCAGAACAAACTGAAGGCCCGCCCAGGGGATCAGCAGCATCAGAAGGCTGGCAACGAACAGCTGGCGCTTGAGATTCAAGACTCAGACCTCACGGGCGTTCCACCGGTAGCCCATGCCGTAGGCGGTCTGTATGCCGTCAAAGGTTGCGTCAATCTGCTGGAACTTGCGGCGGATACGCTTGATGTGGGAGGTGACCGTATTGTCATCCAGCACCGTGCTTGCGGCTTCCATCAATTGTTCCCGGCTGCGGACATGGCCGGGGTGCTGAACCAGCGAGTGCAGCATCCAGAATTCAGTGACGGTCAGGTCGATGGGCGTTTCATCCCAGGCCACTGTCATGCGATCCACATTGAGGGAGAGTTTGCCCCGCTCGAGCACCTCGTCCGGTTTCTGCAGGGCTTCGGCCCAGGCGTCGGCCCGCCTGAGCAGGGCGGTAACCCGGGCCAGCAGGTGGTCCAGGCTCATGTCCTTGGTGACGTAATCATCGGCCCCAAGGCGCAAACCGTGGACGGAATCGATGTCGCTGTCTCGGGCGGTCAGGAAGATAATCGGCAGGGTCTGGGACAGTGACCTCAGATCCTGGCACAGGGCGAAGCCACCCTCCGGCTCATCGCCCAGGCCAACGTCGATGATGGCCAGGTCCGGCAAGGACTGCCGCAACACCTGCCAGGCCGACGACCGGTCGCCATGGGCGGTCACGCGATAGCCACGGCGCTCGAATGCGGCGCGGTAGTTGTCGCGGATGGCGGGTTCGTCTTCGATCAGTACAACGTGTTTCTTCATGGTGGCGGCTGCTTCCCGTTGCCGGTGTGTGCCTATTTAACCACGGCAGGTGCTGATAACAAGCGCGCAGGTCGTTGTTGCCATAATTCATCATTTTTTGAGGGTGGTTTGTCGCTTTCTGCCATGGGAGTTCCTCTCCGGATTGCTGAAATGGCGGTGTTTCGCACAGTCATGCAGTCACAAGGATTCTCTCATGATGCTCTCCAATTCTCTCTTGCAGCTCTACTCGACTTCTTCTGATAAGAGTCTGCCGCCCGGCCAGCGCCGGGTACCTTCCGAAACACGCTGTGAATACGTCCCTGTACGCTCGGCTCCGCCATCCATGGCTCCGCACGGTTTCGGAAGGTACCCGGCGCTGGCCTCTTTCATGAGCCGCTTTCTGCACCGTCGTTTCAAGCAGATCTGTGAGGGAATTAGCCTCTGGCTGGCAGTTTTGCTGATGCTGTTTGTTCACCCACTGTATGCCGAGGCGAATGAGGCAGACAAGGTCGGCCAGTTGCATTTTGTCGACGGCCAGGGGCAATGGCAGGAACCGGCGCTGGTGCTGGACAGTGAATTCGACATTCAGGTCAGCGGACTGATTGCCGACACTCGGTTGCTGCGCAGTTTCCAGAATACCAGCGACCAGTGGCGCGAAGGCGTTTTCGTGTTCCCGTTGCCCGAGAAGGCCAGTGTGTACGGTCTGACGATGACGGTGGGGGAGCGGACCATTGAGGGCAAGGTGCAGCCCAGGGAGACGGCGCTGCAGACCTATGAGAAAGCAAAGCAGGCCGGGCAGCATGCGGCGAATGTGGAGCAGCAGCGTCCGAATCTTTTTACTGCCCGGGTTGCCAATATCCCGCCGGGGGAGACGGTTTCGGTTAAGCTGAAGTACCAGCAACCGGTGCAGTATCAGGCCGGGGTGTTCGAGCTCACTGTGCCGACCACGCTGACGCCGCGTTACATGCCGGGAGCGCCGGTCAGCACCGCACCGGATCAGTGGCAAGGCGGGTGGGCGCTGCCGACGACCGAGGTGCCGGATGCCGGTGCCATCAGTCCGTTTACGGTAACCCCGGATGATGTGGCGGCCGACAGCCACCGGGCGGTGATTAATCTGGTGATTGATTCCGGGCTGCCGCTGGAGAGCGTCTCCAGCCCGTCCCACCGTCTCGCGACCAGTCAGGATGGCCAGACTTTCAGGATTCGTCCCGATGGCGGCGAGATCCTGATGAATCGTGATTTCGTGGTGCGGTGGCGTCCGGTTGCCGGGCTGGAACCCTCCGCAGCGGTTTTTCACCAGTCCTGGCAGGGTGAGGACTATCTCATGGCGATGCTGGTGCCGGGCGAAAACGGCACCATGGCGCTGCCCCGGGATCTGGTGTTCGTGATCGACACCTCCGGTTCCATGGCGGGGGAATCGATCCGTCAGGCCCGAAGTGCCCTTCAGGCCGGTCTGGACACGCTGACGCCACGTGACCGGTTCAATGTGATTCAGTTCAACAGCCAGACTCACTCGCTGTTTATGCAACCGGAAGTGGCGACCGGCAATAACCTCGCCCGGGCCCGTCGGTACGTTGACCGTCTGCGGGCCGACGGCGGTACCGAGATGGCACCGGCCCTGTCCCGAGCCCTGGAAGGTGCAGGCGAGACTGAAGGCGGGGCGAGGGTGCGCCAGGTCATCTTCATTACCGATGGCGCAGTGGGCAATGAGGCGGCGCTGTTCCGGCAGATCCGTCAGCAACTGGGCAGCCAGAGGTTGTTTACCGTAGGCATTGGTTCTGCGCCGAACCGGCATTTCATGCGTGAGGCTGCCCGCTGGGGCCGGGGCACTTATACGGCGATCCACTCGCCTTCCGATGTGGACGGTCCTTTGCAGGCGCTGTTTTCGGCCATGGAGTCGCCGGTTCTGACGGACATCCGGGTCGACTGGCCAGGCCAGGAGACAGGCAAGGAGTCATTTCCGAGGCGCTCGGGCGATCTGTTCCAGGGCGAGCCGCTGGTTCATGTGGTGCGCGGTGTTCCGGCCATGGGGGAACTGAAGGTGTCGGGTCGCCTGCCGGGTGGCAAGGACTGGACCAGAACGCTGGACCTGCAGCAGGCCGCCCCGGCAACCGGGCTTCATCGGCATTGGGCGAGAGAGAAGATCGACAGCCTGGAGGATGAGGCCAGGGTGACGGGCCGGGAGCCGGACAAGGCCGGCATTACCGAGCTGGCGGTCAGCCATGGCTTGATGTCGGCCTACACCAGTTTTGTGGCCGTGGATTCCACGCCGGCCCGGAGCCCAGAAACGCCAATGGAATCGGATAATTTGCCCACTCTTCTGCCGGCGGGCAGCCAGGACGGCATGCTGCGCTATCCGCAGACGGCAACGTCGGCGCCGCTGCTGATTGCGCTCGGCCTGGTCGGGCTGATGTTTTCCCTGGCGATTGTGCTGCTGCAGAGGAGGGCGTTCCCATGACAAGGCTCCTGTTACTGTTATTGACCAGCTCTGCTACCTTGTTGGTATTCGGGTTATGGATTCCGCTCAAGGCGGTTATTGCCCAGGAATTACTGGAGATGGCCTGGGCGGAAAGTCAGGCCCGGCAGACGGAATCGCGGCCCTGGCCCTGGGCGGACACCTGGCCGGTAGCTCGCCTGGCCATTCCGGAGCTGAACGACACGATGATTGTTCTGGCCGATACCCACGGCGAGAGTCTGGCGTTTGGTCCAGGCCGGTTAACCGGAAGCAGGGATCATGGCGGAGCCGTGATCATTGCCGGGCACCGGGATACCCATTTCCGGAGCCTGAAAGCGCTGGAGACCGGCAATGAGGTTCGCCTGCAAGGCCGGGATGGCCGGTGGCAGAGTTACCATGTAGACGGTGCCCGGGTGGTGGATAGCCGTTCAGAGCTGATTGACACCCAGCGTTTGCCGGAGGGGACGCTTCTGCTGGTGACCTGTTACCCGTTCGACAGTGTCGATGCCGGAGGGCCGCTTCGTTACGTGGTAAGGGCCTCGGCAAAGGGCAAACAAAGGGAGCAAATTGACACTGTTGCCGGAATATAAAGTTGGCGTACACTTGTGCGCCAAAATTTGGCTGCAGAGTGTGGTTGCATGGGTATTATCAGAAAACTGCTGGCGTGGCTGAGCGTACCGATCATCTGCCTTTTCGCGTTGGTTTTCTACGCAGCAAGGCCGTTCAACCCGGATAACAATCGTTTCCTGGCGCGTGCTGTGGCGCGTTTCGGGCGGGCAGTCCTCGGTATGGAACGGCCGCTGGAAGGCTGGGAGAACATGCCGCAGGACCGGCCCACGGTCGTCATTGCCAACCATCAGCACAATGACGATCTGTTTGTTGTGGGCGACCTGTTGCCGCCGCGAACCGTAACTGTCGGTAAATCGTCACTGGTCTGGGTGCCTTTCTTTGGCCAGGTGTTCTGGCTTGGTGGCAACGTGATCCTCAATCGCGGACGCTCCCACAAGGCCGTTGCGGTTATGAAGGCCACAAGCAGTGCCATTGCCCGGGACCGGAAAAGTCTCTGGGTTTTCCCCGAGGGCACCCGCAGCAAGGGCCGTGGCCTGCAGAAATTCAAAAAAGGCGCGTTTCACGCAGCAGTGGCATCCGGAGCGCCGATCACCATGGTGTGTGTGCAGGAATATGCTGATGAGGCGAAAGGCTGGAGCGGCCGCCGTGAATCGGTAGCCATCCGGGTTCTGCCGCCCATCGAAACCGAGGGCCTTACCGCCGAGGATATTCCGGAACTGATGGCCCGATGCCACCGGCAAATGTCTGAGGCCATTGCCGCACTGTAATCCCCTTCCCTGGAAGTGCTTGAAGCACCACTGGAAACAGGGCAGTCTTGCGGGACGGTTGTTTCGTTCAATGACCCTCAGGGAGAGGCAAGAGATGAACCTGATTCTGTTTCTGATTATCGGCGGTGTGGCCGGCTGGTTGGCTGGTCTGATCATGAAAGGCCGTGGATTTGGCATTCTGGCCAACATCGGTATTGGTATTGTCGGCTCGTTTCTCGGCGGTTTCGTATTCCGGCTATTGGGGCTGGCGGCCCAGGGTGCTGTCGGTGAGCTGGTGACCGCAACGGTGGGTGCGGTGCTGCTTCTGGCGATCGTCAGCGCAATCAAGAAGGCCTGAGCATGATCGTACCCGTAACCGGAGTGTTTGCCGCAGTAATTGGCATTCTTTTACTGGTGTTGTCGGCTCAGGTCGTCAAATTTCGTCTGAAGTACAAAAAGGGTCTCGGCACCGCCGACGACCAGGATTTTGAGGCGGCTGTCCGGGCCCACGCCAATCTGGTGGAGTACGCCCCTCTGGGTCTGATCATGCTTGCTATCGCTGAACTCAACGGCGTTGCCAGCGGCCTGATCTACTGGACCGGGATGGCGCTGGTGGTTGGCCGTATTCTGCATGCCTTCGGCATGATCAACGGTCGCGGCGGCACCCACTGGGCCCGGATGATCGGCATCCTGCTGACCTGGCTGGCAATCCTGGTGGCTGCATTGCTGCTGCTGTGGAACGTCTGGCAGGTTTACGGTTAACGAAACGCTACTGGCAAGATTTGCAGAGAGCGAATCCAAAAGGGGGCCTGGCCCCCTTTTTTCGTCTGTAGGCGATTTGTCAGAGCGCCCGGGCCACATCCAGAGTCAGATATTCCAGCTCAACCCGCCGGTTGGCAGCCCGATCTTCCGGAGTTGCCAGAGGTCGGGCTGAGCCCCAGTGGCTCATCAGAATGCGGGATTCCGCAACCCCTTCCTGCATGAGAATCCGCGCTACCGCGTTGGCCCGCAATCGGGAGAGGAACCGGTTGTAGTCTTCCGAGCCGAAGTTGTCGGAGTGGCCATGAATCCTGACGCTGACGGAAGGGTGTTCCTTCAGATAGGCGGCATGCTGCTGGAGGAACGCCATGTCATCATTGTCCACCGAGTGCTTGTTGAAGCCGTAATGGAACTTTATGCGGTGCGGGCGCCTGGTTCCGGCCTCGAAAGTGGCAGTGGTGAAGCCGGCGGCTATCGCGGCATTGGCAATCAGCTCCGGGTTATCCAGTACGAGTACGGTCATCTGAAAATCCTTGGTTCGGTATCCGGTTTTTCTTGTTATTCCTGTTCACTATTGGCTGGAGCAGGAACAACGGCAATTGGCGAAAGGTCGATATCTGGCCCGGTACAGTCCGTCGATGGAACCGATTAAATGTCATTTCTGTGACGTCTCTATGACAGTCGAACCGGTTGTCGGGGCTTTCCCGACTCTGTGGCGTGTGCCACCTTTCCGGGATTGACCCGCAACGACCTTTGCGCTGGATTCCATTTGAGCGCGAAAAGAAGGCCTGGGTGTGGTAAAAAACACTCTTTCAGGGACAGATTATGATGAATTGTGACCGCCCATGCTGATTATCCCCGCCGAAAACGCCATCAACTGGAAACGTCCGCCCTGGGTAACCCTTGGCCTGATCATGGCCTGTCTGCTGGTTTTTCTGTTCTATCAGGGGGGTGACAGCCGCAAACTCGAGCAGGCCGTTGAACAATACCTGGCCGCCGATCTTTACGAGCTGGAGGCACCGGCCTACGAGGATTACCTGCAGCGGCAAATCCAGTTCCAGGGCGAAGAAAGCCGGGTCTACGAACTACAGCAGTTTCAGCAACTCCGGCAAGAGAACGAGAACTTCTGGCTGGCCATCAACCTGATGATGGACCGGGAGTTCTACCAGTACCTGCTGCAAAATCGCGATGTCATCTGGGCGCCGGCGGAAAGGGCGCACTGGCAGGAACAGCGCAGCGCCATCGAGCAGGAATACCTCCAGAAACTCAGTGCCAACCAGCTTGGTCTGGTGCCGGCGGATCTTTCGCTGTATACCCTGATTACCTACCAGTTTCTACACGGCGGCTGGGGCCACATCATCGGCAACCTGATCTTCCTGTTCCTGCTCGGATTTACCGTTGAGAAAGCCCTTGGGCCGGGCCGCTACCTGATTGCCTACCTGGTGTGCGGGGCCCTTTCCGGCCTGATGTTTACCGCGGTTTCTGCAGGTAGCTATGTGCCTCTCGTGGGGGCCTCGGGCTCGATCTCCGGCCTGATGGGCATGTATGTGGCCATCTACGGGCTACAGAAAATCCGTTTCTTCTACTTTCTCGGTGTCTACTTCAACTATTTCCGTGCTCCGGCTATTGCCCTGCTGCCCGTATGGGTGGGCAAGGAAATCTACGATTACTGGTACGCCGGTGCCACCGGCATCGCCTACATGGCCCACGCTGGCGGCCTGATCGCCGGCGCAGGCCTGGTCTGGCTGCTCGGCAAGAGCTGGCTGCAGGTGCGCGAGGAATTCTTCGAGCCGGAAGAGGAAGAGCAGGATGCCCGGTTCACCACCGGTTATGCCCAGGCCATGGCCAGCCTCGGCCGGATGGAGTTCGATCTGGCCCGCCGCCAGTTCGAAGCCTTGCGTGAGCATTATCCGGAGCGGCCCATCCTGCTGGAACATCTCTACCACCTGGCCAAACTCCGGCCAGACCTGCCGCAATACCGCGACCGTGCCAGGGAGCTGATGAATGATGCCCTTGGCCGTCGCCAGCCGGAGCAGACGATTGCCATCTGGCAGGAGTATCTGGCTAAAGGGGAACCTCACCATCCATTAACGGCGGAAGATCATAACCGGGTGCTGTTCAGCAGCCTGAAACAGCATGACCTCAAAGCAGCGGAGAAAGCTTTTGAACGGCTCAGAAGCACCGGTGACGAACTGCTCACTACTGAAGCCTGCCGGCTACTGGCTGAAGAATTTGAGAAACGCCAGATGACGCCCAAGGCCCGCCACTATCAGCAGGTTCTGGAAGCCGCGCATTTTTGAGGACTTATCCGCAGATATTGATCATCACGAGCGATTGAGAGGTTAAAACAAGTACCACCACGTGGGTAGGTTGTTATTATTTATAGGTATTTTGGTCTGTTATATGCCGTTTACCGGGTGGTCAGAACTCTCGGCTGACTTTCATCAAGGTTGGTACGGTTTGAAGCACCCTAGACTCGCACAGCTTCATCCGCTTCTGTTTGTCAGCAACCCGTTAGCCAGCACACAAGGTACAATACCGATGAAAAAACGATCACTGCTCTCCAGTTCGCGCCCGGAAACTGTCGCTGCCGGTTTTGCCGCTCGGCATTTTATTGGTCTCGACAGCGACTCCGGTGGCGTCGCAAAGCATTACCGATGCGCTGACCTCCGGCACAGCGTCGGCTGATATCCGTTATCGCTACGAGTTTGTCGACCAGGACAATCCGCTTGATAATGCCCAAGCCTCCACTATCCGCACACGCCTGGGTTACCGCACTGCTTAGTATCAGGGGTTTGAGTTATTCATGGAGGCTGAGAACGTCACTGCGGTAGGTGATGAGAACTACAACAGCACCGTCAACGGCACCGTTGACCACTCGGTGGTGGCAGACCCTACAGAAACCGAGGTCAACCAGGCCTACCTGCGCTATCGCGGTCTGGCGGATACGACCTTGACCTACGGCCGTCAGCGTCTTGCGCTGGACAACCATCGCTTTATCGGCAACGTTGGCTGGCGTCAGAATGAGCAGACCTTTGACGGGTTCACCGCCATTAACACCTCGCTTCGGGATACACGGATAACCGCAGGCTATTTGTATAATGCCAATCGAATTTTTTCAGATGCGAGTCCGGTGGGTGATTTCCGCATGCGTGCTCCAGTGCTCAATGTTCAGTATGAGGGGCTGGCCGCAGGCACGGTGACGGGTTACGGCTACCTGCTGGACTTTACCGATTTACCGTCTTTGTCTACGCAGACCCTTGGCTTGCGTTTCGATGGAGGAACGGTCATTACCGAGGGGGCTAAGGCCGTTTACACACTTGAGTATGCGCGCCAGAGCGACTACGGGGACAACCCCCAAAGTTTTGATGTGGACTACTGGCTCCTGGACGCAGGACTGGCAGCCTTGGGAGTGACGTTTAAGGCGGGTGTGGGAACCCTCGGCTCCGATGACGGCAATGCGTTCCAGACACCGTTGGCGACGCTTCACGCCATGAACGGCTGGACCGATCAGTTCCTGGTAACCCCGGTGGACGGCCTGCAGGATATCCATGCGTCTGTTGCGACCTCGGTCAACGGGGTCAAGCTGATGGTGGTCTATCGGGACTTCAGTAGTGATAGGAATAGCGTTGATTATGGCAGCGAACTCGGTCTTCGGGCGACGTATACCATTGATGAGAACCGTAGTGTGGGCGCCAAGTTCGCCAGTTTCTCGGCCGATGACTTTGGTGTCGATACGGACAAGGCCTGGTTGTGGGCTGGAGTGAAGTTCTGATCCGCCATAATTGGTGTTAACTTCAGGCCAGAAAACGATCCCCAGGGGGCGTTTTCTGGTTTTCCGTTCCCACCCGCTCATTATGGAGCTACGCGGGTTTACCTCTCCGTCAGATACTCAGCCAAAGCCTTAATATCCCCCTCTGACAAAGTCGCGGCGATCCCAATCATGGGCGTGCTTTGCTTCTCGGGATCCATGTCCTGAAACCGCTTCAAGGCAATCTCAAGATACTCCGCCGGCTGCCCCGCAAGCCGCGGCATATCACGAAAGCCCTGAGCGTCTTTTTGATGGCACGCCGCACACCGCCCAGCAAATAGCTTTCCGCCTGTTTCTGCCAGGGCCGGGTCGCTACCGGTCCGGGGTTTGGCAGTCTGCTGGCTGTGGTAAACCGCGATGTTAATCCGCTCTTCCAGCGAAAGCGTCTTCGCCAGTTTCGACATCACATAGTCTTCGCGGGTGCCGGTCCGGAACTTTTCAAACTGGTTGAAGAGGTATAGCGGATGCTGTGCCGCGAGATTCGGAATGTAATCCCGCTTGCTATTGCCATCCTCGCCATGGCAATAACCACAGAATCGAATGCGCTCGTGCCCCGCCTCGTAGCTGGCCTGCCGTTTCTCGTCATCCGCCATGATGGCGTTAAGCTGGTCCATTGCATCGTCTGTCGAACCCGCAAGTGCGAGGGAGGAGGTTGTCAGGCCAAGCGCCAACACCAGATTCCTCAGGCGAGAACTACGAATCATAAGCCACCTACTGCTACGGGAAGGGCAAAGAATAGTCGACCGTTCAGACCTCAGCCTTGCCAAATATCAAAAATCGGAACAGCTCATCAGAGCGCGGTTTGTGAGGCAGGTCCGGTGTCTCTCTTGAGCTGTCCGTGGTTCCCCCATCCTGGGGTACCGGTTTCCGTTGATTGTCGCTTCCGAATCCACTCACTCCGACACGCTGAAGCGGGCCTTTGGCCCCTTCAGGGGTTCCCGGTTCTCCGCCTGCCTGAGATAAGTCGCAATCTGCTCCTGTAGTGGGTGACTAGCGCATCGCTTCTGGATAAATGTCAGGAAGGCGGTTGCCTTTTCCCACTGGGACAACCCGTTGGCCAGGGTCTGTGCCACCAGCAGGTAGGCCGGTGCCAGCTGTTCGCTGTCCGGGAAGCGTTTGTGGAAATCCTGAAGCACTCGCAAGGCCGGTTTGAACTGGCCCCGGTGGTACAGGGCCCGGGCGCAGCGCACTGAAAGGTCCGGATCCTCCAGTTTGAAGCCGGGTTCTGCTTTCTGGATCGTATTCAGCACACCGGCGATGCCTTCTCCGTCGTTGCGATCGGCCAGCCAGCCCAGAATGCGCGGGTGGTAACGGTAGAGTTCGTCGGTGTCCTGGCGGGCCGTCAGTAGCTGGTACAGCTGGCCGATTCTCAGGGCGTTATCACGATCTCGCTTCAACGCCTCCTTCAACATGCTCTGCACCCGATCGTAGTTGCCGTCTTTCAGGTTCATGTCGATATCGGCATCGAAGCGGGCGCTACGGTCGCGCTGATGGGTGTCCTGCCCGGAGGTGTCATCCTGGATATCCGAGGCAAAACCCAGCTCTTCCTGGTACTGGAACAGCAGGTAGCCAAGCATGTGGAACAGAATCAGCGTGAAGGTACTGTTCAGGAAGCCCGCCAGGGGCTGAGCAACCCAGAACGGGAAGTGATTCACCGCGAAGTCCTGGGCCGCGCCCGAGGCGAGGGTCAGCAGGATCAGGTAGCCGTAGAGCAGGAAATAGGGGGTGCCAATTCGCGAGATCAGCACCGCCAGATTCATCGGATTCACCGCCGCGCCCACCGAACGCTCCATGGCCAGAACCATGATGCTTGCCGGCAGTGCCAGGATGACAAATGCCAGCGCCAGCAGCATCAGGATCGGGCCGCCGAGCATGGCGGCAGCGCCAACCAACCCGCCCATCAGCACGAATACCAGCAACTGCAGGATGACAATATCAAAGCCACTGCCGGTGAAGGCGACGGACACCGCCGGCGGTTTCAGGTGACCTTCAGCGGTGTGGTTGATCACCGCATAGGTGTACTTGAAGAGCGCAAGCGCCAGCACTATCCAGATAAGGATGCCAATCAGATTGGCCGGGGCAATCACCGGCACCAGGGTACAGATGGCAATAACGATCAGCGGGTCGGTATGGAATGGGTAGCGGAAGAAAGCGCCGAGTCGCTGCCAGAAGGGGACCACCTCGGTGGCGGCGCCCAGATATCGCATGGCCTTGCTGCAGTGGGGGCACAAAGCCCTGCGCTGGCGGGTGTCGGCATCGGGCATGCAGCGACTGCAGTAATGGATCTGGCACTCCCCACAGTGCCATTTGGCAGGGTCGCCGGGGTGATAGTGGCAATCGTGTTTCACAGGTGCTTGTGTCCTGGTCCATCAGAAAATCGTTGGCTCATGATGACAGATGTCGGTTTTGATCGCAGCAAACCAGTTAACAGGTAGACTATTGTCAGTTCCCGGGCGTATCCAACCGGGCACATCTTATTCTCGGGAGGTTGCTTGGAACACCCGCAAAACAGCGTAACCGGTATCGACACCCGTGAAACCCGGCAGCAGTACTCCTGGCGGGATATCTTTGGGCTTGCGCTCAAGCACAAGCCAAGACTGGTGCGTGCCAATCTGCTGGCTATCATGGCAACCGCGATGAGTGTGCCGGTGCCACTGCTGCTGCCGGTTCTGGTGGATGAAGTGCTGCTGGACGAGCCTGGCCCGGTGTTACCGGTAATGGATTCTTTCCTGCCGGGGAGCTGGGAAACACCGGTGGTCTATATCGGCCTGATGGTTGTGGTGGCATTTCTGCTTCGTGTGGCGGCACTGTCGTTCAACGTTTTGCAGTCCCGGGAATTTTCCAAGGTTTCCAAGGATGTGGTGTTCCGCATCCGGTCCCGCCTGCTCGGGCGTTTGCAACGGGTGGCCATGTCCGAGTACGAGACTCGCGGCTCGGGCGGAATCAGCAGTCACTTTATTACCGATCTGGATACCGTAGACCAGTTTCTGGGCACCACCATCAGCCGTTTTCTGGTGGCGAGCCTGACAGTGCTGGGTACCGCTGGGGTCCTGCTCTGGGTGCACTGGGAGTTGGGCCTACTCATTCTGCTGTTCAATCCGCTGGTCATCTTCGCCACGATTCTGATCGGCAAGCGGGTCAAGGAGTTGAAGCGCCGGGAGAACAGCGCTTACGAAGAGTTCCAGGGCGACCTGACCGAAACCCTGGATGCGATTCACCAACTGCGGGCGGCTAATCGGGAAAAGCATTACCTTCGCCAGCTGATCGACCGCGCCCGCAACGTGCGGGACCACGCGATCCAGTTCGAATGGCGCAGCGATGCAGCCAGCCGGGCCAGTTTTGCCCTGTTCCAGTTCGGCGTCGACGCGTTCCGGGCCGCCGCGATGGTAACCGTGCTGTTCAGCGACCTGAGCATCGGCATGATGTTCGCCATTTTCGGCTACCTCTGGTTCATGCTGACGCCGGTTCAGGAAATGCTCAACATGCAGTACGCCTGGTTCGCCGCCAATGCGGCGCTCGGGCGTATCAACCGGTTAATGGATCTGAAAGAAGAGCCCCGCTATCCGGCGCTGGAGAACCCGTTCCGCGACCGTCATACCGTGGGGCTTACCCTGCGCAACATCCACTTCGCTTATGGCGAGGAGCAGGTGCTCCGGGGCATCAATCTGGAGTTGGCGCCCGGCGAAAAAGTGGCCCTGGTGGGCGCCAGCGGTGGCGGCAAGTCGACCCTTATTCAGGTCATCCTCGGCATGTACACACCGCAGCAGGGCGAGGTGCTGATTGATGGAGTGCCTGTTGAGCGCATTGGCTTGCCCTGCCTTCGTGAACATGTCGCGACCGTGCTTCAGCACCCGGCGCTGTTCAACGACACCGTTCGCCAGAACCTGACCCTTGGCCGGGACAAGCCCGATGCCGCGCTCTGGGATGCCCTGCGAATCGCCCAATTGGACGGCACGGTTGCGGCAATGCACGACCAGCTTGATACCGTTATCGGCCGACAGGGCGTGCGCCTGTCGGGCGGACAGCGTCAACGCCTGGCCATTGCCCGGATGATCCTGTCAGAGCCTTCAGTGGTGATCCTGGATGAAGCCACCTCGGCGCTGGATGCGGAAACAGAGTTTCAGCTCCATCGGGACCTCGAAGCTTTCCTCAAACAGCGCACCACGCTGATCATTGCCCATCGCCTCAGCGCCGTTAAACAGGCAGATCGTGCCTGTGTTTTCGAAGATGGCCGGATTATTGAAGAGGGTCACCACGACGAGCTCATTGCCAGGGAAGGGCTATACGCCCAACTTTATGGCGAGCGCCAGATGTAATCCTGTCCCTAAAGTTTACTTCTCATTACAACAAAAAAAGATCTGTCGCTTTTTGCGTCCGTAAAAGATTGGAAATGCAAGTTCTAGGGGCTAAACGTTGCGTAATGCACCTATAGCCCGGTTTCAAACTTCTCTGCAAACTTGCGCCGATCTTTCACGGACAGGAAAAGTGAACAGGAAAACGACAAGTATTCTGCTTTTCGCCGCAGCTTTCCTGCTGGCACTCGCGCTCCCGGTGATGCCGTCGCTGCTGAACAACAGCGGGTTTTACGGGATGGCGATCAATGAGCCGGGAGAAAACCTGATCGGCTACCAGCCTCCGCAGGAAGGGCTTGCCGTTATTTTCTTTGGTTATCGCCAGTGCGGAACCGTTTGCCCGGTCCAATTGGTCAATCTGATGGAGCTGAGCCAGCTTTTGGATGGGACTGAGATCGAGTTCCTGTTTGTCACCCTTGACCCGGAAAACGACACACCGGAAGTCCTTGACCAGACCATGGAGAGTCTTGGGCAGGCGTTCAAATACTACCGGCCGGAAACTCACCGGGCCGCTCAAAAACTTGCTTCAGCTTACAACGATTTTGCCGTTAAACAGGGTAGTTCCGAGGATGATCTCATTGCTCACAGCGCACATCTGCATGTAGTGACGGGAGAGTTCCGCAGAAGGCTGGTTTACACAACACCAGATCTGAATCTCAAGCTGGTTGAACAGGATCTTCGCCGCTTACTAAAAGACAAAAATAGCGAGAGTTCCACATGACGACCGCAGTAAACAGTCAGTCTTATGAAGTTGAAATCCGGGAGCGCACCGATCGCCAGATGTTGTTGATCCTTCTGGCTCATATTCCGGTGGTCGGCTTGCTGGTGCCGATGGGCTATGGCACCACCACGTTTGCTCTGATTGCGTCGTTGTTAGTGGGAGGTCTTGCAACTGCCGGTTTCTTTACGATGCGTGGAACAAGGGCCTTGTCGTCACTGTTCGCAATCTGCCTGATGCTCTTCTCGGCCATCATGATCCAGGCCCAGATGGGGCGCATTGAAATGCATTTCCACATCTTTGCCGCCCTGGCTCTGGTTATCATTTATCGGGACTGGCTGCCCGTGGTGGTCGCGGCAGGCACCATTGCCGTTCATCACCTGGCGCTGACGGGCCTGCAGCTGAGCGGTGCATCCTTTGGCAACATGGCATTGATGATCTTCAACTATGACTGCAGCTGGTCGATCGCATTTCTGCACGCAGCGTTCGTGGTTTTCGAGGCGGCGATTCTGGTGTTCTTCGCAATCCGAATGGGCGCGGAGCAAAAGCAGTCGATCAGGATTATCGAGATTATTCGGGGCTTCGACAGCAACAACGATCTGACAGCCCGTCTTGATGAGGCAGACAAGAGCGTCACGGCCAGTTCCTTCAATAATATGCTTGAGCGGTTCGTTGAGTTGATTGCCAGACTCAGGGAACTGTCAGAGCAGCTGCGCTCAAACGCTAATGAAATGACCAGCGTTAGCGATACCACGACGCAGATCACCAGTGAGCAGCAGGTCCAGACCGATCAGGCAGCCACGGCTACCAATGAAATGTCCGCCAGTATCCAGGAAGTCGCCAGTAACGCGCAGTTGGCGTCCGATGCGGCCAGCAATGCTTCTGGCGCTGCCAACCGGGGCGGTGAAGCCATGGCTAACGCCTCAAAACTGACTGAGGCAACCGATGAGGCGCTGGAGAGCAGTGCTAAAAGGGTCGATGAGCTGGGCGAAAAAATCGAATCCATTTCCTCAGTCGTTGGCTCGATCAATGCGATCTCCGAGCAGACCAATCTGCTGGCTCTGAACGCCGCCATCGAGGCGGCAAGAGCCGGAGAGCATGGCCGTGGATTCTCCGTGGTGGCGGATGAGGTCAGGGCGCTTTCCCTGAGAACCCAGGAATTTACTGACCAGATTCGGGCTACCGTCGGCGAACTGAGCGACATATCAGAAGCCACCAAGGCTTCGATGGAGATGGGCCGGACCCGTTCTGCCGAGTCAACACGGGCCATGCGAGAAACTGGCGAGGCAATTCGCGAAGTTGAAGCAGCCATCGGCGAGGTTTCGCGAATGAATTACCAGATCGCATCGGCCTCGGAAGAGCAGGCAGCCACGTCGCTTCAGATCAATGAGAACATCCATTCCATCGCCAACCGGAACAACGATGTGGTATCCGAGGCGGAGCGGGTCAGAACCATGGCTTCAGACCTTGAGGCGGTCACCGAAAAACTGAATGAACTGGTGAAGCTGTATCGCATCTAAACCTTCCAGGAACTGATGTCGGAGAGTCGTCGGGCTCTCCGACGTTGGTCTGATATTCACCGCGCTGATGCCGAACATTCACCGGCCCGCGGTTGAACTCTCGTTAATTGCTGCAATAGTTAAAGGTGACTTCATGCTGTGGAGTCCTTTCATCAGGCTATTGCCCGGTATGGGATTGCTTTCCCGGTCGATGCGTTGCTGAAAGGGCTTCGAAAGAGCCTTCCGGACTACGCGGATAACGACGAAAAAGGAGGCACCACATGTCGAACGAAAGTCTCAGTAAAGACAGTCTGAATACCCTTTCCAGCCTGGATGCTGGCGGTAAAACCTTTCATTACTACAGCCTGCCCAAGGCTGCGGACACCCTCGGCGACCTGAATCGCCTGCCGTTTTCGCTCAAAGTGCTGATGGAAAACCTTCTGCGCAATGAGGATGGCACCACCGTGGACAGAAGCCACATTGATGCCATGGTGCAGTGGATGAAGGATCGCTGTTCCGACACTGAAATCCAGTTCCGGCCTGCCCGCGTGTTAATGCAGGATTTCACCGGCGTGCCCGGCGTCGTCGACCTGGCTGCCATGCGTGAGGCGGTCAAGGCAGCCGGTAAGGATCCGGCGATGATCAACCCGCTGTCGCCGGTGGACCTGGTGATCGACCACTCTGTGATGGTGGACAATTTTGGCGACGCCTCTGCGTTCAAGGACAACGTTACCATCGAGATGGAGCGCAACCAGGAACGTTACGAATTTCTGCGTTGGGGCCAGCAGGCCTTCGACAACTTCCGTGTGGTGCCGCCGGGCACGGGTATCTGCCACCAGGTGAACCTGGAGTACCTCGGCAAGACCGTCTGGCAGAAGGACCAGGACGGCAAGACCATCGCGTACCCGGACACCCTCGTGGGCACAGACTCCCATACCACTATGATCAACGGCCTGGGCATTCTTGGCTGGGGCGTTGGCGGCATCGAAGCGGAAGCCGCCATGCTGGGCCAGCCCGTCTCCATGCTGATTCCGGAAGTGGTGGGCTTCAAGGTCACCGGCAAGCTTCGTGAGGGCATCACCGCAACAGATCTGGTGCTCACCGTCACCGAAATGCTGCGCAAGAAAGGCGTGGTGGGCAAGTTCGTGGAGTTCTATGGCGACGGCCTGAAGGACATGCCGGTGGCAGACCGGGCCACCATCGCCAACATGGCCCCGGAATACGGCGCCACCTGCGGGTTCTTCCCGGTAGATGAGCAGACCATCAAATACATGCGCCTGACCGGCCGTGAGGAAGAACAGCTGGAGCTGGTGGAAGCCTACGCCAAGGCCCAGGGCTTGTGGCGTGAGCCCGGCCATGAGCCGGTGTACACCGACAACCTGGAACTCGACATGGGCGAAGTTGAGGCCAGCCTTGCCGGCCCCAAACGCCCGCAGGATCGTGTTGCCCTGAAAAACATGAAGTCGTCCTTTGAGCTTTTGATGGAAACCGCTGAAGGGCCGGCTGAGAACCGTGAGGCGAATCTTGAGTCTGAGGGCGGCCAGACTGCCGTAGGCGTCGATGACAGCTACGAGCACCATGCCAGCCAGCCCCTTGAGATGAATGGCGAGAAAAGCCGGCTCGATCCGGGCGCCGTGGTCATTGCGGCGATCACGTCCTGCACCAACACCTCAAATCCGAGCGTTATGATGGCCGCAGGCCTGATCGCCCAGAAAGCGGTCCAGAAGGGACTGAGTACCAAGCCCTGGGTCAAGACATCGCTGGCGCCGGGTTCCAAAGTCGTCACTGACTATCTGAAAGTGGGTGGCTTCCAGGACGATCTGGACAAACTCGGCTTCAACCTCGTCGGCTATGGCTGCACAACCTGCATCGGCAACTCCGGGCCTCTGCCGGACGCGGTAGAGAAAGCCATCAGTGATGGTGACCTGACCGTGGCCTCTGTGCTCTCCGGCAACCGGAACTTCGAAGGCCGGGTGCATCCGCTGGTGAAAACCAACTGGCTGGCATCGCCGCCTCTGGTGGTTGCCTATGCGCTGGCCGGCAACGTGCGCCTGGATCTCTCAAAAGATCCGTTGGGCAACGACAAGGATGGCAACCCGGTGTACCTGAAGGACCTCTGGCCGAGCCAGCAGGAGATCGCTGAAGCGGTGGAGAAAGTGAAGACCGATATGTTCCGTAAGGAATACGCGGAAGTCTTCGATGGCGACGCCACCTGGAAGTCCATCAAGGTGCCGGAAAGCAAGGTGTACGAGTGGTCTGATAAATCCACCTACATCCAGCATCCGCCGTTCTTCGAAGGGCTCAAGGAAGAACCGGACGCGATCGACGATATCAAGGATGCCAACATACTGGCACTGCTGGGCGATTCGGTGACTACCGACCACATCTCACCGGCCGGTTCCTTCAAGCCGGACACCCCTGCCGGACAATACCTGCAGGAGCACGGTGTCGAGCCGAAAGACTTCAACTCCTATGGCTCTCGCCGGGGTAACCACGAAGTCATGATGCGTGGCACCTTTGCCAATGTGCGTATCAGGAACGAAATGCTCGACGGCGTGGAAGGCGGTTACACCAAATTCGTGCCCACGGGCGAACAGATGGCGATTTACGATGCCGCCATGAAGTATCAGGAGAAAGGCACGCCGTTGGTGGTCATTGCCGGCAAGGAGTACGGTACCGGCTCAAGCCGCGACTGGGCGGCCAAGGGTACCCGTCTTCTGGGTGTGAAAGCTGTGGTGGCCGAATCCTACGAGCGCATTCACCGCTCCAACCTGATCGGTATGGGCGTAATGCCACTTCAGTTCCCGGAAGGCACGGACCGCAAGAGCCTCAAGCTCACCGGTGAGGAAACCATCAGCATCGAAGGCCTGTCTGGTGAGATCAAGCCGGGACAGACCCTCAAGATGACGGTGAAGTACAAGGACGGATCCACGGAGACCTGCGAGCTGAAATCTCGCATCGACACCGCCAACGAGGCCGTCTACTTCAAGCATGGCGGCATCCTCCATTACGTGGTGCGGGAAATGTTGCGCACTGCCTGAGTGGACAGGGTGAAATGGCATAGCGGGCGGCCGCTATGCCGAATTCAAGAGATCAATGAGAGAAACGAGAGAGACATTATGACCGATCAACCGTTTCTGACCGACGTGAAAACCCTCAGAGAGCGGGCCCGCAAGCACATCGAAGAAGGAGCGCTTACCGAGGGCTACGGTGCCAACCGCGACAATGTCGTGAAAATCCTGAATGAGGCACTGGCAACCGAAATTGTCTGCACGCTGCGCTACAAGAGCCATTACTTCCGTGCAGATGGCATCAATGCCAATGTTGCTGCCCAGGAATTCCTGGAGCATGCCGATCAGGAACAGCAGCACGCCGATTGGCTGGCCGAACGTATCGTGCAGTTGGGTGGGAAACCGAACTTCTCGCCCGAAGGTCTTTTAACGAGGTCCCACGCTGAGTTCGTTGAGGGCGATACATTGCGGGAAATGGTAGTGGAAGATTTGGTGGCGGAGCGGATTGCCATCGACAGCTACCGCGAAATTGCCCGTTATCTGGGAGATCAGGACCCGACATCACGGCGGATTATCGAGGAAATCCTGGCTCAGGAAGAGGAGCACGCCGACGATATGGCGGGCTTACTTGAAGGTCTGGATAGCTAAGCCGCCTGACCGTAGACAGTAAAAGTGCTGCCTTTCAGGCAGCGCTTTTATTGCCGGTTTAGGCGACTGGCAAACTCAACCAGAAACAGGCGCCATGCCCTTCCTCTGAGTCAAACCCCACATCTATGCCTTCACTTGCTCCAACGGCAGTCCCAGCCAGAAAGTTGAGCCCCTTCCTTCCCGTGACTCGAATCCGACATCTCCTCCCATCTGTGTCATGATTTCTTTCGTGATGGCCAGACCGAGACCTGTTCCCCGTTTGCCACGTGTGTCGGAACTGTCTGCCTGAGCGAATTTCTGGAAAATTCTGCCGCGGAAATTATCAGGAATGCCAGGTCCCTGATCAGTAACGAGGATACGGACAAGATCATGTTCGACCTCGGTGCATACCAAAACCTCACCTTCAGGGGGCGAGAACTTGATGGCGTTAGACAGCAAATTGGTAAATGCCTGGCCCAGACGCGATCGATCGATTTTCGCCATGCAGTTGGGGCTACTGTCTTCGATCTGCACAGAAACGCCGCTGTCCAGGGCGTAGGTTTTGAGACGTTCTGCCGACTCCTCAATGACGGGGCCAAGTTCCTGTATACGCAGGTTCATGGTCATCTTGCCGGAAACAAGTTTTTCCATGTCTAACAGGTCGTCCACCAGTTGTTTCAGCTGCTCGGCATTACGATGGGCGATAGACACCATACGCTCAGCCTGTGAGGGAAGCGCGCCCAAAGTTCCGCTTTCGACCAGGCCAAGAGAACCCGATATGGAGGTCAGCGGCGTACGGAGTTCATGGCTTACCGTTGAGATGAACTCGCTTTTCATCCGGTCTACTTTTTTGCGCTCGGAAATATCTTCTATAAGGGTCCAGGTCAGGGGTTGGCCAGAGGGGTTGCTGATTCTCATACCGCGGACGATGGCAGGGTAGGTTGAACCATCCGCGCGCCCGATCTCGACTTCATAAGGCCCGAAACGTCTGTCGCTCTGAAGTTCCGCGATGATTTGCTGTCGATGGTTTTCGAAGTCCGGAGGCAGGAGCTGCGAGTAGTCCATTGCCATCAATTGGTTACGGCTGTATCGGGTAGGCCCTAGCAGAGCCTCGTTCACGTCAAGAAACGCTCCTGATACATAGTCATTCAGCGCTATGCCAATGGGCGACAGTTCGTAGAGTCTCCGGAGCTGAACTTCGCTTTCCTGAAGGGCCAGTTCGGTTTGTTTTGCCTCATCAATGTCAGCAATATAACCGTGCCACATGGTGCTGCCGTCTGGCATCCGTTCCGGTGATGACTTGCCCTCTACCCAGCGCCAGCCGGATTTGCCATCTGTTACCCGGTAGTGACTGTGCCAGAGCGTCAAGGACTCCTCAGATCTCTCAATACTGGCTGCTACCTTGGGCAAATCATCGGGATGGATCTTGGTGAAGCAGATCGAGGCATCTTCATGTGCCTCCTCTGCTGTAACACCGTAGATGTCCGTGATGCCGGGACTTGTGTAGGGAAACGAAACACGGCCATCCGGCCACTGTTGATACTGATAGAGCATGCCCGGCGTCTGTTCTACCAGTTTGGTGAGCATCTGCACACTGAGCTGCCTCTCAATGAGGGCTCCAACCCAGCGTGCCAGGAGAGTCACGAACTTGATTTCAGTATCCGAGAAGTCCTGTTCCCTCGGTTCTGGCGAAGAAAAGTTGAGGGTTCCGTACAAACGGTCTTTGATGAAAATGGGCGCAGCCAGGTAGCTCTCAAGCCCGAACTTGTCGTAGCACCGGTGATCGCGATAGCTCGATCTGGCCATGTGTGCAATGGCCAGGCTTTCCCGCGAACCGAGGAGCATTGAACAATAGGTGTCTTTCAGTGGAAAGCTGGCATTCTGCTCCAGTCCGGCATCCTCGGGGGCGACGAACCACCGGATGGAATAAACGTTACTATGGATCTCGCTGACTATTCCGAGAGGCAGCTTCAGGTAGTCAGACCCGAGCCGAAGGGCTTTTTCGATGCGAATGTCATCATTGGTTTCGGTGTCCAGGGCCAGATCATTGAGAATGGCCAGCGCTTCGTTCTGATGCTGGATCTTGCTCAGGTTGCTCATTTCCTCTGTGATATCGGCGTGGGTGCCATACATCATCAGTGGTTCATCGTTCTCGGTCCATTCAAACACCTGGCCGCGATCGTGCACCCAAACCCAATGGCCGTTCTTATGCTTCATCCGACACCGGTAGTCGTACTCGGACAATTCACCGGCAAAATGAGCTTTTAGCAATCGCTCTGATTCAGGCAGATCATCCGGATGTGCGAAGGCTAACCATGTCTCGATACTGACAGGCTCCAGCTCATCAAGCGTGTAGCCGCAAATGTTGGCCCAGCGCTCGTTGAAAACGGTTTCCCCGGTTTGTACGTTCCACTCCCAGGTGCCAATTCTCGTACCTTCAATAATAGCCCGTGACCTTCGCTCGCTGTGTTTGAGTTCCCGGTAGAACTCGGTTGCCGCCTGCATGTTGATTTCGCGCTCGACACAGTCGGCCATTTCACGAAGAAGGGATTGGTCCTCCTTATCGAAGGAGCGCGGAGTCGCGTCAATCAGGCAGAGCGTCCCCAATCTGAAGCCTTCGCTGTTGTGGAGGGGGGCGCCCGCGTAGAAGCGTATATTCGGGGCCTCGGTAACCAGCGGATTGTCGGAGAAGCGAGGATCCTCCATGGTGTCTTCGATGATCAGGGTGCCCGAGTCAAGAATGGTGTGACCGCAGAAGGATACGTCGCGGGACGTTTCCGAAGCTGCGAGCCCCTGGCAGGACTTGAACCATTGCCGGTTTTTGTCCACCAGGCTAACCAGCGCAATGGGAACCCGGAATGCCTTGCGGGCCATACGGGTGTAACGATCAAACCGCTCTTCAGGCTCCGTATCGAGCAGGCCCGTACGTTCAAGCGCCGCCTGGCGCTCAGTCTCCTCAGGAGGAAGTTCTGGCGCTTTCATTAATGTTGTTCCCCCTAACTATGTCATTAGGTAGCTCAACCCAGAAGTTGGCTCCGTTGTCGTAAAAATAGCCGACTTCACTGTTCATGAGTTTCGCCAGCTCCTGGCAGATCGCAAGGCCGAGCCCTGTTCCTGCCTGGGCCCTGGCGGAGCCTGAGTCGGCCTGGGCAAATCGCTGGAACAGCCGTGGCAGGAAGCTCTCCGGAACGCCTGGGCCTTCATCTGATACGGTAATTCGAACCATGCCAGATGAGGTTGATTCTGACGAGATCCTGACAGAGCCTCCTACGGGAGAAAACTTGATGGCATTGCTGATGAAATTATCCAATATTTGTCTAAGTCTGGTTGGATCAGCGGTGACGAATTTCTCTGTGCAATTTCCAAGTGTCAGTGGAATTTGGTAGTGGCTTGCCATGGCCCGGTTGCCATCGCAGGCATCCCTTATAGCTGTTGCAGGATCAACTGTCTCCAGATCGATGGGCATCTGCCCTGCCATGGCTTTGTTGAAGTCCAGCAGGTCGGATATCAGCCGTTGCAACTGTTCGCTATTCCGAAAAGCAACGTCGACCATCGAGTCAGCTTTATCCGGCAGTTTCCCCGCTGCGCCTGAGCGCAGCAGTTTCAGTGCGCCGTTTATCGAGGTCAAAGGCGTGCGCAGCTCATGGCTTACGTTCGAGACAAAGTCGTCTTTCATGATGTCCAGCGCCTCGCGTTCCTTCATCAGCTTGTTAAAGGCGCGGGCTACGTTTCTGACCTCTGGCGGGCCTTTAAGAGACAATCGGTTTGCCGCAAAACCCTCCGTCGCCATTTCCCGTATCCTGAGCGACATTCTCTCCAATGGAAGCGTTGTTGCCCGGGCGAGTAGCCAAGCTATGGCTGCCAGTGCCAGAAGAGCCACGGCACTGGCAGCAAGGAACTTGTCGAAAGAGGCCCGTGCCGGTTGTGTTGCCTGTTGGTAGGGCACTGCTCTTAGAAACATCCAGCCCACGCGGTCAAGATGTTGCGTAGCGTAGATCCACTTTTTTCCAGAATGGTCGGAAACAACGCCTGAGGTCTGGCCGGACAATGCCGCATCAATAATCAGATCCTCGCCTGGTGGCGGCAGATCGGGCATCGGATTGGCGACGGAGAGCGTATCCACCTGCATGAAATGGCCGGTGTCGATGACCTTGAACAGGGCGCCAGAAGAGGCATCTTCCTGCTTCGGTATGATCCCGGCCTCGGCCAGGTTGATGATTCCTCCGGCGAAACCAAGTAAATCCCCATCGTCACTACTGATAGGGTAAAGAAAAGATAGGAGCAGAAGCCCGGTTGTCCTGCCAATAATTGGCCGGCTGATGACGGGTTCCCGGGTTTTGTAGGCCTCGCGAAAGTGCTGCCGGTCAGCGTAAGAGGTGCCTATACGATTGGGTACGTAAACGTTTTCGGCGATTGCCACGCTGTCTTCGTCGAAGACCAACAGGCCTGCCTCGAAGTACTCGGATAAAGCCGATTGCCGACCGAGCAGAGCTTCGATGCGATCTTTTGAGAGTCGGTTTTTACCATCCGTCAGAGTAGCGGCGAAAGCGCCCAGAGCCTGTATGCGCACCTGGAGATCCTGATCGACTCGATTGGCGATTGACTCGGCGTCCAGAAGCTGGCGCTGGGTGAGAACGTTTTCGAAATCCCGGATCAGCTCGTTGTAGGCTGTCGCTGAAAGAACGACGACAGTCAAAAAGCTACTCAAGACAGCAATAAGGGCAACGCGGCTGCCAATAGAAAGATTCCTCAAATTCAGCCCTTCAGGTCGTAGCGGTAGCAGTTGAAACGTGTTTTCATTACCGAGAGAGTAATTGAATTTGCCGGCGTGGCAAATAGTCCACCAGGAGTATTGATGTGGCCTTGGAGTCGACAGGCAAGATTTCTTCACGGCTGGAAGTGCTCAGGCAAAGATTTCTTGAGCGGGCCAAAGAAGATATTCAGCAATTGCGAACATTGGCAGAGAAAACCCGGCGTGGTGAGTTCTCTGCCGACGGATTGTTGTTTTGCTATCAAAGCCTGCACAAGTTGTCCGGTTCGGCGGGGACATTCGGCCTTCCAGAGCTAGGTGAAGCTGCCAAGGCACTGGAACAGGAGTTAAAAGGTCAAGCTGAGAGTCTTGGCGCTCTCGACGACGTCCTCAGCCATCCTATCGACATTCCCGACGGATTTGCAGATGGAATAGACGCGCTCGCAGAGCTTGTTGAAGTCAAGAGTCAGGCGGTTGACCAGGATAGTAGCTTTACCGAGGAGCCCACTACCTACAAGGGTAGCCAGGGCATGCAGGTGAGCGTTCTGCTCGTGGAAAAGGGGGAAGAACGCCTTGCGATGTTGGAAAAGGAGATGGCTCCGTATGGCTTTTCCTTCACCAGCGTAAGCTGTGATGATGCCGGCGCCCTTGGTAACGCATTGGCGGAAATCCGTGGGGCAGCAGCCATTTTGTGTCGGGAATCGGCTCTTTCAGATGTTATGTCCATACGGAACACGTCTTTTGAGGAAAGCTCTCGTCGTCGCCTGCCGGTAATCTGCCTTGGCAGCGATAATTCTTTCCAGAACCGCTACAGAGTGGCCGAGACCGGAGCGTATGCATTCTTCCCGGATCCGGTGGACATACCTGAACTTGCCGAAAGGATTGAGTCGCTTGCCATTGAACGCAGCGCCAATGTACAGGGGCGGGTGCTGATCGCCGAAGACGATGCCGAGCTGGCCGAACACTATTGTCTGGTGTTGCAGGCGGCCGGTATTGAGGCGCAAGCAGTGTCAGAGCCTTTTCACCTGACGTCCAGCCTTGCAGATTTTGTGCCGGACATCGTCCTGATGGATGTTCAGATCGGCGACTATTCCGGTGTCACGCTCGCCCGGCTGATTCGGTTCGAGCCACGGTGGTTGAGCCTGCCAATCATTTATCTCTCTTCTGAGGATGATCGCGAAAACCAGCTGGAGGCTTTGTCCAAGGGCGCGGATGAATTCCTGATGAAGCCGGTCTCGGATAGTTATCTGGTCCGGTCGGTGCGCATTCGTTGTTACCGGGCCCGTCAGCTTTCCGAGCTTATGAACCGGGATAGCTTGACCGGTCTTCTGAAACATTCATTGATCAAGGAAGAGGTTGAAAAAGAACTGGCAAGATGTCGTAGGAGTGGTCACCGGTCCTGTGTTGTTATGCTTGATCTCGATCATTTCAAGACGGTAAACGATACTTGGGGCCACTCGCAGGGTGATATCGTGATTCGCACCCTTGCCAACCTTCTGAGAAATCGGTTGCGCGAGACTGATATGATCGGTCGTTACGGAGGCGAGGAGTTTCTGGTGGTTTTACCTGAGTGTGATGTTTCTGCGGCCAAAGACCTGATTCGTGGAATTGGTGAAAGCTTTTCCGAACTTTCTTTCGTGGCGGGAGAGTCCAGCTTTCAGGTTACTTTCAGCGCAGGCATTGCCGCGATTAATGATTTTACCAACGGTGAGGATGCCCTGAATGCCGCCGATCAGGCGCTTTATGAGCGCAAACGCGGTGGCCGTGACGGGGTGACCGTTTACTCTTCCAAATAATGTCCGTTGTACGCTTAGGGTGGTCATTTGAAAGCGCTGATTCTTGAAGACGATGATCTCATTGCAGAGTTGCTGGAAACTGTCGTCGCGGGCCTATACTCGGGTGTGTCTGTTGTGCTCGCCGATACTCTCGGTGAAGCGCTCAGGCAGGTAAAAAATAACCGGTTTGACCTTTACATTGCGGACAGAAATCTGCCGGATGGATCGGGGCTGGAACTTGTCAGGCAGGTGCGTCAACTGGATCGTGATGTTCCCATTGTGATGGTTTCCGGCCGCTCTGATCGGGAGTCTGTGTTGCAGGCGGCTCATTACGGGATCGACGGTTACATGACCAAACCCTTCGATGTGGCGAACCTCCACGAACGGCTTGGAAAGCTACTGAAAGTCGATCAGACCTCTGAAGCGCCGGACCTCAAGACATTGCTCCGTGATTCACTGGAGGAAGTGATTCAGTTGCCCTCCGATGTGGACCCTTCGGACATTCTTGAATTAATCGGTCGCCAGGGAGATCTTTCCGCGGCGCAGCTGGCTGAGCGCTGGCGAGAAGAGGCCAGCCTCACCGCCCGTTTGCTGGATGTGGCCAACAGCAGCTCATTCAGGCGTTCCGGCAAGCCCGTTGAAACTCTGAGAGATGCTATCGGGTCTCTGGGCGTACCTCTTGCACTGAACCAGGCTTTGGCGTTGTCGCTGGATGTATCCAACAAGCTGCAGCATGAGCCGCTACGCGAGCTTTCAAAAACCTACCACGAATGCGCCTTGCAGGTGGCAAAAGAGGCCCAGCGATTGGCGATCAGCCTGAAGAAACAACCCCTCCCGCTTCAAAAAGCCGGGTTGCTAAGCCGCCTGGGCGAGCTCGCTGTTCTCAAGGTACTCAACCAGTATGCTGCAGCCGGAGGTGAAATCGGAACGGCAGAGGCGGAAAAGGTTCTGGAGGAGTGGGCACAGGCTTATGGAAACCGGCTCAAGGTTCAATGGCGCTTGCCGCTGGGGGTCCGGGAGCTGATCGGTGCCGTCCATTTTCTGCCCAACGATTGCACCCGTGAGGAACGGCTGATTATGCGTGCTGCCTCTCTTTTGGCTTCAGGCGAGCAGGACTCCGAGGAATGCCGCAGGCTGATTAGACGCATTGGTATGGAAACCGAAGAAACAGAGCGGGAGAAAAGTAATGGAGAGTAAACAACAAAACTTGCCTCAGAAGATTCTGTATGTTGAGGATGATCCGGATATTCGGGCAGTCGCGGAAATTGCTCTGGAGGATGTCGGCGGCTTTTTAACGGCGATTTGCGAGTCCGGCGCTGAGGCTGTGGAGAGAGCCCCAGAATTCGAGCCGGAACTGATTTTGCTGGACGTTATGATGCCGGGAATGGATGGTCCTACGACGTTGCAGGCACTGCGTGAGCTTGATGGGATGGAGACAGTGCCAGTCATCTTTATGACCGCCAGGCTACAGAAATCCGAAATCGAGGAATATCAGGCGTTGGGAGCGCTCGGTGTCATACCGAAGCCCTTTGACCCCATGAACCTTTCAGAACAGATTGCTCAGATTCTGGCAGATGCGGTGGGGCGAGATTTCCGGTAGTCTGGCCAGCCTGAGCCCTGTTTAGACTGATGAGGTAGTCATGTCATCCTCCCCATCCCGGGACGAATTGAAAGCCAAGCTGAATCTTGAGACTTCTCGCATCCGCTGGCACGATCTGCAGACCTACTTTGCGAGGGGGCAGGTCGTCAGGGTGTCGCCGGACCTGGATCTGCTTGAAGTGGCGACTGAGTTGGCGGCGGATAACAAAGCCCGTTTCGAACAGTGGATGAACGATGGACGCGTTGGTGAGGTTGCGCCGGACACCGCGCAGGATTGGTATGATCGCAATGCGGAACTCTGGGCGGTCGTCATCGCACCCTGGGTTCTCGTGCAGGACAGGTCAGGGCATGTTCTGCACTGACAGAATGGCATCATGAAGCTCCACTATTTCCACGGCCGTAGCCCGCTTCGGGATCTCGTCATGGTGAAAGACGGCCAACGCATCGAGCTGCACATCCGGCCAGCAGGCGGCGGTCATTGGGGCCTGGTAGCTCTGGCTGGCCCTGACCGGGGGCGCCCGGATGGGCAGTTCTGCCGTGGGCCCTGGCCAACCCAGGCCCGGGCTGAATCGGTTCTCAGAAGCGTCGCCGGCACCATGATGGGAAAAGGCTACGAGCCGAAGCCCGGAGATTATGCGGTCTGGTCCGTTACCGCCCAACGTCTTGCCCGCACCATCGGCGTTCCGCAGGGTGAACAGGCCACCCCGGATGCCGACCCCGACCAGTTCAAACCCCTGACCTGATAACCCCCTTTTCGTTTCGAGGACGCCATGCTGACTGGAGCCTTGCTCATTCTTGCTCCCCTGTTCCTGGGTTTTGCCATCGCCCTGGAAAACCGCCGGGCCATGACGGTGATCCATTACACGGTGGAGGCACTGGTTTACTTCATCCTGTTGCTGCTGGGCCTGGGGCTTGGCCAGATGGAGGGCCTGGCGGCGCAACTGGGTGGCATGGCGACTCAGGTACTGGCACTGGTGCTGGTGCTTTTCGTCGCCAACATGTTTGGGCTCTGGATGTTCCACCGCTGGCAGCCAATGTCCATCGAGCGGGTCGAGGGCAGTGTCAGCCCCGGATACCGCCGGCTTTTTCTGGCTGGCCTGAAACCGCTGGTGGCGGTTATTGCCGGGCTGCTTGCCGGCTACTACCTGTTGCCGGACATGCCCATGGCGGAACAGCTGGCGACCTGGTCCCTGATGTTGCTGCTGTTTCTGATCGGCCTGCAGTTGCGCAATGCCGGGCTTTCGCTACGCAAACTTCTGATGAATCGTCAGGGGCTCGGTATCGCGCTGGCTCTGACGCTCAGTTCCCTGGTGGCCGGTGCCCTGTTGATACCCTGGCTTGGGTTGCCCTGGCACGACGCCCTGGCGGTTGCCTCCGGGTTTGGCTGGTACTCGCTGTCCGGCATTGTCATCGGCGAAGCCCTTGGCCCTGCCTGGGGCGGCGTGGCCTTCCTCAATGATGTGCTCAGGGAGATTGTTGCGTTGGCAATCATCCCCTTGTTGATTGCCAACAGGCCGGCCATGGCTATTGGTTATGGTGGCGCTACCGCCATGGACTTCACCCTGCCGGTTATCCGCAGCAGTGGCGGGCTGACCTGTGTTCCGGTGGCGATCGCGTCCGGTTTCTTGCTGTCTTTTCTCTCGCCGGTGCTGATGGGGGTGTTCCTGTCTTTGGGATAAATTGACGCGGTGCAAGGCAAGTTGCGGTTTTACGGGTAGTATGTGAAGCAGTAAACTGTCGTTTATTGACAAATGTTAATGTCTTTGCCCGGTCCGGAGCCTGATGCAACGCCGTGAATTCCTTGGTCTATCGATAGCAGCCGGAATGTCCGCGGCGGGATTGCCGGGTTGCAGCGATCCCGGCCCGCTGAGGTTCGGTATCCACCCCTGGATCGGCTACGAGCCGCTGTACCTTGCCCGTGATTTCAACTGGTTGCCGGATACGGTTGCGCTGGTGCCGGGCACGTCTGCCAAAGACTCCATGGAGGGCCTTATTTCAGGGGCGCTTGATGGGGCGGCGCTGACTCTGGATGAAACCATACGGGTCCGGTCGAGTGGGCTGGAACTGGTTGTGGTTGCCGTCGCTGATGTGTCCGCCGGCGCCGATGTACTGATGGTCAAGCCATCGATCACGGAATTGACAGCCCTCAAGGGGCAGCGTATTGCGGTGGAGCTGAACGGCGTCTCGGGCGTTATGCTGTTTAAAATCCTTGAGGTAGCGGGGCTCGGTCGCAGCGACGTGATAAAAGTGGATTTGCCGGTAAGCCAGCATGCACAAGCCTGGTCCCGCGGTGAAGTGGATGCTTCGGTATGCTACGAGCCAACAGCGTCACTCATAGAGAACGCCGGAGGCGTCAGACTCTTCGATAGTAGTGCCATTCCGGAAACCATCTTCGATGTGCTGGTGGTGACCCGGAAAGTGGCAGAGAGCAATTCCAGAGCGGTTCGCGACCTGTTGACCGGACATTTTACCGGCCTGCAGCACCTGGTGCGGAGCATGCACGACTCAATGTACCGGATTGCCACCCGTCAGGGGATCAGCCCGGACGAGGTCCGCACGGCGTTGGCCAGCGTTATGCTGCCGGATCTGGCCGCAAACCAGCGTTATCTCAGAGCAGCCGGACCCATCGAAACCATGGCGGGATCCCTGTCTCGTCTTATGCTGGCAGAGGGGATGATTGATCAGAATCCTGGCATCCACCGCTTGTCAGATCCTTCGTTTCTGCCAGCGAGGGTCTCTTGAACGTTCGCCGATTTGCTGTCTGTCTTTGTTTTCTGTTTGCCACGGAATTTGTGGCAATGGCAGCAGCCAGTGCCGATGAAACACTGACTATGGGTGTATTCGCCTATCGGCCGGACAGTGTGCTTCAGGAACGTTACCAGCCTCTGACGGATTACCTGTCCAGGGAAACCGGCATATCCGTAAGGCTGGAGGTTCTCAATCAGGAGAATATGAGCCGGGCGATCGCCGCCAACCGGCTGGATTTTTTTCTTACCAATCCCAGTCATTTTCTGCTGATCCGAAGCGAACGCAGTCTGACCGGCGTTCTGGCGACTCTGGTCAGGCGCTCCGGCCAGTCTTCGACCGGCAGTCTTGGTGGCGTGATCTTTACCAGGGCCGAGCGCGACGACATTGAACAGCTCGCCGATATCCGTGATAAAACCATTGCCTCGCCCGGTGTCCATTTCCTGGGGGGCTACCAGACGCAGGTTCTCGAGCTCCTGGATGCCGGTATTGATATCCGGAGAGTGAATCTGATCCGGTTTATGGGCACCCACGACCGAGTGGTTCGTTCGGTTCTCTCCGGAGATGCCGATGTAGGCTTTATCCGAACCAGCATTCTGGAGCAGATGGCGCAGGAAGACCCTGATCTGTATACCAAGGTCAAGGTTCTGAACCGTCAGCGGCTGGCGGGTTTCCCTTACGTTGTTTCAACCCGTCTATACCCGGAATGGCCCCTGGTGGCGCTGCCCCATGTAAACGAGCGGGCTGTCCGTCGTATCGCGTCGGCGCTTTTTGCCATTGAGCCGGAAGACGAGGTGGCGCTGTCAGTCGGCATTTCGGGTTTTTCGCCGCCTGCAGACTACCAGTCGGTTGAGTACCTGGCGCGCACTCTGCGGGTTCCGCCCTACGACCAGGCGCCCCAACTTACCTGGGTGGATGCGTTGCACCAGTATCGCCTCTGGGTCTTTACCATTCTGGTGTTGCTCATGTTGCTGGTGGCCTCGTCGCTCTGGCTGGGCAAGAGCAAGCGGCAGCTGGCCGCGGAACAGAGGCGTCTGCGCCAGCTTATCCGGGGTTGGCCACAAGCTGCATTGCTGATCCGGGGTGGACTTTTCATCGATACCAACCGGGCTTCTGTCGACCTGCTAAGATACACCTCCAGTGAATCACTGGTCGGCAAGGATCTGGCGGTCTTTTCGCCGGAATTCCAGCCAGACGGGCAGATCTCACGACAGAAAATGGCGCCCATGCTCGCCCGGGTCTCGGCGGGTCAGGTGGAACAGTGCGAATGGGTTCTGAATCGCTCTGACGGCACGGAGATCTGGGTGGAGCTTACCATGGCGCCCGTCCACACCGAGGACGAACCGGAAGCTCTGATTCTTTGCTCCCTGTATGAGATCACTCTCCGGAAACACGCGGAACAGCGGCAGCGGCTGGCGGCGAGCGTCTTCGAATACGCCCGCGAGGCTATTTTCATTACTGATAATCACGGCATCGTGATTGATGCCAACGATGCGTATCTGGCGATAACCGGCCGACCCCGCAAACGTGCTATTGGACGACTGCCCCCCTTACCGGTGGAGGAAGGCAGCGGTATTTTCGCCAGTGCCCGGTCTCAGGGCTTCTGGTCCGGAGAGTTTGCCAGCAGGCGCAATGATGGCGAGCCGATTACCTTGTCGGTAACACTCAGCAGCGTTCGTGGCGATCATGGCGCAGTCTCGCATTTTGTCGGTATTTTCAGTGACATCAGTCGGCTAAAAGAGCAGGAAAGAAAGCTCCGGATCATGGCCCATTACGATGCCTTGACCGGAATGCCTAACCGGGTTCTGTTTGCCGACCGATTGCAGCAAGGCATGGCTCTTACCCGGCGTCAGAGCGGCAAACTGGCGGTGGTTTATATTGATCTGGACGAGTTCAAGCCGGTAAACGATGCCTTCGGTCATGAGGCGGGTGACCAGTTGCTTGTCGAGGTGGCCGCCCGTATGCGTTCGGAACTCCGGCAAGAGGATACTCTGGCGAGGCTCGGTGGTGATGAGTTTGCGGCCATCGTGATGAATGTTCAGGACGACGCATCTCTTGAGACCCTGTTGGTACGTCTTTTGGCGCGGGTGGCAGAACCTGTCTGGGTTGCCGATCACAGCGTCGAAGTTTCAGCCAGTATCGGCTACACGCTGTTCCCGCAGGCAGAGGATCTGGACGGCGACCAGCTCCTGCGCCAGGCCGACCAGGCCATGTATCAGGCCAAGCACCGGGGCCGCAATCGCTATGTCCGATTCTCTGATCCATCTTCCTGATAGCAGCTGTTGAACCACTCTATTCCGAGCTGTCCGCGGCTGTCAGCGTTCTCAGGCGAGGAATTTCCTGACATCAATCTTGTAGGTTTCCGGATCAACGGCTCGCAGAATCCGGTCCTGTGTGCCCGGTTTCGCGAGATCGAGGGTATCTACTGTGATCGGCATGCGGAATTTGGTGTGGTACATAACGCGCACAGTCGGCAGCCTCTGGTCACTTTCATTGGCTTCAACCACGACGCCAAGGCGACCACTTTCCAGAAGCACCAGCGAACCCACCGGGTAAAGGCCCAGGCACCGGATAAACTGTTTGACCAGACTGGGATCGAGGTGAGTGCCGCTCCACTCCAGAAGCTTCTTCAGTCCCTGTGTTGGTGTCATGCCCTTGTGATAGACCCGGTCTGCGGTGATGGCATCGTATACATCGCTGATCGCCACCATGCGACCGTATTCCGAGATCTCATCACCCTTCAGACCCTCTGGATAGCCTGTGCCGTCGAGGCGTTCGTGGTGCTGGGCCGCCGTGATGACGGTGAGCTCGCCAATGCCCTCTGTGGTAGCCAGAATGTCCCGTGAATGGCGGGCGTGGAGTTTCATCACTTCAAACTCCTCCGGGGTCAGGCGTCCGGGCTTGTGCAGTATCTCGTCGGGTGTGAGGATTTTGCCCAGGTCGTGGAGCAGGGCGCCAACGATAGTCTGGTGCAGAACGTCAGACGACAGGCCCCGGTAATTCCCGAAAAGTGACATCAGGACACTCAGGTTGACCGAGTGTTCCAGCAGATAATTGTCTTTTTCCCGGATTCGTCCCAGACAGCTCAGGGCGTTGGCATTTCGGAGCACTGAATGCTGTAGTTCGTCCGCCAACTGATGGATGGGGGCCACATCAATGGCACCGCCAACCTTGGCGTGATTCATGAACTCGCCCACCAGCCCCTGGGCCTGGCTGTGGATTTGCTGGGCGATGACCATTTCTTCGGCAAGTGGTACATAGGGCCGCAGGCCGGGCGTCAGTTCACCCGCCTTTTGCAGGGCCGACTCATTCCGGCGATCCACCTCGGCGGCGGTTTCCGAGTCCTGGGTATCGAGCCCCTTCGAGGCATCGATATAGACGAACTCCACGCCCTTACGGCGGATTTTCTCGATGGTTTCCTCTTTTTTGATAACACCTCGCTTGCGCTGGGTGTTGTGGGGAATCCAGTCGTTGTTCAGGTCGGTTATGTACATGCCGACCTTGAGTGCGGAAATGGGGACGCGCTTGATCATTCGCTGGAGAAAAACGTCCTCAGGCTGTTGTGATACGTCTTGCCAATCACTTCGTCCAGAGGCAGTTCTTTCACCTCTGCGATTTTCTCGGCCACAAACGGCAGGTAGAACGGTGCGTTTTCCTTGCCGCGGTAGGGTACCGGGGTAAGGAAGGGGGAATCGGTTTCCAGAAGGATCTGGTCAATCGGAGCCATGCGCACGATGTCCCTTACATTTTCGGCCTTGTTGAACGTGGTGATGCCGTTGAAGCCCAGGCACCAGCCCTGATCCAGGGCATACCGGGCAAGCCCAGGGCCGGACGTGAAACTGTGGATTACGCCCCGGCGTTTGAGGGTGGCCTCAAACTCGCCCAGGATCTCGATGGTATCCTCGTCGGCTTCCCGGCTATGAATCACCACGGGTCTGTCTGTGTCACAGGCGATCTGGAGCTGGCGCCGGAACACCTCGCGCTGCACGCCCCGGTCGGCGTTGTCGTAAAAATAGTCCAGGCCGATTTCACCCACGGCAACGATCTTCTCATCCCGGGCGTGGGCACGGATTTCGGCTTCTACGTCATCAGAATAGCTTTCAGCATCGTGGGGGTGGATCCCCTGAGTACCATAAACCCAAGGCGCCATCTGGCTGAGTTCGCGTACTCTGGCAAGGTTGTCCGGGGACACCGCAATGGTGATCACTTTCTCGATATTGACCCCTTTTGCCTGCTCCAGGGTTTCCTCGAGCGGACGGTCCTTGAGGTAATCCAGGTGACAGTGGGTTTCGATGATCGGGTGATCGAATACGGGAATCTCGCGACGTTTTTTACTCATTGCCGGGTACTACACTCCATCGCAACCTGCGTCCAGGCTGCTATTCTGTGAATTCAAGCTCACAAGTTTACCAGTTTGTACGATTGTTGACCTGTATTACATTCATAGGGACTTGCACGGAGCATTGGATGAAATTGTCGGCGTTTGCCAGTTCTTTTCTCTACGACCCTGGAAAACCCAGATTCCGGGATTACCCGACTTTTCTGGATGGCGATGACGCCACCCTGCCAGGGTTGGAAGCCAGTCTGGATCAGATCGGTGAATACCAGCGCCGGCTCTGGGCCAACCAGTCCAGGGCGGTTCTATTGGTTGCCCACGGCCCGGACACCAGTGGAAAAGACAGCCTGATCCGTACTCTGGCAACCTACGCCGACCCCGCTGGTTTCCATGCCTGGTCGTTCAGCCGGCCCAGGGGGACCGAAACCCGCCATGACTTTCTCTGGAGGGTAACGCCGTTTCTGCCCGGATTTGGCCAGATGGTCGCTTTCAACCGCAGCCATCATGAAGCGGTGATCGCCGAGCGGGTTTGGCCGGTCCACGCGCCTGAAAGCTACAACTGGCAAAACCGTTACCGCTCCATCCGGAACTTCGAGAATCATCTGGTGGAAGAGGGCACCACGGTGATCAAGATCTGGCTCAACCTGTCTGAGGATGAGCATCGCCAGAGGCTTCTCAAGCGTCTGGACAAGCCGCGCAAGCGCTGGAAGTTTGATCGGTCCGATATCGATGGCTGGGAAAAACGCAGGGAGTACGAAGCGTTTGCCGAGGAAGCCATTGCCGCGACCCATACAGAGCAGGCACCCTGGTTTATCGTGCCGGGCGATCGGAAGCCCCAGGCGCGCCCGATTGTCGCAGCCATACTGGCTGAGCAATTGCAGAAACTGGCGCCGGAATATCCGAAAGAAGATGAAAGCGTTTTAAAAGAGTACCGGCGTCTTCTGGCGAAGACCGGCGTGGAGTAAACATGAGGGAGGAATGCATGCACATTGCTGTTGTTGGTGGCGGCGTGGTGGGAATGACCACCGCCTATGAACTGAATCGCCGGGGCCACCAGGTGACTGTGCTGGAACGTCATTCAATGGCCGGCAACGAGACCAGCAAGGCCAACGCGGCCCAGCGATCCTATGGGGTGGTGTACCCCTGGGCCGATCCCGCGATTGTATTCAAGGCCATCCCCTGGATCCTCAAGCAGGATGGCCCCCTGAAGCTACGCTTTCCGCCGTCTGTGGAAACACTCAAGTTCATGTTCGCCACGCTCCGTTACGCCTGGTCGCCAGGGCTGTTCGGGTTGAATCGCCGCGCCATGTTGCGCCTCGGTATCCACAGCCGGGAGCGATTCATGGCGCTTGAGAAGGAGCTTGATCTGTCCTTCGATGGCGACCACCAGGGTCTGCTGCACCTGGCGAGCACACCGGAAGCGCTGGAAGGCTACCGGACGACCCATGAATTGCTGAACGAACTGGGCATCCCTTCCCGTTTGCTCACACCCGAACAGGTGCGCGACGCCGAGCCCGGCATGGTTGGCAATGGTCCGCTTTATGGCGCCCTGAGCTATGACACCGACGGAACCGGCGATTGCCACAAATTTTCCCGGGAACTCGCTAAAGTCTGCGAGGCAAAGGGGATAGTGGTTCGTTACAACGTGGAAGCGGAAAAGCTGATTGCCGATGACCAGAGGGTCAGCGCAATTTCAGTCAGAAACAGCGATGGAGTCATGGAAGCCCTGGAAGTGGATGCCGTGGTGATCAGCGCCGGCTGCTGGTCCAACCACCTAGTTCAGCCCCTGGGCCTCGAACTGCCCATCTATCCGGTAAAAGGTTACAGCCTGACGGTCCCCATGAAGGACCCGGAACGAGGCCCCGCTTCCACCATTCACGATGACAACTACAAAGTGGTTTCTACTCGTCTGGGCAATCGATTACGCGCCACAGGGTTTGTCGAGCTAGCGGATTTCAACAGAGACATTCCGGAGGCGAGGCTGGCCACGATCCGAAAATCGGTGGAGTCCCGGTTCCCCGGCTGCGCCGATCTCGACGCCGCCGAAACCTGGACCGGCTTTCGCCCCATGACCCCGGACGGCCCTGCGATTATCGGCCGCGGTCCCCGAGACAACCTCTACCTCAACACTGGCCACGGCACCTTCGGCTGGACCCTGTCCGCGGGCAGTGCCGATGTCATCGCCCAGGTAATCGAAGGCGAGGAGCCGTCCGTTTGCCTGGATGCCTTCCGCCCAGGAAGATTCCAGGAGTAGGCTCAATACCCCGGTGCGCGCAAAAGGCCCGAGAGCAGGGCGGATAGCCCCTCCCGGGATCGTCGAAAACATGGATGTTTTCGTCGAGCGTACATGGACGTATTCACAGCGTATCCCGGGAGGGGCTATCCGTCCTGCTCCGCCTCGGAATTCGAGCGCGACTGAGATCTGCAATCCACAGCGCGCTCAATGTTCGAACACAGCGTATGAACAAACCCGATATCCCGATCAGACAACAAGGGCAAACGCTCGAAAACCCACTGGGACAGTTTTCCCTCAGGCGGTGTGTCCAGTTCCGGTAGCAAGGTTTCGAGTCGTCCACGAAGCGCGCCAAGACGATGTTCACCTGCGGGCTCAATCTGGCTCTCCGTAGCGACCGATAGTCCGGACATTTCCCAGGCATAGAGCATCACCGACTGGGCAAGGTTCAGGGAGGGGTAGGTGACCTTCATGGGGATGCCGGTTAACAGATCGCAGAGAGCCAGCTCTTCATTGGACAGCCCGCGATCTTCCCGGCCAAACACCAGTGCTGCGGTTGCCACGGACGCACCCTTCGTGGCCAGAACCTTCCGCAGATCTGAGGGGCCGTGCCAATCCTGGCGCTGATGCCGGGTCTTGGCGGAGGTCCCCATCAGCAGGTCTACGGAGTTTCTTACCGCAGCCAGATCGGGGAAAATGCGCGCATTGTCCAGGATATGGTCGCTGCCATGGGCCAGCCAGTGGGCTTCCGGGCGGGTGTGCAGATCGGAATTGACCAACCACAGTTCGCCGAAGCCCATGGTGCACAGGGCGCGGGCGGCTGCGCCGACATTTTCCGGAACCTTGGGTTCAACAAGTACAAAGGCCAGTTGCATGACGTTACCTCCGGCGGCGAGTTTACACCACGGCGCGGAATCTTTTTACCAGCGGTGGCAGCAGCTGAATGACTGGCTGGTGCAGCACCGGGATTTCTGGCAACCGGCGCCGTTCATGACACCGGAGCCGGCCTGGACAAAAGCTTATCCGCAACTGACCGCGATGCTGGCAGAGCTTACCGATGCCGAATGCCAGCATCTGGATGACGCCCCTGTTGAACTGGCGGCCCGGGCATCCCGGTGGCTGCCGTCCCTGGAAGCTTATGCCGACATGGTGCAGCTGCCGCAGCTTCTGCCGTCAGCCGAGAAAGCATCGGAGGCGACCCTGCCGGAAATCCGGGCCACGGATATGCCCGGCCGGAAGCGACTGCAGTCGGGTGCCTTTGCCGCCGCACTGGTGCCACTGGAACACTCTGCCCTGGATTGGTGTTGCGGCAAGGGTCATCTGTCCCGGACGCTGGCGCCGATTTGCCCTGGTGAGATACAGGGTCTCGAGTGGAATTCGGAACTGGTGCGTGATGGCAACCGTCTGGCCCAGCACTTCGGGGATCCGGTGTCGATCGGCTGCCAGGATGTCATGGCGGCGGATCTGGCGCTCCCGGACAGTCACCACGGCGTTGCGCTCCATGCCTGCGGCGACCTGCATAGACAGCTTTTGAAGCGGGGTAGCGAGGCCGGGTTGCCGAGGCTGAGTATTTCACCTTGCTGCTACCACCTGACCGAGCAGACAATTTACCGGCCTCTTTCCAGACGGGCGTCGGGCTATCAAAAGGCCTTGGAACCGGGCCGAAACGACTTGCGGCTGGCGGTGCAGGAAACGGTAACAGCGCCTTCACGAGTGCGTGAGCAGACCCGGCGTATCAGTCAGTGGCGCCTCGGGTTCGATGGTCTGCAGCGATTCCTGCGAGGGCATGACGAATACCTGCCAGTGCCCTCACATCCTGCCCGGCTGCTGAACGAAGGCTTTCCGGCCTTTTGCCGATGGGCGGCGGCGAAAAAACACCTCGAATTACCGGGCAGCGTGGACTTCGATGCATGGCTGGCATTTGGTGAGCGTCGGCTGGCGGAAGTTCGCCGCCATGAGCTGGTGAGGCACCTGTTCCGACGCCCGCTGGAACTCTGGATGGTGCTCGATTACGCGATCTATCTGGAGGAGCAAGGCTACCGGGTACGTCTCGGTCAGTTCTGCAACCGGTCACTGACGCCCCGTAATCTGCTACTCGATGCGGTCAGGGTTCCCGATACTCTACCCGTTCAACACAGCCATCCCTGAAATACACATAGGTCAGCTCATAGAGCGCGCCATAATAGCGGGTCTGGTAGATCCAGACTTCCTGGGGGCTGGTGTAGGTTTCAGGAGGGTTACCAAAAGCACGGCGCACGTTGTCACGGGTCATGCCTCGCACCACCTGCTCACGAACCAGATAACGACGCAAATCGGTAGAGTTGATAAAACGGCATGTGCCGGCCTCTTTTTCTTGTTCTGACTCTTCTGTCTGTTCTTCTGGATCAGGGGACTCCTGCACCGGGAGGTTCTGATTGAAACTGCCGCCAATGCGGTTATCCCGTAGCTCAAGCGATTCAGCATCCTCGCCGCAGGGCTGGTCCGAGAACACCGTATTGCCGTCTTTTTCGCAGCGAAAAACCTGGGACTGCGCCGGCACTGCCAGAACAGAGAGCGTGAAGATCAGTGCCATGGCTCTGAGCATCGGTTCCTCGCATTTTTGCAGAAACAAAAAAAGGCGCCCGAAGGCGCCTTTTCAAACCACTCAGGTAAAACCTTAAATTAACGGCGAACCTGAATGCGCGCTTCAACCCGGCGGTTGGCAGCTCGGCCGTCCGCTGTGTTGTTGGATGCGATCGGCTGCTCCTCACCGTAACCTACGGCTTCCACTCGTGCCGGATCAACACCCAGAGGCCCGGTCAGACGGCCGGCAACTGCTTCAGCGCGACGCTGGGACAGGAACTGGTTGTAGTCGGCAGCGCCACGGCTGTCGGTATGACCGGCGATTTCCACGATGGTTTCGGGGTTTTCCTGCATAAAGTCAGCGACGCGACGGATCTCCGCATCGTAGGCATTGCCGATGACCGAACTGTTGCTCGGGAACTGGACTTCAATGGTGAAGGTTTCGATGGTCTCGGTTACACCTTCACAACCTGTCTCATCAACCTCTGCGCCTGCGGTCGTATTTGGGCACAGATCCTGGCTGTTGACCACGCCGTCATTATCGCTGTCCAGCTCACATCCACGGCTGTTTACTTCCGCACCGCGCGGTGTGTCCGGGCACTGGTCACGACTGTCGGCCACGCCGTCGCGATCCGAATCCGGTTCGCAGCCATTGCTGTCAACGGTTGCGCCTGCCGGGGTGCCGGGGCACTGGTCCCGTGAATCCGGCACGCCATCACCATCTGCATCTGCCGGGCGCACAGGCGCCGGCGCTGCTTGCGCCACGGTGCGGGTAAACGCAAAACTGATGCCCAGAGAGACCTGAGTGTCGAAGGTGCTTTCATCAATGCCGTGGAATTCACGGAGGTCACCGCGCAGTGATACGGCGTCGCTGATGTTGTAGCGGAAGCCGGTACCCACGTTCACTCGGGTTTCGTCATGGTTGCTGCCCGCGGTGCGAACGCCACTGTTGTCCGAACCAAAGTCTGCATGGCCTGCGCCCAGAGAAACGTATGGGTTCCAGGCTTCGTCCGGCCCTGCAAAGTAATACGTACCGTCAACCCGAACTTCATCAAATTCCGATTCGCCCGGCACGTATTTGCGGTCTGCATCGGCACGTGAGTAAAGCGCCTCCACCGACCAGTGGGGACGGAAGCGGTATTCCACACCAACGCCGAAGGTGCCGGTTTCGCTCAGATCGCGCTTGTCGTCAAACAGCTGAAAACCTGCAAACGGGTTGATGTAAACGGTTTCCTGACGATCGGCCATGGCCGGGGTTGCCAGGGTAGCGGCCAGTACAGCCGCGGAAATCGGACGCATGACGTTCATGCAGAACCTCCTGTTCGTTATCGTTGTGGTACCGCACTTCCTCATGAAAAGTGCTTGTATACCCGGAATTTAGGCCAGTAGGCCAAAAAAAACAAAAAAATGATACGGATTGTTACGTCCGCAATTGTACCCAGCTGACCTTTACGACCCCGAGGTCGTTTCAGGCCAGAGCGGAAAAATACAGATGCGCGCTCTTTTTACTGAAGTTAAGCACCTCGCCGTTGTCGAAATGTACCTCGAAAGAATTCTCATCTTCGGCGACCACCGAGCCAGGACCAAAGATCGCGTGGCCAAGACGTTTTTGATGCCAGAGTGGTTCCGTTGAGTTTTCGGATGTTGCCGCCTGGCCCTCAAGGGTGACGCTCTCCCGGTCGGCGTAACGCTGGCTGACCGGTGTCAGGGGGTCAGTTAACCGAATGGTTGATGTTTCTGCCGGAGATCGATCATCCAGCCAGCGACCGAATTCCTCGGCAAGCTCAAAGCAGCACTCTTCCACGAAACGGCTTGGGCCCAGATCGCCGTCCAGGTGCGGTTGCTTGCTGGCCGGTCGGGTGATCAGGTGCAGCTGCTGGCGTGTGCGTGTCATGGCCACATACAGCAGCCGTCGCTCGCTTTCCAGAAATGCTCTGGCATTGTCCTGGGGGCGGGGGCTGTACGGCAGGTATTTCTCCTGTAGTCCGGGAATGATAACTGTTGGCCATTCCAGACCCTTGGTGCGGTGAATCGTTGAGAGCAGCACCCCACCCTGCTGTTTTTCTCCCGCCTGTTGTTTGAGGGTTTTCAGGTGTTCCAAGGCGCCTTCAGCTGTGACATCAAGGCTTTTAAGGTACTGCCGGAATCCTTGTATCGTATCGATCCGTTCCTCGGCACTCTCATGCGTCAGCGCCAGGCTGCGGATGCCCTCGTAAAGATCAGTGTGCTCGGCATAGACGCTGATCAGTCCTGCAACCGGACCTCCGTAGCTGCGCAGTTGGGCAAGCACTTCGCCGAGTTTCCGGAGCTTGCGGGCGGCCATGGGCGCCAGCGCGTCGAAGTCCATCGCCAGCAGACGCTCGTGCCAGCCACTGGAAAATCCTGCCAGGAAACGCGCCAACTGCTCCAGCTCCGGCTCTTTCAGACCCACATGAGGAAAGCGCAACAACTGCCGTGCCAGCTCCAGGCGATCCTCGTCCGGCAGGTTTTCCAGTTTCCCGGTCACCACCATCAGAAGGGCAGTGATCGCCTGAACTTCCCGGCTGAACAGCGCGCCCTTGCCGGCATCAATCCGGTAGGGAATCTGACGAGCCAGCAACTTCAGCTCGATAGGGACACTCTGACTCCAGACCCGGAACAGTATGGCCGTGCCTGCCAGAGCCGGTTCCGGTTGGCCCTGAAGAATTTGAAGCACGGCATCGGCATCGCTTTCCGACCGATGCAGGGTGATCTCCGTGCCGGGTGTGGAAGCGTGGGAATGGCAAAGCACATCCTTGCGACCGGTGTTGTGGCAGATCAGATGGTTGGCGAGCAAAGCGACGCGATGGCCGTACCGGAAGGTATAGCTGAGCGTCTGCTCCAGCGGGCTTTCGAACTCATCGCTGAACCGCTTGAGAATAAACTCGGGCTTTGCGCCCCGGAACTCGTAGATCGTCTGGTCCGGGTCGCCAACAACCGTCACCCGGGCCCGGTCTCCAGCCACGTAGCGCAGCAGCAGGTGCTGGATTTCATTGGTGTCCTGGTACTCATCCACCAGAATCAGGTCCATCTTGTTGCCTACCAGCCGCTGCAAAGGCGGATTCTGGTGAATTGCCATCACCGGCTCGTACAGCATGTCGGCGTAGCTGATCCGCCCCTGGCTCTTACGCCACTGTTCAAAGCTGTGGAACAGGTCAATGAGGTATTTGTGCTTGTCCGAGTACCCCAGTTCCTCAAACACGATTTCCGCCGGCGACAGCGTTGTTTTTACCAGATCAATAAACCCCGTCGCCGTCTCGACAAAATCCTTCTTGTTGCGCCGGATTTCATCCGCCAGATCCTCCGGCGCCAGCCGTCGGGTCAACTGCCAGGCCTGGAAGCTGATCTCCTGCTCGGTCAGGATTTTGTCCGAAAACCCCGGCAGATAGCCCTCCCGAACAAACCTCTTGTACAACCTCAAGCCCATGGCGTGATACGTCCGTATCTCTGGCAGCGCCAGCCCGCTCCGGGCGCACACCTCCTGCAGCTTGCGCTCGAAATCCACCCGGGCGCTGCGGTTGAACATCAACACCAGCATCCGGTCCGGATCGTGGCCCTGTTCCAGCAGATACCGGATTCGCCAGGCCAGCGTCGACGTCTTGCCACTGCCAGCCACGGCGGTAATCACCGAATGCTCATAGCCGGCGGTAATAATCGCCCGCTGTTCATCGGTGAGGTAATCCGGCAGGTTGGTGGTATCGGAAATTTGGGGTTCGGTCGGCATGGCCGGTATTGTAACGGCCTGCTGGTAGAGCGGATACCGCTGCCGCATAATTGCGATCAAAACATGAGAGCGAAAGGGTCTTAAACATGGAAATGTCCGAATCGGTAAACGTACTTGGCGAAAAACTCGAAACCTGCGGCAAAGACCCGATCACCGGCTTTTACCGCGATGGCTGCTGCAACGTCGGCCCGGATGATTTTGGCCTGCACGCCGTATGCGCCGTGGTCACCGACGAATTCCTCGAATTCTCCAAAGTCCAGGGCAACGACCTCAGCACCCCCAGGCCTGAATTCGGCTTCGAAGGCCTGAAAGCGGGCGATAGCTGGTGCCTGTGTGCCGGCCGCTGGCAGGAAGCCTTTGAAGCGGGCTGTGCCCCCAGGGTTCGACTGCGGGCCACCCATCGGGCTGCCCTTGAAAAATGCGCCCTGGACGACCTCAAGTCTCATGGTGCCGACCTTAGCTGATGGGCCATTCCGGACCCGATGCCAAAGCGGATCCATTCGCCTGGCGTGCCTTGCAGGACAGCCTCGCCGCCAACGGTGAACGCCGGCTGGTTCTGCTTGAGGGTGATCGGGAACAGAACCTCCGGTGGCTTGCCGGTCTGTTACCCGGGCTGGAAATACAGAGCGGTCTCTGGACCGGACCGGCGGATCACAGCCCCGATACCCGGCTGGCCCGGGTCACGCCTGCCGGGGCTCGAAAGTGGCTTGGGCGTGAAGTCTCGCTTATTGTCTGGGACGGCTGGCAGGGCAATCCGCCGGATGCCTTTGCCGGGCTCTCAGGTGCGCTCACCGCTGGTGGCCTGCTGTTCTGGCTGATGCCGCCGCTGGCAGAGTGGTCCCGCTTTGCGGATCCCGATTACCCGAGAACCGGTCTGGAGCATGGTCGAAACCATCCGTTTGCTGCCCGCATGGCCGAGCTGCTTGCCGACGATGATGCGGTTATCCGGGTGTCGCCCGACCGACCGGAATCACGGCCGCCGGTTCCGCCCCTGCCTGAGAAACGCTTTCGAATCGCCGCCACCCGGGATCAGGAACAATTGGTGCAGCGCCTCGTCCGTTTTGGCCTGGGCCGACGGCGCCGGCCGCTGGTGGTGACGGCGGACCGGGGCCGCGGCAAGTCTGCCGCGATGGGTATGGCTGCCGCCGAATTGTTGCGCCAAGGCAGGCAGGACATCGTGGTTACCGCGCCCTCGGAGCAGAATGTGGAGACCCTCTTTCGCCACGCTCGTGAGGCTCTCGGGGACCAATTGGCCGAAGCCAGCCCAGGGATAATCACCTGCCGAGCCGGTGGTCGCCTGAGGTTTATTCCGGTGCGTGAATTGCTGGCTGTGCGGCCGGAAGCCGAAGTGGTCCTGGTGGATGAGGCAGCAGCGATTCCGGCGCCGCTGCTGAAATCGGTTCTGCTCGGCTGGCCGAGAGTGGCGTTCGCCACCACGGTTCATGGTTACGAAGGGGCTGGCCGGGGCTTTGCCATTCGTTTTCGACAGGTCCTTGATCAATCAACGCCCCAGTGGCAGTCGGTAACGTTGAGCGAGCCGGTACGCTGGTCCATGAACGATCCGCTGGAAGCCCTGATTAGCCGACTCTTTTTGCTGGAGGCCGACGGTGGTCGCTTGCCCGGTAAAACTGAATACAGCGCCGGCGAGCTGGTCATCGAACCCTGGGAGCCGGCAACGGCAAGTGACGAAGCTCTGTCCCGTGCCTTTGGGTTGCTGGTGGATGCCCATTACCGGACCAGCCCCGCTGATCTGAGGCAGTGGCTGGATGACCCGGCCGCCCGTAGCTGGCGCGCGCGAATTGGCGATCAGACGGTTGGTGTGCTCTGGTGCGCGCTCGAAGGTGGCCTTCCGGATGAGCTGGCACAGCAGGTCAGTCTGGGTACCCGGCGAATACGGGGCCATCTGCTGCCGCAATCGTTGGCCAGCCACAGCGGCTATCCCGAGGCCGCGGTCCTGCGGGGTCTGAGGGTTGTCCGCATTGCAGTATCAGACGAGGTCAGACGCGCGGGCATTGGCCAAAGCATGGTGCAGGCTGCCAGGGCGTATGCCGCCGAGCAGGATGTTGATTACCTCGGAACCAGCTTCGGTGGCAGCGCTGACCTGCTCGCGTTTTGGCAGACCTGCGGTCTGCATGTGGTCAGGGTTGGCTTGCAGCAGGAAGCATCCAGTGGCGAATACCCACTGCAGATGGTGGCCGGCTTTTCGCAGGCTGGTCGCGATCTGGAAGGGCGCATCCGCAACCGCCTGGCCGATCATTGGCTTACTCTCTTGCCCGGCAACTGGCAGGGGCTGGAGCCAACATTGCTGGCCGGGATAACCGCCGATCTGCCCACCGGGCCGACGCTGGACAAGGATGATTTGCGGGATCTCCGCAATTTCGCCAATGGGCATCGTGGCTTTCAGGTTACTGTCCCGGTATTGCGGAAGCTGAGTCAGGTGCCGGGGATCATGGCGTGGCTGAAAAGCCATGAGGCGCTTGCGGTCTGGTGCCAGGGTGTTCTTCAGGGGCGGCCCTGGTCCGCGCTGCAGGCGGACAGGCTTTGCCTGGGCCAGAGAGAAGGCGAAGATCGTCTGCGACAGGTGGTGCGTGATCTTTTGAAGGATGGCCCGGGTTTGTGACTCGCTCGATTTAATTTCCGCCGGTGTCTGCCCAGAATGGGCTCTCGTATCCTTTCAACGAGATCCACAGAGACTGTTTGTTATGGCCAAGGGAACCGGCGCCTTCCGTTTTTTGCTGATATTACTTCCGCTTGTTGTTTTCCTGTCCGCCTGCGCCTCCCCGAACCAACCGGTTGCTCTGAGCCCCGAGGCCCTGGCCGAGGCGGATGCAATGCTGGTTTCAGCCGCCGGGAATGGTGAAAAGCGGCGCGTGCAGCTGTTGTTGTCGGCCGGCGCCGATGTGAACACCAGTGACCAGTACGGGTATACCCCCGTGATGCGGGCGGCGGAAAACGGCCATCTGTCGGTGGTGAAGGTATTGGTGGCAGCCGGTGCCAACGTCAACGTGAGTCAGGGGGGCGAATCCCTGCTGATGAAAATCGTGGCCAACGGGGATTTGCTGACGGCGGAGAGGCTGGTGGCGGCCGGAGCCGACGTCAATTACGAGGCGAGCGATGGCCAAACGGCACTGGACGTTGCCCGCGCCACCAACAATCGGGATCTGGAAATGTTGCTGGTGCAGGCGGGCGCCGAGTTCTAGCGCCGACCGGCTTACTCCAGGCCCATCGGATCCGTCTCGTCATCCCACTCCGGGGTGAAATGAGCCGCAACCACGTCTTCCGGCACATCGGCCACGCTCGGGTAACTCCATTTTGGCTGACGGTCCTTGTCGATAGCCAGAGCCCGGATTCCCTCTGCCAGATCGGGACGCCGGATGCATTCCGAGACCATGGCCAGTTCCATCCGGAAAATATCCTTCAGGGACATCTGCTGGGCTTTTTTCAACTGCGTCCACACCAGCCACGCCGACACCGGACATCCGGTTCTCAGTGTGTTCATGCACGCATGCCACCAGTCGCAGTCCACTTCGGCTGTCAGCAATTGATCGACAATCTCAGGCAGTTCATCACCGGCGCTCAGCCGGGCAATCCGCTGTTCGTGCGTAGCAAGATTGCTGGGTGGAAGAGCCCGGTAATCCGGTGTCTGGATCTGATTGAGTAAGCGGAACAGGCGGTTGTCATCGGCAGCGGTCTGCCCGGTCCAGCGCTCTGACGCCAGGCGGTCGAGCAAACGTTCCCGGTCTTCCTGGAGAATGGCCATATCCGCGAGGCCAACCCGAAGGGTATCGCTTACGTTCAGGCGGGCGCCGGTCAAACCCATGAACAAACCCAGCCGGCCGGGCAGTCGATTCAGAAACCAGCTGGCGCCCACGTCGGGAAACAGACCGATGGCGATCTCGGGCATGGCCAGGGTGACATCCGGCGTCACCAGCCGATACCGGCAGCCGGCAAACACGCCAAGTCCACCACCCATCACCACGCCGTGGGCAATGCCAAGCACAGGTTTCGGAAAGCGGTGAATGCTGTAATCCATCCGGTATTCGCGGTTGAAAACCCGTGCCGGTTTGTCCCGGTCCTCGGACGTGAGCATGGTATCGTAAAGTTCCCGGATATCACCGCCGGCGCAGAAGGCTCTCTCGCCCGCCCCCTGGATCACCACGATGCAGATCCGGTCGTTGTCGGCCCAGCGGTCAAGGATTTCCTGGGTCTGCTCGATCATGCGCTCGGTCAGTGCGTTGAGCGTGCCTGGGGAGTTCAGCGTCAGGACACCAATGTGGCCTTCCTGACAGGCAAGTTCCTGGGCCTCTACAGACATTGAGGTTATCTCCGGAGAATTAAATCAATCTTGGATACGGAATCGAACGTACTTTCACCATAATAGCCAGAACAGAAAAGAGGACGAACGTCGAAAGGAGGTCCTTGACCTATCGCATTTGAGGTTCCCCGGCTCTGTGCTATAAGTGCTAGTCAGTTTACTGTCCGGCTTCCGAACCGGCCTGAAAATCTTGAAAACGATGATGAGAGGGTAATGACAATGAATCTGAAACACTACGCTGTTGCGGGAATTTTTGCGCTTGGCGCTGCTGTGCCTGCTGTAGTTTCTGCTGGCGACCCTGAAGCTGGCAAAGCCAAGGCGGCTGTTTGTGCTGCTTGCCATGGCCAGAATGGTATCGCCCAGATTCCGACCTATCCGAATCTGGCGGGCCAGAACGAGCAGTATCTGGTCTCTGCCCTGAAAGCCTACAAGAACAAGCAGCGGTCCGGCGGCCAGGCGGCCATCATGCAGGGCCAGGCCACTGGCCTGAGTGACACCGATATCGCCAATCTGGCGGCCTACTATGCCAGTCTGCCCGCGGACGGCGGCAAGTAAGATCCCGCTGTGTCAGCGAAGCGGCTCAGGCCGCTCCGCTGACGATGCGATAGCTCGGTTTGTAGGCAGATGATCCCGGAAGCTTCATCCGGTTCTGGGCCACAAACTGCTCCAGCATTGCCTCCAGTGGTTTGATCAGGCTCGGATCTCCGGCGATCTCGAACGGCCCTTTCTCCTGAACCTGACGTATTCCCCCTTCCTTGACGTTGCCGGCAACAATGCCACTGAATGCCTTGCGCAGATTCGCGGCAATCAGGTGCACCGGCTGGTCCCGGTGAAGCTCAAGCGCCCGCATGTTGTCGTGATTGGGCTCGAACGGTAACTGGAATACCGGGTCGATCTTGAGCATCCAGTTGAAGTAGTAGGCATCCTGCATGGCGCGCCGGAAAGTCTCGACCTCCTTCATACCCTTTTTCATGGTTTGGGCCACGCGCACCGGATCGTCAATAATGATCTCGTATTTGCTGGCGGCTTCGTCCCCCAGCGCATTCCGGATGAACTTGTCGATCATCTCGAAATATTCGGCGTTCTCCTGCTGGCCGGTAAATACCACCGGGAAGGGCAGATCGACGTTGTCCGGATGGAGCAGGATGCCCAGCAGGTAGAGAATTTCCTCGGCGGTACCGACACCGCCCGGGAACACAATGACACCGTGGCCGCAGCGAACGAAAGCTTCCAGGCGTTTTTCAATGTCCGGCATGATAACCAGCTCATTGACAATGGGGTTGGGGGCCTCCGCGCCGATAATGCCGGGCTCGGTAATACCGATATAGCGGCCGTTTTTAACCCGCTGCTTGGCATGGCCAATGGTGGCGCCCTTCATGGGGCCCTTCATGGCACCGGGGCCGCACCCGGTGCAGATGCTGAGGGCTCTGAGGCCCAGCTGATGACCGACATCCTTGCTGTACTGGTATTCATCATGCCCGATGGAATGGCCACCCCAACAGACGACCAGATCCGGTTGCCGCCCGGCCTGAAGCACCCGGGCATTGCGCAGGATGTGAAAGACATAGTTGGTCAGATCCTCGGGATCGTCACGGCGGAAACCTGCGGCCGTCTGCGGGATCGAATACGAATAGATAATGTCCCTCAGAACTGAAAACAGATGCTCACGAATCGCGCGGAGCATTTGACCATCAACGAACGCGTGGGCGGGCGCATTGATCAGTTCCAGTTTCAGTCCCCGGGGCTGGGGCACCAGCCGGACATCAAAGTCGGCATGGGATTCCATCAGGGCCTTGCAGTCGTCTGTTTCGATACCGGTATTGAGAACGGCCAGTGCGCATTGACGAAACAGCCTGTAAAGACCGCCCTCGCTGCGGTCCTTCAGCCGATTGACTTCATGATTGGAGAGAATCTCAAGACTGCCCTCGGGGGAGACCAGGGCATTGATGGTCATTTCCTGCATTAACGGTGAAGCTCCTGAACGTTGCGGTAATGCCCGATTTTGAGGCACGCAGTCAAAAGGGTAGACTAAGCGCTTTCCATAAAATACGCCACCCGACAAAATTCCGATTTATGAAACTGCTTATTCGTCCCGCTCCGGAAGTTGCTATCAAGAGCAAACCCGTACGCCGTCAGCAAATGCGTCATCTGCGGCAGAACATCCGCAAACTGCTGGCACGGCTGGATCCTGAAATCCGCGTTGAGGGCAGTTGGGATCGGGTAGACGTGGCTGTGCCCGACGGGCGTAGCCTGTCCGGGCCTGTCATCGAGGCCCTTCTGCGTATTCCGGGTATCTCCACCATTCAGGAGATCGGGGCATTCCCCCTTGTCAGTCTTGAGGATGTTGCGGAAAAGGCGGTAGCGGCTTTTTCGGAGCGTCTGACTGGCAAGACGTTTGCGGTCAGGGCCCGCCGCCATGGCGAACACACTTTCCGCTCCATTGATCTTGAGCGTACCGTCGGAGCCGCCCTCATGCAGGCATCCGGGGCCCGGGGTGTTGATCTGAAATCACCCGAGGTCGAGGTACGCATTGAGGTGCACGGCGACCAGTTCCATATTGCCCATCGCAGACATCGGGGGCTTGGCGGTTATCCGTTGGGCAGTGTCGAGAATGTGCTGACTCTGATTTCCGGCGGCTACGACTCTTCGGTGGCCGCCTACCTGATGATGCGTCGCGGCCTGCGCAGTCATTTTCTGTTTTTCAACCTGGGAGGCACGGCCCATGAGGTGGGTGTTCGCCAGGTGGTGCACTACCTGTGGGACCGTTATGGCGCCTCTCACAGCGCCAAGTTTATCTCGGTACCCTTCGAGGGCGTGGTTGCCGAAATCATGCGATCGGTGAATCACCGTCACTGGGGGGTGGTTCTGAAACGACAGATGCTGATGGCAGCTGCCGAGATTGCTCGCAAGAACAACTCAGTGGGCGTGGTAACCGGCGATGCCGTCGCCCAGGTATCGAGTCAGACTCTGAGCAACCTCAACGTGGTAGACAGGGCCAGTGACGAGGTGGTTCTGCGCCCGTTGGTGTCCATGGACAAGGAATCCATTATCCGCATCGCGCGGGAAATCGGCACGGAATCTTTCGCACGAACCATGCCTGAATACTGCGGAGTGATCTCCCAGAAGCCTGCCACCCGGGCCAAGCTGCACCGGGTGGAAGAAGACGAGGCCCAAATGGACGCCGCGGTTCTGGCAAACGCCATTGAGGCACGTGAGGAAACGCCGGTAAACCGGTTGCTGGAAACCACGGTAACGCCAGAGGAAGTGGAGCTCGTGCAGACACCCTCGGTGGATGATGTGATCATCGACGTGCGTCACCCCTCGGAAGGCGAGCAGTCACCGTTGATGTTGACCAACAACGAGATTCTGCAGATTCCATTCTATGAGCTGAACCAGCAGATACCAGAACTGCCGGCGAACCGGCAATACCTGTTGTACTGCGATCGCGGCACCATGAGCCGCATGCACGCCGGGCATCTGAAGGCCGAAGGGCACGAAAACGTGAAGGTTTACGTGCCCGCAGCCTGAAGCGTCAGCCTGCCAGACCTTTGAAGAACTGCTGGACGTTCTCGCTCAGAGCCTCCAGATCGTAACCGCCTTCCTGCACTACCAGCGTCGGCAGCCCCAGCTGACGCACATGGGTGCTGAGCTTGCAGAACCCTTCGGAAGAGACTGACACCTTGGCCTGTGGATCGTTCTTGTAGATATCGAAGCCGAGGGCAAGGATCAGGGCATCCGGCTGGAAAAGTTTGATGGCCGCCAGGGCTTCATCCAGTTTTGCGAAGAAATCTTCTTCCGTTGAACCGTGGGGCATCGGCATGTTGATGTTGTAGCCAAAACCTTCCCCTTCGCCACGTTCGTTCTCAAAGCCGCTGACGACCGGGTAGAAGTTGGTGGTGTCGCCATGGATGGAGATGTACAGCACATCGCTGCGATCGTAGAAGATTTCCTGAATGCCCTGGCCGTGGTGCATGTCGGTATCCAGAATCACGATCCTGGGGAACCGTGTTTTCATGTGCTCGGCGGCGATGGCGGCATTGTTCAGGTAACAGAAACCACCGGCTGCATCCCGGCGGGCATGGTGCCCCGGCGGGCGACAGACCGCATACGAAGTCCGGTCGCCGGCGATCAGTGCATCAGCCGCACCCAACGCGCTCTGGGCAGACCAGTACGCGGCATGCCAAGTGTGTTCGCCAATCGGACAGCTGCCATCAGCCTGATAGCGGGCCGCCTCGGCGAGAATGCCAGTCAGGTGATTCGGGGAACGGACGAAAATATTCGAAATAACCTCATCGCCCCAGTCATCCATCTGTTTCCAGCGCCGATGCGCAGATTCAAGAAAGCGCAGGTAGCCCAGATCGTGGACTTTTGAAATCGGCCCCGCACCCTGGTCCGCAGGCTGCAGCACAGAAATACCCATTTCCTTCAGTCCGCCCAGCATTTCACCGGTTCGAGCAGGAATCTCCTGGGGCTGGCGCATCTGTCCCCGGGTAAAGTACGTCTGTGGAATGTGCTCATCCTGTGCGGGATGGAAAAATGCCTTCATTGTACGGTCTCCTGGGTGTCTGATCCCCCGAGTATAGGCACACTCAGGCGATGATCAAAAGCCTGCCCTTGACTTTACAGGTCGGGATACAACATCCACTATGAAAGACATAAAACACTGACGCAACCAGATTACCTGGACTGCGCCCCACACGGGGCGGAGCCAATCACAGAAGAGGAGTCGAGATGATCGAGTCACCCCTGCTGGAAAAGCTGACCGGCTATATCGGTGGTCGCTGGATTGATAATGAGCATGGCAACACCTTCGATGTTTACAACCCGGCAACGGGCAAGGTGATCGCCCAGGTCGCATCCATGTCGGAAGATGAAGTGAGCGCCGCTATTGCCTCCGGCAAGTCGGCACTGCGGTTGATCAGTCCCTACAGCATCGAGACCCGCCGCAAGTGGCTGGAAGACATCCGGGATGCGCTCAAGGCCAACAAGGAAGAAGTGGGCCGCATCCTCTGCATGGAGCACGGCAAACCGCTGCAGGAGGCCCAGGGTGAAGTAGATTATGCCGCCGGGTTTTTCGACTACTGCTCCAAGCATATTCAGGCACTCGACGCCCACACCATTCCGGAAAAGCCGAAAGACTGTACCTGGACGGTCCACTACCGCCCCATTGGTGTCACCGGCCTGATTACGCCCTGGAACTTCCCCATTGGCATGATCGCCAAGAAGCTGTCTGCGGCCCTGGCGGCCGGCTGTCCGTCGTTGATCAAACCGGCCAGTGAAACCCCGCTGACCATGATTGCCCTGTTCAGCCTGATGGATAAGCACACCGATATTCCGGATGGCATGGTTAACCTGGTGATGGGTAAAGCCAGCGTGATCGGCAAGGTTCTCTGCGAGAGCCCCGACGTGCCCATGCTCAGCTTTACCGGTTCCACCGAAGTGGGCCGCAAGCTCATTGTCGATACGGCGGATCAGGTCAAGAAACTGGCCCTGGAGCTGGGCGGCAACGCGCCGTTCATTGTCTTTGATGATGCCGATCTGGACGCTGCAGCTGATAACCTCATCGCCAACAAATTCCGTGGTGGTGGCCAGACCTGTGTCTGTGCCAACCGGATTTTCGTGCATGAGAAAGTGGCCGATGCCTTCGGTGAAAAGCTTGCCGAGCGTGTTAACAAGATGACCGTCGGTGACGGCATCAACGGCGACGTGGATCTTGGCCCGCTGATTAACCAGGCTGGCTACGACAAGGTCAAACGCCACGTTCAGGACGCCCTTGAAAAAGGCGCCACCCTGGTTGCCGGCAAGAAGCCGGAAGATCTTGGCAACGACCTGTTCTTCCCGCCCACCGTGGTCCACGGTGTGAACCGGGAGATGTCCTGCTACCAGGAAGAAACCTTCGGCCCGCTGGTACCCATGGCCCTGTTCCGCACGGAAGAGGAAGTCATCGAAGCCGGTAACGACACCGAGTTCGGCCTGGCCTCCTACGTGTTCACCAACGATGCCGAACGCGCCCAGCGTGTGGCTGCCGGCCTGCGCTTTGGCCACTGTGGCTGGAACACCGGCACCGGCCCGACGCCGGAAGCCCCGTTCGGTGGCATGAAGGCCTCCGGCATAGGCCGTGAGGGCGGTCTGGAAGGTCTGTTCGAGTTTGTAGAAGCGCAGACTGTACCAAGAGGTTTTTAACAGAGAAGCCATCTCCAAAGCGAGATAAGCGCGGGGGCGGGGCTCTGTTCAGGACTGTCTGTGGCCAAGGATGGCCACAGCCAAGCGCACATGGATGTGCTCGTAGCGTGTCCTGAACAGAGCCCCGCCCTCGTGCGTTCCTCCCTGGATAAGGGCTAACCCAGACCCCAAAGAAATCCCTCTTTTCTCCTGTTATACTCAACAACCTGTTTATTTAACCAGTAGCGAACCGATTCTTTATGGACGTCTCCCACATCATCGATCCGTTGAACGATGCCCAGCGTGAAGCTGTTACCGCTCAGAACGATCACCTTTTGGTTCTGGCCGGCGCAGGAAGTGGCAAAACCCGTGTTCTGGTGCACAGGATCGCCTGGTTGATGACCGTGGATCGGGTGCCGCCCACTGGAATCCTGGCGGTGACCTTCACCAACAAGGCCGCCAAGGAAATGCGTTACCGCATCGAGCAGATGATGGACATTCCGGCCCGCGGCCTTTGGTTCGGCACCTTTCATGGTATCGCGCACCGACTGCTGCGTTCGCACTGGAAAGATGCTGGGCTGCCGGAGAACTTCCAGGTTCTGGACAGCGACGACCAGCTGCGACTGATCAAGCGGGTGATACGGGAAAACCAGATTGATGAGAGCAAGTGGCCACCGAAGCAGGCCCAGTGGTTTATCAGTAGCCAGAAGGACGAGGGGCTGCGGGCGGATCACATCCAGGAGAATCCGGGCGACCATTTCCTGTCGATCATGCTGAAGATCTATCGCCAGTACGAAAAACTCTGCCAGCAGGGTGGTCTGGTGGATTTTGGCGAGTTGTTGCTGCGATCCCATGAACTGTGGCTGCATCGTCCGGAGCTGCTGGCCCATTACCAGAGCCGGTTCCAGCATATCCTGGTGGACGAGTTTCAGGACACCAACACCATTCAATATGCCTGGCTGCAGGTGCTGGCCAGCAATCGCGTGCCAATGACGGTGGTGGGGGACGACGATCAGTCTATCTACGGCTGGCGGGGCGCCAAGGTCGAAAACATCCAGCAGTACCAGCGGGATTTCCCCAATGCCCGGTTGGTGCGTCTGGAGCAGAATTACCGCTCCACCCAGATGATCCTGAAGGCGGCCAACGCGGTGATCGCCAACAACCAGGGCCGGCTGGGCAAGGAGCTCTGGACCGACGGTCCGGAAGGCGAACCGATCAGCCTGTACGCGGCGTTCAACGAGCAGGACGAAGCCAACTACATTGCCGACAGCATTTCTGCCTGGGTGCAGGACGGCAACCTGCGCAGTGAATCCGCGATTCTCTATCGCTCCAACGCCCAGTCCCGGGTGCTGGAAGAATCGCTGATGCGCCAGGGCATTCCTTACCGGGTATACGGTGGCCTGCGATTCTATGATCGTCAGGAAATCCGCAACGCCCTGGCATATCTGCGGTTGGTCCAGTATCGCCGCGACGATGCGGCGTTTGAGCGGGTGGTGAACGTGCCGCCCCGTGGCATTGGCGCCAAGAGCCTGGCGGAGCTTCGGGAATACGCGACCGAGCAGAGTATCTCATTGTGGGAATCCGCCGAGCGTCTGCTGGAAGCCGGGCAGGTTAAAGGCCGGGCCAAAACCGGGCTGCAGTCTTTCATTGCGATCATCGAAGGCCTCTCCGACATGGTGGGCGATGCTTCGTTGCATGGCCTGATGAAGCAGACCATCGAAAACAGCGGGCTGAAGGACTATCACGCCAGCGAAAAAGGTGAGAAAGGCCAGGCCCGGGTGGAGAACCTCGAGGAACTGGTCAATGCGTTGTCTGACTATGAGGTGGAGGACGGCGTGGACGCGCTGTCGGAATTCATTGCTCAGGCGGCTCTGGATGCCGGTGAATCCCAGGCCGAGGACCATGAGGACAGCGTTCAGTTAATGACCCTGCATTCCGCCAAGGGTCTGGAGTTCCCCCTGGTTTTCCTGGCGGGCGTGGAAGAGGGGCTGTTCCCCCACGGCATGTCCCTGGAAGAACCTGGTCGCATGGAAGAGGAGCGCCGCCTGGCCTACGTGGGCATAACCCGGGCCATGAAAAAGCTGGTGCTTACTTACGCCGAATCCCGCCGCCTGTACGGCCAGGAAAGGTTCAATGCCCTATCCCGGTTCGTGCGGGAAATTCCCGGCGACTGCCTGCAGGAAGTGCGCTTGCGCAACACGGTAACTCGCCCGGCCATGATGGACCGGCCCAACGAAAGCCTGTTCAGCCAGGATTCGGCGCAGCAGTCCGGGTTCAGCCTGGGGCAGCGGGTGCGTCATCCGAAGTTTGGCGAAGGTGTCGTGATGAATTCCGAAGGCACGGGGCACCATACGCGGGTGCAGGTGAACTTTGATGAGGGCGCCAAGTGGCTGGTTCTGGCTTATGCGCCTCTCGAGGCCTGCTAATTGTAAGCAGGCCTACATCAGAACTGCGTAAATCACACCCGCCAGAACAATCCGATAGATAACGTACGGCCACATGCCTACCTTGTTGAGCCACTTCAGGAAGAAGTGGATTGCGGTAATGGCCATCAGGAATGAGGTCACTCCGCCAATCAGAAAACCACTCCAGTCGACGATCACATCCGAAGTTGCCACTTCCAGCAGTTTCACCGCCGACGCCAGCACGATAATGGGAATTGCCAGCAGAAAAGAGAACCTGGAAGCGGTTTCTCTGGTCATGCCCAGGAACAGGCCGGCGGTGATGGTTACGCCGGAACGGGAGGTGCCGGGGACGAGGGCCATGGCCTGGGCGATGCCAACCAGGACGGCGTCTTTCCAGTTCAGTTTGTCGAGGGTGCGCTGACGTTTGGGCAACCAGTCTGCAAGGCCGAGGAGCAGGCCGAAGAACAGGGTGGTGAAGAAGATGACTTCCACCGCCCGCAGTTCGTTGTCGATCATATCCAGCAACGCCAGGCCGGCCAGGCCCGCAGGGATGGTGCCGATGACGAGGTACCAGGCAAGGGCGCCCTGGCCAACGATTTTGCGGCGGCTGACGGAAATCAGTCCGTCCCGGGCAATACCAAAAACATCCCTCCGGAAATAGAGCACAACCGCCAGCAAGGTCCCGACGTGCACCGACAGGTCGAAACCCACGCCCTGATCGGTCCAGCCGAACAATGCCGGGGTCAGAATCAGGTGGGCGGAGCTGGAGATGGGTAGGAATTCGGTCAGTCCCTGGAGAAGGCCAAGGAAAAGGGCCTGGAAAACATCCATTGCGTGGATTCCGTCAGATTCGGTGCGTCAGAAATGTGGGCGGGATATTAGCAGGGTGGGGGTGGGCTGAACAGATAGTGCGAGTGAAGCCAGCGCCATGATCCGAAGTCTGGCGCTGGCCTCTGCGGCTTATGCCGGAAACCGGTCCCGGGTGCGATTGGCTATTTTGACCAGCATCAGCATGAGCGGTACTTCCACCAGCACACCCACTACGGCGGCCAGCGCTGCGCCGGATTGCAGGCCGAACAGTGCGATGGCTGCGGCCACGGCCAGTTCGAAGAAGTTGCTGGCACCGATCATGGCGCCAGGCGCTGCGATACAGTGGCGTACTTTCCACAGCCTCGCCCAGCCGTAGGCCAGGAAGAAAATCAGGAAGGTCTGAACAATCAGCGGCACGGCAATCAGCACGATGTGCAGGGGGTTGTTCAGGATTACCTCGCCCTGGAAGGCGAACAGCAGTACCAGAGTGACAATCAGCGCTGCCGGGGTGACCGGGCTGAGCCGCTTCATGAAGACATCGTCGTACCACTGCTGACCGTGGCGCGAGATCAGGGCGCGGCGGGTCAGGTAGCCGGCCGTTAGCGGAATCACGATGTACAGGACGACCGACAGCAGCACGGTATCCCAGGGCACCTGGATGTCGGAGATGCCCAGCAGGAAAACAACAATCGGCGCGAAGGCAAACAGCATGATGATGTCGTTAAGCGATACCTGCACCAGAGTGTAGGCGGCATCGCCTTTGGTCAGGAAACTCCACACGAACACCATGGCGGTGCAGGGCGCCGCACCCAACAGGATCGCCCCGGCCAGGTACTCGCTGGCCAGTCCCGGCGCGATCCATGGCTCGAACACCACCATCAGAAAGAACCAGGCAATGGCAAACATGGTGAAGGGCTTGATCAGCCAGTTGACGATGGTCGTGATCGCCAGGCCTTTCGGTTCTTTGCGTACCCCGACCACCGCACTGAAATCAATCTGCGCCATCATCGGGAAAATCATCGCCCAGATCAGAATGGCGATGGGGATGGAGACCTGCGCGTATTCGAAACGGGACAGGGTCTCGGGTACCACTGGTGCGAGCTGACCGAGCGCCACGCCGGCGATGATGGCCAGGGCTACCCATACCGACAGGAACTTGCCGAACAAATCCATGCCGCCGTCGGCGTCTTCAGCCCGGGTTATTTCTGTGTTGGTGCTCATCGTATTTGATGATTCCTTTACTCGTAGGGAGACTGAATCTATTATGCACAAAATTGGATATCCATAAAGCCGAATATATTGGGAAGCAGATATGAAGCGCCGCGTTTTGTTTGTCTGTACCGCCAACAGTGCCCGTTCTCTTATGGCAGAAGCCTTGCTGCGGGACATAGCCGGGGACCGGTTTGAAGTGGCCAGCGCCGGTACCGAGCCAACCGAGCCCCACCCGATGGCATTGCAGGTTCTTGAGGAAGCCGGCGTATCGACGGAAGGGCTTTCTAGCAAGCGGTTGGCAGATTTGCAGGAACAGTATTGGGATTACGTGATTACCCTCTGCGAGAAAGCTTCCAGCGAGTGCGGTGCGGTCTGCCAGCCGGCCCAGCAGATTGCCTGGGATTTTGCCGATCCGGTACCAGCAAACCGCCATTCCACTTTCGCCCTCAGGCTTAAGGAGATCAAAGAGCGAGTCGCCCTGTTCGCACTCATTCATCAGAAAGAAACTGGAGCGAAACCCGCCAGCTATGACCCGGTCACGGTGTTCAAGGCGCTGGCCGACGATTTCCGCCTTGCGGCGCTGTTAATGATCCGCAGCCAGGGGCAACTCTGTGTCTGCGAGCTTACCGAAGCCTTTGAAGCGCCCCAGCCGAAAGTCAGCCGGCATCTGGCCACGTTGCGGGATGCCGGCCTGCTGGCCACGGAGCGTCGGGGCCAGTGGATCTACTATTCCCTGAACCCGGGCATTCCGCAGTGGCTGGCCCGGGTGCTGGATGAAACCGCCAGCCATAACGGCCGATTGATAGAGAACCCGCTTGCGCGATTGCAGGCCATGGCAGACCGCCCATCTGTCCAATGTCTGTAATGTCCGCAGGGTCTAATGTACGGAACAGGTTTATCAGGAGCACAACATGAGCAAGATCAAAGTAGGCATTAATGGATTTGGCCGAATCGGTCGTCTGGCCTTGCGGGCCGCCTGGGGCTGGCCAGATATGGAGTTTGTGGCCATCAACGATCCGGGCGCCGATACCGGTACTTTGGCTCACCTGCTCAACTTTGACAGCATCCATGGTCGCTGGAGTCGGGAAGCCACTGCCGACGGAACGGATATCGTCATCGAGGGCCAGCGCATTCGCGTGACTCACAACCGGAGCATCGGTGAAACCGACTGGTCCGGCTGCGATCTGGTGATCGAGGCCAGTGGCGTGAACAAGAAGGTCAGTGCTTTGCAGGCGTACCTGGACCAGGGCGTGAAACGGGTCGTGGTCACGGCACCGGTGAAGGAGGCGGGCGCCAAGAACATTGTGGTTGGTGTGAACGATGATATTTTCGACCCGGCCAACGACCGCATTGTGACCGCTGCCTCCTGCACCACCAACTGCCTGGCGCCGGTGGTGAAGGTGATTCATGAGAAGCTGGGCATCAAGCACGGCTCCATCACCACCATTCACAGCCTGACCAACACCCAGACCATTATTGATGCGCCCCACAAGGACCTGCGCCGGGCGCGGGCCTGCGGGAGTTCACTGATTCCTACCAGCACCGGTTCCGCAACGGCGATTATCGAAATATTCCCCGAGCTGAAAGGGCGTCTGGATGGCCACGCAGTGCGCGTTCCGCTGACCAATGCGTCGCTCACCGATTGCGTGTTTGAAGTTGAAACGGCCACGGACAGGGATATCGTAAACCAGCTCTTGAAAGAAGCCGCTGAAGGCGAGCTCAAAGACATCCTGGGCTACGAAGAGCGCCCACTGGTGTCCATTGACTACAAGACCGACCCGCGTTCCTCCATCGTCGATGCCCTGTCCACCATGGTGGTCAACGGCACCCAGGTGAAAATCTACGCCTGGTACGACAACGAATGGGGCTACGCCAACCGCACCGCGGAACTGGCGCGCAGGGTGGGTGCTGCCTGATATGACGGCTGCCATCCGACAGTACCTGGTGATCACCGGCAACTACTGGGCCTTCACTCTGACCGATGGCGCCCTGCGGATGCTGGTGGTACTGCATTTCCACCAGTTGGGCTACTCGCCCCTGGAAATCGCCCTGCTGTTCGTCTTTTACGAGTTCTTCGGGGTGGTGACCAATCTGGTGGGTGGTTATCTGGGCGCCCGTATGGGGCTGAACCGCACCATGAACATCGGGTTGTTCCTGCAGATTGTGGCGCTGGCCATGCTGGCAGTCCCGGCGGTGATCCTGACGGTGCCCTGGGTAATGGCAGCGCAGGCGCTCTCGGGCATTGCCAAGGATCTGAACAAGATGTCCGCCAAGAGCGGCATCAAGCTGCTGGTGCCGGATGAGCAGCAGGGCACCCTGTACAAGTGGGTGGCCATTCTGACGGGCTCCAAGAATACCCTCAAAGGTGTGGGCTTTTTCCTCGGTGGGGTCCTGCTGATGGCGGCCGGCTTCAAGGGTGCCGTGATTATCATGGCGGTGGCTTTGGGACTGGTCTGGCTGGCCAGCCTGTTCTTGCTGGGACAGGATCTGGGCAAGAGCAAGGCCAAACCGAAGTTCAGCGAGATCCTCTCCAAAAGCCGGGCCATCAATGTCTTGTCGGCGGCCCGGATGTTTCTGTTCGGCGCGCGGGATGTCTGGTTTGTGGTTGCTTTGCCCGTTTACCTGCACACGGTCTTTGGCTGGGACTTCTGGAAAGTGGGCGGCTTTATGGCCAGCTGGATTATCGGCTACGGCTTTATTCAGACCATTGCCCCGCGCATCACCGGCAACATGGAAGGCAAGCAGCCTGCTGTGCTCTGGGCGGCAGCACTGGCGCTGATTCCGGCAGCGATTGCCATCGGCCTGGCAGCGGGTTGGTCACCCCAGTTCGTGATTGTTGGTGGCCTGCTGTTGTTTGGCGTGCTGTTTGCCGTCAACTCGTCGCTGCACAGCTATCTCATCGTTAGCTATGCCCGCGGTGATGGGGTGTCCCTGGATGTGGGCTTCTATTACATGTCCAATGCCGCCGGCCGGTTGCTGGGAACGATTCTGTCCGGCTGGGTCTACCAGGCCTGGGGGCTGGAGGCCTGCTTGTGGATATCGTCGGGTCTGGTGGCCATGGCCGCGTTGCTGTCGGTTTTGTTGCCCCAGCGGCGGCCAGTGACGGCCTGACCGGGCTTCAGAACCGAATGGCCAGCCCTGCGGCGGCTTCCACCTGCAGGTAGCCGCTGCTGTCGAATCTGAGTTCGCAGCCGCCGGAGCAGAACGCGGAGCCGCCCGAGTTCAGGGCTGTGTAAACACCACGCAGATCGAGCCTCAGGCGCAGTTGTTCCGTCAGGAAAAACTGGTACCCGCCGCCAATGGACAGGGCGGCCCGGTGATGGGTTTCATACCGTGAATCGTCCGGCTCGAGGCGGGTAACGCCGAACACACCAGAGACAAACCCGCCATGATTCTGGCCAGCCGGGAAATACAGCCCGCCGAACTGGAGCTGGTAGATGGTCAGGTCGATGGAATCCAGGCCCGGTGCGAACAGGCCATTGTCCAGTCGGGCCGAGGTGCTCTGCCGGCCGAAATAAATCTCTCCCTGTTTGCCGGGCTCTGCAAGATCAAAATTGAACACCAGGCCCTGGCTGGCGGAATCCCGAAAGTCGATCTGGTCTGAGGTGCTGGCGCCGGCGGTCTCGATATCGACAGAGCTGCTCATGCGAAAACCTGCAAACGGTGCCAGGCTGACCTCTGCTTCCAACGGCGGGGCAATCAGTGCAGATGCCAGTGTGAAGATAATAAGAGATCGAAGCTTCATACATCCCTGGCCTGTGTGGCTGGTTGTTGGCAGGACACTGTGCAATGGTATATCCGTTATGAACGTTGGCGAGCCCTGGTGATGCTATCTTGACAGATTTGGTGCTAGAAAATCTCTGCGTTGGCACTCTCCGTAATGTGTCTTTGACGGTACCTGGTGGGCAGGTTGTCTGCCTGTCCGGTCCTTCGGGCAGTGGCAAGAGTCGGCTGCTGAGGGCCGTGGCTGATCTGGAACCACACGGCGGCAAGGTTTCTCTGGGTGATACCGCCCAGTTGAATGTTCCCGCACACCAGTGGCGACGCCGGGTGGTTATGGTACCGGCAGACAGTCAATGGTGGTTTGATGAGGTGGGTGGTCACTTTCCGGATGATGCTAAGGCAGAATTGCCGTCAGCGCTGGGCTTTCCGCCCGGCGTTATGGAGTGGTCGGTAAGTCGGCTGTCCTCTGGTGAGCGACAGCGGTTGGCGCTCTGGCGGGCCCTGGTGCTTGAGCCTGAGGTTCTGTTGCTGGACGAAACCACTGCCAATCTGGATAACAACAGCACGGAAGCCATTGAAACCTGGCTGCTCAATGTGATCCGGAGGCGGCAGATCGCGGTGCTTTGGGTCGCTCACGACCCGGCGCAGATCTATCGGGTGGCGGATGCCCACTACCGGATCCACGGCACCAGGCTGGAGCGCGCTAATGGAAGTGATTGATTTGGCCTGGTGGAAGCTGGGCCTGGCGGCCTTGCTAATTCTGGCGCTGGCCGGTACCGGCTATCTGGCCCGGCTCGGTATTACCCGGAGTCTGCTGATTGCGGCACTCCGCACGGTCATTCAACTGGCGTTGATCGGGCTGGTTCTGGAGGCTCTGTTCGCATCCTCTGCGTTCTACTGGATTGCGCTGCTGGCATTGGTCATGCTGTTGGTTGCCGGCCGGGAAGTGGTCGCGCGCCAGGGGCGACGATTGCGGGGCTGGTGGGCGTTCAGTATCGGTACAGGGGCGATGTTTGTGTCGTCCTTTTCCGTCACCATCCTGGCCCTGACTGTCGTGATCGGCCCAGACCCCTGGTACACCCCACAGTATGCCATTCCCCTTCTGGGCATGATGCTCGGAAACACCATGACAGGCGTCAGCCTGGCGCTGGATCGTTTGAACGAATCGGTCTGGCGGCAGCGGGCCGTCATCGAGAACCGCCTGATGCTGGGCCAGACCTGGAAGCAGGCGCTGGAAGATATCCGGAGAGACGCCATGCGCAGTGGTATGATGCCATCCATCAACGCCATGGCCGCTGCCGGTATCGTCAGCCTGCCCGGTATGATGACCGGCCAGATTCTCGCAGGCAGCCCGCCGGCAGTGGCGGTGAAATACCAGATCCTGGTGATGCTGATCATCACCGTCGGCACCGGATTTGGTGCCCTGATGGCAGTTTCCTGGGGCGGGCGAAGACTGTTCGACGACCGGGAGCGCCTGCGACTGGACCGACTGGTGAAACAATGATCGACCTGCTACGACGTTACCCCCTCCCTGTGATCGTTCTGGCCCAGCTTTTCGGCACCTCGCTCTGGTTCAGTATCAACGGTGTCTGGTTGTCGCTGGCCGGCGAGCTGGGCCTGACCGAGAGTGATCTCGGGCGGCTGACATTGGCGGTGCAGGCCGGGTTTATCGCGGGCACCCTGACCATTGCGGTGACCGGCCTGGCCGACCGCTTTGGCGCCAGTCGGATCTTTGCGCTATCGAGCCTGTTGGGGGCTCTGGTTAACGGTGGATTTATTTTCGCTGCCGATGCGCCGCCGCTCGATTTCCTCCTGCGCTTTGCCACCGGGCTGTGTCTGGCCGGCATCTATCCCTTGGGCATGAAAATGGTAATTGCCTGGACGCCAAAGTATGCCGGGGCCGCCCTTGCCTGGCTGGTGGGCATGCTGACACTCGGAACGGCGCTGCCCCACCTGATGCGCGGAGCAACCCTGGGCATGCCCTGGGAGTGGCCGCTGATGGCTGCGTCCTGTCTTGCCGTGGCCGGAGGGCTGCTAGTGTTTCTGCTGGGTGACGGCCCGCACCTTCCTAAAAGCAGCGGGCGATTGCCCCTCAGCCAGGGGTTGGCGGCTCTGCGCATCCCGAGATTCCGGGCAGTGGCCGGTGGTTACTTCGGCCATATGTGGGAGCTCTACGCGTTCTGGACATTAACACCCCTGCTCATCGGCCGGGAGCTGCAGCGGATGGGGCAGAGTGACGCACTTATTCCCTGGTTGTCGTTTGCTGTCATTGGCATTGGTGCGGCAGGTTGCGTCGGTGGTGGCCGGCTCAGCCGAACACGGGGTAGTGAATGGGTGGCCCAGCGAGCCCTGATGGTGTCCGGAGCCTTCTGCCTGGTTTACCCCTGGCTGAACGGACTATCGCCGGCCTTGCTGATCGTTTTGCTGATAGTCTGGGGCATTGCTGTGGTGGCCGATTCACCTCAATTCTCGGCGCTGGCCTCGGCAACGGCACCGAGGGAGTCGGTAGGCTCCTCTCTGGCGGTGATGAATGCGGTCGGGTTTGGTCTGACGCTGCCTGCCATCTGGCTGACCAGTGGGCTCTGGGGCCAGTTGAATGTCTGGGTGGTTCTCCTGCTGTTCCCCGGTCCGGTGCTCGGGCTTTGGGCGCTCTCCCGGGCTTGGCCTGAGGTTCAGGCTGGTTAGTGAGACATCGTATGACGACCTCTGGAACCACGCCGAGAATACTCCTTCTGTCTGGCTACGATGCCGCCAGTCACAGGCGCTGGCGGGAGCAGTTGAGCGCCATGTTTCCGCGTTATGAATGGCAGTTTCTTGCTTTGCCGCCAAGATTCTTCCGCTGGCGTATCCGTGGCAATCCACTGAGCTGGCTGAACGAGTCACTCCTGCAGGAACACTGGGATCTGATCATTGCGACATCCATGGTGGATCTGGCAACCCTCCGAGGGCTGCACCCGCGTGTTGCTCACACTCCCTGCCTGCTCTACATGCACGAAAACCAGTTCGCCTTCCCGGTATCCAGCGGCCAGAACGCCAGTGCTGACCCGCAGATGGTGAACCTGTACAGCGCGCTTTCGGCCGATTGTGTGGTGTTCAACAGTGGCTGGAACCGGGACAGTTTTCTGGCTGGCGCCGACTCTTTCCTCAAAAAGCTGCCCGACGCAGTGCCCGAGGGCCTGATCGAAACCCTGCGGGACAAGTCGAGGGTGATACCGGTGCCGATCGAGGCCCGGTTGTTTGTTGATCGCCGTCCACTTATGAACCGGGCCTGCCCCCATCTGCTCTGGAACCATCGCTGGGAATACGACAAGGGGCCTGATCGTCTGCTGAAGTTCCTGCAGGCGCTGGACCAGCGTTCGATGCCGTTCAGGTTGAGTGTGGTGGGTGAGCGATTTCGAAGCTATCCGAAAGCATTTGACCGGATCCGGGAACAGTTTGGTCCTTGCATCGAACACTGGGGGTTTCTGGAAAGCCGTGAAGACTACGATCATTTGCTGCGTCAGGCGGATATTGTGATCTCCACGGCTTTGCACGATTTCCAGGGGCTGTCGATGCTCGAAGCCATGGCGTCAGGTTGTGTCCCATTGGCGCCGGATCGCCTGGCCTATCGCGAGTACGTGCCGGAACTGTGTCGCTATGACAGCCATGAACAGGATGCGGAGCGAGAGGCTGAAGCTGCCGCCGACAGCCTCGAAGCCATGCTGGAAAAGGGCGCATCAGCCTGTCCGCCAGAAGGTTGGCGGGCATCCAGACTGGCCGGAGACTACCAGTTCCTGTTTCAGCACCTGATCAAAACCGGAGCAGGCAAGTCCTGATCCTGTTTCTTCCCCAAACCTGTCTCAGATCAAACCCGCCCTCTTGCGGTTGTCACCGTCGATACTAGACTCAAAGCTGTCTGCCGGCCTCACCACAGGGAGTCGTGGCCATGGAGTTTCATACCCTCGACGGCAATGAAGCGGTGTCCTCAGTGGCTTACCGCCTGAGCGAGACCATTGCCATCTATCCGATTACGCCCGCTTCAGTGATGGGCGAACACGCTGATGACTGGGCAGCTCTGGGCAAACCCAATCTCTGGGGACAGGTGCCCAGTGTGGTGGAGATGCAGTCCGAGGCCGGTGCGGCCGGTGCTATGCACGGGGCGCTGCAGGCCGGTTCCCTGGTGACCACTTTTACTGCCTCCCAGGGGCTGCTGTTGATGCTGCCCAATCTATACAAGATTGCCGGTGAACTGTCGCCGTTCTGCATGCACATTGCCGCCCGCAGCATTGCCACCCACGCCCTGTCTATCTTCTGCGACCATTCCGATGTCATGAGTGCCCGCGGTACCGGGTTTGCCCTGCTGGCTTCGGGGTCGGTTCAGGAAGCTCAGGATATGGCCGCGATTGGCCACGCCGTGACCCTCGAAAGCCGGGTGCCGGTGATGCATTTCTTCGATGGGTTCCGGACCTCCCATGAGATTTCCAAGATTGCAGCGCTCAGTGACGAGGATTTGCAGGCGCTGGTATCGCACGAAGAGGTCGAAGCGCATCGTAGCCGCCGGATGACGCCGGACCGGCCAGTGGTTCGGGGCACCTCCCAGAACCCGGACGCCTTCTTCCAGGCCCGGGAGGCAATCAACCCGTTCTATCAGGCGTTTCCGGACAAACTTGAAGCCGTGATGGACCGGTTTGCCGGCATTACCGGGCGCCAGTACCGGCTGTTTGATTATTTCGGCCACCCCGAGGCCGACCGGGTGGTCATCCTGATGGGTTCCGGGGCCGAATGCGCCCATGAGACGGTGGAGTGGCTGCTGGAGCAGGGCGAGAAAGTCGGGGTCCTCAAGGTGCGCCTGTTCCGGCCCTTTGCCACGTCGCGTTTTCTGGACGCTTTGCCCGATACCGTCGAACATCTCGCGGTGCTGGATCGCACCAAGGAACCGGGAGCCCAGGGTGAGCCCTTGTTGCTGGAAGTCAGCGGTGCCCTGATGGAGGCCTACAGCCGGGGGGATCGGAAGGTACTGCCCCGGGTGATTGGCGGCCGATATGGGCTGTCTTCCCGTGAGTTTACGCCGGCCATGGTCTGCGCCATTTTCGACGAACTTAAAGCGGCAGCGCCGAAAACCCGCTTCACCGTCGGCGTGCGGGACGATGTCAGCCACCTTTCGCTGGAGGTGGATAGCGAACTGGATATTGAATCCCCGAAAACCCGCCGGGCGCTGTTCTTCGGTCTCGGTGCCGATGGCACTGTCAGCAGCAACAAGGCCAGCATCAAGATCCTGGGTGAGGGCACGGAGCTGTTTGCCCAGGGCCATTTTGTCTATGACTCCAAGAAATCCGGCGCTACCACTGTCTCCCATCTGAGATTTGGGCCGCTGCCGATCCGCTCCAGTTACCAGATCAACAGGGCCCAGTTCGTCGCCATTCACGCGCCCCAGTTTCTGGAGCGGTTTGATGTGCTCGAACACGCTGCCGAGGGCGCCACGGTGCTGCTCAATGTGCCCTGGCCGAAAGAGGAGGTCTGGGACCGGCTGTCGGAAGAGGTCCAGCGGGCGCTGGTTGAGCGCAAGGCCCGACTGTTTGTGATCGATGCCGCCGAAGTGGCGGAAAAAGCGGGTCTGGAAAGACGGATCAACACCGTGATGCAGGTCTGCTTCTTCGCCCTGGCGGATATCCTGCCCCGGGATGAGGCCATTGCCCACATCAAGGAATCCATCCGCAAAACCTGGGGCCGCCGCGGGCCGGAAGTGGTGCGTCGCAACGTGGAAGCGGTGGACTCGGCGCTGGACAACCTGCACGAGGTACCGGTACCGGACAAGGTAACGGCCACCCGCACCCGGCCACCAAGAGTGCCGGAGGATGCGCCGGACTTTGTGCAGAAAGTCACCCGCCTGTTGCTGGAAGGGCAGGGGGACAAGCTGCCGGTCAGTGCTTTTCCGCCGGATGGTACCTGGCCAACGGGAACCAGCCAGTATGAAAAGCGAAGTATCGCTCTGGAAATCCCGATCTGGGAATCTGACCTTTGCGTGCAGTGCAACTTCTGCGCAATGATCTGCCCGCACACCGCGATCACCAGCAAGGTGTTTGAGCCCGAGACGGTCAAAGGGGCGCCAGAGGCGTTCGAGGTGGTGCCGGAAACCCACACCTCGGAGCTGGAGGGACTGGATTACCGTATTCAGGTGGCGCCTGATGACTGCACCGGCTGTGGCTTGTGTGTCGAGGTCTGCCCGGCAAAGGACCGGACCCAGCCCAAACGCAAAGCCATCAATATGCAGCCAATCGAGCAGCACCGCGAGGTGGAGGCGGACAACCTGGCGTTCTTCCGGCAGTTGCCGGATGTGCCCAGGGATCGCATCCCCCGTGATTTCAAATCCCTGCCGCTGCTGATTCCCCTGTTCGAATATTCCGGCGCCTGTTCCGGCTGCGGCGAAACGCCCTACATCCGGCTGCTGACCCAATTGGTGGGAGATCGGCTGCTGATTGCCAATGCCACGGGCTGCTCCTCGATCTACGGTGGCAATCTGCCCACCACACCCTATACGGTCAACGCCGACGGCCGGGGGCCCACCTGGAACAATTCGCTGTTCGAAGACGCGGCGGAACTGGGACTGGGCATGCGTCTGGGGCTGGACAAACTCGTGGGTCGGGCCCGGCAGTTACTGGACGGGTTCCAGGGACAACTGCCTGGCGCGCTCTACTCTGAGCTGACCAGCGCCTGCACCACCGTTGATGAATCGGCAATGGCATCCCGGCGCACAGCGATTGAGCAGCTCCGCAGCTGGCTGGCGGACCAGCAGGCTCCAGAGGCCCGGGAACTCGACAGCCTGGCCGACGAGCTCTGCCCGAAAAGTGTCTGGGTGATTGGTGGCGATGGCTGGGCCTACGATATCGGCTATGGCGGGCTGGACCACGCTTTGGCCTCGGGCCAGAACCTGAAACTGCTGGTGCTGGATACCGAAGTCTATTCCAACACCGGCGGCCAGCAATCCAAGGCCACGCCCATGGGTGCCATTGCCAAGTTCGCCTCCGCCGGCAAGGCCACCCGCAAGAAGGATCTGGGCCTGCTCGCCATGAGCTACGGCCATGTCTACGTAGCCCAGATCGCCATGCAGTCCCACAGCAACCACACCACCAAGGCTCTGCAGGAAGCGGAGAGCTTCGATGGCCCGGCGCTGATCATTGCCCACAGCCCCTGCATTGCCCACGGTTACGACCTGGTGCACTCCCCGGCACAGCAGAAGCGGGCGGTGGACAGCTGGGCCTGGCCGCTGTACCGGTTTGATCCCCGGCGTATTCACGAAGGGCTGCCGCCCCTGCAACTGGACTCTCTGCGCCAGAAAGTCACCATGAAAGCCTACATGCAGGAAGAAGCCCGGTTCCGGATGCTGGAGCTGAGGGATCCCCAACGCTACGAACAGCTGGTGGCTGCGGCGTCGGAGGCGGCCACGGAACAGCGTGAGCTCTATAAGCAGCTGGCGGGGATACATTTTGAGCCCCACGAATCTTCGGAAGCAGGTAACGAGAAGGGTGAACGTCATGACTGAGCTGGCAACCCGTTGGCTGGGGCTGGAACTCCGCTCGCCCCTGGTGGTTGGCGCCAGTCCGCTGACCGATGACCTGGACGCCCTGAAAGCCTGTGTTGAGGCAGGTGCCGGTGCCGTGGTCATGCATTCGCTGTTTGAGGAGCAGCTGGTGGAGGAGCAGATGGCGGCCCACCGGTTTATTGATTCCCGGATCAATACGGACGCCGAGGCCCGATCGTTTTTTCCGGAATCCGAGCTGTTCGAGATGGGATCGGACAGCTACCTGCAGCGATTGGAGCTACTGCGACACTCACTGGGTGTGCCGGTGATTGCCTCGCTCAACGGTATCTCGACGGGTGGCTGGACCAGGCATGCACGCGAGCTGGAAGCGGCGGGCGCCCATGCCATCGAACTGAATCTCTATGACCTGGCATCGGATCCGAATGAAACAGCTGAAGCACTGGAACAGCGGCAACTTGCGGTAGTGAGGTCAGTGACTGAGCAGGTGAGCATTCCGGTCAGCGTCAAGCTATCGCCTTTCTATTCGGCGTTGCCGGCTTTTGTGGCAGGTATTGAAGCGGCTGGCGCCCACGGGCTGGTTCTGTTCAACCGGTTTTACCAGCCCGATATGGACCTGGACGAGCTGGAGTTGAGCCGGGAAGTGGTGCTTTCATCCAGCGCCGAGCTGCCGTTGCGCTTGCACGCTGCGGCCATGCTGTATGGCCAGACATCACTGGAGATGGCCGTCTCGGGTGGCGTTCACAGTGGTGATGATGCGGCAAAAGCGATTCTTTCGGGCGCTTCCGCAGTGCAGGTGGTCTCCGCATTGCTGTCGGAGGGTGCCGGCGCCCTGTCGAGGATTACCCGGGAAATGAATGCTCGGCTCTCCGGAATGGGGTACCGCTCGCTGGCAGAAGCACAGGGCGTTCTGTCTATGGCGAACGCCCCCAATGCCCGAACCTGGGAGCGCCTTAATTACGCCCGCCTTCTGCACGGCTGGAAATAGAGTGGTGAAGGTTCAGAGCACTTGCTCTGGCACTTCCCTTATTCGACCGTGCTCATCGATGGCAACGTAGACGAACAGGCCCTCGGTTACCTTGCGTGGATTCTTGGCGGTACGGTCAAGGGTCCACACTTCCACGCTGATTTTCATGGAACTGCGACCGATATCGACGAGTTCGCAGTAGCAACCTACCTGAGATCCTACTCGCAGCGGTGACAGGAACTCCATCCGGTCCATGGCCACGGTGGCGTTACGGCCCTGGGAAATCCGTCCTGCCATGGTATTGGCGGCGAGATCCATCTGTTTCACCAGCCAGCCAGCGAAGACATCGCCATTGGCGTTGGTGTCCGCGGGAAGCGGTATTATCTGCAGGGTGAGGTCACCACGGGGCATGGGTTTGTCATCGTCTAGCGCGGTCATAGTACTGCCTTCTTGCGAACCTGGAATTGTTTTAACACGCATGGTAACGGGCTGGAGCGCCGCTGCAAGCAAATTTGAAGATTCCGGACTATATTTCAGATGCTGTAACAAAGTTGTCACAGAGTGCTATTAGTCTGCACACATCGGTAAAACACATCCGACACAACGTCCAAACCGAATCATGGAGACTTGACGTGATGAAACTGAACAAAGCACTCGCGACTGTTGCACTGGCCGGCTCCGTAGCCGCCATGTCTGCACCGGCCATGGCCCGTGACACCATCAGCATCGTGGGTTCCTCAACTGTTTATCCGTTCGCCACAGTTGTTGCCGAGCGTTTCGGCACCAAGACCGACTTCAGCACACCCAAGCTGGAATCCACCGGTTCCGGCGGTGGTCTCAAGCTGTTCTGTCAGGGTATCGGTACCCAGCACCCGGACATCACCAACGCCTCGCGTCGGATGAAGACTTCCGAGTTCGAGCTTTGCCAGAGCAATGGTGTTAAGGACATCACCGAGTTCCGTATCGGTTCTGACGGTATCGTTATTGCCAGCTCCAAGAATGCCGAGAACCTCGAACTCACGCTTGAACAGTTGTTCCTGGCCCTGGGTTCCAAAGTGCCTGTTAACGGCGAGTGGGTAGCCAACCCGAACAAAAACTGGAGCGACGTTGATTCCAGTCTGCCGAACAAGCCGATCCGTGTGATGGGCCCCCCTCCGACCTCCGGTACCCGTGACTCGTTCAACGAGCTGGCCCTGGCCGCTGGTTGCGATGAGCTGCCCGAAGCCGCTGACCTGAGCAAGGACGAGCACGCTTCCATCTGTGAAAGCGTTCGTGAAGACGGCGTATTTATCGAGGCGGGTGAGAACGACAACCTGATCGTGCAGAAGTTGATTGGGGATGCCGGGATGTACGGCGTATTCGGTTACAGCTTCATGGAAGAAAACTCCGACCGTCTGCAGGCCGCTACCCTGAATGGCAAGGTACCGACTGCTGAAGCCATTGCTGCGGATGAGTATCCGGTAGCCCGTTCACTGTTCTTCTACGTGAAGAAAGCACACGTTGGTGTGGTTCCCGGCATCCAGGAGTACGTTAGCGAGTTCACCAGCAACGCTGCCATGGGCCAGAACGGCTACCTGAAAGATGTTGGTCTGATCGTGCCGCCCCGTGCTGCCCTGATGGACCTGATGGAAAAGGCAGAAAACATGCCGAACCTGACCCTGGACGAGCTCAAGTAAGACCGCCGTCCGGTCAAGAACAGAGGTGCGGGTCTCGATTGAGGCCCGCACCTTTTGCACGTTTGGACGATCCGGTGCCAGTGCAGAGCTGAATCTGTAAACTGTGCGCCAATACGAAGTCGAATACAGGAATTTTCATGCAACCGGCTAATCTTTTATTACTGACACTGGTGCTGGCGATCGTGGCCTATTGGCTTGGTTACGCCCGCTCCCGGTCGCTGGCGATGCCGATGGGTGGGATCCGTCATCTCAAGTCCCTTCCTTTCTATTATGGGGCCCGGGCGGCATTGTGGAGTGGTATTCCCGCGCTTATCGTGCTCGGTTTGTGGGCAGCATTCCAGGGCAAAGTCATTCAGCTGATTGTGATTGGTGGCCTGCCAGACGGCATGGTACCGACGACCGACGGTGAAGCCAGCCTGCTGCTGAGTAAAATCAGTAACGTGGCCAGTGGGGCGTTACCGCCCGGGTTCGTGGAGGCACCGATCGCTGAGGCTGCTGAACGCTTGCAGGCCTTGCGCACTCAGAGCCGGTTCCTCATGTCTGCGCTGGTTATCTCGGTTGCCGTGCTCGCGGGTTTCCTTGGCTGGTTGAGAATCAGGCCGCGCCTGAATGCCCGTGTCCAGGTTGAAGCCATTCTCAAGTGGGTATTCTTCGCCTGTGCGGCCCTGGCCATCCTGACCACTATAGGCATCATTTTCTCGGTGGCCTTCGAGACGTTCCGGTTCTTCGAGAAGGTACCGTTTACCGAATTTTTCTTTGGCAGCCACTGGAGTCCCCAGACCGCACTTCGGGCTGATCAGGTTGCGTCCCAGGGTGCATTCGGCATGATCCCCCTGTTCACTGGCACCCTCCTGATTTCAGCTATTGCCATGGTTGTGGCCGTGCCGGTGGGGCTGCTTTCAGCGATTTACCTGTCCGAGTATGCCGGCAAAAAAGTTCGTGGTGTGGTCAAGCCGCTGCTGGAAATGCTGGCCGGTATTCCCACCGTGGTTTACGGTTTCTTCGCCGCGCTGACCGTTGCGCCGTTTATCAGCGATCTGGCCGCATCCATGGGTATCGAGGCATCAAGCCAGAGTGCCCTGGCCGCTGGTGCCGTTATGGGCATCATGATCATTCCGTTTGTGTCTTCCCTGTCGGATGACGTGATCAATGCCGTGCCCCAGGCCATGCGTGATGGCTCTCTTGCGCTCGGAGCCACCCAGTCCGAGACCATGAAAAAGGTGATTTTCCCGGCTGCACTGCCCGGCATCATGGGCGGTATTCTGCTGGCGGTCTCCCGGGCCATCGGTGAAACCATGATCGTGGTCATGGCCGCTGGTCTGGCTGCTAACCTGACGGCCAACCCGCTGGAAACGGTTACCACCGTAACCGTGCAGATCGTGACCCTGCTCACCGGTGACCAGGAATTCGACAGCGCCAAGACGCTGGCTGCCTTCGCATTGGGCGCCATGCTCTTCCTGGCAACCCTGTTGCTCAACGTCATTGCACTGAAAATCGTACGCAAATATCGGGAACAGTATGACTGACCAACGTTCACAGGCGGAGATTGTCCGCCAGTCGCTCAAGCGTCGCTACCGTAAGGAACGCCGTTTCCGCGCCTACGGCATCATGGCAATCGCCATTGCCCTGGGGGCCCTGTTAATCCTGTTCACCGATATCATCGGCAAGGGTTATACCGGCTTCGTGAAGACCACCATCACCATGGATGTGCAGTTGGATGGTGAGATGATGTATCTGGATGATCCCACGGACGAGCGTCAGATCAAGATGGCCGATTTTGTCGAGCCTCTGGTTCAGGCACTGATCAAGGAGATCCCTGGAGCAACGGAGGATGACCGGAATCAGGTTCGCGAGCTGATCAACCCGTACGCCTCGGTGACGCTACGGGATGCCCTGAAGGCAAACCCCGATTGGTTGGGCACCACCCAGACCATGACCTTTCTCACGCACACGGATGTGGATGTCTACGTCAAGCATGCAGGGGATGATGCCTACTCGATCAAGCTGAACGACCAGCAAAAAACCTGGGTCGATGAGCTTCTGGAGCGGGACGTTATCGAGACATCGTTCAATGATGTGTTCTTCAGTGGCGGCGATTCCCGTGATCCGTCCAAGGCAGGTATTCTTGGCGCCATTGTCGGTTCGCTGCTGACCATGTTCGTTACCCTGATCCTCTCGTTCCCGATTGGTGTGGCCGCGGCGATCTACCTGGAAGAATTCGCGCCCCAGAACAAATTCACCGATTTTATCGAGGTGAATATCAACAACCTGGCGGCGGTTCCTTCCATCATCTTTGGTCTGCTTGGCCTCGCGGTGTTTATCAACCTGTTCGGGATGCCACGTTCGGTTCCGGTGGTTGGTGGTCTGGTGCTGACGTTGATGACTCTGCCGACCATCATCATTTCCAGCCGGGCCGCGATCAAAAGCGTACCACCCTCGATCCGGGAGGCCGCTGAAGGTATCGGTGCATCCAAGATGCAGGTAGTTCTGCACCATGTGCTGCCGCTGGCCATGCCGGGTATGCTCACCGGTTCCATCATCGGTATGGCCCAGGCACTGGGTGAAACCGCACCGCTGCTGCTGATCGGTATGGTGGCGTTCATTGTGGACGTACCCGACGGGTTCTTCGATTCGGCGACGGTGCTGCCTGTGCAGGTGTTCCTGTGGGCGGGCAGCCCGGAGCTGGCCTTTATTGAGCGAGCGTCGGCAGCCATCATGGTGCTGCTGGCCTTCCTGATCAGTATGAACGCATTGGCCATCTGGATGCGCAAACGTCTCGAGCGCCGGTGGTAAGGAGAATCAAGATGAATAGTGTGAATACAACCATTACCAGTGAAGTTACCCAACCGGACGAGGTTGCCGTGCCAGTTCAGGAATCGAAGCCCGCTGAAACCATCATCGAGGAAGGCAAGACCGTCGGTAAGCCTTACTCGGACGACCCCAAGTTCAAGCTTCGGGATGTCGAGGTATTCTACGGGGATGCCCCCGCGATCAAGAAGATCAGCCTTGATATTGGCCGTAACGAAGTCATTGCCTTCATCGGCCCATCCGGTTGCGGCAAATCCACCTTCCTGCGCTGCCTGAATCGCATGAACGACAGCATCGATATCTGTCGTGTGAAGGGTTCCCTGCAACTGGACGACCACGACATTTACGACCCCAAGCGGGATGTGGTCGAACTGCGGGCCAGGGTCGGTATGGTATTCCAGAAGCCGAACCCCTTTCCCAAGTCCATCTATGACAACGTGGCTTACGGTCCCCGGATTCACGGCCTGGCCAACCGCAAGTCGGATCTGGACGAGATTGTGGAAAACAGCCTGCGCAAGGCCGGCCTCTGGGAAGAAGTAAAGGATCGCCTGGACGCCAACGCAACCGGTATGTCCGGCGGCCAGCAACAGCGTCTGTGTATTGCCCGTGCAATTGCCGTGAGCCCGGAAGTGGTGCTGATGGACGAGCCCTGCTCGGCCCTGGACCCTATCGCGACCGCGAAAGTGGAAGAGCTTATTGCCGAACTGTCCGAAAGCTACACGATCGTTATCGTGACCCACTCGATGCAGCAGGCGGCCAGGGTATCCCACCGCACGGCCTACTTTCACCTGGGGCACCTGGTGGAAGTGAACGAGACCAACAAGGTATTCACCTCGCCGGAACATGAACTGACCGAGTCCTACATCACCGGCCGTTTCGGCTGATTCCGGACCTGAGGAATTTTGGAGAAGAACAGTATGCCTACGAAGAAGGACGAAGTTTACGGGGATCACATCTCCCACAAGTTCAATAACGAACTGATGGAACTCAAGACCGAGTTCCTGAAAATGGGTGGCATGGTGGAATCCCAGGTCGAGAACGCCATTCAGGCCCTGGTGGATGGCGATGGTCATCTGGCCGACGAAATCCGTGCCAACGACAAGAAAGTTGACCGGATGGAAGTGGAAATCGACGAGGAAGCCACCCTGATCATCGCCCGTCGCCAGCCGACGGCAAGGGATCTGCGTCTGGTGATCTCGGTCATCAAGATGGTGGCCGACCTTGAACGGGTTGGCGACGAGGCCAAGAAAATCGCCAAGCTTGCGATCAAGCTGCAGGAAGAAGGCCAGGCCCCGCGGGGCTATGTGGAAGTACGCCACATTGGCACCCACGTGCTCAGCATGCTTCACGATGCCCTGGATGCCTTTGCCCGGCTGGATTCGGAGCAGGCGCTGCGGATCATGAAGGAAGACAAACGCGTCGATGAGGAATATCAGGCAGCTGCTCGGACCCTGCTGACGTTCATGATGGAAGATACCCGTAACATTTCACGGTGCATGTCGGTGATGTGGGTGCTCCGTGCCCTGGAGCGGGTGGGTGACCACGCATGTAACATTGCTGAGAACGTGATTTTCATGGTCAAAGGCGAGGACGTTCGTCATACGCCGGTTGAAGAGGCTGAGAAAGTCGTCGGCCGCTGATTTTTTGGCCTGGGAGGAGGGCCGCCGCGTGGTGCGGCTTTCCGAGACACGCTCGAGCCGTCCATGGATGGCGAAAGCTAAGCGCGCATGGATGCCTTGAGCGTGTCCCAAACAGCATTACCGGACCGCTTGCCGGCACCCAAGGCCTAAAACAATCAGGCCTGCTTCATTTTGTCGGTATAGGGCGGCCAGCCCAGCGGCTTGCCACCGAGAACGTGCAGGTGGATGTGAAACACCGTCTGCCCAGAATTCTCCCCGCAGTTCATGACAACGCGATAGCCGTCGTCCGCAAACCCCTTCTCCTTGGCAATCTTCGCTGCCACCAGATACAGATGCCCCACCAGCTCCCGATCTTCTTCGGTAATGTCGTTGATGGTGGCGATGGCCTTCTTCGGGATGACCAGAAAATGCACCGGTGCCTGAGGATTGATGTCACTGAAAGCGAGGGCGATGTCGTCTTCGTAGAGGATGTCCGCGGGAATTTCCCGGTTGATGATCTTGGTGAAAATCGTCTTTGACATGGTGGCTCCTTTTCACTTGTCCTTGGGATTGTTGTTTGGCTCTAAAGCTGATTCAGGCCCGGAATCCGGGAGGCTATCTGCCGCACCACGGCCGGCAGTTCCTCGTCGATGCCCATGGCGTAGCGGGCCACCCGGTTGCGGGCGAAGGGCAGGGCGCGGGCGGCGCCCAGGCCCAGATTGCGCAGCAGATGGACGGGCGGAATCCGGTTACTGAACAGATGGTAAAACACATCCATGGTCAGCATCATTCTGCGGTTCGCTGGTCGGCGCTGTTGCTCGTAAAGGTTCAGCCACTTCTGGGCGGCCAGATCATCATCGGCGCGCCTGGCTTCCTTGAGGACTGCCTGTAGGGCCTGGGCATCCTGGAAGCCCAGGTTCACCCCCTGGCCGGCCAGCGGGTTGATGGTATGGGCAGAATCACCGGCCAGGACCACTCGTCCAGAGTGATATTGTTTGGCGTGCTGGCGGGCGATGGGGAACGAGGCTTTGATGTCGATGTGGGTCAGCAAGGGCAAACTCGCGGGAAACGACGACTGGATTTCGCTCATCAGGGTGCTGTCGTCCAGGGCTTTCAGGCGTGCCAGTTCATCGGGCGAATCGTACCAGACCAGGGAGCCCCAGCTTTCACCCGGATGTTCCGGACCGGCACTGTGCAATGGCAGGAAGGCTCGGGGCCCCGAGGGGTGAAAGCCCTGCCAGGTAATGTCTTCAACCGGCCCCTGATAGCGTACCGAGATAACCATTGCCTGCTGGTCATACTGGTTACGGGTTACGCCGATGCCGGCCAGGTCCCTGATCCGGGATTGGGCGCCATCGCAACCGACTACAAGGCTTGCTAGCAGCTCGCGGTCGTCATCCAGGGTGACCGTGGCTGTATCACCGGACTGCGCCAGTGAGGCGACACCCTGACCGTGGAACAGGGATATCTGGGGGCAGGCCTCGGCGGTTTGCCAGAGCGCCTGTTGGGTTACTGAGTTTTCGACGATGTGTCCCAGGTGGTGGGCGCCCAGCTCGGTGGCGTCGAATTGGACCTCAGCCAGTTTTCGGGGCACCAGGTTCTGCAGTGGATAGCGGGTTTCATCCCATACGGCCAGTCGTTTGTAGGGCGTTGCCCGCATGTGAAGGATATGGTCCCAGGCGCCCAGGCTCTGAAGATAGCGCTCGCTGCCGGCGCTGAGGGCAGATACCCGTATATCGGGGGCGTTTTCTGGATCGAAGGCGGGCGGCGGAGCCCGGTCTACCAGGGCAACGCGGAAGCCATTCTGGCCAAGGCCAGTGGCGAGGGCAGCACCGACCATGCCGGCACCAACTACCACAATATCAAAGGCTTGAGTCATATCGGTTTCCTGTCTGATGCCCCCAGTTTACGCGATGGCGGCAGCCAGACAAGAGACCGGGATCAAGCCGGCAGGAAAAGCCTCAGTAGCCGGCCATTCCTGATACCCGTTGCTTGGCAACGTCGTCCGGCCGGCGACGGCCTTTGACCAGCCAGGCGGGCTTCTGGGCTCCGGGTTTGTTGAAGCCCTGGTTCAGTACCATCGGTTGCACGAGGTTAATGAAATCGGCGGTCTTCATGTGGACAGATTCACTGTGACTGCCCGCCGCAAAGGCAAGTTCCGACTGTTCGGTCAAGGCTTCCGCGCAGTACACGGTCATTCCGAACAGGTTGCCAAAGGGGGGCATGGCGCCTACCTCGCAATCCGGGAAGCGGTCCTGGAATTCCTGTTCGTCAGCGAGGTCAAGAAAGTCGGTGTCGAGGATGCGGGATAACCTGTCCCAGCGGATTCGCCAGGTGGCCGGCATCACCAGCATTGCCATTTTGCCATCCAGTTCGATGATCACCGTTTTGACGACACGGTCGCCGGCAATCTTGACGTGGTGGGCGAGTTCCTGGGCGGTAAATGCAGGAGGGTGGGAGAGGCACATGTATTCCACACCTGCCTCATCGAGGAATTCCTTCAACTGCTGTACCGGCATAGTGACAACCTCCTACCAGCAATGACAGCGTTCCGGAGCCTGTGTTGATCTGATTGCCTGGCCCCGATGGCCTGGTGGGGTTGGTCAACCCCGCCATTAATGGTCAGCTTAGTCGAGGTTACGCAGTTTGCGAGTAACCGGATGTATCAATGAGAAACCGATCGCGAATCTCAGTCGGTTTTAATCATATGAATATCGCGCTGGGGGAACGGAATGCTGATACCCTCGGCGTCGAATGCTTTTTTCACTTTCTCATGCATGTCCCAGTAGAAGGGCCAGAGATCACCTGATTTGGTCCAGGCCCGAACGGTCAGGTCGACGGAGCTTTCGCCCAGTGCACCAACAACGATCAGTGGTTCGGGGTCCTTCAGTGCGCGCTCGTCTTCTTCAATGAGGCGCTTGCAGATGGCCTTGGCCTTGTCGATGTCATCACCGTAGCCGATGCCGAAGCTCATGTCGCAGCGACGGGTTTCATAGGCGCTCAGGTTGGTCAGGCTGGCGTTGGCCAGTTGACCATTGGGGATCACAATCCGGCGGTTATCGAAGGTGTCGACGATGGTGTACAGGATGGAGATTTCGCGGACGGAGCCGAGGTAGCCCTGAGCATCAATCGCGTCACCAACTTTGAACGGTTTGAAGATCAGGATCAGCACGCCGCCGGCGAAGTTGGCGAGGCTGCCCTGAAGCGCAAGACCGACGGCCAGGCCGGCAGCACCGATAATGGCAATGAAGGAGGTGGTGGCAATGCCGACCATGGAGGCGACAGAGATCAGCAGCAGAATCTTGAGGATTGCTCCGATGAGGCCGCAGAGAAACTTGTTCAGAGTGGGGTCTTTTTTGCCCAGCTTGTTATCTAGAACGCCGACAAACCGGTTGATCAGCCACATGCCCACAATCAGAGTGACAATGGCCAACACGACCTTGGGGGCGTATGTCATGACCAGAGCCATGGCCTGATTCATGAGTTCCGAGGCACCGCCTTCAGCGCCAAATAGGTCTTCCATAAAGGACTCCTTGTTCGTTGGTATTTTTCATAAGTGTCGGATTAACGGACAAATTCCTGCAACAACATGATTCGTCTACTTCTTTATATAGCAGACAAATGTCGTGAGTGTGTACTGCAGGCGTAATATTCAGTCAGGGCCTTACGCAACCGAGCTTTTGTTGGCCCAGTCGAGAATGGTCTTGGGGCCTCCACGAACAAGAATCCGGCCTTCTTTCTTGCCCAGTTGGTAGTCGTACATTGGGTCGTAATAATCCTGGAGCAGTGACTGGATCCAGGCGTTATGGGCCGCTGTCTCTCCGGTGGCTTCCTGCTGCAGGAGTGCCTGGTCCATCAGGCCGCGCAGCTGCTGGTGTCGCTCCCCGCCCAGGCGCTTGCGGATGCGGTCAATGGCGCTCAGCAGATAGTCCCGGAAATTCAGCCAGCCTGCTTCGGCCCCGTCGCGATCCACGTAATCCGAGTACATTCCCTCAACATAATCTTCGCGAATGATGCCAATACGCTCTTCCATCGGTTGCTCGAGGATCAGCAACGGCGACCTGGCCATGCGCTCCTTGAGGGATTCGGGCAGGGCGCAACGGCCCACCAGGCGGCTTTCATCTTCCAGATAGACCGGACCACTGTTCAGGTGGCGGGCTTTGAGCATGGCGACCGCCAGCCGGTTCTCGAAATCGATCTGTGAAGGCTGCGGTGTTACCTGACGCCCGAAACTGGAGCCCCGGTGATTGGCCAGGCCTTCAAGATCCACCGGATTGGGTAACTGTTGCAGAACCCGCGTTTTGCCGGTTCCAGTGCGCCCGCTGAGAATGCGGAACTCGCCGGATTCGATCTGCGCTTCCAGACTGTCGATCAGGAATCGGCGCAATGCCTTGTAGCCGCCTTTGACCAGCGGGTAGTCAATGCCGGCCTCCCGGATCCACTGCTGAGTGAGCCGGGAGCGCAGGCCGCCCCGAAAACAGAACAGGTAGCCGTTCGGGTGGCGGGCGACAAAACGTTTCCAGGCTTCAATGCGCTGGGCCTTGATGTCACCGGACACAAGCTGGTGCCCCAATTCAATCGCCTTGTCCTGACCTTTCTCCTTGTAACAGATGCCAACCCGATGGCGCTCCTCATCGTTCATCAGGGGCGCGTTTTCGGTATTCGGAAAGCTGCCACGGCTGAACTCTACCGGTGCCCGGACGTCCATCAGCGGCACATCGTTCAGGAACAGGGAAAGGTAGTCGTCGGTGTCGGGTCTGCTTGCCATTTCAGCGGTAAACCAGTTGTCAGATGGAGGCGGCAGTATAGCGGAAATGGGGTTTTTCTGCTTGTCGCCGCCTGTTTCCCGTACTGGTCACGGGTACAATAACGCCTTCCGGAAAATTGAGGTTGGGTACCCCATGTCAGTGGACAGTCTGAATCAGCACCTGCGCAAAACCCTCTCCCGAGGCCGGGTGGCCGTTTCCCGTCCTGCCGGCTGTGAGCGCATTGCCCTGTACCTCTTTGACCCGAGGGTGCTTGAGGGGCCGTTATCGCACGAAGAGGCCCAGGCGGTCGTTGCCGAACCCGCCTACTGGTCGTTCTGCTGGGCCAGCGGCCAGGTGCTCGCCAACTGGATTCTGGACAATCCCCATTGGGTTGAGGGCAAGCGCGTCCTGGATTTCGGCTCGGGATCCGGAATCGTGGCTGTCGCGGCGGCAATGGCCGGAGCCAGGGAAGCCATCGCCTGTGACATTGATCCGGCTGCGCTGGACGCGGCCAAGGCGAATGCGGCTCTCAATGGTGTTTCCGTTGGCCTTTGCCCTGACTGGGCAGCCCGGCCGGACGAAATAGATGTCGTGACCGCTGCGGATGTGCTCTACGATCCGGAAAACCGGCCGTTGCTCGGCGTTTTACGCGAGGCGGCTCCTCGGGTGCTGCTGGCGGATTCGCGGATGAAAGTGTTGGGTGACGATGCCTTCCGCAAGCAGGCAACGCTTGAGGCCCGGACCTGGCCGGATCTTAACGAATTCGAGGAGTTCAATAAGGTTCGTATCTACCTGGCCGAGAACAACCAGAGATGGATCAGAGGTGAGAAAAAAGAAGTTATAAAAAAATAAAGGGCAACCAAACGGTTACCCTTTCTCGGAACAGGTCGGCGCATCCTTGCGCATTTGGCAACAGCCGTGTTGCGAGATCCTTGAGCCACTCCGTGGTGCCGGCATCCGAGCCGGCTATCCGAATAGTTATCCCTTAAGCGAGGCGTCCTTGTGTCCCTACCTCTCCCCGCGGTCCTTGCCGGGGTGCATCCAGTGCGTCGTCCATTTCCCTGTCATCCTTGACAACAACAATATACCAACTGGATTCTGACAAACGTGTGAACTGTGCACGCATCGCAGGAGATGTCAGCGTGGGTGTCTCCAATAAAATAAAGTTATCAGTGAGTTAGCTTTTTCCTAAAGAGTTTCTGGCACTGCCGCGCACACAACGTCACTGCAAGATCTCACGCCTTTGTAAGAGATATCTCACAGCGATTCTGGCGAATTTCGCAAATCCGGTTTTCCGGCGTTTCGGATGCCGGGCCAGGGAAGAAGTCCGATAGCAATGCCGGCGCCGTCCGCAGCCAGATCGGCCAGGGAAAATTCCCGATAGGGCAGGGTTGCCTGGATAAGCTCAATGCCAAGACCAAAGCCCAGCAGCGCCGGCGCAAACCAGATGGCCCGGAGCTCCGGCCAGGCCAGCCGGGTGAGGATGGTGAGCTCGAGGAAGGCGATCAGATGGTTCACCTTGTCGTTCGACGATGAAGGTATGGCATGAGGGCTGTCGGTTGTCGCCAGAAACCCGATGGCCAGAACGGAAACCACAAAGGCTACCTGCCAGAGGGGGCGATATTGCAGCAGGCTGGTCAGTTGTTGTTTCAAGGTATCCATCGGGGAAGTCACTGAGCGTTCTCGGGCTGTGGGAATGTTGCCAACATGATATGCTTTGCACCCCGTCATTGTCATTGAAGCGGAGGTCCTGCCAGCTATGCTCAAGGGTAATTTTTTTCGTGGACTGGGCTACCTGGGTGAGGGTTTCCGCCTGATTCGTCAGCCCGGTCTTCGGCTGTTCGTCATCATTCCACTGGTTATCAATATTCTGCTCTTCGGATTGCTGTTCTTCTTCATGGGAGAGCTGTTTGCAGGCCTGATTGCCGCCGCGATGTCGTGGTTGCCTGACTGGGCGTGGCTTCAGGCACTGGATTGGTTGTTCTGGATTCTGTATGGGGCGGTCATCGTACTGATGCTCGCCTACGGCTTTGTGATCGTTGCCAATCTGATTGGTTCCCCTTTCTATGGCTATCTTGCCGAGCTGACAGAAAAGCACCTGACCGGCCAGGAGGTGAATACCGATGACAGCTGGGCATCGATCATCAAGGATATTCCCCGCGCACTCTGGCGCGAGGTTCAGAAGATCCTGTATTACCTGCCGCGGGCTATCGGTTTACTGATCATCGGTCTTATACCGGTTGTTAATCTGGTGGCTGCTGTTCTCTGGTTCCTGTTCAACAGCTGGATGATGGCGCTGCAATACGTGGACTACCCGGCAGACAACCACAAGGTCAGTTTCCCCGCACTGCGACGGTTGCTCGGCGACACCCGCCTGTCTGCCTTCGGCTTTGGCCTGCCGGTGGCGCTGGCCGCCATGGTGCCGGTGCTGAATCTGTTTGTCGTGCCGGCGGCGGTATGTGGGGCGACGGCTTACTGGGTGCGTGAGAACGGCGCCACAAGAACTTAATTGGTCTGGAGGTTTCTTGGATACATCGGAATTTGTTATTGGTCAGCGTTGGGTCAGCCACAGTGATACCGGCCTGGGGCTCGGGATCGTCACGGATATCTCCGGGCGCCGGGTGACCCTGGGGTTTCCTGCCGCCGATGAGGAGCGCACCTACGCGATTGATAACGCCCCGCTGTCCCGCATCATCTATCAGTTGGGGGAAGAGATTGAGACCTTCGATGGCGAACGGTACACCGTCCGCGCAGTTGAGGACCGGGGCGGGGTGCTCCTGTATCACGGGGACGACGGCACCGATCTGCACGAAATATCCGAGGTGAAACTCGCCGGATCCGTGAATTTTTCTGCGCCGCACCAGCGGCTGTTTGCGGGCCAGTTCGATCGCAACGGCGCCTTTCGCCTGAGGTTTGCCACGCTTCAGCACATGAACCGCCTGCGGGCATCGTCAGCCCAGGGGTTGATCGGCGCCCGCACGCAGCATCTGCCACACCAGATATACATTGCCCATGAAGTTGCCCGGCGCCATGCGCCACGGGTTCTTCTGGCAGATGAGGTCGGTCTTGGCAAAACCATCGAGGCGGGGCTGATCCTCCACTATCAGCTGCACACTGGCCGGGCAAAGCGTGCCTTGATCGTGGTACCGGATTCCCTCACCCATCAATGGCTGGTGGAAATGCTCCGCCGCTTTAATCTGCGATTTTCCATAGTGGATCAGGGTCGCTACGACGCTCTGAAAGAGCAGGAAAGCGACGTGGATGCGCTGGTTAACCATATTTTTGGCGATGAAGATGCGGTGAATCCGTTCGAGAGCGAACAGCTGGTGCTCTGCAGTCTCGACTTCCTGAAGAAAAGCCAGAAGGCGCAGGACGATGCCCTCAAGGCTCACTGGGACCTGATGATTGTTGATGAGGCCCATCATCTTGCGTGGAGCCCTGAAGAGGTTAGCCCGGAATACCGGATTGTTGAGGAACTGTCGGCGGTCAGCCGCGGCCTGCTCTTGCTGACAGCAACGCCCGAGCAGGTGGGTATCGCCAGTCACTTTGCCCGCCTGCGGCTTCTCGACCCGGCCCGTTTCCATGATCTGGAAACCTTCCGCAGAGAAGAGCAGCAGTATGAAGCCATCAACAGTGTTGTCCGACGGCTTCAGGACGAAAGCTCCGATATCAGCGAGGGCGATCAGAAGCTGCTGCGGGAATGGTTGGGTGAAGAGCTGGACCAGCTGTTTGCCGGTGACAATCCGAGGCAATCGGTGATCGATGCCCTGCTGGACCGGCATGGTACCGGTCGCGTGCTGTTCCGGAACACCCGGGCGGCCATCCAGGGATTTCCCGAGCGTCGACCCGATCCTGAACCGTTGCCTTGTCCGGCCATGTACGAAGGGCAGGCCTCAGGTATTAAGGAGTTGACCCCGGAGCAACTGGTGCCCGAGGAGCAGTGGCTGGCGGACGATCCCCGGGTTGAGTGGCTTGAGAAAAAGCTGGTCGGCCTGCGCCCCGCCAAAGTGGTGGTGATCTGTGCCAGTGCCCAGACTGCCATGGCCCTGGAGCATTATCTCCAGCTGCGAGCGGGTATCCGCAGTGCTGCCTTCCATGAACACCTGAGCCTGATCGAGCGTGATCGCGCCGCCGCCTATTTCGCCGACACGGAGCAGGGTGCCCAGGCGCTGATCTGCTCTGAAATCGGCAGCGAAGGCCGCAATTTCCAGTTTGCCCATCATCTCGTGCTCTTCGATCTGCCTGCAAACCCGGACTTGCTCGAGCAGCGCATCGGGCGGCTGGACCGGATCGGTCAGACAGAAGCGATTGATATTCACGTGCCCTACCTCAGTGGCACCAGTCAGGAGGTGCAGTTCCGCTGGTTCCACGAGGGCCTGAACGCCTTTGCCGAAAGCTGCGCGGTGGGCGTTGCCGTTCAGGAAGCGGTGCAGGCCCAGTGGCAGCAGGCTATTGATGGCGACCTTGATGTGGCTGATGGACTCGTCGAGGCCTCCGCGGACGAAGCAACGCGCCTGAAAACGCTCTTGCAGGCTGGCCGTGATGCCTTGATCGAGCTGAATTCCTGTCGCCCTGAGGTGGCAGAGGATCTGATCGCCGCCATCGAAGACGAAGAATCCGAGGCCCGGGTTCGGGATTACATGATGGAGGCTTTTGACATCCTCGGCGTGGATGTCGAAGACCATGCCGATCACTCCGACATTCTGCGACCCGGCGAGCAATATCAGGCCGGCCATGTCGCCGAATTACCGGAAGACGGGATTACCGTGACCTGGGACCGACAGAATGCCTTGGAGCGGGAAGACCTGGCTTTCATGAGCTGGGAGCACCCGATGGTCACGGGGGTAATGGACTCGGTGACCAGCTCCGGCCTTGGCAAGGCCGCGCTCGCCAGTCTTTCCGTAAAGGCGCTGCCGCCCGGAACGCTGTTGATGGAGGCCCTGTTTACTGTGCACTGCCCGGCACCGGAAGCGCTCCAACTGACCCGCTACCTGCCGGTCTCGCCACTTCGGCTGCTGGTGGATGTAAATGGCAAGGAACTCTCGGGCGCGTTGCCCCACGACCGTCTTAACGAGATGTGCTCGAATATCCGGCGTCGCACGGCCCAGGCCATCGTCCCGCAGATCCGGCCCCAGGTGGAAACCATGGTGGACCACGTGGAGCGGTTGTCGGAGCCTCATCTGGAACCCCTGAAGTCTCAGGCGCTTGAGCAGTTGGAGGCCAGTTTCGGACCGGAAATCCGTCGGCTGGAAGCATTGCAAAAGGTGAATCCGGCGATTCGCGAGGAGGAAATCGACTTTTTCCGCGAGCAGTTCGAGGCGGCAAAAGAGGCGATAGGGCACGCCAGCCTGGCATTGGAAGGCATTCGTGTGATCGTGACCGCATAATGCCAGGTGTGATCTCCGTAACTGGCTGACTGTGCGGCATTTGCTGGTCAGCCCTCATCTGATGCGGTACCGTAAACGTAACGGTTTATAGTCTTCGACATTCCCGAACCATGGATGACAGAGAGAACCTATGATGACTTTCATACTGTTTGTAGTGGCACTGGCTGGCCTGCTGATTGTGATGCGGCGCGAGTCTGGTGCAACGTCCGCGATTGGCGTAATGGCCGTTACCGGCCTGCTGTCGCTGATTTTCGCCTCTGGTTTGCTGGCCCTGGTTTTGTTTATTGGTGCCGCCGTAACAGCTGCTGCCGGCCTCCCCGGGTTTCGCCAAAGCTGGCTGACACCCCGCATTTTCGCGATGTTCAAGAAGGTCGCACCGAAGGTGTCCGAGACGGAGAAAGTGGCACTCGAAGCCGGTACGGTCGGCTGGGACGGTGAACTGTTCACTGGTCGGCCCGACTGGCACAACCTGCTGATAAACCGTAATACCGGCCTGAGCGAGGAAGAGCAGGCCTTCGTCGACAACCAGTGTGTCCAGGCAATTTCCATGTGTAACACCTGGGACGTGGCGGTCGAGCGGGCTGATCTGCCCAAAGAGCTGTGGGACTTCCTAAAGAAGGAAGGTTTCTTCGGGATGATCATTCCCAAGGAATACGGTGGCCTCGAATTCTCTGCCAAGGCGCAGTCTGCAGTTCTGCAAAAACTGGCATCCAACGAGACGCTCATGGTGTCTGTGGGCGTACCCAATTCCCTTGGTCCTGGCGAGCTGCTCGTCAAGTACGGCACCGAGGAGCAGAAAAACCATTACCTGCCAAGGCTTGCAGACGGTCGTGAAATTCCGTGCTTTGGTCTGACGGGCCCAAGGGCTGGTTCAGATGCGACGTCGCTTCCGGACACCGGTATCGTTTGCAAACAGAAAGTCGATGGCAAGGAAGTTGTCGGTATCCGGCTCAATTTCGAGAAGCGCTGGATCACCCTGGCGCCAATCGCCACGGTTGTTGGTCTTGCCTTCCGCATGTTCGACCCGGACGGGCTCCTGGGCGAAACTGAAGACTATGGTATTACCTGCGCACTGATCCCCAGGGACACCAAAGGCATGGAGATCGGCCGTCGTCATTGCCCGATTGGCAGCCCGTTCCTGAATGGCCCGATCAAGGGTAAAGACGTCTTCATTCCGCTGGACTACATCATCGGTGGCGTGGATATGGCCGGTCAGGGCTGGCGTATGCTGGTTGAGTGCCTGTCGGTGGGTCGCTGCATCACCCTGCCGTCCGGTGCGGCCGGTGCGGCTGCGTCGGCCGTTGGCACCGCTGGTGGTTTCACCCGTATCCGCCGTCAGTTCAATACGCCGGTTGCTGATATGGAGGGTGTGCAGGAGCCTCTGGCCCGAATCGCCGCCAAGACCTATATCTCTCAGGCAGCTGTAAACCACACTGCCAATATGATTGATAAAGGTGAGAAGCCGGCAGTGCCGTCTGCCATCCTTAAATACCACCTTACCGAGTTCCAGCGCGGTGTATTGACCGATGCCATGGACGTTCACGGTGGCAAGACCGTCACGCTTGGCCCGCGTAACTACCTGGGCATAGGCTACAGCGGTGCCGCTGTCTCGATCACTGTTGAGGGTGCCAACATCATGACCCGCAGCCTGATGATCTTCGGCCAGGGCGCCATTCGCTGCCATCCGTATGTGCTCAAGGAGCTGGCGGCCAAGGACAACGATGATATCAACGCGTTTGACGATGCGTTCTTCGGCCACGCCGGGCTGATTTTCGGCAATGCCGCCCGCGCCTTCACCCAGGCTCTTGGTCTTGGACGGGCAGATGTGCCGTTTGACAGTGCCAGTCGCAAGTACGCGCAGGCCGTGGCCCGCTTCAGCGCAGCCTTTGGTCTGTGCTCGGATGCCGCGATGACCACGCTTGGCAGCGAACTGAAAATGCGGGAGCTTATCTCTGCACGGCTGGGAGATATGCTGTCCAACCTGTACCTGGCTTCCATGGTCCTCAAGAACTGGCACGAGACCCAGCCGGTAGAGGGTGAGAAGGAAGTAATGGAGTACAGCCTGGGCATGCTGCTGCATCGCACTGAAAACGCCCTGGATGAGTTCCTCCAGAACCTGCCGAATCGCGCCGTGGCGCTGGTTCTGCGGGGCGTCACGATGCCGCTTGGCCGTCGCTGGGGCAGTCCGCAGGACGACCTTGCGCGCAAACTGGCTCGTGCAATATCCACAGACACGCCTATCCGCAATAAGCTGATTGCCAGCATCTGGCATACCAATGGCGAGGGCACCGTGGAGAATCCGGTGGCTCGCTACAACGGTCTGCTCAAGGACTACGACAAGGCAGAACAGCTATACCGGAAAGCGACCAAGGCCTACGCCAAAGGTGAATTGCCGATGACCGCCTTGCATCCGGAAGAGCGGTTTGAGGCGGCCCTGAAGGCTGGTATCTATACCAAGGAAGAGGCCGATTTCATGCGCCAGTATGAGACGGTGGTACTCGAGATGCTAACGGTCGATGACTTCCCGTTTGATGAGTTTGCGCGCAACAAGGAGACAGTGATTGATCACAACCCCGCCTGACAGGAGACAGCCCTGACATGTGGTTGTCGTTCGTTGCTGTGAGTGTTGGCGCCGTCATCGGCGCCAACCTTCGTTGGGCTCTGGGATTGTGGTTGAACACGACATACCATGCCGTTCCTTACGGAACGCTGGTTGCCAATCTCAGTGGTGGTTGGCTGATCGGGCTGCTGATCGGTTACTTCAGCCATGGTACCACGCTGGCACCGGAGTGGCGGCTCTTTGCCATAACCGGATTGTGCGGTGCGCTGACCACCTTTTCGACGTTTTCACTCGAGATGTTTGCTGCAATCCAGGACGGCAAATGGGCCATGGCCATCACCGGTATTCTGGCCCACGTTGTCGGCTCCATCCTCATGACTGCACTGGGAATTTACACCTTTGGCCTGGTGAAGGGATGATGGGTACCACTACCTACACAAATTCTCGAAAATACCCTTGGCAAGCTTCGGATTCAGGAGTAGAGTGAAGGGCGTAGGAAAGATTCAGTAAAGCATTTCATGAATAAGACGTACCTCCGCAGTTAGTAGTGACCGTCCTGTTTTTGATTCCGCGAGTTCTGTATTTCCGCAAAACGCTGACCTGACACCATGAAGGTGCGAGGCGGCAGATAATATGATTGATTTCAGGAAGTTTAAGTATGTCTACTACTACCGGTACTGTTAAGTTCTTCAACGAAGCAAAAGGCTTTGGCTTTATCACTCGTGAAGGCGGCCCGGACGTTTTTGTTCACTACAGCGCTATTCAGGGCAGCGGTTTCAAAACTCTGGCAGAAGGCCAGCAGGTTGAGTTCACCGTTACCCAGGGCCAGAAAGGTCCTCAGGCGGAGAACGTTGTTGCCCTGTAATCCCTGATGGATTCGGCAATAACCGCCAAAAAGGCAGCTTCGGCTGCCTTTTTTAATGGCTGAAAAACGCCTGGCAAGGTGGCACGCTTTTGTCATTTTCCCATCATTGTGTAATCTTTACCGACCTGCTGCTCGTTTAACCGGAAGTCGAGATCTCCAGGAATCATTACATGCTCCGACTGCTCAAGGCCGCCTGGATCCTGTTCTGGGCCATACTGCTCACCCTGATTCTGTTCTTCCCGATTGTTATTGCAGCCCTTTTGGGGAAGCGAGGGGATGCGGCGTTCCACGGCACCCAGATCTATGCATGGATTATCCTGAAAGTCTGCGGTATCCGCCTCAAGGTTCGTGGCAGGGAAAACATCGAGCCCGGTCAGCGATATGTCATTCTGAGCAACCATGCCTCCTATCTTGATCCCCCGGCGCTGGTGCTCGCCCTTGGTCTGCAATATCGGTGGGTGATCAAGAAAGAGTTGCGCAAGGTGCCCCTGTTCGGATTGGCACTGGAAGCCTCGCGGAATTTGTTTATCGATCGTTCGAAAGGCAGTGATGCACTGGAGAGCATCAAGCGGGGTGTCGGCCAGCTCCCGGACGGCACCGGCATTCTGATTTTCCCGGAAGGAACCCGTTCGTGGGATGGCAAATTACTACCCTTCAAGAAGGGTGGTTTCGTCATTGCACAGGATGGCGAGCTTCCGATTCTTCCCGTCACCATCTGTGGGTCCCACCAGCGATTGCCCAAGGGAAGTGCTGCCTTCAGCAGCGGTGACATTGAAATCGTCATTCATCCCCCGATGGCGTCCGGGGCTTTGCCGCTGGATGATCTGATGACAGACGTTCGCAACAGTATTGCGTCGTCCCTCTGAAGCAGAAGAACCCGGCCGCCAGGCCGGGTTCCGGTGTTCAGCGCACGGTGTTACCGGGCGAAAATAGCCTCGTAGAAACGCATGGTTCCCTCCCAGGAACGGGTGGCGGCCTCTTCGTCATAACCTATCGGCATGCCGAACTCCTCGGCGACCTTGTCAGCGCCAGGATTGGTGAATGAGTGCAGCACGCCGGGAAAGCTCACCAGGGTGAGATCGACTTCTGCATCCTGCATCTCCTTCACCAGGCCGGCGACCTGGTCCGAGGGAACCATCTTGTCGGCACCACCGGTGTACACCTGAACCCTGGCCTTCACTGTTCCGGCTTCGGCGGTTATGGGGCTGCCAAGCGCACCGTGGTAGCTGACGACGCCGTCCAGATCCACGCCCATACGTGCCATATTCAGGACCACCGCGCCGCCGAAACAGTAGCCTTGTGCAGCAATGCGGGACGCATCAACGCTTTCATGGTTTTGCAGGATCTCCATCGCCTTCATGAAGCGCGCCTTCACCTGATCCATGTCCTTGGTCGCTTCCTGCATGAACTTCTGGGCGGTATCAGGGTGGTCCGCCTGCTTGCCGGAGCCATACATATCCAGGGCAAACGCGGTATAGCCGGCGGCGGCGAGCCGCTCTGCCTGATCCCGGGCGAATTCATTGTGGCCCCACCACTCATGCACCACCAGAACACCCGGGCGCTTCTCTTCGAACTCATTATCCCAGGCCATGTAACCGGTGAAGGTGGTTTCACCGACCTTGTATTCAACGGTCTTGGTTTGCATTTCTGCCAGTACCTGCGTGCTTGCCAGAGTTAGTGACAGGGCTGCGGCGGTCGCCGCTGTTTTCAGAGTTTTCATGATCTGTCCTGCTCCTTTTGGGTCGGATTGTCTTTTTGTCCGGAAATCTACGCCCGGAACCGGTAAACCGATGCAATCAGTTGCCAATCCAGTATAGGACCTTTTGACTACACTACAGTCAGACACCCGCAAATCCCGAATGATCTGGAGGTTGTGTATGAGGATCGGTGTACCCAGGGAAATCAAGAACCGCGAATACCGTGTAGGCATGACACCCGCTGCCGTTCATGAGCTGTGCGGCAACAATCATGAGGTGTTTGTGGAAACCGGAGCTGGCCTCGCCATTGGCTTTTCCGACGAGGATTATCGGCAGGCCGGAGCGCGAATTCTTGAGACGGCCGGGGAGGTTTTCGATACCGCAGAGTTGATCGTCAAGGTCAAGGAGCCCCAGGCCGAAGAGCGGGCCATGCTGAAGCCGGAGCACACGCTTTTCACCTATCTGCATCTGGCCCCGGACAAAGCGCAGACGGACGACCTGGTGAAGTCCGGCGCTACCTGCATTGCCTATGAGACAGTGACCGACCGTGGAGGGCACTTGCCCCTGCTGGCGCCTATGTCGGAAGTCGCCGGGCGCATGTCGATCCAGGCCGGTGCCCATTGCCTGGAGAAAGCCATGGGCGGTCGCGGCGTGCTATTGGGCGGCGTACCCGGTGTCAGTCCGGCGCGGGTAGCGGTCGTTGGTGGCGGAGTTGTCGGCCAGAATGCGATTGCCATGGCGGTCGGATTGGGTGCCCAGGTCACGGTTCTGGACCGCAACATGGACGTACTCAGAAACCTGGACCATCTCTACGGCAACCGCATCACAACCCTGTTTTCAACGGCCCAGACTCTCGATCAGGCGGTGACGGAATCCGATCTTGTCATCGGCAGTGTGCTCATTCCAGGGGCCTCTGCGCCAAAGCTGATCACCCGCGACATGATCCGCCGGATGCCGGAGGGAAGCGTTATCGTGGACGTTGCCATTGATCAGGGTGGCTGTGCCGAAACCTCCCGGGCCACGACGCACGACGATCCCACGTATATTGTTGATGGTGTGGTACATTACTGCGTGGCGAATATGCCGGGTGCCGTTGCGCGCACGTCGACTCTGGCGTTGAATAACGTCACTTTGCCTTTTGTGGCGGCCCTGGCCAACAAGGGTCCGGATCGGGCGATGAAGGAAGATCAACACCTCAGGGCCGGGCTGAACGTGGCCGCGGGCAAGGTGACCTACAGGGAAGTGGCAGAAGCGACCGGGCACCCATACACCAACCCTGAATCCCTGTTGGGATCCTGAGTGTGAAATCCCCGGAGAAACCATGAAACTGATCGGATCCACTACTTCACCTTACGTTCGGCGTATTCGTATCCTGCTGGACGAAGAGCCCTATGAATTCCTCAATCTCAATATCTATGGTGAAGGCCGGGACGAGCTGCGGCGAAACAATCCGACCCTGAAAATTCCGGTACTCGAAGACGGTGGCAAGGAAATCTATGATTCCCGGATTATCGCCCGTTACGTCAGTGCCAAACAGGGCCGCGATCCGCTGACCTGGGATCAGGAAAACCAGCTGACCATGATCGATGGCGCCAATGACTCCGCGGTCACCTTGCTGCTCTCGGAGAAGTCCGGAATCGATACCGGCGCCGACCTGATGTTCTACAACCTTCAACGTGAACGCATCATGACAACCTTGCGCACGCTGTCGGCAATGGCGGAAGAGGGCCAGTTCGAGGAATGGAATTACCCGGCCATCTGTCTTTATTGCCTGGTAGACTGGCTGGATTTCAGGGACCTTGTGGACTTTTCCGGTGTGGAGAGCCTGTTATCCTTCCGCGACAGCCACCGGGATTACCCCTGGGTTGCCGAGACCGATCCGCGCAATTCCTGACTCCGCGCGGCCGGCAATCGCCGGCCGCCGCCTCCAGCCAAGGCTGAAAAAAAACTTGCCCGATCATCCTGCGTCATTTTGCTTTCGCAATCGCTGTTCTTGACTATAGTTAAGATTAAGGAACAGCGTCTGATCTGCCGGTTACCGCGTTCCGTACGTATAAATACCAACAATAGAAGAGAGAGGGGGTCATCCATGCTCCTGTCACATGCGTTCGGTCTCTTTACCCATCCTGATGAAGAGTGGGCTTCCATACGAAAAGAACATGAAACTCCGCGCCGGGTCTATGTTGCCTATGTTCTGATTCTGGCGGCGATAGCTCCCATTTGTGCCTATATATCGACTGCCTATTTCGGCTGGACGGTTGGCAATGAGCGGCTGATCAAGTTAACCGAGATCAGTGCAATGCAGCTCAGCGTGTTGACCTATCTGGCAATGCTGGTCGGCGTTTTTGCGCTGGGTTATGCCATCAACTGGATGGCAAGAACCTACGGCGCCAAGGAAGAACACGTACCCTCGAACGGTATTGCCCTGGCAGCCTACTCCTGCACTCCTCTGTTCCTGGCAGGATTTGCCCTGTTGTATCCAGTGCCCTGGTTCAACGCCATCGTCTTCCTGGCCGCCGCCTGCTATGGCGCCTATCTCATGTATGACGGACTGCCGATTGTCATGGGCATCGAAAAGGAGCGGGCGGTCATGTACGCCGGAGCGTTGCTGACCGTCGCCCTGGTCATCCTGGTATCCACTCGAGTGGGTTCCGTCATTCTCTGGAACTTCGGAGTCGGTCCGGTATTTATCAGCGGATAGACCGGGTTTAAACGGACCGTAAAAGGGGAGCCACTGGCTCCCCTTTTTTATGGTTTCTGTTTCTTGCAAAAGACTTGTCGTGATTTGCCATCCCCCTGTCGCAAATTGGCAATGCGTTCTTAACCAAGCCCGATTAGCTTCTTCATTTGGAGTAGAAACGGCGAAAGGTGCAGAACGTCGAGACTACAAGGGACGAATGCAGGGGAAGATATAACAATGAAACGACTGACACGACGGGATTTTCTGAAGGCATCAGCCATGGGTATGGGCGCCGTGGTGATTTCGACCGGCCTCGCAGGCTGTGTACTGGACAGCTCCGACAAGCGAACAATCAGCTTTACCCATGGAGTGGCCAGCGGCGACCCGCTTGCCGATGGTGTCATGCTCTGGACCAGGGCTGCACCGGCGACCGGTTCGGCACCTGTCGGTGTCGCCTGGGAGGTATCGACGGATGAGGGTTTCGAGAACCTTGTGCACTCCGGCACGGCAGAGGCCACTGAGGCCCATGACTTCACCGTCAAGGTGGACGTCCGCGGCCTGGCACCGGTGCAGAGCTACTATTACCGCTTTCAGACGACCGATCGGCAGTCACCGGTGGGCGTAACCCGGACCTTACCGGAAGGCAGTATCGACTCAGTGCGCCTGGCCGTGGTCTCCTGCGCGAATTATCCGGCCGGCTATTTCAACGTCTACGGGGAAATCAGTAAACAGAGCGATCTGGATGCTGTGGTGCATCTGGGCGACTACATCTACGAATACAGTTCCGACAGCAGCAGTTATGCGGCACAGGATGCCCAGGCGCTGGGGAGGACCTTTTCTGAGGACAACAACCTTGAGCTGATCGAACTGGTGGATTACCGCAGGCGGTACGCTGCGTACCGGGCAGACCCGGATCTCCAGTCCCTGCATGCCAGAGTGCCGTTCATTGTTGTCTGGGACGACCATGAGGTGGCCAACGACACCTGGGAAGAGGGCGCCGAAAACCATAATGACGGAGAAGGCGATTTCACCGAGCGCAAGCTCAATGCCCTCAAGGCCTATTTCGAGTGGATGCCGATCCGTCCCGTGATCGAGGGCAGCGACGAAGCGATTTTCCGGACTTTCCGGTTCGGAAATCTGGTGGACCTGCACATGCTGGATACCCGCATTATTGGGCGCGACCAGCAACTGGACTACATGGACTACTTCACGGGAGAGGGACTGGATGCCGCCCGCTTTACTGCGGATGTTGGCAGTCAGAACCGCACCCTACTGGGCGCGGAGCAGCTGCTCTGGCTGCAGTCTTCCCTGAACTTCTCCACCGCAACATGGCAGGTGTTGGGACAGCAGGTATTGATGGGCCGGATGAATTTGCCGGCAGAGCTTCTGGTGGGTATCGCCACGGAACAGTTTGAAGGCCTTCCGGAAAAACTCGCGGAACTGGCTCAGCTCAAAGGCCGCGCTCTTGCGGGTGACCCTTCTCTGACTCAAGAGGAGCTGGCACGGATCAATACCGTCGCGCCTTACAATCTGGATGCCTGGGATGGTTACCAATACGAACGGGAAGTGGTTCTGGGTACCGCCAAGGCGCTGAACAAGAATCTGGTGGTGCTGGCGGGGGATACCCATAACGCCTGGGCCAATAATCTCAAAGACATCAACGGTGACCAGGCTGGCGTGGAATTCGCCACTTCCGCGGTCACGTCACCCGGCCTGGAGGAGTATCTGGGCATTCCGGATGAGATGATTCAGGGGGCGGAACAGGCCATTGGTCTTCTGGTAGATGATCTGGATTACCTGAATGTGAATCAGCGAGGCTACATGGTAGTAACTTTCACTCCGGAAGAAGCCCGTGCCGACTGGCATTTCGTGGACACTATCAAGTCACGGGAGTATCAGGTTGATGCGGCGCGAAGTGCTTCCCGTCGGGTATTGCCGGGTCAGGGCAACCGTACCGTAGAAAACGTCACCGCCGGATAGGGCGCCAGACTTCCCCGTTAGCTATCCTGTCCTTGATGCAGCGCAAGCCACCCCGGGTACATTCCGGGGTTTAATGGTGATGTTGTAACGACAGGGAGCTCTGAGGATATGTCTGAATCTGTGGAACTGGACAGCGGCGAGCGCGAGCAGGGGGAGCTTGAGTGGCATGTACTTCAGCCTGCTGATGCCCGGCAGAAGCTGAAGGCAGAGGCACCTCTGTCTGATGATGAGGTTCGCCATCGCATGGCCAACCACGGCCCCAATGCGCTTCCCGAGGCTCGTGTAGGGGGGGCTTGGGCGCGGCTGGGCCGGCAACTCAAAAATTTTCTGATTTACGTGTTGGCAGCCGCCGCAGTCATTACGGCCAGCTTGGGCCATTGGGTGGATGCAGGCGTTATTCTTGCCGTCGTTGTTATCCAGACCCTGGTGGGCTTTATCCAGGAAGGAAAGGCCGAGCAGGCCCTGTCTGCCATTCGCCACATGCTTGCACCCAAAGCACGGGTGGTGCGTTCCGATGGCCAGCATCAGATAGACGCTTCGAATTTGGTTCCGGGTGATACGGTGCTGTTGGAACCAGGCGACCGGGTGCCCGCTGATCTTCGTCTGGAGAAATCCCATAATTTGAAAATCGATGAGGCCATTCTAACGGGTGAGTCCGAGGCTGTTGAAAAATCGACAGAGGCGGTCACTGCAGACGCCCCCTTGGGTGACCAGTCCGGAATGGCATTCTCCGGCACCATGGTTGCAACCGGCACTGGTCGAGGCGTGGTGGTCCGCTCAGGCGCCAATACCGAGATTGGCCGCATTTCCGGTCTGCTTGCCCAGACCACAACCCTGAAAACCCCCTTGCTGGAACAGATGGACAGGTTCGCTCGAATCCTTTCCATTGTCGTTATTATCGCCGGCATTGCGATTCTTGGCGGCGGGTATGTATTCAGCGGCTTGCCATTTCGCGAGCTATTCATGGCCGTAGTGGGTCTGATTGTGGCGGCTATCCCCGAAGGGCTGCCGGCGATTCTCACCATTACCCTGGCAATTGGTGTGCGCCAGATGGCTCGTCGTCAGGCAGTGGTTCGTCGAATGCCGGTTATAGAAACCCTGGGCGCGGTGTCGGTGATCTGTTCGGATAAAACCGGAACCCTCACCCGAAACGAAATGATGGTAACCCGGGCGGTATTATCTGGTGTCCGGCTGGAAGTGACCGGCGAAGGTTACGATTTTGATGGTTCGGTGAACTCCGAACAGGGGCATCCGCCGGACTCTGCCCTGCTTGACGAACTTGCCCGGGCGGCGGCCCTTTGTAACGACGCCCACGTCCACCATGATTCCGGCACAGTCAGGATTACTGGCGATCCCATGGAGGCCGCGCTTTCGGTGTTCGCCCGAAAAGCCCGGTTTGACGTTGAAAACAGTGCCGCTGACTGGCCCCGGAAAGACGAAATTCCGTTTGATACTGAAAATCGCTTCATGGCCACGCTCAACCATGATCACCACGGACATAGCGTGATCTACCTGAAAGGCGCGCCGGAGCGGATCCTGGATATGTGCTCCAGCGAGGTTGTCGAGTCCGGGGAAGGCGGGGAACTCCGCCGGGAATTCTGGGAGCAGGTCATCACAGAAATGGCATCGGATGGTCTCAGAGTGCTGGCCCTGGCCCGGAAACCGGCAGAGCGAGGCATCGGTGAACTGGCCATTGAGGATCTTGAGCAGGGTGCCGAGCTGCTCGGATTGGTCGGGCTGCTGGATCCGCCCCGGCAGGAGGCCATTCGCGCGATTGCGGAGTGCCACGATGCCGGAATTCGGGTCAAGATGATTACCGGTGATCACGGGATCACGGCAGGCGCTATTGCCCGCAAGCTGGGCCTGAAAAATACCGGGCGGGTTCTGACTGGTAAGGAATTGGACCAGCTGGATGATGATCAGCTTCGGGATCTTGTTGGTGAAGTGGATGTCTTTGCCCGGACCAGTCCTGAACACAAATTGAGGCTGGTCACTGCGCTGCAGGCCCTGCATGGAGTTGTCGCCATGACCGGTGACGGGGTGAATGATGCCCCGGCACTGAAGCGGGCAGATGTCGGGATCGCCATGGGGGTGAAAGGCTCGGAGGCAGCTCGGGAAGCGTCTTCAGTCGTGTTGCTGGATGACAATTTTGCCAGTATTGCCGCAGCCGTACGTGAGGGCAGAACGGTCTACACAAACCTTAAAAAAGGCATTGCCTTCCTGCTCCCGGTCAATGGCGGCGAGTCCATCAGTCTGGTCACCGCTCTGCTGTTGGGGCTCACTCTTCCCATCTCTGCCTTGCAGATTATTTGGGTCAACATGGTCAGCTCTGTAGTCCTCGCCATGACGCTTGCTTTCGAACCGGCCGAGCCCGGGGTTATGAAGCACCCCCCCAGACCCAGAGGCGAGTCTCTTTTGCGGGGGTTCGTGGTCTGGCGGGTCGTTTTTGTGTCGCTGCTTTTCCTCTCAGGTATCTTCGCCGCATGGTACTGGGCCATGCACCAATACGGAGATGAAAGTATTGCCCGCACTCTTGCGGTCAATACGCTTGTGGCTATGGAGGTCTTTTACCTGTTTGCCGTGCGCTATCTCGACTCAGCGTCGATCACTCTGCGTGGGGTGTTGGGCACGCCGATCGTGCTGTTGGCAGTTGCCACGGTGATCGCGTTGCAGTTGTTGTTTACCTATTTGCCCTGGTTTAACCAGACGTTTGGCACGCAAGCGCTCAGTCTGGAGGCATTGGGATTTGCAGCAGTCGCTGGCGGGCTGGTGCTGGTGATTCTGGAAATCGAGACAGCGTTGAGAAAGCGCCTGCTCAGGGCAGGCCCCGTGTAATCACGGCCGGGTCGCCGCGACCTTCCACAGCAGCCAGTTCTGCACTGGAAAGCCACTCGCCCGGTGGCTTGTCCATAACGCTGGCGCAGGCGGCCAGGGCATGGCCCCAGGAACAACCGTTGGCGAACAGCATGCCGGCCTCATTCAGGGTGCCGCCGCGGTTGATGTAACCCAAAACCCGGGCCTGTGACGGTTCCGGGAACAGTGGGAAGAGATGGCCCCGGAACACTTCAGGGCGCATGTGGGAGAGGGCAACCCGCCGGTGAATGCGGTGGGGGAACAGGCGCTCCCTTTCGAACTCCGACAGGCACACCTGGGCTTCCATTGTGTCCCTTGGCTGACGGAATCTACCGGGTTCCTGAATATAGACCAGCCGGAAGGGTGTGCCTGTCTCCCGCAAGCGTTCGCATGCTCGTATGGCCTCGGATAACTGGTAGGCACCATTGGCCATAAGCAGCAATGGTTCACCGGACGAGGTATCTTCATCCACCACCAGGGCCCCGTGCCTCGCCAGCAGTTCCGCTTCCCGGGTGTCGAAGACGCAGGGGCGTTCCCGTTTCGGGATCACCATGCAACTGATCGTGCCCCTTTCACGGAATACAGATGGCAATGTTGCCAGAGTGCTGTTGTAGTCGGCCGGAAACAGCACCCGGGAGACGTCGTTCATCTCCGCGAGCATGCTTTCGCAGAAGGTGGTGTCCTGATGGGACTGCTCGTTCTTGCCATTTTCCCAGGTGTGGGAGGTGGCAATAACCGGCAAGCCGAGCCAGCGGGCAGGCCGCCCGATTTCTTTCTGGTGCCGGGCAAAAATCAGCTCCTGGCGGATGGCGCCAAGCATTTTCACGCAGAAGGCCTCATAGCTGGCGACCAGATTTAGCCCGGCCTTATTGGCCAGACAAGCCGATACCACAGATTCTTCGTTCAGTGCCGTGATGATCTTGCCGTGCACCGACTCCTGATCGTTCTCGGGATCGTTCACCCGGTGCTTCAGATCATCCAGCACTCCGCCAAGACGATTGCTTGCCAGCTCGTCCGGATTGCCCACTCTGGCCCTGAGGTCCGGGTTCTGGGCCACCAGCGCACGGAAAAAATCATCCACAGCCTTCATCGGCGAGGTGCATTCCCGACAGGCCGGAAGCCGGGGGATTATCGGGTCCGGTGGATTGCGGGTCGCGAGAGCATGATCACGCTCAAGTGGCCGAGATTGCCCGGCGTGCTGGTTAAGATGAGTGATAGCGTTTTGAAGCTGATCCGGAGCCACCCACAATCTGGCGGCATGCTCGTTAAACAGCTCCCTGGCCCGGGCATCCATTCGCGGGTTTCCGGGCAGTGGCAGGTTGTGGGCTGCATTGCTGCTGGCGCCATAAAAACCATACCCCTTGGTGGTCTCCGCAATGCCATAGGGTACCCGAACGGGATAGCCGCTCTCTCCCCGTAGCGCCGCCTCGCCATTGGTGGCGAGTGCCTGCTCCATTTCATAGAGAGCACAGACAAAGGCGGCAGGATCGCGGCCATCAAAACGGAAGGGCACAAAGCCCCTGTGTTCGAGATGCGCTTCAAAACGTTCGAGACCCTCGCGGGTGCCCAGCTCGGTTCGCTGTTCGATCCGCCGACCGTTGGCAATCATGACCGGCATGATGGCTCCGCAATCCTCGGCGTGCCACCAGCGAGGAATCCAGTCGCTGCCGCGCTGCTCTTCGGCGGCGCCGTCTGAAAGAAAGGCGACCAGAGATTCGCCGGGCAGAGGCATGTGGGCATATTGAAGTTCGGCAAAACCCAGGTAACCACCTTCCAGAATGCCGCCGGCGGTGTGCGGATTGACATGGCTGCCAAGGGGAGCAGCCATGGTGCCGTCCGGCTTCTGCCGGTAACTGTAGAAATCGGCCACCAGAGTGGACAGCCCGTCAGGCCCGCGGTAACGCTCCGCCTGTTCCGGATGCAGGTTTCCGGTGAGGACATTCAGGGCGTCTACCGCTGCCACGCAGTGCCCCTGGCCCATCAGCCAGCTGCGTGTGCGCCCGGTCAGATTGTTCAGGGCCAGATAGCCGGCATAGGCCGGCACCATGTTCAGCGCGCCGCCGGTGTGGCCTTCCGGATTGGTCTTGAAGTCCTGAGGCGCCAGCGGCTGGCCGGAGACATCAACCCGGCGGGCGTAGGTCATGTGGACTACCAGCCAGAGACCGGCACTGGTCAGCCTGTCCAGGTCGGCGAGTTTACGATAGACCGCGGCAGCATCGGGCTGGTGGCCTGCAGCAACCAGGTGCTCTGCCAGTAGGCTGACCTGATGTTGCGTGGCTTCACTGTGCTGGATGACGCCATAACCATCGCACCAGCGCCGGAAATCCGGGCAGTCCGAAGCAGCGTGATTCACCGCTGCTGTTTGAATGGGAAATGGCATGAGATGCCTCCATGGCGTCAGTGTGTCCGCGAATTTTAAAACCACCGCTGTGAACTGCCATTGATGCAGGTCAGTCGAAACTGCATCTTTCTGCAGACTGCCCCAAGCCAAGCGTTCCACCCGCCCGCGTACAGGCTTGCTCGCCTGCCCGTTGCCGAAAGCCATGGTTTCTGAGAGTCTGTTCGAATAAGCCACCTGATAAGGAGACTCCCATGACGCAAGACAAGAATCAGGACAAGCGCCGGAAATATTCGGCCCCCGTTGTTGATGGCATTGGCAAATCCGCCAGCCGTGCCATGCTTCGGGCCGTCGGGTTTACCGATGAGGATTTCAAAAAGCCCCAGATCGGCATTGCGTCCACATGGAGTAACCTCACGCCGTGCAACATGCACATCAACCAACTGGCCGAGGAGTCGGCTGCCGGAGCCGATGAGGCAGGCGGCAAGTCGCTGATTTTTAATACCATTACCATATCGGACGGCATTGCCAATGGTACCGAGGGCATGAAGTATTCCCTGGTGTCTCGGGAGGTGATCGCCGATTCCATCGAGACCGTGGCCGGTTGTGAAGGGTTCGATGGCCTGGTGGCGATCGGTGGCTGCGACAAGAACATGCCCGGTTGCATGATGGGCCTGGCGCGTCTGAACCGGCCATCTGTGTTCGTGTATGGCGGCACCATCATGCCTGGCGAGAACCACACCGATATTATTTCCGTGTTTGAAGCCGTGGGTGCCCACGCCCGTGGTGATCTGGATCTGATTGAGGTGAAGCAGATAGAGGAAACCGCGATTCCGGGGCCAGGGTCCTGTGGTGGCATGTATACCGCCAATACCATGGCGTCGGCCATCGAGGCCATGGGCATGAGCCTGCCGGGCAGCTCCGCCCAGAACGCTGTGTCGGAGACCAAGGCGGAGGATTGTCGAGGTGCCGGTGCTGCGGTGCTGAACCTGCTGGAGAAAGACATCAAGCCCAGCGACATCATGACCCGGAAAGCCTTCGAAAACGCCATTACGGTCGTCATCGCCCTGGGCGGTTCCACCAATGCGGTACTGCACCTGCTGGCCATGGCCAGCACCGTCGGTGTCGATCTGGAGCTGAAAGACTTTGTCGAGATTGGCAAGCGGGTGCCGGTGCTGGCGGATCTGCGCCCGAGCGGCCACTACATGATGTCGGAGCTGGTGGCCATCGGCGGTATCCAGCCGCTGATGAAAATGTTGCTGGACCGCGGGCTGCTGCATGGCGACTGTCTGACCGTAACCGGCCAGACTCTGGCCGAGAACCTGGCCGATGTTGCCCCCTATCCGGAAGGGCAGGACATCATTCACGCCTTCGACAACCCGATCAAGGCTGACAGCCATCTGCGGATCCTGTTTGGCAATCTCGCACCAACGGGTGCGGTGGCGAAGATTACCGGCAAGGAAGGTACTCACTTTACCGGCCGTGCCCGGGTATTCCATTCGGAAGAAGAAGCCCAGGAGCGGATTCTCGACGGCACGGTGGTGGCCGGCGATGTGCTGGTCATCCGCTACGAAGGCCCCAAAGGCGGACCGGGCATGCGGGAGATGCTGAGCCCCACCTCCGCGATTATGGGCAAGGGCCTGGGCAGCGATGTCGCGTTGATTACCGATGGCCGGTTCTCAGGGGGCAGCCACGGTTTCGTGGTTGGCCATATCACACCGGAAGCGGCCGAGGGCGGTCCGATTGCTCTGGTCGAGGATGGCGACACCATTACCATTGATGCCGTCAGTAACCGGATTGAGCTGGATGTCTCAGATCAGGAACTGGAACGTCGTCGGCAGGCCTGGCAGGCTCCACCACCCCGTTTCACCCGAGGCACGCTGGCGAAGTATTCGCGAACCGTAAGTTCTGCCTCGAAAGGGGCTGTGACCGATTTGCCCTGATCTGATCGGAGCTCAGGTCTTCAGCTGTTCTGGCTTGCCCCAGTAGTATCCCTGGCCATACAGGCCGGGGAACTGCTGTAGCCAGGCGGCGATAGATTCCTCCTCCACACCTTCGACCACAACATCCAGGTCGAGAGCCTCACCCAGGTCAAGCGCCGCTCGGAATATCCGCTGTCGGGCGGGTTGGGTGAGTATGTCGCTGAGAAAACTCCGGTCGATTTTTAACTCGTCCAGCTCGAATGTGGCAAGGGTTCCCAGCGACGAGTGCCCGGTTCCAAAATCATCGACGGCAATTCTGAACCCGCTTTGGCTCAGGGTCCGAATAACGACTTTTGCCAAGGCTGTGTCAGCCATCATCGCTGTTTCGGTAATCTCCAGAATAAGATCGGAAGGTTGTGCCCCATGGTGCTGCACAATTGCCTTCACCTTTTCCAGAAAGTCCGGGTGGGTGAGATCGTTTGCAGAAATGTTGACCGCAACGGCAATGTGGTCCCCGTGACGGGCCTTCAGCGCGCTCATATCTTCACAGACGCGGTCCACCACCCAGAGCGTAACGTGGTGAATCATCCCGACCTGTTCGGCTAATGGGATCCACCGATCCGGAGCAACCGTGCCGAAGTCCGGGTGTTGCCAGCGGATCAGGGCTTCCAACGAAGCGATACGTGCGTCCTGTATTCGCACGGTTGGTTGGTATTCCAGCCATATGCAGCCATTACCCAGTGCCTCTTCGATATCCAGCATCAGCATTTGCTGCTGGTACTGCCAGTCCGCGATAGCCGGGTCGTAAACCGTCAGGGGCTGATGCGTATCCAGGGCAGCAAAGCCAGCTGATGAAAGGATATCTGACGCGTCGACCCCATGCTCCGGAGCATGGGCGATACCCACCGATGAACTCCACGATAGCGAGAACCGGCCCTCGCGGAAGTTCTCTCCCAACCAATTCATGAGCGTTTTCAGTTTTTCCGGGTAAGTGTCCGGGGCGTCAGTATGGAAAAAGGCAAAGGCATGATTGCTCGTATCAATGCTGGCGAGGGCATAGCCGTCAATCATGATCAACTGATCACCCATGATCCGTTTCAGGAATCCGTCGAGCTCCCACAGATAACTTCTGAGCAGATCCTCTGCCGTCCGATAGCCGAGAGCCTGCTCGATTTCGTTAAACCGGGTCAACTGAATCATGGCGACGGTGTAGGGCTGTTGGTGGCTATCAAGTTGATCCAATGACTCCTCCAGCATGGCCCGATTGGGTTTGCCGGAAACACTGTGTGTTTTGAGGAGTTGCTTGTAATTTTGCTCAACGTGAGATCGCAGCGTTTGTTCCTGGCGGGCCCGAATATCAGAAGCCAGCCTTTTTTTGCGCTCTTCCAATATCTGACGGCCAATGCCGCTGGTCAGGATCAGAGATGCGGCCGCTGCACCGATAAAGAAGGCGGAATCGGTAAAGCTGTTCACCGGGACCCAGCCGACAGTCCGTGCTGCCGAGATAACTGTACCCAGGAGAATGAAGAGCAGTGATAACGCAAAATAGCGGGCAAACACCTCGTGTCGGGCCTGTTTTAGCGTCAGGGCCAGAATCATTGAACCACCGGTCAGGGCCAGTATCAGGAAGGAGTCCTGACCGAGCAACGGTAGCCGCAGTGGCATGGCCAGCAGATGTAAAAGGCCAAGAACACTCGCTGCATTCAGTAGCAGTCTCGGGAGTCTGGAGACCTGGATAAAGTTTGGCGTGATTTGGCAAAGTGAGATGAGGCAAAGACAGAGGCTGATGTTCAGTAATGCGTTTATTTCCGGGAATTCTGGCCAAATCAGCCAGAGCCCGAAGCCCTCCATGACAAGTTGCACGTGAATAACGGATAGCGTGAGAACGCCCAACCAGGCCAGCCCCGGGAGTCTGAATTTCATCATGAAGCTGAGGTTCAGCAACAGCGCAAAGACGAGGAGGCCAGTGATGAACGCCTTCCAGGTCATGGTTCCTGCGATGTCGCTTACAACATTGTCAGGTTCCAGAATGCTAATGGGTAGTAGCGTGGGGCCGGCATTCTGAACCTCGAACAACAGTGTGGTCGTACCCGCCGGTAATGAAACTGGCCAGATCCACGGTGGTAGCGAAATCAGCCGGTTACCGAACGGGTAAAGGTCTCCCATGTCACGAAGCCGCTGGAAAGCGCCATTTTCATCGAGAATGGCGGGTCTGAGCCGGTCGATGTAGGGGGCGGATACAAGGACCCAATGTTCGGCGTTTGTGGCTCCGGGGTTCTCCACCGTCACCTTGAAGGTGACAGGTCCGTTGTAATAGCCAATGCCGGAGTTCTCTGACGGGGCCGCCTGCCAGTTTTTCTGCCGCCAGTTTTCGTCCTCTATAACCTGCTCCAGAGGCGCAACCAGATAGTCGATCTGCACAATGCGGGAGGACTCGGACGCCGGCTCGGGAGAGTCGACGTGCGGCAGCGCGGAAAGCGGATTTTCAGGCGCGTGAAGGAGGCTTGCGAGCAGACCGTATGCCATGGCAGCCATAAGGAACAGGAAGGGCATCCACCGTCGAAAAGGTGTCAGCCCGGACTGGGCTCGGAGTTGTGACAGCACGGCTTTTTCAGTCTGATGTGTGCTGTCATCCATATGAAGCGACGGTTCCGCTAAGTGGTGTTTTCTGACTCGATGGATCAGGTCGAATTTTAATGGTTTTTCAGCTCACTTGCATTTGCTACGTGAAATTGGCGCAAGAAACTTTTCACCTGATCAAACAAGACATTCGCTGGTATAGTTAACCCTGACCATCATATCTCTAGAAGCCTGTTTCCGGACCGGTTGCGCGATGCATGAATAAACCACAGGATCTGTACAAATGAGACTCGCCGGCTTTTCCCCTTTCGTGATCTTGATGTTGCTCTGGCTGCCTGGATCGCTTATGGCCCATCAAACGGGGGGGGAATCCCAAAAGCGGGAGGCAGACACAGACAGTGGACCCAGGCTCGCTTCGGTGAATGCCGCGGTTGCCGTGGCTGGTGATAACAAGCTGATTTTCGGCAAGAATGCCGACCGGTCCGTACCCATTGCCTCTGTCACCAAGGTCATGACCGCGCTGGTCGTGTTGGAATCCGGCGAGCCGCTGGATGAGTGGCTGACTTTTCATGAGCGGCATACGCCCGCCGCCGCCAACGCCTACAGTCGGATTCGCATCGACTCGGAGATGCGGCGTAAAGATGTGCTGCGCATTGCACTGATGTCCTCCGAAAATTTTGCCGCCTACACCCTTGCCCGTAACCACCCGGGCGGGTTCGATGCCTTTATCGAGGCGATGAACGCCAAGGCCGCGGCCCTGGGAATGACCGGTACCCGGTTTGTTGATCCGACCGGGCTGTCGTCGGAGAACCTTTCAACCGCCGCGGATCTTGTAAAGCTGGTAAACGCTGCGGCTGATTACCCGGAAATCCGGGAGTACTCCACCACCGGTTATTTCCGTGGGCAATTCCGGCAGCCCCGTTACAGCCTGTCGTTCGGGAATACCAATGCCCTGGTGCATCGGGATAGCTGGGGGGTGGCCCTCAGCAAGACCGGCTATCTCTCCGAGGCCGGGCGCTGCCTGGTGATGATTTCGAAGATGAACGGCAAAGAGGTGGTGACCGTGCTGCTTGATTCCCTCGGTACCCGCTCGCCGCTGGGCGATGCCGGACGGATAAAGCGCTGGCTTGATACCGGAGCCAGGGGCTCGGTGGCCGCTGCCGCCCGGCGTTACGAACAGGAAAAGAACGCGTCATACGCGACCGCTGGTAACAGTACGGTCAGTGTGAACTGACACTGAAAGGAATCCCGTTATGATCCAGATATTCACGACCGGTGGCACCATCGACAAGGTCTACTTCGATGCCAACAGCGAGTTCGAGGTAGGGCACAGCCTGCTGCCGGAGCTGCTGTCTGAATCCAACATCCACGAGGGCTATCGCCTGCGGGAACTGCTGCGCAAGGACAGCCTGGAGATGACCGATGATGATCGCCAGCAGGTACTGGCGGCGGCCAGTGAATGCGATTGTGGCCGAATCATTATCACCCACGGCACGGACACCATGGCCGATACTGCGGCGGTGCTGTCCGGCCTGAAGGACAAGACCATCGTATTGACCGGCGCGATGCAGCCGGCCCGTATGCGCCGAACCGATGCGGTATTCAATGTCGGGTTTGCCTGGGCTGCGGTGCAGCTGCTGCCGCCGGGTGTGTATATTGCTATGAATGGTGAAGTGTTCGAGGCCGGTGCAGTGCGCAAGAATCTCAAGGCGCAACGTTTCGAGCGCACCTGAGTATCACGCCAGGCTGTCTCTTTCCTCGGCGGTCAGTTCCCGGTATTCGCCGGGCATCAGCGCATCGTCCAGTTCGACCTGTCCAATGCGGACACGATGAAGGGCTTCCACGTGGTTGCCAACGGCTGCCATCATGCGCTTGACCTGATGATAGCGCCCCTCCGAAATCGTCAGCTCAATGATCCTTTCTTCCAGAAAATGCACCCGGGCCGGTCGCGTCGGCCTGGGATCATTATGCAGGTCCACACCACGTTCCAGTTGCTGTGCCGCGGCGTCGCTCAGAGGTTCGTTCAGGGTTACCCGGTAAGTCTTGGGGCAGTCGGTTCGCGGTGAGGTGACCCGGTGAGACCACTGCCCATCGGTGGTCAGTAACAGCAGGCCGGTTGTATCTGCATCGAGGCGCCCGGCAATATGGAGATGTCGGGTGATGTCTGCTGGCAACAGGTCCAGCGCTGTTGGATGGTCGCTGTCGGTCGTCGCGCTCACCACGCCTGCTGGCTTGTTCATCATCAGATAGCGCTCGCCCGGGAGGCTCAGAGGGGTGCCTGACAAGGCCACCCGTTCATCCCCGGCCAGGCGGGTGTTGGCGCCCTTGCAGATTTGCTCATTGATCGTTACTTCTCCGCGGCCGATGGCCCGCTTGGCCTCTTTTCGGGAAAGCTCGGTGCTGTTGGCAATAAACTGGTCCAGTCGCATGGTGTTCAGCAGCGTTGTCCGGATGCCGGGGAGCTCAGACTGGCCAGGCAGAGCACCGGCGTTTCGGCAATCATCCGGGACCAGAGCAGCCCGAGGGCTTCGGAGCTTACTGGTGGGCGTGGAGTCCGAAAGCTCGCCGTGGGGTCGATGCCGCTGCCATTGCGGGTCGCCAGAACAAAGGTAAACGGGTGCGCGCCTGGAATGCCCAGCCGAATATCGGTGGCCGTGATGCGGTCGCCGGCCTGGTCGTAATCCAGGAAGCCCCGGGTGAACCATTCAAGACGCCGGGCCTCGGGCAGGTCCGAGACTTCGCTCGCCAGCTCCGGGCGGCGTGGAAAGTATTCAAGATTCAGCGGCGTGTCGCCATCCAGAAAGCCGGTGACTATTTCTATCCGCTGATCACCCTGCAGAGCCGTCGCCCGCCACAACAGGGTGCTGAATGGCATGGGCTGAACCAGCAGGTCCGGGTTTTCCAGGCCGGCGGCCGCAAGCGCGGGTTGTACTCGCTGTGTCATCACTTGCTGGGCCAGAACACTCCAGCCCAGGTACAGGGTGGACACTGCCAGGCCCGCAACTATCGCTGTTTTGGCGGGCGGCCGGGCGAGAAAAAACAGGCAGCCTGCCAGCAGGGGCAGGGTGTATAGCGGGTCGATGATAAAAATGCTGCTGACGGCTATGGGTGGCCCGATGGGCCAGAACAGCTGGGTGCCATAGGTGGTGAAGGCATCCAGCAAAGGATGGGTAATCAGGATCAGCCCCGTCAGGGCGAGCCACCGCTGAAAACTCAGTTGTGGTTTCCAGCGCCAGAGCAGCCAGGCAAGGGCCACTGCCAGAGGGGCCAGAACGAACAACGAATGGCTGAATCCACGGTGTTGGGTGAAATTGGCCACTGCGGTGCCGTAATCGATGACAACATCCAGATCCGGGAGGGTGCCCAGAACTGCGCCTGTCAGCAAAACAGAGCGGCCAAGAGTCTTGCCGGCTACGGCGCCGGCCAGGGAGGCGCCCAGGGCGGCCTGGGTGAGTGAATCCATGTCAGATCAGTCTCGCATCAAAACGGTGTCCTGCAGTAGTAGGCCGCCGACTCCCCGGCGGATCACTGTCCTGCAGGTATTTCCAGCGCCGCCAGCACCGATTCACCGGGGTAGCCATCAGCCACCAGGTTGTTGGCAGCCTGGAACTGACGGATGGCAGACCGCGTTGCCGGGCCCATGATGCCATCGGGGTTACCTGGCTCATACCCCCGTTGCTGCAGGGCTTTCTGGAGGTTGATGATGTTGGCGCGGGACAGCGCAGGCGCGTCTTCGGGCGGCGGATTTTGCAGTTTACCCGCGCCGGCAATCCGGTCAGCCAGATGACCAACCGCAATGGCGTAGAACTCGGAGCGGTTCCAGCCCATGATCACGCGGAAGTTGTGATAGGCAAGAAACGCAGGCCCGCGGTGCCCTGCCGGCACCACGAGGGCGGCATTAATCGGTTCGCGGGCCAGTGGCTTGCCGAAGGCATCCGTAATGCCCATTTCGCGCCACTGCTCCAGTTGCAGACGTCGTCCGTCCGCAAGGGAATAGTCGAAATTCTCGGGTAACAGGACCTCTCGGCCCCAACGGTAGTCGCGGTCCCAGTTCATGGATTCGAGAAACCGGCCCGCAGACATCATGGCATCCGGAAGGCTGTTCCACAGATCCCTTCGGCCATCACCATCGGCATCCACCGCGTGTTTCAGGAAAACCGTCGGCATGAACTGAACGTGGCCCATGGCGCCGGCCCAGGAACCTTCCATCTGGTCTGCCGGAATGGCGCCCTCGTCTATAATGCGCAGGGCCGCGATCAACTGCTCGGTGAAGAAAGTGCTGCGGCGGGGATCGCAGGCCAGTGTCGTCAGGGAGCTGGGTACCGGCATCTTGCCGAAATAGCTGCCAAAATTGGTTTCCAGGCCCCAGAAGGCCACCAAATAAGGCGCGGGCACGCCGGTTTCCCGGGTGACTCTGGCCAGCAGCTCCTGATGTTCCTGCAACAGTTCGCGGCCGGTGTTGACCCGGGCATCGTTAACCCGCCGGTTCAGGTAGTCGGCAAAGGTAGTGGTGAACTCCGGTTGCCGCCGGTCCAGTTCGATCACCCGTGCCAGATGCTGGACCCCGGACATCACCTCGCTGGCGGTCTTGCTGCTGACCCCGGCGGCAATGGCCTGCTTCTGAAGCCGGGCCTTGCATTCGGCAAATCCCGCTGGCTCAACTTCAGCGCTGTCCTGGGCAATGGCGGGCAGTGACAGACATGACAGAAAACCGGAAAACAATAAGCCGCGAGTAACGCCGCCCTGGCGAAGAATCCTTGCAGGTTTGGTCAGCACACAAAACCTCTATCAGGCTGATGATCGTGGAGTATCCTGAGCCCATGTTAGCGCGTTTTCCAGCCGGAGAAACACTGTCCTGGCTCCCGTGGAGTGACAATTCTTTAACCTGACGGTTCCCGAAAAACGGCGATTGTGGTCTTTTTGTTGCCGACAGGTTTCTGGCGTGGGTGTTTGTTCTATAGTTGCAACATAGAACCGGGTTGTGGATAGGGGAAGGTCTGAACTATGGCAATGCTGAAAGCGCTGGTGGTGGATGACGCCAGCTTTGTACGTGATCTGGTCAAGCGAACCGTGCGCCAGCGTTTCCCTGTCATCGAGACTACCGACGCCCAGAACGGCCGGCGAGCGCAGTCATTGATGTCGAGGACCGCGTTTGACCTGATTCTGTGCGACTGGGAGATGCCAGAAATGTCCGGGCTGGAATTGTTGCAATGGATGCGCCAGCAGCCCCAGTACGAAAACGTGCCTTTTATCATGATCACCAGCCGGGGCGACAAGGATCACGTGATCGAAGCGGTCAAAGGCGGCGTTTCCGAATACCTTGGTAAACCGTTCAGCCCCGAGGGGTTGAGCAAGAAAATCATCAAGGTGATGGGCCGCAAACTGAAAGATGCCATGGACCGGAGCGGCAAATCCATGGCCAGCCCTGCCGATGCCTTCAAAGAGTCGGCCAACCTGCTGACCCGCAAGCCCGAAGCCGCGGCGGAGGTTTCCGCCGAGTCACCGTCCTCTTCCCCCGGGCCCGAGCCTTTGGCACCGACAAGGCCGACCTCGGCCCGGGCGCCCATGAGCCTGGCCTCGGTACGCTTCGCCGAGAGCACCCTGAAATCGGTGGTCAAGGATATCAATCTGACGGAGGTGCGGGTGATCGCGAAGCGGGACCAGGTATTCCCGGGGATTCTCGACCAGGCGGTAGTGGACATCGAGATCGCCGAGGGCCAGATGGCGAGGTTGAACGGCTACGTGCACCAGTTGCAGGCGGTGGACAAACGCCAGGACACGGACTTTGTCAGCGTTACCATTCGTTTTGTCGATGAAGACCCGAAAAAGCTGGAGGACCTGTCGAGGTTTGTCGCCCGCTTCCGCGCGGGTATGCGCTAGCTCTCTGCCCTCTCGGGGATCCGCTCGACCAGTCGCTCCCGCGGGAAATGACAGATAAATTCACTGCCCTCGCCAATCCGGCTGCGAATCTCCAGATTGCCATCGTGGTTGAGCAACACGTGTTTGACGATTGCCAGGCCAAGGCCGGTGCCGCCGGTGTCTTTGTGACGGCTGGGGTCGGCCCGGTAAAAGCGTTCCGTCAGGCGGGGTATATGGACCGGGTCGATACCGATGCCGGTATCCCTGACTGACAGGTGTGCGCCTTCCCGGTTGGTGGACCAGGACACGATAATCTGGCCATTTGCAGGGGTGTACTTCACCGCATTGAATATCAGGTTCGAGAAAGCGCTGCGCAGCTGGCTTTCATCGCCTTTCAGCAGGCGATGATCGCCGATATGCACGGTAATCTCGTGCTGTTTTTCGCCACTGAGCGCCCGGGCGTCATGACAGATCTGGGTCAGCAGCTGGTCCACGTCCGTGAGGGTGTCGTTGACCGTTTGCTCCCCGGTTTCAATACGTGAGAGCAGGATCAGATCGGTGATCAGGGCTTCCATCCGGGATGACTGGGCAGCCATGGTGTTAATGGCCCGGCGCCACTTTGGCGGCAGGTCGGCAGCATTGTCCACCAGGGTTTCGAGGTAGCCGCTGATGACCGTGAGGGGCGTGCGCATCTCGTGGGACACATTGCCGACAAAGTCACGGCGCATCTGTTCGAGTTGGTACAGCCGTGTTACGTCCTTGGCGACAATCAGACGGTCGTCGTCACCAAACAGGCTGATCTGGATCTGAAGGTGAATATGAGGTCTGGCCGGAGAATGTATCTCCAGGGGTTCGCGGTAATCCCGTGAATCGAAATAGGTCTTGAAGGCCGGCGTGCGGATCAGGTTATGGATGTACTGGCCCTGATCGGTGTTGCGCCGGAAACCCAGCAGATACTCGGCGGAGCCGTTCCACCATTCCATGGCGCCGCGGGAGTCGGTCATGATCACGCCATCGCGCATGGCGTTGGTGGATTCCTGAACCCGATTGATCTGGGCCCTCAACCGGTCCTGGGTTCTCAGGTGGGTCTGATGCAGTTTGTGAAGGTTGTCGAAAATATCGCCCCACAGGCCGATGCTCTGGGGGGCTTCGTCGGTGGCGCTGGGGTTGGACAGCCACTGGTAGAGACGCCTGGCCTGAAGCAGCGTCCACCAGAGATAGACGATCAGCCCGAGGGTAAGGCCGTAGACGGGCTCACCGAAATAGAGGCCAACCAGGGTGGAGCCAATCAGGCCACCGATAATGTAGCGCAGGTATCGTGACCAGTTGTGCTGCATCAAAAACTGCCTTGTGTCCGTTCCGGGGCTGATGCTCAGCTGGCCGGAGTTACTTACGCGGCTCTGGTCGAGAAGCGGTAACCGGTTCCGCGTACGGTCTGGATCAGGTGGTCGTACTGGTCGCCAAGCGCCTTGCGGAGCCTGCGGATATGCACATCCACGGTCCGCTCCTCAACATAGACATTACCACCCCAGACCTGGTCCAGGAGTTGGGAGCGAGTATATACCCGTTCCTGGTGCGTCATGAAGAACTGAAGCAGTCGGTATTCTGTCGGGCCCATGGTAAGGGCGCCATCCTGGGTGGTGACCCGATGCCCGACCGGATCCAGCGTCAGGCCTTCCACTTCAATCGGGCTGTCTACGCCCGGCGGCGTCGCACGCCGAAGCACGGCTTTCAGGCGGGCGACCAGTTCCCGGGGGCTGAAAGGTTTGGTGATGTAATCATCGGCACCAACTTCCAGGCCCTGGATCTTGTTGTCTTCCTCGACCTTGGCGGTGAGCATGATGATGGGAATGTCGGCGGTCGCTTCTTCTTTCTTGAGGCGGCGTGCCAGTTCCACGCCGCTGGTGCCGGGCAGCATCCAGTCTAGGAGTACGAGATCCGGGTGTTTGTCGACAATCAGGGCATGGGCTTCCCGGGCGTCCGCTGCCTCCAGATAGTCATAATCCGCCATTTCGAGGGCCACCGCGATCATCTCGCGGATCGGGGCCTCATCATCGACGATCAGGACAGTTTTTCCAGTCATGAGCTTTTAACCTGTGTCAGACCTTGATTTGTTGCCAGTGTCCCGCCTGGCTGCTTTCTTAAGCTACTGCTTACCTCTGAGGGTTCTGAACTAGGCGCCAGTCTGCAGGTGTGGTGGTTCCACATCAAAGACTGGTAACGCGGGCTCAGAGCCCTCAGAGGTGAGCCCTTCGGGAGCTTCTGAAAAGCCGAATAGCGTTGTTCTGCTGTTTCGATTTGGAACCACCAAACCTTCATCAGCACGCCTAGCTCTTCGGCTTTTCAGAAGCTCAGTAGCTTAAGAAAGCAGCCAGGCGGGACACCGCTCATTACAACGCTCAAGTGTTACAAGTATATGACAGGTTCAGCTGACCATGAGATCAATTACAAGGCCGGCAAAAACGGCAAAGCCGGCCCAGTTGTTGTTCAGAAACGCCTTGAAGCAGCCGTCCCGTTCACGTTCCCGCGCCAGGTACTGGTGGTAAATGAACAGGCAGGCCATGGCCACGACGCCCAGATAGTAGAAGGTGCCCAGCTCGGCACGATGGCCCACCATGATCAGGATCAGTACAACCATGGCCTGCAGCATGCCAATGATCGCCTTGTCGGCTTCTCCGAACAGGATGGCCGTGGACTTGATGCCCACTTTCAGATCGTCATCCCGATCCACCATGGCATACAGGGTGTCGTAGGCAACGGTCCATAGCACGTTGGCGGTGAACAGCAGCCAGGTGAGCTGACTCAGTTCGCCGGCCTCCGCCGCCCAGGCCATGGGGATGGCCCAGGAAAAGGCCGCGCCCAGAAACAGCTGCGGCAAATGGGTGTAACGCTTCATGAACGGGTAAATGAATGCCAGCAGGGCACCGCCGAACGACAGATACAGGGTCAGCGGGTTGGTGAACAGAACCACCATCAGGAAGGAAACCAGGCACAGTCCCGCGAACAGCGCCACCGCTTCCCAGGGTTTTACCCGGCCCGCGGTCAGTGGCCGGTCCTTGGTGCGTTTGACATGCTTGTCCCAGTCCCGGTCAGCGAAATCGTTGATGGCGCAGCCAGCCGCCCGCATGAAGAACACGCCCAGGGTGAAAATGATGACATTAGCCAATGCAGGGCTGCCGTCTCCGGCCAGCCACAGGGCCCAGTAGGTCGGCCACAGCAGGAGCAGGGTTCCGATCGGGCGGTCGATTCTGAGCAGGCTGGCGTAGTCGGCCAACCGGCGCTGGATAGGTTCTGGCACAGCGTCAGGCAGCATGGCGCGCGTCCGTCTGGTGTTCTTCGAATTGAATGAGTGCTGGGATTATAGCCAGTCGCAGGAGGCCGGTTAAAGCGTGTTCCGCTGAAACAGCGCCGGTAGCAGGTATTCACCAACCAGCAGAGAGCTGTTGTGGCCACTGAACAGGGAGCGCCTTGCCAGTTCCGGCTGTCCCGGGATTACCGGTCTGCAGAGGCCGGTTTCCAGAGGGCCCCGTTGCCAGTGGGGGCTGGTGAACAGGTAGGCGCCCAAAGGTCGATTGCCCAGGTGAAGCAGCCGGCGCCCCTCGCCCTCCAGACACTTCAGGGGAATGACCGTCCTGGCCAATACCCAGGGCTGGTTGTCGCCGCACAGGCTGACTTCCCGTATCCAGGCGTGTTGACGGTGGGGAATGCGCAGGCGCCGGGCCTCTTCCTGTGTCGGCGTTGCAAAGCCCTCCCGGCGGACCTCCACGTGAAAGGAATGGCTGCACTGTTTCTGCAGGGCTCTTGTAAACGAGCCCTCTACCTGCAGCCAATAGCGGGCAGGCCCGTGAACCTCCGGGTTAAGAAGGCCGGCGGCCGTCAGCGATTGGTACCAGTCCGTCGGGGGTATGGTCAGGTGACTGTCGATGTCAGAGACCCTTGACTGCATAGATGCCGGGGGCATTGCGCCAGTAGCCTTTGTAGTCCATGCCGTAACCGAACAGGAAGCGGTCTTCCACTTCCAGGCCGGTGAAATCGGCCTTCAGATCCGGACGGGCCTTCCGGTCATGTTGCTTGTCGACCAGAACGGCCGTCAGTACCTCACTGGCACCGTGAGCGCGGCAGTAGTCGGCGATGGCGCACAGGGTCGTCCCCTCATCCAGAATGTCATCGATAATCAGGATGGTACGGCCGTTCATATCGGCTTCGGGCTGCAGTTTCCACTCGAGAATGCCGCCGGTAGTTTCCTGACGGTAGCGGGTGGCATGCAGGTATTCGGCCTGGACCGGAAACCGGAGCCGGGGTAGCAGTTGTCCGGTCAGGATCAGCCCGCCGTTCATCACGCAGAACAACAGGGGGTTGCTGTCTTTCAGGCGGGCGGTAATATCGTCGGCCAGGTTGCCGATTGCAGTCTGTACCTGCTGTTCATCCACGAGGCAGTCGGCTTCGGCCATAACCTGGTTCATTTCGGCGACGGTATCGGTCATATCGGTCGGTCCTGTCGTAAAACGGGCGATTATACCGGACAGGGCCTGCAGAAGGGAGGGGCCACCCCGGTTGTCAGATCTGTATTTGTGGCTATTGGCAGAAATCCCCTGACCGGACCGTCGGCATTGGCATTGGTCAATACCGGGGCGATGGGTATGATGGCCTGTTTCGACAGTTGTTCGTATCTGTTAACTGAATAAAACACTTGCGTGTAATATTGTCCGACAATTATTATTGCGCCCGTCTGATGTTGGGAGAACGTTATGAAGAAGTGGCAGTGTGTGGTGTGTGGTTTGATTTACGATGAAGCCGAAGGCTGGCCCGAGGACGGCATTGAGCCGGGCACCAAGTGGGAAGACGTACCGGAAGACTGGGTATGCCCGGATTGCGGTGTCGGCAAGGAAGATTTTGAAATGATCGAGATCGGTTGATAGCACCCGGCACGGCCGGTAAAACCCGCCCAGGTGAGTTAAATACAGGAACACGGTTATGACTGAACAGGCCCCCATCATTATTGTCGGTACCGGTTTGTCCGGTTATTCCCTGGCGCGGGAAATCCGGAAGCAGGACAAGGAGACCCCGGTTCTGATGGTTACCGCCGACGATGGCGTGAGCTACTCCAAGCCCATGTTGTCCACCGGCTTTACCAAGGGCAAGGACGCCGATGGCCTGGCCCAGGGCGGTACCGACGCCATGGCGGATCAGCTGAATGTCCGGATTCGCACATTTGCCACGGTCACCGGCATTGATACCGAGGCCCACGAACTCATTCTCGGTGATGAACGGCTTGCCTACAGCAAGCTGGTCCTGGCCTGGGGCGCCGATGTGATCCGGCTCGGCCTGGACGGTGATGGTCAGGAGCATGTGTTCTCGATCAATGACCTGATGGATTACCGCGCCTTCCGGCAAGCGCTGGGCGAGGGCAAGCGGGTGGCGATCATGGGGGCGGGTCTGATTGGTTGTGAGTTTGCCAACGACCTGCGCAACGGCGGTTACGAGGTTGACGTGATTGCCCCTTCCGAGGAGGTGATGCCCGGACTGCTGCCGGAGGCGGCCGCCCATGCTGTCCAGCAGGAGCTGGAGAACCTGGGGGTCGGGTTTCACCTCGGAACCGTGGTTGATCGGATCGACCGCAGGGGTGACGGGGTCAGTCTGACCCTGGCCAATGGCGAGACTCTGGACGCTGATCTGGTACTGTCCGCTGTGGGCCTGCGCCCGAGGACCGATCTGGCCCGGGCTGCCGGGCTGGAGACGGCCAGGGGCATCGTAGTGAATCGCGCGCTCGAGACTTCCGCGCCGGATGTCTACGCACTCGGTGATTGCGCCGAAGTCGACGGCCACGTGCTGCTTTATGTCCTGCCGCTGATGGCCTGTTCCCGGGCGCTTGCAAAAACCTTGCTCGGTGAGCGCACCGAAGTCAGCTATGGCACCATGCCGGTGATGATCAAGACCCCCTGCTGCCCGACCGCCGTCTGTCCACCACCGTCGGAAGCCAAGGGCAACTGGGAAGTTGAGCAGGATGGCACCAGCGTCAAGGCGCTATTCAAGAGCGCCGGGGGCGATGTACTGGGGTTTGCGGTGACCGGCAGCTATGCCATGGAGAAACAGGCCCTGTCCAAGGAAGTGCCTCCGATACACGGCTGATTAGCCGGACTCCAATCCGCAGCCCCGATACCACGGGGCTGCTTTCTCTTGGCCGGCGACGGCTTTTCATTGCGAAATTTCGCCGCTTGCGGTAGAAAACTCCTTCGTGTGCTAACGAAATCACAGGAGCAGGCATGCTTGAGGTAACCAAGAAACTGGTGGAGTTGCTGGATCTCTCGCCCATCGGTGACGACCATTTCCAGGGGGACAGCGAGGATCTGGGCTTTCCAAACGTGTTTGGCGGGCAGGTTCTTGGTCAGGCGTTGATGGCGGCCAGCCGAACTGTTGAAGGTCGCCTTTGCCACTCCCTTCATGCCTACTTTTTGCGCCCCGGCAATCAGGACATGCCCATCGACTACGAGGTCCAGCGGGTCCGTGATGGTGGCAGTTTCTCGGTACGTCGGGTGATTGCCCGCCAGGACGGCAAGGAAATCCTGACCGGTTCCATGTCGTTCCAGGTAGCCGAGGAAGGATTCGAGCATCAGCTGACCATGCCGGATGCGCCGGACCCGGAAACACTTCGCTCGGAACAGGAATGGGGCGAACTGCTGGCACCCCAGGTACCCGAGAAGATGCGCCCGATTCTGACCCGGGACCGCCCGATCGAGATCCGCCCGGTGAATCCGGTCAATCCCCTGAAACCGGAGAAGCGGCCGCCCCACAAGCAGAGCTGGTTCCGGGCCCAGGGGCATCTGCCAGACGATCCCGTACTTCACCGTTGCCTGCTCACTTACGCATCGGATTTCCAGTTCCTCGGGACTTCCCTGAACCCGCACGGCCTGACATTCATGAGCAAGGGGCTGCAGGTGGCCAGCCTTGATCACTCGATCTGGTTCCACCGGGATTTCCGCATGGACGAATGGCTGTTGTACGACAAGGATAGCCCCAGCGCTTCGGCCGGACGGGGATTCAATCGGGGTAATTTCTTCAATCAGGACGGTGTGCTGGTGGCATCCACTACCCAGGAAGCACTGATTCGTCAGAGGTCCTAGCCGGCTAGCCCAGCTTACGCTGGTCCGGCTGCTGGTGATTCTTATCCAGCCAATCCATCATTTCGTCGAAGGGTAGTGGCGGTGTCAGCAGGTAGCCCTGGATCATGTCGCAACCCATGTCCCTGAGCAGATTGGCGGTGACCTCATCCTCGACGCCTTCGGCCACCACCTGATAGCCGAGGCTATGGCACATGTCTATCGTGGTCTGGACGATCACGCGGTCCTCCGCCTCGGTGTTCAGCTCGGTGACCAGTGACCGATCGATTTTGACCTCGCTCGCAGGTAGCTGCTTGATGTAGGACAGTGAAGAGTAGCCGGACCCAAAGTCATCGATCGAAACCGGAATGCCGGTGGCGCTGAGTGAGTTCAGCGCTCGCAGGGAGTTGCCCGGGTCCTGCATCATGGACGTTTCCGTTACCTCGAAAATAATCGAGCCCTGATGGCTGTGATAGCTGTTCATCAGACGCTGAACAAAGATGGGAAAGTCCGGTTCCCGCAGGTTGTTGGGCGAAATATTGATGGATATGTTCAGGGGCCAGCCGCGCTCCAGTAAGTGTGAGCGCAATTCCAGTGATTGCTCAATGACCCACCGGGTCAGAGGTTTAATTAGACCGGTCTGTTCCGCCAGACTGACAATCTCATCGGCGCGGATGGGGGTTGCCCGGCCGGGCCACCGGATCAGAACCTCAATTCCGACGATTCGACCCGTTTTCAGGCTCTGCTTGGGTTGCATGAACAGTGCGAGCTCGTTGGTATTGAGCGCATGCCGTAGCTCCGACACCAGGGTCAATCGGTCGGCGCTGTAGGAGTCCTTTTTGGATTTGTAATAGGCAATGCCACGTTCCCGCGCAGATTCGGATCCTTCAGCGATCACCGCCCGGCGTATCAGGGTATTGGCATCGGTGCCGTGCTCGGGGAAAATTGCCACTCCGAGGGCGGGGTCCAGAGGTATCTGCATGCCCAGGTAGTCGATCGGGTAGCGTATGCCCTCCAGCGCCTTCAGAATGGCTCTGGGAACGTGGCCGGTTGCATCGGCGTCGACAACAAAGGCGAATGTCTGTGGGTCCAGTGACGCCAGGTAGAAACTGCGCTGATCGCTCTGCTCAATCGGCAAGGCGCCTGGGAGCTCCCTCGCGACGGCATTGTAGTGCTTGGATGCCAGCGCCAGAATCCGGTCGCTGTTGCGATGCCCCAGCGTCTTCGTGACCGACTGCAGATTATTCAAATGGATGACGGCGACGCCATAGCGTCGCTCGGGGCTGCGCAGCATCAGGTCGTTCAGCATCATTTCCAGACTACCCCGATTGGGGAGGCCGGTAAGTGGATTATGCAGCGCATGATCCATCAGTTTCAGCTCTGCTGACCGTCGTGCTGCCAGAGCATTCAGTTCGGCTTCCCGGGCGTCAACCTTGTCCTGGCGTTCCTGATAAATTCGCGCCGCGAGGGCCAGCGTGAGCAGAATGGCCTCCAGTGCCGACCCAATCTGCATACCGTAGGTGGTCACAAAATTGTTTGGCAGCAGGCCGTACTTGTTGGCCGCGGTTATTGCGCTGCCCAGTGTCAGTGCCGCCCAGGCCACCGTGTAATAACCGGCTTGCGGGTTCCCCTTCCACCATTGCACGGGCCCCAGAACAGTGAGCAAAAGGCAGCTGGGTATTGCCAGGGCCACGGTCAGTCGGCTGCCCGTGCTGTAGTCCAGAAAGAATGTCATCAGACCAACCACTGCATTCAGTGAGATCATGAACAGTACGAGCCGGTTCAGAACAGGCCCGGTGTGTTCAAGTTTCAGGAATGAGCGGGAGAACACCAGGGTGAAGAAAAGAGAGAAAGGCACAGCCAGCAACATGATCTGATTCTGTAGGGCAGGGCTGTCAGGCCAGAGAAACTGATAAGTTGAGCCATTCAGGCTTCCGATAAGTAATAGATAGCCGAGTGTCGAGAGCACGTAGAGCAGGTATACCGGCTCTCGTAGCGCGGCAAAAATAAACAGGTTGAAGAAAATCACCGTGATCAGGATGCCGTAGTAAAGCGCGTGCATCTGGTCTTCGGTGGAAGAATGCTCGAAGAACGCCTGGGCGTTCCAGAGACGAACCGGAATCTGCATGGCCCCCTCGGTGCGCACCTCCAGCAGAATCTGGTACTCGCTGGCTATGCTTTGCTCGAAGGGGAACAGGAAATGGCGGTGCAGTATCGGGCGCTGTTCAAACGGAACGTGGTCTCCGGTCTCCACCCGCCGTGCGATTCGGCCGTTCTCAATCAGGTGGAAGGTCACTTTATCCAATTGCGAGTAGCGAACTTCAAGAAGGTTGATGGTCGCCGGCTGCGATACCGGAAACCGAAGCCAGACGGTATCGCGGATATAGCCAAAATTCGGACTTTTTTCCTCGAGAGTTTGCCAGCTGTCGGAGGCCAGGGCTTCACTGACCGTCAGCTTGTTGTCGGGGGCAACGCGCAGGTACTCGATTTGCGGAACATAGGAATCCTCGGCCCCGAAGGATGGGGCGGACAGGCCGGATAACAGCAAAAGTGTTATCAGTAAACGAAGCCAGAGGGTGGATGCCACGTCGTACCGCTTAATTGTCATTGTCTCTGGGAGTATGGCGTGTCGTCTTTGGCGGCTCAAGTCGCTGGCAGAGCCTGATTGGCAAATTTTTGTAGCCGTGTCTCAGATCTGCTCCAGCCACCCCCGGACCCAGGGCAGCGCTTCGGCCTCCGGTTCCATGGTTTCCAGGGCATCAATCCGAAGCGTGTCACCAACCTTACGGGCAGCGGTTTCGTAAAGCGCTTCCTCCATGAGGTCGCCAGCGCCACAGAAAGTATCTCCGTAGGAGCTGTCACCCAGGACGATGATGCCAAACGGCCGGCCGGGTTGTTGTGGCAACTGGTCCCTCAGGTCCAGGTAGAAGGGCAGCAGATTGGCCGGAAGCTCGCCCTGTCCGGTTGTCGATGTGCATACCAGTAGCGCATCGTTGTTCGACGTGATGTCATCCAGTGCCGGATTTTCCAACACGGTCACGTGGTGACCTTCCCCCTCAAGCTCTTTCTTGAGCGTTCTGGCCGTCAGGAGCGCGCCGCCATAGACGCTGCCCACCAGGATTCTGATTGATGTCATAGGTTATCTGCTCGCTGCCTTGGCACTGTTCATACGGTCGTTCGGTGGCGCACGATCATAGCGGGAGTGCTTTCTCGCCTCAAGGCGAGTGGGTGGGGGAAGGTTCGCTTTCCTGGCTTCGAACCCGCGGTGCTATCCGGTTGCGCCCGGATTCCTTGGCATTGTAGAGGTTCAGGTCGGCCTGTTTGAGAAGATCGTCAAGCGACCGGGCCTTGGCTATGGAGCAGACACCGGCGCTGATGGTTACCGGTAATGCCTGATCCCTGAACCGGAACGGGTGCCTGGCAACTTGAGAGCGCAGTCTTTCAGCCAGGCTCAGGGCCTGCAGCAGGGAAGTGTCAGGCAATAACACCAGAAATTCTTCACCGCCCCATCGGGCCGCGACATCCGCCTGCCGAATCACGGTTCGCATCAATGCAGCGAACTCCCGCAGGACATCGTCGCCCGCGTCGTGTCCGAACTGGTCGTTGATCTGTTTGAAAAGGTCGAGATCGATCAGGGCAATGGAGAAATGGTGGCCGGAGCGCTGGTAGCGGGAAAACTCCATGGTCAGGCGGTTCTGCATTTCACGACGGTTGGCCAGCCCGGTGAGCTCGTCGGTGCGGGCGGCGTGCTCATGGGTTTCGGCCAGCGCCAGAAGTTCATTACGTGCTTTCAGTCGGCTGGCCTCGAGGACGAAACAGAAAATCGATTCGAAGGTCAGGGCCGCAAAAAAGCGGATCTTGAAATCCATGCTGTATTCCGCCGAGACCAGCGGTAGCCCGGGAAACTGGAACACCACTACCGCGACCAGGTAGCAGAACAGCAACACCGCCGTGCCGGTTTTCAGGTCAGTCAGGTAAAAGAGCAGAGGCGGGAAGACGTAGAACCAGAGTGGCCCGGTGTTGCTCTCGCCGCCGGACGCAATCAGGTAGGTGAAAAGCAGGCCGACAATAACGATCATCCCGGCTTTCTGGCGTGCCCGGTTGCCGGTGCTGGCAAAGTGCAGCATGTTCACGGCAATCAGACCGATGAAGGACCAGAGCACCCAGGCATGGGTCTCGTGTCCGGCGAACCAGGCCTTGGTACCGATGCCAACCAGAAAAGCGATAGCGGTTGCCGAGAGCCAGGTGAGCAGACGCGAGACCTGGCCGTCTTCCCGTTCGCCGGCAGCGAGCTGTCCGGAGGAAGTTGAATGAGGCATGGGAACCTTTTTTTGCTGTTTTTGTAATTTTGGCGCTTATGTCCGGGATTATGAGTCAATTTAGTGCGTTTTTGCACTCGAGTCTGTGATGTGTTTAGTCTGTGTGAATTGTGACCGTTTTATTTCATTTTCATGTCAAAAAAATTATAGTTGCCGCGCGACAGCGTTCGCCCCCAATCCTCACAGACTAAACGAGACCTGATCTGTTATGGCCCGTTCGAGCGGATTCCTGGATACCCTTCTCACCAGCCCTACCACGGAACGATACAGGGTCGGCATCAGCCTGCTTTTCTTACTTGGCGTGTGGCTGACTGTCGGATCATTCAGCCAGGGAATGCCCAACAGTATGTTGCTGATGGCCGCCGCGGTGATTGGCGGGTACATGGCGATCAACATTGGCGCCAATGACGTTGCCAACAACGTGGGGCCAGCGGTGGGTTCTGGTGCCCTGTCCCTGGGTGCCGCTGTGCTCATCGCAGCCGTTTTCGAGGCCGGTGGCGCGATCATCGCCGGCGGAGATGTGGTCTCCACCATCAAGGGTGGCATCATTGATCCCTCCAATCTGGAAGAGAGCAGGGCGTTCGTGTGGCTGATGACCGCCGCCCTCCTGGCTGGCGCCCTCTGGCTGAATCTGGCCACCTGGATGGGCGCGCCTGTGTCTACAACCCATTCCATTGTTGGCGGCGTTCTGGGTGCCGGTATCGCCGCCGGTGGCTGGGGTATTGCTGATTGGGCGGTGATGGGCAAGATTGCCGCCAGCTGGGTGATTTCGCCGGTGCTGGGCGGTGCTCTGGCAGCCCTGTTCCTGTTTGCGATCAAGAAGACTGTGCTCTATCGAAGAGAGGTCATTCCGGCCGCGAGGACCTTTGTTCCCTGGCTGGTGGCGATCATGGCCTGGGCCTTTGGCACCTACCTGATGATCAAGGGCGTCAAGAAGATCGTCAAAGTCGATTTTCTCGAGGCGACGCTGATCGGGCTTGCCGCGGCCGCCGTGGTGTTCTTCGTTATGCGCACCCTGGTGGGCCGCATGGCATCGACCATGGAGAACAGCTCGGCAGGCGTGAATACCCTGTTTACCTGGCCGTTGATCTTTGCCGCGGCACTGCTGAGTTTTGCGCACGGGGCCAACGACGTCGCCAACGCCATTGGTCCGCTGGCGGCGATCAATGATGCCCTTTCTGCTGATTCGGTTGTCATGTCGGCGAGCATACCGATGTGGGTGATGATGGTGGGCGCCCTGGGTCTGGCTGTTGGCCTGATGCTGTTCGGGCCGCGACTGATCAAGACCGTTGGCAGTGAAATCACCGAACTGGACAAGACCCGGGCCTTCTGTATTGCCCTGTCGGCAGCCCTCACGGTGATTCTTGCGTCTCAATTGGGCCTGCCGGTCAGCTCCACCCACATTGCCATTGGTGGTGTGTTCGGCGTTGGCTTTCTGCGGGAGTACCTGAAGTCGAACTACGCTACCCAACTGCACAAGATCATGGAGCACCATGATCCCGCCGAGCAGGAGCGTCTCAAGCCTTTCCTGGATGATTTCCGTAATGCCTCGGTGGAGGAAATGGAGAACCTGCTCAAGCAGGCCAAGAAGAAAAAGCAGGTGCCTCTGTCCAAGTCCGAGCGCAAGCGCCTGAAGAGGATTTATCGGGAAGAGATGGTCAAGCGTTCGCACCTTGTGCGAATTGCTGCAGCGTGGATCATTACGGTGCCGGCATCTGCCATCATGGCGGCGACGCTGTTCTTTACGCTCCGGGGCTTGTTGATCTGACCGGGCTGGTTGTATAAACCGAGTTTGGTCATACTATCTGTAAAAAGGGGTGTTTCACCCCTCAAGCCTATTTGTCCATGGAGTGAAGTATGAGTTCATCCGTTGAAAGCCGTCAGGCGAAGATGATTGATGAGCTGAGGACCTTTATCAAGAAGGTTCTGAGCGATCCGACCATTGCCGTTAAATCCATGGAGATCGCCCGCAAGCATCGTGGTCAGCCGAATGCCGAGGAGCTGATTGCACAGGAGATCAGTGCCAGCACCAATATCCGGATTCCGGAGAACTGGAGTGAGGCGGATAAGATGTTCCTGGATATCATCCATGATGTTCTGGATGATGAAGAGGCCCTGTACTAAGGCCTTGTCTGCAGGCTTGGGAGAAGCGAGCCGGGCGGGGGATGGTTCAAAAACACGCTGTGAATACGTCCCTGTACGCTTGGCTCCGCCATCCCTGGCTCCGCACAGTTTTTGAACCATCCCCCGCCCGGCTCACCTGAGCCATGGTTGTGGCCTAAAATCGCCATGGCTAAGTCTTTTGGACTCTTCAGGCCTGTCTCGCGTTCGGCGTCGCCTGCTTCAGGACAGCATCTGCCATCTGGTGCAGAATACTAATCTCATCCTCGATACCTTCATCCCGGGACAACTCTCTCTGCTCGGCAAGAATGTCCGCCAGGATTTCTTTGGTGGTCAGCGGGTTGGCCAGTACCACCCGGAACACGATGCACGGGAAATTGAAGTAGCGGGCCGGCTCCAGCCGGGTCCGTGACACAAACGCCTTGCCCCTTTCCCGCTGGGTTTTCTGGATGAACTTGGTGATCCGGTTCAGGCAGGTGTTGAGCTTTTCCGCCTGCAGGGGATCGGCAATGGCCAGGGCTTCCTGGACGTTTTCCGGGCAGTAGCGGTAGGTCAGGATGTTCAGTTCGGGCCTGGTAACCAGCTCGAAATCCGGTTCTGCTTCGATCATTTCCGCGAAGGTTTTGGCCTTGTCGATGCCCTGGTCTATCAGGATCTCGTAGCCTTCCCGGGCCAGGATTTTCAGGCCGGAGTGGATCAGCATGGACATGCCGGGCCGTGAGCCTTCCAGGGTGGTGCTGCCAAGATCCCGGGAGCCCTTACGGATGATGTACTGGGCGTGGTGTTCAACGGCACTGGCCAGGCTCGGGTCGCGGAATACCACGAGGCCCACGCCCATGGGTACGTAGAGCTGCTTGTGGGCGTCGAAGGTGACGGAGTCGGCCTTCTCGATGCCCCGCAGCAGGTGTTTGTAGGTGCGGGAGAACAGCGTGGGCCCGCCCCAGGCGGCGTCCACGTGGAAGTGGGCGCCGAATTCCCGGGCGATGTCGGCCATGGCGTCCAGGGGGTCGACGTTGCCGGTTTCGGTGGTGCCGGCCACGCCGCAGATGGCCATAACCTTGATTTTCTGGCGCTGCAATTCCAGGCACTTGTCCCGCAGAGCATCGGTATTGATGCGGTTTTCGTCGTCGGTATCCACCGGTATCAGGGACTCGCGGCCCAGGCCGAGTACGTCGGCGGCCTTGCGCAGGGAGTAGTGGCCGCGGCGGGAAACGACGATGGCGGCGCCTTCGTGGCCGTAGTATTTCAGCGCCCGGAACAGACCTTCCTGGTGCAGGCCCCGGAAGCTGCCTTCAGCCGGGAACGCCCGGTTACGGGCGACCCATAGGGCGGTCAGGTTTGCGACGGTGCCGCCGGAGCACATGGCACCCAGGGCGTAACGGGGATCGTGCATCCACTTGCGGTAGAAGGCGCCGTCTTCCTGGTACACCAGCCGGTGAATCATGCCCAGTACCTGGCGTTCCATGGGCGTGAACGCCTTGGAGGTTTCGGTTTTGACCAGGTTCTGGTTCAGGGCAATCATGATCTTCGAAAGCGGCAGCATGAAGTACGGCAACGCAGAGGTCATGTGCCCGATAAAGGCCGGAGAGGCGGTGTGAACGGAATTTGCCACCAGTTTGTCGAGCAGGAACTGGGCCTGTTCAGATACGAAGACGGGCTTCTCGGGAATGCTGTAGTCGGAGAAGTCTTTCTCCACATCCGAGAGGTCCCGTTCAACCGCAACGATGTGTTCCTGCAAGAAGCCTGCAAGATTGCGGGAGATGTTCTGGTCAATCCGGCTCAGCGTCGATTCCGGTGCCTCGGGCACCGTGAACACGCGATACATGGCCTCTACCGAGGCCTGTGCGGATTTCTTCTTTCCGGTCATAGGCGCCCACTCACATTCAGTGGTCATCCGAAGGGCCGGTTCCGGATGCCCTGCGGATACGGCCGGCATTCATGTCCGGCATTGGTTTCTGGTCACCCGCCTCTGGCAGGCGCACTGGCATCCCTGAGGGGGCGTAGTATACGGCCTGGCGACAGGTTACGCCACACGGCCCCTGCTCAGGTTATTGCGTCCCGGTCAGAGTATTTCCCGGTGTATATCAAGTATGGCAGCATCCACGCGTTCTTCGATGGCTTTTTCGATCTGATCCAGACGCTGGGTAATCTGCTGGGAGGAGGTACCCAGGGCGGCAATGGTCCAGGTGGCGCAGTCGAGGGCCTCCTGGTCGGCGGTTTCGGCAACGGCCAGGTCGGGTTCTTTGCCCCAGACGGCCTTCAGGGCGGTGAAGACTTTGCGTTTGGCTTTGAGGTCGTCGCAGCCGTAGAGCTGGAAGTGCAGGGTCAGTACGCCCACGTGGGGCGTGATAACCGGCTGCTGGGGCTTTTGGCCTTCCCGCAGGAGTTTTCTCAGGGCTTCTGACATCTTTGATTCCGTGCTGGAGTCGATGAGAAATCCCCTCCCAAAAAACGCTCCTTGCGGCACATCCCTGTGGCGCTTGGGCTCCGCCATCCATGGCTCCGCACATTTTTGGGAGGGGATTCCCCATCGACTCTCAGAGTTCTCAGTGGGCTTCCAATAGCAACTTAGCCTACTACAGGCGTTGCCCGTTTGATAATGGCTGCCGGATCGGTGCCCGAGGGCAGGTTGCCGTAGTTCATGCCGCCACTGGACTCGAGTCTCGAGGCGCAGAAGGCGTCGGCGACGGCGGCATCCGAGTGGCGGAGCAGCAGGGAGCCCTGCAGGGCCAGGGCCATGCGATCGACCAGGTTTCGGGCGCGGTACTGGAAATCGCTGATGTCGGCGAAGTCGTGTTGCAGCTGCGCCAGGAACTGGTCGAAGCGGCGATCGGCGCCTTTGGCTTCAGCGGCTTCCTTGAAGAAGGCGTCTAGGGTTTCAGGCTCTTTTTGCAGGGCGCGTAGGGTGTCCAGGCACTGAACGTTGCCGCTGCCTTCCCAGATGGCGTTGACGGGGGATTCCCGGAACAGCCGGGGCATGATGCAGTCTTCCATCACGCCGCTGCCGCCGATGCATTCCATGGCCTCATAGGCATGGTTCGGGGTGCGTTTGCAGATCCAGTATTTGCCGACCGGTGTCGCGAGGCGTGCCAACAGTCGTTCGTGTTCTTTGTCCTGGTTATCCAGGGCGCGGGCAATGCGCATGGTATAGGCCAGTGCCGCTTCGCTTTCCAGGGCCAGGTCGGCCAGGACATTCTGCATCAGAGGCTGATCGATCAGGCGGGCACCGAAGGCGCTGCGGTGACGGCAGTGGTGGCTGGCCTGGGCGATGGCCTGACGCATGCCGGCGGAGCTGCCGATCATGCAGTCGAAGCGGGTCATGGCCACCATTTCAATGATGGTGGGCACGCCGCGGCCTTCCTCGCCAACCATCCATGCAAGGGCGCCGCGCAGTTCGGCTTCGCTGGAGGCGTTGGCAACGTTGCCCATTTTGTTCTTGAGGCGCTGGACCTGCCAGGGGTTCTTGGTGCCGTCCGGGCGCCAGCGGGGCATCAGGAAGCACGACAGTCCTGACTGTGTCTGAGCCAGTACCAGGAAAGCGTCGCACATGGGAGCAGAGACAAACCATTTGTGACCCACCAGCTCATAGGCCTGGCCCGGGCCTCCCGCGCCGATCGGGTAGGCCCTGGTGCTGTTGGCGCGAACGTCGCTGCCACCCTGTTTCTCGGTCATGGCCATGCCAATGGTCACGGAACTTTTCTGGCTGTCCGGCAGGTTGCGGGGATCGTAGCTGTCGGCCAGGATCCTGGCTTCCCAGTCGGCCGCCAGTTCCGGCTGCTTGCGAATTGACGGGATGGCGGCAAAGGTCATGGTTACAGGGCAGCAGTGGGCGGCCTCCACCTGGGAGTGCATGTAGTACTTGGCTGCGCGGGCAACATGCGCGCCCTGGCCTGGATGGCTCCAGGGGCTGCTGTGGAGACCATTGTCGAAGGCAATCCGCATCAGCTCATGATAGGCCGGATGGAAGTCCACTTCGTCGATGCGGTGGCCGAAACGGTCATGGGTGTTGAAGACCGGTTTGTTGGCGTTGGCGCGAAACCCCAGGTCAATGGTCTGCGCGGCCCCGGCCAGGGCTCCGAATGCCTTGAGGTCCTCGGCAGCTTTACCGGCGCCCTCCCGGAGGGCAGCTTCCTGCAGGGCAATGTCCTGTTCGAACAGGTTATAGTTCTCCAGGGCCGGTGGCTGGTTGAAGACCTCGTGGGTGCTGGCCAGGTAGCGATCTTCCTGGTCGTTTGATGGCGTCTCTGGCCCGGGCTGCCGCGCGTTCATAGCTACCTCCTGGTGCCGGTCAACCCCTGCATACAAAAGCAGATGATGGAATTGACCAGCGGGTCATTGTTGTCTTCTGTTGTGCTGGTGGCCTGGCTGGTCTGTGTCGGTGACAGGGGGCCAACCAGGCTTTCCGCTATGGCGCCCACCAGGCAGGTGCTGCTTTGGCGAGCGTCCTGATCCCGGATGCATCCTTCTTCAATGCCTTCGCGGATCGCTTTTTCGAACAGGTTGGCGTACGCCTTGCGGTATGCCAGTCGTTCTTCTTCCACTTTCGGGTCCACCGGCTCGGCGATCAGTGACCAGGCCATTTGCGGGCCTTTCAGTGCCCGCTCGGCAAATTGTCTGAGTGCCCGCTCAAGCCGCTCGGCGGCGTTGCCATCGGAGGCCAGAGCTTCGGCGACCTTGTCGACCTCCCGCTGGGTTGCCAGCCGGAAAATCTCGGCGAACAGGTCCTCTCTGGACTCGAAGTGCCGGTAGATAGTTCCTGTGGCAACGCCGGCCAGCCCGGCGATCCGGGTAACCCGCGCGCTTCGAAAACCGCCTTCGGCCACGCACTGATAAGTGCAGTCCACAATCCGTTTGCGCGCCTCCGCCTTGCGCTGGCGCATTTTTTCCGTTTCTCGATAGGCCATTCGGGCTCCCTATAAGCAGTGAATCACTATTCATTCTTTCTGTCAATTTCTTGATCTACAGACGAATATAAAATTTTCGCATGTAATTCAATTGTTTGTTGTGATTTACAAAAATTTACAAAAAAGTCGTTGCCAATAAATAGCGTGGTCACGAAAAGCAGATTATAAAGACGCCAAGACGAAGCCGCAGGCGGTCTTTCGTCGATACGGAGTGAGGTTCCCTGCGGGGTCGCAGCACTCGACCATCTGTTTTCGTTGATGGAGAAAAGATCATGAGTGAATTCGACGAAAGCAACCTGGAGCAGTCCGGAAGCTGGACCAGCGACAGTGACGACAACCATTCCATCGCCGGCCGTGCCCGCGTTCGCGCACAGTTGCAGGCAGACATCGAAGCGTTCCTGAGCCAGGGCGGAAGGATCCAGGAAGTAGATACCTCCTTCCGTTCTGATACACCTCGCAAGGTGGAAGTGGGTTTTAACAACCGCTCCCTCTGAACGTTCAGACGGCAGTCCGGGGCGCTTCGCCCCGGCTCCGTTTTTGATCCCTGTCTCGGTATGACCTGTCAGCGTCGTTTATCCTCGTTCATTATCATTTTGCGCCGTTAGCCCGGGCAAATCGCCAGTCACCCGTAATCCGGACTCCTGTGTGGTAATGAAGCGCCGAATCCATCTTTTCCTTGTTTTGCTACTGATCATAGCAGCTGTTGTCAGCTTCTGGCTGATGACGACATATCCGGCTGCCGAGGGTGAGCCGGTCGTATCGGCGCCTGTTGATGAGTCTCTGAAATCACTGAACAAGGGGGCGGCCTCTTCTGCGCCCTCCGACCTGGTAAACAACGCTTCCACGGTCCGTGTTCCCGAGCAGTTGCCAGCCTCGCTGGCCGGCACCTCGGTCCCGGATGGTTGGGCCCGAACGGACAGGTTCGGCAATCTTGTCCCGACCCCGCATCTGCGACAGCTGTTCGAGTATTTCCTGTCAGCCCTGGGAGAGGAATCGCTGCAAGCGTTGGTGGCGCGCATTGAAGCGGCGCTGTCGGGCCTGGAAGAGCCAGCGAGATCCCAGGCCCTGGTAACCCTTGGAAACTACCTGGAATATAAACTTGCGGTTTCTGAGCTGGAACAAAGCTATGGTGAGGTGTCCGGGCTTGGCGCGGGTGAGATGCAGCGAAGGATGGCAGAGATCCAGGCACTGCGGCGGACCTGGCTTGATGCCGATACCGCCGTCGCTTTCTTTGCTGACGATGAGGCAGTCGACCGCTTCCAGATCGAAAAACTCAGGATCGCAAGCAATGACAGCCTGACCGATGAGCAGAAAGCAGAAGCTCTTCGCCAGGCCGAGTCTGCCTTGCCGGAGCCGCTCCGCAAGGCCAGGGAGGAGACCCGACGGTTTGCAGACTATGAACAGGTGCGCCGGGAGCTGGCGGATGATCCCCGGGCGCTCGAGGCCTGGCGTCAGGAGGCCTTTGGGGAAGCCGCGGCGGACAGGCTGGCCCGCCTTGAGGAGGAACAAAAGAACTGGGACCGCCGCTGGCAAGTCTATTCACAGGAGCGGGACCGGCTATTGTCCCCCGGGCTTGCCGAGCCGGAACGTCAACAGGCGCTGGAGCGTCTGAGGGCCAGCCACTTCAATGAAACCGAACAGGTTCGAGCCGAGGCGCTGGATTCGATACGGTAATTAACCTGTCATTTAATCGCCCTAACCTGCCAGGGGAGTCTGCAACCAGCGGCGCCGGCCGTGTATGATGGCGCAAAGGGCGCCCGGCGGATGCCGAGACGGTCCATCAGACTTTTTGTTCAGCCATCCAGGAGGTTGTCAGTGCCGATTCCGACTCCCCGTACTTTTCCTGCCACCCGCTTACGCCGTAACCGGGCCAGCGATTTCTCGCGTCGCCTGGTTCGGGAAAACCAGCTCACGCCGGACAACCTGATCTATCCGGTATTCGTGCTGGAGGGTGAGGGCCAGCGGGAACAGGTGCCCTCAATGCCGGGAGTGGAGCGCCTGAGCATTGATCTGCTGGTTGAACAGGCTGCGGAGCTGGTCGAATTGGGTATCCCGGCAATTGCCCTGTTTCCGGTAGTTCCGGCCGAGAAGAAAAATCTCTCCGGCTCCGGAGCCTGGGATTCCGATGGTCTGGCGCAGAGAGCGGTTCGCGCCCTCAAGTCGGCCCACCCGGAACTCGGAGTGATTACAGACGTGGCGCTGGACCCTTTCACCACCCATGGCCAGGACGGCATCATCGATAACGACGGTTATGTCCTCAATGACGTGACGGTCGAGGCACTGGTCAACCAGGCGCTCTCCCATGCCGATGCGGGCGCCGATGTGGTCGCACCGTCTGACATGATGGATGGCCGTATTGGTGCCATTCGCGAAGCGCTGGAAAACGGCGGCCATGTGAACACACGGATCCTGGCCTATTCTGCCAAGTACGCATCAAGCTATTACGGGCCTTTCCGTGATGCGGTAGGCTCGGCCGCCAATCTCGGCAAGGGTAACAAGGCGACCTACCAGATGGATCCGGCCAACGGTGACGAGGCATTGCATGAGGTCTCGATGGACCTGGCCGAAGGCGCAGACATGGTGATGATCAAGCCCGGTATGCCGTATCTCGATATCGTGCACCGGGTGAAGACGGAATTGCGGGTACCAACATTTGTTTACCAGGTCAGTGGCGAATACGCCATGCATATGGCCGCAGCCCAGAACGGCTGGCTCGACGGGGATGCGGTGATGATGGAAAGCCTGATGGCCATGCGCAGAGCCGGGGCCGACGGAATCCTGACCTACTTTGCCGTGCGCGCGGCCCGACTGATGCGGGACCGTCAGCGCGGATAAGGCCAAAATCATTCGCCAGCAGTGGCGAACACACTGGAATCGAGGAATCATGACAACGGAAACGGCGAAGAATCAGACGGCAGGGGATGACCGGAGTGTGCCTGCGCCGGTGGATGTGCCCCCGGTTGGTGAGGAGATCAACCTGGATGCCAATGAAAATTACTTCAACCGGGAACTGAGCCAGCTCCAGTTTAATTACCGCGTGCTCAAGCAGGCCCTGGATACGACGCACCCGTTGATCAATCGTCTGATTTTCTGCTGCATTTTCAGCAGCAACATGGACGAGTTCTTCGAGATCCGTGTGGCCGGTCTAAGGCAGCAGATGAAATACGGCCGTGAGACCGTTGGTGCCGATGGCATGATGCCGGACCAGGCCCTGGCGGAGATCAGCCGTGTTGCTCACGAGTACATTCGCGAGCAGTACGACATACTGAACAATGTGCTGATTCCCGAGATGGAAGAGCAGAACATTCACTTTGTCCGGCGCCGGGAGTGGACGCCGGAGCAGGCGGAGTGGGTGCGCACTTATTTCGAGGAGGAGATCCTGCCGGTGGTCAGCCCCATCGGGTTGGATCCTTCGCACCCGTTCCCGCGTCTGGTCAACAAAAGCCTGAACTTCATTGTTGAGCTGGACGGCAAGGACGCCTTCGGGCGGGAAACCGGCATGGCGATTGTGCCGGCTCCGCGTTCGCTGCCCCGCCTGGTCCGTCTGCCTGATGATGTCTGCAATGGTGGCGAAAACCTGGTGTTCCTGTCGTCCATGATCCACGCCCACGCCGACGAGCTCTTCCCCGGCATGGAGGTGAAAGGCTGCTATCAGTTCCGGCTGACCCGTAACGCCGACCTTGAGCTTGAAGACGATCTGGAAGACCTGGCCTCGGCCCTGCGTGGTGAGCTGCTCAGTCGCCGGTTTGGCGACGGCGTGCGCCTGGAGGTTGCTGACAACTGCCCGGAAGAACTGGTGCAGTTCCTGCTGAAGGAATTCGGTCTGACCGAGCGCGATCTTTACCAGGTCCATGGCCCGGTGAACCTGACCCGATTGATGGCGGTCGGAGGGCTGGTGGACCGTCCGGACCTCACCTATTCCGGTTTTTCGCCGTCGATTCCCAAGCTGATACGCAGCAAGGAATCGATGTTCGATGCCATTCGCAAGCGCCCGATTCTATTGTTGCACCCTTACGAAAATTTCAGCCCGGTCGTTGATCTGTTGCGCCAGGCCGCCAAGGATCCTCAGGTTCTGGCGATTCGCCAGACCCTATATCGGACGGGGGCAGACTCGGAGATTGTCGAGGCGCTGGCGGATGCGGCCCGCCGCGGCAAGGAGGTTACCGCGGTTATCGAGTTACGGGCGCGATTCAGTGAGGCCGAGAACCTCGAGCTGGCCAGTCGGCTGCAGGAAGCGGGCGTGATCGTGGTATACGGCGTGGTTGGTTACAAAACCCACGCCAAGATGATTCTGATTGTGAGGCGTGAGGAGGGACGGCTGCGCCGCTATGTGCACCTGGGCACCGGTAACTACCATGCCGGTAACGCCCGTCTGTATACCGACTACAGCTTCATGACCTGCGATGAGTCCATCAGCGATGACGTCAACAAGCTGTTCCAGCAGCTTACCGGCATGGGTAAGGCCCTGAAGATCAAGAAGCTGTTTCATTCGCCCTTCACCCTCCATCCCCGGCTACTGAGCCTGATTGATCGGGAAGCGGGCTTTGGGGACAAGGGCCGGATCATCTTCAAGTTCAATGCATTGACGGAAATCCAGCTGATCAAGGCGCTTTACCGGGCTTCACAGGCCGGTGTGAAAATCGATCTGATCATCCGCGGCATCTGTTGTCTGCGTCCGGAAGTGCCGGGCCTCTCGGAGAATATTCGGGTGAGGTCGATCATTGGCCGCTTCCTGGAGCACACCCGTGTCTACTACTTTGGCAACAATGGCCGCCCGGATGTGTACTGTTCGAGTGCCGATGGTATGGAACGGAACCTGCTCAGCCGGGTGGAAACCGCTTTCCCCCTGGACGATCCTGATCTTGCCGCCCGGGTCAGAGAAGATCTGGATACCTACCTGGCCGACAATTGCCAGTCCTGGGTACTGCAACCGGACGGCAGTTATATTCAGAACCAGCCCGCAGAAGGTGAAGAGCGCCTTGCCTCACAATTGGTGTTGCTTGAACGGCTGACCGGAAAAACCTGATTCCCGAACTGGAGAAAGTTGTTTGAACACCAAATGGATGATTGCCGGCGCTGGTGTGCTGGCTGTAGCGGGCGGCCTGCCCTGGGTCGTGGGATACGTAACTGAGCAGCAGTGGCACCAGGCAACAGCGGAGGTGAACGATGCACAACCCTTCCTTCGCATGGAAACGGATAACTATGAGAGAGGTATTCTCGGGGCCCGTTTCAGAGGTTCGGTGAACCTGATCAATCCGGAAACCGGTGAATCCCTGAAGCTTGCCTACCGGGCCAATGTGACCCATGGCGTGACCGGCAGCCTGATGGATTTCCAGCCCGAGGATGGCTGGGCCGCCGGCGATAGCGACTGGTTCTCCGGTGAGGAGCCGAAGCTGACCCTGGAAACCCGTCTCTGGGGTACCGCTGTTCTCGAACTCGAAGCGCCCCAGATGACCCTGACGGACCCGGATACCGGGGAGACCCTGGCCTCAAGTGGCGGCTTGGCAAGAATTGAGGTCAGTGAGGCCGGTTCTCAGGCCGATGCCTTGATGGTCTGGCCGGGAGTAACCCTGTCCGGTCCGGACCTGGATATCCAGGTCAGCGACTTCCGCCTCGAGCAAACCATGAGTCATCTGACCGGTGAGGTCTGGACCGGCTCCGGCGAGATTGCGGTGGAATCGGTTGCTGTGACCCCGGCGGCGGAAGCCCCCTTCATGCTTCAGGGGATTTCGGTTCTTAGCAGCAGCGAGCCGGTCAACGATGGTGAGCGCCTGGATTCACGAATGACGTTCGAGGTCGCTGGCGTTTCAACGGCCGATGAGCGTTATGGTCCCCAGAGACTGGTGTTCGCATTGTCCGGGCTGGATGTGGCGGCCTGGAGCAACCTGACCGAGAGCCTTTCATCCATGCAGGCGCTGGCTATCACTCAGGCCTCTGGCGGTCCCCAGCAGTTTGAGCAGCAGATGGCCGCCATGCAGCAGGTGAATGCCGCCGTTCGGGATTTGGCAGCAGCCGGGTTCTCGGTTGGTTTTCCAGAGCTGACGGTGACCACCCCGGAGGGTGTGATAGAAGGCAGCGCCCGGATCGCCCATCCGGAGCTGACGGCGGATCAGAAAGCAGAAATGCTGATGGTGATGCAGCAGTTGACCGGCAAAATGGATCTCAGTCTGCCCGTCGCGCTCGCGGAGGAATACCCGGAATTCCGGTTACAGCTGGCACCGCTGATAAAGCAGGGGCTGCTGGTAGAGCAGGGTGACAGTCTGGTGCTTGATGCCAGTATGAAAGATCTTGTGCTGGACGTGAACGGTGTGGAAATTCCTTTGCCGCCGTTGCTTTGACGCCGCTGCTTCATTGCCATAAAAAAGCCCCGCTGGTCGGGGCTTTTTTGTTAGTTCAGCTTCAGCTGAACTTCTTTTTCAGGGCAGCCTCTACCGCCGGATCAACAAACTCCGAGACATCGCCACCCAGGGATGCGATTTCCCGGATCAGGGTGGAGGAGATGTAGGACAGGTGATTGGCCGGTGTCAGGAAAACGCTTTCCACTTCCGGAGCCAGACGGCGGTTCATGTCGGCCAGCTGGAATTCGTATTCGAAATCCGATACCGCCCGGAGTCCACGGAGGATCACGGTGGCACCCTGTTCACGGACGAAATCGGCGAGCAGGTTGCTGAATCCGGTGACGCTGACATTGGGGAGATGCGCGGTCGCCTGGCGGACCAGTTCGCAGCGTTCTTCTAGATCGAGAAGTGGCTGTTTCTTGGGGTTATAGGCGATGGCGACGACGATTTCATCAAACATTCGGCCGGCCCGTTCGATCAGGTCGGTGTGGCCGTTGGTGATGGGATCGAAGGTGCCCGGGTAGATGACTTTGGACATGCGCAGCTCCTTTCTTTGCGAGGCCCAAGGATAGCAGCATTTTCGGAGACTCTGTAGGCGTCCGGGGCTTCAGGTCGTGCATGTCGGCTATGTGGTGGGGCCGACTGGAAGGGCTTGTCCGGGAAACGCTACAAGCACCCCTTCGGGGTCCGGCCAGCAATCACAGATTGCTGTCGTTCGCCTGCGCATGAAGCTTCGCTTCATAATCGCTTGTCTCACCCATGTGCGCTTGAGCGAAGCCATCCATGGCTTCTCACATTCCCGGACAAGCCCTTCCAGCCAGCCCTTTCATCCCCGTGCGAGCCTCCCCGAAGGAAACTGGGGCTGTTATCTGCGCGCAATGCTAGCTGGCTGCTCGCGAGAGTCTTTGAGCCAACCTTGTACTGTTCCGTGCCGCCAGGGCGTAAACCGACAGCTGCGGATTTGCCCCGATGCTGGTGGGGAAGATCGAGGCATCGTGGATGCTGAGGTTGCTGACCTGGTGGTGTTCACCAAAGCCGTTGACGACCGAGTTTTGCGGATTGCTTCCCATGGCGCAGCCGCCCATCTGGTGGGCGGTGAACAGGCGGACGCGGTGGGGTGCCATGGGGAGCTGGTCGATGGCGGCTTTGGCGTCGGTCCAGTTGGTGTACCAGTCGGAATCCAGGTGCATCAGGCGGACTTTTTCGGCACCGGCGGCGAACTGGATTTCGGCCATGGTGTGGAAGGCTTCGCGGATGCCCTTCCAGAGGTAGTCGCTGACGGGGTAGTCCAGTACCGGACTGCCGTCGTCGCGGAGGGAGACTGTGCCGCCGGGGCTTTCGGGGTGGAAGCCGTCCCGGAGCAGGGCGATGACGGACTGCATGTGGGGCAGGCCGGCCATGTTGTTGATCTGGGTTTCGCCGTGGCCGGGTATGACGCCGCTGGACATGCCCGGGTGCAGCGGTGGCACCTCGAGTTTGTAACCAACCGGGCCGTCGACGCCGTTTCGGAAGTTGAATTCGTCCGAGTAGATGGACTGGGGCGCGCCATAGAACGGATCGACGCGCTGAGGCATCTGGGCGACGGTGGCGTTGACCGGATGGATGAACGAACGCTTGCCGATCCGCTGGTGCGGGTCCGGGATGTCGGAGCGGAGCAGCAGGCCGGGGCTGCCGATGGCGCTGGCGGCGACCACGAAGTGTCGGGCTTTGAGCGTGACCTTGATCCCGGTCGGGGTGACGCCATCATCCGCAAAGGCAGAGGCTTCCAGGTGGTCGATCTTGTCCTCGTTCATTACCAGGCGGTCGGCGCGCAGGCTGTGGAACAGCCGGGCGTTGTTATCGAGCGCCCCCGGAATGGTGGTCATCAGGGCGCCCTGTTTGGCGTTGGTCGGGCAGCCGACGCCGCAATAGCCCAGGTTCCAGCAGCCTTTCACATTGCGGGGAATGATCTGCCAGCTGTAACCCAGTTTTTCGCAGCCCTGGCGCAAGATGTCGTTGTTGACGTTCGGGTCGACCTGCCACGGGGCCATGGAGTGGCGTTCTTCCCGGCCATCGAACCAGGGCGCCATGGCGTCCGGCCGAAGTTCGTCCAGGCCAAACTGCTCGGCCCAGTAATTGAGCGTGGGCGCCGGTGTCCGGAAACTGGAAGTCCAGTTTACCGTGGTGGAACCGCCCACGCAGCGGCCTTGCAAAATGGCGATTGCCCCGTCCCGGGTTACCCGGCTCATGCCTTCCTGGTAAAGGTTGGCATAGGAGGTCTGCTCGTCCATCTTGAAGTCTTTCTGATAGTAAAGCCGGCCCTCCTCCACGAGTATCACGGACAACCCGCTGCGGGCCAGAATCTCGGCGGTGGTGCCGCCACCGGCGCCGGTTCCGATAACAACAACGTCCGCTTCTGCGGTCAGGTTTTGCGTCAGGAGGGCGCTATCGGTGACGTTCCAGCCTGATTCCAGGCCCTGGGCAATACGATCGGTCAATGACATGTTTGTGCTCCGTCAGATCAGCTGGCAATCAGGCGTTTTGGAATTGTGGCAATGCGTCGACCGCGTATTGCGGTGGTCCGGGATAGCCGGACAGGTGCCAGAAATCCCGATAGCCATAAAACGCCACGTTGCTGATCTTGGTCAGCGCAATGTAGCCGTTGTTGAACAGCCCGATACGGCTGGTGCGCCAGCGCTCCAGAAACGCGTCGGCTTCCGCCGTTGTCACATTCGGCCAGCTGGACCAGACCCGGGCAACGGTCACCCGGGTGAGCCCGAAGTTCAGCAGGTCAAACAGTTGCCGCAGTTCCTTCTGGTTAGCTGGTCCGAACTTGTGGATGCCGGCATCAATCCGCTCGATCGTCCCGGCAATTGCCAGGTTTCTGGCCTGTGGCTGCTCTGGCAAACCCGGCCCAATCATGGCGGGCAACAAGGCCTCGAACAGCGCAATGTCATCCTCGTTTAAAAACCGGAACTGGTAGCTGGCGTCCATCCGGGTGCCAACGGCACTCAGCCGGCCCGCCGGCTGAGTGGCGCATCCGCTAAGCCCGGCGGTGACGCTGACGGTGCCCAGAAACACGGCACCGCCAAGTCCGGTTTTTAGAAAGCTTCGGCGGTTGAGATCGGCAAATTGAGGGTGTCCTGACGGATCAGGGATCTGTTTCTGCATGGGTGTGTTCTCGTTATTGTTTTTGGATAGCGGGGAAAATGCTGAATCGTCGCGGGCTGGTAGCCCCTTCCAAAACTGTGCAAAACAGGGATGTTTTGCTCAAGCCTACACGGACGTATTCACGGCGTGTTTTGGAAGGGGCTACCAGCCCGCGACAGACTCCGAGTTCTCAGCGGATAAAGAACTTGTAAACCAATTTGTGCGCAGTTGTCCCATGGGGCGCATAGACAAACTTGCCGCTGTTGAATTTCTGCTTGGTGAAAATGGCCCGGTGATGGGAGAAGGTCAGGAACCCCTCACGGCCGTGATAGTGCCCCATGCCGGAATCACCGATGCCACCGAAAGGCAGATCATCCTGGGCTACGTGCATCAGGGAATCGTTGATGCACATGCCTCCAGAGTGGGTGTTATCCACCACATGCTGCTGCTGGGTCTTGTCGTACCCGAAGAAATACAGCGCCAGAGGCCGCGGACGATCATTGATGTAGTGAATGGCTTCATCCAGGCTGCCGTAACTGACGATCGGCAGAATCGGACCGAAGATCTCATCCTGCATCACCTTCATATCCGGAGTGGTGTTCAGCACCAGCGTCAGGGGCAGTTTTCGGGTGCCGTCCTTCAGATTCTCCCGGGCAGGGTTGATCTCCACCAATTCGGCGCCTTTCTCCCGGGCGTCCTCAAGGTAGCCTTGCAGTCGATCGTACTGCCGCTCATTGATGATGGCAGTGAAGTCGTCATTGTCCCGCAGGCTGGGATACATCTCGGAAAAACGGGCACGGAACTCGTCGACAAACGACTGCACCCGGTCAGCGGGGCAAAGGACGTAATCGGGCGCCACGCAGGTCTGGCCGGCATTGAAAGCCTTGCCAAAGGCGATTCTCTGGGCCGCGTCTTCCATGGGCACATCCGGGGAGACCACGGCCGGGGATTTGCCTCCCAGCTCCAGGGTGACCGGTGTCAGATTTTCCGCTGCGGCCTTCATGACCAGCTTGCCCACCGACGTAGAACCTGTGAACAGCAGATGATCAAACGGACGTGACGAGAAGTCTGCAGCCACGTCGGCCTCGCCATTAATAACCGAGACCAGGTCCTCCGGGAAGCTGGCTTCAATCAGCTCCTTGAACAGGGCCGAGGTGTGTGGCGTGTACTCCGACATCTTGATCATGGTGCGGTTGCCCGCAGCCAGAGACGCAACCAGGGGGCCCACTGCGAGGTAGAGAGGGTAGTTCCAGGGCACGATTACGCCCACCACACCCTTGGGCTGGTAGTGGACCTTGTTGCTGGCAGGCTGGAACAACATGGATACATGGCGTTTGGATGGCTTCATCCAGCTACTGAGATTTTTCAGGGTGTAATTGATGCCCTGGATCGACGGCATGACCTCGGCAATGAGGGATTCGTCTTTCGAGCGGCAGTTGAAATCCCGGTCGATGGCATCCAGAAGCCGGTCCTGGTTACCCAGCAGCACCCGTTTGAGGCGTTTCAGGTTTTCCTGCCGCTCGGCCAGGGAAGGCATGGGATTGTTGCGGAACGCCTTTTTCTGATCCTCAAACACGCGGTGGGTGTGCTGGATCTGTTTCTTGCTCTCGGTGAGCTGAACGACAGTGGCTCCCATGATTTTTCTCCTCTTCGGCCCCGATCATGCTTCGTCGGTGGCCCGTTATTTCAGGTATTGAACGACTGGCGAAAAAGTGTTCAATTTGCGTCTGGGGGTATTATTAGAGTATATACTCTAGTGAGTCAAGCGGAGGCGGGTGGCGAATCGGGCCATCTGTGAGCGATACAACAACAAACGCCGACGGGTCTATGAAGACAAGAGACAAGATACTGCTCTCCAGCCTGGAGCTGTTCAACGAGCGGGGCGAGCGCAACGTCACCACCAACCATATCGCGGCGCACCTGGCCATTTCGCCGGGCAACCTCTATTACCATTTCCGCAACAAGTCGGACATCATTTACGAGATCTTCCTGGAATACGAAAAACTGGTGGATTTCTACCTGGACATTCCGGAAGACCGGGCCATGACCCTGGACGACATGACCTTCTATCTGGAGTCGGTCTTTGACGGCCTCTGGAGTTACCGGTTCTTCCACCGGGATCTGGAATACCTTCTGGACAGCGACAAGAGACTGCGACAGGACTATCGCGATTTCACCAACCGCTGCCTGACTTCAATCAGTCGCATTTTCGAAAAACTGGCGGAAGCCGGGATTATTGAACCCCAGGAGGAAGACCTGCGATCGGCCATGTCGCTGAATGTGTGGCTGGTGATTACCAACTGGATGGCGTTCCTGAAAACCGCCCATGCGGCCGAGGAATCTGCCTGTCTCACGCTCACCGAGCTGAAGCAGGGCATCTACCAGGTGCTCACCCTGGAAATTCCCTACCTGACGCCAGCGTATCGTGAGCGTGTGATGGCTCTGAGAGAGAAGTATCGGCCGGCACTGCACGACAGGGACGATCTGGGCGCGGCCCTGTGCAAGTGAAACCCGAATAATTGATCAAAAAATGATCTGCCCTGGAACTTTTGGCGAAAATCGGACTCATAACGGTGACGTTGGGAATTCGGATATTCCTTGCGTCTCCTGAGTGCGATCTCAGGTTTTAGCACGTCGCAAACCCTGACGTTTCACCGGTCTGCTTTCTGGCAGGCCGGTTTTTTTATTCCCTACTGTTTCCTGCTCAAAAAACACCCTTGTAAGTGATTTCCGAATTCGATACGCTTCTGATGTTACCGGTAACATCTGCCGGCACAAAAACAATCAGGAGACGCGATTATGTTCCCGACCCGACTCGCGACTGGCCTACTGTCAGCTGCATTTGCCTTTAACGCCTTCGCGGCGGACTATACCTTCAAGTTCCAGTCCTCCGACCCCTCTGGCGTCAAGAACTTCGAGATTCAGCAGCAATGGGCTGACCGTGTCGAAGAAATGACCGGTGGCCGCGTTGCCATTGATCTTCTGCCCGTGGGCAGCGTGGTAAGCCATACCGAAACTCTCGGTGCCATGAATATGGGCGTCCTGGATGGCCATGTATCGGTGACCGGTTATTTTTCCGGCAAAGATCCCGCGTTCGGGCTCATTGGCAATACCGTGGGCGCCTGGTCCAGCCCGGACCAGCTCATCGATTACATCAATTATGGCGGTGGCTATGAGCTGATGAATGAGCTCTACGCGCCCTATGGCGTGAAGTTTGTTGGCGGTGGTGGCACTGGCCTGGAGTCGTTTGTTTCGAAGAAACCGCTGGATGGTGTTGAAGACTTGAAAGGCCTCAAGATGCGTGCACCCGAAGGTCTGGTGCAGTCGGTATTTGCCGCCGCCGGGGCGGCGCCAGTGAACCTGCCAGGTTCCGAGGTCTACACCGCACTGAGCAAGGGTGTTATCGATGCTGCCGACTATACGGTGTTTTCCACCAACCACGAAGCCGGCCTGCACGAGATTGCCCCGCATCCGGTGTACCCTGGCTTCCACTCCCTGCCGCTGATCGAAATTGCCATGAACCTGGAAGATTGGGAAGAGCTTCCCAAGGACATTCAGACGATCATGACCGTCTCGGCCCGGGACTTCGCCCAGGATATCAGCACCCAGCTGGCCATGGCGGACAAGAAGGCCGTCAGGGAAGCCCGCGCCAATCCGGATATCACCGTTCATGACTGGTCGGCGGAAGAGCGCCGGAAGTTCCGCACCATTGCCCGGGACCAGTGGAAGAAATACGCTGAGCAATCCCCCAATGCCGAGAAAGTCTATCAGTCGGTAACCGGCTATCTGGAATCCCAGGGCCTGCTCTGAAGGCAATGCCCCGTAACCAGTAACCGGGCAGGCAGGGCCTGCCCGGTGCGCGGAGTTCATTATGTCTGCTGCAAACCTTTCCTCCGGCCCGGAGCGCACTCCGGGCCAGGGTGATCTGCTGCCCGAATCCGACGAGGATATCGGCTTTACCCGCCTTGACCGCGCCATTGTCTGGCTGGGGAAAAAGCTGAGCCTGGTATTCGCGTTGATCGTCCTGGTGTCTTTCTACGAGATTGTCCGCCGATATGTGTTCGGTTCGCCGACGCTCTGGGTGCATGAAACGGTGACCTTCGCCGGTGCCACCCTGTTCGTGCTGGGTGGGCTCTATGCCCTGGCCACCGATCGCCACGTGCGTATTGTGCTGATCTACGACGCAGTGTCCCCGGCCGTCCAGCGTTGGCTGCGGGTGGTTCACCATCTGTTCGGGCTGGCGTTCTGTTCGATGCTGCTCTATGCCAGCTGGTTCATGGCCAGGGGCGCCGTCTGGGCCCCCTGGGGCGGCTGGCGCCTGGAGACCTCCGGGTCGGCCTGGAATCCGCCGTTTCCCGCCTTTCTCAAGGTGATCATTCTGGTGGCGATTGCTGTCATGACCCTCCAGTTTGTCCTGCACCTGATTCGTGATCTGCGTGGTCCGGCGCCGACCGGGGAGAAAGACAATGTTTGAGCTGGCTTCCCTCGGAATTGGCTACGGCAGCCTGCTGATGCTGGTGATGCTGATCGTACTGTTGCTGACCGGCATGCAGCTGGCCTTTGCCACCGGCCTGGTGGCCCTGGTCTTTGCCCTGGGCTGGTTTGGCCCTGACGCGCTGCCGATTGTCAGCAGTCGTCTTTACAGCTTTATAGGCAACTACGTTTTCCTGGCGGTGCCGATGTTCGTGTTGATGGCATCGCTACTGGATCATTCCGGCATTGCCCGGGACCTGTTTGATGCTATGGCCCGTTTTGGCCGCAAGCTGCGCGGTGGTGTTGCCCTCCAGACCCTGGTGGTGGCGGTGATCCTTGCTTCCATGTCGGGGGTGATCGGTGGCGAAACCGTTTTGCTCGGTATTCTGGCACTGCCGCAGATGCTGCGTCTGGGTTACGATCGCAAGCTGGCCATTGGCACCACCTGTGCCGGTGGTGCGCTGGGCACCATGTTGCCGCCGAGCATTGTCCTGATCATTTATGGCCTGACCGCAAACGTCTCCATTGGTGATCTGTTCAAGGGCGCGTTCCTGCCCGCGCTGATCCTGGCGCTGCTCTACATGGGCTACGTGCTGGTCAGGGTCTGGCTGAAGCCGGAGATGGCCCCCATCCCCTCCGACCAGGATCAGCCGGAAACCCCGGCGCCGAACTTCTTCAAGGCCCTGTTGTTCCCGATTCTGTCGGTCGTGGTCGTGTTGGGCAGCATCTATGGCGGTGTGGCGTCGGTCACCGAAGCTTCGGCCCTGGGTGTGCTGGGCATTGCCATCAGTACCTGGATCCGGGGAGAACTGTCTCTGGCCATGGTGCGCAAAGCCACAATCAGTACGCTGAGGGTGTGTGGCATGATCATCTGGATCGGCATCGGCGCCACCGCTCTTGTGGGCGTCTATAACCTGATGGGCGGTATCGAGTTTGTCCGCGAGATGGTTTTTGCAGTCAGTGGCGGGGATGGGCTAACCACCATCCTGTTCATGATGTTTATTCTACTGATTCTGGGCATGTTCCTGGACTGGGTCGGGGTGGCTCTTCTGACCATGCCGATTTTCGTGCCCATTGTCACGGAGCTGGGCTACAGCCCGATCTGGTTCGGTGTGGTGTTCTGCATGAATATGCAGGTATCCTTCCTGTCACCGCCCTTTGGCCCGGCCGCGTTCTATCTGAAAACGGTAACCCCCAAGGACATCACCCTCGGCGAGATTTTCCGGTCGCTACTGCCATTTATTGCCTTGCAGATTGTTGCGCTGGCCCTGTTGATCGCATTCCCGCAACTGGCTTTGTGGTGGCAGTGATATGAGCGTTTCCAAAATCATCGTCATGGGTGTGTCCGGGTGTGGCAAAAGCCTGATTGGTACCCGGCTGGCGGAACGTCTTCAGGTTCCGTTTTTCGATGCCGACGACTTTCACAGTCCGGCCAACGTGGCCAAAATGGCCAGCGGTGTGCCGCTGACAGATTCCGACCGTAGCGGTTGGCTGGATGATCTGGCAGAGCTGGTCAAGGGTGAGCAAGGCGGTCTGGTGCTGGCATGTTCTGCCCTCAAGCGGGCGTACCGTGACCGGCTGAGGTCGGGTAATCCGTCACTGCAGTTTGTCTATCTCAAGGGCGACATGGAAACCATCTGGTCTCGGCATTCCAGTCGGGAAGATCACTACTTCAATGGTCGTTCCATGCTCGAAAGTCAGTTTCGCACGCTGGAGGAGCCGGAACCAGGGGAAGGGGCCATTGTCGTCGACGTCTGCGAGCCGCCCGACCGGATTGTTGAGCGCTGCCTGGCAGTGCTGAGTACACCCGACCGGAGGCGGAAAAACTGAATGGTTAAAAAGAAGCGCCCAACACTGCAGGATATTGCCGATAGGGTCGGTGCTACGAAAATGACCGTGAGCCGTTGCCTGCGGGGCGGCAATAATGTGTCTGAACACATGCGTGAGCGGATTTTCGCCGAGGCCGAGGCGCTGGGTTACATCCCGAACAGGGCGCCGGATCTGCTTTCCAAATCCACCAGCCACGCAATCGGTGTGCTGCTGCCATCGCTGACCAACCAGGTCTTCGCCGATGTCATCAAGGGGATCGAATCAGTCACTGAACCGGCGGGCTATCACCTGATGCTGGCCCACTACGGTTACAGCCGCGAGGTGGAAGAGCGCAGTCTGGCCTCGCTACTGTCCTACAACGTTGATGGCGTGATTCTGTCGGAAAGCCAGCACACCGACCGCACCCTGCGAATGCTGGGAACAGCAGGCGTGCCCACGGTGGAAATCATGGACACCCACACGACGCCCTTCGAGCAGGCGGTGGGTTTTGACAATGTGCGTGCGGCCTATGACATGGTGCGGGAGATGATTCGCCGTGGTCGCCGCCATGTTGTGTACCTGGCGGTTCGGCTGGATGCTCGCACGTTGCAACGACAGGAAGGTTACACCCGCGCCATGGAGGAGCAGGGGCTGATTCCCGTTACCCTGCGCAGTGAACAGCGCTCATCATTCAGTGTCGGCGCCACATTGCTGCAACGCATACTCATCGAAGCGCCGGACACTGACGCGATCTTCTGCACCAACGACGACGTGGCTATAGGCGCTTTTTTCGAGTGCCAGCGGCAGGGTATCGAGGTGCCGGGCCAGATGGCGATAGCAGGCTTTCACGGCCACAATGTTGGCCAGGTCATGGTGCCGACGCTGGCCAGCGTCATTACGCCACGTGAGCAGGTGGGCCAAAGGGCGGCTGAGGCCCTGATCGCTCGCCTGTCCGGCGCGGACATGGGCGAACAGGTGATTGACCTCGGTTACCGGATAGAATGCGGTGGCACCCTTTAATTCCTTGTTACTCCGCTTCCAGCCACTCGATCAAGGCCTCCCGGCATTCGTCCACGCCCCGTTTTGACGTTGCAGAGAACATGATCAGATGTTCGACGCAGGAATACGATTTCAGGTTCTTGGCAATGCCCAGCATGGCGGTCTTGGCCTGGCCGTATTTCAATTTGTCGGCTTTGGTGGCCAGAATCATCAGCGGCAGGTTGTTATGTTCGCACCATTCCACCATCATTTGGTCGAAATCGGTCAGTGGGTGGCGAATGTCCATCACCAGAACCAGGCCGCGTAAACAGCGCCGGTCATTCAGATAGTGGCCCAGGTGCTTTTGCCAATCGTCTTTCATGTCCCGGGATACTTTGGCATAGCCGTACCCGGGCAAATCGACCATTCGGCAATTCTCGCGGTTGAGAGAGAAGAAGTTGATCAGCCGTGTGCGTCCGGGGGTCTTACTGGTGCGGGCCAGCTTGCTGTTGGCGGTGATCGCATTAAGCGCACTGGACTTGCCGGCGTTGGAACGGCCGGCAAAGGCGACTTCAGCGCCGAAATCCGGCGGGCACTCATCCAGGCGGGAAGCGCTGATGAGGAATCGGGCGCTGTTAAAAGAAAGGCTTTTTTGAGTCAGATCAGAGTCCACAGCGGTTGGCTTTCCTTTGGATTTCAGTTGTCAGGGATTAATGTATAATGCTACACCAATTCCGGGCGGCGCGCTGTGCGCGACCGCTGTCAGCCCCGGTTTCGAGCCTGACTGGTCAGTGCCTGCCGGCTGCATAGCGAAGAATACCCTTAAAAGATGAGAGAAGCGGAGCGAGCATGAAAAAACTGATCGCAGGAGTAGTTCTCGGTGTTGGCCTCACAGCGATGGCGCACGGGGCGGGAGATCCTCAAGCAGGTGAAGAGAACGCAGCGGTATGTGCCAGTTGTCACGGCGCGAATGGTGCCAAGCCCATTATGGGGTCTTATCCCAAGCTGTCCGGTCTCGGCGAAAAATATCTTTATCGCCAGTTGGTGTTGATCAAGGACAAAGAGCGGAATATCGCGGAAATGACCGGTATTCTGGATAACATGGACGATCAGGACCTGCAGGATCTTGCGGCCTATTATAACGAACAGGAAATGGTTGTAGGTCAGGCCGATCCGGATCTGGTTGATCAGGGTGCTGCTCTGTACCGTGGCGGCAACATGGCAACTGGCGTTCCTTCCTGTGCAGGCTGTCACAGCCCGCAAGGCGTTGGCAACGAGCCGGCCGGCTACCCGGCTCTTGGTGGCCAGAACGCAGAGTATCTGGTCAAGCAGTTGAAAGCCTATCGCGATGGTGAGCGGAACAGCGGCGTGAACGCATCAATCATGATGGATGTGGCCTCGAAGCTGACCGACGCCGAGATCGAAGCGGTCTCCAGCTACATCTCCGGCCTGAACTGACACAGCCGGACGGTACCGAAAGACCCCGCCTGGAGCGGGGTTTTTGCTGCCTTTCTTTTCTGTAACTGCCGACCTGTGGAACTTTTCAGGTACGCTGGGTCATAATCCTCCCAAAACGATATTCAGATAACCGGAGATTTTTCATGTTTCGATCCTTCAGAACGGCTTTCCTGCTCCTGTTGGCGCTGTCTGTTTCTGGCCTGGCCAGTGCTGCAGAGTGGAAAGAAGGGACCCATTACAACCGGTTGGATAACCCGGTAAGAACCGAAAGCGATTCCGGTGTCGAGGTAGCGGAAGTCTTCTGGTATGGCTGCCCCCATTGTTACAACTTCAAACCTCTGATTGAGGAGTGGGCGGCCAGTGCTCCTGATTACGTCAATTACGTGAAGATCCCTGCGGCACTGGGCAGAAACTGGGAACCCCACGCCTACGCTTTTTATGCGCTTGAGGCCATGGGGGAGCTGGACAAGGTGCACGATGCCCTGTTCGAGGCGCTTGCCGGTGAGCGTCGACCGCTGAATACCCCTGAAGCCCTGGCCGACTTTGTTGCGGATTACGGTGTAGATCCGGATGAGTTTGTCAGCACTTACAAAAGCTTTGGCGTGAATGCCCGTATGCAGAAAGCTCAATCGAAAATCCGTGGCGCGCGGATTACCGGAACGCCGACTATGCTGGTTAATGGCAAGTACACTGTCAGTGCATCCATGGCCGGCAGCCATGAGGCCGTTCTCGACGTGGTGGACTACCTTGTCGCCAAAGAGCGTGGCGAGGTGGAATAACCCCCGTTACGGGTTCCGGCCCCATTGCAAAGACCAGCCGGCCGGTTGAGGCCGCCACTATGTACAAGCATATCCGAAAGCAGTTGAATGGCATCCTGAGGCCGGCCGGCGGGCCCAGGGGTGCCTGCTCCGGGACCGAACATGTCCCCGAGTTCGAGCCGCAACGGCACATTCGCCTGCTCACCTTCAACATCCAGGTGGGTATCAATACCTCGTCCTATCGCCATTATCTTACGCGAAGCTGGCAGCACATCTTGCCTCATCGCAACCGTATCGAAAATCTGGACCGGATTGCCTCCCTCCTGCGCAGCTACGACGTAGTGGCGCTGCAGGAGTGCGACGGGGGCAGCCTTCGCAGCGCCTATATCAACCAGGTGCAATACCTGGCCGAAGCGGCCGGCATTCCCTATTGGTACCAGCAATTGAACCGGAATCTCGGTCAGATCGCCCAGCACAGCAATGGCCTGCTGAGCCGGTACCGTCCCCTGGACGTTACCGAACACAAGTTGCCGGGCCTGATTCCGGGCCGGGGCGCCATCATCGCCCGATACGGAACCGAGCATGATCCACTGGTGCTGGTGCTGATGCACCTTTCCCTCAGCAAGACGGCCCAGCAACGTCAGTTGGGCTACATCCGGGAGCTGATTGCCGACTACCGGCATGTGGTTCTGATGGGGGATATGAACGCCCATGCCGAACAGCTACTGACCCAGACGCCCCTCAGGGAAACCGATCTGGTACCGCTACCGGATACCGCCCATAGCTTCCCCAGCTGGCGGCCGGAGAAGGCTTTGGATCATATCCTGGTAAGTCCTTCACTCGAGATTCGCCGGTCCGAGGTGGTGAGTTATCCGATGTCGGATCACCTGCCCATCGCCATGGATGTGGCGTTGCCGGAGGGCTACCTGGAGAAGTTCTGAATAGCATCAAGTCAAAAAAAAGCCCGGCGCATTGGCCGGGCCTTTTTGGATGCCGGATCAGGAATTACTTGATCTTGGCTTCCTTGTACGCAACGTGCTTGCGGACAACCGGATCGTACTTTTTGATCTCGATTTTTTCCGGAGTGTTACGCTTGTTCTTCTTGGTCGTGTAGAAGTGACCAGTACCTGCTGATGAAACCAGCTTGATTTTTTCGCGCATGATGCGGCTCCTTAAAATTTCTCGCCGCGGGCACGAAGATCGGCCAGCACAGCGTCAATGCCTTTATTGTCGATGATGCGCATGCCCTTGGTGGATACGCGCAGCTTCACGAAACGCTTCTCGGACTCAACCCAGAAACGATGGTTCTGCAGATTCGGCAGAAAACGACGACGAGTGTGGTTCATCGCGTGGGAAACGTTGTTACCGGATACCGGACGCTTACCGGTAACCTGACAAACTCTGGACATACTTGCCTCCGACCTGAGCAATGGTCTCAATAATACGAATTCGTTTTTTAATGCGTCTCTGGTTGCTAAGGAGCCATTACGCCCCCATTCGCGCCTCTAAACTGAACGCTGCTCGCCAGACGCCGCCAGAAAGGGACGCTTTTATACCAGAACTCGCCCCCCAACGCAAAAAATTGTTGGGAATTTGGCCAGTTTTCCGGCATTGCCGTGCAAGGTTAACCATCGGGCTTTACAGCAGACCCCGTTCAGCGAGAGATACTACCTCACCATGGCCAACAACCATATGGTCAAGAACCCTGATATCCACCAGTCCGAGGGCCTCTTTCAAGCGGCGGGTGAGGGAAATGTCGGCCTGGCTCGGTTCGGCGACGCCCGACGGGTGGTTGTGAGCGAAAATCACCGCTGCTGCATTGTCCTCCAGAGCCTGTCGCACCACTTCCCGCGGATAGACGGCCGCGCCATCGATGGTGCCCCGGAACAACTCACGGTATTGAATAACGCGATGGCGATTGTCCAGAAACAGGCCTGCGAAAACCTCGTGCGGGTAGGTGCCGAGCCGACTGGTAAGAAAGCGGCGGGTATCTTCGGGAGAGCGCAGGGGATCACCCTGGCGCAATGGTTCATCCATGACCCGGCGCGCCATTTCCATGGCCGCCTGAACCTGGGCGTATTTGGCGGTTCCCAGACCTTTGACATCGCAGAACTGGCGACGGGAAGCCGTCAGCAACCCCCGAAGCCCGGAAAACTCCTCAATCAGGTGGCGAGCCAATGCCATGACCGGCATGCCGGTGGTGCCGGTGCGTAAAAACAGGGCGAGCAGTTCGGCGTCGGAGAGGGTTTGCGGTCCGTGGGCGAGCAGGCGTTCCCGTGGACGTTCGTCCGTGGGCCAGGCGGGGTCTGACATCGTGGCTTCCTTGCATTGGTTGTCTCCTGCCCTGGTGCTTCCTGCACCGCGACGGGCATCTCAGGGTTACAAAGGTTACTTTAAAAACTAACAATCGGTAAACGTATGCCGGGTCTGGCAGGCTGTCGCTGCGGCCTGAGCATGCTATCTTATAAGCCTTTTATTTTATGCGGAAACGGAGCCCCTATGGCCGCCAGACGAATCCTCCTGGGAGTAACCGGTGGTATCGCTGCCTATAAAAGCGCCGAACTGGTTCGCCAGTTAAAGAAAGCGGGCCATGAGGTGCGGGTTGTTATGACCCGTGGGGCGGAAGCGTTCGTGGCACCACTGACCTTCCAGGCCCTCAGTGGCGAGCCCGTGAGGACGTCCTTGCTGGACCCTGAGGCGGAAGCTGGTATGGGGCATATTGAACTGGCCAAGTGGGCTGATCAGTTGGTCGTTGCGCCGGCGTCTGCCGATTTTATCGCCCGCCTTGCCCAGGGTATGGCCGACGATCTGTTAACCACCGTTTGTTGTGCAACCGAGGCGCCCATTGCCGTGGTGCCTGCGATGAATCAGGCAATGTGGAGCAACGGCCGTACCCAGAGAAATATCCGGCTTCTTGAAGAGGATCCCCAGATCGAATTATGGGGGCCGGCTCAGGGAGCGCAGGCCTGTGGTGATACCGGGCCAGGGAGAATGTTGGAGCCGGAGGATATTGTTGCGCTTGTCGATCACAGTCGCACAGGCGTGCTCGCTGGCAAGACGGTCGTGATTACTGCAGGCCCGACCCGAGAGCCTATCGACCCGGTGCGCTATATAAGCAATCACAGCTCCGGGAAAATGGGTTATGCCCTGGCCAGCGAGGCGCATAAGGCAGGTGCCCGGGTGATTCTGGTCAGTGGTCCGGTAGCGCTTTCCGCGCCTATCGGTGTCGAGGTTCGTCCGGTGTTAACGGCCGAGGACATGTTGCAGGAAGCCTCAAGCGCAGTGGATGAAGGTTGTGACCTGTTTATTGCGACAGCTGCGGTCGCCGATTACCGTCCGGAAACCTGTGCCGGAGACAAGATCAAGAAGTCCAGTGACGCCATGGCGCTCTCGCTGGTGCGCAATCCCGACACCCTGGCTACCATAGCCGGCCGCGACGATGCGCCTTTTAGCGTAGGTTTCGCGGCCGAAACCACCGATGTGGCGAGCTACGCCACCGACAAAATGCAACGCAAGAAACTGAACATGATCGTGGCCAACGATGTGTCTACGCCCGGGCTGGGATTTAACAGCGACAACAATGCGGTGACCGTATTCTGGCCGGGTGGCCAGACGTCGATCGGTCCCGACAGCAAAACGAACATTGCCCGACAGCTTGTGGCGATGATAGGTGAACATCTTGGTCAGGCCGCCCGCTGACTCAGCGCAGCGCACCTGCACTACAATCGACAGGACCCCTCATGAGCAGGAAAAATCTTCAGGTACGTATTCTGGATGATCGCATTGGCAGCCAGATTCCCTTTCCCGAGTATGCCACCGAAGGCTCCGCAGGCCTTGATCTTCGGGCCTGTCTGGACGAACCGCTGACCCTCGAGCCGGGCGATACCCAACTGATCAGGACAGGGTTGTCGATCCACATTGCCGATCCATCGCTGGCGGCCATGATCCTGCCCCGAAGCGGGCTCGGCCACAAGCACGGTATAGTGCTTGGCAACCTGGTGGGCTTGATTGATTCGGATTACCAGGGCGAGTTAATGGTGTCCTGCTGGAACCGGGGGCGCACCAGCTTTACCGTGGATGTGGGGGAGCGTCTGGCACAGTTGGTGCTGGTACCCGTTGTGCAGGCTGATTTTGAGGTGGTTTCGGAATTCGACGCCAGCGCCCGCGGTGAAGGCGGCTTTGGCTCCACCGGCACAAGGTGACCGGGAAGCCGGCCACGCAGAACATTGTGCCGGCGTCTATACTTTGCGGATAACTGCTTGTCCAGGACGATAAAATTACAACTGCAGGATGGACTATGAAGCTGGGTAAAAAGAAAGATGCCGACGCGTCCGTTGATGAAAAGCCATCAAAGAAGGCTGTAAAAAAGGAAAAGGTCAGTGCCTCGGGGCCCAAACTCAAGCGGCTCAATTCCGTGGCGGTCAACCAGTCACTGGTCGTGGTTCTGGCGGGCGTGGTTGCCGTTGCATTGCTTCATTTTCTGGTGGTCCAGCCTTCGGCCGAGGAGCGCTTCCAGTCATTGAAAGTCCTGGAAGCCGATGCCGCAGCGCTTCGCCTGAACCAGTATTTTGACCAGGTCCAGAAAAGCGTTGATGGTCTGGCCACCCAACCGCACGTGATTCAGGCGCTTAACAACCGGAATGAAATATCGGCAACCGAGGTGCAGCTGGCGGATTCATTGCCCGGCATTGAGGCGGTTCATCTGTTTCCCTACCGTGACATTCCACGCACCTCCAGCAGTGAGGGCCTGCTGGGCTTCTCCGGGCTTGAGCTGGCCCGGCGCGCCGAAACCGGCCAGCGACTGTTTCCCGACGCGTTTCCACGGGATAACCGGTGGTTTGTCCAGATGGCAGCCCCGGTTCGCAATCCGACCAGCAATGCGGTCATCGGCAGCCTGCTGATTATCTTCGACTCCGGCCAGATCCAGCCGTTGCTGCAAGTGGTCAACTCCAGCCTCGGTGGTCAGCTCGCGCTGGTGCAGACCGTGTCCGGCTCATCCCGGACCGTGGTCAGTAACGGCAATGGCTCCGGAAACGCAGAGTCCCGCAGGCTCACCAATCCTGACTGGACAGTCACCTACACCCCGGCCCGGTCGTCGGCTGCGCCAGTGGATACGGTGATGATCGCTATTCTGGTCGGGGTTCCCGCACTGATTGCCGCCATCATCGTCTGGGTTCTGCTGGGTGGTGCCCAGAAAGGTCTGCGTCAGGATGTGACAGCACTGATCCAGTGGGCCCACAAGGTGTTTGGCGGAGAACGGGTGAAACTGCCCACCTTCCGCTGGGATATGGTGGCCTCAACCGGTGAGGTTCTGTACCGGTTGTCCCAGGTTGTCGACAAGCGGGTTTCGAAGGCCGGAGAGTCGGCAAAACCCAGGCAGGCCGGTTCCGGAAAGTCTGGCGGTGGTGCCGCCAAGGGCGGCGATGAGCCTTTGTTCCAGGACAAGGACATGCCCGATATCGACATGCTTGATGGCGATGAGGACGTTCTGGGCTTCGGCAGCGGCGATGATACCGTCTTTGGTTCCGGCGACACTCCGGACGTGGAAGAGGTGGCCCTGCCTCAAGTGGAGCTTTCCCAGGATATTTTCCGGGCCTATGACATTCGGGGTATTGTCGGCGAAACCCTGACCGCCGAGGGCGTTGAAGTCATCGGTCGGGCCATCGGTTCGGAGGCCCGGGAGCGCGGTGTCGACAGCCTTTGCATTGGTTATGACGGCCGCCATTCCAGCCCGGATTTGGCCGATGCCCTGGCACGCGGTGTCATGGCAGCCGGGTGCAACGTTATTCACGTGGGTGCCGTGCCCACACCGGTCCTCTATTTTGCCACCCACGAACTCCAGACTGGCTCTGGCGTTATGGTGACCGGCAGTCACAACCCGGCCAACTATAACGGCCTGAAAATCATGTTGGGTGGCGAAACCCTTTCAGGTGAGGCCATCCAGAAACTGTATCAGCGCATCCAGACCGGAGATTTTGCCAGCGGTCGGGGCAGCCAGAGCACCGAGGATGTGCGCCGTGCTTACCTGGACAGGATTGTTGGCGATATTGCGGTAGCGGCACCGCTCAAGGTGGTCGTCGATGCCGGCAATGGCATTGCCGGGGAGCTGGCACCCATGCTGATCGAGGAGCTGGGCTGCGAAGTGATTCCGCTCTACTGCGAGGTGGACGGTGACTTCCCGAATCACCATCCCGACCCAGGTAAGCCAGCGAATCTGGCGGATCTGATTGCCCGGGTTGAATCGGAAGGGGCCGATATCGGTTTGGCCTTCGACGGCGATGGTGACCGTCTCGGTGTAGTAACCAATTCCGGCAAGATTATCTGGCCGGACCGGCTGATGATGCTGTTCGCCCGGGATGTGGTTTCACGTAATCCGGGGGCTGATGTCCTTTACGATGTGAAGTGCAGCCGCAGGCTGGCCGGGGTGATTTCAGAAGCCGGGGGCCGACCGATCATGTGGAAAACCGGTCATTCCCTGATGAAGGCAAAAATGAAAGAGACTGGCGCTTTGCTGGCCGGGGAAATGAGTGGTCATATTTTCTTTGGCGAGCGCTGGTACGGGTTTGATGACGGTCTGTATTCTGCGGCCCGCCTGCTGGAAATTCTGGGCATTGAGGATCGTCACAGCGATGAAGTTTTCGAGGATTTCCCGGATGACATCAGTACGCCAGAGCTGAATGTCGAAGTGACGGAAAGTTCCAAGTTCGACATTATCAAACGCCTCGGCGAGTCCGGGGATTTCGGTGACGGCAATATCAGCACCATCGACGGCATCCGGGTGGACTACGCCGACGGCTGGGGGCTGTGCCGGGCATCGAACACCACGCCAGTGCTGGTTCTGCGCTTTGAGGCGGAGACCGAGGATGCACTGGAACGTATCAAGTCTGTGTTCCGGGACCAGCTGCAGAAGGCGGCGCCGGATCTGGTGGCGGATTTCTGATCCGTTGGCCTTCAAACGGTTTGCGGGCACTTATTAATTCAGGATTAACAAGGCAAAAACATGGCGCTGGATCGTGAAACAGCAATGCAGGTAGCCTCGGTACTGAGCCGGGGTCTGCCTTATATTCAAAGATTTACCGGTAAGACCGTGGTCATCAAATATGGCGGTAACGCCATGGAGAACGAAGACCTGAAAAGCAGTTTTGCCCGCGATGTGGTGCTGATGAAGCTGGTGGGTATCAACCCGATCGTGGTCCACGGTGGTGGCCCCCAGATCGGAGAGCTGCTGGAGCGGCTGAACATCCAGTCACGGTTCGTCAACGGCATGCGGGTGACCGATTCCGAAACCATGGATGTGGTGGAGATGGTGCTGGGTGGTCAGGTCAACAAGGAAATCGTGTCACTGATCAACTCCCATGGTGGCATGGCGGTGGGACTGACCGGTAAAGATGCCAATCTGATCCGCGCCCGCAAGCTGGAAGTGGTCAACCGCTCGCCCGAGCTGGAGCGGCCGGAAATTATCGACATCGGCCACGTTGGTGAGGTTGCCAGTGTGAACGTGGACGTGATTGACATGCTCACCCGCAGCAATCTGATTCCCGTGATCGCACCGATTGGTGTGGGGCCCGACGGCGCCTCCTACAACATCAACGCGGACCTTGTGGCGGGCAAAGTGGCCGAGGCCATGAAAGCCGAGAAACTGATTCTGCTGACCAACGTGTCCGGGCTGAAGAGCAAGGACGACAAAGTGCTCACCGGACTGACCGCCAAGCAGGTCAACGATCTGATAGAAGACGGCACCATTCACGGCGGCATGCTGCCCAAGATCCGGTGTGCCCTGAGCGCGGTGGAGAACGGCGTGCGGACGTCGCATATTATCGACGGCAGGGTCGCCCATGCGTGTCTGCTGGAGATCTTCACCGATGAGGGTGTCGGCACCCTGATTTCCCGTAACTGACGACACCCGACAAGGAGTCTCCGGATGAAGCGCCTGCTCGCGACGCTGGTAGTACTGGTTCTGATCGGCTTTGCCGCGTTCAAGGCAGGTGTCTGGTGGCTCGCAGACCAGCGCATGGCCGAAGCGCGACAGGCGCTGGAGCCGCACGGTGTGCTTCATCGGGGCAGTATCAGTTCCGGCATTGAGGGCCGTCTGGTTCTTAATGATGCCAGCTGGCAGGATTTCGAACATACCCAGCCGCTGGACATAACCCGGGCAGAGCTTGATACCGGCTCCCCCGTCAGCTTGCTGTCTGCTCTCGTCGATCCGACCAATCTGCCGGCCCAGTGGACCCTGCGACTCGATGGCCTTGGCCTGACGCTGGACCCGACCATGCTTCGGAACTGGGTGACCGCAGAGGGCGCCAACAGTGATGGTGACCCGGCGCTGTTTGCCCTTTCCTGTGCGCCAGATCCCCGTCAGCAACTGGGCAGCGGCGACCTGATCCGGATGGGAATCACAGCGCTTGCCGGAGACGGCTTCGTTCGCCAGACCCCGGACAGACTCCACGCCGAGCTGAACACCATCAATACCGGCAGCCTGGAACTGGACTGGCCCGAAGCCCGGGTCCGCGTACAGGATTCGGAGGTGTCGGTCGCCAGTGGTTCCAACCCCATGAGTTTGACCGTTCGGGACGGCGGCCTGATGCGCCGCATTGCCGCCTATTGTTCCCGCGAAGCCGGCATTGAAACCGGCGAATGGGCCGGGCGCGCGGTTGAGTCGCTGGCTGCCGGGCTTGAAGCCCGGGGCCTGGCAGCCAGCGGCCAGTTGAAAGCACTATACCGCCAGTGGCTGCTCGAGGGCGGTGAGCTGACGGTCAGCTTGCAACCGGATCAGCCCATGTTCGGGGTTCCCGTCAGAGCGGATGAGAACGATGGCGAGGGCCTGAGCTGGCCGGTTCGTTATAATGGGGCAGGCGTGCCAGACGTCTATCTGGCCGAGGCAGAGCCTGTCGTTCAGGAAACGCCAGAGGTGGCGGTTGAGCCGGTGGTGCCACGGGAAGATCCTGAGACCGAGAGCTGGTATCCCGCGGACCTCGAGAATGCCGGTCAATGGATCGATCGCCGGGTGCGGGTAACGCTGTCCAACGACAATGTCGTGGAGGGCCGCCTGGTAAGCGTGAGCGAACGTGAGCTGGAAGTGGCCCGCGTGGTAGCCGGTGGTGAAGTCGCCTATCCGATGTTGATCCGGGCCATCGTCAACTTTGAAGTCTGGCGTCGTGGCCGTGCACAATGATTCCACTGGGAATCTGAGAGGAAATTATGTCGCAGTCCGATAGCAAATCCGCAGCGGTGCCGGGCATTCGTGACATGCTTGCCCGCCTGATATCGCTGCCTTCCATCAGCAGCGCGTCGGCGAAGTGGGATCACAGCAACGAACCGGTGGTGCGAACCCTGGCGGAGTGGCTGGAAGCCCTCGGGTTTACCGTGGAACTCCTGGAAGTACCCGGTATGCCCGGAAAGTTCAACCTGATCGGAACCCTGGGCAGCGGCCCGGGCGGTCTGGTGCTGTCCGGCCACACCGACACGGTGCCCTTTGATGACAAACGCTGGCAGAGCGACCCCTTTACCCTGACCGAGCGGGACAATCGCTGGTACGGGCTGGGCACCTGCGACATGAAAGGCTTTTTCCCGCTGGCCATCGAAGCGGCCAGGGCCTTTGTGGATGAAGACCTCAAGCAGCCCCTGATCATACTGGCCACGGCCGACGAAGAGAGTTCCATGGATGGCGCCCGGGCCCTGGCCGAAGCCGGCAAGCCCAAGGCCCGCTATGCGGTCATCGGCGAGCCCACCAGCCTGAAGCCGGTGCGCATGCACAAGGGCATCATGATGGAACGGCTGAAGTTCGAGGGCCAGTCCGGTCATTCTTCCAACCCGGCCCTCGGCCGCAATGCCATGGAAGGGATGCACGAAGCGCTCACCGAATTGCTGGCGCTTCGTTCAGGCTGGCAGGAAAAGTACCGGAACCCGAACTTCGAGGTACAGTTTCCAACCCTGAACCTTGGCTGCATCCACGGTGGTGACAATCCAAACCGTATCTGTGCCCAGTGTGAGCTGCACTTTGATCTGCGCCCCTTGCCGGGCATGAACATGGAAACCCTGCGCCAGGCCATCCTGAGCAAGGTTCAGCCGATCGCGGACCGCCGGGAACTGTCCCTGGAATTCGAGCCGCTCTTTGACGGGGTTCCGCCCTTCGAAACTCCGGCCGATGCCGCTCTGGTCAAAGCCTGCGAGAAACTGACTGGCCATACCGCTCATGCCGTTGCCTTCGCCACGGAAGCGCCCTGGCTCCAGAAGCTCGGCCTGGAAACCCTGGTCATGGGGCCCGGATCTATCGATCAGGCGCACCAGCCCGATGAATTTATCGAGCTGTCCCAGCTTGATCCAACCGTTCAAGTACTGCGAGGGCTGATCCGACAGTTCTGTCTCTGAGTGTGGCGCAGGCACTTCCGACGCCTGCGGAGAGTCCTGGCGGGGAGGGTGTGCCAAAACCGTGGAGCGCCAGGGATGGCGGGACCGAGCCCTACAGGGACGTATTTACGGGCGTGTTTTGGCACACCCTCCTCGACAGGACTCGGCAAACTCCTCAAGATAAAGTACCTGCCTTTAGAAGATAACGAGAGACCAGGAGAAAGGTTTGAAATCAAACGACTGGCTGCATGGATTCCGCCATTCATCCCCTTACATCAACGCCCATCGCGGGCGGACGGTGGTATTGACCATTCCGGGGGATGCGATTGAACACGGGAATTTCATCAACATCATCCATGACATCGCGCTGCTGAGCAGTCTTGGTGTGCGGCTGGTCGTTGCCTTTGGAGCCCGCCCGCAAATCCAGACGCGGCTGGATGCTGCAGGAATCGAATCGTCGTTTTCAAAAGGTTTGCGGATTACGCCGCAAGAGCACCTCAGCATGGTGATGGAGGCCGTCGGTGGCCTGCGTGCCTACCTGGAGAGCCACCTTTCCATGGGTTTGGTGAATTCGCCGATGCATAATGCCCGTATCCGGGTGAGTGGCGGCAACTATGTGGCTGCCAAGCCCGTGGGTGTGCTCGACGGTATTGATTTTGGCCATACCGGCAAGGTGCGCCGGGTGGATGTGGCCGGGATCGAGAAACTGCTGGAGCTTGGTCACATTGTCCTGTTGCCGCCCATGGGCTATTCGCCCACCGGGGATGCCTTCAACCTCTCCTACGAGGATGTTGGCAGCCAGGTGGCAGCGGCACTGCAGGCCGAGAAGCTGATGGTGTTTATTGATGATCCCGGGTTACAGGAAGAGGACGGTACTTTGATCCGGGAGCTGTCGGCGCGCCAGGCGTCCGATCGTCTGGCGGCCGGTGCGGTGACCGGTCACGATGCCGACTTGCTGCGAGCTGCCTGTGATGCCTGTGTGAAGGGTGTGCGTCGCGCCCACATCATCAGCTATGTGGATGACGGCGCCCTGCTGAAGGAGCTCTTCACGCGGGATGGCGCCGGCACGTTGGTCAGTGGTGATCACTACGAGCAGTTCCGCCAGGCCCGGGTCGAGGACATCGGCGGGATTCTGGAACTGATCCAGCCGCTGGAAGAGCAGGGCATTCTGGTTCGCCGCTCCCGGGAGATGCTGGAAACCGAGATTGACCGCTTTGTTGTGGCGGAGCGCGACGGCACTATCGTGGGCTGTGCCGCTCTGTACAGCTACCCTGAAGAGGGTGCCGGCGAGTTGTCCTGCTTCGCGGTAGACCCGACCTATCGCCGGGCCGGGCGGGGCGATGAGATTCTGGCAATGGTGGAGAAGCTGGCCAGGGGGCAGGGTATCCAGAAGCTGTTCGTGCTCACCACCCAGACGGAGCACTGGTTCCGGGAGCGGGGCTTCCAGCCTTCGACAGTGCAGGCCCTGCCCGGGCCGAAGCTGGCTGCCTATAACACCCAGCGGAACTCAAAGGTGTTCTTCAAACCGCTCTGACAGGGCGGCCAGATGTTCAGTCCTCTGGGGTTCCGGTTGCTCTGACAGCGTCTTGACGGCCTTGTAAAAGTCCGCAAAGTCGTAGCCTGCATTCCGAAGCATCTGACGGAACGCCGGTACGTGCTGGTTGTACTGACGAAACAGCGCCAGGTTGGCATTGTTCAGGCTGACTGGTACCGGTCCGAACGGGCCCGGTTCGGACCACTCTGCGGAAAGTTCCTGATAGGCAAGAGCCAGCTCTTGGTAAATGGCCGCCTTGCGATTCCGCAGTTGCTGGTCTGGCAAGACGTCCTGCTGAGCATAAAGAACGTCCAGCCGGGCACTGAAGTCTTCGACCAGGGAGAGCGTCTGGTTTCGGCGAGCCAGGCGGTCCAGTGCCTCCTCGAACTGGCCGGGTTTGCCCTGGTCCGATAGCCAGAGCCTGAGCCCTTCCAGCTCCACCGCGGTGGCAAAGCTTTCGTTAAATGCCGTGTCATCGGCGATGTAGACCACCCGGTGTGCCAGCTCATGGAACATCAGGGCGACCATGCGATCCTCCGCCAGTCGGGTAAAGCCGGTGTGCAGGGGGTCATCGAACCAGCCGAGGGTGGAATAGGCCGTCACGCCGCCGATAAACGTGTCGAAGCCCTTGTTGCGAAACTGCGACTCCTCGGCACGCGCATCCGCCAGGCTGTAGTATCCCCGGTAGGCCTGACAGCCGAGCACCGGATAGCACCAGCGGTGCGGTTCCAGGGAGAACTCCGGCACAGCCACCAGGTTCACCACTACCCAGGGTCTGTCGAGATCCACGTAGTCGCTGAAGGCTTCTCCCACCGGCAGGGCCAGTCGTTGACCGGCGAATTCCCGGGCCTGTTGCGCTACCGTGAGTTTTCCCCGAAGGTCCACCGGCGTTGAGGTGTCGGAGAGAATGTCGTCGACCGGTTCCGCCGACATCATCAGGGAGAGATGGCCACTGACAGCCTGCGAATAGTAGCCAATGGTCGAACAGCCGTTAAGCATTGTTACCAGTAGCAAAAGTAGATAGATCTGACTAAGCTGTTTCATGGGTCAGGATGTTATAGTGGATTGGTTTGCCTGTGGGGGCCAGGCCGCTATAGTACAATCATGGTCTCTATAGTAGCAGCCGGTGGCATCCGCCATCGTTTCAGGGACGTGAGCCGGTACCGGGCGCTGTGTTCGGTGATCGTTCCGGCTTTGCGAGATATCAGGTAGTTCATGGATCCGAGAGAACGTCGTAGCAGCCCCCGCCAACCAATCAAGCTTGTCGCCCAGATTGATCTGGGAACCGGTGAAGCCTGGCCGTGTCAGATCGCCGATTTCTGTGCGGAGGGTCTGTTCGTCCGCTATTCGGGTGAAACCTCGAAGAAGCTGGATCGGGCGTTTGCTTCCGGCATACCCCCAGAACTGGTGATACGTTTTCGGGGTCTGGATGGTGCGCGCCGCCACGAGCTTCATGTCAGTATTGTCCGTCGCATCGATGGCGCCATGGGGGTCAATTTCAGCAGGCCCAACCCGGTAGCCGTGGATGCCATGCTGCAGCAATGCGGGGGCTCCCGAAGTCAGGATCGCTCCTCGCTCCGCGCGCCCAGTGACCGCGTACAGTTTGTCCTGCACCAGTCCGCCAAGGCGGTGACCCAGTTTATCGAGCCGTTGATGGACGCCTGTTTCGTGCAAATGGTGGAGGGTCTCAAACTGGCGGCCCAGAGAGCGGTAAATGATCAGCAGGCCAATGAATACATGGATGCTTCGGGCCAGATTCAGGCCCGGCAACGGGTCATCTGGCATCAGATGGCTCGCAGCCTGGAATCACCACTTAAGCCCGCCCCCAAGGGGTTTCCGGGGTCCGAGCTGTCCGTGGTCGACAAGGGCGAATTCGAGGACTGGTTGACGATCCGGGTGATGGTAACCAAGGCGGATACCCAGTATCGGGGCGATCTGCTGCAGCTCAAGCTTCGCCTGGACAAACTTGGCATCGCGAACGCCACGGGACACCACAATCCCCTCGGGCCCTCCCTGGTCTGCGAAGCCTTCCATAATGGCCTCAGCCAGCTCAAGGCGACCCGGGAGGTGGAGAAAGTCTGTCTGCGGGTCTTTGAGCAGACCGTGTTGCAACAGCTGGGACCTCTTTACAAAGAACTCAACGATATTCTGATTCGTCACGGTGTTCTGCCGGACCTGGATCTCAGCAAGTATCTGAGCGAGCAGGCCGGGGCAAAGCCGGAGACACAACAAGAGCCCGCGGAGCCCGAGCCGGTTGCCGCGGAGAGTGCTGCTGCAGAGTCAAAGCCGAAGGCGGGTGCCGAAGACGCCGGACAGCCCCAGTCTCGTCGCAGAGCCGGCATGCTGGGGGGCGAGTTTCGGGGTTATGCCCAGGCGGCCCAGACTGCGTTCGCCACGGTGCGTAACCTGCTGAATACCCTGAGCGCGAGCCGTGTGGCCCGGGGCGATCCGGAGCCTTTGCCGTTCCAGCCCAATGCCAGGCCTCTGTCGTCCGGAGAATTCCAGCGAGAACTCCAGCAGCTGCAATCTCAGCCCGTGGATACTGGCGAGGAGCTGGCTCCCCTGAAGGAGCGGGTGGTAGAGAAAGTAAAGGCAAGCGGTGATAACCGGCTGGATGAAGAACAGCAGGAAACGGTCGATGTGGTCGACCGGTTTTTCAAATCGGTGGTGGAAAGCCCGAAGCTCAGCGAGTATGCCCAGCAGCGCATGCGGCAGCTGGAAGTGCCCGTTCTCAAAGTTGTCATGAGGGACCCTGCGTTCTTTGACGATCAGGATAGCCCGGTACGCGGGGTGATGAACCGTCTGGCCCAGCTAGGGGTAAAGGGCGGGCGCATCAATCCGGTGGTTCAGCGTCGCGTGGATGAGCTGGTAGAGCGCATTACAACGGACTTCGAGCAGGACACCGGGGTATTCGAGCAAACGGTCCAGGAACTGGACACCCTGATTGATCGCCAGAATCTTGTCTATCGCCGGAATGTCGAGCGAGTGACAGCGGCCGCAGAGGGGGCCCAGAAGGTAGCCGAGTCAAAAAAGGCTGTGGCCGATGTTCTGGACAACAAACTGGGTGGGCGCAAGGTGCCAAAGGCGGTAATCAGCCTGTTGGATGGTGGCTGGCGGGATCTGCTTTCGCTGACCTGGATCCGGCAGGGGCCTGACAGCCAGCTGTGGCATGATTACCTGGCCGTTATCGATTCGCTCCTATCCTTCGCTGATGATCCGAACAGCTCCATTAATCTGCCCGAGCTGCTGCGGGTAATCCAGGATGGTCTGGCCTCTATTTCCAGCAACCACATGCCTTCTTCGCAAATCCGGGACGAGCTCAAGCAGTTCCTGGTTCGCAGTCCGCAAAAAAGCCCCGAACTGGTTGAAGTGCCAGTGGCAAAACCGGAGCAACCGGATGCCAGAAAACTGTCCGACCGGGAGCAACGAAGTCTTCAGCGCTGGATCAACCGGGCGCAGAAATTGCGAACCGGCGACTGGCTTCGCGACCAGGAAAAACCGGACGAACCCCAGTACATTCGTCTGGTCTGGGTGGCCCGCGGTTTCAGCCGCTTTGTCTTTGTGAATCACCAGGGCATGCGAGTGGTGGAATTGGAGCTGGAGTCCCTGGCCCGGCAGATGCGAAAAGGCATCATCGTGCCTGATAGCCAGTATGAACGCCCGCTGGTGGACGAGAGTATCGATCGCATGGTCCGCAAGGTCTATGACCAGTTGTCCTGGGCCTCCACCCATGATGAATTGACCGGCCTTCTCGGGCGTCGCGAATTCGAGCGCATGCTCGATCAGCAGTTGGCCCGTCGGGAGGATGAGCGCTCCCTCGTGCGCCTGGATCTCCGCAGGTTCCGCCTGCTGAACGACACCGCCGGCTACCAGGCCGGTGATGAGACCCTGAAGCGGGTTGCCGATATCCTGCGCAGCCACGTCGGTGACGGTATGCCCGTGGCCAGACTTGCGGGCAATGAGTTTGCCATGCTGGTGCCGTCCGAGAGTGCCAGCGACGCGGCAAGAGATCTCATCCGGGCAGTGGAGGCCGCCGAGTTCAGTTTTGGTGGTCGCGACTACCGGCTCTCAGCCAGCGCCGGTGTGGTCCCCACGTTGCCGGCCCTGGTCAGTGCTGAACGCTGGTTACGGGCGTCGGAGCAGGCGCTTGCCGCGTCTCGCCAGCAGGGCCACGGGAAGGTTTCGGAGTATGCCCTGGACGCCGATGACCAGGCCCGTCAGGAGCAGATTGCCGCCAAGGTTGCCAGCCTCAGCGACCTGAATGAGGAGCGCATGCTGCTGCGTTGCCAGAAGATCATCCCTCTGCATGCGAAGTCCTCCATGGCTGCGCAGTATGAGGTGCTGATCAGCATGTACGATGACGAGGGCAACCTCATTACCGGTCGGGACTTCGTGCGCATGGCCGAGCGTTATGACCGTATGCAGGCCGTGGATCGCTGGGTTGTTGGTCACATGCTGGACTGGCTCAGGGAACAGGCGCCGGACCCGAGGCATTTCGGCGGCGTCTGCATCAACCTGTCCGGCTATTCCATGAATGACCAGTCGCTGCTGGAGTTCATCTACGAAAAGCTGAGTGAGAAAGATGCGCCTATCGAGCGGCTGTGGTTCGAGATTACCGAGGCCTCGGCGATTAACGACGTCCAGTCAGTGGCAGACTTCATCATTGAGATGAAAGAACTTGGCTGCCGGTTCTGTCTCGGCAACTTTGGCAGTGGCCCCAGTTCGTTCGAGTTCATGCGTTCGTTACCGGTAGACCTGATTAAGATCGACAGCGCCTTTACCGGCCAGCTGTCGACCAGCGAGACTGACCGGGCAATGGTGCGCTCAATGGTGGATATGGCCCACTACATGAACCGGGAAGTGATTGCCTCCCAGGTTGAATCCCGGGACGTTCTGGACATGCTCCGACAGCTGGGTGTGGACTACGCTCAGGGCTTCGTGGTTGAAAAACCCCGTCTGCTCGACAGCCTAACCTGATTCCGGCAACCTGCCTCTATGTCAAAACGTCATCCCATCATCGCGGTTACCGGTTCGTCCGGAGCGGGCACCACGACCACCGGCCAGATTTTCAGCCGGATGTTTGCCAGTGAGGGGCTGAACGCCGCAATGGTCAGCGGTGACAGTTTCCATCGCTACAACCGTGAACAGATGGCCAGGCTTGCGGCCAAGGGCCAGTTCGGTGAGCGCAACCACTTTGCGCTGGCCGCCAATCACATCGACAAGCTGGAAGCACTGTTCTACGACTACGGCCACACCGGCAACGGTCGGTATCGTCAATACGTTCACGATGAGGATCGCAGGCTGGTTGAAGCCGGGCACAAGCCCGGCACCTTCACGCCCTGGGGGCCTTTGCCCGCCGATACCGATCTGCTGTTTTACGAGGGGCTTCATGGGGGTGTGGTCAGCGAAACCTGCAATATCGCCCAGTATGTGGACCTGCTGATCGGTGTGGTTCCGATTGTGAATCTTGAATGGATCCAGAAGATCCACCGGGACACGCACAAGCGGGGCTACAGCCAGGAGGCGGTGGTGGAAACTATCATCAACCGCATGGATGACTATGTGCACGACATCGTGCCCCAATTCTCGCACACCCACATCAATTTCCAGCGCATTCCCCTGGTCGATACTTCCAACCCCTTTGTCGTCCGGGAAGTTCCCACTGAGGACGAAAGCATGCTGGTGATCCGGTTCCGGGATCAGTCAGAGGTGGACTTTCCCTATCTGCTGCAGGTGATTGCAGGCAGCAGCCTGTCGAGACACGACACCCTGGTGGTTCCGGGCACAAAAATGCCGCTGGCCATGGACCTGATCGTACGGCCGATGGTGCAGCGGCTGATGGCAAGAAAGCCGTTTGCCTGAGGCCGTCAGGCCGTCAGGCGTCCATCCCGGTAATCCCGGAGCGTCTGTTCGATCTCTTCTCGGGTATTCATCACAAACGGACCATACTGGACCACCGGCTCGCCGATCGGTTTGCCGGCAATCAGCAGGAGTCGCGCTCCGGCTTGCCCGGCATGGAGTTCGATCTGGTCGCCGTCGTCGGAAAGAACGTTGGCGGCGCTTCGCTGCAGCGAGCTTTCCCCCAGGCTCGCGCTACCCTCGTAAAGATAGAGCATGGCGTTGTGGCCTTCCGGAAGGAGCAGTCTCAGGCTCCCATCGGATGCCAGGTGAATATCCGCGTAGATCGGCTGGGTGGTGCGATCGGGCATCGCCCCTGCATGGGCCTGGCCATCGATCTGTAATGAGCCGGCAATGAGCTTCAGTTTGCCACCGTCGAAGGCAAGCTCCGGAATCTCTTCCGGCTGGATGTCCCGGTAGCCGGCCTTCGTCATTTTTTCCGCCGCTGGCAGGTTCAGCCAGAGCTGAAAACCGCGCATCACGCCTTCTTCCTGCTGGGGCATCTCCGAATGGATGATGCCGCGACCGGCGGTCATCCATTGCACACCACCATTGCGCAGGTCGCCCCGGTTTCCGAGATGATCTTCATGCAGCATGTGCCCCTCGATCATATAGGTCACGGTTTCGAACCCCCGATGGGGGTGCGAGGGGAAGCCTGCGATATAGTCGGCGGCCTCGGCGGAACCAAACTCGTCCAGCATCAGGAACGGGTCAAGGCGAATGTTCTGTTGCTGGCCAATGGAACGCTTGATGCGCACGCCGGCACCGTCGGACGTTTCCAGGGCGGGTATGATCTGTTTCAGGGAGCGCAGGGTCATGATGTCCTCCTCTCGTTAGCTCTTGGCTCTATTTAAACGGGATGGGAGGAGAGAATAAAACGCAGAAATCTGGGGGGTGACATCAAAAAAACTGAAGGACCCGTGACGCCCCGGGCGGGGCGCCACAGGAGGCGATCATTCGACGTTGCGGGAATAGAAGATTTCCAGCATTTCCCGACGCAGACGGTCCTCGATGGACTGCGCTTCGGCGGGATCAAGATCACCGGCGTTCACCCCGAACACATAGTTATCGAGGTTGAAGTTCTTCAGCATCATCTTGGTGTGGAACAGGTTCTCCTGGTACACGTTCACATCGATCATCTGATACGCGTTCTGGGTATCTTCGGTCAGGTAGTTCTGGATCGAATTGATATCGTGATCAATGTAGTGCTTGGTGCCGTCCACATCACGGGTAAAGCCGCGAACCCGGTAGTCCACGGTAACGACATCAGAATCAAAGCTGTGGATCAGGTAGTTCAGCACTTTCAGCGGTGAGATCAGGCCACAGGTGGATACGTCGATGTCAGCGCGGAAGGTGCTCACGCCATCGTGGGGATGGCTTTCCGGGTAGGTGTGCACCGTGACGTGACTCTTGTCCAGGTGGGCCACGATGGTATCCGGCAGCGGTCCGGGAGACTCTTCGTTGTCGGGCTCTTCGCCATTGGTGAGCTCGTGCTCGGCGATCAGCATGGTGACAGATGCGCCATGGGGCTCGTAGTCCTGACGCGCGATGTTAAGAACGTTGGCGCCGATAATCTTGACGACGTCGGTCAGAATCTGGGTCAGGCGCTCGGCGTTGTACATCTCGTCGATGTAGTCGATATAGGCCTTGCGTTGTTCTTCGGTCTGCGCATAACAGATGTCGTAGATGTTAAAGCTCAGGGATTTGGTCAGGTTGTTGAAACCATGCAGCTGGAGTTTTGATTCCATGCTCAGCCCCTCCGGATCGTGGAGATGAATGACTGCAGAGCTGCATTGCTGAGCTCTGCCGAGGCCGCCACCGACTACTGACCGGGTTGTTCACCTTTTGCGCAGACCGGCGGAGAGGGTGCGTATTATGCACACCGCAAGTGACGTTGAATAGTATTCGCAATGACATTTTAGCATTCGTGATTTCCCCTGCATCCGGCCCGGGGAATCGGTCCATGAGCGGCCCTGGCGAGATTTCTCACACGTGTTATGACGCCTGGTGAACCTCGTAGCTGTGACTGATCTCGACGCCGGCCTTCTCAAGCATGATAGATGCGGAGCAGTACTTTTCTGCCGACAGGCCCACGGCCCGCTTGACCAGATTGTCTTTCAGGCTGTTTCCGGTTACTACGAAGTGCAGGTGAATGCGTGTAAACACCGCCGGAACCGCGTCGGCCCGCTCTGCTTCGAGCTCGGCGTGGCAAGCGGTCACGTCCTGGCGGCTTTTCTTCAGGATGCTCATGACGTCGAACGCCGAACAGCCTCCGAGCCCCATCAGCAGCATTTCCATGGGGCGCGGGCCCAGGTTCTCACCGCCGTGGTCTGGCGGGCCATCAAGCTGCACGCTGTGGCCACTGCCGCTGGTGGCTTTGAAACTGGCGTTGCCGGTCCAGTCTACGGTTGCTTTCATGGGACGACTCTCCGTTGTGATGACGCGGGACCAACTGGTGTGTTGGCCCCGATAAAGATGACCTGTGGCCGGATGCTAGCACAACCGGCTTCGCCAGGCAGGCCGATCTCGGATACATGTTGTATACTCTTTCCGGTTGCCCGCAACAGACCTTCTTGTTATAAGTTGCGCAGTTTTGCAGTAAAAAAGAACGAACCCGCAAGGAAAGCCGGGTGCATAACAAACATTGGGACCCGCCAGTATCTGAGGAGGCACGACTCGCATTATGGCCACTATCGTCAAGCCGGTTGAGCAGAAAACAAAGCATCTCGACTATTTCCTTTCGCAGTGCCATCGCCGCCGTTACCCAGCCAAGAGCACGATTATCTATGCCGGGGACAAGAGCGATTCCCTGTTCTACATCGTCAAAGGCTCGGTGACGGTTATCATTGAAGACGACGATGGTCGCGAGATGATCATGGCCTACCTGAACGCCGGTGACTTTTTCGGTGAAATGGGACTGTTCGACAACATGGATTCCCGCAGCGCCTGGGTAAAGGCCAAGACCGAGTGCGAAGTGGCGGAGATCAGCTACACCAAATTCCGTGAGATTGCCCAGCAGGATCCCAGGGTTCTGTATTTCATTGGTGAGCAGATGGCTTCCCGCCTCCGCCAGACCACGCGCAAGGTGGGTGATCTCGCGTTCCTGGATGTGACCGGTCGGGTCGCCCGCACCCTGCTGGATCTCTGCAAGGAACCGGATGCCATGACCCACCCGGACGGCATGCAGATCAAGATTACCCGCCAGGAAATCGGCCGTATCGTGGGTTGTTCCCGGGAGATGGTTGGACGGGTTCTGAAGACCCTGGAAGATCAGGGCCTGGTTCGGGTCAAGGGCAAAACGATGGTGGTGTACGGCACCCGCTGAGTCTCCGTATAGCAGAGCATCGATGTAGCAAGAAAGGCCGCTGATATCAGCGGCCTTTCTGGTTGGGGCAGGGGCGCCGGTGTCAGTCGGCCAGGGCCACGGACTTGATCTGCATCCACACCTGCCGGCCGGGTTCCAGAGCCAGCTGGTCAACAGCCCGGGTGGTCAGTCGGGACATGACCGGTGTGGGTCCGGCGAGCAGGCGGACGATACTGACGCCGGGGGTAACGTCCGGCTCAATCCGGTCAATGGTTGCCGGAACCAGGTTCTGGATGCTCTGGTCAGGGTTCTCTTCCAGAGCCAGGCTGATGTCCCGGGACAGCAACTGGATCCGGACCCGATCCCCGATTTTCATGCCGTTGTCCCGGCGCAGCCACAGGGAGCCACCGTCGAACTCAAAGCGCGCCAGGTGCCAGCGCTGATCCAGTTCTCTTATTGTCCCCTCCACAAGCACGCCCGCGTCGTCCTCGAGACGGAACGGGTTATCCATGCGTGCAAGTGTCTCCCGGGTCGGCCCGCTGGCTAACACCTTGCCGTCCTCCATGACCACCAGATGGTCGGCGAGCCGGGCCACCTCTGCGGTAGAGTGGGAGACATATACGATCGGGATGGCCAGGGCGTCCCTAAGACGCTCCAGATAGGGCAGGATGTCGTGTTTGCTGGCTTTGTCCAGGGCTGACATCGGTTCGTCCATAAGTAACAGCCGGGGACTGGTCAGCAGCGCGCGGGCTATCGCTACCCGCTGGCGCTCGCCCCCGGACAGGCCTGCGGGCATACGGTCCAGGTGGCCGCCGAGTCCCAGCCAGTTCACTGCCTCGTCAAACCCGATCTGCCGGTCCGTGGCCGGAATACGCCGGTATCCGAATTCAAGATTCTTGCGCACGGTCAGATGGGGAAACAGGTGGGTTTCCTGGAATACATAGGCGAGGGGACGTTTATGAACCGGCAGGAAAGTATCAGCGCTTTGCCAGTGTTCGTCGAGAACGGTCATGGCTCCCTCTGCGCGGTGAAGGCCCGCCATACAGCGCAAAACAGTGGTCTTGCCGCAGCCGGAATGCCCGAACAGGGCGGTGATGCCCGTGCCGGGCAGGGTCAGGTCAACGTCCAGACCAAACCCGGGAAACGCGCAACGGAAGCGGGCAGAGATGCTTTTCTTTTCGCTCATCTCAGTGCTCCCGACCGGGCCTTACCGTTGAGAGCGTAGAGGGTGACCAGAACCACGAAGGAGAACACCACCATGCCGGCAGAAAGCCAGTGTGCCTCGGTGTATTCGAGGGATTCCACGTGGTCATAGATAGCAACGGAGAGAACTTTGGTTTCCCCGGGAATGTTACCCCCGATCATCAGAATCACGCCGAACTCGCCAATGGTATGGGCGAAGGTCAGTACGGCGGCAGTGAGGAAACCGTTGCGGGCAAGGGGCACGGCAACAAACAGGAAGCGATCCCAGGGCGCGGCGCGAAGCGTGGCAGCGACCTCGAGGAAACGGTCGCCAACCGACTCGAAGGCATTCTGCAGCGGTTGCACCGTAAACGGCAGGGAATAGATCACGGAAGCCACCACCAGACCCTCGAAGGTAAACGGCAACAGCCCGATGCCGAGCGACTGGGTGACCTGGCCAACCCAGCCTTCCGGCCCCATCACCAGCAGCAGGTAAAAGCCAAGGACCGTGGGCGGCAGAACCAGAGGCAGCGCGACCACGGCCGCCACCGGCTGGCGCAGCCAGTGCCGGGTTCGGGCGAGCCACCAGGCGATGGGCGTGCCTATCAGCAACAGCAGCAGAGTGGTTGTCGTGGCCAGTTTCAGGGTCAGCCAGACTGGATCCCAGTAGGTTTCAAACATCAGTTGATCGCGTCATGTCCTTGGTCGTAACCATAGCTCCGGATGATGCCGATGGCAGTATCGGATTTCAGGAAATCCATCCAGGCGCGGGCTGCTTCATTGCTGGCGCCCCGGTTCAGCAGGATGGCCTGCTGGTCAATGGGCTGGTAATAGGCCTGAGGCACCTGCCATAGGGTGCCGGCATCCTCGTCCCAGACTTTCACCTGGGAAGCGGCCACGAAACCGGCCTGGGCATTGCGACTGACAACAAACTGGAACGTCTGGGCTATGGAATCACCGCGGACCAGTTTCGGTTGCAACGTTTGCCATTGGCCGATGTGCTCAAGAACCTGCTGGGCAGCCAGGCCATAGGGTGCGGTTTTCGGGTTGGCGATGGCCAGTCTGGCGAAGGGTTGCTGCTCCAGATAGCGCGGGGCATCCTCAAATGCATCGGGCGCCGGACTCCAGAGCACCAGCTTGCCCCGGGCATAGGTAAAGCGGGTTCCGTTGACCCCGGCCTGGGCCTCTTCGATCAGCTCTGGCCTGAGCACGTCGGCCGCCATGAATACGTCGAAGGGCGCGCCGTTCCTGATCTGGGCGTAAAGTTTGCCGGTAGAGCCAAAGCTGGCGGATACCCGGTGACCGGTTTCCGCTTCAAAGTGCCTGGTCAGTTCCCGGGTGGTATCGGTGAAGTTTGCGGCCACACCAATACTGACTTCGCCGGCGATGGCTCCGGAAGCAAAACTGAACAACACGCACAGGCAGGCGAAAGCCCGGGTTATTGGGTGGCAGATTCTGGTGCGGCGTTCATGGGGCTCTGGCATGGAGCAGGGCTTTCTGTTCGGCGGTTGATTGGGCAGACGCATTGTCCCTATGCAGGCACAGGGAATGCAAGTATTGCCACACCTCGTCCCGGTTGGTTTCGTTGAGCATCTCATGGCGCCCGCCCTCAAACAACCTCAGGGTCACATGGCCAACGCCCGCCTCTCGAATGGCCTGAAAGTGCTGGCGCACGCCGCGACCCATTTCACCAACCGCGTCCGCCGTTCCAGAGAACAGGTGCACAGGCAGGTCTTTGCGCCAGGTCGGCGGTTTGATGGCCAGCATGCCGCCGATAAAATCCAGCCAGAGCCCGGTTGAGCATTGGAACCCGCAAAGCGGATCGGCAACGTAGGCGTCAACCTGGTGCGGATCGCGGCTGAGCCAATCGGCATGGGTCCGGTTGGGGCGGAACCGGCGATTGAACTGCTCAAACGTCATGCGGGTAATCAACGGGCTGCGGTGCCGCTTGCCCCGGAGCAGTCGGATCAGGCCGATCAGGGCCCGGGATGCCAATAGCTGGCCTCGATCAATCCGGTTGGTGGCGCTCAGGATCAGGGTATCCAGGGAATCACCGTGCCTCTGGGCGTAACCCTGGGCAATGAACGAGCCCATGCTGTGGCCCAGCAGGTTGACCGGCAGCCCGGGAAACTGTGAACGGGCGTGCTGGACCACCTGGTGCAGGTCGGCCAACACGCTGGCCCAGCCGTTCTGGTCCGCATAGTGCCCCAGGTTCTCGACTCCTGAATTCGGGCCATGGCCCCGGTGGTGAAAGGTGATAACGGCCATGCCGCGTTCGCAGAGCCAGCGAGCGAGGGACTGGTAACGGTCGCCATGCTCGGCCATGCCGTGGCTGATGATCAGAAGGCCGGTGGGAGCCGTCGGGGTAAAGACTGTTCCGGCTATACTGTGGTCATCACCACTGCTCAGCGTCAGAGGGTGTTCGTTCGTTGTCACGACCCGGTTCCTTGTTGTTTTTCTCCGCAGCCGGGCGTTGCCACTCCGGCGGTTTCCATAGATGGGTAAGGCGAGACAATAATCCGCCGGGCTGTGCCATGTCGCGGAACAGGTCCACGTATTCGTGGGTCCAGAGCACAATCAGGTTATTGGAGCGAACAGGCCGGGTGATGCCGTATTCGGGCGGATCCTGGGCATTTTCATCGACAAACGTGCCGAACAGGCGATCCCACACTATCAGCGTGCCGCCGTAATTACGGTCGATGTAGCCGGGATTTCGGCCATGATGGACGCGGTGATGGCTGGGCGTGTTGAACACCAGTTCGATCCAGCCGGGCAGCTTCCCGACCAAAGTGGTGTGAATAAAGAACTGGTAGACCAGCGACAGGGCATAGGCTACGCCGATCCAGACAGGATTGAGTCCCAGCAGCGCCAGGGGCAGGTAGAACACCCACATGCCGTTGAAAATGTTGGTGGCATTCTGGCGCATGGCAGTGGAGAAGTTCATCCGCTCGGAGGAATGGTGAACCACATGGGCCGCCCAGAACCAGCGTACCCTGTGACTGGCCCTGTGCATCCAGTAGAAACAGAAGTCCACCCCCAGAAAAGCCAGCAGCACGGTGAATCCGTTCAATTCCAGATCAAACAGCCGGTAGTGGTAGCACAGGGCATAGACAGGGAAGGCAATGAGGCCGGCGAAGAGCAGTTCGGTCACCTGATAGCCGGCGCCTAGGGCAAAGTTTCTGACCGCCTCACGGGTATCCATCAGCTGCGGATCGTGGCGAATCTTCAGGTATTCCCACAGGGTAACGCCCACAAAAACCGGTGTTGCAATCACAAAGATCAGTTGGCGTTCATCCAGCGCCAGCCACGGCGCAGCCATCGCCCAGAGAGAAAGCAGGCCGCTGTCTTCCAGTACGGCCAGTATCATGTCGGTCAAAGCCATCGGGTTTCTGCCGGTTTCCTCATCAAGTCCGTTTATTCTGGCACGTAACCCGGAAACCGGAATGTCGGTTCACGCCAGATTGGCTAACGGATTCCGACAATCCGGTACTCAGCCTGGTCGACGGTTGTCTTCGTACACTTTTTCCAGAGCCCGGATCTGTGGCTGCCACTTGTCCAGCCAATGTTTGATGTCTTTGGGAATTCGCGCAGTTTTCGGCCATGGCACCGGATACTGTGCGGGCTGGAACATGGGTGCAAACAGGGCGGCTGCGGTCAGGTCTGCGCGCGAAAACTGGTCGCCGGCCAGGAAAGGCCTTTCGGCGTAGATGGCAGCCAGCTCGGTGAGCAACTCTTCCATGACCTGGCGGGACTTTTCAGAGGTTTTTTCGTTGATCTTCATCCACTGACGCATGACTTCATCAACCCGGCTGAAAGCAAGGCTGAGCAGTATCCGGTTATAGAAAGGCGTTCCCGCGGCCAGCATGGGCACCACAATTTTGGGGCGCTGCAGGAAGTGGTGGTAGGAATAGCAGCGGATAGCCGGCCCCGCTTCCTCGTCAAGCCGGCGCTCCCAGGCCAGCGCCTGCTCACGAACGTCCGGGTCTGCCGGTGTCAGCGGGTGCTCGGGAAACGTCTGGTCCAGGTAATCCAGAATGGCGGCCGAGCCCTGAACCACGTGGCCGTCATGGTCCAGTACCGGCACAGAGGAGGCTTCACCGGTCAGTTTCCGGATGGTTTTCACATGTTGTCCCGGCAGCAGGTTCACCGTTTCGTAGTTGAGCCCCTTGTAGTCCAGGGCCCAGCGTATTTTTTCGCAGTAGTGGGAAATGGCAAATTGGTAAAGTTTCAGTGCCATGGAGTGTCTCCTTGGTTCAGCGTTCTAGCATACTGCCGGTGGGGCGGTATAAGAAGTCCCATCTGATGCCCATGGTGGCCTCATCGGTCGTTGGGTTCTAAACTGTAGGCCGAAAAGACGCTCACAAGGGAACTGACCATGCACTCACGACGAGTTTTGATGTTGTCCGTCGTCACTGCGGCGAGCCTTGCCATCTCCGCCTGCTCCTCTCTATCCAAAACCAGTCAGCCGGTTTCCGCGAGCTATGCTTGCGGGCAACTCGATATTTCCGTCTCCGGCACCGACGACAGCGATCTGATCAGCATCGACTATCTGGATCGACGTATTCTGCTCAAGCCGGAGGTAAGTGCCTCGGGCGCATTGTACGTAACCCCCGGCGACGAGCAGACGCGGTTCTGGAGCAAGGGTGAAAAAGCGACCCTGACAGTGAAGGGGCAAACCTATCCGGAGTGTTTGCAGCCTGGCGATCTGGAAATGCCGTTTGAGGCGCGGGGGAATGAGCCTTTCTGGCACGCGACGCTCGAAGGCGGTGAGCTCTTGATAACACGGCCTTTCGAGGAACAGGGAACCCGTCGGGTACCGGTTGAAGTCAAAACAGCCAACCGGCATGGGCGGACATTTGTGGCGACGCTGGCAGATCTCCCCATTACCCTGACAGTCGCCCGTCAGCTCTGTGACGACAGCATGTCCAGGGCTCAATATCCCGCGCAGGTGCGCCTGCAGGTCGGTGATGATGAGTTCAGGGGATGTGGTGGTGATCGCCAGCGTCTGTTACGGGGCGCAATCTGGGTTGTTGAGGATCTTGCGGGCGCAGGCATCATCGATCGGTCCCGGATCACGATCGAGTTTCTTGAGGGCAATCGGATCGCGGGCAGGGCGTCTTGCAACCGATACACTGGCACCTATGAACTCAGGGGAGAGGGCATGGCTATAGGCCCACTGGCATCAACACGGATGGCCTGTGCGCCCGCGCTGATGAATCAGGAGGAGCGGTTTCTGAACCTGCTGGACCAGGTGAATTCAGTGCGGATCGGGCAGCAGGGCCAACTGCTGTTGTCGACACCGGGCGGTGAGTCTATCCGGGCGTTTCAGTCTGACCACGACAGTCCATAGCGCGTCAGGATCTCTGCCACCCGCCCACTGCTTTGCAGGGCTCTCGCTCCCTCTGACAGGAGCGCTGCGAGCTGGGCGGAATCACGGCCGATCGGTGAAAATGCAACGTAGATCGGCGACTCGTGGATCACCGCGGCCATTCGCAGGCTTTCCGTGTTGTTCTCCTGCTCCAGTTGCCACTGCATCACATAGCGGTCTTCCGGGAATACGTCAGAGCGCTGCTGGTGCAGGAGTTCGATTGCCCGGCTCAGTGGTGCCGGCCCGGACAGCACCCAGACCCGCTCTGGATCGTCCTGGTACTTCTCGATATAGCTGTCCAGTTCCGGTGAGTAAGCGTAGCCGTTGATCGCCAGCAGCTTGGATTGGCTGAGTGAGTCGATGCCAGCGTACTGCCAGGTGTTGTCAGGGTGGGTGTAGAGCGCGATCGTCGAGTAACCAGTAGCGGCGTCCGGAAACACGAAGTCCGGCGCATCCCCCGGAAGGGCTCCGACAACCGCATCAATATACCCGTCCCGGGCCTGTTGCAGGGCCCGCGCCCAGCTCATGTTCACGTACTCGACATTGATACCGTAGAGGCCAAACGCCTCCCTGGCAATATCTATCATATAGCCTTCGTGCTCGGAGCCGGCTATACAATTGTGAGGACACCAGGGATCAGCGGCAATGACAACGCTTTGGCGCGGCTCTGTGGGAGCCGGCGCAGCGGGAGCGGTCTTCGTTGCCTTTGCCGCTGTTTCAGGAACCAGCGGTGGCGGGTCCTCTGGCTGCGAGCAGGCGGCAAGAAAGAGCGCGATGGAAAGAACCAGGGTTTTTGCCATGGTGATAAAACCGGGATGCCGATGACGTCGGCTCTCCCTGAAGCATAGACCCTGGTCGCGGTTTTGTAATGGCTAAAAGCCCCTAGGCTGCGGTTTTGTTCCTGTCAGCCGACGCGGCGGTCGGCACCAGCGCCCGGGCGAGGTCTTTCATGTGCAGGGTGCCCACGTGCTGATCGTCCCGGACTACCCGGAAATTCAGAGACATATCCCCGTCGGATTTCAGCAGTACCGTTTCAAGGTTGTCCTTTTCCGAGATGTCACCGGCGAACGTGGAGTCACCGTCATCCGGGGGACTCATGACCGATCGTACCCTCAGCACCCGTGCCCGATTGATATCGCTGATGAAGTCGACGATGTAGGGATCGCCGGGATTGAGCAGGATTTCCTGGGGATCTCCCTGCTGCACTACTTCGCCATCTTTCAGGATGACCAGGTGGTCGGCCAGTTTCAAGGCCTCATCAAGATCATGGGTGATGAACACGATGGTTTTCTGCAGTTCTTCCTGGAGCTCCAGCAACAGGTCCTGCATATCGGACCGAATCAGCGGATCCAGTGCCGAGAAAGCTTCGTCCATCAACATGATCGGGGCGTCGGACACCAGGGCTCGGGCGATGCCCACCCGCTGTTGCATGCCACCGGACAGCTGGTGTGGATACTGGTATTCGTTACCCTCCAGACCAACCCGCGCGAGCCATTTTCGGGCGTCGGCCTCAAAGTCCGATGTCGTATAGCCGCGAATGTCCTTGGCCATGCCGGCGTTCTCGAGCACGGTTTTGTGGGGCAGCAGGGCAAACTTCTGGAACACCATCGACATCCGCTCGCGGCGAAGCTTTCGCAGCTGCTCTTCGCTGTAGCTCATGATGTCTTCGCCATCGACACGGATTTCGCCGGCCGTGGGGTCGATCAGTCGGTTCAGGTGCCGGATGAGTGTGGACTTTCCGGAGCCGGAAAGGCCCATGATGACCGTGATCTCGCCATCGTGGATGTCCACGTTGATATCACGCAGACCGAGTACGTGTCGCTGCTGCTCCAGCAGATCGGCTTTGCCCATGCCCTTGCGAACATACTCCAGGGCAACATCCGGGGTCGGGCCGAAGATCTTGTAAAGGTTCCGGATCGAAATCTTGATGTCTTTTGCCATGGGGGCTTTCCTCACTGCTTCTGGGAGACGTTAATTCGTGCCAGGGACGCCTTGGTTACCCTGTCGAGAATAACCGCCAGGATCACGATGCCAAGGCCGGATACCAGGCCAACACCCAGTTCCAGATTACGGATGCCCCGCAGGACCAGAACGCCAAGCCCGGGCGCGGAAACCAGGGATGCGATAACAACCATTGCAAGACTCATCATGATGGTCTGGTTAACCCCTGCCATGATGTTGGGCAGCGCCAACGGGATCTGCACCTTGTAGAGTTTCTGTCGGGGCGTCATGCCAAAGGCGTCTGCGGCCTCAATCACGTCCTTGTCTACCAGCCGGATGCCCAGGTTCGTCAGCCGGATCACAGGAACAATCGCGTAGAGGATGATGGCGATGCCGTACAGCTTCGATTCGGTAACACTGAACAGGAAGATAAGCGGGATCAGATACACAAAAGGTGGCAGCGTCTGCAGCATGTCCAGCACCGGTATGATCATCCGTTGCAGGGAATTGCTGCGTGCCATGGCGATGCCTATGGGTACCCCCAGCAAGACACAGAGGAAGGCACATACAAAAATGATCGCCAGTGTTTGCATGGCGTAATCGTAATGGTCGATGAAGGCCAGTAGCACGATACTGCCGCCTACAAAGAGCATCAGTTTCCAGGATTTGGTGACCACGTAAACAACCGCCAGTAACAGTGGAATCACGATCCACCAGGGCGTGTTCAGCATGGCGTAAAGTGCGCCATCCAGGAACCAGCTAAGAGGCTGGGTCAATGGATCGAGAACCAGACTCAGGCTGTCCTTTATTGCCAGAAATCCCTGTTCCAGGCCCTTGGTAAGTTCCCGGGACTGGGGGAAGGCGGAGCAGGATTCGTTCAGGGCGTCCATGGACGGAAACGGGAGTTCCCATATAGAGGCCGGTTCGGCGCTCTCTCCCTTGGTTTTATTCAGCAGGTCGGCCATCGACATGGGGCCGCTGCTTTTGCCTTCCGAGCACCATTGCTCAAGGCCGAGCGATGAAAAAAGGGAATCGTAGGTTGCCATGGGCGGTCAGTCTCTCCTGCGCACGTCTGGAATCAGAACGGTTTTCGGAAAACGGCCCGGGACACCGATTGAGCGTGTCCCGGGCGGGGCAGGTCGATCAGTTAAGAACGTTGGCCAGCCGCTCTCTTGCAGAGTCGTTCAGCCAGGTTGACCACTCATCGCTGTTATTGGTGAGGTAGTAAACCGCAGCTTCTTCGCCTGACGCGTTGTTGGAATCCATCCAGGCCAGGATGCTGCTCATGGTCTCGGTCTTGAACGTCAGCTTGCTGAGCATCTCGGCCACTTCCGGCTCGCGCTCTTTGAAGCTGGTAGTGATCGACGTCAGAACCGTTGCCGCCGGGAAGTCGGATACGCCCGGATTGTCGACATCCGGCGTCTGGTTTTTCTGGTGCACGTCCGGCTTGATGTCGCCGAGATCAACCCGGGTCATGTCGTACTTGCCGAGCGGGACGGTCGGACCCCAGTAGTAGCCGAACCAGGGCTCTTTGTTCTGGACAGCAGACGCCATGGACGACGCCAAGGTCTCACCGGAGCCATGGTTGAATACGTCAAGGCCGGACTCTTCCAGATCCAGGGCGCGAATCAGGTTGTCACTCACGACACGACAGCCCCAGCCATCCGGGCAGTTGTTGAAGGTGCCGCCAACGAGCTCAGGATTAGCCATGATGCCCTCGATGGTCTTCAGCTCCGGATGCTCTTCCGCGAGGTAGGTGGGAATCCACCAGCCTTCAACGCCGCCCGGATCCAGAACCTTGCCAAGGCGTTCCACCTTACCCTGTTCTTCCAGGCGCAGGTAGGCCTCGCCCGCAGAGTTCAGCCACAGCTCGGTGACGATGTCAGGCTCACCGTTTTCGGCAACGGAAGTTACCGCCGGAACGGTATCGGAAGGAACGATGGTGACGTCGCAGCCGTAACCCTGCTCCATGATGAAGGTGGCCACGTTGGTGACGACCGTGTTGGACGCCCAGTTCATTTCGGTAATGGATACCTCGCCGCAATCGGCCTGGGCCGCGACGGGAACCGATAGCGCGCAGAGTAATGCAGCAGACTTAAGCTTTCGCATAGTCACTTCTCCTTTTTCAGGGTTTGTGATTCTTGGAGGGTGGTGTCGGTGTTAATGTCGATACACGAAGGCGGCGATCCAAAAGGATCGGGAAAACAGCTGGGTTTTGGTCGCTGTTGTGGTCGAACAAATCAAAAGTCTCGGTTAATACCTATTAACAAGGATAACGATCCTCAGCTCAGTTACAAGGGCGTATTCCAAATCCGTCTTTACACTAGACACATTATGCGTCTGAGAAGCTGTCAATAAGCTGTAGCAATCAGCGGTTACACTCCACGAATCTGATACCGGAGTATGCCATGACAGAGCTGCGCGACCTGACGCCCCACACGTCGATTACCCAGGAACAGGCCGGCCGAGACGGCCGCCAGCGTCGGCTGTTGCGCACCTTCCTGCCGGAAATGGTCGGCCTTGAACGCCTGCTGGCTGAAGCGCCGGAAGTGGCGACCACCCGGGTGGTTGAGCGGGTAGTCATGAAGGATTTGTCGCTGCCCGTCTATCAGGTCGACATCGGCTCAGCCCGGCCGGATGTGCCGGCGGTGCTGATTGTGGGGGGCGTACACGGGCTGGAGCGTATTGGCAGCCAGGTGGTGATGGCCTGGCTGAAGTCGCTACTCGCCAGAGTGACCTGGGACGAACATTTGCTGGGGTTGTTGCAGAAGGTTCGAATTACCCTTTTGCCAATCCTTAACCCGGGCGGTATGTACCTGAATCAGCGCAGTAATCCCAACGGCGTGGACCTGATGCGCAATGCGCCGATCCAGGCCCAGGAACGTAGCGCATTCCTGCTCGGCGGCCAGAGAATTTCACCCCGATTGCCGTGGTACACCGGCGACCCTGAACAGGGCATGGAGCCCGAAAACCTGGCTCTTGAGGCGGTCATAAAACAGCTGCTGCCGGGGCGGCCGTTCAGTGTGGCACTGGACTGCCATTCCGGATTCGGGATGCAGGACCAGATCTGGTTTCCCTACGCCTACCGGCGTCGACCCATGCGTCGAGTCGCATCGGTTATGGCGCTGAAGCTTATCTGGGAGCAGTCATACCCAAATCACGACTACCGTTTCGAGCCCCAGTCCCGCCACTATCTCACCCATGGCGACTTGTGGGATTACTTCTACAAACAGGTCAATCGCGAAAATGCCGGTGTTTTCCTGCCCCTGACCCTGGAGATGGGCTCCTGGCGCTGGATTCGCAAGCGGCCCCGTCAGTTGCTGAGACTCGACGGCTTTTTCAATCCCCTGGTTCCGCACCGGCACAAGCGGGTCCTGCGCAGCCATCTGACCTGGATGGACTTCCTGATTAACGCCGCCGCCAGCCACGAAAACTGGTTGCCGGCTCGGGATGAGGAGTCCATGCTGAAAGAAGCCGCGATCATGCACTGGTATCGCGATACTCTCTAGCGATCCAGCCGGCCCTGGCATCCATCAATCGGAACTATCGTATGCACTGGATTCTGTTGCGGGGTCTGACTCGGGAACACGCCCACTGGGGCAGCTTCCCGGCTCGCCTTGGGGAGGCATTTCCCGAGCACCAGTTCCATCTGGTCGACCTGCCCGGGACGGGCGTGCGATATCGAGAAGACAGTCCGGCAACGGTAGCGGCGATTCGGGAAGCTGTCTCCAGGCACGTTAGCCATATCCCCGGTCCTTTCAGCATCTTGGCACTTTCCATGGGCGGTATGGTGGCCCTGGACTGGGCCCAGCAGGCTGCGGATGGTCAGATCCAGAATCTGGTCCTGATCAATACCAGTTCCGGCTTCAGCCCGCCCTGGAAACGCATGCGGCCTGGGGTCTGGCCGCGAATTCTGCGGCTGCTGGCCCGTCAGGAGTTGTTTGACCGTGAGCGGGATATTCTCCGGCTCACGTCTAACCGTGAGGTGCCTCTGTCACTGGCAAAACAGTGGTACAGCATACAACGACAACGCCCCGTCAGTACCCGCAATGCGATCAACCAGTTGGCGGCTGCCGCCCGCTACAAACCCGGTGAAAAGCGTCCTGTGCCAGATGCCCTGATTCTCGCCAGCCGCGGCGATCGCATCGTTCACTGGCGCTGCAGTTCCACGCTGGAGCAGCGCTGGCAATGGACCATGAAACTGCACCCGGATGCTGGCCATGACCTTCCACTGGACGATCCGGAGTGGATTATCCAGCAGATCCGCAACTGGCTGCCCCGGTAACGCCGGTTGCTTGACGCAACTCTTCTTTCCGGTCAGTCTTCTCGTTTTGAACCGTCAAAGCCGCCATTGATCAGGAACGGAGCCGATAATAATGAAAATCTTCGAAACCAAAACCGCCCCTAACCCCCGCCGCGTGCGCATGTTCATGGCCGAGAAAGGCCTGTTGGACAAGGCCGAATTCATCGAGATTGACCTGCAGAAGGGTGAAAACCTGACACCTGAATTTGTCGCCCGAAATCCGATGAAGAAAGTGCCTGTGATGGAACTGGATGACGGCACCTGTATTGCCGAGACCATGGCAATCTGCCGCTATTTCGAAGAGAGCTACCCGGACACGCCGACCCTGATGGGCGACACCCCGCTTGAAAAAGCCCAGCTTGAGCAGTGGCTCCGGTGGATCGAGCTGTTCTTCTTCATGCCCACTGGCATGTGTTTTCAGCACACCACCGGCTATTTCAAGGACCGGATGAACCCGATCAAGGAGTGGGGTGAGGAATGCGGCAAGAGCGTTGAGAAGTTCATGCACTTCCTCGACAAGCAGCTCGAAGGCAAGGAATACATCTGCTGCGACCGCTTTACGGCCGCCGATATCAACGCTTTCACAACAGTGGCATTCGCGCGGGTGGTGGGCATCCGGATCAAACCTGAGCAGGCCAATCTGCAGGCCTGGTACGACCGCATCAAGGCCCGTCCTTCGGCCCAGGCCTGAGGTCCGGGCTACCCTGGAACTGGAAGAGAAACGTTAATGACCACAACGGATTCAAGCCTCCAATGCGCATTGGCTGCGATTGACGCGGCGAATAAGGCCGACCCGAACCAGGAGCGGGTCGGTGATGAACTTCTGCCAAAGGAGTATGCCTACAGCCTGCACATGACCCGCTGGCTGTTCGAGCTTGAATCCGACCCTTTCGAACGCATGCAGATCGCCTGCCGCGCCCAGCACATTGAGCGGTGGACGATGCCGCGGAAGGACTATCCGGAAGGTCGTAAAGCCTATTACCAGTGGCGTCAGGCCTGTGGCCGTATACATGGCCGGCGTGCTGCAGAAATCATGGCGGATTGTGGCTACCCGAAGGAGGAGTGCGATCGGGTGGAGACCATCCTGACCAAGCGCGAACTGAGGCAGGATGCCGACACTCAACTGCTGGAGGACGTGGCCTGCATGGTCTTCCTGGAACGATATTTCGCAGATTTCTATGAGGAAAAAGCGGACTACGATCGGGAGAAGTGGCTACGCATAGTGCGCCGGACCTGGGGCAAGATGTCGCCCCGTGGGCACGAGGCGGCACTCAAGCTGGCAGAGGGGATGCCGGCGCACTTGTTGGAGTTGTTGCAGGAGGCTTTGGCGGAGCCTGATGTCTGATGGGAGCATGCGAATCGGCGGGTGGAGCTTTCCAAAATACGCTGTGAATACATCCTTGTACGCTCGGCTCCGCCATCCCTGGCTCCGCACGATTTTGGAAAGCTCCACCCGCCGACTCGCCCCATCTGAAGGAGTCAGCCTGCGGGGAAAAACAGCTCCCTCAATTTCGAACCAGGCTCTTCCGCCCGCATGAACGACTCACCGACCAGGAAACCGTAGATCCCACGGTTGGTCATGGCCTCGACGTCATTGCGGGTCATGATGCCACTTTCCGTAATGGTTAGTCGGTCCTGTGAGATCCGCTCGTGCAGATCAAACGTGGTTTCCAACGACACATCAAAGGTATGCAGGTTCCGGTTGTTGATGCCGACCAGAGGCGTCGTCAGCGTCAACGCATCATCCAGTTCCTCACCATCGTGCACTTCGACCAACACATCCAGACCGATTTCATGGGCAATACCTTCCAGCTCTTGCATCTGGTCTTTGGTCAGGCAGGCGGCGATCAGAAGGATGCAGTCGGCGCCGATGGCCCGGCTTTCGTAGACCTGGTAGGGCGCGACCATGAAGTCCTTGCGGATCACCGGCAGACTGCAGGCATTGCGGGCGGCGACCAGGTAGTCCTCGTGGCCCTGGAAGAAATCGCGGTCGGTAAGCACGGACAAGCAGGCCGCGCCGCCGTTCTCGTAACTCTCGGCAATGACGGCCGGCTCGAACGGATCCCGCAGGATGCCCTTGCTCGGTGAGGCTTTCTTGATCTCCGCGATAACAGCAGGTTTCTGTTGCTCAATCCGCTGCCGAAGTGCGTTGGCAAAACCACGTGCGGGTGCTTGATCTCCCGCCATTGCCTTCAGGTCAGCAACCGAAATCCTCGGTTTCCGCTCGTCAATTTCTTCCCACTTACGGTCAACGATCTTGCGAAGAATGGTGGGAGTCTTGTCCAAATGTCGTTCAGTCATTAGCGGCCTGCAAGTAGTTAGCGAGAGCCGGTGGGGCAGGGCTTTCCAAAACTGTCTGCAGCCATGGATGGCTGCAGCCAAGCCCTACAGGGACGTATTCACGGGCGTGTTTTGGAAAGCCCTGCCCCACCGGGTCGTCCTGCCGAAATCCGGCAGGCTTATCCGATCAAAAGCACTGGGAAAAATCAGCCAGCTCCGACATCTTGCCGGCAGCGAGGCCAGAGCCCATGGCGTCGAGGGCCATATCCACACCTTCTTTCGGCGTCTTGGCCAAACCAGCGACATAGATCGCTGCGCCAGCATTGAGGGCAATCAGGTCCCGGGCTTTCTCGGCCATTTCATCGTGGCCACGACCGAAGGCTGCCTTGATCAGCTTTAAGGAATCGTCGGCGGTGTCCACGGTCAGGCCCACCAGAGCCTGGCTCTTGATGCCGAGATCCTCGGGGGTGATGTCGTACTCGGTGACTTCGCCGTTCTTCAGTTCGGCTACATGGGTCGCGCTGGCAAGACTGATTTCGTCCAGGCCGTCTTTGGAGCAAACGACCATGATGTGCTCGGCCCCAAGGCGATGCAGCACCTCCGCCATCGGGCGACACAGCTCCCGGTTGAACACGCCCACCAATTGGCGTTTAACGCCCGCCGGGTTGGTCATCGGGCCCAGGATGTTGAAAATGGTCCGGCAGCCCAGCTCCTTGCGGGGGCCGATGGCATGTTTCATGGCACCGTGGTGGGCCGGAGCGAACATGAAGCCGACACCAATTTCCTCGACGCAGCGGGCCACCTCTTCCGGTTTCATGCTCAGATTGATGCCCAGCTTTTCCAACAGGTCGGCACTGCCGCTCTTTGAGGAAACTGCCCGGTTGCCGTGCTTGGCCACAAAGCCGCCGGCTGCTGCCACCACGAAGGAGGCGGCGGAAGACACGTTGAACAGGTTGGCGCCATCGCCGCCGGTGCCGACGATGTCCACCAGGGGTTCGGCCTTGACCGTAACCTTGGTGGCCAGTTCGCGCATAACCTCGGTGGCGCCGGTGATTTCGTCAATGGTTTCGCTCTTCAGACGCAACCCCATGAGAAAAGCGCCGATCTGGGCGTCCGTGGCCTCGCCGTTCATGACGATACGCATCACGTCCTTCATTTCCTCCCGGGAAAGGTCCAGGTTGGAGGCAATGCGGTTGAGAGCTTCTTTCATGTCCATGTGTCGGCCTCTTATTGTGTTCTCAGAAAGTTGCGCAGCAGCTCGTGGCCCTGTTCCGTCATAATAGACTCCGGATGGAACTGCACGCCTTCGATGGGCAGGGTCTTGTGGCGAACCCCCATGATTTCCTCGATGGAACCGTCGTCGTTGCGGGTCCAGGCGGTCACTTCCAGGCAGTCGGGCAGGGTGGCCTTGTCGATCACCAGGCTGTGGTAGCGGGTCGCCTGCAGCGGGTTGCTCAGGCCCCGGAACACGCCAGTGTCCTTGTGGAATACCGGGGACACCTTGCCATGCATGACCCGGCCGGCGCGGATGACGTCACCACCGTAGACCTGGCCAATTGCTTGATGGCCCAGGCAAATGCCCAGGATCGGAACCTTGCCGGCGAAATGCCGGATGGCCGCCATGGAGATGCCAGCCTCGTTCGGGGTGCAGGGGCCGGGGGAAATCACCAGCCGCTCCGGGTTCAGGGCTTCAATCTGTTCGATGGTAATTTCATCGTTGCGGTGCACCTGCACGTCGGCACCCAGTTCGGCCAGATACTGCACCACGTTGTAGGTGAAGGAATCGTAGTTATCGATCATCAGCAACATAATCTGTTCCTCCGCCTCAGTGGTCGAAATCGTTGTAGGTCATGGCCACCGCGCGGAAAATGGCGCGGCCCTTGTTCATGGTTTCCTTCCACTCGAGGCGGGGCACCGAATCGGCCACCACGCCGGCGCCTGCCTGGATATGCAGGGTGTTGTCCTTGATCACGGCGGTACGGATGGCAATGGCTGTGTCCATGTTGCCGTTGAACGACAGATAGCCCACGGCGCCTCCGTAGACCCCACGCTTGACCGGCTCCAGTTCGTCGATAATCTCCATGGCCCGGATCTTGGGCGCACCGCTAAGGGTGCCGGCGGGCAGGGTGGCGCGCAGCACGTCCAGGCAGCTGGTGTTGTCTTTCAGCCGGCCGGTCACGTTGGAGACGATATGCATCACGTGGGAGTAGCGCTCCACGATCATCTTGTCGGTCAGCCGGACCGTGCCGGTTTCCGACACCCGGCCGGCATCGTTACGGCCCAGGTCGATCAGCATCAGATGCTCGGCAATTTCTTTCGGATCAGCCAGCAGTTCTGCTTCCAGCGCCTTGTCCTCGGCATCGGTGGCGCCGCGCTTGCGGGTGCCGGCGATCGGCCGAACCGTCACTTCCTCGTCTTCCACCCGGGCCAGGATTTCCGGGGAGGAGCCCACGATGTGGAAGTCACCCAAATCCAGGAAATACATGTAAGGGGAAGGATTCAGTACCCTGAGCGAGCGATACAGGTTCAGCGGTGGCGCCTCGAAGGGAATCGACATGCGCTGTGATATCACCGTCTGCATGACATCGCCGTCGAGCACGTAGCCCTTGATCTTGTCTACCGCGGCTTCGAATTTGTCCTGGGTAAAGCCGGAAATAAAGTCGCTCTCGTCCACGGCTTTTCCGCGCAGGTGTTCTGGGGTGCGGGGCGCGTCAGCGGTCTGCCTGTGCAGATGGTTTTCCAGCTGATCAATGCGGCTCTGCGCCTTTTCGAAGGCGCCCTCAATGGCCGGATCGGCATGGACAATCAGATGCAGCTTGCCCCGCAGGTTGTCGAATACCACGATCTCGTTGGACACCATCAGCAGGATGTCCGGCGTGCCGATTTTGTCCGGCGGACAGCTCTTGCGCAGCCGTTTTTCGATGTAGCGCACGGTGTCGTAGCCGAAGTAGCCCACCAGGCCGCCATTAAAGCGGGGCAGCTCATCCAGATCCGGTGCATGGAAGCGTTTCTGATAGGCTTCGACAAAGGTGAGCGGATCGTCCACTTCCTCGGTCTCAACAACCTCGCCGCCGCGGCTGATCTCCACCCGGTGGTCGAAGACCTTCAGTACTTCGTGACTGGGCAGGCCGATGATCGAATACCGGCCCCATTTCTCTCCGCCCTGAACGGATTCGAACAGGTAGGAATAGGGTCCGCTGGCGAGTTTGAGGTAGGTGCTCAGGGGCGTGTCGAGGTCGGCCAGTACCTCACGATACACAGGGATACGGTTAAAGCCGGCGTCGGCGAGCTCGGTGAATTGCTCGGGTGTCATGGTACGGTTTCCTGAAATCTGATCTGCATTGTGGATGAAAGCCTGTGCTTCCATCAGGTGCTGCGGGCTCGACCAGCAGACGCCAGTCAGCCTCCGGGCTTGCTCAGCCGGTGCGCCATCGCCACCATCGTGTTGCGCGGGTTGTCAGGATGCCTCGCGCTGCAGTCAGATTCAGTCCCTGCACGGCAGGAATCTCCCGTAAAGAAGTGCTCAATGTAAGTTCCTTGTGAGATTACAAAAGCTCGGCCAGCGAATCAACAACCGCGTCGGCGCCCAGAGTATCCACCGCAGGCCCGTAGTTATACCCGTACCGCACCGCCACACAGGGAATGCCCGCGGCCAGCGCCGCGTTAATATCCGCTGCGGAGTCGCCTACCATGACTGTGGTTCCGCGGGTGCCCCCCAGGGTTTCCATGGCATGAAGCAGGGGAGCGGGGTCCGGTTTCTTGACCGGCAGGGTGTCACCACCCACGGTCAGGTCGAACCAGTGATCCAGTCCCATTTGCTCAAGCAGCGGTGCCACAAACTGTTCCGGCTTGTTGGTGACGATGCCCAGCCGGCAGCCCTGGTTCTTCAGGTGCGTGAGACAGGCCTCGACTCCGGCGTAGACTACCGAATGCTGTCCGTTGAGCGTGCCGTAGGCGTGATAGAAAATCGCCAGGGCATCCTTGAACAGGGCCTCGTCTTTTGGTCGCGCCGGTTCCCAGTCCACCTGGCCGGCCAGGGCCCGGCGCACCAGAACGCTGGCGCCATTGCCTACCCAGTTCCGTACCCGGTCAATGCCTGCTGGTGAGCGCCCAAGATGCGCCAGCATCTGGTCCACGGCGGCCGCCAGATCCGGTGCACTGTCCACCAGGGTGCCGTCGAGATCAAACAGGGCAATCCCCGGCCAGCGTGGATTGAACAGCCCTGCCAGGCTCATTGGCTGATCACCCTGCGGGCCTGCTCCAGTTCTTCGCGCATGGCATCAATGGTGGTTTTATAGTCGTCGGTGTTAAAGATGGCAGATCCCGCCACGAAGGTGTCGGCACCGGCCTCGGCGATTTCCCGGATGTTCTCGGTCTTCACGCCACCGTCGATTTCCAGGCGGATATTGTAGTTACTGGCATCGATGCGCTTGCGGGCCTCCCGGAGTTTGTCGAGCGTGCCGGGAATGAACTTCTGGCCACCGAAGCCGGGGTTTACCGACATCATCAGCACCATGTCCAGTTTGTCCATCACATGATCCATATAATGCAGCGGCGTGGCCGGGTTGAACACCAGGCCCGCCTGGCAGCCACCGTCGCGGATCAGCTGCAGTGAGCGATCAATGTGGTTGGTCGCTTCCGGGTGGAAGGTAATGTAACTGGCCCCGGCGTCGATAAACATACGGATGAGGTCGTCCACCGGCGACACCATCAGGTGCACATCGATGGGGGCGGTCACGCCGTGCTTGCGCAGCGCCTCGCAGACCATGGGGCCAATGGTGAGGTTGGGTACGTAGTGATTGTCCATCACATCGAAGTGCACCACGTCGGCGCCGGCGGCCAGCACGTTATCGACTTCCTCGCCAAGACGGGCAAAATCGGCGGACAGGATGGATGGGGCAATCAGGTAAGGGTTCATGACGGCTCTCTCACAACAATGGATAATGGCTTGGTCAGCGGTCCCTGCCGCACATTCAGGATGGCTGCTAGTCTAACAGCTCAGTGGCGTTTTTTCGCAGTCAAAGGATCAGTATCTGTGCAGAGATTCGAGATTTACCGGCCCGGCGTGTTCTGGTTTTTTGTCCTGGCGCTGATGTGTGTCGCACCGTCCATCACCCTCGGGCAGGAAGAGAGCGGGACGGCCGGTGAGGCCGAAGGCGTCGAGGCGTCAGAGTCTGCGAGTCGGGCCCTGATCTGGACAGGCACCGGCGAACGCTCCCTGATCCAGCGTTTTCCCGAATCAGCGGTATGGCTGGAGCTTGAGGAGGGTGATAGGGCGCTGGGCCTGTTCTACCCGGAAGCCAGGTTGCCGGCTCGCGGTGCGGTGCTGGTTCTGTCGGAAGAAGGTGAAACTGCCGCTTCCGGGGTAACCGGCTCACTGGCAGCGGGGCTGGCTTCCCGGGGCTGGGCCGTGCTGACGCTTGGTCTGGAGTCGCCCTCTCCGGTTCTGAATGAGTTCCTGATGCGACCCGTGATGGAGCCGCCGGCGGCTGAAGCAGGCGCAGGTGAGGAGGGGGCATCAGATTCAGTCATGATCGATGTCATGGCCTCATCCGAGAGCGCCGATGATCTTGAGGCGCGCTACAGAAGCCGCATCAACCAGATGCTGCAGGCAGGGCTGGCCCTGCTGGTTGAGCGGGGCTATGAAGCTCCGGCAGTTCTTGGTGTCGGGCGAGCCAGTATCCATGTGACCAACCGGGTACTGGATGGCGCCGATGCCTCTGCCCTGATCTGGGTGGTGCCACAGTTTTATCCCGTTGACCGGTCAGGTCTGCCGGACCGTCTGGAGTCGCTCGGCACTGATTTGTTGGAGCTGTATCCACAAGGGACGGCTGATGATCAATCGGGCTGGAGTATTGGCATGCAGTTGCGGCGCGCCGGAATGAGCGGCTTTGAGCGACAACCGATTGCCTGGATCAGCCCTGCGCCTGAGACTCTGGGCGATGGCGTGGCCAGTCGTGTTGCCGCCTGGCTGGAATCCCGCGAGCGTTAGGGACGGAGCGTGTTGTGGCGCTTTATCAGTTCCCAGGCCTGTTGGTAGTGGAGCAGGCGTTCCTTGGCCAGGCTTCGGTCGCGGTCACTGACCTGCTGTTGGGCAAGCTTGTCCGGGTGGCACTCGGATATCTTCTTGCGGTAGGCCCGTTTGATCACTTCCAGGGAATCCCGGCGGGTAACGCCTAGAAGTTCACAGGCCTGCTGATAGCTGGTGGGTCTGGAAAGGTTCTCGCTGTGCCGGGTCCAGACCTTGCTGGCATAACTGTCGAAAATGTCCTCGCTGATGCTTACTGGCAGACCAATCTGGTCAATGGCGTCCTCGCAGCGATAACGTCTGGGTTTGCCGGGGCGGCCGTTAAGCTGGCTGGCGTGGCAGAGACAGATGGCGGTTTTCAACGCGGGAGCGGGCCAGAGACGGCGGGAAAGTCGCATGGCCAGCCCGCGGATGAACGGCAGCTGCCCGGCCGACTTGCCCTGCTGGAACCAGCCAATGGCTCGCCTGCGCTGGCGTCTGGACAGCCTCATGGCCTTGATCAGCGACTCGGCATAACCGATGTCGGCTTCGGTGACGCGTCCGTCTGCCTTGGCGATATAGCCGAGGAAGAAAAACAGGGAATGTCGGCACCAGTGGGGAAGGCGGGCGCGCTCAATCAGAGTGGGGGCCTGGTGACCACAGGCCGAGAGTTCCCGCATCAAGCTGGAAAATTCGGCTTCCATTCGGGGCGGCAGTGCCGGTTGTCTGTTATCGCCTGCCATGACTTTCAGGTTCCTTGGAGCCCAGTTGCCGGTCGAGCGCCTGCAGGCGTTCCGGGGTGCCGACGTCCACCCACTGTCCGGGATGGAAAAGACCCTTTACCCGGCCTCTGCTCATGGCATCGCGAAGCACCGGCCCCAGTTTCCCCGCCTGATCGCTCAGCCCCTCGAACAGGCGCCGGTGTAACAGGCTAATGCCGGTGAAGGTCAGCTTGTCCGGGCCATCACTATGGAGTACTCCCTGGTCAGTGAGGTGAAAGTCACCTTCGGGATGGTGTGGCGGATTGCTGGTGACCACCAGCAGGGCGTCTGCGTCAGGCGGCGGTGTCAGTCCAGAAAGGTCGAAATCGCTCCAGATATCGCCGTTGATCGCCAGAAACCAGTCAGATTTGTCACCGGCAAGCAGAGGCAGAGCGCGCACGATGCCACCGGCGGTTTCCAGCGGCTCGCCTTCCCGGGAATATTGAATGGATAGCCCGAACCCTTCGCCGTTTCCCAGGGTTTCCTCAATCTGGTCGCCCAGCCAGGCATGATTGATCACCACCTCACGGATTCCCGCCCGCCGCAGGTGCTCCAGATGATAGGTGATCAGAGGCTTGCCAGCGGCCCTTAACAGGGGCTTTGGTGTGGCCAGCGTCAGTGGCCGCATGCGTTCACCTTTGCCGGCAGCAAGAATCATGGCCTTCACTGGGACAGGTGCTCCTGACCCGGGGCCGGGCCGATCCTCGTCTCGATCCGGGGCATAACCGTATCGCTCAGCCATTCGTGGAAGTGACGCAGGGCTGGCTGTCGACCGCTGGCAACGATCAGGTACTGAACGGTTCGGGGAATGTCCTTGAGATAGCCGTGCTTGCTATCGCGGATCGATAGCCGGGCAAAAATGCCGGCAGCTTTCAGGTGCCGCTGCATGCCCATCAGTTCAAACCACTGGCGGAAGGTCTCCGGGTCCGCACGGTGCAGGCCAGCCTCGAGGCTGCTCTGGCGGTAGTCTTCCAGCCATTTGCAGATGCGCTTCTCTGGCCATTGGATGTAGCAGTCTTTCAGCAGCGAGACCACATCGTAAGTGACGGGCCCAGTAACCGCATCCTGGAAATCGATGACACCCGGGCGAGGTTGGTCTTGGCGAACCAGCAGGTTTCGGGAATGGTAGTCCCGGTGGACCGTCACTTCCGGTTGCGCCAGGGCGCTTTCCCGCAGCATGGAAAAGGTCGTGTCCAGCAGGGCCCGCTCGCTGTTTTCCAGGTTCATGCCCAGATGCCTCTCCAGAAGCCAGTCCGGGAACAGCGCCATTTCCCGCTCAAGCAGGGTGGCATCGTAAGGCGGTAGCGGGTAATCACTGGGGGAAGTCTGGCTCGCGATCAGGGTCAGCTCTTGCAGGGCGTTCCTGTAGAGCTGGTCTGCGGACTCGGTGTTCAGTCGGCCAAGCATCAGCTGGTCGCCAAAATCCTCCAGTAGCAGGAAGCCCTGCTTCAGATCAGCCTGCACAATGTCCGGCACCGCAATACCTTGGCGGTGCCAGTGCCGGGCGATGGCCACGAAGGGCTCGCAGTCTTCATGTTCCGGGGGCGCATCCATCACGATAAACGGTGCACCGTCCCCGGTAGCGGTCGTCGGATTTGCGTGCTGCCAGACCCGGAAATAACGGCGAAAACTGGCATCGCCGGAAACCGGTTCGGCTTCGCACTGTTCGAAGCCGGGAAATTGTCTGACCCAGTTGGTCAGCAACTGCAGGCGGGTATCCATAGTTCGGGTTGCGATCCTGAAAAAAGTTGTCGCTGACAGCGAAAGTTAGCAGACGAGTATAAAGAGGGTAAATCGGTTTTGCAGCGGAGTTTCCGTTAACAACCCCGGAGTGCACGTGTAAACTAGGCCGCTGTTAACCTTGCCCGTCCTCATATTCACCCGGAACAGGATTCAGCCACTGTGCCATGTCCAGAACGCCCACTGCAATCGCCGGAAATCCGGTGGCAGAGCCGGTATGGCCGTTTGTTGCTGGCCGCGTTTCTAGGATTGGGGGGTGCCACCGGTTATGCCCAGACACCGCCGTCAGCGGCGGAAATTGACTGGCGCCCCAGGGCAGAACTGCCTTCCGAGGTGCGGTCATCTTTGCCCCTGTTCTGTGATGGTGGCTATTTGCCTTCCGGCAGTCACGACGGCGTTGGCAGTGCCTTTGCCGGTGGTAGCGATGCCGAACAGCCATTGGAGGCCAGCGGCCTGAATGCCCGGTATGAAATTGACCGCGAGCTGTTTCTCCAGGGCGATGTCCGGATCCGCCAGGGGGGCTTCCAGGTAACCGGTTCAGAAGCCCGCTACAGCCAGCAACAGGGCGCGGTATCGGTTCAGGGGCCACTGGTCAGTCGAGGTGATGGCTTCCTTCTGACCGGTGAGAACGCGAACTACGATGTGGATACCGGGCGGCTGGACATCAACACGGCGACGTTTCTGCTGCACGGGCCCGAAATGCGCGGTCGTGCAGGCCGTCTGGCGCGGATCAGTGAAGAGCAGGTGGTCATTGAAGATGGCTTTCTGACCACCTGTGGCCCGAAGCAGAACGACTGGGCCATTGTTGCCTCGGATATCCAGCTGGACCGGGCCGAGGGTTTTGGTACCGCAAAGCATGTTCGGCTGGAGATTCTGGATGTGCCGGTGTTCTACTGGCCCTGGGCCAGCTTTCCCATTGATGACCGACGCAAGTCCGGTTTCCTGTATCCCCAGTTCGGTTCTTCCACTGCCGGTAGCGGAGGCTTTCTCGCGCTACCTTATTATCTGAATCTTGCCCCCCATTATGACGCCACGCTCACGCCTCAGTACATGAATGGCCGGGGCCTGTTCAACGAGGCCGAGGGCCGCTATCTCAGTTCGCTGGGCGAGACGACGCTGCAGTTGGGCTACATCGGCAGCGATTCGGAGTTCGCGGCCGAGAATCCCGGCGAATCGGGCGAGCGCTGGGCTCTGGATGCCACCACGAGGGCGGTGTTCGGCGGTGGCTGGTCCGGCTACGGTGATTTTTCCGTAGTGAGTGACGAGGACTATTTCAGCGACCTGAACCGTAACCTGGAGATTAACCAGGCAACCCACCTGCAAAGAAAGGGTGGGGTCACTTACCGGAGCGACCAGCAGTATTTTGATGCCTACCTTAACGATTACCAGACCATCAGTGAAAGTATTGCCAATGAGGATAAGCCCTATGCCCAGCTGCCTGAAATAATCTACGCGGGACAGGCAGGCGCGGGTATTCTGGAAGCGAATCTGGAGAGTCAGTACACCGTTTTTTACCGTGATAACGAAGGACTGACTGGTCTGGACCAGGCCAACGGTCAGCGGTTCCGGGCCCGGCCGGAACTGGCTCTGCCACTGCGGGCGTTGTGGGGCTTCAGTCGCCCCTCGGTGAGTGTGGATTACACCCGCTACGATCTCGATGATTACGATCTCGGTGATGGCGCGTTTGATCGCACGGTGCCGGTTGCCGAGTGGGATAACGGGCTTTATTTCGACCGTCAGGGCAGTCTGTTTGATGTGCCCTACAACCAGACCCTTGAGCCCCGGCTGTACTATGTATGGGCCAATGCGGACGCGGATCAGAATGACATTCCTGACTTTGACACCGACCTCCAGACGTTCCGGTTTGACCAGCTGTTTCAGCCGGATCGCTTTACCGGCGGTGATCGGGTAGGTGACGCCAACCAGTTGACCGTGGCCCTGACCAGCCGTTTCAATGACCTGCTCACCGGTGCCGAGCGGGCCAGGTTCAGTATCGGCCAGGTGCAGTACTTTGACGACCGTGAGGTAACTCTGTTTGGTGAGGGTGGCGGAACCCGGAGCCGCTCTCCGCTGGCGGGTGAGGTGGTGCTCAACCCGCTTGATACTCTGGAGATCCGGTCGTCTGGCCTGTGGGATCCCGACACCGGTGATACCGAGGAAGGTCGAAGTCAGCTGACTTTCCATTCCAGTGATTACCGCTACCTGGCCAGTCTGGGGCACACCTATAGCCGGGATGAACTGGAACAGTCAGACATTGCGACGGTTTTCCCGGTGACGGACCGTGTTAGTCTGATCGGCCGCTGGGTCTACGACTCAAGCCTTGACCGTACGGTGGGGTCCCTGGCCGGCCTTGAATACAACAACTGCTGCTGGAGCATTCAGGTGGTTCACCAGAATTACCTGACTTACGACCGGGAGCTTCAGGGGCGCATACTGTTTCAGATTCAGCTGAAAGGACTGGGTGGCAGTGGTGGTGCCTCATCGAGTATTTCCGAGGCCATTTACGGTTTTGATGAAAGGGAGAGTCGTCGTTTTGGAACTCCCTGACTGGATCCCGGACTAAGGCCCCCAAAACGCCAGAAAAGCTCAAATTCTATTTGTAGAGGTGATTATGAAGGCGACCCTTCGCCATGGTGTACAAGCGTTACTGGTTCTTCTAGCCGTCCTGGCCCCGTTGTCTGTTCAGGCCGAGCGTAAGTTGCTGGACCAGGTAGTGGCCATCGTCGATGAGGATGTCATCCTTCAGACCGAGTTGGAGGCCCGAATCAACACCATCACCAGTCGCCTTAGTGCACAGGGCACGGCGCTGCCGCCAAGGCAGGTCCTCGAAGAGCGTGTGCTTGACCAGCTGATCACCGAATCGATCCAGATGCAGATGGCAGATCGGGCCGGTATGCGCATCAGCGATAACGAGTTGAACGAAACCATGGCCAACATTGCCGAACGCAATGGCATGAGCCTGCCGCAGTTTGAAATCCAGCTCGAAGCCGAAGGCGTGACTTACAACCAGGCCCGCGAACAGATCCGCAAGGAAATGCTGACCAGCCGGGTTCAGCAGCGCCAGGTCGGCAACCGGGTTCGGGTGACTGATCGGGAAGTTGAAAACTATCTGGAAAGTCTGGAGGCCCGTGGAGGGAATAACGCTCAGTACCGGCTGGCGTACATCTTTGTGAGCGTAGACGACCCCTCTGATGAGGCGGAGGTGGATGCCGCAAGGGAGAAAGCCGAGCGGCTGCGCAGTGAGATCGCCAATGGCCGTGATTTCCGCGAAGTGGCTGTTGCCGAGTCTGATGCCAGTAATGCCCTGGAAGGTGGCGATATGGGCTGGCGTGCCGAGGGTCAGCTGCCGTCTCTGGTTGCTCCGGTCGTGCCGGAGCTGCCGGTGGGTGAGCCCTCAGACGTCCTGGAAAACAACAGCGGCTTCCACCTGGTAATGGTGATGGACAAGCGCGGCGGCGAGCAGCAGCAGATGATCCAGCAGCACCGTGTTCGTCACATTCTGGTTCGGCCTTCCGAAGCCACGACGGACAGCCAGGCTGAAACCGTGATCCGGGATCTGTACCAGCAGCTTCAGAATGGAGCCAGCTTCAGTGCGCTGGCCAGAGAATACTCCGATGATCCGGTGTCTGGCTCCGATGGCGGTAATCTGGGCTGGGTAAGCCCGGGCCAGATGGTGCCGGCGTTTGAGCAGGCCATGCTCGATGCTGATATTGGCGAGTTGCGCGGGCCGTTCCGTTCCCAGTTTGGCTGGCACATTCTGCAGGTTCAGGAGCGCCGCCAGAAAGACATCAGCGGTGATGTGCGCGACGCCGAGGCCCGCCAGGCGATCTATCGCCGCAAGTTTGAGACCGAACTTCAGAACTGGCTTCAGGAGATCCGCGATGAGGCCTTTGTCGAGTTCAAGGGCGAGTACGCCAAGGACGAACCGGCGGAAGAAGAGCCAGTCTCCTGATGAGTAATCCCGTGGTGCTGGCACTGACGGCCGGCGAACCTGCCGGCATTGGTCCGGAGTTGTGCCTGCAACTGGCTCTTGAGGCCCGGAATGCAGGTGTGGTGGTGGTTGCCAGCCGGCCATTGCTGGAGGCCCGGGCGAAGCAAATGAACCTGGCGGTTGAACTGCGTGCCTGGCAGCCCGGAGATTCGCCGGAAATGGAGGCAGGCCTGCTGTCGGTTCTGCATGTGGACGGTTGTGCCAATCATGAACCGGGCACACTGGATACCGGCAGCGGTGCTTATGTGCTCAGAACGCTGGAAGTCGCCGCTAACGGCTGCCTCAGCGGCGATTTTGACGGCATGGTGACGGCGCCTGTCCATAAGGGCGTTATCAACGATGCCGGCATCGCGTTCAGCGGCCATACCGAGTTCCTGCAGGAGCTCTGCGGTGTGGATCGTGTGGTCATGATGCTGGCGACCGAAGAGTTGCGGGTTGCGCTTGTTACCACCCACTTACCGCTCAAGGACGTATCCGCCGCCATTACCCCGGAGCGCCTGACTCAGGTAACGCGAATTCTCGATGCTGATCTGAAAAAGTTCTTCGGTGTTGCCAGGCCCAGGATACTGGTGGCCGGCCTGAATCCTCATGCCGGCGAAGGTGGCCACCTTGGTCGGGAGGAAATCGACACCATCGAGCCAACCCTGGAGGCTCTGCGTGCCGAAGGCATTTCTCTGACCGGACCTTTACCTGCGGATACCCTGTTTACCCCGCACTGGCTCGACCAGGCCGATGCGGTTCTGGCCATGTATCATGATCAGGGACTGCCGGTGCTGAAGTTTCAGGGCTTTGGGCGTGCGGTGAACATTACCCTGGGGCTGCCGATTGTGCGCACGTCCGTGGATCATGGCACGGCTCTGGATCTGGCGGGAACCGGTCGAGCCGATGCCGGCAGTCTGCATACGGCCCTGAAGGTAGGCGAGCAAATGGCTCGTTGTCGAAAATCTGCAATTGAAGAGACCCGTTCGTGAGCAACAAAGCCGGCCACCAGGCCAGAAAACGGTTTGGCCAGAATTTCCTCCATGATCCGGGAGTCATAGAGCAGATCATCCGCGCCATTAACCCGAAACCCGATGACGCCATCGTGGAAATTGGCCCTGGCCTGGGCGCACTGACCGAGGAAATACTGGCGGTGAACCCGAAGCTCCAGGTGGTAGAACTGGATCGGGATCTGATTCCCGTGCTGCGCACCAAGTTCTTCAACTATCCCGAATTCCGGATTCACGAGGCGGACGCACTCAAGTTTGATTTCAGCCAGCTCATGGTGGATCGCCCCCTGCGGATCATCGGTAATTTGCCGTACAACATTTCCACACCGCTGATTTTCCACCTGCTGTCCCAGGCCGGTGTTGTGCAGGATATGCACTTCATGCTGCAGAAAGAGGTGGTTCAGCGAATGGCAGCGGTGCCGGGTGACAACAATTACGGGCGTCTTGGCATCATGACCCAGTATTTCTGCCGGGTTCAGCCGCTGTTTGAAGTTGGGCCCGGCGCTTTCCGACCGGCGCCCAAGGTGGATTCGGCGATTGTCCGATTGGTGCCTCACAAGACCCTGCCACACCCGGCGAAGGATTTGACGACACTTCAGGCTGTGGTCCGCACAGCCTTTAACGCCCGGCGGAAAACTCTCCGCAAGGCACTGGGCGGTATGGTGTCGGCCGAACAGCTCCGGAGCCTTGGCATCAATGACGGTCTGCGACCGGAGAACCTCGCGCTGGCCGATTTCGTGGCGATTGCCGACCTGCTTTTTCCCGAGAAGGGTTCAGCTAATCCGGCAAACGAGGTAAGTGATGACTGACTACGCGATCGGCGATATTCAGGGTTGTTACGAGCGTCTCAGGGATGTCCTGGAGAAAGTAGATTTCTCTCCCTCCCGTGACCGTCTATGGGTGGCCGGCGATCTGATCAACCGTGGCCCGTCCTCGCTGGAAACCCTGAGATACATCGAGAGCCTTGGGGATTCGGCGGTCGTCGTGCTTGGCAATCACGACCTGCATCTGCTGGCGGTGTCCCTGGGCGGTCATCAGACGCGTCGCAAAGACACCCTGTCGGATATCCTTGACGCTCCGGATTACGAGCCGCTGGTTAACTGGCTCCGGCAGCAGAATCTTTGTGTTCACGACCCGGCCCGGAATCTGGTGATGACCCACGCCGGTTTGCCCCATATCTGGACGGTCAGCCAGGCAATGGAGTGTGCCAGGGAAGTTGAAGCCGTGATCCGGGGCGAAACCGCCGAGGAATACTTTGCCCATATGTACGGCAATCAGCCCGAGCGCTGGGACGAGTCCCTGCAGGGAATGGATCGCTGGCGGGTCATTACCAACTATTTCACCCGCATGCGCTTTATTGCCGAGGATGGCTCTCTGGAACTGGCGGCCAAGGAAAGCGTCGACAGCGCGCCGGAAGGTTACCAGCCGTGGTTTCATTTTCCCCGCAATGACGATGTACGGGTGGTGTTTGGCCACTGGGCAGCCCTGGAAGGAAAAACCGGCAGTGACCGTTTTGTCGGCCTGGACACCGGGTGTGTCTGGGGTGGCGCACTGACCATGATGAACCTGGATTCGGGAGAAAAGATCCACTGTGACTGCTGAATCCGTACGACCGGCCAGGAGAGGGATTCTTCGGTTACCGCTGTTGGCAGGTGCTTTTCTGGCCCTGGTGGCAGTGATGGCCGGCGCTTTCGGTGCACACGGGCTGCGCAATCTGGTCAGTGAGCGGGGCCTTGAAGTTTTCCAGACCGCCGTCACATATCAAATGTATCATTCCATTGCGCTGGTTCTGCTGGCATTGCTGGCTGCACAGGGCCTGTCCAGAAAGCTACTGGCCTGGTCGGCCGGGTTTTTCCTGGCCGGCATTCTGTTATTCAGTGGCAGTCTTTACCTTCTGGTGCTGACAGACATCCGCTGGATCGGTCCGATCACGCCCCTTGGTGGGTTGTGTTTCATGGTGGGCTGGGCGCTGTTAATAACCTCCGGTCTCCGCCGGAACAAGTGAAGAATACAGAGGTTCAAGAGTCACGATGCAGGTTCAGGTAAATGGCGATCAAATGGAGCTGCCGAGTGGCGCTACCATTGCCACGCTGATTGAAAAGATGGCGCTGGCCGGCAAGCGGCTTGCGGTTGAGGTTAACGAGGACATAGTGCCACGAAGCCGTCACCCGGAATTTACTCTGAGCGATGGCGACCGTGTAGAAGTCGTTCACGCCATTGGCGGCGGCTGAACAGTCTGCCCAGCCCACCCATGACGGCGGTTCCCATCCTCCCGTAACAAACGATTCAGGAACACTATGACAGAGACATCCGAACTCCAGCTTCCAGAAGACAAACCGCTCGAAATTGCCGGGCGGGTCTACCAGTCCCGTTTGCTCGTCGGGACCGGCAAATATCGTGACATGATGGAAACCGGCCATGCCATCGAATCCAGCGGTGCCGAGATTGTTACCGTTGCGGTGCGCCGCACGAACCTCGGCCAGAACCCGGATGAGCCGAATTTGCTGGATGTGATTTCCCCAAGCAGCTATACCATTTTGCCCAACACGGCGGGCTGCTATACCGCGAAAGACGCGGTCCGCACCTGCAAGCTGGCCCGCGAGCTTCTGGATGGCCACGACCTGGTGAAGCTGGAAGTTCTCGGTGAGGAGAAAACCCTTTATCCGAACATGACCGAGACCCTGGTTGCCGCCGAAGAGCTCATCAAGGACGGCTTCAAGGTCATGGTCTACTGCTCGGACGACCCGCTGCTGGCCAAGCGTCTGGAAGAGATGGGCTGTGTGGCCATCATGCCCCTTGGTGCCCCGATCGGTTCCGGCCTGGGTATCCAGAACCGGTATAACATCCGTCTGATCGTAGAGAACGCGAATGTTCCCGTACTCGTGGATGCCGGTGTTGGCACCGCGTCGGATGCCACCATCGCCATGGAGTTGGGCTGCGACGGCGTACTGATGAATACCGCCATTGCCCAGGCCAAAGACCCGATCCGAATGGCCAATGCCATGCGTCTGGCCATTGAGTCTGGTCGTGAAGCCTATCTGGCGGGCCGGATGCCCAAGAAGCTCTATGCCAGCGCATCCTCGCCCATTGATGGCACCTTCTTCTGATCTCGGGCACAATCCTGACTAACGATAACCGAGGGCCGGCGCTGAACGACCGGCCCCGACAACGATAAATCAGAGCGCTGCTGTCCTGCCATGACTGACCAGAAACCCAGTCGCCGCGAGGCGATTCTCCATGCTCTTGTGGAACTCCTGGAGACCGATCCGGGCGCCCGTATCACCACCGCCGGTCTCGCCAAATCCGTGGGCGTTACCGAGGCGGCTTTGTATCGGCACTTTCCCAGCAAGCGGAAAATGTTCGAGGCGCTTATCGAGTTTGCTGAAGAGGCCGTGTTCTCTCGCTGCCAGGTGATCCTGCAGGAGCAGGAGGACGTGCGGGTTCGCCTTCAACAGCTGGTGCATTTGGTGCTGGTGTTCGCCGAGCGCAACCCTGGCCTGTGCTGTGTGCTGACCGGCGATGCCCTGATGGGCGAGAACGACACCCTGCGCAAGCGTGCCTCCCAGTTCTTCGAGCGCCTGGAAACCCAGGTACGGCAAACCCTCAAAGAAGGCGAAATCCGCCAGGGTCTGCGGCCCCGGACGACGTCTGCTCGCGGCGCGGACTTTGTCCTGGTGTTTGTTGAGGGCCGGATTCAGCGGTTTATCCGTTCGTCGTTCTCGCGGTTGCCTTCTACTGACTTCGACGAGAGTTGGGGGTTGGTTGCAGAAGGTGTTTGGGGCTGAGCTTGGAGTTGGCCTCCTCCTGGTAGCCTGATAGATCCGGTGGTGAGGCGAAGGCAGGAAGGGCTTTCCCGAAACCGCTACGAGCACATGAATGTGCTCGTAGCGGTTTCGGGGAGCAGGTTCCCATCCTGTGCCCGCCCCGAAGTTAACAGGCTAGTGACAACCCCCGAAGGCAATCACAAGCACAATCAGTCGTACCCAGAGGCAGACCGCAGGATAGACCGAACAGGCTCCCAAAGAGCCGGTGCCGAAATCAGGATATCGCGGCCCCAGAGGTCGGCAGGATAACCGTCGGGCACTTCACTGAAATGGCCAGCGGTGGCGCCTGCTTCCAGGGCGATCAGGCGGGCGGCGGCGAAGTCCCAGGGGCTGACGTTTTCATAGTAGATATCCAGTCGGCCACAGGCCACCCAGCAGATATCCAGGGCCGCCGAGCCAATACGGCGCAGGTCGCGGCATTGGTGAATCATCGCGTCCAGGCGTTTGATCAGTGGTTCCAGGGCGTCTTTGGTGTAGGGGAAGCCGGTTGCAAACAGGGCATCACGGGGCACGGTGGCGCCGCTGTGGCGGATCGGATGGTTGTTCAGGGTAGCGCCCTCTGAGCGGGTCGCCCGGAAGGTTTCGCCGGGGAAGGGCGCATGCACCACGCCGGCCTGAACCCGACCTTTTTCGGCATAGGCAATGGAGACGGCTACCTGGGGATGGCCATAGGCATAGTTCACGGTGCCATCGATGGGGTCGACGATCCAGAGGGGTGTATCCAGCTCTTCGGCCTGGCTAAGGTCGGGCATGGTCTCTTCCGAGAGAATCCGGTGGCCGGGGAAGCGTTTGCGGATGGCGCCTGTGATGAATTCGTCCGCCATCACGTCGGCGTGGGTTACCAGCTCGGTCTGATGTTTGTAATCGGTGCGCAGGGCGTTGTTGTCCCGCTCGCGGCGAATCAGTTCGCCGGCCTCGCGGGCCAGGTTTTCGGCAAAGTCGGTAATCTCGAGCAGAGAAACTGAATCAGACATGGCGCCCCCGTTGATATCCCGTTAGAGAATGAGGGCGCCAGTCTAACACGGCGGGATCAGAGGCTGTTCAGCCACTGCTCCATCTTGTCCATGGCGGTGACCAGCCGCGGGCAAGCCTGTTTCACGAAGTCGTCGCCCAATTCCTGTTCGGCATAGTCGCCGCCGGCGAGCTCTAACGATTCGGCGCCGTCGAAGTCGACGAAGGCCAGGCGCGCCGCCAGATGATCCGGCACGAAGCCAAAATCGCTGGCCGGCAGGATGGCCACGCCGGTGTTTTCCAGCAGGGCCTGGCAGAGGGCCTGGCTGGTCTTGATGTCTTTACTGGCCAGTTGTTCGCGGAAGCCGGAGAAGTCCGGGAACAGGTAGAACGCGCCTTCCGGTTTCTGGACTACCGCGCCCATGTCGCTCAGTCGACGGTGCATGTACTCGCCAACAACCTTCAGCACCCGACGGGACTGTTTAAGGTATTCGTCGATGTCGTCACCGCCATTGAACGCTGCAATGGCCGCGTGTTGGATCGGCGCGCTCGTCGCGGTGTAGGTTTCACTGGCGATGATGGCCATGGCGTCCTGCAGGGGCCTCAGTTCCCGGGGGAAAATGAATGTGCCAAGGCGCCAGCCGCCGGCACCGGCCCATTTACTGAGGCCGGTACTGATGATGGTGCCTTCCGGGTAATACCGGGCAATGGATTTGTGCCTGCCCTCGAAATGCACCTCACCATAGATCTCATCGGAGAGCAGGATCAGCCGGTATTTTCGGGCCACATTGGCAATGGCCAGTAGCTGGTCGTCGGTGTAGGTGCAGCCGGTGGGGTTGGACGGGTAGTTCAGGATCAAAATCCGGGGCCGCGAGGGATCATCCCGACAGATGATATCCAGCTCTTCGGCGGTAAGCTGCCAGTTGTTCTCGGCATGGGTTGGCAGCCAGTGAACCGAGCGGCCGATGATCCGGGCTTGCGGGGCATAGGAGACCCAGCTCGGACGCGGGATCAGCAGATCACCATAGTAGGCCAGCTGCAGCATGAACAGCAGTTCCTTGGAGCCCGGGCCAATCAGCACGTCTTCCCAGGTGCAGTGCATGCGCTCACTACGGCGAATGTAGCCGGCGATTGCCTCGCGTAAGCCTTTGAGCCCTTTTACCGGCAAATAGTCCTTTTCGTGGGCGTGCTCCTTGAGCGCCTCCACCACGCGATCGGGAACCGGGAAAGGGGACTGCCCCAGCCCGAGTTTGATAATGTCCTTGCCCTCGGATTTGAGGTGATTGCTCAGCTCATTGATTCGAAGGGTGGCCGAGGGCTGAATACCCCGGACGTTCAGGTTGATCGCGTAACGGTGGTCGTTTTGGATGTCCATTGTCCCTGTCTGTTGGTTGGAAATGACCCCGTCAGTATAGGAAACCCCAACATATCTGTGATGTCGTGGCGGATAGGTGATTGCCGCAGTTTTTCCTCAGACTTTGGTCTCGGCTATCGGGATTTGATCCAGACTTCCACCCGACCATTGCGCGGGCTGCCGCTGCCGCCCACCGGCATGTACTGGCCATAACCCGTGTAGGCAACATCCGGCACGTTCACTTCCTGCAGGGCCTTGCGGACCGACAGGGCCCGGAGCTCGGAAATCATCTGGGCACGTAATTCATGGCTCTGGGTGTCGGCGAACCCGATGAGTAACAGGTCGTCAGCGGATCGGCCGTTCTGGTTCAGATACTGCTGAACTCGCTGCAGGTCCCGGCGGGCCTTGTTGTCGAGCTTGGTCCGGCCTTCGGAGAAACGGAAATTGACCGTCAGGCGATGGTAGTTGCCGGTCAGGCGGCGAAAACTCTCGGGCGTCGATTCGTCGAATTCCGGCTTGACCGCGATGGGGTTCTGGGAGATGAATCCGGATTCTGCAACCAGTGCCTGGCCTTGCTGGCCGAGGGCAAAGCCAATCAGACCTGCGGAAAGTGGCGGGACGTCACTCCCGGGCGTGTACATGAACAGGCGTCGTGATAGCGGATAATCCTCGCTGGCAACGGTGAGCTGGTTGGGGTGAAGCGCCGGGGCATTGCCTTCCGAGATCGCCAGGAGTTTGCTGTTACGCACTGAGGCGAGGCCCGAGAAACCAATACCCGAGGGATCCTTGCTTACGTCATCCGACAGCTGGTCGTTGGATTCGTAGCGCCTGGCGTTGCTGTCCAGTTCGAACTGTTTTCCAAGAACCAGGGATTTGAAGGTGTCCCAGGTTCCGGAACGGTCATCCCGGGCGTAGAGATGAATCGGGCGGTCCGGGCCGCCCAGCTCAGACCAGTTCCGGATCTGCCCGGAGAATACGCGGCCCAGGGTTTCGATGCTCATTTTGCTTACGGGGTTGGACGGGTGCACCAGAATGGCCAGGCCATCAATGGCAATAACGTGCTCGCTCTCGGGCGCAGTGAGGTCCGCCCGGGCGCGAAATTGCTCTGCTTCCTGCGGTTTTACCGGGCGGGAAGAGGCCCAGATGTCGGCCTTGCCTGCGGCCATCGCCTTGAAGCCGGTGCTTGATCCGTGCGCTGCAACCAGCACCTCGGCCGCCCGATTGTTCACAGGCGCTCGCAGGATTTTTTCGTTTTCCACGCCGGTACCCCTGGCTGCAACCTGTCCGCCGCCATGCTCTTCCAGATAGCCGGTAACCAGCATTGGCGCCAGGGTAGCGCCGACGGTATTGGAACCGTGAATTTCCAGGTCATAGGCCTGGGCCTGAAAGGCCATAAGAGCGGGCAGTAGCAGTCCCGGGAGTGTTGCAGTCATCCGTGTGAATCGCGGCATCTTTCGAAAAACCCTTACCAGACAGTTGGTTGAGAAGCTGGAAGGATGCTTCAGAAATATGACATTTGTGTTTCACTGCCTACACATTGGGACGCAAGGCCGCAGGTCCCTGTAAAAAAATGTTAAGCAGTGCGCGGAGCGCAGCGTTCGGCTGGCCTATAGTGACGCATCCGCCGTAACAAAAATAAACACAGCGGGCAGAGGCACATCCATGGATGCCATAACATCGAAAGCCGGGCAGGCCCCTGCTGCGGGCGCACGACCAGTTCCCATGAAGAAGGTGTTGCTGGTCGATGACCATGCCCTTTTTTCCCAGGGGTTGGCGGGCCTGATCCGTCAGGAAGGCTTGGCCGAATCCGTTGTGATCGCCAGCACCGTTGAGGGCGCCTCGGATTTGTTGGTCCGTCAGGACGATTTTCAGCTGATCCTGCTCGATATCGCTTTGCAGGGCGAAACAGGATTGGCGTTGTTACCCAGGCTGGCAAGCCACAGGGAGCCACCTCCGGTGGTGATCATTTCCAGCAGTGAAGACGAAGCTACGGTAAGAGCTGCGCAGGCAGCCGGTGCCAGTGGCTTTCTGGCGAAATCTGCCGGGCGGTCGGCGCTGGTGAGCATGGTCCGCTCTGTAAGCCGCGGTGAGAGGTATTTCCCTGGCGGTAACGATCCTGTGGCACCGGGGCTGTCGTTGACCCCGAGGCAAATGGACGTGCTCCTGTTGTTGGCCCAGGGCTTTCCCAATAAACGGATTTGCCAGAGCCTGAATTTGACGGAGCACACGGTGAAAACCCATCTCAAGGCGATTTTTACCCAGCTTGGTGTTCACAACCGGACAGAATGCGTGAATCTGGCGCGGGCTCGTGGGTGGTTGTGACGGCCGCGGGAAGCCGGACCCAGAACACAGACCCCCCGCCAGACCTCGACTCGGCGCCGCACTCTCCCCGCATCAGCGCAACAAATTCCTGAACAATGGTCAGGCCAAGTCCCAGACCCGGATACTCACTGGGGCCTGCGCCCCTCACGTAGGGTGAGAACAGGTTATCCACCAGCCCGGGTGGCAGGCCGATGCCGTCATCCGCGACCTCCAGCAACACATGTGAGCCCATGGCTTTTGCTGACAGGGTAACGGCCGTGCCGCTGCTGTGTTGCACCGCATTGAATATCAGGTTCTGGAGGATCCGCGACAACAGTGATGGATCCGCCATAACCTGAAGATCACTACCCGGGTGGTCAATCCGAACCTCTATCTTGTTATTGCCAAGCGAGTCCGCCAGCAAATCGTTGAGATCCCGGAATACCGGTGCCAGTGTGGTTGGTCGGACAACGGCTTGCACCATGCCCTCGTTGAGCCGTGCGCTGTCGAATACGGTGCCCAGCAGGCGCCGGAGATGACGAATCATGTCCCGCAACTGTTGGGTGGCCGGGTGCGCTGCGGGGCCGTCTTTGCTTGGCGACAGGCTTTCCAGCGTTATGTCGATCACGTTCAGAGGCTGGCGCAGGTCGTGGCTGGCTGCGGTGATCAGTTCCGTTTTTCGCCGGCTCTCGTCGCGGGCCGCCTGATGCATGTGATCCAGCAGCTTGCGGTCCAGAAAGTGCGCTCGGTGGCGGTATTCACTGGTCCACGCGCCAACCATGCCGATAAGGTTGGCCGTGGTCAGGAAAAACAGGTTGGTCGCTATGTCGGAGCCGGACATACCGCTCCAGAGTTCGGTCAGAAGGTAGCCGACGATCAGAACAAGCGAGACCATGGACGCGCTTAAGAACGGCAGCCCCATGGCAAAGTATCCGAACATGAGCATCAGGATCATGCCCTCGTAGGGCAGCGGAAAGGCAACCTGTCGCGCGGCGGCAATGATTGCGACCACGCTCAGGCCACCTACGAGGTAGGCCAGGGTATAGATGCGCTCGAAGAGCCTGTCCGAGGGAGACGCGCGGTAGGCGAGCCAGACAACTGATGCAATCACCGGGCAGGTGACGGCGAGCCGGATGGAGACCGTGACCTGAGCCAGTTCTGGCGGCAGGGTCAGTGCATCCATAACCGCGTAGATCAAAAAAAGGAACAGGCCGGCCACTGAAACGGGCCGGGCTCGCTGTCGGATCAGTCCGGACCGGGTTCGCCGGTAAGCTTCCTCCAGATCGGGCGCAAAGCGCAGGTTCCGAAATCCGGCGGCCTGTTGTTGTCTGATCTGCTCGGTTGTCATGGCCATTTCCAGTGTCGGGCAGGTTTCTGGATTGTATCCGCCCCGGCCGACTGGCTTCGCGAACCCGAGCACATTCCGGTCAGCCGTTACCGAGCATCTTCAGCCGTGCCCAGGTTCTGTCCTGCTCATCCGGGAAATGCTGTTCCAGCAGAGCTTCTTGCTGTTCCTGGATGTCGGCCTCGGTCAGACCCGAGGATTCCTCCCGTTCCATCGCCTCCCGGAACGCATCGGAGCGCTGGTCGAAGCGCTTACGCTGCTTGAGATACTTTACGACGCTCTCGACACCGTCCGGACCCACGCCAAGCTCTTCCAGTTGCCTGCCGGCGGCTTCCGGAGACGAGGCAGATTCAATGGCTGCTGTCCGGGCCTGTTGTTGTCGGCTGCTCGCGTGAAGGTGTTTTTCGGTTGTCCTCAATTCCTCGGGCAACTGATTGCGGTGCCACTGTACGAGTGCCTGTTTGCCCTGTTCGCTCAGGTCTGTGCGCTGCTGAATGGCCAGTGTCGCCAGTGTGTATTCGCTGTAAGCCTCCTCAAGCCCGAAGAAAGCCCGGTGGGCATCAGGGCTGAAGGTGCTGGCGCGCAGTTCTTTCAGCTGTGCCAGGGCATCGCCCAGCGCCGTCAGCTGATAGCCCGGATCCTCCGTTCGGGCTGGGTCGAGTCGGGTTTGCAGGACTTGCAGTGACGCCTGCTTATAGGCGAGATACTCATCGAGGAGCGCCAGCGCCTGGGTGGAAGCGGGCTCAGGCAAGTGGTTCCTGGCCATGGTTTCGATCTGTTGAATGGCTGTTTCCGGAGTCACCTCGCCGACCGTGCTGAGGAAGTAATCGAAAAAGTCACGCACCCGGAGATTGATAACCAGCTCGCCGTTGTCATCGGCTGTCAGGGCGCCGTCAATTTGTGTCCCTGATAGCGACGCCGCAAACGGGGTCGGCCCGAGGGAATCAGGAGTTCGGGATTGCTCCTGTCCAGAAGAAGGCTCTTCCGGGACCGCTTTGGCGCTGTGCTCGGATGCTGGCGTTGGCGACTTCGCCGGGGCCGCGGATGATGGTGGCATTGAAGCCGAAATTTCGGCGTTTGTCTGGGCTGTTCCGGCAAGGCCATACCAGAGAGCACCGGCGACCAGGACGGCCGCCAGTGCACCCGGGAACAGCCACCGACGCGCTTCGATGGATGTCCGCTTCATGGTCACCTCACAGACCGCGGTTTTTAAGCCGGTTGGCCTGGGTGCGGTAAAGGGTGACAGGGTTGGTCCACAGAGAACGGGCTCCGAGAAGGTGGTTGATGGCGTCCACGTGGTTCATGTCGTAGTGGGTGCCGATCACCCGGCCCATCATGGTTGAGCAGACGCCTACCAGCCCGTCATTGGGCTCGCTGCCAAAGGCCAGTGAAGTGATACCCAGGAACGGGTCGGTAATGTCGAACGCATTGGTCCACACGCCCCGGCCGGTCCAGGAAAAGAACTTGATGCGATTGCCGTCTATCCAGACATCCTCGCTGGTTCCGGCGCAGCTATTCCGGTTCACGCCTTTCCAGCCAAGGGCATCGTTCAGGCTGGTTGTACCAGGTGTGGTGAGGGTCTCCAGCGCCGCCAGCCCGTTCTGAGGGTTGTCTGCTCCGGACAAGGCATTGATCAGATCGCCCAGGGCGTTGGCGATGGCGTTGGCGCCGCCTTCGACATAGCTACCCGGCGGAAGGATTCCCCGGACCACATCGGCCACTTTGGAGCCCTTGTTAACGCCGTCGATGGAGGTGATTGAGGCAATACGGTGAGGAATCAGGGCTGCAGTCACCCGGGAGGTAGGCGCGCCCTGGCTGTGGGCCATCAGGTTGACTTTGGAATGGCCGAGGCTGTTGACGTAGTTCGCCAGTTGCTGGCCCCGCTGCTCACTGCTGTTGACGAAGGACACGCTGGCGGAATAGACCTGTGCGCCACTGCGCTCAAGATTCCAGGGAATGGTATGGAAGTAGTTCACCAGGCCGCCGATGGTGTTGAACCCGGTGACGCCGTGAACCAGGACAATCGGGTGGCGGGTCTGGGTGTAGCCGGCGTGGCTTGAAAATGAGGCGGACAGCAAGGCCAGCCCCAGCACAACTGCTGTGGTAAATCGAATACGCATGTGTGACTCCTGTTGTTTTTGTTGACGGCTGCATCAGGCAGCCGACGGTCGTCGATGCGTTGTCGATTATTGGTATGTCAGGAGCGATCAGGAATCGCCCAAATGGGTGAGGACAGGAAGGCTGCGTATTCAGGAAAACCGGTGGGGTTCCAGCTCCATATGCTGGATGCGCTGGCCCAGCATGATGATACGGCCGGTGTAGCGCTCCTCACCGGTGGATGTGAAATCGAACAGGAAGCGGCGCCAGACTCGGATCCGCCCCTGATCGTCGCGTTTGAACCATAGACCACGGAGGAATACCGCATCATCCAGCAGCATCACGTCCATGCTTTTGCAATAGCGACGCGCTGCCTGGAGCACGAAATCCTTGATGGCTTTGGCGCGCCACCAGTACCAGACAGCGAATCCGGCCACGAATAGCCAGAACAGGGTTCCAAGAGTCACGGTCTCAGCGATCTTCCACGGTTGCTCAAAGGGATGATCGCCAGCCTACCCTATTGCGTCGGCTCGGGGAATCGCTGACGCTTCCCGGATTCCGGCGCCGGCAACAGTCGGTCACACAGCATCTGCAGGAAATGGCTGGTCAGCAACTGGGCCTGATCCACGTTATTGCCGAGGTGTTCCGACTCTTCCCGGGCGTTTTCGCTGCTCTCGACAGAGCGGTTACCGAGTTCCAGGAGTCGTGCTGCCTGACGTTCCACCTGAACGCTCAAGGCCGCCTGTTGTTCGGTAGCGCCGGCTACCTCATGGGTGCAGGAAGTAATGAGATCCACATCTCTGAGGGTCGCTTCCAGCGTCTCGCTGGCCTCATTGGCGATGCCTGCCGTTTGCTGACAGCAGTGGGTGCCGTTGTTGATCACCTCGACCACCTCACGGGTTTCGCTTTGCAGGGCAGCAATCATCTCATCGATCTTGCGGGTGGATTCGTGGGTTCGCTGGGCCAGTCCCCGAACCTCATCGGCAACCACGGCGAAGCCGCGACCTGATTCGCCGGCTCGCGCCGCTTCGATGGCGGCATTGAGAGCCAGCAAATTGGTCTGCTCGGCGATGTCGGAGATCACATCCAGAACCATGCCAATGGCATCGCTTTTTTCGGACAGCGCCTGCATGCGGTCATTGGCCACAGAGAGCTGCCCGCCAAGCTCGGACAGCGACTGATTCATGGATGTCATCTGCCCGCGACACTGGTTGGCTGACTGGCGCGCGTCGTCCGTTGCGTCGTGGGTCCGTGCGGTCAGTTCGCTGACCCGCCGCACGCTTTCCGCCAGCTCCTCAAAAGCACGGGTTATGTCCTGGATATCGCCCTGCTGGCTGCGGATGCTGGCCACAGAGTTTGCGACCCACTCGACGGTCCGCTGTTTCCGGCCGTGGAGCTTGCCCACATTGGCGTGCATGCGGGCGGAAACGGCCCGAAGAACGGCATCCCGTTTCTGGCGATCAAATTCGATCCAGGCACCTTCATCCCTGCGCCCGGTATAGATCCAGGGCATGGCCGGGTGGGTCTCGGTACAGGCCGATCTGGCGCTGCGCATCACAGGAAGGGTAAGCCAGACCAGTACCGCGAATACTGCCAGCAGCAGCCCTTGCAATGTCACTAGATGGGACAGGGCGAGCTCTGAAAGGCCGAACCAGAGCAGGGCAACCGCCAGCAGTCCATACAGGCAGCCCAGTTTCAATGCCAGGGGCGGACTGACTGCAAGGTATCTGCGGGGGACTTTGCCTTGTTTCCAGACCGAATAGAGTTTCTCCGCCCTGGCAACCTGATCTGGTCGGGGGCGTGTGCGAACAGACTGGAACTCAACAATCTCGCCGTCTTTGCGAATTGGCGTAACAAAAGCGTCCACCCAGTAATGATCGCCGTTCTTGCAGCGGTTCTTCACCATACCCCGCCAGGATTCGCCGGATTTAATGGTTTGCCAGAGATTTTCGAATGCCCCCGGCGGCATGTCCGGATGCCGTATCAGGTTGTGGGGCTGGCCGACCAGTTCGTCAATTGTATAGCCAGCGACTTCGGCAAACTCTTCGTTTGCGGCGGTGATCTTGCCGCGAAGGTCGGTGGTGGTGATCAGGTGGTAGTGGTCCGGGTAAACCTTTTCTTTCTGAGTGACCGGTTCGTTGACTCGCATGGCGTTTCCTTGCACGGGTCAGTGTTTTTCTCGTTGTTGGCCTACTATCAACCCGTTCTTTTGTCCTGAATATCCGGTTATTGCAATAAATGAAAATATGTTCATCTATTTGCTGTTTCCCCTGGTGGTTTCTCGTCTTTTGCAATATGTGGCTAGGTTGGCGACAGATACTGCTTATGCTGGTGGGTGGAACTGATCGGACATGATTCAGGGGCTGCTAAAAAGGAGTGAGCAGTGCATGCAGGCATTACAACAACAAGATTTCAGGGCTCTCGTCGACAACCACCCAAAAGCCATCATGCTGGCAACCAGGGAGCCAAGAATTCTTTACGTGAACGAGAAATTCCGTTCAGTCACCGGCTACCGGTCGGACGAGGTGCTTGGCCAACCCCCTTCTGTGCTCAGCTCGGGATTTCACTCCCGCGAGTTCTATCAATCCATGTGGAGGGCCATTGGTCATAAGGGGCGCTGGGAGGGACTGGTCTGGAATCGGCGCAAGAACGGCGAGACCTATCCACAGTGGTTGATGATCTATCCGGTTGAGCACGAAAACCATCGGTTTTACGCCGGCGTTTTCATGGATGTCGGTGATATGACGGCTGACGATGAGCGCCTCGCCTCGCTGGCCTATTACGACCCGTTGACCGAGCTGCCCAATCGCGCGCTGTTTCAGGAGTTCCTCAAGGCACGTGTTTCACAGAGGGCAAAGGACGGTCAGGCGTTTGCGGTGCTCTATATCGACCTGGATTTCTTCAAGTCCGTAAACGATTTGCATGGACATGATTGTGGTGACCGGGTTTTGCAGCAGGCAGCTCTATGTATCCAGAGTGTGCTTCGCCGCGGGGATGTCGTGGCCCGCCTGTCGGGTGACGAATTCGCCGCTATCATCGAGCTGCGGAATGATGATGACCTTGAGAGCGTGTGTCAGCGGATGGTTCAGAGCTTCAGGGCGCCAGTGATTGTCGATCATCGCGAGTATTTTTTGTCGTCATCTGTTGGCGCCGCCGTCTATCCGGACCATGGCAGTCAGGCATCCGAGCTTCTGCAGAACGCGGATCGGGCCATGTACGCAGCAAAGCTTGCGGGGCGGGCCTGTTTCCGGATTTACGATGCGGTCGACACCGAACAGGGTCGGCAGGCCGAGCTGCTATCCGAGGCGTTAATTGTTTCACTGAAAACGGCACCGGAGGAGTTCACGGTTGTTTACCAGCCACAGTACCACCTCGATACCGGCAAGATGGCCGGGCTGGAGGCACTTCTACGCTGGACCCACCCCGAATTCGGTGCCGTGTCACCCGCTGATTTTGTGCCGATCGCCGAACAACGAGGCCATATCCACGAGCTAACGGAGCATTTGGTCCGTTGCATCGAATCGGATCTCTCCGAATTCCCCGCCTCATTTCTCCGTGGTCTGCGGCTTGCTCTCAATATTTCGGCCCGGCAGATCACGGACTCCCGTCTTGAAGCCCTCTTGAATCCACTGTTCGAGAGAATTCGAGCAGTGGGTTGGCGCCCTGAAATCGAGATTACCGAAACCCATTTGATGAATCTTTCACGTCAATGTCTCGACAGGCTGGCGGAATTCTGTGAGCAGGGGGTTGTCGTCGCCATTGATGATTTTGGCACAGGTTACTCTTCGCTTGCCTACCTTCACACGTTGCCAGTTCAGGTGCTGAAAATTGATCGTCAGTTTACTCAAAGACTGGGTGGGGAATCGCGAGATTCACGCATCGTCTCCGCGATTTTGGCAATTGCCGATGCCCTTGAACTGGAGGTGGTTGCTGAGGGAATCGAGAACGCCGAGCAGCACGCAAAACTGAGAGAATTGAAATGCCAGAGAGGACAGGGATATTTGATGGCGCGGCCGGCTCCCTGGAGAGTATGGAGCGCCAATCTGATTGACCACAGTCAAGAGAAGAGCAAATAACCCTAAAATTCACAGGGTTTTGCAAGATATGGCTAGTGGGAAAGTGTTGCCTCCTATAGAAGTAGCCCAATATTTTGTTTCAGGGCTCAAATGAGAAAGACATCTCCAAAACCGGATCTGGACGCGTATTTGAGGCTGAATAACGCCTCATTTGAGGAGTGGATCACCGCTCTCCGTGTGCTGTCTGGCTGCGACGATATAAAATGCCGCCCGCATTCGGGCGACGGCAGTATTGGTTCTCTCTCTGCTCTTGATAGTGCGCGCGGTCGGGTTATTTCGCTCAAAGCCAGCAAAGGGATAGACGTGTCGGGTTTTCGTTCAACCGAATCTGTCCTGTTATTACCCCGAGAAGGGGTGCCGGAAATCGCCATTCGGGGAGGCCTCTGGACCGACTGCTTGTACTTGTTCCACAAGACAGGTTCGAACTTCGTCTGGCACCTGGAACAAAGGTTATGATCCTGAGGCCAGATGTTGGTGCTCTGGGTGACTGGATCGCGCAATCATCTGATCAATGTCTTACCGTTCTTGAAGCAATAATTGACTGTTACCTGGAACGTTTGCCATTTGTTCGGGGGGATGAACAGGCCAGGCAGTTGACGAACCGCTTTTTCGATACGTTGGCGACGCCCTGGACACCCCGGAAGGCAGCTGTGTGTTCGGAACGCAACCTTGACCGCCGTTTGCAGCGAGTGGTCGAAAAAATCATGCAGGATCCTGCCTGGGAGTTCGACCTCAAGGAACTGGCAAGTTACGCCGGGGTCAGCGAGCGGAATCTCTACTACCTGATGAAGCGGGAAACGGGTATTACGCCTTATCGGTTCTATCAGAGGGCTCGATTGACCCGGGTTCGGGAACGGTTGGTTGACTGTCAGTGTGAGGTGCCACACATCTCCTGGTACGCCGCGGATGAGGGGTTTTCCCACCTTGGCCGATTTGCCGCCATGTACCGTGAGCATTTTGGGGAGCTGCCCAGCGAAACCGTCCAATGGCGCCGTAACCTGCTGCGACGCAGCGTTGCGTCCGCGGAGGAACTTGTAGAGACGTGATTGTCTCACGCAAAAAAAGGCCCGGCGCACGTTGCCGTGGCCGGGCCTGATACCTTGCTTCTTATCAGTGGGCCGGAGCTGACTTTTCCTCAGGTCCGGAGCCGTTACCGTATTCCTCGGAGGCTGAGCCGTGATGATCACGGCCCAGCAGGATATAGAACGCCGGTAAGACAAAGATAGTGAACAGGGTGCCGATACCAAGACCTGCGCTGATGGTCAGGCCGATGGCAAAGCGGCTTTCTGCACCCGGGCCGATGGCAATCAGCAGAGGCACCATGGCAAAGATCAGCGCCAGTGATGTCATGATGATTGGCCGCAGACGAATGGCGGCAGCCTCGATGACCGCGTCCACTTTGTTAAGCCCACGCTCCTTCTGCAACTGGTTGGCGAACTCGACAATCAGGATACCGTTCTTGGACACCACCCCGATCAGCGTGATCAGACCCACCTGGGTATAGATGTTCATGGTGGCAAATCCGAGCACGATGAACGCCATTGCCCCGGCTACCGACATGGGTACCGAAACCAGGATGATGAACGGGTCCCGCCAGCTTTCGAACTGGGCTGCCAGAACCAGGTAGATGACCAGCAGCGACAGGAAGAAGGTCACCATCAATGCGCTGCCCTGGGTGGCCAACTGTCTTGTCTGGCCGGTGTAGTCGTAGGTGTAACCCTGCGGGAACACTTCGGCGGCGGTCTGCTCCATGAAATCCATGGCAGTGCCAGCGGCCACCCCGGGCATAACCACACCCTGAAGGGTCAGCGAGTTCTGCTGGTTGAACTGGGTCCGGTTGGATGGCTCAACGTCCTGGGTGAAGCTGACGACGCTGCCCAGCGGCACCAGTTCGCCGTTGTCTGCCCGAATGTAGTACTCATTGAGGGCCTGGGCGTCCAGCCGGAACTGCTGATCTACCTGCGGAATGACCTGGTAGGAACGGCCCTCCATGCTGAACCGGTTGATGTAGCCGCCTCCGAGCATGCTCGACAGGCTCTGGCCGACGTCCTGCATGGACAGGCCAAGGTCCGCCACCCGGTCCCGATCAACGTTGATACGCGTGATCGGACGATCAAAGTTGATGGACTTCTGCAGGAACATGAAGTTACCGCTGCCCATGGCTTTGCCGAGCAGTTCGTCAGCCACCTGGTCCAGCTGTTCATAGTTGTTGCCGGTGGTGATTACGAACTGGAACGGCAAACCGCCGCCGGAGCCCGGCAGTGAGGGGCGCGGGAAGACTGCGGTTTGCAGCCCGGTGACGTTTTTGAGCTCGGCATCAAGTTTGGGCTGGGCCTCAAACTGGCTGATTTCCCGCTCGCTCCAGGGCGCCATCTTGAAACCACCGAATACGGCATTCGGGCCGGTGATCCCGATGATCATGAAGTCTTCGTTGTAGCCCGGAACCGTCGACATACGCTCCTGGATTTCATCGCCGTGCTCCAGCAGGTAATCCAGGGTCGACGTCTGTGGGCCAAGGCCCTGATAGAACAGAATGCCCTGGTCCTCGGTAGGAGCCAGCTCGTTCTGGCTCATGGAGACCATGAAATAGATTGAGCCCAGCACCACGACGGCGAAGAAAACCACGACCGACTTGGTTTGCATCAGCGAGCTCAGGGCCGACTTGTAGGTGGCGGCGAGGCCGTTGAACGTTTTCTCTACCAGGTTTTCGAATTTACCCGGGTTGCCGTGGGGTTTCAGAACCTTGCCCGACAGCATCGGAGAAAGCGTCAGGGCAACAATGCCGGAAATAACCACCGTACCGGCCAGCGTGAAGGCGAACTCCGTAAACAGGGAGCCAACAAGCCCGCCCATGAAGCCGATCGGGGCGTACACCGCCACCAGGGTGGTGGTCATGGCAATGATGGGAACCGCCATTTCCCGCGCACCATTGATTGCGGCGTCAAAACGGGATTCTCCCTGCTCAATGTGCCGGTGAACGTTCTCTACCATGATAATGGCGTCATCCACAACGAGACCGATGGCGAGAACCATCGACAGCAGGGTAAGCAGGTTCAGCGAGAAACCGAACATCAACATGATGAAGGCGCCGCCAATCAGTGACAGCGGCACCGCAACCGACGGAACAATCGAAGCCCGAACCGAGCCGAGGCAGAGGAACACCACCACCAGAACGATGATCATGGCTTCCAGCAGTGTCTGGATAACCTCGTTGATGGAATCTTCGATAAAGTCTGAGGCGTCGTAAGCCAGGCGAACATCCAGGCCCGAAGGTAGTTGGCTTTCGATGTCCGGCAGCTCGCCCTTCACCAGGCCGGCGACGGTCAGCGGGTTGGCTCCGGGGGCCAGTTCAATCGCCACGTAAGTGGCAGGCTGTCCCTTGTAAAGAGCCAGTTGATCGTAGGTCTCCGAGCCCAGTTCGACTCGGGCGATGTCCTGCAGTCGGATCTGGGTGCCTTCGGACTGTTTGACGACAAGGTTGCGGAACGCATCCGGATCAGCGACGTCGGTGTCGCTGGTCATGCTGATTTCGGTGTAGGTGCCCTTGGTGTTACCTACGGCAGCCTGGTAGTTGTTGGCGCGGAGCTTTGCGACTACCTCCTGCGGTGTCATGTCGACGGCCGCCAGGCGCTCCGGATCCAGCCAAACCCGAAGGGCAAATTTACGCCCCAGCAGTTCGGCCTTGCCGACACCGGAAAGCGCCTGCAGTCGGGGCTGGACAACGCGGGTCAGGTAGTCGGTGATCTCGGGCACCGCCAGCTCGTTACTGTAGAAGGCGATATACATCAGGGCGGTTGAGTCACCGGTGGTGGAGGTGATGACCGGGTCCTGGGCCTCCGCCGGCAGAACGTTGCGCTGGCTCGCCACCTTCGCCTGGATTTCAGCAAGGGCTGCGTTGGCGTCATAGTTCAGCACCATTTTGGCTTCAATGGTGGAAGTGCCCTGCGAGCTTGTGGATGTGAGATAGTCAATGCCACTCGCCTCGGCAATGGCCTGCTGCAGCGGCGTGGTAATAAAGCCTTTGATCAGGTCGGAGCTGGCACCGGGGTAGGCCGTTGTCACGGTCACCGTGGTGCTTTCAAGCTCAGGGTACTGCCGGATTTCCATTTCCATGGCCGCGCGGGCGCCCAGAAGCAGAATCAGCAGGCTGACCACCGTCGCCAGCACGGGACGGTGGATAAAAATGTCGGTGAAGCGCATTACTCAGACGCCCCCTGCTTCTGCTCTTCGTCCTGAATGGCAACTTTCTGACCTGCGCGCAGGCGCAGCAACCCCTTCTCTACAACGGTTTCACCGGCTTCCAGCCCGGACAGAACGGCTACGCGGGTGTTGCGGGTTTCGCCGGTGGTTACCGTGCGACGATTAACCACCAGATTCCCGTCGTCATTCTCTTCAACGACAAACACAAAGTCGCCGTAAGTGTTGTAGGAGATGGCGGTGCGCGGCACCGTGACTACCTCGTTGTCTTCCGGTTGCTGCGTCAATACGGTGGCAAACATGCCAGGGCGTAAGAGGTTGTCCGGGTTAGACAGCGTGGCGCGAACCCGGACAGTCCGGGTCTCCGGGTTAACCGAGGTGTTGATTGCGCTGACGGAACCCTCGAAATCCTGCTCCGGAACAGCTGCGACGGTGGCGACCACCGGATAGCCTGTTGCTACGTTCGGCAGGTTTTTCTCGGACAGGGTATAGTCGACATAAATCGGATCCAGCATGTTGATCTCGACAATTGGGGTGCCGGTGGCAATGTATTCGCCCTGGTCGACCATCCGGATACCGAGCGTGCCATCGAAGGGCGCGCGGATAATTTTCTTGCTCAACTGGGCCTCGGCTTCATTGACCCGCGCGCGGGCGGCGTCGAAATTGGCCTTGGCTTCATCGTATTGGGACTGCGACACTGCGCGCTTGGGTAACAGGTCGGATACCCGTTTGAATTCCTGCTCGGCCAGTTGCGCCTCGGCACGGCGAGTGCGAAGGGCAGCCTCATCAATGGCGGCGTCAATGCGGATCAATACATCGCCCTGTTTGACCACGTCGCCGGATTCGAAATTGATGGCCTCAATCACACCGGGTACCTCATTGGCAACCCGGATGCCGTTAATGGCTTCAACACTGCCCACGGCCTTGATGGCCGGTGTCCAGGCTTCGTTCTGAGCCTCAACGGCGGAAATCTGCGCCGGCGGTTGGGGCTGGGACATCTGCTCTTGCATCTGGCCAAACTGGTAGAATTTGTAGCCGAAGATGCCTCCGAGCACTACGCCGAGAAATATAATGACGATCAGAAAGCGGGAAGCAGTGCGCATGATTCGGGTCCTGAGGATCTGTGTCAGATTTTGGGAAGCATAGTATCCTACAAAACAGGGTCGCTAATGTCACCGGGTTGTAAGTATTTCTATCTAGACTTCGGATTGGTCAGATTTGACAGATATCATGGTCGTTTTCTTGGCGGGGGCTTTTCCGCGCAGGGCACTGGTAATGTAACAGGCGACAGTGACAGAATTACGACGGTATTCAGGGTGAGGATCAACCATGCAGTGGATTCTGGGAATCGCGTTGGCAGCCGCCGTGTTTGTGATTCTGAAACAATGGGGTGCGTTGTCCGCCGAAAAGAAGAAGGCGGCCACCTGGAAAGTTATCCTGGTCGTGGGCGGCGCACTGCTGGTGTTTATGGTGCTAACGGGCCGGATCCATGTGCTTACAGCGGCGGTGGCGGCCGTTATTCCGCTGTTGCGCAAACTCCCCGCCTTGTTGAAGTTTGCCCCTGAAATCAACCGGTTCATGGGGTCGAAACAGCGTGAAGACGGGCATGCGCAGGGGAACGATCACGCTGGTCCGGGAGCTGATCTGGTCGGCCAGATGTCAGAGCGCGAAGCCTGCGATATCCTCGGCGTGAAAGCCGGCTGTGCCGAGGAGGACATCGTGATGGCCCACCGCCGGCTTATGCAGAAACTGCACCCGGATCGCGGCGGGAACGACTACCTGGCGGCCAAGCTGAACGAAGCCAAGCAGGTCCTGCTGGGCAAGCGCCACGCCTGATATCAGGGCAGAACGTCGACCCGCACTTCAAAACTCCGGGTCTCGGACCGACTGCTGTTCACCTGATAGGTAATGCCACTGCGCTCCTGGGTTGAGTGGGTTGCGGTGCTTCCCAGTGTTACCCACTGTCCCGGCTCCACACGCCGGATGGTGACCACCGCCTCCGTTTCGTAGCCGTCCAGGTTTGCCGGTTCCTCCTCGAACGAAACAATGCTCAGTTCGACCGCCTGATCGGAAATAACCTGGGGGCTGACCAGAAAGCCACTGCGCGTTTCGACCTGCTGTAGAAAGGCAGCAGGATTTCGGCCACCACGAACAGCGACGGGGATTGTCCGGACCTGGCCCGAGGTGATGTGCGCCGACTGGCCATCCTGCATGATCACTGAGCGTTCCTGAGCGCTGCCGGTACTGGTAACGCGACGCTCTGCGGATATTCCTGCCTGACCGTTCGACGCGGAGATGCCGGCACCTGAGCGCTTGCCGCCGCTGTCGGTTCTGGAGCGAACGGTGATCCGAACCTGGACTGGCGCTACATCCAGGGTTTCGACAAGCCGACCGATTTCCTCCAGCAAGGGCGGTTCGCCGCGCACCACCAGTTGTTGCCCCCTTGCAGTCACGGTTACCGGCGAGCCCTGATAGAGCTCGCGGATCTGCACCGCCACATCGTCGCCCGGCCTGTTGTTGAGCTGGTAGGTGCGGGACTCGGCCTGGGCAAGAACCTGGTTGGAGATCAGCCCGAGCAAGAACGCCAGGGCCAGCTGCAGAGGATATCGTCGGACAAAATAGACCATTGATTGCTCCCAACCCTGATGTCGGTGGTGAAAAAAACTCCGGCATGCGGGTTGCCAAGGTGAAAACCGGGGGTATATATTGAAAAGCATGAAGACGACACACGCGACCTGTCAATTGAATGTTTTGCAAGCTTTCGGCGCCAAGCCGGCGGCTGCGGTCGCTGCTGTGTTTTTCTGGTGGTTTGGTTATGGCTTTTATTTTAGCCAGAGCCGGGGCCGCCCATAGGATCTTCATCGAACGAATAACGAGGAAGGCAGCCCGGCAGAAAACCCAGGCTGCCACCGGACTCGAAAAGCCCCGACTGGTAGCCCACCAGCCGGGGCTTTTTTGATTCTGACGCAGGGAAACGGAAGCACTGACATGAATATGTCCTTGAACACTGAACTGACACACCAGGTAGTCGGATCACCGGCCACCCACCGGGAAGAAGTGGTTCTGCCAACGCCGGCGGAGCTCAAACTTCAGATGCCGGCCAGCGACGACATTGTCCGGCAGGTCGATGAACACCGGCAGGCAATCCGGCAGATTCTGCAGGGCAGCGACACGAGAACGTTGATCGTCATGGGGCCCTGCTCCATCCACGATGAGGTGGCCGCACTCGAATACGGGGAAAAGCTGAAAGCCCTGGCGGATGAAGTCAGTGATCGCTTCCTTATCGTTATGCGGGCCTACCTGGAAAAGCCTCGGACCACGGTGGGTTGGAAAGGGCTGTTGTACGATCCGGAGCGCACCGGATCAGGCGATCTGAATGAGGGGCTGCTTCGTTCCCGTCGCTTGTTGCTGAACCTGGCGGCCATGGGGCTGCCGCTGGCCACCGAAGCCCTGAGCCCGTTCGCAATGGATTACTTGGGCGATCTGGTGAGCTGGACGGCTATTGGTGCCCGAACTACCGAGTCGCAGGTGCATCGGGAGATGGTCAGTGGGCTACCCATGCCGACCGGCTTCAAGAATGGCACCGATGGTGGTGTCGCCGTCGCCACCAATGCCATGAAATCGGCTTCCCATCCCCATCATCATCTTGGGGTTTCGGCAACAGGCGCGCCGGTCATGATTACTACTCGGGGCAATCCCGACACCCATCTGGTGTTGCGCGGTGGCCGCGGTATCACCAATTACGATGCGTCCAGCATTGAGCAGGCTGTGGGCGCCCTGGCAGAGGCAGGATTGTCCACAGCCGTCATGGTGGACTGCAGTCACGACAACGCCTGCAAGGAGTCAGAGCGACAGCTGGATATTGCCCAGGACGTGATGGCGCAGCGCCGCGCCGGCAACCACCATATCCGGGGTCTGATGCTGGAAAGCTTTCTGGAGCCGGGGCGTCAGGACGACGGCGAAGATCTGCGCTACGGCTGTTCGATCACCGATCCGTGTCTGGGATGGGCGCAGACGGAGGCTCTGATCCGCTCACTGTAGACAGCAGTAGCTGTCCGGCGAGCAACAGGAGAACGCCGCCCATCAGCCGGTCGAGCCAGTGCCCGAACCGGTTAAACCCGCGGCGGACACGGGGCAGGGTAAAGAAAATGGCAACCATGGCGAACCAGAGTGCCGTGGCCAGGGCCATGTAAATGCCATAGCCGGCCTGGAGCACAATGGGTGTGCCTGGGCTGATCACAACAGAGAAAAGGGACACAAAGAACAGCGTTGCCTTGGGGTTCAACGCGTTGGTCAGAAAGCCCAATCGCAGGGCTGCAATACCGGACTGTCCACCCGTCGGATCCTGTTCCACATGAATGCCGCCGGCCCTTGCCTGCAGGCACTGGACGGCAATCCAGGCAAGGTAAAGTGCCCCCAGCACCTTGAGAACATTGAAGAGCATGATCGATTGCTGGATCAGCAGGCCAATGCCCAGCAGTGAATAACAGACATGCACCAGAATGCCCCCGCCGATACCAATGGCGCTTAGCAGCGCGTTTCGTCGGGTCTGGCACAGAGCCTGTCTGAGCATCACGGCAAAGTCCGGCCCGGGACTGGCCACTGCCAGCAGGTGGACAAAGGCTACCGTCAGAAATTCCGGCCAGTAACTCTGCATCTTCCCAATTCCTCCGTTGAGACGTCCGTTGCCTGAAAAGTCTGACAGCATAGGCGGAATCGGTGCGTTTTTCATCGTGTGGGTGAAACTTGTCACGGCTTCTATACTGGGGGCACAGCCGTCCCAATCTTCCCTGTTCCCGATTCCGGGAATGCCTGTCAGGAGACCCTTGTATGGAAAAGCGAACCGTAGACGTTGCCATTATCGGAGCTGGAACCGCCGGTATGGTGGCTTACCAGCGCGTGCGCAAACTAACCGACAAGGTTGTGCTGATCGAAGGCGGCCATTATGGAACCACCTGCGCCAGAGTCGGGTGTATGCCGAGCAAGTTGTTGATCGCGGCCGCTGATAACGCTCATCAGATGCAGCTTGGTGAGCTTTTCGGCGTGTCTGCCGGGGATATCAGGATCGACGGAAAGCGGGTGATGGAAAGGGTGCGAAGCGAACGGGACCGCTTTGTTGCTTCGGTGATTGATTCGGTCGAGAAGTTTCCGGATGCGCATCGAATGGAAGGCCACGCCCGGTTTGCCAGCCCGAATCGTCTGGTCGTCGACGGCAATGTCGAGGTTGAGGCGGGGCGTATCATCATCGCCACTGGCTCCCGACCCAATGTTCCCGGGTTCCTGAAAGATGCCAAGGATCGGCTGGTTGTAAACGACGATATCTTCGAATGGCAGGATCTTCCCGATTCGGTGGCAGTCTTTGGCCCGGGGGTGATTGGTCTGGAGTTGGGCCAGGCCCTGAGCAGGCTGGGTGTGCGTGTCCGTATGTTCGGGGTTGGCGGTTCGGTTGGTCCTATCCAGGATGAAACCATCCGGAATTACGCGCTGAAAACGTTTAACGAAGAATTTCCTCTGGATCCGGATTCGAACGTAAAGAAGGTTGAACGTGTTGAAGAGGGCGTTGCCATTACCTTTGAGAATGGCAACGCCGATGCAAAGACGGAAACCTTCGATTACCTGCTGGCGGCTACCGGGCGTCGTCCCAACGTCGACGGGCTGGATATCCAGAACGCTGGTATTGAGCTGGATAAAAAGGGAACGCCCCTGTTTGATCCCCATACCCTGCGCTGTGGCCAGAGCCACATATTTATCGCAGGCGATGCCAATAACAGTCTGCCGCTGTTGCATGAGGCAGCCGACGAGGGCCGGATCGCGGGCGATAACGCCGGGTCATACCCGGATGTGCGAACCGGGCTTCGCCGCACGCCGTTGGCCGTGGTCTTCACCGATCCGCAGATTGCGACGGTGGGGCTCACGATTCACCAGGTTGATGAGCGCTGCCGCGGCTGTTTTGCCGTTGGAGAGGTGTCCTTCGAGGATCAGGGCCGCAGTCGGGTTATCGGCAAGAACCGGGGCCTACTCAGAGTTTATGGAGAGCATGGAAGCGGCCTGTTCATGGGCGCAGAGATGTTTGGCCCGGCCGCGGAGCATATTGCCCACCTGCTCGCATGGTCTGCCCAGCGAAGGCTGACCGTCACCGAGATGCTGGAAATGCCCTTTTATCATCCGGTTATCGAAGAAGGTCTGAGGACCGCACTCAAGGACCTGAACCGCAACCTCAGCATCGGACCGGCGCCAGAGGAGGGTTGCACCGATTGCGGGCCGGGTGTCTGAACCGGCCCTTAAAAGGAATCAACAGATATGAGGCCTCGCCTCGCTCAGCGTTCCCTCTGGAACCCTTGTATTTCGCTGGCGCCGCGCCCAGATCTTTTCGTGGAAGAAATAGGCAACCGTGTTGATGGCCGGTTCCACCATGGCTATGAGGCTTCCGATGAGCAGGTCACCAGTGAGCAGGTAAGCCACGGTAAAAGCGACGGTAAAATGGGTGAGGGCGAACGTTACCGTCTTTATCAGCGACTGGTCGCCATTCGTGCCATGGTTGTGTACGAATAGTTTTAACGCGCTCATGGTTGTCTCCGGTGTCGTTCTTTAATGTGATCATTAGACGCCGGGTGAGAATGATTGTTAAATGAAATGTATTGAGATGATTGATAGGTTAGAGCTATCTGAATTTCTTCTTCTATAGGGTCATGCATCGCTCCTATTATCGAGATTAGCAAACTAAACTTCCTGACGACCGCCGATCAGGCGTATATTCAGATATAAACCTGTTATATAACCGCGAAGGAGAAGCGTTATGGGTAAGAATTTCATTGGTCTTGATACCGAGAAAACGGCAAAGCTTGCTGATTCCCTGAATGATCTGCTGTCCAACTATCAGATCTTTTATATGAATGTTCGCGGCTACCACTGGAACATCAAAGGCGACAACTTCTTTGAGCTGCATGTAAAGTTCGAGGAGCTCTACGACGATCTGCTACTCAAGATCGACGAGATCGCAGAGCGGGTTCTGACGCTCGGCCATCGCCCGGCTCATGCCTACAGTACCTACATAGAGCGTTCGGAAGTGCCGGAGCGAAAAGATGTTTCCGACGGCAAGGAAGCGATGGACAACATTGTCGAAAGTTTTGCCAAGCTGATCGGCAAACAGCGGACACTGCTCAGTCTGGCCGGTGAAGCGGACGACGAGGGTACCGTTGCCCTGATGAGCGACTATATCTCCCAGCAAGAGAAGACGGTGTGGATGTATCGCAGCTACCTCGGTCACTGAGCCGAGTGCGCTGAATGAATGGCGACCCTGCGGGGTCGCCATTTTTTTGTCGCTGCAATGCGTTTGTCATCAGATTGTCTTCTGTCTGACGCAGTTATGTCACCTTGCCTCAATAACGTGTGTCGTGAACCAACACACTTTAAAAGACGAGGCGAATATGGAACTGCGTAAATCCCTCCTTGGTACCGCCATACTGGCAACAGTTCTCGGCCTTGCCGGCTGTGACGGCGACGACGGCACAGACGGTGCACCTGGCACCAGTCAGACGCTCATTGAGCTGAATGTGGTGGGCTCCTATCAGGCGGAAGGAGAGGTTTTTGACGAGAGTGCTGCCGAGATTGTCGCCCACGACCCCTCGAATCAGCGACTATTCGTAGTGAATGCCCTCGCCAGTACGATCGATGTGCTCGATATCAATGATCCAGCGATGCCTGTGAAACTGAGCACGATTGACGCCACAGCTGAGGGTGCTGCTGCAAATAGCGTCGCGGTTTATGGTGATCTTGTCGCCGTAGCCATTGAAGCCGAGAACAAGCAGGCAAATGGCAAGGTTGTGTTCTACAACAGCACGGACCTCAACAAAGTTGGTGAAGTTGTGGTTGGCGCGCTGCCCGACATGGTGACCTTCACGCGGGATGGCATGAAAGTGCTGGTTGCCAACGAAGGCGAGCCGAGTGACGACTATAGCGTCGATCCTGAAGGCTCAGTCAGCATTATTGATCTGTCCAACGGCGTAGCGTCTGCCACCGTGACCACCGCCGATTTCACCGGTTTCAATGCTGACCAGGCGGACCTGGTAACCGCGGGCCTGCGGGTCTTCGGCCCAGGCGCCACACTGGCCCAGGACATGGAGCCGGAATACATAGCCGTATCTATCGACAACACCAAAGCCTGGGTAGCCCTGCAGGAAAATAACGCCGTGGCCGAACTGGACATCGCTGCCGGTGAAATCACGGCCATCGTGCCGCTTGGCTTCAAGGACCACGGCATCATCGGCAACGAACTGGACGCCAGCAACCGTGACAGCGGTATCAACATTCGCAACTGGCCAGTGAAAGGCATGTACATGCCCGACGCCATCGCAAGCTACGGCTACAACGGTAAAACCTACTACATCACCGCCAACGAGGGCGATTCGCGGGATTACGATGGCTGGACCGAAGAATTCCGCATGGGCGACCTGACCTTGAACCCAGCCGGTGAGCTGGCGGCCATAACCAATCTGTTGGAAGACGAAAACCTGGGTCGTCTCAACACCACTTCCACCATGGGCATCAGCAACGGCTGCGACCCATCACAGCTGCCCGCTGAACTCGGCGACCTGAACGGTGACACCAATGTGGACGTGGACGACGTCAAGTTCTACGTGGAAAACAGCTGCGAATACGACACCCTGTACAGCTATGGGGCACGCTCATTCAGTATCTGGAGCGCTGAAGGCCAGCGTGTTTTCGACAGCGGCAGCGAATTCGAACGAGTCACCGCTAGCCTGATCCCCGACAACTTCAACGGCAACAATGACGAAAATTCCTTCGACAATCGATCGGACGACAAGGGCCCTGAGCCGGAGGCGGTGGCCGTAGGCATAATCAATGGCCAGACTTTCGCGTTTATTGGATTGGAGCGAGTTGGCGGCATCATGGTTTACAACGTTACTAATCCCCAGAATCCGGAGTTTGTCCAATATCTGAATAATCGAGATTTTTCGGTATCCCAGGCGGATCTGGAGGCGGGTATGGCCGGTGATCTTGGACCGGAAGGCCTGGCGTTCATTTCTGCGGATGACAGCCCCAGCGGTAAGCCAATGCTGGCGGTTGGCAACGAAGTGAGCGGCACCACGACGCTGTACAGCATCGACGTAATTGAACTGACTGCAAACTGAGTTCTGACCCTGAAAGAAACCCGGAAGCATCATGATAGGTGCTCCCGGGTTTTGCTTTTCGCCTCAGACAGCAACTTTCAACGGTGGCACCTCCTGGTGCAGGAACCACTTCTCTGTAACCACCTTGCGGGTAAACCAGTGGGAGCGCATCAGGCTGCTGGCCAGAGGCATCTTGACCCAGTCAGGAACCTGCCAGCCCTGGTCTGGCTCGGAGGCGCGAGTGCCGAAGCGTTCGGCAATGGCATCACCGTAACTCTGCAGGGAGGAGGCTGAGTAGTCGGTGGCCTCGCCGATCACATCGGCTGCCAGAAGGGCGGATTCGATCGCCGGCCGTATACCCTCGCCACTCTGGGTGTAGGCAAGGCCAGCGGCGTCGCCAATCAGCATCACACCGTCGTCCACCAGGGGTCTGTCGGCATGGGCGTAGAGCAGATAGGCGTGGCCCTTGAAGCGTCCGGGCAGGTCTTGTGGAATCCGGCCGGTGGATTTCATTTCCTCGACAAACGCTTCCAGATGCCCTGTCAGCTTGTGGTTGTCTTCCCGGCCCAGGCCAATATTCAGGAAATTGCCCTTACGGAACACCCAGGCATAGCCCTTCAGGTCCCGACAGAACCAGAGTTCGGGCGTATCGCCCCGGGCCAGGCAGGCTGAAGCCTGGTCCGGTGTCATTTCAAATTCAACCTCTTTGGCCGCCACAACGGTTTCATGGCCACCGGGGCCATCCCCCAACAATCGCGCAACCGGGCAGAAGTGACCGCCGGCACCGACAATAAGAGGCGCTTCCCAGGTGTCATTGACGACCCAGTTGCCGTCTTTACGAACGATGGATTTGACCGGCGTGGCCAGCTGTTTCGGATTGTTGACGCGGCTGAGCAGGTAGTCGTCAAATTCACACCGGCGAATACCATAGCTGACTACGTCGCCGTGATCGTTCTCCACGGCCGGCTGGCCCATCATCCCGATGCGAAACCGCCGGATGGGTTGCAGGGTTCGCCCGCGGGAGTATTCCTCCGGGTCAATGCTCAGGGTCTCCATCACGGCAGGCGTAACCCAGCCTGCGCAGGTTTTGTCCCTGGGGAAATTCTGTTTATCAATGATCAGCACTTTTTTGCCGCTGTTTTCGAGGGCGCTGGCCAGGGTGGATCCGGCCGGGCCGGCTCCAACGATGATCAGGTCGTAGTAGTCCATCAGGCCTCCTCGGGTGCCGCAGGAAAGTCGTAAAGATCCCGTCTGTTCCGGGGAAGTTGGTTATTGTCGCCATGGCTGAAGACCACCTGGAACAGCTGCAGAGAACCTGCCCGGAAGGCGGCGATGGAACCGGCCAGATACATGCGCCAGGCCCGGGTGAAGTGGCCGTCGTACATGGCAGTGACCTTGTCCTCGTTCTGGTTGAAGCGCTCCATCCAGTGACTCAGGGTCTGGGCGTAATGCAGGCGCAGGTTCTCGACGTCCAGGACTGAAAAATCGCCGTGCTCACAGATTTGCATGAATTCGCCGATGCTCGGCGGATAGGCACCCGGGAAGATGCGTTTCTCGATCCATGCGTTCATCAGCATCGGGCGGTTGCGGCCAATGCTATGCAGCAGGGCAATGCCGTCAGGCTTGAGGCTGCGTTTGATCAACTCGGACAGGGCCTCGTAATTCTCCTTGCCCACATGTTCGAGCATGCCGATGGATACGAAGGCGTCGTATTGCCCCCTGATGTTCCGGTAATCGTCCTCGATATACTCCACCAGATGATCGAGTTCCTGCTTGCGAGCTTCTTCTCGGGCAAATGCGAGTTGTTCCCTGGAGATGTTGTAGGAGTGGACCTTCACGCCGTAATTGCGGGCCATGTAGCGGGCCAGGCCACCCCAGCCGCAGCCGGCCTCGACCACCGTCATGCCGGGCTTTAACCGGAGTTTGCGGCAAACGTGCTCGAGTTTGGCTAGCTGGGCCTGTTCAAGGCTCAGATCCGGCGTCTCGTAGTAGGCGCAGGTGTACTGCATTTCGGCGCTGTCCAGCCAGAGCTGATAGAACTCGTTGCCCAGATCATAGTGATGGTGAATGTTTTCCTTGGCTTCCGGGATGCCGGTGGATCGGGGGTTGTGGTTGCGCCACAGGGCCTCCAGCCATTTCGGCCACTTCTGACGCGCCTGGTGAACGGACCGGTAGAGGGTTTCCATCAGGTCCGGCAGGTCACCTTCCACCTCCAGGCGACCGGCGCTGTAGAGGTCTCCGAACGCCAGGTTGGGATTGGTTACCAGCGCGTAAAGGGCTTTGGGGTCGGTCAGATGCAGGGTGAACTGCGCGTGTTGACCCTCCGGTTCGATCACATCGCCGTTCCAGAGCCGGAAGCGCAGCGGCGGTGATCCCGCCATCCGCATGAGCTTGGCGATCAGCCAGCGCTCGTAAGTGTGCGGTGACCGGTCCACGTGGGTATTTTCCAGTGGCAGGGTCAGAACATGGCTTTTGGATTCTTGCCCGTTGTCACGGGTTTTCTGGGCAGTGCTCTGGTTCATGGACTCCGCTCTCCCTTGATAACCTCAACATCAATGTTTTTGTCGATGCGCGCGCGCCAGGGTTCCCGAATACCAGTCTGAGAATCGCCGGTTGTCCGTTCAGTATAGAAAACAGTGAGATTTTGTCAGGTTGGCTGAAAATAGAGGAAAACTATTGGAAGGATAGCGAAGAGCGAAAATAGGCGGATAAAAAAATGCCGGGCCCAGGGGCCCGGCATTATTCGGGTCAGTATGAGGAGCTCATACCAAACCACTCAGGGAAAATCACAATCAGCGCCAACACGAACATCTGTATCAGGATGAAGGGCAGTACGCCTTTATAAATATCGGTCGTTCGCACTCCCGGCGGTGCGACGCCTTTGAGGTAGAACAACGAGAACCCGAACGGTGGCGTCAGGAAGCTCGTTTGCAGGTTCATGGCAATCAGGATGGCGAACCAGAGCATGTTGATGCCCATAGCTTCCGCCACCGGGGCAAGGATCGGCACGATGATGAAAGAGATTTCAACGAAGTCGATGAAGAAACCCAGTACCAGAATGACCACCATGGCCAGAATGATGAAGCCCCACTTTTCGCCGGGCAGCTGGAGCAGCCACTCTTCCAGCAGGTAGTCGCCGCCGGTGTAGCTGAACACCATGGAGAAGGCTGTTGCACCGATCAGGATCGCGAAGACCATGGCGGTCACCTTCACAGTATCCTTGGATGCATCCCATACCATCTTGAAGGAAAACTGGCGGTAGATGATGGCCAGAACCACGGCGCCAACCCCGCCAAGAGCGGATGACTCGGTTGGCGTGGCAATGCCGGTGAAGATCGAGCCCAGAACCACCACAATCAGTGCCAGCGGCGGGATGATCGCCAACAGCGCATTGAAGACTTCCTTTTTACGGGACACGCCTGGCTCATCCGGCATGGCCGGCGCGGTTTCAGGTTTCAGTCTGGTCAGCACCAGGATGTAGATGATGTAAAGCCCCACCAACACAACGCCGGGCCAGACCGCGGCCTTGAACAGATCCCCAACCGGAAGGCCAAGGACATCGCCCAGAATAATAAGGATGATGGATGGCGGCACGATCTGACCGAGGGTGCCGGACGCACAGATGGTACCGGTGGCCAGTCTCTTGTCGTATTTATGCGCCAGCATGACCGGCAGCGAGATCAGACCCATGGCAACCACGCTGGCGCCTACAACACCGGTAGAGGCGGCCAGCAGTGCACCGACCAGAATCGTCGAGATAGCCAGGCCACCGGGCAGGCCACCGAACAGACGGCCCATGGAGGTCAGAAGTTGTTCCGCCAGCCTGGTGCGTTGGAGCACCACGCCCATGAAGATAAACAGCGGTACTGCCATCAGAACGGTGTTCTGCATCACGCTCATGATGCGATAGGGCATAAAGGCAAAGAGATCCATGCCCTCGGCGAAAATTCCGAAAAACAGCGCAACGCCACCGAAGGTGAATGCAACCGGGAAGCCCAGCATCAGCATCAGCAGGGCCACACCGAACATAATCATACCGATCATGCGAGGCCTCCTGCGCTGTGCTCACCCGCATACGCTTTCTCCCCGGACATGACCCGGATCGCGTATGTAACCATGTTCAGGCCGGCAATACCGGTGAAAACTGCACTGATGGGAATAACGGATTTGATGATCCAGCGGTGGGGCAAACCGCCAGGATCGCCACTGCCTTCGCCCATGCTGTAAGAGTCCACGGCAAAATCGTAACCATAAATGCCGATCAGGTAGGCAAAGGGAATAACAAAAATGACTGCACCCAACAGGTTGATCCAGGCCTTGGTTTTATTGCTCCACCGGGTGTAGAAAACGTCGACCCGAACATGACCATCCGTGCGCAATGCGTAGGGAATACCCAGCAGGAACACCACAGAATAGAGGTGCCACTCCATTTCCTGCATGCCGATTGAAACGTTGTTAAAAGCGTATCGGGCCACTACGTCGTAAAAGACGTTGGCTGCCATCAGTATCATCGCGACACAGGCAACCCAGCCACAGAAGATAGACAGCCGGGCAAGCCCGTCGTCCAGTTTGATAATCCACCGCATTGATGATCCCCCGCCAGACGGACTGGCGCTTTTATCCGTTGCTATAAACGACAAAACCGGGATCACTCATAGAGCGATCCCGGCTCCGTTACAGCCTATATCTTACTCGACTTCGGCCATGGTGTTGAGGTAGGCACGCTCAGAAATGTTGGTGTAAGCGCGGCTCTTCTCAAGATAGTCGTGCTGGGACTCGATGATCTTGGCGGCCATGTCGCTTTCGGCCGCTGCTTCATCAAGCAGTTTGTTATTGGCCGCGTACATCGCGTCAAAGATATCGTCCGGGAAACGCTTGATCTGGACATTCGGATGCTCTTCGCGAATGTTAGCCCAGGCTTCTGCATTGGCGTGCTGGGAGTGAACCAGCATATCGTAGGAAGCCGTGCGCATGGCAACACGCATGATTTCCTGCAGGTCTGCCGGAAGCTTTTCCCAAACCCGCTTGTTCACAAGGAACTGAAGCTCGGTCGCAGGCTCATGCCAGCCGGTGTAGTAGTAGTCGGCAATTTGCTGGAAACCAAGACGCAGATCCAGTGCCGGACCCACCCACTCGACGGCGTCGATAGTGTTGCGCTCGAGGGCTGTGTACAGCTCGCCCGGAGCGATGTTAGTCGGGTTAACGCCAACTTCTGCGAATACTTCACCGGCGAACCCGGGGATGCGCATCTTGAGGCCCTGAAGGTCTTCCAGTGAGTTGATTTCCTCGCGGAACCAGCCGCCCATCTGGACGCCGGTGTTACCGCCCGGGAACGACAGCATGTTGTGGGGCTCGTAAACCTCCTGCATCAGCTCCATGCCGCCGCCGTGGTAGAACCAGGCGTACTGCTCCATGGCGTTCATGCCGAACGGCATGCTGGTGAAGAACAGGGTCTCTGGAACCTTGCCCTTCCAGTAGTAGGAAGCGGAGTGGCCCATGTCGTACTGGCCAGCCTTGACCATATCGAAGATGCCAAGGGGCGCTTTGTGTTTGTTTGAAGAATCGATACGGACTTTCAGGCGTCCGTCAGACATTTTCTCGACGGTTTCGGAAAAGCGCTTGGTGGTGTCACCGAAAATAGGGAAGTTTGGCCCCCAGGTTTCTGCAAGGCGGAGTGTGAAGGTATCTTGGGCGAGCGCCTGCGAGGAGGCAAAGGTTGTTGCCACAGCCAGCACAGCCGCGGAAAGAACAGAACGGATCTTCATTGCTCTTCTATCCTCTTATCTTTTTTGTGGGTCGAGCGTCTCCCCTTTTGGGGAAAATCAGTCTTAATGCTAGTTCACGTTAGCAATTATCGTTAACAAACGAAATCAAAAACCGCTTGGTGTACGACCTTGGTCGTACGGCGGATCAGATGTCGTCCATGCGGCTGATCTGGCTCGACAGTCGCATGGCCTCGTGCTCTTCGAGGGAAAGCAGATCCTCAAGCAAGGCCTTGGCCTCGGGAATCTCTGCCTTGCCAATCAGGGAATCGTAGAGATCCATCACCTGGTCGTGGAACTGGAAGATTTCCCTGGCAATATCCTGAAAGCTCATTGACGCGTAGTGCGTGTAGGAGTCAGCACTGGCCCTAATTGGTTTGTGGTTCAGGTAGTCGTACATGCGGGTATTGAGAGCCTTCGGATCAGCCTGTTTCTCGAATTCCCGTACGGCTTTCTCGAGAATGGTTTCGTGGCTGGACAGGTAGTCGAGGAGGGCGCTGGCTCGCTCGTCGTTGTTGAGCTTGGCGGACTCTTTCAGGCACCTTGCAAGATGCGCGTGCAGTTGCCTCGTCCATTCGATGAGATCCTCGAACGTTTTTATTTCCATTGAGTTGCTCCTTGTCGGGCAGTTCGGTTGTAGTTGGCTTTACCGGTAAGTCTAGTCAAACTTGGAGGTTACAGGGTACCTGAACCGGGCCCGGGAACCAGCGGAGCGGAAATCGGCCATGGCAACGACACTCGGCATCATTGAAGGATTTTACGGCCCCATGTGGACCTGGCAGGAGCGGCGGCAACTGGTTCGCACCCTGGCGCCCCATGGTTACGGATTTTATCTCTATGCCCCGAAGGCGGATGTTTTTCTGCGTCGGAAGTGGCAGCAGCCGCACCCGCCGGCGATGGCCGCGGAGCTGGCCGATTTCTCGCGCTTTTGCCGTAGCGAAGGCGTTCGTTTTGGTGTCGGCCTGAGTCCGTTCGAGGTGTTCAACCGGTTTGACGACGAGGCCAGGGCGGCGCTGGCAGAAAAACTCGCCCTGCTGGAGCGTATCGGGATAGATGAGCTGGCGATTCTGTTCGATGACATGCGTTCAGACACTCCGGACCTTGCCCGTACCCAGGCGGACATTGTGCACTGGGTTCGTGACCGCACCTCGATCAAACAGCTGAGTGTCTGTCCCAGCTATTATTCCGATGATCCGGTTCTCGACCGCGTGTTCGGGGAGCGTCCGGCGGATTATCTGGAGACGCTCGGGCGCAAGCTGGACCACTCGGTGAACGTGTTCTGGACCGGAGAGGAAGTGTGTTCCCGGGAAGTTTCACCCGGCCATCTGAAACGTGTCGGAGACCTGCTTGGCCGTAAGCCGGTGCTCTGGGACAACTACCCGGTCAACGACGGCGACCGGATGTCGCAACATTTGCACCTGCGAGCCTTCACCGGGCGACCGGCGGCCAACGCGGCGCACCTTGCCGGTCATGGTATCAATCCGGCCCTGCAGCCAACGCTGACGGCCATCCCGGCTATCACGCTGGCGGAGTCCTATCGCCTGGGGCCCTCCTATCAGTATGGCCAGGCGTTCCGTCATGTCGCCCGCGAGGTGCTGGGCAGGGAGTTGGCAGCGCAGCTGCATGCGGATTTACTGGTGCTGCAGGACGCTGGCCTGGGCCGGATCAGTGATGAAAAGCGCCAGAGCCTTCAGCACACCTACGATGCCTTTGACCACCCTGCAGCCAACGAGATTCTGCGCTGGCTGGCGGGTGAATATCAGGTGACCGATGAAATGGTGGCCACGCAGTAGGCGGCCGAATTATCGAAGGTAATATTCGACGGTTGAGACTACCCGGACGGTTTTTACCGGCTGTTGCTGCTCCATTATGCCCGGCGCCTGATCCCGGGCCAGAATCTGGAAAACGCCCTGATTGGCGCGTCGCAGCCCCCCGAGTTCCGCTTTCGCATCCTGGGCGAACTGGTCGGCAGCTTCCCGGGCCGATGCCGTTGCCTCGGCAATCATCTCCGGCTTGATGTCGTTGAGCCCGTTAAATACGTACGTCGGGCCGGGCGGGCCGTAGTCCGAAGACAGCACCACTCCGGAGTCCACCAGTTCACTGACACCCTGGGCTGCCTGCCGGATTCGGTCGATGTCAGTACTGCGTACCATCAGCGTCTGGCTGATGATGAACTTCTGCTCTCCGTTGTTGGCCTGGTAGGGGTTGGCCCGGGTATCGGTGACATCCAGGCGCTGGAGTTCGACCGCGTTCTGGTCAATGGCCTGCAGTTTGAGGAACGCCATGATCGCGTCCCGGCTGCTTCTGGCTCTTTCCTGGGCTTCACTCAGGGACGCACCGGTGGCGAGAAAGCGGATCGGCCACAGGGCCAGATCGGCATTCACTTCCCGTTCAGCCACACCTTTAACGGTCACGTAGCGGTCGCCTGTGCGCAGATCGGTCAGGCCATTGCCAATCAGGGCGGCAGAAATGATGGCACTGACGCCGAGAATCACTGAGGCAAAAAGTTTCATGGGGTGTCCCTGTATTACGTCACCGGAATGTTCCGGAAAGCGTCCGGTGTCTGGCTGCTATCCTGAGGTCATGGTCAAGATTAGCGTTTCACGCCCCAAGCGAAAAGGAAGGAAACATGACGGTTGTGAAAGTTGAGTGCATCAGAGGAAACATTGCTGAACAGCAGGATATGGATGTGATCGTCAATGCCGCCAACGCCGAACTTTTGCCAGGGAGTGGCGTGGCAGGCGCCATACACAGCGCCGCCGGACCGGGGCTGGCAGAGGAGTGCCGGGCTCTGGCGCCGATCAGGCCGGGGCAGGCAGTCATCAGCTCGGCTCACGAGCTGCCAAACCAACACGTAATCCACTGTCTGGGGCCGGTTTACGGGGTCGACGAGCCATCCGACCGTTTGCTGGCTGAGTGTTTCAGAAATGCCCTGTTGCTGGCAGATCGGCATAAGCTGACGTCCATCGCTTTTCCTGCCATCTCCACCGGGGTTTACGGCTATCCACTGCAGGATGCGGCGGCAGTGGCCATGAAGGCGGTGTCTGACACGCTGGCGGAGCTCAACTCTGTTCGCCTTGTCCGGTTTGTGCTGTTCAGCGACGAGGACCGGAAGGTGTTTGAACAGGCACTTGAGTTGGAATCGGGCCTGTCAGGCCGGTAGCCGGCCGTTTCAGTCACAGCTTTTGTCGGTCGAGCGGCGAAAGCGGGCTGTCATCGCCTCACGTTCCCGCTGGGCGTCCCGGAATTCGTCGGGCAGAGGCTGGATAAAGTAGATGAAATCACCCTTGGCGCGATTATTCTCCAGGGGCGCTTCGTTGACGTCCCAAGGCCAGAAAGCCGGGCTTACGATGGCGACCGAGATTTCAGGCGCGCGCTGTTTCAGAAGCGCCACGGTGCCCAGGCCATTTTCACTGTGAAAGGTGCCAGTCACGTGCAGTACCTGGTGCTCCGGGTGCTCTGTCCGCGCCTGAAGAATACGTGTTGCCATGGCGTTGTCCCTGAGCAACTGGGCCTTGTAGGTGTTGTCCATCCGCTCGCTCATGGTGTCGTCTGCCTGGTGGCTTGCACCGATGGCCGCCATGAACTTTTCCCGGTATTCCGGGGTGTCCATGAAGGGTTTGGCGGGTAATTTCTGTCTCAAGGTGTCTGAAATACGGTCGAGATAGCCCGGGCCCTTGCGGCCAACGCAGCGGACCACGTCGGCCGGCGCATTGGACGCGATCACCGGAAGGTCGTGCCGGCGTGCAAACTCCACCAATGGACGATAGGAGGCACGGTAATTGTCCCAGGCTTCGGCGTCTTCGATCATTTCGGTTTCGCCCGTCTCTCCCCGCAGATAACGGTTCAGTTCGTCCTGACGATCCAGGTTGAACTGCTCCATGCTGAGAATCTGCTCCGGCCGCAGCCGAAACAGGGCGCTCTGAAGCCGGGATTGCAGAAGGTGTGAGCCATGGTGCCCGTGGTATTCCCCGACAACCACAACATCGACGTCGGCTAGTTGCTGCGCCAGTTCTTCCGGAGTCAGCGCGGTCTTGTTTGCCGGGTTTACGAGCAGGGCATCGTACTGGGTTTGCGGTGCCGAATTCAGCGTGTCGGGGGCTTTCGATGAAGGCATGGCAGTGCATCCGTTCATAACAGACAAAGTGGCAAACAGCAGGATTGGCGCGATAGGTTTCATCATAGTCTTTACGTAATGAACCCCGTCAGGATTTCTTTTTACGATCTTCGCGCCAGTCCGATCCCAGTCTTTCTTCCACGTATTCCCGAATGAACTGGCGCACTTTCTGGGATGGCGTCACATCTTCCTGCTTGCACAGTTCTTCAAAGGCGGCCTTTTTCTCGGGATCGATCAGCAACGTCAGGCGGGCAGTGCGGTTTTCCATTGGGTTTTTCTTTACCTCGGGTGGCTTTCGATGATGTTAACCGTATTAACATTGAATGTAGATATAATGAGCATATAATTAGTCGTTAAAAGTTGCAATTAACGAGCCTTTCATGCCGCATCGCGCCCACCTGTTCTCACTCCGGATGGCTCACGCATTCCGGGAAGCCTGCATTGATGAACCCTATCGGGGGCGCCGTTTCCTGCGCGACCTGATGGCCGGTGTGACGGTGGGCATTATCGCCATACCACTGGCCATGGCGCTGGCGATTGCCAGCGGTGTTGCGCCGCAATATGGGCTCTATACCGCTATTATTGCCGGATTTGTGATCGCCCTGACTGGCGGCAGCCGGTTCAGTATCTCCGGCCCCACGGCCGCCTTCGTCGTTATTCTGTACCCCATCGCCCAGAGCTATGGCCTGGGTGGTCTGTTGCTGGCCACTTTGATGTCCGGCGTTCTGCTGATTCTCATGGCCCTGATGCGCCTGGGCCGCTTCATCGAATACATTCCCGAGTCTGTCACCCTGGGCTTCACCGGCGGCATTGCGGTGGTGATTGCCACTCTGCAGATCCGGGACTTCCTGGGCCTGCCGGTTGGCGAAATGCCCGAACACTACTGGGACAAGCTTGCAGTGCTGGCCGGCGCGCTGCCGGAGTTTGATGGCATGAGCACGCTCGTGGCGGGTGTTACTCTCACCTGCATGTTGCTCTGGCCAAGGCTGAAAACCCCGGTGCCACCCCACCTGCCGGCCGTGGTGATCGGGAGTCTTCTGGCGCTGTGGTTGAATGCCCAGGGCGCTGCTGTTGAAACCATCGGCTCAAGGTTTTCCTATCTGTTGCCGGATGGTTCGGTGGGGGCGGGTATCCCGCCTTTCCTGCCGGAATTTACCTGGCCCTGGCAACGGGCGGGGGCATCGGGCGAGCCGATCGGGCTGTCATGGTCGCTGGTCCGGGATCTGCTGCCGGCAGCTTTTGCCATTGCCATGCTTGGGGCCATCGAGTCTCTCCTGTGCGCCGTGGTGCTTGATGGCATGACTGGCAAACGCCACAGCGCCAACAGCGAGCTCATGGGGCAGGGCCTTGGCAACATCATCACGCCGTTTTTCGGCGGCATTACCGCCACGGCCGCCATCGCCCGCTCGGCGGCCAACTACCGGGCCGGCGCCGAGTCACCGGTATCCGCAATGGTTCATTCCCTGGTGGTGCTACTCGCCCTGGTTTCGCTGGCGGGCCTTCTGGCCTATTTGCCCATGCCGGCCATGGCGGCCCTGCTGATGATGGTGGCCTGGAACATGAGTGAGGCGCCCAAGTCGCTGCATCTGCTAAAAACGGCGCCGCGCAGTGACATCCTGGTGTTTCTCACCTGTTTTTCGCTCACGGTATTGCTGGACATGGTGATTGCCATTACCACCGGCGTTTTGCTGGCGGCAGTCCTTTTCATGCGGGAAATGGCGCAAATGACCAGAGTCACGGATATCACCCTGAGCAAACGGATTGCTGACGTCCGACTGCCCGAGGGCTGGCAGGTCTTCAAAATTAACGGGCCCCTGTTCTTTGCCGCCGCCGACCGGATTTTCGGCGAGCTGGCGGCGCTCTCCCGCAATGCCCGCGGCTTCATCCTGTATATGGACGGCGTCACGATCCTCGATGCCGGCGGGCTGTCTGCACTGAACAAACTGATTGCCACCTGTGAACGGGACGGCACACAAATCGTCATTGCCGATCTACAGTTCCAGCCGTTGAAAACCCTTGCTCGCGCCGGTGTCGCGCCAGTGCCTGGTGTTAGCCGCTATACGCCCTCCCTGGAAGAAGCCTTGCGCCTGATCAGCCTACCCGCGTGTGAATCTGAAAAGCCCTCCAGATAAAACATTGATTCTTAAAGTCTCAGGATGGTTTACCCTTAGGCGATGAGAATACTTCCAAAAAGAGGAATGCCATGCTGCCTTTCCGGCTGATCGACCGAGCGAAATTTGTGCTGGAGCGCCAACTCGTGAAGGGGGCGGGGTTTCAGCTTCTTGTCGTTGGTATCTTTATCGGCCTGATCTCGCTGATCGGTGGCCTCCTGGTCGTTCCCCAGGGCGGGTTCGAGGAGCCGGGCTCGGCCATCTGGTGGGCTTTCCTGAGGCTCACCGACCCCGGTTACCTGGGCGACGACGTAGGGACCTGGCAGCGCTTTGTCTCAACCCTGCTGACCATCAGCGGCTATGTGGTGTTCATGGGTACCCTGGTGGCCATCCTGACCCGCTGGCTGATTGCCAAGATGGCCGATCTAGAGCGGGGCCTTACGCCGGTGACTCTCAAAAACCATGTGGTGGTGTTGGGCTGGACTAGCCAGACTCTGCCGCTGCTCTCTGAATTGCTGGGCTCCAGTGGCCGCATGCGACGTTTCCTGGAGAAGCACGACGCCCAGAAACTGAACCTTGTTGTGTTGTCGGAAGAGGCCTCTGCGGCCCAGGTGCATGAGCTGCGCAGTGAGCCGGGAATCGCCCGCAGAGCCCGCCAGATCATCCTGCGTTCAGGCTCGGCGATCCAGCCGGATGCTCTGCACCGGGTTGCCTGTCTGGATGCTGCAGCCGTGATCGTCCCCAGTGCGGCCCACGAGGCTGGCAGCCTGGTGACATCGGACGTGGAAACGGTCAAGGCGCTGCTTTCCATTGCCGCCCAGGCCAGACACTTTCAGTCCTCTTTGCCGTTCGTCGTGGCTGAGATCCAGGACGTCCGCAAACTCCCGGTTATCGAGAGAGCGTATCCCGGTGAGGTGGAAGTGGTTGCCGGTGATGCCTCGATCAACTCGCTGATTGTTCAGAATATCATTCACCCCGGGTTGTCGGAGGTCTACAACGAACTGCTGACAGGTTCAGACGGCAACAGCATCTATGTTCGGGGTGGTGAATCGATTGCGGGCCTGTCGCTGGCGGAACTGGCGTCGGAACGGCCGAATGTGGTTGTTCTGGGTTTACTGCGCCCGGTTGGTAAAGGCTGGGATGTCCGGCTGATTGTGCCTTCCGCCACGCGGATCGAAGCGAATGACCGGGTGATTATGATGGCCAGGGAGTATTCAGAAACCGAACCGAATGCGAAATGGCCGTCATTGCCCCCGATCGATCGGCTTCAGCCCAGGGTGGCTGTTCGCAGCGGTGCTGGCCTTGAAAAGCGGGTGCTCGTGCTTGGCTGGAACCGGCGCGTGCCCGGTCTGGTGGCGGAATTCGGAAGTTACAGCCATCAGTCTTATTCGCTGGATCTGGTCTCGGTAGTGCCCGCTGCGGAACGGTCATTGGCGATTTCCCGCTATGTGGGCAATCAATCAACGGTGAACTGCCATCATGTAGAAGCGGATTATATGGTGGAGGGAGAACTGCGGCGGCTTGATCCGTCTTCCTACGATTCAGTGATTCTGTTGAGCAGTGATCGTCTGGCCTCAGGGGAGGAAGCCGATGCCCGGGCGATGGTCGGTTACCTGCAGCTCGAAGATATTCTGATGGAGAAAGCACGCCGTCCGCACCTTATTCTTGAACTCAGTGACCCGGACAATCGGCCATTGTTGTACGAACACCGCAGCGAGATGCTGATCAGTCCGATGATTCTCAGCCATATCCTGGCCCAGGTCGCGTTGCGCCGTGAGCTGAGAGTGGTGCTGGATGAGTTGTTTACGGTGGGGGGCGCAGAAATCCAGTTCAGAGATCCCGGGGATTACCCGCTACCGGGCAGCGTCGATTTCCATTTGCTGGAACGCATTCTGGCCGATGAGGGCGAAATTGCACTGGGCGTGTTCCGGCAACAGGCCGACGCCCAGGGACGTCACCTGCATTTGAATCCGCCACGGCGTGAGTATCTGGACCTGCAACCAGGTGACCGCCTCGTGGTTCTCAGCCTGACGGACTGAAACCCGCGGCATGAGTGCAGTCACCGGGGCACTTGCTGCTCCGGTGACTGGTTCGCCCAGCACTTACTCGATCTTGATCTGCCCGTTGTTCACCAGGGTATCGATAAACTGCTCTGAGGTTTGCCCGTCCATGGATACGCCGCTTAGCAGAATGGACTGCTGGGCATTGTCTGCGCTGTCTGCCAGCGCGCCATCCTTGTTTACATACAACACCGTGTCGCCGTTTTCCTCCTGGGCCATCAGGAAATCGGTCACGGTTGCTGCCGTGGCATCCTGAAGCAGATCGTCCAGAGCCAGTTGGTCACCTTCGCCGGTACCGGTATAGCCGTTGGTGCCGTCGATGGTGAAGTCAGTCACCAGATCGCGCGGAGCATCGGCCGCATCTTCGTCGCCCAGCTCCCAACGGAATACATCGGCACCGAAGCCACCGGTAAGCACATCACTGCCTTCGCCACCGGTCAGCGTGTCGTTACCAATGCCGCCCTGCAGCACGTCATTGCCTGCATTGCCCTCAAGGCTGTCGTTGCCCGCATACCCCCGGACCAGGTCATCGGTTGCGCCACCAGCGAGGGTGTCATCCGAGCCGGTGCCACCGACGGTTTCTTCGGTCTGGTCAACGCTTACCGTGACGTTTTCAGTCACCGATGCCTGAGATCCGTTCGAGGTTTCGGTAGATGTGGCAGTAACGTTTAAGCCCAGGTCACCGCTGTAGCCTTCTGCGGGCAGCAGGAACAGGTTCTCAAGCTCACCGGTAGTCAGTGACCAGGTGCCATCGGCGTTTTTGGTACCTGCCGACAAGGCGCCATCTGCCGGAATACCCGAGATTACAATATCCAGGGTTTCCGAGCCGTCCTGATCGGAAAGCGCGGCGTTGATGTCCAGTGCGACAGGAGTGCCGTAGGTGCCGGCCAGGCCGGGAACCGTGTACGAGGGCGTCCCCAGTTCAAGCGATGAGTCTTTGTTTGCATCCCGGCCGTTCAGCACCATCCACTGGAACTGGTAGGTGCCAGACTCCGTTGTGGTGTAGCTGTAGGAGCCCTCGGTCACCTGCTTCGGCAGCTTGTTTTCGGACGAGTCGACCAGGATCGCTTCCCGGGAACCCGACGGCGCCGTTACCACAAGCACCACCAGGTCGTTGTATCCATTGGACACCTCACCGGTCTGATCTTCGCCGTTAATGAAATCATAGCTCCACTGGACTGACATGCCAGAGGACAGCGTCTGCGTCGAGCCGGTGATCTTGCCATCCAGCACATCGACGGTGCCGGGATCGGTCACCTCCGGTCCCGATGGGTCGAAACGGTTGTCCAGGTACCCGCTGGCGACGCCCAGTTCCTGTTCCAGCTGAGCCTGGGTAAGGCCTGCGCCGGAGTCGAAATCATCAGGATCAACGATAGTGTCCTGCAAGCCCGTTGATATGACCGTTGCCCCCGCATTTGATGAGCTTGCATCCGCGACCGAAAGCGTCGGCGCATCGGCACTTGGCATCACGTTAATGGTTGCCGTAGCGGTATCGGTGCCGCCATTCCCATCACTGACGGTGTACGAGAAGCTGGCTTCCCCGGTGTAACCCGTATCCGGGGTGAACACCACATTGCCGCTGCCATCAATCGATACTGTGCCGTTGGTGGCATTCTGCACGCTTTGGATGGTCAACGTGTCGTCGTCGGCATCGGTGTCGTTGGCCAACAAGACGCTGGGGGCAATATCCAGAGGCTGGTTCTCATCCACGACAAGCGCTGGATTTTCGCCAGTATGAGACACGTGGTTGCTGCCGAACACCTCATAGGTGCCGCCTGCGGGGCGAATATCTATGCCCAGTTCGGCTTGGCCTCCCTGATCCCAATAGACAATCTCGATCGTGTGAGGACCTTCGCCAGATAGCGTGAACTCGCTGCCAGCTCTGGTTGTGGCCGACTGATTGCGATCAGCAATGGCCACGGTCTCACCGTTTACCTCGATACGATAGCCATCGTCGGCGCGCACCTCGAACTGGTAGGTGCCCGGCGACAGCTTCAGCTCCCCGGTCATCCGGATGATGGCGTCGGAACTGTTCTCCGGATCTGTTGAAAGTGACGATGCGTCAGACCCCAGGAAGCTCTGAAGGCGGCCTTCATTCCCCAGATTTCCGCCGACTGAGCCGTAGTCCACGTTGGTGCCCACAAAGGTCGCATCCGGGGTGTTTGAGTTTACAAAGTTTTCTACCTGAGCGAGATTGGACAGGTTGCTTCCATCAGATCCGGAGCCCTGTTGATAGGCATAGTACTCACCGAGCAGGCCGTCGATCTGCAGGGCGTTGTATGTCTCGTTCTGGGCATCGGGATTGGAATTGACATCAAGCGTCGCCGTTTCAATATCGGATACGGCGTTGCCATTTCGGTCGGTGGCTGACGCGTCAACGGTTAGGGTGCCATTCACCAGGCCAGAGACATCGACATCCGAGACCGAGTAGGTGCCGTCGGCGCCAACGGTGGCGGTGGTGTTAACCACGGTGCCGTCCACATCGGTGATGGTGATGGCAACGGTCTCGCCGGGTGCGACGTCAGTTGAAGTGCCGGACAGATCCACGGTCTCGTTAGCATTGTCGACCTCGTCGATCGCCAAAGTGAGATTGCCCGCGGTGGCGTTCAAGGTGCCAGTTTCAGAGTCGGAGACCGAATTGCCGTTGCGGTCAGTCGCTGAAGCGTTAACCGTCAGGTTACCGTCGACGAGGCTGGAGACATCCACCCCCGAGACCGCATAGGTGCCGTCGTTTGCCACCGTGGCCGTGGCGGTCACCACCGTGCCGTCCACATCGGTGATGTCGATGGCAACGGTGTCGCCCGAAGCTACGTCCGCCGTGGTGCCAGACAGGTCGATGGTCTCGCTGGCGTTGTCGATCTCGTCGATCGCCAAAGTGAGGTTGCCTGCGGTGGCGTCCAGAGTGTCGGTATCAGAGTCGGAGACGGAATTGCCGTTCCGGTCGGTGGCGGAAGCATTCACCGTCAGCTCGCCATCCACCAGGCTGGACACGTCCACATCGGCAACGGAATAGGAGCCGTCGTTAGCGACGGTAGCGGTGGTAGTCACCTCCGTGCCGTCGACGTCCGTGATCGTGATTGTTACCGTCTCACCTGACGCGACATCAGTTGTTGTGCCCGACAGATCCGCAGTCTCGTTGGTGTTGTCGACGTCATCGATGGCGAGGGTCAGGCCGCCCGCGGTGGCATCCAGAGTGCCGGTGTCGGAATCAGACAAGGACTCGCCATTGCGATCCGTCGCGGAAGCATTGACGGTCAGGGGGCCGTCGACGAGGCTGGAGACATCCACATCGGACACGGAATAGGAGCCGTCGGCGCCAACGGTGGCCGTGGTCGTCACCTCTGTGCCATCGACGTCCGTGAGGGTGATGGCGACCGTCTCGCCCGGTGCCACGTCCGCCGTGGTGCCAGACAGATCCACGGTTTGAGCGGTGTTATCGACATCATTGATGGTCAGGTTCAGGTCACCAGCCGTTGTGTCCAGGGTACCGGTTTCAGAATCGAACACTGAGTTGTCATTGCGGTCGGTGGCTGAGGCATTAACCGTCAGCGAGCCATCAATCAGGCCAGAGACATCAACGCCAGTGACTGAGTAAGAGCCATCGCTAGCGACGGTGGCGGTGGTGTTGACCACGGTGCCGTCCACATCGGTGATCGTGATCGTTACCGTCTCGCCGGGTGCAACGTCTGAAGTTGTGCCCGACAGGTCAAGAGTCTCACTGGCATTATCGACACTGTCGATGGCTAACGTTAGGTTGCCCACTGTGGCATCGAGCGTGCCGGTCTCGGAGTCGGAGACGGAATTGCCGTTCTGGTCGGTGGCGGAAGCATTCACCGTCAGGGTGCCATCCACCAGACTGGACACGTCCACATCGGCAACGGAATAGGAGCCATCGTTAGCGATGGTGGCGGTGGTGTTCACAACTGCGCCATCGACGTCCGTGATGCTGATCGCGACGGTGTCACCCGGTGCCACATCCGCCGTGGTGCCAGACAGATCCACGGTTTGGGCGGCGTTGTCGACATCGTCGATGGTCAGGGTCAAGTTGCCTGCGGTGGCATCCAGAGTTCCGGTGTCGGAATCAGACAAGGACTCGCCATTGCGATCCGTCGCGGAAGCATTGACGGTCAGGGTGCCATCGACGAGACCAGAAACATCAACGTCAGTGACTGAGTAAGAACCGTCATTGGCAACAGTCGCGGTGGTCGTCACCACCGTGCCGTCCACATCGGTGATGTCGATGGCAACGGTGTCGCCCGGAGCCACGTCCGCCGTGGTGCCAGACAGGTCGATGGTCTCGTTGGCGTTATCGATCTCGTCGATGGCCAAGGTCAGGCCGCCAGCCGTGGCATCCAGGGTATCGGCGTCGGAATCGGAGATAGAGTTGCCGTTCCGATCTGTGGCGGAAGCATTCACCGTCAGGGTGCCATCCACCAGGCTGGATACGTCCACATCGGCAACGGAATAGGAACCGTCGGCGCCAACGGTGGCCGTGGTCGTCACCTCCGTGCCGTCGACATCCGTAATGGAAATGGCAACGGTTTCACCTGGTGCAACATCTGAAGTTGTGCCCGACAGGTTAACGGTCTCACTGGCATTGTCGACCTCGTCGATGGCCAAAGAGAGGTTGCCCGCAGTGGCGTCCAGAGTGCCGGTTTCGGAATCGGAGACGGAATTGCTGTTCCGGTCGGTCGCTGAGGCGTTGATGGTCAGGGTGCCATCGACGAGGCCAGAGACATCAACGTCAGTGACTGAGTAAGAGCCGTCATTGGCGACGGTGGTTGTCGTGTTAACCACGGTGCCGTCTACGTCGGTGATGGTAATGGCGACCGTTTCTCCCGGTGCCACATCCGCCGTGGTGCCAGACAGATCAACGGTTTGGGCGGCGTTGTCGACATCGTCGATGGTCAGGGTCAAGTTGCCTGCGGTCGCATCCAGGGTGCCGGTGTCGGAGTCAGACAAGGACTCGCCATTGCGATCCGTCGCGGAAGCATTGACGGTCAGGGTGCCATCGACGAGACCAGAAACATCAGCGTCAGTGACTGAGTAAGAGCCGTCATTGGCGACGGTGGCGGTGGTGTTAACCACGGCGCCGTCCACATCGGTGATGGTGATGGCAACGGTCTCGCCGGGTGCGACGTCAGTTGAAGTGCCGGACAGATCCACGGTCTCGTTAGCATTGTCGACCTCGTCGATCGCCAAAGTGAGATTGCCCGCGGTGGCGTTCAAGGTGCCAGTTTCAGAGTCGGAGACCGAATTGCCGTTGCGGTCAGTCGCTGAAGCGTTAACCGTCAGGTTACCGTCGACGAGGCTGGAGACATCCACCCCCGAGACCGCATAGGTGCCGTCGTTTGCCACCGTGGCCGTGTCAGTCACCACCGTGCCGTCCACATCGGTGATCGTGATCGTTACCGTCTCGCCGGGTGCAACGTCTGAAGTTGTGCCCGACAGGTCAACAGTCTCACTGGCATTATCGACCTCGTCGATCGCCGAAGTGAGATTGCCTGCGGTGGCGTCCAGGGTTCCGGTTTCGGAATCGGAGACGGAATTGCTGTTCCGGTCGGTCGCTGAGGCGTTGATGGTCAGGGTGCCATCGACGAGGCCAGAGACATCCACATCGGCAACGGAATAGGAGCCGTCGTTAGCGACGGTTGCGGTGGTAGTCACCTCCGTGCCGTCGACGTCCGTGATCGTGATTGTTACCGTCTCACCTGACGCGACATCAGTTGTTGTGCCCGACAGATCCGCAGTCTCGTTGGTGTTGTCGACGTCATCGATGGCGAGGGTCAGGCCGCCCGCGGTGGCATCCAGAGTGCCGGTTTCAGAATCCGAAACGGAATCGCCATTGCGATCCGTCGCGGAAGCATTGACGGTCAGGGGGCCGTCGACGAGGCTGGAGACATCCACATCGGACACGGAATAGGAGCCGTCGGCGCCAACGGTGGCCGTGGTCGTCACCTCTGTGCCATCGACGTCCGTGAGGGTGATGGCGACCGTCTCGCCCGGTGCCACGTCCGCCGTGGTGCCAGACAGGTCGATGGTCTCGTTGGCGTTATCGATCTCGTCGATGGCCAAGGTCAGGCCGCCAGCCGTGGCATCCAGGGTATCGGCGTCGGAATCGGAGATAGAGTTGCCGTTCCGATCTGTGGCGGAAGCATTCACCGTCAGGGTGCCATCCACCAGGCTGGATACGTCCACATCGGCAACGGAATAGGAACCGTCGGCGCCAACGGTGGCCGTGGTCGTCACCTCCGTGCCGTCGACATCCGTAATGGAAATGGCAACGGTTTCACCTGGTGCAACATCTGAAGTTGTGCCCGACAGGTTAACGGTCTCACTGGCATTGTCGACCTCGTCGATGGCCAAAGAGAGGTTGCCCGCAGTGGCGTCCAGAGTGTCGGTATCAGAGTCGGAGACGGAATTGCCGTTCCGGTCGGCCGCTGAAGCATTGACGGTCAGGGTGCCGTCGACGAGGCCGGAGACATCCACATCGGCAACGGAATAGGAGCCGTCGTTAGCGACGGTAGCGGTGGTAGTCACCTCCGTGCCATCGACGTCCGTGAGGGTGATGGCGACCGTCTCGCCCGGTGCCACGTCCGCCGTGGTGCCAGACAGATCCACGGTCTCGCTGGCGTTGTCGACATTGTCGATGGCGAGAGTCAGGCCGCCAGCCGTGGCATCCAGGGTATCGGCGTCGGAATCGGAGATGGAGTTGCCGTTCCGATCTGTGGCGGAAGCATTCACCGTCAGGGTGCCATCCACCAGGCTGGATACGTCCACATCGGCAACGGAATAGGAACCGTCGGCGCCAACGGTGGCCGTGGTCGTCACCTCCGTGCCGTCGACATCCGTAATGGAAATGGCAACGGTTTCACCTGGTGCAACATCTGAAGTTGTGCCCGACAGGTCAACGGTCTCACTGGCATTGTCGACCTCGTCGATGGCCAAAGAGAGGTTGCCCGCAGTGGCGTCCAGAGTGTCGGTATCAGAGTCGGAGACGGAATTGCCGTTCCGGTCGGTGGCGGAAGCATTCACCGTCAGCTCGCCATCCACCAGGCTGGACACGTCCACATCGGCAACGGAATAGGAGCCGTCGTTAGCGACGGTAGCGGTGGTAGTCACCTCCATGCCGTCGACGTCCGTGATCGTGATTGTTACCGTCTCACCTGACGCGACATCAGTTGTTGTGCCCGACAGATCCGCAGTCTCGTTGGTGTTGTCGACGTCATCGATGGCGAGGGTCAGGCCGCCAGCCGTTGCATCCAGGGTGCCGGTGTCGGAATCAGACACGGACTTGCCGTTCCGGTCGGCCGCTGAGGCGGTAAACGTGAGGTCGCCATCGACCAGGCCAGAGACATCCACATCCGATACGGAGTAGGAGCCGTCGGCGCCAACGGTGGCCGTGGTCGTCACCTCTGTGCCATCGACGTCCGTAATGGAAATGGCAACGGTGTCAGCTGGCGCGACGTCAGTTGTCGAGCCAGAGATATCAACGGTTTGGGCTGCATTATCGACCTCGTCGATGGCGAGAGTCAGGCCGCCCGCGGTGGCATCCAGAGTGCCGGTCTCAGAATCCGAAACCGAGTTGCCATTGCGGTCTGTGACGGAAGCATTGACGGTCAGCGTGCCATCGGCGAGGCGAGAGACATCCACATCGGACACGGAATAGGAGCCGTCGGCGCCAACGGTGGCCGTGGTCGTCACCTCCGTGCCATTGACGTCCATGATGCTGATCGCGACGGTGTCACCCGGTGCCACATCCGCCGTGGTGCCAGACAGATCCACGGTTTGGGCGGCGTTGTCGACATCGTCGATGGTCAGGGTCAAGTTGCCTGCGGTCGCATCCAGGGTGCCGGTGTCGGAGTCAGACAAGGACTCGCCATTGCGATCCGTCGCGGAAGCATTGACGGTCAGGGTGCCGTCGACGAGACCAGACACATCCACATCCGATACGGAGTAGGAGCCATCGTTTGCTACCGTGGCCGTGTCAGTCACCACCGTGCCGTCCACATCGGTGATCGTGATCGTTACCGTCTCGCCGGGTGCAACGTCTGAAGTTGTGCCCGACAGGTCAAGAGTCTCACTGGCATTATCGACACTGTCGATGGCTAACGTGAGGTTGCCCACTGTGGCATCGAGCGTGCCGGTCTCGGAGTCGGAGACGGAATTGCTGTTCCGGTCGGTCGCTGAGGCGTTGATGGTCAGGGTGCCATCCACCAGGCCAGAGACATCCACATCGGCAACGGAATAGGAGCCGTCGTTAGCGACGGTTGCGGTGGTCGTCACCTCCGTGCCATCGATGTCCGTGATGCTGATGGCGACCGTCTCACCGGGTGCCACATCCGCCGTGGTGCCAGACAGATCCACGGTTTGGGCGGCGTTGTCGACATCGTCGATGGTCAGGGTCAAGTTGCCTGCGGTCGCATCCAGGGTGCCGGTGTCGGAGTCAGACAAGGACTCGCCATTGCGATCCGTCGCGGAAGCATTGACGGTCAGGGTGCCATCGACGAGACCAGAAACATCAACGTCAGTGACTGAGTAAGAACCGTCATTGGCAACAGTCGCGGTGGTCGTCACCACCGTGCCGTCCACATCGGTGATGTCGATGGCAACGGTGTCGCCCGGAGCCACGTCCGCCGTGGTGCCAGACAGGTCGATGGTCTCGTTGGCGTTATCGATCTCGTCGATGGCCAAGGTCAGGCCGCCAGCCGTGGCATCCAGGGTATCGGCGTCGGAATCGGAGATAGAGTTGCCGTTCCGATCTGTGGCGGAAGCATTCACCGTCAGGGTGCCGTCGACGAGGCCAGACACATCCACATCCGATACGGAGTAGGAGCCATCGTTTGCTACCGTGGCCGTGTCAGTCACCACCGTGCCGTCCACATCGGTGATCGTGATCGTTACCGTCTCGCCGGGTGCAACGTCTGAAGTTGTGCCCGACAGGTCAACAGTCTCACTGGCATTGTCGACCTCGTCGATGGCCAAAGAGAGGTTGCCCGCAGTGGCATCGAGCGTGCCGGTCTCGGAGTCGGAGACGGAATTGCTGTTCCGGTCGGTCGCTGAGGCGTTGATGGTCAGGGTGCCATCGACGAGGCCAGAGACATCCACATCGGCAACGGAATAGGAGCCGTCGTTAGCGACGGTTGCGGTGGTCGTCACCTCCGTGCCATCGATGTCCGTGATGCTGATGGCGACCGTCTCACCGGGTGCCACGTCCGCCGTGGTGCCAGACAGATCCACGGTTTGGGCGGCGTTGTCGACGTCATCGATGGCGAGGGTCAGGCCGCCAGCCGTTGCATCCAGGGTGGCGGTGTCGGAGTCAGACACGGAGTTGCCATTGCGGTCCGTCGCGGAAGCATTGACGGTCAGCGTGCCATCGGCCAGGCCAGAGACATCCACATCGGACACGGAATAGGAGCCGTCGGCGCCAACGGTGGCGGTGGTGTTTACCACATTGCCCTCAATATCGGTGATTGAGATGGAAATGGTTTCACCCGGAGCCACGTCTGCGACAGTACCCGATAGCGCCACTGTCTGGGCAACGTTGTCAATGCTGTCAACGGCGATGTCCAGCGCGCCAGAGATGGCATCCAGAGTACTGTCGGCAGAATCGGCAACGGAAACGCCGTCGGCGCCGGTAGCGGTTACCTGAATAGAAATCGGGCCGTCAACAATGCCCGTGAAATTCGAGAATACCGCAGTGAACTGGCCGTCCACTCCCGGCACAACCGTCTGGATCAGGGTGTTTCCATCCTGATCGGTCAGGGTGATCTGAACAGAGGAGCCCTGCACCAGGTTAGTGACTGAACCGGTGGCGGTGATGTTGGGCGTAACGCCTGAACCCTGCGAGACGCTGTCGATTGCAATGGTGCCAGGCTGAGGCAGGGTCGTTTCATTGCCCTCTGATGCACCTTCGTTAACAACGGGCTGGCGACCGGGCTCTACTGAACCAAAACTGGGGCTTTGCTCAGCCGGAGTTATGTCTTCAACAATGCGTGCCAGGCGCACGGAACTGCTGCCCCCGGAGCTGCCCCCGTCCAGACCTGCTGCGGGTGCTTCGGCATCTTCAATGGCGCTGCCCAGCGCCTCTTCGATAGAGGCCAGAGCCTCAGCCACACCGTCCTGTGACACGCTGGACTCAGCTACTGCTGGATTGAACTCGGGTGCCATTTCGGCGGTAGCGACAATGCTGACGCCACCATCAACAGTGACGGTGTTGTTGTATCCGAAGTCGAGCAGGGCCCGTGCGTTGTCTGCGGTCACCAGAATATCGCCAGCGCGCAGGGCATCGCCAGCTTCCAGCAGGCGTCGGCTTCCATCCGGAGCTTCCGCCCAGACTTTTCCGGTAGTGTTCAGAACAATCGCGATGGTGACGCTCATAGGGGGCCTCTCTCTGGCAGCCTGTAATCGGAAAATCGTGTTCGGTGTGAAACCGAACAGAACTTAGCTTGAATAATGAAGGGGCAAGTTATCGTGGCGGGCAACAGGTGCACACTGGACTGCAGTACAGGTTGGGACGGTTTCACGTTAAAAAACGTAAACAAACATTAAATATTGTCAAATAGTAGGATTTTTCGACGATTTGTATAAGATTGCGGCAGCATTGTGTTCGTTTGCAACTTTTTGTGACTGGCATGCGTACTCAGTGGCTGTTGAAAAATTGCGCTGTCTTGGCGTCTCGTTGATTACACCGTGTGGGAAGTGGAGGTTGGAATCTTGTTCAGGGCTAATAGGTTAAATCGGTTCAGCTGCGGGCTGACCATGTTGGGCGTTGCCACCTGCCTGTGGGTAACGTCCCCGGTTCAGGCTGCCTCTGACGAAAACGCTGAAGCGCCTGTGTCGCGGGAAGTCCAACACCAGTCCTATGTTGGCGCGGGTGTAACCTCTGCTGTTCAGACCGCCATTGAGACTAATCCCGAAGTGCGTGCCAGTTGGCACCAATTCCTGTCCGCAGGGGATGAGCGGGACGCCGCTTTCGGCGGTTACCTGCCTTCTATTGACGCGCGAGCCCGCTACGGTCTGGAACATCGCAACTATGGGCCGGTCGACGAGTACGATGGTTACAACGGCGAAATCACCCTGACCCAGATGCTCTACGATGGCTTCCAGACCAGCAGTTCTGTTGCGCGCTTTGAAGAGCAGAAGCTGGCAGCCTATTTCGAGTTGCTGTCGAGCATCGAAGACACATCGCTTGAAGTGCTTCGCGCCTATCTTGATGTGGCACGCCAGCGGGAGTTGCTGGAGTTGGCCCGTCAGAACCTGGAAACCCACCAGGACGTTTACGAGCAGGTCAGTAGCAGTGCCGAGGCCGGTGTAGCTCGGGCGGCGGACCTGGAGCAGATCAGTGGACGCCTGTCGCTGGCGGAGTCCAATCTGGTGACTGTTGCCAGTAATCTGCACGATGTGAAAGCCCGGTACCTGCGCATTGTCGGCGAATTGCCGCCTGCGGAGATGGATGAGGTGCGACTGAATGCCGGCGTCGTGCCAGAGACTGTGGCTGAAACCCTGTCCATTGCCTATGAAGCCAACCCGGGATTCCGTGCAGCCCATCGGGAGATCGAGGCGGCCCAAGCCAATGTTCGCGAAAACCGGTCCGGGTATCATCCGCGTCTGGATCTGGTGGCCAGCTATGGTCATCGTTCATTCGATGACGTGGGTTTCGATAATTCAGAGACAGACGGCCGGGTTGGCATTGAGCTGAGCATGAACCTTTACCGTGGTGGCTCCGACAGAGCCAGAGTTCGCAGCGCCTACAATCAGGTGAACGTTGCCAAGGACTTGCGGGACAAGTCGTGTGTAGACCTGCGACAGCAGATTCAGATTGCCTTTAACGATGTGCGCAACCTGGAAACCCAGATTCCGGTGTTGAACAATCATCGCCTGTCATCCGCCCGTGTCCGTACCGCGTACAAAGATCAGTTCGATATTGGCGAGCGCACCCTGCTGGATCTGCTGGACGCAGAAAACGAGTACTTCGACGCCAGCCGAGCCTATGTGAACGCGCTTTATGACAGTCGTCTGGCGGTGGCTCGGGTACAGGCCGGTATGGGGCACCTGGTGACCTCCCTGGGATTGGTACGCACTGGTCTGCCCACTCTCGAAGAGCTTGGTGCGGAACCGCTGACAGTCACCGCCAGCGCGTGTCCTCCGACGCCCGTAGACAGCTCCGTCAAGCTGTTGCTGGACAACGACGGTGATGGCGTGCGCAACTACAAAGACCGGTGCCCGGACACGCCGGCTGGTGTTCAGGTCGATCTTAACGGCTGCGCCATTTCGGCTGAACTGAAAGTGATCCGGACCGGCGTTATTGAATTTGCCAACGACTCTGCCACTATTGCCTCTGTAAGCGATGATTTTATTGAGGAAATCGGTCGCTTGCTGGCCAATAATCCCGAAGCAAAGCTGGCCGTTGTCGGTCATGCCTCGAAGGTGGGGGCGCCCGGCTACAATCAGTCGCTGTCTGTGCGCCGGGCTGAGGCCGTTGTAGACAGGCTGGTTTCGGATTATGGCGTTGCGCGCTCACAGATGACCGCCTCTGGCCAGGGCTATTACCAGCCTCGCTTTTCCATTCAGTCAGAGGATGCGCTGGGTGCTAACCGTCGCGCTGATATAATCGTCCGTGCCCCGGACACAAACGCCGAGACCAATTGACGTCTCGATAGATAGGACACAGGGTGGAACAGACTGAAAAGGCAAACCACACCGATCATCTATTGACCTGCTTGCAGATCATCTGCAAGTTCCACGGTCAGCCGGCATCCGCTGAAAGTATCACCTTTGGGTTGCCCCTTGACGAGGGGCGCCTCACGCCCTCGAGCTTTGGCCGGGCCGCTGCCCGTCTGGGCTTTACCAGCCAGATCGAACGCCAGCCACTGACCAGCCTCAATGGCGCCCTGTTCCCGGCAGTTTTGCTACTCAAAGGTGACCGGGCCTGTGTTGTCGACGGCATTGATGCTGAACAGGGGACCGCATCACTGGTTCATCCTGAGTTGCCGGAATCGGAGGCGCACATCCCGCTGGACGATCTGGCAGACGAATACACCGGAAACGTCCTTTACTGCCGCCCGAAGTTCCGGCTGGACCAGCGTTCACACAAAAACCGTTCAGCACCGAGAGGCCACTGGTTCTGGGGCGTCATCGCAGAGAACCGCCGGCTGTACCGTGATATCTGCATTGCCGCGTTGATGATCAATCTGTTTGCAGTGGCCATGCCCCTGTTTGTCATGAACGTCTATGATCGCGTGGTCCCCAACAACGCCACTCACACACTCTTGGTTCTGGCCGTGGGGCTGATCATTGCGCTGTCTGCAGATCTGGTGTTGCGACTGATGCGCGGTTGGTTTATTGATCTGGCCGCCAGTCGGGCCGATGCCAAACTTTCGTCTTCCATTATGGAACGGGTACTCGGCCTCAGCCTGAGCCACCGGCCACAGTCTGCGGGGTCGTTCGCCGCCAACGTGCAGTCCTTCGAATCCGTTCGCTCGTTTGTCAGTTCAATGACCGTCGTGGGGCTTGTGGACCTGCCGTTTGTGTTGCTTTTTCTTGGCGTGATCATGCTGATCAGCTGGCCTCTGGGTGTGCCGGTGATTGTGGGTGCGATCGGCCTGGTGATTTACGCCTCTATTGCGCAGCGACGCCTGAGGGCGCTCTCGGAGGAGAGCATGGTCGCCGGCTCCCAGCGAAACGCCACCCTGGTCGAAGGTCTGGCCAATCTGGAATCGGTAAAAAGCTTTGGCGTCGAAAGCCGGATCCAGCGTTCCTATGAGCGCACCTCGCTTTATATCAGTAACGTCAGTGCCCGGCTGAAATTCATTGCTTCCACCATCCAGAACGGGGCCCAGTGGTGCCAGCACCTGGTGTCCGTTGCCATCATTATTCTCGGGGTTTACCTCATCATCGAAGGTGAATTGACCCAAGGCGGCCTGATTGCGGCCTATCTGTTGTCATCCCGGGCCATGGCGCCGGTCAGTCAGGCAGCCGGCTTGCTGGCTCAGTACCACCAGGCATCCACTGCGTTAAGGGCGCTGGATGAGATCATGGAAACTCCACAGGAGCGACCCGCGGGCAAAAGCTGGGTCTCACGCCCTGTGCTTAAAGGCAACATCGAGTTCAGTGGCGTTGAATTCCAGTATCCTGAGGCCGGGCATCGGGCCCTGACCGGAGTCTCTCTCAATCTGAAAGCGGGGGAGCGTGTGGCGATCCTGGGCAAGAACGGGTCGGGTAAGAGCACGCTCCAGCGCCTGTTGCTGGGCCTGTACCACCCCGATTCGGGCAGCATCAGCCTCGATAACGTTGATCTGCGCCAGCTGGATCCGGCCGAGTTGCGTCGCAACATCGGCTACGTGCCCCAGGCCGTGGAGCTGTTCTACGGCAGCCTGCAGGAAAACATTACACTCTCCCGACCGGTGTCCCACGAAGAGCTGTTGCGGGTGACAGAGATCAGTGGGCTAAAGGCGTTTGTCGATGCTCACCCTGAGGGGTTTGATCTGCAGGTGGGCGAGGGCGGCCAGCGCTTGTCTGGCGGTCAGCGCCAGGCGGTGGCGATTGCCAGAGCCATGGTGGATGACCCTCCAATTCTGTTGCTGGATGAGCCCAGTGGCTCACTGGACCATTCCAGTGAGGAGCATTTCAAGCGCAATCTCGCCAGGGCCGCGCAGGGGAAGACCGTGGTCATGGTAACCCATCGTACGTCCCTGCTGGAGCTTGCCAATCGCATTGTCGTACTCGATGGTGGGCGGGTCGTGGCCGATGGCGCCAAGGACACCGTTATTGAAGCGCTGCGCCAGGGCAAGATCCGGGGGGCGTCATGAGCGACCAGAGCAATCAGCAGCGCACCCTGGCCGAGAAAAGCTTCCATGGCATTGGTCGTGGCAGCGACCGGGTGGGGCGAAAATCGGAAGGGCTGTTTGATCGGGTATTCGGACGCTGGTTAAGAATACCGGACACCGAGGGTTGGGAAGTCGACAGCGAGTGGGCGAGGGTTCAGCAGGAGCCGATACGCGCCCGCAGCCTTCTCTGGATGGTGTTTTTTGCTTTTGTGGCCTTGCTGGTCTGGGCCGCGCTGGCCCCCATCGACGAGGTGGCCAGGGGTGAAGGCAAGGTGATTCCGTCCAGCCAGTTGCAGGTAATACAGACCCTGGATGGTGGCGTTGTGGAAGAGGTCGCCGTGCAGGAAGGTGATCTGGTAAGCAAGGGCGACTTGCTGGTTAGCGTTGAATCGACGAGGTTCGCCTCGGACCTGGCCGAGCAGAAGTCCCGAGAACTGGCGTTGAAAGCCGACATTGTGCGTTTGCGGGCACTGGTGGATGGCACCGATATCCAGTTTCCTTCGGAGTTTTCGGAAACCGCCCCGGAACTGCTGGAGGTCCAGCGCTCGCTGTTCGAGAACAGCCGTCAGGAGTTGCAGGAACAGCGGTTGATCTACCAGCAACAGCTGGAACAGCGCCAGGCTGATCTGCGGGAAGCAGAATCGGCGCGCACACAGTATCAGGAGGTTCTCGACCTCGCTTCTCGGGAGCTGGAGCTGAAGCGACCGCTTGTGGCTTCCGGCGCGGTGTCGGAAGTGGACCTGATCAAGCTTGAGCGGGAAATCAGCAACGCCCGGGGTGAGGTGAATCAGGCCAATGCCGCCATATCGCGTGCCCGTTCGGCGATTACCGAGGCCCGGTCGAAAATCCGCGAAGCCGGACTGATGATGACCAACAAATGGCGTCAGCAGTTATCAGAATCCATCAGCGAACTGGCCGCTATCCGGGATGCGATGGGGGGCCTAGATGACCGGGTCAGCAAAACACAGATTGTCTCGCCTGTGGATGGCACCGTGCAGCGGCTGTTTGCCAAAACCGAAGGCGGCGTTGTCGCGCCCGGGCAGGACGTGGTTGAAATTGTGCCACTGAACGATGAGCTGCTGGTTGAGGCGAAGATCTCGCCGAGAGACATTGCCTTTATTCGCAGGGGGCAGAAGGCCATCGTGAAATTCAGCGCTTACGATTTTGCGGTCTTCGGCGGCCTTGAGGCGACAGTGGAGCACATCAGTGCTGACACCATTACTGACGAGAAGGATAACACGTTTTATCTGATCCGCTTGCGCACGGAATCCGAGGGGTTCTCGGAAAAACTGTCGATTATTCCGGGTATGACCGCTCAGGTGGACATTCTCACTGGTGAGAAAACGGTATTGAATTATCTGTTGAAGCCTGTTGTCCGGGCCACCTCCCAAGCTATGAGTGAGCGCTGATCATGTCTTTGTCGTTGCTTTTGTACGACCGCCGTTTTGCGCCTCTCGATCACTGGCATCGGGTGCTCCCCGAGGCGCATCCACGTGAAGCCTCAGAATGCGTGACCGCTCCGCAACACGGTGCTTTGCTGTGGCTGAGCACGGACGTCGCAGACTGGCAGGCCACAAGTCAGCGCTGGTCAGATGCTGGCAGCCGCGTTCTGATCCTGACCCGACTTCCCGACCCGTCGGAAATGAACCGTGCTCTGGCCTGCGGTGCGCGGGCCTATCTGCCGGCCCTGGCAAATACACAGGTTGTCCGGCAGGCGGCGGAGGTGGTGAGTTCCGGGGGGTTGTGGTTTCCCGAGGACCTGCTGGGTTCATTGCTGCGTCTGGTTTCCGGCGCACTGGAGCAGAGCGGGCGCCAGCGCACAGAAGCCGATCTTTCAATGCTAACGGGTCGGGAGCAGCAAGTGGCTCGCTACGCAGCCAAAGGTGACAGCAATCGGTTGATTGCCGAATCCCTGGGCATAACAGAGCGAACCGTTAAGGAACACATGGGGTCGGTGTTTCGTAAGCTGGGTGTCAAAGACCGAATGCAGCTGATGCTGCTGGTCACCGGGCAGCGTCCCGCCGGTGGAGGGGAGAATGTACGTTAAACGCAACGAACAGCGGATTGTGGCGGTCAGTGAGGACTATCTCGACGGCTTTGAAAAAGTCGACCCGACGGATCCGGAGCTCCAGGTGTTTCTGGCAGAGAAAACCGATCCCAACCGAAACCGGCGCTTCCGGGAGTCGGATTCGTCGCTGATCCGGGTCATTGAAGATCTGGTGGACCTGCTGTCCTCCAAGGGTATCATTCGCTTTACCGACCTGCCGCCGGAAGCTCAGAAAAAGCTCATGGAGCGCAAATCCATGCGCGGGAATGACGACGATCTGAATCTGATCGACCATCGCGGTGACGATCTCTTCGACTTCGATTAGTCGCCCGCTTTCACGCCGGGCCCCGTGGCGCCATCGAATCCCAGTTCCCACGCCGCCCGAACAATGTCAGGGGTGCTTGCCCCCGCCAGGTAGATTGGCAGGCCAATGGCGTGGGCCATGCCGGTCAGTCGCTGCATATAGTGACGGGTACCATGATCAGACCCTAACCGCTGCGCGTAAGCGGGATCGGTTTTCAGGTATCTGAGCCCCAGTTCCCGAAGTTTTGGCAGATTTTCCAGGTGCTGCCCGACACCGCTGATGCCCACCTGGCAGCCATAGGGTCGAAGGTCCTCGATGAACGATCGCAACGATTGATCGTCCAGTTGAAGAACCGACTCTGGCAGCTCGAAGTGGAATTCCCCGGGGAGCTGCCCGGCAGCCGGCATGCTGGCCAAAAGCTGGCGCCGCGCCTGTTCACTGTTCAGGCTCTGGGTTGCGACGTGCACAATCACCGGTGTATCGCCCAGTGTTTCCGGAGATGTCGTCAGGTGTTTCAGCATGGCTGAATCCACCAGAGGCATCAGAGACAGGCGTCGACTCCAGGGCAGGAAATAGCCTGCGGTACGCCATTCGTTGTCAAGCTTCAGTCGTACCTTTGCCTCAAGGTGAATAACCGTGCCGTCCGGCCGAACCAGTGGGTGCAGTACCGCGTCGACGTCATGGTTGCTGATCGAGTGGCTGATTGCCTCGCGCCACTCTTGAGTGCTCTGGAATGGAATGTGAACGTCTGAGCCTGTGTCCACGGCCAGATGTTCCTGGGTCTGTTCCGCCTGAGCCAGCAGATGGTCTGCCTTCATCAGAATCTCTGAGCGTGTGACACCGGCTTTGAATACACTGGCCGACCAGCTCAGTTCCGACTCACCGTTCTCGTCAAACAGTCCGGGAACGGAAGCGGTAAGAGGAGTCCCGAGCGCGGTGGTCTCATCAAACTCCGTCAGAATGACGCCGAAGTCCGAGCCGTTGAGCCTGCCCATGAACAGGTTCGTGAAATGCAGTTCGCTGTTGATCAGGGCGTCAGAAAGTCGTAGGCAGAACGCTCGAAGAGCCTCGTCAACCGTTTCGTGGCCATGCTCAGCGTTAAGGTCAGTCAGGTTCGCTATTCTTGCCAGAATCAGCGTGTGCCGTGTGTCCTGGTCGTAGTCACAGATGAGTCCGTCCAGCCGGCTGATAAAGAACTCGCGGTTGGCGACACCTGTAACCGGGTCGTTCAAGGCCTTCTCTCGCATGTTCGCCAGAGCTTGCGATTCCCGCTCGAGCATGTCTTTTACCCGACCGGAAAGTGTGTTCATAGCTTTCGCCACACGGCGGAACTCTTCGGTGGCAGGTTCTTTCAATTCCACAAAACGCTTGTCTCCGATGGCTTCGGCCTGATCTACCACGCCTTTCAGAGGCCGGGTTATACGGCGCACCAGCCAGCTTCCTCCCAGCCCTGCCAGCACGGCGACAATCAGCAGCCAGGTGAACAGTCGCCGGGTGGTTGTCCATAACGAGTTCTGGGCATGGGTGGTGTCGCTTTCAAGCGTCAGGCTACCGTAATTCACCCAGCCATCGGTGAGGGTTGCGCGGCCGGCAGGAACGTCTAGCGGAAAGAGCGACTGGAACCAGTCCGGCGCCGCGCTGCTTTCAACCTGGCCAGTCAGTTCAACAGACTTGCCATCGGGCATGGCAAGCCGGATTCTCTGATAGTGACCGGTGGCGAACTGGGCTTCCAGAAACGAACGCAGCAGGGCCGGCTCTTTTTCCGTATGGGACAGCGTGATCGCCAGAGAGTTGGTGTTATCAATGTTCTTGATCGTCAGTTGTTCCTGATAGTAAGCCTGAGCGGACAGCAGACTGCCAGCCAGGCTGGAGGCAAAGGCAGTGACAATCAGAAAGCTGATTAGCAGCCAGAGCTGTTTAACGAGAGACATTCAGACTCACTCCTTCACGTTTCATTCGGTTCAATACGTCTCGCCACGGCGATAACCGGGCGGTGGCGCTGCCGGCAGAGGCGCCGGTTCCCCCGGCCCAGAGTTCGCTGCTGTTGAAGCTGAATACGGGGGTCAGATCGGTTCGTTCGCTGGCTGGCAGAATGTCCTCGATCAGGCTGTCCAGCAGGATCGGTTCGGCCCCGGCTTCCGGGTAATACCCCAGAACCATATGCGGCCGGGTGACCGGGCTGGTGGACCCTCCTATCCGGGCCCGAACATAGATCAACCTGAGTTTGTCATCGCTGATACCGGCGTTGAGCAGGCTTACATACTGGATGATTACATAATCCTCGCAATCGCCCCGGCCTCTGGCCAGTGTTTCGAGAGGCGTTGCCCAGTAGTCCTCACGACCCCAAAGCGATTGATCCAACTGGTAGGCCAGCGCTTTGTGAACAAAAGCATTCACCTGTTTCAGTTTCTCGGCGGTATCCAGGGAGCTTACCCGCTGTAGCAGGGATTGCCATCGTTCAAGGATGGCTTTATCAGCCTGGAAACCATATTGATTCCATTGCGCGTGGGTTTCGGCGAAATCAATGGAGGCGAAAACGGGGCGCGGTGAAGCCTGGGGAAGTGAACTGGAGAAGGCTAGGGCGGCAGCACAAAAAGCAGTGGCGGCGAGCAATCCACTGCGTCTTGTCCATGCTCTGATTGTCAGTCGGTTACTATCGACGCCCATCGACGCTCACTTGATTCGATTGAGGTGACCACGAATGAGCCCATACAACGAGAAGGCAGTGTGTCCTAGTGCCGACGAGTTGTCAGTTGTGGCTTTGTAACCTGTTCACCGGGAGGGCTGATGCCATTCGGGTACGAGGCGGCCAAGGATTTGCAATGCGCCTGCTAGTCGATGCTGTCGAGCAGGGCCGCCATAATGTCGTCCATGACCACAAAGCCTTTGAGGTCATTGTCGGCCAGCACCAGAAGGCGCTTTACCCGGTATTTGCTCATCAGACTGGCCGCATGCCGGACATTCAGGTTCTCACCGACGCTGATCACCGGCTTGGCGCAGGCGTCATAAACGTTCAGAAGGTCGATGTCGCCGTCCTCGGCGATCACGGTTTTTAGCACGTTGGTATAGGTGATCAGGCCCCAGGCATCGTGCTCGCTCTGTTTCTCCACCACCAGTGATTTCACCGAGTGCCTCTTCATCAGAGAGAGCGCCTCACGGATGGTGGCAAACGGAGTAATGGTGATAATGTCCCGGACCATCACATCTTTAACCAGTTTCATCGTTGTTCTCCGGATACAGTGAACATTTCAGGTGTTGTTCGAATTTCTCGACCTGTGACATATCGATCCCTCCCAGGTGTTCCAGGGGCAGGGTGAACACAAGTCCCTGTGAATCGGTGTGGTCGGGCATGAGAATTTTCTGGATGGCTTTCAGAATATCAAGTGAAAGGCCCTTCTCCAGTACCATCAGCAAAACGCTCTGGCTGCCGTCGTAGGTCAGCCCGAAGAAGGTCTTCCGGGCGGCGTTACTGATGCCCCGGCCCGACAGCACCGTTATGCCCCCGGCGCCCAGGTCTCTTGCCGCATCCACACAGTCCTGCTCCCGATCCTCGGGAACAATGGCAACCAGTACGGAAAATTTCATGGCTCTGTTTTCCTCTGCTTAGCAAGCATTTCAACAATGATGGCATAGCCCATCACCGTGACAATCGGAAAGATCGACGCGAAGGCAATCAGGCCAAAACCGTCGATCAGTACGTTACGGCCCTCTATGTTGCTAGCCAGGCCAATGCCCAGTGCGGTCACCAGGGGCACGGTGACCTCGGAGGTGGTGACGCCACCGAGATCGTAGGCCAGGGGAATGATGTACCTGGGTGCCAGCGCGGTCAGAAAGATGACCAGAATATAGCCGCCGATGATGTACTGGTGTATCGAATCGCCACTGATAATCCGGTGTACTCCGAGGGTTATGCCCACGGCCACCCCGACCGCCACGATGATCCTGATGGCGTTGCCATTGATGGTTCCGGCCGCCGCCTGTTCTGCCTGGTGCCCGATAGCGATCAGCGCAGGTTCGGCCATGGTGGTGGCAAAACCGATCATGAACGCAAAGAGGTAGACGAAGGCGAAACCCTCCATGCTCATCAACTGCTCGGCCATGCTGGTGCCAATGGGAAACAGGCCCAGTTTCAGGCCGACAACGAAGGCATAGAGCCCCAGGACAACCAGTGCAAATCCGGACAGAATCCTGCGGGGATTGGTCAGCCCCCGGCGCAGGACCAGGTACTGGAAGAACAGGATGGTGATAATGATCGGGAGCACATCACGGACCATTTCAGCCAGGTCCAGCAACATCGCGAGCACAAGCGGGGCGTCCTCCACATTTGCATTGGCAACCAGAGCCGGCAAAACGGACGGATCCGCGGTTTCCCCGGAATAGACAACAATCCCGTACAGCTGAACGGTGATCATGGGCACCATGACTGCAAGCGCGACCAGTCCGAACCCGTCCATTAGCGGATTACGCCCGCGGATGGAGGCAGCAAGACCAATGCCCAGGGCTGCAATCAGGGGAACGGTGACGATATTGGTGGTCACACCGCCGGAATCGTAGGCGAGTCCGACAATCTCCGGCGGCGCAAACCCAGTGATGATGACAACCACGATATAGCCGATGATCATGAACCAGTGCAGCGGGTAACCGAAGATGGTCCGGAACACGCCCAGGGCAACCACCAGCCCGACAGAGACGGCTACCAGTATCCTGAGCGTCAGGGCTTTGATCCTGCCTTCGCTGATTTCCTCGGCCTGCTGGGCTACGGCAATCAGCGCGGGTTCTGCCACCACCGCCGAGAAACCCATGGCAAAGCCGAACGAAAGCAGAATGGGCACTGAACCCCGTCGGGCAAACTGATTGGAGAGACTCTTGCCGACCGGAAAAATGCTTAATTCAAGGCCCTGGAGGAACAGGGCAACCCCCACGGCCACGATCAGTAAGCCAATGGCCATCGCCAATGTGTTCTCCGGCACTTGCTGGAGAATGACGAGCTGAAAGAAGGCCACGACAGCGATGATTGGAAACAGGTTCTTCAGGGCGTGCAGAAGGGAATGACTGAAAGCTCGCATATAGAACACTGTTCACGCCTGATGGGTTCTGATGGGAAATGATCATTGTTCACAATAACAATAGCTACTGTTTCAGCGTTGATCCATCTCAAAAGCCGATCCTGTTCTTCATTCACCAAAAAAATGCCGAAAATAGATTATATAAATTTCAATTATAAATTTGAAACCACTAAAGTAACCATCAATGTCAGCGCTTCGCTCAAAAAGTGAGCAGGTTGTTGGCTTCGGAAGTTGCTGTACGCTTCTCCGCATCGACTTAGAAAACCAACGTAGAAAGGATTGAGACAATGCCCTACGCACAAGACGTTGACCAGATTGCTTCCCTGTTGAAGCAGCACCCGACCTGGAATGCTATCAACCCGAAGCACGCCGCTCGCATGCGCGCCCAGAACAAGTTCAAGACTGGTCTGGATATCGCGAAGTACACCGCCAGGATCATGCGCGAAGACATGGCGAACTACGATCAGGACACCGCCCAGTACACCCAGTCCCTGGGCTGCTGGCACGGCTTTATCGGTCAGCAGAAGATGCTGTCCATCAAGAAGCACTTCGGCACCACCAAGCGTCGCTACCTGTACCTGTCTGGCTGGATGGTTGCTGCCCTGCGTTCCGAGTTCGGTCCGCTGCCTGACCAGTCCATGCACGAGAAGACTGCCGTATCCGGCCTGATCGAAGAGCTGTACACCTTCCTGCGTCAGGCAGATGCCTGGGAACTGAACCACCTGTTCCGTGCCCTGGAAGAAGCTGAGAAAGCTGGCGACAACGCCAAGGCTGAAGAACTGATCAAGCAGATCGACAACCACGAAACTCACGTTGTGCCGATCATTGCCGACATCGATGCTGGTTTTGGTAACGCCGAAGCGACCTACCTGCTGGCCAAGCAGATGATCGAAGCCGGTGCCTGCTGCATCCAGATCGAGAACCAGGTGTCTGACGAGAAGCAGTGTGGTCACCAGGACGGCAAGGTAACTGTTCCCCACGCCGACTTCCTGTCCAAGATTAACGCCGTTCGTCTGGCGTTCCTGGAGCTGGGTGTGGACGACGGTGTTATCGTTGCCCGTACCGACTCCCTGGGCGCTGGCCTGACCCAGAAGATCGCCGTAACCGAAGAGCCGGGCGATCTGGGTGACCAGTACAACAGCTTCATCGACGGTGAAGTGATCGAGAAAGCAGAAGACATCAACAACGGCGACGTTGTGATCAAGCAGAACGGTCAGCTGGTTCGTCCGAAGCGTCTGGCTTCTGGCCTGTTCCAGTTCAAGCCGGGCACTGGCGAAGACCGTGTGGTTCTGGATTGCATCACCAGCCTGCAGAATGGTGCTGACCTGCTGTGGATCGAAACCGAGAAGCCGCACGTTGGCCAGATTGCAGCCATGGTTAACCGCATCAAGGAAGTGGTTCCCGACGCCAAGCTGGTTTACAACAACAGCCCGTCCTTCAACTGGACTCTGAACTTCCGTCAGCAGGTATTCGACGCATGGAAGGAAGAAGGCAAGGACGTTTCTGCCTACGACCGCGCCAAGCTGATGAGCGAAGAGTACGACAACACCGAGCTGGGTCAGCTGGCTGACGAGTGGTGCCGTAACTTCCAGCGTGACGGTTCACGCGAAGCGGGTATCTTCCACCACCTGATCACGCTGCCGACTTACCACACCGCGGCCCTGTCTACCGACAACCTGGCCAAGGGTTACTTCGGTGACGAAGGCATGCTGGCCTACGTGGCTGGTGTACAGCGCAAGGAAATCCGTCAGGGTATCGCTACCGTTAAGCACCAGGACATGGCTGGTTCCAACATCGGTGACGACCACAAGGAATTCTTCGCTGGTGAAGCGGCCCTGAAGGCCGGTGGTAAAGACAACACCATGAACCAGTTCGGTTAATAGAACAGTTCAGTTGTCTCTTCCGGAGTAATCCGGAAGCCACAAAAACCCCGCCTCGGCGGGGTTTTTTCGTTGAGGCGAGGATATTTGGTGTATCGCTCGTGATGTGTTCGATACTGTAACCTGAAGAGAAACAAGCTCGGTGCCAACCGGAGGGAAGGTGTTGAACACGGATCAGGCCATTGTTTTTTCGATACTGGGTATCGCCCTGGTGCTGTTCGCTTGGAACCGAATCCGGTTCGATCTGGTCGCCCTGATCGCGCTTCTTGCTGTCTCGATTGCCGGGATCGTGCCTGTGGATCAACTGTTCGACGGCTTTGGCCATCCTGCGGTTGTCACGGTGGCGGCGGTTCTGGTTATCAGCCAGGGGCTGGTCAACGGCGGTGTGGTTGACCGCCTGGCCAGGCTGCTTGGAAAGGTCGGGCACAGGCCGACGCTGCAGGTGCTGATGCTGACTTCAGTGGTGGCCCTTTGCTCGGGGTTTATCAACAACGTTGGTGCACTCGCACTGTTGATGCCGGTGGCGGTCTGGATGTCCAGGGAAGCCGGGCGGTCGCCCTCGCTGCTGCTGATGCCCCTGGCATTTGGTTCCCTGCTCGGGGGAACCATGACACTGATTGGCACGCCTCCGAACATCATCATTGCCAGTTATCGGGAAGCTGGTTCGTTCGGCATGTTTGACTTCGCACCGGTGGGCCTTGCCATTACGTTGGCAGGCATTGGCTTTATCACGCTGGTCGGGTGGCGGCTGACGCCGCGGCGGGGTAAGCCCGACGACGGTGGCAAGCTGTTCAGTGTGGGCGACTATGTTACCGAGCTTCGGGTGCCGGAGGATTCCTCCCACGTTGGGGCAACCCTTCATGGGCTTCTGACGCGCGCCGATGCCGAGAAGGACGTCGTGGTTCTGGCGCTTATCCGGGATGACAAGCGGTCGCTGGCTCCCTCTACGTTCTCCGTCCTGCGCGGCGATGATCTGCTCCTGCTGGAAGCGGATACCGATGCCTTGCAGGACTTTCTGGACAGCACCGGGCTCGAGTTGGCGAGAGTGGAGGAAGCCTCTTCAGAAGCGTCCGATCAGGAAGAACCAGAGTCGGGAAAGCCGGGCGAAAAGTCCCTGTCTGAGGGCGACGTGCGTTTGATCGAAGCGGTCATCACGCCGGAATCGGGGCTGATCGGAAAAACCGCCAACAGGCTCAATCTTCGCGAGCAGAACGGTCTCAACATCGTTGCGATTGCGCGTCAGGGTCAGCGGTTGCAGCGACGTCTGGGTGATATTCGTTTTCAGGCTGGCGACATCCTTCTGGTCCAGGGCGAGGAGGAAACCTTGAGTGTCACGCTTCAGGGGCTCGGCTGCCTGCCCCTGGCCGAGCGGGGTCTCCGGTTTGGCAGGGAGCGCAACTCCCTTCTGGCTGGCGGCCTTTTTATCGCCGCCATTGCGTTGATTGTGGTTGGCTGGTTATCTCCCCCGGTCGCGCTGGTCGCCTGCGCCGTGGTCATGGTTCTCAGCAAGGTTCTCAGCAACCAGGAAGCCTACCGGGCGATTGACTGGCCCGTTATCGTTCTGCTGGCCGCCATGATTCCTGTGGGGCAGGCCCTCGAGACTACCGGTGGGGCAGAATTGATCGCGTCCTGGATGCTGATGCTGGGCTCCGGAGGCGATGCCTGGGTGGTTGTTACCATTATCCTTACGGGCACAATGCTGCTGTCGAACGTTGTGAACAACGCGGCAGCGGCCATCCTGGTTGCGCCGATTGCCTTGAGTCTTTCCGGGCAGCTTGGCATTGCCGCCGATGCCATGTTGATGGCGGTGGCGGTTGGCGCCTCCTGCGCCTTTCTGACCCCGGTAGGGCATCAATCCAATGCTCTGGTTATGGAGCCCGGAGGTTATCGCTTTGGGGACTACTGGCGGCTGGGGCTGCCGCTGTCTCTCCTCGTAACCGTGGTAGCTGTGCCAGTCATTCTGGCGGTCTGGGCGTGACGCCGTTTAACCGGTGTCTGTACTCTCTGTTATGCTGTTACTCATCTGTTTTGATGGGTGACTGGCACGATGGCAGTGATTGAGCAAATCGATCTGGCAAAGTCGGAATTGCTGGAGCAGCTTGAATGGACAAGGAAGCGAACCGAGACCCTCGTGTGTTCTCTTCCCGAGACCGCGCTGGACGTTCCCTACCATCCGGGCGTCAATCCACCGCTCTGGGAAATGGGGCATGCGGCCTTCTTTTACGAAGTCTTCGTCTTCAACCTGCTGGATGGCACACCGAGCCATGATCCTGCCATGGACGACCTGTGGGATTCGTTCCACATCGAACACCGGGATCGATGGAACCGCGAGTTGTTTCCGGGGCGGCAGAAAACCCTCGACTACTTCAATCTCATCTATGATCGAGTGGCCGAGCGGATCGAGAAGCAACCGTTAACCGACCAGGCCCGTTACCTCTACCGCTACGCAATCTACCACCAGAACATGCACATCGAGTCTATGATCTGGTGCCGTCAGACCGTCGGCTACCCGGCTCCGCCGGGTACTGATTTTTACCGACCGGCGCCAGGTGACTCGCATCAGGGAGACGCCTGTGTTCCGGCAGGAGAGTGGCTGATCGGGATGCCGGGTGAGTCCGGGCAGTACGCCAGTGACGATTTTGCCTTCGACAATGAAAAGCCATGGTTTACCGTGAAGCTGGAATCGTTCGCGATTTCAAAATGCCTGGTCAGCAACCGGGAGTTTATGCAGTTTGTGGAAGACGGTGGCTACCGGCGGCCAGAGCTCTGGTCTTTTGGCGGGCGGAAATGGCTTCAGACCGAAACCGATGTTGCCCTGGTTCACGGCAGTGACGAGCCTTTTATACGGACGCCCCGCCACCCGCTTTACTGGCGCTGGCATGATGAGCAGTGGCAGGAGCGGGTGTTCGATCGCTGGCAGCCGCTCAATCCGGATGCACCGGTCACTCACGTGACATTCTGGGAGGCGGAGGCCTGGTGCCGTTGGGCGGGGCGTCGGCTGCCGACGGAATACGAGTGGGAAGTCGCGGCTCTGGGCAATCGCCCGGGCGAGCCCTTCCGGCGCTTTCCCTGGGGCAACTCGGCGCCGACCGAACAGCTGGCGGATCTCAACGGGCGCGCCATGGCGCAGAGCCCGGTGTTCGACTTTCCTGCGGGTGACAGTCCGTTCGGCTGCCGGCAGATGACTGGCACGGTCTGGGAGTGGACCGGCGATCAGTTCCTGCCCTACGACGGTTTCAAAGTGGATATGTACCCTTTCATGTCCACCCTGCAGTTCGGTGATCACAAAGTCACCAAGGGGGGCAGTTGTGCAACGTCATCCTGCCTTATCCGGGGTACCTATCGGCAGGCCTATCTTCCGCTTCGGAACGACGTATACACTGGTTTTCGAACCTGCGCGCTCGAAAAGCCCTGAACGTCGACTGTAATCGCCGATACAGTTAATCAGGTTTGCCGACAACCAGGGATGGTTTGGCGGGCTTTTTATCGATCAGATGACTGGCAAGGGCCACGCCGGTTTCACTCATGGTCAGGTAGGCTTCATCGGCCCCGGCTTCCCGGATCTGTTTTGCCTCATCTTCATACATGGTGTGGGCCACGATAAAACCCTTGAAACCCAGTTTGCGCAGCATTCGGGCGGCGATCAGTTTGCCTTCTATGTCACCCATTGCCAGGATCACCGACTGCACTGCAGGCATGTGCAACCCGTTCCAGAAGGACGCATCCTCGGCATCAGCAAAAACCACGTTGCGGCCTTCTTTCTGGTGTTGACTGGCTTTTGCAGGGTCGGAATCCAGCCCCATCAGTTTGGGCTGATCCTCGCAGAGCCAGTCGTAGGCTGCGGTCCCTGTCCGCCCCATGCCCATGATCAGGACTCGGGTATCCCCGAGGGAAATCGGTTGTTCATCGGGATGATGTTTGCTGCCTTCAAAGCGGCTGAGATCCTGGGAGTAACGTTCATAAAGGCCGTGCGCAAACCGGTTGATCGGGGCAGAAACCAGGAACGACAGCGACACCGAAATTGCCAGAGGGACCAACCACTCCGGCAAGGCAACGCTTGCCACAATCAGGCCGAATTCGCTGTAGTTGGTCAGTGCCAGGGCGCTCAGGAAGCCGCTGCGGGCCCGTAAACGGAAGGCCAGCAGCAGGAAGAAGAACAGGATGCCTTTCAGTGGCAGCACCAGCCCCGCAATGATTGCGAAAATGAGCGCATCCCCGTCGGGCAGACCGCCAATGCCAATCTGTAGGAAGAAACCCACCAGGAACACTTCCTTGACGCTCCAGAGCGACTTGGAGAGTTCCTGCGACCGGGGGTGATTGGCCAGCATGGCACCGAAAACCAGCGCGCCGAGCTCCGAGCTGAGGCCGACGGCCTCAAAGCCAAGCCCGCCGACAACGAGTGCCAGAAGCAGTCCCAGGAGCACCAGCAGTTCGTCGTGGCCGCTGGCATCGAGCAACCGGAACAGCAGAGGGCGAAGCAGGGGAAGTCCGAATACAATCAGGGCCCATTCGGAGGGCGTTTTACCAGCGGCCAGGCTCATGACAACCAGGGCGATCAGATCCTGCATGATCAGGATGCCGATGGCGACCCGGCCATGGAACGCCCGCAGTTCCCGTTTGGATTCAAGAACCTTGGCGGCCAGCACCGTGCTCGAGAATGACAAGGCGATGGCCAGCATCAGCGCGGTCGACCAATCGAGGTCCATCAACAGGTAGACACCGGGGGTAAATACCGCGCAGGTGATGCCAAAGTGCAGAAGGCTGCCGCCAATCACTTCCGGACTGACGATGGATCGGAGCTTTAGCTTCAGCCCCACGGTAAACAGCAACAGGAGTACGCCAAGATGCGCAATGTGCTGGAGAACGTCGGTCTCCTCGATCACCACACCGGTGGCTTCGGCGATGCCACTGAGCACAAAGCCGGCAGCCAGGTAGCCAACAAGAGGGGGGAGGCCAACAAGCTTGACCAGCAGGCCAAGGCCGAAGGCAAAGGTAATCCAGATCGCTTCAGGCATGGGATATCAGTTCGGACGTCAAAAGCACAATGGTTGTTAGGCTACCCTGTTTTGCGGTGCCCTTGTAGTCGCTGAAGGTGGAATGCGGAAACTATTGCTCAAATGAGCCTCACTCGACCGGCTGCCCGATAAAGGTCCGGAACAGTTCTGCGGATTCCGCCGGGGCCTCCACCATCGGTGCGTGGCCGATACCGTCCATCAGTTCCAGCCTGGCATTCGGGATTGCTGCTGCGAACACCTCGCCGTTTCGGTAGTTGATCACCCGGTCTTCCTTGCCCCAGATGATCAGGACCGGGGCCTGAATCCTGGTGATGGCATTGCGGAAGTCCGACTCGAAACCGGCATCACGAATCGCCGCAAAAATGACCTCGTTGATGTCTCGATTGGCGATGGCCCGCTCTTCCATCACGCCCATGATCGGCCAGGGCACAAAGGGCTCTTTCTCGAGAGCGAACTCCATGAGCCGCTCGAAGTCACCGGGCTTTTTGGGGATCAGGGGGTTGTCCCCCTCCATCACAAGATCCACCAGTTCGCTTTCATACTCGAGAATGCCCGCGGGGTCGAACAGCACCGCTGATTTCACTTTGCCGGGATAGTTGGCTGCATAGAGTGCGGTAATCGCACCTCCCATGGAATTTCCCATGATGTGGGCATCCTCGACCGACAGTGCCTCCAGAATCTTTGCGACGTAGCCTGCCTGATCTTCCAGGCGGTAGCCGATGTCTAGGGGCTTGCTGCTGTCACCATGCCCCGGCAGATCGATCGCATAGACATTGAAGTCGTCGGTCAGGTGGCCGGCCAGACGGGTCCAGTTGTCCTTGTTGGCCCCGAAGCCATGGATCATGACGATGGTGTCGCCTGCGCTCATTTCCTGGTTCCTGAGATAGGCGATGTCAAGGTTGCCCACTGCCACGCTCGCCGCCTCCAGACCCGCCGATGATCGTTCAAAATCAATCGCGGTCTGGTAGATGTCCTGACGAGAGCAGGCACTGAACAGCAGGGAAGCGGCCAGTATGATCAGCAGGTATACCGGTGACGGGCGGCGCATCGAAGGGACTCCTTTGGGCGATGTGGTCGGAACTTTGTGTCCGCAGTCTACCTTACTCTCGGGCCGGAGAATGGGAATTGCTTCCCCTGCCCGGCATAAAAAAAGACCCGGCCAACGGGCCGGGTCTCATCAGTGGGCCATTCACAGCGGGTTCGCCCGGAAACCAGGCCAACCCGGTCATTCGTCAGAAATTAACGCTTAACCCCAGTGAAGCGGTGCGCGGCAGGTTCGCCATGGCGCCATCGGGCCAACGTGAGACAATTTGCTGTTCATCGAACAGGTTGTCCACTTTCAGGAAGACATCGGCACTGGCGGTCAGTGCGTAGCGGCTGATGAAATCGACCAGGAACAGGGACTCGGTCTCGTCCAGTTTCGTGGCGGTGTTGTTGCATCCCGCGCTGACACACATCTCATCGACGTAGGTGGCCACAAGGTAGTTGTCCCAGCCACTCGGGTGTTCCATGCCTGTCCGGAAGCTCATCTGGTTTTCAGGTACGTCCTTGAGCTGCTCGCCTTTTTTCAGGCCCGAAGCGGCATTGTCCTTGCTGATTTCCGCCTGGGTAAAGGTGTAGGTAAGGCTGACCGGAAGGTAGAACTCGCCTGCCCGGGTGCCGGTCTGGAGCTGGAACTCAACACCGGAAATTTCAGCCTCGCCGGTTACAAAACTGCCAGAGGTGGCGCCATTGCTGCACGGCGAGCCCACGGAACAGTTTTCGGCCTTGTTGGAGAAGTCGCTGTAGAAGCCGATCATTTCCGCGAAGAACGCATTGCCAAAGTACCGGAGGCCGGCCTCCCAGTTCTTGCTGGTTTCCGGATCTTCGTTTGCCTTGGCACCACCTCCGAGAGGGGAGAAACCCCGGTGCACGCCACCCAGAACCTGCCAGCTTTGGGACAGGTCATAGGTAAAGGAAGCGCCGGGCAGGAGTTCAGCACTGTCATTGGCGCGGGTGCTGTCGACGGTTGTGCGGCCGGGATCCGCGTATTGGGTGCGGCTGGTCTGTACATCCTCGTAGCGCAGGGCGAGGTTAACGCTGAGCTTGTCCGTCGCCTGCCAGGTGTCGAGGGCCCAGAAGCTCAGGGCTTCGCCGGTCTCAAAGCGATTATTGCTGCCCGTGGGGGCGACAGTGTTCTGGAACACCAGAGAGCCGTTGACCTGGTCATAAACATCGACCGGCTGGAAGCGATCCATTTCATCTTCGTGGGCGCGGGCGCCGAAATCAAACTGGTGGCTGCCCATGTCGACATCAAAGTTTACCTGCACGCCCTGGGACAGGTAGTCCCTGGCGTTGTTTTTGTAATCCAGGCCGCTGGCGTCAACTGTGCCGTCCAGAATACCCTGGGCATTGGCGTCGCCGCCGTTTGCCGAGTCGATGATGTTTCCGCCGCCACTGAGCTTGAACCAGTTCCGCTTGAAGTCGTTGCGGTAGAGGGTCGTGCTGCTGCTCACGGTGTCGCTCCACTCGAACTGGTGAGTCAGGCTGATGCCGGAGTGGGTGTTGTTCATCTGGTCGATGCTGGACAGCCCGTAACGCCGGTTCGGATCCTGGCTGAAGTCCGCATCGGTCAGGCCGAGGTAACTGGAGTTGGAGGTTTCCTCGGAGTATTGCAGCTTGGCGGTCACGCTCTGGCGCTCTCCCTGCCAGCGCAGCTTGCCGACGTAGTCCTCGATATCAAAGCCGGTATCGCGGCCGCTGCGGTCAATCTCCTTGAAGCCTTTCGCGGAGCGCTGGACGGTCTCAAGCAGGTAGCCCCAGTCGCCGGCCGTGTCACCATAGGTTGCGTGAACGTCGGTGGAGCCGCGGTCGTTGGTGACTGTCTCAACATAGCCCTGCCGCTGATCGGGAATGGGTGTGGAAATCAGGTTGATGACACCACCGGTGGTTTGTGGGCCATAGCGCAGCAGCGGGGCACCCTTGAGTACTTCCAGCGAGGACATGCGCTTCAGTGTCGGAAAATAATAGGCGGCCGGATTGGAGTAGGGCGCCGGTGCGATCAGAATGCCATCTTCCATCAGGGTAATATTACTGCTGCGCTCGGCCGTGGCGCCGCGGATGCCGATATTGGGGCGCAGGCCCAGGCCTTCTTCTTCCCGCACATAGACGCCCGGGACGGTTTTCAGCACCTGGTTGATGTCGGTCTCAACCTCGGTTTTCAACCGCGCCTCACCAACGACGTAGCCTGACCCTGGCAAGGTCTGGGCTGCGGACGCATCGCCAATGATTTCCATGGGTTCAAGCATCTGGGGCTGATCATCGCCGACTGCCCAACTGGCGCCCGGGGCAAGGCTGACAGCCACGGCCAGTGATAAGCGGGAAGGTTTAAACATGTGGTTAATCTCCATTACCATTTGTTTTTCGAAATGTAAGTGACAATTATTACTATTACGTTCGGTCGAAACTTTACGGTTCCGTAACTATAAAGTCAATAGTCAGTGCTTATGACGCAGGCAGGTGTCAGGTCAGGCGAAGAAATCCCCGGTCGGCCGGGGATTGAGAATAGGATCGGATCGGTCGGCCAGGCTCAGTGGGTCTCGCGGCCGATGGCGCGGTGGCCGATGTCCTTGCGATAAAACACGCCATCCCACCGGATCCGGGAGGCCAGCTCATACGCACGCTTCTGTGCTTCGGTGACGGTATTGCCCAGAGCCGTGGCGCAGAGCACCCGACCGCCGTTGGTAACCACCTGGTCTCCGTTGAGACGGGTGCCGGCGTGAAACACTTTCTCGCCTTCGGTCTCGGTGTCCGGCAGGCCGGAAATGGCGTCGCCCTTGTTATAGCTGCCCGGGTAACCCCCGGCTGCCAGCACGATACCGACGGAGGCGCGGTCATCCCATTCGGAATCGCACTGGTCGAGCTTGCCGTCGATGGCCGCGTCGCAGAGTTCCACAAGGTCCGACTTCATCCGCAGCATGATCGGCTGGGTTTCCGGGTCGCCAAAACGGCAGTTGAACTCGATCACCTTGGGGGTGCCGCTGTTGTCAATCATCAGGCCGGCGTAGAGGAACCCCTTATAGGGATGGCCCTCGGCCGCCATGCCGCGCACGGTCGGATAGATCACTTCATCCATGATGCGCTGATGAACATCCGCGGTCACCACCGGGGCCGGCGAGTAGGCGCCCATGCCACCGGTATTGAGACCGGTGTCGCCGTCGCCCACGCGTTTGTGATCCTGGGAGGTGGCCATGGCCAGAACGTGCTCGCCATCCACCATCACGATAAAGCTGGCTTCTTCGCCTTCCAGAAACTCTTCGATGACGACACGGCTACCGGCATCACCAAACGCGTTCCCGGCCAGCATGTCGCGGATGGCATCTTCGGCTTCTTCCAGGGTCATCGCAACGATCACGCCTTTGCCGGCAGCCAGGCCATCGGCTTTGACGACGATTGGAGCGCCCTGCTGGCGAACATAGGCCAGGGCTTCGTCCACATCAGTGAAGTTGCCGTAGCCGGCTGTCGGGATTTTGTGGCGCGCCAGAAAATCCTTGGTGAAAGCCTTGGAGCCCTCAAGCTGGGCAGCGCCGGCACTCGGGCCGAAAACCCTCAGGCCACGCTGCTCAAATTTGTCGACGATGCCTGCAACCAACGGCGCCTCCGGGCCGACGATGGTAAGCCCGACATGATTGGTGGCGGCGAAGTTGGCGAGACCGTCCAGGTCCATCACGTCGATGTCGACATTTTCCAGGCCGGTTTCCCGTGCCGTGCCGGCGTTGCCGGGCGCCACGAAAACACGGTCTGCCTTGGGGGATTGCGCGGCTTTCCAGGCCAGGGCGTGTTCGCGGCCGCCGGAGCCAATAACGAGAATATTCATGGTGATAACCCCTCAGTGCCGGAAGTGGCGCATGCCGGTGAAGACCATCGCGATGCCGTGTTCGTTGGCCGCATCAATCACTTCCTGATCGCGCATGGAGCCACCAGGCTGGATGACAGCGGTGATACCAGCCGCCGCAGCAGCGTCAATGCCGTCGCGGAACGGGAAGAAGGCATCGGACGCCATGACCGACCCTTTCACTTCCAGGCCCTCGTCGGCGGCCTTGATACCGGCAATCTTCGCGCTGTAAACACGGCTCATCTGGCCAGCGCCGACGCCGATGGTGCGACCCGCCTTGGCATAGACAATGGCGTTGGATTTGACGTATTTAGCCACTTCCCAGGCAAACAACAGGTCGTTGAGTTCCTGCTCGGAGGGCTGGCGCTCAGTGACCACCTTGACGTCCTCCATGGCCACCATGCCCAGGTCCCGGTCCTGAACGAGCAGACCACCGGTTACACGCTTGTAATCCATGGAACGGGCACGGTCGCCGTCAAACTCGCCGCACGCAAGCAGACGCACGTTCTTCTTTGCGGCTACCAGTTCCACTGCTTCCGGAGCAACGGTCGGCGCGATGATCACTTCCACAAACTGGCGATCAATGATGGCTTTGGCAGTTTCCGCATCCAGCTCACGGTTGAAGGCGATGATGCCACCAAAAGCCGATGTGGGGTCCGTGGCGAACGCCAGGTCGTAGGCCTGACGGATATCGGCGCCGATCGCCACACCACAGGGATTGGCATGTTTGACGATCACGCAGGCCGGATCCGCGAAAGGCTTCACGCATTCCAGGGCGGCATCGGTATCGGCCACGTTGTTGTAGCTGAGCTCCTTGCCCTGAAGCTGTTTGGCCGTGGCCACGCAGGCTTCCTTGGGGTTGCGCTCGGCGTAGAATGCGGCGCGCTGATGCGGGTTTTCGCCATAACGCATGTCCTGGACCTTCACGTACTGGGCGTTGAAGGTGCGGGGGAAATCAGCGTTGTCGTTATCCGGCGTGCGGCCGCCCAGATAGTTGGCGATGGCGCCATCGTAGCCAGCGGTGTGCTCAAACGCTTTTACGGCCAGATCGAACCGGGTGCTGTAGGTCAGTTGGCCATCGTTGGCCTCCAGTTCCTTGAGGACCCGGCTGTAATCACTGGCGTTGACCACGATGGCGACGTCGTTGTGGTTCTTGGCAGCAGCGCGAACCATGGTCGGACCGCCGATATCAATGTTCTCGATAGCGGTCGCCAGATCACAGTCCGGCTTTGCAACGGTCTCCTCGAAGGGGTAGAGATTGACCACAACCATATCGATAGGGCTAATGCCATGCTCGGACATCACCGCTTCGTCAGTGCCCCGGCGCCCGAGAATCCCGCCATGAATCTTCGGGTGCAGGGTTTTTACACGGCCATCCATCATCTCGGGAAAGCCGGTGTAGTCGGAGACTTCGGTTACCGGGATGCTGTTTTCTTTCAGGAGCCGGTAAGTGCCACCGGTGGAGAGCAGCTCAACGCCGCGTTCGGTCAGGGCACGGCCGAAATCGACGATGCCGGTTTTATCACTCACGCTGATCAAAGCGCGACGGACGGAGGTGTTAGCCTGGTTTGCCATGGGTCACTTTCTTCGCTGGAGATGAACGAATAAGGGCCTCGCGAATGGTGTCCGGGAGGCCCTCTTCAAATCAGGGTGTCTGGATTATAGCAGACCGTACTGCTTCAGCTTTTTGCGCAGGGTCCCGCGGTTCAGGCCCAGCATGGTGGAGGCCTTGGTCTGGTTGTTGCGGGTGTATTTCATCACCTGTTCAAGCAGCGGGGCTTCCACTTCGGAAAGCACCAGCTGGTAGACCTCGGTCACCGGAGCGCCGTCCAGTTGGGCGAAGTAGTTTTTCAGGGCGACCTCAACGCTGTCGCGCAGGGTGACGGTGTTGCCGCTGCTGTTCACCGTCTGCAACTGATGGATATCATCGTTGGCCGGGGTGCTCAGGTTGTCGTTTGCCAAAGTCTCAGCGCTCATGCTGCGAATACCTCTCCATTTCGTAAGCCTGCAAAATACCGTTGAATCGTGTCTCTCTGCTCCAGCGCATCGTCGATCGCGTTGAAGCGTTTGCGGAACTGTTTACCCGGATCGTGGGACTGCAGGTACCAGCCCACGTGTTTTCTGGCAATACGCACGCCCATGGTCTCACCATAGAAAGCATGCAACGCCTGGAGATGCTCGGTCAGAATTTCCTCGACCTCATCAAGCTCCGGTGCGGCCATGTGGCTACCGGTTTCCAGGAAATGCCGGATTTCCCGGAAAATCCAGGGGCTGCCCTGGGCAGCGCGGCCAATCAGCAGGCCGTCGGCGCCGGTATGGCGAAGGACGTCCCGGGCTTTCTCAGGCGATGTAACATCCCCGTTGGCAAACACCGGAATGCTGATGCGGGATTTCACATCGGCGATGGTGTCGTACTCGGCATTGCCCTCGTATTTGTCCGCACGGGTCCGACCGTGAATGGCCACTGCCTGAATGCCGGCATCCTCCGCCATTCGGGCAATAACCAGTGCATTGCGGTTTTCCCGGTCCCATCCGGTTCGCATCTTGAGGGTGACTGGGACATCAACCGCCTGAACCACCGACTCCAGAATGTCGCGAACCAGGGCTTCATCTTTCATCAGGGCGGAACCGGCGGCCTTGTTACAGACCTTCTTGGCCGGGCAGCCCATATTAATGTCGATGATCTGGGCGCCGAATTCCGCATTCTGACGGGCGGCATCGGCCAGCATTTGCGGATCGCCGCCGGCAATCTGCACCGAGCGGGGCTCAGGCTCGCCTTCATGGTTCAGGCGGGTCTGTGATTTGCGCGTATGCCAGAGTTTGCTGTCCGCTATGACCATCTCCGACACCGCCAGACCCGCGCCCAACCTCCGGCACAAAAGACGGAAAGGGCGGTCTGTCACGCCAGCCATGGGCGCAACAATCAAGGGGTTGGGCAAAGTGTACGGCCCGATTTTTGCCGTTGGCAGCATGATCTGAGTCCGTGTCACAGCGGGTTAAGCAAAGGTCGGGCTGAGCGGTTGTTCAATAAGTAACCGATCCAGCATCCGAAGGGCGGTAATGATACCGCCGGGTGGACAATGATTGAAGGGGCTGGGCGGTGAAAAAACTGATTATTTTTCGCCCTTTCTGGTTGACTTTTGTTCTGTACGATGACCGTCGGGAATGGCTGTCGAGTGAATACTTGCTTACGGCATCAGGGTGCGTGGGGGCGGAAGAGGATGTTGTAATTCACCGCGTCACGGCCCGGATCCCGAATGTTGATGGCAATGCGAACGGGAGTATCCGTGGGCATGGCGTCCAGCTCCCGACCTTCGCCGGCCAGGTACTCCTCAGGCGTGAACAGACTCTGTGCCACCACATCGCCATTCAGGTTGGAAAAGGTGAGGGCAATGGCGGGAAAGGGTTGCTCGAAGTCGGCCCGGTTAATGATCACGGCATCGACCACCAGTTGCGAGCGATTATCCGGATCGGTTCGCACCACCAGTTTCCGGCTCTGGATGGCTTCCACATTGATCAGCGGTTTGAGTTCGCAGCCGGCCAGTTCACAGCCTTTCTCATAGAAGGGGCGCAGCTCGGGGATGGCCGACAGTCGATCGAACTGGAACCAGGTTACCTGGGCGATCAGAACACCGATCAGACCCAGTACAATCACGCTCCACACGATCGTGCGGACGCCACTTCCACCGGAATCGACAGCAACCGGCTCCCGGCGTAGATCCCGGAAGGGCGGGTCGGCATGGAACGCGTCGGCCGGTCGCTCCGGCTCATCAAAATCGAAACCGGATTCGTCCACAAAGTCATCGAACGGATCAGAATCTTTGGCCGGCCCGGTCGCCGCGGAGGAGGGTGTTCCGGTCTGCTCAAACACCGGTTCTTCCTCCAGGCTCAGCTCAGGGCGAGGTGCTGGCCTCGGCTCCGGTTCGGGAGAGGTGTCTTCAGGTTCCGGTTCGGGGGCAGGCTCGGGGCGCTGGGGGGCAGAAGGTTTTCGGGATGCTGGCTCGTCATCCTGAAGAATGGCTTCGGCCCAGCTCTCATCGACTTGCTCATCGGGGCCGTCGGTGTCAGCGTCTTTGTAATCTGTTTCGTCGCGCTCATCAAAGCTGCGGAAACTATCGCTTAACTCGTCATCGGAGAAGGTCAGCTTGGTGCCGGCGTAAGGCCCTTCCGCCGCATCTTCTTCCGGGTTATCGGCGAAGACAAAATCCTCCTCGCTGACGCCGGAGCCGGAGGTAGAGCCGGCAGGCGATGATGCACCTGCGGGTTGTGCCGGGGTGGCGGGGGTTCGTGGTTTCTCGCCACCGCCTGGGATAACCTGGTGCTCAATGGCATTGAACACCTTCATGCAGTTCCCGCAGCGCACTTTGCCCTTGGCAATGCCAAGCTGTTCTTCGGTTACCCGGAAGCGGGTCTGGCAATTCGGGCACTGTGTCTGCAGGCTGCTCTGGGTCATGCTTCTTCCTGAAAGCGACTAGGCTACGAGTTTCGGAGTTTAGTCGTTAAGACCGGTTTCGTCATCTGTCGTGGCGCCGTCCTGTGAGGCGTATCCACTCTTCCCGCTGCTCGGGCTCGTCCATGACGAACCATGGCTCATAGGCGGCCATTACTTCCCGGGCCTGGTTAGACAGGATGCCGGACAGCACCAGATCGCCGCCGGGCCTGGTCCGCGAGGCAAGATGGGGAGCAAGGCCGATCAGGGGCTGGGCCAGGATGTTGGCAAGCATGATGTCGGCTTTGGTCTCGGGCTCGTTGTCTGGCAGGAACAGGTCCAGCTTGCTGTCTTCGACACCGTTGCGGCGGGCGTTTTCCCGGCTGGCTTCGAGGGCCTGCGGGTCGGTATCGACACCAATCACATGGTCTGCGCCAAGGAGCAGGGCCGCAAGGCCGAGAATGCCGGAGCCACAGCCGTAATCGATCACCTGCTTGCCATGGGGATCCTGGCCATCAAGCCATTCGAGGCAGAGGGCCGTGGTTGGATGGGTGCCGGTACCGAAGGCCAGACCGGGGTCCAGCATCAGATTCGCCGCATCCGGGTCAGGTGCGTCATGCCAGCTCGGGACGATCCAGAGCCGCTCGCCGAATTTCAGGGGCTGGAAATCGTCCATCCAGGCCCGTTCCCAATCCTTGTCCTCAACCAGAGTGACGTCGATTTCCGGAAGGGCCTGCTGGGTTTGCTGGTGCCAGGCATCCCGGATATCGGCGCAGAGCTGCTCGATATCCCGGCCGGAATCGAACAGCCCGGTCACCGTTGTCTGGCTCCATAAAGGGGTGGTGCCGGGGTCCGGCTCATAGAGGGGCTGGTCGGCGGCATCTTCCATGGAGACGGCGTCAGAGCCCATCTCCATGAGCAGATCCTCCAGCTGATCCGCGTTGTCCGGATCAGCCGGGATCTGGAGTTGTATCCAGGGCATGATTAATCCCGCATCAGTTTCTCAAGGTAGTGGATGGTGAAGTCTACCTGTTTAAAGCCACCATCGCGTACCAGTTTCCGATGCAGTGGTTGATTGGTCTTGATGCCCTCGACCACCAGTTCGTCCAGCGCGTTCTTCATCCGGCGCCGGGCAATGTCCCTGTCGTCGCCCCAGGTGATCAGTTTGGCCACCAGGGAATCGTAGTAGGGGGGAACCGTGTAACCGCTGTACAGGTGAGAATCCACCCGCACACCATTACCGCCCGGGGCATGGAAGTGTTTAACCTTGCCGGGGCTGGGGATAAAGGTTTTCGGATCCTCGGCGTTGATCCGGCACTCCATGGCGTGGCCGGAAATCCGGATGTCGTCCTGGGTGTATTGCAGCGGAAGGCCGCTGGCAATGCGGAGCTGTTCGCGGACGATATCAACACCGGTGACCATCTCGGAGACCGGATGTTCTACCTGGACACGGGTGTTCATTTCGATGAAATAGAACTCGCCGTCCTGATACAGGAACTCGAACGTACCGGCGCCCACATAACCGATTTCCTTACAGGCATCGGTACAGGCTTTCAGGGTGCGTTCCCGGGATTCCGGATTGATGTTCGGAGCCGGTGCTTCCTCTATTACCTTCTGGTTCCGGCGCTGCATGGAGCAGTCGCGATCGCCCAGGTGAATGCAGTTGCCATGCATGTCGGCAAGTACCTGCACTTCCACGTGACGCGGGGCTTCCAGGAACTTCTCGAGGTAAACCGTCGGGTCGCCGAAGGCATTTTTGGCCTCGCTCTGGGTGATCTGGACACCCTTGAGCAGGGCCGCTTCAGAATGGACCACCTGCATCCCGCGGCCGCCGCCACCGGAAGCCGCCTTGATCATGACGGGGTAGCCAATTTCCTTGGCAATCCTCAGGGTCCGCTCTTCATCGTCGTCCAGCGGGCCATCGGAGCCCGGCACGGTCGGAACGCCGGCCTTGATCATGGCGTTGATGGCGGACACCTTGTTGCCCATCAGCCGGATAGTCTCGGCCTTGGGGCCGATGAAGCGGAACCCGCTCTTTTCCACCTGTTCGGCAAAATCGGCGTTCTCGGCAAGGAAGCCGTAGCCGGGGTGAATACCCACGGAATCGGTTACCTCGGCGGCGCTGATGATGGTAGGGATGTTCAGGTAGCTGTCGGTCGCGCTGTTCGGGCCAATACAGACAGACTCGTCGGCAAGCCGTACGTGCATCAGGTCGCGATCGACCTGGGAATGCACTGCCACTGTCTTGATGCCCAGCTCCTTGCAGGCGCGCAGAATCCGGAGGGCAATTTCACCCCGGTTTGCGATCAGAACTTTTTCTAACATGGCCATGAGTAGCTATCACCGCGTTCAGGAAATGACGACCAGGGGCTGGTCAAACTCAACCGGCTGGCCATTCTCGACCAGGATGTCCTGGATGGTGCCGCTCTTGTCGGCCTCAATCTGGTTCATCATCTTCATGGCTTCCACGATGCAGATGACATCACCCACATTGACGGTCTGGCCAACTTCCACAAACGCCTTGGCGGTGGGCGAGGGTGAGCGATAGAAAGTGCCTACCATGGGAGACTTCACGCTGTGTCCGGCCGGGGCCGCTGGCGCAGAGGACTCTTCCGAAGCCGGAGCGGACGCTGCCGGCGCCGGAGCTGGCTGCTGGGCAGGCGCTGGCGCAGGGTAGTGGCTCACGTACTGGGTGCCGGCAGCCGGTTCACGCCGGCGGGAGATGCGTACCGAATCGTCGGCCTCGTGAATCTCCAGCTCCTCGACGTCAGATTCCTCGAGCAGCTCAATCAGTTTCTTGATTTTACGAATATCCATAGTCAGTCCAGTCCCGTTTTGTCAGGTCTATCGGTGAATGCGTTTCAGGGCTGCCTGGAGTGCGAGGTCGTACCCCTGGCTACCCAGCCCACAGATAACGCCTTCGGCGATATCCGAGAAATAGGAGTGATGCCGGAACGGTTCCCGGGCATGCACGTTCGAAAGATGCACTTCTATAAATGGAATTCCCGAGGCCAGCATGGCGTCGCGCAGGGCTACGCTGGTATGGGTGAAGGCGGCGGGGTTGATGATGATGAAGTCCACGCCTTCCGCCCGCGCCTCGTGAACCCGCTCAATCAGTTCGTATTCGGCATTTGATTGCAGGTGCAGCAGATGATGCCCATGCTCTGCTGCCAGTGAGCGCAACCGGTCGTCGATGTCTGCCAGTGTCTCGTAACCATAGACCTCCGGCTCGCGGGTACCGAGCATGTTGAGGTTGGGTCCGTGGAGCACGAGAATTGTCGACATGGTTCTGTCTGCCTTGATGTCTTTTTACAGGATCGCCGATTTTAACGGCATGTTCCCCCAATGGTGCGTGCTTGTTTTGTTCAGATCAACACTTTTTGACAATCGTTCCTGTTGTCCATTGGTCGTAAAAAGCCGGCAAATGAATCGAAACGGGATCTTTCCGCTGATGACAATCATTGTCGTGAACGGCGGAACGAACTTCCATACGACGTTGGTTTCATAAAAGGTAGCAGCCGGGCAGTGACTGAGCCATGCCCGACCGAAAATTGTCTGAAAAGTCTGGGGGGAGGGATTCGGGCCGCGGCACGGCCCGGATTCAGGAATCTGCCAGGGTTACGCAGTTGCGGCCAAGCTCCTTGGAGCTGTACAGCGCACGGTCGGCCCGCTCGCACAGTGCCTGGGAAGTGTCGTCGTCCCAGGCTGCGATGCCACAACTGAAGGTGACATTGAATTCCCGGTCGCCGGCCGGTTGCTGCAACTCGGAGAATCGCTCCCGGATTTCATTGAGAACGTTCCGGGCATCGCTCGGACGGGTGTTGGGCAGGATGATGGCAAATTCCTCACCACCGTAGCGTCCGATGTGGTCGGTCTTGCGCAGGCGTTGTTTGAGGAACATCGACAGGCTGCGCAGTACCCGGTCGCCGATCGGGTGGCCAAAGGTATCGTTCACCTTCTTGAAATAGTCGATGTCGATCATCGCAAAGCACAGCGGCTGTTGTTTCTGGCGCGCCCGCACGATCTCCTGGTCCAGCAGGTGGAGGGTGTGGGTGTGGTTGAACAGGCCCGTCAGGCTGTCGCGAATCATCAGGGCCAGCAACGAGCGGGCGCGTCGCCCGCGATTGTGGATCGTGGCAATCAGGTGTTTCGGGTCGATCGGTTTGGTCAGGAAGTCGTCGCCGCCCAGGCTCATGGCATGGAGCTGTTTCGTTACATCTTCCTCGGCCGAGAGGTAAATGATGGGCACGCTGTGAAAACGGTCCTGCTGGCGGATCACCCGGGCGATTTCCATGCCCGTACAGCCCGGCATATACATGTCCAGGATGATGATCTCCGGCGAGAACTCCTCCAGGGCGTGGATGATCTGCATCGGGTCGGTGATGATGTGGGCGGTCATACCCGCTTTCTTCAACACCGTTTCCATATATTTTGCCTGGGCCCGGGAATCATCCAGACCCAGGACCTTGTAGGGATCCACGGTGTTGCCGTGGGTGTAGGTCTCAATCTTTTCGATCAGCTGCCCCGGGTCGACAGCAGGGTAGAAGAACTCTTCCCCGCCGCAGCGGGAAGCCTGCAGACGGGTCTCGATAGAACCGTCCTCGTCACTCATGAAAATAATCGGAATCGGCGTATCGTGTCGTTCCTGCAGGCGTTCGATGGTGGTAATGCCGGCATTGGGCGAGCCGCCAAAATTGACGTCTACCAGGATGGTTTCCGGCTTGTGCAGTGCGCAGGCTTCGGTCAGTTCATCAGCATTGGCAAAAGCGGATGCCCGGAAGCCGAAGAATTCCAGCTGCCGGATCAGGCGGGCTGCCATTTCCTGGTTGGCCAGGGCAATGTAAACCGGTGTTCGACGAAATTGGTGGGGCGCTTCAGAACTGTTGAGGTCGGTCCTGCGCAGAGTGCTCTGGGACAAGGTCTCGATGGCATCCTGCAGTTGTCGCTCGAGGCTCTCGTTCAGGGCAGATCCGGGTTCCCACTGGTTGATCAGCGCCAGCGTGGTTTGACCGGCCCGGGCGTGGCTGTCCATTTCAAACCGCTGGGCGTAGCGCACCAGTTTGTCCGTAGCCGCCGCGAACTCGTTGCGGTGCGCCGAAGCCTTGTCCCGGTCCTCGTGAATTTTCTGCCAGGTATCCAGAACAACCCGGGCCTGGGTTGTCACACGGCGTGCGAAATGCTGCCTGAGTTTTTCTTTCTGGCTTTCGTCGTTCATGTTGCTCGGGCCTGTCTCTTTTTCGTTATTGGTCGTCCTTTCCCGGTGTGGACGATTTTTCAACCTTAGTCCTTTTGCAGAGTCTATAGTGTTTAATGTTGTCGGCGTAGGTTGCGCTATGTAAATGTTTGTCAACTCTGCGGTGCAGGTCACAAACACCTGGCCGGCTGGCTCACAGCCAATGCGGAGAAACTCCCCATGGCACGGAAGCACATCCCCCTGGAGCAGACGCAACAGGGTGCGGTCACATTGCGAACCCTGCTTCTGGTGTTGACCGGAAGTCTGCTGGTTACCCTGTTGGTTGCGGTGTTTATCACCAGCTACGGTTATTTCCGGGACTATGTCTCGGATCAGCTGGCAGGTCATGCCCGTGACGGGGCCACGGCCATCGGGTTGTCCCTGTCCAATGCCATCGACGGCCGCGATCCGGTCGCCTCCGCCTCCCTCATTGATGCGGTGTTTGATAGTGGCCGCTATCTGTCCGTCAGCTATCTGAATCATCAGGGCGAGCAGGTTGCCGGTCGGGCCATGACGCTCAATAAAGTGGCTGTCCCCGCCTGGTTCCGCGACCTCGCAGATCTTCCGCTGCCGGTTGCCGAGGCAGAAGTCGTCCGTGGCTGGAGCCGTCTGGGAACCGTGCAGGTAATCAGCCATCCCGGTCGCGCCTATGAGGACCTCTGGCGAATCACCATCGGGTTGACTGCCAGTACTGCCGTCATCGGGGGGATTGGACTGTTTGCGGTTTTCCTTCTGCTTCGTCGTACCCTGCGCCCGCTTCATGCTCTCGAGGATCAGGCAAAGGCCCTCGGGCAGCGGGATTTCAGGAGGCGGGTCTCTATCAAGTCGACCCGCGAGATCAATCAGGTGACCGACGCCATGAACCGGATGGCGGATGACCTCGGCCAGCTCTTCGAAGGCCAGGCGAAACTCATTCAGCACCTGCGCCGGGTAAACAACGAGGACTCGGTCACCGGGCTGGCCAGCCGAAGCGCCTTCGACCAGCGCCTGAAGGTGGAGGTGGAGTCCGAGGAAAAGGCGGCACCCGGAATTCTCATGCTGATTCAACTGGCCGACTTTTCGGGATATAACCAGGCCTATGGCCGGAGCGAGGCCGACCGGTTGCTGCTGAGGGTAGCAACCTGGATTGGCGAATTCGTCATGCAGCATGCCGGGTCGTTTGCCGGGCGCCGAACGGGCGCCGAATTTGCCATTTTTCTGCCCGGTGCGATGCCGGCTGATGCCGGTGTCTGGTGTCGTCAGTTGGTCACGGACCTCGATGGGGTCTATGCAGATCTTGCTTCGCCGATGGACACCTCTGTTCATGCCGGGCTGGCGAGAACCCTTGAGGGGCGTGGTGCCCGGGATCTGATGGCGGCCGCGGACGAAGCATTGCGCGCTGCCCAGAGCAGGGCCGAGAGTGGCTGCCATCTGGCTGACCCTGAGAAAGACGGCCATCACAACCTCGAAACCTGGCGGGTGATTATCAGTCAGGCGATCCGCCGGCAGGCCCTGTCGCTGTGGCTCCAGCCTATGGTGAACGAGGGCCGGCTCATGCCGGTCTATCATCAGGTGTTTTCCCGGATCGATTCCGCCGAAGGGGCCTTGAAGGCAGGCACTTTTGTACCAATGGCTGAGCGTTTCGGGCTGATCTCGGAACTTGATCGTCTGCTGGTCCAGCGGGTGCTCGATTGCCTGAAACAGAGCCCGGATCAGCCGCTGGCGGTCTCGCTTGGTAATGCCTCCGTGGCCAGCGAGGCATTTCGCACGGATTTGCTGGACCAGCTGCGGCAGGCTGGTTCGCCGGCAAGGAATCTCTGGATCGGTATTTCAGAACAGGCAATCCATCACCACCGGACCGCGGCGGGCCTACTGGTCCGGGCGTTGGGGCGACTCGGTGTTCCGGTACTGGTCGACCGCTTCGGGGTGGGAGGCGTACCGTTCAGTTACCTGAGAAATCTGAGGTTTCAGGCCCTGCGTATCGACAACAGCTTCATCCACAATATCGACACCCATGAAGATAACCGCTTCTACCTTGAGTCTGTGGTGGCCATCGCTCACAGTCGTGGCGTGAAAGTCTTCGCCACAGGAGTGGAAACTGCCGCGGAATACTCGGTACTCTGTAAACTGGGTATCGACGGGGCCATGGGTTACCATCTGGGCAGGCCGTTTGCCGCTGACAATCAACAGACAGGGGATTAAAAGTCATATGCCAGGCAAAATCAGACAGTACTTCAAGGACAAGAAAGACGATGTTCAGGATTATGCCGGCGGCAGCGGCGTAATTGGCAAACTGATTCTGGCGTTGGTTGTGGTCTACCTACTGGTGGCGCTGGTGCTCGGCATGATCTGGAGCAGCGAGCCGGACACCTTCTCGGTGCGCGAGCACACGAGGTCGGTGGCCAACACGATGGAAAGGGAGCCCATTACCGGCTTTGCCACCACGGTCACCATGATTCGTATCGCAGAAACCCTGTTAGACAAGCCTGGTGGCTATATTTCCAACGACATTTTCCCGCCTGGACTCTGGCTGGATAACATGCCGAACTGGGAGTACGGCGTTCTGGTTCAGCTTCGGGATCTTTCGCGCGCCATGCGCAAAGACATCAGCCGCTCGCAAAGTCAGTCCGCGGAAGATCGGGATCTGACGATCGCCGAGCCCCAGTTCCATTTCGACAGCGAGAGCTGGGCAATCCCGTCTACCGAGGCCGAGTACCGTCGGGGTATTACCGCTCTGAAGCGTTACCTTGACCGGCTGTCGAGCCCGGAACAGGCCGACGCCCAGTTTTTCGCCCGAGCGGATAACCTGAGCAACTGGTTGGCGGACCTGGAGACTCGCCTGGGAAGTCTGTCCCGTACACTTGGTGAGAGTGTCGGCAAGGCATCGGTATCAGACTCGGTGATCACCATGAACTCCGGTGATCCTCTTGCTGAGGAAGCGACCGGAGAAGACGTGAAGACACCCTGGACCAAAATTGATGACGTTTTCTATGAGGCCCGCGGCAGCTCCTGGGCGCTTCTGCACATCTTCCGGGCAATTGAAGTGGATTTCCGGAAAGTGCTGCAGGACAAGAACGCCATGGCCAGCGTACGGCAGGTGATCATCGAGCTTGAGGGCGCTCAGGGCGAAATGTGGAGCCCGGTGATTCTCAATGGCAGCGGCTTTGGCGTACTGGCCAACCACTCGCTGACCATGGCCGCCTACCTTTCCCGCGCCAACTCGGCGATCAGTGACATGCGGGACCTGCTGTCCCGGGGCTGATGACAGGAGAGTTCGATCCAGAAACAAAAAAACCGGGCGCTAAGCCCGGTTTTTTTATGCCATCAAACCAAGAAGAGTCCGGCTTAGCCTTTGTAGGCGTTAACGGAATCCACGATGGCTTTCCTGGCGGCGTCGGCGTTGTCCCAGCCTTGCACTTTTACCCACTTGCCGGGCTCGAGCGTCTTGTAGTTCTCGAAGAAATGCTTGATCTGGTCGCGCAGCAGCTCGGGCAGATCGTCAATTTCCTTCACGTCATGGTAAGTGGTGGTCAGCTTGTCATGGGGAACTGCAACCAGCTTGGCGTCGCCACCGGCTTCGTCTTCCATGTTCAGCACACCCACGGGGCGGCAGCGAATCACGGAACCGGCCTGGATCGGGTAGGGGGTTACAACCAGTACGTCCAGGGGGTCACCGTCGTCGGCCAGGGTGTGCGGGATGAAACCGTAGTTGGCCGGGTAGAACATGGGGGTCGCCATGAAGCGGTCTACCAGCAGGGCGCCCATGTCTTTGTCCAGTTCGTACTTCACCGGGGAGCTGTTGGCCGGGATTTCGATAGCAACGTAGATGTCTTCAGGCGGGTTCTTGCCTGCGGGGATGTTGTCGAATTGCATGTGCGATCCTTCCTGGTACGTTAAAGGTACGTTTAACTGCGGTTAAAAAGTGGGCGCAATTATACGGGAGTATCCTGCAGTTCGAAACTAAACCTTGGTCGTTGAGTTGGGTGCACGCGGCTATCTGGCGGGGCTTTCCGAAAAACGCCCGTGAATACGTCCCTGTAGGGCTCGGTCGCGCCATCCCTGGCGCTCCACGTTTTCGGAAAGCCCCGCCACCAAAACCCAGCAAGCTGGGTCAGGACAAGAGGGCGAACGCGGAACCCACAGCTCAGAGCTTGATCTGCTTGGCAATGAGTTCCTTCATGATCTCGGTGGTGCCGCCGCCGATGGAGAGAATCTTGGCATCCCGATAGAGGCGCTCGACGACGGTTTCCCGCATATACCCCATGCCACCGAACAGCTGCACCGCTTCCCGGGTGACCTTTTCGCAGACATCCACCGAGAAGTTCTTGGCCATCGCCACTTCCTTGATGGGGTTTTTGCCCGCCTGCATCAGGGCGGCGCAGCGGTAGGTGTATTCCCGGGCTACGTCGATCTGGGTCGCCATATCCACAAGCTTGTGGCGGGTCACCTGGAAGCCCGTGATATTGCGGCCGAACGCCGTGCGTTGTTGGGTGTATTCCAGCGCCGCTTCGTAGGCCAGTTGGGCGGTCATGTAGGCCATGATGGCCAAGCTGAGACGCTCGAACAGGAAATTGCTCATGATGGCGATGAAGCCGGCGTTTTCGGCGCCGATCAGGCGGTCGGCCGGCACGCGGCAGTCCTCGAAAAACAGCTCGGCGGTATCGCTGGCCCACCAGCCCATTTTTCGCAGTTTCTTGCCGGTGGAGAATCCGGGCATGTCCCGGTCGATCAACAACAGGCTGATACCGCCGTGGCCTTCGCCACCGGTGCGTACAGCAACCGTATAGTGGTCGGCGCGGATGCCGCTGGTGATGAAGGTTTTGCTGCCGTTTACAAAGTAATGGTCGCCATCGCGGACGGCCCGGGTTTTGAGGTTGGCGACATCGGAACCTCCGCCGGGTTCGGTCACTGCCAGGGCGGCAATTTTTTCGCCCCGCAGCACCGGCGGCACGATCTGTTCACGGATGTCCTTTTTTGCCCATCTGGCGACTGGCGGCAGCCCGATATCCAGAGACCCCAGGCCAGCGACGAGACCGCCTGATGTGGAGCGCATAAGCTCTTCAGAAACGGCTACTTTCAGGAAAATGTCGCCCTCTCCGATGCCCCCCAATGCTTCCGGAAAGCCAATGCCCAACAAACCTGCATCCCCGGCTTTTTTGTAGAGATCCCGGGGAAATTCACCCGCTTCTTCCCAGTCGTCGATGTGCGGCAACACGTGGGTTTCGATGAACTTGCGGGCGGTCGCGCGGACCTGCTGATGGGTTTCGTTGAAGTATTCGGACACGGTCTGGCTCTCCCTGATCGGAATCAATGGGAAGCAGTGTCGCCTAAATATTATTACCAAGCAAGCGCTTGGTTGTTCGTTCATTCAGGCAATAAAAAAGCTGGCCCGAAAGGCCAGCTTCGACATCGAGGAGCGACAGAAGTCGGTCAGGCGCCTTCGCTGGAGATGCTTTTCACGCCGTCCTTGGTTCCCAGCAGCAGGAGATCAGCGCGGCGGCGGGCGAACAGGCCATTGGTGACCACGCCGACGATGTTGTTGAGTTTTTCTTCGACCCGGATCGGTTGGGAAATGTCCATGTTGTGGACGTCGATGATAATGTTGCCGTTGTCGGTCACTACCCCCTCCCGATAGACCGGGTCACCGCCCAGTTTCACGATTTCCCGGCCAACATGGCTCCGGGCCATGGGAATGACTTCGACCGGAAGCGGGAATTTGCCCAATACGCCGACCATCTTGGAGTCATCGGCAATGCAGATGAAGGTCTTGGCAACCGCGGCCACGATTTTTTCCCGGGTCAGCGCGGCACCGCCGCCTTTGATCAGTTCCAGGCGGTCGTTGGTTTCGTCAGCGCCGTCCACATAGAACTCCAGTTCTCCGGCACTGTTAAGGTCGTAAACCGGGATGCCGTGGCTTTTCAGACGCTCGGCGGTGGCCTCCGAGCTGGCAACGGCGCCGTCAAACTCGGTCTTGAGTTCCGCGAGCATGTCGATGAAGAAATTGGCCGTGCTACCAGTGCCCACACCGATCACGCTCTCGCTATCAAGACGAGGAGCAATGTAATCAATGGCGGCTTTGGCGACGGCTTTTTTCAGTTCGTCCTGGTTCATCATTGGCTCCGGCTGCAAATCAGGTTGGCTTTGCCGGCATTATAGCGCTTAAGAGCCCTCTGCTTATAGACGGCTGCCGTGCAAACTTTCTACACTGTGGGTTTTTCTCAGCCAGTCATCACTCACACATCGACCAAAAGCCGGAACTGCTATGCCGCAACGCTACATCAAGAAGATTCTCGATGCGCGCGTCTATGACGTGGCCATCGAAACACCCCTGACTGAAGCCCGCAGTCTGTCCAAGCGCTTTGGCAACAATATTCTGCTCAAGCGTGAAGACCTTCAGCCGGTGTTTTCCTTCAAGATTCGTGGTGCCTATAACCGGATTGCGCAGCTTTCCGAGGAGCAGAAGGCCAAGGGTGTCATTTGTGCGTCGGCCGGAAATCATGCCCAGGGTGTGGCGCTGGCTGCCAAGAATCTCGGGATCAAGGCGGTAATTGTGATGCCGCAGACCACGCCGGAGATCAAGGTGCGTTCGGTACGGGATCACGGTGCCAAGGTGGTTCTCAAGGGCGATGCCTTCGACGAGGCGGCGGCCCACGCTCAGGAGTTGATCGCAAAGCACGGCTACACCTACATTCCGCCGTACGATGATCCCGATGTGATCGCCGGCCAGGGCACGGTGGCCATGGAAATCATGTGGCAGTTCAGCAAGCCGATCCACGCCATCTTCATCTGTGTTGGTGGCGGCGGGCTGATTGCCGGCATGGCCGCTTACATCAAGTATCTGCGCCCCGAGATCAAGGTGATTGGTGTCGAACCGGAGGACTCCAACTGCCTCCAGGCCGCCATGAAAGCGGGCAAACGCGTGGTGCTCGATGAAGTGGGCATCTTTGCTGATGGTGTGGCAGTCAAGCAGATTGGTAAGTACCCCTGGGAGATCTGCAAGGACCACGTGGACGAGGTGATCACCGTATCCACCGACGAAATCTGCGCGGCCATCAAGGATGTGTTCGAGGATACCCGCTCCATTGCCGAGCCGGCCGGTGCCCTGGGTGTGGCCGGCATCAAGAAATACATCGAGCGCGAGAAAGTCGAGGGCGAGAACCTGATTGCCACCCTGAGCGGTGCCAACATGAACTTCGACCGTCTGCGCTACATCTCCGAACGCACGGAAGTGGGCGAGAAACGCGAGGCCATCCTGGCGGTGACCATTCCGGAGAAACCGGGCGCGTTCAAGACCTTCATCAACGCCCTGCACAAGCGCAGCATCACCGAGTTCAATTACCGCTACGCCGATGCTACCAATGCCACGATTTTCGTTGGCATCCAGATTGCCGCGGGTGGTCACGGCCGCGAGGATCTGGTTCAGGATCTTCGGGAGAGCGGATACTCGGTGGTCGATTTAACCGACAGCGATCTGGCCAAGCAGCACATCCGTCACATGGTGGGCGGCCACGCGCCGACCATCACCAACGAAAAGGTGTTCCAGTTCGAGTTCCCGGAGCGTCCGGGGGCGTTGCTGAAGTTCCTGATGTCTCTTGGTACCCGCTGGAATATCTCCATGTTCCACTACCGCAACCACGGTGCAGCCTACAGCCGTGTTCTGCTGGGCGCCCAGGTGGACGACGATGAAGTGCAGGATTTCGAGAAAATGCTGGATAAGGTTGGCTTCCGCTATGACAACATGACGGACAACGAGGCCTATCAGCTGTTTCTTGGGCAGGGCAACGCGCGTTCAAGTTAACTCTGGGTAGGGCAGGGTCTGGCAGGGCTTTCCAAAACTGTGCGGAGCCATGGATGGCGGAGCCAAGCGTACAGGGATGTATCCACAGCGTGTTTTGGAAAGCCCTGCCAGACCCTGGCCGGTCCCCGAATGCAAAGCTTACTGAATTTTAATCTGTGAAAAATTGTAAAAGTACAGATAGGTGTTAGTCTTTCTTCTGATTCTTGAAGTCAAGAATAGCTATCTGATTTCCCGACACTTTTAAAACCGCATTTTGAGGAACTGAAGCCATGGGCGGCAAGCCTGACATCATCAAAGCCATTGTGCTGATTTTTGCCATCGGCCTTGTGATTACTGGTTTCACATCCATCCACGCCTCCGAAGATAAAGACGCACGAGCGGCCAATCTGGTTGGCTCCGTTCAGGTCATGAATCAGCCGCTGAACCGGTAACGTCGCTTATCGGTCACTACGCTGTGAAGGGGCACGTCCCAGGGCTCTATTGGCAGCTTCTTAACTTTCTGGAAATCGTGGGCCAGGCCAATCAGCTTCGGCGCCAGCCTTGGCCGTATCCGGCTGAAGGCAAAGGTCCTGTCGTAAAAGCCTCCTCCCATCCCCAGTCTTCCGCCCTGTTCGTCAAACCCCACTAACGGAAACAGTACTGCATCCAGTGCCCAGGCCGGGCGCCGCAGGCCTTTGCTGAACCCTGGCTCGGGAATGCCAAACCGGTTGGCGGTGAGTTCCACGCCATCGTAGTAGGGGCTGAACACCAGCCTGCCTTCATGAATCGGATGGAGTACCGGCAGGTAGAAGCGGATGCCCTTGCGCCGGGCGATGTCCAGGTATACGTGGGGGTCAATTTCGCCGTCGTTGGGCAGATAAATGGCAATGTGCCGGGCCCGGTGCAGGTCTGGATTCTTCAGCAGATTGAGGGCCAGGTGCTCGGCGGCCTGTTGCTGTTTTTCAGCGCTCAGGTCGCGACGATTCTGCCGCAGGCGTTTGCGAAGTTCACTGCGCGACAGGGTATCAGGGTGGGACTGGAACGGTTGAGGCTCGATAAACTGGCTCAAAATAAAGCTTCCCGGGCTGCCGTTATCGGATGTGGCCCTTGAACCCAAAGTTCAAGGTCGGTGGCCGCTGTGACATATTAGGCTTTCCCCTGTCGGGGACGTGCTCACAATGCCCTGAAGTAGCCACCTGGGTAGTGCGCATCGGCTCGAGGACGTATCCGACTATCCCGAACAGCCCAGGAAGTTGTTCTCATTATACGGGCAGTGTCGGGGCCGATTGCAACACCTGTCTGAGATTCTCCGGGGATTTAACGACCGGAGCCATCACCCAGCGCTCCGTCCAGTTTGTTGTCCATGGCTCGCAGCAAGGTGCTGGTGGCATCGGACATGGTGTCGCGCTCGAGCAGTTCGTGGGTTATGTTGAGAGCGGCCATTACAGCAATGCGCTCGGTACCAAAAACCTTGCCGCCGGCGCGGATTTCCCGCATTTTGCTGTCCAGATGCCGGGCGGCACGCAGCAGTGCCTCCTGTTCTTCCTCGGGGCAGGCGACCAGGTATTCCTTGTCGAGGATTTTCACCTCAACCGTGGTGGATTGCTGTGCCATCAGTGATGCTCCAGGGCCCTAAGGCGGCTGATCATGGCTTCGATCTTGTGCTTCGCGTGATCGTTCTTCTGCACCAGCTGGGCCCGTTCCCGGTTCCAGTCGTCCTGCAGTTCCCGCAATGTGGCGTTGTCCCGCTCAAGTTTCTGACAGCGTTCAATCAGCCTGTCCAGCTTGTCCGCTAATGCCTGTACTTCGGACTGTTCCATGACGTGCCCAGCAGTGGTTTTATGATATTAAGCTCAACTATAAGTGTGGACGCTAAGTCGGTCAATTTACAGGCTTGTCATTGCGTTCCCTGCGTGATGCCCATCACTGATCTGCTGCCTCGCCAAAGCCCAGCCGGCGGCTCTGGCGCCATGTGTTGAAGGCGGGTATCAGCGCCACGGTGAAGGCGGCAACCGGAACCAGGGCCATTAAAGTCCATTCCTCGGGCGTTAATGGGCGAAGCTCAATCTGCAGGCCATAGTTGGCCAGTAACCATGGGCTCGCCAGTGCAAGGCCCGCCATGCCAAGGGCCAAAGCCATCACGCAGGCGGCAAGGGCAAGAACCACGCACTCGAGGATGTAAAGTGAGGCAATCAGCGCCGGAGAGGCACCGGTTGCCCGCAGCACCGCAATTTCATGGGCCCGCTGGGCCTGGAGGGTCAGAAGTACGGCAATCAGCCCGATCAGGCTGGTTACCACGACAAAACCGGTTATGCCCAGCAGTGCTCGCTCAAACTGGCCCATCAGCCGCCAGAGTTCACTGAGGGCGACTCCCGGAAGTATGGCCGAGAGCGGCTCGCCGGCAAACTGGTTGATTTCCCGCTGTATGCGGAAGGTCAGGATTTGCCGGTCGATACCAACGAACACGGCGGTAATGGCATCGGGTGTGAAATCTCGGCCCTTTGCCTGCTCCGGTGTGATTGTCCGTCCGGGGATGGCGACCCCGGATTCCCAGCCTACGTGCATGGCCTCCATGCCATCCAGGCTGATATACACGGCCTGGTCCACCGGCGTGCCAGTGGGCGCCAGTATGCCGGTGACGGTAAACGGCGTGTCTTCGTGGTTGGAGAAACTGGTGCGTCCACCGCCATGGGATAGCACGATCTGCTCGCCCACCTGATGCGCCAGCGAGCGGGCAACGCCGGCACCCAACACTACATCAAAGACGCCTTCAAACCACTGGCCTTCATCCAGTTCGAGGGGCAGGTCGCGGCCGTAGCGGAAGTGCTTGAAAAAGTTCTCATCTGTGGCGACCACACGATTACCCCGGTAGCTGTCTCCCAGGGAAATCGGAATCAGCCAGGCCAGGCGGTTATCCTGTTTCAGGCCCTGATAGGTCGACCAGCGAATGTTGTTGGTGGCATCGCCAATATGAAACACGGTGTACAACAGCAGGTTCAACTGGCCACTTCGGGCGCCGATGATCAGGTCTGTACCGCTGATGGTGCTGGTGAAGGACTGCTTGACCTCCGTGCGGAGGTATTGGATGCCCAGCAACAGGGAAACGCTCAGGGTCAGGGTCAGGCACACCAGGGCCAGTACTTTTTTCCGGTGCCAGAGGCTGGCCAGGGCGAGTGTCAGGGCCAGGCGTGCTTTCATGTCCGGTCACCCTGCAGTTCCAGCTGATTATCGAAATGGCGGGCCAGGGACTGGTCGTGACTGACGAACAGAACCGAGGTGTTGTGCCGGTGCGCAAGAGTTAGAAGCAGTTCCAGGAAACGGTCCCGGTTGTCGGCATCCAGTGCGGAAGTCGGCTCGTCCGCGAGAATCAGGCCGGGCGCGCCAATCAGCGCCCGGGCGGCTGCGATACGTTGCTGCTGGCCAATACTCAGCCTGGTGACTTTCCTCTGCCAGTGGTCCGCGGGGATGGACAGGGCGGCAAGCAATCTCTCAGCCTCGTCTTCGACGGTCGGTTCGGTGCGCTCTCTGCGCAGTTCAGAAAGTCCGCAGGGCAGGGTGACGTTGGCTCGTGTGCTCAGGTAGGGCACCAGATTGAACTGCTGGAAGATCACGCCCATGTGGTCGGCCCGGAACTGGTCGCGGGCGCCGGCACCGAGCCGGTGGATATCGGTTCCGAGTACGCGGACAGTGCCAGAGGCCGGCCGAAGCATGCCTGCCAACAGGCTGAGCAGCGTGCTTTTGCCACTGCCGCTCGGGCCGTGGAGGAAAAGGTGTTCGCCGCGTTTCAGTATGATGTCCGGAAAGCTGAGGCGGGGCTGGACAGGATCCCAGGAAAAGCCGAGCCCGCTGACTTCCATCGCAGTTTCTGTGCTTCGGGAACTGTTGCTGGCTGAGTCTGTCTTGCTGGTCATGTTGGTTGCCGTCGGCCCGGTGTATGATGGCGGTTTCCGGATAGTAATCTCAGGAGTCTTTGGTCCAATGATGTCTGCCCCGGCACGTTCGCGCTTTGCGCTGCCTTTTTTCATCGCGCTTACCCTGGTGTGTGTACTTCCATCAACAGGCCGGACTGAAACCCGGGAAATCGACTGGCTTGAACTGATGCCCGCCGAGGATCTGGCGCTGCTGGAGAATATGCCAGAGATTGAGCACGAGGGCGATGGCCCGCCGCTGCTGCCGGACGAGATCATGACCGGTCGGGTTGTGCCGGAAATGGGCAATGTTGAAGGCCGCATTCCCGGCTTCGTGGTGCCCCTCAAGACAACCGAGGACATGCGCATCCTGGAGTTCTTCCTGGTGCCCTACTACGGCGCCTGTATTCATGTGCCGCCACCGCCCCCCAATCAGATCATTCACGTCAAGTACAAGGAAGGTTTCACGCTCGAAGCCCTGTACGATCCGGTGTGGATCGAAGGCGAGCTGGTCATTGATCGCACCGAAAACGACATCGGCACGTCTTCCTATTCTATGGTCGCAACCGGGGTTGAGCCGTACGAAGAATAGACGCTGTCATTGGCTGCGGAGTTCAAACGTGCTTTGTCCGTGGCCCAGACGGGCTGATCCCTGACCTTCTGGCCATACCCACTGAACGCCGAGATGCTCTATTCCGGAAAACCGGGTTGTAATGGGTGTTGCAAGCGCCTGGGATGAGCCCAGGCCTGGACAGCTCAGGGTCTGGGTGACTTCGAAATCCGAGTGGGATGATTCGTCCTGATGATCATGGTCATGCCCATGGCTGTGTCCGTGATCATCGCCACCTGCCTGATGATGCACTACCGCATTCATTACGGTGCAGCCCTCCTCACTGGTGTTCGCAAGGGGGGTCTGTCCAAGCCAGTTGGTTGCGTCGTTAACCAGTGCTTTCTGGTCGTCCGAACGGGCAAGATGCTCGAACCCCACCAGGTTGTAGGCCGGCGATGTGAACAGGAGATCAATCTGCTCTCCCTCGATGGCCAGTTGTAGTTCGGCATGACCGTGCAGGTGCGCACCTGGATTGTCGCTGGCAAACACAGGGCCAGTGCTTGCAATCGCGGCGCCAGCCAGAAAGAAGCAGGTTTTGGCTCGTAAGGACATGGCTTTATCTCTCGGCAGAAATGATACGTTATAACATATTGTTCGCTTGCCGGATAAAAATCAACAGGCAGTGCCTTGGCACCGCCTGAATGCTAGGATAGACCTCTAATCCATTAACACAGGATCCGCCTGTTTCATGTCAGAAACCGACACTTCCGGTGCTGCCCGCGCCGCAGAATTCGAGCGCTGGGCCAACGTTTTTACAGCTCACAAGGCATTCAGCCACCCATCCGAATTGCACGGCGCGCTCTGTGGTCGCCTGGCGGCCGGATCGCGTATCGAAGAGCCGGAGTGGCTGGCGATGGTGTGTGAACACATGGGGCTGGCCGAGAACGCGGCCGAGGAGTCCGATGATCTCGCTCCGTTCATGAACAAAGCCTATGAACAGACCCTCGAGCTCTTGAAATCAGCAGACATGAGTTTCCATCCTTTACTGCCGGATGACGACTATGCCATTGAGCAGCGGCTGGAAGCCCTGGTTTCCTGGGTGCGGGGATTTCTCGAGGGTATGGCACTGTCGGCCGGCGAGTCACTCGGCCAGGCGCCGGACGAGATTCGGGAGCTGATCGAGGATATGGTGGCCATCAGCCAGCTATCCGAAGAGGAAGAAGCGGACGACGAAAGCGAGCAGCAGTTGCTGGAGATTACCGAATACATCCGGCTGGGGGCGCTCGCCGTGTTCACTGAATTCAACGCCCCCGAACCACCGAAGTCTGATTCGCCGACCCTGCACTGAGCCGGGTCCTGATTGCAGGAGAGACTATGAACTCCATGATTCCCATAAAGGAGTTTGCCGAGCGCCGTCGCAAGCTGATGGAGCGTATGGCGCCAGACAGCATTGCGATTATTCCGGCCGCCCCGGAGCGCGTTCGTAATCGGGACGTGCTGCATCCGTTCCGCCAGGACAGCGATTTTCATTACCTGTCCGGTTTTGGTGAGCCGGAGGCCGTCCTGGCGCTGATTCCGGGCCGTGAACACGGGGAATCGGTACTGTTCTGCAAAGAGCGCAATCCGCAGAAGGAGCTCTGGGACGGTTTCCTGGTTGGCCCGGAAGGCGCCATCGAACGCTACGGCCTGGACGATGCGTTTCCGATTGCAGACATCGACGATATCCTGCCGGGCATGATCGAGGGTCGCAGCCGGGTGTATTATCCCCTTGGCAAGGATGATCATTTTGACGCCCGTGTCATGGACTGGGTGAAGATGATTCGCAGCAAGGTTCGCAGCGGCGCCCATCCGCCGGGCGAGTTTGTGGCCCTGGAACACCTGCTTCATGACCTGCGGCTATACAAGAGCGCCAACGAGATCAAGATCATGGCCAAGGCCGGCCAGATCAGTGCCGAGGCCCATTGCCGGGCCATGAAACGGGCCCGCAAGGGCGGCTTCGAGTACAACCTCGAGGCCGAGCTTATCCACACCTTCATGGAGCATGGCGCACGGTCTACGGCCTATCCCTCCATCGTGGGCGGGGGCGCCAATGGCTGCATCCTGCATTACATCGAGAACAGTGCACCGCTGAAGGACGGCGATCTGGTGCTGATTGATGCCGGCTGTGAATACCAGTGCTACGCCTCTGACATCACGCGCACCTTCCCGGTCAGTGGAAAGTTCAGCAATGAACAGCGGGCCCTCTACGAGGTGGTGCTGGCGGCGCAGTATCGGGCCATCGAGGCGGTCTCGCCTCAAAATCACTGGAACCGGCCCCATGAGGCTGCGCTGGAAGTACTGACCCAGGGCCTGATTGATCTGGGGCTGTTGTCCGGCACCCTGGAAGATGCCATTGCCAACGAAACCTACAAGCCCTTTTTCATGCACCGAACCGGCCACTGGCTGGGGCTGGATGTACACGACGTCGGCGATTACAAGGTCGGTGACGCCTGGCGCCAGCTGGAACCCGGCATGGCCCTGACCGTCGAGCCAGGCCTGTACATTGCGCCGGATAACACCGACGTGGATGAGAAATGGCGCGGCATTGGCATACGCATCGAAGACGATGTGGTGGTGACCAAAGACGGCTGCCGGGTCCTGACCGAAGCAGTGCCGAAAACCATTGCCGAAATCGAAGCCCTGATGGCGGACTGACAGCCTGTGACCAAGCCTGATACCGATCTGATCATTGCCGGCGGTGGCCTCGCCGGAGCGACCCTGGCTCTGGCGCTGGCACGGATGGTGCCGTCACTGCGCGTGACCGTGGTCGAGGCCTTCCCGCTCTCGCCCGACGCCCTGCCGGAGAGTTACCAGCCGAGTTACGATGCCCGTTCAACCGCACTGGCGTGGGGCTCCCGGTTAATCTTTGAGGAGCTGGGGCTGTGGCAAAGGCTGGCCGAACATGCCACACCCATCGAACATATCCATGTTTCAGATCGGGGCCATTTCGGCGCCACACGGTTGCATGCTGCCGAGCATGGCCAGGCGGCGCTCGGGTACGTGGCTGACAATCGCTGGATGGGGCTGTGTCTGATGCGTGAGCTTCTGGATACCAACGTCCAGTGGCGGGCGCCGGCAGAAGTAACGGACATGACGCCCATTCCCGGCGGCGTCCGTGTTCAGCTCTCAGAAGAAGGTGAAGAGACCGCGGAACTGAAGGCCCGTTGCCTCGTCGTTGCAGATGGCGGTCGTTCCGGTCTGCGGGAAAGGCTCGGGTTCCGGCCGGATCGTCACAGCTACGGCCAGAACGCACTGATCGCAAATGTCTCTACCAGTGACAGCCACGGATTCACTGCCTTTGAACGATTTACCGATGCCGGTCCCATGGCTCTCTTGCCCCATGGATCACCGACCAGAGCCGGACATCAATCGGCACTGGTCTGGACGCTATCCGATGAGGTTCTGCAGCAGGTTCTGGCGCTGCCCGACGACGAGAAATGCCGTTGGCTTCAGGACCGGTTTGGCTGGCGTCTGGGCCGGTTTACCCGCATCGGCGCCTGTCACCATTACCCGCTGACCCTGACGACGGTGGACGAGCCGGTACGCCCTGGGGTTGCCCTGGTGGGCAATGCGGCCCATGCCCTGCATCCGGTCGCCGGGCAGGGCTTCAATCTCGCGCTGAGAGGGCTCATGACGCTGGTCGAACAGTTCCGCCTGGCTGAAGAGCATGGCAGGTCGATTGGCGATCTCGAGGTCCTGAAGCGCTACCAGGCTCTGCATCGGGAAGACTGGCAACAGACGTTGCGCTTCTCCGATTCGCTTGTTCGTTTGTTCGGGCATTCCATGCTGCCGGTTGCGGCGGCCCGCGATGCCGGCCTGGTGGGTCTTGATCTGTTGCCTGGGGCAAAACGCTGGTTTGCCCGCAAGGCCATGGGCCTGGGCGGCCGCAGGGCCGTGATTGAACGGCCCGGAAACCTGAACCGGGAGGCGCCGGCTAATGAGTGAGGCGCAAACGCTCGATATTCTTGTGGCTGGCGGTGGCATGATCGGTTCCGCCCTGGCTCTCGGGCTGTCACGACAGGGTTGGCATGTGGGGCTGGTGGAAGGTTCCGGCCATGAGTCTCTGGTTGAGGCGCCGGACTCCGCCACCACCGTTGCCGATTTTGAACCACGGGTCAGTGCCATTTCGGTGGCGAGCCAGCAATTGCTGGAGCAACTCGGAGTCTGGTCCGAGGTGACCGCCGGTCGGCACTGTCCTTACCAGACCATGACGGTCTGGGATGGCGACGGCACGGGGCGTATACAGTTCGAGGCCGCCGAGCTTCAGGCGCGGGCTCTCGGAACGATTGTCGAGAACCGCAGCATCGTGCGATCACTGTTCAGGGCCCTGGAACAAAGTCCGGTCGAACTGATTGATGGCGCGAGGATTACTGGCTGTAAACGGTTGTCTGGAACTTATACGGTTGAGCTGGAGGATGGTCGATCCCTGTCGGCGGGGCTACTGGTAGGGTGTGACGGTGCCAATTCCCGTCTGCGCCACTGGGTTGGCCTGCCAACGCGTGAGTGGGACTACGACCAGCAGGCAATCGTATGCACGGTGAAAACCAGCCAGAGCCACCGTTTCACCGCGTGGCAGCGATTTTCGACGACCGGGCCGCTGGCGTTTTTGCCCTTGCTGCCAGAGTCCGGAGATGAGCATTTCTGTTCCATTGTCTGGTCCCAGGATACCGGGGAAGCGCGGCGTCTGATGGCTTTGGACGACACCGACTTTGCCGCTGAACTTGAGCGTGCGATTGAGCGCGAGCTGGGATCGGTGGAGTCCATTTCCGGCCGCTTCGCCTTTCCGCTTCGACAGCGCCACGCGAAGGACTACATTGCCCCCGGTTTTGCCCTCGTCGGCGATGCGGCCCATACCATCCATCCGCTGGCGGGACAGGGTGCCAACCTTGGCTACGGAGATGTACGGGCTCTGCTCGATGAGCTTTCGCGAGCCAAAAAGGCGGGCCTGAGTCCAGCCAATGAGCTGGTTCTGGCGCGCTATCAGCGCCGCCGGAAAGGCGAGAATCTCGCCATGATGGCCGCCATGGAGGGCTTCAAGCAGCTGTTCGGCCGTGAGGAGCTGCCGGTCCGCTGGCTGCGAAATACCGGCCTGCGCTGGCTCAACCAGATGGGGCCGGTGAAAAATCGTATAGCTGCCGAGGCCATGGGGCTTAACGGCTGAATAAAAAAGGAATTGTCCAATGGCAGGAAGCAGCCTTCTGGTTCTGATCGATGACATCGCCACCGTTCTGGACGATGTTGCCCTGATGACAAAAGCCGCCACCAAGAAAACCGCAGGTGTTCTGGGGGATGATCTGGCGCTCAACGCCCAGCAGGTGACCGGTGTAAAGCCTGCCCGGGAACTGCCAGTGGTCCTCGCGGTTGCCCGCGGCTCCATGATCAACAAGGCCATCCTGGTGCCGGCGGCCCTTGCGATCAGTTTTTTCATGCCCTGGCTGGTAACGCCTCTGCTGATGCTCGGCGGTGCGTTCCTGTGTTTTGAGGGCTTCGAGAAGCTGGTGCAAAAGTTTTTGCACCGGGAGCAGGACCAGAAGCGCAAAGGCGAGCTGCGTGAAGCCCTGAAGAGCCCGGACGTCGACTTGCGGGCGATCGAGAAAGACAAGATCAAGGGCGCCATCCGCACCGACTTCATTCTGTCTGCCGAGATCATTGCCATTACCCTTGGAACGGTAACGACCCAGACCATCGGCATGCAGTTCATGGTGCTGGCGGTGGTCGCCATCCTCATCACGGTCTGTGTTTACGGTCTGGTGGCGGGGATCGTGAAACTGGACGACGGCGGTCTCTACCTCAGCCAGCAAGAGAACCCGGTGCTCCAGCAGTTGGGTTCAGGCATTCTCTGGCTGGCCCCCTATCTGATGAAGACACTCTCCATTCTGGGCACTCTGGCAATGTTTCTGGTGGGCGGTGGCATTCTTACCCACGGACTGACGCCGGTATACGACGCTATTCATCACTTTGCCGAGGGGTTCAGTGGTGTGGCTGGTGTGCTCGTGCCAACGGTGGCCAATGGCCTGTTCGGTGTGCTGGCAGGTGCGCTACTGGTGGCCATTATCACGCCACTGACGCGATGGTGGCAGGCGAGGAACGCCTGAGAAGGCCGGGGCTCTAGAGGCAGGCGTCGAACAGCCGACTCACCAGTACCGGTACCGCGGTTTCGACCCGCAGAATACGGGGGCCGAGATGCACGCTCTGGCAGCCGGCTTCTTCCAGTTTGCCCACTTCGTAAGCCGTGAAGCCACCCTCCGGGCCAATGCAGAGCACGGTCGGCTGGTTGAGGTGCACAGGGCAGGGGGTGCTTGTGCCGGGATGCGCTACCAGGGCTCGTTTATCCGCCAATAGCGCCGGCAACTCATCTTCCACGAAGGGTTTGAACAGCTTGCGGATATGCACCTGTGGCATCAGGGTATCTTTTGCCTGTTCCAGCCCCAGCGTGAGGTTCTCCCGAAGCTGTTCGTCTGAGAGCCATGGCGTCTGCCAGAAGCTTTTCTCGACCTTGTAGCTGTTGATCAGCCAGAGATCCTTCACACCGAGGGCAGCGCAGGTTTGCAGGATACGGCGGAACATCTTGGGCCTGGGCATGGCGAGTATCAGGGTGAGCGGTAGAGGCGGCGGCGGAGCCTGATCCAGCGTCACCCGCAGCTCCGCCTCGGTATCGGTAAGCCGGATCACTTCGCCGGTTCCCAACTGGCCATCCGCGCGGCCGACGGGCACGGTGTCGCCAGCAACCACTTTGATCACGGACTGCAGGTGCGCCAGGCGTCGACCGCGCAGAACGGCACGGTCAGTTGCCACGAAATCCTCGTCAAACAGTAACGCCAGATTCATTCGCCGGCGGGCTCATCGCTTTCCGGGTCTGCGACTTCCCGTTTTGCCAGCCGCCCGAACAGGATACCGACCTCGAACAGGATCCACATGGGAACCGCGAGAAGGGTCTGGGAAATAATATCCGGCGGCGTCAGCAGCATGCCGATGATGAAACAGCCCACCACCACGTAGGGGCGCTTGGCTGCAAGATCGGCGGGCGTGGTGGCGCCGGTGAGAATCAACAGCACCGTGGCGATCGGAATTTCGAAGGCCACACCGAAGGCGAAGAACATCTTGAGTACAAAATTGAGGTAGCTGGTGATGTCCGGAAGTTCGACGATGCCTTCGGGGCCTATCGCAGTAAAGAAGCCGAACACCAGCGGGAAAACCACGTAATAGGCAAACGCCGCGCCCGCGTAAAACAGGATGACCGAGGTAAACAGCAGCGGAAAGGCCAGGCGTTTTTCGTGGGCGTAGAGGCCCGGCGCAATAAAGCTCCAGAGCTGGTAGAGAATGATCGGAATGGCAGCGAACACAGCCAGAACCAGGGCCAGCTTCAGCGGTGCGAAGAAGGGCGACGTAACATCCGTTGCGATCATGGTCTGGCCAACGGGCAACAGGGAACGGATGGGCTCCGACAGCCACAGGTAAAGTTCGTTGGCAAACGGATAAATGGCAGCGAAGCAGACCAGCACCGCAAGAACCATTTTCAGAAGGCGATTACGCAGTTCGAGCAGGTGCTCGATCAGTGGCATTTCCTGCTGCTCCGGAGGCAGCTGGTTGCCGTCGGGTTTTGCATTCATGAACGATTATCCGGCGGACTTTGCGGGGTTTCGCGTTTGGGTTGTTCGTTTCCGTCAGAGCCGGAATCTGGCGTCTGCGAGGAGCTACCAGCATCGGGCTGATCCTGCGCTGGAGCCTCAGAGGCCTTTGGCTGGCCGGATACCCGCCGTGTCGCAGGTGCAGGCCTTGGCTTCTGGGTCTCGTTCTCGGGCAGGATCATGTGCTCGTATTTCCTGGCTTCGTCCAGGGCGCCACGCACGGTTTTCTGAACGTCGTCGAGGCCAACATCTCCTGCCTTGCGAAGCTCGTCGCGGAGTTCGCCGGCTTTTAGCTCCCGGTCCAGTTCCGAGGTGAACTGGCCAACCATGCGCCGTGCACCACCCACCCAGCGGCCAGCCGCACGGGCGGCCGCAGGCAGGCGCTCGGGGCCGAGTACCAATAGCGCTATGACGCCGCAGATCAGCAGCTCAAGAAAGCCGATATCGAACATTCAGCCTGGTCTCAGCTGTGGGACTTGTCCCGGGGCTTGTCTTCGGCCGCCGCTTGTTGCTGTGGCTGCTCCCCTTCCTTGCCTTCCAGGGATTCCTGGTTCTCGGCCTTGGAGTCCTCATCGCTCATGGACTTCTTGAAGCCGCGAATGGCACCACCGAGGTCGCTGCCGATGTTGCGAAGCTTCTTGGTTCCGAACAACAGAATGACAATGCCGAGTACGATAAGTAATTGCCAGATGCTGATACCCATTACGGGGTCCTCATTTTAATGTTTCTGTTCAATGACATTGTACGTTACCAGAACCGTTACGCGGAAACCCCTTTAGAGGTATTACCGCTCACTTGTTCCTCGACGCTTTTTCTTCCAGGCCTGACAGATCGAACCGGCTGGCCAGTTCGTCCAGGATGTCCTTCGGGCCAAGGCCCAGTCTCGACAGCATGACCATGCTGTGGAACCAGAGGTCGGCGGTTTCATAAACCACGTCCCGGGTTTCCCCGGAATGCTCTGCGTCCTTGGCTGCCAGCAGGGTTTCCGTGCACTCTTCCCCCACTTTTTCCAGGATCTTGTTCAGGCCCTTGGCGTGGAGGCTGGCTACATAGGAGGTTTCCGGGTCTGCCTCTTTCCTGGCCTCCAGAACCCTCGCCAGGTTTTCCAATACATCGCTCACAGTCCGTGCTCCTCAGTTGCTGCCGTAAATAGTGCCGGGGTCCTTGATCACCGGGTCAACGCTGACCCACTGACCGTCTTTCAAAGTCCGGTAGAAGCAGCTGCGTCTGCCAGTATGGCAGGCGATGCCGCCTTTTTGTTCTACTTTCAGCAGGATGACGTCCTCGTCGCAGTCCAGTCGAATGTCCCGGATGACCTGTTGGTGCCCCGAGGTTTCCCCTTTGCGCCAGAGCTTGCCCCGGGAGCGCGACCAGTATACGGCGTGGCCTTCTTCGGCGGTCAGCCTGAGCGACTCGCGGTTCATCCAGGCCATCATCAGGATATCGCCGGTGTCGGCGTCCTGGGCGATGGCCGGAACCAGACCCTCCTCTGTCCAGCGAATGGCATCCAGCCAGTCAGGGGTCTCGACGTTATCCGAGCTATTTTGCATTTTTGTGAATCCTGAAATCTTTATCGGTTATCGGCTGCCCCGGAGCATGAGCCCGCCAGCGACGGCAAACAGGGCCCAGCTCCAGGCAGGCACGCTTTCAATCCACTGCCGGCTCTCGGGCTGAGTGCCCAGAAAGCCGCCTGCAATGAGCAGTACCGCCAATGTCGCCCGCCGCCAACGCCGCTCGGTACGGACCTGCTGCTCCCGGAGCAACGCCAGTGTTGCCCGGTTCTGGGGCTCGGTGGGCCCCGCCTGCCGCAGTTGCAAGAGCGCATCGTGCACCAGCTGGGGCATTTCCGGCGACTGTTCCAGCCAGGAGGGAAGGTGCGACTGCAGCGACTTGATCAGCCCCGAAGGGCCAATGCGTTTGCGCATCCAGGTCTCGAGGTAGGGTTGCGCGGTGCTCCACAAATCCAGATCGGGATACAGCTGTCGGCCCAGACCTTCCACGTTCAGGAGGGTTTTCTGCAGCAAAACGAGCTGAGGCTGCACTTCCATATTGAACCGCCGTGCGGTCTGGAACAGGCGCAACAGGAAGTGGCCGAACGAGATATCCTTCAACGGCTTCTCGAAGATGGGTTCGCAAACAGTACGTATGGCCGCCTCAAACTGGTTCACTGGCGTGTCGGGCGGTACCCAGCCGGACTGAATATGCAGCTGCGCAACCTGCCGATAATCCCGGCGGAAAAAGGCGAGCAGGTTGCGGGCAAGGTAGCTCTGGTCGTCCGGTGCCAGGGTGCCGACGATGCCGAAATCGATGGCGATATATCGGGGATCCGAGGGATTGGACGTATCCACAAAGATGTTGCCCGGATGCATGTCGGCATGGAAGAAGCTGTCCCGGAACACCTGGGTAAAGAAAATTTCCACGCCTTTTTCAGCCAGCACCTTCATGTTGACGCCAGCGGCCTTCAGGGCTGCGGTATCGGCAATGGGGATGCCGTGAATGCGCTCCATCACCAGCACGGATTTGCGGGTGTAGTCCCAGTCGATAAAGGGAATGTAGATCAGCGAGGAGTTTTCGAAATTCCGGCGCAGCTGGCTGGCGTTGGCGGCCTCGCGCTGGAGATCCAGCTCATCGTGAATGGTGGAATCGTAGTCGGCTACCACTTCCACCGGGTGCAGGCGATTGCCTTCGGACCAGTATTTTTCCAGCAGGCCAGCCATCAGGTACATCAGGGCCAGATCCTGACGGATTACCTTCTCTATGCCCGGTCGCAGAACTTTCACGACTACCTTCTGGCCGTTGCGCAGGGTGGCTGCATGCACCTGGGCAACCGATGCCGAGGCAAGCGGGTCCGGACTGAATTCGGCAAACAGGTCCGAAACCGGGGCACCGAGGGAGGTTTCGATAATGCTCCGGGCTTCATTGCTCGGGAACGGCGGTACCCGGTCCTGGAGATTCTTCAGGGATTCCGCCATGTCGTCCGGCAGAAGATCCCTTCGGGTAGAGAGGATCTGGCCGAACTTTACGAACACGGGGCCCAGTTCCTCCAGCGCCAGCCGAAGGCGGTCGCCACGATCGAGCTTCGGTTGCGGGAACAGGTGCCAGGGCGCCAGCAGGAAAAACACCTTCAGGGGCGCGGGCAGCTCTGCGATAGGCAGGAACGTGTCCAGCCGGTAACGGCAGAATACCCAGGCAATTCGGAACAGGCGTTGCAGGCGGGTCACAGGTTCTCCGATTCGTCAGTCTTGCCGCGGTTTTCAATCAGATTAAGCCGCGCTTCCAGTCTTTCCGTGCGCAGGTTCAGTTCGTCGATATCCTCGAACGTAGCTTCCAGCTCCCGCCGACCGGGCAGGGCGCGACTTTCCTCGTGCACATACTCCTCGATGTTGGCATTCAGGGACTGAAAGGCCTGTCGACTCCATCGGATAGCGCCGCGAACCCGTTGGCCGAGGAAGTGTGCGGGCACATCGCCGATGTGCCGGGCCATGGCGGCTTCCCAATCCGGTTCAAGCTGGTTCAGGGCTCGTTGCAGCTGATGGGCCAGCGCTGTGTCGCCGGTCACGTCAAGACGGCCGTCGGCAAAGACCCGGTCATCGCCGGTGGCCAGCGCTGCAAAGGCGATGGGTTTGCCGGTGATCTCGAGCGCTGGCTGTTCGACCGGCTGACTGCCGACGCGGACGCGGTTTCCGGCCCGGTCCAGGGTGTAGGTCAGGGCAATCGGGTCGGTGATATTGAACTGAACCGGCCCCGCCAACGCTTCCATCAAGGCACTATGCCCCGCCTGATCCAGTTCCAGTGCCCGGTTCAGGGCACTTTCCAGGATAGCGGAGACAGCGGAAAGCAGGGTGGGGCCGGGAAACATCAGGGCTTGATTCCCACGTGCAGGGCGACGATACCGCCGGTCATGTTGTAGTACTTGCAGTTCACCAGGCCGGCGTTCTCCATCATGCCCTTGAGGGTGTCCTGGTCGGGATGCATGCGGATGGATTCGGCCAGGTACTTGTAGCTTTCACTGTCGCCGGCGATGAGCTGGCCCATCAGGGGCAGGGCGGAAAAGGAGTAGGTGTCGTAGGCCTTGCTCAGCAATGGATTGGTCGGCTTGGAGAATTCCAGGATCATCAGCTTGCCGCCGGGCTTGAGAACCCGGGTCATGTCGCGCAGGGCCTGGTCTTTATCGGTGACATTGCGCAGACCGAAGGCGATGGATACCGCATTGAAGTTGTTGTCCGGAAACGGCAGATGCTCGGCATCCGCCTGTACGTATTCAATGTTGCCCGCATAGCCGCGATCGGTCAGCCGGCTGCGGCCCACCTGCAGCATGGAGGCATTGATGTCGGCCAGCACCACCTTGCCGGACGGACCCACAAGGTCTGAAAACTTCATGGTGAGATCGCCAGTGCCGCCGGCAATGTCCAGCACCTGGTGGCCGGGACGCACGCCCGAAAGCTCAATGGTGAAACGTTTCCAGAGCCGGTGAATTCCCATGGACATCAGGTCATTCATGAGGTCGTACTTGCCCGCCACACTGTGGAACACCTCGGCCACCTGGCTCGCTTTCTGGCTCTTGGGCACATTGCGAAACCCGAAATGGGTTACGTCGTCCTGGCCGTTGCTGTTTGCGGCCTGGTTGGCTGGCGTTTGCTGCTCGCTCATGGGGCATGTCCTGTCAGAATCTGAACCCCGTATTCTAACCGCTGACGGGGTTGCTACAAGGGTGGCGGTGAGTTAAATAGCGCCCTAAACTGTAAATCTATCCAAATCCGAGAGAAAACCGCTTCATGTCTGTAATTGATGTACATCGCCCGCACACCCTGGATCAAGAACACGCAAGGCAGGCCGCAGAATCCCTTGCCAAAGACCTGTCCAGTCAGTTTGACGTGCATTATGAGTGGGAAGGCGACCACCTGAAGTTCAAGCGCAGTGGCGTCAAGGGGCACCTGAACATCACGCCGACAGACCTGCACATTCACCTGGAGCTGGGCATGATGCTGCGGCCCTTCAAATCGCGGATCGAGCAGGAAATCCACTCCCAGCTGGACCAGATCATCAAGGCCTGAGCCAGCCAACTATCCCCGGCTCAGAGGTTTTCCGGCAGGCTGAACGGGTCCGGGTGATGGTCGAGAATGTTGCGCATTACCCGCTGCTCCCGGGAAACCAGCCGGTCGATCAGTAGCTCCACATCGTCCATCTTCCGGAAGGCGGAATAGCCCCGGTGCAGGAAGCTGTGCAGATCCGTCAGATCGGCCATCTCTGCCGGGCCCCGGGTCATCGATAGCAGCCATCCAAGGGTGCGGTTGCGGACATAGCGATCAAGTTGCTGGCCAACGTCTGCCACCAGGGTAATCTGTTTCTCTCTCTGCGCCAGCCGTCGGCTCTCCCGGTAGGCTGCACAATAGGCGTCCGTGGTGATTGCCCGCGCAGACACACCTTGCTGATGGAACAGTTCGGCGAGCTCCAGGTCCAGCTGTTGGGTGATCAGGTTCAGTTCCACGAGGCCGGCGAAGGTGTCCAGCAGATTATCTGGCAACCACTTCACCATTTTGGGAAACACCCGATCAATATTGTCGTCCCGGCGGGTCATGCCGGCCGGGGCGTAGAGGTCGGTCAGCAGAAATTCGAGGCCGTGGTGATATCCGGGATGGCGATAAAGATCCTCATGGGTCGACTTCAGCCGCTCCGCCTGCCAGTCGGCGACGGAGACGGCGTGTTCCATTAGCGGATGCTCGGCTTTCAGGCGCCGGAAATCATGGTAGTCCAGAAGCAGTTGCTGCAGCCGGCGAGCGCTTTCAGAGCGGGCTTCGGTAGCGACGAGGCGCTCACGGTACATGGGCGATGGCTCCACTAAACCTGAGGAAAAGAGCGTAGTTTAGCGGAGCTGCAGTGGTCTTGCAGCAGGGTGCAAGCCGGGCGTCAGCCCTGCGCGGCTGTCGGGAGCGTTTCGAACCCCGGAACCCATTCCTTGCTGTCCAGCGTAATGAAGTGGCTCGGTGCCTCGGTTTCCACGATGCGCATGGTGGTCGGGCTCTGGCGGGCGCTGGCCAGCATGGATGAGCGATCGAGAATGCGATCCACGGCAGGGATCAGGAAGGTGCCGTGGCGCACATGGCCGTAGACACTGCTGTCCGTCCGCGCCATCCAGTCCATGATGTTCTCGATGTTACGAACAATGGTCAGGTGATCCTTGGTGGCTGAGAACAGCTTGCTCAACAGCTGCTTCTTGCGCGGATTCATCTTGCCGAAAAAGGTCTGGCCATAGGCCGACGACGGAGCGCTGTTGATCAGACGGATCAGCCAGGGCCACATGCCGTGACTGACCGGTTCCAGAATGGTGGTTACCAGAGCTGAGAGCTTGCCGTTGGGGAGTACCGGTGCCTCCAGAACCACTTCCACGTCATCATAGAGCTCGGGCCATTGCTTGATGGCCTCGAGAATGACCGCTCCGCCACGGGAATGTCCATGAACCCGGATGTTCTGAGTAGTCGGGAGGCTGGAGAGCGCCTGGTTAAGAATGCAGGCGTCGTACTCGATCGTGCCTTCCAGCTGCTTGATCGGCACTTCCCATTCCGGCGTTTCCGGCGTAACGCCGTTTACCGGGATGTGGTAGTTGCTGCAGGTGAGCAGGATCAGTTCAGTGGTCGGCGCTTCATAGGCCTGGGTGAAGTAGCAGTGATTTTCCAGAAAGCCGTGCACGCCAATTACGGTCTGCTCCGCTTTGCCGCTGTGGTTGCGAACGGAAACAGCGCCCTTGCCGACGCGATACACATGCCCGGAAAACATTTCCGAGTAGGCGCTTTCAATCGGTTTGATCAGCTTGCGAACATGGCTCGCTTTCATAACTGTTCTCCCACCCAGCACGGCAATGGCCTGTTGTTGGAATTTGGTTGTGCTGGTAAGCCTTTTGTACCCCGATCATCTCGTTATGTTACTGGCTCTGAGTACGGATTTTTTGATGTCCCAGGGCCAATCGATCACGGATCGGCAGCGTTTAATAACCATTGCACCAAGGCTTATAACCAGTATAGGACTGAACAGTTACTCACGTGTAATTTTTTGTAACAGCGTGCGCTGGTGCAGCATATGGAGACGGCGCGGCTTGTCTGGCACAATGCGGAGTTCGGTTTTTACTTAGGGCGCCTCGTGCTTGGCATTGGATCCAGGGCCCCTTTCTTCATTACTTCTCCAGGGACGTTCGGGTTTGAGTCACGAGCAATCGCATCTCCTGCTACCTGCTGATTCGGCCTGGCTGGCCCTGGAGCGCCCGGAAAACCCCATGACCATCACCGTGATGCTCCGGGTTGATGGGCTCACTGCGCCCCGTTTCAGGGAGTTTCTTCGGGTGTACTGGATGGCCTGGGAGCGTTTCCGGTACATGCCCGTCAAACGCTCACCTGCCTGGTGGTGGGAGCAGGATCCGACGTTTGATGTTAGCCACCACCTTGATGTGGTTGTGGATCGTTTCACGCCCGACAGCCTTCAGGAATGGGTGTCCGCGCGTCTGAACCAGCCTCTGCCCATGTATCGCCCGCGCTGGAAATTCTGGCTTGCGCCCAATGCCGACGGTGGGGCGGTGCTGCTGCTGCGCATTCACCACTGTTACGCCGATGGCCTGTCTCTGCTGGGCATCTTTGACCGACTGTGCCCATCCTCTCCCCAGCAGCATCCCGCCATTTACGGCGCCCCCGAAATCGCGGAGCTGTCACGCTGGACGGCTGCGGCAAAGGCCTGGTTCGGGCAACTGATGGCATCCGAAGAGCCTTCTGAAGAATCCCACGGTGCTGGCAATGCAGACCGGTCCGCCGGTAATCAATGGCAGGACGCGGGTCGCTTGCTGGAGCGGGTCGCCCAGAAGAGCCTGAAGCTGGTCAATGAATTTTCGGAGTTCCTGGTGGAGCCGGAAGACACGGCGACGGATCTCAGGCAGCCGCTGCTGGGGAGGCGACATTGTCGCTGGTCCGAGCCGGTGCTCCTCGACCGCTTCAGAAACATTGCCCGAGCTACCAACGTGACCATCAACGATGTGTTGCTGAGCTGTGTCGCGGCTGCGGTGCGCACCCGACTTGGAATTGACGGTGCGGACCTGGATGAAGCGGTGCTGCATGCCGCCGTGCCCGTCGATATCCGCAGCCGTTTGCCCGACGAGTTGAAGCCGGCCCCCGGCGGCCTGGGCAACTATTTCGGCACCGTGTTTGTACCTTTGCCGGTGGATGGCGAAAGCCCGCTCGAGCGCTTGTACCGCATCAAGCATGAAACCCGCCGCCTGAAGAAAAGCTGGCAGCCCGGCATTGCCTGGGGGTTGGCGGCCAGTGCCACGGTGGTTCCGGAGCCCTGGCGGGAGCCTCTGGCCGATGTGTTCTATCGCAAGGCCAGTGCCGTGGTGTCCAATGTGCCCGGCACACCGGAGCCTCGCTACATTGCCGGATGCCGGATCACCGAGCAGATGTTCTGGGTGCCCCAGGCCGGGGATATTGGCCTGGGCATCAGCATTGTCAGCTACGCCAGCCAGGTGCAGTTTGGCGTCGTTGCCGATGAGGCCGTAATGGCCGATCCCGAAGACTTTCTCAACGACTGCCTGCAGGAACTGGCGCAGTTCCCCGGCCAATAGTCCGCCGGGTCGTACTCCCAAAGTTTCAATTCAAGTGCCTCCCAAATGAGCAGAAAACCTGCTCCCTGGAAGCATTTTCCCCCTCCCCCGCATCACCGACCATGGAATTCAGGCGACAGACCGCGCCTGGAGAGTCCGGATAACCCGGATCTCCGATCCCAGATTTCCAAAAACAACCGGGGGAACTATGAAAAACAATAACGTCAGAAAGTCAGGGTTAGCCATTGCCATGGCAGCAGCCATGGGTGCCAGCACAGGAGCCAGCGCCGCTGTTGAGCTGTATAACCAGGACGGCACCAGCTTTTCCGTGGATGGCTACTTCAACGCGTTCTACGTAAACCGTGACGACAAGCAGAACGACGTTCGCGATTCCCGAATCAAGATGGGCTTCCTGCCCAACACCATCGGCTTCAATTTCAGCAAGGAGATGGGTGATCTGACCCTGGGCGGGCGTTCCTCGTTCTGGACCACTATCAATGACAGTCTGGAAGCTGGTAAAGCGACGGACACCGCCATTGACGTGCGCCAATTCTACGCCACGGTGGACGGCGATTTTGGTCAGGTGCTGATTGGTAAGGACTTCGGCCTGTATGCCCGCTCCAACATTTTCCTCGACGAAATCCTGATGGGATTCGGTTCCCCGGGCGTCGCCGGTGGCGTTTCCTTCGGCAATATCCGCGCAGGCTATCCGTACCCGACACCTTCCGCCCAGATTACCTATCGCTCGCCGGATATGGGCGGCCTCAAGGTCGCGGCCGGTGTTCTGGATCCCGCCGATACGGTGACCGGTGCCAATGACGAAAATGCCGCACCCCGCTTCGAGTCCGAGGTAACCTACAACGCCAACCTGAACGATGTGGCCCTGACCGGCTGGGTGAACGGGCGCTATCAGTCTGCTGAAAATGGCAGCACGACCGTCGACAGCACAGGCCTCGGCTACGGTATCAAGGCGTCGGTCGCGGGACTGACCCTGGCTGCTTCCGGTTTTACTTCCAAGGGTGACAACCCGGTTCTGATCGGCAACGGTGCGGTGACCGAAGACGATGCCGACGGCTTCCTGGTTCAGGGCTCCTATGCCTTCGGTGCCAATCGCGTTGTGCTTTCCTACGGCGAGACGGACGCTGAAATCCTGAATCTGGAAACCGAGAGCACAACGCTCGGGTTCTTCCACGATGTAAACAGCAACTTCAAGCTGGTTGCCGAGTACAACATGTACGAAGACAACAACCGCACCACCGGTGCAACCACCACTGAGGCGGACACCATCGCCCTTGGCGCCATCGTGATGTTCTAAGCCCTACCTGGCGTTGCGGGTGGCAGGAGGCCTCTCGCTGCGCTGGTTTGTCTAAGACTAAAGTGCCGGTTTGCCTTGAGGCAAACCGGCAGCGCCACCAGGCATTGATTCAGGAGGCAGTTTAATCAATGGCTTACGATCATTTTGGCGCGCCGATTAAAAGCACTGAAGTCGCATTGGCTGCGTTTGCGGATGCCGTAGAATCGGTGAAAAGTCATCCGTTTTCGGGAACCGCGTTTATGAAGCCAGCGACGACCCTGCCTGCGGTCCGGGTAGCGAGCTCCAGCGTTCGCGATCCCATGTTGGCCGCCACCAATCTCGCCAGCCAGCTCAGCCACGAGCATCTTGGCTGTGTACTCTTCTTCTGTTCTGCGGAATACGACCTGGGTCGACTTGGTAGTGCCCTTGAGCACAGTTTTCAAGGTGCGCGTGTCTGCGGCTGCACTTCGGCCGGGGAGATCACTCCGGACGGCTACGGACGTGGATGCATCACCGCCATCGGGTTTGACAGCCGCTATTTCGCCATCGATTGCGCACTGATCCGGGAGCTGGACCGATTCACCCTGCAGGATGCCCAGGGGGTAATCGACGGCCTGCTTTCGACCTGTCGGGATGCCAGACTCGCGCCGGTCAAAGGCAACACCTTTGCCATCACGCTGCTGGACGGCCTTTCGAGTCGTGAAGAGCTGGTGCTGGCAACGCTCAACTCGGCCCTTGGCACCATTCCCCAGTTTGGCGGTTCTGCCGGCGACGATGAGCGCCTGGCCAACACCCATGTGTTCTACGACGGCCAGTTCCATACCGGAGCCGCCACGGTGTTGCTGGTAAATACACCGCTGGATTTCCGGGTGTTTTCCACGCACCACATGGTCGAACGCAGTGAAAAGCTGGTGGTGACCGACGCCTGCGCGGAAAGTCGCACGGTATACGAGCTCAACGCCGAGCCGGCGGCCGATGCCTATGCCCGAGCCGTTGGCGTGGATGTCGAAGCACTGGATCGCAAGGTGTTTGCGCTACGGCCCATGGGGGTGAAAATCGGCGGCCACTATTTTGTCCGCTCGGTGCAGCGGGTAAACCCGGACAAGAGTCTGACTTTCTATTGCGCCGTGGAAACCGGAATCGTGATGACGGCCATGGAGCCGGAATCCCTGCTGGACAGCGTTCGTACCCAGATAGAAGCCGCAGAACGGGTTGTGGGGCCACCTCTGGTGACCATCGGCTGCGATTGTTTTCTGCGCAGGCTGGAGGCTGAACTGACCGGGGAGGTGGAAGCGGTCTCGCAGTTCCTCCGCCACCACAATGTGATTGGCTTTAACACGTACGGCGAGCAGTTCGACGGTATGCACATCAACCAGACGTTTACGGGGGTGGTCATTGGCCAGCCTGATGTCCGTTCCGGACAAGATTGAAGCACCCGTTGAAGACAGGCGGGATCTCCGGATTGCCGAACTTGAGGCGGAGAACGAGCGCCTGCGGCGGATTCGCGATGCCCTGATTGTCCGGGTGGAGTCCGGCTCTGCCCATAAGCCGGAGCCCTACGCCGCCTTCGAGCACTCGGTGGTGCTTGCCGAGCAGGTTCGGGAGCGGACCGAGGCGCTGAACCAGGCCATGGAGCAGCTCAAGGGCAGCAACAAGGCCCTGAACCGGGCCAGGGAGGAAGCCGAGACAACCCGCCAGAGACTGAGTGATGCTATAGAGAGTATTGCCGATGGCTTCGTGCTGTTTGATAACAAGCATTGCCTGATCCAGAGCAACAGTCGGTTCCGGAGCTACTGGCGACACGCCGGCGTTGATGCGCCGGGCCAGGGCACCCGGATTTCAGACGTAAAGCGGCAGGCGGTGGCCTGCGGTCTGGTCCTGGAGGAACACAGCCATCCGGATTCGGAAGGCGTGGTGTTTCTGCTGGCCAACGGCCGCTGGGTTCAGGTTACCGAGAGACCGACCCGGGAAGGTGGGTTGGTGGTGCTCTATTCCGACATCACCGATGTGAAGAACAGCGAAATGGCCCGCCGGATCAAGGCGCTCGAAGAGAGCGAGCGCTGGATCCGGGTGGTGACCGACCATGTTCCCGCGCTGATTGCCTATATCGGCGCCGACATGACCATCCAGTTCTGCAACAAGGTCTATGAGTCATGGTACGGGCGCAAAGGCGAGTCGCCCCTCGGCAAACGTCTTAACGAGGTGCATTCGCCAGAGTTCTACCAGCGCCTGCTTCCCCAGATTCTCGATGTCATGGACGGCCACAACGTGACGTTCGAATTCGAGGAGACCGGTGAACAGGGTGAGGTACGCCACATGCTGCGTTCCTACGTGCCGAATTTCGATGAGCAGGGCGACATCATCGGTTTCTTCGTGCTGATCCGGGACATTACCGACCGTCGAAAGACCGCCCTGGCTCTGGAGCAGGCCTATGACAATCTGGAGCGCCGGGTGAAGGAACGCACCGCGGCCCTGACCGGCCTGAACAACCAGCTGCGCCAGGAAATCACCGAGCGGGCGGCGGTAGAGGCACGGCTTCGGGATGCCAAGCTCGAGGCCGAGCGGGCCAACCTCTCGAAAACGAAGTTCCTGGCGGCCGTCAGCCACGACTTGCTGCAACCCCTGAATGCCGCACGGTTATTCACCAGTGCATTGCTGGAACAGTCGTTCGGGCCCAAGGCTGAAGGCCTGGTTCGATCGGTGAGCACCTCTCTGGATGACGTTGAAAACCTGCTGGGCACCCTGGTTGATATTTCCAAGCTCGATGCCGGCGTGATCAAACCGGATGTCACCGCCTTTGACCTTCGGGACCTGCTCAATAATATCGCACGGGAATTCCGCCAGATGGCCATGGCCGAGGGGCTGCAACTGGACTTTATTGCCAGCTCCGCGATTGTGGAGTCGGATTCCCAGCTACTGGCTCGGATCCTCCGGAATTTCCTGACCAACGCCATCCGTTATACCGGCAACGGCCGGATTCTGCTTGGCTGCCGTCGACAAAAGGACCATGTCCTGTTGCAGGTGTGGGATACCGGCCCCGGTATTCCCGAAGACAAGCTCACCGAGATCTTCCAGGAATTCAAACGCATCCGTCCGGCCGGCTCACAACCCGATAAAGGATTGGGTCTTGGTCTGGCGATCGTGGACAAGATATCCCGCATGCTTGGGCATGAAGTCACGGTTTCCTCCATCGAGGGGAAAGGCTCGGTATTCAGTGTTCGGGTTCCTATTGGCCGCCTGAAGCCAAGGCAACCGACGGCCGACCAGAATCGAGCCGTGTCTTTCGATAGTGGTCTTGGCGGTGCCCGAATCTGGGTGATCGATAATGACCTGTCGATCTGCCAGGGCATGCAAACCCTGCTCGAAGGTTGGGACTGCCAGGTGGTGACGGCGGTGTCCCTTGAGGATCTCGAGCGTCAGCTGGATCCGGCTACCAGTGAAGTGGACCTGATCCTGGCGGACTATCATCTGGACAACGATGAAAACGGCGTGGATGTGGTGGCGGAGATCAATGGCCGCCGGAACTGCCCGGCGCCGGTGGTGATGATTACCGCCAACTACACCAATGAGCTAAAGCAGCATATCCGCGAACTTGGGCACCTGCTGATGAACAAGCCGGTGAAGCCTCTGAAGCTGCGCAGTGCGCTGAGTCATCTACTGAGAAGCTGACTGCGGTCTCATACGAAAAGGGTCAGATGAACATGTCACCTGACCCTTTTTGCTTTTAGCCTGTCAAACCCTGACCTTATTACCGCTTCAGATACTGACTGAAATCCACATCGCTGGCAGAGAGAATCGCCTGCACGCGGTTGTGAACCCCGAGCTTGCGAAGTATCGCTGATACATGGGCCTTCACCGTGGTCTCGGCGATGTTCAGGTTATAGGCGATCTGCTTGTTGGATTCGCCCTTGGACATGCGCTCGAGCACCAGCAGCTGCCGACGTGTCAGTGAGTTGAGCAGCTCCGGTGAAATCGGGTTGTCTTCATTGCGACTACGACGAGTATTGCTCTCCTTGCCGGTTCGGATGATGTCCGAAGGCAGATAGACATTGCCGTTCAGGATCTGCTGGATGGCCTCGGTCATCTGGGCCCTGGGCGAGGACTTGGTAATGAAGCCGCAGGCGCCGTAGGTAATGGCCTGCAGCACCACCTGCTTGTCTTCCTCGGCAGAGACAATAACCACCGGAATCGTCGGGGCTTCGTTGCGCAGGGTGATCAGGCCGTTAAGACCATGCATGCCGGGCATGTTCAGGTCCAGCAGGATCAGGTCCAGGTCGTCATTCTCACGGGTAATGTCGAGAGCGCTGTCCAGATCGTCGGTTTCGATGATCTCGCTGCCCTCAAAGCCAGAGGCGATAACGCTGCTGATGGCTTCGCGGAACAGTGGGTGGTCGTCGGCAATCAGAATCTTGTAAGCCGGCTCCATGGATGGGTCTACCTGTTTGTTTTCAGTGTCGGGAATGGCTTCCGAATCATGATAGCGTTTTTTCAGAATCATGATGGCAGTTTTCGGAAGGGTAGTTCTCGGTAGAGAGTGCGGCTTCGAGCTCGTTCAGCATGGCGGCCTCCTGTGCAGAGAATCGCCGGAATCGGTTCCGATCCTCTGTTTATTATTGTGATGGTTTCATTACACGCCATCTTGGTCTCGGGTTGAATGCGACCATCGCACCAAAAAACAGGCACCAAAGTACTATTCTTGCAAGGCTGTGGGCTTCGTATCGTGGAGCAATGAGCCTACAACCAACAATAACGACCGTCTCCCGATCCTCGCTTGCCGATCCCTGGATCAAAAAGGGAATGGCCGCCGTGCTGGGTCTTTTCCTGAGTCTCGCAGGCAGTGTCCATGCCCGGGAAGAAGCGTCTGACCTGCCCGTGCTGTCTGTCAGCGTGTTGCAGTTTGGCACCGCCCACTGGGAGCTCGACCATCTCCTGCATCGGGAGCTGGACCGGGAGCATGGCTTTCGGCTGGAATTGAAACCGGTGGCCAACCTGCCGGCCTCCAGACTGGCGGTCACCAGCGGCTCGGTGCACGGTGCTGTGGCCGACCTGCTGTGGGCCCAATCGCGATTCCAGGCCGGCACGCCCTACCTGTACGTTCCTTTCTCCTCACAGATTGGCGATATCGTCGTCGCTGACAGCTCAACGATTCGCTCGGTGGCGGATCTGGCCGGCAAGCGCATTGGTATTGCGGGCGGGCCGGATAGCAAGGGCTGGATACTGCTCAAGAAGGTGGCTCAGCGCCAGGGAATCAATCTGGAGGAATCCGCCCAACTTCAGTTCGCAGCTCCGCCTCTGTTGAGCCAGGCGCTAAAACGCGGGCAGGTGGATGTCATCGTTACCTACTGGCATTTTGCGGCCCGCCTGAGAGGTGAGGGCGGCTGGCGGTCGGCGTTTGGTATGGCTGACCTGCTCACGGAGCTGGACCTGGATCGCAACCTGCCGGTGCTTGGCTATGTTTTTCCCGAGAGCTGGGCCCAGGACAACGGCCCGCTGACTGATCGTTTTGCTGCTTCCCTGCAACAGGCCAAAGCCGAGCTGGCGGAGAGTACATCCTACTGGCAGCGCTTGCGTCCTCTCATGGGAGATCCGGACGACAGTGTTTTCGCAGCATTACGAGAGGGCTTTGTCGCCGGGACGCCTGCGCCGCAAACGGACCAGAGAATCGCTGACTTGCAGCGTTTGATGACCCTCACCGGCGCCGACCCGGACAACCTTATGCCGGCCCATCTGTTTTACCAGAGGCAGCCGTGAAAGGCCGTGCCGGCCGGCCGCCGCTGTGGAGCTACTGGGTAGTTCTGCCGTTATTTGTCCTGTTCTGGGGACTGATCGCCTGGCTAATTCAGTCGCCGTTGCTGCCGACGCCCCTGAACGTGCTGGACACCCTGATTCGTGAATCGGCGACTGGCGAACTCTGGCATCATCTGGGCGCGACGCTCGGGCGTGTGGTGGTTGCCTTTATTCTGGCCATGATCATTGGCACCGCTATCGGCATCGCCATGGGCCGTTCGCAAACCACCAATGCCCTGTTCGATCCCTTGCTGGTGCTTTTATTGAACCTGCCGGCCCTGGTCACCATCATCCTCATGTATGTCTGGTTCGGCCTGGTGGAAGTGGCGGCCGTGATGGCGGTCGTGATCAACAAAGTGCCCAACGTGGCGGTTACCGTCCGGGAGGGCGCCCGCAGCCTGGACTATAGGCTCGAGGAGATGGCCACTGTTTACGAGTTCACCCGGTGGCAACGGTTGCGGGAAGTCTGGGTACCCCAGCTGTTTCCCTATCTCATGGCGGCTACCCGGGGCGGCCTGGCCCTGATCTGGAAAATTGTCCTGGTGGTGGAGCTGCTCGGCCGTTCCAGCGGCGTTGGCTTCCAGTTGCATATGGCGTTTCAGGTTTTCGACGTGGCCGCCATTCTTGCCTACAGCCTGGCGTTTATTGCCATCGTCCAGCTGATTGAACTGGCCATACTTCAGCCTCTTGAGCGCCGATCCAGTCGCTGGCGACAACCGGAGGCCGCCCATGCTTGAACTCAGAATCGCCGGCCGCGATTTCGGCCAGCCGGTGCTCGGAGAGGTCTTCGCAACCATTGCGCGAGGCGACCGCATCTGCCTGCTGGGACCCTCGGGAATCGGCAAGACCACGTTACTGAACGCCATTGCCGGTCTCGATAAATCGGTGCCAGAGAGCGCCGTTATCGGCCGGGAGCAGCTCCGGGTGGGCTACCTGTTTCAGGAGCATCGCCTGCTGCCATGGCGGACTTTACACGCCAATCTCAGGCTGGTTGGTGCCAGCGATGACGAGGCCGGGACGTTGCTGGGCCAGGTTGGCCTGGCCGGATACGGCCATTATCTCCCGGACCAACTGTCACTCGGTATGGCCCGAAGAGCCGCCCTGGCCCGTTGCCTGGCGGTGAAACCGGACTTGCTCTTGCTGGACGAGCCGTTTGCCTCGCTGGACCCCATCATGGCCGGCGAACTGAAAGCCTTGATCGCCGGAATCCTGAACTCGCAACCTGATATGGCGATGATCTGCGTTACCCATGATGGCGGTGATGCAGAGATATTGGCGAACCGCCTGTGGTATCTCGACGGCAAGCCTGCGCGACTGCAGTGGGACGATGTATTGGCAGAGCCTGGGCTGGTCGATGGGCTTCTTGGGCGCCTTCGTGATCTGGATTTGACGGGCTCTTAGGTTGATCGAGGGTGTCCGCAGTCTGTCGGATTACGCTTTGCTAATCCGACCTACCTGTGTTGGCGGTTTGCACGGAGTATGGGTGGTCAGCGGGGAGAAGGTTTCCAAAACTGTGCGGAGCCAGGGATGGCGGAGCCCAAGCGTCACAGGGATGTGCCGTAAGGAGCGTGTTTTGGAAACCTTCTCCGCGCTGACCACTGGCACCAAATCAAGCCGGCTTGGAAGCCCCAATTATCCTGGTGCGTTGGGGCCGGAAGCCTGCCGTGGCCAGTAGCGCTAGCACCGCCGTCACACCGGCGGTAATCCCGTAAGCCATCGGATTCCACTCCAGGTACAGCGAGAAGCGGATCGCCTCGACCGCGTGGGTGAACGGATTGAACTGGCAGATCCAGTACAGCCAGGGGCTGGCCTCGTTCATGCGCCAGAGCGGATAGAGCGCCGAGGACATGAAGAACATCGGGAAAATGACAAAGTTCATCACCCCGGCGAAGTTCTCCAGCTGTTTGATCCAGGTGGCGATCAGCAGGCCCAGAGCGCCAAGCATCAGACTGGTCAGAATCAGCGCTGGCAACACCGCGAGGTAACCCCATAGCGGTGGCTCCACATCCACCAGCAGTGCCAGCAGCAGGAACACATACACCTGGCCAATGGACACCACGCCCATGGCCAGCAGTTTGGTGACCAGCAGGAACGGCCGGGGCAGGGGGCTCATGAGCAGCACCCGCATGCTGCCTAGCTCCCGGTCGTACACCATGGACAGGGCTCCCTGCATGCTGTTGAACAGGATGATCATGCCGCATAGCCCGGGGGCAATGTAGGTCTCGTAGGTGATGTAGGTTTCATAGGGCGGAATGATGGAAATGCCAAGAACCGCCCGGAACCCGGCGGCAAACACCACCAGCCAAAGCAGTGGCCGGACCAGGGCGCTGGCAAAGCGAGTGCGCTGCTGCCAGAACCGCAGCCATTCACGGGTCTGGATGCCAACAAAACAGTGCCAGTAGTGCGCTGCGTTCATATCAGCCGGCTCCGATCAGGGCATGGAAGGTTTCAGCCAGGTCGCGGGTGCCTTCGGCGTCGCAGATGGCCTGGCCGTTGCCGTCGGCGAGCAACTGGCCCTGATGCAGGATCAGCACGCGGTCGTCGGCGCGGACTTCTTCAATCAGGTGCGTGGCCCAGAGCACGGTCAGTCCGTCTTCGTCGCACAGGGTTCGCACGTGCTCGTTGAGCGCTTTGCGGCTGGCGACATCCAGGCCCACCGTCGGCTCGTCCAGCAACAACAGGGAAGGGTTGTGAAGCAGGGCCCGTGCTATTTCCACTCGCCGACGATGGCCGCCGTTGAGCTGGCGGACAGCGTCGTTGGCCCGGTCCTCAAGGCTAAAGCGTTCCAGTTCCCGATCAACCCGAACCCTGGCTTCCTTGCGGGACAGACCGTGCAACGCGGCGTGGTATTGCAGGTTTTGGCGCACGGTCAGATCAAGGTCCAGGGCGTTCTGCTGGAATACGACGCCGATCTGACGCATGGCCTCGGCCGGCTGTTTTTTCAGGGACTGCCCGGCCAGCAGGAGTTCGCCCTGCTGCAGGGCCAGCAGTCGGGTGAGCAAACCAAACAGGGTTGATTTGCCGGCGCCGTTGGGCCCGAGCAGCGCGTGAAAACGGCCAGAGGTCAGCGTAAAGCTGACCTCCCGGAGCACCGGCTTGTCGCCGTAACGAAAGCTGAGGTTGCTCGCTTCGATGGTCATGACGTCGGATCGATGACCACACCCCAGGGGTAGCGGCCTACCTTGATGGATTTGATGACCTTCAGGTCTTCCACATCGATCACGGATACATCGCCGGACACACCATTGGTGGTGTAGAGGTGCTTCTCGTCCTTGTCCAGATCCAGCTGCCACACCCGGGCGCCCACCAGCAGGTAATCCAGGACTTCATAGGTCTGGGCATCAACAACCGCTACATGATTGGAGGGGCCGAGCGCTACGAAGGCGTATTTGCCATTGGACGTCAGTTCAATACCCACCGGCTGGACCCGATCCTGATTAACGCCAGGCACCTTGAAGGACATCTCGTGAATCTGCTCCAGGTTGTCGACATCGATGATGTGCACGGTGCCGCCGATTTCGGCGGAGGCCCAGGCAATCTTGCTGTCCTTGCTGAACTCCACGTGGCGCGGGCGCTGACCCACCACAATGTTTTTCTCGATCTCGAAGGTCTCGGTGTTGATCCAGTGCAGCATGCTGGTGGTTTCGGAGGTGTTTACCGCCCACTTGCCGTCCGGGCTCACCGCCATCCCCTCCGGCTCAATGCCCACATCGATCTGGGCCAGAACATCCTTGGTATCCACATCCACCACCGTCACGATGGCGTCGTCCTCGTTGGCGATGTAGAGGTGCTTGTTATTCGGGTGCAGCGCGAACTGCTCCGGATCTTCACCGGAAGGCAGGGTGTCCACAATCTTGCGGGTGGCCAGATCCAGCACCTGAACCGTGTCGTCGTCGCTGGCACAGATGTACAGCTTGGTAAAGTCTTTGGACAGCAGGATACCCCGGGGCCGCTGGCCGACACTGATGGTCTCAATCACTTCCTGGGTTTCGGTATCAATCACCGACAGGGTGTTATCTTTCTCGTTGGACACATAGGCCACGCTGGCCAGTGCCGGTGTCGACAGGCCGATCATGGCGGCCAGTGCGGTCTGTTTGAACAGGGTTTTCATGGTGTGACTCCTTTTTGTTTTGAACGTTGGCCGGCATGGGCTCAGCCGTTAATCCGGCACTCGCTTTCAGGTCTGTCGAAGCCGAGGGTGTCCATTTCGGTATTCGGGTGCAGGAAGCCTTCAAAAGGAGCTCGTGCTACCAGCCCCCGGGGATGCACGAGTGGAATCGGCTGTCTCAGCTGGCCGTTCCAGTCGCGGAAGGTGAGTTTGCGGCCCTTGAACGCGGCCAGCTGGAATTTGTCACTGAACAGGAAATTTCGGATGTCGGTGGGGTGCGCAGAATTCAGGTCGGTCACTGCCGTACCCATTGACCGAATGGCAGCCCAAGCCGCGTAGTCTTCACCGTTCATATCCCGCCCAGCCAATTCGCGGAAACGGTTTTGAAGTTGCGCGGCACCCCAGCTTTCCACCACCCGATGCCAGGTGACCGGTGACATGCCCTGGGTGCCCACCACCGGGCGCGGCAGCCAGGTGTTGAAAGGCACGTACTCGCCAAAATCGCCCCGTACATCAGCGACTACAACCGCATCATAATCACTGGCCTGGGTGAACAGCGGTAGTTCTTTGGAGGCGGTACGGCGCAGGTCGGCGTCAAAGGTCCAGGGCTTGTCTTCGACGATCTCCAGCCCGAAGCGCTTGGCGGAACGGCGGAAGGCATCGGCCCAGCCCTTGTCTGCTTCAGTCGGCCCGGTAATCAGGAAAACCTCATCCCAGCGTCGCTTATTCAGCCACTGGCCCAGGGCGTCGGTGAGCATCGAATAGCTGGGGATGGTGTGCAGCAGGTTCACGTGACACTGGCCGGTGCGCAGGGCATCGTCCTTGGCGCCAGCGTTGAAGACCAGGGTGTTGTCGCCGCTCTTGCCCGTGATGGTCTTCAAGGTCTGGGCCGGAGCGTTCACCACGAAGAGCTCAATGCCGCTCTCACGCATGGCATCAAAGGCCGCGATGGCCGCTTCTTCCGAATCGGCAACCTCACTCCGGAGTGAGTAGGCCTGGCCCAGAAACTTGCCGGTTGTGCTGTTGTCGTTGATGGCCAGTTCAGCCCCTCGCAAACCGGCGTCTTCAGGTTCCGGAATCACATTGGAAAGCACCGGCCCCTGGTCTGGCACCCACTGCAGGTAGCCGATCTGCACATCCAGGGATTCCGCCTTTATCGGGCTTGTCAGCGCCAGCGTTACCAGTGAAGTGGCCGCCGTCCGGGACAGAAAAGACATGGGATTCTCCGGTTTGTTGTTGTGCTTCCAGCTTATGGAAGGGGGAAACGCCCGGAAATATTCAGAAAGTAGGAATCAGGCAGTACCAAAGGATGAGATTTCCTCTCGGGGACCAAAAATCTACTACCAAGGAACTAAGCCAAAACCCCCAAAGTGGCATTCGGATTGGACATGGGGATTCCTAGACTGGTGGTCAGCAAGTTGGCAACTGACAAATCCAATAGCCAACCACGGGGAATCCAATAACAGAGGTAAGACCAATGGCAATGTCCTTTTCACTCAAAACCATCGTGGCTTCGGCCATGTTTGGCCTGGCCGGCTTCGCTATTGCCCACGGCAATGTCACACCACAGGAAGTGGATACGGGCAACCTGCCGGAGCTGGGCGATGAGGTGCGCATCGAGAACCCCTTCCGCGAGGGCAATGAATTCGGCGAGTTCAACGCCCAGGCCGCGAAAATCGGCGAGAGTGCCTACGCTGGCAACTGCGCCGCGTGCCATGGCATTCGGGCGATGTCCGGCGGTCTCACGCCGGATCTTCGCGAACTGACCGAGTGGGATGACGAGTACTACATCGGACGCGTTATGAACGGTACCGATCGCGGAATGCCGTCCTGGAAAAAGAGCATGGACCAGAACGCCATGTGGGCAATCCGCACCTATGTGGAATCCCTGCCCAAGCCAGAGTGATGAGCGCGGCTACTGTCAAAACGAGCGCCTGAATTCGGGCCGGCCCTGTGCCGGCCCTTCGTCGTTGGGAGAAAAGGAGGGAGAAAACAATGAAAAGTCTACTTGGAATACTTGCCCTGTTGCTGTTCGCCCAGGTGGTCCTGGCCCAGGAGGTTAACGACGGGAACGAATTGCTCAACCGGCCTGCGGAGCGCACCTACGACATCATCCTGGATTCCGGCTACCTGAAGGTCGGTGTCTATGAGAATTTCCCGCCTTATTCCTACGAGGTTGATGGTGAGCCAATGGGTATCGACATCGAACTCGGGCGGCGGATTGCCGAGGAAATGAGCGTTGAGTTCAAGGTGCACTGGATCATCCCCGACGAGAATCTCGGAGACGACTTGCGTAACAACGTCTGGAAAGGGCACTACCTGGCCAAACAGCGGCTTGCGGATGTGATGCTCCGGGTGCCCTACGACAAGACCTATGCCTACATGCAGGATTCCACCGGTGAGTACATCAACGAACAGGTCGTTCTGTTCGGCCCCTATCAGCAGGAAACCTGGCAGATTGCCTACAACCCCGAAAAGCTCGATGCCGTCGAAACCGTGGCGGTTTTTCAATACAACCGTATTGGCGTCGAGATAGATACCTTGCCTGATTTTTATCTGACCTCCGCGTTCGGCGGCCGCATGCGGGAACAGGTTCGCCATTACACCAACGTGGCGGACGCGTTCGAGGCCATGCGCAAGGGTGAAGTAAGTGCCGTCATGGGTATGCGCTCGGAGATCGATCACGAACTGGCCAAATCCGAGAACGCCATGTTCGAAGCCGCTGGAAACGGGTTTCCGGGTATCGGCAAACAGGTATGGGATGTGGGTATGGCGATCAAACACACCCATCGCCAGCTGGGCTATGCCCTTGAAGCCATCATCGACAGGCTGGTGAAGACCGGCGAGATGAACGAGCTGATGGCCAGCCAGAAACTCCGATACAGCGTGCCGGGTTATTACCGGGAATTTCTGGATGAGCAGGCTATCGCCAGGGCTGAAGGGGATCTCTGAGGGTTTGCCCCGAACGCCGGGGCCGGAAGATCCGGTGTAGTCGTACTACCAAGTGATGAGAAAACCTGTTCCGGCGAGCAATTGTTGGTTTTGCCCCCGAGGCGAAGAATCGTATCAGAGGCGGGAAAAGTTCCCGGTTCGGCCTGAAACGAACTCAAGAGAACTGAAAACAAGAGACTTGGAGAGCGCAACCATGAGAACCAACAAGTTCGGGATTCGCATTGCGGCCAGCGCCCTGGCCATGGCTGTTTCCTACGGGGCCCATGCGGTAACCGACGAAGACATCATCAACGATCACAAGACCCCTGAAGACATTGTCAGCTATGGCATGGGTACCCAGGGACAGCGCTATAGCATTCTGGAAGATCTGAACACCAGCAACGTTCAGTATCTGCAGCCGGCCTGGGCTTTCTCCTTCGGCAGCGAAAAAATGCGCGGCCAGGAATCCCAGCCGCTGATCAAGGACGGCGTCATGTACGTGACCGCCTCCTACTCCCGCATCTATGCCATCGATGCCAGGACCGGCGAAGAAATCTGGCAGTACGATGCCCGTCTGCCCGATGGCATCATGCCCTGCTGTGACGTGGTGAACCGCGGTGCCGCCATCTACGGCGACAAGGTGATCTTCGGTACCCTGGACGCCAAACTGGTTGCCCTGAACAAGGACACCGGCAAGCCGATGTGGATCAAGAAGGTGGCCGATTACCAGGCCGGTTATGCAATCACCGCCGCGCCCATGGTCATCAAGGGCAAGGTCATTACCGGCGTTTCCGGTGGTGAATTCGGTATTGTCGGCAAGGTGGAAGCCTACGATGCCAATACCGGTGATCTGGTATGGACCCGTCCGACGGTAGAAGGCCATATGGGCTATGTCTACAAGGATGGCAAAAAGATCGAAAACGGCATTTCCGGTGGCAAGGCAGGCGTGACCTGGCCCGGCGAAATGTGGAAGAACGGCGGCGCGGCTACCTGGCTGGGCGGCACCTACGATCCGGACACCGATTCCCTGTTCTTTGGTACCGGTAACCCGGCGCCCTGGAACTCGCACCTGCGCCCCGGCGACAACCTGTTCTCCTCAAGCCGACTGGCGATTGATCCGGACGACGGCAGCATCAAGTGGCACTTCCAGACCACCCCGAACGATGGCTGGGACTATGATGGTGTTAACGAACTGATCTCCTTCAACTACGAAGAGAACGGTAAAACCGTGAAAGCAGCGGCCACCGCCGACCGTAACGGGTTCTTCTACGTACTGAACCGCGAGAACGGTGACTTTATTCGTGGCTTCCCGTTCGTGGACAAGATCACCTGGGCAGAGGGCCTGGATCCGAAGACCGGCCGTCCGATTTACACCGAGGGCGGACGCCCGGGCAATCCTGCCGATATGGAAGGTGGCAAGGGTGAAATGGTTCTGGCTCAGCCAGCCTTCCTCGGCGGCAAGAACTGGATGCCCATGGCCTTCAGCCAGCAGACCGGTCTGTTCTACGTGCCCTCGAACGAGTGGTCCATGGATATCTGGAACGAGCCTGTTTCCTACAAGAAGGGCGCTGCGTTCCTGGGTGCAGGGTTCACCATCAAGCCGGCCAACGATGACTACATCGGCGTACTTCGGGCCATGGATCCGAAAACCGGTGAGGAAGTCTGGCGTTACGAGAACACCGCACCGCTGTGGGGTGGCGTGATGACAACGGCCGGTGGTCTGGTGTTCACCGGTACGCCCGAGGGCCATCTGAAGGCGTTTGATGCCAAGACCGGCGAAGAGCTCTACCGCTTCAACACCGGTTCCGGTGTCGTGGGCACGCCCATCACCTGGACCATGGATGGCGAGCAGTACGTCTCTGTGGCGTCCGGCTGGGGTGGCGCGGTTCCGCTCTGGGGTGGCGAAGTGGCCAAGGTAGTGAAGGACTTCAACCAGGGCGGTATGGTCTGGACCTTCAAGCTGCCGAAGGATCGGGTTGCCAGCAACTGATCCAAGCGAAAGTGAAAAAAAAGGTCGCCCTGGGGCGACCTTTTTTATTGAGCTGTCCGTTAGATCAGGCGGCCTGATTACGGGCTGTCTCGCTGACCGACTGGTGAATGTCTTCGAACAGTTTTCGATCTGTCTGCCCGATCGGCAAGTCGTAGGTGATGGTGGCACCAAATGCCTGTGGGTCATGGGGATCGTTGCGCACCTTGTCGAACACCAGCAGTCGGGTGCCCAGGTAAAAACCTTCCTTCAGATCGTGGGTCACCATGAAGATGGTGGTGCCGGTTTCCTGCCAGAGTTTCAATAGCAGATCGTGCATGTCGCCCCGAATGCCGGGGTCCAATGCGCCGAATGGCTCGTCCAGCAGGAGTACTCGTGGGCGCATGATCAGCGACTGGGCGATGGCGAGGCGTTGTTGCATGCCGCCGGAGAGTTCGTGGGGCCATTTGTTGGCTGATGGGCTCAGGCCCACAGACTCCAGCATGGCACCCACTTTCTCCAGGGCTTCGCGGCGGGCGCTGCCGAACAGTTTGCCCAGCCAGGGCTTCTGTTCCAGTTCCAGACCCATCAGCACGTTCTGGCGCACTGTCAGGTGAGGGAACACCGAGTAGCGCTGGAATACGATACCCCGGTTTCGGTCCGGCTCGCCGGGGAAGGCCTCGCCCTCCAGTAAGAGTTCGCCGCGGGTCTGGGTTTCCTGGCCCAACAGCATTTTCAGGAAGGTGGATTTGCCACAACCGGAGGCGCCCACCAGAGTGCAGAATTCGCCCTGTTTCACGCTCAGGTTCAGGTTCTCCAGGATCACCTGGTCACCGTATTCTTTCCAGAGATTGTTGACGGTAATGAAGCTCATCAGTGGCCTCCTGCGTTGTACCAGGGGAACAGCCTGCGGTTTGCCAGGCGCAGGCACTGGTCGATAACAATGGCGAGAATGGTGATCCAGATGACATAGGGCAGGATCACGTCCATGGCCAGGTAGCGCCGCACCAGGAAGATCCGGTAGCCGAGGCCTTCGGTGGAGGCAATCGCCTCGGCAGCAATCAGGAACAGCCAGGCGGGGCCAAGGCTCAGGCGCACGGCGTCGATCAGGCGGGGCAGCACCTGGGGCAGGGCCATGCGGGTGATTACTTGCCAGGAATTCGCGCCCAGAGTCTGGATCTTGATCAGTTGCTCGCCGGGAAGTTCGCGGACCCGCTGGGCCACATCCCGCATCATGATGGGCGCGGTTCCGATTACGATCAGCATGACTTTGGAAAGCTCGCCCAGCCCGAACACAATGAAGAGAATCGGTAGTATGGCCAGCGGCGGCACCATGGAAAGGGCAGAAACCAGAGGAGCAAGGTTGGCCCTGACCAGTGGCAGCACTCCATTGAGAATACCGACCACCAGCGCCAGCGACGCGGCGATACCGACGCCCATTCCAAGGCGCGCCAGACTGGCGGTCGTGTCCTGCCACATCAGGTAGTCGCCGCTGCGACGGTCCTCCTGAAAAGCCATGCGATCCACGGCCGCGGTCATCTGCTCCAGGCCGGGAAGGAGTTTATCGTTGGGGTTGTCTGCCAGGCGCTCCTGGGAGGCCAGGCTGTAGATGAGCATGATCAACAGAAAGGGCAGCAGGCCCAAGAGGGTAGCGGAAACACGCCCGGGGTGATGGTTGATCATTCGCATGAATCGTCTCCTCTGGTTACACAACACGGCAAGGTCATCGCGGGTAACAGCGTCCCTTGCGATTCAGTCTCCCGGGCTTTTGTCCCGCCGTGTAACCTCCCCAGAGGTCGGTAACTCTCGGACCAGCCATCCGGGAATCTTGACTGCCCGGACCGGAACCCTAGTCACCCATTTTGTCCGTCGCTCTGTCTGCGGTGTTGTGAACAGTGCTTTGAACGGATCGGGTTTTTGAAAACCGTCAGTCGGAAACAGTGCAGATGGCATGCCAGATCCGAAGAGCGGGCGAAAACGGGTCATCCCGGCAAAGGAGTCGGCAAAAATATGCACCGGGTTGGTGCAACATAGGTTCGGGTGCTCGATCATGACGCCTTTCCCGAGAGCAAAGCCCGGGCGGCCGCAAGGATGCGATTGTGGCTTGCAGCCTCCCGGCCCGCACCACCGGCAACGTGGCCCCAGTCCGATTCCAGCGATTCCACGGTTGCGCCAGGCATCCGGAGGCCATCCTCACTGGCGTCCTCCCTGGTAAAGTAGAGATCGGTGGTGCAGGGCATCATCCGGGTAGGCATGGCAATGGCAGAGAGCGCCGCGTCGAAATCCATGCCAAATACGGGGTTGTCGCTGATATCGCCGTTCTGCCAGGTGTTCAGCACGGTGAGCAGATCATTGGCGTCCTGGCCCAGATGATCCTGCTCCCAGAATCGAAGCAGCTCTTCAATGGAGCCAAAACCCTGTTCGCGCCAGAGCTCGTGACGGAAAAACGCCTGGGAATAAGCCCAGCCCGCATAAACCCGGCCGAAGGCCCGGAGTCCGCGTTCGGGTGGAGTCCGGTAGCGGCCATTCTCGAAGGCGTGGTCACAGGTCAGTGCCGCCTTTACGCCCTCAAGAAATACCCGGTTGTGGGGATAGCACCGCGCGGTGCAGCAGGTGGCCAGCACTGCGCGCACCTGCGTCGGAAACAAACAGCCCCACTGCAGCGCCTGCATCCCGCCCATGGACCAGCCCATCACCAGCGCGATCCGGGCGTCTCCGAAGACGTCCTCCACCAACCGCTTTTGTAGCATCACGTTGTCATACAGGGACACGGCAGGAAAGCCCGGGCCGCCCTGTGCTCCGGCGGTGTTCGAGGGTGAGGATGATTCGCCTGCGCCCAACAAAGCGGGAATAACGATGCAGTAACGATCCGGATCGAGGGGGCTGTTGCCTCTAACCCACGGGTGATTACCCGCGGCTGCACCACCGTAGTACGTGGGCAGCATAATAAGGTTGTCTTTTGGTGCATTCAGCTCGCCGATGCGGTGGTACCGCAATCTCGCGGAGCGCAACGTTTCGCCGGAAGTCAGAGGCAGGTCACCTGCTTCGTAATCTTCTACAAGCCATTGCTTCGACGCCATTTTCCCCTCTCTTTCAGGCTGACTGTTTGCCTGAAGTCTCTCGCCTTCGCTCTTATATATACACGCTGGCATGTAAGTTGAATGGCAAAAACAAAGAAAGAAACGTGCCAGAACCCAAACTGATTGCCCGCATGACGGGCCGGAGAAAAACAGGATGACGGAATTGACCAACACCCAGGCCCTGAAAGAGAAGCTCACAGAGGAAGGTGTGAAATACGCCATTGCCAGCTACGTGGACATCCACGGTGTGACCAAAGGCAAGTTCGTGCCCGTGGCTCACTTGGGGCAAATGATGGAAGGCTCGGAGCTTTACACAGGCGCCGCCCTGGATGGCGTGCCCCAGGATATCTCCGACGACGAGGTCGCCTCCATGCCGGATGCCGATGGGCTGGCCATCTGCCCCTGGAATCGCCAGCTGGCCTGGTTCCCGGGCAATCTGTTCCTGAACGGCGCGCCTTTCGAAGCCTGTTCCCGGAATATTCTACGTCGTCAGCTGAGTGCGGCGGCCGATATGGGGTATCGCTTCAATCTCGGTATTGAAACCGAGTTCTTCCTGTTCCGGGATACCGAGGATGGCGGCTTTGCCCCGCTGAGTGATCGCGACAACCTGGGCAAGCCCTGTTATGACCCCCGCACGCTCATGGATAACCTGCCCATCATGGATGAGCTGGTAGACGCCATGAACGAGCTGGGCTGGGATGTGTACTCGTTTGATCACGAAGACGCCAACGGCCAGTTCGAAACCGACTTCAAATATGCCGACGCACTGACCATGTCCGACCGCCTGGTGTTCTTCCGGATGATGGCCAACGAGATTGCCCGCAAACATGGCGCTTTCGCGAGCTTCATGCCCAAGCCCTTTGCCGACCGCACCGGCAGTGGCGCCCACTACAACATGTCGCTGGCGGATCTGAAAACTGGCGAAAACCTGTTCGAGCCCAAGGGCGACGATCTGCACAACTGCGGCATCAGCAAGATCGCCTATCACTTCGCCGCAGGTGTGCTGAAACATGGCGCGGCCATCAGTGCCGTGATTGCGCCGACAGTGAACAGCTACAAACGGCTCGTTCGCCAGGGCAGCATGTCGGGTTCCACCTGGGCACCGGTATTCATGTGTTATGGCTCCAACAACCGCACCAATATGATCCGGATTCCCGGCATGGGCGGGCGCATCGAATGCCGTGCCGCAGACATTGCCTGCAATCCCTATCTTGGCAGTGCGCTGATTCTCGCTGCAGGGTTGGAAGGCATCCGTGAAGGTCTGGACGCGGGCGCCCCCCACCACGAGAACATGTACAACTACAGCGATGCTGAAATCGCCGAGCAGGGCATCGAGTATCTGCCCCGGAACCTGGGCGAGGCCGTGGAGGCTTTTGAGGCCGATCCGCTGGCGAAAGAAGTCTTCGGTGAAGCCATGTTCAAAAGCTTTATCGACTTCAAGAAAGGCGAGTGGGAGAGCTATCAGAACCACGTGTCGGCCTGGGAAGTGGACCGTTATCTGAAAATGTTCTGATAGCTACAGGGCCTGATGTCAGCTTCGGAAGCCTGGATCGATGCGGTCCAACTTCCGGAGAAGTCCTGGCCAGGCAAGGTTGCCACCCATGCCCTTGGTGACCTTTTTGGCCTGCTCCCGAATGGAGCTGAGAATGGTATCGGGAATACGTACCAGCGGCTGGCCTCCGGACATGGCCTGAATCTGGACCTCGCAGGCGCGCTGCAGGATGTACATGTTCAGGAAGGCCTCGGCGACGCTGGGTCCCGTGGTCAGCAGGCCGTGGTTGCGCAGGATCATGAAACGGGCGTGGCCCAGATCTGCCTGCAGGCGCGCTTTCTCGTCTTCGCGCAGCGCCACGCCTTCGTAATCGTGGTACGCGAGTCCGGATAGCGGAAAAAGACTTTGCTGGGACAAGGGCAGCAAGCCTTCCTTCTGCGCTGACACAGCGACACCGGCGGTCGTGTGGGTGTGCATGACACAGGCAGCATCCTCACGAACCGCATGGATGGCGCTGTGAATGGTGAAACCGGCAGGGTTGATGTCGAAATCGTCTGGATTGATCTTGTTGCCTTCCTGATCAATGCGCACCAGGCTGGAAGCCGTAATTTCCTCGAACATCATTCCGTAGGGGTTGATCAGGAAATGATGCTCGTCACCGGGAATTCGCACCGAGAGATGGGTGAAGATAAGGTCGTCCCAGCCGTAGAGAGCAATCAGTCGGTAGGCGGCGGCAAGGTCAATGCGAAGCTGCCACTCCTCCTCACTGACTTCACCCTTTTTGGATGGAATTGCCAATTGCTCGGACATAGTGCTGACCCCTCGGAATCGGTTGGTTTTATTGTTGATTGACGGTCAATGTAGCGCCCGCAAGAATCGGATGGAAGGGGGCGAAGCAAACGCGCATCATATGGATGATGGGTTGTGCGCACATGAAGGAGCCGAAGCATGGAAAGTTTCCGAACCCCGATGCAGGACGAGAAGGATAGTGACGCGAAAGCATCCATGCCCGTTGCCGATCGAATGGTCGCACTGGCCAGGTACATCGAGAGCCGGCCAGATGAACCGTTGAGCCTTGCCGACCTCGGCGCTGTGGTTGGGTTGTCGCCATCCCGCGTACAGCGGGTGTTCAAGGAAACCTTCGGTGTCTCACCAAAGGCTTATCAGGATGCACTGCGCCTGAACCACTACAAGCGGGCGTTGAGAACAGGCCGGACCGTGACCGATGCAATCTACGATGCCGGCTTTGGTTCGGTCAGTCGCGTCTATGGCAAGGCAGACCGACAGGTCGGCATGCCGCCTTCCCGCTACGGCAAGGGTGGGGAAGGTGAAACCATTGCCTATGCCTGCCGGGAAACGGCTCTCGGCCTGCTGATGATGGCCGCCACCGATCAGGGTGTGTGTTTTGCCGAATTCGGGGATGATGAGACGGCACTGGGAGATCAGTTACAGAAGGAGTTTCCGAAGGCTCGACTGGCTCCGTCTGGGGCAAAGGCATCGCCGGAGCTGGATGCGTGGATGTTGGCTCTGGATGAGCATTTGAGCCAGAACATGCCCAGACCGGATGTCCCTCTGGATATCCGTGGCACGGCTTTTCAGACAAGGGTCTGGAAACTCCTGCTAAGCGTCCGTGAAGGTGAGGTGGTAAGTTACACGGAGTTGGCAAGGCGACTGGGCGAGCCCAAAGCCGTTCGGGCTGTGGCCTCCGCCTGCGGCCGGAACCGCATCGCCGTGCTGATTCCCTGCCATCGTGTCTTGCGAAGCGACGGCTCCCTCGGCGGTTACCGCTGGGGCCTCGACCGAAAACAGCAATTGCTGGAGAAAGAGCGCTCAGCCTCGACCCAGTAGCACCCAGAACTGTCGCTGGAAAAACGCCGTTTCCTGTTTCAACGAAAACAGCTTCGGCGCAAACAGCCAGGTCTGGGTAATGCCCATCAGATAGGTGTAACTCAGCAGTCCCAGATCCTCCGGGTCTTCCTGTGTAGAAATCAGACCCTGCTCAGCTGCCTGGGCAACCAGGTGCCGGAACATCGCAATAATCGACCGGGTCAACGCCCGTTCCCGCTTCAGCGTTCGGCTCATGGCATCGGTTAGTTCGGTCTTGTTCAACAGAATCTCGAACGACTGACGATACTTCCGGTCATTGGCCAACAAGCTCAGCCAGCGTTCAATAAAATGATCCATGGCCTCAATGGGCGTTTCCCGCATGCCAGAACACTCCGCGACCAGGGCTTCCAGCGGTTCCTGGGAGTAGGCAAGTACAGCTTCGTACAGATCATCCTTGTTCTCGAAATGCCAGTAGATCGGCCCACGGCTACAACCGGCTTCTTTGGCAATACGGCTCAAAGTCGTTAGTGAGTAACCGTCCCGGCTAAACAACTTGAGCGCGGCCTCAAGCACAGTCTGGCGGGTTTTCTCGGCATCTTCCTTGGTACGGCGCATCTGATTCGTCTACTTAACTTGGCTTGGGAGTTTCGGGGTGGTATGAGGGTGCCTTTCCAAAACACGCTCCTTGCGGCACATCCATGTGACGCTTGGGCTCCGCCATCCATGGCTCCGCACAGTTTTGGAAAGGCACCCCAAACCCAATCCACCTCCGAAGCCCACAAAAAAGGGCACGAACATCGTGCCCTCGGCTAACCATCAAGGCAAGCAATCAGAGGCTCAGATCTCCCCGTCTGCCGCCATCTCCATATAACTGTCATTGAAACGAAGCTTCACGTTGCCAGAGTCACCCATGATGGACCCATCCGGGAACTCGATGCCCACGAAGTCCGGGCTCATGGCCCCCTGGCCCAGCAGGCCCTTCTCGAAGGAGAACTCACGTACGCTGTCCATCGCTTCAGACGCCTCGTCGCTGTTGATGAAGTCCACCGACATCTGCGGCTCCCAGAACATCTTCATGCCTGCCAGCTGTGCTTCGTAGCCGCCCTGGTCCGTGCCGGAAAGCTCGCCCAGGTATGCCCGCGCCTCCGCACCCTCTGGGGTATCGGACTCAAGAATACTCATGGTCTCGTACCAGGCTCCGACCAATGCCTTGCCCAGCTTGGGATTGTCGGCCAGGGTCTCGGTGTTTACCAGAGTCAGATCCTTGATGTGGCCCGGAATCTGGCTGGAATCAAACAGCTTTGTAGCACCGGGATAGGCTTCCACTTCGCTCAGCAACGGATTCCAGGTTGCCACATGGCGAACATCGTCGGTCTGGAATGCAGAGACCAGATCAGCGTCAGAAATGTTGACCACGCTCAAGTCACGTTCTTCCAGGCCAACGCTGGCCAGGGCGCGGGCCAGGAGGTAGTGGGAGACGGACAACTCAACCAAATGAACGGTTTCGCCTTCCAGCTCTTCGATGCTGGACGCATCTTTTGAAACCAGGCCGTCGTTGCCGTTGGAGTAATCACCGACGATCAGCGCGGTGGTATCCACACCAGAGGCTGCGGGAATCGATAGGCCGTCCATGCTGGTAGCTGTCACACCATCGAACTGGCCGGCGGTATACTGGTTAATGGACTCGATGTAGTCGTTCACCTGCACGATATCCACTTCGATATCGTACTTGTCCGCCCACTTTTTCATGATTCCGTAGTCCTCGGCATACTGCCAGGGCACCCAGCCGGCATAGATGGTCCATGCGATGCTGAAGGAGTCCTTTTCCTCGGCCATTGCACCCATGGACAGGGAGGCCGTGAACAGACCGGCCGCCAGACCTTTGGTGATGTCGCGTGTTTTCATGGTGTCTCTCCTCGGGCCTTGCCCGTGTTTGCAGGTTTGGTCTTTCTTAAGTTTTTTGGGGTTGCTGGCATTACTCGGTAATCTCTTCAACGATCACGACCGGCGTTCCGGGCGAGACCGCCTGTCCCGCTTCCCGGCGCACGTCTACCACGCGTCCGGTTACGGGGCTCAGTAATTCGATTTCCATTTTCATGGATTCAATAACCGCCACCGGCCGCTGGGCATCGATGGTGTCGCCTGGCTTGACCAGGCACTCCCAGAGGTTACCGGCTACGTGGCTTTCCACCGCGTGCTGGCCTGCTGGCAGGTTGGCAATGTCGTCTTCGCCGGTGTCCTCGATCGGTGCTTCGGAACTGAAGTTGATCTGGCCCGACTCGATCCAGCGCTGCAGCTCCTCATCGAAGGCCTGTTTGCGCTTGGCTGTGAAGGTCTGAATTTCGTCGTCGTTGTTCGCCAGAAACTGCTCGTAGTCCTTCAGATTGAAGCGGGTTTCCTCGACCTTTATCGGGTAGTCGCCATTGGGAAAGTCCCGTCGGATTTGCTGCAGTTCTTCGGCACTGACCTCGTAGAAGCGCACCTGGTCAAAGAACCGGAGCAGCCAGGGCTTGCCGGGCTCGAAGAAATCGGTGGTGCGGTAGCGATTCCACATCTGCAGGGTACGACCGACAAACTGGTAGCCGCCTGGCCCTTCCATGCCGTAGATGCACAGGTAGGCGCCGCCGATGCCAACGGAGTTCTCCGCGGTCCAGGTACGGGCCGGGTTGTATTTGGTGGTCACCAGCCGGTGCCGGGGATCCAGCGGGGTAGCGACCGGGGCGCCCAGATAGACGTCGCCCAGGCCCATCACCAGATAGGTTGCCTCGAAAAGCGTCTTTTTTACCTCATCGATGCTGTCCAGTCCGTTGATGCGGCGGATGAACTCCAGGTTGCTCGGGCACCAGGGGGCATCCTTCCGCACCGACTGCATGTATTTCGCGATGGCGGTCTGGCAGGCTTCGTCATCCCAGGACAGGGGCAAATGAACGATGCGCGCGGGCACATCCCATTCGGGCTGTTTTTCCAGTTCCTTTTCGGCGCCGATCAGCAGATCCAGCAGCGTGCGCTGGTTCAGTTTCTGGCTGTCGTAATGCACCTGCAGGGATCGGATGCCGGGGGTCAGCTCCAGAATGGCATCGTGATTCTGCTCACGCAGCCACAGCATCAGCGCGTGGGCGCGGAAGCGCAGGCGGATATCCAGCTCCATTGGGCCGTATTCCACCAACACGTAGTTGTCGCCGGCGGCCCGATAAACCACGCCGGTTTCGTGTTCATCGTCACTGAGTGCCGCCAGAACCGGGGAGGTTGGTGTGATCGGTTTGATATGGGCGGTCGCTGCGGTCAGGGTGGCGATGGACTCGTCGAGGGCTTCCCGCAGGGCCACGGCCTGGTCCTGACTGACCGGAACAAATTGGACCTTGTCACCGGCTTTCAGTTGGCCCAGTTTCCACAGGTCAGCGCTGATGACCGTCACCGGGCAGACAAAGCCGCCCAGGCTGGGGCCATCAGGACCGAGAATCACCGGCATGTCGCCGGTGAAATCCACGGTGCCCACGGCGTAAGCGTTGTCGTGAATGTTGGACGGATGCATGCCGGCCTCTCCGCCGTCACTGCGCGCCCACTGCGGTTTCGGGCCAATAAGTCGTACGCCGGTGCGGCTCGAGTTGTAGTGAATCTCCCAATCGCTGGCGAAGAAGGTGTCGATGTCTTCGTCAGTAAAATAATCCGGCGCGCCATGAGGCCCATAGGTAACGTGCAGTTTCCAGGTTTTGCCGATGGTCGGTTTCAGTTCGGCAGGAAGGGCTGTCAGACCGGTTGGCTCCGAATCCGCCAGGGCCAGCACATCGCCGGCCCGCAAGGCGCGACCACAATGGCCGCCGAACTGGCCCAGGGTAAAGGTGCTGCACGAGGTCAGGTATTCCGGGCAGTCCAGCCCACCGCTGAATAGAACATAGGCCCGTGCTCCGTCCGCCGTGGTGGCACCCAGCTTCAGGGTAGCGCCAGCGGGCACGTCAATCACCTGCCAGAAGGCGACCGGCTTATCGTCCAGCGTGGCGTCCAGCTGGGCGCCCGTCAGCGCAATCTGGGTGGCGCGGTTGAAGGTGAGCACTGGTCCCTTCAGGGTGATTTCCAGACCTGGAGCCCCTTCCGGATTGCCCAGCAGTCGATTGCCAAGCCGGAACGAATAACTGTCGAAAGGACCCGACGGTGGTACGCCGATTTCCCAATAGCCGATGCGACCGGGGTAGTCCTGGATGGTGGTCAGGGTGCCGCCACTGAGCACATCCACGGTGGCCGGCTGGTAATCGAATTCGTTGAGGGTTCGAGTAAACAGTCTGCCCTCGGCAAAGCGCGGGTCGTCCAGTACCTGGCGCACGTATTTCAGGTTGGTCTCGATGCCATAGAGCTGGCTGTCGTCGAGTGCCTGCATCAACCGCTGGCGGGCCGATTCGCGATCGGCCTCATGCACAATCACCTTGGCGAGCATGGGATCATAGAGCGGCGACACCTCCGTACCCGGTTGGATCCAGGTGTCGATTCTCAGGCCATCCTCTTCGGGCCAGGCCACGTTGGTGAGCAGGCCTGCGCCGGGCTGGAAATCCTTGTTGGGGTCTTCCGCATAGATCCGGGCCTGGATGGCGTGGCCGGAAGGCGCGAGGTTGCTGCCCAGTTTTGCCAGGTCGGGCAGGGTGCCTGCGCCCAGTTCCACCATCCATCGGACCAGATCCACGCCATAAACCTGCTCGGTCACACCGTGCTCCACCTGTAAGCGGGTATTCACTTCCAGGAAGTAGAACTCGGTGGTGTCCGGGTCGTAGATAAACTCCACGGTGCCGGCACTGCGGTAGCTGATACTTTCGCCCAGCTGGCGCGCGGTGGCGTGCATGCGTGTGCGGACGTCCTCGGTGAGCCCGGGAGCCGGTGCTTCTTCAATCACTTTCTGGTTCCGGCGTTGGGCGGAACAGTCTCGCTCGCCGAGGGCCAGAACCTGGCCTTTGCCATTGCCAAACAGCTGCACTTCCACATGGCGGGCATGTTCCACAAATTTTTCCAGGAACACGCCGTTGTTGCTGAAGTTGTTCTGGCTCAGGCGCTGGACCGACTCGAAGCTCTTGCTCAGATCGTCCGGGCCATAGCAGCGGGACATGCCAATGCCGCCACCGCCGGCGGTGCTTTTGAGCATCACCGGGTAGCCGATGGTGTCGGAGGCTTTCAGTGCTTCTTCCAGATCGGTCAGCAAGCCAGTGCCCGGGAGCAGTGGCACACCGGCGCTTTCAGCCAGTGACCGTGCCGTATGCTTGAGACCGAATTGCTCCATCTGCTCGGGTGTCGGGCCCAGGAAGACCACGCCTTCGGCGTCACAGCGTCGGGCAAAATCGGCGTTTTCGCTCAGGAAGCCGTAGCCGGGGTGGATGGCGCCGGCACCGCTCTCGCGGATTACCTCGAACAGTTTGTCCTGATCCAGGTAAGTGGTCGCTGCCGGGCCGTCTCCCAGGGAATACGCCTCGTCCGCCTGCCGTACGTGAAGCGAATCGGAATCCGCTTCGGCGTAGACGGCAACCGAGGTCAGCCCCATGTCACGCAGCGTGCGAATAACCCGGCAGGCGATGGCGCCGCGGTTGGCGATCAGGACCTTTGAGAATCTGCCGCTCAGCTCCATACCAGCACCTCAATCGGTGTGGGGTTCCAGCCGTTGCAGGGATTGTTGAGCTGCGGGCAGTTGGAGATCATCACCAGAACATCCATCTTCGCTTCCAGCTCCACGTATTTGCCGGCATCGGAAATCCCGTCGGCGAAGGTGAGTCCGCCGTCGGCCGTGACCGGGACATTCATGAAGAAGTTGATGTTGTGGGTGATGTCCCGTTTGCTCATGCCCAGTTCTTCGTGTTCGGTGACGGCCACCAGCCAGCTGTCCCGGCAGGCGTGCATGCACTTTTTCTCAAGGGCATAACGGGTTGTGTTGCTCTCGGCCGCACATGCACCGCCCAGGGTGTCGTGACGGCCGCAGGTGTCGGCGGTGATTTCCAGCATCACGTTGTTTTCAGAAGACATCAGCTTCGAGCCAGCCGTCAGGTAGACGTTGCCCTGCTCGCGGATGGTGTCGACGGCGCTGTAGCGTTCGGTCGGATTATGGGCGTTGTAGAACAGGGTGTCGGCGGCCTGGTTGCCCTCCAGATCCAGAATCCGGATGGTTTCGCCGGCGTTCACCACTTTCAGGAAATACTCGCCTGCCGGTACGGTTTCACGGAAGGCGGCGTCTTCAGGCTTCAATACGCTTTGCTTGATCATGTCCGGCCTCCGTTACTGGAACAGGTGGTACAGGGCGTTATTGGCGAAGGCCCGGGTGGCCTCGGGGGACGACGTCTTGCAGGGATCGGCATCGGTTACCGGGGCCGCCTTGAACAACTGGTACCGCAGCGGATGGCTGGGGTACTCGCTGGCCGGGTTCATCGGATGCGGGCAGGTGTGCAGCACTACGATGGTGTCCATCTCAAAGCGCAGGTCGACGGTGGCGCCGGCGTGGGAGTGGCCCTCGGAGAAGGCCATGTTGCCGTCGTCATCTGTTTTTACTTTGCTGAACCAGTTCAGGTTGGCGGTCAGGTCTTTCTTGCCAAGGCCGTACTTGGCCAGTTCGTTCAGAAAGCTGTTGAAACCGTTCCGGTGGTAGTGATTATGGGCTTCCTGATACGTCTTTTTGCCCCAGCGCTTTTCCACCAGATCTGCGTTGCAGGTGCCAGCGACGGTATCGTGCCAGCCAAGATCATCGCGGATGATGGAGGCAAACACCCGGCCCATGTCCGAGAGCAGCACGTGGCCTTTGGTGAGCAGGAAAGTGTGCTGGTTCTTCAGGGTGTCCGGCATGTTGTACCGCTCGAGCGGGTTCTCGGGGTTGTACATCAACATGCCGACGTTGGTCCCGCCGGTTTCGTCAATCAGGCGCAGCACATGGCCACGGCGCACGATAAAGGACCAGTGGGATCCGCCGGGAATCAGATCGTCGTAGAGGGGGGCTGCGGTTTGCAACATGGCCTTTTCCTCCTGGTTAGGGCATCCAAAAAAGCGAGAGGCGTCAGTAACTGAGCGATCCTCCCGGGCTTTTGTCCCGCCGTGTAACCTTGGAAAAGGTCGTCAACTCTCGGACCAGTCGTCTGCGTTTGTGGTTGCAGACCGGAACCCTAGTTGACCATTGGTCAGATTGTGGCGCTTTGATTGTGGTTTCAGTAACCGACGTCTCGCTGCGTGCTGAATGTACTGCAGAGTCCATGCCAATCGGCAAGTCACTGATTTTACTGAGGTGGAAGTTCCGGGGAAGGGCAGTGTTGCTTCCTGCCTGGGCGGGCGCACCGTTTTTGTGCGTCGGTCAGTGCGCTTCCAGTGCATTTATTTTCGGAGTTTGATTCCAGAGCCAGACCACTGATGGCATGGCCTTCGAGCCATCTACTACCAAGGGAGGAGTTTTTCGCCTCCATCGCACCATTCAACTTTCCGGGTTTGGCGTCTACATTGAATGGGTAAACGCGAAAGGCCGCGTTGCCCTGCGACAAACACAACAAGAGGTCGAGATCATGATCTACGCACAACCAGGAAAGGATGGCTCCGTCGTTTCTTTCAAATCCCGTTACGAGAACTACATCGGTGGCGAGTGGGTTGCCCCGGTAAAAGGCCAGTATTTCGAGAACATCACACCGGTCACTGGCAATGTGATCTGTGAAATTCCGCGCTCCAGTGCCGAAGATATTGATCTGGCCCTGGACGCAGCGCACAAGGCGGCACCTGCGTGGGGCAGGACCTCTCCCACCGAGCGTTCCAACATCCTGCTGAAAATTGCGGACCGCATCGAGGCCAACCTCGAGAAGCTCGCAGTCGCTGAAACCTGGGACAACGGCAAGGCCGTGCGCGAAACCCTGAACGCCGACATTCCCCTCGCGGCTGATCACTTCCGCTACTTCGCGGGTTGTCTTCGTGCCCAGGAAGGCCACATGGGCGAGATCGACCACAATACCGTGGCGTACCATTTCCATGAGCCGCTGGGTGTCGTTGGCCAGATCATTCCATGGAACTTCCCGATTCTGATGGCGGCCTGGAAACTGGGCCCCTGTCTGGCTGCGGGTAACTGCACCGTGCTGAAGCCTGCCGAGCAGACGCCTGCCAGCATCCTGGTACTGATGGAAATCATTGGTGACCTGCTGCCGCCGGGCGTGCTGAACATTGTTAACGGCTACGGCATCGAGGCCGGCCAGGCCCTGGCCACCAGCAAGCGTATTGCCAAGATTGCCTTCACCGGCTCCACCCCGGTTGGCTCCCACATCCTCAAGTGCGCGGCTGAAAACATCATCCCGTCCACAGTGGAGCTGGGTGGCAAATCCCCGAACATCTACTTCTCCGACGTGATGAAGGCCGAGCCGGAATTCATCGACAAGTGCGTGGAAGGTCTGGTTCTGGCGTTCTTCAACCAGGGCGAAGTCTGCACCTGTCCGTCACGGGCGCTGGTCCAGGAAGACATGTTCGAAGAGTTCATGCAGAAGGTGGTTCAGCGCACCAAGTCGATCAAGCGTGGCAACCCGCTGGACACCGATGTTCAGGTAGGTGCCCAGGCGTCGAAAGAACAGTTCGACAAGATCATGTCCTACCTGGCCATTGGTAAGGAAGAGGGCGCTGTGGTGCTGACTGGCGGCGACCGCGAGCATCTGGATGAAGAGTTCAACAATGGCTTCTACATCCAGCCCACCCTGTTCAAGGGTGACAACAAGATGCGCGTGTTCCAGGAAGAAATCTTCGGACCGGTCGTGGGCGTTACCACCTTCAAGACCGAGGAAGAAGCCCTGGCCATCGCCAACGACACCGAGTTTGGTCTGGGTGCCGGTGTATGGACCCGCGACACCAATCTCGCCTACCGGATGGGCCGCAACATCCAGGCCGGTCGGGTGTGGATGAACTGTTACCACGCCTACCCGGCTCACGCAGCCTTCGGTGGTTACAAGAAGTCTGGCGTTGGCCGTGAAACCCACAAGATGGCGCTCGAGCACTATCAGCAGACCAAGTGCATGCTGACCAGCTACGACACCAACCCGCTGGGTTTCTTCTGAATCAATGAGCGGTAAGCGGGCCTCCCACACGGGCCCGCCTGTGAGTCAGCACAGCGGATGTGCACCTTCATTCCCCGGCGTCTGGCTGGGGCGGCTCTCTGACGAGAGTTCGGGTTTTTCTGTCACTCTCTTTTGGCCCTTCCCAGGGCCTTTTTTATTGGGGCGGATTTTGGTGTCAATGCGCTTTATCGCCCCAGTGAGTAGAACTCTGCGTTAGGCCGCATGTTTGTCACGTTTGCCATCCGATTGGAAAGCCCGAAGAACGCGGCGATGCCTGAGATATCCCAGATATCCTCGTCGTTGAAACCATGATGTTTGAGTTCCTCAAAGTCCGCGTCACACACTTCTTGGGCTTGTTGCGAAACCTTTATGGCGAAATCAAGCATGGCTTTCTGGCGTTCAGTGATGTCGGCCTTTCGGTAGTTCACGGCGACCTGGTCTGCGATCTCCGGGTTCTTTTCACGGATGCGCAGAATAGCGCCATGGGCCACCACGCATTACTGGCACTGGTTCAGGTTGCTGGTAGCGACCACGATCATCTCGCGTTCGCCCTTGGTGAGGTTGCTGTCTTTTTCCATCAGGGCATCGTGGTAATCAAAGAAGGCACGAAACTCGGCGGGGCGATGTGCCAGTACCAGAAAGACATTGGGGATAAACCCCGACTTTTCCTGAACGGCAAGAATCTTCTCCCGGATGTCCGCCGGGAGTGATTCAAGCGACGGAACCGGGAATCGGCTTATTGGTTGTTCGTTGGACGAGCCCATAACAATTCCTTTAATGGCGGTTTTATGGTTCAAGAAGTTTCGGTTCAGCCTGCGACCGGTACGACGATACGCCCACGAACCTTGCCTTCCAGCAGTTGGCTGGCACCTTCGATGGCGTCTTCAAAGGGTATTTCCGTGATCATGCGCTCGAGCAGGTCGATGTCGAGATCCTCCGACAGGCGCTTCCAGGCTTCCAGTCGCTCAGCTTTGGGCGCCATCACGCTGTCCACACCACACAAGGTCACACCCCGAAGAATGAACGGGGCAACGGTGGACGGGAAGTCCATGCCGGCCGCCAGACCACAGGCTGCGACGACGCCACGGTATTTCATGCCCGCACAGACATTGGCCAGCACCTGTCCACCGGCCACATCAATGGCGCCGGCCCAGGTCTCGCGCACCAGGGGTTTGCCTGGTTCACTCAGCTCAGCGCGATCGAGGATGTTTCCGGCCCCCAACGACTTCAGATAGTCTGCTTCTTCGGATCGGCCGGTCACCGCGGTCACGGAATAACCCCGCTTGGCCAGCAGCGCCACTGCGATGCTTCCAACGCCGCCGGTTGCCCCGGTCACCAGGATGTCGCCGGAATCAGGTGTTACGCCATTCTTTTCCAGTGCCATGACACAAAGCATGGCGGTATAGCCGGCGGTGCCGATGGCCATGGCCTGTCGAGGAGAAAACGCCTTGGGCAGAGGAATCAGCCAGTCACCGGAAACACGGGCTTTCTCGGCCAGGCCGCCCCAGTGTTTCTCGCCAACGCCCCACCCGTTCAAGACAACCGGGTCGCCTGCCTTGAAGTCTGCATGCGTGGAGCTTGATACGGTGCCGGCAAAGTCGATGCCTGGAATCATCGGGTACTGTTTCACGATCGGTGACTTTCCGGTGATGGCCAGAGCATCCTTGTAGTTCAAGGTTGAGAAGGCTATATCCACGGTAACGTCGCCTTCCGGCAGTTCCGATTCTTCTATGGATGTCAGTGACACTTTTTGGTCGCCGCGTGATCCTTCAATGAGTATGCCTTTAAACATGTTGCCTCCGTGTTTGGGTAATGAGGATGGTTTTTCGTCCCGGGTCATGAGCCGCGAAGTAGCGACAAAAATCCCTGGGCGAACCGATCCAGTGGTTCTGGGGATTGATCCAGCTTTGCGCGCAACACCGCGCCCTCCCAACCAATCCAGAAGAAGTGCGCCATCTGATCGCACTTTAGATCCTTGGAAATCTCACCGGCCTGCTGGGCCTCTCTCAATACCCCAGCGGTGCGGCACTCCCAGTCCGTGAAAACGTCCTGTAACAGAACACGGAAACCCTCGGGCAGGGCGGTCATTTCCTGTCCCAGATTGCCGATCAGGCAGCCGCGGCGATACTCGAACCTGGCCATGCCCGTTTTGGCATCCTCAACAAACGCTTCGAGCCGCTGCAGGGGAGTGAGGGCGCGATCTTCAAACCAGCGATCAAATTTGCGCGCAAAATAGCGGCCGTAGGCTTCGATCAGGATCCGGCCGAAGGCTTCTTTATTGTCGAAGTAGTGGTAGAAGGAGCCTTTCGGTACGCCGGCTTTGCGAAGTATTTCGTCGATGCCGGTGGAGGAGTAACCCTTCTCCGTCAGCACTGACAGGCCCACGGTGATGAGCGTTTCCCGGGTATCCCTGAAATCGGCATTTTCAGTCTTCGGGGGGCGGCCCCGTTTTCGCTTGATGTCTGCTGTCTGGTTCATCGTCTTGACTCAATTTAGACCGATCGTCTATTTAATTATCAGAATAAACTAGACTGGTCGTCTAATAAAATCAAGTGAAGTTGCTATGGGGTGCAGCCAGGGCGGAATGGGATTCGCTCTCCCAAGTGGGAGCGATGCTACTTTGTGGTGGCCAAAAACAGTTCCAAAGTACCATATTGGCCCCTTGCCCCGGCCGATAGGATGGGAACTGGGTTATCGGCAATGTCGTTGATTCACCCTCAATGCGCTAACAATCATGACAATAGAGGTGAGCATTATGTGGACCAAACCAGCCTACGAAGATCTCCGCATCGGTTTCGAAGTCACCATGTACTTCGCCAATCGCTGAGTGCTGAAGCGGCCAGCCTCGAGCTGGCCGTTTTGCTTGTGGAGTGACCCACCATGTTGATTCACGTTCTGGGCTCCGCTGCAGGCGGTGGCTTTCCCCAGTGGAACTGTAACTGCGCCAACTGCGACGGCTTCCGGAAGGGTACCCTGAACGCCCGGGCCCGTACCCAGTCTTCCATTGCCATCAGTGAAGACGGCGAGCACTGGATCCTGTTTAACGCGTCCCCCGACATTCGCGCCCAGTTGGCTTCCTTCGAAGCGATGCAGCCGGCACGTGCTTTAAGGGATACCGGCATTGATGCCATTGTGCTGATGGACAGCCAGGTGGACCACACCACCGGCCTGCTGTCCCTGCGCGAGGGTCTTCCGATGGATGTCTGGTGTACCGAACAGGTGCATGAAGACCTCAGCGGTGGTTTTCCGCTGTTCACCATGCTCAAGCACTGGAACGGTGGCCTGAACTGGCAGCGCATCGAGGCATCCGAGCAGACGCCTTTTACCATTCCCTGCGCACCGTCCATCGAGCTGACCGCCATTCCGCTGCTGAGCAACGCACCCCCGTATTCACCGCGCCGGGACAACCCGCATCCGGGCGATAACATTGGCCTGTTCCTGAAAGACACCCGCACCGGTCAGACAGTCCTTTATGCCCCGGGCCTCGGCGAGCCGGACGACCGTATTCTCGGCTGGATGCGCCAGGCCGACGTGCTGATGGTGGACGGGACCGTCTGGCACGACGACGAGATGATCCGCCAGGAAGTAGGCACCAAGACCGGCCAGGCCATGGGTCATCTGGCCCAGAGCGGCCCGGGTGGCATGATCGAGGTGCTCGACACCATGCCGGCCCAGCGCAAGATCCTGATACACATCAACAACACCAACCCGATCCTGAACGAGGACTCCCCGGAGCGGGCGGAGCTGACCCGCCACGGCATCGAGGTGTCCTGGGATGGAATGCACATCGACCTTTCGGGGCAGCCATGAACGCCAAAGCCAACACCGCCATGAACCGGACGGATTTCGAGCAGGCCCTGCGCGCCAAGGGCCAGTACTACCACATCCACCACCCGTACCATAAAGCCATGTACGGCGGGCAGTGCACGCCCGAACAGATCCGCGGCTGGGTGGCCAACCGGTACTACTACCAGATCAAGATTCCCCAGAAAGACTCCGCCATCATGGCCAACTGCCCGGACGCTGGTGTGCGCCGGCTCTGGCTGCAGCGGATTCTGGATCACGATGGCCACGACGGCGATGTCGGCGGCATCGAAGCCTGGTTGTCCCTGGCCGAGGCGGTGGGCCTTAGCCGGGAAGAGGTGATTGACCAGCGCCACGTTTTGCCGGGTGTCCGCTTTGCCGTGGACGCCTACCTGAACTTCGCCCGCCGGGCGACCTGGCAGGAGGCGGCCTGTTCGTCACTGACCGAGCTGTTTGCCCCGGAAATCCACCAGTCCCGACTGGACAGCTGGCCCGCCCACTATCCGTGGATTGAAGAGAGCGGCTACAGCTACTTCCGCAAGCGTCTGTCCGAAGCCAGAAGAGACGTGGAACATGGCCTGACCATTACCCTCGACCACTTCACCACAGAGGCACAGCAGGCCCGGGCCCTGGAGATTCTTCAGTTCAAGCTGGACATCCTCTGGACCATGTTGGATGCCATGACCATGGCCTACGGCCATCGCACCCCGCCGTACCATACCGTGACCGACGAACAGGTCTGGCACCGGGGGCTGTAATGGAGGTGGGTATGAATGAGGTGCCGCGTTTTCGTCGAGGGTTCCGGTTCCAGTGGGAGCCGGCCCAGGAGAGTTATGTGCTGCTTTATCCGGAAGGAATGGTGAAGCTCAATGGCAGTGCCGGTGCCATTCTCAATCAAGTGGACGGCCAGCGTACCGTGGCCGACATCGTCGCCAGTCTGGAGCAGCAGTTCCCCGACGCCGGCCCGCTTGGCAAGGACGTCAGCGAATTTTTGCAGGACGCCCGGCACCAACACTGGATTGAACTGTCATGAGCACGACCAACCCCCACAACGCCGGGCCGCCCCTGTGGCTGCTGGCAGAGCTGACCTATCGCTGCCCGCTGCAATGCCCCTATTGCTCCAATCCGCTGGACTTTGCGCAAACCCAACAGGAGCTGACCACCGAGGAGTGGGTGAGTGTGCTTCGACAGGGCCGCACGATGGGGGCGGCGCAACTGGGTTTTTCCGGCGGCGAGCCCCTGGTCCGCCAGGACCTCGCGGAGCTGATCGCCGAGGCGCGGCACCTGGGGTATTACACCAACCTGATTACTTCAGGGCTGGGCCTGACGGAGGCCAAGGTGGATGCCTTTGCCGAGGCGGGGCTGGATCATATCCAGGTGAGCTTTCAGGCGTCCGATCCGGAACTGAACAACGCCGTGGCCGGCTCCCGAAAGGCCTTTGACCAGAAGCTGGCCTTGGCCCGGGCGGTGAAGGAAGCCGGCTATCCCATGGTGCTCAACTTCGTGATCCACCGCCACAACATCCACCAGATGAACGACATCATGGATTTGTGCGAGCGCCTGGGGGCGGACTACGTCGAGCTGGCCACCTGCCAGTATTACGGCTGGGCCTTCGAAAACCGGGAAGGGTTGATGCCTTCCAAAGCGCAGCTGGTGAAGGCAGAGCAGGAAGTGAACCGGTACCGGGAACGGCTGCAGCAATCCGGTTCGGCCATGAAGCTGATCTTTGTGACACCGGACTATTACGAAGAGCGCCCGAAAGCCTGTATGAACGGCTGGGGTAATCTGTTCCTGACCGTGGCCCCGGATGGCACCGCACTGCCGTGCCACAGCGCCCGTTTGCTGCCCATCGACTTTCCCAATGTCCGAGACATGGATCTGCAAAACATCTGGTACGACAGCCCGGGGTTCAACCACTACCGCGGCGACACCTGGATGCCCGAGCCTTGCCGTTCCTGCGATGAGAAGGAGAAGGACTTCGGTGGCTGTCGCTGTCAGGCCTATCTTTTGACGGGCAAAGCGGATAACGCAGATCCAGTATGCAGCAAATCGTCGTATCATGATCGAATACTGGCAGCGAGGAAAGCTGCCGATCATGCCACGGCCGGCCTGACTGAACTGGTATATCGAAATGCGGATAATTCACGGCTTTTCTTCCGGGGTTAACAACTCCGCCATCAAGCCTGCACTGGTCGGCCATCACCACGACAAAACGGTACTGAGTGCCTACGAGGCCTGCTCGGCGCATGTCCAGCGTGGGGAACTTGCGGTGGCCCCGGCGGGTGTGTTCTGGCTGGAGACGGATCCGGCACGCGGCTGCAATACGCTCTGGCACCTTTCCGATCAGGGGCCTGTTCGCCTTGGACCTGATGATCTTGGCATCCGCAGCCGGGTAAATGGCTATGGTGGTGGCGCCCTGGCGGCTGCCGACAGCGGTGTGTTCGTGGTTGGCGAGGATCAACAGATACGGTTTGTCAGTCTGCCCGACGGCCAGTGCCACAACCTGACCGATGACCCCGGAGCGGCCTATGGTGGGTTGGTCGCTGACCAGTCCCGTCGACGGGTGCTCGCGGTACGGGAAGCAGAGGGCAAGCAGCAGCTGGTTGCCGTCTCCATGCTGGGCGAGCGTTCGGTGCTTCATTCCGGCCTGGATTTTTACAGCGCGCCGGCGGTCTCGGCCGATGGCAGTCAGGTTGCCTGGACCAGCTGGCAGTTGCCGGATATGCCCTGGCTGCGTTCACGGCTGTGGACCGCAAATTGCTCTGAAGATGGATTGCTGGATCAAGGCCGGGAATGGCCCACACCTTCTGAGGCGTCGGTACAGCAGCCGGTGTTCGATGGCAACCAACTCTGGGTTTTGTCAGACCACGGGGGTTGGTGGCAACCCTGGCATATTGATACTTCGGGCGAGGGCGCTTGGCACGCCACCGAATCGCCAGCCCGGGATCATGGCAACGCGCCCTGGCAGTTGGGTGAATCCCACCACTGCCCGACAGGCAGTGGCAGTTGGGCCCGGGTTCGTTACTGCAATGGGACCGGCGAGCTCTGGCTAAGCTCCGGCGAAACGGGTGAAGCAATCCGGGTTGCCCGGGGCTTTGGCGACTTCCGATGTCTGCAGTCGGCTGGCGAGCATCTTTACTGCATCGGGCGAGCCGCCACCCGCCTGGACGCGGTCCTCCAGATTGATCTCGAGACCGGCCAGGCCCGCACCATTGCCGGGGGCGAGGAGGCCATGCCAGAGCCGCGGGCGGCACTGCCGCTGGATATCGAGATTCCGGCTCTGAACCCGGGTGAAGCTTCTATCCACGGATTTTTCTACACTCCGAAGCTGGCCACGCCAGATGTCCCTCCACTGATTCTGATTGCTCACGGAGGACCCACTTCGGCGGCCTATCCGGTGTTCAATCCCCAGGTTCAGTACTGGTGTCAGCGGGGCTTTGCCGTCGCTGAAATCAACTATCGAGGCAGCACCGGCTTTGGTCGTGAGTTCCGCCTGGCCCTGGAAGGTCGGTGGGGTGACGTGGATGTCGCGGATATGGAACGGGCGGCAGACCACCTTGCCTCCTTCGGCCTGGCTGATGGGAGACGGGTGTTTATCCAGGGTCGCAGCTCCGGGGGTTACACGGCCCTGATGGCGATGATCCGGAGCAGGCGTTTCACCGCTGGCGCGAGCATGTTCGGCGTAACGGATCCCATGCGTTTACGGGCCATGACCCATCGGTTTGAATCCGGTTATCTGGATTGGCTACTGGGGTCGCCAGAAAAATACCCGGAGCGGTGGCAGGAGAGAACGCCCCTGTTGCACGCCGAACGCATTACCGCGCCCATGATCTTTTTCCAGGGCGGACAGGACCGGGTTGTGGTGCCTGAGCAGACCCGGGCAATGACCGAGGCCATGAAAGCCGCGGGCAGGGCGCCGGAGCTGCACTGGTTTGAAGACGAGGGGCATGGTTTCCGGCGCCAGGCCAACCAGGCAGGTATGCTCGAATGGATGTTCAGCTTCTACCGAAAGCATAGCCAAAAGGCCAATGATCACGCGGAGAACTTGAGTTAAACTCTCGGCTATTCCTATAACAACAAGCGGTCGAGTGCAGTCTGATGAGTCACGATATATCCAGCTTGCGAAAGTTTGTCTCACCGGAAATCGTGTTTGGTGCCGGCTCCCGGAAGTCCGTGGCCAACTTCGCCAGTAATTTCGGTGCCCGGCATGTCTTTCTGGTGTCCGATCCGGGTGTGGCTGCCGCCGGTTGGGTCGATGAGATCGTGACGCTGCTGACCGATGCAGGTATCCGCTCCACCGTTTATACCGGTGTTTCACCAAACCCCAAGGTGGATGAGGTGATGACCGGGGCCGAGCTTTACAAATCCAGTGAATGTGATGTCATTGTCGCCATCGGTGGCGGCAGCCCCATGGACTGCGCCAAGGGCATCGGTATCGTGGCCACTCACGGTCGCAGCATCCTGGAGTTCGAGGGCGTCGATACCATCACCAACCCGTCACCGCCTCTGATACTGATTCCCACCACGGCAGGTACCTCGGCGGATGTGTCCCAGTTTGCGATCATTTCCGACCCCAACCGCCGGTTCAAATTCTCGATCATCAGCAAGGCCGTAGTGCCGGATGTTTCCCTGATCGATCCGGAAGTGACCGAGACCATGGATGCCTACCTCACCGCCTGCACCGGGGTGGATGCCCTGGTGCATGCCATTGAGGCTTACGTGTCGACTGGCAGCGGCCCGCTGACCGATACCCATGCCCTGGAGGCAATCCGGTTAATCAACCGGAATCTCGAGCCGCTGGTGGACAACACGGCAGATCCCTATCTCCGGGAGCAGATCATGCTGGCCTCCATGCAGGCGGGGCTGGCCTTCTCCAATGCCATTCTCGGGGCAGTACACGCCATGTCCCATAGCCTGGGTGGTTTCCTGGATTTGCCCCATGGTCTGTGTAATGCGCTGCTGCTGGAGCACGTGGTGGCTTACAACTTCCAGTCTGCCGAAGATCGTTTCCGCCGCGTTGCCGAAGCCATGGATATCGATACCCGGGGTATGAACAAAGCGGAAATCAAGAAGCGGCTGATGAACCGTATTGTGGAGCTCAAGCGGCGGGTCGGTCTGGAGGCCCGTCTTGCCCAGCTGGGTGTTTCGGTGTCCGACATTCCCCACCTGTCCGGCTTTGCGTTGCAGGACCCGTGCATTCTCACCAACCCCCGGAAGTCGTCGCTGCGGGATGTCCAGGTTGTCTATGAAGAAGCCCTCTGACATCAAGGATGGCGAACAGGACAGTAGCTACGGAATTGGCGATCTTCTCGGGCTGGGCAGCCAGTCCGTCCGCAAGAACTATTACCCGGCTCTGCAGGAACGCATTGACGAGCTGGAGCAGGAACGCAACCGCTACAAATGGCTGTTCGAGAACGCCCTGCACGGTATCTTCCAGGCCAACCTGCGGGGCGGCTTTCTGGCCTGCAACCCGGCGATGGCGAGAATCTGCGGTTATGACAGCCCCGAGGCGCTCACGGAAAAGGTCATCCGGCTCCGTGAACAGTTGTTCTGCAGTTCCAGTGAATTCGATGCCATACGGCAGGAGCTTCTCAACGAGGGCAGCCTGAGTGCCCGGGAAACCCGTTTCCAGCGTGCTGATCGCACGCCGGTCCACGTTGCTGTCACCCTGCTGCGACGCCCGGACCTCGGACCGGAAGTGGTGGAAGCCTTCGTTGCCGACATTACCGAGCGAGTGTTGGCCCGGCAGAAACTGGAGCAGTTGAACGCCACCCTCGAGCGGCGCGTGGAAGAGCGGACCGAAGCACTGCAGAATGCCAATGTGGGCCTGCGCTACCAGATTGAGGAGCGCGAGAAGGTTGAGCGCGAGCTCTTTGTTGCCATGGAAGCCGCCAAAGAGGCCAACCGCAGCAAGGATAAATATCTCGCGGCGGCCAGCCATGACCTGCTCCAGCCCCTGAATGCAGCCCGGCTGATGATATCCGCGCTCCAGGACAGCACGCTGCCGGAACAGGAAACCCGCATGGTGCACCAGGTACATCGGGCTCTGGAGGGCGCCGAAGACCTGCTGGCGGACCTGCTGGATATCTCCAAGCTCGACCAGCAGGCAATGAAGCCTGATCTGGTTTATACCGATGTGGCCGCCCTGGCCAGATCCCTCGGGGAGGAGTTCGAGGCCGTTGCCAGCAATGCCGGCCTCGGGTTCCGGGTACGCACCATTCCGGCGATGGTGCGAACAGATCAGCGCATGCTGACCCGTATCCTCCGAAATCTTCTCAGCAATGCCTTCCGGTACACCCGCAAGGGCGGTGTTGTCATGGCGTTGAGATCCCGCGGCGACCGTCTGCGGATTGAAGTCTGGGATACCGGTGTTGGCATCGAGGAAGACAAGCTGCGGGACATTTTCACCGAGTTTCACCAGCTGTTGCCCCAGGGCACCGGCGGCCGGCAGGGTGTGGGCCTGGGGCTGGCCATCGTGGAACGGATGGTTCGGGTGCTGGGGTACGACATTGATGTGTCATCACGGCCCGGTCGTGGCTCCCGCTTCGTGCTGACCCTGCCGCTTGAACCCGCTCAGGCCAGACCGGATATGGCCCGTACAGATTCGCTCCAGAATTTCGCCGATGGCTTTGACGGTGTGCCGGTGCTGGTGATCGACAACGAGCCGGCGGTTCTGGAGAGCATGCAGTTGCTGCTGGAGCGTTGGGGCTGTGATGTGCTCACAGCCGCCAGCAAGGCAGAGGCCGTGGAGGCTCTCGAGCAAACCGGCCAGATACCGGCCCTTATCCTTGCGGACTATCACCTGAACAATGAGCGAACCGGTTACGATGCAGTTCACGGGGTTCGCCGCCACCTTGGTCGTGATATTCCCGCCGCCATCATTACCGCAGATCGCAGCGATGACACCCGCAAGATACTGCGCGCCCAGTACCTGCCAATACTGAACAAGCCGGTGAAACCGAACCGGCTCAGGGCCCTGATGACCAGCCTGCTGACCTCTGCCTCGGCCTGACCCCTTCTCGCCAGTCCTGTAAGACCTTCTTACATACACTCTGAAGCGCTTCGCGAAATACTCCCTCAACCGGTCTCCGATACCGGCAGGTTTCAAACATCTGAGGGAGTAACAGATGAAAACAACAACGATTGGCCGGAAAGCCGGCAGTGGATTTGGGCATTGGTGGCTGGCAATGATCGGCGCTGTGCTGTTGGCCGGTTGCGGCGGTGGGGGCGGCGAGACGGAGGTGTCCAGCCCCTCGGATTTCGAACCCCCGGCGGAGCCCGTGAACATAGGGGGCGATGCCGAGCTTTATGATCCCGAGCGGCTGATTGATGTGTCGGTCACCATGAGCTCCGCCGATTTCAGCAAACTGAAATCGGAAGCCCGAACCCTGGCCAGCACCGACCGGGAATGTGTGCCCGAGTTCGAATACACGGAATTCACGGCCAGCGTCACCATCGACGGTGACCGTATGGACCGGGTGATCGTGCGCAAGAAGGGCTACATGGGCTCCCTGAGCCCCAGTATCCCCTCTCTCAAGCTGGACTTTAACGATCTCTGGCCTGGCCGCACCTATCAGAACATGACCCGGATGACCCTGAACAATAACCGCCAGGACCCCTCCAATGCCCGCCAGTGCATGGCCTATGACCAGTTTCGGCAGGCCGGGCTCGCGGCGCCGAAATGCAATTACGCCAGAGTGTCTGTCAATGGCGAGGATCTGGGTGTGTTTACCAATGTCGAGCCTATCAAGAAGCCCTTTCTGGCACGGGTATTCGGGGACGACGACGGTAACCAGTACGAAGCCCAAACGGCGGACTTCGGTACCTGGCTGAGCGAACGTTTTGAGAAAAAGACCAACGAAAAAGAAAACGACCGAACTGACCTGCAGGCCGTTACCGATGCTCTGGCCTTGCCCGATGAGCAGATGGTGAATGTATTGCCGCAGCTGGTGGATGTGGATGAATTCATCCGGTTCTGGGCGGTGGAAACCCTGTTGGGCGCCTGGGATTCCGCCACTGGCAACGCCAACAATTTCCACATCTATCGGGACCCCGGAGACGGCCTGTTCCATTTTATTCCCTGGGGCGCTGATACGGCCTTTCGTGGGGCGCATCCCCTGAAGCCGCTCACGGGGGTGCTATACCGCAACTTCTCGCTGGCGGACCGGCTTTTCAGCATTCCCGAGTACCGGGCGCGCTATGAGGCCGAGCTTGAAGACCTGCTGGCCACCCAGTGGGATGAGGCCGATTTGCTGTCGGAAGTGGAGCGGATACGTGAACTCACCGGCACCAGCGCGGAGGCGACGGCCAGCCTGAATGCCTTCATTGGTGGCCGCGGCGTGGCCGGTGATGACGATTTCCGGCCTGCGCGTCGAGCTGTTATTGAACAGGCCATCGCCGAGGAGACGCCCTCCGGGGAAGTGTACCGGCTTGCGGACACGCAACCGGATTGCAGCGTGCCGGCGACAACCAGCCTGACCGGCACCATCAAGTCCGAGGACGGTGCCGACACAGGTGCCTTCCGCTTCACGCTGCCCGGAGGTCGGGCGGTGAACGCGAGCCTGACTTTTGCCGCCTTCGAGGTGGACAGCCTGGTTTACTCGGTTGATCGCGAATCAAAGCCGGCGGTGATCAGCCTCCTGCTGATTGGCGCGGATATCAACGACAACTTCACGCCCTATGTGCTGCAACTGTTTATCGAGGCATCCGATTACGTGCCGGGCACACACGAGTTCCATGGCTTTGCCACCAACGCTCTGTTGTTTGAGGTGGATGAAAGCCAGCCCGGGGATGTGCGCACCCTGGCCCTTGGCGCAGAGGGCAGTATTACTGTCATCGGGGTGGGATCCGGGGCCAGTGAGGGCGACGTGGAACTGAGCCTGAACGCCACCCTGGAATACGATTCGGCGATTCGATGAACATGGCTGTCGCCAGCCCGCTGGAAGGATTCCGCGGGCATTGTCTGGCCGAACAGATGCAGGCCCGTTTGATGAATCGGGTCGACACCAAGTTTCTGGTGCCTGCATACCTGCTGGATGCCTGTCTGCGTGGATTGGAGCACCATTACTCCATCCTGGAGATCGACGGGCGCCGGCGGTTCACCTACGACACCCTGTATTTCGATACACCGGAACGCCAGCTTTACCTGGATCACCACAACGGCAAGTTGAACCGGTTCAAGCTCCGTATCCGGCACTACCGTGAAACCGGGGACAGCTTCCTGGAGGTCAAGAAAAAGAACAACAGGGAGAGAACCATCAAGAACCGTTTGCCGCTGACATCGCAAACCGTTGCGAGCAGCCGGGTGGTCCCTTTCCTTGAAGAGCAATTGGGCCGACCGGTGGCAGGGATGCTGCCGGCTCTTTTTGTCGGCTACCGCCGGATGACCTTCATGAGCGCACGGGGGACCGAGCGTATTACGGTGGATACAGGGCTGGGTTTTCACTCGGCCGACCGTCGCAGCGGTCTGTGCCTGCCTGATGTTGCCGTTTTCGAGGTCAAGTACGATCGCAAGGTCCCATATTCCCCTTTCCTGGAACGTCTTGGTCAGCTCGGCTGCCGCCCCGTGCAGTTCAGCAAATACTGCATCGGCACAAGCCTGTTGTTCGGCCACGAATGCAAAACCAATCGCTTCAAACCGCTGTTAAGGAGACTTCATGGAATCTGCTGTTGATGTCCATTTTGCGATCCGGCTTTTGATCAATACCGCCTCCGTGTTTGTGCTGATTCGCTGCTACTACGCGTTTTCCCGTCACCGGGAGAATGCCGCCTCGTTCATTCTTTTTGGTGTCGGCGTTTTCCTGGTGACCGCATTGCTGCATTCGGTCACCGTCACCATGGGCTTTGCCTTCGGTCTGTTCGCCGTTTTCTCGATGCTCCGGTACCGAACCGAAGCCCTGGGCATAAAGGAAATGACCTACCTGTTTCTGGTGATCGCCATGGCCCTGCTGGCAGCAGTTGGCAACATGCACCACCTGGAGCTGGTGTTTCTGAACCTGCTGGTCATTGTTCTGGCGCTGGTGCTCGAAACCCGTGTGCTTTTGCCGCGACACAGTGAGAGAGAGGTGGAGTACGAAAAGATAGAGAACGTTCACCGGGACCGCCGGGAGTTGCTCATTGCGGACCTGCGAGAGCGCACCGGTCTGGATGTGTTCCGGGTGGATGTGGTGTCTGTCAGCTATCTGAGGGACACCGCCATGCTACGTATGCACTTTCGTCAGGAGGCCGATCATGCTCGCTGAGCTGAAATGGGCGTGGCTGGTGATCGGTCTGACACTGGCGTTCATGTTACAGCCTCTGCTCGCTGTGGCTTCCCCTGTCGAGGCAGAATTGGGTGGTTACGTCGCCGCCGGTGTTGACCATTACGGGTCATTTTATGATGAAGACGGTGGGCACAGCACAACCCGGGGCGTCCTGAGAAACGCGAAACTTGAACTGGAGCTGGCCTTGGGCAAGCGCTGGGAAGCAGAGCTGGATGGCAGTTATAAGATTGAAGGTGACAAGAAAGAGCTGGATCTGGGCGATGCCTATCTCCTGTATGACGGGGAAAGCCGTTTCGAGGCTCAAATTGGGCGCTTCAAGGAGCCTTTCGGCCTGGAACGCCTCGCCAGCTACACCAGCCTGAACACCAGCGAGCGTTCTCTGGTGACCTCGGCGTTCGCACCGGGGCGTTCCATCGGTGTTATGGCGGGGCAGTACCGCAAACGCGGCACCTGGTCCCTGGGCCTGTTCACCGATGAGCCCGATGGTGGCTCGACTCACGCCATAACCGCGAGACTGACCCGTGCCCCCATTCGTTCAGAAAGCCAGACCCTGCATCTGGGCGCCGCGGCCTCTTATCGTGATCTCGGCGACAGCCGCTTTCAGATCAAGGATGAGGGGGAGGTGTTCAGTGCCGACAATGTCATCCGCAGCCCACGATTCGAGGCCGGTGATGCCTGGCTGGCAGGTCTAGAGGCCGCCTGGCTTTATCATCGTCTGACCCTCGTGGCGGAGGCCATGGCTCAGAGCGTGCGTCGAACCGACGGGTCACGCTGGCAGTTCGGTGGCGCTTACCTTCAGGCCGGTGTGTTCCTGACCGATGATCGGCGCTATTACAGACGGGGTGAGTTTGACCGGATAGAGCCCCGGCACCGGGCGGGCGCCCTCGAGCTGGTCGCACGGCACAGTGCTGTGGACCTGAGAGAGCGGAACTTGGGCGCCGAGGCGAGCGTGACGCTGCTGGGTCTTGCCTGGTATCTGGGCGAGTTGTTCCAGCTGCGCCTGAATTACCTGATGCCGGATATTCGCGGCAATACCCTGATGGCCGTGCCGGACGGAGACGCTGTTACCCTGCGTGCTGTGCTGCGGTTCTAGGCAGCGTGAGGGTCACCTGCGTCCACTGGCCGGGTTCGCTGGTAATCGACATGTTGCCTTTGTGATGGCGCATGATGGTCTGACAGATACTGAGGCCCAACCCCAGGTTGTCCGGTGTATCACTGGTGGAATAGAACGGATCAGTGAGCCGCTTGATATCGTCTGGCGCGATACCCTGGCCGTTGTCCCGAATTACGATTCGATGGGCACTGTCAGAGCTTTCGGCGGTTATCTCGATTTTTCCGGGCTGCCGGTTTTTGCTCACGGCAGAGACGCCATTGAGCAGCAGGTTAACGAACACCTGGGTCAGGGCAGATGGATAGCAGGGAACGGTCGTTCCCTCCGGAATGTCAGTCTGAAGCTCGACACCTCGTAGCTGATGCTGGCAGAAGCGGGTGGCGGTGGTCACCAGTTTGCCGAGGTCTGCCGTTTCCAGGCTGTGTTCAGGGACGGGGCGGGAAAACTCGATCAGGTCAGACACAATATCGGCAATGCGTTTCTGGTGGGTGCTGGCGTCGGTCAGGGCGTCTGCGACCTCGACATCCCGGTTTACCGAGTTGGCAAAATCCACGGCCTGGCTGGCGCAGTTCAACGGGTTCATGATCTCGTGCAGCAGCCCCTTGGCCATATGGCTCAGGGCCTGATGTTTCTGTTCCTGGGCCAGTCTTTCTTCCGTTGATTTCAGGGTTTCCAAAGTGCGGGAAAGTTGTCGATTCCGGTCTCGGAGCAGGAATTGGAGCGCCAGCAGGTTGCGCAGGAACTGCGACAGGAACCAGGCCGATAGCGGTGCGACCACCAGGCACATCAGAATCAGCCAGTTGGTCAGAATGCCGATCAGGGTGTCGCTTACCTGAGTGCTGTCGACCGCCACGAACGTGGCGAGTACCAGCAGTGTCAGGTTGATCAGGATAATCACGCTGGTGTGGAACAGGGACAGGGTAATGATGCCCACGGAGCTGATGAAAAAGAACAAGCCCACGATGGGAGCGAGCGACGCGCCCGTTGTCATGTATCCCAGGTAGCTGAACGCCGCCATGTTGAAAAACACCAGGTAGACAATCATCGGCGCTGACCGGCGCAGGCGCGTGAACCGGTGAGCGGCGATCAGACCGGTCAGAATCGCGGTGTAGATGAGGTAGATACCGAATACGTCCGGTGCATCCGGGTTCAGGGCCAGGCCCCCGAGAAACAGCAGGGTACCGATAAAGGCAATCACCAGGTAAACGTCGGCGAACAGGGGCAGCACCCGGTACCGATACTGGGTGTGGTAGAAGCGTTCGAAGCGTCGCTGTCGGTAGGCGGGCAGCTGGCGGATCTGATCCATCCCGGAAAGCAGTTTCACTCGGCGGCTCCGTGTTGGTGTCGTTGCATAAAGAGAATGAGCTCGGGCAGGCGCTCGAAGCCCAATTTCACGAAAATCCGGTCCTTGTAGGAATGCACCGTCTTGCAGGAAACGCCAAGCCTGCCTGCAATATCGCGTACCGGCAGCCGGCTGGCCATCAGCTGTGCCACTTCCCGCTCCCGTCCGGACAAGGCCTGATAGGCGAGCATGGCGGCCGGTGCTGGTTCCTGCTGCCAGTTACCGACATAAACCTGCCCGTTTCGAATGTAGAACAGCGTCTTGATCAACTCCTGTACTGGCTGGTCCTTGGACACCACGGCCTTGATGCCTGCTTCCAGATAGATCGCCATCCGCCCGCTGCTGACCGGCGTGTCCGATATCAGCAGCACGGACAATGACGGATTCACCGCCAATGCATGCTCGGCGATGGTGAGCCCGTCGTTGTCCTGCAGGTTTTCCTCAATCAGCAGTACCGAAGGGGTGGCCCTCTTTAGCCGATTGAGCGTTGCCACTCCGGTCTCCGATTCGCCAACCAGCTCGACCTCATCGTGCAAGAGGATCTGGAATAGCAGGCTGTCACGGAGCAGTCGCTGCCCCATGGTGACGTACAACCTGAGCCTGCGCTGACCTGACGCCATCAGTCTGCCCTGGCCGGCAGATGGAGACTCAATCGAAGACACTGGTCGCCTCCGGTCACGTCGATATCGCCAGCAAGCAGTCGGGTGCTTACGAAGAGCATCAGAAGAGCGCTCTGCTGCTCCAGCAGGGGGCGGGAGAGGCGGGTGATTGGCGCCAGCAGATGGCTGTACATGTGAAGTGGGCTGGCGCTGGCGACCATGAGGCCGCTTTCGGTCCGGGTCAATTCCAGAGCAGAGCGCTCCAGCCCGGAGGCCTTCATCAGGGTTGCCAGTGCCTGGCAAAGGGCCATCAACGGTGTTTGTGTTTCGCTCGTGCCTGCCGGGTTCTCCAAGGCGTTCGCGAGAGCCTGGTCAAAGGCTTGCCGGTTCTGGATGCCGTGCACGTGGCCTGGCTGAAGGGTGCTGAGCTGCCTGCCCGCCATTCCGGCAAAGTCTCTTACAAGATCATGCTCAAGCGCGGTTTCCCGGCTTGCGCGCAGATGGGGTGGCTGGGCAGGAAGTGTGCGAACGGTTGCCAGGGCATCCAGAAAGTCGGCGGTGATCGGTTCGCCGGTAAAACCGTCCACTCGCTCGTTTAGATGTTCAAGCAGTCTGGCTCGTCGTTGCTGGCGAAGCTCCGCGAACTGTTGTTCTGCAATTGAGCGTGAACGGTCTCTTGCAGAGACCAGGGTGCGATGTTGGACAAGAGCCTTGCGGAAGAGCGACAGCAATTCGGCTGCGTTCCATGGCTTCTTCTGATAGCGGAAGATCCGGCCCTCGTTAACTGCATCCATGGCCACATCAACCTCGCCCCAGGCTGACGTGAGAATTCGGACAATTGTCGGGTGCGACTGGCGTAGTTCGTCCAGCAGCTCTTTGCCATGCATCCCGGGCATTCTCTGGTCTGTCATCACCACCGCGACATCGCTGTCTTTCTGCAACACGAGCTGAGCCTCTTCTGCACTGATGGCGCTCAGCACGCGGAATTCGTCCTGCATGCGCTCCAACTGCCTCGACAGATAACGGGTGGCAGTCGGTTCGTCATCCACGATCAGAATCGCCGGTTTGGGGCCCTCGTGGGCCTCGCTGGTATCCGGAGAGAAGGTTTGTCCTTCGCGGGTAAGCGCGGCTGTGAGCACGTGCGACCGGATAACATCGGGATTGACCGGCTGTTCGAAGCAGCGATCGACCAGCTGATGGTCGAGCAGTTTCACGAGGAGGTTCAGCGCAATGGCATCTCCTATGAGGATCTTCAGAATCCGGGGGTGGTGGTCCCTGGCCCGTGCCAGTAGCGACGACTCAAGATAGTCATCAGCGCGGTTCGGAAGCAGAACGATGGCGGTGGGTATGGTGGCGGCCGAGGGCAGGTAGTCGAGTGCCCCCTGGTCAGTGGCGAACGCGTGAATAACGAAATCGCTGGCAAACAAGGTTTCGAAGTGCTGTCGGTCCTGGTCGTCGTCATACCGGAGAAGGATCTCCGCCGCTCCGCTGGTCGCCATGATTACTCTGTATCCTGTTAATGGGGTAGGGAAGAGATTAGCAACAACAGTGGCTTAGCGGTGTAGGAACTTCCTACAGCAGTGCCTTTGCCGGCAATGAAAACCTGGTTCTGTGACAGCCTTGGCACTATGGACTGTCCTGGCGTCAGGAGCGACTACACTTACCAGAGGCTCATCGAAAGGGAGATAACCATGACAGTTCCTGAGAATGGTCTGACGAATCACGAAGTCACCATCTGCCTGGCTGGCGGTGCCGTGCTGGGTCCGTTCAATGCGACCTGGAGCAAGGATTCCGGTGGGGATGTGCGTGAGCTGGTCCGCGAGTACGATGCGTTTCTGCAGGGTGAAAAGCAGCACCGTTACAAGTTTCACCTGCACGACACCTACACCAACACCGTTCATACCCTGATCCTCAATTTTGAACAGGTTACGGGCATCTGCGACCATGTCCGGCTCAGATCCCAGGGCGGCGGCTGAGCCATGGCCGGGCCCCTGGCGTACACGCCAAGAAGCCCACAGTGCAAATGCACGGACAGGAGGGAATATGAGCGAATTCAGAACGGAAACCGACAGCCTCGGGGACGTCCAGGTACCTGCTGATGCGCTCTGGGGCGCTCAAACCCAGCGGGCGGTGGAAAACTTCCCGGTCAGTGGCCAGCCAATGCCTCAGCCGTTTATTGCCGCCGTTGCCCAGATCAAGCGCGCAGCCGCCGAGGCCAATACCAGCCTGGGCCTGCTCGACAACGATCTGCGGGATGCGATCTCCCAGGCTTGCGAAGATCTGGTCAAGGGCGAATACGCAGATCAGTTTCCGGTAGACCGCTACCAGACCGGCTCCGGCACCAGCACCAATATGAATGTCAACGAGGTGATCGCCAGTATCGCCCGCAACGCAGGCTTCGAGGTGCACCCGAACGATCACGTGAACATGAGCCAGAGCTCCAACGACGTGATTCCAACGGCGATCCACGTGAGTGCCGTGATTGCAGCCAAGGAGAAGCTACTGCCGGCGCTGTCGCATCTTTGCGGTGTGATCTACGAGCAGGAAGCGGCATTTTCCAGCCAGGTAAAAACCGGCCGCACCCACCTGATGGATGCCATGCCGGTGACCCTCGGCCAGGAGTTGAAAACCTGGCGCGAACAGCTTCTGGCCGTGGAAAAGCGGGTAGAAGCCGCAGCTGATGAGCTGTTGGCCGTTCCCCAGGGCGGCACCGCGGTGGGTACCGGAATCAATGCGCTCCCGGAATTTCCGGGCCAGTTCGTCAAGTTCCTGCGGGCCAACACCGGCTATCCCTTTACGTCGCTCGATCACAAATTCACCGGCCAGAGCGCGGTGGATGCCCCGGTGGCCCTCTCCGCACAATTGCGCGGTGCAGCCATCGTGCTGACCAAGATCGCCAACGATCTACGCTGGATGAACAGCGGCCCTATTCACGGCCTGGCTGAAATCAGTCTTCCGGCATTGCAACCGGGCAGCAGTATCATGCCGGGCAAGGTCAATCCGGTCATCCCGGAGTCCGTGGCCATGGTTGGCGCCCAGGTGATGGGGCTGGACAGCGCCGTGGCCATTGCCGGTCAGTCCGGTAATTTCCAGCTCAACGTCATGCTCCCTCTGGTGGGCGGCAACCTGCTGGACATGACCGATTTGCTCGCCAATGCGGCCATCATGCTGGCGGACAAGGCGATCAAGGATTTCACGGTCAATGCCGACAACCTGAACGCAGGTGTGGGCAAGAATCCCGTACTGGTGACAGCGCTTAATCCCGAGATCGGCTACAGCCTGGCGGCAGACATCGCCAAGGAAGCGTATAAAACGGGCCGGCCAGTCATCGATGTGGCGGAGGAACGCAGCGGCCTGAGCCGGGAGCGGCTCGAGGAGTTGATGGATCCGCTCAAGCTGACCCGGGGCGGTATCGCCTGATCGGTCGTTTCAGAGGGGCGCAAACGCTTGCTGATCATCCTGGAGCTGTTTGTGATGCTGGTGCTGGCCAACGGCACGCCGGTGGTTGCGGCCGGGCTGCTGAAAAACCGCTGGTCGGCCCCGGTGGACGGCGGTCGACTGCTGTCCGATGGTCGCCCCGTATTTGGTGAAAGCAAAACCTGGCGGGGTGTTGTATCCGGTGCACTGGCTTGCGGGCTTTTTGCGCTGTTTACCGGGCTGGGATTCGTGTTCGGGCTTCTGTTCGGCCTGCTGGGGCTGGGAGGAGATCTTCTGAGCAGCTTCATGAAGCGTCGAATGGGTTTGGCATCAAGTGCCCGGGCTGTCGGGCTGGATCAGATCCCGGAAGCCCTCCTGCCCATGCTGCTGGCGATGTGGTGGCTGCCGGTGAGCCTGTGGGTAGTGTTGGTTGTCGTGGTGGTTTTTACCCTGTCCAACATCTATGGCTCACCGCTGCTCTACCGTCTCGGTATACGCCGGCAGCCCCACTAAACCGGGCCGCGAGTCAGGGTGTGAAGGGTTACTTCCGGCGGGCAGTTCAGGCGAACGTTTACCACGGACGTTCCGGAACCCGGTGAGGTGTAGCCCTGCATGCCATTCATCCGCCAGTAACCTCGACCGAGTGTGCGCGGGCAGTCAGAGTCGAGAGTCACCGGTATACCTCCGGGCAGGCAGATCTGGCCGCCGTGTGTGTGTCCGCAGAGAAAGACGTCGTAGCCGGCGTGGGCAGCCTCGCGCCAGATCTCCGGCGTATGGCTGAGGAGGATGCTGGTGCCTCCCGCAGGGATATTGTCCCCCGCCTGGTGCAGGTTGTGGACCTTGAAGAAGTGGGCGTCGTCCACACCCGCGAGGTACAGGGTCTGGCCTCCCCGTTCAATGGGCGCCATTTCGTTCATCAGCAGTTGGTAACCCATGTCTTCCAATGCCGGTACCATGCGAACGCTGTCGTGGTTACCCAGAACCGCATAGGGCTTGCTTTTTATACCGTCCCTCAGCCGCGCCATGCCGTCCAGGGCGCCCTCAATCGGGCCCCACGTGAGTTTCCGGTAGTCGCCGGTCAACACGCACAGATCGTAGTCTAACGGTTCGATCTGGCGCAGGACTGCCTGCAGGTTGGCTTCGTCCATGTCTACGTGCAGGTCGGTCAGATGCAGAATGCGAAAGCCCTCGAAGGCTTCCGGCAGGCCGGGAAGCTGGAAATGATTGTGCACGGTGTTCAGACGCCGGCTGTTGCTCTGGCCCCGGCCCCAAAGGCCAACCATGCGCAAACAGGTACGGATAAAGCCGGGCGCGGTGGCCCAGTTTTCCAGATGGAATGAGCTGTGATCCTGCCCGAATACCTTCGCTTCAGCTTCCCGTTCAATGCCGAGCCTCTGGCGGGCGTGAACAGGGCCGAGCCTCAGGCTCAGGCGGTATTCCAGGAGTTCATCCTGGTTCTCCGGTGTACGAGCCCTTGCCGTCATTTTTCTTCCCTTATATGCCGAGCCGGGCATGGCCGATGTGCTAAGTGGCAAACCCTGTCTGTCATTATGGATGGCCCTCGAAGGTATGCAACCAAAACGACACAATGTTCATGTTTGATGACACACTGGCGGTGAAACCGGCGGAGCAACAGACTCAGGAGATTTATGACGGAACCATCGAGTGATGACAGGCTGTCGTTCAGCCAGATTTTCCTGCTGTTCCTTCGGCTGGGGCTGACGTCGTTTGGTGGTCCGGCAGCGCATCTCGGATTCTTTCACGATGAATTTGTCAAACGTCGGCGGTGGCTCTCAGACAGTGCCTACGCAGAAGTTGTGGCCCTCTGCCAGTTGCTGCCGGGACCGGCTTCCAGCCAGGTCGGTCTAACCATCGGGTTCCTGCGCGGCCATTACCGCGGCGGACTCGCAGCGTGGCTGGGGTTCACCCTGCCATCGGCGGTGATCATGATTGGTCTTGCGTTGGGGTTGAACGCCTGGCCAGAGGCCAGCAGTGGCGGCTGGGTACAGGGTCTCAAGTTGTTTGTGGTGGCGGTGGTGGCCAAGGCGGTCTGGCAGATGGGAACAACCCTGTGCCCGGACCGTCCCCGAATCGCCATGGCGTTGCTGGTAGCGGTGAGCCTTCTGATGATGGGCGAAACCTGGATGCAGATACTGGCGTTGGTCATTGCCGGGGCTGTGGGTTCCTTTCTGGGGTTGGGGAGCGGAGAGGCATCTGAGCCGCTGCATGTGCCACTGCAATCCCGGAAACCTGCGCTTTTTGCGGGGGCCTTTTTGATTCTGTTGTTGGTTTCCTTTCTGCCTCAGGCCACCGGCAGTCTTGGCTGGATAGGCGCTGAAATGTACCGGGCCGGTGCCCTGGTGTTTGGCGGCGGACATGTAGTGCTGCCCTGGCTGCAGGAGGGCTTCGTGGCCTCCGGTGCCATGCCGGCGGACACTTTCCTGGCGGGGTATGGCGTTGCCCAGGCTATGCCGGGACCGCTGTTTTCCTTTTCAGGATTTCTGGGTGGTTCACAGGCCGGTGTTCTCGGTGGTGTGATTGCGGTACTGGCTGTGTTCCTCCCGGGAACCCTGCTTGTATTCGCCGGTCTTCCCCTATGGAGCTGGCTTCGGGAGCATCGTCGCGCCCGGTCAGCGCTGGCCGGCGTGAATGCAGGCGTGGTGGGGTTGTTGCTGGCGGCTCTCTACGATCCGGTCTGGGTCTCCGCCGTCCATGGTGCGCATGATCTGGCACTCGTGCTCGCCATTTGGGTCTGTCTCGCTGTCTGGCGGGTTCCGGTCTGGGTACTGGCGCCGCTGAGTGCGCTGGCTGGAGTGATCCTGCTGTCCTGATCAACGTACATATAATCCCTTCTTCCTGAGCCGGCACATGGGTTGGCAAATCGGCAGGTTTCCAGCCACAATCGAGCGGTTAAAGGCAGATAATTCGAACGCAGAGGTTACCATGACGACATCCTGCAGTATCCCGGGTCTCAACGTACCACGTAGTCGTTTTCCTGATCCTGAACAGGACCTGCCGGCGGCCGAGGGCGAACAGCGTGTCGTGCTGGCTGGCGGCTGTTTCTGGTGTGTGGAAGCCGTTTTCCTGGCCATCGATGGCGTAACCAGTGTTGAGTCCGGTTACGCTGGCGGTCACGCCAGCTCTGCCAATTATGAGGCCGTATGCTCAGGTACTACCGGCCACGCAGAAGTGGTGGATGTTCACTATGATCCCGCCAGGGTCAGTTTTGGCGAACTGCTGAAGGTGTTCTTCTCGGTTGCTCACGATCCCACCCAGTTGAACCGCCAGGGCAACGACCGGGGCACCCAGTACCGCTCGGCTGTGTTCTACGAGACTGCCGAACAGCGGCGGGTAGCCGAGGCCTACATCCACCAGCTCAATCAGGCCGAGGTGTACCCGGATCCGATAGTGACCACGCTGGAGCCGCTGGAGGCATTTTACCCGGCAGAAGAGTACCACCAGAATTTTGCTGCCCGGAATCCCTACCAGCCATACATCATGGCCGTGGCCGCCCCGAAAATGGAAAAGCTTGTAGACAGCTATCCTGATCGCCTGAAGCCGGAATTTACAGACAACGACGCAGGCAGCACCGCCTGAGGAGGCAGACTATGGGAGTTTCCGCTGCAGGTTATGACCTGACACCACTAAACGAAGCACAGGTTGAGGAGAAAGCTGCGGATCTGACATCGGAAGAGCGGCGCGTGCTGCTCGACCATGGCACCGAGCATCCGTTTTGCGGAACCTTGCTGGATAACAAAAAAGCCGGTGTTTACCACTGCCGGCTTTGCGACCTGCCTTTGTTCAGCTCGGACTCGAAGTTTGACTCGGGAACCGGCTGGCCGAGTTTCTTCCAGCCCTTTGATCCGGAGCATATCCGCTACATTGAGGACACGAGTCTTGGCATGACTCGCATCGAAATCCGCTGTCCCCGTTGCGACAGCCATCTCGGCCATGTCTTTCCTGACGGCCCGCCGCCAACCGGGCAGCGATACTGCCTGAACTCGGTTGCCATGGTGTTTCAGGAAAACGCCTGAGACGAAAAAAAGGGGGCCGCAGGGCCCCCGATTCTATTTATTGCCGCCTGTCACAGTCGCCACGTAGTGGGCCACCGCATTTATCTGTTCCTCAGACAGCGACTCGTTGAACGCCGGCATGACACCCACCCCGCTGGTTACGGCATTGACCACCTGTTCCATCGTGGGTTTGAGTTCATCGAGATCCGGGCCGATGGCACCAGCCGAACCGGCGTCCGCCAGGGTATGGCATATGGTGCAGGAGGGTTGTGCCTCCTGAGTGAATACCTGTTTCCCCTTGTCAAAGTCGCTGGCGATCGTCAGGGGCGACAGTCCCATCAGAGCTATGGCGCCCAGTACTGCAGTTTTTCTCATATCATTGCTTTCCGGATAGGTCGGAGCCGCCTTACTCCCGGGTCGGCTCCGCCAATGATCAACTGATGGCAACCGTGACTCCGTGGTCGCTCCAGCCATTGTGACCGTAGCCACGTTCGTTCTCGGTCCGACCCTCAGGCTGGGTGTTGCCCTGCACGTCGGTCGCCCGGCTGACAATCCGGTGCTCTCCGGCCGCGAGATCCGCTGCCAGGACAAACGGCCTCCAGGCATAGGGGCCAAGGTCCGGTCCCAGGAAACGAGCCTGTTTCCAGGTTTTACCACCATCCACTGAAACGTCGACTTTTTCGAGCGGAACAGTGCCACCGAAAGCGACGCCATAGATCATATTGCGACCGTTCTGACCGCTTTCCAGAGGCGATGTTACCCAGGATTTGACGTTCATTTCCCACATGGAAGGCTGATCCGGGGCGCCTTTCACGCCGACATCACGAACCCGGTAGCCTGAAGCCTGGATCTTGGCGTCCGTCTGGTTTTCGGTGAAGGCAACGTTCTTGACGTACTTCACGTTGTTCACGCCGTAGTAACCCGGCACAACCATTCTTAGAGGGCCACCGTGCGTGTGGGTCAGAGGCTCGTCATTCATTTCCCAGGCCAGCAATGCGGTTTCCATGGCACGGGTGGGAACGGAACGTTCCACGATAATCGTTTTCGGGTCCAGGCCGTCGGGAAGTGTCTCGCCGCCGGTGCTGGTGATGTACCGTGTACCGTCAACAGGGCCGCCAAGAGCCTCCACAACATCTTTCAGCGGTACACCGGTCCACATGATGCAGCCCGCAGCGCCAACAGACCATTGGGTACCACTCGCGCCATGGGGGAAGAAGGCGCGACCGTTACCGGAACACTGTAATACGGAGGCAACGGTGGTAACCCCCATCTGTTTCAGGTCGCCGACCGTCAGGGTTCGGGGATTTTTCACGCCCTCGATCCGCACCTCCCAGACATCGGGGTTATCGGTTACCGAGGCTGGTGGCGCGGGCAGGTTATTACGAACGAACAAGCGGTCACTTGAGGTAATAACGCCATTGCCGATGGCCCCCCGTTGGGTTTCCATCGTGTTTGCGCTGTGAACAATCAGGGCGTTGCGTTCTTTCCAGGCGGCGTAATCCGGGAGTGATTTTGGTTCATCGGCTTTGGCAAGGGGCGTAAATCCCAGCACGCTTACCGCGGCCATGGCGCCGGCACTGCCAAGTAGCAGGGTGCGGCGGGAGGGGTTCTGAAGGCCCGGGTCATTCGGGCCGCGCATCAGCGCTGATTCCTGCTTCATTATCCGTCTCCTTCTTAGGGTTGTCGTCGGACGGTGGGACTGCTTTTTCAATTCTTCGCGGTTATATCCTTATATCTTATAGGTAATGGTTAAAAATTAATCAATACTTTTGTGTGTTATTCAACGGGTTTTTCAGTCGCTATAATTCGCCCCCTATTGAACGCGCAGCAACGAGGCCGCGAACGAACCCGGGAAACAGAGAAGGGTGCTGAGATGATTCGATTGAAGATGAATCCGCTAACGGAGTCAGCAACGCTTCTTCGGCGGGCGGGTGTGGTTCTGGGCAGTGTCGGATTGACAGCACTCTTTTCCCTATTGGTTTTGCTGAGGGCGCTGTTCGGGAGGTTGAACCGGCCCATCGTCGACAAATACTGCCGCGAGTGGTCGGCCTCGCTGTTACGACTGGTTCGTGCCAGCCTCACCGTACGCGGGCAAGTGCCTGATTTCGGCGACGGGCGCCGGTACATCATCATGTGCACTCATGCCAGCCACTATGATATTCCGGTTACCTTCGTATCGTTGCCGGGATCGATCCGTATGCTGGCAAAAAAGGAGCTGTTCAGTATCCCGCTGCTGGGGCAGGCGATGCGTGCAGCGGAATTCCCCTCAGTAGACCGCTCCAATCGGCAACGTGCAGTCAGGGATCTGGAGAAGGCCCGGGCGATGATGGAAAGCGGAATCGTGCTCTGGGCCGCGCCCGAGGGAACCCGCTCGCCGGACGGAAAGCTTCTGCCTTTCAAGAAAGGCTGTTTTCACCTGGCGCTGGATACTGAGGCGGTGATCGTGCCGGTGGCCGTGCGGGGTATCCACCGTGTTTTACCGGCCCGCACCTGGCAGATCAACCTCGGGCAGCCGGTGGATGTGAGGGTAGGAGAACCGCTGGATACGGCCGGTAAGACCAAAGCCGACCTGGACGAAGTCATGACCGAGGTGCGCGCAAGGCTGACGGAGCTGTTGGGAGACGGTGAAGCCGGTTAGCGCTGGCCTCACATCGGCACGCAGATCAGGCCGTACCGGCAGCCACCACCGTGGAGAGCAGATAGCCGGTATAGGCCACGTACACCAGCACCAGGATGCCACCATCCACACGGCTCACCAGTTTTCGCCATCCGGTAAGCCCGTAACCCATCAGGAACAGACCCACCGTGAGCGCCAGCATCAGCGTCCAGTCACGGTAGAGCACTTCCGGGTCCACCGCGAGGGGTTCGATAACAGCCGCGAGACCCACCACGGCGAGGGTGTTGAAAATGCCCGACCCCAGAATATTGCCCAGGATCAGGTCGTGTTCGTTCTTTTTGACCGCGGCCAGAGCCGAGGCGAGTTCGGGCAGGGAAGTGCCGATGGCAACGATGGTGAGACCGATCACCAGATCGCTGACTCCAAGGCTCTGGGCAATCGTCACGGCACCCCAGACCAGCATCCGGGAGCTGACGATCAGCAGTACCAGGCCAATTACCAGCCAGATCACGGCGGTTTTCAGGGGCATGGGATGCGCAATGATCTCGGCGTCGGCATCACCGGCCAGGGGGTCTGCCTTGCCTTTCAGGCCCTGGAAGATTGACCAGCCCATAACCACTGCAAATACCGCCAGCAACACCCAGCCATCCATACGTGAAAGTTGCCCGTCGAGCAGCTGGGCGCCGGCAATGAGGGTGAGCACGATCAGCAGCGGCAGTTCTTTACGGATTACCTGGGAGTGCACCGCGATGGGCGCGATGATGGCTGTCAGGCCGACAATGAGCGCAATGTTGGTAATGTTGGAGCCATAGCCGTTACCCAGTGCCAGCCCGGGATTGCCATCGGAGGCTGCCATGGCAGACACGGCCAGTTCCGGTGCCGAGGTACCGAAACCGATAATCACCATGCCGATCAGCAGGGTGGGCATGCCGAGATGTTTGGCGGTCGCCGCGGCGCCCTCCACAAATTTATCGGCACTCCAGACCAGGAGGACCAGGCCGGCGATGATTGCGCCAAATGCCATTAGCATAGATAGACCTCAGTTGATGAAACGCCCGAGCATGTAGACACCGGCGTAGCCCAGGGTATAGGCCGCCAGAAGGTGTGCAAGATACCGCATATAGGCGGCAAAGGTCAGCCCCGGAATCTTGCTCATTGCCACTATACCGGCGGCTGAGCCAATCACCAGGAGCGATCCACCCACACCCACGGCATAGGTCAGGCCCATCCACTCGCCGGGGCTCATGTCGATGCCGGCCTTCAGCAGGGCCGCCGTCAGAGGCACGTTATCGATAACGGCCGAGAAGATGCCCATCAGGTAATTGGCGTACAGCGGCGGCAGGATGTCGTAAATCGCCACCAGCGAATCCAGCGCATGGATCTCCTTGAGCATGCCCACCAGCAGGAGGATGCCGAGAAAGAACAGGAGCGTTTCAAACTCGATGATGCGGATGTACTCGAGAATCGGGTCCAGATCGGAGTCGTCACTCATGAATCGAGACACCAGGAACATGATGGACAGGCCGAACAGAAAGGTCAGTACCGGTGGAATCCCGAACAGGGCATTACCGGCAATGGTGCTCAGGATTGTTAACAAAAACAGCCCGCTGATGATCGCGTCCACCCGTCGCACCGGGGTGGTGTTGGAGCGCAGTGTCACGGTTCCTGTGAGCCCTCGCGACAGGAAAACCGCAAGGATGAAAACGGTGATCGAGGCCGGAATGGCCAGGGTCAGAAGGGTCAGTATTTCAACCTTTTCCGCCAGGAAAATCATCAACGTAGTGACGTCGCCGGTGATCAGAGAAACGCCTCCCGAGTTGACCGCAAACACAACCAGCGTGACGAACTGGATACGTTTTTTCAGCTCCAGATCCAGAGACAGAATCAGCGAACATGAGACTAAAGTGGCGGTGATATTGTCTGCTAAAGAGGAGAAAATGAAACAAAAAAGACCGGTCAGGAATAGTAGCCGTCGCTCGCTTACCTGCTTCGGCATGATCAGGTAAATCACGTTTTCGATCATACCCTTCTTGTTCAGGTAGGCGACAAACGTCATGGCTGCGACCAGAAACAGCCACAGCCCGGCGATTTCGGCGATGCTCTCGGACAGACCATCGGAAATGGCAGACGTTTCACCAGCGTTATCACTGAACAGGAACAGCAGCATCCAGCTCATGGTGCCAAAGAACAGCGTTACCTTGGCCTTGTTGATGTGGATGACCTCTTCAAATATGACGCCAAGCAGTGCCAGAACCGCGAGCATAATCAGAAACGCATCAAGGGCAGACATTGGGGAAATCCCGTCCTGGTTTGTCAAAGTGGAGGCCTGAGCCGGCCAGACAGATCACGTGGGCGGATTGGATTTTAGACCTTTGACCCGTAGCAAACCACTGTTCGTAAGTGCACGTATCTGCCCCTGAAGCAACTAGATGCCGAAGAAAGACGCAACGATTGACAATCGCAATTTATTATCCCGGCAAAAATCGGGATAATTGCGCGCACATTCAGACCGGAAGCAGACGGCGGCGCCGTTTACCTCGCGCCCGGCCGGCTTCCGACAGGCTCTCTTGCTGATCGTGAGAGGGCAAAAGGCTCAACACTAGCTAGGGTGAAAACCAATGGCCGTTAGACAGGCAGACGTAGTGCTGGTCGGCGGTGGCGTCATGAGCGCCACTCTCGGCATGATGCTCAGGCAGCTTGATCCGTCCCTGGACATCGTCATGGTGGAGCGTCTCGACCACGTTGCCCATGAGAGCACAGACGGATGGAACAACGCAGGTACCGGGCATGCCGGATACTGTGAGCTTAACTACACTCCCGAGACCGGTGATGGCGATGTCACCATCGATCGGGCCCTGCAGATCAACGCCCAGTTCGAGGTGTCACTGCAGCTGTGGTCCTACCTTGTGGAGCAGGGCATCCTGCCCGAACCCTCCAGCTTTATTAATCGCACACCGCATCAGAGCTTTGTCTGGGGCGAGAAGGATGTGGCCTTCCTCAAGCGCCGTTATGAACGCCTGAGTGCCCATCACCTGTTCCGCGACATGGAATACACCGAGTCTCCGAAGGATCTCGAGGAATGGATGCCGCTGATCGTCAATAACCGGGACCCCATGCAGCGGGTTGCCGCGACCCGGATCAAGCACGGTTCCGATGTGGATTTCGGCTCGCTTACCCGCAGCATGGTGAGCTGGCTGGAAACCCAGCCGAATTTCGAGCTGATGCTCAGCTCACCGGTGCACTACATCGACCAGCGGGACAACGGCCGATGGAAGATCCGCGTCAAGAACCAGAAGACCGGCGAGCTGACCAAGCTCGAGACCGGCTTCGTATTCCTCGGCGCCGGCGGTGGCGCGTTGCCGCTGCTGCAGAAATCCGGTATCGACGAAGCCCGTGGCTACGGTGGCTTCCCGGTGAGCGGTCAGTGGCTGGTGTGTGGCAAGCCCGACATCGTCAAGCAGCATAACTCCAAGGTATACGGCAAGGCGCCGATCGGGGCACCGCCCATGTCGGTACCGCACCTCGATACCCGCATCATTAATGGCGAGCCGGCCCTTCTGTTTGGCCCCTTCGCCGGTTTCACCACCCGCTTCCTGAAACAGGGCTCGATCTTTGATCTGATTGGTTCGGTGAAGCCCACCAACCTGAAGCCCATGCTCTCGGTGAGCAAGAGCAACATGGACCTGACACGCTATCTCATCGGTGAAGTGTTCCAGTCCCACGGTGACCGGGTGGCATCGCTGCGCAACTTCTTCCCGGACGCCATGGAAGAGGATTGGCAACTGCGCATGGCCGGCCAGCGCGTTCAGATCATCAAGCAGGTCGATGGTGGCGGTGGCAAGCTTGAGTTCGGCACCGAAATTGTGGCGGCAAAAGATGGAACGCTGGCGGCGCTGCTGGGTGCTTCGCCCGGAGCCTCCACCGCAGCCAATGCCATGATCAACGTGATCGAGCGCTGTTTCCCGGAGAAGATCAAGACGCCGGAGTGGCAGGAACGGATGAAAGAGCTTGTTCCGTCCTATGGCCAGTCCCTGGTAGAGGACGAAGCACTGCTTACCAAAGTTCGCGAGAGGACCCTGTCGACCCTGAAACTGGGCTGATATTCCCAATCGATCTAAGAAAGCCTAAGGCACTGCGATTGCTGGATTCACTCCCGGCTGTCGTAGTGCTTTTTGCGTTTCAAATGGGGGCGAAATTTGCGATTTCACAGCTAATGCGTAGGGTTATAAGTCAACCCTTATGAACGGAGAGAGCCTGTGAGTGAGCAAAAGTACAATCCTGAGAAAGGGTATATTGCATTACTGGGCTGGAGCCTGAATGCGGTTGAAGCGGCCGACAAATTCGATCGTCGGTATGTTGTTGTGGCACCGGACTGGGCCGAAGCCTATTGCGAAGAGCATGACATTCCCTACGTGCCCTGGAATTTTGAGCGCCTGAATGACCGTTCGGTAGAAATTGCGCAGACCCTCAAGGAGATGGGCGTAGACGTTGCCATCCCGTTGTTTGAGGAGACTGTGGAGTGGGCAGGTGCCATTAACTCAGTGTTGATGGACAAGCCTCGTTTGTTCGGTCAGGCCATGCTGCTGCGTGACAAGGCCCTGATGAAACGCCGTGCCCAGCTCGGTGGTATCCGGGTGGGTATCTTCGAGGAAGCGCACGACAAGGGTGATGTTATCCGGTTCCTCAAGCGGGTTAACCAGACTCTGCTGAAACTGGATGGTGACCCCAACGATCCGATTCACCTCAAGGCCTTTGATAAGGCCGGCTGCCTTGGCCACCGGGTGATCCGTACGCCTGATGAAGTCGATACCATCCCGGAAGAAGAATTCCCGGTTTTGATGGAGTCGCACCTGGATGGCTGGGAGTTTGCGGTCGAGGCCTGGATTCACAACGGCAAGATCGCCTTCCTGAACATTTCCGAGTACGTGACGCTGGGCTATTCGGTATTTGTGCCCGCAACACCGGACCTGGAGAAGTATCGCGACCAGATTCGCGGCGAAATCGAGAAGCTGATCAAGACCTTCGATATCGAATTCGGGTTTATCCACCCGGAGTACTTCGTGACCAGCGACCGGACCATGTACTTTGGCGAGGTGGCCTATCGTCCACCGGGCTTCAAGGTATTCGAGCTGCTTGAGCGTGCCTATGGTTTCAACGCGTATCAGGGCATGATCCTGGCCTTTGACCCGAAGACCACGGAAGAGGAAATCAAGGCCTTCTTCCCGAAGGAAGTGGTGGATGCGAAGGGTTACGCCGGTTGTTTCGGTGTGTATCCGCGCCGCCGGGTTGTCAGCAAGCTGGAAATCCCGGAGGAGACCGAAAATCACGAGTATTTCGAGTCTCACGAGCTGACTGCGCCGCTTGAAGAAACGGTCACCAAGCGTACCGCTTTCGGTACCCACTGGGGGCTGGTGTATTTCTTCGGTGAAGACCCCTATGTCATGCGGGACCTCCTGAAACATCAGGAAGACCTCGATTTCTATGTATAATCAGGAGAAGCATTAACAACAACCGGGTTTGGTGCCAGGCCCTGAGGATTATCGTTTGAACGATCACCAATCGGGCAGCGCAGCGCCAGCTGTAAACATTGACAAGCTGGCTCAACGCCTGGATGACGCCATTCAGGCTTTGGAAGAAAGCCGGTCTTTTACCAAGGCCGGCAAACTGCCGCGTGTGCTGGATATTGCCCGCCGGGTCCTGCTGCAGCCGGATGGCTGCCGGATCATCGAGGAGCGCGCTGAGCGCCTTGAGCTGGCGGGCGTCTTTGCCGGCACCGACTGGGCCGAACCCGGTATTCTCCTTCCCACGCTGACAACCTATTCGCTGCAGAGCCAGAATGCCGATACCGTCGTCATTGAGGCCTTCAGCGAATTGCGGCTGCTTGCCGTCGCCCGGGGCAGCTATCTGCACCCTTCGGTGTCGGCTGAACAGGCCCACCACTATCTGACCCAGGTTCTTGCCATCAACCTCGGCCTGCTGTTTGGCATGACCGGCGAGGCTGAGCGGGAGCAGGGCAAGCTCGCGCTGATCAGCCAGAACCTTGTGCAGTACGTGGCCCACCACATCGGCTACGAACATGTCATTGATAGTCTGATCGAGGAGATCTGGCGCATCCTTGAACAGCGACCGATCCAGGTATCGGACGTACGCAAGATGATTACCCAGATTGCCCTTTGCCGGGCCGATCCGCAGGCCGATCTGGGCAGTGCCGGGCGCGGTGCCGACCGGTTGATCTCCAGCCTCTATGGGCCCACCCGGGCCTGCAGTGAAGACCCCGGAACCGTGGTCTACGAGCAGCGGCTGGAAACCATGGACGCCCAGGCCCTGCAGAACGAAGCCACCGGGTTTGCGCGTTCCATGCACGATACCGGCCTGGTCTCGCCTTACCATGCCTCGTTCATACGTTTCATCCTGTTGGACCAGGACACCTTGCTGAGCGAGGCGCTGGGGCTGTCCAGTACCGGCCGGGATTGCCTGATGTGCTATCGGGAGCTGGTCCACACCCTGATTAAAGAAGGTATCTATCCGGAAACGGCACAGGGCATCTACGGCCTGGCGCTACTGCTGGAGCGGGGTATTCTTTATCAACCTCCTGTTGCGCCGGGTCTGTGGCGCCAGGCACGGCTCTCTCTGTGCCCCCATGCGCGGGAGCGACTTGAACTGGCCTATGGCTACCAACCGCAACCCAATGCCTGGTTGATTCAGGGCGTATTGAATATGTTGGGCCAGCCTTTGGGCGTGGGGCAGGGCAACAATCCTACCTGCCAGTCGGCCCGTGCTCTTTCGATGTGGGCCTATAACGATCCGGATTATCTCTTGCAGATGGTGGCCTGGGCTGCCCGAGACAATGAAATCGTCATTCACTTTGAAGGCCAGCCGGTGTCGTCGGCCCGCAGTGTCGGCGGTGTCGCGTCCGAGGTTACCCTCGATCTGGATCCTGTCTCCCTGGTTGTAGTGCCGCATCTGGACCGCATTTATGTGGAGATGGGCCGGTTGTGCGTCGGCCGCCAGGGCGATCCCCACAAATGGGTGAACCCGGAGTTCCACGGCTGGTCTGCCGGGCGCGGATTTGCCATCAACGTGGATGTGGCCACCGGCAAGCTGCATGATCTGGAAGGCTTTATCCGGCATTTCTATGCCAGCTATCACCCCTACTACAACGGCAATCAGCCGCTGATCCACCCGCAGCCCGCGGGTATTGCAGTGACCGACAGTGCCGCCCGGTTTATCGGCTGGCACGCCATTACCATTCTCCGGGCCGCGCTCGATCCGGAAGGCGAGATGCGGATTTATTTCTTCAATCCCAATAACGACAGCGGCCAGAACTGGGGCGATGGAGTCAAAGTCAGTACCTCTGGCAACGGAGAGCGTTTTGGCGAGTCGTCGCTGCCTTTCGAACAGTTCACATCGCGACTGTACATCTTCCATTACGATCCCCTGGAGCGGGGGGAGCCTGCGGAAGTGAACGAGGATGCCCTTCGGCGCGTAACAGAGGGTGTGTATCGCAGTTGGGGTCTGGATCGCGTGCCGGCGGATGCTTTGCAGGCGGAGCCGCCCATAACCGATTGATCCCGGAACCTGCCGATCACCCGGAATCCACAGATCAAGAGGAAGGCCATGGCCAACGAACAGACCCCGGCCCGTAATGGGGCCGAGTTGTTTATCCGGGCGCTGGAAAACGAAGGCGTTGAATACATTTTCGCGGTGCCCGGTGAGGAGAATCTAGCCTTCCTTGAGGCTTTGAGGACCTCCAGTATTCAGCTGGTCCTCAACCGCCATGAACAGGCTGCCGGGTTCATGGCCGCCACCTACGGCCGCCTGACGGGGCGCGTGGGAGTCTGCCTTTCCACGCTCGGGCCCGGCGCCACCAACTTCGTGACTGCCGCCGCCTACGCCCAGCTGGGCGGTATGCCCATGATGATGATCTCGGGCCAGAAACCCATCAAGTCCTCCAAGCAGGGGCTATTCCAGATTCTGGATGTGGTGGACCTGATGCGTCCGCTCACCAAGTACACCCGGCAAATCAGCAATGCCAACACCATTCCTGCCAAGGTTCGGGAAGCTTTCCGCCTGGCCTCTGAAGAGCGTCCGGGTGCCGTGCATCTGGAGCTGCCGGAGGACATCGCCGATGAGGCGCCCGAATCCGATACCCATATCTTCAAACCCAGTGACGCCCGGCGGCCCTCGGCCAGCCCGAAAAGCCTGGAGATGGCGTGCGAAATGCTGCGCGAGGCCCGGCATCCGCTGATCATGATCGGTGCCGGCGCCAACCGGAAACGGGTTTCCCAGGCGTTGCTGCATCTCGTGAATGTCACCGGCATCCCGTTCTTCACCACCCAGATGGGCAAGGGCGTGGTGGATGAGCGACATCCGCGCTACCTGGGCAACGCTGCCCTGTCGGCCGGGGACTTCGTTCACTGTGCAATCGACCGCGCCGACCTGGTGATCAACGTGGGCCATGATGTGGTGGAAAAGCCACCTTTCTTCATGACCCCCGGCGGCAAGAAGGTCATTCATGTGAACTTCAGTGCGGCCGACGTGGACCCGGTGTACTTCCCCCAGCACGAGGTTGTCGGGGATATCGCCAACAGCGTGGAATACATGGCCGAGAACTGTGGCCAGTGCGCCAACCATGATTTCACCCGCCTGATGGAGGTGAAGGAGGCGGTGGATGCGCACCTGCAGGAACGAGCTGAAGACGATCGTTTCCCGGTGATCCCCCAACGCATTGTTCATGATGTGCGCCAGGTAATGCCCGATGACGGCATCATCACGCTCGACAACGGCATGTACAAACTCTGGTTTGCCCGCAATTACCGCGCCTACGACAACAATACGGTACTGCTCGACAACGCCCTGGCCTCCATGGGCGCCGGCTTGCCCAGCGGCATGATGGCCTCCATGCTGTATCCGGATCTGAAAGTGATGGCGATCTGTGGCGATGGTGGCTTCATGATGAACAGCCAGGAGCTGGAAACGGCGGTTCGACTGAACCTGAATCTGGTGGTCCTGATTATCAATGACAGTGCCTACGGCATGATCAAGTGGAAGCAGGGCCAGGAAGGCTACAGCGATTTCGGCCTGGATTATCGCAACCCGGATTTTGTCACCTATGCCCAATCCTATGGCGCCAAGGGTCACCGCGTGACCCGCACAGAGGACCTTCGGCCAACCCTGGAAGGTGCCCTGGCTGAAGGCGGTGTTCATGTGGTGGACGTGCCCGTGGATTACAGTGAAAACCGACGGGTGTTTGATGAGGAGCTGGCGGAACTGACCTGCAAACTCTGAGGGGTGTATTATGCGTCCATGGATGATGAACCCGAGGTAGCACTGCAATGATCCGTTCCTTTTTTCGCGGCCTGGTGGCCATCGCGACACTGACGTTGCTCGCCGGTTGCAGCAACCCCGAGACACCCCAGGAAGTGGCGGCGGCCTTCTGGCAGGCCATGGCCGAGAACGACGCCGGTGATGTGATGGAATACTCCACCCTGGCAGAAGCCACCGCGTTCGACGGTTACAAGCGTAGCTGGACCGACGCTGTGCCATCCTTCGGCCGGGTCGTCATTGAACATCGCGAAGCCACTATCGTAACCCGCCTGCCGGCCGAAGCCGGAACCGAAGGTGAGCGGCTGGAGCTGGTCACCTATCTCGTGCGGTTCCAGGATCAGTGGCTGGTGGATTACGACCGCACTGGAGAGGCCATCCTTAACCCTTCCCCGTTCAGCAGCATCATGGGCGAGCTCAGCCGGCTCGGTGACGAGCTCAGCGCCCGTTTCTCATCGTCTTCGGATGACTTTGAGCAGCAGATGGAGCAGCTGGCGCGGGATCTGGAAGCCTACTCCGAGGAAATCGGCCGCGAGGCAGAGGGCGCCATGGAGGCGTTCGGCAAGAAGTTGCAGGAAGCCATGCGGGAGCTTGAGCGCTCGGTGGAAGACGCCCTGAAAGACAGTGAGCCGACACCGGAAGAGGACCGGGTGATTCTGGAGCAGGCTGCCCGGGATCTGGATCGCCAGGCCGATGAGCTGAACGAGCCCACCATGGAATCGATCGCCAGTGCCAGCCGCACCGTGGCCGAAACCGGCGAACGCTTCACGCGCCTGAGTGAGGAAACGCTGAATCGTTACCGGGAGGAGTGGCAGCAGAGGCTGGCTGAGATGCGCGCTGACGCGGACGAATTTATCGAGCAGCTCAGACTTTAGCGGGCTTGCTCGGCGCCTCGCAGCATGGCCTGAAGCAACTCCTCGGCATCGAATTTCGTCAGCGCTTCGTTGGCGCCCACCTGATTGGCATAGCTTAGGCTCATCTCACTGTTCAGTGACGTATGCAGGATGATGTAAGGCTGCTTCAGCGCTGAATTGTCCCGCACATTGAACGCCAGTTCGTACCCATCGAGCCCCGGCATCTCGATATCGCTGACCAGAATGTCCGTGGGCCGGCCCAGTTCATGGTCGCGCAGCAGAATCTGCAGCGCGTCATCACCATTCGACGTCACCTGGTAGGGGATGTCCTTGCTGTCCAGCACGTCCGAGAGTTGCTTACGGGCCACCTGGGAATCGTCGACCATCAGAATGTTCAGGGACTTGAGCGTCTCACTCTGCACATCCGTGAGAACCACCTCCTGGGTGTCCAGGGATTCCGGGTACACCTTCGCCAACAGCAATTCCACATCCAGCAGCTGGATGATATCGCCCTCCACGTCCAGCAGCCCTGTGATAAACGCCTTGCTGCCCAGGGCTTTGGGTGGCGGCATCACCGATTTCCAGTCAGTCTCGATGATCTGTTGCACGCTGCGCACCAGAAAACCGATCTCCTGGCGCTGGATATCCGTGACAATAATCGAGGCTTTTTCCCGTTCTTCCTGCGTCAGCGGCGGATAGCCGACCGCGGCAGCCATATCGATCACCGGAACGGCGGAACCCCGGAAGGTGGCCGTGCCGATGACGGCGTGATGGCTGTGGGGCAGTTTCGTCAGCCGCATGAAAGGCAGGATTTCCCGGATCTTCAGGGTTCCGATCCCGAACAGACGCTCGCCGGAAAGCCGGAACAGCAGAAGTTTCTGGGTCTGCTTCGCTTTGCTGGACATACAACCGGGTCCTTTCAAACGCAAAAGCCCCTGCCGCAGGAGCTTTTCAAGAATTGGATTCAGCAGGCTGTCTGGCGGGCGGACGCTGCCAAGCCAATAAGCCTGAGGTATGTAGCGATAGTAGCAGCTTTACCGTGAATCGGGATTCAGAAGGATTGTTTCAAATGGTGACAGAAACACTCCGCGCGAGGCCTTGTGTTGCCATACCAGTGTGCCCTCAGAACACCATGTCCTTGCCGTCCCAGGCCTTGAAGCAGCCGGTTTCGGCGAGGGTGAGGCTATCAATCTGCCGCCTGAGGCCATCAACCGATTGTTCAACCGATACCTCGGCGTCGCTGCCGCCCATGTCCGTGGCCACCCAGCCCGGGTGGTAGATGCCCACGGCTATGCCCTGCTCACGCAGGTCCACGGCCAGATTTCGCCCGAGATTGAGCGCCGCCGCTTTTGAGGCACGATATATGTACCGGCCGCCACCGGCAGAAGCCTGGGATCCAAGCTTGCTGGATATGATGGCGATTTTCGGGGTGCCGACCCCGGCCAATGCCAGTCTGAGATTGGGTAGCAGCGCCTGTATGGTGAGGAATACGCCGGTCACATTGACCTGGAAGTGCTCCGCCCAGAGTTCTGGCGGATAGCCGCCTTCCAGCTGTTCATGGCGATCAAGCAGAATGCCGGCGTTACAGACCAGGGTTGAGATCGGTTGATTTTCGAGGCGCTCGCCCAGCGCGGTCACGTTGGCGGGGTCGGCGACATCCAGCACCTCCATGCCCGGTTCGCTGCGGGCCGTGCCGATGACATGCTCGCCCGCCTCTCTCCATTCATCGGCCAGGCCCTTGCCGATGCCGCGATTGGCGCCCGTGATAAGAATGGTCATGTTTGTATTCCTTGTGGCTGAGGCTCAACAGTAGCACAGGTCTCTGGCGATCCCTGCCGGAGGTGCTGCCTACCAGGGGAGGTTATTCAGGATGAACCAGGCGGTGCCGCCGGTCGCCAGGATTGCCACCAGGGCAAGCAGACCGTCCCGCGCCACGATGGCGAGGCCGAACGCCATCAGGGCGATTCCGGCACCGTTGGCGCTGAATGGAATCACTTCCATCAGTGGCATGGCAGCCGCTACGGCCATGCAAATGATGGCGATAACGTATTGCCCCGGCCCGCGAACCAGCCAGAGCAGCCTTTGTTTTGTCCATCGATCCACAAATCGGGCGGGCTTGTTCATCCAGTCCAGCCCCCTGGCAAGCTTTTCTCTTTCGATGTTCCGGCGCGCCAGCTTTGAGGGAATCCATATCGAGTGGCGCTGGAAAATCAGTTGCCCCAGGGTGAGTAGCACCATCAGACCAAGCAGCGTCGGTACTCCCGGAATATCACCTATCAGCGGGGCCAGGGTGATTACGCCGGCGATCAGAACCATCGGCCCGAAGGAACGTTCACCAACAGCTGCCAGTACATCGCCCACAGACACCTGAACCTGTCCCTCGGTGTTTGCGCGAAGGCGTTCCAGAAGTTCTGTCAGACTGGCCGGATCGTCTGGCTGGTTCATGGTGGTGCTCGTGGTCTCCTATTGAACAGGTTTTGCAGACACTACCTTGATTGGGCAACGAGTGCATGAACACAAGATGACAGGGAGTTAGCCCGGGCGTTGCCGCTCAGAATATTGAGTGCCTGACTAATTAGTCTATATTAATTAGACCTCCCCTCCTCGGCGGCATCAAAGATGTATCCAGGCCAGAGCAACGGGTTGCCGTTCTCAAAGTTGTTGCACCCGCATTTTTTGACGCCCGCACGGCGCAGATCTGCTTTGGTGCTCGCGTTCATTCTCTGTTTTTCCGCCCCAAGCTATGGCGACTGCGACATCACCCTGCGCTGGGACGATGATCCGCCGTATTTCATGGTTCAGGAGGGTAAGGTGGTCGGCATTGATGCCGACCTGGTCCGTGAGGCCATTGGGCGCCTGAATTGCGGGCTTTCCTTTCAGAAGATGCCATGGGCCAGGGCGCTTCGGGAGTTGCGTGATGGGCATGTGGATATGCTCTCCGGCGCCTACCGGACTCCGGAGCGAGAGGAGTATGCCCATTACTCCGACGTGGTCGGTCTGGTATCACCCAATATCCTGTTTATACGGCGATCTGACGAGTCAAGGTTCGAGCTGAATGGCTTGCGGCAGCTGCTGGAATCGGGTTTCAGGCTTGGTGCCCAGATTCATGTGTCCTACAGCGAGGAATACAGCGCCCTCATCCAGAATCCCGACTACGACAAAAACATCGAGTACCTCTCCCGCAGGGAGCCGCTATGGCTCATGCTGGCCCGGGATCGGGTCGATGGTGTGGTGGCGAGTGAGTTAACCGGGCTCTAAGAGATTCAGGAACTGGGGCTGACCGGAACGGTTATTCCCAGCTCCCTGGTCGTGTCCAATAAGCCCGCGTACTTTGTTTTTTCCAAAGCCACGGTTACAGCCGGATTTGTGGCAGATTTTGATCGCGCGCTGCAGTCGATGCTGGATGATGGCACCTTCACGGCTATCGTAAATCGGTACGTTTGCGTGGATGCAGGCGCTGGGCTGTCAGAAACTGAAGATGACCCAGAGGCTTGTTCTTTGGCAGGTCTTTCGGGGGTAGCAAATCTGGCAAAAGCGAATGAAAAAAGCCGGAGGGTTGCTCCGGCTTTTTCGTCTTCAGGATTGGGTCATCACTCGCCAGTTTCAGTGGCGCCGACACCACCCTGGTAGTTGGCAGGAATGAATTCATAGCCCTGGTCTGCGCTTTTCAGGTGCCCCAGGCCGGGAAAAGACAGGTGGGCAGAGCCTACCCAGTACCCGGTTTCCTGGGCGTCGGCAAAGGCCTGTGCACGAGACTCCACTGCCTGTTCACTGTTCACATCGAACTGGATGGCAATGACCGGCTGCGGGAACTGAACCGCTGCCACGTGAATCAGGTCGCCCCAAAGCATCAGCGTGTTGTCCCCGCTTTCCACCTTGTAAAGGCTGTGGCCCGGGGTGTGCCCGCTGGCGGACACTGCAGAGATACCCGGCACCAGCTCCCGGTCTTTGTCGAATGGCTTGAACTGGCCGGACTCGACATACGGGTTCAAAGAGGCCATCGCGCCCTTGAAAAAGCCCTTCGAACCTTCGTCAGCGGCCTTCAGGTTGTCTTCGTTCAGCCAGAAATTCTGGTCCTCCACGCTGGCGCGAACAATGGCATGCGGGAACACAATCTCACCGTCAGATACCAAACCGCCAACATGGTCCGGATGCATGTGCGTGATGTAGATTTCATCGACATCTGCCGGCTCGTAACCGGACGCTTTCAGGTGCTCAACGAGTTTTCCGAGTGTCGGCCCGAACAGACTGCCGGCACCGGTGTCGACCAGTACCAGATGGTTGCCGGTGTTGATCAGATAGCCGTTAACTGACGTGTCGAGCGGGGCAGAGAGGAAGTTATCCGCCAGGGTGTTATGCACGTGTTCTTCGGTGGTGTTCAGCAACAGTTTGTCCACCGGCAGCTTGACGGTGCCATCGGACAGGGCGGTGATTTCGAAGTTGCCGAGCATGGTGCGGTAATAGCCCGGAGCCTGCTCTTTTACCATCGGGGCCTCCGCCTGGGCGGCGGCCGCAAACAGAACACCGGCTGTCAGGCCGGTAATGCGAGTCAGCATGGTAGGCATACGTAATCCCTCTTCCGTCTTGTAAACAGAATGAATGTTTGGGTGTGGCGGTAATCTTCGTTGAGGGAACCAGTTTAGACCACTCTGGCCGGGCACAAAAAAAGGCCTCGTTGTGTGACGAGGCTTTTTGGTTGTTTGGTGGAGACGGCGGGAATTGAACCCGATGCCGCGCGCTCTTGAGGCAACACAGTAAACCACTGTTCCTGTCAAATCAGACATTTGGGATAATAGCCATTCACTGTAAGCCACATCAGACCACTAAGCCGTGGACACTTTGTTGACACCTTCGGTAAGCTTCCTATCGGTGTTTCAATGGAGTGAACGATGTCCTGGTTCAAAATCTTTTCTGCTGTCGTTGTCGGCAATATCGTCTCTTGGGCAATAATCGGCATAATTGGGTTTTTCCTTTCGTTCGTAATTATGGAAGCGACCATGGAGGAAATCTTTGGTGGTCGCCCTACGTTCAGTGTTCCTTCAAGTTCTTCTCAACAACCTTCGATCGGCTCGAACGTTGACTTGGCCGAGCAGGCGAGAGAGGAACAGCTACGTCTTCAACAAAACCGGCGACAGCAAGCTGAGGAGCGCACAGACCCGAGCGTTATTCGTACCAACAGGCAAATGTGTGAATTCTGGACTGAGGAGTTCAAGAAAGATGGATCTGAACAAAGCCGGAAGTACCGTGACGCAGCCTGTTCTAGGTATCGCGCCAGTCTCAACTGACTTAACGTCTTTATTGGCCGTTGTTTAGCCGTGCCTAAAAAGCCTTTTCCTGGCTTTTTGTGTTGTTAGAACCTGCCCATAAAATGATCATACGTATTGTTTTCCTAACTCTGCTTCTATACTATCGGCGGTCCAATTTGCGCTGCTGAAAGGGATGAGCGAATGCCGATTGAGCTTAGAAAGGTTTCGAAAGATGTTGTTGCGGAGCTTCAGCATCAGTGGCTTGAGCCCCTTTCTAAATTGCCAGATGTTCCCGACGCCCCTTATGAAATGGCTGTCGCTTGGGCTGAAAAGTCAGCCGAAAGTCCCTCTGGCACAGATGTTCATTGTATTTATGATCGCGAGAAGGAAGAGGCTCTTGCGATAGCGACTTTTAAGCCAGTATTCCCCAATAACCCGGATGGGTGGCTTAAAGTGATGAACATTGGTCTTTCTCCGTGGTTTGATCTTCGTCAGCCTGAAACGGAGGAGTCTAATCGTTTTACGCGCGGTAAAATCTTGGGTCAGATCGCTTCATCCCTCGTTATTGGCGGTCTGGAACTTGCTACTTCTGTTGGCGTCAAAAAGGTTAAGATTTACGCGAGTAACGAAATTACACTTGAATTTTTTGAGCTTGTGGTCTCAACTATGGACACAGAGCTCTATAAACTTTCCGAGCTAAGTGTTGATACTCACGGAAATTGGCTCGTATTTACTGTAGGTTGATTTGATTAAGGTAGAGTTCCCTTAAGGAGAGGAAGCTATGCAAAACCAAAATCCTGCGTTTTTTAAGTATAAGGAAGAGCTTAGAAAAGATATCGCAGACTCTGTTGCTAAAGCGTTTGTTCAGATGGGAGAGAAAGGCAAGCATATTGATTGGAGCCTCTCTAACTCTCGCGCCTCTCGCAAAGATCGAAAAGCAGCTTAAAACAAGCTGCACTTTAGAAAAAACCCGGCTAGTGCCGGGTTTTTTGTTTGTTAGAGGTTGCTATCGAAACTAGCTCTCTTTTCATATTCTTCTAGGGTTGTTCTACAACTGCCCGAAACCGCCACCACATACTACGACGGCCAGCTCTTTTTCACACACGAATGGGAAGGAGTGTGGCAGAGTGCAAAACAGTGGGCGAGCAAAAGCAAATCATTCTGATCGCAACCCCCGTCATGACTCAGAACCGCTACGCCCAGCTTACGGGCTCAACGGAAGGGCAGGTCAGGGGCCAGATTGAAAAAGGACATTTGCCTTCACTCAAGTTTGGCCGGGTGCGCATGATCAACATCGCCGCGCTCTCTCAGCAGGCCCTGGACCAGGAGGACTGGCAATGACTCCGGACGTTCGCAACCAGAAGAAAACAATCATGCGCCTGCGCTTTCAGCAGGCCTGTGAAGTCCATGAAGCGGGCGATTACGAGCTTGCCGCCCTGCGATCAGCCAGATCCACCAGATGGTGTCTTCCTACATGGGCGTCGATTCCGACCTCTACTGATCCGGCCTCAATCTCACCATCAGCTGGGCCGAATTCTTCCTCCAGGATGACACTCGCGACTTCAACGCGTGGGCTGTAGGGCAGGCCTGCACTGCACTGAGGGCTGCAGCAAGAAAACGCTGAATAATCACCTGGGCTACCTCAATGCGGTCTATAACCAGCTGAACCGGCTGAACGAAATTGAATTCGACAACCCGATCAGGAACGTCGAGATGATCCGCCTGGATGAAAGGGAGCTATCCTGGCTTACGATCGAGGAGATCCGTCACCTCCTCAAAACCATCGAGGAGTATAGCCAGAATCCGCACGTTCATCTTTTAACCAGGATCTGTCTGGCAACAGGTGCTAGGTGGGGAGAGGCTGAGAATTTGCAGCTGCGTCACATCCAGGAAGGAAAGCTTACGTTCGTGAACACAAAGAGCGGAAAGTCGAGGTCAGTGCCTGTCAGTAAAGAGCTGTTCGAGGAAATCCGGAAGCACTTGAAAAATCATGGATACTTCAGCTTTTCTTTGTCGGCGTTCCGTCGAGCGCTCGATAGGACTGATATTAATTTTCCTTCTGGTCAAGCTGCGCACGTCCTGAGGCACACTTTTGCAAGTCACTTCATTATGAATGGCGGGGATATCTTGTCGCTTCAGAAAATCCTGGGGCAATCTACTATTGCGATGACTATGCGTTACTCGCACCTTTCAGCGGACCACCTTAAGGATGCTATTTCAAAAAGTCCTATGAGTAATTTGGCGAGTTAACTTGAAAAAACCAACTTCTTGCTCTTTAATTACCAGCCACCGGGCGGCCACCCGGTGGCTAAGTAACTCCTTACATAGTTGCTTTAGTTCGGGGTAGAACGGTAATGCTCTGGGATCTTGATCCTTTTACCGTTCTTACCTTTCCTCTCATGTTCGGGAACATGAACCTTTTTCTTACCTTTTTTTGTGGCTGCCATCGTCAGTATCCTCCGTTAGGCTGCTTGTTTCATTCGGCTTTTTAGCCAGGTGACGACGTTATTATCCAGGAAACCGGAGTGCTCATAAGTCACCCTGTTTACCAAGATTCGGTCGTTCGCATCGAGAGCTGGTGAAAGCTTTCGATAAACGTCGTTGGCGGAATCTGACGTGTGAATCAGCCAGGTGGATTTAAGCCCTTTGATCCTGTCGGGATAGCTCCGCGAAATGCGCTCCTCAAGACCGTTATAGCGTTGACCCGGGCTGTTCAGGTCATAGTTCACTGAGAATACTCTCATTAGTCACCTCTCATATCTTGTGTTAACAGTAGATGACCACCGCACTATATAGTGGTGTGGTCAAAAAACACTCTACCAGCATGTGTATTTGTCCGACAATTGAAATAAGCTGTTACAAATCTAAAAGGTGAAAATAAAATTTATGGCACGCCTATTGCTTTAGAGTATTTTCAAAGGTATCTGAGAGTTACAGGATGGACAGTTTGTGGACGTAGCAGGGATGGGGCCGTTTTTCAGGCAAAAAAAAGCCCCTGAAATCAGGGGCTTTCTCTCGGTTGTTTGGTGGAGACGGCGTCCACTGCTTTAACTCTTTAAGCCATTGATAAATAATACTTTAACTTTATAGAAAATTTGAGTTACCCGCATAGTTACCCGCAATTCCGCCGTGTCTCACAAGCTTTTGAGCCGGATGGCGCCCTGCTTCTGCAATGCTTTGCCTACCCTCAATAATTCTGCATCTTTGTTGATCATTATTTTAGCGACTGAAGAAGTGTGGCACGAATTAGGGTCGCTCGATACGCTGTTCCAATTCGTAAGCCTCTGGCACCCCGAATTCCACCAGGCGACCGAGCATTGTGTCGATGCGATCTCGCAGTGGGTGCTCTCCGTTGAGCAGTAGGGGATCTAAGGTGCTTGCATGTTCAAACCACTCGATTATTTTTCGACCGATCCCCAGCTCCTCCCACAGCGTTGGATCGCCCGCTGAGTACTCGAACCAAGCTTCAGTAGCAGAAAGAAGGAAGTCAATATGGCGGCCAGAGGGGGCCACCAAGAGCATATTCATTGTACATAAAGCTATGAAGGAGGTTGGTCCTCCGGACAGTATTGGGCGCAGTGGTTCCAGCAATGGATCAACACGGTCGAATACCGCTGGGACCAAGTAGCTTTTTGTCCCAGTGAAAGGGTTGTGCGTGTTCATGAACAGCTTCGCAACGATGCCACCCATGTCGTAGTCCACCGACAGGTCACTAGGGGGCCGCCGGTGACGCCATCCGCGCAGCGTCATTGTCCGTTGGACCATCTGCGCACGTAGTTCAACGGCTCGATCCGAAGGTTGTTGTGAGTCGTTGAAGTAAACTACGTCAGCCGTATGAAGAAGTATCTCTGTTACCGCCCCAAATGACTCATCTGGAAGGCTCGTTATAAATGACAGTTCATGTTCGAACCTTTGTGGCGGCATGTCCATGAGGGCCCTCGCAAGCAAAGAGTAAAATTGCTCGTTCCAATTGCTTTGGCCATCATCGATTTGGGCGTCCATGGGAAGGCCATACCCGTTCATTCTCGCTGTCCAGAGAGCGTAGGCGTCAACAATTTCCCCTCCCCAATCGAGCGTAGATTCGGAGTGTCCCGAAATCACTCGAAGCCATCGAGCTGCTCCTTGAACATCGGTATGAACGGATGGGTCCTCACCAGCTGGGGCTGAGTCAGAATCGATTAGGCTGTTTTCTTCTTTGGTCGCATCTGCGCCTGGGAGTTTTAAGTGAATGCCAGTTTTAGCCGGCGGCCGCTCACAGGGAAATGTGGGCCACTCCGGCTCCGTGCCGCCATCCAACCAAGCGATCTCAGCTGCAATCGCGCGAGCATCTGCGTCAGCCTTTTCATGCTGGAAACGCTCTTGTTCGCCAGCATCTTCACCCCAAGTGCTCTTTCGCCACCGAGAGCTGCCGAATGCTGCGCGCATGACGGCCTTCAGCAGGCGGGGATCTGTTGTCAGTATTTTTTCTAAAGCCCTAGCAAATGCAATAGATACTGTTTTATCAGTGCGAGTTGCAATCCTTACGAGCTCATCACGATCTACCGGTTGCTTCTTGCGAGCCCATAGGTAAATGAGGGCGCACGTGGCAAGCGCGGGCAGATTAAACTCCAGTAGGTCTCCCGATCCAGAGTGGCGTCGTTTGTCACGGGTCAACTCAGAATTAACTACTGAACGTATCCACGTTTCATGCGAATCAAGCAGGTCATCGTCGCCATCGCGAGCTACCAGCATTGCTGTAGAAACCAAGCGCGTCGATCGTGTGTTTAGCACATCGGGATCTGAGCCGTCGGGTAATGCGCCATCAGCATATTCCACGAACTCTAGGGCAAGCTCGGGCGAGCCCTTGGCGGGGTCATTAATTGCCAGCTGAATCTTTGCTTCTACTTCGCTAGCTTCAACCTGGGCGCTTGAAAGTTTTTTAAGGCGCTCAAGGTGCTTGCGTTCGGTAGGCGGCGATTGATATGCCATCCCGTGTTCGACGTTCACCCAGTTTTTTTGGTCAAGCAGGTTCAGGGCATGGTTGCCCATAAAGGCCGGGTCGTCGAACGTTGCATTTTCGTCGTAGGCTTCCAAACTTTCGACGGCAGCCTTTAGTTGCGTCCGCAATCTATTGACGACCGGTTCATTGTATAAAAAGCCAGTTAGAGCGTGTTCCAATGAAATTCGGCGAGAAGGACGAGCAGCGAGGTCAGCTAGCTGTACTTTCCCCGCAGGCTCCTGTCCAAACAAATCTTGAAAGCGGTCTATTTGATCATGAATCGCACGGCCGTGGTCGATAGCTAGCAGTTCCGGGCAAGTGAGGAAGGGAACGAGTGCATCTCTGCTGGCGGGCCAGTGTGAGAGAAGCAGGTCTACTGCTACAAGAACAAATGCAGCGCAGTTTCCCTTTGGGCCAAGAATGTCGGGAATGACCGTTTCGACGGAATCCCCCGCATCAAGGCGGGAATGACCCCATGCTTCGAGGGCTTTCAGTGCAGATGCGACTGAATATTCCGTGGCTTGGTCCCGTGACCACAAATAGGTTTCCTTCCATGGAAAGAACCGTGTTCCGTCGTGAAGCTCTAGAGTAAAACCATTAGAAGGTTTGTCTGTTCCTCTTGTACGGAAAGCGACGGCTTCGTCAGTGAGTTGCCAGATTAGTGCAAGACCTGTTTGGGGCGCATTCTCAAGGATGTCTAGAAAAGGTGTCTGAGAAGGTGATGCTGGAAGGTAGTCGGAATCTAGAAAGCTAAATGCTTGGCGATCCAAGGGTTCATATTTGGAGCGGCGCTTACGTTTCTCAATGAGGCTGTTTGAGATCAGAGCAGCAAATTCAGCCGGGGCCGCTTGCGCAAGTACCCTGCTGAAGAGGCGGATTGCCTTTACTTTGTATTGGCCGCGCTCCGCTGTCACGGATCGGAGATAAGCTTTGGCATCGTCGGGCGTTTGATTCGCGAATAAAAGTGACGATGTTCGGAGGTCTTCGATGAGTCGTGTGCGAGCCCTTTGGTCAAACCCTGCGGCCTGCTTATCATGCGGAATTTTACAGTCGACGATGTCCGTATCTAACTGGAGCAGCCAGTTAAACAACATCCTTGCGGTAGACTGAGCAAGTTCTGGCATCGCCATGAGCGTAAGGTATTGAACTTCAATAAGTTTGAGAGCTGCGCCGATAGCCTGCAATGGAATCTCACTGGCGTGGGATATAGACCAGAGCAGTAAATCGAGTGCAGATCTGGTGGAGCTGCTACGCATCGATGCCGGCACGGTTGGGAGCGAGGAGACCTCTTTCACGTCTCTCAAAAGATCTGCAGTTGCAACCGTCTCTACTGAGATAACTGATGTGGCCGCATCTCTGAATAGAGCACCTCCGCGGGCAAGCAGTGCTGTGCTGCATTGTTCTAGAAGTTCAGGCCCTCGCTCCGATCGAACTATGGCCATGAGGGCTTGTCGTCGCCACGAACTATGAGATCGGGATGCCGCTAGCGTATTAAGTAGCTCCAGCCATGGAGTTTCGCTATTGTTAAGTTCGAGCCGCAACCGGCCTGCGAGTTCTATGCCGCGTGCAAGTCTTGGCGAAACGGGAGCGGAGAGGTCCACTTCTTTTAAAAACGTGGGGTCTTCGTTTATCCGGTTGCCGACGGCCCAGTCGCGAAGGACGTCGTGATAGAAGGCTAGATTATCGCGCTTAGTTTCGCGTAGGGTCAGCGAGCTCAACAGGTGCGTTCGCGCACCACTATCGCTTCTGAGTTCGAGGGTATTTTCGCCCTTCAGCGCAGTCTCTGCGAGGTCAGAGAGGAGCCGCTGTGCTGACCGGATGTCTTCCCGGCGTGCGCCATCAGCTGTTTGCCACCAATGGGCGGCGAGAGAAGCCTCTGTCCGAATGGACGCTGGATTTTTGACCTTGAGTAGCCGTGAAAGTCGATAGGGATTCCGAGCAATCCGAGCCGCCGGGTGAGTTGGGGCGAGCAGCTCATGAAGCTCTGGTACGTTTTTACGTAGCATTTCTGCTTCATCGTCACTGAGCTCTTCTACCATTACCGTTTGGGGGGCACCCAGTGCTGCGATCGCATCTTCCGCTAACCAAGGATCGCTGTCTTGATCAAATTCCGGTCGAGAGGTTGTGATTACTGAGAAACCGGGAATGTCGCTTACCGCGCGCAGTAAATCATTCACCGTCCTTTGAATGCCGGGTGAGGTGAACATCTCGAGGCTATCGATAAACAAAATGCCGCCGCCACTGGCTGCGAGGTCATTCAAGAAAGCCCTTGCGGTTCCTGTTACACCTATCGATTGAGCTAGCGCCGGCCAGCCCCCCTCGGGCGTACCCGTGGGGTCGAGCAGAATAACGTGCGACTCTCTCAAAGTCCGTTCAGCTAAGTGGCGTAAAACCCAGGATTTACCTGTGCCAGGTTCGCCCTGGATAGCCACGAGCCGATGCTTATCCAGCGCCTCTTCGGCCGAGGTAATTATATCGAGCCGTGGTAACTGCATACCTGACAGGCTATTGCCGATATTGGCAATAGCGAGACATGTCATCTCTGCCAGTCGCTCCCGAGCTAATGCAAAATCCTGGTAGCCTGTTAAATGGAAGCCTCGCTCTGCCAATTCTTTGGACAGGGTCTGACGGTCGACGGTTCCCCCGACCTTGGCGGTGGCCAATGAAATGTCAACGAGATTGCCCCACAATGATTCAGCGCGAGTTAAATCCTGGTTCGATAAAACTTGTCTAGCCAGTGTCAAGGCATGTGTTCTCGCTAGCGAGGATGTTGCTTCGAAATCGAATTCCAGAATTAGAAATCGGCGAAGGTAGCGCCATATTGCATCGTCGTCATTTGCCACTCCGGCCGCGACAAGGTTATTTCGAAAAGTCGACGTGAATTCGCGCATGGACTTACTTGCCACGCCATGCGCTGCCAAACGGCCAAAGAATTCGGTGCTCGTTTGAGCGGCTTTGGCCCATTGGAGTACTTCTTGGTATGGCCCCGAGATAGAGCGGCTGGTGCGTTGCGTTGCAACGGCTAAAAAGTGATATTCCTCGACTACATTCGCTCCGTCGCTTCGTGCAATTTGTTCGCACACCTCTTTGAAAACAGCGTCCTTTGGAGCGAAGCTAACCGTACGTTTTGACTGGATTTCGAGAAGGCAAGCGTATTCTGCCATGTTTCCGTGAAGGATTAGATCATCGAGCGCATAACCTGAGTCAGTGCCTTGGAATGTAACGCCTGAGAGTTGTGATCTTGGTAATCCTCTTGGCGATGCACCAGCAAGTAGGTTAAGGAGATAAAATGCGCCGAGTTCACCCTCGATATATACACCGGCACCGCCGCGCGAGGCCGGGCTCGACCCTCGCTCTTCCTTCACTGACATTTCCTTAACCTCCCTTCATAAAAAGAGCTGTGCATCAGCTCGCCATAGAGGCAGTTTTCAGCCGACAAATTGGCCACGCTAGTGCTCTCTCAACCTCGGTCTCATGCTTCGTCGGGTGGAGTATAGCGTGGATGTCGTGCTTAGGTGTTTGTCTGTATTCCAAGTCGTTGAAGAACAGGAATATCGCTTAGCTTTGGACCGGAGTGCAGGCATCAAGCCAAGGATTGATCCCAATAATTCTCAAACCTATATCACCCCTGTGAACTAGGGCACTGACAGTGCCTTCCCTCCCAATTCACAGAGGTAATTTCCAATGTCTGAACAATGCCCCAACTGCCTGTCCCGGCGGATTGGCAAGAACAACTATGGCAAGAAAACCGCTGGTGTGGTCGGTGCGTCTGCCGGTACATACGGTGGCTACGCGGCTGCAACTGCCGGTGCTCAAGCAGGCGCTGCCCTGGGAATCGTTGCCGGTCCCGTAGGTGCAACCGTGGGTGGTATCGGCGGGGCCGTCATCGGCGCGCTACTGGGTGGCGCTTCTGGCGCTTCCGCTGGCGTGATTCTGGGTGATGTCCTGGATGATCGTGTGCTAGACAACTACCGCTGCCTCGATTGCGGTTATTCCTTCAGTGTCGACCCTGACTCCCCAGACGACATCCGTTAATTCCCTTCGCGCATTTCAAAGGAGAACAACCATGGCTCATCTCATCGAGCAAATGGCCTATGTTGGCCAAACCCCGTGGCATGGCCTGGGGAATGAACTGACTTCCAATCAGCCTCTGGAAGTCTGGGCAAAGCAAGCCGGTCTGGACTGGCAGATCCAGGAAAGCCCGGTCCGTTATGTCACGAACTCTGGTAGCCCCCTGGGCGAGATTCTGTCCTATCCGGATTCCAAGGTGCTTTACCGCTCGGATACAAGGGCACCGCTGTCGGTAGTCGGTAATCGCTTCAAAGTGGTCCAGCCTGAAGAGATCCTGGAGTTCTACCGGGACCTGACAGAAGTATCCGGTTTTGAGTTGGAAACCGCTGGTGTCCTGAAAGGCGGCCGGAAAATGTGGGCGCTGGCCCGTACCGGTCAATCTGGCACGCTCAAGGGTAATGACCAGACCAATGCATACCTGCTGCTGGCCACCGCCTGTGACGGCACCATGGCAACCACTGCCCAGTTCACCAGCATCCGTGTGGTGTGCAACAACACTCTCGCCGTCGCCTTGAAGGGCTCTACTGCCAACGCCGTTAAGGTGAAGCACAACACGGCCTTTGACGCGGAGCAGGTGAAGAAGCAACTCGGAATCTCCGTGTCTGCCTGGGACGACTTCATGTACCGCTTGAAGTCTCTGAGCGAACGGAAGGTGAAGAACACAGAGGCCAGGAACTACTTCCTGAAGGTGTTCACGGACGATTCTGGTGCTGGGGTTGGTAAAACCAACGAACGTTCCATGGCAAAAGCCCTGGGTCTGTACGAAGGCGAGGGCATGGGGGCCACTTTGGCGTCATCGGACGGCACAGCCTACGGGTTGCTGAATGCAGTGACGGAATTCATTGATCACCAACGCCGCGCGAAAACCGTGGACCATCGACTGGATTCCGCCTGGTTCGGAATCGGTGCCGCTGTTAAGAACCGCGCTTTAGAACAGGCCATGTCACTTGTGGCCTAAGCCAATCCTACAAAACTCAAAACCGCCATAAAGCCCGCCGGAGCCTGATGCTCTGGTGGGCTTTTTTATGTCTGGAGGAAAACACCATGGGCATGAGTGCAAACACAATTCAGAAACAACGACCGGCATTGCGCCTGGTCTCCACCAAGGGCCTCAGCCGGGACGAATGGCTGAAAGTACGCAAACAGGGCATTGGCAGTAGTGATGCCGCTGCAGCCGTTGGCATGAACCCCTATCAATCCCAGTTAGAGCTCTGGATGGTGAAGACCGGCAGAGATGCCGGCTTACCGAAACCGGATTCGGACGATCCCACCTCGCCGGTTTACTGGGGGCATATTCTGGAACCAATTGTGGCCGAGCAGTACAGCCAACAGACAGGTCGGAAGGTGCGCCGGGTGAATGCAGTATTGCAGCATCCAGATCCGGAAAAGCACTGGATGTTGGCCAACCTGGATTATTCCGTGGTGGCCGATGACGACGTGCAGGTCCTGGAGTGCAAAACGGCAGGGGAGTTCGGGTCACGTCTCTGGAAAGAGGGTGTGCCGGACTACATCCAATGCCAGGTGCAGCACCAGTTGGCTGTTACCGGCAAGCAGGCGGCGGATGTGTGCGTTCTGCTGTGTGGGCAGGAGTTAAAGATCTACCGCCTTGAACGGAACGAGGAGCTCATCGAGGCACTTTATGTGCTGGAGCGGCAGTTCTGGGATTTCGTGGAAACGGATACGCCGCCACCCGTTGACGGTACGGATTCCGCAGAGCGTGCCTTACGCCACCTGTACCCGGTGGACAGAGGGGAGACCCTGGACTTCAGCCAGAGCAAGGAGCTGTCCGATGCCTTCGACGAACTGCTGGCTATCCGTAGGGAAATGGAAGCCCTCAGCTCCACCGAATCCCACCTGAAACAGCGCATCGAGAGCCAGATGGGCGAAGCCTCAAAGGCCACCTTTCCAAGTGGCAGCGTGAGCTGGAAACGCAGCAAGGATTCCGTTGGTCTCAACGTTAAACAGCTGCTGAAAGATCAGCCAGAGCTACTGGAGCAATACCCGCTGACCAGGCCGGGAAGCCGTCGATTCCTCATTCAAGCATAAACCCCTTTGGCCGCGCGGGGGCGTGAAGAGTGCCCCGTGGCCCTTTTTCCTCAGGAGAGTCACCATGATTAAAGGTTTAGCCATTACGCCTCCGGTATTGGGGCGCATCAGCATTGGCCGGGTTGTTGAAAAGAACGGTATCCGGCTACCGCAGAAAGACGATCAATTCACCATCACCTCCCAGGTCCAGGAAAAGGACACCGGGTGGGTTCTGCATCCCATTGATGAAGAGCTCAGGAAGGATGCTCCCAACGGCAAACTGCGTACCATCCCGGTACGCATGCTGTTCAGCGATGCGGATCTCAACCTGCGGGCGGAGTACACCATGTTCGACCGCAAAAGTGGGCGACCCATGTGTGTCGGTAACGGCGACACCTGTAAGCGCCTGACGCAATCAGGAGTGCAGTCTTTGCCATGCCCGGGGCCGACGTTGTGTGAGTTCGGCAAAGGTGGCCTGTGCAAGCCCTATGGCCGCCTGAACGTGAAGGTCGGTGACGACGATGATCTCGGCACCTTCATCTTTCGGACGACTGGCTACAACAGCATCCGGACCCTTTCGGCTAGGCTGAGCTATTACCAGGCAATCTCTGGTGGTCTGCTGGCGTACATCCCGTTGGAATTGAAGCTGAGAGGTAAAAGCACGACGCAGAGCCATCGGACGCCAATCTACTACGTGGACTTGGTGATCAAGGAAGGGGTGTCACTGCAGGAAGCGGTGGCTGAGGCGCGGGAAAAGGCCAGGCAGGTGAAGGAGGAGGGCGTTGACCAGGCGGCGCTGGATGCTGCGGCTGCGAAGGGATTTGGTAATGCCCTATTTGAGTATGATGAGGATGAAGTAAACCAGGTGGTTGAGGAGTTTTACCCTGCTGCTGCAGACGAGGATTCGTTGGGTAATAACTCTGTTGTCTCAAGGCTGAGAAAAGACTTAGATTCGAAAAAGCAGGTACCTATATAGCGTCTTTTTGAGCGGTCCAAATGGGCCGCTCATGAGTGGCTATTTAACTTTTTTTGGTTGTCACATTTCCAATCGGCTTAAGTAACATAAATTAATGCACGGTAACGTAACGAGAAATATTGCCCAAGCTTTGAGAAACATTTGTTGATTCAAATTCCCTCGCGATTTCGGCGATCGAAACATCGTGCCCATCTTTTGGATCTTTGAATGTTTTTTGGATATCTGCACCAGCTACTACCATTGCATCGAAAAGCTCTCTTTCATCGAGTTCCACCGCCAACATCAATGGCGTATATCCCTTGATTGGGCTTGCATGCTCTGCATCGACGTCAGCCCCTGATTCGATCAAAAGCATTGCAATTTTCCGCAACGCTTTGGCACTCGTGTTTTCGAGGATATTTTTATACATTGCATCAAGAAAAAGCTCGGCAGCTATTTTAGATAGCCCAGTTGCAGTATTTTTCAGTAACGATCGTTTCTGTTGTTCCATAGTGAAACCAGACATGCCTTGTGCCTGTCGACGTATTGAGTCGAGTGCTTCTGGAGTAATCGGCATAGACATTTGATGCTTTTTAGACAGTTCGGGATTTTTTACAATTCCGATGAGCTTGAGGCACACGTTCAACGCAGTTTGCTCATCTGTTTTGCCTCGACCCCTTGGATCTGCGCCCATGCTCAGAACCGCTTGAACCACGTCGACCCTGCCAGACTCAACTGCAGATATGATGGGCAAAAGTCTTTTCTTCTGAGTTCTTTTATTGAGTGTATTTGGATTATGTGGAATGTCTTTCAGAAAATTAAATAACTGATCATCCAGTGTTCTGTAGAGAGGGCCGCCTAGAACAAGATTTTCTTCGTTCACTTCGGTGATGTTTAAGGCTTCTAGGGCCATTAATATCGAGGTGTCACCAACTTCAGAAGAAACGTTAACATCTGCGCCTTTTTCAATTAATTTCTTACATACTGAGACGTCTTCGTTGATTGCAAACCAAACTAATTGAGGCATAACTCTTTGCCAAGTTTCACCAACCTTCATATTTCTATTAACATTGCGATAGTCTGGCTTAATTTTAGAAATATCTGTAAATACTAGCGGACCGATAGTTACCTGAGAAATTTTGTGATCGACTCCAGGAAATAGGCCGTCCTTAGGAAAAACCGTGCTGAAACCTGATTTCCATAGGTCCATCTCCCAGTCCTCAATTGTGTCAGTTACCTTTTGAGATGGTTTGTTATTTCTGATGGATGGTATGTCGTACCCAAAATTGATGAGTGACCATTTCAGTTGCTTGAGAAAAACTCGGTCAGGATTTGGTAAACAGGCTGCTACTGAAATCGATTCCTCAGCTATGAGTCTTTGATTGTCTCCAGCGCAAAAAAGTGCGCCATAAAATGCGCGTTTATATAATTCGCTGGCATTCTGCAAATCGCCAGCGAATACATGCCAACGAGCATCGTGCCAGTCAATCCAATACTGGGTAGATAGTAAGACGTTGGACGCCAAGATCTGCTCCCTGACCTGATCGATTATTATTCGATATGTACCAGGCTCCCGTTTTTTGACCGTACGCCTTAAGTCATTTTGTAGTCGAGCTATGAGGCGAATTTCAGGCCCTAATTTTCTTTGCGTGACTTCTTGTTGCATTTTAATCGCGGACCCAACTGATACTTGGTCATCTGCACCCCATAATGTCAATCGTGCCTCATCCAGTAATAACGGACCTAAAGGTTGCCCTTTAATAAAATCTATTGCTCTTGAAATAAAAAGGAGAGTCTTAATTTTTTCCCAATTTACATCGACAGGTCGATCGGATGTGTCGGTTTCACTTAATAGCAATATCGATCGCGAGGAGGGTAGCTCAATGCCTCTGTTCCAGGAAGATATCATGTCCTTGCGCTCTTTCTTGAGGCTGGATAAATGAACGCTCCACTGTGGTGTTTTTTCATCGATCCACGCCAGAACTTTGCCGACAGTGCTTCCGTGGCTTGAAAACCAAATGCTGGGGTGGGGGCCGCCAACCTCTTCGTGAATCTCACCCATCAACTTTGTGGCTTCATCCTTAATGCAGGTCTTGATCAGGATTTTAAGAACTGATTCACGGGTCAACCCGTCCGCAGGTATCTTGCCTACGATTTGGTGCAAATATTTTTCCAGAAATCTGTTTAAGGTTCTCAAGGTAGCTTCTGCAGTTACTGGTCCCATAAACTTCTTGGTAACGACGAAAAAATCCGTCTCAACAGCTGCACGCAGCTCTCTCGGGTCATATGTTCCCTTTCCGGCCAGCTCGTCTAGACGCTTGTTAGACTGCTTTAGGTCTAAAGCGCGCAAAATACAGCGCAATATTTCGAAAGGATTTGGATATGGAGAATCAGCCGGCATTGAACCTACCCTGTCCGTTGCTTATGTGTTTTATATCTCGGTTGAAGTTGTACCATGCTCTCACGTCACTTGGTGTAGATGGGACGGTTAGGCGAGTGCCACCAGGAGAAATTATTGATGCATGTTTTTTCCCATTTCTGACGGTCCAGCCGGACCTGATCAAAGTACGAACTGTCTGATTGATGTCTTTATCATTACTATACCGCTTCACGCTTCACCTCCAAGGAAAGGCCAGCTTCTCATCAGGAAGCTGACCTTTTCATCACGATTTATTTGCCCTTATTGGAGGGAGCGTTGCCGCGGCCACCGCCTGACTTGTTGCCAGTCGTGGCAGGCCAGTTACCACCTGGACCTTTGTGACTTGAAGGACCGCGACCGCCTTTGTTCGAGTTTGATTTAGCCATTGTGATTTCCTCTTTGTTGATACACCCAGGATTGGGTCAGTGCAGAGTACGTCGCAAGGCGAAATGCATCAGCTAGGCAGTCGGCTGAAAAATTCTGGATTTTACACATCGTGTAAAAAAGTAATGAAAACAACAGGGTGTTGAAGCTGAGGAATGCAACTGATTGCGTAGTGGTATTCATCCATAAATCTCTGACGAGAGTCGGCTTCCAAGCCATAAGGAATTCAAGCGATCACATGGCGAGGAATTACCAGTTAGTCTAACCTATTGATTGAATGGCGAGAGTCGCACCTATGCAGGCTCGTTCCTCATCAGCAAACGCAATTCGGAACCACGTCTTTACGATGTGATAGCGCTCGGTTTAAATCCTATTCAAGACCAAAAGCAAGGAAGCGGGGATGTATCCTTGAAAACCAATTACGTACTAATTGACTTTGAAAACGTGCAGCCGAAAAACCTTGAACTGCTCAAGGGTCATGGCTTCAAAGTGATCGTTTTTGTCGGTTCGAAGCAGGTGAAAATTTCGTTCGACCTCGCTTGCGCAATGCAGGCTCTCGGCCCTGATGCCGAATACGTAAAAATTGAGGGAAATGGGCCAAACGCTCTGGACTTCCATATCGCGTTCTACATTGGGAACATCGCGGCAAAAGATCCCGATTGCTACTTCCATGTCATTTCAAAGGACACCGGCTTTGATCCGCTGATCAAGCACTTGAAAACTAAAAAAATCTACGCTCAGCGAGAAAAGGATATCTCCGAAATCCCACTTCTCAAGATTGCGAACTCCAAGTCTATGGCTGAGCGTATCGATGCTATCGTTGAATTTCTTAAAGCCCGCGGATCGGCCAAGCCAAGAGCCGTAAAAACGCTATCTAATTCAGTGAACTCCCTATTCATGAAGAGACTTGAAGAGGAAGAGCTGGCGAAGATCATGGATGAGCTCGTGCGCCAGAAAATCGTTGTTACGAATGGGTCGAAGGTGAGTTACCAGTTACCCGGGAAGCCGTGACACGTGTTTGGTCTGAAGAGGCCCACTGACGAAAAACTGCCTTAGGATTAAGGAGAAGCAGCAGTGACTAGGTTGCCGATGCCGCTATATCACGGGACGTCTACTTTATTTTTGAAGGGGATACTTGAGTCAGGATTGGGTGGAAAAAATCCCATCCAGTCCTGGGGAGTTTTTAGCTTCGTTGAAGAACTCTGGCCGCTCGTAGAAAAGCATCTCGCTAAAGAAGACGAATTCATGCTGCGAGCGGATGCCTTCTCAAGAATGGTCAACCAGACATCTGCCGCAATGAATTTCCAGCACGGCGACACATACCTTTCACCAAGCCAATTGACAGCAGCTCGATATGCGTCAAACAAGCCCTACGGTTCCGAAATTCTAAGCTACGCACTGGAATTTCTTGAGGAACTGGTTCGTAGAAAAGTGGATGGCGTTACAGGTGGGCTCTATCAAAGACATCCGAAAATGTTTGGCTTTATGAATATATCCCCTGCCCCATTGATTATTGAAGTTGTAAATTGCCCTGTGGAATGGCTAGTCACGGAAAATGGTGGAAACGCCGGTGACCAAGTAGAACAAATTGTTAACTTTTGGAACTCTGACAAAAGAATGCTCGAAATTATCGGTCAGCAAACGAACTTTCGGCTTACAAATCCAGTCGGAGCTGACGGTCTGAGAATTTGGCTGCTCAATGTTTTGCGGTGGCGCAATTTCAACCCTGAGTATCAAAAGTTTTTGCTTGATTTGAGTGACGTACCAGGCGGCGGTTTACCCGTAAATGCATGATAAGTTCCTTTCCATTTGGGTCTTGTGGGATACGCAAGTGAGCGAAACGGAGCATCACCTGGATGAATAAATTGTCGGATCTGCTGAAAGCCGTCGATCAAATCAGAGAGCTGGATGATGCAAAGATGCAGCTTCTTAAAGATCAGTGGGATCACGAAAGAGAAGCCGAGCGCCTGCGCGGTATGGTGGCGGAGCATCACGACACCATCGAGTTTGCGAAGGGGCAGATATGGGACACCGTCTGTGATCTGCAGTTAAATCGAAGGGAGAATGCGCCGCCTTCCACCGACGAGTTTTGTGATGCTGTCACCGACTGGATAGAGCGCGCGAATAAGATTCGCAGATTGAGTGCTGTGGTGCGTCTTGATGGCAAAGATCTTGATGTCCCTGATGTTGATATACAAGGCGAGGTGCCCGAGCCCCGGCCGTGCTATCCCTGCAAAATCCACCGGGAGGTGATTGCGGTATTGGATGAAGTCCGCCCGGAATATCGCGAGGTTCTCAGAATTAGATACTCGATAAGGGATGACGAACGGTATAGCGACGCGCCTGGCTTTCTTCCATACCAATGGTACGTAGCACAACAAATGGATGTTAGCAGCTCTACGGTCAGCCGTTTGCTTAAGAAGGCGGTTCGAGTCGTGCGTCATCCCCATAGAAGTGAACGCCTTCTTGAAAGTATCAATGAAAAGAAGGTTTCAGACATCCACTGCCCGGCTGAGTACCTGGTCGCAGACATATTTAGTTTGTGGAATAAATAATAAACGAGGGACCAGAATGGCCGGTGGAACCAAATTATTTTGCCCAAATTGCAAAAATATTGAAGTGTGTTCGTCAGTACCGCTTGCAGAGGCGCTCCAAACAGGAGGTCAGCGCCTCTACTTCACTGAGCATGCTGATATTCACTGGTTCCGAAGAGCTAGGGAGTGCCAGCGCTGCTACCGTGTTTTTTTGACTGGTGAGATTGATGAAGGACTAATCGATGAGCTTGCGTCTTTGCGAAGCAAGCGTGACGAGCTTTCCGAAGAAAATAAGGCATTGAGAAAGCAGCTTGAGGGTAATCCTCAGAATGCAGAAGCGTCTCAGGCTCTGATCACCAAAGGTGACCAGCTCAGGGCAAGGGTGCCTTGGTTATACAACGAGAACGAAGAGATTCCTGAGGGCATCATTCGGGATCTCGTCCGTAACAGTGTCTGGTGGCTCTCACACCCGTCCGGAAAACCTGTCCGGGCGCCCAAGCATGCTGAAAATGTCTATCATGACGGTGACCAGTGGGTTATCGATTTCGGGGCGAACAGCTTTTTAGCAGAAATGGCGATCCGGGTATCGGCTCAGAAAATACGTCGACAACTCAGCGAGATCCTGAAAGGGGGTCCATATAACCGGGATCTATTGGAGTCGCAGATCAAGCGCGGCGTTTCTCGCTGCGTCGCAAATCATAGGGGTGATGTGTATCAAGGGCACTATCCTAGTCAGGGCAATGACTTGGTGTTTGGTGTAACCTCTATCGACACTCAAGATGTCGCGGGTTACCTAATGAAGTGGTCTGGACTCGACGAGCTGGTAGGCTGAGCGTTTTCGACACAAATAAGACCAGGGACCAAAGAGGTCATTAATGAAAGATGTACTAGCAACGTGTAAACCTCGCCCAGAAATCCTGGCGGGCACCTTCAACCCAGCCATATTTACGGCACGCCTAAGTCAGGTATTAGATGATTATCGGGATGGAAAGGCAGTAGAAGGTGCTGATTCGCTTTACTCAGATCCCATGGCGTTTTTTCGTGATGCGACCCATCCAACTCAGGGGCTGTGTTCGATTGTCGACAATGCGATGGCTCGTCTCGTGGAAGGCGACAAGTCGCGGCCAGCTATGCAGCGCTTGGACACAGCTTTCGGCGGAGGTAAGACTCACACGCTGATCGCACTGACACACGTTGCTAAGCAGGGCGCTCGGTTGGAGTCTGTTACGCAAAGCATTTTGCCAGCCAATCGACTGCCAGAGCCTGGTGCTATACGGGTGGTTGGTATTATTGGGGATACCGTGGACACCCTGCGGGAGACGACAGGTGGTACAGAGCCCAAGCCAAATACACTCTGGTGGTTGATTGCTCAGCAAACCCTGGAAGCAGACGAGCAACAGCCTATATCGTCGCGTTTGGACAGTGCGGCTTCACCGGGTTCGCCCGAGTTTTTCGATACGCTTTTTGGCGGCAAAAAAACTGTTTTGATTGTTGATGAAATTGCTCAATACCTTTCCAGGATGGAAGCGGCTTTCCCAGGTCAAGGGGCAGAGCAGGCAGCTGCATTTTTAATGGCGCTCTCTACTTATGCTGAGGGCAACGACAATCTTGTAATCGTAATCAGCCTAGCCTCAGCAACCAATGCCTTTGGCGATTTCAACAAAATGATGAACAGCCTCATGTCGACCCATAACATGACGGAGCAGCAGGCTGAAGCAACCACAGAAGCAGCTCACAAGGTTGTAATGGACGTGGTATCCCGGGCATCAGAATCCACCACGCCCGTCCAAGAAGGCGATCTATCCCGGATCATGGCCAAGCGACTGTTTGTCACCGTTGATCATGGAGCCGCAGCTGAAGTAGCTGATGCGTTCATTGAAACTTATCGGCAAGCAGGTTCAGATCTGCCGGCAGAGACGAAAAATGCAGAGTTGCGGGATCAGCTTGTTACTCATTATCCGTTCCACCCCACATTGATTGAGTTTCTGTCGCAGAAACTTGCGCTCGTAGAGAGGTTCCAGGGTACCCGGGGCCTGCTCCGAACTTTAGCACGAGTCGTGCGTAGGGTTTGGGAAGCCAAACTCAGCATCCCACTGATCCAGAGTGGGCATATTGATCTGGCAGATGGCACCATTCGAGGCGAACTACTTGGTCAAACCAACAATACCGATTTCACAGCCGTGCTGGATTCGGATATCAGCAAAGCCTCGGGGACACAATCTGCCGGCCAAACGGTCGCCAATATGCTCGATACAATCAATCCCCATCCGGAAGGGTATCCGGTCCACGAATGGGCCTGGCGGGTGGTGTTCCTTCACAGCTTGGTCGGCCGGGGTGGTGGTCTCAACGACGACAAATTCGGTATCGATATTACCTCTGCCATCTATGAAATGGCCTCTCCATCGATTAAGCCGGCTACTGTGCGGTCGGCGCTGGAAACCATTGAGCGCGAGGCTAACTACCTGCGTGCGCGGGAAAACCGGCTCTACGCAGATACAGTACCCACACTGAACAATATCCTCCGTCGCATTGAGGCTAATGTGTTGCCTGAAGAGGCTATGGATCGTGCTGAGCAGGTGGTTCGTGGACTCATCAAGTCCAGCCTGTTCGATATACGAGCCAACATTTCGGCTAGCGACGAAATACCGGACAAGGTGAACAAACCCCAGCTTGGCATCGTGGCCTTCAACGTGGAGAACCTGAAACCCTCTGAGTTTATTGAGCGTCGTTCAGATGCTCCGCGGCAGTACCAGAATCTCGTATTTCTGCTGGTGCCGAGTACAGTCCATCTGGATGGGCAGCATTGGAATGAACAGCGTACCCGACAAGAACATCGAACACGCCAGAACATATTGGCGCTGGCGGGGAAAGCCATCGCCATCGAGCGTTTGAAAGCCGATCCGGATAACTGGGGCGTACGCCACGACCAACTGAACAAAGATGAATTTAAACAAAGGGCGGCGAAAAGCCCGCAAGAGCTAAGAACCGCTATTGATGAAGCCTACCGCTACCTTGTTTACCCGGGGCGTGACGGCGGAATCATCGTCACCCGCGATCTTGGAAAGCGAGGTAGTGGCCCCACAGCTGGCGGCTCCAGTGGATTGCATCTGGAAGACGCCATTCTTAAGCAGCTGGCGGATGAAGGTGAGCTGATTACAGAGGAGCGCGCGACAACTCAGGAGGTCTGTTTGCTTCTCGGAAAGCTGATTTTTGAAAATCACAAGCAAACAGACGTAGCTAGAATTGTCGAAGGGTTTGCGACACGTCGGCACTGGCCAATATTGCAACGCCCTGGTTTGCTTACTGATGTACTGCGCGAAGGAGCAAACCGGGGGATCTGGTGTGTGGGCCATCTTCCGGACAAGAACGCACCCAAGCCAGATAGCCTTTATCACAAAGATAACCCTGTTCCCATTACCGAAGAGCTGGACGGCGAGGGCTGGATTGTTTGTACTAAAGAGCACGCCAAGCAACTCGGCTGGCTCGAAAGCATTGTTCGGAATCCAGATACCATCGCCAAATGGGCAGAACAGGCCATCGAAACCGCAGTGGAGCTGGATACAGACAAACTGCAGGAAGTTGTTCAGAACGAGCATGACAAAATCGACCCGAACATTCTGAAGGACCAACTCACAAACCTGTTGGCTCAGAAAAAAGTGGTCGCCTATCCGAAGACAAGCTTCAAGGATGGCAAACCAGACCCTGAACAGGCGCAGACTGGTAGCAACATACCGTTGGAAGGCGTCAAAGGCGCGGTAGTGGTACCCTATCACGTTGCTCAGGAGCGCGGCTGGATTAAAGTGGTTCAGGCCCAGCGGAAGATCGCGCAGATCAAAGATCCTGCCAATATTGGAAGCTTGCTGAATCTGTTGTCCGGTAAGGCTTTGGAAAGCTCCAAAACTGAGATCGCTGCATTGCAACTGCAGGGGCACACCGCTGAAAAAGCAGTGTTCCAGATGCAGTTTGGTGCCACAACATTGGGTGAGCTGGTCAAGAATAGAGATATCTTTGCCGGTGTAAAAACCCGTATCAAGTTTGACAAAGGTGGCATCGCTCGCCTGGATATCGGAGAAGTAGACCCCAACTGCAAATTCATGTCCTACGTCGACCAGCTAAAGAGCTAACACGCATATGGCAGCTGAATCAGGCCAAACGAATTACGCCAGGCAAAAGCCGGGCAAAGCTCACATTGACGAAGCCAACCTGCAAAGGTTGGCTAAGAAATCACCCTATACTTTGCGCCTTACGCGCCAGAAAAAACTGACGCCACCTGTAATGGTAATTAAAGAGCGCATCGCCCCTGAAGATCGAGACGACATTGAGGGCCTGACCAACCCACGCGCCAAGCATGTGGAGCGCGGAGTGCTGCATGGTGAATCTGTTAGAGCCTGCTTGCCAGTGCTCAAACGGATTCTGGAGGAGGTCAAAGACGACCAGGGGATTTCTCTAAACCTTGAAAAATTGATGACGCCTGAGGGCATCAAGAGAAGCGATCTCAACTTGCCGCTGGATGAAGCTGCAGGTGCGAGACTAGCATTGTTCTTCCGACTGCAGACCAAGGTCAAAGACACCGACCGGATCGAATTAATTGGTCGCAGGGTGGCCATGTTCTCCCGTGAGGAAGCCGTGTACTGGCTAGCTAACGTGACAACCTCGGATCCAGCATTACGAAGCTGGGCGATCAGTGGCTTACGGATGATGCTTTGTGGCGAGTCCGGGGACAAGCGCACAACCCGTATTCTGGAAAGGCTCAGAGCTCGGGGCTAACTCTTCCGTCTGTAAAACACCACACGAATTAATTTCCGGCAGATTCTGTCGGTGCGAACATCAAGGAGTAATCATGCCATTGTCTGACCAGCGCCTGATTGAAGCAGGTTTTCCGTGCCATCAGGTTGGGGCAGAGACTCAGCGGGAGAGGGGCGCAAGCTCTGCGCTGCCTCCGTTGTATTACCTGCATGTTTGGTGGGCGAGGCGGCCTCTGACGCCTAGCCGTGCGGCGATATTGGCGTCACTATTGCCGGCAGGAACAGACAATGATGAATTTATTAAAAATTTGGGCATTGTTCGGCATCAGGTTGTTGTTGCGGATGATCGCTGGACACTAGTTGACTCCAAATTGTTAAACCGCCTAGAGCCCTCAGGCGAGGAATTTTTGCTAGAAGTGGACAAAACAGTCCTTGCTTCTTTCGAAAAGGAGCAGGCTCGACGTTCCAAAAACCGTGAGCTGATTTCTAAGCTAGAGGCTGCAGGCCAGGAACTCTCGATTGATCCAGTGGTGCAGCTTTGGAAGTCTGAATCCAAGCCGCTTCAAGACATCCATGTGGGTGAGGTTTATAGGGTTGTGCTGGCAACGTCTGATCCTGCTGGCGTCAAAGACAAAATTGAATTTGCAAAGCGGAGCGATGTGACAGAGGTTTTGGGAGGCTCCCTAAGATGGGATGATGAAGATTCATACGGTTATTCTCGGGCTTTTGCAACGCCGATAGCGCCTGTCAGCGAACGCGATCGCAAGGTCGTTCTAGATCCGACCTCCGGTGGTGGGTCGATTCCTTTTGAAGCGCTTCGACTCGGACACAAAGTTATAGCCAATGAACTCAATCCTGTCGCTAGCGTGATTCTGGCTGCAACCTTGGATTATCCAGTCAGGTTTGGAAAATCGCTGCTCGACGATATTAAGTCATGGGGCGAAAGGCTTCGAGAAACCGTGGAAGAGCAGATGCTCCCTTTCACACCCTTTAGCCCTATTCCAATGGAAGAGCATAGCAAGCTAGTAAAGGTGCTGGAGAAACACCCGGAACTCGTGGACGACTACGCGACAGAGCACGATCAAATGGGGTTGCTCTACTGTCGTCAGGTCACCTGTCCACATTGCGAGGGTGATGCTCCCCTATTAAATTCTCAATGGTTAGCCAAATCCGGGGAAAAATGGGGTGTTGCTGTAAAGCCCCGACCAGATAGAACCGTGCGTTTTGAACCTTTCCGTGTTGGCTCAGATAACAAGGGTCCAAATGGCGAGAGCCTGGATGCAGGCACGGTAACCCGGGCTGTAGGCCAGTGTGTTCACTGCCAGCAAGCCATTGCTGGCGATGAGATCAAACGTCAGGCCCGAGGTGAATCTGAGCTGGGTGCCTGGAAAGACGTGCTGTACTGCGTTGTCGGAATTCGACTGGAACCGAAAGTAGATAAAAACGGCAACGTTCAGCGAACTAAATCCGGACCGAATGCGGGACAAATTAAGACAACCAAAATCCGCTATTTCCGCGCGCCTAATGAGATAGATCGCCAAGCTATTCAGTCGGCGGCAGAGGAAATGGATAAGCGATTATTCGATTTCGAAGTCAAAGGTCTCGTGCCTAACGATCCATTCCCGAAAGGCAACGATATGCGCCCGGTGAATTATGGGATGCCCACCTGGGCAGACATGTTTACACCACGCCAGTTGCTAGGCCATCTAACGGTTATGGAAGCTATACACGACCTCAAGCCACTCATCATAGAGGAGCTAGGATACGAGCGTGGCCGAGCAATTATTACGTACCTGCAATTCATGCTTGATAAGATCACTGATTATAACAGTCGCCAGACCCGTTGGGAGTATACCCGCGGTGTGATAAAAGGAGGATTCGGACGGCATGATTTCTCTCTTAAGTGGACTTTTGGAGAAATGGTTTATGCTGGACCATCATCTGGTTTTAGGTGGGGCATATCTCAGATAGTTGATGCTTATGCTTCGATTAGCGAGTTAGTTCAAAAGAGACATGCTATTGGTTTAAAAGAAGCTGACCTCGTCACACTACAGGGCTCTGCTACCTCAATGCCAAGTATAGCTGACCACTCTGTTGATGCAGTGGTAATGGATCCACCGTATTACAACAACGTTCAATATAGTGAGCTTTCAGATTTTTATTACGTCTGGCAAAAGCGGACGTTGGGTGACCTATATCCAGATTGGTTTGAAAGTGGCATTACAAATAAGGAAGCGGAGGCCGTCGCAAACCCTGCTCGTGATGGTGGTGAGAAGCCTGCTAAAGCACGATATGAAGAGTTGATGAAGGGGATTTTCTTCGAGTCCAAACGGGTGCTAAAGCCGGACGGCATCATGACTCTGATGTTTACCCACAAGTCCCAAAATGCGTGGGAAACCCTTACCAATGCATTGATTCAATCCGGATGGGATATCACAGCCTGTATGCCTGTTGAATCTGAAAGCGGATATTCGACCCATCAGATGAATATGGCATCCGCAGCTTCAACGATTTTCATCGCTTGTCGCCCGGCAAACCGTGAAGGTCGTATGCCTTCAAGCTGGGCCTATGAGGTTAAAGGCAAACTGGAAACCGCCGTCCGTGAAGGACTAGTTGAATTCGAGCAACTTAAGCTAAATGCTGTCGATAGGATGATCGCATCTTGGGGCAGGGCTTTGCGAGTTTACTCCGAACATTGGCCAGTCCAGGACGGTGACGAGGAAGTCCCACCTACACGCGCGATGCAGGAAGCTGCCCGCGTTGTGGCGGAGGAAGAAGTCAGCCGCCTGTCTGGCGGTATGGTTACCGTTGACGACCTAGATGCTGAAACCCGACTGGCCGTGATTGCATTGGGAATTAACGGACTCGGTGACTTCGCCTACGATGATGCTCTACAAATGAGCCGGTCCCTAAACTTCCGGCTGCAACTGCGTAACGGTAATTATCGCGTGACTGACGAGGCTGTGGCTTATGCTAACGAGGGCGGGGATCAACTCGCAGCCCCGCTGGCTATCAAGGGCAATAAGTTACGCCTCTTGAAGCCGGAAGAAAGAAGCGAAGTTCGTCTGGAAAACCCACAAACCCTGTGGGATGTGCTCAATGGCGTGATCGTTACCTATCGTGAGGGCGGCATCGTTGCAGCCAGGAACTTCCTGGCTGAACACGGTAGAACCGAAAGCCCGGCTCTGCGAGGTCTGCTCAAAGTCTGGGCCAAAGAGTGTCGTGACGATGCCTTGCGTCGTGAGGCCCAATTGATCGATTACGAACTATAACAAAAACAGGGATATGAGATGAGCTCAATCAAAGGCTCCGAGCTGAAGTTGCATAAAGTTTTTTCGAGCGATTTTCAATTCGAGATTCCAGACTACCAGCGCCCCTATTCCTGGCAGGTTGAACACGCCGAAGAGCTGTTTGATGATTTGTGGACATTCAGGGAACAAGAAGATAAAAGCGAGGAATATTTTCTTGGGAGCATTGTACTGATCAAGGATGACTCTTCCAGTCAGGCGGATGTTGTAGATGGACAGCAGCGACTTACCACATTAACTATTCTGCTGGCGGCCATAAGAGACAGGCTTTTGGGACATCCCAAATGGGGTGGTGCTTTTGATAAGTACATAATGGAGCCGGGTGATGTCACTCTGGACCTTTCCCCGAAACCGCGTCTGTTTTTAAGAAAGAAAGATCGAGAATTTTTCGAGCAGTATATCCAGAGCCTTGGCGGTCTTGATGAGTTAGATAGGCTTGACGTTAGCCGTTACAAAGACTCGAAGCTGAACCTCATTAACAATGCAAAAGCCTTCCAAAAACGCTTGGCTGACATTGAGCAGGATTTGGTCGGTCATTTCGGTCAGTTTATTGTTCAGAAATGCCTCCTGGTTCTGGTAACGACCGAAAATTTTAAATCCGCCTACCGCATTTTTTCGGTAATGAATGACCGAGGCATGGATCTGGCGCCCTCGGATATCCTTAAAGCTGACATTATTAGCAGCATTGGAGAGCACGAACGCGAGCGTTACACCGAGCTCTGGGAGGACGTAGAGGATCGGCTAGGCCGCGAGAACTTCAATGATTTGTTTGCACACATTCGGATGATTTTCCGAAAGGAAAAGTACCGCCGTTCGGTGCTGGACGAATTCACGGATTATGTGGCAAGGCCATACGGCAATAGCAAAAAGTTGATGGACGACGTCCTTCTGCCCTACGCCGGCACGCTTGAAGTCGTGCTCGACAACAGTTTCAAAAGCGAAGCGAATGCAGCGGAAATTAATCGCCTGATTGAGTGGCTTCACTATCTGAATAACAAGGATTGGGTGCCAGTTGCGATGGAGTTTATTCGAAAATTCGATCGGGATACTGAGGCACTTAAAGCGCATTTACGGATGTTGGAGCGCTTAGGTGCAAGTCTGTTTATCAGGGGCATTTATGCCACCCCCCGTATTGAACGGTTCGGACAAGTGTTGCGGGAGCTTGAGCAGGGCAAGGATCTTTTGCACGCCGATTCGGCTCTTAATCTCGATACGAGGGAGCAGAAAGACACCCTGTATTGGCTGAACGCAAGCGTTTATCGTTATTCCAATCGCCTTCGCTCGTACATCATGATGCGTATTGATTCCTTTATGTCTGACCAGCATATGAGCTATCGCGATCGGACAAAAACAATTGAACATGTTTTGCCACAGAATCCCGCATCTGACTCAGAGTGGCGTACCAACTGGACCGACGAGGAGCGTGAGCATTGGGTTGATCGCGTCGGTAATTTGTTGCTGCTAAGTCGGACCAAGAACTCAGAAGCGTCCAATTATGATTTCACTAAGAAGAAGGATCGATACTTCAAAAGCAAATCGGGCGTCTCAAATTTTGCGACCTCAACTGATGTATTAAACTACGACGCTTGGACTCCAGCTGAATTGGAAGAACGTCAGAAAAAATTGATGCGGATTCTGAGTGATAAATGGTCCCTGGATGCAGGAATGAGTTGGGAAGAGCTGGAAAAAGTCTGATTTCTCCGTCTGAACAGTTACCTCATCTTTACCGACCCTTGCGATATAGCCGTATGGAGCTTTTATGGCGTTAACGGATTACCCCTGGGAGCCCTCCTATGCGTCGTCTGACCTGAATGACGACGGTCGTGAAACCGACATTCTTCAGGACTTTTATATCCCGATCTTGGAAAGATCTTCAGTCTACGACCGCGTAGCCGGTTATTTTACGTCTACCTCTCTTGCTTCTGCTTCCAAAGGGTTTTCTCGATTTGTTGAGAACGAGGGCAAAGCTCGCTTCATCGTTGGGATGGACCTCGATCCGGACGATGCAGAAACCATCCTGAGGGTGAAGTCCGGGAAAGTCGAAGATGCTTTGCTTGCAGAGTTGATAGATTTAGAAAAATGGCCAGACTCGGTTCAGCATGGGATGCAGCTGCTAGCTTGGATGCTGGCCCATGAGCACCTGGATATCAAAGTAGCTCTTCGCGTGCACCGTAAGACCGGTGAGCCTAAACCTATGAATTTCGATGGCGATGGCTACATGCATGAGAAGTGGGCAATCTTTGGCGATGGTCAGGATGAAATACTGATTTCTGGTTCATTGAATGAGTCCCGGACGGCTTTAACGATCAATGCCGAAAACATCGACCTTTCAAAAACCTGGGGAGTCGATCCGGACTGGGCAAGGAAAAAATTTGCCAAGAAACACAAAAGCTTTGAAGCAATGTGGAGCCATAGACACCCCTGGATCCGCACCTACGATTTACCGAGGGCTGTGCGCGAGCGGATTATCAAGTTTGCCGGAAACATTAACTCCTTTTTTGAAATAGATGGAACCCCTGCGGACCTTCCACCGTTGCCCGCCCCTCCTGAAAGTATCAATGAAACTATTACCGAACCTTCATTGCTTGAGAAGATTCGGTTCGCATTGATCCGTTTGGCCCCTTTGCTTCCAAACGGTCAGTACGTGGGCCTGGAAACTGCGCCTATTGAGCCTTGGCCTCATCAAAGGTTTGTAGCTATCCGCTTGATTGATACCTATCCAAAAAACCATTTGCTGTGCGATGAGGTTGGACTTGGCAAAACTATTGAAGCTGGCTTGGTTTTCCGCGCCCTGTGGCTGAGTGGGTTCGCTAAAAGTATTCGGGTGTTCGCACCGGCCTCACTTACGGGGCAATGGATGCATGAAATGGCGGAAAAGTTCTACATGAGCTTCGTCCGGCGAACCAATCGCTCTGGTGCTTGGGAAAGAAAGAACCTTTCGATTGAGCAGCCAATTACAGGCTATGGGAAGCTGTTCGATGAACCCTTGGAGGTTATCTCTACAGGGTTGTTAGTGAATCAGACTAAAGGCCGCATCCTTCAACACATGCCGGACACGGATGTCGTCTTGCTGGATGAGGCCCACAAAGCTAGGCGGCAGAATCCTGATAACCAGGATCGAGATCCAACTTTCAACAAACTGTACAAGGAGGTGCACGGCCCGCTTTACAAGAAATCGAAATCTTTTCACCTTGCAACAGCCACGCCGATGCAAATAAACCGTGTTGAGGCATTCGATCTCCTGAAGGTGATGCCAACGGCCGGTAACGTGCAGTTTTCTGAGGATCTGTGCGAACTTTTTTATCGAATTCGGGACAAGCTGCTTGAGGGAGAAACCCTACAGGCGTATGAGGTTGACTGGCTGCAGCGATACCTCGCAAACGTTAGGGTTAGCGCGCCCGAACAATGGGCTTTTGTGAAAGAGAGTGTGCTGGGGGTTATGGATGGGAATAACCTGGAGACATTCGTCAATACGGGGTTTGAACCTTTCGGAGGCTGGCAACACTATTTAACGGCAATCAGCATGCTAGCCCCCCTTGGAAGAAGCATGTTGCGACATACTAGGTCGCTCTTACGCGAGTATCAGCGGGAAGGACTTCTTAAGGAGAATCTGGCCTGGCGCCACGTTGATCCGAGAGTAATAGGGCTGAAGCCAGTTGAGCGCGCTGTTTACAACAAACTGCAAGATTATTGTGCTGGCCTGGCAGAGCATATTGCTGCCAACATGGAAGAGAACAAACAGCAAGCTGCGATCGGATTTTACCTGAGTTTTCTGAGGTTGCGGTTTGCCTCCTCGTTTGAAGCACTTAGGCTTTCCCTTGAGCGCCGTCTCGAAAAAATTGCTAAGACGCTTGATCATAAAATTCTCCATTCAGAATTGGTTTCAGGCTCGCGGGATGAGCTTGAAGAGCTGGATGAGGCCGAATTAGAAGGTTTGGTACTTAAAAACCGCAATGAAGCTGATCTTGTATGGGAGCAGGGCGCTGTCGATGAGCTGCTCATTGAGTTAGCGAAGCTGCCCTCTATGCCTTCGAAGACGCACCAGCTGCTTACCGAGATTCAGGCGCGGACAAAGCCTGGCGGTGGTCGTGTGCGGCAGTTGGTTGTTTTCACGAGGTACACAGACACACTTCATTACCTACATCGCATGCTGTCGCTCAAGCTTCCAAATTGCCCTATAGGAACGTTTTCTGGAGAAGGCGGGACCTTGCGCAAACCTGGCCAGTCGAAGCCTGAATCGCTTGATAGGAATATGATCAAGCAGCGCTTCGTGCAAGGCCAGATTGATATTCTGCTTTGTACGGACGCGGCGGCTGAAGGTCTTAACCTGCAAAGTGCGGACCTTCTGATTAACTTTGATTTACCTTGGAACCCGATGATGCTTGAACAACGCATTGGGCGGATTGATCGAATAGGCCAGCATCACGAGCACATCCACGTTTCGAACTATCTCTATCAGGGGAGTGTTGAAGAGGTGGTTTATGTTCGGCTAGTACGGCGTTTTCAGGATGCTATGAGTGTTGCAGGCGAGTTGCAGTTTTCCTTGTTACCAATCCATCAAGAGGATTTTGAAGACCTTGCTAAATCTGATCATGAGCAGGGTAAGATCTCAGAGGCGGAGCTCATTGTGAGAGCAGAGCAGCATGCTCGCAAAATTCAAGAGCGGCAGTCGCTTACGCAGTACAAGGCAGCTGAGCAGCGCGAGGCTTACGAGAAAATGTTTGATACGCACGCGAAGAGAACCCTGCCAGTGACTCTGTGTGATATCTGGGACTCGCTGGTTACCAGCGAATACTTGAACGAGCTTGGCTGCACGATTGAGGCTTTCGCTGAGGGAGAGGCATTCTCGCTCAAGGGTATTCCAGGGGTACCAGATGAAACATTGCTTACGACCTCACGAGCATTGATAGAGCGAGGGCTGAACGAGGGCGATATCAGAGAGCTTCGATTTGCGACCTATGGAGATCCGGTTTTCGAAATGCTGCTAGACCATCTCACCACGGGCCTCCAGGAAATCCATGAGGCCTGGGATAACCGCAGGCCAGTGTCATTGGTTGGTAATGAGGAAATTGCTTTCAGCACTGTAAGAGAAGCTTTGGATCATACAGAAAAGCTGTCAGGACAAGTGCATATTCGACAGCGACCAACCCAGCGGTTCGTGAAAGAATCTGATAACGCGGGTCGCCAACAGCTCAGGGAATTGCTGGGAGCAACGGCCAAGCTGGCGGAACTGAAGCTCAAGCCCTCGAACGATTCGCCAGCGAATCAGATCAGCGAGATCGATCGTTTCCGGGCTGATCTAATTAAGCGGAATTCTCCTGCAGTGAAGTTTGATTTCTCGCTGGAAAACCAGAACGCCCTATTGGCATCAGAAGAAAATCTGTTGTGGCCTCTTTCGCAAGCCGCCGGAAAATTGGGACTTAAGGGCGATCCCTTGTTTATCGATGCGGCTAGATCCGTACTCTACAGGGCTTTGAGCAGTATGAAAAAAGGCGAAAGAACCCGGGATCGAGTAGTTCAGCGGCTGCGGGACCAGGTTTGATCCCGCGAAATGGGCGGGCTTACAGAGGTATTTTATTTGAGTGACTACCAGGCTTGGATAGGGGCATTTTAGAACTCACCTAACCCGAATTTCTCATGAGGGGATAAAAGAAAGCGGCTGAAAGTGTTAAAATTTCAGGACCTTACACCATCAATCAACACCAACAACCGCTATCCAAAATGGTACCTCAAAAACTGACCTTCTCGCCACTTTCCCGCCGCCAGATTGAAACCGACTTCTCCGGAGGCCATATCACCTCCGATGCCGGCTTGCTGTTACTGCGCGAAGTCGACAAACAACACCGGTTAACCCAACGGCTGGCCGAGACTCTGACCGACCAGCGGGATCCCCGGATGATTCGTCATGAGCTCAAGTCCCTGGTCCGGCAACGGGTCTACGGTGTGGCCGGTGGCTACGAAGATCTGAATGATCATGAAGCGCTTCGCTTTGATCAGGCACTACAAACCGCCACGGGGAATGCCTCGACTCTGGCCGGCAAGTCCACGCTTTGTCGAATGGAGCAGGCGATGGATCGGCAAACCATTGTCAAAGCGCATGAGTTGCTCTGGCACCACTTTATCGAGCAGCATGAGAAGCCGCCCAAGGAAATCGTGCTGGATTTTGACGGCACCGATATTCCGGTGCACGGCGACCAGCCGGGTAAGTTCTTTAACCGGTATTACGACCATCACTGCTACTTCCCGCTTTACGTCTTCTGCGGTAGGCACTTGCTGGTGAGCTATCTGCGCACCAGCAATCGAGGTGATGCCCGGCACAGCTGGGCCATTCTGGCGCTGCTGGTGCGATTTATTCGCGAGTATTGGCCACAGACCCGGATCGTGTTCCGGGGCGACTCCCACTTCAGCAAGCCCCGACTGCTGGCCTGGTGCGATCGCAACCAGGTGGATTACATCGTAGGCATGGCCCGCAACCAGCGGCTGGAGGCGCTTGCCGCCCCAGCCATGGACAAAGTCCGGACCTACTACGAGGCTCATGGCCATAAGCTCGCCAGCACCTTCCGCTTCCGCTACAAAGCCCGAAGCTGGCATAAGCCACGCTGGGTGGTTGCGCGCCTGGAATATGGCCCTCAAGGCCCGAACCCCCGGTTCGTTATCAGCTCCCGCTACGATGACGGATTCAAGCTCTACTACGAACAGTATTGCGCACGGGGTGATATGGAGAACCGGATCAAGGATCAACAACTGGATCTGTTTGCCGGTCGCACCTCCAGCACACACTGGTGGACCAACCAGTGGCGGCTGATCTTATCCGGCTTCGCCTACACCCTGTTCGAGCGTTTGCGGGTGCATCTGAAAAACACGCCCTTCGAACGTATGAGTGCCGGCACCTTGCGCTTGAAGCTGATCAAGGTTGGCGCAGTCATCATCCGCAACACCCGCCGAATACGGGTGTTGATGAGTGATAGCTATCCACACAAGAACGATCTCTCAGCACTGGTTCAGCGCTTGGTGCCCCAGTAGATAATCGGGCTCCCCCGGCCCGATACCAATGGGGGAAAGGGGGAGTTGTGCCTGAATGCCGGAAACTGGCTAAATAATCGCCAACTTCGACCATGACCACTCGGATCTGGCACTACCAGGCTTGGTCTGCGAAGGTTGTTGGAGCACTATGAGAAATCCGGGCTAACTGCATTTCAATCAGGTGGACGGAGTACTTGAGCTCCTCTTGGAGCAGAGTCCGCGCCATAGCCCGAAAACCGTGGGCCGTCATCTTGCCACCGTACCCCATCCGATCCAATGCTGCCTTGATAGCCACGTTACTCATGGGGCGTTTCGCATCCCGAGCATTTGGGAATACATACCGGCTCCGGTGCTTGGTAACTGGTTCTACTTCCCTCAGGAGGGTAACTGCCTGACGCGAGAGGGGGACAATCAACGGCGCGCCGTTCTTTGTGGTGGGGAGTTCCCACTGAGCCTTATCGAAATCGACATGCTCCCAAAGCATCTGCCTGGTGTCGCCAGGACGTGTAAACACCATCGGGGATAACCTCAAGGCAGCTGACGTAGCAAAGTTTCCCGGGTAGACATGGATGTCTTTAAGTAGCTGTGAGACTTCATCGGGGCGAACCAGTGCGTGCTGGTGTTTCACTTTTGTGTTGGGTAAGTAACCAGTCAGATCGCGGGTAACGTCGGAGTCGACCCTCGATGTTGCAACTGCATATCGGAACACCAGGCTGATAAGGGTTTTGACCCTGTGTGCGGTCTCTGTGTTGCCTTTTTTGACAATGGCATCCAAGACTTGCAGGACATCTGCGGGCTGAATGGAGCGAATAGGGCGCCTGGCCAGTAGGGGAAAGGTATAGATCTCCAGCCTTCTCCAGTTCCGAACGGCATGCGCTTCCGTCACCTCAACGTAGTGTTTCTGCTTGTACCAATCCTCACAGAGCGTGCGAAAGGTATTCTCGCCGTCGGATACACGCTGTGTGGACTCCCGCTGTCGATGCGCGCTGGGGTCGGTGTTCTGCTGGAGTAATGCCCTGGCTTCATCCCTAGCCCGGCGAGCATCGGCGAGAGTCACTTGTGGGTAACTGCCCAGCGATAGGGTCTTCTCGTTACCCGCAAAGCGATACCTCAGCCACCAATATTTGGACTCACCTTTGACGATCAGTGTCAGGCCGCCACCGTCTGCCAGCTTCCGTATCTTTCCGGAACCCTTTGCATTTTTTACTTCGTTAGCGGAGAGCTTATTGAGTTGGCGGGCCATGATTGTCCATTTTGTGGGTAACGAAGTCTGAAAAAGTGGTGTTACCCACAATGTTACCCGCAAAAAGTCCTGGATCTCAATAGATCCTAATCGACCTTGCTGGACCAAAAGGCATAAAAAAAGCCCCGTTTCCGGGGCTTTAGGGCGTTTCATTGGATCTTTTCAGACCCCCTGAAACTCTTGGTTGGTGGAGACGGCGGGAATTGAACCCGCGTCCGCCAGTACTCAGCCTTGAGGTCTACATGTTTAGCGTCTCTCTATTGATTTAAGTTCGAGCGACCCGAGAGCCAGGGTGCAGGAACCGAGTTCTTTAAATCTTAGCCGCTAGCCAGTGAACTCTGGATAACGGAGCATCCCGTAAGCGATGACGTCCTGAGATGTTGCTTCCGGGCTACGGGCGACCCGGTCAGGACGACTAGCAGCTTACGCTGCTAGTGCGTAGTTTTCGTCGTTTGCGACTATTGCGTTGCAGCTTTGGATTAACGAGATTCGCTGCCATCTCGACATGCACTCAAGGGATCGCCACCAGCGTCGAAGCCATGTCGTCCCCTTACACCCAGTATATGTGTCCGGTTCGCCGGACTTCAAGGTTTGTTTGTTGCAGTTTTGTGCCGCCGGGCCGGTAAATGTACCTACCGGCCTAGCTGGCCTTGCGTTCATGACTGCCATGCCTGCCGGCCAGGGCCGCGTGGCTCAGGGCCTGGAAGCTTTCCCGGAAGTAGTCCATCACGGCATTTGGATCGGCGTGGATGGCCTTGTCGACGGTAATGCCAAACTGAACGGTGCCGGCGTAACTGAGAATGCTCATGCCGATGCCGATGTTGCCGCTCTGGGGTACCCAGAACATAGGCTGGGTCAGCTTACTGCCCGCCAGGTACAGGGGCTCTTTCGGGCCGGGCACGTTGGTCAGTACCGCCGAGGCCTTGTTGCTGAGCAGATCCAGGGCCCTTCGTTCGATAACATCGGGGCCGCGCCCGAAGATATCAAGCAGGCTGTAGGTAACCTGGGCCTGATAGGACTGTTTGAGCCGGTTCATGTTCTCCTGCACCTGGCGGAAGCACATGAGCGGGTCCCTCACTTCCACCGGCAGGGTAACCAGTACGAGCCCGAACTTGTTGCCGAGGGTTTCGATGGGCTGATCAAGAGGCCGCAGATTGAACGGTACGGCAACCCGAATGCCGCACTCGGGGATGGTTTCTTTGTGGGCGGCAAAATGTCTCTGCAAGGCGCCTGTAACGGTGCAAAGGAGGGCATCGTTGATGGTGCCCCCCAGAGCCTTGGCACAGGCCTTTACCTCGGCAAGGTCGAGGGGATCGGCCCAGGCCACTTGCTTGCGCCCGGATAACGGCTCTTTCAGTCCGGTTTTGGGTTCGCCGGGCGCCAGGCCCAGTTTCAGGAGGTCAAGGGCGACACCGCTGGCGGTGGTGGCCAGTTTTAACGGGTAGTTGGGCTCCTCACGGACGGACTGGATAAACAGTCTGGCTTGGTTGGTGGCTGTCTGCGCGCTATCCACGGCACGGTGCAGAAAGTTCTGGATGGCCGATTTCCTGCCGGGTTTGGAGCGACGCTTGCGGGCCACTTTGCCCAGCCGGGGTTCCGGCGTTTTGTCGGTCAGTGACAGCATCACACGAACCAGCGAGATGCCATCGGCGATGCAGTGGTGAATGCGGATGAGTAGCGCGCCGCCGTCCCCGTAATTGTCGATGTAGTGCATTTGCCAGAGCGGTTGCCGGAAATCCAGCGACGTGCTGTTCATGTCACTGACCAGCTTCTGGAGCTCTGCCTTATCGGCCTTGCCCGGCAGGGCGATGCGGTGCAGATGGTTGTCCAGGTCGAACAGGGGATCGTCCTGCCAGTACGCCCGGTCGCCAGTGTCGATCACCCGTTGCCGGAACCGGTTGAAGCAGAGAAACCGCTCCTCGAGCGTGTGCCTGAGGCGGTTCATCGATACGGGGCGTTCCAGTGTCCATACCCCGCAGATCATCATGGGGTTCTGGGGCGAGTCCATGCGTAGCCATGCGCGGTCTACGGCGGACATTGGTATCTGTTTGGGTGACATAAGCGGCTCCCTTTGCCATGCACCAGAGTTCCCGAGTATAGGCCCGATGGAATTCTGAACAAAGAGAGTGAGTATGCGACATACCCGTTCACGCCGGCCATGACCGGCGTCAGGTATTTGTTAATTGGTGGCGGGCAGGATCAAACGTTGGTTTCGCGCAGGATGCGTTGCTTCTGGCGGTTCCAGTCGCGTTCTTTCTCGGTGGCGCGCTTGTCGAACAGCTTCTTGCCTTTTACCAGGGCGATTTCGCATTTGACCTTGTTGTTTTTCCAGTACAACGCCAGCGGAATGCAGGTGTAGCCGGCCTGGTTGACCTTGCCAACGATCTTGGCAATTTCCTTGGCGTGAAGCAGGAGCTTGCGCGTGCGCGTCGGGTCTGCGATCACGTGGGTGGACGCCGCAATCAACGGGGTAATGTGAGAGCCGAGCAACCAGGCTTCGCCGTCCTTGAGCAGCACATAGGCGTCCACCAGCTGGGCCTTGCCCGCACGCAGGGACTTCACTTCCCAGCCCAGCAGGGAGAGACCCGCTTCAAAGCGTTCCTCAATGTGATACTCGTGCTTCGCCTTTTTGTTCAGCGCAATGGTATTGCTCGGCGTTCCGGGTTTTTTCTTGCTCATGAATCAATGAATCCGGGGTCGGACGAATGAACGGGCCGGCGTTGCTGCAGCCGGAAAAAGGCGCATTGTAGCCCAACAGTGGCGGACCGGTCACGAATTCGGCGTTGTGGCGGTGTCTGGTTCGTGCGCGACGGGATCCTTCAGCTACAATACTGGCCCAGACTTTCTCCCCGACCTGTTGAGTGGCCTCAGGGAAGCGAATGCCTACGCCGTATCAGACACATATCGGGTCCTTTACCCGAAAATCAACCTTCTTCTGGGCCGCGGTGGGCGCTACCGTGGGTCTTGCCAACCTGTGGCAGTTCCCTTATCTGGCCAGTCTGCATGGTGGTGGCTTGTTCATCCTGCTTTACCTCGCCTGTCTGCTGCTGGTGACCCTGCCACTGATGGTGACTGAAGCGGCTGTTGGCCGGTATTCCCGGCACGGCATTGTATTGGCCATGGACGGGTTGATTCGCAGTGCCAGGCAGTCCCGGGCCTGGATGGCGGTTGGCCGGCTCAGCATACTGGCCGCCTTTCTGGTGCTCTCTTTTACGGCAGTCTTCGGATCCATTGCTCTGGCTTACGTGTTCTTCGGCGCACTTGGCCGTTTCTCCGGCGCCGGTGAGGCAGAGGCAACCGGGATTCTGGCGGGGCTGGTGTCCGACCCCAGGCAGTACCGGGTATTCATGGCCTGGCATATCTTCTTTCTGCTACTGGTACTTTGGGTCTCGGCGCAGGGCGTAGTGAGGGGGCTGGAAAGGGCCCTGAGGGTGGTTGTGCCGGGCGCCCTCGTGCTGATGCTCGTGCTGTTCGCCCTGGCTGCCTGGCATGGTCGGATCGACGGGGCCATCAACCATATTCTGGCCATGCATCCCGAGGACCTTTCCTGGGAAAGCCTGAAAGCCGCATTGTTTCATGCCTTTTTTACGCTCGGGCTCGGTATGGGTGTCTGGGCGATACTGGGCTCGTACACCACGCCTCAAACCCGTCTGAAGCGTTCGATTCTGGCCGTGGTGCTGATGGATACCCTGGTGGCGATCCTGGCTGGCCTGATGATCTTCGCGATCGCAACAGACGGCAACAGCTTTGACGGTGAACGGGGCTTCAGCCTGCTCTTTGTTTCCATGCCGGTCACGCTGGCCCAGTTGCCCGCGAGCCAGTTCGTGATCGCCGCTATTTTTCTGCTAGTGGTGCTGATTGTCTGGACCACATCCCTGAATCTGCTGGAGCCCATCGTGGGCTGGTTTCGTGAGTGGACCGGGGCGCCCAGGGCACTGTCGGTGCTGCTGATTGGTCTGTCGGTGTGGCTGGCCGGGCTCGCGTCTCTGCTGTCGTTTAATGTCTGGGCCGAGGAGCGGATGGGCGGCGCCACCATGTTCCGCTGGCTGGAGCTGATCACCGGTGGCCTGCTGATTCCGCTCGTGGCCATCTTGATTGCGCTGTTTACCGGCTGGTGCCTGACCCGGCACCTTTCGGGTACCATGCTCGGCGCAACGCCAAGACTGTTCGCCAGCATCTGGTTCTGGGTGATGCGCCTGGTGCTGCCCCTCGTTGTTGCGTGGATAGGGATCCAGTACACGGCCTTTTCACTGGCTAACCTTTGCAGCAACGGTAATGTTGCAGCCTGGTGCGATCAGCCCGCTGCCATGGTCTCGGACGACGGGGAAGTGCCAGCGAGAGATCGGCCTTTTGCCGCTACGCCGGCCGAGCCGGAGGAGAAAGCCGCCGAGGCCGAGAAGACAGCGCCCGTGTCAGACCAGAAGCCGCCGGGGGTGGAGGAAAGTGGTGGTAAGTCAGGCGAAAAAGCCCCAAAACAGGACGATATCCTTTATGATAGCGTGTGATTGAGGCTGTCTTCCTCTCCAGAAGTCTGCAACCTTTTCACAGCGTGTTTGCAAGCAGGACAACCGGTTCCAATGCCCCATCAGATTGATAAAACAGCTTTGGTTATGCACTCCGCCGAGCGCATGTTTCACCTGGTGAATGACATCGCCCGTTACCCGGAGTTTCTCCCCTGGTGCGCTGGCGCGGAGATTCATGAGCGCCAGCCCGAGCAGGTGACAGCGTCGCTAGAAATCGCCAAGGGTGGGGTGCGGCACACGCTCACAACCCGGAATCAGTTGCTGATGCCTGAGGCGATCGAGATGAACCTGGTGGATGGCCCTTTTCGCAACCTGACCGGTCGATGGCATTTCAAATCCCTGGACGAGAACGCCTGCAAGGTGATCCTGACCCTGGAGTTCGAATTCTCCGGATCGCTTTCAAGGATGACCTTCGGGCCGGTATTCAGTCAGGCGGCCAATACGATGGTGGATGCCTTTTGCCGGCGCGCTGATGAGCTTTACCGGAAGGAGGGTGCATGATTCAGGTGGAAGTGGCCTATGCCCGGCCTGACCGGCAGGAAATTGTGCCGGTAAATGTGCCCGAGGGCACAACTGCCCTGGAAGCGGCCAAGCTGTCTGGGATCAGTGATATTTTTCCGGAGATCGATCCGGATACGATTGATATGGGCGTGTTCGGCAAGGTGATCAAGGACCCGGCCGCCCATGAACTGCGTGAGGGTGACCGGGTGGAGTTGTATCGCCCGCTGAAGATCGATCCGAAGCAGGCGCGACTGAATCGGGCGAAAAAGAAAGGTCAGGCTCAGTAGGCCGGCGTTTCTTCCAGCAGTTGTGCCTCGTAATAGGCGTACTGGTCGTTCTCGTAGTACACGATAATGCGCTGTTCCTGGATGTCCCCGCCTTCTCTCTGGAAGGTATACACGTAGTATTCGCGGGAGGGGTCAACCGGGTTGAGCATGAGCGGTGTTCCCATCACGGCGTGCACCTGGCTGCGTGGCATGCCCTCGGTCAGCTGCGTCAGCTCCTCATCGGTAACGATGTTTCCCTGCTGGACGTTGATTTTGTAGACGCCCGGGAAAACGCAACCGGATAGAACGAAAGTGAGAATGAGAGCTGTGAGCTTTTGCATCGCCGGGGGAAATCCTCTATCTTGAAATCGCCTGCCAGAGGCAGGTGTGACACGGGTTAACCGTTCAATGGCGGCTTCATCATACCGGAAGCCGTGAGGCACACCAAAGAGTGAATAGTAACATGTCATCCGAAAACGCCGAATTACGAAAAGTCGGTCTGAAAGTGACTCTGCCGCGGGTCAAAATCTTCAACATTCTGGAGACCGCGGAGGAGCATCACCTCAGTGCCGAAGATGTATACAAGAAGCTTCTGGAGCAAGGCGATGACGTGGGGCTGGCAACAGTCTACCGGGTGCTGACGCAGTTTGAAGCAGCAGGGCTGGTACTGCGCCATAATTTTGAGGGCGGCCATGCCGTGTTCGAGATGGCCGGCGACGACCACCACGACCATATGGTGTGCACCCAGACGGGTGAGGTAGTCGAGTTTGTCGACGAGGTCATTGAAGAGCGACAAAAGAAGATTGCCGAAGAGCACGGTTACGAAATCGTCGACCACAGCCTGATTCTGTACGTAAAGCCGATCAAGTCCTGAGCCTGGCTCGGGTCGTTGGCTGAAGGAACGAAAAAAGGGGCGGGTTTATGGCCCGCCCCAACAGCTCTCAGGATCGAGAGGGGTAGTGGATCGTTGCTCGCGGCTCAGTGATGGGTTGCCTGCCCCTTTGAAAACATTTCCCTGGCATGAGCGATCGTATGTTCGGTCATGTCCACGCCTCCCAGCATTCTCGCCACTTCACTGATTCTGCCCTGATCGTCCAGCGTCTCGATTTTCGAGAAGGTGGCATCCTGCTCGGTGAACTTGCTGACAAACAGGTGCTGATGACACTGGGCCGCCACTTGCGGCAGGTGGGTGACGCAGAGCACCTGTCCGTTGCCGCCAAGAGTCCGTAACAGTCGGCCAACCACCTCGGCCGTGCCGCCGCCAATGCCGACATCCACTTCATCGAAGACCAGTGTGGGTGTGGTTGATGTCTGGGCAACCACCACCTGGATGGCAAGGCTGATCCGCGACAGTTCGCCGCCGGAGGCTACTTTGGCCAGTGGCCGCGCAGGTTGCCCCGGGTTGGCGCTGACCAGGAATTCAATCTCTTCCAGTCCGTGGGGTGCCGGCTCCCCACCGTTGCTGCGGTTCAGGTGTGTAATGAACTGCATGTTGGGCATGCTTAACTGGGCGAGCTCCGCTGCGACCCGCTGATCCAGTTCGGCGGCGGCCCTGGCACGGGCCTCTGACAGCTCCGCGGCCAGTTCATCGAAGTGTCCGCGCTGGCTGTCCAGCTCTGCGGCCAGCTGCTCCAGGCTGCCTTCGCCACCGTCCAGCTCGGCCAGCTCCGCACTCAGGCGCTGATGCAGTTCCGGTAATTCTTCCGGTGTGATCCGGTGTTTGCGGGCCATCTGGTAGATGGCGCTCAGCCGTTCTTCCACTTCCGCCAGTCGAGCCGGATCGGCCTCGTAGTCCTCGACGAAATGGCGAAGGTTGTCGCCGGCCTCACTGATCTGGATCTGGGCTTCGTTCAGCATCTGGATCGTGTCTGCCAGTGCGGGAACATCCACCGGAAGCTGCTCCAGCTGCTGTAACGCCTGGCGCACCAGATCCACTGCGCTGGTTTCATCTTCGGTGCAAAGCAGGGCGGCCTGATGGCTGTTGTGCAGAACCGTATCAGCCTGGCTGAGCTGCGCCTGTTCCTGTTCCAGGTTTTCCTGCTCGCCCGCTTCCAGGGCCAGACGATCCAGTTCTTCCACCTGATACCGCAAAAGCTGGAGTTTGGCCTCTGCTTCATCGGCATTCTGCTGGCGTTCGGTCAGCCGCTGGCGGATCTGGTTCCAGGATTTCCAGGCTTCCCGTGTTTCAGCGGCCAGGGTCTCAACGCCGGCGAACTCGTCCACCAGCTTGCGGTGGGTTTCCTTGCGCAAAAGAGACTGGTGCTGATGCTGGCTGTGAATATCCATTAGCACACCGCCCAGTTCCTTGAGGTGGTTCAGGGGGCAGGGTTGGCCATTGATGTAGGCGCGGGAGCGGCCATCCTTGCTGATGACCCGGCGCAGGATGCAATCGTTGTCGTCATCCAGCTCGTGTTCTGCCAACCATTCGGTTGCCTCGGGAATGCCGGATACGTCGAAGGTCGCTGTGATGTCGGCGCGTTTGGCGCCATGCCGGACGGCGCCGGCATCGGCTCTGCCACCCATGGCCAGGCCGAGGGCGTCCAGAACGATGGATTTTCCGGCGCCGGTCTCGCCGGTCAATGCGGTCATGCCCTTGCTGAACTGGAGTTCCACCCGTTCAGCGATGGCGTAATTGGAAACCGTAAGTTGAGTCAGCATGCAGATAACCTCCGCGTTGTTCCTGAAACCGGCAAAACACTGTGGATGTATACAGTGACTGTGAATATATACAGGGTTTTTGTGGTTTGCAAACCTGAGGCAGGTATTTTCTTCAGGATTGCAGGCTTTGGTGGTTGAAACCTGGAGAGCGGGCCCCATATCCGTTCGCAACGACATTTTCCGGCTCGAGGCGGCCGGAGCCCATGTTCAACCGGCCACTGACAGCGGGCCGCTTTAGATGAAGCAGGAGTAGCCATGAGCACTGACGAGAACCGCAACGAGCATGAGGAACTGAACGAAGCCCTCGAGGCTGCGAAAGAGGAGGCCCAGGCCGCTGAAGGCGAAGCCGGCGACAACGAAACCTCCGAAGTGGAAGCGCTCCAGGCTCAGGTTCAGGAATTCCAGGAGCAGATGCTGCGCTCCCAGGCGGAAATGCAGAACGTGCGCCGTCGGGCCGAGATCGACGTTGAGAAGGCGCACAAGTTTGCCCTGGAAAAGTTCGTCAAGGAGCTGTTGCCGGTAGCTGACAGCCTTGAGAAGGCGGTCGAGAGCACCGAGGGTCACGATGAGTCCGGCGAACTGGTTGCCTCAATTCGCGAAGGCGTGGAAATGACCCTGAGTCTTTTCATGTCCAGCCTGAAGAAATTCAACGTTGAGCAGATCAACCCGGTGGGCGCACCCTTCGATCCCCAGCATCACGAGGCCATGTCCATGGTGCCTGCGCCGGATGCCGAGCCGAACAGCGTGGTAGCCGTGGTGCAGAAAGGGTATCTGCTGAATGGTCGTGTTGTGCGGCCGGCCATGGTGGTGGTCGCGAAAGCGGAAGATGCACCAAAAATTGATGAGCAGGCTTGAAAAGCCGATTAAAGCGCCAATATAGCCAGTAAATAGCGAAAGCGGAGGCAAATGGCCTCCTGGAAAGCATTCAGAAGAATTGGAGTGACTCAATGAGCAAGATTATCGGTATCGACCTGGGAACGACCAACTCTTGTGTAGCCATCATGGATGGCGACAAGGTGAAGGTAATCGAGAACGCCGAGGGTGATCGCACCACCCCGTCCATCATCGCCTACACCGACGATGGTGAGACCCTGGTTGGCCAGTCAGCCAAGCGCCAGGCGGTTACCAACCCGAACAACACTCTGTACGCCATCAAGCGTCTGATCGGTCGTCGTTTTGAAGACGATGTGGTCCAGAAAGACATCAAGATGGTGCCCTACAAGATTGCCAAGGCAGACAACGGTGATGCCTGGGTTGAAGTGAAGGGCGAGAAAATGGCGCCGCCGCAGGTGTCTGCAGAAGTTCTCAAGAAGATGAAGAAGACTGCAGAAGACTACCTGGGCGAAAAAGTGACCGAAGCCGTCATCACTGTTCCGGCCTACTTCAACGACAGCCAGCGTCAGGCTACCAAAGATGCAGGCAAGATCGCCGGTCTGGAAGTGAAGCGGATTATCAACGAGCCGACCGCAGCAGCCCTGGCTTATGGCCTGGACAAGAAGAGCGGCGATCGTACCGTGGCGGTATATGACCTGGGCGGTGGTACCTTTGACCTGTCCATCATCGAAATTGCCGATGTTGACGGTGAGCACCAGTTCGAGGTTCTGGCCACCAACGGTGACACCTTCCTGGGTGGTGAAGACTTCGACCTGAAGATCATCGAGTACCTGGCAGACCAGTTCAAGAAAGACAGCGGTATCGACCTGCGCGGCGATTCCCTGGCGATGCAGCGTCTGAAGGAAGCGGGCGAAAAAGCCAAGATCGAGCTTTCCAGCAGCCAGCAGACCGACGTTAACCTGCCGTACATCACCGCAGACGCGTCTGGTCCCAAGCACATGAACGTGAAGCTGACCCGTGCCAAGCTGGAATCTCTGGTAGAAGACCTGGTTCAGCGCAGCCTCGAGCCGTGTAAAGTGGCGCTGCAGGACGCAGGCATGAAGGCAGGCGAAGTCGACGAGGTTATCCTGGTCGGCGGTCAGACCCGCATGCCGCTGGTGCAGGAAAAAGTGAAAGAGTTCTTCGGCAAAGAAGCCCGCAAGGACGTTAACCCGGACGAAGCTGTGGCGATGGGTGCTGCCATCCAGGCGGCCGTTCTCTCCGGTGATGTGAAAGACGTTCTGCTGCTGGACGTAACCCCGCTGACCCTGGGTATCGAAACCATGGGCGGTGTGGCAACTCCGCTGATCGACAAGAACACCACGATTCCGACCAAGAAGTCGCAGACGTTCTCCACAGCGGACGACAACCAGACCGCGGTAACCATTCACGTGGTTCAGGGTGAGCGTAAGCAGGCTGCCCAGAACAAATCGCTGGGCCGTTTCGATCTGGCTGATATTCCGCCGGCAGCGCGTGGTGTGCCGCAGATTGAAGTTACCTTCGATATCGACGCCAACGGTATCCTGAACGTGTCTGCCAAAGACAAGGCGACTGGTAAAGAGCAGTCAATCGTGATCAAGGCCTCTTCCGGTCTGAACGATGACGAAATCGAGAAGATGGTTCAGGACGCCGAGGCCAACGCCGAGGAAGATCGCAAGTTCGAAGAGCTTGTCCAGGTTCGCAACCAGGGCGACGCGATGGTTCACGCCGTTCGCAAGACATTGAACGAAGCCGGTGACAAGGTCAGCGACAGCGAGAAAGAGTCCATCGAAGCGTCCATCAAGGAGCTCGAAACCGCTCTGGAAGGTTCCGACAAGGAAGACATCGAAGCCAAGACTCAGAAGCTGACCGAGGTCTCTTCCGAGCTGGCCCAGAAGATGTATGCAGATCAGGCGGATCAGACCCAGCAAGCCGGTGGGCAGGAAGAAGCCCAGGGCCAGAAGTCTGACGATGCTGTCGACGCTGAGTTCGAAGAAGTCAAAGACGACGACAAGCGATAAATCTGACGTACATCAGGTAGTTGGAAAACGCGGGGAGATCCCCGCGTTTTCCGCGTTTAAAAACAGGGTTTTAAAAGCATGGCCAAGCGCGATTATTACGAGATTCTCGGGATTTCCCGGGACGCGGACGAGAAGGAAATCAAGCGAGCCTACCGAAAGCTCGCCATGAAGTACCACCCCGACCGTAACCCGGACGACACCGAAGCCGAGAACAAGTTCAAGGAGGCCAGCGAAGCCTACGAAGTACTGGCAGAGCCGTCCAAGCGGGCTGCCTACGACCAGTTCGGCCACGCCGGCGTTGACGGCCAGGCCGGTGGCGGCGGATTCGGAGGCGGCGGTGCCAGCTTCTCGGATATCTTCGGCGATGTATTCGGCGACATCTTTGGTGGCGGCGGTCGTGGCCGCAACACCCGGGGTGCGGACCTGCGCTACACCCTGGAGCTGGATCTGGAAGAGGCCGTGAAAGGCAAGACGGTCCAGATCAAGATCCCGGGGCATCGCGAATGTGAAGTATGCGACGGCAGCGGCGCCGAGAAAGGCTCCCGCCCGGAAACCTGCAGTACCTGTAAGGGTATGGGGCAGGTGCGCATGCAGCAGGGCTTCTTTACCGTACAGCAGGCCTGTCCGACCTGTCGGGGCTCCGGCCAGATCATCAAGAACCCCTGTAAGGCCTGTCACGGTCAGGGCAGGGTTCAGGAAGAGAAAACACTGTCGGTCAAGGTGCCGCCCGGCGTTGACACCGGTGACCGCATTCGCCTTTCCGGTGAAGGCGAGATGGGCGTCGATGGTGGTCCTCCCGGAGATCTGTATGTGCAGATAGCCGTGCGGGAACATTCCATCTTTACCCGCGATGGCCGCAACCTCTATTGCGAAGTTCCCATCAGCATCGTTGATGCCTCACTGGGTGGAGAGCTCGAGGTGCCGACACTGGATGGCCGGGTGAAACTGAAGATTCCACCGGAGACCCAGACCGGCAAGCTGTTCCGCCTTCGTAACAAGGGTGTCAGCCCGGTTCGTGGTGGTCCTGCTGGTGACTTGCTGTGCCGTGTGATCGTGGAAACGCCGGTGAATCTGACCAAGCGCCAGAAAGAGCTGCTGGAAGAGTTCCAGAAAACTCTGGACGCCAGTAACGGCACAGAGCACGGCCCGAAGAAGACCTCCTGGTTTGAAGGCGTGAAAAGCTTCTTCGACGAAATGAAATTCTGATCGGCGCGACAAGAAGGAACGCGAGCATGAGGGTAGCAATCATCGGCGCCGCCGGGCGCATGGGAAAAGTCCTGATTGAAGCCGTTGACGGCACCGAGGGTCTCGAGCTGGGTGCCGCCGTGGTCGAGCCCGGCAGTAGCCTGATCGGCGCCGATGCCGGCGAAATGACCGGGATCGGCAAAACCGGCGTCAAAATGGCCGGCAGCCTGGCCGATGTGAAGGATGATTTCGATGTGCTTATCGACTTCACCTTCCCGGACCTGACTCTGGAAAACGCCGAGTTCTGCAAGGCCAACGGCAAGATGCTCGTGATCGGCACTACCGGCATGTCCGACGCCGAAAAGCAGCAACTGGCTCTGGCCGCCGAGTCCACGCCCGTAGTGTTTGCGCCCAACATGAGCGTGGGCGTTAACGTCGTCCTCAACCTGCTGCGCACCGCCGCCGCAACCCTGGGTGACGACTACGACGTGGAGATTATCGAAGCCCATCACCGCCACAAGAAAGACGCGCCCTCGGGAACGGCCCTGCGCATGGGTGAAGTCGTCGCCGATGCCCTCGGTCGTGACCTGAAAGAGTGTGCCGTCTATGGTCGTGAGGGCTTCACCGGCGAGCGAACCCGCAAGGAAATCGGTTTCGAAACGATTCGGGCGGGGGATGTGGTGGGTGATCACACCGTCTTGTTCGCCACCGAGGGTGAGCGTATCGAGGTGACCCACAAGGCCAGCAGCCGGATGACCTTTGCCAAGGGTGCCATGCGGGCCGCTTTATGGCTGAAGGATAAGCCGGCCGGGCTTTATGATATGCAGGACGTGCTGGACCTCAAGTGAGGCCATTTCTCGTGGACACAAAGCGCCATATTTTTTACAATAAGGCGGTTTGACTGCACCAAGCGTACCTTTGCACAAAGATTCTGAAAAAGCGGGACCGAGTTAAGACTCCGTCTCGCTTTTTTGCAACCTGAATTTGCGCTTGCGTTCCTGTTCGTGACGAACCGATACGCCACTCGATGAGGATACAAGCCTTGAGCACACCAGCAATCCTTGCACTCGCAGACGGAAGCCTGTTCTACGGCACAGCCATCGGCGCTGACGGAGAAACCAGCGGCGAAGTGGTGTTCAACACCGCCATGACCGGCTACCAGGAAATCCTGACCGACCCGTCCTACTCCCGCCAGATCGTGACCCTGACCTACCCGCATATCGGTAACACCGGTGTGAACGAAGAAGACATTGAGTCAGACCGCATCCAGGCCGCCGGCCTGATTATCCGCGATCTGCCTCTGCTGGCCAGCAGCTGGCGTAGCAAGGGAACTCTGGACGATTACCTGCGAAGCAACAACATTGTTGGGATCGCCGACATCGATACTCGCCGTCTGACCCGCATCCTCCGGGACAAAGGCTCCCAGAACGGTGCCATCGTTGCCGGTGAAAACGCCACTGCCGAGCGGGCTCTGGAACTGGCAAAAGCCTTCCCGGGCCTCAAGGGTATGGATCTGGCAAAAGAGGTTACCTCCGACAAGATCTGGTCCTGGAAAGAGACGGAGTGGACCCTGGGCGAGGGTTACGGTGAGCGTGAGGAATCACGGTTCAAGGTGGTTGCCTGGGATTACGGCGTCAAGCTGAACATCCTGCGCATGCTCGCCTCCCGGGGCTGCGACATCACCGTGGTGCCGGCGCAGACTCCGGCCTCCGAGGTTCTGGCGATGAACCCGGACGGTGTGTTCCTGTCCAATGGCCCCGGGGACCCCGAGCCCTGTGATTACGCCATCACCGCCATCAAGGAAGTGCTGGAAACCGAGATTCCGGTGTTTGGTATCTGCCTGGGTCACCAGTTGCTGGCCCTGGCCAGCGGTGCCAAGACCATGAAGATGGGGCATGGCCACCACGGAGCCAACCATCCGGTTCAGGATATCGCCACCGGCACGGTGATGATCACCAGCCAGAACCACGGGTTTGCCGTGGATGAGGCAACTCTGCCGGCCAATGTCGAGGCGACTCACAAGTCCCTGTTTGACGGCACCCTGCAGGGCATTCGCCGGACCGACAAGCCGGCCTACAGCTTCCAGGGCCACCCGGAAGCCAGCCCGGGCCCCCATGACGTGGCGCCGCTGTTTGACGAGTTTATCCGCCTGATGGAGACGCGATCGGCCTGAGACCGATTGCCACGGAAAACTCACGGGCGCCGCGTGTTGCGCTGCCAGAATTCAAAAGTTGCTGACAGGTTTACCAAGACATGCCAAAACGTACCGACATCCAAAGCATCCTGATCCTGGGCGCCGGCCCCATCGTGATCGGGCAGGCGTGCGAGTTTGATTACTCCGGAGCCCAGGCCTGCAAGGCGCTGCGCGAAGAGGGTTACCGGGTTATTCTGGTTAACTCCAACCCGGCAACCATCATGACCGACCCGGTCATGGCCGATGCCACCTACATCGAGCCGATCACCTGGAAGACCGTCGAGAAGATCATCGAGAAAGAGCAGCCGGATGCGCTGTTGCCCACCATGGGCGGCCAGACCGCGCTGAACTGCGCCCTGGACCTCGAGCGCCACGGCATTCTGGAAAAGCACGGCGTAGAAATGATCGGCGCCAACGCCGACACCATTGATAAAGCCGAAGACCGGGACCGCTTCGACAAGGCCATGAAGAAGATCGGCCTCGAGTGTCCGCGGGCCACCATCGCCCACTCCATGGAAGAAGCCTGGAAAGTGGCTGACGACATCGGCTTCCCGTGCATCATCCGTCCGTCCTTCACCATGGGCGGCTCCGGCGGCGGTATTGCTTACAACCGCGACGAGTTCGAGGAAATCTGCACCCGTGGTCTGGATCTGTCCCCGACCAACGAACTGCTGATCGACGAATCCCTGATCGGCTGGAAAGAGTACGAGATGGAAGTCGTCCGGGACAAAAACGACAACTGCATCATTGTCTGCGCCATCGAGAACTTCGACGCCATGGGTGTGCACACCGGTGACTCCATCACCGTGGCCCCGGCCCAGACCCTCACTGACAAAGAATACCAGATCATGCGGAACGCCTCGTTGGCAGTCCTGCGTGAAATCGGTGTGGAAACCGGCGGCTCCAACGTGCAGTTCGGCATGAATCCGGACACCGGCCGCATGGTCGTCATCGAGATGAACCCCCGGGTGTCCCGCTCCTCGGCGCTGGCCTCCAAGGCCACCGGCTTCCCGATCGCCAAGGTCGCCGCGAAACTGGCGGTGGGCTACACCCTGGACGAACTGCGCAACGAAATTACCGGTGGCGTCACCCCGGCCTCGTTCGAGCCGTCCATCGACTATGTGGTCACCAAGATCCCCCGGTTCACCTTCGAGAAATTCCCCCAGGCCGACGCCCGCCTGACTACCCAGATGAAATCCGTGGGTGAGGTCATGGCCATCGGCCGGACCTTCCAGGAATCCCTGCAGAAAGCCCTGCGCGGCCTGGAAGTGGGCTCCGAAGGCTTTGATGAGAAACTCGAAGATCTGGATTCCGAGAATTCCCGGGAGACCCTGACCCGCGAACTGAATGTGCCCGGTGCCGACCGCATCTGGTACATCGGCGACGCTTTCCGGGCTGGCATGACGGTGGAGGACCTGCACGAGCATACCCACGTGGATCCCTGGTACCTGGTGCAGATCGAGGACCTGATCAGGGAAGAGCAGGCGCTGAAGAGTGCCGGCAAGGCCGACATTGACCAGGCCACCCTGTTCCGTCTCAAGCGCAAGGGCTTCTCCGATGCCCGCCTGGCGAAACTGCTGGGCATCTCCGAGGTAAGCCTGCGCAAGCTGCGCCACGATCTGGATATCCGCCCGGTGTACAAGCGCGTGGATACCTGCGCCGCCGAGTTTGCCTCCGACACCGCGTACATGTACTCCACCTATGAGGAAGAGTGCGAGTCGGACGCCAGCGACCGCGAGAAGATCGTGGTGATCGGTGGTGGCCCCAACCGGATCGGCCAGGGCATCGAGTTCGATTACTGCTGTGTGCATGCGGCCCTGGCCATGCGTGAAGACGGCTACGAAACCATCATGATCAACTGCAACCCGGAGACCGTGTCCACCGACTACGACACCTCCGACCGGTTGTACTTCGAGCCGATCACCCTGGAAGACGTGCTGGAAATCATTCACGTCGAGAAGCCCAAGGGCGTGATTGTGCAGTACGGCGGCCAGACCCCGCTGAAACTGGCCCGTGGCCTGGAAGCGGCCGGTGTGCCGATCATCGGCACCAGCCCGGACGCCATTGACCGTGCCGAGGACCGGGAACGGTTCCAGCAGATGATCACCCGCCTGGGCCTGAAGCAGCCGGAAAACGCTACCGTGCGCAGCCACGAGGAAGGCATCCTGGCAGCCAGAGAGATCGGCTACCCGCTGGTTGTGCGTCCGTCTTACGTGCTGGGCGGTCGTGCCATGGAAATCGTCTACGACGAGGAAGAACTGGTTCGCTACATGCGCAACGCAGTGCTGGTCTCGAACGACAGCCCGGTGCTGCTCGACCACTTCCTGAACGCCGCCATTGAGGTGGACATCGACGCCATCTCCGACGGTAAAGACGTGGTCATTGGTGGCATCATGCAGCATATCGAGCAGGCCGGTGTTCACTCCGGTGACTCCGCCTGCTCGCTGCCGCCGTACACCCTGCCCCAGCAGGTTCAGGACGAAATGCGCGATGCCGTCAAGAAGATGGCCATCGAGCTGGATGTGGTCGGTCTGATGAACGTGCAGCTGGCCTGGCAGGACGGCGAGATCTACGTGATCGAGGTAAACCCGCGGGCCTCGCGTACCGTGCCGTTCGTGTCCAAGGCCATCGGTGTGTCCCTGGCCAAGGTGGCGGCCCGGGTGATGGCTGGCAAGACCCTCAAAGAGCTGGAGTTCACCCAGGAAATCATCCCCAGCTATTATGCGGTGAAAGAGTCGGTGTTCCCGTTCAACAAGTTCCCGGCGGTGGATCCGATCCTTGGGCCGGAAATGAAATCGACCGGTGAGGTCATGGGCCTGGGTGACAGCTTCGACGAAGCCTTCGCCAAAGCCGCGTTGGCTGTTGGTGAGCGTCTGCCGGCCAAGGGCACTGCGTTCATGTCTGTGCGGGATGTTGACAAGCCCGGCGCCGCAAAAGTGGCCCGGGATCTGGTCGAAGCCGGCTTCAAGCTTGTGGCTACCACCGGCACCGCCAAGGCCCTGAAAGAGGCCGGAATCGAGGTTGATCGGGTGAACAAGGTCCGTGAAGGCCGTCCGCATATTGTGGACGCCATCAAGAACGGACAGGTTCAGCTGATCATCAATACCACTGAAGGTCGCAAGGCCATTTCCGACTCGGCCCAGATCCGCCAGTCGGCGTTGCAGACCAAGGTAACCTACACAACAACACTGGCGGGCGGCGAAGCCTTCTGCCGGGCCATCAAGTTCGGCCCGGAGCGCACTGTACGCCGCCTCCAGGATCTTCACGCAGGAAAGTGAGACTATGGCTGACAGAGTACCGATGACAAAGGCGGGCGAGACCCGCCTCCGCGAGGAGCTTCAGAAGCTGAAGTCCGAGGATCGTCCCCGGGTTATTGCGGCGATTGCCGATGCCCGGGAGCACGGCGACCTGAAAGAGAACGCTGAATATCATGCTGCCCGCGAGCAGCAGAGCTTTATTGAAGGCCGTATCCAGGAAATCGAGGGCAAGCTTTCAGCCGCTCAGGTAATCGATGTGACCACCATCGAGAATACCGGCAAGGTGATCTTCGGCACCACGGTACACCTGCTTAACATGGATACGGACGAACAGGTGATCTACAAGATCGTTGGTGAGGATGAGGCGGATATCAAGGCAGGCAAGCTGTCGATTTCCTCACCGATTGCGCGGGCGCTGGTAGGCAAGAGCGAGGGCGATGTGGTCGCCATTCGCGTGCCTTCCGGTACCGTGGAATACGAGATTGAGCAGGTCGAGTACATCTGATCTCGTCTGTGCTGAACGAAAAAAGCCGGCTGGGGTTTTCCCGAGCCGGCTTTTCTGTTTCTGGGTTCCGGGCGGATCAGTGTTTGTGGCGCAACAGGTTGGAGAGCTTGGGGTTCGGCTTTTTGGCCCGGCGCAGTATGACGGCGATCTTGCCGATGGTCTGGACGAGCTCGGCGCCAGAGGATTCGCACAGCGCGGTGATCGCCTCGTGCCGGGTTTCCCGGTCTTGGCTCGCCACCTTGATCTTGATCAGCTCATGATCATTCAGTGCGCGCTCGAGTTCTTCCTGCAGTCCCTCGGAAAGGCCTTTGTCGCCAACAATGATGACGGGCTTGAGGTTGTGGGCAATCGCCCGGTATTCCCGGCGCTGTTCCGGTGAAAGACTCATGATGTAATCTCTTTATTGGTGCAATTAACAAAAGGTCAGCGGCGGAAAGGCTGACTTGAACGTATAATCGACGAATTGTAACAGATCGTTCCGCTGTAAGAATGGCCGTTAACACGTATCGACGTGGGGGCAGCAAGCAGAAGGAACCAACCCGGGTGGCAAGGGTCAAAAGGTTCGCGGAATTGGGGGCGTATTGAGGGTTGCTGTTGTAATTTCAGATATGGCGCCCAATATGAAGGTTAAGGCGACTTTTCATTAAAAAACTGTGTGCTGCGTGTGGCCGATACGGATGGGCCGTTTCTGGTGGACGGGCGTACAATTGGTGTAAGGTGTCAGAAAAGGGTGCTTTGAGAAAGGTTAACCCTACAATTCACAGGTGATGATCCTTGAACGATATGGCAAAAAATCTGGTTCTCTGGCTAATTATAGCCGCCGTGCTGCTGATGGTGTTTCAGAACTTTTCTCCCACCACCACCGGCCAACAAGTCAACTATTCCCAGTTTGTGGAGATGGTCCAGGAAGGCCAGGTCCGTCAGGTCACAATCGATGGGTTGCAGGTTCAGGGTACCCGTGGTGACGGCTCCCAGTTCCAGACAATCCGTCCTCAAGTGTCTGACAACAAGCTGATGGACGATCTGCTCGCGAACAACGTTGAGGTTATCGGTAAGGAGCCTGAGCGCCAGAGCCTGTGGACACAGCTTCTGGTAGCCGCGTTTCCGATACTGATCATCATCGCACTGTTTGTGTTCTTCATGCGCCAGATGCAGGGCGGCGGTGGCGGCAAAGGCCCCATGTCGTTCGGCAAGAGTAAAGCGCGTCTGATGAGCGAAGACCAGATCAAGACCACCTTCGCGGACGTGGCCGGTGTTGATGAAGCCAAGGAAGATGTTAAGGAACTGGTGGATTTCCTGCGAGATCCCAGCAAATTCCAGCGTCTTGGCGGCAGCATCCCCAAAGGTGTCCTGATGGTTGGTCAGCCGGGTACGGGTAAAACCCTGCTCGCCAAGGCTATTGCCGGCGAAGCCAAGGTGCCCTTCTTCTCCATCTCCGGTTCTGACTTTGTCGAAATGTTCGTGGGCGTGGGTGCTTCCCGGGTTCGTGACATGTTCGAACAGGCCAAGAAGCAAAGCCCCTGCATTATCTTCATCGACGAGATCGATGCTGTTGGTCGCCACCGTGGCGCCGGCATGGGTGGCGGTCATGACGAGCGTGAACAGACGCTCAACCAGCTGCTCGTTGAGATGGACGGTTTTGAGGGTAATGAAGGCGTTATCGTAATTGCCGCTACTAACCGTCCCGACGTTCTCGACCCGGCACTGTTGCGCCCGGGCCGTTTCGACCGTCAGGTTGTTGTTGGCCTGCCAGACATCATTGGTCGTGAGCAGATCCTCAAGGTGCACATGAAAAAAGTGCCCCTGGCGGATGGCGTAGAGCCGGTTCTGATCGCTCGTGGCACGCCCGGATTCTCCGGTGCGGACCTCGCAAACCTGGTCAACGAGGCGGCGCTCTTCGCGGCCCGTCGCAACCAGCGTCTCGTGTCCATGGAAGAGTTCGAGCTTGCCAAAGACAAGATCATGATGGGCGCCGAGCGCAAGTCCATGGTGATGAGCGAGAAAGAAAAGCGGAATACGGCTTACCACGAGTCTGGCCACGCTATTGTGGGTCGTCTGATGCCGGAGCACGATCCGGTGTACAAGGTGAGCATCATTCCGCGCGGCCGCGCTCTGGGTGTCACCATGTTCCTCCCCGAGGAAGACAAGTACAGCCATAGCAAGCGCTTCCTGATCAGCTCGATCTGCAGTCTGTTCGGTGGCCGCATCGCGGAAGAACTGACGCTGGGCTTTGATGGTGTGACGACCGGTGCGTCGAATGACATCGAGCGGGCGACCAGTCTGGCCCGCAACATGGTGACCCGTTGGGGTCTGTCCGAGAAGCTGGGTCCGTTGCAGTATGATACCGACAGCGAAGAGCCGTTCCTCGGCCGGTCTGCGGGTCAGTCCCAGACGGTGTACTCACCGGAAACGGCCCAGCGCATTGATGAGGAAGTTCGCAACATCATCGACAGCTGCTACGAAAAAGCCAAGCAGATTCTGGTCGATAACCGGGACAAGCTCGACATGATGGCCGACGCGTTGATGAAGTACGAAACCATCGATCGTCACCAGATTGATGACATCATGGAAGGCCGCACACCTCGCCCGCCGAAAGGTTGGGGAGACAGTGGTCCCGCTGGTGGCGTCAAGGCCGACGAGCCTGAGACGGCGCCGGAGCCAAAGGCTTCCGATGACGGTCGTCATCCCGGCGTTGGCCGGCCGGCCGGAGAACACTGACGGCTAGCAGCTTTTGGTTATAAAAAGAGTGTAGTTCCCTGCGCCGCCCGGATTCCGGGCGGCGTTTGTTTTTGTCATTGTGAAAAAAGGTTTGCCATGAAAATGAATTTTGCCGGGCGGGAACTGGATATGTCCCGCTGCCACGTGATGGGCGTTCTGAATGTAACACCGGATTCGTTTTCCGATGGTGGCCAATATAACCGGCCGGATGCGGCTCTCGTCCGGGCCAGGCAGATGGTTGCCGATGGCGCCACGTTTATCGACATCGGTGGCGAATCCACGCGCCCGGGTGCCACGCCCGTGTCGTTGCAGGAAGAGCTGGACCGGGTCTGCCCGGTGGTTGAGGCAGCAGCCCGGGAGCTCGACGCGGTTATCTCGGTAGACACCAGTGCGCCGGAAGTGATGGCTGAAACGGCAAAACTCGGGGCCGGCCTGATCAATGATGTGCGGGCCCTGCAGCGTGACGGTGCTCCGGAAGTGGCTGCAAAAGCGGGCATACCGGTTTGCATCATGCACATCCAGGGGGAGCCGGATACCATGCAGGATCGTCCCGAGTACCGGAATGTGCGTCGGGAAGTCAGTGCTTTTCTGACCGAGCGCATCCGCGTTGCGGAGCAGGCCGGAATTCGCCCTGAAAACATCCTGCTGGATCCCGGCTTCGGTTTTGGGAAAAGCCTTGAGCACAACCTGCAGTTGCTGGCCTCCCTTGAGCAGATGCACATCCTCGGGCATCCCCTGCTGGTTGGCGTTTCCAGGAAGTCCATGTTGGGCCATATCACTGGCCGTGAGGTGAATGAAAGGTTGCCTGCGAGCCTTGCGGCCGCGACAATAGCGGCCATGAAGGGTGCCAGTATTATTCGTGTGCACGATGTCAGGGAAACAGTGGACGCTATCCGTGTGGTGGCGGCAGTGAAGGAGGCAGGTTAATGTCCGAGAGAAAGTACTTTGGTACGGACGGTATTCGCGGGCACGTGGGTGAGTTTCCGATAACGCCGGAATTCATGCTGAAACTTGGCTGGGCTGCGGGCCAGGCCTTCAAGCGCGATGGTCAGCGCAACAGCGTACTGATCGGCAAGGATACTCGCCTGTCCGGTTACATGTTTGAGTCGGCCCTTGAGGCTGGCCTTGCGGCGGCGGGTGTGGATGTAAAGCTGCTTGGTCCGATGCCAACGCCGGCAATCGCTTACCTGACTCGCACTTTCCGCGCTTCGGCCGGCATTGTGATCAGCGCCTCCCACAATCCCCACCACGACAACGGCATCAAGTTCTTCTCAGCGGCCGGCACCAAGCTGGACGATGCTCTTGAAGCCGAGATCGAGCGCTGGCTGGACAAGCCCATTGAGGTTTGTGGCCCGACTGAGCTGGGCAAGGCCTCCCGCGTTGACGACGCGCCGGGCCGGTATGTGGAATTCTGCAAGAGCACTGTGCCCAATGAGTTTACGCTCGACGGCATGAATATCGTATTGGACTGTGCCCATGGCGCCACCTATCACGTGGCCCCCAAGGTATTTCGGGAGCTTGGGGCCAAGGTTTCGGTTATCGGTGGCGATCCCGATGGGCTCAATATCAACCTTAACGTTGGCTCCACTCATCTGCAGGCGCTCAAGGCAGCAGTGATCGAAAAAAACGCTGATCTGGGGATCGCATTCGATGGGGATGGCGATCGGGTTCTGATGGTGGATCGGGACGGATCCGAGGTCGACGGCGATGAGCTGCTCTACGTCATCGCGTCCCAACGCTTTGCCGAGGATCGCCTGAAAGGCGGTGTGGTCGGTACGCTGATGACCAATCTGGGTGTCGAGCTTGCTTTGAATGAAATCGGAATCGAGTTCGAGCGTGCAAAAGTCGGCGACCGTTACGTGATGGAGCGGCTGCTCGCCAACAACTGGGTGCTCGGTGGCGAAGGCTCTGGCCACATGGTTATCCGCGACTGCACCAGTACCGGTGATGGTATTGTTTCGGCGCTGCAGGTCCTTCTTTCAGTGTGGAAGTCCGGGAAAACCCTTGCGGATCTGCGGAAGGGGATGAGCAAGCTCCCCCAGAAAATGATCAACGTTCGGGTGGCGCAGCGTTTCGATCCGTTCAGTCGTGATGATATCGTAGCTGCGGTGCGCAAGGCCGAAACCGAGCTGGGCAGTTCCGGCAGGATTCTGTTGAGGGCTTCTGGCACAGAGCCGCTGATCCGTGTGATGGCGGAGGGGCAGGACGCCAGCGAGATTCTTCGGGTAGTCGAGGAACTGGCAAAAGTTGTGGAGAAATCCACCGCTTAATTTTGTGTTTTCAGGCGGTTGTCTGCCGGGAGGGAGTGCTGTATAGTTCGCCCTCCCTAACGTTCGGGAACTGTTATGCGTCGGAAGATTGTAGCCGGAAACTGGAAAATGAACGGGTCGAAAGACCTGGCACAAACGCTGGTAAGCGATGTGCGATCCCAGGCGGCCTCTCTTGATAATGGCGTTGAGGTTGTTATCATTCCTCCCGCTATTTACGTCCCGGACGTGGTTGCCAGCGCAGGCGATGTGCTGTCGGTCGGTGTTCAGAACGTGGCGCAATGGGCGTCCGGAGCCTACACCGGTGAGATTTCCGCGGACATGGCGTTGGATCAGGGCTGTCAATACGCCTTGGTCGGTCATTCCGAACGTCGCCAGCTCTTCGCTGAGACAGACGCTGCAGTGTCCGAAAAAGTCGGTCGCATTCTCACTTCCGGGCTCCAGGCCATGGTTTGTGTTGGTGAAACCCTGGAAGAGCGTGAGGCTGGTAAGGCCGAGACCGTTGTTGCCGCCCAGGTAAAGGCAGGCCTTGCGACGGTCGCAAGCGAGCAGTGGCAGCGTGTAGTGGTTGCCTATGAGCCTGTCTGGGCGATCGGAACAGGTAAAACCGCTACGGCACAGGACGCGCAGGCAATGCATGCGTCGATTCGGCAGGTGCTTTCAGAGATGGGTGCGCCGGCCAATGAGATTTCCCTCCTTTACGGGGGCAGTGTAAAAGCGGATAATGCAGCCGCTCTTTTTGCCGAGCCGGATATTGACGGCGGTTTGATCGGCGGAGCGTCGCTCAAAGCAGAAGATTTTGTAAGTATTTGCCGGAGTGTTCCGGCGGGTACCTGAATTTAAAGGTTCGCGAGAGTCGTTATGGATTGGGTAGAAACGCTGGTAGTCGTTGTGCACGTGGTGATCGCGGTGGCGCTGGTGGGTCTGGTGCTGATCCAGCAGGGCAAAGGCGCAGATGCCGGCGCTGCCTTTGGTGGTGGTGCATCGCAGACTGTGTTTGGTAGTCAGGGTAGCGGTAGCTTTCTCACCCGCTTCACGACTCTGCTCGCAGTGGTATTTTTTGTAACAAGTTTCTCGCTGGCGATTTTTGCCAAGCAGCGTGCCGAAGTGGCAGGCGAAGCCGGTATTCCAGTTGTTCAGGAATCCAGCAGCGCCGCCCCTGCTGATACCGCTGCTGACAATGGCGAAGCCGCAGCCAGCGAAGCCGAGGGTGGGGAGTCTGATCTCCCTGAACTCGAGTAAGAATGTTGCCCGGGTGGTGAAACTGGTAGACACGCTATCTTGAGGGGGTAGTGGCGAAAGCCGTGCCGGTTCGAGTCCGGCCCCGGGCACCATATTAGAAGAAAAACGGCTTGGAGTTTCCAGGCCGTTTTTTTTGGTCAGTCCTTGACCAGTCTGTCCGGCGTCTCTATACTCCGGCGGATATTGGGACCTGCCGCGTGGTGCTGGCGGGTTTCTGGCAGGCCAGGTGTCTGTCAGCAGGAAGCGGTACACCGGTTTGCTTCCTGCGAGTTCTTGCAACAAAAGGCCCCATTGTCAGGGGCTTTTTGATTAAGGGGCCTGGCGCAAAGGGCCCTGGTGCATAAAAAGGGCTGATAAAACAGCCCTTTTTTTGTTTTTGTGGCCGGTAAATTGATAACGGAGAAGGCACAACTTGTCAGCCAAGCTTAAGCAACTGGAAGACATTCTTCAGCCCGTGGTGGAAGGTCTGGGGTATGAGTTCTGGGGCATTGAATTCCGCTCGCAGGGCCATCATTCCCTGTTACGGGTGTTTATTGACGATGCCGAAAACGGCATCGGAGTCGACGACTGTGAGAAAGTCAGTCGCCAGATCAGCGGTGTGATGGATGTGGAAGATCCCATCCAGACCGAATACACACTGGAGGTCTCATCCCCGGGGATGGATCGCCCGCTGTTTCGTCTAGAGCAATACGAGGCCTTTGTTGGTCACCAGGTTCAGATTCGTCTCCGGATGGCATTTGAAGGTCGCCGGAAGTTTCAGGGGCTGATCAAAGGCGTGGAAGGTGATGATGTGGTTGTGGTCGTTGATGATCACGAGTATCTGCTGCCATTCGACAGCATTGAAAAAGCCCACATCGTGCCGGTGTTTGAGTGAACGATTTGAATAAAGTCCGTGGACGCACAGTTGATTTTAAGGGCAGGGCAATCCAATGAGTAAAGAGATCTTGCTGGTGGTTGAATCCGTCTCGAACGAGAAAGGTGTCGAGAAGGATGTGATTTTTGAAGCGATCGAGCTGGCACTGGCCACAGCTGCCAAAAAACGCTTTGAAGACGAAGAGGCGGATATCCGCGTATCAATCGACCGGAAAACCGGCGAATACGAAACCTTCCGCCGCTGGCTGGTGGTGGATAACGATGCCGTTCCTGCGCTGGGCACTGAGCTCACCCTGCAGGAAGCCGAGGAAATCGACCCGGCCCTGAAGCCTGGCGATATCCACGAGGAGAAAATCGAATCTGAAGCCTTTGGCCGCATTGGCGCCCAGGCTGCCAAGCAGATTATCTTCCAGAAGGTTCGTGAAGCTGAACGCACCAAGATTGTGGACAGCTACCGCGACCGCGTTGGTGAGCTGGTGTCGGGTACCGTCAAGAAGGTTACTCGCGACAACGTGATTGTCGATCTGGGCGCCAATGCCGAGGCGCTGCTGCCCCGCGAATTCCTGATCCCCCGCGAGACGTTCCGGATGGGTGACCGGGTGCGTTCGCTGCTGCTGGAGATCCGTACGGATCACCGCGGTCCCCAGTTGATTCTCAGCCGCACCTCTCCGCAGATGCTGATCGAGCTGTTCCGCATCGAAGTGCCCGAGATTGCTGAAGATCTGATCGAGATTCGCGGCGCTGCCCGTGATCCCGGTTCCCGGGCCAAGATTGCGGTGAAGACCAACGATCGCCGTATTGATCCCGTTGGCGCCTGTGTTGGTATGCGTGGCTCCCGGGTTCAGGCCGTGTCCAATGAGCTGGGCGGTGAGCGCGTTGATATCGTGTTGTGGGACGACAACCCGGCCCAGCTGGTGATCAATGCCATGGCGCCTGCAGAAGTGGCGTCCATCGTTATGGATGAAGACCGGCACACCATGGAAGTGGCTGTGGCGGAAGACAACCTGGCCCAGGCAATCGGCCGTAACGGTCAGAACGTTCGCCTGGCCACCGATCTGACCGGCTGGACCTTGAACGTGATGACGGAGGAAGAAGCCGGTGAGCGTCAGGAGCAGGAATACAGCCGGCTTGTCGAGCATTTCACTGGCAATCTGGACGTTGATGAAGAATTTGCCGGTGTACTGATCGAGGAAGGGTTTACCTCCATTGAAGAGGTGGCCTATGTGCCAATGGAAGAGATGCTGGCGATCGAAGGTTTTGACGAGGAAACCGTCACCGAGCTGCGCCGTCGCGCCAAGGACGTCCTGCTGAACCAGGCCCTGGCAAGCGAGGAAGCGCTCGAAGGCGCTGAGCCGGCAGAGGATCTTCTGGGAATGGATGGCATGGACCGTAGCCTGGCCTTCAAGCTGGCCGGCATGGGTGTGCGCACCATGGAAGATCTGGCAGAGCAGTCGGTTGGCGATCTGCTCGAGATTGAAGGTATGGATGAAGAGCGTGCCGGTCAGCTTATCATGACTGCACGTGCCCCCTGGTTTGAAGACCAGGCTTAATTCGGGAGGAGGACCAGTATGGCTGAAGTAACGGTAAAACAACTGGCCGAAGATGTAGGCGCTCCCGTGGATCGTTTGCTGAAGCAGATTGTGGAGGCTGGCCTGAAAGCCCGCTCCGAGAATGATTCTGTCTCCAGCGATGAGAAGCAGCAGTTGCTGGCCTATTTGAGAAAGACCCACGGTGAGGCCGACGCCGAACCGCGCAAGATTACCCTGAAGCGCAAGACCACTACGACGCTCAAGGCCGGCAAGGCAAAGACCGTCAACGTTGAGGTTCGCAAGCGCCGTACCTACATCAAACGGGCGGAATTGCAGCCTGAGGCTGAAGCGCCTAAACCGGAAGAGCCGGTAGCTGAGCAGCAGCCGGAGCAGGCACCGGTGGAAGAGGCGCCAAAGGTAGCGGCCGAGCAGGCCCAGCAGCCGGAAGCGGAGAAGCCCGCAGAGGCAGCGACTGCAGAGCAGCCGGAGCAGGCAGAGAAGGCCGAGCCGAAGAAAGAGCCGGAGCCCGAGCCGGTTCCCGCTCCGGAAGATATGCCGATGCCGCCGCCCGAGGGCGATGGCAAGGACCGCAAGCCGAAGAAAAAGAAAGAAAAAGTTCGCGAGCGCGGCGACGAGATCGAAGAGGGCAAGCCGAAGAAGAAGCAGGCAGGCCATCGTGGTCCTCGCAGTCGTCCGGTGGAAGAGCCGCTGGTTATCTCCGAGGATGAGGAAGAGACCACGCTGCGCAAGCCGCTGCGTGCGAAAAAGAAACCCAAAGAGAAGCGTCATGCTTTCGAGAGGCCGACCAAACCAATGGTCAGAGAAGTAGAGATTCCGGAAACGATATCTGTCGGTGACCTTGCCCAGCGTATGGCAGTCAAATCGGCTGATGTTATCAAGACCCTGATGGGCATGGGCGTAATGGCCACCATCAACCAGGCACTGGACCAGGAAACTGCCGTTCTGGTGACCGAGGAATTGGGTCATAAAGCCAAGACCGTCAGCGACGATGCGTTCGAGGAAGAGGTTCTGAGCGAATTCTCCTTCGAGGGCGGCGAAAAGACCAAGCGGGCTCCGGTTGTGAGCGTGATGGGTCATGTTGACCACGGTAAGACCTCCCTGCTGGACTACATCCGCCGTACCAAGGTGGCCTCCGGTGAGTCTGGTGGTATTACCCAGCACATTGGTGCTTATCACGTAGAAACGGATCACGGCATGGTGTCCTTCCTGGATACCCCGGGCCACGCGGCCTTTACCGCCATGCGTGCCCGCGGTGCCCAGTGCACGGATATCGTTGTCCTGGTTGTTGCCGCCGATGACGGCGTGATGCCACAGACCAAGGAAGCCGTCCAGCACGCGCGCTCCGCCGGGGTGCCGATCGTTGTTGCCATCAACAAGATGGACAAGGAAGAGGCCGATCCCGATCGCGTCAAGACCGAGTTGGCGGGCATGGAAGTCATTCCGGAAGACTGGGGCGGTGACGTTCAGTTCGTGCCTGTTTCAGCACACACCGGTGAGGGCATTGAAGATCTGCTGGAAGCGCTGCTGCTTCAGGCAGAAGTGCTCGAGCTTGAGGCGGCAACCGATGCGCCTGCCAAAGGCGTGGTCGTCGAATCCAGCCTTGAGCGTGGCCGCGGTTCCGTTGCGACTGTCCTGGTACAGAACGGTACCCTGCGTCAGGGCGACATGGTTGTAGCCGGTTCCTACTTCGGTAAGGTCCGGGCGATGACCGATGAAGCCGGCAAGCAGGTCAAGGAAGCAGGCCCGTCTATTCCGGTCGAGATCCTCGGTCTGAACGGTACACCGGATGCCGGTGACGAGTTCTTCGCCGTTGCCGACGAGAAGAAGGCCAAAGAGCTGGCCGAGTTCCGTCAGAGCCGTGAGCGGGAGCAGCGTCTCCAGCGTCAGCAGGCCGCCAAGCTTGAGAACCTGTTCGAGAACATGGGCAAGGACGAGGTCAAAACCCTCAATGTTGTGCTCAAGACCGACGTTCGGGGTTCGCTGGAAGCCATCACCAAGGCCTTGCAGGACTTGGGTAACGATGAGGTTCAGGTCAAGATCGTGTCGTCCGGTGTTGGCGGTATTGCCGAGACCGACGTCAGTCTGGCCATGGCAACCAATGCGGTAATCTTCGGTTTCAACGTCCGTGCCGACACAGCGTCCAAGCGCCTGGTTGAGCAGGAAGGTCTGGACCTGCGCTACTACAGCATCATCTATAACCTGATTGATGATGTGAAAGCAGCCCTGACTGGCATGCTGGCACCGGAATTCCGCGAAGATATTGTTGGCATCGCCGACGTGCGTGATGTGTTCCGTTCGCCGAAGTTTGGTCAGGTGGCCGGTTGCATGGTTACTGAAGGCACGGTTTACCGTAACAAGCCGATCCGGGTTCTGCGGGACAATGTGGTTATCTTTGAAGGCGAGCTGGAATCCCTGCGTCGCTTCAAGGACGACGTACCTGAAGTCCGTAACGGCATGGAATGCGGTATTGGCGTTAAGGGTTACGACGTGAAAGTCGGCGACCAGATCGAGGTTTTCGATCGCGTCCGGGTCGAGCGCAAGCTTGAGTCCACCGGCGCGTGATGCGCCCGATTTTGAAGGAAGCCTAATGCCAAGAGAGTTCAGTCGTATTGATCGCATCGGCGATCAGATGCAACGGGAACTGGCCCAGCTCATCCAGCGGGAAGTCAAAGACCCGCGGGTGGGTATGGTCACGGTCAACGCAGTCAAGGTCAGTCGTGATCTTGGCTACGCCGATATCTATGTTTCCCTGCTTTCCACCGAAGAACTGACGGAAGAGTCTCCGGAGGTCCGGGAATCGATTGCGGTGCTCAACAAAGCCTCGGGCTTTCTGCGGGGCCAGGTAGGTCGCGCAATGAAGCTGCGGGTTGTGCCACAGCTGCGTTTCCACTTCGATACGCTGCAGGGATACAGCCGCAAAATGGATAGCCTCATTCGGGAAGCGGTCGGCGACAAGCCGGCCGTTGACCGCACCGACGATGATCAGGATGACCCGGAGCGTAACGCTTGAGCCGCAGACGCAAAGGCCGTGACGTTAACGGTATCCTCGTTATCGACAAGCCGGCAGGTGTTACCTCCAACGGCATCCTGCAGCAGGTGAAGCGCCTGTTCGGGGCCGCCAAGGCGGGCCACACCGGTGCTCTTGATCCCCTGGCCACGGGCGTGCTGCCGCTGTGCTTCGGTGAGGCCACCAAGTTCTCCCAGATGATGCTCGACAGCGACAAGGCCTACATTGCCACCGCCCGGCTCGGAGTCCAAACCGAAACCGGTGACAGTGAGGGCGCCGTCGTTGCCGAGAAACCGGTACCGGCCGGTCTCACCGCGGAGGTGTTGGAGCCGTTACTTGACGGTTTCCGGGGTGATATCCAACAGGTTCCCTCCATGTACTCGGCGCTCAAGCACAAAGGGCGTCCGCTCTACGAATATGCTCGCGAAGGTATCGAGGTGGAACGTCCGGCAAGACCGGTGACCATTTACGAACTGACGCTCCTGGATATTCGCGAGAATGAACTGGATATCGCGGTCAGCTGCACCAAGGGTACGTACATTCGCTCACTGGTTGAGGATATCGGTGAAGCCCTGGGCTGCGGAGCCCATGTGACGGCGCTGCGCCGTACCATGGCGTCCGGGTTCACCCTGGCCGATGCCCATGCCGTGAGTGATCTGGAGGCGATGCGTGAACGGGGTGAAAGCCTTGATGGTCTCCTCGTGGCACCGGATGCCGCGCTGTCCATGTTCCCCGAGCACCGTCTGGCGGGGCAGGCGCTGGTATCGATCTTGAACGGACAACCGGTTAGAATACCGGGTCAGGCTTACGACGGGTTCGTGCGTCTCTATGCGAATGAGAGCGCTAACGAAAGCTTCGTCGGGCTTGCAGAAGCATTCCCGGAAGGCGAGCAGACCAATCTGGTCCCACGCCGACTGGTGAAAAGCAGCGGAAAGCGTTAGGCGCGTCGCTGTCTAGCCGGGCTGTAGAGATGCGCGGTTCGGCCGTATTCGAAAGCATCGCAAACAATGAGGTGAGTTATGGCACTTTCTGCCAACGAGAAAGCACAGATCGTTAAGGATTTTCAGCAAGGTGATGGCGATACCGGTTCCCCTGAAGTTCAGGTGGCACTGCTGAGCGCGAACATCAACAAGCTGCAGGATCACTTCAAGGCCAACAAGCAGGATCACCATTCCCGCCGCGGCCTGATCCGGATGGTAAACCAGCGTCGTAAGCTGCTGGATTACCTCAAGCGCAAGAACGCCGATCGTTACCTGGAGCTCATCCAGCGTCTGGGTCTGCGTCGCTAATCCGGGTCTTTACGACCTGAGGGCTGTGCCGGTACGTCCGGCGGCAGTCGTCAACCAGCAGTCCTCCTCGCGGGGACTGCTGGTTGTGTTTTTCTCCCACTGCAGTTGGATTGTCTGTGTGTTCGAAGGATTCCCTGTCGTAATGGAAAGCCGAAATTGATAGCAGGTTGTTGAAAAGCCCGGGCCTGGCGGCCTCCGGAACCGCCGCCTCCCAGACCGGGGTTTTGCAACAGCCTGTTAGCTTTCAGACGGGTTGCTCTTCAGACCACAGCACATCATCTGCAGAACTATGGTTTCGAGCGCAGGGGCGCCCGGAACGAATCAATCTGGAACAGATAGACCAGGAGTTTTTTGTGGATCTGAAACCTTTCAAGAAATCATTTGAGCTTGGCGGCAAAACCGTCACTCTGGAGACCGGCCGCATTGCCCGTCAGGCAACCGGTTCCGTACTGGTAACCGTGGATGATATTTCCGTTCTCGGCACCGTTGTTGGCGCCAAAGAAGCCAAGCCCGGCCAGCCGTTCTTCCCGCTGACCGTGAACTACTTCGAGAAGACCTACGCCGTGGGCAAAATCCCCGGTGGCTTCTTCAAGCGCGAAGGTCGTCCTTCCGAAAAGGAAACGCTGACCTCCCGCCTGATCGACCGTCCGATTCGTCCGCTGTTCCCGAACGGCTTCATGAACGAAGTTCAGGTCATCACCACGGTCATGTCCTCCAGCAAGAACCAGGACCCGGATATTGCCGCGATGCTGGCGGCTTCTGCCGCTCTGTCCATCTCCGGTATTCCGTTCGATGGCCCCATCGGTGCGTCCCGCGTGGGTTACACCAATGAGCGCGGTTACTTCCTGAACCCGACGTTTGAAGAACTGCAAACCTCCCTGCTGGACATGGTTGTTGCCGGCACCGAAGACGCGGTTCTGATGGTTGAGTCCGAAGCCAAGGGCCTGACCGAAGACCAGATGCTGGGCGGTGTTCTTTACGGCCACCAGGAAATGCAGACAGCGGTTGCCGCCATCAAGGAGTTCGCTGCTGAAGTTGGCAAGCCCCGCTGGGACTGGCAGCCGGCGACCGAGAACACAGAGCTGCTGAACGCCATCAAGGCCGACTTTGCCGGTGCTATCGAGGAAGCCTACGGCATCCGCGACAAGATGGCCCGTTACGAGCGCCTGGGTGAGGTGAAAGCCGCTGCCGTTGAAAAACTGGCCGGTGAAGAGGAAGGCCAGCCTTCCGAAGACGAAGTTAAAAAGTACTTCGGCAAGATCGAGAAGAGCGTGGTTCGCCAGCAGGTTATCGATGGCAAGCCCCGGATCGACGGTCGTGACAACAAAACCGTCCGTCCGATCGAAATCGAAGTGGGCGTTCTGCCCAGCGTTCACGGTTCTGCCCTGTTTACCCGTGGCGAGACCCAGGCCATCGTGACCACCACGCTGGGTACCTCCCGCGATGTGCAGATCATTGATGCTCTGGAAGGCGAGCGCAAGGACCCGTTCCTGTTCCACTACAACTTCCCTCCGTACTCCGTAGGTGAAGCTGGTCGTGTGGGCACCCCGGGCCGCCGCGAAGTCGGTCACGGTCGTCTGGCCAAGCGTGGTGTTCTGGCGGTTATGCCGACCCTGGAAGAATTCCCGTACGCGATCCGTGCGGTTTCCGAGATCACCGAGTCCAACGGTTCCAGCTCCATGGCTTCTGTCTGTGGCTCCAGCCTGGCACTGATGGACGCGGGTGTACCCATCAAGGCACCGGTTGCCGGTATCGCCATGGGTCTGGTCAAGGAAGGCGACAAGTTCGCGGTTCTGACTGACATCCTGGGTGACGAAGATCACCTGGGCGACATGGACTTCAAGGTGGCCGGTACCCAGGAGGGCGTAACTGCCCTGCAGATGGATATCAAGATCAACGGCATCACCGACGAGATCATGGAAATCGCTCTCGAGCAGGCTCACGCTGCGCGTCTGCATATCCTGGGCGAGATGAACAAGGTGATCTCCGAGCCGCGTGCCGAGCTGTCTGCCCGTGCGCCGAGCATCACCACCATCAAGATCAATCCGGAGAAAATCCGCGACGTTATCGGTAAGGGCGGTTCTGTTATCCGCGCGATCTGTGACGAGACCGGCGCCTCCATCGATCTGGATGATGATGGCAACGTGAAGATCTACGCCGACAACCAGGAAGCTGCCCAGGCGGCGGTTAACCGGGTCAAGGAAATCACGGCCGAGATCGAAGTGGGTGCTATCTACAAGGGCCGCGTAGAGCGCATTGTAGACTTCGGTGCCTTCGTTAACATCCTGCCTGGCAAGGATGGTCTGGTGCACATTTCCCAGATCTCTGATCGCCGCATCGAGAACGTGACTGACGAGCTGAGCGAAGGTCAGGAAGTTCTGGTGAAGGTGCTGGATGTGGACAACCGTGGTCGCGTGAAGCTGTCCATGAAGGAAATCAAGGAAGGCGATCAGCCGACCGATTTCTCTGCCTGATCGTTTTCGGGCTTAATAAAAACCCGCCTTTCCTCTGGATTGGCGGGTTTTTTCTTGCGCTTGGCTTGGTTGCAAGCGGCTGTTGGGTTTCCCTTTTCAAAAGACGCTACGAGCACATCCATGTGCGCTTGTTTCGGGCCGTCCTTGGCCCTCAACACTTTTGAAAAGGGAAACCCAACAGCCGCCCACACTCTATCGCCCAGCATTCATGAAGCGAAGCACCTCTCTCCGGTACCCGGGAATAACAAACGTCGCCCCGTGAGGCGTATCCGTCTGCAAGAACTCTTTGGGCTCCTGTGCTGCCTCAAACAGCGCCTCTCCATGATGAAAGGGAATAATCCCGTCTCGAACGCTGTGGATTACCATCACCTGCACCGGACTGATCCTAGGAATATGATCCACACCTTCGTAGTCGTCGGGTATGGTCCAGCTTAGCGGGATCTGCAACGGCCAGGTAAGCCAGAACCCACCTAATTTCTCCCGGGCGATCTTGCGAAAGCCGGAGAAGGTACCATCCAGGATTACACCGTCCAGCCGGGGCTGTTCCTCCCTCTGAGTCCATTCACTGGCCAGGGCGATTCCGAGACCGCCGCCGAGGCTCTGGCCGAGGATGTATAGGGGGCGGTCGGTCACGTCAGGTTTTTTGGCCAGCCAGCGCAGGCCGGTTTCCACGTCGTGCAGCGCGCCTTCGATGTCCGGGTCACCGGTGGATTTGCCGTAGCCCCGGTAGTCGATGGTAAAGACGTTGTAGCCTCTCTCGGGCAGCCACGCTACGTTGAGGATGTGGCTGCTGACGTTCTGGGCGTTGCCATGCAGGAAATAGACTGTGCCCCTGGCGTTGTTCTCAGGGGCTTCTGCGGGCAGCCACCAGCCATGGAGGGTTTCGCCGTCGGCCGTGTCGAGGTAGATGTCTTCGTATTCGAGGTTCAGTCGGTCCGGGGTGATGTAAGTCACCCGATCCGGGTAAAAGAAAACGCTGCTGCAACCGGATAGCAGCAGAAGCGCAACCAGAAGCCCGCTTAACCGGGCCGTGGTGGCAGTCAGAAATACGCGTGGATTCCGGCGTGCCATAGGCTTTGATACCTGTCGTAGTGGTCTTCCCGGGTGAACTCGGCAAACAGACTGAACTCGCGGCCGATGTGCCAGTTGGCTTTGGCGTAAAGCTGGTCCTGGCGGTGCTGGCTGCTGACGATCCAGGCCTTGGTTTTGGCACCGGCGAGCAGGCTGAACTGGTTGTTCTGATGGAGCAGGCCGATGTCGGCGCCGGGGGCAGCATCGTAGCCTCGGCGCAGGTCGTCGTCGATTTCAAGGTCGGCGGTGGCGATGGCAAAGGCCTGGGTCTGGTTGCCAAGGCGCCAGCTGCCGCCAGCTCCGCCCTCGAGATAGGGCGTCAGGACCCGATCGTTGCCAGTATCCGTGCGGCGGCCACCAAAACCTACCTGCCAGGACAGTGGCGAGAAAAAGGCGTTCCGCGGGCTCAGGGAGCGGATTTCCACGCCGGTAAGCTGTTCCAGTTGAAGTTCGTCGTTGTCGGTATACAGGCGCGCGTCGAGTCGGAGGAACTGCAGCTGGGCACCGGTACGGTAGCCGGCCGGCGGGTCCAGCACATCGTGGTAGGCCGGGCGCAGGGTCAACTGGGTGAATTCCCTGTGTGCCTGCTGGCCTGCTCCGAGGCTCAGTCGGAAGGTGTCGTGGCCCTGATCATCCCGAACTACCGGTTCGGGTGGTTCCTCGGGCGGTGCGACGTCGCTGATCTGGCTGCGCTCTCTCAACAGGTCATGGGAGAGTGGTGCGGCGATTTCACGGGGCCAGCCGTCGGCCTCGCTCTTGTATCGAACATAATCGTAGGTGGCGTCCAGAACATGTGCTCTTTGCTCGGCTGGCAGTGACTTCACTTCGCTACCATCAGCGGCTACATATCCGTTGGCGACGGCTGCCGCAAGGGTCTGTTGATCGTCGGGCAGGCTAGAGAGACTGTAGGCCACCGACGTGGCAGCCGAGGGGCGGTAGTAGACTTCGCTGACCAGATCCTTGTCGACCACCCAGCGAACCGTGTCCGACGGAATGGCGTGAGTGCTTACTTCCCCCAAAAGGTCCGTGCCCGGGCGGGCAATGTCTATCAGCGCCAACAGGCGATAGGCGCAGTTTTCATCGAAGAAGTAATAATCAAAATTCCGATCCCGTATTTCCCAGGCGTGGGCAATCATCAGGTCCACTTCATCCTGGGTAAGGTTCAGTTTGTACTCCCACAGGTCACGATGTTCGATGTCGGAGTAAAGCCGAATTTTCTCGTAGTACGGCTGGACCGTAGTGATGCCGGGATAGCCGCCGAAAATGCCCTTGTACGCGAACAGCAGTTCACTGTCGTGGGCGGCGGCATCAGCGGCATAGGAGATTGTGTTGGCCAGCAGCAGGTTGGTTTCGTCGTCATCCTGGGGTGGGTCCAGGCGCAGAAACGTGTGCCCGAACATGGAAGACGGGCTGTTGAGGTAAGAGGCGGCAAACACCAGGGTCACCGTCTCGGTGTTCAATGTTTCCGACCATTCCTGGAAGCCGGGACACTCGATCTCCGGTAGCGACAGATCAAGTTGCTGACTGAGCCAGGTTGCCCGTGCCGGGAAGCGGCAGAGGGCGTGGTCGTCGCCTTCCCCGTCTATCTGGATAGCATCCAGGGTGGCTTTGAGCTCTGCCCGGGGGGAGTGCTTGCCATTTTCGCTCAGGAAAAAGGCCGGATCATCGGCCTGGCTGGTATATCCGCTACCAAACCTGTCGGGTTGATAATGAATGAGTGTGAGCCAGGCAGGGTCGAGATGGAGCTCGGTTGCGTGTTCAGGCGAATTGGCCTGGGTCGGCAGGCTGACTGCAAGCCAGATCAGGGCTGGCCCAATGCGAAGCATGTTGCCCATGGGTTGGTGCTGCATCCGGGGTTGAACAGGGTAGAGAATGGAACGATGCGCCGTCCCTGGCGCATGAGAGTCCCTTCAAGGAGCCTGGATCAGGCTGCTACGTATTTGCTGAGTGACTCGTTTTGCTCCAGGAGCGCGACGATGGCGTCCACGGCTTCGCCGGAGGTGGTGTCAGAGTCCGGGAAAATGGTGGCAAAGTTGTCCTGCAGCACCTTGCGGAACGCATCGCGATCCGCTTCGTCAACACCCAGAAGTACTGCCAGGGTGTCCAGGTTCTCGCCGGAACCGCGGGACATGTCCCGGGCCACCTTGTCGATGTTGCTGTCCATGTACATGGCCATGGACTGAACAGACTGGTTGGTCTGGCAGCCAAGGGTACCTGTGGTCATACCAAACGTCTGGTTACCAAAGGTACCGTTGGTGGTTGCAGCGAGTACGTGGGGGGCAATGCCGGATTGTCCTTTCCAGATCATGGCACCGACGCCACAGCCCGGTTGGGCAAAGGCCATGGAAGAGGCACCAAGAAGAATTGCACCTGCGATCAGTTTTTTCATTATCCACTCCTTCCTGTGGTTTAAAGCTGTCGTCGCAATACACAATGCTGCTCCTGACGTGGAGCAGCATTGCGAAAACGGCCCTGACTGGTCTTGTGGAGACAGGTTGACCGTTGATCTGAGTATAGTTGAAATCCAGCCAACGCAAGTTTAAAGATTGGTGAGTATTTGATTTAGCCCAAAAAAAACCGGAGCAGCGTGCATGCTCCGGTTTTATGCTTCGAGGCAAGGATCCAGGATCAGCCGCCCAGATAGGCGTTCTGGACATCCGGGTTGTTGAGCAGATTCTTGCCCGTGTCGTGCAGGCGAATCTTTCCGGTTTCCAGCACGTAACCCCGGTCTGCCAGGTTGAGGGCCTGGTGGGCGTTCTGCTCGACGAGGAAAACCGTAATGCCTTCCTCGCGAAGCTGGCCGATGATCTCGAAGATCTGCTTGATAATCAGCGGTGCCAGGCCCAGTGATGGTTCATCAAGGATGATCATCTCTGGCCTGCTCATCAGGGCCCGCCCGATAGCCAGCATTTGCTGCTCGCCGCCGGACATGGTGCCGGCACGCTGATGTTCACGTTCCTTGAGGCGCGGGAAGAGCTCGTAGACGTGCTCCTGGCTCTTGCGGATTTCGGCCTTGGTGTTGAAGAAACCACCCATGTGGAGGTTTTCCTCCACGGTCAGGCCCGAGAACACCCGACGCCCCTCCGGAACAATGGCGATGCCGGAGCGCATGATCTGCGCCGTGGATTCGTTGGTGATTTCCCGGCCCTCCAGGAAAATGCGTCCTGAACTGGCCCGGGGGTTACCGCAGACGGTCATCAGCAGCGTGGTCTTGCCGGCGCCGTTGGCGCCGATCAGCGAGACGATCTCACCCTTTTTGACTTCGACAGACACCCCGTGCAAGGCCTCGATCTTGCCGTAGTGGGTATGGACATCTTCTAGTACTAACATGTGTTTACCTCAGGCCTCGCCCAGATAGGCTTTGATCACGTCGTCGTTCTGGCGGATTTCTTCCGGTGTGCCACTGGCCAGGGGGCGGCCCTGGTTGATGACGTTGATGCGGTCGGAAATATCCATTACCAGGCTCATGTCGTGCTCAATCAGCACTACGGAAACGTTGTAGTCCTCTTTCAGGCTGATGATCAGCTGGTTGAGTTCCTTGGTTTCCGCCGGGTTGAGGCCGGCTGCCGGCTCGTCGAGCATTAACAGCTTGGGCTCGGTGACCATGCAGCGGGCAATCTCCAGACGCCGTTGCTGACCGTAGGCGAGGTTGCCGGCTTCCCGGTTGGCCAGATCCAGCAGGCCAACCCGATCCAGCCAGTAGGCGGCCCGATCCAGGGATTTCTGCTCTTTGGTCCGGTAACTGGGGGTTTTGATCAGGCCCGAAATCAGGTTGGTGTTCAGGTGGCGGTGTTGAGCCACCAGCAGGTTTTCCACCACCGTCATCTGGCTGAACAGCCGCACATGCTGGAAAGTGCGCACCATACCCAGTCGGGAGATCTTGTAGTCGGGTTTACCCTGTACTTCCTTGCCCTCGAACAGGATCTTGCCGCCCGTGGGCTTGTAAAAACCGCTCATGCAGTTGAATACAGTGGTTTTTCCAGCCCCGTTGGGGCCGATGATGGACACAATCTCGTGTTCCTGAACGTCCAGAGACACTTCGTCTACCGCCAGCAGGCCGCCAAAGCGCATGGACAGATTCTGTACTTCAAGCATCGTCTGTCACTCCTGCCTTTTGAGTTCAATATGAATGCGGCGCATGGGCATCAGGCCCTGCGGACGCCAGACCATCATCAGCACCATAGCGGCACCGAAGATCAGCATGCGGTATTCGGAGAACTCACGGGCCAGTTCCGGCAGGATGGTGACAGCGATTGCCGCCAGTACCACACCGATCTGGGAACCCATGCCGCCGAGAACCACGATCGCCAGGATGATGGCAGACTCCAGGAAAACAAACGATTCCGGGCTGATGAAGCCCTGCTTGGAGGCGAACACAGTGCCGGCAAAACCGGCAAAGAAGGCGCCAATGGTAAAGGCGGACAGCTTCACTGCGGTGCGGCTGAGACCCAGGGAGCGGGCAGCGATCTCGTCTTCCCGCAGTGCTTCCCAGGCCCGGCCCACGGGCATCCGCATGAATCGACGGATTACGAGCGCGGTGAATACCGCCAGAACCAGGGCAATGAGGTACAGGAAGATAACCTTGTGCTCACCGCTGTAGGCGATGCCGAAGGTTTCGTGGAACGAGGTGTTGCCCTCTTCCTTCACCCGGCGCCCGAATTCCATGCCGAACAGGGTTGGATCGGGGATGCCACCAATGCCGTTGGGGCCGCCAGTCAGCGTCGTCCAGTTGTTCAGGAGTATCCGGATGATCTCGCCAAACCCGAGGGTTACGATGGCCAGATAATCCCCCCGCAACCGGAGTACCGGAAAGCCCAGCACCAGACCGAACAGGGCGGCAAGCAGAGCACCGATAGGCAGTGCCAGCCAGAACGAAATGCCGGTGTACTGGGAGAGCAGGGCAAAGGTGTAGGCGCCCACGGCGTAGAATGCCACGTAGCCAAGATCCAGAAGTCCGGCCAGACCGACCACGACGTTCAGGCCAAGGGCCAGCATCACATAGATCAGCACCAGTGTGGCCAGATCCACGGAACCGCGGGACACGAAGAAGGGCCAGAATAGTGCAAGAACCACGATGCCGGTCAGTACCCAGGACTCAATCTTTGCCCGACGGTTTTCCGCCATCGGCTCTTTGTTGGATTGGGGCAGAGGATGGGGAATGCTCTTCAGGCCTCCCATGATCTGTTCCCGGAACATCTGGAACAGGAATACGATCACTGCCGCGAGCAATACCATCACGATGGTGGTGGCATCGGCGCCGGTCAGGGTCACGTTGATGCCCTGGGCCTCAAGATTGAACCCAATGATCGGGTAGGAAATGATCAGTGTAATGAACGCGCAGAAAAGTGCGTGTCTGAAATTGTTAGCAGCCATCAGATCTTCTCAACCTCCGGTTTGCCGAGCAGGCCGGTGGGTTTGAACAGCAGAATCAGAATCAGCAGGCTGAATGAGATCACATCCTTGTACTCACCGCTGAGGTAGCCGGAGGTCATGCTCTCTGCCACGCCCAATATCAGTCCTCCCAGCATCGCGCCGGGTATGCTGCCAATGCCGCCAAGTACCGCTGCGGTAAAGGCTTTCAAGCCGGCAATGAAGCCGAACAGAGGATCAACCGAACCGTAGTACATGCCCAGAAGCAGGCCGGCAACGGCTGCCAGTGCCGCACCGATCACAAAGGTTGCCGAGATGATCCGGTTGGTGTCGATGCCCAGCAGGTTGGCCATACCCAGGTCCTGTGACACGGCCCGGCAGGCGCGGCCAGTCCGTGAACGGGAAATAAACAGGGACAGGGCTGTCATACAGATCAGTGTGGTGATGAAGATGGTGATCTGCATATAGGACAGGGACATCTGGAAACCGTCACCGGAACCGAAGTTGAAACCACCGTCAATCAGGGCCGGGAAACCAATGTTGCGGGATCCCTGTGCCAGGTGAACGTAGTTCTGCAGGAAGATGGACATGCCGATGGCGGAGATCAGCGGGATCAGGCGGTGACGCCCCCGCACTGGCCGGTAAGCCACCCGTTCCACTGCCCAGCCCATGGAGCTGGAAACGATCATGGCACACAGCAGGGCGACGATCAGTATCAGCGGCAGCCAGGCAAGGCCGAGGGCGGTGAGGCCGGTAATGGCAATCAGCGCCGTGTAGGCACCGATCATGTAGATTTCACCATGGGCAAAGTTGATCATGCCGATGATGCCGTAAACCATCGTGTAGCCGATGGCGATCAGGGCGTAAGCGCTCCCGATCGTCAGCCCGTTGATGAGCTGCTGTGAGAAATAAAGGAGGTCTTGCATTGTTATGGGACTCCGAAAGCCTGCTCTCTCCGCTACCACACCCCGTGTCCGGGATATCCGGGCAGGAAGTGGGGGAGGATCAACAGGAGCCTAGAAAAACACCTTCTCCCGGATCGCGGTGAGAAGGTGTTCTCATGATTACCGTTTGTTAACGATTTTGGCTCAGTTTACCGGAGTTTTGCTTCCATCTGAATGCCATTCGTACACAACAAACTCGAATGACTTCATGTCGCCGGCCTTGTCGTATTCAACGGTGCCGATCGGAGTCTGGAAGGTGCCTTCGCGCAGCGCAGCGGCAACATCGAACGGATCGGTGGAGTCGGCCGCTTCAATACCTTCTGCCACCAGTTGAACCGCGGTGTAGGAGGTCAGAACGAACGGACCGGAAGGATCCTCGCCTTTGTCCTGGAACGCCTTCACGAGCGCCTGGTTTTCAGCTTTCTGATCGAATGCCGGTGGCAGGGTTACCAGGAGGCCTTCGGCTGCTTCGCCGGCGATAGTATTGATGTCCTTGTTACCCACGCCCTCTGGGCCCATGAAACGGGCATCCAGACCAGCGGAGTCAGCCTGGCGCAGGATCAGACCCAGCTCCGGGTGGTAACCGCCGTAGTAAACGTAGTCCACATCAGCTTGCTTGAGCTTGGTGACCAGTGATGAGAAGTCCTTGTCACCGGCGGTGATGCCTTCGAACATGGCGATTTCAACGCCAGCGTCCTTCAGGGTGTCACGAACCGCGGTGGCAATACCTTCACCGTACTGCTGCTTGTCGTGAACGATGGCCACGCGCTCAGGACTCTGTGAGGCGATGTAGTTGGCGGCAACCGGGCCCTGCATGCTGTCGAGGCCGATCGTACGGAACACCAGTTCATAGCCACGCTCGGTAATTTCCGGGCTGGTGGAAGCCGGCGTCACCATCAGGATGCCTTCATCTTCGTAGATGTCAGATGCGGGCTGGGTAGAGCTGGAGCACAGGTGGCCGATTACAAAACGAACGCCATCGTTGACCAGGCTGTTGGCAACCGTTACGGCCTGCTTCGGGTCACACACGTCGTCGTATTCAACGGCAACGAGCTCTTCGCCCATGACACCGCCATTGGCGTTGATCTGCTCGATCGCCATGCGGGCGCCAGAGAATTGCATGTCACCATACTGGGCAACGGGGCCAGTCATGGGGCCGGCGATACCGATCTGGATTTCTGCGGCGGCGTGGCCGGCACCCATCAGGGCGACGGAAGTACTAACAGCGGTTACGAGTTTTTTTACTGAAGTTCTCATTGAGTCTGTCCTGTTTTATTTCAGGGTTATTCTTGTGTTCTCAGAGAGTTAAACAAGCACCACACCCCGCTGCTTGTCAACTGGATGAGTCTGGGGTTTGGTCCGGAACACGGGCCTGTCTGCAGAGGCAAATCCCGTGCCGCTCTGAGCGGTGTCACGCATCCGTGCTGTTTTCTTCATCCTGGTAGACCAGCTCGCGGAAGCTCTCATGTTCGCGCAGCTGATCAAAACTAACGTCTACGGAAGCATCGTCGCGGTATGCCTCGGAAATTTCAATAGCTTTCTTCAAGGTGCTTACTGCGTCCTCCCAGCGGCCGATTTCCGCATAGGCGCATGCCAGCTGATAGTGCGCGTGGCCATTATCCGGTGCAAGCTTCAGCGCGCGTTGGCAGAGACTGATGGCCCACAACGGTTCCTGCATTTCCAGGACAGCGTCGGCCTTGTAACTCAGAGCTTCCACATCATCCGGGCGAAGATCCAGAATCTGGTCGTAGGCGGAAATCTTGTTCTGCTGTGAGGTTTCCTGGCTGGCTTTCAGCCACAGGGAATGCACTTCGTTGGTGCGCTCGATCTCGGCCTGGTTCTGGTGAATGATGTCGGATTTCTGCTTGAGCTGGTCCTCGATGAACTCGAGCCGTTGCTCATACTCGATCACCAGCTCGTTGACCCGTTTTTCGGCCAGACTGGTCAGCTGATTGCGCATGTCCCGGATGGAGTTCCAGCCGATCACCACGAGAATGGAGGTGGCGCCGGCGATCAAGTAAAAGAAGTAGGTAACGGTATCGGTGGCATAGGACATGGTTTTGTCGGCAACGGACAGTTCCTTGTCTACCACCTTTTCGATCAGTTCTGCGCGGGTGTTCTGCATTTCTTTGCGCAACGCTTTGCTCTCTTCTAACAGGTAAAGCTCGATGAAAGGGGTATACATCGGCTTTTCCAGCGTCTTGATGCTCTCTCTCAGGTCTTCTGAGGTGAGTTCTCCCTCTGGCCCCAGTTTATCCTGGGCGAAGAGGGTACCGGCGAACGTCGTCATCAAAAGAAAAGGCAGGAAATACTTGATCATCGGGCGCATTCCGTCCGTCTGTCGTAAGTGGAACAAGTGGGAAACCTTAGCATAGTGGAAGGCCGAAGAAATGCCGGGAATCTCCCTGACTTGCAATCATGGGTGCAAAGACCTCTAATAGTTAGGGGTATAAAGAAATTCCCATGACCGAATCGGAGTATTGCTGTGAACAGTTATGAAGATGTACTGGTAGCTCTCAGGCGGGTTATCCGGGCGACGGACCTTCATTCGAAGCGTCTCAGCAAGCATGCCGGGCTCACGGGGCCCCAGCTGCTGATCATGAGAACGATTCGGGATCTGGGCGAGGTGACTATCGGCACCATTGCGGAAAAGGTCAGTCTCAGCCAGGCGACGGTAACCACCATCCTGGATCGCCTCGAGCATCGGAAACTGGTTTATCGGGTACGCAGCACCCAGGACAAACGTAAGGTTCACGCGCACCTGACCGAGGAAGGTGCAGATCTTCTGGCCCGGGCGCCCAATCCGTTGCAAGAGGATTTCATTCAGAAATTCCAGAGCCTGGCGGAGTGGGAGCAAACCATGATTCTGGCCTCGCTTCAGCGGGTGGCCAACATGATGGATGCCGATGATATTGATGCATCACCGGTGCTAACCGTTGGGTCGGTTCTGAAGGATGACGGGTGGAAGGAGAAAGCCTGACCTCAATGAGCCAGGCTTTCTCCTGCCATTAGTGCACCGAAGACCCTTTCCTCGGCTTATTGGCGAAGCACACCTGGAAAACATCGCTGTAATGCTTGGCAAAGTTCACCGCCAGGCCTTCCTTCAGGTACTGCGGCAGCTCCTCATAATCCCCCCGATTGGCTTCCGGCAGGATCAGGTTACTGATTTTCTGCCGACGCGCCGCAATGACCTTCTCTCGAATGCCGCCTACCGGCAGCACCTGTCCGGTCAGGGTGAGCTCTCCGGTCATGGCGATGTTTTGTTGTGGCGCCTCTCCGCGTGCGATCGACAGCAGGGCGGTGGCCATCGTGACACCGGCGCTGGGGCCATCCTTCGGCGTGGCGCCTTCGGGCACGTGCAAGTGCACGAAGGACTTGTCGAAGAACGTCGGGTCGCCTTTGAAGCGCTTGAGGTTTGAGGACACATAGCTGTAGGCGATTTCTGCGGACTCTTTCATGACATCACCCAGCTGGCCCGTCAGTTTAAAGCCGCGTTGTGCGCTGTGAATCCTGGAGGCCTCGATGCTCAGGGTGGCTCCGCCCATGGCGGTCCAGGCCAGGCCAGTGACAACGCCGGTGCCTTTCAGGGATTTCTCTTTCTTGAACGAAGGCCGCCCCAGATAACTCTGCAGATCCGACACGCCCACCTTGACCGGCTGGTCCGGGTTTTCCAGCAGCTTCACGATCCCCTTGCGGAGTATCTTGTGCAGGAGTTTTTCCAGGCTCCGCACGCCGGCCTCTCGCGCATAGCCCTCAATAACCTGCTTGATCGCTGCGTCCGTGATGTTGAGCTGCTTTTTCAGCAGCCCAGCCCGCTTCAGCAGTCTGGGAAGCAGGAAGTGCTTGGCGATGGCCAGTTTCTCTTCCGCGATATAGCCGGACAGACGAATGACATCCATGCGGTCCAGCAGCGGCCGCGGAATCGTGTCCAGCTGGTTCGCGGTGCAGATGAACAGAACCTTTGAGAGGTCCATGCGGACATCCAGATAGTGGTCCAGGAAGTCGCGGTTCTGTTCAGGGTCCAGTGTCTCCAGCAGGGCAGAGGCCGGGTCGCCCTGGAAGGACGCACCGATCTTGTCGATTTCATCCAACATGATGACCGGGTTCGCCACTTTTGAATCTTTCAGTGCCTGGACAAACTTGCCTGGCATGGCGCCGATATAAGTGCGGCGATGGCCTTTGATTTCAGCTTCGTCCCGCATGCCGCCAACGCTGAAGCGATAGAACTTCCGCCCCAGTGCATCCGCCACGGAATGGCCGATCGATGTCTTGCCAACGCCCGGTGGGCCTACCAGCAAGAGGATCGAACCGCTGACCTCGCCCTTGATCGTTCCTTCCGCCAGAAATTCGATGATTCGGTCTTTCACATCGTCGAGGCCGTCGTGATCGCGGTCGAGTATTCGCCTTGCTTCGGCCAGATCGAAGTGATCTTCCGAGTGAACGCCCCAGGGAACCTGGGTCAGCCAGTCCAGATAGTTACGGGTAACGCCATATTCCGGGGAGCCCTGTTCCAGCACCTGCAGTTTTTCGAGTTCATCCCGGAAACGCTCCTGCACAGCCTCGGGCGGTTGCAGCTCTGCCATGCGCTGCTCGAAACGCTCCACGTCTGCGGTCTTGTCGTCCTTGGCCATGCCCAGCTCACGCTGGATGACCTTGAGTTGTTCCTTCAGGAAGAACTCGCGCTGGTGCTTCTGCACCTTGGCGTTAACCTCCTCGCTGATTTCCGACTGCAGCCGAGCGACTTCCTGTTCCTTGCGCATCAGGAGCAGGACCTTTTCCATGCGGCGGAGCAGGGGAACGGTGTCCAGCACATCCTGCAATTCGTTACCCGGAGCGCTGGTCATCGAGGCGCCAAAGTCGGCAAGCGGAGAACTGTCATCCGGCCCGAACCGGGACAGGTACTGTTTTACCTCCTCGCCGTACAGCGGATTGGTGCGCAGCAGCTCCTTGATCGCGCTGATAATGGCCAGGGTGTAGGCCTTGAGTTCGTCTGCCTCTTCTTCCGGTTCTGCCGGATATTCCACTTCAACCAGGTAAGGCGGTTTGCGGCGCAACCACTGGACAATCCGAAAGCGTTGAAGCCCCTGGGCGATGAATTGAACCTTGCCGCTTTCATTCTGGGCATGATGTACGCGCACGGCGCAGCCGACGGTCTCCAGCTGTTCGCTGGCAGGAACGCCTGCCTCCGCATCCTCTTCTTCCACAAAACAGATACCCATGACCTTGTGGTCGGTTTCGCCGACCCGCTTCAGGGTTTCCTGCCACGGATTCTGGTTGACCACCACAGGCTGCACCTGGGCCGGGAAAAACGGACGGTTCGAAACCGGCAGCACGTACATGCGCCGGGGCATCATCTGCTGGGGCAGGGCAAGGCTCTTGCTGTGCTCGTCCTTGCCGATATATTCGGTCACGTCCTCTTCGAATTCCTCTAGTGAATCGTTTTGCGTCTCATCATTCATGCCGCGAGTATCCATCCGGAAAGGTTGTGAATCTGCCCGGGACGGGCTGCTGCGTCGTTGCCCCGGGGCGTTGCTTATTAGCTATGTAACGGCAGATACGGTGATTTCAAGGAGTTGGGTTGGCGCTGTTGGCGCTTGAATTTCCGGGAGTTGGCCCCATGTCTCTGGCAGTTTCCGATGATTCATACGACTTTTCAGGTGCCTTGCATGAGCAACTCTCCGTATATTTTTGACGCTACCATGGAAAACTTTCAGCAGAAGGTGATGGAAGCCTCTGCCAGCACACCCGTTCTGGTCGATGTCTGGGCTGAGTGGTGCGCTCCGTGCAAGCAGTTGATGCCCTTGCTGGAAAAGCTCGCTGAGGATTACCAGGGCGCGTTCATGCTCGCCAAGGTGAACGCGGACGAGCAAGAGCAGCTTACCTCCAGCCTTGGTGTGCGCAGTCTGCCAACGGTCATTCTGGTCAAGAATGGCCAGGCGGTGGATGGATTTAACGGTGCGCTGCCGGAAAACGAAATCCGCAAGGTTCTGGACAAGCATGTTGAAGCGCCAAAGGAGGATCCGTATGACAAGGCCCATCGGATCTGGGAAGAGGGCGATGTTGAGGGAGCGCTGGCCATCCTGTCGCAGATGAACCAGGAGGATCCCGAGAACCTGAAGGTACTGATTGATCTTGCCCAGCTGAAAGCGGTGATGGGTGATCTTGAGACGGCTGAACAGGTACTGGAAAGCCTTCCGCCGGAGGAGAAGATGCAGCACCAGGCAAAGCAGTTGGCGGCCCGCCTGAAGTTTCTCCGGCAGTCTGCCGAGCTGCCACCGATCAAGGATCTCGAAATGGCGCTGGAGCAGGATCCCAAAGACCCGAACGCTCTGCATCAGTTGGCGCTCCACCACGTATTACAGGAGAACAACGCCGAGGCCATGGATCTTCTGATCCGTTTGATGCAGGTGGACAGTAAATACAAGGACGAAGTGGCCAAGACAACGCTGATCGAGCTGTTCGACAAGCTGGGTAACAATAACCCGGATGTGCGGACCTATCGGCGAAAGCTCTATACCCTGATGCACTGATTAGGTTGCTCGGGGAGATCAGAACCCGAGGTTGAATCCGGGGCCGGGTGAATGTCTTCATCCGGCCCTCGTTCAAGCAAACACAATGCTCAAGCTCCCACCCCAGCCAGACAATTGCGAACTCTGCGAACGCCCGGTTGCCAGGCTCACCCGGCACCACCTTATCCCCAAGCACCTGCATCGGAAGAAGCGCTTCCAGAAACTGTTCACCAAAGAAGATCTGATCACCCGAACCCTGTGGGTGTGCAGGCCGTGTCATAACGCCATTCATAAAGCTCGCTCGGAATACGAACTGGGTCTGTACTTCAACACCCGGGAAAAGCTGCTGCAGCTGGAGGAGTTGCGGACGTTTGTTGAGTGGCTCAGGGACAAGCCAGAGGGGTTTGTGCCCAAGTTTGTGAGGCAAAAATAACGAACCTGATCCAATGACTAATAGATGCAGTATTCATAGGCTCATTTATTGGGAGAGGTCATTATGCGTAGTCGAAAAGATGATCGTCGAATTCAGCGATTTCTGGCTTTGAGCGCCCTTATTCTTCTCACTCCATGGATCCTCATTGCCGGCTTGCTGGCGATGGAGAACGTCCAGGATGGGGTTCTGGGTAATGGTGGTCTGCAGGTAGCGTTGATTGGCATTATCGGGGCTGTGTTCGGAGCCCTGGTCTTTTGGGTTATTCCCAACTGGAAAGCGCGTCGTTCCAATCGCTGAAAAGCAAAGCGGCCCCGTCACTGGGGCCGCTTTTTATCACGCCAGGGCCGGCCTTTAGCCGTTGCCCCTCTTCATGGCTTCATACTCATCTTCAAAGAAGAACTTCTCTTCGCCAAAGGCCGGTTCCAGCTCGTGTAGCCAGGTGGCCGTCTCGCTGTACTTGGCGAAGAACGGGCGCTGAACCCAGTCCGGATTACGACCCTGCAGGAAGCGCAGGACGAACACCTTCTCGCCGTTGATTTCAGTTATACCCTGAATCTCCACCTTGCCGGGGCCGGCGCTCATGGAGGGGCCGCGGGCGGTCCGGGCCAGGCCGCTGACCTTTTTCATGGCTTCCCGATAGATGTGGAAGGCTTCGGCGAGAGGTACTTCAAAGTAGTTTTTGGCACCGGTGTCCCGCTCTACAAACATGTAGTAGGGGATGATGCCCAGCTGCACTTCCTTCTTCCACAGTTTTGCCCAGGCGTCGGCATCGTCGTTGACGTGCTTGATCAGCGGGCCCTGGGCTCGGATCTCGGCGCCGGTGGCGCGGATACGTCGGATGGCCTCTTCGGCGATCTCGGTGGTGATTTCCTGCCAGTGGTTGTAGTGGGCCATGATGGCCACGTGCTTGCCGGCGTCCACGAGACGAGCGAACAGATCGATCAGCTCATCCGCATCCTTGTCGGTCACAAAGCGGTAGGGCCAGAAGGTGAGGGCCTTGGTGCCGATGCGGATGGTCTGGATGTGGTCGAACTTGGGCTGCAGCAGTGGCTCGAGATACTGCACCAGGTTCTTGGTTTTCATGACCATTGGATCACCACCGGTCACCAACAGGTCGGTTACCTCGGTGTGCTCCTGCAGGTAGCCGTGGAGCTTCTCGGCTTCGGTGCTGGCCATTTTCAGGTCCTTGTCACCGACAAACTGTGCCCAGCGGAAACAGAAGGTGCAGTAAGAGTGGCAGGTCTGACCCTGGGCCGGGAAAAACAGCACTGTTTCGCGGTACTTGTGCTGAACGCCGTCCAGCACCTCACCGTCGAGCTCCGGCATGTTCATTTCCATCTGGCCTGCCGGGTGCGGGTTCAGTTCATCCCGGATTTCCTTGGCAACCGCCTGGATCTCTTTTTTGTCGGCACCTTCCCGGTGCATTGTTGCCATGCGCTCGTAATGCTCTTCTTTCAACATGCCTTTCTGGGGGAAGACAAGCTGATAGATCGGGTCGTTGGGAACCTTGTCCCAGTTGATCAGTTCATTGATCACATATTCGTTGACCCGGAACGGTAGCACGCTGGCTACCACCTTCATTTCAAACAGCGTCTCCTCAGGGAGATTCTGAATAACTTCAATCTTGTCGAGCTGGCGGTCTGTGTAGACCTTGAAACGCCGTTCCTCGAACTCGGTAGTGGGAATCCGGTTCGGAAAGGTGACGATGGAGTTCATAGATCGCCCTCTGTTGGTGCCAATGACGGAAAAAGTGGTCCGACCACTTTTCGGTGGTTAAAAATCAGGCAGGCGAGTATACATAAACGGGGGATTATTTTCAGGTCTAATTAAAAAGTTCCGGTAAATTAGATGGGTAGAAGAGTTGAAGGCTCAGAATATTCAACAAAAATCGCTAACGGCGGCGAATGTGTAGCGAATTGCGGCGAGGATATCGTTTAGCGTGGTAATCAATTTTCCGGTTGATAAGAATGCTACGACATTGGTCGCAGTCTGGTTGTCTGATGGTCCAAAAACGGTCATTCTTCCGTAAGTAACCGCAAAGAGCGCCCCTGAAATGGATTTGGATAGGGTGTAAATTGAATTTAGCGTTAAAAATGTAGTAAAAAGACGACAAAATGGGTTGGCTGATCCGCGCGCTTCATCGGCATACCGATCATTCGTGGGGCCAAAAGCCCGTAAATCGGGTGCGATCGGGCAGGAAAAGTGTGAAAGCTGTTCTATGCTTTGTACAGGTTCTGTGTACTGGGAGCCGGTACACCTGTCAGGCTGACATACCCACAACAAAACACTGCATTTCATCGCAGCTTATCGACACCGCAACGCGCCCGGCTGCTGATCGTGGCGGCGCTGCACTTTTTGATGCCAAGGGGAGGGTTTGATGTACCAGGACGATGATCCCATTGAAACCAGTGAATGGCTGGACGCGCTGGAATCTCTGATCGAGAACGAAGGCGTAGACCGGGCCAAATACATTCTTGAGAGGCTCTCTGAACGGGCGAGCCGTGACGGAACCGAACTGCCATATTCCATTACCACGCCATTCCGGAACAGTATTCCTGTGTCCCAGCAGGCGCCGATGCCCGGCGACCTCTTCATGGAGCGCCGTATTCGCTCCCTGATCCGCTGGAATGCCATGGCCATGGTTATGCGCGCCAACCAGCGTCCCGGAGATCTTGGCGGCCATGTCTCCTCGTTCTCGTCGGCTGCGACCCTCTACGATGTTGGCTTTAACTACTTCTTCCATGGTGGCGACGAAAAGCGCGAATCCGATCTGGTTTATTTCCAGGGGCACTCATCTCCGGGCATCTATGCACGTTCCTATCTTGAAGGCCGGTTCGATGAAAAAGATCTCGACAAGTACCGCGAAGAGGTAGATGGCACCGGCCTTTCGTCTTACCCGCACCCCTGGTTGATGCCGGATTACTGGCAGTTCCCCACGGTTTCCATGGGTCTGGGCCCGATTCAGGCCATTTATCAGGCCCACGTAATGAAGTACCTGGACAGCCGGGAGCTCATCGAGATGGGCGATCGCAAGGTCTGGTGCTTTGTCGGTGACGGCGAGTGTGACGAGCCGGAAACCCTGGGGTCTATCTCCATGGCCGGCCGGGAAAACCTCAGCAACCTGATCTTTGTGGTTAACTGCAACCTTCAGCGTCTGGACGGCCCAGTCCGTGGTAATGGCAAGATTATCCAGGAACTTGAGGGTGTCTTCCGCGGTGCCGGCTGGAACGTGTTGAAGGTCGTTTGGGGTCGCCACTGGGATCCCCTGTTCGAGAGGGACAAAGAAGGGAAGATGCAGCGCGTCATGGACGAGGTCTGTGACGGCGACCTTCAGAACTTCAAGAGTAATGGCCCGGCCTATACCCGTAAGAATTTCTTCGGCAAGTACCCCGAAACAGCCAAGCTCGTTGAGGACCTGTCGGATGAGGAGATCAACAAGCTCAACCGGGGTGGCCATGATCCTTACAAGATCTATGCAGCCTTCCATCATGCCATCAATAAGAACGGTGGGCGTCCGACCGTCATACTGGCTCATACCATCAAAGGCTATGGCTTTGGTGAGGCCGGCGAGGCGCAGAATACCGCTCACTCTCTGAAGAAGCTCGATATCGAGCAGCTTAAATCGTTCCGCGACCGCTTTGCAGTGCCGCTGAAGGATGAGGAGCTCAAGGACGTTCCCTACTACCGGCCAGCGCCGGATAGCCCGGAAATCGTCTACATGAAGAAGCGCCGGCAGGAATTGGGTGGTTTCTATCCCAAGCGCCGCAAGGATTGCCAGCCGCTGCAGATTCCTGATCTGGACATCTTCAAAGCGGTACTGGAGGGCTCCGGCGACCGGAAGATCTCCACCACCATGGCCTTCGTCCGTATCCTGACAGCTCTGACCAAGGACAAGCGCATCGGCAAGCGTGTGGTACCCATCGTGCCCGACGAAGCCCGTACCTTCGGTATGGAAGGCATGTTCCGTCAGCTCGGCATCTACACCGCCGAGGGCCAGAAGTATGTGCCGGAAGACCGTGACCAGATCATGTACTACCGGGAAGACAAGAAAGGCCAGATTCTTGAGGAAGGCATCAACGAAGACGGCTCCATGGCAGCGTGGATGGCGGCAGCGACCTCCTACAGCACCAACAACTTCCCGTTGATTCCGTTCTACATCTTCTATTCCATGTTCGGTTTCCAGCGGGTTGGCGATCTGGCGTGGGCATCCGGTGACATCCAGGCCCGTGGTTTCCTGATCGGCGGTACCGCCGGCCGGACCACCCTGAACGGCGAAGGCCTGCAGCACCAGGACGGCCACAGTCACGTGCTGGCCAACACCATTCCGAACTGTAAAGCCTACGATCCGGCTTATGGTTATGAAATGGCGGTCGTGCTCCGCAAGGGTATGAAGGAGATGTTCGAGGACAACCAGAACGTCTTCTACTACCTGACCATCGAAAACGAGAACTACGAACAGCCTGCCATGCCCAAGGATTGCGAAGACGGCATTATCAAGGGCATGTACAAGTTCGAGTCTGTTGAAACCAAGGGCAACAAGAAGACGCCTCGGGTTCAGTTGCTTGGTGCGGGCGCTATCCTCAACGAGGTGCGCGCTGCCGCCCAGATGCTGAAAGACGACTGGGGTGTTGCCTCCGATGTGTGGAGTGTTACCAGCTTCAACGAGCTCGCCCGTGAGGGCCTGCACGTAGAGCGCTGGAACCGCCTGCACCCAGATGACAAGCCGAAGAAGGCGTATGTTACCCAGTGTCTGGAGAAGCAGACCGGGCCAGTGGTTTCTTCCACCGATTACATCAAGCTGCACTCCGAGCAGCTCCGGGCGTTCATCCCGAAAACCTTCCTGACCCTGGGCACCGACGGCTTTGGCCGCAGCGACACCCGGGAAAAGCTGCGCAGCTTCTTTGAAGTCGACCGTTACTACGTAACAGTCACGGCGCTGTCAGCTCTGGCCAAGGACGGTGAGGTGAAGAACGATGTGGTTCTCGAAGCCATGCGCAAGTACGGAATCGATCGCAACAAAACGAACCCGGTGCTGAGCTAAGGAGACCGCCATGAGTGAACAGGAAATCAAGGTTCCGGATCTCGGCGGTGCGGATGAGGTCGAGGTTATCGAAATCACCGTCAGCGCAGGGGATTCGGTTGAAGCAGAAGATCCGATTCTGACCGTAGAGTCAGACAAGGCCTCCGTGGAGCTGCCGTCGCCCGGAGCCGGCAAGATTACCAAGATCACCGTTAAGGTGGGCGACAAGGTCAAGGAAGGCGACGTCGTAGGGATGATGGAAGCCAGTGCCGATGGTGGTGGCTCTGACGATTCCAAGAAAGAGCCGGAAGGAAAAGCTGAGGAAAAGAGCGAAGCCAAGGAGCAGGAGAAATCCGAAGAGAGCAAGCCGGCGCCGAAGAAGGCTTCCGGTGGCTCACGCAAGGAGACCGTGAAGGTTCCTGCGCTGGATGGCTTCGACAATGTTCCGGTAATCGAAATCAATGTCGCCGAAGGCGATACCATCGAGGCTGACGATCCGCTGGTTACCGTGGAATCGGACAAGGCCACCATGGAGATTCCCTCGCCGTACTCGGGCAAAGTGGGCAAGATCCTGGTGTCCGAGGGTGACAAGCTCTCCGAGGGCCATGAGCTGCTGGAGATGACCGTTCAGGAAGAGGGCGGCGAATCGGAAGACGACTCCGAGCCGGCGTCTGAAGAACCGGCGAAGGAAGCGAAGTCGGAGCCCGAGTCCGAAGAGAAGCCAAAGCAGCAAGTAGAGTCTGCCCCTGAACCTCAGGGTGCAACCTATGAGCCGCCCACGCCTGGCGCGAAGGTCCATGCTGGCCCTGCTGTTCGCAAGCTGGCCCGTGAGCTGGGTGCCGATCTGGCCCGCATCAAGGGCTCTGGCCCGAAGAGCCGGATTATCAAGGACGATGTCCACGCCTATGTGAAGAGCCAGCTGAAGCAGGCTCAGCAGGGTAGCGGTGTTGCCACCGGCTCCGGTATCCCCGGGGTCAAGCTGCCAGACTTCAGCCAGTTTGGTGAAGTGAAGCGTGAGGCCATGTCGCGGATGATGTTCGCTACGGCCAACAACATGCAGCGCAGCTGGCTGAACGTGCCTCACGTCACCCAGTTCGAGGATGCGGACATCACCGACATGGAGGATTTCCGCAAGGCCCAGAAGGCAGCCGGCGAGAAGAAGGGCGTGAAAATGACGCCGTTGCCGTTCCTGCTGAAGGCCTGTGCCACGGCGCTGGCAGAACTGCCCCAGTTCAACGTGTCCCTGGACATGGAGCGCAAGGAGGTGGTTCGCAAGAAGTACATTCACATCGGGATTGCGGTGGATACGCCCAACGGGCTGATGGTGCCGGTTATCAAGGATGTGGACAAGAAGGGCTTGTGGGAGCTTGCTGCCGAGAGCGCCGAGCTTGCCCAGAAAGCCCGGGACAAGCAGTTGAAGCCGGCAGAGATGCAGGGTGCCTGTTTTACCATCACCAGTCTGGGTGGTATTGGCGGCACGGCATTTACGCCGATCGTGAATACGCCGGAGGTGGCGATACTTGGGGTTTCCAAGGCGGCGATGAAGCCGGTTTGGGATGGCAAGGAGTTCCAGCCCCGGTTAATGCTGCCGTTGTCGCTGTCTTACGATCACCGTGCAGTAAACGGGGCGGATGCCGCCCGGTTTACCACGGTGCTCAGTCAGCTTCTTGGGGATATTCGTTCCCTTCTGCTGTGATAGGAAGCTAGTTGTCACCCAGCCTGAGGGTTGGGTGGCGCGACAAAGGCCGGTGCGGCTTTTCAGAACACGCTACAAGCACATCCCTGTGCGCTTGTTTCGGGCCATCCCTGGCCCTCTACAGTTCTGAAAAGCCGCACCGGCCTTTGTCGTTCTGGCTCTTTCCTGATCGCTTTTTCGCACAAACAAAAACCCCGGCCGGAGCCGGGGTTTCTGCTGAGTTAACTAACTTCTAACGGAAGGATTAGAAGCTGTATTGTGCTACGTACATGAGACGATTTGCGTCGCCGTCGGCTCCGCCTTGGCTTTCAGTTTCCAGATTCTCGAACTGTACGCCCATGCTAACCTTATCAACCGGGCTCCACATATAGTTGATATACATGGACGTGTTCTGCTCAGTCGTGGTTGCTGCGTCTGCTCCGGCAAAGTTGCTACCCGCGCGATATACATACGCATTGGCGCCATCTGCATAGTTGATCGCACCCTGGATTGAGATCATATCGGTAATGGCAATTTTACCAGCCAGGAAACCGGCAAAACCGATGGCTGAATCATCGGCCGAACCTGTGTCGTAAGCTGTTTGCTTGGCCATGACGGCTGCTGCGTAAGAAAATCCACCCTGTGAATCTTCAAACTTTGCAGTCAGTGCAGGAGAGCTGGCGACGGTGCCTCTATCTTGGCCCGGTGTTGGCTCTAGCTGTTGCGTTCCGTCGGGTTGAAGTGTAAGAACCGGAGCTACGCCTACTACTCCGCCGTAGTCGATAGCATTCTCCAGTGAAACGGAGAACGGGCCGCTCATGTAGGTGATTTGCTCGGTACGGTCTTGTGCACCAGCAGTACCCGGAACGCCATCGAAGTCCACGTTAGCAGTGTTGCCGACCCAGGAGTTACAGTTGGACCAGTACCGACCAATTCTGACATTGTTGTATTCGCCATAAGCGTGGCGCAGGCGCGGATCAAGGCTGGCGCTATTGCTGAAGTCGAATTCGACAACAACTTTGACCCCTTCCGGATTAACCACAGAAAGACCGACACGGCTGGTATTTGCGTCCATGCCAAAATGGCCGTCGGCTGTGTCAGCGTCGCCTTTTGTGATTTTGGCAAAGTTACCGGCGCGACCGCCGTTAGAAATTTCTTCGTCGATTTGTCAATCTCAGTTTGTTGCTTTGCATCGTTGTTGTCTCTACACATTTTTGTTGTTGGACCCAAAAACAAGGTAGTTACGAATTCGTGACAATTTAAATAAATTCATGCAGAAATTAGACGAATGTCTATAACAGCTTTTCGTTCATATACAGACATCTGCAGTTGCCAATGAGGCGTAAAGTTGTTCCATGACGTCCGAAAGTACAGTTATTGAGTCAGCCACGTTCGCGTTTCTTGATATTGAAACCACCGGCGGTAATTCAGCCCGGGACCGGATTACCGAGATTGGTATCCGGTTCTGGCAGGCCGGCGAGGTGGTGGGTGAGTGGCAGACGCTGCTGAATCCGGAAACGCGGATATCCCCGTTTATCGAGAACTTTACCGGCATTTCCAATGAAATGGTCGCCGATGCCCCGTTGTTTGAAGAGGTGGCGGATGAGCTGGAGGAGCAACTCAAGGGCAAGGTGTTTGTCGCTCACAATGCCCGCTTTGATTACGGTTTTATCAAATCCGAATTCCGCAGACTGGGGCGCCTGTTCTCAGCGAAGGTGTTGTGTACGGTAAAGCTTTCCCGGCGGCTGTATCCGGAATTCCGGCGGCATAACATGGACGCGCTGATTGCCCGCCATGGCCTTGCCAGGGTTCAGCGCCACCGGGCCATGGGCGATGTGTCCGCCATGCTGGCGTTCTTTGAGCATGCACGTTCGGAAAAAGGCGACGGGAAGTTCGATAAGGCTCTCCGAGAGCTGCTGCAACGGCCGAGTATTCCTTCCCACCTTCCGTCGGATACGCTTCAGGACCTGCCCCGGGGCCCTGGGGTATATCGGTTTTACGGCGAAAACGATGTGCTTTTATATGTTGGCAAGAGCACCAATATTGCCCAGCGGGTGGCCTCGCACTTTTCCGGCGATCATAACTCTGCCCGTGGTGTAAGGATGTCCGAGAGTCTGCGCCGTGTTGAGTGGACGGAAACTGCCGGCGAGCTTGGCGCGCTCCTGCTGGAGCTCAAGCAGATCAAGACCCTGAAGCCTCTGTTCAACCGTCGCTCCCGGGCGGCCAAGAATCTGGTGAGCATTGAGCTGTCGAAAAACGAGGCGGGGTATCTCCAGGCGCGCCTGGTTCGTGAAATCGAGCCCCACCGGTTGGGTGATTATTTCGGGTTGTTTCGCAGCAAGCGGGATGCCGAGCGGGCATTAAGCGGCATCGCGGCCAAGAATGAATTGTGCAACCGGCTACTCGGCCTGGAGCCGGAGCACGAGGGTCCTTGTTTCCAGCGCGCACTGGGGCGCTGCAAGGGCGCCTGTGAGGAACTCGAGAATGTCGAACGCTATAACCTCAGGGTGCAGATTGCCTTCCACGGCCTGCGACTGAAAACCTGGCCCTGGAAAGGGCCGGTCGGGATCGTTGAGCGGGATGAGCGGTCCGGGCGCACGGACATCCTGGTGGTTTATAACTGGATGCATGTCGCCACCCTCCATGAAGAGGAGGAACTGGCGGATCTCTCACTCAGCGGCCAGGCAGTCACCTTTGACCTGGATTCCTACAAACTTCTGATCGGCGCCCTCATGGACAGAAAAAAGGGCGGGCACGAACAGCAGCGGGTGATCGAATTGCCTGCCATCGGGGAACCGGATGTTCTTATGCCGTGAGTGGCGTATTATGGTGCAAGAGTCCGCACACCTACTTACTTGTTTGGTGCGGCCACTCTACTATTTTTAATTGCTTAGCCGCTTTCCCGAGAGAGATTTATGAATAAAGAACCCGTCAGCCGCGAACTGTTCGATGAAGTCATGGTGCCCAACTACGCTCCCGGTTCCATTATTCCGGTGCGAGGAGAGGGCTCCCGGATCTGGGATCAGGAAGGCCGCGAGTTTATCGATCTCCAGGGCGGCATCGCAGTGACCTGCCTGGGCCATTCCCATCCGGGGCTGGTGGGCGCGTTGCACGATCAGGCTGAGAAAATCTGGCATCTTTCCAACGTGATGACCAACGAACCAGCCCTGCGTCTGGCGAAAACCCTGTGTGACCTCACCTTTGCCGAGCGCGTGTTTTTCGCCAACTCCGGAGCCGAGGCCAACGAAGCGGCGTTCAAGCTGGCCCGTCGGTACGCCTGGGAGCATCACGGTAAAGAGAAGAACGAGATCATTTCGTTCAAGAATTCCTTTCACGGGCGCACCCTGTTTACCGTGAGCGTCGGTGGCCAACCCAAGTACCTGGAAGGATTCGAGCCGGCACCCGGCGGCATTCACCATGCCGAGTTCAACGACCTGGAATCCGTGAAGAAACTGATCTCCAAGGAGAAAACCTGTGCCATCGTGGTCGAGCCCATTCAGGGTGAGGGCGGTGTTATGCCCGGCGACCAGGCATTCCTGCAGGGGCTGCGTGATCTGTGCGACGAAAATGACGCATTGCTGGTGTTTGATGAAGTTCAGTCCGGCGTTGGTCGAAGTGGCCACTTCTACGCCTATCAAATGTATGGCGTGGTGCCGGATATTCTCTCCAGTGCCAAGGGGCTTGGCGGCGGTTTCCCGGTCGCAGCCATGCTGACCACGGCCAAGGTTGCAGCCAGCCTGGGCGTCGGTACTCACGGCAGTACCTACGGCGGTAACGCACTGGCCTGCGCCGTAGCGCAGAGGGTAGTGGATACCGTCAGCCAGCCGGAGATTCTCAAGGGCGTGAAAGCCCGTTCCGACAAGCTCCGCAAGGGCATGATGGATATTGGCGAACGCTACGGCGTGTTCACCGAAGTGCGCGGTGCCGGCCTGCTGCTCGGTTGCGTGCTCACCGAGAAATGGCAGGGCAAGGCCAAGGACTTCCTGAACGCCGGGCTGGAAGAGGGCGTGATGGTTCTGGTGGCCGGCGCAAACGTGATTCGTCTGGCGCCATCCTTGATTATCCCGGAACCGGACATCGAATTAGCCCTCGAGCGTTTCGAAGCGGCAGTGAAAAAACTGACGGCCTAAGGAGATCTTATGTGGCTGGTACGTCCGGCTGAGCCGGATGATCTGGACCAGATTCTCGCCATCGCGGGCACCCAGTGTGCCCGTCTTTCTTCCACCCTGCCCAAACAGGGCGACGCCCTGGCCTACAAGATCGAGCAGTCCCTGGCGTCGTTTGCCGGCCGGATCAGCGCAGAGGATGATCCTCCCAGGTTCCTGTTCGTGCTTGAGGACACTGAAACCGGAGACATCGCCGGCACGGCCGGTATCGATGCCCATGCCGGCAATGGCCAGCCTTTTTACAGTTACCGGCGGGATGCCCTGATCCATGCCTCCCATGAATTGGGAGTGTCCCGCCGTGTGGAGGTGTTGTACCCCTCCCACTCGCTGACCGATGTATCGCTGCTGTGCTCTTTCTCGATCCGCCCGGAGCTGCAGGGCACGGATGCGTTCGAGTTGCTGTCGCGGGCCCGGATTCTGTTTATTGCTGATCACCGTGAATGGTTTACCCAGCGTATGGCCGTGGAAATTCAGGGCGTTCAGCTCGAAGACGGGAGCGTGCCCTTTTGGGACAGCCTTGGCCGGCATTTCTTTGATATGGATTTTGAAACGGCGGACCAGTACTCCGGGCAGCTCAGCAAAACCTTCATTGCCGAGCTCATGCCTCCCAATCCCATTTATGTGACGCTGCTGAGTGAAGCGGCCCAGAGGGCGATGGGGCAGCCGCACCAGATTACCGTACCCAACTTTGAACTGCTTCAGCGGGAAGGGTTCCAGCCCGGAAACTATCTGGACATTTTTGATGCCGGTCCGGTTCTTGAAGCTCGTACCGACAGCCTGAAAACCCTCGTGACCAGTCACCCGAAGGAACTTCATGGGACCAACGAGGACACCGGCGAAACCTGTCTCATTGCCGCTGGCGAGGGTGAACAGTTTCGCTGCACCCTGACACCGGTCGCCGAAACACTGGACGACAAACTCAAGGTTCCGGTCTCGACCTGGAACACGCTGAACCGGACCGCGGGTGACCGGGTAAGGATCGCGCCGCTATGACCTATTCGGGCACCGAGGACGCAGTTAAGTATCAACCCGCCGGGATCACGGAGGCGACACCATGCTGGTAATTCGCCCGTTGCAGGAAAACGATCTGGACGACCTGTATGCCATGGCCCAAAGCGCCGGGAAGGGGCTGACCACCCTGCCGGCGGACCGGGAGCTTCTGCAGAGGAAGATCAATCACGCCCGGGAGACCTTTAACCAGCGCATTGCGCCGGAAGCAGGGCTCTATCTCTTCGCTCTGGAGGATACCGAACGCAAGAAAACGGTCGGTATCAGCGGTATCCAGGCTCGCGTTGGTCTGGATGAAGTGTTCTACAATTACCGTCTCAGCGTCACCGTCAATGCCTCGAAAGAGCTGGGTGTTCACGTGCGGACTCCAACGCTGCATCTGTCAAACGACATGACCGATACCAGCGAAATCTGCTCCCTGCTGCTCTCCGATGAGTACAAAGGCGGAGGCAGCGGCCTGCTGCTTTCCCGCTGCCGGTTCATGTACCTGGATGAATTCCGCAAACACTTCTCGGAAAAAATCTTCGCGGAAATGCGGGGCGTGTCGGATGCCAACGGCCGGAGCCCTCTGTGGGACGCGCTGGGAACCAAATTCTTCGACATGGAGTTCAGCGAGGCGGACATGCTCTCGGGGCTGGGCAACAAGTCGTTTATTGCCGAGTTGATGCCCAAGTATCCGATATACCTGTCCATGTTGCCGGATTCCGCCCGTGCCGTGATCGGCCGGGTCCATGACAACACCGCTCCGGCACTCCGGATGCTTCAGTCCGAGGGGTTCAACTTCAACGGACTGGTAGACATCTTTGATGGCGGGCCCGTGGTTGAAGCCTTCGTTCACAATGTCCGGACGGTTCGGGAAGGCATGAACCGACACGCCATGGTCACTCGCAAACCGGTCAACCTGGACGTGCCATCTGAGGAGCGGGTCATGGTTTCGAACCGCTCATTCCGGGATTTCCGGGTGACTACCGTGCCGATAGATTGCATCGGACCGGATACCGTCAGCCTGCCACCTGAAGTCGCCGAAGCCTTGCAGATTGAATCTGGCGATCCGGTTCGCCTGGCCCCCTTGAAAGACTCGGGGCTGCTGACCAAACATAGTTATAGAAGCTCAGTACCGGGAGGTGCATCGAAATGGCAAAGCTGACGGGTGAACTGTTTATCGACGGGCTCTGGCTACCGGGCCACGGGCCGGTATTCGAATCTGTCCAGCCGGTGACCGGTGAAACACTCTGGGATGGCGAAAGCGCCAATCTGGAGGATGTGGATGCGGCCGTTCGTGAGGCCCGCAATGCCTTTGTGAAGTGGCAGCGCAAGAGCTTTGCCGAACGCCAGGCCGTTGTTGAAGCCTTTGGTGAGCTGCTTGAGGCTCACAAGGAAGAGCTGGCACACCAGATTGGCCTGGAGACCGGCAAGCCGCTGTGGGAATCCCGCACGGAAGTGGCGGCGATGATCGGCAAGATTGGTATTTCCGTGAAAGCCTACAACGACCGTACCGGGACGTCTGAATCGGATGTTGCCGGTGGTCATGCCGTGCTCAGGCACCGGCCCCACGGGGTCGTTGCGGTGTTCGGCCCCTACAACTTTCCGGGGCATTTGCCGAATGGCCACATAGTGCCGGCTTTGCTCGCCGGTAACACGGTGGTGTTCAAACCGAGTGAGCTGACCCCGGGGGTCGCCGAGCTGACGGTAAAACTCTGGGAGAAGGCCGGCATTCCTGATGGAGTGATCAATCTCGTTCAGGGCGCCTCGGCCACGGGCAAATCCCTGGCCGGCCACCCGTTGATTGACGGCCTGTTCTTTACCGGCAGTTCTACCGTGGGTCATCTGTTGCACAAACAGTTCGGAGGCCAGCCTGAGAAAATCCTGGCCCTGGAGATGGGCGGCAACAACCCGCTGATCGTTCAGGATGTGGCTGATGTGGATGGTGCAGTGCACCATGCCCTGCAGTCGGCGTTCCTGTCGGCCGGTCAGCGCTGTACCTGTGCACGCCGCCTGCTGGTACCCAAGGGCAAGAAAGGTGACGCGTTCATCGACCGGCTGGTGGAAGTCTCCGCCCGAATCAAGGTCGGCGAGTTCGATGCCGATCCGCAGCCGTTTATGGGCTCCGTGATTTCCGCGGAGGCCGCCGAAAAACTCCTGGCGGCCCAGGCCAGCCTGCTTGAGAAGGGCGGCAAATCCCTGCTGGAGATGAAGTCCCTGAAGTCCGGAACCGGCCTGCTGTCGCCTGGTATCGTGGATGCCACAGGTCTGGACGTGACCGATGAAGAGTTCTTTGGCCCCTTGCTGAAGGTGTATCGCTACAAGAGCTTTGATGATGCACTGGCACTGGCGAACGATACTCACTACGGGCTGTCAGCGGGCATCCTGACGGACGACCGGAAACTCTATGAACGGCTGGTGGAAGAAGTGCGCGCCGGTATCGTGAACTGGAACCGGCCGCTGACCGGCGCCAGCAGCGCGGCGCCCTTTGGTGGTGTTGGCGCCAGTGGCAATCATCGCCCGAGCGCCTACTACGCTGCCGACTACTGTGCCTGGCCCATGGCTTCTCTGGAGGCCGGCAAGAGTGAGATGCCAGAGTCTCTGGCACCCGGCCTCAATTTCGATTAACGGAACCCAGTGCCATGGTGAAACACGCGGTTGAAGCAAACTTCGATGGTCTGGTCGGTCCCACCCACAATTACGCGGGACTGTCCTGGGGCAATGTAGCCTCCAAATCCAATGTCAGTTCCGTCTCGAATCCGAAAGAGGCGGCACTGCAGGGCCTGGCCAAAATGAAGCGCCTTGCGGACCGGGGCTATGTGCAGGGCGTTCTGCCTCCCCATGAGCGGCCGCATATTCCGACACTTCGGGCCCTGGGGTTCGAAGGCCCGGATGCTCGCGTTCTCGAGCAGGCGGCCAAATCCAGTCCATCGATCCTGGCGGCAGTCTCTTCTGCGTCGCCGATGTGGACGGCCAATGCGGCCACGGTATCGCCGAGTGCCGATACCTCTGACCATCGCGTGCATTTCACTCCGGCCAACCTGAGCGCCAAGTTCCACCGTTCCATTGAGCATGCGGTGACCGGACGGGCTCTGAAATCCATTTTTGCCGACGAGAGCTATTTTGCGCACCATCCGGCGCTGCCATCAGTGAGCCACTTTGGCGATGAGGGCGCGGCCAACCACACCCGGTTGTGTGCCGGTTACGGTGAGCCCGGCGTGGAACTGTTTGTGTATGGCCAGATGGCGTTCAACGAGCAGGCTCCGGCTCCGAAGAAATACCCGGCACGGCAAACGCTTGAGGCATCCCAGGCGGTGGCACGGCTGCATGGTCTCAGGGACCAGAATGCGGTGTTTGCCCAACAGAATCCGGACGCCATTGATGGCGGCGTTTTCCACAACGACGTGATAGCGGTGGGCAACGGTAATACGCTTTTCTACCATGAAATGGCGTTTCTTAACGAAGCGCAGGTGCTGGCGGACATCAGGGAGCGGCTCACCGGTGCCGAGCTGGAAGCGGTCCGGGTCAGCAGTGCCGATGTGCCGCTGGAAGATGCCGTGGCCTCCTACCTGTTCAACAGTCAGTTGCTGAACACACCCGACGGCATGCTGCTGGCGGTGCCCGGCGAGTGCCGAGAAGTGGCTTCGGTCAGCCGTTATCTGGATGGCCTGGTGAAGTCCGGCGGGCCGATCACCGCGGTGGAAGTGTTCGACGTCAAGCAGTCTATGCGCAATGGCGGTGGCCCGGCCTGTCTGCGGTTGAGGGTGGTGCTCAACGACGATGAGCTGAAAGCCATCAACCGGGGTGTGTTGCTCACCGATGAACTCTATGAGCGCCTGACCACCTGGGTGGAAGCCCATTACCGGGATGAACTCAGCCAGAACGAGCTTGGCGATCCGATGTTGCTGGAGGAGGTTCGCAAAGCCCTGGACGAACTCACCGGGATCATGGGCCTGGGCTCCATCTACGATTTCCAGCTCTAGCAGCCTGCCGGGCTGCGAGTTGTCAGGCAGAAATCGACGACGTCAGCATATCCATGGTGTGCCGGATCAGCTGCTCGGCCGGAAACGCCGGGTTACCCTCGCCCATTTCCGACTGGCAGAGCAGGATCACCCCGTGCAGGGCCCCGCGCAGGTACAGTGCGGTCTGAACGGGGTCGTTGATCCGGTCGCGGTTCATGGTGCCGTCCCGTAGCCCCAGTTCGATGGCCCCCACCATCAGCTCCATCAGGTCTGATTTGGAGCACAACATTTCCTCTGCCTGACTTTCGTCTGCCTCTGCCATGGCGGTGGACGCCTTGGTCAAAGCCGAGAAGTAATCCGGTTCCTCCAGATAGAAGCGATAATAGGATTCTCCCATCGCCCGGATCTGGCTCAGCCCGTTATCCGCGGTCTGTCTTGCCTCTTCAAATCGACGGAACAGGCTATGGCCCGCCCTGAGCATAATGCCCCTCTGTATCGCAGCCTTGTCCTTGAAGTACACGTACAGCAAGGCCCGGCTAAGGCTGGCGGTACGGGCGATGTCGTCCATGGACGTGCGTTCGTAGCCCTTTTCCGAGAACACCAGTTCGGCGGCGTCCAGGATGGTGTCGTAACGGGCCTGTTTCTCACGCTCGCGACGGGTTTTCAGCGGTTCGCTCATTCAATCATCCGGTAAGTTGGCAACAGCACGCATAGGATACCTGAAATCGAATCAAACCCGATTATTGACAAAATGTCAAAGAATGACATGATGTCTAAATCAATCATCGGGTTTCTCCAGGGACAGGACCCCGCCAACTACACAAGCAAGGATGAAAGGAAGAGTCATGACACCACTTCGAATCCCCGTTGCCATCGTTTCTCTTGCGGTTTTTTCACTGTTTCTGTCGGGCTGTAAAGCCAGTGACGTAGCCCCGGAGTCCGGGCAGCAGAAGGTTTCAGTGCGTGTGTCTGAAGTTTCCGGCGGCGAGAGCCAGGATATGCCGCTGCGGTTTTCCGGAATTGTTCGTGCTACCCTGCGAGCGACACTGACCTTCCAGGTCAGTGGCACCCTCAAGGAGCAGGCGGTGGAGCTCGGTCAGAAGGTGCAGGCCGGTGATCTGCTCGCCCGGGTCTACAATCCTGGCCTGGAGCCGGCCCGGGATTCTGCCAGGGCCCGCCTGGAAGAGTTGAGAACCCAGTATCAGCAGGCTCAGCGGGAGTGGGAGCGCTCCAGCCGATTGCACGAGCGCGGTGTGGTGTCCGAACAGACGCTGGAGCAGCTCGCAGCTCGGCGGGACTCCCTGGAGGCGAGCGTCGCAACGGCGCGGGCGTCCCTGGCGGAGGCAACCCAGCTGCTCGAGGAAAGTACACTTCGGGCGCCCTTTTCCGGACGGGTTGAAGCCCTGCTGGTGGAGCGGGACGAATTCGTGGCGGCCGGACAGCCGGTGATGCGGCTTTCCTCGCCCGAGGGCCGTGAGGTAGAGGTGCGGGTACCGGCGTATCTGCTGGATCATGTCGAGCTGGAGCAAACCTTGCCTGTCTGGTCCGTCCAGGACCGCAGCCGCCCGCCACAATCCGGTTCGGTGGTCGAGATTGCCCAGGCCAGCGCCATTCGCGGCGAGCTGCATCCGGTTCTGGTGAGCCTGCCGGTAAACACCCTGGAGCCCGGCCAGCCGGTAGAAGTGGGCATCACGCCTGTTCGGGAATCTGCCATCACAGTGCCCCTGCTGTCGGTGATCCGCAACGCCGAGGGCGTCAGTGTGTTCCGGGTCCGGGATAATGTGGCCTCCCGTGTTGCGGTGGAAGTCGACCGGGTCGTGGGCGAGCGGGTGGTGGTTACCTCTGGCGATTTGTCCCCGGGTGACCTGGTGGTTTATGCCGGCATGACACGGCTGGCGGACGGTGATGCCGTGGAGGTGCGCTGATGACCCGCCGGCTTCTGAACTGCCAGCGTCTGCTGGGCATGGTGGTGACCATGCTCTGCCTGTTGGGTATCGCGGCTTACAGCACCATGCCACGCCAGGAAGACCCGTCGTTTCCCTACCGGGCCGGCCTGATCAGCATCAACTATCCGGGTGCCAGCGCCGAGGCCGTTGAACGGCTCGTACTCAGGCCCCTGGTGGATGAACTTCGGCAGGTGGAGGAGGTGGATTATACCCAGTCCACCGCCCGTACCGGCGTTGCCATCGTGCGCCTGCGCCTGAATGACGACATCTACGACACCGACCCCGCCTGGGACCGAGTGCGCCAGGCCATGGAGCGCGCGAAGCAGGACTTCCCGGACGATGTGGGCCGGATGGTACTTGATGACCGTCTAATCGATATTCCTGCCATCGTCATGGCCGTAGGTGGCTCGCCCTCGGTAACGGAACTATCCGACCTTGCTGAACGGTTGAAGCAGAACCTCTCGGATTTGCCGGGGGTTTCCCGGATTGAGCTGGAAGGCGATGCAGACGAGCAGATTACCCTGGCACTGGACGATGCCGCGCTCTTCCGGCTTGGTATCTCACCGGCGCGGGTGCTGGACACGCTGGCGCGGCGAAACCAGACCATTCCCGGCGGCTTCGTGGTGGTCAATGGCCGCCGCCTGTCGGTCCTTCCCAACAGCGAGTTTGCCGATATTGACGCCATCCGCGCCACGCCCATTGAACTTCCGGATGGCTCACAGGTGCCCCTGGCCGCGGCAGCGGATGTCTGGCGTGGACCAGTAGAACCCAGACAGCCGGAAACCTGGTACGACGGCGAACGGGTGGTGCTGGTCTCCATCATTATGGAAGAGGGCACCACCGATGCGATCCGCTTTGGTCAGCGGGTGCGCGAACGCATGGAGCAGATTCGCGGAGACTTTGAACCCTACGAGATCCGGGAGATGTTCTTCCAGCCGGACAAGGTGCAGGAACGGCTCGATAACCTGGCCTGGAGCCTGGTGCTTTCAGTGCTGATCATCGTGGCGGTGGTCTTTACCGGCATGGGCATTCGTATGGGGCTGCTGGTCGCGTCCATTCTGCCCATGGTTGCCCTGATCAGTGTCGGGCTCTATGACCTCGGTGGGGGCGTGCTGCATCAGATCGCCGTCATTGGCATGGTGATCTCATTGGGCATCCTGATCGACAACGCCATCGTGATCGTCGAAAACATCCAGGGGCACCTGGATGAGGGCATGCGGCGGCTGGATGCCCTGCGCCAGGCCGTCAGCGAGCTGGCCGGCCCGCTGGGTGCCTCAACGGGAACGACACTGGCGGCCTTCGCACCCCTGCTTCTGGCCAAGGGCGGTGCTGCGGATTTCACCCGTGGCGTGCCGGTTATGATCATGCTGACACTGTCCGTCAGCTATCTGTTGGCTATCTCCGCCGTTCCCTTGCTGGCGGCCAGATTCCTGAAGCCCCGCCGCAAGGCGGGCCAGGACCGATTGATCGGAGTAGCCCGTTTTCTGGGTGGCCTGGTATCCCGTTACCCCGGACGGCTGATTACCGCCGGCGCCATACTTGTGGGCATCAGCCTTGCGATGACCCCCTTCATGGCCCAGCAGTTCTTTCCGAATGCCGATCGCCCGAGGGTGATTGTCGAAGTCTACATGCCCGAAGGCACCGACCAGGCCCGCACGGCTGAGGCCACGGAAAGTCTGGAGCGAATTATCCGTTCACAGCCGGACGCCCTGAAGGTCCACCGGTTCGTAGGCTTCACCGGACCTTCATTTTATTACAACCTGCAGCGCGCCCCCCAGGCACCGAACCGGGCACGGCTGGTGGTTACCACACCCACACTGGAAGACACTACCGGCATGATCCGCTGGATTCGCGCGCACGTGAAAGACCAGATGCCGGAACTGGATGTGACCGTGGGTATCCTCGGGCAGGGGCCGCCCAGGGCTGCGCCGGTGGAAATCCGTGTCTACCATGCCAATGATGGTGCCCGGATCGAAGCGGTGGAGCGGATCTTCAGCATTCTGAGAGGCGTTGAGGGCACGGTTGATGTCCGCCATGACCTGGATATTGGCGTTCCGAGTATTGCCATCAACGTCGACGATGCCACGGCGGCCCGCTACGGCCTGACCCGGGCCGATGTGGCCCAGAGCCTCTATGGCCAGAGCTTTGGTGTGGTGGCTGAGCGCTATCGCCAGGAAGAGGATCCCATCCCCTTGGTGCTGCGTTCCCGCGAGGGCACGGCCCTGTCGCTTTCACGGTTGCTGTCAGTGAATATCTACAACGACCGGGGGGACGCCGTACCGCTCTCAGCAGTAGCGACAGTGGATACCACCTGGGAACCGGCGGCTCGATACCTGCGTGATGGCGTAAGAATGAACACCGTCACGGCTAATCTCGAAACCGGTTACAGCTTCAGCCAGGCTCTGGACGGCCTTTACGCAGGGCTTGAGAGAAACCCGTTACCGCCGGGTACCCGCATGGCCATGGGCGGCGATGCTGAGGGCTCCGGTGAAGCCAATACCGCATTGCTCACCGCAGCCCCCATCGGGATGCTTTTGCTGCTGTTCTTCCTGCTGCTGCAGTTCAACTCCTTCCGCCGGGTCGGCATTATCCTTCTGACGGTGCCGCTGGCTACCGTCGGTATTTTCCCCGGATTGGTGCTGTCCGGCTCACCCTTCGGTTTCCAGTCTCTGCTTGGCGTGATCGCCCTCGTGGGAATCGTGGTGAACAACGCCATCGTTCTGCTGGACGTGATGGATCGGGAACTGGAGAAAGGAAGAGACATCCGCGACGCCATGCGCAACGCGGTAGAGCAGCGCACCCGCCCGATCCTGCTGACCACAGCAACCACCGTGGCCGGCCTGCTGCCATTGGCATTCTCAAGCTCCACGCTCTGGCCACCCATGGCCTGGGCCATCATCTCCGGCCTGCTGGCCTCAACGGTGCTCACGCTGCTGGTCATCCCGGCTGTCTGCACCCAGTTGATCAAAGCCAGCGTGCCGGAACCCGAAAACGCCCCGGCCTGATCAGCCGGAACGAGGGTCAGATGAAACTTTCATCTGACCCCGTTTCTGGCCGGATCATCAGCCCGATTCGATGGCCCACCGGAACCTCCGGATTGGGGAACACAATCGCCTCTGGTGAATGCCCCACCCGGTAACTGGTCTCGTCGTCCTCCCAGATGACTGTGCCGGGCTGATACTCGGTGAAATTGGCGACATCGTCCGGAATGTGGAACCGGAAGTTCTTCCCGGTGTTCAGAATCTCATGCACCACCTCGAACACCGTCAGGTGATCAAACGGCGGCTGCGGCGCAGGTGAGGGTAGCCCCCGGAACCGCCGTCGCAAGGCATCCTGGATGCCGGAAAAGCGCCCCAGATCATTCTGACCAAACGGCCGAACCTTACCCAACTCCATGGTAAAACTCTCGGCCTTCAACAGCGACGAGGAAAACGACGAAAACGTGGTGCCCGCCTTGTGCTGCAGCAGAAGCGTCTCCACCTCCGCCTCCAGCAGAAAATCACGCTGGTCGACCGGAACCGTCCGGCCCTCAACAAACGGATACAGTGCAAACCGCTCCCGGTGTGACGGCCGAATGGCCGTGTGCAGGTCGTAGTGATAGAGCGCCTGGGGATTGGCCATGGCAAACTGCCGGCAAGCCTCCTCAAGCTCCTGCGCCCGCGCAGCCTCGGCCAGCCCCTCATACTCGTTCCGACTATGCGCGCCATCGAACAGCCGATTGAGGTTCACTTCCAGAAAGCGCTTCCCTGCGACCATCGCGGGGGGATTACCCAGAATCAGCAAGACCGGGCAAGCCAGCTCCCATTCGCCCTCAATCAGTTCGGAAACCAGTCCGTTAAGAACCTCAATGGGCGCTGTTTCGTTCCCGTGAACACCTGCGGAAACGATGATGGCCTCGGCATTCGGGTTGCTTCGGCCAGCCGGGGGAACAATGTCCAGAACACCCACGGCCTTGCGGCTGATTCGGGTACCGTCGGGGAGAAAGGTCTTGATTTCTGGGAGTGATGCGGCTGGGTTGTCCAGGGCGTGGGAAAGCCAGTCACAATTCGTTCCGAACAGATCTTGTTTTGCCGACATAGAAGCCCCGAACCAGGTTTGGGGGCGGGCAGGGTATTGCCTCCCGGGAATGTCTGAAGCCATGGATGGCTTCAGTCAAGCGCACATGGATGTGCTCGTAGCGTTTCCCGGGAGGCAATACCCTGCCTGCCCGGGCACTGAAGTATGATGTTCCGCGGGCTCAGCCGTTCACCGGCCGCTGATGCTTCAGAAGATGAGTTTCGAGTTTGCGGAAAGCAAAAACCAGTATAAACGTGAGCGCCATATAGCAAAGTGCCACAAAGATAAACGCATCAAACGGCGCATAAAACCGGGAGTAAATATTACGGGCTGCTCCCGTCAGATCCACAATGGTTACTACACTCGCAATCGCACTGGCGTGCAGCATGAAGATCACCTCGTTGGAGTAGGCCTGCACCGCCCGCCGCGCTGCACTTGGCAGCACAATCCGCCGCATCCGCATAAACCAGTTCATGCCATAGGCTTTGGCTGCTTCAATTTCACCGTTGGGTGTAGATATGATCGCACCGCGGATAATCTCCGTGGTATAGGCCGCCGTGTTCAGTGTGAAAGCCAGCAGTGCCGGGTAGAAAGGCTCCCGGAAAATCTCCCACCAGAAGGTCTCCTGGATGCCCTCAATCTGGGCCAGCCCGTAATAGATGATGTAAAGCTGGATCAGCAATGGTGTGCCGCGGAACAGATAGGTGTAAAGCCACACCGGGCCGGAGACGAAGGGGTTGCGAACCGTCCGGAGGATGGCCAGCGGAACCGCCACCAGCAAACCGATAACCAGGGACAGAAACACCAGATGCACGGTGGTCACCATGCCATCCCAGTATTCCATGATGGTCATGGCGGTAAAGATTTCGTTCTGGTTCAGCCACTCGGCAATGAAATCAGGCATCCGTTAACCCCCCTGAACCACGCCGACATTGGCCCGTTTATCGAGCCACTTGATGAACAGCTCAGACCCCGCCGTAAGGGCCAGATAGACAAATGCCACCGGAATGAAAAAGTGGAACGGCATGCGCTCCGCCTTGGCGGCTTCCTCCGCCACACGAACCATGTCGGTCAGGCCAATGATCGAAACCAGGGCGGTGGTCTTCAGCAGAACCTGCCAGTTGTTGCCCAGACCGGGCAGGGCATGGCGCAGCATCTGCGGCAGCATGATTCTGCGGAAGGTATGAAAACGGGTAAAACCATAGGCCCGGGCAGCCTCAATCTGGCCGGTTTCAACAGCCAGGAACGCGCCCCGGAAAGTTTCGGTCATATAGGCGCCGAAAATCAGCCCGATCGTTACAACGCCGGAGATAAACGGGTCGAACTGAAAGAAAAAGTCGATCTCGTAAGTTTCCCAGATGTAATCCGAGAGCATATTCACTGCAACCTGGCCGCCATAGTAGAACAACAGCATCATGACCAGATCGGGCACGCCACGAATCAGAGTGGTGTAGGTGGTCGCGATACCTTTGGCAACCCGGCTTTGCGACAGTTTGGCAGACGCGCCAATCAGTCCCAGGGCAACCGAGAGAGCAAGAGACAGGAAGGCCAGTTCAATGGTGACTATTGCCCCATCCATCAGGGCCGGGCCATAGCCTTTCAGATCAAGCATGGGAAAGTCCGGTAAGCAGGGGCGGCCCCAACGGGCCACCCCTCGGCAGATTTACATCTTGATGTCGTAAGCGAAGTACTTCTGCATGATGGTGTCGTAGGTACCATCTTCCTTCAGGGTGCGAAGGGCAGCGTTCACTTCTTCGGCAAGCTCGGTATCGCGCTGGCGCATGGCAACACCCACGCCCTGACCCAGCTTGACCGGCTCACCGACTTCCTTGAAGCCTTCCTTGGTGAGGACGGTCTGCTCGCCAACCGGATAGTCTACGAACACAACGTCCAGACGCTGGCCTTCGAGGTCCAGAACCATGTCATCGGCGGTGGTGTAACGCTTGATGTTGACAATGCCACCCATGTTTTCGGTGACGTAGGTGTCCATGGTGGTGCCGCGCTGAACGCCGACGGTCTTGCCTTCCATCGCATCCATGTCGGTGACGTCGCTGTTGAAGCTCTCAGGGCCGAACCAGCCACCCGGGGTGTTGTAATACGGCTCGGAGAACAGAACCCGCTCTGCGCGCTCCGGCGTGATGGACATGGACGACATGGTCAGATCGAATTTACGTGCCAGCAGGCCCGGGATCATGCCGTCCCATGACTGAATAACGAATTCGCAGTCAGCGTTCATTTCTTCACACATGGCTTCGGCCAGTTCCACTTCGAAACCGGTCAGCTCGCCGTTCTCGTCTTTGTACTCAAACGGCTCGTAGGGCACGTCGAATGCAATGCGGAGGCTACGTTCCTGGGCCTGTGCACCGCCTGCAATCAGGGCGAGGGCGCAGCTTGCTGCAACAATCAGTTTTTTCATGTGTCACTTCTCCAGTGGTTTGCCTTTTGGGCTTTATTTTTAATGGAATTTTTGATTCCAGCTTTTATTTCTTCACCGGCTCAAGATAGCACCGCGTGTCAGAACTTGGGCGCCAGGAACTGTTTCATGCGTTCCGAGTCCGGGTTATCAAACACTTTCCGCGGTGTACCCTGTTCCTCAATCACGCCCTGATGCAAGAACAGGACCTGACTCGACACATCCCTTGCAAACGCCATCTCGTGGGTGACCACGATCATGGTGCGGCCTTCCTCGGCGAGGCTTTGCATAACTTTGAGCACTTCACCCACCAGCTCAGGATCGAGAGCCGACGTGGGCTCATCAAACAGCATGACTTCCGGCTCCATGGCGAGGGCCCGGGCAATGGCGGCCCGCTGCTGCTGACCGCCCGACATCTGGGCCGGATAGTAATCCTTGCGTTCGTAGATGCCCACCTTGTTCAGGTAGGCCTCGGCACGCTCAATCGCTTCCTTCTTGGGCACCTTGAGCACGTGGATGGGCGCTTCAATGATGTTTTCGAGCACGGTCATGTGAGACCAGAGGTTGAAGCTCTGGAACACCATGGAAAGTTTTGCCCGGATCAGTTCAACCTGCTTGTTATCCGCACGAATGCGTTCGCCTTTCCGGTTGGTGGTGAACCGTATCGGGTCGCCGTGCACGATAATGTCGCCGGATGTGGGCGTTTCCAGCAGGTTAATGCAACGCAGGAAGGTACTCTTTCCGGAGCCGGAGCTGCCGATCAGGGAAACCACGTCGCCTTTGCGGGTCTCCAGTGAAATACCCTTGAGTACTTCAAGCTTATCAAAGGTCTTGTGAATGTCCCTGCAGATCAAAGGCGCTTGGTCCGCCATGGGTGACTCCTGGGGCTGTAATTCAAAGGCGCATGTTTTACGGACTGTGGATACGGAAATCAATCCCTTAAAGAGAGCGTTTTACCGAATTTCACCGCCGTTCGCTGCATGACATTGTGGTCGAATGATTGTTCAATGCAAGCTTTTTGCCATGCTAGGCTTCTGCCCGCAAATGATCATTCGCTTTGTCCTGTTCAATGGGCAGCCTGATCAGTTTGCCTCCGTCTTTCTCCATGTCTCTCATGGCCTCACTGACAAACCGTACGTGGGCCATCGCCACCTTCTGGGCGTTGGCCGGCTTGCCAGCGATGACGGCCTCATACAGCTGCCGGTGCTGGCGGACGATTTTCTTCCGCATTTCTTCTCTCGGGTTCAGGTTGGCAACCGAGGCCTGAACGGTCAACAACATCATGTTTTTCAGGCTGTTGAGCACATGCACCAGTACCGGATTATGGGATGCCTCGACAATCGCAAGATGGAAACCATGGTCGAGACGGGCGTTACGAAGCGGGTCGGTATCCTCAAGCGCCCGGAACGCCTTCGTGATGCGATGCCGGTCGAGGCGGGTTGCCCGCAGGGCAGCGAGATAGGCGGCCTGGCCTTCCAGTTGTTCGCGTACTTCCAGAAGGTCGAAAAGTGTGCGGGGATGTCCCTCGAAAAGATGCATCAGCGGACTCTGTTCTCCCAGCTCGCTCGCGCCGGGCACCATGCTGGCCACAAACGACCCCTTGCCGTGGCGGGTCTCAATAACGCCGCGGCCCTGAAGCTCATGCAGGGCTTCCCGGATCACTGCGCGGGAAACACCCAGCCGGGTCGCCAGTTGGCGCTCGGACGGTATCTTCTGCTCCGGAGCCAGCCCGCCGTCGAGAATAAGGCGTTCCAGCCGATATGAGATTTCCTGGGAGATTGCCATTTGGGGGCCTGTTTATGCTCTCTGGTCTGACCAGTGAATGCTTCTGATTGTAGGTGTTTCCGTTCTCAGCTGATGTGCGTCCGAGCCCGTTAAATATGGCCGATTCAGAGTATTTCGTCCATTTTTAATACTTCAAAAACTGGTCAGACCAGTGCTCACCGAACTGGACTAAACCCGGATTGGCTACGAATATCATTCTAATGTCGGCCTGCGCCGGCGTTGCCATAGACGCTGATAAAAACAAAGCCAACGGAGACGTTTCGATGAATTCGAAGAATAACATCCGAAATAGCTGTGACACTGGCGAGACCCCACCTCGCAGAAGTTTCCTCAAGACAATCGCCATGGGCGCCACTCTGGCAGGCGCAATGCTCATGGGCGCAGGTCAGGTCCAAGCTGCTACCACGTGGAAAATCCAGTCGACCTGGGACGCGGGTACGGTGGGCTACACGCTCTTCGAGGAGTGGTGTAAGAGTATTGAGGCCAAGTCCGGCGGAGAGCTCAAGTTCCAGTGCTTCCCGGCCAAGGCGGTTGCTGCCGACAACAACGCGCTGTTTGACGCTGTTCGTAACGGCGTGCTGCAGGGTATGAACCCGTTCACCCTGTACTGGGCGGGCAAGATCCCTGCCTCTGTGTTCCTGTCTTCCTACCCAGCGGGTCCGGATCAGCCCCATCAGTGGGACACCATGTTCTACTCCATGGGTATGCTCGAGAAGACCCGGGAAATCTACAAGAAGTTCGGCCTGTTCTACGTTGGCCCGATCCAGCACGATGCCAACATCATCCATTCCAAGCAGCCGGTAAACAGTCTTGACGACCTGAAAGGTATGAAGATCCGCGTACCCGGAGGCATGGTTGCCGAGGTTTTCCAGCAGTTTGGCGTGTCCACGGTCAGTCTGCCGGGCTCGGATATTTTCCCGGCTCTCGAAAAAGGCACCATTGACGCGGCGGACTTTGTAGGTCCTGCGGTCAACTACGAGCTGGGCTTCTCCCAGGTTACTGACTACATCATCTTTGGACCTCCCGGCGTGATGTCTATCTACCAGCCGGTGGACCTGATGGATCTGACCGTCAGTCTGCGTGCCTGGAACTCTATCTCGCCTGAGCTTCAGCAGCTGGTTGAGGACGAGGTTCGGATCTACTCCCAGAAGCACTACCTGGCCATCCAGGCGCGCAACATCGAGGCGATGGAGAAGTTCAAGGCGGATGGCGACACGGTTACCCGCCTGAGCCAGGAAGATCTGGAAACCTGGCGTAAAGCTGCGATCCCCATCTGGTTCAACTGGGCCAACAAGAATGATGACGCGCGCGCCATCCTGGATATCCAGCTGAAGTACATGATGAATGACACGGTTGGCTACATAACCGAAGAAGACATCAAGGGCTTCTGAGTTCCAAAGCTCAAATAAAAAACGACACACGAGGAAGGCAGGGTTAGCCGACTAAGGATTAGCCCTCCCTTCCTCGCTCTTTGATCTGGGTGGTAACAACATGTCTGATCTGAGTTCCTTTGGCTTTGTTTTGCCGCACTGGTTCTACTGGGGCTGGCTTGCGGTAATGCCATTGCTCATGATGGCTTGGGATAAGTGGAGCAGTAAGCACGGCGGAGATGACGCCGAGCCCGAGAAAACGGTTTCCGAGCTGCAGTCTGAAGAAGATGATCCTCTTGCTCACTTTGAGTACGAGGGTAACTGGTTTACGAAAATCGTTGACTGGATGTGCGAGAAGTCAGGTCTTTTCGTTGCGTTCTGGACCATCAACGCCGTGCTTTTCTATTTCTTTGAAGTGGTGATGCGATACATCTTTAACATGCCAACGATCTGGGTGCATGAGGCCAGCTTCCTGATCTTCGGTATGCAGTACATCCTTGCCGGTGCCTTTGCGCTGTTGCACGGAGCGCACGTTCGGGTAGACGTCGTCTACAACTTCCTGCCGGTTCGCGGGCGCGTGGGCATGGATATTTTCACCTCCATGTTCTTCTTCATATTTGCAGCCGTTCTGGCCACCACATCCTGGACCTTCTTCCAGGACTCCCTGATGATGCAAGAGACCACTGTCGAGACCTGGGGTATCCAGTATTACCCCGTGAAAGGCGTGATGTTTGTGGGCGCAATCCTGTTGCTGCTCGCCGGCTTTTCGAAGCTGCTTAAAGACATCGTACTGTTCATCCGTCTCGGTCAGGAGCGCACATCATGAGTACAACAACTGCAGCGCCCAGCAGCGGCATGGCCGGAAAACTGGGTACATGGTTAATGATCATCGCCACCGTGGGTCTGGCGTTTGTCATCTGTGTTGAACTGATCAACATTCTCTTTTATGACCCATGGAGTGATGACAAATTCCTCTTCAAGCTCTCGGGTAGCTTGTCCGGCGTCGAAATCGGGCCGTTGACCTACCTGATGTTTGGATCTCTGGCTGTCGCCCTGATGATGGGGCTGCCGCTTGCTTTCGTGACCGGTGGTCTTGGTGTCATGTTCATCTACCTGGTGGGTGACGCCATGATGTTGAACATTGTCCCCGGCCGGATCTTCCCGTTGATGGCAAACCCCGACATTGCTGCGATCCCTCTGTTCATCTTCATGGCGTCGATGCTTGAACGCGCGGGCCTGATCGAAGAAATGTTCAGCGTGGTTTACAAGTGGATGGGCGGCATCAGTGGCGGCCTTGCTGCTGCAACCATTGTCGCCTCTACGATTCTGGCTGCGATGGTCGGTGTTATCGGTGCCGCCGTTGTCACCATGGGCATTATCGCACTGCCGGCCATGTTGAAACGTCATTACGACCACAAGATTGCCATCGGCTCCATCATGGCGGGTGGAACCCTGGGTATCCTCATTCCGCCTTCGATTCTGGCCATTCTGTATGCCGTTGTTGCACAGCAGTCTGTGGGCGAGCTTTATCTGGGCTCTCTGTTGCCCGGTCTGATGCTCTCCGGTCTGTACCTGACTTATGTTCTGGTGCGCAGCTGGCTGAATCCGAAGCTGGGCCCGCCCATTCCGGTGGAAGACCGGATCAGTCTGAAAGAAAAGCTCAAGCTTCTGGGCAACCTGATTGCACCCCTTGCACTGGTTGGTCTGGTTCTGGGCCTGCTTTTCGGTGGTATTGCCACGCCGGTTGAAGCGGCTGGTATCGGTTCGTTCGGTGCCATTATCGTTGCGATGATGCACAAGAAGTTCTCGATTGCCGGCCTTCGCGAAGCCTCCGTGACCACGGCCAAGGCGTCTGCCATGGTTCTGTGGATCATGTTCGGTGCATCGGTATTCGTCGGTTTCTACATCCTCCAGGGTGGTCAGCAGTTTGTCACCGACGCCATACTTGGAACCGGCATGTCGGCGTACGGGATCCTGCTCCTGCTGATGGTCTTGCTGGTGGTTCTGGGTATGTTCCTTGACTGGGTTGGTATCCTGCTGCTGGCAGTGCCCATCTTCATTCCGATTGTGAAGGCGCTGGAATTCCCTGGCTTGTTCGGCTTCCCGCCGGTAGCCGGTGACGACGTGGTGCTCTGGTTCGGTGTGTTGTACCTGGTGAACATGCAGATGTCTTTCCTGAGTCCGCCGTTTGGTTACGCACTGTTTTACATCCGCGGCGTTTGTCCTCCGGAAATCTCCATGGGTACCATCTTCAAGTCTTCCCTGGTGTTCCTGGCGATTCAGGCGTTCGGACTGTTCATGTGTGTCCTGATCCCCGGCATCGTAACCTGGCTGCCAGGGCTGGTTTACGGTTAATCAAATCAAGGAGTAAAGCTTTATGTTGACGATCAAACGACTGGACCTTGCCGAGGCGCGCATCCTCATTGAGGGCGCGGCTGAAAAGGCCCGTGAAATCGGTGTGCCCATGTGCATCGCTGTGGTGGACGAATCCGGCAATCTGGTGGCCTTCGAGCGCATGGACGGCGGCAAGATCACCAGTGTGACCATTGCCCAGGACAAGGCCTTCACGGCGGCTGCGGCCAAGAAAGCCACCCATGACTACAACAAGGTGAACGTGCCCGGCAGTCTCGCTTTCGGTATCCACACCGAAGTTGGCGGGCGCATCAGCTCTGTTGGCGGTGGTCTGCCGGTGATCGTCGACGGCGAAGTGGTGGGTGGTATCGGAATCAGTTCCGGTACCCCCCAGCAGGATATGGACTGTGCCCAGGCCGGTCTTGACCACTTTGAAACAAAACGCGGTTGATGACTGTCACACTGACGTAATTCGAACCCAGAGAGTGCTATGACTACCAAGCCGAAAGTCAGCAAAGCCGAGCTGGCGGAGCAGTTCCGGGCGTTTATCGACCCGGACTACGTCATCACCGATGACGAAACCATGAAGCCCTACGAATGCGACGGCATGTCGATGTATTGCGAAATGCCGTTGCTGGTGGTGCTGCCGGAAACCGTTGAACAGGTGCAGCGGGTGATGCGCATCTGTAACGAGAACGCGGTACCTGTGGTGGCCCGTGGAGCCGGAACGGGACTCAGTGCCGGTGCCATGCCCAACAAGGAGGGCGTGGTACTGTCGCTGGCCAAGTTCAATCGCATCGTGGAGATTGATCCGCTGGCCCGAACGGCAAGACTGCAGCCCGGGGTGCGAAACCTCGCCATCAGCGAAGAAGCGGCCCAGTACGGTCTGTATTACGGGCCAGATCCTTCCTCGCAGATCGCCTGCACCATTGGCGGTAACGTGGCCGAGAACTCGGGCGGCGTGCATTGCCTCAAGTACGGTCTGACCGTTCACAACATCCTGAGCGTGGAAATGGTCACCGCCGAGGGTGATGTCGTGACCGTGGGCAGTGATGGTCTGGACGGCTGTGGGATGGACCTGCTTGCGCTGATGACCGGCTCCGAGGGGCTGCTGGGTGTGGTGACGGAAGTCAAAGTGAAGCTGTTGCCGAAACCCGAAGTAGCCCAGGTTGTCATGGCCGGGTTTGATGACGTGCAGAAAGGTGGTGACGCCGTGGGCGGGATTATCTCCCACGGCATTATCCCTGGTGGCCTTGAAATGATGGATGGCCACGCCATCATCGCAGCGGATGACTTCGCCCAGGCCGGCTACCCGCGGGACGCCAAGGCGTTGTTGCTCTGTGAAGTGGACGGCACCGAGGAGGAAGTTCACGAACACATTGCCCAGGCCGAAGAAGTCTTCCGAAAGCTGGGTGCCACTTCGGTTCGGACCTCTCAGAGCGAGGAAGAGCGAGCCCTGCTGTGGAAAGGCCGTAAGTCTGCGTTCCCGGCCGTGGGCCGGATTTCACCGGACTACTACTGCATGGACGGTACCATTCCCCGTCGTGAGATCGCCTATGTTCTGACGGAAATGGAGAAGATGTCCGAGGAGTTTGGTCTGCGCGTCGCCAACGTGTTCCATGCCGGCGATGGCAACCTGCACCCGCTGATCCTGTTTGATGCGAATGTGCCCGGCGAATTCGAGCGCACGGAGGCCTTCGGTTCACGCATCCTGGAAATGTGTGTGGAGGTAGGTGGCTGCATTACCGGTGAACACGGCGTTGGCGTTGAAAAGATTCGCCAGATGGCAGTGCAGTTCAACGATGAGGAGCTCCAGCAGTTCCACGACGTAAAGGCCGCGTTTGATCCCGCCGGTATCCTGAACCCGGGCAAGGGCGTACCGGCCCTTCGGTTCTGCCAGGAATACCGCTCCCTTGAGCACAAACAACACACGCACGAACATACGGAAGCCGCCCATGGCTGATATTTCCCAACAGTTGAAGGAGCAGGTGCTCCAGGCCCGGGACAGCGGGCACAAACTCAATATTGTCGGCGGTGGCACCAAGGCCTTTATGGGCCGGGAAGCCGACACCGATGCCGGAACCCTCAACGTGGGCGAGCATACCGGTATCGTTGACTATCACCCGGTGGAGCTTGTTTTGACCGTCCGTGCCGGTACGCCGCTGAGCGAAATCGAGGCGACTCTGGCTGAAGAAGGTCAGTGCCTGCATTTTGAGCCACCCCATTTTGGTGCCGCCTCCACCATCGGCGGCACCCTGGCCTGTAACCTTTCCGGTCCGGGACGCCCCTGGGCCGGCTCGGTGCGTGACCAGGTGCTGGGTATCCGGCTGCTCAATGGCAAGGGCGAACATCTTCGCTTTGGTGGTCAGGTCATGAAAAACGTGGCCGGCTATGACGTATCACGTCTTCAGGCCGGTGCCCTGGGAACTCTGGGCGTAATCACTGAAATCAGCATGAAAGTGATGCCGAAACCGGCCGCTTCCCTGACCCTGGTTCAGGAAATGGGCATGGACGAGGTGGTTCACTATATGAACAGCCGGGCGGCCGAGCCCAAGCCCATCACCGCCGCCTGCTGGGTGGACGGCAAGGTTTACCTGCGCCTGGCCGGTGCGAAATCCGGTGTGGAAGCCACCGCTGAAAAGTGGTCCGGCGAAGTGATGGAAGAGGGCGACCACTTCTGGCGACAGGTGCAGGATATGCGTCACGAATTTTTTGCCGGTAACGACGTGCCTTTATGGCGCTTCTCCGTTGGTTCGACCGCTGCCACACCGAAACTGGAAGGTAACTGGTTTATCGACTGGGCCGGTTCCCAGCGCTGGTTCCGTGGCGCCGGTGAGCTGAAAGATCTGGAGCCTGCGGCCCGAGCTGCCGGTGGCCAGGTCAGCCTGTTCCGTGGTGGCGATCGCACCGGTGAGGTGATGCATCGCCAGCCGGAGGCCCTGAAGGGCATTCAGCGCCGCATCAAGAATGCCTTTGATCCGGACAATATCTTCAATCCCGGACGTTTATACAGCTGGTTGTAATTATGCAGACGAATCTGGTTCAACAATTTGCTAACACCAAGGAAGGCCAGGAAGCCGAGTCGATCCTGAGGGCCTGTGTGCATTGTGGCTTTTGCACCGCGACCTGCCCGACCTATCAGGAACTGAACGACGAGCGTGATGGTCCTCGTGGCCGGATCTACCTGATGAAGATGTTCCTGGAAGGGGCGGAAGTTACCGAGAAAACCCGCGAGCACCTGGACCGCTGCCTGACTTGCCGCAGCTGTGAGACCACCTGTCCGTCCGGTGTCCAGTATGGGCGTCTGGTGGACATCAGCCGCGGTCTGATGGAAAAGGAGATGCCCAGGGAGCCGAAAGACAAGTGGCTGCGCTGGGCCCTGGCGCGGGTGATTCCCAACCGCCAGTTGTTCGGTGTTCTGCTTCGTCTGGGGCAGGTTTTCCGCCCGGTATTACCGGAAAAACTGCGCACCAAGGTGCCGCCCAGAAAGCAGGCCAGCCCCTGGCCTGCAGCCAGTCACAGCCGTATTGTGCTGGCACTGGCCGGTTGCGTGCAGCCTTCGGCCACTCCGAATACCAATGCAGCCGCCGCCCGGGTTCTGGATCGGCTCGGCATTACCATGGTGGAAGCCCCGGAGGCTGGCTGCTGTGGTGCCGTGAATTATCACCTTTCCGAGCACGAGAAAGGCCTGGAAAGAATGCGCCAGAACATTGATGCCTGGTGGCCCGCTATCGAGGCGGGTGCTGAGGCAATCATCATGACGGCTTCCGGTTGCGGGGCGATGGTTCAGGATTACGGTCATCTGTTGAAGGACGATCCGGTCTATGCCGCCAAGGCCCAGAAGGTGAGCGAACTGTGCACCGATCTCGGCGCCTTTTTGCTGAAACAGGATCTGGAAAAGCTCAAGGTCCGGCAGGACCCGGGCAAGGTGGCATTCCATTGTCCCTGCACCCTGCAGCACGCAATGAAGCAGAACGGTGTGGTGGAGCAGGTGCTGACACGGGCGGGTGTTAACCTGGCTGCGACCAAGGACAAGCACCTTTGCTGTGGGTCTGCGGGCACCTATTCGGTGACCCAGCCGGAGATGAGCCAGAAGCTGCTTGGTAACAAACTGAAGGCTTTGACCGTCGACAATCCGGACCGCATCGTGACCGCCAATATCGGTTGCCAGATGCACCTGGAAACCAAGTCGCCGGTGCCGGTGCAGCACTGGATCGAGCTTCTCGACCAGTAAAACCGAAATCGGGGTCGGATGAGGTGTTCATCTGGCCCCTAGCCTATCTGCCCCCAAGCCCGGGGCTTTTTTCGCTATACTGCCCCACCAAATTACCGAACCACAGGGAGTGGAACCGTATGCCAAGGATGATGGCTGGTCTTGTTTTGTCTTTATTTCTCACTTCAGCAGTCAGTGCCGAGGTATACACCTGGATAGACAGCCGGGGCGTAGCGCATTTTTCCGATTACCCGCCGGGAGAAATTCCCCATAAGCAGCTTGACGTGCAGGCGCCTGTCACGGTGCCGATGTCCGAGAATCTCGGGCAAGGCAAACGCGTGTCAGGAATCCGCAAAGAGGTTGAAGGCCTGCTTGCCTCCGGTCGCCCGACGGGCTCCGGAGCAACGGCAAAAGAAAAGGCCGATGCCGAGCTGGAGAAGACCTGCGCAACCTATAGAAGCAAACTGGAGCGGATCCAGTCTAAACTGCGGGCGGGCTATAGCAACGACCGGGGGAACAGTCTCCGGCAGCAGCGCAGGACGCTCAGCCAAAAGCTGAGCCGCGAGTGCATCCTGCGCTGATTCAGGCTGATATCAGGCGCGCTTGAAGCTGGCCAGGGCGACAGCGGCGGTCACAAACAGGCCGCCAAATACGCGGTTCATCTGCCGCTGGCGCCGGGCTGTGGTCATAAACCGGAACAGCTGGCTTGCCAGCAGGGCGTAGCCGAGCATTACCAGGCAATCCACCAGAATCAGTGTGATGCCCATGGTGAGCAACTGCGGGCCATGGGGTGCGCCTGCTACCAGAAACTGTGGAAACAGGGCCACCAGAAAGACCGTGGCCTTGGGGTTGGTGAGGTTCACGAACACGGCATTCCAGAACCGCTTGTACCCGCTAACGGGCTGACGGTCATCGTCCATGGATTCCATCACAGGCTCTCGCCATTTAGAAATGCCCAGCCAGATCAGGTAGGCAACACCCAGCCATTTGATAACCGACAGGGCGATGTTGGAGGACGCGATGATGGCGCCGAGGCCGGCACCCACCAGCAGAATCTGGATGCCAAAACCAAGCTGCAGCCCCATGATTGCCGGCAGCGATCGGCGAACGCCGTAACGCATACCATTACTCATGGTATTGATCGCCCCTGCACCCGGGGACACACTGATCAGAACGGCTGCAACAAGGAAGGTCAGCCAGGCTGCAAGTGACATGATTTACGCTCCCGAAAAAGCCAACAGATACACGGTATAAGCCACGAAGGCAAGTAGCAGGGCGCTCCCTTCAAACCGGTTGACACGTCCGGGCCCGCGGAAGCCATAGCACATGGCAAACAGAACCAGGGTGAGGGCAGCCATTACCGGGAAGTCACGGGTGAGCACTTCTGGCGCCACCGGCATGGGGGCAATCAGTCCTGCAATCCCCACGACGGCAAGGGTGTTAAACAGGTTGGAACCCAGAATGTTGCCCAGGGCCAGATCATGCTCTCCTTTGCGGGCGGCAATGATGGATGAGGCAAGTTCCGGAAGTGATGTACCAACGGCCACGATGGTCAGGCCGATAACCAGATCGCTGATGCCAAAGGTGGTCGCCAGATCAACCGCACCCCACACCAGTATGCGGGAGCTGATAATCAACAGCAGCAGTCCGACCACCAGCCATAAAATGGCTTTGCGCACTGGCATTGCGTTCACTTCTTCGGTCATCTCTGTAGCGAGAGCATCGTCTGGTTGCCGAAGGCCCTGGTAGATGCTCCAGCCAATCAGTACAACGAAAGCCAGCATCAGACCGATGGCATCCATCCGGCTCAGATCTCCGTCCCACAGTTGCCAGCCGGCAAAGGCGGTGACCAGAATGAGAATGGGTAGCTCCTTTCGCATGACCTGGGAGTGAACGGCGATCGGCGCCAGCAGGGCTGTGATGCCCAGAATCAACGCAATGTTGGTGATATTTGAGCCATAGGCGTTGCCCAGAGCCAGACCGGGATTACCCTGCGAGGCCGCCAGTGCAGACACGGCCATCTCTGGCGCAGACGTGCCGAAACCCACCACAACCATACCGATGAGCAGTGGTGGCGTACCGAAGTGGCTGGCTGTGGTAGCCGAGCCTTCCACAAATTTGTCCGCACTCCACACCAGCAGAATCAGGCCTGCAATGATCGCCCCAATGGCCATCAGCATTTCAATCACTCCTTGTCATCAATTGCCGTCTCGGCAGCGCAAGGATTAATGGTGCCACAGGTTCCGGCAATAGGTACAAATGCGCTTCGACCATAAAACCGATCCCGCTGTAATTGATTTCAATCAACCCTCGTATGGCCGCAGCAATGTTAGTTTGGTTAAACATTGATCAGGAAAGGAGTTGATGACATGGCAAATGGAAATCAAAGCATCGTAGTCGCGTGTGACGGTTCGGAGCATTCATCACACGCCGCCAAAATGGCAGCAGAGTTTGCCAAAGCGACGAGCCAGCCACTCAAACTGCTTGCCGTCTTCCCCGGTACCAAGCTCGAGAGACTGATCGTAAGTGGCATACCGCAGAGTGACATTGACGAACAAGCCAGCGAATACGGACGCAAGGCATTTGATGCCGCGAAGCAGGCGGTAAGCGGGATTGTTGAGCCGGCGGAAGAAGTCCTGCTAAAGGGTGATCCGGCCAAGGAAATCGTCGAGTACCTCGATGAACATCCCGGCTCCCATATGTTTCTGGGGCGCCGCGGCGACTCTACGTTGAGAAGCCTCACTCTTGGCAGTGTGAGCGAGAAGGTCGTCAGGCATGCCCATCGTCCGGTGACGGTGGTTAGTGAGTAACCGGCAAAACTTGGTAGACTCTCCAAAGCCCGCATGAAGCGGGCTTTTCCATTCCTGATCCTCAATGCCCTCCATGTTTTGCCACAATTCATGCGAAAAACAACCGAGATAGCTCTGTGCCAGAGACCTTATGCTGACCGGGTGAATTCAACGAAACGAGGTGGCTATGAAGACTGCAGAGTTGATTGAGAAGTGGCTTGATAAGTGCGACCTGGCGAGACTGGCCCAGGAGCGCTACGAAGAAGATCCGAGCCCCACCAATTACTCGGAACTGAAAAGGGCCATGTGTGAACGACGGCTGATGGAAGAGCGCATTGATCCCAGGGCTAGCAATGCCCAAAGAATCTCAGCGTGAGTCGGCTTTCTCGGGCCTCAGAAACAACAAAACCCGCACGAGGCGGGTTTTGTCTGAATTCTTAATGGTGCCCGGAGGCGGAATCGAACCACCGACACGGGGATTTTCAATCCCCTGCTCTACCAACTGAGCTATCCGGGCTTTGCGTTACACCTTGCAAGGTGTCTCGGCAACGGGGCGCTATTAAACCGGTTTAGATGTTTTGAGTCAAGGCTAGGCCGGAAAAATTTCTGAATCTTTTCAGGCATGCTCAGGCTTTGATCAATCCGGGGTTATTGTTCCGGTGGAACGTAGCCCTCGGCCTTGTCGAACGGTTCGTTGTTGAAAAAATGTTCCATCTGCGCCTGCAGGTACTTGCGGGTGTTGGGGTCCATCAGGCTCAGGTGTTTTTCGTTGATCAGCATGGTCTGCTGGGCCTGCCATTCTTCCCAGGCCTGCTTCGAGATGTTCTCGAAAATGTCCTGGCCCTTGGCGCCGGGCATGGGCGGGAAGTCCAGGCCTTCCAGTTCTTTCTGGTATTTGCGGCAGAAAACAGTACGGCTCATGATGGCTCCTGTTGGCAAATGTTGCTGGCGGTGATGATAACAGATCGTTGCGGCTGAGGGGGCCAGCGCACTGGATCAAAGCAGAGCTGCTTGCTCCGGTTCGGTAAGCAGCGACCGGATTGGAGCAGGCAGGCCGAGGTTCAGGGCTTCATGGCGGTGTAGCCATTTCAGATGATCCTTGTCTGCAACGGTGTTGGCGCCGCCGGTGACGTTTAGTCGGGCGGGCTGTATGTGCAGGTGGTAATGGGAAAAGGTATGTCGAAAGCCGTTGATAAGCTCTGGTTCTGCGCAATCCAGCCCCAGGCTCTGTTCGCAGGCTTCCTGAAGCTCATCGGCTCCGTAGGCCGGGTCTAGTTCCGGCAGGCTCCAGAGGCCGCCCCAGATGCCACTGGGCGGGCGACGCTCAAGCAGAATGCGCCCCTCGCCATCCTCAAGAATCACCATCCAGGTGGATTTCTCCGGCTTGGCCTTTTTCGGTTTGGAGCCGGGGTAGAGTGAGGTTTCACCCTGGGCGTAGGCTCTGCAGCCCTCTTGCAGCGGGCAGCTCTCGCAGGCCGGGCGGCTGCGGGTACACACCATGGCGCCGAGATCCATAATGCCCTGGGTGTAGTCGCGCACCCGCTGTTCCGGAGTGTGCTCTTCGGCCCGTTGCCACAGCTGGTTAAGCACGGCTGTCTGGCCGGGCCAGCCGGGGATGGCATGGTAGCGTGCCAGCACCCGTTTCACATTGCCATCCAGTATGGCGGCGCGAATGCCGAAGGCCTGGGCCAATATGGCGGCGGCTGTGGAGCGGCCAATGCCGGTCAGGGATTCAAGCTCCTCCTGGGTTTGCGGGAACTCACCATCGAACTCGCGCACCACCGTCTGGGCGGCTTTCTGCAGGTTGCGGGCCCTGGCGTAGTAACCAAGGCCGGACCAGTGGCTGAGCACATCATCCACCGGGGCTTCGGCCAGGGCATGAACGTCCGGGAAGCGTTCCATGAACGCTTCGAAGTAGGGGATAACCGTGGTTACCTGTGTCTGCTGCAGCATGATTTCGGAAACCCACACACGGTAGGCATTCCGGTTGTGATGCCACGGCAGGTCATGCCGGCCGTGGCAGTCGTACCATTGGAGCAGTTTGTTGGCGAAGCTGTCCGGCATCAGTTGAACAGTCCTTTGAGTTTGTCGCCGATCTGTTCCTGCACCTTTTCTTTAACCTTCTCTTCCGCCTTGGCTTTTGCCTTGTCCACTTCCTCACGGGCTTTCGCCTTGGCGGCATTTTCGGCGATGGTCTTCAGGGTGTCCCGGAAGCGGGAGCCGTCAAAGGAGCAAAGTCCTGCCGGGTCCTCGGCGAAGTTGCCACGGCACTCCACGGGAATAACCGCGTTTTCTACATATTCGGTAACGCGGCAGGCGTTGTCCCGGTGGATTTCACCAACGACTCTTAGCCCAACCTCATAATCCAGTTCGCTCTGGGCCAGATCCACCGTGCCATTGCCCTCGAGGCGCATGCCGGCCAGCGCCGCCACGAGATCTGTGTTGTTGAGGCTGTTGCCGTTGATTTCCAGGGTGCCGCGCATGTCGTTGAACGGCGTGGTAGTGCCCCAATCGGTGGTCGTCAGCTCATCCTGGTTGACCAGAGCGATGCCCTGGCAGGCCATGCGTGTGAGGTTCATTCGGCGGAACTCGCCCTCTGCGAGGTTGAAGCTGATCTGTCCGTCAGCATTGCTGCGCAGTGCCGAGATCCGGTTGCCAGAGGTGTTGGCGTTCACTTTGAGATTTGCCCCGCCGGCGAGCATATCCACTTCTGCCAGATCGGTGAGCAAAGGCAGGGTCTGTACATTGGTTACGTCTGAGCCAACGGTCCATTTCGGATTGTCGCTGCGGGCGTCGATGGTCACGTTGGCACCAAAGCTGCCCTCGTACAGTTTGCCGCTGAACTCATCAACCTTGAGCAGGCCGTTTTTCGCGGTGGTGCTGGCTTTGATTTCGTTGATAGTCAGGTTGCTGACGATCAGCTGGCCGAGTCCCAGATCAATATCCAGCAGCAGGCTGCGAATGGTCTCCAGGGGCAGAAGGTCGCCTTCGGGTCCGGCTGCAGCGGTTTCCTGGGATGCGGGTGCTTCCTCCGCCTCTCCTTCCGCTTTCGGTGGCAGGTATCGGTCGGCATTCAACTGGTCGCCCTGGAGCTGGAAGACAACGCCTGTGTCGGCAAGGTTGTAACTGCCGGAACCAGTGAAGGTGGTGTCATCCAGTTTGATGGTCAGGTCGGTGAGCTCCACCTTGCCGGCCGGACCGCCAATACCGGTGGAGAAGGCGATGGCTTCAAGTACGTCCGGATCGCTGGTTTCCACCGGGGGCTGGCCGAGGTTGTTCAGAAGATCCTTTAGCGAGAACTCGGCGATGGAGATCTCGCCGCTCAGGGTTGGCTTGTCGCCGAATCCGGTAACGTCAAGATCGGTCGACAAGTTCAGGTTGGCCAGGCTGGCGGTAAAGCCGCTCAGGTTAGCGGTCTCGTTTTCCAGGTTCGCCCTGGCAGAGCCCGCCAGTTCAGCCGTGACCTCTTTGCCACCGAACGGCTCTCCGGTCATGTCAAACACGGCATTCAGACCGGATACGGCCAACTCGTTGAGAGCCTCGTTGGCGGCGAGGCGGGCGCTGATATTGCCATCCACTTCAAACGTGGGCTGGGTGGTGGCTACCCGGAACCCGATCTCCAGCGGGAACTCGGAGCCCAGAGTAATGTTGCTGGCGTTGACGGTGAAATTCTCCAGCGTGACCGACTGGCCGGTACTCTTGTCGGTGTAGTGCACCTGGGCGTTGCTGATCTGAACGTTTTCAACGTTGAAGTTCAGAGGCTCGCCGCCGGCGCCCTCGCTCTCCTGTGCCTGTTCATCCTGGGTTCCGGCCGTTTCCTCGGTTGCCGTTCCCGCCGCCTTCTCGGGCATAATGCGGGTCCAGTTGCCGTTGCCCTGTTCGTCCACTTCGAGTCGGGCGTCCAGCCCGTCCAGTACGAAGGTATTCACCCTCGGGGACATGGCAATCAGTGACCAGAAATCGATCTGGGCCACCAGTTGCTCAAGGGCAACAAAGCGGTCACCTTCCAGGGTGGCCTCTACGGAATTCAGCTCAAGGCCAAGTGGGATAAAAGACCAGCCGATGTCGCCTTCAAGGACCAGATCCAGGTTCGTGGCATCCTCAACGGCCTGTTCAATCTGCGGTTTGTAATCGTTGGGGTTGATCACGGCCATGGCGATGGCAACGGCAGCCACGGCAAGAACGATCAGTGCAACGATGGCAATCAGCACATAACGGACGGCTTTCATGATTCAGGCTTCCTTCCTATTTTTAGGAGCTTGCAGTATTCGCTGTGAATACCGACGCTAATGACCCAAAGGATAACGCAGGGTTAACAAATTAACAGCGCGGGAGTATGACAATGCGGTAGTGTTGGGCCAAAATACACGACCCTGATTTTCCGACTACATTGATACCTATAAACACAAGAAGGAGTTGGCCGTGGCTATTACCGTTTCGATTGAGCTGAACCGCGAACTTGAGATTCCGGGCAGCTATGATGAAGTGTTCGATCTGCTGGCGGATGTGCCACGTTCAGCCAGTCACTTCCCGAAAGTCCACAAACTTACCGACCTTGGCGATAACGCCTACCGTTGGGAAATGGAAAAAGTGGGCGTCGACAAACATGCCATCCAGTCGGTGTACGCTTGCAAATATCACTCGGACAAAGACGCCGGCAAGATTACCTGGGAGCCGGTGAAGGGCGAGGGCAATGGCGTCGTGAGTGGTTCCTGGACCATCAAGTCCAAGGGCGACAATGCCACCGCCGTGAAGTTCCAGACCAGCGCAGAGTTGACTGTGCCCCTGCCCAGCCTGCTCAAGCTGGCCATCAGCCCGGTTATCAAGCACGAGTTCAACAGCCTCGTAGACACTTACATGAACAATCTGAAGAAGGCGTTCTGACGCAGCCCTCTCTGCCATCTACCTGCACTTCGCTATCGTAGCGATTAAACCGGTTGTGGGACTCCAGCCGACATAAAAGGTATAATCGCCGGATCGAATTTTTCCGGCTTTATGCCGCTCAATTGTCACGGAGTCCCCATGGCCGAACGCAAGGCTCGGGTAGAGAGAAATACCCTTGAAACCCAGATCACCGTTGAGATTGATCTCGACGGAACCGGCAAATCCAGTTTCGATACCGGCGTGCCGTTTCTGGAGCACATGATGGACCAGATCGCCCGCCACGGTCTGGTGGATCTGAATATCGTTTCGAAGGGCGACCTGCACATTGATGACCACCACACCGTGGAAGACATCGGCATCACCCTTGGCCAGGCCTTCAAGCAGGCGGTTGGCGACAAAAAGGGCATTCGCCGCTATGGCCACGCTTATGTCCCGCTGGATGAGGCGCTCTCCCGAGTCGTTATCGATCTGTCCGGTCGCCCGGGCCTGATGATGGATGTGCCGTACACTCGCGGTGCCGTGGGTGGCTTTGACGTCGACCTGTTCGAGGAGTTTTTCCACGGCTTTGTGAACCATTCCATGGTGACCCTGCACATCGACAATCTGAAGGGTAAAAACACCCACCATCAGATTGAAACCGTGTTCAAGGCCTTCGGCCGTGCCCTGCGTATGGCGATTGAAATGGACGAGCGGATGGCCGGTATTACACCGTCTACCAAGGGTTCGCTGTAAACGCCTCGTCGCCAGAAGGCTCGCTTTAACCGGCCCGTTGTGGCCGGTCAATCAAGGACACCGCAACAACCATGAAAACTGTTGCCATTATCGACTACGGCATGGGCAATCTTCACTCTGCCAAAAAAGCAGTAGAGCACGTTGCCCCGGACACCACCGTGCTGGTCACCGACAACGCCGAAAAAATCCGTGAAGCCGATCGTGTCATCCTCCCTGGCGTTGGTGCCATTCGCGACTGTATGGCCGAAATGCATCGTGTCGGGGTAGTGGATCTGGTTCGTGAGGTCTCTCAGGATCGCCCGTTTCTTGGCATCTGCGTGGGCATGCAGGCCCTGATGTCCCGCAGTGAAGAGAACGGCGGCGTTGACTGCATCGGCCTGTTTCCTTCGCAAGTACGCTATTTCGGTGACCACCTCACGGAAAACGGCGAGCGCCTGAAAGTGCCCCACATGGGCTGGAACAAAGTGCAGCAGACCATTGATCACCCCCTTTGGCATAACATTCCCGAGGGTGACCGTTTCTACTTCGTGCACAGCTTCTACGCAGAAGCCGAGGGCAACGCCGATATGGCAGGCCGCACCCGCTATGGGGTGGACCTTGCGGCAGCAGTCGCGCGAGACAATATTTTTGCAGTGCAATTCCACCCGGAGAAAAGTGCCCGGGCGGGCCTGCAGTTGCTCGAGAATTTTACAAACTGGACTGGAACATGCTGATAATTCCTGCAATCGATCTGAAAGACGGTAAATGTGTACGCCTGCGTCAGGGCCGGATGGACGACTCCACGGTGTTTGGTGACGATCCTGTCAATATGGCCACTCGCTGGGTGGAAGCCGGCGCCCGCCGGCTGCACCTGGTTGACCTGAACGGCGCGTTTGCCGGTGAGCCGGTCAACGGCGAGATTGTCCAGGCCATTGCCCGTAAATACCCGGATCTTCCCATCCAGATCGGTGGCGGTATCCGGTCGGCAGAAACCATCGAAGCCTACCTGAAGGCCGGTGTGCAGTGGGTCATCATTGGCACCAAGGCCGTGAAAGAGCCGGAATTTGTCACTGAGATGTGCAAAAAATTCCCGGGTCACATCATCGTCGGCCTGGACGCCAAAGACGGCCGCGTAGCCACCGATGGCTGGGCGGAGGTCTCGGAAGTGATGGCTACCGATCTTGCCAAGCGCTTTGCCAACGATGGCGTGGACGCGATTGTGTACACCGATATCAGCCGAGACGGCATGATGCAGGGCGTCAATGTGGAGGCGACTGCTGCACTGGCAGAAGAGGGTGGTATTCCGGTTATCGCGTCTGGTGGCGTGACCAATATGGATGATCTGAAACGCCTGGCTACCGTGGCGGACAAGGGCATCCTTGGTGCCATCACGGGCCGTGCGATCTATGAAGGCACCCTGGATGTCGCTGAAGCGCAGGCTTTCTGCGACGGTCTGAAGGGGTAAGGGCGGCTTATGGCTCTGGCGAAACGCATCATTCCCTGCCTCGATGTCGATAAAGGCCGCGTGGTGAAGGGCGTCAATTTCGTTGATATCCGCGATGCCGGCGACCCGGTGGAAGTGGCCCGTCGTTACAATGAGCAGGGTGCCGATGAAATCACCTTCCTCGACATCACGGCCAGCCATGAGAGCCGTGACACCACCTACGAGACCGTTGAACGAATGGCGGCGGAAGTCTTCATTCCGCTGACTGTCGGCGGTGGTGTGCGTACCGTGGATGACATACGCAAGCTCCTGAATGCCGGCGCAGACAAGGTGTCGATCAATACCGCAGCCGTGTTCAACCCGGAGTTTGTCCGGGAAGCGGCGGACCGCTTTGGCAGCCAGTGCATCGTGGTGGCCATTGATGCCAAGCGGGTGAGTGAACAGGGCGAGGAGCCCCGGTGGGAAATCTTTACCCACGGTGGCCGCAAGCCCACAGGGCTGGATGCCGTGGAATGGGCCCGCAAGATGGTGGAAATGGGCGCTGGTGAGTTACTGCTGACCAGCATGGACCGGGACGGCACCAAGATCGGATTTGATCTCGGGCTGACCAAAGCCATCAGCGATGCTGTGATTGTGCCGGTGATTGCCTCAGGCGGTGTCGGAGAGCTGCAGCACCTGGCTGATGGCGTGACTCAGGGCGGTGCCGATGCGGTATTGGCGGCGTCAATCTTTCACTTCGGACAGCACACCATTCCTGAAGCGAAGGCCTTCATGAAGGCTCAGGGCATAGAAGTCCGCGATTAATCCTTCTTTGCAAAAGCAGGTCGAATGGCCTGCTTTTCTCCTTCCGCAAACATCTCCCGATTGCCGTTGCGCATGGCCCAAAGGCCGCTGACCGTGGCAATGGCGATGCCTTGCTCATCCAGTTTGGGTAGGTGCTTCTCCAGGTAATCCACGGTGACTTTGTGAGGATGGCCAATGCCGATGGCGCTACCGTTTTCTTTGGCGCGCTTGATCAGCAGTTTGAACTGGCGGTCCACAAACTCTTCGGTCTGTTCGTGGTCGAGAAACACGTCCCGGGTCATGGTCGGAATGCGGTACGCCGCTGCGACATCACCGGCCACGGATGAGGCGATGGTGCGGCTGTCGATAAAGTACACGGGGTAGCGGAACAGCTCTTTCATGACCCAGTCCATGGGCTGCAGCTGCTGGGTCAGCAGGCTGCCCATGTGGTTGTTCACGCCCTGGACATGGGGAATCGACTGCAAGGCACGGCGAAGGGTGGTCACCATGCTCTGTTCGTCCATCTCGGGGGTCAGGCCGCCCGGGCCCAGGCCATAGTTGCGGGTGTTGGCCATGGGGGCGTGCAGCATGATTTCCTTGTGCTGCTTATAGGCGAGCCGGGCCAGGCTGTCCGTGTGTGGACGGTACGGTAGAAAAGCCAGCGTGAGCGGCTGATCCAGGTTTGCCAGTCGCTCACCTTCAACAAGGCTGTGGCCCATGTCATCAATAATGATGGCAATGGTGGGCGGCAGTGCTTTTCGGGCCGGCTCCGCGGACACCGTGCCGGCGGTAAAACAGAATGCTACGGCCAGCAGAGTACTGACTACTCTCACTGATCGCTTCCTTCTGCCTTGGCGCTCTTGTTCGGGTTCAGAATCCTGATTCCCTTGAGCAGGTTCAGTGCCGAGCGTAGCTGATAATCCCGGTCGGCAAGAGAACCGGTTGCGTTCTGGGCATCATCGTTTCCATCCTGGTCCTGCCCCTCGTTCTGCCCTTCAAGGTGCCCGCTCAGATCCGCTTCGGTGAAGAACGGCTTGCTGTCGAGCTCCTTGAGTTCCGCCGGCCGTACTTCAATATCGGGTTTGATGCCGGTGGCCTGGATGGAGCGGCCATCCGGTGTGTAATAGCGCGCGGTAGTCATCTTGATGGCGTGGGTCTCATCCAGCGGAATGACCGTCTGGACGCTGCCCTTGCCAAAGGACTTTGTGCCCATCACCACAGCGCGCTCATGGTCCTGAAGCGCGCCGGCGAGGATTTCTGAAGCAGAGGCGGAGCCGCCGTTGATCAGCACGACAATAGGCGTGCCTTCCATGATGTCGCCCGATCGCGCGCTGAAGCGCAGGCGGGAACTCTGGATGCGGCCCTCGGTGTAGACGATCAGTCCGTCATCAAGCAGGGCATCTGCGGTCTCTACGGCCGCCTGCAGCACCCCGCCCGGGTTGTTGCGCAGGTCGATAACAAGGCCGTCAAGATCGCGTCCGAGTTCGTCTTCCAGTCCGTTGAGGGCATCCTTGAACTGCGAGCCGGTATCCGCCTGGAACTGGGTAATGCGAACATAACCGTAACCATTTTCCAGCATTCGGGATTTCACGCTGGTGACCTTGATAACGTCCCGTTCCACTTCGATTTCGATGGGAGCGCTTTCCCCCTCACGCATAATGGTGAGCGTCAGGATCGAGCCGGGTTTGCCCCGCATTAGCTGGACAGCCTCTTCCAGGCTCATGCCTTTAACCGGTTTTTCATCCAGCTTGATGATCAGGTCCCCCGCCTGAACCCCTGCCTTCTGCGCTGGCGTGTCGTCGATGGGGGCAATCACTTTCACAAAGCCGTTTTCCATGCCCACTTCAATGCCCAGCCCGCCGAACTCGCCGGAGGTGCTCTCTTCGAGCTCTTCGTAGTCCTTGGGTGCCAGGTAGGTGGAGTGAGGATCGAGGTCTGACAGCATGCCTTTAATGGCGCTTTCGAGGAGTTTGCGATCGCTTACTTCCTCGACGTACGCATCTTTGATGCGGCTGAATACCTCGGTGAACTTGCGGAGGTCTTCCAGTGGCAGCTGCTTCTCCGGATCCGGCAGGCTTATTTCCACGCGTTCGCCGTTCTGGATGCCTTCCAGCAGCTGCTCGGTGGCGGCGTCTTTATCCTGGGCCCAGGCCAGTCCGGAAGCGGTTGCGAAACAGGTAGCGAGAGCAATGCTGCGTAATGGCAAGGCGTGGAGTGTACTTCTGACCCGTTTCATTCACATATCCCGTTTTTATTCCGATAGTTGGACTGGTTTCCCTGACTCCGAACAGTATGGCGTTACCTGCGGCGTTTGTCAGCCCTCCCGGGGCTTCTCAGTTTGCCAGCCACCGGCCCGGATTGTCGGGCTTGCCATTGTGCCGGACTTCAAAATACAGCGCCGGGGAATCGGTGCCGCCGGTGCGGCCGGCCTGGGCGATGGGCTCACCAGCGGCCACCCAGTCTCCCGGGCTGGTGAACAGGCTGCTGCTGTGGCCATACAGTGTCATGTAGCCGTCGCCGTGATCAATGATGGTGATCAGGCCAAATCCCCTCAGCCAGTTGGCAAACACGACCCGACCGTAGTGTATGGCGCGAATTTCCGCGTCGTCTCCGGTGGCTATAAGCAGGCCGTTGCGCCGGAGTTTGCCGTCGGCATAGCGCTCGCCATAGCGGCTCAACACCTGGCCCTTCACTGGCCAGGGCAGCTTGTTGCGCAATGACGCGAAGGGCTGGGATTCATTGGGCGAGGGGATGTTGTTGATCGCCTGCTGGACTTCCTCAAGCAGGTTTTCCAGCCGTTTGCGATCCGATTCCAGCTCTTCCCGTTCGCTGCGACGGTTCTGGATATCGGCATTCAGGGCGGCCAGCGTCTGCTGGCGTTCCTGTCTGGACGCTGTCAGGTCCTGTTGGCGTTTGGCTACGTTTTCCTCGGTTCTTGCCAGTTCAACCCTGGTCGACTGAACCGCAGCCTGGGTGCTCCTGAGTTCCTGCAGGCTTTGCCTGAATGCCTCCAGGCGGTCGACTGTGTCCTTGCTAAGGTATTCGTAGTAGGTCATGGTCCGGGCAATCTTGTCCGGATCAATTTCATTGAGCAGAACCTTTACGGCTGGTGCATCCCCTTCCATCCAGGCGGCGCGGATCTGCGTCTTGAGGCTGTCCCGCTGGCGGTTGAGTGTGCGGGTGAGCTCCTGGGCTTCTTTCTCCAGCTCCCGGAGTCTTTGCTGCTGTCGCTCTGCCTGCTGGCGCAGGGAGCGGCGTTCAAGGGTCAGGCGGCTGATGTTCTTTTCGGTCGCAGCAAGCTGCCGCTCCAGGGCGGAGCGGTCTTCTTCGGCATCCTCCAGCCAGTCGTCGATGTCCTCAATGCGTTCCTTGAGTTCCTCGATCTGGGCCGGGGTGACCTCCTGCTGGGCGAGTGCCGGCGCTGCACCCAGTAGAAGGGTGAGCGCCAGAGTTGCGGTAAATCGCAAAGGTTGGTTCCGTTCCCGGATCAGCCGATCTCGACCAGGCTGTGCCCGGTCATTTCCTTTGGTTGCTCCATTCCCATCAGGGCTAGGAGAGAGGGCGCAACGTCGCTCAGGCTGCCGTCGTTCTTCAACACAACTTTGCGGTGGCCGGTGTATACCAGTGGCACCGGGCCGATGGTGTGGGCAGTGTGAACCTGGCCTGAATTCGGATCGGTCATCTGTTCGCAGTTGCCGTGGTCAGCCGTGATCAGAGCTTCGCCGCCTACCTCATCCAGGGCCTCGACAACGCGTTTCACGCATTCGTCCAGGCATTCGGCCGCCTTGATTGCAGCGTCCAGCTTGCCGGTGTGACCAACCATGTCGCCGTTGGCATAATTGCAAACAACCAGATCGTACTTGCCGCTCTTGATCGCTTCCACCAGCTTGTCGGTTACCTCTGGTGCGCTCATTTCGGGCTGCAGATCGTAGGTCGCCACCTTGGGGGAGGGCACAAGAATGCGCTCTTCACCGTCGAACGGTGTTTCCAGGCCGCCATTGAAAAAGAAGGTTACGTGGGCGTATTTCTCTGTTTCGGCGATGCGCAACTGGGTCTTGCCCTGCTTCGCCATGTATTCGCCAAGGCCATTGGTAAGCTGTTCGGGCGGGTAGGCGCAGGAAGTTTTGATGTCCGCCGCATACTCGGTCAGCATCACGAAGTCGGCCAGTTCGGGGTGCTTCTTGCGCTCGAATCCGTCGAAGTCCTTCTCCACAAAGGTGCGGGTCATTTCCCGGGCACGGTCGGCACGGAAATTCATGAACAGCACCGTGTCACCATCGTTGATCGTTCCCTCGGGCTCGCCCGGAGCGTGGATCCGGGTTGGCGTTACAAACTCGTCGTTTTCCCCGCGCTCATAAGCCTGTTCCAGCCCGGATACCGGATCGGCCGCAGTGAACTCCGCGGTGCCCTGGGTCATCAGGTTGTAGGCCGCTTCCACGCGGTCCCAGCGGTTGTCGCGATCCATGGCATAGTAGCGGCCCACGATCGAGGCAACGCGGCCGACGCCGAGGCTCTTCAATTTGGCCGCGGCCTTCTCCAGGGATGGTTTTGCGCTGCGGGGCGGCATGTCACGGCCATCGAGGAAGGCGTGGATGTAAACTTCCTTCGCGCCACGTGCGGCGGCAAGTTCGGCAGCGGCAATAATGTGGTCTTCGTGGCTGTGTACACCACCGGGCGACATCAGACCCATGAGATGAACGGCTCGGCCGCTTTGGACAGCCTTGTCGATCGCTGAGCAGAGCACTTCGTTCTGCTGGAAAGTGCCTTCTTCCAGATCTTTGTCGATACGAGTAAGGCTTTGATAGACCACGCGCCCTGCGCCCAGGTTCATGTGGCCAACTTCCGAGTTACCCATTTGCCCTTGCGGCAGCCCAACAAACATACCCGATGTATTGATCAGGGTTTTGGGCTGGTTTTGCCAGAGTTTGTCCCAGAACGGGGTGCTGGCATTGCTGATGGCATTGTCTTCAGCCGGGTCGCGATGGCCCCAGCCGTCCAGGATAATCAGTGCAGTCGGCTTGCGCATTGCAGTCATCATTAAGTCCGGAAGTAAAATGTTAGTAAATTTACTAAAACGAAAACCAAGTTTATCTATTTTCGCATTTACTGGCCACTTTCGTCACCTTCTGTCCGGGGAGCAGGCTGTGTATAATCCCGCCAAACTCATTATCAGGGTAAATTCATGGACCGGTTGTTTGAATTTGTCGTTAACCACTACATTCTTGTGTCGCTGTTCGTGGCATTCCTGGTTGCCATTCTCATTCTGGAGTCCCGTCGTGGCGGTGCCAAGATCTCGGCCCAGGGTGCGGTCAATCTGATCAACAAGGATGAAGCCGTTGTAGTCGACATCCGGGACCGCAAGGAGTTTGGTGAGGGCCGCATTACCGGCTCGATCAACATTCCCCTGAACAGCCTGAAGAGCCGGGTTGGTGAGCTGAGCAAGTTCAAGGACAAACAGATCATCGTTGCCGACAAGATGGGCCAGCATTCTGCCATGGCGGTTAAACAGCTGAACGCGGAAGGCTTCAGCAATGTGGTTCGCCTGAACGGCGGTGTTGCCGACTGGAAAGCCAGCAATCTTCCGCTGGTGAAGAAATAGAGCGGCCCTTGATCTGAAGATCATTCTGCCGCACTGTTTCACATAAGCCGGCCCGGCGCCAACGTAGAATGTCCCGGCAGCACACTTCATAACATCCCATAACAACGGGCCCCGAGCCCATGATCGAGAACGAAAGGATTGAAAATGGCTGAGAATCAGCAAGCCGCAGCAGGCAGTGACAACCAGAACCAACCCCAGTTTGCCCTTCAGCGCATCTATGTGAAGGACCTGTCTTTTGAGTCACCCAACTCTCCGCTGGTATTTCAGGAGCAGTGGAAGCCGCAGGTGAATCTGGATCTGAATACGTCTCACAACAAGGTCAGCGACAACCAGTATGAAGTTGTGCTTTCCCTGACCGTCACCGCGAAAGTGGGTGAGAAGGTAGCCTACATCGTCGAGATCCAGCAGGGCGGCGTGTTCCTGGTTCAGGGCATCGAAGGCCAGCAGCTGGGCCAGATGCTGGGCGCCTACTGCCCGACCATCCTGTTCCCGTATGCGCGCGAAGCGATCGACGGTATTGTGAGCAAGGGCAGCTTCCCGGCCCTGATGCTGGCGCCGGTGAACTTCGACGCCATCTATGCCCAGGCGCTCAAGCGCAAGCAGGAAGAAGCTGCTGGTGAGGCAAGCGAAGAGCAGCAGACTCACTGATCCGAACCACTGTGATCAGAGATAAAAAAACCGGCTCAGGCCGGTTTTTTTATGTCGCTCCGTTAAACCCCAACTGCCGCCAGGCCTCGTAAACCGCCAGGGCTGCGGTATTGGAGAGATTCAGGCTGCGGCTATGCGGTTGCATGGGAATCCGCAGGCGATGCTCAGGCAGCAACCCTTCGCGGACATCAGCGGGAAGGCCGCGGGTTTCCGGGCCGAACATCAGGTAGTCGCCATCCTGATAGCTCACTTCGTGGTAATGGGCACTGCCTTTGGTGGTGAACCCGAACAGGCGTCCGGGTTGCTCGCTGGTCAAGAAGTCCTGGTAACTCTTGTGGATCCTGATCGTTGCGTACTCGCTGTAATCCAGCCCGGCCCGCCGCATCTGTTTGTCTTCCAGGTTAAAACCCAGCGGTTCAATCAGATGCAGCTGGCAACCGGTGTTGGCGCACAGCCGGATGATGTTGCCGGTGTTCGGCGGTATCTCCGGCTCGTACAGCACAACGTGGAGCATGAAGCTTAGCGCTCGACGGCCAGGGCAACGCCCATGCCGCCACCGATGCACAGTGTGGCCAGGCCCTTGTGAACATCGCGGCGAACCATTTCATGCAGCAGGGAGACCAGAATGCGGCAGCCGGATGCGCCGATGGGGTGGCCCAGGGCAATGGCGCCGCCGTTCACGTTAACCTTGCCGGTGTCCCAGCCCATGTCGCGATTTACAGAAATAGCCTGGGCTGCGAAGGCTTCGTTGGCTTCCACCAGGTCCAGATCTTCCGTGCTCCAGCCGGCAAGCTTCAGACACCGCTGGCTGGCCGGGATCGGGCCGGTACCCATAATCGTCGGGTCCACGCCCGCGTTAGCGTAAGCCTTGATGGTGGCGATCGGAGTCAGCCCCAGTTCTTTCGCTTTCTCGGCACTGCAGACCATCACGGCTGCGGCGCCATCGTTGAGAGATGAGGCGTTGCCGGCGGTAACGGTGCCGTCTTTCTTGAAGGCCGCACGGAGTTTGCCAAGCCCCTCGGCAGTGACGCCGTCGCGAGGACCTTCATCGCGATCAACGACTATCGGGTCGCCCTTACGCTGGGGAATGGAGACCGGAACAATCTGGCCATCGAAATAGCCGGCTTCGCGAGCGGCGGCGGCCTTCTGCTGGGACGCCGCTGCAAACTCGTCCTGCTCTTCCCGCCTGATGCCGTATTTCTCGACGATGTTCTCGGCCGTGATGCCCATGTGGTAATCGTTGAAGGCGTCCCACAGGCCGTCCTTGATCATGGTATCCACCATGGACCAGTTGCCCATCCGCTGGCCATTCCGACTGTTGGGCAGCACATGGGGCGCCTGGCTCATGCTCTCCTGGCCACCGGCGATCATCATCTCGGCATCGCCACAGCGGATGGCCTGTACCGCCATATGAACCGCTTTCAGACCGGAGCCGCAGACCTTGTTGATGGTCATGGCGGGCACCGACGCTGGAATGCCGGCGTTAATGGCAGACTGGCGAGCCGGGTTCTGACCACAGCCGGCGGTAAGAACCTGGCCCAGTACCACCTCGTTGATCTGGTCACCGGCAACGCCGGTCTCTTCCACTAGTGCCTTGATGACGGCGGTTCCCAACTGGTCTGCGCTCAGGCTGGAAAGACCTCCGCCAAAGGTTCCGATAGCAGTACGGCGGGCGGCAACAATAACGACATCACGCATGGGAATTCTCCGGATCAGTGGCGCGCGCGGGATTGGGGCCGGCGCGAACAGGATTGAAAACTGCTGGCATTGTATCCGGAAAGCGGTCACCGGCCAAAGATCAGGTCCGTCATGCGCGGGTTGTACTACATGTTCAGGCTTCGGCCGCCATCAACAGAGACGATTTGCCCGGTGATAAAGGGCGCATCGCAGATCAGGAACGCAATGGTTTCGGAAATATCGTCAGGGTTGCCGGTGCGGGCCAGTGGCGTCTTCTGAAGGATTGCCTGTTGGGCGGATTGATCCATCTCGGCTTCGCCCTCTGGCCAGAGGATTGCGCCTGGCGATACGCCGTTCACGCGCACGTCCGGCGCCAGGTCTTTTGCCCAGGAGCGCGTCAGGGCAGCCAGGCCGGCCTTGGTGGCGCAGTACAGCGGGTGATCATCGATAGGCCTTTCACTGTAAATATCGATCAGATTTACGACGCTGCCGCGGTTTCGCCGAAGTTCGGCCAGGCATCCCTGAAGCAGGAAAAATGGGGCCCGTAGGTTGGTGTTCAGGATTGTGTTCCAGTCGTCTTCGGTGGCGTCTGCGGTCGGGGTGGGGTAGAAGACCGATGCATTGTTCACCAGTGCGTCCAGTCGGCCCCACTGTGCGATGGCGTCACTGGCCAGCCGGTCCACTCCAGTTAACTGGCTCAAATCCGCCTGCAGGGCGCAGGCGGAGTCGGGCCGTTGGCGGTTCATCTGCGCAATCAGTGAGTTCGCCTGCTCTTCCCGGGTCCGGTAGTGAATCACCAGGTTCCACCCTCTTTCGTGAAGTGTCCGGGCAGTCTGTGCGCCAAGACGGTGGGCTGCGCCGGTGATCAGGGCAACAGGCGTTGTGGACGGCATGGTGCCTCCTCAGTGGTTGGTCGGGGCGACGGCGTCGCCGATGCGTTTCAGGCGTTCAGTCCGGATTGCGCTGCCCAGTTCCTTGCCTTTATACCCTTGCGCCAGGAGGGTTCTCGGCTCAACGCCGGTCGCCGCTTCCGAGGCGGTTCGCAGCAGGTCCAGTGTGAGGGAATCGCCCGGCAAGGCGCACTCGAGCACCTTCGTGAGTTGCGAAAAACGTTCCGGGCGGCGCCAGACGTCCGCCTGGTCGAGCAGGTCCAGAAGCGTTTCGGCTTCCGGGCTTTGCGCATCAATGTCCCGGATCTGGGGTGTGAAGGCAGTAACCAGTCGCGCCAGATTCTGACAGTCATTGGGTGCCTTCAGGGCTTTGCCCCTGTCCTTTGCAACAGGGGCATCCAGGGGGGAGAGCAGGGCCGCAAAACGCTCCTCCGTCTCGGCGTGCAAGCGGCGGTGGACGCAGCCAAGTGCCGCCATCGCGAGTTGAAAGACTTTTTCCGAAGCTAATTCCGGAACAAGAACCTCAAGGGCGCCGCAGTCACGAAGAACTTCGAAAAAGGCCTCGGGCGCCTGTTCATGCAGCGCCCGCTGGAATTCTTGCCAGACCCGTTCGGGCACCAGGTGGTCTACTTCTCCGCTATCCACCATGCGCTTCATCAGGGCCATGGTCTGGTCGCACACGGAAAATCCCAGCGGGTGAAAGCGGGCTGCGAACCGGGCTGTGCGAAGAATTCTCAGGGGGTCCTCGGCGAAGGCCTCCGAGACATGCCGAAGCTTGCGATCTTCAATATCTCTGCGGCCTTCAAAGGGGTCGACCAGATCGCCGTTTTCAGCTTTTGCCATCGCATTGATGGTCAGGTCCCGGCGCTTCAAATCCTGCTCAAGGGTGACGTCGGGCGCGCTGTAAACAGTGAAGCCGTGGTAGCCGCGCCCCTGTTTCCGCTCGGTGCGAGCCAGGGCATATTCTTCCCGGGTTCGGGGATGCAGAAATACCGGGAAGTCCGCGCCCACCTGCTTGAAGCCGTTGGCTAGCATTTCCTTTGGAGTTGCGCCGACCACCACCCAATCCCGGTCCTTGACCTCAAGGCCGAGTAATTCGTCACGAACGGCACCGCCAACCAGATAGGCCTGCATGAAATCGCTGATTCCTTTCGGGAGTGTGTCGGTGGATTATCCGGTTCCCGGGCAGGGCAGGCAAACCTGTGACGCATGAGGGCCATAAAAAAGCCCGCCCGGATTGCCCGGGCGGGCTTTGATTGGAGCTTGGGGTCAGATGAAATCTTCATCTGACCCCACTTTCAGCTTTCCATCAGAACGCGGTGCCAAGCTCCAGGGCGGCACCGGCATCTGCATCGCTGTACAGGGCGCCGATATCGAGGCGGACGCCGACAATGTTCAGTCCGAGACCTGCCGTGAACTGGGTTTTCTCTTCAATGCCGTCGTTGTCATCGTTGCTGGCCAGGTTGTGGCGAACACCCACCCGCAACTGGGCGTAACGGAAGGCGTCGAATTCGGCGCCAAGGGCTGCCCACTGGGTGTCGTCCTCAAAGCCAAAGGCTTCCTTTTTGGTCAGGTCCACTTCCGCGGTGATAACGTGGTATTCGCTCTTGTGCGCGATGCCCGCTGTAACCATCGGGTCCAGCTTTAATGTGCGAACTTCCTCTCCGAGCAAAGGCCGGCTCGCAGCGGAGTCGAGCTCCATGGGGATCAGGTTTTTAACGACAATTCCGGTGTTCCACTGGTTGGAATCACCAAAGCTGTAGGCTGCGCCCACGTCGAGGTTGAAGCCGCTCTTTTCAGTCTGATACTGGTCATCGTCGAATTCGTCATCTTCGAAACCGGAAACCGCTTCCGTGTACTGGAAGGTGCGCAGCTCCACGTATTTCGGCGACAGGCCAAGCTGGAAGCTGTTGCCATCCTGTAGCTCAAAAGCCCGTGCGAAGCTGATGCCCACTTCCCCGACGGCGGATGCCAGTATTTTTCCTTGTGATGTCAGGTTCAGGGTGCCATTCGTACTGATCTGGTCGACGGCATTCTGAACGTCCTGGGCCGTTGCTGCAGTGGCAATCGCATTCAGTGCGGTAATATCCTGATCGGACACGTCACCACGAACGGTTGCTGTCAGGTTTGCATTGGTAAACACGCCGACAGCCAGAGATTGTCCCGGCACAGCCAGGCCCAGCCCTAGACCGGCGTTCACTCGCATGGTGTCCCTGTCGAATTCGGTCAAACGGTCGCTGAGATCGGCGGCGCCGTCCTGAATACTTTGTGGGTCGTCGGTATTGGGATCAAAACCGGAAACCAGCGATTCAAGATCAGTGATTACATCCTGGATATCATCCACCTGGTCAACTGTTTCTTCCTCATCCGCTGCGCGAGCATTCACCGAGGGCAGCATCAACCCAAAATCATCGTTCCAGCTGTGGTGATCGGAGGCCATCATCGCTGGGTTATCCATCGGCGCTGATGATGGTGTTGCTACAGCGACGCCAGTGCCACCCATGGCAAAAGAGCGGGCAGACATAAACGACTGCGGGCTGGCCAGTGCAGAACTGGTGGCAATGGAAAGACCAATAGCCAGAGAAAGTTTGGTCAGGCGATATCCGGTCATGAAGAATTCTGTCAGGTAAAAAGGCAAAATAGATGTTACGTACCTGAAAGGGTAAGGCAGAACCTTATCCAGCTCATGACGCATGGGGTAACGGTTTGTTTTTGATGTGTAAACAGAGGCAGTTTTTTGCCGCATAGGGATTGCAAAACAATACGGTTGGGAGTTGTTGATCGGAATATCAGGCAGTTAGAAAAACTGGCGTAGTTTTTTCATGGGAAACCGGAAATGACGTTTTCTGGAGACACGCAATGAACCTTCGCTGGATACTTATGCCTCTGCTGGCAACAACGGTGGCTGCTTGTGCGCCGGTTGGCAGTTATCAGGGGGATAACGGCAACCAGTCCCGCCAGGATACGATGCTGGAGCCAATTACTGTGCGGGTGAGCGGTCTGGGGACCTATGAGGATGTTGCGGCCGACCGTTCAAATATCCGCAAACGTCTGATGGCCCGGCGGGCCTCCCAGCTGGACGCCTACCGGAATCTCGTTGAACGGGTCTACGGTACTGTCGTGTACGGCAGTTCCACCGTTAATGATTTTGTGCTGCGCAACGACACCTTCAGAACCTATGTGGACAGCTACATTCGCGGCGCGAAGTTGGTCGCGGTCAACGAGCACAGCGACGGTGTCTTCGAAACGGTGATGGAACTGAAGCTCGAGCCACGTTTCCGGGCCTGTGTGGCCAAGGTTGCTGATGATCAGGTGCAAGATCTCTGCCCGATTCCCATGCCGCAGGAAAATGACAGCGTGGGCGATGTGCAGAGCAAAGGCGTGGATTCCCTGTATTACCTTGATTGATCGAGAGTATAGAGAGTGTAGGGAGTATCGAGAATTATGAAACGCTTGCTGTCACTGGCTGTGCTCGGAGCTCTGGCGCTCTTCGTGGTTTCTGCCGCCCATGCGGTGGTTCTGGAAGGCGTGGGCCATGCCAATATCCACAATGGCAACCTGGAAGCCGCCCGGGCTGAGGCCCGCAAGGCCGCAATCCGGGACCTTTCCCTGCAGTATGAAGCCAGGGTTAGCACGCACGACACCATGAAAAACGGCGTGATCACTGAGTCACGGATGGATCTGGCGTCAAGCGCCAGAGCCCGGAATGTGCGGGTAATTGATGAGTACCAGAGTGGCAATCTGTTGCGGGTGATTGTCCGGGGCGATATCAGCGAGAGTCGCAGCCAGTGTGGATCTGGAGATTCCGGACGCCTGAAAAAGCGCGTCGCAGTGACCGGGTTTCCTGTCCTGTATCCGGACCAGGCCAGAGTCGGGCGGATTGATGACGCCGGCGAAATCTTGCCGCAACAACTCCAGCAGCGTTTGGTGGCTCAGGGCGGATTGCAGGTCTTTGGTGCGACAACCTCACGGATGTTCACGGATCTGCTGAACGCGCCTACGGTACAACAGGGCGACAATCGATTGACCAATGTACTGGAACTGGCCCGTGAAATGGGCGTTCAGTTCGTAGTGACAGGCGTTATCCGGGATCTTGGCGTTGCGGATCCGTCAGCGTGGGGCACCTCCGTGCTGGATAAAATGCAGCGGGGCATCGGGGCGGTAGATCAACGGCGCCGATTTGCGGCTGATCTCGTTATCTTCGACGGCTTCAGTGGCGCGCCGGTCTATCGTCAGAGATTTGAAGCCGCGGCCGATTGGGATGCCGGGCCTGGCAGTTCAGCAGGGTTCGGCTCTGCCGGCTTCCAGAAAACCGCCTACGGTCAGGCTGTCGAGGATGTTATCGCAGACATGGCGATGGCAGTAACGGATGCATTGGCGTGTCAGCCCTTCATGACCAGAATTGCGCGGGTAGACGACTTTTCTGTAACGCTGGAATCCGGGGCTACAGCAGGCCTCAGGCCGGGTGATGAGTTGAAGATCTATCGCAGCAAGCGCTACCTGGAATCACCAGATGACTCACCAGAATTGCAGGGCAGCGACTTGTCAGTGACGCTCGAAAAAGTTCAGCCGCATTTTAGCCGGGGTACCATGCCGCAACTGGGCGGCATCGTGAATATCCAGAGAGATGATATAGCGATTATCTGGTAGGGCTGACGGGCATCAATTGCTGGCGTTGGCCACCTCGGCGGCCGCAATGTCGCGGATCTTGCCAACCATCGCCCTGAGCCCGTTGCCGCGGGTCGGGGAAATGTGCCGGAACAGGTCCAGCTGCTCGAATAACTCATCAATGTCCGTGGCCAGCACGTCCCTCGGGGTTTTGCCGTTAAGGGCGACCAGGATGATGGCAGCCAGTCCACGAACAATCATGGCGTCGGAGTCAATCAACAGGTACAGCCGGCCACTGTCTTCATCGTAATGATGAATCAGCCAGACCTGGCTCTGGCAGCCATGAACATAGTTTTCTTCAACCCGGGATTCCTCGGGAAACGCAGGAAGCTGCTTGCCCAGATCAATGATAAAAGCGTAGCGCTCTTCCCAGTCGTCCAGCAGCTCGAAGCCATCGAGAACGTCATCCAGGGTGGTGTCTTTACCCAAGGGGTTGTTCAGAAAGTCCTGTTCACTGGCAGTCATTTACAGCATTCCCAGTTCGAGTTTGGCTTCGTCGGTGAGCATTTCGTTGCTCCAGGGCGGATCGAAGGTCAGTTCAACGGTCACCTTGTCCACATTGGGCACATGCTCGAGCTTGGTTTTCACATCTTCGGTTATCACCGGGCCCATGCCGCAGCCGGCGGCAGTCAGCGTCATCAGCACGTACACATGGTTGCCGTCTTCGGTGCCATTTTCAATCCTGCACTCGTAAATCAGGCCCAGATCCACTACGTTCACCGGAATTTCCGGATCGTAGCAGTTCTGCATGGCTTCCCAGACCTGGTTTTCGTTGACGGTGCCGTCTTCCGGGGTTTCAAAGCTGCTTTCCAGGGGTTTCTTGCCGAGCGCGTCGGCATTGTGGCCTTCAATCCGGGCAAGGTTACCGTTAACAGCGACCGTAAAGGTGCCACCCAGCGACTGCGTGATGGTCACAAAGGTGTCCGACGGAATCATGATTTCGGTTCCGGAAGGAACAAGGCGGGCTTCCACCTCGCGTTTGGTCAGGACCACTTCCCGTTCTTGCATGCCTGTTCGGGCCTCGCTCTTTTCAATCTTTATATCGGATTACGCGACGGTAAAACTCTCGCCGCAACCGCACTCTGCGGTGGCGTTCGGATTGCGGAACTGGAACATGGAGTTCACGCCCTCCGTCACAAAATCGATCTCGATGCCGTTCACCAGCGGCAGATGCTCTTCTTTCACGAAAACATCGACGCCATCAATGTGAAACACCTTGTCGTCGGCGGCGGTGTCTTCCACCCATTGGGTTTCGTATTTGAAGCCGGAGCAGCCACTTTTCTTGATGGCCAGCCGAATGCCCTTGGCGTCCGGCTTTTTCTCCAGCTGTTTGCGCACGTGCTTGACCGCGCTGGGCGTCATGGTGACGGCGACGGTCGGGGTGAAGACTTCGGCTGTCATAATTCCACCTCCATCAGGCAAACAGACGCTGGACTTTCTGCAGGGCGGTAAACAATGTATCCACCTCGTCCAGAGTGTTGTAGAACGCGAATGAAGCCCTGGCTGTACCGGGAACTCCATAGAAATCCATCAGCGGCATGGCGCAATGGTGACCCGTGCGGATTGCGATTCCCTGCTGATCCAGCAGCGTGCCTATATCACTGGGGTGCAGGCCGGCAATTTTAAAGGATATAACCGGCACTTTGTTTTTTGCCGTACCGATAATCTCCATGCCGGGTACGGTTTCCACCAGCTGGTTGGCCCGCTCAAGGAGGCCGGTCTCGGCCGCTTCCATGGCGGAACGATCCAGGCCGTTCAGGTAGTCGATGGCGGCTCCCAGTCCGACTGCCTCGGCAATGGCCGGGGTGCCTGCCTCGAATTTGTAGGGCAGGGTATTCCAGGTGGTCCGTTCAAAGGACACTCGTTCGATCATCTCGCCGCCGCCCTGGTAGGGAGGCATTTCCTCCAGCAACTGGGCCTTACCGTAAAGCACGCCAATACCAGTGGGGCCAAACAGCTTGTGCGATGAGAACACGTAAAAGTCGCAGCCCAGCGCCTGAACGTCCGGCTGGTAATGAGGTACCGCCTGGGCCCCGTCCACCAGGGTGATGATGCCGTGGGCCTTGGCCTGTTCAATCAGGGCCGCCACCGGGTTCACCGTGCCAAGCACGTTGGAAACGTGGGTGATTGCCAGCACCCGGGTCTTCTCATTGAGCAGGCTGGTGAAGGACTCGAGGTCCAGCTCGCCTTCCGGTGTCACCTGAACAGGCACCACTTTCGCACCCGTGCGCTCGGCAATCATCTGCCAGGGCACGATGTTGGCGTGGTGTTCCATGTGGCTCACCAGGATCTCGTCACCAGCCTTCAGGCGCGGGGCGAGCCCATTGGCAACTAGGTTGATGGCCTCGGTCGTGCCGCGGGTCCAGATAATTTCCCGGGTGCTTTCGGCGTTCAGGAAGTTTCGAACCGTCTCGCGGGCACCCTCGAAGGCGGAGGTCGCACGGTCTCCCAGCGTATGGGCGCCCCGATGGACGTTGGAGTGCATCTCACGGTAATACCGATCCATGGCATCCAGCACAGCCTCCGGCTTCTGGGCCGACGCACCGTTGTCCAGATACACCAGGGGCTTTCCGTTTACCTGCTGGGACAGGATCGGGAAATCCCGGCGAATCGCGTCCACGTCGAAGGTGGTGCGCTTGGCGGTGCTTGCCACGGACAGATCGGTCATAACCGGTTACGCCTCCTGAAATGTCTGTTCGAAGAAGTGGTTCAGACGGCCCTGGACCGTCTCCCGCACTGCTTCAACCGGAATCTGCTCGACCAGCTCGTTGATAAAGGCCATGGTGAGCAGAACGTTCGCCTGACGCCGGCCGATACCCCGTGAAACCAGGTAAAACAGCGAGATTTCGTCAAGCTGGCCGATGGTCGCGCCATGGGCACATTTCACGTCATCGGCATAGATTTCCAGTTCCGGCTTGGTGTCAATCTCTGCCCCGTTGGACAGCAGCAGGTTCTTGTTGTTCATATCCGCATTGGACTTCTGGGCGTCCTGATGGATATGAATCCGGCCATTGAACACGGCGTGGGACTGGTCCGCTGCGATATTCCGATAGGTTTCTTCGCTGTTGCAGTGGGCAGCCACGTGCTCGATGGTGGTGTGGTTGTCGTAGTGCTGTTTGCCCTGGGTAACAACTACCCCGTTGAGCTTGCACTCAGCGCCTTCACCTTCAAGCCGAACCTGCAGATCGTGCCGGCGCAGGGGGCCACCAAACCCAACGGTATGGCTTTCAAACCGCGAGCTGCGCTGTTGCAGGACGCCGGTGGAGCCAATGTGCTGGACGTTCTCGCCTTCCATGTTCAGGCGAATGCTGGTGATGTTGGCGCCGTCGGCCACATTGAATTCAGTGACGGTATTGACCATGACCTGGGCCGAGCCGCTGGAGATGTACTCCTCCACCAGCGTAATCTGGCTATGACGGCCGGCATCCACGAAAATGCGCGGGAAAGCCGAACCGCTGGCCTCGGCCGTTACCTCGTGAACAATGAACAGCGGCTGGTCGAGCACTGCGTCCGGCTTCAGGCGAATCAGCAGGCCGTCTTCAAAACGGGCTGAATTCAGCCGGGCCATCTGAACCGCCTTGTTGTCCAGGGTGCTGTCCAGGCGATCCGCCAGATCGCTGGCTTCCTCATCGCTCAGATCGCCGAAGCTCTTGATGCTGATGCCGTCCAGATCCGGATATTCGCAGGCCTCTGGCATCATTACACCGTTAAGGAACGCAACCTTGTAGCCGGGCACTGCCAGGCCGCTGCCGGTCTTGCCATCCGCCGGCAGGGAGATGGCCATGTCGTCGGTCAGCTTCAGGTACTTGCTGGAGTATTTCCAGTTTTCGGTTTTCCGGGTCGGCAAGGGCATGTCGACCAGAGCGGTTCCACGCTGCTTGCGCAGGGCGAGCAGGGGCTCCGGCAGGGACTGCCCGGCCGGGTGCAGGAACGCGGTGGAAAGAGTGGGTGCTGGTTTCATTCCGCGACCTCCTTAGTTGGCTGAACTGTCGGCAGTTTCTTCATCCTTGATGCCCAGCCAGCCGTAGCCGCGTTCTTCCAGCTCCAGCGCCAGCTCGCGGCCACCGGATTTGATGATCTTGCCGCCCGCCAGAACGTGCACGTAGTCCGGCACAATGTGGTTCAGCAGACGCTGGTAGTGGGTCACCATCAGGATGGCGCGGTCTTCCGCGCGCAGAGCATTCACGCCGTCAGAAACAACCTTCAGGGCGTCGATATCGAGCCCGGAGTCGGTCTCGTCGAGAATTGCCAGCTTCGGCTGCAGCAGCAGGGCCTGCATGATCTCATTACGCTTCTTCTCACCACCGGAGAAGCCTTCGTTGACGCCCCGCTTCAGGAACGCCGGATCCAGATCCACCTGCTTGGAAATTTCTTTGGCGAGCTTCATGAACTCCGCCGCGTTCATCTCGTCTTGGCCCTTGTGCTGGCGCATGGCATTCACGGCGGTGCGCAGGAACTGCAGGTTGCTCACCCCGGGGATCTCCACCGGGTACTGGAACGCCAGGAAAATGCCTTCGCGGGCACGCTCTTCAGTTTCAAGTTCCAGCAGGTTGTCGCCGTTCAGGGTGATTTCACCCTCGGTAACTTCAAATGCTTCGTTGCCTGCCAGCACCTGCGACAGGGTGCTCTTACCAGAGCCGTTGGGGCCCATGATGGCGTGAACTTCCCCGGCCTTGATTTCCAGGTTGATGCCCTTGAGGATTTCTTTGCCCTCAACGGATGCGTGCAGGTTCTTGATGCTCAGCATTTGTAGCGTCTCTCTCATTTAACCGTCTGAATTCTGTTGCCTGCCCCTAACTGGGCGGAGTCAGCCATCGGGCAGGCCCTTCCGGGATACGCTGTAAATACATCCCTGTACGCTCGACGAAATCATCCCTGATTTCGACGATCCCGGAAGGGCCTGCCCGACGGCTTCTGCGATACTTTTGTGCTTGCCGTCCTGTTAACCAACGGACCCTTCGAGGCTAACTTCAAGTAGCTTGCCGGCCTCGACAGCGAACTCCATGGGCAGCTCTTTGAACACTTCCTTACAGAAGCCGTTCACGATCATGGAGACCGCCTGTTCCGGGTCGATACCGCGTTGGCGGCAAAGGAACATCTGCTCGTCGCTGACCTTCGAGGTGGTTGCCTCGTGCTCTACGATGGCCGACTTGTTCTTGCTTTCAATGTAAGGGAACGTGTGGGCGCCGCAGCGGTCGCCGATCAGGAGCGAATCGCACTGGGTAAAGTTACGTGCACCTTCCGCCCCGGGGCCGAATTTCACCAGGCCGCGGTAAGCGTTGGAGCTCTTGCCGGCGGAAATACCCTTGGAGATGATTGTGCTGGAGGTGTTCTTGCCCAGGTGAATCATCTTGGTGCCGGTGTCGGCCTGCTGGTAGTTGTTGGTCAGTGCCACGGAATAGAACTCACCAACGCTGTTTTCGCCACGCAGGACACAGCTCGGATACTTCCAGGTGACCGCGGAGCCGGTTTCGACCTGGGTCCAGGAAATCTTGGAGTTCTTGCCGATGGCGGCGCCACGCTTGGTGACGAAGTTGAAGATGCCGCCTTTACCTTCTTCATCACCCGGGTACCAGTTCTGCACGGTGGAGTATTTGATCTGGGCGTCGTCCAGGGCCACCAGTTCAACAACCGCAGCGTGCAGCTGGTTCTCGTCCCGCATGGGCGCGGTGCAACCTTCAAGGTAACTCACGTAGCTGCTGTCTTCGGCAATAATGAGAGTACGCTCGAACTGTCCGGTGTTGGCTGCGTTGATGCGGAAATAGGTGGACAACTCCATGGGGCAGCGAACGCCCTTGGGTACATAGACAAACGTACCGTCGGAGAAGACCGCGGAGTTCAGCCCGGCGAAAAAGTTGTCACCGGCCGGCACTACCGAGCCCAGGTATTTTTTGACCAGCTCCGGGTAATCCTGAATTGCTTCGGAGATAGAGCAGAAGATCACGCCGGCTTTGGCCAGTGGTTCCTTGAACGTGGTTGCTACGGAAACCGAATCGAATACTGCATCAACCGCCACGCCCGCGAGCTTCTCACGTTCGTGCAGGGGAATGCCCAGCTTTTCGTAGGTTTTCAGAAGCTCCGGATCCACTTCGTCCAGGCTCTGGGGCATGTCTTCCGGCCGCTTGGGCGCGGAATAGTACGAAATCGAGTTGTAGTCGATTTTCGGGTAGCCCACGTGGGCCCAGTCCGGCTCGTCCATCTCGAGCCAGCGACGGTAGGCTTTCAGACGCCACTCCAGCATCCATTCCGGTTCTTTCTTGAGGCCGGAAAGGCGGGCGATAACGTCTTCATTAAGGCCGGGTTCGAACGTGTCGGATTCAATGTCTGTTACAAATCCGTACTCGTATTCCCGTTTGATCAGCTCGTTCACCTCGGTGTCGGTGGTCGCCATGATCGTCGCTCCGTATTCTCTCATCGCGGGCTTGCGCCCTTAGTGTCGCCGACAGCGTCAAAGATGGGCTGTCGATCGGATGTCTTCAGTTTGGGTGTTGCAGTGGTCGCTCATCCCATGAGTACGCCCTGCAATCGCTTTTTGGATGACGGATTTCAAAGACTGTCGCTGATAAGTAAGCAGAAAATCCGCCTGAATCCATCGCTTCTGGCGAGCGATTATACAATACCAGAGTAAAATAGTCAGGTATTAATTTGTGCGTGGGGTGATTATACCTTAATCGGCCTTTGGGGCACTAAGGGGGGGGGTAATGAGGCTGATAGTCTGGTTATTGCAGGACTGCGAGGTTCGAGGTGGGCGCCAGGCGGGACTGCCTCCCAAAACACGCCGTAAACCCATCCATGGGGGCTCGGCATTGCCATCCATGGCAATGCACGGTTTTGGGAGGCAGTCCCGCCTGGCGCCTCAGACTAATTGCTAGCCGCCGGTGGGCAAGATTCGGGTGAGGTAGCTGTGCTCCAGAGTCTTTGGAAGATCAGCCGGTATCGGAATTCGAACGATATGCCCGCTGCCAGGCGCATAGTCCATGGCCTGGCCGTTTCGGTTTTCCATGATACTGGCTGAGAACCGGATGTTGCCGGCAGGGCTGATCAGTTCCAGTTGGTCGCCGGGGGCGAATTTGTTCTTCACGTCTATGGTCAGCCACTGGTCATCCTTGCCGGTAATGGTGCCAACCACCTGCTGGGTGCCAAGGAATGAGGAGCCCTGTTCGTAGGTCTGGTATTCCCGGGGCATATGGCGGCGCAGGAAGCCTTCGGTATAGCCCCGGTTGGAGAGGGCTTCCAGTTCGTTCATCAGGCCCATGTCGAAGGCCTTGCCCTGCACCGCCTCGTCGATGGCCCGGCGGTAGACCTGCGTGGTGCGGGCCACGTAGTAGGTGCTTTTGGTACGACCTTCGATTTTCAGGGAATGAACGCCCATCTTCGCCAGTTCAGCGACGTGCTGAACGGCTCGCAAATCCTTTGAGTTCATGATGTAGGTGCCGTGTTCATCCTCGTAGGCGGGGATGAAGCCGCCCGGGCGGTTGGGCTCTTCCAGCAGGATTTCTTTCGGCGCCACTTGCTGTGCTTCGCCGCCACAGATGGCAATCAGGTCGCCGGTCTGGTCGTGGCCGTGCTGGACCTGCTTGTAGTTCCAGCGACAGGCGTTGGTGCAGGCGCCCTGGTTGGCATCCCGGTGATTCATGTAACCGGAGAGCAGGCAGCGGCCGGAGTAGGCCATGCACAGAGCGCCATGCACGAAGACTTCCAGTTCCATCCCCGGGACCCGGTCGCGGATCTCGCGAATCTCGTTCAGTGCCAGTTCCCTGGACAGGATGACCCGGCTGATGCCCTGGCGGCGCCAGAACTCGACGGTTGCCCAGTTCACTGCGTTGGCCTGCACCGAGAGATGGATGGGCTGGTCTGGCCATTTTTCCCGTACCAGCATGATCAGGCCAGGGTCGGACATGATCAGCGCGTCGGGTTTTTGTTCCAGTACTGGCGCCAGATCCCTCAGATAGGACCGCACCTTGTCGTTGTGAGGTGCTATGTTGGAGACAAGGTAGAACTGTTTGCCCAGTTCGTGGGCCCGTTCAATGCCCGCGCCAAGCGCTGCAACGTCTTTGAAACTGTTGTTTCTTACTCTCAGCGAATAGCGCGGCTGGCCTGCGTAGACCGCATCGGCGCCATAGGCAAAGGCGGTTTCAAGGTGTTCGGGGGTGCCCGCGGGGGCGAGCAGTTCCGGGGTTTTCATAGTGGCTCCGGGCGATTCTGAAAACGGGGCATTCTGCCGTATGCCGTCGGCCGTTCCCTTGATCCTGCTCAAAGGTCTTATTGATTGTTTTCGGCTAACATGTGTACGCTCACGGTTCGGGCTTTTCGGGCCGAAGCGTTGCAAAGGAGGAATTCAGGATGGCATCAAAGCCTCTGACGCCAGAGGTGGCGCGGGCTTCGCTGAGTGTCAGGGTCAGTTCCCTGATCAGTGTTCAGCTTGCTCGTGGCAAAGTTGGTGTGGAAGTCGTGGCGTCGCAGCTGCATATGAGCCGCTACACGTTGCACAAGAAACTGAAGCGTGAAGGGCTGACCTTCGCCCGTTTGCTGGAGGATGTTCGCCGCAGGCAGGCGCTGACCTACATGCAGGACAGGACCAAACCGCTGGTGGAGATTGCCGAGCAGCTCGGTTTTTCGGAGTTGAGCGCATTCAGCCGGGCTTTCAAGCGCTGGATGGGGACATCCCCGGCTGAATACCGCTCTGTCAGGCTATCCTGATCCGGATTAGACTTTTTTGAACACCAGTGAGGCATTGGTACCACCAAAGCCAAAGCTGTTGCTCATCACCAGGTCCAGTTTCTGGTTATCCATGCGTTCCCGAACGATCGGGTAGCCTTCGGCCCCTTCATCAAGGTCCTGGATATTTGCCGATGGAGCAATAAAGCCTTCACGCAGCATGATCAGGCTGTAAATAGCCTCATGTACGCCCGCCGCGCCAAGAGCGTGGCCGCATAGGGGTTTGGTGGAGCTGAGCGGCGGGATCTTGTCGCCAAACGTCTCTTTCAATGCTTTCAGCTCGGTGATGTCTCCGGCCGGGGTGCTGGTGCCGTGAGTATTCACGTAGCTGATTTCGCCATCCAGGTTCTTCATTGCCTGCTTCATGCAGCGCACTGCGCCCTCGCCACTCGGGGCAACCATATCTGCGCCATCGGAAGTTGCACCGAAGCCGACGAGCTCTGCCAGGATGTTTGCGCCCCGCGCTTCCGCGTGCTCCAGCGCTTCAAGGGCCAGCACACCGCCACCACCAGAAATCACGAAGCCGTCCCGATTCGCGTCATAGGTGCGTGACGCCAGTTCAGGCGTGTCGTTGTATTTCGTCGACAGGGCGCCCATGGCATCGAACAGCAGGCTCAAGGTCCAGTGGATATCTTCGCCACCGCCGGCAAACATGACATCCTGGCGCCCGAGAGCGATCAGATCGGCGGCATGGCCGATCGAATGCGCGCTGGTAGCGCAGGCAGAGGTGATGCCGTAGTTGATGCCGCGAATGCCAAATCCGGTTGCCAGTGACGCATTGATCGCACTGCCCATGGTGCGCGGCACGCGATAGGGCCCGACACGGCGGATACCGCGGTCGCGATGGGTATCGATGGAATCCAGCAGCTCAACCGTCGAGGCGCCGCCCTGGCCAAAGATGATACCAGTGGTGTCGGCCTTGATGTGCTCATCGGTCAGCCCGGCCTGCTCGATAGCCTCAAGCATCGCCAGATAGGTGTAACCGGAAGCGGGGCACATGAAACGCCACAGTTTCCGGTCAATCAATTCGGGCAGGTTCAGGTTGATCTGGCCGCAGATGTGGCTGCGCAGACCATTGTCCCGGGCTTCTTCGCTAAAGCCGATGCCAGAACGGGATTCCCTGAGTGACTGTGCGACTTCCTTCTGGTTGGTACCAAGGCTGGAAACAATGCCCATACCGGTGATTACAACACGACGCATCCTGTTAACTCCTAAAAATCATCGGTCGAGGTGAACATGCCGACCCGCAGGTCTTTGGCTGTGTAGATTTCCCGGCCATCTACTTCCATCCGGCCATCGGCAATTGCCATGGTCAGTTTGCGCCTGATCACGCGTTTGAGATCCAGACGGTAGGTGACTTTCTTGGCCGTCGGCAAGACCTGGCCAGTGAACTTCACTTCACCGGCGCCCAATGCGCGGCCTTTCCCTTCACCGCCACCCCAGGCGAGGAAGAAGCCTACCAGCTGCCACATGGCATCGAGGCCGAGGCAGCCCGGCATCACGGGATCATCAACGAAGTGCACCTTGAAGAACCACAGGTCCGGATTGATGTCGAGCTCCGCTACCAGGCTGCCCTTGCCGTAGAGGCCGTCGTCGTCCGCAATGTGCGTGACGCGGTCAAACATCAGCATCTCGTTGATGGGCAGGCGCATGGAGCCGGGGAAGAGCTCGCCATGGCCGCATTTGATCAGGTCTTCTTTATCAAAATGATCCGGGTTCATAGTGCCAGTGTCTCTGTTACAAAATGATTTCCTCATACTTTAGCTCGAATTTCGGGAGCTGCTATTGACCTTTAGTGGATGATTGCCGGTTTGAAGTTCCCCGAACTCGTCTGTTAATCCCGTTTGATGGTCATCAAGGTGCTTGTGCGACCCCGCGAATACAATCATCTATCAGAAGTCCGTTCTGTGACATCCGGAGATTCGAGACTGGCAAGGAGGGCGTATGTCCGGGAATGAGGAAATTATCGCAGGCAAGGTTCGGCGCGAGGGTGACCGGGTTTTGGTACGTCTTGAAAGAGAAACCGGGCACTTGCCTGAACGAGTCTGGAAAATGCTGACAGACTCGGTGTGTCTGGCGGAGTGGCTGGCGCCTGGAAAGCTGGATGCCAGGCTCGGCGGTCGGGTTCAGCTGGATTTCGGTAACAGTGGTATGCCGATCGATTGTCGGGTCACGGATTGCCAGCCGAATCGTCGCTTGGCCTATTCCTGGAGTTCGGGTGATTCCCCTGAGCGTCCGTTGATATGGGACCTTGATCCCATCGACGAGGGAACCCGCCTGTCGCTGACATTATTACTGCCTGATGATGAGGTGGTGCCGATTGCCTGTGCGGGCTGGGATGCTCATCTTGAGATGCTTCTGGCGGCATTGGAAGGAATCAGTATTCACTTCCCTGCCAGCCGGTTCCGCCAGGCAAGGGCAAGGTTCGAGTTGCTGGTCAGGCAGGAGTTGGCTGCCTGACCAGCGGTTCAGCCTTCACGACCATCGGGTCTGGGGCTGGCGAGGATGCCGGTGTAGCGGTACAGGAACATACCGAAGGCAAACAACCAGAGCAGGGTGCTGCTGCCAATGCCGGGGTGCCAGGGAATGATTTCGAAGGCGGTAAGCACCCGTATCAGTGCGGCCAGATGAATTGCAACGAACGCAAGCACCATGCCTTTGGGCAGCACCAATGGTCTGCCGCTGTGGCCGAGGGCGACCCGGGCAATGACCCCGAGAATCAGGCACGCGACCGCGCCGGTTCCGGCGGCGTGACTCCACGCGTTGGACGGCCAGCCCGCGAACAGTGTGCCCGCGAGCAGGAACAGGGACACCGGCACCCACAGGATGGACAGGTGCAGAATCCAGAGCAGGGGCTCCTGGCGTACGAGCCAGCCCTTCCATCCCGCCAGACGCACCAGCATAAGCCCACCGGACAGCAGCGCCAGCAAACCAGTAACGGTTTGCCAGCCAGTCACCAGGGATGCCATCAGCAGAATCAGGCTGAATACAGTTGCCATGTCCAGCGCGGGAATGGTCTTTACAGCGTTGCTGTCGAGTCCCCTCTGGCGCAACCAGCCGGTGGAAAACGCCGGAGTGATGCGGCCACCGACAATACTGATCAGTGCCATGGCCATGATCAGGGCACCATAGCTGAAGGCCATGTCGAGGCGGGTGACAAAGCCGATCTGCATCAGCCAAAGCAGGCCGAGTACCACCATGATCATCAGTTGTCGTTTTTGCCGGGCGTGCCAGATACGCCAGCCGGCATCCACCATCACCAGGGGCAGGAATGCCAGGTTTACTCCCTGAACCAGCCAAAAGGGCAGGTCAGCACCGGTTGCCAGCAGTACACGGCCGGCCAGCCAGACGCCCCAGAGCAGCACCAATCTGAATCCATGAGTTCGTTCTGTCTGGGTCCAAACACACACTGCGGTTAACAGGAACCCCGCGATCGCTCCCGACAGAAAGCCAAACAACATCTCGTGCTGGTGCCAGAATAACCCGGGCATGGCCAGTGGAAGACTGATAACACCATTGACCTGCATCACCCAGAGGGGAATGACGGCAAGGGCCAGAACGGTCATGGACAGAAAGAAAATCCGAAAGGGGTAGGAAAATAATTGGCTGACGCTGACCGGCGCCCGTTCAGGGGAAGTAGGAATGGCCCGCATAGATGTCTCCCATATACATGTATTCTGTGTATATGTTAAACCCTGACAACCGCGTTAACCATACCTGCTTGTAGGTAGATTGCGTACAATGCGGCAAAACGCCTGTTAACTAAGGAACTTTCATGACCGCGTACATGATTCTGAAACACCTGCACGTGACCACCGCGTACCTCACCATCACACTCTTTGCCCTGCGTCTGCTCCTGGACGCCGTCGGAAGACCTGGGTGGCGACAGACACCGCTGCGGTTTATTCCCCACATCAACGACACCATTTTGCTGGTGGCGGCGATCTCTCTGGTTTTTGTGGCCGGGTACGCTTCGGCCATGCCGGGTTGGCTGATTGCCAAAATTGTCTTACTGGTCGGCTACATTATTGCTGGCGTGTTCGCTCTGAAAACCACCCTCGGAAAGCCCGTTCGAATTTCCGCGGCGGTACTGGCCCTGGTGCAGGTTACGGCCATTCTTCATTTGGCCCTGGCCAAGCCGTTCTGAGTCAGCGCTTTTCGCTGATCTGCTTCGTCAGCTCCGCCAGTTGTACCTGAACGGCCTGGAGCTGGCGGGCAATTTCGTCCCGCTCATCGTGGGCCTTCTGGGCCTGCTTGGCGTTCTGCTCCTCACTCATAACCTCCAGGATTGCCCCGATCATCATATTCAGGAAAACAAACGCCGTCAGGAATATGAAGGTGATGTAGAAAACCCAGCTCAGCGGATACTGCTCCATGGTGGCGTACATCACATCCGTCCAGTCCTCGAAGGTAGCCACCCGGAAGAGTGTCAGCATGGCAATGGCCACATCCCCCCAGAGCTCCTCGTCCACGCTGGCGAAGAACATCGAACCCATGGCCGCGTAAATGTAGAAAATGATGAACATCAGCAGGGCGATGTAGCCCATGCGCGGAATCGCTTTTAGCAGCGAGTTGATCAGGAACCGGAGCTCCGGAACCACCGACACCAGGCGCAACACCCGGAAAACCCGCAACAGACGTCCCAGCAGAACCGCTTCGGAGTTATCCAGAGGAATCAGGCTGCCGATGACCACCAGGGTATCGAACAGGTTCCATCCGTCGAACAGAAAACGTTTCTTGTTGGCGCACACACCGAATCGGAACAGGATTTCCAGCAGGAAAAACAGGGTGATGGCGTTGTCCATCACGATGAGCGACTTCTCCACCAGGGGCGGCAGATCATAGGTTTTGGCGCCAATGGTCAGTGCCGACAGGATGATGATGGTGATGACTGCGCCCTGGAAAACCTTGCTGGACTCAATGCGGCGGAGTTTCTCGAAACCGGAGGCGGGGTTCAGTTGGGACGGCATGGCAGGCGACGGCTCCAGAAGATTCGGGGAAGGCCGAATTCTAAAGGGCCGGGACAGAATTGGATAGCCTCAACATGGGTCGTTCGTTTTGCAAGGTGCCTGGCTGGGTGTAATTAGCAGGATTTATTCAGCCTGATCAGAAATATTCATTCGTGCGATCCGCAAACCCTTCCCATAATCAAGTCGCAAACAATAAAACCAAAAAGCGAGTGACAATCCATGGAAGATAGACCGGAGTTACCCGGCTGGCGCTGGGGGCCGTTCACGTTCCGCGTGCCCTTTTACCACACGCGCCTGTGCTGGTCCGAGTTCCTGCAGGGGCTGTTTGTTTCAGCTGCGACAGGCCTGGCATTAATTCCCGTAATGACCGCCTTCTTTGGCCTCAGTTTTGAAGAAGCCGTTGCACTCTCAATGATTCACGCCTCCCTGATTGCCTCGATTGCGGCGCTCAAGCGGGTCTTCGTGGATGACGCCGAACGCTTTCTGCTTGAGCAGCCAATTGCCACGGGTCTTGCCTGCGCCTACATCGCCATGTCGATTCCGAGGGATAACGCGTCCCGGGGCACGGTGGTTCTGATTGGCGCCGCGCTGGCATTCTTTGAACCCTGGATGGGGCTGTTGATTGGCGTTGTTGCGACTCTGGCACTGGTGGGCTGGGACCGGAGCCCGGATCCAATTCCCCACGACGAGTGACGCGCCGATGGCAGATCCCTGGTGTCAGCCCGCCTGGCTCAGGATGATCTGCCATTCCTCCTCGCCCACGGGCATCACAGAGAGCCGGTAACCCTTCCGGACTAGAGGCAGGTTTTCGAGCCCGGCCATGGATTTCAGCTCCTCTAGCGGGATCAAACTTGGCAGGGTGCGGACATACTTCATGTCGACAGCCTGCCAGCGAGGCTTTTCCCTGGTGCTCTTGCCATCGTAGTAGGGCGATTCCGGGTCAAACTGGGTTGGGTCCGGATAGGCGCTGCGAATAACCGTCACGATGCCGGCAATCCCGATGTGCTTGCAGCTGGAGTGGTAGAGGAAAACCTCGTCGCCCTCCGCCATTTGGGCCAGGAAATTCCGGGCCTGGTAGTTACGCACTCCGTCCCACGGGATCACACCGTCCGGGGCTTTCGCAAAATCTTCTATGCCGCATTCTGCAGGTTCTGATTTAACCAGCCACTTGGCCATGATGTTTCTCCCATTTACCGAATCAGCCTCATTCCAGTCCCCGCGATTATACGAAAAAGCCCCGCAGTGCGGGGCAACGAGGGGCAATCAATCAAGCGGCGTCAGGATTGGCCGGCTGTTGGCGGTGGCGCCAGAGGTTCTTTGGGTTTTTTGCGGTTCAGTGGATAAAACAGCTGTGGCGAGGCCAGTTCCGGCAAATCCGTTCTTTCCTCGTTGGCGGCCCACTCCACCCGCTCGGCAGAGCGGATCGCGTAGTGCATCCACGCCAGGGCAGCTGCGACGATCACAAACATCAGCATAAAGCAGCTCTGCCAGATGCCCGTAAGGTCGTTCAGTACGCCGAAGGTCAGTGGCAGGATAAATCCTCCAAGCCCGCCGATCATGCCAACTACACCGCCTACGGCGCCGACATGCATGGGGTAGTAAACCGGAATGTGTTTGTACACCGCTGCCTTGCCCAGGGACATAAAGAATCCGAGGATAAAGATCAGCGCCACGAACATGGGCAGGTTCATGGCCAGGGTAAAGCGGATATCACCATCAATTCCCTGAACCACGTAATCGGTGGGCGGATAGCTCAGCAGAAATGTGCACAGAACCGACGCTCCGAAGGTCCAGTACATCACCCGGCGGGCGCCGAAACGGTCTGACATCCAGCCGCCCAGAATCCGGAACAGGGAAGCAGGGATGGTGTAGAGCGCGGCAATGATACCGGCGGTTTTGATGTCCAGGCCGTAAACGCCAATCAGGAAGTGCGGCAGCCAGAGCGCCAAAGCCACAAAGGCGCCGAACACAAAGAAGTAGTACAGGGCAAAGCGCCAGACCCTCAGCTCCCGCAGTGGTTCCATCTGCTCCAGGAAGGTTTTGGCCTTGCTGCCAGCCCGCTCTGCGGCCAGGGGATCTTCCTTGGCCAGCAGAATGAAAACGACGCCCATGATCGCCAGCACCGTGGCGTAGATCTGCGCGGTGCTTTCCCAGCCGAATGCCACCAGCAGGAACGGGGCCCCGAAATTGGTCACCGCTGCGCCCACGTTGCCCGCACCGAAAATGCCCAGGGCTGTGCCCTGCCGCTCCGGTTCAAACCAGGCCGCTGTGTAAGCCACCCCCACGATAAAGGCACCGCCTGCCAGGCCAACGCCCAGAGCCCCTACCAACAGCATGAGGTAAGTGGTTGCGAAGGTGAGCAGGTACACGCAGGCGGCGGTCGTAAGCATCAGAATGCCGAACACCCAGCGGCCGCCGTATCGGTCTGTCCATATTCCCAGGAAAAGTCGACTTATCGAGCCGGTGAGAATCGGGGTCGCCATCAGCAGCCCCAGCTGGGTATCCGACAGCCCGAGATCCTCGCTGATGCGGATCCCGATGATGGAGAAAATGGTCCACACCGCGAAACACAGTGTGAAGGCAAATGTGGATAAACCGAGCGCACGGTATTGCGCTGGCTTTGACGGGGTATTGGCCATGCTCCGCTCCCTCCGCTTGCTCATCAATTGAGGTCTGAAAACACTTCTTAAACCTTACCAAAACCAGGGTTTTTCCATGCGGGGCATTGGAGGTACCTCCTGCTGGGTGCGGTGGTGGTAGGCAATCAGAGGGTTTTGGGGGCAGGGGGATAGACCCCTGATTGCTCTGGTGGGGTACGCGCTCTCAGCGTTGATTTACGTCAATTATGGGCGGCCCCGGAGTGTGGGCTAATGCTGACAGATATCAATGGATGCCCCTTGAAATAGCCTTTGAAAGGGTGCCGAAAACGCCCTTTGGAGAACTCAAAAATGAAAATCATGATTGCCTACGACGGCTCGCGAAATGCCAGGTTGGCGCTGGCCCAGACCATCACCATGTTCCGCGACCTCAAACCGGTCATTACCCTCGTGGCCGTTGCCGAAAACCCCCGCGACATCACCTCGGGAAACGAGGACATGTTCCAGGAAGAGTTGAACGATCTGAAAAAGCACATCGCCGAGGCCATGGAGGTGTGTGAGCAGGAACAGATCTCCGTCGAAAACATGCTTCTGGAGGGCGACGCCCGAAAGATGTTGCTGTTCGCAGCGGAGAAAAAGGTTCATCCGGACATGCTGGTTATCGCCCGCCACAGCCATGAGCCTGACGGCGGTTTTATTGCCCGCTCACTGACTTACTTCGTGGACGAACTGGATTACATGACCTTCGGCAGCGTGAGTTCCTTCCTTGCCCGTCGCATCCAGTGCCCGCTTCTTATTCTGCCCAGCCGTTGAGTCTGGCTATAACCGTTTCTGTATCTGAAAGCCCAGGGAGGCTGACATGAAAGTCGCAGACGTTTTCCACGTCAAAAATCCGGAAGTCAGGGCTCTGCACCTGACCTGGATCGCATTCTTTATAACTTTCTACGTGTGGTTCAACATGGCGCCGCTGGCATCCAGTATGCTCAAAAGCGTCAACTGGCTCACCGCGGATGATCTTCGCCTGTTTGCCATCGCCAACGTAGCGCTGACCATACCTGCCCGGATTATCGTGGGCATGGCCCTGGACCGCTTCGGCCCCCGCCGGGTGTTTTCGGTACTAATGGTATTGATGGCCATCCCTGCCCTGGTATTTGCGTTCGGCAACACCATGACCCAGCTCCTGGTCAGCCGCCTGGTGCTCAGCTCCATTGGTGCCAGCTTTGTGGTGGGTATCCACATGACCGCCATGTGGTTCAAACCGAAAGACATCGGCTTTGCCGAAGGCTTCTATGCTGGCTGGGGCAATTTCGGTTCCGCTGCCGCGGCAATCACCTTGCCGACCATCGCCCTGCAAATGTATGGCGGTGAAGATGGCTGGCGCTGGGCCATCGCCCAAAGCGCGATCGTGATGGCGGCTTACGGCGTTTACTACTGGTTCGCGATTACCGACGGCCCTGTTGGCACCGTTCATCGCAAGCCGCGCAAGGCCGTGGCACTGGAAGTCAGCAGCTGGGGCGACATGATCAAGCTGATCCTCTGGACCATTCCCCTGGTGGGTGTGCTTGGCATCCTGGTCTGGCGCATCGAGAACATGGGATACCTGAGTGCCACCGGAGCCGCCATCTGTTACGCGGTGATTGTGGCCATTGTCTGCTATCAGATTATCCAGATTCTCCGGGTTAATATTCCCTTGCTGAAACAGGGTGTGCCCGAGGACGACAAGTACCCGTTCAACAGCGTTGCAGCTCTGAACAGCACCTACTTCGCCAACTTTGGTGCCGAGCTGGCGGTGGTGTCCATGCTGCCGATGTTCTTCGAGGAAACCTGGAGCCTGAGTGCGACCGCAGCCGGCCTTATCGCTGCCTCCTTTGCTTTCGTGAACCTGGTGGCGCGCCCAATGGGTGGCCTGGTTTCAGACCGTATGGGCAACCGCCGGTTTGTGATGCTCAGCTACATGTTTGGCATCTCCGTGGGCTTCGCGCTGATGGGCCTGATGAACTCCAACTGGCCGCTGATTATCGCCGTAGGCATTACCGTATTCACCTCGTTCTTCGTGCAGGGTGCCGAGGGCGCAACCTTTGGCATCATACCCTCCATCAAGCGGCGCCTGACTGGCCAGATTTCCGGCATGGCGGGCGCTTATGGCAACGTGGGTGCGGTGGTTTACCTCACTATCTTCACCTTTGTAACCCCGACCCAGTTCTTCTACATCATCGCCGGTGGCGCGTTTGTCAGTTGGTTGCTGTGCATCATGTGGCTGAAAGAGCCGGAGTCAGGCTTTGCCGACGAATACCAGGTGTCCTCTGTGGATCTCCAGATCGAAGAGGAAGAGCGTCGCCGGCAGGCTGCCGCTACCAGCTAACCCGGAACGGTTGAAGAAAAGGCCGCCGAGGCATTGCCCGGCGGCTTTTTTGCGTTTGAAGGGACATCATTTTGGGGGCCAGGCCTGTCTTACTATGACCACGGATCAGAAGTGGTCGTAGCCGAATTTCATGTAGGTGATTCCAGGGCTCAGAACCAACCGCCAGGCCAGTTCGATATCGTCGCTGCACTCCTGGTCATAGGCTCTTACGGTGTCCGTCAGGCAGTCGAGCCAGAGGTCGTAGAGGTAGGGCTTGATGCTCAGATGGCGGGCGCTGTGCAGGCAGGCAATTCGATGAAGGACATCGTCAACGTTGCCGCTGGCGTAAAAGGCTACGAGGCTGAAAAAGGATTTCTTCAGCATACTCCGCTGAACGGCCATATCGGTATTGCGAAACAGTGCCCGGACCTCGGGAGAAGACATCAGGAACCGGCGATAGAAGCCTTCAAAGAAGTCAGGCACCTCGGGTGGGGTCTGTAGGACACGCTCGTAGCTCGCGTCGAATAGCTCTTCGAAGGACATGGCAGGCTCCCTGGTTCTCTTGGGATTAAATCCAATATCCTGAATCTAGCATTTGCCAGCGTGCGCGTCATTTTGTGCAGGTAAGGAGGTAGCCTTTGATGGAAAGCAGGCATAAAAAAACCGGCGCCCTTCACGGACGCCGGCTGTTACTTGAACCCTGTATCAGGGGTTCTTGATGTACGCATCCTTGCGCAGGTAGAACCACCAGTTAACCACCAGACAGAGTGCGTAGAACACCGCAAAGCCGTACATGGCCACCTCTGGGGTGCCGGCCTGGATTTCCTGGCCCATCACCCTGGGGGCGATAAACGCGCCGTAGGCGGCAACCGCAGAGGTCCAGCCCAGAACCGGGCCTTTCTGCTGCTGGTTGAAGATGAAACCGATGCTGCGGAAGGTGGAGCCGTTACCGATACCACTGGCCGCAAACATGATGATGAACAGGATCAGGAACGGTGCAAAGTAGGCGTTCGGATCAGTGGAGTTGTAGGCCAGCATCATCACGTAGCCGGTGGCCACGGAGGCTGCGACCATCACAACCGAGATGATCTGGGTAACGATGGATCCACCCACCTTGTCGGAAATCCAGCCGCCCACCGGGCGAATGAGCGCGCCAACAAACGGCCCCATCCAGGCCCAGGTCAGTGCGCTCGGCGCATCAGGGTTGACCACACGGGTTACCGTGCCATCGGCTGCCACTTCCATCATGTTGCCGAAGATAACGGTAATGGACAGCGGCAGGGCAGCGGAGAAGCCGATGAATGATCCAAAGGTAAGGATGTAGAGCACGGTCATGGACCAGGTGTGCTTGTTGCTGAAGATTGCAAACTGGGCCTGGATGTTGGGCTTGATATCGCCGGGGATCAGCCGCAGAAGAATCAGTGTGAGCACGATGGTCAGGGGCAGGGCCAGCCACATGTTCAGCACGCTGAGGGCCCAGACGCCTGCGATGGAGGCGAGAATACCCACGCCATAGAGCCCCAGAATCTTGCCGAAGGCTGAAAGCGGGTTGCCCGGATTCGGGGTAACCACTTTCAGGTTGTTCATGCCAAACCAGCCGGCAAACGCCAGCGGAATCAGAAACACCAGCCAGATAAACCCGGCGTTCTGGATCCAGGTATCGGTACCCGCCTCAATGCGGCCAATCAGCGTGCCGCTGGGGCTCTGCAGCTGCATAGGGTCACCGGCCAGGGCGCCGAAGATACCCACGGTCATGACCAGTGGGATGACCACCTGCATGGTGGTGACGCCGAAGTTACCGAGACCGGCGTTCATGCCGAGGCCATAGCCCTGCTTGCTTTTCGGGTAGAAGGTACTGATGTTGCTCATGGAGCAGGCGAAGTTACCGCCGCCGATACCGGATAGCAGTGCCAGGGCCTGGAACACGATAAACGGTGTATCCGGGTTCATCAGGGCGATGCCGGTACCGGCAGCAGGAATCATCAGGAGGGCAGTGGTCAGGAACACCGTGTTTCGTCCGCCGGCGATCTTGATCATGAACGAGGCGGGGATCCGCAGGGTGGCGCCAGACAGGCCTGCAATCGCAGACAGTGTAAACAGTTGCTCAATGCTGAAAGGAAAACCCAGGTTCTTCATCTGGGTGGTGATCATCCCCCACATCAGCCAGACGGCAAAGCCCATCAGCAGGCTGGGGATGGAAATCCACAGGTTGCGGGAAGCAATGCGCTTGCCCTCCCGCTCCCAGAATTCTTCGCTCTCGACATCCCAGTGTTCGATGTCTGCGTTGGTTTTGGCCATGATTTTGACTCCCTCGGTTAACGTGCCCTTGGCCCCGTTTCTGGTGGCGCTCGGGCTTCTCGACACCATTGTGCAAAGCGAGGCGGGGAGTCATTCTTGATATTTCTCAAGGACAAAATGACGTGTCAGAAGGTGAGTTTTTTGATGAAAATCCAGGCGCGTTTCAGATCGATAAAATCTATTAAAATCAAATGGGTGCGATAGTGATATCCCGAAGTGGGTAGGTGTTATGGATGCTGGCGCAGTGGAGGTAGCCAATCATTTCCGGCGGTTCTGGCTATCCCGGAACAGTAAAATCGTCTGCAGCGCCACAAAACCGTAGATGCAGGACCAGCTCGCCGATGCCAACCAGAGTGCAACCGGTTCAAGAAAAGGCGCGTTGCCCGCGTAGAGTCGGGCGACTGCCGCAATGGCCATGCCCGAGGCGATGCCAACAACCTGCCAGATGGGTGGTGTCATTCGTCTGGCTCGCTGCCAGGCAAGCCGCAGCATGACACTGGTGGAAAGCGTGCCGAGGGCTCCGATTGTTATCAGGTGCATGGAGGCGACGGGATCGTTTTCTTTCAGAAGGCTTAACCCGCTTGCGCCAGCGCCTGCAGCCAGCCATAAGTAGCCAAGTGCCAGTACCAGAAGGTCTGGCCGGTTTCGGCAGTGCCAGAGCTTCCAGCGAGCAGCGCGAACCACAATCAGAAAACCCGCAACCAGCAATAACAGACCCACGGCCGGGGCCGCGACTGGCAGAAAGCTGAGCAGCAGTGCCAGCAGCAAGATGGCCAGAAGGGTTCCCTCAACATGTGGCTGAACCCGGGCCTCAAGGGGGATGCCCCGTTTCTCAAGCGTGCCGGCCACAGCCGGCGCAATGACTCGCCCGCCGATAAACGTCATCAGAAGCAGCAAACCGACAATGGCGGTTGTCAGTACCTGGCGGCTATCCAGTATTGCCGGTGCGCTTGCGGCCAGTGTGTTGCTGGCAAGCCAGAAAACGACCGACAACAGGCAAAGAAGCAGAATCAGCGGGCCGGCAATCCGGTTGCGCCATTTTTTGGCCGCCTGAAATCTCGGGACCGCGTAGCGCGCCAGCATGAGGGCGAAGGCCGGGCTTAACAGTTGGGCGGCAATACTTTCCGGCGCCAGAACCCAGCTGACCCTCGCGAGTATCCAAAGCACAAAGAGCAGAGTGAGTACCCGGCCAGGTTGGGGGCCGAGGGTGTAGCCGGCGATGAGGGCCAGGGCGAAGCCGAATATCAACTCATGGCCGTGTCCCGCACCGAGCAAACCGGGCGGCCAGCCTGTCCCGGACAGCACGCTGTATATCGACAGGGGAACCGTTAATGCGGCGAATAGTGATGCGGCAGGGAAGAATAGCCAGAACGCATGAATGTTCTTTCTTGGCATGCCTGAGTTGTCCGAAGTCATCTCGTGTCCTTGACCGTTCGGCGCACCGAAACTATCAGTAAAAATAACGCGGGAAACATTTTAAAGGTGCATCATGAATATTACACAACTTGCCCGTCTACCATTTTCCGGCAATGGCGCCTGGTCAGAGCTGCGGCGCCTTGACCTGTCCATTCCGTTCCTGGCCTGGGTGGTGGTAGTGCCGATGTCGTTTCTGCCGCCGGTGCTGCTCTACTATGCCGGCACGCAGTACGGCGACGCCTTCATGCAGGGATTCGGAGACAAGGAGTGGCGGTTTATCACCACTATCCTTTTCCTGGCAGAGTTACTCACGTTCTTCGCGATGGGCTGGCTGATCCACGCCGTTATGGATAGTCATCAATTGAAAATCAGTTATCAGGATGCCTATTTGCTGGCCGCAATTGCGCCGCTACCGCTCTGGCTGTCATCACTGGCGCTGCTGGTGCCGGTGCTGGCAGTCAGCGTTGTGGCGGTGTTTGCCGCCTTGTTCCTGTCCTGTGCGCTGGTCTACCAGGGCGTTCGCTCATTCTGCGAGCGAAGCGATAATGATGTGGTGGTCATGTCGGCCACCTACACCGTTATGTCGGCGTCTTTGCTGGCATGGGGCGTGCTGATGGCAATGGTTTGGGCGTTCTGATCAGGCCGTGTGGGGGAGGACGCCAAAATAGATGGCACTGAAGTGGCAGGCGCTGCCGCCGATTACGAACAGGTGCCAGATCGCATGCATATAAGGTATGCGGTCGGCCAGATAGAAGGCGACACCGGCGGTGTACAAAATGCCGCCGGCAATCGTCAGGTTCAGGGCTGTTTCACTCAGGTTGGCCACCAGATCGGATGAGGCGAACGTGATCAGCCAGCCCATGGCCACATAGATGCCAACCCTCGCGAGCTTGAAGCGGTTTTTGAAAATAACCTTCAGCACCACGCCGGTGATCGCCAGTGACCAGATCACCGCAAACAGTGTCCAGCCCACCGTGCCGCGCATGTTTACAAGCAGAAAGGGCGTGTAGGTGCCGGCGATCAGCAGAAAAATGGCGCAATGATCAAGGGTTTTGAACGCCCTTTTCAGTTCTGGCCGCCGGGCACCGTGATACAGGGCTGAGGCCAGATAAAGAAGAATCAGGGACGCGCCGAAAATACTGAAACTGACAATCTTCCAGGCATCCCCGAATTGACTGGCGCCCACGATCAACGCGGCCGTGCCAATAACGCTCAATATTGCGCCCAGACCATGGGTGGCGCTGTTCAGCCACTCTTCAATGCGGTGATGGTTATTATTTGCGGGGGATGGAGTTGCTGTCACAGAGCGGTCTTCCGAATTAGCCATGGCCCTAAAATACTTCAGCGTACACCTGTACGCAATGCCTGATCGTGAACATCCTGTGACCCTGTTCAGAAAAACTGAACGACCTGTCGGAAAACTTCCGATTTCTCTCGAGTCTGCCGCTGGTTAGCATGCGTATATCCGATCAAAGACAGAGGAGGTTCTCCCGATGGCAAAAGTGCTTGTGCTCTATTACTCCATGTATGGCCATATTGAGACAATGGCAAACACCATTGCCGAAGGTGCAAAAGGTGTCGATGGTGCAGACGTTACAGTCAAGCGTGTGCCGGAAACCATGGCCGACCAGGCATTTCTGGGCGCTGGCGGAAAGGCGGACCAGGAAGCCCCGGTAGCCGATCCGAAAGAGCTGGCAGAATACGACGCGATCATTTTCGGTACGCCCACCCGGTTCGGCAACATGGCCGGGCAGATGCGGACCTTCCTGGATCAGACAGGCGGTTTGTGGGCCGAAGGCAAGCTTCACGGCAAGGTGGCCAGTGTGTTTACCTCCACAGGCACCGGTGGCGGGCAGGAGCATACCATCAGCTCATTCTGGACCACACTGGCCCACCACGGCATGGTCATTGTGCCCCTGGGTTACGGCATCCCGGAATTCTTCGATATCTCGGAAGTGAATGGCGGGACTCCCTACGGAGCGTCAACTATCGCAGGCGGGGACGGCTCACGGCAGCCCAGCGAGAAAGAGCTGGCGATTGCCCGTTTCCAGGGTAAGCACGTTGCCGAGCTGGCAGTAAAACTGCACGGCTGATTCTGAAGTTTTAGCAAAGCGTTGAGCGTTTTTCAGGGCAGCAGGCGAGAGCTTGCTGCCCTTTTTTATGCGGTATCCGGTTGGCTTCAGGGCCGGCTCTTCGCAGTTGCGGTTTTCAGGCGGGAGAAAGTCGCCGGCACAACACCGAGCCATGATGCCAGTTGATTATCTGGCACCCGTTTAACCAGTTCTGGGTATTCTTCCAGCAACAACTTGTAGCGTTCTCTTGCCGGCATGGTGTGCTTGCGGAATTCTCTCATACTGGCCAGCTCGGCAATTTCTTCCGTCAGGGCAAGGGCGAACCGGGGCCAGAGCCCTTCACCGTGAGACTGGATAGCGGACCGGAACGCCGCGAAGTCAGCCACCCAGGCCGTTACCGGCGTTACTGAGGTCAGGCAAAGGGTGTTTCGTACGGTTCGGCTACGGCCAAAAACCGGCCAGACCATATCGCCTTCGGAAAAGAAGTGGTGGACGGACACCTTGCCGCTGGGTGCTTCCCGGAACAGCCGAAGGATGCCGTACTGAACCAGATAAACGTTTGCCCAGGGTGTGTCGTGCTTCTCCAGAGCGGTTTCGGGGTCAACCCTGCAAAGGTGAAACAGGCGGGCGAGGTCTGCCAGAAACCGTGCGTCGGGATCATTCTCGTGCCCTGCCAGGCGAATTCCGAAAACCCGGCTGAGGCCATTCAGCAGGGCAGCTGACTCAGGTGCGGCATCCTGCTGGATAATATCCGGGTTGTTTTCTCCCAACATGCACGGGGCGGAGGAAACGTCTGGCCTGAAGATGCTGTTCATGGCGTTGACCCTGTTATGAGTGTCAGGTGAATTATGGTATCAGAGAAACATCTTTTGAAATGACTTAAATCATTAAGCCTTTTTCACTGAGTCGATATCGCGATCTGACGAACGTTCAGTGATAGACTCCGCCTCCTGTTGCTGGAAGTTTCCCCTTTCCTCACGGAGTCCCGATGGCCGCAGCCTTTGCCCTTTTCTTCAAGCTTATTCCGCTCTACGTAACGGTCGCCCTGGGCTGGGTCGCCGGTCGTTATCTTGAGGCCAGTGGTCGTCATATCGCCGGCATCATGCTCTATATCGTGACGCCCTCAGTGGTGTTTTCCGGGGTGATGGTAGCGCCGCTTTCTCCCGAAGTTATCTTGTTGCCGTTTCTGGTATTCGGGATTTCTTCTGTGCTGGGAATTGCGCAATTAAAGCTGGCAAAGCGGGTGCTCTCCGACGGCAGTGCCAACATCATTCCCCTGTGTGTGGGTTCCGGTAACACGGGGTACTTCGGTGTGCCGGTTGCGTTGTTGCTGTTCGGTGAGGAGGGGCTGGGGCTCTACATCGTGTGCATGCTGGGCACCACGCTGTTCGAGAACTCCGTGGGCTTCTATCTGGCGGCGAGAGGGCGTTACAGCATCAAGGATTCGCTCTGGCGGGTGCTGAAGCTCCCGTCGGTATACGCCTTCCTGGCGGCCGTCGTCCTTAACCTGGCGGGCATCGGAATTCCGGATATCTTTGTGCCGCTGTTCGATAACCTGCGCGGCGCCTACAGCATTCTGGGCATGATGATCATTGGCATGAGCATCACCAGCTTTCGCGGCCTGGCGGGCAATGTCCGTTTCACGGCCCTGGCGTTTTTCGGGAAGTTCGTGGTCTGGCCACTGGTGGCCATTGTGTTCTGGTGGCTGGATTCAACCGTGCTGGGCATCTATGAGCCGGCCGTACACAAGGCCATGTTCCTGATTTCGATCACGCCGATTGCCGCGAATACTGTGGTCATTGCGACCCTGCTAGATACCTCGCCAAGGCAGGCAGCGGGTACCGTATTGCTGACCACGCTGTTCGCCCTGGCGTTTATCCCGGTGATGATTTCGCTGGCGTTCTAGTATCGGGTTACTAGCGGCTGCTCGAGGGCGTCGCCGTCGGTTCCGTTTCGCTGGCCCTGGCTTCTGCGATATCGCTTCTGGCATGGCGCACCACACTGATACCGGCCGTTATAGCCAGCGTGCCCATGATGGCGGCTACAATCAGGTCTGGCCAGGCTGTCCCGGTGCCGAACACACCAAGGGCGGCTACCATAACAGCGATGTTGCTGATGGCATCGTTGCGACTGCATAGCCAGACAGACCGCATGTCGGAATCGCCTTCACGGAATTTGAACAGCATGGCGGCCACGCTCAGGTTGGCAGCAAGCGCCAGCAGGCCGACGGCTCCCATGGTCAGGGGCTCCGGGGTAATGCCCGCCTGAACCACCCAGACGGCCCGGGCCCATACCACCAGGCCAAACACTCCCATGGTGATGCCCTTGACCATGGCTGCGCGACCGCGCCAGAGCATACCCATGGAGAGGACTGTCAGAGACAGAACGTAGTTGGCGCTGTCGCCGAAGAAATCGATGGCATCCGCCATCAGAGAGACCGAGCCCGATGACAGACTGGCGATGCCTTCCACCACGAACATGGCCAGGTTCACCCACAAGGCAATCCATAACGCTTTACGAAAGCCCGGGGCAGGGGATTTGGGTTCGGGGGCGGAGCAACTGCACGCCATAAAGACCTCCTTGGTTCAGATGATCTTATTGAAAACCCTGTAGTATCTACAGGGTCAACAGTTGCTGCAGAAATTTTTGAGATTCGTCAGTTCTGGCGAGTCCCATGGGTGCCGGCAACGTGGTTGTGGCGGTCTTCGGGCTCTGGAGTATCAAACTCCGTGCTAAGCCCGCCAAGAATGCCGCATTCGCGCACAGTGCGCCCATTGGTGCAGGCTTCCTGAAGCTGCTCGAGAGTTTCTTCAAGGCTCGCCAGCTCCTTCAGCCGTTCCCGCACGTGATTCAGATGGCGAGCCAGCAGGGCATCGACTTCGCTGCAATCTGCTTCCGGTTGCTCGGCCAGTCGGATCAGCTCGCGGATCTCGTCCTGGGCCATGTCCAGGTTGCGACAGCGTTTGATAAACAATAACCGGTCCAGATGGGCATTGCGGTAGGAACGGTAGCCACTGTTGTCCCTGTCCGGTTCCGGTAGCAAACCGATTTTTTCGTAGTAGCGGATGGTTTCAACAGGAATGGCCGTTGTCTTTGCAAGTTCACCGATTTTCACTGCCTTATCCCCCCGGTAGTACCCGGAAAATGGACCGTTGCCTTGAATCCTCCGGTCGGGCCGGAGCTGAAATTCAGGATACCACCATAGCGGTCTGCAATCTCCCGCACGATGGCCAGCCCCAGGCCATGCCCCGGCGTTTGTTCGTCCAGGCGCAGCCCGCGGGTGCCGAGGGTGTCCAGCGCGTCGGGAGGAATTCCGGGGCCATCGTCCTCAACGGTGATCGCAAATCCTTTCCCATCCTCTTGCAGACCAAGTTCCACGAACCTGGCGGACCACTTGCCGGCATTGTCCAGAAGGTTGCCCAGCACCTCGTTCAGGTCGTGCTCTTCGATGGGCCAGCGTCGTTCTTCGGTCAGTACGGTCGACATTTCAAAGGATTTTGCCGGATACAGCCGGCCGAGCATCCAGAGAAGGTCTCGGGCCTGCTTCAGAGGGTAGGCGCTTTTGCCGACCTGTGGACCCGCGAACCGGCTGCGCCGCATTTCTGCCTCAAGTTGTCTGTCGATATCATCGAGCCTGCCGGCCATTTGTTGTCTTAGGGTGTTGGGGAGGGGGCGGTCGGTATCTTCCAGAATCTGGCGAACGGCAGCGATGGGCGTTTTAACGCTGTGGGAGAGATTCGCCAGCGCATCCCGGGAGCGCTCCAGCCGCTGGTCCAATGAGTCGAGCAACTGGTTGAGCTGCAGTACAAGAGGTTGGAACTCCTCGGGGGCCCTGACATCAATCCGCGATATCTCGCCATCCTGCAGCCGCTTTAATGCGGCCTTGAGGCTTACTACGGGGCGCATGGACAGGTTGATACCCAGCCAGAGTGTGCCAACCAGCAGCAGGATCAGCAGCAGGGAAACAACGGCCGTCCAGGCGTGAAGCTCGGCCTGGCTCCGGCTCAAGGCACCAAGGTCTTCGGAAACGATCACCACGATGGGCTGGTCGTCCACGCGAAAGGACTTCCGGTAAGCAAGGATATCCGAGGGCGCCTCCGCAATTTCGGCGCCACTGACCCGCAGTGTACCTTCCTCGCCGGACTCCACCAGTGGCATCAACAGCGGTGCCCAATTCTCGGGGGAGATGATGGTCCGGGTGTCGGAATGGATAGCGAATGCGTGGTGAAAAACTTCCTGGAAATAATCACCGGTCTGTAGGGTGTCCAGCCGACCACTGGAATCGCGAATCTGGTGTTCCAGAAAAGCGACTTCGTCTTTGAGCCGGGTGAACGGATCCGTCTGCGCTTCATCAACTCTTCCGCCATGACCTATTTCGACGTTCGCATTCCCGGTCTGGAAATGACCGTGGTCCAGGCGGATGGCAACAATGTGCAGCCGGTGAACGTGGACGAGTTCCGCATTGGCGTGGCAGAAACCTACGATGTGATCGTTCGCATCACGGATAGGAAAGCCTACACCATCTTTGCCGAATCCATGGGCCGCTCGGGCTTTGCCAGGGGGACTCTTGCGCCGGAAGAGGGGATGACGGCAGAAGTGCCGGAACTTCGGGAGGCGCCATTGCTGACCATGGCCGATATGGCCGGGCATATGGATCATGGCGATATGAATCATGGAGACATGAGCAAAGACGCCATGGGCGGCATGAACGACGACGGCATGGACAGTGGTGAAATGGCCGGGATGGATCACAGTGCCATGGGCCATGGCAGTATGGGCGGGAGCGATGGAGCTTCCATGCCGGAAGATCCCTTTTATGCCAGTGGCAGCGGGTTGATGCCCACCGCCAGCAATGGTGGAAAGTTCCTGTCCTATGCCGATCTCAGGGCACAGAACCCGTTGTACGAACACCGCGAGCCAACCCGCGAGATTGAATTGCGCCTTACTGGCAACATGGAGCGCTATGAGTGGAGCATCAACGGCATCAAGTATGAGGATGCCGACCCCATCGTCCTGCAGTATGGCGAGCGGGTCCGCTTCAAATTCGTCAACGAAACCATGATGACCCACCCCATGCACCTGCACGGTATGTGGTCGATCCTTGATGTGGGCGAGGGCAAATGGAACCCCCTGAAGCACGTGATCAGCGTGGCGCCAGCCACCACTGTCTATATGGAAACGGAGGTGGATGCACCGGGTGAGTGGGCGTTCCATTGCCATCTTTCCTACCACGCCGCCTCCGGCATGTTCCGCAAGATCGTGGTTGAAGGTGGCCCGGACAGCACCGTTGCCGAGGGCAAGCCAAGCGGCACACAGGGAGGTGAATCATGAGTCGGTTAACAGCCTCCATGTGCGGCCTGACTCTGGCCGTGACTGCAATGTCCACACCAGCGATTGCCCAGGACGATCCGGCCAAAAAGACCCAGACCGCCAAGAGCTTCTGGGGTGTGTCTGCGGAGAAGTTTGAGTACCGGTATAGCGATTCGGACGAGGAGCTGGCGGTTATTGAAGGCGATGCCTTTTATGGCACCGATGAACTGAAATTCCGCTGGTTGTTCGAGGGCGAGTGGGAAGAGGGTCACAATGCCTGGGAAACCCTGGAAAACCAGTTTGTTGCCCAGACTCCGGTGGATGACTTCTGGGATGCCAAGGCCGGAATCCGCATAGATACCCCGGAAGGTCCGGACCGGGTCTATGGCGTGCTTGGGGTCACCGGGCTGGCACCCTACTGGTTCGAGGTAGACACCAACCTTTATGTCAGCGATGAAGGCGACGCCTCGGCGGACTTTGAGGCGGAATACGAGTTGTTGGTCACCAACTTCTGGATCCTGTCGGCTTCGTTCGAGACTCTTGTGGCGTTTTCAGAGGATCGGGAGATTGGTGTCGGCAAGGGGCTCAATTCCACCGAGTGGGGGCTGAGGCTGAGTTATGACCTGATTGACCGGGCCTTCTCGCCCTATGTGGGCGTGGTACACGAGCGCAAGTACGGCGACACTGCTGATCTGGCAGAAGCCGGGGGCGGAAGCACAGAAGACTGGTTTGCCGTGATTGGCGCGCGAATCGCCTTCTGATCTTTCGGATAGCGTGCCGGGGCAGAACCCACCCCGGCACATTCGCGCCTCAGAGCACTTTCTTCAACTGGCCATAGTCTCCGCCAGTGCGCAGTACCAGAGTGATGTTATTGTCGTTACGGTTCCGGAAAAACCACCCGTGGTCGCCGGTAAAGGCGGCCTCAAGCTCTCCTTCATCTTCAGGAACACCTCGGCCCTTCTCGTAAGAGATGGATTGGCCGCTACCGTTGCCGTGGGTGTCGTAGTTGATAGGGCCGCCTTCAGACGCCCAGGAGTATCGGGCCACAGCCCCTTCCTCCATAGTGAGTTTGAATTCGGTTCCCTCGCCCGGCGTCAGCACCACGCGTACTTCATCCTGCCATTGCGGTTCGACAGCTACTGGTTCAGCCGCGGGCTCTGGTTTCGCAGCCGTGATCTCTGCTTCGGGCGCAGAGACCGATTCATCTGAAGGCTCGGCCATGACAGGCTCCGCGACTTCCTGAGGCCCTTGTGCAGACGACGATTGAACGGCAACCATCTCGGCCTCCGCGTCGGCGGCGGCTTCCTCGGCCAGCTGTTCCTTGATTTCACCCATTTCGGTCAAGCCCAGCAGTCGTCCGGCTCCGGTCGGATCGAGCGCGTACTCCGCGGGCATCACAACGGTAACCAGCAGTACCAGCGCCACGATGGCCGCAACAATGGTTGATCGAATCAGTTTGGCGGTACTTGGCAGTTCTTCTCGATTAGGTATGTCAGTGTTGTACATAAAGGTTCTCCAGAATCAGGCGACGAAATAACCGGTAAGCTGATAGCCGAATAGCAGGAAGCCTGCACTCATCATGGCCACATTCGCGGTGTAGGCGTGACGGAAAAAGCCGTCGGTTTTGCGCCAGAAATTGATGGCAATCAGGATCATGGCCAGGGCAATGAGCTGTCCGATTTCCACGCCTACATTGAAGGCGAGAAGATTCGGAATCAGCCCGTCCGGCGAGATGTCGTACTCAAGGATCTTGGTGGACAACCCGAAGCCGTGGAAAAAACCGAAGATGAGCGTGGCGGCTTTGGTGTTGGGCTGAAAGCCAAACCAGCGCTGATAGGCGCCGATATTGTCCAGTGCCTTGTACACGATCGACAGGCCGATAATCGCATCGATGATGTAGCTATTGATGCCGACGTTGAAGTACACGCCCAGCAGCATCGTGGTGGAATGCCCCAGGGCAAACAGGCTCACGTAGATAGCGATGTGCTGCATGCGGTACAGGAAGAAAATGACCCCCAGCAGAAAGAGCAGGTGGTCGTAACCGGTGACCATGTGTTTGGCACCGAGGTAGGTAAAAGCAATCAGGTTTATGCCGGTAATCTCCTGAATGTATCCCTTGTCGCCCTGGGCGACGGCATGGGCCAACGCATCCGCGCTGAGACCGAGCAGGCCCAGTGTCAGGAATATCCAGAAAAAACGATTTCCGCCGGCAGCAACCCGCGCCCAAGGGCGAGGTTTGCCAAGCAAAGTTGACAGCATAGTAACTCCGTAGAATGGGTTTTCGTTCAGCTGCTAAGGCAGCATTGCTCAGATAAACGTGCAGAGCTTTGGCGGGCGGTCGAGCCGGTAACGAAAACTGCGGGGATTCTCTCCAGCAAAGGGAACAGGGCGCCGGAGTGAAGGTGTCAGGTTGGAGAATACCGGCATTTTCAACCGGTCTGCGGACTCGTGGGAGTGGTTGCCAGAGTCATGATGAGAGTGGCGGTCTTGATGGTCTTGCACGCTGTGGCTGTGATGATCATGACTGTGGCCGTGATGGCCTTCGTGCAGGATGTTGGCTTCAGTCAGCTCCGGTACTCCATGGGATAACGTTTCTCCCATGACTGAGAAGGTCATGCCGATGAGCGCAATCAGCATGACAATAATCGGTATTCTTTTTTTACGGTTAACGGCCGTAATCATAAGAACCAGCTTCTGAACTCAAGCTCCGTAAGTGCGTTAATCCGCAATGGGGCGATGCAATGGTTGGTAACGAGAGAATACCATTCCCAGCCAGTTTTTAAGGAATTAAAACAATGAAATGTGATTGCTCTTAAACGTTTGCGGTTCAACTGGATGACCCAGATCAATCTGTATGCTGTTAACCACTCTTGATGGATACTTTTCAGTTTCAATTCAGTTTCATGGTCTTTACTCATGGTGATGCACAATGTTGCAGCCAATAAGGAGGATCTCATGAACAGATTAGGTCGTTTCGTTGCCTGTTCCGTGTTCGTCGCCTTGCCTGCCTTTGCTTTTGCTCAGGGCAACTCCGGGCAAATGCCAGGTGCTGGCATGATGAATCAGGAACAAGTGCAGCAGATGAATGAAAACATGGCACGCATGCAGGCCATGATGCAGGAAATGCGAAACGCCGACTCCAACGCTGAACGCCAGAGACTGCGCGAGCAACACATGGAATACATGCAGGAGCACATGCAGATGATGCGTGGCGGCATGATGGGCCCCGGGATGATGGGCCAGGGCATGAAGGGCAATGGTCAGGGAATGATGGGTAATGGCCAGGGCATGATGAACAACCAGGGCATGATGAACAATCACGGCCAGGGTAAAAAGCAGTCTGGCCATGCCCAGGGCAACCGTTCTGGTGGTCCGGGGATGGACAACGAGCAGCGCCTGGAAATGATGGAAAACCGGATGAACCAGATGCAGATGATGATGGAGCAAATGCTGGAGCATCAGCGGCAACTGAACCGCAACTGATGCGGGTAAGCGGTCTAGTCGAACAGTGACAGCTGATCGGATTGCTGCTTCGATGGCACGCGGGGGCGTTTCTGAACAGGTCCCTTGCGACTGCCGTGTCGTAGCAGCACCCGATCTGTTTCTGTCTTGCTGACCTGCTGCTTGCGAAAGTCGCCAACCGCCTTACGGGCAACCCGGGCCGCCTGTTCATGAGCGCACACCGGCGAGATGTAGGTGTTGCCGCCGTAACGCTCTTTCTGGGCCGGTGTCATCAGCCATGGGGTGTGGATCATTTCACTGGGAACGCCAGCCAGCTCGGGAATCCAACGCCGGATGAACTCGCCATCGGGGTCCAGTTTCTGGCTTTGCAGCACCGGGTTGTAAATTCGCAGAGCGTTGATGCCGGTCAGGCCCGACTGCATCTGGGTCTGGGAGTAGTGAATGCCCGGCTCGAAATCGGTAAACATCCGGGCAAGATGAAGGGCGGGATCGCGCCAGTGTAGCCATAGCTGATAGCTGGCAATTGCCATCAGCATGGCCCGCATCCGGAAGTTGATCCAGCCCGAATGGGTCAGTGCACGCATGCTGGCGTCCACCAGGGGCCAACCGGTCTGACCTTCCTGCCAGCGCTGTAGCCGCTCGGAATCATTGGGTCCGGTTTTCAGCGCTTCCATTTCCCGGTGCATGGCCCGGAACTCCAGTTCAGGCTCGTCTTCCAGTTTCTGGATGAAATGGCAGTGCCAGTGTAATCGCGAGCGGAAGCTCGTCAGGCTTTTCTTTTTTCGGGGCAGGGTGTTGCGGTGATTGCCGGTTGCCTTGGCCCCCTGGTAGATCTCTCGCAGGCTGACGGTGCCGTAGGCAATATGCGGACTCAGGCGCGAGCAGGCCCTGACTGCGGTGTTCGGGCTGGAGATGTTGTACTGGTAGCCGACGCAGCGACGGTCGAGGAAAGAGGTGAGTAGTTTTTCGCCTCGGGTGCTTCCTCCGGCCTGACGGTCCGGGCAGCTATCAGGCAGTGTGAAGTCCCGGCTGTCGTAGCCACTGGCATCGCCCTCGATGCCTTTCATTTCCGGTATTCTTGCTGGGGCCTCTAGCAACCGCTGACGCATCAGCTCGGTCCAGGCTCTGTCCCAGACATTCCGGTCGCCCAAGCGGCGAACCACACCGAACTGGTTCCACTCGCGGAATTCCACCTGGTTTTCCGAGCACCAGCCAATGACTGCCTTGTCTCGCTCGAAGGTCCAGTGCCCGCCGGTTTCCTGGTGGCAGAACACGCGTTTGACGTCTTGCCTGGCCTGAAGCTGTTTCAGCGTATCAATCACCGACCCTCTCATCACCAGGAGCCGGCTGCCGGCCTTTCGCAACTGCCGGTCAAGATCGTCCAGGGAGTCTCTGATAAACGCCCATTGACGGCCGCTGGTGTCCGGCAGTTGCCAGTATTCGTCCTCGATCACATACAGCGGTATGACCGGTTCGCCCAGGCTGGCCGCTGCCACCAGGGGGGCATGATCCCGGGTACGCAGGTCGCGCTTGAACCACACCACGGTGGTCATGAGAGTGCGTTCCGCTCGCGCCGGCAACGTTCGCTGCAGTAGCGAACATTTTCCCAGTCTTTCGCCCATTTTTTGCGCCAGGCAAACGGGCGCTGGCAGACCGGGCAGGTTTTCTCCGGGAGATTGAGTTTCTTATGGGGCACCAGTGTCTTCCATTCGGGATGTAGGGCTTTCTACGTCTGCTCCGCAGGGCGGGATCAGCGCCCGAGGCGGCGACAGGTATGGGTATCAGGAGCGTGATCCCTGTGCCAGCTGGGCCAGATCTTCACTGATCTGCTCTGGCGACAGTCCGGGTCGCAGGAGCAGCCGGGCGTTGCCGTCGCGATCGAAAACGTAAACGGCGCTGCTGTGTGAAACGTTGTAGTTGCCGCTGGCGTCGGGTTCGTCGTAACCGAAGGTGGTCCGGTAGCGTTTGGCGAGTTTTCGAAGCGCGGGTTCTTCTGCAGTCAGGCCAACGACCCGATCGCCGAAGAAATTCACGTAACTGGCCAGGCGTTCCGGGGTATCCCTGCGCGGGTCAACGCTTACGAACAGGGTGGTGACGTCGTCCCGATACTTTTCGGGAAGTTGCTGAACCGAGCGGCGCAGATCAGTCAGCGTGGTCGGGCAGACATCCGGGCAGGAGGTGAAGCCGAAATACACCAGGCGGATGTTGCCCTGCGAGTCTGCGGGAGTGACAGTGTTTCCGTCGGTGCCCTGGAGCTGGAACTGGAGCCTGGGCATCAGGCCCGAGATGTCCTTGCCATGCCAGCTTTCCTCATTCCCGGCACAGCCGGCGAGCATCAGGGCAACGAAAACAGGCCATAGTGGCAGCGTTCTGTTCATGCGTTTCCTCCTGCCATCGAGCGGCTTTTGGGGAATTTGCCATCTTCATGCATGGCCCGGCGGAGCACAATCAGGATGCCAATGATGCTCATCATGGCCGGGGGAATCCAGGTCAGCAGACCGCCCAGTAACTGGTCGGTTTCCGGGGGCATGGGCCAGGCCCGGCCGCAGACTTCGTAGACGTCATAAACCATGCCGCGGGAAAACACGATCCAGGCCCCGAGAATCATCTGGGGGATCGCCACCAGCGCCAGCAGGAGTATACGTTTGCCGTAGCCCAGGGCACTGGTGATGGCCGGGGAGCGGGGATCGAAGATCAGCCACCAGAACAGCAGGCCGTCCAGCAGCATGCTCCAGTTCATGATCCAGTACAGCTGCCGGCTGAGCATGGCGTCAAAATGGATGGACGGCCTAAATCCAGCCCAGCGGCTGCAGCCAGTAGCGAACAGAAAGTGAGATCTTCTGGTACCAGAATCGCATCACGGGCAGTGGATTGGACAGCGCAATCAGGCTCGGCCCCTAGTGGTGAAGAATCAGGTGCTGGCCCCGATGGACGAAAAACATGTACTGGGAGTAGTAATCAAATCGGGTCTGCATCACCGCGTAACAGAGCATGACCCCGAGCGTGAAAGTGATGATGCGGCCCGATCCCGGCCGGTCCTGCTCCGGCATCCTCAGTAGCCCGACACCATAAAACCCGAGCACCAGCATATAACTGAGCAGGGTCAGCGGTGAAAAATCATAGGGCAGCAGGTAGCTCGATACTGGCATGGATCAGACTCGATGCGTGCACGCATTGGAAACCGGGTTTATCTTTCTTGTCAGTACCGCCGAGTTTTGCCGGCCCGGCGGCGGATTTCAAGGCCGGCTTCAGGAAACTTCTGATGGAGGCGGAGCATGGCCCGATTCTGTGATTCCATTTCAGCGCCGTCAGTGCTGATTTTCGACTGGCACGGCACCCTGGTAGACACCCACGATGCCATGTTCAGTGCTATGGAAGACATGTTGCCGCAGTTGGAGGATCTGGGGCTGGTGGAGCGGCTGCTGCCGGAGGATAAATGCCGAACATCGGATGATGCCCGCCTGGTGCGTTACATCCGTATCTTCCGGCGCCTGCATCCGCGCATTCTGGCGGAGCGCCGGGTGTCGAGGACCGATATTTTCAACGCCATCTTCGGGGATGACAAAGAAGCCAAGCTGATCGCTCACAAGGCCTACAACGAGGCCTATCGCCGCTATTTCGGGCAGGTAAAACCGTTCCAGCCCGGCGCCTATGAGTATCTCTCCGCCCTGAAAGCCATGGGTATCCGGCTGGCGGTATCCACCAACCGGAACCGGGAGTTTCTGGATCGGGAATTACAGACGGTGGACGAAGGCCGATGGCGGAACCTGTTTGATGCCACGGTGTGTGCCGACGACGTAACCGAGTATAAACCCGATCCGGAGGTGATTCTCAAAGCGCTTGAAAAGCTCGGTCTGCCAGCGGATGAAACGGCCTGGTATGTCGGCGACAGCTACGTCGACATGCTCACCGCCAACAAGGCCGGCGTCTCGGGCGTGTTCTACAACGGCGCCTGCTGGGAATCCGGCCGGATCGACAGCTGGTTTTCGCACCGGGACGCGCCCGCGGCCATTCTGGACAGCTTTGAGGACCTCATGGACCTTTTAGCCCTGCTTGAGCGGAGCCAGCCGGAGGCCTTCGAACAAACGCCTGCCGAGGTTCGCCCCCGGCCGTTTCCGCCGCCACAGCGACCCGAGCCAAGAATTGAGCCGGACTGGCACCCGGCGGTGGTCAAGCTCATCCGTCCGGCAGTCATCCTGTTCGACTGGCACGCCACCCTGGTAGATACCCTCGACGCCATGTACCACGCGGTGGACGACATGCTGCCGGATTTCCACAAGCTGCAGCTTATGGACCGTATGGTGGCGCCGGAAGACAGCAAAACCCCGGAAGATGTGAAGCTGGTGGCCTACGTGCGGGAGTTTGCGAAGCTGCATCCGAAGGTGAAGGCAGACCGCAAGATTTCCCGAACCGATATCTTTGAGGTGTTGTTCGGGGATGACCAGGAAGCCAAGCAGATTGCCCACCAGGCGTTCAACCACCACTACCGGAAACACTACGGTACCGTGAAGGCGTTTGAGCCGAAGGTGCGCGAAGTTCTGGAAGGGTTACGGCGGCTGGGCATCCAGGTGGGTGTCATTACCAACCGGGACCGCGAGTTTTTCGAGCACGAACTGGCGGCGGTGGAGGATACCGGCTGGACGCATCTGTTTGATGTCGACGTCTGCGGCGACGATACACCCCTGCGCAAGCCCCACCCGGATCAACTGCTGCTGGCGGTCCAGAAACTGGATTACCCGCCCGACCCGAGTGTGTGGTACGTGGGCGATAGCACGACTGACGTTATTGCCGCCAAGCGCGCGGGCCTGACCTCGGTATTCTTCAACGGGGCCCAGTGGGATCTGCCCTGGCTGAACAAGATTTTTCCGGGTACCCACAAACACCCGGATAAGCCGGATGTGGTGGTCAACGACTTCTCGGAGTTCTGGGCTCTGGTGTTGGCCTGTGAAGTCGGACCGCCCTGAGCAAAAGATCAGGACGCCAAAGTTCTGACCTAGAGCTTTTCAATATTGGCGATCAGATTCTCCGCGCGCTTGAGCAGCGCTTCCCGTTTCTCGGGCTTCTGCTTGTCCCAGTTCCGGTACATCATGCCCATACGCGGGTTTTTGGCAAAGTCGTCCCGATGGCGATCGATGAAATGCCAGTACAGGGCGTTGAACGGGCAGGCGTCATCTTCGGTGGCCTTGTTCACCTTATAATGACAGTTGGCGCAATGGTCCGACATGCGCTGGATATACTTGCCGCTGGCGGCGTAGGGCTTTGAGCCCAGGTAGCCGCCATCCGCGTGCATGACCATCCCCAGCACGTTGGGCAGTTCCACCCAGTCATAGGCATCGGCGTACACCGCCAGGTACCAGTCACAGATTTCCTCTGGCTTGATACCCGCCAGCAGCGCGAAGTTGCCGGTAACCATCAGCCGCTGAATATGGTGGGCGTACGCGTTGCGGCGGGTGGCATCAATGGCCTTGTGCATGCACCGCATTTTCGTGTCCCCGGTCCAGTAGAACCAGGGCAGGGCGCGGGTGTTGCCCAGGCGGTTTTCTTTGGCATATCCCGGCATGTTCATCCAGTAAATGCCCCGCACGAATTCGCGCCATCCAAGGATCTGCCGTATAAAGCCCTCCACCGCGTTGATCGGCGCCCGCCCCGAATACCACGCCTGAGCTGCCGCTTCGCAAATGGCCAAAGGGTCCAGAAGCCCGGAATTGATATAGGGCGACAGGATGGAGTGAAACAGCCAGTCCTCGGTATCGGAAATCGCGTCCTGATAATCCCCGAAACAGGGCAGAGCGAAATCGATGAAGTGCTCAAGCGCAGCTTCTGCGTCCTCGGCCGTTACAGCAAAATGGAAATCGCCGGTGGTGCCGAAATGATCGCCGAAATGCTCGTCCACCAGACCGATCACATCCCGGGTAATGGCATCCGGCTCTATCCGGAATGGCGCCGGCGCCGGCGGTTTGCCGGTCCATTTCTTCCGGTTGTCCGCATCGAAGTTCCACTGCCCGCCCTCGGGCTCACCCTCAGATGTCATCAACAACCCGGTCTTGCGCCGCATCTCCCGGTAGAAGAATTCCATCCGCAGCTGCTTGCGGCCCTCTGCCCAGTCGGCAAACTCCTGTTTGGATGCAATAAACCGTGTATCCGGCCGGATCTCCACCGGCACCCCGAGGCGTTCGTGCCAGCCACTGATCTGCTCATGCAGTCGCCATTCGCCACACTCGGTGGTGATTACTTTTTCCGCATTGAGCCGCTTCACCTGTTCGCCAACCACGGCCTCAAGGCTCTGGTGTTGGTTGTCCGGATGATAGGCCTGGTAATGAACCTGCCAGCCATCGCTCTCCAGTTGCCGGGCAAAGTGACGCATGGCACTGAACAGCAGCACGATTTTCTTCTTGTGGTGGTTGGTGTAGCTGGCCTCGTCGTGTACCTCCGCCATTACCACCAGATCCCGGTCCCGGTCGGCGTTTTCGAGTGCGTTGATGTCTCTCGTTAATTGGTCGCCGAGGATCAGAATCAGGTTGGCCATGGTGAGGAATTCTCCAGTCAGTATGCTGCGGGCTATGCCCACAAAGGGGTAAACCAAGTACGCCAAGAGCCCAAGGGTGGTTCAGTAACCGGGCTGGTAAACTGAAACCTTCAGTCACCTGACCCGAATCAAAAAGCCAGTCAAAGAATTGCCCTAAAATGCCGGCAAATCCTGGATGCCCCCGTTTTACCCCAGAGCGCCTATTATGACCTCCACACCCGCACTCAAAGCCCAAGACTCAACACTGCCAGAATTCATCTGGGATGACGCCCTGATTCGCCGCTACGACCTCAGCGGCCCGAGGTACACCTCCTATCCCACGGCCGTCGAGTTCAACCAGAACTACCCGATTGAGGACATGGTCAAAGCCGCGGCTCGCAGCAAGGCCAGTGGCCGGCCGCTGTCGCTGTACACTCACCTGCCGTTCTGCGCGCACCTTTGCTACTACTGCGCCTGCAACAAGGTGATCACCAAAAAACGCGACAAGGCAATGCCCTACGTGGAGCGGGTGCTGAAAGAGGCGGCCATCCAGTCAAAACTGTTCGGGGCCGACCGGCCGGTGACCCAGCTGCATTGGGGTGGCGGTACCCCCACGTTTTTGCCTAAAGATGTGATGGAACACCTGATGGCGGGATACGGGGAGCTGTTCAACCTGCAAACCGGTGATGAGCGGGATTACAGTGTGGAAATTGACCCGCGGGAAGTGGACCAGGATACCCTGCCAACCCTGTGGAACCTGGGCTTCAACCGGATCAGTCTGGGGGTACAGGATGTAAACCCGGAGGTTCAGAAAGCAGTGAACCGTATCCAGCCCCGGGCCATGACCGAAGCCGTGCTCAACGAGGCACGTCGCATCGGCTTCCGGTCCATCAATCTGGACCTGATTTACGGCCTGCCGTACCAGACGCCGGAAAGCTTTGCGGAGACACTGGAAGCGGTGATTGAAATGTCGCCGGACCGGCTCTCAGTGTTCAGCTATGCCCACCTGCCGGACCGTTTCTATCCGCAGACCCGGATTCAGGGCGACACCTTGCCCAGTCCACAGCAGAAGCTGACCATCCTGCACAACACCATCAACCGCCTGCTGGACGCCGGGTACGAATACATTGGCATGGACCACTTCGCCAAGCCGGACGACAGCCTGGCCGTGGCGCAACGGGAAGGCCGTCTGCACCGGAATTTCCAGGGCTACACCACCCATTCCGAATGCGATCTGGTTTCCCTAGGCGTTTCCGCGATCGGTCAGACGGACGATGCCTATTTCCAGAACAATCACGACCTCCCTTCCTGGGAGGCGGCCATTGATGCCGGCCAGCTGGCCATCACCAAAGGCGTCAACCTCACTCGGGACGACCGAATCCGCCGCTGGGTGATCGGCCAGCTGATTTGCCAGTTCCGGCTGGACCGTCAGCTGTTTGCAGATGTCTGGCAGGAAGATCTGAACCGTTATTTTGCCGATGAGCTCAGCCGTCTGAAGCCCATGGTTCAGGATGAACTGATTGCCGATGATGGCAATGCACTGCAGGTTCAGCCCGCAGGGCGGTTGCTGATCCGGGCGATCTGCCAGATTTTTGATCTGTACCGTAAAGAGGGCGCCAGCCAGCGGTTCTCACGGATTATCTGATAGTAGCGGCAGGGTCGGGGTCAGAAGGGTGCTTTCTTCTGACCCCATGTTCATTTGCAGAGCCAAAAAAGGGGCTGTCCGTTTCCGGAGAGCCCCTTTTGCGTCTTGCTGGTATCAGCTGTAGGCCGGCACCTTGAACTCATTGGCCAGGTCCTGAAGCACCCGCGCCAGCCGCGCCTGCTCGCCGGTTACCTGGGTGATTTCCTGGGAGCCGGTCAGGGTCAGGATGGCGGCTTCGCTGACCGATTCCATGCTGCCCGCCAGTTCCCGGGTAACCGCCACCTGCTCTTCAGAGGCGGTCGCAATCTGGCCGGCCATATCGGAGATGCTGTTCACGTCGGTCAGGATATCCGCGAAGGTCTGCTCCAGCTCGGACGCCTGCTCACTGGTGGCGTTAGCCAACTTATGGCTTTCGACAATCGAGCGGCTGGCATTGTCTGTAATGCTCTGAAAGCTGGTGATAATCTCCTCGATCTGGGTGGTGGATTCATGGGTCTGTTGCGCCAGAGTGCGGACTTCGTCGGCGACCACCGCAAACCCTCGACCATGCTCGCCGGCGCGGGCGGCTTCAATAGCCGCGTTCAGCGCCAGCAGGTTGGTCTGGTCGGCAACCTTCCGGATCACATCGACCACATCGGCGATGGTTGAGCTGCGGCTTTCCAGCTCTTCGATCACCTCGTTCACCTTCTGAACCGACCTGGCCAGCGACCGGATGCTCCTCACGCTTCCGTGCAATACCTGCTCGCCACTCCGGCTTTTTTCCATGGCACTGCGTGCGGCATCAGCAACCTGCTGGGTGTTCCGTGAGATTTCCTCGGAGGTGGCGGACATTTCTTCGGTCGCCGCCGCCACTTGCTCAATCTGTTGCTGCTGGTTCTTCACCTGGCTGGCGTTCTGACCGGCCGTAGAGCTGGTCTCTTCCGTGGCAGTGGCCAGCTGGACGCTGGATTTGTCGATGTGGAGCAGGGCATTGCCAAAGCGTCCGAACAGCTCGTTAATGGCCTTGCCAATGGTGCCCACCTCATCATGGCTGGAGATTTCAATCTCGCGGGTCAGGTCCTTGTTGTCCATGGCGAACCGGACAGCACTCAGCAGGCTGCCAACCTGTTGGTTGATGGCCCTGATAATGAACAGCATCAGTACCAGAACGATAAGGATTGAACCTGCGGCAATTCCCGACGCAGCGACCAGATCATTACGGGCATCGGTAACACCGTGTTCCACCAGTGAGCTTAGCTCTTCCAGTATGGACTGACGGATCCCGTTCAGACCCTCAATTCGATCGGTTGTGGTTGTAAACCACTCGGAAGCCTCCAGGGCATACATGCCCGATGGGCTGCTGAAAAGGGTTTGGCGCTTCTCTTCCAGCGATTGGCTTGCGAGTGTGTTCAATCCTTTTTTCAGGTTTTCGCGCAGTTCTGAGCCGGAAGCAAACATGGCGAGTGCCTGATTGAAGTAGCCCTCCTGCTGCCCGGCGAGGCCTGCGATTCGGCGCAGAGTTGGCAAGTCAAAATCGCCACTGCGAATCAGTGAGGCGCCGATTGCACGCTCCCGACCCGCCATCTCGGCCACTTCGGCGAGTGCATAGTAGGCATTAACTTCCCGGGTCAGTTCGGGATCGGTGGAACCGCGGATAATAAGCGGAATTCGATCCACCAGTCCCATGATCAGAGTGGTGTAGCGGGTGGCTGAATCACCCGCCGCGATACTACGGCTATCCACCGCGCGGCGCAGGGAATCGAGATTATCCAGGCCCTGGCGGACAGATTGTATGCTCGCTTCCACGCTGCTCTCAAAGCTGGCATCTGCCATGAGCGAGTTGATCCCCTGGTGATAGGCAGAGATACGGGCGTCGGTTTGGCGCCGTTGCTCGGCCAGATCCCTTTCAGCTTGTCGGGCAGCATCGGTTCCCGGTTCACTGGCAAAGAAGATCGCAGACCGGCCACGCTCTTTTTGCAGCGTTTCGGTGAGGGGATCGCCGGTTTCCGTGAGTTCCACCATGGAGTGCAATTGGCGCATGTCGTGCAGTTCGCCGTAGTTCAGAACTATGCTTTCAACCGCAAAATAGAGAATAACGAGCAGGGCCGGAACCACCAGAGTGGTCAGTTTGCCCCGCATGGAGAGGTTGTTGATGAGGTTCATAGCGGTGCCTTATTTGTCTGGTTATTGCATTCATTATCCTCGGCTATGCGGTGTGCTTTATATCGCCGTGAGGGGGTAGCTGAAGGGGTAGTTTCGGGCGTGTAAGTTGTTGTTATTGTTTGTTAACAACCTGATATGGATGACAAAAAACGGTGGTAAGTAAGAGTGCGCAGAGTACTACTCACTAGGTAGTTTTCCTCGCTGGCCTGTCTGTGACAGCGCGTGGAGACAACTCCGGGTACGTTTTATACAAAAAGCCATTCCGACCTGTGCTGACAAAGGTCAAGGCAGTTACTGCGTAAGTAACGGTAAGGTAAGGGCATTCTTGCAGTGGAGAATGCGATGGAACTTGTCTGCCCGGCCGGCAGCCTCCCGGCCCTGAAAACCGCCGTTGATAACGGTGCCAACGCTGTCTACTTCGGTTTTAAAGACAGCACCAACGCCCGTCAGTTTGCCGGCCTGAACTTCAACGACAAACGCGCTGCCGAGGGTATCGAGTACGCGCACCTCCGGGGCACGCGAGTTTTCTGTGCCATCAATACCTACCCGCAGCCAGATGGCTGGGAGCAGTGGAAAGGAGCGGTAGACCGCGCCGCAAATCTCGGCGTCGACGCTATTATCCTGGCCGACATGGGCCTCCTGGATTATGCCGCCAACCGATATCCGCATATCCCCCGGCATCTGTCGGTTCAGGGGTCTGCCACCAGCCACGAAGCGCTCTCTTTTTACAAAGATAACTTCGATATTCGCCGGGCCGTGCTGCCCCGGGTTCTTTCGCTGGACCAGGTGCGTGGTGTGGCCAAACACAGCCCGGTGGAACTGGAAGTGTTTGCCTTCGGTAGCCTGTGCATCATGGCTGAGGGCCGCTGCTACCTGTCCTCCTACCTGACCGATGAATCCCCTAATACCCGGGGCGCCTGTTCCCCTGCCAAAGCTGTGCGTTGGCAGGAAACCTCCCAGGGTCTTGAATCCCGACTCAATAATGTCCTGATCGACCGTTATGGTCAGGGCGAATCCGCCGGCTATCCGACTCTGTGCAAAGGCCGTTTTGAGGTTGAGGGTAATGTTTACCACGCCATCGAGGAGCCGGTTAGCCTGAATACCCTGGACCTGTTGCCGGAGCTTCAGGCGCTGGGTATCAGTGCCGTGAAGATTGAGGGGCGCCAGCGAAGCCCGGCCTACATCGCAGATATAGCCAGAACCTGGCGCCATGCCCTGGACAATCTTGAGGCCGGCACCGACGGCTTTACGGTTGAGCCTCAGTGGCAGCAGACGCTGGCGGGGCTTTCCGAGGGCGGCCTGACAACGCTGGGCGCCTACCATCGCAAATGGAAATAAGGTTTCACCATCCATGCTGAAGTTATCCCTGGGGCCAATCCTGTGGTTCTGGTCCCGGCAGACCGTTTTCGATTTCTACGCCAATGCCGCCGAGTGGCCGGTGGATACCATCTATCTGGGCGAGGTGGTGTGCTCCCGCCGGCGGGAACTGAAACCGGATGACTGGCTGGATCTGGCCCGTGATCTGAAAGCCTGTGGCAAGAATGTGGTGCTCTCCACGCTCACGCTGATTGAGTCGGAGGCCGATTTGCGTCGCCTGCGCCGGTTCTGTGAGCAGAATGAATTCCTGGTAGAGGCCAACGATCAGAGCGCCCTGCAGGTGGCCATCCGGAACAGGATTCCGTTTGTCACCGGCCCGTCCATGAACATCTACAATACCGCTACCCTGAAAATCCTGGCAAAGCAGGGCTTGCAGGGCTGGAATCTGCCAGTGGAGCTGGGCAAGGAAACCCTCGAGCAACTCATCAAGGAGCTGAAAGGCGAGGAACTGGATTTGCCCGCTGAGGTGTTTTCCTGGGGCTTCCTGCCCCTGGCCTGGTCCTCCCGTTGCTTTACCGCCCGCCATTACAACCTGCCCAAAGACAACTGCGAGTTCCGCTGCCTGCAGCACCCGGACGGCATGGAGTTGCGCTCCCGGGAAAGCCAGGAGCTGTTCCGCATCAACGGCATTTCCACCTTGTCTGGCTCCCGTTACGACCTGATGCGGGAGTTGCCGGATATGGAGCGTATGGGGGTAAGCACCGTGCGCCTGAGCCCGGAACATCAGGGCATGGAGGAGGTGGTCAGACGCTTTGATCAGGTCCGCCGGGGAGAAGTGCCAGCCTCCGACCCGCTGCAACTGGTGGAGGCACCGCCGTGCAACGGGTACTGGTATGGCAAGCCGGGGATGGACCTGATCCCGACTTGATATAGATAAACCGCCCCTGCGACTTTTGCTGGTTTTTGTTAGCGTCGTTTGCTGAGATTGCTCTATATCCCGAGTTTTATTCTCTGGAAAATCCGGGAGGAATGCGCTTATGGATATCCGACTGAAACGCGCTTATGCAGAACCCTCAACCTCAGATGGCCCACGGCTGCTTGTTGACCGTATCTGGCCTCGGGGAGTGGCCAAAGAAGATGCGGATATAGCTCATTGGCTGAAGGGTCTGGCGCCGTCAACTGAACTGCGCAAGTGGTTCGGTCACGATCCCGAAAAATGGCCGGAGTTTCGGGAGCGGTACCTTGAAGAGCTGACATCAGGTGATGCCAGCGAGGATCTTGAGGCACTTAAGAAGCTGCTTGAGCAACATGACCGCATAACGCTCGTGTTTGCTGCGAAGGATACCGAGCACAACAATGCTGTGGCGCTCCGGGATTATATTTTGAATGACCAACTCTGAATCATTGGAGAATGGCGGCCCGTTGGGCCGTCCAGATTGCTGAAAACGCTCGCACCTTCTTGGTCTGTCGGCGAACCTTATTCCTGGCTGAGCGCTTCCTGAGCCCACTGCCAAGCGGCAACCGTCGCCGGAAAGCCTATCGAATTCATGCCCAGCACCAGCGCGTGCTCGATTTCCTCACGTGTGAGGCCCAGTTCCAGACTACGACGAATGTGGGACTTCAACGCGGATTCGCGACCCGCACCAACGCAAACGCCGAGCTTTACCAAAGCGCGCATTTTTTCATCCAGAGGGCCAGCATCGGCGAGGGCTTTACCAAGCTGTTTATGCGCTTGTTGCAGCTCTGGAAACCGTTCGCTGAAGGCAACGAAAGTTTTGGGGAGTTCGCTGTCGTGTTTATTCATTTGATTGCCTCGTTTGCGGGTTCCGCCAAGCCTCCGTGGTCGGTTTCACCGGTGAAGAGATTCTGATATTAAACGAAAACCTTACCTGACATTGCAGGATTATAGAATCGGTAAATGCATTCAGATAATGCAGCCTCTGCCGTATCCAGGCGTCAATAGCGTCAGTTTGCACATGCTAATCGACCAACTATTCGTGTTGGCGGCTTATTTGCAATTTTTCAGAGAAATTACCAGTGTTCAGCGAGATTAGGCTGCGGCTTCTACTCGGTCCCGCCCATTGGCTTTGGCCTTGAACAACGCCATATCCGCTCGCATTAAAGCTTGGCACGGCAGCTCATTGGGGGAAACTTCAGCAACCCCCAGACTAATCGTCTGATGGCCGACCAGGGGAAACGACATTTCCTTAATCCTTTTTCGCAAAGCATCTGCCAAAAGCAGAGCGCCCCAGAGGCTCACGCCAGCAGCATTGGCCCAGACAATGTTGAGATGTTGTATATCAAAAACCCAGAGTGGGGTTTGTAATCGGTCAGCCACCAAAGTGGGTGGTTGTAACGTCCTGTGGGAGTTTTGGGATAGGCTGTTCATCGGTTCAACGAGATTGAGTTCCAGAGTTTGCTGTTTAATTTTCGCCCACTATCAGCGTCGTTGCGATACCCATAACAGGTCCACCTAATCATGGGTAAGTGCAGACTTAACTGACTAGTCGCGCTGAACGATTCGGCAGGTTGTTGTCTGCGTCTTGCGCTATTCTGTGACTACCGGCTTTTCGATAGAGGTGATATCAGTTGGCGAAATCACAGTTTGACGGATCAACGACTTTCGAGATTTTTCCCTGGAACAGGAATTTTGAGACCGGGTTTGGGGATATTGATGATCAGCATAAAGCCCTGGTGGAGATTCTGAATCGACTAGCGTGGCATTTTGCCTCAGATGCTTCGGAAATGACGGCAGATCGGGTAATGGACGAACTGCTGTCTTATGCATCCTATCACTTCCAGTTTGAAGAGCAGATCTGGGATCGCGCCCTGGGCGATTCGGAAATGGCCAAGAATCACCACGACAACCACCAAATGTTTTTTGCGCGAATTCAGATGCTCAAGCAAGGGCCTGGATCCCACGAAGAAAAACTGACCGAGCTATTTGACTATCTTACCAAGTGGCTGGCTTTTCATATTCTTGAATCAGACCGACGTATGGCGCTTACCATTCGGGCGATGGATCAGGGGCTAACGGTCGGAGAGGCGAGCGAGAAGGTGGATTCCGAGTTGAGCGGTTCCATTTCTGTGCTGGTCAGCGCGCTGCTCGAAATCTATGGCAAATTGTCTGCAAGCACCATTCAGTTGATGCGGGAAAAAATGGCGCGACTGCGAACCGAAGATGAACTGCACCGTCTTCAGCAAGAGCAAATAAAGGAGGCCTTGGATAATCAGGCCAGCGAATATCAAATACAACTGGAAGCGCTCGCATTTGAGGATCCGTTGACAGGCTTGTTAAACAGAAATGGAATCGTTCAAGCACTCAGGAAGCAGTTACAAGGAATAGGTCAGAGTGGGTCGGGCTGGTCGGGTGCTGTGGTTGCTATTGATCTTGATGATTTTGTGATGATCAACGCCACGCTCGGCGAAGACACCGCCGATTATTTCCTCAAGCTTCTCACGCGACGTTGGCTTGATTCAATCCCGTCGGGAGCCCGCCTCGCCCGAACAGGGGGCGATGAGTTTATACTGCTACTACCAGATACGAGCGAAATAGAATCCACGCTCGAAGCTCTGCGCCTATCGGGCCTGCAGGCCTTTCATCTGAATGATCAGCAAGTGATCGTCGAATTCACGGCCGGTATCGTGTTTGTCGTGGAGCAGACGGTTTCGGATGCTGATAGTTTGCTTCGCAAAGCGAACCAGACACTGTTCCTTGCCAAGCACGAAGCGAAAGGCGACTGGCTATATCTGGATGCTGAAGAACAGGGCCGTTACCGTGCCAGAGAGATAATTCTGTCAGGAATCCGTGAGGCCCTTACCAGAAACAATTTCCGGCTCCTGTATCAGCCCAAAGTTAACCTGCGAACGGGCGAGATCGTCGGGGCTGAGGCGCTGATACGCTGGCAACACCCGGACAAAGGGTTGATGTCTCCGGGCAAGTTTCTGCCGGCAATTGAACACCACAATCTGAGCATCTCAGTTGGGGAGTGGGTTCTGCGGGAATCGCTGCGGCAAATGCAACGTTGGGATCAGCAGAACCTCGAACTGAAGGTGAGCGTTAACATTGCTGCCTTGCATCTGCAGTCCGAGGCGTTTCCTGAGACCCTGACAAATATTCTCAAGGAATTTCCGGACATCAATCCCTCTCGACTGGATCTTGAGATTCTTGAATCCGCAACGCTGGGTGATCTGGGGCAGGCCGTGGCTACCATCTCAGCGTGCCAGGCTCTGGGTGTGGTTTTCTCACTCGATGATTTTGGAACCGGCTACTCTTCATTGTCGTATCTTAAACAGCTGCCAGTAGAAACTCTGAAACTCGACAGGGAATTCGTTTCTGGCGCCGAAAATGATCTGGAAAACCACTCGATACTCCGGAGTGTTATCGAGTTGTCCCGGGTATTTCGCAAACAATTTATTGCGGAAGGTGTGGAGACGGTTCGTCAGGGTGAAATCTTGCTGGAGCTTGGTTGTGAGGTCGCACAGGGCTATGCCATCTCGCCGCCAATGGAGCCCGAAAAGCTGCCAGCATGGGTTGCCAGTTGGCGGCCCTTTCCCGAATGGCTAAAACATCGCTAACGCAAGAGAGCTATTGCCGCAACAGATTTCGCAGACTGAGACACCACTCCAGGCTATCCAGCAGGTTTTTTACGCCCAGGCCCAGCTCCGTGTCACCTTCGATAACCAGCTTGCGCTGGAAAAACAGCTGGTCGGGGTCCTGTCGACGTTCCGCCAGGGTTCTGAAGGCGGTCAGCGAGCCCCGGATGGTTGCCTCTCCGGGGCCGTCGATCACCCGGAGTCGGCCGGCCCAGAAGCCAATGGTGATGCCGGGTTGTCCGCCGTTCACCTCTAGGCGAATCCGGCGGCCTTCGAAGTCATCGAATTCTCCGTCATCAATGGCCTGGGCAAAAATGTGATTCAGAGGCGCCTCGGCGGCTAGCTGTTTCAGGGGCACCGGGATTCTGCGATCAATAGCGCCTAGCATGGGCGCGGGGGAGGACAGGTACTCCCGAAGGACGGAAACCGTTTGCCCAATCAGGGGAGAGTTCAGGGAGGCAATGGAAGGTAGTGAAAAAGCCATGCTTTACTCCGGGCGGTCAGTAACCGGCACAGAGTAAAGCAAAGTGCTCTGGAACGATTTGATATAACTCAGCCCTTGTGGAGGCCTTCTTCCACTGCCCAAACGGCCACTTCCACCCTTGAGCGCAGGTTCAGTTTCTTCAGCAGGTGTTTCACATGGACTTTCACGGTGCCGTCGCTGATGTCGAGCTTGCGACCAATCATCTTGTTTGAAAGGCCCTCTGCAATCAGCCGCAAGATATCCTTCTCCCGCGGTGTCAGGCTGTCGAAATCCGGGCGTGATGCCTGTTGGGGCTTGTTGGAGCGCAGGGCCTCGGCCAGCAGGGTAGTCAATCGGTCACTGATCACCATTTTGCCGACCGCCGCCTGATGAAGCTGGTTGATCATGTCTTCCGGTTCCATGTCCTTCAGCAGGTAGCCGTCCGCACCGGCCCGGAGTGCCGCCACCACGTCATCCTCCTGGTCCGACACGGTGAACATCACAATGCGGGAGCTGATGTTCTGTTCCCGAAGTCTTCTGAGCGCTTCGATGCCGTCCATTTCGGGCATGTTCAGGTCCATCAGGATCAGGTCGGGCTCCAGTTCGGTGGCCAGCCGGATGCCGTCGGCAGCGTTACTGGCCTCCCCGGCCACGCTCATATCGTCTTCCATATCGATCAACTGTTTGATGCCCTGGCGAAGAAGCGGGTGATCGTCGATCAACAGAATACTTGCGGGTGACTCAGACATCGGGTTCTCTCTTTTGGTCAGGCATTTGATGCTTCTGTGGGAATCAGGTTTCGGCTTTTGGGAACAAATCCCAGGGTGACTTCCACACCCCCTTCATCCCGGTTGCTTACTTCGACCTTGCCGCCCAGGGTCCGGGCGCGGTCCTGCATGATGATCAGGCCATAATGATTGACGGGCTGGTCGCTACCGGGCAGGCCCTTGCCATTATCCCGGATCCGCACCCGTACTTGTGGCGATTCGAACAGAACATCCACGGTTATGTCCGTGGCATCTGCGTGTTTGACCGCGTTGGCCAGGCCTTCCCTCACAATCTGCAGGGTATGGATCTCTTCATTTGGCGACAGGGTCTGGGGCGGCAGATTGTACTGCAGCCCAACCGGCTTACCCAGCCGCTCGGAAAATTCTTCAATGGTCTTCTGCAGGGCAGTAGCAAGATCCGGCGTGTCCAGCTTCAGCCTGAACGTCGCCAGCAGCTCCCGCAACTGGCGATAGGCACTGTTCAGGCCGGTACTGAGTTCGTCGAGAATCGCCTCGTGAGTTTTTTGTTGCTCGCCGTCGATGTTAAGGCGGCGCAACCGGGCAACCTGCATTTTCAGGTATGAAAGTGACTGTGCCAGGGAATCATGAAGTTCCCGGGCGATCACTGTGCGTTCTTCAGCAAGCGTCTGCTGCTGCTCCTCGGTAATCTGCCGTTCCAGGAAAATGGCCGTGGCCAGCTGGTCGCTGAGGGTTTCCAACAGCCGCCGGGAGGTTTTCGAAAGACCTTCCTCAGCCGGGTACCAGACCTCCAGTGTACCCAGCAGCTGTCCGGGGGTACGGATCGGTAGCAGGAGCCGCCGACCGTCGTTGGATTCCACGGGAAGCTCGTCATAGGCCTCTGGCGTCACCAGGCAGGCATTGCAGTGGTGATCACGGCAGTAGAAGGGCCGTTCCCGGCTGGCGGTCGTGATTGCTTGAATTGGCTCTGAGGATTCCTTGTCATGGAGATAGAGGCGGATCGGGCCAATGCCCAGTAGCTGCTCAAGCTCCTGAAGCATGGGGATCGCCCCATTGCACAGGTCGTGTTTGGCAAACAGGTCCCGGCTTGCGGAATGCAGGAGTTGAAGGGCCGCGTGGCTCCTTTCAAGCTCTTCCGTTTTCAGGCGGGCCCTTTCTTCCAGCTCGTAATAGGTCAGTGCCAGCTCGCTGGTCATCTGGTCAAAGGCCTGGCCAAGTTGTGCCAGCTCGTCGGAGCCGCTCAGGTTGGCCTTACGGGAAAAGTCCTGGTCGCCCACGGCGATGGCGATGCTGACCAGCTTGCGCAGTGGCCGCAAAATACGGTTTTTCAGATCGATGAACAGCGCCACGATGATAAGAATGGAAAAAGCCAGGCTGATGATCTGAATCAGGTGCAGCAGGTCAATACGGGCTTCGGTTCGCTGTTCCAGCATATTGACCAGCTGGTCTACGTTATCAACGTACTGCTGTGTTGAGGCCAGCATGGTCTCGGAAACAGGCGTGCCCTCGTCATGTTCCTGCAGGGCAGGCCGAAGCGTGGTTTGCCAGGATTCCAGAATGGCCTGGTACTGGGCGCCGAGCGGATGGTCATGGCTTTCGGGGATGGCCTTGGTGATGCTGGCGTCAGCCAGCTTGGTCTCGTATTGGTCCAGCATCTGCGAGATCGAGTCCTCACCGGACTCTGGAACCGCAGGGCCCGCGCTTTGGGCCAGCAGCTGGAACGCACCCATGCGCAGGGCGCCTGCCAGATTGATCGCGGTGGCATTGCCTTCGATGCTTTTGGACACCGCAAGCGTGGTCGCCATGCTGACAAGGGCTGTCACCACCACGGCGCCAACGACGATGGCGATTCGGTTTACAAGCGGGCTTCTGGATTTCATTCAATCTCGTGCGCATCAATGCGTTTGGCGGGGCTAGGTGAATTATGCCTCGCACCAGGATTCCGTGATACCTCCTTGAGGATAGTCAATTACCCCAATGGTTGGTAACCCATCATAATCTTTGACCCCTTTATGATCAAAAGATGAAACTGAAAAGCAGGTTTCCAGAAGAGCGACAGTAATGAAGTCCGAAACGGATCGTGCAGATGACCGGCTGGCGTCATTGGCAGTGGTACTGCCGTTGGCGGTAGCGGGCTTTGTTGTCGCTGCCGGGTGCTGGACTCTGTTTGCGGTGGCCGGAGTCCATCTGCGTTCGGAGCTGGCTCTCAGCGACTTGCAGTTTGGATTTCTGCTGGCGATGCCGATGGCGGTGGGGGCGGCGCTGGCCGTTCCAGCGGGCCTGGCGGCGCAGAAATTCGGCGCCCGCCGGATCATGCTGATCTGCCTGGCCGGGCTCGCAGCCTGCATGGTGATACTTCTGACCACCGATACCTTCCCCGGGTACCTGGTTGCCGCCGGCGGTCTCGGGCTGGCGGGTGGATTCTACAGCGCCGGGTTGCAGTTCGTGACAGGACACTGTGAATCCAAACGCCTGGGCCTTGTGCTCGGGGTGTTTGGCGCCGGCGTAACCGGCGCCGGATTCAACTACTACCTGGTGCCACTGTTCCATGAGGCCTTTTCCTGGCACGGGGTGCCGCTGGCCTATCTTATTGTGCTGGTTCTGGTGCTTGCGCTGCTGGTCATGCTTACCGATCCGGAAGACGCTGAGGCGGACCCGACCGCAGAAACCTCAGTCCGGGTGCTGCTACACCGAATGCAGACGAGGCGGGCCGGCCAGCTTTGTGGCTATTTTGGCGTTGTCGCCGGCAGCTTCTTCGCGTTGGCCTTGTGGCTGCCGGACTACCTGTCTTCACAGTTCGATCTGTCAGTGGATTCCGGAGCGCGGCTGGCTCAATGGTTTGTGATTCCAGGTGCCCTGGCCCAGATTGTGGGAGGCGGGTTTTCCGATCGATTCGGCAGTGCACGGGTTGTCACCCGGGCACTGATGGTCTGTCTGATCGCACTGTTTGTTTTGTCCTACCCACCCATGACGCTGTTTATTCAGGGCGTTGATGCCACAATCCGCGTTGAATTTGCCCTGCCCATGCAAGTAGAGGGAGTGTTTGTTGTCACCCTCGGGCTGGCCATGGGCTGCAGCATGGGTAGCCTCCAGCGGCTGGTGATTGTTGAAAATCGTTCGGTGGCGGCCTTTGTCGCCGGGTTGCTGCTGGTGAGCGCCTGTTCCGTAGCCTTTGTGCTGCCGGTGATTTTCAGCAGCGTTAACCACTGGCTGGGTATCCGCAGTGCGGTCTTCATGATTCTCTTCCTGCTGCTTGTGGGCTGTCTTTTCCTGTTTGCCCGGGAAAGTCGCCGACACGAGCGTGAACACCTACTCCACCCGGGGATATAAGCCACCTACCCCCAGGGTGGTAGAAACGGGTTATGAGGTAGTAACCACGCAGATTTTGCGGTTTTTCTCACACACAATGGTCTCAAATCGGAGAAACGATCCGGCAGACGGAGAGAGAGACCATGAGTCATTTGATCGATAAACTGAATTACTTCAGGAAGAAGCGCGAGCCGTTCTCCAACGGCCATGGCGAAACCCACGAAGTCAGTCGCGAGTGGGAAGACAGCTACCGCCAGCGCTGGCAGCACGACAAGATCGTGCGTTCCACCCACGGCGTAAACTGCACCGGCTCCTGCAGCTGGAAGATTTACGTCAAGAACGGCCTGGTTACCTGGGAAACCCAGCAAACCGATTACCCCCGTACCCGTCCGGACCTGCCCAACCATGAGCCCCGTGGTTGCCCCCGCGGTGCCAGCTACTCCTGGTACATGTACAGCGCCAACCGCCTGAAATACCCGCTGATGCGCAAGCACCTGATGAAGCTGTGGCGCGCGGCAAAAGTTGAGCACAAGGATCCGGTGGATGCCTGGGCCTCCATTGTTGAAGATCCCAAGAAAACGGCGGAATACAAGCCTCGCCGGGGTATGGGCGGGTTCGTGCGTTCCAGCTGGGACGAAGTCAACGAGCTGATTGGCGCCTCCAACGTTTACACCGCCAAAAAGCATGGCCCGGACCGCATCATCGGCTTCTCGCCGATTCCTGCCATGTCCATGGTCTCCTACGCAGCCGGCAGCCGTTACCTGTCCATGATCGGCGGCGTGTGCATGAGCTTTTACGACTGGTACTGCGACCTGCCGCCGGCCTCCCCGCAAACCTGGGGTGAGCAGACCGACGTGCCGGAATCAGCAGACTGGTACAACTCCGGCTACATCATTGCTTGGGGCTCCAACGTACCCCAGACCCGTACCCCGGACGCCCACTTCTTCACGGAAGTTCGCTACAAGGGCACCAAGACCGTCGCCATTACTCCGGATTACGCCGAAGTCTCCAAGCTGTCCGACGAATGGATGAACCCCAAGCAGGGTACCGACGCGGCTCTGGGTATGGCCATGGGTCACGTGATCCTGAAAGAGTTCCACGTCGACAAGCCCAGTGAGTACTTCACCGACTACGTGCGTCGCTACACCGACATGCCTTACCTGGTCATGCTGGAAGAGAAGGATGACGGCAGTTTCGTTCCGGGCCGCTTCCTGCGCGCCAGTGACCTGGTGGACGGGCTGGGTGAAGAAAACAACCCCGAGTGGAAAACCATCGCCATTGATGAAGCCTCCGGTGAGCTGACGGCTCCCAATGGTTCCATTGGCTACCGCTGGGGTGAAAAGGGCAAGTGGAACCTGAAGCAGACCGCCAAAGGCTCCGACGTCAACCTGCAGCTGTCCATGGTCGAGAAGCACGATGACGTTGTGGACGTCGCCTTCCCGTACTTCGGTGGTATCGAGCATGATCACTTCAAACACGTGGAAATCAAGGACATCCTCAAGCACAAGCTGGGTACCCGCAAAGTGCAGCTTGCGGACGGCTCCGAAGGACGTGTGGTTACCGTCTATGACCTGATGGTCGCCAACTACGGCATTAGCCGTGGCCTGGGCGAGGATGACGGTGCCACTTCCTATGACGAAGTTAAGCCTTACACCCCGGCCTGGCAGGAAAAGATCACCGGCGTCCCCGCCGAGAAAGTGATCCGCATTGCCCGTGAGTTCGCCGATAACGCCGACAAGACCAAGGGCCGTTCCATGGTCATCGTCGGTGCCGGTATGAACCACTGGTACCACATGGACATGAACTACCGCGGCCTGATCAACATGCTGATCATGTGTGGCTGCATCGGCCAGAGCGGTGGCGGTTGGGCTCACTACGTAGGCCAGGAAAAACTGCGTCCGCAGACCGGCTGGCAGCCCCTGGCCTTTGGTCTGGACTGGCAGCGTCCGCCCCGGCATATGAACTCCACCTCCTTCTTCTACGCCCATTCTGGCCAGTGGCGTTACGAGAAGCTGGGTGTCGACGAGATCCTGTCGCCGCTGGCGGACAAGTCCAAATTCGGCGGTAGCCTGATTGACTACAACGTGCGCGCCGAGCGCATGGGCTGGCTGCCGTCTGCCCCGCAGCTCAACCGCAACCCGTTGGGTATTGCTGCTGAGGCAGAAAAAGCCGGAATGGAAGTGTCGGACTATGTGGCGCAGTCCATGAAAGACGGCTCCCTGGCGTTTGCCAGTGAGGATCCGGAAGCGCCCCAGAACCATCCGCGCAATATGTTTATCTGGCGATCCAACCTGCTGGGGTCCTCCGGTAAGGGCCACGAGTACATGCTCAAGTACCTGCTGGGTACCAAGAGCGGCCTGCAGGGCAAGGATCTGGGCCACGAAGGTGGCGCCAAGCCGAAAGAGGTCAAATGGCATGACGAAGCGCCGGAAGGCAAACTCGACCTGCTGGTGACCCTTGACTTCCGCATGTCCACCACCTGTCTGTATTCCGACATCGTTCTGCCGACGGCCACCTGGTACGAGAAGAACGATCTGAATACCTCCGACATGCACCCGTTCATCCACCCGCTGACCGCCGCTACCGATCCGGCCTGGGAAGCGCGCAGTGACTGGGAGATCTACAAGGGCATCGCCAAGGCGTTCTCCAAAGCCACCGAAGGCCACCTGGGTGTCGAGAAAGACGTGGTTACCCTGCCGCTGCTGCACGACGCTCCGGCCGAGCTGGGCCAGCCGTTCGATGTGAAGGATTGGAAGCGGGGCGAGTGCGACCTGATCCCGGGCAAGACCGCGCCCAACTTCATCACCGTTGAGCGGGACTACCCGAACACCTACGCGCGCTTCACTTCGCTTGGTCCTTTGATGGACAAGCTGGGTAACGGTGGCAAGGGCATCAACTGGAACACCGAGAAAGAAGTGACGTTCCTGGGTGACCTGAACTACAAGCACATCGACGGAGCCAACGCCGGCCGTCCGAAGATTGAAAGCGCCATTGATGCAGCGGAAGTGATCCTGACCCTGGCCCCGGAAACCAACGGCCAGGTTGCGGTGAAAGCCTGGGCTGCGTTGTCAGAAATGACCGGTCTGGACCACACCCATCTGGCGAAGAACAAGGAAGAGGAGAAGATCCGCTTCCGGGACATCGTGGCGCAGCCGCGCAAGATCATCTCCAGCCCAACCTGGTCTGGTCTTGAAGACGAGCATGTCTCCTACAACGCGGGTTACACCAACGTCCATGAGCTGATCCCCTGGCGCACCCTGACTGGTCGTCAGCAGTTCTACCAGGACCACGAGTGGATGCGCGCCTTCGGCGAGAGCCTGCTTGTGTATCGCCCGCCGATCAACACCAAGACGGTCAGCAGCATGATCAACCAGCGCAGCAACGGCAACGCCGAGAAAGCGCTGAACTGGATCACGCCGCACCAGAAGTGGGGTATCCACAGCACCTACAGCGACAACCTGTTGATGCTCACCCTGTCCCGCGGTGGCCCGATTGTGTGGCTGAGTGAGGACGACGCCAAAGAACTGGCCATTGAGGACAACGACTGGATCGAGCTGTTCAACGCCAATGGCGCCATTGCAGCCCGGGCGGTTGTGAGTCAGCGGGTGATGCCCGGCATGGTGATGATGTACCACGCCCAGGAGCGGATCGTGAACATTCCGGGCTCGGAAATCACCGGTACCCGTGGCGGTATCCACAACTCGGTCACCCGGGTGTGCCCGAAGCCGACCCACATGATCGGCGGCTACGCCCAGTATTCCTACGGCTTCAACTACTACGGAACCGTAGGTTCCAACCGCGACGAATTCGTGGTGGTTCGCAAGATGCACAACGTCGACTGGCTCGACGGTGAAGGCAATGACACTGTTCAGGAGGCTGTAAAATGAAGATCCGTTCCCAAGTCGGCATGGTGCTGAACCTGGACAAGTGCATTGGTTGCCACACCTGTTCAGTGACCTGCAAAAACGTATGGACCAGCCGTGAAGGCATGGAATACGCCTGGTTTAACAACGTCGAGACCAAACCCGGTATCGGCTATCCCAAAGAGTGGGAGAACCAGGACAAGTGGAAGGGTGGCTGGATGCGTGACAGCTCCGGCAAGATCCGCCCGAAGATCGGTGGCCGTTTCCGGGTACTGGCGAACATCTTCGCCAACCCGGACCTGCCCCAGATCGACGACTACTACGAGCCGTTCGATTTCGATTATCAGCACCTGCATACCGCCGGCGACATGAAGCACCAGCCGGTGGCACGGCCGCGCTCGCTGATCTCCGGCCAGCGGATGCAGAAAATCGAATGGGGCCCGAACTGGGAAGAGATTCTCGGTACCGAGTTCGCCAAGCGCCGCAAGGACAAGAACTTTGACCAGGTGCAGGCGGACATCTACGGCCAGTTCGAGAACACCTTTATGATGTACCTGCCGCGGCTGTGCGAGCACTGCCTGAACCCGGCGTGTGTGGCCAGCTGCCCCAGCGGCGCCATCTACAAGCGGGAAGAAGACGGTATCGTGCTGATCGACCAGGACAAGTGCCGCGGCTGGCGGATGTGTGTCTCCGGCTGCCCGTACAAGAAGATCTACTTCAACTGGAAAACCGGCAAGTCCGAGAAGTGCATTTTCTGCTACCCGCGGATCGAAGCCGGCATGCCCACCGTGTGCTCCGAGACCTGTGTTGGCCGGATTCGCTACCTCGGTGTGCTCCTGTACGACGCAGACCGCATCGAAGAAGTGGCCAGCGCCCCGGGCGAGCATGAGCTGTACGAGAAGCAGCTGGAAATATTCCTGGACCCGTTCGACCCGAAAGTGATCGAGCAGGCCAGGAAAGACGGCATCCCGATGAACGTGATCGAAGCCGCCCAACGCAGCCCGGTCTACAAAATGGCCGTGGATTGGAAGCTGGCCCTGCCGCTGCACCCGGAATACCGCACCCTGCCCATGGTCTGGTATGTGCCGCCCCTGAGCCCGATCCAGTCCGCGGCGGAAGCCGGCAAGGTCGAGTTCGATGGCGTACTGCCCAAGATCGAGAGCCTGCGGATCCCGGTCAAGTACCTGGCCAACCTGCTCACCGCCGGCGATGAGAAGCCCATCGTTCGTGCCCTCAAGCGGATCATGGCCATGCGTCTGTACAAGCGCGCCGAGACCGTGGAAGGCAAAGAGGACCTGCGTGCCCTGGAAGAGTGTGGTCTGAGCAAGGCCCAGGCGGATGAAATGTACCGCTACCTGGCCATCGCCAACTACGAGGACCGCTTCGTAATCCCCACCAGCCACCGCGAGCTGGCGAAAGAAGCCTTCCCCGATGCCACCGCCCATGGCGAGCGCAACGGTTGCGGCTTCAGCTTCGGTGAAGGCTGCAACGGCGACAGCAAGTTCAACATGTTCGGTGGCCGCAAACAGACCACCAGCATGGTCCAGAAGCTGTCGACCGTGAAGCAGGTTGACCCGAAACAGCTGCAGGAATAAGGAGGCCAAGATGCAACTCTTAAAAGTACTGGCCCGGGTGCTCGAGTACCCGACCGAAGAACTCCAGGCCTCCAAAGATGCCCTGATTGCCGCTGTCCTTGAGGACAGCCGGCTGCCGAGGCAGAACAAGGAGCAACTGCTGCGCTGCGTGGAAATGGTCTGCGATGGCGACCTTCTGGACATGCAGGAGAACTACGTGGGTATGTTCGACAAGGGCCGGGCCACGTCCCTGCTGCTGTTCGAGCACGTGCACGGGGAATCCCGCGACCGTGGCCAGGCCATGGTGGACCTGATGGAAGAATATCGCAGCAACGGTCTGGAAATCGACGCCAGGGAACTGCCGGACTACCTGCCACTGTTCCTGGAATACCTCTCAACCCGACCCTGGGACGAGATCCGGAACTGGTTGGAGGACATCCACCACATCCTGGGCTTGCTGGGTGAGCGTCTGTACCAGCGGGAAAGCTTCTATCACGTGGTGATGGACTCGCTGCTGACCCTCTCCGGGCGTGCGGCAAACCGCCAGGAGCTGGCCCGGATCGTCGCCTCGGAAGAGCGCGACGACACCCCGGAGGCTCTGGACAAGGTCTGGGAAGAGGAAATGGTGAAGTTTGTTGATGATCAGGGCAGCTCCTGCAGTACCGGCAGTGTTGTAGGCCAACGCCGCCGGGAACTGGAACAGACCCAGACCATTCACCTGAGTGATCAGCTGATGACGGACGCAACACCCCGTCAGGCAGGGCGCGCCTGAGGGCGCAGGAGGAAACGGAAATGATGTCCTATCTCAATACACTACTGTTCGGGGTTTATCCCTACATTGCTATCGCGATCCTCGTGATTGGTACCTGGGCTCGCTATGACCAGGGCCAGTTCACCTGGAAAGCCCATTCCAGCCAGATGCTGCGCAAGAAAAACATGGTGATGGCCAGCGTGCTGTTCCATGTCGGCGTACTGGTGATCTTCTTCGGTCACCTGGTGGGCCTGCTGACACCGCACGCGCTCTACGAGCCGTTCATGACCCCCGGCACCAAGCAGGTGATGGCGATCGTGGTTGGCGGAATCGCAGGCGTGATGGCGATTATCGGCGGCGCTATGCTCGCCTGGCGTCGTCTGACTGATCCACGTATCAAGGCCAGCAGCACCTTCGCCGACAACATGATCATTATCATCCTGGTGGTCCAGCTGGTCCTGGGCATGCTCACCATCCTGCCCACCATGGGTCACCTGGACGGTAGCACCATGCTCAAGTTCTCTGCCTGGGCCCAGGGTGTTGTCACCCTTCAGGGCGGCGTGGCCGGCTACATTGCCGACGTGCACTGGATCTACAAGACCCACATCTTCCTGGGCCTGACCATCTTCGTACTCTTCCCGTTCACCCGCCTGGTGCACATGCTCAGCGTGCCGGTGGAGTATTTCGGTCGGAAGTACCAGGTGGTTCGCAAGCGCGCTTGATGCAAATGAAAACGGGGTCAGATGAAAGCGTTCGTCTGACCCCATGTTTACTGAGGTTATTGCTATGCAACTCATCCCCGTCGGCGACGCCGAAAAGCCCAGAAACCAGTTCCCGCCGGTCACCGTGGGTGAAACCCTCATCGGCGAAGACGACATCGCCCGGGAAATGCAGCACCACCCGGCCGAAGAAGTCGCCGAAGCCTGGCATGAAGCCGCCAGAAGCCTCGTCATCCGCGAGCTCCTCCTGCAACAGGCCAGCCGCCTCAAGCTCGACGACATCGCCGACGAGGAAGACCGCATTGCCCGGGTACTGGAACTCGAACTCAACGTCCCGGACCCCACCGAACAGGACTGCGAACGCTTCTATAACGCCAACCCGGCCCGCTTCCGCAGCCCAACGCTGATGGCCGTCAGCCACATCCTCCTCGCTGCTGCCCCGGACGACGTCCAGGAACGCATCCGCCAGGAAGAAGCCGGCCAACAGCTGCTGTCGTCCCTCATCGACGGCCGCTCCCAGTTCGCCGAACTGGCCAAACAATACTCTGCCTGCGAATCCCGCCACCAGGGCGGCAGCCTCGGCCAGATCAGCAAGGGCCAGACAGTGGACGAATTCGAGCGCCCCGTCCTGTCCCTGGAAGAGGGCCTGAACCCGGAACTGATCGAAACCCGCTACGGCTGGCACATCGTCCGCGTCGACCAACGCATCGACGGCCAGCAGCTCCCGTATGAGCACGTCAAACCCCAGATCCGACAGTACCTGAGCGAGAGTGTAACCCGCCGGGCGTTTCGTCAGTACCTGCAGGTTCTGGCAGCGGAAACTGGCGTAGAAGGAGTAGATCTCGAGCTGCCCGACTCGCCACTAATGCAGTAAAAGGCGCGCGACCAAAGCCTGGAGACTGGCAGGAACCCCCTTTCCAAAACTGTCTGCAGCCATGGATGGCTGCAGTCAAGCGCCACATGGATGTGCCGCAAGGAGCGTGTTTTGGAAAGGGGGTTCCTGCCAGTCTGTACTCGATGTTCAGTGCGCCAGGCGCCAGACCTAGCGGTAGCCTTTTCGACTCAAATTAGTTAGCAAAAAAACACTTTGAGTTAGATCAATTACTCCCGAATAACCCCCCGACTACCCCCATGGGGGGAGCGATTTTCCCCCAGTATCCTTCTACTATTTAAAACATGATTTCGAATGCATGAATATGCAGAGAGGATACACCAATGGCAATGACCCAAACGGCCGAAACCCGCTACACCAAACCCGTCCTGGTCGCCGTCAACAAACCCTTTGACGACGAAGACGGCCTCCAGGCCCTGCGCAGCCATCCACTGTTCTCGGAACTCAATGGCAAAGACCTGCAGCACCTGATCCAGCAATCCCGAAGAATCCGCCTTGGCCATCACCAGCTGCTCTATCGCCAGGACATGCCGGCGCACCATTTCTTCTTCGTGATCTCCGGCCGCTTGCGTCTTTACCGCCTGGACTCCTCCGGCATCGACCGAACCCTCGACAGCATCGCCCCTGGCGACTGCTTCGCCGAAGTCATGATCTATGCCGATCCGCCCCGGTATGCCTGCTACGCCGAGGCCCTGAAATCCAGCGAGGTTCTGATGATCCCCGTGAAAGCCTACCAGGACATGCTGGAAAGCAACCCGAAATACGCCCAGGCAGCCCTGCGGCATTACGCCAAACGCGCGGTTTCCCGGTTCCACGACCTGGAAATCATGACCGTACAGAACGCCCGTGACCGCCTGATCCGCTACCTGATCGACCTGCTGCCCAATGGCGCAGATGAGGGTGGAGAAGTCGAGTTGCCGCTACCCAAGTGCCTGGTGGCCTCCAGGCTGGCCATGCAGCCGGAGACTTTCTCCCGGATTCTGGCGGACCTGAAAGCCAACGGCCTGGTGCGGGTCAACCGCAGCCGACTGTTCATCTCGGATCCGCAGCGTCTGATTGAGATCAGCCAGTAACGGATCACATTCAAACCTCCAGGCTTTTTGGAAAGGGGGACAAGTGACATCGAGAAAGCAACGTCCACTGATTTACTCATGTTCCGGCTGCTCTGATGTGGCGCAGCTGGCCAACAATGTGGCGGTAAGGCTCGATCATGCCGGTGAGTTCGAAATGTCCTGCATCTCCGGCGTCGGCGGCAAGGTGCCGTCCCTGGTGAAAACCGCCAGATCCGGTCGCCCGATCACGGTTATTGATGGCTGCCCGTTGCACTGTGCCCGGGCCTGTCTCGAGAACATCGGTGTGGAGCCCGATGAGCATGTCCGGCTCTACGACTTCGGCTTCAAGAAACATTATGGACAGAGCTACGGCGAAGATGCCGTGGAAGAAGTCTGCGACGAAGTCCGCAGGCTAACCTCGTCCGACCAGCTCATTGCCCGCCACGCGTAAATCGCAGCGGCCCGGTACCAGTAAGGATTCACCAAGATGATCAGCAGTTACAGTGACCTGATTCAGGCCTCCCACAGCCAGCAGGAGCCCCAGCGCCTGCTATTCGTTTTCTGCCGGGCAGAGTTGCCGGACGAGGCCTCCCCGGAAGAAAGAGCCGCTTTTGAGCGCGGTGAAGGCGGCGCCCTGACGCCGGTGATCTGCGTCGACAAGACGCCCGAAGAGGCACCGGATTTCGGGGCCTTGCAAGAAGAATCCCGGGCCACAGGCCAGTCCTGGGATGTGGTGTTCGTCGCCGCCATGTCCGGCCGCGGTGGCACGCCCCCATCCACCGATGAGGCGCAGCAGCCGCTGACCATGATGGTGGAGTCCATCCGCCTCGGCCATATAAGTAATTACCTCCCTCTCGATTCATACGGAAACGCTGTCAGCCTGGGCTGACAGCGTGAAGTCGATCAGTTCCTCCGCCAGGTGTATTCAATAAGAGGTATTTGATTTTCCTCTAATTTGCCTAGGCTGAAGCAATAAGGCGCTTTTTCTCAGGGAGTCTTCTGTGTCCGTTTTTTCCCGCTTCGCTTTTGTCTTTTTCGCGTCGATCATGGCCATGGCCCTGGATGCAGCGCCTCTGTCCAAGTATGAGCCCGTTGCCGGTCGTCAGGTCATTGAGCAGGCGTTTCCCGATGTCACCCGGGTGATTCCCCGGAAAGGCAATCGGGCCATCCAGGAGCTCTACGTCCGTAAGGAGTTGGTGGGCTACGCCTATCAGTCACTGGATTTTGTCCAGACCCCCGCCTACTCGGGCAAGCCGGTCAATGCCATGGTGGTGCTGGATGCCGAAGGCACCATCAAGGCCGCCAAGGTAATCCACCACGACGAACCCATTCTCCTGGTGGGCATACCCGAAAGCAAAATGCACGCCTTTACCGATCAGTACACGGGCCTCAAAGCGGACCAGCGGGTAACCGTGGGCGGAACCTCTTCGGAACGAAAGGTGGCTGTGGACGGATTGTCCGGTGCCACGGTGACCGTGATGGTGATCAATGAAGTGATCATGCGCACCGCCCATCGGGTGGCCGTGGAACTGGGCATGGTTGAGGGCGAGGATGGGACCCGTCCGCCGGTGGCCACCGTCGACAAACAGGCCTTCGAGGAGAAAACCTGGCAGGAACTGACCGGTGACGGCTCTGTGCGCCGGTTGATGCTTACCAAGGGCCAGGTGGATGATTCCTTCAAGGGGACGGAAGCCGAGGGCGTTGATACCGCTGGCCCGGAGGAACGCAAAGAGCCGCTGATTGATCTGTATGCCGCTTACCTGGATGCGCCCACAATCGGCCGGAATCTGCTGGGCGAAAGCCAGTACCAGTGGCTGACATCCGAGCTGGAGGAAGGCGAGCATGCCATTGCCGTGATGGCCAACGGTGAATACTCCTTCAAGGGGTCAGGTTATGTTCGCGGCGGCATCTTCGATCGCATCCAGATCCGTCAGTTCGGCGACACCTTCAATTTCCGTGACCTGGATTTCTACCGGCTAAGCGACGTCTATGCCGAGGGCATGCCGGAATTCACGGAGATGGCGATCTTCATCATTCGCCAGCAATACAACTTCGATCCCGGTACACCGTGGACACTCGAGCTCACGGTGAAGCGCCAGACCGGGCCGCTGGACAGCGAATTCCAGGTATTCCCGCTGGAGTACCAGCTGCCGGAGCAGTATTACACCCGTCCGGAGACAGTTGTCTCCGAGGAAGAATGGCTGGAGAGCCAGCCCATGTGGGTGCAGGTGTGGTACCAGCGGGAGTTCCAGATTGTGGTGCTCGGTATTGGTATCGGCGTGCTGATGTTTATCCTGTTCTTCCAGGACTGGCTGGTGAAAAAACCCAGAATCATGCGTTGGATCCGCCACGCATTTCTGACCTACACCCTGTTCTTCATCGGCTGGTTTGCCATGGGGCAGCTGTCCATCGTCAACGTGCTCACGTTTGTGAACAGCCTGATCAGTGGCTTCAGCTGGGAAACCTTCCTGATCGACCCGGTGATTTTCATTCTCTGGGCCGTGGTGGCAGGCATCATCCTGCTCTGGGGCCGGGCGGTTTACTGTGGGTGGTTGTGCCCGTTCGGCGCGCTGCAGGAACTGCTGAACGAAATTGCCCGCAAGCTGAAAGTACCCCAATACACCGTGCCTTTTGCCGTGCACGAGCGGCTATGGGCCATCAAGTACATCATTCTGCTGGTGTTGTTCGGAGTGTCGCTGGATTCCATGGCGACCGCCGAACGGCTTGCAGAGGTGGAGCCGTTCAAGACCGCCATCACCCTGAAGTTTGATCGCAGCTGGCCTTTCGTGACTTACGCCGTGTTGCTACTGGTGGTCAACCTGTTCACCCGCAAAGTGTTTTGCCGCTACATGTGTCCGCTGGGCGCGGCTTTGGCACTGCCAAGCAAACTGCGAGTGTTCGACTGGCTCAAACGCCGCAAGGAATGTGGCAATCCTTGCCGGCTGTGCGATCACGAGTGTGAAGTTCAGGCGATCCACCCGGACGGCCACATCAACTACATGGAATGCCATTACTGCCTGGACTGCCAGATGACCTATTTCGATGACCACAAGTGCCCACCGCTGATCGTCAAGCGACGCGGCAAGCGCCGTGGCCATAACGCACCAGGCCACCCGGAGGAAATACCCGTGGTTCAGGTGTCTTGAGTAGTCCCATAAAAAGAAAGCACGAGAAGCAAAACCGCCATTACCAATAACGGAGTTGGATGTTATGAAAAAAAGAGATGATCTGACCAAGGATACCCAGGCGCTTCCCGAGAGCGGGCAGAGTCGCCGCCGGTTCATGGGTGCCGCGGCACTCGCCGGTGTTGCCGGGGCAACCGGCCTTGGTGCTGCAGTGATGTCACGGGAATCGTTCGCGGCTGCCGCCGAAGAAGCCCGCAATAAATACGTTGTGCACCCCGGCGAACTGGACGAGTACTACGGTTTCTGGAGTGGTGGTCACTCCGGTGAAGTACGGGTCCTGGGCATCCCATCCATGCGGGAACTCATGCGTATCCCCGTGTTCAACGTGGATTCTGCGACAGGCTGGGGGATTAGCAACGAGAGCAAAGACGTATTGGGCCATGACAATACCCACCTGAACGGTGACTCCCACCACCCGCATATTTCCATGACGGATGGCCGTTACGATGGCAAGTATCTGTTCATCAATGACAAGGCCAATACCCGGGTTGCCCGTATCCGTCTGGACATCATGAAGTGTGACAAGATCACCGCCATTCCCAACGTTCAGGCCATCCATGGTCTGCGGCTGCAGAAGGTGCCGAAGACCAAGTACGTCTTCTGTAACGGGGAATACGTGATCCCGCACCCGAACGACGGCAGCGATACCAGCCTTGAAAACAGCTATACCATGTTCAATGCGGTGGACGCGGAAACCATGGAAGTGGCCTTCCAGGTGATTGTGGATGGCAACCTGGACAACACCGATGCAGACTACACCGGCAAATACGCCTGTGCCACCTGCTACAACTCGGAGAAGGCACTGGATCTGGCCGGCACCATGCGCAACGATCGGGATTGGGCCGTCGTGTTCAACATCGAGCGCATCGAGAAGGCAGTCCGGGACGGTAACTACAAGACCCTGGGCGACTCCAAGGTGCCTGTGGTGGACGGTCGTGCAGGCTCGGACCTGACCCGCTACATCCCGGTTCCCAAGAACCCGCATGGCCTGAATACCTCCCCGGACGGCAAGTACTTTATTGCCAATGGCAAGTTGTCGCCAACGGTCACCATTATTTCGATCGAGAAGCTGGATGACCTGTTCGACGGAGCGATTGAGCCCCGTGATACCGTGGTGGGTGAGCCAGAGCTGGGTCTTGGGCCCCTGCACACCACATACGACGGTCGGGGTAACGCCTACACCACTCTGTTTATCGACAGCCAGGTGTGCAAGTGGAACATTGCCGATGCCATCAGGCACTACAACGGCGAGGACGTGAACTACATCCGCCAGAAGCTGGATGTGCATTATCAGCCGGGCCACAACCACGCGTCTCTGACCGAATCCCGGGATGCCGATGGCAAGTGGCTGGTGGTGCTGTCGAAGTTCTCCAAGGACCGGTTCCTGCCGGTTGGACCTTTGCATGCGGAGAACGACCAGCTGATCGATATCTCCGGCGAGGAGATGAAGCTGGTTCACGATGGCCCGGCCTTCGCCGAGCCCCACGACTGCATTCTGGTCCGTCGTGATCAGATCAAGACCAGGAAGATCTACGATCGTGACGATCCGTTCTTTGCCTCTGCCGTTGAGCAGGCCAAGAAGGATGGCGTTACTCTGGAAGCCGACAACAAGGTTATCCGCGATGGCAACAAGGTTCGTGTTTACATGACCTCAATTGCGCCGCAGTACGGGATGACGGAGTTCAAGGTGAAGCAGGGTGATGAGGTGACCGTATATGTGACCAACCTGGACACCATTGAGGATGTGACTCACGGCTTCTGTATGGTGAACCATGGTGTGAGCATGGAGGTCAGTCCGCAGCAGACGGCTTCGGTGACCTTCAAGGCGGATCGTCCCGGGGTGCACTGGTACTACTGCAACTGGTTCTGTCATGCGCTGCATATGGAGATGCGGGGTCGCATGATTGTAGAGAAAGCCTGATCCACTGAGGTTCTTGCCGGGGTTCATTAATGGGCCCTGGCAAGGCCGCAGGCTTGGGTGTGGCAAACCGATGGTAAAGGGCTTTCCGAAACACGCCCGCGAGTACGTCCCTGTAGGGCTCGAATCGGGCCATCCATGGCCCTCAACGGTTTCGGAAAGCCCTTTACCATCGATTTGCACCAAACTCGGTGCAGTCCTCCTTCATCCTGGCTTTTGAGAAAACATTGATGTATCGAATCATGCGTTATGGAGTGGCCCTGACAGTCGCTCTGTTATCGCTGACCGCGCAAGCGGACCTGCAAGAACAGCTTGATGCCCTGGAACCGGGTGCGAGCTTTGAGCTTCCCCCTGAACAGATTTCGTCTCTGGCAATCCGGGTGCCCGGGGTGTCTGTGTCTTGCCATGCCGAGACGGTGATTGACCCCGGCGGGCAGGGCAATGCGGTGGATATCGTCGCCGAGAGGGTGACGTTTTCCGGATGTGCCGTTCACAACTGGGGCAGCAATCTGAACGAGCTGGATGCGGGGATTTTTGTGGCTCGGGAGGCCAGGGGCGCGGTGGTTGAGAACAATCGTTTGCAGGGGCCGGCGTTCGGGGTGTGGCTGGATGCAACGCCGGATGTGACGGTCCGCGATAATCGGATTCGCGGTGATGACAGTCTGCGTCCGAATGACCGGGGCAATGGGATTCATCTGTTCAATACCACCGGCGCGCTGATTGAAGGCAATGACATCCGTCGGACGCGGGATGCGATTTATATCGAGACGGCGAATAACAATACGATCCGGGGCAATGAGATGGCGGATCTGCGTTATGGCATTCATTACATGTACTCGATGAATAATCTGCTGGAGAACAATGTCACCCGTAACACGCGAACCGGTTATGCGCTGATGCAGAGCAAGCGTCTGACGGTGATTAACAACCGGTCGGTGAATGATGAGAACTACGGGATTCTGATGAATTTCATTACCCAGTCGGAGCTGCGGGGCAATGTGGTGACGGGTGTGTCCCAGGGGCAGACCGCCGGTGTTGCCATTGAGGGGGCTGAAGGTAAGGCGGTGTTTATCTACAACTCGCTGTACAACACCTTTGAAGGCAATGTCTTTGCCGACAGTAATATCGGCATTCATCTGACCGCGGGCTCGGAAGACAACGAGGTTTTTGACAACGCGTTCGTGAATAATCAGCGCCAGGTCAAGTATGTCGCCACCCGCACCCAGGAGTGGTCAAAAGGGAAGAAGGGCAATTACTGGAGTGATTACCTGGGCTGGGACCGGAATCAGGACGGCGTTGGCGATGTGCCCTATGAGCCCAATGACAACGTGGACCGGCTACTTTGGAAATACCCGGAAGCGAAGGTTCTGATGTTCAGCCCGGCGGTGGATACTCTGCGCTGGGTGCAGGATGCGTTTCCGGTGGTCAAGTCCGCCGGTGTGACCGATTCCCATCCCCTGATGCGGATGCCCGCAGAGCTTCAACCGGAGAACCGATGAGCTGTTTTCACCTTGATAATGTGAGTTACCGGTACGATAAGAGCCCGGTCCTTACGGGGATCGACCTGACTCTGGAGCCGGGGGAGATTCTGGGGTTGTTCGGCCATAACGGGGCCGGTAAGACAACCTGTATCAAGCTGATCCTGGGGCTCATGAACCCCAACCAGGGATCGGTTTCCGTGCTTGGCGGCCATGCCGGCGATCCGCAGGTAACCCAGCACATCGGTTACCTGCCGGAGAACGTGATGTTCTATCCGCAGCTGACCGGTCGGGAGATTCTGAACCATTTCGCACGGCTGAAGGGCGCCTCCCTGCAACAGGTGCCTCAACTGCTGGAACAGGTTGGCCTTGGCGATGCCATGGATGCTCGTACGAAGACATACTCGAAAGGCATGCGTCAGCGTCTTGGTCTGGCGCAGGCGCTGTTGGGCAAGCCGAAGCTGCTGATGCTGGACGAGCCTACCGTTGGTCTGGATCCGGTCGCCACGGCAGATCTGTACCGGCTGCTCCGGGAACTGTGTGAGGGAGGCACCGGCATTGTGCTGTGTTCCCATGTCCTGCCCGGTGTCGAACCTTATATTGACCGTGCAGCCATTCTCACCGATGGCGCACTGAAGGCTGCCGGCGATCTGGCGGCATTAAGGCGACAGGCCAATATGCCGGTAACCCTGTCTCTGGATCCCGCCAACAGTATCTCGGCGCTGGAACATGTGATCGACAGCGCTTCGAGCAGCAGTGGCCTGATCATCAAGTCCGATAGCGGGCGCCTGCGGGTGGATGTGCAGCCAAGGGATAAAATGGCCTTGCTGCATGCAGTGATGGCGTCGGGTGAAGTGGCAGATATCAGCATTCATCAACCCAGCCTGGAAGACATCTACGTGCACTTTATCGGTTCGGGTGGCCTGGCCCACCGGGGAGGCAGCCAATGAACAGTATCTGGACCATTGCCCGCAAGGAACTCAGTGACAGCCTGCGCAACCGCTGGCTGATGGCCATTTCCCTGGTTTTCGCCACCCTGGCTTTGGGCATCGCCTGGTTTGGCGCCGCCGCCTCAGGGCAGGTGGGATATGCCTCCACGCCGGCCACCATTGCCAGCCTTGCGAGCCTTGGAATCTTCCTGATCCCGTTGATTGCACTGTTGCTGGCCTACGATGCCATCGTCGGGGAAGAAGAGGGTGGAACCCTGCTGTTACTGTTGACCTACCCTCTCAGCCGCAGCCAGTTGCTGCTCGGCAAGTTCCTGGGCCATGGCCTGACCCTGGCTTTCGCCACTGTGATTGGCTTCGGCGTCGCCGGCGTGGCCATTGCGGTGCTGGTGGAAAACGTTGCCATTGCCAGTCTCGCAGCAGCCATGCTGCGGTTTATTGGCTCCACCGTGCTTCTGGGGTGGGGCTTCATTGCCCTTGCCTACGTGATCAGTGTCCGGGTCAGCGAAAAGCCCATCGCCGCCGGCCTGGCCCTGGCGATCTGGTTCTTCTTCGTGCTGATCTTCGATCTGATGCTGCTGGGTACCCTCGTGGCGAGTGAAGGCCAGTTCAGCGCGGAACTGTTGCCCTGGCTGTTGATGCTCAATCCCACGGATATCTACCGCCTGCTCAATATCGTTGCCTTCGGCGACAGCGCCCAGCTAAGTGGCGTCCTCAGCCTCGGTGCCGATCTGCCCATCGGCGCCGCTGGCCTCTGGATTGGTCTGGTGCTGTGGTTCGCTATCCCGCTGGCGGGTGCCTTGTTACTTTTCCGAAACCGTCGTATCTGAACGGAGTTATCCCGATGAACAGAAGTAAACTCAACTGGCTCCTCGCCGCTCTGGCAGCCATAACCCTCACCGCCTGTTCGGGCAATGAGGAGCAGACCATGGCCAAACCCGAACCGGTGCATTTCGAAAGCGGCGATGAATGCCACGTCTGCGGCATGGTGATCTCCAATTTCCCGGGCCCCAAGGGTGAGGCCATAACCGAGAAAGAGCAGCACGTCCGTAAGTTCTGCTCCACCAAGGACATGTTCGCCTGGATGCTCCAGCCGGAGAATGAAAACCGTGATCACACCCTCTACGTCCACGACATGACCCAGACCGAGTGGGAGCATCCGGACGACACCGCCCTGATCGACGCCCGGGACGCTTTCTTCGTGGTTGGCTCTGACCGCTCGGGCGCCATGGGGCCGACGCTTGCCTCCTTTGCGACCGAGGAAGCCGCCCACGGGTTCATGATGGAACATGGCGGTGAGGTTCTGAAATACAGTTCGATCACCATGGAGCATCTGAATACCGGCCTGGCGAAGCATGGTATGGATGGTATGGACGGAATGGACGGAATGGACCACTAGAAATGAAAAAGGGTCAGATGAAAGCTTTCATCTGACCCTTTTGTTGTGCTGGTTGCTGTGCCGGCCGCTTAGCCGCCGGTCATGTTCATGAACCGGAGGATCTGCACATCCCCGTTGCTGGAGAAGTGATGCCGCTCCGGCTTCAGATCCATGGCATTGATAATGGTTTCCCGCAACTTGTCATCAGTCACCGGATTGCCCCGTAGCACCCTGCGCAGATCCACCGAGTGCTCGTTACCCAGGCACAGCAGCAGCCGACCTTCGACGGTCACCCGCACCCGGTTACAGGTAGAACAGAAGTTGTGGGAATGGGGAGAAATGAAACCGACCCGGGTCTCGCTGTCTTCCATGCGGTAATAACGGGCGGGACCGCCGGAATCCTCGGTAGCGGGCACCAGCTCGTGATGCTTGCGGATGATGTCCCGAACTTCTTCGCTGGTGCAAAGCGCCAGGCCCCGATCGTGTTCGGAAATCTCACCCAACGGCATCTCTTCGATAAAGCTGATATCCACCTTTTTCTTGCGGGCGAACTCGATCAGCTCCGGGATCTCCTCGTCGTTGCGGCCCTTCATCACCACTGTATTGATCTTGATGCCCCGGAAGCCAGCTTCCCGGGCAGCATCAATACCGTCCAGCACATGTGACAGTTTGCCGGTGCGGGTGATGTTGCGGAATTTGTCGGCGTCCAGGGAATCCAGGCTGATGTTCAGGCGATGCATCCCCGCCTTGCGCAGAGGCTCGGCCATGGTGGTGAGCTGGCTTCCATTGGTGGTCATGGCAAAGTCGCGCAGACCGTAAGTGCCAATCTCCTTTACCAGCTCCAGGATATCCTTGCGTACCAGCGGCTCGCCGCCGGTCAGACGAATTTTTTCGGTACCCAGGTCAACGAAGTTGCGGGCAACGCGGGCGATTTCTTCCAGGGTGAGAACCTGCTGGCGGGGCAGGAAAGTCATGTCCTCGGCCATACAGTACACGCAGCGGAAATCGCACCGGTCAGTGACGGACAGACGCACGTAGTTGACGGTGCGACCAAAACGGTCTGTCAGCTTGTTCTGGGGCATCGGGTTGGTCCTGTTGCCGATTGTTTTTTAACCTGAGTATAGACCAAGTATTGCAGATCGGATCACCAATTCCGATACCCCTCGGGAGGTAAGCCTGCTGTCAGGTAATTCAGAGTGGGCCGTCCCTGGCCCGGGCTCTTTTTTTCAGGCGCTGAGCTCGCTGGTTGCGCCGCTTTCATCGGTTTCGAGGGCAACCGGCTCCAGATCCGGGAAGAAAACGCCCTTCACGACTTGCCAGGTTACGGCGAGTGCGCCAACGATGAAGACCACGTCGCCAACGGTTCTGACCCAGCGCAGGGTTTGCAGGATATCGCTCTGCATGAAGGCTTCACTGCGTGCGTACCACAGGCCCTCGCTGGCGCTGGCAATGAACTGGATGATGCCGACGGGCAACAGGCTGGTGAACAGCATCAGCACCAGCCAGAACACGATGCCGAGGAACTTGCCAATCTGCCAGAGGCGGCCAAGGTCTACATACTCGTAACCCTGGTGGCCCAGCATGACCTGGAAGGTGAACAGGCCAACCACCAGCAAAAGGTATTTGCCCAGTGCTTTTTGCGAAGGCGTCAGCCCAACCTCGCTGAGCGGGTCCTTGAGTGGGGCCTGTGGTTCTTCATCTTCTTTGCGAAGGAAGGCCCAGGCCCAGACCAGGCAGTCCAGAAGAAAAACTCGGTCATCCGCTCGCGACGCTCGGCGCTGGGCAGGGTGTTTTCCTTCATGGCGTAGTTTTCGCGGGTTGACTGCAGTTCCGGAGCGTCGCTGAACAGTCGGCTGTAGTAGTCGGCTGTTCTGGCAATAGCTTCGCTCCTGCGCTCGGAAAGCTGCAGAGTGCTGGTAGCGGCGTCGTAGGTATTGGTGCGGTACTCGGTCTTCAGGTCGTACTGCAGGGCGTTCTGCTGCTGCCCGCTGAGGCTGTGCCATTCCTGCCCGTACTCTTCCAGGGCTGCGATTTCCAGCCAGGTTTCCAGTTCACGGTGCAGCCAGTCGGCGGTCCAGTCCGGTGCCTGGTAGGCACCGTGGCCCCAGATCGAGCCAAGCTGCATGCCTCCGACGGACTGCCAGGCAGTTTGTCCATCAAGAATGCTTTCCTCGGTCATCAGGGTGTCGCCGTCGGCGGACACAACGCGATCCGGGATGGGCGGTGCTTCGCGGTACACCTCGGCACCGAAATACCCCAGGAGCGTGAAGGTTACTGCCAGGATTCCGATCAGCAAAAACCAGAGGCGGCGGTACTTAGCCATGGTGCGCTCCTCCCAGTCGGGTCGGGTAGGCGTCTTTCTGTTTCATAACACTGTCTCCTCATTAAACATTTATTTAAGATAAATCTTTATGCAGGAATTTTGATTTGATGCATTTAAGGTGTCAAATTTATTTTGTGGGTATATCGGAAGTCGTAGATGGGTAAGGGAAGGTTTTTAGGTGGGTGACTTTCTACGGTTTGATTTTTTTCTGGTGCCGGCTTAGCATTAAGATGTATTTATAGTAAATGTTATAGGTGGATTCATGAGTGAATACGAAAAGTGGCTTTTCACAGCAAACAGCACCCTGGGACTGTCAGTGTTGGGTTTGATGGTTACAATTCTGCTTGCATACCCGTTGGCGGGCGCGCTTGCACTGTCTGTGCAAATTGCTGCCCATATCGGAACCCTGGTTTTTGCGGTCGGTATCAAGGTGGCCTATGTGGCGCGTCTGGTTTTTCTCAGCCGTTTGGGCAGACCTGTCCATTGAATCCCGGTAGAATAGATGCAGTTATGAACCTTGGTGAGAACCCCGTGATGGGCGATCGTTTTGGGAAAACCGGATTTCGTATTCTTGCGTATATCTCGATTACGCTGGCTGCTGCAGGAGTGGTTCTGCCGTTGTTGCCCACAACACCCTTCGTTCTGCTGGCCGCATTTTTTGCCAGCAAGGGGTCTCCGGCTTTTGCTCAGTGGCTTGAAGACCATCCCAGGTTTGGTCCTGCCATTGATCAGTGGCGTACACGCAGGGCAGTGCCGGCACGGGCGAAGGTGCTGGCGTGCAGCATGATGGCCCTGAGTTGGGGGATGCTGTTTGCGTTGGGAGCGTCAGCGATGGTGTTGGGCATTTCTGGCGTATTTTTGTGCGGCACCGCCTGTTATCTGGTAACCCGACCTTCTTATTGAACGATTGCACACACGACTGGAGTATTGAATGCACATCACCCGCTACACGGATTATTCACTTCGAGTACTGATATATCTGGCAGTTCAGGGTGATCGTCTGGCGACCATTCAGGAAATCGCTGACAGCTATGACATTTCCAAAAACCACCTCATGAAGGTGGTGCACCAGCTGAACAAGAAGGGCTACATTGAAACCATCCGGGGCAAAAAGGGTGGAATGCGTCTGCATCGGGCGCCCTCGGATATTAACGTTGGTATCCTGGTACGGGAAACCGAACAGGACCTGAGCATCGTGGAGTGCTTTTCCTCCAAGAACGCCTGCAAGATAACCCCCGTGTGTGGCCTGAAATCGATGTTCGGTGAGGCGTTGAAGGCCTTCCTGGAAGTGCTGGACAAGTACACCCTGGCCGATGTTATCCAGGATCAGCACAGGCCCCAGCTCTTGAGATTACTTCAGATAGCCTGACGCGGCCAGGCGCGCCCTTGGCGCCTGGCCGCTCCAGCCCTGTCAGGCCGCTCTGGCCATTCCCATCAACTTCTCCGGCAGTGAATGTCGGAGTATGCGTTTGACTACCGTGCCGTACTGCTTGGCAAAACTGCCGGTGTTGTAGTGAATGCCGTGCTTTCGACACACCGCCTGTACCTTCCCGGAAATCTCCGGATACCGGTGGGCGGGCAGGTCCGGGAACACGTGGTGTTCCACCTGGTAGCTAAGATGGCCGCTCAGAATATGAAGCCAGCGGCCCCCGGTGAAGTTTGAGGACCCCGTGAGCTGGCGCAAATACCAGTGGCCCTTGCTCTCGCCCTCGCATTCCTCCTCTGTGAAGGTTTCCGCATCCTGGGTAAAGTGGCCACAAAAAATCACCGTGGATGACCAGAGATTACGGATCAGGTTGGCGCCCACATTCCCCGCCAGAACAATCGGAGCCACCGGAAAGGTAAGCAGCGGGAAGAAAACGTAGTCCTTGAAGGCCTGGCGGCCACCCTTGCGGGCGAATTGCTTCAGGAACGGCAGTTTTTCCCGCCAGCTTATTTCCCGGCTTCGCAGCTTCTCGGTTTCAAGTTCGTGCAGGCCCACGCCCCATTGGAAGAACACGCTCAGCAGAATGTAATTGATGAACTGCAGCGTGTGCCAGGGTTTCCAGGGCTCGTCATCGGTCAGTCGTAAGACGGCGTAGCCGTAGTCACGGTCCTTGCCGATGATGTTGGTGTAGGTGTGATGTTCATAGTTATGGGTACGGCGCCAGGAGTCACCTGTGCAGACCGTATCCCACTCGTAGGTCTGGGAATTCAGGCTCGGGTCGTTCATCCAGTCATACTGGCCGTGCATGACATTGTGACCGATCTCCATATTTTCCAGGATCTTGGCAATGCCGAGGGTTGCCGTGGCAGCAACGAACACCGGCGGAAGGAAGCCGAATGGCATCATGATCCGGCCACCGGCCTCAAGACTCCGGTGCAGCCGGATCATTCTCCGGATGTAACGTGCGTCCCGTTCTCCGAGGTCCGCCAGAACCTCCTCCCGGATCGCGTTCAGATCGGTTTCAAGTTCTGCGAGTTGCGCTTCGGTCATCTTTTTCATGGTCATACTCCCTGCGGTGCGCTCAGGCCCCGCAATAAAATCGGATGTGGGTTCTTAAAGGTCGAGTGAGACCGGGCCGCGGGGAACGGAGATACAAAGTTGGACAGTCTCCTCGCCGGGGCCGGAAGTTTGGCCGGTCAGACGGTTGATGACGGTACCCGTGGTTTTCCGGCAACTGCACTGGTGGCAGATGCCCATGCGGCATCCGTGGCGCGGTGTCAGTCCGGCGGCCTCGGCGATTTCCAGCAGGGTGGCATCGCCCTCGGAATCGACCATCATCTGGCTGCTCTCAAACTGAACCTCACCACCGAGTGTTTCGTTTCCAAGGTTGGCACTTGGCACTGAAAAGAACGTGCTGTGGATATCCGCGTCAGCAAAGCCTCTCTCGGAGAGGAGGCCCTGGGCCAGATCCATCAGGCCTTTGGGGCCGCAGAGATAGACCTGCCGAGCCTTGATGCCTGGCACTGTGTCCAGATCCTGGCCACGCAGGTAGCGGGGTTCCCTGGACTCGTTGGTGGCGATGATATTAAGCGTGAGGGCGCTATAGCGTGCCTTCAGGGCCAACAGTTTCTCCCGGGCAATAACGTCATCACGGGTTCTGACGAAATACAGCAGAGTCACCGGTGCCCGGTAATCCTGGGCCGCCATGGTCTCAAGCTGGCTCAACACTGGCGTGATGCCGCTGCCACCGGCAATAAACAGCACCGGTTGGGCCGGTTCTGGTATCAGAAAATCACCAAAGGCTTCGCCCAGACCGATTACCGCCCCAGTTTGCAGGTGATCGTGAAGCCAGTTGGTCACCAGGCCGCCGGGAAGGCGTTTGATGGTCAGCGTGACCAGTCCCTGTTCCTGCCAGAGCAGGGGTGAGCTCGAGAGGCTGAACGTACGGTTTCGGCGTACTCCATCCACTTCAACACAGATGTTCACATGCTGGCCCGCGCGGAAGCCCGACCAGCGCCTGGCCGGTTTCAGAACCAGTGTCTTGGTGTCCCCGGTTTCAGAAAGGATCTGCTCCACTCTGGCCGGTGTGTACTCTTGTACCCACATGGGGTTGATGCGTTCCAGCAGTGGGTCAAAAAACGCTTCCGGGTCATCCCGGTTGAATAGCTGCCTTCCGAGCCAGTGAAGGGCTTTTTGCTGGGTCTGTTTCGCTAACATGATCGTTGCCTCCCTGAGGCTTTTCGCTGTCCGTGTGTACAAGTGTTCACTTATGTGTACGAATGTACACACGACTACGTAAACTGACAACGGCTGAGCTCGTAATGGCTCAAAATGACAAGCATTCTGTACTTTTATTTTTTGGGATGTGTACACTTGTGAACCATTGGCTAACGGCAGGCGGTATGGGTACAGGATGGCGGAAAAACAGCGAAGAAAGCCCGGTGAAACCCGCGAGAAACTGATGACCGCGGCGTTAACCCTGGTAGGCAAGGGCAGGCATTTCGCCAGTCTTGGTATCCGGGAGGTGACACGTCAGGCAGGCGTGGTGCCCACCTCGTTTTACCGGCATTTCCGCAATATGGACGATCTGGGGTTGCAGCTTGTGGATGAGCTGGGCCTGGTGCTACGCAGGATGATGCGAGAAGCCCGCGCGAATGTGTTGCAGGCGGACAAACTGATTGAAGAATCGGTGGCCATCTTTATCAGCCACGCGCAGGCCAACCGGAGTTTCTTTCTGTTCATGGCCCAGGGGCTGGCCGGTGAGAGCAGGGCAGTGCAGGAAGGTATCCGGAGCGAGATGCGTTTCTTTGCCAGTGAGCTTGCGAATGATCTGCGCAGGTTGAGGCTGGTGGACCATCTGACCGATCAGGATCTGGACATGACCTGTGACCTGGTGGTGCGCAGTGTCGCCTTCAGCCTGACTGATCTGCTCGGCGTATCCGCCGAAGACGACTATCAGATCGAGCAGATCAGGAAGCGGACCACCCGCTTCCTGCAACTGATTTTCGTGGGCGCCGCCCACTGGCAAAGCGCGGGCTGATTGTCCGTTGTATCAGTCCGCTTTACTCTTTTTCGTCGACTGTTTGCGCGGCGCACTGGGCTTGGCCGCAGCTTTCGGTTTGGCCTTTGGCGGAAGAATCAGGCTTTCCAGTTCGTCCAGTGCTTCACCCGTGTAAACCGCAAGTCTCTGCATACTTGGCAGGGTATCCCTGCAGCCCGTATAGCCGAAGTTCAGTGAGCCGTCATAGCTCAGGCAGGTGATGTTCAAAGCGCCACCGTGAGTAATCAGCGAGACAGGGTACATGGCTTCCAGTTTCGCGCCCTCGTAGTAGAGCGTTCTCTGGGGCCCCGGCACATTGGAGATCGTGACGTTAAATACCGGCCGCATGCGACCGCCAAGGCCGGACATCAGCTGCAGTATATAAGGCGACATCAGGAGCATGGTGTACTGGGTGAGCGCGCTTTTGGGCAGCTTCTGCAAATGCTCTTTGGCCCTTCGCGTTGACGCCTTGATGTTTTGCAGGCGGGTCAGCGGATCGGCTTCGTCGGTCGCAAGCGAAGAGATCATGAAACTGATCTGGGTGCCTGTCCCTTCGTCATCGGACGGCCGGATGTTGACCGGTATGCCGGCGGTGAGGGGAGCGTCCGGCAGTTCATTCTGTTCCAGCAGAAAACGCCTGAGGGCAGTTCCGCACAGGTACAGAACGATATCGTTGAGGGAAGCGCCGGAAACGTGGGCAAGTTCCTTGATCCTGTCGAGCTGATAATGCTGGGTGGCAAACCGGCGCTGGCCGGTGACCCGATGATTGATCTTGGAGACGGGCCCGGTGAACGGCGCCGTCAGACCGTCCTCGGGGTGGCGGACCGAATGCACCAGCCGGTTGCCCGCCTGCAGCAGACGCGGTGCCATATCTGCCTGCAGTTTCAGGGCATCCATGGCCTGTGAAACCGCACCGGGCACGCTGGCCTCGGAATCGGATTTGCTGCCGCGACGGCGCTCCGGCCGAACCGACCAGGGTGGCGGCATGTCCCGTTTGTCGGGATCGGTTGTCAGTACACGTTGCATCAGGCGTACACCACTGATGCCATCAATCATGGAATGATGCATCTTGGTGTAGAGCGCAAAACGGTTATTCTCGAGGCCCTCGATAACGTGGCATTCCCAGAGCGGGCGGGCAAAATCCAGGGGGTTGGAGTGCAGGCGCGATACCAGTATGCCCAGTTCCCGTTCACCGCCGGGGCGCGGCAGTGCCGAGTGACGCACGTGGTAATCCAGATCGATTTTCTTGTCGACTTTCCAGCCCGGCGCCAGTACCCGACCCAACAGTCCGGACCAGGCAAGCTTTAAACCCCAGGGGGGCGCGACATCGCCGGTTTCCTTCATGCGGGTCACCATGTCCCGGAGGAAGGTTTCAGGGGCGCCCTCCGGTAGCGAAAAGATCTGCAGGTTGCCCACATGCATGGGGGTGTCTTCAGATTCTACGGCCAGCCAAGAGGCATCCAGCGTTCCCAGGCGTTTCATTCCTTGTGCGTCTCCACCAGTATCCAGGTATTTTAGTTATCTCATGCAAGTATACTTGCAACTGCTTCGTGACACGATGTTTCAGGTCATAAAGTTCCCCGGTTCTGCAGTGCCGTACCACCTCAAACCTTTGCCGTTTTAGTCTCCCGAAAGAGGCGAGTGTGTGCTACTTTTCATCGGTTGGTTGCAGTAAAAACAAAAACATCCGGAGGCGTTGTGGAATCCAGCCCGCTTATCTCGGCAGGACTGCCGATTGCTCTGTTCATCATCATGATCGGTATCGGCATGACCCTGACGATACGAGACTTCCGCCAGGTGGCGGTGTATCCGAAAGGGATGATCGTCGGCACCATTGCCCAGATTCTCGTCATGCCCCTCATCGCCTTCATGCTGGCCACGTTGCTGGCGGTTCCGCCGGCCATAGCGGTCGGACTGGTGATCATCGCCGCCTGCCCCGGAGGCACAACCTCGAATCTGTTTGTGCTGCTCTCGCGGGGGAACATTGCCCTCTCCATAGTACTGACCGTCAGCGCCAGCCTGATCACCATTCTTACCCTGCCGCTGTTTACCAATATTGCCCTTCAGTACTACATGGGAACCGAGGAAGACATTGTGCTGCCGGTCTGGAAAACCGTGGGCATGCTGATTGGCATCGTGCTCTTCCCGGTCGCCATCGGGATGGTGGTTCGTACCCGCAAGCCAGAAGTTGCCCGCAAGGCAGAAAGCATTGTGAGTATCTTCGGCGGTATCGTGCTGGCGGTGCTGATCGTGGCGCTGGTGTACGGTGTTCGCGACCAGATCTGGGAGCTCCTGAAGCAGGCGGGGCCGGCAACCATCCTGTTGAATCTGGCCGGTATTGGTCTCGGCCTGGCGGCCGGCCGGATGGCGGGTCTGACCCAGCGGGAATCCCTGGCAGTGGCGGTGGAGCTGGGTGTAAAGAACGGCACCATTGCCCTCATGGTCACTCTGACTCTGCTGGAATCCAGCGCCATGTCGATCCCGGCTGCGGTCTACGGGGTGCTGATGTTCCCCATCGGCTTTGTTCTCGCCATGTATGGTCGAAGCATCATTCCCATTTCGACGGTACAGAGCAAAAACTGACTGGAGTCCTGCGTTATGCAGTTCCTGAACGGCATTACCCTTCTGCTTGTCTACCAGTTGATAGGGGAGATTACAGTTCGCTTGCTCGGTGTTCCCATCCCCGGGCCCGTACTTGGCATGGTGATGCTGTTCGTAACTTTGATGATACGGGGCAAGGCGCCGGAGTCTGTCGATCAGGCGTCCACGGCCTTGCTCAGTCATCTCTCGCTTCTTTTCGTTCCGGCGGGCGTGGGCATGATGGCGCATTTTGGCCGCATCGCCGACGAGTGGGTCCCCATAACCCTGGCGCTGCTGTTAAGTACCGTGATAACCATGGTCGCCACCGCGCTGATCATGCAGGTGACCACCCGCTGGTTTGCAAAGCCGCTGGCCGAAAAGGAGGGCGGCGATGAATGAGCCGGGTCTGAAAGACATCTGGGTCTACCTTTCGACGTCCCCGCTCCTCGGACTGACCATTACCCTGGTGGCCTATGGTCTGGCCTACCGGCTGTACCTGAAAACCAACTCCAATCCGCTGGCCAATCCGGTGGTCACATCGGTGGCCATGCTCATCATCCTGTTGCTGGCCACCGGCACCTCCTACAGTGACTATTTTGAAGGCGGTCAGTTCGTTCACTTTCTGCTGGGACCGGCGACGGTGGCGTTGGCCGTTCCCCTGTATCAGCAGTTTTCCAGGCTTCGACAACTCTGGTTGCCGGTAACGATTTCGCTCTTCTGCGGCGTTGTCATCGCCGCCGGCAGCTCCATTGGCCTGGCTCGGCTTCTGGGTGGGTCCCCGGAGATCCAGATGTCCCTGGCGCCGAAATCGGCAACGGCACCGGTGGCCATGGGGATTTCCGAAAAAATCGGCGGGCTTCCGTCGCTGACTGCTGTATTGGTGGTCATCACGGGTATTACGGGCGCCGTTCTGGGCACCAAGTTGTTTGAATGGATCCGGGTTCGCGATGACACCGCCAAGGGCATTGCCATGGGCGTTGCGGCCCACGGTATCGGGACCGCCCGGGCATTTCAGGTAAGTTCGCAGATGGGCGCTTTTTCCGGGCTTGCGATGGCGCTTTCCGCCTTCGCTACCGCCTTGCTCGTGCCCTGGCTGGTCGATCTGCTTGAAGCCTGGATCCCCGCCTGAGCCGGCTCTTCCGATGGATTCAATGGGATAACTCCATTTCCCCATCGCTGGCGTACCCGTTATCAAGAGAAACCTTGATAAGCGAACCCTGAGGAGGCCCCTTGAGCAGGAATAACTACCTGGCAGTGCTTGTTCTGTCACCGGTGTGGATGTCGAGCTCGCTTCCGGCGATTGCACAGTCGTCATTGGACAACGATGAGGAGCTGGTGCTTCAAGTAACGTCACCAAGACTGGTTCGGGATCTGTACGAAACGCCCGCGGCAGTCTCGGTCATCAACGCACCCGATATCCGTGAGGGTCAGCAGCGTCTGCAACTGGATGAATCCCTCAATACCGTTCCGGGCCTGTTTTTTCAGAACCGCTACAACTTCGCCCAGAATCTCAGATTGTCTACTCGCGGATTTGGTGCCAGAGCGCCCTTCGGTATTCGGGGTATCCGGATTCAGGTGGATGGTATCCCCTACACGCTGCCCGATGGCCAGTCCCAGATCGATGCCATTGATCTGGATTCCGCCCAGCGAATCGAGGTCATTCGGGGGCCTGCCTCCGTTCAGTATGGGAATGCCGCGGGCGGTGTGATCGATATTTCCACTGCGTTGGGTGATGAGCTGCCCCAGGGCGGTCGGCTGCGGCTCGATGGCGGCAGTGACGACTATCGCAAGGCCGCGATACAGGGAAATGGCGTTGATGGTGATACCAGCGGCATAGCAACGCTTTCCTGGCTGACCTTTGATGGCCACCGGGAGCAGAGCAAGGCAGAGAAAGCACTGTTCAACGCCCGTGTGGCACGGGATCTGGATTCTGGACGGCGGATAACCGCCACATTCAACGCGCTGCATAACCCCAAATCCGAAGATCCGGGTGGGCTCACCCTGGCCCAGGCCGAAGAAGATCCGGAGCAGGCCACCGCATTGGCCAAGAGGCTGGACAGCAGCCAGACCGTGAACCAGCAGACCCTGGGTGTAAGATTTGAAGACTCGGGCGTCCTTCCCGGCCAACTCACCCTCGATACCTTCTACACTCACCGGGATTTCGCACAGCAGTTGCCGTTTCCCGGAAGCAGCCGCATAGCCTACGACCGGCACTTTTACGGCATCAGTTCCCAGTATCAGCAGGAATCGACGCTGGCCGGATTGCCTCTGGTGTGGGTAACCGGCCTGGATGTTCACCATCAGTCCGACGACCGGCGCCGCTATTCGGTGTCTATCGATGGCGATATCACCGGCCAGACCCAGGCGGAAAACCAGAGTGCTACCAATGTGGCGGTGTTTGGCCAGGGCGACCTGGCGCTGAGCGACGCACTCAACGTCTCCCTTGGCGTGCGGTTCGACCGGTTGCGTCTGGCCATTGACGACGACTGGCTGCAAGACGGTAACGATGATTCGGGCAACCGGACTTTCCGGGAATACAGTGGCGTTGCCGGTATCAGCTACAAGCTGGCACCGGCGCACCAGGTATACGCCACCCTCGGTACGGCGTTCGAGTCACCCACCTTTACCGAGTTTGCCAATCCGAATGGCGGCGGCTTCAATCCCGAGCTGGAGCCGCAGCAGGCATTGAATCGCGAGATGGGTATGCGCGGCATGCTTGGCCGTGGCCTCAGCTATGACATGGCCCTGTTCTCCATCCGGGTGGAGGACGAGATCCTGCCCTTTAACGTGGGCGATCAGACCTTCTACGAAAACGCCGGCGAAACCCGTCGCAATGGTTTTGAACTGGGTCTGGCCTGGGACCTTTCGTACGCCTAGCGGGTAACCAGCGCGCTGACCCTGGCGGATTACGAGCTAAGGGACTTTGTGGATGAGCAGGGCAACGACGCCAGCGGCAACGCTATTCCAGGTCTGCCGGAGCAACTCTGGGTGAGCGAGCTGGAGTGGCGCGGTGCAGCCGGTCGTTTCGCGGCTCTGGAGTGGCAGTATGTGGGCGAGTTCTACGCCGAAAACAGCAACCAGACCCAGGTGAGTGACTATTGGCTGGTCGGTATGCGTGCCGGCGATTCAGTACGGATGGCGGATCAGACCCTGAACCTGTATGCCGGAATCCGCAATCTGCTGGATCAGGACTACTTCAGTAACGTGCGGATAAATGCCAACGCGAACCGCCCTGTGGAAGACCGGGGCTATTTCGAACCCGCCCCGGGAAGAACTTTTTATGCGGGCCTGGAATGGGTATTCTGAGGGGCGATAACAACACAAACAGTAGGGATTTTTAATTCATGCAAACCAAGTTCCTTCTCGAAGAAAGCCAGATGCCGAAATACTGGTACAACCTGCAGGCGGATCTGCCTGAGCCGTTGCCCGCCGTGCTGCACCCGGGCACCCAGCAACCAGTGGGCCCGTCCGATCTTGAGCCGTTATTTCCGATGGCCTTGATTGAACAGGAAGTGACCACTGAGCGGGAAATCGAGATCCCTGAGCCGGTACGTGACGTTTACAACCTCTGGCGGCCGGCGCCTCTGTACCGGGCCCATCGTCTCGAGAAGGCCCTCGGCACACCGGCAAAGATCTTCTACAAATACGAAGGCGTCAGCCCGGCGGGCAGTCACAAACCGAATACTGCAATTCCCCAGGCTTTCTACAATCGTGAAGCGGGCATTCGCACCCTCACTACCGAAACCGGTGCAGGGCAGTGGGGCACATCGCTGTCCTTTGCCGGCTCTCTGTTCGATATCGACGTTACGGTGTTCCAGGTTAGGGTTTCCTACAACCAGAAGCCCTATCGCCGAGCGGTCATGGAAACCTACGGCGCCAAATGTGTGGCTTCGCCCTCGGAGCTGACCGAGTTTGGCCGCAAGGTGCTGGCAGAGACTCCGGACCACAATGGTAGTCTGGGCATCGCCATCTCCGAAGCGGTGGAACTGGCGGTCAAGGACCCGAACACCAAGTATGCCCTGGGCTCGGTTCTCAACCATGTGTTGCTTCACCAGAGCATCATCGGCCTGGAAGCCATGCAGCAGATGGAAATGGCGAACTGCTGGCCCGATGTGATTGTGGGTTGTACTGGCGGTGGTTCCAACTTTGCCGGAATTGCTTTCCCGTTTATGGGGCACGCCCTGAGAGGCGGCGAGAAATCCCGGATTGTGGCGGTAGAGCCCTCGGCCTGTCCCACGCTGACCCGGGGCAAGTACGCCTACGATTACGGTGATACTGCCCACATGACCCCGCTGACCAAGATGCATACCCTGGGCTCCGGCTTTACACCGCCGGGCTTCCACGCCGGCGGTCTGCGGTACCACGGTATGGCACCCCTGGTTTCACATGCCAAGGAGCTGGGGCTGTTTGATGCGGTGTCCTACACTCAGCGGGAGTGCTTCGAGGCCGGCGTTCTGTTTGCGAGGAACGAAGGTATCGTGCCGGCTCCGGAGGCCAACCATGCGGTCAAGGGTGCCATTGACGAAGCCCTGCGCTGCAAGCGGGAAGGCAAGGATGAGGTGATCCTGTTCAACCTCTGCGGTCATGGCCATTTTGATATGGCAGCCTACACCTCCTACTTCGCCGGTGAACTGAGCGACCACGAGTACGACGAACAGGAACTGGCCATGGCCCTGTCCGGGCTGCCCTCGGTCAACGCCTGATCAGTCGTCTTTCGCCCGCTGTTTGAAAATCGTACCCCCGCCGCCGGCATCCAGTTGTCGGATGGCGGTGGGTGCGCCCTCGTCATCCAGTCGCACGTCTCCGATGCCCGCGCCGTTCCACAGCCGCTCGCCGGCCTCGCGGCCCTCGGGTAGCCTGGGGGAAATCCACATGCGCCGTCTCTTGGTGAACCAGTTAAGGGGCGACCAGGGTGCGAACAGCCAGCGATTGAGCCGGTCCAGCCATTCCAGCAGGGCGTTGGGGAATTCGTTCTTGATGCCGCTACTGGTGATCTGCCAGACGCGGGGACCGTTCTGTTTGTGGCGCACCCTCACATCGTAGGCAAACGAATAGTGAACATCGCCTGAGAGAATCACGAAGTGTCTGGGCGTTCGGGGGTGGCCGAAGATATTCAGTAGCACACTGGCCGCGCCCCGATGCGCCATCCAGTTTTCAGCATCCACCAACAGCGGCTTGCCAAAGAAGGTAAACACCCGCTGGATCATCTCGATGAGCTTTACCCCGAACATTGGCGCCGGCGAAACCACCACGACGGCATCCTCGCCCATGATTTCGTGTTGAAAATCGGTCAGTGATTCCCAGTCCATCAGTCCGGAGGGGTGACTGCGCCGGATTTCGCTCCGCCAGCGATGGGTGCGGGTGTCCAGCACCACCAGTCTGGGTGATGTTGGCAGGCTGAAGTGCCAGTGTTGAAAGTGGAACAGCTGGTCGATCAGATCATCCTGAATGGCCGTATCCAGCTCGTGTTGCCCGTTGCTGGACTCGAACAGCCTCTGACACTGTTCGATCAGTTGGCCGAAATTGCCAGGCTGGTTGCCCCAGCCCTGGCACAAAAGATAGCCCAGCAGGGCATTGCCAATAATGCGCCGGGAAAAGGGGTGTTCGTAAGCGGTGGTTTCCCAGAGCGCGGAGAGATTCCAGTCGTCCGTCACGTCATGATCGTCAAAGATCATATAGACGGGCACGTTGGCCATGGCCCGCGCTGCCTGCGGAAGGCTCTTGCGGAACTCGTTGATGGCGGCCTGTTCTTTCCGATAGCGCGCCAGCTCGTCCGGGTCATCGACCGGTTCAGCACTGGTCACACACGCCCAGGGTTCCGGGGACCAGACCAGCAGATACATGGCCATCACCTCGGCAAAGGAAATCAGGTGATTGCCCGCATTGGCCGTGGTGAACACCGGTTTGCGGACGCCACCGAAGAAGCGCTCGGTCAGGTCTTCATTGAATTCGGATTCCGGCAGCAGTTCATCCCGGTGGTAATAGGCATTCGCCACCGAAGTCAGTTCCTTGCTGTGCGAAAGCGAGGCGCCTTCCAGTACCTCCTGGTAAAGGCCCAGTTGGTGAATGACACACTGGATGGCATGTAACATCGGGCCGGCCACATCATCGGCGTAAACCTGGTCGCCGGTCATCAGGAGCAGAGACGGAACGTCCTCAAGCTTCTGTGCCTTCTGCAGTTCTTCATCCACTCGAACCAGCCCATCAGGAGAGGGGTGGTGGGGTCTTCGGCAAGAGCCGTGGAGTATTCGGTCCAGCCTGGATTTCAGGGTAAAGCCTGGCCTCTCCCGGCCCTCGGGGCAGAGATGTGGAGCCCACGTCCGGATCCACTGGCAAGCCTCTGAGCCGTCGGCGGTGAGCCCCAGGTCGTATTCCAGCCGGGTGTCCTTTGGGAGAGTAGCCTCAGGCGTAATGGTCAGCAGGTTCAGCCAGGCTCGGGTACCAATTCTGAGTCGTGAAAACTCTGAATCGGCTAACGGACGATCCAGCAGGAGCTCTGTGCCTTTGAATACCTGAATTGCGAACTCTGACTGTTCGCTGGTTACCAGCCACAGAACAATAGAGTCCGGCGCGGAATGACGTAAAATTGGGCCGGCCAGTACCGGCCCGAATTTGCCATCTGGCTCCAGATTCAGTCCTCCTCAAGTTCTCTTGGCGGGCAGTGGTGGTCTTCCACAACCGTGCCATCGTCCACGCTCTCGAGGTGCACATCAAAGCCCCACAACCGGTGCACGTGCCGCAGGACTTCATCAGTTTCCTTGCCCAGGGGGACGCGGTCCACGGGAATATGGCGCAGGGTCAGTGAGCGATCGCCGCGCACATCCACATTCCATACCTGGATGTTGGGTTCCCGATAGCTGAGGTTGTACTGGCGCGCCAGTTTCTCTCGCAGGTCCCGGTAGCCGGGGTCATCGTGGATGGCGGTTACCCGGTACACGTCTTCCTGGTCATCATTCTGGATTGCGAAAAGTTTCAGATCCCGCATTACCTTGGGGGAGAGGAACTGCTGGATGAAGCTCTCGTCCTTGAAGTTCTTCATCGCAAAATGAAGGGTTTCCAGCCAGTCGCTGCCGGCGATGTCCGGGAACCACTCACGGTCTTCGTCTGTCGGGTTCTCGCAGATCCTGCGCAGATCCGTAAAGATGGAGAATCCCAGGGTGTATGGGTTAATGCCCGAATACCACGGGCTGTTGAATGGCGGCTGGTACACCACCGCCGAGTGGCTCTGGAGAAACTCGAGCATGAAGCCGTCGGTCACCAGCCCCTTGTCGTACATGCGATGCAGCAGGGTGTAGTGCCAGAAGGTGGCCCAGCCTTCATTCATGACCTGGGTCTGGCGCTGGGGATAGAAGTACTGCCCAAGCTTCCGCACGATGCGGATGATTTCCCGTTGCCAGGTTTCCAGCAGGGGCGAGTTCTTCTCGATGAAGTAGAGAATGTTTTCCTGGGGCTCTTCTGGATAGCGTTTGCGACGCCTTACCGGGTCATCGTCCTCGTCAAGCTTCGGTATTGTCCGCCAGAGATCGTTGATGCGCCTCTGCTGGTATTCTTCCCGCTCTTTCTGGCGCCGCACTTCTTCCGACGCCGATATCGGGGCTGGCCGCTTGTAGCGGTCTACCCCATAGTTCATGAGGGCGTGGCAGGAATCCAGGATCTCCTCCACGGCGTCCACGCCATAGCGCTCCTCGCACTCCGCCACGTAATGACGGGCAAACACCAGGTAATCGATGATCGCGCTGGCGTCGGTCCAGGTGCGGAACAGGTAGTTACCCTTGAAGAAGGAGTTGTGGCCATAAGAGGCATGGGCAATAACCAGCGCCTGCATCGGCAGGGTGTTTTCCTCCATCAGGTAGGCGATGCAGGGATTGGAGTTGATCACGATCTCGTAGGCCAGGCCCATCTGGCCGCGCTGATAGCCCTTGGATGTGCTGAGAAACTGTTTGCCGAAGGACCAGTGATGGTAGCCAACCGGCATGCCCACGGAGCTGTAGGCGTCCATCATCTGCTCGGCGCTGATCACCTCGATTTGGTTCGGGTAGGTGTCCAGGCCGAACTCGGCGGCGCACTTGGCAATCTCGTCATCGTATTCCTGGATCAGCTCGAAGGTCCACTCAGAGCCCGTGGAGATCGGCTCCCGGGCCCTGGGCTGATCACTTCCCGGCATATTGGGGCGGTCCATGAGGTTGGTCATGCGGCTTTCCTCTCGAACAGCTGGCGGAATACCGGGTAGATTTCACCGGGGTCGGCGATCTGCTGCAGGGCAAAGCTCTGGGGGAATTGCTCCTGAATCTTCTCGTATTCATACCAGAGCATCTGGTGGTCCTGCGGCGTGATTTCCACATAGGCAAAGTACTGAACCAGCGGCAGGATATTGTCGGCCAGGATCTTGCCGCATACCGGGGAATCGTCGTTCCAGTTATCCCCGTCGGACGCCTGCGCTGCGTAGATGTTCCATTCTGCCGGGGAATAACGGGACTCAATAATCTTGTGCATCAGCTTGAGGGCGCTGGAGACGATCGTGCCCCCGGTTTCCCGCGAATAGAAGAACTCTTCCTCGTCCACTTCCTTGGCGCTGGTGTGATGTCGGATGAAGACCACTTCGATCTTCTTGTAGTTTTTCTTGAGGAACAGGTACAGCAGGATGAAAAACCGCTTGGCGATGTCCTTGTGCATCTGGGTCATGGATCCGGATACATCCATCAGGCAAAACATCACGGCGCTGGTGGCCGGCTGCGGTTTTTTCAGGTGCTGGCGATAGCGCAGGTCGATTTCATCAATGAAGGGAATGCGGCGAACGTTTGCTTTCAGTCGCGCGATTTCCTCCTCGAGTACCTGGATCTGATCCTCATGGCTGAACGCCGGGTCCAGATCTTCTGGCGCCGATTTCAGCGCTTCAAGCTGCTTTTCCAGATCCCGGATCTTCTTCTTGCGCGCCCCTCCCAGGCCCAGCCTGCGCGCGTGGGCCCCGCGCAATGAGCGCACTACATCAAGCTTGGCCGGCACCCCATCGGTGCTGAAGCCAGAGCGGACATATTTGAAGGCTTCGGTATCCTTGAGTTTCTTGCGGGCCAGGTTCGGCAGTTCGAGATCGTCGAACAGAAAATCCAGGAATTCTTCCTGGGTAATCTGGAAAGCGAACTCATCCATGCCTTCGCCGTCCGGGCTGGCCTGCCCCTGCCCGGAGCCCTGGCCCCCACCACCATCGGGCTTGGGAATGGTGTCACCGGCCACAAACTCCTGGTTGCCCGGATGCACCATCTCCCGCTTGCCGCCCTGGCCATGGTGAAAGATGGGTTCTTCAATGTCGCGAGACGGAATACTGACTTTCTCGCCCCGCTCTATATCGGTGATCGAGCGTTTCTGAACAGCATCCGACACCGCACGTTTGATGTGGTGTCGGTAACGGCGCAGGAACCGTTCACGGTTCACTGCGCTCTTGTTCTTACCGTTCAGTCGCCGGTCGACTATGTGGGTCATTCCCATGGCGTTACTCCAGCTCAGTGAATGGTCACTGACTTAGTGAGACTTGCGAACCCGCAGGTACCATTCAGCCAACAGCCGCACCTGCTTCTCCGTGTAGCCTCGGTCGACCATACGCTCGACGAACTGCTTGTGCTTGTTCTGATCTTCCTGACTCGCTTTCGGGTTGAAAGAAATCACAGGCAACAGATCCTCGGTGTTCGAGAACATTTTCTTCTCGATCACGGCGCGCAGTTTCTCGTAGCTGAGCCAGGACGGATTCTTGCCACCGTTGTTCGCCCGGGCCCGCAGGACGAAGTTGACCACTTCGTTGCGGAAATCCTTCGGGTTGGAAATGCCCGCCGGTTTCTCGATTTTTTCCAGCTCTTCGTTGATTGAGGAGCGGTCGAGGATCTCGCCGGTATCCGGATCCCGGTATTCCTGATCCTGAATCCAGAAATCGGCATAGGTGACATACCGGTCGAACAGGTTCTGGCCGTATTCGCTGTAGCTCTCGAGGTATGCGGTCTGGATTTCCTTGCCGATAAACTGCACATAGTGCGGTGCCAGGAATTCCTTGATGAACCGGAGATACTTCTCATGAGTTTCAGCAGGGAACTGCTCCTGTTCGATCTGTTTTTCAAGAACGTAGAGCAGATGCACCGGGTTGGCGGCCACTTCAGTGGTGTCGAAATTGAACACCTTGGACAGGATCTTGAAGGCGAAACGTGTGGAGAGCCCATCCATACCTTCCATCACGCCGGCGGCGTCACGGTACTCCTGGATCGATTTGGCTTTCGGGTCCGTGTCCTTGATGTTCTGGCCGTCATAAACCCGCATCTTGGAGAAGATGCTGGAGTTTTCCGGCTCCTTGATGCGCGACAGCACGGAGAACTGGGCCAGCATGTCCAAAGTGTCGGGCGCGCAGGGAGCACCTTCCAGGGAGCTGTTGCTCAGCAGTTTCTTGTAGATCTCGATTTCTTCCGTAACCCGAACACAGTAGGGCACCTTGACGATATAGACCCGGTCAAGGAACGCCTCGTTGTGTTTGTTGTTGCGGAAGGTCTGCCACTCTGATTCGTTGGAGTGGGCCAGGATCACGCCATCAAAGGGCACCGAGCCCATGCCTTCGGTGGTGTTGTAGTTGCCTTCCTGGGTCGCGGTCAGCAACGGATGCAGGACCTTGATGGGAGCCTTGAACATCTCCACGAACTCCATCAGGCCCTGGTTGGCCTTACACAGGCCACCGCTGAAGCTGTACGCATCCGGATCATCCTGGGAGAAATCCTCCAGCATGCGGATGTTGACCTTGCCCACGAGGGCGGAAATGTCCTGGTTGTTGTCGTCCCCGGGTTCGGTTTTGGAGACAGCGACCTGGTCGAGTACCGACGGATACATTTTCACAACGCGGAACTGGCTGATGTCGCCGCCGAATTCGTGCAGCCGTTTAACGGCCCAGGGCGACATGATGTTTTTCAGGTAGCGAGCGGGGATGCCGTATTCTTCTTCCAGAATCTGGGCGTCTTCGGCCGGATCGAACAGGCCAAGTGGAGATTCGTTCACTGGCGAGCCCTTGATGGCGTAGAAGGGCACTTTTTGCATCAGTGACTTGAGCTTTTCCGCGAGGGAGGATTTACCACCGCCCACGGGACCAAGCAGGTAAAGAATCTGTTTCTTTTCTTCCAGGCCCTGGGCAGCATGGCGGAAGAAGGAGACGATGTTTTCTACGGCGTCTTCCATGCCATAGAACTCGGAAAACTCGGGGTACCGCTTGATGACCTTGTTGGAAAATATCCTTGAAAGCCTCGGATCTTTCGAGGTGTCGACGAACTCTGGCTCGCCGATGGCAATTAACATTCTCTCAGCGGCCGTGGCGTAGGCCGTTGGGTCCTTTTTGCAGATCTCCAGGTATTCCTCAAGACTGTATTCTTCTTCCTGAGTACTCTCATACCGGTCTTTGAAGTGCTGCAGTATGCTCATAGATCGCCCTCGCTCGCTGTATCTTCAGCTTTCAGTTCACGCAATTTCCCCGTTGCAGTCAGTTCCGCCCGTCCGGGCGGTTTATTTAGTTATGGGTGGAAGGAATGGATACTTACAAGCCTGTGCACGATCTTGTCGAGGTCGGCTTGCTTACTGTGAGCTTAGTTCACGGTTCGGGAGTTGGACAGTGGGTGAGTGGTTAAGGTTCATTAAATTATGTTAGGCGGGTGTGTTGGTTTTGTAGCTTGCCGGGTTTGTGGGGGGACCGTGTGAGGGGGCTGGAGTGCACCGGGTGGCTTTCTGACAACGAATTGGCAACTCGCTTCGCTCAGACATCAAATTCGTTGTCAGAAAGCCACCCGGTACACTCCGATCAGGCCTCCGGGGGGATGCCCCGGGAAGCTAGAGTTTGGTTAAACGGAAGACGCTTTCAGATGCGTTTTCCAGGCCTTTTCTCTTTGTAAACGGATGATCCTTGGCCAGGGTATTGGTCAGGATGTGCTCGATTTTATAGTCGTCCTGGTAAAGTTCCCGCACTTCCTCGTCACTGACGTTGAACGGCGGGCCCTTGATTTCGGTGTCGTAGTCCAGGGTGATGAGCAGGATTCTGGTGCCGTCGGGGATTATGGCGGTAAGGTGGTTTACGTAGTCTCTGCGCATGTGGGGCGGCAGGGCGATCAGGGCGGCCCGGTCGTAGACCAGTCGAACGTGTTTGAGGTCTTCCGGAACCAGTTGGAAGAAGTCGCCGCACCAGAGCTGCAGGTTGTCGTGTTTGAAGGTTATGAAGGGTTCGCCGGGGTGAACTTTGGCTTTCTCGCCGGCTTCTTCGAAGAAGTCCTTGCAGGCCAGTTCGCTCAGCTCTACACCGATGATCGGATGGCCGCGGTCGTGGAGCCACCACATGTCGTGGGCTTTGCCGCAGAGGGGCACGAAAACGGCGTCGGTGCCTTTGCCAGCCAGTTCCGGCCAATGGTCGTGGAGATACTGGTTAACCGTGCCCTCGTGGAAACCGATTTCTTTTTTGGCCCAGCGTTCGTGCCAGAATTCATGTTCCATGGTTCATACCCTGTTCGTGCTTGGACATGTTGAGTTTTGGACGTTTAACCAAGTCTACCCTAATCTGTGGCCATCTGGATTCAGGAGAAAAGTATGAAAGCTGTGTTTCTTGATGCCAAAACTCTTGGCGACGATGTGGATCTCTCGCCCATCGAGTCGGTGACCGGCGGGTTGGAAAAGTATGATCGGACCACGCCGGATCAGATCCTGGAACGCATCCGGGGGTTCGATACCGTGCTGGTCAATAAAGTAGTGCTCACCCGTGAGCATTTCGAGGCCTGCCCCGAACTCAAGACCATCGCCGTGGTGGCGACCGGATTGAATAACATCGATCAGGCGGCGGCGAAGGATCACGGCATCAAGGTCATGAACGTGACCAACTACGGCCGCTCAACGGTGGCGCAGCACACCATGGCGTTGATGCTGGCACTGGCCACTCGGCTTCTGGATTACACCCGCGATGTCCAGGCAGGGCGATGGGGCAAAAGTGACATGTTCTGCCTGATGGATCATCCGATCATGGAACTGGAGGGGCGCACTCTTGGTATTGTCGGTTACGGTGATCTGGGGCAGGGCGTGGCGGAGCGGGCTGCGGCCTTTGGTATGAAGGTTCTTCTTGGAGCTCGGCCCGGGCAGGAACCGGGTGTGGTCGATGGCTATTCGCGAATTCCACTGGACGAATTGCTACCCCAGGCAGACGTGCTCTCGCTGCACTGCCTGCTGACCGACGAGACCCGGGATCTGATCGGTGCCCGCGAACTGAAAATGATGAAGCCCGACTCGTTGCTCATCAACACCAGCCGCGGAGGCCTGGTAAACGAACAGGCGCTTGCGGACGCGCTGCGCGCCGGTGAGATCGGCGGTGCCGGTTTCGATGTGTTGACCGAGGAACCGCCCCGCAACGGCAACCCTTTGCTGGCGGACGATATTCCCAATCTGATTATGACCCCGCACTCGGCCTGGGCCAGTCGGGAAGCGCGGCAGAGGATCGTCGGCATCACCGCTGTCAATCTGAAATCTGTGCTGTAACAGGAAAGCCCCGGAAGATCCGGGGCTTTGCAGACTGGCCTTGGGAGATCAGTATTTCCAGCCCACGCTCACCGAGGCACCCAGCTGGTACATTTCCAGATCAATGGTCTGGTTCGGTGCCAGTGGGTTGGGTCCGGTCACTGTCTTGGCCGGGGAGTAAAAGGCCATGCCAGAGACATCGAGGTTTTCGGTGAAGCTGTGGGTGAATCCGCCAGTCAAGTGCCACTCCTGAACGCCCGGCGCCAGGATGTTGAACAGCACATCTTCGTCGGAGATAGGATTCTCTCCATAGCTGACGCCGGCCCGCCAGGCATGCGCCGGTGTTTGCTGCCACTGCCAACCCAGCTTGACGATGGTCATGTCGTCCCAGCCAAAGCCTGCGCCGTTATCATCGCCAAGCTGTGCGGTCTGCAGATTGGGCAGCAGCGGGTTGCCCACGCTGTTGATCTCGCTGTAACGGATGTGTTGGATATCCAGCAGGAACCAGTGGTTTTCAAGTCCGGACCAGGCGATGCCCGCGTTGAACATCTGGCGAATGTCGAAGTCGCCCTGTTCCGCAAAAAGGCCGCGGTATTTGTCGAATTCGTTCATCTTCAGAATGTTGCGCCAGCTCAGGCCGCCGCGGAGGGTGTCGGTGATTTCACCTTGCCAGCCGATCTGGTAACCGTAGCCCCAGGCATCGTCGGTGCCGTTGTTGGAAAGCGCGCCCGGGTCTGATGAGAATGGCGCGAAGCTCTGCAGGCCTTCAGCTTCGAAGCGCTGGTAGGCAATGACTGGTGAAATGCCGAAGGCCTGGTTGTCGGAGAACTCCCAGGACCAGGTCGGGGCAATAAAAAGCTGTTCGAGGTTTACGCCGGTACGGCCTGCATAGAAAGGCCCGCCACTTTCACCAGAGTAGTCGGTGTTCATGCCACGATTGGCATACACTGAAACCCCGAAACGTGTGGTGTCGGAAAGTTCCCGATTAAAGCCCAGGTGGGGGATAACGAAACCGTTGCGGCTGCTTTTGTATGTGCCCGGCTGCAATGAGAACGCAGGGGGAGGAGAGACTGGACCCTCTACGGTGTATTCCCGCCGGGGCGAAAAAACTTCGAACCCACCGTCAATCCGGTTCCCGACAAAAGCCATACCGGCCGGGTTGGTTGGCGCTGCAATGCTGTCCTGGGACAGCGCAGTGCCTGCGCCGGCCATGCCTTTGCTGATGGTGCCGTAGCCGTGACTGAAATAGCCGTTGGTGGCCAGGGCAGTCATCGGTGAGAAGGCGGTAAGTGCAGCAACGCCCAGAGCAAGTTTGATTCGCATAAGAAAATACCTGGTCAGAAAATACCATTTCTTGAATAGCGGCCTTTTTACAGAAGATCTGTTATAAGAGGAGGTAATAAATGATGATATGGTTATATTGGATGTGTGTCCCTCGCAAACTGCCGTTAATCGGCCATACTCTGGTTACACCGGATATCTGACTGATAATCTGAACAAAACATGGAACGACAGGACCTAAAGTGGCTTCATTCCAATTAAAAGACCGGCTTCAGGCAGCTGAGCGCTGGATTCTGGCGAATCCCAATCCGCCCCAGAGTTGGCCCTGGACCTGGTTGTACAAGGTCGGCCGCACTGCCTATGCGATGGCCCGGGATGTTCTCAGTGGACAATTGACTCTCCATGCCATGAGTCTTGTGTACACAACCCTGCTGAGTATCGTGCCTCTGCTTGCCCTTAGCTTCTCGGTGTTGAAGGCGCTGGGAGTGCATCAGCGAATGGAGCCGTTCCTGTTCCAGTTCTTTGAACCGCTGGGACCCCAGGGGATAGAGCTCGCCGAGCAGATTCTCGGATTCGTCGATAACATGAAAGTCGGAGTGCTCGGTTCTGTGGGGCTGGCGTTGTTGGTCTACACGGTGGTTTCCCTGCTGCAGAAAATAGAACGCTCCTTCAACATGATCTGGCGCGTCCCGGATATGCGCTCCATGGCGCAGCGCTTCAGTAACTACCTGAGCGTGATCATGGTGGGACCACTGCTGATGGTTTCGGCCATTGGCGTCAGCGCCACCATTTTTTCCTCAACCATTGTCCAGAAGCTCATAGAAATTGAGCCGTTTGGTTCGGTAATTCTTGTTGCCAGCCGTTTCACCCCATTTTTCCTGGTGGTTGGCGCATTCACGTTCGTTTACGTGTTCATGCCCAATACCCGGGTCAAGTTGCGTTATGCGGCCATCGGCGGTCTGGTGGCTGGTGTTTCCTGGCAGGCAGGCGGAATGCTGTTTGCCTCCTTTGTGGCGGGCTCTGCCAAGTACGCAGCAATCTATTCCAGTTTCGCCATCGGCATCATCCTGCTGATCTGGATCTATCTGAACTGGATGATCCTGCTTCTGGGTGCCAGCCTGGCGTTCTATCTGCAGAATCCGGGATCAGTGGCCAAGCGCCGGCAAGTGCAATTGGCGCCGGAACTGCAGGAGAATGTAGCGTTAGCGACCATGTGGCTGGTGGCCAAACCCTTCAGCGAGGGTAAGCCGGCACCTCAGCAGGAGGTGTTGGAACACCAGTTGAGGGTGCCAGGCGAAGTAACCCGCGCGCTCAGTGACAAGTTGATCCGGGCGGGGCTGCTTAGCCTGGCCGGCAGCCAGGGCGATCGACTTGTGCCGGGGCGTGCGCTGGATCTGATCACCGTGGGCGAGGTTTTGAAAGTGGTGCGCAACGATGAGGACCGGATCGTTGACCGGTTACCAAAGGTCATCCCTGCCGAATTGATAGGCCCGCGCAAGGTGGAGGAAACGCGAACCTTCGCTGAGTTGTTGCGGGCCGGTGATGACCTGGAGAAGCCCAGGCGTCGCGCTCAGGCGGAACCTGTGTCAGCTTCTGACAGTTGAGCGGCCGCCCTCCCGGAGCATCTTCTGCAGCGCCTGTCGCACGCTGCTGATTTGCTCCGGGGTCAGGCGCACCACTTTGGGCAGATCCTCTTCCGCAAGATTCCGCTGGTGGGCGTGCCTGAGTACTTCCCGGGTACCAATGACCATGCCATCGGTCAGAGGCGTATGCTTCTGCCTGGGGGCTGGTCGTTCTGCCGCCAGGAGATAGGCGTGGTACTTGGGAGGAAGGTTCCATTCATTCGCAAGTAGCTGGCAGGTGGCCCACTGGTACCTCGCCAGGGCATGGCGAATAAGCGCTGGCTCCGGTTCACCAGTTGCTGTGCGTGACCGGCAGATGCGCTGCAATTCCCGACGGATAGTGATGTAAGCCAATGAGGGCAGCAAACCCACCATGAAGTGCGCACTGGTGTCTTCGCCCTGTGTTCTGGCAATCAGTTCTGCTGCCCGGGCACAGGTCAGACCCCAGCGCCAGGCGCGCTGGCCAAATAATGCTTCACGGCTGTTCCTTGCCGCCATCATGGGGCGCATGACGGCTGCGGAAATGACGTTCCGGATGCCATCCACCCCCAGCACAAACACCGCCTGGTCTACCGATTCAATGGCATGGTCACTGGTTCGGAAGTAGGGGCTGTTGGCAATCTGGAGTAGCTGATCGGTCAGCGACGGATCACCAAGAATGATTTCTGTGAGCCGATGGCGGTCGGTTGATTCATCGGACAGGGCCCGCATGAGCATCGGCAGGCTCATGGGTTGGCGGGGAAGCTCTTCCATCCGGTTGTTGGTAAGGCGCTTGTGTAGCTCTTCCAGCACCTCATCCCATACTGAAAGATCGGCCCGCAACGTTGCGGGTTCTGCGTCCAGCAGCCAGGAGAACAAGTGGTCTTCCAGATGCTGGGCGAGTTCCGGGCCTGTGTCCGGAGTGTCGTTGGCCGGGTTCTCCGGAGCCGGATTGAACAGCCGCGCTTCCGGAGCCGGCGGTGCAGGCTGCTTTGTTGCGAATAATCCTGAAATCCAGGAGAGAAAACCTGGCATCCGTTGCCTCCGGGTCGAACCTGTTCGAAGTAATGAACCTCCGTTTCCGAGAGTATAGATGTACGACGCATCCTTGCACAGGTTTTAAGCCCTTGAATTATTGCAGGAATTTACAGGAACGACTCCCCGAACACGAACACCAGTTGGCAGACACCGGCGCCAAAGCCGAGGAATGCGCCCACCAGGATCAGTTTGATTTCATCCTCCTGGAAACAGGGCCGGAGCAAGTCCTGAAACTCTTCGGAAGACAGGGCAATCATCCGCTCGACCATGATGGATTCCACGGCCCGGGCCCGGTCCTTCTCGAACACCGGGTTGTTGAACGATGTCTGCGATATTTCGATGGCTTTTTCGCCGACCTTGTTCTTGAGGGTGGCAAAGCCGGTGGGCCCGAAGGCCATCTGGGTCAGCGCCTTGCCCATGCCAGCGGTTTCATCCACCAGCGGTTTGATGTGTTTCTTGACCATGTTGCGGGCGCGGTCGCCTTTGGGGCCGTCGAGAATGGCGTTGATAATGTTGCCAACGGTGAGAATCTCGTGGGTAACAATGTGACAGAAGGACTCCGCCACGGCCGGCTGGCGTTTCAGGAACAGGCCCTGAATCCGGAAGGGGCCGACTTTTTTCGCGTGCAGCGGCCGGAAAATCACGTTCAGGGCAATCCAGTTGGTGGCCCAACCCACCAGAAGGCCGAAGAAGGGAAGCACCCACCAGCTCGGGTAGAGATACCAGACCGCCATCTGGATCAGGCCGAACAGGAAGCCGAAGTAGAGCCCCGAGTTGATGATGAACCGGAATTCCACCTCGCCGCATTCAATAAAGATCCGGTTCAGCAGCTCCTTGTCGGCGGCCAGGCGCTCGATGACCATGCCCTTGATATCCAGCAGGTCCTCGATGTTGTCGGACACGTCTTCCACCAGATTGTCCACCAGCTGAGGCGTGGATTTGCGGACGCGATCGTAGACCATCTTCCGGGCCGAGGCCGGCAGGTTTTCCCAGAAGGTGGGGTACTCCTTGAGCATCATCTCATCCACATATTCTTCGATGCGGGGTTCGACGGAGTGAACGATATGGGTGGCGAGGACTTTCGGATCGATCTGCTGGAAGATCTCTCGAACGGTGCCGATCTTTGAAATGGTGGCATCGACACTGATGGCCGCCATTTTTCGCGCCTTGGAGGGAATAATGCCTTGCCAGCCCAGTAGCGGTGGTTTGCCGATGAATTCCAGGGGGTAGAAGGTCATCTTGATGGCGAGCCAGTTGGTGCTCCAGCCGATCAGGGCGGCAATCACCGGGATACTGAGATATTGCCAGAATTCTTGGGTGTTTAGCAGGCTCGTCATCCTGGTACTCGCAGTCTCTTTAGTATTTTTGCTCTGACTCTGAGCGGGCGCGGGCAGGCGCTTCTGAAACACGCTGTGAATACGTCCCTGTATGCTCGGCTCCGCCATCTATGGCTCCGCACGGTTTCAGAAGTGCCCACCCGCTGTCAATGACCTGGGCGCCAGCTTGCGACGGCGGCACGGTCGGGGGTTGATCAACCGCTGATATTGCCTCATAACCATTTCCGGGCAGGAAGTATGTGTTCAGTCTAGATTCAGCTTGATCACATAGACTGGACACTAACGGTTAGCAAGAGCCGAAAGCTACACGCTTTCACCTCGTCCTGTTCTGGCCCATGGGTCGAGCAGATTCCCGTATCGCGGTGAGAGATTGAAGTGCGGATTTTGGCAATGTCTTCCTCGGGGTGGCCCTCGGTTTCATACTGGGCAAAACAGTTGGGGGTGTTCATCTTCGCTTGGCTGGCAATCCGGCTGCGCCTCGCAGAACCAGCTTAACCAAACCATATCCTGACACTGAGAGCTAAAACGACTATGAATACCAAGCTAACGAGAGACAAGGGGCCCGACCCGATGGTCAGGTCTGACAAACAGGCCACCATCCAGAGCAACCCGGCGGCGGAACTGTTCGCCTACCAGACCGACCTGTGGCGGCGCTGGGTGCGCTACCTGGACACCCTGCGCGAGCGAGCCAATAACATGCTCGAGCATGAGCAGGCCGGCAAGCCACCGCTACTCGACTTCGACTATGAAATGATCCTGGACGGCCGCCGACTGGAGCGCCCCGCCAATTATGCCCTGCTACGTATCACCCGGGTCGGCGAGGACTGTCTGGAAGACTGCCTTGACGAGACCAAACCGCCGGTGATGATCGTCGATCCGCGCGCCGGTCATGGCCCCGGCATCGGCGGTTTCAAGCAAGATTCCGAAGTAGGCATGGCACTCCACGAGGGGCACCCGGTCTATTTCGCGATCTTCTTCCCCGAGCCCATGCCCGGGCAGACGCTGGAGGACGTGTTAAACGTACTGCGGCGCTTCGTCGAGACGCTGGCCGAGCGCCATCCCGGCATGCCGCCGGTGCTCTACGGCAACTGCCAGGCGGGATGGGCCATCGCACTGCTCTCGGCTGATTGTGAGGGCCTGGTCGGGCCGGCGGTGCTTAACGGCTCACCGCTGTCCTACTGGTCCGGCGAATCCGGCGTTAATCCCATGCGCCTCGCCGGCGGGCTGCTGGGCGGCGCCTGGGTGACGCACCTGCTGGCGGACCTGGGGGGCGGGCGCTTTGATGGCGCCCATCTGGCGGCCAACTTCGAATCCCTCAAGCCGGCAAATACCTTGTGGCAGAAGGACTACCAGTTGTTTGCCGACATCGACGGTCAGCGCGAGCGATTTCTGGACTTCGAGCGTTGGTGGACCGGCTTCTATAGCCTGAGCAAGGAAGAGATTGTTGCTATCGTCGAGAATCTCTTCATCGGTAACAAGCTGGAGCGTGGCGAGTTTGAAGTCCATCCCGGTTGCACCGTTGACCTCAAGCGCATCCGCAACCCGCTGGTGATCTTCGCCTCCAGTGGAGACAACATCACCCCACCGCACCAGGCGCTCAACTGGATCCCCGCGGTGTACCCGGACACCAAGGCACTCAAGGCCGCTGGCCAGCGCATCGTCTACCTGATCAACCCACACGTTGGCCATCTGGGAATCTTCGTTTCCGCCAAGGTCGCACGGCTGGAGCACCGGGCGATCCTCGAGAGCGTCGGCGATCTCAATGACCTTGCCCCCGGGCTCTACGAGATGAAGATAGACAATCCCACCGGCGACCCGGACTGTCACAAGCCCCAGTTCCAGGTGCGTTTCGAGGAACGTCAGGTGGAAGATCTGGAGTACCCGGACCAGGCACCGGAGTTCGAGCGCGTAAAAGCCCTCTCCAGGCGCAATGTGGCCCTCTACGAGACCTTTGCCGGGCCCTGGGTACGGCGGGTCACCACCCCCTGGTCGGCCGAGATGCTGCGCCAACTGCATCCGGCAAGAACCAGCCGCCTGATGTTCTCGGAGCGCTTCGCGCCCTGGATGGGCGGGGTCAAGTGGCTGGCCGAGAGGATGGAGACCAGGCCAACGCCGGTCAATAGCAGTAACCCCTATCGGCAATGGGAGACGTCAATGAGCGACTCCATCGCCTCGGCACTGACGCTTGCGGGCACGGCCCGCGACAGTGTCTTCGAGATGGCGTTTAAAAGGCTCTATGGCGGGTTATGGCCCGGCAAGGACAAAACAGATACGCGAGGTGATCAATCATGAAAGAATCCAACGTCGTTCTCTGCGCCCCGGTACGCACAGCCATCGGTACCTACGGTGGCACACTCAAGGCCATACCGGCACCCGACCTCGGTGCTACTGCCATCGCCGAGAGCCTGCGCCGCTCGGGCCTGACCCCCGACGATGTGCAGAGTGTGGTGCTGGGTCAGGTGGTTCAGGCCGGCGCCAGGATGAATCCGGCGCGCCAGGCTGCGATCCACGCCGGATTGCCGGTGTCGGTGCCGGCCATGACGGTCAACCGGGTCTGCGGCTCCGGCGCCCAGGCGGTGATTAACGCCGCGCAGGAGGTGATGCTCGGGCATCGTGACTGTGCTATCGCCGGCGGAATGGAGAACATGGATCTTGCGCCCTATCTGGATCTGCACGGGCGCTGGGGCCACCGCATGGGCAATGGCGAGATTTACGACAGCATGCTGCGCGACGGGCTCAATGATGCCTTCTCTGATCAGCACTCCGGGTGGCACACCGAAGACCTGGTCAGCCGCTTTGACATCAGCCGCGAGGACCAGGACCGTTGGGCGGCGCGCAGCCAGCAACGCTTCAGCGAGGCTCAGGCGGCAGGACGCTTCGACGCAGAGATCGTGCCGGTCGAAGTCACATCCCACAAGGGCACGGCGGCCTTCGGGCGCGATGAGCACAATCGCCCCGACGCCACCGCCGAGGGCCTCGGCAAACTCAGGCCGGCCTTCCGCAAGGACGGCACCATTACCGCCGGTAACGCCCCTGGGCTGAACACGGGTGCGGCAGCAATGATCGTCGCTGATCGCGCCTGGGCGGAACGCCGTGGCCTTGAGCCCATGGCGCGGCTGGTGAGTTACGGCATCGGCGCGGTGGAGCCCGGCTATTTCGGCCTGGGCCCGGTACCGGCGGTGCAACAGGCACTGGCACGTGCCGGCTGGAGCATGGGTGATATCGAGCGCATCGAGATCAACGAAGCCTTTGCCGCCATCGTCCTTGCCCTGACCCGGGAGCTCGGTCTGGCCGAGGATATCGTTAACGTGGAAGGCGGCGCGATTGCGCACGGCCATCCAATCGGAGCCACCGGCGCAGTGCTGACCACCCGGCTGTTACACGCCATGGCCCGGGATGGCGTGCGCCGTGGCGTGGTTACCCTGTGCATCGGTGGCGGCCAGGGGGTAGCGCTGGCGTTGGAACGCCTGGCGTAATCACGAATCAACCCGCACGCGCAGCTCGATAAGCTCACCGATGCGGTGGTCTGTTAGTGGAAAGGCGCAGCAAAATCTGCATTATTGTGAACTGTAAAAGAGAGAGGGCAACAATGAAACGCGGACGAGAAGAGCAAAAATCTTTCGAGGATCCGGTCTGTGGCATGCAGGTCAGCTACAAGACAGCCCCTGCGGAGTCCGAATACCAGGGTAAACACTATTACTTCTGTGCGACGGCTTGCCGCGAACAGTTCGACGCGGACCCCGAACGGTATGTTCGGGCGCACCGGCAGCATGGGTCAAGGCGTGGGTGAACCTGGCAGCATTCGTGATCGTGATCGGCGCCGCCCTGGCTGTTGAGTGATGCCCGGCTTTGCTGCAGGCTGACAGGGATTGTGTCGCCGACCCCTCTATGTCGATGACGTGGGCGCCAGATCGAGACGGCGGCACGGTCGGGGTTGGTCAGCTGCCGATATCGCCCCATAGCCATTGACAAAGCGCCATGGCTGCAACCGGTGCGGTTTCGGTTCTCAGTACCCGAGGGCCCAGGGCCACCGGCAGGAAACCTTCTTTTTCCGCCTGGGCGATTTCCTCGGGGGAAAGGCCGCCCTCGGGGCCGATCATCAGGGCGACGCGTTCGGGGGGGATAATGGATTTGAGTGCATGCTCGGTACGGTGGTGAAGGACAAGACGCACTTCGCAGTCCCGGCTGTGTTCCAGCCACTGGGAAACGGTCATCACCGGCAGGATCTCGGGCACCCGGGCGCGACCGCATTGCTCGGCGGCGCTGATGGCGACGGATTGCCAGTGGCGCAGGCGCTTGTCTTCCCGGTCGCCCTTGAGTTTTACGTCGCACCGTTCTGTGCTCAGCGGCACGATGCGGGTAACGCCCATTTCCACCGCTTTCTGCACTGCGTAGTCCATGCGGTCACCCTTGGAGAGAGTCTGGCCGAGAACGATTTCCAGTGGGGATTCGGTGGTGTTGGCTTCCGGGGTACCAACCTGGACTTCCACGTTCTTCTTGCTGGCACTGGAAATGGTGGCGGGGTAGTCGTTGCCATCACCGTTGAAAAGCAGCAGCTCCTGTCCCGGCTGCATGCGCAATACCCGGCCCACATGTTGTGCGGCGTTGTCATCAAGTGCTGCGGTGCCGCCCTCGGTGAGGGCGGAATCGGTGTAGATGCGGGGTATGCGCATGAGCTGGTCTCTCAGATTCCGGGCGGCTGTCAGTCGCGAACTGCGATCTCAATGCCTTCCGTCGCAACCTGGCCCAGATGGCGGATCTGTTCTTCGGTGATCACGTAAGGCGGCATGAAGTAAACCACATTACCCAGGGGGCGAAGCAAGGCCTGGCGGGTTAATGCATGCTGGTAAACACGAATGCCACGGCGCTCCTGCCAGGGGAAGGGCGTTTTCGACGCTTTATCTTTCACCATTTCCACCGCCATGGTCATGCCATGCTGGCGAATGTCGCCGACATTGGGGTGCTCCGCAAGATGGGCGACGGATTTGGCCATGCACGTGGAGAGCGCGCGGTTGCTCTCAATCACATTGTCATCCCGGAAGATGTCCAGGGTCGCCAACGCCACGGCGCAGCCAATGGGGTTGCCCGTGTAGCTGTGGCTGTGCAGAAACGCCTTGAGGGTCTCATAGTCGTCGTAGAAGGCGTTGTAGACATCATCGGTGGTCAGTACCACCGACAGAGGCAGGTAGCCGGCGGTGAGCCCCTTGGACAGGCACATGAAATCCGGAGTGATGCCCGACTGCTCACAGGCAAACAGGGTGCCGGTGCGGCCAAAACCAACGGCAATCTCATCGGCAATCAGGTGCACGCCATAGCGGTCGCAGGCTTCCCGCAGTTTGGTGTGGTAGATGGGATGGTGCATGCGCATGCCGCCGGCGCACTGGATCAGCGGCTCCACCACCACGGCGCAGATTTCGTCGTGCTTCTCGGCCAGCAGCTTTTCCATGGCCTCAAACTGGCGCAATGCATAGGCTTCGTCGGTCTCACCCGGCTCCTTGTTGAAGGCGTCCGGTGAGGGGGCTGTCAGAACTTCCATCAGTAGCGGCTGATAGGTGTCCTTGTAAAGCGATACATCGCCGAGTGCGAGGGCGCCCAGGGTTTCACCGTGGTAGCTGTTGCTCAGGTTCACGAAGTTCTTCTTGCCCGGTTTGCCGTGGTTCTTCCAGTAGTGGAAGCTCATCTTCAGGGCCGCTTCGATGGCCGAGGAGCCGTTGTCGGCGTAAAAGACTTTGTTCAGGCCGGGTGGAGTAACCTCGATGAGTCGCTCGGACAGATTGACCACCGGCTCGTGGGTAAAACCCGCGAGGATGACGTGTTCCAACTCGCCAATCTGCTTCTGGATCGCCGCGTTGATTCTCGGATTGGCGTGGCCAAAGAGATTGACCCACCAGGAGCTGACGGCATCGATAAATCGATTGCCTTCAAAGTCCTCAAGCCAGACACCCTCGCCACGCTTGATGGGCACCAGGGGCACGGCGCCTTCGTGGTCTTTCATCTGGGTGCAGGGGTGCCACACGGACTTGAGGCCACGGGTGACGAGGTCAGCATTGCGCATGATAATTCTCCGTCAGACGGTCTGATTCTGGGTTGTCGCTGTTAACCTGTGCGAATATTACAGTTAACAGCGGGTATCGGCCACCCGGATTTCGGGTCGAGCTGGCCCGGTATTGCCTGACGTTTCCTCGCTCTTGATTCCGTCACACTGTGAGATCGATGGGTTTGGCTGGAAGAGCGCTTCAGTATAAACTGCCGTTTTACCCGCAACGGGCCAGGATGGCCCGGCAAATAACGCAAAGGACGCGACATGAGTAAAGCGATTGTTCTGCTCGGAGACCTCGGCTCCGATCACGAAGGTTTCCCGCCCACGCCGGTGATTGCCGGTTCCCCCGATGTGCTGATTGATGGCAGGCCCGTTGCCCGGGTAGGCGACCCGCTGGCACCCCATTCCAAACCCAAGCATCCACCCCATCCCCGCACCATCACCGGTGGTTCGTCCACCGTGATGATCAACGGCAAACCGGCGGCGGTGACAGGCGGGGCGATTTCGTGTGGCGGTGTGACTATTGGGTCGGGGTCGGTGGTTATTGGTGATACTCACACGCCGGCGTCATTTTCGGGAGTATCCAGCGCCCCTGCGAAGTTAGGCAGGATTTTTGATGCTGCAGAATCCAAGAGTGGAGTTGAGGGTCTTTTGGATGCAGAAATGAAGACTGGGCCATCTCAATTGCGAGACGGTAGTCGTGCCGATGACGCCGATTTGAAGCATAGTCAAGATTAGATTCTTACTCGTCCTAACAAGCGAGAGAAAGCTGGAAATTCGCTGAGAATAGGCATCTTCTTCGATGGAACTGCCAACCACAAAGACAACGACAAACACCTGCCAGATAGGGATATTACCAATGTCGCGAAGTTGTTTGATCTCTACGAGTCTGGAGCAAATTCAGAGCGGATTTACATCCCCGGGCCAGGAACGATTGCCGGGCATATCGCGCCAGACGGCTTTGACGCTCGCGAAGACATAATTGGTTTGGCCTTGGGGGTAGGTCCCGAAGGGGGCCACAAACGGATTCAGACAGCGATCACTGCACTCAACGACATTCTGGACGAAAGTAAGCCTGATGTAGTTGTGTTGGATGTATTCGGGTTTAGCAGGGGAGCCGCGCTGGCCCGGCATTTCGTGAATCTCGTTAATGAGTGGCCCGCCTCAATAATTTTGCCAGAGATAAATGAGCCGAGCCTGTCAACGTCGGTAGTTAGCTTTCGTAAGTTAAATGCGTTTCCTCGCGATATCACTGCAAGAGTCGGATTTATAGGATTATTCGATACTGTAGGAAGCTTCTATCTTCCCGGAAATCAAAATAACCTGGATTTTAATGTCAATCTCAGGCCGGACAGTGCCGACAGGATTGTTCATCTGACCGCTCATCATGAGATCCGTAGAAACTTCCCCCTTTCGAGTATCCGGGAACCTGCTGGACTTCCATCCAATTTCTCAGAGATAGCATTGCCGGGTGTCCACTCGGATGTTGGTGGGGGTTATGAAAATCCGGTTGGAGGTATCCAGAATCACGAAATCTTCACTGTCAGAGTCTTTTCTGGTCACGGTATGAATTATCGGACAATCCAGAGTGCCCAGAAAAAAATTGAAGCGCTTAACCGAAATGATCACCGCAACATCCAGGCTCGCGTTGAGGGCACGGATGTAATCGCGGAGGAGAGGCGAGCAACTCGAAAGGAATTGGCGATTCATGCTCTTCACCTTATGTATGAGATGGCGGTATCAGAGGGCCTGCCCATGTCGCCTATGGATTTGTCAAACGCCAACCACAGAATCCCCGATGACCTTAAGAAAGCTATTGACGCTTGGCAGGAAGCTGGAGCCAACCTCTTTGCTGCTAGGAAGTATTTGGGGAAATACATGCATACCTCACATCGAGAGGATGTATTGCCTCACCTTCCTGAGAACTCTGGTAAGAGAAGGATCTTCTATAACAGGCCCTCGTTAGCCGTCCAACAACAAGAGGTCACTGCACGACCATGACAAAGCACGTTGCAAATTGTCTCGCCATCAGCCGCCAGATGGTGTTGTTGGTGTTGATCACTGGCCTTGTTGCCTGCTCTTCGGAGAGAAAAACCTATGAATACACCGTCATCGTCTCCGGGGGGCCATCCGGGTGGCCGGTCTGGGTTGAAGAGGTAACACTGAACGGCGACCGCAGAATACCCGGTGGAGCAATCAGTTACGGGTATGATCAAACGCCTCCAACTGGCGGCCGAATTGTTATAGACCCGGCACCAGTTCCGGAACGGGTCGAAGCCCGCTGGTTTTCGCACAGGGAGCAGAAATTTTACGAGGTCTCGCTACCCATGCCCGAGGAATTCAGTGAGACCGTTGCCGAGTGGTTCGAAGATTATCCGACGCCGAAGTATGGGCATTACTTTATCGTTGGCTTCTCAGGCAAAGGCCAGGCTCTGGCGTGGTGGCGAGCATCGTGTCGGGATTGCGCGGGTGACGAAGATTCAGGTTTTGCCGCCCCGGTAATCGACGAATTACGTGCTGAAGCTGCAAATGGTGACCCCTCCGGCTATCAAGCGCAGGTGCAGCATTACATTGACAAAGGGGTCATCCCTGCGCCCGCCAGGTAGGACGTTGAGCTGTCGTTACGCAAAAGAGAAATGCGTAGTGAAGGTGACTCCATGATGGGCACCAATATCACTTAGGTCATTGCTGATGATCGAGGCACTCACAGTTATTTCAGCGTTCTTGGGGATTGCCTCCATGATAGGCGGCTTACTGGGAATACTGTTTACAGTGACAGTAGCGTTTTCGAGGATACGCGTGGTAGAGGCCAAGATTGCCGCGCCCGGCGCCTACCTGGATATGACAAAAATTCTGTGGGGCGATGGCCCCTGGGGAAGGTGGATTCGTGCCATGAACGTCTGGGCCTTTTTCACCTACAGGAATCTCCCTGTGATCGGTAGCAAAGTTGCGTTGCGAATGGGTACAGAGGATAAGGCGACTCCCAGGAATTTAAAGCTGTGGGCGCTTATCCCTGTCAGCTTTACTTTTGTCTGCGCAATGATCTTTGCGTTGTCGGCAATTTTTTTGGTGATTGTTGAGTGAAAAGTCGCCCGCTGTGAACAGCCCCTTTTTTCTCTTACAAAACCGAGCTATGGGGCGAGCAACCGTGAGTGATGAATGGCGAATCTTTGCAGCACATGTGGTGGCTGGAGGCATTCTGCTGAACCTGTTGTTCATCTTTGTGATCGTGACCACGGGGTTTCGTTATGCCAAAAAAATAGAACAACGAGTCGCGACGCATTCTGGCAGTCTTTCCAGTATCAGCCAGATCTGGTCAGAGGCGCTTGTCGGTCGTCTCGTCAGGTGCAGCCATGTCTTTGCGTTCCTTGTTTTCCGTAATTGTTCGTCTCGTTTCTGGCACAGGCGAGCATCGACGTTGGGCGACCCAGATGTTCCGCTGCCAAAGCTCTGGCAAGCGTGGTGTCTCGTTCCTGTTCTGTCAATGTATGGAACGCTCGCCGTTGTTCTGGTGGCAGGTGTATTAATGCAGTCTGAATGAAGCGCTCCCGCCGATGGCAAACTGCTGGGCTTGCCGGCATCTGCCGCAGCGCAAGTGTCTGAGATTTTGAAGTTCTTGAGAACGTGCCAATAAATTAAAAACCAAAAAAGCAAGGAAGCTTAAATATGATCACAAAGACAATTCTCAACTTTACCGGCCTCTACGCCGCTCTCCAGCTCTGCATTATTACGATCGGTGAGGTATTCAACATCGATATGAATTCCGGCGTGCAAATCGGGGCGATGATCGGTGCCGCCTATGGCGCAATGGCCGCATCGGTTTCGGCGTTTGGTAGGGCGCCGACGCTCCGGGAGAACTGGATGATGTCCGTCTCTGTGAACATCAGTGCGCTGGTTGTCTCTTTCATTTCCCTCATCGCTCTGCCGTTCGTTTCAGCCGATGCCCCTGTGATTGATGACCTCATGATAGTTATCTCAGAGCTTCCAATGGGCCTTGTGATGATCGGTTTTGCGGTTGCCGTTCTATTGCAGACCCTCGTGTGCTTGCTGATCTTTGGCAAGGTGGCGCGCCGGTATCTCACGAAGCTCAATCCGGCCTAACTTTTCGATACAGCAAGGTTGTCATATGACAACCTTGCTGTATATGATTTGCCCAAGGAATGGCACGAGTGCCCCGCAAGAGACATGCGAACAAAGATATAGAAGCGGCGCTGGCCTGTGCAGAACTGACTCGCTAACGGAGTTGAAGACCATGAATCGTGAATACGACTTCACGCTTAAATATTCAGTTCCACAAGACTTTGCACATGACCAGCTCGAGAGCTCATTGTTTCAAGCGGGATGCGACGACGCCATCATCGGCCTCGGCCAAAAAGGCCGGCTCGCTCTGAACTTTACACGCGAGGCCGAGTCAGCAGAACAAGCCATGCTGAGCGCGCTGCAGGATGTGCAACGGGCGGTTCCTGAGGCCCGCCTGGTGGAGGCCGGGCCGGATTTTGTGGGTATTTCCGACATGGCGAGCCTGCTGATGTTTTCCCGCCAGAACATGCGAAAGCTCATTCAAACCCATCTGGCCAGTTTTCCAATGCCGGTCCATGAGGGCGCGTCAGCAATCTGGCATCTGTGTGATGTCCTTGCCTGGTTCTCCGAAACACAGAAGCGAGCGATTCCGGCTGATCTAATGGACGTGGCCCGAGTAAGCATGGGCGTGAATATGGTGCGAGAAGCAGGGCGGATCGATCATCGATTGCAGGCGCAGTTAAGACAACAAAGCGCTATCGATTAATGGTATCCAACAACGCCAACATCTCCCGCTGCGGCCAGATCGCGCCTTTGACTCCCTTAACCGTGCAGGGCCTTTCCGCCAGCCACGCGCCGGTTCTGTAGGGTGCAAGATCGCTGATTGAGAGCCGGTTATACCAGATCTGATGCTCAAGATCCTGCCCCATCCGGTTCATGGTCGCCTGCACGGAACGGTCGCACTCCAAGTCGCAAACCAGTTCTGCGAGGGCGCTTTCGGCAGCGTCCATCTGTGCCTGATTCGCGCCGGACTTGAGCAGCGTGTTCATCAATGCATCCTGAAACCACCAGTCCAGCTCCGCGAAGTCCGGTTTTGTCAGGCAGGTTGCCAGCAACGGAAAGCGGGTGCTGTCGTGAACAAAAAACACGCAGTTGCGGCGCTGGATTGTGAGCAGGTTGGCGTGCCAGCCGCTAAGCGGGCTCTCAGGCTCGTCATTAGCGGCATGTGGGATCGGCAGTTTGCGTTTGAGACGAGCGGACGAATCCAGCGGCAGCTTCGTATCAAGTTTCTTTGTGCAGTGGATGCGGATCATGGTTTTCTGGCTATATATTCTATCGAAGTCTTGTTTAGGCCGACTTTGATTTGCGGTGAAATTATAAGTGCATGAAATTACAGTCAGTTATGTATCCTTGTGTGCCGCAATGCGATTACTGATCAAATAAACTTGCCGGTTTATCTGCGCTTCCACAAGAAGAGAATATGGGATACGGTTGGGTCGTTCTACCGTGACCGTCAGCAACAAGATGTACCGTGGTTACTACCGAGAAAAAGGGAATTTCACACCTGTGTCCAGTTTGCCTCCCAATGAAGTCGAGATCGTCGAGGTGTTGCGCCGCTCGGAACACGGCATGACTCTGCCGTTCATCTGCAGGGGCGACGATGGAGAGATTTATTTCGTCAAAGGCAGCGGGGCGGGCAGACAGAGTCAGATTAACGAATGGATCTCTGGCAACCTCGCTCTGGCCATGGGAATTCCCGTAGCTCCGTTCAGACTTGTCGATGTTCCCGACGAGTTAACCGATGTATTATCAGCGGAAGATGCGCTTGCGTTGGGTCGCGGCCCGGCTTTTGGATCCGTGGAGCAGAGGATAACGGAGTTGGCTTTCTCCCAGATTCATGATGTCCCATCGGAAATGCGTGGCTCTCTCCTCGTTTTCGATTGGTGGATATCGAACGTTGATCGTCAATTGACGAAAAACGGCGGAAACGCCAATCTGTTCTGGGATGCGGAAACTCAGCGCCTCGTGGTCATTGACCACAACCAGGCGTTCGACCCTGATTTCGATGCCGACCAATTTTTTCGGTATCACGCCTTCAAGGACGGCGTGCCAGATGTGTTCGATGACTTGATTGAGCGCCAGCACTATACTGAAAGGCTGGAACAGGCTTTGAGGGAGTGGGACGGCATTATCCAGGCCATTCCCGAGGAGTGGTTTTACATAGACTCTGAGATGACGATGAAACTGGACTTTGATCCGGATTCATTCCTGAAACACTTGCAGCGTTTTCGTAGCGACAACTTTTGGAACCGGAAATGACCAGGACAGCGTGCCAATACGCCATCGTGCGGTTTATGCCTTATATCGAGACGGGCGAGTTCGCCAACGTCGGTATTTTGCTGTGGGCACCGAAAACCCGCTACCTGGGCTTTAAACTGCTTCGGAAAAAGCATGCCCGTATCACCCAGTTCTTTGAGGAGCTGGACCGGGGACTGTACCTCAAAACCATGGCGAATCTGGATGCTGAGCTGCGCAGAGTACAGGGCATGCTCAAAGACCAGGTCGGCGAGTTTGGTGACAACGACCGGGATTATGGATTTCACAAAGGTCTGTTTCAGGAACTGATCCGACCCCGTGAAACCATCGTTCGTTTCAGCGAGCAGCGGGCAGTGCTGGCGGAGAATCCAGAGCAAACACTGGCTGAGCTCTACGAATATTACGTTGGCCGGAACTTCGTCACCAGGGAATATCAGGAGACCATTCTCGAGAAGGGCATCAAGCAACTCCTGGAACAGCGGGATCTGGCAAAGCGTTTTACCAAGCGTCGGATCGAAGATCAGCTATACGGAGTCACCTTCCCCTTCGTTGAGCAAAAGGACAACGAGGCCATTCGGGTAATCAAGCCCCTGTTCCTGGGGCAGACCGATTCCACGGCCATTATCGAACATGGTGGCAAGTGGAAGCTGAAAGTGGATCAGCTCCGCAAGCGGCATCTGCTGAAAGGCCCCGTGTTATTTCCGGTTAAAGGCCCGGAGCCTGGACAGGTTAATGACCTTCGTGTAGAGGCTTTCGAGGAAACCCTTGCCAACCTGGAGGGCGACGGTATCGAGATAACTCTGCACACTGAAAAAGACAGGATTCTCGAGTTTGCCGGAATGCACGCCCATTAGCGATCTCGGGCTCGTCGGCGGGTATGATTGCGCCTGCCGATTGCCCTCCCGAGGAGCTTGTAATTAATCCTTACAGGTTGCACCCCGAGCGGGTTGCAATTATCGGTACTGCAGGCGATCAGTATGCAGACAGGCTAGGTTACTTCCTCCACTTGCTCTCCCTCCTCCGGAACTTGCAGTTCGCCGGCGGGCATTCAGGAAAAAGCCTCCGCAAGCGGAGGCTTTCAAAGCTGGGTTTGGCTCAGTGCGCCAACACCCGCGAAAGAAACGCCTGGGTGCGCTCGTTCTGAGGGTTGTCGAACACATCGTCCGGTTTACCCTGTTCCACAATCTGGCCCTCGTGGATGTATATCACGCGGTCGGCCACTTCACGGGCGAAGCCCATCTCGTGGGTGACGACCATCATGGTCATGCCCTCTTTGGCCAGCTCCCGCATAACATCCAGCACTTCACCGATCATTTCCGGGTCCAGGGCTGAGGTTGGCTCGTCGAACAGCATGAGGCGCGGTTCCATCGCCAGCGCTCGGGCGATTGCGACCCGCTGTTGCTGGCCGCCGGACAGCTGGCTGGGGTACTTGTCGGCCTGGTTGCCGATGCCCACACGGTTGAGCAACCGCTCGGCGGTGGCATTGGCAACAGTTTCCGGAGCATCCTTGACCTTCTTGGGCGCCAGCATGATGTTCTTTTTCACCGTGAGGTGAGGGAAGAGGTTGAACTGTTGGAATACCATGCCGACTTCCTTGCGGATTTCAGCCAGAGCTTTCGGATTGCCGCTCTTGGGCGCGAGCTGTTGGCCGTCCACTTCCAGTGTTCCGGATTCATATTCTTCAAGGCCGTTCACACAGCGAATCAGGGTGGATTTGCCGGAGCCGCTGGCGCCGATAATAACCACCACTTCGCCCTGTTCAACGGTAAGGTCAATATCTTTGAGGACATGCAGTTTCCCGAAGTACTTGTTCATGCCCTTCATTTTTACAATCTGAGTCATGGGTAACGTTCCTTCAGACAGAAGCCAGTCCGCGGCGCTCAACGAAGCGGAGAATGATGGACAGGGACAGGGTGATGGCCAGGTAGAGGATCGCGACCACAAAATACACCTCGAAGGCGGTAAAGGTGTTGGCAATATAGATCTGGCCCTGGCGGACCAGCTCGCCGACGCCGATCACCGAGAACAGGGATGTGTCCTTGATGCTGACAATGGCCTGGTTACCCAGCGGCGGAATCATGCGACGGAACGCCTGAGGCCACACGACAGACCAGAAGGTCTGGGTTCGGGACAGCCCCAGAGAAAGCCCGGCTTCGGTCTGGCCCTTGTCGATGGACTGAACGCCACCCCGGACCACCTCGGATATGTAGGCGCCGGAGTTCAAAGCGATGGCCGCGATGCCGGCCGTCAAGGGATCAATTGGACCGCCAATCAGGTCCGGCAGGCCGTAGAAAATAAAGAGGACCTGAACCAGGATCGGAGTGCCACGAAAGATTTCGATGTAGGCGGTGGCCGGCCACCGCAGGAACCACTTCTTGTTGATGCTCAGCAGGCCAAAGAAAATGCCCAGAGCAAAACCGATCAGAAGACCGCCGAAGGAGATCAGCAGGGTGTAGGGGATCCCTTTTATCAGAAAAGGGATAGAGTCGATGGCTGCCTGCCAGTCGAACTGAAACTGGAATTCCACAATGAGAGTCTCCGCAGAGTTTTGGAGTCACGAAGTGCCGGGGCAGTGAAGCCCCGGCAAAGGGAATCAGACCTCTGGGGTCCGGGAGCCCTTACATGCCCTCGGGCATGGGGCCAAACCATTTTTCGTAGATGGTTTTGTAAGTGCCATCTTCCTTCATTGCGGCAAGGGCGTCGTTTACATCATCAACCCATTCACTGCCATTCTTGAGGGCAATACCATACTGCTGGCCTTCATACAGCGGGCCGACGGTTGTCACCTTGCCTTCACCTTTGGTGCGGGCAAAGTAGCCTACGTTTGGCGCATCGTAGAACACTGCATCAATGGCACGGGACATCAGCGCCATGTACATATCAGAGCTGCCCGGGTAGGGGGTTACACCGTCATCGGCGTCAAGGTTCTTGACCAGGTAGTCATAACTGGTGCTACCAATCTTGGTGCCGATTTTCTTGCCTTCGAGGTCGTCGAATTCGCTAACGTCGTCATTACCCTCGCGAACGAGGATTCGCAGACCCGAGTCGTAGTACGGGTCGGAGAAATCGACGATTTCTTCACGCTCTTCAGTAATCGTGATGCCGGCAATGGCAATGTCGACGTTGCCGGTTTGCAGGGCGGGGATGATGCCGTTGAAGTCCATGGTGTTGAGGTCAATTTCGAAACCTGCACGGTCGGCTACCTCGCGGATGATCTCCATATCGAAACCGATCATCTCACCGGTTTCCTGGTCCATCATTTCAAACGGAACGAAACTCGGGTCAGTGACGACGCGCAGGGTTTCTGCGCTCACGGTTCCTGCAGCAACGGTCAGTGCCAGGCTGGCGCTTACGGTCTTCAGCCACTTCGTGCTCATACATTCTCCTTTTCTTTCTTATGAGGCTCCATTTGCCCGGTAAGGCAAGCCGGACCAATCACTGCTGTTGACTGCGATCTCCGGGGAGCGTTGATGGAACTGCATCACATACACTTTAGACTATTACGCAGATGAGCACAGGAAATCAAATGCTTGGCACGGGGGCGGCGGTCGGCAAGGGGTGTCGGATTACGGTGCGGAGGACCGTAATCCGACGGCAATGAACTACATCAAAAAGCAATCTTCTCCCGCTCACTGATGCCCAGGTTCTTCCAGATGCTGATACTGGGTTCCACCTGGTTCAGGGTATAGAAATGCAATCCCGGCGCGCCGGCCTTCAACAGCTTCTCGCACATCTCGGTGACCACTTCCTCACCGAACTTGCGGATGGAATCGCTGTCGTCGCCGTAGGCTTCGAGCTGTTTGCGAATCCAGCGAGGAATTTCCGCGCCGCACATGTCCGAGAAACGAACCAGGTTGGAGAAATTGACGATGGGCATGATGCCCGGGACCACCGGAATGGTAACGCCCATTTTCTCCAGCCGGTCGATGAAGTAGAAGTAGCTGTCCGCGTTGAAGAAGTACTGGGTGATGGCGCTGTTGGCACCGGCCTGAACCTTGCGGGCAAAGTTCTTCAGATCTTCTTCGGCGTTGCGGGCCTGAGGATGAAACTCAGGGTACGCGGCTACTTCCAGGTTAAACGTATCGCCGCTGTGCTCACGGATAAACTCCACCAGCTCGTTGGCGTAGCGCAGCTCACCGGCGGCACCCATACCGGAGGGCATGTCGCCCCGTAGGGCGACAATCCGGTTGATTCCGTGCTCCCGGTACAGATCCAGAAGCTCCCCGATTTCCTGGCGGGTGCCCCCGACGCAGGAAAGATGAGGTGCCGTGGAAATGCCCTGGCTATGCAGGTTGAGCACGGTCTCGATGGTGCGGTCCCGGGTGGAACCACCGGCGCCGAAGGTGACGGAGAAAAAGTCCGGATTCACCTCGGCCAGCTGGTTGCGCACGTTCTGCAGCTTTTCCTTGCCCTGGTCGGTCTTGGGCGGGAAAAACTCAAAGCTGAAACGACGCTTGAACTGTTTCTGGGATTGCATCTGTTTACCCGATCAGTACTTGTAGCTTTCTGGCTTGTACGGGCCTTCGACCGGTACACCGATGTATTTCGCCTGCTCCGGAGTCATCTTGGTGATCACGCCACCAAAGCCTTCCACCATGGCCCGGGCCACTTCCTCGTCCAGGTGCTTGGGCAGAACCTGAACGTATACGCCTTTCTCGCGGGCATCTTCCGGCAGATCGGCGAACTTGCGCTCGAACAGGTACATCTGGGCCAGAACCTGGTTGGCAAAGGAGCCATCCATGATCCGTGACGGGTGACCGGTGGCGTTGCCCAGGTTCACCAGGCGGCCTTCGGACAGCAGGATCAGGTGGTCGTTGGTGGCCTTGTCACGGTACACAACGTGCACCTGCGGCTTCACCTCGTCCCATTCCCAGTTCTTGCGCATGTAGGCGGTATCGATCTCATTATCGAAATGGCCGATGTTGCATACCACGGCACCGCTCTTGAGCGCCTTGAGCATGTGCGCGTCGCACACGTTCATGTTGCCGGTGGTGGTGACCAGAAGGTCGGTGTTCTGCAGCAGGTCCCGGTTCACGGCAGCCTCGGTGCCGGTGTTCACACCGTCAATGTACGGAGACACAACCTCGAAGCCGTCCATGCAGGCCTGCATGGCACAGATCGGGTCTGCTTCGGTGATCTTCACGATCATGCCTTCCTGGCGCAGCGACGCGGCGGAGCCCTTGCCCACATCGCCGTAACCAATCACCAGTGCCTTTTTGCCGGCCATCAGATGGTCGGTAGCGCGTTTGATGGCATCGTTCAGGCTGTGGCGACAACCGTATTTGTTGTCGTTCTTGGCCTTGGTGACCGCATCGTTCACATTGATGGCCGGAACCTTCAGCGTGCCCTCGCGCAGCATTTCCTGCAGGCGGTGCACACCGGTGGTGGTCTCTTCGGTCACGCCGTGGCAGTTCGCCAGCACTTCCGGATACTTTTCATGGAGCAGAGCGGTCAGGTCACCGCCGTCGTCCAGAATCATGTTCGGTTCCCAGCCATCCACGTCGGCTCCGACGGTGCGCTCGAGGCACCAGTCGTACTCTTCATCGGTCTCGCCTTTCCAGGCAAACACGGGGATGCCCTGAGCCGCGATGGCGGCGGCGGCCTGATCCTGGGTGGAGAAGATGTTGCACGAAGACCAGCGCACGTTCGCACCCAGTTCCACCAGCGTCTCGATCAGTACGGCGGTCTGAATGGTCATGTGAATACAGCCCATTACATTGGCGCCTTTCAGGGGCTGCTCGGCTTTGTACTTATTGCGGAGCTTCATCAGGGCAGGCATCTCGCCTTCGGCGATGTTGATTTCCTTCCGGCCCCAGCCGGCCAGGGAGATGTCGCGGACCTTGTAGTCGTCAAAGCTGTTCAGTTTTTCTGCGGGAGTGCTCATGGTGTTCTCCTGTCAGTCAGTTTGGCTTGGGCGTATGCCAGATGACATACGCCCCAAATCGGTTTAGATACCAGCAGCATCCTTGAGGGCGGCCGCGCGATCGATTTTCTCCCACGGGAACGCCGTGAAGGTCTTGCCACCGACGGTCATCTCATAGGGCTCGCGACCGAAGTGGCCGTAAGCTGCCGTCTGTTGATACATCGGGTGCAGCAGATCGAGCATGTTGGTGATCGCGTACGGGCGCAGATCGAAGTTCTGGCGCACCAGTTCAATGATCTTGTCATCGCTGATCTTGCCGGTACCGAAGGTGTTCAGGGAGATAGAGGTCGGCTGCGCCACGCCGATGGCGTAGGAAACCTGGATCTCGCACTTGTCGGCCAGCCCGGCGGCGACGATGTTCTTGGCAACATAACGGCCGGCGTAGGCGGCGGAGCGGTCGACCTTGGACGGATCCTTGCCGGAGAACGCGCCACCACCGTGGCGGGCCATGCCGCCGTAGGTGTCTACGATGATTTTACGGCCGGTCAGGCCGCAGTCACCAACGGGACCACCGATCACGAACTTGCCGGTCGGGTTGATGTGGAACTGGGTGTCCTTGTGCAGCAATTCAGCTGGCAGCGCGTGCTTGACGATCAGCTCCATCACCGCTTCTTTCAGGTCTTCCTGGGTCACGTCTTCATCGTGCTGGGTGGACAGAACCACCGCGTCGATACCGGCAACCCGGCCGTTTTGGTAGCGGCAGGTGACCTGGCTCTTGGCGTCCGGGCGCAGCCACGGCAGCAGGCCGCTTTTGCGGGCCTCGGCCTGGCGCTGCACCAGGCGGTGAGAGAAAGTGATCGGCGCCGGCATGAGTACGTCGGTTTCGTTGCTGGCATAGCCGAACATCAGGCCCTGATCGCCGGCACCCTGGTCTTCAGGCTTCTTGCGATCAACGCCCTGGGCGATATCGACGGACTGCTTGCCGATAATGTTGATGATGCCGCAGGTGTCGCCGTCGTAGCCCACTTTCGAGGAGGTGTAGCCGATGTCCTTGATGACACCGCGCACCAGGTCTTCCAGATCCACCCAGGCGCTGGTGGTGATCTCACCGCCAACGATGGCCACACCGGTTTTTACCATGGTCTCGCAGGCAACGCGGGCATGGGGATCGTCGGTCAGGATGGCATCCAGCACGGCATCAGAGATCTGGTCTGCCAGTTTGTCCGGATGGCCTTCAGAGACCGATTCGGAAGTGAAGATGTTGTAGTCAGCCATAGCGCATGCTCCTCTGTGAGCGATTCAAATTCAGGCCGGTAAGCGGTTTTCTTAAAGCGCTTTCCGGTATCCGGTTTGTTGGTCTGTGTGAGGATACGTAAAACTACGTATCCGTATATCAAAATTTGTTGATATTGCGATCCAGGTCGTCAAATCTGACCGCTGTGTTTCCAGAATTCCCGAACCTGGATCTGGAACCCGTTCCGCAAGCCGATAAACAGCTGTTCTCCGGCAACCAGGCCGGCGTCCGCGGCCCAGGTGGTAAGCTCTTCCGGCTCAAACCCGAGCCAGAGATCACCGCAGTTTGCTTTTGCCCAGTCCTGGTCGTGACTGCACAGGTCGCTGATTACGAAGCAGCCGCCGTTGTTCATCAACGCCGCGGCATCAAGGAAGATGTCAGCGGGGCTGGGCACGTGATGCAGAACCATATTCGCAACGACCAGGTCGAAGGCGTCGCCCCTGGCCAGCAGGGTGTCGGTAACACCTTCTATCAGGTCGATGTTGTTCAGCCGTTCGTCAATGCAGGTGCGGGTGGCCTTGGCCAGCATGTCCCGGCTGTTATCCAGGGCAACCACATGCCCACAAAGCTCTGCCAGAACCGGTAGGAAGGCACCCTCGCCGGGGCCGATTTCCAGTGCGGCCTGCCATTGATGTTTGCGGGACCGTTTGCGGATCATTTCCGCGACCGGCTCTGCGTAAAGATCAAAAGCGGCGATCAGTTCCTGCTGCTCGCGGAACTGCTCTGCATGCCGGGCGAAGAAAGCCTGGGACTGGTCTGCGCGCTGAGTGCGAATGGCCTCAATGCGCTCCTGCAGATGTGGTGGCAGTGGCACCCGGTCTACCGCTTCAAATATCTGTCGGATGGTCTGGTCGGTTGGCTTGTCGCTGTCCAGGTGCAGCGGGCGGCGATAGAAAATCGCATTGCCTTCACGCTGGGGCTCAAGCAGACCAGCCTTGTTCATTACCTTCAGGTGGTGGCTCATACCGGACTGGCGCATATCAAACAACTGGCTGAGCTCCAGAACTCCGAACGTATCCCGTCTCAACACACGCAGAATCTCCAGCCGCAACGGATCCCCGCCCGCTTTGAAGATCGGGGCCAGTGCGTCCACGGAGGACAGGTTGTCGGCGTATGTGTTCATGGATGTCATGGAAACGAAGTGTAGGGGGCTTCGGGTGGTCAATCAATAGGCATATCAAAAAATTTTGATATAGATTTATCGTTCTTTGAAATCAGACCTTTCGGAAATCCACAGGCAAACAATCGTGAAACAGGCACATGCCGATTTGCCCCGGCACACACTAATCGGCGAAAATACGCGCCTCATTTTGATCGCCCTTTAATCACTACGAATTCTTTTCCTGCAAAACACTGGAGAAACGTCAATGCCGTCTCGTAAAGATCTCGCCAACGCCATTCGCGCGCTGAGCATGGATGCGGTTCAGAAAGCCAAGTCCGGCCACCCGGGTGCGCCCATGGGTATGGCGGATATCGCCGAGGTTCTGTGGAACGATTACCTGAGCCACAACCCGGCCAACCCTCAGTGGGCCAACCGGGACCGCTTCGTGCTGTCCAACGGTCACGGCTCCATGCTGCAGTACTCCCTGCTGCACCTGAGCGGTTACGACGTTTCCATCGAAGACATCAAGAACTTCCGTCAGTTGCACTCCAAGACGCCGGGCCACCCCGAGTACGGCTACACCCCGGGTATCGAAACCACCACCGGCCCCCTGGGCCAGGGTATTGCCAACGCCGTTGGTTTCGCCATTGCCGAGAAGTCCCTGGCAGCGCAGTTCAACCGTCCGGGCCACGAGATTGTTGATCACTACACCTATGCGTTCCTCGGCGACGGCTGCCTCATGGAAGGTATCTCCCACGAAGTGGCTTCCCTGGCAGGCACCCTGGGCCTCGGCAAGCTTGTGTTCTTCTACGACGACAACGGCATCTCCATCGATGGCGAAGTTGACGGCTGGTTTACTGATAACACCCCGCAGCGTTTCGAGTCCTACGGCTGGCAGGTGATTCCCGCGGTCGACGGCCATGATGCTGACGCCATTCGCGCCGCGATCGAAGCCGCCCGTGCCAACACCGAACAGCCCACGCTGATCTGCTGCAAGACCATCATCGGCTTTGGTTCCCCGAACAAACAGGGCAAGGAAAGCTGTCACGGTGCCCCCCTGGGTGACGACGAAATCACCCTGACCCGCGAGCAGTTGGGCTGGCAGTACGGTCCGTTCGAAATTCCGGCCGACATCGCCAGTGCCTGGAACGCCCGTGAAAAAGGTGCCGCTGCCCAGTCCGAGTGGGAACAGAAGTTTGCCGCCTACGAAAAAGCGGAGCCGGAACTGGCGGCTGAGTTCAAGCGCCGCATGGCTGGCGACCTGCCCGCCGACTTTGCCGAGAAGGCCCAGGCTTACATCCAGGAATGCCAGGACAAGGCCGAGACTGTGGCTTCCCGCAAGGCGTCCCAGAACACTCTGAACGCTTACGGCCCGCTGCTGCCGGAACTGATGGGCGGCTCTGCCGACCTGGCCGGTTCCAACCTGACTATCTGGTCCGACACCAAGGGTCTGACCAAGGAAGATGCCAGCGGTAACTACATCTATTACGGTGTCCGTGAATTCGGCATGGCTGCGATCATGAACGGCATCGCCCTGCACGGCGGTTTCGTGCCCTACGGCGCGACCTTCCTGATCTTCATGGAATATTGCCGCAACGCCGTGCGCATGGCTGCGCTGATGAAGCAGCGTTCCATCTTCGTGTTCACCCACGACTCCATCGGCCTGGGTGAAGATGGCCCGACTCACCAGCCTATCGAGCAGATGGCCAGTCTGCGCACCACGCCCAACATGAGCATGTGGCGTCCGGCGGATACTGTTGAATCCGCAGTGGCCTGGAAAGCAGCTCTTGAGCGCACCGATGGCCCGACCGCCATGGTCTTCTCCCGTCAGGGGCTGCCGGCACAGCCGCGCGATGCCCAACAGCTGGCGGACGTAGCCAAGGGCGCCTATATCCTGTCAGACAGCGAAGGCACGCCGGACCTGATCCTGATTGCCACCGGCTCCGAAGTCGGCCTGGCGCAGGATGCGGCTGCCCAGCTTCGTGATCAGGGCAAGAACGTGCGCGTGGTTTCCATGCCGTCCACGGACGTGTTCGATGCCCAGAGCGCCGAGTACAAGCAGCAGGTCCTGCCGCTGGATGTCACCAACCGCATCGCCATTGAAGCCGGCATTGCCGATTACTGGTACAAGTACGTTGGCCTGGACGGTCGCATCATCGGCATGACCACCTTTGGTGAGTCCGCCCCGGCCGGTGAGCTGTTCAAGGAATTCGGCTTTACCGTCGACAATGTCTTGGAAGTGGCTGCTGAGCTTCTGGACGCCTGATGACGGACTCTGCGCCTTTTCGTGTCGCCATCAACGGGTACGGCCGAATCGGCCAGTGCGTGTTGCGTGCGCTTTATGAAAACGGCTTCCGCGATCACCTTCAGGTGGTCGCGATCAACGAGTTGTCGGATATCGACACCATTGCCCACCTGACCCGATACGATTCCACCCACGGGCGTTTCCAGGGTGACATTTCGGTATCGGGTCAGGACCTGATGGTCAATGGCGATGCCATCCGCGTGTTGAGTCACGCTGACCCGGCAGAGCTGCCCTGGCGCCTGCTTGATGTCGATCTGGTACTGGAATGTTCCGGCGCCTTCTCGGATCGTGCTACGGCCGAGAAGCACATCGATTCCGGGGCCAGACGCCTGCTCTTCTCGCAGCCGGCCGAGTCCGATGTGGACCGCACCGTTGTCTACGGGGTCAACCACGCTGATCTCACACCGGAAGACGTGATCGTTGCAGCCGCCTCCTGCACCACCAACTGCCTGGTGCCTGTGATCAAGGTGCTGGACGACGCCTTTGGCGTGCAGCAGGGCAGTACCACCACGATTCACGCGGCCATGAATGACCAGCCGGTTATCGATGCCTACCACCACCAGGATTTGCGACGAACCCGCAGCGCCCTGCACAACATCGTTCCGGTGGAAACCGGTCTTGCGAAAGGTATTGAGCGGTTGCTGCCGAGCATGGAAGGCAAGTTCAGTTCGGTCGCCATGCGGGTGCCGACCATGAATGTCTCCGCCATCGACATGGTGGTGAACGTGGGCAAAGCCACCAACGTGGCAGCGGTGAACAACCTGTTAGAAGAGGCCGCCAACGGCCCGTTAAAGAGCATACTCGGCTATACCGACGAACTGCTGGCCAGCTCCGACTTCAACCACGATGCCCACTCCGGCGTGGTGGATGGCGGCCAGACCCGGGTCACCGGGGGCACCATGGTGAAAGTGCTGTGTTGGTTCGATAATGAGTGGGGGTTCGCGAACCGGATGCTCGATGTCAGCAAAAGCTGGTTAACCAAACATTCTTAATCTGAAATTTTGTTGAAGGGACGAACGTTATGGCCATCAAGAAAATGACCGACCTTAACCTCGCTGGCAAGCGAGTGCTGATCCGCGAAGACCTGAACGTGCCGGTCAAGGACGGCAAAGTCTCCAGCGACGCCCGCATCCGCGCCTCACTGCCCACCATCAAGGCTGCTAAAGACGCGGGCGCCAAAGTCATGCTGATGTCCCACCTGGGCCGCCCGGAAGAAGGCGTGTACGACGAAGCCTCCTCCATGAAGCCTGTCGCCGACCACCTGACCAAAGTACTGGGCCAGGAAGTTCGCCTGATCAAGGATTACCTGGATGGCGTTGAAGTGGCCGATGGCGAAGTCGTCCTGTTCGAGAACGTCCGCTTCAACAAAGGCGAAAAGAAAGACAACGAAGACCTCGCGAAGAAGTACGCGGCCCTGTGCGATGTCTACGTCATGGACGCCTTCGGCACGGCGCACCGCGCCCAGGCCTCCACCCACGGCGTGGCGAGATTCGCCCCAGAGGCCTGCGCCGGCCCGCTGCTGGCGGCCGAGCTTGAAGCCCTTGGCAAAGCCCTGGACAACCCGGCCAAACCGGTGGTTGCCATCGTTGGCGGCTCCAAGGTTTCTACCAAACTGGACGTGCTCAACGCCCTTGAGAAAGTGTGTGACTCCATCATCGTGGGCGGCGGCATCGCCAACACCTTCCTGGCGGCCGCTGGTCACCCGGTTGGCAAATCCCTGTGCGAACACGACCTGATCGACACCGCCAAAGAAATCGCCAGCCGCGTTGAAATCCCGCTGCCGGTCGACGTGGTGGTTGCCAGCGAATTCGCAGAAACCGCCACCGCAACCACCAAGAACATCGCCGACGTCAGCGACGACGACATGATCCTCGACGTAGGCCCGGAAACCGCCGGCAAGTTCGCCGACGTACTGAAGAGCGCCAAAACCATCCTCTGGAACGGCCCGGTTGGTGTTTTCGAATTCGACCAGTTCGGCAACGGCACCAAAGCTCTGGCCGAAGCCATCGCCGAAAGCGACGCCTTCTCCCTCGCTGGCGGTGGTGACACCGTCGCCGCCGTTGACAAGTACGGCGTTGCTGACAAAATCTCGTATATCTCCACCGGTGGTGGCGCGTTCCTGGAATTCGTAGAAGGAAAGACGCTCCCGGCAGTAGCGGTGCTGGAAGAACGCGGCGCGTAACGAGTTACTGAAAGAATCCAACTATCCCCAAAGTCCAAATGAAGGAGACGACCCATGGCCCTGATTTCGATGCGGCAAATGCTGGATCACGCCGCCGAGCATGGTTACGGTGTGCCAGCCTTTAACGTCAACAACCTGGAACAGATGCGCGCCATCATGGAAGCCGCCGACAAAACCGATTCGCCGGTGATTGTCCAGGCCTCCGCCGGTGCCCGTAAGTACGCCGGTGCGCCATTTCTGCGCCATCTGATCCTGGCGGCCATCGAGGAATTCCCGCACATCCCGGTGGTCATGCACCAGGACCACGGCACCAGCCCCTCCGTGTGCCAGCGCTCCATCCAGCTGGGCTTCAGCTCCGTGATGATGGACGGCTCCCTCGGTGAAGACGGTAAAACCCCCACCGACTACGAATACAACGTCGACGTTACCCGTCGCACCGTTGAAATGGCCCACGCCTGCGGTGTCTCCGTAGAAGGCGAGCTGGGTTGCCTGGGTTCTCTCGAAACCGGCCAGGCCGGTGAAGAAGACGGCATCGGTGCCGAAGGTACCCTGGATCACAGCCAGATGCTGACCGACCCGGAAGAAGCGGCGGACTTCGTCAAGAAAACCCACGTTGATGCCCTGGCCATTGCCATCGGCACCAGCCACGGCGCCTACAAGTTCACCCGTCCGCCCACAGGCGACATCCTGGCCATCGACCAGATCAAAGCCATCCACGCTCGCATCCCGGACACCCACCTGGTTATGCACGGCTCCAGCTCCGTACCCCAGGAGTGGCTGAAGATCATCAACGAATACGGTGGCGAGATTCCGGAAACCTATGGTGTGCCGGTCGAAGAAATCGTAGAGGGCATCAAGCACGGCGTGCGCAAGGTCAACATCGACACCGACCTGCGCCTGGCCAGCACCGGCGCGGTCCGTCGCTTCCTGGCTGAAAACCCGGCCGAGTTCGACCCGCGCAAATTCCTCAAGGAAACGATGAAGGCCATGACCGAAGTGTGCATCGCACGCTACGAAGCCTTCGGTTGTGCCGGCAACGCCAGCAAGATCAAGCCGGTGAACCTTGAGCGCATGTTCGAGCGTTACGCCTCCGGTGAGCTGGATCCGAAAGTTAAGTAAGTTATGTTATTCATTTGGGGCGGATCTCCGCCCCAAATGCCTGACCCACCTCAAGTACGAACGACCTTCCCCTTGTAATTTCCCCAATCTCATCAAATATAGTGGTTAGTAAGCGGGCGTACGCCCAGCAGAATAACCAGTGGTGAGGATCCTGATGGACTTCAAAGACTATTACGCCGTACTCGGTGTGAGTGAGTCTGCCTCCGCCGAGGAGATAAAAAAAGCCTACCGAAAGCTGGCACGGAAATACCATCCGGATGTCAGTAAGGAAGAGGACGCCGACACCAAATTCAAGGAAGTGGGTGAAGCCTACGAAGTACTGAAAGATCCCGAGAAGCGCGCGGAGTACGACCAGCTGCGTAAATACGGCGCCAGGGCGGATGGTTCTTTCGAGCCGCCTCCGGGCTGGCAAAGTGGTGCCGGTTTCGGTGGCGGAGGTTATACCGATGCCGACGCGCGCCAGTTCAGCGACTTCTTCGAGGAGATATTCGGAGGTGGTCGCCAGGGCGGTTTCTCCGGGGGCTACGGTGGTGGCGGTTTCCGCCAGAACATGAGAATGCGCGGTGAGGATGTGCATGCGAGGCTCGCCCTGTTCCTCGAAGAAGCGTTTCACGGCTGTGAAAAACAGGTGTCTTTCGCGGTCCACGAGGCCGATGAACATGGCCGGGTGATTCCCCGGCAAAAGACCCTGAAAGTGAAGATCCCCGCCGGCATGCGCGAAGGCCAGCACATCCGCCTCAAAGGCCAGGGTTCGCCGGGTGTGGGCGGTGCTGAGCCGGGCGATCTGTTCATTGAAGTCGAGTTTGCGCCGCATCCACATTTTTCCGTGGAGGGCCGGGATGTCATGGTTACTGTGCCGATAGCGCCGTGGGAAGCGGCTCTGGGGGCAACGGTGACCGTGCCAACCGTAGGCTCAAAGGTAAATGTGAAAGTGCCGAAGGGCTCCACCAGTGGCCGGAAGCTGCGGCTCAAGGGCAAGGGGTTCCCGGGCAAGCATCCGGGTGATCAGATTGTCATTCTGCAGATCACCATGCCCGAGAAACACAGCGCCGAGGCCGAGAAGCTCTACGAGCAACTGGCCGAGGCAGAGAAAAACTTCAATCCACGCAGCAAGCTTCACGTGTAAGCGGGAGTAAGGTATGAGCAAGCAGGATCATATTTTGACGGTAGAGGTGGTCGACCAGGATGGCAGCACCTTCACCCTGCGTGAAATATGCGAGCGTGGCGAGTGCCATGCCGAGTTTGTCATAAAACTGGTGGACTACGGGATCATTGCCCCGCTGGAAGATTACCCGGAGGCACGGCAATGGGAGTTCGATGTCGCTGCCCTGAGCCGATTGCGCAAAGCGCAGAGATTACAGAGGGACCTGAAAATGAATCTGCCCGGCCTGGCCATGTCTCTGGAACTGCTCGATGAGGTGGAGGAAATGCGTCGGGAAGTGGCCCGTCTCAATCACCGCATCCGGCAATTGATGGGGGAGTAAACGCTCCCCCCGCTTATTTCTTTTCGTCCAGCGCCTGGATCTCGGCGTAGATCTTTTCTGCCTCCTCCATGAGGGTTCCATGAGTTCTCAGATCGCCATTGCGCTGGGCATCCAGTGCCTTGGCGAGCTTCGCCTCGTATTGTTTCTGCAGTTTTTTCTTCGGATCGCCTTTCAAAAATCCCAACATCGTAATGAACCTGTTTTGGCTGAACGTTCAAAGATTTACGTTTTTTGCTCCATAAAGTTCACAAAATTTTCATGATCAAAAACTGGACAGCCATAAATAATGGGATTAAATTCCCAAATAAAGATATGGGATAAAAATCCCATTTTATTGTCGGGTGCTAAGACGTGGTCGCCCGGGGACGCAACAACAAGCCTGGAGAAGAACGATGAATCGCAAACCTTTAGCAATTGCAGTGAAACTGGCCATGACCGGCGCTCTTGCTGGCGCGCTCGCCGCTTGCGGAGGCGGTGGCTCTGGAGACGCCTCAACAAGTGATGCTTCATCGGGGACCAGTGTCGGGGCGGTATCCGGTTTCGGCAGTGTTTACGTGAACGGTACCCGATTTGAGACCAACGGCAGCGTTAGCAGCGACGATGGCCTGGAACGCGAGGATCAGCTCGAAAAGGGCATGATCCTCAAAATTGAGGGCGATTGGGATGACAGTGGTCAGGGGCGGGCGGACAAAGTCAGTTATGACGATACCCTGCGCGGGCCGATTTCTGGCATGAGCTGGGATGAGGTTACCCGCACCGGAACTCTGACCATGCTTGGCCAGAGCATTGCCCTGGATGGCAAAACCGTCTTCCGCGGCGCAACACCAACGGCTCTTGCCGACAACCCCCAGGGCTATCGTATAAGGGTCAGCGCCTGGCGTCTTGAGGATGGCAGCTTCCGGGCAAGCTTTGTTGGTGCCCGGGCCATTGGCCTGGAATTCGATGACAACAACGAAGTAGAAATCGAAGGCGTTGTTGCCGATCTGGACACAAGCGCCCAGACCTTCACCATCAACGGTTTTATTATCGATTACACCAGTGCGGTAGGAGACGATGATTTCTCCCTCGATGACCTGGCAAACGAAATCGCTGTCGAAGTGGAAGGGACGCTGAACGGCAACACCATCTTGGCCGAGGAAATCGATGATGAGGATGACCTCTTCGACGATGATGACGATGTCGAAATCTCCGGAAGCATTTATGACTATGACGCCGCCAGCGGACAGTTCTCGGTAAATGGGGTGCGCGTCCAGATTGATGGGGGCACCGAGTTCGACGATCTCCGCGAAAGCAGCCTTGCGGATGGCCTGTTCGTGAAAGTGGAAGGGGATTTCCGCAATGGCGTCCTGGTGGCTGAAGAGATCGAAGGCCGGGATTCCGATGCCGAGCTGGATGGTCGCATCGAGTCTCTTGATCTGACCAATGAAACCATGGTCGTCAGTGGCGTCCGGGTTCAGCTGACCGGCAACACCCTGATTGATGACGACGACGATGACGAAGATGGCCTTCGCAGTCGCGTCCAGGATATCCAGAGCCTGCAGGTGGGTGACTATCTCGAAATTGAAGGTCGCCAGCAGAGCAGTGAAGGCGGATTCCTCGAGGCCATCAGCATCGAGCGTGAGGATGACGATGACGATGACGATTTTGAGCTTGAGGCACGGGTGAGTGCCATCGGAGCCGATTCCATCACCATCATGAATCTTGAGGTGCTCCGAAATGGCTACAGCCTGTCCGGCGCCCAGGTTGGTGATGAAGTGGAAATCGAGTATCGCCAGACCAGCGGTGGCGAGTATGAGCTCACCGACAACGTCGAAGTCGATGACGATAGTGACGACGGCAATGGCAGCAATGATGATTGATCAGTGAGCCGAAGGTGCGGGTCGGACAGTTGTCGGCCCGCATCCTGGCTTTCGAAGTCGCTATGGGAATACAATCCCAAACATGAAAAAGCCCAACCCCCTGCATCAAGCGCTGTTTCGCATTCTGCGCCCTCTGGCGAGGTTGCTGTTGCGCAATGGTATTCCTTTTGGTGAGTTCTCCGAGCTGGTTAAACGTGCCTACGTGGAAGCCGCCCTGGAGGACTTCACCGACGACCGGAGAAAGCCCACGGACTCACGGGCTGCAGTCATGACCGGGCTGACCCGCAAGGAAGTCAAACGCCAGCGGGAGATCCTGGCAGGGGAGGATGCTGGGAGCCGCGACGTGCTCCATACCAACCGGGCGTCCCGGGTGGTATCGGGCTGGGTCCACGATGCGGTGTTTCAGGCCAAGGACGGAGAGCCTGCCATGCTGGCTTTCGACGGGCCTGCAAGCTTCAGCGAGCTGGTCAAACGCTACAGCGGCGACATGCCGCCCCGTTCCGTGCTGGATGAACTGCTTCGGGTGGGGGTGGTTTCCGTGGAGGGGGAATCTGGCCGCCTGGTCCTGCAGCAAAGGGCCTTTGTCCCGGCCGGAGACAGCGAGGAAATGCTGCAGATTTTCGGTGAGGACGTATCGGATCTCATCGCAACCATTGATCACAATCTGGTCAGTGACGAGTCCGGGCAGCCACCTCTGTTCCAGAGAACCCTGACCTACAACAATATCCCTCCGGAAGTGATGGAGCGCTGGCGCAGGCATGCAGCCGAACGTTCCCAGTCTCTTCTGGAAGAACTGGACAAGTGGCTTGGTCCCCATGATCGGGATATATCCGGTCAAGAGCCTGAAAGTGTATCCGGTGAGCCCGTCCGAACCGGCGTGAGCATCTTCTTCTTTGAAGAGCCCGCCGGAAAAGGCGGCCGGGGTGGGGAATAAAAAAGTTTCCGCAGGCGCTTTAAACAAGCGATATGACAGATGCCGGCCAGGAACGCCGGTTACGGAGATAAAGGTTATGAAACGGCACTTCTGCAATCGTGTTATTGGGCTGGCAGCCGGCACAGTGTCTTCGGGGCGATCTCCGCCTGCGGTGGCGCTGGCGGAGGCCTTGATGTTGCCGATGGTGGTATCCGGGGCACCGGGTCCAGCGTTGGTCCGGTTTCCGGATTCGGAAGTGTTTTTGTTAATGGCGTTGAATTCAGCACCGATGACATTCCGAATCGGGAAGTGGAAAGCAATGACGGCATCACTGCTGAAGGCCTTCTGAGTGAAGGAATGATTCTCAGGGTTGAAGGCGAGTGGTTTGATGATGGCGAAGGCACGGCCGAGAAGCTCAGTTACGACGATACATTGCGGGGTCCGGTAGACCTAGTGACCGCCGATCCAAGTGGTGCCGGTGAATTCGTGACCCTTTCAGTGATGGGGCAATCCGTGCGGGTTGATCGCCAGACGGTGGTTCGCGGCACAACTTACGCCACACTGCTTGGCGAACCCTCTATCACAGATCATGTCCGTGTCAGCGCCTGGCGTCAGGCCGATGGCTCCTATCGGGCCGGCTACATCGCGGTCATCAATCCGGATCTGACTAGTATCGAGTTGGAAGGCACATTGTCAGCGGTGGATATATCCCAGAATCAATTCACGATTGGCACGATCACCGTTGAATATGATGAGAACAGCGTCAGTTTCGGATCAGACCTGACCGAGGCGAACCTGATCAACGGCGCTGTCCTGGAGGTAGAGGGAACCCTGTCAGGAAGCGTGTTGACTGCCGCTACCATTGACCGGGACGACGCCCGACGCTTCAGTCGCAGCAGTGCTGACGATATCGAGTTCACCGCGATAATTGATGCGCCCTATACCGCTTCCGGTATCAGCTCACGCCCGGGAGAGTTTACGATGGGAGGTCTGACCGTTCGGGTGACAGATGCAACCGAACTGGATGACAGCATTACTCTCGACGAGCTTACCGAAGGGCTCCTGATACAGGTGGAAGGGCAGTTCGTCTCGGATACGGTTGTTGAAGCGGAGGAAATTGAACTCCGGGACGGCAATGCGAAAGTGAAGGGAGTAGTTTCTTCCTCTGCTGACAACTCTTTCCTAGTCGGCGGTGTTGAAGTTCGGATTTCGTCGACGACTGCCTTCACTGTCGAAGACGGCTCTGGTATCTCATTCCAGACCCTCCCCATTGGTTCGACCACAGTGGAGGTCGAGGGCATTGAGAAAGAGCAGGGTGCAGATGTATTTATCGAAGCTTTGAAGGTGGAGGTTGATGACGAAATTGCAGATTTCGATGATCGAGATCTTTACGAGCTTGAAGGAAAGCTTACGAGCATCACTCCGAGCACCATCACGGTTCTCGGTGTATCGATCGATGCCGGACCAGCGGTTTACGACAGTAATACTCAAAGTGAAATTATTGATCGTTTTGATGATGGCGAGCTTTTGATTCTCGAAGTTGAATATTCGAGGAACGGGAACAACTTCATCGCCGACGAAATCGATCTGGAAGAAAGCGATGACGATTAACTACAAAACCCGTACATAAATGCGGCCCACTCCGGCCCGGGTTTTGCTATACATACGGACACGCCAGGCAGGGACGCTGTTGCCGACTGTGCAGGATGCATGAAGCACACATGCTAGCGGAGTCCGTATGTCACTCAGTTTTATAAGGCGGCTGATCTCAAGCCGCCTTCTCCGACCGGTTTTCATTGTTCTGGTGGTGGCCGGTCTGGTTCAGGTCCTGGTCAGCCAGTGGCTGATTTCCAGTCAGGTGGAGCGCCTGGTCAACACTGCAGGGTCTGCCCTTGAGGCCAGCAGTCAGCAGGTCAGCGCCTCCTTCGGGGATACCCGCGAGGATGTCCGCACCCGTCTGGAGACCATGCGGCAGAAGACCACCGAGGAACTCTCCGCCGAGCTCACCCGCCAGCAGACTGCACAACAGGAACGCGTTGCCGGCAACGTTCGAACCGCGGTTATGGCAGAAGCCCAGGGGCTGGCCGATGTGCTGGCTGCTGTTGCTGCCCCGCTGATCTGGGATCGGGATGTCCCCCGCCTGACCGATCTGGTGGAACTGGCCGACGCCCGGGAATCGGTGCTGTTCGCGGTGTATTACGACCAGTACGGTGATCGCCTGACCCGTTATGTGGATCGCACCGATGACCGCGTGCGCACCTTAATGGAGCAGGGGGAAGGCCGTGGTGCGGCAAATAAGGTCCTGGATGCGGCAAGTCGTGACCCCAATGTTGTCATCATCACCGCAGATATCGCGCCGCAGGGTTCTGCCATTGGCCAGCTGAAGCTGGGGTTGTCTCTGGAAGGCATCAACCGTGATCTGGCTGCCCTGGAAGAGGAATTCAGTGCCACGATAACCGGGAGCATTGATGCCCTCCGCGACACTCTGGAGGCGGAAACCGAACAGGTGAACCAGCGTCTTCAGCAGCAGCTGGCCGGCATGGATTCAGATACCCGCTCCAGAATCCAGAGCACGGTGGAAGCACTGAATGCCGAGGCCTCAAGCCTCTCCGCCAACCTCAGTATGCTGGCGATTGGCTCCGTGGTGGTTCTGATCCTGCTGGTGGCACTGGTGCTTGGTGGCGGGTTGCTGCCCCGGGTTTTCCGTCTGAGCTCGGCGATCTGGGGTATTGCCGATGGTGAGGCCGATCTCACCCGCCGGGTTTCCATGAAAGGCAAGGATGAGCTCACGGAAATGGCGCAAGGTGTGAACCGCTTTATTGCCCGAATCCAGGAGCTGGTTTCCGAGGTCAAAGAGTCCGCCGAATCGGCCGCGGGCCAGGCCCAGGCTCAGGGCGACATAAGCCGCAGTGCCGTGGCCGCGGTGAATCGTCAGGAACAGGATGTCGCCGAGGTATCCGGCACCATGGAAGCCATGTCCCGCAGCATTTCGGAGGTGGCGGAAAACATTCAGGACATCGCCGGCTCGGTCAGCAATGTCAGTTCCGAGAGCGAGGCCACCGCCGGTATTTCCCGGGAAGTGCGCAACCGGCTGGATCAGGTAGTCCGCAATGTTGAACAGGCAGTAGAGGCGGTCAATCAGCTGGACCACCAGAGCAAGGAAATCGGTTCGGTGCTGTCGGTAATTGGTGCCGTCGCAGAGCAGACCAACCTGCTGGCACTGAACGCCGCTATCGAGGCGGCCCGCGCAGGAGAATCCGGCCGGGGCTTCGCCGTGGTGGCCGATGAGGTCCGCACCCTGGCAAGCCGAACCCAGGAATCCACCACCGAAATCCAGTCCATCATCGAACGCTTGCAGCAGGGCAGTCGACAGGCGGTCAGCGCTATCGGTGAGGTCTCTGGCCAGGTTGCCGAATCCTCCTCGGAGTTCCGCCGGGCCGATGAACATTTCGATCGGATCAATCAGCTGCTCAGCAGCCTTCAGGATCGGGCCCTGGCGATTTCATCCGTGGCAGAAAAGCAGGGCCGGCATGCCAGTGAGGTCAGTGTGAGCGTGAGCGATATTGCCGGTTCCTCCCGCCAGACGGTTGAAGCCATTGAGCGCTCCGATGAGGCCAGCGGCCAGATTGCCAGGACGCTGACCTCGTTGAAGGACAAAGCCTCACAGTTCCAGGTTTAGGAGCCTTCAGATAGCAGGCGTTCCCGGGCGCTTCTGTATTCGTCGGCCAGGCGGCTCACCAGGTCCGGGACGGTCAGCACGTCGTGGATCTGGCTAACGCCCTGGCCTGCGGACCACACGGTTTTCCAGGCCTTGGCTTCATCATCAATGGGCTTCAGCTTTTCCCCGTAGTTGATCTCGCCGGCCTGGTTCAATTTGTCCATGGGGAAGCCGGCTGCCTCCAGACTCTGGCGCATGAAGCTGGCGGGCACACCGGATACCGCCGGTGTGTGAATAATGTCGCCAGACACCGCCTCGATGATCATGTTCCGGTAGGCTTCGTCGGCCTGGGACTCGAACGTGTTGATAAACCGGGTGCCCAGGTAGGCCAGGTCCGCGCCCATGGCCTGGGCCGCCAGCAGGTCCTCACCGTGGGACAGCCCACCGGCGAGCAGAATCGTGCCATCAAAGACTTCCCGGATTTCGTGCACCAGAACGAACGGGTTGATGGTGCCCGCATGGCCACCGGCACCCGCCGCCACTGCGATGATACCGTCAACCCCCGCCTCCGCTGCCTTGCGGGCATGCTTCTGGTTGGTCACGTCGTGGAACACCGCGCCACCATAGCTGTGGACCGCCTCCACCACCTGGCTGGCGGCACCCAGGGAGGTAATGATGATGGGCACCTTATGTTTTACGCATAGCGCAAGGTCCGCCTGCCAACGGGGGTTGGTCCGGTGCACGATCAGGTTTACGGCATAGGGGGCAGTTGTTGCATCCGGATTCGTGCCTCGAAAAGCATCCAACTCCTCATTCATCTGGATGAGCCAGTCTTCAAAGCCTTCGCTGGTGCGCTGGTTCAGGGCCGGGAAGCTGCCAACGATACCTTGCTTGCAGCAGGCAAGCGCCAGTTCCGGGCCAGAGATCAGGAACATGGGTGCGGCCACCAGAGGCAGTGAGAGAGAGTCTTTCATGGAAGCGGGCAACGGCATGAGGATTCCTTAATTTTTGTTGGAACTTTTGTAGGATATAAAGGATCTTAGCGTGCCCGGCCGGTTCTGAAAACGGTCGCGAGCTAATTAATTCCGGAAAACCAGAAATACAAAAAGGAGCCCCTCCATGGGTGAAGCAAAACGTCGCAAAGAAACCGGTGCACCGCCTCCCCCAAAAGCAAAATCCAACAAGCCGCTGTATGCCGGCATTGGTTTGCTGGTTCTGGCAGCGGTGCTTCTCGGTGTCTTTTTCCTGACCGCCGCACCCGAACCGACTTCGGACGAACTGCCTGTGGCTGCGCCCAATGCCGAGGAGTTTCCAGCCCAACTGGACCAGTACGGCGTCTCCGTCGGCCCCGAAGATGCCCCGGTGGTGGTGCGTGAATTTGCCGACTACCAGTGCCCCGCCTGCGGCAGCTTTTCCTCTGCCAGCAAGCAGTTGAAAGAGGAATACGTGGACGCCGGCAAGGTTCGATTCGTCTACTTTGATCTGCCACTGCAGCAGCATCAGAACGCCATGCCCGCCGCCCAGGCAGCCCGCTGCGCCGGTGACCAGGATGCCTACTGGGCCATGCACGATCGCCTCTACGATTCCCAGACCGAGTGGAGCGGCTCGAACGATCCGGTTGCCACCTTCACCCGTTATGCCGGTGATCTGGGTCTGGAAAAACGCCGCTTTCGCCGGTGCATGACCACGGAACTGCACCGCGAGGCTGTCGAGCAGAGTCGCCAGGTGGCCATGCAGTTACGAGTCACCAGCACACCGACGGTTCTGGTGGATAACATTCGCCTGACCCGACCGGGCTGGGGTCAACTTTCCGCCGTAGTTGAGCGTGAACTGGCTGATGAGGCGAACTGACGATTTGATCCCCGGGTAACCCCGCACTTGATCGTGAGCCTGAGTTGGTTAAAATTTGCGCCCTCTCAGGCTCCAGCCTTTGATACTTTCAACCAGTTCCGAAACCATGCTCCGGATTTACGGTCCGGCCCGCAGGAGAAAATGATGAGCAACAACGTTGTTGTCTGCGCACTGTACAAGTTCGCAGTCCTGAATGATTACAAATCCCTCCGCCAGCCCCTGCTGGATCTTATGCTTGAGAAAGATGTGCATGGCACTCTGCTGCTGGCGCGGGAAGGTATCAACGGCACCATTGCCGGCAGCCGAGAGGGCATTGATGCCGTGAAAGCCTGGATCGCCAGCGACGAGCGGTTCGACGGCATTGATTACAAAGAGTCCTTTGTGGACATCCAGCCGTTCAAACGCACCAAAGTGAAGCTCAAGAAAGAGATTGTCACCATGGGTGTGGAGGGTATCGATCCGAAGCGGATTGTCGGCACGTATGTTGATCCAAAGGAATGGAATGATCTGATTTCCGATCCTGAGGTTGTGTTGGTTGATACCCGCAACCAGTACGAAGTGGAAATCGGCACCTTCAAAAATGCCGTCAATCCGGCCACCGATACCTTCCGGGAGTTCCCGGAATACGTGAAGCAGAACCTGGATCCTTCGAAACACAAGAAGGTGGCCATGTTCTGCACCGGCGGTATTCGATGCGAGAAATCCACCGCGTATCTGAAGGAGCAGGGTTTCGAGGAGGTTTATCACCTCAAGGGTGGCATCCTGAAATACCTCGAGGAAGTGCCCGAGGAGCAGAGCCTGTGGCACGGAGAGTGCTTTGTATTTGATGACCGGGTTACGGTCAACCATCGGCTGGAGCGCGGAGAATACGACCAGTGCCATGCCTGCCGCCGGCCGATCACCGAGGAAGACAAGCAGCGTCCCGAGTATGAGCAGGGTGTGAGCTGCCACCAGTGCATCGATTCGCTGACCGATGAACAGAAGGCCCGGTTTGCCGAGCGTGAACGCCAGATGCGTCTGGCGGAGGAGCGGGGTGAGGCCCACGTTGGCGGCGAAGCGGCGCGCATCATCGCCGAGCGCAAGGCCCGGAAAAAGGCTGAAAGAGAACGTCAGGCCCGGAAAAGCCTCGAGGGCGAAAGGGCGAGCAGCACCGAGAGGGCCTGACCAACCCGGAAAGGAGACTTCATGGATTTACGACAGACCGTAGCTATTACCGCAGTTGTTATCGCGCCCTTCGCCAGTGCGCAAGAGGAAGACAACTGGAAGGGCGAAACCGAGCTGGGTGTTTTGATCACCTCGGGCAACACCGAAGAGACCAATATCAAGGGGCGCCTGGGGCTGGTCCATGAAGTCGAAACCTGGCGTAACACCGGTGAATTCCGGACCAATTATTCCGAGACCGACGACGAAACCACCGCCGAGGAGTACCTGGCTGCACTGGAGACGAACTACAAGTTTGATAAAAACCATTACTGGTTTCTGCGGGGATCCTACGAGGACGATCGTTTCTCCGGCTACGATTTCGAATCCACCGTAACCACCGGTTACGGCAACCGGGTCTGGAACTCTGGCGAGCGCTCCTTCCTCGATCTCTCGGTCGGTGGCGGTTACCGCTATAATAGACTTGAGATGGTCAACGCCAAGGGCGAGGACACCGAGAAAGAAGCGATTGCCCGCCTGGCGGGAAAGTTTGATTACGCTCTGACCGCCAACTCCCTGTTCCGGCAGAAACTCAGTACCGAAATCGGCCTGGACGACAGCAACACCGTGACCGAATCGGAAACGTCACTGCAGGCGAACGTGATCGGGAACCTGTCCATGAAAGCCGCGTTCCGGGTGAAGCACCTGTCGGATCCCCCGGTTGGCTCTGAAAACACCGACACCGAAACCTCGCTGTCACTGCTCTATGGTTTCTGATTGAGAGCGTGAATTCGGGGTCAGATGAAAATTTCATCTGACCCCATTTTCATCTGACCCCAATTTTAGACTTCAGACGTTGTTTCTGAGGCCAAGCTCATCCGGGTAGGGGGTCAGGTACTGCTGGGCATGCAGGTAGTCAACCGGCTCCCTCCGCTGTGCCATGCGCAGCAGGGTCATCGGCACCACCAGAGGCACCTCGCCCCGGCGGTAAGCTTCCATCTGTTCCATCAGCACCTTGCGATCTTCGTCACCCATGGAATCCCGCAGGTAGCCCATCAGGTGCTGCATGGCGTTCATGTGTGAACCCCGGCTCACCTTCTTGCTCATGGCCTCCATGAACAGGTGGATGTACCGCTCGGCGATGTCTTCCAGTGGCTCGGATTTCAAGTCCCCCAGCATGGGGCCGAGCTGGCGGTAGATCCTTTCCGAGTGTGCCAGAAGCTGGAACTTGTGGCGGGTATGAAACTCGATCAGCGCCTTGGCGGAGAGCTTGTCGCCGGCCACGTTCTGCATCCAGTCGTCGTAGGCAAACACCCGCTCAATGAAGTTTTCCCGGATCATGTCATCATTGAGGCGTCCTTCCTCCTCCACCGGCATCAGCGGGTAGGCTTGCAGCAGCGCCTCGGCGAACATGCCCCGGCCATCCCGTCGGGTCACGTTGCCTTCCTCGTTATGGACCTTGATCCGCTCCATGCCACAGCTGGGTGACTTGGCCATCAGGATGTAACCGCGCAGGTCCGCCAGGGTGGGCATGATCTGGTCGATAAAGCCCTGCATGGCGTCGGTATGATCCGCTGCCCCTTTGGTTTCAATCAGGCGCAGGCCATCGCTGTACTCGCGCAGGTGGATGGCAGGGCGGGGTACGCCCAGGCCGGCTTCCAGCTCCGGGCAGATGGAGCGGAAATCAAAGTGCTTTGAAAGCACTTGGGTGCAGTAACGGGAATGTTTATGGCCGCCATCATGGCGAACTTCCTTGCCTAGCAGGCAGGTGCTGATTCCGACGGGGATGCCGCTCACGTTAGTCTCCGATAATTCAGTCGGTACGATGGCTAAAACTGTCTTTTTAATACGTGAATTCAGTCTAGCCCGATCAGGTCGCCGCGAAAAACCGCAACCCTACCTATTCCGGGTTGCTTGCTGATCCTTTACGTTTCTTCGCAAACATGGCCAGGCTGGTGGCGTAAATGGTACGAACGTCACTGGCAAACTGCTCCACGGAATAGTCGCTGGCAAACTCCAGGGCCTGGGAGGAAAGCTTGTCACGCAGTTCGTCGTCTTCCAGCAGTTTTTTGACCTGCGCCCGCCACTGGTCCTGTTTCTCCGGCGTCTTGAAGCCGTTGAACCCGTGTCGGACAACGTCTTCAATGCCACTGGAGCGAACCGCTACGACCGGCAAACCGGCAGCCATCGCCTCCAGAATTACCATGCCCTGGGTTTCGGAGATGGAGGCGAACAGGAAGGCATCCCCCAGTCGGTACCAGGTGGCCATTTCGTCCGGCGGCACGGCACCAACAAGGGTGAAGTGTTGTTGAAGTCCCAGGTCTTCGATCTTCTTCTGCAAGCGGTCCTTTTGGTGGCCATCGCCGATCATCAGGAACCGGAAGGGCACATGGGTTTCCCGCCGCAGGGCATCAATGGCCTCAATCATGAAGTCGATGTTTTTCTCGTTCGAGAGCCGGGAAACACTGACAAACACTTTCTCATTCCTGAGCTTCAGCTTCTCCCGGAGTTGCTCGACGTCCTTTTCCTGAACCTCCTGGAACTTGTGATATTCAATGCCGGTAGGCTGCACGAAGGTCGGTGTTTTAACCCCGATCATCCGCAGATATTCCTCCGTGGAGTAGGTAGGCACGATCACACCGTCGCACTTGTTGGCAAAGCGTTTGATCAGCGCGTGCGAAATCAGGTTCCGGAACAGCATGCCGGGTAGCGGCACGAAGTGGGCGTAATGCTCCAGGCGGGTATGGTAGGTGTATATGGCCGGGATATTCAGGGTGCGAGCCACGAACAGGCCCAGCGACCCCAGCCAGAACGGATGGTGCAGATGGATGATATCCGGCTTGAACGCCCGAACCCGTTTGCGAATCCGCCCGAGGAAAATATTGGCCAGCCGGAATTCCCGCTTCTCGCCCATGGCCAGTAGCGAGGGCACTCGCAAAACGTGGGATTCGGTTTCCGGCTGCCCCTTGTAGCGGGGCGCCACGACCAGCAGTTTATCGCCAAGCGCTTCCAGGCCCCGGCGCAGGCGTTCAATGGAAATGGGTACCCCGCCGATGAAGGGCAGGTAGTTGTTGGTAAACATGGCCACCCGCATCGGTTTGTCCAGCCAGGGCGAGGGGTCCAGGTCGTAGTCCGGGTAATAATCCTTGCCGATGAAAATGGCGCCGTACAGCTTGATCGCAATGGCCGCAAACACGGCGACGATCAGAATAAAGTTGAGGTAACCGGTGTAGAACAGGGAGTAGATAAAGAACCAGAGACTTTCCAGCCGCTTCAGAACCGGGTGCTGGCCCACTTCCAGTCGCTGCAGACGGTGAGTTACCTCGCCATCTGAGTCTACATTCACCTGCACGTAGTGATAGAAACTGGTGTCGTTGTTCATAACCAGGCCACCGGCGCCACCCGTGGTAACGAAGGTGGTGTCTTCTACCGTCTTTTCCGAATAGAGCGAGAGGTTGGCTGAAAATACCCGGTCAACGTCATGCTCCTCGATGGCCTGTAGAAGGGCGTCCCGGAACTCGGGCGGCGCCAGGTAATCATCCTTCTGGTCGAACGGGGCATTCTCGTCCGGATGAAGGGGAGGGTGCCCGATGAACAAGATCCTCGCCTTCGACGTGTCCTGGGCCAGCAAATCCTTCAGCCAGCGGATCTGCCAGCGCCAGGGAGTTTTACCGGTGCTGTCCAGAAAAATCAGCCGGCTGTTGCCAGCCTCAATACTGAAGAAATGCGGACCAAAGTGATCGTAGAAACGGAAACTGCCAAAGTCCTCGTACTCGTGGGCGCCAAAGGTCAGCAGATAAGGAATGCCCAGATGGCTCAGGGTGCCGTAGAGCGCCCGGTACTTGTCCTCGCCGCCACCACTGACCGCGTTGCCGGCAGAGACCATAAAATCGAGTCCGGACCGGTTCAGTTCCGGAATAATACGGTCCTCGAAAATCCCCACCGAGTTGTTGATATTGCCCACCACCGCAAAGCTGAAAGGCTCGCCGGGTTGGAGCTGACGATGAAGCTGTTCTACCTGCTCGGTATGAACGCCCTCGAAGTCCTCTGTGAACAGGTTCAGGTAGGTCTTGTAGCCGACCAGCAGCAGCACGACCAACAAGCACAGATAAAACAGAAGCTTGAGTGGGTTGCGGAAAATCATCCGGCTCTCCTGCGATTGGCAACAAGTTCCTTCTGTAGCACTACCAACCCGATGATCATGCCCAGGTAAATGGTCAACAGGCGCCAGCAGACAATGACCAGTATCAGGTGGTTACCCGAGAGGATATCCCGGAAAAAGCTCCCGAAAATACCCTCCGAGATGCCTGAGGCGCCCGGCGTGGGCGAGAAGTACATCACGAAGGTGGTCACAACCAGCAGGCCCACGGACATCACATAATCAACACTGTAGTCCAGGCTGTGCATCAGCAGCGCCGGGAAGCTGAACAGGCTAAGCAGAAACACGGCGGTGAACAGGATGGACAGCCAGACGAACACCGGAGCACCACGCAGGTAATCACCAAAGCTCCGTGACAGCCGCAGCATTTCCCGGCGTGCCTTGAACTGCCAGCGCCGATGGCGGGGTTCACTGATCAGATGGAGCCGACGCGCGGCCCTCAGCAGCCGGGCCAGGGGGCCGATCAGCCAGCGGGTCCGGAGCAGCAGAACCAGGAAAAAGCCGAGGTATAGAACAATCAGAAACGCCAGCGCGGTGCCTATATCGCCGACAATTGAGTTGCCGTCCAGGGGGTTGAGCGTGAGCAGGAATACCGGCGTGAGCGAGAAAATGAACAGCACCGCCAGTACCGTTCGAATCGTTGTGGCTGCCGTGGCCCTGCCAACCGGAACGCCATGCTGGCTCAGGAACCAGATCTGGGCGAAACCGCCTCCGGTGGCCATGGGCGTGATGTTGGAGAAAAACAGATTGATAAATACCAGCCGGAACATCGCCGGCAATGGCAGTCGGTGCCCCAGCGCCCGCAGAGTAAAATACAGCCGAAGGCCATCGGAGATGAAATAAACCAGCAAAAGGCCGGCCACCGATAACAGGGTTCCCGGAGCGATCAGCCTGGCATCGAAGGTAAGGGTGCGTTCGGCAAACAGATCGTAAACGGCGTACAGCCCGGCAGCGGTAAGCGCCACAAACAACAGACTGAAAACCGCCAGCCTTTTTCCCGAGGCACGCTTCGAATAGTTGATGTCCGTGGAGTCAGTCATGGGCTGCCCGTCAGAGTGAGACGGGCAGTTTACAGCGTAGGGTGTGGTGGGTGTCCAGTGTCGCTGGCGGCGAACCCCATGGATTCCAGGGTCGAGGTTAAGAAGTCAGAGCCTGGTGAATGAGAGACTTCTGGTGCTCCGCAAACTCCCGAATCAACACCTGCGCCTTATCCGAATCCCGCGCCAGAACCGCCTGCGGCAGATTGGCAAAAAACTCACTGGTCTGCGCCAGGCCCCGCCGATACCGATCAGCGCTCAGATAATACGCCCGACTGACCGCCGGCTTGAAATTCGACAGTGCCTCCGTGAGATACGGATTCCCCACCACCTCACAACAGGCATCCATCACATCAAAACTCGCCTCAACCACCCCGGAGATGTCGGCAGATCCGTCGTTTATCTTGTCAACAACCTTGCTCACCGCCCCAAGCACCAGAGGCTTGTCGCGTTCCTGCCAGCGCTCGCACAAACGCACCGCCATCATCATCAGCAAGTGCATATAAACATCGTAGAGCTCCGAAGCATGGGCCGCATCCAGCCGGGTTGCCGAAGCGCCCTTACGGGGCGTGATCTCCACCAGATGCCAGCGCTCCAGGGTGTACAGGGCTTCCTTCACCGATGCCCGGCTCACCTTCAGTTTACCGGCGAGCGTGGCCTCCTGAATCCGCTCACCCGGACGAATCTGCCCGGTCATGATCCGTTCTGCAAGGTAATTGGCAATCTGCTCGGCCAGTGTGTTCGGCACCTGAAAATCCATAAAGGCTCTCTGGACAGGTCGTAAAAACCGGTCGGCTGCTGCAGTAAGCCGACCGGCGGAAGAGTATATGCGCATGAGTTTATCACAGCCTCGGAGTGCGATAGCGACAACGCCTTGATTCGGCGGGGCTTCCTGACAATTGTCAAAAAACCTCGCCAGAAATGTTGACGACTGATGTATTGTAGGACAATAATGCAGAAAACAACAGGTGATCAGAGTTTCACCAACAAGCATTTGATGGAGAGAACCCAATGAGCACAACGCAGTTATCGGTCAATCGCGAGGCCACCCGCCGAAGGATATTGCTGACCCTCAAGAAGTACAGCTACCTGATCGCCATGGTGCCCCTGTTGCTGCCGCCTCTGCTGCTGGCCGCCGGCCAGGCCACTGATCTGGTGAACCTGTTTTCCTGGGGCGTCCCCGTGGTCGTGTTCGGGATCATCCCGGTACTGGACATGCTGCTCGGCAAGGATTCCCTGAACCCGGATGAAGAAACCGACGTGCCGCGGATGGTCGGCGAACGGTTCTATAAAGCCATTACCCTGGGCTGGGTGGCAGGCTTTGCAGCCTTACTGGTCTGGAGCATGCTGGAACTGGCGTCCGGCACCTTCAGCCTGGTGGGCAGTATTGGCTGGATCGTCTCCATCGGCATCGTCGGCGGCCTCGGCATCAACGTCGCCCACGAACTCATCCACAAAGACGAAAAACTCGAAACTCGGGCCGGCGGCTTCCTGTTGTCACTGGTCTGCTACGCCGGTTTCAAAGTCGAACACCTGCGCGGCCACCACGTACACGTCTCCACCCCGGAAGATGCCTCCTCGTCACGCTACAACCAGTCCCTGTATAACTTCTTGCCCCAGGCCTACATGCGCAACTTCCTGAATGCCTGGAAACTGGAAGCCGAACGCCTGCAACGCAAAGGCCACAAAGCCCTCAGCTGGCGCAACGAACTGATCTGGTGGTACAGCATCAGCGCCCTGGCACTGGCTGGTTTCACCATCGCCTTCGGCTGGCTCGGCGCCGTCTTCTTCCTGGGCCAGAGCTTCATCGCCTTCACCCTGCTGGAAATCGTCAACTACCTTGAACACTACGGCCTGCACCGGAGAAAACTCGAAAACGGCCGCTACGAACGCACCGGCCCCGAACACAGCTGGAACAGCAACTACTTCCTCACCAACGTCTTCCTGTTCCACCTCCAACGCCACAGCGACCACCACGCCTGGGCCAAACGCAGATACCAGATCCTCCGCCACCACGACGTGGCTCCCCAACTACCGGCCGGCTACTCCGCAATGATCGTCCTGGCAATGTTCCCCCCACTCTGGCGGCGGGTAATGAACCCAAGGGTAGAGGCTTATTACGAAGGAGAAGAACACCAGTTGGCCTGAAAGCGGGCCACTCCAAAGGTTCGGTCGGCAGGGGTGTGAGGGGGTTCTTTCTGCAGGGAAACGACTGTCTGAGCGAAGCGAGTTCGGATTCCCGGAAGAAAGAACCCCCTCATGGCCCTGCCAGCCACCGATCTTCAGAGCGTCTCTGAAGAAACGCCGGCCTAAAAAACCGGCCCTCAAGACCCCGGCGGTTCGTCTCTGGCCCCGGGGTCTTTTTTCACGCCCTTGAAATCCCCCTGAAACGCACACAGGTATAACCTTTGAATCCTGCGAAAAAAAGGGAAAACCAACATGCCCAAGCATTTCGAACAGGCCCCTGGCCTATACGAAGAAACCGTTCCCGAAACCGAAGGTTACGTCTTCAACCAGACCATGATGCGCATCAAGGAACCCGAGCGCTCCATGGACTTCTACACCCGAGTGATGGGCATGCGCCTCGTTCGCAAACTGGACTTCCCCGAAATGAAGTTCACCCTGTATTTCCTTGGCTACCTGGACGATCGCCAGGCCGGCCTCGTGCCGCAGGACGATGCCCACCGCACCACCTACACCTTCGGCCGCGAAGCCATGCTTGAGCTCACCCACAACTGGGGCACCGAAGACGACAACGACTTCGGCTACCACAATGGCAACGACGAACCTCAGGGCTTCGGCCACATCGGCGTAGCGGTGCCAGACGTTTACGCCGCCTGCGACCGCTTTCAAAAGCTCGGTGTGGAGTTTGTGAAAAAGCCGGACGACGGCAAGATGAAAGGCCTGGCCTTTATCAAAGACCCGGACGGCTACTGGATTGAAATCCTGCAGCCGGACATGCTTGAGAAACAGCGCAAGGAAGACTGATCTTCCTTACTCCGCACCGGCCTCCTGGCCGGCTGCGGGTTTACGGCCGTAGCGGGAGGCCACCACCACCGCTGCGGTCAGTATCAGTGCCCCCGCAATACCAATCGGCCCCAGAATCTCCTCCAGAAACACCCAGGCCAGCAGCGCCACAAACAGCGGTTCCAGAGTCACAATGATGCTGGAGAGCGTGGCCGGTGTCGTTTTCATGCCAGAGAAAAAGCACACATAGCCAATACAGGTTGGCACCACCCCCACATACACCACCATCAGCCAGTGCCCGATACTGAGAGTTTCCAGCCCCTCGAAACCGCCAGACAGGGCAACCACCGGCAACAGAATCAGCGCCGCAGTGAAGAAGCAGATAAACGCCGTGGTGAACACCGGTGTCCCGGCAGAGCTGTAACGGCTGGTCAGCGTGAAACCGGTGTACACGCAGGCGGCCAGTAACGCCACCAGAATGCCCGCAAGCCGAAGTGTACCGGTGGTGTCCATATCGCTGAGAACCAGCATGCCCGTGCCCGCGATGGCGGCAAACAGCGACAGAACCGTCAAAAGGCTGGGCTTCTCTCCCAGAAGAGGCGCAGCAAGAATTGCCACCAGCACTGGCGGAAGGCAGAGCGCGATCAGGGTGGCGATGCCGGCACCGGTGAGGTCCACGGCCAGAAGGTAGCTGCCCTGGTAGAACGCCTGGAACAGGCCAAGGGCTGCCAGCGGAATCAGGGTCTTGCGTGTGAGGCTCCGTAGGGAACTGCCGGGCACTTTAGCGCCCGGATTGGCTCGCTCAAGGCGTGCCTGCTCCCGTCGCATCAGCAGCCAGAAAAACGGCAAAGCCACGGCCAGTCGCAGGAAGCCCAACGTAATGGCCTGCAGTTCGGTACCGGTAAACAGAAATTTCGCAACAATGCCCGTGGTCGCCCATAGCAGGGCAGCCAGGGCGATCAACAGGGCGCCTTGGATCATTCAATAATCAACACAATCAGCTCTTTGGGACCGTGAACACCGTAGGCAAGGGTTTGCTCGATGTCAGCGGTTTTGGAAGGGCCAGAGATTAGCAGGGCATTGGTCGGCATGCCAGCGGCCCAGTTCTGGGCCTTCATGGCTTCGTGGAAGGTGGTATAGAGCTCAGAGGCCCGGAGCACGGCAATGTGCACCGGCGGCACCAGGCTCATTAGCCGTGGCTCGTCCTCGTTTGGCCACAGGATCAGCGAGCCGGTTTCGGCAATACCGCCGCGGGTGGACGTAATGCTGGCGTCCACCTCGTTGAACAAATGCGACTGCCAGCTTTCGATAGGCTCGTCGTAGATCAACAGTTCCGGCAGATCGTTACGACCGGCAGTGCGAAGTGACTGTCCGATTTCGTGTTGTTTTGGAATCAGCAGATTCCTGGCCCCGCGGGTGTTCAGCACCTCCGCCAGGCGTTCCATCCACATGTCTTCGGTGCAGTGGTGCACCTCGCCGTGGACCGACTCGATCATCTTCTCGAACCGCTCGATACGCTCCTTTGTCGACCAGTCATCCCGTACCAGAACTGAAAAGTCGCACTCCGGCACCGTCAGTTCACCGCCGGTTCGGTTGCGCAGACGCTGAAGAATCGTTTCCCGGGAACTCATTGGCCACGCTCCTTCATTCGCTGGTGCAGGGTTTTGGCCGCCAGTTTGGGGGGCGTGCGGTAATCGGTCCAGGCGCCCGCTTTCGAGGGCTGCAATGCCCTGAATTTGCTGGCGGCACCGGTGCCGAAGCGATAAATGCCGGGGCTGGCGTGCATCCAGGCCCAGCCTTTCCAGATCATCGCTTCCATTGAGCTTCGCTTGGCCCCGTGGCCACGGACCTTGGCCGGGTGGAGCTTGTCGCCATCCACCGATTCCTGGCGCAGTCGCACCAACAGATCGGGAATGGGGATTTTCACCGGGCAGACCTCGCCACAGGCGCCACACAGACTGGAGGCGCTGGGCAGGTGCCGGCCTTCGTCCAGGCCAATCAGGTGCGGCATCAGGATCTTGCCGATCGGGCCCGGATAGGTGGTGCCATAGGCATGGCCGCCTACCCGTGTGTACACCGGGCAGTGGTTCATGCAGGCGCCGCAACGGATGCAGCGCAGGGTGTCCAGCAGCTCGTCGTCCTGGTAGATCGACGAGCGGCCGTTATCCACCAGCACCAGATGCACTTCTTCGGGCCCGTCCAGCTCCTCGGCCTTGCGCGGGCCGGAAATCATGTTGAAGTAGGTGGTGATGTGCTGGCCGGTAGCAGACCGGGTCAGCAGGGCGAGCAGGGCAGAGACGTCCTCCATGCTCGGCACCACCTTTTCTATGCCGGTAACGGCAATATGGCACTTGGGCACCGTGGTGGTCATCCGGCCATTGCCTTCGTTTTCCACCAGGCATAGGGTGCCGGTCTCCGCCACCGCAAAGTTAACCCCCGAAACGCCCACATCGGCATTCATGAACTTTTCCCGCAATTGCAGGCGGGCACTGGCGGTGAGGTATTCCACATCGTTGGACAGATCCGTGCCGGTTTTCTCGTGCAGCAACTGGGAGATCTCTCCAGTGTTCTTGTGAATCGCCGGCATGATAATGTGTGATGGCGTTTCATCCGCCAACTGCACAATGTACTCGCCCAGGTCCGATTCCAGGGCTTCGATCCCCTGTTCCTCCAGGTAATGGTTCAGCTCCATTTCCTCGGAGACCATGGACTTGCCCTTGATCACCGTCTTGGCATCCCGGGCCTTGCAGATGTCCCGCACAATCCGGCAGGCCTCATCGCCATCCACCGCCCAGTGCACCCTGATGCCGTTTTCGATCAGCTTTTTCTCAAGCTGCTCCAGCAAATCTGGCAGGTTGGCCAGGGCGCGGAGGCGAACGTTGGCACCCAGATCCCGGAGGGTTTCCAGATCCCAGCCCTCGAACGCCGTCTTGCGCTTGGACATCAGCCCGTCCATGGCGCTGCGGAAATTCTTGCGGATCTTGGGGTCGTGAATGGCCGCCTGAGCCCGCGGATGGAACTCTTTCACGTCGATGTGATGGCCAGTGTGCTCGGCTGTCTCACTCATGACTGCTGCCCCCTTTGCCCTGGGTGCGCGACCACAGGAAACTGAGAATGTGCTGGCCTTCAACAGGCTTCTGGTTTTTCTCGGCGTAGCCGGCGATGTTCATCAGGCAGCCGCAATCGGTGGTGACAAACTGCCTGGTGCCGGTATCCACCAGTGCATCCACCTTCTCGCTCACCATGGCGCTGGAAATCTCCGGGTGGCGAACCGCAAAGGTGCCGCCAAACCCGCAGCATTCCTCCGGCCGGATCTGCTCTACCAGGTTCACGTTTTTGAGTTGTCCCAGCAGTTTGGGTCCAACCTCGGCCACGCCCATTTCCCGGCGGGCGGAGCAGGAGGTGTGCATGGCCACGGTGGTGGGTTCGCCCAAATCTTCAAGTTTGATGTGGCAAACATTGAGCAGAAAATCCGTCAGCTCCCAGACCCGGCCAGCGACCTCGGCGGCTTTCACCTCATCCGTGGTGTCCTTGAAAAGGTCAGGGTAGTGCTTGCGCATCATCCCGCCACAGGAGCCGGATGGCACCACAATGGGCCAGTCGCCGGGGAACAGGTCGAGCTGGGCCCTGGCTACTGATCGGGCCTCGTCGTGATAACCGGAGGTGTAGGCTGGCTGGCCACAGCAGGTCTGGTTCTGGGGAAACAGCACCTCAATGCCTTCACGCTCCAGAAGTTCCACGCCGGCAATGCCCGCATCGGGGTAGAACATGTCCACCAGGCAGGTGCCGTAGAAATAGACTTTCGCGGGTTTTGCAGGATAAACCTTGATCGGATCAACCATGTGCGGATGCTCAACGGTTTTTGAATTGTTATCCAGCAATAATAGGGTGGCGAGCGCGGTGTTGCCAGACGACTTTATGGGTAGCCGGAAAGAGGGAGGAAAGGGATTCAGAAAGAGGAAGGGCAGCGGCAGCGCGCCACTGCCCGGGGTATTACTTCACGGTGAGGCGAGCGGCATTTTTCTCGATGGTACGTTCGCCAATGCCCTTCACATTTGCCAGGTCTGCGGTAACTGCAAAAGGACCATTCGCTTCGCGATAGGCAACGATGGCTTCGGCCTTGCTCTGGCCAATGCCGTTCAGGCTGGCGAGGGTAGCCACATCGGCCGTGTTGATATTGATAGCGGCGTCCTGGGCGTAGGCAAAACCGGTAACCAGGCTGAACAGCAGAACGAGTGTTGCGAAAAGCGGTGTGCGTTTCATAGATACGAGCTCCTGAAGCTGTGTTGCGTTTTTTGGTTTTGTGCCAGGGCGCAAAGCAGCAGAAGCGAAATGTAAAGAAGAGAGCAGAAATGTCTGTGGGTACGGGGAGTGCACGGACGGGACCACATTCCTTGTGATCCCCGATTCCGTGGCTGACCCCTGCCTGTTCCCTCAGGCGTGCGACTCATCCTGAGCGCGTCTTCCCTGTGATCATCCCTGTAAGCCCTGATCCTTCGGGCAACTCCCGAGCCGCGGAGGGCTCTTCCCTGGAGTTCTCATCCTTGAGCCAACGTTCCTTGCTGGCTTGTCATCCCTGACACTAACCATTCTACTTTGGATCGAATTCCTACCTATCGGAGAATCGCTCCATGGTTTGTGCGATATATCTTACGGATCTGTAAGCGTTTCGGCGGGTTCAATTATGAACCTGGGTTCAGTATTTCCGGGGCCTGAGAGGCAATTTATTGCTCACTGCGGTGGGCAGCAGCCGCCTCGCGGATTCGCTCCATGGTGATTTCCCGCACGGCCTTCTGGCTGGCACGGATATGACGGGTGAGACGATCCGCCGCCTCGCTTGCCTGCCCGTTGCGCAGTGCCTCCAGAATCGCGGCATGCTCCACGTAAGTGGCATCAATACGCTCGTCCCGGCTGAAGTCCAGGCGCCGCACAATCCTCAGCCTGTCGGTGATCTCACGATGAATTCGTGTCATCTCCCGGTTTCCGGCAGCGGCCACCAGATCGCAGTGAAAGCTCTCGTCCAGCATTCTGACGGTGCTGCCCACCGCGCGCTCGGATGGATGGTCCGGGTTCCAGAGGGCTACCAGGGTTCGCAGTGCTGCAGGCTCTTCAGGCAGGTTGCAGATTTTGTGCACGGCCGCCCGTTCGAGAGTGATGCGCAGGTCATAGAGTTCCTCCACCTGCTGGAAATCGAATGGCTTTACCTGCCAGCCACTGCGGAACAGCACCTCCACATGGCCCTCCCGCTGCAAGCGGTACAGTGCTTCCCGCACCGGTGTCCGGCTGGCGTTCAGGCGGGTTCCGACATCCCCCTCGCTGAATCGGTCGCCGGGGATCAGGCGGAACTCGAAGATGTCCTCTTTCAGGGCCTCATAGACCCTGTCGGCTACGGACTCTTTTCGTCTAGGGTTTGCCATTGGCACCGTTTCCCCTCGTGGAGCGCCAGATTGCCCCGGCTTGGTCAGGCTCTGGAGGCGATATAGGCGCGCCAGCCACCGAACTCTGTTACATCCTCTGCGCCCTCGAAGCCGTAGCCCTCACAAACAAAACCGTTTACCCACCGGCCATCAGCCAGCTCGACGTTGCCTATGCCCAGAGGCGCAGGAATCAGGTCCACAAAGGAGCCAAAGGCCGAGGCGGGCATTTCCCAGACTTCCACAATGATTTCCCTGCCTTCGCCAGGGGCCGCCCGTTTCAGCCCGGGCTTCGGCGGTGTGGTGTTTGGTAGGGCGAACAGCCGGTAGTTGGCAGACGTTGTGGTTTGCTCAAGCAGAACCGCGTAGCGCTCACTGAGCTGGGTGTTCAGGGGCATACCACTGAGGTGGGCACCAACAACGGCCACCTTGATGGTGGGTGTCGAAATGGCGGCCCCGGGGGCTTCTTCGGGGCGGTCGTTGCCTGTAGCGCCCAAAGGGGTCGGGTGGGCATTCAGCCACTGGCACGCCAGGCGTTGCAGCTCCGTGTCTTTCCAGGCACCAGTTATCAGGGTAACGCCAAAGGGCAGGCCGTCGTCCCGGAAACCGGCAGGAATCGCGAGCGCACTCATGTCGGCCAGGTTCACGAAATTGGTGTAGGTGCCGAGTTGGCTGTTGAGTGCAACCGGGTCCGCATTTACCGCTTCGATGGTGGGAGCCGTCGGAGCCGTGGGCACCAGCAGGGCATCCACATCGGCTAACAGTTCATCGATCTGGCGCTGCAGCTCTTCCTTGCGGTACTGGGCCTTGAAGGTATCCGTGGCGCTGAAATTCCCGGCCTTGCTGATAATGCCTTTGACCACCGGGTTCATATCATCGCCGTGGCTGGCCATGAACGATTCCACCGCCGCGTGGCGTTCAGCCACCCAGGGGCCTTCGTAGAGCAGTGCAGCCAGTTCCAGCATGGGGCTGAAATCCAGCGGCACCAGTTCCACATTCTGTTGTCGCCACTGGCTGACGGCGGTATTCCAGGCCGCTTCTGCCTTCTGATCACCAAACCATTGCGGGTGGTCGGGAATCGCCAGTCGTTGGATGGGGCCGGGCCGCCGAAGGGCTGGCCCATCCAGAGGCAGCGCATAGGGAGGCTTGCGGGAAAATGCATCGGCGGCATCGAAGCCCGCCATGGTATCCGAGACCAGGCCGGCGTCATTCACGGTCAGCGCAAAAATGGACACGCAATCCAGTGAACGACAGGCCGGTACCACGCCGCGAATGCTGAAGAGCCCTTTGGTCGGTTTCAGCCCCACCAGATTATTCAGCCCGGCAGGCACCCGGCCGGAACCGGCGGTGTCGGTACCCAGGGCAAAAGGCACCAGACCTCTTGCAACCACAGAAGCCGAACCGGAGCTGGAGCCGCCGCTCACCACGTCCGGTTTGAAGCTGTTGGGCACGGAGCCATAGGGAGAGCGGGTGCCCACCAGGCCGGTTGCGAACTGGTCCAGGTTGGTTTTGCCGATGACGATGGCGCCGGCGGCCTTGAGTCTGGCCACGGTGGTGGCGTCTTCTTCCGGGGTATAGGCAAAGGCCGGGCAGGCTGCCGTTGTCTCAAATCCTGCCGCATCAATATTGTCTTTCGCGGCGAAGGGAATGCCGTAGAGCGGCAGCTTGTCGATCTCTTCGCCGGCGTCCTGGAGTTTCTGTTTCAGCCCGGCAAGGGCCTCATCCAGGCCTTTCTGGTCCAGAAGCGAAATCCAGGCGACGTCTTTTTTGTCCAGGCCGGTCAGTAACTCACCCAGCAATGACTCGGGCGTAGCGCCCTCTTTATAAGCAGTCTGCCAGTCCCTGATGGTCCATCCGAGCATTGAAGGCATTGGTCATCCTCATGTGCGTAATCAACTTGTATACATGTGGAATGGCAATGCTTGTGCCATTTGCCAATTTTTCTTGATAGTGAGCAGAAAACATAAGGTTATGAGTATTTTTGAGGCACAAGACGGTTCAGGTCTGCCCATATCAGGTGCGGCCGCACCAAAAACGCTCAAGAATGCTGCACTCCGGAGGCGTATTCAGGAGCGCGGATGCCTCTGGTTTGCCTTGTATACTAGATAAGCCTCTGTTTTTAATGGAGATATAAGGGTTATGGAACAGCAGATGCAAAGGCCCTGCTGCGTTTGAAGACGAACTGCATACCCAACCAAGAAAAGGACGCCTGAAATGAACCTCAAAAAACACGTGAAACTTGGCCTCTCTGCGCTCGCTCTCTCCATCTCTTTTAACTCCGTTGCAGCGGAAGATCCCATCAAGGTGGGCATCCTGCACTCACTGTCCGGCACCATGGCCATCAGTGAAACCGTTCTGAAAGACACCGTTGAAATGCTGATCGAACAACAGAACGCCAAGGGCGGTGTGCTCGGTCGTCAGATGGAAGCGGTTGTTGTAGACCCGGCCTCCAACTGGCCGCTGTTTGCTGAAAAAGCCCGCGAGCTTCTGGCCCAGGAAGAAGTCGACGTGATTTTCGGTAACTGGACCTCGGTTTCCCGTAAATCCGTACTGCCGGTGGTGGAAGAGCTGAACGGCCTTCTGTTTTACCCGGTTCAGTACGAGGGTGAGGAATCCTCCGAAAACGTCTTCTACACCGGCGCTGCGCCCAACCAGCAGGCGATTCCTGCGGTTAACTATCTGATGAACGAAATCGGCGTGGAGCGCTGGGTTCTGGCAGGTACCGACTACGTCTACCCGCGCACCACCAACAAGATCCTTGAGACCTACCTGATGGACATGGGTGTGGCCAAGGAAGACATCATGATCAACTACACGCCTTTCGGTCACTCCGACTGGCAGAACATCGTGTCTGATATCAAGCGTTTTGGTTCCGCCGGCAAGAAGACCGCCGTGGTCTCCACCATCAATGGCGACGCCAACGTGCCCTTCTACCGTGAACTGGGTAACCAGGGCATCGCGGCCTCCGACATCCCGGTTGTTGCCTTCTCCGTGGGTGAGCAGGAACTCTCCGGTATCGACACCGGCCCGCTGGTTGGCCACCTGGCTGCGTGGAACTACTTCATGAGCGTGGACAACGACGCCAACTACGACTTCATCGACCAGTGGATTGAGCACACCGGCAATGATGAAGCGGTCACCAACGACCCGATGGAAGCGCACTACATCGGCTTCAACATGTATGTGGAAGCGGTCAAGAAGGCCGGCACCACAGATGTTGATGCGGTAAAAGACGCCATCATCGGTGTGACCGTGCCCAACCTCACCGGTGGCTACGCCGCCATGATGCCCAACCACCACATCACCAAGCCGGTGCTGATCGGCGAGATCCAGGACAACGGCCAGTTTTCTGTGGTTTGGGAAACCTCTGGTCTGGTCGCGGGCGATGCCTGGTCTGACTACCTGCCTGGTTCGCGGGACATGATTGCAGATTGGCGCAAGCCGTTGTTCTGCGGCACGTTCAACACCGCAACCGGCACCTGTGGCGCGTCTGCGGGCGAAATGGCCGCTGAAGCCGAGTAAGGCTCAGACGGTAAAGCACCATCGACAGCCGGGGGTAGTTAAGCCTCCGGTTGTTGCCCCGCAACACGCTTGAAACAGACAGGACACTCTCATGAGCATCTGCCGATCGCCCACATTGCTGCTTATCGCCCTGTTTTCCCTGCTATCGCTGCCTGCAACGGCGCAGGAAGACGATCCTGGCAAGGCTCTGCTGATCAATCTCGCAGAGGCGCCGGCCAGTAAAGTGGAAGAGGCGGTGAACGCCATCGTCAGCAGTGGTGATGAAAGAGCCAGGGGCTGGCTCGAAGCCTACGGAAATAACCGCCTGAGCCGGGTAAAAGACACCGGGCAGGTTGTACTGGTACTGAACAACCGGGGCAGGGACTGGGAAATTGCCGATCCGCTGACCGGAGAGAATATGGGTGAAATGTCCCGCCGTGAGCTGGACAGAGTCGCCATCAATAACCGCATACGGGGCCAGCTTGAAGGCATACTGGCCATGCTGGACCTGAATGCCAAAGACCCGGATGTGCGCGAAGCCTCCGCGCAGGACATGATGGGCAAAGTGGATGCTTCCCTGGTCGAGCCGCTTGAGGCTCAGCTGGCGAAAGAAGAAGACGCGGCTGTACGCAACCGCATTGAAGAAGCCCTGGCCATCTACCGGGTGGGCGAGGGCAACCTGGAGGCCGTGGACGTGCTCGCCGGCAGCCTGCATCCCCGGGCCCGCGCCGCTTTGAACGAAGCCGTTCGCGGTGACAACGAGGCGCTGGCTCAACGTGCCGCCAAGGCCCTCGAAAGCATTGAACAGAAACTCCAACTGAACCGCGCCGCCGAGACCCTGTATTTCGGCCTTTCCCTCGGCTCTGTTCTGGTGCTTGCCGCCATTGGCCTGGCCATCACCTTTGGCGTGATGGGTGTGATCAACATGGCCCACGGCGAACTGATCATGCTGGGCGCCTACACCACCTGGGGCATGCAACAACTCTTCCCCGGCCAACCCGGGCTGGCGCTGATTCTGTCGATTCCCGCCGGCTTCATGGTGGCGGCCACCGCCGGCATCATCATTGAGCGAAGCGTAATCCAGTACCTCAAAGGCCGGCCGCTGGAAACCCTGCTGGCCACCTTCGGTATCAGCCTGATCCTGCAGCAGCTGGTGCGCACGGTGATCTCTCCGCAAAACCGCACCGTGGTAACGCCGGACTGGATGAGCGGCTCCCTGGTGATCAACGACGCGCTCTCGCTGACCCTGAACCGCCTCTACGTGTTGGCCTTTGCGCTGATCGTGTTCGCCGGGCTGATGCTGATCATGCGCAAGACCCGCCTGGGCCTGGAAGTGCGTGCTGTTACCCAGAACCGTGCCATGGCCCGCTCCATGGGTATCCGCGCCACCCGGGTAGACATCATGACCTTTGCCCTGGGCTCCGGCGTGGCCGGCCTGGCCGGGGTGGCGCTCTCCCAGCTCACCAACGTGGGCCCGAACCTGGGCCAGAACTACATCATCGATTCGTTCATGGTAGTGGTGTTCGGCGGCGTCGGTAACCTCTGGGGCACGCTCATCGCCGGGCTTTCCCTGGGCACCATCAACCAGCTGCTCGAACCCTGGGCCGGTGCCGTGCTCGCCAAGATCATCGTGTTGGTGTTCATCATCCTGTTCATCCAGAAACGGCCGAAGGGGCTCTTCCCCCAGAAAGGCCGGGCAGCGGAGGGTTAAGTTATGTGGTTAACAAGACCCTTACAGGAACGTTCAACCCAGATCTTTCTCGGCGTGCTGTTCTCGGCCGTGGTGCTGGTGACCTTTCTTCACCTGTTCATGCCCCAGGACAGCGCCCTGCACGTGAGCGCCTTTACCGTCACGCTGCTTGGCAAATACCTCTGCTACGCCCTGCTGGCGGTGGCGGTGGACCTGGTATGGGGCTATCTCGGTATCCTCAGCCTGGGCCATGGCGCCTTCTTTGCCCTCGGCGGCTATGCCATGGGCATGTACCTGATGCGCCAGATTGGTGATCGCGGCGTGTATGGCGACCCGATCCTGCCGGACTTCATGGTGTTCCTGAACTGGCAGGAGCTGCCCTGGTTCTGGCACGGGTTCGACATGGCCTGGTTTGCCTTCATCATGGTGCTGCTGGCCCCGGGCCTGCTGGCGCTGGTGTTCGGTTTCCTGGCGTTCCGCTCACGGGTGACCGGGGTGTACCTCTCCATCATCACCCAGGCGCTGACCTTCGCCCTGATGCTGGCCTTCTTCCGCAACGAGATGGGCTTTGGCGGCAACAACGGCCTCACCGACTTCAAGGACATCCTTGGCTTTAACCTGCGCACCGACGCCACCCGCCTCGGGCTGTTCATTGCCACCGGTATCGCCCTGGCCATCGGCTACGTGATTTGCCGGGGCATTGTGACCAGCAAGCTGGGCCGGGTGAGTGTCGCCTGCCGGGATGCCGAGGCCCGTACCCGCTTCCTGGGTTACCGGGTGGAGCGGGTGCAGCTGTTTGTCTTCGTGGTCTCCGCCATGCTGGCGGGTGTGGCCGGCGCGCTGTACGTGCCTCAGGTAGGCATCATCAACCCCAGCGAATTCTCGCCGCTGTTCTCCATCGAGATCGTGGTGTGGGTGGCCCTGGGTGGCCGGGCAACCCTCTACGGCGCGGTGATCGGGGCCATCCTGGTGAACTACGCCAAAACCGTGTTCACCGGCATCATGCCGGACGCCTGGCTGTTCGCCCTCGGCGGCCTGTTTGTGCTGGTGACCGTGTTCCTGCCCAAGGGCATTGCCGGGCTGCTGCAGAAGCGCCGGAAAGCCAGGGAAGATGACGATACCCCCACCGCGCAGGAGGCGGCTGTATGAGCTTTTTTCAGGAGCTGACCGACCGCGAGCATGTGTTCGAGTTTCTGACCCAGGTGCAGTCCCCGGTGGACGTGCGCCACGGGCCAATCCTGTACCTGGAAGACGTGAACGTAAGCTTTGACGGCTTCAAGGCCATCAACAACCTCAACCTCACCATCGACGACGGCGAGCTGCGCTGCATCATCGGCCCCAACGGGGCGGGTAAAACCACCATGATGGACATCATCACCGGTAAAACCCGGCCGGACACCGGCTCGGTGTGGTTTGGCAGCCGCCACAACCTGCTCACCATGAACGAGCCGGACATCGCCAGCCTGGGCATCGGCCGCAAGTTCCAGAAACCCACGGTGTTCGAAGCGCTCACCGTGTTCGAAAACCTGGAGCTGGCCATGGCGACGGACAAGCGGGTGTTCCCCACGCTCACCGCCATCATGAAAGCCGAATACCGTGACCGCATCGACGAAGTGCTGGAGATGATCGGCCTGGAATCCCTGCGCGACCGCCTCGCCGGCATCCTCTCCCACGGCCAGAAGCAGTGGCTGGAAATCGGCATGTTGCTGATGCAGAAACCCCGGCTGCTTCTGGTGGACGAACCGGTAGCGGGCATGACCGAGCAGGAAATGGAACGCACCGCCGAACTGCTCACCAGCCTCGCCGGCAAACAGTCGGTGGTCGTGGTGGAGCACGATATGGGCTTCGTGCGCTCCATCGCCCGCAAGGTGACCGTGCTGCACCAGGGTAGCGTGCTGGCCGAGGGCTCCATGGATCAGGTCTCCAACGATCCGGAAGTGATCAAGGTGTATCTCGGGGAGGAGGCGTGATGCTGAAGATTGAAAAGCTCAACCAGTTCTATGGCGAAAGCCACACCCTCTGGGATCTGGACCTCGACGTGCCCCAGGGCCAGTGCACCTGCGTGATGGGCCGCAACGGCGTGGGCAAGACCACCCTGATGAAATGCATCATGGGTGAGGAAACCACCAAGAATGGCAGCATCGAATTTGCCGGCGACGTGGAACTCACTAAAAAGAAAGTGGAAGACCGCTCCCGGCTGGGCATTGGCTACGTGCCCCAGGGGCGGCAGATCTTTCCGCTGCTGACCGTGGAAGAAAACCTGCGCACCGGCCTGGCCGTGCGAAAGGACGGCAGCAAGAAAATCCCCGAGCGGGTGTACGAGCTGTTCCCGGTGCTGAAAGAAATGCGTCACCGCCGCGGCGGTGACCTCTCCGGCGGCCAGCAGCAACAACTGGCCATCGGCCGTGCCCTGGTGATCGAACCGCGCCTGCTGATCCTCGACGAACCGGGCGAGGGCATCCAGCCCAACATCGTCGCCCAGATTGGCGAGGTTATCCGCAGGCTGATTGAGGAAGACGGCCTCACCGTGCTGCTCGTGGAACAGAAGCTACCGTTCGCCCGCAAATACGCCGACCGGTTTGCCATCCTCGACCGGGGTCGCCGGGTGGCAGAAGACGAAATCGCCGGCCTGACCGATGAACTCATCAAGAAGCACCTGACGGTATGACGGTTTTTGAACGCATCGAACCCGCCCACGACTCCGGCCATCGTTTCGACGCCGGTCGGCACTGGGCCGCGTCCATTGCCCTGGGCTTCGACGCCCGGCCGGATGGCAGCAACACCGCCACCCGGATGACCCATGTACGCCATAAAGGCCCGTTGCGGGTGCAACGTCCGTTTTACCCGGAAGGCCGCCATGGCTGCTGCCACGTGTACCTGCTGCATCCGCCGGGCGGCTTGGTGAGTGGCGATGCCCTCAGCATCGAGGCTCGCGTAGGTAAAGACTCACACACCCTGCTAACCACGCCAGCGGCGGCCAAGCTCTACAAGGCCGACAGCCACGGTGTCGCCTGGGCCCAGCACACCCGGTTGAAGGTGGAGCAGGGCGGCATTCTCGAATACCTGCCCCAGGAAACCCTGGCGTTTGATGGCTCCCGGGGCGAACAGACCACCACCATCGAACTGGAAGCCGGCGCCCGATGCATCGGCTGGGAAATCCTCGCCCTCGGTCGCCCGGCCAGCAAACTGCCGTTTTTGTCGGGCCACCTGGAGCAGAAATTCCGCCTGCTGATGGACGGCCGCCCCTTATGGCTGGAACGCCAGCTTATGGAACCGGACCACGCCCGGTTCAAAGGCCACTGGGGCCAGGGCGGCGCCACCGTGCAGGCCACTCTCTGGGTGGTCGGCCTGGATGACGAAGCCGGCGCCATTGAAGAACTCAGGGAAGCCCTGCCGGAAAGCCACCGCTGGGCGGTGACGCGCCGCCGGGGTGTGGTGCTGCTGCGCTACCTGGGGCAGGAACGAAACGAAGCCTGGGCCCTGTGCCAGCAAGCCTGGGAACTCATCCGGCCAAGACTTACCGGCCAGCCAGCCAGCATTCCCCGAATCTGGCTGACCTGAATAACAAGCAGAATGCGACGCGATCAACGGAGCAAACAACGATGGAATTAACGCCAAGAGACAAAGACAAACTGCTGCTGTTCACCGCAGCCCTTCTGGCCGAGCGCCGCAAAGCCAAAGGCCTGAAGCTCAACTATCCGGAAGCCGTGGCCCTGATCAGCGCCGAAATCATGGAAGGCGCCCGCGAAGGCCGTACCGTGGCCGAGCTCATGACCGCCGGCACCGAAGTCCTCACCCGTGATGACGTGATGGACGGCATCGCCGAAATGGTCGACGAAGTGCAGGTGGAAGCCACCTTCCCCGATGGCACCAAGCTCGTCACTGTCCACAACCCGATTGTCTAAGGAGCAGACGCCATGATCCCCGGTGAATACCAGCTCAAAGACGGCGACATCGAACTCTGCGAAGGCCGTGAGCGCATCCAGATAGACGTGGCCAATACCGGCGACCGCCCGATCCAGATCGGCTCTCACTACCACTTTGCCGAAGCCAACCCGGCCCTGGATTTCGACCGCGCCAAGGCCCGTGGCTACCGCCTGGATGTGGCGGCCGGCACCGCCATCCGCTTCGAACCCGGCCAGAGCCGCGAAGTGACGCTGATCCCGTTTGCGGGCGGCCGTGAAATCTATGGTTTCCGGCAGGAAGTCATGGGCAAACTGGAGGGCCAGAAATGAAAATTACCCGACAAGCCTACGCCGACATGTACGGCCCAACCACCGGCGACCGGGTCAGGCTCGGTGACACCGACCTGTGGATTGAAGTGGAAAGCGACGCCGCCCACTACGGCGACGAAGTAAAGTTCGGCGGCGGCAAGGTTATCCGCGACGGCATGGGCCAGAGCCAGCGTGCCGATGCGGCGGTGATGGACACCGTGATCACCAACGCCCTGATTCTCGACTGGTGGGGCATCGTCAAAGCCGACGTGGGCATCCAGAAAGGCCGCATCGCCGCCATTGGCAAGGCTGGCAACCCGGATACCCAGCCAGACGTGACCATCGTCATCGGCCCTGGAACCGAAATCATCGCCGGTGAGGGCAAGATCCTCACCGCGGGCGGCATCGACGCCCACATCCACTTCATCTGCCCCCAGCAGGTGGAAGAGGCCCTGATGAGCGGTATCACCACCATGCTCGGTGGCGGCACCGGCCCGGCCACGGGCACCAACGCCACCACCTGCACACCGGGCCCCTGGCACATTGGCAAGATGCTCCAGGCGGTGGATTCCCTGCCCATGAACATCGGCTTCCTGGGCAAGGGCAACGCCTCCCTGCCGGAATCCCTGGAACTGCAGATCCAGGCCGGCGCCATTGGCCTGAAGCTGCATGAAGACTGGGGCACCACTCCGGCCAGCATCGACAACTGCCTCACTGTGGCGGACAAATACGACGTGCAGGTGGCGATCCACACCGACACCCTGAACGAATCCGGCTTTGTGGAAGACACCCTGGCCGCGTTCAAGGGGCGCTGCATCCATACCTACCACACCGAAGGCGCCGGCGGCGGCCACGCACCGGACATCATCACCGCCTGCTCCAAGGATTACGTGTTGCCATCGTCTACCAACCCGACACGGCCCTACACCGTGAACACCATCGACGAACACCTGGACATGCTGATGGTGTGCCACCACCTGGACCCGAACATCCCGGAAGACGTCGCCTTTGCAGACTCCCGCATCCGCCGCGAGACCATCGCCGCCGAGGACATCCTGCAGGACATGGGCGTGATCTCCATGATTGCTTCCGATTCCCAGGCCATGGGCCGGGTGGGTGAAGTGGTTTGCCGCACCTGGCAGACCGCCCACAAGATGAAACAGCAGCGCGGCCTGCTGCCGGAAGACGAAGACCGTGGCGCCGACAACCTGCGCGCCAGACGCTACATCGCCAAGTACACCATTAACCCGGCCATCACCCATGGCATCGCCCATGAAGTGGGCTCGGTGGAAGTGGGCAAGCTGGCGGACCTGGTGCTCTGGAACCCGGCGTTCTTCGGTGTAAAGCCCGCGACCATCCTCAAGGGCGGCATGATTGCCGCCGCGCCCATGGGCGACCCGAATGCCTCGATCCCCACGCCCCAGCCGGTGCATTACCGGCCGATGTTCGGCGCCTTCGGCAAGGCCGCCAGTGCCACCCGCCTGAGCTTTGTGAGCCAGGCCGCGATTGATGCCGGTGTTGGCAAAGAGCTCGGCCTGGACAGCCCATTGTCCGCCTGCAAGGGCGTGCGTGAGGTGCGCAAGGGCGACATGAAACTGAACGACGCGTGCCCGCACATCACCGTGGACCCGCAAACCTACGAAGTGCATGCCGATGGCGAACTGCTCACCTGTGAGCCGGCCACCGAGCTGCCTCTGGCCCAGCGCTACCATCTCTTTTAGTCAATACAGCTCAAGGCTGTTCTGAGCCGGAGATAAGAGGACATTTTTATGTTGGAACTGATTGAACGCATCGGTGACGTGAAATCCACCGGCATCGATACCAGCGAGATTCTGGACAACCTGATCCTGCCTTACGAGCTGCGTATCCGTGGCCGGCTGCGCGCCACCACCGAAACCAACGTGGACGTGGGCCTGTTCCTGGATCGCGGCCCGGTGCTACGGGACGGCGACCTGCTGCAGGCCAAAACCGGCGAAATCGTGCGCATACGCGCCGCCGAAGAGCAGGTAGTGACGGCCCGCATCAAGTCTGGCCAGCCGCTGGCCCGCCTGTGCTACCACCTGGGCAACCGCCACGTGACTCTGGCCATTGGCGAAGACGAGCAGGGCAGCTTCGTGCGCTTCCCACCGGATCACGTACTGGAAGAGCTGGCCGAGCGCCTGGGCGCCACCGTGGTGCACCACACCGCTCCATTTGACCCCGAGCCCGGCGCCTACTCCCAGGCTGGCCATTCTCATGGGCACGGCCACAGCCATTCACACGATCACGACCACGGGCACAGCCATGGCCACAGTCACAAACACACCCACTGAGGCCGCCACCCCGCAGGTGGACGATCTCGCACTGCTGGGCCTGATGCAACTGGTCAGCCCCGCACTGCCCATCGGCGCCTTCGCCTGGTCCCAGGGCCTGGAAAGCGCCTTTGAGCTGGGTTGGGTGAACAACGAAGCCGAACTGGCCCAGTGGATTGAAGGCGTGCTGGAAGATGGCCTCAGCCGCTGCGAACTGCCCCTGCTGGTGCGCCTGCAGACCGCCTGGGCCGAAGGTGATGCCATTGCGCTGGCAAAGTGGAACGACTGGCTGCACGCCACCCGGGAAACCGCCGAACTGAGCGATGAAGACACCCGCCTCGGCGGCGCTCTAGTCACTCTTTTGCGCAACCTGGAACTGCTGCCCGAGCCACACCTGATTCCGGAAGAGCCCGGCTACATCACCATGTTCGCCTGGGCCGCACACAAACGCTTTGTGCCGGTTCGACAGACGCTGCTCGGCTTTGCCTGGGCCTGGCTGGAAAACCAGCTTGCCGTCGCCTGCAAGGCTTTGCCCCTGGGCCATACCGCCGCACAGCGCATTATCGAACGGCTGCGGCCGCAACTGGCGGTGGCGGTAGACACGGCCCTGGAACGAAACGACCACGAACTCGGGCCCATCCTGCCGGGACTGGCGCTCGGAAGTGCCCTGCACGAAACACAGTATTCACGGCTTTTCAGAAGCTGAATAACAATTGAGGAGATCTGCCATGACACATTGTCTGAGAGTTGGAGTGGGTGGCCCGGTTGGTTCCGGCAAAACCGCCCTGCTGCGCCAGTTATGCAAAGCCCTGCGGGACCACTACGACATCGCCGTGGTGACCAACGACATCTACACCCGGGAAGACGCCGACTTCCTCCTGCGCCACGAAGCCCTGGCCGCAGACCGCATCCTCGGCGTGGAAACCGGCGGCTGCCCTCACACCGCCATCCGCGAGGACGCCTCCATGAACCTCGCGGCCATCGACGACCTGCAAAACCGCCACCCGAACCTGGAACTGGTTCTGGTGGAATCCGGCGGCGACAACCTCTCCGCCACCTTCAGCCCGGAACTGAGCGATCTCACCCTGTACGTGATCGACGTCTCCGCCGGCGACAAGATCCCCCGCAAAGGCGGCCCCGGCATCACCAAATCCGACCTGCTGATCATCAACAAGATCGACATCGCCGAACAGGTGCATGCCTCCCTGGACGTGATGGAGCGGGACAGCAAGAAAATGCGCGGCGAACGCCCCTTCGTGTTCACCAACCTGTACGACGGGGTAGGGCTGGAGACGATCATCAGCTTCATTCTGGAGCGGGGCATGTTGCCAGAGCGCCGGCCTGAGAAGCTTGCCGAAACCGCCTGAGCCAATCAAGTACAAACGACTTAAGAACCATCAGGAGAAAACCATGAAATTCACAGCTAAACTCCTCACCGCTGCCGCGCTGCTGACTGCTTCCGCCTCCGCTATGGCTCACTCCGGCCACGCCGAAGGCGGCATCACCAGCGGCCTGCTGCACCCCATGCTGGGCCTGGACCACCTGCTTGCCATGGCTGCCATCGGCTTCTGGAGTGTGCGCCAGAGCAAGCACATGAAAAACGCCACTCCCGCTTTCGTGATCGGCGGCATGATTCTCGGTGCCACCCTCGCCTGGGGCGGGCTGAGCCTGCCGGGCGTGGAAACAGGGATTACTTTTTCGGTATTGGTCGCCGGTATCCTGATTGCCACATTGGCGAAACTGCCGACGGCTGTGGGGGGAACTCTGGTTGGTGCGTTTATGCTGTTCCACGGCTTTGCGCACGGTGCTGAAATGCCTGCAGGCGCGACACTCGCCGGTTACCTGGCTGGTTTCTCTATCGCTACGCTGGCGATCACCCTGGTTGGCCGTGGATTGGGTAGCGTGATGCTGAAGGCGGATAGCCGGTTTAGTCGTGGTGTTGGCGGTTTGCTGGCCGTTGCGGGGGCGTACTTGGCGGCTGCCTGATACGCACTTCAAAACCACCAATAAGCCAACAAGAAAGCCGCTCGGGAAACCGGGCGGCTTTTTTGTCCATTTCAAAAATCAATCTCTCTCAGGTTTGGAAATCCTCGGCAAAAGCGGTGCCAGCATCAAAAAATCCAACGTTTTGATCACCGATAAGACTAACATCGCCTAACACGGACACGTACCCTGGAAGTGATGAAGCAGGACAGCACGAAAATGCGCGGCGAACGCCACTCTGTGTTCAGCACCCTTTACGACGGAGGAGGGCTGGAAAAGATCGTCAGCTTTATTGTGGAGCCTGGGATGTTGCAAGAGCGTTGGCTGGAGAGGCTTTCCGAGACTGCTTAATGCACAGAATAAATAATTAATCTATAGCGGGGAAAGGGGTATCAACCGGATGAAGAATTTTAGCCTGAGCGCAGCAGTGATTGCGATATCGACCAGTGTATTTGCGCATCCCGGTAACGAATCGAATGGCGACGTGCTCTACTTGGAATATTTGTTCGCGGTAGGTATCGTTGTGGCAGTTGTCCTCCCTACGTGGAAGACGATCATCCAACGCCGCTAAACCAAGGCAGAGTTCTGTCTGGATGTCTGACGGCCCATTATAGTTGTACGTCCAATTTCTGTTTACCCTCCAAAATGCCACATCGGTAATAGAATCTGAGGAAAATCAATCCGCCCAACCCAAATTCAACCCCCTTGGAACCAAAAAATCGCGCTTTGCAGATAAGGCGGGCTCCTTGCCGGTCGTGATAAGAGGGAATCGAAATGCACAAAGGGATTTATTTTCTCGGCGGTTTTAGACGTGCGTTCTACTTTTTCATCAGCTAAGCTCTTTTATGGATGGTACTTTATAGGTTAGAGAATTTTCTGTCAGCATAGAAAGAGTATAAGCTTCGTAATTGATGACTTTTAAATCAGTGAGATAAAGCTTTGCTGATAAATTGCTATGTAAAATAGATCAAAAATGCTGGAGACCACGTGCAAAACTATGTAATTTTTGTAGTAAGCGATATTCATCTAAAGGCTTCTAATAACGAAAAGGTCATAAAGAAACTTAGGGAGTTTGAAAAACTAACTAAGCTAATAAAGAAGTCGAAAGGCAAGAGCTCCTCATTAGTGCTTGTGCCTGGTGACCTAGCATTTAGTGGAATAAAGGAAGAATATGATTTGCTCTCAGAGATATTTTTGGATTTGGTGACAGAGCATACAATAATTACAAGTCCAGGAAATCACGATCATGACTTCTCGGCATATAAGGGAAAAACAAGAGAGATTCTTTTGAATTCTAGTGTCAATGATGTTGATGACGGAGTTATAGAGCACGTCACGAAGGGTCAATTCGAGTATTTTGAATTCGTAAATAAAGTAACACCTACTTCGCCGTCAGAAGAGAATGTTTTATCAAAGAGATACGATATCGATCCATCAGTGTCTGTGCGGTCTTTAAATACAGCGTGGTGCTCCAAGCTAAATGAAGTTGGAGGGGAAATAATATTCCCCGTTGATAAGATCGTTGATAAAAATAAAGATTCTGAAGTTAACATAAGCATAATGCACCATCCCCTTGCATGGTATGAGCCCAATAATCAGAAGCAACTCAGGGCAAAATTGCGAGAAACGTCAGATATTATCATTACAGGTCATGAGCACGTTTCTGATTCTTTTCGAGTACATGCTGAAGATTTTTCTAATGTATTAGTCGAAAACGTATCATTTGACGATAATGAATGTGATCAAAACGGATTTTTAGTCCTCGTTGGACAAGATGAGAACTTAATAATTGAACGATGGAATTGGTCGGGAAATGAGTTTGAGTGCGAAGAAGAAAAGACTCTAAAAGAGGTTGTTCAATCAGGAGTTGAAAAAGTATGCGGATTCGAGGTCAAACTTAAATTTTTAAGATTTCTCAATGATCTAGGTACGGGTTTTACCCATCCTGATCTAGACGACTTGAGTCTTGATGACGTGTTCGTGTATCCAAATATTAGAAATTTAGCTAAAAAGAACTCAACTATTTCGAGGGAATCATCTAGTAAACTTTTAGCTGACGAAAGTGTTCTAAATATAATATTAATAGGAGAAGAGTGTTCAGGAAAAACAAGCTTGCTCAAAAAGCTTTGCAGAGATTCAATGGAAAATGGAGAGATATCTATATTTCTGGATGGAGTAAGTATCAGAAAATCAAGAACTTTTGATGAAAAGAAATTAGAGTCTGCTTTGAAGGATTCGTATGAGGGGCTCAATCTCATAAAACTTCAGGACTCCAGTGTTAGGAAAACTCTTTTTCTAGACAACTTTGATCAAGTTTCTGGTGATGCTAAATCTCTATCTTCCTTCTTGCGATTTTGTGAATGTCACTTCGATCGTGTCGTTGTTGCGGTTTCGGACACCTATGACCTCAGCGAAAACGAAATTTCAAGTGATGTAATTTTCAGTGAAGATTACTCTAGAATTCAATTATTGAAGCTTGGATTCCGACTCAGGTATGAGTTGATCGATAAGTGGAATGGATTGAAATCATACTGTTCTGAGTCCAAAAAAGAATTGGTAATGGCTAATGACTCATCCCATAACCATATCAATAAAATTATTGGTAAGAACTATATTCCGTCTACGCCATTTTTTCTTTTAACTATGCTTCAATCAATGGACCACGGTGTTGCATCCGATATTAACACCAGCTCTTATGGTTATTACTATCAGTATCTGATTACCAGTAGTCTGGGTGCAGCGTCCGTTAAGAAAGAAAGTTTGGATGAGATATTTAACTATATAAAAGAACTTTCGTTTTTCTATTACAAGTCTGGAAAGTTAACTCATAGTTTTGATAGTCTTTGGGAATTTAATAGAAATTTTTGCGATGATTACGGCTTGAAAATTGATTGTAGCTCTCGTCTTGGGCTTCTTGAAAATGCTCGTGTCCTCCAATGCACCGATGATATTTACGCATTTAAGTATCCGTATGTATATTATTTCTTTATTGCAAAATATTTGTCTGACAATCTCTCTGATGATGAGTGTATATTAATTGTTGATGAATTAATTGAGTCCCTCGGAAAGAGGAAGAGCATGGATATATTAATGTTCCTTACTCATCACTCAAAAGATAAGAATATTCTTGATAAGATAGTATCTAAATCTAAGAAGATTTTTGAGGGTGTTACTCCAGCTGACTTGGATCTCAATTCTAAATTCCTTGAGAACATTGTTGATAACATTCCAATGATCAACTTCAGAAATGTTGATACACAAGAGTATCGAAAAGGTGTTGAAGACCTTAAGGATGATAAAGAGGAGAGTGAGAGGGATGCCGCAGACCACGAAGTCGAAAATGATGATGAGCCTAGTTCTAAGAGTGACTTTGTTACTGAATTCAATCTTTCTTTTAAGTCTCTTGAGTTGCTTGGGCAGCTATCTAAAAATTACTATGGATCCCTCAAGGTAGGCCAAAAAAGATTGCTTCTTCAGGAGGCTATAGAAGCGCCGCTTAGAGCGATCGAGTCGATTTTTGAGATCATGAGGGATGATCCAGATAACGTGCTGTATATTATAGAAAACAGGATTAAAGATGGTGTTGAAGACGGTTCAATTAGTGATTCTGATTTAAAAAATTTTGCTAGAAAAGTTTTATTTAATATTCTGTTTTTCATATCTTTTAGTGTCATTAAGAAGATATCCAACGCAGTTGGTAGTAAAAACCTCGTTCCTGTTATTGAGGAGATAACCAGTGGGCTGGATACTAATGCAGCTAAGCTTATCAATCTCTCGGTCAAACTCGACATGGGAAGGCATGGTTCTATCGAAGATTTAAAAGATATTAAACGGTCTTTGGAGGATAGTGGTATTTCGTTGACGATTCTGAGGTCAATGCTCGTTCATTATCTTTACATGTTTGAGGTGCGGGACAACGATGTTCGTCAAATTTGTAGTGCTGTTGGGATCAACTATCCAAAAGTCTCGCAAAAGATCGGTGTTGAGAATTTGAGGAAATTTAACGCAAAAGGATTGGTAATCCACCCGAAAAACAGCGGTGATCAAAAGTAGAATTTTCCGTAAGCTACACGCAGGGAGATTCTGCATGAAGAAGTCACGTTTTTCCGACAGCCAGATACTGTCGATCCTGAAACAAGCCGAGAACGGCGTGCCGGTTCCGGAGCTATGCCGTGAGCACGGCATGAGCAGTGCGTCGTTTTACAAATGGCGAGCGAAATTCGGTGGCATGGATGCGTCCATGATGGCCCGCCTGAAAGAGCTGGAGGATGAAAACCGTCGGCTCAAGAAGATGTACGCCGAGGAGCGGCTCAAGTCGGACATCCTCAAGGAAGCCATTGAAAAAAAGTGGTAAAGCCGTCTCGTCGACGTGAGATGGCGCAAAAAGCCGTCAGTGAAAGGCGCGTCAGCATTCGCCTGGCCTGCTGGATGTTCAGCATCAGTGAGACCTGCTACCGCTATCAGCCCAAGTTGAGCAGCGAGAATGCTGAAATCGCGGACTGGTTGGTGCGGTTGACTCACAACCAGCGGAACTGGGGTTTTGGCCTGTGCTTTTTGCACCTTCGAAACGTCAAAGGGTTTCGCTGGAATCACAAGCGAGTCTACCGGATCTATCGGGAACTGGAGCTGAACCTGCGCATCAAGCCCAAGAAACGCCTGGTTCGTGAAAAGCCAGAGCCCTTGGCGGTGCCGGAAACGATCAACGACAGTTGGTCGATGGACTTCATGCATGACCAGTTAAACGATGGTCGCGGTTACAGGCTGCTGAATGTGATTGATGACTTCAACCGAGAAGGCCTTGGCATCGAGGTGGACTTCTCACTTCCGGCAGAGCGTGTTATCCGATCACTTGAGCAGATCATTGAGTGGCGAGGGAAACCACGCTCCATTCGCTGTGACAACGGCCCCGAGTACATCAGCGGTAAGCTGGCGACCTGGGCAGAGAAGCAAGGTATTGCACTGGCGTTTATCCAGCCCGGCAAACCCCAGCAGAATGCCTATATCGAACGTTACAACCGAACGGTCCGCTACGATTGGCTGGCACAGTATCTGTTCGACAGCACCGAAGAAGTCCAGGATTATGCCACTCGCTGGCTCTGGCACTACAATCACGAACGACCCAATATGGGACTCGGAGGGATTACTCCTCAACAAAAGTTGGCCATGATGGCCTAAGGTCTACTTTTGAACCCCGTTAAAAATGGGGGGATTACCGATTGTCTGGTTAATCTGATAGCTGGAGACATGGTAAAGCCGGAACAGATATGTATAGGAAAGCCGGGACAGATCTATTATTGGATCTATTATTGCGAATCTATTATTGCGGTTATTTGGGTAAGCTGCCCCGCTTTCCCGGAGTCATTCCCTTTTCCCACTCAGCTTCATCGCCCGGCGCTGGCCAAAACCGCCCAAATTCGATCATCTGGGTGGCCGGAATGTCCTGCAGATAGATCCAGACATCTTCACCTTTGATGTCCACGATTTGGGCGATGTCTTCAAGCATCTGGCTCATCAGCGCTTGTTTGATCTCGATGCTTCTGCCATCCCGCACCAGGCCGTGAACATACACCTGAGGCGCTGTGTTCACCCTGCCACCCACAAAGTGGTCGCCCTCATTGGCCGCAGCAAACAGAACTTGGGCAAAGAACCGGGGAGCGCCGGTTTGGGCGCTGTGGGCCGCTGTGATGGCCTCGGCGATCTGTGATTTCTGCTGCGGCGACAGAGGCAGATTCGCGACCGTGACGGTGTAAGTGGGCATGGGAAACTCCTGCCATGGGTTGTACGTTTGCGCTGGATCTCGCCACTATGGGAGTGAGGCGGGCTTGTTTCACTATAGCAACACTTATCTGCCAGGCCCCGGCGATTTACGCTGTCGATCACGGTGGGGCGGTTGCAGGTAAGTGAAGGCGGTGTGGTTGGTGAGATTATTGAACTGCCGGTTTGATCAGATGGGGAGACCGTGACATGCTCCGGTTTCTATAGGTTTCAAATTCGATCCTTACCCAAGTCGATAGACCGCCGAGTTAGATAGGGAGAAGCCTTTAAGGGCCCCGCCTGCCGTATTCGCAACCTTCGGTACGACAATTAATGATTAAGATTCTGTCTGTGTCCTTCGCTCTTTCTGTGGCGACTTTTTTACTGATTTTGGCAAGCCCGGTAATTGTTTCGGAGGGAGGGCAAAGACTGGGGCCGTCTCCATATGCAGAGAGAATTGATGAGCTGTATGAAAGCATGAAGGGTGCAGGTAACTCACCATATTCGCAGGAGTGGCAGGAATTAAAGGAGCTGAATCAGAAAAACAATGATTGGTTTGAGGAGCGCCGTGGAGAACGGGGAGGTGCTCCAAGCCTAGGCTATTTTGATGTTCTGCAGGAGATTAGCTCTGCTATCACCTTTATTCTGATCTTGGTTTGGGGCGTTGGTTATCTGCTTACTTACCGGTTCTTTGATGGTTATTGGTCGCTGCTGATTTTGGTTTTTCCATCACTGATGTTTGCTCTGAGAATTCTCTCTTTCCAAGCCTTTGTTTCGATAGTTCTGTCGGTACTGGTTGTTTATTCAGTCAAGACTTTAAGGAAGAGAGGAGGAGCTTAGAGAAAACCGGGGCAGCTCTATTTTTCGCGACATAGACCTTTCCCGGTTTCGGTTCCTTATATATGTGAAGGCAGTCTTATGCCTTGCTCTCCGTATTTAGCTGTCCTTCTCGGCACAACTTCCGATATGAGTATGTCAGGTGTCGAACGAAACGGGTTTCGGTGCCCGGTGCTTCTTCCGCACGACCACTGTCCCCGCGAGCTTGTCATGCCAGCCCTGCTTGCGGGAATCAAAGGCCACCCAGAAATAGCCAAGACCGAGAGGTAATAAGGAGAGGTAGTATGCGAGGTAGCGTCCGATCAATTGGCCAGTTGTTGCAGCATTGCCAGTTTTGGCATCAACAATTTTGGCGGAAACGGCCATTTTCCCTGGTGTTGCCTGTTTTGATATCCAAAATAGAATCACAGCTACAGCAGGAAATACCCAGGACAAAAGAAAATCCATGGGCCCAACGATTAAACTTGTATCCTCCCAGTAGGACTCACCATAGAACGCGGTGAGCAGGGGAAACACAATAATACCTATCAAGATAGAATCGATCAGCGTTGCGCCAGTTCGAGTCCAAAAGCCGACGTATTCCAAGTCATCATATTCCATACTTCATCCTTTAAATTCATGAGTTTGCTTCCCGTGCGGGCCAACTGTGAGGTGGCCTTCTTCAGTAAAGTTTGGCATTACAGAGCGTAAGTTACCAAGCTAACTACAATTTGCACACTTCAAAAAATGAAACAGATTGTTACCGTAAAGATGAGTCTTATCAGCTGGGCCTGAATCAGAGGGTAAACCGGGACAAAGCTATTTTTCTGGGCTTTTGATATGCAGGACGTTCTTATCCCGCACACTCATCTCGAATAGTTCACTGGCTCGAATAAGATCGCTCAGCTTCTTGTACCCGTAGTTCACGGGGGAGAAAGAGCTGTTATTAGAAATATACTGGCCAACTTTTCCTAGATGCGCCCAACCATCATCGTCAGCAGTCTGTTCCACCGCAGTTCGTAGGGTTCGGACCAGTACGGTGTCGCCCCTTAGTTGATTACGGCCCCATTTGGTTTCCACGGTTGGTTTTGGCGTTCCACCGTTGCTGACGTTATCGGGTTCCTCTGTGTCTTCGCGCAGGTTTTCTGTGTAGATGAATTGCGAGCAGGCGTTCACGAAGGGCATGGGGGTTTTGCGCTCGCCGAAACCAAAGACGGGCAGACCGGCTTCGAGAATTCGCATTACCAGGGGCGTAAAGTCGGAATCACTGGTCATGAGGGCGAAGGCATCGACGTTGCCGCTGTAGAGCAGGTCCATGGCGTCAATAATCATTGAGGCATCGGTCGCGTTCTTGCCGGTGGTATAGGCAAACTGCTGAACCGGCCGGATGGCGTTGGCGTGTAGCTTTTCGATCCATCCACCCAGTTGCGGACCGTTCCAGTTTCCGTGGGCATGGCGCACGTTCACAGCCCCGTATTTGGCGAGCTCCTGGAGTACCCCTTCGATGGATTGGTGACTGACGTTGTCACAGTCGATGAGAAGAGCGATTTTGTAGTTGCTGTTCATCTTGTTTGAGCTGTCCTTGTCTCTGGTAGTTCTGACCTTCTCAGAACAGTTTGCGCTGGTGCGTCTGGATGTCTGCCTCCTCGATAAACTTGAAGCTGAACCTTTCGCCGTCGAGTTCTACTGTCAGAGCATATATTGACTCAGGCCTTTGGTCGAAGCGAGTCATCTGGGATTGAAACCTTCCGCTGTAACTCTGGCCCGGAAAAACAGTTGTCTTCTGGAGATATCCATCCATCGAATTCAGGTTGCGCTGCAGGTCTGACTGGATGTTTGAAACTCCGGCCTGGACGTTGGCTTGAATCTGAGCCTGAGCTGCCGCAGAGGCGGCGGGGTCATGGGTGTATGACTGAGCGGTGCCGTAGTAGCTCGCTGTCCCTCCGCTTCCGTATGCGGTTCCCGAACCGTAGGTTGTGGTGGTCTGAGACTGTGCAGCACTGAAGCTTTGGGCCATCGCGCTGAGTGCAAGTGCAGTTCTTCGGGATTGAGCGCGACTGATGTGTTGTTGAGTCAGCTCGTTGTAGGAAAGAAGATCAATTGAGTACTCGTCTTGCTGAAAGGAGATGTTTTCCACACTGACGTTCACGGGTTCTTCAGACTTGTTCTGAACGAAAAGTAGCGCAGTTATGGGCTCCCACGCCTGTTTTCCATCTCGGACAGCCATCTGAACCACATAGTCATCAGATTCTTGCTTCTGGATGATCCATCCCTCTGAGAAATATGCCATTGAATCGTCTGACGGAAAGGCATTGAAACTGGTATTGATCGTTTGCGTTGCGCAGCCAGTTATTGTGACTAAACCGAGTGCCAGAAATAAGAACCGGTTGATGTGATCAAGCATTGTCAAAACCATACAGGGCTAAAAAGTAGTTTGCAGTGCATGATGTTAGCAGAAGTTCAACAGATAAGACCGGGGGAGCCGGGACAGATCTATTGTTGCGGGTATTTGTGTAAGTTGGCGCGCTTTCCCGGAGACATTTCCTCTTCCTACTCAGCTTCATCGCCCAGCGCTGGCAAAAAACGCCCAAACTTGATCATCTGAGCCGTAGGAATGTCCTGCAGATAGATCCAGGCATCTTCACCTTTGAGGTCAACGAGTTGTGCGATTTCTTCAAGCATCTGGCTCATGAGGGCTCGTTTGATCATCGAGGCAATGAGCTATCCTGAGACTCTCGACCTTCAAGCATGCGAGCCAAACAATGATCGAAACGCCCCTGGAATTTCAGAGCGATGGTACAACCTGTCGCGGTGTTCTTTACACGCCGGATGCCGGCAGTAAAGGTTTACCGTGTGTCGTCATGGCCCATGGTTTTGGGCTGACTCATGCCAGTGGTCTGGAACCGTTTAAAGAAGCCTTCTGCAATGCGGGTTATGCGGTCTTTGCCTTTGACTACCGCCATTTCGGTGACAGTGACGGTCAGCCACGGCAGACGCTGAGCCCTTGGAAGGAAGTTGCAGATTGGCTGGCGGCACTGGATTTTGCGCGGCAGCTGGATCGTGTCGATGACAACCGTATTTGCCTGTGGGGAACGTCGTTTTCCGGCGGGCTGGTGATTGCGGCCGCGGCAAAGGATGGAAACGTGCAATGCACCATCTCCCAATGCCCGATGATGGATGGTCTGGCGTCTTTATTGGGGGTTGTCGGTTATGCCGGCCTCATGCAGGCGATGCGCCTGACCTGGCACGGAACGGTTGACTGGCTTCGTCGTGGGCTGGGGATGTCTCCCCGGTATATTGCGTCGGCCGGTCGCCCCGGCGAGTTGGGCATGATGACCGCTGAGGACTGCCAGGAGGGGTATGTTCCCTTGATGGCCGATAACGCGTCGAATTACGTCGCAGCGGGCGTGAGTTATGCCATTCCTCTTTTCCGGCCTATCCGGTTGGCCAGCAAAGTCGCCTGCCCGGCACTGGTGTTGATTTGCGACCACGATACGGTCGCCCCGGCGAGTGCTGCAGTCAAAGCGGCCCAGAGAATGCGGAACGCGGAAGTGAAGCACTATCCGGTCGGCCATTTTGATGTCTATCGGGGCGAAGCTCTGGATCGGTCCATCGAAGATCAGCTCGATTTCTTGGCCCGGTTTTTCAAACAAATCGGAGCCCGAAGTGATTAAGCCCAGTTGTTACAGCTGTCGGAAAAGATTTGAGCCATCTGAGCTCAGAGTCTCTTACTCTAAAAACTACTGTGAGCGCTGTGGTGTTGGGCTGTTTGGTGACGATTATTTCGGTTTCACCGCTAAGCCTGCCCCAACTGTCCGCAAGAACCTGGCGGTCCATTTTGCAGTGCTTCTTCTCGGGGGTGCTGGCTTGCTGTTATGGCTTTTGACGGGCCGGTCGTGACCGCTCAGAATCGGGACAGGTTTGTTTTATGTGGTTTACTAAATTTTTCGTCTCCCGAGTGGGAAGTTTCCCAAGGGTTAGACTAGTGTGTAGTTATAAGAAACGGATAAACGCCGCTGTTAAGGATGACAGATGGACTACGCCCCGGCATTACCGCCCCTCTTCGATTATATCTGGTACCTGATACCGCTCTTCATTCTTGCGGCGGTTATCAAATCCCCCTGTTTCAAAGGCAAAGCCGGGGAAGCAGTGGTTAATTTCTCCGCCAAACTCGCTCTAGGTAAAACCCGTTGCCACCTGATCAAGAACGTTGCCCTGCCCACCGAAGCCGGCACCACCCAGATTGACCACATCATTGTTTCCCAGCACGAGATCTTTGTCGGGGATTCCACATTCAAAACGCCCATGCCGGAGAGCGTGACCCACGGTGGTGGGCATGTCGGCTTTATCAAGGCCCAAATCGAGCAGCGGTTGTCGACTGTTGAAGTTCAGAAGGTGATGGAAGCCATTGATTGCAATAACGAAGCGCGCTACCTAGTCACTGCTAGGCATGCAAATTCTGACAGATGTTTTACAGATCACGAAAGAAAACATAACAATCAGGCAAAGGGGTTGTTTATGAATGTCATGTTATTTCCGAGTTACGTTTTGGTGGTATTACTTGTTTACGGTAATACAGTGTTTGCAGACTCACTTTCTTATCGGGACAAGGCAGGCCAATGTTCTGAGCATGGATACAAACTCTGTTGGCGCTATTGTCTTGTGGCCGCTAAACAACAAGAGGCAGGTCAAACGGTTAAGCATGGAGAGCAGTGTGATGCTGAATACAACAAAAAATTTACGCATACACCCTATCAATCGAAATCCGATCCAGATTATCTTCCTTCAGGTTCGTGGTTGTTAGGTAGTGATGTTGTAGGCATATATCGACATAATGCTGGCAGGAGTAGACATATCATTGACGCACCATCACATCCGGAATGGAAAGAAAAATGTGCAAGTACAGTGCGTATTGAGCCACCTATGATCAAGTCACTGATGAAAAATGGAAAAACGTTACAGAAAGGAATGAAAGTTCATTTGAGCAAAATACAAGTTAAGGCAATATCAGGCAATCGATTTGAATGCAAAGCGGGGAAGGTTGAGGTGCTTGATTAACCATGGAAAACCGCGGCAGAGCTATTTTGGATGGGGTTAAGGGCATAGAATTGGCGAATGGTATCGACTGGGTGCGGATGTGCACCCAGATAACAACCGCGGCGACAGGCCCTCACTATGAATGTGGATAAAGCAAAAAAGCGTATTGCGAAGCAGGTTAAGAAGGGCTTTCACGGCTATCCGTTGGTTTCGCTGGAGTACTTTGGTAAAGCGAACTCTGGCAAAACGCCCGATTCAGCCAGCGAGGTTGTGATTTCTTATACCAAGGAAGAGGGCGCGGAGCCCCAGAAGCAAACGTTCGCAAGTGGCGGTGATGCCAGGGAAGATGAAACCATTCAGTCCACACTTCTCAAAATCATTGAACGGGCGGATGCAAAAACGGTTACTGAGATCGACGGTATTTCTACTCTCCCTTCTTAAACTTCGCTACTACGTCAATCTTCACGCTATTTCCCGCCTGTATGTCGGAAAAGCCTAGAAGCAGGCTGGTTCGCCAGCGCCGGCGAAACCAGCCAATTCACACGTAAGGTCATTGAGCGCTGAAGGGAGCACAGGTCAATGGCCGGTAGACAGCTTTGGCAGCTTCACGTGGAAGAAGGATTTGATGTTGGCTTTCAATGAAGTCGCCATCTGCGCGATGTGCTCACTACGCTGTTGCTTTGCAAGCTGGGTGTAGTAATCAATGTCGATAGAGCCGTCTTCGTTCAGTTTCGGAGCTTGGTAACTCATGATGCTGTGTCCTCGTTTGATATGTGAGTCATTTCGATAGGGAGCATATTAATGAGTATGAGGCTGTTGAAAAAGCGATCCTTTCTCATCAGAATGATGAATTAATCTCACCATTCGAGCGAAGTTATGCGCCACGTGCCACCCCTGAATGCGCTTCGGGTATTTGAATCAGCCGCGAGACATCGCAGCTTTGCCGCAGCTGGCAAGGAACTTTTTGTGACATCGTCCGCGGTCAGTCATCAGGTGAAGACACTTGAAGAATATTTGGGGCTTTCACTATTTGACCGAAGCAGGCGAACGGTGACGTTGACCACTGAAGGCGAGCAATACCTCACATCTGTCAGGCACGCGTTCGACGAGATTGAGATGGCCACTCAGCGTCTGACTGAGAACCAGGAATCCAACGTGGTCAAGATCAGCGTTGCCCCCAACTTCCTCACCCGCTGGCTGATGCCGCGCATGGCGCGATTCCAGGCCTTGTACCCCGATATTGAACTGGAAATTAATGCGTCCATGGGGCTGCTGGATTTCGATCGCACAAGTACCGACATGGCGGTCTATTTCGGGAGTGGTGAATGGGACGATATCGAAGTGCATTTTCTGCGCAGAGTAATGCTGGTGCCGGTGTGTAGCCCGCAGCTATTGGACGGTGAGTTACCGCTCGAAAAACCTGAAGACCTGGCTAAACACACTCTGATCTATGTCAGCAAACGTAAGTGGGAGTGGGAGAACTGGCTGCAACAGTCGGGCGTTGATTTTATATCCGCCCGGGGCAGCCTACAGATGTCCAGTGGGCAACTGGCCACGGCGGCGGCCCAGGAGGGCCTGGGAGTTGCCCTGGCTGATAGCACCCTGACGTCCCGTGAGATTAAATCGGGTAAGTTGGTGGTGCCGTTCGACATCCAGCTCGATACGAATAGGGCCTTCTATCTGGTCTACCGCAAACAACGTCCGCTGACCGTCGGGATGAAAGCCTTCAAGGAGTGGCTGATGAGCGAGATGTAACGAAACCGGGACCGGGACAGATTTATTTTCTAAGAGCGTTCGACATAACCATGCATAGCAGCAGCCTGCGAGGCAGCGATTTCAAAATTACCCAGCATGGCGAGGCCATTCCGCACGCGGACTTGTTCTCGTCGTTTCAGGATACGGATCGCCTTGGCATCGTTGTCCCTCGTCGGTTTGAGGGCATTGGTGCAATGACCCTCATCATGGCCTACGTTACCGCCTTCTATGACCGCTATCGCGAGCGCGGGCCAGAGTTTTATGCCTACCCGGATTTCTTTACGTTTCAGCGGGAGGCCCCGTGTGCCGACTATGGCATGTTCGACATCTGGCCAAACCACAAGAACGTCCACGTTCCACAAGGCGCGCAGCAGACCGCCGAGGCCATTACCGGGCGGGGCGTGAACGTTTTACTGGTTCCCGACAACGACGCGCGGGAGGTAGTGATCTCACCGGTTGAACGGGAAAGCGCCAGGCGCAATGTGCAGCACTGCTTTGCCTACTCCGGGTCCGGTACTGCGGCGTCGTCCGATCTTGTCATCGAGTGCCGGAGTGAACTGCTCCGGAGTTATGCATTGTCGGTTCTCGATTCCCTGCCCGCCGACGAATCGGCGCTGGAACAGCGCAGCCAATGGGAGGCCCGACTGGCCGGCGACACGTTGCGCCAAACGTTTCGCAGGTTGGACCTTGATGATGCGTTGCAGAGGCTCTGAGGTGAACAATCGCCGACTTCGTGCTGCCTGATGACTCAGGGCTGGGGTATTAGCAACGCCTGCACTTCGTCACCAAGAGCCAGCTCACCCCCTTCAACCACTCGTGTAGTAATGCCTCCATGCCCGCGCATGGCGTTGTACCCACCCGGCCCGAGAGCAGTCTCCATCTTGCTGCAGGGGTGGCACAGGCCCGTGTATTCCAGCACCACACCACCAATCCGGAACCGTTTGCCTTTCAGGGCCAGCAGGTTCAGGCCAGAGACAACGATGTTGCGCCGGAAAACCTCGGGGTCAATGGCTTCCCGCTGCAGGCACGAGGCAATGGCATGCAGATGTTCTTTCTGGATCAGGGTCACCTGCCGTTTGCTGGTATCGCGGCCCTTGAATCGATCTCCGTCCAGCCCTTTGCCCGGGGTGGCCGTGACCCTCTCGATCACCTGCATGGGCTCGCCGCGTGCAGGGCGGATGCCAATCCACTCAACGCGGCCGCATTGGGGAAGTGTGTCGAGCAGGGTTTGAAGTGGGGTCGATTCGGGCATGGGCGTTATAAAACTCCTTGTGCGATTAGTTGGCGGCTCAGGACAAAACCTGGCCGCCGTCCACCACCAGTGTCTGGCCGGTAATCCAGCGGGCCATATCGGAGGCCAGGAATAACGCGACGTCGGCGACTTCCTCCGGCGTGCCCAGGCGCCCGAAGGGAATCCCCTCGCGAATACGCTGGTAGAGCTCTGGATTGTTCTGCCGGGCCTGATCCCACACGCCGCCCGGAAACTCGATCGAGCCAGGGGCAATGCCATTAACACGCACTTTATGCGGGGCCATGGTCACCGCCAGGCTGCCGGTGTAGGGAGCGACCGCGGCCTTGATGGCTGCGTAGGGGGCGGTGCGTGTCGAGGCATGCAGGGCGGCGATGGAGGCAATGTTGATGATCGTGCCCCCGGTTTCCTTAAGCGCTGGCAAGCAGATATGGCCGGCGCGAACCGTGCCCATCAGATCCACTTCAACACTGCTCAACCAGCCTTCTTCGTTGTCGTCCCGCCCGAACGCCGAGGCGCAATTGACCAGCACGTCCAGGCCGCCCAGGTAGTCCATGGCGTTCTGCAGATAAGTTTCCAGCTCGGCCTTGTCGCCGATGTCGCAGGGGGCCACATGCAGTGCCAGCCCCTCGCTTGCCACTTCTTTTGCCAGAGCGTCCAGGGACGCCTGCCCGCGGGCGCACACAGAGACGCTGGCCCCGGCCCGGACAAACCCCAACGCGATTGCCCTTCCAATACCCTTGCTGCCGCCAGCGACGATGACGCGCCGGCCGTGGAAATCAAACATCACTGAATGTTCCTGTTTTCCCATAAGCTTTGGTCTCGACCCCGGGCACCGCGAACTGTTTTGCCTAGGTTCTCTCTTTGAATTTCAGTTTGCAATTGCCGTTCATGCGCTGTGGAAACCGGGACAGATTTATTTTTTTATCGCCCTCACGCAACGGCGGAACAGCTCGGCCGAAAAGTACCGGTGTTCGCCGGGCTGCTCTGCCACGAAGAGCTGGCCACCGGAACTGTAGATTCCGCCCTCGATCATCAGGTTGTCGCTCATTTCAAAGTCTTCAATGGTATGGCCCAGTTCGTCCAGGTCGGTGGCGCCTGCTCGTTCCCGGTAATATCGGCTTTCCAGGGTAAACCCGAAGGCGGGTTTACCCTGTCCGATCATATAACCCACCTCAAAGACGGTGCCCGGGTCCGCGCTGATGCCGCGGAAGGGGGTCAGGTTGGCGATGATGGCCTGGCAGCTGTCCATCAGTTCCCGGTTGGCCCGGTAGATCCGATGCCCGCGCCTGAATTTCGCCTCGTTGGCGGACAGTGCCAGTTCAGTATCCAGCGGGTCTACGCCCTCCAGTCCGTTTTCCTGTAGCAGGCGTTTTTTCTCGGCCACGATGGCCTGATGTTCAGCTGCAGGGAAGAAAACTTCCGGGCCGGCGAGGTAGATTCGTTTTGGCTTCGTCATGGGTGCCTCATAGAGCTGATGAAACTGCAGGATAGCATCCAGTATTTTCCAGGTAGCAGAAATGGTGCAGCGTGGTCATACTCGCCAGCCTGCTTTCACGTTCCTTTGTGACCGTTCGGATGAGTGAAAATCGGGACAGACGTATTTTGTGCACGCTGGTGTTTTGCCTTGGGCTGTGTTTTTCGAAAAATATGTATTAAACAAGAGCTATCAAACAATCATGACGAGAAAGACATTAGGTTTAACCGGAACACGAAAAAAAGACCCTAAACCAGTGGCTACGGAAACCGAAGCTAAGGTTGAGGTTGAAAGTGAGGCTGATCCACAAAAACGTTTTTTAAATGCTGTGGCTATCAATCCCGCGCCGGGGATTCGGCTGGAGTTGGGTTCCGAACAGCTCACGGTGCGCGCGATGGATTTGATCACGCCAATTGGCATGGGGCAGCGAGGTTTGATCGTTGCGCCGCCGGGGTCTGGAAAATCGACGGTTTTAAAACACATTTGCCAGGCGGTGGGAAAGGCGTATCCCGAGATTAAACTGTACGCGTTATTGATAGATGAGCGACCCGAAGAGGTCACTGATTTCAGGCGTAGCGTCCCGGCTGAGGTACACGCTTCTTCTTCGGATGAAAGCTATGCTCATCACGTTCGCGTTGCCGATGATCTTCTTGATATCGCCCGCCAACAAGCGGGCGAGGGTCACAACGTTATGATTGTGATTGATTCTCTCACGAGGCTTTCGCGTGTGCATAATGCGGAGCGAAAGAGCAGCGGTCGTACTATGTCTGGCGGGATGGATGCTCGAGCGATGGAGATCCCGCGGAGGTTGTTTGGCGCTGCACGAAACATTGAGAATGGCGGCTCGCTGACCATTCTGGCAACCGTTCTGGTGGATACGGGCAGCCGCATGGACCAGGTTATCTTTGAGGAATTCAAGGGCACGGGGAACATGGAGCTGGTGTTATCGAGAGACGTTGCGAATCAGCGAATTTTTCCCGCGCTGGATATTTCGAAAAGCAGTACACGCCGTGAAGAGCTGCTGTTGGATCCAAAAGATTTAGACAAAATAAGAGCATTGCGCCGGGCGCTTGGCGGTCTCAAACCGCTAGAGGGCACAAAAAAGTTGGTGGAGCTGCTTGAGAAGTACCCCACAAACGCCGAGCTTCTGAAAAACATCCCCCATTCTTTTGACAAGGCGTAAGCGTAGCGTTCAAGACAGGGCGTTTTTGAGGAGTAGGTATGTTCCACATTCACGTCGAGCGGGTGCTTGAAAAGGATATTGATACGGTTTTTGAGGCCATGGAATCGGCTTTTCCTTTCGGGCTCTTTCGAGCCGAAGATGAACCCGGCGATGCCAACGATGCAGTCCTCGGCGCCAATGTCGCAGAGGTTTTCTGTGGTTTCTTCAGCCACAGTTTTAGAGAGGTGCTTTCCGACCCATTTTGGGTATAATTGTACCTTAATTGGGTATTTCGGGGTTTGTATGGGAAATCAACAGCTTTCGAAGCAAATGGGAATGGCGGAAGCGCTTTTCCCCGCGACCCGGCAAAAGGTTTTAAAGCTTTTTTTCTTGAGGCCCGATGCCGAATTTGCTCTACGTGAGGTAATTGATGCGGTTGGCGCAGGGTCTGGTGCAGTGCAACGAGAGGTAGCGCGGCTGGTCGATTGCGGACTCGTTTTTCAAGATCATCGAGGCCGGCAAAAGCGCTACAGAGTAAATCGAGAATCCCCGATTTACTTTGAGCTCGCCTCTCTGGTGACGAAATTGCTCGGCCCAGAATCTCAGATCGATGCTGCGTTGCAACCTCTGTACCCTGAGATTGATATCGCGTTGCTTTACGGCTCGGTGGCGAAGGGTGTTGATCACGCGGGAAGCGATGTTGATCTCTTGCTAGTATCCGACACTGTGAGTCTGGAAGATATTTTCGAGACCCTTGATCCGGCAGAACGTTCGCTCGCTCGGACAATTAATCCTACGGTGTATACTCGAAGCGACTTCAGAAGCCGTATTGTGAAAAAGCAATCTTTCCTTACCAGGGTCCTGGATGGGCCTTACATCCTACTTAAAGGGAATTTGGATGAATTCGGAATCTCTCGACAATCTGGTCAAGATTAATAAGCTCCATCGGGAGCCTCCCGATGCAGAAGAAATCAAAGGATTGATACGCTCTGGGACCGTTCGTTTGAACGATGCACGTTTTGAATCGCTTAGCATCGAAAGCCGTTTTGATCTCTCGTATAACGCTGCACATGCGCTGTCACTCGCCGCTTTACGGCATTGCGGTTATCGGTCGGACAATCGCTATCTCGTCTTTCAATGTTTACAACACACCCTGGGGTTGTCGGCGGCGAAATGGCGGGTGCTTGATCAAGCCCATAAAAAGAGAAATCTGGCGGAATATGAAGGGGAGATCGACCTGAGCCCTGCCTTGGTTCAGAGTGTTCTCAAAATTGCAGAAGAGATCGAGGAGGCCGTTCTCAGGCTAACGGGCGATTGAAGAACGTATCGTCAAACTCTTGCATCGAATCCAGGGCTGCTCACCTCATTGAGCCAATAAAATCCAGTCGAAGCATTCGAAGCCCAAATTGGGTACAAAAATACCCGATTTGGGTGTTTTGATAAGCGGTCAGCAAAGCGGGGCGGTCAGCGCATCGCGGAAAACACGCTGCACCTGTTCGAGCTGTGTTGTCACTGGCCCGGCGCACTGGTCGCCCAGCAGTTGGGCTTTGATTTGTCGAAGTCTTTGCAGCCGCTTATCTGGTAATCGCCACTGGTTTCACGATCCACTCAGGCAGTTCGCCTGATCAACTGAGCACAAACTCTCGTAGCTCTACAGGGAGAACGATAACGGGAGCAAGCAAATGAGCTTCAACTTAGCCGTCAACAAAAATCGCACCATTCTGACGTTGATGCTTTTACTCATCACACTGACTACTCAAGGGGCCGGCATGAACAGCCTGAGCGACTATCAGTGGAAAAACCGACTGATTCTGGTGCAAGCCACAGATGAGAATGCCGGCGAGATTGACACGCTCAGGAGTGCCCGGGCCGAAGTAGATGACCGTGATATCGTCTGGTTTGTAAACACCGGCGCAGACCTGGTTTCAAATCAGGATGGGGTTTCGAGCAGTCTAGAGAGCGAGATCAAGGCTCTGCTTGACCAGTTCCGTTCGGATGAGAGGGTTCTGTTGATCGGCAAGGACGGCGGTATGAAAAGCCGAGAGCCCAGTCTCGATCTCGACGCTATTTTCCGCCGTATCGACCGCATGCCAATGCGCATGCGAGAGATGCGCTCTGATTGAAGCACCAGGCTCTATCTCCGTGTTCAAGGGCTATACTGGAAGGGCCTTACGTCGACTGAGATTGACATTCCACTCCATGCCACGTGACCCCATCGGGGTGAGGGTTTCTGGCAGGCTTTGAAGTTGGGTAGATTGAATGACCAAAGGAAGGGAAGCAAACTAGCCAGATGAAACCGCTTTTTCTGATCGTTGCTTACCTTGCCGCTGTCACCCTGCCGTTGCTCCTGTCCGCATGGGTGGGAGGTCCACCACGCCAGTTCCACCAGGAACTGGCCTCCGGCTTTGGCATTCTTGCCTTCTCGATGATCCTCGTGGAGTTCATCCTGTCCGGGCGTTTCCGGGCCATTTCAAATGACGTGGGCATGGATGTGACCATGCGGTTTCACCAGGTCATGGCTCGCACGGCGCTCGCTTTTGCTCTGCTGCACCCGTTTCTTTACCAGGGAACGCCGACAGGAGGGCAGCGCCCATGGGCCCCCACGCGCCAGTTGACGCTCACGACTGATTTCTCCGATCTGGCGACAGGCATTGTTGCCTGGCTGCTGCTTACCGGCCTTGTTGTCATGGCCATCGGGCGCACCCAGCTGGGCTACCGATACGAGACATGGCGCCTGTTACACGGGATTGGCGCGCTGCTGATCGCGGTACTTCTGTTGCACCATACCGTGTATGCCGGGCGTTACGGATCGCAGCCGGTGATGACCTGGGTGTAGTTGGCCATGACGGGTGTGGCGATTGGGTCGCTGCTGATGGTGTACCTGGTGGTTCCCTGGCTGCAGAAGGCTCGCCCCTGGCGCGTGACGTCCGTGGTCCGGTTGACGCCAAAGCAATGGGAAGTGACCGTGACCCCCAACGGTCACCGTGGTCTGGATTACCGGGCCGGGCAATTCGCCTGGCTGAATGTGGGGCAAAGCCCTTTCTCGATGAAGGAACACCCTTTCTCCATTTCCATTGATGGCGAGCTGATGGATCGCGTCTTTTCAGAGCTGGAGTTCCGTGACTGGGTGTTTGTGATGTGCGGCCCGGCGGTCATGATGGATGTTGTTGAGGATCATCTTATCCAGCGGGGCACACCCGCTCACCGGATTCTCTCGGAGCGGTTCAGCTATGACTAATCCAATCCAGCGGCTGACTCAGCGGCGGCGGCTTTCTTTGGTTATCTGGGGACTGAATATAACCCTGGTCCTGATCCTGCTGGTTTTTGTGTTGCGCTGATGCGAAGGCAGGCCAGGGGTATGATCAGGTGAGCCCGATGCGCATCCAGCGCCTCGGTCAGCACTCCAGGTGTCGGGTTTCCCCCGTTTCCACATCGGTATAAGTGACCTTCACGGTTTTGAAGTTCAGGTCTACAAACAGGTGGCAGTAATAGTCGCCATGGCGCCAGGCCATGGCCACGCTTGAGTTGTTGGAATAGTTCAGTTCGAAGTGCCCATCAAAGGCCGGGTAGTTGCTGCGGAATTTCATCAGGTTCAGCAGTCTTTGCACCACCGGTTTCTGGATGTCCTGCTCCACCTCTTCCAGGCTGTAGTAATGCCGATTGATGTCTCGCAACTCGCCACTTTGTTCCATCAGTTCGTGATCGTTACAGCCGGCCAGCAGCCCCACGTAGTAAACCTGTGGGATGCCCGGGGTGAAAAACTGGATGGCCCGGGCGGCGATATAGGCGTCGTCGTTTTGCATCAGCGCGTCATAAAAGGTGCAGGTGAGCTGATAGATGGCACCCACGCTGTGAATGTTGGCCGCTGAGCGCCGCATGATGGGGTCCGCGCTGCGGGCGTCGATGTTGTCGATCAGTACTTTGATTTTCTCATCCGGCAAAACGCCTTCCACATCGGGAATGCAGATGCCGTCATGGGTATCCAGCACGGTGACCATGTTGCGCGGGCACATGCGCAGCCAGTTCTTCAGATACACACTGTTGGCGTCCAGCAGTGAATACAGCAGCAGCGGCGGCAGGGCAAAGCCGTAGGGGTGCATGTTGCGCCGGCTGATGGCGTATTGGTAGCTGGTGTGGTCGTGTACTTCCGGCAGGCATTCCGCCCCGTGTTTCAAGGCAACCTGGTTGACCCAGTCGAGGATCTGATACACCTCCGGTTCCACCAGAAAGCAGCTGGTGCCGATCCGTTTGGTGGTGTATCCGAAGGCGTCCAGCCGCAGCAGATTAACCCCTTTTGATGTCAGAAATCCGATGTAGCTTTCCATCAGCTGATAGGCCAGGTCGGATTCGTAATTCAGGTCGATCTGCTGCTCGGTGAAGGTACACCATACTCGGGTTTTGGTGCCGTCGGACAAGGTCACTTCCCGGAAGGGTTCTTTCTCCTTGCGGATGTGAATCTTCGCCATGTCGTCCGGTGAGATCTCGCCGAATTTGTCCACGTGCACAAACAGATCGGCGTATTCCGAGTCGAAGCCGTTGGCAATGAAGTCGGTGAACTCCGGCGATTCGTCCGAGATATGATTAACCGTCAGATCCACGCACAGATCGTACTTTGCCGTAAAGGCTTCGATGTCGTCCCAGGTGCCCACCTTCGGGTCCACTTCCTTGTGGGTCAGCGGCGAGAAGCCGCCATCGGCGTTGGAGGGAAAAAACGGCAGGATGTGCAGCCCGCCGATGGCCTCGGACAGATGCGTGTCCACCACGGTGTAAAGGTCTTTCAGATTGTTGCCGATCCGGTCCGGGTAACAGATCAGCTGCACCGCATTTTTGAGCAACATGGTGTGGTTTCCTCCGTTCAGGCGGCGCAATGACCAATGGGCAGAATTTTCTTCAGTTTGGTGGCGCGGCGCTGTTCGGCGGTGTCGATGAATTCCCGCCCCCAGTAATCGATGTCGTAACGGCTGACCACTTCAAAGGCCTCGCTGAGCCGATTCTGTGCTTCGCTGCGGCTCATGGCCAGGGCGTAGTAGCAGGTGTCGGCAAGGTCCTGGGGGTGGTGGGGATTGGCCAGGATGGCACCGCGCAGTTCGGCGGCGGCGCCGGCGAATTCCGAGAGCACCAGCCTGCCACTGCCCTGGGTCAGGCCCTGGGTGGCAATGTATTCCTTGGCCACCAGGTTCAGGCCGTCCCGCAGCGGGGTAATCCACATCACGTCCGCCATGGTGTAGTAAGAAACCAGTTCCTCGAACGGCAGGGCGCGGAAGAAGAATTGCACGGGCGTCCAGCCCACCTGCGCGAACTGGCCGTTGATGCGACCGACCGTCTGCTCGATCTGCGAAAGCAGTTCCTCGTAGATGGTCATCCCTGCGGCCGCCGGCACGCAGACCATCATCAGGGTGACTTTGGTTTTCAGCTCCGGGTGCTCGTTGAGCATGCGTTCGTAGGCATCCAGTTTTTCGATGATGCCTTTGGTGAAGTCCAGGCGCTCGACCGAGAGAATCAACCGAACGTCCATCAGTTCTTCACGCAAGATTTCCATTCGTTCTTTTACGCTCTGGTCCGCCAGGGCATTGCGCACCCGGTTCAGATCCAGCCCCACCGGGTGGGCGCCGAGCCCGATCTTGCGATCATTCACCTTGATTTCGGTGCTCATCTCATCAAGGCCGACGGCGCAGCCATAGGTCAGGAACCGGGGCGCACAGCCGGCTTTCTGAGTGACTTCCAGGGGGGTGACACCGCGAGCCACATCCACAAAGTTTTCGGCCTGCCTGGGGATGTGAAAGCCGATGTGATCGCACTGCAACAGGCTGCCAACGATTTCACGGCGCCATGGCAGCACGTTGAACACGTCCGCCGAGGGGAAATAGGTGTGGTGGAAAAAGGCAATTGTCAGGTCCGGGCGAATCTCGCGCAGATAAGCCGGCACCATCCAGAGGTTATAGTCGTGAATCCACACCACCGCGTTCTCTGCGGCTTCCTCGGCCGCGCGCTCCGCAAACTGCTTGTTGACCTTGAGGAACACCTGCCAGTGATCATCGTGGAAGGTGGCCCGTTCCCAGAAGGTGTGCAGGGTGGGCCAGAAGGCTTCCTTGGAGAACCGCTTGTAGAAAATCTCGACGTCGTCTTTGCTTAGGGGCACGCGCGCGGCCACAAGTTTTTCGTAGCGGTCGGTATCCACTTCGGTGTGGGTCTGGAACGGGCCCAGGTCCGGGTCGTCAATGGACCAGGCCACCCAGGAGCCGGCTTTGCCGTCGGCAAAGAAGCTCAGCAGCGTGGGGATGATGCCATTGGGGGATTTGGGGCGACGGCGGATCAGTTCGCCGTTTTCCACTACTTCTTCGTAGGGCAGGCGGTGGTACACGATCACCAGGTCGGATTTGCCCCGGTTCATGTAGTCCGGCGCTTCCGCTTCAATGCCCAGATGGCCGAGATACCCGAAGTGTTCGAACGCCTCAAGGATACCGCCGCAGCCGGTTGCCCCGGCGTGAAGAACCCTTGCCTTGTGCATGGTAGCGTCCAGCAGGTCGGGCTCAGATTCGCCCACGCACACGCCTTTGAAGCCGTGCTCGTACATCGACAGGTCATTCAGGGTGTCGCCGGCCACCAGCACGGATTCCGGGTCGACGTTCAGGTGTTTCACCAGTCGTGACAGGGTACGCCCCTTGTTCACGCCCCGGGGCAGGATGTCCAGGTACTTGTGGTTGGAGAAGAGCGCATTGCAGGACAGCGCCTCGATGCGGGCGACCATCTCGTCAGTGACCACATCGCCGTCGCAGAAATAGGACACCCGGCGTTCCTGGGGGACTTCCTGTCGCTGCAGGCCGTCAAAGGGGAGCAGGGCGTCTTCGATCATCTGTTCGCCCGGCCAGAGCTCGTCGATCTCGCCTTGCAGCGGTTGGATGGCCTGCTGGGTCTCGCCGTGAACCACGGTGCAGCCGACGTCACAGATGATGTAGTCCGGCTGCGGAATGGTGGGGTCGGACAGCAGCGGCAGCACGGATTCCAGGCCGCGACCGGTCACGAATACCAGGTCTATTTCGGGGTGGGCGGCAACCAGTCGGTAGAGCTTGAGGCGGTTATCGGGATCACCCGCGAGAAAAGTACCATCGAGATCGGTGGCCAGTAACATAGTCTGCTCCTATCGAAACTTTTGCTCAGATAAGGAATGCGTTGCAGCTTTCATACCGGAATCGGATTTAACAGCGTCACCTATGGCGCAGCGATTGCAGGCCAGTAAGCAGTGGCACGGCGATCAGGGCGATACAAAAACTGAACAACACACCCCAAGTGCTTGCTGTCTGAGGCAAACAAGCCCTTTCATTTCAGGGCAGGGAGGTGTGTATCTGGACTTTAATGCGCCCTATTGGTGCAATTCTCGCGAGTGTCGCGCTATTACAGCTCGGCAGTGGCTTGTTGAATACGCTGCTGGCGGTCACGGCCAATGAGCAGGGTTTTTCCACGGCGCGGATCGGCGTCATCATGTCTGGTTTTTTCGTGGGGTTCGCCTGCGGCATCTTTATCAGTGGCCGTTTGATCCGCCGCATGGGCCATATCCGTACCTTTGCCTTCTGCGCGGCGGTGTGCGCGTCCATCGCGCTGCTGCACTCCCTGTGGGTTGATCCCTGGGCATGGATGGCGCTTCGCTTTCTTTACGGATTGTCCCTGGTCACCCTGATGACGGTGACGGAGAGCTGGCTAAACGCCCGCGCTGAGAAGCACGAGCGCGGGCGGGTCTTCGCCATGTATATGGTGGTCAACCTTGGGGGAATTGCCCTTGCTCAGCAACTGCTCAGGCTGAGCCCGGGCGAGCTGTTGGTGCTGTTTTCGGTGTCGGCCATCCTCAGTTGCTGGGCGCTGCTGCCCATTACCATCAGCAGTCGCAGCCAACCCCACATTCCCGAGCGGGCGAAGAGCAGTCTGAAGAAAATCATCGGCTTTGCGCCGCTGGCCGTTGCTACCTCGGCGCTCTCCGGCCTGGCCATGGGCGCTTTCTGGGCGATGGCGCCTTTGTGCGCGAGCAAGCTCGGATTCGGGTTGTCGGAGGTGGGGCTGTTGATGAGCCTCACCATTGTGGGCGCTGCCCTGGCGCCTCTGCTCGTGGGTTTGATTATGAATCTGGTGGGCCCGCAGGGCATGCCTGTTTACATGGCGGTTGTTCTGGGTTTGCTCGCCACCTATGCGATCTATCAGGTTCGCCATGTCTCCGTGCTCACCGCGGGCGAGCAGGCGCATTTTGAGCCGATGGCGCAGTCGTCCCATGAGATTGTTGAAATGATTGAGCGGTAGACAGATATCGCACCGGCTCACCGCTCCAAGGACGATGAGTGGCCCGCGTTCGAGCTTCCGATAGCCGGGAAGTCATTGGCTCTTTAGCTGCCCTACATACGCGGAAACGAAGGCCGCTTCCTGGAAGGCCTTTAACCCCGTATCTGCAAACGCAATGGGCAGCGGGTTGGCTGCCAGGGTGGACTTGATGAGGGCGGAGGGCAGCAGGGTCACCCGCAATTCGATATCGGTGATCAGTTGAATGGCCGCTTCCATTTTGAAGCTGACAGCACCACCGGCAAATTTGCCTTTGGGCATCCGCTCTTTGATTGCGACGTGAGTCACGCCGTACTCGGCCATTAAGGCGGCAAAGGCCGCCTGGAACTGCTTCAGGTCTTCACGGCTATGGTTTTTTGGCAGTGACAGTTTGCGCACCTTGCATTCCGGCAAGTTGAACTGCCCCCGGTCCATATTCAGGAAACACACCACTGCATCACTGCCGGTAAGCTCAACACCGCAAACAATCATAGCCATTTCCCCCGGTGCCCGCCGGTTATCAGCCGCAGCACTTCTTGAATTTGAGCCCGCTACCGCAGTTGCAGATATCGTTACGTGAAGGCGATTTTACCGTCGTAACCGTCCCGCCTTTGGTCAGGATAGCAGTGAGCTCGGTAATGGACTCAACGGCGCCCTCGCGGGTATCCACCGAAATGTTCGCGTACAGCTTAGCCCTGGCCACCTGCGCTTCGACTTCCTGCTTGCGCGCGTCACTGGTCACCACCAGCGTAAGCGGGTATTTCTTGCTGCCACTCTTCTGGCTGGCGTTGGTCTGAAAGCCGCCGTAAGTGGTGTGGTGCTGGCGTGCGTCCTGCCGGCCTTTGAAGAAAAATTTGTCTGACATGCTGAGATCCTGATGGGGAGAATGCCCGGGCTATTGCCGGGAGGAGTCTTTTAGCATGCTTATGGAGACGGCGATATAGGGAGATACAAAATCCGCCCGCTCCCCCGTGACGGTTTTGTGACCTTTCCTTGATTGACTTTTTACCCAGCCGTGACGGCCGCGTAAGCGTTCCTGCTTAGTCTGCATTCTGATGCTGCTGGTCTTCAGGTATGGGGGCGGCAGTGTCGAATAGACACTATTTCCAATAAGGAGAATGCACAATGAAAAGCCTGACAGCGACGCTTTTGGCCCTCGGTACCACCCTGGCCCTGATGGCCCCGGCCCATGCGGACGACATGGACAAGGGCAACAAGGGAATGGACGACACCATGATGCAGGACGACATGAAAGAAGACGGCATGGCCAAAGACTCCATGAAGTCCGACACCATGGACACCATGCATGACGGGATGAAGACCGAAAGCATGATGGATGAGGACATGAAAAAAGAGGGTATGGAAAAAGACGCCATGAAAAAGGATGGAATGTCCGAAGGGGATAAAACATCCATGTAATGGCCGGAAATTTTCCTGGTTGTAGTGGCAAGCTTAGCGTTGGTGAGCTTGCTATGAACTGAGGGGGTAACCGGAGTAAAATCTCGTGAAGTATCACGGAAAGTCCGCTCTGGAGTCTGTTCCAGTGCTGCGGGCTTTTTGTGTCAGGCACAAAACTAACTATTCAGGGAAGAAATAAGTGAATCAAAAGGGGTTTCTCACCTCATGGAACGATGCCAAGGGCTTCGGTTTTATCACGCCGGAAAACGGGGGCGAGCGTCTGTTTGCTCACATCAGCGCCTACAAGGGGCAGGGCAGGCCCTCGGCCAGCCGTAAGGTCGTTTACTCGCAGACCAAAGACGAGAAAGGGCGGTTAAGAGCGGCCAGTTTCCAGTACGCCGGCGTCGCACGGCACCGCGCAGCGGTCGCGCCCGGAGTATGGGTTGCGCTGTTGATTGCTGCTGCAGTCGGTGGGGCGGTGTCGACGTTGTATCTTTTGGGCTATGTGCCGGTTCTGTTGCCGGTGGCTTATGGGGTGATGAGCCTGGTTACCTTTTTGATGTACGCGATCGACAAAGGAGCCGCCGAGAGTGGTAACCGGCGCGTGCCGGAGGGACGGCTACACCTTTTTGAGCTTCTATGTGGCTGGCCGGGTGCGCTGGTGGGCCAGCAATTCTTTCGTCATAAAACCCGCAAAACCTCGTTTCAGGTGGTCTTCTGGGTTTATGTGATTCTCAATCTTGCGGTGCTCGGCTGGCTGTTGTTCTGGCCGGATGCCGAGTTTGCGCGGCAGGCGCTGGAGATTAAACCGGTCATGCTCATCAGGATGTAGTTATGCAGAAGGTCTGTTCAGAAGAGGCTTTGGCGGGCAGCGATTCGCGGAATTCGCCAGGGTGTTTTCTATTGGCGATATACGTTGTGCGCTGGAGCGGCCCTATGAGCTTATGACGCAGAATTGAATCAGGGCATACGATCTGCTTCTGAGTTGGCCACGAAACACGTCAGAGGCTACTCTTTGAGCCGAACGAGCAACCGCCCATCCTGGACCTGGATATAGTCCACGCCGGCTGCAAAGGATTGCCAGAACCCCGGGCTGGCACCGAACTCGTTGACCAGATCCACGTTTTTGAGGTTGCCCAGCCAGGCGTTGGGGATGGGAACGCCCATCAGGCTCACTCCCTTTAACTTAACCAGCGGGCGACCGTTGGCAAAGGAGAGTTCAACTCCTGCATTTACCCGCACCGTTCTGCCGCCGAGTACAGGGAAACCCTTTTCAAAAGGTACGAGAAGCACCGCGCTCAGAAGATCGTCCGAGAGATCGACGGCGAGTCGTTGAGCCAGATCGGTGTTGTTGGCGAGCATGCCGTTGAGTTCCCGCTCGCTGAAGCGTACCTCCCGGCTGGCACCTTCCTCACTGTAGGGCTCTGGCTTTAACGGGCCGGCAGATCCACCACCTTGGGTGTCAATCCCCAGGGTGTTCAATTTGCTGTTGAGTGAATTCTGTTCACTGGCATTCAGGGTTACGGGTTCGAAGTTGTCTGGGAACACATAGTGGCTTAACCACCAGTAACCAATGCCTGCTGTGGCAACGATGGTGAGCAGGACAATGCCAAAGACGTGTAAGCCACTGAAGCCCTTCTTTGCGGGTGGTGGCGCGGATGTTGATTTATCGTCGGTTGTTTCACTCATTGCCGATGGCACCGCTTTGACGCGGTGGTTTCAGTTCCCTTTTTTGAATTTCGCTTTGCAGTTCCCGCTCATGCACATGGTGCAGTAATGCTCACGGTCCTCGAGCTTGGTGCCCTCTGTGATCTTGATGCCACAGCCGTTGCAGAGCAGAACGGCAACGTCGCCTTCAAATTTCACAATAGCGTGTTCGTATTCCATAAGACACTCCGGTCCTGATTTAAAATGCCTCATGAGTAGTACGGTATTCGCAGCGGGGCAGACCGCTGGCGGGCTGCTACCACCGGCGTGTTTGAGATTAAACCGCGATAAACTCTTTTCGTCATTCCAGAACCTTTGGCCAGTTTGCGTCTGCCTGTCGAATGAAGCCCTCTGTGTCCTTCAGCCATCGATCCTGAACTGACTCATTGTAGTTGAGATACAGCCGGCCATCGCGGATGGCCCAGTGTTGAGGGTCACCTTTGGCGAGGTAGCCTTGGGCGACCGCCCAGGCGCAGTAGCCGCCGTAGGCAGGCAAGTAGCGTTCAGGATTGGCTTCGAAGCGCGTCAGGTTCTCCGCACTCGCGAATCGCCAGGTTACGCCCAGGTGCTCTGTGGTGTATTCGCGCGAGCCTTTGGCTGGTTTTCCCGTTTCGAAGTAGCTGACTGTGTCGTAGCCGCCCGCCCCGGTATTGCTCAGCAGGCCGGTGTAGACGGCAGGCTCAGAGGCCCAGGCGCTGGCGGTCAAGAAGAATACGAGGGTGATGAAGGTCAGTTGTCTGTTCATATCGATTTCCCCGAAGGATTTCAGGCATTTTGGAATTCTGCGCCGTGCTATCCGGTTTTAGAACCGGAATCATCAGTTTTGTTTCACTGGATCGACGTTAACGTGGGAAAACAGTCCCCCTCATTCAGGGTGTCGCAAATCCTCCCTTGGGTGGCTAATCTGAAAAGCAATCTATAGGGATTGTGGAGGATTTCAGATGGCACCCAGGCAGCGGTTTCTGCTGATTGCCGTCGTGGCCCTGGCGGCCATTGCCATCTCAGCGCAGGTCGCGCTGTCGTCGCCCTGGCTGGGGCTCGAGCTTTCGCCCCATGATGGGCCGGAAGGGCTCCGGGTCGATCGGGTGCACCCGGATTCACCGAACGCCGGGGTTATTCGGGTGGGCAGCATAATTGTGGGGCTGCAAGCGGCGGATGGTCGGCAAATCCCGCTGCATGGCAATCTGGTGATGGAAGAACCAGACCTGCTAAGCCACACCGATCTTAATCTGTTTATGAAGCGCCAGACCGAGTTGGATCAGGCGCTGCGCTCAGGCGGGGCACGGTTTGTTCTCGCATCCGGTGACCAGGTGCCGGCTGTGGCCATCGATACGCCGTGGCATCAGCTCTCGGGCGGCTTTTCGATTCACACCTTTTACGGGCTGATTGCTTTGATGGTGGCGGTTGGCATCTGGGCCTTCCGCCCGAAAAGCGCAGCGACCCGGCTTTACGCGCTTTCCGGCGTAGCAACCATGGTGAACACCCTGACTCTTGCCATCTACGGCGATCGGGAGTTTGTGCTGAGTGGCGATGTGTTTGCGGTGGTTTCTGCGGTTAACCACCTAGCCACGCTCATGGTGAACGCTTCCCTGGTCTCCCTGTTTTGGGTGTATCCGCGCCCGCTTGCCCGTTTTCCCGTTCCGGCACTGATGATTTGCATCGCACTGATCATGTGGGTTCTGAGCGAACTCCAGGTGGGCGAAAGCGCCCAGGTGACGGTCTACCTGCCTATTGTCGTCGGTTATGTGCTTGGCTTGTGCTTTGCGGGTGCCCAATGGGTGGCCTCGAAAGGTCGCCCCCTCGAACGCGCTGCCCTGAAATGGTGTGTATTGGCAATTTTCCTGGGCAGTGTTTTGCTGATGGGGCTGGTGATCATACCGCCAGTCTTCGGCCACCCCCCGCTCGTGCCGCTGCTGGTGGGGTTCGGCGCCTACCTGATTCTGTACCTCGGCATCGCGGCGGGGCTGGTGCGCTATCGCCTGTTTGATATTGAGCGGTGGTGGTTCAAGACCTGGCTCTGGTTTGCCGGGGGGCTGATGGTGCTGGTGTTGGATGCGATCCTGATCATGGGTGTTGGTTTGACCAGCACCTATGCGCTGACTCTTTCGCTTGCCATTGCGGGCTGGCTTTACTTTCCATTGCGGCAATGGCTTTGGGATCGATTCGGGCAGCGTTCCAGCATTTCTCTGAACGAGGCTCTCAGGGAGCTGGTGGATAAGCTTTTTTCTGCCTCTACGGAAGCGGAAGTTCGCAGGGCCTGGCCGGATCTGCTGCGCATGACGTTTCAGCCACTCAGTCTGGAGATGCCCGATGCGCCGGATAAAAAGGCCGCGGTGGCAGTATCGGCAGACGGTGTGTTGATGGAGCTGCCTGCGCTACCGGGTGATACCCGGCGGGCGAGCCTGGAATTTGCCAGCAATGGGGCCCGGCTGTTTACCAAGGAGGATATGCGGGTGGCGAACCTGCTGTATGACCTTACTGGAAAGGCGTTGCAGGCGCTGCAGGCCCGTGATGCGGGGGCGAAGAAGGAGCGCAGCAGAATCATGCGGGATCTTCATGACGATCTGGGTGCCCGGTTGCTGAGCCTCGTGTACGCCACGGACACAGGAACGGTGCGCGAGGTGGCCCGATCGGCCCTGAGGGACCTGCATGGGCTGGTAGATACCACTGCAGGGACGCCAGCCAGTCTGTTGGAGGTGGCCAACGGCTGTGAGGGTGAAATACGCCAGCGGCTGACGGACTCGGGTATCGAACTGGATTGGCAGGCAGATCCCATGAGTCTGTCTGACCAGGAGCTTTCGGCCCGGGCTGCTGCCAATATCGCGCGCATTCTCAGGGAAGCAATTTCCAATATCATCAAACACGCAAATGCTGATCGGGTAGAGGTAACGTGGAGTCGTGATAGCGACCATCTTTTCGTGCGGGTTTCCGACAACGGCAAAGGCGAGACCCTGGATGGCCAGGGTGACGGGCACGGCCTCAGAACCATGCAGGTTCGTGCCGAGGACCTGGGCGGTCGTGTTGATTGCCGGGTGTTGGCGGAAGGCGGCTTTGTTGTGGAGCTGACGCTGCCGGCAGCCTAGCTGTCGATCATACCCATGCGCATGGCTTCCCGGGTGGCCTCCGCCCGGGAGGACACCTCCAGCTTGCGATACACGGTTTTCACGTATCCGGCGGTGCAAAGGTTGCCAGGACCCGCCTGGCCACCGACGGCGACAGTGGCGGCTCATCGTCAATAATACCCGCCAACCGGCGAGCCAGCTCGGATTGGGATTGCTGTTTCAGCAGGTATCCCCTGGCGCCCGCCCGTAGTGCCGGGAACACATGGCGGTCGTCGTCGTGGATGGTTATCACGATGCAGAGGCACTCGGGCACCGCCTCGCGCAGATCGCGGATAAAGTCGATGCCATTACCGTCTGGCAGGCTGAGATCAATCAGAGCAATGTCCGGCTCAAGATCCGCCTGTTGAAGGTGAGACAGTTTATCCCTTGCCTCAGTGAGCCGGTTGGCAACGGTCACCGAAATCTCCGGAAAAACTTCCTTGAGCACGTCGCGCAGCCAATCCTGAGCGCCTGCGTGATCTTCCAGAATAAACCCCAACTTCATTTGATCGTCCTGATGCTCTTGGGTTGCTGCTCTTTCAACATAGCCCCCTCAAATGGGGGAGTCAAAGCCGGCCAAGGTCCCCTCAGGTGCGGTCTGCTGCCGCTGGTTTATGTCCGATAGCCTAGGTACGGACAGCGTAAAGCAGCGGCTTTACGAACAAGGAGGCAGTCGAATGAAAACATTGAATGTTATGTTACTCAGGGTGTTAACCGTTTTGGCCGTGTGCTTTGCCCTGGCGGGCTGCTTACGGAGCAGTGATTCAAATGATGATGACCTGGTTGAGGAAGATTCCAGCGAGGAGGTCGGTGGCGATGATGTCGCTGACAGCGGTGATACCGGGGACAGCAGCGGTGATGACGGGGGTGGTGGCACAGCCACTGGCGCACCGGCCGCGCCAGTGGTTACGCCCGCCTACGATGACTGGACGCTGACTTTTACCTGGCCGGCAGTAGCCGACGCAGACTTCTACCAGGTGTTTGAAGACCCGGACGGCGTGAGTGGCTTCACCCAGATAGGTTCGGACCTGACTACCAACGAATACACCAACAATATCAGCCTCACCGAACGCAACGGCGCCCGTTATGTCGTTGCCGCCTGCAACAGTGAGGGCTGTACCGATTCCAGTGAAGTGACGGTTGATGGCCTGGACAGCGGGATCACGCCCATCGTGGTAAGTGGCGATCCGGCGCCGGGCATTGGCAGTGGCGCCGTGTTCAGCGGTGAAGTTGGCACCCAGCTGAGGTTCGATGTTAATCAGTCTGGCGCCGTCGCAATTCTCGGTGCAACCGATCAAACGGACAGCAGCGGTAGCTTGAGAGACGGTATTTTCAGCTACAGTTCGGGCGCGGGCCTGAGCCTGATCCAGGCCGACGACGCCACGCTGCCCTCAAGCGATGCTACCTACAACGGTTTTTTCAACGTACTGATCGATAACACCGGTCAAATCATCTTCGGCGGTATCCTGAACCAGTAATCGGGCTCGGTGACGGATCAGGTCGATGGGCTTAACAATGAGGTGCTGTTACGCAGCAATGCCGGCACAACGTCTGTGATCGCCCGGGAAGGCGACCCTGCGAGGAATGGCAACGAGTTTCCGACACTGGATGCGGGAAATATCTACTTTACAGAGAATATCCAGGGAAATCGGTTATTCTCGTCCTTGAGTTCAGACGGCAATGGTGCGATTACCTTTAAGCCCGGGTCGAACACGGATGCCTTCAAAGTGGCAGACGATTCGTTTTATCCAGCGGGCAGCGCATTTTGGACGATCACAGGCTTAGGGCAGAAGGCCCAATCGTTAAAGGCCGGTGAAACGCTACTTCCTGGCAATCTCGAGCCTAAAAACTTTGGTTCCCTCGATTTCGACAGCAACCAGGCAGAGCAACTGGTGTTTGGGCTGTCGCTTCAAAACGCGGACGGGACTGCGCTGGCCGGCTCGGAGGATACCGGTATATACGTCCTTAATGCCGATGGCAGCTATCGGGAAGTCGTGCGGGAGGCTGGCGGCTCCGCGCGGGACTTTATTTATAATCTGAACTCGGCGAGACCTCTGCTGACCGATAACGGTGAAGTGTTCTACTACGCTCTTAGAGGGGTTTCCGGGCCGGCCAATCGGGGCATCTACACCGATTCGCTGGGTAACGGTGATTTTACCCGGATCAGCCGTAGCGAGCAGACGCTCCTGCTGGATGATGGCTCGCTCTTTGAGGTCACCGGTTTCATTGGCGGCGCGAACTCGTTCGATGTGGGCGCCGACGACTCCGTGGCCTTCCTGGTCAATTCCGGCACCCTGGATCAGGAAGACGCTTTGCTGGTCTGGACCAACGACGGAACCAGTGCCACCACGGAGGTGTTTTTCCAGGAAGGGGATCCCGTTCGAGGTTTGCCGGATGCCTCCAGTGTGGAGCTTGCTGTTAACTTGGGCTCGAACACAACCAGATTGGCGTTCAGCCGGCAATCCTGGGCGGCATTCCGGGCGAGCGATGAGGCGGACATCAATAACCGAAAGAGTCTGCTGCTTGCCTCCAGCCCTTCAGGTTATACCCGCGTGATCGCGAGGGAAGGGCAGCAGTTCGCGGTTGATGGCGTCAATTACGGTGTTGTGACCGAAATCCTGGATTTCAAAATGGCTGCGCCGGCCGAAATGATTTTGTCATTGCGATTTGATGAAGATGTTATATCCGGCCTGCTACCAGACGGCTCTTTTGTGGGGCCAGACGGCAAGAATGGGCTCTTCCGTGTTGTATTGTGCAGCCCTTCAGAGCCCTGTTAACAGGAACTCGGTAACTGCAACATTCATCGGCAAGGTAAACGGCATATCAAAAATAAACGGGTAGGGTGCCAGCAGCGATCTTGCCCGTCTTCTTTCAAACAAAAAAGGCAGCCCTGGGGCTGCCTTTTTTGTTTACGTATTGGCTGTTATTTACAGGCCAATAACGTTCTCTGCCTGCGGGCCTTTCTGGCCCTGAGTCACGGTGAACTCAACTTCCTGGCCTTCGGCCAGAGTTTTGAAACCGCCACCCTGAATATTGCTGTAATGAACAAAGACGTCTGCGCCGCCTTCACGAGTAATAAAACCAAAACCTTTTGCTTCGTTGAAGAACTTAACGTTGCCGGTAATTGTAGACATAGATAGTTATCCTGAAATTAATCAATAAGGTGCCGTCAAAGGATCGTTGTGATCATTGATCAGCGATATGCGGGAAATAAAAAAACGTGCAGGATCAAAAACAGGACAAAAGGTGTGGCAACACAAGAGGTCTTATTCGTGAAATGCTTTGCTAAATCTTTCCAACGAGAAAGACAGTACGCTAATTAAAAGGCCCTGCATAGCAAAGTTTTCAAATGTTGCGAAAAACCGGGACAGATTGGTTTGCTGGACAAAAATCTGTCCCGGTGCGCATTCGCGTTCTAACGTTCTTTTATATTGCCGTCCGCATCGGAAATCACTATCTCGACCCGCCTGTTCTGTTGGCGCCCTGCGGATGTTTCGTTCGTCGCAACCGGGTATTGTTCTCCGAATCCCTGCACTTCAATCCGGGCGCGATTAATACCTCTATCCATCAGGGCCTCTCTTACAGCCTCAGCCCGACGCTCTGACAGTTGTTGGTTGTAAGATTCTGCTCCGGTGCTGTCCGTGTATCCTTCCACGCGCACGCGACGGTTTTCATATTCAGCCATGAATTCAGCCAGGCGGCCTACTGTCGTTTCCCCGGCAGGTTTCAGTTCAGCACGATTCAGGTCGAACAGAACGTCACCCAGGGTAAGTACCATGCCACGGTCTGTCTGTTCGGCCTGCATAGCCTCCATTTGACGGCGCAATTCAGCGGCTTCCTGCTGGGCAGCCTGAGCCTCTGCAGAGCGAGCCTGCAACTCCAGTTCCTTGCGTCTTTCTTCGGCGGAGTTTATCTGTTGCTGCAGCTTGGCGCGTTCGGCCTGCTCCCGGGCAATCTCGGCATGGCGATTGGCCAGGTAGGCCGCATGCTCGATTTCCGCGGTGCTGGCACCCTCTTCCAGTAATCGTTCAGCGCGGGCCAGCTGATCCCTGGCGCTTCTCAGCTGGCGGTCGCCACTGCGGGCAACGTCTGGATCGGTTCGAATGTCCTCATAGGCCGCCTTTGCTTCATCAACCATCTGATTGTCCTTGGGCGTACTGGCACATCCGGCCAGGAAGACGGAAAAGCCGACAACCATGCTCAAAATCATGTATCGATTGTTCATATCAATCTCCTGTTTAAGCTGGCGCCCTTACTGGCTTCCATTCATGCGTTGGCGAAGAGACTCGATGTTCCTGTTGATCTCTTCCACAGCCTGTCTGGCTTTTGCAGTTTCGGCACGCGCGCCGGCCAGCTGAGCATCGACGGATGCCTGTTCCAAAAGGTGCAGTGCTCTCTGATAATTCTCTTCGCTCATTTCATCGTCGATGAGCTCTTCGGCATCGGCAAGCTTGTTCTGGGCCTGATTCAGCAGCACTGGCTCAAAGTTTCTTGCGTCGGATGACACCGCTTGTTGAACGGAAGATTCGGCGGCTCGCATTTGAGAGGTGGGGGGCTCGACGGAGCCTGCGCAACCGGTGATGGCGACGGCTATGCCGGCAATCCCGACGGCGCCCAATATCGACATATAATTGCTCATGCAATATCTCCTTATACTGGAAAACGGAGGCCTGACTGATTCCTTTAATCCAGTCAGGTTGCTGATCTGTGGTAATGGACCTGGAGGAGAACTCAGGGTATCTGTCAGCTCAAACGCCTCTACTTCCTCAATTCAAAGATAGCAGTCAGTGGTGTTGTGCACATGAGCATTTATCAATGAACATTAAGAGCCGAAACACACTGTCTGAGAACGAGTAAGCCCTCCAAAATGAACGCTCCTTTCAAACTCCGGCCTTATCAGCAGGAAGCGGTTGATGCCACGCTGGCTCATTTTCGAAAAACCGATGAGTCCGCCGTTATCGTGCTGCCAACCGGTGCTGGGAAAAGCCTGGTTATTGCCGAGTTGGCGCGTCTCGCGAAGCGAAAGATCCTGGTGGTAACCCACGTAAAGGAGCTGGTGGAGCAGAATCACGCAAAGTATCAGAGTTATGGATTAACCGGCGGGGTTTTCTCTGCCGGGCTGAAGCGGAAGGAAAGTCACCACCAGGTGACCTTTGCCAGTGTGCAGTCGGTATCGGCGAACCTGGATCAGTTTCGGGACGAATACTCGCTGGTCATTATCGATGAATGCCATCGGGTCAGCGGGGAAGAAACCAGTCAGTATCAGCGCATCATAGAGCTCTTGCGGCAACAGAACGATTCTCTGAAAGTGCTCGGGCTGACTGCGACGCCTTACCGTCTGGCCATGGGCTGGATCTATCGCTATCACTATCGGGGCTTTGTTCGGGGCGAGGATGACAAGCCCTTTCAGTACTGCATTTACGAGCTACCGCTGAATTACATGATCAATCGAGGGTATCTCACCCGGCCGGAGCTGGTGAACGCGGCAGTGGCGCAATACGATTTCTCTGCGCTGCCCCAGGACCGCTTTGGCGAATACGCCGAGAGGGACGTTAACCAGCTGCTGAGCAAACACAAGCGCGTGACCCGGGCGATCATTGAGCAGGTTGTGGAGTTGGCTGCCGAGCGTCAGGGCGTGATGATCTTTGCGGCCACCGTGGAGCATGCGCGGGAGGTCGCCGGGTACCTGCCAGAACACGAAACTGCCCTGATAACGGGCGCCACCGATCTGAAGGATCGGGACTTGCTGATTCAGCGCTTCAAGCAGCGGCAGTTGAAATATCTGGTGAACGTGTCTGTGCTTACCACGGGCTTTGATGCGCCCCATGTGGACTTCATCGCCATTCTTCGGCCCACCCAGTCGGTGAGTCTCTATCAGCAAATAGTAGGCCGCGGACTTCGTCTGGATGAGGGTAAACAGGATTGCCTGGTGATCGATTACGCCGGCAACCATGTGAATCTGCATCATCCGGAAGTGGGGGAGCCAAAGCCGAACCCCGACAGTGAACCGGTGCAGGTGTTCTGCCCGGGATGTGGGTTTGCCAACATTTTCTGGGGCAAGACTGACGGTGAAGGCCTGGTGATTGAGCATTACGGGCGTCGTTGTCAGGGACTGCTCGAGCCTGCTGACGGGGTTCAGGATGAACGCCCGCAGCAGTGCGATTACCGTTTCCGCTTCAAGGAGTGCCCGCATTGCGGAGCCGAGAATGATATTGCGGCCCGCAACTGTTACCAGTGCCACAAAGCCATCATCGACCCGGATGATCAGCTGAGAGATGCGCTGAAACTCAAGGATGCCATGGTCATCCGCTGCGCCGGGATATCGCTGGTTGCCGATGGCAGCAAGTTGAAGATCACCTATCACGGGGAAGATGGGGAAGAACTTGGCGAGTCGTTTGATTTCAGCAAGCCGGGCCAACGCGCTGTTTTTAATAAACTGTTCGGGCGTCGTTTTGCCAATAGCCAGGCCCCGAAAGCGTTCAGATCAGCGGATGAGGTGCTTGAGCTGGAGGCCTTATTGCCGGCACCGGATTTCGTGATTGCCCGCAAGCAAAAACACTATTGGCAGGTGCAGGAACGGGTTTTTGATTATCAGGGGCAGTTTCGGAAGGCGAATGAAGTTTAGGCCCGGTTTTCCTGTCCTGCTTTTACTTGCCTGCAGTCAGCTCCGCTGCTCGTTATAATGGCGTATCTAAAATCATCGAAGAGAACCCTATGCCAATTGAAAAGAACCAGGTCGTCCTGTTCCACTACAGCGTTCGTGATGAGCAAGACAACGTTGTTGAAGACTCCCACGGCGGCGAGCCGAACGCCTACCTGCATGGCCATGGCGGCATCATCAAGGGCCTGGAAGAAGCCCTGGAAGGTCGCGATGCCGGCGATACCTTCAGTGTGACTGTCACTCCCGATAAAGCCTATGGGCCCCGCAAGCCCGATGCCATCCAGCGGGTGCCGATCAAGCATCTGATGGGGGCCAAACGATGGAAGGCGGGCATGGTTGCTCAGGTACAGACCGAGCATGGGCCTCGCCACGTGGTTGTTGCCAAGGTAGGCCACAAATTCGCTGACGTTGACACCAACCATCCGATGGCCGGCAGAACCCTGACTTTCGATATTGAAGTGATCGACGTGCGCGCCGCCACTCCAGAAGAACTGTCCCACGGCCACGCGCATGGCCCCGGCGGGCACCACCACTAAGCATCTGGGGGCAGGCATGCAGATCGGCGTGATTGCAGATACGCATAGCAAAATGCGTCCAGAAGCCCTGGAAGCCTTGAAGGGCTCGGAGGTCATCCTGCATGCCGGCGATGTCGGGCGGGACGACGTTCTGGACGCGCTCGAGGCGATCGCGCCGGTCATTGCCATCCGCGGTAATATCGATAAATCCGGCCGTGCAGCTGAGCTTCCCGATACTCGAGATCTGGAGTTTCTCGGCCAGGCCGTTTACATGCTCCACGATGTCAAAACCCTCGACTTCGATCCGCAAGGCCGCTACCGCGTGGTGATTGCTGGCCACTCCCACAAACCCCGTAACGAGTGGATTGGCGATGTGTTGTACTTCAATCCTGGTGGCGCAGGCCCGAGGCGCTTTACTTTGCCGATTACGGTGGGGCGGCTTGTAGTGAATGAAAACGGTGTGACTGGTGAGATTATTGAACTGCGTACCTGATCGAAAATGGCGTTACACTAAATCTACCGGTGTTGGCGGCACCGTTCTTTCGCCGAACCATTTTGGGTTTCGAGACTAACTTTCAATTTTTATCGGGTAAGGCGCAGTGATTAAAAGGTTAAGGAAAGCCGTTTATCCAGTGGTGGTTTTAACGCTGTTTATGATGGCTGCGTGCCCGGTTTCTGCAAAGATCTATAAATGGGTGGATGAAAACGGCCAGGTGCATTTCGGCGATCGGCAGGATCACCGGGTCGCGCAGGAAGTGGTCAATGTTAAGCCAGGTGCCTCTGAATGGTCGCGTTTTGAGATCGATATCAGAACTGTTGATGTTGAGCTGAGTGAAGCGGAACACCAGCAGATCGTTGAAGGCGTAAACAACGTCTATGAGTTCTTCGACCGGGTGATGTCTTTTGATATGCACCGGACGGTGCCGGTCAATATTCTGATTCTCAAAGACAGCGCGGCATACCGTAACTACCTCGTCCGTCGGAACAGGGGGATGGCTGTTGCCTCTTATGGGCTTTACATACCTTCCGAACACCAGATCGTCGTCTATGTTCGTAAAAACAGAAATCTCACCTTCAAAACCATCAAGCACGAAGTGAGTCATGCGGTTGTCGATACCATCGTTCCCTATGCGCCAGCCTGGCTGAACGAAGGGTTGGCAGAGCAGATGGAGACCATTGAGCGCGATGAATCCGGCTTGTATTTTGAGCGCCACCGTGAAAATCAGTGGGTGGTTGATCAGGCACTTGAACAGGGCCGTCTGGCGGGCATCGATCAGCTATTGAAGCTGCCAAGCAACAAGTGGCGACATTCTGATCTGTCGGGGCGCGGAAGCCTGCGGGCCCAGTCTGGCCAGTTCGTGTATTTCCTGATGTCCAAACCTACCCGAAGAAACTTTGTGGTGCGCCTGATGCACAACTTTAATCGGGGAGATCGCACCATCTCCTATTATCTGGTCAACGACAATTACATTGGTGGTGTAAGCATGCTGGCCCTCGACTGGCGGCGCTGGTTGCACGATCAGGGAGAGGGCGTCGTCAGGTTATAAGTTCGAAGCCGGCGACCAGACTTCCCCGTGCTGCATCACCCGAAAGTTCGTCTCGTTCAGCCCTTGTCGCTCCAGGGCGGCTCTTAGCCGTCGGGGCGGCTCGTCCATGGGCTCGTCGGTGAGCACGAACGTGCCCCAGTGCGTCGCCACCGACTGTCGGGAACCGATATCTTGATGAATGCTCACCGCCTCTTCCGGGGCCACGTGCACCGGCGCCATGAACCAGCGCGGGTCGTAGGCCCCAATGGGCAGCAGCGCAGGTTGTCTCCGAAGCGCCGGTGTAACTGGCGCACGGTTTTTTCATCAAGGTGGTCGTAGTGGTTGTGGGAAATCAGCACCAAATCAATCGGCGGCATGTCTGCTACCGTCAGGGCCGGCGGTGTATAACGCTTCGGCCCGACCAGTTGAAAGGGGCTGGCGCGTTCCGACAGTACCGGGTCGGTGAGCACGTTCAGACCACGATACTGGAACAGGAACGAGGCGTGACCCAGCCAGACCAGTTGTGGTTCTTCGGGCGGACTCATCAGGGAATGCGTATCTGGCCGCAGCAGCGTGAAGCGTTTTCCCTTCGGGAAGTTGCGGCCCGGGGCCAGTTGCCAGCGCATAAAATCGCCAATGCCATGTCGGGGGACTGGCTCCAGGTTGCGGTACCTGCCCCGATAGAAATGAGGTTCCGCAGCGAGAGCGGCAAGGCGATTACGGTCAACGGTCATGGATCGAACTCTCATTCTTGTCAGGGGCCAATGCCAGTAGCTCCTGCAACATGCTGTAGCTTAATCCCCAGATGCAGGCATCCTGGTAACGGCAACAGGGCATGTTGAGTGTGCCCAGGGGCGTGCGCCAGGAAAGTCGGCCCTGGTTCGCGTCTGCGCCGAGGTAGTCCATCGGCACCCAGACCGCTCGCTCGACTTCGTGATTCGTTGAGACCGACTTCGGTCCCCGCCACTCGAACACATAGGGGGTGACCACCATCGGGCGCCAGCGGCTGTGATGGCGGGTGACCAGGTCGGACAGCCGGGTGAGAAAACGGCCGTGGCGCCTCAGATCCATGCCGGTTTCTTCCAGTGTTTCCCGCTCGGCAGCGGCCCGTGCAGATGCATCTTCAGGTTGCAGGCGGCCGCCCGGGAAAGCCATGTCGCCAGACCAGGGGTCACCCTCCCGACGGGCCCGCTGGATAAAGAGCAGCTCCTTGCCACCGTTTTCTGTGCTTCGAAAGATAAGGGCGACGGACGCTCGGGCGAATCGGCGCCGAAACGGTATCTTGTGGGGGCGCAAATGGCTTAGCCAGGATTTCGAGGTCAAGAAAGACTATCCTCTTTCATAAGCTCCCTCAGTTTGGCAAGTTGCGCCTCAACAACTCGCAGGCGAACTTCTGTTTGAGCGGGTGTTTCCCCCGGGGCGCCGGAAGTCAGTCGGTCGCGGTATTTCTCCTGTTTCTCCACCAGCCGCTCTTCAAGACGCTTCAGTTCTTCAAGCGCCAGGGATTTACCTTTGTCATGGTCGCCCAGAATATCGTCAAGCTTCTCCACCAGATCCTTGAAACCCACTGTTCCGTCCCTCTGTTTCAAGCCTACTCGGAATTCATCATGGCATGACCTCTGCCCGCCCTGCGTCGCTCACCGACAGCTGCTCTGTGGTTCGAGCGGCTTCAACATCCATGGCAGTCAGGAGCTCGCGGGTTCCTGTCAGAATAGCATCGACGGTTTCGCTGGCGTAGGCAGAATCGTTTAGCAGGGATGTAGCCATGGCGGCATCAATCCGCTTTGCGCCCAGGAGTTTTGTGACACGCCCGACCATCGATTCCCGGTCTACTCGCGCACGCACAGCGATCTCGTCGAGCTCCAGTATCGCTGTGCTGGCATCCTCGAACCGGCCTTCGTAAAAACGATGGGTCTCACGCAATACCATCGCGACTCGTAGCCGAAGCTCGTTGTACTCTTTACGAATCGTGGCGTTATCCGACGCCATATAAATTGTGAGATTCTTGCGTAGGTGTTTGACATGCTTGATGGCTTCGACCATCTCCGAGGCCGCATGCTGAAGGCGGTAAAGCGATTCGGTGGAATTTGCCGGTGATTCCCGGGTCATTCGCGCGGAAATAAAGTCGAGAATGGCGTTGTACAGGCGTTTTACCCGCTGTCGGTAGATCAGGTCGATGTCGATATCGATGCGTTCCCGGGAATTGTTAATCATCGCTGCAAGGTCATCGGTCTGGCGAATATTCTCTCGGTGCAGGTGGAGACCATGGGCAAGGATAACGAAGGCTTGATCGAACAGGTGCCAGACCTCCCTGCGCACTGCCGCGATTGCACTATCGGGTGAGTCCATCGCAGCCTGATTCAGGTACCGCGGCTGTGCGGCGACCTCTTCCTCTCGCTCTGGCAGCCAGCGTTCGAGTGCTCGCGCCATTCTCGAGATCAATGGCAGCATGATGGCGACACCAAGGCAGTTGAACAGGGTGTGGAATAACGCGAGCTTGATCGTATAGTCATCGTCGGCGATCGACATGAGGGCTGACAGGGCATCCACTGACCAACGCAGGGGCTCGATCAGCACCAGGGCAATCACCGCCGTTACCGCGTTGAACAGGAGATGGGCGCCTGCCAGACGCTTGCCAGTGATATTTGCACCCAGACCACCGATCAGCGCGGTGACGGTTGTGCCAATATTCGCACCAATGGCCAGGGCCAGAGCGTTTTCATAGGTAATCTGCCCCGTGGCCAGACCGGCCAGAGTCAGCGCCAGCGTCGCATGGCTGGATTGCATCACGACGGTCGCCAGAATTCCGAGGCCTGTGTAGACAAGAAGTCCTGCGACACCGTCCATTGCATACTCGCGCAGATCGACAGCCGACTCGTAACTTTCGAATCCCGCCTTCATGAAATCGATACCGAGAAACAGAAACCCGAGCCCGGCGAGAATTGCACCGAAGGCTTTCCAGGCTCGTGGTTGCTGAAAATTCAGTACCACGCCAAAGACAAGCATCGGCAAGGCAAAGGCCGAAAGGCTCATTTTCATACCGATGGTGGCGAATAACCAGGCGCCGGTCGTGGTGCCAAGATTGGCGCCGAAGATAATGCCGATACCCGTGATCAGCGGAAGCAAGCCGGCGCTCAAAAACGAAATCGTGATCACCGATACCAGGGAACTGGACTGCATGATGGCGGTACTGACGATGCCAAAACCGAGGCTTTTCGGAATCGTATCGGTTGTACGACGCAGCACGCTCTCGAGAAAACCACCGGTAAACTGGCGAAACCCGTTCTCCAGCGAGAGCATGCCGAACAGAAAAATGGCAACGCCGGCGGCAATCTGTTTGAACTCTGGGCTCACCCATAGCGCAAGGGCGAGGATTCCGAGGATCAGAGCAAGAAAGAGTTGGCGATAGTTCACTGGGATTCAACGTCCCCTTTTATGAATTATTTGACTATCAGGTTGCACTGGAACCATTCCAGTGATCATCCTTTTGAATTGTAGGCTGTTAACTTTTTAAACGCGTACCCAAACCGTGAATCGAACTTTAATAACCCGGCATTCATCGCAAAAAGGCGAGCGATTGAAACCGTGCCTTGCGATGCGCACGACAGGAGGCCAGATGACGTTCGAGCATATCGTTCAGATAAACGACCTGACCAAGCCAGAGCTACCGGTTCTGACCCGATTCCAGGTGTGGGAGGGGCTGGTGCTCAGGGCCCGGCGCCCGGACAAGTTCCTCGTTGGTGTCGATGATTACGAGATTCTGGATCAGGGTCCCGCTTACCTGAAGCGTAGCCTCCAGCTGCCGGGACTGCATGTGGTCGATGAAGTCACTTTCTGGCACGAGGCGAGGATAGAGTACCGGACTCAGCCAACGGCCAACCTCCCGGCCGCAACACTTGTCATGGATATCGAAGAGCCCGAGCCGGCATCACTGTTTGTCCGTTTCCGGTATGAAACAGCGAGCATCGAGAACCGCGGTGATTCGATGCCCTATGACCAGTATCTTGAACAGGCCTATTTGGCCACAGACATTGAGACGATTCAGATCATTCGGCAGTTGGCCGAGACAGGGGTATTCTGACAAATCCCACTCGTTTGATGGAGTGGGAGCGTATCCTGTCCGTGAGCCCACAGTTGAGGAGTAGCCATGTTTCGCATTCATGTCGAACGAGTTCTCGAGAAGGATATCGAGTCAGTCTTTGAAGCCATCTCCGACCATGCCCGCTATTCCCGGTTTCCAGGGGTCAGCAAGTCTTTACTGATTGAAGAGGGTAGAGACGAGAAAAATGGCACTGGCGCCCTGAGAATTATCGGAGCGGGCCGGCTTGAACTCACTGAGCGTATTACCCGGTTCGAGAGGCCAAACCGAATGCACTATCAAATTGAAAAATCGAGCCCGTTCGCCGTTCAGCACACGAAGGGAGAGATTGTTTTAAAGCCAGAAGGCGAACAGACCCGGGTTACCTGGGTTTCTGAAGGGCATGTGCAAGTGCCGCTGCTGGGTGGGGTAATGGACCGATTGGCTGAGCGCAGCTTTTCGAGGGCTTTCAATTCTCTGCTCAAGTCTATTGAGCGCCTCTAGAGCTTGAGCTGAGCCAACACTATTCATAACTCGACAAACCGTGGCACAACCATGAGCCCCACACCCACTGCCAGCATCTCCCAGGCGCTGCTGGCCAGGTAGGGATACAGGATCATGGCAATGCCGCAGTATCGGGTGACGATGTTTTTCCTGCGCCGGCCATACATGAAATAGGCGAAACCGATGCAGCCAAACAGCAGCGACAGGAAGATGTCAGCGGTTTCCATGCGGTGAACTCCTCCGGTAAGTTTACCCGTATAGACTAATTGTAGAGACTCTAAATAGGGAGCAAGTTGGTTATGAGAGTGTCTTTTTCAGTGAAAGCGGTGCTAATCCTGCTATCACTTGCGCTGGCACCGATAGTAGCGCACGCGAAGCCCGTGTGGATCGATGTCCGCACAGAGGCGGAACATCGGCAAAGCCACATAGATGGAGACCCGCTGATTCCGCATGACCAGATCGTTGCGGAGGTTACCGAGAGGTTCCCGGATAAAGACACCGAGATTAATCTTTATTGCCGCAGTGGCAACAGGGCAGGTAAAGCAAAATCGGCTCTGGAGCGTGCCGGTTATACAAATGTTGAGAACAAGGGGAGCCTGGCTGAGGCGCGTGAAGCGCGTAGTCTATAGGGAGCGAACAATTTTTAGCCGCTTCAGGTATAATGGAAGGCTTACGATATTAATTAAGCCATCCCGACCTGGATATCACTATGAGCAAGAAACCCGAGAAAGTAACCCTGACTTCTGCTGCCATTGAAGAACAGACAGCCGCGTTTTTGAAAGCGGGCGGATCTGTGGAATACGTCGGCAAGGGCAAAAGCGGACAAGTATCCCCCACGGGTTCAAAGCAGATCAGCCTGAAAAAGTAACGCCCATCTCAGTGACGAGGATTGCTCTGATCGGGGGAGGACTCGTCATCTGAGGCGTTGTCATTCGATGTGAGGTAGTAGTCTTTCTCATCGAATGTTTTCACATCAGGATCTTCAATATAGTTTTTGCGTTTGCCCCGATACAGCCAGACGGCGATGATCGCGACAATTACTGCGAGCACAATTCATTTCATCGTTATCTCCTCCACAAGGTCGTCGTTCTTATATTGAGCACCTTGCAGAGTGACCAGTCAATGTAACTTGCACATACGCTTCAAAGAGGCTCGGATCGGCATTTGAGCAAAATGCCATTCGCGCCTTTACTTGATGTACGGACAGCAAAGGTGTCGTGCAGATCATGATGGAATCATTCGGTGCAGATTTGATTGAGCAGCTCCGTCGAAATCTTGGCGATGCCTTTCAGGCAGTGTCAGGCGAGAATCTCGACTGGGGGGCGTTGCTGGTACAGGTACTTGGCCAGCTGCTGGTCTCTGTAATCTACCTTGGCGTCTTCCTGGGCGTTTATCTGATTCTGATCGCTGCCATCAGGCTGGGTCTTGGTGAGCGGCGAACCAAAACCCCTCTTTACATCCAGATGCGCAGCGGCCTGCGCTATCTGGCCGGGTTGGGTGCGCTGATAGTTATTCTTGCGCAATTCGGGGTTTCTCCTGAGGTTCTCAAGGCGATGGCGAGGGCAGGTTTCATGGTCCTCGGTTTCTACGTGGTCTGGGTAGTTTTCCGGCGTCTGATCAAGGAAGGCACTTCACGCTATCGAATGGATCCTTCCATCCGGCAACTGGTCGAGAATCTGTTTGCGGTTATCGCCGCAACCCTTGCGGTGGTGACGGTGCTTGCCCAGTTCGGTTTCGATGTGGTGTCGATTATCGCCGGTCTGGGCATCGTCGGTATTGCCGTTGGTTTTGCAGCGCAATCCACTCTCTCCAATTTCATTGCGGGAATCACCCTGCTCATTGAAAGGCCTTTTCGAATCGGTGATTGGGTCACCATCAACGGACAGGAAGGCAAAGTGGTGAAGATTGCCTTGCGAACCACCTGGCTGCGAACCCGGGATAATATCTTCACGATGATTCCAAACGACAGTGTTGCCTCCACGGATATCATCAATTACAGCGCAGAGGGCGTGACACGCCTGAATATTCCCGTGGGGATTGCTTACAAGGAATCTGCGAAGGCGGCGAGGGAAGTGCTGATGCCGGTTTTGCTGGCACATCCCGAAGTTTTGCAGGGCGCTGGCATGGAGCCCCGTGTTTTGCTCAAAAGCCTCGGTGATTCGTCAGTGAACCTCGAAGTCAAAGTGTGGATAACGCCGGATAACCTGGATGTTCGGCCCAGAATCATGGCCGATATTCTCGAGCAGATGAAAGAAGCCCTGGATGCCGCCGGTATAGAGATTCCCTTCCCGCATCTGCAGCTGTTCATTGACGATGCAAAAGGATTGAAGCCGGTTCTCGAACCTTTCTACAGGCTACGGGGATAAAACGGAAAATCCTTGCAGGCAGCCCTTCGGATGCTTGCATCTTGTGACTCCTGATCCTTTCGCAATCGTCTTGATAGTGGAGGGACAGGCTCGCTTCCTGGCCTGTAAGGGTCTAAATTGTTGTGTATGGAAACTAATTTCCGCGTCTGGCTGGGACACTCTGGTCTGACGCATCGGGTTGTTGCCAATGCCCTTTGCGTTATTTCGAATATAAAGGGGTAACTTATGGCGATCACACCGAAATCCAAAATGTCGCAGGAAGTGCTGGCCTGGCGCGATCCCTCCATGGACTCGGTTCTGGGAACGGAAACACCCAAGGACCCAAACAAGGGCTATATTGCTCTTCTTGGCTGGAGTATTAATGCGATCAAGGCGGCTCAGAAGTTCGATCGCCGCTATATCGTGGTTGCCCCGGATTGGGCTGCCGATTTTTGCACGGCCAACAATATTCCCTTCATCCCCTGGGATTTTGTTCGCCTGAACGATCGGTCAATGGAAATCGCTGAAAAGCTGAAAGCCGAAGGGGTGGATGTCGCAATCCCATTGTTCGAGGAAACGGTGGAATGGTCAGGCGCGATCAACTCTGTTCTGTTGAATGATCCGCGTATGTACGGCCAATCCATTTTGTTCCGGGACAAGGCGCTGATGAAACGTCGGGCCCAGCTTGGTGGTATTCGCGTCGGGATTTTCGAAGAAGCCCACGAAAAAGATGACATCATTCGCTTCATGAAGCGGGTTAACCAGACTCTGCTTAAACTGGATGGTGACCCGGACGATCCGATTCACGTGAAGGCCTTCGATAAAGCCGGCTGCCTGGGTCACCGCATGATCCGCACGCTGGAAGAAATCGATACGATTCCGGACGAGGAATACCCCCTGCTCATGGAAAGTCACCTGAGTGGCTGGGAATTCGCTGTTGAGGCCTGGATCCACGATGGCAAAATCAGGTTTCTGAATATCTCAGAGTACGTCACCCTGGGTTACTCGGTGTTTGTTCCTGCCACGAAGGAACTTGAAAGCTGGCGCGAAGCAATCACCAAGCAGATCGAATTGCTGGTCAAAACATTTGATATTCAGTTCGGTCTGATCCATCCGGAGTACTTCGTAACCAGCGACGGCACCATGTACTTTGGCGAAGTTGCGTACCGCCCACCCGGGTTCAAGGCCTTCGAATTGATTGAACGCGCGTATGGATTCAATGCCTACCAGGCTTCCATGCTGGTGTTTGATCCCAAGAGCACCAAGGAAGAGGTCGATGCCTTCTTCCCCCGCGAAGTGGTCGATGCCAAAGGTTATGCCGGTTGCTTCGGTGTTTATCCGAGACGCCGAGTAGTGAGCAAGCTGGAAATGCCCAAAGAGTGCATTGAGCATCCTTACTTTGAGTCGCACGAGTTGGTGGCCCCTGCCGAGGAAACAGTTCCGGACCGATCCGCTTTTGGTACTCACTGGGGGCTTGTGTTCTTCTTCGGTGACGACCCGATCAAGATGCGGGATCTTCTGAAATCCCAGGAGGAGCTGGACTTCTACGTCTAGGAACGACAGGAGCCGGCTGATACCCGGCTCCTGATAGTCCGACACAGCTTCTCCGGGGCGTTACCAGTTCTCTGAGAAAGGCCGCGCATCGAGCTCGAAAGTCCAGGCTGAGCGTGGCTGGTTGTGTAGCTGCCAATAGATTTCCGCGAGTTCGTCGGGCTCGATAATGCCGTCCTCGCCCTTGCTCGCATAGAGGTCCGGCAAAAATTCTGCCGTGGCTTCATTGCGGATGAGGCCATCCACCACCACGTGAGCGACGTGTATCCCTTGCGGGCCCAATTCCCTTGCCATGCTTTGCGCCAGGGCGCGCAGCGCATGCTTGCCGCCGGCAAAGGCCGCAAAGCCGCGTCCGCCGCGGAGGCTCGCGGAGGCGCCGGTAAAGAGGAGAGTGCCTTCATTGCGTTGCAGCATTTTCTTTGCGACCTCGCGCCCGACCAGAAACCCGGCCAGTGCGCACATCTCCCAGACTTTCCGGTAGACCCGGGTGCTGGTCTCGCAGATATCGAATCGAACGTTTCCGCCCACGTTGAAGACGGCTACCCGTATTGGGCCATGCTCTGACTCAACGCGTTCAACCAGCTCAATGACCTGGTCCTCGTCCCTTGCATCGGAATGGATGGCTGTCGTGCTCGAGCCGAGAGCCTGAATTTCCGAGCTGAGAAGATCAAGATCTCCGCGCCGGCGGGTGACCACAAGGTGGAAGCCTTCCTTTGCAAAGCGCCGGGCGATGGCAGAGCCGAGGTGGTCTCCGGCCCCGATGATTAGAGCAACTGGTTTGTCTTTTGTTGTCATTTTGCCACCTTTAGTGAGGCCTTTATCCGCTGGTTCGAATCGTATCGGCGATCTTTTCAGCAATCATGATCGTCGGGGCGTTGGTGTTACCACCAATCAAAGTCGGCATAACCGAAGCGTCGACCACCCGCAAACCCTCAAGTCCGTGAACCTTGAGGCTGGAGTCAACCACGGCCAGATCATCTATGCCCATCTTGCAGGTGCCTACCGGGTGATAGATCGTATCCGCACGGGCGCGAATGTGGCGTTCCCATTCCTCATCGCTCATGCCGTCGTGAACGCCGAACATTTCGGATTGTCGGTACGGGGAGAGTGCAGGCCCTTCGAGAATCTCCCGGGTGATTTTTGCGCCTTTGATAGTCAGATTCAGGTCGTCTGGATCGGACAGATAGTTGGGGTCGATGCCGGGATCGGTCATTGGGTCGGCGCTGAGCAGAAAAACACGCCCTCGGGATTTCGGCCGCAGGTTGCAGACTTGGCAACTGAAGCCGTGTCCCCAATGCAGTTTACGGGCGTGATCCTCCACGATGGAGACGACGAAGTGCAGCTGCAGGTCTGGCTTGTCCTGCTCCGGGTCAGACTTCAGGAATGCCGCCCCCTCTGCAAAGGGCGAGGCAATCATACCCGTCCCATCCGTTCGCCATTGGAGGGAATGGCGAAGCATGTTTTTCATGCCCGTTAAACTGAAGCCAAAGTTATCGGTATCCCCGGACTTGTAGGCCAGAATGAAATCCAGATGATCCTGCAGATTTCGGCCGACACCCGGCAGTTCGTGAATCATGGGAATACCGTGCGGGAGGATGTCTTCAGGGTTTCCCACTCCGGATAGCTGTAGTAACTGCGGTGAACCGAAGGCACCGGCGGATAGGATGACTTCGCGGTTTGCTGAGGCCGTGAGCGATCGGCCCTTGAGTCGATACTCAACGCCGGAAGCACGTTTTCCGTTAAAAAGAATTCGGGTCGCACGGGCACCGGTCACAACCTTTAGGTTGTTGCGCTGTTCCATGATCGGATACAAATACGCCGCAGCGGTGGAGCAGCGTTCACCATTGCGTTCGGTGTCATGAAACTGGGTAACTTCATAGAGGCCAACGCCCTCGTTGTCGCCGGTATTGAAATCGTCGCTTGCGGGATAGCCGTGCTCTTTAGCCGCATCGATAAAGGCTTCGGAAATGGGCCTTGGTGATCGCTGTTTGCAAACATGCAGTGGGCCATCGGCCCCGTGGTATTCGCTGGCTCCACCTTCATGGCATTCCGCTTTGCGGAAGTAGGGCAAAACATCGTCCCATCCCCATCCGTCGCAACCCAGCTCGGCCCATCCATCATAATCCGCGCTGTGTCCACGCACATAAAGCATTGCGTTGATCAGGCTGGAACCACCCAGCCCACGGCCTCTGGGCTGGAATCCTCGACGCCCGGCCAGCTCGGGCTGCTGCTCTGTATTGAGCGCCCAGTTATTGATCTTGCCATGGCCGGGCATGATCGCGACCACACCAGCTGGCGCGCGGGTCAACAAGTGATCGCCCTTGCCGCCTGCCTCCAGGAGACAGACGCTGACATCAGGGTCCTCACTCAATCGCGCCGCCATCACGGCGCCAGCCGATCCGCCACCTACAATGATGTAATCAAAAATCATACGGTCCCCGGTTCCTGTTTTTGTTTTGGGTGTACGCTTTCCTGAGCCAGAAAAGGCAGCAGTCAACGAGATGCAGGATCAAGGTTAGACCGTGGCCTGGCCGAGCGCCTCTTGGCAGATGGACAGACTGCTAAGAGCGTAGGATGCCGAACTGATCGTGATTCCCGGTGCCGGGCATGCTGCAAATCTTTCGCACCCGGATCCGGTTAATCAGGCATTGGATAATTTCTTGGAGCGACTGTAGGCCGCGGATTCATTCCGCGGCATCCGCTTCCTGCTTGGTTTCATGCTCGGTTCCCGGGGCGTGCTCTGGTGGGCAGTAGGTTGTGTAAAGCTTGAGCATGCCGTTTCCGGTGTTACGGAAGTTGTGAAAGGTACCCGAGGGCACGATGCTGACGTCGCCCGCCTTTACAGGTACCTTCGTTTCGCCGATCGTCGCTTCCCCCTCGCCCGAGACGAAATAAAGCAGTTGATCATGTCCCTCGTGAACTTCGCCGCCAATCTCGCCGCCTTCGGGAATGGCCATCAGAACGAGTTGCGTATGATCTCCGGTCCATAATACCTGCCGGAACTCTTCGTTGCTTTTCGCCATTTCCACAACGGGTAGCGTGGTTCTGCGAACTTCTTTCATTCCAGTATCTCCATCCGTGAATTCAGTATTTGATACTCCTTTTAGCCGCAATCAGATCGCCGGTCTTCAGGCGAAGTCGTAATCACCGCCTTTCTCGAGCGCCCTCTGATAAGCCGGTCGGGCGTGAACGCGTTTGACCCATCCGCTGATGTGAGGCCGGTTCCTGCCGACGATGCCCCTGGCTACGGAAGCCTCAAGCGGGAAGCTCATCTGGATGTCCGCCGCGCTCAGTTTGTCCCCCAGGAACCAGGTGTTCTTCGCCAGATGGCTTTCCACGAAATCCAGGTGGGTCTTGATCATCGGGCCTATAAACATCTCGTTGGTTTTGTCCGAAATGCCTTTGGCGACAGGTTTAACAAAGAACGGCATCGGGCTGGTTTTTACCTTTTCGAAGACAAGGCGCAACACCAGAGGCGGCATCAATGAGCCTTCGGCGTAGTGCAACCAGTAGGTGTAGTCGAGCCAGGCTTGCCCACCGCTCTCCGGGAGCATGGTGTCTTTGCCGTAGGTGTGCGCCAGGTATTCGATGATGGCACCGGATTCGGCCACCACCAGATCGCCGTCTGTGATCACCGGGGATTTTCCAAGCGGGTGCACCTTTTTCAGGCTTTCGGGGGCCAGCATGGTCTTGGGGTCTCGCTGGTAATGCTTGATCTCGTAGGGAACACCCAGTTCTTCCAGCATCCAGAGAACGCGCTGTGAGCGGGAATTGTTGAGGTGGTGAACTGTAATCATGCGCAAGCTCCGTTCGCATTGAAAAATGGTCGGGTGTGAAGAGTAGTCTGCAAAGAGCGTTTTGGTTCACCGCTGGCGGTGATTAAGTGGCTAATTACGATTGCGCACCGCAAAGCCGTGGCGCCTGAGCTCCTTCAGAATCTCGGGCACCTTGAAGGGCATCAACGTTCGGGTTGTTTTCAGAAGGCTGATGGCAACATGCATCCGTTTGTACCAGAGTACCTGGCGGATCTTCTTCTTCATCGGGTGATAGCCTTCCCGATAAAGCTCGTCAACGCGGTCGGCGTTATTGGTAAGGCTGTAGTCGCTCAGGTCCAGAGGTACCGATATGTCGGCATGCTTCAGTTGCTTGCGGGTGTTGAAATCGATGCCAATGTTGATGGCGTTGGAAATGACATCGAAGGTGTTGTCCGGCTTCGGATAACGGCTGACATGGCTGAGATCAACGGCCACCGTAATACCAGCCCCCATTTTGGCCAATGGCGAAATGGGGACGTTTTCCACCAGCCCCCCGTCCACCAGAATCCGCCCATCGATTTCAACAGGTACAAACAGGCCGGGAACCGCCATTGAGGCGCACACGACATCCGCCAGATTGCCTTCCCGGAAGATCAGCTGTTCACCGGTTTCGATATCCGTGGCACAGATGGCCAGCGGAATCTCGGCGTCCTCGATCCGGACATCGCCCAGATCGCGGTGAATCATCTCCCGAATGGCGTTGGTGCTGAACAGCCCTCCGCGCTCAAAGGTAAAGTTGATGATTTTGGAGAGGTTCAGCGTTGAGCAAATGCTGAGGATGGATTCCGCCGGGCGGCCGAAAGCGTAATAGCTCGCGATAAGCGCGCCGGCGCTCGTGCCCGAAATGCAATGAATCTTGATTTGCTCTTCTTCAAACGCTTTCAGCACACCAATGTGCGCAATGCCTTTGGCAGCGCCGCCTCCCAGAGCCAGACCGATGCGGGTGTTAAAGGGGTTGAGTTTCATCAGCGGGAACCTTCAGGCGTTGCGAGGATTCGTAGCGCCCAAGTCTAACAGAGTTGGAAATTTTAATTCTTAGAGTTCAAAATATTGGGGTGGCACTTAGAGAGGTAAATTTTCCAACCGACTGCCGGGTTATGCAGTCATAGGAGTCCTCACATTGGGTGACGTCATTTCAGACGATTATCAGACCGACTACGTAGCCGGTCAGGATAATATCGAGAAGTTCGGCTTCGATATCCACAACATCGTATTTCCGTTAACCGCAATCCTGATTGTTGCCTTCGTTGTCGGAACACTTATTTTCCCCGCAGGTGCAAAGGAGTTGCTCGATAGCGCCAAGAATGGTGCGATCGCTGTGTTCGACTGGGGCTTTCTTCTCAGCGCAAACCTGTTTGTTGTTTTCTGTCTGGCCCTTATTTTCATGCCGGTGGGCAAAATTAGGATTGGCGGGCTTGATGCCAAGCCAGAGTTCTCTCTGCTGTCCTGGTTTGCCATGTTGTTCGCAGCTGGTATGGGTACCGGGCTTATGTTCTGGTCGGTTGCCGAGCCTGTGGCCTATTACACCGACTGGTATGGAACGCCCCTCGGTGTTGAGCCAAACACTGCTGAGGGTGCCCGCATTGCGATGGGCGCAACCATGTACCACTGGGGTCTGCATCCCTGGGCAATCTACTCGATTGTCGGGCTCTCGCTGTCGTTTTTTGCCTTTAATAAAGGCCTGCCGCTAACCATTCGTTCCGCTTTTTTCCAATTCTGGGAGACAAGGTGTGGGGGTGGCCCGGCAATGTTATCGACACTGTGTCGGTACTGGCGACCATCTTTGGTCTTGCAACCTCGCTCGGGTTTGGCGCCCAGCAAGCGGCATCCGGTATTTCCTACCTGTTTGATATTGAGGGAGGCCTGAATATTCAGGTCGGCGTGATCGCCGGCGTTACGGCTGTTGCTACCCTCTCCGTGATTCGGGGGATCCATGGTGGTGTCCGGATTCTCAGTAACGCGAACATGATCATGGCCGGGCTGCTGCTTCTGTTTGTAATATTTGCCGGCCCCACACTTGCCGTGTTCCAGTGGCTCTGGGATACGTCGGTCTCCTACGCGTCCAATATGTTCTCGCTCAGTAATCCCTTTGGCCGCGAGGAAGACACCACCTGGTTCCATGGTTGGACGGTCTTCTACTGGGCCTGGTGGATTTCCTGGTCACCGTTCGTAGGTATGTTTATCGCGCGGGTCTCCCATGGTCGCACGGTGCGTGAGTTCGTCACGGCGGTTCTGATCATCCCGACCATCATTACTCTGTTCTGGATGAGCGCATTCGGAGGCGGGGTGCTTCTGTTCGTTGGCGGTGAACAAGCCCTCAACGCTCTGCAAGCTGGCGCCCTGAGTGTCGGGCTGCCGTTTACGCTGGTGCTGTTGGTGATGACCTACAGCCTGTTCAAAGGCCTTCATCATGAACGCCGCTTGCTGATTGCCGAAGGCAAGATGGTGTAACCCCAGGCTGATATCAGGTGACGCTGGAAGGGCCCCCCATTGAGGGGCCTTTTTTGAGCGAGAGTATCCGGTCAGGACGGGTAGAATTGCCGGATGGCCGTCAGCAGCATGTCGACATCCTCACGGCTGACATCCTGGTGGGTCACAAAGCGGATCGGGTCGCCGGCCGTAATCAGGATGCCCTGTTCGGCCAGGTAGTCTTTCAGCTGTGACGCCCCGCCTGCCTTGCACCTTGCGTAAACGATGTTGGTCTGGGTACTGGCCGGGTTGACCTCAAGTTCGGGAATCTTTGCCAGGCCGTTGCTCAGGTATTCGGCGTTTTCATGGTCCTCGAGCAGTCGAAGCGGCCCCCTTTCGAGCGCGATACGTCCCGCGGCGGCCAGAATGCCGGCCTGGCGCATGCCGCCCCCCACCATTTTGCGCAGCCGGGTGGCCCGCTTGATGAATGATTCCGACCCCAGCAGCAGCGATCCAACCGGTGCGCCCAGGCCTTTGGACAGACACACGCTGACGGAATCGTAGTGCCGGGTTATTTCGGTGACATCGCAGTTTGATTTTACGGCGGCATTGAAGACACGGGCGCCGTCCAGGTGCAGAAGAAGCCCGTGTTCGTCGCAGAACGCACGGGCCTGCGCCTGGTACTCAAGGGGCAGTACTTTGCCTCCGATGGTGTTCTCAAGGGAGAGCAGACGGGTGACGGCAAAATGAAAATCGTCCGCCTTGATCGCGGCCCGGGCTTTTTCCAGATCAATGCTCCCGTCCGGCTCGTTCTCGATCGGTTGGGGCTGGACACTGCCCAGCACCGCGGCGCCTCCGCCCTCATACTTGTAATTGTGAGCGGACTGGCCACAGAGATACTCATCGCCACGGCCACAATGACTCATGATGGCAAGCAGGTTGGCCTGGGTGCCTGTGGCAGTAAAAAGGGCCGCTTCGAAGCCGAGCCTCTGGGCGGCGTAGGCCTGCAGGCTGTTAACCGTAGGGTCGTCGCCATAGACATCGTCTCCCACCTCGGCGCTGGCCATGGCTTCGCGCATCTCGGGGGTGGGGCGGGTCACAGTATCGCTGCGGAAATCAATCATTGTTCCTGGCGCCTTTTTCTTTCCTCGGATGCCTGCATTCTACAGTGCAGCAGGAATCATGGAATTCCCACCCTTTGCATTATTCCCGATTCGTCCCCATAAACCAGAACAAAGCCAAACAACAGGAGATCAGCAATGACGGCACCAACCCTTAAGGAACAACTGTACAGCGCGGTAAAAGAAGCAATGCGGAACAAGGATAAAACCCGCCTGGTTACTTTGCGCATGGCCCAGTCTGCCGTGAAGCAGATCGAGATTGATGAACGCCGCGAGCTCAATGACGAGGATGTTCTCAAGGTGCTGGACAAGATGCTCAAACAGCGCCGCGACGCGGCCAGTCAATACGACGAAGCCGGCCGCGAGGAACTGGGCGATAAAGAGCGAGCGGAAATGGTGATCATTGAGGAGTTCATGCCGGTGGCTCTCAGCGAGGATGATCTTGACGGGTTGATTCGGATGGCCATCAGTTCAACGGATGCCCAAGGCATGCAGGACATGGGTAAGGTGATGAATGAATTGAAACCCCAGGTGCTTGGCCGGGTTGAGATGGGCCATTTGAGCAAGAAAGTGCGGGCCGCGCTGGCGGGTTGATCCAGTTAACCATTTCTATCGCATAAAACGGGGCGACGCGTCGTTTAGAAAATCGTCGCGCGGAAATGCCTCGGAAGGTATTTCTGTTCAAATTCGAAGGAAAAAGGAAAGTGTTATGTCTATCGAACAAGTGCTCTATCGTGCCCATGCAGAAGCAACCGGTGGTCGTGACGGCCGTGCCATTTCGTCAGACGGCATTCTTGATGTAGAGCTGGCAACCCCGAAAGAAATGGGCGGTGCCGGCGGCAAGGGGACCAACCCGGAGCAACTTTTTGCTGCAGGCTATTCCGCATGCTTTATCGGCGCCATGAAATTTGTGGCCGGTCGCGACAAGCTCAAGATGCCGGAAGATGCTTCCATTGAAGGCGTGGTTGGCATCGGCCAGATCCCCAATGGGTTTGGCATTGAAGTGGAATTGCGCATCAGCCTTCCGGGTATGGACGATGCCGAGGCCAAGCAGCTGATCGATGAAGCACACAAGGTTTGTCCATATTCCAACGCAACCCGTGGCAACATCGACGTAACACTCAACCGGGTAGGCTGATACCCGGTTTGGATCCAGTGTCGGAACCTGGATCTACCAATCGAGCCTGAGGCTTGCCAGCAGGGCATCCCCAAGGCTCAGATCCTCGGTGCCCGTGTTCAGGTCCTTGTATTGGACACGGGTAGCCAGACTGGCTCCTAGACCAAGAGCGATGGTTGGCCAGGATTGTCCCCCCTGGTGCAGCCGATAAGTCAGTTGGGTTCTCCACTCGCGTAAATAGAGCGCGCTTTCTACTTCCCTGTCCTTGTCCATCGTGGCCCAACGGTCCCCGTTTCGTTCCACCCGGAACGCCCAAACCTGCCCCGGGCTCTGCCACTGCATCAGAACAGGCAGGTCTACCAGCCAATGGCCGTGTGCGTTGCTTTGTTTCCAGCGTGCTCTGGGGAGCCAACTGAAAGAGCCAAACCTGTGAATTGCGCGATCTATGCCCTACTATTTTAGCGTCAGTTTTTTCAGCCGCCGTGATTTTCAGGAGCCTATGTCCGATAAAGAGCTACGCACCCGATCCGACAAACAGGCGATCGACCAGTTTATCAATGAGGTTCGCACGTTGCCCAAGCAGGGTGGCGGGCAGGGGCGGCTGATTTTCGCGCTGGACGCGACTGCAAGCCGGGAAGCTACCTGGGACCAGGCCTGCCATCTGCAGAGCGAACTGTTTATAGCAACCCGGGATCTGGGTGGCCTGGCCATTCAGCTCTGCTACTACCGTGGCTTCGGTGAGTTCAAGGCCACGGGTTTTGTGACCGAAACCGGGCAGTTGCTGAATCTGATGAACGGCGTTTCCTGCCTCGGTGGGCGCACCCAGATCAGCCGGGTATTGACCCACGCGGTGAAAGAGACCCGTGCAAAGCCCGTCAAAGCTGTGGTGTTTATCGGTGACTGTTGCGAGGAACCGGTGGACGAGCTCTGTCACACCGCCGGGGAACTGGGAATGCTGCGCACACCGGTGTTCATGTTTCACGAGGGCAATGATGCCCATGCAAGGGCGGTATTCCAGCAGGTGAGCAAGCTTTCAGGGGGCGCATACGCACCCTTTGACCGTAACAGTCCTCAGGTGCTCAAGGATCTTATGGCGGCAGTTGCGGTCTATGCTTCCGGGGGAGCCAAGGCTCTGCAGGATTTTTCCAGCAGTAGTTCCCCGGAAGTGAAACGCCTGACCAGACAGATCCGGTAGTGTTTGTGAGAATCCATTGATGGGCCGTTGTGCCCGGGGTATTTGAGTGCCTTTAACGCTTGTTGCCATCGTTGTCGCGGTTGTGGCCTGGGTGTGGTTGCGCAATCAGCCTGCCAGTCAGCGCAATGCCGCCATTCTCAAGCTGGCCCTGCTGGCCGGTATCGGCATCGTCGTCTTGCTGGCTGTAACCGGGCGACTGCATTTTGTCTTCGCCGGTTTGGCCTTTCTCTATCCTCTGTTGCGTCGCCTGCTGCCATCTCTATTGCGTGGCGGGCTCGGTCGCGTGGCTGGCGGTGCCGGACCCAAGTCGGGCAACCAGTCCCATGTTTCCAGCGATATTCTGGAAATGACTCTGGACCACGACTCGGGAATCATGAGCGGCAAGATCATCAAGGGCCCGATGGAAGGGAGAGAACTGGCGGAGCTAAGCGAAAGCGATTTCCTCGAGCTATTGCGCTATTGCCGCGGCCAGGACGAGGATTCTGCCCGGCTACTTGAAACTTACCTGGATCGCCGGTTCGGAGACTCCTGGCGAGCAGACGATGAGGCGGCCTCTGAAAGCGATCCGTCGGGCGGCAGTGGCAATACGAGCGGCCCGCTTACCGAGAGCGAAGCGCTGGACATTCTGGGGCTCGAGCCCGGAGCCAGTCGGGAAGAGATCATCAAAGCCCATCGGAGGATGATGCAAAAACTTCACCCGGACCATGGTGGCAGCAATTACCTGGCGGCGCGCATCAATGAGGCCAAGGAGTGTCTTCTGGGCTGAGTTGCATCCTGGTTTGCAGGCATATGCTCAGAGTGATTGCCTGCACGCCCGGATAAGGATATTGTTCAAAAACTGAACTTTTTAGCCCGAGGTGAGAAGACAGCGGTTTGAAGATTTCAACGCTCGCCCATTTCTTTTTATTTCTTCTGCCAGGATTCCCTTTGGCTGCGAATTCGGAGCCACTGCCGCGGCTTAAAGTTCTCGCTGCTCAGATACCGGGTGCAGCGGAGCCAAGTCTCGAGGGGCGAGATATAGAATTGGTTTTGGCGACCTTCGATGAGTGCGGATTTGAGGCCGAATTCATCATGCAGCCCTATGAGCGCCATGCAAGGACCTACAGGGATCGTCAGGACTTCGATGCTATTGCCACAGTACCTTTGCACTGGCGTCTTCCCGGTTATTCCACATCCGCCTACATCTGGTACCAGAACGGAGCTTTCTACAATCACTCCCGTGTCGGGCCGATTGAAAGGGTCAAAGACCTGGCCGGTCTCAACGTGGTGACGTTCCGTGAAGGGGGCGATGTGCTGGGGATCAGCGATAACGTACCTGAATTCGCCTCGCTCACCGAAATCGCCGATCAGACCATTCACTCCCGGCTACTGTTTATGGGCCGGGTCGATGCGATTCTGGCCGACGGATTCGTGGTCGCGGAAGTGAATCGGAGAATCTTCAACAAGAAGCGCCGCGGTGAAAGCTGGCCCTCGCAGTCTGATGCTTTTCGTTTCGCGCCAATCTTTAACCCGGCGCCGCACAAGATGGTTTTTCGGAACCCCGCATTCGCCGCAGCCTTTGATCAATGCTTCGACGATTTGCGGCAATCGGGTGTGATTGGTCTCATCAATCAGAAATACATCGATAAGTATCAGAATGTGCTACGTTTCAGGTATCTAGGACGTTAAGTACAGGTCCGTATGGAAAGGTAAGCGAATCTGGACGACCCTGATCGCAGGAAATTCATGCGTTCAGTCCCATGGAGTGGAGCGATGGTTCGGCCACACTGTGCAGTCTTCATCAGCCTGCAGATCTTCTTTTCCAGCCTTGCGGCCGCCTCGGTTCCTGTCGCCGTTGGTGAAGGGTTGCAGGGCGTGATCGGGTACTCCGATGGCAAGCTCTATGGGTCCTTGGCGCCGCTCTACGAATGTGTCTTTGATCGCGCTGACATCCAGCCCCAGTTTATTCAGGTGCCTCTGAAAAGAGGGCTGGGGTATTTGCACTCGGGAGAAGTCTCGATGGTTCTGCCCCTTGCCCAGAGTGAGCGTCGGGACAGAATCGGCGAGTTCGCCGGTGAGTTGTTTTCGGCGGACTATGTTTTTGTCTCGAATCGCCAACTTCCGCCGATATCTGAAACCTCGGGCCTTAAATATGGGCTGCCTCGGAGCTTTGTTGGTGAACAGTTCATTACCGACGAAAACCCGAGAATCGAAGAAGTCACAGAGTGGTCCCAACTGGTTGCCATGCTTCACTATGACCGCCTGGATGCGGTCGTATTGCCGGCGCTTCTGGTGGAGGATCTCTTTGGTCCTGATGTGGTCAAGGTATTCCAGCAAACAGCGGGAACCCTCCCGGTTTCGCTTTACCTGTCTCGAGCGAATCTGGACAGCGAGGATGTGGGCAAGATCAAACGCGCAGTCAGGAGTTGTCGCGCCGGTGACCTGGTTTCCGAGCTGCGTTAGGGAGCTTTCGCCGGCCCGCTATTCCAGAGTTTCCCGCTCAGTCCACGGATGCTTCACTGCGTGACTTTCTCAGGTGATGGCGTTTTCTGCTTCGCGGAACCCGATTTCCCGCGTTGCGGTTGTCGCCGCTTCCGGACCGCCGGGCTTGGTGGTGCCGGCTCGTTGCGCAAGTAAGCCCCGGGCGCCGGTTCAATCACCGGCAGATTGCCCTCTCCCGGAATGCGAGCCTTAACCTCACCGCCACCGAACTGCTCGGCCCAAGCCACCCAATCCGGCCACCAGGAACCTTCAAACTGCTCGGCACCTTTCAGCCATTCCTCTGGATTGGCCGGGTTGTCTTCGTTGAGGCGATAGCCGTACTTCTTCTTCTCGGGCGGATTGATGATGCCGGCAATGTGTCCTGAACCGCCGAGCACAAAACGCAGCGGGCCGCCCAGGTTACGTGCGCCTCTGTAGCAGGAGACCCAGGGTGCGATGTGGTCCTCAATGGCGGATGCGAAGTAGCTGGGAACCTTCACCTTTCTCAAGTCGATCGGCGTGCCCGCCAGGGAAATGCCACCGGGTTCACGCAGCCGGTTGTTCAGATACATATTGCGCAGGTAAAAACTGTGCATCGCCGCTGGCATGCGAGTGGCGTCCGAGTTCCAGTACAGCAGGTCAAAGGGCGCAGTATCGCGGCCGAGAAGGTAATTGTTGACGAAAAACGACCATATCAGGCTGTTGGCCCGCAGCATGTTGAAGGCCGTTGCCATGGAGGCGCCTTCAAGATACCCCTGTTTATTCATGGCCTTCTCGATTTTGGCGATTGAGTCCTCGTCGATGAAGACGGCCAGATCTCCGACGTCGGAGAAATCCATCATGCTGTTGAGAAACGTCGCACTTTTTACGCGATCATCCCCGCGAGCGGCCAGCCAGGCGAGCGTGCAACCAAGCAGAGTGCCGCCGATGCAGTAGCCGACGGTATTGATTTCCCGCTCACCCGTCGCCTGCTCGATGGCATCCATGGCGGCGACCGGACCTTCGAGCATGTAGTCCTCAAAGGTCTTGTGTGCCAGCTCTGGCCCGGGATTTACCCAGGAAACCACAAACACGGTGTGGCCCTGTTCCACCCAATAACGAATGAAGGATTTTTTCTCGCCAAGATCGAGGATGTAGTACTTGTTGATCCAGGGCGGTATCACCAGCAAAGGCCCGCGATGAACGGTCTCGGTGGTCGGCCGGTACTGGATGAGTTGCATCAGATCGTTCTGGAACACCACGTCGCCGGGTGTGTTGGCCAGATTGTCGCCCACCTCAAAGGCGTCCGGGTCGGACATGCGGAAAGGCATCGGGCCCTTTCCCTCGTCCAGATCACGCAGCAGGTTTGCCAGGCCTCGCAGGAGGTTCTTGCCCCGTGTCTTAACGGTTGTGCGCAACACTTCCGGATTGCTCAGAACGAAGTTGCTTGGGGCGAGGGCATCGGTCATCTGGCTGGCGAAAAAACGGACTTTCCGCTTATCGTGATCGTCCAGATCCCTGACATCGTCAATGGTGTCCATAACCCAGCGAGTTGACAGTAAATAGGCCTGCTTGACGGCGTTGAAGGCTATGACGTCGTTCCAGGCCTGATCCCGGAAGCGGCCGTCGCCGGGCTCCGGTTCGGCTACGGTCAGTGGTTTCTTGCCAATACCGCTGGCCAGCAGGCCAGACCAGAACAGACTGGTGTCCTTGATCAGTCGCATCTGCGCGAACAGAAGCGTGTCTGGCTGGGTTGCAAGCTTGCCGGTCAGGGTGACAAAGGGTTTGGTCATGCTCCCGACGCTGGCCGGATTCGGCGGGCCACCGCGCAAACGGCGCATTATGGAGCGCTTGAGCAGGTGACCACCATGAACACCCACTCGTGCCAGAGAGCGGCTTACCACATTGGGTTCGAAGTCAGGCGTTGATTGCTTTTTTATTGGTTTATCAGCCATTTTTTCGCCTTCTGTCTTTCAAGTGTTACATGTAAACGCCGCCGTTAACGTTGATCTGCTGGCCGGTGATGTAATCGCCTTCCGCGGCCAGGAAGACCACGGCGCGGGCAATTTCCTCCGGCTTGCCAAACCGACCCATGGGAACCCTGGCAATGATCTGTTCACGGATATTCTCCGGGACCTGGGCCAGCATTTCGGTTTCGGTAAAGCCGGGCGCGATGGCGTTGACTGTGATGTTGTACTTGGCCATTTCCAGTGCCAGGGTCTTGGTAAACGCAATGATACCGCCCTTGCTGGCTGCGTAGTTGGCTTGCCCAAAGTTGCCGGCTTGCCCGACGAATGAGGTGATGTTGATTATTCGACCGTACTTCTGGTCCATCATGATTTTCAACACTTCCGAGCAGGTGGCGTAGACGCTGCCCAGGTTGGTATCCAGGACGTCGTTCCAATCGTCGTCGGTAAGCTTCTTCATGGACTTGTCTTTGGTGATGCCGGCGTTGTTCACCAGAATGTCTATGCGGCCCCACTCGTCCTGAACCTGACGAACCAGGCTCCGCGCTTCCGGCATCTTCGAGAGGTCTGCTTTGAAGGCAAGTGCCCGGACGCCGGTGGCCTCGATTTCCCTGGCAACTTCGTCGCCTTCAGGCTGACGTGAGCGGTAGTTGATGGCGACATCGGCGCCGCGTTGAGCAAGCTGAAGTGCGATGTGACGACCGATGCCGCGTGAGGCACCGGTTACGAGGGCGACCTTGCCCTTGAGGTCTTGCATGAAATCCTCCCTGGAGCGGTAGCCCGCTCTGGTTGTTATTCCTTATTATTAATCACCTCATTCAAGCTAGCAGAGCACCCGAGTCGCGACAAGAAAATGTGATACCCGTCACGCTTCGCGGATGAATGTCTTGAGCCGCGGCGCAATGGATTCGCGCCATTGGCTGCCATTGAAGACACCGTAATGGCCAACCCCCTCTTGCAGATGGTGCAGACGCCTGGCGTCCGGGATATTCACGCATAGTTTATGGGCGGCCCGGGTCTGCCCGGGGCTGGAAATGTCGTCTTTCTCGCCTTCAATCGTCATCAGTGCTGTTTTTTCGATAGCCGCCGGATTCACTTTTCGGCCCCGGTGCATGAAGCAGCCCCGGGCAAGGTGAAACTCCTGGAAGACACGCTGGATGGTGTCCAGGTAATAGGTGGCCGGAAGATCCATGACCGCGAGGTATTCGTCATAGAATTCACGATGACGTCTGATCTTTTCGACCTCCTTGTCACGCATGGACTTGAACAGGCCCCGGTAGGCATCAATGTGGCGGTCGAAGTTCATGTTCACGAATCCGGTCAGTTGCAGAAAGCCGGGATAAACCTTCCGCATGGCCCCCGGATAGGGCGCGGGTACCGGGTGAACCAGGTTGCGTCGGAACCAGGCCAGGTTGTGTTTGGTGGCCAGTTCGCAGGGTGCCGTGGGATCAATACGTCCGTCGATGGGGCCGCTCATGAGAGCCAGCGAGCGCGGTGTTGCCGGGTTTTTATCTTCGGCCATGAGAGCGGTGGCTGCGAGCACCGGCACGACGGGCTGGCAAACCGCCAATACATGGGTGTCTGGCCCAAGCTGTTCAATAAAATCGATAACGTAGTCGATATAGTCGTCCAGCCCAAAGTCGCCAGCCGACAAGGGGACACGACAGGCATCACGCCAGTCGGTGATGTAGACGTCGTGGTCTGGCAGCATTTCCTTGACGGTACCCCGCAGCAGAGAGGCAAAGTGTCCGGAAAGCGGCGCAACGATCAGGAGTTTCGGGTCATCAGGCCGCGATACGCTGCGCTGGAAATGCTTGAGCTGGGCAAAGGGTTTGCGCTGGAGGATGACTTCACTGACGTCCACCTTTTCGCCATCGCACACTGTTGAGTGCAGATTGAAGGCCGGTTTCGGGTAGCGCCGGGTCAAATCGCCAAACACGCCATAGGCGGAGGCAATGCTGCGAGCGCCCGGTAAGCGGGATAAGGGGCTCAGGGGATGTCTGAGCAGTTTACTCTGTGCGTCTGTCGCGATACGCAAGGGCATCAGCGCTGCGCGGCTCATTTCATGGGCAAAATACATCATGATACTGTCCTGCTTGAGTTATGGAGTCCGGAAGTCAACGCAAAACTCAACAGCCATCGATTTCCGCGCTCGATCTTTGATACCCGATGCTGATAGAGATCCGGGCGAAACAGATACAATCTTCCAAAAAGGTTGAAAATGTTCTTGTCGCAAATGAATTCGCCACCGGCCTTGGGTTTGGCCAGAACCCAATTGAGTTTGTAGAGCCGGCCCTCGGAGACCATGTCCACGTGCGGGCCTACCTTGTGGCCTTCTGGATATCGGACCAGGTATATATTCAGGCGTCTGGAATGAAAGAGAATCCGGGTTTTTACTTTTGCAGGCATGGTAGTGGCATACGCTCTTGCAGAATCGCTATCAGCAGTTTGCGCGCTGTGCGGCCCGTTGGTCAATTATGGCCGGGAACTCGATCGTACAAAGATGAGGATTTGAACTGATGGCCAGAGCATCAGGTGGTCGCAAGCTTTTGCGATGGTTTTTGCTGCTATGCGCTGGCGCTATCGTGCTGGTCCTGTTGGTGGTTCTGATGTTCCGTTTCGTAAATCCACCCACCTCGGCCTTCATGGTGGGTTATCAGCTTCAGGGCACGAACAAATCCATCGCCCACGAATGGGTGCCCATGCGCGAGATCTCTCACTGGATGCCGCTGGCGGTAGTTGCCAGCGAGGATCAGCGATTCCCGCATCATGTGGGCGTGGATTTTGAGGCGGTTCGTCAGGCGCTCTCGGAGTATCGGGCCGGCGACGGGCTTCGAGGGGCCAGTACCATCACCCAGCAAACGGCCAAGAACCTCTTTCTATGGAGCGGGCGTAGTTTCATTCGCAAGGCCATCGAGGCGGGATTGGCGCTTATTATAGACGGCCTGTGGTCAAAACAGCGGGTACTGGAAGTTTATCTGAACATTGCCGAGTTTGGCCCAGGTATTTACGGGGTTGAAGCCGCAAGCTGGACATACTTCGGGAAGCCGGCGCGCCACCTCACTGAATATCAGGCTGCGCTGCTTGCCGCTGTACTCCCGAATCCGAAGGTTTTGAGTGTAAACGCCCCATCCTCTTATGCGCTGGAACGAGTGGCCTGGATTCGGGGCCAGATTGCACAGCTTGGTGCTGGATATCTGCGAGATCTCTAGTCTTGCAGATGAGCCGGTTTATTGGCGTGACCCCTGGCGCGTACTCGTTGATACTAGGGGTATTGCAGGACCACTTATTTCTAAAGGATCGCAAGAATGTCTCTCTTCCCCGACGACAACGGTGAGAACGACCTGTTCATGTCCCGAACAGATCCGGACAATCCGCTGGGCACCCATGCCCCTTACAGTTTCGAGCTGGAAGGCAAGGTCTGGCCAACCGTGGAACACTATTTCCAGGGCATGAAGTTCACCGACGACAACCGCCAGGAAAAGGTGCGCAACGCCGACACGCCCGGCAAGGCCGGAAAGCTAGGGCGCAAGCGCCACAAGAGCCTGCGGCGGGACTGGAAGCAGGTGCGCGAAACCGTTATGACACGGGGGATCTACGTGCGCTGCCGCACCCATCCCGAGCTGGCAGAGGCTCTGCTGGATACCGGCGACACGAAAATCGTTGAAAACAGCAATTTCGATTATTTCTGGGGCTGCGGCCGGGATCGTCGGGGCGATAACCGTTACGGAAAAGTGTTGATGAATGTGCGGGCCAGGTTGCGGGAGGAGCGGGCAGCGCAGGATTGAACTTCAACCTGCCCGCCACCTGCCGCACCAGTAGTGCAGGTCAATCGCTCTGCTTCAGGCCCATTTCCCAGAAATCGATTTCAAGCCGGGTGGCGTCGCTGAAAATCCGGGTTAGTTCCTTGAAGCGGGCAGGGGAGACTTCGGCCAGTCGCTGGTTGAGCCAGCTGATCTCTGCCTGCATAGCGTCCTGGAATTCTTCGCTCTCGTACATGGCGATCCAGGCATCGTAGGGGTTGTTCTCGCCCCGAATCGTTTCCGCCCGGCTTTTGAGCCAGTTGGCGATTTCACCGTAGCCCACCATGCACGGCGACAAGGCCACGTGCAGGTCCAGCAGATCACCACGGTTGCCGGTATCCAGAACATAGCGCGTGTAGGCGAGTGTGGCGCGGGCTTCCGGCAGTTCGGCCAGCTCTTGTTCGGAAATTCCCCATTCCTTGCAGTAGCTGATGTGCAAATCCAGCTCCACATCCACAATGGCCTGCAAACCTTCCTTGGCCTGGCGGAGATCCGACAGTGTCGGGCTTTTATAGGCTGCAAGAGCAAAGGCACGCGCGAACTGGATCAGGAACAGGTAGTCCTGCTTCAGGTAGTGCTGGAACGCCTCGGGCGCTAATGTCGCATTACCGAGTTGCTCCACAAAGCCGTGCTCGATGTAGGCCTGCCATTCGTTCTGGCAGCTCTTTTTCAGGTCTTCGAACTGATAAGGCATGCTTTCTCCTGGAGGACGGTCGACTCAGTAACAGGAATTCGGTGACGAGTCCGGGTTGATCTCACCGGCGACTTCTTCCGGATCAATGCCGTGACTGACCAGTACTTCCCGCACAAAATTCACCTGCGCGAGAATTCGGTCAGCATCGTCGCCGTATTCGAACCGATTGATTTCGACCGGTTGGGGCATGAAGGTAAAGGCGGTTTTCAGGGCGGTGAGCGTGTCTTCGTCGGCCATTGGCATACTCCTCTGCGGTTTGAGTTACACATGAGGAGTATACGCATGTCTTCCGGGAAAGGCCGATAGGCTGCCTTGGACTGGTCGTCTTGCTCGACGATCTGTCAGGTTCAGGCTCGTCGACGGCTGGCTGCCACCAGCGAACCAAGAACTACGAGCATCGCAGCCAGCGGAAGCCGCCAGTCTGGCGCGGCAATCCCGGCCAGTACCAGGAAAAGAGCGGCCAGCACAGGTACCGCATAAGCCAGGCTGCCCACCAGTGCGGTAGGGCCTTTCCTTAATGCCAGATCCCAGGCCACCATGGCCAGGCCATATGGACCCAGACCCAGGGCGACACCAGCGGCGAGCGCGGTTCCTGAAGGCAGCACATGGGCGGAGCCGGAAACGGTATCTGCGGCTGCGGCTCCGGCGCCAGCCAGAAGGAACAGGCCTGGCATTACAGGAGCGATCGCTACGGGTGTTGCCTGGCAGATCCAGGAGTAAAGAGCCCAGCAACCCCCAGCCAGAAGAGCCAGCCCGTAACCGGTCAGGTTGCCTGAAAAACCATTATTCAGGGCCTCCGGGCCCAGCAGCAAAGCCGCGCCGGAAAAGGCAATCAGTGCCCCCGCAATAACCGGGAGGGCGATCCGCCGATGGAAGGCCCACTGGCTGATCAGGATGAACATGACCGGCCAGGTATAGGTGATCAATGACGCCTCTGCGGTGGGTGCCATGCCAAGCCCGGCCAGGTAGGCGCCGACCGCCCCCAGAACCAGCAAAGGCACAAGACCGAAAATCACCAGTTTCCATTGCCAGGACACTTTCACAGGTTTACGCGCTTCGCGGCCCCGGAAACTCATGGGCAGCACGGCCAGTGCGCCACTGATCAGGGCGATGGTCGTAAGCTGGAAGGGCGGGATGGAACGCGCTGCATCGACCAGCAAAGGGGCAACAGCCCAAAGAACGACGGCAACCAGAGCCGCGATGATGCTCAGGATGTTGGGCAGACGTATGGGCGCGTTGACAATCCTCATGGGCAGTCCTCCTTTAGCTGGTGTGTTGTGATCTGACAGCGGGAGGATATACTTGCTTGAGATATCACAAAAACAACGTTTAGTGATTAAAAGCATCACAGGAGTTGATGAATTGCGTCCCCGTATTCTGGATCTGAACGTGCTGCAAACACTGGTGGCCATTGCCGACACCGGAACGGTAACCGCGGCGGCTGACCGGCTTGCCTATACCCAGTCAACTGTCAGCATGCAGTTGCATCGCCTGGAAGCCCTGTTGGAAGTGTCTCTTCACGAGCGAGAGGGCCGGCGTATTCGGTTTACCGCTGAGGGCGAGCAACTGATCGGTTACGCCCGGAAGATGCTGGCCCTTAACAACGAGGCACTGGATTCGCTCAGGCAGCGGCAGGTATCGGGGCAACTGAGCCTGGGTATCCCGGAAGACTATGCGTTTTTGCTGACCTCCGTTCTCTCCCATTTCAGCCAGCTGTTCCAGTCGGTTCAGCTGCAGGTTATCTGCGGATCAAGCGTCAGGCTGCTGGAGCAGGTGCAGGCTGGTGAGCTGGACCTGGCGGTTGTGACCCGTCAGACCCGCTCTCCCGGGGGCGAAGTGATTCGCCGGGAGCCATTGGTGTGGGCGGTTGGCGCCGAGAAACAGCCGTCCCTGACAGATCCCATTCCTCTCGCGCTTTACTCACCGGGCGCTGATGTGTTCAGAGAGGTGGCAGAACAGGCGCTGTTTTCTGCGGGTCGGCAATGGCGCCTGGCTTACTCAAGCCAGTCGATGACAGGATTGATGCCCGTTGTCGTGGCCGGATTGGCGGTGGTGCCCGTAACCCGCGATATGCTCACACCCCAGCTGCGGGTTCTGGACGAACGAAGCGGTATGCCGGCCCTGCAATCCATCGAGATGGCCCTGCATCGGCCGTCGGGCCGTCCGACTGAACCGGCCCGGCAGATGGCAGAGCTGATCCGGGAACATCTGGCGGGAGATGGCTGATCTGTCTCCGTGTTAGGCTGGCAGTATCGTGTCTAAACGCAATTAACGGGATACCCCATGAAAACGATCAACATCGACATTGTTTCCGACATCGCCTGCCCATGGTGCGCGATTGGTTATGCCCGCCTGGAACAGGCTATGAAACAGTTGGCGTCGGAGTATGAATTCGGCCTGCAATGGCACGCGTTTGAGCTGAACCCGGACCACTCTGGCACGGGCGAGCCCATCCTGCCGGCCCTGGCCCGCAAGTACGGTCGAAGTGAGCAGGAAATGCGCGCGACCCAGGATCAGATGATGACGATTGCGAAAGATCTGGGCCTCAACTTTGAGAAAATGCAGGAGCGCTTCACCTGCAATACCTTCGACGCCCATCGGCTGGTGAAGTGGGCGGCTGAGCGGGGCAAGCAGACGGAGATGAAGCAGGCGCTCTTCGAGGCTTACTTTGGAAAGGCGGAAGACGTTTCAGACCAGGACGTGTTGCTGGCCTGTGTCGAGAGCCTGGGGCTGGACCGCGGGAGGGCAAAGCAGATTCTGGATTCCGATGAATTCGCCAACGTGGTACGCGAGGATGAAGCAACCTATCAACAGGCCGGTGTTTCTGCGGTGCCGGCCTTCATCGTGAACGGTAAATACCTGATCTCCGGCGCCCAAGAACCCGACACCCTGGTTCAGGCATTCGAAGAAATCAGCGCAAAGCCTGAGTGAGCGCCTTCGTTGGAGATAGAATGCAGAAACCATCCGAAGCCCGGCAACGGGCCATTCTGGCACGGCTGGATAAGTTCAGCCGCTTTACCGATAGCAACATCGCTATTCCTTTCACCAATGTACGGATTGGCGCGGAGGCCGTAATTGGCCTGCTGCCCGTGGTCGGGGACGCCGTGGGCCTGGTCCTGGCCGGATACGTACTGGTGGAAGCGCAGCGAGCAGGCGCCACCAAGGCGGTGAAGATGCGCATGTTGCGGAATATGGGCATCGACTTTCTCGGCGGGCTGTTGCCAGTGGTAGGCGATGCCTTCGACGCGGTTTATAAAGCCAACACCCGCAACACCCGTCTGCTTCGTAACTACCTGGAAAAGGAGTTGGCGATTGAACCACCGCCTCCGCCTTTCCCCTGGCGGACCGTGATTGGTTTATCCGTGCTGTTCGCTGTGGTGACCGGTGGCCTCACGCTTTTATTCTGAGCCGCACACTGCTCTTAAAGCATCAGGCCGGTTTCCGGATGGGAGGCCTCCCGCCGGACCAGCACCTGCCCGTCCCTTACAGACGCCAGCACCGGTCGCTGCCCGAGTAGTACTTCATAGGGCGTGGCCCCCTGAAGAACCACGCATCGTGCTGGCATCCCTTCGTCAAGGCCATACTCATTAAGGTCAAGCGCAGCCGCGCCATTCTCGGTGATCAGCTCCAGTGAACGGTCGATCCAGCTCATGCCCAGCATATGGCAGGCGTGCAGGCCGACATCAAGGGTCCGGAGCATGTTGCCATTGCCCATTGGATACCAGGGGTCGCGAATGGAGTCCTGGCCAAAGGCGACTTTCAGTCCGGCATCAAGCAGCTCGGGGACCCGGGTGATGCCTCGGCGTTTGGGATAGCTATCGAATCGGCCCTGCAAATGCAGGCTTTCAGTGGGCATGGAAAGAAAGCGCAGGCCTGACTTTTTCAGCAATCGAAACAGGCGGCTGCAGTAGGCATCGTTATAGGAGCCCATTGCACAGGTATGGCTGGCGGATACCCTGGAACCGTAGTCGAGTCTCAGGGCCTCGGCGGCCAGAACTTCGAGGAACCGGGATTCCGGATCATCAATTTCGTCGCAGTGAACATCCACCAGTCGGTCGTTTTTATGGGCAAGCTCCATCAGCCAGCGAACCGACTCTGCACCGTAATCCCGGGTAAACTCGAAGTGGGGAATGCCACCCACCACATCAGCACCGAGACGCACGGCTTCCTCCATGAGCTCACGCCCGTTTTTGAAAGACCAGATGCCCTCCTGGGGAAACGCGACGATCTGCAGGTCAATGAAGGCTGCGGTCTGTTCGCGAACCTCAAGCATGGCCTTGAGGGCAGTCAGGTTCGGATCGGTCACATCCACGTGGGTACGCACGTACTGGATGCCATGGGCGGCAAAGAGCTTCAGCGTCTGACTGGCGCGGCTGATCACATCGTCGTGGCTCAGGGTTGTCTTGCGCTCGGACCAGCATTCAATGCCTTCAAACAGGGTGCCGCTCTTGTTCCAGCGCGGCTCCCCGGCGGTCATGGCAGCGTCGAGATGGATGTGTGGCTCCACGAAAGGGGCTGTGACCAGATTTTCTCCGGCATCCAGTTCGCCTTCATTGACGGTGGTATTTTCGGCTTGGGCGGTGATACCTGAAAATCGTCCGTTGCTGATCTCAAGCCGGAATAGCCCATCCCGGCCCTGTAGACGTGCGTTCGCTATTGCGTTCAATGGTTTAGTCATTTTATCTCCGGTCAGTGGCTAACCCGCATCTATGGTCTCAGTAGCAGGTGTGCCAGTAACAGTGTTCTGAATTGTTCTGTCGGGGTGCCCTGGCCAGGCATTGATTCACTGAGCTGGTTCATTCTGTTGCGTACTGTGTTCCTGTGACAGCCCAATGCTTCTGCCATCGCGCTCTGGTTGCCCCGGCAGGTAATCCAGGCATCGAGCAAGTCTGCATAATCGGCCAGGATGGCTTGATCCATCTGCTCAATCGATGTGTGTTCGGACCAGACAATGGCCCTGCCGATGGCTTCCGTGACTTCCACCATGGGCAGAGAATAGGGCTGTTCGAACAGAGGTATCGCAAGCTCGTCGGCCAGCCGGCATAACGTGTTGGGCAGTTGACCGATGTAAGCATCTCCGGTCAGGACAACGAGTCCGGAGACATTGCATTCCTTGCCCTCATACAGGCATTCCGCCAGATTCTGGGGGCTGCGATGTCGGCTGATGCCGGTAACAAAAACCAGTTCGCCACCTTTGACCCAGCTCTTGAACGAACGGTTTTCCGCTACATAGGGCCAGCGTACCGGGTTATCCCCGGCGGACTCCCCGCCCCGGAGCCGAATGGCATCCAGGCCGGGGAGGTGTGGCACGTTCCGGCATCGCAGGGTCACTCAGATCGCTCCCATCACCTGGGCTTTACGCTCACGGACCGCTTCGCTGACAACCAGAATAATGCTGTAGCTCAGGGCCGCGACGAGAACACCCACAATGGGCGCAATCCAGGGAGAAGTATAGGCGGCTGCGGAGCCGATGGCGTAGGCCGCGAGCCCAGGGAAGTTGAAGGCTGGCAGCGTAACCGTGGTCAGGTCCGGATACTGGCGTTTATAGCCGACAAAGTAGCTTGCCATGATGACTCCACCGATCGGCGGGATAAAGGTGCCAAGCAGAACAAGGAACGGGATCAGCCATTCGTACATGCCCAGTACCGCCAGAACTGTCCCGATCGCGGCACCAGCAATGGTCACCGATTTTCGGCGGCGGGTACGGATCAGGTTGCAGCCCGCGACCGCAAAGTTGTAAACCGTGTTGTCCTGGGTGGTCCAGAGATTCAGGAACAGCATCAGGATACCGAGTGTGGCGAGGCCCTGGGCGACCATGATGTCGACGATGTCGGCTTGCTGGTAAACGAGGGCACCAAAGGCGCCGATCAAGGTCATCAGACCGTTGCCAAGGAAGAACGCAAGCAATGTGGCGATCACAGCGGTTTTGCCGGATTTCGCGAAGCGGGTCCAGTTGGTGGCCTGGGTGCCGCCACTGACAAAGGTGCCGAAGACCAGCGTGATTGCAGCTGCAACGCTCATCTCATTGGTCGGGGTAATAGCCAGCAGCCCGGACAGGCCGCCGGCATCGGATGTGGCGATGGACATACTGACGGCGACCAGAATAATCATGGCGGGGACGGCAACCCTCGATAGCCACTCCAGTCCTTGGTAACCGATAAACGCAGTAACACAGAAGGCGAACCCGAACAGCACCATCAGCGGTGTTGTCATCCCTTCCGGCATCCCGGTGAGTTTGACCAGCAGAATTGCCATAGTGGCCGTGCCCCAGGCGTACCAGCCAATCTGGGTGAAACCCAGAATAAAGTCGGACAGCTTGCTGCCCAGCTCGCCAAAGGTGAACCGGCTCATCAGGGCTGTGTTCAGGCCAGTCTTCGCGGCGATATAACCCAGCCCTGCTGCGTACAGCCCCAGCAGCAGATTGCCGACCGCCAGAACCATCAGCATTGTGGAAAAGTCGAAGGCAACACCAACGCTGCCACCAGCCCACATGGTGGCGGTAAAGAAAGTAAAGCCAAGGAGCACCAACCCCATGGACCAGACGCTTTTGCGCTGATCCATGGGAACCGGGCTTAAGGGATAATCCTGTTCTTTGGGTGTAGGTTCAGTGGTCATGACGATCTCTCCGTGTCTTGGGTAACACCAAGGGAGTTGGCAACGTTTGTGCCATGGAGGCTTATCGGGTCGAATCTTGCGGCGCAGTCCGCCAGATATTGTGTATAGTGCACAAAGGCACTGTTGAAGAGCCGTTGGCAGGAACCTCTCTGCTTCAATACGGTGCGATCTGGAGCCGGAGTTACTCCTTTGGTGCGTCGGGCGACGGCAGCAAACTGGACTACACTTCCAATTACTCCTTTGGCGAGAAGGAATTCACTCAATGACCAGGCGCGTTGCCAGCTACACCCTGTGGGTTGCCATCGCACTTGGCATCGCTCCGGCTGTGGTTACTGGCCACATTTCTCCTTTTTCCATGTTTGACGAGCGCTTTGGGCTTGAGGTTGAAAGCCTGATGTTCCTTCCCCCAGAGCTCTGCCTTGTCGTTTTCGTTGTTGGAATCGCGGCGTGCGTTGTTCTGCGACGCTTTGTCCTGATGCCACTGCTTTTGCCCTGGTTGGCGCTGGTCTTTTTCCCTCCTGAGAAGCTGACTGAACCGTTTCCAAGCGCCTGGGATGCCCAGGAGAGGCTCTACGAAAATGAAAAGCTCGCCAGAGAAAGTGCTGAGCTACCGGACCTGGACTCACTCCGAAGCAGGATTGGTGACATAGATCATACGGACACGGGGCTGTTCCGTTTCGAGCGCGCCGAACTACTGAGCGAGTTGGACCAGCTTTCAGAACGGAGTGGTGCCTGGGACACGAACGTCAGCCAGCGGGCTGCCAAGATTGCTGTTCAGATAACGGCATTGAGGCTGAAGATCGCTCAGGCTAACTCGCACCTGAGTATGATTGATAAGTCGCTGCGTGATCTGGCCATAGTCTCGCGTTTCAGCCTTGGACTGGCGAACAAGGTGTTGGGGGAGAAGCTCAGGCAAGGGCGAAACAAGGTTATCCGTCACCGTAATGCCCTGGAAACCACTCGCCGGGCATTGAGAGTGGAGCTGACATCGATCCAAACAGCACGATCGGATACTGAGCAGGCTCTAACACAGCTGCGGGACCTTGATGCACGAATCAGCACCTATCTCTGGGCAAGTGATGCTTACAGAGCCTGGCAGATTTCCATGACTTACAAACTGCTGTGTCTGGCAGTGTTGGTGGCTCTGCTCTGGGTCTTTCCTATGGGATCTACGGTTTACCTGTCGCTTCTGGGTGTTTCGCTGTTCGCCGCAGTGTTTTATTCAGAAGGCGCCCTGGGCTACAGGCTCTGGTTGATTGTTCAGTTCTTGATGCTTTGCTTCGCGCTGCGCATTGCGCGCTTGTTGGTACGGGAGAATTTCCCGTTGCTTCGCAGGCAGTCGGGACCTTTTCTATTGCAGACTTGCCGCAAAACACTGGTCTTCTACCTGCCGTTCCTGACGTTGCTGGCGCTTGGCCTGGCAGCCTCCTGGCAGGTTGATCGATGGGTCGATAACCAACTTTACAGTCTGGAATTCATGGCGGACTCCGACCCGAAAGCAAACCGGAGGCAGAACATCGATCGTGCGATCAGCGCCTATTTCGATGATCAGGAAGAGGCCGCTTTCAGAATGCTTGATGACCTCGACGCGAGGGCAAAATCGTCCCCGAAAGCCGTGGCTGCCGCAATGATGTCGTTCTATGAGCAAGAGGTGCCCAAGACCTTGCCTGATGTAGAGCCAGAAATGGCACCACCGGGTTGTAGTGGTTTCCTGCCCTGGGTTTTCCAGACGGCGTCATGCGCAGAAACGTCGGTCAAGGAACCGCTGAACGAGGCCTATGCTGAAAAGCGCGAGTCGCAGCGCCAGAGCCTTGATCGCGCAACGCAGGGCTATGCGGAGCTTGCCACAAGCGGTGCCGGCAACCTTGTTGATGTTGCCCGCGAGGATTTGAGTGCGACTTTCCATGATATGGAAACGGCCATAAAGACGCAGTTGAGCGTGATCTACGCTGTTGTTGATATCTATTCCTGGGTTTCATGGTTCGTGTTGATCCTCGTTGTCATCAAGAGTCTGATGTACATTTTTGCGCGGGTATTTTTTGGAGCGAAGGTTGATGGCGAGCGTGTGATTCAGTTTGAGCCACAGTCAGAGCCCGGACAGTCCGGCGGGGTGCGAGAGGTGTCAGACCGTCTCGATCTCACGCCAGATATGGGAGAGCTGATATACGTTAGCAAACGCTATGATTTCGCCAATGCGCCGCCTGATGAGGTGACTCCGCAGGCCCAAAAGGCCTTCTTCTCCCGCTTCTTGCGCGGGGCCTGGCACATGAACCGGGTATGGACAGGCGCCCGCGTTGGCGGGGCCGCACCATATCGTCGGTTACCCGCCGATGAACGGATTGTGGTCTGGACCCTCAAGCCAGGTGATGCTGTGATCTTTTCCTGGAGGCAGTTCGTGGGGATGAGTGAGCGTATCGGTCTTCGCACCCGGTATAGCTGGCAGCTGGCCTCTTTAATATTCGGGCGGATGTTTTATGTGGTTGCTTTTGTACCCTCTGATGCCGTGGGCGATGGCACCCTGTTGCTTTCTGCCCGCGGCAGTGACGGCACAGATGGCGAGGAGAGTCCCAGCAACAGTCCGGACCAGCTGCTCGCATGGCAGACCACCACCCGATTCGGGATGCACGCCAATTTGAGTTTCCGGAACGTTTACCGCAGCGGGGTCCAGATCCGTGCGCTCAACAAAGATCTGGCTGTCATGCATTCCAACGTGCAGCGTCAGCGATCAGGGGCCGCACGGTTTCTGACTTGTTTTTTCCTGCCGGTATAACGGGGTAGCCGCCATGAGAAGTGCTCTAACCGCGATCGGATTCATACTGGTGGCGATCGTTTTTTACATACTCTGGACCAACCTGAGCGCGCGCATTATCGCGATTGAGTCTGATACTGGCAGTTATATCTATAGCGAACCGGATAGTGCCGACGTGATCGACCGGTCGGTTCAAGGCCCGGATATGGGCGCGTTGAATGCCAGGCTGGCTAACCTGGAGGCGTTGCAGAAGCAAAATGCAGACGCAATAAAAAGTCTGTCTGAACGCCTCGACCGCTTCGAGGCTGCCATCTGCCGCGGTGACGACTGTGGTCGCAGAATGCTGATCCGGGAAACGGTTTTGTTTGCCCTCAATGACAGTACGCTCAGTGAGCAGGCCAAAGACCGGATTAATCGTCTCATGGAAGGCGTCAAGGAAGGTGCTCTCATCTCGCTCAGGGGGCAGGCAGACGCCGTAGGGGATGAAACCTACAATTACCTGCTTTCGCTACGCCGTGCAGCGGCGGTTAAGCACTATCTCGATACTCTGCTGGCGGAGTCGGGGCAAACTGGTGATCTTCTTATTACGATTGATGGCACAGGGGAGGCCCTTTCGGGAGGATCCGACGAATCCGAAAACCCGGCCCGTCGAATGGTGGAAATCCTGATTTTTGAGTGAGGTGTGTGGGAAAATTGTACAGGTCGTACCTCGTTTGATTCGTTTATTTGCTGGTGGTCAGGGCGAGAATTTGTTTAGACTCGGCAGGTACAGGGAATAAAGTGCGTTGTGAGCTCCATTTTTATGCCGACTCCCTCGGTTGAAGCGAATACGGTATCCCCCCGCGACATGCTCATGCTGCGACTCTCCATCGTGGTGGGTGGCATTCTGATCTCTTTGTTCATGATTGGTGACCTTCAGTTGATTCCGCCTGAACTGGCGGGCTCTTACATCACCAGCAGAGCCCTCATTCAACTTCCAATTCTTGCTGGCTTGCTTGCTTTCACCTTCGCGCCGCAATTTTTCCGTTTCGCACAAACGGCCTTTCTGGCGACCGTTATCAGCATCACCTACGCCAATTACTACCTCATCCACGTGGCCTGGGAGCAGGCAGCGTTTAGCTTTCCTTACGAGGGTACCTTGCTGTACGCCTTCTTCGGTTTTTTTGTCTTCGGAATGAAGTTCTATTACGCGTTAACCGCGATGCTGATCAGTTCGGTCGGCTTCGTCGGTTTGATGTTCCTGGATCCCGTCTATGGTGATCGAACCTGGATGAACGCGGGGTTCGTGGTTGGCTCATTGTTTGTCGGTGCGATTGGTAGGCACAGGGTCGATCGATTGCTGGGGCAGCTTGAGGAAGCCAACGAGCAGTTGGTTGGCCTGAGCACTGTCGATGGACTAACCGATCTATTCAATCGCCGGGCTCTTATGAGTGAATCCGAGCGGTTGTTTGCTCTGCAGCGGCGCTCCAATAAGCGACTTGCTGTGTTCATGATGGATCTTGATCATTTCAAGCAGTTCAACGACCACTACGGCCACCAGCAGGGTGATCAGGCTATTCGACAGCAGGCTGACATCATGAGGCAGGTATTCAAAAGACAGACCGATATCCTCGGGCGATACGGCGGCGAGGAATTCATGGCCGTGATTGAGGGCGAAGATGCCGACCGGTTTGAACTTCTTGCTGCAGAGGTTCTGAAACAATGGCAGGACCGCGCGGTTCCAAATGAGGATAGCCCCGATAGCAAGGAACTTAGCTGTTCCATTGGAATCTGTCAGGGCCTGGCCACCGAGTTTGATTCCATCGATGAAATGATTCGAAGGGCCGATGAGGCATCGTACCGCGCGAAAAAACAGGGTCGCGCCAGATACGTAATGGCCTAGTGGACGTCGAGTAGCGATGGATAGCCGCTGGTTACTGATCTTTGCTGATACGCTCCTGATCCTGCACACGATGCTGGTAGTTTTTGTCATCCTTGGGCTGGTGGCAACCTTTGCCGGCTATTTCTGCCAGTGGCGCTGGGTTCGCAATTTCTGGTTCCGTCTCAGCCACCTGATTGTGATTGGTGTAGTGGTTCTGCAATCCTGGCTCGGTGTGCTATGCCCGCTTACGACCTGGGAAATGGCGCTTCGGGCAAAGGCCGGGGAGGCGGGCTATGAGGGATCGTTTATCCAGCACTGGCTGCAGTCCATTCTGTATTACAGTGCGCCGGACTGGGTGTTTATTCTGGCCTACACGGTTTTCGGAGCGCTCGTCCTGGCCAGCTGGTTTGTGGTCAGGCCCGAGCGGTGAAAAACAGGCAGGATTATTTCTTGAAAAATGTCAGAAAAGCGCCGGCTGCAGCCGCGGCCGCCCCGCCGATCAGATACCACATGGTCTGGTCTGTAAAACGCCCCGTGACCGTTTCGGACAACTGGTTCCCCAGTGACTGGGTTGATTGGTAGCCGAAATACAGCAGGCCGACGCCAACCACGAGCAAAACGATACCGACCAGCTTTGAACTTCCCATTGAATTCTCCTTCAGATTGAGGCCGCCATTCAGCGAGCCTTGGATTCAGGGCAGCTTGCCATCCCAGTGCGGGTTTTCCAACAGCTGTTTCAATCGATCGACATTGCTCTTCTCATGATGATTCTGGTTTTCTGGCGATCAGGAAGTAAACGTCTTTTGAGGTTTCGGGCACCCACCGATAATCAATCTGGAATCCGGCGCACTCCAGATGCGTCTCCAGCTGACAACGGGACAAGAAATTTACATAGGGCGCGAGTCGCAGACTTCGGGCCAGGGAAGCGACTGGTTTCAAATAGGGGCAAGTATCTTGAAGGCAGGCGGTGTTGCTGATGAACACTCCGCCAGGTTTCAACATACTGAAAACCCGTTGTATCGCAACTTCGGGGTGTCGGAGGAGGTGCAGGATGTTCAACCCCAGGATCGCGTCGAACGCTTGCTGCCGATGTTGCATATCCTCAAGTGTGGCAACCACAAAGCGAAGGTTGTCGGCGTCTTTTCCTGCCTTTCGCTCTCGGGCGATGTCTATCATTCGGGAGGAGGCATCGGTTGCCAGGTAGCTGCGTACTCTGGGCGCGTGAATGAGGGCCGTTGATCCCGTACCACAGCCGAACTCCAGAACATCCATTTCCGGATTGAGATATTTCTGGGTCAGGGCGATCTTTCTCAGATAGGCGTTCTGGTCCGCGATCGGACGGCGGGCGTATCGAGCAGCGCTGCGGTTCCAGAAACGGATGGATGAATTCATGAGTTCGTCTCTCAGGGCGGTTGATTTAATTCCGGGAACAGATTCTATCTCTTCACTTCTGTTGGTAGTATCGACAGAAATTTATTGCAGATATGCATATTTGAATGAATTGGCGAACCGTTAACTTCGATTGGAACCGAGCCCGTGCGTTCCTGGTGACAGCCGAGGAAGGATCCCTCTCTGCTGCAGCAAAGGCTCTGGGGGTTTCGCAGCCGACCCTCGGAAGGCAGGTTGCGGCGTTGGAAGAGGAACTTTCTACGGCGCTGTTTGAGCGGGGAGGTCGTGGGCTGGAATTGACTCGGAATGGCCTCGAACTGCTTGCCTATGTCCGAGCGATGGGAGAGGCCGCAAGCAGCCTCTCACTTGCGGCAACGGGTCAGGCGAAGTCCATTGAGGGCGAGATTGCAATTTCGGCATCTGAAATCACCGCCGCTTACATTCTGCCTCCTATTCTTCAAAGGCTCCGGTACCAGTATCCCGGAGTACGTATCAACCTTGTTGCCTCCAATGAGGCCAGCGATCTTCGCCGCCGTGCTGCGGACATTGCCATCCGGAACTTTCGACCCACAGAACCCGATCTGATTGCCCGCAAGGTGGGGGAATTCTCCGCGACTCTCTACGCCAGACCCGAAATCCTGGCTGATCTGCCATCGCCGTTGACCGACGATCTTTGTAAGGCTCCATTTATAGGCTTTCTTTCAAACAATGAGAGATACGTGGGAGCCCTGGCGCAGCGTGGCCTCAAGCTGCGGGAAGAGCAATTCGTTGCCAGGACGGACAGCCATCTGGTGCATTGGCAAATGGCTCGGACGGGTATCGGTATTGGCATGATGCCCGTTGAGTTGGGTGATGCAGAGCCTGAAGTAGAGAGAGTCTTCGAGGATAGGGTTTTTGGCAGCGATGTCTGGCTGGTATCACATCGGGAACTCAGGATGAACCTTCGGGTTCGGACGGTTTTTGATTTTCTGGTCGCTGAGCTTTCCGAGTATTTTGGGGAATCTGAAAGCTAATTCGACAGAGCTTGGTTTGCTAGCCTGTCCTGGAGATCGGCAACGCATTCGCTGATTTGGCGCTCGTTGGCGCTCGCAAATCCCATTACGAGGCCGGTTCTGGAGGAATCTCCCAGAAAGTGCGCGCTCAGCGGTGTACTGCCAAATCCCCTGGCTTTCAACCATTGGCTGAGCGCCAGGTCGTCAAAATCTCCTTCAAGTACCAGGTGCATCCCCGCGCTTTCCGCCACCGGTTGAGCAAGTCCGCCGAGCTTTTTCGTAACCTCGCTCTGGAAGAGTTGCCATTTGTCCCGGTACAGCTGACGCATTCGCCGCAGATGGCGTGTGAACTGACCACTCTCAATGAATTCGGCGATGGTTGCCTGGACAAGAAGAGGGGTCTCTCCACCGCTAATCTGCTTAGCCCAGAGCAAGGGCTCGACCACCGCCTCCGGGACCACCAGATAGCCCACCCGTAATGCCGGCAGCAGAGTTTTGCTGAAACTGCCCATGTAGAGCACGGGTGCATTCTCGAACAGGCCCTGGATGGCGGCGAAGGGTTTGTTGTAGAAGTGGAACTCGCTGTCGTAGTCGTCCTCGATGATCCAGCATCCGTTTTGCTGGGCCCATTGCACCAGAGCCATTCGCTGGGAAAGGTCGAGGATGCCGCCCATGGGGTATTGGTGAGTGGGCGTGCAGAACAGGAGCCTGGCCCTGGCAGGTTCAAGGCCCTGCAACGCTTCCACATCCAGGACGTGGTTCCTGAGGGGGATTGGAATCGCGGGATTGCCCAGCCGGCCCAGCGCGTTCCGGGCGCCCCGGTATCCCGGATTTTCACACAGGATACTGTCGCCCCGTTGCAGGAAAACGTCGGCAATAAGCGAGAGCGCTTGCTGCGCGCCATTGGTGATTATGACTTGGTGTTCTTCGCAGCGAACACCGCGGGAGGTTCTCAGGTAGGCGGCGATGGCGTGTCTCAGGGGCTGATACCCCTGGATGCTGTCATAGCCCCGGAGAGACCGGCGGCTTTCCTGATGGTGCATGATCCGGTTCCAGCTGCGGATGGGAAACGCATCCAGGTCTGGCAAGCCCGGCTGGAATGGCAAATTGGCGTCTTCAACAGGCTTCGGTGTTCCCGCTGGAAGTGCCGGCAGCGGTGGAAAGTTCATGGAAACGCCACCGGGTTTCTTCAGGCCCGGTCCTGCGGGGTTTATCGCTGATTTGATGTCTTCATGGACAAAGATACCCTTGCCCGCTCGGCTTTGAAGAAAGCCCTCTGCCTTGAGCTGCTCATAAACGGCGTTCACCGTATTGCGGCTGATGCCAAGATCCTTCGCCATCTGGCGGCTGGGCGGAAGCTGGCGCCCGGGTGGGTAGCGCTGGTCGAGTATCCGTTCGGACAACCGTTGATACAGCTGATGCTGCAGCGGATGCGCGCTGTCCAGGCGAATATCATCAATCACATCAACTGGTCCTATCAAAAGTCACAATCTGGATCTTTAAATGGTATCAGAAGTGCCTTTCAATAGAAGTACATTTTGTGAAGTGCAAGACCGGAAAGGAGCTTCTGATGACAACGACTGATTTGGCCGGGCCCAACGCCTCCCCGCTGACTTCCTGTCCACGCAGCAGGGTGCAGAGGGCGGTAAAGCGAGCCAGCTATGACAGGGAAACAGCCTACCGGCTGATTGATCGGCTCAAAACGGCGCATCTCGGATTTGTGGAAGATGGCGAGCCTCGCATCATTCCGATCACGGCCTGGCGACTGGGCGACGACCTCTATGTGCACACGCTTAATGGTGGACGATTGTCCCGGCGTCTGGAATCGGGCGTATTGCTCTGCATTTCCTTCGCCGTGACAAATGAATGGGTGATGACAAAATCGGCGTTCAACCACAGTGCCAACTACGAGTCATTGGTGTTGTATGGCCATGCTGTGCCGGTCACGGACCATGCCGCCTTTGATGCCGCGTTCCGTGCCATCATCAACCAGATCGAGCCCGGGCGGTGGGAGCAGGTAAGGGCGCCGAACAACAAGGAAAGAAAGGCAACGGCGCTGTTCCGGATCCCAATTGATGAGGGAGCCTTCAAAAGCCGGACTGGCGGTCCGAATGACGATCCGGAGGATCTGGGGTTGCCGGTGTGGCATGGGACCCTGCCTGCCGGGGGCTGATTTTGATAGTGCCCGGCGGTGAGAGCCTTCATAGACTACCTGGCTGAGTGCTACTCTGAGATCAGGAAGAACTGAGTGTTTGTCTCATCAAAAGGTTTCCGATGTCTGAAGATCCCCTGAAAACCCTGTCCGACCTTGCCAGCGATGCCCATGCCCGCATCCAGGCAACCCATCAGCACATCAATCCGGTGGTAGAGGTGCGCCGTGGTATGCGTGATGCCGGCATACCGGCGGATGTGATGACCATTGACTGCCTGCGTACCCGCCGAAGGATTACGCTGATCCTTCACGATGAACAGCCGGGCACTCTTCTGTACCAGTTCGTGACCATTGAAGACGAAGTGGGGAACGACTTTCAGCAGATGGCGCTCAACGACATGACAACCACCAAACTGTTCGAGTGGATTCAGGAGTATTTTGGCTAATTTGCACAGATCCGGGCCCACCCTGAAGTAAACTTGGAGTAACCAATAACAATAGACCGACAAGGTTTCCCCATATGCCACTACCCCGAAAGCTTCTTTTCGCTCCTTTGCTGGGCATTACCCTGGTCATGACGGGTTGCGATTCCGGTCCTGATTCTTCCGCAGCCAACAGCGCCGGACACACTGCGCCGACCGCCACGACCGAGCAGGCCAATCGGGATGTGTTGGACCAGCGACCCTTCGATAACCGTGACGATTTCGAGAACGCGCGACGCGGACTGATTGCCCAGGACCCTGAACTGGTCATTGATCATCTGGAAGGCGGTGAAGTCTGGAACATGCCGGCCTACGGATTTATCGACGAGGATGGAGAAAGCGCCCCGGCCTCGGTCAATCCAAGCCTCTGGCGCCAGGCTGCCCTCAACAACATTCACGGGTTGTTCAAGGTCACCGACGGGCTCTACCAGATCCGGGGTTACGACCTGGCGAACATGTCGATCATCGAAGGCGAAACCGGGTGGATCCTGGTGGATCCTCTGACCGCCCGGGAGACCGCCAGCAAAGCCTTCCTGTTTGCTCGAGAACATCTGGGCGAAAAGCCGGTGCGGGCGATTCTCTTTACCCACAGCCACATTGATCACTTTGGCGGCGTGCAGGGCATTCTCCAGCACCTTTCGGACGAGGAAAAAACCAACCTGCGGATTATCGCGCCAGAGGGCTTTGAGGAGGAGGCAACCAGCGAGAACATCATCGCCGGCCCTGCCATGACACGCCGGGCCATGTTCATGTATGGCAAGCGTCTGGATCGGGACGAACGCGGCCATGTAGGCACCGGTCTGGGCAAAGGCCCGGCTTTTGGCACCTTTGGCTTTGCCCCGGCGACGGATCTGATCAGCGAAACCGGTACGGAGCTGGAGGTGGACGGCGTTCCGATGATTTTCCAGATTGTCTCCGGTTCCGAAGCGCCTGCAGAGTTCACCTTCTACCTCCCCGAACAAAAGGCCTTTTGCGGTGCCGAGCTGGTCAGCCGCAATATGCACAACATCTACACCCTGAGGGGCGCCAAGGTTCGGGATGCCCGTCTATGGAGCAGCTTTATCGACGAAGCAAAGACTCTGTTTGCCGACGCCGATATCTACTTCGGCAGCCACCACTGGCCCCTGTGGGGGCAAGAGAATATCCAGGACTTCCTGGCTGTTCAGCGGGATACCTACAAGTTCATTCACGATCAGACGGTGCGTTTGATGAACCAGGGTGCGACGCCCCGGGAGATCGCCGATCAGCTCAAGCTACCGCCGGAGCTGAATCGGGCGTTCCATAACCAGGGGTACTACGGCACCGTGTCTCACAACACCAAAGCGGTGTATCAGCACTACCTGGGGTGGTTTACAGCGAACCCGGCTCAGCTAGACCCACTCCCGGAAAGTGATTCGGCCCAGCGTTATGTCCAGATGATGGGGGGCGCTGAAAAGGTTCTGGAAAGAGCCCGCGAGGATTTCGAGGCGGCCTCTGCCATGGGGGCTAGCGAAGGGCGCGACACCTACCGGTGGCTGGCGGAATTGCTCAATCAGGTGGTCTTTGCCGAGCCGGGGAATGACGATGCAAAACAGCTTCTGGCCAACGTCTATGACCAGCTTGGCTATCAGGCGGAATCCGCCCCCTGGCGGGACTTCTACCTGACGGGGGCATACGAGCTGCGCCATGGTTCGCCGGAAGAGGGCATCAAACCGGCGATGATGAGAGAAGTGCTGCTGAACACGCCGGTATCCCTGTTCTTCGACAGCATGGCGGTGCGGCTGAAGGCCGAAGACGCAGAAGGGGAGAGCGCCGTCATCAAGATTACCTTCACGGATCTCAAGGAAAGTTATCTGCTGACTCTGAAACATTCCGTGCTTCACAACCGACTGGTTAATGAGGACACTCCCGCTGACGCCACATTGAATCTGACGCGGTCTTTGTTTGTGGATCTGTTGATCGGCCGTGCGGGGCTGAAGGAACTTCTGTTCAGCGACGAGATCAGCTTTGAGGGAAGCCGGCTCGACCTGATAGGCTTTTTCAGTATGCTGGACAAGCCTCAGGGCCGGTTCAATATCGTTACACCCTGATGAGTACTTTATGAAATCTGTTGCACTTCTCGATGGCGGCCTGGGCCAGGAAATCTACCGCAGGGCCATGAATGTTACGTCACTGCTCTGGTCAGTGGCGGTAATGAGGGAGCAGCCGGACGTTGTTACCGATGTCCATGCTGACTTTATCAGGGCGGGCGCCCGTACCCTGACACTGAACACCTATGCGGCAACGCCCACACGACTCGCCAGAGAAGGTCTGGGCGATGAGATCGGGGCGATACACCAGCGGGCGTTCGAGGTATTGGAACGAGCCATCGCAAAAACGGGGGCCACGGTTGATATCGCCGGCTGCCTGCCACCCCTGGTTGGCAGCTATCGGGGCCAGCCCGCCCGGACGTTCGATGATCTGAAGTCGGAGTTCGATATTCTCGTTAAACTGCAGGGCGGCGCAGATGTCTTTCTGATCGAAACCATGACCAACGGCCTTGAGGCGAAGGCCGCCTGTGTCGCTGCCGGTGAATCCGGCAAGCCCTTCGGGGTGGCGTTCCGGCTGGAAACCGATGGCAAGCTCCGGTCTGGAGAAACACTTGCCGAGGCGGTCGAAGCCGTTAAGCCGTTCGGGCCAACGGCCGTTATGCTCAATTGCTGCGATCCTGAGGTGATTTCGCAGGCAATGCCTGAGCTGGCCGGGCTGTTTCCCTGTACAGGCGGTTACGCCAACGCGTTCAAAACCGTTGAGCCAATGGCCGGTGGATCTCTGGTGGATGAACTGGAAGCGAGGCCGGACATTTCCCCGGCGGCCTATGGATTACAGGTAAAGCAGTGGCTGGGAGATGGTGCGAGCGTTGTTGGCGGCTGCTGTGAAATTACACCTGAGCACATCCGCCATCTGGCCGATGTGCTGGCAGGCGATTACGATTTGGTGCCATTCTCTGCCCTTGCCGGCACTTAGCCGGCAAGTCGGGGACTTTTTGTCCTTCGTGCTTCCATGGCGCGCTTGGAGCGACGCGCCTCAATGTATTGCACCGCGTCACTCCTGATGGGAAGGTGCAGGGCGCCTTCCAGATCGTGGCGGTCGTAGCCGAGATCCGACAGCGTGTCATCTTTTTCCTGCAGCAGTGACTGCGCCATACGGCGGAATTTCTGACGCCTGGCATACCCTTCAAACCATGACGTGATTGGCTGCATTGCGGCGCTGGCTTCGTGCTCTGTGCTCTTCTGCATATCTATGGCCCCGACAGTTGGTAAATGGCTGCACCAGCTCGCTTGGAGGTTGTATAACTCGCATACGGGTGCCTTCGGTGATTATTCTGGTCTCCTCTAAGCCTTCAATCAAACGAAAAGAATTTAAGATCTCGTTCAATTATGCTTAAGTCAGACCCGGGCCAGAAAACCGAACCGAGAGGTGTATTCGTGAAGATTCCGTTGCTTGATAACGATGTCCTGAGGAGTTTTGTAGCCATCGCTGAGAGTGGCACCTTCACCAGTGCGGCAAAGGTGGTGCACCGAACGCCGTCGGCTCTGAGTATGCAGATCAAGCAGCTGGAGAAGAACCTGGGCAAAACGCTGTTCATTCGAGAGCCGCGACACGTCACCCTGACTGCCGAGGGTGAGGTTCTGCTCGATTACAGCCGGCGGTTGCTGCGCTTGAACGAGGAAGCTGTCCAGCACTTCCTATCGCCCACCCTTGAGGGAAAAGTCGGTATTGGAACCTCGGACGACGTGGGAACACGGATTCTGCCTGAGGTGCTGGCGGAATTCGCAAGATCCTATCCTGCGGTGCTGGTTGATGTGGTGGTTGGCTCGAGCAAGCAAAACCTGGCTCGCCTGGACGCGGGTGAGCTGGACATGACCCTGGTGACCGTGGCAGACGAGGGTGGCATTACCCGCGGTGAGCTGGTTCATGAAGAGCCGCTGGTGTGGGCCGGGCGGGAAGGGTCATCAGCCTTCCAGCGTTCGCCCCTGCCAATTGCCATGGCTCACGAGGGGTGTGCCTGGCGCCGGATGACGCTTCGGGCGCTGGACAGAGCCGGTATACCCTACAGAATTGCCTACACCTGCGAGCACTGTTCAGGGCAGGAGGCTGCAATGTTGGCGGATCTCGCCGTGGCCCCGTTTCCGCAAAGCCTGATACACCCGCCCCTGAAAGAGGTGGCCGGTGACAGTCTGCCGGCGATCGGCTTTTATCAGCTGGCGCTGGTACGCCGGGGTTCAAATCCACTGAATGATGCCCTCGCGTCCCATGTGAAAGACGCCTTCCAGAGTCTACGCTGAACACAGCGGCCTGGAGCGCTTGCCTGTAGGATATGCAGCCAGACTGACGGATTCCGGATCAAGGACACAATTGATGACAGTTTATTTTGTTCAGGCCTTTATTTATCTGGCTGCCGCGGTGATTGCTGTGCCCCTGGCAAAACGTTTTGGCCTGGGCTCTGTACTCGGCTACCTGGTGGCGGGTGTGGTGATTGGCCCGGTGACCGGGCTGGTTGGCCAGGAAGCCAATACTATCCAGCACTTTGCCGAGTTTGGCGTGGTGATGATGCTGTTTCTGGTTGGTATGGAGCTTGATCCCAAGGCGCTCTGGGCCATGAGGATCCGCCTGGTCGGGCTGGGAGGACTTCAGGTGTTACTCACAGCAGCCGCCGGTATGGCCGTGGCCGCGTGGCTCGGGCTTCAGTGGCAGACGGCCCTTGCGGTCGGTCTGATCTTTGCCCTGTCATCCACCGCTATTGTCTTGCAGACTCTCAACGAAAAAGGGTTGGGCAAAACCGAGGGTGGGCGCAGTGCCTTCTCGGTCCTGCTGTTTCAGGACATCGCTGTAATTCCGATGCTTGCACTGATTCCCTTGCTGGCTCTGCCGGAACTGATGGACGCTTCGGGCACCTCCGCTGACCACAGCGGTCATCTCAATCTGGTGAACAGTCTGCCGGGTTGGGCTCATGGGCTGGTTTTGGTGGCGGCCATCGGAGCGGTAATTGTGGGCGGCCACTACCTGAGCCGGCCCCTGTTTCGCTACGTGGTGCAATCAGGTTTGCGCGAAGTGTTCACGGCCACTGCTCTGATGCTGGTAATCGGGATTGCTGCTCTCATGAGCCTGGTAAACCTGTCTCCGGCGTTGGGTGCCTTCCTGGCCGGTGTGGTGCTGGCCAACAGTGAATTCCGGCACGAGTTGGAAGCGAATATCGAGCCGTTCAAGGGGCTGCTGCTGGGCCTGTTTTTCATTACGGTTGGCGCTGGAATCAATTTTGACGTGTTGTCCGGGCAATGGGGCACCGTGGTGTCCCTTGCGGTCGCGGTCATTGCGGTCAAGGCGACGATCCTGCTCGGTCTGGCGCTGCTTTTCAGGGTGCACGGCAGCAATGGCTGGTTGTTTACGCTGTCACTGGCACAGGCCGGTGAATTCGGCTTCGTTCTGCTGACCTACAGCGTACAGAACAACGTGATTCCCGTGGAAACCTCGCAGATTCTCTCGCTGGTGGTGGCGCTTTCCATGTTTCTTACGCCGCTGCTGTTCATTGTGTACGATCGGGTTGTGCTGCCCCGCTACCGGCGCTCAAAGAACGTTGACCGCGAGGCAGATGCCATCGACGAGCAGGCGCCGGTTATTGTCGCGGGTGTCGGTCGTTTTGGCCAGATTGTCTGCCGGCTGTTGCGGGCCAATAATGTTCCGATCGTGGCCCTGGACCATGAAATAGAGCAAATCGAGAATCTCAGGCAGATCAACATCAAGAGTTTTTTCGGGGATGCCAGCCGGCCGGATTTGCTGGAGACAGCGGGCATTGGGCAGGCCCGCTTACTTGTAGTGGCCATTGATGACCGTGACCGATCCGTGCAGATGGTGGAGCATGTGAAACAGTTTTTTCCGGGTGTTTGGGTGCTGGCCCGCGCCTTTGACCGTGGCCACGGATATCGTTTGATGGAAGCAGGGGCCGATGATGTTGTCAGTGAAACCTATCACTCAGCGCTTGAGCTTGGCGGCCATGCATTGACCGCCATGGGCGTGCATCCGATGCGTGCCCGGCAGATGACCTGGGCCTTCCTGGACAACGAGAAAGCTCACGACGACGAGCTGTTCGACGCCTGGAAAGAAATTGAGGAAGGCATCCGCTTCAGCCCCCGTTATGGTGAGCTTTTCATGAAGCTGGAACAGGCGTTGAGCAACGCCATGCAGGGCGACTGGGAAGAACCGAAGCAGGAAGATGTCCCGATCTGGAGGCCGCCCGACCGTTGACAGTGAGGTCAGCCTGCCCGGATTATTGTCTTGGTGTCTGTAGAGGTCAGTATTGTGTTCAGGAAAACGTTTGTTGTCTCCGGGCTGGCTCTGGCCGGCTCGTGCCTGGGTGCGGAACCAGCCAGGGAGGGCTGCATCACCAGCGATATTCAGCCAGAGGCGATTGATCTGGACAAACCGAGGGATCAGCTTGCCCGCCAGAGTGATCTGGTGATTCCGGAGGGTGCCCGGATCAGCAACATCCGGATCCTTCGCCGCCCCATCTTTGATACCACCGATCCGGAGCAGGACAATGCGCTCTATCGAACCCTCAATGCACTCAATACGCCGACCTGGGAGTCCGCCTTGCGCGCCCAGCTGGTGTTTGAGGAAGGGGATGTCTACGAGCCCGAGCTTATTTCCGAGTCCGAGCGGGTGCTGCGCCAGCGGGAATATTTGACCGCTGCATGGGTGGGCGTCACCCGGGTTTGTGGGGACGAAATCGAGGTAAGTGTTCTGACGCGGGATACCTGGACACTTTTTCCCAGCGTTGGCGTGTCGCGATCTGGCGGTGAGAACACCACCAACTTCGGGCTGTCTGATCCCAACTTTGCCGGGTCAGGCAAAAGCCTTGGCATCGGCTATGCGAAAGACCCGGACCGTACCGAAACCAGTCTGTATTTTGATGACCCCAACGTCTTGGGCTCGCACTGGCAGGCGGGATTCTCGTTCGATGAGAGAAGCGATGGACGGGGCCGCAGCGCCTACCTCGAGAGGCCTTTCTTCAGCGAGACCACAAACTGGCGGTTTGGCCTGAGCGGCATCGATGACGTGCGGGAGGAATCCCGTTATGTGGGGGCTGAGGCTATTGCGGATTATCGACGCAGCCAGGAATTTTTCAGTATTGATGGGGGCTGGCGCCTGGCCGAGCGGAATGACCGCCAGCTCCGATTACTGGCGGGCTATCGATACGATGCCCTGGAATTCGAGAGGCTCCCCAACGAACCCAATCTGGACATCCTGCCCGACGACCGGACTCTGAGTTACCCCTGGGTTGGCTTCGATTACCGCCAGAACCGCTTCCGGGAAATGACCAATCTGACGCGGCTCCAGCGAGTGGAGGATGTGCGTGATGGCTTCGTGTGGCGAACCGAGCTGGGCTACTCGGGCAGCGGGCTGGGTGCCACCGAGGACCGTGTGGTTCTGAATATGGATTTCAAGGATGTACTGCATGCATCGGAAACCAACTACGCCAGCTACACCCTCAGCCAGAGTGGCACTTACCGGCTCGACGAAGACCGGGTGGAAAATCTGTTGGGGACAGTGAGCGTTCAGTATTTTCACGGCGGCTCCGAGCGTTGGAACAGCTGGTACACCAACCTCGCCTTCACGGCAGCGCACAATCTGACAGCGGACCAGCAACTGCTTATTGGCGGTGAGAACGGTTTGCGCGGGTACCCCAGTGAGTACCAGCAGGGCAACCGCCGCGCGCTATGGACCCTGGAGCGGCGTTATTTTCCGGACTGGCATCCGTTCAAGCTGTTTCGGGTGGGCGGCGTACTCTTCACCGATGTAGGCCGGGCCTGGTTTACCGATGACCGGAACAATGGACCGGACGAAGGCGTGCTGAAAGATGTTGGCTTCGGCATGAGGCTGGCGTCCAGCCGTATCGAGGTGCAACGCATGCTGCACCTGGACTTTGCCTTCCCCCTGGATGGCGACGACAGTATCGATGATGTTCAGATTCTGTTGCGGGGGCGTAGCCAGTTCTAGCGTCACCAGGTGTCGACAAACTGTCCCCCGCGTTAGCATCGGCCGGAGACAATGCCGAGCGTGGGCACCACGCCTGAAAGCCTGGCCATGCTGACAAAGGTATGACAGTCGAGAAAGGACACGCCGTTGGTGTCGGTGTCGGATGGGCGGCCACCGCCGCCTTCCGCAAACAGAACCAGCGGAATTCGCCATTGCCCGGCCAGAGCCAGGATGCGGTCTGCCTTGCGGTGATTGGTGAGCCCCCGGTTCCGCGGCAACTGTGTGGATGATGCCGGATTGCGTTGCCTTGACCACGAATTCCATTTTCATGGCTTCAAGTACCACCGGTCAGCCGGAACTCGCACAGGGCCCGATACAGCCGTCGGAGTGTTGTTGGATAATCGCTGCCGTGGGCAACCAGCTTGGCGAGCAGGGAGTCAAACGACGGACTGACGGTATAGCCGGCGTAACCATAGCCATCGACTCGTAAACCGGGGCCCGACGGTGGCTCGTACGTACTCAGTGTGCCGGTCGCGGCAATGGCCTTGAGCATCAGAGGGCCATGCTCTCTCAGGAAAGCCCGGGCTTCGCCAAGGCTCACCGTTTTGTTGATGCCCTTGATCAGAGCAACGTCGCAGCTCTGTGCCAGAGCCCGGGCTGCCGATTTGTCGCCAAACCCTTCCAGCACCTCTGGCGACGGGCCAATAAAGACCAGACCGGCCCGCTCGCATTCGCGGGCAAAACCGGCGTTTTCCGCCAGAAAGCCGTAGCCTGGATGGACCGCTTCGCAGCACGGCCCTTGAGAGCCACTGCCTCATCGGCCATACGGGTATGCAAACTGGCGGCATCGTCTTCAGAGAATACGGTGACCGCCCGCATACCCAGTTCGCTGCAGGCTCTGGCAATACGGATCGCGATTTCGCCGCGATTGGCAATCACTACGGAGCGGAAAGTCATGGTACCTGGTTCCCCGGGGTGTGATTCTTATTATGGGTGACAGAGTCACCATCCTGGAAACGCCACCCGGATGAGGCAAATGAATTTGTTTGAGGGCGGGTTATAGATATTGGTTATGTTTTAGCAGGTAGCGATTGACGACTTGGCTGGTTTTCCTTTGCTATAGGGTATAGGTTCGGGAGAGCGGCAATTCATTTTCAGGCACACTGCCGTTCAAAAGGAGCACCAGCTCTATGAAGGTTTTTTCTAACCCGGTTGGTTCCGGAAATCTGTGGTTTGATAATCTGACCACCGCTCAGGGTACACCGGTCGCTTACGACCCACAGGCCAGGGCGTTCGTCCCCATGCCTCCGTTTTGTGTGAACCGAGATATTATCGGCTGCAACTGGATTGCGCCGGAACAGGGGGCCTTCTGTCGGTCTTGTGCGATGACGGCGCTGGCACCCGATCCCAACATTTTCAATGCCATGCCGAACTGGGCCGAAACTGAGGCTGCAAAGCGCTGGGTGCTGGATAATCTCGGCCGTTGGCACTGGTTCCGGCCGGAAGATCCTGGCACCCGTCCGGTTTTCCACATGTTGGCGGAAGGCCTGACCCCGGTTGCCATGGGGCACGCCAATGGTGTGGTAACGATCAGTGTTGCAGAAGCGGATCCAGTGGTTCGTGCCACCCGGAGGCAGGCCCTGGACGAACCCTATCGAACCATGGTCGGCCACATACGCCATGAAATCGCTCATATGCTCTGGTGGCGCCTGAGTTTGCGTGAGGACTTTCTGGATGCGTTCCGGGAGATGTTTGGTGATGAACGCGCTGATTATCCGACAGCGCTTGAGCATCATTACCATAACGGTCCGCCGGAAGACTGGAGGCTTTTCTACCTGACCAGCTACGCCTCGGCACACCCGCACGAGGACTGGGCGGAGACTGCGGCACACCTGCTGCACCTTACGGACATCACCGACAGCCTGGTGTCATCCGGTCTGACCTCGCCCGAGGTGCCGAGACAGGGTTGGGATCCCTACTCGGAGCCCGACACGGCCATGCTGATCAATGTTGCTGCGTCACTGGCCATCCGGGTTAACCATGTGAACCGCTCCATGGGACTGTCTGACCTCTACCCGTTTGTCCTGTCCGAAACGGCGCAGCGCAAGCTTGCGTTCGTGCACGACTGGTTGCGCCGCGGGGCCCAGGGCCTCTAGTCCAGGTGAGTGCCGGTCAATCAGACCGGCGACACGCCAAAGAGCCACTGGTGGGCCCACACCACCATGACCACATACACGGCAAGGCCGCCAACGATCGCAATGACGTCATTGGCTTTGGTGGCTGGCAACGTGGTGATGGCGCGCTGGGTTCTGCGCTTCATGGAGATCCGGTCGGCTACCGCCCAGGCAAGGAAGGAGCCGAACAGCAGAAGGTCGTGGAGCATCCCGTTCGCCAGAAGGTGAGCCAGAGCCCAGAGTTTGACGGCAATGAGCATGGGGTGCTTCAGTTTTGCCTTGATCTTACCCGGGAGGTAGGTGGCGAACAGTAGCGGGAATACAGGCACCAGAAGCAGGAATGACACGTGCTTGAGCCACGCCGGCGGCATGTAGATCACCGTCGGATCCATCCGGGCGGCGCCGTAACCCCAAACGATCAGAACCAGACCGACGAGGGACACCACGGAATACAGTCCTTTGAAGGCTCCCTCGCCCATGGACGCGTTCAGTCGGTTGCGCAGGGGCTCGTTTATGATTGAAAGCGAATGCACGCCCAGAAACAGAATGAGACCAACGATCAGTGTGGTCATTTGCAAAACTCCTTTTGGCTTGAGCGACAGGGTTGTCTGATTGGCAGGGCGCTTTCCTTGGAAAGCCCATTTGGTTGAAATCCAGATAAGTATAGGAAACCGGGACAGCAGATGCCTGAGCGTTTATGATCGGCGATCTGATTCACCGGATTGAAAAGGCGCCCATGAAGTTTCCCAAGGTCACTGTTGTACTGGTATCTGCCGCCCTGCTATTTGTTCTATGGGACCAGACCCGTGAACAGCCCGACCCCATCGATGCAAACCGCCTGACCAATCTCCGGGCCAATCCTGTGGAACTCAGTGCCGCAGTCGACTGGATTTTCACCCAGATTCCGGACTTCTGTTCCGACGCCGCGGGCGAAGGCAGTGGCACGAAGGTTCACGCTGATTGCGTCGAAAAAGCCGAGGCAAGAACCTCTACTTGCCGTCGGATGCTTTACGATCGATTCCCGAGTGTTGTTGCTTCAGAGGCGACTTTCCGGGATGTTTCGCTCACGGCGATGGCGTGCGTTGTGCCCCGTTCAGGCTTGGTAAAGTAGGCTGCATTCAACGGATTTTCGGATAAGACGTGTGTCAGCATTCCGAGGTTATCTGGGTCACCGTGCATTCCGGATCGCCGAAGGAATCGTATTCGACATAGCAGCCGGGGCCGGCGCCAGATCCTGCAGGCAAAGAAAACCCTACACGGGTGTACTGGTTGTCGACGAAGGTCTGCAGGGAGGAATCGTTGGCGTCCACCGAGATGTAATCAAGCATTGTTAGCGTATCATCCGCCTCGGCGCGGCTTTCTGGGCACAGGTTGCGCCAGTCGACTTCCGAGCGGCCCGCTTCAGTTTCTATTACATAGTTAGTCTGTATTCCGCCGGGATTGCTGGCTGCTGGGGACAGCCCCTGTGCATAGGCTTTGCTTCTCACTATTCCTATTGTGCTTTTCATCGTGCCTTCCAGTGAATCCAATGCCGCCAGGCGGGCATCGGTTGAGAGGTCCGAAAATCGTGGCAGTGCAAAGGCGGCCAGAACTCCAAGAATGACAACGACGAGAACCAGCTCGATCAGGGTAAAACCTTGTGAGTCTGAGATTTTCTTACACGATAAAAACATGAATGGCTTCGTTCGACGGCTTTGAATTTGCACGCATTATCCCATTTGACAGGTCATGACGCCACGCCCTCTCTGACGGGGCCATCATGCTTGCATGTCATTTCCTTAAAATCATTAACGTTTGAAAAATCGCGGATTTCTTTCAATAAAAGAGTCAATCCAGCGCTCCAGAAAGGAACGTTTGTCAGGGTTCTTCAGGTAGCGCCATCCCAATATTGAAATGACCAATGCCCCCGTCGCATCCACGATCAGGTCCCACATGGTATCCGTCAGTCCGGAAGGATCACCAAGCATGGGTTTTTGCATATTCATGCCAAACAGGGAATCCATGGTGAACTCGAAAACCTCCCATAGTGCGCCCACGCCCAGTGCAAACATGAACGCGAAAAATGCGACAAAGCCGGGGTTCATGTGCACGTGAATCTTTTCGGTCTCGTTCATGATGTGCACCAAGAGGAACCCCAAAATACCTAACAAGAATCCCGATGTGGTGTGCAGCGCCATGTCCCACCACCAGAAGCGCGTGTAGTAATCACGGATCTCCCCGAGAAACAGGGAAGCAAACACAAACCCTATGGCGGCCAGTTGCAGTTCCGGCGGAATGTGGATTCGGAAACGGCGTTCAAACAGCAACGGGAAGAAGGTGATGGCGATAATCATGGCCGTCAGAAATGCGGTGAACCATCGTTGGCCCCAGATCGCAAACACTGCTTCACCAAGCAGTATCAATTGCAGAGCAAGAGTAACCCTTTGATGCGTTACGCGAATGCGCATAGGTCTCCCAAGTGAGTGGTTAAACGGCACTTTTGCATGAGTTGTACGGCGTTGGTATAGGGATGTAGGATCAGTCTGGACGAGAGGCCGCCTCAAGAATCATCCATGGTTCAGCAGGATCTGACAAGTTTTGGTGCTGTCCTGGTTCTACTCTGACCCCCGATCAACCATTGTTCCCGATAGCTACAGGACCCCACTGGCATGCCCATCTCTGTTCACTATGGTTTGACGGTACTGATCTGGGGTCTCACCTGGACAGCGATTCGTCTGCAGGTTGAAGCGGCGCCGGTCGACATATCCGTGTTTTACCGATTCTTTATGGCTTCTGTCGTGACACTGGTGGTTCTTGCCATGGTGCGCAGGCTGGAGAAGTTGACCCTGAAACAGCACGGTTGGCTGGTGCTGCAGGGGGCAACCCTGTACAGCCTGAACTTTCTGCTGATTTATCGTGCTGCAGAATCGATGACAAGCGGTCTGCTGGCGGTGGTGTTTTCGCTGGCCGCTCTGTTTAACGCTTTGAATGGCTGGCTCTGGTTACGGCTCCGGCCTACCGCCCGGCTTTATCCGGCGATCTCTCTGGGGATCACAGGTGTGGCACTGCTGTTCTGGCACGATCTGCAACTGGGGAATGCCACAGCCACCAGCATTCTTTTCGCCATTGGCGGCACCTTCTGGTTTTCCATGGGTAACCTGGTAAGCATCAAGGTGCGGATGTCTCAGGTGCCGCTGTTACTGGCCAATGCCTGGGCCATGGTTTACGGCGCGGTGATTCTTGGCATCTGGTGCCTGTTGCTTGGTGTTGAGTGGGTAGTCCCCACCTCAGCGACTTTCTGGGGCGCAACCGTCTTTCTGGCCGTTCCCGGCTCAATCATCGCTTTCTATTGCTACATCACGGTGATTCAGACGCTCGGCGCTGACAAAGCAGGCTACGCGACGGTACTTTTCCCCGTGGTTGCCCTGAGCGTTTCGACCTGGCTCGAGGGTTTTGAGTGGACAACAACGGCGGTACTGGGTGCCACGCTGGCACTGCTGGGAAATTACGTTTTGTTCCGACCGGCCAAAGCATAGCGCTTGTGAAGTTCGCGCAGGGCATCTGAGAGCGCAGGGAAAGGACCCTCAGTGGGAACGCCCGGAACAACCTCATTGATCGGAAGGGTTGCCACGGGTGGTGGCGCCACGTGCAGTTCGTCCAGCCAGGCTGAAAGCTGCTCTGACGAGCTTGCATAGACGATTCGCCCAAGGCCAACCCAGCCGTGTGCAGCCGCGCACATCGGGCAGTGCTCGCCAGGGCGCCCACTGTTCGGCAAAGGCCAGTTGCTCTTCTTTTGTCGGTCGGGCATCCAGATTTTTGATGTCCTGTATTGCGGATGCCAGTGCCAGGTCGCCTTGGGGCCAGACATCCGGCCGTCGTAGCGCCATCATGTAATAGATGTCGACGGTCCAGGGCCCCAAACCGGGTACTTCTAAAAGGTGGCTTCGGCCCTGCACATCGTCAAGCTTTTCGACTTGCGCGAGGTCGAGTTTGCCGTCGGTTATGCGGTTGGCCAGCTCGACACAATACCTGGATTTCTGTCGGGTAAGCCCGACTCGTCTTAGCTCAGGCTCGCCAGCCCTCTGGACCAGTTCCGGGGTTACCGATCCAAGGTGGGACGCTAGCCGCTGGAACATCGTAGCTGCGGCTTTGAGCGAGACCTGTTGTTCAAGGATGATGTGGATCAATGATGCAAACCCCGGTTCGCGAGTCCAGATTGGAGGGTATCCCAGTCGGGCTCGCACCTCGTAAAGATCGGGATCTTTCTCAGCGAGGACGTCAACGCCCATTTTCAAGGTTTCGTCAGTGATCGTCTTTTGTTGCATAAAACCCTGTTCGGCTCTATGGGGATTATCAGATCAGTCGAGCAAACTGGACTGCTGCTTTGGAGACGACGCCTACGAGGTCTGTAAACATCATAAAAGTGTGTACGACACAGACCGTCTTTGGTTCTCAGGCCTGTCAGTCGGCGAAACACGACCGTCATTCCCATAGGGATATGCCCGTAGCTCCGAAAACAATCCTGATGTGAGTGGGGTGCGTAATTCCTAGTGCTTTTAAGGTCCGACCAATGAGGTGAAGTTACTATGAAATTAACTTTCAAGAATGGTTTAGCCGCAGTTGCACTGACCCTTGCGTCCAGCCTCGCTATGGCAGCAGAGCATGTCGTTGAAATGAAAAACTCTGGCGCTGACGGCGCAATGGTCTTTGAGCCAGGATTTGTGAAGGCTGAGCCCGGCGACCCGGTCAACTACGACGCTGCCAAAGCCGCGGTGGACAAGCTGACCGCTGCTGCCGCCACGAATAAGGATCGGCTGAAGGGTTACTTCGAGCAGGTTCAGTAATCTGGTTGAAGCCGTTTTTGCCGCGCCCTCCGGGGCGCGGCATTGTTTGTGAAACACAAAATCACCTATCCTGAATCCCGAACTTCCGGATATGCGCAGGAGAAGAGCGGATATGGCCAGACTCTCAGATCATGTGGATTGGCAATATGTGTTTCGGGAGTACTGGCACCTCTATAGATTTGGTTCTGCGGGTGGAAACCCGGTCATTCGTTCGCATCTCAAAGATGTCCGAAATCGACTTAATGCTGAACTTGAGTCCAATCCTGTTGTTGAGTTTGACCAACCTGTGCAGCTTCCAGTATGCGCATGGCTCGGGCGGGCTCTGGACCAGGGATTGAGTGAGCGGACCGCACCAGTTGTTAGAGCCCTGACGCGAGTCTCTGGCCAGCTTACCTGGCGCTATGGCTATGAAAGGATGCATAAAAGCCTGGCCCGTAAATACGCGTACGCTGAGCTGATGGGCCCGAACGGACCTGTGCTCAGCAAAAACGTCATACTGGGCCTGGTGCTATTCGGCCCAAAATGTACGTATCCGGAACACAGTCACGACGGCATAAGCGAGTCCTACATCTGTTTGAGTGGTTCGGTCTCTGACAGCAGCTACAGCGTATTTACCCCGGGCGCTCTGTTCTTCAACCCGCCGGAAAAAGCCCACCGTATGACCACCGGGGACTTTGAGCCTACGCTCCTGGCCTACGCCTGGACGGGGACACCTGAAAAGCTCGCGAACCAGAAAATGAGCTTTGCGGGACGCAAGAGTTAAACGACCTGGTTCAGCCCTTTCAGAGGAGAGATTGCCGCGCTGATCAACGCGGCAACCGCTCCCAGATAGTTACTTCCGACAGGGTATGTTGGAACTTGTGCTGGGTTTCGCGGATAACGAAAGGCACCTTTCTCGGCTGACTGACTAGCCTGAAATGCTGTGAGAGGTGCTCTTTCAGGCCATCCAGCGTGGTGTGGTTCTCACCATCCTTTTTGAAACCGCCAATCCACTCTTCCTTCGGCGTGTGTTCCTCCAGCCAGGTGTAGGGTGAAGCAATAACCAACAGCCCACCGTCGTTGATTCGCTCGTGAATGCTGTCCAGGAAACGCCTTGGGCGGTAGAGGCGATCAATAAGGTTGGCCGCCATAACAAGGTCGTAGCCCGAGTACTGCGGTTTCAGGTTACAGGCATCCCCCTGGTAGAAGCTCACGTTCTCAGAACATTCCTCGAGGCCAAGTTCTTTGAGCGTTCGGGTGTGATAGCTGACCAGTTCGCCTTCCTCTGCAAGTGCATAGCGAATGGAGCCTTGCTCGGCCATTTCCACGCCCAGCCTGATAAAGTTGGCTGAGAAATCGACGCCTTCCACCTGGTCAAAGCGCCTTGCCAGCTCGAAACTGGACCGGCCACAGGCGCAGCCCAGATCCACTGCTTTGCCGGTGGGCTTGCCATTCATGGCACCCAGGGCCAGATCCGCCAGGGCCTTCGGAAAGTTTTCCACGCCAAACCAGGTGTCACCGAAGTGGAGCTCCGCGTATTCAGTCAGCAACCGGTCGCTTTCGTAGTAGGCATTGGGTTGCACCGCTTCGCTTTCCGAGTCGATGTAGCGGAAGCCGGGCAGGAAGATGCTCCATGGTCCAGGTGCAGGTTGGCGTTGGCAGGGTCGTTGTCCACCTCTTTGATACCGGTTTCCTCCCGTTTCCACTCGCAAAAGGCTTTTGCTTCGTGGTAATTGACTTCCACCGGCCAGTCCCACGGCATCTCCACTTCCTCGGTCATCAGTCGCAGGTGCCACCCATTCTGCCAGCGCCAGAACGTTGGATGCCTGGCCTTGGCGAATTGGCGCCAGGCGCAACCTTCTTCACTCCAGAACCGGTCTTCCTGGTAACCGCCAGCTTCAACAAACGCCAGGAATTCCTGATTGCTGACCAGATACTGACTGGCCCTGAACTCATCGACCTCGGCTTCATGCTCGCCGTATTCATTGTCACAGCCGTAGTAGGCGTCATCGTAGGGTTTGCCGATTGAAACTGTGCCGGCTGGCACGGTGATCAGCTCGTTTTCCGGCGCTTCACCGGTTTCACGAATCGGGGCCCCTTCCGGCTGCGGGCGGACCATTGCCAGATCATGCTGGCGGATCAGTACAGACGAGGTCTCCAGATGGATACGCTCGTGCTCGACGCCCATGACGATGGGCCACCAGGGGCTCTCCCAATTGATTGGCAGGCTGAGCGGCAGTGTTTCGATCAACTCGAGAACGGTGGCCCGGACTTTGGCCCGGTAATCCATGACTTCGGCGACGGTAGGCCAGTCGTAATGGTCCTCGTCCAGATCGTCCCAACTCATCTCATCGACACCCACTGCAAAAATCGACTCCATGCGCGGATCGATGCGCTCGGGTAGCAGCTTGGCCAGAACCAGCTTGTTAACGAAGAATGGTGCGGTGTGGCCAAGGTAGAAAATGAGGGGGTGTCTCAGAGGGATCGACTTCTGGAAGTATCCGGCGTCCTCAGCAAACCTGTCGTGCGGCACGCCGCTCTGGATGAGAAGGCGGTTTCCGGTATTGGCACTGTCATTGTCGAACACGTCCTTTGTTTTTTTACCCACATGCATACGTTTCGATGGTCAGGGATGGTTCAATTCTCCCTGCAAACCGTTTAGAGCTTCCCTGTGGTCAAAATGTTACACGCCAGCTTCTTTCGCCAGGGCGACTGTCCGGGGCGCGCACCAGCTGCACCGAGGAGAATCGCCGTAGTAACGGACGGTTGATCAGGTTCAGGGCAGCCATGAACGCAATGTTGGCGGCGAATAGAATGGCAAACGTGCTGTTGGAGAGGCCAGACCATTCCTGGTAGATGAACGGGGAATGGGTGATGAACAACAGCATGGTGCTGAAACACAGAACCTGAATGCCGATAAAACGCATGGTGGTTTTATGTCTGAGCACCAGCAGGTAGTTGGTCACCAGGGACCGAATCGGTGTGGTGGTCGGGATTCGAGGCTGGAGCTTCGGAAAAAGCGCAACCTGCAGCGTCAGGACAAGAAACGCGGCATAGCCCGCCAGCATGAGAAGTATCCACTGCCACTCGCCAAGCGCCAACATGAGTGACCCCAGCGAGGGTGCTGCAGCGGGCGCTATGAACATGATCAGCCCAATGAGGCCGAACAGCCGGGCGGCGGTTTTCATCGGAGCATGCGTATTTTCAGAAATCCCCGTGCATGAGTCGTTCACTTCCTGTAGCCTGCGCGGCTTTTTCTTCCAGAGGCAGACCATATGACCGTGCAATCCGAATCTCCCCCGCAAGCCAGAAGTGGGCCACTGACAGACAGCGATCCCGTTGTTCTGGTGCTAACTATCGGCTTCATACTTCTGTTCGTAGGGGCCTCAATATTCGACAGTAGCTACGTGGCGGAACTCATCGGTAGCGGGTTTGCGTGGACCGCCACCTATCTGGGCTCCTTTTTCCAGTTACTGCTGCTACTCACATTCTTCATCGCCATTGGAACAGCCCTGAGCCGGGCCGGCGCCGCTCGGATAGGCGGACTGGATCGACCAGAAATCGGCCGTTTCCGGTGGCTGTCGATGATCATGTGTACCTTGTTGGCCGGAGGCGGGGTGTTTTTTGCCGCTGGTGAACCGGTTTACCACTTTGTTGTTACGCCTCCGGCTTTTAATACCGAAGCTGGCTCCGCCGCAGCGGTCGCTCCCGCCATGGCCCAGTCGTTCACGCACTGGGGATTCCTGGCATGGGCCGTGCTCGGCTCCCTGACAGCCCTGGTCCTGACGCGGGCCCACTACGGACAGGGCAAACCTTTGCAACCAAGAACGCTGTTGTACCCGGTATTCGGTGAGAAAGTCATTCAGGGGCGCCTCGGTGGTGTCATCGATGCCTTCTGTGTGATTGCCGTGGTGGCCGGCACCGTCGGGCCCATCGGTTTTCTCGCCACCCAGATGAGCTTTGGGTTGCATGAGCTGTTCGGAGTGCCAGACGGCTACGGTACCCAGCTGAGCGTTCTGGTGGTTCTGGCCGGGGTGTACATGACTTCTGCCATGACCGGTCTGCATAAGGGCATTCAGTTGCTGAGCCGTTTCAACGTGATATTGGCGTTGGTTATTGCCGGGGTTATCTTTGTCTTCGGCCCCACGCTGTTCCTGGCGAATACCTACACCCAGTCGATGGGTGAATACGTCACCTCGTTCTTTGCCATGGCAACCATGACCGCAGAAACGGCACCGGCCTGGTGGATGAAATGGTGGACGGTGTTTTTCTTTGCCTGGTTCATTGGTTATACGCCGTTGATGGCAGTGTTTGTTGCCAGAATCTCCCGGGGCCGGACCGTTCGTGAAATGGTTCTGGCGGTGGCCGTATTGGCCCCCATCGCGACCACCATCTGGTTCACCCTGCTCGGTGGCTCCGGTATCTATCACCAGCTAGCCGGTACTTTCGACCTGACTGAAGCTCTGAACAACTTTCGCTTTGATGTCGCCACACTGACCGTGGCTCAGGCTTTGCCCGGCGGCACCTGGATGGCGGCGGCGATTCTGTTGCTGACAACCATTTTCGTTGCCACCACCGGCGACTCCATGAGCTATTCGATTGCTATGGTCGGAGCTGGCCACGACGAACCAAGCCCTTGGATCCGTGTGTTCTGGGGCGGTGCCATGGCATTGATGGCGGCCATTCTTCTGTATATGGGCGCCGGCCAGATTGGCGTACTCCAGCAGTTCATCGTGCTGACAGCGATTCCGGTTTCACTGGTTATCCTCCCCTCGCTCTGGACCGGACCGAAAGCGGCCATGGCGATGGCACGGGAGCAAGGGCTGGTCTAGGCTTTTACGGGGCTGAGCGGAATACAGGGATGTGTTCGCCTGCCCACTTTTCTGATTGAAAGCTCGGGGAGGGCAGATGCTGGAATCGTTTGAAGCCGGTTTCAAGGCATGGTTGTGGCCGGGTTTTACGGCGATTCTCGCAGTTGCTGCGACCTATGTCGTGTACCGACTGGCTCTGGCAGTCTTTCGGCATTTTTCAGGGTCCAGGACGGTCATTCGCCTGTTCCTCGATGCGGCTGCCCGGGCGCTCGGTGTTGTTTTCTGTCTGCTCACCCTTGCAGGTTCGCTGGCGGCCGCACCACCGGATCTCCCGTTGATGGCGGCGATTCAGCAAATCACCACCCTTCTACTCATCCTTGCCATCACCTGGGCGGCCGTTCGACTGACATCGGCCATTGGCGAGGTCATTGTCGCGCTCAATCCAGTGCTGGAAGGGCATTGGAAGCGGGCGCGCAAGGTCGAGACCCAGACCCGATTCCTGGTCCGCGCACTTAATATTCTCATCGTGATCATCGGCCTGGGCGCTGCCCTGATGACCTTTGAATCGGTTCAGCACATGGGCGCCAGCCTTCTTGCCTCCGCGGGTGTCGGCGGCCTTATTCTCGGGTTCGCGGCCCGTCCTGTGTTGAGCAACCTGCTGGCCGGTATGCAGATCGCTCTGACCCAACCTTTCCGTATAGACGACGTGCTATATGTTCAGGGCGAGTGGTGCTGGGTAGAGGAAGTGACAGCCACCTATGTGGTTTTGCGGGTCTGGGATCTGCGTCGCCTTGTAGTGCCACTGCAATGGTTTATCGAGAACCCGTTCCAGAACTGGTCCAGGAATACCGCAGAGTTGCTGGGAACAGTTTTTATCTGGGTGGACTACACCATGCCGGTTGAACCGCTCAGGCAGGAGTTCACTCGTTTGCTCAATGAATCGGGGCTCTGGGATGGCGAATTTTCCTCGGTGCAGGTGACCGATTCCAGTGATCAGGCCATTCAGGTGCGTTTTTTGATGAGCGCCGCCAATTCCAGCAAGAACTGGGACCTCAGATGTGCGATCCGGGAGGGCATGGTAACCTTCATTCAGGAACACTACCCGGCTCAGCTACCCAGGCTTCGAGCCCGAGTGGTTGAAAACTGAGCCTTGGTTGAGCGCTTGAAGGCCAGGCGAGATCAGAACTTATAATTTAGCCCCACCGCAAACAGGTACGAGGATTCATCGTAGAAGGTCAGGTTGGATTGGGTGTCGCCAAAGCCGGCAAAAGAAATAAACGACCAGTCCTTCCAGCCCATGAATTGCGGGTACTCGTAAGCTGCAAGCAGGCTGAGCTCATCATCAGAACGCTTTTATTGAACAACGTGCTGGCGCTGCCATCGACGTTAAAGTTGGACGTTGAAGAGATGATCCCCGCATTTAGCGAGACTTCACCACTGAATCCCTTTTGCGGAGGCGCCGGTTGCGCGAATACAGGCAACGCGATGCACAGGATCGGGAGGGCGAGGTACTTTTTCATTCGGATGCTCCGATTATTCTGAATTAGACGCCGTTTCGAGGTCTGACCTCAGTGATGCTCCTTTTACGCGTGGATAGTGTCTTGCGGTTCAGCATGGTTCTAGCGGTGCTGATTTTCCACGCCAAGATGAACTTTACTGGTGAATGGTTGCGAATCTCCCCGGAAATGTATCCCTTTATGCTCTTAGGCAACCTGGCCCTTGCAGCGTTGCTGATAATGTTTTGGATAAGCGGCCGCCAGTCTCCGCCAAATACGTGTTAGGCTCCGCCGAATACCGAAAAGCAAACGACTGGAGTGGCGTACCTGACATGAGCAGTGAAGACCTCAATCAAGTAATGGAAATGGATGGTGAAGAGCGGTACGACTACTTCCTGAGCCAAGTGGCCGAGGAACGGGAAATCTGGATCCTGGTTAACGGCCAGAGCCAATTCCTCAAGATCGCCTCGGACGATGGCGATGTGGAATACCTGCCCGTGTGGCCGGCTTCGGCGTTTGCCGCCGAGTACGCCAACGGCGGCGATGAGCTGACGCCCCGCAGTATTTCACTGCCGGACTTCTTCCGGAAATGGGTCCCCGGTTTAACGAAGGATGGCCTCGATGTGGGTGTATTTCCCGGCCCTGATAAAACGGTATGGATCACCGAACCGGCAGAGCTCAAGCAGGATCTTCAGGACGTAATGTCTGATTTCTAGTACAGTTTTCATCGCCTGGCCGCTTTGGCGAGACGAGTAATATGAAGCGCTGCTTGATTTCGTCTGGTCTGCCCTGATCATTTATCTCAGTACACAATCTGAGGGCAATCAATCATGACTGATATCCGACACCTGGTCTGTCCCCACTGCCACAAGGTAAATCGCGTGCCTGCGGATAAATTGTCATCTGGCGGCAATTGCGGCGCCTGCAAACAGCCGTTGTGGCCGGATCAGGTTCTGGAACTTACAGACCAGAGCTTTGCTAATCATACCGGGCGCAGTGATCTGCCGGTGCTGGTGGACTTCTGGGCGAGCTGGTGTGGCCCCTGCAAAATGATGGCGCCTCAGTTCGAACAGGCCGCGAGAGACTGGCGGGGCAAGGTACGTTTTGCCAAGCTAAATACGGAACAGGCCCAAGGCCCGGCCAGCCAGTTTGGCATTCGCAGCATCCCTACCATGATCCTGTTCCAGAATGGCCGGGAAGTGGCCCGCCAGAGCGGCGCCATGAATCAGGCGCAGATCAGCCAATGGCTGCAGTCGAAGGGTATTCGCTAGCCTGATAAGGCTGTTTATTCGCTGGCCGGTCATTAAAACGCCACAATGGCTGAGGCCCTGCCATTGCAGGGCTGAAGACACCTATCCGAGCTGTTCCCACAAAGTTATCCACAGTTTTTGTGGGTAAAGCTGACTTTGCAGCGACATCGACTTTCTTATGGTATGTAGCCAGAATTCGAGCCAAACTGTCTGTAACTCGAAAGGCAGAGTCGGGCAAGCGACGGCCTTACCCGGTTGATCACTCCAACGAGGACCGAATGAGAGCAGTCCTGTTTATCATCATGGCATTCTGGTTCCTTCCAGTTTCGTCCCAAACGCTCAAGATTATGGGTTCGGACGAGAGCTTTCTCCCGTTTTATTACGGCAATGATCTCAGCGAGGGCATTCTGGTCGAGGTGATCAATGAATTCACCAAACAGACCGGTATCGCAGCCGATTTCGTCCCGATGGCGCGTAAACGCCAGGCCTGGGCTCTGGAACGAGGACTGGCCAACGCGGTTTTCGCCAACCCGCTATGGATGCCTTTGCCGGACCAAATGCACGCCGTAGGGCCGTTGTTAACCTGGCGTGACCGCGTGTTCGCGCAAACGGTGCGATTACATCGTCATGAACGAAACGGAGTTCCGGTTTCTTGCAGAGCTGGGGGACGTAGATCCGGAACCTTATAGCACGGAACTGATAGACGCCGAGTGGCCGGTCTATCTTGGGATACTTGAAAACGAGACAGCTTTAATTGAAGCGGCGGAAGCTTTTTTCTCTACCTACACGATTGACGTGGAGGCCATGCTACCCAGACTGCCATGGCCGGACCGTTGAAGAGATTGATGGTCGGTTTGTCGATACGCCAGGCATGCGAGCGGCTTTCCAGGCGTCGTACCAGAATGTCCGCTTTGCAATCTAGCCGCATCCAGGGCACTACTAAACAAAAGCGGACATTCGCGACTCTCCACTGCGAGCCGGTTTTTGATCCAGTCTTGAAGAACGATGAACCGCTTCAATGGTTCGGCAATGCAAAACCATTAACGAAAAGGCAGCCCCATTTGTTCATGAAAGCTGTTCATACGCAGTATTTGAGTATGAATCCGTGAACCGTTCTCGTTAGTTTGGTTGTAGGAAGCTCAGCCAAGCCTTCCAAGAACTGGAAACGTCGACAACATCCATGACGCGAATAGAGTCATCTGACCGGTGAGCACCAACACGCCCATGACAACGAGTACCAGGCCTGCAAACACTCTCAGCAGTCGACTCCAGCGACTGAACCAGCGCACTCGTCGGCGAAAGTGCTCAATGAATAGGGCAGTTCCCAGGAAGGGAAGAGCCAGCCCTAACGAATAGGCAGCAAGATACAACATACCTGCCTCGGCATTGGCATGGGTGGAGCTGAGCGCCAATATAGCCCCGAGTATGGGACCTATACAGGGTGTCCAGCCGATGGCAAATGCTATCCCCAGAAGAAAGGCGGCAGTGGGACGTCCGCCTTCAAGTGACTGTCCAATGCGCCATTCGCGCTGCAACGCCGGCATGCTCCACCAACCCAGCATAAACAGACCCATTAGAATGATGAGCACGCCGGCCACCAGGTTGGCCTCTTCACGATAGGCCATCAACCATTGCCCTAAAGCACTTGCGCTTGCTCCCAGGGCAATAAAGATCAGACTGAACCCCATCACAAAACACAGGCTCAGCCAAAGGGCCTTCAACCGATTCGAAGCCTCGGTCAGGGCACCTCCAGTCACGACCGACAGGTAGCCGGGAACCAGAGGTAGCGTGCAGGGTGAAAAAAACGATATGAGACCACCGGCAAACGCGGCGGCAATTCCCCAGGTTGCAAGATCCGGCATCTAGCCTCCTATTGCTGCGAGTGCATCAAGCCGCCCAGAAATCAAATTTGATGCCTTTCTTGGAAGTGCCCTTGTCGATAATGGCCCGCGCGCGCCATAGCATTTTGCCTGTACCGCACTCCGGCAGGGTAAAGGTTCCCTGGTAGACGCCCTGGGCATTCGGTACCAGCTGGGTGCGGACCACGCCCATGTACATTTCAAGCCCTTCAAAATCGACGATTAGGGAGTCTGCTGTCATGTTAGCGAGATGCACACGAATGGGAATTTCTGTCATAGATTCGATGGCTTCATTACCTAAACCGACTGTGATGGCTTGATTGTCCTTTCGCCCGATACACTGACCCTTGAAAGGTGCGCATCCCTCGGTGGCGTAAAAAGTGACACCGGCATCCAGATCTGGCTTCAGGTACTGCGGCAGCACGAAAATTGCAGCGACCATCAGACTGAAACCGGCGATACCGAATAACCATGACCATTTCTTGAAGTGCTGATTCAACGACATTTTCGAGTTACCCGAGATCTAGCGTGAGTGTTGTCTGGTGTCCGTGAGAAATCAGGAAGGACCCTCAGCCTAATTAACGTCCTGACTTTCGCTCCGTTGATAACGGCGCTGGTCTTCCGTCCATAGCGTTTTCAGGTACTCGATCACCAACTGAATTTCCTGGTCGGTGAGGATGTCCTTGAACGCCGGCATCGTCAGCCTATCCGTTTTATTGAAGGGATGTCGCCAGCCCTCGGCAATCATCCTGAACAACATGGCATCGCTGTGGCGCCAGGTGTGGCCTGTCTCATCGTGCGGTGGCGGGGGCATTTCGCCTTTCTCATCCGGTTTGGTCCAGTCGGCAGCACCCTCGCCCTGCCATCCGTGGCAGGCGGCGCAGTATTGCTCGTAAATCTGGCGACCCTCGGCCACCTCGGTCGGCCCACTGTCACTGTTTGGTGGCGCGCCCCCCGCCACCACAAGGGCCGGGGCAACGAGCAAGACCAGCGGGAAAGACCACTTATTCATGAACAGGTACCCATTCGCCAGAGGCGTTCTGCGAAAGCAGATCTCCATCCTCTGTGCCCACCACGAGTCCTTCCTTGAGTGAGAATGTCAGAGCGGTGACTGGCTCGGGTATCTTAAGGCCAGCCCAGGTTTCGCCACCGTCCGAACTGTGGTGAAGTTGCCCCTCGATCACGGCGTAGACGTTCTCCGGGGCAGAAGGATCGTAATCAATAGCAGTCACAGTCCCTCGTAATTCGCCGGCATCGCCCCAGAAGCAGAAACAGTCCATGGAGCGGGCAACGCCGCGGGTGGTGCCAGCGAACAGCCAGCCACTTTCCATACTGCCCGGCATATCCGAGTGCAGGAATGCCTGCACCGGCTCCCGGGGGCCACTGTCTACCTTCACCCATTCGGCACCGCCGTCCCTGGATCGGAACATGCCACCGTCACCGAGATAGACGTAAAGCGTTTCGGCTTGGGTGGCGTGGGCGGCAATCGCCGTGATTCCGAGATCCGGCAGGGTGTCATTGAGGGATTGCCAGCGCTTGCTGGCGTTGTCATAGCGCCAGATACCAAGGCCAGGCCCTGCCAGGTACAGACTTTCGTCCGCGCCCTTTGCCATGGACCGAGGGGGAGCGCCGGAATCGGACGGTGGCAGCGGGATCTCGGTAGTGCTCTGGCCTTCCACGGCAAGCAGGCCGCTATTCCGAAGCACCAGTAGGGCGCCGGAGGCGTCAGTCGTCAGCGCCTTCACTGCTTGGCCATCAGTCGCAGACTGGGCTTGAACCAGGCCCGGCATGACGGCAATCAACGCGAACAGGAAAAGCCTGGAAACGCCAGAATTCAGGCGGTAAACCTTCGCTTTCATGGGGCTGACCTCAGTAATCCTTGTGTTCACGGAAAACACCCTGCTTGCCATTGGCGTTAAAAGCGATGACCTGATAATCGTCCTTCCGGCCGGTTTCCATGCCGGGGGTGCCATGGGGCATGCCCGGCACTGATAGCCCAATCGTATTGAACTGCGGGTCCTCAAGGTAGGCGACGATGTCATTGGCCGGCACATGGCCCTCAATCACCAGGTTTCCGATCAGCGCAGTGTGGCAGGACGCCATATCTCGGGGTACGTCGTACTTTTGCTTGATTTCATTAAGGTTGTTGGTTTCAACGATGCGGGTCTCAAAGCCATTGGCCGCGAGGTGCTCGGCCCAGTCCTGGCAGCAACCGCAATTGGGGCTTTTGTAAATGGTGATGGCCTGACCTGTCTTTCCACTCTCGGCTTGCGCAACCGATGACTGGTCAGATTCGTTGGTCTGGATGGCCAAGGTGGTGCCAGCGCCGATAACGACAGCGGCTATACCCGTATAAAGGGCGAGTTTCATGGTCTTCATGGAAAATCCTCGGTTGGAATCGCTTACATGTAGTGCAGGGCGCGGGGATGCACATGCGTCCCCGGCCCATAGCTTCAGTTCATGAGGGTGTCCAAATGGTTATTTGGTGCCGGTGTCTTTGTCTTTCATGCCATCGCCACCATGAGCCTGCATCATCTTCATGCACGCTTCGGTCATGGCTTTGCGGTCTTCTGGGGACATATCGGACATCATCCCCATCATGCCGCCCATACCCTCCATGCCTTGCGAGGACATCATGCCATTTTGCTCGGAATGTCCGGCCATCATGCCGGCTCCTTCGCCGTGGGCAACGGCAGAGAAGAGGGCAACACTGCCTGCCAGAACGGCGGCGGTTACGGTGAGGTTGATTTTTGAATTACGCATTTGATTTACTCCAGTTAAAGTCTCGTTACGGATGGACGGAAGTACGAGACTTTGTTGTAAGAATTAACGTTAAAGAGCTTGCCTCCTAGAGGCAAAAATCCGGGTTAAAACTCAGGAGTGGTGTTCTGGAGGGGGCGTAATAGAAGCCAGGAACGGATCCTGGTAGAAGGTTGATCGTGCGGTCAATACCGGGTGGGAGCCCGTATCGGTAAAACCGATGGAATCCCCCGGTAACAGGGCAACGCTGACGCTGACCCCGCATTTGATCAGCCCACTGGCGCTCGGGCAGGCCATGTCAGGGGCTGAGGCACAATCCGCTTCAGTGTCTGTTGAGGAGCCGGCGCTCTCAGCCTGAGCCATCATCATGGAACCACAATCCGGCATCGCAGTGTCCGCGTCGCTGTCCGCTATTTTGGACATAGCCAATGCCGGTCCGCTTATCACCAGAAGCAGTGATAGCAGCGCGGAAATAAATTGGCGGGTTGTTGCGGTCATCCTGATTCCAAGCACCAAGCTGTAAAGGTTCAACGCTGTGACACACAGCTCGACTTTTAGTTCACCAAATCCTAGCAGTTTTTATTTCAATGACACAACGCCATCGATATCCAAAGGCTCAAGGTGAATTCACTTTGACCATTCTGACAAAAGTCTTGACCTTAAACCGTGCTTCAACGTTATTTTCTCAAAAATGCTCAACTGCAACTGTTTACCGCATAAGCGGTGAAAATGAGCAACCAACAACCACGGTAAAAATGAGGGACGATAATGAGAGGAGGACCGGTGGGTTTGCTGACAGGGCCACGGCGTTGGTGGTTGTTTGGCGCCTTCGGGGTCATCGCGGGACTCACCTTTGGCTGGGAACAGCTGGTGATATTCGGGCTCGGTGACAACGGTTGAGCAGACCAAGGAGACTGGTAGCGCTTAGCTTTGCACCTGAAAATAGCGCATCATCCCTGCATCCTCATGTTCCATGTTATGACAGTGGTAGATGTAAAGGCCGTCAAAGCGCTCGAATTTCATCGCCACCTGAACCGTTTCACGAGGCATAACCAGAACCGTGTCGTGCCAGCCACTGTCTACCAGGCCCTGCTGTAGACTGTCCGAGTTGCCGCCTCGTCGCCCTACAACGTTGAATTGCAAGCCATGAATATGCATCGGGTGAGGCATCGGTGTGCTGTTGTGGAATTCCCAGATTTCCGTGTCACCAAGGCGGACTTTTTCGTCATCAGCAACATTCGTTCCGTCAAACCGCCGGCCATTCATGGCAAATCCCCGCATCATCACCGGGCTTAACTCGAACGACCGGATTCGCGTATTGCTGTTTACCGGTATTTTTTGCCGCTGCACACCTAGCTGTGCCGGTAAAGGTTCGCTGGCCTTTAATGACTTGGACACCTCCAGCCTGGCCAAGGGGAATCGGCTGCCAAGGGGCAGGGCGTTGCTGCCCATCATGCCCATTCCGTCCATCATACCTCCGCTCATCATGCCTGCCCGGAAACGGTCACTGATAAGCTCCAGCGTATCACCCGGCTGGAACTCGGAAAGATCGACCCATATATCAAGCCGCTGAGCCGGAGCCAGCACGGCGTAAGGCCTGTCTTCCGGTTCCTGAAGAAGGCCGCCGTCTGCACCGATAACGGTGACAGGTCGCCCGTCGCTCCAGGCCAGTTTGTAGATGCGGGCGTTGGACCCATTGAGGACTCGAATTCTGTAGGGGCGGGTGGCAACCTTGCGGGTGGTTGGAGGCGCCCCGTTAGCCAGCACTCTATCCCCCAGAAAACCGTGCATACGGTCCATCATGGACCCCATGCCACGGCCCATGTAAACCAGTTCATTGTTACCAGCAAAGGTGCGGTCCTGAAGCACCAGCAGCAGCTCGTTATCGCCCGACGGCAATTTGAGGTCCGCTTCTTCCTCGTCTTCAACGATCAGGAGTCCGGCCAACCCTGCGTAACTTTGAAATCCTACGCGACCACCTTGCTTGCCGTGGGCATGAGAGTGGTACCAGAACAGTCCGGCCCGGTCCAATACCTCGAAGCCAACAGTCATTGTCTCGCCTGGGCGGATCGGTAGTCTTGGCTGTCCGTCTACGTCGGACGGCACGTGAAGTCCGTGCCAGTGGACGGTGGTGTCCTCTGGCAGCTCATTGTGAATATGGATTTTGACGGTTTGGCCGCGGCGTAGCCGGATCGTTGGGCCGAGGTAACTGTCCGGATTTTCGGAGACTGTGTTTTTTGGACCTTTCAGCAATTCCGCCCTGTAGCGCCACACTTCACTGGGGGCGCCCGGGCCCATCAGCGAATGCGAAAAGGGACGGGAAAAGTCCTAACATCAGCGTAACCAGCCTTTCAAAACCCTTCATTACAGTGTCTCCGTCTTTTCGCCCCACTTGACTCAAAACGGGGGACCTTGGGTCAGTTTGGTGTACCGCCACCGGTCTGACAAAGCATGAAAAAATGCCTTGACCTTAAAGTTCACTTTAAGGTTATGGTTGGCATCAGTCATTGATCACTTGTTTTGAGGTGCAAGAATGAAAACGTTCAATATTGGCGAACTCTCTGATAAAAGCGGCGTGGCCAGCCATGCCATTCGCTTTTACGAGCGGGAAAATCTCATGCCCGAGCCTGCCCGAAACCAATCGAATTATCGTCGTTACCCCGAGGATGCGATCGCCAGGCTGCAATTCATCATCCACGCCAAGCAATGGGGTTTCACCCTTGATGAGATTCGCGAACTCCTGATGCTTCAGGACGCCAATGGCGACCGTGCCGAGGCCAGGCAAATTGCAAAGAAGCAACTGGAAAAAATCCGGCATCAGATTCAGAGTCTGTCCCGCATCGAGGCCGTCCTGTCTGAAACACTGAAGGAATGCTCCGGTGAGGGGCCGATGGATGGCTGCCCGATTGTTGAAGCTATAGCCCAGCAAGGGTGAAGCTGGCAATCGCCTGCGGATGCATTGATTTAGAGGCACACAGTTATCTGTGCCGAGGAGCCAAACGGGTATGCAACGAATAGAGATTCGTTTTGATGGAATGTCTTGCGCTTCGTGCGTCGGGCGGATTGAAAAGGCGCTCATGGGTGAGCCCGGCGTTGCGGAAGCCCAGGTGAATCTGGCGACCGGAAAAGCCACCGTGGAATTTGACCAGCCTACCACGCCGGCCATGCTAATCGACTCGATTAAGGAGGCGGGTTACCAGCCACGGCTACAGTCGGCTGAGATTCCGGTCGTCGGCATGAGCTGCGGCTCCTGCGTATCCCGGATTGAGCAGTCATTGAACAAGCAACCCGGCATGGTTAAGGCCAGTGTCAATCTGACTACCCGGAAAGCGTTTGTGGAGTTCCTGTCTGACACCCTGTCAGTGCCGCAAATTCATCAGGCTATCCGCGACGCAGGGTATGAACCTCAGGAGCCGGACGCCAATAGCGAAACGGAAGAGCAGGACAGGGAGGGCATCGACCTCCGCCGGAAAGTGCTCTTCGCTGCGGCGCTGACTATCCCGATTGTTCTGATTGCCATGGGTAAAATGATCCCTGCTCTTGAGGCTCTATATGTCAGTGTCTTACCCCATCGGGGATGGATGGCAATTGAGTGGCTACTAACCACGCCGGTGTTGTTTTATGCCGGACTGAGGTTTTTCCGGTCCGGGTACACTGAATTGCGCCATGCCAATCCTGGCATGAACAGCCTGGTTATGATCGGCACCAGCGCTGCCTATTTCTACTCCGTCGCAGCACTGCTGGTTCCAGGATTCTTTCCCGCCGGTACCGCCGAAAGCTATTTCGAGGCAGCGGCAGTAATCGTGACGCTCATTCTGCTGGGACGCTACTTTGAGCACGTCGCCAAAGGCCGAACGTCGGAGGCAATCAAAAAACTTCTGCAATTGCAGGCCAAGACCGCCCGTGTCATTCGGGATGGGGAAGCCGTCGAAGTGCCCATCGAAGCCGTGGTACCTGGTGACCGTATCCAGGTGCGCCCGGGAGAGCGGGTTCCTGTTGATGGCGTGGTGGAGGAAGGCCAATCCTACGTGGACGAGTCCATGATCAGCGGCGAGCCCGTTCCCGTGGCCAAACAGAAAGACGCCGAGCTGGTGGGTGGAACCATTAATAAGAACGGTTCCCTGACGTTCCGGGCTACGAGGGTCGGTGCGGACACCGTTCTGGCACAGATCATCAGAATGGTGGAATCGGCCCAGGCTGATAAACCCCCGATTCAGGCGCTGGCCGACAAGATAGCGGGAATTTTCGTTCCCATTGTGATTGTGCTCGCGATTCTGACGTTCATCACCTGGTTCAGCTTCGGGCCCGAGCCGGCCCTGTCCTTTGCCTTCGTCACGACGGTCAGCGTACTGCTGATTGCTTGTCCCTGCGCGATGGGACTGGCTACGCCAACAGCCATTATGGTCGGAACCGGTAAGGGCGCCGAAATGGGCGTGCTGTTCCGCAAAGGCGCGGCCCTGGAGACACTGTCTCGGATGGACACCATCGTCCTCGATAAAACCGGCACCCTGACTCGGGGCCAGCCTGAGCTGACAGATTTCATACTGGTGGAAGGCCGCGAGGATGAGGTCCTGGCCTGGGTTGCGGCTGTGGAGACCGAAAGTGAACATCCCATCGGGGAAGCCATCGTCAAGGGCGCAAGGGATCGGGGCCTCACGTTACCCGCGATCAGTGAATTCCAGGCGGAGCCGGGCTACGGCATCCAGGCACAGGTGGCCGGACGCCGGATCAATGTGGGCGCGGACCGTTATATGCGCCGCCTCGGTATCGACCTGGCCAGCGTCGCCGACGATGCGGTGTCACTTGCTGAAAAAGCCAAATCCCCGCTGTATGTTGCCGTCGACGGACGCCTCGCCGCGCTGATTGCCGTGGCCGATCCGCTCAAGAACGGCTCGGTGGAAGCGATTGCTGCGCTCAAGTCATCAGGGCTCAGCGTGGCCATGCTCACCGGTGACAACCGCGCCACCGCCGAGGCGATTGCGCGGCAAGCCGGTATCGAACGGGTGCTTGCGGAGGTATTGCCGGACCAGAAAGCGTCCGAAGTGAAGCGCCTGCAAGAGGAAGGTGCCCGGGTTGCTTTTGTGGGTGACGGTATCAATGACGCACCGGCCCTGGCGCAAGCCGATGTGGGTATCGCCATCGGCACCGGTACCGACATTGCCATCGAGGCCGGCGACGTGGTTCTGATGCGCGGCGACCTCCGGGGCATCGTGGATGCTGCAGCGCTCTCCCGGCGCACCCGCAAAACGATTCTTGGCAATTTTGTCTGGGCCTACGGATACAACCTGGCACTGATCCCCGTGGCCGCAGGTGTTCTGTTCCCGTTTACCGGTTATCTGCTCAACCCCATGCTGGCTGCGGGTGCCATGAGCCTTTCCAGTGTGTTTGTGGTGACCAATTCCCTCCGACTGGGCCGGTTCAAATCCGATAGCGGAAGCTCCGTGGAGAGCAGTATCAGCGAAAGCGGAGCCGCACAGGCCAGTGTCTCGTAAGAGGCCTGGCACACACAGAATCAGGAGATTGACATGATGACGAATGAGGCATGCATGTTTGGAATGGCGGGAAGGGGGTTGATATCCCTTTTGCTCATCGTCGCCTTGGTACTTGGCGTCGCAGCCCTCGGCAAGTACCTGTTTTCGAAAAACAGGGACGATTCTGGACGCGCGAGTAAGAACGCCAGAGGAGACTATGACTACCACCCTGAACCATGAATTTCATCGGGTACCCATGGCAGGCATGGGAGTTAGACCGAACGCAAAAGCAAAAGTAGTCGGGGTTCTGCTCTTGCTGGTTGCACTGGCTGCGATCTATTGGGTCATGCTGGAGACCGGAGCATTGACCACCGTGACCAACAAGGCGGCCTTGTCGGAATGGATTGACCAACTGGGGTATTGGGGGCCGGTGGGTATCATTGGCCTGATGATCACGGCCATTGTCCTGAGCCCGATCCCCAGCGCCCCGATCGCCATGGTTGCCGGTACGGCCTATGGATCGCTATGGGGAACAGTCATCGTAGTTATCGGTGCTGAGGCCGGCGCACTGATCGCTTTCGCCATTGCTCGATCCTTGGGGTACGACGTTATCCATCGCTGGAGGCGGGTACGTCCGGTATTGAATTGGCTGGGCAAGGACCGCTCCCAGGGCGGGTTGATGCTTGTCATTTTTGCGTCGCGATTGGTGCCCTTTATCTCCTTCGATGCCGTCAGCTATGCAGCCGGCCTGACACCGATCGCGTTCTGGCGATTCGTGGTCGCAACTCTGGCCGGTGTTATTCCGACAGCGTATTTGATCACAGCGTTTGGTGGCTTGCTCATGGCATCTGAGTCCGGGGTGGTGACCGGGCTTCTGATCCTGGTCAGTGGCATTACCCTGTTACCGATTGTTGCCAAGCTGCTCATGGCTCGCCTAAGGCACCAGAAAGCGTCCGAACTTGCATGATAGAGGTTGGGTTGAAGGCGCCTTGGCAAATACTCATCCCGCACAGCAGGACAGCTGTTTCACGTCTTTGGTGAAGGTTTGCGCGCAGAGCTTGAGGCCTTCCACCATGGTCAGATAAGGAAACAGTTCATCGCCGATGTCCTGCACGGTCATCCGTGACCGAAGTGCAATGACTGCCGTCTGGATCAGTTCACCGGCTTCCCCGGCTACCGCCTGCACCCCCAGCAAGCATCCCGAATCGCGCTCGGCCACCATCTTAATAAAGCCATGGGTGTCGAAATTCACCAGCGCTCGCGGCACGTTTTCCAGATCCAGCAGACGGGTGTCCACATTGTAGCCCTGCTTGAGCGCTTCGGCCTCTGTCAGGCCAACTGTGGCGACCTGAGGGTCGGTAAACATCACCCCCGGCATGGCGCTGAGATCCAGGGTGGCCTCGCCTCCCGTCATGTTGACCGCAGCCCGGCTGCCCCCGGCAGCGGCGACGTAGACAAACTGCGGCTGATCGGTGCAGTCACCGGCGGCATAGACACCGGGGACCGTGGTTTGCAGTTGCCCATCCACCTGAATCGCGCCACGGGAGGTTTCCACACCGATGCCCGCCAGGTTCAGGTTTTCGGTATTGGGTATCCGGCCGGTCGCCACCAGCAGTTGATCAGCTCGTAAGGTACCGGCATTGGTCTCGATAACGAATTCATTGTCGGTATAGTCCACACGGCTGGCCTGGGTCTGCTTGAGCACCTCGATGCCCTCGCGCCTGAACGCCGCCTCTATGGCCTCACCGACGGCGGGTTCTTCACCGGATAGCAGGCGGCTGCGGGCCAACACGGTGACCTTGCTATCCAGCCGGGCGAACGCCTGAGCCAATTCCAGGGCAACAAAACCGGCGCCGATAACGATCAGCCGTTCAGGCACAGTAATTAATGCCAGCGCACTGGTGGAGGTGAGATAAGGCGTCTCAGCCAGCCCCGGTATCGACGGCTCTGCGGGGCGGGCGCCAGTGCCAATAAAGGCGCGATCGAAATGGACGTTCTGCTCGCCGCCCTCGTTCAACTGGACCACCAGGTTATTGCCATCGACAAACCGGGCTTCACCGTTCAGGACCGTGATTGCCGTCTGGTCGCGCAGAATCCCTTCGTACTTGGCGTCGCGCAGTTCCTCGACACGCGTCTGCTGTTGCTGAAGCAGTTTCGCCCGGTCCACCTTCGGTATCTGGGCGCTGACGCCCCCGTCAAATGGGCTCTCCGTGCGCAGATGCGCGATATGCGCGGCACGAATCATGATTTTCGACGGCACGCAGCCGGTATTCACGCAGGTACCACCAATAATGCCGCGCTCGATCAGGGTGATGCGGGCGCCACGCTCCGCGGCCTTCAGGGCAGCCGCCATGGCTGCGCCGCCGCTACCAATCACAGCGATATGCAGGTTATTGTCACTATTCATTCCGAGTTCCTTGTATTACTGGGGCATTGTCACGGCAGGCGCCGAGTCGCGTGTAACAGAGGGCGCCTGGAGTCCTTTATTACAACTCACTTACTGTCCGTTTCCAGGGATTTCAGGGTGGAGGGATAGCCGACATCGCCCGTTGCCTGGGTTAAGGCTTCCACCGATGTTCGTGTGTCGTCAAAGGTAATCACGGCTTCTCGATCCGGATAGCTCACGTCGACTTGTGAAACACCGTCCACCTTGTTCAAGGCCAGCTTGATGGTAATGGGGCATGCGGAACAGGTCATCCCCGGAACCGAAAGCGTCACTGTCTGCATGGCGGCCCAAGAGGGCATGCTGAGCAGGGCGAAAAGCAACGTCATGGCAAAGCGCATTTTCATGGGACAATCTCCTTTCAATAAAGCAGAGGAAGAGCATAGGGAAACAACAGGGCGACCAGTATCAGTGCCGTTACTGCCCAAAAGATCACCTTATAAGTCGTTCGCACCCGTGGTACGGCACACACTTCACCGGGTTGACACTGTTCCACTGGCCGGAAGATTCGACGCCAGGCGAAGAACATGGCCACCAATGCAACGCCGATGAAAATCGGGCGGTAATGTTCAAGAGCCGTGAGGTTGCCCATCCAGGCACCGGAGACACCCAGCGCGACAAGTACCAGCGGTCCGAGACAGCAGGCCGAAGCCAAAAGGCCCGCAATACCTCCCGCAGCCAAGGGGACACGCCCCGATTTGGAATTCGACATAACGCTGACACCTTTCATAGTTTCATTCGATAAGATAAGATTACTTCCGTAGTCAGATACGGAGTCAAGGGGTATGCCGGATAAAGCGAATTCATTGACCATCGGTGGCCTGGCGAAGGCTGCCAACGTCCATGTCGAGACAATCCGCTATTACCAGCGGCGACGTCTAGTACCGGAGCCGGAACGTCCTCCAGGTGGTATTAGGCGCTATGGTCCAGCTGATATCGAGCGGTTAATGTTCGTGAAAACGGCTCAGCAGCTGGGCTTCAGTCTTGTCGAAATCAGTGACCTGCTACAACTTGAAGATGGCGCTCACTGCCAGGAGGCCAGCGCTCTGGCCGAGCACAAGTTGCGGGACGTGCGTGAGAAAATCGACCAACTGGGGAGAATCGAGAAGGTACTGGGCGAGATGGTCGAGCAGTGCCATGCCCATCCGTACAATATTACCTGCCCATTGATTGCATCATTGCATGAGGGGGGCAGTGGGGGGGGAACGATCAACGTGAAAGAACATGATTTTCACTCGACTGAGGGCTCGAGGGAGAGCGGATGTTTTATCCCCGGATAGTCCCCACACCCAAGCTTCTGAGGAACTTATGTGCGCCGCCAACATCTTACTCTGGTAGCCGAATTGGCGGATACGGTGATGGAGCGTGTCTGTTTGCACTTCCGCCAATGTAGGTTAAAGTGGGCGACTATCTTCCCACGCGGAAGATGTTTTAGCTGTTCTGTAATCAGGATATCAGTGCGATGACCACACGGCTTATGGGACTGGCAGTACTACTGCTCGTGGCTCTTCTCCCCGTTGCACAGGGAGTTGCCGCGACCTCTTTTGAGGCGGAACCCATGGCCGAAGCTTGTGTCATGTTGCCAGACACCCAGGTGATGCATGACTGCGCCGGGCTCAATGCCGAGGGCAGCTGCAGTAGCCCGTGTTCAACGTCCCATGTCGGGAAATCTGCAATTAGAGACTCGGTAGTGCTGTTATCTTCCCCCTGCCCGAAAGGCTATTCTTCTCATTCCGGCCGTGTACTTTCTGGCCCAGACCCTTTTCCTCCCAAGTATTCAACAGTCTCCTGAACCTTTGATTACCAGAGGCTTTCGCTTCGAGTGCCTGTCGTTTGGCCTTGCGCGGTAGACCACCACGTAGGCAGCTTTGCTGGTGATTTTATCGACTGATGAATACATGAAAACGGGAACGTATCTGTGATGTCATTCTATCTGGAATACCTGGTGCGCGGCATGACCGTGCTCTGCCATAAGCTTTCGGGTTTCAGCGGGACGCCAGGGCTGCTGTACAAGGATTCGAGCGGACAATGGCGGGGCCAGACTGGTGTGCCCAGCCAGGAAGCGCTCGGCAGGATGCTGGGAGTCACGGAGTAATGGATCAGTTGCCCTCATTACTCATTGCCGGCCAGATCATGATGGCGGTTATGGCAGGTCTACTGCTGAACCTGACGCCCTGCGTGCTGCCCGCGATCCCCATCAAGGTCCGGACCATCCTGCGGGAGGCGGGCGGCCAGAGGTCCCATCGGGTGCTGGCCGCGCTGGCATTCACGGCCGGAACACTCACCTTTTTCCTGACGCTGGGCGGCCTGACCGCACTGCTGCAGTGGAACTGGGGCACGTTGTTCCAGTCAACGCTATTCGTGGCCGTCCTGGTTGCGTTGATGGTCGGGTTTGCGGTGATTACCTGGCTCGATCTGCCCATCCCCGTCCCGACATTCGCCGCCTCGGCGCATGGCCGGCGTTACTTTGAAGCCTATGTATCCGGGCTGTTGAGTGCGATCCTGGCCGCGCCCTGCGCAGGCCCTTTCCTGGGGGGCGTACTGGCCTTTGCCGTTACCCAGCCGGCGCCGGTCATCATGGGGATATTCGGCAGTATCGGGCTGGGGCTGTCGTTGCCCTATGCGGTACTGATGCTCAGGCCCGAGTGGCTGAGTCGTTTGCCCAAGGCGGGCCCCTGGACCGTAGCCATTCGTGAAGTGCTCGCGCTGATATTGCTGGCCGCCGCCGTGTTTTTCAGCGCGAGCCTGGTGCCCAAAGCGGTATACCCCTGGCTGTGGTGGGCCTGGCTGGCGCTGGTGCTGGTCTGGGGTCTCCGCCGCTTCGTTCAGGGGAACGGTGCCGTGCGCGTGATCACTGCAACGGCGACAGGCCTTGCCTTGGTGGTGACAGTGGTATTCGCATCTCCGTTGGGCAGCGGCGAAGACGAGCTTGTCTGGCAACCCTACTCAGCAGAACTCCTGGCGGACACAAAAGCCCGTGGCACGCCGTATTTGCTGGAGTTCACTGCGGACTGGTGCATCAACTGCAAGGTCCTGGAGCGCACCGTGTATAAAGAGCCCGCTGTGGCTGAAGCCGTAGCGCGGGCCGGCATGGTGCCGATTCAGGTGGATGTGACAGCAAGCGATCCCGAAAAAGACGCATTGTTAACCGCGACGGGTGGGCAAGCTTTGCCTTTTGCGGCGATTTTTGACGCTGACGGCACCGTTGTCGCCCGTTTCACTGGGCTCTTTGATACCGACAGCCTGGTCGAGGCGATCAACCGCACCGAGAATTCACAACCCTAGCCCGGATTTCTCATAGTGCTCCAACAACCTTCGCAGACCAAGCCTGGTAGTGCCAGATCCGAGTGGTCATGGTCGAAGTTGGCGATTATTTAGCCAGTTTCCGGCATTCAGGCACAACTCCCCCTTTCCCCCATTGGTATCGGGCCGGGGGAGCCCGATTATCTACTGGGGCACCAAGCGCTGAACCAGTGCTGAGAGATCGTTCTTGTGTGGATAGCTATCACTCATCAACACCCGTATTCGGCGGGTGTTGCGGATGATGACTGCGCCAACCTTGATCAGCTTCAAGCGCAAGGTGCCGGCACTCATACGTTCGAAGGGCGTGTTTTTCAGATGCACCCGCAAACGCTCGAACAGGGTGTAGGCGAAGCCGGATAAGATCAGCCGCCACTGGTTGGTCCACCAGTGTGTGCTGGAGGTGCGACCGGCAAACAGATCCAGTTGTTGATCCTTGATCCGGTTCTCCATATCACCCCGTGCGCAATACTGTTCGTAGTAGAGCTTGAATCCGTCATCGTAGCGGGAGCTGATAACGAACCGGGGGTTCGGGCCTTGAGGGCCATATTCCAGGCGCGCAACCACCCAGCGTGGCTTATGCCAGCTTCGGGCTTTGTAGCGGAAGCGGAAGGTGCTGGCGAGCTTATGGCCATGAGCCTCGTAGTAGGTCCGGACTTTGTCCATGGCTGGGGCGGCAAGCGCCTCCAGCCGCTGGTTGCGGGCCATGCCTACGATGTAATCCACCTGGTTGCGATCGCACCAGGCCAGCAGTCGGGGCTTGCTGAAGTGGGAGTCGCCCCGGAACACGATCCGGGTCTGTGGCCAATACTCGCGAATAAATCGCACCAGCAGCGCCAGAATGGCCCAGCTGTGCCGGGCATCACCTCGATTGCTGGTGCGCAGATAGCTCACCAGCAAGTGCCTACCGCAGAAGACGTAAAGCGGGAAGTAGCAGTGATGGTCGTAATACCGGTTAAAGAACTTACCCGGCTGGTCGCCGTGCACCGGAATATCGGTGCCGTCAAAATCCAGCACGATTTCCTTGGGCGGCTTCTCATGCTGCTCGATAAAGTGGTGCCAGAGCAACTCATGCGCTTTGACAATGGTTTGCCGATCCATCGCCTGCTCCATTCGACAAAGCGTGGACTTGCCGGCCAGAGTCGAGGCATTCCCCGTGGCGGTTTGTAGTGCCTGATCAAAGCGAAGCGCTTCATGATCATTCAGATCTTCGTAGCCACCGGCCACACCGTAGACCCGTTGCCGGACCAGGGACTTGAGCTCATGACGAATCATCCGGGGATCCCGCTGGTCGGTCAGAGTCTCGGCCAGCCGTTGGGTTAACCGGTGTTGTTTGTCGACTTCGCGCAGTAACAGCAAGCCGGCATCGGAGGTGATATGGCCTCCGGAGAAGTCGGTTTCAATCTGGCGGCGGGAAAGTGGCGAGAAGGTCAGTTTTTGAGGTACCATTTTGGATAGCGGTTGTTGGTGTTGATTGATGGTGTAAGGTCCTGAAATTTTAACACTTTCAGCCGCTTTCTTTTATCCCCTCATGAGAAATTCGGGCTAGATACTGGAGATGAACCATGACAACCCAAGCCAAAGTATTGCTGACCGGCATAGCGGTTTTTCTGATCGCGATCGCGGCGTTCATGTTGATCGGTACCAATTCCGGAAAGGCCCCTGGCTCAGCCCAGCCTGAACAAGCCAGTTCCGACCCCCAGGCGCCAGTTGCCCGCACGGGGTTGGCAGATTCTTCCGATAAGGTCCGCCTCAATCTTGCGGAAGGCGGCAAAGCGCTGATAGGGGAGACCGGTGAAATCGTTCTGACACTGGACATTGAACCGGGCTGGCACGTGAATGCGAATCCAGCCTCCATGGAGTTTCTGATCCCCACCGTCGCCAAGTCTTCGGCTGGCGGCCAGTCGCTCGATATTCCGACGGAGTACCCGCGCGGCCGGGTCAGTGACATTGTGCTGGGTGACACCGCCCTGGAGGTGTACGACGACGGTGCGAGCATCCGGCTGCTGCCAGATGAAAAACAGACCACCGCGCTGAAAGAGGCAGGCAAGCTTGACATGACAGTACGGGTGCAAGCCTGCAGTGACGAGGGCGTTTGCCTGGCACCGGCTGACCTGCCCGTTGCGCTGAATCTGGACGATACCAAGCCACAATAACCCGGGATTCCCTTCGGAAAACAACTCAAATGGAGAGTGACTGTGAACAGTGTATTCAGAGTATTGCTGATTGCCATGGTTGCCCTGGGTAGCACCAATGCCATGGCCCATTCCATGGAGGATGTGGAGGCCTCGTTGAATGAGAAAGAGCGGTATGCCCAGTTTGTGGATCAGCCGGCCCCTGAATTTGATCTTACAGGCGTTGATGGCAATACCCTTTCCCTTGCCGACTTAAACGGCAAAACCGTTGTGCTCAATTTTCTCTACACGCGCTGTACCGAGGCCTGCCCTTTTCATATGAACCTGATACGACAGTTGCAAACCGGGGTTGAAGAAGAAGGGCTGAGTGAAGAGGTGGTGTTCATCACCATTGCCACGGACCGGGAAGATGTTGCCGGGACCCGGGACAACATGCGCGCGTATGGCGACAATTTCGACCTGAACCCCGATAATTGGCACTTTCTGTACCGGGGCGAAGGTGAACCGCCCGGGTTGACGTCGGAGCTCGCCAAAGCCTACGGCGTTCAGTTCAGGGATACGGGCGAGGGGGTACAGGTCCATGGTGTGGTAACCCACGTGATTGACCCGGAAGGGCAGATGCGGGCCCGGTTCCATGGATTGAAATTCAAGCCTGAGCATCTGGTGACCTACCTGACGGCCATTGCCAAAGGCCCCAACGCGGCAGCCGGTGATGGGTTCTGGGGCCGGCTGCATGGGCGCATTGAAGCGTTGCTACAGAGCGAGTAACGCGTGGGGCGCCATGCGGGCAGCAAACCGACCACTTTAATCAGGAGAAATGTCTAATGAGTCACCAGCGCATATCCGCCGCCCGTGGAATCGCCGTAGTCCTTTTCGCGCTTGCTATTTCCATAGCCGCCCCAGTTATGGCTGCAGGGAAGGTTCCGAAGTCGGTGGGGCCCCAGGGTTTCCTGATCTGGGAGTCCCCTCGCACTCTGCCCGAGCTGGCTTTTGAGGACGAAGACGGCAGGCCGCTGACACTGGCTGACTTTAAGGGTAAGGCGATATTGCTCAATATCTGGGCGACCTGGTGCCTGCCTTGCCGTGAGGAAATGCCGACGCTGGACTCACTTCAGGCTCAACTGGGCGGCGAGCAATTTGAAGTGGTCGCGCTGTCCGTTGACCACGCAGGCATCAGTGTTGTTGAGAAATTCTACCGGAAAACAGGCATCCAACATCTTCGCCAGTATATTGATCCGTCGACACTGGCGACCTCAACACTGGGCATAGAAGGTGTTCCTACAACGCTGCTGATTGATCACGACGGTCGCGAAATTGGCCGTCTGGTCGGTGCCGCGGAATGGGACAGCCCGGCCATGGTGGATTTGATGACCCGCACCATTGAAGGGGTTCCGGACTGACTGGATTTACGCAACTGAAAAGGCAGGTGCGTAATGCTTCAAGCTACTGCTGCATGTTTCCTTCGCTGAGCCCGTCGAGAACCCCGCAGGCCTCAATTTCCCGATCATCGTTACAACTTGCTCGCAGCGACACAAGTTGTTTCTCCAGTACCTGCAGATCGGTTATCTGAGACCGTACCTGAGCGATGTGATCATCAAGCAAGGTGTTGATGGCCCTGCAAGGCTGATGGGGCGCGCCCTGATAACGCTGTAACTCGTGAATTTCAGCGAGTGACAGCTCAAGTATTCTGCAGCGCCGGATAAAAGCCAGTCGCTCAACATGCCGTTCAGTGTAAATACGGTAGCCGTTGTCCTGACGATCCGGCGGTGGTAACAAGCCCTCTCGCTCATAGAAACGGATGGTCTGGGTGTCAACCCCTACGGACCGCGCCAACTGACCAATGCGCATCGGGTGTCTCCTCAACAAATGGTATCTGCTCTATTGACCTTATAGTGACTATATAGTTTTAAATCATAATCCGACAATACCCAAGTGGAGCCGTATCATGAGTAAATCCTGTGAAGACGCCTGTGGCTGCGACGCAACACCCGCCGAGGGTAATACCGGGTCGGGGGCCTCTGAAGCGTCCGGCAACTGGATCAGTGTGTATACCGTACCGAAGATGGATTGTCCTTCGGAGGAACGGATGATTCGACTGGCCCTGAATGGTTTTGAAGACATTCGCGGGCTGTCCTTCGACCTGTCTGATCGGCGGTTGAAGGTTGTGCACGATGGCGAGGCTGAGCCTATCACCGCGAAGCTGGCAACCCTCGGGCTGGGAGCTTCGCTTCAGGAAACGGCCGCTGCCGACCCTGAGTCAATCAAGGCGGTCGGGGGTACGGCTATCTCGGCCGAGCAGGAGTCCGGCACCCTGCGTTGGTTGCTCGGTATCAATGCCGTCCTGTTTGCGGTGGAAATGACGGCCGGCCTGATCGCCCAGTCTACCGGACTGATTGCAGAATCCCTGGACAATTTCGCCGACGCGGCCGTGTATGGGCTCGCCCTGTATGCGGTTGGGCACAGCGTGAAAATGCAGGTGCGTGCGGCGCATCTCGCGGGCGTACTCCAACTGATACTGGCTGTGGGCGCACTTGCAGAGGTGGTGAGGCGCTTTGTCTTCGGCAGTGAGCCGGAGTCGCTGGTAATGATGGGGATTGCGTTCATCGCATTGATCGCCAATACCACCTGTCTGCTGTTGATATCCAAACATCGGGAGGGCGGTGCCCACATGAAGGCGAGCTGGATATTCTCAGCCAACGATGTGGTGATCAATCTGGGGGTCATTACCGCTGGCGCCCTGGTGGCATGGACTGGCTCCAATTACCCGGACCTTATCATCGGCAGCATCGCGGGGATTATCGTACTCAACGGTGCCAGGCGCATCCTGGCGCTTAAGGGTTAAACAATGTCCATCGTTGCCAAAAAACTCTTGCCGTATGGCCTGCTGGCTATTTCGGGCCTGATTGCGGCGTCTGATCAGGTTGTAAAATGGTTGGTCCAGCAGTCAATGGCGTATGGCGAATCGATTCCGGTGACCCCGTTCTTTAACTGGGTGCATGTCTGGAACACCGGTGCCGCATTCAGCCTGTTTGCCGATGGCGGAGGTTGGCAGCGATACTTTCTTATCACAGTCGCGGTAGTTGTCTCATTTGTACTGATCAGGCTGATTCTTCAGTGCCGCCGCAGGGGAGAAGCCATCGCGTACAGCCTTATTCTTGGCGGTGCCATGGGCAACCTGATTGACCGGATATTTCGTGGCTATGTTGTGGATTCCTTTGATGTCTATTGGCAATCCTGGCACTGGCCGGCCTTTAACCTTGCCGATATCGCCATTGTGCTGGGCACCGTGCTTTTCCTCTATGTCAGTTTCATACCCGAAAAATCGGGCACGAACGTCGAGCTCGATGGATCAGGCTAAGAAACATCTGACAAACGCCTTGACCTTAAAGTTGACTTTAAGGATATCGTCTGTGCTGACAAACCAAGAACGACAGCCAAAGCAAAGGAGAATGAAACGATGACATTGCAACTTGGAGAAACCGCTCCCGATTTCACCGTGGCATCCACCGAGGGAAACATTCAGTTTCATGAGTGGCTGGGAGACGACTGGGCCGTACTGTTTTCACACCCCGCCGACTACACCCCCGTCTGTACCACAGAGCTCGGCGCCTTCGCCAAGCGTAAGGACGAGTTCGCCAGTCGCGGTGTGAAGCTGATCGGGGTCTCCGTCGACCCGCTCGACTCTCATAACGACTGGGTGAAGGATATCGAGAAAACCCAGGGCGCCGGGCTCAATTTTCCCCTGCTGGCAGACAAGGATCAGGTGGTTGCCGACCTGTACGGAATGATCCATCCAAAAGCCGACCCCAAGGTGACTGTTCGAACGGTATTTATTATCGATTCCGCGAAGAAAATCCGTCTGATGCTGACGTATCCGCCCAGCACCGGGCGCAATCTGGACGAGATCCTGCGCGTCATTGATTCGCTCCAACTGACCGACAACCACAAAGTGGCCACGCCGGTGGACTGGAAGAATGGCGAGGATGTGATCATCGTTCCGTCGCTCTCCAACGAAGAGGCCAAAGAGCGTTTCCCTGACGGATGGGATGAGCAGACACCGTATCTGCGCGTTACCCGCCAACCTGGTCGGAAGTAATAGAGAATTCGTCAGCTGGCCTTGTGGCTGGCTGACGAAGCAATACCTGAGAAACCTTCACCGATAGGTTCGGTCATCGCCGAACCCGCAACCGAACACGGCCCCGAAATGCTTACCCTGACAATCCCTGAAGTTGGTCTCTTCGCGTTATTGATTGCACTTTGCCTGTCGCTGCTTCAGGCGACCGTGCCCTTGCTGGGAGCCGCCACCCGGCGCCCGTTGTGGATGGCATTTGCAGAGCCCATGGCATGGGGGCAATTTGTTTTTCTACTGGTTTCTTATGCCAGCCTGACCGCCAGTTTTCTTCTGGATGATTTCAGCGTGGATTATGTGGCCCGTAATTCCAACTCGATGCTGCCCTGGTACTACAAGTTCACCGCCGTCTGGGGCTCTCATGAAGGCTCGGTGCTGTTATGGAGTCTGATTCTCAGTGGCTGGGGCTTTGCCGTCAGTCTGTTTTCCCGCCAGTTGCCACGGGATATCCCGAGACCCGCATCCTGCTGCGTGGTGATGCTCATTTCGCCAACGTGGAATTGATGCAACTGGCGCTCGACGATCCGTACACCGATTTTCTGTTCGGCCTGGCCGGCAACAGCCGTCTGAAAAAACTGGCCGAGCCACACCTGCAATCCACCCGGCGGCTGCACGATACCCGCTGCCATAACGCTCGCCTCGCGGAACAGGCCCCGCCGCAACGCTCGCGCACCTTCCACGAGATCGATTATCAGGCCCGTTCCTGGCCACAGGCGTTTCGCACTGTCCTGAAAGCCGAAACCATGGCCCTCGGCGATAACCCCCGCTTCGTCGTCACCTCCCTGGAAGAGTCAACCCCGGAAATACTGTACGCCGAGCTGTATTGCGCCCGGGGCCAGGACGAGAATTTCATCAAGATGATGAAAAACGACCTGGCCAGCGACCGCACCTCGGATTGCCGCTTTGCGGCCAACCACCTGCGCCTGTTTTTCTCCTGCGCCGCCTATGTACTGCATCACGCCTTGCGCGCCGAACTGTTGCAAGGCACCGAGTTGTCTCAGGCCCAGCCCTCGACGGTCATCATCAAGCTGTTCAAGCTGGCCGTACGGGTGGTGCAGTACAAAGACCGCATCAAGCTCCACCTGCCAGGTAGCTGCCCGGTCAAGGCCCTTCTGCACACAGTCACCGAACGGTTATATCGCCTGCCTCGGCCCAGGTTAAACACCGGCTGAGCCGCTGTCGGCGCTCACCTCCATCTCGGGCTCGGGAGGCCTTCCCTCGCCCGGACGCTGGAATTGATCAAATAATAAACACTTAAGGCCGGTGACTGGATGACATCAGAGCGACATTGGCGCGCATACTACACTAATAATTCTCATATCTGGGCGTAATGGGCTAACCGAGAAAATTTCGTGGCTGCTGCTTGGGGTGTTTATGAAATGTTCGGGTTAGATGCGTAACTAGACTCCTTGGTTCCTGGATGCCGCAGACGCTGTCAGCTCCAGTCGAGGATCACCCTGGGGTTTCGATCAGGTTTCTCCAGTCGTAAACAAAAGCGAACGTTCGAGTGAGGGATTTACGTCAGAGCCTCCAAGCAAATCACAGCCATTTCATCCAGTATGATTGGCGGAGCAAATTGCAGACGCTGAATGATTACGTGGCAGAGATGACCATGCTCGGCTAAGCTCCTGTTTTATCGATTTAAGTGCAGCGTTATTGATGTTTCAAAGTCAGTAATAGTGACACAGTCAAATTTCTGCAATGATAAAGCGCGCTGCCTAATTGCTGTTATGTTTCTCTCAGAGCAGGCTCAAGTCCAAGGTGATCAACAAAGGGGATGAAGTCGCGATCCAAAAACAGCAGGGGCAACTCTTTCTCTATACAGAATGTCGCGATGATCACGTCGGCAGTTTTTCTGATCGTGATGCCTTTTTTTCGTAGTGCCCGATAGTTGTCGGCGCACTTAATTGCCATTTCTTTGCCAAACATTTCATACTGATCCAGAGCGAGCAGGCTTTGCTTGGTTTGGCGATACTGTTTGTCGTTGCGGATGCCTTGGAGGATTTCCAAAAATATGAGGTCTCCAATAGCAACCGAACCTTGAACTATCGAGGCATCCAGCAGATCAGTTTGCGGGTTGTCGACCCCATTGAAATAGTCGATCCAGACGCTGGTGTCTACCAGGATCATCGGGCAGCTCGCATTTCGCCCAAATCGCCTTCCCACTTGATCTTGCCACGTAACTTTCGAATTTCCTGCTGCTTGCTAAGCTGGACTAGAAGTCTAAGGCCTTGCTCGACGGCCTCTTTTTTGGTTTCGTAACCGGAGGCTTTGAGGGCTTCGGCCATTAACTGGTCGTCAATGACTATGTTAGTTCTCATGATGCACCTATGTGTATGCTTTTCGACTTTTATACACAATCTAGCATCTCAAGGAGAACATAACAATCGGCTGCACAGCGACCGATTTTCCGCCGCCTCCGCGGCTACAAACCGGCGCGTGAGCCGGGCGTTGTAAAGGAAATACCCGTCCATGAGAGATAGAGTAAGACTTAATCCGGGTGAAGAGCTGAAACTCGAGGGCAGCAGAACTAAAGGACCTTTGGGTGAAACAGAAATCGACACATACTCCGTCATCAACAAGGCAGGAGAAGTCGTAGGTTCAGTTGTGCACTCCGATCACACAGCCATCAAAGGCTTTAAAAGAACGCAAACACTTGTCCAGAAAGATGCTGAAGGCAGTGTTTTGGTAGATAAGCGATGGTGATCTCAAATTTCGACCAGGTTTGGGCGACATGACCAATGGATATTGAATCTCTGACGCGCCTAACCCACAATCATGTCCAGCGAAGTAAACAAACGCTCACTTTAATTGCGGTAGAGAGGTAGAACAGGTGACTGAGCTGGTTAGTTATGAATTGAAAGATGGTGTAGCAACGATTGCCATCAGCAATGGCAAGGCCAACGCCCTGAGCCAGGAAGTGTTCGAGGGGCTCAACGCGGCGCTGGATCGGGCGGAGCAGGGCAAGGCGGTTGTGATTCTGACCGGCCAGCCAGGCGTGTTCTCTGCCGGGTACGACTTGAAAGAAATGCAGAAGGGGCCGAAAGAAGCAGCCGCGCTGGTAAAAACCGGCTCCAGCTTTACCCGGCGTCTGGCCGCATTCCCGTTGCCGATTATTGGTGCCTGTAGCGGCCATGCCATTGCCAAGGGCGCGTTCATTCTGCTGTCAGTGGATCACCGCATTGGTATTGAGGGGCCCTTCAAGCTTGGCTTGAACGAGGTGGCAATCGGCATGACCATGCACCACGCCGGGATTGAAATTGCCCGCCATCGACTGGCGCCCGCCCACTTTTACCGTTCGGTCGTGAACGCTGAGATATACAACCCGGAAGGGGCAGTAGAGGCGGGGTTCCTGGATGAGGTGGTTGCCCAGGACAAGCTGGTTGAGCGGGCCACCGAGCTGGCGCAGCATTTCAAAACCCTGAACATGCGCGCCCATCGTGAAACCAAGCTGAAGGCCAAAGCGGACTATCTGGCGCTGCTGGATCGTTGCATCGAGCAGGATGCCGAGCACCTTGGCCTGAACGGCTAGCTCACGTTTCCGAACTGAACTGCGGTGCTTCGCGGAAACGGAACAGTTTTGCCAGGATCACGTCAGGGAAAGACTGGATCCGGGTGTTGTAGATCATGGCGCTCTCGGTGTAGCTGTTTCGCAAGAGCGAAAGGTAGTTTTCCGTCTCTGCCATGATCGACATGAACTTCTGAATGTCCTCATTGTTCTTCAGGTCCGGATATCCCTCGATCCGGGCCTGGAGGGCATTGGTTACGTTCTGTTCAAACTGGATAAGCTTGTCGGCCTGGCCCTTCGAACTCATCTCGACAGGGTCCGCACTGCGTAGCTGGGCAATGGCTTTCAGCAGCTGTTTTTCGTGGGCCAGAGACGCCTTTACGATTTTCTCCAGGTTGGGCCACAGCTCATGGCGTTGCTGGAGAATGGTGTCGATATTGGCCGATGCCCGCAAAGCCCCTTGCCCCCGATCCAGGCCGGCAAAACCCAGGCAGTAGACGTTCACGAAGGTTTCGAGAAAGCGGACGGTGTAACGCCTGTCGCCCCGGCGCTCCGAATGGTACTGCGGGTATTCGATCTTCGCACCGTCTGGCTGGACGAGAACCTTTCCCTCGCTGTCCTCCAGCCAGAAAGGCGCTAGTTCTTCCCGATGCTCAATAACCCGCCATTTTTCGTTTTTTCCGGAACCCCGCTTTTCTTCAACCTTGTAGTCGAAGGCCACGCATTTCTCGTTTTTTAGTGGATCCCTGAGCGGGGGATGGTCTTCATCGACATCCACAATTGCCTTGAGCTCCGAGACGCCAAAACTGAGTCCCCGGGTGCTGCTGGTAGGTACCGCTTCGATCAGGCGCTTGAACTTGACGGTCCGGATCGACAACCACAAGAGCAACAGGGCAGCAATAATGCTGGCTGCGGCGAGTCGGCGGCTGGTCCAGGCGTGCTGGTATCGGCCCTCATACAAATCGGCGATGGCAGACCATTCCTGACGGAGCTTGTTGATGCCAAGCACCGAGAGCGTACCGGACACCGCAATGGCCATTACCAGAACATAGACCCAGAACCGGTGAACTTTGATCAACGGAAGGGACAGCGCGATACCCAGAGCCAGAAAGCCAGTTGCGATGGAAATGCGGATGGCTGCCTCGAAGAACCGGTCGCCACTGTCCACGGTCAGCGTGTTCCGGGAAATCATGGCCGGAAGGCTGAAGTCTTCGAGGCCATAAAAGGTAACTGCCCCGATTTCGCTGCTGTACTGGCCGATTACCCGCGCCGTGTGTCCGGGAATGAGCGCCCACTCCGAGTAGATTCTGCGGCCGGACTGATTGCGATAGGTTCGCTCCAGATTCCATTCGACCTCTTCCAGATCGCTGCCCGGAGCTACAATGACTGAGCCGGTCTGGTCCCTGAGCTGGAAGTCGCCGCCGCGGGCGCCGGAATCCAGGGTGCGGATACGCAGATCACCGTCGGAGTCGCGATATTCCTCCTCGAGTTTGTAGCGATAGTAGACCGCCTCGGTGTTGGAATAGGGCGTTTCGAGAGTTCCCAACTGATCCGTGACCTTGCCTGCGATCACATAGGGGCCTGTGGTCAAAGCGCCGACGGGCATTTCTGGTAGGCGTTCCAGTTGCCGTGCTTCGGTGAGCTGGCTGAGCCCGGTCGTCATCGCATAGTAGCTGCCTGCCAGGCAGGCGACTGCGATAATGGCGGTGATAATCCGGCCGGGAATACTGGCGATATTGAAGCGCCCCATGGCGGGAGAGTCCTTGGTCTGCTGGCTTTCAGGGGCAAGAGTATAAAGTATCGGGCTTTGTCATTCCCCCGGCCTCACCCGAATTGGGATGGAACGCAAGTTGGCAATGATGGGTGGTTCCTATAACGTTAAAGGCTTTCCTTTCAGAATTCAGGAGCGCGTTGTGTCCCAGTCCGAGCAATTTGCCAGCGACAACTACAGCGGTGTGTGCCCGCAGGCCTGGAAAGCCATGGAGGCGGCCAACCGGATGGATGAACCAGCCTACGGCGAGGACAGCTGGACGCAAAAGGCGGCGGATGGCCTGAGGACGCTGTTCGATACCGACTGTGACGTTTACTTCGTGTTCAATGGCACCGCCGCCAACTCTCTGGCCCTGGCTTCGATCGGTCAGTCGTTTCACAGCGTGATCTGCCATGAGCTGGCCCACATTGAAACCGATGAATGCGGCGGCCCGGAGTACGCCTCCAACGGCGCCAAGCTGCTTCTGGGGCAGGGCGAGAACGGCAAGCTGACACCGGAGAGTATCGAACACCTGGTGACCAAGCGGACCGATATTCACTACCCCAAGCCCAAGGCGCTCAGCCTGACCCAGGCCACAGAGGTCGGGACGGTCTATACATCCGAGGAGCTCAGGGTTATTCGGGCGGTCGCCGATCACCATAAGCTCAATATCCATATGGACGGCGCCCGCTTTGCCAATGCGGTGGCTGCGCTGGATGTACATCCGTCGGAAATTACCTGGAAGGCCGGTGTCGATGTTCTGTGCTTTTCCGGCACCAAGAATGGCCTGGCGCTTGGCGAGGCGGTGGTGTTCTTCAACCGGTCTCTGGCGGAGGACTTCGAGTGGCGGTGTAAGCAGGCTGGTCAGCTGGCCTCCAAGATGCGTTATATCTCGGCACCCTGGTGCGGGCTTCTGGAAGGCGATGTGTGGTTGGAGAATGCCCGCCATGCCAATGCCTGTGCCCAGCGTCTTGTCGAGGGGCTGGAAGGTCTTCCAGGTATCCAGCTACGCTACCCCAGACAGGTGAACGGTGTTTTCGTGGAGATGCCGGAGCCTTTGCAGGCGGCACTGCGGGCCAAAGGCTGGCGCTTTTATAACTTTATTGGAGGCAGTGCCCGTTTGATGTGTTCCTGGGCGACGACCAATGAGCAGGTGGACCGCTTTCTTGCTGATGTTAGAGCCCTGATAGGTTAAGAGCTATCGATTCCGGGGCGAAGTCGTGGTATATCAGCAGCCCCAAAACCCCAATTTTTTCGGAAACAGAAGACATGCCCAGAGCCAGTGAAATCAAAAAGAATTCCGCCGTTGAATACGATGGTCGGGTGTATTTTGTAAAGGACATCGAGCGTTCCGTGCCCCAGGGCCGCGCGGGCGGCAGTCTTTACCGCATGCGCATGTACGATGTGGTGACCAATCAGAAGCTGGACGAGACCTTCAAGGATTCGGACATGCTCAACCTGGCCGACCTTACCCGCCGGGAAGCCACCTTTTCCTACGCCGATGGCGATGAGTACGTGTTCATGGATACCGAGGACTTTACTCAGTACAGCCTGAACCGCGAGGCCATTGCCGAAGAGCTGCTGTTCATTTCCGAAGATACTCAGGGTGTCATGGTCATCCTGTTGAAGGATTCGCCGGTTTCGCTGGCTCTTCCGCCTACGGTGGAGCTGGTAATTGAGGAGACGGACCCGTCTGTAAAGGGTGGCTCTGCGACGGCTAGAACCAAGCCCGCCCGGTTTGCCACTGGCCTGGTTGTTCAGGTTCCCGAGCACATCTCCACCGGCGACCGCATTCGCATTAACGTGGAGGAGCGCAAGTTCCTGGGCCGCGCCTGAGTTAACGTCGTTCCGAAGTAAGGACACCCTGTGAAGCCGATAGAAACGATAAAAGTGCTGGTCGCCAGCGTGATTGCTGTTATGGTCATGGTGGGTATTGCCCGGTTTTCCTACACGCCGATGATCCCGGAAATGGTCGCGGCACTGGGGCTGAGCAAATCCGTCGTCGGCATGCTGGCAACCGTGAACTACGCCGGCTACCTGACCGGCGCAGTGCTGATTACCCGCATCAGCGATCTTGGTCTCAAGGTAAGGCTCTACCAGCTTGGCCTGGTGGTTGCCGTGGTTTCAACGGTTCTCATGGGGTACACCACCAATGTGTGGGTGTGGTCCATTCTGCGTTTTATCTCAGGTCTGAGCACCTCAGCGGGTATGTTGCTGGGTGCCGGTCTTTTGATGAGCTGGTTGATCAAGAACAACCAGAAGTCCGAGCTCGGCGTGTTCTTTTCCGGTATCGGGCTCGGGATTGTACTCACCGCTGTGGTGGCGGAGCTGATCAAGGATCCGTTCACCTGGGATCAGCAATGGGTGATTTACGGGCTGGTGGCCCTTGGGCTTCTGTTGCCCGCCTGGCGTTGGATGCCGGACTACCGGGCCTGTGCCTTGCCGAAAACAGGTGCGGCCAAGGCAGGTGACGAGCGAAGCCGGTTCATACGGATCCTCCAGCTGGCGTATTTCTGCGCCGGTGTGGGCTATGTGGTGACAGCCACCTTCCTCGTAGCAATTGCGGAATCCATGCCCGAGCTTCAGGGGCAGGGCTGGCTGGTCTGGCTGATTGCAGGTCTTGCTGCAACGCCGGCCTGCTGGCTGTGGGATGTGTTTTCCCGGCGTTGGGGCCAGTGGCTGGCGCTTTATCTGGCCTACACCCTGAACTCCGTGAGCATCCTGATGCTGATCGTGAACACCAGCTTCGCCAGCGTGATGCTCAGCTCCGTGATTTATGGCGCCAGCTTTATCGGTATCGTCAGCATGATGCTGGCAATGGTAGGGCGGGTTTTCCCCGAGAACCCTTCCCGGCCCATGAGCCGGTTGACCTTCAGCTACGGTATCGCCCAGATGATCGCACCCGCGGTGGTTGGCTATCTCGCGGATGTGGAAGGTAATTACACCAACGGCCTCTGGCTGACCCTGGTGGTGATGGCGTTAGGCGTTTTGATGCTTCACCTGGCAAGGCTGGCGCAGCAGCGTCAGGGCGAAGCCGCGACAGCGGGTTGAATTGATTCCGCAATCGAATGTCACTCGAAGAGGAAAGCAGATCATGCCAGGAAAGCCTTCAAAACCCGTATCAGCATCTGCGATTGAGAAGCACGTCTACAAGGTGTTTCCAAACGACATGAATTCCCACAATACCGTGTTCGGCGGCATGATCATGGCAAAATGCGACCGGCTGGCGCTGGTCGTGGCAGAGCGGCATTCCGCCCATGTTTGTGTGACGGCTGCCGTGGATTCAATCCATTTCAGGGCACCGGCGAAGGGTAACGATACGCTGCTGTTCAGCCTGTCGCTGAACCGGAGCTGGGGCTCGTCCATGGAAATCGGTGCCAGGGTAGAGGCCGAAAACAGTTACACCGGCGATACGCGGCACATTCTCTCGGCCTTTTTCACCTTTGTTGCTCTGGACGAGAATGACCGGCCGGTGGATGTCCCGGAAGTGATACCGGAAACGGACGAGCAACAGCGCCGGTACGACAATGCCGAGATTCGCCGGGAAGGGCGCCTGAAAACCCGGGAACAACTGGCATCCTCGTCCCGCTCGGCAACTGACTGAGCGGGTGCCTAGAGAACCTCTGGTTCTGTTGTCGGATCTGTCTGGATGGCAGTATCCCGCAATCCACCGAACCGCTTGTAAAACTTCTCACCCGGACCTGGAAGGGGGCCGGAGGCGTTTTCGAGGTTCTCGTCCAGCCACTGCTCGGCCCGCACATAGATTTGACGATACAGGTTCCGACACAGCTGTTTGGCGCTGCGGCCTTCCCAGTCACCGGGTAGCAGTTCATCGGGCAGCAGCGGGTCCCTCAGAAGAATTTTGCGGTACTCGTGGATCAGCAGGATCCGGAGTATCAGGCACTCCGCGGGGCTGAGAGTGTCCTCAGACTGGAGTTCACGCCACAGGGGCCGGAACTGGGTCAGGAAGCGTCGGTAGCGGCCGCCCAGTTCCTCAAGGTTCCAGCTTTCGCGAACCTGCAGTCTCAGGGCTCTTGGGCTCTTCTGCTCCATGGGCATGGTCTGCATCACGATGGTGTCTTCGAGAGCACCCCATTCCTGAAGCATTGGAATCAGTTCGCTGCGAGTGAAGCGTGGGTGTTCCATCAGCCCGGGTGCCATGCTGCCAAAACTGAGCCACTTGAGTTCCTCCCGGACTTTTTGCCTGAGTTCCGGGGAAAGCTGGTTCAGGTAGACCAGGCACCAGCTTCCACTCCATTCTTCGGCGCCCAGGTTATAGACGTGCTGAAAAGCCTGCTCGAACCGCCGCAGGCCCGGGCCGGTGAGGCTGTAATAACTGCAACGGCCCACCTTTTCGGTCTGCAGCCAGGATTCCTGAACCAGACGATACACCGAGGTGCGAACCAGTCGCTGGCTGATGCCCATGGGCTCTACCAGTTTCATCAGGCTTCCCAGCCAGACATTGCCGCCGCGGGGAACGATGGCATCGCCATAGATGGTGATGATGAGTGAGCCGGCCCGAAGGGGTCGCTTTTTCTGGAAGTTCTTGACGAGCAGTTCTAGCTGGCTTTTTGCAGTCATGGCCTGAGTTCGCAAATAAGAATCAATGAAACACGTTGTACGTATTATGCGGTTCTTACGTGTCAGGTAAAGGTTTGTCTTTCGATCAGCGGTGCTGGCGTGTTCTGCCAGTGTCGGCTTTACTGACAGAGCCGCGTTGGCACTCCCGGAAATCAGTTGACACGAGCGTTATGATACAATAACTTCATTTGATATTCGTCAATGGTATCGAATCATACCGGGAGCGAAGAAACAAAAACTCAAGCCCCTGCAAAAAACGGGAGAACAAAAACAATGTTTAAAACAGTGATTCGTCGCGCAGGCAAATGCGCAGCCGTTGCAGCCGCCGGTCTCATGATGATGAGCGCTCAGGCAGCTGAACCCATCAAGATCGGTTCGTTCCTGTCAGTGACAGGCCCGGCATCGTTCCTTGGTGATCCCGAGCTGAAAACGCTCGAGATGTACGTTGAAAAAATTAATGAAGAAGGTGGTGTCCTTGGTCGTCAACTGGAGCTGATCCACTATGACGACGTTGGCAACGCTTCCTCTGCCCGTAACTTTGCCAGTCGCCTGATCCGCTCGGACCAGGTTGATATCATCGTTGGCGGCAGTACTACCGGCGCTACCATGGCGGCGGTACCGCTGATTGAGCAGGCAGAAGTGCCGTTCATCTCCCTGGCCGGTGCTGTGGTTATCACCAACCCGGTCAAAAAGTGGGTATTCAAGACTCCTCAAACCGACCGCATGGCGGCAGAGCGTATTCTGACCGACATGAAGGATCGCGGCATTACCAAGTTTGGTCTGATTTCCGGTACCGGTGGTTTCGGAAGCTCGGGTCGTACCCAGACTCTGGAAGTGGCCGAAGCGATGGGAATGGAGGTTGTAGCCGACGTTACCTACAGCGGATCTGATACAGACATGACCGCCCAGCTGACCAATATCCGTAACACAAGTGGTGTGGAAGCGGTTCTGAACTTCGGTTTTGGTCAGGGTCCGGCCATCGTAACTCGCAACTATGCCCAGCTGGGTATGGAGCTTCCGTTCTACCAGTCCCACGGTGTCGCATCCGACAGCTTCCTGGAGCTCGCTGGCTCCGCGGCTAATGGCCTGCGTCTGCCCGCCTCTCCGCTGCTGGTGCCGGATTCCCTGCCGGACGACGATCCCCAGAAAGAAGTGGTCCAGAACTACAAGGCTGAATACGAAGCCCGCTGGGATTCCAAGGTGTCCACTTTCGGTGCCTATGCCTACGACGGCCTGATGCTGGCAGTTCGCGCCATGGAAGAAGCTGGCTCTACCGATCCGGAAGCAGTTCGTAACGCACTGGAAAACATCCAGGGCTATGTCGGTGTAACGGGCGTGTTCAACATGTCCCCGGAAGACCACAACGGCCTTGATCCGGAATCCTTCCGCATTCTGGAAGTCCAGAACGGCGAATGGAAACTAATCGACTGATACCCCTTTAACCTGTCTCGCGGCTGGCGACGACCCCTTTTCAGGGCAAGTCGCCAGCCGATGTTCGACCGGAACCACCGCTATGCTCGCAGAATTCTTACAGTACCTGTTCACCGGGATTACTATCGGTGCGACCTACGCCCTGATAGCCCTCGGTTTTACCCTGATCTATAACGCCAGTCACGTCATCAACTTCGCCCAGGGCGAGTTCCTGATGATTGGAGGCATGGCGACGGTTTCGCTTACGGCCATGGGTGTACCCATGATCCTGGCGGTCGTGCTGGCCGTAGTCCTGGCCGGTATCCTCGGCATCGCCCTGCAGCGCTTCGCGATTGCGCCTGCCAAACAGGCCGATGTTGTTACCCTGATTATTATCACCATCGGTGCGTCGATCTTTATTCGCGGTATTGCCCAGGTAGTCTGGGGCAAGGAATACCACGTGATGCAGAATTTCAGCTCGGACCAGCCTATTGAAGTTTTCGGAGCGGTATTGAATAGCCAGAGCCTCTGGGTTCTCGGTATTGGCGCGATCCTGGTGGTCGGCCTGGTGCTGTTCTTTACCAAGACACTGATTGGCAAGGCTATCCTGGCGACATCCATGAACAAGGAGGCTGCGCGCCTTGTCGGTATCCGGACTCAGATGGTTCTGATGCTGGCATTCATGGTTTCGGCATTACTGGGCTCTGTGGCCGGTATTGTTGTTGCCCCGATCACGTTCACGTCCTACGACATCGGTATCATTCTCGGACTGAAAGGCTTTGTGGCGGCTGCGATTGGTGGCCTGGGTAGCGGTGTTGGCGCGGTTGTCGGCGGTCTGTCGCTGGGTATCGTTGAGGCCATGGCAGCCGGCTACATCTCATCGGATTACAAGGATGCCGTGGCATTCTCCATGATCCTGCTGGTGCTGTTCTTCATGCCCCGCGGATTGTTCGGTGCCAAGGTAGTGGAGCGCGTCTGATGTTGAATACGTTTATGCAGTCGCGTCTCCGGGGGCTGGTAGTCCTGGCCCTGATTCTCATCATTCTTCCCGCTTTTCTCGGCAACCCATTCCATTATGAACTGGTCACCCAGATGGCGATCATCGCCGCCACGGTGGTTGGCCTTAATCTTCTGGTCGGCTTTGCTGGCCAGATCAGCCTGGGCCATGCTGGTTTCTTTGGTCTTGGTGCCTACTTTACCGGCATCGCGACCGGCACCTACGGCTGGCCTTCAGTGCCCGCACTGGTGGTCGGAGCAATTGTTGTGGGCTTTATTGCCTGGATTGTCGGGCGACCGATTCTGCGCCTGAAGGGCCACTATCTATCCATGGCGACCCTCGCCGTTGGTTTCATCATTGCCATTATCCTGAACAACGAGCGGGCACTCACCGGTGGACCCGACGGCATGCCAGTTCCGGCATTCGAGGTGTTTGGCTGGGAGCTAAGCGCTTTTGGCAGCTACTCGCTGTTTGGCATCGATATTGAAGGCTTCCAGGCCTGGTATATCTTCGCCAGCGTCGTGCTTCTGGTGGCTGTCTGGTTTGCCCTGAACCTTATCGAATCGCCCATTGGCCGGGCACTGCGTTCGGTTCACGGTTCGGAAGTGGCGGCCAGTGTAGTCGGCGTAAACACGGCGAAATACAAAAGCCTGGTGTTTGTGATCTCTGCCATCTACGCCAGCCTGATGGGTAGCCTCTATGCCCACTTCCAGGGTTTTATCACGCCTGCGGTGGCAAGCTTCGAATTCTCCATTCTTTTCATCACCATGGTCGTTCTGGGTGGCATGGGCTCTACCTTCGGAGTGATCATCGGCGCTGTGGTGCTCAAGTTGTTGCCCCAGGTCCTGGCGGACTTCCAGGAGCTGGAGCACGTTATGTTCGGTCTGATACTGATGCTTACCATGATTTTCATGCCCAAAGGGTTGTTGCCAACGCTGACTGCTTTTGTTTCCAGGAAAATGCGCAAAAAAGCAGGGGGTGAGGCATGACAGCACTGGTTGAAGTCAAAGGGCTGGATAAAGCCTTCGGTGGTGTCCATGCGGTGGAAGGTGTCAGTTTCTCCGTAGAGGCCGGGCAGGTCTATTCGGTTATCGGCCCCAACGGTGCCGGCAAGACCACGCTGTTTAACCTGATCACCGGGCTCTACACACCGACCAAGGGCGAGATCCTGTTGAACGGTGAGAGCACCGCCAAACTGGAGCCGAACGATCTGGCTGAGCGGGGCATGTGCCGTACATTCCAGCAGATGCAGATCTGCATGAACATGACCGCCATCGAGAACGTCATGCTGGGGCGTCACCTGCAGCTGAAAAGCAGCCTGTTCACCACCTTGTTCCGGTTGCCGTCCCTGCGTCGCAATGAAGACGCCGCTCGCAAGCGTGCTGCGGAGCTGATGGAATATGTGGGCTGTGGCGACTACCTCGACGCGGAGGCCTCGGCCATGTCCTATGGCGCGCTCAAGCGCCTGGAAATCGCCCGTGCACTGGCCGCCGAACCCAAGGTTATCCTTCTGGACGAGCCGGCAGCTGGCCTGAACGCGGTTGAAACCGCTGCCCTGGAGGACCTGATCCGGAAAATTGCGGATCAGGGCACCACCGTTATGCTGGTTGAGCACGACATGAAGCTGGTTATGGGTATATCCGACCGGTTGCTGGTGCTTAACTACGGCCGTGTTCTGGCAGAGGGAACCCCTGAGGAAATCCGCCAGAACCCGGATGTTATCGCCGCCTATCTGGGTGGCTGAGCAAGGAGACATTTCACATGAGCGAGCAAAACACTGAAATGGCGCCTGCCCAGTCACGCAGTGAGCAGGCCGTAAGGATTATTGTTCATGAACACCAGGCACTGTGGCGGATTCTGGATCTGCTGGACCAGCTGCTGAGTGATATGAACCTCAACGATCAGCGCCCTGATGAGCGGCTGCTGAAGACCATTTTTGATTACATTCAGCACTTCTCCCAGCGGGTGCATAGCACCCCCACGGACATTGAGCTGTACAAACGGCTCAGCGAGAAGTCCCCTGAGACGGCGCCTCTTCTTGAGAAGCTGGCGAAGGGCTATGTCATCGGTCATGAAAAGCTGGTGGAGTTGCGCCAGTTGTTGGCGGAGTGCGAAAAAGGCTGGCCGGAAGGTCGCGAAGAGTTCAGCCATGCTCTGGCCCGTTTCACGGAAGCCTTGCGCAAACACATTCGCAAGGAAGAGGGCGTGGTTATTCCACGGGCCCGTAAACTGCTGACGGAAGAAGACTGGCAGCAGATTATTGAAGCCCGGGACGTGGAAAACGATCCGCTGTTCGGTGAGCGCGTTCGGGAAGAGTTCCGGGAACTGCGGCACCAGATTGTCAGCTACACTCCGGAGAAATTCGGTGGTCTTGGCCTGAAGCATGCGGACCGGGTGACGGCGCCCCATGCCAAGCAGGAAATGCTGTCCATCAAGGGGCTGGTGACTTCCTACGGTCAGATCGAAGTTCTGCATGATGTGGATATCCATATCAACAGCGGCGAGATCGTGTCACTGGTAGGCGCCAACGGTGCCGGCAAGTCCACCCTGCTGATGACCATTTCCGGCCTGCAGCCCACTGACCGGGGTGCCATCACCTTCGAAGGCAAGGATCTGTCCAAGATCAGCGCCGACCAGCGGGTGGCCGATGGCATTGTTCAGGTGCCTGAAGGCCGGCAGGTGTTCAAGGACCTGAGCGTTCACGATAATCTGCTGTTGGGCGCCTATACCCGGGGCAAAACGCCCGAGGTAATGGACGACCTGGAACGGATGTACACCAAGTTCCCGATTCTGCGTCAGAAGCGCCATAACCTGGCGGGTGAGCTCTCCGGTGGCCAGCAGCAGATGCTGGCAATGGGCCGGGCCCTGATGGCCAAGCCCAGGCTGCTGCTTATGGACGAGCCCAGTATGGGTCTGGCCCCGTTGATCATCGAAGAGATCTTCAACATCGTCAAAGAACTGAAGGAAGAGGGCATTACCATCTTCCTGGTAGAGCAGAACGCCTCTCAGGCATTGGCACTGGCTGATCGCGGCTATGTGCTGGAGACCGGCAAGGTGGTGATTGAAGGGACCGGCCGTGAACTGCTCAGCAATGAGAAGGTTCGTGAGGCCTACCTGGGCATGTAATCGCCCGGAACTTTCCTTGCGCCAATAAAAGGGGGACAGGTCTTGCGACCTGTCCCCCTTTTATTTGCCTGACGCTTTCCCCCTGGGGTCCAGGACAGGGAGAAAACAGGAAAGCCCGGTGTTACTCGGGCTTCTTGGCAACCAGTGTCAGGATGTCGTAGCTCGCAACCATTTCGTCGTTCTGGTTGTGAACCTGGACGTCCCAGACCACCACACCCTGAGGATGTCCGTCCGGAGATGTCCGACCCTGATCAATCTTGCGCTTGCAGGTCAGTCGTGCCCGGATGGTGTCTCCCGGGGCAACCGGTTCAATGAAGCGCAGTGTGTCCAGACCATAGTTAGCCAGCACGGGGCCCTCGCCGGGATAGACAAACAGGCCGGCAGCAGCGGAAAGCACGAAATAACCGTGGGCAATACGCTTGCCGAACTGGGAGTCCCGCGCTGCGATTTCATCAAAGTGCATGTAGAAGTGATCACCGGACAGGCAGCCGAAGTTGACGATGTCGGCTTCGGTAACGGTGCGTCGGTGAGTCAGCAGCGATTCGTTGATCTGCAGGTCTTCGAAGTGGCGACGGAACGGGTGCACGTCCGTTTCGATCAGATCGGCACCGCGTACATACTCGCGGGTAACCGCAGCCAGCATGCTGGGCGAGCCCTGGATTGCGGTGCGCTGCAGGTAGTGGTGAACCGCACGGATACCGCCCAGTTCCTCACCACCACCGGCGCGACCGGGGCCGCCATGCTTCAGCATGGGCAGAGGAGAACCGTGGCCTGTGGATTCTTTTGCGGCTTCGGCATCCAGCAGGTGCAGGCGGCCATGGAACGCGGCCAGCAGCGGGGCGACCCTGCCAGCAATGGCGGGATCACGGGTGGTCAGAGTGGTGACCAGGGAGCCGCGGCCCCTGGAGCAAAGCTCAACCGCGTCCTCGATGGTGTCGTAAGGAATGACGGTAGCAACCGGGCCGAATGCCTCGATATCGTGGGCACCACAGCCGCTTTCCGGGTTCCGGCACAGCAGCAGGTGCGGCTCGATGAACGCGCCCTTCTCGGTGCCATCGCCGGTAGCCTTGAAGTTGCCTTCGCCACCCACAACCAGCTCACTGGTCTTGAGCAATTCCTGGATGTTGGCTTTCACATCCTCCAGCTGGTCGATGGAGGCCAGTGCACCCATGCGGACGCCTTCGACAGAGGGATCACCCACGGTGATCTTGGAAAGCTGCTCTTTCAGCTTGTCGCAGACCGCGTTTACCTGATCTTTCGGAACGAAGATACGACGAATGGCGGTACATTTCTGACCGGCCTTGGCGGTCATCTCGCGCCGGATTTCCTTTACGAAGACGTCGAATTCTTCGTGCTCCGGGGTCACGTCCGGCGCCAGAATGGCACTGTTCAGTGAATCGGCCTCGGCGTTGAACGGAATCGAACGATTGATGATGTTCGGGTGGTTCCTGAGCTTCCGTGCCGTTGCGGCCGAGCCTGTGAAGGTCACCACATCCTGCTCTTCCAGATGGTCAAACAGGTCGCCGGTGCTGCCAATGATCAACTGCAGGCTGCCTTCCGGAAGCGCGCCGGATTCCTGCATCAGGCGGACGGCGAGTTCGGTCACGTAGCAGGTTGAGGTGGCCGGCTTCACGATGGACGGCATGCCTGCCAGGAAGGTGGGTGCAAACTTTTCGAGCATGCCCCATACCGGGAAGTTGTAGGCGTCAATGTGAACCGCAACGCCGCCGCGGGGCACCAGGATATGGGTGCCTGCAAAGTGGTTGTTCTTGCCCAGCGGAGTCACCGGGCCTTCGTGAACCACGTTGCCCGAGGGAAGTTCGCGGCGGCCCATGCTGGCGTAGGAAAACAGCGTACCGAAACCACCGTCGATATCGATGCCGTTGTCGCCCTTGGTGGAACCGGTATGCATCGACAGGGCGTAGAGTTCTTTTTTGTGCTCCTGGAGGTACAGGGCCATGGCCTTCAGGGCCAGGGCGCGCTCCTGGAAATCCATCGCCATGAGGTTTTTGCCGCCAACCTTGCGGCCATACTCAACAGCGTTCTTGAAGTCGAGAGTGTCGTCGTGGGTGTGGGCGACGATCTCGCCGTTAACGGCGCTTGGCAGAGCCTTGGCGGGCTTTTCGCCGACCCACTGGCCGGCAATGAAACTTTTCAGGACTGACATGGGAAACTCCATTCGTTTCTGAAACGCGAAGGCAAGCCCCGTTGCTGCGGGACTTGCCTTGCTCTTGTCTTGTTTTGGGGGCGGAAACTACATTTCGTCGTAGTCCAGAACCACCTTGTCGCTGATCGGGTAGCACTGGCAGGAAAGCACGTAACCGGCTTCCACCTCGTAGTCTTCCAGAGCAAAGTTCTGATCCATCTCTACCTCGCCTTCCACGACCTTGGCTCGGCATGTGGAGCAGACGCCAGCCTTGCAGGAATAGGGCAGGTCCGCGCCTTCTTCATTGCCGGCATCCAGAATGCTCTTGGTGTCGCGCACCAGCGGGAAAGTCAGCGAGCGGCCATCAGCGATCACCGTTACTTCACTGATTGACTGGGGATCGACGTGTGCCGGATCCCGGTCTTTCCGGGCCTGGGGAACACCACCAGCCGGGGTAAACAGTTCGAAGTGGATCCTGCTCTTTTCCATGCCGTGGTTCAGCAGCGAGTCGCGCACGGTCTCGGTCATCATCTGCGGGCCGCAGATAAAGGCCGCCGTGAGCTCCTTGGCATTGATCCAGTGATCGAACAGCTTGTCGCACTTCTCGTGGTCGATACGACCGTTGTAAAGGTCTATGTCCTGTTCTTCACGGGTAAAGATGTACACCAGGTTAAGGCGGGACATGTACTCGTTTTTCAGGTCCTGCAGCTCGTCACGGAACATGGTGCTGCTGGTGGCCTTGTTGCCGTAGAACAGGGTGACCTCGCTCTTGGGCTCGGTTTCCAGGGTGGTCTTCACGATCGAGAGGATCGGAGTAATACCACTGCCGGCGGCTACCGCCAGGTAGTTGCCTTCACGCTCGGGGTCCAGATCAACCGAGAAATGGCCCTGCGGCGGCATGACTTCCAGAGTCTGGCCGGGCTTGAGTTGCTCGTTGGCAAAGGTGGAGAAGCGACCGCCCGGAACCTGTTTGACGGCGATGCGAAGCTCCTGGTCGTTGACACTGCGGCAGATCGAGTAGGAGCGGCGAACTTCCTCGCCATCCAGCTTGGTGCGCACGATCAGGTGCTGGCCCTGCTGGTAGTGAAACTTGTCTGCCAGATCTTCCGGCACGTCAAAAGCAAGTGATACGGCGTTTCTTGTTTCAGGTCTGACCTCTTTGAGGGTCAGTGAGTAAAATTTGTTCATGATCGTATCGGCTCTAGATGCATTTGAAATAGTCGAAGGGCTCGAGGCATTCCTTGCAACGATAAAGGGCTTTGCAGGCGGTGGATCCGAACTCGCTGACCCGTTCGGTGTCTTTGCTGCCGCAATGAGGGCAGGCAATGACCTCCGGTTCTCCGAGCAGGCTCATTTTGCTGGAGCTGCCCTCGGGTGGCGCGATACCGAACGCCCGAAGCTTTTCTTTGCCTTCGTCTGTGATCCAGTCGGTGGTCCAGGCAGGGGTCAGAACCTGTTTGATTTTCGGATCGCGGAAGCCAGCGGCGCGCAGCGCCTCGGCGATCAGCTCCTCAATCAGTTCGGTGGCCGGGCACCCGGAGTAGGTCGGGGTCACGTCAATGGACAGTTCTTTACCGTCCCAGTGAACCGCCCGGACAATGCCGAGCTCCACGACACTGACTGCCGGCACTTCAGGGTCTTTGACCTCTTCAAGAAGTGCCCAGATGTCGTCCTCTGTCAGCAGATCCGGGCGGGCGTTGGCCGGCACCCGATCACTGGCAATCAGAATGTCGACAGCTGACCGGCTGTCTGAATCACCATGTTGTGGCATCGGGATAGGCCCTCTGCAGGAACTGCATTTCTGCCAGGATGAAACCGAGGTGTTCGGTGTGCTCGCCGTGCTTGCCACCCATGTACATCCAGGCGTCTTCCGCGCCAGGAGTCAGGGTTGCCTGGGTGAGCACCTCGTTGACCATGCCGCGCCAGTCTTTGGCCAGCTGGTCAGTATCCGGGCCAATGCCCGCCTCGGCCATCACACGATCGGTGTCGTCCGGCGTAATAAGCTCGCCGGTAAAACGCCAGAGGATGTCGACGGCGTCCTGCATGCGGCGGTGGCTTTCTTCAGTGCCATCACCAAAACGCTTCACCCACTCCGAGGAGCGGCGCAGGTGGTAGGTCACCTCTTTCAGCGCCTTGGCAGCGATGCCGGCAATGCGCTCGTCGCTGGATTCGGTCAGGCTCTTGAGCGTGAAGTAGTGGTACACGTCGAAGAAGAACTGACGACCCATGGTGACGGCGTAGTCCTCGTTGGGCTGCTCGGTCATCAGCAGGTTGCGATACTCGTGAGCGTCCCGGCGGAAGGCCAGCTTGTCAGCATCGCGGCCATCGTCGATCAGCTCGGCTGCATACTCGTACCAGTTGCGGGCTTGGCCGACGAGGTCGAGGGCAACGTTCATCAGTGCCATCTCTTCCTCAAGCGCCGGGGCCTTGCCACACAGCTCGCAAAGGCGCTGGCCGAGGATCATGTCGGAATCTGCCAGGCGCAGCAGGTATTCCTTTAATGCTTCTGTTTGTGTCATGGGTACCGCTCCTTACATGTGTCCGACTTCATCGGGCAGCTTGTAGAAGGAAGCGTGCCGGTAAACCTTGTCTTCCGACGGATCGAAAAGTACTTCCTTCTCGTCGGACGCGGACGCCGTGATCGCGTCGGAGGGAACCACCCAGATGCTTACGCCTTCGTTACGGCGTGTATAAAGATCACGGGCGTTTTCCATGGCCATCTCGGCGTCTGCGGCATGCACGCTGCCCACGTGTTTGTGGTTCAGGCCGTGCTTGGACCGTACAAAGACTTCGTAAAGGCGCCATTCAGACATGTTGTATTCCTCCGGTATCAGGCGGCTTGTGCGCGCTGTTTTTGTTTTTCGGCGTAGGCGACGGCCGCTTCACGGACCCAGGCACCTTCGTCAATAGCGTTCTTGCGAGTTTTGATGCGCTCGCGGTTGCAGGGACCGTTGCCCTTGAGGACGTCGTAGAATTCCTGCCAGTTGATTTCGCCGAAATCGTAATGGCCGGTTTCTTCGTTCCACTTCAGGTCCGGATCCGGTGCAGTGCAGCCAAGGAATTCGAGCTGCGGCACGGTCTGGTCAATAAACATCTGGCGCAGTTCGTCGTTGCTCTTGCGCTTGATCTTCCAGGCCATGGACTGATGGGAGTTCGGGGACTCGTCGTCATGCGGTCCGAACATCATCAGTGCCGGCCACCACAGACGGTTAATGGCGTCCTGCACCATGGCTTTCTGTTCCTCGGTGCCTTCGCGCATCATGTCCAGCAGGATCTGGTAACCCTGACGCTGGTGGAAGCTTTCTTCCTTGCAGATGCGGATCATGGCGCGGGAATAGGGACCATAGGAGGTACGCTGCAGCACCACCTGGTTAACAATGGCGGCGCCGTCTACCAGCCAGCCAACAGCACCCATGTCCGCCCAGTTCAGGGTCGGGTAGTTGAAGATGCTGGAATACTTGGCTTTTCCCTGGTGCAGCTTTTCGATCTCTTCGTCACGGTCAGCACCCAGGGTTTCCATGGCGCTATACAGGTACAGGCCGTGGCCCGCTTCGTCCTGAATCTTGGCCATCAGCTGGAGCTTACGCTTGAGCGTAGGCGCGCGGGTAACCCAGTTGCCTTCCGGCAGCATGCCGACCACTTCAGAGTGGGCGTGCTGGGAAATCTGGCGAATCAGGGTCTTCCGGTAGCCTTCCGGCATCCAGTTTTTGGGTTCGATTTTGGTTTCGGCGTCGACCTTTTCCTGAAAGTCGCGCTCTTCGGGCGACATCTCTTCTTTCGTCTTAAGGCGCTTGGCGCCGGTTTCAACGAGCTGGGCGTACATAAACAAATACCTCCGGATCGGGCTTGTTGTTCTGTTGTCCGTGAACAGAGAACCCTCAATAACAACTGAGGGTCAATGACTCCATATTATATGATACTGAATAAATATCAAGAACAGTCTTTGTGTGTCATGTTATATCTAAAAGCTTCCTTATGAGATCTTATAGTGCTGATTTGCATAATAAAAAAAGTGATACGTGAGCAAATGCTATTGAGATCAGCAAACGGAAAGCAATTTTAAATCGGTGATTGCGGGGCCTGGTGGTGGGAAAAGCAGCGAGAGTCAGCGGCATCCGCTGCGTGCTGACTCTCTGCTGGTCGGTCGGATTTACTGGTTACGGCGATCAAATACGCGCTTGGCCTTGCCTTCCGAGCGTGCCAGACGGTTGGTTTCCACCACCTCGACACGGGTGCTGATGCCGATGTAGGACTTGATGTGGTGCGCCAGTTCCTTGGCCGCCGCAGCACGACTCTCGGGGGTGTCGGTTACGCCGGGTTTCAGTTCGGTCCGGATATCCACGCAGTCCAGGTTGCCTTCCTTGTAAACCTCGATCTCGTAGTGCGGTGCCAGAGCCTCGCACTTGAGCACCTGCTCCTCGATCTGGCTCGGGAACACGTTGACGCCGCGAATGATCAGCATGTCGTCGCTGCGACCGGTGATCTTGTCGATCCGGCGCATCGGACGTGCAGTGCCTGGCAGCAGGCGGGTGAGATCCCGGGTGCGATAGCGCAGAATCGGCAGGGCCACCTTGGTCAATGACGTGAAGACCAGCTCACCGTATTCACCATCAGGCAGCACTTCACCGGTTTCCGGGTTGATGATTTCCGGATAGAAGTGATCCTCCCAGATGGTCGGGCCGTCTTTGGTTTCAATACATTCCATGCCCACGCCCGGCCCCATGACTTCCGACAGACCATAGATATCAAGAGCCTCGATGCCGAGGCGCTCCTCGATCTCGGATCGCATGGCGTTGGTCCACGGTTCTGCGCCGAAAATGCCGAGCCGCAGGGGCAGTTTATGGGGATCAATGCCCTGACGCTCCATTTCATCGGCAATGTTCAGCATGTAGGACGGCGTCACCATGATGATGTCCGGTTCGAAATCCTTGATCAGTTGAACCTGCTTCTCGGTCTGGCCGCCGGACATCGGAATAACCGTGCAGCCAAGGCGTTCGGCACCGTAGTGGGCGCCCAGACCGCCGGTGAACAGGCCATAGCCATAGGCTACATGAACCTTGTCGCCACGGGAGCCGCCGCCGGCCCGGATGGACCGTGCCACAATGTCGGCCCAGGTGTTGATATCACTCTGGGTGTAACCGACGACGGTTGGCTTGCCGGTGGTACCACTGGAGGCGTGCACCCGCACCACGTCGGACATGGGGGTGGCAAACATGCCGAACGGGTAGTTGTCCCGCAGATCCGCCTTGGTGGTGAATGGCACCTTGGCCAGGTCTTCCAGCGAGTTGATGTCCATGGGCTTCAGACCCTGGTCATCAAACGCTTTGCGGTAGAACGGCACGTTGGTGTAGGCATGGACAACGCTCCAGCGCAGGCGCTGCAGCTGTTCGTGGCGCAGCTCATCAATGCTGGCGGTTTCCATGCGGTCAAGTTTGCCAAGTTTTTGCAGTGGTAAGGTCATGGTTCTGTCCTGCGTTGTTCTTGTCGAATAAGGGTCTTTGTTCTTGTTGGCGGGTGGCTTCAGGCCACCGCATCCATCCGTTCAATGATCAGTGCGATGCCCTGGCCAACGCCGATGCACATGGTGCAGAGGGCATACCGGGCTTTCTGGCCCGCGGCGTGGCGACGCTCCAGTTCATTCAGGGCAGTGGTTACCAGCCGGGCGCCGCTCATGCCCAGGGGGTGGCCGAGGGCAATGGCGCCACCGTTCGGATTTACGTGCTCGGCATCATCCGGCAGGCCGAGATCACGGGTAACCGCCAGGGCCTGCGCAGCAAATGCCTCGTTCAGCTCGATAACATCTATATCTGCCAGCTCCAGACCGGCGGTGGCCAGAACCTTTCGGGTGGCCGGTGCCGGGCCAAAGCCCATGATCCGTGGCTCTACGCCAGCCGTTGCCATGGCAACTACCCGGGCGCGGGGTTTGAGGTTGTACTGTTTGAGGGCATCGGCTCCCGCCAGAAGCAGTGCGCAGGCACCGTCGTTCACGCCGGACGCATTGCCCGCAGTCACCGTGCCGTTTTCACGGAACGGGGTTGGCAGAGAGGCGAGTTTTTCCAGGCTGGTTTCCCGGGGATGCTCGTCGGTGTCCACCACCAGCGGGTCCTGCTTGCGGCGGGGAATCGTGACCGGTGTGATCTCAGCGGCCAGGCGGCCTTCTTTCTGGGCAGCCGCGGTCCGCTGCTGACTGCGCAGGGCGAACGCGTCCTGGTCTTCCCGGGAAATGCCGAAGTCGGCCGCAACGTTTTCCGCCGTCTCGGGCATGGAATCAATGCCGTACTGCTTTTTCAGTACCGGGTTTACAAAGCGCCAGCCGATGGTGGTGTCAAAAATCTCCGCCTTGCGACTGAATGCAGAGTCGGCCTTGCCCATAACGAAGGGAGCACGGGACATGGATTCGACGCCGCCGGCAATCATCAGCTGTGTTTCGCCGGTACGGATGGCCCGGGCGGCGCTGCCGACTGCATCCATACCGGAACCGCACAGACGGTTGATGGTGCTGCCCGGTACGTCCACCGGAAGGCCAGCCAGTAGCAGGGACATGCGGGCAACGTCGCGATTGTCTTCACCGGCCTGGTTGGCGCAGCCATAAAGAACGTCGTCAATTTTCGACCAGTCCAGATCCGGATGGCGCTCTGCCAGGGCCTTGATAGGAATGGCGCCCAGGTCATCTGCCCGCACGGCGGAGAGAGCACCGCCGTATCGACCGATAGGGGTGCGGATGGCATCGACGATGTAGGCGTCTTTCAGGATGTTGTCGCCGCTCATGCAGTTTCCTCCGAATTGCGTACGGTGCCACGAACCTCATAGGAGCGGCCCCGGAACAGGGCAACCTTGCGGCCGTCCTGATTGGTTAGTGTGATGTCGTAAACGCCGGTGCGGCCGCCGCGGGCCTGTTCTTCGGCGGTGGCGGTCAGCAGGTCGCCCTCTTTGGCGCCGTACATGTAATCAATGCTGCAACCGGAGGCCACGGTGGCGCGGTCGTAGCTGTTACAGGCAAACGCAAACGCCGAATCGGCCAGGGTGAACAGGTAACCGCCGTGGCAGGAGCCGTGGCCCTGGATCATGTCGCAGGTGACCGTCATGGTGAGCACTGCCTTGCCCGGGGCAACGGACTCGATGTTCATGCCCAGTTTCTGGCTGGCGCGGTCCCGCGCGAACATGGCCTTGGCGCATTCTTCGGCGAGTACTTGCGGATCCATCTCGCTCATGAATAAAACCCCTTCTGTGCAAATGCGTTCTTCCGGAGCAGCAGGGCAGGGCGATAGCGGTCCTCTGCGTAGCTGGTCTGGATGTTGGTGAGCACCTTGAACACGTGGCCCGCGCCCAGGCGGTCGCTCCAGCTCAGGGGGCCGTCGGGATAGTTCAGGCCCGCTTTCATTGCCAGATCGATATCCGCGACCGTTGCAACACCTTGAAGAGCCGCATCGGCCGCTTCATTCGCCAGCATGGCGACGGTACGCATGATGACCAGCCCCGGCCGGTCCGCGATCAGGCTGACTTCGATACCCGCTTTTTGCAGTAAAGCACAGGCACAGGAAACCGCTGCGTCGGACGCCTGATCGGCAGGCGCCAGGGCAAGCCGGCTTGCTTTGCTGTAGTCAAAGGCAAGGTCAAACAGCACCAGATTGGCGAGGCCCTCACAGGCGGCACGCTCGGTAGCCATCCGGCCGTCGGTAAGTGCCAGTACCGCATCGCCGAAGCGAATCTGGCCCGGGCCGTCGCGCTCGATAATGGTCAGGCCGGCTGCCTTCAGTCGCTCCAGCAACGGTGCGGCTACGCCGGGATTGCCTTCGGCAATGACCACGGACTCATCGGATTGATGTGCCGGCTCGGTCTTTGGCTGCGGCTTTTCCGCACTCTCGCCATAGGGATAGAACCCCTGGCCGCTCTTGCGTCCCAGGCGACCGGCTTCCACCAGTTCTTTCTGGATCAGCGACGGTAGAAAGCGGGGGTCCTGGTAATAGGAATTGAAGACCGAGTTGGTGACGGCGTAGTTGACGTCGTGGCCGATCAGGTCGGTCAGCTCAAAGGCACCCATCCGGAACTGGCCGGCTTCGCGGATGATGGCATCCAGCGTGGCGGCGTCGGTGGCCTGTTCCTGCAGCAGGCGCAGGCTTTCCGCGTAAAACGGACGGGCCACGCGGTTGACGATAAAGCCGGGAGTCGAGGTCGCGTAGACCGGTTTCTTGCCCCAGGCAGTTGCCGTGGCATGAACGGTATCGGCGACGGCCTGGCTGGTCGCCAGTCCCATGACAACTTCGACCAGGGCCATGAGGGGCGCCGGGTTGAAGAAGTGCATGCCTACCAGGCGCTCGGGTTTGTTCATTTCGGCGCCGAGGGCGGTCACAGAGATGGAGGAGGTATTGGTGGCGAGGATCGCATCCCCGGCACACAGATTCTCGAGGTTCGCCAGCAGCTGACGTTTGATCTGGAGATCCTCGATGATGGCCTCGATCACCAGCCCGGCGTCTGCGACGTCATCAAGCTTTGCAACCGGGTGAATCCGGCCGATCACATCGTCCAGCTCCTGCTGCTGCATCTTGCCTTTGTCGACACGACGCTGAAGCTGCTTCGCGATACCGTCACGGCCCGCCTCGGCGGCACCCTCTCTCTGGTCGTGCAGGTAAACCTGGTGGCCTGCCTGGGCGGCCACCTGGGCAATGCCGGAGCCCATGGCGCCGGCGCCGACGACGGCAACTTTGGTTTGAGTATCCAGTGCCGGCATGGCTTATTTCCCCTTGAAGTTCGGCGTGCGTTTTTCCATGAAGGCGGCAACGCCCTCACGGTAGTCTTCGGTCTGTCCCGCCATGCGCTGCAGATCGCGCTCCAGATTGATCTGTTCTTCAAAGGTGTTGCTGGCGCTGGCGTGCAGTGCCCGCTTGATCAGTGCAAGGCCCTTGGTCGGTTGGGTCGCGAAATGGCGGGCAAGTTTCATGGTCTCTTCCATGAGTTGCTCGTTATCAACGCAACGCCAGATCATGCCCCAGTTCTCGGCCTGCTCGGCGCTGATCTTGTCGCCCAGAAGTGCCATGCCTTTGGCTCTGGCCATGCCCGCTACCCGGGGCAGAGTCCAGGTGCCGCCGGAATCAGGTACCAGCCCCAGTTTGCAGAAGGCCTGAACGAAATTGGCTGAGCGGGCCGCGAGGGTAATGTCGCAGGCCAGGGCAATGTTGGCGCCGGCGCCAGCGGCCACCCCGTTAACCGCACAGAGCACGGGCATCGGCAGATCCCGGAGGCTCCGCATCAGCGGGTTGTAATAGTTCTCCAGAGAGGCGCCCAAGTCCGGCATTTCCTGATCTGGTGAGACGCTGCGGTCGGAAAGATCCTGCCCCGCACAAAAACCCCGGCCGGAGCCGGTGATGACCAGTACACGGACAGACTCATCCTTACGCACGGTGCTGATGGCCTCGCGCATACGCTCATGCATTTCAACGTTGAAACTGTTCAGGTTGTCCGGACGGTTCAGGGTAAGCAGAGCCACGCCCTGATCGATTTCAAGAAGAATGCTCGGCTGAGTCATGGCGGTATGTCCTGTTGTTTGTTGTAGGGGGGATAGCGCGAAAGGTGTGTTAAATCGGCACACTGCTATCGAATGTGGAAAATGAGTATATCTTAGAATTGATACTCGTCAAGGATTGTGCTGGCTTGGTTCTGTATCACTTTGGTCGGAGGTGATCGCCTGCTTTGTCTATATTGCTGAATATCCAGTAAAATTTCATCAGCGCTCTCAGGTTTGAGCCATTGCAGGGGTGGATTCTCGTCTCAAAACAGGCGCTAAGGTATGAAAAATCTCCCGGAAAAGGATAATGTGATACAGAAAATGAATCACAATGACTTTTCGGGTCCCACGTTCAGCCTGTCGTTTGGCGGAGCGCTGCCAGGCCCGTCCGCGAAGGAGACCGTTATGCCCAGCTACAGTATAGAAGGCGTTGTTCCTGTTGTTCATCCGTCCGCCTATGTGCATCCAACCGCCGTTCTCATTGGGGATGTCTGGATCGGACCGGATTGCTACGTGGGGCCTGCGGCTTCGCTGCGAGCAGATTTCGGGCGGATCATTCTGAAGCAGGGGTCCAATGTTCAGGACACGTGTGTGATGCATGCCTTTCCCGGGATGGATACGGTTGTCGAGAAAAACGGACACGTCGGCCATGGCGCAATCCTGCACGGCTGCGTTGTCGGAGAAGATGCCATGGTGGGCATGAATGCGGTGGTGATGGATGAGGCGCACATTGCACCCCGCTCCATTGTTGGCGCCTGCGCGTTTGTTAAGGCGAAGTTTACCTGTGAGCCGGGATCGCTGATTGTTGGCTCGCCGGCCAAGGTTATGCGCATGCTGAGCGACAAGGAAATCGCCTGGAAGAGAAAGGGTACAGAAGAGTACCAGCGACTCACGCTTCGTTCTCTGGCAAGCCTTGAGGAGGTCCAGCCACTGTCAGAAGCTGAGACGGATCGGCCCCGGGTGGACGCCAGCGGTTACAAGCCCAAGTACGAGCAGTCCGAATAGATGGTTTGGCGCCGGATACGGGAAATCGCTTTTAGAGTCCGGCGTCCTTGACGTTCTCCATAACCACAAACGTGCTGGTTTGCAGCACGTGGGGCAGGGCCGAGATTTCCTCCCCAAGAACCTGCCGGTATTCCTGCATGTTGCGGGTTCGGACTTTTAACAGGTAGTCGAAGTTCCCGGCAATCATGTGGCACTGCTCCACCGCCGAGACGCTCTGAACCGCTTTGTTGAAGGCGGTCAGGGCGCCGCTGCTGGTGTCGTTCAGGGTAACCTGTGCGAAGGCAATGTGGCTGAGACCAAGTTTGGTCTGGTTAACCAGGGCCGTGTAACCGGTGATGTAGCCGTGCTCCTCAAGCCGGCGCATCCGCACTTGGCACGGAGTTTTGGAAAGGCCCACCCGGGACGCAAGCTCGGTTACCGTGATTCGGGAGTTCTTCTGTAGCTCGCGAATAATGGATTGGTCTATTCGATCCAATTCGGCCATGTTGTCTGTTCCAGGTTAAATTAACGGCTAAATCATATGGCAAATATAATCGAAACTCCTCTAATCCGAAACTATATGGTCTAAGTGACTTTCCGGCCTTGCGTATACTGGTAGGTTCATCAGCCCAGTAAGAACGTTTACCAAGTCCGGAGAGTTTCGATGACCGATTCCCGCGCATTACAAAAACAAACCCTGCTGGAACAGCTTGCCGATGTCCTCCAGAACCAGGCGTCCGATAACGACGACTCCCTTGAACTCCGGGAGATCGTGGCCCGGATGGTGGAGGAGTCCCGATCCTGGGATGACGACCTCCACGGCGAGCTGGTCCGGAGTTTCGGCGACTCGATTGGCGGGCGCTATGCCCAGGTGTTCAGTGGCGGGTTCCCTTCGGCCTACCGGGCGAGGTTTCCGGTGTCAGAGGCACTTGCCGATATTGAGCAGATCCAGTCCATTGCCGTCAGCACCGATGTGCCCATGCGGTTCTACCAACCCAGAGATCCTTCCGAAACCGGATTCCACTTCAAGCTCTACAGCGAAGGCCAGCCGGTTATCCTGTCAGATGTGATTCCGATTCTGGAGAACCTGGGTATGCGGGTTCTGGGCGAGCACCCATACCGGGTTCGTCGACGGGATGGCGAAAATTTCGGCGTCAGTGATTTTACCGTCGAACTCCACGACCGGTGCCGGCAGGCCGACCTGCGTACTGCAAGGCCGCTGATCCAGTCGGCGTTCCGGGAGATCTGGAATGGCTTTGCAGAAAACGACGATTTCAACCAGCTGATCATGCTCTGCGGCCTGAGCTGGCGGGAAGTGGCGCTGATCCGAGCCTATGCCCGTTACGTGAAACAACTGCGATTCGGGTTCAGCCAGCCGTTCATTGCAGAAACCCTGGCCCGGCATCCGGATATCACTTCGCGGCTCGTGGCGTTCTTTTTCAATCGGTTCGAGCCCGGGGTAAAAGGGCGTAAGTCCAGGACAGAAAAGCTTGAGGCAGAGCTGCGGGATTCGCTGGAAGCGGTGGCGAGCCTCGATGACGACCGCATTCTGCGGCGTTTCTTCATGCTCATTCGGGCAACGCTGAGAACCAACTATTTCCAGGTCCGGGAGGATGGCGGGTTTCCGTCCTATCTGTCGCTCAAGCTGGATCCGTCGTCGATTCCTGACATACCGCGCCCAAGGCCAAAGTTCGAGATTTTTGTGTATTCGCCCCGAATCGAAGGCGTGCATCTGCGTGCCGGGCCAGTCGCGCGGGGTGGCCTTCGCTGGTCCGACCGGATTGAGGATTACCGTACGGAGATCCTTGGCCTGGTGAAGGCCCAGCAGGTCAAGAACTCGGTGATCGTGCCTGCAGGCGCGAAGGGTGGCTTCGTGGTGAAGCAGCCGCCCAGGGATGGCTCTCGGGAGGCCGTTCGCGAAGAAGGGGTTTCCTGCTATCAGACCTTCATAAGGGGGCTGCTGGATATCACTGATAACCTTGATGACGGCCAGGTAGTCCCTCCTGCCAATGTCGTTCGCTATGACAGTGATGACACCTATCTGGTGGTCGCCGCCGACAAGGGCACAGCCACGTTTTCCGATATCGCCAACGCACTGGCGGCAGAGTACAACTTCTGGCTGGGCGATGCCTTTGCCTCCGGGGGCAGTGAGGGCTACGACCACAAGAAAATGGGTATCACCGCCCGGGGCGCCTGGGAGTCGGTGAAACGGCACTTCCTGGAAAAAGGCACCGATACCCAGAGCGATGAGTTCACCGTGGTCGGTATTGGCGATATGGGTGGCGATGTATTCGGCAACGGCATGCTCCTATCCGACCGAATTCGACTTATCGGTGCATTCAATCACCAGCATATTTTTGTCGACCCGGATCCGGATGCTGCGGCCTCGTTTCGCGAGCGAGAGCGGCTTTTCAAACTGTCCGGCTCATCCTGGGCCGATTACGATACCCAGCTGATCAGCGACGGGGGCGGTGTTTTCTCCAGGTCCATGAAGTCTATTCCTGTGTCGTCGCAGATGCGCAAGGTGTTGGGCATCAAGGCACGCAGCCTGTCGCCTGCGGATCTGATCAGCGCTTTGTTGAAAGCGCCGGTAGACATGCTCTGGAACGGTGGTATCGGGACCTATGTGAAGGCGCCTTCAGAGTCCCATGAGGATGTTGGCGACAAAACCAACGATGCGCTTCGAATCGACAGTAACGAACTGCGATGCAAGGCATTGGGAGAAGGCGGGAACCTGGGTGTTACCCAGAAGGCCCGCATCGACTTCGCCCGTCGTGGCGGCTCCGTGAACAGTGATTTTATCGATAACGCCGGTGGCGTCGACTGCTCGGACCATGAGGTGAACATCAAGATTCTGCTGAATGACCTGGTGCACCGACAGCTGATGTCGCTTCCGGAGCGAAACCGGATGCTCAGGGCCATGACGTCTGAGGTGGCCGAACTGGTGCTGCGCAACAATTACCGACAGGCGATGGCGCTGAGTCTTGCCCAGAACCCCGCAGTTGCCACCGCAGACCAGTACGAACGGCTGATGCGCAGGCTGGAGACAGAAGGCAAACTGGACCGCAGTCTCGAATTTCTTCCGTCGGATGAAGAATTGCAGGCTCGCCGTGAGCACGGCGGCGGCCTGACACGCCCTGAACTGGCGGTACTGGTTTCCTACGCAAAAATTGAACTCAAGCAGGCCCTGGTCGCATCACCGATCGTCCATGACCCGCGATTCAATTCTGCACTGCACTCGGCTTTCCCGGCCTCTCTGCTGGCCGCCTTCCCGGAAGCGGTGGGGGCCCATCCCCTGCGTGCAGAAATCTCGGCCACCCAGATTGCCAACGACATGGTAAATCGCATGGGGATCACCTGGTTTGACCGGATACGCAGCGCTACCGGGGCTGATGCTGGACGGATTGCCTCGGCCTACCTGATCTCCCTGCGAATACATGACGTAGACGCCCATTGGGAGAGTATGGAATCACTGGATGGAAAAATTGACGCCGGCGTTCAGGCAGACCTGTTCGCCGATGCCATCCGGTTGGTGACCCGAAGCACCAGCTGGCTCTTGCAGAACCGCCGGCAGGCGCTGGACCCGGTTTCCTGTATCGACCATTACCGGGCTCCCATGGCGGATGTGCTGGCTTCAAAAAGCCGACTTGAATCGGTGATTCCTGCAAGTCGCTGGTATGAACGCTATGCTGAATACTGTGAGCGGATGGTTCCGGAAGATCTTTCCGCCTGGTGCGCTTCCGCGGAAAGCCGTTACTGGCTGATGGACATGGTCGAGATCGCCCGTCAGCTGGACGAAAAGCTGGAGTCGGTGGCCTGGGTGTATTTCACGCTCGGTGAAAGCCTGAACCTGACCTGGTTGGACCGGCAAATGCGGGCCTTCCGGGCAAATGGCCACTGGCAAGTGTTGGCGACCATTCATTTCAGGGACGAGCTGGATCATCAGTTACGGAATCTCACGCTAAGCGTGTTTTCCGAGCCCGTTGATGGCGATGAAACGCCGGAGAAGCGGATTGAGGCGTGGCGGGGGAACAAGCGGATGTTACTCGCCCGCTGGGAGCGGATGCTGAACGACATGCAGGCCGCCAATGATGTGGATTGTGCCGTTTTCTCAGTCGCTCATGGAGTGCTCAGAGAGCTGGCATTGAAAGCCGCATAGCAGGACTACGACAGGCAAGGTGACTGAAAATCACGTTTTTTGGAGAAAATTATTAATTTTTTGTGATGGATTAAAGACGTAATGGCACGCTTGCCTTGAATTTATAGCGAAATAGTCTTTGTCGATCTCGGTAGAATGCCGGAGAGACAAACAACTAAGAGGGTACAACTATGAGACCGCAGCAATCACAGACGCCCGAGCTTGTCGATAGTCGGCAGGCGATTCGTGATTATTATCTCGCTGACGAGCACAAGGTTATCCACGAGATGATTGCTGGTGCCCAGTTGTCCCAGGCCGAGCGCGACGCCATTTCCGCTCGTGCGGCTGAACTGGTACGCGGCGTTCGCAAGAATGCCAAGTCCACCATCATGGAAAAATTCCTGGCGGAGTATGGCCTGACGACCAAGGAAGGCGTTGCCCTGATGTGTCTGGCCGAGGCGCTGTTGCGTGTGCCCGACAACACAACCATCCATGAGCTGATTGAGGACAAGATCACCTCCGGCGCCTGGGGTACCCACGTGGGCAAAGCGTCGTCTGGATTGATCAACACCGCCACCGTTGCCCTGCTGATGACCAGCAACCTGCTGAAGGACTCCGAGCGCAACACCGTGGGCGAAACCCTTCGCAAGCTGCTCAAGCGCTTTGGTGAGCCGGTTATCCGTACCGTTGCCGGTCAGGCCATGAAAGAAATGGGCCGTCAGTTCGTTCTGGGCCGTGATATCGAAGAGGCCCAGGACGAAGCCAAGGAATACATGGCCAAAGGCTACACCTATTCCTACGACATGCTGGGTGAAGCCGCGCGCACCGATGATGACGCCAAGCGTTATTACGATTCCTACTCCAACGCCATCGATAGCATTGCCAAGGCGAGCAAGGGCGATGTCCGTAAGAATCCCGGCATCTCGGTAAAACTTTCCGCCTTGCTGGCCCGCTACGAGTACGGCAATAAAGAGCGGGTGATGAACGAACTGCTGCCCCGGGCCCGCGAACTGGTCAAGAAGGCAGCGGCCGCCAACATGGGCTTCAACATCGACGCCGAGGAGCAGGATCGCCTGGATCTTTCCCTTGATGTGATCGAAGCACTGGTTGCCGATCCCGAGATTGCGAACTGGGATGGCTTCGGCGTGGTGGTCCAGGCCTACGGCAAGCGTTCGTCCTTCGTTATCGACTGGCTCTACGGTCTGGCTGAAAAATACGACCGCAAGCTCATGGTGCGACTGGTGAAGGGTGCCTACTGGGACGCCGAGATCAAACGTGCCCAGGTAATGGGTCTGAATGGTTTTCCGGTGTTCACTCGCAAGGCCTGCAGCGACGTATCGTTCCTGTCCTGCGCCACCAAACTGCTGAACATGACGAACCGCATTTACCCGCAGTTCGCCACCCACAACGCGCATTCGGTTTCCTCCATTCTGGAAATGGCCAAGACCAAGGGCGTGGACAACTACGAGTTTCAGCGTCTGCATGGCATGGGCGAATCCCTGCACAACGAGGTTCTGAAAGTCAGTGGCGTACCCTGCCGTATCTACGCGCCCGTGGGCCCTCACAAGGATCTGCTTGCGTATCTGGTGCGTCGCCTGCTGGAGAACGGTGCCAACAGTTCCTTCGTGAACCAGATCGTGGACACCAGCATTACCCCTGAGGAAATTGCCAAGGATCCGATTGTCAGCGTTGAGCAGATGGGTAAAAACATCTCCAGCAAGGCGATCGTGCATCCGTTCAACCTGTTTGGCGATCAGCGCCGCAACTCCAAAGGCTGGGATATCACCGATCCGGTCACAGTCAACGAGATCGAGAAGGGCCGCGGCGCCTACAAGGACTACCGCTGGAAGGGCGGCCCGGTGATTGCTGGCGAAGTGGCCGGCACCGAAGTGCAGGTAGTGCGCAACCCGGCGGACCCGGACGATCTGGTCGGCCATGTAACCCAGGCTTCGGACGCTGATGTGGACACCGCGATTACCGCTGCTGCGGCGGCGTTCAAGAGCTGGTCCGAGAAGTCCGCAGAAGAGCGGGCCGCTTGCGTTCGCAAGGTGGGCGACCTTTACGAAGAGAACGTTGATGAGCTGTTCGCCCTCACCACCCGTGAAGCGGGGAAATCCCTGCTGGATGCGGTGGCAGAGGTCCGTGAGGCGGTCGACTTCTCCCAGTATTACGCCAACGAGGCCATTCGCTACAAAGACAGCGGCGACGCCCGTGGTGTGATGGTGTGTATTTCACCCTGGAACTTCCCGCTGGCGATCTTCTCCGGGCAGATTCTGGCCAACCTCGCGGCAGGTAACACCGTGGTGGCGAAGCCGGCTGAGCAGACATCCTTGCTGGCTATTCGCGCCGTGGAACTGATGCATCAGGCCGGTATCCCGACGGATGCCATCCAGTTGGTGCCGGGTACCGGCGCCACCGTCGGTGCGGCTCTGACCTCCGATTCACGGGTCAGCGGCGTGTGCTTCACCGGCTCCACCGCTACCGCGCAGCGCATCAACAAGGTGATGACCGAGAATATGGCACCGGACGCGCCGCTGGTTGCAGAAACCGGCGGCCTGAACGCCATGATCGTGGATTCCACGGCATTGCCGGAGCAGGTTGTCCGTGACGTTCTGGCGTCCTCGTTCCAGAGTGCGGGTCAGCGTTGTTCGGCCCTGCGTATGCTCTACGTGCAGAAGGACATTGCCGATGGTCTCCTGGAAATGCTTTATGGCGCCATGGAAGAGCTGGGAATTGGCGATCCCTGGTTGCTGTCCACGGATGTGGGCCCGGTAATCGACGAGAACGCCCGCAAGAAAATCGTGGACCATTGCGAGAAGTTCGAGCGCAACGGCAAGCTGCTGAAGAAGCTGAAGGTTCCCGAGAAGGGTCTGTTTGTTTCGCCGGCGGTGCTGAGCGTCAGCGGTATCGAAGAGATGGAAGAGGAGATTTTCGGTCCGGTTCTGCACGTTGCCACATTTGAGGCGAAGAACATCGACAAGGTGGTGGACGACGTTAACGCCAAGGGCTACGGGCTCACATTTGGTATCCACAGCCGTGTGGATCGCCGGGTCGAGCGCATCTCCAGCCGGATCAAGGTAGGTAACACCTACGTGAACCGGAACCAGATCGGTGCCATCGTGGGCTCCCAGCCTTTCGGGGGTGAAGGTCTGTCAGGTACCGGCCCCAAAGCCGGTGGTCCGCAGTACGTCCGTCGCTTCCTGAAAGGTGAAACGATCGAGCGCGAGGCGGATTCCAACGCCAGGAAGGTGGATGCCAAGCAGCTGCAGAAGCTGATTGGCCAGCTGGACAAACTGAAGACGTCCAGGCCTGAAGCTCGTGTGGACGCAATCAGGCCCATCTTTGGAAATGTTCCGGAGCCACTGGACGCTCACGTGGAAGCGCTGCCCGGCCCAACGGGTGAAACCAACCGCCTGTCCAACCATGCCCGTGGTGTGGTGCTGTGTCTGGGGCCGGATAAGGAAACCGCTCTGGAGCAGGCCGGCACCGCGTTGTCACAAGGCAACAAGGTGGTGGTGATTGCGCCGGGTGTTCAGGACACAGTGGATCAGGCTGCGAAGGCCGGACTGCCAATCACTGGCGCGGAAGGTCTGCTGGAGCCGGACGCCCTGGCAACCGTTGATGGTTTCGATGCGGTGGTGAGCTGCGGCGTTCAGTCCTTGCTGAAAGCCTATCGCGAGGCACTGGCCAAGCGTGACGGTGCGTTGCTGCCGCTGATTACAGAGCACACCCTGGATCAGCGGTTTGTGATCGAACGTCACCTGTGTGTCGATACAACCGCAGCCGGCGGTAACGCCAGCCTGATTGCCGCCTCCGAATAATCGGCGGTAATCGGTACCATGCGCGCCCGGCGTCAGTCAGTCCTGATGTCGGGCGCGCCTGTTTTCAGACGTTGGTTAAACAGCATCCGGCGGCCTTCGGCCTCGGCAACGTCCGAAAGATAGAAACTGACCGATGACCCCGGCCCCCTCTGGGCCAGAAGGCCCGCATCGAGAGCGCTCAGGCAGCCGATTTTCGGATAGCCGCCAATGGTCTGCCGGTCTTTCATCAGAACAATGGGCTGACCGTCTTTCGGTACCTGAATAGCCCCATAGGCAATCCCCTCCGAGACAATCCCGTCCAGATCCGAATAGATGGCATCACCTTTCAGTCGATACCCCATGCGATCGATATTCTGGCTGATTTCATAATCGCACGAGAAAAACTTCATTCGCTGAACCGCGGGGAAGCTCTGATATTGATAGCCTGGAATGACACCCAGGCGAAGGTGCTGCCGGTAATCGGGGATTTCTGGCTCAGGAAGAAACGTCTCAATAAATGGAGAGTTTTTCTTAAACTCCAGCTTATCGCCCTTGGCCAGTTTTGCTCCCTTGCCATCAAGACCGCCCAGGCCTTCCCGACTCACAGTAGCGCAGCTACCGAGCTTCATCGTAGGCTGGAACCCGCCGCTGACCGCCAGGTAGGCGCGCAGGCCACTAATCGGCGCGTTGAAATCCAAGCGGTCACCCTTGCTGATGTAATGGGTGCGCCAGGGCTCAATGGTCTTATCGTTGATCTGGGCGCCGAGATCGCCACCGGTAATGGCGATGCAGGCATCATCCTGAGCCAGCAGACTGAACCTGCCAAAGGTGATTTCCACCTGGGAGGCGTTCAGGTCATTGTCCAGCAGGCGGTTCGCCCAGAAAAACGCGAACTCGTCCATGGGGCCACCGGTTGTCACGCCCATGTGCTGGTAGCCATGTCTGCCTGAGTCCTGGATAAGGGCCAGCATTCCGGGGTCGAGAACTTCAAAGCTCATCGAGGTTGCCTCCCAGCTCGAGGAATTCGTCCCGACTGATGGCGCGGAAGCGCACCTGATCGCCCACTTGTACCAGCGCCAGGGAGTCACTGTCCCAATCAATCATTTTTTGCGGCGTGCGGCCAATAATCTGCCAGCCACCGGGCGTGCAGCTCGGGTATATCGCGGTTTGAGTGCCTGCGATGCCGACGGAGCCGGTAGGCACTTTCAGCCGGGGAGTGGATTTCCGGGGAGTGGCAATACGTTCGTCGGTGCTTCCCAGGTAGGCGAATCCGGGCGCAAACCCGATGGCGTAGACCTGATAAAGCTTTTCACTGTGGATGCGGACAACATCATCCTGGGACAGCCCGGCATGCTCGCAGACATCCTCCAGATCCAGGCCCACTTCAGGATCATAGTAGACGGGCAGCTCGACAATGCGGGCGGAGTCGTCTCCGTTGGAGCCATCGTCGCCAGAGTCTATCGCTGAGCGCAACCGGCGTGTGATGGCAAAACGGTCAGCCTGCTCCAGATCCCAGGTCACCAGGATCGACGTGTAAGACGGCACCAGGTCGATGATGAGGTCTGACATGTCACGGCGCAGCCGATCGGTGGCCTGTTTGACCAGGCCAGCGGATTCCGCCCCGATCTGGTCGCCAAAATACACCATGCAGGTGTTTTCGTTGACCGACTCGATCCTCATAGCGCTTCCACGACCTGTCGCATATGCCGTGCAGCGTCGACGGCATGGTAGCTGTCGCCGTGAATACAGATGGTATCGGCCTTGATCGGAATATGTTTGCCCGAGATCGAGGTGACCGTTCCTTCGCGGATAATCTGGGTGACCTGCGCCTCAATGGCTTCGGTTGTCTCGTGCACGGCACCACGAACCGACCGTTTTACCAGTCTGCCCTCGTCGCTGTAGGCGCGATCAGAGAACGCCTCGAACCAGACCTCGATGCCATATTCGTCCGCGCGATCCTTGACCTGTTGCCAGTCCGGCGTTGCCATGACCACCAGGGGGCACTTTGGTGCGTAGGAGCGAACAGCGGACATAACCACGGACAAGGTGGTGTTATCGACCATCATCCGGTTATACAGGGCGCCGTGGGGCTTCACGTAGGAGATGGAAGTGCCATGTACCTGGCAGATGCCGTTGAGCGCCGCCATCTGGTAAACCAGGATAGCCTTGAGCTCGTCCGGGCGGCAGTCCATGTCCCGACGGCCGAAACCGAGCAGGTCCGGGTAGCCGGGGTGGGCGCCGATGGTAACGTTCTGGGCCAGGGCCAGCTTGACCGTGTGATCCATGGTCAGCGGGTCGGATGCGTGAAACCCGCAGGCAATACTGGCCATATCAATGTAGGGCATGACTTCGGCATCCATGCCCTTGGTCCAGGTGCCGAAGCTCTCGCCCATGTCGCAGTTGAGTTTCATTGTGTACCTCCGAAAAACGTTGTGTCCTGCATTATCCCTGGCTCATGGTCTGGGGCAGGTAGGTGACAATCTCAGGGAACCAGCCGATCAGGAAAAGTGCTGCCATGATCAGCAGGAAGAACGGCAGGGCTGCCCGGGCCACGTACAGTATGTCTTTACCTGTCAGAGCCTGGATGACAAACAGGTTGAAGCCCACCGGGGGCGTAATCTGTGCCATCTCTACCACCAGCACAATAAAGATCCCGAACCAGAGCAAGTCGATGCCGGCCTGCTGAACCATCGGCATGACAACCGCCACGGTCAGAACCACAACCGAAATCCCGTCGAGGAAACAGCCAAGCAGGACGAACAGCACTGTCAGGCCGATCAGCAGCTCGAACGGTGACAGGGACATGCTGCCGATCCAGGCAGCCAGCTCCCTTGGGATGCCCAGGAAGCCCATGGCTAGGGTCAGAAAGTGGGCACCAACCAGAATCAGGCCGATCATGCAGGAACTTTTCACGGCTCCCAACAGGCTGTCCTTGAAGCTCTGAATGCTCAGTGAACCGGTTGCGGCCGCAATGATAAGGGCACCAAAAACGCCCAGGGCGGCAGCCTCTGTTGGTGTAGCGAAGCCGGTATAGATCGAACCCAGTACGAAAATGATCAGGCCAACGATCGGGAGCAGCATACGGAGTGCCTTGATCTTGACCGAGAACGTGAGGTTTTCCTTTTTGGTGGTCGGCAGCTGGTCCTTGTTGAGCTTGGCCCAGATCATGGTGTAACCCATAAACATGGCGACCAGCATCAGGCCGGGCAGGGCGCCGGCGATAAACAGGCGGCCAATGGAAACCTCGGCGGCCACGCCATAAACAATCAGAATAATGGAGGGCGGAATCAACAGCCCAAGCGTACCGGAGCCGGCCAGGGTGCCCACCGCCATCTTGTCGCTGTAACCCTGGGCTTTCAGTTCTGGCAGAGTCATGCGGCCAATTGTTGCGGCAGTGGCTGCGGAAGAGCCGGAAACCGCCGCAAAAATGCCACAACTCAGAATGTTTACATGGAGAAGCTTGCCCGGCAGCCCGCCCATCCAGGGGGCCAGCCCTTTGAACAAATCCTCGGACAGTCGTGTACGGAACAGAACCTCCCCCATCCAGATGAACATGGGCAGGGCCGTCAGAGACCAACTGGTACTGGCGCCCCAACTGGACGTGGCGAACAGCAGGCCGATCTGATCGTTTCCGGAGAGCAGCAGGCCCAGAATACCGACCCCAACCAGGGTCAGGGAGACCCACACGCCTACGGCGAGCATCAGGATCATCGCAACTGCCAGGACAATCGAGAGAAATGCGATATCCATTACACTTCCTCCAGATTGATCTCGTCTTCATGCTGCTGGTAGGAAGGAGTGCGCTTGCGAATCACGGCAACCAGGTCGTCCAGGATGGCAATGTTGAGTGCCGTCATTCCCAGTGCAACCGGAACCTGCGGTATCCAGATGGGGATCGGGATATAGCCGTGGGACACCTCCTCGAAGATGTAGGATTCCCACACCATGTGCCAGCCATAGAACGTCATGTAGCAGGCGAGCCCGAACCCGAAAATGAGGACGACAAGCTCCTGCCAGAACCTTGGCCGTGCCGACCACTTCTGGATAACCAGGGTCACCCGGATATGGCCGCCGTTATGAAAGGTGTAGGCAAGACCGAAGAAGGTGGAGGCGGCAAGAGCCCAGCCGGACACGTCTTCCGCTGAGGGAATGATAAAGCCGAACAGGCGGCCCACGATCTGCGCCAGGATGACGACCATGATCAGGGCGATGCAGAAACCAGCAGCGTAACCGGATGCCAGATAAAATTTCTCTCGAAGAGAGTTCATAACGGATGCCTCCCGGAACAGCCTCCTGAACACTCAGGAGGCTTCCGTTGAGTGAACTTTTAGCGGTAGTTGGACAGGATAGCGCCGACTTCCTCCGGTGCTTCCTGTTCCCACTCTTTCACCATGATGTCGCCGATCTTCTGGAGCTCGGCCATCAGTTCCTCAGACGGCTCGGAAACCGTGATGCCATTTTCCGCCAGGGTGGCAGTGTCCTCTGCCGCGGTCTTGCGAACGCCTTCCCAGCCTTTGGCCTCGGCAGCGGCGGCCGCATCCAGGATAACCTGCTGCTGCTCATCGCTCAGGCGACGGAAGGCGCGCTTGTTGACGACTACGACGTTCTTGGGAATCCAGGCCTTGATGTCGGTGTAGTGGGAAAGGTAATCCCAGGCCTGCCCGTTCGCGCCCGTGGACGGCGAGGTGATCATGGCGTCGATGATGCCCGTGCTGAACGCCTGGGGAATCTCAGGTACCTGAACCGTTGTCGGGGTGGTGTTCATCAGGTCAGCCAGACGCGACGTAGAAGGGCTGTAAGCCCGCATCTTCAGACCTTCCAGATCTTCCAGCGTGTTAACCGGGGCTTTGGTATACAGGCTCTGTGCCGGCCAGGGCACGGTATACAGCAGGGTCATGCCTTCCTTGTCCAGCTGCTTCTCGATCTGGGGCTTGGCGGCTTCCCAGAGTCTTTTGGCATCTTCGAAGCTGGTTGCCAGGAACGGAATATTGTCGTGTTTGAACACCGGATGGGTGTTGCCCATGATGCCGATGAAGATTTCACCCAGCTGCACCTGGCCGGTTCTTACGGCCCGGGGAATTTCCGGGTGTTTTACCAGGGATGCACCGGAGTGAACGGTGATGGTGATGTCACCATCGGTGCCGTTCTTGATGTCCTCGGCAAAACCGTAGGCGATCTGGGTAGGCAGGTTGGCGTCGCCGTAGGGCGTTGGCATGTGCCATTGATCGGCCTGAACGGCTGAGGTAAGCAGCGCCCCGGTAACCAGGGTGGCTGTGGCGAGTTTTTTGAACATAGTGAATCTCCCGTTTTTCTGTTTTTTATCGTTTAAAGAGAACTGGGGCTTCAGAGTACCGCCAGTTCTTCATTCAGCCGCTCGGTAAGCAGCATTTTTCCCGGTACGTGGGTTATTGCGAAAGGCAGGCGCGCGTTCTCGAGGGCCAGTTGCGGGGTAACCCCGCAGGCCCAGAACAGCGGAAGCTCGCCCGGCCTGATCGTTACCGGATCTCCAAAATCAGGCTGGTTAACGTCCTGGATGCCAATGAGCGCCGGATCGCCGATGTGAACCGGTGCACCGTGGGCCTTTGGCAGGCGGGTCGTGATCTGTATCGCGCGGATGGCATCCGCACCGTTGAACGGGCGCATGGAAACCACCATGTTGCCGCTGAACCGGCCCGCGGGCCGGGTAGCGATGTTCGAGCGGAACATGGAAACGTTCCGCCCTTCGTCCACGTTCCGGACTGAGAGGCCGGCCCTGATCAGGGCATCTTCAAACGAGAACGAGCAACCCAGGACAAAGGTCACCAGGTCGTCCTGCCAGAGGCTTTTGAGATCCGTGACTTTCTCGGCCCGCTCGCCATTCCGGAATACCTGGTATTCAGGTACATCAGTCCGGATATCCAGATCGTGTCCAAGGTCGGGAAGGGCCGGATCCCCGGGTTGAGACATGCCGATCAGGGGGCAGGCAACCGGGTTATTCTGACAGTATAGGAGAAAATCGCCGGCCCATTCGGACGGCAGGATGACCACGTTCCCCTGGAGCAGGCTGTTGGCCTGGCCACTTGTAGGCGCTGTGTGGTCGCCCGAACGAATGCGAGCGCGTAATTCTGAGGCCTGATCAAGCAGGTTGTTCTTGAAATCGGAATACGCACCGGTGTGCATGACGGTAACCCCTGATTGAAATTGTCTTTTACAACTAAATTTCAGGGTATACCGGCTGGTGAAAAAGTCTAATTATCGTTTTTTAGGCCTTGTGATAACTTTTCGTGATGTGTTGCCCGGTCGTATTCGTCGGAGACCATCACTCCAAGGTTTGCTGCCAGCTCTGCAATCGGGTTGAAGGGTGCCCCGGAATAGGAGGCTGTGAAGGCGAGTTCTGAGGGCGTCCATGAGGTATTGAGCTGGACCAGGCGGCCGCTTTCCAGTTCGTGCTTGATCACGCTTAGCGGGAGCGTGGAGATACCAATGCCATCCAGAGTCAGCTGCCGGCAGGCTGCCAGCGAGCTTGACGAATAGAAGCGCGCCGGCAAGTCATCCAGCTCACTGAATTTCTGGCTGATTTCCGCAAAGGGTTTGGTGTTTCTGGCATAGGTAATGACGGGCCACTCGGCGAGCTCTTCGAGTTTCAGAAGCCTGTCTGGAAGATTCAGCTCCGGGCTGGCTACCCAAATCAGCGGGAAACTGCACAGTGCCCGATTCTCAATTTTCGGCTCCGACACGGGGCCCATCAAAAAAGCCAGATCCAGGCTCCGATCCAGCAAGCCGGATCGGAGGTTGCCGGAGACATCCACCGTTATTTCCACATCCAGATTGGGGGCCGTTTCATGCAGTTCCCGGAAAAAACGCGGCAGCCAGGAGTGAACGATGGTTTCGGAAACGCCCAGTCGAAGGATGCCTGACAGCGAGGCCCCACGGTCTGCGCGCTTGCGCAGCTGCTGGGCCATAAAGACGATCTTCTCAGCGTAGGGCAGGAGTTCCTGGCCCTTGCTCGTAAGCTTGCTGTGCCCGGATTCCCGCTCGAACAGCCTGACGCCAAGCTCGTCTTCAAGCGCGGCAATTCGGTTTGAAATGGCTGGCTGGGTGGTGTGCTGGTGCTCGGCGGCCTTGCGGAAGCTACCCAGCGTTGCAACCCAGATGAAGGTCTCCAGACGCTTGAAATTCATTGGTTATCGGACCTCTGAGGGGCCTACAGAGCGGCGTAGCGCTCGTGAAGGATGCCAACCCTTTCGACATAGGCCTTTGTTTCGGCGTAGGGCGGTACCCCCTGGTATCGACTGACGGCGCCAGGCCCCGCGTTGTAGGCGGCGGTGGCCAGCCGGATGTCACCATTGAACCGGTCGAGCATCTTGGCCAGATAATGCACCCCGCCACGGATATTCTCGGCAGCCGCCAACGCGTTCCGTACACCCAGTTCTTCAGCCGTGCCGGGCATGAGTTGCATCAGCCCCTGGGCTCCCACCGGGGAGAGGGCTTTTTCATTGAATGCCGATTCGGCGTGAATTACAGCGCGGACCAGCGCGGGATCAACCCCGAACTCCTGTGCCGCGGTCTGGATTTCTGAATTGAAGGGTTTGGTGAACAGCGGCGTTTTGCGCCAGTCGACGCTGGATTCAGGGTCGCAGGCGTAGCAGTGGAAACGGATAACGTCGAACTCGGCAGCAGCCGGCTGAATACTGCTGTAGGCAACCACGCCGTTGTCATCCGTATAGCGGTAGACGGTGTCGTTACCGCTGGAGGCTCTGGGCTGGCCGGCACTTTTTACGTTGGTGAATTCGACGGTGCCATCCGGGTGCACGATACGCTTGATGCCGTCCGCCAGGGCGGATGCGGACAGGGCAAGCACAAGAGCTGCGATGGATGGGATCAGAAGAGATCTGCCGATGTTCATTACTCACTCGCGAAAGATGCCGTCTGTGGCCGGCTTCAGGTATTCTTTGAATACCGCCGTTGGCTGAATTATACGGGCTTGCGGGTCGGAATAAAGCGCGCGCTGTGTCGTAAAAATGTTACGTTCTGCGTTTAATGCCGGCCAGTTCTCATTCTATGGAGAGGTCCCTCCAGAGCATCATGGTTAACCCGACCGACACACGCAACCTCGTTCTCATCGGCATGCCCGGCAGCGGCAAGAGCACGGTGGGTGTGCTGCTGGCCAAACGTCTGGGTTTCGGGTTTGTCGATACCGATTTGCTCATTCAGGAAGAAGCCGGTCGTACTCTCCAGGCAATTGTAGACCAGGATGGCTACATAGCCCTGCGTCGAATAGAAGAACAGGTGCTTCTCAAACTGGATGTCCGGCACAAGGTTATCAGCACGGGAGGCAGCGCCGTCTACAGTGAACGTGCCATGGAACATCTCAAAAGCAACAGCACCGTCGTGTTTCTCGACATCCCGCTTGAACTGGTTATCGAGCGAATCGGCGATCACAGCATGCGGGGCATTTCCCGGAGGCCGGATCAATCTTTGGACGCCCTGTTCGAAGAGCGTTTTGAACTGTATTCCCGGTATGCGGACGTGACGGTGAAAGGGGAGGGTCTCAATCAGGATCAGGTCTGTGAGGCGGTGGTCGAGAGCCTTATTTCGCCGCAATACTGAACTTCAGTATTAGCTCAAGTTAAGGTGCATCCAGACAGACCTCGCTGCTACAGTCCCATGATGTGTTGGGAGGACTTAATGATGAAGAACTGGACTTACGCACTTGCGATCGTTTTTGCTGGACTGTTTTCAGGAACGGCTCTGGCTGAAACATCACCCGAGGATTCTTCCGTGGAGTCGCTTAAGCAGGAAACCCGTGAGTTGGGTGAGGCGCTTCAGGAGTATGGTTCTGATCAGAAAGAGCAGGCCGAGGATTCGATCAACAAAACATTGTCGGCCCTGGATAAACGCATCCAGGAGCTTGAGCAACAACTCTCGAAAAACTGGGACGATATGAGCGATACCGCCCGAGAGCGGTCCCAGAAGAGCCTCGAGTCGTTGCGAGAACAGAGGGCTCGTGTCCAAAACTGGTATCAGGAACTGAAAGACAGCTCGGCATCCGCCTGGGAGAAGGCTCGAAAGGGATTTTCCGATGCCTATGAAGCGCTTTCAGAGCAATGGAACAACACCGAGGAGGAGTTGCAGGACTCGGAAAAACGCTCCGACAGCATCTGAGCTGGCCCCGCGCTGGTCAAGTCAACTCCGCCCGATCAAGACGTTTCTTCCGGTACTGGTTCGGGCGGCAGTCTCTTTCCCGCTAGATTCTCCATCAGCCGGCAGGTCACCAGGTCGCCCGTCACGTTGATGGCCGTCCGGCACATATCCAGGATTCGATCCACGCCCATGATCAGTGCGATGCCGCTGGGAGGGATGCCCACGGTTTGCAGCACCATGGCAAGGATCACGATGCCTACCCCGGGCGTGGCCGGTGAGCCGATGGACGCGCCCACAGCCATGGCGACCACGAGCGCCATACTGCCCATGCTGAGATCAATGCCGTAGACCTGTGCAAGAAAGATGGTAGCAACGGCCTGGTAGAGTGCCGTGCCGTTCATGTTGATGGTGGCGCCCAGGGGAATCACGAACTGGGAAACCGACGGCCGGACACCGAGCTTGTCTTCGGCGGTTCTTATGGAGAGCGGCATGACGGCCGCCGAGCTGGATGTGGAAAAGGCCAGCAACAGCACATCCCGGGTGTCTTTCAGGAACCGGACGGGGGATTGGCCGGCGAGCAGCTTCAGGATCAGCATGTAAACGCCCAGAAGTACCAGCAAGCCCGCAATGACGGTTGCGACGTAAGATGCCATGCCCAGCATTGCCCGGAATCCCAGGGTGGTTGTGAGTTGGGCCATCAGGCCGAACACGGCAATGGGGGCAAGGCGCATTGCCCAGCGTACGACCGTCATGCAGATTTGCTGGAGGGAATCGAGCAGGTCCAGCATGGGCCTGGATTTTTCCGGGGCCATGCTCACCAGGGCAATGCCGACAATGATGGAGAAGATCACCACCTGGAGCATCTGGCCTTCAACCATGGCATCGAGCGGGTTGCCCGGTAGCAGCCCGATCAGGGTCTTGGGCAGCTCATCCACACCCGGCATGGAGGCAACAGGCACACTGTTTTCCCCGGCCTCAACGGGAGTGCCGAGCCCTGCCATCATTCTGCCGGGGTTGATCAGGTCGCCGATCCAGAGACCTATCGATGCTGCCATGGCCGTCGTGATTACGAAAAAGCCGGTTACCCTCAGGCCCAGCTTTCGCAACTGTTCAAGGTCTTCGCTGGCGGCGAGCCCGCGAACCACCGAGGCAATTACCAGGGGGATTACGATCATCTGGATGGTGGCCAGAAACAGTTGCCCCGGGAAAGCCAGCCAGTTACCGATCAACGTCCCGGTTTCCGGTTCCACGAGTCCCACCGACGGTCCCAGGAGCGTGCCTGTAATCAACCCGAGGAACATGCCAATGAGCACCTTCAGCCAGAGCTTTCCCTGCACCAGCCCCGAGAGGTAGCTGCTGAGATGACGCAGTGGCCGTGGGTAAAAATCGCTCGTCTGGTTTGGCATTGCCTTGAATCTTCCCTGTTTCTGTTGGAGCTACCCTGAAAGCATAGCCCATGCTGGCTCTGCGTTTGTGAGGCAGATCAATCCGGCATCAGGTTGATTTCTTCGGCAGTCAGTGAGCGGTATTCGCCGGCCGCCAGGTCATCGTCCAACAGGATATTTCCCATCCGTTCCCGATGCAGGGCCGTTACGCGATTACCGACGGCATGGAACATGCGCTTCACCTGATGGTAACGGCCTTCGTAAATGGTCACTCTGGCTTCACAGGGGCTCAGAAGATCCAGGTCAGCAGGTGAGGTGGTGAGTTGCTCGAACTCAAACCAGATGCCCTCCGCGAATCGATGAGGGGTCTCTGGAGAAATCGGATAGGCGGTGCTGACCCGGTAGACTTTCGGGATCTTGATTCGGGGCTCGGTAAGCTGGCGTGACCAGCGGCCATCATTGGTGAGAATCAGCAGGCCCGTGCTGGCGCGGTCGAGTCGTCCGGCAATGTGCAGATCCTCGCGCAGTTCTGGCGAGATCAGCTCCATCACGGTCCGATGGGTGTCGTCGAGCGTTGCACTCAGAAAACCTGCAGGTTTGTGGAGCATGAGGTAATGGCAGGCTTCAGCCTCTTGGATGATATCGCCGCCCATCCGTACGCATGAAAACCGATCCACCTCGGCAGCAGCATCGCGGCAGGTGACGTCATTTACGGCCACCCGACCGGAAGCAATCAGAAAATTGGCCTGACGGCGACTGATGTCATTCCGGTTGCTGAGAATTCGTGAAAGCTTCATGGTGTGAATCGGCTATGCTGAATGTAAACCCCCGATAATAATACGAGGAAATGCCATGCCATTCTCTGTTGATCACCTTGCCGAACTCAATTTGCTGGGCCAATTTCCTTCCACCTCGACTCAGGAAGGGCTCAAGGTTCATGCCCATTCGGCGGCTCCGGAAACTGTGAAGGCCGCCGAAAACCTGCATGCCAAGGGGCTGATCAGCCAGAAAGATGGCGGCTACCTCACGCCGTTGGGGGCAGAGGCAGTGGATCTGACCCAGAAGCTCCAGTCGATTCTCAGTAGCTCATAAAGCGCGGATGACCTGTCCGGCCTTTGAGACCCGGTGCCCTCCCGCGTTAGGGTGAGGCCATGAGCAACTGGAAGAAGTCGCCCGTCCTCTGGATGGGCGGGAGCATTGCCGCCGTTGGGCTGATAGTCGGTCTGCTTTACGCCTTCGGTGTGCATCAGCAGGTCGTTGAGCTTCTGCGCTGGTTTGATACCCAGGGGGCCTGGGCGGCTCTCCTCTTTGTCGGCATCATGGTGCTGGCCATGGTGCTGCTTCTGCCCGGGGTGTTGTTGACCACCGGAGCGGGTTTCGTGTTCGGCGTGTTGGAAGGCACAGCCTACGTGGTGGTGGGCACTACGTTGGGCTCGGCCATTGCCTTTCTGGTTGCCCGGCATTTTCTGGGTGAGCACGCCCGTGTGTACATTCGCAGCCGCGCGCGATTGTCTGTCGTCAGCAACGAAATGGCGCCTCACGGCTGGAAAATCGTACTCCTGACCCGTCTGATCCCTTTCTTCCCCGGCAAGCTGTCCAATTTTCTGTTCGGTCTCACCAACTTCTCGTTTGGCGGTTTCGTTGTCGGCACCTTTTTCGGTGTGATTCCCTTTTCCCTGCATAACGTGTATCTCGGCTCGCTTGCCGCCGACCTGTCAACTCTGGGTGTGCGGGAAACCGGCCGTTCACCCCTGGAGTGGGCCATTTACGGTGCCGGTTTCGTAGGCACGGTAATGGCCGTGGTGTTTCTCAATCGTCTCGCCCGGCGGGCACTCGCCCGTTACAAGGTCGAGACTGAGCCAACAGAACAGGAGGCAAACGAATGAGCTGGATGAAGTGGCTGCCCTGGCGTTACCTGGTAAAACGCGTGGCCCACCGCCATGGTTTCCTCGATCCGATCGCGCTGCTCGGGAAACTTCACAGTTTTGCCCAGCCTTCGGAAGTCGGCGAGCCCATCGAACTGCTCCGGGCCGGCGTGGTTTTCCATGCGCGGGGGCTGATCAACAGTCGGGTCATCCAGCACAACCTCGATTGGGTCTGGCCTTACTGGGTGGAGCGCCAGTTCGACCCCGAAGACATTGCCTTCATTCCCCGGGCATTCTCGATTACCCACATCAATCTCAGTAACCGTAACTGGACGGCCATCGGCCAGCCGGATGTGGATGAGTTGCCCGTGGTGGATCCCCGGGGGTTGCTGACACCGTTCCATGACGGCTGGTCACTGGATGCGTGGCTGCTGGCGGACGATGGCCGGTGCCTTCTGCCCTCTCGTTGCAAAACGGCCCGGCAACGCCAGGAACTTGAGGGTGGTCCCTGCGTGGTCACAGAGTCCGAACTGGACGGGCTGGCCCTGACCAGTCGTTCCCGGGTGGTAGTCGAAAACGGCCGGGCGGTTTGCGAAATGGTCGTGAAGGCCCGGGCCGAGACTTCCGGCTCTCTGGTCATATCCTTGCGCCCCGCCAATCCTGAAGGAATCAGCTTTATCAACAAGGTCCGGCTGTCCGAGCAGAGAGACGCCTGGACCATAGATGGCAAGCAGGCGGTGTTTTTCAGTCGCCCGGCAGAGCGTCATCATGTGTCGAACTATCGCGAGGGTGATGTTCGGATTCATCTGCAGGACAAGGAAGACCAGTGCGAAGGGCAGTGCGACGTCGGCATGGTCACCGCAGCGGCCCTGTTCCGGGTCGAAGCAGGTGAGGAGTCGGAGCTCAGGCTCAGGGTGCCGCTGCAGGATGAGTCGGCGCCAGTTATTCGCTCTGACGGCTGGGCGGCCGCCCTTCATGGCCATGCCCGCCTGGAGTGCCCCGACGAAAACTGGCAGTTCCTCTATGACGCCGCCCTGAATTCCCTGGTGCTGCACTCTCCGGAAGATGTGTACCCCGGGCCCTATACCTACAAGCGTTTCTGGTTTCGCGATGCCGCGTTCATTATCCATGCCTTGCTCTGTGCAGGTCATACAGATCGCGCTGAGCGGGCGCTCTACCAGTTCCCGGCGCGGCAACTGAAAAACGGCTATTTCCGCTCCCAGGAAGGGGAATGGGATGCCAATGGAGAAGTGCTCTGGATTCTGAGGCGGTTCCATGAGCTTACGGGTCGACCTCTGCACCCGGAGTGGCAGGAGCCGGTGCGCAAGGGCGCTCGCTGGATCGAGAATAAACGCCTGAGTGAAAATATCGAAGGGCCTCACGCTGGCCTTTTGCCCGCCGGATTCAGCGCCGAACACCTGGGGCCCAATGACTATTACTACTGGGACGACTTCTGGGGCATCGCCGGCCTGAAGGCCGCCGAATCACTGTTTGCCACGATTGACCGGGAAATCGGCGAGCATTTCGGCGCCGGTGCCCGGGAGTTCAGCCAGACGGTGGATCGCAGCCTGGCAACCTGCGAGCAGCGACTCAAACGACCGGGAATGCCGGCCTCGCCCTATCGCCGCCTGGATGCGGGCGCCATAGGCTCACTGGCGATGGGTTATCCGACCCAGCTGTGTGAGCCGGATGATCCCAGGTTGCTGGACTGTGCCGAATTCCTCCTCGAAAAATGCTTTGTGAAAGGGGCGTTCTATCAGGACATGATTCACTCGGGTCTTAACGCCTACCTCACCCTGCACGTGGCTCAGGTTCTCCTGCGTGCGGGCGATGCTCGATTCCTGGATCTGGTGGATGCGGTGGCCGGCCTCGCATCGCCCACCGGGCAATGGCCGGAAGCCATACATCCGGCGACCGAGGGCGGCTGTATGGGCGATGGTCACCATGTCTGGGCGTCGGCCGAGTGGGTGTTGATGGTCCGCAACTGCTTTGTCCGGGAGGAGGGAGATCGTCTCATTCTCGGAGCTGGTATCCCTCCACGGTGGCTGAAGCAGGACAAACCAATCCGCTTCGGGCCGGCACCGACCAGTTTCGGATCCGTGTCCGTCACCATTACGCCCCGGCCGGGCGCAGCACCCGAAGTCACCTGGGAGGGTAACTGGCACGATTCCGAGCCGGCTATCGAAGTAAGGCTGCCGGAGACCCGCGCCTGACAAACTGTACTGGTCACGAAACCGGATTTCTGTATCTGTTTTGTTTGCCTGCTAACTTATAAAGTAAGCTGACTGACAAATACATCGAATCCGGTTGAGTTTCATGCGCTCACTGTTTTACTCGTTTTTCGTGCCCGCGCTGTTCGTCTGGCTGTGGAGTACTGGTTTTATCGGCGCCAAGTACGGTCTGCCCTTTGCGGAGCCGTTTACGCTGCTGCTGATCCGCATGCTGCTGACACTGGTGGTGCTTGGAGCCCTGGCCTGGGTCATGAAAACCCGCTGGCCGGGCTGGCGAGGTGCCGGACACCTTGCGGTTACCGGGATGTTGGTGCATGGCTGCTATCTGGGCGGTGTCTACTACGCGATTCAGGATGGCATGGCGTCCGGAATTGTTTCCCTGATTGTGGGGCTGCAACCCCTGGTGACGGCTGCGGCGGCGGTGGCAATCCTCAAGGAAACAGTCAGCGGACGTCAGTGGATTGGACTTATACTGGGGCTGGTCGGTGTCGCGCTTGTCCTCCTCGAGAAGTTCGGTATGAGTGGTCAGGCCTCCGGCTTTTCTCCCTGGAGCCTGCTTTGGGCGGGTTTTGCCCTCGCTGGAATTTCCATGGGCACGGTCTACCAGAAGCGCTTCGGCGCCAGCGCGGATCTGGTGGCCGGCACGCTGATCCAATTTGCGGCAGCGGCCGCCCTGTTTGCCATTGGAGCCTTCGCCCTCGAAACCCGCGAGGTTGAGTGGAGCCTGCAGTTGCAGTTGTCCATGGCCTGGCTTGTGATTGGGTTATCCACCGGCGCCGTCCTTCTTCTGATGTGGCTGATACGCCAGGGTGCTGCTTCCCAGGTGGCCAGTCTGTTCTACCTGGTGCCTCCGGTTACCGCGCTGGAAGCGTATCTGCTGTTCGATGAGCGCCTTGGAGGACTGGCAATGACAGGCGGGCTCGTCGCTATCGTTGGTGTGGCTCTGGTTGCCACCCAGAAAAAACCAGCCTAGGAAGGGTGTCCGGGAGTGGCTAATACATGACGGATGCGACCAAAGGGGTCTGGTATGGCCTGAGTGCCTACACGATCTGGGGCTGTTTTCCTCTGTTCTTTGCCCTGTTTGAGGGTGTGCCGGCCTTTGAAATCTTGATTCACCGGATCATCTGGTCCTGTGTTTTTCTCGCTGTGGTCATAAGTGGCCTCCGTCGCTGGCCTGCTGTGAGAGCGGCATTGGCGAATCCGAAGCAGCTCTGGCGCGTTCTTGCCTGTGCGCTGCTCATTGCCGCCAACTGGGGCATCTACATTTATTCCGTGGAAACCCGCCATGTTCTCCAGGCCAGCCTGGGCTATTTCCTGACGCCACTGGTGAATGTCGCCCTGGGCATGCTCGTGCTTCGCGAACGCATGGGGCCGTGGCAGATGGCTGCGGTGATGCTCGCAGGCGTTGGTATTCTGATCCAGCTTGCGATGCTTGGTGAACTGCCGTGGATTTCACTCGCCCTTGCCATGAGTTTCGGTACTTATGGCCTCGTTCGAAAACAGGTGGTGCTCGATGGGCTTTCCGGCCTGTTCGTTGAAACCATGCTGCTGTTGCCGGTCGGCCTGCTGACCTTTGGATGGCTGGCGAGCGAGGGAATGTCGCACTTCGCCGACAGTGCCTACATTGGCAGCCTGCTGATGGCCAGCGGCATTGTGACAGCCATTCCGCTGCTACTTTTTGCCGGTGCCGCCCGGCGCCTGCGGTTGGCGACCGTCGGCTTCCTGATGTACATCAATCCCACCCTGCAGTTCTTTATTGCCCTGCTCGTGTTCGGCGAGCCTTTGAGTGATGCCCAACTGACGAGCTTTGTGGTGATCTGGATTGCACTGGGCCTGTACAGCTGGTCTTCCTGGCACTACCGGCCGCGGGTGCCGGTGGGCCAGGATTGAGTTTGCCACCCTCAGGACTACACCGCTCAGGAGAGTTTCGCGAGCAGATCATTGATGGCCCGGGCGAAGGGCACGGGTGAATCTTCCTGAAGAAAATGACCGCCCTTGAGGGTTACATGGGGCTGGTCTTTTGCGCCAGGAATCCGCTTATGCATATAGGCGTCGCCGCCCCGGGTGATCGGATCGCCATTGCTGAAGGTGGTCAGAAATGGCTTTTCCCAACGTTCGAGCACTTTCCAGGCGTTCCGGTTAGCCTCACTGGCGGGATCGTCCGGGTGCATCGGCACCAGTCTGGGGAAGGCCCGGGCGCCGGCTTTGTACTTTTTGCCAGGGAAGGGGGCGTCGTAGGCCCGCATTTCATCGGGCCCCAGCTTGCGGAAAGAGCCGGTGTTGATGATCCGCGCAATGGGAAACCAGGGACTGTGCAGGGCAAAATTCTTCCAGATCTTGAACGCCGGCGGGGCTTTCTGATCACCGGTAGGTAACATGCCGTTGCCCACCACAATGGCCCGGAACCGTTCCGGATTCTCCGCCGCCAGCCGCAGCCCCAGCAATGAGCCCCAATCCTGGCATACCAGAGTGATGTTGGTGAGTCCGAGCTGATCGAGGAACGACTGCATCCAGTCCATGTGCTGCTGGAAGGAATAGTCGTCAAGGGACGTGGGTTTGTCGGACTTGCCGAAACCGATCAGATCCGGGGCGATAACCCGGTGGCCGGCCGCCGCGCAGATCGGAATCATATGCCGGTAGAGGTAGGACCAGGAAGGTTCGCCATGCATCATCAGAACGGGACTTGCGTCGGCCGGCCCTTCATCCACGTAGTGCATACGCAGCCCGTCCACCTCCACGTAGTGGGGCTCAAACGGGTAATCCAGGAGTCGTTCAAAGCGTTTTTCCGGGGTTCTGACAAAATCCATCGAGCTTGCCTTGTTGTTCATTATTGTGAGGGAATGGTCTAAAGGATTGTGATGGAGCAGGGGAGCAGAGACAAGCGCCATGGCTTATTGGCTGATATGCAATTCCGGTGCTGGCGATGGTGAGCGAGGCCGGGACTTCTGGCTTGAGCACCTGGCAACTGCCGGTATCCACGATCCTCTATGCCGTGACTTTGAGGAATCCGACTGGAGCACCAGGCTCGACGACCGGGACACGCTTATTGTAGCGGGCGGAGACGGTTCGGTAAGCCGGGCCGCCGCCGTTTGCCTGGAGAAGGGGGCCACCCTTGCTGTCCTGCCGTCTGGTACAGCCAACGACTTTGCCCGGAATCTGGGGCTTCCCCACCAGCCGGGAGCGCTGTGTAAGTTGATTGCCAGCGGCCGAACGCAAATGGTGGATGTCGCGGATTATGGTGACGGTATGTTTTTGAACGTTGCCCATGTCGGCATGGGAACCCTCCCTGCACGAGAATCCCGCAGTACCGAAAAAAAGCTCTTCGGGCGTTTCAGCTATGTGGTCGAATTATTACGCCGGCTGAATGCGAAGCGAGGCTTCAGGGCAACCATCCGTTGCGATCGGGGCGTCGTGAAGGGCCGGTGGCTTTCCATCGCGGTGGCCAATGGCGCTTTTTTTGGCGGTGGCAATGAGATTCCCGAGGCATCCGTCAGCGATGGCCAGCTGGCTATTGTCGCGGTCCGGCCACGCCCCATTCTTCAGCTTTTGTTCACGTTTCTGATGGTTCGCCTGAACCGGCAGACTCCTCCGCGCACCAGTACGCTGGTTCATATCAGGAGCCAACGCTGCCTGGTACACACCGGCAAACCTAAGACCGTTACGGCCGACGGGGATGTGGTCTCCAGAACGCCTCTCAACGTAGTCTGCAAGAGCGGCTGCCTGCGTGTGATTGGTGACAGGATTGTCAGTACTGCCGACGGTGATGCCGGAGACGTTATCTCTGGTGGCACCTGAGCTCCACAGAAAGATGGCAGGTTTTCCAGATACGTTTTGTCACTGACTTTTTCTGCAGGAAGCGCAATCATGGGTTTTGCTGGCATAATCAACCAAGAAGGCTGACATTAAATGCCAGTGTGTCGCTTTTGCAATCATATCCCTGGTTTATGGCCACTCAATGCGGCCGCCTGACTTCCGTTCCAGCTGAATCGTCGAAAAGGACTAGAGAATGCCCACAGAAACTGCACCGGTCTCCTCGAAGTTAATCACAGGCATTAAAACCGGCCTCATCGCGTTGACCCTGTCGGCCATTGGCCTCCCGGCCCTTGCGGCCGAGCGCCTGTATATCTTTACGGAAAACTACCCTCCCTATAATGCCTCTGAAACCGGGAAAGGGTTCGCCCACAATGAAGACGACATAACCGGTATCTGTGCGGATATGGTCAAGGCGATGCTGTCCCGGGTCGACTATGACTACGTGATGAAAATGCGGGACTGGAGCTATGCCTACAACTGGGTACAGGATCGCGAAAATCATGGTCTGTTCTGCACCGCGCGCACCGACGAGCGGGAAGATCAGTTTCAATGGGTAGGTCCCCTGGCATCAATCAAGTGGACGTTGTTCGCCGCGCCAGACTCCGATATCTCTCTGGACTCCCTGGAAGAAGCCAAAGACCTGAGAATCGCCGGGTACAAGGGCGATGTGATGTCCGAGTACCTGGTTGACCAGGGATTCAACGTGGTGATGGGGGTTTCAGGTGATGTGAACACTCGTCGCCTTACCCTCGGCCAGGCCGACCTGTGGGTTACCGACGGCCTGGTGGGCCCCCTGATGGCAGAGGAAGAGCACGGTATCACCGGGCTGCAGCCGGTGCTGGTATTCCGGGAGACGCCCATGTATCTGGCATTCAGTAACAACACCGATCCGGCTGTGATCGAGGATCTCCAGCAGGCTTTGGACGAGGCCCGTGAGGCTGGAGAGATCGAAAGAATCGCGGCAAGTTACGAGTAAGCAATCAGGAATGGGCGGAATGATCAGAACCAGAGCCCGATCTGCGGATCGGGCTCTTTGCGTTCGATCAGCAACCCGTTCTTCTCAAGCATGCCAATGAGCTTTTCGGTATCCTCGATGTTCAGAAAACCGCCAATTGATACTTCGGTATCTCGATGGGTCAGAGAGAGCTTAGCCGGTGTGAACGGGTGCGGCGGTGAGGCAACCCTGAGCCGCGCATAACGGGTGGGAAGGGTCCACTCGGCCTGCTTGCGCTTTCTGCCTTTCTCCAGACGAATGTCCTCATCGTCGATGGACAGCACCTCCTGCCGCTGGCACTCCCGCGAGGTCAGGTAGATGCCGCAAGCGAGCGCAATCAGCTCCAGCCCGGCAAACGGAATAATCACCCAGGCGCCCATAAGCGTAAAGCCCGTTGCGATAAGGGCTGAAAGCACGAACAGGGCGGCCCATATCCGGACATTGCCATGCCAGCTGAGGGAACGGTTGGGTGTCAGGACCAGCCGGAAACCATCCGGATGTGGCAAGCGTTCCACCATGGAATCTGCCTCAGTTTTAACACGCCGCTAGACTTGATGATAGTCAATTATACGGTGAGTGCGACTTGATCAGATCTGACAGTTGGCTGGAGGAACCGTTTCGAAAACCGAGCGGGCAGTCTCCAGCTGATTTTGCAGGGAGGCAATGCGGGTGTCGTGATTCGGATGGGTGGATAGAAATTCCAGCGGTTGTGCGCCCGAAGCCTGCGCCATGTTCTGCCAGAGCCTGACACTCTGGCCCGGTTCAAAACCGGCCCGGGCCATGATTTCCAGGCCCATCAAATCGGCCTCCTCCTCATGGGCACGACTGAACGGCAGCGTAATACCCAGTTGGGCGCCAATGCCCAGAGCCTGCTGTATCTGGTTCTCCGCAATTTCACTTTCGGTGAACAGGCCCACCAGCAGCATTCCTGCTTGCAGGCCCAGTTCCTGGGTCAGGCGTTCATTGCCGTGGTCGGCAAGAACATGGGCTATTTCGTGACCAATCACCGTGGCCAGCTGGGCCTGATTTTCGGCCAGTTCAAGTAGCCCTGAATGCACGCCGATCTTGCCTCCGGGCAGGGCAAAAGCGTTGGGTGTGGCATTTTCAAAGACGGCAATCTCCCAGGACTGTGGCATTGGAGCGTCCGGATATCGGGTGTGGGCGGCGCTGACCAGAGCTTCCGTAATACACTGTACTAAGCGGTTGATGTCAGGCCTTCTGATTACGGCATTTTGCTGCTTTATCTGCGCGAAGCTTTCCTGGCCCATATCAGCCAGAACAGCTTCGGGAACCAGGGCCAGGCGGTTCCGGCCGGTAGGGGATTCCTGGCAGCCGGTAAGGAAGATGACAGTCACGAGGATAAGCAAAAGCGATTTCAAGCAGGTCTCCGTTACCCGTAAAGTAAAACTCTGATTCTATCGTTAGTATTCGCGGTCGGGGAGACTTACGCCATCCTGTCAGCGTTTGTTGCGGGTCTTTGGTAGGATGGTAAGTCGGTTATGGGGGAAAGACGATTATGAGGGTGATGTTGCTGGGCGCTACCGGCCTGACTGGTGGCAAAGTGCTACAGGGTTTGCTGGGAAGGGAGGAAGTTTCGCAGGTGGTGGCGCTGGTGAGACACAAGCTGCCGACGCTGCATGACAAACTGGCACAGCATGAAGTCGATTTCGATCGCTTGGAGGATCACGCCGAACTGTTCGACGTAGATGTGATTATCTGCTGCCTGGGCACCACCATCAAAAAAGCGGGCTCACAGGATCAGTTCCGGAAGGTGGATCTGGGCTACCCGATGAAAGCGGGTGAGCTGGGCCGCTCCCGTGGAGTGCGAGCGTTCATCCTGATGTCTGCGATCGGTGCCTCGTCGTCGTCGACTATTTTCTATAACCGGGTAAAGGGCGAGCTTGAAGACGCCCTGAGAGATCTCGACTATCCCTACCTGTCCATCTATCACCCGAGTCTGTTGTTGGGCGATCGCAAAGAACAGCGCACCGCCGAGGCCCTTGGCATAAAAGCGATGCCGCTGGTGAACCGTCTGCTGATCGGTCCCCTAGATAAGTACCGCGGCATTGAGGCGCAAACAGTGGCCAGTGCCATGGTCAATGAGGCCTGCCATCTGGCGGCAGAACCCGCCGCCGAGCAGGTGGTCCAGACGCGCGAGTACGATGAGATCGTCCAGCTGGCGGGCTGAGCCGGTTATTTCCCGTTCAGAATCCCGACAACCAGACGGCCAGCCAGGCCAAGCAGAATGGCCCCGAAGATACGCTCGAACCACACGGCTTTCTGTCTGAGCAGGGTCAGCCATTTCGGGTTGGAGAACAGCCAGGCAACGATCAGGTACCAGCTGGTATCAATGACAAGGGCGGTTGCGGCATAGCCGAACTTGGCCATCAGGCTGGTGTCGGTGCCCACGACCTGGCTGAACAGGGCCAGGAAGAATACCGCGATTTTCGGGTTGAAGAAGGCAATCAGAAAACCGTCACGGGCCGCACTTTTGGTGGTGGGCGGCTCGGGCAGTTCGTCATCCGCCTGCCGCTTTGCCATCAGTCCTTTCACGCCCAGCCAGGCCAGGTACAGGGCGCCGCCCCATTGCAGAATTGAAAACGCCGTTGGCGAGGCGGTGATGATGGCGGCGAGCCCGAGGATGCTCAGAAAGGCATAGATGCCGACACCGATGCCATGGCTAAGAGCGGTCATGATGCCATTGCGCCGACCACCGGTGAGCGTCTGCTTGAGCACCAGTGCCAGCGAGGGTCCCGGGGACATAGCGCCCAGAATGCAGATGGTGACCACGGTCAGCCAGGTTGCAAGCGTCATGGTGGGTCAGTCCTTTGCAATTGAAACAGGCTGCCGATTCTAGCAGCCTGTCCGCCGGTAAAAACCTGGAAACTGCAATCAGTTCAATGCTCAATCACCCGCCAGAATCCACCTGGCGGCCTTCTCGGCAATCATCAGGGTTGGAGAATTGGTGTTGCCGCTGGTGATCGTGGGCATTACCCCAGCATCCACCACGCGCAATCCCGCCACACCCCGGACCCTCAGGTGTGGGTCCACTACTGCCTGTTCATCATCGGCTCGCCCCATACGGGTAGTGCCCACCGGGTGAAAGATCGTGGTGCCGATGTCGCCCGCCAGCTTCGCCAGCTCGTCGTCGGTCTGGTACTCAAGTCCGGGTTTGAATTCCTCCGGCTGGTACTGCATGAACGCGGGCTGTTCGGCAATGCGGCGCGTCACCCGCAACGAGTCTGCCGCAACTTTCCGGTCTTCCGGCGTGCTCAGGTAATTGGGGGATATCGCCGGCGCCTGTTTTGGATCGTTGCTGCGGATGCGCACCGTACCCCGGCTGGTGGGGTTCAGATTGCAAACGCTGGCAGTGATGGCCGGGAAATTGTGAAGCGGCTGCCCGAAGGCGTCCAGGCTAAGGGGCTGCACATGGTATTCGATGTTGGCGTAATCGTATTCCTCCGAACTGCGGGTAAACAGACACAGCTGTGAGGGCGCCATACTCATCGGCCCCGAGCGTGTAAGCAGGTATTCCAGGCCGATCCTGGCCTTGCCGATCAGGGAGTTGGCCATGGTGTTCAGCGTTGTGACCCCTTTCACCTTGTACACAGACCGGATCTGCAAGTGATCCTGGAGGTTCTCGCCAACGCCGGGCAGGTCGGCAACTACATCAATTCCGTGTTCCTTGAGGAGGTCGGCGGGACCAATGCCCGAGAGTTGCAGAAGCTGCGGGGAGCCAATGGCGCCAGCGGACAGGATGACTTCCCGTTTTGCCCTGGCGATAACGTCATCTCCGCCAGACCGCTCGACCCGAACGCCGACACAGCGAGGTCCGGAGCCGGCGTTTTCTGTCTCGAGCCCTAATACATGGGTTGAGTGCCACAGGGTCAGGTTGGAACGCTTTTCCGCGTTCCTCAGGAACGCTTTGGACGTATTCCAGCGCCAGCCGGAGCGCTGATTCACCTCAAAGTAATCCACGCCCTCGTTGTCGCCGCGGTTGAAATCCCGGGTCCGGGGTATGCCCGCCTCGACGCAGGCAGTGGCAAAGTCCTCCAGCACTTTCCACTTCAGGCGCTGATGCTCCACACGCCATTCCCCGCCGTGACCGTGGTACTTGCGGTGCTCCGGATCGGCATCGCCGCCCTCATCAAGGCGGTAGTGATCTTCATGGCGCATGAAATCGGGAAGACAGTTGTCCCAGTTCCAGGCGTCCTCGCCGGTAATTTCGGCCCACTGCTGGTAATCACGGGCCTGACCACGAATATAGAGCATCCCGTTGATGCTGGAGCAGCCACCCAGAGTCTTGCCGCGGGGGTAGATGAGGGATCGGCCGTTCAGGCCAGGATCGGGCTCGGTACGGAAACGCCAGTCTGTTCGCGGATTGTCGATGCAGTACAGGTAGCCCACCGGGATATGAATCCAGTGGTAGTTATCCCGTCCGCCAGCCTCGATCAGTAGCACCCGATTCTCCGGGTTTGCGCTCAGCCGGTTGGCCAGCAGGCAGCCGGCAGTGCCGGCGCCGATAATGATGTAATCGAACTCCTGATGTCCCGTCGCATTGTTGTTGTCGGACATGGCGTTTTCTCCGCTGCTGGTTCTGTAGTTACTTGGCGGTCGGCATAACAAATTCCGCACCGGCATCAATGGAATCGGACCAGCGCTGCATGATGGATTTCTGGCGCGTGTAGAATTTCACGCCCTCTTCGCCGTAGGCGTGGGTGTCGCCAAACATCGAGCGCTTCCAGCCGCCAAAGCCGTGCCACGCCATGGGTACGGGAATGGGTACGTTAATCCCGACCATGCCGACCTGGATTCGGCGGCCAAATTCCCGGGCCACGCAGCCGCTCTCGGTGAAGCAGCTGACACCGTTGCCGAATTCGTGGTCGTTGATCAGACGAATCGCCGTGGCGATATCGGGTACCCGGACACAGGCCAGAACCGGTCCGAAGATTTCTTCACGATAGATCGTCATATCGGGCGTGACGTGATCAAACAGTGAACCGCCCATCCAGAAACCCTCGGCGCAGCCATCGCCGGTGTTCGAGGCATCGAACTCCCGGCCATCCACGACCAGCTCGGCACCTTCCGCCACACCCTTGTCAATGTAGCCGGTAATGCGCTGGTGTGCGGCGGCGGTAACAATCGGGCCCATCTCGGCATCCAGCTGTTCGCCGTTTTTCACTTTCAGGCTTCGGGCCCGCTCGGCCAGTCTTGGCACGATCTTGTCCGCAACATCCCCGACAAGCACCGCCACACTGATGGCCATGCAGCGCTCGCCGGCACTACCATAAGCGGCACCGATCAGGGCATCGACCGCTTTGTCGAGATCGGCGTCCGGCATCACCACCATGTGGTTCTTGGCGCCGCCGAGGGCCTGAATGCGCTTGCCGTGTTTGGCGCCTTTCTCGTACAGCAGGTTGGCAATCGGAGTGGATCCGACAAAACTCAGGGCCTGGACATCCGGATGCTCGATCAGGGCGTTCACCGCGTCCTTGTCACCCTGCACCACGTTAAATACGCCATCGGGCAGTCCGGCCTGTTTCAGCAGGTCGGCGATCATCAGGGAAGCACTCGGGTCCAGGGGGCTGGGCTTCAGGACAAAGGTATTGCCTGCGGCGATGGCTACCGGAAACATCCACATGGGCACCATCGCCGGGAAGTTGAACGGGGTAACGCCGGCGACCACGCCCAAGGGCTGGCGGGTGGTCCAGTTATCGATACCCGTGCTGACCTGCTCGGTGTAATCGCCTTTCAGAAGCTGGGGAATGCCGCAGGCGAATTCGACGATGTCGATGCCCCGGGCTACTTCGCCCTGGGCGTCCGTGAATACCTTGCCATGCTCCGCGGTGATGGCGCGGGCCAGGTCATCCTTGTGGGTGTTCAACAGTTCCAGAAACTTGAACATGACCCTGGCCCGGCGAATGGGCGGTGTGTCGGCCCAGGCGGGGAATGCAGCATCGGCGGCAGCAACAGCGGCGTCTACGTCCTCACGGCCGGCCAGAGCTACGCGGCCTGTGACCTGTCCGGTGGCCGGATTGAACACGTCCTGGGACTGGCTGGATGTGCCGAGAGATATTTCGCCATTGATATAATGCTGGATGGTTGCGTTGGTCATGGATGCCTCTGTCTTTTCGCGATTGGCCGCTCGAAATGGCAGAAATGCATTCTGCTAAGGGCCCTTAAGGAGCTTTGGGTAATTTCTGACCATACAGGTTAGGTGTGGCAAAGGGGGAAAGCAATTGAGATTTTCAAAAGCCAGATATAAGGTAATCTTATATCGAGAACCTGAAACGAGACGCTTATGTACCCCCTTCAGAGCCTTCGGGCGTTCGTTACTGTCGCCCGTGAGGGCAGTGTAAGCCGCGCCGCCACTCGCCTCCATCTGACTCAGCCCGCCGTCAGCCTCAAGCTCAAGCAACTGCAGGACGAACTGGAACTCAAACTGTTCCTGCGCAAGCCCCAGGGTCTGGTGTTGACCCCCGATGGTCAGGCTCTCTTGCCTTCGGCTGAAAAAGCACTCGCTGCCATGGCAGCGTTTGAGCAGAGCGCCCGGGCATTGCATAACACCCTTCGAGGGCGGTTGCGGATTGGTACCATCGTGGATCCGGAATTTATCCGTCTCGGGGCGTTTCTGCACCGCCTGGTGGAACGGGCGCCACAACTGGAGACCGAGCTGCGTCAGGGTATGAGTGGCAGCGTGTTGGAACAGGTCAGGGATGGCCGCCTCGATGTCGGTTTTTTTCTGGCGCCGCCAGGCGTCGGGCCAGGCGCACTGGCGCCGGACGTGGTTCACCGTGAGCTGACCCGGTTTCACTACTATGTGGTTGCGCCGGCGGGTTGGGGGCCGAGGCTTCGGTCGGCCCAGTGGTCCGACTTGGCAGCTATGCCCTGGATTGTGACTCCAGAAGACTCCGTTCATCACCGGCTGCTTAAAGGCACTCTGGAACCCATGGGGTTAATGCCCCGGGGCGTAGCGCAGGTCGACCAGGAGGCATGCATGCTGGATCTGGTCAGGGCAGGTGTGGGTTTGAGTCTCGCGCGGGATGCATTGGCGATGGCTGAGCGCCAGGAAACCGGCCTGGAAATTGTTGACGGGTTGCAGTTGCCTTGCGCGCTCAGTTTCGTATGGCACCAGGACCGACAGGGCGAGCCTCTGATCGCGGAGGCCCTGGAAGCCCTGGCGGGTGTCTGGGCGGTTAGCCCAACGTAGCATCCAGGAACATCATCACAGCAAAACCGCCCATCAGGCAGAAGGTGGACATGATTTTCCATTGCCGGTGATGGGTTTCGGGGATAATTTCATTGCTGATGATGAACAGCATGGCGCCTGCTGCGAAGCCAAGGGTCCAGGGCATTATTGGCTCGGCAAGCCAGACAAGCGTCGCTCCGAAGAGACCACCCAGTGGCTCGGCCAATCCAGTCATCAGGGCAATGCTGAAGGCCTTGATTCGCGAGTAGTTGATGGCCAATAGCGAAAAAGCGACGGCCAGCCCCTCCGGAATGTTCTGGAGTCCGATACCGGTGGCAAGAACATAGCCATTATTGACATCGCCGCCGGCGAAACCGACGCCCACCGCCATGCCTTCGGGGAAGTTGTGGAGGGTTATAGCGACAATAAAGAGCCAAATGCCGCGGATGTAAGAAGCGTCCGATCCTTCCCGGCCCAGTTCGAAGTGCTGATGCGGCAGCTTCTGGTGCACAAAGTAGAGGGCAGCGGCACCGGAGAGCAGGCCGAAAATGACAATCAGCGCGGCGGTCCAGGTTTCGCCAGTAATCTGTTCGCCGTACTCGAGGCCAGGTAGTAACAGAGAAAAAAATGACGCCGCCAACATCACGCCTGCGGCTGAAGCCAGCATACCGTCCTGCAGCTTATGGGTGAGGGTACGGACAAGAAACACACCCAGGGCGCCCACGCCACTGGCAAGGCCCGCCAGCAGGCTGGCAATGGTTCCCAGCCAGACAATACTGATGTCAGAAGTCATTCAGTCTCCCGTTGGCTTGTGATGTCAGCATAGCAGCTTGAAGTAGCTACGCCGGAGGCCCCGCTGTGGGTTCCTCCGGCTGCATTTCTCGGGAGAGAAAAGCGATCAGGCGGCGTTCTGCTCGCGCCAGGCCAGCTCGTTGGAAATGGTGGCCTTCGGTTGCAGCATCGCGAAATCGATGTCTGCAATCTCTTTGCCGTCTTTGAGGCGCTGCACGAAGTCCGGGTTTGCGAGCGCCTTCTTGCCCACCGCAAGCAACGCGTCCGGGAACTGGTTGGCCACATCCTGGCAGTTGGTTTCATCAATGTTGCCATTGAGGATAAGACCGATCCCTTCAACGCTGGCGGCCACGCCAGCCAGGCTCTCATCACCCTCTGCAAAATGCTTCCGGTTAACGTCACCGTCGGTTGTATGGACGAAATCGGCACCTGCATCGCGGACCGCTTCCACAATCTGACGGAATCCGGCTTCACCCTCCGGCAGCTGGTGGTCTGGATCAGTGACCGTGCCCTGAGACAGGCGGATGCCTACGGTGAAGTCCTCGCCAACGGCCTCGCGAATCGCACGGACCACTTCAACCACCAGGCGCAGCCGGTTTTCCAGTGAACCACCGTACTCATCGTCGCGTTGGTTAAAGTAGGTGCTCAGGAACTGATTCAACAGATAGCCGTTGGCCCCGTGAATCTCAATGCCATCGAAGCCGGCGGCTTTCGCATTGGCGGCGGAATGTGCAAAACCTTCAACCGCCGCCTGAATGTCGGTCCTGGTCATGGCGCTGGGCGTTTGCCACTCAGTCTGGTCGCCATAGAAACCAAGCGGGGCGCCTTTTGGGGTAACTTCGCTGGGCGCCTGTGGCTGGTCGGTGAAACGGTTGGCCTGGAACTGCGCGCCGGCGTGCATCAACTGAACGATGATCTTGCTGCCTGCGGCGTGTACCCGTTCGACAATGGTCTTCCAGCCATCTATCTGCGCTTCGTTGATGATGCCGGGCTGGTTGGCATAGCCCTGGCTTGCCTTGCCATCGGTATAGGTTCCCTCGGTGATCACCAGACCAAAGCCGCCCCTCGCGTAGCGTTCGTAATGGTCTGCCATCAGGGCATTCGGGGTGCCGTCCGGCTCCGCACTGGTGCGTGTCATTGGTGCCAGGGCGAATCGATTAGGTACCTCGATGGTGTTGAATTTGATGGATTGCATCACGTCGCTCATAGATACCCTTTCATGTTGTTGAATTGGACGAGTAGTACTATCGGGGCGCAGCGCCTTCTCTAAAAGCGAAGAATATCGACACAGCCTGTCAGTATTTTTGAATGATTATTCTGAGGTGCCGGTTTTGCTGTCGGAATGGCCAAGGGAGCGTTCCGGTGCAACCTGGTCGCGAACCAATTGCTTGAGTTTGGTAATTTCCGGGAAGCCGCCGTCTTGCTTGCGGGACCAGACCCGCTTGCCATTGACCCACACCTCGAAAATACCGCCAGTGCCGGGGTGCAGGCTCAATTCACTGATCTCGCCTTCGAAGGTTGTCAGCAGCTCCTGCGCCATCCAGGCCGAGCGCAGAAGCCAGCGGCAACCGGTGCAATAGTGGATATCGATTTTGTTAGTCATGAAGAATCAGTCCGTGTCGTTGGTGGGATAGACCGAGCGAGACAGGGTGGGTTCACAGCCGACAACTCTGCGGGCCTGTTTGTGAGCGTGGAGATACCAGCGTTGGCCGGCTTTTGCGAACGTGTTTTTGCTCACGGCAAAGTCTACGTTTTCCATGGTTGCCGGAATAGGCGAGCCGTCGGCGTGGCGATAAACGCAGCTCACGCCAATGGTCAGCGCTGTCGCTGCCGGTAGTTCAATGAATCCGTCTTCTCTTACAGCCGGCTCATTGCCATTTATCGCAATGACCTTGAGACAGGGACCGTAGTGAACCTTTTCAAGATCATCCAGGTATTCGTTGAGACAATGGTTGGCGCTGACGAAAACGGTGTCTCCGTCAATTTCGTCTTCGGCGGGCGGCAGCGACTGACATCCCTGCAGTAAGAGTATCCCGAAAACCAATAGCAGGGTCTGTTTCATGATATCTCCTCAACTGATGCGCGTATCCTGTTTCAGAGCTTGTCCTGTGCCGGGCCCGAGCCGGCTACCGGAGTATTGTAGCGCGTATCCCCCTCGGCGGTTCCACGGAGCTGATCAATCAGGCGGGCATCGCGGTTGTATAAATCATTGCGGAACTGCAGCCTGCCCTCGTTATCTACCCAGGAGGTCCAGTATTGGATGTGCACAGGCACCGGCTCCGGGAGCACGACAGTCTGGGGTTGTGCCTCGGAAACCACCCGGTCAATCTTTTCCCGGGACCAGTCGGGCGCCGACGCCAGAAGTCGCTCTGCAAGATCAAAAGGTTGCTCAACCCGGATGCAGCCAGAGCTGAATGAACGCTCGGCCCGGGAAAACAGGCCGCGCCCCGGCGTATCGTGCAGGTAAACATCGTACTGGTTCGGAAACATGAACTTGATCTGACCCAGGGCATTCTGAGGGCCGGGTTCCTGCACCAACTGGTACGGGAAGTTGTTCCGATTCAGTGACGGCCAGTTAACCTCCAGCGGGTCCACTCTTTCCCGGTCAGCGCCCCAGCCACGGTAAACGCTGATATTGAGTCGGGAGAGATAGTCCGGATCGCGGAGAATCCGGGGCAATTGATCCTGAATCATCAGCGTTCGCGGTACGGTCCAGGTGGGATTGAACACCAGATACCGGATGCGATCGGAGAACACCGGCGTTTGGCGGAAGGGCTGGCCGACGATCACTCGTTTGCGCAGTACTTCTTCGCCGTTTTCCACCATTTTCAGTTCAAATCCGGCGATATTGACCAGGACATAGGTGTCGCCGAGGGATTCCGGCAGCCACCGCCATCGTTCGAGCGTGGCGTCAATGTGGCGCAGGCGTTCCACCGGTATCAGGTTCAGTGCTGTCAGGGTGTCCTTCCCGATAAGGCCATCGGCTTCAAGCCCATGTCGGGCCTGGAAGCGCACGACCGCAGATTCCAGCTCTGCGTCGTAGTCACGCGGATCTGTGACTGTTGCCGGTAATTCTGCCGGTAATTCTGCAAGCTCTCCCAATAGAGAAAGTCGTCGGCGGACCTCATTGAGCCGCTCATCCCTGTCGCCGGGGCGAATGGTCGGGCGCAAGGCCAGAGGTAACCAGGGCTGGCCCAGCAGTCTGGTCAGGTCCTGCCTTGCAGCCATCAACTTTCGGTAAGCGGGATCGGCGGGACGCAGCGAATCCAGCGTGCCGGTGATATCCGAGCGCTGCAACGCATCCTTTAAAACGGATTCCATCTGGCGCTGGCGCCTGTTGGCGGTCCATTCGGCGTGAACCGTCTGCGGGTTGACCTTGCCGACCAGCATGTGTGAGCTGAGCATTAGAAAAGCATCAGAGAACAGCAGATCCAGATCGGCCCTCAGGTCTTCAGAGAAATCGCTCATGGGTCTGAGTGCCAGGCCCGAGAGAATATCCGCGTGATAGTCAGCCGGGTTCAGACCGTCATGACTGGCTTGTTCAACCGAATCAATCAACTGCCGGCGAAGCTCAGCCGATTTCCATGCTGGCTGGTATCCGTTGGCCCCGTAAAAGGCTGACAGTGCCTGGTGGGCCATTAACCGGCTTCCGAGCACCTGAACCGGGAAGCCGGCCTCCATGGCCTCAATCCTGGCAACAATGGCTTCATCGGCTGCCAGGCAAACGGGGTGCCAGAGGGTGCCCATCAGGGCGCACAATGTTGTGGCGAGGGAAAAACGTCTGATTCCATGCATGGGTGTTCTCCACCTCATCCCTGAGAGGCCTTATTCGCGGTGGTAAGGTGCAACAGTCTGATGCTACCACAGCGGCATTTGTTCCCCACCTGGCCGCCGGAAAAGATCACCCCGCAACGGTTCTTCTGCATGGAGGTTCAGCCCCAAACGCCGTGCTTTTTTGGTGAAGCGCTGGCGAATCAGGTCCGAGTAGGGGCCCGTGCCCGTCATTCTGCGGCCGAAGGTGGCGTCATAACTCTTGCCGCCCCTGAGGTCGCGCATTCGGTTCATCACATGCTCCGCCCTTTGCGGGAAGTGCCTCTGCAGCCAGTCCTGGAACAGCTCGTCCAGTTCATGGGGTAACCGCAGCATAATCCAGCTGGCACGGGTGGCGCCCGCCTCTGCCGCGGCTTCCAGAATTGACTCGATTTCGTGATCGTTGATGAAGGGGATTACCGGCCCGAGGATGATACCGGTCGGAATGCCGGCCTCCGAGAGCTGCCTGATCATCTTGAGGCGGGTGGCCGGTGCGGCCGTCCTCGGCTCCATGCGTCGTTTCAGATCGTTGCTCAGGCTGGTGAGGCTGATCCGCACAGAGCAGAGCCCATCAGAAGCCATTTCGCGGAGCAGATCAAGGTCTCTGAGGATGAGCGCGCCCTTGGTAATGATCGACACCGGGTGGCGATACTCGGCCAGAACTTCCAGCACCTGGCGGGTGATCCTCTGGTCCCGCTCCAGTGGCTGGTAGGCATCCGTATTGACGCCCAGGGCGATGGGCGACACCCGGTAGCCGGGCCTGTCGAGCTCTTCTCTCAGGCGGGCGGCGGCGTTGGGTTTGGCGATCAGCCGGGTTTCGAAATCCAGCCCCGGTGACATGTCCCAATAGGCATGGGTAGGGCGGGCGAAACAGTAAATGCAGGCATGCTCGCAGCCACGGTATGGGTTGATCGACTGGTCGAACGGTACGTCCGGTGACGTATTTCGACTGATTATGGATTTTGCGGTCTCAAGGACGACTTCCGTAGCGAGCGTATCGGGGTTCAGGTCGTCTTCGGGGTCGTGATACCAGTCATGGTCTGCCTCCCGGTCAGTGACAATGGGCTGGAAACGGTTGTGGGGATTCAGGGCCGTGGCGCGAGTTTTCATGGGCATGCTCGATACTGTTTAAATGTACAGTATCGAGCATGCTAACGCCTGGAACCCTGCCGTGCAACCTGTCCAGGGCCCGCTGTTACAGACGGAAGCCCTGTGAGGCCTGGGTCAGGGTGGTTACCTGGGATGATAGTCGTCCGATATGGGCGTTGAGCTTCTGGCGGATATCCGAGGTTTCCCGGGTGTGCCCGTGGATCTGCTCCACCTTCTGGGCGATTTCCTCGGTGGTCGTTGATATCCCCTCAACAGAGGACACCACCTGATTCATGTCGCCAGCCAGTTGTTGTATCGAGCCGGTGATCTGTTCGATCGAGTGCGCCGCCTCTCTCGAGCTTTCCTCTCCCTCACCTGCGGAAGTCAGGCCCTCTTTCATCAGTCTGGAAATGGCCTGGGTTTCACGGTTGAGGGATTCCACGATCTCGGCAATCCCGTTGGTTGCCGATACGGTCTTCTCTGCGAGGGACCGAACTTCGTCGGCAACAACCGAGAAACCGCGTCCGGCCTCGCCGGCTCTTGCCGCCTCAATCGCAGCATTCAAGGCCAGCAGGTTAGTCTGTTCAGCCAGGCCGTTGATTACGCCAACGATGGAATTGACCTTCTCGCCGGTTTTGCTCAGCTGGCTGACCTGATCGTGGGTTTTCTGGATTCTTTCGGCCAGTTCGGTCATGGTTTTGGCGCTTTGCCTGACCACCTCGGCACCGGAATGGGCGGCACCGTTGGCGCTCTGAACAGCGTCATTGACTGACTGGGTGTACTGGGCAATATCGACCGCCGTGTGGGAGATTTCCTGAACCGCAGTGGCGGTCTGCTCGGTCTCGTCTTCAACTTGCTCGCCGTTTCTGCCCATCTGCTCTACTAGAGCATCCAGTTCAACCTGAAGCGATGACAGCGTGCGGTTACCCTCGACGACTTGCCCGATAACGTCCGAGACATCGTCCAGCATCTTGTTGGCCGCTTCGCCCAGGCGATTAAATTCATCGTTCGGATTCCTGCCTGGCTCAAGGCGCTGACTGAGGTCACCGCCGGCGACCCGGGTGAGCAGGTTTACGGTCTCATTGAGTCGTTTCACCAGTGTTCTTGAGGCGGTCGTCAGGGTCAGGATAAGGATAATCACCACCGCAGCAGCGGTTGCAATGATCAGCCAGGTTGAGGCGGCGCGGGCCTCTTCGGCCTGCTGGCTGGTTGCCACAATAATGTCCTGGCGGAGGAGGGTGTTCTGCTCGGCAATCAGATCGCGAATACGGGTGCCGGTGGCTGACAGTTGGTTCTCAATGGCAGACAGGTTGGCGATGAGCGATTCGGCATCGGAAAAGGCATTGGCGAACGCCTGGACAGCCTGGCCGATGTCAATTTCCTGCCAGTCCATCTCGGTGACGGTGGTCTGCATCCGCGCCAGGGCCTCACGGGTTGACTCGGCGTAGGTCGCATCGAAGGTAGACAGGTAGTCGCGGTAGGTGGAGGCGATGGTGTTGATGTCGTCGTTGAAGATGGAAATGCTGATTTGCCGAAGCCTGTCGTTTATGGCTTCGGACATTGTTGCTCTCAGACCGCTGGACGGAGTGAGGCCTAGCTGTTGATTCAGGGCCAGCCATTCGGTGCGAAGTCGGGTATACTCCGCAACCTGCTCCTGGATTTGTTGTGCAGTGGTCTTTACCGCGTCACCCGGCAGGGTTCCGGCGGATTCACTGAGCGCCGACGACTGGACCGCGAGCGACGCCAGTCTCTCCTGATAGTTCTCAACCTGGTTCGGTTCCAGATTCTCACTCGTTCTCTCGAGTGCCAGCCAGTCGTTCAGCAGGGTCAGGGACGCGGATTCATAGGCTCTTGCTTCGCTTCGGGCCTCATAAGCGTCAGATACCTTGCCGAGCCCGCTCAGGGAGGCCAGAGTGGCAATCGCCAGACCAATCAGCGTTGCAACAATCAACAGCAGGAACTTTTGTTTCCATGACAGGGCCATTCACATCCTCCGGGGAATGTTGTTTTTCTTCGCAACTAACTGAGCTTAGACCAGTTCCGGATAAACGACGGCCCTTTTGACGACAACCGGGAATCCATGTCTGATCTCGCGATTTACCAATATCTGCTGATTGCCCTGATTTTCGTCTGGAGTGGTTTTGTCCGCTCCGGGCTGGGATTCGGTGGCGCCGTTCTGTCCCTGCCATTTCTGTTGCTGGTTCTTGATCAACCGCTCGTCTTTCTGCCGATCATTGCGGTCCACCTCCTGGTGTTTTCATCCCTGACAATCTGGATGAACAATCGCACCGGGGCAGGCAAGCAACGCGAGGCGGGCTCGGGCACTGTCGACTGGCAATACCTGTGGCGGATCCTCGCCATCATGATTGTGCCCAAGCTGATTGGTGTGTTCGGGTTGATTACCATGCCCAGTGACATCCTGAGTGCCATCATTTTCGTTATCGTGGCGCTTTATTCTGTTTCCTACATCATCAACCGACCTTTTCGCAGTGGCAGCAAAACGGTCGACGCGATATTCCTCATGGTGGGCGGATACATCAGTGGCACTTCCCTGATCGGTGCGCCCCTGATCATTGCCGTGGCAGCCCAGCACCTGCCCAAAGAAAAACTGCGGGATACCTTGTTCGCGCTCTGGTTCATTCTGGTGCTGATCAAGATGGCCGCTTTCGTCTGGGCCGGCATCGATCTGCAACTTATCCATCACCTCTGGCTGCTGCCATGCGCAGCCGTCGGCCATGTAATCGGGCTCTACGCCCATGACCGTATTCTCCAGGCGGAGACTCCGGTGTTCTTCCGTCTGCTGGGAACCGTACTGCTGCTGGTGAGCAGCGTCGGTATCGTTAGCGTGCTCTGGTAGCAGCCAGGGCGCGAGCCTCAGCCTGCGCGCCCGAATACCCGTTCAAAGAAACCGGTCACCCGCACGTCTGGTATTGGCAGGCTGTCGACTTCGTCCATGGCCCGTCGCCAGAACTTCTCGGGGTCGTCCAGGTGCGCAACTTTGGCGCGCTCGTCCGGACTGTAGTGGTTGTGCTCCCCGGCAATGCCCTCGGCCATCAGTTCCTGGGTCCAGAGGTAGATTGCAGCCCGAACGGTCCTGAGGAGCCGGCAATAAACGTCGCGACTCAGGTTGATGGCCAGCTCGGCGGTCAGGTTGATCTGCTTCTGCAACACGGCCATCTCGTCTTTTTCCAGCAAAACCCGGTTGCCGTTGCCCTTTTTGCAACTCACACAGGTTTTCTCAAGAGCTTTCACGCCCTCGAGCAGATCCATGTAGCCGAACTCCTCTTTTTGCTGATCATCGACCGGAGCGGGGATCCAGCCATACTGGGGGGATTTGGCAACAATGTGCCCGTGTAGCTGCCTACGATAAGGCGGTGCGGCAGCAACATCCTGATATCCATCAAATTCGGTGCGTAGCCAGGCCGCCATTTTACGGTGACGAAGCATCATGGCCAGGGTAATGGCAGAGGGCATGATCTCTTCGAGCAGCTCTGCGGAGTCCCGCGTGCGTTCGTCGAGGTGGTTTACGGATGTCGACATTTCTCCTCCTCGGCAACGGGTTGGCCGGTTCGTGGACCCGTTGTCCGTTTGTTGTTTTTGGCATTCGGTGGTTGTATGTGTCATTACCGATGTCTAAAAAGTAGACAGATAATCTCAAGCGCGCCGTTGTAAAAAAGTTACTGCTTTGTAACGGCCGGTAAGCAGCCAGACCAGGGGAAGGAAGAGCGTCATGAATCAGGACAATGGCTTCGAGTTGCAGAGAGCGTCCATGGTGGATTATCAGCTTCGAGCCCGTGGAATCGGGTCGCCGCTGGTGCTGGAGGCCATGGGTCGGGTGCCGCGTGAGCGCTTCATTCCAGAACGTATGAAGGACTGCGCCTACGATGATGGTCCTCTTCCGATAGGCGCGGGGCAGACCATTTCGCAGCCTTACATCGTGGCGTTGATGACGGAAGCCCTGGATCTGGAGGGTGGAGAAAGGGTTCTGGATATCGGGACAGGTTCGGGTTACGCGGCTGCCGTTCTGGGCTGTATTGCAAGCGAGGTGTTCAGCATCGAACGGGTTCAGGAACTGGCCGATCGCGCAGCCCGAACGCTGGCCGCCGAGGGTTTTGACAATGTCCGGGTTCGCTGTGGCGATGGCACAATAGGTTGGTCCGAGCACCAGCCTTTCGATGGCATCATCGTGGCTGCCGGTGCGCCATCGGTGCCGGAATCATTGAAGCATCAGCTGGCGGTTGGCGGGCACCTGGTCATACCGGTGGGGTCGGAGCATTCGGTTCAGTCGCTGGAACGTATTACCCGGCTGGGGGAGAACGAATTCCGGACCGAGGACCTCGGCGCAGTCCGGTTCGTTCCCCTGATCGGTGAACAGGGGTGGTCGTGACCGCGAGTCTTTGCACGCAGACTCAGCTGCCGGCGTTCGTGCTCTCGAAGATCTTGTCGGCCGATGCCGCTACGAAGCCCGAGTAGAGCCGGCCATCCGGTTTCGGATAACGCAGGGCAAATTCGTAGAAACAACTGGGTATGGTTACCGTCTCGTCGGTAAAGGTAACCGGCACCCGGTCGGCCATGGTTGAGGACTGCTCCAGCAAGTCTTCCGGGGAGCCTTTTACTTCACCGCCGGATGAATTCACCGTATAGCCATGATCTTTCAGCAACTGATTGATTTCCGGAACCGAACCGAACTGTTCCAGATGGTTGATGCTGACCGTGAAATGGTTTGCGCGGTAGCCCCAGGCGGCCATCCAGGCGGCGTACTCGCTTTCCTTCATCAGCTGGCGGTAGGTGTCGTAGTCGACCGCCCAATGGCGACCCGAATAGAGAAAATCATCGGCAGTAACCGCCTCCGGCTTTACCTGGCCGACAAGACTTTTAACCACCGATTGCAGCTCTTGTGAGCATTGCTCGACAAGCAGCTCGGAAATAAACACCTTGGGCAGTTCCCGGGAGGGGTGCTCATAGTGGCGGGCATAAAGCTTTTTGGCCTCGAAGTGGTATTCGCCACCTTCTTCATAGCCGAGGCTGAGAAAATGCTCTGCCAGAGCGTCCAGCCGAACAGGGTCCAGGTTGAAGGTGCGAAGCGCAATGTGGTCGTTGACGATGGCCTGCCCCTCTTCGGCGCCCAGGATTTTATGTATGCGATCGGCCGAAGGGGTTACCTGGCGGTACGACTCCCAGAGTCTCGCAAACAGGGTGTCCGGATCAGTGTGCATAGCGAATCTCCTCAGTAACCGGTTTTTGGCAGGGCTGTTGACGCCCCTGTGACTCTTCCCTGGACTGGCTCAGTGGCAGATAGCAGGCCTGGCTATATCCGCCAAGGTTCAGTTCGTTCGCCAGTTGCTCTGGCACTGACAGGCTATTGGCATCGGGGTTCGGCAGGACCTGCTCGGTTACCGTAGCCCTGAAGCCTGAACAGCCAGCATTGGCAACTATAGCGGATCCAACGGTGTTTCCAGCAATATTCCAGGAACTCCGGTTGCCTTTCTGTAGCCTTGCGCGGGTAAGAAGGGTATTGCGCACGCTGGCGATGTCCGATCTGGCGCACTCCAGTGTTGGCCCTCCATCCAGAAGATCCACGAAGCCCCGGTGGCGAAAACCTTCGCGCTCCAGCATGTGTCGGGCAGGGCGCGTATCTTCATGGACCTGGCCGATAACCGCCCTGGCTGCATCGGTCATCTGCCGGGTGAACAATGGCGTTGCGGGGATAAAGCGTTCAACAAAACCGCTCTGGCCACAGCAGGCCAGCTGTGTGGCAGACATGAAATCAAGATCTGCTGCGTGATGTTTGAGCCAGTCCCAGAACGGGGATCGGCCGGCATGGTCTGAAACGCCGCGCATTTCTGCAATAACGGTGTCCGCAAAACGCTCCGGGTGCAGTGCCATGAACAGAAATCGAACCCGTGACAGGAGCTTGCCCGCATTGGCCCGGCGAAATCCGGGCCGAAGATACAGCGAGCATACCTCGGTGCAACCGGTGTAATGCTGGCATCGGGTAAGGCTTTCCTCGGCGTGACGTTTCCGGGGATCTTCCTCGTGATGGATAACCGCGTTACGGCGGAAATGCACGAGCGGGCGGGATAAGCCAGCAGCAGCTTCTATGCCGGTGGTCCCCATAATCTGGCCGGTCGCACTGTCTTCAAGCACAAAAAGATAATGCTCATCGCCGGGAGTGGTCACAGTCCGTGCAAAGCTCTCAACCGAATGATCGATCTTGCGGCTCAGGGCATCGCGATCCGGCATCAGCGAGGTGAAGCCGGGGCCGGATTCCACTGCGATCTGCATCAGGGCGTCAAGATCTTTGGAGGTAATCGGTCGAATTATCATGGCGATCTTCCTGGGCATTGTTTTGGGCCCAGTATGAAAGCCGTCAGCGCCATAATGCAGCTGCAGAATGATCGAAATGATCTACAATAGATGCAAATTGTAAAGTAGGTTCGGCAATATGATCAGTTCACGGGACCAGAAACTGCTAATGCTGCTGCGGCAGAATGCTCGGGCCAGTGTCACCGAGCTCGCCAAAGCCATGCATGTGTCGCGGTCGACGGTGCAGAACCGTATCGCGCGTCTGGAGGCCAGCGGTGTCATCCGTGGTTACTCGGTTCAGTTGGGGGGTGAGTTTTCGGCGAGCCAGGTGGAGGCTCACGTATCGATCAAGGTGTTCCAGAAGCTCACCGGCAGAACCAATGCTGCTCTGGAGCAAATCAGCCAGGTATCGCAGCTGTTTTCCGTCAGTGGGGAGTACGACCTAATTGCCATTGTTCAAGCTCAGTCCCTGGAGGAACTGAGCGCCGTACTGGATGACATTGGCAACCTTGAGGGAGTTGAGAGGACCAACTCTGCCGTTGTCCTCGAAACCCGGTTTCGGCGTTAAAACGGTTTTCCCGGGTCAGGTGCCCAGCATGCCCGCATAGGCGCTGTAGAAAAAGGCACCGGAACCCAGAAGAATGATGCCCCAGGCCGGAAAGATTAAAAACGAACGTTTTGGTTTGCTCATGGCTACATCCAATTTGCTCGAAAAGGAGGGTGTACACCCTTCACACTAGCTCAAACTTGACAAATGTTACGAAAAATTTTGAGTAACAGTTCTCGGGCGAGGATTAATTTGCCAATGGCGCGGGCACTAATTGCTATTGAGCGGGTCTGAAATGACGCTAGTATGAATCGCAATGGCATGACCTAAACACGAAGGACAATAACAAAAAGGAGCCGTTTATGGCGGTAGACCCCCGGAAGCAGACCTCACTCCATTGCCTGTATTACTGGGCAGAGGAAACCCCCGACAACGTTTACCTTACTCAGCCTTACCCGGATGGCCGGGTGGAAGATATTACCTGGAGAGAAGCAGCCGATCAGGTATCCCGCATGGCGGCTTACCTGGACAGCCTGAAGCTTCCGGAACCCAGCAATATCAGTATCCTCGGAAAAAACAGCGCGCACTGGATCCTGGCCGATCTGGCGATCTGGGCGGCAGGCCATGTTTCGGTGCCACTTTATCCCACCCTCAACGGAGATACTGCTGCCTACGTTCTCGAGCACAGTGAGGCAAAGCTCCTGTTCCTCGGAAAACTGGACGGGACCGCAGACGGCTGGAATGACATCAAGAACCACATTCCGGCAGACTTGCCGCTCATTTCCCTGCCCCTGTCGCCACGGGATGATACGCCCAAGTGGTCGGAGATTGTGGCCGAACAGTCGCCTGCGCAGCCCAAGCTGCCGGATCCGGATAACCTGGCCACGATTGTCTATACCTCCGGCAGCACCGGCCGCCCCAAGGGCGTCATGCACAGCTTCCGGACCATGATTTCAGTAGCTGATGGCCTGCAGCAGCTGTTCCCGGTTTCCTCTGACGAGCGCATGCTTTCTTACCTGCCCCTGGCTCACGTGGCTGAGCGGGCAGCTGTCGAAACGCAGTCCCTCTACTATGGCTTTCATCTCTATTTTGCGAATTCCCTGGATACCTTCCAGGAGGACCTGCAGCGGGCAAGGCCGACGCTGTTTTTCTCGGTCCCGCGCCTGTGGATGAAGTTCTATCTTGGTGTAAACGCCAAACTGCCGCCCAAAAAGCAGAAGCTGCTCTTCAGTCTCCCCATTATCAGCGGCCTTGTGAAGAAGAAGGTCTTGAAACAGCTGGGGCTGGATTATTGTCGGGCAGCCCTGACCGGCGCAGCGCCGCTGTCAGCGGACATCGTTAACTGGTATCGCAACCTTGGGCTCGAGCTGCTGGAAGTGTACGGGATGTCGGAAAACTTCGGCTATTCCCACGCCAACCGACCAGGCCAGGCTCGCGCCGGTTCGGTAGGTATGGCGAATCCAGGGGTTGAGCACCGCATCGGAGAGGGCGGAGAAGTCCAGGTTAAAAGCCCGGGCCAGATGCTGGGTTACTACAAGAATGAGGAGAAAACCAAGGAGGACCTCACCGAGGATGGCTTCCTGAAAACCGGAGATATGGGCGAGATCGATCGGGACGGCACCCTCCGTATCACAGGCCGGGTAAAGGATTTGTTCAAAACCTCCAAAGGCAAATACGTGGTGCCGGTGCCCATCGAAAACCGGTTTAATCATCCAAAGGCCGAAGTGGTCTGTGTGGCCGGTGCCAACCAGCCGCAGCCTTGCCTGATGGTCCTGCTGTCGGAAGAGGCCAGGGATGAACTGGAGACCGGAATGGATCGCGGTGAGCTCGAGCAGGAACTTGCGGCCGAACTGGAGGCGGTGAACGCGGAGTGCGAGTCCCACGAGAAGGTAGCTTTTGTCGTGGTGGTTCGGGAGCCCTGGACTATGGAAAACGGCATGCTGACGCCGACCATGAAGATCAAGCGGAATGTGATAGAAGATTTCTACAACCAGAAGATGGACGACTGGTTCAGCCAGAAGAAAAAAGTCGTCTGGGAATTCTGATCCGCTAACGTAAAACGCCGTTGGTTCCCTGGGAGCCAACGGCGTTTTCAAATCCTTATGTTCTTTCTGTTCTCAGCCTGAGCGATCTCCCCGCTCATGCCAGATTCGGCTGCCGTTTTAGTGGCCGCCCTGCATCTGGCTCATGTCCGGAGCAACGTTTGCTGCTTTCCGGTTGAAGCTCCGCATCTTGCGACTGAAAAACTGTACCGCCTGCTTTGCCGCAGCACGGGTATACTGGCGCCTGACCTCAGCACTGTTGTGGAGGATACTGGACGGCAGCGGGTTTACGGTTGCGATATGGTTCTGAGTCATAGCGCCTTCCTCCTTTTTAATGAGTGTATTGATTTTGGTAGGTAGGTTAGTTAGGGATCTACCTTTAATTTAAAAGCGATTCTAAGGGTTCTTATTTGCAGTTTGAATACGTTAAAATCCGTACTCACGTTGCAAATATGCAGTAACTATGGATTGGGATTATCTTCGATATATACGGGCGCTGGCAATAGGCGGAACGCTAGCCAAGGCCGGCGAATTACTGGGTGTGCACCAAACCACAGTTTTACGGCGACTCGACCAGATGGAAGAGTCGATGGGTGTACAGTTTTTTGAACGCAGCCGGGATGGACTTCAGCTCACTCCCGTGGGGGAGACCGCGTTCCGGGAGGCGGATCGGCTGGCCATCGAGATGGAAAATCTCGAGCGCAAACTGGTCGGGCAGGATTCGGCGCCGGTGGGGAAAGTCAGGCTGGCGGCTGAAGACGCAATGATGAGCGCGCTGCTCAGCCCGATCCTGGCCGAGCTGGTTCGGGAGTTCCCGGATATCGAGCTGGAGACGCTTACTGATAACGATGTGGCGAACCTCAGCCATCGGGAAGCGGATCTCACCTTGCGGCCCGAGAACAAGCCGCAGGCAACTCTGGAAGGCGAGCGAATCGCCTCCATCGAATCCGCCGTTTACGGGGCGGCCCGCTATTGCCGGCGGCATCGTGACATGGATGTGGAAAACCGTCCGGAAGGTTGCCTCTGGATCATACCGGATGAAACCTTCAGCCATCTGGCGACGGGCCGGTGGTACAGAAAACAGTTGAAGAACGTTACCTCTTTCATTCGCTGCAACAGCCTGCAATCCATGCACGCGCTGGCGAAAGCCGGCGCCGGCCTGGCGGTTTTGCCCTGCTACCTGGGGGAGAGCACTCGTGAACTCCGCCGCCTGTCGGACCCGCTGGAGGGTGAGAGCGTGGATCTCTGGCTGCATGTAAACCAGGATACCCAGCAAATGGCCCGGGTCCGTATCGTTATGGAGTATCTGGTGGAACGCCTGCAGTCGCTGGAGTCCCAGATGGAGATTTCTTCCGCTTTCTGACGAGCGTCAGCCGCAGAACGGCCAGAACTGGTACCAGCGCCAGCACTGGAATTCCTGCTCGCAGGTTTTCAGCTGATTGTCGTATCGGAAAGCCCGGGTCTGTACCCGGGCGGCCAGATCCATCACGTCCGGTTTCTCTTCGAAGCTTCTGCGGGCATATCCGCCCCGGCCTTCGTGGTAGGCAAGGTACAGCTTTCTGGGGGCCGAGAAGGGAATGCCAAGCTGCCGGTGGCTTAGCTGGTTGTACCAGCCCACGAAATCCAGCGCGTGTTCCATGTCGGTGCGAACGGTGAACCAGCCTTCGCCATTGGCCTGCAGGTATTCCCGCCAGGCCGGGTCGAGGGCCTGGGCATAACCGTATGCGGTTGTGGGCCTGGTCCAGGGAATAAAGCCCCAGAGCAGTGTGCGTGGTGGACGCGCATGGCTGCGGAATGACGACTCGTAATAGACAAACGCTAACTGGGTGGCGATGGGTGTGCCCCAGCGTTGCCTGGAGTCGTTGGCGTAGTCATACCACACCGGGTGTTCCCGGAAGATTTCACAGATGTTCTCCGGGTTTGCCGGAGGATCCGGTGCCAACAGGCTGAAGCGGAGCGTTGCCCAGAGACCCATCAGCAGCCCCAGCATTGGAAGCCCATACCATCTTGCCCGGCTTTTCCAGGTTTCCAGAGCCAGTTGCCGACTTTTGGTCTTGCGGGTACGTTTCTTTCGCATTCCTACCAAACCGTCATCTCCAGGGCCGCGGGATTGCTTGCTGCCTGCCTCGAACCCATGGCATAAGGGAATCAATGATTCACTCGGGATGATAGGTAAATGACGCGATTTCCCATAATTAAACCTCTTTTAATCACAGCACTTCTTGTTACTGGTACTGCCCAGGCAGCGCCGGATGCCCGCCAGGTGCTGGAAGTATCGCCTGTTGACGATATCGTGGCCCGTTACCCGGCCATGATGAGCCAGGGAATCCGGGAAGGACTCAAACAGAATGGTCAGCTTCCTCCAATGATGGCCAATACCATCGGGAACATCGTGAGCAGCGGTTTCAATTCCGTGGATATCGAGCAGCAGATCATTAACGATCTGCAAGCCAAACTCACGGATTCGCAGCTCCAGGCAGTCCATGACTGGTACGAAACCCCTGTGGCCAGAAAGATTTCTTCGGCCGAGATTGCAGCTTCGGAACCCTCGGCCTGGCCGAAAATCCAGTCCAGTGCCATGGAATTGAACAGCCGGTACAAGGGCACGCGCAAAGCGGAAATGTTCGATCGGTTTGATCGGGCTGCGCGGGCCACAGAAAGCGCGGTGGATACAACGATCGCAGTGCAGCTCGGCCTGGCAACGGCAATGGCGGCGTTCAGCAGTGATTCGGCCAATTACGAGCAGCTGCGCCAACGCATTGAAAGCCAGCGCAGCATGCTCAGGGGCGTGGTGGGTCAGCAGGTTTACGACAGCTATCTGTATACCTACCAGAACATCGGTGGCCAGGAGATGGATCTCTACCTGGAGTTCCTGGAGAGCTCTGCCGGCTCGGCTTTCTCGAAAGTTGTAACCAACAGCATCCAGCAGGCGATTACCGAGCCGGTGGAAAGCATAGGCAAGCAGATGTCGCGGTTCCTCAGTCCGGAATCACCAGGCGGTCAGTGAATCCCCTCGGTTGCCGTTCTGAGTCAATGTGATGCTGGAATAATTTCTTGCTCGGGGTTTGTGCAAAGCCAGAATAGGGTCCAATCTCCCTAGTATTTGCGAGTGAGGAGTGTCGTTATGGATTTCAATGCCTATCAGAAAGCCTTGTCCTCACAACTGAGGGGGCTGGAGTGTCCGTTTCCGGAGCAGGAGTTCGACGAGCGACTTGCTCGTGTCCGGGATGGGATGGCTCGGGAGGATTTTGGCGCCCTGCTGTTGACCGATCCTTCGGATATTTTCTACCTGACCGGTTATAGCACCTTTGAAGTATCCGTTCACGTGGCCCTGGTGGTTACCCAGGAGGACCTGCTTTTGCAGGTGCCGTCTATCGAGATGGGGCCTGCGATGATGACAACCCGGGTCGCCCGGGTCAGCGGATACCGGTGGGAAGGCATCGGCGAGGTATTGGAACCACTGGTTCAGGCCCTGAACGACGGCGTGGAGACCGTGGGTATTGATGCCTGGCATGGCTCTCTGCGCCAGGGCGTGCTGGAAGGCCTGCAAGCTCGGATGCCCGGAGTAAGATTTCTGAATAACGGCGGTCTGTTGAAGCAGATCCGGATCGTCAAGTCCGATGCCGAAATCCGTTGCCTGCGTGAAAGCGCCCGGATAACAGCCGAAGGTTTCAGGGCGGCCGTGGCCGCGGTCCAGCCGGGCGTCACTGATAATGACATAGCCGCCGAAGGCGCGAGGGCGCTGCTGGCGGCCGGCAGTGAATTCATGAGCATGCAGCCAATTGTTGTTACCGGCCGTCGCAGCAGCGTGATCCACTGCAATCACAAACGTACGGTGGTGCAGAAAGGCGATCCTGTTTTTCTGGAATTCGGCTCGGCCTGGAACCGCTACACCGCACCCATGATGCAGACCGTGGTTGCTGGTGGCGACCCATCGACTGAAATGCGTCGGGTCCATGACGGCTGCCGTCGGATTGTGGACACCCTGCTGACGTCGATCTGCCCGGGAGTTACTTTCGACCAGGCTGCCCAGAACGCTGAGAAGGCGCTCCAGCCATTGGCCGGAAAGGTATTTTTCTCCGGGGTATTTGGCTACACGGTGGGCGCCCAGTTCCCGCCATCCTGGGTTGAGGGCTCGGGGTTCATCGCCAGGGGTGGCAATGTGGAATTTCGACCGGGCATGGTTTTCCACCTGCCCATCTGTTTGCGTATTCCCGGGCAATGGGGCATTGGGTGTAGCGAAACGATTCTGGTCACCGACGCTGGCGCCGAACCGATAACCGATAATCCCTGGACGCTCGGTTAGTCCAGTCTCAGATCCAACAGACAAACAGTGCGTGGCTCGGGCAGGCGAACCGCAAAAAGCCCCATTCTTCTGACTTGGGACATATCCATGGACCGGCCATCGGGAGCGTTTTCGATGTCGGCCAGTTTCAGGGTGAAGGTATTGGAACCAGGACCCAGTGTCAGGCGGGTGTTGTAGCGGTCGTTGTAGGCATGATCGCTGCGGTCATGGGCTACGTCATTGATTCGAAGCGTCAGCGTCAGGGGAGCGGTTGAGGGATTGAACAGGGTGATGCTCAGTGTTTCGTAATCATGCCAATCGGCCGGGAGATTGTTGAGTGAGACCCCCGAGTAGGTTTCAGTGCCCAGATCAAGTTTCAGGCTCTGCGCATTATTCAGCGAGTGGTCGGCAGAGACCGTGAGCCTGCCGGTCCAGAATGCGCCGGGATCCTGATGGGTGAAATCGTATAGCAGAGGAAGTTGTTGGTGTACCTGCCATTGCCGGGCAGCCACCATGCCGGTAGCTCCCAGCTCAAGACACAGTAGCAGCGCAACGGATGCGGCCACCAGGCCTTCGCCGAGAGAGTTTCGCCGCTCTGATGTAAGCAAGGGGCGCCATGCGATAACCAGCCAACTGCCAATCAGGTTGCGCAGGAGGTCCCGCCCATCCATGTCGCGATTGTGTCCGCCCTGGATCAACTCGATACCAATTCCGAGCACCAGCAAGACGACGGTAACCGCGAGCCATAGACGCCAGCCACTTAGCCACTGCCAGGGTCTGACCGCCAGAGTGAGTAGTGCAAACAGAAGGATGTGGCCAAGGTTCCAGGCCGATTTGAGAAGTGGCCCCGAGGCCCAGTCAGGCCCGCCGACAAACAGAAAAGGCGCGATGAGCAGAGAAGCGGCACCGGCCAGCAGCGGTAGCCGCCGGCCAGTGGTTTGCAGTCCCGGTATGGAACCAGGAATCATTAGCTGCGGCTGGTCACTTCCAGCAGGTGATAACCAAACTGGGTCTTGACCGGACCGATAACGGTGTTCACTTCACCGTTGAAAACCGCTTTGTCGAACTCGGGAACCATCTGGCCCGGGCCAAAGGAGCCAAGATCTCCGCCGTTGCGACCGGAGGGGCAGGAGGAGTGCTGCTTTGCCACTTCGGCAAAGTCCTGTCCGCCTTCAATCGCCTTTTTCAGTTCTTCGCATTTCGCTTCGCTGTCTACCAGAATGTGACGCGCTGTAGCCTGTGCCATGATCAATGTCCTTGTGTCGGATGAATGTATACATCAGAACCGGAATGCTGCCCGCAGAGCTCGTCAGAGGCAAGCCCTTTTTATCCGTGTTTCTGCGGCCTCACAGTCCACCGGGCAAACCTGTACAATGCCGGCTTTCTTTTCGCCGGCGCATGCCCGGCCCCACATCGACAGGTTTGTTTCTTGATCTCCACCGCCAATATCACCATGCAATTCGGGGCTAAACCCCTGTTTGAAAACGTCTCCGCCAAATTTGGTAACGGTAATCGCTATGGCCTGATCGGGGCCAATGGCTGTGGCAAGTCCACACTGATGAAAATCCTGGGTGGCGATCTCGAGCCCTCCGCCGGCCAGGTCATGCTGGAGCCCAATGTCCGTCTGGGTAAACTGCGCCAGGACCAGTTTGCCTATGAGGATTGCTCGGTGATCGATACCGTGATCATGGGCCATGAGGAACTCTGGAACGTCAAGAAAGAGCGTGATCGGATCTATTCCCTGCCCGAGATGAGCGAAGAAGACGGGATGGCGGTCGCGGACCTGGAAGTCCAGTTCGCTGAAATGGACGGCTATACCGCCGATGCCCGCGCCGGCGAGCTGTTGCTTGGCCTGGATATTCCGCTGGAGCAACACAACGGCCCAATGAGCGCGCTGGCACCGGGCTGGAAGCTGCGGGTGTTGCTGGCCCAGGCGCTGTTCTCCGATCCTGATGTGTTGCTGTTGGACGAGCCCACCAACCACCTGGACATCAACACCATCCGCTGGCTGGAAAACATACTGGTGGCCCGCAACAGCACCATGATTATCATTTCCCACGACCGCCACTTCCTGAACAGCGTGTGCACCCACATGGCGGATCTGGACTATGGCGAACTGCGCCTGTTCCCGGGCAACTACGACGAATACATGACCGCCGCCACCCAGGCTCGCGAGCGTATGCTGTCGGACAACGCCAAGAAAAAGGCGCAGATTGCCGAACTGCAGCAGTTTGTCAGCCGCTTTTCGGCCAACGCCTCCAAGGCCAAGCAGGCTACCTCCCGTGCCCGCCAGATCGACAAGATCCAGCTGGAAGAGGTGAAGCCCTCAAGTCGGGTGAGCCCGTTTATCCGTTTTGAACAGGGCAAGAAACTTCACCGTCAGGCGGTGACTCTCAAGAACATGACCAAGGGCTTTGATGATAAGCCCCTGTTCAAGAATCTGAACCTGCAGGTCGAAGCCGGCGAACGAATCGCCATCATCGGTCCCAACGGCATCGGCAAAACCACGCTTCTGCAATGCATGTCAGGGGCCTACACGCCCGACAGTGGCGAGGTGAAGTGGACCGACAGCGCGGAAGTGGGCTACTTCGCCCAGGACCACACGGCGGACTTTGCCGAGGATGAAACCCTGACCGACTGGATGGCCCAGTGGACCAAGGGTGGCGAGCAGCTGGTGCGCGGCACCCTGGGCCGCATGCTGTTCTCCGGTGACGATATCGGGAAATCGGTGCGGGTGATCTCGGGCGGAGAGCAGGGCAGGATGCTGTTCGGCAAGCTGATTTTGCAGAAGCCCAATGTGATGCTGATGGATGAGCCCACGAACCACCTGGATATGGAGTCCATCGAGGCATTGAACCTGGCGCTGGAGAACTATCCGGGTACACTGATTTTCGTCAGCCATGATCGGGAGTTTGTTTCTTCCCTTGCGACTCGAATTATTGAGCTTAAGGCTGATGGGGTGACTGATTTCAGTGGCTCTTATGATGATTATCTTCGGAGCCAGGGGTACTTCTAAGGCTCAGGGTTGGGTGCAGGCGGTCATGTGGGACTGGCTTTCCAAAACACGCTCCTTGCGGCCCATCCATGGGGCGCTTGGGCTCCGCCATCCCTGGCTCCGCACAGTTTTGGAAAGCCAGTCCCACACGCCCGCTCTTACCTGTGAGTGAGCCTCAAACAAAACAACGGATACGGAAAAATGGGCGAGACTGAAGTCATTAGTGCTACCCGCAAATGGGTTGAAGACGTCGTGGTCGGCTACAACTTGTGCCCGTTCGCCAAACGGGAACTGGTGCGGAACCGGGTACGGTTTGTGGTTTCTGAAGCCGAAACGGAAGACGAGCTGCTGCAGGCCCTGCACTCGGAGCTTCAACGACTTGAAGACGAGCCGGAGATTGAAACCACGCTTTTGATCCATCCGGGTGTATTGCAGGACTTCGGGCCCTACAATGAATTCCTTGATGCGGCTGATGGTTTGCTGGCGTATCTGGATATGGAAGGCGTTTACCAAATCGCCAGTTTCCACCCGGATTACCGGTTTGCGGGCACCGAGCCCGATGCGGCGGAGAACTACACCAATCGTTCGCCATTTCCCATGCTGCACCTCTTGCGGGAAGCCAGTCTGGAAGCGGCCATTGACAGTTATCCTGATGTGGATGGGATCCCGCAGAGAAACATTGAACTGATGAACGAGCTGGGCTCGGAGAAGATGCGGAGTATTCTGCGTTCCTGTCTTGATGAATCCACTCGCAAGGTCTGAACAGATGGGACTGCTTTTCGAACAGATTGACAGCCAGCCTTCGGTGATTGGTGAGATCACGCTTCGCAGACGCCGGATTCCGGCGATTGGCGACAGGGATATCTACGAGGTGAAGCTGGGCGAGGAATTCCTGATGTCCAGCATGTTCGTGGATGCCGAAGTGGCTCTCTCTGATATCGGGCTGGGCGAAACCGAGGGCGATGATCTCCGGGTAGTTGTTGGTGGCCTGGGCCTGGGTTACACCGCGGTGGCGGCGCTCAGGCACGAGCGTGTTGCCGAACTGCTGGTGGTTGAGTATCTGAAACCCGTTATCGGATGGCATCAGCAGGAGCTGGTGCCTCTTGGTAAAGATCTGAATGCCGATCCCCGGAACCGCTACGTCCATGGCAGTTTCTTCGACCTGGCAATTGCCGATCCGGCAGAGGGTGGTTTCGATCCGAAGAACCCCGGCAAGCCATTCGATGCCATTCTTCTGGATATCGACCATTCCCCCCGGGTGCTGCTGCACGATTCCAGTGCCAGCTTCTACACCGCCAACAACCTGCGGCTGATGGCGCGGCAACTGAAGCCCCGAGGGGTGTTTGCCATGTGGTCGAACGAGGGCGAAGATGACGAGTTCATGGCCGTTCTCAACAAGGTGTTCACCGATGTGGCCTGCCATGTCGTATCCTTCTTCAATCCATTTCAGAACAGGGAATCGTTCAACACCGTGTATGTGGCCCGTAAGCCGGGCTGAGAAACCGGAGCCTGTATGTCTTTAACCACGCACCGCAGCCGACCTTTCAGCTCCAGCCAGCGCCTGCCCGAGCCGGAGCAGCCGCCGGTGTTGCATGAGCCGGAGGAGGCCGGGGCGTTGCTGGCGGAGTTTATCCAGCGCCATCCTCGCTTGCTGATCCTGACTGGCGCAGGGGTCAGTACCGATTCGGGCATCCCGGACTACCGGGACGGCGATGGCGCCTGGAAGCGCAAGCAGCCGGTTCAGCACAAGGCGTTCATGGAAGACGTCTACACCCGCCAGCGCTACTGGGGCCGGAGCCTGATTGGCTGGCCGGTCATGCGTAATGCCAGGCCCAATCCTTCCCACCATTACATCTCTGACCTGGAACTGCTCAACCACAGCAGTCTGGTGGTTACCCAGAACGTGGATCGGTTGCACCAGAAGGCAGGCACCCGGGGGGTGACGGACCTGCACGGGCGGGCCGATCAGGTGGTGTGCATGAGTTGCGGCTACCGTTGCCCGCGGGATGAGGTGCACGACCGTTGCGCCGATCTGAACCCGGGGTTCCAGAAATACACCGCCGAGACAGCGCCGGATGGCGATGCCGATCTGGATGTGGATTTCGAGGATTTCCGGCTGGCGGATTGTCCGAAGTGCGAAGGGATTCTGAAGCCGGATGTGGTGTTCTTTGGTGACTATGTTCCAAAAGACCGGGTGTATTCGGCCCTGGATACGCTGAAGGCCAGTGATGGCCTCTTGGTAATCGGTTCGTCGTTGATGGTGTATTCCGGGTTCCGTTTCTGCCGGTACGCCAACGAATGGAACAAGCCCATTGCCACCCTGAACCTGGGGCGGACGCGGGCTGAAGATCTGGTAGATTTGAAGTTGAACGCGAGGATCGGGGAGACCCTGAAGGCCTCCCTCGATCAGCTTTAGCGGCGGCTTACATCAGGTTGTAGATAAACACCACTGCCACGGCAACCGGAGTGATGAAACGCACGGTGATCAGCCACAGGTTAAACATGGCCGGTGACAGTGCCAGTTCACGCTCCATGGCCTGACGTGACATCACCCAGCCCGCAAACAGGGCCACCAGCAGTCCGCCCAGGGGCAGCATTATGTTGGCGGTGAAGAAGTCCAGCAGGTCGAAAATGGTCTTGCCTTCCAGCATGGGGACAAAGCCAAGCGGTGCGAAGTCGGACCAGAGGTTCAGGGACAGAATCGAGGCAATGCCCAGTCCCCAGCAGACAAAACCGGCGCCCAGTGTGCTGACGGTGCGGTTCATGCCTTTACGCTCTTCCAGCCATTCCACAATCGGCTCCAGAAGCGAAATCCCCGACGTCCAGGCGGCAAAGATCAGAAGTACAAAGAACAGGGTGCCGAACAGGGAACCCATGGGCATCTGACCGAAGGCCAGCGGCAGGGTCTGGAAGATCAGCCCCGGCCCCGCTCCCGGCTCAAGGCCGTTCGCGAACACAATCGGGAAGATGGCCAGGCCTGCGAGCAGCGCCACGCCGGTGTCGATGACCGATACGCTGATCGAGGTCTTGGCAATGGAAATGTTCTTAGGCAGGTAAGAGCCATAAGCCATCATGACCGCCATACCAAGGCTCAGGGTGAAGAACGCGTGCCCCAGGGCTACCAGTATTCCGGATGTTGTGAGCTTGGAGAAATCGGGCTGGAACAGGAATGCGGCGGCTTGCCCGAAGTGCCCGGTTGTCATTGCATAGCCGACCACGATCAGCAGCAGTACGAACAGGGCCGGCATGAGAATGCTGACAGCCCGCTCAAGCCTCGAGCGAACGCCTCGCACTACCACAACCATCACCATAGCCATGAACAGGGTATGCCAGGCCAGCAGTTTGGTGGGATCGCTTAGAAGGCCCGAGAATATCGCGCCTACGGCATCGGCAGACTGCCCGGCAAGCTGGCCGCTGGCGGTTGTGCCTACGTAGGAAATGGCCCAGCCGCCGATGACCGAGTAGAACGACAGAATCAGAAAACCCGCCAGAATGCCGATGGCACCGACCAGCTTCCAGGCCGGCTTGAGTCGGTCATGCTCGGCGATCAGGCTCAGACTCTTGACGGGGCTCCTGCCACCGCGACGACCGATCATGACTTCCGCCATCATGATAGGAATCCCGACGACCGCGATGCACAGCAGATACACCAGCACGAAGGCGCCGCCACCGTTCTCACCGGTGACATAAGGAAATTTCCAGATATTGCCCAGGCCCACGGCAGAGCCGGTAGCGGCAAGAATAAAGGCCAGACGTGATGACCAGAGCCCGCGTTGGGCGTTTGAACCTTCAAGCGCCCCGGAATAAGCGGCGGAATCTGAAGAAGTGACGGACATAACTATCTCCCGGAGTATTTGTTTTTGTATCAGGGTTTAAGAGGGAAGCTGCAGCTATCCGCAGCTTCCTGGGGGTGCGCCGGTGTCAGCTCAGCCGGTGCGGGCCAACCGCTCGGACGCCTGTCCGGCTCCGGCGATGTGCTTTTTGAACCGTTCCTCGGCAAGCTCGTTGGCAATCTCCCCGGTGGGGCGACCCGAGCGGTCGGAACGGTTGAAGATTTCGGTCAGGGTATCGCCGATGGTATCGACGTGGGCGCGAACGGTTTCCGGTGTGGCGCCGGCGCGCTCGTAGAACACATCGATGATGCCGCCGGCATTGATGGCAAAGTCCGGTGCATAGAGAACGCCCCGGTCCCGCAGCATGGCATCGTGCTCAGGGTGTTCCAGCAGATTGTTGGCGGCGCCGGCGACGATCCGGGCCTTCAGTTGGGGAATGCTGTCATCGTTCAGTACTGCCCCCATGGCACAGGGCGCTACCACGTCCACAGGCAGTGACAATATGTCCTCGGCAGCCGCTGGCTTGGCTCCCAGCTGATCCACGGCCCGCCGCATATTGTCGTCATGGATGTCATAGACCCAGAGATCAGCGCCGGCGTCCTTCAGGTGTCTGGCCAACCGGAAACCGACATTACCGATGCCCTGAATGGCTACTTTCAAACCGTTGAGGTCGTCCCGCCCAAGTTTGTGTTTTACCGCTGCTTTGAGGCCGATAAAGGTGCCGTAGGCTGTCGCCGGTGACGGGTCGCCGTTGCTTGGGTTGCCGTCGAAGCCGGTGCGCGAGGCAATTCCCGCAACGTGGCTGGTGTGTCGGCCCATGACCTTGAGGTCGGGGACGCTGGTGCCCGAGTCTTCTGCCGCAATGTACTGCCCGCCAAGACTTTCCAGATGGCGGCCCATGGCCTCCATCATCGCTTCGGTTTTCTGTTTGCGCGGGTCGCCAATAATCACGGACTTGCCGCCACCCAGATCCAGGTTGGCGAGGGCCGATTTGTAGGTCATACCCCGCGAAAGCCGCAAGACATCGCGAACCGCCTCTTCATCGGAGGCATAGGGAAACATTCGGCAGCCTCCCAATGCGGGGCCGCGGGAAGTGTTATGTATGGCAACGATGGCCTTCAGGCCGGTTTCGGGATCGCAGAAAAAGGAAAGATGTTCGTGGTTATCGAACTCGGGATGGCTGAATAGCATTGTGAAATCCTCTCCCACCGGCCGGATCTCGGCATGAGCGGGTATCTTGTTCTTGTCTGCCGGCTTGTGGCCGGCGTTCCGATTTCAGGTGTCCGGTATATCCGCTGGGGGTGGCCCACCGAAAGTGCCCTTTTGGGGCTGGACGAAAAACAAACTAGCGGCAATTGACGTTAACGTCAACATGCGAATGTGAACTATCCGATACAAGGCTCATCCCCGGATTCGGGCGCCTCCCCGGTAAACATTTGAGGCAATCATGAGGTTAAATGCCCTCATGCGTTGCGCGGATCTGGTCCATTAGTCGCAGATGTGCCCCTTTCTGCGGAAACTACCTATACGCGGATCGGGGAAACTGACCTAGTTTCCCCGGATGTCTGTCGCTTCCTATTCTTATCAGCTACAGCCGGCCCGGGTACGGGTGGAGTTTTTCCGGCTGCTTCCCATCTCGTTATTCGTGGTGGCGTTTGGCGCTGCCTTTGGATTGGCAGCTACCCAGAAAGGCCTTGAGCCGCTCCAGGCGGTGCTGATGAGTGCGACGGTGTTTGCCGGGGCCTCCCAGTTTGCCGCCGTCGATATGTGGGGCACCGAGGTATCTGTACTTCCGATGATCGCGGTGGTCTTTGCCATCAATTCCCGCCATCTGCTTATGGGCGCTTCGCTGTACCCGATGCTGAAAGATGTATCGCCGGGCAAGCGCTATGGTCTCTTGCTGTTGCTGACCGATGCCAACTGGGCGGTTTCCGCCCAGGAATACCAGAGTGGCCGACGAAACCTGGAGGTTATCCTTGGTGGCGGGTTGGCTCTTTGGCTGGCCTGGATCATCGGGACCGGTCTGGGCGTCTATTTTGGTGGCCTTCTGCAGGATCCCAAATCCCTGGGCCTGGACATGGTTCTCGGCTGCTTCCTCCTGGCCATGGCACTGGGCGGCAAGAAATCCCCGAGAGTGCTCGTGGCCTGGACCGTCACAGCGCTGGCTTCATTGGCGGCCTGGAAATGGTTGCCGGCGAATACCCACGTCGTCGTGGGCGCGCTCGCCGGTGGTGCGATCGGGTTCTTCTGGCTCGAGCGAAAGCCTGCGCCTGCTTCTGACGCGGAGGACAGCACCCATGACCGTTGAGACCACCACAGCCGGTATTCTGTTCCTGATTGCGATCATGACCGCCGTTACACTGGTAACCCGTTTTGGCGGCGTGTTCATCATGTCGTTCGTGAAGATCAATCCTCGTATCGAGAGCTTTATCAACACCATGGCCAGCTCGGTCCTGATTGCCATCATTGTGCCCATGGCCGTGACGGGGGACGCTGGTGCGCTGGCGGCCCTGACCACGACGGCGGTTACCATGCTGGCGTTGCGTAAACCTCTCCCGGCCATTGCCGCCGGGATTGCCGCTGCCGGAATCGTGCGGTTTCTGGCCTAACCTCTCGAATCTGAAGTGATTAAAAAGTGCTCAAGTCCGGGGGGCTGCGGCCGATATACCTGTGTAGTAATTACAGGTGCCCAAAGCCATGATTTCCTCCAGCCAGATTTCGCTTTTCCAGGACAGTTCCCGCCAGGTATCGGCTTTCGACAGCACGCAGCTCCGCATCAACCGGCAATCTGCCGCTGCGCCGCAGGCCAATGAGAACGCGGTTGGCTCAGAGTTAACGCTCATGCGCCAGGCTGCCTATCGTTACAGCAGCCAGGAGCAGCTCGCCTTCAGCGGCAGCAGCACCGTGACGGATGGCGGTCAGCAGAGCGTCTTTACCAGTGCGCAGCTTGCCGAGAAAACCTCGGAGTTGTTTCTGATGGGCCAGCAGGCACTGAGCGTTAGCCGTGCCGCGCTCGGTGGTGATGCGGGTGTTGAGGGTCGGGGCAGTGTCTCGGTTTCTGCCGGACGCTATATGTTTTACTCGGAGAGCGAATCCAGAAGCTTTGCCTCCACTGGCACCATCGCATTGGAGAATGGTGAGACCATCGACTTCACCCTGTCACTGCGACAGTCCCAGTCCCGGACCTACGAGTACTCGGAACTGGTGCAGATTCAGGAACGGCCACTCACCGACCCTCTGGTGATCAACTTCGGCTCTGCCACAGCCCGCCTGACCGATACCCTCTTCGAGTTCGACCTGAACGGTAACGGTGAAACCGGGCAGTTTGCCACCCTGGGCAGCGGTAGCGGCTACCTGGTGCTGGACCGAAATGGCAACGGCAAAGTGGACGACGGCTCCGAACTGTTTGGTCCCCGGAGCGGCTCCGGCTTTGGCGAGCTGGCCCGGTTCGATGACGACGGTAACCGCTGGATTGATGCCAGTGATGAGATCTTTAAATCGCTGTCCGTGTGGGTGCAAACCGCGGACGGCTCCCAGGCTTTGAAATCCCTGGAGGAAGTCGGGGTTCAGGCGCTGTACGTGGACAATGTAGAAGACCGCTTCACGCTGGCCAACAGTCAAGGTGTGCCGCTGGGCCAGATCAAGGGTTCGGGAATCTATCTGACGACCGACGGTGAGGTTCGCACCCTGGAAGAAATTGATCTTGCCGAGCAGAACACCGCCGACGCGCCGGCCGCCGAGACGGTACTGAGTCGCGACAGTGGCTCGCCGGATCGCGGTGGTAACGGTCTGGTTGAGGCCCGGGTGGAAGCGATCCGCTCCGCGCTTGAGAAGCTCAATGAAATCCGCGAGAAGCAGAAGGCATTTATCGAAGAGTCAAAGGATTCCGGTAAGCCGGAATCTCCCATCGTCGATTACCTGAAACTGATCGACAAGATGCGCTTGGAGATGCTGAACAGCCAGGATGAGAAGAAGCAGGCGGCGAGCCGGTATCTGGAGCTTGCCAGCTTGTAGCGATCGACTCCGAGGCAGGTCCGGTCGGGGGCAAGGCTCCCAAAAATGTGCGGAGCCAGGGATGGCGGAGCCAAGCGTACACGGACGTATTTACAGCGTTTTTTGGGGGCCTTGCCCCCGGCCGGGCCGTTTGTTTACTCCATGGAGGGTTTGGGCATTTGATTGGTATTTCTCAGGGCCAGCTCTCCGATGCCAGGCAGTTTTACTCCCAGTGCCAGCGGGTTAATGCCGAAAGAGAGGCCTAGAAGGTTCAATTCCAGTCCCTCCCGAATGCCTGCCAATACGCCAAAATACCCGCCCAGCGAGACCTGATAACCCGCGCCACCCGGAACCTCTGCGATAATACGGTCGCCGAGGTAGTCCTTGCCGATCGCGTGGTTCGGCAGAGCCACATCAAGGCCCTCAACCTCCCTGATTACCCAGGCCACGAAAGTGTTGCTGTTGGGGCCGGGCCAGGCTTCGTATTCGGTCGGGTAGGGGTAGGACGCCACTGCCTGGTAGATGTCGGGAATCAGCTTTTCGGCTTCTTCGCCGCGGATATCGGCATAGAGGTTCGGCTTTGCACCGTACCAGTGTCTGTCGGGCTCACCGGGCCGGGAATTGACCACGTAGCTGCGCCAGCCGGTCACTTCATGAACCCGATAATGGCTGGCCCCTTTTTCCTTGGTGGCTATCCAGGTATGGACAGCAAAGTAACCTCGCCAACTCCAGGCCCGGGCGCCATATACCTGAACGATGGCTTCCTCGGCCTGTTCTGGCAGAGGGGCAATCCGGGCGCTTTCCCGGGTGGCTGTTTGCCAGCTCTCGGCTCCCTGCAGGCTGCCACTGGTGGCAAGCAGAATCGGGCCAGCCAGCAGCAGGAGCACGGCGCCGAAGAACCAGCCGGTGTATCTGAAAAATCGTTTCATGAACTCAGTCCGAAGCGTGGGGTAGACGGGACCCTCTGAGGCACAGAAAGTTCCGCACGACTACCCGGATTATAGGGGACAGGTACGCCAGCCGTGGGTTGGCGGATGAGGCTTGTACCGGGCTGTGGTTTGCCGTGAGGACGCTTGTCTTCTAGGCTCAGAAATACAAATCGCAACTCCCAGGAGGCTTTAATGTCTGACCATCACGTGTATAAAAAAGTGGAAATTGTCGGGTCTTCCAAGAAAAGCATTGAAGACGCCATTGAGAATGCACTTGAGGAATGTGGTAAAAGCGTTCGCAACATGGAGTGGTTTGAGGTAACCGAAACCCGCGGCCATATCGTTGATGGCAAGGTGGGCCATTATCAGGTCGTAATGAAAGTCGGTTTCCGTATCGCCAACAGCTGAACAGGCGCTCCCTAGTTACTGCGAATTGCCCGGTGCCGAATGGACGAGACCAGCTGGTTCATCAGCTCACGGGCTTCGCCCTCGTGCAGGCTATGGCACTTGTCCTGTAAGACCCGGCGATCATGATTGGATGAGTCGCTAGGGACATCTTTTAGCAGGTCCAGATACTGGCAGGCCGCAAGGTGCGCCTTGATCTCGGCATCAATCAGCCGGGTAACCAGTTCATCGACGGACTCTGTGCAGAAGGGGCGGTTCCGGTTAAGCAGCTCTCGGGCCTCCAGGGCCGCATTGCGGGCTTCCAGTCTGAGTTCGCCGGCTGCTTCGCCGCCTTCAACCGCCCTCAGGAACATGCCCAGGCGTTCATGAAGATTCCATACCTGGGGCCAGATCCTGGCGTAGGCTTCCACTTCTTTCTGATAGCGGGCTTCTTCAACTGGGGAGCCTGAAGCGCCATTGCCGGACTCACCCGGACGATTGAATTGTGCTACCCGTATGTCGTCAACTTCCCGCCACAGCGTATCGGAACGCTCCCGCAATGCGGTCAACTGGTCCTCGCTACGCCGGCGAGCGCCCGATCCGATGAACAGGGCAATCACGGCCAGGCCCAGGGCGGCCGCTGAAAGCAGAAGCGGCAGGCCGCCTGTCGATAACATGCTCCACAATGGGTCTGTATCCATGGTGTCTGACCCCCGCGTAAATCCAGTCTGGGTCTATCAGTATAGAAGTTAATCCGGCGTCTGCTGTCGGAAGGGCAGGGCGGATTCCGCATCGCTGAAATAAGCACGCACGTGGTCCGCCTCCTCTCGGGTGAAGTTTTCTATGGCTTCGCGGAAGCCGGGGTGCAGAACGCCATGCCAGGAGTGGGTGATTACCGGCTCAAAGCCACGTACCAGTTTGTGTTCGCCCTGGGCGCCGGCATCAATATGGCTGAGGCCGAGGTCCATCGCCAGTTCGATGCCCTGGTAGTAGCAGGTTTCAAAGTGCAGGTGGTTATATTCGTCAAGGCAACCCCAGTAACGCCCGTAGAGGGTGGTTTTGCCCGCCAGGAACAGGGCACCGGCAATCATTTCGCCCTCGCGCACTGCCATCACCAGATGTACGTGTTCGGGTAGCTGTTCCAGAAGCAGCTCAAAGAATCGCTTGTTGAGGTAAGGTCGTTGGCCCCGTTTCAGATAAGTCGCCTGGTAAAACACATAGAACGCGGAAAGCACGTGCTCCGGAATATCCCGGCCATGAAAGCGTGTAAAGGAAATTCCCTGGTCCGCAACCTGGCGACGTTCCTTGCGGATGGACTTGCGCTTGCGGGAAGTCAGCGCCGCCAGAAAGTCCTCGAAATTACGGTAATCATGGTTATGCCAGTGGAACTGGCATCCGATGCGATGTAAGGCCTGCTCGTGTTGAAGCAGCTCCTGATCCTCTTTGCCGGGAAACAGCAGGTGCCAGGAGTGGGCTCCCAGTTCATCGGTCAGCCTGTCCAACAGGTGATGAACCTGTTCCGGTACCAGCTGTTGTCGAATGTCCGGATCCAGCAGCAGCCTTGGGCCTGCGGATGGCGTGAAGGGAATGGCGATCAGTAATTTTGGATAGTACGCCAGCCCATGCCGCTGGTATGCATCGGCCCAGGCCCAGTCAAACACATATTCCCCCATGGAGTGGCTCTTCAGAAAAGCCGGCGCAAGGCCGACGATTCTGCCAGCCTTTCGGAACACGAGGTGACGTGGCGACCACCCGGTCTCCGGGGATGTGCATCTGGACGCTTCCAGTGCCTGGAAAAACTCGTAACGAAGAAATGGATTGCTATGCCCAGCCAGCCGCTCCCACTCAGGGGCGGGAATATCATTGATGCTGGTGCAGGTTTCCAGTGTGAGAGTCGCTGGTCCGGGTTCTGACATGGTGAGGGAAAACTCCTTTATGTACTCGATACCATACGTCAGAAGACAGCTTTTGATCACCCCGGGGTCAGTGTAAAGGTTCTGCAAAGTGACCTGGCCCGAATCAGTGGTTTGCGGGTAGCGTGTTAGACTTCAGCAGCAACTGTGGTCGGCACGACAGGTGGAGAAGCGACATGCAGAACAGGGTGTTACTGGTCGAGGACGATGATGAATTGCGGGAATTGCTTGCCCGTTACCTGACCAATCAGGGATTTACCATTCGGGAAGCTGCCAATGGCCGGGACGGCCTCGCGCTGGCGCTGGGTCAGGACTGCGATATTGTCGTGCTGGACATCATGCTGCCGGATATCAGTGGCCTCGAGGTGTTGCGGGAACTCAGGGCAGAGACCCATCTGCCCGTGGTACTGCTGACCGCCCGGGGCGACGAGACGGATCGGATCGTCGGTTTCGAGGTTGGTGCCGATGACTATATTCCCAAACCCTGTAATCCGCGCGAGCTGGTGGCCCGGCTGCAGGCGCTTTTGCGGCGGATTGCCTGGGACCAGAAAACCGAAGTCAATGCGGCCCGGACCTATGGCGACCTACGTGTCGAGCCGGGCCATCGCCGAATTTACCAGAATGATGTGGCGATGGAGTTGACCGCCACCGAGTACGAGGTTCTGCAGGTTCTTCTGGCACACGCAGGCAGCGTGGTCCGCAAAACCGATCTCATGCAATGGGCGCTGGGCCGGCGCCTTGAAGCTTACGACCGCACCCTTGATATGCACATCAGTAACCTTCGCAAAAAACTGGGCAACGACGACCCGCCCCGTATCGAAACCGTTAGGGGGCTGGGGTACAGCTATCGGGTGCCAGAATGAAACAGCGGCCCATGTTCCCTCTGTTCTGGCGGATCTTCCTGTCGATCTGGCTGGCTATGGCGGTCACCGTGGTGGCCAGTAACCTTGCAACCAGGATGCTTCTGGACCGGGAGCGGGAAGCCATCGAGCGCCAGGCAGGTCTAAGGGATCTGGCCGAAGAAGCTATCGCAATTCGCGAGGCCGGCGACCGTGGCGAAGCGTGGCGTTTTCTGCGGGACGAAGGCGAGCGTCTTGAACTGTTTCTGGTGTTGCTCGAACAGGATGAAAACGATGGCAAGCTGCCCTCGTTCATCCGCGACCGCATGAAATCCGGCTGGTACCCGCAGAAACCCGCGGTACTGGACGTTGGCGGCGGTTACCGGTTGGTGGCCTGGCCACGGGTGCAGGGCGCCGGCTGGCTCAACCCGAGATTCTTCAGGGCCATCGAGCTCGGGCTGGCCCTGCTGATGATTTCACTGGCGTGCTGGTGGATCGCCCGCCTGGTATCGCGACCGTTGAAACACATGGAAAGCACCGCCCAGGCGATTGCGGCCGGTGATAATTCTCTGAGAGTCAGCGAAAAGATCGCCCAACGCCGGGATGAGGTGGGGCAACTGGCCACGGCTTTCAATGCCATGACCGAACAGCTCTGCAGTCTGCTGGAACGCCAGAAACATCTGCTTCGGGATATTTCCCACGATTTGCGAACGCCGCTCACCCGCCAGCGTATAGCCATTGAGCTGGCAAACGAGGCCGGTGCAGATGAAGAGCTGATGGCCAGCATTCTGCGCCAGAACGAACGGCTTGAAACCATGACCGGTCAGATACTGACGTTATACCGGGTTACCGAAGCCGGCGGCGATATCGAGCGCGAGCCCCTCCGGCTGGTGCATGTGATCAATCAGGTCCTCAAGGATGCAGCGGACTATGCCGAACACCAGGGTGTGGACTGCAAACTCGTGGTGTCGCCGGAAAGTTCAAGGGCGTCGGTGCTGGGTGATGAAGGGCTTTTACAGCGAGCCATCGACAACATCCTGCAGAATGCCCTCGACCACACGCCACCTGGCAGGGCTGTTCATCTGGCCGTGACGGTGGCCGATGACTGGTTGATGCTAACGGTTGATGACGAGGGGCCGGGCGTTCCGGATGAGCTGATCGGCCAGCTTTTCGAGCCGTTCTTCCGCGCAGACAAGTCTCGCGGGGGCACGGGCTGGGGGCTTGGCCTGGCCATTGCCAGAGACATCGTAGCGGCCCACGATGGCGTGATCGGGGCAGCAGCGGGAGAAACTGGCGGCTTACGGGTGACGCTTCGCCTTCCGGTGTTTTTCGGGGGCGGCTGACTCCGGCTCCGGGTCGGAAGGTTTCAGTTTTTCGGCGCCGGAAAAGTCGATACCCTCCTGCAGCTCGTCTTCGTCAAAGCGGATTCCGCAGGCCGCTTTCCGAATCTTCGCGGGCTTTGCCGTGCCCGGGTTGTTGTATTCGTCTTCAGAGGCCATAGGGCGTTGTCCATGAAAAAAGATTACCCCGTTCCGGCAGGATACCTTGAGCGTGAAACGGAAGTGAAGAAAAGCCGGTTCATTGCCCGGGTAGCCCCGGTGAGTTCGCGGGAGGAGGTGAAGGACTGGCTGGAACAGGCCCACCAGGACCACCCGGACGCCCGGCATATCTGCTGGGCCTACCAGATCGGGCGTCCCGGTTCTGCCGCCGAAGCTGGTATGAACGATGATGGTGAACCGTCCGGAACGGCCGGAAAGCCGATTCTCAACGTGATTCAGCACAAGGATATGGGAGATGTGCTGGTGATGGTGGTCCGTTACTTTGGTGGCATCAAACTGGGCGCCGGTGGCCTGGTGCGAGCCTATGCCGGAGCTGCAGAGAGCGTGCTGTCGGCTGTTGATCGGGTGGTCCAGAAGCCCATGGTGGACGTGCTGGTGCTCCTGTCTTTTGCTGACGAGCAACCGCTGCGGCACTGGTGTGAGATGAACGGGGCATCGGTGGAATCGGTGGATTACGGGGCCTCGGTACGGGCTGGTGTTCTGGTCCCCGAGGATCAGGTCGAGGCATTCGGAGCCTTCTGCGATGCCCATAAACTGGATTACAGTTTAGAAAGGTGACGGATCCCGGGGGCATCGTTGTGCGTCTGCGAGGCGTATACTGTTCGTAAATCTGAGTCTCAATCGAGGACAGGAATCATGATGCGTTTTCTGATGTTAGCGGTTGTTGCACTGGCCATGACCGGTTGTGCCAGCAACGTGGTGACCGACTACAACTCTTCCGTGGTTTTCGGTAATTATTCCTCCTGGGCGTTTGCCGGTGGCACCGATTCGTCTTCCTTTACCTCACTCGACGGCACTCGGGTGCGCAGTGCCGTCGAGCGAGAGCTGAATCGCAAAGCGCTGAAACAGGTCCCTGAAGCAGAGGCCGACTTGCTGGTAAGCTGGCAGATCGTGCCCGAGGAGCGCCTTGAGCAGACGGGGCTGGGACTCGGATTTGGTTTTGGTAGCGGGAATTTCGGCTGGGCCCTGTCTGCGCCGCCACCGGTACGTGAAATTGAAGAGGGAAAGCTGGTTGTAGAACTGGCAGACAGCAAGTCGAAAGAAGTTGTCTGGCGCGCCGCCAGTCGGCGCTATCTCAATGAAAACCAGTCACCCGAGACCCGAAGAGAACTGATCGACGAGGTCGTGGCCGAAATGTTTACCAAGTATCCTCCCGGTCTCGATTGAAGGCGTTACAAGACAGGAATAGCACGGAGACAGAATGAAGAAGCGATCTGAGGGCGGTCTGGTTTTTTCGACCGAGCAGGGGCGTATGTGCCCGGATTGCCGTAACCCCGTGAATGAATGTACCTGCGATACATCATCACGGCCTGCCGGGGATGGCATTGTCAGAGTGAGCCGGGAGACCAAGGGCCGCAAGGGTAAGGGTGTCACCCTGATTACCGGCATTCCACTGGACGACAAAGAACTGAAAGCCTATGCCAAGATGTTGAAAGCCAAATGCGGCACCGGTGGTACGGTAAAAGATGGTGTGGTCGAAATCCAGGGCGACCAGCGGGATCTTCTGGTTCCGCTGCTTGAGCAGAAGGGGTGGACGGTGAAGCGCGCCGGTGGCTGATGGTATAACACGCAAATCCCCCACGCTCACGTTACAATAGAGCCCGCGTTAACAAATCCCGAGTTTCATACGTACCGGAATCTTGCCAGAAATCCCCGCAATTATGCTGTTGGATGGCGGATTCTGTTCGACCGGAGGCAAGCATGCATATACTGGTTATGGGCGCAGGCGTTGTGGGCACTACCACGGCCTGGTATCTGCAGAAGCAGGGGCACCAGGTAACTGTGGTTGATCGCCAGAACCAGGCCGGCCTGGAAACCAGTTATGCCAACGGAGGTCAGATCTCCGTTTCCCATGCGGAGCCTTGGGCCAACCCGTCCGCCCCTCTGAAAGTCATGAAATGGCTGTTCCAGCCCGACGCGCCCCTGCTGTTCCGGCCAAGACTGGATCCCGCCCAGTGGCGCTGGGCGCTCTCTTTTCTGGGGCAGTGCACCTCGGCCCGGGCTGCCCACAACATCCGCCAGATGGTAAATCTCGGCACCTACAGCCGCAGCCAGTTGCAGGCTCTGCGTAAGGAAGCGGGCATCGAGTACAACCATCTCGAGAAGGGTATCCTGCACTTCTACACCAATCCTGCAGAGTTTGACGGTGCCATGGAGCCGACCCGGATCATGCAGGATCTGGGGTGTGACCGTCAGATTATCGATGCAGACCGGGCGGTAGAGCTGGAGCCGGCTCTCAAGCCGATCCGCAACCGGATTGCCGGGGCAACCTACACCTCGGAAGACGAATCCGGTGATGCCCGGATGTTTACCCAGAACCTTGCAAAACGCTGCGCGGAGGCCGGCGTAGAGTTCCGGTACGGCACTGAAATCCTGAGCTTCGAACGCGCCGGCGAGCGGGTACTTGGGATCCAGACCCTTCGGGACGGCCATCATGAGACGCTGCGCGCGGATGCCTACGTGCTGAGCATGGGCAGCTTCAGCGCGGCGCTTGCCAGTCAGCTAGGTATTGTCCTCAACATCTATCCGGCTAAAGGCTATTCGATTACGGTACCGGTGAAGAACGAGGAGGCGGCGTTCAATGTCAGTCTCACTGACGACGAGTACAAGCTGGTTTATTCCCGCCTGGGTGATCGCATGCGCGTGGCGGGCACGGCCGAACTGAATGGCTACAGCCGGAAACTGAACTATACCCGCTGCCGCGCTATCGTGCGCCGCACAGCGGAAGTCATGCCCGAAGCAGGTTACTGGGATCAGGCGGAGTTCTGGACCGGTTTACGGCCTGCGACGCCCTCCAACGTGCCGTACATCGGAAAAAGCCACTTCGCCAACCTCTACCTGAATACCGGACACGGCACCCTTGGATGGACCCATTCCTGTGGTTCCGCCGCGGCCCTTGCGGACATTATTGACGGCCGCAAGCCTGAGGTGGATTTTACGTTTTCCGGCCTATAAAAAAGGGGCCAGATGAGGTGTGTCATCTGGCCCCTTTCCAAACGCCTCACTGATTACTGCAACTGATCCCGAATCAGTTTCTTGTTGATCTTGCCAACACTGGTCTTCGGAATATCTTCCACGAAATCAATATGCTCCGGGATCGCCCATTTATTGATCTCGCCGCTTTCCACAAACTGCTTCAGGTGGTTCTGGATATCCTCGGCACTGGCTTGCTCGCCCGGCTTCAGGGTGACCAGAGCGTGCGGCCGTTCGCCCCATTTCTCATCGGGCACGCCAACCACCGCAGCACCGGCGACAGCAGAATGCTGGCTGATCAGGTTCTCCAGGTCCAGTGAAGACAGCCATTCACCACCGGTCTTGATCACGTCCTTGATGCGATCCTTGATGGTGATGGTGTTGTCCGGCTCCATGGAAGCCACGTCGCCGGTGTGAAGCCAGCCACCTTCCCAGAGCTGTTCGCCTTTCTCGGGCTCCTTGAAGTAACCCTGAGTCAGCCATGGCGCGCGGGCCACGATCTCTCCCTTGGCCTCGCCATCGTGGGGGACCGGCTTGCCTTCGGGGTCCACAATTTCCAGCTCAACCATGGGCGTCGCAATACCGGTCTTCACCCGGATCGCAGTTTGCTGCTCAAGAGGCAGTTCCAGGTCTTCAGGTTTAAGGTGCGACGCGCAGAGCAGCGGACAGGTCTCAGACATGCCGTAGGCGGTGTAAAGTTTGATGCCGAGCTTGGCCCCGGCGTCGCAAAGCCCTTTGGTGAGTGCGCTGCCGCCGATCAAGACGTGCCAGTTGCTCAGGTCGGCCGTCTTGATGGATTCAGTGGCCATCATCATCTGCATGATGGTGGGCACGCAGTGAGAGAAAGTCACTTTGTGTTCCTTGAGCAGATCCACCAGCAGCTCCGGCTCATAGCGGCCCGGATATACCTGTTTGATGCCCATCATGGTGGCGGCATAGGGCACGCCCCAGGCATGCACGTGGAACATGGGCGTCACTGGCATGTAGACCGACGAGGAACGCATCAGCGGCATCTCGTCGAATGACGCCACGGTGCCCGTCATGGCCAGCGTGTGCAGTACCAGCTGGCGGTGGCTGAAGTAGACGCCTTTGGGATTGCCAGTGGTGCCCGTGGTGTAGAAGGTGGTCGCTACACTGTTTTCGTCGAAATCGGGGAAGTCGAACTTGTCATTGGCCCTGGCGAGAAGGTCCTCATACTCCCCGACAGCCTCAACAGGTGCCTGTTGTGCGGTATTGCTGTCGGTGAGCTGAATCCAGGTCTTGACCGTTTTGATCTCGTCTTTGACCGCCTCAATGATCGGGAGGAAGTCGTCGTGAACCAGAACCACATCGTCTTCGGCGTGGTTCATGGTGTAAACGATCTGGTCCGGCGACAACCGGATGTTGACGGTGTGCAGAATGGCGCCAATCATCGGAATGGCAAAGAAGCACTCCAGGTACCGGGGGGTATCCCAGTCCATGACCGCAACGGTATCGCCCGGTTTCACGCCGGCATCGGTCAATGCGTTTGCCAGGCGGTGAATGCGTTCGACGAGATCCGTATAGGTGTACTTGCTGCGGTTGGAGTAGACAATTTCCTGGTCTGGATTGTACCTGGGGCCCGAGAGCAGGAGTCGTTTGATCAGCAGCGGGTACTCATAGGCGTTTTCAGCCGGGGGTAGAATGCGTGTCTGTGCCATTACGTGTGTCCTCTTTCCCAGTTGTTGGTGTTATCGCGAGAAACAGGAATAAATCTGACACAGATTGGCTGAAACAGGAACCGAAAAGGGTGAAAAAATGCAGAGCGAACGGTGGCTTAGGTGCGAAATCCGTTTCGCTCTGCGGACGCGCCCCTCAGGGGCAGCGATATTACTCGTAGGTGCGGAATTACTCGTAGGTGCAGAGGTAAGCCGTGTCGATGTCGGTCTTTGCCTTGAAGCTGGCCTGACCCGCTACGTCAAAACTCTCGCCGGCACCGTAGGTCATCCACTCTTCCATGCCGGGGAGCAGCACAGTGAGGGCGCCGCTGATGACGGTCATGGTTTCTTTCTTGCTGGTACCAAACTCGTACTCGCCCGGGCTGATCACGCCAACGGTGGCTGGCAGAGTCGAGGTCTGGAAGGAAATGGACTTGGCCTGGCCTTCGAAATATTCATTTACTTGCAGCATATGCTGGCTCCTCGAATGATGTGGGCAGCCTACTATACGGAAATTTCGTGCACTTCCAATGACAAAATAATCAGCCTGAGCCGTCCTTGTTATTGTCGGGCACTGCTCGGTCTGTTTTGGTTTCAAGTCCGCTGTAAAGCTTGTGGGTGTCCGGATCGTATCGTTCCCGCAGTTCGTCCTTGGTGGTACCGCTCCAGAGCGAAATTCCGGTGAAGTAACCTGCCCGCCCGATGACATGAGCAGCGATCGGAGCGGTCAACAGGATAAACACGATGAAGGCGATTGCCCTTGCCGCGACCGCGCTGTCTGAAAAGTGCAGTGCTACCCCGGCCATCGTGAGTATCGCGCCCATCGCGCCTGCTTTGGTGGATGCGTGCATGCGTGTTGGCAGGTCTGGCAGCCTTACGATGCCGATGGCCGCAAGCACCATGAATGAGGCCCCCGCCAGCAACAGGATGGAAACGAAAATTTCACTCATCCTTGACGCCTCCACGCTCCAGGAACCTGGCGAACCCTATTGCCGCGAGGAAAGCGGTGAGGGATATCACGATCGCCACATCAAGAAAACTGGAGACACCGGTATCAATGGCGTGAACCCCAACGTAGCCAACCACCACGGAAGCAATCAGCTCAAGTGCAACCACGCGGTCCGCCAGGGAAGGGCCCCGGGTTAAACGGATGAAGGCAAAAAGTAACGCCAGGGACAGCATGAGATACACAATATTAATGGCGATTCCAAGCATGGTGGGCTCCTAGCGCATAACCTTGAGGATTCGGTGTTCCAGTTCTCTCAGGTCATTTCTGAGCTGTTCCTCGTCCTGAAGAAACATGGCGTGGATAAACAGCACCCGTCGATCATCGGAAACATCCAGGCTGAGGGTCCCCGGTGTCAGTGAGATCACACTACTGACGAACATGATCTCCATATCGGTACGTGCCTGTAGCGGAAATGCGATCACACCGGGCTTCATGTGCCAAACCGGCGTGGCGACATCATAGGCAACCCTCAGGTTGGATTTCACCAGCTCTTTCAGGAAAAAGGCCAGGAAGGCGATTAATCTCGGAATTCTCCGGGAGTAGCCCTTCAACGCGGGCACCTGGTTTTGCAGAACCATGAGCGCGATGTAGCCAAAACAGAAGCCGGCCAGCAGGTTCATGGCAGTGACGCTGCCACTGAGAACCACCCAGGCGATTGCAAGCAGCAGGTTCCAGAACAGGCCAATCATTTCGGCGTCCCTCCAAGAACCGCTTCTATGTATAGCTGCGGGTTCATCAACTGGTCTGCGGCCGTCTCGGCCAGAACGTAAATTGGCTGCCCGTACAGGCCAATAATGAGCGTGCAAGCCGCAAGCCCGACCACCGGCACATAGTAGGCCCAGTTGTGCGTATTTTTTATCTCGCCGTTGAGCCTGCCGACATCGGTCACATGGTCGGGAACCTTTTTCCAGAAGACTTCCGCCCAGATCTTGATCATTGAGTACAGGGTCAGCAAGCCAACCAGCAGAGCGATGGCGGAGATCATGTATTCACTGGCTTCCAGGCTGGCTTTCACCACAATGAACTTGGCGAAAAAACCGGACAAAGGCGGAATACCGGCGAGCGAGAGCGCCGGAATCAAAAACAACAGAGCGAGGTACGGGCGCTGACGGTAAACACCGCCCAGGTTCTTCAGCTCATAGCTCCCAAGCAGACGGTAGGTGATGCCGCTCACCAGGAACAGATTCGTCTTCACAATGATGTGGTGCATGATGTAAAACACGCCGCCAATCAGGGCCAGAGGCGTGAATAACGCCAGCCCGAGCAGCATGTAGCCGATCTGGCTGACAATGTGGAAAGAAAGGATTCGCCGGAATTCGAACTGCGCCGCCGCGCCGAGAACGCCGGTCAGCATTGTCAGGGCCGCGGCCCAGAGTAATATGGTGTGTGTGTAGGCGACGTCCTGCGTGAAGATCAGCGTAAACACCCGATAGAGTGCGTAAACCCCTACCTTGGTCAGGAGCCCTGCAAACAGCGCTGAGACGGCGACTTGCGGCGTGTGATAGGAGGCAGGGAGCCAGAAAAACAGGGGGAACGCCGCCGCCTTGATGCCGAACGATACCATGAACATCAGCGAGACCACCGTCACCATGCCAGGGTCTTCGACGCTGTTCAGTTTCTGTGCGATGTCCGCCATGTTCAGGGTGCCCACCATCCCGTAGAGCAGGCCCACGGCGGAGAGAAAAATGGCCGACGAGAACAGGTTCAGGGTCACGTACTTGATGGCGCCTTCCATCTGGGCTCGCTCCCCGCCCAGGGTCAGGAGGGCAAACGATGCGAGCAGCATCACCTCGAACCAGACGAACAGGTTGAATATATCGCCAGTCAGAAAGGCTCCGGCTACGCCGGCGAGCAGCAGGTGCATCAGGGGGTAATAACCGAATTTTTCATGACCTTTCGGTGTTGAGGCCAGCGAATAGATTGCGATGGCAAGGCCGATAATGCCGGTTAGCACAATCATGATGGCGCCAAGAACATCGGACACCAGCACGATGCTGAAGGGCGCAGGCCAACTGCCCATTTCAACCACCAGGAAGCCCTGCTCAATGGTTGAACTCATGAGCCAGATGCCGGCTGCCAGCAACAGCCCGGTGGCAACAACTGCAAGGACCCGCTGAAGCGTGATGGAGCGCCAGAATGCCAGGGACAGAGCTCCGGCTGTCAGGGGTATCAGGATCGGGAGAACGAGTTCCGGGTTCAAGTATCCGTATCCTTCATCTTGTCCAGGTCATCGGTTCCAACCACTTCGTAGGCACGACGGATCAGAACCACGGCGAACGCCAGGACGCTGAAAGCAATCACAATGGCGGTGAGAATAAGGGCTTGCGGCAGCGGATCGGCCACTGCTCCAACGACTTCACTCGCCCCCTCGGGAATCAGCGGTGGTGCGCCCCGGGTCAAACCCGCGACCACGAAAATCAGAAGGTTGGCCGCGTTGCTCAGAATGATCAGGCCAATGACGAGTTTGACGATAGAGCGGCGCAGCATCATGTATATGCTGGCTGTAAACAGCAGCCCAACGACATAGGCCATCAAGGTTTCCATAACTGAGCCCTCTCCCTGGCAATGAATGCACGGTTCATTCGTCCGACTCCATCAGGCTGATCACAAAGGTCATCAGCGTGCCCAGTACGGCCAGGTACACGCCAATGTCGAAAATCAGAACGGTTGATAGTTTCAGGTAGCCTTCACCGGGGAGTGGAACCTCCCACCAGAGTGCGGTAAGCATGGCCTGGCCAGTCCAGAAGGCAGGGATTGTTGAGGCGAGACCGAAGAGCAACCCGGCCGCCAGAATATCCCGGGGGCTGACACGCAGCAGCTTGCGGGTTGATTCGGCGCCAAACGCGAAGGCATAGAGCACAAACGCACTTGCCGCCACCAGTCCACCGATAAAACCGCCACCGGGTTCGTCGTGCCCGCGCAAAAGCAGGAACACCGAAAACATCAGTTGTAGCGGCATAATCGCGAGAGCGGCGGTGTGGAGTATGAGCGTATTGGTTTTCATGGCTTGTGCTGGTCCTCCGCCCTGAGTTTGACCATCGAGTAAACCCCCATCGCCGCAAGGCCCAGAACAAAGATTTCCCCCAGGGTGTCCAGCTGCCTGAAATCCACCAGAATTACATTGACGATGTTTTTGCCGAAGGCCAGGCCATAACTGTTTTCAATGTAATAGCTGGAAATACTGTCGAAGTACTGGATATCCAGCACCGCAAGCATCAGCAGGGTCATGGTCGCGCCGGCAAAGATAGCCACGGACAGGTCCCGATAACGTTCCCACGGCGATGAGAGGTTGACGAAAGGCGGCAGTTTGAAGAGCACCAGGACCAGCAGTATCACAGTCAGGGTCTCCACGAGGAGCTGAGTGATGCCAAGATCCGGCGCGCTGAAATGAATGAATATCAGGGCCACCCCGAAACCCAGCACGCCGACTGACGCAACGGAACCCAGCCGGGACCGGGTGACACTGGCAAACACGGTGGCTGCGACAATAAGAAGAGCGATGCCAAACTCGTAGAAGTAGCCATTGCTGAAATCGAAATCCAGCTGGAAACCGTGGCGGGTGAACAGCGTGTAGCCTGTCAGACCGAAAGTGACCAGAACGAGGATCAGCAGATAGATGCCCAGAACCCCGTTCTGCAGCACTCGGGTTTGCCAGCTTGCAACCTGGGTGATCCCGAGCATGAATCGGAAATAGCCCGCCTCCGGACCAAAGCGGCTGGCGGCCGTGTTGACGGCATAAAGCGTCGGATGCAGTCGCTGCCAGGTTATGAAAAGCAGGGAGCCTGCGAGGAGGCTGGCGCCAGACAGCATCAATGGAACATTCACTCCGTGCCACAGGGCCAGAGCCGTCGTCACCCCAGTGCCATAGACGGATGAGACTGTGGCATCCAATACGAAGATTGCGGGCACAAATGGCGCCACGCCAAAAATCAGCGCCAGAAGGGTCAATACGGCCGGGCCAATCAACATGGCGACGGGCGCGTCGTGGGGCTGTTTTGGAGTGGTGCGAACGGGACCGAAGAACGGCTTCAGGAAAAGCAGTCCCGCTACGGCCACGACCAGAATCGACGAAGCGACAGCTGCTGTCAGGAGCCCCCATGGCCACACCGGCGAGTTGATAACCGACTCGAACATCAATTCCTTGGCAACGAAGCCGAAGAGTGGCGGAAGCCCTGCCAGCGACAATGCAGCCAGCCCGGTGATAACCGCGGTCCTGGGCATGCTGCGCCAGAGCCCGCCCATTTTCGTGATGTCTTTGGTGCCTGTTTCGTGGTCCAGTGCGCCCGCCAGCATGAACAGGGCACCCTTATACAGCGAGTGCGCCACCAGAACGCAAACGAAAGCGATGATCGCCTTTTCCGTGCCGATCCCGATGAGCATGGTGAGGGTGCCCAGCGCCATGACGGTCGAGTATGCCAGCACCTTCTTGATGCCGGTGCTACTGAAGGCCAGGTAGGCGCCAGTGAGCATGGTCGCAGCGCCGAAAAACATCAGGGAGTTGCTCCACAGTCCATCCCCGTCCATGGATGAATTCAGGCGCGCCAGCAGATAGACGCCGGCCTTGACCATGGTCGCCGAGTGCAGGTAGGCAGAAACGGGGGTGGGCGCAGCCATGGCATTGGGTAACCAGAAGTGAAATGGTACCTGCGCAGACTTGGTGAAAGCTCCGATGAGTATGCAAACCGCCGCGGCGGTGTAGTAACCATGGTCGTGAATGGCCAGATCGGATGCCAGTATCTCGGAGAACGAATAGCTACCGGTGATGAAGATCAGGAGAATCAGACCAGCCATCAGTACCAGGCCGCCCCCCGCTGTGACGAAGAGCCCCTGCAGGGCGCATTTCCTGGCTTCTGCATCTTCATGGTTGAAGCCGATCAGCATGTAGGACGTGATGCTGGTCAGTTCCCAGAACACGAAAAAAGTGATGAGGTTATCGGATAATACCAGCCCAAGCATCGACGCCATGAACGACAGCATGATGACGTAGAATCGGCCGAGATCCTTGTGGCCCTGGAGGTAGGAACCGGCATAGATCAGGATAAAGGTTCCGATACCGCTGATCAGAAGCGCGAAGACCAGTGCCAGGCCATCAACCATGAAATCCAGCGAGACGCCGAGTCCGGGCATCCACTGGTTACGAATCACAAGAGTTTCACCGCCGCTGACCGCCGGGATGAGGCTGACAAAATAGGCCGTGAGCAATGCGGGGAGAAGGGCCAGCACCCAGCCAATGTGTTTACCTGCCACGCGATAGAGCGCGGGAACCGCCACAGCCAGCAAAAAGCCCGAAAGCACAGCCAGTAACATCATTCAAGGGTGCTCCTTTAAGACCCAAGTTAAAACGTCCTGCAGTTAACGGCGGTTTTTATAATCAGTATTTAATACGATTCCTTCTCACAAAAAGTTCTTGGACTTGTCGATTGAATTACTGGTCCCAGGGATGGCCCCGGGTGTTTTCTGTGGTGTTAACCTTCAAATGCATGGCAGCTTTTGCCAGGAAGTTGGCACTCACAGGGGCCGTCATGAACAGAAAGGCCGTGATCAGGAATTCCTCAATACCGATGCCCTGTCCAAGTGTGCTGAAGTAGATCACAGAGCTGATGACGATGGCGCCCACTCCAACCGTGGTTGCTTTGGTAGGGCCATGAAGGCGAGTAAAGAAGTCCGGTAGGCGAGCCAGGCCAATAGCGCCGATCAGGGTAAATGCGCCCCCGATGATCAAAAGCAGGCAGATGGCGAATTCAGCGTAGGGATTCATCGGATGTTTCCTCCAGGAGCATTTGTGTGCCGGGTGTGGGCTTACTCAATGACGCTGCCCCGCTTCAGATATTTGGCCATGGCGACGGTTCCAACAAAGCCCATGACAGCAATCAGAAGAGCCGCCTCAAGGTACATGCGTGTTCCGAGTGTGAGGCCGAGCAGAATAATCAAGGCAATGGCGTTGATATAGAGCGTGTCGAGTGCCAGCACTCTATCGGGTGCATCCGGTCCCTTGATCAGACGGTATACATTCAGAAGCGCCGCCACAGTGACCATGGCAATGGTGATGTAGAGGGCGATGGCTATCATTGGAACATCTCCAGCAGAGGCTTCTCGTAGCGGGTTTTGATCGTATCGATAACTGTCTGGTCGTCCTCGGCGTCAAGCGCGTGAATCAGCAGCAGCTTGTTGTCATCGCTGACGTCAGCGCTCACAGTGCCGGGCGTCAACGAGATAGTGCTGGCCAGAATTGTGATGGCCAGGGGGTGCTCCAGCTCCAGGGGATAACAGACAAATGCAGGACGTGCCGGCCTCGGGCTGAGGATGAGCCGTGCCACTTCAACACTCGCGATAACAATATCCCAGACAACGCGCAGGAGGTAGGCGGGCACTCTCCAGGCTTTGATGAATGCCGGCGGATCCGGCCAGAAGCCCTGGGTTATCTGGGGTATTGCCCATGCCAGGATCAGGCCCAGTACCGCACTGCCCCCGCTTATTCCGTCACTCAGAAACTGCCAGGTGATAAAAAGGGTTAGGCTCAGCCAGGGCTGGGGAAAACTCAGGCGATCAAGCATCAGCTGTCCTCCCTGACCATCTTGGTTTGCAGGATCTCAATATAGGCATCCTTGTTGTGCAACTGTTCGGCCGTGGCATCGGTGTAGCGGGTAATCGGGCCAGCCAGCACAACAATCACCACTGCCAATGCAGTCAGGGCACCGGCTGCGACAGAAATCCGGCCGTTGAGCGGATCTGGCTTTTCCAGATGACCATCCACCGTGCGCCAGAAAACGATACTGCCGGCGCGGCTGTACGCGATGACGGTCAGGAAACTGCCGATCAGAAGTACTGACCAGAGCCATGCCATTTCGGTTCCCGACTGAACAGATTGCAGAATCAATACCTTGCCGAAAAAGCCACTCAATGGCGGAAGGCCAGCTGCTGCTACGGCTCCGACCAGGAACAGCACGCTCAGGAAAGTCCGGTTCTGCATTTTGGGGGCGGTAACGATGCGATCCTTGGCCGAGCCCCTCTGGTTGGCCACCAGCTCCGATACCAGGAACAGGCCGCCAACCGTCCAGGTGGTGCTCAAGAGATAGAACAGGGCAGCAGACAGACCGGCTTCGGACCCGAGCGAAATCGGTGCCAGCAAAGTGCCCACGGAAATGATGACCTGCCAGGCGACCAGGGTTTTCAGGCTGCCGGACCCCAGCGCACCAATAACCCCCATGGCGAGGGTGGCCAGGGCAATGGGGAACAGCCAGTCCATGCCCAGATTGGCGAGTTCGCCGGCGTCGTCGCCGAAGATCAGCAGATACACCCGCAGAATGGCGTATATGCCAACCTTGGTCATCACCGCAAACAGCGCGGCCACGGGCGCCGTGGCTTTGGAGTAGGCACGGGGTAACCAGAAGCATAGGGGTAGAATCGCGGCCTTGAGACCGAACACCACCAGCAACATCATGCCGCCGGCTTTAACGATGTTCAGACCTTCCCCGGACACCTGCGGAATCTTGACGGCCAGGTCTGCCATATTGAGGGTGCCGGTGACGCTGTAGATCATGCCAACACTGATAAGGAACACGGCGGAGCCTATCAGGTTCAGCACGACATAGTGCAGGCCCGGAACGGTCCTTACCGTGCCACCGCCATGCATCAGCAACCCGTAGGAGGCAATGAGCAGCACCTCGAAGGCAACAAACAGGTTGAACAGGTCACCGGTCAGGAAGGCGATGTTCAGCCCCATCAGCTGGAACAGGAAAAGTGCATGGAACTGGCGGTTGCCCTCGTCGGCACCGCCGATAGAATAGATGTGACAGAACAGGGCCAGCACGGCCGTCATGACCAGCATAAGTGCTGCGAGACGGTCGAGGACCAGTACGATCCCGAACGGTGGCTGCCAGTTGCCGAACGCATAGATGCGATAGCTGCCGTCGTCTGCCAGTACCAGAAGCACGATGGCGGAAACCAGCATCAAAACGGTTGTAGCCAGTGCCAGGGTGCGGCGAAGACTGATGGGTGCATAGCCCATGAAAGCCTGAAGAATGCCGCCTAGCAGCGGAATCAGAACAGGAGCGGTAAGCCAGTGGTTCATTTACCGTTTACCTCCTCTTCCTGTTCCGGAGCAGGCGATTTGTAGGGCTGTTTACCATCCACGTGGTCGTCCTCGTTGTCCGCCAGGTTGCGCAGTGACAGGACGACAACGAACGCGGTCATGGCGAAACCAATCACGATAGCAGTCAGTACCAGTGCCTGTGGCAGCGGGTCGGAATAGCTCGCAGCCGTTCCGAGGACCGGTTGCTGGCCGGTCGCCAGGCGACCGCTGGAGAAGAGAAAGAGATTCACCCCGTAGGACAGCATGGTCAGTCCCACCACGACAGGAAAGGTGCGAGCCCGCAGAATCAGATAAACGCCGGATGCCGTCAGGGCACCAATGACCAGCGCAAAAACAAGCTCCATTATGCACCCTCCTTTTTACTCTTTATGGCGGAGTGGGGAGATATCCGGCCGATACTGACCAGCGCAAGCAAGGTAGCGCCGATCACAGTGAGATAGACGCCCAGATCAAAAATCAGTGCAGACGCGACCTCGAATTTGCCAACCACAGGCCAGGTTATGTAATCGAACGTGGAGGTCAGGAACGGATAGCCAAAGGCGAGGCTTCCGGCGCCGGCAACTGTTGCGAAGAGCAGGCCAAGGCCGATCACGTTGTGGTAACGGACAGTGATTCGGTCTTCGGTCCAGTCCATACCGCTGGCAATGTACTGGAGAATAAGGGCAACCGAAGTCACCAGGCCGGCGATAAAGCCGCCCCCGGGCAAATTGTGACCCCGCAGGAAAATGAAGGCGGATACCATCAGTGCCAGTGGCAGCATGGGCCGGGCAATCAACCTCAGCATCAGCGGGTGGGAATCCCGCGTCCATGCATGTCCCTCGCCGTCGCTGGGAGGCGGCGTCAGGGCCGTGTCCTTCAGCATGGCGTAGATGCCAAGGGCAGCAATGGCAAGAACGGTAATCTCACCCAGGGTATCGAAGCCCCGGAAGTCCACCAGGATCACGTTGACCACATTGGTGCCGCCGCCGCCGGTTTTGCTGTTTTCTAGGAAGAAATCAGAAATCGAACTGAACGGTTGGGTCAGCATCGCCAGTGTGACCAGCGTCATGCCAATGCCGGCTACCGCCGCAATGGCAATATCCCGCAACCGGCGTTTCAGTGGTGTCTCGATGGGCGTCCATGCAGGCATGTAAAAGATTGCCAGCATCAGGAGAACAATGGTCACGACCTCAACGGAAAGTTGTGTCATTGCCAGATCTGGTGCTGAGAAACGGGCGAAAGCCAGAGCCACGATCAGACCGACGACGCTCAGCAAAACAAGGGCATAGAACCTTTGACGGTGCAGGATGGCCGTTGTCAGAGCACAGAAGATCAACAGAACGGCCGCGATCCCTGTTGGTAAATCCACCGGGCTCAGTCCGTTTTCGCCGACAAAAATGCCAAGCCCGAGAAGCGGCATGGCTGCGACCGCGATAGCGCTTACCAGAAGAAGCATGGCGTATCGCTGAAGCGAGCCATTTTCGATGCGCGTGGTAAATCTGTTGGCGAGATCGACAACCCGCAGCACCACCGCTTCGAATACCGCCTTCTCATCAATTTCCTTGAACCGGGCGTGGAAGTCGAAGAAGCGCTGACGCTGGCTGTACATCAACAGTCCGCCGAAGAAAGCGACAAAGCTCATGACCAGCGGCAGGTTGAAGCCGTGATAAACAGAAAGCGTGTAGTCCGGCACATCGCCGCCAAGCGTGGCGGACGCTGCGATCTGGAGCAACGGGCCCACGGAAACAGCAGGGAACACGCCGACCATGATGCAGGCAAATACCAGGATCTCCACCGGAAACTTCATGTAGCGCGGAGGCTCATGCGGTGGGTAGATCGGAAGATCGACGGGCTTGCCGTTGAAGAACACATCGTGGACAAAGCGTGCAGAGTACGCCACAGCGAAAATACCCGCGAGCGTGGCAACGATCGGAGGTAGCCAGGCCCAGAGCCCCGGCAGGTTCAGCTCCAGGGATTCGGCAAAGAACATCTCCTTGCTCAGGAAGCCGTTCAGCAGTGGTACGCCTGCCATCGATGAGGCGGCCACCATGGCCAGGGTTGCGGTGTGCGGCATGTAACGCCAAAGGCCATTGATGCGCCGCATGTCCCGGGTGCCGGTTTCATGGTCGATGATACCGGCGGCCATAAACAGGGAGGCTTTGAACGTGGCGTGGTTGATGACGTGGAACACCGCAGCCACGGCGGCAAGCTGGGTGCCCATGCCGAACAGCAGGGTGATCAGACCCAGGTGACTGACCGTCGAGTGGGCAAGCAGGCCTTTCAGGTCGTGCTTGAACATGGCCACATAGGCACCAATGAGCAGGGTGGCCATGCCGGTAAAGCTGACCATGTAGAACCACTGTTCAGTACCTGCCAGGGCCGGATACAGCCGGGCCATGAGAAAGATGCCGGCTTTGACCATGGTAGCCGAGTGCAGGTAGGCAGATACCGGTGTCGGTGCCTGCATGGCGTGAGGCAGCCAGAAATGGAACGGGAACTGGGCCGATTTGGTGAACGCGCCCAGCAGAACCAGGGTCAGGGCGACCGGATACATGGCATGAGCCTTTATCTGGTCTCCGGCTGCCAGCACGTCATCAAGCTCGAAGCTGCCAACAATGTTGCCGATGATCAGGATGCCGGCGAGCAGTGCAAGGCCGCCGCCGCCGGTTACCGCGAGTGCCATCCGGGCGCCACGGCGGGCGTCCTGTTTATGGGTCCAGAAACTGATCAGCAGGAACGAGGTCAGGCTGGTCAGTTCCCAGAAAATCATCATCAGGAGGAGGTTGCTTGAGAGCACGATGCCGAGCATCGATCCCTTGAAGCACAGCAGCAGGGCGTAGAACTTGCCGACGTTTTCATGGGCTTTCAGGTAATAGCGGGCGTAAAGAATGATCAGCAGCCCGATGATCAGGATCAGCAGAGCGAACAGCAGGGACAGCCCGTCCAGACGAAAACTGAAGGAGAGGCCGAGCGCGGGGAGCCATTCGTAGCTGTGCAGCACAACGCCGCCGTCAGCAAGGGTTTCCCAATGGGGGAAAAGGGCTGCGAGTGCGATCAACGCGGGTACAGAAGATGCAACGGCAATCGCCGTTCTGCCGCCCTGGGCGAACAGGGGTGCGGCTATGGCACCCAGAAAAGGCAGTAAAACAACCAGCGGTAGCGACATCGCAACCTCGTTATTGGTTTTCTTTTACGTGAGTATTGAAGGCATGTTTGCCTGAGTCTAGTCTCCGGCCGGCCACCCTGCACATCGGGCAACGATCCCTTTACGGCATGGCGGGTGGGGTGGATCAGCAGAAGGCAGGCGGGTCCGGGAAGTACGGAAGACGTCCCCGGTGCCGCGCGATGTCAGCGGTAACAGGTGGGCGGGTAACTCTTGTGCAGCCGAAGGACCTTGCGGTCATGGTTGCTCCGTCAATGAAACTTGATTGCCGATGATACGTGCCCCGTCTGGAAGGTCAAGTCAACTTGCCATTGATCAAGTGTATACTCGCGATAAATATTTATTGAGAGAGTCCCATGAGCGACACCTATCCCAACCTTCTGAAACCCCTGGATCTCGGCTTCACTGAACTTAAGAACCGAGTGCTGATGGGGTCCATGCACACGGGCCTGGAAGATCGGTTCTGGAACATCCACAAGTTTGCGCGGTACTTTGCCGAGCGCGCAGAAGGTGGCGTGGGGCTCATGGTGACGGGCGGTTTCTCGCCCAATCTGGTTGGGCAGCTGGCCCCGCTTGCCTCGACCATGAACAACCGGGCAACGGCTCTTTTGCATCGTCATGTGACCGGCGCGGTGCATGAGGCAGGCGGTAAGATCTGTATGCAGATCCTGCACGCAGGGCGTTATGGCTACCAGCCTCTGATTGTCTCGGCGTCGGCAACCAAAGCGCCGATCAGCCCGTTCAAGGCCCGCGCCCTTTCCTCGAAAGGAGTTGAACGTCAGATCAACGATTTCGTCAGTGCCGCGAAGCTCGCCAAATTTGCGGGTTATGATGGCGTCGAGGTGATGGGCTCCGAAGGCTATTTCATCAACCAGTTTTTGTGTGAGCGGACCAACAAGAGAACGGACAAGTGGGGTGGCCCTTACGAGAACCGTATGCGCCTGCCCGTGGAGATTGTCCGCCGTATGCGCGAGGCTGTTGGGCCTGAATTTATCATTATCTACCGGTTGTCCATGCTGGACCTGGTCGAGGGTGGCCAGACCTGGGATCAGATCGTGACGCTGGGCAAGGCCATTGAGCGGGCAGGAGCCACCATCATCAATACCGGGATTGGCTGGCATGAAGCCCGTGTGCCCACCATCGTTACCTCGGTTCCCCGGGGCGGCTTCGCCGATGTCACCGCCAAGTTCTATGGCGAAGTGGATATCCCGGTGTGTACCACCAACCGCATCAACACCCCCGAAAAAGGAGAAGAGATTCTCGCCGCCGGAAAGGCGGATATGGTGTCGATGGCCCGGCCTCTGTTGGCGGACAGCGAGTTTGTTCGCAAAGCCGAGCAGGGGCGCAGTGACGAAATCAACACCTGCATTGCCTGCAACCAGGCGTGTCTTGACCATGCCTTCCAGGCCAAGCGGGCATCGTGCCTTGTAAACCCGAGGGCCTGCCACGAAACCGAGCTGGTGTTGACGGTAGCGCCGGTTGTGCGCCGGGTCGCAGTGGTGGGGGCCGGACCTGCGGGGCTGGCAGCAGCGACCACCGCCGCGAAACGGGGCCACAAGGTGACCCTTTTCGACGCAGACGATCGGATTGGCGGTCAGTTCAACTACGCCAAACGCATCCCGGGCAAGGAAGAATTCTACGAAACCCTTCGTTATTACCAGCGCCAGATAGAGCTGTTGGAGATCGACCTGAAGCTGGGCACGCGCGTGGACGCGGACTCACTCAAGGCCCAGGGCTTTGATGATGTGGTGATCGCCACTGGCGTGAAGCCGAGAACACCGGCAATTGAAGGCATCGATCATCCCAAGGTGCTCGGATACCTCGATGTGCTCCGTCACAACAAACCGGTTGGTGCGACTGTGGCGGTTATTGGTGCCGGCGGTATAGGCTTCGATGTCAGCGAGTTCCTGACGCACGACTTCAGCCACCATCCCGAAGGCGAGCAGGTCAGCGTTGCCGACTGGCAGGCGGAATGGGGCGTCAACCCGGACTTCGATGGCCCCGGAGGCTTGGCCGAGCGCCAGCCAACACCGTCGCCCCGAAAGATTTACCTGATGCAGCGAAAAACCGGCAAGGTCGGCGGCGGTCTGGGCAAGACGTCGGGTTGGGTGCACCGCAACAGCCTGAAGCACCGTGAAGTCGAGATGCTGAGGGGCTGTCGCTATGAGCGGATTGACGACCAGGGGCTGCATATCTCCCTGACCGACAAAGATGGCAAGGTCACGGAGAGCCGGGTGTTGGCCGTGGACAATGTGATTATTTGTGCAGGCCAGGAACCTTATCGGGAACTTTTCGACGAGTTATCGGACTCTGGGGTGACCGCGCATCTGATCGGCGGTGCAGACGTCGCCGAAGAACTGGACGCCAAACGGGCCATCCGGCAGGGAACGGAAGTCGCAGCTAAATTATGACATTACTAATTGCCTTCGCAGTGCTCTCGATTGGCTTCTCCTTTTTATGCTCCATTCTAGAGGCGGCCTTGCTTTCGGTGACTCCGAGCTACATCGCCTCACTGAAAAAAGAGAAGCCGAAGCTTTTCGCCCGGTTGCGAAAACTGAAAGATGATGTGGATGATCCGCTGTCTGCAATCCTTACACTGAACACGGTTGCCCACACCGTGGGCGCCACCGGCGTTGGCGCCCAGGTGACTGTGGTTTTTGGGGAAGCCTGGCTCGGCATTGCCTCTGCGGTAATGACCCTGGCTATCCTGATATTCTCGGAAATTATTCCCAAAACCATTGGTGCCAAATACTGGCGGAGTATTGCGCCACGGCTGCCAGTTATTCTGGGGTTCATGATCAAAGCGCTGCTGCCGTTCATCTGGTTGTCCAAACAGGTCACCCGCCGAATTGGGTCTGGTGAGGCCGACGTTGATATCCGTGCGGAGATCAGCGCCCTGGCGGAGATCGGCAAGGATCAGCAGGCCCTGGACGAAGACGAACGGCGCATGATTCACAACGTCCTGCGATTCCACGAGATCAAGGTCAGTTCTGTGATGACACCAAGGACGGTCTGCAAATACGTTGATCCGGGCATCACTTACGACGAGTTCCGGGAGCAGGTCAGAAAGTCACCGTTCTCCCGATACCCGGTAATCGATGAGGAAGGCGAGGCGCTCGGGTACCTGCATCGGGCAGATCTGATCAACCTCGATTCCGATGTCGACCTGCTCGATCACATGCGCAAGATCAAGCGAGTGAAAGGCAACACCAACATCGAATTCCTGTTCTCGGACATGCTGCGAGAGCGGCAACACCTGGCCGTCGTCTATGACGAATTGGGAACCTGGCTGGGAATAGTGACGCTGGAGGACATACTGGAGACACTTTTGGGCACGGAAATCATGGATGAAACCGATAATGTCTCGAACCTCCGCCGGTATGCGAAGCAGCGCTGGAGCCGGCGTCTGAAGAAGTATGGCTCCGGATAGGAGGGTTTATTTTGGTTAGCGGGCGGCTTTCAAGGCATTTGAAATCGCCTCGGCTTCAGCTTCAAGTACCTGACTTCGAAGGCTGTTTCCCTGCTGCAGTGCCTGCTCGATCTGCTTGCGCTTCATGTCGTACAGCCTGCTCAGAATCTCTGCCTGGCTTTGTCTGATCGGTGCATTCATGGCGGACCTCCCCATAGTGACACCTGTCGGTATTCTTTACGTTTCAGGCCGAACATTGGCCCTCATTGGAAACCGATGCATAACCCGGGCCAGGCAGGGCCGACCAGACATTACCTGACAAAGCGAGAGCGGTAAGCACCCGGTGAAAGCCCGGTATGTTTGCGGAACAGACGCGTGAACGAACTCACGTCTTCGTAGCCCACCAACTGAGTGATTTCATCAATCGGTAACCGCGATTTCTCTAAATGCTGACGTGCCACCTCAATCCGTAGAAGTTGCAGATACCCGGTGGGCGTGTCGCCAGTGGCTGCCTTGAATCGGCGAATCAGAGAACGCTCGGTCAGTCCGCTGAGTGAAGCCAGGAGTTGCAGCGTAACAGGTTCGCTGTAATGACTGTCCAGCCAGTCCTGCAGCTTCAGAATGGCGGCATCAGAATGGTAGCGGCGAGCCTGCAGGGCGCTATAAGGCGCCTGACTGGTCCTCCCCGCATCAATCACAAACGCCTTCGCCAGCTCCCGCGCCACCTGAGCCCCCGCGTACCGTTCCACCAGGTAAATCCCCAGATCCCACCAGGCCATGCCGCCCCCGGCACAGGCAATGTCGCCGTCCACCGTTACCAGCTTGTCAGGCTGAAGGTTCACCGCCGGAAAGCGCTGCCGGAACTGATGGCTGAAGCCCCAATGTGTCGTCGCCTGACGACCATCCAGCAGCCCCGCCTCGGCCAGCATGAACGCACCGGTACAGTTACTCGCTACCCGCACCTGCCCGGCGTCTGAAGACCGAAATTCGCTCAGCCATTCAATAAGCTCCGAATTCCCGGCCAGAACGACTTCGATAGGACCACCAATAGTCGGTATCACCACCAGATCGCTGTCGTCGCCACCCGGTAACAAATCGTTCCAGGCTCCGTCTGGCTGAATAGTCAGTCCGTTAATGCAGCGGCAGGGCGCTCCGTCCTTCGTCAGAAGCCGGGTTGTGAACCGGGGTGTCGGCGCTTCATCGTTAATCCGCGCCCAGGTAACGCCGGCAAGACGGAAAAGATCAATAATGCCAGTGATGGCGCTGGCTAAAGCGCCATCAAAACCGATAACAGAGACCGTTCGCATACATTCTCCAAATTAGGCCACCTTTGGCAATATTGACCATAATTATGTCATAAACGCCGGTTTCCAGGAAAAACCAGTTGTGAGAGGCTAACGACAACAAACAGGAGACCAAGCATGACCGACACCCTGATCGACCGCCGCGACCTGGCGTTCCAGCTCTACGAAGTTCTCGATACCGAAAACCTCACCACCCGCGAGCGCTTCAGCGAACACAACCGCGACACCTTCGATGCCGTCATTGAAACCGCCGACAAGATGGCCCGGGAAAAGTTTGCCACCCATAACAGCGCAGCCGACAAGGACGAACCAAAGTTCGTCAACGGCCAGGTCGAGATGCTGCCGCAGGTGAAGGAAGCCTTCGACGCCTATGCGCAGGCCGGCTTTATCGCAGGACGTTACGACTATGAACTGGGTGGCATGCAGTTGCCTGAATCGGTCATGGCCGCCTGCAACGGTTTCTTCACAGCTGCCAACCCTGGTACCGCCGGCTACCCGTTTCTGACCACGGCTGCCGCCAACCTGATCCGGGTTTTCGGCAACGAACAGCAGAAAACCACCTTCCTTCCGAACATGCTCAGCGGTCGATTCAGCGGCACCATGGCGCTGACCGAACCCCACGCCGGTTCCTCCCTCGCGGATATCCGGACATCCGCGTCGCCCACAGATGAGGGGCACTACCTGATCAAGGGCGCGAAGATTTATATCTCCGGTGGCGAGCAGTCCATCACTGACAACATCGTTCACATGGTGCTGGCCAAGATCAAAGGTGCGCCGGCGGGCGTGAAAGGTATCTCCCTATTCATCGTGCCCAAGTTTCTGGTGGATGGTGAAGGCAATCCCACTGAACGCAACGGCGTCAGCCTCGCTGGTCTGATTCACAAGCTGGGCTACCGTGGCACCACCTCCACCGCCCTGAGCTTCGGTGATGATGCTCCTTGTCACGGCTATCTGGTTGGCGAGCCCCACCAGGGCCTGAAGTATATGTTCCAGATGATGAACGAAGCGCGGGTTGGCGTGGGTTTCGGCGCCGCTGTGATCGGTTATCGCGGCTACATGCACAGCCTCGAATACGCCAAAGATCGCCTGCAGGGCCGTAGGGCCAGCGAGAAGAACCCGGAATCCCCACAGGTGCCGATCATTGATCACGCCGATGTCCGGCGCATGCTGCTGGCCCAGAAAGCCTACAGTGAGGGTGGTTTGGCTTTGTGCCTCTACGGCGCCCGACTGATGGATGACCAGCACACCCATCCCGATGAACAGAAACGCCAGGAAGCCGGAAAGCTGCTGGACCTGCTCACTCCGGTGATCAAAGCATGGCCTTCCGAATACGGCCCCAAGGCTAATGACCTGGCCATTCAGGTATACGGTGGCGCAGGTTACACCCGGGAGTATCCGGTAGAGCAGTGCTGGCGTGACAACCGCCTTAACCCGATTCACGAAGGCACCAATGGTATCCAGGCCATGGACCTGCTGGGCCGTAAGATCTGGCAGGATCAGAGCCACGGTTTGCAGCTGCTCATGCAGGAGATGCAGGTAGATCTTCAGGCAGCCACCACCGATCGTTGCCAGCAATGGGCCCTGTCCCTGAGTGAAACCCTGCAGCAGGCAGTGAAGGTTACCCAAAGCCTGGGTAAATCCCTGATGGAAGGCGATCCCGACAAAACCCTGGCCAATGCCTCCTGCTACCTGCACCTGTTCGGGCACATTATGGTGGCCTGGATGTGGCTGCGTCAGGCCAATGCGGCCTCCCATGCCCTGGGTTCCGCAAATACCGATGATGAGCGCAATTTCTACCAGGGCAAACTGCAGGCGGCCCAATACTTCTTCCATTGGGAATTGCCAACCGTGGCTCAGGATCTGGTGCTGCTGCGCAATCAGGACGATACCTGCCTGAACATGAAATCGGAGTGGTTCTGATGGCTCTGGTAAATGTTGAGAAGAAAAATCACATCTTGCTGATCGGGCTGAACCGCCCGGAAAAAATGAACGCCATGAACCGCGAGATGTACCACCAGATTGCGGCGGCCTACCACCAGCTGGAAAACGACCCGGAGCTACGGGTCGGCCTGATGTATGCCGAGGGCGACCACTTCACCAGCGGCCTGCAACTGGACGACTGGGCCGGTGTCTTTGCCAATGGCAAAGGTATCGAACCGGGCGAGGGCGAACTGGATCCGTTCCATATCACTGGTCAGGCGCTGAGCAAACCCGTGGTCTTCGCGGCCCAAGGTATCTGCTTCACCTGCGGCGTGGAAATGATGCTCAACACCGACGTGCGCGTCGCGGCCAAAGGCACTCGCTTTGCCCAACTGGAAGTCAAACGCGGCATCTTTGCCTGCGGTGGTGCCACCATCCGCCTCCAGCGTGAAATCGGCTGGGGCAATGCCCAGCGTTACCTTCTGACTGGCGATGAGTGGACCGCCGATCAGGCGTATCAGTGGGGGTTAATTCAGGAACTGGTGGAACCCGGCGAGCAGTTTAACGTTGCGTTGGAAATCGCTGAAAAAATTGCCAAGGCTGCACCGTTGGGTGTGCAAGGCAGTCTGAAATCCTCGAAGATCGCTGTCAGCGAGGGACAGGAGGCTGCGAAACAGCGTTTGTTCCCGGATCTGCAGCCGGTCATGGCCAGCGAGGACGTAAAAGAGGGAATCCAGTCTTTCCTGGAACGGCGCGAAGCTGTTTTTAAAGGCAAGTGACTTCTAAATTTCCTCGGGAAACACGGGCTCTAGGGGCTAAAAGAAGCTGGCGAATTCATCAGAATTATGGGCAGCCGACCGGAGTCTTCCTTCCGGGAGTGTGAGCAGCAGGGATGCTGCGATCAAGCCCCCATGGATGGGTTCACGGCGTCTCCCGGAAGGAAGACTCCGGTTGGCTGCATGCTCTATAACGTCAAGGCTTGGGGGCAAGACTTCAGGCGGCCTCGGAATTCCCGGGTTCGCGACGAGCCTTCGCTTCAGCCGCTACCTCCGCAGCATAATCCGAATACTTGGCCATCAGCTCCTCCTTCCGATCCGGATCCCAATTGATTTTACTCAGATCCCCCTCGTAGTGGTCAATCACCCGCTTATCCATGGTTTCATACCACCATTGCGGCAGGTAAGCCGGCAACAGCATCGACGCATAACCACCCGGCAACTGCGGCGCCTTCTCGAAATGCCTCAGGGCCTGGAAGCTGCGTTGTGGGTGGGCATGATGATCCGAATGCCGCTGCAACTGGTACAGGAACAGGTTGGTCACAATATGATTGCTGTTCCAGCTGTGCTCCGGCTGGGTACGCTCGTACTTGCCGTTCTTGTCCTTCTGACGGAGCAGGCCATAGTGCTCAATGTAATTCACACTCTCCAGCAGGCTTGCGCCATACACCGCCTGGGCCGCCAGGAATGGTACTGCCCGTGGGCCGCAAACCAAGGTTGTCGCGCCAAAGAACCCGGCGCTCATGGCCCAGCCCTGCAACAACTCATTATCCAGGCTCCAGAAGCCCTTGCCTTTGCGGGCAAGCCGCGCCTTCTCAATCCTGATGGAGGATTTGATGCCACCCAGCACCGTACGGGGAAGGAACTTCCAGAAACTCTCGCCCATGCGGCTGCTGACCGGATCCTCCGGTGTGGCCACCCGCTTATGGTGGCCGAAGTTGTGTTCGACAACGAAGTGGGTATACCCGGTGGGCGCCAGAGCCGCCATCGCCAACAGCTTGTTCAGTCTGTTCGATTTGTGACCCAGCTCATGGGCCGTGTTGATGCCTACGCCATTGATGGCACCAACGGTAAGCGTCAGGCCGATTTTATCGTCCAGGGGCGTATCCTTGCGGCTGGCCAGCCAGGCGCCCATGAGGGTCATGGCGTACTGGGTCGGAATAAAGGCCTTCACGATCCGGTCGTAGTACTTGTCCCGTTCCAGGGTCTCCACTGCGGATTCCGGCGGGTTGCTCTGGTCCTCACCAATGGCCCTGTCCAGCGCCGGAATGATGCCGTGCACCAGAGCAGGGCCGGTCCAGGCCAGGGCTTTCAGTTTTTTGGGGGCCAGGGCGTAACCGGTCAGGGCCGCGAGCCCGATGCCCGGCAGGACAGGGCCGAGTAACCACATATAGCGTTTCGGATCCTTCCAGTTGCCAGTGGAGCCGGATTCGGCGGGGGAAACGACATTATGCGATTCCGGGTTGTCGTGGGTCTTGGCGTTCATTGTGTTCTCCCGTTCGGTGCGCGTAATGTCAATTTATGTCGGACAATCTGGCAATGCAACGACCGTCCGGCAGAGCGGGGTAGCTTGGCGCAAAATGACAAATATCATTCTTTTGGCGAAATCCCGTTTTCTGAGCCAGACTTCGGGGAAAACAAGAATTCGACGGTAGTGAAGAATCAGCTATGCCAAATTTTCCCTCCACTCCCTCCGCTACGGCTTCGTACTCAGTTCAGGGTATGCTTCAGGAGTATCTGGGCTCAGGGCAACTGACCGAGGTGGTTTACCGGGACAGCGCCGGCCAGATATGCACGGTGCACGATGTTATTCGTGAGCTTTGCAGTCGCGCAGGGCAGGATTTCCTGCTGCTCGGACGAGGCACCATGCTCCCGCTCGATCATGTCATCACCATTAATGGCCGGCTGCTGGCAGGCAGCACAGGCTAACCAAAGGGTAATCGCCGGGTAATTGCCTTTGGGCCGGGCCTCGCCGTACCCTGTTTCGCGTTGTAAATATTTATCAACAGAGGGATATGGTATGAACAAGCTCACGCTGGGTGCGCTTTTGGTGGTTCTGACACTGGGCCTTGCTGCCTGCGGTTCGGAGGACAACGAAGGCGTGGATGTCGAGCAGGCTGCGGACAACGCCGGAAACATGATGGAAGAGGCTGGCGATTCAGTCGAGGAAACCTACGAGGATGCTACTGGCCAGAACGAAAGCGTCATGGGAGAGTTACAGGAAGGAGCGGAAAACGCAGCTGAGGAGATGGGAGATGCCGCTGAGGAAGCGGGTGACAGGGTAGAGGAGGCTACTCAATAACTCTCCGATAACTCTCTAATTTCCGCCGGCGCGCCTCTGTTTGCGCTGGCGGGTCCTGGTCATCAGCGTCCGGGGAGGAGAGTGAGTCGAATCTTTTGCGGCCAGACAACCTTAATGCCTGAGTAACACAAATGTAGGATTAACGTCATAACCAGCCCCTATCTTTTTAGCGGAGTCGATCCGGAATTCTGTTCGATGAACAGGTTGTACCGGAGTGGCAGACAACAACACCGTTGAAAGGATATGCGCTATGAATCTGGAAAGAGCGTTAATTTCCGTGGCGATCGGGCTGGCATTGTCCGCCAGTGTCGTCGCAGAGATACTACCGACCTCACAAAAGGGCAATACCTGGTTTATTAACGCCGCGGCACAGCTTCAGCAGAAGCTCTCCCTGAAGTCCTCGGATAAGGCGAAAAACGTCATTCTGTTTGTGGGCGATGGCATGGGGGTGTCCACCCTTACCGCTGCGCGCATTCTGGAAGGCCAGAGGCAGGGCAGTCCGGGCGAGGAAAATCTGCTGAGCTTTGAGAGTTTCCCCTTCACGACACTCGTGAAAACCTATAACACCGATGCCCAGGTTCCGGATTCAGCGGGCACCATGACCGCCATGATGTCTGGTTTGAAAACCGATGCGGGCGTGCTGGGCGTGGACGAGGATGTCCAGCGGGGTGATTGCAGCACGGTTGCAGGCAATGAAGTAGTAACCGCTCTGGAGCTTGCGGAAATCAAGGGTTTATCCACTGGTGTGGTCTCCACCGCACGCATTACCCACGCCACACCCGCCGCTGCCTATGCCAAATCGGCAGATCGCAACTGGGAAGACATTTCGGATATGCCTGCTGAAGCGGTTCAGGCCGGTTGCAAGGACATTGCCGATCAGCTGGTCAGTTTCGAGCAACTTCTGGAACAACGTTACGCTGGCGTGGATACCGATGGGATTGACGTGGTCATGGGCGGCGGCCGTCGCCACTTCCTGCCAAATGATGCCAGGTTCAACAGCCCGGATGCGCGATCCAGTGTCGAAGGCGACCGCACCGATGGCCGCAACCTGGTCACCGAGTGGCAGGCTCAGTATCCACAAGGCGTATACGTGTATGACAAGGCCGGTTTCGACAGCGTCAACGCCGCAACCACGTCCAGGTTGTTCGGCCTGTTCAACGAGTCGCACATGCAGTACGAGGCTGACCGTGGCAACGATGTTGCCGGTGAGCCGTCACTGAGTGAGATGACTGCCAAGGCCATCGACATTCTGGATAACGATCCGGACGGGTTTTTCCTGACCGTCGAAGCGGGCCGCGTTGACCACGCCCACCACGCCGGCAGTGCCAATGGCGCCTTAACCGATACCATTGAACTGGCCGAAGCCGTAAAAGTGGCCGCGGATCAAACCAACCCGGAGGATACCCTGATTATTGTCACCGCTGATCACAGCCATGTGTTCACGATGGCCGGTTATCCGAAGCGGGGCAACCCGATTCTGGGCAAGGTGGTTAATGTTGGCGAGACGCAGCCGGCACTGGCCGCCGATGGCATGCCCTACACCACCCTGGGGTACGCCAACGGACTCGGTTTCCGTAATCTTGGTATGGAAACGGATTCAGACGTGGCCTACAGCCAGGCACCTAACGCCGGACGTCAGAATCTTACTGGCGTGGATACCACCACCACTGGTTATCACCAGGAGGCGCTGGTTCCGCTTGGTAGCGAGACCCATTCCGGTGAGGACGTCAGTCTGCATGCAAAAGGACCGGGTGCTCATCTGGCGCAGGGAACCATCGAACAAAGCACGGTTTTTCACCTGATCGACCAGGCTCTGGGCTTAATCGAAGAATAAGGAGCAAGGCAATGAACAAATTCTTTTACAGCGCACTGACGGCTTCAATGTTTGTCCTGACCGGGTGCACGGATGACGACGATAACAGCCCCGTGCAGCCAGCCGATGAGGCTGTGACCAGCCTTTCCTCGCAACAACTGGAAACGTCGCTGACCAACCCCTGGTTCCAGCAGGGCCAACAGGATATCGAAGCGGCGAAAGCGGCCTGGGCCGAGGTTACCGGTACCGTGGCCCCTGTCACTCAATCGGGCTCCCTGCAGGCGGCCATCGCCGATGCACGGGGCAAGGCAAAGAACGTTATCCTGTTCGTGGGCGATGGCATGGGCGTTTCAACCGTCACAGCGGCGCGTATTCTGGATGGCCAGAATCAGGGCAAGCCGGGGGAAGAGCATCAACTGAGCTTCGAGCGTTTTCCGTTCGCCGGCTTGGCCAAAACTTATAACGTAGATGCGCAAGTGCCCGACTCCGCTGGCACAATGACAGCCATGGTGTCTGGTGTAAAAACCGATGTAGGCGTGCTTGGCGTGGACGAAGACGTTAGCCGGGGCGATTGTGGTTCGGCCACGGGTAACGAGCTGATGACACTGACGGAGCTGGCGGAACTTGCTGGCAAGGCCACCGGGGTGGTATCGACTGCCCGTATCACTCACGCCACGCCGGCAGCCACCTACGCCAAGTCGGCAGATCGTAACTGGGAAGACATCTCCGATATGCCTCCCGAGGCAGTTACCGACGGCTGCCAGGATATTGCCGACCAACTGGTGAACTTTGAAGCAAACCTCGAAGCACGCACCGGCGCGGATATTGACGGCCTTGATGTGGTCATGGGCGGCGGCCGTCGCCACTTCCTGCCAAATGATGCCAGGTTCAACAGCCCGGATGCGCGATCCAGTGTCGAAGGCGACCGCACCGATGGCCGCAACCTGGTCACCGAGTGGCAGGCTCAGTATCCACAAGGCGTATACGTGTATGACAATGCCGGTTTCGACAGCGTCAACGCCGCAACCACGTCCAGGTTGTTCGGCCTGTTCAACGAGTCGCACATGCAGTACGAGGCTGACCGTGGCAATGATGTTGCCGGTGAGCCGTCACTGAGTGAGATGACTGCCAAGGCCATCGACATTCTGGATAACGATCCGGACGGGTTTTTCCTGACCGTCGAAGCGGGCCGCGTTGACCACGCCCACCACGCCGGCAGTGCCAATGGCGCCTTAACCGATACCATTGAACTGGCCGAAGCCGTAAAAGTGGCCGCGGATCAAACCAACCCGGAGGATACCCTGATTATTGTCACCGCTGATCACAGCCATGTGTTCACGATGGCCGGTTATCCCAAGCGCGGCAACCCCATTCTCGGTAAGGTGGTGAGCATTGGGGCGGAGCAGCCTGAACTGGCGTCGGATGATCTGCCATACACCACCCTGGGGTATGCCAATGGCCTCGGCATGCGCGACTATGGAAGCGAGACCGATGCGGACCGTACCTATGGCGACCCCATCAACGCCGGCCGAAAGGACCTGACCAACGTTGACACCACCACGCCGGGCTTCCACCAGGAGTCATTGGTGCCACTGGGCAGCGAGACACATGCCGGTGAGGATGTGGGCATTTATGCCAGGGGGCCGGGTGCCCATCTGGTAACGGGCACCAACGAGCAGAACATGATCTATCACATAATGGATTATGCCTCGGATATCAGCGGGGCTGCCAACCTGGCTGTGCGATAAATCCCGGGATTAATAGCTAAAAACGCGCTAAACACCGCAAGCCCTGCCCACTTGGTAACAGAGTGAGTCGGGTTTGCGGTTTTTTGTTTCAGAAACCCCTTTTCCTGCCGATAAGCCAGTTACATACACTAAAGTATGAGTTATAAACTCATATCAATTTATTAGTCTCCATGATGGCCTTAAATAACAAAATATTGGTAGAAGCAACGATAAAGAAGAGGTTCCTATGGGGTTGCTGGATCGGGCTTCAATAATATTGGGGGTGGTGAGTGCTGTTGTTCTTGCGGTCATCAGTGCAGTGGTGGCGCCTTTGCTAGGCCTTGAACCGGCATCAATACTGGTTGGACTGGTGGTTGGCCTTGCAGCCGCCGCCGGCTTTCTGGTCATCCGGGTGCTGGAGCCTGCCGAACGCGGTCTCAGGGCTCTGGATAAGGGCACCCTGGCAGAAGATCATCCGCTCCGGGCCCATTGCCGGCAGCTGCTTTCCGATGCGAAAGCCGGGCGGGCTCTGGTGGAAACCCTCTCCGGAAGCGCTGACAGGAACGCTATTTCCGCCGCCCAGGTCTCCTTTGCCGCAGACCAGCTCAAGATCCGGCTGGACCGTCAGGTTGAAGAAACCGCCCAGATGGCCGATTACGCGGGCCAGATTACCGAGACCGTGCGGGAATCCTCCGAGCAGGCGACCGATGCCGCCACCATGGCTCTCCAGAATAAGCAGGTCAGTACCGAGGGGCGCGAAGCGCTGGTCTCGGCCATCGATAGTGTGCGCGCGGTACACCAGCAGTCCGGTGAGAATCTCCGGCTGATCCAGGAGCTGAACGAGAAATCCAACAAGATCCAGGGCGTGACCGCCACCATTCAGGGTATTGCCGAGCAAACCAATCTGCTTGCACTCAATGCGGCCATTGAGGCCGCCCGTGCGGGTGATCAGGGTCGCGGATTTGCCGTGGTGGCGGATGAGGTGCGTCAGCTGGCGGGCCGCACGGCCCAGGCGACCGGTGAAGTGGCGGAAACCCTCGAGGAAATACGGTCCGATACCACACTGATTGTATCCCGCATTGAAGATCTTGCCCGCAGCATTGAGGAGGGCCTGACGTCTGTGGAAAGCGTGGGTGAGCGTCTGGAACAGATCAGCGAACAATCTGATCGGGTCCAGCAGCAGGTTGCCCGGATAGCCGAAATAGATCAGAACAACGAGCAGAGTCTGGCCCAGGTGTTCTCCGCCATTGAAACGGTGCGTGACCAGATTTCCGAGAGCGATACCAGCGTTTCCTCGCTGGCGGAGCAGGCTGCTACTTTGATGGAGCTTGCGGAAAAAGCCAATGCTTCATTTGCCCTGAACAGCGAAGCCAGTTATCACCGGCCGTTCTTCGATCAGGCCAGAGCGGGCGCTGACCAGATCGGCCAGATGTTCGAGCAGGCAATCCGGGATGGCAAGCTCTCAGAAAGCGCGCTGTTCGACAAGAGCCGGACTCCCATCCCGAACACGCACCCGCCAAAGTACTCAAGCAGCTTTGACAAATTTACCGATCAATACCTGCCGACCATCCAGGAGCAGGTGAAAAACGCCCATGAGGCCATTGTCTTTGCCATAGCCGCTGCGCCTGACGGGTATGTACCGACCCACAACAGGGATTTCGCCCACGCACCGACCGGAGATCCGAAGGTGGATCTGGTCAAGAGCCGGAGCAAGCGGCTGTTCAACGACCGAACGGGCATTCGTTGTGGCACGCACACCGAGAACATGCTTTTGCAAACCTATCGCAGGGATACCGGCGAAATCATGCATGATCTCTCCGTACCTATTTATGTGAATGGCAAGCATTGGGGCGGTTTCCGCCTGGGCTACCGTCCGGACAATCACTGACCGCGGCGGGATTTTCGGCCACGGGGGCTGTGGTAGACTCCGATTAATAGATCAATAGGAGACTTGTCTTGGCTGAACCGGAGTTTATTCCTGCCGACACGGACCCCGCCTCCCGCCGAAGTGATCCGGCGCGTAACCTGGCGGTGGTGGTCTACATCCTTCAGGCGCTGTCGTTTTTCGTAGGAGGCATTACCGGTCTGGTGGGCGTGATCATCAATTACGTCAAACTGGACGACGTCCGTAATACCTGGGTGGAGCGGCACTTCCGCTGGCAGATTCGCACCTTCTGGATCGGCCTGCTCTGGACCGTGATTGGCATAGTGACCACGCCGATCATCATCGGATGGTTTATTCTCCTTGGTATTTCTATCTGGATCATCTACCGGATCGTGAAAGGGGCTCTGGCCCTGAATGACGGCAAGGCGCCCTCCTGAACGGGCGACCGTTATCAGTCTTCGGTCACTTCCTTCAGCCCCATGGCACTGAACATCCCAGCCAGCCCCATCAGGCCCAGAACGATGATGACCGCCACTTCTGAGATCATTGACACGAGGGCGGTGAGGCCGCCGGTAACAAGCAGCAGAACACCGATGACCGTGTTGCTCACCGCCGTGTAATCGGTACGCTTGTTGCCCCCTGCCATGTCCACCAGATAGGTTTTACGCCCCAGCCTGACGCCCGCATGGGCAATGCTCAGTACGAAAAACGCAATCGGGTAAAACCAGACGCTGCCGATTTCCGTCCCGATAAACAGCGCGGTGAAGCCGACGATCAGGCACACACCGCTGGCCATTGCCGCCCCACGGATCATGACTCTCCGACTGGAGGTGTCTGCAGCCCAGCCCCAGAAGCTGGCACTGAGCGAGCTGGCGAGGCTGCTGGCCAGCAGGAAAACGCCCAACATCCAGCCAATGTCGGATTCTTTCTGTGCCAGTACGACCAAATAGGGTGAAGCCAGTGCCGAGCTGAGCAGCAGGGCCCGGGTAATCACGAAGTTCCGGAACGGAACGTCATCCCGGAGCAGGGACAGGCTTCGAAATGCCTCGTTGATGGCATTTCCGCCGCCACCGGTTTCACCGTCGTATTCTTCCACTCCGGCAAACAGCAGGCCGGCGATCACCCAGAGTGCCGCGGCCAGAAGTAATAATACGGTGTAAAAGGCGAGGGTGGGGTCGCCGCGTTCCCAGAACAGCAGCGCGGTCAACACAACGGTGGCGGTGCCGCCAATGGTGGAGGCGAGCCCGCCGAGCCTTCCCCGGCGGGTTTTCGGGATGCATTTGCCCTGTACATCTTTCATGGATACGGAGCAGAATCCACGGGCGAGGGAAAATACAATGAGGGCTGCAATGATCCCGGAACCTGCGGCATACCCCTCGAAAAACCAGATGCTGGCCGCCATGGCCACAACACTGGCGGCCTGTCCGAAGCTTCCAAGAGTCCAGAACCACTTGCGAACAGGTTTGCGGCGGACCCAGGCCGCAATGACCATCTGTGGGACGAGGGAACCGGATTCCCGGATCGGCACCAGCCAGGCCACCAGCGCGGGTGCACCAATGGCGCTCATCAACCAGGCCAATACGGTTTTGGGACTGATCAGCAGGTCGCCCAGTTTGGTCAGGACGTTGCTGGCAAGAATCAGAAAGAAATTGCGCGGCACTTCGCGACAGGCGTCATCGGAGATGTCGGTACAGACCCGTGCATCCTCTTCGTTGGCAATCAGGCCATAAAGTTGTTCGATGGTGTCCTTTCCGCTCTCAGGCAAACCGCTATCCTCCGGAAAATGTGTCGAAAGGATACCAGTGTGGCGCGGTATCCTTAAGTCCGGATTACGGCAACTGCGAGCGATCAGACCAGATGGTGGTCCCAGTGAACGGATAGATCTGCGAGTTCTCTGGCGGGTTTGCCGGCGCCGAGCCGGATAAGTTTTCCCCGTCCGGAGGAAACAAGAAAATCCCCTCCGGCAAGGGTCTGGATGCCCGCGCAATCGGCGATGTGTGCGCGGCTGACCAGCTCACCGGTCTTGCCCCGAAAGATAATGGCCGTTCCACCAATCGGCGAAGCCGCAGCCACGAGGTCGTTTTCCGGATGCGCAACCACGCTGGAGATGTAGTTGGCCAACGCTGTCCGGGTATCCTCATCGAACCGGTATTCCCGCAAAGTTCCCTCTTCAAGACGTGCCAACAAAGGCGGCGTTTCGTAGAGTGGGCCCTGGTGCTGATAGGCCACATACACGCGGCCATCGCCGCTGACGCTGACATGGCGGGCGCTTTGCTGGTGGTGGGGCGGCCTGAAACGGCCAACGATTTTGCCGGAGTGACGATTCATAAGTACCAGGGCTGGATCCATGGTGTCCAGATTCAGTTTCATGCGGTCGTAATCCGGGTGAGTGAGGATGCCTCCGAGACCGATCACCAGGGTTTCGCCGTCGGGGTGCAAGGTCAGCTCATGGGGGCCGATTCCCGCCAGATCAAAGGTTTTTGTCCGCCGATAACCCTTTTCGGCATCGTAGACTGCGATGATCCCCGCGCCCTGATCGTACCGGCTGGCGGTGACGTAGAGGCGTCGGCCATCGGTCGAGAACACACCGTGGCCAACAAAGTGTTCGCCCGGCTCGGCTGAAATATGGTGTTTCCGGGCACCTGTAGTGCTATCGAAAACGTAGAATGACCAACCCGGGCGGCGCTCGAAAAACAGGGTCTCTTGCTGGTGCGGTCGGTTGCAGCCGCTATGGCAGCGGGAATCGACAGGCGCCTGCCACACTATCCGGCCGTTGCGGTTGAATGCGCTGACTCCAAAACTGCCATCCGGGAACCCGACGGCGCCGGCATAGCCATCAGGTTGGACTGACGCTTTTCGGGGCAGCAGGGAACAGCCGGTCAGGCCCACGGCAACGCCGCCGGCAATGGACACCTTGAGAAGGGCTCTCCGGTTCAAAAGCATAGGATCAGGTTCCTCAGTCGCCATCGCTCGAGTTGAAGCCTCGTACTACGCCAAGTGCCACTGCCGCCTGGTCATTCACCAGCGTGGTCAACTGGGAAATATCAACGTAAAGGCTCTGCAGAGCCCGGAACTGGTCTTCTTCTTTCAAAGCCGTTGCCAGGGGTAGGTGGGCTCCGGGAAAGTTCTGCTGAACCTCGTTGAATTGTTTGCGAATGCGGTCTGCCAGGTCGGACGCCCCCTTTGCTTCCAGCGAAATTTCGAGCCCTGGTAAAAAGTACCGGTTCAGGCCGTCGACAGTCGCCGCGACAGTCTGCAGGCTTTTGCCGCTGCGCCAGGCGTCCGCGATGTAAGGATTGCGTTTGTTACTGCCGCGAAGACCCATGGGTTGGGCCAGCCTTCTTTCTTCCAGAATTTCCAGTGTTGCCATACCCGCTCGGATAGTGGTGTCGAAGTACTGCTCGGTCTCCAGATAGTGCGGTCTGAAAGCCTGCCAGCCAGCCATCAATGCGTCACTGTTGCTTTTCAAGTGTCCCGCGACGTTCGTTAGCAGCTCGCAGGTCCGGGCGACTGGGAGTGAAGTTTCCCCGGCATTGAACTCTTGGTCGAACAGCAGATATTCGATCATCGGGAAGCCTTGCACAGCGACACCGGACTGATTGATCACGCTCGGGGTGATCGGTTCGTCGTTTCCGATCAGGTAAGCCGCTTTCCGTGCAATCAGATTCTTCGGATCCGGCCAGAACTGGAACTGCCAGGAAAGGTTGTTGTTTTCGACCGGGCCGAAATCGACTAAGCGCACCTTCTGCCAGGCCAGGAAGGCATTCAGCCAGGCGGCTTCCACGTGTTCCCGGCTTCCCTCGGCTGGATTCTGGCAGTAGTCACGGGCGGATTCAGCCAGCTCTCCCGCTTCTGTGGTCAACGATTGATAGCCGGTCGCAATGCCTTCATACCACTGCTGGCGGGCCTGGGTGTTGGCATCGCTTGCCCACGCCAGGGGCGAGGTTAGTGTCAGGATAGATGTGCACAGCAGTCTGGTGATCCCTTGCATGGCTGATCCTCAGAGTGAATTCAGGAAATCGATCAGAGCGGATCGATCTTCGGGCGACATCTGGCGGTATCGGTCGGCGGCCGCCTGAGCCTCGCCACCGTGCCAGAGCACGGCTTCTTCCAGAGTTCGGGCGCGGCCGTCGTGCAGGAACCCGGCTTGCGGATTCACCACTTGGGCCAGGCCAATGCCCCAGAGCGGCGGGGTTCGCCATTCATTGCCATTGGCCAGGAATTCATCGCGGCCGTCGGCCAGGGCAGGACCCATGTCGTGCAGCAACAGATCCGAATAGGGCCAGATAGTCTGATTGCTAAGGTCCGGGCGATCGGCAACCTCGCCGGTCTGATGTCTCGGCGTATGGCAGCCAGCGCAGCCACTTTCGTTGAACAGCCTTGCTCCCTGCCGGACGGATTCAGACTCAATATCTCGACGCGCGGGTATTGCCAGACTCTTGGCGTAGAAGGTCACGAAGTTGGCGACCTTGTCGCTTACTTCCGGTTCACCGCCATGGGTAAACCGCTCACAATTCTGCTCGGGCATGCAGTCGGTTTTAGGTTTCAGAGTAGAGGTCAGTCCCATATCTCCGGCGAACGCACCCATGCTTTGCTGGTGGACATCGGGCTCGGCTGCCTTCCAGCCGAATCGACCGGGCACTGTCTGTTCCGTTGCCAGATCCCAGACCTGGTTAAGCTTTCCGGAGATGCCGTTTCCGTCCGCATCATCAGTGTCTTGGAGGGCTTGCAAATCTTCGATGGGGATGGCTTCCAGCAGACCCATTCCGATCATCTGCGGTGCTACCCGGGGCGATACCAGAAGGTCCTCGGGCAGTGGCCCATAATTTGGGTTCTCAATGCGGTACACGGGCTTGCGCAGTTCCACCACCGTCCCATCCGCGAGTGTTTCCTTCACTGGCGTCCATTCGACGATCAAATCAGCCTCTGGTTTGGCTGCAGGAAGCGCGGCTGTCTGGAGCTGGCTGCCATATACTGGCGCCGGTTTAAAACCGTGTTTGCGCAGAATGTCCGCGTCCAGCTCCGGATCAGCAGGGACTGCCAGTCTCAAAAACAGGGAGACCGGCGGCTCGTCGACACCGGGTGGGTGTCCGCGACCATCCTTGATATGACATCCCTGGCAGGAGTTGGTATTGAACAGCGGGCCCAGGCCGTCACGGGCGTCAGTGCTTGCCGGGGCTTCGACCCAGGGGTTCCGGAAGAAACTGTTGCCGACACTGAAGTCCAGACGTTTGGTCATGGACAGATTGCCCTGGGGAAGCGAGTAGGCATTGGTGTCTGACTGTTGTACGGTGCCCTCACCACCAGAGGCCGGAGATGTCTGGATCGGATAGCCCTCGTGAGTCTGGGCACAAACGTGGGCGCTGGCGATCGCCAGCGCCCCGATTAAGGCAAGCGGTTTCATCATGCTCAGGACGCGTGGCCGGCATCATCGGGAGACAGGGCTTCAATGCCCAGGTCGCGCGCAGCCTGCTCAATGGAACCGGTCTGTGCGACGAGCGCCATGATAGCGCCGTTGACGATACGAGTGCCCTCGGCATTCCCGGGTGCAATCATGGTGTCAAAAGCCATGGGATTTTCGCTGCTCTCCGCGCGGGCCTTCATTAGCGCCAGGGCTTCCATGGAGGCGTCCAGCTGGTTGTTAAGACGCGCGTCCAGCTCTGGGTCGCTCTGCTGAACCAGATCAGACAGGGAAGGGCCGGTCACCAGGCTGCCATCCACGCGACGATAGGTACCCGTGTAGACGTTCTGGATACCCTGGCCGTTGTAGTAGTGCGAATTGTGGGTATTGTCGCTGAAGCAGTCGTGCTCGTCCTCATAGGAGTTGGCTTCCAGAGCAACCTTCATTCGCTCGCCGGCCAGCTCGCCCAGAGACAGTGAACCCATGCCGAACAGCATTTTCTGAACACCCTGATTGGCGTCTGCAGCGGTCAATTGCGCCCGGTAGTTGTCACTGTCGCCCGGGGCCCACTGGGCCACCATCCACTCGAGGTCGGATACCAGAAGGTCTGTTACCGCATCCAGGTATTCGCCACGACGCTCACAATTGCCATTGGTGCAATCAGCGCCCTTCGCGTAATCCGTGACCGGACGCTCACCGGCGCCGCTTTCAAAACCGTGGAGATCCTGACCCCAAAGCAGGAATTCAACCGCGTGGTAGCCGGTAGCAACGTTGGCTTCAGAGCCGCCAACTTCGTTCAGATCTGCGAGCAGTGCAGGGGAAAGAGATGCCACATTCAGTGTCTCACCACCCACATTGATCCTGTTGCTTGCGATGATGTTTGCGGTGGCACCGGCGTTGCCCAGCTCGTGCTGGTACCCGTCTGCCTTCACATAATCGATCAGGCCTTCATCAAGCGGCCAGGCGTTCAGCTGGCCTTCCCAGTCATCGACAATAGCATTGCCGAACCGGAACACTTCTGTTTGCTGATAAGGAACCCTAGCTGCCAGCCAGGCTTCTTTTGCGGTCGCCAGATTGGCTTCGGTCGGATTGGCGATCAAGCGGTCAGTTGCTTCGTCCAGCGCGCGGGCGGTGATCAGGGCATCTTCGTAGTTGGCATGAGCCAGATCGGCGTAGTGATCGACCACTGAGTCTTTGGTTGCTGGCTGATAGTCCTTGGTGGACCAGGGATGATTAGCGCAGCCTGCAGTGAGCAGAGCGGTTACTGTCAATGCCAGGGGTGCTGGACGAAACATGGGCGTCATTCCTTTTTCCAAGTTCTGTTAATAGTAGTAATAATGAGAAATATTCGCGTTAAATATCATGAGTTCCGTTTTATCGAAACGCAAGCGGGAAACGGACTCGATCGATCAGGTTTGACGATTGTGCTCTTGCCCCGGGCAACCGTGATCGGGCTTAATGGCCCCGTCACCAGGGAGCTACTCTTGTATGTTGAGTTATTTGCACGCCTTCCACGCCGGCAATTTCGCCGATGTCCAGAAACATGGAGCCCTGGCACTGGTCCAGACCATGATGCGGGCGAAGGCCTCCGGTATTGCCTGTTTCGATACCCATGCCGGCAGTGCCATATACGACCTGCGAAGTGAGCGGGCCCGCAAGACTAGAGAAGCCGACCACGGAGTTCAGAGACTTTGGGGCGCCAGAGATCGGTTGCTGTCCGGGGACTGGAAGCCGTTTCTGGACGTGCTGAAAGGATTCAATGCCGGCGGTGGTGAACTGTCCGTTTACCCCGGTTCTCCTGCGTGGTTTCAGCATTTTCTACGGGATGGAGATGCGCTGACGCTGTTTGAACTGCATCCATCTGAGGGCGAGCAACTGGCGGAATGGGCTTCCGAGGCTCCGATTCGGGTGCTCAGACAGGACGGCCTGGCAGGTCTGCTAACCCGGATTTCTCATGAAGGGATAAAAAGAAGCGGCTAAAAGTGCTATAGTTTCAAGAACCTAACCAATCCACCAAGCACCAGTAGCCGCATCCAAAATGGTACCTCAAAAACTGACCTTCTCGCCACTCTCCCGCCGCCAGATTGAAGCCGATTTCTCCGGAGGCCATATCACCTCGGATGCCGGTGTGTTGTTACTGCGCGAAGTCGACAAACAACACCGGTTAACCCAACGGCTGGCCGAGACTCTGACCGACCAGCGGGATCCCCGGATGATTCGTCATGGGCTCAACACCATGATCCGGCAGCGCGTCTACGGCGTGGCCAGCGGCTACGAAGATCTGAATGATCATGAAGCGCTTCGCTTTGATCAGGCACTACAAACCGCCACGGGTAACGCCTCCGCTCTGGCTGGCAAATCCACGCTGTGCCGAATGGAACAGGCAATGGACCGGCAAACCATTGTGAAGGCCCATGAGCTGCTCTGGCACCACTTTATTGAACAACACGAAGAGCCGCCGAAGGAAATCGTGCTGGATTTTGACGGCACCGATATCCCGGTGCATGGGGATCAGCCGGGTAAATTCTTTAACCGGTATTACGACCATCACTGCTACTTCCCGCTTTACGTCTTCTGCGGCCGGCACTTGCTGGTGAGCTATCTGCGCACCAGCAACCGGGGTGATGCCCGGCACAGTTGGGCCATTCTGGCGCTGCTGGTGCGATTTATTCGCGAGTATTGGCCACAGACCCGGATCGTGTTCCGGGGCGACTCCCACTTCAGCAAGCCCCGACTGCTGGCCTGGTGCGATCGCAACCAGGTGGATTACATCGTAGGCATGGCCCGCAACCAGCGGCTGGAGGCGCTTGCCGCCCCAGCCATGGACAAAGTCCGGACCTACTACGAGGCTCATGGCCATAAGCTCGCCAGCACCTTCCGCTTCCGCTACAAAGCCCGAAGCTGGCATAAGCCACGCTGGGTGGTTGCGCGCCTGGAATATGGCCCTCAAGGCCCGAACCCCCGGTTCGTTATCAGCTCCCGCTACGATGACGGATTCAAGCTCTACTACGAACAGTATTGCGCACGGGGTGATATGGAGAACCGGATCAAGGATCAACAACTGGATCTGTTTGCCGGTCGCACCTCCAGCACACACTGGTGGACCAACCAGTGGCGGCTGATCTTATCCGGCTTCGCCTACACCCTGTTCGAGCGTTTGCGGGTGCATCTGAAAAACACGCCCTTCGAACGTATGAGTGCCGGCACCTTGCGCTTGAAGCTGATCAAGGTTGGCGCAGTCATCATCCGCAACACCCGCCGAATACGGGTGTTGATGAGTGATAGCTATCCACACAAGAACGATCTCTCAGCACTGGTTCAGCGCTTGGTGCCCCAGTAGATAATCGGGCTCCCCCGGCCCGATACCAATGGGGGAAAGGGGGAGTTGTGCCTGAATGCCGGAAACTGGCTAAATAATCGCCAACTTCGACCATGACCACTCGGATCTGGCACTACCAGGCTTGGTCTGCGAAGGTTGTTGGAGCACTATGAGAAATCCGGGCTAAGACAGTTGCCTCCCAGACAGCCGCGCCTGCTGACGCTGATTGATCCCTCTTACGAGGTCAAAACCGACTACATTGAAGTGGCGCACACTTTGGGGAAAGCATGGCATAAGTGCCGTCATGGCATTTTTCTTGTCTGGTACCCGATACTGACCAGTGGCCTGCAGGAACAGTTGAAAGATGCGGTCAGGGGCACTGATGCGCGCAAGATACTCTGCAGTGAGGTGCATCTGAATAATCCGCCGGAGCGAGGTATGGTCGGATCGGGCATGCTGGTGGTAAACCCACCCTGGGGTTTTGACTCCCGGTTTGCCGCAATGATGAGCGATGTTGCCGGGTCGGACGTTTTGAATTTGTCTCACGATATTGGTTGGCTGGTTCCTGAGTAATTGAAAGGACGGCAAGCAAGGGAGCAACGAGGTTGAAGGATAAGCCAGTAAACAAGGCAGGATCCGTGTGGATGCCCGGCGGCCTGATTCCGGTTGAGCAGTGGAAAGTGCCTGAAACGTCCGTGAGACGTTCACTCAAAGATGCGTTGCGCCATGCCCTGGCCCAGATTCGGGCGGGCGTGGTTGCAGAAAAGGAAGTGTTTGAAAGCCTCGATAACCTTCCGGAACTTTCAGCCGCCCGGCTTGAATCCTTTGCACCGCGGCCAGATCCAAGCGTGCTGGCGGAAGTGCTATCAAGGGCCCTTGAAGAGCTTGGGCTAAACCATGATTCCGGCAAGAGAGTTGCGTTACTGGTGGCTCCACCGTTCTCGGGTATTCGTTCTGCCCTTGAGTGTTTTCCCGAGTTTGAATTGCAGCAAGAGGGCGAGGCGGGCCGGTGGTCGCTGATCCTGCCACCCGAGAATCTGCTTCTTGATGAACAGGGCGCCAGGGAGTGGTGGGACACGCAGGATCTTTCCAGGCCGTGGGTGATTCCGGAACTGGCTGATTTCTGGCTGCGCCATCTGTCCGGACTGGCTCTGGTTCGGGAATTACTCCGTCGGGTTGCCGCGGGAGGCACTGCTCCTGGTGCTATTGGTTGCTCGAGCTGGTGTTGGCAATTCTGGTCCTCTTACTTCAGGGATGCGCACTTTTCGCCGATGACACCTTCGCCGATGGCAGCAGTCGAACTTGGTGAATGGTTCGAATCCCTTGCTGCCGGTGATAGTGATTACTCAATCACGGCCCGAATGGCAGACGATGGCCTTTGGGTATTGCCGATGACGGAAGGAAATGACGGGAAAAAGCGCAAACACAGTGGCTTTCTCCGGGATCTCGCCTCAGTAGCAAGAGGTAATCCCGGTGTTGCGCTGGCCATATGGCGACGCGCGCTGAGAGCCCGCCCTGAAGAAGAGGCGGGCACGGAGGAATCCGGCCCGGGTTCTTCAGACGGCGGTTCAGTCACCCGGGCCTGGGTTATCCCTTTTGATCAACTGGGTTTGCCAGCGGTCCCCCAGAGCCAGGGCGACAACATTGGCCTGCTATTGCACGCCCTGCTGTTGCACGATGGACTGGACGCCTCTCATCTGCAGTTGGTAACAGGGGTCGCGGAACATGAGGCAGGGTTTGTGCTGGCACGTCTGGCCCGCGCGGATCTGATTGAGCAGCAGTCATCTGGTGGTCGCTGGCAAGTCACCGCTCAGGGATACCCCTCGATTCGTCGGCATTTGCAGAGCTGGGGATTTCCGGTCGACACTTTCTAGGAGATGAGTGATGGGTGATCTTGGCATTCGGGAGGCGTTTTCAGCGATCACGTCGGAAGCGTTGCTGGAATCGTTGATGGTTGTGCTGCTGGCGACGGGCCTGATCATCGTAATACAGAAGCTGTTTCCGAGAATCGCAGTTAAACTCGGGGGCAAGCCCCGGTTTTATATCCTGGCGTCGGTGCCCTTGCTGCGATTGATCATTATCGTGGTGACCATCATCGTTGTGGTTCCGATCCTGGTGGAACCTTCGTTCGAGAACATGGTTGCCATTTTCGGAGCCCTGGGACTGGCTCTCGGGTTTGCCTTCAAGGATTACGCGAACAGCCTGATTGCCGGAATCGTAACCCTCTACGAAATGCCGTATCGGCCTGGCGACTGGATCGAGGTGGACGGGCAGTACGGAGAGGTCCGTTCGATTGGCACCAGAGCCGCGGAACTTGTTACGCCGGATGATACCGTGGTGGTGATACCCCACGGCAAACTCTGGGCGTCCCTCATTGCCAACGCCAACAACGGAACGGATAACCTGATGTGCGTGGCGGAGTTCAACCTTGAACCCCACCATGACGTCAGCCGGGTTATGGCGCTCTTGCGGGATGTGGCCTACACCTGTCCTCTTACCCGCACGTTCCGGCCTGTCGTGGTGGTGGTCTCCAACAAACCCTGGGGCATGTGTTATCGGCTGAAGGCATACCCGATCGAGTTGAAGGATCAGTTCCGGTTTATTTCCGAGCTCACTGCAAAGGGCGCAAGTGCGTTGGCTTCAGAGGGCGTCAGGTTTGTCTCAGTCCCCGTCACCGGAAACCCCTGAGCTTTGCTTGCGGGTTTCCGTTTGCTCAATCAATTGATTCAACCTGCCGAGAATACGCTGCCCGCTTTCACCGGTGCGCTCGAGGTAAATGTCACGCACCGGCATGCTGGCTTCCCGAAACGCCTCGCGTTCTGAATCGGTCAGGCGGACCACTTTCATGTGGCCCCCTTCCAGCATCTGCTCGAGCCGGGTCTGATTCAGCTCCTCCTGAGTCTCCCAGGCGATCTGCGCGACGTCCTTGAGTCCGTTGTCGAGCCATTGTTGCTGGTTTTCGGGCAAGGCGTCGTACCACTCAAGATTCGAGACCACTGAAGCGACGAACTGGGCCGGTCGCGCCAGGGTCATGGTGGTCTGCACTTCGTAGAAATCCATTTCCTCGATGGCGAAAACCGGATTGCTCTGGCCATCGATCTTGCGCAGCTGCAGGTCACTGTATACCTGGGAATAGGGGATCTGGCTGGGCTCGGCACCATAGGCCCGGAAGGTTTCTTCCGCCATGTCGGAGGTCATGGTTCGGATTCGCTGTCCGGTGAAGTCTTCCGGCGACCGCAGCGCCTTGTTAGCTGTCCAGGCCATCCAGCCTTCAGGCACGAAACCCAGCAGTTTCATGTTCTGGTTGGCATAGGGCGATTCAAACAATTCGAGCAATTCTGCGCTGGCCAGAATCTCTCGTGTAACGTCGGCGTCGTCCGGAAGAACATAGTGCAGCGTGAAGAGACCGACTTCAGGGATGGTGTTGGCAAGATGCCCGGGGGAGGCGAACGCCAGGCTTATGGAACCATTGCGAACCAGTTCAGTAAGCTGTGCCGAGGTTCCCAGAGAACCGTAGGGAAAAATATCGATTTCAATCCTGCCGTCGGAACGCTCCTCAATCCGTTCCTTCAACGCTTCGGCATAAGCATGCTGAACGCTACCCTCGATCTCCTCAAGGGCAAAACGCCAGGTAACCGGGTAATCGGGGGGTTCCGGGACATCGGCGGTCTCGTCCTCACCGCTGGTCTGGCTGTCTGAACAACCGGTCAGTGCAATGGCCAATGCCAGGCTCAATGGCCAGAACCTGAAACGGACGGTGGGCATAACGGGAACTCCAGTTTTCTCGATCCTTGGTTGATATTGCCATACAAGGTAACACAAGAATGCGCACTGCCGTGGGTTACGGGGTTGGATTGAATTACACTGTCGACCCAGACGATCAAGTGCATCTAGGAGACAGTTCATGGAGTTTCAGTGTTGGGCAGGAGGCCGGGAATGACAAACCAGAAGCAGGCGATGCTCTATGGCCTTGGCACGGTGCTGTTGTGGTCTACCGTGGCAACCGCGTTCAAGCTCTCGCTCAGAGAGCTCGCGCCCGTTCAGATGCTGCTGATTGCGTGCAGTGCGTCTGTGGTTGTGATGGCCGTCATCCTGATGCTTCAGGGGCGCTGGCACCTGGTGTTCTCGCTCAGTCGCAAACAGTATGCCCAGTCTTTTGGCATGGGGCTGATCAATCCCTGTCTGTACTATTTCCTGTTGTTCGGTGCCTTTGACCGACTACCCGCCCAGGAAGCGCAACCGCTGAACTACACCTGGGCTCTGGTGCTGGCCTATATGTCGGTACCCTTTCTGGGGCACCGGCTACGCAAACTGGATATTGTCGCGGGCCTGATCTGTTATGCCGGGGTCGTGGTGATTGCCACCCGCGGGGCTGTCACTTCGCTGAGCTTCGAGGATCCACTTGGCGTTTCTCTCGCCCTCGGAAGCACAGTGGTCTGGGCGTCCTACTGGATTATCGCCACACGGGATACCCGAGATCCGGTGGTTGGCCTGTTCCTGAATTTCCTGTGTGGATTGCCGGTGATTCTGCTCATTTGCTGGTGGACAGAGGGGCTCAGTTTTGCTCCGGGCACGTCGCTGGCTGCAGCGCTCTATGTAGGCGTGTTCGAGATGGGTATCGCTTTCGTTCTCTGGTCCTATGCCATGAAAAAAGCGGAGAATACTTCGAAAGTCAGCAACCTGATTTTTATCTCTCCGTTCCTTTCGCTGGTGTTCATCTACTTTATTCTGGGCGAGCATATCCTGCCCTCCACATACATTGGCCTGGTTCTGATCATGATGGGGCTATGGATTCAGCAGAAAAAAGTGAAGGATCGGGAAGAGGCCCTGAACCTTGGCTGACTGGTTTGTCTACATGGTTCGAACCGCCAGAGGTTCGCTCTATACCGGCATAACCACTGACGTTGAGCGGCGGTTCAATGAACATCAGGGAGGCGCTCCCCGGGGCGCGCGTAGTCTGAGGGGGAAGGGGCCACTGGAACTGGTGTTCAGCGCGCCAGCCGGAGACAGAAGCCGGGCTTCACGGTTGGAGTGGCGCATCAAACAATGGCCCCGGCCCAGGAAAGAGGCCCTGGCCCGGGGCGAGCTCAGTCTGCCAGATGACGTTTGATGTGTTCGCCTGCGGTTTCCAGCGCGGCAGTGGCTCGATCCAGCTGACCACTGTGTACCTGGAAAACGTGCCAAAGACTGTTATAGACCTCAAGGCGGGTTTCCACATCGTTCCGGCTTGCGGCCTCGGCGAGCCGTTCGGCGTCGTTCAGCAGGATTTCCTGGCTGCCTACCTGGATCAACAAGGGTGGCAGGCCGCTTAAATCCCCGAAGATCGGCGAGATCAACGGGTTGGTAAGGGGTTCCTTTCCGGCGTAAAGCCTGGCGGCCTTGCTGGTCCAGCTGGCCTGAAGTACCGGCTCAATTTCCGGCGCATAAAGCTGCTCCTGGGTGAGGTCTATCCAGGGTGAAAACGCGGTGAGCGATGCCGGAAGCTGCAGGCGCTTATCGCGCAGTCGCATCGCCAGGGCAACAGAGAGCCCCCCGCCAGCGGAATCGCCGGCGACGGCAATCTGGTCCGGTTTCAGGCCAGCCTCCAGAAGCCCGTTCCAACAGGCTTCGGCATCATCCAGCGCAGCGGGAAACGGAAACTCGGGAGCCAGCCGGTAATCCGGCGTAACGATGGCGCAGCCGGTTGTTTTCGCCAGATGCCCGGTTATGCCACGGTGGGTACTCGAGGACCCGATGATGTAGCCTCCGCCGTGCAGATAGAGAACGGCGCCCCGGGGATCATTGCCGAAGGTTGTCCGGGTTGCTGGCACTCCCCCAATGGTTATGTTCTCGAATTTCGCGCCTCTCGGTGGTGTCGAACTCCGATAAGCCTGGCGAACAATGCGTCGCTGAAGTGGCACCGGTACCGCCGGGTTGAGAACCGGTCTGACCAGCCGGTTCATGGTCTGGCGCAACGCACTCTCTAAAACGTGTTGCAACATCTGTGTCTTTCCCCTGCTATGGGTTAGGCCCGCTATAGGTTAGGATTGAAACCCCGAAATAGATAACTCATTCATGACAGGCGTTTAACTCTACGTGTACTGGAAAACGGATACCATAGAAATACCGGATTGGGACAGGCACTCACTTCTGGACAGACTCGAACCCTTCGACCCGACCCGCTCGCGTGATCTTAGTGATGAAATGGTGGCCTATTGTCGTTTTTATGGGCTGGATCTCTGGGTGGAACATCCGGACGTTGCTTATCATCAGGGTTACGTCAAAGCCTGCGGTCATGAAGTCATGGTGCATTATTTCCGATTGCCGGACCAGTCAACAGAGCGTGGCACGGTGTTCATTCTGCACGGCTATTTCGACCACGTCGGGTTGTACAGTCAGTTGATCGATCGGTGCCTGGGAGCCGGGTTTGATGTGCTGGCCTACGATCAGCCCGGCCATGGCCTTTCCAGCGGCACGCCCGCAGCCATTGGCAGTTTTCTTGAGTATCAGGGCGTTCTGTCAGACGTGATGGCTCAGGTCAGGGACAAGTTGCGTCAGCCCTGGTTCGCGGTTGGGCAGAGCACCGGTGGAGCGATCCTGATTGATTATCTGTTGTCCAACCATCACAGCCAGCAAACCTCCGACTTCCGGAAAGTGGTGCTTCTGGCGCCCCTGGTGAGGCCGGCCGGCTGGTTGGGCGCAAAAATACTGCATAGCATGGTGAAGCCGTTTATTTCCCGCTGGCGCAGGGTATTTGCAGAGAACAGTGGCAACGGTCGTTTCCTCAGGTTCTTGAGGGAGTACGACCCGCTTCAGGCGAGGGCAGTGCATGTCGACTGGGTGAGTGCACTCCGAAAATGGGTCCCCCACATTGAATCTGCGCGGCCGGTCGACTTTCCGGTGACCGTCGTGCAAGGTGAGAAGGATCTGACAGTCGACTGGCAACACAATTTGCGTATTATCCGGAATAAATTTTCCTCGGTTGAGGAACGGAAAATCCCTGACGGACGTCATCATCTTGTGAACGAAGCTCAGGATTTGCAGGCAACCGTATTCAATACCATTATTGATACATTCACGAACTCGGCGGAAAAGACCCGTTAAACGGGTTGGCTGAAGAAACCAGGCACAGGAGAAAGCTGTGAAGAAGATGATTCTTGTATTTATGGTGGCAACTTTCGGTCTCGGCGGTTGTATGACCTATGACCCCTACACCGGTGAAGAGAAAACTTCGAATGCGACCAAGGGAAGCATCATCGGCGCTATTGGCGGTGCGGCTATCGGTGCGGCAACCTCCAGCAAGAGTGACCGCGGAAAAGGTGCCCTGATTGGTGCGGCCAGCGGCGCGGCCATTGGCGGTGGCGTTGGTTACTACATGGACAAACAGGAAGCCGAGCTGCGTCGCCAGCTGGAGGGCACTGGTGTTCGCGTGGTGCGCAACGGCGATGAGATTGAACTGGTGATGCCAGGCAATATCACCTTTGATCTGAATGAATCGAGCATCAAGCCGTCATTCAGCGGAACACTGGAATCCGTGGCTCTGGTGCTGAAGGAGTATGACAAGACCATCATCCAGATTGAGGGGCATACCGACAGTTCCGGCTCTGACAGCTACAACCAGCTGCTCAGTGAGCGTCGCGCCTCATCCGTGCGTGACTTCCTACTGAACCAGGGTATTGAGCCGAAGCGTACCCGTGCTGTTGGCTACGGCGAACGCTACCCTGTTGCCTCAAATGATACCGCGGCCGGCCGTGAGCAGAACCGTCGTGTTGAGCTGACGCTGGTGCCCATGCAGTAAGCAGAGCGTTCGCAGCCATAAAAAAACCGGAGCAAAGGCTCCGGTTTTTTTGTATCTGGCAATGAATCAGAACAGTACGCGGCAGCGAATGGTCCCTTTCACTTTGAGCAGCTTTTCCTGCGCCAGTTCGCCGTACTCTTTGTTCACGTCGACGACAACATAGCCGATGTCTTCCTTGGTCTGCAGATACTGGCCGCAAACGTTGATGCCATTCTCTGCAAACACCTGGTTGATCTCTGACATCACGCCGGGAACGTTCTCGTGGATATGCAGCAGACGGTGCTGATTGGGGTGTGACGGCAGAGCGACTTCCGGGAAGTTCACGGAAGAAACCGACGTGCCGTTGTCGCTGTACATGGCCAGTTTTTCTGCCACTTCCCGACCGATGTTTGCCTGGGCTTCGATGGTGGAGCCGCCAACATGCGGGGTCAGGATGACATTGTCGAACTCCCGCAGCGGAGAGACAAATTCCTCGTCGTTGGATTTGGGCTCAACCGGGAATACGTCAATGGCAGCACCCAGCAGTTTACCGCTGCCCAGAGCATCGGCCAGGGCGTCGATGTCCACCACGGTGCCGCGGGAGGCATTCATGAGAATGCTGCCGGGTTTCATCTGGGCGAACTGCTCGGCCTTGAACATGTACTTGGTGGCCGGGGTTTCCGGTACGTGCAGGCTGACCACATCGGCAATGTTGAGCAGCTCCTGGAGCGTACCTACCTGGGTGGCGTTGCCGATCGACAGTTTTGAGACGACATCGTAGAAGTACACATCCATGCCCAGGCCCTCGGCCAGGACGCTGAACTGGGTGCCGATGTTGCCGTAGCCGATAATGCCCAGTTTTTTGCCACGGATTTCATAGCTGTCCTTGGCGGATTTCAGCCACTCGCCGCGATGGGCCTTGGCGTTTTTCTCCGGGACACCGCGCAGGAGCAGAATGGCCTGGGCGAGAACGAGTTCCGCGACGCTCCGGGTGTTGGAGAAAGGCGCATTGAAAACGGCAATACCGCGCCGGGTGGCCGCCTGCAGATCCACCTGGTTGGTGCCAATACAGAAGCAACCCACAGCCACCAGCTTCTTGGCGGCCTCAAATACTTTCTCGGTCAGCTGGGTGCGGGAACGGATGCCGACGAAGTGCGCATCGGCAATCTTCTCGATCAGCTCTTCCTCGGCCAGCGAGTGAGACAGGTACTCAATGTTGGTATAGCCCGCAGCATTCAGCGTATCAATGGCAGATTGATGCACGCCTTCCAGCAGCAGGATACGGATTTTGCTCTTCTCAAGAGACGTATTTGACATGGGCTTGCTTCCGAACCTTTCGTCACGTGAAATGACCCGTGGCCAGTGATCGTCAGGGCTGGCTCACAGAACAGGGGCGGTATGATACCATAAACAAAGATTTTCACAGCGCGCCGGTTTGCCTGAATCAACTGTCTGTGATTCCTGTTGCAGGATGCTCCGGCCCAAACCTGACGAGACCGAAAAATTCATGAATTCTGAACAGATCATTGCTTCTCTCAAAGACCTGATGGCCACCGGCGACGCGCCCGGCAAGGTGCTGACCGACCCGGCAGATCTGGATACCTACGGCAAGGACTGGACCAAGATCTACCCGTCCAAGCCCCTGGCGATCGCATTGCCCAAGACCACCGAGCAGGTGCAGGCGCTGGTGAAGTTCGCCAACGAGAATCAGGTGGCGCTGGTGCCCTCTGGCGGCCGGACAGGTCTGAGTGCCGGTGCTGTGGCCGCCAACGGTGAGGTGGTTGTGGCGTTCGACAACATGAACCAGATTCTGGACTTCAATGCCAGCGACAGGACGGTTCGGTGTGAGGCCGGTGTTGTGACCGAGCAGTTGCAGAATTGTGCTGAAGACAACGGTCTTTACTATCCGGTTGATTTTGCCTCCGCCGGTTCCAGCCAGCTCGGTGGCAACCTCTCCACCAACGCCGGCGGTATCAAGGTAATTCGCTATGGTATGAGCCGGGACTGGGTTGCCGGCCTCAAGGTCGTGACCGGCAAGGGCGATATTCTGGATCTGAACAAGGATCTGGAGAAGAACAACACGGGTTACGATCTGCGTCATCTGTTCATCGGCGCTGAGGGCACACTGGGCTTTATTACCGAAGCCACCATGAAATTGTCCCGGAAGCCGGATAACCTGACGGTGCTGGTGCTGGGTCTGAATGACCTGACCAACACCATGGATGTGCTGCAGACTTTCCAGAAAAAGATTGATCTCACCGCCTACGAGTTTTTCTCCCATCAAGCCATGGGACACGTGCTGGCCCACGGTCAGGTTCAGGCGCCGTTTGAAACCGAGGCGCCGTATTATGCGCTGCTGGAGTTCGAATCTGTCTCCGATCAGGTGATGGACGATGCCATGGCTCTGTTTGAACAATGCGTGGAGAACGGTTGGGTGCTGGATGGCGTGATCAGCCAGAGCGAAACCCAGGCCCAGAACCTCTGGCAACTGCGCGAGCGCATTTCCGAGTCCATCGCGCCCCGCACGCCCTACAAGAATGATATTTCCGTGGTCGTATCCAAGGTGCCGGGCTTCCTGCAGGAAATTGATGCCGTGGTCACCGAGCACTATCCGGATTTCGAGATTATCTGGTTCGGGCACATCGGCGATGGCAACCTGCACCTGAATATCCTCAAGCCAGAGGACATGGCCAACGAGGATTTCTTCGAGAAGTGCCAACAGGTCAACAAATGGGTGTTCGAGATTGTCGAGCGCTATCAGGGCAGCGTGTCAGCCGAGCACGGCGTGGGTATGACCAAGAAGCCTTATCTGCAGTACACCCGTAGCGAGGCAGAAATCGCTTACCTGAGGGGAATCAAGCAGGTATTCGATCCCAACGGAATCATGAACCCGGGCAAGATTTTCGACTGATGCAGGATCATATCGTAGTGCTGACAGGCGCGGGCATAAGCGCCGAAAGCGGTCTCTCCACCTTCCGGGACAACGGTGGGTTGTGGGAGCAGCACAGCGTCTACGATGTGGCTACGCCCGAGGCGTTTGCGCGCAATCAGGAGCTGGTGCTGCGGTTCTACAATGACCGACGCCGCCAGCTCGCCTCTGCCCAGCCGAACCGGGCCCATCAGCTGCTGGCGGAGCTTGAGCAGCGCTACCGGGTCACCGTGGTCACCCAGAACGTGGACGATCTTCACGAACGGGGTGGCGCGAGCAACGTCATTCACCTTCACGGTGAGCTTACCAAGGCGCGCAGTTCAAAATATCCGGAGCTGGTTTATGACATCGGTTATCGTGATATTAACCCTGGCGACACCTGCGACCGTGGCGCCCAGCTTCGTCCTCATATTGTCTGGTTTGGCGAGGAAGTGCCCATGCTGGACAAGGCTGCAGAAGTTGTCCGCACGGCCGATCACCTGCTGATCGTGGGAACGTCTCTGCAGGTATACCCGGCTGCAGGACTGGTTTACGAAGTGGACAGAGATGTCCCCATCACCGTGATTGACCCGGGCGAGCCGGCGTCAGTGTCACGGGCCCGGTTTATTCGCAAGGGTGCCGTCGAGGGTGTTGCCGAGTGGGTTGCCCATTACCTGTAGGGTTCAGGCTTTCAGGTACCTTTCCAGTTCTTCCCTGAACGCGGCCTGAACACCCAGCCGCTTCAGCATCCAGTAATGACCGGCAATCATCCGGTCGATAAAGATGCTTTCCACCGGCGGCTTGAAGTAGTCGAGGTATTTGAACACGGTGCTGGTTTTCTCGGCCACGCGCTTGTGGATGTCGGCTTCTGCGAAGTTATAGGGCACCTCCCGATCCTCAAAGGGCACCACCAGAATGTCCCGCCACATAGCGTAGTAGGCTTCATCCACGGCTGGCTGGCTTCCGACACGCGCGCCCAGGTCAATCAGATGACGGTCAAGCGCTTCGTAGTCTTCCTCGAGGGCAGAAACCAGGGCGTTGCGGTAGGCGGCGATGATTTCCGGTTTCAGCTTCTTTACGCAGCCGAAGTCGTACATGACGATGGAGCCATCAGGCCGGTAGGCGAAGTTGCCGGCGTGGGGATCGCCATGGATGCACTGGAAACGGAAAAGCTGGTCCGCCATGAGCATGAAGATCCGGTGACCTATCAGGTTGATGGTGTCCTGGTCGTACCGGTCTCTCGTAACCTTGCTGACGTGATCTCCCTCAACCAGTTCCATCGTCAGGACACGTCGGGTTGAGTGGCTCTTCGCCACGGAAGGGATGAGCACCCAGGGCTGATCCTTGTGAAACTCCCGAAAGAGTTCGATATTTCGTGCTTCGTTCTCGTAATCCAGTTCTTCTTTCAGTCGCTCCCGGATTTCGGCGAACAGCCGGTCGACCGACTCCTTGGGCATTTTCAGCAGGCCGCCCAATCTCAGTGCCATGCGCAGTTGCTTGAGATCTGAATCGCAGGATTCGTCCACGCCGGGGTACTGGATTTTCACAATAACATCGGTGCCATCGTGGAGTCTGGCGCGATGCACCTGGCCGATGGAAGCCGCAGCGTAGGGTGTCTCCTGCAGGTACTCGAAAAGCTCGGAGACCGGTTTGCCCAGTTCCGATTCGATCTGCCCCACGATGACCTCAAAAGGCATGGGCGGGGCTTCTTTCTGAAGCTTCTCGAGCGCGTCCGAGAATTCCTTGGGCAGAAAGTCCTGGGTCTGGGAAGCGATTTGCCCGACTTTCATGACCGCCCCTTTCAGCTCGCCCAGGGTATCGGCGATCTGGTCGGCCATGCGTGTGTAGCTTTCGCTCTGCGCGCCCTCGTCATTTTCTGAGCGGAACAGGCGGCGCGCACGCTGGCCGGCATATTGCCCTGCCACAGAGGCAGTCATGCCAGCGAGTTTGAAGAAGCGACCACGTCGGGAGGTTACCGGTTTCTTTGCCATAAACAGATGTACGCCTTTGACCGGATTTGGGTTTAGCCGGCCCTGCACGTTAAACCACTTTGGTCTCCACGAACAGCAGGTCTTCCAGTTCAAGCGACAGGGTCTGGCCAGAAACCAGCGGGCCCACGCCTTTTGGTGTTCCTGTCAGCACCACATCGCCGGGCAGCAGAGTGAACTGGCTGCTGATGTGAGCGATCAGGGGAATGATGGGGTTGAGCATATCGCCGGTATCGCCGGTTTGCTGGCGGTTGCCATCAATGTCCATTGTGAAGTGAATGGGGGCATCGGGAAACTTATCGGCCGCGACAAACGGCGAAAGCGGACAGGCACCATCGAACCCCTTCGCTCTTTCCCATGGCTGGCCTTTTTCTTTGAGTTTGCCCTGTAGATCCCGCAGAGTCAGGTCCAGTGCCAGACCGTAGCCCAGTATTGCGGATTCGGCTTCGCTGGCTGAAGCCCGGGTCAAGGGGCGACCGATCAGAACCGCCAGTTCGGTCTCGAAGTGAACCGCCCCCTGGTCTCTTGGAAAATCCAGGGGGCGGGTGATATGCACCGCCGAGGTTGCGGGTTTGATGAACAGCAGCGGTTCATCCGGCACCGGGTTATTGAGCTCCCGGGCATGCTCGGCGTAGTTGCGACCAATGCAGACGATCTTTCCCAGTGGCAGATGGACGGGTGTGCCATCCTTCCAGTGGTGTTGGTAATCCGGCATGGTCGCCTCCTGATTGCTGTTGATTATTCCCCTTCAAACGAGCAAACAGTATAAACCTGAAGGCCTTCGTCCTGCAGCTTGCGGGAGCCGCCGAGATCGGGCAGATCAATCATGGCTGCCACTTCCACAATTTCCGCGCCAATCCTGCGGATCAGACGGGTCGCGGCGAGCATCGTGCCGCCAGTGGCAATCAGATCATCCACCAGAACCACGTTGTCGCCCGGCTTGAAAGCGTCCTTGTGCAGCTCCACGGAGGCGGTACCGTATTCAAGCTCGTAGTCCTCCACCAGCGTATCGAACGGAAGCTTGCCTTTCTTGCGTACCAGTACCAGGGAGGCGTTGAGCTCATAGGCCAGTGCCGAGCCAATGATAAAGCCGCGCGCATCCACCGCTGCCACGGCATCAATCTTGTGGCCGTGGTAGCGGTGTACGAAGGCATCAATCAGTTTACGGAAGGCAGTCTTGTCCTGCAGTACCGTGGTTATATCGCGAAAGGCCACGCCCGGCTTTGGCCAGTCCGGGACCGTGCGAATGGCCTTTTTGATGCTTTCAGAAAAATAATCCATAAACGTTCCGGTAAATGCCCTGGAGGCGGATCAGGCCGCATCCAGGAAAATGAATTTCAGAACAAACACAACCGCAATGATAACAACACTGGCGTTCAGATCTGCCCAGCGGCCACTGAGTGCCTTCAGAATGGCGTAGGTGATGAATCCCAGGGCGATGCCGTTGGCAATGGAGAAGGTCAAAGGCATCATCAGGGCGGTGACAACAGCCGGGGCTGCATCAGTGACATCCTCCCAATCAATCAGTTTGAGGCCGCTGGCCATCAGAACCGCCACGTAAAGCAGTGCCGGTGCGGTGGCGTAGGCAGGGATGATGCTGGCGATCGGTGACAGCAGCAAACAAGCAAGAAACAGCGCGGCAACCACGACAGCGGTCAGGCCGGTTCGGCCGCCGGCGGAGATGCCCGCGGTGGATTCGATGTAGCTGGTGGTGGTTGAGGTACCGAGGGCGGCACCGGACATGGTCGCAACCGAGTCCGACATCAGGGCCCGGCCAAGGCGCGGCAGTTTGCCGTCCTTGTCGAGGAGACCACCGCGCTGTGCGGCGCCGATCAGGGTGCCGGATGTATCAAACAGATCGACGAACAGAAACGCAAAGATCACGCTGACCATGCCGATATTCAGGGCGCCCGCCAGGTCCAGCTGCATGAACGTCGGCGCTATGCTCGGGGGTGCTGAAACCAGACCGTTGTATTCCACCATTCCCAACGCCATGGCAACGCCGGTAACCGCAATAATACCAATCATGACCGCGCCGGTTACCTGGCGGAAGGACAGTGCGCAAATCAGCACGAAGCCGCCGAAAAACAGCAGGCTCTCTGCCATTTTCACTTCACCCAGCCCCACAAGCGTGGCGGGGTGATCCACAACAATGCCGGCATTCTTCAGGGCGATCAGGGCCAGGAAGAAGCCAATGCCCGCGGAGATGCCGAAGCGCAGGGACATGGGAATGCTGTTGATGATCCATTCCCGCACCTTGAAGATGCTCAGCAGGAAGAACAGGAAGCCGGAAATGAACACCGCTCCGAGCGCTATCTGCCAGCTGTAGCCCATGCTGCCGACGACCGTGAAGGAGAAAAAGGCGTTGAGCCCCATGCCTGGTGCCATGGCGATCGGGTAATTGGCCCATAGCCCCATGATCAGGGTGCCGATCACGGCTGCAAGACAGGTAGCAACAAAGACAGCCCCGAAATCCATGCCGGTCGATGACAGGATGCTCGGGTTGACCACGATGATGTACGCCATGGTCAGGAAGGTGGTAATGCCCGCAACCACTTCTTTACGAACAGTGGTGCCGTGGGCCTGGAGTTGGAACAGTCGTTCAAGCATGACGGGTGTCTGCCTCACAGGATGCTGAAAGTTTGTGTTTGGGGGGCTGGTCTGGACGGAATTCTTGAATTGCGTGAAAAAACGGCAATATTACCGGCTCAGCCTCCTGAGGCCAAGGGATGATTGACAGTTCGTCAAAGCGAATGTGGCGTTAGTTGCTGTGAGAGTCACGCTGGAGCCGGATATCGAAGCGGACCGCCAACATCCGCACGATGACGATAAAAAGCAGGCCAATGGTCAGCGGCAGGACCTCGTTGTCGAGGAACCACTGGCAGACAAAGTACAGCCAGCATCCGGCAAATGAAATCGAGGCGTAGATCTGGTCTTTGCGAAAAATATAGGGGACCTCGTTACAGAGGGTATCCCGCAGGGCGCCGCCAAAGGTGCCCGTCATCACTCCCAGCAGGGAAGCGACAAACCAGGAATGTCCCAGATCCAGGGCCAGTTGGGCGCCAAGGATGGAAAAAACGCCGAGTCCGATGGCGTCGGGGAACACAATTCTTGACTCCCGCAGCCGCTCTGCTTTTTTCCAATAGCTGAAGACAACCGCCATGGCCAGAATCAGCATCGGTTGCTCTTCGTGCTTGATCCAGTAAAGAGGGTGGTTGTCCATGATCAGGTCGCGCAGGGTGCCACCCCCGAGTGCCGTGATGAAGCCGATGGTAAATACGCCCACAGGATCCATATTTTTGGAGCGCGCCACGATCATGCCGGAAATCGCAAACGCGACGATTCCAACCATTTCAAGCACGTAGATGATGTCGATCATGGCGAGCCCCGAGATAGGCCAGGAGTGGCCGGATGCCTAAAGTCAAAGCGCGCAGGATAGCGAAAAAGCGGATGGCTTTCACCTGAGGCCAGATAGGTGTCAGGAAGCGCGGGCCTCCGGACTGTGATCCATAGCGACAGTTCTGAACGTATCTTGCATTCAACTTACCTGTATCCTGTTGTACGGAGTTGCTATGTCCCTGATGCGCCTGGCCTATGCCAGTGAAGCCACGTTTGAAGCCAAACCGGTGGAAAAGGGTGTTGAACCCCACGTTGCACGAATTCTGATGACCTCCCGTAAGAACAATGCCAAAGACCAGTTGGTCGGTGGCCTCTACTACGGAAACGACCGGTTTTTCCAGTATCTGGAAGGTGAAGAGGACGCCGTCCGTCGCACGTATGACAGGATCCTGAAGGATGACCGCCACCGCAACATCGTCACCTTGATAGAAGAGCCCCTCAAGAGCCGAACGTTCAGTAACTGGTCCATGAAATACGTGCCGCTTTCGAGGGACGTTCGGGCATTTCTGGATGATCAGGGACTTGAATCCTTTGATCCGGCCGCGTTCACCTCTGAACAGTGTGAGAAAATGATCGAGCTCGTTCGCAACTCCAGCCAGGAACAGAATCTGTCTACCCGTGATGATCCTAAATCTGTCGGCGACGCGCCTCAGGTGCTGTCCTCAGGAATGAAAACTGGCCTGATTGTGGCCGGGGTGGTTTTGGTTGGCGCTCTCGTGATCGGCGGGACCATGCTCTGAATGGACTCGCGCTGAGAAATAAGCGCCGCTTATGCGCTTAGATAAAAGAACTTTATTTGCTTCATGTTAAGACTCTGTTTAGCTTGACGGATAACAATCACAGGCGCCTGTCGCCTGGAATCCGATCAAACAAAAACGGAGCACTCATGAAAGCCATCCTCTGCAAGGAATATGGTCCGGCCGAGAAGCTGGTCATCGAAGAAGTTCCCAGCCCCGAAGTGAAAGGCCGCGGTGTCAAAGTGCGCGTTAAAGCCGCCGGCCTGAATTTTCCGGACACCCTCATCATCGAGAACAAATATCAGTTGAAGCCAAGCCTGCCTTTTTCCCCGGGTGGCGAAATGGCGGGTGAGGTTATCGAGGTTGGCGACAAGGTAACCCGCTTCAAGGTAGGCGACCGTGTTGCTGGGCTGACAGGTTATGGCGCCTTTGCCGAAGAAGTCATCGTGCCGGAGCAGAATCTTCTCCCCGTCCCCGATGGCATGTCCGACGAGAAGGCTGCGGCCTTCACCATGGTTTATGGGACTTCCTATTATGCCCTCAAGCAGCGCGGCAACCTTCAGCCTGGCGAATCGCTTCTGGTTCTGGGCGCCAGCGGTGGCGTGGGCCTGGCAACGGTTGAGCTCGGCAAGGCCATGGGCGCAAAGGTTATTGCAGCCGCCAGTTCGGCGGAAAAGCTAGCGGTTGCCAAGGAAGCTGGCGCCGATGAGCTGATCAATTATGCCGAAGAGCCTCTTAAAGACGCGGTGAAGAAGCTTACTCACAGCAAAGGCGTGGATGTCATCTACGACCCCGTAGGCGGTGACTTCACCGAACAGGCTCTCCGCGCCATGGCCTGGAATGGCCGCCACCTGATCATCGGCTTCGCGGCCGGCGAGATTCCGAAAATCCCGGCAAATTTGACTCTTCTGAAAGGTTGTTCCGTTGTTGGCGTATTCTGGGGCAGTTTCACTCAACGCGAGCCGGAAGCCAGCGCCCAGAACATGATGGAGCTGATGAAGCTCTATGCCGAGGGCAAGATTGATCCGAAGATCAGTGCCGTCTATGACTTCGAGGATTACGCCTCTGCCCTTGGAGCCCTTACTGAACGCAAAGCGACTGGCAAGGTTGTGCTTAAAGTCGGCTCCTGAGTTTTATCGAAGCCTGAAAGCTTTGGGAGGTTGCCGGTTGGAAGCACCTCCCAAAAACCGCTACGAGCACATCCATGTGCGCTTGGCGTCGGCCATCCATGGCCGCCGACATTTTTGGGAAGTGCTTCCAACCGGCAACTTCTGGAATCAGTGGTATCTCTGAGTATCAAGACTATAACGCAATAGCCCACCCTCACCAATCCGCTAATCCATAAGGCTAGGGCCCAGACAAAAGGCCAATCATCAAAACCGGACCGAACCCGAGTCAATCTCCGAAACCAGCTCCGGCGTCAGCAGGGTATACCCATCAGTCCCGGGCAACCAGGCATAGACTTCCTCGCCGTCCCTAAGCGAATAGCCCAGCTTCTGGATATCCACCTTGCGGTATTTGAAGGTTCCGGTTTTCTCGATGGCGTGGGTGATGCGCACAAACACCGGTACTGCATAGGCCGGCAGATTGTCCCGCAGATAGGCGAATAATCTGTTCACATCGAACTCTTGGCCATTACTGTGGGGAACCAGGGTCACCATGCCGGCCTTACCGTTGGAGCCGGGGATCTCGACGCCGTAGACGATGGCTTCCTCGACCATCCCCGAGCCGTCGATGATGTTTTCCACTTCCGTCGTTGAGACGTTTTCGCCCTTCCAGCGGTAGGTATCGCCCATACGGTCGACGAACTGCAGGTGGCCGCACCCGATTTCCTTCAGGACATCGCCAGTGTTGAACCAGGCGTCCCCCTTCTTGAAAGCGTTGCGGAGGATCGATTTTTCCGTGGCCTCTTTCTGGGTGTAACCCTCGAACGACCATTTCTTGGTGATCTCGCCGATCAACAGGCCGGGCTCGCCTTTTGCGACTTCCTGCATGAAGCCTTTTTCGTTACGAACTGGATCCCGTGTGCCGTCGTGGAATTTCACCAGCTTGTAGGGGGCGGTGGAAAAGCCCACGGTGTTGTCCATATTGAAAAAGTTGCTGAAGCCGATGTTGCCTTCGCTGGAGGCGTAGAGCTCTGCGACTGTCTCTATCCCGAAGCGCTGCTTGAATTCCTTCCAGATGGAGGGGCGGAGGCCGTTGCCGATCATTTTGGTGAGGCTGTGGTTCCGGTCCTGTTCGCTGGGTGGCTGGTTCAGCAGGTAGCGGCAGAGTTCGCCGACGTAGCCGAAGGTGGTGGCGTGGTAATAGCGAACGTCGTCCCAGAAGGCGCTGGCGGAGAACTTGCGGCGCAGGGCAATGGCGGAGCCGCCGGCCAGGACGGACCCCCAGCAGACCAGCAGAGCGGTGCCGTGATAAAGGGGGAGCGTGCAGTAAAGAACGTCCTCCGGCTTCATGGCCAGAGACATCAGGCCAAACCCGCCGTAGGCCATTATAAATTTGCGGTGTGAGCCCGGGGCGGCCTTGGGCAGGCCGGTGGTGCCGGAGGTGAACAGGTAGATGGCGGTATCGCCCATTTTCGGCGCATCGCTCAGAACCGGGGCGTCGCTGTTGAAGGTGCTGACCTGCGCGGCCATGTTGGCGTAACCGGTCGGTGCGTCCCCAAAGGCGTTCAGCGTGTTGGTGTCTGCCAGAAACTGGAATGGCTGGGGATGGGCGGTCTTGAGATCTGTCTTTATGCCGTCGAACGCTTCGATCAGTTTCTCGCCAACCACCACCATTTTGGGCTCGATCAGGTTGATGCTGTGTTCGAGTACCTTGCCTCTCTGGGAGGTGTTGAGCATGGCGCAGGCGACCCCGAGTTTGGCTGCGCCGGCTACCACGGCCAGCAATTCGGGGCGGTTTTCAAGGAAGATCGCAATGGCATCCCCTTTGGCAAGCCCCTGGTCCTGCAGGTAGCGGGCGATGCGGTTAGCCCAGCCATTCAATTCGCTCCATGTGATCGAGCGGTCTTCAAACAGAATGGCGGGCCGGCTGCCCAGGTTCCGGGCGTTGTTCTCGATGAGTGTGCCGAGCGTAAGCTCACGGTTCTCGTTTTTCAGGGCATAGTAATACAGCCCCCGGGTTATGGCCGGCAAACGCCGGAATATTCCGGGCAGGCTGCGGGCAATGTCCAGTGCGGATACGTTGTCTTGGCTCATGGTGTTTCCATTGGTCCCTTTTATTGTGTGGACGTTGAGCCCGGAACAACGCATGCCTCGGGTTCAGTCCAGAAACAGGTCCGGCATCAGGGGCTTATCGCCCGGCTCATACCGGTAATGATCGAAGTCGGTGATACCGTCCTGCCGTAGCAGCTCCTCGTCGATCAGGTTCTGACCAGTCATGGTTTCAGACGACCGGTTGAGGATGCTGACAGCGGCATCGGCCATGATGTCCGGCTTCCTGCCCTGGGCCATCATCTGGGGCCCGCCAACTTCAAATTCGATGGCTGCCGTGGCAATCAGCGTTTTCGGCCACAGCGTGTTAACCGCAATGCCGTACCGCCTGAACTCCTCTGCCATGCCCAGGCTCAGCATGGTCATGGCGTATTTGGTAGTGGTGTAAGGGCCGTACTGGGCGAACCACCGGGTATTCAGATTCAGAGGCGGCGACAGGCTCAGGATGTGAGCCCGGTCCGACTGTTTCAGCCAGGGCAGTGCGGCCTGGCTGCAGGCCATGACGGCCCGGGCATTGACCTGATGCATCAGGTCGTACCGGCTGACCTTGAGGTTTTCCACACCGGTTAGCCGAATGGCGCCTGCGTTGTTTACCAGTGCGTCGATGCCGCCAAAATGCTCGCCGGCCTCATCAATGCGCTGGCGGATCTGCTTTTCATCCCGGACATCCAGAACCAGCGGTAGCGCTTTGCCTCCAGCATCCCGAACTTCCTCCGCCACCGTATGGATCGTGCCTGGCAGCTTCGGATGAGGCGTGTCTGATTTGGCGGCAATCACTACGTTCGCGCCCTGACGGGCGGCGGCGAGGGCGATGGCCCGGCCGATGCCACGGCTGGCGCCGGTGATAAAAACGGTACGATCACGCATGGTACTCATGCCTCGTTCTCCTGTTCGGCCGTCTCGTTGGCGGTTATCTGGACCAGTAACTGACTGCGTTTTACCTGGTCGCCTTTGCTCGCAAGAATCTCGGCGACTCTGCCGTCGCGGTCTGCTTTTACCGGATGCTCCATCTTCATGGCTTCCAGTATCACCAGCGTATCGCCCTGGTGAACGCTCTGACCAGCTTCAACTAACACATCAATGATGGCACCATCCATGGTCGCCTGGATGCGACCGCTGCCCGCGCCACCAGCAGTCCTGGCTGGTTGGTGGGTAACATCGCGCACCGACCAGGATTGCCCGAACGCCTGCAAATATAGGGAATCGCCCTGGCGGTGATATTGGCAGGCCTGACGAACGCCGCTGTCGATAATGCACAAATGGCCATCCCTCTGGCTCTCAAGTACCAGGGAATGCCGGGTTTCGCCCATACTGACAGACAACCGGCTGCCGCTGCGGGTCACCAGTAGCTCGACAGTGGTGTCGCCGGTTTCCAGCTTGATGGGGGTCATGGTGGCCGGCGCATTGCTCCAGGCGCTCTGGCCCGAAATGTCATGGTCGAGCACGCAGGCGGCCAGGGCCAACTGGCGAATGGTCAGGTTTTGCGGCTGAAGGGACGGATCGTCCTTGAAGGCCTGCTGCAGGAAGGCCGTGGTCGCCCCGCCGGCCCCGAAAGTCTCGTCTGCGATAATCCGGCTCAGGAAATGGCGGTTGGTGGTCACGCCGAACACGGTTGTGTCCTCAAGCGAGCGGATCAGCCGCCGGCGGGCTTCATCCCGGTTTTGGCCCCAGGCAATTACTTTTGCCAGCATCGGGTCGTAGTGGGGAGTGATAGCATCTCCAGATCGTACCCCGGTATCAAACCTTAAACCTTCGCCTTCGGCTGGTTCAAAGGCGTATAGCGGTCCGGTCTGGGGTGTGAATCCGTGGGCAGGGTCTTCTGCATAGAGTCGAACCTCAATGGCATGGCCATTCAGGTGAATATCGTCCTGGCCGAGCGGCAGCGGGCGTCCCTCAGCCACGTTGAGCTGCCAGGCGACCAAGTCCTGGCCGGTAATGAGTTCGGTGACCGGATGCTCTACCTGCAGGCGGGTGTTCATTTCCAGAAAGTAGAAGTTTCGGTGCTTGTCGACCAGGAACTCGACGGTGCCGGCGCCTTCGTAGTTGCAGGCCAGAGCCGCTTTGACTGCAGCCTCACCCATGGCCTGTCGTAGTTCCGGCGTGACAAAGGGGGAGGGTGCTTCTTCCACTACTTTCTGGTGTCGGCGCTGTACTGAGCAGTCCCGTTCGCCGAGGTAGACCGCATTGCCGTGGCGATCCGCAAACACCTGGATTTCCACGTGGCGGGGCTCAATCACGGCTTTTTCCAGGATCAGTTCGTCGTCGCCGAAGGCCTGTTTTGATTCGGAACGGGCCCGTTTGATGTTGTCGGCCAGTTCGGATTCACTCTCAACCAGGCGCATGCCGCGGCCACCACCGCCGGCAGAGGCTTTGATCATGAGGGGGTAGCCGATGTCTTTGGCGGCGGTGATCAGTTCGTCGTCGTTGGCGTTGTCGCCTTCATAGCCAGGCACCACTGGCACGCCGGCCTCCTGCATGGCGATTTTGGATCGGCGCTTGCTGCCCATGAGTTCGATGGCCGAGGCGGGAGGGCCAACAAACACCAGGCCGGCGTCTTTGCAGGCGTTGGCGAAGGCGGCATTCTCGGAGAGGAAGCCGTAACCCGGGTGGATGCAGTCGGCGCCGGTTTTGCGGGCGGCTTCAAGAATTGCATCGCTGTTCAGGTAGGAGGCGGATACCTGTGCCGGGCCAATGCAGACGGCCTCGTCGGCGAGTTCCACGTGCATGGCCCTGGCGTCGGCCTCGGAGTAGACAGCTACGGTGCGGTAACCAAGGGCTTTCGCGGTGCGGATGACGCGGACTGCGATTTCGCCGCGGTTGGCTACTAGTAGTTTCTTTAACATGTTCTTGTTCTCTCCTTTGGAGTAAGCCGCGAGGCTGAGTGCCGTCTGGCTTCCAGAAAACCGCTACGAGCACATCCATGTGCGCTTGGCGTCGGCCATCCATGGCCGCCGACATTTTCTGGAAGCCAGACGGCACTCACCCTCGCTCCGCATCAGTCCGATTCGCTTGCCCAGGCTGGTGGACGTTTTTGCATGAAGGCCATGGTGCCCTCCGTTCCTTCGCTTCCCCGGATGGCTTCCGCAAATTTTTCAGCCGCGCTGTCCAGCAAACCGCTCATGGGTTCATGGCCAACCCTGTGTAGCAACGCTTTGGTTTCTGCCGTGGCAACCGGTGCGCAGTGGCGGACACGATCCAGAGCGCTTGTCAGCATCTCTTCCAGTTCATCCTCTGAAGAAGCCGCCTGGTGAACGATGCCAAGACTGCATGCTTCGTTCGCATCGATTCTCAAACCGAGCAGGGCCAGCCGCCGGGCCTGAGTGAGGCCGATTCGTTCAACCACAAACGGCGCAATCTGGGCTGGAATCACGCCGAGGGAGGTTTCCGGCATGCCGAACTTGGCGCTCGGCCCGGCGATGGCGACGTCGGAAGCGCAGGCCAAACCGAATCCACCGCCCATGACGGCGCCTTCGGTGATCGCGATGACCACTTTCGAGGATTCGTTGACCTGTTGAATCATCTGACCGAAAGCGCGGTTCAGACGATAGAACGGGTCCGCCTCACCCTCGACCGCTTTCTGGCCGCGGGCTCCGGCCATGTCTTTGATATCACCACCGGCGCAGAAGTGCCCACCGACGCCCCGGATGACGACGGCGCGAATGTGCAGGTCGTTTTCAATCTGGGTGAACACCGCGGACAGTTCCGCCACCATCTCGAGGCTCATGGCGTTGCGCACGTCTGGTCGGTTGATGGTGATAAACAGGGTGGGGCCCTGTTTTTCCAGAATCAGTGTTTCGCAATGTGGTACCTGGCCCATAAATGACTCCACCGTCCGTTTCCTAGTCGCGTTTCTTGCCCGGGAGGGTTCCCATCATCTTGCAGATAATCCCGAGCATGATTTCGTCGGCACCACCGCCAATAGACACCAGTCGAACATCCCGGTGCGCGCGGGAAATCGGGTTATCCCACATGTAACCGTTACCGCCCCAGTACTGCAGGCAGCTGTCTGTGACCTCACGCCCAAGACGTCCGGCCTTGAGTTTGGCCATGGAGGCCAGGCGGGTGACATCCTTGCCTTCAACGTGCAGCTCGCAGGCCTGGTAGGTGAGGGCGCGCAGGGCCTCGACTTCGGTTTGCAGTTCGGCCAGGCGGAAGTGGATTACCTGGTTGTCGATCAGCGGCTGGCCGAAGGTCTTCCGCTCGCGACAGTACTCGATGGTCTTGGTGATGCAGTTTTCCAGCGCCTTGATCACGTTCGCCGCACCCCAGATTCGCTCCTCCTGGAACTGCAGCATCTGCATCATGAAACCGGTGCCCTCGGCGCCGATCCGGTAGCGCTGGGGCACACGGACGTCGTCAAAGAAAATCTGCGCGGTTTCGGAAGAGCGCATGCCGAGCTTGTTCAGATGCGGGCTGAAGGAGATGCCCGGCGTTTTCGTGGGCACGATGATCAAAGACTTGTTCTTGTGGGGCTTGTCGTCCGAGGTGTTGGCCAGCAGGCAGATAAAATCCGATTTGGGGCTGTTGGTGATCCACATCTTGGAGCCGTTGATGATGTAGTCGTCGCCGTCTTTCCTAGCGGTGGTTTTCATCCCCGCCACATCCGAACCTGCGCCAACTTCACTGACGCCAATACATCCCACCATGTCGCCGGCAATGGCCGGCGCGAGGAAACTGCGTTTCAGTTCATCAGATCCAAACTGGGAAATGGCCGGGGTACACATATCGGTCTGAACCCCGATGGCCAGCGGCACACCACCACAATGGGCCATGCCAAGCTCTTCCGCAGCCACCAGGTTGTAGCTGTAATCCAGCCCCATACCACCGTACTCCTCCGGCTTCTGGATGCCGAGGATTCCGAGGTTTCCGAGCTTTTTGAACAGTTCATGAATCGGGAATTCCCCGGCGGCTTCCCATTCGTCGCAGTGGGGATTGATTTCCTTCTCGACGAAATCGCGGACGGTTTTTCGAAGGGCTTCGTGTTCGGCTGTGAATTTCACGTTCCTGTTCTCCTGCTGGTAGAGAGTCCGTGCCTTCTCGGTGTTGGTGCACGTTCTTTAGCTTGGGACGCGGCTGTGTGGGATCGGTTTCAGAAAACCGCTACGAGCACATCCATGTGCGCTTGGCGTCGGCCATCCATGGCCGCCGACATTTTCTGAAACCGATCCCACACAGCCGCTTATGTTTGCAAACTGTTTGCTGCCTGCTGGCAGTTTTGTTGTTTTTGTAGGTCGGGTTAGCCAAAGGCGTAACCCGACAGATTGGCGGGGTGGCCTGGCTTTTTTTGTCGGATTACGCCTTTGGCTAATCTGACCTACGTTTGTTTCTCGCATACTTCTGAAAAGCGCTCTCACTGAAGGCGTTAACTCCGAATCCTGAAGAATCGGTTGGGCCCCTCTGTCCAAAAATGTCGACGGCCAAGGATGGCCGGCGCCAAGCGCACATGGATGTGCTCGTAGCGTTTTTTGGACAGAGGGGCCCAATCGGTTCCTGCAGCTCATTCCGAAGACCAATAGGCGGGCCCCACCAAACCCAGAAAGCCTAAAGGCGGGCCACACCAAAGGTATTGGGCCGCAACTGCCGAGCCTCGGCTTCCCGGCAAACGTCCAGAACTAGGGCCAGAACGCGCCGCGTATCCCGCGGGTCAATCAACCCGTCATCCCACAATCTGGCCGTTCCGAACAGCGCCGTTGAGCCTTCCTCCAGTTTCTTCGCCGTGGCCTGCTCCAGAAAATCCAGTGTCTTCGGATCCGGCTCCATGCCGCCGCGGCGCTGCTTGTCTTCAGCCACGATACGCATCACCTTTCCTGCCTGCGCCGGCCCCATAACTGCGGTTCGGCTGTTGGGCCAGGCAAAGATGAACCTCGGATCCAGGCCACGGCCGCACATGGCATAGTTACCTGCACCATAGGAACCGCCGATGACAATTGCGACCTTTGGCACTCGACAGTTGGCCACAGCCTGGATCATTTTCGAGCCGTGTTTGATGATGCCGTTCTGCTCTGAGTGAGTGCCCACCATGAAACCGGTGGTGTTATGCAGGAACAAAAGGGGCGTTCCGGCCTGGTCGCAGAGCTGGATGAACTGGGCGGCCTTGGCGGATCCAGCCGGGGTGATCGGGCCGTTGTTGCCGATGATGCCGACTGAATGACCTTCAATTCGGATGGTGCCGCAGACGGTCTGGTCGTCGAACTCGTTCTTGAAGTCCATGAACTTTGAACCGTCGGCAATGCGGGCGAGGATTTCGCGCACATCGTAGGGCTTTTTGGAATCCGCCGGGATGACACCCAACAGCTCCTCGGCCGGGTAGAGCGGTTCCTCCCATTGAAGTTCGCGCCGGGGTGGCAGCTGCTCGTTCCAGGGCAGGGCTTCGAGGATGTTTCTGGCCTGGCGGATGCCGTCGGCGTCGTCTTCGGCCAGGTACTCTGCCGTTCCTGCCACGGTCGCATGCATCTCCGCGCCGCCAAGTTCCTCATCGGTGGCAACTTCGCCGGTTGCTGCCTTCAGCAGTGGTGGGCCGGCCAGGAACATCTTGGCTTGTTCGCGCACCACGATCACGTAGTCGGACAGACCCGGCTGGTAGGCGCCGCCGGCAGTGGCATTGCCGTGAACTACGGTGACCTGGGGAATGCCCGCAGCCGACATCCGCGCCTGATTGGCAAAGCCCCGGGCGCCGAGCACGAAAATATCAGTGGCGTAGTTCAGGTTGGCGCCGCCGCTCTCGGAAAGGGATACCACCGGCAGCTTGTTTTCCATGGCGATCTGCTGCAGGCGCAGCGTCTTGTCCAGGCCGGCAGGGGTAATGGTGCCGCCTTTGATGGCGCTGTTGCTGGCCACCACCAGACAGCGGATGCCGCTCACATAACCGATACCGGCGATGATCCCGCCGCCGGCGAGGCTGCCGTCCTTGTCGTCGTGCATCTTGTAGCCTGCCAGGGAGCAGAGTTCCAGAAAGGGCGTGCCGCGGTCCAGCAACCGGTTAATACGGTCCCTCGGGAGCAGCTTGCCCCGTTTGATGAACTTCTCCCGGGCGGCTTCCGCCAAATCCAGAACCTTTTGCTCAACGTCCCGGAACGTGGTGATGTGGGCGTCCATGGCTTCGGCGTTGGTGCGGAAGTCCTCGGACGTGGAGCTTACCGTGGATTCAAGTACCTGCATGGTCGGCTCCTCAGTCGTCGCTCAGAACTTTCGGGGTGATGGCCCGGTGAAAGCCGTTGTAGGGTTCGTTGTTCTTGGCTTTCGGTAGCGGCCAGACCCGACCTCCCTGTGACGCACCGCCGTCGATCCGCAGACAATCCCCGCTGATAAACGCTGCGCCAGGGCTGAGTAAAAAACAGATGGCCGAGCTGACTTCGGATTCGGTGCCCATGCGTTTGATCGGGACGTTATCACCAAGGCTGCGAATCCACTGCTTCATGTGTTCGGGGTAGTTATCCATGCCACTGGAGGCAATCCAGCCCGGAGCGACTGCGTTTACACGAACCCCGGACGCGCCCCACTCAACGGCGGCTGTCTGGGTAAAGTTCACCATGCCGGCCCTGGCGGCGCCGGAGTGTCCCATGCCGGGCATACCACCCCACATATCGGCCACGATATTTACAATAGCGCCCCCGGTTTTTGACAGCGCCTGGGTGTAGGATTCCCGTGCCATCAGGAAGCCGCCGGTCAGATTGGTTCGAACCACCGTCTCCCAGCCCTTCTGGTTGATCCCGGTCAGCGGCGCCTGGAACTGCCCGCCGGCATTGTTCACCAAACCATTCAGGCCTCCGTGTTCGGCAATGATCGCCTTCACCGTGGCCTTGACCGAGTCCTCTTCACGGATATCACAGACATGGGCGGACGCAATGCCGCCGTCCTCGGTGATCTCTGCTTTCACAGATTCCACTTTCTCGGCCTTGCGGCCGACCAGGGCAACCCGTGCGCCCAGGGCAGCGAGTTCATGGGCCGTACACCGGCCAATACCAGAACCGCCGCCGGTAACAATATACACCTGGCCCTTAAACAAGTCGGGATGAAACACAGACTGATAGCTCATAGTAACGAAGACCCTTTCAAAGTTCGGGCGCTCTGGTTGGTAGCGCGTTTCGGGACTGTGAGCAGCAAGGATGCTGCGATCAAGCCTACATGGATGATGGGATGAACACCTCTTGTTGAGATCGGCGTCAAAGCGCCACTATTAGATGTGCAAAATCAATAGGTCAACAACAAGAGGTGTTCAGATGAACGTTACCCTAATCGGAATCGACTTGGCAAAAACTGTCTTTCAGGTTTGTGGTGTGAACCGAAGCGGCAACCCGGCGTTCAATCATCAAGTGCGCAGGAATAGGCTGATTGAGAAGTTGCTGCAGTATCCGGAAGCGACGATTGCCATGGAGGCCTGCAGTGGTTCGAACTACTGGGGTCGGGAGCTAAAGAAGCTGGGCTTTGAGGTGTTATTGATTCCGCCCCAGCATGTGAAGCCGTTTGTGAAGGGCAACAAGAACGACCGGAACGATGCCTTTGCGATTACAGAGGCCGCCCGGCGACCGAGGATGCGGTTTGTGGAACCGAGATCGCTGGAGCAAACAGACATACTGGTGCTGCATAAGCTGATCAATCGGAAGGTCCAGGCCCGGACCGCGTTGATCAATCAGATCCGGGGCTTTCTGAACGAGTACGGCGTCATCGTTGCGCCGGGCAAGGAGCGATTACTCAAGGCGTTACCAGAGTTGCTGGAGGACGCGGAGAACCCACTGACCTGTGCTGCCAGAGAGGCCTTACAGAGTCTGTTGGAAGAGTGGAGAGAGGCCAATCGCCAGATACAGATGCATGAGGCGAAACTGAAGCAAACAGCCAAACAGCTGGAGCCGGCACGGCGCCTGATGGGCGTGAAAGGGGTTGCGGAGAAAACGGCAACCGCGGTGGTGGCCTATGCCGGTGACGGTAAGGCATTTAAGAGCGGGCGACACTTTGCAGCCAATCTGGGATTGGTTCCGAACGAACACTCCAGTGGCGGCAAGCAAAAGCTCGGACGCATCACCCGTCGAGGGAATAACTATCTGCGCCGATTATTGGTTCAGGGTGCCTGGTCGGTCATCCGATACACGGATAAAGCCACCGACCGGCTATCACGCTGGGCGGCAGGGGTTATTGAGCGCAGAGGCAAACACAAAGCGGTGATTGCCGTGGCCAACAAGTTGGCAAGAATTCTATGGGCAATGCTCTACCACCAAACGGAGTACCGGGCGGCGTAAAGCAGCACCCAAGGAGCAAAGGCACCCCACGCAAATGCGGTGAGTAATGAGTTAACAGGGTTAAACCGGCCCTTGTGAATGCTGGCGAGCACACGGAGCTCCAACTCCGTACGGACGATAAGCGGCAAGGGCGCGGTTTTCATTGAGGCCAGAGTCACCGAAGTGACTCATCATAAAGGCCGGATATACGTGCGCAGTTTTACCCAGTTAACTTTTTACACCACCGAGAGCTTGGGAGGCTTGCGCAACAAGAGGTCTACATATATGTATTCACGGCGTGTCCCGGAACGCGCTATCAACCAGAGTGCATGCACCAATAAATCAATCTTTAACCAGACCAGAAGGAACAGGCACCGGAAACTCCAATAGCTGCTGCGCAAACGCCTTCCCTTGTGGATCAATCCGCAGGCTGGCCACGCCACCGCCGCCAAGGCTGTGCTCCAGCAGGAAATTGATGGCCTTCAGCCCGGGCATGGCCCAGCGGGTCACCCGGCCGGTTTCCGGATTCAGGGTATGGGCCATCCAGTCCGCAACCGCCGCTTCCGTCAGCGCGGTTTCAATGAACGGCAGAAATTCCGGTTTGCGGGCGATCACGCCAATGTTGGTGTGGTCGCCCTTGTCACCGCTGCGGGCCCAGGCAAGCTTCACCAGCGGCACAGTGGTGTCCGTTTCGTCTGTCTCGTGTGTGAACGACTGGGGCTGGAGGTCGCTGTTATCGAAACCGCCGCTGGTTTCGACTCCAACGGTTTGCCGCTCGCCGCCCAGATCCACGGACACATCAACTTCCGTTTTCGGCACCAGGCATGAATACAACCGGATCTTCGGCCACACGGTCGGCCGGCCACCCACAATCCCGGTGATTCCCGGTGCCATCCCCGTGGCTGCCTGGGCAATCTCGCGGGAAAACAGTACAAGGGCCTCTTTCTTGGGATGGGCGGTGCTGATCTTGACCACTACTTCGCGGCAATCCTCGCCACGGCCATGAGCACCGTAGGTCGTTTCCGTACCCAGAAGCTCAATACTGGTTTCGCTGTAATCAGGCAGGCCACGTTCGCTGAACATGCGTGAGGTCTTGGCCAGAATGGCCTGTGCGACAGTCTGGGCCTTGGCCCTGGCATTCATGCCTGCCAGCAGGAAGGTAACCGTGCACTTGAAACCATCCGGCCAGGTGCCCGATACCTTGTAACTGTCGGTGGGTGGTAGCCCCCGTGCGCCCCGCACCTGTACACGGTCTTTACCGGTTTCCTCCAGCTCTACACCTGTGAAATCGCAGGTAACGTCAGGCAGCAGGTAGGCCCTTGGGTCACCGATTTCGTAGACCAGCTGTTCCGCAACTGTGCCACGACTAACCAGCCCGCCGGTGTCTTCGGGCTTGGTGATAAAAAAGTCGCCGTTGGCACTCACTTCGGCTATCGGGAATCCCATGTTGGCGTAGCCGCCAGCTACCGCTTCCCAGTCGGTGAAGTTGCCGCCGGTGGCCTGGGCACCGCACTCGAGCAGATGCCCGGCCAGGCTGCCCTGCGCCAGTTTGTCGTAGTCTTGCCAGCTCCAGCCGAACTCGTGCACCAGCGGTGCCAATACCAGGGCACTGTCTGCCACCCGGCCGGTAATCACGATGTCCGCGCCCTGTTCCAGAGCCGCAACCAGACCTGGCGCTCCCAGATAGGCATTCAGGCTGACCATCATTGCGGGCATCGGTTGGCCGGAACCCATCTCCTTGACGCCCATATCTGCGAGATTTTTCTTTTTCATCAGAAGGTCGTCGCCCAGAACCAGGGCGATCTTCATGTCCACGCCGGCTTTTTCACAGAGAGCCTGAAGGGCGTCACGACAGGCCACCGGGTTGACGCCGCCGGCGTTGGCCAGCACCCGAATGCCCTTTTCCTTGATGTCACCGAGCAAGGGGCCCATGACCGTCTGTACGAAATCCCGCGCATACCCCTGGGATGGGTCCTTCATTTTCTGGCCCGCCATGATCGACATGGTGATTTCGGCCAGATAATCGGCTACCAGATAGTCGATATTGCCCTTGTGGACCAGCTGCGCGGCAGCCGTTTCCGTGTCGCCCCAGAAGGCGGCGGAGCATCCGATGCGAACAGTGTTGGGGGATTCAGCCATCTTCCTGTGCCCTGTAAATGATTGCTGATTGAAAATGGGAGCGGTGGCGGTTTTGCCACACGATGGAGATGACAATACCAAGCAAGCGCTTGGTTTGTAAACAGGCATGTTTCAGGTAGAATTAAAGGCCTCTTATGCCAACCGAGTAGCCGTAGTGAGCCAGAACCAGATCCTCCAGTCCCTGATCGCAGAAAACCTTGTGTCAGACCCCAAAGGCGCTCGCGGCCGTCTGCTCACTGAGGCGGCTCGGCTGTTCCGGGAAAAAGGCTACGAGCGCACTACAGTTCGTGACCTTGCCGCTGCCGTGGGTATTCAGTCCGGCAGCCTGTTCCACCACTTTCGAACCAAGGAAGAGATCCTCAAGGCAGTGATGGTAGAAACCATCCGGCTGAACACCGCGCTCATGCAGGCGGCTCTGGAGGCCGCCGATACCACCAGGCAGAAGCTTCGTGGACTGATCCGCGCGGAACTTGAATCTATCAATGGCCAGACCGGCGAAGCGATGGCAGTCCTGGTATTTGAATGGCGGAGTCTGTCGGCCCCGTCCCAGGGCGAAGTGCTGGAACTTCGGGACATCTACGAGAAACTGTGGCTGGATGTGCTGGAATCATTGAAGCGCGAGGGCGCGCTGGAGGCGGATCCCTTCGTTGTTCGAAGGATGTTGACCGGCGCTCTCAGCTGGACCGTAACCTGGTACAAACCGGAGCGGGGAGGGCTGACACTGGATGGCCTGACCGATCAGGTAATGGCAATGATGGCTCTGTAAGCGGATTGGCGTTTTCAAAAGCCATTGTTTTATATCAATAATATTCTGGCAAATTCCTTTCCTTCCGGGCCATTGGCCCGATCGGCATAACAAAATCGGCATTCGAGCCATTTTTGTAGGACAGTTTTCACCGCATTCTTGCACCCGTTGACAAAAACCGAGTTCAGATCGGGCAAACAAAAACAACGTGATGCAGGGTGAAATATGATCTCCTCTCTGGCAAAGCTCGGACCGCATGTCTTTGCGGCTCGCCTCAAGGCTCTCTCGCTGGCAGCCGTTGCCATACTCACAGGTTGCTCGGCCAACCCCATCTACACCACCACCGGCGTTGTGCTCTCCAATTATTCGGAGGGCGAAGCCACGCCCTACGTGTTGCAGATGTCCGACACCCAGATGGCGTGTGCGCTGGGCGAGGGCGTGGATCCGCTGCTCTATTCCTTCTCGCGGGTCACCGATGCACCTGACACCACCGGCTCCCTGTTGATGCTTCTGGCAGGCAATTGTGCGGAGTACAAGGCCTGGGAGGCTGAGCTCGCCTATCTCAGAGCGGATTATGAGGGAGATGTGGAAGCGGCAAAGGACGCCAGGGAAGTGGCAAAGCGATTGAATGCGCTGACCGCGAAACGTCGGTATGCCTCCTTTAAGCGAGCAATGGCCGCCTACGAGTTCGATCCCGCTGCTGAACCCCTCGAGTGCCCCTTTCTGTTCACCGAACAGGACGAAATCACCTTCCTGCTGGGCTTGCTGACCGGTATGCAGGCAATCGTAAACGATGCCAATTCCGGCGCCATGGCCGGAGTCCCCAGGAATATCGCTCCCCAGGCCGAGCGTGCCGCTACCTGTCTGGACAATGAAAAGTGGGGTGGTATGCCAAACGCCATCCGGGCCCTGGTCTGGCTGCTGCTGCCCGACACCCGTCCGGCTCTGGCGCCGGACCCCTGGCAGGTGCTTGAGCACAGCCGGGAACTGGGGGTTGAGAAAGGCATGCGGGTTCCGCACGCGCTTCAAGCGGTCGCCGCCGAAACCTTTGGTCGCCCGGAAAAGCTTGAGCAAGCCATCGCCAGTTTCGCCGCGGCCGATGCAACTATGGAGGTCTGGGACGAGTATCGTCTGGTGGATGAAGTCGCGGCGGGCGTGGTGCGCTTCTCTTCTGACAAACACTGGACCGCCAATTACGGCTACCGGACGCCGCAATCCTTCTTCGGCAGGATGAGCCCTGAGCGGCAAACCGACAACGTCGAAACCATGAATCTGGACGACCTGCTCTAAGGCAGGTTGCCGACATCCTCTGAAAACTGACAAACACAAGAATGACCCGGAGGTCGATATGATCCGCAAATCCCTCGCTGCCATGGCCCTTGTGGCCGCCGCTCCGCTGGCATCGGCACAGTCTGTTTCCATGTGCGTGTTCGATGTAATCGGCGCCAATGGCGACTTCTACAACTTCGTCAAAGACTATGCGCTAGAGATGAAGGGCCACGGCGTGGATTTCGAGCTGAAACCCTACACCGATGAGGGCGTGGCGATCGGTGATTTTAACGCCGGACAATGCGATGCCGTTGCCGCCACAGACATCCGGATTCGTCCATTCAACAAGTTCACGGGCAGCATCAGCGCTGTGGGAGCGCTGCCCACCTACGACAACCTGAAAACCTTGTTGGCCACGCTGGCGCAGCCGAAAGCCGCGCCATTGATGAAGGATAACGGTTACGAAGTGCTCGGCATCATACCGGTGGGTGCCGGTTACCTGTTTGTAAATGATCGCAGTATTGATACTGCCGGCGAGCTGGCGGGCAAGCGAATGGCAACCCTCGACTATCAGAAAGACGCGATTCACATGGTGAACTTCGTCAAGGCCACGGTCGTGCCCTCTGACATCACCAACTTCGCCGGCAAATTTAACAACGGTTCGGTGGATACCGCCTATGCGCCGGCCTTTGCTTACGAAGCTCTGGAACTCTATAAGGGCATCGGCGAAAGCGGTGGGGTTGTGGACTATCCGCTGGCACAGCTGACGCTTCAGATGGTTGCCCGTGATGACGTGCTGGACGACGACACAGCCCAGAAAGCCCGTGAAGTTGCCTGGAATATGTTTCCTCAGGCCATGGGGCTGATTGAAGGCCAGGAAGCAGCCATTCCCGAAGAAAAATGGGTGCGCATTCCTGAAAAAGACATCCGCGGCTATCAGGAGATGTTCCGGGAGAACCGGATCGAGATGCGCGATGGCCTGAACGGGGCGCCGGATGTGTATCACCCGAAAATGATGGGGCTGCTCAGCAAGATCCGCTGTGCAAGTAACCCTGCTGCAGCCGAGTGCACCGCGGACAACCGCGAATAACGGGGCGGAACCATCATGAACTGGCGAGCAATTACCGCTCCGGCAGCACGGACCCTCTACCCCGTACATCGCATTTACGGGGCGGTTCTGCTGCTTCTCCTGCTGTTTACCCTGCTGCTGGGGATGGGCAACTCGCTCCATTCCCGGTTGCTCTGGGTCGGAGAACAGACCTGGCCGAACTATTATCTGCTGAATCCCGAGGCGACAGAGCCGTCCTGTCAGTTGGAAATGGATGTTGATGCCGAAGTGGCTCGCCGGGTGGCCAATTACAAGCCCGACCCCGATGACCTGTTCAGCTCACCGCCCAATCCCGATGCCATCCGCAAATCGCTACAGAGCAATCTGGAACTCTGCCAGCAGCAATACGACGTCTATGAACAGAACCTGGCCCACGCTACGCCAGCCCTAGGGGCGTTCAAGACGGTAGAGCAGGGACTTGCGGACTTCCTGCTCGAGAACATTGAGCTGACCAAGTACCTGTTCATTGCGATGTTCGCGATGGCTGCGGCAATCGCTGCGCTGGACACGGACCACATAGCGTTGCGCCTGCCCCGCAATCGAGCTGAATGGCGGCTGAGCCAGGGTGTGCAGTTTGTGGTTAATGGTCTGATGGTGCTGTCGCTGAATGCTTACCTGGGCAAGCTGGCCACGTCGCCGGGTTCGGAGGGTACGATGAGCCTTCAATATGCCTGGGGCGGGGTCTTCGGCCTCTTTATAGTGATCAATGCAGTGCGTTTCCTGAACGTTCCGGAACGTATCCGCCCCGGCGGTCTTTCCGCTTCGTCCGGTCTGGTGATTCCTCTGTACTGTGCCATGGGCCTGATCGCCATAAGTTATTTCTTCCTGGTAGACGGGTATGCCTCGGGCCTGGCGATCTACTTTGGAATGATGTCCAACCTGTCATCCATGTTCATCAATATCGGACTTTACGTGCTGGTGGGCATGATGCTGAAGCAGACCAGAATTCCCGAGCTCCTGCTCAATCTCATCAAACCTTTTAATCTGCCAGCGCCGATGCTGGCTTCGGTGATTATCTTCGCAACGGCGTTTCCGACAGCGTTCACCGGCGCATCGGGCATTTTCATCCTGGCCGTGGGTGGTGTTGTGTATGACGAGCTGCGCCGAGCCGGGGCAGGGCGGCAGCTTTCCCTGGCAACGACTGCCATGTCCGGAAGCCTCGGCGTGGTGCTCAACCCGTGCCTGCTGATCGTTGTTGTGGCGGCTCTCAATAAGGAAGTGACAACCACTGAGATGTACAGCTGGGGTTTCTGGGTCTTTATCATGTCGGCAACGCTGTTTTCACTGATTGTCTGCAAGACCCAGGGAAACTGGAAGCCTCGTCCGGCGCCCGGCGCTTTCCGTGCGGCTCTCTCGGAAAGCCGGGCCCTGCTGCCTTATGTGGCCGTGGCAGCTCTGGTCATCCTGTCGATCTGGGTTGTTCTCGGCTTGAAGTTCAACGAGTACAGCGCTCCTTTGATCCTGCCCCTGGTAATGCTCGCGCTGGTGTTGCTGGATTCCGGCCGGAGTCGTGGTGAGCAGGGCCAGACCCGTTCCCAGGTGTTCTGGGCACGCAGCTCGGCCGCTGCCAGCGATTCGGCAGTGCACATTGGCGCGCTGCTGGCGTTGATCGGGTTTTCCATCTGCCTGGGGGGAATCCTGGAGCGCTCCAATATCGTTCACGCGCTCTTCCCTGAGGACCTGACCAGTCCCTGGATCGCCATGCTGGTGATCGTCGTGATGCTCACAGTTATAGGCATGGTCATGGACCCGTTCGGCGCGGTAATCCTGGTGTCGGCGACCATTGCCCAGCCGGCGATCCAGCTGGGTATTGATCCGCTGCACTTCTGGATTGTGTGTCTGGTGGCATTTGAGCTCGGTTACCTGAGCCCGCCAGTGGCGCTGAACCACCTGCTCACCCGCCAGGTGGTGGGCGAGACCGAAGTGCTGGCGGCAGAGCGCACAGGTTCCTTCTGGCATCGCTATGAGCGGCTGCTGCTGCCCCTGGCCGTGATGGGCCCCACACTGTTGTTCGTTGCCTTTGTGCCGATGCTGTTCTACGCGTTGTAATGTTGAAGTGCGATAAAGAGGGCCGCCTGAGGGAAACTTCGGGCGGCTTTTTTGCATCTGGAATACAAGAGGAAACGTAGTTTGAACGAAACCGAACACGTGCAAGATGCGTGTTTGGTATACCCTATGAACTAAAATCGATCTGTTGCCAGTGGCCTGACCTATGAATTCGCTTGCCCACCTTAAATTGTTCTCGCTTTTCCTAACACTGTTTTCCTTTGTGGGTTGCGGGGGAGGTGGCTCCGGTAATGGAGAAGCTACACAGCCCATTGCCGTGGCTGGAACCATTGATATTGAGGCGGGCACACGGGTTGATGCAGATAATGCGGATGCACTCACTGGGAGAGCTCCCCTAACTACCATTCAAGAACTTCCTCCGGAGTTCGTGCTCGCTGGCTATGTCAGCGACACTGTTCAACCAAGGCCGTATCCTCTTCTGGAGTCACAGACTGATCTGTTCGAGTATTTTCCCGATGCTGATGATCGTTATGTGGCATCGTTGCAGGCGGGTTTGGAACTCACTCTCCAGAGCTTCACAACAAGGCTTGGAACAGCATCTGATTTGCTACTCACCGTAGAGGCTCCTGACGGTACTACTGTCGGGCAAGCTATTGCACCGGGTAACGGCGCAGCAGTCAGTGTAGCTATCGAAAGTCAGCAAGTGGGCGACTACGGAATAACTGTAACAGCTCTTGGCTCCTCGCCCATGCTGTATATCCTCTCCTCATCGAGAGCTGAAGCATCAAACATAACAAGCTATGACTGGTCAAAACACGAATTCGTAGAGAACGAAGCGATTATTTCTTTGTCTGGTCCTGGTGCGCAGAAGAACAGTCTCCCTCGCACTTCAATGACCGAGGCGGGCCTACAGATTGCTCCGGGAATCTGGAAAGTTCGCAGACCGGCCGGCTTTGCTGCGTTGAGTCACGTAAACGAAGCAGATCAGACGCTTGCCTGGATTCAAAGTCTGCGGGCTGACCCCTCCATTCGGCATGCATCACCCAATTACAGGACTCGGGCCATGCTGACGCCGGTGGACGAGCCTTTCTATACAAGTGGAGTGCTGGCTCAGCAGTGGCATTACAGCCTGATCAACGGGCCGGTTGCGTGGCAACTGGCGCCCGGTGGTGGGAATGGTGTCAGCGTCGCTGTTTTGGATACTGGTTTGTTTCAGGACGGAGGTCAGTGGCATCCGGATCTTGCGAGCAATGTTATCGCTGGTTTTGATGCTTTGGACGGAGATGAGCTTCCAGCTGACCCAGGCAATTCGGTAGGTGGCAGTGTTTATCATGGTACCCATGTGTCAGGCACTGTGGCTGCTGCAGTTAATGGCAGCGGTGGCGCGGGCGTTGCTTTTGGATCGAGGCTGATGCCTGTGCGGGTTTTGGGTGAGGGCGGGACTGGAACGCTCAGTGACCTCCTTGAGGGGATGCAGTGGGTACTAGGGGATCAAAATAGGTCTTCAGCAGACATCGTTAATCTGAGCCTGGGGGGATTGCCTTGTGGTGACCCTGGCGTAGCTGTGACGCTGCAGCAGCTAATTGACGAAGGCGTAGGGAGAGGAATCTTGTATGTGGCTGCCGCAGGTAATTCCGCTACAAGCGAACCCTCCTGTCCCGCGGCACTCGAGAATGTATTCTCGGTCAGCGCTGTGGATGGTGCTGGAGTACCCGCATCGTATTCTAATTTTGGTAGTACGATTGATCTGGCAGCTCCAGGCGGAGACGCCAGCCGCGACGGGAATGGTGATGGAAGGGGTGACTTAGTCAGCAGCACAAGTGCGGCCATCGTCGATGGCCAGCTTCAGCCTGTCTACCGGGGATTACAAGGGACGTCTATGGCCGCTCCGCACTTCTCAGGTGTACTGGCACTTATGAAAGAAGCCAATGCAGCCCTTGATTCCTCTGCGGTTGAGGGATATTTGCGAAGTGGGGCATTAACCGAGCGGCCCTGCGAATCGGGCTGTGAACGAACCGACCAGTTGGGCTATGGTGTACTTGATGGTGGCAAGGCAGTTCAAGCGGTGCTTTCTGGAAATCCGCCGGAACTACTTACTTCCTCTCCGGCCATCGTAAATTTGTCCTCGGAATCCGGGCTTGCTGCAAACGATTCAATTGATTTGTCTCCGTTGGGCAATTACTCGGTAACAATAACCGATGTATCTGCTTCCCAGGACTGGTTTACTGCTTCGCTAACTTCTGCATCCTTACCATTGGAGATAGAGGCGAACCAGGTTGCTCAAGTAGAACTTGTTCTGGATCCGGACAAACTTGACCCTGGAGTTTCCTCTCGGGGTAATCTGGAAATCACATATGATTCGAGGACTGAAATTCAAGCACGATTGACAGTGCCCGTGATAGGTCAAAGGATCACTGATCAGCAAGCCCGAGACGCAGGTCGGCATTTCGTGTTGTTGGTTGAGCCTGAACCTGATCCCCAGACTGGCTTATATGTGACGGTCGGGCAGACTGTCGCCACTGTGAGCGATGGCCAATACACGTTCGAATTTGTTCCGGATGATGGTTTAGCCCCTTTGCTCCGGAACGAAGTGCCACCTGGGAGTTATGTCTTAGTGGCAGGGACGGATCTTGATAACGATGGCCTGATCTGCCACGCAGGAGAAGCCTGCGCCGAATACCCTGTTTCCGGTTTGCGCCAGGAAATTGAAGTGATTGAGGGCGGGTCTATTACCGGTATTCGCATGACCACTAGTTACTCAAGGCCCGCCTTATCCGTGGGTTCATCGGACCTGCTGCCGAGGCCAAATTTTAGGGGTTACCAACTACTACCAGAACAATCTGGTAGTCAATCAAATGCTAAAAGGGTTTTGCGGAATTGATGTTCTCGACGCACCTGCCTAAGGTCTGTTTAATTGTTTTGGGTGTTTTAGCGTCCGGGTGTTCTGTCAGTCAAACTGAGACTGAAACCGGTGCTCCCCTAGCGAGACAAATAACACAGTCAGCGCATTGCGGCTTAGTTGCTCCCGGATCCATACATATCGAGAGCCTGAAAGAGTTGCGACGTCTGGAAACGATGCCCATGAGAAATCTTTCATTAGAGTCAATGAAGGGAATTGATTATCAGCGTGAGCATATTGTGCTTGCTTCAATTGGCCAGAAGCCAACCGGCGGCTACAGTGTCACCCTTGACTTCTCTGAGATCCGTGGCGGAACCCTGGAGCTGAGGGTCAGAGTGGCTGAACCCGCCCCTGGCACCATCGTCACACAGGCGCTCACCACCCCCTGCGCGGTCATCGCGGTGACCGCTGAAGGCTGGGATGATATCCAGATCACCCGCGCCGAAAACAACCGTTGATCTTTCCTCACGAATCCCTAAGCTATGGCTCAGCTTTTCATATCAATCGCGGAGTCAGTTCCTGCCCATGAGCCAGCAACAATATAACGCCGATGCTATTGAAGTACTGAGCGGCCTGGATCCGGTGCGCAAGCGGCCGGGGATGTATACAGACACCAGTCGGCCCAATCACCTGGCGCAGGAAGTTATCGACAACAGTGTGGATGAGGCGCTGGCAGGGCACGCCAAACGCATCGACGTGGTGTTGTACAGCGATGGCTCGCTGAGCGTTGAAGATGACGGCCGGGGCATGCCCGTGGATTTGCACAAAGAGGAAGGCCTGCCTGGCGTTGAACTGATCCTCACCCGCCTGCACGCCGGCGGCAAATTCTCTCAGGGCAACTACAACTTTTCCGGTGGTCTCCACGGTGTCGGTGTATCCGTAGTCAACGCACTGTCCACCCATCTGGAAATAACCATCAAGCGCGATGGCCAATTGCACCGGATGACGTTTGCCAATGGCGACAAAGCGTCCGAGCTTGAAGTGATCGATACCGTGGGCAAGCGCAACACCGGTACCCGCCTGAAGTTCAAGCCCAACGTAACCTATTTCGACAGCCCGAATTTTTCCGTTAGCCGGCTCCGCCATAACCTGAGGGCAAAGGCGGTTCTGTGTCCGGGCCTGACGGTTACCTTCCTCCAGGAAAAAACCGGCGAAAAAGACGAATGGTTTTACGAGGACGGGTTGCGGGACTACCTGCGCACGGCGCTGGCCGATATCGAGGTTGTGCCGCTTGAGCCGTTTACCGGCAGCTTTTCCGGAAACAAGGAAGCGGTGGACTGGGCCATCCAGTGGCTGCCCGAGGGCGGCGAAGCGATCATGGAAAGCTACGTAAACCTGATTCCCACGGCCCAGGGCGGCACCCATGTGAACGGGCTGCGTACCGGCCTGCTTGAAGCCATGCGCGAGTTCTGCGAGTTCCGCAACCTGCTACCCCGTGGCGTGAAGCTCTCTCCGGAAGATATCTGGGAACGGGCAGCCTATGTCCTGTCCTTCAAGATGCAGGAGCCCCAGTTCTCAGGGCAGACCAAAGAGCGTCTGTCTTCCCGTGAGGCCGCGGCCTTCATCTCCGGCGTGGTCAAGGATGCCTTCAGCCTTTGGCTCAACCAGCACACCGATGTGGCAGAAGCACTAGCTGAGCTCTTCATCAGCAATGCCCAGCGTCGGCTGCGAGCCAGCAAAAAGGTGGCCCGCAAGAAAGTCACCTCGGGCCCCGCACTCCCGGGTAAGCTGGCGGACTGTTCCGGTGGGGATACCGCCCGGTCCGAGCTGTTCCTGGTAGAAGGTGATTCTGCAGGCGGTTCCGCCAAGCAGGCCCGGGACCGGGAGTTCCAGGCGGTGATGCCGCTTCGGGGGAAAATCCTCAATACCTGGGAGGTTGATTCGGGCGAGATCCTGGCGTCCCAGGAAGTTCACGATATTGCCGTTGCGATTGGTGTAGATCCCGGTTCTGACCAGCTGGATGGCCTTCGGTACAACAAGATCTGCATCCTTGCTGATGCGGACTCGGATGGCCTTCACATTGCCACGCTGCTGTGCGCGTTGTTCGTCAAACACTTCCGCCCTGTGGTTGCCGCCGGCCATGTGTTCGTTGCCATGCCGCCGCTGTATCGGGTAGATCTGGGCAAGGAAACCTTCTACGCCCTGGATGAACATGAAAAGCAGGGCATTATCGACCGTATTGCCGCGGAGAAGCGCAAGGGCAAGATTTCGGTGACCCGCTTCAAGGGTCTGGGTGAGATGAACCCGCTTCAGCTGCGTGAGACCACCATGGCCCCGGACACCCGTCGCCTGGTCATGCTGACCATCGAAGACGGGGATGATACCGATAGCCGGATGGACATGTTGCTGGGCAAGAAGCGCGCATCCGATCGAAGGGCGTGGCTCGAGACCTACGGCAACATGGCGGACATCGAAGTTTAATATTCTATAAGATGCTATAAAAAGCATCCTTTATTCTTTCTCTGTCTTCTGCAAAGTCGTTATCCTGCCAGTTTTCTGATCGGGAAGAACCGTTGATGGACTGGCAGGGCTGGTTTGCGCTGGGCCTCGCAGGCACCGCGTTGATACTGATGAGTGCAGGGCGATTTGCGCCCCATCTGGTGATGATGGGTGTGCTCGTGGTGCTCAGTGCCAGCGGGATTGTGTCCGCGGACCAGGCGCTCGCCGGGTTCAGCAACAGTGGTCTGATCACCGTGGTTGCCATGTTTGTGGTGGCTGCGGGCATTCATCATTCCGGCGGTGTCGATCTGCTGGTGCATCACCTGCTTCGCAATCCCAAGACCGTTCGTTCTGCCCAGGCACGGATTGCCCTCCCGGTGTCCCTTCTCAGTGGTTTTCTCAACAACACCCCGGTTGTCGCCACCATGATCCCGGCGGTGCATGCGTGGTCCCGCAAGATCGGTATCTCACCGTCCAAATTGATGATTCCCCTGAGCTACTCCGCCATTCTCGGGGGTACCCTGACACTGATCGGCACCAGCACGAATCTGGTCGTCAACGGCCAGTACCAGCAGCTAACCGGCGAAGAGGGCTTCTCCATTTTCTCGATCACGGCGGTCGGGCTGCCGGTGGCGGTGATCGGCGTGGCCGCTTTGCTGCTTGTTATGCCCCGTGTGCTTCCGGATCGTAAGGATCAGCAGAAATTTGGCTCCATGAGGGAGTTTACCCTGGAGGTCGCGGTGTCGTTTGACGGGCCGCTGGTCGGCAAGACTGTTGGTGAAGCCGGGCTCCGGGAGCTTGAGCGATTGTATCTGGTTGAGATCGAACGCGATGGCAGCGTGGTTACGGCGGTGCCCTCGGAGGAGCGACTCAGGGGTGGCGATCGTCTGGTGTTTGCCGGTGATACCCAGGCCATTTCCGACCTCCTGCGGATAAACGGTATCGTCCCGTCAGTCCATGAAGACGAGCCGAGCTTGAGCAAGGATCGGGCGGAACGGCGTCTGGTTGAAGCGGCATTGTCGCCCCAGTCCGATGTGTTGGGGCTGACCATTCGCGACGCCCGGTTCCGGGACCGTTACGGTGCGGTTGTGCTGGCCGTTGCCAGGGGTGGGGAGCGTGTTTCCGGCAACCTTGGGAATATCCGCCTCAAACCTGGCGATGTGCTGCTTCTCGAGGCCCGCCCCGCGTTTGTCAGCCGACAGCGCTATAACAAGGACTTTCTGCTTATTAATGACCTGGAAACCGAGACACCCCGGCATGACCGGGCGTGGCTGTCCTGGGGAATCCTGTTGGTGCTGGTGGGTCTCGCTGCCTGTGGCACCCTGAGCATGCTTAACGCGGCCCTGCTGGGCGCCGCAGGAATGATTCTGACTGGCTGCTGCTCGGTGGGCCAGGCCCAGAAGTCCGTGGATGTGCCGGTGATCCTTACCATTGCGGCCTCCTTTGCCATGGGCGCGGCTCTGGAACAGACCGGCGCGGCAGGCTTTGTGGCTGCAGGCATCCTTGAATTCAGTCAGGGCGACGTACTGTTAACGATCCTGCTGGTTTATCTCGTGGTGTCGGTCCTGACCGAGGTTATTACCAACAATGCGGCGGCGGTCCTGGTCATTCCCATCGTTCTGTCGATGACGAACAGTATGGGGGTGGCCGCCGAGCCGTTTGTGATTGCGGTGATGATGGCCGCGTCCGCCAGTTTTGCCACGCCGCTTGGGTACCAGACCAACATGATGGTATTCGGGCCTGGTGGTTACCGGTTCGGTGATTTCGTGCGGGTCGGTTTACCCATGAACGTGTTTGTTGGCGCCGTTACCGTTGTGGTTATTGCCGTGGTCTACGACATCACTCCCGGTCTATGAGCGCTGTTCGGTCGGGTTGGCGAGAATGTCGCAGCACAGCACCTGAAGCTTGCCGTCCTGGTAGTACCCCAGTGACAGGGTCACGCACATATAGGCTCCGGTGACGCAAAGGTAGGGGGCGGTTACGTGCAGGCTTTCCGGTTGAGCCAGCGCCTGGCGAAGGAACTGCTGGCGAAACCAGTCGGCGCTGCTGGTGCTCTCCAGGGGTTTGAAACGCGGGTCCATACTGCGTGTGCCCGCATCGGAAACCAGGGTGTCGTCCATCTGAACGCCCTTGTCGTCGACCAGGTAGCAGCGGGAAACGGCTGGGTGGTTCAACAATTCTAGACAGGATTGCTGCATGCTCATCCCGCTGCGAAGCTTCGTGATTGCGTGGTCGAAGAAGCCACTGAAAAAGTCCACCAGTTGCCGGGTCGGATCCAGGGTAACCTGGTTGCGGGTTTTGTATTCCTGCAACAGATGATCGAAATCGGCGGGTGAGTGACTCAGTTGGTCGAGGTCTGTGCTCGGTCTGCGGAAATAGAACCCCTGAACGAAATCCACGCCCGCATCGATCGCAATCATTGCCTGATCACGGGTTTCCACGCCTTCCAGAAGAACCAGGCAGCCGGACTGGTGCAGCAGTGACACGATGCCGTTCAGAATCTGGCGTGCCTTGTGATCATCTGTCGCACGGGTAAGCAGTTGTCGATCCAGTTTCACGATGTCGGGTGACAGGTTCCAGATTCGCTCGAAATTGGAGTGGCCGGCACCGAAATCATCAATGGCCGTCAGACAGCCCAGTTTCTTGTAGTAGGCAACCGTTTCCCGAAGCCTTTCGGCGTCGTCTGTGGGTTGCTCAACTATTTCCATAACAATCCGGTGTGGAGGTAGGCCGGTTTTGGCCAGAAGCTGTCCGAAGAACGAATCGGCCTGGCTGCCGCTGGTTACCACCTGGGGCGAAACGTTGAGGAACAGCCAGTTCAGCTGATCGCGAATGCCGCTGTAATTGCGTATGTGCAGATAGCGGCAAAGGCGGTCAAGGAGAAGGTTCTCAGCCTCGGAGGCCGGTAGCTGGAACAGGTGCAGCGGCAGTACCGCGGAGTTATCCGTATCAAAGGCCCGGATCAGGGCCTCATAGCCGACGATACGTTTGTGTGAAATGCTGTAAATCGGCTGGAGCGCTGTTCTCAACGTCAGTCCGCGAAAATCTGCGGTCCATGTGTCATCGTCCCTGTTCAGCATAGGAGACAACAGGTCCACTTCCGGAGCTGTCAGCTTTTCAGGGAGGCGTCTCGACATAGATGATTCTGGTTGATTGAACGAACGCATCAGTCGCCCCACTCTGGCGCCTGAACTGTCTTTTATCAGTACAGGTTTCGCCTGAAAAATCGAGAAGTTACTGATAGTTGGAAGGAAGATTGCCAAAAAACCGAGTTTATTACCACTGTTTCATGTAGAAACTGGAAACGGTTTGTATCTTTGAGGGTCTGCAAGAGGAAAGAAGAGAGGGGAGCCCAGCGGTCCGGACGGACCGCCAGAGAATCAGTTATTACTGGGTACAACCACGCTTTCGTCGAATTCGAGTTCCATGTCCTGTCCTCTCGGTCAATGAGGCCCCAGACGGGGCATTCAATTATGAGCCAAGTTTATCGTTGCTATAATTTTGAACAATCCGTAAAACCCCTATGCGACCAAAGGCAAAAGCCCGGGCGAATAGTCAGAATTTCTGATGTACCGCTGCAAAAGATTTTGATTTTTTTCGCACAACCAAGTTTCTAGACTTGGCTTCAACGATGTAACCAGGGAACAGGGTGAATTTTCATCATGCAAATCAGGAATACCTCAGCCGACTACGGTCTTGTAACCATCGTGAATCACTGGGTCGTTGCTCTGGCTGTTTTCGGCCTGTTCGGGCTCGGCTTCTGGATGGTGGATTTGTCCTATTACGACGACTGGTATCGCCGCGGTCCGGATATTCATCGCAGCGTTGGCATACTGCTGTTTTTATTGATGCTTTTCCGGGTGGTCTGGAGAGCGGTGAATGTTTCGCCGGATCCGCTGGATGGGCACAAGAGCTGGGAGATTCGAAGCGCCCATGCAGCCCACCTTCTCCTATACGTGCTGATTTTCGTCGCCATGGTCAGCGGCTACCTGATATCGACCGCCGACGGGTCTTCGATCAGCGTGTTCGGCTGGTTTGAAGTGCCATCGGTCACTGGCCAGATAAAGGGAATGGAGGACATCGCCGGAACAGTTCACTATTGGTCCACCTGGGCCATTGTCGGTCTTGCTGCCATTCACGCGGCTGGCGCCTTCAAACATCATCTGCTTGATCGCGACCGCACGTTACGGCGTATGCTAGGGAAGTGACTGGCCGGCCGTTTTTTATCGTTTAACGCCCGGAAGTCGGGCACCAATGCAACAAGGGAGATAACCATGAAAAAAGTTCTGCTTGCCTCGGCCGTGTCGATGGCGCTTGTAGGTGCAGTCCAGGCCAACGAGCACAGCGGCACCTATGCGTTTGATACCAAGGGCACTCACCAGTTCATTACCTTCAAGATTTCCCACCTTGGCTACAGCTGGCTGTACGGTCGTTTTAACGATTTCGACGGCGAGTTTGTCTACGACGCCGAGAATCCGGAGAACAGCACTGTCAACGTGACGATCGATACTGCGAGTGTGGATTCCAATCACGCCGAGCGCGACAAGCATCTGCGCAGCGAAGATTTCCTGTATGTGGACGAATTTCCGCAAGCAACGTTCAAGAGCAAGCGCGTGGTGCTGGATGAAGAAGGCGAGGCCGATATCATCGGCGACTTCACCCTCCGAGGTGTGACAAAAGAAGTGACCCTCGATGCCGAAATGCTTGGCCACGGGGACGATCCCTGGGGTGGCTACCGTATGGGTTTTGAAGCGGAAACCGAGCTTCGCCTGACAGACTTTGGCATCCCGATGGATCTCGGCAAGGCCTCCGAGACTGTCGAGATCATCATTTCTGTCGAAGGTATCCGGCAGTAAAACTGGCTGACCCTGTCAGAGGGGGTTCCGGGCGCAGGCCCGGAACCTCACTTCAGGATTCCCCTCTACGATGCATCATGATTGTCCGTGAATACAAATGCCGCATTCTGGCTGGTTCAGAGCGTGGATTCGCTCTGTGGATGATCTGACGATGACCTGTCTGTTTCACAAGATTTGCACAGGTGCCTTTGGCGCCAGAATTGTCCCGCGAAGATGACCAGCCAGATCAGCAAACCCGCCCAAAGGTAGGGCTCGGGAATCTGGAAGCTGCCGCTGATTGCAAACTCCACGAGGAGCATCAGTGCCACCGCCAGAACCGCATTTACCATGGCTGTCACCATGGCTTGCCCGCAGGCTTTGATGTTGGGTTTCATAGTGTTCCGCTTGTCAGAGAAGTAAAACGGTCTTCTATTCACTTCGACGGAGCATACGGCTCACCTTACGGACTCTCCATGCGGGAATTCCGCTATTGGAATCAGACGTCTGTGCGACACCTCGGCAGTTTTGGCCAATAAATCCGCAGGTTGTTGGTGTATCGGCGCCTTGCTCCATATAATGTGCGCTCCTGCTAACCGGTGATTATTCCGGGGCCAGGGCGTAGCATCACCGACGGTATTCAAATCAGGCAACACAGGCAATCAAAGAGGCATCCATGCCAGAGTTTCAGACAACGGATGAAGGCTTCGAGCGGGTTTCGCTCCGGGATTACACGGAAAAGGCCTATCTCGATTACTCCATGTACGTCATTCTTGACCGGGCACTTCCGAATGTCGGCGATGGCCTGAAACCGGTTCAGCGGCGAATCGTCTATGCCATGTCCGAGTTGGGACTGAAATCCACCTCGAAGTACAAGAAGTCTGCCCGTACCGTGGGTGATGTGCTGGGTAAATTTCATCCCCATGGCGACAGCGCCTGTTACGAGGCCATGGTGCTCATGGCTCAGCCTTTTTCCTACCGCTACCCTCTTGTGGACGGGCAGGGTAACTGGGGCTCCCCGGACGATCCCAAGTCCTTTGCTGCCATGCGCTATACCGAATCTCGCCTGGCGCCGTTTGCGGAAGTTCTACTGGGAGAGCTGGGGCAGGGCACGGTGGACTGGGTGCCCAACTTTGATGGCACCATGGATGAGCCGTCAGTGCTTCCGGCCCGGTTGCCCCATGTTCTGCTTAATGGCACCACCGGTATCGCCGTTGGTATGGCCACGGATATCCCGCCGCATAACGTTCGGGAAGTCACCGCAGCCTGCATACGCTTGCTGGATCAGCCGGAGTCGACGGTTGATGAACTCTGCGAGCACATCAAGGGCCCGGATTTTCCGACTGAAGCAGAAATCATCACCCCCCGGAAAGACATCCGGCAGATGTACGAAACCGGCCGCGGATCGCTGCGGATGCGGGCACGGTGGATCCGCGAGAGTGGTGAGATCGTGGTTACGGATCTGCCGCACCAGGTCTCTGGCAACCGGGTTCTGGAGCAGATTGCCCATCAGATGCAGACCAAGAAGCTACCGATGGTGGCGGACCTTCGTGACGAATCCGATCATGAAAACCCGACCCGCCTGGTGATCGTGCCCCGATCCAACCGGGTTGATCTGGATGGTTTGATGGCGCACCTGTTTGCCAGCACCGATCTGGAGAAAACCTATCGGGTCAACATCAATGTGATCGGCAACGATGGCAGACCGGGCGTGAAGGGATTGCACCAGATCCTTACCGAGTGGCTGACCTTCCGGCGCACCACTGTCATCCGCCGTCTCCAGCACCGCCTGGACAAGGTGCTTGCACGCCTGCACATTCTGGAAGGCCTGTTGATCGCCTATCTCAACATCGATGAGGTGATCGAGATCATTCGCACTGAAGACAAGCCCAAGGCCGAATTGATGGCCAGGTTCGGTCTGTCCCCGGACCAGGCGGAAGCCATCCTCGAACTCAAGTTGCGCCACCTGGCCAAGCTTGAGGAAATGAAAATCCGGGGCGAGCAGGATGAGCTTGCGGCTGAACGGGATGAGCTCCAATCCATTCTGGGTTCCGAGGATCGCCTGCGCGAACTGATCAAGAGCGAGATGCAAGCGGATGCCCAGACCTTTGGCGATGATCGCCGCTCACCGATAGTCGAGCGTGAGGAGGCCAAGGCATTCAGTGAAGTGGACCTGATCTCGAACGACCCCGTTACGGTTGTGCTGTCTGAAAAAGGCTGGGTTCGCGCCGCCAAGGGGCATGACATTGAGCCGGAAGGTCTGAGTTATAAAGCCGGTGACCGTTTCTCCCTCGCGGCCCGGGGACGGAACAACCAACAGGCGATATTCCTGGATTCTACCGGGCGCGCCTATTCCTTGATGGCTCACAGTTTTCCATCTGCCAGAGGCCAGGGTGAGCCGCTGACGGGGCGCATCAACCCGCCCTCCGGTGCCAGCTTCTCAGGCCTGTTGATGGGAGATCCGTCCCGTAAGGCGTTGCTGGTTACCGACGGTGGCTACGGGTTTGTTACATCGCTGAACGACATGATCAGTAAGAACCGCAATGGCAAGGCAGTAGTCAGTGTTCCCAAGGGCGCGAGGATCATGCCTCCACTGACCATACCGACGACCGAGAAAACGCTGTATCTGGGGGCGGTGTCCAACGAGGGACGGATGCTGGTGTTCCCGCTTAGCGAATTGCCGGAACTGGCCAAGGGTAAAGGCAACAAGATCATCAGCATTCCCTCGGCCAGGGTTCAGAGCCGTGAAGAATATGTGGTGGCAGTAGCAGTATTTGCCGAGGATGACCAGCTGGAAATACGGGCCGGCAAGCGCAAGATGGGGTTGCAGTTCGCGGACCTCGAGCACTACCTCGGAGAGCGGGGGCGCCGCGGCCACAAGCTGCCAAGGGGTCTGCAACGGGTTGATGGCATTGACGTGATTCCTTCCGCCGCACGAGCGCAGGAAGAGGCGGGCTCTGACAGCGAGGGTACCGACAGTGAGTGAACTGGTACTGATTAATGTCTCCGGGCGTGACAAGCCCGGCCTGACGTCGGAAATCACCGGCATCATGGGGCGCTATGATGTGCGCATTCTGGATATCGGACAGGCGGTCATCCACGACCACCTGACGTGGGGCATTCTGATCGAGATTCCGGATGAATCCAAATCCTCGCCCGTCATTCGTGACTTGCTGTTCCGGCTACACGCTCTGGATCTGCAGGTCAGGTTTGCGCCGATCACCGTCGAGGAGTACCAATCCTGGGCCGCGGCCCGGAACCGGGCCTGCTACATCGTGACGCTGCTTGCCCGGGATATCAAAGCCGAGCAGATTGCCCGGGTTTCCGCCATCACGGCGCGTCATGGTCTGAACATCGATAACATCTCACGCCTGTCTGCCAGGCCCTCGCTGAATGCCGCAGACAATCGTATCGCCTGTGTCGAGTTCTCGGTAAGAGGCACACCATCAGATCTTGAGAAACTTCGGGCGGATTTCCTGCATATCGCTGGCGAAATGAATGTGGATATCGCCTTCCAGGAAGATTCCATCTTCCGCCGCAATCGCCGGCTGGTGGTCTTTGACATGGATTCCACGTTGATCGAAGCCGAAGTGATCGACGAGCTGGCTGCGGAGGCCGGAGTCGGGGAGCAGGTGGCAGAGATTACCGAAAGGGCCATGCAGGGCGAGCTGGATTTCAGCCAGAGTTTTGCCGAGCGCCTGGCACTTCTGAAAGGCCTGGATGAATCGGTCCTCGAGGGAATCGCCTCGCGGTTGCGGATGACCGAGGGTGCAGAGCACCTGATCCTCAGTCTCAAGGCGCTGGGATATCGCACCGCAATCCTGTCGGGCGGCTTCACCTACTTTGCGCGCCACCTTCAGCGCAAACTCGGTATCGATTACATCTACGCCAATGAACTCGAAATTGAGGATGGCAAGGTCACAGGCAAGGTTTCCGGGCAGATTGTCGACGGCAAGCGAAAGGCAGAACTGCTTTTGGAAATCGCCGAGAAAGAGCATATTTCCCGGGAACAGGTTATTGCCGTCGGTGATGGCGCCAATGACCTTCCAATGCTGAGCCAGGCCGGCCTGGGGGTGGCTTTCCGCGCCAAGCCCCTGGTCAAGGAATCAGCGCGCCACGCGATTTCGACGCTGGGGCTGGATGCGATCCTGTACCTGATTGGTTTCCGTGAGAGCGAAACCAATCAGAGTCTGGAAAACGCCGACTTCTGAGCCGTTCAGGCTCAGTTGTCGCCGAAGTCGTAGTTCATTTCAGGTACTGGTGCCTGCAGGTAGTAGCCCTGAATATAGTTCACGCCGGCCTGCCACAGGGTGGCGAGAACGCCGGCATTCTCCACAAGCGGGATGATGGTGAGCTTACCGCTGGACTGCAGGCTCTTGACCATTTCCTTGACCTGTTCTTTGGCCTCGTCGCTCTTCTGGATTTCTTCCGTGAAGGAACCATCGATCTTCACATAGTCCGTATCGATGTGTTTCAGGGTGTTGAACGGATTGAGGGCGCAGCCGAACTGGGAGATGGATACCTTGCAGTGAAGCTCGTGCACCGCCTTGGTGAAGTCTTTCGCCTGCTTCATGTAGTTGTTGGCATCGCCTTCCCGGATCTGGAAAATCAGGGAATCGCCCGGCAGCCGTGCGGCTTTCAGGGCAACGCTCAGCCAGGGAGTGAAGGTTTTATCCTGCAGGGTTTCGGCCGTCACATTGAGGAACAGGCGGGTATCGTGGCCCCGTGAGCGATGGCTGGACAGCTGTTTGATGGTCTGCAGAATAACCCAGCGGTCAATCTTGATCGCGGTGTCGCTCGGACCTGTTGGCGGCAGGAAGTCATAGGGTGAGACTTCCTCATCGTCCTTGTCGAGCATGCGCACGAAGGCCTCGTAATGTTCCTCGCCTTCGCCACGCAGGTTGATTATCGGCTGGAACAGCAGCCGGAAGCGGTTTTCTTCCAGAGCTTTCTGAATCGCTTCCACCGAATTGCTTTGATCCAGAGCCTCGAAGTCGGCGGGGTTGTAGACCACCACACCGTTGCCCTCTGCATGACCTTCGAGCTTTCGTACTTCCGCCGATGCCGTATGGGCCCTGGCCATGAGTTCCTCGGTCTTCGGCGAATTCTCGGTAATCGCGGCGACACCGATGCTCACGGTCAACTGGACCGTGCGGCCATTGATATCAAACAGATGGTCCTCAACCGCCTTGCGGATGCGCTCGGCGTGCCCTGCCATGGTAGATTCATCGCAGGGCTGGCTGAGCAGACTGAAGGCATCATCGCTCAACCGGGCCAGGGCAAGGTCGCCACCGGCCTGCTCTTTGAGCAGGTTTGCCAGATCACCAAGCAGCAGGTCGGCGCCGGAAATGCCCACCTGGCCCTTCATGCTCATGAAGTTATCGAGGGCGATGTAGGCGAGTGCACCGGTTTCATTCTTCTTGCCGGCGTTGGCGATTGCTTCAGCGAGTGCATCCATCAGGTACTGACGATTATACAGCCCGGTCAGAAGGTCCTGGCTGCTGATCTGGCGCAGCTTTTCTTCCAGCTCTGCGTCGCTGTGCTCCGGCTGCAGAACGATCTGCGTGCATTCCTCACCGTCGTAGGTGGCGGCCGAGACCGACATGGTCACGTTCAGTTCGTGGTCGTCGCTGCGTCGAGCCGTGCAATTCATGGTCATGCCGTCTTCGCCCTTTTCGGCAAACGACTTCATGAATTCCTTGTACTTCTCCTGGCTTTCCGGGGTGAGGGTGTCCAGCACCGGAACGCAGATTAGATCGTCGATGTCATCGTACCCGAGAAACTCCATGTACGACTGGTTGGCGTAGATGTGCATGCCATCATTGATGTAGGCAATCGCATCCTTGGAGCTTTCCAGCAGCAACTGGCACCGCTGTTCCGCTTCCCGCAGATGGGACTCCAGAACACGGCGCCGGCGACGTTCGTCAAGAGCTGCCAGCTCACGATTGACCTTCAGCACAATAAGATCGGTGTGCTCGAACGACACCGTATCCTGGGCGCCTGCCTTCATCATGCCTACGGTGCGCTCCCGGCTTTCTTCTTCCGTCAGGAGAATGAACGGAATGTCCTTGTCCATCCGGCGGATCATGGCGAGGGCGTCGTCGGCCGAAAATTCCTGCTCCAGGTCGCGGGCCAGAAGCAAATCCCAGTTTCCGGCCTTGAGCGTTTCTTCCAGATCTTCTTCCGAGGTGATTCTGTGGGCTCGGGTAGCCTTGCCGGAGTTACGGAGCAGGCTGACCAGTGATTCGGCATCGTTTTGCGATGGATCCAGAATCAGCAGGTGTACGGTCGCGTTCTTTTTCTGCATTCGAAGGGCATCTCGTGATACACGGTTCATTCACTAACGCTGAATGATGCAGGGGTTGCCGATCAATAACAACCCTCTGAAGGCTTCCGGTGTCTCAGTTTGGAGACCTTACAGAGATGGCCAGAGCGAGTCGAATTCGTCCTCGCTGGCTCCGGATGATGCAGGCGGTGCGCCAGCATTCAGCGTTGCCGCGTTCTGCAGCTTGAGTTCGAACTGGCTGATGCTGCCAGTAGAGGACACTTTGCGAGACAACTGACCCTGATCTTCCCGGCCATCATGGAGCAGGGAGATGCGGCTGCCCGACTGGAATGGCAGGCGAGGCGTGATCAGTGTGGCTGACTGGTTGACCACGCTGATTTCCGGTAACAGCAGGCCGCGCAGGTATTCACTGCTATTGCCCACTTTCTGGATCAGGCGCACACCGCAGGGTGAAGCGCTCGGTGCGAGCAGCTCAATGCCCACCTGGGTGCCCTGGTTCTTGATCTGTCGAATCCAGCGCACCACCGCCACGCTCCAGGGATGAGAGTTTTGCTCACGAACGCCCAGAACCTCGCCGGCCTGCAATGACGGAGGCACATTGCTTTCCCACGCGACGCAGTAACCACCTGGGCTGGTGTTGATCAGCAGAGAGTGGTGCGACTTTGGCCGGTTCCGGTCGGTCGACGGGGCCTTGGAGTTGCCGTAGGAACCCTTGAAGTTGATCGGCGTGTCGCCGGCGTGAAGCCGTTCGTCGCTGGGACTGGCGTCGTGGGCGCCCGACCAGGCGTCCTGCTTCTGGCGCGAAGACCGTGCGAACAGGTTTTCTTCTTCATGATGGCCGTTGTCGTTGCCATTCACGAATTCCGTAAAGGTTTTCTCACCGGCAATGAAGTAGTGCGCGGCTGTGAGGCCGACGCAGACTTCAAGTGAACCCTGGCTCGCGATGCGGTTGAAGTTCCGCTTCGCGAGAATACCGAGGGCCTGGCTAAGGTGGGTGAGCAGTGTGTCGCTTACCTTTGCCGGCACCTGAAGTTCGTGATCGGTATCTTTGTGCTCGCGACGGGCATGGAGCGTCTCCGACAGCATCGCCGAGAGGTCATGGGTATCAAAGCCGAAGCTGTCGTCACCTGGCTTCTGTTCGAGGAGGCTGCGGTAAATCGGCGGGTTGTCCCGTTCCATGTTGATTACAAAGAGGCTGTCGTCCTCAACATCCGGTCCGCATCGGGTATGGTCGGTCCAGGATTCGAAGAGTTCATAGACGTGCAGAAGCTCAGCCTGCCGAAGCTGATTCGGGCGCGCGCAGCCCAGCAGGAGGATACGCTTGTAGCTGTCGGCGACCGAGCTGCTGCGGCGATGCTGAAGTGTGTCGTCATCCACCTGAACCACTGAGAGCTTGTTGCGGTGTGCAAACCGGAATAGACGGTGACACTCCAGCCAGCTCTGGGCGGGGCTCGGGCAGTAGAGCTGGTGCGATCTCAGAATAGTTGCCGACAGCTCGGAAATGGCCCGGTGTGCGGCTGTGGCAATCTGGCGCCGATTCTTGTCCAGTCCCCCGTTGTCGATAAACTCCAGAACGCACAGCTTGTAGCCGCCGGCCAGATGTAATTGGAGCGCCTGGGACAGATTTGCGATCTTCCTTTGTTTTTCGGGCAGCGCCACGGCAAGACCGAGGTAGTGGCGGGAGAGCTCATTACAGACAAAATGAATCTTTTCCCGAATCAATTCCAGGAACTGCATGCGCTGCTGGGGCGCCAGGAAAAGGTGGTTCAGTTCGATAATGGCGTGGTAAAGCTGTCGTGACACCTCGCCGATATTGGCCATCGGCAATTGGTCTATCCAGACCCGGAACGCCTTGGGCGTCGTGTCACAGAACGACAGGCTGGCCGTTTTCTGTTCGGGAACGCGGAGATCAGGTTTCAGGGTCTTACCTTCCATGAATGCATGCCAATGTCTGGACCACAGGTGGTATTCCGGGGTTGGCCCTGCCTGGCTGGCGGTTACCGGGTGTCCGCCGGCCTGTCAGGAAAACGCCGTAAATACATGTTTTTATCGTTAACGGTACTGGACTTTAAAGTAGCAAACCAGTCGTAAAAAGCGAGAAGATCATGAGTTGACAATCTTTGACAAGTGAATTTGGGCCGTTTTTTGCGAAACCGGTCACGGGAACAGGTTGATCGGGGTCTTGCTTTCCTTGCCAGGCTCTTCTCTCACCAGCTTCGGCACCAGAAAACCGGGCAGGCGCGCCAGCAGCTCACGCACCAGATTTCGGGCCTCATCATCGGATACGTCGAAATGGTGAGCGCCTGTCACTGGATCAAATGCATGCAGGTAATAGGGCAGGACGCCCGCATCAAACAGGGTCTCGCTCAACTCTTCAAGCACCGCCGTTCGATCATTTACACCCCTGAGGATCACGCTCTGGTTCAGGAGCGTTGCGCCTGCGGCCCGGAGGTATCCGAGCGCACGGCGAGTGGGGCCGTCGATCTCTGCCGGGTGGTTGATGTGCAGGACAATCACTACCTGGAGCGGAGTCGTCGACAGCCACTTCAGTAACTCGTCGCAAACCCTCTGGGGAATCACAACTGGCAAGCGGGTATGCAGGCGCAGCCGGCGGATGTGGGGTATCCCGCTGATAGCGCTTGCCCACTGACTGAGTAGGCGATCATTGACGGCCAGGGGATCGCCGCCGCTGAAGATGACTTCGTTGATTTCCGGGCTGGCGCCAAGGGTATCAATTACCCGCTGCCGGTCGTGAGGGCTCAGGCGTTGCTCGTCGTAGGGAAAGTGCCTGCGGAAGCAGTACCGGCAGTTGATCGCGCACTGTCCGGTCACCATGAGCAGGGCACGGCTGCGGTACTTGCGGATGAGCCCGGTGGTGGCGATGGCGCCGGATTCTTCGAGAGGATCGCTGACAAAACCGGGCGCGTGGCCGGCTTCGTCCGCCAGCGGAAGCACCTGTCTAAGCAAAGGGTCGGCCGGATTGCCCTTTTCCATCCGGTTGAGGAAGGGTTCAGGTACCCGGATCTGAAAAAGCCGGTGGCCTTGTTCTGCCCCTGCAAGCCACGGTTCCTCGGGCAACTCCAGGCGGCGGAGCAGCTCCTTCGGCGACTTAACAGCGCCCGACAGCAGTTGCTGCCAGCTGCGTTGTTCGTGGTCGGAAAGGTGGGCTTCTATACGGGCGGGGGTTCGCTGTATCATAACGCCCTTCGAATTCTAAACAGCATTTTGTCAGGTGGACATTTCATGGCTTCATATTCTACCAACGAATTTCGCGGCGGTCTTAAGGTTTTGCTGGATGGCGACCCCTGCATCATTCTCGAGAATGAGTTCGTCAAACCCGGGAAGGGTCAGGCCTTCAACCGGGTAAGGCTGCGTAACCTCATGACCAACCGGGTCTGGGAGCGCACGTTCAAGTCCGGCGAAAGTCTGGAAGCCGCAGATGTCATTGATCAGGACATGGAATACCTCTATACCGACGGTGAATTCTGGCACTTCATGCTGACTGACGGTTCCTTCGAGCAGTACCCGGCTGATGCCAAAGCGGTTGGCGACGCGCTGAAGTGGCTGAAAGAGCAGGACGTTTATACGGTAACGCTCTACAACGGCTCGCCGCTGTCTGTAACGCCCCCCAACTTCGTTGAACTTGAGGTGGTCGATACCGATCCGGGAATGAAAGGTGACACCGCCCAGGGTGGTTCCAAGCCGGCAACACTCTCTACCGGTGCGGTTGTCAACGTACCCCTGTTCATCACCATCGGCGAAGTCCTGAAGGTGGATACCCGCTCTGGCGAGTACGTGAGCCGGGTAAAGAGCAGTTGATCCGGTCATGAACCGCGAACCTGTCTGGCAGCCCTCTGCCTCGCAGGCTGCCCTGAAAAGCCGCGCACAACAACTGGCGTTTGTGCGCGGCTTTTTTGCGAAGCGAGAAGTGCTGGAGGTCGAAACCCCGGTGCTTGGGCGATGTGGCGTTACTGATGTCAATCTTGACGGCATCCCCGCGCAGGTTTCTGCCGGCACACGCAAAGGCGGGTGGCTCCAGACGTCTCCCGAGTACCACATGAAGCGATTGCTTGCGGCCGGCTGTGGATCCATTTTTCAGATCTCCAGGGTGTTCCGCAATGGCGAACAGGGGCGTCGTCACAACCCCGAATTCTCCATGCTCGAATGGTATCGGACAGGCTTTGACGATGTGACGCTCATGGCTGAAGTGTCGGACCTTGTCTGCGGCTGGCTGGGATGCGAGCGGCCGGAAATCATTCAGTATCGCGATGCCCTCAGGCGATGGGCGCACATTGACCCGTTCGCAGCGACGGACCTTGAACTGATGCGCCGCTGTGAGGAGTGGCTGGAGCCAGAGCAATTGGCGGACCTTGGTCGGGATGGCTGCCTCGATCTGTTGATGAGTTTTGCCGTGGAGCCGAATCTGGGACGGGGCAGGCCCGTTTTCATAACGGGATATCCAGCCTCGCAGGCTTCTCTCGCTAGAGTTTCGAAGTCTAACGGTTATGAGACCGCGCATCGTTTTGAACTCTATGTAGATGGTCTGGAGCTTTGTAACGGTTACTGGGAATTGACCGATCCAAGAGAACAGAGGTTGCGCTTTGAGGCCGATAACGAGCTTCGCAGCCGATCCGGAAAGCCTGAAATGGAGCTGGATGAGGCTTTTCTCGCTGCGCTTGATCAGGGTTTGCCCGAGTGCTCCGGTGTCGCACTCGGGCTGGACAGGCTGCTGATGCTCAAGCTGGGAGTCCAGGACATCCGTGAGGTCTTGGCGTTTCCGTTCGAGCGGGCTTGAGCCTGCGGAACTTGATCACGCCAGGGCGCCGAACGCCTCGCCCATGCGAACGGTTTTGCCGGCCACCTGATTGCTGTTCCAACTGACGGCGCCTTTTGGCATAACCACAATCACAGTGGAGCCCAGGCGGAACCGGCCCATTTCTTCACCCTTATCGAAGGTGATGGCCTGCTCGCCTTCGTACAGTGTTGATGTGACCTGCCGTCTGCCGGGCACAACAACGCCTGCCCAGCGGGTTTCCACGCTGCCGACAATCATGGCGCCAACCAGTACCAGGGCCATGGGGCCGGAGGCGGTGTCGAAGATGCAGACAACCCGCTCATTGCGGGCGAACAGATTCGGGACATTTTCGGCGGTTACCGGGTTGACCGAAAAAAGCTTGCCGGGAACATGGATCATCTGTCGAAGCGTGCCGGCCATCGGCATGTGGATCCGGTGATAGTCCTTGGGCGAGAGGTAGATTGTAGAAAATTCGCCATCGGCAAACGGGGCTGTGGTCGCCTCTTCGCCACCGAGCAGCTCGCTCAGGCTGAACGACTGGCCCTTTGCCTGGAAAACCCGGTCTCCGGTGACCTGGCCGAGCTGGCTGATGGCGCCGTCAACGGGGCTGACCAGGGTTTTTTCGCCGTCCGCCAGGGGGCGGATGCCAGGCTTCAGCTCCCGGGTGAAGAAATCGTTGAACGTGGCGTAGGCTTCAGGGTTAGGCTCGGCGGCTTCGCTCATGTCAACGCCATAGCGGCCGATAAACCATTTTATAACCCGGTTCTTGAGCGCAGGGGAGCGGTCATTGTCCGCCAGACGGCCGGCGAGGTTGGATACCCCCAGTTGCGGCGTGATGTACTGGCTAAGAACAAAAAGCTTGTCGAACATTAGATGTGATCCTTTGCGCTCAAAGGCGCGAAGTTTACCAAAGACTGCTACCTGTATAGAAATTGTTTCATGGCTTCGCGGTTATGACGCGGCCTTGCTATTATCGTGTCACCTTTTGCGTGACAGCTTCCGGCTCCGGCCGATAACCAAGAAAATAAGGCGTGCGTAGATTCTATGTTACTGATCGTCGGTTCGATTATTGTTCTGGCCAGCGTATTGACTGGCTATGTTCTCCACGGCGGCAATCTGATGGTGCTCTGGCAGCCAACCGAAGTGTTAATCATTTTCGGGGCGGCTCTGGGCTCGTTCATCATTGCTAACCCCGTCCATACGCTCAAAGAAGTCTTTGGTAAGGGAGTCCAGTTACTCACAGGCTCACCCTATAAAAAGGCTTTCTACATGGATCTGCTGAGTCTGCTTTACGAGATCTTCGATAAATCCCGTAAACAAGGCGTCATGGCGATCGAGGAGGACATCGATAATCCCGAGGCAAGCCAGATTTTCAGTCGATATCCAGCCGTCATGAAGTCCAAGGAACTGCTCGCGTTCATCACGGACTACCTTCGCATCATCAGCTCCGGAAATATGGCGACCCACGAGCTGGAAGGCATGATGGAGAATGAGATCGACAGTCGTCAGCACGAGCTTGAGGAGCCTGCTCACGCGGTCAACAAAATCGCCGATGCGCTGCCGGGGCTTGGCATCGTCGCTGCGGTGCTGGGTATCGTAATTACCATGAACTTTCTCACTGAAGGCCCGGAAAAAATTGGTCTCAGTGTGGCTGCAGCACTGGTGGGTACTTTTCTGGGTATTTTCATGGGGTATGGTTTTGTGGGTCCTGCTTCTATCGCCATGGAACACGCTGCGAAGTATGAGCTGAAGGCTTACGAGTGCGTCAAATCAGCGATTGTGGCGACGGTTTCCGGGCAAGCACCCCAGATGGCCATTGAGTTTGGCCGCAAGGCGTTGCCCACGGATAAGCGCCCTGGGTTCCAGGAGCTTAATGATCACGTTCGTTCCAAGTAACACCGCCCTCATCTGAACCCGGAGCCGATTCGTGGAAGAACAGCCGATCATCATCAAACGGAAAAAGGTTGTTGCAGGTGGCCATCACGGTGGCTCCTGGAAGGTCGCGTTTGCCGATTTCGCCACCGCCATGATGGCTTTCTTTCTGGTTCTGTGGTTAACCGCTACGGCATCGCCGGAGCAAAAAAAAGCGGTTGAGGGTTACTTCCGGGATCCCGTTGGCTTTACCGAGGGTGGTTCTCCAAACCCTGTGGACCTTGAGGGCAGTGCCTCGGTCGTCAACGAGGCGAGTCCGGATATCGAATCGAGCCAGATCCAGATTGAAGACGAAGTGGTGGATGAGCTCTCTGAAACTCTTGAACAGCGACGTATGCAGGAGTTGTTTCAGGAGCTGAAGGAGCAAATCAAGCAGGATGAGACTTTGCAGGAGTTCAAGGATCAGTTGCTGATCGATATAACCGACGAGGGCCTGCGGATCCAGATCGTCGATCGCTCCGGTCGCCCCATGTTCGACAGCGGCCGGGCCGAGCTGAAGTACTACTCTCAGGATATTCTGTTTGAGCTTGCGAAAACTCTGGGTTCAGTGAACAACAAGCTCAGTATTACCGGGCACACCGACTCCACGCCATTTAGCGGCCGGCCGGGTTACACGAACTGGGAATTATCGGCAGACCGGGCAAATACCGCCCGAAGAGCGCTGGTTGCAGGGGGTGTGCGTCAGCAGCAGATTGCTCGCGTGGTTGGCCTGAGTGATTCCGTACTGTTCGACAACGAAGACCCGAACGCGCCGGTGAATCGCCGCATCTCCATTATCGTTCTGAACAAGAAGACCGTCGATAATATTCAGAGCACTGCCGGCCAGTCAGATGAGCCCCTGATTGATCTGACCCAGCCGACCGAGGCGGAGCGGGAGGCGGCCCGTGAGCGTCTGGAAAGCGGGGAATGGTTGCAGGAACAAGAAGAGCCGGCCCCTGGCGAACTCAACTGGTAAGGCCGCTCGGGTCTGTCAGTCCAGCTTCAGCCCGCGGGCCTGCTGCTCCGTCATATCCTGAAGAATCCGGTGGAAGCTTTTCAGCCGCTCCGGGCTGATTTTCCCTTCCTCCGCAGCTCTGTCGATGGCGCAACCGGGGTCACCCATGTGCCGGCAGTTGCGGAACTTGCAGGTGCCGATCACCTCCCGAATTTCCCGAAAGCCATACTCGATCTCCTGCGCTGTCATATGCCAGAGCCCGAACTCACGGATCCCCGGCGAGTCAATCAGATCGCCTCCTAGCGGCAGGTGGAACAGCTTAGCCGTGGTTGTCGTGTGAATCCCCTTGCCGGTGCTCTCCGACACAGCCCCCACGCGAATGGCCTCATCGGGCATCAGTGTCTGGATAATGGATGACTTGCCCACCCCGGATTGCCCCACAAACACACTGGTCTGATCCTTCACCAGTGCCTCAACCTCTGGCGAAGGTTTATCACCGGACTCAGCCGCAGACGTTCGAACCACCTCATAGCCCAGGGCCTCATACCGGCCCAGAAGCGCGTCGATGTACTCCCGGTTGCTGTCGGTGATCAGATCGGTCTTGTTCAACAGAATCACTGCCGGAATGTCTGTGATCTCGGATGCAACCAGATACCGGTCAATCAGGTTATCGTGAGGTTCCGGCTCCGGCGCAATCACAAGAATAATATGATCAATGTTTGCGGCCACCGGCTTCAGGGCACCAAAATTATCCGGCCGCTGCAGCAGATTGCGGCGCTCACTGCGGGCAACGATAACCCCCGTCTCATTCTTACCCGGCCGCCAGACAACCTTGTCGCCAGTTACCAGGCTATCAATGTTGGCCCGAACAAAGCAGCGAACCACATCGCCTTCCTGGTCGCCTTCAAGCGCTTCGACATCCAGCTGTTGCCCGTAGTGAGCAATAACCAGCCCTTCCTGCTCTGGCCCGAGCTCGCCGGCGTCGGCCTGCTCCTGAACCTTCTTCTCCTTGCGCGCCGCCCGGGCCGCACGCTCCTCCTGGACTTTCTTGATGCGGAATTGCTGCTGTTTGTTCAGTCGCCGTTTTGCCATTTATGTCCCGGATAACCAGATGAAAGTTTCGCCCTTGGTGTGCCATCATACTGCAATCGTAGCTACTCGGCTTGGGCAATGCCGAGACGTTCAAGGTATATCACCTGATTTCGCAGTGGGGCTGGGTCCGGCTTTCCGGAAATGTCGGCGGCCATGGATGGCCGACGCCATGCGCACATGGATGTGCTCGTAGCGGTTTCCGGAAAGCCGGACCCAGCCCCACTATCACCGCACTTAGAAGGTTGGTAACAAAATGGCAGAAGGCAATCGCCTCGTTTGGATCGATCTGGAAATGACAGGCCTGGATCCGGAAAAAGAACGGATCATCGAAATGGCCACAATTATCACCGATTCGGAACTCAATATTGTCGCGGAAGGACCGGTTATTGCCGTCCATCAGCCACAATCCTTTCTGGATTCCATGGACGAATGGTGTACCCGTACCCATGGTGAAAGCGGACTCACCAAGCGCGTTCAGGAAAGCGATATCTCCGAGTCTCAAGCCGAACAGCAGACCATCGAATTCCTGAAAAAACACGTAGAAAAGGGCCAGTCACCCCTGTGCGGCAACAGCATTGGCCAGGATCGCCGGTTCCTCGTCAAATACATGCCCGAACTGGAAGACTTCTTCCATTACCGGAATCTCGATGTATCCACAGTGAAAGAACTTGCCCGCCGCTGGCGCCCGGATGTCCTCGCCGGCGTAAAAAAGAAAGGTAGCCACCTTGCACTCGACGACATCCGGGACTCCATCAACGAACTGCGTCATTACCGGGAACAGTTCTTCAAGCTATAGGCCATGCCGCTTCAGAGCCCACTGGACGTGCTCGCGGACCATCTCGGAAGGGTGGTCCGCGCGCTTTTTCAGGGCCTCAATTACCGGAATGGTTGACGGCGCATTGCCCAGCCCGACCGCCAGGTTGCGGAGCCAGCCCTCGTAGCCTGTTCGCCGAATTGCAGAGCCCTCGGTGCGTTTGAGGAATTGCTCCTTGGTCCAGAGAAAAAGCTCTGCCAGCGAGCTGTTGTCCAGTCCGTGCCTCGGTTGAAAGTCCTTTTCGCTGGTTGGTTTGCTGAACTTCTGCCATGGACACACCAACTGGCAGTCATCGCAACCGAAAACCCGGTTGCCCATCAGCGGCCGGAGTTCCTCTGGGATACTCCCTTTTAGCTCGATGGTTAGATAGCTGATGCAACGCCGGGCATCAAGCTTGTGCGAGCCAACAAAGGCGTCCGTCGGGCAAAGGTCGAGGCAGGCCGAACAGCTGCCGCAATGATCCGTTTCAAAGGGTTCATCAATGGGCAGGGGGGCGCTGGTGAAGATTTCCCCGAGGAAAAAGAACGAGCCGGCCTTCGGGTGAATCAGCATATTGTTCTTGCCGATCCAGCCGAGGCCTGCTCTCTGCGCCAGTGCGCGTTCCAGCACCGGAGCGCTGTCTACAAAAGCCCGGTAATCGTATCCGCTAACGGCCTCATCAATCTTCGCTGCCAGCTGTGCAAGACGCTTACGGATCAGTTTATGGTAATCCCGACCCAGCGCATAACGCGTGACATAAGCACCCTCCCGGTTAGTAAGCGCTTCTTTCGGACTGTCTGGTGAGGGCAAATAGTCCATTCTCACGGATATAACCCGCGTGGTGCCCGGCGCCAGAGAGGCAGGCGTATAGCGCTTGTCACCGTGGTGGGCCATGTAATCCATCTCGCCCTGGTAACCTGCCGCAAGCCAGTCCTTCAGATGGTCGGCGTGCTCGCCCGTGTCCGCCTTGGTAATGCCCACATCGGCAAACCCGAATTCAGCTGCCCACCGGCGGATGAGCGACGGCAGATCCGCAAGTTCCGGGTGTGTCGTGGTACAGGTTGCTGTGGTGCTCATAGTGACTGCCGATGCTGGAATTCGGTGCTGAACCCGTGTACGGATATTTAATCTGATTAAGTTATGACCTTTTCTACTGTTTTGCTATGCTTTACAGGTATCTGGCCAATTTTCTTAAACCGGTTTCTGTAACGGGAGCAAAGGTTCATGCCGCCGTCCGCTGGGCACAGTCTACCAGACGCACTGTTTTCCGCCGATGCGGTGAGGCAGATCGATCGCTATGTGATTGATCAGCAAGGTGTTGATGGTTTTGAACTGATGCAGTCCGCCGCCCACGCCGCTTTTCGCTGCCTGGTACGGCATTGGCCAAACTGCGGCTCGGTGCTGGTCCTGTGCGGTGCGGGTAACAACGGTGGTGACGGTTACCTGGTCGCGGCAAGTGCGAAAAGGCACGATCTGGACGTCAGCTGTGTCGCGGTTGCGCCAACCGGCAAATTGTCCGGCGACGCCCGTAAAGCCTGGCAAAAGGCCCTGGCGGACGGTGTAGATGTTCTTGACCTCGAGGCTCTCGGAGAGTCATCGCTGGATGATCTGTTTGCCAGCGCGGGCCTGATTGTTGATGCCATGCTCGGTACTGGCGTGTCCGGCGCCCCCCGGGAACCGTTTGCGACTCTGATAAGCCGGTGTAACAGCGCTTCAGCGCCTGTCCTTGCGGTGGATCTGCCCTCCGGGCTTAATGCGACCACTGGAGCGGCCGAGGGGGATGTAGTTAAAGCGGCCAGAACAGTGACCTTTATCGGGCTCAAGGCTGGCTTGTTCACGGGGCAAGGTGCAGCAGTGTGCGGCGAGGTGGTTTTCGAATCTCTGGATACCGACGAGGGTATCGCCGGTAGCGGCCAGAAGCCCATCGCCCGCCGTCGTGACTGGGGTTCTGTGATGCCCTGGCTACCACCCCGGCCTGCCAACGCCCATAAGGGAAGATTCGGGCATGTGCTGGTGGTTGCGGGTGATCGCGGCTTCGGTGGGGCCGGTCTGCTGGCGGCAGAGGCTGCGGCGCGATCGGGTGCTGGGCTCGTGTCGTTGGCGACCCGCCCCGAGCATGTGACAGCGGCCCTGGCAAGATGTCCATCCGTCATGGTTCATGGCCTGATTCATGGCTCGGAGTTGCCGACGTTGCTTGATGCTGCCTCGGTTGTCGTGTGTGGCCCGGGTATCGGGCGAAGCGCCTGGGGCCAGCAGATGCTCGAGCAGGTGGTTGCCAGCGGCAAGCCGAGGGTGCTGGATGCGGATGCGCTGAACCTTTTGTCTGGTCGGGTAGCCATCCCGGCGGATAATCACATCCTGACTCCTCATCCGGGCGAGGCGGCCAGGTTGCTGAATTGCCTGGTGCCCGAGGTTGAGGCAGACAGGATGGCCGCCGCCAGAAAGCTGCAGACGCTGTATGGCGGCACGGTGCTTTTGAAAGGCGCCGGCACCGTTGTCGCGTCTGAGGACGGCGGCCTGGATATCATCAGCGGCAGCAATCCCGGAATGGCGACTGGCGGAATGGGAGATGTGCTCTCAGGTATTGTTGCGGCTGTTCTGGCTCAGATTGGTGACGGACAGAAAGCGGCCGTGCTGGGCGCATCCGTGCACCTTGCTGCGGCTGACCGTGCTGCGAGAACCACGGGGTTTATCGGGCTGATACCGACCGATGTCATCGATGCGCTGCCGTTGGTGTTTCGGGAATCTGAAAGGAGTCCGGGGGCTGAATCGTTATGAGCATAATGGGTAACGAGCGTCGGGTTTTTCTGGAGAACGAGGCCGAAACCGAGCATCTCGGTCGGGAACTGGCCAGGACCGTCGTGGAGTCTGGCCATGGCCTGGTTGTTTATCTGGATGGTGAGCTCGGCATGGGTAAAACCACCATCAGTCGGGGCGTCATGCGCGGATTGGGTCATGAGGGGGCCGTAAAGAGCCCGACCTATACCCTGGTAGAGCCCTACGAGACTCTGAATCCACCGACATACCATTTTGATCTTTATCGCCTGGGCGACGCCGAAGAACTGGAATACATGGGCATCCGCGATTATTTTTCCGCCGAAAACCTGTGCCTGATCGAGTGGCCCGAGAGAGGCAAGGGCATATTGCCCGAGCCGGACCTGGAGGTTCATCTCGAAACCCGGGGAGAGGGGCGCTCTGTAGTCCTCAGGGCCCGCTCAGAGCCGGGCGCCGGGGTGCTGAACGAACTGGAGTTGATTGGTCCGGCGTCATAGTGAGCCCGGAACCGGGAATAAACTGGCAGGTAAGCTTTATGAATTGTGCAAAGCTGAGTAAACAACTGGTCTGGCCGATTGCGCTATTGCTTGTGACATTGGCGTTTCACGGTTCGGCGGCGACACAGGTCGAGAGCGCCCGTATCTGGCCCGCGCCCGATCATACCCGGCTGGTGCTGGACACTGGCGGGCAGGTGGAGCACAACATTTTCTCCCTGAGCGGCCCGGCGCGGCTGGTGATCGATCTCAAGAATGCCAACCTGAAGACCGATTTTTCCGGTCTGGACCTTTCCGGCAGTCCGATCAAGAGAATCCGCAGTGCCCCCAGAAACGGCACCGATTTGCGCGTCGTTCTGGATCTCAAGGCTGACATCAAACCGCGGAGTTTTCAGCTCGAGCCGAATCAGCAGTACGGCCACAGACTGGTGGTCGACCTGATTGATGAAAGCGGTAGCCGGCTGGAAAAGGCGACAACGCCCACAGTGACCCAGGATTCATCAGGGAAGCGGGACGTTATTGTGGTCATTGATGCCGGGCACGGCGGGGAAGATCCGGGTGCTATTGGTCCGCGGGGAACCCGTGAAAAGGACGTGGTTCTGAAAATGGCGAAAACCCTGGCCAACCTCATCAATGATCGGCCGGGTTATACCGCCAAGCTGACCAGAACCGGGGACTACTACATTGGCCTTCGCAATCGCAAGATTCTGGCCAGGAAATACAACGCTGACCTGTTCGTCTCGGTCCATGCCGACGCCTTCCGTACACCACAACCCAAAGGTGCCTCTGTCTTCGCCCTTTCCCAACGGGGCGCCACCAGTGAAACCGCCCGTTGGCTGGCCAATAGTGAGAACCGGTCGGATCTGATCGGCGGTGCCGGCGGGCTGTCCCTTGATGGCCGTGACGACATGCTTGCCGGTGTTCTGCTGGACCTCTCCATGACGGCCAGTATCAACGCCAGTCTGGGGGTTGGCAGTTCGGTCCTGGGCAAATTGGGCGGCGTGGCGAAGTTGCACAAGCCTGGCGTTGAGCAGGCCGCTTTTGCGGTTCTGAAATCACCGGATATTCCCTCCATCCTCGTGGAAGCAGGCTTCGTATCGAATCCCCAGGAAGAGAAAAACCTGGCCACTGAGTGGTATCGCAACAAGCTGGCCGGCGCCATCATGAAAGGCATAGATGACTACTTCCAGAAAACGCCCCCGCCTGGAACCCTGCTGGCGTGGCAAAAACAGAATCGCCAGGGTGGAAACAGCATCAGCCACTATCGGATACAGCGTGGAGACACGCTATCCGGCGTGGCCCGGAAAAATCAGACGACCGTCAGTGAGCTGATGCAGTTTAACGACCTTCGGGACGACCGTGTTATGGTAGGGCAAACCATTCGTATTCCCGCGTCCTGATCAAGAGGTTTTTCTGTAACATGCCCCCCATTCGATTGCTGTCACCGCGGCTCGCGAACCAGATTGCCGCGGGTGAGGTGGTTGAGCGCCCCGCGTCTGTCGTCAAAGAACTGGTTGAAAATGCCCTGGATGCCGGCGCCAACCGCGTCGATGTTGAGGTGGAGCAGGGCGGCGTCAAGCTGATTCGAGTTCGGGATGACGGCAGTGGTATTGAGGAAGACGATCTTCCCCTGGCGCTAAGCCGCCATGCGACCAGCAAGATTGCCAGTCTGGACGATCTGGAAGCCGTGGCGTCCCTGGGTTTCCGGGGAGAAGCGCTTGCCAGTATCAGCTCTGTCTCTCGTCTTACCCTGACCTCAAGGACCGAGTCGCAGGAAGCGGCCTCTCGGGTCGAGGTCGAGGGCCGGGAAATGGACGCGAGAATTTCGCCTGCAGCGCATCCGGTCGGAACGACCGTTGAAGTGCGCGACCTGTTTTTTAACACCCCGGCTCGCCGCAAATTCCTGCGTACTGAAAAGACAGAATTCAATCACGTCGAAGAATGTGTGCGGCGCCAGGCGCTGAGCCGTTTCGATGCTGGCTTCACGTTGCGCCATAACCAGCGTGTCGTTCAAAGCCTCAGGCCAGCGGAATCGGCCCTCGATCGCGAGCGTCGGATTGGATCCCTGTGCGGCCAGCAGTTTATCGATAACGCGGTGGTTATTGATGCGGAGGCCACCGGGCTGCGCCTCTGGGGTTGGGTCGCTCTTCCCACATTTTCGCGCAGCCAGGCCGATCTTCAGTATTTTTTCGTCAACGGCCGCGTTATTCGTGACCGCCTGGTAGCTCATGCCGTGCGCCAGGCCTATCGGGATGTACTCTACAATAACCGGCACCCGGCGTTTGTATTGTATCTGGAAGTCGACCCCGCCACCGTCGATGTAAACGTCCACCCGACCAAGCACGAGGTCCGGTTCCGGGATGGTCGGCTGGTTCACGATTTCATCTTCAGAACCCTGCACAAGGCGCTGGCCGATGTCCGGCCGGACGATCATTTCCGCGGCGCGGTGGCGCAGTCCTTTGGTCGCGAAGCAGTCACCCAGGGTCAGGAAGCCGTTCCGTCCACCGGTGCCTCTGCAGAGGCGGGCTGGAACGGCCAGCCATCGGTATCCAGCTATGGTTACCCCGGCAGCTCAGGCGCCGGCTTTGGCGGACAGTCGCAGCCCCAACAGGAGTGGCGCGCCAGCGATCAGATGGCGTTTTATCAGTCCCTGAATGCCGGTGGCGGAAGCGACGGACAGCAGGCTATGCCCGTAAGCGATCGCGCCGCCACACCAATGCCAACACCGCCTGCAGACAGTGACCAGGAGCCGCCGCTCGGATATGCCATCGCCCAGCTGCACGGGATCTATATTCTTGCCCAGGGTCGTGCGGGGCTCATTGTTGTGGACATGCACGCGGCCCACGAGCGCATTACCTATGAGCGAATGAAGCGGGCGCTTGCCGAGCAGGACCTTAAAAGCCAGCCGTTGCTGGTGCCGCTGTCGCTGGCGGTCAGCCAGAAAGAAGCCGCCCTGACCGAGAGTCACGGTGAAGAACTGCAGAAGCTTGGTCTCCAGATTGAGCGGATTGGTCCGGAAACCCTCGCTGTGCGGCAGGTGCCCGCGCTTCTGCGGGGTGCTGACACAGAACAGCTGGTGCGTGACGTTCTGGCGGATCTCATTGAGCACGGTCAGAGTGATCGTGTCGAGGCGGTGACGCATGAGCTGCTCGGCACCATGGCATGCCATGGTTCAGTGCGTGCCAACCGGCAGTTGACCATTCCGGAGATGAATTCGCTGCTCAGGGACATGGAGGCGACCGAGCGCAGTGGCCAGTGCAACCATGGCCGGCCGACATGGACCCTGGTGACCATGTCTGAGCTGGACAAGCTGTTTCTCCGGGGGCGCTGAGGTGTCACTGCCTCCTGCCATCTTTCTGATGGGGCCCACGGCTTCCGGAAAGACAGACCTGGCCATGGCGCTCTGCGACCACCTGCCTTGCGACATCATCAGCGTAGATTCCGCAATGATCTATCGGGGTATGGATATCGGAACGGCCAAACCCACGGCCGCAGAGCTCGCGCGGGCGCCCCACAGGCTGATTGATATCTGCGATCCGGCGGAAACATACTCCGCTGCGGATTTCCGTCGGGACGCGCTGACCGCCGTGGCCGAAATAACGGCCGCAGGCAGGATCCCGCTTCTAGTCGGCGGCACCATGATGTATTTCAAAGCGTTGCTGCATGGAATGTCCGGTCTGCCATCGGCCAGCCCCGACGTACGACGGGCGCTGGAGCAGGAGGCAGAGGAGCGGGGTTGGGAGGCTTTGCATGAAGAGCTGCGGGCCAGTGATCCGGTGGCAGCCGAGCGGATCCATCCGAACAACCGGCAGCGTCTGATGCGGGCCCTGGAGGTATTGCGCCTTACCGGCAAGCCGATTTCGGAGTTCTGGCGAGCCGATCAGGGTGGCTGTGAGCAAACGACGGCAGTGGCGCAGGTCGGCGACATTGAGGATTACACCTATTTCACTCGCTGGCAGGCAGACGAAACATCTTTGCTTCCGTATACTGTAATTCAACTTGCCGTGACGCCGCCTGAGCGGCGGGTGCTTCATGAGCGTATTCGCCTGCGGTTTCTAAAAATGCTGGAGGCGGGGTTCGTTGATGAAGTTCGGGCTCTGATGATCCGGGACGACCTGCACCCTGATCTCCCTTCCATGCGTTGTGTCGGATATCGCCAGGCCTGGAGCTATTTGTCCGGGGAAGACGACTACGAGACATTTGTCAGCAAGGGAGTGGCAGCAACACGCCAACTGGCGAAGCGGCAGTTGACCTGGTTGCGCAAGTGGTCAGATTTGGACTGGCTGGACAGCGGCGACAAACATATCGCTGAGGTAGCCTTGAAAAAAATCCGACTTCGCACCACATTTAATTTTGACAAATGACGATCTGCATTTACTAAAAACAGGAGAAAACACATGTCAAAAGGGCATTCGTTACAAGACCCTTACCTCAATGCATTGCGCAAGGAACGCATTCCGGTTTCCATCTTTCTGGTCAACGGTATCAAGCTTCAGGGCCAGATTGAGTCTTTCGACCAGTTCGTGATTTTGCTGAAAAATACTGTCAGCCAGATGGTCTACAAGCACGCTATTTCCACTGTGGTTCCTGCCCGAAATGTCCGCATTCCGCAGCAGGCTCCGGGAGGAGAGGGCGAGTCTGAAGACTGATCCATCCGTTTCCCGATCTTGCCACCCGCGTTCCAGAGGATCCCGACAAGGGGTCTTGTGGCTGCGGGTGTTTGTTTTTATGACCCTCATCATGTGTTTACCCCGGAGTTGATGCCAATTGTTTGAACGTCCTGATGTCGGTGAGCGCGCGGTCCTCGTCCACATCGATTTTACTGCCTACGATGGTACCGAAGACCCCGGTGAGTTCCGGGAGCTGGTCACCTCTGCCGGTGTTGAGCCTGTCTCAACCGTTACCGGGTCCCGCAAGCAGCCCAGCCCCAGATTTTTCGTTGGTGAGGGCAAGCTGGAAGAAATTCGTGATGCAGTAGCGGCGAACGAAGCGGATGTGGTGTTGTTCAACCATGCACTGAGCCCACGCCAGGAGCGCAACATTGAGCACGAGCTCAAGTGCCGTGTGCTGGACCGCACCGGTGTGATTCTTGATATCTTCGCTCAGCGGGCACGGACTCACGAAGGTAAGCTTCAGGTAGAGTTGGCGCAGCTCGAGCATATGTCCACGCGACTGGTTCGGGGCTGGACCCACCTTGAGCGACAGAAAGGTGGTATCGGGCTGCGCGGGCCTGGTGAAACCCAGCTGGAAACCGACCGCCGGCTCTTGCGGGAGCGCATCAAGTCTATCCACAAGCGTCTGGAAAAGGTTCGTCGCCAGCGCAACCAGGGCCGCAGGGCCCGTCAGCGGGCTGACATCCCCACCGTATCGCTGGTTGGATATACCAACGCCGGTAAATCCACTTTATTCAACCGTATTACCACTTCCTCCGTATATGCTGCAGACCAGCTGTTCGCCACGCTGGATCCGACGTTGCGGCGGCTGGAACTTCCGGATGTCGGGCCGGTCGTAATGGCGGACACCGTGGGCTTCATCCGGCATCTGCCGCACAAGCTGGTTGAGGCGTTCCGGGCGACGCTTGAGGAAACAACGCAGGCGACGCTGCTGCTTCACATCATCGACAGCCATGACCCGCGCCGCGAGGAGAACATTGAGCAGGTTGAGGAAGTGCTTGCGGAGATCGGGGCGGACGACATTCCCATGCTGCAGGTGTTCAACAAGATTGATCTGCTTGAAAATTTCACGCCTCGGGTTGAGCGCAACGAAGAGGGTATCCCGGTGAGAGCGTGGGTTTCCGCGGTTACTGGCGAAGGCCTGGACGGCTTGTTCGATGCGATCGTGGAGCGTGTGGCCGAAGACGTCGTTCACCACTTTGTCCTGCTGGGTCCCGCGGATGGCAAACTGCGTGCACTTTTGCATGAGGCAGGATCGGTGATCAGCGAGGAATACCGGGATACCGGCGACACGGTGGTTGAGGTGCGCCTGCAGAACCGGGATTGGCATCAGCTGCTGAGCCGCGCCGGTGTGAATGAAAAGTCAGTCAGGCTGGACGTGGGTCACGCCTGAAACCGCAGCGGCTATTGCCGGGGCGGAGATAAATCCCTAGTATTTGCAGTCATTCTATTTATAAGTCAGTAACGGAGAGCACTATGGCCTGGAACGAACCGGGTGGAAACCGTAACGACAATGACCCCTGGGGTACCGGTGGTGGTCGACGCGGCAATGATCAGGGGCCGCCAGACCTCGATGAGGCGCTGAAAAAAGGTCTCGACAAGCTCAACAAGATGCTGGGCGGCAAGGGTGGCAAGTCCGGCGGCAGCGGTGGCAGTAGCGGCGGCAGCGCCGGTGGTTTTGGTGCGATTCTCGCACTGGCAGCCATACTGGTGGTCGGCTATGTCATCTTCCAGTCCTTCTATACCGTGGACGAACAGGAGCGGGCGGTGGTTCTCCGTTTCGGTGAATACCACCAGACCGAGAATCCTGGCCTGAGATTCAAGGTGCCACTGATCGATAGTGTCACCAAGGTCCGCGTGACTAACGTGCGTACCGCTGAGTCCAGTGGCCAGATGCTGACCCAGGACGAAAACCTGGTAACGGTTGACCTCCAGGTGCAGTACCGCGTTGGCGACGCAGAAGCCTACGTGCTGAATGTGCGTGACTCCAACCAGGCGCTGGCCTTTGCAACGGATAGTGCGATCCGTCACGAGGTCGGTAGCTCGACACTCGACGACGTACTGACCGAAGGTCGTGCAGAACTGGCCGTGCGGGTCGAGCAAAGGCTCCAGATGTTCCTGCGGGAATACGGCACTGGTCTGGAGTTGGTGCGGGTTAACGTTGAAAGCACCCAGCCACCACCAGCGGTCCAGGATGCCTTCCGTGAAGTCCAGAGGGCCCGTGAGGACGAGCAGCGGGTGAAGGAAGAAGCTGAAACCTACCGCAACCGGATCGTTCCGGAGGCTCGTGGTGAGGCCCAGCGCATGATCGAAGAAGCCAACGCCTACAAGGAAGAGGTGATCGAGCGGGCCCGTGGTGAGACCTCGCGTTTCCTTGAGCTACTGGCCGTCTATCAGATGTCTCCGACAGTCACTCGCGAACGTTTGTACTTACAGACGGTCGAAGAAGTCCTTGCTAACAGCAGCAAGATCCTGGTTGATACGGAGAGCAGTGGCAACATGATGTACCTGCCGCTTGATCGACTGACCCAGGGCTCGCTGCCCCGTACCGGTGGATCATCCTCCGGCAACAACCAGGGCAACGTGGACATCCAGACCCTGACTGATCAGGTTCTTCAGGAACTGCGAAGCAGGCAGGATACTACCGTTCGGAGGAGCAGATAATTATGGGACCTAAAGGTGTAGTGGGCCTTGCAGGCGCCCTGATCGTTGTCCTGCTGGTACTGTCCAGTGTGTACATCATTCCGGAAACCCATCGGGGTGTTCTGCTCCGGTTCGGTGAGCTGGTAGAGACCGATATCCAGGCCGGTATCCATTTCAAGGTTCCGGTCATCGACCAGGTTCGTGAATTCGACATCCGGGTTCTCACCATGGATCTGCCCTCGCGGCAGTATCTGACCGTGGAGAAGAAACCGCTGGATGTGGATTCGTATATTGCCTGGAAGATCCGTGATGTGGACCAGTTCTATCGAGCGACCGGCGGTGACGAGTTCCGCGCTCAGTCCCTGTTGTCCTCCCGTGTTGATAACGGCCTGCGGGACGAGTTTGGTATCCGGACCATGGTCGAAGTGGTCTCGGGCCAGCGGGATGAGCTGATGCACACGCTGCGGGATCGCGTAAACCAGACTGCCCAGAACGAATTCGGTATCGAGGTTCTCGACATTCGTGTAAAGGCTATCGAATTCCCGGGTCAGGTGAGCGAAAACGTCTACCGTCGGATGGCGACCGAGCGTGAGAAACTGGCTCAGGAATTCCGTTCGCGGGGTCGGGAGTTGGCCGAAGGTATTCGCGCCGATGCGGATCGTCAGAGAACCGTTATTCTCGCGGAAGCCTTCGCTCAGTCAGAAGAAACCCGGGGTGAAGGTGACGGTCAAGCGGCCAGAATCTACGCCGATGCCTACGGCTCCGACGCGGAATTCTACAGCTTCTACCGGAGCCTGCAGGCTTACCGCAATACCTTCATGAGCAAGGATGACATCATGGTGATTGATTCCAACAGCGCGTTCATGAAGTTCCTGAACGATCCGCAGGGTGCCCGTTAACCCTGCACGTTGAGACCAAAAACCGGAATACCTCTGTATTCCGGTTTTTTTGTGCCCGGCAACCGTGTAAAATTCTGCCGGTTTTGTGTCGGGCTTTTGCCGAGTGCCGCCTTAAATCCTGTGTGATCCCCCCAGCCACCTGTGCCGGAGCGGATATAACGGACAACGGAATCTCATGACAGTATCTGATCGCTGGTTACTGCCAGACGGGGTAGAGGACATTCTTCCCCCACTGGCCGGACGGATCGAATCCCTGCGTCGGGATGTAATGGATACCTGCCAGCGCTGGGGCTACCAGCTGGTAATCCCACCGCTCATTGAATATCTCGAATCCCTGTTTACCGGAACCGGAAACGATCTGGAGCTTCAGACCTTCAAGCTCACCGATCAGTTGACCGGGCGGATGATGGGTGTTCGCGCCGATATGACGCCTCAGGCGGCGCGCATTGATGCCCATACCCTGGGCCAGGAAGGGATCACCCGTCTTTGCTATGCAGGGCACGTACTCCACACCCGCCCAAGGCACATGCTGACAGGTCGAACACCGATTCAGGCCGGCTGCGAACTGTTTGGCAGTGGCTCCGAAGCAGCGGATATGGAAGTGATCAGCCTGATGCTGGAAACCCTCAGGGTTGCCGGCTTGCCCCGTATCCATCTGGATCTGGCTCACGTTGCCATCTATGAGAGTCTGATCGGCGAGGCGGACTTTGATCGGGATACGGAGAGCGCCATTTTTGATGCCATGGCCCGCAAATCGGTGCCGGAGCTTGATCAACTGCTCGGTCAATGCCCTCCAGGCTCTGCGGGTGCTCGTTTGCGTGAGCTTGCCCGGGTCAGTGGTGGCCCGGAAGCCTTGAACGAGGCCCGTCGGATCCTGCAGGGTGCCTCTGACAGCCTGGACGCGGCACTCGACCAGCTTGGGCGTGTGTCTGACATGCTGGGAAGGGATTACCCGGATATCAGCTTCGGATTCGATTTCTGTGAGCTTCGTGGCTACAACTACCACACGGGCCTGGTGTTTGCAGCCTACGTGCCGGGCCACGGCGATTCCGTGGCCAAGGGTGGCCGTTATGATGCGATTGGAAGTGACTTTGGCCGCGCCCGCCCGGCAACGGGGTTCAGTCTTGATATTCGCTCGCTCGTCTCTCTTGGCGAGCGCGTGACTCGCAGTGCCGGCGCTGTCTGGGCGCCGGCGGATGACGACCCCGCCCTGGAAGGCGTGATCTCCGGTCTGAGAATGACGGAAACCGTTGTTCGTGCCCTTCCCGAAGACGAGGGCGTTAACCCTGCCGCCAGAGGCTGTGACCGTGAGCTGGTCAAACAGGGTGGCCAATGGGTTGTGCAGAAGCTGGGCTGATGCCCCCGGGGCCTCGGTGAATTCATTTACAGGTAAACTTGCGAAACGCCTGTCCTGCGGGGCAGCCGCATTGAGAGAGAATCATGGGTAAAAATGTTGTTGTGCTGGGCACCCAGTGGGGTGATGAAGGCAAGGGTAAGATTGTTGACCTGCTGACCGACAAGGTTGCAGCGGTTGTCCGCTTCCAGGGCGGGCACAATGCCGGTCATACCCTGGTAATTGACGGCAAGAAAACAGCGCTTCACCTGATTCCTTCCGGCATTCTGCGGCAACACGTCTATTGCCTCATCGGCAACGGTGTTGTCCTGTCGCCCGAGGCTCTGCTGAAAGAAGTGCGCGAGCTGGAAGCCAATGACGTGGCGGTTCGCGATCGCCTCCGCATCAGTCTGGCGTGCCCGATCATTCTGCGTACTCATGTTCGAATTGATCAGGCCCGTGAAAGGGCTCGTGGTGTCGACAAGATCGGCACAACCGGTCGCGGTATTGGCCCGGCCTATGAAGACAAGGTTTCCCGTCGTGGCCTGCGCCTGGGCGATCTGTGCAATCCCGCCGACTTCGAAATGAAGCTCCGGGAGATCATGTCATACCACAACTTCATCCTGACCGAGTACTTCAAGGAAGAGGCTGAGGACATTGATGCCGCACTGGAAGAGCTGAAGCAGATGGGCGAGGAAATTTTGCCCATGGCGGCAGACGTGACTGACATGCTGCATGATTTCCGTAAGCGTGGAGAGAATATCCTGTTCGAGGGTGCCCAGGGCTCGCTCCTGGATATCGATCTTGGCACCTATCCGTATGTGACTTCTTCCAACACCACCGCTGGCGGCACGGCCACCGGTTCCGGCTTCGGCCCGCTGTTCCTCGACTATGTGCTGGGAATCACCAAGGCGTATACCACCCGTGTAGGCTCCGGACCGTTCCCGACCGAACTGTTCGACGATATGGGCAACCACCTGGCGGTGAAGGGCAACGAAGTCGGCACTACAACCGGGCGCGCCCGCCGTTGTGGCTGGTTCGATGCGGTGGCTCTGCGCCACGCCATCCAGATCAACAGTGTGTCCGGTATCTGTCTGACCAAGCTGGACGTGCTGGACGGACTGGAAACCGTGAAGGTTTGCGTAGGCTACAAGACGCCTAACGGCGAGATTTTCCGGCCGCCCATCGGCTGCGACAGCTACAAGGACATCGAGCCGGTTTATGAGGAACTGCCCGGCTGGAGCGAAAGCACCGTTGGCCTGACCAGCGTTGATCAGTTGCCGGAGAACGCCAAGGCCTACATCCGTTTCCTGGAAGAGCAGATCGAAGCGCCGATCGATGTGATATCTACTGGTCCGGATCGTATCGAGACGATTACATTGCGTCACCCGTTCGGCGAGTAATCGCCAACGTTAAAAAAACCGCCCTGCTTAAAAGGCACGGCGGTTTTTTTGTGTTCAGGGCTTCTCGGCAATCACGGTAGCACGCAACGGCCCCGGGTATCCTTCCACGGTTTTTGAGGGGTCGTTCGGATCCAGAAAATCCTGGAGGGAGTTGAAACGCATCCAGTCGGTGCTTCGCTGTTCGTCTGTGGTCGTAGGGGTGACATCGACCACCCGGGCATTCCGGAAGCCGGTGCGGTCCAACCAGCGCAGCAGTGTGTCGCAGGACGGGAGGAACCAGACGTTCCGCATCTGCCCATAGCGATCCTCGGGCATCAGGCTGAAGCCCTCAGGGCCTTCAACGACAAGTGTTTCCAGCACCAGTTCCCCGCCCCTGCGAAGCGTCCCCTTCAGTTCAAGCAGATGATCGAGCGGTGAGCGCCGATGATAGAGAACCCCCATGGAAAAGGTGGTGTCGAAGGTTTCAAGGTCGGCGGGGAGGTCTTCCATCCGAACGGGCAGCAGGTCTATCGGGACATCACCGAGGTAGTCCTTGACGCTGAAGAACTGGAACAGGAACAGCAACCCCGGGTCGATGCCGATCACCCGACCCGCGCCTTCGCCCAGCATGCGCCAGCAGTGATACCCGGAGCCACAACCCACATCCAGTATGCGACGACCGGAAAGGTCTGAAAGGTAAGGCGACACGCGGTCCCATTTCCAGTCAGAGCGCCATTCGGTATCGATGTACGTACCGAAGAAGTCGAAGGGGCCTTTGCGCCAGGGCATCAGGCCGCGTAATCCGAGTTCCAGTTGCTCCCGTTGTGCCACGGTCAGGGGCTGCCTGGAGGTCAGGGTTACCGCGGATTGGTCCAGTTGCGCGTCTATCTGAGTCAGACCGGGTAGCTGGTCAAGGGCAGCTTGCCAGCGATCGAGATCGCCGTGGGGGCGGTCCTCAAAGCGGTGGGTCAGTTGCTGTTGGAGTTGCGTCGCCCAATGCTCCAGGCCGTCTTTCTCAAGTTCATCGATGATAGGCCCGAACCGGGCTTTCCAGTCAAAGTCTGCCATGGTCATTCGGTGGTTTGGTTGGCCTTTATGGCGAGCATGGAAACAAAGTTGAAGCACTGATACCACACCACCACGTCATCGAAACCTGCCGACAACAGGCGCGCCTTGTGCGCAGCCAGTGTTTCGGGAATCAGCACCTGTTCGATCGCCGTGCGTTTCTGGCTTATTTCAAGATCCGAATAGCCGTTGGCGCGCTTGAATTCGTGATGCAGTCGGGTCTGAATGGCTTGCTCGTCGTCAGATTCAAAGCGAACTTTCTCCGACAGGATCAGGACACCGCCAGGACGCGTGGCATCAGCAATGCGCGCAAGCAGGCCGGCCCGCTTCTCCGGATCGACAAACTGCAAGGTGAAATTCAGAGTGGTCACCGAGGCATTACTCAGCTCGGTGTCCAGAATATCCTCGCACCTGAGGGTAACGGGGAGCGCACTGTCGTCCAGTGCAATGTAATGCTCGCAGCGTTCGATCATGGCGCTCGAGTTATCCACTCCGATCAGGTTGCAGTCCGCATTGGCGATACCATGGCGCATTGCCAGCGTGGAAGCGCCGAGTGAGCAGCCCAGGTCATAGCAGTTGGTGGCGGGCTGGGCATATTGCTCCGAGATAACCTCGATCATCGGAATGACGGTGGTGTAGCCCGGCACCGAGCGCCGGATCATGTCCGGAAACACCCTTGCCACCGATGCGTCGAATCGGAAGTCCTCCGGCCGGCGCTCTGTGGCAAACAGCCGGTCCGTGATCTGCTCGGGTGCCTCCGACGGCTTGCGGGATTTATTCATTGGTGTCCGGAGTCTCGGGGGCGGGCAGAACGGCAGGCCCGGTTGGGGAGGGCCTTGAGCAGCGTACGCCGCGATTTTTATAGTCCACCAGGATTCCCCGGAACGAGGGATCCACATCGGCGGCAATTGCCAGGTAACCATTTTCGCAAACGGCGTGCAGTTCCGAGGCTTTGGGCGACATGCGAAACGGATCCTCCTCGGTTACATGGATGGCCTGGAAATCGCCAACAGGCATATGATCCTTGTTCTCGCTGTGGTTGATCCTGCCGCTCATCTCCAATACAAGAACGGTGCCAATAGCCGCAACCACAGCGGTTACGATCAGGCTACGGACGGTGTAACGGGCCTCATTCTGGCTCATGCATACCTCAAATCAAACGAATTAAAAGTGTTGGTCAGTATTGTCCCGGCACCGTGATGGCCGGTGACTGCAAGGCTGATAACTGCTCCCGGAGCGACAGAATCTGGTCTGACCAGAACCGTGGCTGGGCAAACCAGGGAAAGAATCGCGGAAATGCAGGGTCATCCCAGCGCTTTGCCAGCCACGCGCAATGGGCAATCTGCCGGAAGCAGCGTAGCGGCTCAATCAGGTGGCGCTCGCGGCGATTGAAATCACGGAACATTTCATAGCCTTCCAGCAACTCTCCCAGCTGGGCGCCGCGCTCGAAGTCGTCTCCGTTCAGCAGCAACCACATATCCTGAATGGCGGGCCCGGTGCGGCAATCGTCGAGATCCACGAACAGCATCTGTTCGTCCCGGCAGAGAATATTGCCGGCATGGCAGTCGCCATGAAGTCGCAGGGTTTCCACCGGACCGGCTTCGTCAACCCGAGCGGCACAGAGTCTTTGCAGGTCAGGAATCAGGCTGTCCCAGGCTGGCCTCAGATCCGTGGGAATCCAGTCTCCCCGTAACAAAAGCCGATTGCTGGCTTCGATGCCATCCAGCAAATCCATGCCCGAGCGATGGGCAAACGGTTTTTTGGCGCCAATATTGTGGATCTGACCCAGCCATTGCCCCAGCCGGTAAAGGGTATCGGTAACACTGGTGTCTGGTGCTTGCCCGCCACGCTGCGGAAATACCGCAAACAGGAACTCACCATGGCGCCCGAGCGTGTCCCCGGTCGCCAGCTTCATAGGTGCTACAACCGGAATGTCGGCTTCCAGGAGCTCCAGGGTGAATGTATGTTCCTCGCGGATTTCCGCTTCGCTCCATCGGCCCGGCCGATAGAACTTGGTAATTACCGGGGCGCCTTCATCCAGGCCTACCTGATAGACCCGGTTTTCATAGCTGTTCAACGCGAACAGCCGGCCACTTACCGCAAACCCTGCCTCTTCTATCGCATCCAGAATGATATCCGGCGTCAGGGAATCGTAGGGGTGGGTGGATGCCGCAAGTGAGGGGTCATGGGTCATAAAGGGCGTTTCAGAGCCTTGTGTCGTATTTGGATTTCATGGTTTGCAGATGGTACCAGTTTTCGTCCAGCTCCCAGCGGATACGGCTGATGCCAGAAGCCCCAAGAATAACGTCTCCGGCACGGGCCTGAACCTGTGCAAGCTCGCGTTCTGCCCGCTGCCAGTCGCGATGACTGTCCCCAAGATTGCGCATACTCGGAAATACCGCACTCAGCGCCTTGTGGGTGGACGTGGTGTGGGACCGCAGTGAGCTCATAATGGCCGTGTCGCCCTCCACCCTCAGTACCCGGTGCTTGTAGGGGTAGCTGGCAACCACCTCATCCGCTTTCAGCCGCTCGTTCAGGCTGATTACTTCAAAGCCCCGCCAGCCTAGCCACCCGACAAAGAGGGCCGCCACCACCATTACCAGAACAAACTGCTTCCTGTCAGACATCATAAGCCGGGCTCCATGCACTACTTTCCGGAGCCAAGTATAACCGGTATGGGCTCTTGAGTAATGTATTGAGCCCGCCGGCGCCCGTTTTCGCCGGGCTGGCGGTATAGGATATGCTCAACCTCTTGTCAGTGGAGCAGGGCCAACCATAAGTGTCGACAGAAGTGCTGGAAATCCAAACCGTTGTTATCGGCGCCGGTGTCATTGGGCTGGCTATTGCCCGCGCTCTGGCTAGAGCCGGGCATGAGGTCATCGTTCTGGAAAGCTCAGACCGGTTTGGTGAGGGCATCTCCTCACGAAACAGCGAAGTCATTCATGCCGGCATTTATTATCCGCAAGGATCACTGAAGGCGGAGTTGTGTGTTGAGGGTCGACGGCAGCTTTACGACTATTGCCTGACGCACAAGGTTGGACACCGTAAATGCGGTAAGTGGATTGTTGCCGTCGACGAGGCACAGAATGACAAGCTCTTTGATATTCAGGCTGCGGCAGCCAGCAACGGTGTTGAACTTGAGCTGTATGATGGCGAAAGAGTCGCCCGAGGCGCTCCGGGTATTTGCGCCAGCTCGGGGCTCTGGTCCCCCGAAACCGGTATTGTCGACAGCCACGGGCTGATGCTCTCCTTGCTTGGCGAGCTCCATGATGCCGGCGGCCAGCTCGCTCTACGCTCACCGGTAGCGGCTGCTGAATCGGATAGCCAGCGGCACCGTCTAAACGTGGCAGGCGAAACCCCGCTAATTCTGGAAGCGAAAAATGTCATTAACGCCGCCGGGCTCGGCGCCGTCCCGCTGGCAAAAAACTGGGCAGGTCTGCCCGACGACTGCATTCCCCGGCAATGGTTCGCGAGGGGCGTCTACTTCAGCTACAGCGGACGAACACCTTTCAGGACCCTGATCTATCCGGTTCCTGAACCCGGGGGCCTGGGTATCCACCTGACTCTCGATCTCGCTGGCCAGGCCCGTTTCGGTCCGGATGTAGAGTGGATCGAAAAGGAAGACTACACCGTGGAACCCAGCCGCCAGGAAGGCTTCGCCAGAGGCATCCGCCAATGGTGGCCAGGACTCGACCCGACCCGACTTCAGCCCGCCTATGCCGGCATCCGACCGAAGCTGATAGGCCCCGATGGTGGCTTCGCGGATTTCCGGATTGATGGTCCAGAGACGCACGGTATGCCGGGACTGGTTAATCTGTTCGGTATCGAATCGCCGGGTTTAACATCCTGCCTGGCAATTGCTGAGCGTGTAAAAGCTTTGCTGTCTTAACCTGGCGTCCGGGCTAGTGCCCAAACCTGAATGTTCCGGGCCCCGGCCTCCCGAAGTGCTGATGATAAAACCCTGACGGTCGCGCCGGTGGTCACCACATCATCGACAATCGCTATTCGCTCTGGCACTGGCGGGATGACCTCAAATACCCCGCGAAGATTCGCCAGTCGGGCCTCCCGGTTCAACTCCCGTTGAGACCGGACACGGCGAACCCTTCTGACAAGTCCGTTGTCGACCGGGAGATCCAGGGCGCTGGCAATCGTCTCGGCAATGTCCTGGGCCTGATTGAACCCGCGTTGCCGGCGTCGCCGCGCATCCATTGGCGCGGGTACCAGTACTTCTGGCATTGCGATAGCACCATCGAGCCGAGCCTTCTGCACCAAGTCAGCAAAATCCGCCATCAATGGTCTTCCGAACTTGCGCTGGCCCCGATACTTGTATCGGCCAATCATGCCGTCGAGTGGGTACTGGTAGCGCCAGGGAATAAAAGAGCTATCGAAAGCCGGCGGGTGTTTCATACAGTCACCGCAGAGCAGCTCCGAGGAGGGAAAAGCCAGGGGCAGGGCGCAGCAGCGACAGTGCCAGCGGTTCACTGGTAGGTCGCCCCGGCAAGGCTGGCATAAGCCGTTGAATGCCTGTGAGGAAAGGCAGGCGACACACAGTCCGCCGTGCCTGATGCTGTTAACCTTTTTGTCCACGAAGGTTGACAGCCAGTTCAGTCCCTTTATCATCTGATTCATCCGTAAACCCAGAGACCGGGAAAGGTTAACAGGACTTTTACATGACCGCTACAGAACTCCGCCACGACTGGACACTGCAGGAAGCTCGCGAGCTTTTCGAACTCCCTTTTAACGATCTACTGTTCCGTGCCCAGAGTGTGCATCGCCAGTATTTTGATCCTAACGAGGTTCAGGTAAGCACCTTGCTGTCGATCAAGACCGGCGCCTGCCCGGAGGATTGCAAATACTGTCCCCAGAGCGGTCATTACAACACCGGTCTTGAGAAAGAGAAGCTGCTGGAAATCGAAAAAGTTGTGGCTGAGGCCAGGGCCGCGAAAGAAAAGGGGGCTTCCCGGTTTTGCATGGGCGCCGCCTGGCGCAGTCCTTCGAAGAAGGACATGCCTTATGTTCTGGACATGGTCAAACAGGTGAAGTCCCTGGGGCTTGAGACCTGCATGACCCTTGGCATGCTCAAAGAGGAGCAGGCGGCAGAACTGGCCGATGCCGGGTTGGATTACTACAACCATAACCTGGATACCTCTGAGAAGTACTACAGCCACATCATCACCACTCGAACCTACCAGGATCGACTGGACACTCTCGACAATGTTCGCAAGGCCGGAATGAAGGTTTGTTGCGGTGGCATTATGGGTATGGGCGAAGACGAGGATGACCGGGTCGGACTGCTGGTTCAGCTCGCGAACCTGCCCCATCATCCGGAAAGTGTGCCTGTGAATATGCTGGTGAAGGTGAAAGGCACGCCTCTGGAGGACGTCGAGGACCTGGATCCGTTCGAGTTCATCCGGATTATTGCGGTGGCGCGGATCTTGATGCCGGCTTCCCACGTTCGCCTGTCAGCTGGGCGTGAAAACATGAATGAGCAGATGCAGGCTCTGTGTTTCATGGCTGGTGCCAACTCGATCTTCTACGGCGAAAAGCTCCTGACCACCGCCAATCCGGAGGCCGATGCCGATATGCTGTTGTTCAAACGCCTCGGTATTCGCCCAGAGCAGCGGGAGCAGTGTGCGTCGGAGGAGCAGGAAGAGGAGGCGATTGCCGAGGCCGTGGAGTATGAGGCGACCCGTCACATGTTCTACGACGCTACGCGGGAGTCTGCCTGAGTATTTGATCTTGGGAGGCAGCGAGCTCACCCGCTCGTTGCCCGGATCGTTGAGTTAACCTCCAGGTGCTATCGTGCGGGATTTTGCCCTTGAACTCGAAGAGCGGAAACAGGCCGGTCTGTATCGGACGCGTCGGCATGTAGCCGGTCCTCAGAGGCCCTCTCTCATTGCTGACGGCAAACCTTTGTTGTCGTTCTGCAGTAATGATTACCTTGGTCTTGCCAATAACCCTGCCAATATCGAGGCCCTCCGTGATGCGCTTTCCAAAACAGGCCTTGGGGGCGCGGCTTCCCATCTGATTTGTGGTCACCATGATGCCCATCACCAGTTGGAGCTTCGTCTGGCGGAGTTTACCGGACGCAGTTCGGCGCTGTTTTTCTCCACTGGCTACATGGCGAATATGGGCGTTATTTCGGCACTGGCCGGGCGGGGCGATACGATTTTTTCGGATCGCCTGAATCATGCATCCATCATCGACGGCTGTATCCTGAGCCGGGCCAGGGTTCGCCGTTATGCCCATGGCGATGTCGCGGCGCTGGAGGCGATGCTGGCGGAGACGTCCGGGCACAAGTTGGTGGTGACCGACGGGGTCTTCAGCATGGACGGCGATATTGCGCCCCTGGCGGAGCTGGCCCGGGTCTGCCGGTTCCACGATGCGTTACTGGTGGTTGATGATGCTCACGGAATTGGCGTACTCGGACCTGAAGGGCGGGGCAGCGTCGCTGAAGCGGGGTTGTCCGAAGAGGATGTCCCCGTGTTGATCGGCACCCTGGGCAAGGGGGTCGGAACCAGTGGCGCATTCGTGGCCGGGCCATCGCTGCTGATGGATTATCTGGTTCAGAAAGCCAGAACCTATATCTATACGACGGCGATGCCGCCGGCTCTTGCCATGGCAACCATTTCGAGTCTGGATCTTATTGAACGGGATCAGGGGCGCCGTGATCATGTGTTGGGGCTGGTTTCGCGGTTTCGTCGGGAGGCCTCGGCCATGGGGTATGAATTGATGCCTTCACATACTCCGATCCAGCCGATCATGGTTGGCGACAATCACGACGCGCTGGCGCTCAGTCAGGCATTGGAGGAGCGCGGCTTGCTGGTCTCGGCCATTCGCCCGCCGACGGTTCCCGCGGGGGAGGCGCGATTGCGGGTTACATTCAGTGCCGCTCATTCCCAGGCGAACCTGGATTGTCTGTTGACCGCGCTGTCAGACTGCCGGCATCTGGTTCAAAAAGCGGACATGGCGGTATGAGTTCCTGCAGGGTCTGTCCGCGTCTGGTGGTGGTTGCTGGCTGGGGCGTTCGTGCAGAGATGTTATCTGGGCTCTATGGCTATTGGCCGGGGGAGGTGGTTGCCGTGTCTCTGGACGATGAGCTGCTGAGCCGCTGCCAGTCTCTCTCGGAGGTGACGGACGAGCTGTTGTCACTTTATCCGGAGCCGTCAGTTTGGATGGGCTGGTCCCTGGGCAGTCAGGTTGTGATGGAGGCCGCCGGGCGTGAGACCGGTGCAGTGTCCTGTGTTATTACCCTCGGTGGTTTTCCGAAGTTTGTGGCCGACGAACGCTGGCTCAATGGTATGGCGGAAAGCGACTTTCGGGCGTTTGCCCGTGGTATCCGCCGGGACCCACAGCGCTACTGGCTGCATTTTCTGTTGTTGATGATCAACGGTTCTGCGGACGAAAAACTGGAGCGGCAGAGGCTCAAGCCGTGGCTTGAGAAAGGCACTCTGGTCTCGCATGAACACCTCGTCACGAGTCTTGCCTGGCTGGAAAGCGGGGATCAGAGGGCGTTATGGCGTTCACTCGCCACACCGGCCCTTCATGTGATGGGTGAGAACGATATTGTGGTCAGGTCGTGGGCGGGTGATCTCGCTGTCCCGGCGTCAAGCGGTCATGCGGTCATACCGGGTATGGCGCACTGGCCGGGCGGCTGCTCGGCTTCGGATTGCTGGGAGGCGATACAGGCGTTTTTTGCCACTCAAAAGGCGTTGTCATGGGCGTTATGATCATCTCTACCGACCAGATAGCCCGGGGCATTTCCGACACTCGCAAGTCTGATATTGCCCGGGGCTTTGGCATTGCCAGTGGCACCTATGAAAATGCCTCAAGACTGCAGCGCTTCATGGGCAATACCATGCTGCAGAAGTTTGAGTTCCGGGAAAGTCAGGATCATGATCTAACATTGCTGGACCTGGGGTGTGGCACAGGTTGGTTTACCCGAAAGTTTGCGGATTTCGGGCAGATTGAATCGTTGAGTGGGGTTGATCTGTCGCCTGGCATGTTGGAACAGGCTCGCAAGAATGGGCCTGCGGGAATCAGCTGGATCGTGGGCGATGCCGAACACCTGCCTTTGCCGGATAGCAGTGTCGATGTGATTTTCAGCAATCTCATGATTCAGTGGTGTGATGACCCCGGCGCCGTGCTTCGGGAATGCCGGCGGATCCTGCGGCCAGGTGGGAATCTGATGGTCTCCACACTCCTTGACGGTACGCTCCGTGAGTTGAAATCGGCCTGGCAGGCGGCGGATCCTGGCCATCAGCACGTAAATCGCTTCGAGACTGACCTTGCCTTGCAGGCCAAGGTGCGGGCCGAGTTACCGGATGCCGTTGTTGAAGAGCGCACTATCAGCTTACCCTACGAATCGCCGATGGCCCTGGCGGGTGAGCTTCGCCATCTTGGCGCGGGCTTCCGCGGCGCTGGCCGGCGACGAGCGGCCACGGCACCGGGGCGGATGCGGGAAATGTGCAGGCAGTACCCCAAAGAGCCGGATGGCACTATCATGGCAAGCTATGAGGCTGCCTGGGTTTACTGGCAGAAACCGTAAGAGTCGTTAACTGGAAATACACATGGCCAAGCAATCCTTTTTCGTAACGGGCACCGACACCGGGGTTGGGAAAACCCTGGTATCCGCAGCCATTCTTCAGGCGGCAAAGGCCATGGGTAAGCACACCCTGGCGATGAAGCCCATCGCCTCGGGTTGCGATCGGACGCCGGAAGGCCTTCGCAACGAAGATGCCCTTATTCTGCAGAACGCCATTACTGAGCCACTGGCCTACGAGTTGATCAACCCGGTGGCGCTGGAGCCTGCCATTGCACCGCATGTTGCGGCTGAGCAGGCTGGGCGACACATTACGTCTGATCGTCTGGTTGGATTCTGCCGCGGATTGCAGATTCGTCCGGCGGACCTTCTGCTGGTTGAGGGTGCCGGCGGCTGGCGGGTCCCGCTTAACGATCGGGAAACCTATTCAGAGTTTCCGCGCCAGCTGTCCATGCCGGTCATTCTCGTGGTTTCACTGCGCCTTGGCTGTATTAATCATGCGCTTCTTACGGCAGAGGCCATCAGAAGTGACGGTCTCAGAGTGGCAGGGTGGGTTGCCAATCGCACCGAGCCTGAGCCCATGAGTTGCGAACAGGACACCCTGAACTATCTGGTTAACCACATGGGAGCGCCCTGTCTGGGTATTCTTCCGTGGCTGGAGCAGGCGCGGCCTGAAATGCTGGCTGGTTATCTGAATATCGATGGGCTGTTTGAAAATTGACCAGGTTTGTGGCTTAATGAAGTCAATTTATGGTCATCGGGCAGCGCAGTTATGATCAGTAACACTCTCGCAGTTGGGATTCAGGGCATCCAGGATGGCATGGTGGGCATGGAAAATGCCGCCCGCAAGATTGCTCGTGGTGGTACTGATGGTCCCCAGGGAACCGCGGAAGGCGCGGGCAGCCTCGTTGAACCCATTGTTGATCTCAAGATTTACGAGCGAAGTGTCGAAGCGTCCGCACAAGTGGTGAAAACCGCTGACGAAACACTCGGAACGCTGCTTGATATCATGGCCTGATTACTGAAAGGGCGCCTGGCTCGTGCTTTCATCTCTCCCCCCTGTTCCCCCACCTATCCCAGCGGCCTCGTTTCAGGGTCAGGTTTCTCCGCGAGTCCAGGCCACGGGCCCAGTATCGGCAAAGCCGGAGGCGCCGACCGCCGGCGCCAGATCTACTGAGGCTGCAGGCAAAGCCGAATCTGCGCGGGAAAATCCCGACTCCGGGCCCCGGAGCGGGGAATCCGACAATCCTCAGGGACTCAAAGAGCAAGAGCTGAAACAACTGACCGAGCTGAAAGCGCGGGATCGTGAAGTTCGTGCCCACGAAGCCGCGCACCAGGCGGTTGGCGGCCAGTACGCCGGCGCCATGTCGTTCACCTACCAGCGGGGGCCGGACGGTGCCCAGTATGCGGTGGGAGGTGAAGTCTCCATTGATCTGTCCCCGGTGCAGGGTGATCCCCAGGCCACTATCGAGAAAATGCGAATTGTCCGGGCGGCGGCCATGGCGCCGGCGGAGCCGTCCGGCCAGGATCGAGCGGTGGCTGCCCAGGCGATGCAGATCATGCTCCAGGCCCAGTCGGAGCTGGCCGCCGAAACGGGCGCTTCGTCAAGAACCGCGAGCGATGCTTATCGTGAGGTCTCCGCCATGGGAGAGTCTGATCAGAGTGGTGACGAAAACCGCGTTTCTTCTTTCCAACCGGTGTCTGCCTGACCGTTTAATTTCCAACATCCAGGTCCTTTCATAGATATCCGGCACTTAAGGTGCGATCCGGCTCCATGCGCTGCTGTGGCGCGTGATCCGGTGACAGTTCGCAACACAAATTTTGCATCCGGCTATTGACAATTCTGTGCCTGTAAACGTATGTTTCAAACAAGTGTTTAATTAAGGCTGCAGCGCATCGCGTTGCGGTGTCTGAGCAAACCCAAGGCCAGAAGCTGTCAAACCTGATTCAGCTGAGCCCGAGAACCGAGGTGGATTCCATGCCTGAGTACAAAGCGCCCCTGCGTGACATCAAATTCGTAATGACCGAGCTGCTGAACAGCGAGCAGCACTACGCCAACCTGGAAGGTGCCGAAGACGCTACTCCGGATATGGTGGATGCCATTATCGGGGAAGGTGCCAAGTTCTGTGAGCAGGTTCTGTCTCCGCTGAACCAGGTGGGTGACAAGGAAGGCTGTATCTGGAGCGAAGACGGTGTGAAGACACCGACTGGCTTCAAAGAAGCTTACCAGCAGTATGTGGAAGGCGGCTGGCCGTCCATGACCGCCGATCCCAACTACGGTGGCCAGGGACTGCCGCACTCTCTCGGTCTGGTCATGAGTGAAATGGTGGGCACCGCCAACTGGTCCTTTGGCATGTACCCGGGCCTGAGCCACGGTGCAACCAACACCATTGAAGAGCATGGCACCGAAGAGCAGAAGCAGACTTACCTCACCAAGCTGATCAGCGGCGAGTGGACTGGTACGATGTGTCTGACCGAGCCGCACTGCGGTTCTGATCTCGGCACCCTTCGCACCAAGGCGGAGCCGAATGCCGATGGCACTTACGCTATCACCGGCACCAAGATCTTTATTTCTGCCGGTGAGCACGACATGGCCGAGAACATCGTCCATATCGTCCTGGCACGTCTGCCGGGTGCACCGGAAGGCACCAAGGGTATCTCCCTGTTCATCGTGCCAAAGTGCCTGCCGAACGAAGATGGCTCGGCCGGTGAGCGCAACGCCGTTTCCTGCGGTTCCATTGAGCACAAGATGGGTATCCACGGCAACGCCACTTGCGTGATGAACTTCGACGGCGCCAAGGGCTGGCTGATCGGGCCGGAGAACAAAGGCCTGAACTGCATGTTCACCTTCATGAACGTGGCCCGTATCGGTACCGCCATCCAGGGGCTGGGTGCCGCCGAGCTGGGCTTCCAGGGTTCACTTGCCTACGCCAAGGAGCGTCTGGCAATGCGTTCACTGAGCGGTCCGAAGAATCCGGAAGGTATTGCCGATCCGATCATTGTTCACCCGGACGTTCGTCGGATGCTGCTGACACAGAAGGCGGTTGCAGAAGGCGCCCGTGCCCTGATTTACCTGACTGCGCAGCAGGCAGACGTTGTTCACAGCGGCAAGACCGAAGAAGAGCGCAAGGCGGCCGATGAGGCGCTGGGCTTCCTGACACCGATTGCCAAGGCGTTCCTCACCGAAATCGGTTACGAGGCAGCGAACCTTGGTATGCAGGTCTTTGGTGGTCACGGCTTTATCTCCGAGTGGGGCATGGAGCAGAACGTTCGTGACGCCCGTATCGGCATGATCTATGAAGGCACCACCGGTATTCAGGCGCTGGATCTGTTGGGCCGCAAGGTTCTGATGACCCAGGGCGAATCCCTGAAAGGCTTCACCAAGCAGGTGCATCTGTTCTGCAAGGAAAACGCGGAAGACGAGCAGCTGAAGGAATTCATCGAGCCGCTGGCGGCGATGAACAAGGAATGGGGCGAGCTGACCACCAAAATTGGTATGTCTGCCATGAAGAATCGTGAGGAAGTGGGCGCGGCCTCTGTGGACTACCTGATGTACTCCGGTTACGCAGTGTTTGCCTACCTGTGGGCCCGTATGGCCAAGGTTGCCCTGGACAAGATGGTTGAGGGTACCACTGAAGAGATGTTCTACAACGCCAAGATCCAGACTGCGCGCTTCTACTTCAAGCGTATGCTGCCCAGGGCCAAGGGCCACGCAGAAAGCATGCTGGCTGGCGCTGACAGCCTGATGGACATGCCGGAGGAAGCCTTCGCCATCTAAGGCGCGGGCACCGAAGGACGGTTCCAGAGGACAGAAAGCCCGCGCTCCCCGGAGGCGGGCTTTTTTCATGAGTTGCGGTCCGCTTTTAGGGTAGAATAGGCGCCCATAAAAATAATCTTCAGCGGACACATAGCCCGAGCAGGTGTGACTGGCCCAGACTGAGGCCCTTTTGCCACCTGAACAGACTGACAGAATTTTTGGAGAGTTTTAGATGGCTGATTATCAGGCACCCCTACGTGACATGCGCTTTGTTCTGAATGAGGTTTTCGATGCCCCCGCACTGTGGGCCTCACTGCCCAAGGTTGCCGAGCATGTGGACCCGGAAACGGCGGACGCCATTCTTGAAGAAGCCGGCAAGATCAGCAGTGGTGTACTTGCGCCCCTGAATCGCGAAGGTGATGAGCAGGGCTGCAAATGGAACGATGGTGAGGTAACGTCTCCGGAGGGCTTCAAGGAAGCGTACCAGACCATCGTTGAAGGCGGCTGGAACGGTCTTGGCGGCAACCCGGACTTTGGCGGCATGGGCATGCCCAAGACCCTCGTCGCGCAGTTCGAGGAAATGATGCAGGGCGCCAACATGGCATTCGGGCTGGCCCCCATGCTTACGGCCGGCGCCTGCCTCGCGCTGGACGCCCACGGAAGTGATGAGCTGAAAGAAAAGTACCTGCCTAACATGTATTCCGGTGTCTGGTCCGGCGCCATGGATCTGACCGAGCCCCACGCCGGCACAGACCTCGGGATCATCCGCACCAAGGCGGAACCGAACGATGACGGCTCCTTCAACGTTACAGGTACCAAGATCTTTATCACCTGGGGCGAGCACGACATGGCGGAGAACATCATCCACCTGGTGCTGGCCAAACTGCCGGATGCGCCGAAAGGTCCAAAGGGCATTTCCATGTTCCTGGTACCCAAGTTCCTGGTGAATGACGATGGTTCCCTGGGTGAGCGCAACAGCTTCAGTTGTGGTTCCCTCGAGAAGAAAATGGGCATCAAGGGTTCTGCGACCTGCGTAATGAACTTCGATGGCGCCAAAGGCTGGCTGGTCGGCGAAGAAAACAAGGGTCTGGCGGCGATGTTCACCATGATGAACTACGAGCGCCTGGGCGTTGGTATCCAGGGCATTGGCGCTGCCGAAGCCTCTCTGCAAAGCGCTCGGGAATACGCCCTTGATCGTATCCAGAGCCGTGCACCGACCGGTGCCCAACAGCCTGAGAAGGCGGCAGACCCAATCCTCGTGCACCCGGATGTCCGGCGCATGCTGCTCACGATGAAAGGCTATGTGGAGGGCGGTCGTACTTTCTCAACCTACGTGGCCCAGTGGCTGGATATCGCCAAGTTTGCCGAGGATGATGAGCGTCGCAAACACGCTGAAGGTATGGTGGCGTTGCTGACACCGGTGGCCAAGGCATTTCTCACGGATCGCGGCCTCGATACCTGCATCATGGGTCAGCAGGTCTTTGGTGGTCATGGTTTCATCCGCGAGTGGGGGCAGGAGCAACTGGTTCGTGACTGCCGCATAACCCAGATCTACGAAGGAACCAATGGTATCCAGGCACTGGATCTGATGGGCCGGAAAGTGGTCGGCACCCAGGGCAAGCTTTACGAGCTGTTTGCCCAGGACGTCGCAAACTTCCTGGAGGAGAACAGTGGTAACGATCATCTGCGCCCGTTCCTTGAGCCGCTTGCTGCTGCGGTTGAGCGTCTTGATGACGTTACCGAGCACGTGATCAAACAGGCTGGCGATAACCCGAATGCCATTGGGGCAGCGTCTGTGGACTATCTGGATCTGTTTGGCCTGACCGCTCTGGGTTATATGTGGGCGAAGATCGTCAAAGCGGCTGCGCCCCAGGCGGATTCAGATACCTCCGGATTCTACAGCGGTAAACTGAAGACCGCGCGCTTCTACTTTGACCGCCTGCTGCCCAAGACCGTTTCACTGGCTGAAGGTATTCGCAGCGGCAGCGACTCCATGATGGCGCTGACGGCTGAAGAGTTCTGATTAGCCAGCAAGACTCAGGCACAAAAAAACAGGCCCTCGGGCCTGTTTTTTTATGGTTAATTGGTCAGCAGGGCAAGCTTCCCGGACTCTCAGAGTCGCTCCATTCTCTCCGGGTTGGTAATAAAGGGATTGGCACTACCCTGGATTTCGACAATGCGCCCGTGACGGGTCAGCTCGCTATCATCCGGCGGGTCCAGCCTGTTCCAGCCCTTGAACACCGCCGAGGAGCCAAGCCAGGGCAAATCATAGGTGTCCACCATGTAGGCCACCGTGCGCGCCACATCTCCCTTTACCCGCCCCGGGGGCTCAAAGAACTGGGCGCTCTGGCGAATGCCGCATTCGTCTTCGCTTACTGACGAGCCCAGGTCCTCGTAACGAGCGTTTCGCCGGCCCATCTCGGTCCGGCTGCGCACCGGTACCATGTTGTGCATGTCAGACGCGATCTGACGGTAGCGGTTATCCTGTTCACATTGACGCGAGGTGCCACAGTCGAGTGCGCTGCGGACATCGGCCAATGGATAGACATAACCGTCCGTCAGAACGAATCCTTTGCTTGTAAAGGCGGTGTTGCAGAAGAAGGAATTGCCGCCACTGGCGTAAAGGTCACCCCAGAAGTGATCGGTAACAACGGTTTTTGGATCACTGAACCGGGTATTCTGGCCAATCACGAGGGTAGTGGTGAGCAATAGGCCAAGTGCTGTGGGTATCAGTAAGAATCTTTTCATACGCCTTTTATACCTCGCAGTGTGTTCAAGCACCCTGTCAATTCGGGCCTCACTGGTCAGGATCTGATCAAGCGGGTCAAAACTATGACGCTTTGTTCACGGATATTGTGAAGTATGGCACAGAGGCTCCAAACCACGGAGCCTCCAGGCTAGAAATTTGTGGCGTAATGTTAACGGGTTAACAGTATTACTTCAGTTTGTTGCGGATGTTCTGGTAACCGGTTTTCAGGTCTTCGCCAAGTTTGGATGCGGTCTGACGAGCTTCCTGGGACGCGTTCTCGGCATCGTGCAGAACTTCATCGATCTTGCTTCTGAAACGATCCCAATCCTGTTCGAGATCCTCCCATTCGTCCTTAACGTCTTCACGGGCCAGATGCATCTGGACGCGCGCCTCATCCCGGTATTGTTTCACTTTTTCCGACAGCTTCTTGAGTTCTTCTTGAAGACTCATATCAAGCACCTCCTTGGATTGTTGGTGTGCTTACAATGCGCCCGATCGTAAAAAACTGTCAAGGGGCCGGCAGGGCCAACAGGGCACAACGAAGGCTGAGTTTGATTCAGATCAGGAACGGCCGGCGAGCAGGGCAGACATATCCCGCAAATAGTGCCAGGGGGAGAGGGAATCGAAGCCTTTCGCCGCGCGGTCGATCTGGCTGCACAGGGTGATGGCCTCATTCAGTTGGTTCCGGTTCAGCCGGCGAGCGGCCTGTTCCATTGCGCGGGCACGTTGCGGCTGGAATACGCCCCGTTTTTTCAGGAATGCGGCGGGATTTTCCGACTGGCCGGCCGCAGATTTCAACTCAAGCAGCAGGTTCAGATCCCGGCTGAGAACGGATAGCAAACCGAGCGGGTTTTCTCCCTCTTGCTGAAGCACAGTGATCATCTTGCCGGCGTGGGGCGCGCGGCCACTGATCAGCTCGGTCACGAGTTCAAAGCCATTGAATCGGGAACTGTCCTGGACCGCCTGTTCAACGGTTTCCTCATCAATGGTATTGCCGTTTGCGAGCAGTGACAGTCTGTCGAGCTCCTGGCTCGCGGCGAGCAGATTGCCCTCGAGGCGTTCGCTCATGATGGCCAGGGCACCCCGGGTCAGGCTGAGGCCGCGGTTGCTGGCCCTCTGCTGCAGCCAACCCTGGAACTTGTCGGCGTCGACGGGCCACACCGGTACGTGCACGCCCTTTCCCTGAAGCTCCTTGTACCATTTGCGGCGGGTTTCCGCCGCGTCCAGGCGGGCACTGATGAGCACGAGGATGATATCGTCGGGAGGGTCGGCCAGGACTCGTTCCAGTACCGCGCGGCCGTCGCCCAGCTTGCCGGTTGGCAAGTGAATCTCGATGCGCCGTTTTTCCGCGAACAGGGACATGGCACTAAATTCCTCGCCAACGGCGTTCCAGTCCAGTTGGTGGTCAGCGTGAAAGGTCAGGCGGTCATGAAAACCGGCGTCTTTTGCGGCCTTACGAACCTGGTCACAACATTCCTGAACCAGCAGGGGTTCGTCCCCGGATATAAGATAGACGGGCGAGAGGCCCTTTTTTAGCAGCTGGGATAACTGGCCTGGATTGGTCTTCATGGCTGGCCTGTGGCTGGGGCGTCGGCTTCCTGTTCACGCTGGTAATCCGCCCGGATGGCGTCGATGCGTTGCGGGGTCAATGGTGCCAGCCGGAATATCACCTGCTGCGCAAGACGATCGTCCATTTGCTGGCGGAGGGTCTCTTCTTCCCGCTGTCTTGCCAGCACGTTGGTTTCGTCGTAGCGGTAACTCTCGCTGGTGGTCAGGCGTGTCGTGCCCACCATGGGAATCCGATCCGCGCTGATTACTTCTAGATCAACAGAGTGACGCAGCGTGTATTCCGCGGCTGCGGCCTGGGCGGTGATGGCACTTGCGCGACGGTCACGCTCGAAGTTCTTCAGACGCAGAATGTAGTCGGCCTCCGCCACTGGCGCCACACGGACCTTGCCCAGGTTCAGCTGTTCACGCAAGGAACGGCACAGCGTGTCGGGCACCTGTGAGGAGCAATCCACGGCAAGAGGCTCGAGGGCCGAAGAAACCGGTGGGGCACCCCGCAACTGGAACCCGCAACCACCAAGCAGCGCCGCTATTACAGCGGTCAGCATCAGGCGTGCTGACGATTTCAGAGCGGAGTGCCGGGACATATCAGTTAGCCACCACGTTCACCAGTTTGCCGGGGACCACGATAACCTTGCGCACCGTCGCTCCCTCAGTAAAGCGCATGACATTCTCGTTTTCCAGGGCCAGCTTTTCGAGGTCCGCCTTACTGATGTCTGCAGGCACGTCTTCTTTGGCCCGCACCTTGCCATTCACCTGCAGTACCACCTGGATCTGGCTGCGAACCATGGCGGCTTCATCGGCTTTTGGCCAGGTTGCATCAACCACGGGCTCCTGGTGGCCGAGCGCCTGCCAGAGGGTGTGGCAGATGTGCGGGACGATCGGCGACAGCACAAGCACTGCGGTGTCCAGCGCTTCCTGGCGTACCGCCCGGGTCTGGGGTTCGTCACCTTGCAGTTTGCCGACCTCGTTAAGCAGCTCCATCACCGCGGCAATGGCCGTGTTGAAGGTCAGCCGACGGCTGATGTCGTCACTGACTTTGGCAATGGTTTCGTGAGTCTTGCGTCGCAGGTTTTTCTGGTCATCGTTCAGGCTTGCCGCGTCCAGAGCGGGTGCCGGACCAGCGGCGGCGTGTTCGTTCACCAGACGCCAGACCCGCTTGAGGAACCTGTGTGCGCCTTCAACACCGCTGTCCGACCACTCCAGGGACTGTTCTGGCGGGGCCGCAAACATCATGAACAGGCGAACCGTATCGGCGCCGTGCTCATCAATAATAGCCTGGGGATCGATACCGTTGTTCTTGGACTTGGACATCTTGGTGACACCGCCGGAAACCACCGGCTCACCATCTTCCCTGTGTACTGCTCGAACGGGCTGACCCTTTTCGTCACGCTCGACGGTCACGTCGGCGGGCGAAATCCATACCTTGCCGCCTTTGCCATCGTCGCGGTAATAGGTCTCCGCCAGAACCATGCCCTGGCAAAGCAGCCGGTTGAATGGCTCTGAACTGGTTACCAGCCCGACATCCCGCAGGAGCTTGTGGAAGAAGCGGGCGTAGAGCAGGTGCAGGATCGCGTGTTCAATGCCACCGATGTACTGATCCACCGGCAACCAATAGTTGGCCGCGGACGGGTCCAGCATGCCCTGGTCGTAATTGGGGCTGCAGAACCGGGCGTAGTACCAGGAGGACTCCATGAACGTATCAAAGGTGTCGGTTTCCAGCGTCGCCGGCTGGCCGTTGAACTCCGTCTTGCACCACTCAGGGTCGGCCTTGATGGGGGACTGGACACCGTCCATTTCCACATCTTCCGGCAGACGTACCGGCAGCTTGTCATCGGGCACCGGCATCTCTGTGCCATCTTCCAGGGTCATCATCGGGATCGGTGCACCCCAGTAGCGCTGGCGGGATACGCCCCAGTCGCGCAGGCGGTAGTTGACGGTGCGCTTGCCGATATTCTGTTCTTCCAGGTAGCTGGCAATCTCGTCGAAGGCTTCCTCGCTGGTCAGGCCGCTGTATTTGCCAGAAGACACCAGCGTGCCTTTTTCGGTAAACGCTTCTTCCTGCACATCAATCTCGCGGCCATCGCGGGCAGCAATAACCTGCTTGATGGGCAGCTTGTATTTGCGGGCAAACTCATGGTCCCGCTCGTCGTGGCCCGGAACGGCCATCAGGGCACCGGTGCCGTAGTCAGTCAGCACGAAGTTGGCGACCCAAATCGGGATCTCTTCCTGGGTCAGCGGGTGAATTGCCTTGAAACCGGTGTCGATGCCGCGCTTTTCCATGGTGGCCAGCTCGGCCTCCGCGGTCTTGCTGTTTCGGCACTCCTCGACAAACTCAGCCACGTCCCGATGGCGCTCCGCCGCCTCTTTCGCCAGCGGATGCTCTGCGGCCACGGCCATGTAGCTCACCCCCATCAGGGTGTCGGGGCGCGTGGTGTAAACGGTCAGGCCACTGTCCCGGTCTTTCAGCGGGAAGGTCAGCTCGGTACCTTCAGACTTGCCGATCCAGTTGCGCTGCATGGTCTTGACCTGCTCAGGCCAGTCTTCCAGCTGGTCCAGATCGTTCAGCAGCTCTTCGGCGTAATCGGTAATGCGGATAAACCACTGGGGAATCTTCTTCTGTTCCACCAGGGCCCCGGAACGCCAGCCCCGGCCATCCACAACCTGCTCGTTGGCCAGAACCGTCTGATCTACCGGGTCCCAGTTCACCGTGGACATCTTCTTGTACACCAGCCCCTTTTCGTAAAGGCGTGCGAAGAACCACTGCTCCCAACGGTAATAATCCGGCTTGCAGGTAGCCAGCTCCCGGTTCCAGTCGTAACCAAAGCCCAACTGCTTGAGCTGGTTCTTCATATATTCGATGTTGGCGTAGGTCCACTTGGCCGGCGCGGTCTTGTTGGCAATGGCGGCGTTCTCGGCGGGCAGACCAAATGCGTCCCAGCCCATGGGCTGCATCACGTTCTTGCCCTGCATGCGCTGATAGCGGGAAATCACATCGCCGATGGTGTAGTTACGGACATGCCCCATGTGCAGCTTGCCACTGGGGTAGGGGAACATGGACAGGCAGTAGTACTTGGGCTTGCCCGGCTCTTCCTTGACCATAAAGGTCTTGTTCTCTTCCCAGAAATCACGGGCATTCTGTTCTACGTCACGGGGATTGTATTGCTCGTCCATTCCTGCCATTACCGAAATTACCTTGTGTGGAAAAATAAAAGCCTGTATCAAAAATCACGTCTGGAGCGAGCCGGACATTCTAACGCACACTAGCCTTTACAGGTAGTCTGCCAATTTTCTGTTCTTGTGCCAGACTTGCTGATATGGGGGTAGCGCTGGCGGCGATGACTCCCCGGGACACGCCGTGAATACGTCCGTGTAGGCTTGATCGCAGCATCCATGCTGCTCACAGTCCCGGGGAGTCATCGCCGCCAGCGCCCCAGGCATAAGCAGTGGAGTCGGCAGGTGTTTTCCCAAGGTTTGGGAGACGGGCTTCGACCTCTCTTTCCGGGACTGTCTGCAGCATGGATGCTGCAGTCAAGCGTACAGGGATGTATTCACAGCGTGTCCCGGAAAGAGAGGGCGCAGTCCGGCTCTTGCACCCAGATTTGCGGTATCAAGGAGTCAACATGACACAACCAGAAAGAAGTCATCTCTCAGGCAAGGCACTGGAAGTTTACGACCGTATGCTGGAGCGGGTAAAAACGCGTCTCCATGACCTGGAGGAAACATCGCTCCAGAACCTTGAGGAAGAAGTCCAGAGGGCGGTGGAGTTCGAGTACGAGCTGGAGGAAATGACCAGAGATGAAGCGGCCCTGCTCGGCGAATACCTCCAGAGAGATCTCGAGCACCTTCTGCACTTCGTGGAAGAGACCGGCGAAGGCCTGAGTGAATGGTTGCAGCTTGATATCGCCCTGCTGGAACACCAGCTGGCGGATAGCCTGTTCTCGGTTGCTGATAAAACCGTTGTGGACTTTCTGGAGCTCAAACAGAAACTGGAAAACAACGAAGTGGGCCAGTACATCTCGGGCGAGGTGGCCACCGCTGGTATGTTCCAGTGCCTGAACTGCGGGCACATGCGGTGTCTGACAGCCACCAGCCATCTGGAACCCTGTGAAGCCTGCGGCTCCCACTACTACGAGCGGGTTACGAGCCGCTGGCCGAAACAGGAGGAATAATCCGCTCCCGGACAAACACGATGAGAATAACTGCGAGGGTCAGGACCGGCCAGGAGCCAGTCTGCATGTAAGGCGTGCTGCCCGTGGCGGTGAACACCTCGCCGGTCAGGGTGGCGCGCTCGAACTGGGGGATGGTTTCGGTCAGTTCGCCCCGGTTATTGATGATCGCAGTCACGCCGTTGTTGGTGCCCCGGAGCATGTAGCGACCGGTTTCCAGTGCCCGCATTCTGGCAATCTGCAGATGCTGTAACGGCCCAATGGAATCGCCGAACCAGCCATCGTTGCTGATCGTGAGCAGCAGGCCCGCGCCCCGGGCATTAAAGGCAACAAAATCCGGATAGGCGACTTCATAGCAGATGAAGGGCATCACATTGACGCCATTGGCCTTGAGCGGATCCTGCCACTCCGGTCCCCGGCTGAAATCGCTCATGGGCAAATCGAAGAAACCAATCAGCCCCCGCAACACGCTCTGCAGTGGCACGTACTCCCCGAAAGGCACCAGCTTCTGCTTGTGGTAGATGCCCTCGCCGTTGCCGATGGCCATGATGCTGTTGTGAAACGTGAAATCTTCAATTCGGTCACTGAATCCGTACCAGGGTATGCCGGTAATCAGGGTGCTGTTGTCGCCCAGCTCTGCACTGATGTGATCGATGATCTTGCCAGCCTGATCCTGGGGAGTGGGAATGGCGGTTTCCGGCCAGAGGATCAGATCCGTGTCCCAGTGATCCTCGGTCATGCCGAGGTAGGTAACGATCTGATCCTTCAGGAACTCAGGATCCCATTTGATCTGCTGGGGAATATTGCCCTGCATGGCGGCAAACGAGGTAGGCTCCTCGTTTAGCTCCGTCCACTCGACACGGTTCATGGCCGGGGCAATCAGCCAGGGAATCAGCGCCACCGCAAGAGTGGCGCCCGCAGCAACCGGCTTGGCGTGTTTCAGGAGCCACCAACTCCCGTAGAGTGCGGCCCCTGTGGCCGTTATCCAGAAAGTGATGCCATGCACGCCGGTCAGAGGTGCCAGCCCGGCGAGCGGGCCGTCCGTGTGTGCTGTGCCCAGATACAGCCAGGGAAAACCGGTAAGCAGCCAGCCCCGAAGCCAGTCGCCAAGTATCCAGATAGCGGGAAACAGGATCAGACGCCGGGCGGCACTCTCCTTGGCAAGCTTGCCCCAGAACCAGAACGCCAGACCGTGGAACAGCGCCAGCCCTGCAACAAAGAGAACCGTCAACAAAACGGCAATCGGAATGGCGGTATTACCGTGTTCGCTGATACTGACGTAGACCCAGCTGGCGCCGCTGCCGAACAGCCCCAGGCCAGTAAGCCAACCGGCCCGGAAGAGCTTCTCTGGAGCCAGCGGAACCGTCACGAGGAGAATAAGAAGGACTGAAACCGGTCCCAGCCACCAGAGGTTGAACGGTGAAAAGGTCAGGGTTTGCATGGCGCCGGCAACCAGAAGGGTTGCCGCGCCAAGTAATGCGTTTGAGGAAAGCGGGGTCTTCAGCGCTCTGGTATTTTTCGCGTCACTGTTCACTTCGGGTTACCTGCAGCAGACGGATTACACGGTTATCGGCGTTGGCAATGGTAAAGCGCAAACCGCCGAATTCAACCGATTCGCCCCGTCTGGGCAGGTGTCCGAATTCCTTGAGAACCACGCCACCGATGGTGTCGAATTCCTCTTCGTCCAGTTCGGTCTCGAAGAATTCATTAAAATCATCAATGGGTGTTACCGCTTTTACGGCATAGCTGCCATCGCCCCGGGCCTTGATGTGGGTCTCTTCATCAAAATCATGCTCATCTTCGATTTCGCCCACAATCTGTTCCAGCACGTCTTCAATGGTGATCAGGCCGGCCGTACCACCGTATTCGTCGACCACAATCGCCATGTGGTTACGGTTTTCCTTGAATTCCTTGAGCAACTGGTTCAGACGCTTGCTCTCGGGTACGAAAGTGGGCGGGCGCAGAATTTCCCGGATACGATTCCAGTTGAGGTCGTTGTTCAGAGCCAGGGGAAGCAGATCCTTGGCCAGAAGAACGCCAATCACGTCGTCCTGGCTGTCCCCGATGACCGGGAACCGGCTGTGTGCAGAATCCATGATTTCGCCCAGGAACTCCTTGGGCTCCTGGGATGCCTTTACGGTGACCATCTGGGAGCGGGGAATCATGATCTCATCCACCCGCATGTCGATCACCTGCATGGCACCTTCGATGATGCTCATGGCATCAACATCGATGATGTTCTGGGACTCGGCGTCCCGAAGGATTTCCAGCACGTCCTCAACGGACTCAGGCCCGCTGGAGAAGGCCTGGGATATACGTTCCAGCCAGGACTTGCCGCCCTGACTGCGACTCGACTGATCGTCGCTCATGAGTCTTGTTCCGTTTCCTCTGCTTCGTAGGGATTGCCGAATCCGAGCTGCGCAAGCAGTCGGACTTCGAGGGCTTCCATGACCTCGGCATCTTCGTCTTCAATATGATCAAAACCCTGGAGATGCAACATGCCGTGCACCACCATGTGCGCCCAGTGGGCGACCAGGGTTTTTTCCTGTTCCATGGCCTCTTTCTCGACAACCGGTGCACAAATCACCAGATCTCCGGCCAATGGCACCGTTATACCGGCTGGCGCCTCAAATGGGAAGGACAACACGTTGGTCGCGTAGTCCCGCCCACGGTACTGATGATTCAGGGCCTGGCTTTCTTCGGTTCCGACAATACGGACCGTCACCTCGGACGGATCCTCGCCCTGCCAGGCAAGTTGCGCCCATTTTTGAACCTGCGTCTCCGAAGGTATTCCTGGCGCCTCAAAAACCTGCTGAAAATCCACAGTCAGCTTATTCACTGGCCCGTCGCACTCCCGTCGTCAAAGGAATCGTAGGCTTCAACAATCCGCTGTACCAGCGGGTGCCGAACAACGTCCTTTGCTTCGAACCGTGTGAACCCAATACCTGATACCTTGCTCAGAACCCCGGCAGCGTGAATAAGCCCCGAATTCTGACCCCGTGGCAGGTCTACCTGAGTGGTGTCGCCGGTAATCACAGCCGTGGAGCCAAAGCCGATCCGGGTCAGAAACATCTTCATCTGCTCCCGGGTGGTGTTCTGGCTTTCGTCCAGAATGATGAATGAGTTGTTCAGCGTCCGGCCGCGCATGAACGCCAGCGGCGCAATCTCGATCACGCTTTTCTCAATCAGCCGGGTAACCTGGTCAAACCCAAGCATTTCATAGAGAGCGTCATACAGCGGACGCAGGTATGGGTCGACCTTTTGTGCGAGATCGCCGGGAAGAAAACCAAGCTTCTCGCCGGCCTCGACCGCGGGCCGAACCAGCAAAATCCGCTTCACCTGCTCGTCTTTCAGTGCTTCAACGGCACAGGCCACCGCCAACCAGGTCTTGCCGGTACCCGCCGGCCCAATCCCGAAGTTGATATCGTGGGTGCGGATATTGTGCACATACTTCTGCTGATTCGCGCCCCTCGGCTTGGCCTGAAGCTTGGGGGTCTTGATGACCGTCACAGCGCCATCGTAGGGCACGTCTTCGGGCAGGCGTTCAAAACCGGTTTCCCGGATAAACAGATGCACGGTATCCGGAGGAAGGTCATCGGTAGCCTCGGTTTCCCGATAAAGATGCCGGATAACCTCAACGGCCGCCGCCACATGCTCGGTCTCACCCTCAACTCGGAAATGATGGCCGCGCCTGCCGACTTTCACGTGCAGGCGTTTTTCAATCATTTTCAGGTTTTCATCAAACTGGCCACAAAGCGTCGCCAGCCGGCGCTGGTCCACCGGGTGCAGGTCAAATTGTCTGTGATCGTTGGCGTTCAAAAGTGCTCCGTTTTGGTTTGGGAGAACGAGTATCTGATGTTGGTGAAACGGGCAAGGGCCGGAAGGTGTTTCCAAAAAGCGCCCGTAAATACGTCCCTGTAGGGCTCGGTCGCGCCATCCCTGGCGCTCCACGTTTTTGGAAACACCTTCCGGCCCTCGCCCTGATCATTCTATGTGCAGGCCCGAATGCTAAAAAACAAGTAGATCGGAGTAGCTGGAGGCGTAATCCGACTGGTTTCTTCGTTACAGGCATGTTGCTCGATTACGAATTCGTCCAATCCAACCTACGAATGCGGAGCATAAACTGGGCAGACGGCTCTGGGGCCTACGGAGAGTGGTGGGGCTCCCCTCCCAAAAATGTCGGCGGCCAAGGATGGCCGACGCCAAGCGCACATGGGCGGAGCAAACGCTTTAGAAGCGAAGCTTCGCGTGCCGCGGAGCGACAGCAATCTACGATTGCTGGCTGGACCCGCTTGCGGGTGCTCGTAGCGTTTTTTGGGAGGGGAGCCCCACCACTCGCCAAACTCCAAACCCCAGACGAATAGGATCCGAGCTTTAGTACAACTCCGAATTCACGGGCACACCGCGAAGTGAGTTGGGATAGGCCTCCACAATATCGACATCAATAAAGTGCCCAACAACCTCCGGATTCTCATGCCGGAAATTCACAATCCGGTTGTTCTCGGTACGCCCCGCATACTCACCAGGGTCTTTCTTGGACAAGCCAGTCACCAGAATCCGCTGAGTAGAACCCACCATCTTGCGGCTGATGTCCATCACGTTCTGGTTCAGGCGATCCTGCAGGATGCTCAGCCGCTGTTTCTTGATGTCCATCGGCGTATCGTCCGGCCGATCTGATGCCGGCGTGCCGGGCCGTGCGCTGTAAACGAAGCTGAAGGACATGTCGAAGCCGATGTCGTTGATCAGCTTCATGGTGTCTTCAAAGTCCTTCTCGGTTTCGCCCGGGAAGCCGATGATGAAGTCCGACGAGAAACTGATATCCGGGCGGATCTTGCGCAAGCGGCGGAGCTTGGATTTGTACTCCAGCGCTGTATGGCCGCGCTTCATGGCCGCCAGGATGCGGTCGGAACCGCTCTGAACTGGCAGATGCAGATGGCTGACCAGCTCCGGAACGCGCTCATAGACATCAATGAGAGCATCAGAGAACTCCACCGGGTGTGACGTGGTGTACCGGATGCGATCAATGCCGTCGATGGTGGCGATCAGCTCAATCAGTTCCGCCAGGTCCATCGTGTCGCCGTCGTGGGTTTCGCCACGGTAGGCATTCACGTTCTGGCCCAACAGGTTAACCTCGCGAACACCCTGGCTGGCGAGGTGGGCCACTTCGGCGATCACATCGTCTGCCGGGCGGCTGACTTCTTCACCGCGGGTATAGGGCACCACGCAGAACGTGCAGTACTTGCTGCAGCCTTCCATGATTGAAACAAACGCGGAAGGGCCGTCTGCGCCGGGCTCGGGCAGGTTGTCGAATTTTTCGATTTCCGGGAAGCTGACGTCCACCACGCCAACACCGTTACCCTTGGCGCGCACTTCGGTAATCATGTCCGGCAGGCGATGCAGGGTCTGGGGGCCGAAGACCATGTCCACGTAGGGTGCGCGGTCAATGATCGCCTGGCCTTCCTGGGAAGCCACACAGCCACCCACGCCGATGATCATTTCCGGCTTTTTGCTTTTCAGCTTTTTCCAGCGGCCAAGCTGGTGGAACACCTTCTCCTGGGCTTTTTCCCGAATGGAGCAGGTGTTCAGCAGCAGGATGTCGGCGTCATCGGGTGAATCGGTCATTTCGACGGTTTCACCGGTTTTGAGCAGGTCTGCCATGCGGGCAGAGTCATACTCGTTCATCTGACAGCCGTGGGTTTTGATGTACAGCTTCTTGGCCATGGGTCTCACGTAATCTGATGGATGTTGCGCCGGGAACTGGTTTTTGAAACGGGGCGCCAGCAAAAAGGAACTGCGTATTATAACGGGGTGCTTAAACTTCAACCACCTTTGTCTCGGCTAGTTGCTAGTCCGCTTGTGGTATTATTTTTGGTTCTTTAAATCGACAATCAAGCCCGAACACGATCATGACCCCCGAACGCCTCGCCCGAATCAAACAAACCCTGAACACCCGGCAGCCGGACCTGAGCGTCCTAACCGACCAGGTCCACAAGCCCCGGAATCTGTCCGCCATCATCCGCTCCTGCGATGCGTTTGGCTTGGCGAACATGCACGTGGTCTGGCCAAAAGAAGGCTTCCGGGCATTTCGCAAAACCGCCGGTGGCAGCTACAACTGGGTAACAACCCACACCCACCGGAGCATGGACGAAGCGATCCAGAGTCTGAAAGGGCAGGGCCACAAGCTATACGCCGCACAGCTATCCGACCGGGCCATTGATTTCCGGGATGTGGATTACACCCTGCCGTGCACGATAATCCTGGGTAACGAAGTGGATGGCGTCAGCGTTGATGCCGCAGCTCAGGCTGACGAGCACATCGTTATCCCAATGATGGGGATGGTGGAGTCGCTGAACGTATCGTCTGCCTGTGCGATTGTCCTGTCCGAAGCCCAGAGGCAGCGGAAGCTGGCCGGCATGTTCGATCAGCGCCGGATGCCGGATGACGAGTACAACCGCCTTTTATTCTGTTGGTGTCAGCCCACCGTCAAACGCTACTGCGACGACCGTAATTTGCCATACCCGCCGATAGACCCGGAAACGGGTGAGTTGGTCGACGGTGTGGGCTGGATGCAGGAAGTAAGAAAGTTAAGGGCGAATCGCCCACGGTGGGATGACGAACCCAAAGTCACCGCAGATGAGCAATAAAAAGAAAATTACTCTTCTGTGAGATCGGTCCGGGGGTGGGAGGTCTTTTCTGTCGGGAAAAGATGTCTGAGCGAAGCGAGTTGCTTTTCCCAGAAGAAAAGGCCTCCCACCTCTGGATCAGCCCCCAAATCGAGCAGGCTACTTAGCAAAAGCTAGAGCCCATCACTCCTCGCGAGCCTCAAGATACCGCTGAAGCTGCTCCCGCAAAGCCTTGGGAAGCCGGGTAATCGTCAGGGCATCTTTGTCACGGTCATAGTAAACCGCCTGATTCACCAGGTCGGAGGAGAAGGACACGCTCATTCCGCCTCCGGAGCCTGCAATCCGTACCAGTTTTTTCACTTTCCGGTGGTCCGGGTGCAGCACGCCGCTTTCCGGCAGTTCGGCGGTTTTTGAGGCAAACTCCTTGAAGCGTTGCGGCTCACTCTCGTCCAGGTAGCCGGACAATGCCTCGATTTCGACCGGCTCGCCCAGGGCATGCTGCTCCTTACAGAACTCATAGGCCTTGTTGCGAACCTCCCCGGCTTTCTCAGGCTCGGAGGACTTGGCAAAAGCTTCCACCGCATCCAGGAAGGTCATGGTTTCCTTTTCCACATCCACCTGATTGGTAAACCCGCACAAACGGATAAACAGCTCTCCTGGCTCGCCGGTGCCGCGGCCGTGGACCAGTGTCAGGTAGTTTTCCGCCGGGTTGTTGCCGCGCCAGTCGTCCAGCTCGATGCGAACGGCCAGGTTCAGACGGGAGAGGCTCAGGACGTCGGTCGCATCCAGTGACTGGTTGCCATCGAACCGCATGGCGCTGTCGGTTTCCAGGATAAACAGGTAAACCACCTCGGCGTCCGCTAGGGCATCGTGGACGATCATCAGATGGCCATCGAACTCCTCCTGACTGTCGGTCAGGAGCTCCTGCCATTGTCCGAACAGGCGGTCGGTCATGGCGCTGAAGGTTTGCTTGTCTTCCAGGTAGTCGTTCAGCCAGGCGCTGAACGGGCACTCGCCCAGATCTTCGGAAAACCGGCCGTATTTCTTACCGGGCTTGCTGTTGAACAGCCGCTTCATCTGCTTGTGCAGGCCCTCGTAGTCGCCACCGGGCTCCCTCAGAGAGTCTCCGGCACTGAGATGGGCTGCCTGGTCCGGCTGGAAATGCGTAAAAAAGGCAGACCTCAGGTGTTTGATTGCCATGGTTAATTACCCTGTTGCCGTTGTCCTGACTGAAAGGCCTCCATGATGAGCGTTTCATCGGGATGGTAAAGCCAGTCAAATCCAATGGGTTGCGCAGTGAGTGATATGGGAGAGAAGGCCATAGTCCAAGGAGCGGCAGCTTATTATGAAAAACGCGGAAATCCAAATTTCCACCCATCCTGATGCATTATCGTTCAAAGCCGATTTTGACACGTGAGAATTCCGCAATATCGCCTTTTCAGCTCTGAAGCCGCCTTCGGGACCCGCACTTTGACTGCTCCATGTCTGTGCCTGTGCCTGAATAAGGGGCAGTTTTCAGGCTTGGCAGGGCTACCCCGCAGAGGTTGGGAAAGGGTCGGAAGCGCCAGAGTAAAGGCCTGAACAAGAATTGGCGCAATCCATGCTTATGGTTCAGGTCAGCGGGAAGAGTCGCGTTGTGTCGTGCGACACAATTCTCGTGGAATAAGTCACTCAAGCAAAAGCGCTTATTGGCCCGGAGATTTCTTCGGTTCAATAGGCGCTTTTTTTTTTGGCAAATGGCCAGTGAGGCGGCTCGGAATTTTTCTTCGGTCTCCTCTTGACCAGTCAGTTTAACAGAAACGGAGAACTGCGATGCAATGTGTAATGAAAAAGGCCGGATTGGCGATAGCGATTGCCCTGATGGGTGGCTCGGTGCAGGCCGCACAGACCGGGTTTCATGAAGCCCTGAGTAAGGGCGAGGTATACGGAGATCTTCGCTTGCGTTTCGAACAGGTGCAACAGGACAATGCACTCAGGGACGCGGAAAGCGTAACTTTGCGAACCCGCCTTGGCTATCGTACTGCGGATTACAATGGGTTATCCGGGCTTGTCGAGTTTGAGGACGTTCGGAACGTGGCTGGGCTTGACGACTACAACGACACGCTGGGGAAGAATCCAAATTACTCTGTTATTGCCGATCCCGAGACAACAGAGCTGGACCAGGCTTACCTTCAGTACAGGTTCGGAGATATAACCGGTCGGTTGGGGCGTCAGGTGATAACTTACGACAATCACCGGTTTATTGGCGACGTTGGCTGGCGCCAGGATCGCCAGACGTTTGATGCGGCCCGCCTGACTTACACCCCGTCAACCAACCTCGCAATCGACTACGCCTTCCTGAGTCAGCGCAACCGCATCTTTGCCGAGAGCCAGGACCTGCCATCCAAGGATCACATAGTCAACGTTGCCTACCAAACACCCCTCGGCAAGCTGACCGGCTATGCCTATCTGCTGGAAATTGATGAAGGCGTTGACAACTCGCTCGACACCGTCGGGCTTCGTTATGTTGGCGGGTATGACCTTGAGCCGCTGGGGATAATCTACGAAGCCGAATATGCGATCCAGGAGGCAGAATCGGGCGGTGCTGATTTTGATGCCGAGTATTACAAGCTGAATGCGGGCATTGATATCGCGGGCGTCATTGTTTCAGCGGGACTTGAAGTCCTTGGGTCGGATAATGGCAACTACGGCTTCTCTACACCACTGGCAACCCTGCACGGTCAGAACGGCTGGGCTGACCAGTTTCTGAACACCCCGCTGGTCGGGTTGGAAGACGCGTCGCTCAGCGTAAAGGCACCCGTGGCGGGCGGCGGCCTGACCCTTAAATATCATGACTTCAGGGCCAGTGACTCGCCTGGCGGTGCCAGTGACTTGGGTAGCGAGGTTGATGTGGTCTATCAGCGCAAGTTTGCGGAGAACTACTCAGCAGGTATTAAATACGCTCGCTACATGGCCGGAGATGCAGCAACCGGAAAAGTGGATACTGACAAGCTCTGGCTGACTCTGGCCGCCAAGTTCTGAGGCTGATATCCGAAAAAAAGCCCCGGCGGCGTCCACTGCCAGCGGGGGCCTTTCATCCGTCATTCGGCTCAGATTCGCTTGTTGCGCACCAGGTCTTGCACCAGTTTGCTGACCGCGCCTGCGATTTCTTCACTGTCGTCTGCGCAGATGGAAGCCGAGGCGATGTCCGAGCCGAGCTTTGCCGCAATCGCGATGACGCCGTGGGCGCTGATGACCTGTGCGAAGCGGCGGCGATCATCGACAGTGCCGGCGTTGTCTTCGCTGAGCACGATGGACGTTTTACCCTGATCAAACAGCGCCCGTTCCAGGGACAAGGCCAGGGCCGCTGCCTGCTTGCCATTGCACGCGATGATGGCAGGCTTCTGGGCCAGACGACGCCGGCGCTCGTCAGCGCTGACCGGGTCCAGCGATTCCACCGTTTCCGAGGTTCCTGCGATCATGCCCGCGCCGATGGTCACGTTGCTCAGCCGGTCGATAACGATAAAACTGCCGGTTGCGTGGTTGTTGGGATAAGGATCGAACGCAACGGGTTGGCTCAGGGTCAGTTCGCACAGGCCGATTTCGTTCAAGTTCAGTTCCGGAGGGTTTTCCCGTTTTTCCAGCGTGTTTACGTCTGTCTGATGCTGAATCTTTCTCACCGTGGCCGATGAGAAGGTGGGGCCCAGCTTGATGTCATAGAGGCGACCGGTTTCCAGCGGCGCGTCGGTCATCCAGACGATGTTGGCGAGGAAACGGTTGCCCACTTCAGGCTCATCTTCCGCTTTTACCAGCATGTCGCCACGGCTGACGTCGATTTCGTCGGTCAGCGTGAGGGTGATCGCCTGGTCGATATAGGCTTCTTCAAGGTTGCCGTCGAAGGTTACCACCTCTTTCACCGTGCTGGTGCGCCGGGAGGGCAGCGCCATGATTTTCTCGCCCGGGCGGATCACGCCGGAGGCGATGGTGCCGCAGAAGCCGCGAAAGTTCAGGTTCGGGCGGGTTACGTACTGAACCGGGAAGCGGAAATGCTCCAGGTTCTTGTCCCGACCGACTTCCACGGTTTCCAGGATTTCCATCAGCGGCTGGCCGGTGAACCAGGGGGTGTGCTCGCTCTTGTTCACCACGTTATCGCCTTCCAGGGCGGAAATCGGCACGAAGCGGATGTCCTTCAGGCCCAGTTTGGCGGCAAACGCCAGATAGTCGTCCCGGATCTCGTTGAAGCGCTCTTCGCTGAAATCCACCAGATCCATCTTGTTGATGGCGACCACAATGTGGCGGATGCCCAACAGCGAGGCAATGTAGGAATGCCGGCGGGTCTGGGTCAGCACACCGTGGCGGGCATCGATCATCAGGATCGCCACCTGCGCCGTGGACGCGCCGGTGGCCATGTTGCGGGTATACTGCTCGTGGCCCGGAGTGTCGGCGATGATGAACTTGCGCTTGTCGGTGGAGAAATACCGGTAGGCAACATCAATGGTGATGCCCTGTTCGCGCTCCGCCTGCAGGCCGTCTACCAGCAGGGCCAGGTCCAGCTTCTCGCCGGTGGTGCCCATCTTGGCACTGTCGGTTTTCAGGCTGGCCATGTGATCTTCATAGATCATCTTGGTGTCATGCAGCAGGCGACCAATCAGCGTGCTCTTGCCGTCGTCCACGCTGCCGCAGGTGAGCAGGCGCAGGAGTTCCTTGTTTTCGTGCTGTTTCAGGTAGGCCTGAATATCTTCCGCAATCAGATCAGACTGGTGTGACATCTTAGAAGTACCCTTCCCGCTTTTTCTGTTCCATGGAGCCGGCTGAATCATGGTCGATAACGCGACCCTGACGCTCGGAACTGGTGGCCAGCAGCATTTCCTGGATGATCTCCGGCAACGTGGTGGCTTCGGATTCAATGGCGCCGGTTAACGGGTAGCAGCCGAGGGTGCGGAAGCGGATGGATTTCATCATCGGCTTCTCGCCTTCTTTCAGCGGCATTCGGTCATCGTCCACCATGATCAGGGTGCCGTCGCGCTCAACCACCGGGCGCACCGCGGAGTAGTAAAGGGGAACGATCTCGATATTTTCCAGGTAGATGTACTGCCAGATATCCAGCTCGGTCCAGTTGGACAGCGGGAATACCCGAATGCTTTCGCCCTTGTTGATCTTGCCGTTGTAGATGTTCCAGAGTTCAGGACGTTGGTTCTTGGGGTCCCAGCGGTGGTATTCGTCGCGGAAGGAATAGACACGCTCCTTGGCACGGGATTTTTCTTCGTCCCGGCGGGCGCCGCCGAACGCCGCATCAAACTTGTACTTGTCCAGGGCTTGCTTGAGGGCCTGGGTTTTCATTACGTCGGTGTGCTTGGCACTGCCGTGAGTGAATGGGCCAATGCCCTGTCTGATGCCGTCCTCGTTCTTGTGAACGATCAGGTCCAGACCGTATTCCTTCACCTTGCGGTCCCGGAAGTTGATCATATCCCGGAATTTCCAGGTGGTGTCCACGTGCATGAGAGGGAAGGGCGGTTTACCCGGATAAAAGGCCTTGCGGGCCAGGTGCAGCATTACCGCGGAGTCCTTGCCGATGGAATACAGCATTACCGGATTGTCGAACTCGGCTGCCACTTCCCGGATGATGTGGATGCTTTCCGCTTCCAGCTGTTTCAGGTGCGTGAGGTTATATGTGGTCATGATAATCCGTTGCCGCCGTGCGGGCCGTGTTGGCTGTGCGAATGAATACGGCAACTATACCAGAGGGGGTAAGGGCATAAGAAGACGCCCAACTAGAAATTGGCGTTATAACAATATAGCAGTGGCAGGCTCTGACCGTGAGTGAGCAGACGGTGACGTTCAGGCCGGATTGCGGGAGTCGGCCAGCAACTTGGCAACGTAGCGATCGACGTAATCGAAGCCGTTACCTTCAAACTCAGCGAACTGGATGCCCAGCTGAAATTCGTCCCTTGCGATGCGTCGCATGTGAACGATGTTGCCGTCGGCAATAATGGAAACCGGTTGCGTTGCAACCACCGGCACGGAGAATCGGGTCTTCACGGCAATCCAGTGTCCTGGAGCCGGGGCCTTTTGCTCGGGAATGAGTTGTTTCACCGTTTCCTGATTACAGGAAATCATAACGCCCGTGCGGGAGAGATTGGATACCGAACAGGTCAGGCAGCAGCCGTCCGATTTCTCAATAGTAATGTCGGTGGCTACGTCCACTCGCTGTTGGTTGCGCAAATTCAATTTGGCGGCGACAGGTTTCATGTTGACTCTTCTGGCGTGTCTGGTTGCGAATGATGCTGCCTTTCCCATAAATCCCTTCCAGAAAAACACTTAAACGCATGATAAGCGAATGAAAGTGTAGTTGTTTACTTTGTGATCAGCAAGAAGCCTGCCGCCTATAGTGGCAGATTTGTTAAATCTTTCTGAACAAGACGTCACAAATTTTGACGTCCGTCAGTTTCCATCCGTTCCAATACTCGTCGGACTTTTGCTGCAGGCGGTCCCTGAGCTGGTGTAAAATATAGCCCTTCATTCATTTGTGGGCTCGCGCTGAGCTCCGGGAATTCCAAGCCTTCTATGACAGATAACACCCAGACCCCCGCCTCGTCCGGCAACGGCAAAGTCGGTTTCATCAGCCTCGGTTGTCCCAAGGCTCTCGTCGACTCCGAGCGCATTCTCACGCAGCTCAGGCTGGACGGCTACGACGTTGTCCCGTCCTATGGCGACGCCGACATTGTTGTGGTCAACACCTGCGGATTTATCGATGCCGCCAAACAGGAGTCGCTGGACGCGATCGGTGAGGCCATCAGCGAAAACGGCAAGGTAATTGTCACCGGTTGTATGGGTGTAGAGGCCGACAAGATTCGCGATACTCACCCTGGTGTTCTGGCGGTTTCCGGTCCTCATGCCTATGAAGAAGTGGTCGGTGCGGTTCACCAGTTCGTGCCCCAGAAAAAGCAACACGACCCGTTCACCGATCTGGTTCCGCCCCAGGGCATCAAACTGACCCCGAGGCATTATGCCTATCTGAAAATTTCCGAGGGCTGCAACCACCGCTGCACCTTCTGCATCATCCCCTCCATGCGCGGTGATCTGGTCAGCCGGCCCATCGGCGATGTGATGGACGAAGCCCAGCGCCTGGTGGATGCCGGTGTAAAAGAGCTGTTGGTCATCTCCCAGGATACCTCCGCCTACGGCGTCGACACCAAATACCGCACCGGTTTCTGGCAGGGGCGGCCGCTCAAGACCAAGATGCAGTCACTGTGCGAAGCGCTCGGCGAAATGGGCGTTTGGGTACGCCTGCACTACGTTTATCCCTATCCTCATGTCGACGACATCATTCCACTGATGGCCGAGGGAAAAATCCTGCCGTACCTGGACATCCCGTTCCAGCACGCCAGCCCGAAAGTACTCAAGGCCATGAAGCGCCCGGCCCACGACAGCAAAACCCTGGAGCGCATCCGCAAATGGCGGGAAATCTGCCCCGAGCTCACCATCCGCTCCACCTTCATCGTCGGCTTCCCCGGTGAAACCGAGGAAGACTTCCAGTACCTGCTGGACTGGCTTGACGAGGCTCAACTGGATCGTGTTGGCGCGTTCAAATACAGCCCGGTGGAGGGTGCCAAAGCCAACGAACTGGAAGGTGCGGTTCCCGAGGAAGTCAAAGAAGAGCGCCTGGCCCGTTTCATGGAAAAACAGGCAGAGATTTCAGCAGCCCGCCTACAGGCCAAAATCGGCCAGACGATTGATGTGCTGATTGACGAGGTCGACGAGGAAGGCGCCATTGGTCGCTCCAAGGCAGACGCGCCGGAGATTGACGGTATGGTTTACCTTAACGACGAGACCGACCTTGTTCCGGGTGAGATTGTTCAGGCGGTTGTTGAGCATGCCGATGAGCATGATCTTTGGGCTCGGCTTCTTTGATGGCTTCCGGCTTGGGCACCTAGCCTGCCGAATTTGGGGGTAGGCCTCGGCGGGGTGTGCCTCCCAAAAACCGCTACGAGCACATCCATGTGCGCTTGGCGTCGGCCATCCATGGCCGCCGACATTTTTGGGAGTCACACCCCGCCAAGGCCTCAGAATCTTCAGGGATAGGGAGCAATCGGGCCGGATAAACAAGGTCAGTAGGTCGGATCAGGTGAAGCCGTAATCCGACCTATCATTTTGTTTTGATGGCCTGTCTTCGCGAGGGCACGCCGCCAGCTCGAGTGCCGTGGTGGGTAGAGCCTCCCAAAAATCTGGAGCGCCAGGGATGGCGCGACGAAGCCCTACAGGGATGTATTCACGGGCGTTTTTTGGGAGGCTCTACCCACCATGGCAGTCCCCCCAAGCTAGCAGGCTAGGGCCGCAGTCAGAAACCACGACCCAAGCCAAAAGGGTCACCCCCCAAGCTTGCGAACAAGAATCTCATTAAACAGCTTGGGATTCCCCTGACCTTTGGAGGCCTTCATCAGAGGCCCCATGAAACCCCCAAGCATCTTCTTGCGCTTCTTCGGGTCTTCCTCGTTCTGATACTGCGCCACCTGATCCGGCATGCCCGCCAGAACCTCGTCTACCATGGCTTCCAGGGCGCCGGTGTCAGACACCTGCTTCAGCCCCTTGGCATCGATGATGGCGTCAACGCTGTCGTTCTCACCGGACCACAGCGCCTCGAACACCTTCTTTGCGCCGGCGGATGAAATCGTATTGTCGGCAATCCGTACCACCAGATCGCCCAGCTGAGCACCGCTGATGGGCGAATCGGCAACCGATTTCTCCTCTGCATTCAGGCGCGCAGAGAATTCGCCCTGGATCCAGTTGGCGACCAGCTTTGCGTCTTTGCCCTGGCTGGCCGCTTCTTCAAAGAACGTGGCCAGTTTTGAGTCGCCGCTGAGCAGGCTGGCGTCGTAGTCGTTCAGGCCGTAATGGTCCATAAAGCGGACTTTGCGGGCGTCCGGCAGTTCCGGGAGACTGTTGCGGGCTTCTTCAATGAAGGAATCATCGATTTCTACCGGCAGCAGGTCCGGGCAGGGGAAGTAGCGGTAGTCGTTGGCTTCTTCCTTGGTGCGCATGGAGCGGGATTCGTCACGGTCGCCGTTATACAGGCGGGTTTCCTGCACGATGCTGCCGCCGTCTTCCAGAACGTCCATTTGCCGCTCAACTTCGTGGGCAATGGCCTGCTCCATGAACCGGAACGAGTTCAGGTTCTTGGTTTCGGTACGTGTGCCCAGAGTGTCGGACCCCTTCGGTTTCAACGAAATATTCACGTCGAAACGCATGGAGCCTTGGGACATGTCGCCGTCGCAGATGCCCAGGGATGTCACGATGCTGTGCAGCTTCTTCGCGAAGGCGACGGCTTCTTCCGCGTTGTTCATATCCGGTTCGGTGACCACCTCAATGAGCGGTGTGCCGGCCCGGTTGAGATCCACGCCGGTCATGCCGTGGAAATCCTCATGCAGGGATTTGCCGGCATCCTCTTCCAGGTGGGCGTGGTGAATGCGAACGCGCTTGGTCTCACCGTTCGGCAGATCAATGTCCACGAAACCGGGGCCGACAATCGGGCGCTCCAGCTGGGTGGTCTGGTAGCCCTTGGGCAGGTCCGGGTAAAAGTAGTTCTTCCGCTCGAATACCGAACGGCGCTCGATCTGGGCGTTCACGGCCAGGCCAAACATCACCGCATAGCGGAACGCCTGCTCATTAGGCACCGGCAGAGTGCCGGGCATGGCCAGGTCAACCGCGTTGGCCTGGGTGTTGGGCTCGGCGCCGTAAGAGGTGCTGGAGCCGGAAAAAATCTTGGTCTTGGTGGCGAGCTGAACGTGAATTTCCAGCCCGATCACAATGTCCCACTGCATAGTTGCTCTCTCCTGTAAGGGGCCTGTCCCGGGCTTATTGCGGTTCACGCTGGTGCCAGTCGGTCACCTGCTGGAACTGATGGGCGGCGTTCAGCAGACGCGCCTCGGAGAAATAATCCCCGATTATCTGAAGACCCACCGGGAGACCGTCCACGAAACCGGCCGGTACCGACATGGCCGGTACACCCGCCAGGTTGATGGCGATGGTGAATACGTCTTCCAGGTACATGGTCACAGGATCGCTGGTTTTTTCACCCTGAATAAATGCCGGCGAGGGCGTGGTGGGGCTCATCAGCACATCCACTTCCTTGAAGGCATTGATGAAATCCTGCTGGATCAGCCGCCTCACCTTCTGGGCTTTGAGATAATAGGCATCGAAATAGCCGGCAGAGAGAGCGTAGGTGCCCACGAGAATCCGACGTTTCACCTCTTCACCAAAACCCTTCGCGCGGGAGCGGGTGTATAGATCCATCAGATCCTTGGGATCCTCGCAGCGGTAGCCATAGCGAACCCCGTCAAAACGGGACAGGTTGGCGGACGCCTCTGCTGGAGCAATTACATAGTAGGCAGCAATCGCGAGCTTCGCGTTTGGCAGCGATACCTCTTTAACCGTGGCGCCCAGTTTCTCGTATTCCTTTACTGCGTTGCGAACCTGCTGCTCCATCGCCGGGCTTAGCTGATCGCTGAAATACTCCCGGGGCAGGCCGATTCTTAAACCTTTAAGGGGCTCGTTCAGCGTGGCGGTGTAATCCGGCACCTCGCGGTCAATAGACGTCGAGTCCTTCGGATCAAAACCTGCCATCACATTCAGCATCAGCGCATTGTCTTCCGCTGTGCGAGCCATGGTGCCGCCCTGGTCGAGACTAGACGCAAAGGCAATCATCCCGTACCGGGACACCCGGCCATAAGTGGGCTTCAGGCCAGTAACACCACACAGTGCCGCTGGCTGACGGATCGAGCCGCCAGTATCCGTGGCGGTAGCTGCCGGAATCAGCCGAGCGGCAACCGCCGCAGCGGACCCTCCCGATGAACCGCCCGGCACCCGCTTATTACCTTCACTCAGGCCCCAAGGGTTGGTCACTGCGCCAAAATAACTGTTCTCGTTGGACGACCCCATGGCGAACTCATCCATGTTGGTTTTGCCCAGGCACACCGCACCGGCCTGGCGGAAATTCGCCGTAACGGTGGCATCATAAGGCGGAACAAAGTTCTCCAACATCTTCGAACCGCAAGTGGTCCGAACGCCGTTGGTACAGAAAATGTCCTTGTGCGCAAACGGGATCCCCGTCCAGGGCGTCGCATTCCCCGCCGCACGCTGGTCATCCGCCACGCGGGCATCGGCCAGCGCCTGCTCTTCGGTCACGGTGATAAAGCTGTTGTACTTCGAGTCTTCCCGCTTGATGCGGTCGAGGAACTCCTGGGTCAGCTCTACACTGGAAATCTTGCCGCTTTCCAGTTCCCGGGAAAGCTCTGCTACGGATTTGTTATGCATGACGTGTCCTTTCACTCGATCACTCGGGGAACCAGATAAAGCCCGTTCTCGGTTGCCGGGGCAATCGCCTGGAACGCTTCCCGCTGATTGGTCTCGGTTACCTCGTCAGCGCGCAGGCGCTGCACTGCATTCAGCGGATGGGCCATGGGCTCAACCGAATCGGTGTCGGCAGCACCCAACTGATCCACCAGATCCAGGATGTTGCCCAGATCCTTCTCCAGAGCCGAAACCTGCTCGTCATCCACACGAATGCGGGCGAGCACAGCGACTTTCTCAATGTCCTCACGGGAAATGGTCACGCATTGCCTCCCAGATAAATGAAATGTCATTAATAAATGTTTTGAAAAAAGAGGGCCGCTCTGAACTGCGGGGACGTTCGGAGATCCCTTTTCAAAACTGTAGAGGGCCAAGGATGGCCCGAAACAAGCGCACATGGACGTGCTCGTAGCGTGTTTTGAAAAGGGATCTCCGAGCGGCCCTACACCGAAGCCGGAAAATCAGGTGGACCATGGTAACAGATTCGAACAATGGCGGGAGGCCCCAGCCCATAAGGTAAATGTGTGAACCGTAAGGCTTGAGGCCCGTTAGCGCCTTGCCTGCAGGGGTGCTCACTGCTAAAGTTGCCGCATCTTTTCTTTGCGACTGCAACTCTCAGGTTGAAACTACACGAATGTTGATAAAAAGACTCCGAGGCATCTTCTCCAGCGATCTGTCCATCGACCTGGGCACCGCCAACACCCTGATCTACGTGCGTGAGCGCGGAATCGTGCTGAACGAGCCCTCGGTAGTGGCCATTCGCACCAACAACTCTCAGAAAATGGTTGCCGCTGTCGGCGCTGAAGCCAAGCGCATGCTCGGCCGTACACCGGGCAACATCACCGCTATCCGCCCCATGAAAGACGGCGTGATTGCAGATTTTGTGGTAACCGAAAAAATGCTCCAGCACTTTATTCATAAGGTGCATGAGAACAGCTTCATTACCCCGAGCCCGAGAGTGCTGGTGTGTGTTCCCAGCAAGTCCACCCAGGTAGAGCGCAAAGCCATTCGCGAATCCGCCCTCGGTGCTGGTGCCCGGGAAGTCTTCCTTATTGAAGAACCCATGGCAGCCGCTATCGGCGCCGGTCTGCCGGTTGAAGAAGCCAGCGGCTCCATGATCGTGGACATTGGTGGTGGTACCACCGAAATCGCCATTATCTCCCTGAACGGCATCGTCTACGCCGAGTCTGTGCGGGTTGGCGGTGACAAATTCGATGAAGCCATCGTTACCTACGTGCGCCGCAACTACGGCAGCCTGATCGGTGACTCCACCGCCGAGCGTATCAAGCACGAAATCGGTTGCGCATACGAAGGCCTCGAAATCCGCGAGATCGATGTGCGCGGTCGCAACCTCGCCGAAGGTGTGCCCCGGGCATTTACCCTCAACAGCGAAGAGATTCTCGACGCGCTGCAGGAATCCCTGGCGCAGATCGTTCAGACCGTCAAGAGTGCTCTGGAACAGTCTCCGCCCGAGCTGGCGTCCGACATTGCCGAGCGCGGTATTGTTCTGACCGGCGGCGGCGCACTGCTGCGCGGGCTGGACAAACTGATCAGCGAGGAAACCGGCCTGCCGGTGATTATCGCTGAAGACCCGCTGACCTGTGTGGCCCGTGGTGGCGGCAAGGCGCTGGAAGTGATTGACCGGGGTGGCATCGGAATGTTCTCCCAGGAGGGATAATCCTGTGGGGAGGGCTCGCCATTAAAACCATCTTTGTCCAGGGGCCTGTTCCCGGCTTCAGACTCCTCATTGTTCTTCTCGTATCGGCAGCCCTGGTGGTTGCCGATGCGCGTTTCGACAAGCTCTCAACGGTGCGAAGTACCATTGCAACCGGTCTGGCACCCGTGTACTGGCTGGGGAATGCGCCCTACGAATTTTCCGACTGGTTCGCCGGGCTGTTTGAAAATAAACAGGATCTTCAGGAAGAGAATGAAGATCTCCGGGCTCGTTTGCTGATCCTCGAGCGTCGCGCCCTGAAATACGCCGCGCTTGCTTCCGAGAACAACGAGCTGCGCCGCCTGATGAACTCATCAGAAGTATTGGATGACCGCGTCATCGTTGGCGAGGTGGTCGGTGTCTCCCCGGATCCCTTTTCCCACGAAATTATTATCAACAAAGGGCGCAGTGACGGCTTGTCGCCGGGCCAGGCCATTCTGGACGCCCATGGTCTGATGGGCCAGGTGGTGCAGAGCAGCCAGATTACCTCCCGCGTCTTGCTCGTCTCCGACAGCAGCCACGCCGTTCCGGTGGAGGTTGTGCGTAACGGTTTGCGCGCCATCCTGCTGGGTACCGGCGATACGGATACCCTGGATCTCGTTCATGTGCCGGATACGGCGGATATTCGCGAGGGCGACCTGCTCGTCAGTTCCGGTCTTGGTGGCCGTTTTCCGAGGGGCTATCCGGTCGCCGAGGTCAGCCGCATTTCCAAGGAGCCGGGCGAACCTTTCGTGTCTATCGAAGCCACACCCAAGGCGCAGCTGAACCAGAGCCGTCTGGTGCTGGTGGTTTTCCCGCCTGAGAACGCCTCTCTGGCAGAGGCCGAGACCGATGAGGGCGAGTCCGCTGCCAACGCTGGCGAAGAAAACACCGTGGGAGGGCAGGACTGATGTTATCGGTAATCAGTTATCCGGTCTTTGTACTCTCTGTGGTGGTTGCCCTGGTGTTCAGTATTTCCCTGTTCCCTGTTGGCTGGTTCGAGTTCCGACCCGAGTGGCTGGGGCTGGTGGTTTTCTACTGGACGTTCCGGGCTCCCGCCCAGTTCGGCATCGTGCTGGCCTGGTGTCTTGGCCTGCTGCTGGATGTGCTGGAAGCTACACCCCTTGGCGTTAACGCCATGGCCATGGCACTGATTGCCTTTCTGGTACTCACCATTCATCAACGCTTGCGTATGTATCCGATGCCCCAGCAGTGCCTGATGGTGTTCCTGTTGCTGGGTATCAATCAGATGCTGGTGCATTTCGTGAAGCAGTTGCTGGGCGCCGATGACGCCGGTTTCAGCTATCTCTGGCCGGCCCTGACTAGTGCGCTGGTGTGGCCGGTATTCTGTATTCTGCTGGACAACATAAACCGCAAACTGGGTTAGCCATGCCATCAATCATTCTCGCTTCGGCCTCGCCACGCCGGGCGGAGCTGTTGCAGCAAATCGGCCTGAATTTTTCGGTTCGACCGGCAGACATTGATGAGACGCCGGAGTCCGATGAAACCCCGGAACATTATGTGGAGCGCCTGGCTCGCGAGAAGGCACTGGCGGTGGCCGAGGCCGCGCCCGACTGTCTGGTGCTGGGGTCGGATACCTCCGTGGTTCTGGATGGCGTGATCCTTGGCAAGCCGTCTGGCCAAGCGGAGGCGAGGGAGATGCTGACCCGCCTGTCGGGCACTACCCATCAGGTCATGACCGCCGTGGCACTTGCCACCGAAGGGCATTGCCAGTCATCCCTGGTGACTACCGAGGTTTGTTTCAGGGAGCTTTCGGAAGGCGAGATCGAAGCCTATGTGGCCAGCGGCGAACCCATGGACAAGGCCGGGAGTTATGGAATTCAGGGCCTTGGTGGTATTTTTGTTAATGAGCTCCGGGGTAGCTACAGTGCCGTGGTTGGTCTGCCGCTGCAGGAAACCGCCGCATTGCTGGCTGGTGCCGGTTACCCGGTCTGGAAAAACTGGCCGCGCAGTCTGGAGAGCCAAACATTATGAGCGAAGAGATTCTGATCAACGTCACCCCGGTGGAAACGAGGGTGGCCCTGGTTGAAAACGGCATGCTGCAGGAAGCCTATATAGAGCGCACCAGCAGGAAAGGCATTGTCGGCAACATCTACAAGGGCAAGGTGGTGCGCGTTCTACCGGGCATGGAAGCGGCGTTCGTCGATATTGGTCTGGAACGGGCCGCATTCATTCATGCGTCCGATGTGGTTCCGAGTCAGTCCAATGGCGATGAGCCCGCCGATATTCCCAAAACCGTTCCCGATATTCGAAGCCTGCTTCGGGAAGGGCAGTCACTGGTCGTCCAGGTTACCAAGGATCCGATCGGCACCAAGGGGGCCCGCCTGACCACCCAGCTTTCAATTCCGTCGCGGTATCTGGTGTTTATGCCAGGCGTTAGCCACGTTGGTATTTCGCAGCGAATTGAGGACGACACCGAGCGGGCCCGGCTGAAAACGCTCGTTGAGGAGGCCGCCGCCGAGGATCCGGATGTTCAGGGCGGCTATATTATCCGGACGGCCGCGGAAGCGGCATCACCTGAGGATCTGATTGGCGACATGGCTTATCTGCACCGGTTAAGTCAGTCCATACACGAGCGAATTGCCCGGGTTCAGGCGCCGGCGGTTGTGTATCAGGATCTGCCGTTGTTCATTCGCACCATCCGTGACCTGATCCGGCCCCAGACCGAAAAGGTGCGTATCGACAGCCGCGAGAGTCATCAGCGGGTGATGGAGTTTGTCGAGGAGTTCGTTACGGAATTTGCCGACAAGGTCGAGTACTACCCGGGCGAGCGCCCTATATTTGACCTCTACTCGGTCGAGGACGAAATCCAGAAGGCCCTGAGCCGAAAGGTCCAGCTCAAGTCCGGTGGTTATGTGATTATCGACCAGACCGAAGCCATGACCACGATTGATATCAATACCGGGGCGTTCGTCGGGCACCGGAATCTGGAAGAAACCATCTTCAAGACCAACCTGGAAGCGGCTCGGGCCATCAGTCGTCAGCTGCGCCTGCGAAACCTGGGCGGCATTATCATCATCGATTTTATCGACATGGAAGATCCCGAGCACCAGCGCCAGGTCCACCGGATGCTGGAGAAGATGCTGGAGCGGGATCACGCCAAGACCAAGATCACCGGCGTCTCCGAGTTGGGCCTGGTGGAAATGACCCGCAAACGAACCACCGAGAGCCTTGGTCAGGTGCTCTGCGAACCTTGCCCCATCTGCGATGGACGGGGTTTTCTGAAAACCACCGAGACCGTTTGCTATGAGGTTTTCCGGGAAATTCTCCGGGTTAATCGCGCCTATGATGCCGAGAGCTATCTGGTGATGGCCTCCCAGAGCGTGGTGGATCGCCTGCTGGATGAGGAATCCGATAACGTGGCCGATCTTGAAACCTTCATCAGCAAGACCATTCGCTTCCAGGTGGAGCCCTTCTACAGCCAGGAGCAGTATGATGTTGTTCTGCTCTGATGCCGGGAAACTGCGCCGGTTACCGGGTTAAGGGGTCTGAATGTCCTCCGCTGACCACGAACCGCCGCTTCCGGAGAACCTGCCCGAGAGCCCTCCGGTTCGGCTTTTGGCGCGGCTCGCCAGCCTGATCTGGTGGATGCTGCTGACACTTCTGGTGCTGCTGGCCTTATACGCCGGTCTTGGCCGCCAACTGACCCAGAATGTGGACAGCTTTCGCGATGATCTGGCTCGTGAGCTGTCAGACCGACTGGGCCATGATGTCAGCATCGGTGGCCTTTCATCCCAGTGGTACTGGCTCGACCCCGCCTTTACGGCCAGCGACATTCAGGTCACTCACCCTGACACCGGAATTGTCGTTGCCAACCTTCAGCATCTGAATATCCGCTTTGCTGCACTGGCCTCGTTGATGCGTCTGAGGATTGTCTTTGAGGACTTCCAGGCAGACGGTCTGGAACTGACCGTGAATCAGGAGCGCGGCGGTGATGTTGCGGTGAGAGGCGCAGAAATACCGGAACCGGTCAGCAATCAGTTGCAGGAGTGGCTGGAGCTTGCCGGTGACTGGCTCTCTGATCCTTACGTCAAGATTACCCGCGTCAATCTTGGTATCCGGGATAACCAGGGCAACCTGCGCCACCTGGATATCCCCCAGCTGGATCTCGACTACCGCCGTGGATTGTTCCACGCATCCGGCCGTGCCATGCAGTCTGGTACTATCCAGCAGCTGGCCAGTTTTGCCCTCGTGGGCCAGCATTTTTTCCGGGGCGACTTTACCGGCCAGTTGTACCTTGGCGTCGATTCCGGCCGGCTGTTCGACGGACTGGTTGACGAGTACCAGTGGCGATCCCTCCGGGTGGAAGGCTTCGATCTTGGTGGTGAAGCCTGGCTTACGTTCCGCAACGGTTTGCTGCAACAGGTGACCGGTACGGTGCGGACCCCCTATCTGCAGTTGGGTGTAGGCTCTCAATCCCTGGCGCCACTGGAAGACATCCGCGCGAGATTTGGCTGGCGTCGCCACGATACGGTGATGACCGATGAGACAGTGGTCGAATCCGGGGCCTTCGCCCTTGGCGAGTGGCATCTGAAGCAGCTCCAGTGGACCTGGGACGGCGATGTGGTTTCACCTTTCAGTCTGAGGCTGGCGCCGTCGGAGGGAGGCATGTCCGTCATTGCCGACGCCCTTCCGCTTGCGCCCACACGTCGCCTCGCTGCGCGGCTTCCGTTATTGCCGGAGCGTGCACTCCGGGCCCTGCAGGACTATCGGCCCGGTGGCTTTCTGGACCAGTTGAGAATCTTCTTCCCCGAGGACGCCCCGGAAGACTTTCAGCTTTCCGGCCGGTTGCGTGACGTTAGTGTTCGGGCCCACGGCGGCGCGCCCGGCGTTACCTCTGTAAACGGAGACATCGCTCTGGACCGGCAAAGAGGCTATGTCCGGATTGCCGCCGGCGAGTCGCCCGTTTCTCTGGATTTTCCCCAGCTTTTCGGGGGCGCCTGGTCATTCCCCGTACTTGAGGGCGAAGTGGCCTGGCTGCTGGATGGCGCTATTACCCGTGTGTTTTCGGATGGCGTACGGATGCGTTACGGCGAGGCCACCGAACTGGACGGTGCTTTTGACCTCAGGATGGATCGAGAGGGTGAAGACAATCTGGGGCTCAAAGTGTCGGTGAAAAACGGCAACGCCGACATGCTGGCAGATTTCGTTCCGGTTAAGGCGGTAAACCCCGGTTTGTACGATTGGCTCACGACCGCCATTCTCGAGGCCGATATTACCTCAGGGACGTTTTTCGGCCATGGTCAGATAGGTTCTGGTGCACCCCGGGGCTCCTTCGTCACCTCAATGATCTATGAATTCGATCAGGCATCTGTCCGCTACGATGACGCCTGGCCGGAGGTCACAGGTGCCCGGGGCAGTGTCAGGGTTCACAATGGCGACACGCTGGTTCGACTCGAAGCAGGTCAGACCGGTGGCCTGGATCTCGATCCCGGGACGGTTCGCGTGGAGCCCTCCGATCAAGGCACACGGATAAGGGTGGATACCTCGGCACGGGTGCCCGGCGAATCGGTCGGGTTCTGGATGGAAAATAGCCCCCTGGGTGATATGGCAGGCACAGAGGCCCAGAAGCTTGAATATGGTGGTGAGTATCAGCTGGACCTTGGTGTCGACTTGCCATTGGGGACGGAGCAGCCAACCGTGGTTGAGGCAAAAATTGCCGCACAGGAAGGCACCGTCTCCTACCCCTCGGCAGGGTTGGCCTGGCGGTCGGTTCAGGGTGAACTGACCTACCACAGCGAAAACGGCTTCTCCGGTGGCCCTTTGACTGGCGAATTTTTCGATGAACCGGTAACCATTGCCTTCAGCAAGTCCCGGGCGGGCAATGCCCTTACCATCCGGCAGTCGGGAACGCTACCGGTGCCCGGGGTGTTTGAGCAGGCGGGACTTGAGACCAGTTCGGGTTTTGGTTTGCAGGGCAATGTTACCTATACCGCGGACCTGGACGTGGGATCGGATTCAACGTCGGGCATCCGCGTGCGGTCCACTCTTGAGGGGCTGGCGGTTGACTGGCCGGAGCCACTGTCAAAAACGGCGGATGAGGCAGCACCGCTGCGGGCAACCATCAATCCCTCGGCCGCCGGCGGGCTTGGCATTACGGGCGACTGGGAAAACCGCGCAACGTTCGATCTGTTATGGAAAGAGACCGGGTTTGATTTGCGTCTTGGCCGCCTGCACCTTGGCCCGCAGGTGTTGAACGATATTGATATCAATGCCCTCGATCTTGGTGACCGGTGGGTGGTGACCACCAGCTCGCAACGCGCCGAAGGCCGACTGACAATTCCGCAAAATGGCGACACGGTGAAGGCCGATTTTCAGGTGTTACGGCTCGTGCGCAGTGAAACACCCCCTGAGGATTCGCCGGAATTACTCACCCTCGAAGAGCAGCTTGAGGCGTTCCGCGCGCTGGATATGGGAAACTGGCCGGATATCGATGTCTCGATTGCGGAACTGCAACTGAACGACGAATCGTTGGGACAGTGGGCCTTCCGGCTCCGCCCCGAACCTTTTCGGTTGCAGGTAAATGACATCGAGGGGCGCCTGAATTCCCTGACACTGCTGGGCGACATGAGCTGGAGCATCGTCGGAGACCGGGAAACCAGCCGGTTTACAGGTTCCATCAGCGGGGGTGCGCTCGCGGATCTGAACGAGCTCCTCGACACTGAAATGCCGGTCACTAACGAGGGGACCAACATAGAGCTGGATCTGGACTGGCCCGGCCGTCCGGATGAGCTTTCCATACCGGAGCTCAGTGGCTCGGTCAGTCTAAGGCTGGATGAGGGTGTGATCCTGGAGCGAAACAACACGGCGCAACTGTTCCGGGTGTTCAATCTGCTGAACTCTGACACCCTATGGCGCCGGTTGAAGCTCGACTTTTCCGATCTGTATGAGCGTGGGGTGGCATTCGACGCGATCTCGGGCAAGGCGCAGATCATCAATGGCTTGCTGACCATGGATCCCGAACTGCAAATAGTGGGCCCATCCGGCGCCTTCAAACTCAGTGGCACGACCAATATGGCCAGCGAGGAGCTGGATATGCGGCTTGTGGTTGTGTTGCCCCTGACTCAGAATCTGCCATTGGCGGCGCTGCTCATGGGTGCCGGTGCGCCGATCGGCGGCGCCTTGTTTGTGCTGGACAAGATTCTGGGCGATCCTTTGAGCAGGCTGACAAGCGCAACCTACAGCGTGACCGGCTCATGGGACGAGCCGGAAGTGAATCTGCAACGGGTTTTTGACACCGGCGAATAACTTTTCTGTTTGGCAATATCGGAGGCAGTCATGAACAAGCGTGTTTCCAACCGGGTCGCAGCCATCCAGATGGTCAGCGGTCATGACATTGACGCCAATCTGCGCGAAGCGGAACAGCTGCTGGCCCGGGCTGCCGAGCAGGGCGCCTCGGTCGCCGTACTGCCTGAGAATTTTGCGGTTCTGGCCACCAGTCAGATGATTGATCGTGGTCGCCAGGAGGCGGGGGCCGAGCCTGTCATAAGAACCTTCCTGGCCGAACAGGCCCGGAAACTGGGGCTCTGGATCGTTGGCGGATCGATGCCCGTGGCCAAACGACCGGACGGCTCAGATCTGGAGGATCGGGTCAGGGCAACCTGCATTGTCTTTGATGACCAGGGTGAGGAAGTTGCCCGTTACGACAAGATTCACCTGTTTGATGCCATGGTGGAAGACGCCCATGGTCAATACCGTGAATCGGACACCTTCGAGCCCGGCGAACAGATAGTGACCGTGGATACGCCCGCGGGCAAGCTGGGGTTGGCGATCTGCTACGATCTTCGCTTTCCGGAGCTGTTCAGGCTGCTGCGTGAGCAGAATGTCGACTGGATTTGCCTTCCGAGCGCTTTCACCTGGCAGACCGGTGATGCCCACTGGTACCCCCTGATCCGGGCCCGCGCGATCGAGAACCAGGTATGGTTAGTGGCACCTGGCCAGGGTGGCCAGAACAGCGAGCGCCGTCGCACCTATGGCCACAGCCTGATCTGTGATCCCTGGGGGCGGATCGTGACGGAAATGGGGGAAGGCCCGGGCCTGGTCACCGCCGAACTGGACGCCGATCAGGTAGCCAATCTGCGCGCCCGGATGCCGGTGTGGGAGCACCGCCGGCTCAAAGGTTGAACCAACGGCTCACATGGCCTCGGCGTCATCGATGCACTCCCTGAGATAACGGAACAGTTTCCGGGCCTGGCCGGTGTTCTTCTGTTTTTCGACGTCTTTTCGGGCGTTTCGAGCAAGGTTTCGCAGGTGCTGCATATCGGCAGTGGGGCAGTAGCTGAAGAACTCGCCAACAACGGAATCGCCTTCGGCAATCATCCGGTCCCGCCAGCGTTCCGCCAGGTGGTGTCTGCGGGTGTGTTCTTCGCTACCGGCATCGAAGGCGTCGATGGCTTTCGCCAGGGCTTCAGGATCATCTTCCTGTCGGATGACCTTACCGATGTATTGCAGGTGCCGTCGTTTGGCCTCGTTCTGGCGGATACGGCGGGATTCCTCGATCGCGGCGCGGAGGGTCTCGCTGATTGGCAAGGTTTCCAGCTGATCGTTGCTCAGGTCCAGCATCCGCTTGCCCAGATCCTGCAGGGCATGCATTTCCCGTTTCAGCTGGGATTTGCTGGGGCCGTCGTATTCCGGCGCGTCGTTGTCTTGATGGTCTTTCATAAATCCGAGATCCGCTTAAGCGTAGAAAATCGTCGCGAGGCCAAGAAAGGCCATGAACCCGACTACATCGGTCACAGTCGTGAGAATCACGCTGCCTGCCAGGGCCGGATCAATATTGCGAGATTTGAGAAACAGTGGCAGAACCGTGCCAACCAGCGCTGCGGCGACAAGATTGATCACCAGCGCGGCAGCAATGATCGCGCCGATCATCACATCCTGGAACCAGAGCATGGCTGCACCCGCCACCACGGCGGCCCAGAGCAGGCCGTTCAGTATCCCTGACAGAAATTCCCGGTTCAGCAGCCAGCCTACGTTGGCGCCGCTGATCTGCCCCACGGCCATACCGCGAATCACCAGTGTAAGCGTCTGACTACCAGCAATGCCGCCCATACTGGCAACAATTGGCATCAGCACTGCGAGCGCCACCACTTTGGCGATCGTGTCTTCAAATAGCCCGATGACGGCGGAGGCGGTCAGTGCCGTAATCAGGTTGATGCCCAGCCAGACGGCACGGCGACGGGTGGTTTTCCACACCGGCGCAAAGGTGTCCTCGTCTTCGTCCAGACCCGCCATACTCATCAGTGAGTGGTCCGCATCCTCCCGGATAACGTCAACCACGTCATCGATGGTGATCCGACCCAGCAGGCGGCCCTCCTCGTTTACCACCGGCGCCGAGATCAGGTCGTAGCGTTCAAACAATGTCGCTACCTTGGTGTCGGAGAGGCTCACGGGAATGGGCTCGATGTCGGTATCCATGACTTCCCGCACGGTGGAGGCGGGGTTGGAGACCAGCATTTTCGTGATGGGCAGCATGCCAATGAAATCGTCCCGGCGGCTGACCACGATCAGGCTGTCGGTCATGGGTGGCAGGGTGCGGTGCCTGCGAAGGTAGCGGAGCACAACATCGATACTGATGTCCGGGCGCACCGTAATGGTGTCCGTGTTCATCAGACCGCCGGCGGTGTCCTCCGGATAGGAGAGAACTTCCTCCACCCGTTGCCGGTCCTGCTCGTCCATGGTCTCCAGGACTTCCTGGATGACCGTATCCGGCAGCTGCTGCAGCAGGTCGGCCAGGTCGTCTGACTCGAAATCCTCGATGATGTCCGCCAGTTCCTGAGCGTTCAGCTGGCTCAGGAAGTAGCCTCGGATATCATCACTGAGATACTGGAGAACCTCGCCTTCGAGGTCTTTGTCCACCAGGTTCCACAGCAGGGCCCGCTGCCGGGGCGGTGAGGACTCCAGCAAATGGGCAATATCACTGGGGCTCAGGCCACCGTTCAGGATGCGGGCAACCTGCTTCAGTGCGCCACTGTCCAGCGCTTCGCTCAGGGAACGAAGACGCTGGCGGGCCTGGCTTTTTTCCAGAATATCGGTCATGTGTTTATTTTACTCACCCTCACCGAAATAGTCGTTAATCAGTTCCACCAATGCTTCGATGGCCTGTTCCTCATCCGGTCCGTCGGCAATGAGCTCCACATCGGTTCCTTTGCTGGCGGCCAGCATCATCACCTGCATGATGTTCTTCGCGTCCACATCCCGGCCTTTGCCGCTGATACGCACGCTGCTGTCGTATTCCGATGCCGTGTTGACCAGCTTCGCAGTGGCGCGCGCATGCAGGCCCAGTTTGTTGATGATGGTAATGGGGCGGCGAATCATGGCTTGATCAGATCTCTTCCCGGGTCTGCAGGTGTGGCAGCTCGGTGTGCCGCACTTGCACATTGCTGTACCGTTGCCGGAAGTACTCACCCAACTGCTCGCACACATACACCGACCGGTGCTGGCCGCCGGTACAGCCAATGGAAATGGTCATATAGCTGCGGTTACTGTCTGCAAAGGAGGGCAGCCAGGTATCCAGAAATGATTTCAGGTCCTCGATCATCTTCCGGCTTGCCGGTTCTTTTTCCAGAAACTCGATAACCGGCTGATCCGTCCCGACATACTTGCGGAGGCTGGTATCCCAGTAGGGGTTGGGCAGGCAGCGGACATCGAAAACGTAGTCGGAATCCAGCGGCACGCCGTGTTTGAAGCCGAATGACTGAAACAGGAGAGCCAGTTCCTGATCTTTTCGACCGACCACGCGCTGCTTGACCATGTCCCGCAGCTCGTACATGGACATGCCGGTGGTATTTACGTAAAGATCGGAAAGCTTGGAGAGGGGCTCCAGCAGTTTCTTCTCGCTGGTAATGGCTTCCCGGAGAGAGGTCCTGTCGTCACTCAACGGATGCTTTCTGCGGGTGGCGTGAAAACGCTGCAGAAGCGACTGCTCGTCGGCGTCCAGGAAGATGATTTCAACGGTAACCCCGGTTTCCTGGAGGCGCCGGTAGATCTCCTCGAAATTGGCCAGCTCGCCGGAAAGGTTCCGCGCATCGATACTGACGGCCATCTTGCCCAGTCGACCAGGCCTGGTCTGGCTGGCGGCTTCCCGTGTGAGGGGGAAGAGCAGGCCAATAGGAAGATTGTCGATGCAATAAAACCCGAGGTCCTCCAGCACATGAAGTGCGGTACTCTTGCCCGAACCGGACCTGCCACTGACGATAATCAGCTTCATGACCACCTTACCTCCACTGCAGTGAATATCAGCCGCCTGAGGCGGTCATGCGCTGGTACAGCGTGCTGGCGTCCTCGGATTGCCGGAGGCGATCACAGAACGACCGCTCATTGAACTTTTCAGCCAGTTGGCTGAGCAGCTCCAGGTGTTCGCTCGTTGCTTCCTTCGGGACGATCAGGGCGAAAATCAGATCCACCGGCTGATTGTCGATAGCATCGAATTCGACGCTTTCTTCCAGCGTCATCAGCACGCCCACCACGTGATCAAGTCCTTCCAGACGGCAGTGGGGAATGGCGATTCCCTGGCCAATGCCGGTGCTGCCCAGGCGCTCGCGGGAAATCAGGTTGTTGAAGAGCTGGGTCTCGCTGAGCGTGTTGTCCTGATGGTTTATCTGCTCGGCAATAAACTCCAGGGCCCGTTTCTTGCTGGACGCAGCTACCCTGCAGAGGGTGAGCTCCGGAGCAAGAATGTTCTCTATGGTCAGGGATGTGTCGCTCATGGATCGACTGCGTTTCCGTTAAAAAAAAGGCTGCGACACGTTACTCATGTCGCAGCTCGATTAGATGAATTGCATGAAAACAGTCAGTTAGCGAGAGCCGTTTCCGTGCATCCGGTCTACATTCTTTTCCTTGTGCTTGAGGATCTGACGGTCAAGCTTGTCGATCAGGGCATCGATGGCTGCGTACATATCCTCATTTTCTGCCTTTGCGTGAATCTCACCACCAACCACATGCAACGTGGCTTCCGCAATCTGGCGCACCTTTTCCACTTCCAGGGTCACCTGGCAGTTACTGATGTGGTCAAAGTGACGCTCGAGCTTCTCGAACTTCTCTGAAACATAATCCTTCAGTGCGGGAGTCAGTTCTACGTGATGGCCTGAAATATTGAGTTGCATAGGCGTCTCCTGTTGTCATCGTGCCGGCTCCCGGGAGCCGGTCTGGGTGCTGGCGCATTATGCGCCGGCGAATACGGTGTTGCGTCCCGGCCCCCGGGTATTCAGACCAGCCGCTTGCGCTCGTTGGACGGCGGAATGTGCATGGCCTCCCGGTACTTGGCAACGGTGCGTCGCGCAACCTTGATACCCTGTTCCCCTAGCATGGCTGCAATTTTGCTGTCGCTCAACGGCTTTTTGGGCGTTTCCGCCGCAATCAGCTTCTTGATCATCGCGCGTATGGCCGTGGAGGAGCATTCTCCACCCTCGTCAGTGCTGACATGGCTGGAGAAGAAGTACTTCAGCTCGAAAATGCCACGGGGGGTATGCATGTATTTCTGGGTGGTTACCCGTGAAATGGTCGATTCATGCATCTCTACCGCCTGGGCGATGTCTGAAAGAATCAACGGTTTCATGGCTTCTTCACCGTGATCCAGGAATCCCTGCTGGTGCTCGACAATACGGGTCGCGACTTTCAGCAAGGTCTCATTGCGGCTCTGCAGGCTCTTGATGAACCACTTGGCCTCCTGCAACTGGTCGCGCAGGTAGGTGTTGTCTGCGCTGCTGTCCGCACGCCTTATAAGTGAAGCATAGCTGGCATTGACCCGGATGCGCGGTGCAATTTCAGGATTCAGCTCAACACGCCAGCGGCCATTGTGTTTGCGAACGATCACGTCCGGAATCACATAATCGGGTTCGGCCCGGTCAATGACATCGCCCGGCCGCGGATTCAGGCCGGTGATCAGCGCCAGGACATCCCGCAACTGGTCTTCTTTCAGGCGGCTGCGGCGCAGCAACTGGGCGTAATCGCGGTTGCCCAGCAGGTTGATGTAATGGGTAATTACAAGGCGTGCCTGGGCCAGCCAGGGTGTTTCCGGCGGCAGCTGGTTGAGCTGGATCAGCAGGCATTCCTGTAGGTCCCGGGCAAACACGCCGGGCGGATCAAAGTGTTGCAGGCGGTGAAGCACGGCTTCCACTTCATCCAGTTCAAGGGGGTCTTCATCGTTCTCATCCAGCAGTCCGGCGTGGATTTCCTCCAGCGGGCTGGTGATATAGCCCCGTTCGTCCACTGCATCCATCAGGGCATGGGCAATGGCCTGGTCCCGTTCACTGAGGGGCGTCAGATTGAGCTGCCATTCCAGGTGATCCTGAAGCGTTTCGGTCGGGGAATTACGGGTTTCGAAATCGTGATCGTTTTCGTCGTCGTTGCGGGCTGCCGGCGCTGGTGCGGACTGGTAGATGTCGTCCCAGGCGGTATCAACCGGCAGATCGTCCGGAATGTTGTCAGGAATCTCGTTCTCCGAGGACCAGTCCGGGCCGTTCTCGGATTCATCCCAGTCGCTGGCCGGTTCCGGGGCAGCTTCAGCGGCGGACTCGGTGGCGTTGGCCTCGCGCTCGTCGTTTTCGCTGGCTGCGTCGGTCTGGTCATCGTCCTCGGAGGTCTCCAGCATGGGGTTGGATTCCAGTGCCTGCTGGATTTCCTGCTGGAGGTCGAGAGTGGAGAGCTGGAGAAGCCGGATCGCCTGTTGCAGCTGGGGCGTCATGGTCAGGCTCTGACCCAGCTTTAACTGTAAGGAGGCTTTCATAACCATGGTTCAGGATCCGTCACTCATCAGCGCTTTGTGTCATAGGTCTTGAAAAAATCTTTATATGCCGGTTACTTGCCGCGGTTTTTCTTTACCCTAGCAAGTTCTTTGCCGAGTTTACTTGCTACAGATCATCAAAACAATGAGCCATTCACTGTCATAGCCTGAATTCGTCCCCGAGGTAGACTTCCTTGACCTGTTGATTGGCCAGGATCGCATCGGCATTGCCGGAGGCGATGATGTGCCCGCCGGAAACAATGTACGCGTTCTCGCAGATATCGAGAGTCTCGCGCACGTTATGGTCGGTGATCAGCACGCCAATCCCTTTGTCCCGCAGATGCCGGATAATGTGTTTGATGTCGCTGACGGATATAGGGTCAACGCCGGCGAAGGGCTCATCCAGCAGGATGAAAGCCGGCTCCATGGCCAGGGCCCGGGCAATTTCCACCCGTCGCCGCTCACCACCGGACAGGGCCATACCAACGCTGTCCCGGATATGGGTGATGTGGAATTCCTCCAGCAGCTCCTCGAGCTTTTTCTGCCGGTCTGCCTTGCTCAGGCCCTGCCGCGTCTCGAGGATCGCCATGATGTTGTCGCGCACAGACAGTTTGCGGAAAACCGAGGCTTCCTGTGGCAGGTAGCCGATGCCCTGGCGGGCCCGACCGTGCATCGGCAGCGGCGTAATATCCCGGCTGTCGATCGTTATCCGCCCGTGATCGGCAGGAACCAGCCCAACGATCATATAGAAGCAGGTGGTTTTCCCGGCACCGTTGGGACCAAGCAGCCCGACAATTTCCCCACTGCGGATTTCCAGGGAAACGTCGATCACCACTTTTTTCTGTTTGTAACTCTTTGCCAGGTTACTGGCTCTCAGAACTGCCATCGGATCCCTGTCTGTCTGTACTGCGTGGCTGAATCACCATCTCTACCCGGCCGCTGCCCTCGCCGGTGTCTGCGCCGCCCTCAGCGGTGACAACCCGGCCGACGGTATCATAATGAATGACATCACCCCGGAACAGGTTGCCATTCTGCTCGATGACTGCTTCCCGTTCAAAGGTCAGCTGGCTGTCGGTGGCAGACCAGGTAATGTTCAGGGCACGGGCATCGGTTTCGCCTTCCCCCTCGCGCGCCGGTTGACGGTATATAGCGGGCGTACCAGAGGCTTCGATCCGGCTCAGGCCGTCCTCGGTCCGGTACAGGACGACCCGCTCGGCAGTCAGGCGGGTATTGCCCTGCTCAAGTTCCACAGCGCCGGTGTAGGTGGCAATGCCCTGGCCGTCATCCAGGCGGGCGGTATCTGCGGTGACCTTGATAGGAGTGTCAGAATCAAGGTCAAATGCAGCCGCCGGGCCGATCATCACGACCGTTAGCAGGGCAGCCATCAGGCGCCGGTATCGGTTAGTTTCCGGTTTCATAGAGTCCTTCCACCTGGGAGTTCAGTTCCAGAATTCGTTCGTCTATCCACGCTTTCATGCCCGTGGCCCGGGTTATGCCGGTAACATCACGTATTTCTACGGGTGCGTCTGTATAGACCATGCCCCGGTCGTTATCCAGGGTCAGGCTTGATGTTGTCAGGGTGGCCTCCCGTTCGCCAATTGTGCGCTGAACCCGGACATTGTCCGTCAGGTACACCAGATTCTGGTTTTGCAGCAGGCTGCCATTGTCGGCCTCGACAATCCACGGCAGGGCCTCCTGGTCCCCGTACAGCTCGGCCCGGGGAGATTCCATGGTGGCCAGGTTGCCTTCCTCGAACTGCTCAATGCGGGGGCTGGAAAACCGGATCTTGAGATTGCCCGCTTCATCGAAGGAGGTGTACTGACCATTCACCACGAAACCGTCTGGTTCGGCGTCTCCCCGTAGGGCCGCTGCCTCGTCATCAATCACAGGGGGTTCATCGCTGCGCCAGAGCAGGAATACGGCTGCCACCACGGTAGCAGCCAGTGCCAGTGCTCGCAGCCAGGGTCTGTCCAGCAGCCAGTTCATGCCTCGGGCTCCAGATAGGGGGCAAGTGCTGCGTCAAGCCTGCCATGGGCCGTCAGCAGCAAGTCGCAGGCTTCGCGGACCGCCCCTTCGCCGCCCCGGGCAATGGTGCAGTAGTCGGCATGCTGCTGCACCAGCCAGTAACCGTTGGGCACGGTGATGCCCAGTCCGGCGAACCTCAGTGCCGGGAGATCTGGCAGATCGTCCCCCATGTATGCGATGGCCTCGGGGCTGATATCCATGGTGCTGACCAGTTCCTGAAGGGCTACCTTCTTGTCCTCTCGCCCCTGCATCAGGTGGGGAATGCCAAGATCCCGCATGCGCTTCTCGGTCAGGGGGGACTTTCGTCCGGTGATCACGGCCACGGTAATCCCGGCTGCCATCAGTTGTTTCAAACCCAGGCCATCCAGAATGTTAAAAGCCTTGAGCTCATCACCAGTGGCGCTGAAATAAAGTTTACCGTCGCTCATGATGCCGTCGACATCCAGTGCGATCAGGCGGATCTTTACGGCCTTTGCCAACAGCGAATCCGGCCATTGGTGCTTCATATCAAACAGCTCCTCATAGCCCCTAGATAACGCCGGCACGCAGCAGGTCGTGCATATTGATGGCGCCAATCAGACCACCCTGGTCGTCGGTAACGGGGAGGGCGTTGATCTTCATCTCCTCCATTATGTTCAGCGCTTCCGCCGCCAGATGATCGGCCTGGATCGTTTTACCATGCCGGGTCATGACCTCGTTGATGGGCGTATTGTGAATGTCCACCGATCGATCCAGAGTCCGTCGAAGGTCACCGTCCGTAAATATTCCGGTAAGAGTGCCTTTATCATTGACGACGGTGGTCATACCGAGACCCTTTCGGGACATCTCAAGAAGAGCACCGCTCAAGGGGGTATCCTCGTTGACGACTGGAATCTGATCACCGCTGTGCATGATGTCGGAGACCCTGAGCAGCAGCCGACGCCCGAGGCTGCCGCCGGGGTGAGAGATAGCGAAATCCTCGGCACTGAACCCCCGGGCCTCAAGGAGTGCAACGGCGAGGGCATCGCCCATCACCAGGGTGGCCGTTGTGGAGGAGGTGGGCGCCAAACCCAGTGGGCAGGCTTCCACCATAACGCTGACGTCCAGATTGGCGACGGCTTCCCGGGCCAGTGTGGAGCTGGCATTGCCGGTCATGCTGATCAGCGGAGCGCCCATGCGTTTGATCAACGGCAGAATGGTGACCACCTCGCTGGTGTTGCCGCTGTTGGAAATGGCGATGACCACATCCTGGGAGGTGATCATACCCATGTCACCGTGGCTTGCCTCGCCCGGGTGCACGAAAAACGATGGCGTTCCAGTGCTGGCCAGGGTGGCGGCAATTTTGTTGCCAATGTGGCCGGATTTTCCCATGCCGGTCACAACCACGCGGCCCTTGCAGTTCATGATAACTTCGCAGGCCCGCGTGAACTGGTCGTCGATTCGGCCTTCAAGGGCATCAATGGCGTCGCGCTCAATGCGGATGGCGCGGATGGCAGAAGATCGGAAATCGCTGGGAGTCTGTTCGGTCATCGGGCTTTGGGCCTGGCTGTCGGGACGTTGTAAATGTTGGGCAGAGTATACCATTTTCACCCGGCAACGATGCCCGGTTACCGAAAGTTCAGTCAAACTGATCATTGCTATCAGTACATTTTGGGCACTTTGGATTGAACTTGCGCGCTCCTTGGCATAATGTAGCCCCTCTTTGAAAGGTAAGGACTATGAATTCACCGGCTTACATATCGCTCAAGGACGTCGTGTTCTCCCGCTCAGGGCGCCGTATCTTCGACGGTGTCAGCCTGGACATCCCCCGCGGAAAAATCACCGCCATCATGGGGCCCAGCGGAACCGGGAAAACCACGCTGCTTCGCCTTATTGGCGGCCAGCTCAGGCCGGATTCGGGCAGTGTTGTGGTGGACGGCCATGAAGTGCCGAAGCTCAAGCGCAAAGCCCTCTACAGCCTTCGGGAAAAGATGGGCATGCTGTTCCAGAGTGGGGCGCTGTTCACCGATCTGAGCGTGTTCGAGAACGTGGCCTTCCCGTTGCGGGTGCACACAAAGCTGCCGGAAGACATGATTCGTGATGTCGTGCTAATGAAGCTTGAAGCCGTCGGATTGCGAGGCGCACGCCAACTGATGCCGTCGGAACTGTCCGGAGGTATGACCCGCCGGGTTGCTCTTGCCCGAAGTATTGCCCTGGATCCCGAGCTGATCATGTACGACGAGCCGTTCGCCGGCCAGGACCCGATTGCCATGGGCGTTCTGGTAAAGCTGATCCGCGATCTGAACAGCTCCATGGGGCTGACCAGCGTTCTGGTTTCCCACGATGTGCCCGAATCCCTGAGCATTTGCCATTACGCCTGCATCATCTCGGACGGCAAGGTGATCGGGGAGGGCACGCCTGAAGAGCTCCGGGCGCATCCTTCCGGGAAGGTCCAGCAGTTTCTCCAGGGGCAGCCGGATGGCCCGGTGCCGTTTCACTATCCGGCCGAGGGCGCCGCCCAGGACTTTGGGTTGTCCGGGGGTGTGTCTTGATTGGCAGAATTGCGGCATTCGGGCGGCTCGGTCTTGATATCGTCTCGTCATTCGGCCGTTCAGGCCGTTTCCTTGCAGGCGTTCTGGGCGGTGTGCCCAGGCCGGCGACCGGTTTCCCCCTTCTGGTGAAGCAGCTGTACGCCGTTGGCGTTCTGTCCCTGGCCATTATCGTGGTTTCTGGCCTGTTTATTGGCATGGTGCTGGGGCTGCAGGGGTATACAATTCTGAGTGATTACGGTTCCGAGGCCGCTATCGGCCAGATGATTGCCCTGACCCTGGTGCGCGAACTCGGGCCGGTGGTAACCGCGTTGCTCTTCGCGGGCCGGGCCGGTTCGGCGCTGACAGCGGAAATAGGCCTGATGAAAGCCACCGAGCAGCTGTCTAGCATGGAAATGATGGGTGTGGACCCGCTTCGGCGCGTCATTGCGCCCCGCCTCTGGGCCGGGTTTATCGCCATGCCGGTACTGGCGGTCATTTTCTCGGTGGTCGGCATCTGGGGCGGTATGCTGGTGGGTGTAGACTGGCTGGGCGTGTTCGAAGGCTCCTTCTGGGGCAATATGCAGTCGTCGGTGGATTTTGTTGATGATGTCCTGAACGGTGTCATCAAGAGCGTTGTTTTCGGCTTTGTCTGCGCCTGGATTGCGGTCTACCAGGGGTATGACTGTGTGCCGACATCGGCAGGGATCAGCTCGGCGACCACCAAGACCGTGGTGTACTCATCGCTGGCGGTGCTGGGGCTGGATTTCGTGCTGACCGCTGTCATGTTTGGCGATTTCTGAATCAACGATTAACGAGATAATACCGGAGCCTGAAATGGCGCAGAGAACCACTGAAATCATCGTTGGCCTGTTCATGATCGCAGGCTGTGCAGCTTTGCTGGTCCTGGCGCTTCAGGTGAGCGGGCTGTCGCCGAAATCGGCCGAGAGCACCTATACCATTTACGCCAATTTCAACGATACGGGCGGGCTCACGCCCCGCGGTCGGGTCTCGATGGCCGGGGTAACGGTTGGCACCATCGAATCCATCAGCCTGAACACGGAAACCTTCCAGGCTCGGGTCGAGATGTCGATTCATTCGGATGTGGACAATATCCCGTCGGACAGTTCCGCAGTTATACGTACATCCGGCCTGCTCGGCGAGCAGTACATTGATATATCGATTGGCGCCGAGATGGATTCGCTGAAAGAGGGCGATACCTTCTATTCGACACAGTCGGCCATGAACCTGGAACGGCTGATCAGCAACTTTGCATCGGGCCGTTGATTCGGGCCGGAAAGATCAAACAGGAGATCCTGATGTTTGCACTGAGACACCACATTCTGATCGGCCTTCTGATGGCCCTGGTTCTGGTTACGCCGGCGCAGGCAGGCGAAGCGGAGGATCTCCGCCAATACGTTGATGAGAACACCCAGCGCCTTGTGGAGAAGCTCAATGAAGAGCGCGGTCTTTATGAGGAGGATCCCGAAGCCTTCTATGAAAGCATGGACCAGGCGCTGGCGGATTTTGTCGACTTCCGCCGCATTGCGGCCCGGGTGATGGGCCGCTACGCCCGCCAGACCACGCCCGAACAGCGGGACGAATTCGTGGTCAAGTTCAAGCGCAGCCTGTTTGACAGTTATGCGCAGGCTCTGGTGAATGCGGAAAACTTCGAGATCCAGGTCAAGGAAGCGACCATCAACCCCCAGAGCGACGAGCGCGCGTCGGTACAGATGGAAGTCATCAGCGCCTCTGGAACCCGCTACCTGGTCACCTATTCGATGTACAAGAACGCCGACGGCAAATGGCTGATGGAAAACATCATCGTTGAAGGCGTAAACATCGGTCTGGCGTTCCGGGATCGGTTCAGCCAGGAAATGGAAGAAAACCGTGGCCAGATTCAGGCGGTCATCGACGGCTGGAGCGATGCCGTTGAGTCCCTGAACCTGGACCAGGAAGTGGATAAATCATGACCGCAGGGCTGCCCCGGGTGCACCTCTCCGACGGCGCTTTGATCGTCTCGGGTGAGGTGACCGCAGATACAGTCATTAACCTGAGAAAAGAGGGTGAAAAGCTGATCCGGTCGGCATCCGGCGATCTGGTTGTCGACCTGGATGGTCTGGTCACCGCCCACAGTGTTGTGCTGTCGATGTTGCTCTGCTGGCAGCGCCTCGCCGCTCAGTCAGGCATTGCCCTGTCGTTCAAGGGTGTCAGTGGCCGTTTGGCGTCATTGGCGGCCCTGAGCAACCTCGACGGCCAGCTCGCGGGGTTCGGTCCGGAATCCGTTCATCCCGCCCACTGACTTTTCCGGCCCCGGCCCCTTTGTTTACCGGACAGTAAAGCTGACCCGAGCGCCGGAATTGGTTACAATCTCGCCCCTGATTTCATAACACCCGAGGATTTTCTATGGATGCCGCCCAAGTCACCGAGCTGGTCAAAGAAGCGTTGCCCGGCTGTGAAGTTCAGGTACAGGTTGATGGTACCCATTACCTGGTCGTCGTGGTGGGTGACGTATTCGAAGGCCTGCCGACTATCAAGCGCCAGCAGTTGATCAACAAGGCGCTGTTCCAGCAGATCATGGATGGCTCGATTCACGCCCTTCATCCAAAAGCATTTACTCCGGCCGAATGGGCTGAGCGCCAGGGCTGAACGGTCCGGACAAAACAGGATATTTATTGTGGATAAACTTCTGATCAGAGGGCGCAAGCCTCTGGATGGTGAAATCCGGATTTCCGGTGCCAAGAACGCCGCACTGCCGATCCTCGCAGCAACTCTGCTGGCGGATGAGCCGGTAACCGTAGGCAATCTACCGCACCTGCACGACGTAACCACCATGATCGAGCTTCTGGGTCGCATGGGTGTTGAAGTGATCATTGATGAGAAGATGAGCGTGGAAATCCACGCCAACACCATCAAACACTTCCATGCCCCTTACGAGCTGGTGAAAACCATGCGGGCCTCCATTCTGGTGCTGGGTCCTCTGGTCGCTCACTTCGGCGAAGCAGAAGTATCCCTGCCCGGCGGTTGTGCGATCGGTAGTCGCCCGGTGAACCTGCACATCCATGGCCTGGAAATGATGGGCGCGGACATCAAGGTCGAGAATGGCTACATCAAGGCCAAGACCAACGGTCGTCTGAAAGGCGCGCACATTTTCCTGGATACGGTCACCGTAACCGGTACCGAGAATCTTATGATGGCGGCTGCCCTGGCCGACGGAAAAACCATCCTGGGAAACGCGGCCCGCGAGCCGGAGGTTGTTGACCTCGCCGAGTGTCTGATCGCCATGGGAGCGGACATCAAAGGTCACGGCACCGCCACCATCGAAATCAACGGTGTTGAGCGCCTGCACGGTTGCCATTACAACGTGCTGCCAGACCGTGTTGAAACCGGTACCTATCTCGTCGCTGCGGCTGCAACCGGCGGTAGGGTAAAACTGAAGGATACCCGGGAAGACCTGCTGGAAGCTGTTGTCCTCAAGCTCCAAGAGGCCGGCGCCCACATCAACACCGGCCCGGACTGGATTGAACTGGACATGAAGGGTAACCGCCCGAAAGCGGTTAGCCTGCGTACAGCGCCATATCCGGCCTTCCCGACCGACATGCAGGCCCAGTTCGCTGCAATGAACGCCGTGGCCGAAGGCACCGGTACCATTGTGGAAACCGTGTTCGAGAACCGGTTCATGCACCTTCAGGAACTGATCCGCATGGGTGCGGATATCACGCTTGAGGGCAATGCCGCGATCATCAAGGGCGTGGATCACCTAACCGGTGCGCCGGTTATGGCCACGGACCTTAGGGCCTCGGCAAGCCTTGTCATCGCCGGCCTCATGGCCGACGGCGATACCATCGTAGATCGCATCTATCACATAGACCGCGGGTACGAATGTATTGAAGAGAAACTGCAGTTGCTGGGTGCCACCATCCGCCGCCTGCCAGCGTGAAAGACATCTATCCAGACACTACGGGAAACCGGAAGAATCCATGACAGATTCCATAACCATCGCCTTGTCGAAGGGACGAATCCTGGAAGAAACCCTGCCGCTGCTGGCGGAAGCAGGAATCGAACTGATCGACGACGTCAAAAAGTCGCGCAAACTGGTGTTCCCAACAACGGACCCCAATGTTCGGGTTCTGATTATCCGGGCCACAGACGTGCCGACTTATGTTCAGTACGGCGGGGCGGACCTTGGTGTGACCGGCAAGGACGTGCTGATGGAGCATGGTGGGGAAGGGCTGTATGAGCCACTGGATCTGAACATTTCCCGGTGTCGCCTTATGACCGCCGGCCCAAAAGATCAGACTCCGCCATCCGGTCGTATCAAGGTTGCAACAAAATTTGTAAACCTGGCCCGCCGATATTACTCGGCCCAGGGCCGTCAGGCAGACATTATTAAGTTATACGGTGCCATGGAGCTGGCTCCGATTCTCGGGCTGGCCGACGAGATCGTCGACATTGTCGACACCGGCAACACGCTGAAGGCGAACGGCCTCGAGGCCCGGGAACTGATTGAACACATCAGCAGCCGGCTGGTGGTCAATCGTGCCTCCATGAAGATGAAACACGAGCGTATTAACCCCATAATCGAAAAGATGTCCGCAGCTGTGGATAAACGCCGGACCTGATGTCAGGGCCGGCCAGAGTCAGTTAGTCGTTAATCCCATACAGGATTTGAGTTATGACCGCCAAGATCACCCGATTGAACGCTTCCCAAAGTGACTTTAATGATGCGTTGGCCAAACTTTTGGCCTGGGACGACAGCGTTGATCATCAGGTGAACGAGTCGGTGCGCCACATCCTGCATGAGGTGAAAACCCGGGGTGACCAGGCGGTTCTGGAATTTACCGAGAAATTCGATCGCCTGAAGGTTGGGTCCGTCGCCGAGTTGGAAATGGACCAAAGCCGTTTGCAGCAGGCCCTGGACGCGATTCCCCAGGACCAGCGGGTTGCTCTTGAAAAAGCGGCTGAGCGAATTCGCGACTACCACGAACGCCAGAACCAGAAGTCCTGGCAGTATGAGGACGAAGACGGAACCGTGCTTGGCCAGAAGGTAACGCCATTGGACCGGGCGGGCTTGTATGTGCCCGGCGGCAAGGCTGCTTACCCTTCATCCGTGCTCATGAACGCTATTCCGGCAAAGGTCGCCGGCGTCAGTGAAGTGGTGATGGTCGTTCCAACGCCGGATGGTGTGGTGAACGACATGGTATTGGCCTCGGCAGCGATTGCCGGAGTCGACCGCGTATTCACCGTTGGCGGCGCCCAGGCCGTAGGCGCGCTCGCCTACGGTACAGAAACCATCCCGGCCGTGGATAAAATCGTCGGCCCCGGCAATATTTTCGTTGCCACCGCCAAGCGTGAAGTGTTTGGCGTTGTCGGCATCGACATGATTGCCGGCCCGTCGGAAATTCTCGTGATCAGTGACGGAAAGACCGATCCCGACTGGATCGCCATGGACCTCTTCTCCCAGGCAGAACACGACGAGCAGGCCCAGTCCATCCTGATCAGCCCGGATGCCGAATTCCTGGATGCCGTCGAAGCCAGTATCAACAAACTGCTTCCAACCATGGAACGTGCCGACATCATCCGCACCTCCATGACTGACCGCGCCGCGTTGATCCATGTCACCGACCTGAAACAAGCCGCCGAAGTGTCCAACCGCATCGCCCCGGAACACCTGGAGCTGTCGGTTGAAGACCCAGAGGCCATGCTCGATGACATTCGCCACGCCGGCGCCATCTTCATGGGCCGCTACACCGCCGAAGCCCTGGGTGACTACTGCGCCGGTCCGAACCACGTGCTGCCCACCAGCGGCACCGCACGGTTCTCTTCACCGCTGGGCGTCTACGACTTCCAGAAACGGTCTTCCATCATCGGCTTCAGCGCTGCCGGTGCTGACCGCATGGGACGTGTGGCCTCGGTTCTGGCCCGTGGCGAGGGCTTAACGGCACACGCCCGGTCGGCGGAATATCGTATTAAAGATTAAAAGACTTCACCCCCTATGTATGCAGGGCGGCGGGGAGGTCACTCTCCGAGAATGTCGGCGGCCATGGATGGCCGACGCCAAGCGCACATGGGTGTGGCAGAGCGATGATGAAGCGGAGCTTCATGCGATAGCCACACGACAGCAATCTGAGATTGCTGGCCGGACCCGCTTGCGGGTGCTCGTAGCTGTTCTCGGAGAGTGACCTGCCTGTCGCCCGTCTGCACCAAATGGAGTGCATAATCGATGAGCAAATTCTGGAGCCCCCTGGTAAACGACCTGGTTCCATACGTCCCAGGCGAACAGCCAAAAATGGCCAACCTGGTGAAGCTGAACACCAACGAAAACCCCTTCGGCCCCTCACCAAAAGTCATCGAAGCCATCCAGGCCGAACTGAACGACGGCTTGCGCCTCTATCCCGATCCGGAAGGCGAAAGCCTGCGCGAGACCATTGCGGCTTACCACAAGATAAAGCCGGAACAGATCTTCCTCGGCAACGGCTCCGATGAAGTCCTCGCACACATCTTCTTCGGTCTGTTTCAGCACGGCGAACCGATCCTGTTTCCGGACATCACCTACAGCTTCTATCCGGTTTACTGTGGCCTCTATAACATCGAGAGCCAAAAAGTCCCGCTGACAGAAAGCTTTGAAATCAACCCGGACGACTTCAAGCAACCCAACGGCGGCGTCATCTTCCCGAACCCGAACGCGCCAACCGGTCGGTATCTCGAGCTGCAGCATGTTGAAGAGATCCTGGCGGCCAACCCCGACCGCGTCGTGGTGGTGGATGAGGCCTACATTGATTTCGGCGGCGAGTCGGCAATCACCCTGGTCGACAAATACCCGAACCTGCTGGTCTCCCAAACGCTCTCCAAGGCCCGCTCGCTGGCGGGGTTGCGCGTAGGCTTCGCTGTCGGTCATCCGGACCTGATCGAGGCCCTGAACCGGGTCAAGAACAGCTTCAACAGCTACCCGCTGGACCGCCTGGCCCTCGCCGGTGCGAAAGCAGCCTACGAGGATGAGGCCTGGTTCCGGAAGTGCTGCGAGGGCGTGATCTCCGAGCGCGAGCGTGTAATTACCGCCCTCGAAGATCTTGGATTCGAGGTGTTACCCTCCAAGGCAAACTTCATCTTTGCCCGTCATAAAGATCAGCCGGGCGAGGTTTTGGCCAAAGGCCTGAGGGAGCAGGGTATTATCGTCCGGCACTTCAATAAGCCCCGAATTAGCGAATTTCTGCGAATCACTATTGGCACTGTTGAGCAGAATGATGCTTTGATTGAGGGGCTCCGGTCCCTCTAGCCTGCTAAGTTGGCGGGTAGAGTGAGGCAGACGCCCCTTCCCGGGAACCGCTACGAGCACATCCATGTGCGCTTGGCGTCGGCCATCCTTGGCCGCCGACATTCCCGGGAAGGGGCGTCTGCCTCACTCCTCGAGCTTCTCTGAAATAGTCCGGAGTGGAGTTTTTATGGCAAATCGAAGCGACATCCTTGAGAAAATCAACGAATGGCTCCAACCCGATAATTTCCAGGATTACTGTCCCAATGGCCTGCAAGTTGAAGGCACGCCTGAAATTAAAACCGTCATCTCTGGCGTAACGGCCTCAAAGGCTCTGATCGAAGCTGCGATCGAAGCAAACGCCGATATGATCCTGGTCCACCACGGTTACTTCTGGAAAGGCGAGGATCAGCGCATTCAGGGGATGAAACGAGAACGTTTGAAGCAACTCCTGGACAACGATATCAATCTTGTCGCCTACCACCTCCCGCTGGATGACCATCCCGAATACGGCAACAATCGTCAGCTTGCGAACATTCTCAACATCAAGAACCCGCGCCCGTTAGGTGGTTTGGTGTGGGAAGGCGAGCTGGAAGAAGCAATGTCTCCCGAGAAGTTCGGTCTTCACATCGCCAGACAGCTTCACCGTGAACCGCTCTGGGTTGGCGAGGGTCCGGCTGCGATCAAACGGGTAGGTTGGTGTACCGGTGCTGCACAGGGGTTCATTAACACTGCTCTGGACGCTGGCCTGGATGCCTACATCAGCGGTGAAATCTCCGAGCCGACGACGCACACGGCAAGGGAGTGCGGCGTTCATTATTACGCTGCCGGACACCACGCGACCGAACGCTACGGCGTTCAGGCTCTCGGAAAAGCGCTAGTGGAGGAGTTTGGGGTCGCTCACAAATTCATCGATTGCGATAATCCCGTTTGATGCGTTAGCAGGATAGCTTTTCGGTCGTTGAGAATTGCACCTAGACGGATGGAGCGTGGTGTGTGCCCCTTTCCGGGAATGTCGGCGGCCATGGATGGCCGACGTCAAGCGCACATGGATGTGCTCGTAGCGGTTCCCGGAAAGGGGCACATACCATGCTCCCTCTCCCAAACCATCAGTCCTGCAATAAGCCGAATTACCAGATCTATGCGAGTTAGGCCTGCTGAGCCTTATCACCCTTCTTGAGCCCAAAGTCCTCAGCAAGCGTGCCGGAATCCTTAGGATCTGTCTTGGGCGCATAATCCCGCGGCGGCTCGGAAGCGTCCTCGCGAACCTCTTCCAGGCGCTTCTTGGAAGTCTCCTGCGCCAACTCCTCCATCCAGTCTTCGTCATTGCAAAGACGGTTGGCGCCGCGTGCCATATGCTGGTTCACGTCGCGGTAGGCATCGTTGAAGCGGCGCAGCAAATGGGCCGACTCCATGAAATGCTCGTTCACCTGGGCCTGGTAGCGGGTATATTCGCTTCTCAGTTCCTCAATCTGCTGTTCCGCCCGGCGCTGCCGAAGCGACGTTCCCTGCCCGGAACGGCCAACAAATACCCCGATGACAATGCCAACAACCAATGCGGCAATCGCTGCCAGAATCAGGTTTGTCATATGCTGTGTCGTCCTTTTACCTAGAAGTGAGCCAAGCCCCTGTTCGACGAGTATAACGCCCCAGGCTCCATCATCCCATGATTGTGGCCTGCGCCAATCGTCGTATTGCTGCCCAGGCGGCCAACGTGGCGAAAAATCGCCAAATGCGAGACAATATGGCGCCCAAATTTACGATCAACTTCCGGGAATACCTTGATGACAGCTGCGATGTCCTCCGAAACCAGTGCGACCATGACCCCTTGGCAACGTTACCAAAAGGATCTTGAACGCCCGGATTTCCAGAAGGACTCGGCCCAGGAAGATGCGGTCAAGCGCCTTCAGTCACTGTACGACAAACTTGTTGAAGCCGAAAGGGATCGTACCAAGCCCAAGGCCAAACTTTTCCGCAAGCTCAAAAAAGGCAAGGCAGAGCCGGTCAAGGGCCTGTATTTCTGGGGCGGGGTAGGCCGCGGCAAAACCTACCTCATGGACACCTTTTACGAGTCGCTGCCTTTTGATCGCAAGATGCGGGTCCACTTCCACCGCTTCATGCAGCGGGTACACAGCGAGCTCAGATCCCTCAAGGGCGAGAAGAATCCACTCGAGCTGGTCTCGAAAAAGTTTGCCGATGAAGCCCGGGTTATCTGTTTCGATGAGTTTTTCGTGTCCGACATTGGCGATGCTATGATTCTCGCCACCCTGATGGACGGCTTGTTTAGCCGTGGCGTCACGCTGGTGTGCACTTCTAATATCGTCCCGGATGGTCTTTACAAGGATGGTCTCCAGCGGGCCCGCTTCCTGCCGGCTATCGAGCTGGTCAAGAAGCACACCGACGTGGTCAACGTGGATGGCGGCGTAGACTATCGGTTGCGGACGCTCGAGCAGGCGGAACTGTTCCACTCGCCTCTTGATGAAGATGCAGACGTCAGTCTGCGCAAAAGTTTCGATGCTTTGGCGGTTGAGGCCGGAAAACACAGCAAAACGATGGAAATCAACGGCCGTAAAATTCCGGCCCAGGCGCACGCAGACGACGTGGTCTGGTTCGATTTCAAAGACGTCTGCGACGGCCCACGAAGCCAGAACGATTACATCGAGATGGCCCGGCAGTTCCACGCCATCATCGTCAGCAACGTGCCCGTCCTGGGCAAAGAAAAAGACGATCAGGCGCGTCGGTTCATTAACATGATTGACGAATTTTACGACCGCAACGTTAAAGTCATCATCTCGGCGGCGGCACCTATCACCGAGCTTTACACCGGCGGCCGCCTCGGCTTCGAATTCGAGCGCACCGAATCCCGACTGCTGGAAATGCAGTCCCGGGAATACCTCGAAGCACCGCATAAGCCATAAAAAAAACTACCAGACAACCAACAGAGAGATTCAGAAATGAGCACAGACAACGTCGTTATCGTAAGCGGGGTTCGTACCCCCATGGGTGGATTCCAGGGTAGCCTGGCCAGTGTCAGCGCAACCGATCTTGGAGCGATCACCATCGCCGAGGCCGTAAAACGCGCTGGTCTGCAGCCCGCGGACGTGCAGGAAGTCATTATGGGCAACGTCCTGCCTGCCGGCCTAAAACAGGGCCCGGCCCGCCAGGCCATGCGCAAGGCTGGTCTTCCGGACCACACTGGAGCCACCACCATCAATAAACTCTGCGGCTCCGGCATGAAAGCCGCCATGTTCGCCCATGATCTGATTAAAGCCGGCAGCAACGACATCATGGTTGCCGGTGGTATGGAAAGCATGTCGAACGCTCCCTACATCCTGCAGGGCGTTCGCAGCGGCTACCGCATGGGCCCGGGTCAGGCACCCCAGGATCATATGTTCCTGGACGGCCTCGAAGACGCCGAAACTGGTCGCCTGATGGGCGCCTTTGCCCAGGAAATGGCGGACAAGAAAGGCTACACCCGGGAAGAAATGGATGAATACGCCATCACCTCCCTCACTCGGGCCAAAAAAGCCATTGAGGAAGGCCTGCTGAAAGACGAGATCATTCCGGTAACCGTGAAAAGCCGAAAAGGCGAAGTGATTGTCGAGGACGACGAGCAACCCCACAACGCCAACATCGACAAGATCCCGAGCCTCCGCCCGGCATTCGCCAAAGATGGCACCGTCACAGCGGCGAATGCCTCTTCGATCTCAGATGGCGCGTCCGCGTTGCTCCTGATGCGCGAGTCCGAGGCTGAAAAACGCGGCCTCAAACCCCTGGCGCGAATCGTCGGTCACAGCACCCAGTCCCAGCATCCTGCCGAGTTTACCTGCGCGCCGGTTGGCGCTATCGAAACCCTATTCGGCAAAACCGGTTGGAGCAAAGACGACGTCGACCTCTTCGAGATCAACGAAGCCTTCGCCATGGTCGCCATGATGCCCATCCGCGAACTAGGCCTGGACCCCGAGAAAGTTAACATCCACGGCGGCGCATGCGCACAGGGCCACCCGGTCGGCTCCACCGGATCCCGCCTGCTGGTCACCCTCATGTATGCTCTTCAGCGTTACGGCAAAAAGAAGGGCATTGCAGCTCTTTGCATTGGTGGCGGCGAGGCTACGGCCATGGCTATTGAGATGCTTTAAGCAGGAATCCTGTATAGCTCTTTTGCTTCGGTTGTTGGACAAGGGGCGGTCGTCTTTCTGAAACACGCCGTAAATACGTCCCTGTAGGCTTGACGGCAGCATCCATGCTGCCGACAGTTTCAGAAAGACGACCGCCCCTTGCCCCTGACAATACGAGAAGGCTTTTCGAGGCACTGGTGCCGAAGCTTCCTTTTGTCGTGAATCTGGTGACATCTGAGTCGCAGATTACATCGGAACTATGGGCGCTGACGTCGGGGTGAGCCTTCCGGGAATGTAGAGGGCCATGGATGGCCCGAAACAAGCGCACATGGATGTGCTCGTAGCGGTTCCCGGAAGGCTCACCCCGGCGGCAGTGCTTGCTCCCAAGTTTAAAGCGAAAAAAACCACCAAAACCAAAGTGGTTGCATCTAATTTTGTTGTCTATAGTGATTCTGTGCGACGGAACCCGGCGGCAAACGGAGTTTACAGGGGGATGATAGCAAAATCATACTTTTGACTGATCAAAGCGCCCGAAGGCGTTAGCTATAGTGCCAACATCACGAGCACTGTGCACGAAGCCTCCAATACATCGTGAACACCAATAATCAGAGCAGCGACTCAGAACAACAATGGAGTAGCCTTCCAATGACAAGAAAAACACATCAATGGCAGCGTTGGACCAAATTACCGCTTGCCGTGGCAGTTGCGGCGGGAGTGTCCGGTCACGCAGCCGCCTATTCGTTCTACGTGGGAGATGTGGAAGCCCAGTTCAACACCACGCTGTCCGCAGGTGCCGGTTGGCGGGTCGAAGATCGCGACAAACGCCTTATCGCCCAGGGTAACCTTGGCCCCGAGTACGCTCCGGGCGGTGCTCTGGAAAACATCGGCGCCTCCTCCAACAACTACGACGACGGCAACCTCAACTTCGAAAGTGGCGATACCTACTCCAAAATCGTCAAGGGTAACAGCGAGCTTTACCTCAATTACAACGTCGACAGCTCTTTCCTTACCCGTGTTGGTGGTTTGCTTCGAGGCCGCTACTGGTATGATTTTGAACTGAAAGATGAAAGCCGTGCCGTTGATTTTGTCGGTCAGCGCCGCGAGCTGAATCAAAATGCCAAGGACTATGCTTCCGGTGGTGAAATTCTGGATGCCTATGTATTCTCGGACTGGTACTTTGGCCAGATTCCGGTCAGCCTGCGTTATGGCAAGCAGGTTCTCAGCTGGGGCGAAAGTACGTTTATTCAGGGCGGTATCAATATCATCAACCCTGTAGACGTTCCCGCTTTCCGGGCGCCGGGCGCCGGGCTCCGAGCTTAAAGACGCCCTGCTGCCCGTGGAGATGTTCTACATGTCTGCCGGCGTGACTGAAAATATTACACTGGAAACTTTTGTGCAGGCGGACTGGGAGCCAGTTCGTCCGGATGACTGCGGAACCTTCTTCTCAACCAACGATTTCGCAGCTGACGGATGTGGTCCGGTTCTGCTTGCCGGCCAGCTGTCTGATTCACAGGCACTTGCACAAGGCCTGGTTGCAGATCGTGTCGGAGACAGGGAGGCGGATGCCAAGGATCAGTTTGGCGTTGCCATGCGCTGGTACTTGCCGCAGCTGAATGATTCGGAGCTTGGTTTCTACTACATCAAGTACAACAGCCGTCTGCCGTATGTGAGCGGTGTTGTCCGTGATCCGCAGAATGGCCAGAACTTGCCCCTGTATTTCATTGAGTACCCGGAAAACATCAACCTGTATGGCGTGAGTATCAATACCACCACCCCGGGCGGATGGTCACTGGGTGCTGAATACTCTTATCGTGACAAGATGCCCCTGCAATGGAACGCCTTCGAACTCCTTTATGGCGGCAACGAAGTTGTGAATCCAGAAACTGGCGAGCCAGCCAGTCAGTTGCAGGTTATTCGCGAAGCTGAAGCCGGTGGTGCATCGCTCAACGGTGAAGCTGTAAGTGGTTGGGATGAGTACGGCGTATCTCAGGCCCAGTTCACGCTCATCAAATTCTTTGAGCAGGTAATGGGGGCGGACCGCCTTACCCTGGTTACCGAATTTGGCGCGACTTACGTACATGACCTGCCCGATTACGACACCGCTCGTTATGGCAGGTCAGGCACGTTTGGCATAGGTCAGCTCCCGGGCGGGGCGTGTGACGGTTCCGGTCAGACGGGTCAAGCACTTAACATCAATACCAACTACTGCAACAATGAAGGCTTCACTACCGATTTCTCCTGGGGCTACCGCACCCGGTTTGTGTGGAGTTATCTCGATGCGTTTGCCGGTATAAACCTGTTACCGCAACTGGCCTGGAGCCACGATGTCAAAGGTTACAGCCCGCAGCCCGGCGGAGCATTCAACGAGGGCAGCAAGGCGATTGGCGTGTCCGTGGAAGCGGTTTACCAGAACGTTATCAGTGCCGATATCGGTTACACGAACTATTTTGACGGAAAGCCGTATAATGAGTTGACCGACCGCGATTACGTGACTGCCAGCATTTCATACTCATTCTGATCCGGTACGAATTCGTTGAACGAGGGAATTTAAATGAAACTGAACAAGAAACTACTGGCCACAGGCGTTCTGGCAGCTAGCATTTTTGCCGGCCAGGCCTGGGGTGCGGTTTCTGCTGAAGAAGCGGCCAAGCTGGGTGATTCGCTGACACCGATAGGCGCGATGAAAGCCGGCAATGGCGGTGAAATCCCCCCGTGGACAGGTGGGTTGACTACCCCTCCGCCCAACTACAAGGGTGACGGCATATACGTAAATCCGTACCCCAACGAAGAGCCGAAGTTCACCATTGATCAGAGCAACGTTGATCAGTACAAAGACAAACTGTCCCCGGGGCAGGTTGCGATGATCAAGCGTTACAACGATTATTTCATGCCGGTGTATGAAACCCACCGTTCTGCGGCCTATCCGAAGGAAGTTATGGAGCAGACCGTTGAGAATGCAACCACCGTTGAGCTGATCAAGGATGGTAATGGCCTGGGCAACTACCAGTCTGCTACCCCCTTCCCGATCCCTCAGAATGGTCTGGAGGCAATCTGGAACCACATTACCCGTTACAGAGGTGGTTCTGTACAGCGTACCGTTGGTCAGGTGACGCCGACTGAAGGTGGTGAATTCTCTGTTGTGAAATTCCAGGACGAGCTTACCTGGCGTACCTACCTCTCGGATTACAATCCGGACGAGGATGCGAACGTTCTATTTTACTTCAAGCAGGCCATTACCGCTCCGGCACGTCTCGCCGGTAACGTACTGCTGGTACACGAGACCATCGACCAGGTTGCCGAGCCTCGCCGTGCGTGGGTTTACAACGCCGGTCAGCGTCGGGTTCGTCGGGCGCCTCAGGTAGCGTATGACGGACCGGGTACCGCGTCTGACGGTATGCGTACTTCGGATAACTTCGACATGTTCAACGGTGCTCCGGATCGCTACAACTGGGAGCTGGTTGGCAAGAAGGAAATGTACATTCCGTACAACTCCTACAAGCTGACCGATCGCAGTCTGAGCTATGACCAGATTATTCAGGCTGGTCATATCAATCAGGATTACACTCGCTACGAGCTGCACCGTGTATGGCATGTTCGCGCAACCCTGAAAGAAGGGGCCCGCCACATCTATGCCCAGCGTGACTTCTACATTGATGAGGACTCCTGGCAGGCATCTGTCATTGATCACTACGACGGCCGTGGCGAACTCTGGCGTGTTGCAGAAGCCCACAATATGCAGTTCTATGATCAGAAAGTGCCCTGGTACGCCATTGAGACGCTGTACGACCTGCTCTCTGGCCGGTACCTCGCGCTTGGTCTGACCAACGAAGAAGAAAATCCCTATGAGTTTGGCGTTGAACGTCGCTCCAGGGACTACTCGCCGGCCGCACTGCGGCGCGCTGGTACACGGTAAGCGTTCATCCGAACCGCTAAAAAACGGCGGGCCTTTGGGTCCGTCGTTTTTTTATCACTCGATAAAATCCTTTCACGTCAAAATTTTGCAGCCCACCCCTCAATTGGTTTAACCTTCCTATCATACTAAAGGCGTACCCGGTAAAGGTCGTCAATAAAAAGTCAGTGCAAGATCCACTTTTCCGGCGGTGCAAGGCAGTTCAGGCCGGAGTTAAATGGGGCAGTGCGTGAAACCATTCAATGATGGCTGTGCAGCCAACGATGAATTTCAGTCGGCGAATAGTGGTCTTCAAAGAGGCGAGCTGGTCAGAGACCTGCTCAGGCAACGGGTTCAGATTCCCCCGGTTCCGTCCGATTCCCTGGCCCGGCCAAGACTCAATGGCAAGATTTCTGAAGCACTGACTTCCAGAAGCGTTCTGTTTGTGGAAGCGCCCTGTGGCTATGGCAAATCTCACGCCGTGGTCAGTGCGCTTGGTGGCGCAGAAATGGCTACCGATCAGGTTCGCTGGGTTGCCCTGAACTCCCAGGACAATGCACCGTCCCGCTTCCTGACACTGCTCGCCATTGCCCTGGATCTGCCCGAACCCCCCGAGCAGGGGATTCAGAGTGGCGCCACCTTTTCCGATACACTGTCGATGATGCAGGTAGCGCTGGCTCGCACCGGTGACAGTCAGCCACGGGTTCTGGTGCTGGACAATCTCCAGCATCTCAGCAACCCCGCCGTTGTGGACCTGCTCCACCAACTGATTGTGGACTTTCCGGCTGGCTCCTCCATCGTTCTGATTTCGCGCAAGGCACTGCCTTTCGAAACACACAGCCTTGAGCTGGAAAACCGGTTTACCCGCATAGGGCCTGAAGCGCTTGAATTCTCTCGTTCCGAAACCTTCGAGTTTTTTCGGCCCGCGACGGCAAACAGCGAACTCACCAGTGTTGCTGTCGATAACCTCTATGACATGACTGAGGGCTGGGCGACGCCACTAGCGCTGTATCGCCGAGAGGTGTACCAGACGATTGAACGCAAACCGATCCAGGAAGCGCCAAGCGTTGAGCGTTTTCTCAAAGAATCGGTTCTGGGCAATCTGACGCCCGGCCAGATGCGTTCCATGCGTGGGATCGCCGAGCTTGAACTGTGTTCCGATGAATTGTTTCTGGCCCTTGAGCCCTTCCTGCCGGAAACCGGCTTTGTTCCCTCCCAGGCTGCCGAGCGGGGTTTGCCCCTCAAGTCGATGCCGGGTCGTGGTCGCTGGTACCGGCTGAATCCGCTGTTGCAGGAATGGCTGAAGTCGCCGGTCATGGCCGGTTATTCGGAGCGAATGCTGCAGGCAAGTCGGTGGTTTGGCGTGCGTGACCAGTTCCCGGAAGCACTCAAGTACGCCTTGCTGGCTGGCGATGCGGAGGAGGTCATTCGGATTGCCTCGGAAGGGTCCGAGGCTCTGCTGTTGGGGCAGGATACTGCTTCGCTTCTGCGACTTCGCAAGAGCCTGCCGGCACAGCTGCTGGAACGGAGCGTGCGTCTCAGGATTGTCTACAGCTGGGTTCATGCGATTGGCGGCCAGTTCCGCCAGGCGCGAGCTCTGATTGACGGCCTGGCCGAGCATGAGCAGAAAGAACAGGCTGCACGCATCTGTGCTCTGAGAGCGTTTATTCTGCGAGGCGAGGGCAGTGTTGGCCCGGCCCTGGAAATGGCGGATCGAGCCCTGGCCGAAGGTGAGCTCAGTACCCAGGGACAACTGGTCACCCAGATGGTTCGCTCCAGTGCCCTGTGCGCAGCAGGTCGGTTCCAGGAAGCGCGGGAAGCCAACCGCGCGGCGTCGAGGTTGGCCCGGGAAGCCGGCGATTCCGGCTCGGAAGCCCTGGCGGTTTACGCCCATGCCCGCATCGAACTTGGCAAAGGCGCTCTCAAACACGCCGAGCAGTTGTTGCGCACTGGCCTCGACACTGCCATGCAGGAGCTGGCTCGTCCTGCTCGTATCGGCGAGACCCGTCTGCAGCTGAACCTGGTGCTGGTGCTCTGGCATCAGGGCCGGGAAGCCGAGGCGGACCGTTTGCTCGTTACCTGTGGCCGCCACGCGGAACAGACCCGGGATCTGGGGCTGTTGCTGGCGATGACCATCCGAGTGCTGATGTGCCGTGGGCAAGGCCGGCTCGACGACGCCTTCGTCTGGATCGGGCGGGCAGAACGCACCATGCATTCCTGGCAGGTTGACGAGTCGCTGTTTGTACCCGTACTGGAGGCGCTTAAAGCGAATTGCTGGCTGTCCCAGAACCAGATCGACAGCGCGGATCAGGCGGTCCGTAAGCTGGCCCCGTATCGGGAAGCCGGTTGTGTGCCAGAGCTGTTCCCGATGATGCCGGGTCTGCTGGATTGCCTGCAGGTGCGGGTCGATCTGGCCCGTGGTGACCTGATAAAAGCGCGGGAAACGCTCCAGGGTATCCGTGAGCGTTACGAGGGGGCTATTCCCTGGGGTGTTGAGCTGCACATGCGCCTGCTGGAAGCGGTGATTGTTCTGGATGAAAAAGGGGCAGTGGTTGCGCTGAAAATACTGTCGGCAGTCGTTGCCGAAGCCGCTGCCGAGCATTTCATCAGTCCGTTCCGGGAACTGCGTGGTGAGTTGCAGGAACTGATGAGTAAGGGCTTTGGTCAGTTGCCTGAGAATGCTTTCAAGGAGGCGCTCGGTGAGCTGTTCGAGTTGCAGGCCAGCGTATCAGGCGCTGACACACTGGCCGAGCCGATCAGCGAGCGGGAGCAGGGCGTGCTTGAACTGATTGCCAAAGGGCTGTCGAACCAGGAAATTGCCGACAAGCTGCACATTTCCCTGCACACGGTGAAAACTCACGCCCGCCGAATCAATGCCAAGCTGGAAGTAAAATCCCGGACTCAGGCTATTGTCCGGGCCCGGGAGCTGGGACTGCTTTAAGCTCATCGATCCGGGCATCCTTCTCGGCCCAGATATCGCTCACCCACCGCTGAAACGCGATCCGGGTTTCCCGGTTGTTCTCGTAATCCATGCCCAGGAATTCTCGGGGGATCTCACGCGTCCGCACCTCAATAATGATCCTGCGGATACGCCCGCACAGGTAATCCCAGAAGCCGGCACGGCCCTCCGGATACACGATGGTGACATCCAGCATGGTATGAATCATCTCGCCCATGGCGCCAAGCACGAACGCGGTACCACCCGCTCTGGGCTTCAGAAGGTGCTTGTAAGGTGAGTTCTGGCGGTCATGCTTCTCCGGCGTAAACCGGGTGCCTTCCATAAAGTTGAAAATCGTCACCGGGGTGTAGCGAAATTTCTCGCAGGCGGCCTGGGTGGCAGCCACGTCCTTGCCCTTCAGCTCAGGGCGTTTGGCGATCTGTTCCTTGGTGTGGCGGTGCATAAAGGGAAAGTCCAGCGCCCACCAGGCAACGCCAAGAAACGGCACCCAGATCAGCTGTCTTTTCAGGAAGAACTTCAGCAGCGGAATCCGGCTGTTGAGCACATACTGAATGGCGGGAATATCGGCCCAGCTCTGGTGGTTGCAGGTGACAAAATACCAGTGCTCCCGGCTGAGGTTCTCCACCCCGCGAACGTCCCAGTCGACTTTGTGAAGGAAATCCATCAGCAGGTTGTTAAAGCCGATCCACACCCACGCGATGTTGTTCAGGATCACCGTGCAGCCCTTGCGCACGGCGGTAATCGGCAGCACGAGCTTAAGCAGCGCGAACACCAGAAGAACGGGAAACAGCACGAGGGTGTTACACAGGATGGCCAGGGCCGCCAAAGTCCCCTTCAGCGGCGCAGGGAGAAAATAGAGCATGGGGTCGGGTCTCTAGCCTTCAGCCGGGTTGGTGGTCAGTGAGGATTGGCGGGGTAACAACCCGGCTTCCGCTTTCGTTGAGGCCAGTTGCTCAAGACGGCTGGGGTCGATATCCCGGACCACGCTGCGGAAATCGTCGTCGTAGAATTCCAGGTTGTTGTAATGAATCATGGCCCGGATTTCTTCGATATATTCCTCGCCGCGCTCGGAATAGCCGAGCAGGCCTTCTGCCAGTTCCAGTCCGGACAGTGCCGAATTGTTGCGGCGGTCTTTCAGCCGAACGTCCCTCAGCAACTGGTAGGTGGGGTGGCGGTTCAGGTTCTGGATGTAGGCCCGAACCGACCGGTAGGGCGAAGAGAACTTCGCTACTTCATGGCTGGCGCCTTCGGCACGACCGAGGGGAACCAGGCCGCAGCCCTTGGAAAAACACCACTGGCCGAACAGGTTGTTGCCCTTGGTGGCAAAACGGGAGGTGCCCCAGGCAGATTCGTTGGCAGCCTGAGCCAGGATCAGGGACGGAGGAATCACGTCCAGGCGCTTGCGTAGCAGGGCAAATTGCTCGTCGCTGCCGGGCTCGGCATCCACTCGTAACCGCTCCGACTGCTGCGCCAGCCAGTTGTATTCCTTGCTGGTCAGGCTTTCCTTGCTGGCCAGACTGTCCAGGTAGTCGCGCTCAATCAGAATCCGGGAATTGGCCAGAACAATTCTCGGGTACAGAAACGAAAAGAACGCGGCTTTTTTCTCGGTGGTGTCCTGGTACTGCGAGAAATTCGGCAGATCGTCATTGGCCCAGGTCGGCAGAGGCGGCAGGGAGGAGAGGGCAGGCTCGGAACCCGAGTTAGCAGAATCGCCCTGGTCAACACTCGCCTGTGGTGTATAGAAACCGCCCCCGATCGCAAACGCAATCAAGGGAACCATCAGCATGACCGCCCGTTTACCCGCAGACATAAAACCTCTCGTTAAAGTCGATACAACAACAATTATAACAGGTTATACGAGAGCGTCTGCCTCTTGGGTTTTGTCCTGTGCTGCCGCGGTCAGGGCAGGCGTGTGGCAATCACCAGGCCGATCTGGTCCTCATTGCCCTCGGTGGTTCGCAAACGCAGGTAAAACTGGTCCTGGCTGGCGGTGTGGAAGCCCTCCAGCACAAGGTTGCCGGCACTGAACTGCACCTGGCCATCGCCGGCCTGGCTGTTATAGGTCAGGGCAATGTCCGGCAGGTTCTCAAGAGCGGGTTTCGTCACTGTTTCGTTGTCGACCATATGGGTACTGGTCAGCGCGACCGGGGACAGCGTCGCGGCACTGGAGGAATCAATGGTTAGCAGTGCATTTTCAAAATGCCGGAGACGGTTTGTGTCTGGCGCCAATGCCAGGGCTACACCCTGAAGCCGGAACTGGCCCGTGGCGGGTGCGCTGTTGGCGGTTTGCTCGGCCGCAATCAGGATGCCGTCTCCCAGGGGGCTGTCGTCCAGATTGAACGCCATCAGGCTGCCGTCCGGCGTGCTGGCACCGATGCCGATATCCGGCTGCTGGAAATCACCGGAGGCGGTGGTAATGTCCAGGTTCAGCCGGCCGATATCCACATCGCCTTTGCTGAGCCGGGAGGTTCGGTTGCTCAGGGCCCAGGATTCCGTTCGGGTGCCGGTGGGATCAGTGGTGACAGTGCCTGAGCTACCGCGCTGCACCGTTGTAAAGCTCTGGGATTGGCTAACCGTGCCGCCGTTAATCTGCCACTGGCCAACGCCTGCTTCAATGGCCAGGGGTGTTGTTTCATCGCTGAACCGGGTTCCCAGGTACAAGATGTTGTATTCGCGGCCATTCACGGTGTCCGCGTCGAAACCTTCCTTTCGAAGCAGGTTGATTTCAAGAACCGAAAGATACTGGTCTTCCAGAGTCCCCAGCCGCAACAACGAATCCCCGTCTGCTTCCAGTTCGATAGCCTTGCCGGCACTGAAATAGCCGCTGATCACCCGATCCGGCCCGGTGGTCTCATCCACGGGCGCGCTGGTGAAGGCATCCAGGTAATAGGGATTGCGAGTCCAGCCAATAATTTTCGAGCTGCCCCGGCCGGTAATGCTCTGATACAGGGCCCGGCCTGCCAGCAGGCGAGTGTCTTCCAACAGGGTGGCTGCTCCGGGGGATGAAGAGTGAGTGTTCCGTTCCCAGTATTCAGAGCCCCGCACGAAGAAGTCGTTTCCCGCCTGGTGAATCAGAGCCTCGCGATCGTATGGGATATCGTTGGCCAGAGAGGTCACTCGGATGTTGAAGGCATCAAAGCTGGTCAGGGTGAGAGCCGGATAGACATAGCCGGTGCCATTATCATCGGTCAGCACCTCTTCCTGGGCTGTTCGAACACCCCATTGTCCGGACCCGCTCAGGGTAGGCTCGAGAAAAGTCTGCCCCAACTCGATGCCCAGGAATACCGAATTGTAGTCTGCGGAACTGGCGCTGATTTTTCCCGAGGAGGTCTCATCGAGCACCGCGTAGTCGGCCATGGCGCTCACGTAACGGGCAAAGTCTCCCCGATTTTCCAGAATATCCAGGGCACCGCCGAGGCCAACATTGGAAGGAATCTCAATTTCAAAGTCGTGGACCTGATCGGCGAGGGTCGACCACACATACTTGTTCAGGCATAGCTCGCCGCCTTCATCGGCAACGCAATCCAGAATTGTCTGGAACTCACCGGCCGTATAGCTGCTGAGCGTGTTACGCACCAGATACTCGGAAAAAGGATTCACCTTCACATCCCGGTCCGCATCGGCGGCCAGGGCTCGCATTCGGGTGTTGCCATAACTGGCATCGATAATCACATCCGGACCCAGGGGCAGGCCATTGGTGAATTCGATAATGGTGAAGCCTTCGCTGTCGGTGCGCGTGGAAATCGCGGGTTCATCAAGCACAGACAGGGCCTGATTGGTGTAGTAAACACTCACCCTGTCCGGCGGTACGATTCTCAGGTTACGGCGGGTAGGCTCGCCCTCGCTGGTGACACCACCCGGTACCTCCATGGTTACCCGGACTTCGTTGCTGGCGAGGCCCCCGGTGTTGGTGGAATCGCCGGTGTTGCCGGAGCTGAAATCGTCCACCGGGTTCTTGTTGCCTGCGAAGTCATTGGGCTGACTAGCCGCCCCCTCAATGGCATCGTCACCGCCACCACATCCGGCGGTGAGTAATAGAGTCGAAGAGAGCAATAAACCGAGAGTGAATCGCATGCCTGGCTATCCGTGCAGAAAATACAGGCAGACAGTCTAACAGTCGGATTCTCGGGAAAGCGTGAGGAAAAGCACGAAAGGGTTATGGAGGGAACACGAAACGGGCCCCACCGGGCCCGTTTCAGAAAAGGCAGGAATCAGAAGAAAATCTTCATGCCCGCCATAACGCCTTCATCGAGATTGACGTCTCGTGAGGAGTTCTCGATATCGGTGTTCAGATAGCGATAGCCGGCGAAAATCTCGGCGTTGCGGATAACCCGATAGCTACCACGCAGCTCAAGGCTGGTCATATCATCGGAATCGCCAAACGAGAGAATGCTGGGGGCGTAGTGCAGGCCACCGGTGAACGACAGGCCAGGGACATCCGGGATATTGACGGTCGCAAAACCGCCAAGACCGACAGCACCGCCATCGGCGCGGCTTTGATCCCAATAGATACCCCTCATGCCGATGCCGGCTGTGGTGGGCAGGTTGCCGATTGCCGTGCGGCCCTGGGCATGGAAATCAACGTTGAAAATATCGCGGCCACCTTCGCGGTAGGTGTAACCGGTGCCAAGCTGGAGGTCGTTGTTGGTGCCGAAGAAATTTACCTGGCCCTTCACCGAATCGTTGGTGAGGCTGAGGTCGACATCCCCTGCAAAGGCAGGCGCGGCAGCCAGTGAGAGAATCATCAGGGAAATCCGGGACGCTTTCATATATGTGCACCTTCGTTACGTTTTTAGCAGAATTGCCGGTATGTTAACGGGGTGTTCCGGGCCACTCAACTTAAATGCCGGTAAGTCCCCGTTAACTTTCATTTTTCGCAGGTCAGTGCCGGGTGGTATCGCCGCCCTGGTCCAGATCCTCTGGTGATGCGTTCTCTGCGGGTACCCGGTATTCCTCGTTGGCCCAGGCCCCCAGATCGATCAGTTTGCAGCGCTCGGAACAGAAAGGGCGCCAGGGGTTGGTCTCGGTCCATTCCACGGACTTTTTACAGGTTGGGCATTCAACGTTCATGGTTGCCTTCGGGGTTTGGAAACGTGTCTGGATGTCTGTGCCCGGATTTAAGCAAACAGCTTTCAGGAGGCAGCAGACGCCTGGCAATATTGTTCCAGTGCTGCCCGCAGCATTTCAATATTGACAGGCTTGGCAACAAAAGAATCCATACCGCACCGGCGGCAGCGTTCCTCATCTTCTTCCATGGCACTGGCGGTCAGCGCGACCACGGGGATGCGCAAGCGGTTGTGGGTTTTCTCCCATTCCCGCAGACGGCGGGTGGCTTCAAAGCCATCCACACGGGGCATCACACAATCCATGAACACGAGATCGAACGGGTGCCACTGCCAGAGGCTGGCCGCAGCCTCGCCATCGTTGGCGGTCATCACGTCGCAGCCGAGTTTCTCCAGCAGTCGGCGAGTCAGGGTACGGTTAACTGGATTGTCCTCAACCAGCAACACCTTCATCCGGCCACAGGGAAGTTCCCGACGCCTGGCGGTATCGGTAACCGCCTGCAGGGAAAACCGGGTCAGGAAACGCCGTTCCTGTTTGGCGGCATCGGCAAACAACTGATTAAGAATCGGAGTCAGGCAGGATTCCCGCAGAGATTTGCTCAGGAAAGCATCTGCACCGGCCTGGCGAAAATGTTCGGCGTCGCCCCGTTGCGGGTTGGACGACAGGATCAGCAGGCGCATATCCGACCAGAGCGGGTTGCTACGAATCTGCCGGCACAGCAGGTCGCTGTCCATATCCGGTACAAAACCATCCAGAATGATCGCGTCGAACGGTTGCTGGCCATCGAACGCCGTGCGCAGGGAAGTCAGCGCCTCGCCGGCGGATTTCACCGCTTCGATGTGCACTTCGTGCCGGGACAGCATTTCCAGAGTGATCTTGCGGGATAGCTCATAGGAATCCACTACCAGAATTCTGCGATTCTTCACCATCCGGGTATCCGGCCGAACTCGTGCGGCGTTCTCCGGGGCCACGGGCAGAGTCAGTTCCATCCAGAAGGTCGAGCCCTCACCGGGGCGGCTTTCGAGATCCATCGACCCGTCCATCAGGCCCACCAGTTGACGGCAGATGGTGAGGCCAAGGCCTGCACCGGGCAGTTGACGCTGGAACTGTTGGCCAAGCTGCACGTAGGGCTCGTAAACCAGGGGAACATCTTCCGGGTTGATGCCCACGCCGGTGTCTTCCACGGCAATACGCAGGCGTGCCTTGTCGTCCCGGCGGCCCAACACCTCGATACTGATCAGCACATGGCCGGAATCGGTAAACTTGATGGCGTTGGAGGTCAGGTTCAACAATATCTGGCGAATGCGAACCGGGTCGCCCTTCAGCGCCCAGGGCAGGTTTTCGTCGATCCGAAGTTCCAGTGCGAGGCCTTTCTCCCGGGCGCGAGAGCCAAGCATGTGCACCAGATCATTGAGGGTTTCCCGAAGGTCGAAGGGGATGTCTTCAAGTACCAGTTTGCCCGCTTCCATGCTGGAGATATCCAGCAGGTCGTTGATGATGGCCGAGAGGCTTTCCGAGGCGCTCAACAAGGTCAGCACGTATTCCCGCTGCTCCTGATCCAGAGGCGTATCAGTGAGCAGGTTGGCGTAGCCCAGCACTGATTGCAGAGGAATACGCAGTTCGTGGCTGACATTCGCGAGGAACTGGTTCTTGGCGTGATTGGCCCGCACCGCCTCGTCCCGTTCACCCTGGGACTGGATCGTGGTCTGGCGCAGGGAGCGGGTGTCCTCAAGGATTTGCAGGCGCATCTTGTTCAGGGCCTGCTCCAGCTCAGAGAGTTCATCTGGCGTTTTTCGGGGTTTGCGCTTGAGCTTCAGCGGGTCGACCAGCGCGTCGAGATTCAGCCGCGCGGCGTAATCGGCCATGGATTCCAGATGCCGGGACAGCGTTAAACGAACGATCACCAGCAGGCCCAGGGTGCCCAGCATGACAACAATGGATTGAAACAGAAGGTTCAGGAGCGCGCGGTTACGCAGGTCTTTGTAGATCTGGTCTATGGAGGAGGTGACGGTGAGCGTGCCAACGTTCTCAGGACTGCGGTTGTTAGAGCGGTCGAAAACCAGTGGAAAGGTCTGCGATATGACCCGGCCCTCAGGGTAAGTGCCGGTGCTGAAGGTTTCACCGGTGCTGGTCACCACCCGCCCGTACTGGACAGCGGGTACTGCTTTCATATCATCCAGGCTGTTGGCCACCTCGCTGAAATTCATCAGCCAGATGTTGTTGCTCATGCTTCCGGAAACCAACTCCGCGGCCCGTGTCTGGTCATTCAGCAGATCGTTCTTGCGCCGCTCGAATTCTCCGATCAGCTGAACGCCCGTTGCCACCAGAGACAGAAAAAGGCTGAACAGCAATACGTAGGCGAGCAACCTTGCCGCCAGTGGCCGTATTCCCAATCGTTTGAAGAACCGCTTTGAAGGCAAGGCACATATTCCCTGTGTCGACTACAAAATCACCAAAAGCAGTTTAACAGACCGTCAGCACTTCGACACGTTTCCGTGAATGATCATTCACGAATCGGAATCGCACGTTCAAATCGTACAGATGCGCACCGTAAATGCGCTCTTCTTCCCGACCTCTACGAAAGGAGGGACGTGGATCGTATGCGACCACATCCTCGATCAGCGGGCGCAGTTCCGGATAGTCTTCCGATGAAAGCTGACGGATCTGCGCCTCCGCTTCCGGCAGAAAAACCACCTCCAGCCGTTCCGTTGGCGGCGAATCTGCCCAGCCCAGGGTAGCCTCGGGCACGGAATCGGAGAAAGGCAGGTAGGGTTTGATATCGAGAATCGGCGTGCCTTCGATCAGGTCATGATCGCTGATGCGCAGGATAAGCTCGCCGTCCCTGCGAATCAGCCCCTCATTGCGGACCACCGACAGACCGAGACTGTTGGGACGAAACGGTGAGCGGCTGGCAAACACACCCATCTTGCGATTGCCGCCCAGGCGGGGAGGGCGCACCACTGGCCGCCATTCAGCGCGTACAGCTTCGTGAAACTGGAAGGTCAGCCACAGGTGGCTGGCGGTCTCCAGCCCCCGGAACGCATCTTCCCGGTCAAACGGTGGCTGGATGATCAGGTCGGCCCGGGCATGACGGGTCAGCCCCGGCTGGCGCGGCACCCCGAACTTGTCCTGAAAACAGGAGCGGGTAACGGCAATTGGTGTGAGGGTAAGAGCCTCAGCGGCGGGTTTTGATGGGTGTCTAGGCATAAAGCGTTAGTGTCTGGGCTTGCGAGAAATTAGAGGCGATCATCTTCGATAACCCCCGAGAAAAACATCTCCACCCGGAACACCACCGAAGCCCGGTCTTTGAAGCTTTCCTCCCGGGGGAATTCCAGCGCGGGAATCAGCTCCGCGTATAGCCAGTTGCTGTGCAGCCGGTAGCGAAACGTGAGATCTGTGAACGCAGAGGTGGTGCGCCAGGAAGGTTTGCTTTCCCCCAGCAGGCCCAGCCTCGGTGTTACAATCAGCCGGTTATTCATGCGCTTACGCATACTGAAGATCTGGCCCGCCACAAATTCCTTGTCGTTGTGCACCCACTCCAATTCCGAAGACGAGCGGAAATACCAGTCATTGCCAACCGGGCGCCCAACGCCAATCCAGGTTCGCTCGCCCCAGCCGTCCTGATGAAAATAATAAAACCGCTGCTGAGCGTTCAGGATCCACTTGTCGTCCAGGCGCCAGCGTTTCTCCGCCGTTGCCCGCCAGAAAGCATCCGCGGGGAGCCGCAGGCGCACACCCACATCGTTGGAAAAGTTGATGGCATCGCCAATCTGGGTCAGGTAACGCAGCGCGCCCGTCGCTTCCGTATCGGAACGCTCCGGCTCGGTGAGCTGCCGGTCCCGCTGGCGCTCGCCGAGTGGAATCAGTTCCTCGCTTTCGCTCTCGATCACCAGGCGCAGCTTTTGCTCCGTGGTCGGAATATCAATACGAAATCGCGCTTCGGGCTCAAACTGAGCGGGATCGCCATATTCGGACTCCGTCGCAAAGCCAACTCGCAGATAGCTCTCATTGTTGGGAAGGCTCTGGGCGCTGCCCGACAAGGTCCGGTCAGCCCATTGGCCAACCGACTGGATTTTCTGCCCGTGCAGACGCTCCTGCCGCAGCACCCAGTTGCTGAACTTCAGCCAGTAGGAATCCCGTGGGTCTGCCCAATACTCATCCGGCTCAAACGTGTAAAAACCGATCGGCAATTGAGCTGGAGACAGAATCTCCGCCACAGAGCGCTCCCGAACCTCAAACACCGGCTCGATGCTGTGGCCTGGGGAAGAGAACGTCAGAGAAAGTGCAGCGGCAAGACCTGCAAAACGATAGCGGAAAAAACAGTCAGCCAAAATCCACCAACAACCTTTCATGCAGCTCCCGCACCTGACGCGTTACATCATCCAGAGGGCGATCATTATCAATCACCTCATCCGCCCGCGCCAGCCGATCTTCACGGGACATCTGAGCCGCAATGATCCGCTCCACCTGCTCCCGGGAATTGGTATCCCGGGCCATGGTGCGTTCAATCTGGGTTTCTCTGGGAATGTCGATCACCACAATGCGATCAACCAACTCATGCTGGTCGGTTTCAAGAAGAAGAGGCGAAACCAGAAGCACATAAGGAAACTCGTATTCACCCCCCTCTCCCCTCGCGGGAGAGGGGCTGGGGGAGAGGGGGGGATTCAACTGCCGAATCAATTCCTCGCGGATGATCGGATGCAGCAGCGATTCCAGCCAAACCCGCTCTTCCTGCTTCTCAAAAACAATCCCGCGAAGCTGCGCACGATCCAAAGCACCGTCGGAAGTGAGAATCTTCTCCCCAAAGTGCTGTGCAATCTCAGCAAGCGCTGGTGTCCCCGGCTCGACCACTTCGCGGGCAACATCATCGGCGTCCACCCAGTGCACGCCGTGCTCACCAAACAAGCGAGTCACAGTGGATTTTCCGGAACCAATCCCGCCGGTAAGGCCAACAATCTTCATGAATCAGACTCCCAGGAATCCGTACCAGAACGCCTGAATCTCACTGCCAAACCACAGACAAATCAACCCCGCCGTCGCGAGGTAGGGCCCAAACGGAATCGGAACTTCCCGCCCAAGCTTCTTGAACACCATCAGGCTGATACCCACAACGGCACCTACAACCGAGGAAAGCAGAATCACCGCTGGCAACAACTGCCACCCCAGCCAGGCGCCGAGCGCGGCCAGCAATTTGAAGTCACCATGCCCCATGCCTTCCTTGCCGGTAACCAGCTTGAACAGCCAATAAACCGACCAAAGCGAGAGATACCCTGCCACCGCACCCCAAAAGGCACTGTTGAAGTCCGTAAGCACACCAAAATAATTCAGCACCAGGCCCAACCACATCAGGGGCAGGGTAATGCTGTCTGGCAGAAGCTGGGTGTCGAAATCAATAACCGTCAGCGCCACCAGAGACCAAACAAGCAGAAGCGCCCAAAGCGCCGACTCGTTCGGCCCGATGACAGCAATGGTCACCACCGAGAAAATCGCGGTGACTGCCTCAATAATCGGATAGCGGGGCGAGATAGGGGCTTTGCAAGAAGCGCATTTGCCCCGAAGAACCAGCCAGCTCACCACCGGAATATTCTCCCAGGCCCGAATGCCATGGCCGCAGGAAGGGCAGGTGGAAGCCGGCTTGGACAAGGTAATCCGTTCCTCCGCCTTTCGCTGCTTTTCAGGCAGCTCCAGGAATTCCTCGCACTGGCAACGCCAGTCCTGATGCATCATTTTCGGCAGCCTGAGAATCAGAACATTCAGGAAGCTGCCGATGCAGAGGGATATAAGGATGACAGTGAGATAAAGAAGCCACGGAGTGGCGAGAAAGGTTTCGAGACTCAACATCAAATTGCTCAGTTATCGGCAGTTAAGCCCCTCTCCCCGAGCGGGAGAGGGGGTGGGGGAGAGGGGGGAGAGGTTTAACCAACAACCTGACCCATCTGGAAGATCGGCAAATACATGGCGATGATCAGGCCACCAACCAGAACGCCCAGAACCGCCATGATCATTGGTTCCATCAAGGCTGTGAGGTTATCAACCATATCGTCAACCACCGCCTCGTAATGCTCAGCAACCTTAGCCAGCATTTCATCGAGGTTACCCGATTCTTCGCCGATCGCCGTGAGCTGGACGGCCATCACAGGAAAGACATCCTGTTGGCGCATGGATGCCTGCAGTTGGGTGCCGCTGGATACATCGTTTTTGATTCGGTCGATGGCGTCGCGATATACCGCGTTGCCGGTTGCACCAGCAACCGAATCAAGTGCATCTACCAACGGAACGCCTGCAGCAAAGGTGGTTGAAAGTACGCGGCCGAATTTTGCGACTGCAGATTTGTCTAGAATCTCGCCTACAACGGGCAGTTTCAGGACGTATTTATCGACCAAATCTGAGAATTTCTGTGAGCGTTTCTTGGCCTCTTTGAAGAGAAAAATGGTGCCCACAATGGCCAGTAAGACCACAAACCACCAGCTTTGCAGCCATTCAGATAGCTCTACAACAAATTGGGTGAAAACAGGGAGCTCTGCCCCAAACCCCTGGAACAGACTTTCAAACTGAGGCACAACTTTCACGAGAAGAATGGCTGTGACTACAATTGCGACAATAATAACGGCAATTGGGTAAGTCATTGCTTTCTTGACTTTTTTCTTAAGAAGTTCCGTTTTCTCCAGGTAGGTGGCAATTCTGTCAAGCATTTGCTCTAGAGCACCAGCTTTTTCACCCGAGTCTACGAGGTTGCAATATAGGTTATCGAAATGCTTTGGATGCTTACGCAAAGCGCCAGCGAAGCTAGTGCCGGACGAAATGTCGTTTCGAATCGACATTACCAGCTCCTGAAGGCCCTTATTTTCCAAACCATCAGCAACAATGTCGAAGCTTTGAACAAGAGGAACCCCAGCCTTCATCATGGTCGCCAACTGTCGAGTGAGCATGGCGATATCAAAAGGCGTAATTTTTTTACTGCCACCAAATAGAGGCTTGGGCTTTTTCTTCACCTTGTCCGGAATAATGCCCTGTTTACGTAGCTGTGCCTTGACCAGAGCCAGGTTAGAGCCTGTGAGCTCGCCCTTGGACTTATTGCCCTTCCGGTCTTTCCCTTCCCAAACGTACGATTCTAGCTTCTGTGCTTTCTCTGCCATGCTTAATCCTTCGTCACGCGGTTGGCTTCCTCAAGACTGGTCACGCCTTCCATCACCTTCAAGAGTGCTGACTGGCGCAAATTACGGAAGCCCTCGGCCTGAGCCTGTTTTGCAATTTTGATGGAGCTGGCTTCTTCCATAATCATGTTGGCCAGCTCGTTGGTAATCTTGACCACCTCGTAAATCCCGACGCGGCCTTTATATCCTCCATTGCATCTATCACAGCCTTTGGGGCGGTACAACGTGAAGCCTGTATCAATTTGTTCCTGTGTGAACCCTTCCTCTACCAACACCTCTTTTGGCACATCAAAGGCCTGTTTGCATGAACTACAAAGCCGCCGGCCAAGACGCTGGGCAATAATCAGGCTCACTGAGGTAGCGATATTGAAGGCGGGCACGCCCATGTTCATCATCCGCGTGAGAGTCTCTGCGGCACTATTAGTGTGGAGAGTAGATAGAACCAAGTGCCCGGTCTGTGCCGCTTTGATAGCGATGTTGGCTGTTTCCAGATCCCGAATCTCACCAACCATGATTACATCGGGATCCTGACGCAGGAACGCTCGCAAGGCTTCGGCAAAGCCTAGCCCTACACGGTTGTTTACGTTTACCTGGTTAATGCCTTCAAGGTTGATTTCTGCCGGATCTTCTGCAGTGGAAATGTTGATATCCGGGGTGTTCAGAATATTCAGGCCTGTATAAAGAGAAACCGTTTTACCGGAGCCGGTAGGGCCGGTAACAAGAATCATGCCCTGTGGCTGTTTCAGGGCATCCATATACATCTCTTTCTGGTCTGCCTCATAACCGAGCACATCAATGCCCAGCTTTGCCTGACTGGGATCGAGAATCCGAAGAACAATCTTCTCCCCCCAAAGCGTTGGCAGGGTATTCACCCGGAAATCTATAGCCTTGGTCTTGGACAGTTTCATCTTGATCCGGCCATCCTGGGGTACTCGTCGCTCGGAAATATCCAGTTGGGCCATGATCTTCACCCGGGCAGAAATCTTCGGGGCCAGTTTGATTGACGGGCGGGAGACTTCTTTCAAGATTCCGTCTGTACGGTACCGAACCCGATAGACCTTCTCATAGGGCTCGAAGTGAATATCCGAGGCCCCTCCGCGAATCGCATCGAGCAGCATCTTGTTGACGTACTTTACAATAGGAGCGTCGTCCACCTCGCTGGCAACAACAGCGCCATCGTCTTCTTGCTCGCCACCTTCAGTTTCAACCCCTTCAAGATCGGAGTCATCCAGATCACCCATGGAGGTATCTTGAGACTCCAGATACTTGTCGATGGCTTCCCGCAGCTTGGCATCGTCGACCAATATAGCATCGGTGCTGAGGCCCGTGTTGAACTTGATTTCGTCTAAGGCTTGGATGTTGGTCGGGTCTGATACGGCAATAAAGAGACGGTTCCCTCTCTTATACAACGGCAAGGCGTTGTGCTTGCGCACCAGCTTCTCGTCAACCACCTTCTCCGGCATCATTTCTAAGAGAAACGCAGATAGATCCAAAACCGATACCCCGAACTCCATAGCGGCGGAGAACGCGAGCCTCGAGCTATCGGCCAGGTTATTCTGGGTGAGGTAAGTAATTAGAGGAATCCGGTTTTGAGAAGCTTGCACGAAGGCATCTTTTGCCGTTGCCTCATCCAGCAGTCCGTCATCCACGAAGCGCCTCGCAAGGCCCGTAAGCGTGATATTGCTTTTATTGGTAGACATAAATTAAGTAAGAAACGCAGCCTAAGTTACTGAAACCGGTGTTTTGTCAATTTGAGTGAGTTTAGATGGACAGCCTCAGTTTGGAAAGGATTGTGCGCATTCTGCGACGTATACCGTAGTCAGAAGAAAGCTTTCTTCTGAACCCATGTTCAAAAATACGCTTAGCTGAAACCCAGATCTGACCAAATTTGTCACCAACTGACGCCGGCGAGCATTCGACCTTATAAGCGGAGAGATACGGGACTTAGTCATCAAGCCCATTAACTAACTGTTTATATTTGATAAATTTTCTTTTTTTTCAGACAGGAGAACCTGGCACGGCCAATGCATTGTTCTTGGCAGGCTCAAAACTCCGGTCACGGGGTACGACTCCACCGGGCCCGGGCCAGTTAGACTTGTTAACCGATGAACTCAGAGGTCGATCATGAAGAATATGCAAATTAACCATACTCAGAAGGGTTTCACCCTTATCGAACTGATGATCGTTGTTGCGATTATCGGTATCTTGGCAGCGATCGCTATTCCGCAGTACCAAGATTATACTGCGCGCTCTCAAGTTAGCCGGGTAGTAGGGGAGGTCTCTGCCGTCCGCACAGCAGTCGAGGAACTTGTAAACCGTGGCGGCGTGACACTTTCAACTACGGCGAGTGATGCTGGATACATTGGTTACAACGCGGCCGCTTCAGACTTGGTTTCGGCCTTTGGGATCACCGGTACTCCGCCCAATGTAGTTCTGACTGCTACCATGGGTGATGCGGGTGCGGCCGTAAGTTCTGCCGAAGTAATTTGGGAGCGTGACAACAACGGTGCGTGGAGCTGCCGTATTGAAGGTGTAACCGACGGACAGGGTGGCTGGAAAAACAGCTATGCTCCGAACGGATGTCAGCCTTCTAACTAATGATTAGAAGCTAGCAGCAGTTTTTACAAAAGGGGCCTGAGGCCCCTTTTTGTTTGTTACGACACCTGTAATTGTCTTGGGGTGCAGAGCGATGAGAAAAAAGGTTAGGAGCTTCTCTGCCAAAACTGTTTTGGCGGTCACGCTGATATTCTTCAGCTTTTCTATGTTTTCTGACCTAATGCCTAATATATTTCGTGGCTATGACTCGCAGCGTTTTTTTGTTCTCGGGTTATGGAGTGCAACAATAGTCTATTTTCTGACTCGCTGGGCATTTTTGGGAACAATACCTGAGCTTATACGTATTTATTTTTTTCCAGTAGTTTTTCCGCTTTTATTCATACTTCTGGCTGCTCTTCCTCCCCACCCTGTCCCCCATATATGGGTCGAGCCGTTGCAATATGCATTATTCTTAACCGCAGTTGTTATTTGGGCTTCCGCCTACAAAAATTTGGGAGGCTGGGACACAGCTAAAGAATTAATTCTGGGCTTATTATTTATTGCGTCTCTTTACGCGTTGATGAATATAAATATATATATTTTTGCTGCTCTGGATGGTTTCTCAAAAATAACAGATGTTATCCCTTTTGGTTTTGAGAATATGAGGCTATGGAGCCAGATCGCAACATTTATCTTGCCACTATTTGCCTTGGCTGGAGTGTTGTCGCAGAGGTTCTCATCCAGTTTGCCGTTGAGTTTTCTGATGATCGGCGCCGGGCTTTGGTGGTGGATCGCTTTACTTACAACCTCTAGAGGGACTATTTTCAGTGTAGTTGTCGCCACCCTGTTTGTTTCCGTCATGTTCAGAAAATATGCTTTCAGAGTTATTAAAATGCTGTTAATACAAGCGTTTCTGGGCCTCTTTTTCTGGATTCTGCTTTCCCTTTATCTACCTGGTCTCTGGTCGGAAAACGATATCCAGAGAGGGTTGAGCTTTTCTGACTCAGGGCGATTCGCTCTGTGGGCGGAAGCGATACAAATGAGCCTTGTGGATTTTCCACTCGGAATGGGCCCGATGTCTTGGGTGTTTCATCAGCCATTAACCGCGGGCTACGAGCGCTTTGGTTCGATTGGTTCTCCACATAACATGTATTTGTTGTGGGCTGCTGAGTATGGTTGGCTATTTCTAGCGATTCTGATTGGGTCGACCTTGCTAACATTAATGCGGTTGAGGTCGGCTTTTCCAAGGATAAGAGATTTTTCAGAGTCTGAACAAAAGCATCTGCTGGCTGGCCTTTCTTTATCAGGAGCGGCAGGTATAACCGATGCTAATTTTTCTGGTGTTTTCATATCGCCTTCATCACTTTTTTTGGCTTTTTTTGTTTTTTCTCAGGTTCTTGGGATTTTGTCTTGCTATGCAGCTGAAGCGGATGGAAAGATAGAGAAAGCAACTAGCAAAAATTCTCGTTGTCCTCTCTTTATAAGATTGAGCGTTTTTATTTTGGTTGGCCTAGCTCTTTGTTTTTATTGGTTCGGTCTCATTGAATTTTTCGATGCAATGTCGCTTGATGCCGAAACTTTTCGTGAACAAGAGCGAAGTCCGTTTGCTGCGAGATTTTGGCTGCATGGCCTGTTTCCGAGATCGCCATGATCATGTTCCGTTGGTGTGAATTTTGCAAATTGTTATTCATTAGGGTCTTTGTTGAGTAAACAGATGAAAAATGAAGAAATCGGATTCACCTTAATTGACCTCATGATCGTTGTTGCGATTGTCGGGATATTGTCGGCGCTAGCGTTCCCTGTTTACCAGAAGTATGTTATTGAATCACAAATGAAAAGAGCAGTTTCCGAGCTAAGCTATTATCGGGCCAACTTTGAAGAGGCGGTTTCTCGCCCATCAACCTTAGATAATCGCTCTTTGGGTTACACGCCTTCAACTTTGACCACGGGAAGTTTGTCTGAAAATATTGCTACTATTAATGGTGACGGTTCTGGTCAATTAGAAGTGACCCTCGGGGGCGATGTTCATCCGATTTTGTCAGGTGTGATTGTGAGGCATTCGAGAACACCGCTTGGCGAGTGGCGGTGTATCCTTTCCAATACTCCGGTTGACGCGTGGAGATCTAGTTACGTCCCCGACGGATGTGTTGTCGAATAGACGCATACGTATGTGTTGGTTAAACCTCCACCTCCTCAAACAACTCCGGCACCTCAACATCCCAGCCAAACTTATCTCGAATCCTCTTACGCATTACGTCACTAGCAACCATCTCCCCGTGAGTGACGTACACTTTCTCAGGCTTGAGTGAACCCTGTTCCAGCCAGGCCAAAATCTCGTTGTAATCCCCATGCGCAGAAAGCGAATCCAGATTATGAATTTCGGCCTTAACCGGCCAATGCTCGCCATGAATCTTCACCGATTCCGCGCCATTCACCAATGCATCCCCACGAGTACCTGGAGCTTGGAAGCCCGCAAAAACAATGCTGTTTCGAGGATTCGGTAGAAGTGTTTTCAGGTGGTGTAGCACCCGTCCACCACTGGCCATCCCGCTAGCAGAAATAATCACGCAGGGGTAGCGCACCGCGTCCAGCTCAATCGACTCTTCCACCTTTCGAACAAACGTGGTTTTCTCATCAATCAGTTCGCACTGAGCCGCGTTAAGCTTATGTTCCTTGTGGTGCTTGCAGAAGATCTCCGTAGCCTTGATGGCCATCGGGCTGTTCAGGAACACGGGAAGCTTGGGAATCTTCCCGTCGCCCATAATCTTGTGAATTACATAAAGCAGCATCTGTGCCCGGCCAACGGCAAAAGCGGGTAAAAGCACAATGCCTCCGCGACCCGCGGTTTTAGTAATGATGTCTGCCAATTCCGCTTCCGGGTCCGTCTCGCCATGAGCGCGATCCCCGTAGGTTGATTCGCACACCAGCACGTCGGCTTTCTGCAGCGGCTCCGGCGGCCGCATGATGATGTCGTTTTGTCGCCCCACGTCACCGCTGAACACAACCGTTCTGTCTGCGCCCTGGTGATGAACGTGCACACAGGATGACCCCAGAATATGCCCGGCCGGGGTAAAGGTTACCTGGAACCCTTTCACCGGCTCGAACGTCTCGTGGTAGTGCAGGGACTCAAAATGTTTTAGAGCTTCCCAGGCGTCTTTCTCGGTGAACAGCGGCTCCGGCATCTCGTGCTTCGAGAACTTCTTGCGGAAGGCGTATTTCGCATCCTCTTCTTGCAGAAAGCCGGCATCCGGCAGCAGTACCTTGCACAGTTCATGGGTGGCTTTGGTGCAGTAAACCTTGCCTTTGAAGCCGTTTTTCACCAGGGCGGGTAAATAGCCGGAATGGTCAATATGGGCGTGGGTAAGCACCACCGCATCAATAGTGGATGGATCCACCGGGAACTTCGCCCAGTTGCGCCGGCGCAGGGTTTTGACGCCCTGGTACATGCCACAGTCCACCAGTACACGGTGCCTATCATCCGAGAGCAGGTAGCGGGAGCCGGTGACTGTGCCTGTGCCGCCAAGGAAGCGAAGTTTCATAGAGGCGTCCTTCTGGTTCTTTGTTAAGGGAGTGTTACTATTACCCATCATAGTTCATAACGTTTTGATCTGAAGCAGGAAGCGAATCGCATGCATTACAGCTCCATCCTCCCGGATGTCATCAAGGTAGCAGACGAGGCCAGCGAGAAAGTGCTTCATATTTACCAGTCAGACTTCAAGGTGAGCTACAAGGCGGATGATTCGCCCATCACGGCTGCAGATACCGCTGCCCATGACATCATCGTCCACGGTCTGCGCAGAATAAGTCGCGACATCCCTATACTTTCCGAGGAAGGTAAAGACATTCCCTGGGAAGAGCGCAAGCACTGGCGCCGATTCTGGCTGGTGGATCCCGTCGACGGTACCAAGGACTTTACGCAGCGCACCGGGGAGTTCACTGTCAACATCGCCATGATTGAGGACGGTGAGCCCGTTATGGGTGTGGTCATGGCTCCGGCTTTGAAAGAAGCCTACTGGGGTGTGGTCGGTGAGGGCGCCCATATGCGCGATCGCACAGGCAAAGTTCACCGGATTAGGGTGGCGGAGCCCAAAAACGTAAAGCGTGTTGTGGCCAGCAAGAATCACCTTAACCCGGAGACCAGAGCGTTTATCGATAAGCTCGGTGAGCACGAACTCGTGCAGGCTGGCAGCTCGTTAAAGTTTTGCCGTATTGCCGAGGGGCACGCTGATATATACCCACGTATGGGGCCAACCTGCGAGTGGGATACAGGCGCCGCGCAGGCGGTGCTGGTGGCGGCCGGTGGGAAAGTTCAAACGGTGGATGGCAAGCCTTTGAAATATGGTAAACAAGATGTGTTAAATCCTTATTTCATTGCGGCGGGAAGCTGGTACATTCCCCAGCCATGACATGGTATGCACTTCAGCACAAGCCGGCGCAGGGTGACCGTGCCCTGCAACATCTTCAAAATCAAGACATTGTCTGTTTCTACCCGAAAATTACGGTGGAGAAAATCAAAGCCGGCAAGCGCACCAAAAGGCTTGAGCCGCTCTTTCCCGGCTATCTGTTCGTGAATCTGGAACAAACCGATCCTATGTGGGCAAAGCTGCGCTCCACTCGTGGTGTGCTGCGAATTGTGAGTTTTGCCAACAAGCCCGCCGCCATCAGTGATGAGGTTATCCAGCACATCAAGGACAGCCTGGATTCGGTGGCAGAGCAGGGCGGTATCAAGCCCGGTCAGGCCGTTCACTTGAGTGAGGGGCCGTTCGAGGGCATTCATGCTATCTTCCAGGCCTATGATGGAGAGGCGCGGGCTATCGTGCTGATTAACTTCATGCAGAAGCAGCAGAGGGTGAAAGTTCCGGTATCTGCGCTGAAAACCTGAGCAGTTTCCGCTTGAAACATCTACCGAAATCCCATGCCAGGCTTCAGGCTCTGGCTGTTTTAGGCGAAATGCCTGCATAATAATAAAAAAGGACGGCCACCTATGGAAGATAAGCAGCGTTCAGTTCAATCCTCTTATGACCACGAGATCAGCCTCGTTGACCTGGCTTCCACCTTCTTAAAGCGACGTCGAATATTCTACCTCGTATTTCTCGTATCTCTGGCGGCGGGCGTTCTATACGCCATGCTCTTGCCGGAAAAATATGATTATGTCAGCTTGTTCAGGCTGGCCGAGAAAGAGTCCGGAAATTTTATTGAGAAGCCGGCCATAGTGATCGCAACGCTGGAGAATCGTTGGCTTCCGGACATTGAGGCCCTTCACCAGGCGGAACAGGACCAGTCCATTCCGTTTGAGGTTCGCTTCTCGAACCCGGAGAACACCGGGCTTATCCGGATTGTCTCCGAAGGCACACCCGCCCAGGAGGAGGGCATCAAGCGAGTTCATCGCCAGCTCATTGAGAAATTGCAACAAACGCAATCCGTAACCGTCTCCAGGCTGCAAGAGAACCTTGAAAGGCAAATCGAATCGCTCACTTCCACCATTGGCAAGTTGGAGGGTTCTTGGGATGCCGGAGCCGCACTTGCCGATACGGTTGAAAAGCGCCTTTCCCTGGAGGCGGTCCTCAGTTCCATCCAACCGGCGGAACAACTGCTGCTCAATCGTCAGAGCGCGGAGCGAAAAGGCCCCGCACGGAGCCTGATTGTGGTGTTGGCTGCCATGCTGGGTTTGATGACCGGCATTCTTCTTTCGTTTTTCGCGGAGTTTGTAAGTTTGGTTAGAGCAAACCTGAGCGAAATGTAGACGGAAAAATTGAGATTCTGAACCTTTAACAATTCTTTACCCCCGTAACCTCCTGATAACGCATGTGTCAGACTTTTTGTCACTTGCGTGTCATAGACATTGCTGTAAAATCGGCACGCTTCTGAAACAGTACATTCACCTACCGACAAGGATACAGTTGGGAGTCAGTTGTCCCCTTCCTTTTGCCTGTTTCCTGTCGTTTTCAAATAATCCAACTTTATGACCTTAAAACACTGGGCCCTGGTCGGTGGGGCGGTAGCGTGTCTGACAAGTGTTTCTCTCCCCGCGGCCCCCTGGCTTGAGCCGGGCGATTCGCGGGCGAGATTTGCGGCCCAGAAGCTGGCTGACCGTGGCCATATGGATCGCACCATAAGCACTTGGCCGATAATGTGGAGTGCGGTCGACAGTGGCCTGGAGGACAGCGTCAGCGCTGACCAGGCTTCCGTGGGCTCCGCTGCTGCCTACCTGCGCTTCGAAAAGGAACAGCAGGCTCAGCAGGGTTTCCGGGGCGAGTACAGCCTCTATGGCAGCAGCGAGATACCCGGAGTTCGCGGTTTTGATCAGAATCCACTTGCGAAAGCTGGCACGGCTATCAACCTCCAGTGGCAAGGCGAAGTATGGGCCCTGGGGCTCAAGCCTTCATACGCCCATGAAACCGATGACGACGAAGAGCTTCGCTTGGATGGTAGCTACCTGGCTGCGGCTGCAGGTAACTGGGTGTTGGGCGCTGGGGCCATTGATCGGTGGTGGGGACCCGGCTGGCAGTCCAGCCTTATTCTCTCCAACAACGCCCGCCCCATGCCGGCGCTTTGGATTAATCGGAACAATACCCACGCTTTTGAAACCCCTTGGTTAAGCTGGATCGGCCCCTGGCAGTTCACAGCGCTTGCCGGCCAATATGAGAGTGACCGTGCGGTACCCGATGCCAAACTGATCGGCATGCGCTTCACGTTCCGCCCGATCGATGGCCTGGATATTGGTCTCTCACGGGCCATCATGTTCGGTGGAGAAGGGCGGCCTGAGGGCGCGTCGACCATATGGAACGCGCTGATCGGACGCGATAACGGCCAGCTCGAGGAAAACGACCCGGGCAACCAGCTCGCCAGCATTGATGCCCGCTATGGATTCTCAATTGGTCAGCAGTCTATGGGCTTATACGCCCAGATGATGGGCGAAGACGAAGCGGGCGCCTTTCCAGCCCGTAAGTCCTGGCTTTTGGGCGCGGACTGGACGACGCAGTTATTCAAAGCTGACCAGCAGTGGTTTGTTGAGTACACAAACACCCTGGCGGACGACTTCCTGGGCGATGCCATGCCCAACATCACCTACGACCACTCCCGCTACCGCTCTGGCTATCGCTATTACGGCCGCAGTATGGGGGCAAGTTTTGATGGTGACGCAGAAGCGGTAACCCTGGGTGCATTCAACTTTTTCGATAGTGGTGCCAACCTTGCTGCCAAAGTGACGTTCGCCCGGCTAAACAAGGATGGCGTAAGCCGCGCAGTTGTGACTGATAGCGACATTTTCTATGCCGTGCCCGAGAGTGACCAGGATGTTGCCATTCTTGATCTTGGATACGGCAATCGTTTTTTGAATGGCTGGCTTGACCTGGGCCTCCAGGCTACTGACAAGAAAATCCAGTACCTGGGCGGCGAAAAAGACCAATGGTCTTTGGAAGCCACCTGGACCTACCGTTTCTAAACTTTACCGAACCAAACCGCCGGATCTATAACTGTGAAGCTTAAGAATCTATTGCTCCCGCTGGCTCTGCTGTTGCCAATGGCGGCCGCCGCCCAATCCATCAGCCCGTCTCAGATTGAGCAGTTCAAAAACTTGCCAAGGGCCCAGCAAGAAGCCCTGGCTCGGCAGTACGGCATAGACCTGGATAATATTCAGGGTCGCCGCCAGAGCCAGCAACGCCCTGAAAATATTGATGTTGTCGAGCCTGAACAAAATGATGCGAGTGACAATCAACGGCGGATGCAAAAAGAGCAGGAACAGCAGCAGAAAGAGGAAGAGCTGGCCCGAAAAAATGGGGGGCTTAAACCCTTCGGGTACGATCTCTTTGCGGGTAGCCCAACAACCTTTGCTCCGGTAACGGAAATTCCCGTTCCCAACGATTACACACTCGGCCCTGGCGACGTGCTCCGCATTCAGTTGTGGGGTAAAGAAAATCAGCAGCTTGAACTGCCAGTCAGTCGTGATGGCTCAATCAGCTTTCCCAACTCCGGCCCTCTCAGCGTTGCAGGCCTGAGCTTTGATGAAGCGCGCCAACAGATCCGCAAACGGGTCTCCGAACAATACATCGGCGTGGAAGCCGGTGTTTCCCTTGGCGAACTGCGTAGCATGCGGGTATTTGTGCTGGGCGAGGCCCGCAATCCCGGTTCCTACACGGTAAGCTCGCTTTCCACCATCACCAATGCATTGTATGTGTCAGGCGGTGTAAAACAGTCCGGATCCCTGCGCGCTGTGCAGCACAAGCGCAATGGCAAGCTCATCGGCATCCTGGATCTGTATGACCTGCTTCTCAATGGCGACAGCTCTGGTGACCACCGCCTCCAGCCAGGGGATGTTGTTTTCATTCCGCCAGTCGGCGAGCGCGCGGGCATTGATGGTGAAGTGTACCGACCCGCTCTCTACGAGTTGGAAGACGAAACCAGCCTCAAGGAGCTGGTGCGCCTGGCCGGGGGGCTTACCCCCCAGGCTTATCCGGAACGAGTAAAAATTGAGCGCACCAATGAAGACTTCCTGAGAATCATCGCAGAAGCGGATTACACGGAGCAGAAGGGCCAGAGTGCTCGGGTGCTGCCAGGGGATCGCATCACCATTGCTTCCATTGCCGACATCACCGGCCAGTATATCGAAGTTCGTGGGGCCGCCACGCGACCGGGGCGCTACGCCTTCGTGCCCGGCATGAGGGTGTCATCTGTCCTCAAAAATCTCCGAAACGACCTTTTGCCTGCGGCAGATCGAGATGTAGCGCTTCTCGTAAGAAAGTCCACGGATGATCACCTGAGCACCGTGGTGATTGATCTGCGAGATGCCCTTCGCAGCCCCGGTAGTGAAGCCGATCTGATCCTTGAGGAACGCGACCAATTACTCGTGTTCTCTGATCTGGAGAAAACAGAACTCGATGAAAGGGCCCTTAGATACGCCGAATACCAGGATCTTCAGGAGCGCCTGGAGAAAGGCGAGCGAATTTCGAAGCCGTCCGAGCAACAGTTGGCCAATCTGCGTCCCCAACAGCGGGAGGAGCTCCAGCAGAACTATGAAGAGCGCCGTTGGCTTGCCATGCTGGAGCGAGAGCAACTAACTGAAAGTGAACAGGACGGGCTGCGGCAGCTGCAGGATGCAAAGCGGGAGAAGCTACTGCCAGGTTTGGTGAAGCAGCTTCGCATCCAGGCAACGCCCCTCGAGCCTGCCTCGTTTGTCACCATATCCGGCGAAGTACGCTATCCGGGAGAATATCCTATCCCCGAAAACGGCGGGCTTGCCGATGCAATTGCTCTCGCCGGAGGCCTGAAAGACTCAGCTTCGCTCCTTTCGGCGGAACTGGCTAGATCGGAGCTTGCAGAAGAGGGCGACCGCAGAGTGATCACCCGCCAGATTGCATTGGCGGATGTAATGGCAGGGGAAACGCGGCAAGCACTTCAAAGCCGTGATTCTATCCTGATTCAGCCTACTCCGGATTTTGACAAACAATTCCGAATCACCCTTTCTGGTGAGGTACGCTATCCGGGAGAGTACACCTTTGGTGAAGGGGAGACTCTGAGGGACGTCATTCTCCGCGCGGGCGGCTTGACTGAGAACGCATTCCCGAGAGGAGCCGTGTTCACCCGCCAGAAGCTTCGCCGGTTGGAGGCCCAGCGCCTGCGAGAGGCCGAAGAACGCTTGCAGGGTGACCTCCTGGGTGTCCAGCTCCAGGGCGACACCTTCGGCGGGCAGAACGCTCAGCGGGTGCAGCAGGTTCAGGGCTTGTTGGAAGAGGTTCAGAACAGTCGTCCTGTGGGCCGCATGGTTATCGACCTTGCCGCAGTTATGAAGGATGAAGGCTATCAGAACATCCGCCTTCAGGATGGCGATTCCTTGAGTGTTCCGAATATACCGCAGTCAGTTTCAGTGTTCGGAGAAGTCCAGTTCCCGACCAGTCACCTTCATCAGCCCGGTCTCACCGTTGATGACTACCTTGAGCGCTCTGGCGGCCCAACCCGCCAGGCCGATGACAGCAGAGTTTACGTTGTGAAGGCAGACGGCTCTGTGATGCTGCCAGAGAAAAGTAGATGGTTCGGTGGACGTAGCCAGCAACTGGAGCCGGGAGACACTATCATAATGCCGATTGACGTGGACCGTCTGAACAAGCTGGAGTTGTGGACAAACGTAAGCCAAATCGTATATCAGATGGCCCTTGGTGCAGCAGCTGTGGGGAACCTGTGATGAGCAAGCATGAGGTGCCGGTTCAGCCGGCAATGGCGCAGCCCTACTATCCGGGTGATGAGATCGACCTGCGGGAACTCTTTGTCACACTCTGGCGGGGCAAGTGGATCATACTTTTCTCCACCATTGCTTTTGCTGCTGCAGGCGTTTTATTTGCCCTCAGTAAACCTAATATCTATCAGGCCAGCGTTTTACTAGCACCAACCCAGGACGAGGGCGGTATTGGTGGATTAAGTGGCCAGTTGGGTGGCCTGGCCAGTCTGGCCGGTATCAATCTGGGTGGCGGCGGTGCTAATAAAACCGTGATGGCCAAACAGGTATTGCAATCCCACGCCTTTCTTTCCGATTTCATTCATCGCCATAACCTGAGTGTGCCGCTAATGGCGACCGAAGGCTGGAACACGGAAAACCAGGAATGGGTGATCAACCGGGAAGTCTATAATCCGCAGACCAATGAATGGCTTCAGGATGAGGACGGCAAAAGTTATAAACCGACGGATTGGGACTTGGTGAAGAAGTTCAGAGAGAGCCACCTCAGCATTTCTGAAGATCAAGAAACCGGCATGGTGACTCTGAGTGTGAAAAGTCAATCACCGCCAATGGCGAAAGAGTTGGCGGCAAAGCTGGCACACGACATTAACGAGCACATGCGCCAGCAGGATATAAACGATGCTGAGGCCCGAATTGCTTATCTGGAGGAGAAACTCAGCGAAACTAACATAGCTGGCATGCAGCAAGTTTTTTATCAACTGGTTGAAAGCGAAACGCGCACCGTTATGTTGGCTAATGCCCAGAGTGAGTACATATTTAAAACAGTTGACCCTGCGGTTGTGCCTCAGGAGAAGAGCGAGCCTAAGCGGGCTATTATAGCTATCGTTTCCACAATGTTGGGAGGCATGCTGGGTATTTTCCTTTGGTTCATTATTGTTTTCATTCGGAACAGTAAGAAGTCAATGGACTGAGAGATCCACACAAAGTGTTCGCATGCTAGTGGCTTAGGTCCCCCCGTTCCCACTTTCCAATTCACCAATTGATATCGTTAATCAAAATGCAAAAAGATCAGCTCACCATCGCCGTTATAGGTCTTGGCTACGTAGGCCTGCCTTTAGCCGTAGAATTCGGAAAAAAACGCAACGTCATTGGGTTCGATATCAACCAGAGCCGAATTGACGAACTCCACGCCGGACACGATTCCACTCTTGAAGTTGAAGACGAACTGTTGTCTGAGGCAAGAAGCCTTAGCTTTACCACGAAAGTCGCAGATTTGGTCGCCGCGAACGTGTATATCGTTACGGTTCCTACTCCGATTACAGAGCACAAAACACCGGACCTCACGCCCCTGGTTAAAGCCAGTGAAACCATTGGCAAGACACTCAAAAACGGCGATGTAGTTGTTTATGAATCGACCGTATATTCCGGGGCTACGGAAGAAGATTGCGTGCCTGTTCTGGAAAGAGTTTCTGGCCTGAAATTCAATCAGGATTTTTATGTTGGTTACAGCCCTGAGCGAATCAACCCAGGCGACAAAGACCACCGGGTTACAAGCATAAAAAAAGTAACTTCGGGCTCTACGCCTGAAATCGCCGAACTGGTAGATAACCTTTACAACGAAATCATCACGGCCGGTACTCACAAAGCCAGCAGCATCAGAGTGGCTGAAGCTGCCAAGGTTATCGAGAACACACAGCGCGACCTGAATATTGCCCTCATCAATGAGCTGGCGGTTATCTTCAATCGGATGGGCATTGATACTGAAGCAGTGCTGGAAGCGGCTGGTACTAAGTGGAACTTTCTTCCATTTCGCCCGGGACTTGTCGGCGGGCACTGCATCGGAGTGGATCCGTACTACTTGACCCATAAAGCCCAGGCTATTGGCTACCACCCTGAGATAATCCTCGCAGGTCGGCGATTGAATGACAGCATGGGTGAGTACGTAGTGTCTCAGTTGGTCAAAGGAATGCTCAAAAAACGTATTCACGTTGAGGGCGCACGGGTTCTCGTTATGGGGCTGACTTTCAAGGAAAACTGCCCTGATTTACGAAACACCCGGGTTATCGATATTGTGAGGGAGCTAAAGGAATACAACACTCAGGTAGACGTGTTTGACCCTTGGGTTTCGAAAGAAGAGGCCAAGCATGAATACGATATTGTGCCAGTAAGCGAACTGGAAAGCGGCGTTTACGATGCGATTATTATTGCCGTCGGCCACCAACAGTTCGCAGCGATGGGCATGGGGAAAATCCGCAAATTGTGTAAACAAGACGACCACCTTGTTTACGACCTGAAGTATTTGTTCCCTGCCGATCAGACGGATCTACGCCTTTGAGCACTTTTCAACAATGAACGCACATCATCAAATGGAGTAATTAAAGCGTGAGCAAAAAGTTTGCCCTGATCGGCGCCGCCGGTTACATCGCCCCTCGCCACATGAAAGCCATCAAGGAGACCGGTAATGAACTGGTAGCTGCGCTGGACAAAAATGATTCAGTGGGCATTATTGATAGCTTCTTCCCCGATGCCGACTTTTTCACCGAATTCGAGCGCTTCGATCGTCATATCGATAAGCTCAGGAGAGTAAACGGCGGCCGCGCAGTGGACTATGTAGGCATCTGTTCGCCGAACTACCTCCACGACTCCCACATGCGTTTTGCGCTGCGCTCGGGCGCTGATGCCATTTGCGAAAAGCCATTGGTGCTGAACCCCTGGAACATTGATGGCCTTCAAGAAATCGAACGGGATACAGGCCAGAAGGTAAACACGATCCTCCAGCTTCGCCTGCACCCCTCCATTATCGCGTTGCGGGAAAAAGTGCAGAATGAGCAGAAAGCCACCAAGCATGAAGTAGACCTAACCTATATCACGTCCCGTGGTCACTGGTACCTGCAGTCCTGGAAAGGCGACGAACACAAATCAGGTGGTATTGCTACCAACATCGGCGTTCATTTTTATGACATGCTGCACTTTATCTTTGGCGAGCTGCAGGAAAACGTGGTCCATCACAGCGATGACACCATGGCCGCCGGCTACCTCGAATACGAAAAAGCCCGAGTGCGATGGTTCCTGTCCGTGGATTATAAATATGTACCGGAAAGCGCCAAGGCGGATGGCCAGCGCACCTACCGCTCAATAACCGTGGATGGTGAGGAAATCGAATTCTCTGGTGGCTTCACAGACCTCCATACTCGCAGCTATGAAGAAATTCTCAAAGGCAATGGGTTCGGTCTGGAAGAAAACCGCGTGGCAATCGAGACCGTTGCCACCATCAGAAATGCAAGCCCTGCGGGGCTCACTGGTAACTACCATCCTTTCCTTAAGAACTGAGAGTGAGCGATGTGAACAAAGGGGCCTGCCCCCATGAGGTCAGACCCCATTTTAACCAAACAAAGGTAAGAGCTATGTTGGCAACCGTCCACCCCAGCGCCATAGTAGATGAAGGGGCCCAAATCGGCGAAGGCTCCCGAGTCTGGCATTTCGTCCACGTATGCGGTGGTGCCAGAGTTGGCAAAAACGTCTCCATGGGCCAGAACGTATTCGTCGGCAACAAGGTCACTATCGGCGACAACTGTAAAATCCAGAACAACGTCTCCGTCTATGACAACGTCCATCTTGAAGAAGGCGTGTTCTGTGGCCCAAGCATGGTCTTCACCAACGTATACAATCCCCGCTCCCTGATCGAACGCAAGAGCGAATACAGGGATACACTGGTGAAAAAGGGGGCAACATTAGGTGCCAACTGCACCATCGTATGCGGCGTGACCGTTGGCGAATACGCCTTTGTTGGCGCGGGCGCGGTTATTAACAAAGATGTCCCGGCCTACGCGCTCATGGTTGGTGTTCCCGCGAGACAGATAGGTTGGATGAGTGAGTTCGGCGAACAACTGGACTTACCGGTGAAAGGGGAGGGTGAGACCACTTGTCCCCATACTGGCAGCCGTTACGTGCTGAAAGACAACCAATTGATCAAACACTGAGAGCCATCTCTCTGATAATGGATAAAGCAGAAAGGTATTTGCCAAATGCAATTCGTAGACCTGGCCGCCCAACAAGCCCGCATCAAAGACCAGATAGACCAGAATATCCAGAGAGTGCTCGCCCATGGCAAATACATTCTGGGCCCCGAGATTGCTGAACTGGAGGAGAAGCTCGCTGCCTACTGCGGAGCCAAGCACTGTATCTCGGTTGCAAATGGAACAGATGCGCTTCAAATTGCCCAGATGGCATTGGGGGTGGGCCCCGGCGACGAAGTGATTGTGCCGGGTTTTAGCTACATCGCCACGGCGGAGACGCCAGCCGTGCTGGGGGCAAAGCCGGTTTACGTGGACATCGATCCGAAAACCTACAACCTGAATCCTGAAAAGCTTGACGCAGCTATTACTCCCCGGACCAAAGCCATTATTCCGGTGTCGCTGTATGGCCAGTGCGCAGATTTCGATGCCATCAACGCCATTGCCGAGAAGCACGGAATCCCCGTCATCGAAGACGGGGCGCAAAGCTTTGGCGCCAACTACAAGGGTAAAAAGTCCTGCAATCTGACCACCATCGGGTGCACCAGCTTCTTCCCGAGCAAACCACTGGGCTGCTATGGCGATGGTGGTGCTATCTTCACGAACGACGACGAGCTGGCCATTATACTGCGGCAGATTGCCCGCCATGGTCAGGATCGGCGTTATCATCATATCCGCGTAGGGGTAAACAGCCGGTTGGACACTGTGCAGGCAGCCATTCTGTTGCCGAAGTTGGGCTTGCTTGAAGAGGAAATTCAGCTGCGTAACCAGGTTGCTGAAAATTATGCACGCTTACTTAATGACGCTGGGATCGATACAGCGCCCTTTGTCGAAGCGCATAATGTATCAGCCTGGGCGCAGTACACTATTCGCGTAAACAATCGTGAGGCCGTTCAGAAGAAGCTTAACGAGGCGGGCGTTCCAACGGCGGTGCATTATCCGATTCCGTTGAATAAGCAGCCGGCTGTTGCAGACCCTGCTGCTGATCTACCTGCAGGGGACGAGGCTGCCAGGGTTGTTATGTCGTTGCCTATGCATCCTTACATGTCTGAGGGTGATCAGACGCGTGTGGTTGAAGCATTGGGCGGGCTTTGATCCCCCATGCATATTCTTTTTTTTCCATCTTGGTACCCCGATTATCCCGCAGATGTCAAAGGCGTGTTTTTCAGAGACCAGGCATTTGCTCTCCTGAAATACGGACACCAGGTAGGGGTGATTGCTCCAAAGCTCAAATCCTTGCGAACGCTGGTGAATCGCGGAGGGGCACCATTTACACCCTCTTATGAGTTGGACGAAGGTATTCCAACCTATCGACGGGACGTGCTTGCGGCCTTGCCGCGTGTGCCATTTGGTAATTACTGGCTTTTCAGCAAAGCAGCACGATCGTTGTTCAAACAATATATCAAGTACCATGGAAAGCCGGATATCCTGCATGCCCACTCCGCGATATACAGTGGTGCGGCGGCGGCAGGTTTAGCCAGCGAATTCAGCATCCCGATGGTTTTAACCGAGCACAGTAGCGCTTTCGCCCGAAATCTTTATTCAGACTGGCAGCTGGAGTTAGCGAGAAGTGCCCTGTACGGCGCGCACAGGAGGATCGCTGTGAGCCCAGCGCTCGGACAGATTCTCGGTGATGCTTTCCCGCCAACCAGGAATCGTTGGCATTGGGTACCTAACGTCGTATCACACCGCTTCAAGGTCCCAAATAAAGTCATTGAAAAGAAAGACGCCATTCGATTCCTGAACCTTGCGCTGATGACAGAGAATAAGGGTCAGCTAGATCTCATTGAAGCCTTCAAAACCGTTGCAGATAGTAATCCCTCCGCCGAGCTTTGGTTTGGTGGTGACGGGCCAATTCGGCAAGCCTTGGAAAAGAGGGCCTCCGAGCTCGATATTGCCAATAACGTGCGTTTTCTAGGGATGGTTCCTCCTGCAGAGGTGCCTCAACTCCTTGAGCAAGTTGACATAATGGTGGTTTCCAGCCATTACGAAACATTTGGCGTCGTAGCGGCAGAGGCGTTGATGGCAGGTGTGCCCGTTATCGCGACGCGTTGTGGTGGCCCTGAGTGTATTGTTGAGCAGGGCGACGGTCTGCTCGTTCCCGTCAAAAACCCCAAAGCCCTTGGTTCTGCGATGAAGGCATTGTCGGACGATCTAGAGTCTTTCGACCCTGTCTCGATTGCTGCTCGAGCCCGAGCGCGCTTCTCAGGGGAAGCCATTGCTGGAAGGCTGACCAGAGAATACAAGGAGGCGATAGCCTCAAGTAAGAAAGAGCCCGAATGGGCATGAGTGCGTTGCTTTTAAAAGTCCGGCAACTCGCCTCCGGCTCGCCCATGAGACGAAACATAGGCATGACACTGGGGCGTCAGATTGCAGCAGCACTGATGCAGTTGCTGGTTGTGGTTATTATTGCCAGGCAACTCGGGCCGGAAGGGAATGGTTTCTACGCCATGGCGGTGCTGGTACCAACACTGCTCGCAAACTTTTTGAATCTCGGGATTGGTCCCGCGACCGTTTACCATCTCAGTCGCCGTGATTTTTCCGCTAACCAAGCCGTTCGAGGAAATATCCGGCTCGCCTTGGTTATTACCTTTGTTGGTTTGGTCGTATCTTTACCAGTACTCACTGCCTGGGGCGATACTCTGTTCCCAGGAATTCCGAAAGAACTCTTGTTTATCGGGTTAGCCTGTTTTCCAATCATGCTCTTACTGGCCTTCTTGGCTACAGTGTTACAGGGCATGGAGGATTTTCGGGCGTTTAATGCATCGGTACTACTCCCACCTTTGATAACGCTCACAGGGGTGACGGTTGCGTTGTATATATTTGATGCAGGCATCTACGGTGCACTAACTGCATTCATTTTGGGCCAATTGGCCGCACTCATCGCTGTCTCTCTGTTTCTGCGAACTCACGTGCCAGTGGATGAGGCGAAAGTGGCAGGCAAGCGGGCCGATAAAGCAAACAGCTACAATCAGCGGGTTTTGGATTATGGCTGGAAATCCCATCTTTCAAATGTGATAACGCTCATAAACTACCGGGCCGATATCTTCCTCGTAAACTTCTTTCTTACTCCTGCCGCCACGGGACTCTACGTGATAGCAGTGCAGATATCGGAGAAGCTCTGGATGCCATCCCAGGCTGTCAGCACGGTGTTGTTTCCCAGGCTTTCGGCGATGAAAGATAAGCCGCTGGAGCGCCTGAAACTTACGAGAAAGGGCTTTGTTCTGGTGGCACTGATAACCGCGTTTATCAGTGGAATTGCCGCATTGGCACTCTATTGGCTTATCGGTCCAATTTTTGGCGACGATTACCGCGAGGCGTTGCCCGCATTCCTGTGGTTGATTCCGGGCGTAGTCCTCTGGGCGGGTGCGCGGGTTCAGGCAAACTGCATCGCCGCAGCCGGTAAGCCGGAATGGAATATGTACGTTTCACTGGGTGTTTTAACTATTAATGTCGGTGGAAACATAATGTTGATACCAGAGTATGGAATCGTAGGAGCAGCTTGGGCGACCAGTTTTGCCTATGTTTTTGATGCGATATCAAAATATTTTCTAATCGAGCGTAATTCAAAAATGCATGAAGCTTTATAGAAGTATTTTAGGAAAGTTGATCCTTAACAACTAGTTAGCTTATTTGTATATTTAAAAGTATTTTTATTCAGGAAAGTTGATGTTAAGTTTTCGTGTAAATTCAGCTTTTTATTTTATTTATTTTTTTCTCGTTCTCGCTATATTTTTAAGCTCTATAAACATAGTTCCGGGTATGGTCTCCTGGGTCTCGAACAAGTTAATTTATGCTTTTGTTTTGTGTCTTTTGTTTATTTGTATATTTTTTCATCGTATACAGTTTTCGAGATTGCAGATTTTCATACTTGGAATAATGATTTTTTATTTTATATTCCTGGCTTTTGTAACAGTTTTTTCGGTAAGTTCAAAGGATTGGATTCCTAATATAGTCGGAAAGGGGTTTATGTATGGAGCCCTATTTTTGGTCGCTGTAGCTGCAAATAATTTGCTAGGACCCAAGAAATGTGTAGGCCCGTTTCTTCTCATTGGAGGCGCTGTCTTAAGTGTTTCGATATTAATGTTTTTAGGGGTCGACCTCCCCTACTATGGGGTTGAGAGGTCAACTTTAACAGACGAGCTTAGATCGTCTTCGATGTTTGGTTTGCTATTTTTTTCGGGTCCATATGTGAATCAGAACTCATTTGGGGCTTTTTTAGTTGTAAATGTTTCAGTTCTCGCTCTTTTTCTATTTGGTTTTAGAGTGTCAGGTTTTCTGAAGATTGTTCTTCAGGCAGCTTTAGTTTTATCTTTATTGTTTCTTTTGGCCACGGTAGCTCGAGCATCGATTCTTGCGGTCGTTATGATAGCGGCGTTGTTTTCTATTAGGTCACTGGGTGATAGATCTGTTCGACTGGGTGGAGCGCTCATCATATGTTTTCTTTTTTTTATATATGCTTATATTCCTGACATACTGGATACTCTTTTTCAGAGGGTGCAATCCGACGGAACCAGTCACCGGGCAATTATTTGGCAGGATGCTATGCGCCGCCTCTCAGAATCTCCTCTCACCGGCGTCGGTGAATATTCTTATAAAATGGGCAACGAAGAGTTGAGCGCTCACAATTCCTATATTCAAAAACTAGTTACCGATGGCGTTGTTGTTTTTGTATTGTGGGTGATCTTTTATGTTTTGTATTTCTTAAAAAGCTTTTCTTTAATTTTTTTTAAAAAATCATTTTATTTTAATGAAGTAAGATTGATCGCATCTGCGAGCTTTATTGCGCTGTGCATTCATCAGTTTTTCGAAATCAATTTTTTTAATTCGTTTGGTTTGCTACCCTTATATGCATTCATCTTGTCAACGATCATTGAAGGTGTTCCTCGCAAGAGATACGTTTTTTCGTGAAATTCAGGCTTGAAGTAAATTTCGACAGATATGCTTGAGATTTTGTTAAGTCCTTTTTTGTGGAAGTTGGCTATTGGCTGGGTTGGCTAGGAGTGGTTCTGTGTTATTGTTTTTGTTCTTGGTTAGACCCAAGAGGATTTTGATCTATTTTTATGTCCTGTTCTCGTTTTTTTGCTATCTCTAGTAAGTTCATCAATTATTAATAACTTCATTTTCTTTTTGGCGATCTTTTCCTCACCAGGCGTGTCGGGATTTTTGGTGAAAGTTTGATGGTTAATATTCTGAATTTTTCAGGGACTCTGTGAGTGTATGTCTATAATTTTTATTGAGCCAAATAATGTTCCGGGATCACCAGCTTTCGAGAGAGTCTCTGCTTTTAAGCAGTTTTTTACGGAAAATGGTATTGAGTGTCGATTGATTAGTCAAAATCAGTTCAAGGTTCTAGATCTTATTTTACGTAAGGATAGGAAAACCTTTGTTTTTTTGTCGATGCCTCCCTTCAGAGGTTGGTGGTTGTTTTTTGTTCCTTGGATTAAAGTTATATTCGATATTAGAGATGGTTGGTCAATTGCGATTGCCTCCGGATACGGCGGTCTTACAGAAAGAAAACCCATAAAGGCATTTTTTGCCCGTTTTGTAGAACGGTTTGCCATTAGAAGTTCATTTTTGACGATAACCTGCACTCCAGGGTTGAAAGAACATCTGGAAAAGATTTCGGGTCGCGCGGTTTTATTGGTCCCCAATGGTGCGTCAGATGAAGATATCAATTTGGCGTCCAGTTTAAGAGAAGTGTCCCATTCATCAAAAAATACATTGAGTAAAAATCGGCTGACACTGGGCTGTGCGGGAAAGTTCAGCGAATACGGTGATGATAAAGTAAAGAAGATTGTTAAAGTTATTTCTGAGCGCTACTCTGATTATGAATATGTGATTAAGCTTTTCGGTTCTGATTATGAAAATAATAGTTGGTTACAAGAATATGTGGAAAAAGCTTCAGGTGGGCGAGGTCAAGTCGAGATATTAGGTAGGCTCTCTAAAGCTGAACTCTATGCAAAGATGGCTGAGTGCGACATCGGAATATCCGTGATAAGGGATCCGGACTACGATTTTGGGACAAAGGTCTTTGATTATATCGCTCTTGGTTTACCAGTGTTGAACTATTTTGATAAGCCCAACTCGTTTACTGAATACTTTAACGCGTACTTGGATCGACCTTTTGATGGCTCTGTCCTCGAGAAAGAAATTGGCCGCCGCCACCAGATTGATGAGGCATTATCCGGGGTGTTTCGTTAGTGAAAATTGCTTTATTGGCTGCAGCATCCTCGATTCATACTGTACGTTGGGCCAACGGGCTTAGCGCAGCAGGTCACGAAGTTCACGTAATTAGCCAGCATCCGGTAGTAGAGCCCTTTGCGGAAGATGTCGAGGTACATTTGTCACGCTTTCGCGGAGCGTTGGGGTACTTCACTATGGCTGCCGAAGTTCGCACGTTACTGACACGAATATCGCCGGACATCGTCAATGCACATTATGCAAGTGGCTACGGGACAACCGCTCGCATTGTGGATTGGCATCCTTGGGTAATGTCTGTTTGGGGCAGCGATGTTTATGATTTCCCGTTGAAATCCTTCCTGCATAAATGGCTTGTAAGAAAGAATCTGTTAGCCGCGGATAAAGTTGCATCTACTAGCCTCTGTATGGCCGAACAAACCCGCAGTATTGCCCCCGAAATATCGCATATTACCGTTACACCGTTTGGTATCGACCTTGGTGCTTATGAGGGCAGTCTGTTACTGGAGCCTTGTCTTAATAACAAGCTCGTGATTGGCACGGTCAAGTCGATGAAACCGGTGTATGGCATCGACACCCTTATTGAGGCGTACGCAATACTGGTTAAACGTTTTCATTCCAGAAAGAACGTCATGCCGCCTCAGCTGGAATTGCACTTGGTGGGGGAGGGAGAGCAGCTAGCTGAACTTCAGTCACTGGCTCGCAATCTTGGAGTCGCTGAGAGTGTGCGCTTTGTAGGACGGGTTCCTCACATTCAAGTACCGGCCGAACTCTACAAGTTGGATATTTTCGTTGCATTGAGTCGAAGCGAGAGCTTCGGTGTTGCGGTTCTGGAAGCCGGAGCGGCGGGGCGTCCGGTTGTTGTTTCGGATGCTGGGGGGCTTCCGGAAGTGACGGTCGACGGGATAACCGGGTTAGTTGTACCTCGTGAGAACCCGGAAGCAGCTGCCGATGCGCTGGAGAAGCTGGTTCTGGATCCGGAACTGCGGGAACGTATGGGTAGTATGGCGCAAAGGCATGTCGCGGAGAGTTACTCCTGGGAATCTTGTGTGCACACCATGTTGTCTGTTTATGACAAAACGATTTATGAATACAGAAAGGGAAACTAATGCTACGTATCCTTACAATCATCGGCGCACGCCCTCAATTCATCAAAGCCAGTGTGGTCTCCCGCGCTATTAAGCAAACCGACGGTATTGATGAAATCATGCTGCACACGGGCCAGCACTTTGATGCCAATATGTCGGACATCTTCTTTAACCAGTTAGGCATTCCCAGGCCAGATATCCAATTGGATATTCACGGTGGCAGTCACGGTCAGATGACCGGCCGGATGCTGGCGGAAATCGAACAAGCGCTACTGGAACACAAGCCGGATCGGGTTCTTGTTTATGGCGATACCAACTCTACTCTGGCCGGGGCGCTGGCAGCAGCCAAGTTACATATTCCGGTTGCCCACGTGGAAGCCGGCCTGCGCAGTTTTAACATGCAGATGCCGGAGGAGATCAATCGTATCCTCACGGATCAGATCAGCGATTTGCTCTTTTGTCCCACCACTACTGCAGTCAAGAACCTCGAGGATGAGGGCTTTGCCAACAAGCCAGTCAAGGTGATGCAGGTGGGAGACGTCATGCAGGATGCGGCGCTGTTGTTCGCGGAAAAGGCGGTGGCGCCAGCGCAGGAGACGCTCCCGGAAAACTTCATTCTTGCCACTCTCCATCGGGCCGAGAACACAGACGACCCGGATCGTCTGGCCAATATTGTTCGGGCCCTGAATCAGATACACCAGAACGAGGCTCCCGTCGTTCTGCCTTTGCATCCGAGAACCCGAAAATTGATCGCTCAGCAAGGCCTGGACTTGAACGTTGAGCTGATCGATCCGGTGGGTTACTTCGAAATGGTCTGGTTGCTGGACCACTGCCAGTTGGTGTTGACCGACAGTGGCGGTGTTCAGAAAGAGGCCTTTTTCTTTGGCAAGGCCTGCGTAACCATGCGGGACCAGACCGAATGGGTGGAGTTGGTTCATGCCGGTGCCAATGAGCTTGTTGGGGCCGATCAGGAGAAAATAGTGGACGCTGCTGCTCGGAATGTTGGGCGCAGGGTCAAGGATACGGAACAGTTGTATGGCGGCGGCGAGGCCTCACAAAGGATTGTGGATGAGTTGGTGAAGGCCGGTTGATGAGGAAGACAGTCTGGATCGTTAACCAATATGCGTCTACGCCGGATTATGGGTACGCTGGCCGTCATTATTATATAGGAAGAGAGCTGGCGAAGCGTGGCTACAAGGTCTATCTGATCACGTCTGCTGCCCATCATCTTTTACGCGAAAAGCCAGCCGTTGCGTCAGAATTTGAGCTCGAAGAGCAGGGAAACGGGTTTACAGTTGTCTGGGCCAGAATGCCTCATTACGAACAGGCTCATAGCAAGGGTCGAATTCTGGGCTGGTTTCTTTTTTCCTGGCGTCTCAGAAGTCTGTGGAAGGTGATCCCCGAGTCGCCCGATGTGGTGGTTTGTTCTTCTCCGTCTCTGCTCTCGTTTCTCGGGGCGAAGACGTTGGCGCGTCGGGTTGGTGCAAAACTGGTATTTGAGGTCCGGGATATCTGGCCAATGACTCTGATGGATATCGGCGGATACTCCCCGAGACATCTGTTTATCCGTCTTATGCAGTGGGTTGAGGACAAGGCCTATCGTGACTCCGACCGGGTGGTTTCCAATCTCAAGAATTCTGTAGAGCATATGGTCAGCCGGGGTATGAAGCGGGAAAAGTTCACCTGGGTGCCTAATGGCTTCTCTATGGATGAGGTAAGCCTCAATGCAGCCTTGAACGCCAGGGCAGTGGATCAACTTCCTCAAGAAAAGTTTATAGTTGGCTATACCGGAACCTTGGGAGTTGCAAACTCACTATATACGCTGGTTAATGCCGCTGAGCGCTTGAAAGAGTATCGGGAAATTGCGTTTGTTCTGGTGGGGGATGGAAAAGAAAAGGCTGGATTGCAGAAGATGGTTGCCAGTAAGGGACTGGACAATGTGTTTTTTGTTGACCCAATTCCGAAAGTTGAAATCCAGGCAATGCTAGCTCGGTTTGATGGTTGCTATATAGGCCTTTCGAAGGATCCATTGTTCAGATTCGGTGTTTCGCCCAATAAGCTTTTTGACTATTTGTACTCGGGCAGGCCGATTATCTATGGCATTGAGTCGGGCGAGTACAAACCTGTGGATGATGCTGGCGCAGGGTTACAGATAGCTTCCGAGGATGACAAACAACTTGCTGATGCCGTCTTAAAGCTCTACTGCATGGCTCCTGAAGAGCGGGCTGCTATGGGAGCCAATGGTCGAAAAGCGGCCCTTGAGCAGTACGAGTATGGGCAACTTGCGGAAAAGCTTGCCGCTGTGTTGTTTGATTAGAGTGTTGCCTGACATTTGTTATGAACTTTTGAATCCGGAGTTAGCGTGAAAGTACTGTTGACCGGGGCCACGGGCTTCGTTGGTCGTCGATTAGCCGAATCGCTCGAAGGTTTGCCTGATAAGGAATTGACCTGTGCAGTAAGGCGGTCTGGGGCTGTTAACTGCGGGCGCGAAGCGTTGTTTAATGGCCTTGATGCCGGCACGGATTGGTCCTCAGCCGTGGCTGGGCAACAGGTGGTGATTCACGCCGCAGCCCGAGCTCATATAATGAAAGATGAATTGACTGATCCGCTAGCGGAATACCGCAGGGTTAATGTGGAAGGCACGCTTAACCTTGCCCGGCAGGCGATTGATTCGGGTGTCAGGCGTTTCATCTACATCAGCTCTATCAAAGTGAATGGTGAGCGAACGTTTGAGGGGAATGCTTTTTCCGAGGATGATGAGCCGGCACCAGAAGATCCCTACGGTATTTCCAAGATGGAAGCGGAGCAGGCGCTGAAGCGCCTTGCGGCCGGCGCTGGTATGGAACTGGTGATTATTCGCCCGCCTTTGGTCTATGGGCCGGGGGTGAAAGGTAATTTCGCCACAATGGTGAAAATAGTGGAGAAAGGCTTGCCTCTTCCACTTGGCGCAGTTCACAACAAGCGTTCATTAGTCGCACTGGATAATCTGGTGGATCTTATCGTGACTTGTATCGATCATCCTGCCGCCACTGGCCAGGTATTTCTGGTGAGTGACGGAAAAGATCTTTCCACAACAGAATTGTTACAAGGCGTTGCCAAAGCTATGCATAGGCCTCTGCGTTTGATTCCGGTACCCGCAGGTGTACTGATGTTCGGTGCCGGTCTTCTAGGTAAAAAGCCAGTTGCCCAGCGTTTGCTGGGATCTTTGCAAGTGGACATTTCAAAAGCTCGTAACCTTCTGGGTTGGCAGCCACCGGTCACTGTGGCCGAGGGCTTGGCCAGAGCGCTCGGAAATGAAAGGGCCTAGCGGTGAGAGCCGCCAAAGTCATTTTTCTTATTAGGTGGTGTTTGTGATTCGGTTATTCGATTTTGTGTTTGCCCTACTGGGGTTGGTGGTTGGGTTCCCCGTCTTGCTGCTGCTGACTCTGATTGGTCTGTTTGATACCGGTTCTCCTATCTTTCGCCAGGAGCGGGTCGGCCGAAATAAAAAGCCGTTTGTGCTGGTGAAGTTTCGTACGATGAAGAAAGACACCGTTTCGGTTGCAAGCCATCTTGCAAGTGCCAGCGCCATTACACCGTTCGGGCGTTTTTTGAGACGTTCCAAGCTGGATGAATTGCCACAGCTGTGGAATGTGTTGAAGGGGGAGATGAGCCTGGTGGGTCCCAGGCCATGTCTATTTAATCAGGAAGAGCTGATAGAGGAGCGGGCACGTCGAGGTGTACTGGCTGCTCGACCGGGGATAACTGGGCTGGCTCAGGTGAATGACATTGATATGTCCACGCCTGCTTTATTGGCAGAGAAGGATCAAAAAATGCTTCAAAACCTCAATCTCGCCGCCTATTTCAGGTACATTTTTTTGACGATTGTCGGAAAAGGGGCGGGGGACAGAGTTCCTGGTCAGTAATCGTCATCTCCCTCATTTGGTAGTTTTTCTATTTTTATTCTGGAGTTGTGAACCTTTATGTGCGGTATTGTAGGCGCCGTGAGCGCCAGTGATGTAACACCTTTTTTGTTAGCTGGCCTTCAAACACTGGAATATCGTGGGTATGACTCGGCTGGACTGGCGCTTCTTAACGACGGTCTTAAACGGGCCCGTTCTGTGGGCCGTGTGTCCGAGCTGGGGGCATTGGTTGATCGGGAACAGTTACAGGGGCATATCGGTATTGCCCACACACGCTGGGCCACACACGGAGTGCCGGTGGAACGGAATGCGCACCCCCATGTGTCCGGTAATCTTGCGGTTGTTCACAATGGCATAATCGAGAACCATGTTGAACTACGCGCGATGCTGTCGGGTTTCGGGTACGACTTTACGTCGGATACTGATACGGAGACTGTCGCTCACCTTGTTGAGGCTTGCCTGGCAGGGAAGATGGGGGAAGCGTCACCCTCGCTCTTCGAGGCTGTTCGGGCTGCGGTCCCTTACCTGAAAGGTGCGTATGCCCTTGCTGTGGTCCATGGGGACGAACCAGAAACCCTGGTTGTGGCCCGGGAAGGTTCGCCGCTCATGCTGGGGCAGGGTGATGCGGGCTTTTATGCGGCCTCCGATGCCTCCGCTTTGATTTCGGAAACCCGTAAGTTGATGTATCTGGAGAACGGTGATGTTGCTCAGCTTACCGTGGATGGTGTGACGATTCGGAATGCAGAAGGCCAATCGGTTATCCGCCCTGTGACCACCTCCTCGTTGACAGCGGACGCGGTTCAGTTGGGCGAGTACAAGCACTACATGCAAAAGGAGATTTTCGAGCAGCCTCAGGCGCTTGGCAATACTCTCGAGATGCTGGGTGGTGCTGGAACGCTTCAGGCCGGTTTGTTTGGTGCCGATGCCGCTGGAGTTTTTGAGGAAGTGGAGTCAGTACTCATTCTCGCCTGCGGTACTTCCAGCTATGCCGGAATGGTCGCGCGATATTGGATTGAGGCGATTGCCGGCGTGCCCTGCAATGTCGAGATTGCCAGTGAATATCGATACCGGAAATCAGTAGCCCGGGAATCCCAGTTGGTTGTCGCCATATCTCAGTCGGGGGAGACCGCGGATACCATTGCGGCGCTTCAGTACGCCAAGGCGCTCGGTCACAGGCATACTTTGGCCATCTGTAACGTGCCTGAATCTTCCATCGTGCGTGAGGCGGCTCTGCGATTTATTACGCGGGCAGGTCCTGAGATCGGTGTGGCTTCCACCAAAGCGTTTACCACCCAATTGTCTACGTTGTTCCTTTTGGCTTTGCTGTTAGCGAAGGGGCGCGGCGTGCTATCGGCTGAGGATGAGGCAGCCTACCTTGATGAAACACGCCATTTACCGGTCGCTGTTGAAAAAGTCCTGGCGCTGGAGCCGGCGATCCGCGATCTGGCCCAGCAGTTCGGCAGCAAGCATCACGCGCTGTTCCTTGGCCGTGGCCGCCATTACCCGATTGCACTTGAAGGTGCCTTAAAACTGAAAGAAATCTCCTATATTCATGCAGAAGCTTACCCGGCGGGCGAATTGAAACACGGCCCGTTGGCGTTGGTGGATGCCGACATGCCCGTAGTAGTCGTGGCGCCCAATGACGAGTTGTTGGAGAAGTTAAAGGCCAATATGGAAGAAGTTCGGGCCAGGGGTGGCGAATTGTTCGTCTTTGCCGATGGCGATAGCCAGGTAGCTTCGGAGCCCGGCATCCAGGTTCTTCAAATGCCCGAGCATTATGGAGTCTTGTCGCCGGTTCTCCACGTTGTCGCTCTGCAGTTACTGGCTTACCACGTGGCGCTCGTAAAGGGCACCGATGTAGACAAACCTCGCAATCTGGCCAAAAGTGTTACTGTTGAATGACAGGTTTGGTTGCGGTTTTTTGGTTGTCAGATCATAAAAAGGTTGGTAACAAAACGCCGCTATAGCTCGCATTCTTCCGCACTGAAAAATCCGGAATAAAGAATAGAGTTGGTAACTTTCAGGCGGGAAATCTCGTTCACGAAACGAACTAAGATACGGCGGTCGTCGGTTAAGCTACTGATAAACCTTGTGACTTAATGATTTCAGGTTTATGGCGAAGCCGGAAGTTACCAACTTTATTAATTTGTTGCCGACTTTATTATCACGCCACATTGGTAAGGGAACACCATGTTTGAAAAATTCCTGAATTTATCTCGGGTCCACAAACGGCTGGTGTCGGTTGTTGCCGATGTGGCGGTTCTGTTTTTTGCTTTGTGGGCGGCGTTTTCGCTGCGCCTGGAGCAACAGTTCTGGGTGCCTGATCAGGGGCAACTTATTGTTTCTGGGTTAACGGTTGTCTTCACGATTGCCGTTTTTGTCAAGCTGGGACTCTATCGGGCGGTTATCCGCTATTTGAGTGACAGAGCCTTTATTACGGTGATAACCGGGGTGGTGGTTTCTGCAATCACTCTGATCGTGTTGGGTTATTGGCTGGAGGTACAAGTTCCTCGATCCGTTCCGATTATATACGGCGCACTGGCTTTCATCTTCGTTAGCGGTACCCGAATGACGGTCCGTATGCTTGTCAATCGGCCGAGGCATCGTAACAAACAGTTTGTGGCGATTGTTGGATCTGGGGAGACTGGCCTACAACTTGCGAACGCGCTGGACCAAGGCACCGAATATCATCCTGCTGCTTTTATAACGTTGTTGAAAGCGAATCACCGGGCCTTGATAAATGGAATTCCGGTGTACGACATCAGTCATATTGAGCGTGTGGTGAGGGAGCATCGCATCAAGCGTTTGTTGTTAGCTTTGGATGCGGATTCTGGTATCGACCGTAAGCGTTTGCTGAAAAAGCTGGAGCCTTTGGCCATACCGGTGCAGACGGTTCCCACAATGTCGGAGTTGGTAGCTGGCCAGGCGCGGATTAACGATATCCGTGATCTGGAAATTGAGGATCTTTTAGGGCGTGATCCGGTGAAGCCCGATAATGCGCAGGTTGCCAAAAGCCTTTATCAGCGTGCCGTAATGGTAACCGGGGCCGGAGGTTCGATTGGTTCGGAGCTCTGTCGGCAAATTATTCAGCATCGCCCTTCTAAATTAGTGCTGTTTGAGCAGTCAGAGTTTTCCCTGTATGCGATTGAGCGCGAGCTCCAGGCGATCAATACAATTGAGGGGCTTGGGGTGGAGATACATCCCTTGCTTGGTAGTGTAACTCACCGTCGGCGCTGCGAAATGGCGATGCGGAGTTTTGGCATAGAGACGGTATACCACGCCGCGGCGTACAAGCATGTGCCGCTGGTCGAACACAATATTATTGAAGGTGTTCAGAACAATGTATTTGGCACCTTCCATGTTGCGGAAGCCGCTATTGCGGCTGGCGTAAAGCGCTTTGTGCTTATCTCCACCGACAAGGCGGTGCGCCCCACCAATGTGATGGGCGCCAGTAAGCGCCTTGCCGAGCTTGTGCTCCAAGGCCTGGCTCAGCGGCAGTCAGACACCATCTTCTCCATGGTGCGATTTGGTAATGTTCTTGGCTCTTCCGGCTCTGTTGTGCCTCTATTCAGGGACCAGATTCGGGATGGTGGGCCAGTTACCGTCACTCACCCGGATATTATCCGCTACTTCATGACCATTCCCGAGGCCAGCCAGCTCGTTCTTCAGGCTGGCAGCATGGGGCAGGGGGGTGAAGTGTTCGTTCTGGATATGGGCGAGCCCGTAAAAATTGCCGACCTGGCCCGCAAGATGATTCACCTGATGGGGTTGATGGAGAAAACCGACGATCGGCCTGACGGGGATATCGAAATTGTATTCTCCGGGTTGCGGCCAGGTGAAAAGCTTTATGAGGAGTTATTGATTGGTGATAACCCGCAGGGCACTGCGCACCCAAGGATAATGATGGCGAGGGAGGTCTCGATGCCTTGGGAAGAAGTCGAGCAAACCTTGAATCGGTTGATGCGGGCAAGTCACGACTTTGACTGCCAGGATATTGTTCAGATTCTGAAAACGGCGCCAACGGGGTTTGCCCATAATGGGGATGTGGCGGATCTGGTTTGGTGCAACGGCAATCAGGAGCGGGTTGGCGAAGCAAAGAATGAGGACAAGGTCCGTCGGTTGCCCTTGGCCTAGGATATAATCCTGGCTGGTAATTTAGTGGTGGGGGCTTGATTGCCCCCGTTTTTGTTTTTCAACAAGGAACGTTGACGATGATTGAAGTTTTCCACCACGGCGCCACCACTGGCGTCACTGGCTCCTGCCATGAGCTGACTCTGACTCCGGGTATGAAAAAGGGGTCTGACCCCGCGGGGTCAGACCCCAACTTCACGGCACCAAGCTCCTCCGGCATCCTCATAGACTGCGGCCTATTCCAGGGCCAGGACGAGGGGCGCGGCGCTTCCGCTTCCGACCTCTCCATTGATTTTCCCATTGATCATATCCGGGCCCTGGTGGTCACCCACGTGCATATCGACCACGTAGGTCGCATTCCCTACTTGCTGGCTGCGGGTTTCGACGGGCCCATTATTTGTTCTGAGCCCTCGGCGATTATGTTGCCAGAGATTCTGGAGGATGCTCTGAAGATCGGGTTTACCCGCGATCGGCAGCTGATTGAGCGGGTTCTGGGGCTGATTCGTTCCCGCCTGGTGCCGGTGCCCTATGGCCAGTGGCACTCGGTGTTTGATGAGGATGATTGCTCGCTGTCGGTTCGGCTGCAGAGAGCAGGGCATATTCTGGGGTCGGCTTATGTGGAATGCGATGTCCGTGCTGGCAAGGCTGAAGAGCGGATTGTGTTCAGTGGCGATCTTGGAGCGCCCCATGCTCCGTTGCTCCCGGCGCCTCAATCGCCGGAGCGGGCGGACCGCCTGGTTATTGAGAGTACGTATGGTGATAAGGACCATGAGGACCGGGAAACGAGGCGTTACCGATTGAAGGCGGTGTTGGAGCATGCGCTTGGGGATGGAGGCACGGTGCTGGTGCCGGCGTTCAGTATTGGGCGGACGCAGGAGTTGCTTTATGAAATTGAGAGTTTGATTCATGAGTTTGGGAGTGACGCGGTAGCTTCGGGCATGAAAATGGGGTCAGACCCCTCTTTTACCTGGGAGTCTCTGGAAATCATTGTGGATTCGCCGCTGGCAGCAGAATTCACCCGAATCTACCGCGATTTGAAGCCCTACTGGGATGCGGAAGCCACAGAATTGGTCCGCCAGGGCCGGCATCCGCTCTCTTTTGAGCAACTCACGGTCATCAACTCCCACGAAGACCACCTGAATGCGGTGGATTACCTGGCCCGTTCCCATCGCCCTTGTGTGGTTCTGGCAGGTTCCGGCATGTGCGCCGGTGGCAGGGTGGTGAATTACCTGAAAGCGATGCTCGGAGATAAGCGGAACGATGTGCTCTTTGTGGGCTATCAGGCCGCGGGCACGCCAGGTCGAGATATTCTGACTTATGGCCCCCGTGGTGGCTGGGTGGAGCTGGATGGTGACCGCTATGATATCCGGGCCCGGATTCATCAGGTTGGGGGCTATTCGGCCCATGCGGGGCAGAGTGATTTGATTCGGTTTGTTGAAGAGATTCCTGAAGCACCTTTGGAAATTCGGGTGGTGCATGGGGATGAGGATGCAAAGGCGGCATTTCAGGTAAGGCTTCAACGGGTGTTGCCTGGCTCCCAAGTGCTGATTCCGGCGTAGCGAGGTTTTGATGCGCGCACGATTTGGGTATTGTTGGAAGTAACAGAACAGAACCGACAACGGTTTGAGGATGCTTGGCATGACTACTTCGCCTGAAAAAGTCTGGTTTGATGAAGACAATCTTTGGGTCACTCTTTCTGACGGCCGCACAATCGGTGCTCCGTTGGCCTGGTTTCCACGTCTGCTGCACGCGGAACAAAAAGCCAGAGATGACTTTGAACTGAGTGTTCATGGTATTCACTGGGATTCGTTGGACGAGGATATCAGCGTCCAGGGGTTGCTGGCTGGCCAAGGCGACCAAACCCACCCAAAACGTGATCACGCGGCCTGACATGGAAAAGATAAAGATTTTTGCCACCAAATCCACGAAAGAATACGAACAAAGACTGACTGATTAAAAGTCAGGGCTTCCTTGTCTTTCCCTTTCGTGTTCTTTCGTGGATTTAGTGGCGAAAATGTTCTTGAAAATAAGGATATAAGATGCTCAAGGAAAAAGAGCTTTGCTACCGTATTACCGGCTGTGTGTATGAGGTATACCGGCATCTGGGAGCAGGTCACAAAGGCGAGCCCATTGCCGAACACCGGGTCGATCTTTTGGTCGAGAACGCCGTCATCATCGAACTTAAAGCCCAGAAGCAAATGCCGATATCGGCGGAGCCGCAGTTAATCAACTACCTCAAAGCCACAGGGAAAGAGCTTGGTCTGTTGGTTAATTTTTCGTTTCCAAAGGCTGTGGTAAAGCGGGTGGTGTTATGACCGGGCCGGGTTTTTCATGGGAGGGCAGCCCCCTCCTTCACCAGGGATCTCTGGAAATTGTCGTCGATTCTTCTCTGGCGGCGGAATTCCCCCGGATATACCGGGATCTGAAGCCCTACTGGGACGCCATTGCCAGATATATATCGTGACCGGCACCTGCTAGAATTGTTTTTTCTGAAAAGCTGGCAGTTTTAATCGTTTTTTTGGCAGGATAATCATTTTGAGCACGATGGCGGGTGATGAAATTGGCTATGCATGGTTGGCAGCACGTTACGACGTGCAGGCAATCCAGCCGCTGCCGCTGGAGAGCCGTATCGGGCGTAGGCGCCAAACCTACGACCAGGCCGGCCGCCGCCTGGAATACTACACAGAGGCGATGCGCCCGCAAGGCACGCTGGGCGCGCACCTGACCTTCGCTTTAAAACACGAAGGGGTGGCGCTGGAGTTTCTGGCAAGGTTGTTTGGGGCATTGCCCGCAGAGGCGCTTGCTGACTGGATACGCTCTGAACCTACCGGCCAGTATGCCCGGCGTGCTGGTTTTCTCTACGAATGGCTAACCGGCAAGACTCTGGCAGTGGAGGGTGTCGGTGGCAACTATCGTGATGCGCTGGATCCCGAAGTGTATGTTACGGCGGCTAACGGGGGGTGTCGTAACCGCCGCTGGCGGATTAATGACAACCTGCCGGGAACCCCTGAATTCTGCCCCCTTGTTCGTCGCACGACTTCAGTGTTGGAAGCCCGTCAATATGGAATCGCTGACAGGCTTTTAGCGATGGAAGGGGAGTTTGGACCGGATATTTTGCGTCGCAGTGCAGTGTGGCTGACTATTAAAGAGAGCCGTGCCAGTTTCGCGATCGAGCACGAAGGGCAGCATCAGGATCGCATACGCCGTTTTGCCACCGCCATGGAACAGTATTGTGGCCGGCTGGATTCCCCCCTTGATGATGACGCCCTGAGTGAGTTTCAGTCAGCTATCCTGGGAACCACCACGATCCGGACGGGCCTTCGGCAATCGCCTGTGTTTGTTGGGAGTAGTTCGATCGATTACGGTGCAGTTGTTCATTACGTCTGCCCGCACTGGGAGTGGTTGCCAGGCATGCTGGAGGGATTGCAGCGTTTTCTGGCGCAAACCGATCCGGGCGATGCAGTGGTTCGCGCTGCTGTGGCAAGTTTCGGGTTCGTCTTCATTCATCCGCTGGCTGATGGTAATGGACGAATCTCCCGTTTTCTGGTGAATGATACTCTTCGCCGCGACGGCGTGGTGCCTGAGCCTTTTATTTTGCCGGTTTCAGCGGCGATAACGTCCTCGGCGGTCAGGCGGGCCGACTATGATCGAATTCTTGAACGTTACTCCCGGCCATTGATGTCGGCTTACCGTGATGCGGTCGATTTCACCCAGGAACGCGTGGCCTACGCAGATGGTATTGAATCGGATTTTGTTTTTAATGCCTATGAGGAGGCAGCACCTGTCTGGAGCTATCCGGACTTGACCGAACATACGGAATATCTGTTCGCGATCATTCGGCATACGTTGGAGCACGAGATGCACCATCAGGCCGCCTTTCAGCGGGCGTGGTATCGCACACGCGAGGCGATCAAGGATTGGGTTGAAGGCCCCGATGAGCACATTGATCGGATGATCCGGGCGATACGCCAGCATGGCCGGGTCAGTGGCAAATTGATGAAGGAATTTCCGGTGCTGGCGCAATCCGACATTGCATCGGAGCTAGAGCAGGCCGTAGCCGAAGGTTTTGCCGATCTGCCGGATGTGAATCAACGATGATTTTGGTGAGGGCATATCTCTGTGTAGTGCAGTTATTCGCCGCTGGCCGCTCGATCGAAGGCCATCCAAATGCCGTGGATTACCTGGCCCGGATGCATCATAAAAGGTGTTTTCAATCCCTGGCTGGTACAGACATAATTATTCCATCAGAGTAGGGCGTATGGTCGCCGTATTGAGCTTCCTCGCAAAGGATTTCAAATGAAGAAGATTGCAGTTATTGGTCTTGGTTATGTGGGACTGCCTCTTGCCGCGGCCTTTGGCGAAAAGCGTGAGATTGTCGGCTTTGATATCAGCAAAAAGCGGATTGCCGAGCTGAACGATGGCGTTGATTTTACCCGTGAGGTTTCCCGGGAAGAATTGGCTGCGGCGCCTGGTTTGTCTTTTACCGATGATCTTGAAGGCATTCGCGATTGCCAGATTTACATTGTGACTGTGCCCACCCCTATTGATGAGTTCAAAACGCCGGACTTAACGCCTCTGGTAAAAGCCAGTGAAACGGTTGGGCAGGTTCTGAAGCAGGGCGATATCGTGATTTACGAATCCACGGTATATCCCGGCGCCACGGAAGAAGTTTGTGTTCCGGTATTGGAGAAAGTCTCCGGCCTTACGTTTAACAAGGATTTCTTTGCTGGCTACAGTCCTGAACGAATCAATCCGGGCGATAAAGAGCATCGGGTGACCAGCATTATGAAGGTTACTTCTGGCTCCACTCCGGATATTGCGGATGAAGTGGATGCGCTTTATGCCAGTGTTATTAAGGCAGGCACCCATAAAGCCAGTTCCATTAAAGTGGCCGAAGCGGCGAAGGTTATCGAAAATACCCAGCGTGATTTGAATATCGCGCTGATGAACGAGCTTTCAATGATTTTCTCGCGCCTGAAAATTGATACCCACGAAGTGCTGGCGGCAGCGGGCACAAAATGGAATTTCCTGCCGTTTAAACCGGGGCTTGTTGGTGGCCACTGTATTGGTGTGGATCCGTATTATCTGACCCACAAGGCCCAGGCCATTGGTTATCACCCGGAGATTATTCTGTCCGGCCGGCGGGTAAACGACAATATGGGCCCGTATGCGGCGGCCGAGCTGGTTAAAGCAATGATTAAAACCGGGCATACCGTGGCATCGTCAAAAGTGTTGGTGATGGGGCTGGCCTTCAAGGAAAATTGCCCGGATTTGCGGAACACCCGGGTGATTGATGTTATCCGTGAATTGCAGGATTTCGGCTGTTCCGTGGATGTGACAGACTGCTGGGCGGATAATACGGAAGCCGAGCATGAATATGGGATTTCACTGGTGGAGGCTCCGAAAGCCGGTGACTACGATGCGCTGTTTCTGGCTGTGCCTCATCGTGAATACGCCGCTAAAACTTCGAAAGAGCTGCGGGCTTATCTGAAAGACAACGGAGTTTTGTTTGATTTGAAGGGTGTGCTGCCTCTGGGCGAGGCAGACCTTCGGTTGTAACCGTTTCGGCGCTATAAAATGGCCTGCAAGCGTTTTAATTGAAACCGTTCCGCCTCGTCTTGAAGTCGACTCACCTGTGAGTCCCCCAGCTCGACAGTCAGATGCTCCCGGGCGGTGTTTGTGGGTCTTTGGCTGGGGGGAGCGTCGTAGAACTTGTCCAAGTGCCTCAAGGCGGAACGGACCAGGTTGATCCGCTCCTCCATCTCTTTGTTGGCGACGATCACTTGCAGGGTATGGCCCTGAAGCTGTGGCGTGAGCGGCCAACCTGTGACGGGAATGGCCGGGTATTGACGGGTTCCGCAGATCGCTAGCCAGGGCCGGCCGGTGCCAAGCGCATTGGATCTGAAAAAGTCGTCGCTACCGCCCTGAAGAGTGAGCGTGGGCAGGCCGAGGTGATTGATTTCAAGGTTGCCGGTGATGTCTGCGCCGGCTTCCTCGAAGTGGTTCAGGATGGCTTGTGCTTTGGTTTTTTCCGAACCGCCGGAGCTCGGCCGGTCCGGGTTGAAGGCCCGCACTAGGGGTTTGACGCTGGCGATGTCGTAGGCGCGCAGGTCTGCTCCCCACTGAATCCAGGCCTGGCTTGCGCTCTTTTTGCCGGAGAGGTGAAGCAATCCCCGGGAGTAGGCCGGAGCAACGCCTCTGACTTCCATGATCGTTTCTGTCTCGTCGGTCAGATTAACGGCGCGGCGATCCGGATAAAGGCTCAGGTCAAGCCCCGTGAGAGGCACGGTTTCAGGCTCCGGAATCAGGTCCTGAAACCGGATTTTTTCCGCAGTCAGTGTTTCGATAAGATCGAACGGTTGCAGGTAGGCCCCGTGGGGCAGCAAACGGTGAGTCAGAGCGCAGTATCTGACCGCTCGGCTGATTGCGCGTAGCGGCACCCCTGCCCGAATGGATTCCAGCCCAAGACTGGTGAGCGACCAGCCGTTCTTGCTGTGCTCGAGCAGGAATTCCCCTTCTTTTTGAAGCAGAAAGCTTTCCACCCTCTCGAAAGCCAGGCCGGTTAACGTGGCCAGGTCTTCAGGAGACTGGATACCGTGGCTGATGAGCTTGAGCAGAGTCAGGTCGTATTTGCTGATTTCTTCCCGGCCCCGCTCCGATACCAGAAGCTGCAGCTCAAGGCATGGCAATCGGCAAGGGTAGGAGTAGTAGAGCTGGTGGCCAAGTTCTGCCAGGGCTTGCTCCAGACGTTTCTCCCGGACAAACGAGGGTACGGCTTTTCTGGCGCGGTCAGGTGCATTCATGACTGTGGCTCCCTCTTCTTCTGTGACGGCTGAATTGTGCCTGGTGACTCCCGGTATCGCCATTTTGCTGCATCGAGGACCGCGTTGCGTTGCTCACAGTGTGTGATGAGGGTTTTCATGGCCTGCTTGAATTCCGTATCGGGCGCCTGCTTAAGTTTCCCAGGACGGGTGAGAGTTGAGGAATCTCCAATCATGATCAGTTGTCTTTTGGCTCGGGTCTGTGCCACGTTCAATCGCCGCCAGTCGGCCAGAAACCCGACGCTGCCTCGTGTGTTCGAGCGAGTGAACGGAAACAGGATGAGATCCCGCTCCTGGCCCTGGAAACTGTCAACGGAGGCGACCAGTTCGTTCAGTGGGGTGGTCAGGTGTTTCAGGCGGCTCTGCCGTTGGGCCTTTTTGATGGCCTGCTGGATTTTTTTCACGTGATTGGCATAGGGCACGATGACCCCGATTTCTCTTTGTTCTGAGAGCTCCGGATGTTCGGCGAGGGCTTGCTCCAGCAGGTTTACCACCAGTTCTGTCTCGATTTTGTTGTCCTGCACCACGTTGCGACCATCCTGCTGCACACTGCTCTCGAACCTGTCCGAAATCGTTCGGGTATCGACAAAGACCATCGGGCTGGGGGTAAAAGAGAACAGCGGTTTTTTCAGTTCCATGCCTTTCCCGGCAAAGTAACCGTTGTCATAGAAGGCTTCAGAGACAAAATCGCTGATCACGGCCGGGCATCGGAACTGGGTGTCGAGCATGACTTTCTTGTGGTCCGGGGTCAGTTCCCAGAGTTCTTCGAACCAGCTGTTGCGGTAAAGGTGGTCCAGGTGGCCGGCGCCACGGCTTTCGATCTCCTCCAGAACTTCATCCTGGACAACTGGAGGCAGTTGTTTGTGATCCCCCACCAGGATGGCTTTGGGCGCCCTGGACAGGGGGACAATAAGGTTGTGGGCCTGAATCTGGCCGGACTCGTCTACGATAACGACATCGAACTTCATGTTCCGGAAGCGCTTTTGGGTATTAATGCCGATGCAGGTGGCACCGACAACGTTAACGTGCTCGAAAAGCAGGTCGTAGAGGGCTTCCTGCCGCGCTGAACGGAGCTCGTTGAACCAGCCTTCAATGTCTGCCTGGAGTTCATCCAGCCGGGTTTTCAGGGCGTTGACCGCCTGAGTGCTGAAGTTCTCCGGACCGGGTATAGCGAGGCCGGCAACGAGATCATCCGGGCGATCTCTGAAAAAGCCTTGTTGCCTGGTGCGCAGTTCTGAAAGCTCCGCCTGGAGTTGTTGTATCTGCCGGTTGAGGGTTTGCTCCCGGGTAAGCGCGGTGCTCAGGGCCTTTTGTTGTTGGGTAACCTTGCGGCCGCTGAAGACCAGGCGGATTTTGGTGATCAGGGCGGGAATACAGAAGAGCAGTTGCAGGATCTGTTTCAGCCCGGCCGGCGCCACGGGGCTATGCAGCTTGTGCAACCGGTTTTGCAGGCTGTGCAGTTGTTGGGAGAGCCGGTGAATGCTTTTTTCGAGGGTCCGGGTCTCGGTTTTGACGGTGCTCCACTGTGATTGGGCCGACTGCTCCGCCTTGCTCTGGGCGTCTATTTGCTGCTTCAGGGCTTCAATCCCGGAGGCTGACGACCGGAGTTTATCGGCGTATGCCTGGCACTGCCTCAGATACTCCAGTGCCCTCCCTTCTTTATCGAACAGTTTGCTTTGCAATTCCGCCGCTTTGTTATCGAGGGTTATATGGGCGAGTGTGGAACTGATTTTGGCCTCGTTACCAATACGGATGCACTCACAGGTTTCATCCTCTGCGAGTTTCTCCAGTACATTATCGACGGCTTTATTGTTCTGGGAAGTCACCAGGACTCTTTTTCCCTGGCTCACAAAGTGCCGGACCCAGCTGAGGATAACGGTGGTTTTTCCGGTGCCGGGCGGGCCCAGGACAAGTGCGTAATCGTTGGTACCTGCGCCTTTTCGGATGGCTTTTAACTGCGACGCCGTGGGCGGGTAATCGCTTTCGGGCAGGGTAACTTCTGCCATATCGGTGGGCTGGAATTCGTACTCTCCGGCGAGTAAGGGGAGCAGCCAGGGATTGGTGGTGGCGCCTTCGGCCAGTTGTTCCAGAACGTTTTTCCTGACGCGCTGCAGGGTAGGTAGTGCGGCGAGCAGAAGTTCGCCGGATTCGGGTATTCTCAGGTGATCGGTCTGTGTGTCCAGGCTCAGGTTGATTTTTGCCTTGCCGGAGACCGGTTCCAGATCCTCAACGGAGAATCGGAGGTCATCCGGCAGCCCCATGGCATCGGCGGGAGCGAGAATCGAAGGCTTGATTTCGCGAATCCGCTCGTAATCCTGCTCATCCACGGTCACCTGATAGTACTGTTTGCGGTACTGGGTGCGGGAGAGTGCCTTGAGGTTGGTAAACAGAAAGCCTGGGGTTTGCTGGGCAAGTCGCTCTTCCAGTTCAAACTCGGCGTCGATGAAGCTTTCGAGGCCCGACACCAGGTCGGCCTCCAGCTCAGAGATCTGCCGGTGGGTATCCGCTGTTTGTCCTGCCTGGCCGGCCAGAGGACAGGACGTGCGGATGAGTTCTCGAAGATCCTGTGCATATTGCCCGCTGGCCCAGAACTGGTCACGTTTTTCCAGGTTGCCCATTTCCTGGGGGGTGAGTATTTCGATGCCATCGTGGGACAGCTGAATGCCCTCGCGGAACGCCCGTGCCCTGTCGGCATTGGTGGCGTAGTTAACATTGCCGAGCCACAACTTGGGTGTTCCGGAGCCCTGATTGACACTGCCTCTGAGGCTGTAGGGACCTACAATCAGGGTGACCTGGTCCTCTTGAGAAACCATGGCCCACGCACGCCGGGCTTGCCTGAGTTGCTGGAAAAGTTGCGCCTCACCGGGACCTGTCCGGGGCCAGTTTCTGCTCGTGGCTTTTCGGGTCTGGGGCAGGATGAGCGGTATGATCCGACCCCAGTTGGCGGTGTGTTGTTCGCCCCAGAAGGCAACGTTTTGTTGGCTGATATCCGGATTGATCACCGTCTGTTTCCTTGCAGTTGTTTGCGGGCACCGTTGATTTCGTTGGCAAACTGGCTGGCGGAAGTGTGTCTTTGCCGAGGGTCGAATCGGGTTGCCTTTTCCAGTAGTTCGGGGAGCCGGGTGCCACAAAATGCCGGCAGTATGGGCGGAGCGGAGGGTGCCCAGTCGCTGTAATCAGCGTTGTAGTCCCTCTGTTGGGCCGTTCCCGTCACCAGGAACCAGCCGGTTTGCCCAAGCCCGAAGACATCGGTGGCTGGTGAAATATTCTTATCCCGCCGTAGGTCCTGTTCAGGGGCCCGATAACAATAGGTGCCTTCCTCCTGGTTTCGGCCTTGAGCGGCGAGGCCGAAATCAATCAGATAGCAGTCTGTCAGGCGCTCGCCAGCGCCGGTTACGATGAGGTTGTCGGGTTTGATATCACGGTGCGTTAACTTTGCCTTGTGTATGGTGTCGAGCCGTCTGGCAGCCAGGTTCAGTGCCAGCAGCCGCCGGTCCAGGTCGTATCGGTCTTTCGGCATCCCGGTAAAGAACCGGTTGAGCGGCGTACCCCCGATCCAGTCCAGTAGCAGGTACAGGCAGTGCTGGTCCTGAAAGAGCTGATGGCAGTGGGGAGCGAGGCCAAAGGGGAGCCGGTTGAGAGCGGTAATTTCCCGACGGGCGACGGTTTCGCTGTTTTCTGCGAGGCTCAGTCGTTTAAGGCTGTAAAGCAGGCCGGTTTCCTGGTGACGGACCTTGAACAGGGCCCGACCTGTCTGGCTGTTCTCGTACAAGGTCTCGATCAATTGCAGTTTGCGGGCGTTGAGGATTGCCGTCATAGGGTGCTCCAGCGGTGCAGTTCCTGTCCGATTTCTGCGAATGCCGGCCGCTCGGCTGGGGTATCGTGAAGTGCTTTTTGCCAGAGCGGGGCCGCTTGTGCCGGCAGGCCCAGGGTGGAAACCAGGCTACGATAAAAGCCGGGGCGTATTTTCTGGGCTTTGAAGGCGCGGGCCTCCTGGCCGATCAGGTGGCGGCCGGTTAGCGCAAAGTAGACGCAGAGCATGAAACTGTATACATCCGTAGCCGGGGTTAGCCGTTTTCCGGCCTGATTAACCTCCGGCGCCTGGTAGGACTGGTTGAACGTCTGCCTGGCATCGACCAGAAGGGTGGCAAGCGTATCTGTCTGGCACAGTTCGAAATTGATCAGCTGCGGGCTGCCGTCTTCCTGAACCCGGATGTTGCGGGGAGTAATGGCCCGGTGGACGACCGCCGGCCGCAACTCTGCTATCGCGGCCAGCATACCAGCGAGCGCGTCCAGGAGCTTCAGACGGGCTTCTCTGGTCGGGTTTCCAAAGATCCACTTTTCAAGTGTCCATGGCGCACCGGGTTCAACAAAAACCAGCATTGAATCAGGCGCACTGCGGGTTTCATAAAAGTAGGGGATGCCAGGTATCCGGCGGCGGCTCAGGCGATGAAGGACCCGCGCTTCCCGGCCAATGCGGCTTAACTCCTCGGCACGGGACACACCGCTGAGGCTTGAGAGCCTGAACTCTTTTGCCCAGAGTTGATCGCCATCGAGGGTAGCCGGGTACACCGTGTAATAGGGACTGCTCTCCGATGCCAGCGGATTCTCGTAATCAACGTTGAAGCCGCCACCCACCGGATTACGTTCGGGGGCGCTGTCTACATTTAGCAGTCCCCGACATATCTGGTCTATGTCGGCCTCGCTCAGTTGCGCCCGGAACTTTTTACCCGTGTATTCTCTGGCGTAGGCCTTGATGCCTTGGGCAATGGACGCCGGCTGGCAGATCAGCACCTCGCCATCTTGCCAGGGCAGCGGGCAGGGTGTGTTGTCCATGCCCAGGCAGGTTACCTTTCCGGCCGGATGGGTGAAGACGACAATGCCCATCCGTCTTGCTCTGACCTCCTGAATGCTTTGCAATGCCGGAATCATGCTGAACGGCCTGATGGCTTCACGAACTTTAACCACCGGATTGGTGGTTTTCTGCTGTTTGCCGTTATGGCTGATAATCAGGGACTCCCGCTGATCTTTGCCCAGATGCAGGGTTATGTCGCCGTAGTAGTCTTTCAGCTCCAGGGGGAATATGCCCAGAGGGCATACCAGGAGTCCGTCCAGGCAGCGTGAACTGTTTTTCGAGGTTATGGCTGGTGACGGGATAATCCGAAACCCGGCCATGGTTCTTTCGGCGAACAGGGCATCAGCAATTGCCTGAAGGCCGGTCCGCTCATGGTAGCGTTCTTCCTGTACGCCTTCGAAAGGGTTATACGGCCATTCCTTTCGCACCAGCTCGGCCTGCTCGGCCACGGGGAACAGTAGTGCGCTCCAGTCGTTCTCCCGTGCCATCGGGGCCAACTGCTGGTAAAGGCTGGCCCCCCTGAAATCACTGGCATTGAGACCACTTTCCGTGACTTTTCTGTGGTCGACACCGTCGGATGTCAGCAGAAAGTTGGTGTCGGGTTGAAGGTCGACCAGCCTGGTTTCCGGAACCGGCACTTGGGGCTGGCCGAGTGTCTGGTCTGGCTGCGACAGGGCTTCATCCAACAACAGCCGAACCGGTTGGTTGTCTGAAAATGCATACAGGCGAATGTTGCCGACATAATCGACCTGGAAGCGTTGGCCGGTTCGGGTTACGACTGCACCAACGGCCTGGCAATCGGAGGCGGCCAGTCGCTCATGCAGGCTTTCAAAAATTGCCGCTGGAGCGGTCGGGTGTTCTCCGGCGTTGGCCTGCAACCAGTTCAGGCAAAGTTGCCGGGCACGCCCCGGGTTTGCACCGGATACGCCATCCAGCAAGATGGCCTGACGTCCGCTGGGGTGAATAAAGGTTGCATCGCCTTCGTTAAGACTGCCCCGTGCTTCCAGGAAATTCAGTACAGCGTTCATGTATGACAGGCTTCCGGTTCGTGTGGGTCAGATTTCTGCTGTGAAAAACGCACCCGCGCTCAAAGTGTAGTGTTTTATGGTGTCCAGGCGCGCAGAAGCAGGTCCGGGAGCGTGCCTGGCGAATTGTTCATGGAGCTGGCCGGCCTTTTTAAGGACCTTGACCCAGTCAAGTGATTCGTTGACAGCCATTATATTGTGGGCTGGGCTTGGGCCACCCTCCTCGCTGCCATGGTTAGCGGTTTCTGGTACCGGTTCAGTGATGGCCGTAAAGGTGAATTGAATCGGGTTGGCGCCGCTGTATTTTATTAGAGCCGCGTCCAGTAATTCTGTGTACTGCTCCGCAAGGGCGCCGGGTAAAGCGAGGAGCAGATCGTCACCACCCAGATAGAGCAGATCAACCGGCCCGGCCGTCAAGTTGTGTGCCTTGATCAGATTTGTCAGGGCTTCGAGCCAGCTTTTTCGCAACAATGACTCGAGCTGAGTGCTCAATTCTGGTCGTTCACACAGTGGCAGCGCGCTGAATCTCTGGCCTACGCTGTCGCCATCGTATTTTAGATAGGTTATCCGGTTGTCGGCATAAGGCAGTGCCCGGATCAGGTCCCGACGGGTCTCCGGCCGGGTTACAGGCAGTTGGTGTTCATCTCTCAGTCGCTCATAGATTGCCTGCCCCGTCATTCTGGAAAATGTTATTTCAGCGAGGCTGAAGGCGGTGCTGGCAAAGCCATAGGCTTGGCGTCCACTTGGGTTATACCAGATAGGGATCTGGTTCTCGCTATTGGTGAAAGCTGCCGATAACCGGTGGCCGCTGCAGGGGTGCCGGGAGGGTGTGGATTTGAACTGGAGGTCGATCAGGGTGTCCTCGGAGTCCACACCCGGAATGTTGATGTGGTTTTGGCCCGGTAACAAGTTGGCAGTGGCCAACTGAAAGAGCGACAGGCCTTTTCTGTGTTCTGTGCCCATCAGGGGCAGGATCTGGGCGGTTGCCAGCTGCTCTTTGCGGGCAGCCTCGTAGTAGGGGGCAAGGCGCGGATAGAATGTGCGTATGAGGGAACTGGACAGGTGTTCAGGGCTGTCCGGATCAAGGAAAAACCGGGTTGCCGCGTTGGATATTGCCGGCCCGGATATGGCGCCGCCTTGCGGGAAAGCCAGGATGGTTACGGCATCGTTATCGATCAGCAGGGCAGGTTCGAAGCCGTATTGTGCAGATTCCTCGGCCAAGAGATCTCTCATGCGGGCCGCCATTTGTGAGCACCAGGCGCTGGCCCCTCGTTGTATGAAAGGTTTGGTGCAGGCAGAAAGAAACGTTTGCGCTTTTTTGACTTTCAGGTAGAGCAAATCGACTTTGCAAGTGGTTAGAGTGTCCAACAGCTGGGGCTGAAGGCCCAGCAAAGGCGGCAGATCGTTCGCGCTGTATTCGGGATGTGTTGCGCGCATGGCCGACAGGCTCGCCATGATTTGGGCAGCCCTGAGTCCTTCGCGCCGGAATAAGGTGCGGAATTTGCGGGACCGTTCCTGACCCTGATGGGAGACGCCAAGAAGATCCAGCGCTGTCTGTTGTTGGGCTGGCTCGACCAGGCAGTCGATAATGACTTCAAGCGCTGCAGTGTAGTACAACTCCTTCGAAAGGGCGGTTCGGTGCTGTTCTGCTTTGGCCGTCTCTGCAAGGAGCAGACATACGAGGACGTTGAACCAGGATATCTCGACGCTGATCGGTTTTCGCCCGGGTTGGAATGGCATCTTTGTCTGCTGCAGGGCGTTGGCGAGTTCCAGGCTGTTGGCCCGTTGTCTGGAAAACGGATAGTCACGGCTTCTGCCGCCCCGCACTCGACTATGGCCGAGGCATATCTCAAGGAGCAGAAGCCAGCGTTGTCGTGCACCGAGCATGGGGACCAGTGCGTCTGAGCTGGTTTCAGTGAGTAAGTGTTTGAGCAGTGGGAAGTGCCCCTGCAGTGGTGCGGGTTTTTGGTGCGTGTCTTGCAAAAGTTTAGTCCGGTACTTCCATTTTAAGTGAGTATTCCCTGATCTGATAAACCTCTTCGCCAGGGCAGTCGACATATTGGAAGGCGATCCCCTGGGAGTGGCAAACAAGCGTGGCTGCTGATGAGGTGATCGACTTCCCGCCCGTAATATCAACAATCAGATCGTTCCTCGCCGCTTGGGGAGTTATGTGTAATCGGATCGTTTCCAGCGCATCGACTATTTCTGAGAGATTATCAAAATCAATGCCTTGCCCCCAGCTTTCTGGTGCAATATCTGCCAGAGTCCGGACTTTGAATGTTTGGGCGTCAGGAAGGCATGCATTGAGTAGCTCGACAAAGTGCGGAATTTGCTGATGGGACGACTGCTCGCCTGAGGAGCCAATGATCCAGACTTCTTTTAGAGTACCTTTGGATGCGTGGGCGTGAATGGCTTCAAGGGGAATGCGCCAGTTACTGTGGACAGAGCGTCGTTCAGTTGCTTCCGGTGTCATTACATTCTGCGCCTGTTCGCGATTATGGCTGAGAAAAATGACCAGCCGATGGCGTGGCTGAACGTCCAGGCTTTGGGCGGAGAGTAGGGCCTTCTCGAAGCGTGTTCTTGCCTTCCGGTGCAAGGTTGTCAGCCACAGAATCAAAAGCAGCACCGGTGCCGCAGAAACGAGAGCGCCCAGGGCACGATGGACAGAAAAAGCCTCGCTGCGCAGAATTGAGAACGCTTCGAAAAGGGTATCGGTTGCCCACCCCAATAACATCAGCATGACGACGATGCTGATAATGGAGGATTTATCCATTCCGCCAAACAGCGTGGTGATCAGCTGGCGGGCGGAACGGGTTGAGCCGGCTTGTTTCGCTTGTTGTTGGTAGGTGTTTTTAGAGATCAAAAAAAGTATCCATGGAGATGTTAAATTTTGGCTAACTGTACACCAATGGTCGTTCAGCTGTGTATTGTAACCGGCCAGCCGCTGGCAAATTTGATACCTATTTTGCAGGAAAATCCTGCTCGGGTGGCGCTTGCGGTCTCTGACGGGATGACCGCAGAGGCGGATAGCTTCGAACAAACGCTGGCCATGGCTGGTTGGGCCGATGAACTGGTTGACCGTTTTGAGGGCCTTCCTGCAACCGGTTATGACGGGATCTTTCTGCGGGCGCTGGAAATAGAAGAGGCTCTAATCGCCCGCCACCCAGGCTGCAGCATTGTTTATAATGCCACCGGCGGAAACAAGTTGATGGCCATGGCCTTTGGCTCTGTATTCGGCGCCGGCACAGAAAAGCGCCGGGTGATTTATGTTGATACACCCGGGAGGAGCATTGAGGTGTTGCACCCCAGGAGCGAGCCTCCTGTGCCCATGGCATCGGTGCTCAACCTGGAACTTTATTTGAAGGCAGAAGGTAAAACGGTTCGAAGTCGGCAGGATAGTGATCCTGTCTGGCGGGAAGCGGCAGATATGCGCAAACCGGCTACCCGGTTTCTTGCGAACAATGCAGATCAGTTGGGCTGGTTGGTATCGCAGTTCAACAGGCAGTTGGGGCCGTTTCATGGCAGCGGAGATTCACCGTCGGCACTCAGGCTGGAAGGTCGCCCAAGGGGGCTGGCGCTCAGGGCGCTGGAACGTCTTGTAGAAACGGGCGTGCTCGCGCCTGGCAAAGATCACTCGGAATGGAGGTTAAGCGCGCCGGATGCAGTGAAATACCTCAGTGGTGCCTGGCTGGAAGAGTACGTCTGGTTAGTAGCCAGAGACTGTGGGGTGGATGAGGTTGCGCTGAGCCTGACTATGACAGACGACTTTGCCCGCAAGGCGGATCTTCGAAATGAGATCGATGTTGCTGTGGTTCACGCAAATCAGCTACTGCTTATTGAATGTAAAACCGGCAACCTGGCAAGGGATGGTAAGGACCAAGATACTGTATATAAATTGGATAGCCTGGCAGACCAGGCAGGAGGCATTCTGGGAGCGGGACTATTAGTATCTTTTCAGCCTCTGGAACGGACTACTCGTGGTGGTCGTAAAGTAAATATTAGGGCCAGAGCCGGGAGTGTTGCTCTTTATACCTGTGAAGCCGGGCAATTATCGAATTTGAAATATTCAATACAACATTGGATGCAAACTGGTAAATGGGAGGTGGTGTGACTTGTTGGTTTGTAAGCAGGCATTCGGGAGCTAGGGAGTGGGCAAGTCGCCAGGGAATTCATGTTGATTGCTGGGTTGAACACCTTGCGCCCGAGCAGGTAAAAGAGGGTGACGTAGTGTATGGCACCTTACCTATACCTCTGGTCGCCCTGATAAACGGCAGGGGAGCGAGATATATTCATTTGGTGCTTGATTTGTCACCCTCTCTACGCGGTAAAGAACTGTCCCCCGAAGAAATGGAAGCAGGTGGGGCGAAGTTTCAGGAATACAAAGTGATTAAAGTCTAGGCCGCGCATTTAATATTGTGCTTAATTTCAACATTAAATCTGGCTAATGGTTAAAATTATTTTGCCAATAAAAAACCGATCGTATATTATTGGGCTCGACTTCAAGTCAACTCCTATATCTTTTTAAAACCCCTAATTGAATAAGGTTTTAATTCCATGGCAAAGATTAACGATTACTACCAGAAGAAACAGCTTATGGAAAAGCTTTCTGCAGAGCTGGAACAGCTTGAAAAAGACCAGGCTCTGAAAGGCGAACTGGAGTTTGAAAACAAGGTTCGCGCATTGATGAAGGAGTATGACAAGTCACCGAAGGATGTTCTTCAGATTCTTTCTGCAATTGATCCCTCAGTGTCCGGGGCAAAGGCTGACACAACCGCTGGCAGCCGCCCAAAGCGCCCGATGAAGACTTACAAGAACCCGCACACCGGTGAAGTGGTCAAGACCCGTGGTGGCAATCATAAGACGCTGAATGAGTGGCGTCAGAAGCATGGTAAGGAAGCTGTGCAGAGCTGGCAGCAGGACTGATTCAGGCCTGCATTTGCTTCCCCCCTCTCCCCCGGCCCCTCTCCCGCAGGGGGAGAGGGGAGCTCAAAATCAAAGTTCTTCTTTAGCCCCTCTCCCGCAGGGGGAGAGGGGAGCTCAAAATCAAAGTTCTTCTTTAGCCCCTCTCCCCTGGCGGGAGAGGGGTTGGGGAGAGGGGGGATTAACCAACCACCACTCTGTTTCTTCCCCCCTCCTTGGCGGCATACAGCGCCTCATCCGCCTTCTGCATCCACTGCATATAGTTCTCAGGCTTTTCCGTTAACTGGGCAATGCCAATGCTGATGGTATAGCGGATCGGCGCCACGCTGGTTTCCACCACGCTCTGTTCAATGCTCTCTCGTATCCGTTCGCAGATGATACGTGCGCCTTCTGCGTCGGTTTCCGGCAGTATGATGCCGAATTCCTCACCGCCGTAGCGGCCAGCGCTGTCGGATTGGCGGATGGCATTGCGGGTGAGACTAGCGGTGTGTTTGATCACTTCGTCCCCTGCCAGATGGCCATGGGTGTCATTAACCGGCTTGAAGTGGTCAATATCAAACATCACCAGGCTGGTGGTGTGGCCGTAGCGGCGGAAGCGTTCGAATTCGGCGTCCACCAGGTTTTCCCAGGTGCCCCGGTTGAGCAGGCCGGTGAGGCGGTCGGTCATGCTCAGTTTGGCCAACTGTTCGTTGGCCCGTTCCAAAGCCATTTTACTGCTGGCGATGTCGGTAACGTCGTACACCATCAGGCACACTTTCTCGACTTCCCCATTTGTGCCGGAGAGCGGGCTGATGGTGAGGTTCTGGAACATGTACTCTTCAGTTCCGGTGATAGGGCGGGTATTGCGGAACTGGAACAGGTAAGGGCGTTGCTCCCACGATGTAAAGGCTTTGGTGTTGAGCAGGGCTACGGCATCTACTTTGCGGGTCAGCCAGGCTTGGGGGATATCCGGGAATACATCAAACAATACCTGGCCCTGGATCTTGCTGGCGGTGATGCCGCTGTGGTTTTCCATGAATCCGTTCCAGACTTCGACTTTGAAATCCAGGTCCAGCACCACCAGGCCCACTTCCACGGATTCCAGCATGTCCATCAGCCAATGAAAGGTGTTGGCTTCAGATTCTTCTATGGCCATGAGTCAGTCCACCAGATATTGCAGGCGATCTTCGAGAAAAGGCACTGAATCCTCGGTGAGAAGGATCAGCATGTCGCATTCGATGTCCCGGTCTTCCAGGGCGTAGCAGATTTCGATACACAGCAGCTGTTCTTCACGGGCGCTGTGGTGCTCCAACAATTCGGTAATTTGGCGGTGCTGCCCCAGCACCGTGGGGTGGCCAAGGCTGAGTTTCAGGTCGAGCTGGTCGCCAATGCCTTTAAGGAAGGCGCCGAAGAGTATGCTGGACATATCCATCAGAACCTCTACGTTCACCGCTTCACCTACCAGGGTGTCGTAGTGAAGCATTTCCGCCATTTCCCGGAAGCTGGCGTCTGCGAATAGCAGAAGAGCTTCTCCAGCGATGCCGGCCCCGGTGAAGCCCTGGCACACGGCGGAATAGGTGTCGCTGTCGCTGACCGAGGAAATGGCCATGTGCAGTTCGGAGTTGGCCAGGAAGGCTACCTTGGGAATCGGCTGTTTCACGAAGACGCGCAGAAGGCGAGCCAGAAGGTCGGAGGACCGGCCCATGGCGACGTTGGAGATCTCCTGCAGGTAGTCGTTCAGGGAAACGGAGATTTCCGGAGCGGCACTGCCTGTGCTCTTCAGGCTGCTGTCCTGTAGCGCCGAATCTTCGAGTTCTCCGGGGCGGTACACTCCGTATTCCACCAGCAGGTCAAGTACGGTGCAGGTTTCTGTCGGCTTTTTGATGAAATCGATGGCGCCGAGTTTTTTCACCCGCTCCCGGGCTTCGGGCTGGATATCGCCGGAAACCACGATGGTCATCACCGGCAGGTCTTCCTCGCGGATCTGCTCCAGTACCTGATAGCCGTCCATTTCCGGCATGTTCAGATCCAGGAACATCAGCTCTGCCTCATGCCTCCGCAATTTCTCAAGGGCTTCCACGCCGTCTTTTGCGTAACTGACATCCCCCCGCAGCCCCTCCGGCAGGGCCCGGGCCATTTGTTTTCTGGCAAGGGCGGAGTCGTCGCAGATCAGTATGCGGGTGGTCATTGAGGAAGCCGTTGAGGGTTGATCATAAGGGGCGAAAGTATATCAGTAGTGGTTGTTATGTACACGTTTGCTACAGCGTTCGTAACCGTAGGTAAGGTGTTGTAAGCATATTAAACCAAAGGTTTTGTGACTGTATTCAAACTTGGCCGAGTATTACTGAATTGTAAACGGCGATTGTGAACCTGCTCACTCTATTGGCCGGTCTGCCTTGTTTATAGTGTGTCGTCGGCACATAAAATAATAATGGTTTTTCAGAGACGCAATTATATGAGACAGCAGGCGTATGGATACGCTGCCGTCACCCTGTTCTGCCTGGGTATTGCGCCCGTTGCCCAGGCCGAGCTGAAGCCCATTTCAGACGAAACAATGGGTGAGGTGACCGGGCAGGGGTTTATTCAGATTGAAAACATACCGGGAGATCCCCACCAGTTCACGCGGATGACGCTGAGCATGGACGTGGAAACCCGGATGAATGTGGACGATGTGAAAGCGGGTGAGATCGACGGCGGAGTGGACTTCGCGGCGCAGCACGTGGCCCTGGGGCACATTGCCCGTAATGACGGCGTTCAGTATAACGGTCGCGCCTACAATGCCGGTGACACGGTGCCTTTTGAAGCGTTCCAGCCCTATATCGAGCTGGCGGAAGATCCCTCCGAGGGCAGGCTCTCCGGATTCCGCATGGGGTTCGGGCAGGCGAGGGGATCTGTCTCTTCACTGACCAGCAGTTTCAGTGGCGATATCGGGCTTAAGCTTGTTGATGATAGCGGTACCGAATTTGACGCCACCTTATTCGACCAGAATTCCCAGGCCACCAACTATCGGGCCAGTTACATTGGTATAAACGATGGTTCGGCCGATTGCGCTCAGGGCATCAACTGTGCGCCGCTGACCCAATTGCAGTCGCTGTTTGTGGGCCAGGAAAGCACGGATGGCACGACCGGCTTCACCAGCGACTTCTTTATCGGCTTCCAGCGAGAAGGTGTTGAGTGGCAAAGCCCGGATGGCACGAACGTAATCAATGCCGGCAAGGGCGTGTTTATCAATCTGCCCACGAGCATGAAGGTGGATATGAGCCAGCTGATCAACCAGGGCTTGCCGCGACTGCAGACCCACCGGGAGGATATGGGTACCCGGCTGTTCTAGATGCTAAACTCCCGCCAGTCCGAAATTTATTTGGCAGGAGTTTAGTCCCTTGATCCGCTCTTTTTACTGGCACGATTACGAAACCTTCGGTGTAGATCCGGTTCATGACAGGCCTTCCCAGTTTGCCGGTGTGCGGACGGACGCGGATCTGAACATCATCGAGGATCCGCTGGTGCTTTACTGCAAGCCGGCGGACGATTACCTGCCATCGCCCGAAGCCTGTCTGATTACCGGGATCACCCCGCAAAAGGCCCTGGAAGATGGCTTTCCAGAGGCAGAGTTCATCGCCCAGATTAATGAAGCCTTCAGTCAGCCCGGCACCTGTGTGGTTGGCTACAACAGCCTGCGCTTTGACGACGAAGTGACTCGGCACACCCTCTACCGCAACCTGCGCGATCCCTACGCACGAGAATGGCAGAACGGCAATTCCCGCTGGGACATCATTGATATGGTGCGCCTGACCTACGCCCTGCGCCCGGAGGGTATCAACTGGCCCCGGAAGGAAGATGGCAGCCCCAGTTTCAAGCTGGAGGAGCTGACCGTTGCCAACGGCATCGCCCACGAAGCGGCCCACGACGCCGTGTCGGATGTTGAGGCAACCATTGCGGTAGCCAGACTGATCAAGGAGAAACAGCCAAAGCTCTTTGATTTTGTGCTGCAGAACAAGGACAAACACTCGGCACGGGCCATGCTGGATACGGCCACTATGAAGCCGGTGTTCCACGTGTCCGCCAAGTACCCAGCGAGCCGGGGTTGCTGTGCCCTGGTCGCACCCGTAGCCGAGCATTCCACAAATAAGAACCAGGTGATTGTCTACGACCTGCGTGAAGACCCCGGCGAGCTGATCAACGCCAGTGCTGAACAGATTCGTGAGCGGGTATTTACTTCCCAGGCGGAATTGGGGGAGGGGGTGAGCCGCTTTCCGCTGAAAGGGGTGCAGCTGAACAAATGCCCGGTGCTGGCGCCAGCGAACATGCTTTCCACCCTTTCACAGGAACGCCTGGAAGAACTGGCCTTGGATGGTGATACTTTGCGGGCCAACCTGGCCATGCTGCGCAAGGCTCCGGATCTACCAGCCAGGATTGCCGAGGCCTTCGACCAGCCCCACGAAAGCGACCTCACAGACCCGGACGAACAGCTCTATGCTGGCGGTTTTATCAGCAAAACCGACCGCGAGAAGCTGAACTGGGTGCTGGAGCAGCCGGTGGAAACACTCGGCGAGCTGGATGTGACCTTTGAAGATGATCGCCTGCAGGAGCTGCTGTTTCGCTATCGGGCCAGGAATTATCCGGGCAGCCTGATGGGTGAGGAGCTGGAGCGATGGGAGGAGTTTCGCAGCCAGAGGCTAATGCACCCGAAGAAGGGCTGGCGGTCTTTGGAGGCTTATGCCCAGGAGTTACAGCGTCTGGCGGCGGACCCGGAACTGACGCCGGAGCGGCGGCATATCCTGGAGGATTTGCATTTGTATGGGGAATCTTTGATTCCTTATATCTGGGGATAAAGATGTTGGCTCCGTTGGAGCCGCCGTAAGGGCTTGCCCCCCCTCTCCCCAACCCCTCTCCCGCGAGGGGAGAGGGGCTAAATAGAGTTATCCGGACATGTGATCGAGAAGCCCGGCTCTGCGTTAGCCGGAAAAAGGAGCCAGGCAGAGTTATCTTGGGAATTTGATCCGAAGACTCCCCTCTCCCCTTTGTGGGAGAGGGGCCGGGGGAGAGGGGGGGTATCGAGCGCGAGACCATTGCATCCCCCGCAAAACGGGCAGGAAGCCCACCACAAACCCAGGGACGAACCATGAACCAAACAACCTTCACCAAACACCTCCGCAAAAATATGACCGACGCCGAAAGGCGCCTCTGGTTCCACCTCCGTGCCTACCGACTCAATGGAAAACGCTTCCGCCGACAGCAACCGTTGGGACCCTTTATTGTGGATTTCGTGCATTTCGGTTCAAAAGTCATCGTTGAGGCTGATGGTGGGCAGCACAGTGAGTCAGCAACTGACGAACGAAGAGACGCTTGGTTGAAAGCGCAGGGTTACAGGGTGCTTCGGTTCTGGAACCACGAGATTCTACGACAGACCGATGTGGTGCTCTCGGTTATTTACAAAGCAGTTGAAGGCCGAGGGGAATGAAGGAGTAACAATTTAACCACCCCCTCTCCCGCCAGGGGAGGGGGCTTTGATGGTGTTGTCCTCATTTCTGTACCCCTAATCTCCCCTCTCCCCTGGCGGGAGAGGGGTCGGGGGAGAGGGGGAGAGGCGGAGAGGCGGAGAGGCGGAAGCGTCCTGGCCTCCACAATCCAAATCACCGCCGCTTCAAAAAATAAACACTCAAATTCTGCCCCATCAAACTCTGCACCTCACTGCCCAGTGCCTCCGCCTGAATTTGCTTCTGCACCGGCCCGGTTGCCAGGCTGTGGCCATCCACATCCCGCGCTTTCACGAGCTTCCATTCCACCTCGTTACTCGCCATGGCCATCAGTTCTTTCAGCTGGGCTGTGTCCTGCGGCCGGAACCATCTGTCGCGACAGCCGCCGAGGCTGTAGAAATCGGCGTCGGCGGTCAGGTCCTGCCAGGCAGTATCGTTTCGGTTGGCCAGAACCATCCGGCGGAGCTGGCGCAGCGTCTGGCGGGTGGGTTGGAGCTTATGCTCGCTGACCAGTTTGCGAATCTGTCTGTCGCCGGACGTTTGCTCGGCAATGGCGGTGTGCATGTGCACTACAGCGCCGGAGCCGGTGGCTTGATTAACCAGGGCCGCCAGAGACAGGGTGGTCATGGCCGGGGAGGGCAGTCGACCGACTTCGATCCAGTGCACCTGTTGGCCATCAATGTTTTAAGGCTGCTTTCGGTGCGGTAGGCCAACCGAGACCAGGACGGCCATGCCTGGGGAGCATCGGTCTTATCCAGACAGAGTTCCTCGGCCTTCTCATCGAAATTCTGTTTGATGGCCTCTTCTTCGGCCCGATCGTAATAGCTGGCGGCCAGAACGGGCTGCAATGCCAGGGGCCAGTCCACGAGGTTCCATTGGCCAAGTTGCACTGCGAAGGGCTGGTGGAAGAGAGCGCCGTACATGGCGCTGGTCATCAGTGAGCCGATGAGTCCGTCCTGTTCCTCGCCAAGGACAAACTGGGCCTGGATGCTGTCGTTGATGGCAGAGACCAGCCGTTCTTCATCGTCTTCAACTGCCAGGGCATAGCCGGTTCTGTCCGCATACTGGGCAATGGCCAGCGTCAGGCGCTGGAGTTCGTCCCGAAGTTCAACGGTTTGTGCGACTTCGGCGATGATCGCCCGACGCAGCAGGGTAACCAGCTCTTCCATCGCAGGATTGGGCATCAGGGTTTTCTGGGGGGCAAGGATCAGCAGTTCGTCTTCGCTGGCGGCTTCAGATAGCCCCGACATTCCTGCCGGGCCTTCAGCCGCTGGATATGGCTGAGACCGTTGCTGTTGGACTCCCCATAGGCAAGGTTGGCCTGCAGGAGCAGGCGCGCAACCTGGGCCTGCTGGGATTGGGAAACCTGGACTTGATGCTTGGCTTGCATGGGACACCTCGTGATAACAGCCGCAATCCGGAGCGGCAAAGGTCTGCAGTTTTTGACGGTTTGCCGTGCTTTGAGGGAGGTGTTGCGAAAGGTGTGCCAGTTCTCTAAATCAACCGAACAGGCCCCGGATAGCGTGCAACCAGCTCATCGGAGGTAAGTAGCAAGAAACCTTCTGTCTCTGCCTGGGCGACCAGAATCCGGTCGAAAGGATCCTTGTGTATGTCCGGAAGGTGGCTTACGGCAAGTGCGTGCTGCGACGATATCGGCAATTCCAGGTAGCCGTTATCCATAAGGCCACGCCTCAGTAGATGCGGATCAACGTGAAAATCCGGTCGGCCCAGCCCATTCTTGATAACCACTTCCCAAAGACTTGCGGCGCTGAAATACAGGCGGTTACTTTCGTTGCTGATCAGGGTTGCCGCCTCGGGTGACAGCTTATCCGGCTCGGCCGCTGCCCATAGCAGAATGTGGGTATCCAGAAGCAGGTTCACCTCAGCCTCCGAACATTTCAACTATTTCGTCCTGGCCCATCCGGTCAAAATCTTCCGGCACCGTGAATTCACCTGCCATGAAGCCAATCCGTTTTTGCTGGCTTTGTTCGGGGGAATCGTAAGCCATTACCCGGGCAACCGGCTTTCCCGCTTTGGCGATGATGAATGCCTCGCCCTTGGCGGCACGGGCCACCAGTTGTGACAGGCGGGTTTTTGCTTCGTGCATGTTGACGGATTCCATTTTTCCTCCATAGACTTAGTTCTTTGAACTTAGTCTATCACTGGCGAGGTAGTTGGGCTACCTTCCGGCGCATTTCTGATTAGGCAATGCCGCAACAAGGTAGAGTGCCGGGAAGGTGTGGGTTAGACTTTTGGGAAAGCGACTTATTTATAAGGGAGCGGGAATGGCTAAATCCGGATTGCCAGGTGTCCTGAGGGATCGACACGGAGAACTGAACCAGCTTTGCCGTAAGTACAATGATTGCGTTTAGAAATGTGCTCATGAAGTGGACCCCAAACTACCGGAGCCCTTATGCCCCCGCCAGCCAACAAAGCCTACCAACTCAAAGTATCACTTCTCGGCGCCCGGCCGCCGATCTGGCGCCGGTTGCTGATTGCGCCGGATACCACGTTTCAGGATCTTCACCGGATTATCCAGTTGGCGATGGGCTGGCAGGCCTGTCATCTGCATATGTTTCAGGCGGGTGATGACCGGTTGATTGGTGATCCGGCGGAGGATTTCGATGGCATGCTGAATTTTCAGGATGAAACCATGGTGGCGGTGTCTGCTGTGCTCAACAAGGAAGGGCAGGCTCTGACGTATGACTATGATTTCGGCGACAGCTGGGAGCATGAGGTACGGCTTGAAAAGGTCCTGCCGGGCGATCAGGGCGAGCCGTTGCCCCGCTGCATAAAAGCCGTGCGCCAGTGCCCGCCAGAGGATGTCGGTGGCTTGCCCGGATTCTACGATTTTCTGGAAGCCATGGAAGATGCCGCTCATCCGGAGCATGTGGCAGTGCGCGAGTGGATGGGTGGCGAATGGTTCGAGCCGGAGTTTGTGGATCTTGATGACATCAACCAGGCGCTCGCCGAGCGGGATGCCCTGTTTTCCGAAACCGAATCCGAACCCGATATCCCGCCGGCCAGAGACTTCTTCGGCCTTAGCCCCAGCCAGGTTTATGAGCTGCTGCAGAACCCACTGAATTGCCCCTCTGTGTTCAAGCCGCTGATCGATGCCGAAGCCGTAAACCGCGAACTCGACACCGCGCCGGTCATCCGGATGGCGAAAGTTCTGGTTGAGGCCATGAAAGGCAAGGGCATCCGCCTCACCGGCAAGGGCAACCTGCCTCTCAAACAGGTCAAGGCCATGATTGAAGCCGGTGGAGAAGAGATTGTGGCACCGATGGCGAGATATTCTCCGATTCGCTCCGAGGAGCACATTCTGGCCGTGATTCTCACCCGCGTGTTGCTGGAAATTGCCGGCTATACCAAAAAGCAGAAAGGTGTACTTTCACTCAAAAAAACCGCCGAAACCAGGCTTGAGAAAAAAGGCTGGTTAATGGTTTACAGGGATCTGCTCTCCACCGCGTTCTCGCGGCTCAGCTGGGCTTCCATGGACCACTACGATGGCCTGGATGAAATACAGTACACCGCACCATTCTGCTTCTGGCTGCTGTCAGAGAAAGGCGAGCAGTGGCGCCCGGTGGACGACTACCTGGAGGACATGCTCAAGGCCTTTCCCCGGCTGCCGCTTGCCGCCTACCCGGTGGTCTACATGAGCGATGAGGAGCAGGCACGATCTGCGATGCGCTCAAGAATGTTGACGCTGTACCAGCTACTTGGCCTGATCGAGCTGGATCCTGAGCATGCACGGTTGCGGAGTGAGGGTGAGCAGATGATGCGGCGGACGGCGTTGTTTGAGGGGCTATTTACCAGAGTATAAGTTTCGGGGCTGGCTCCAAAGTAGTGGCGGTGCATTCTTTGGCAATTTTTGCCATTATCTGACCATTAGAGGGCTTAATTATGGCAACGATGAATATATCCCTGCCCGATGCGATGAAAACCTGGGTAGAGCAACAGGCCGAATCTGGTAGGTATTCCAATACCAGCGATTATGTTCGTGATCTTATTCGTAAAGATCAGGACCGGCGACACAAAATCGACCAGTTACAAAGTCTCGTTACAGCGGGAATTGCCAGTGGCAAAGGGACTTGTTCAATGGATGAACTGAGAGTTTCTGCAAAGAAACCAGCCAGGGATTCATCCACCGCGATCACTTCCACATCGTCCAGATAGCTGGCCAGTTCCATGGCCCGCTGGCCGGACTGGGCGCCGCAGACCATGATGCGCAGAGTGGCCGGGAGATTGTCGGTGCCCAGCCCCAGTTCGGTGACCATCGCGGCCTTCTCATCGAAATTCTGTTTGATCGCCTCTTCTTCTGCCCGATCGTAATAGCTGGCGGCCAGAACTGGCTGCAATGCCAGAGGCCAGTCCACAAGGTTCCACTGGCCAAGTTGTACCGCGAATGGCTGGTGGAAAAGGGCGCCATACATGGCGCTGGTCATCAGTGAGCCGATGAGCCCGTCCTTTTCCTCACCAAGGGCAAACATCGCAGGATTGGGCATCAGGGTTTTCTGGAGGGCAAGGATCAGCAGTTCGTCTTCGCTGGCGGCTTCAGATAGCCCCGGCATTCCTGCCGGGCCCTCAGCCGCTGGATATGGCTGAGGCCATTGCTGTTGGACTCCCCATAGGCAAGATTGGTCTGCAAACTCCACCGTCCATAGTCGAGCCATCGGGTGATCGGCCTGCCAAGGCTGCGGTAAGTTTTGTCCTCAGTCTACCTGGACCAGCCGCACAGGCCCCGGGTGCGCGCCACCAGCTCATTCGAGGTAAGTAGCAAGAAGCCCTCAGTCTCCAGAGGCTGGCAGCACTGAAAAACAGGCGGTTATCTTCATTGCCGATCAGCTCTGTCGCCCGAGGGGATAACTTGGAGGGCTCACCTTTGGCTGCACGGGCAACCAGTTGCTGCAAGCGGGTTTTCGCTTCCTGCAAATTGACAGATTTCATGATTGACCTGACCGGCCATCTAAACTTGTTCAAAAGAACTTAGGGAGACTCTGAATAAGTCTCAAAATCAGCGATAATACGGCCATCGTCAACCGCACAGGATTCATCACCACCATGGATCAGATTACCGTCTCCGAAGCCGAGTACCAGAACAAGAAGCGTAAAACCCGCCGCGAGATTTTTCTGGAACGGATGGACAAGCTGATTCCGTGGAAGCAGTTGGAGAAGAAGGTAGCCCGATATTACCCCAAGGGGCCAGACTGGCCGGCCACCGTATCCGCTGCCGACCATGCTGCGTGAAGGCAGCATTGTGGATGCTTCCATCATTTCTGCACCAAGCTCCACGAAGAATGAAAGCGGCCAGCGCGACCCTGAGATGCGACAAACCAGAAAAGGCAACCAGTGGTACTTTGGCATGAAGATGCATATCGGCGTGGACGATACGCTCGGCTTGATCCACAGCATCGATACCACCGCTGCCAATGTCCACGACATCGTGTCCGCCGGCAACCTTCTTCACGGTGACGAGCAGCGCGTGTTCGGTGATGCCGGTTATCTTGGCATTCAAAGGCGGGATAAGCATAAAGATCGCCAAAATGTATCCTGGTTCATTGCCAAGCGCCCCGATGTTGGCCGTTCCGGCCGCCGTTTTCTTTATTGTTTGGGGGGCAAGGTTTAAACTCCAAACACATACCTGCAAGTGATTGAGTAAAGTATGGCTGCAGCTAATGCACTGGAAATGCTGAAAGAAAAACAGGACGAGATTCGGCGGCTTTGTGAACAGCACCGGGTAATGTCGTTTGGTGTTTTTGGTTCAGCCGCCACAGGCCATTTCAATGAGAACAGTGATCTGGATTTTCTTGTGGATTTTGATCCGGCGCTAACGGCCTCACAAAAAGCCGCGGCGTTTTTCGGACTAAAAGAAGATCTTGAAGTGATGTTTTCTCGCTCCGTCGATCTGGTCACTGTGTCCTCCTTGACCAACCCTTATTTCAGAGCCTCGGTTCTTGAAGAGCGGCATTCCTTGTATGCAGCGTGAGGCTCTCAAGTACCTTTACGATATTCTTGCAGCTGCTGAGAAGGTTCAGCGTTTTGTTGCTGGTAGCAGTGAAGACGATTATCTGAGTGATGAGTTGTTGCAGTCTGCTGTTGAGCGCCAGTTCGAAATCATCGGAGAGGCAATAGGTAAGTTACACAAGATTGCTCCGGACGAGGCTGAGCGGTTTGTCGATTATAAAAAGATGATCGCATTTCGGAACGTGCTTATCCACGGCTATGCGACTATCGATCCGGTGATTGTTTGGGGTGTGGTGGAAAGCAATCTGAATGACGTTTTGAATCAGGCGCGGGAAGCTCTGAGCGCTGATTAATCATCGACAGTTGATATTGGACGAATGCCTCGAAAATGAGGGTAGAGGAAAATTGCATCTGACCCCGGGTTCACGCCTTTTGCTTTGGAATAAGGCGCTTTCTTGTCGGATTACGGCTTCGCCTAATCCGACACCCCAGGCCCGAAGTTAATTCACCGCCGCTTTAAAAAATAAACACTCAAATTCTGCCCCATCAGACTCTGCACCTCACTGCCCAAAGCCTCCGCCTGAATCTGCTGCTGAACCGGCCCGGTTGCCAGGCTGTGGCCATCCACATCCCGCGCTTTTACGAGCTTCCATTCCACCTCGTTGCTGGCCATCGCCATCAAATCTTTTAGCTGGGCAGTGTCCTGCGGCCGGAACCATCTGTCCCGGCAGCCGCCGAGGCTGTAGAAATCGGCGTCGGCGGTCAGTTCCTGCCAGGCGGCATCGTTTCTGTTGGCAAGAACCATCCTGCGTAACTGACGCAGCGTCTGACGGGTGGGTTGAAGCTTGTGCTCGGCAACCAGTTTGCGAATCTGTTTGTCGCCGGAGGTTTGCTCGGCAATGGCGGTGTGCATGTGTACCACGGCGCCGGAGCCGGTGGCCTGGTTAACCAGAGCCGCCAGAGACAGGGTGGTCATGGCCGGTGAGGGCAGGCGACCGACTTCAATCCAGTGCACCTGATGGCCATCGGCCACGAAACGCTGGGCAACGGACCAGGGCCAGAACACAATATTGTCCCTGCCCATGTCGTTAGCCATGCGGGTGGCCTTGGCGATATTGGCGAGGGATTCATCCACCGCGATCACTTCCACATCGTCCAGGTAACTGGCCAGTTCCATGGCGCGCTGGCCGGACTGGGCGCCGCAGACCATGAGGCGAAGAGTGGCAGGCAGGTTGTCGATGCGCCGCCCCAGCTCCGTTGCCATCAGGGTTTTCAAGCTGCTTTCTGTGCGGCAGGCCAGCTGTGACCAGGCAGGCCATGCCTGGGGAACATCGGTCTTATCCAGGCAGAGTTCCTCGGCCTTCTCATCGAAATTTTGTTTGATGGCCTCTTCTTCGGCCCGATCGTAATAGCTGGCGGCCAGAACTGGCTGCAGTGCCAGGGGCCAGTCCACCAGGTTCCACTGGCCAAGTTGCACCGCGAAGGGCTGGTGGAAGAGGGCGCCATACATTGCGCTGATCATCAGTGAGCCGATGAGCCCGTCCTGTTCCTCACCAAGGGCGAACTGGGCCTGGATGCTGTCGTTGATAGCAGAGGCCAGTCGTTCTTCATCGTCTTCAGCTGCCAGGGCATAGCCGGTTCTGTCGGCGTATTGAGCGAGGGCCAGTGTCAGGCGTTGCAGTTCGTCGCGAAGTTCAACGGTTTGTGCGACTTCGGCAATGATTGCCCGACGCAGCAGGGTAACCAGCTCTTCCACCGCAGGATTGGGCATCAGGGTTTTCTGGAGGGCCAGGATCAGCAGTTCGTCTTCACTGGCAGCCTCAAGGGAAATCTGTGCGTCCGGGTTATCCAGGCCATATTGGTGATTAATAATGGCGCTGACAAACCGGCCCAATTCCTGATGTGGCAGACCATCCCGCTGGAGAAGGGCGATAGCATCCTGGGCCAGGGCGGAATCCGCCTTGTTTACTTCCAGGTGTTGGGCGCAAGTGAGCATCCCGCTGTATACGGAATCCCATTCAGCGCCGGTTTCCAGAAGCTTGCGATAATGCAAATAAGCCACATCAAACTGCCCCTGCAGTCGCTTGGAATGGGCAACGCCACAGAAAGCGGCGGCAGATTGCCGGTCACACTCCAGGGCCTGCAGGAAATACTGCTCCGCAAGCGCCGGTCGCTCGGTTTTAAGTGCCCAGTAACCCAGGTTGCAATACTGCTGAACCTGGCCCGGCTGATGGTCCAGGCTGGCGTTGAACAGGGTGTGTGCCTTCTCAAGCTGCCCGTCGTCCATCTCCACACGGCCAAGCAATCCCAGCCCACCGGCATTCTGCGGCTCCAGAGCCAGCGCCTCGTTCAGATAGCCCCGGCATTCCTGCCGGGCCTTTAGCCGCCGGATATGGCTGAGGCCGTTGCTGTTGGATTCCCCATAGGCGAGATTGGCCTGCAGCAGCAGGCGGGCAACCTGGGCCTGTTGGGATTGGGATACCTGGACTTGATGCTTGGCTTGCATGGGACACCTCGTGAATACAGCCGCCATCAGGAGCGGCAAAGGTCTGCAGTTATTGGGCGGTTTGCCGTGCTTTGAGGGAGGTGTTGCGAAAGGTGTGCCAGTTTGAGGAAGCAAGACATCTAATGAAGAATGCGATTTTTATCCAAAAAAAGAGGGCCTGGTCTGCACCGGGCCCTCTTGGTTCCTCTCTTTATCTTTACCCCTGCAGCAACTGCAGAACCTGCTGCGGTCTTGCGTTGGCCTGGGCCAGAACGGACAGGCCAGCCTGCTGGAGGACCTGGGTTCGGGCCAGTTCGGCGGATTCTGCGGCGAAGTCGGCATCGCGGATTCGGCTGTTGGAGGCCGAGAGGTTCTCTGACGTCGTTGCCAGATTCTGGATGGTGGATTCGAACCTATTTTGCACGGCGCCCAATTCAGCCCTGAAACCATTAATCTTGTCGATTGCATAATCGATCGAGATCATTGCGAGGTCAGCGCCATCTGGTGTTGAGATATCAGTGGTGTTGAGAGAAACGGTGTTTGCCGCAGCGGTGAAGGTCTCATCAATATCGATGTCGTTTACAGTGTCGCCGTCCAGGTCTGAAGTAATCTGAACTGACACATCGTTGCCAAACTGAGATGAAAAGATTATTTCCTGATTGGTGCGGTCAAGATTTGCTTCAACGCCTGTTCCATTTGATTGGGCATTTATTGCACCCACCAGATCGTTCAGCGAAGTGACGTTTGCAGAAGAAAAGGATACCCCGTTGACAGTAAAATCTACTGCAGCTTCTTGATTGGAGTCAAAGTAATCTGCCAGTGAGCCTCCCTCTGCATTTAGTGTCTGAGTATATGTATTGGGTGTTCCAGCAGCATCTGTGAGGTCAAAAGACACGGCAATCGTTTCACCCTCGGCGTTGGTAAAAGTGAGGGTGTCTGTCGTTGTGTCGCCTGTTACTGAAACATTGGGAAAGTCCGTTGCAATCGCTGTTTCGATATTTGCAGCCAAGTCGGTAATATCGCCATTCCCGCCACTGCCGTCATCGTTGTCGACAGTGTAATCAGTTCCGTTCAGATTAATGGTGCCAGACACTGCCGTGGTAAAGTCCAGGCCAGTTGCATCGGTTTCCGTCGCAAAAGGTGCTTCCTGAGAGGCGAAATCGACCGTCGTTCCTATAGTCGCACCGAGCTGGCTGCCTCTTGAATCCAGTCCACTTATACCGATTGTTTCGCCAGTGTTTGCGCCAACCTGAAAAGTCTGAGTTCCAAATGTACCGTCTAGCACTTTTAAGCCGTTAAAAGATGTCTGACTAGCAATTCGGTTAATCTCGTCAATTCGTTGTTGAACTTCTTGGTTAAGCGCCTGGCGATCCGAAATACTGTTAGTGGCGTTCGCAGACTGAACCGCTAGCTCCCGAATGCGCTGCAAGTTGTTAGTGATTTCGTCCATTGCTCCTTCCGCCGTCTGGGCAAGAGAAATGCCATCGTTTGCATTTCTCTGTGCCTGATTCAGGCCTGAGATCTGGGACTGAAATCGCTCTGAAATCGCAAGACCGGCGGCATCATCTTTAGCAGAGTTGATTCGTAACCCGGAGGACAGGCGCTCAAGTGCGACGTTAGCCTGCCCCTGAGAGGCATTAAGATTACGTTGTGCATTCAGCGAAGCAATGTTTGTGTTAATGACCTGAGGCATATCAATTCTCCCTGCTCAGCGGTGCCGGAAGCCTGGTGCCCGATCTTTAGTGGGAACCTTTGCCGGCTGAAATTCGTGAAATTGCCGTTTTGCAGGGTAGTAAGCGAAGGATGTGCCAGTTTTTATTTTTTTTATCTAGGATTTTGTTTTAAATGCAAAAAAATACCGTGGGAGGTGTCTTCGGGTACAAGTATTCGTCGAACTGCTGCCGCTGGTAAAGGAAGTGAATTGCCGGTTTTACATTTGTTAACAAAAACGACGGATTTTTTTCTAAAGCAACCGGATATGGCGCCGTTAAGTGGAGTAACAGGGCGGCGCTCCCAAACTGAAAACGGGCGCTAGACCTTTTCCATGAAATAACGACAACTGTCGAAGGAGAAGCATAATGGATCTCGGAATTAACACTAACGTCGCTTCACTGTCTGCACAAAATCAGCTGAATAAGTCACAGGAATTGAGTAATCAGGCTCTTGAGCGCCTCTCATCCGGCCTGAGGATTAATTCAGCCAAGGATGACGCTGCGGGGCTGGCGATCTCAACTCGTTTTCAGTCTCAGATTTCAGGCTTAAATGTAGCCCAGCGCAACGCAAACGATGGCATTTCTCTGGCCCAAACCGCTGAGGGCGCGCTTGAGGAAACCGTGAATTCCTTGCAGCGAATTCGTGATTTGGCGTTGCAGGCTGCTAACGGCACCAACTCTGCTTCTGATCGTGCCTCGCTGCAGGAAGAGGTAGATCAGCTCGTATCAGAGATTGACCGGATTGCGACGACAACCCAATTCAATGGTCAGAATATCTTGGATGGTAGCTTTGAGGCCGAGCAGTTCCAGGTAGGTGCTAATGCCAATCAAATTATTTCGGTATCTATTGGTGATGCCCAAGCGGATGCATTAGGCGCCAATGCTACTGTAACATCGACCGGAACAACTTTGGCCGATGATGTGGCTGCTGCCACTATTACTGGCAATGCCGCTTTGGACCTTAGTATCAATGGCTCAACCATCACTACTGCGTCGGATGGTGTGTCGACTGCCGGTGCTTCGGGTTCGGCGCTCGCCTTTGCGAATGCCATTAATTCAGTTGCTGGTACTACAGGGGTCACTGCTGAGGCCAATGCCACAGAAACCAACTTGGGCGCAATCACCGCTGAAGCGACTGGGCTTGCTGCGGGAGAGTTCGCAATCAACGGGGTCAATATTACTGTTGCTGAAATCACGAACGGTGATACCAGCGGATCTCTGAGAGACGCGATTAATACGGTAAGCAACCAAACTGGTGTGAAGGCAACTCTGAATGATTCGAACGAACTGGTTCTTTCTGCTGAAGACGGAAGGAATATACAGTTGGCAGGTGATGGCAACGCTAATAGCGCAGTTTTCGGCAACCTTGACGTAAGCGCTGCTGTCGATAATATCGTTACTGGTACGGTTACGCTTGACAGCGATGATTCGTTTGAAATTACCGCAACACAGGCTGCAGCGGGCGTTCAAGGTCAGGGTTTTACGACTGGCATTCAAGCGCTAGACACATCTAACTCTGTAAGCAACGTTGACATATCTTCTGTTTCTGGGGCCAACGATGCTATCGCGAACATTGATCGGGCCCTGGATACTGTGAACTCGCTTCGCGGTACGTTGGGTGCCACTCAGAATCGTTTCGAATCTACTATTGCAAACTTGGCGACCACGTCAGAAAACCTGAGTGCTGCAAACAGCCGAATCCTGGACGCCGACTTCGCCGCCGAAACCGCGAAGCTCTCCAAGTCCCAGGTACTGCAGCAGGCCGGTATCTCCGTTCTGGCGCAGGCGAACGCCCGTCCCCAGCAGGTTCTGTCCCTCCTGCAGTAAGGGGCTAGCGGTAACAGCCGGAACCCTCGGGTTCCGGCTTAAAACCGTTTGAGGATAGTGAGGTAAAGCTATGAATGACGTTAACCTGAATAGCCCGGATCTGAAGCTGGTTCGCACCAGTGAGCAAGCGCCGGCTCGGGCAATTTCGTCATCTCAGGCCGAAGGCAGGAATGCCTCCGACCTTGCTGGTTCGTCTGCCGCAGTCAGTCAGGTTGAGAACTCTCAGGTTGCTTCGGACGTGTCCAAAGCTGAAAAGCTCCAGGCTCGGAATGAAGCCTCACGGGAGCAACTGGATGATGCGGTTAGCCAACTGAACGATTTTGTTCAGAATGTGCAGCGGGATTTGCAGTTTGAAGTGGATAATGAATTAGGCCAGACGATCGTAAAGGTAGTCGATCAGTCGACCAAAGAAGTTATCCGGCAGATTCCGGATGAGCTGGCATTGAGGTTGGCAGAAAACTTGCAGCAGGATGAGCCGCTGACGTTGTTTAATATTAAAGTGTAAGGGCGGTTGCTCTTACGCAGATTTAAATGACGGTATTTCAGCACCGCCGCACCCGTGAGGGGCCGGCGGTGTTCTGCGTTTTTGGGGTGAGAGGGTTCTCCCTCTCCCCCGGCCCCTCTCCCGCGAGGGGAGAGGGGAGGTGTTGTTAACTGTTACAGGGTGTTACAAATCGGCGAAAGAAAAAGGCAAAGTTTTGCCGCTTTTTGCCGATAAACTGAACAATGAAGAGATTCGCCCCCTTGAGGAGGCATGAGCATGGCAAACATATCATCGTTGGGTCTTGGTTCAGGCGTTCTGAATTCGGATCTGGTTGATCAACTGGTACAGGCAGAGCGTGCGCCTACGGAAAATAGGCTTACACAGAAGACAGAGCAAACCCAGGCTTTGCTGTCCGCCTACGGTAAGCTACGCAGCGCTGTTACCGAATTGCGTTTGCCAATGCGCCAGCTCAGCGCTCCGGATAATCTCAAGGCATTTTCTGCAAGTTCTTCTAACGAAGGTATTGGGGTTTCCGTAGACAGCACTAAGGCGAGTCGCGGCACATACAGCGTTGAGGTAACCAGTCTTGCTGGTGCGCAAGCGTTGGCTTCCAGGGATGTGTTCGCGGATCGCGATGCGACCAGTGTGGGGCAGGGCACGCTGACGCTGAATGTAGGAGATAAAACCACGAACCTCACTATTGATAGTAGCAATGACACGCTTCAGGGGCTGGCAAACGCGATCAATGATTCAGATGCGGGTGTCTCTGCAGGCGTTATCGATACGGGGAACGGCTTCCAATTGGTGCTCTCTGCGGACGAGACCGGAACGGCCAACGCGGTTAGTATCTCAGTATCCGGTGATACGGGTGGCACAGATACCGACAATCAAGGTCTGTCCCGTTTTGCGTTTAATACCGCAATGGATGCAGATTCTGGTCTGCAAGAGACAATCGCCGCATCAGATGCGGTTATGAAAATAAACGGGGTTGAAGTTACCCGGTCGACTAACAGCTTTGAGAATGTGATCGACGGCTTAACCTTTGATATTACCGAGACAGGCTCCTCTATCATCAAGGTTCAGCAGGACCTTGGTGCGGTTGCCGATCGGGTGCAAGGCTTCGTCGATAAATTTAACTCGCTTCAGTCGACTATAGATAGCCTCGCCGGCTTTAATTCCGAGGCGGGCGTGGGCAGCTTGCTCACGGGTGACAGTACCGTCCGTTCTATTCAGAATCAATTGCGTCAGGTTCTGACGCGGGTTGTGCCGGGCCTGGAAAATTCCAGTGTTCGTAGCCTGGCGGATGTGGGCATCACGACCAACTTTGAAACTGGTGGTCTGGAGTTTGACCGAGCCAGGTTTGAGGAGCAGCTGAAGAATAATCCGGACGATGTGACTGCTTTGTTTGCGGAGCAAGGCCGTACAACGGATAGTCAGGTTGAGTTCGTCCGCAGTGGGTTGAGCACTGAGCCCGGCCGTTATGAAATTAATATCACTCAGGCAGCGACGCAGGGTTCACTCGCAGGGACGGCGTTTACTGCACCGGTTACGATTGGAGCCGGTAATGACGAGCTTACGTTCCGGGTTAATGATGAAACGTCTGTGAGCGTTCAGCTCACTCAGCAAACCTACAATACAGCTCAGGAGCTGGCAGACGAGATACAGGCTCAGCTGAATGCCAATAATGCTCTGAATGCGTCTGGCTCGGGGGTCCAGGTTGGAGTTGGAAGCGGCGGCGAGCTGACATTTACCTCCTCCGATTATGGCAGTGATTCGAACGTCAGCCTGACATCAGTAGAAGATGGTTCCGCTTATGGATTGTCTGCTGCCACCGGCACTTCAGGTGTTGATGTGGCCGGCACCATTGGTGGCCGAACTGCGGAAGGCGACGGGCAGGTGCTCTTTCTGGGAAGTGGCAATGGTGGTGCGTCTGGTCTGCAGGTTCGTATTCTGGGCGACCAGACTGGCAGTCGTGGCTCGATTACTTTTGTGGAAGGCGTTGCAGAGCGGACGGTTGATCTGGTTTCCAGTTTTGTGGGTGCTGATGGCGCCATCGAATCGCGGACCGAGAGCCTCAATCGCGATCTGGAACAAATTCAGGAAAATCAGGCGCGACTTGAGGAGCGTATTGCTGCTTACCGTGAGCGCTTGGTTAGTCAGTTCACAGCGGCAGATTCCCTGATTTCCCAGCTCAACAGCACACAGGATTACGTAAGCCAGCAGCTCGCTGCGCTTGCACCCCAAAACAACCGGAACAACAACTGATCGGCCCGGGCCGATTAGCGAACCAAGAGGTCGAGTATGAACGGTTTACAGGCATACCAGCGCGTAAACACCCAAACCAGCATCACCGATGCAGATCCGCATAAGCTGATCCAGCTTTTGTACAATGGTGCTATTGAGCGCATCAACATGGCCAAGTCTCGTATCCAGGCAAAGGATTACGGCGGCAAGGCCCAGTTGATCAACAAGGCCATCGAGATTATTGGTGGACTGCGTTCCTTCCTCGATTTCGAGCAGGGTGGCGATCTGGCTGCGCGTCTTGAGGCGCTGTATGACTATATGGAGCGGACGCTTCTGCAAGCCAGCGCCAAGAATGATTTGGCCAAGCTGGATGAGGTTCTGACCCTTCTGCGTTCTGTTAAAGAAGGGTGGGATGGTATTCGGGAAGAGGCTATTGGTCAGCAGGCTGCTGGCTGATCAATAACCCCCTCTCCCCAACCCCTCTCCCGCCAGGGGAGAGGGGCTTTATAGCCATTCCTCACGCTCTCCCGTACAATACTGCCCTTATTTTCAACACATCCATTCTGTTCAGTCTGGAGCAAGGGCATGTCTGATATCAAAAAGGTGGTGCTGGCCTATTCCGGTGGCCTGGATACTTCCGTAATCGTTCGGTGGTTGCAGGATACCTACAACTGTGAGGTGGTAACGTTTACCGCCGACATCGGCCAGGGCGAGGAAGTTGAGCCGGCGCGGGCGAAAGCCGAGGCGTTGGGCGTCAAGGAAATCTACATCGAGGACCTGCGCGAGGAGTTTGTGCGCGATTACGTGTTCCCGATGTTCCGCGCGAACACCATCTATGAGGGTGAGTACCTGCTGGGTACGTCCATTGCCCGTCCTCTGATTGCCAAGCGTCTGATCGATATCGCCAATGAGACCGGCGCTGATGCTATTTCCCATGGCGCTACCGGTAAGGGTAACGACCAGGTGCGTTTCGAGCTCGGTGCCTACGCGCTGAAGCCGGGTGTGAAGGTGATTGCGCCCTGGCGTGAGTGGGATCTGAATTCCCGCGAGAAGCTGCTGAAGTACTGCGAAGAGCGCAACATCCCGGTGGAAATGAAGAAGGGCAAGAGCCCGTACTCCATGGACGCCAACTTGCTGCACATTTCCTACGAAGGCATCAATCTGGAAGATCCCTGGGCGGAAGCCGAGGAAGATATGTGGCGCTGGAGTGTGTCTCCGGAAACCGCGCCGGATGAGCCGACCTACGTTGAACTGACCTATAAGAAGGGCGACATTGTTGCCATCGATGGTCAGGACATGAAGCCCCACGTGGTTCTGGAATCCCTGAACAAGCTGGCGGGTGCCAACGGTATTGGCCGTCTGGACATCGTCGAGAACCGCTATGTGGGCATGAAGTCCCGCGGCTGTTACGAGACTCCGGGCGGCACCATCATGCTGCGTGCCCACCGTGCCATCGAGTCCATTACTCTGGACCGCGAAGTGGCGCACCTGAAAGACAGCATTATGCCGCGCTACGCCGAGGTGATCTATAACGGTTACTGGTGGTCGCCGGAGCGTGAGGCGCTGCAGGCTCTGATCGATCAGACCCAGCATTATGTAAACGGCACTGTTCGCTTGAAGCTCTACAAGGGCAATGTGGATGTGGTTGGCCGTAAGTCTGAGGATTCTCTGTTCGACGAGAAGATTGCCACCTTTGAGGAAGATCAGGGTGCGTACGATCAGAAGGATGCAGAAGGCTTTATCAAGCTGAATGCGCTGCGTCTGAGGATTGCTGCTGGCAAAGGCCGCAAGCTTTAAGTCTGCTCTACGGACGCCCGGAACTCTCCGGGCGTCTTCCCCGTTACCGCCTTGAACTTCCTGTGAAACGACGTGGTTTCACTGTATCCCAGCCTCAGTGCAATATCCGGAATGGCCAGCTCGCTGTTGCGAAGATAGTCCTCGGCCATTTTTTGCCGCACTTCATCCAGCAATTTCTGGTAAGACACGCCTTCCTGGCCGAGTTTTCTCTGCAGGGTTCGGCTGGTCATACCCAGGTCTTCAGTCACCATGTCCTGCCGGGTAATGCCGTGCATCAGTTGTTGCTGGATGCTGTGGCGGACTCTTGAGGTAAGGTCGCTGTCGGTATCCAGGGAGGCCAACTGGCTCAGGGCATGGGCTTCCAGGGTTTTGCGGAGCAGGGGGTCCGGTTGCCGCAGGCGGGTCTCCAGCAGGGTTTTCTTGAGTGTGATGCTGTCCTCATCGGCTGAGAAGGTGACCGGGCAGTGCCAGCGCTCTCGGTAGGCTGTTTCAAATTCGGAACCTGGCGAGGATCGGCGGAGTTTTACCACGCTTGGTGATGCTTCCTGATTGTCTGCAAGCCAGCGGGCGTAGTTCACCCAGGAGGCAAATACGTTGTCCACCAGTTGCGGGCGGACGACGGGATCGGTGTAGTTGCAGTTCCAGGTCAGTTTGATGTCTTCGCCTTTCATGGCGAGGCTGGTGGTGCCCATGTCTCCAACGAGTTTTTCGAACGGCGCAATGCGCGCTACGGCCTCCCCCAGGGTGGCGCAGCTCATGGTGATGTAGCCAAGCACGCTGTAGGAGCCGGGTTGAACGAAGTCGCCGGTCTCGAGGCCCAGGATCGGGCTGCCGGTTTGTTCGCACAATAAACGGATAAAGTGCTGGAACTGCTCGCCGTTAATGCGGCCGTCGTCGGTGTCCAGGATGTTCTGGTCCAGTTCAGCCTGGTCGAAAAGGCGATTGATATCCACGCCGGCGGATTCGGCAGCACGAACGTATTGGCGCAGGGCGGCGACAGAGGCGGTTCCGAGGGTTTTCATGGTTACAGCACTGTTTTTGGAGTCGTTATAGCCGGAGTATAACGGAACTGGTGCGGAAACGTCTGGAGCGGAAAATAAAAAGGCCAGCTAAAAAGCTGGCCCAAAAAACAAGGAAAGAACGAAAGTGCCTGAAAAATTCGTTAATCCGGTGGATTCGATTCCCCATATGGCGGCGGAGGTACTACTCGGCTCCTCCACCATGGGGGATACTGCTTAAATCCACAATTGCAGAATAAGTCGTCCGGCCTTTCCTGTCTGTTTGTGAAGTGTGTATCAGTGTTACCGAGTGTGTCGCCGCTTCAGGCGGTCGCTCCGATCTCCGGCGCAGTCTCGGTAAACCGACGCGTATCATAGGCATCCACCAGCCCCTGCACCGCGGCCCGTTCCATATCCTGGATCGAGGGCGTGCCGTTCTGGGCGTCGGCTTTGCAAAGTACCATGCCGGCTTCCACGGAAATATAGCCGGCGGTGGTTTTCAGAGCCTTGTGGTTGATGCCGTCGAACACGCGCCGGAAGGCGGTGGTTGTGCAATGGTCGCTGTTCGGGAAGTAGGCAATGATGGCGAACTGGTTGTCGCCGACGCGGCACAGGGCATCAATAGGGCGTATCAGGGTGCTCAGGCGGCGGGCGATGCCGATGCCCAGCTCACTCATCACCGTGGGCGGGTGTTTGCGTTTCAGTTCCTGCCAGTTGCGAATGCCGCACAGCACGTAGGCAGAGCATCCGCCGCGGGATTCAGCGTGGCGCAGCATCTTGGTCAGCCGCTCGCGGCCGTATTTGGTGTTGCAGAGGCCGGTTTCCAGATCAATGATGTTTGTGGATTCCAGCTCACGATTGTTCTCGATCAGCAGGGAGTTGGCCCGGAGCAGGGTGTTCTGGCGGTCGGCCATTCGGTCTGCGGCAAAGATGCGGGGGATCAGTTGCTTGGTCATGTCGGACTTGTAGATGAAGTCGTCCACGCCCCGGTCGAAGGCTTCTGAAAGAGCCTCGACGCTTTCCCGTGCCGTTAGCAGGATCACGTAGGTGTAGTGATTGTTCTGCTCGTCCTGTTGTCGCACCTGGTCCGTCAGCTCAAGGCCATCCATCTCGGGCATCAGCCAGTCGGCAATCAGAACGCTGACCGGGCGCTGTTCGATCAGCTGCAGGGCTTCCGGTGCGTTATTCACGATGCGTACGTCGCGATATCCGGCATTTCGCAGCGTGCGGCCAACCACCATACTGCTGAATTTCGCGTCGTCTACTACCAGGATGGGAAGGTCCAGATTTGGCATTGTTATCTACTTTTAGCAGTCCGTTGTCAGGTGCGAGAGATGCCGGGGGTTGGTATCATCCCCTGCAAATCAATCGGGCGCCGAAGGTGGGGTCAGATGAACGCTTTCATCTGACCCCGTTTTCAGCAGTTTGCCAGTATACCCGCTTAGCTTAACGGAGAATAAGGACCATGCCTTCTTTTGACATTGTTTCAGAAATCGATATGCACGAAGTCACCAATGCGGTCGACCAGGCCAAGCGGGAGCTGGGTAATCGCTGGGACTTCAAGAATGTTGAAGCCAACATTGAGCTGGATGACAAGGGCATTACCATCAGTGCCGAGCAGGAGTTTCAGCTGGAGCAGTTGCTGGATATGCTGCGTATGGCCTTTGCCAAGCGCAATATCGATGCGCGAGCGCTGGCCGAGGACGGCGACAGCAAGTCCGGCAAGCTGGTCAAACAGCACCTGCTGCTGAAGCAGGGCATTGAAACTGATATGGCCAAGAAGATCGTGAAGATGATCAAGGACCAGAAGATGAAGGTCCAGGCCAGTATCCAGGGCGATAAGGTGCGGGTGACCGGCAAGAAACGGGATGATCTCCAGGAGGCCATCGCTATGCTGCGCGAAGCTGAGCTGGATATCCCGCTGCAGTTCAATAATTTCCGCGACTGATCCGGAGGCTTTACCATCTTAACCGGCACCCGCCTGACCCTGATTCGGGATACGCTTTACACCTACACCCGTTGGCAGGTGATCGCCCTGTTATTCCTGGGGTTCTCGGCGGGTTTGCCGTTTCTGCTGGTGTTTTCCACCCTTAACGCCCGGCTGGCGGATGTGGGAGTGGAAACCGCCACCATCGGGTTCTTTAGCTGGCTCGGTATTACCTATTCAATCAAGGTGTTCTGGGCACCGGTGGTGGACCGCCTGAAACTGCCGTTGCTCGACCGGCTTTTGGGCAAGCGGCGGAGCTGGATTATCTTTGCGCAGGCGGGTATCGCCACGGGGCTGTACCTGATGGCTCACGTGGATGCTACGGCAGCGCCTGAAATGATGGCTCTTTGCGGCCTGCTGGTGGCCTTTTCCTCCGCCACTCAGGATGTGGCCATTGATGCCTACCGCATCGAGATTGCCGAGGAGCGGCTGCAGGCGGCGCTGGCTGCTACGTATATCTTTGGCTACCGTCTGGCGCTTCTGGTGGCCGGCGCCGGTGCTCTTTACCTGGCGGAATTCTGGTCGTGGCAGGTGTCCTATGAAGTCATGGCGGCCCTGGTAGGAGTTGGCGCGCTCACGGTGCTCATTGTTCGCGAGCCCAGCGTGAACCACTTTGCCGCCGCCCAGGACATTGCCCACGAGATCGAACAGGAGGCTGCCAAGCTCACGCATCTGAATCCCCGCCTGGCGAGACTTGTTGGCTGGTTCTACGCCGCCGTGGCCGGCCCATTCCTCGATTTCTTTCGCCGTTACAAAGAGCTGGCTCTGGTTATCCTGCTCATGGTGGCCGTTTACCGGATCTCTGACATCGCCATGGGCGTTATGGCCAATCCCTTCTACCTGGATTTCATGGGCTTCAGCAAAACCGAGGTGGCGGACGTCACCAAGATCTTTGGCTTCTTCATGACCATTGCCGGCTCGCTGGTCGGCGGTGTAATGGTGGTTCGCTACGGAGTTCGCCGGATTCTTCTGCTTGGCGCAATCATGACCGCCGCCACCAATCTTCTGTTTGTCGTTCTGGCCCAGTACCCGCCCAACATCATTACCTTGGCCGCTGTGGTGAGCGCCGATAACCTCAGTGGCGGCATTGCCAATGTTGCCCTGATTGCATGGCTCTCCAGCATGACCAGTGCTTCGTTCACGGCCACGCAGTATGCCCTGTTCAGTTCGCTGATGACCCTGCCCGGAAAGTTTCTGGGGGGCTTCTCCGGCATCGTTGTGGCGGGCTTCGGATATGCGGAGTTCTTCCTGGTGGCCGGCATAATGGGCGTCCCTGCTATTTTGTTGGCCATGTTCATGATCCGAAATGGCCATCGATTGGATGCGCTAGCGCCGCGGAATGAATCAAAGCCTGATGCAGAACCGGTGAGCCCTTGATGCCCGAACCAACCAAAGATCAGAAGATCTGGCAAGTTGTACTGGCTGTCCCGGAGGGGAGGGTGGTCAGTTACGGTCAGGTTGCGGAGATGGCGGGATTGGGCCGGCAGGCGAGATATATCGGAAAGGCGTTGGGCAAGCTGCCAGAAGGGCATGCGGTGCCCTGGTATCGGGTGATTCGCAGTAACGGCCAGATTGCATTTCCCGCGGGGTCCGAGAAATTTGAGGAGCAGGTTAGCCGGCTTGAGGCTGAAGGTGTCGAAGTTACCGACGGGCGGGTTTCGATGTCTCGGTTTCGATGGTAACGGGGCGCTCTGGGCGCCCCACTCAATGGTAGCTCGACCCGTTAGAGCCGAAGAGCCCCATCCACTTCAATCATCCGCCCTGACACATAGTCGTTCTCAAAGATGAACGCCGCAGCCGAAGCAATCTCTTCGGGTTTGCCCATGCGCTTGAGCGGAATGCCGGCCGTCATTTTTTCCAGGGCTTCCGGTTTCATGGAGGCGGTCATTTCGGTCTCGATGAAGCCCGGGGCGATACCGGCGCAGCGGATGCCGTAGCGGGCGAGTTCCTTGGCCCATACGGGAACCAGGGCGGAGACGCCGGCTTTGGCGGCGGAGTAGTTGCTCTGGCCCATGTTGCCGGCGCGGGAGATGGAGGCGATGTTGATGATCGCGCCCTGGTCGCCGTTCTTGATCATCTGGGTGGCGGCTTCGCGGCCGCAGAGAAACACACCGGTGAGGTTGACGTCGATCACCGCCTGCCACTGGGACAGCTCCATGCGGCGCTCAACTTCGCCATCCTTCACTTTGACCATCAGGCCGTCCCGGAGGATACCGGCGTTGTTAACCAGGCCGTTGAGGTGGCCGAAGTCTTTTACGATGGCCTCGAAGGTTTTTTCTACCTCTTCCTCTTTTGCAACGTTGCAGACGTAGCTTCTGGCCTCAGCGCCCGCGGCCACGCAGGCGGTGACGGCTTCGTCCAGCTTCTCCGGCATCAGGTCGATCAGCGCAATTTTTGCACCTTTGGCCGCAAGGTATTCGCCCATGGCGCGGCCAAGGCCCTGGCCGCCGCCAGTGATTGCAATCACGGAATCTTGAAGTTTCATGTTTTGCCCTAACTACTGTTATCAGGTGGTTTTACGGTTGCTGTGCGTCTGTGCGGTTATTTTTGTGCGCGGAGTATACCAAATACGACTATGGTGGGGTTTTATCCTTGTTGGGTTAGCGAAGCGTAGCCCGACAAGATCCGAAACAATGGAGGCACTTTGTCCGTTTTCCTTTTTCTCTTCATTGTCATGCCCATCGCCGAGATGGCGGTCCTGATCCAGGTCGGCGGCATGATTGGTGTGCTCAATACCATCGGGCTGGTGCTGCTGACCGCCGTGATCGGTGCGTGGCTGCTTCGCCAGCAGGGTCTGGCAACGCTGTTGAGGGCCAATCAGCGGCTGAACAGTGGAGAACTGCCGGCCAAGGAGGTTGCCGAGGGGCTGATCCTTGCGATTGGTGGTGCACTGTTGCTGACACCTGGCTTTATTACCGACACGGTCGGGTTTCTGTGCCTGATCCCGGGCACGCGCCACTGGCTTGCAGCACAGGCGCTCAAGCGAATGGTCGTTGCTGGTCAAAGCCGTGGCAGCAGTTTCTATTTTCGCGCGGGTGGCGGTTCCAATCCGTTCGGGCAGGATCCGTTTGGCGGCCAGGAGAACCCGTTCGGCCGGCAGCGGCCTTTTGATCGGGACAGCAATGGCGACATCATCGAAGGCGAGTACCAGGATGAGACGGAATCCGATCGGGACCGGATCGAAAAAAAGTGAAAAAATTTTCTCTCCGGGGTGTTGAAAACACCTACTAGCTACCCCAAATAGAAACCACAAGTTCGCTGCGGGCTGATTTCCACTGAAAACAGTTGGTTATCCAGCCGGGCAATTTGTCGGACCAGGCTTTGCCTGTCCGACCTACATCAACAATGTCATTGCCACATTAATCTGACTATTGGAGAAACCGAGCAATGAAAATTCGTCCGCTACACGATCGTGTTGTCGTGCGCCGTAAGGAAGAAGAAGAGAAAACTGCGGGTGGCATCGTGCTGCCGGGTAACGCCAAAGAGAAGCCTTCCCAGGGCGAGGTAATTGCCGTTGGTAACGGTCGCATCCTGGAAAACGGCGAAACCCGCTCACTGGCGGTCAAGGTGGGTGACACCGTGGTCTTCGGCCAGTACGCCGGGAACACCGTCAAGATCGATGGCGAAGAGCTCCTCATCATGAGCGAGAGCGACATCTACGGCGTGCTTGAGTGATCGCTGAGGCGAATCGCACGAACTCTCATTAATCCGATTGATTCAACAACTTCGGTTTAACGAACAGGAATAGAAGACATGGCAGCAAAAGACGTTAGATTCGGTGATAGCGCACGTAAGCGCATGGTCGCGGGCGTCAATGTACTGGCAGACGCGGTTAAAGTGACCCTCGGCCCGAAAGGCCGTAACGTGGTTCTGGAAAAGTCCTTCGGCGCGCCGACCATCACCAAAGATGGTGTTTCCGTAGCCAAGGAAATCGAACTGTCTGACAAGTTCGAGAACATGGGCGCCCAGATGGTGAAGGAAGTAGCTTCCCAGGCCAACGACACCGCCGGTGACGGTACCACTACCGCAACCGTTCTGGCTCAGTCCATCGTTAACGAGGGCGTTAAGGCAGTTACTGCCGGCATGAACCCGATGGATCTGAAGCGCGGCATCGACAAGGCCACAACGGAAGCCGTGAAGGCAATCCGTGATATGGCCAAGCCCTGTGACGACAGCAAGATGATCGCTCAGGTAGGCACTATCTCTGCCAACGGTGACGATACCATCGGTAAGATCATCGCCGATGCAATGGAAAAAGTTGGCAAGGAAGGCGTAATTACCGTTGAGGAAGGCCGAGGCCTGGAAGACGAGCTGGACGTGGTTGAAGGTATGCAGTTCGACCGTGGCTTCCTGTCTCCGTACTTCATCAACAACCAGGACAACATGTCTGCCGAGCTGGAAGACCCGTACATCCTGCTGGTCGACAAGAAGATCTCCAACATCCGCGAGCTGCTGCCGGTGCTGGAAGCTGTAGCCAAGGCTGGTAAGCCGCTGCAGATCATCGCTGAAGACATTGAGGGTGAAGCGCTTGCCACTCTGGTAGTCAACAACATGCGTGGCATCGTCAAGGTAAACGCCGTCAAGGCGCCTGGCTTTGGTGACCGTCGGAAGGAAATGCTGCAGGACATCGCGATCCTTTCCGGTGGCACCGTAATCTCCGAAGAAGTCGGCCTGACTCTTGAGAACACCACCCTGGATGACCTTGGCACAGCCAAGCGTGTGAACGTCACCAAGGAAAACACCACCATCATCGGCGGTGCTGGTGCGCAGGCGGACATCGAAGCTCGCGTTGAGCAGATTCGCAAGCAGATCGAAGACAGCTCTTCCGACTACGACAAGGAAAAGCTGCAGGAGCGTGTTGCCAAGCTGGCTGGCGGTGTTGCCGTTATCAAGGTTGGTGCCGGTTCCGAAGTGGAAATGAAAGAGAAGAAGGCCCGCGTTGAAGACGCGCTGCACTCTACCCGCGCCGCGGTTGAAGAGGGCATCGTGCCGGGCGGTGGTGTAACCCTGATCCGTGCCATTGCGGCCCTGGACAAGGTAGACGCCATCAACGAAGAGCAGAAAGCCGGTGTTAACATTCTGCGCCGTGCCATGGAAGCTCCTCTGCGCCAGATTGTTTACAACGCAGGCGGTGAGTCTTCTGTTGTGGTTGCCAAGGTTCGCGAAGGCGAAGGTTCCTTCGGCTACAACGCCGCGACCGAAGCCTACGGCGATATGTTGGAAATGGGTATCCTGGATCCTGCCAAGGTCACCCGTTCCGCTCTGCAGGCGGCCGCTTCTGTGGCTTCCCTGATCATCACCACTGAGGCGATGGTTGCGGATGAGCCGCAGGACGAGTCTGCCGGCGGCGGTATGCCGGACATGGGTGGAATGGGCGGCATGGGAGGCATGGGCGGCATGATGTAATGCCGGCCTGATCTCGGCCCCTGAAAAACCCCGCGTTGGTTCACGCCAACGCGGGGTTTTTGTTTTTTTGTCATGAACTTGCCCCATGGCTTTGCTAGACTCGGCTTCCGGTCCATTATCTGTGCAACGCCGAATGAGTGACGCTGAACCCAAATCCTTTCTCCGCCCCGGCAAGGTATTCTTGCTCCTGCTGCTGGGCGCTCTGGTCTATCTGCTGTCACTGGTCTTTCTGGTCCCTGCGGGATGGGTCTGGCAGCAAGCCTCTGCCCATGTATCTCTGCCTCCCCAGGTAAAGGTTCAGCAAGTTGCCGGCAAACTCTGGGATGGCGAAGCCGGGGTTGTGGTGGCCGGTTTCCCGGTGCGTGTTGACTGGCGCCTTTATATGCCGTCGGTCACCAGCCTGGAATGGCCAGCCCGAATTTCCCTGGAATCGTCGCAATCCTCGCTCAACGGCGATGTTACGGTGGGCTGGCCGGCCAGTGCCCAGCTTGATGCCAGCGGACGGATCACGGTGGCCGAGTTTGAGGAGCTGATCCGCCAGAGCGGCGGCGCCATGATTGAAGGCGAAGTCATGATTGACCGTCTGAATATGGCCTGGGCCGATAACCGGATTACGCGGGCGGAAGGCCTGGGGCGCTGGGATGGCGGCCTGGTGACCTGGCCAATGGGTGGCCAGCGTGGGCAGGCCGAGTTTCCGCCCATGCAGGCGACGATGGATACCTCCCAGGGTGGTGTGGCGCTGACCGTCTCCGAGCAGGGCGCCCAGGGGCCAGCAGCAGATGCCACCGTGTTCTGGAACGGAATGATGGAACTGCGTGTCTACAAGCGTATGGTGGATCTCGCCGGCCAGCCCTGGCCGGATTCTGCCAGCCCGGGTGATGTCGTATTCCGGGTACGCCAGCCTCTCGTACCGGGGGCAAGATAATATGGCGCTGTTGAGTATTCCGGCCCAGAGCCGGATTTCCCGGATCCTCGCCAACCTGTTGCTGTTGGTGCTGGTGGTGTATTTGGCCAACACTCTCGCCCGGATGACCTGGTTATACGCCTGGGACGACCGGCCGGTGCCAGACGCGCCGGTCGCAGCCGGTGCAGGCAGTCTGTCAGGCGGTAGCCGTTTGACGACGTCCATAGCCGTTTACGATTTCTTCGGGCGGTCTGAGCGACCGGTCGAGGTGGCCGATGCGGTTCGCCGCTCGGCTCCGGAAACCCGGCTTCGGCTCCGGCTGGAAGGGGTACTTGTCGCACAGCGCCCGGAGGACTCCGGTGCTATAGTTGCTGGGAGCAATGGAGAAACCGCATATTACCGGGTAGGGGAGATGCTACCCGGCAATGCCGAGCTGGCCGAAGTGGAACCCGGGCGTGTTCTGATTCGTCGGGGTGGGCGATACGAATCCCTGACTTTCGAGGAGCAGTCGTCTGAACTGGTTGCAGAAGTGACCGAGGAGCCTGCAGAATCATCACCGGATGAGTTCCTGGCCAGCGCCCGTGAACAGATTGACAGCCAGGGCATTGCCGCACTGGCGCCTTTCGGGTTGAGCCCGGTGGACAATAGCGGCATGTCCGGTTACGTGTATGACGGCTCTAACGCCATGCTTAACGCCGTCAACCTGCAGGCCGGGGACGTGATAACGGCTATCAACGGTCAGCGGCTGGGCGATATCAGCCAGGATAAGGCCCTGCTTGAGAACTGGCGCGGCCAGGCCCAGCTGGAGATAGAAATCGAGCGTGACGGATCCATCCTCACCATCAGTTATGCCATACCCGAGCAGTGGCGCTGACCGGGTTCATCGAAACAGGACGAAATCGCCAGATGTATAACCACAAGATCAATGTTTTGCGGGCCATTGTCCTGCTTTTTCTCCTTCCCTTTATGTCCATGGCTTATGGGCAGGAAGCCGAGACATGGCGGCTGAACCTGAAAGACGCCGATATCCGTGCGTTCGTGACCCAGGTCGCGGACATTACCGGGTACAGTTTTGTGGTGGATCCGCGGGTAAAGGGCAAGGTAACGTTGCTCTCCAGCGCGCCCATGAACAAGGACGAAATTTACGATCTGTTCCTGGCGGTCTTGAATGTTCACGGTTTTACCGCCATCCCGGGCGCAGAAGTGATCAAGGTGGTGCAGCAGGTTGATGCCAAACAGTCGGCAGAGATTCTGGAGCGCTTTCCCGAAACCCCCTCCGAGCAGCTGATCACGCGGGTTATCCAGATCGACAACGCCAACGCCCTGGAGCTGGTGCCGATTCTGCGCCCCCTGGTGGCGAAATACGGCCATCTGGCCGGGGTGGCCGCCGCCAACGCCCTGATCATCAGTGATCATTCTTCCAATATCCAGCGCATCGAGCAGATTGTCCGGGAGCTGGATAGCCCGTCCAAATACGAAGTGGAAGTCATCCAGCTTCAGGAAGCCTGGGTGGGTGATATGGTGACCCTGCTGCAGGAACTGGCCCCGGATGAACTCGGCCGGGCCGGCGGCGACAATGCCGCCAGAAAATACAGCGTCACGGCAGATGAGCGCAGCAACCGCCTTATCCTGCGGGGCGATGAGACCTTCCGCGAAAAGATGCGCGGCCTGATTCGACAGCTGGACCAGCCCTCTGCCACCGGCGGCACCACCAAGGTCCTGAGGCTGAAACACGCCGACGCCAAAAACCTGACTGAGATCCTGAAGGGTGTGATGGGCGAGCTGGTGAAAGAAGGTACCGGTTCGGGAGGCGGCGGTGCCGCCAAACCGCAAAGCAGCTTTGCCGTGTTTGCGGATGAGGGGCTGAACGCGCTGGTGGTGAGGGGTGAGCCATCCCTGATGCAGGAAGCCGAACAGATTGTTGCGGCGCTGGATGTGCGCCGTGCCCAGGTGATGATTGAGGCGGCCATTGTCGAGATCAGCGACGAACTGGGCCAGGATCTGGGCGTCCAGGTTGCGGTCGGTGACGAGTCCGGCGAATCCACGCCGGTTGCCGGCACCAATTTCGGTAACGTGGGTCGCAGCCTGGGTGAGGTGCTCAGCGCGATTCTGACCGGATCCGCCATCACGCCGGCTACCGGTGGTATCACCATCGGCGCCGGCCAACGGAACGAAAATGGTGTGAGCTGGGGGGTTCTCCTGCAGGCACTGTCTACGTCTGCTGCTGCAAACCTGTTGTCCACGCCAAGCATTATTACGCTGGATAACCAGGAGTCCGAGATCATCGTGGGCCAGAATGTCCCGTTCCGCACTGGCCAGTCGACGGTTGTCGGTGACGGCACCACCAATCCATTCACCACCATCGAGCGTCGCGATATCGGTCTGACCCTCAAGGTTACCCCGACCATCAGTGCCGACGGCCTGGTGCGTCTGGTGGTGGAGCAGACCACAGAGAACGTGGCAGACAGCATCGAGGACGCCTCGGATATCGTCACCAACAAGCGGGAAATCAAGACCACAGTGCTTGCAGATGACGGTGAGACCATCGTGCTGGGCGGTTTGACCCGGGATGATTACCAGGTCAACAGGAGCAAGGTGCCCCTGCTGGGTGACATCCCGTTCGTTGGTCGCCTGTTCTCCTCCGAATCGGAGCGCCGGGTGAAGCGCAACCTGCTGGTGTTCCTGCGCCCCAAAATCATGCTGGGCAAGGAAGAGGCCGTTGCGGCTACTTCCGACAAGTTCAATCAGCTTTGGGACGTCAATCTGAACATCCGGGAGAAGCTGGGTATCCCCACCGAAGAGCAGCGTCCGACAGTGGACGCGCTGTTTGAAGACGGCAGCACCCGGGTAAAGTAAGCGCTCAGACAGCCAGTGGCGGCATCGGGCAATCCATCTGGTCCGCCACCAGCCGCATCAGTTCGTACTCCCGGGTTTCCACTTTCCCGTCGCGGGTAATGCAGTGCCCACAGGCATCGATGATTGCCGGTTTCAGCAGCGGTGAAAGACCGTTCAACGCGGTCAACGCTTCCCGTAGCTGGCGCATGGTGACTTTTTCCAGAACTGGCTCCACTCCATCCTTCGCATTCATGAAGCCGGCCATGGCCTCCCGATAGAGCTTCTCGGCGTCAGATTGGGACTCAGACCCAGCCCTTGCCATCAAGCTCAGGAGCCTCTGGAGGGCCGGCATGACCGGTTTGTAGCTCTTATAGCGCACCGGTACCACTCTGGCTGCTTCGTCGCCCAGGTGGCGTGACAGGAAGCTTGTCAGAGCGAGTTCAAACAGGGTAACCCGGTTATCCGCCGCCACAAGTTTCTGGACATTGGTAATGAGCAACTCCCGCTCTTCCGGGTCCAGCTTGCGAAGGGCAGGCATGGCCAGCTCCAGGGCAGGGAAACGGACGCCATCGCCGATGGTTTTCAGTGCCGGCAGCAGTTTCTCGAGTAGATCCGGCTGGCTGCCCAATACCGGGTGTGCCGGCAGCAGGTTCAGCCGTTCCGTTTGCTGTGGACGCGGCAGTTCGCTGATCAGCATGGCATAGCAGAGCTGCGTGGCCCCGGCCCGGGTGTACAGCAGGTTTCGGAAGGTGGCTGGCAGGCGTTCCAGAAAACGCAGGGCGAAATCTTCGCTTTGCCGGTTGATAGTGCCGACCTGATCTGAAAATTTCCGGGCCGGTTTTATGGTTTTTTCCGGGCTGGATGCAAGCGGTGAGGTTCTGCCACTCCTGCCGGTAACCGGCCCGAGTATGTCAGTTGCCGCGCCACTGAACCCGGACGCGCCCGCTTCTGGTGCTCCAGAGCCTCCCCGGTAGAGATCGGCGCCTGGTTCGGTATCCCTGAGCCGGCTTCGCAATCTGGCCAGCATGCCGGGCTGAATGGCATTGATTCGCTCATCTATGGGCGGGTGGGATGCCAGCAAAGAGGTGAACTTCATCCGCGCACTTTCGCCAAAACACATGTGATTCATGTCGCTGGCGTGGCTGGTTGTGTCCAGGTAACCGCCCTTCATTCCGATCTTGAACAGCGCTCCGGCAATGCCTTCGGGATTGCGGGTAAATTGCACGGAGGATGCGTCTGCCAGCATTTCGCGTTGCCTGGAGACCGCTGCCTGTATCAGCCGGCCAAAGAAAACGCCCACATAGCCAATCACAAAGAGGGCCAGACCAATGATGCCCATGGCCGCCTGGGCCCGACCGTCCCGTGATCGACCCACCCGGTGGCCGCGGTAGAAGGATGCGCGCAGTAGAAAGCCGCCAATCTGTCCGATCATCAGGATGCCGGCAAGCAGGGCAATGAGCCGAACGTTCAGCCGCATGTCGCCGTTGAAAATATGGCTGAATTCATGGGCGACCACGCCTTGCAGTTCGTCCCGGGATAACTGGGTGATGGCGCCGTGGGTGACGACCATGACGGCCTCACCGGGAGTGTAGCCGGCCACAAAAGCGTTGATGCCGGTTTCCTGATCCATCACATAGAGTTCCGGCACCGAGACACCACTGGCAATAGCCATTTCCTCAACGATGTTGCGCAGTTTGCGCTCGTCACTGTCGCGGGTATCGGGGTCAATGGGTCTGGCGCCAACCATTTTGGCGACCCGGTCGCCACCTCCGGCCAGATCAACCCAGCGGAGCAGGGAGCCCAGAACAATCAGGGAAACAACCGTAACGGCGGTCAGCAGGCCATGATTGGAGAGCAGCCAGTGGTGGAACGCAAGACCGGAGGATTCACTACGGGTTACGAAATAACCCACAAGGCAGACAGCAAGCGTGATAAACGCGACCGCCGTCAGGAAAAGAAAAACCAGCAGACTGGTGTTGCGCCGGGCATGGGCCTGGCGCTGAAAGAAACCGGGGTGAGCCATGCCTCAGGGCCTCAGAAGGCCACTTTCGGTGCCTGGCGGGCTTCCGGTGATTCCAGTTCCAGTTGCGACGTTTCCTTGAAGGCGAACATGCCGGCAACAAAGTTGTTGGGGAACTGCTCACGGAAAATGTTGTAGCTCATCACGCCATCGTTATAGGCCTGGCGCGCAAAGGCGACGCGGTTCTCGGTACTGGAGAGTTCTTCCATCAGTTGCTGGATGGTTTCGTTGGCCTTCAGTTCCGGGTAGTTTTCCGCCACCGCGTAGAAATTGGCAAGCGCCTTGGTGAGCAGGTTTTCGGCGCTGCCCAGGCGTTGGATCTTGGTTCCATCGCCGGGATCCTTGGCGGCGTCTTTTTGGGCGCTGACCGCATTGTTGCGGGCTTCCATCACCTGGGTGAGGGTGCTTTTTTCGTGGGTCAGATAGGCTTTTGCCGCTTCCACAAGATTCGGAATAAGGTCGTGCCGACGCTGCAGTTGAACATCAATCTGGGCAAACCCGTTTTTGAACTGGTTGCGCAGGGAAACCAGGCGGTTGTAGATAAAGACCAGATAGAAAACAATGACGGCGATAACGATCAGGCCGATAACAGTGGTTCCCATGGCAACTCCTAGAGGTAGTGGTTCAGAGGTTATTTTCCACGATCTGCTCGTGAAAACCTTTAACGAAGGTCTCAAATTCACGCGGCGGCAACGGTTTGCTGAAGAAATAGCCCTGGGCGAGCTTGCAGCCACGCTGGCTCAGGTAATATTCCTGCTCTGCCGTTTCCACCCCTTCAGCAACCACTGACAGGTTCAGACTCTTGCCAAGGTCGATGATGGTATTGGCGATTCGGGTATCTTCCTCATTGACCAGCAGATCGCGGATAAACTGTTTGTCGATCTTCAGATGCTGTACCGGCATCTGTTTGAGGTAGGTCAGTGACGAGTAGCCGGTTCCAAAGTCGTCCACCGCGATGCTTATTCCCGCTTTGTTGAGTCTGTGGAGTTTGGCTACGGCGTCTGACAGGTTGGTCATGAAGCTGGTTTCTGTTACCTCCAGCTCCAGCCGCCCGGCCGGTATCTTGTGTCGTCGCAGGGTATCGAGAATATCATCGACAATGCTTTCCTGGCGCAGCTGAACGGCCGAGAGATTAACAGCAATACGAAGCGGCGAGCCGTCCGAGGCCCAGCGAGCTGCCTGCCAACAAGCCTGGTCCAGAACCCACTGGCCAATTTCCACGATAGAGCCGTTTGCTTCGGCCACCGGGATAAAGAAGTCGGGGGGAACCGTGCCACGAGTCGGGTGCTCCCAACGTAACAATGCCTCTGCCCCGATTACCCGTTTGCTCTCCAGATTAATCTGGGGCTGGTAAACCAGATGAAATTGGTGATTACCAAGAGCCTGGGACAAATCCTTTTCCAGTTGCTTCCGGTCCCGGATTTCCTGGTCAATGCTGGCGACATAGAACTGGAAGTGGTTGTGACCGTTCTGCTTGGCCAGGGTCATGGTCTGTTCGGCACTCTGAAGCAGTCGGTCTGCCTTGCTGGTGTCGGAGGGGTAAAGAGCAACCCCCAGGGTGGCGCTGATTGAGATGTTCTGGTCTTCGACCAGCATGGGCTCATTGACACAGGCCAGGATTCGCTCAGCTGTGTCTGCTGCTTGAAACCCGTCCCGAAGTCCTTTCTGGACAACCACGAACTGGTCGCTGCCGAGGCGTGCAATGGTGAAGCGGGCATTGTCCAGTTTGTTGGTCAGGCGGTCGGCAACGGTCTGTAGAATAAGGTCCCCGGACCGGAAACCGCACTGCTCGTTCACCGATTTGAAATCGTCGATGCCGCAGACAATCAGCGACAGTTGGGCGTTGCGCCTGGCGGCATCCTCAATATCCCGCACCAGCAATTCCATGAAGGTATCCCGGCTGGGCAGGCCAGTGAGCTGGTCGTAACGTGAGAGACGGCTCACCCGGTCCTCCGCCTCGCGATGACGTTTCTGGCTGTCACCAATGGCCACCAGGAGGTTATTGGTTGCGTTGACCCAGAGGCCAAGTTCGTCGCTCTGGTGGCCGGATGGCGTGGTGACCAGGCGGTCATCCGGGTGCGCAGGATCCACCTGCCTCACGGAATTGACAATTCGGAGGAGGGGGCGCGTCAGGAGCAGGTGGAATACATAGAACAACACCATGCCGAGAATGAGAGCTGTGGCCATGCCGGAAGCGAAAGTGACAGCCGCCCTGTCCAACCAGGTGCGGGCCGCTGCTGCAGTGTCGTAGTGAACGTCAAGAAAGCCGTAGACGTCTTCCGGATTACCCTCGCGGAAAAGCGGTTCCCGATAGAGCCGGTCGGCGTCGAAAATCGGATCGGTGACCGGGCGGAAAGCGGTTTCCTGGAGTGGACGGCTGCGATCTCCCAGTGAGTCGCCGTCAGGGTGGACGATGCGGGCCATGTGGACCGCTTCCTTGGCGAAGAGGCCGTCCACGACTTGTTGCGCGAGTTCGGCGTCGATGCTGAACACCGCCTGGGTGGCTGCGTCTTTCACCATCGCGATGGTTTGCTTGGCATCGCTATCCAGCCCTCTGGACACGCGTTGGGCGTCCAGGATGACCTGTATGGCACTGACAACGACGCCACTGGCAAGGGCCACCGCAAGAATCCACCGTAAGATTCGATAGCCCAGGCGATGTTCAACCTCGAAGGAGTTTTGCATTCAAGCCTGTCTTGTTCCGGTTTTTGCAGAGCCGCTGATCTGCAAGGTTCAGGGCAAAGGTGTCGCACTTTGGGTGATGTGCGTGGGGGCTCACCCTGATGGTTGTTTCCAAGTATGGTTCAGGTTCGCGATATCTTCATGGAGTATCGGCGATTTTTCCAAAGATTTCAGAGTGTGCTTGTATCAAATTGTAATTGCTTGGGTATAGCAGACACAAAAACGCCCGCCAGGGGCGGGCGCTTGATCACAGTCGTTTTAGACTGAGTCTGGAAGCGAGGCCGGGATCAGGCCAGGTTTTCGTTTACGAAATCCCAGTTCACCAGGTTCCAGAAAGCTTCCAGGTAGTTCGGGCGGGAGTTGCGATAGTCGATGTAGTACGCGTGCTCCCAGACGTCGACGGTCAGTACCGGCTTGTCGGCACCGGTCAACGGCGTTTCAGCGTTGCTGGTATTCGCGATGGCAACGGAGCAGTCCGCTTTTTTCACCAGCCAGGTCCAGCCAGAACCGAAGTTGTTGGCTGCTTTGTCATTGAATTCTTTCTTGAAATCTTCAAAAGAACCGAACGCCTTCTCGATCGCTTCCTTGGCAGCACCGGTGGGTTCACCACCGCCGTTCGGGCTCAGGCAGTGCCAGTAGAAGGTGTGGTTCCAGACCTGTGCGGCGTTGTTGAACAGCGGGCCGCTGGCACTCTTGATGATGTCTTCAAGAGATTTGTTGGCGTTGTCCGTACCTTCGATCAGGCCATTGAGCTTGGTGACGTAGGTGTTGTGATGCTTGCCGTAATGGTACTCGAGCGTTTCCTGAGAGATGTGCGGTTCCAGTGCGTTCTTTTCGTAGGGCAGTGCGGGAAGTTCAAATGCCATGAGGTCGTTCTCCCTGTCTCTCTGTTTATGTTGATGTTCGTTACCCCAATATAGGGTCGATTTGAGTCAGATCAACCCTTTGGTGCTAAAGAACTTTTAAACTCTGGGCTGCCCGGCAGGAACTGGGCGCAGTTCTTCACCCGCCAGACAAGCTCTTCGTAGCTGTCGGCCAGTATGTTTACGTGGCCCAGCTTCCGACCCGGTCGTTCACCCTTATTATAGAGATGAACATGGGCGTAGGGCAGTTCGAGGATTCGCTCGATGTCGCCGTGCTCTCCGATGATATTGATCATGCAGCTCAAACCACGTGGAGCAACATTGCCAAGAGGGTGCCCGCTTACCGCGCGAATGTGGTTCTCGAACTGGCTGGTCATCGCGCCTTCGATGGTCCAGTGTCCCGAGTTGTGAACCCTCGGCGCCATCTCGTTGGCGACCAGGCCATCGGTTGTCTCGAACAACTCAAGCGTTAATACGCCGACATAGTCCAATTCGTTCAGTAGTGCCTTGATGTACCGCTCCGCATCTTCCTGAACGTGCTTCTCGAGCTTCGGAGCAGGCGCAATGGAGTAGCGCAGAATCCCCTCGTGGTGGGTGTTCTCCGCCATCGGGTAGAAGGCCAGCTCACCGTCTTCAGCGCGAACGGCGATGATCGACACTTCCCGGTGAAAGTCGACGAACTTTTCCACGATAAGGCGGGGGTGGCCGATGGAGGTCCAGGCGGCCTCGGCGTCCTCAGGCGATTTGAGTACGGCCTGGCCTTTGCCGTCGTATCCTTCGGTGTTGGACTTCGCTACCACCGGGCAGCCAAGTTCCTCGGCCGCGGCTTTCAACGAGGCGGCGCTATCGGCAATTTTCCATTCTGGCGTGGGGATGCCCAGCCCGCCGAACAGAGTCTTTTCCGCTTCCCGGTTCTGACAAACCTGCAATGCCCGGGGGCAGGGGTGAACCGGTTTGTGAGCAGCAATTTTCTCGGCCACGTTTACTGGCAGGTGTTCGAACTCATAGGTAACACGGTCGACCCGGGAGAGGAAATCATCCAGGTACTGGCCCTCGCGGTCGATGATGACTTCACCAAGGCCGGCACTGGGGCTGCCGGACATGTCATAGAAAACAAAGGTCTTGGCCAGTGGGTATCCGGCCAGTGCCAGCATTCTTCCCAGTTGGCCGGCGCCCAGTACACCAATTCTCATTCGAGTTCTCCTGCCTGTTACTGGTCCCGAGGATCAGGATTGTCCAGAATCGTTTCGGTCTGTGTGGCCCGGAACTGCTCAACCGCTTTGCGTACGCTGTCGTCTGAGGTGCCGATAATCTGCGCTGCCAGCAGGCCAGCGTTGGTTGCGCCGGCTTTACCAATAGCGAGGGTGCCGACGGCGATGCCGCCTGGCATCTGGACGATGGAGAGCAACGAATCCAGTCCATTCAGGGTTTTGGACTGAACAGGAACACCAAGGACCGGCAGGGCGGTTTGTGAGGCAACCATGCCCGGCAGGTGCGCTGCGCCGCCGGCGCCCGCAATAATGACTTTCAAGCCGCGGTCTGCGGCCGTTTTGGCGTAGTCAAAAAGCAGATCCGGTGTGCGATGGGCCGAGACGACTTTGGTTTCATAGGGCACGCCAAGTTTTTCGAGCATGGTGGCGGCGTGTTCCATGGTGGGCCAGTCGGATTTGGAGCCCATGATGAGTCCTACAAGCGGCTGCATATGCAACAGTCCTGTGATAATTGGAAAGCCGGCCATTGTATGTTTTGGCTACTTACCATGCAACAAACCTTGGTGGAAGGCGCAGTTGAGAGGCCTTTTCCGGAAACCGCTACGAGCACATCCATGTGCGCTTGACTGAAGCCATCCTTGGCTTCAGACATTTCCGGAAAAGGCCTCTCAACTCCGCCCCGAACGCTCTGGAAGATTTGGCATGAGCGCGGCTTCATTTTTACCTGCGGGTAAGTACAGGTATTATCAGACCTTATTATTTTAACCGTCCATACTCAGGAGCTGTAATGGAACCGATCCGTCCAGATGATGATGAGTTGAGGGCTGAACGACCGATTGGTAGTGCCGAGTCGAAAAAGGCAGCGGAAAGAAAGTCCAGGCCAGCGTCCGGAGGGAAAGGCGAACCGTCGACACCAGCGAAGCCTCCCAAAGGTGGCAAGGGCGGTAACGGAAGTGGCGGCAGCAATGGTCGCGGTAGCTCGGCAATGCTGTGGGTGTTGTTGATTGTGCTGGCCGTTGCCGCGGGTGCTGGCTGGTACTCCCAGGAGCAGCGGGTTCAGGCGTTGGAAGGGCAGCTTGAAGAAGCGGATTACTGGGCGCGGCAGAGCAAGCTGGCGCTTGCTCGGTTTGAGGGCGAGCTTTCGGAAACGGGGGAAAACCTTCAGGAGAGGGGCGCTACTCTGGAGGAGCAGATCGCGGCGCATACGAAGCGTCTGGATACGGCAGACAGTGAGATCCGGAAACTCTGGGCCATTGCCAATGAACGCAACAAGAAGCGCCTGGATGAGCAGCAGGAACGGATTGCCGCGTTGGAATCCGGCCTTGCTGAGGGCAAGCAGGCCATTGGTTCGCTTGAGACGTCGGTTGAAAAGGTCCGGTCCTCGCTTTCCGCCGATATTGCAGCCCTGAAACAACAAACGGAGACGTCGATTGCAGCGCTGCAGGATGCCAACCGGCAGGCGACGGATCAGTTGACGAAATTGAGCCAGCAGCTGGCGGATGTGGATCAGGTGATCGAGAGCCGTATCCGGCGTTTTGAGCAGGAGCAGAAGCTGGGAATCAGCGGCATGGAGGGTCGGATCTCGGCCCTGGAGCGGGAGACCGATGAGCTGGCCGATGATGGCCGGGTTCAGGCGCTCCGTAATGAGGTGGCCAGTCTCAAGCGCACGGTTGAGTCTATCGATGCCTCGCGGTCACAACTGACCTCCCGTCTGGTTCGGCTGTCTGAAGAGGTGAATCAGTTACGGAGCCAGATCAGCGGGCAGTAACTGCCCGTAGCGTGGTCCAGCAATCGGCATTTCGGGTTTTGTAACGGTTTGTAGCCATCCCTTGCGGTAGCTCTCATTTCTGTTTTTGTGCAGTTGTTAAGATCAGGCAACTCGCAATCAGGATGAAGAGTTAACAACAATGAAAACCCGAGTGCCTTCCGTTTTTCTTGTTCCCCGGCTTCTGGCAGCGATGTGGCTGTTGCTGGCGTTGCCGGGCTGTACGGTTTATCAGTCCATCGGCAAAAGCGTCGGGTCGTTCCTGCATCCGGTTTCCGGGCATGACTTCGTTCATATCGACAACGATAGCTGGGATCGGCGCAACGCGGTGCTGTACTTCTACAGGACACACTCCCAATGGGCGGCTGATGAAATTGAAGCGCCCAGTGTCTACATAGATGACACCCACTATTTCAACATTCGCAACGACAGCTTCACCTGGCTTGAGGTAAGCCCCGGAGAGCGCCACATTGCCATGCGCCGACCTTTGCTTGGTCTGGAGGGCATGAACTCCTTCAGTCTTAGCCTGATCGCCGATGCCACGCTGGACGTTGAGCCAGGACAGATCTATTACCTGCGTTATAACGAGCTTTCGGAACCGGGCCAACGGCATCCGGACCTGGATCCGGATCATTCGCTGAATCAGGGCGACCTCCAGCTGGTGACGCGGGAATATGCCATGCAGGCAGAGGAGATTGTTTCCACCCGTTTTCTGAACAGTGATCTGTTGGCGCCAAACCACGCGGCTACCTCCATTGTGGAAGTGAACGAAGACCTGGATTACGAGCGGCAACTGGTGCTGCTGGAGGAGGAGCGTGAGCTCGAGATCGAGCGCCTGAAGCAGGAGGGCAAGTACGAATCCACGTCCTGGTTCTGGCCGTTCGGCGGTGGTCCCACGGTTCCCCTGGAAACGGATCGGAAAATCGACAGGTTGGAGCGTGAGTACGCCAAGTTGGAGCAGGAACGTGAGCGTCGGGAAGAAGCAGAATCCGGTGGTGGCTGGTGGATTTTCTGAGTGCTGACTAGACTGACGGCAGGTGAAGGACTCGGGAAATTAAAACAATGGCTCTCAAGGATTCTCTTCGACTCAGATTTGAAAAACTGGCCGATGATGTGGTCCCCCAACTACTCGATAGCTGGGGCGATCTGCAGAAACGGCTTGATGACCTGAACTGCTCCCTGGCCAATCGGGCGGTTCCGGAAGACAGGCGCAGTCGTGTCAGTGAATTGTCCCTGCAGGAGAAGGCTCAGCAGGCGGGCCAGAATCGCCCGGCCATACGGGCAGTCAAAACCGCTAGCAAGACCTCGGGTAAAAACTGAATTTGCTTAAAAACTGTACGCTTTTGAATGGCTTGCAGGTTTTTTTATAAAATTGCCGGAAAATATTTGACACCGTCAGCCAAATGCTTAAAATGCGCCTCTCACTTGGTTGAGACAGCACGGCTGGCAAGCAAGTGAATGCCTTTTTAGATTAGATAGGAAGGCTTGAAAGTGGGTGGTTAGCTCAGCTGGGAGAGCATCGCCCTTACAAGGCGAGGGTCACTGGTTCGATCCCAGTACCACCCACCACTTTCAGTTGCATCACCGGATCACCCCATCCGGTTTCAGGTTCGGGCCCAAGGGCCGGAATTGATGCGGAGCGGTAGTTCAGTTGGTTAGAATACCGGCCTGTCACGCCGGGGGTCGCGGGTTCGAGTCCCGTCCGCTCCGCCACTTTTATTTATGAAGTATTCCCGGGTGGTTAGCTCAGCTGGGAGAGCATCGCCCTTACAAGGCGAGGGTCACTGGTTCGATCCCAGTACCACCCACCAAAATTCCAAAAAAGGGCCGATCCGCGAGGATCGGCCCTTTTTTACTTTCCAATCAAAGACTGCCCACAAACGCGCACAACATTGCCATTCACTCCATTGGAGGCAGGGCTGCAGTACCAGGCGATGGCCTCGGCCACATCCACCGGTTGCCCGCCCTGGGACAAGCTGTTCATCCGACGACCGGCCTCTCGGATGGTGACCGGCATGGCGGCGGTCATCCGGGTTTCGATAAACCCGGGGGCGACGGCGTTGATGGTGATGCCGTTTTTCAGTTGCCGGGCCATGGCTTCCACGTAGCCGATCACTCCGCACTTGGCGGTTGAGTAGTTGGTCTGTCCGAAGTTGCCGGCGATGCCGCTGATGGAGGAAATACAGACAATGCGTCCGTTTTCTTTCATGAGCTCCCGCTTTGCCAGTTCCTCGTCGATCAACTCCTCCGCGGTCAGATTGACTGCGATGGTCATATCCCAGAAGTGCTCCGGCATGTTGCCAAGGGTCTTGTCGCGGGTGATGCCGGCATTGTGAATGACCAGGTCGACGCCGCCGAAATGCTCTTCGATGAAGTCGGCGATCAACTTTGGTGCTTTGTCGTCGGTAATGTCGCAGGCCAGAGCCTTCCCGTTGATAGCGGATGTGACCTTTTCCAGTTCTTCCATGGCCGGCGGAATGTCGAGGCCGATCACGGTGGCGCCGTCCCGGGCGAGGGTTTCAGAAATGGCAGCACCGATACCCCTGGACGCTCCGGTGACCAGTGCCACCTTTCCAGTCAGTGGTGCGACGGGATTGGTGGCAGGGGCAGCGTTGCCTTTGCCGACCTTCACGACCTGGCCGGACACATAGGCAGAGCGGGCAGACAGGAAGAACCGCACGCTGGAATCCAGTTGCTTCTCTGCCCCTGGGGCCATCCACAGTAGGTTCGCCGTGGAGCCTTTCTTGCCGATTTCCTTGCCAACGCTGCGTACGAAGCCTTCGAGTGCCCGTTGCGCGGCGGCCTGCGGCGCCTTGCGACAACTGGCGGGATTCTGGCCGATTACCAGAACGCGGGCGTTGCTGCCCAGTTTTTTGATGGTGGGGTGGAAGAAGTCGTATAGTGCCCGCAGGTCGGCCGGACCTTTCAGGCCGGTGGCGTCAAACACCAGCGCCGAAAACTGCTGGTTGATGTCGGAGGCCAGGTCCAGCGGCCGGGCTTTGTTGCCGGCTTTCGATGAGTCCGCCAGGCGATTGCTTTCGCTGGCGTGATGAAGGGTGGCCGCGCTGGCGCCGAGAATACTGCCTAAAGTGGCAATGGCTTTTCCGCCGTTGGCGGCGCCGATGAGCACCTTGCCTTCGATAAATGGCTGGTCGGTGCGCTTCAGGCGCTTCAGGCGCTTCAGTGGCGCGGGCGCGGGGAGACCAAGGGATTGTGCGGCGGTTCTACCAACGGGGGTGTTTACCAGTCTAAGATAGAGGTCGGACATGGGGGCTTCCTTGTGGTTGCAATCGGTTCTCTGGATGCGGATTGTCTACAGGGTAAAGAATCGGACAGTTTTTGGATTGACTCAATGCCTGTAGGGTGTTGTCAGGGGTGCCAATGAGGCATTGTGCGTTGTCGCTACACTTGTTGCCAGCCTGGGTGCAGGGAGCATTGGGGGCTGGCCTCCCAAAACACGCTGTGAATACGTCCTTGTACGCTCGGCTCCGCCATCCATGGCTCCGCACGGTTTTGGGAGGCCAGCCCCCAATGCTCCATCCGGCAATGAAATTTTCCGCAAAAGGATTGGATTGATCATGGCAGAAGCATCGAAAACTCCACGCAAGAAAACCGCTACTTCAAAAAAGACCAGCACAGCCCCTTCGGGTATTCGCCGCGTAGCAGTGCTGGGTGGTAACCGGGTTCCGTTTGCGCGGTCCAATACCGCCTACAGCAAGATCAGTAACCAGGAGTTGCTGACATCCGCGCTGCGGGGGCTGGTGGATCGGTACAGTCTTCAGGGCAAGCGCCTCGGGGAAGTGGCGGCAGGGGCGGTGATCAAGCATTCCCGGGATTTTAACCTTACCCGGGAGTCGGCGATGAGTTGTGGTCTGGCGCCGGAGACACCGGCTTATGATATTCAGCTGGCCTGCGGGACGGGGCTGGAGGCAGCCATTCTGGTGGCCAACAGGATTGCCCTGGGGCAGATCGAATGTGGTATTGCCGGTGGTACCGATACCACGTCCGATGCGCCGATTGGTGTAAGCGAGGGGCTTCGGGAGATTCTGCTGGATCTGAACCGGGCCAAAACCACCGGCGAGCGGTTGAAGATTCTGGCGCGGTTCCGGCCCGCGCACCTCGTGCCCTTGGTTCCGGAGAACCGGGAGCCTCGCACCGGCATGTCCATGGGGGAGCATGCCCAGGTGATGGCCAGGGAGTGGGACATTCCCCGGGAAGATCAGGACAGGCTGGCCTGGGAGAGTCATCAGAAGCTTGCCAAGGCCTATGAAGAGGGGTTCTTTAAAGATTTGCTGACGCCGCTGGCGGGGCTGGACAAGGACAATATTCTGCGGCCGGATACAACCCTTGAGAAGCTGGCGACGCTCAAGCCGGTGTTTGACCGGGACAACGGCACCATGACGGCGGCCAACAGCACGGCGCTGACTGATGGCGCCTCCTGCGTGCTGCTGGCCAGTGAGGAGTGGGCGAAAGAGAATAACCATGAGGTGAAGGCGTGGCTGACGTTCTCCGAGGTGGCAGCGGTGGATTTTGTGGACAAGAAAGAGGGGCTGCTGATGGCGCCAGCTTACGCCGTACCCCGGATGCTGGAAAAAGCGGGGCTGACACTTCAGGATTTCGATTTCTACGAGATCCACGAAGCCTTCGCCTCGCAGGTGCTGTGTACTCTGAAAGCCTGGCAGGATCCCGCCTTCTGCAAGGACCGTCTGGGGCTGGACAAGCCGGTGGGCAGCATCGACCGGGACAAACTCAATGTAAAAGGCAGCAGCCTGGCCACCGGCCATCCGTTCGCCGCCACCGGCGGGCGCATCATTGCGACCCTGGCCAAGTTGCTGGAGGAAAAGGGCAGTGGCCGCGGCCTGATCTCCATCTGCACCGCAGGCGGGCAGGGGGTAACAGCGATTCTGGAGCGGTAAGTTTCCGGAAAACCGGAACTTTCCTTTGACAGTGCCAGGCTCAGCCCTTATCATGCGCGCCACGTTGATCAGGGGTTCCCTGAGCAACAACCAGTTTGATGCGGGGTAGAGCAGTCTGGTAGCTCGTCGGGCTCCCAATCCCGAGAAAGCCGGAGGGAGTCATCGACCTTCGGCTTATGAGCCCGACCAAGAGGCGGACTCAGTAGAAAGAATTGATGAAAAGTTTGATGCGGGGTAGAGCAGTCTGGTAGCTCGTCGGGCTCATAACCCGGAGGTCGTTGGTTCGAATCCAGCCCCCGCTACCATCTAAGAGAAAGGCAGATCAGTAAGCTACTGGTCTGCCTTTTTTATTTGTCCGCAGAAAGTTTCCCATTCCTGACTTGATTGAGGTCAAATCCCGATCCGGTTCGCTCCAATAATTCAGGTTGAACTCAGGTGACTGTGGTTTGCTTATCTCGCTGGAGATGCATGCCCGCTCCGGAGATCACACAATGGCAGTCGGGCGCAACCGCAGACGGAGGAGGGTTATATGGAATGGTTAGCGGAAAACTGGTTCTGGGTGGTTATCGGCATCCTGTTCGTGGCCATGCACATGTTCGGTCACGGTGGGCATGGTGGTCACGGCGGAGGCGGGCACGGCGGACATGGCGCGTCCGACAAGACGGACAAGCCGGACAAACCGGACAGCAATCAGGACCGACCCTCGGGTCATCGCCATTGATGGGAGTGGAACATGCTTAACACGAAACTGGTTACCTGGGCGCTGGGGTTGTTCGCAGCGGTCACCTTCATTGTCTGCGTTATCTATGGACTGGTAACGCCCCAAAGCCTGCATATGCATGCGTTTCTTGAGCAGGTATTGCCGGGATTCAAGTGGCTGACCTGGTGGGGATTTGTGGTCGGCCTGATTGAGAGTTTCCTATATGGCGCCTATGCCGGGCTGGTGTTCTGCCCGATCTACAATCGACTTCACCGTTACTTCGATGCCAAGCAAAGTGGGGACTGAGTCCGCCCCCGTCCACGCAACCACGGTTTAATCCCCCGGAGCACAACTGACCCTGGCAGGGGCACCACTCTGGTGAGCCGCGGCGCAGGTGAGCGGCGGCGCAAGGGCTATCAACGGACGCAGGCCCCGGTCTTAATAAGGAAGGAGACCCCATGAACAATGAAACCCCTGTCAGCCAGCTGCTATACGGCCCACTGCATACGGATGTCGAGGGATTTGATGCCCTGGCCGAGCTGGCCCTGGATATGCGTTCGTCATGGAATCATGCGACCGACCAGGTGTGGCGGCAGCTGGATCCCGAGTTGTGGCAAGCCACACGTAACCCCTGGGTCGTTCTGCAGACGGTCTCGCGGGAGAAGCTCCAGGGACTTCTGGCCGATCCGGCGTTCCGTAAAGACGTCGGGGACCTGGTGCAGGCCAGGCGAGATGCCGCTCGGGCGCCGGCGTGGTTTCAGCAAACCTACCCGCGGCCGCCTTTAACCTGTGCCGCTTATTTCAGCATGGAGTTCATGCTGAGCGAGGCCCTGCCCATTTATTCCGGCGGGCTGGGCAACGTGGCGGGCGATCAGCTCAAGGCCGCCAGCGATCTGGGTGTTCCGGTGATTGGCGTGGGGCTTCTCTACCAGCAAGGCTATTTTCGCCAGCTGATCGACCGGGACGGTGCACAGCAGGCGCTTTACCCGTATAACGATCCCGGCCAGTTGCCAATCATGCCGTTGCGTCATTCCAACGGGGAGTGGCTGCGGATACAGCTCGGCCTGCCCGGCCACCCGATCTGGCTGCGCGCCTGGCAGGTCCAGGTGGGCCGTGTGAAGCTTTACCTCCTGGACAGCAACGATGCGGCGAACTACCCGCCGTACCGGGGAATAACCAGTGAGCTTTACGGGGGCGCGCCGGATCAACGCCTGATGCAGGAGGTGATCCTCGGGATTGGCGGCTGGCGGTTGCTCGCCGCGCTCGGTATCGAACCGGAAGTCTGCCACCTGAACGAAGGGCATGCGGCTCTGGCCGTGCTGGAGCGCGCCCGCCACTTCATGCAGCGGACCGGTCAGCCGTTCGGCGTTGCGCTGGCCGCCACGCGCGCGGGCAATCTCTTCACCACCCACACGGCGGTGGCCGCTGGCTTCGACCGTTTCCCACCAGGCCTCATCGAGCACTGCCTGGGTGGCTACGCAAGCAACCAGCTCGGCATTACGCTCGACGATTTGCTGGCGCTGGGCCGCCGGAATCCGGACGATCCGGCCGAGGATTTCAATATGGCGTACCTGGCGATCCGCGGCAGCGGGGCGGTGAATGGCGTAAGTCGCCTGCACGGCAAGGTGAGCCGGCACCTGTTTGCGCCGCTGTTCCCGCGCTGGCCCGTGGATGAGGTGCCGGTTACGCACGTGACCAACGGCGTTCACATGCCGACCTGGGACTCGGCGGCGGCGGATGATCTTTGGACCGAGGCCTGTGGCAAGGAACGCTGGCTGGGGACCACGGAAACCCATGAGCAGCACATTCGCGCCCTCTCTGACGCCCGTCTCTGGCAATTCCGCACGGCGGCCAGTAAGGCGTTGGTTGACTACGTCCGTGATCGATTGTCCCGGCAACTGGCCGCCTCCGGCGAGGCGCCCGAGGCCGCTGATACTGCGAACCAGCTGTTTGATCCCGGGGTATTGACGCTGGGTTTTGCCCGCCGCTTCGCCACCTATAAGAGGCCGAACCTGCTGCTGCATGACCCGGAGCGCCTGCTGCGCCTGCTGACTGACCCGCAGCGCCCGGTGCAGCTCATTATGGCCGGCAAGGCTCATCCGCAGGACCGGGCGGGCCAGGCCCTGATCCGGCAATGGATGCAATTCATCCAGCGGCCCGAGGTGCGCGCCCGTGTGATCTTCCTGAGCGACTATGACATGCACTTGGGTGAGCACCTGGTGCAGGGCGTGGATGTCTGGCTCAACACGCCGCGCCGGCCCTGGGAGGCGAGTGGCACCAGTGGCATGAAGGTGCTTGTCAATGGTGGTATCAATCTGTCGGAATTGGACGGCTGGTGGGCGGAAGCCTACACTCCGGATGTGGGCTGGGCACTGGGGGACGGCCAGGAACATGGCGATGATCCGTTCCGGGATGCGGCTGAAGCCGATGCGCTGTACGACCTGCTCGAACGCGAAGTGATCCCCGAGTTCTATACGCGTGATGAACAAGGCATTCCCTCCGCCTGGGTGAACCGGATGCGCGAGAGCATGGCGCGGTTGACACCGCGCTTTTCTACCAACCGTACGGTGCGCGAATACACCGAGCAACACTACCTCCCGGCTGCCGCTGCATACCGTGAGCGGGCCGCTGGCAAAGGGGGAGTCGGCGCGGAACTGGTTGAATGGCGGCACGCGCTGGATCACAAATGGGCCGCGATACGCTTCGGCGACGTTGAGGTCGAGCCTGACGGTGAACAACACCTCTTCGAGGTTCAGGTCTACCTCGGAGACCTTGATCCGGAGGCCGTGCGGGTTGAGCTCTACGCCGACGGCAGGGACGGTAGCGCACCTGAACGGGTGGAGATGCAGCGCCTGCGGCAACCGACGGACGGCGAAAGCGGCTACAGCTATCGCGCAGCAGCCCCTGCGGCCCGCCCGGCGACAGACTATACCGCGCGACTCATGCCGCATCACAATGGTGTGGCGATCCCCCTGGAAGCTGCTCACATCCTTTGGCAACGGTGAGCGGGCGGGTATCGCGCATCCAGGAAGATCGCGAGTCGGGTTGGTGTCCTGGCGCGCAGGAGACACTCAGGAGAGATGAAAGCACGTATGACCAGGGAACACAGGTTTTCATGGCCGGTGCGCAGGCTTGCGCTGCTGGGGCTGGCGGGGGTTGCGGTGTTCGGGGCGGCAATTATCGCCCTGCACCTGACCGGCAGCGGGGTCGACTGGACCAGCGATTATGTCAGCGACCTGGCTAACCAGCCGTTTGGCTGGCTGTTCATGGTTGGCGCCTTCGTGCATGGCTGGGGTAACCTGGCGCTGACCCTGGCCCTGCGCGGCGCGCTGCGCCCGGGGCCGCTGCGGACCTGGTCGGTACTGCTGTTCGGCCTGGCCGCGGTCGGTATCCTGCTGGCGGCGTTGTTTCCCATCGAGGCACCCGGCCAGGCGCCGAACCTGCCCGGGCAGATACACCGGGGGGCAGCCAGCCTGGCGTTTGCACTGGAACTCGCCGCGCTGTTCGTGTTTTCAGCGGCCTTTCGCCGTCAGCTCGACTGGCGCCGCCAGCGCGCCGCCTCGCTGGTGCTGTCGGTGATCGCGGCGACGGCGGTGACGGCGTTCGTGATCGCCATTCAACTGGATATCGCGCCGGGCCTGGCGGAGCGTGTCGCGCTGGCGGTTTTCCTGGTCTGGGAAGTTTGGGCTTGCCTGCAGGTCATCCGGCCGCAACAGAAACCTGAGCCTGACCTGAAGCACTCCTATCCCTGACTTTGTGGAGGACCTGATCTTGAAAAACCTATACAAACCGAACAAGCCAGTGCCGGGCCGAGCCCGCCGGCGACGTGCCGACTCTGGAGATCCTGGCGGCGGTGGATATTCTGCGCCGCCACCTGCCCGAGCTCAGGGTGCGTGTGATCAACGTGGTGGATCTCATGACCCTGCAGGACCAGGCGGAACACCCGAACGGGCTGTCACACAAGGACTTCGACACCCTGTTCACGACCGATAAACCGATCATCTTCGCCTATCACGGGTATCCCTGGCTGATCCATCGCCTGACCTACCGGCGCACCAATCACAAGAACCTCCACGTGCGTGGCTACAAGGAGGAAGGCACCACCACGCCGTTCGACATGGTGGTGCGCAATGACATGGACCGTTTCCACCTGGTGGCGGATGTCATTGATCGGGTTCCGCAACTGGGGTCACGGGCCGCCTATCTCAAGCAATGGCTGCGTGACCGGCTGATCGAGCATCGGCATCACATCATCGAGCACGGCGTGGATATGCCGGAGATTACCCAATGGCGCTGGGGGGCAACCGCGGACCCCACCCGAAGTCAAGAATAATTCCCATGGCTACAGGCTCCCATGCCTGCAGCCAATAACGCTCGTCGCTGCGGAAAAGCCGGGTCGCTACTCCCGGCTTAACTCCACCTGCATCACATTGATACCTCCGGCGCGAAACATACCGGCACAGCTGGCCAGGTAAAACCGCCACTTTCGCACGAACATCTCGCTGTACCCGAGCGCCCGTATCGCCGGTATCTGTTCGTCGACGTTCGCCAGCCATTTTTCCAGCGTAATGGCGTAATCCTGCCCGAATTCGAACACATCGTTCACCACCAGGCCGCTATCGGCGGCAACAGCTTCAAAACGCTTTCTGGAAGGCAGCATACCACCGGGGAAAATATGTTCCCTCAAAAAGTCGTTGCCGGAGCGATATCGCTCAAATCGCTCCTCGGCAATGGTAATGGTCTGTATCATTGCCTTGCCGCCAGGTCTCAGGTAGTCGTGCACATCCCTCATGTAGGCGGGCCAGTACGATTCGCCAACGTGCTCAAACATCCCGATTGATACCAGGTAATCAAAGGGGCCGGACAGCTCCCGGTAGTCCTGTAAACGAACCTCGGCATTTTCCGCCAGTCCGGCGGACTCGAGTCGCTGGCGGGCATAATCCGCCTGTTCGCCGGACAGGGTCGCACCGGTCACATGGCATCCGTGTGTGGCTGCGATTTCCATGAAACCACCCCAGCCACAGCCTATTTCCAGAATGCGGCTTCCCGGTTCCGGTGCCAGTCGCTGAAGGATGCGTTCATATTTCGCTTTCTGGGCCTCGTAAAGCGAGAGGGACGTATTGCCGTCAAACAGGGCGCAGGAGTATGTCATGCTCCGGTCCAGCCAGAGCTGATAAAAGTCGTTGCCTAAATCATAGTGCTCCTGGACGTTCTTACGGCTGCGTTTCAGTGTATTGGAAGACAACCGGTGCCTGCACCAGTGCCATAACCTGAGCCATACGCTGGTGTGCAAAACCCGATCAAAAACAACGATATTGCCTGCGGCAAGGCGCATCAGGGCAAGCAAGTCGGGTGTGGACCATTTGCCTGCCATGTAGTCTTCGCCCAATCCCACGTCACCGTGGGTGATCAGGTGATCGATGACATCCCACTGCAGCAATGCCATTTCCGCATGCACACCGTCTTGTTTTCCTTCATGGCGGGTCGTCTTTCCATCCGGCCATGTAAGCGATAACGAACCGAACTGAAGAGATTTCAGCGCCTGCAGGAAAAGATTACGGTGAATTGCGCTCGTCTTTCCCGTTGGCTTTTCCCGGGACCCCAGGTGCCCGCCTTCCGGCAAGGATTCCCTGCTCATGCCTTTCCATCCTTACGCTGTTCCCAGCAAGTTTCAGTGGGTTAAAAAGTAGGTGGACTATCATTTATTAGGCAACTGCTGTTCGTCAAACCTTATCGGAAACTGCGACGCTTGCAGGAGTTACCGGAACTACGGAAGTCTTTTCCGGCCATCCGGACGTACTCCTGTATTTCCGGATGATCTTGGCTTACTTCGGCCCGGATCGATATCCAGGTTCACCAGGGCGCCCCTGTCGGCCAGGGAGTTGCCCAGGGTGCGATAACCCCCGGTGAGCTCATGCTCCACCGGGCACAGCGGATCCTCCAGCCATAAACCGACCCGGGCATTGCGGGCCATGGGGCCGCCCTCGACCAGATCCGGTCGGGACTGGGTGCCGGGCGGGCCGGGGATGTGGCCGCGGAAGGAAACCAGCGAGCGCGCGTTGCTTATCCGCTTCGCGGGCGCTGGCCAGTGCGCTGTGTTCATCCAGCGCCACAATCGCGTTGATGGCAGGGTTCTGGTCCCGGATTCTTTCCAGTAAGGCGGTAATCAGTGCCTCGCTGGTCAGGGTGCCGGCCTCCAGTTGTTTCAGGAGCTCATGGGCCGGCTGATAATGAGTCGGGGTGTCTTGTACATCCATGGATGTTCTCTTTTTTTGTTGGTCTTAAGGCCTGTCGCCAGCGAGTCAGGGCAGCTCTGATCGCCAGTGTTTTACGTTCACCTGGTCCTTGACTGCGTCGATGATTTCGATAATCAGGTTAATCAAGGCCTCGTTCTGGGCGTCGTCGGCTTTCACTTCACCGGGTGTCGGCAGGAAAACATTCACGATGTCTTCAATGAAGGCATGATTGGAGGCTGAGGCCAGGTCTTCGAGGATCTGGTGGATCACGTGGGCAACGATGTCGCCGACCGCTTCTTCCAGGGTTTCCTGAATGGTGGGGCCCACCACCGGAAGATAGTTCAGTCGTGACAGCTCCAGGTTCTGTTTGAGGGCATTATCCACTCTGTCTTCCAGGTAGCTCCTGAGGGCTCCGCGATTGGGTACGTAGCCTTCCTGGGCCGCCTCGGCAACCCGTTTGGAAATCCAGTCGGAGAGCATGTCCCGTCGGGGATAGAGAATGTCCTTCTGGATCTTGTCGAACAGCGGAGAGCCCAGTTTGACCTCCTGCTGCACGCCGCTCAGCACCTTCAGCACAATGCGATCAGAGAGCTCTTCCATAAAGGCTTCGTAATAGAAATTCACGAAGCGGTAAATCTTGGTGTTCGTAACGTCAATGATCTTGTACTGGTGCAGTCGATAGATGATGGAGATCACACGGAGGATACGGAGGAAACGCAGGCTTCCCACCGGAATACAGCCCACCAGGTCATACCAGTGAATAAACGGGTAAAAGTACCAGCGGTCGTAGACCCTTGCCTTGATGGCGTAACCCCAGCGAACAAAGAACTCGGTCAGGAAGATGCTGACGAAGATCAGATCGTAAAAGATGAAGCGTTCGTGGATGGGGTGGTAGGCGGACTGGATGGCTGGCGCATGTTCCTTCAGCAGATCCTGAACGGCGACAAAGTTGTAGATCGAGTCCCAGATAATGAACGCCAGGTTGATAATCAGCAGGCCCAGCATGAGGAAATCAATGATGAACCAGACAAGCTGGTGGCTGGATTTCAGGTTTTCTCGATTTATCTTCAGCATTCGCCAAGGCCCGGTCTGTTGCTAAGTATCTGACAGGTTAGCTTATTTCGAGGCCACAAACGACTCGCCCTGAGGCCGGTTAACGCCGGCCGATTGGCCAACCATGGATTAACTTGACCGTCTGCCATTAAACTCCCACGCTTGAACGGAAATCCTTCTTGTTACCACCAACACTGAAATAGCCGGATGCTATCAATCTATCAAGTCGTGAATTCGGGCCGGGTCCGGCTTTTGATCTTGTTGCTCTGCTGGCTGCCGTCGTGGGTTTGCGCGCAACAGGTCGTCGTGAACATGGAGGGAGACTACCCGGATCTGAAATCAAATGCCCAGGCGTTTATCGGGGAGGTTGAAGGCCGCAGTGCCAGTAATCTCAGGCGTTATGCCCCCACGGCCGTTGGTCAGGCCGAGGAGGCATTGCGGGCGCTCGGGTATTACAGCCCGTTGATTGATTGGCGGATTGAAGAGGGTGGTTCCGACACAACGGCAACGCTCGTTCTGTCCATTACACCGGGGGAGCCGGTGCGAGTTACGTCCCGGACCGTGGAGATCAGGGGGGCAGCTGCGTCAGATGAACGGTTTAACGCCGATCTGCCAGAGCACCCGGCGGAAGGCGACATTCTCAACCACGGTCAATATGCCAGCCTGCGAGACACCATCCAGACCCGTGCCCGACGGCGTGGCTATTTCGACGGCACATTTGTTACCCGTACCCTGGAAGTGGATCCGGCAACCCGAAGCGCTGCGGTTACGCTTATCTATGATAGCGGCGAAAGGTACCGGCTCGGAGAGGTAACCTTTGCCGAGGGACACTGGTTCGAGATCGGTCTACTGGAGCAGTTCGTTTCTTTCGAGCCAGGTATACCCTTCCATGCTGATGAAGTAGCAAGGCTCAACCGGGATCTCCTGAACAGCGGCTATTTCAGCAGTGTTGATATCGATGCCTCACCGGGTAGTGCCGAGGACGGCGTGATTCCGGTCCGCGTTGATCTCACCCGGCGCGAGGCCCGCTCTGTGGCGGCGGGCGTGGGGTTTTCGACCGATGTCGGACCCAGGTTCCGTGGAAACTGGCGGGAACACTGGATCAATCCCATGGGGCACAAGCGGGGCGCCGAGACAGAACTCTCGGTACCCAGGCAGAACCTGAGTACCTGGTACGAGCTGCCCCTGGATCCGCCCATGACCGACCTGATCCGCCTGAGCGCCGGTTACCAGCGCGAGGACATCGAGAATGTGGAATCGGAACTTCTGAGCCTGGGGCAGCAGTGGCAGCATCAGTTGGATAACGGCTGGCTACAGATATTGTCGCTGCGTTGGGAAGGTGAGCGCTTTAACATCGGCAATGACGAGAAAGGCACAAGCACACTCCTGCTGCCCGGTGCGGGATACTCGAAAATACACACGGACTCGCCACTGGACCCATCCCGGGGCTATCGCCTGCAGTTCGATGTTACCGGTTCGCATCGGGCGGCGCTGTCCGATGTGGATATCCTTCATGTAAACGCACTGGTCAAGGGGCTGTTTACGCTGGCGGACAAGCACCGGTTTCTGGGTCGTCTGCAGGCGGGGGCTGTGGCAACCAACCGGTTTGAAGATGTGCCTCCATCCCTGCGTTTCTTCGCTGGCGGTGACCAGAGTGTGCGAGGGTATGGCTATGAAACCCTGTCGCCAGAGAATGATAACGGCGTGCCGGTGGGCGGACGCTTCCTGATGGTTGGCAGTGCCGAGTATCAGTATCAGTTTGCGGACAAATGGCGTGCCGCCATGTTCGTCGACCACGGCAACGCGATCAACAATCCGAGCGACCCGCTGGCCACCGGCGCTGGTGTCGGCATACGCTGGATCAGCCCGGTCGGGCCGTTGAGGCTGGACATCGCCAAAGGGTTGGATCGTGAATTTGGCGGGGATTGGCGCATTCACTTTTCCATGGGGCCTGAGCTGTGACGAGGACACCGGAAACTTCGGACGACAGGCCGCACAAGCCATCGGCACGCCCGCGCCGCCTCCGGTTTTGGCTGTTGGTAGGGCTGGCGGTATTGATTCTCGTGCCTGTCCTTGTGGTGGCCGCTGTTTTGCTGGCCCTGCGCTCTGAGACGGGAACCGCCTGGGTTATAGAACAGGTGCCAGGGCTTCAGGTGGAAAATGACCGGGGATCTCTGTTTGGTCGGTGGCAGGCCGACCACTTGCAATGGCGTGGTTACGGGGTCGAAGTGGTCGTTGAGTCGCCACTCGTGGACTGGTCCCCTTCCTGTCTGTTCCGAAAACAGCTCTGTATTGAGAATCTGGAAGCAGAGACGCTCGAAGTCTCGCAGTTGCCCCCGGCGGACAAAGCCGAAGGCGGGAGCCCCATTACACTGCCGGGCGTGGACCTGCCGCTGGCGCTGAATATCAGTGGCGTCCGGCTCGGGCCTTTTACCTTCAACGGCAACAGAGTCTGGGACCGGTTTGAGCTGGACGCCGGAGGGTCGGGCGCCGCCTGGAACATAAAGCGCGCCTGGTATCAGCTGGGTGAGTACACGGTGTCCGCCGCTGGCCGGATAGAAACCCGCCGGGACTGGCCTGTCAATCTGGAAGTCAAAGCGGACATCCCGCCGCCTTATGGAGACGAGTGGCTTCTCGACGCCCGGCTCTCCGGCAGCGTTCGGGACCTGATGGTCGCTGCATCCAGCCGTGGCTACCTGGATGCTGAACTCTCGGGGGAAGTCGAGCCGCTCGATCCGGCCCTGCCGGCACAGTTGAGGCTAACCTCGGATCAGTTCCGCGCAGCGCAGGCGCTGCCGGAGACCCTTGTGTTCAATGATTGGTCTGTGGACGCCAGGGGTAGCCTTCAGCAGGGTTTTCGCACCCGGGGGCAAGCTACGCTTCCGGGCACGACAGGCCCGGTACGGCTGACGCTGGAGGGCCTGGCGACGACTCGTGCGGCGGAGAACATCCGGATCGAGTTGGCCGCAGACAAGGAGAATGGTGCAGGGCAAGACACTGTGGTGGCCAATGGCAATGTCTCCTGGAGCGAGGGCCTCGAAGCCAGTGCCGACATCCGTTTGCGCGGATTTCCCTGGTATACGCTGATCCCGGGCTTTGAGCCGCCAGTGGTAACCCTTCGTTCCCTGGATGGCACCGTGTCCTGGCGTGAGGGGAACTACCATGCAGAGCTTCAAGCCGGTGTCGAGGGTCCCCAGGGCAACGCGGAACTGACCACCACGGTGGATGGCGATGCCGGGCAGGCCACACTGACCAACCTGACCGTCAGCACAGGCGCCGGGTCTCTTACCGGCAACGGCTCGGTGAACTTTTCCGGGCCGCTTTCCTGGCAGGCGGCCTTGCGCCTGAAGGACTTCAATCCCGGTTATTGGGTACCTGTACTGGAAGCCAGTCTCAGCGGTGATGTGACGACCGAGGGACAACTCGGGGATGGACCGGTACCTGCCATGAATGCCGGATGGGATCTTGAGGGCGACTGGCGTTCCAATCCCGCGTCTCTGCAGGGACGGCTAGATACCTCATCAGGCAGTTGGGAGCTATCCGACCTGCAGTTGTTGGTGGGTGACAACCGTATTGAGGGTAGCGGTACCTGGGGCGACGTTCTGCGTGGTGATCTGGCTCTGAACCTGCCCGCGCCGGAAATTGTCCTGCCTGGCCTGACGGGGAATCTGCAAGCCACTCTGACGGCGGAGGGAACACCAGAGCGCCCGAGGGGCGAGCTGAGTGCAAGTGGCAAAAACCTGGGCTGGCAGGATAAGCTCGCCATTGAAACCCTCAGTCTTGAGGCCGATCTGCAGGACGGCATGCGCCTTGTCAGCCGTTTGCAGGCGGAGAACCTCAACGGGTTCGGGCAAGAGCTTGAAACGCTCACTCTGGAAGCCAATGGCACCCAGGGAAAGCACACCGTGAGCATCGGTGCACGTCATGCTGAGGCTGACCTTGAGCTGGTTTTCGCAGGAGAGGCCGGCGCTGACTGGAGAACCTGGCAGGGAGAGCTGTCCCGCGGCCTGATTGACCTTCCGGAACAGTCCCAGCAATGGCGGCTTCAGGCCCCGGCGACCCTGGCATACAAAGCCGATGGTGAGCTCACATTTGGCAATCATTGCTGGCGCTGGGAGGAGAGTACGGTTTGTGCCGAGGACCAGACACTGCTCCCGGTTCCCCGCATTGCCTATCGTATCGACCGCTTCCCAACCGTTGCCCTCGCTCCCTTGCTGCCAGAGACATTACGTTGGGACGGTTGGATCAACGGAGAGGTTGATTTCACCACCACCGGCGACGGTCCGGACGGACGCCTTTTCCTGGACGCCGGTGAGGGACAATTCCAGTTGCTGGTGGACGGCGAGTGGGAGTCACTCGCCTACAATACCCTGACAACCGAGGTCGGCCTGAAGCCGAGACAAGCCGACCTTGCGGTCCGTCTTTCCGGACCCGAGCTTGGCGATTTCACGCTGGATATGAACCTGGATCCGAACTCGGACGACCGTAGCGTTGAGGGTTCCTTCAGTCTCGAGGGTCTGGATATTGCCCTTGCAGGATTGCTTTCCGGACTGGACGAAGTTGCCGGTCGGGTGAACGGCCAGGGCCTGCTCTCCGGCCCGCTGATGAACCCGGCGGTGACCGGCGAACTGCACCTGGTGAATGGACGAGTTTCCGATCCCCGCTTGCCGGTACCAATCGAGGAAGTGATCGCCAGCGTTCAGTTTGGCGGTTACTCGGCCGAGATCAGTGGCAGGATCCGGAGCAATGCGCGAAGCCAGACCATTGTGGATGGGGAAATCGACTGGCAACAGTCTCCCCGGGGGGAAATCACGATTTCCGGCAGCCGTGTGCCATTCAACCTGGAGCCTTATGCGCAGCTTGAGGTGGAGCCGGATCTGACCATCGTTTTCAGTGAGGGGGCCCTGGAGGTATCCGGACAGGTCGGAGTGCCAAGAGGCGACATCGAGATACAGGGTTTGCCGGACCAGGCCGTGTCGGTCTCGGAGGATGAGGTCATTGTCGGCGTGGAACGGGAAGAGCCCGTTGTCCGATCGCTGAATATGGATGTGACCGTGGTTGTTGGAGAAGATCAGGTGACTTTTGCCGCCTTCGGCGTGACCGGTGATCTGGAGGGATCTCTTCGCATTGGCAATGACATGGATACCCGTGGCACGCTCCAACTGGTCAATGGCCAGTATGAAGCCTATGGTCAGGAGCTCAAGCTCAGGCGGGCAAGACTGTTGTTCGTGGGCAACCTTACCCAGCCCTATCTGGACATCGAGGCCGTCCGCACCGTGGATACCGTCGTGGCCGGTATTCGTCTGACCGGCCCTGTGCAGTCGCCCCAGACGGAAGTATTCTCCAACCCCGACATGCCTCAGACGGAGGCGCTTTCCTATGTCATTCTTGGCCGGGCGCCCCAGAGCCGGGGTGATGAGGGCCAGATGAGCCGGGCGGCGCTGTCCCTGGGACTGACCCAGGCCAACAAGGTGACGGGGCAAATTGGCGAAGAGTTCGGTATTCGCCAGCTCACCCTGGAAGCGGAGGGTTCCGGCGATCAGACCTCGGTGGTGGCGAGCGGGTATCTGACGGATGAGCTGAGTGTCCGCTACGGTGTCGGCATCTTCGAGCCGATCACCACGGTCGCTCTGCGCTACGATCTGGGCCGTTACTTCTATCTGGAGGCTGCCAGCGGGCTGGCGGCCTCCCTGGATATCTTCTACACCCGGGATTTCTGAGTTCAGTCCAGCTCGAAGGTGGCGCTCACTGAGGCCCGGATTTCCCGCTCACCCACGCTCGAGACCGTATCCGACATGGATTTGGCCTCCGCCATCATCATTGGTACCGGGCGGTGCCCGCCATTGATGTTGATGGTGACTACATCACCACAGCTCTGGTCGAGCTGACTGGCCACGAATCGGCAGCGGGCCTGGGCGTCTGCGATGGCTCTGGCCAGTGCTTCCTGTTCCATACCGGTCTCATCCGAGTGGAAGAACTGGTGAGGGCCCAGGTGGTAATCCAGGCCCACAGCCTGGGCCTGCTGGAGCAGGGGGTTGAGCAGAGTAAGATCACTGATGCTGAAGCTGACGGTCTGGGAGGCGACGGCCTGCTTGCGGGGCTGCTCCTCTCTTTCAGATGCGGGCAGAGTTCGGGTGTAAAGGTTTACCGACGCGTCTGAGTAATCATTGAGCTGATCCTGATACTCGGTAATACCCTCGCGCCACTGCGCCATCAGGGCCGCTACCCGTTCGGTGGCCTTCTGGGGAAGCTCGTGCTCGGCACTGGCTGTGAACTGGAGTCTGGCGCTGTCGGGCTCGTATCGGACACTGCCCTCGCCAGTGAGCGTAACTTCACCTGCCATTGTCAGAGCAGGTACTGTGAGCGCGAGAGGGAGAATAAAACCGGACTTCAGGTTTAAACGGAGCTTTCGGTTCCGTCCGTTCATGGTAGTGCCTCCTTTGGAAACCGTTAATGGATCAGGCGTCGTCGGAATCCGGTTCCAGGCGCGCCAGTTTGTATCGGCGGGCAGCATCCACGAACTGGCCAAAGATGCGTCGGTGTCCGCCATGGTAGAGCAGGTATTCCGGGTGCCATTGGATGCCCGTTAGCCATTGGCGTCCGGTGCTTTCAATAGCCTGTACAAACAGATCATTGTCCACGGCGGTCACGCGCAGGTTGCGGCCCAGGCGCTTGATGGCCTGGCTGTGAATCCGGTTGGCGCCGATCACCGGGGAGCGCATGGCTTGCTCAAGCCGGCTGTGCGTTACCAGTCGCACGGTTTGCAGGGGCAAGAGCAGTGGGCGATGCCGGGTATTGACCCTCAGCGGTGTCACGTTCTGGCACAGGGACCCGCCGTGGAAAACGTTGATGAACTGGGCGCCGCGGCAAATCCCGAGCACGGGAATGCCAATGGCTTCAGCCTGCTCAAGCAGTGACTGATCGGTTTTATCCCGCTTGCGGTCATAGTTGGCGGTAACCTGTGGCTCCTGCCCATAACGTTCAGGATGGACGTGGGTGCCGCCTGACAGCACCAGGCCATCAAGCATCGGTACGGCAACCCGTGAACCGGGGCGAATATAGTGGGTCCGGGCACCGTGGAGGCGCAGACCCAGGCTGATCAGGCGATGGGCAAGGCTTTTTCGAGCGGGACCACTGATGCCGATCGTCAGGCCCGGAACCTCAAGTTCCTGTTCTTTGGACTCTTCAGACATACCCGTTTTTGGCCAGCCAGTCGTCAGTGGTTTCCCGCCAGCTGTGGGTCAGGTTGTGAAGATTCAGTTTGCGGCGCTCCCGGAACAGTTGCCGCATGTCGGCCAGGTCGTCGGGATTGTTGGCCAGTTGCTCCAGGACGACCCAGTCGTTCCAAACGGTTGAGAAATGCCAGCCGGGATTGTCGATGTCGCAATCCGGCAACCGGTAATGCAGGGTTGGCCTGCTTTTTATCCTGGGATCCTGAACATGGCGTTCCAGCCGTTCCTTGTCCAGGTGGGCAAACAGTGGAAGCAGGTCAAGCGCGCGATTGCGGGTAGGATTGAACTCCAGGTAATCCTCCATGAGCTCCCCGAGGTTTGGTTGATAGTTATCCTCCATCAGGAGCTCGGTGTAGCGGCCGTGCCAGGGTTCGATGTACGTAGTGAATTTGCGGCTGACGTCCAGTTGATGCCGGTGCTTGAGCCATTCATACAGGGCCGCGAACGCCTGGAAGTAACGAACCAGGGTCTCCGGGCTGAGGTCGGGCAACTCGGGATTAAGCTGCAGGCCAAACGCAAAATAGATGGCGTCCCGGCTGCCCAGTGCCCCGGCGTTCCTGAGCTTGTCGACGAGCGTTTCAATCACCTCGACGCTGGAAAACTTCAGGGGTGGGCTTATGATCTCAAGGGGTACCACGCGTTCGGCCGCGGCGTCGATCACATCCATCGCCTGTCCACCGAGTTCACGAATGGACTCGGGGAGGCGCTCATCCGCCAGATCAAGATCCTTGATCGGATCGGAATCAAGCTCAACCGTGAAGTCGCCAAGAGCTGTCTGCAAGGTTGTCACATAGCGTGACTTGAGCTCAGGTGTGCCCTCCAGCATCTTCGCCGCCAATGTAACCAGCTCATCGTAGCCCAGACCAGACAGTTCGATCTCGACGCCAACCCGGCGTTCCTTCCCTTCGTTCGTCTCTAGGATTTCAGGCATCCTGCAGGCACTGACTTGAGTCATGGTGCTCCCTGGTTCGTGAGGAATATTGCCCTAACCATATCACACCGCTGTTGATCCTTATTATTAAGCGGATGCAAGAAAATCAGGGAGCCGACTTTACACTGGATAAAACACTGTATATAGTCAGTTTACTGTATAAAAAAACAGGGCCACCGGAGCCACTCTTACGAGAGGCTGATGTTTGCAGCGGCCCGATCCCGATATAGCGGAGTAGCTTGATGAAGCTGACAGCAAGGCAGTCCCAGGTACTGGATATTATTCGCCGATACGTCGACGAGACCGGCTATCCGCCAACCCGTGCTGAAATCGCAGCAGAACTGGGCTTCCGTTCGGCCAACGCCGCGGAAGAACATCTCCGGGCATTGGCAAGGAAAGGTGCCATCGAGATGGTGCCGGGAGCGAGCCGCGGCATCCGTCTGCCTGAGGCGGAAGAGGATCTGGGCCTCCCGGTCATTGGTCAGGTCGCTGCCGGTAGTCCGATCCTTGCTCAGGAGCACATCGAGGACCACTGCACACTGCAGCCAGAATTCTTTTCGCCGTCTGCAGATTATCTTCTGCGGGTCCGGGGCATGAGCATGAAAGACATCGGTATTCTCGATGGCGACCTGCTGGCAGTTCACAGTACCCAGGATGTTCACAACGGCCAGGTGGTTGTTGCCCGGGTTGGCGATGAGGTCACGGTAAAGCGTTTCCGCAAGGAAGGCTCGAAAGTCTACCTGATTGCCGAAAACGAAGAATTCGCACCGATCGAAGTGGACCTGACCGAACAGGAGCTGTTCATCGAGGGTCTGGGTGTTGGTGTTATCCGCCGCTCTGACCTGCACTGAGCGGTTCGGATAGCCTCAGATAGTTTGAATAACGGGTGAATTATGGAACAAATGAGCTTTAATCAGAATCTGGCCTACAACCCCAATGCTCTGTCCTGTTCAGTGTCGGCAACCGCCGCCCGCGAGCGACGTTCCGTCATTCGCGCCCGACGCGCTCCGGAAACCACCGAACCCAAAGTCTGTGGCAATGTGACGGAGATCATTCTGCCGGAAGGCCAGGTAGAAAATTTCCAGCTGCTGTTGCCAATGCTGACCCAGCTGAATCAAGAGAAGCGCTGGCTGGCCTGGATCGACCCGCCCCAGGCGCTGGTTAGCAAGTGGCAAAAAATGCACGGGATTGTCGCCGGCGAATTGCTGGTGCTGCGTTCAACACCGGACTATCCTGCCCAGGACCTGGCAGAGCGAGCCCTCAGTGCCGGCACCTGTCACGCTGTGGTCATGTGGACCCGTAAACTGGGGCGAGTTGCCTTCGAATCCCTGCAAAGAGCCTCGGCCGAGGGCAATAGCCACGGCGTCGTTCTCAGGCAGCGTTAACCGATCAATGCAGAGTGTAGGAGGGCTGGGCGTCTGAGGCGTCCAGTTCGTCATCTTCCCAGTCGATATCGTGGGCAACATTGCCTACAGCCTCAATGCCAGCTGCAATCATGGCTTTGGCAACCGACATATCCCGATCTTCCATCATTTCCCGGGCTTCTTCCGAAAAAGAGATTTTTACCAGTGGCGCACTGTCATCATCAATGCGGCGCAGAGCGTAATCGCCATTGGTCAATTGCACGATTTCAAAAAACGATGGTGACATTCAATAAACCTTCAAGTTAATACGATTTGAATAACCGGAGCTGGGAGTGGCTTACCACTCGCTGTGCTGCTCTTCCAGATCGTCGGCAAAATGTTTGACGGCGGTCAGCGTTTTCATCAACGCAGCCGACGATCGATCCGGGCCGGAATCGGCCGATACCGCAATGATGTTTTCCTCGCTCACGGTTTTTTTGGTCGCCGGGGGTCTGCTTTGGGCGCGCTCGAGTTGCTCCAGATGGTTCCACCAACTCCCGGATCGCTGTTCCAGCTCCTTCAGGCGGCCAACTTCACTCGGTTCTGGCCCGATAAGAGCGACCAGCTCATCAAGGGTTGAAGGCTCCTCTGATTTTCTCTGGTATAGCCTCGCAACCATGACCAGCAACAGTTTTCGAGACCGCAGAAGCAGCTCGATCGCCCCCTGAATAGCGGCCTCCCGGCGCAGCGCCTGTTCCGCCTCGTTGGGACGTTGTTCCTGAGCCTCGTCTGTGGGCCGGTCGAGTGGCTGAAGCAGCGTGCGGGCGAGAAAGAGCTTTTGAGAAACCAGTGAGTGCCATTGCGAGGCCATGGAATACCTTCAATCCCCCAGCGCGGGTATAACCCCGAAAATTAATTCGTCACTATATCATTTTCGCTATCAAATTTCTTCCATTCTCTGTGCGGTGAGGTTTCACAATAAAACACAAACATTCACTTGAAACGACCGTTTGAATTTGGCAAAAAGGCGCCCGGCTGTGCGAGTTCTGCTCGTGGCGGCTACCCAACAGCATGAATTTCTGGAGGTGTAAGGGATGCGAAGCCAACTGGTTGCAGGTGTCGCACTGGTTTTTCTCGGGTTTTCCGGACAGGCCCTGTCCAAGGTCACGGCCGCCGAGGCCGAGCGGCTGGGTGGTGAACTGACCCCGGTCGGAGCCGAAAAGGCGGGCAACCGCTCAGGCAGCATACCCGAATGGACCGGAGGTTTGGCCACGCCGCCGGACGGCTGGCGTGAGGGGCAAGTGGAAATTAACCCGTTTCCCGAAGATGAAGCTCTTTTCGTTATTACCTCCAACAACCTGGAGCTATACAGGGACAAGCTTTCAGACGGTCACATTGCCATGCTGGAGAAGTATGGGCCCGACTTCTTCATGCCGGTTTACCAGACCCGACGGACTGCCGCGTTTCCCGAGCACGTCTACGACAAATTTCGTGAGAACGCGCTGACAGCGCAGTTGCTGGACAATGGTAACGGCGTTCGTGTCACCATCATGACCAGTCCCTTCCCGATTCCAAAAAATGGTCTGGAGGTTATCTGGAACCATATCCTGCGCTATCGGGGCGAAGAAATTTCCCTGCGTAGTGCCTCTGCAACGCCCCAGAGGGATGGCTCCTACAACCCGGTGGTCAATGATTACGACTACTTCTTCGCATACAGCCAGAGGGGTGCGGAGCTGGCGGAAATCGATAACAAGATTTTTTACCTGAAGACGGACACTGTCTCACCGTCGTCACTGGCCGGCACCATCACGCTGGTGCATGAAACGCTTGACCAGGTGCGGTCGCCGCGTCTTGCGTGGCGGTACGATTCCGGTTCCCGTCGTCTTCGCCGGTCGCCCAACCTGGCCTACGAAACCGACCTGCCGAATTCATCCTCGCTGCGGTCCGTCGACCAGAAAGACATGTACAACGGTGCGCCTAACCAATACGACTGGGAGCTGAAAGGCAAGCGCGAGCTGTTCGTGCCTTACAATGCCTACAAGCTTCACGGGCCGGAAATCGAAGCCGACGACGTGATTCGTCCGGGCCATATCAATCAGCAGCTTACCCGCTACGAGCTGCATCGGGTTTGGGTTGTCGAAGCGAAACGCCGTACCGGTATCAGCCACATATATGACCGCCGCGTGTTTTACTTGGATGAAGACAGCTGGCAGATCCTCGCGTCCGAGGAATACGATGCAGAGGGGAATCTGTGGCGTGTGTCGGAAGCTCACAACATCAGCTATTACAGTGAGCCGGTATTCTGGACTACCATGGAAATGACGTACGACCTGAAGGCGGAGCGTTATTACATTGATGGGCTGGATAATGGATTCCCGGCGTACGATTTCGCCCCGGGGTTCCGCGGCAACGAATTTACTGCCTCCGCCGCCCGTCGTGCCGCTCGCCGCTGATTTCCAAGGAGACTGACATGGCAGACCCGCAAGCTCACCTGGACCACCTGGATAGACTGATGGGGGATCTCGGTCGCGCCCTGGCCGAAAAGGACTGGGACGCGATGGCGGGGCTGAACGAGCAGGTGAAGCCGGCAGTCGAGCCGCTGATGGCTGCCCTGGAAGCGGGAGAGGTTGATGCGGAGCCGGTGAGGCTCCGCTTGCAGGAACTACAGCAGTTTATTGACGCCGCCGATGAATCGGCCCGAATGGCCCGCAAGGAGGCGGAAGATGGGCTGAAGGGTGTAAACAGGAACCGGAGTGCGGCGAAGGCCTACCAGAACGTTTCTTCGAATCGACCAAAATAGCGTCATAAAATTGACTCTGGGGTTCTTACAGTCTTAAATACCGCACAAATCCCCCAAGAGATTCGGTTGAATGTCTAAAAATAACAAAGTGCTGGTGCTGAGCGAGGATGATTCAAGATTGCGGGACATAGTCACCATTCTTGAGTTCATTGGCGAGGAGCAGGTCCTTGCCGGCGATGAAGCCAGGGCACTTTTGAGTAGTGGTGATGAGGAAAGCCTTTCAGATATCGCAGTCGCGGTGGTGAATGGCGAGGATGCAGGAGTCACCGAGGCGATCAACGCTGTCTGTGATGCCGTTCAGGGCGTACCGTTTCTGGTTGTCGGTCACCCTGAGCTCAAGGGGCTGTCCGATGAGACCAGCGGTCGCATCATTGCTCGCATGGAATGGCCGCTGAATTACACGAAGTTCGTTGATTCGCTCTACCGGGCCCAGATCTATCGGGATCAGTTCAGCCGCTCCCGGGAGCGTGGCCAGCAGCGCGGTTTGCAGCTCTTTCGGAGCCTTGTGGGAACCAGCCGAAAAGTCCAGCAGGTACGCCAGCTTATGGAGCAGGTGGCGGATAAGGACGTCAGCGTTCTCATTACCGGTGAGTCCGGTACCGGCAAGGAGGTGGTCGCCCGCAACCTGCATTACCATTCTTCCCGTCGTGATAAACCATTTGTTCCGGTCAACTGTGGCGCCATTCCGGCGGAGCTGCTGGAAAGCGAGCTGTTCGGCCATGAAAAAGGGGCCTTTACCGGAGCCATCACGGCCCGGGTAGGGCGCTTCGAGATGGCCGAGGGGGGCACTCTGTTTCTCGATGAGATCGGGGACATGCCGCTCAACATGCAGGTCAAGATTCTCCGGGTTCTGCAGGAGCGCACTTTCGAGCGGGTGGGAAGCAATCGCACCCAGTCTGCAGATGTGCGGGTAATCGCCGCCACCCATAAGCACCTGGAAGACATGATTGAATCCGGGGATTTCAGGGAAGACCTCTATTATCGCCTGAATGTGTTCCCCATCGAGATGCCGGCCCTGCGTGACCGGGTGGAAGATATTCCCCTCCTGATTAACGAACTCATTTCCCGGATGGAAAAAGAGAAGCGTGGATCGCTGCGGATGAATTCAGCGGCCATCATGAGTCTTTGCCGGCACGACTGGCCCGGTAACGTGCGTGAACTGGCGAATCTTGTCGAACGCCTGTCGATCATGCATCCCTATGGTGTAATCGGCGTGCAGGAGCTGCCCAAGAAGTTCCGCTACGTTGACGACTATGATGAGAATCGCCCGGTGGAGGACACGGGTATGCCTTCCGGTATTCCTGGCCTGGTGGGCCTGGATGCCCCGGCATTGCTGCCGGTGAACGGTATCGACCTGAAGGATTACCTCTCCAACCTCGAGAAACAGCTGATCCAGCAGGCGCTCGACGAGGCCGGCGGCGTTGTGGCCAGGGCTGCCGAGAAGCTGCGGATCCGACGCACTACTCTGGTAGAGAAGGTTCGAAAGTACGGGCTGCGGGAAGAGGAATCTGAGGAGTCCTGAGCAGGATCGCCCGGAATTTAGAGCTCCCTGAACGGCGTCAAAGGTTCGTAACCTGAGGCGCCGTTTCCGTTTCTGACCGACGTAAAATTGTCATTCTACTCTTTCAAGAATCTCCTTGCCTTTGAAATATATAGAAAAAATCAAGTTGGCACGTTGCTGGCTTACAAACCTGCAAACGAAGTATCCGAACTATGAGGTCCGAACCGACGGGCCGATCGGGGAGTCAGGTTATGAGTCAGGCACAATTTGTTCTTCAGTCCGGCGCGGGCGGCACAAAGACCAACGCTGCGGCGGACGTCAATGACAAGGTTACCGCCCTGTTTCCGGAACAGGACGATGAGGCGGTGGATACCGCCCTGGAATTGTTCAACCGGATGTCGCGGCAGATCACTGACTCCTACCGGACCCTCGAATCCCGGGTCAACCAGCTTTCCGGCGAGCTGAACCAGGAATCGCTCCAGCGTCAGCAGGAGCTTGAAGAAAAAGAGCAGCTGGCAGATCGTCTGTCCACCTTGCTGAACGCACTGCCTGCCGGCGTTGTCGTTCTGGATAGCCAGGGCGTGGTAACGCAGACCAACCCGGCAGCTATTGCGCTTCTGGGGGAGCCCCTTGACGGTGCCCGCTGGGTTGATGTCATCCATCGCTGCTTTGCGCCCCGGCGGGACGATGGCCACGAAGTATCTCTGAAGGATGGTCGCAGGGTCAGCATCGAGATCCGGACCATGGAAAACCAGCCCGGCCAGTTAATCCTGCTGACAGACCTAACCGAAACCCGGTACCTTCAGGCGCAGCTGGCACACGCCCAGCGCCTGTCTGCCATGGGCAAGATGGTTGCGTCTCTCGCTCACCAGATCCGTACTCCGCTGTCCGCGGCCATTCTTTACGGTGGTCATCTGAGCCAGGAGGACCTGGACGAAGAAATGCGCCAGCGCTGTGCTTCCCGCCTGATGTCGCGCCTGACCCACCTGGAACAGCAGGTGCGGGATATGCTCATTTTCGCCCGGGGCGAAACCCGGCTGGCCGAGGAGTTATCTGCCGACAAACTGGTCTCGGCACTGGCATCGGCAGTCGAGGGGCTGAAGCCGGCTCCGGGCGCGACAGTGAAGCTTGAGAACAAAATCTCCAGCGACTGCCGGCTGATGTGTAATCGGGATGCCCTAGTTGGCGCCTGTACCAATCTGGTGAATAACAGCCTGGAGGCCGGCGCTCGCCATGTGGCGGTTCGGGTAACCGAGGAAACCGGGGAACTGGTCATCCGGGTTGTGGACAACGGCCCAGGTTTTGAGCTCTCGGACGCTGCCCGGCTGACCGAAGCTTTTTATACAACCAAGTCCCATGGCACGGGTCTCGGCCTTGCAGTGGTTCAGGCCGTTATCAAGGCGCATCAGGGACGGTTTTCCATTGAATCGCCGGAGCAGGGCGGTGCTGTAGCCACCCTGCGTTTGCCGCAATTACGTAACAGACACTGATCGGAGGCAACCATGGCCAAGGCCCAGATTCTGATTGTTGAGGACGACCATGACCTGCGTGAAGCGCTGGTAACCACCCTCGAACTGGCAAAATTCCGGGTTCGGGAAGCATGCAATGCCAGCGAAGCCCTTGAGCGACTGGCCGAGGCTCCGGTGGATATGGTGGTCAGTGATGTCAACATGCCGGGTCTGTCAGGGCACCAGCTTCTGGCAGAGGTGCAGCGGCTGTACCCGGGCCTGCCAATGATGCTGATCACGGCCTATGGCCAGATCAGCGATGCGGTATCCGCCATGCAGGCCGGCGCTATCGATTATCTGGTGAAGCCATTCGAACCGCGTTTCCTGGTGGATGCCGTCAGCAAGGTTGTTGGCGGCGGGCGTGAGAAAGCCAGTGATGAACCGGTGGCAGAAGACCCGATCAGCAAGCGGATGTTCCAGCTGGCGACCAAAGTGGCCGGCAGCGATTCCACCGTCATGATCTCGGGGGAAAGCGGAACTGGCAAGGAAGTCCTTGCCCGGTTCATTCACCAGCAGTCCCCGCGGTCAGAGCAGCCATTCGTGGCGATCAACTGTGCTGCAATACCGGAAAACATGCTGGAGGCTATCCTGTTCGGTCACGAGAAAGGTGCCTTTACCGGTGCCGTCGCCTCCTCGCCCGGCAAATTCGAGCAGGCCAACGGCGGAACCATTCTGCTGGACGAGATTTCGGAGATGGATCTGGGGCTTCAGTCCAAGCTCTTGCGGGTATTGCAGGAGCGGGAAGTGGAGCGGGTTGGTGGTCGCAAGACCATCAGCCTGGATGTCCGTGTTGTAGCGACCACCAACCGGGATCTGGCGGATTACGTTCGCGAAGGCAAGTTCCGGGAAGACCTCTATTACCGTCTGACAGTGTTCCCGATGCACTGGCAGCCGCTCCGGGAGCGGCCGCTGGATATCATGCCACTGGCTACTTCGCTGCTTAAAAAGCATTGCCGCAAAATGAAGCTGACCGGGATTACCTTTGCCCAGGACGCAAAAAGTGCGCTTATGAATCATCAATGGCCGGGGAATGTGCGGGAGCTGGACAATGCCATCCAGCGAGCGCTGGTGCTGCACCAGGGAAATGTCATTCACTCTGGCGATCTGTGTCTGGAGCTGGGCATCACCGGCCGGCCGGACCTTCGCAGCGCGGCGCCGGTTTCGATGACCGAAACCGTTGCCAACATAGCAGCGGGCGAGCCGGATATTTCAGACTCTGGCTTTTCCCCCCTAGACGAACCTTCTCATTTGCGCAGTGACGAGCCGGAGGGCGCGGTTTCGCTGGGAGATGATCTGAGGCAGCAGGAATTCCGTATTATTATTCAGACACTCCGGAAAGAGCGTGGGCGTCGCAACAGGGCCGCGGAGCAATTGGGGATCAGCCCCCGCACGCTCAGGTACAAGCTGGCCCAGATGCGCGACGCCGGAATCGATCTGGACGCCGAAATGGCCTTGGTCTGACCCCCTGCAAGACGAACTCCTTCATTGGCACCCCTCGGGGTGCCGTTTTTTTATCTTCGATTCCCCATGCCGGTGGGGGCACCCTGCCCGTCGTCAAAAGTCCGTCATGGAACTTTCACGACTCCGTCCTTTTATCCGTAACCTTCTGATATTTTTATCTAAAAACTACTTGGCCTGCCAATTGCTTCACCGGAGCTAAGATTATCCCAAGAGCAATTCCGTCCCTGGGAGGGCGGAGCCAGGAGAGAGTTATGGTTCAGCGTGCCGACATCAACAGTGTTTTGTCCGATATCCGGTCCCTGCGTTCACAGATGATGCAGAACCAGCGGGTCGAGCAGGATCAATCGGTTCGTGGTCGCATAGACGGCCCTCGCCAGGTTCAGGAAACCCAGGAGACGCCCAGCTTCAATGACATGCTTAGCAACGCGGTGAACAACGTGAACGACCTCCAGAAAACGGCTGGGGATCTGCGAACCGCCTACGACATGGGCGATCCGAACGTAGACATCACCCGTGTGATGATTGCCGCCCAGAAATCCTCTGTCTCCTTCGAAGCGCTAACCCAGGTACGTAACCGGGTGGTTCGGGCCTACGAAGACATTATGAACATGCCGATCTGATAACGGAGCAGAGTCATGGCCAGCGTACCTGCAGAAACCAATGCCTCCAACATGCCCGCAGCCCGGGAGGGAGACGCGCCAGAGAGCCGTAGCGACCTGTTCATGGGGTTCAACCGGCTCAACCTGCTGCGCCAGATCGGGCTTATGGTGGGGCTTGCCGCCAGCGTGGCGCTGGGGCTGGCGGTCGTGCTCTGGGCTCAGGAGCCGAACTATCAGCCGGTGGTGGGTGATCTTTCATCCTACAATCCCCAGGATGTGACCACCATCCTCGAAAGCAACGGTATCGACTACAAGATGGATCCGCGCACCGGCGCATTACTGGTTCCCTCGGATCAGGTCTACAACGCCCGTTTGAAGCTGGCGGCCGAAGGTGTCACCGATCGTCAAACCATGGGCTACGAACTGCTGGACCAGGAACGTGGTCTCGGCACGTCCCAGTTTATGGAAACCATCTCATACCGGCGCGGGCTTGAGGGTGAGCTTGCCCGCACCGTTGCCAGCATGCGTGGCGTTCGGAATGCCCGTGTGCACCTGGCTATCCCGGAGCGCTCTGTCTTTGTTCGCGATGCCCGTGATCCCTCTGCCTCGGTGTTTCTTGAAGTTTTCGCTGGTCGCCGGCCAGAACAGGAACAGATTAACGCTATTGTGAATCTGGTTGCCGGCAGTGTTCCCATGATGAGCAAGGAACACGTAACCGTTGTCGATCAAAACGGCAATCTGTTGACGGGCAAGCAAAGTCAGAGCGGTGCGGATCAGATGGCGGACCAATACGAATACACCGCCAAAGTCGAGGAGCGTCTGACACGTCGGGTTGCCTCTCTCATCGGACCCATCGTGGGTGATGGCCGCTATCGTGCCGAAGTGTCGGCGGATCTCGATTTCTCCTCGGTGGAGCAGGCACAGGAATTGTTCAACCCCGAACAGCAGGCGGTGCGCAGTGAGCGTGAGCTGACCGAACGGCGCACTGCCGGCGCACAGGGCGGCATTCCCGGTGCGCTGGCAAACCAGCCGCCGGCTAATGCTACGGTGCCAGAGCAGGCTGCCGGTGGTGATGGTGAGCAGGCGGCGCCAGCACCGGTCAACGTGCGAAGTGAATCCACGCGGAATTATGAAATGGATCGTACTGTCAGCTACCGACGTCAGGAGCTGGGCAGAGTCAAGCGGGTGACCGTGGCTCTGGCGGTGGACGACATGAAAGTAGTGGATCCACAAACGGGCGAAGTCAGCTACGAGCCCTGGCCGGAGCAGGAGCTGCAGCGGCTCAGCATGCTGGTTAGGGACGCTGTGGGCTATTCAGCTGCCCGGGGTGACAGTGTTACGGTGATGAATACCGCATTTGCGCAGGAAGAATCCGTTGAATTCGAGGCTCCGGCGTTCTGGGAACAGCCCTGGTTCTGGGAACTGATGAAGCAAGTGCTCGCAGGCCTGGTGATTCTGGTGCTCGTGCTGGGGCTGCTGCGCCCAACGCTTAAAAGCCTGTCCGGCGGTGGCCAGCGGGAACGCGGCCTGGATTCCGGCTCCGGCAGTGGCGGTGGTTACGGGGGCCTGGATGACATCGAGGGTGGAGATGAGCTCCGCAAGGCCATGTCCGCTCAGGATGATCTGCTTTTGCCGGGTGCCACAGACGGTTATGATAGGCAGCTGAACGCATTGAAAGGGTTGATTGCCGAAGACCCGGCGCGGGTCGCACAGGTAATGCGCCAGTGGGTGAACGTCGATGACTGAGCAAGCCAATCAACAGGGTGGCGGTGAGCCATCAAAGCCGCAGCGGAAAATTCCGCGTGTGGAGCAGGCTGCGATTCTGCTCATGTCACTGGGCGAAGCGGATGCCGCAGAAATCCTCAAGCATATGGGCCCCAAAGAGGTCCAGCGTGTGGGCGTGGCCATGGCCCAGATGAAGGATGTCAGCAAGGACGAAGTGACCTACGTGATGAACCACTTTGTTGATGCCGTAGGCGGGCAGACCGGGCTTGGCGTAGGCAATGACGAGTACATCCGGACGATGCTCACCCAGGCGCTCGGCGACGACAAGGCATCCAGCCTGATCGATCGCATCCTGATTGGCGGCAATACCACCGGCCTCGATACTCTCAAGTGGATGGAGCCCCGGGCCGTTGGCGACATCATTCGCTACGAACACCCGCAAATCCAGGCCATTGTTATTTCCTACCTGGATCCGGATCAGGCCGCTGAAATTCTTGGCACCCTGGATGAGAAGGTCCGCCTTGATGTGATGATGCGTGTTGCGTCACTGGAGAGTATCCAGCCCCAGGCCTTGCAGGAACTCAACGATATCCTGGAGAAGCAGTTCTCGGGTGGCGCCGCCTCCCAGACCAGCCGCATTGGCGGGGTCAAGCGGGCAGCGGACATCATGAACTTCATGGATCGGAGCATCGAAGGCAATCTGATGGATTCCATAAAGGATATGGATCCGGACCTTGCCAGCACCATCGAAGACCTGATGTTCGTGTTCGATAACCTAAAGGAAGTGGACGACCGCGGAATCCAGGCGCTGTTGCGGGAAGTGTCCTCGGAAGTGCTGGTGGTGGCCCTCAAGGGCGCCGACGAGGAGGTTCAGAACAAGATCTTCAAGAACATGTCCAAACGCGCTGCGGAATTGCTGCAGGATGATCTTGAGGCCAAGGGGCCGGTCAAGGTCAGCGAAGTTGAATCCGCCCAGAAAGACATTATCACCATTGCACGCCGTATGGCCGAGGCCGGTGAAATCTCCCTCGGCGGTGCCGGCGAAGAAATGATGTGATGAAAGATTCCACCCGTGACGTCAATCGCATTCCCAAGGAACAGCTGACCGCCTATGAACGGTGGGAGCTGCCCCTGCTGGATGCCCGTGGCAATGAAGTAGCGCGGGAAGAGGAGCGCGAGGTCAAGCCCCTCACCGCCGCCGACATTGACGAGATTCGCGAGGCGGCCCGGGAAGACGGCTATAACGAGGGCCGGGAACAGGGTTACCAGGATGGCCTGAAGGCCGGCAAAGAGGAAGGCCACCAGGAGGGGCTGGAAACCGGCCTGGCAGAGGGCAGGGAGCAAGGCAAAAGTCAGGGCTACGACGATACCCGCAAGGAAATCGAGACCAAGCTTGACCGTCTCGAACATCTGCTCGGTGAGTTGCTGCTGCCGATCAAGCGCCACGAGGACGAACTTGAAACCTCTCTGGTCAACCTGACCACGGTTCTGGCCCGGGCGGTGGTCTATCGTGAACTGACCATCGACTCCTCCCAGATCCGTCACGTGGTTCGCCGCGCCATGGAGGCGCTACCCTCCACCGCGGAAAACATCCGCATCCATATAAACCCGGAAGACTGTGAAATGGTTCGCGAGGTGACCGCCCGCCTCGAAGCGTCCGCTTCCGTCATTGAAGACGCCAGTATTCTGCCCGGTGGCTGTAAGGTGGAAACCCGCCACAGCCTGGTGGATTTCACAGTTGAGAAACGTTTCCAGCGGGCCGTGCAGAGCATGCTGGACCAGCAGATGAGCGACAGTGAGGGCGGAGAAACCGAGGAACTGGACTCCATGATGGAAGACTTGACCGGTTTCCATCGGGACGTGCTGGATTCCCCGGAGACCGGGGATTCCTCAGACGATCCGAAGCCGGCGCAAAATACAGGTGACGGTGATGACCTCGAGCCTCGCTGATCGCCTCAACCGCTTTCAGGAGTTTCTGGGAAGCGAGCCCGAGCCTGAACTTTCCGGCCGACTGACCCGCATGGTGGGCCTTACCCTCGAATGTGTCGGCTGCCCCATGGTGGTCGGTGACCGCTGTGTCATTTTTGGCCAGAACACCGGTAATGTTGAGGCGGAAGTGGTGGGCTTTGAGGACGACCGGGTGTATCTGATGCCCCTGACAGCAATCGAGGGGCTCAAGCCCGGTGCCAGGGTTGTGCCTCTGTCTGCCGCAAGCCGGGTGCCGGTTGGCCCCCAGCTGCTTGGCCGGGTGGTCGATGGCAGTGGCGAGCCCCTGGACGGAAAAGGCCCCTTGCAGGCCGAAGCCCGCGTGGCGCTCACCGGCGATATTATCAACCCGCTGAACCGCGCCCCGGTGCGGCAGTCGATGGATGTGGGTATACGGGCGATCAATGCGTTGATGACCGTCGGCCAGGGGCAGCGCCTGGGTCTGTTTGCCGGCAGTGGCGTGGGCAAGAGTATGTTGCTGGGCATGATGACCCGCTTTACCGATGCCGACATCACCGTGGTGGGCCTGATTGGTGAGCGGGGCCGCGAGGTAAAGGAGTTTATCGAAGACATCCTGGGCGAAGAGGGCCTTTCCCGCTCGGTGGTGGTGGCCGCGCCCGCGGACGATTCGCCACTGATGCGGTTGCGCGCCGCCATGCTGACCACCCGGATTGCCGAGTATTACCGGGATCAGGGCAAACGCGTGCTCCTGTTGATGGATTCCCTGACCCGTTACGCCCAGGCCCAGCGGGAAATTGCCCTGGCCGTGGGTGAGCCGCCGGCGACCAAAGGCTACCCGCCCTCGGTATTTGCCAAACTGCCCCAGTTGGTGGAGCGAACCGGCAATGGTCGCCCCGGAGGTGGTTCTATCACGGCGTTCTACACCGTACTGACCGAAGGCGATGACCAGCAGGATCCGATTGCAGACGCTGCCCGGGCGATTCTGGATGGCCACATCGTACTCTCCCGCCGGCTTGCCGAAGAGGGACACTACCCCGCCATTGATGTGGAAGCGTCGATCAGCCGGGTGATGCCGCAGGTAACCGAGACCGAACATTTTTCCAGGGCCCAGCGATTCAAGCAGGTGTACTCACGGTACCAGCAGGCCCGGGATCTGATCTCTGTCGGCGCTTACGTGAAGGGTTCCGATCCCGAGACCGATTTTGCCATCACTCACATCGGTAATATGCGCCAGTTCCTGCAGCAGGGCCTGAATGAGAGTGCACCACTGAAGGAAAGTGTTGACCAGTTGCTGGCGGTGGTGCCAGAGCGTCGATCCCCCGATCGGCGTAAGTCGGCCGTGCCGAATCCGGCAGCTGGCGGCGGAGGTGATGCCTGATGCTGCGTTCCCGGCGTCTGGAAGTGGTTCTTTCCCTGGAGGAGCGCAAGGAGCAGGAAGCCCTGGAGCGAATGGGAGAGGCCAGGAAGCTGGCGGAGCAGCAGCGCGAACAGGTCCAGAACCTGAATCGCTACCAGCAGGAGTACCGGGATCAGATTCGCAACAGCCAACAGGGGATTGTGCAGGTGTCCAGGCTCCAGGCGTGGCAGGCCTTTATTGCGCAACTGGATCAGGTAATCCGGCAGCAACAGACGCAGCTGGAGCAGGCGGAAAAGGTCTTCGAGGCGCGCAAAAAGGAATGGCAGCACGCCTGGGAGCGCCGGCGTGGCATGGAAAAATACATAGAAACCTGCCGCCAGCAGGAGCAGAGGGAGCAGGATCTCCGGGAACAGAAGCTTTCGGATGAGGCCGCGGGGCGGGCTTTTAACCAACGTCGACGCTGAATCTTGCTCCGCATCAAGCAAATACAGATGCAAAATCAGACCACTCAGCTATCCTTACCGGATGTAGGGCTGGTAGTACACGCCGGTCAAATGCTGCTCTTGATAGCCCGGGAGGTTTTGGAATGCCGATCCAGACGCGCCGCGATGATGACGGTCAGACTCTTGTTATCAGGATAGAGGGGCGTTTCGACTTCAGCACCCATCAGGCGTTCCGTGATGCTTACGAGCACGGTGATCCGCACATCCGGAATTACATTGTGGATCTGTCTGACACCACCTACCTCGATAGCTCGGCGCTGGGAATGCTGTTGTTACTCCGTGATTATGCCGGAGGTGACAGTGCCGGAATCGTCATCGAAAACTGCAATAACGATGTCCGTCGTATCCTTTCAATCTCCAATTTCGAGCAACTTTTCAATATCCGCTGATGCTCGCGGACTGCCGGAGTACTCATGGATGATTCCGTTGCAGAACATAGCCGTCCCCTGAGAATACTGATCGCTGACGATTCAGACAGCGATCGCCTGATCCTCAAAACACTGCTGAAGCGACTGGGGCACGAAGTCCTTGATGTGGCAAACGGACTGGACGCGGTCTCTGTTTTCCAGCGGGAGGCGCCGGATCTGGTGCTGCTGGACGCCCTGATGCCGGTCATGGATGGCATGGAAGCGGCCCGTCAGATCAAGCTCCTGGCTGGCGAACGGCTGGTCCCCCTGATTTTCCTGACCTCCCTGTCTGAAGCCGGTGCCCTGGCCCGATGTCTGGAGGCCGGTGGCGATGACTTCCTGGGAAAGCCCTATAACCGGATCATCATTGAAGCCAAGATCAAGGCTTTCAACCGAATGCGATTGATGCACCGGGCCCTCTCGGATCAGCGGGATCTCATTCGTGAGCGCAACCGACAACTTACCGAAGAGCAGGAAATCGCCAAACGGGTCTTCGATAACGTGGCTCATTCCGGCTGCCTGGATGCCTCCAATATTCGTTATCACGCTTCGCCCCTGTCCATTTTCAATGGTGATGTGTTGTTTGCCTCGCCCCGGCCGGCGGGCGGGATGCTGATCTTCATGGGGGATTTCACCGGCCATGGTCTGCCGGCTGCCATCGGCGCCATGCCTGTAGCCGAGATCTTCTACGGCATGGCCAATAAGGGTTTTAACGGCCAGGACGTGTTGCGCGAGATCAACCAGAAACTCAAACGGATTCTGCCGACGGGCATGTTCTGCTGTGGCGCCATGATTGAGGCGGATTTCAAACTTAATCAGTTGCAGATCTGGAACGGCGGTCTGCCGGATGGCTGGCTGATCCGGACCACCGGAGAACTCCTGGCATTGCCATCGCGGCATCTTCCCCTCGGTATCCTTGCACCAGATCAGTTCAATGCCGATTTCGAGAGGGTTGGTGCCGCCCCTGGCGACAGAGTGCTGATGATGACCGACGGCTTTCTGGAATCTGCCGACAGCGCCGGCAACGTGTTCGGTGAGCAGGGCGTTACCGGCACGCTTGACCGGCTGGACGATGGGGACCATCCGTTCGATGCCATGATGTCCGCGGTTCACCGGTTCACCGGCAACTTTGAGGATGGCGATGACCTGACGCTCTGTTGTCTGGAAATGATGGACGAGGCGGGGCTGGCTACCCTGCCAGATCGTGCCGCACCGTCTGCTCTTGCCGGGCCGGCGGAATGGCGCTGCAGCTATGAAATCCGGGAAAGGACCCTCGGAGAGTTCAGTCCCCTGCCTCTGTTGCTTCATATCTGTATGGAGGTGCCGGGTCTTCGACGGAAGAGCGGCGAAATCTATACCCTGCTGGCGGAACTCTACAACAACGCGCTGGAGCACGGTGTTCTGGAACTCCCGTCAGAATGGAAGCACTCACCGGAGGGCTTTGGCCGCTACTACGCGGAGCGCAATCGGCGCCTGGCCAACGTGGAGGGTCACTACATCCGGTTCACACTGCACCATTCCCTGAAACCGGATGGAGGTCGGCTTCGTGTTATCTGTGAGGACAGCGGCCAAGGGTTTGATTTTCACAATCATCCCAGCGTGGCCCCCGGTAATTCCCCAACCATGAGCGGGCGCTATGCAGGGCGGGGCCTGCTGCTGTTGAAACGTCTGGCGGAGACCATCAGGTTTCATGAACAGGGCAATCATGTTGAAATTGTCTACGATTGGCAGTTCGCCCGTACAGCGGAGAATCGAGATGACTGATAAACCACACCTGGACGAGGAGGCACTGGCTGAGCTTCGAGACGTCATGGAGGACGAATTCGAAGTGCTGATACAGACCTATGTTGCAGATTCCCGCGACAGGATTCGGGGATTGCAAGAAGCCCTGAGGGCTGACGATAGTGACGCCTTTGCCAAGACGGCCCATAGCTTCAAGGGCAGTTGTATCAATATTGGCGCCCCACGACTTGGCGATCTCTGCCTGAGGGCGGAAATCGCAGGAAAGGAATCCCGGCTGGACGATGCCTCGGGATTACTGGATGACATCGCCCGGGAATTCGAACAGGTAATCGCAGGCCTGGATGGCTTGATGGTGGGGTGAATCAGGTCTATTCAGGCCGTTTGTCAGGCGAAGCAGGTGTGCGCTGGCATCACAATTGCTTTGTCCTTCGCATTGAGTGGATTAACCGCCCATGCACCGGCCAGGTCCGGCAAGGTGAGGGCGACAATGCGATAAAAGCGGCAAGAGGTTGCCATGGCCCAGATGGTTCTTCCCCAAACCCCCGCGCCCGGGACGCAACAAGATCCCGGCCCGTCAAAATCCGGAGCCAGCCGAGATCCGGCTGACAGGAAAAGCGATTTCGACTCTGTCTCCCAGGCTGAGCAAAAGCGGCTCGATCGCCAGAGGGCGGATCGGAACGCTGAGGCCAGATCTGCCGATGAATCCCGGGCGACCCAGGACACTTCTTCAGAGACGAAAACGGAAGCAAACGCGAACGCTGATCCAAAGGGTGGCGAAAAAGCCGACGCTGCCACGGATGCTGAATCACGGGACGCGGACTGGGCCGCTGTAGCAGGTGATGGCAAATCAGAGCCGACGGCGCTTCCCCTTACCTTTGTCGAGTTGCAGTCCTGGCTGAATCCAAAAGCCGGAGGTGCCGGTGAGTCCGCCATGTCAGCTACAATGCCGGGAGTCGGCGTCAATGCAGCCAACGGTGTTTCGGGCCAAGCGAATTCCGTTGCCGGATTGTTCAGTGGCCTTCTCACAGGGGCCTCGGGTCAGAAAGCTCAGTCCGGATCCGGCGGTGTTTCCGGCGATGCGACACTGACAGATGTCATGAAGGCCTCAGTGCTCACCGACTCCGGCCGCAATGCGGATTCCGGCTCGTTGATCAATTCTGGCCGCTTCCAGTCCGCCATGGATCTGGTGTCCCAGCAAGCGGCCAATAATGCCAATGGGGCAGCAAAACTGACGGCCGAGAACGCTGCGCCATTACGAGGTTATGCTACGTCCATTGATGTGCCGGTAGGCCATGCAGAGTGGGGCGACAAACTGGTGGGCAAGCTCAGCTGGCTGACTGCCCGTAACATGTCGGTTGCCGAAATCCACCTGACACCACCGGACATGGGCCCCATGGAGGTCAAGGTCCGGGTGCAGAACGAGCAGGCGAGTATTACGGTCCATTCGGCCAATCCCGTGGTCCGTGACCAGCTTGAACTGCATTCCCACCGGCTCAGGGATATGCTGGGTGAGCAGGGAATGTCGTTGGCAGGCTTCGATGTTTCCGATTCGCCTCGCCAGCAGACCGGCGAGCAGGGCACCGGAAACGATAATGGCTCCGGTGGCGGTTCGGCATCGCTGGTCGCTGGCGATCAGGACGATGAAGGCATCAGCTCCGGCAGCCTTGATCTCAGCTGGAAAGGCGAAGTAGACATCTTCGCCTGATACCCTTCGATATTCTCTTCCAATCTCCTTTGCCCATCCTTCCCGGCAACGCTAAACTGCTGTTCTGAACGGGAAGGTTGGGTGTTCTGGCCCGCCCTTTGCATCCAATCCTGAAAAGTCGCGGAAAATTGCTCCCCGTGACGGATTTCTGGCAAAGCGAACATTATGGCTGAAAATAACGAATCTGAAGCGGCTCCTGCCAAGAAGGGAAAACTGAAACTGATCATCATGCTGGTTGTGGTGGTGATCCTGGCCATTGTGCTGTCTGTGGTGGGTACCCTGTGGTTCCTGGGCGGCGGTCTTCCGGGCATGGGGGAGGAAGAGGGTGACGCAACCGAGGTTGCAGAGGAAACCTTTATTCCCAGCAGCTACTACCAGATGGAAAAAGCCATCGTTACCACGGTTCAGGCTGAGGGTCGCCAACGCTACGCCCAGGCTTATCTGGCGCTGGAGTCCACCGATCCACAGGCGCTTGAAGCTGCCAAGCTGCACATGCCTCTCATTCGAAGCCAGCTGGTGACAGTCCTTGGTAGCAGTAACTTCAACGAGCTGCAGACGCCCGAGGGCCGCAGTGGCCTGGCCGAGCGGATGCTGACCACGGTGAATCAGGTTCTGGAGCAGGAAGGCGAGCCCGCCATCAAACGGGTGTTATTCAGAAATTTTGTCGTGCAATAGCGCACGGGCCAAGGTACTTCACGGGCAGGACTACGTATGCAGGACTTGTTGTCACAGGATGAAATCGATGCCCTCCTCCACGGGGTGGATGACGGTGACATTGATACCTATGAAGAGACTGACGATACCGGCATAAAGAACTACGACCTTGCCAGTCAGGACCGCATCGTTCGGGGCCGGATGCCGACCCTGGAGATGATCAACGAGCGCTTTGCCCGTTACACCCGGATCAGCCTGTTCAACCTGATGCGTCGCAACGCCGATGTCTCCACCGGAGGCGTCCAGATCATGAAATTCGGCGAGTATATCCACACCCTGTACGTGCCCACCAGCCTGAACCTGTGCAAAGTCCGCCCGTTGCGCGGCACTTCGCTGTTCGTGCTGGATGCCAAGCTGGTCTTCAAACTGGTGGACAACTTCTTCGGTGGGGAGGGGCGGCACGCCAAGATCGAGGGTCGCGAGTTCACCCCGACCGAGACCCGCATCGTGCAGATGGTTCTGGATCAGGTGTTCCACGATATGAAGGAAGCCTGGCACGCGGTCCTCAAGGTGGATTTCGAGTACCTGAGCTCAGAAGTGAACCCGGCCATGGCCAACATCGTCAGCCCCAGTGAGGTGGTCGTGGTCAGCACCTTCCACATTGAACTCGACGGCGGCGGCGGTGAGCTGCATTTTGCCTTGCCCTATTCCATGATCGAGCCCATCCGCGACGTGCTCGATGCCGGGGTTCAGAGTGATATTGACGATGTTGATGAGCGCTGGGTGAACGCGCTCCAGGAAGACATCAAAGAGGTCAACGTTCCGATCAACACGACGGTCTGTCGCCGTCGGATCTCGTTGCGGGACATCGCCAAGATGAAAGCCGGTGACATTATCCCGGTGGAGGTGCCCGAGCATTTGACGGTCACCGCCAACGACATCCCCGTTTACAAGGCAACTCTGGGGACCCGTGACGGGAAACTGGCACTGCGGATTCATGAGCGGGCATCAAGGCCCAAGGTAAAGAAACAATTGAAGGTGGGACGCAATGGCTGACGACGACAAGAAAGACGAGCAGGAGCTCAGCGAAGACGAAAAGCTGGCTGCCGAGTGGGAAGCCGCCATGGAAGAGTCCGGGGATGAGGGCGAACGCGAGGACGAGTGGGCCGCTGCGATGGCTGAGGCCGGCGAGGCCGAGGATGATGTTCAGGCTGCCCCCATGGAGGAGTTTGAAACCGGAAGCGAACCCACGAAAGGGGGAGGCCCGGCTCCGGATATCGACGTTATTCTCGATATTCCGGTCACCATTTCCATGGAAGTGGGCAACACTGAGATTCCGATAAGGAACCTGCTGCAGCTCAACCAGGGCTCGGTTATCGAGCTTGACCGGCTGGCGGGCGAGCCGCTGGACGTGCTGGTAAACGGTACCCTGATCGCCCATGGCGAGGTGGTCATGGTGAATGAAAAGTTCGGCATCCGTCTCACCGATGTGATCAGCCCGGGCGAACGTATCAAGCGGTTGCAGAAGTAACATGTGGTCCAGAGTGACTGCGGCACTGGCGCTGCTTGTGATCAATCCGGTTGTTGCCCAGGAAACGGCAAAGACTGCTGCGCCTGATTCGCCGGTGCGAGCCCCGGATACCCTCGGAACCATTCTCAGCCTGGGGCTGGGTCTGGTGGCCGTGGTTGCCGTGATCTATGGCTGCGCCTGGATCATCCGCCGGATGAACGGCATGACCGGCATGAACAACAACGCCATCAAGGTGGTGTCGGTGATGGCCATTGGTGCTCGCGAGCGTATCGCGCTGATTGAGGTGGGCGGCCAGCAGATCCTGTTGGGTATTACCCCATCGGCGATCCGGACCCTGCATGTGTTTGACGAGCCGGTTGTCGAGGCTGGCAGCGCCGGCTCCAGTGATTTTGCCCGGCGTCTGCAGGGCATGATCGGCAAATCCTGGACTTCCCCGACAAGGAACGACTAGCCCCATGCTTGCGGCAACCATCAAGCGACTGCTTCCATCCCTGATTGTCTTGGCGGGCTTTGTCTGGGCGCCACTGGCGCTGGCTCAGGAGCCTTCCGGCATCCCTGGTATACCGGCTTTCACAGTGACGCCCGGAGAAGGCGAGGGCGCCCAGGAATACTCGGTAACCCTGCAGATCCTGGCGCTGATGACAGCGCTGACGTTCCTGCCGGCCATGCTCATGATGATGACGTCTTTTACCCGCATCATCGTTGTGTTTGCGATCCTGCGCCAGGCAATTGGCCTGCAATCCACACCGTCGAACCAGATTCTTCTCGGCCTGGCCCTGTTTCTCAGCATCTTCATCATGAAACCGGTGCTGGAAGAGGCCAACCGGGTGGCGCTGCAACCCTACATGCAGGAGGAAGTAACCTCCCTGGAGGCGGTCGAGCTGGCAAGCCAACCGTTCCGGAAATTCATGCTGGAACAGACCCGTGAGAGCGATCTGGCCCTGTTCATGCGGATCTCCGACACACAGTACGATACACCGCAGGACGTGTCCTTCTGGATACTGATGCCGGCATTCGTAACCAGTGAGCTCAAAACCGCGTTCCAGATCGGGTTTATCCTGTTCATCCCGTTCCTGATTATCGATATGGTGGTGGCCAGTGTTCTCATGGCCATGGGTATGCTGATGCTGTCGCCGATCATCATTTCCCTGCCGTTCAAGATCATGCTCTTTGTTCTGGTGGATGGCTGGGCCCTGATCATGGGCACACTCGCCGCCAGTTACGGAATATAGGAGGCATCATGACTCCGGAAACCGTTATCGACATTCTGCGCGAAGCCCTGTGGATGATCGTGCTTCTTGCCTCGATCATCATCGGCCCGGGGCTGGTGATTGGTCTTGTGGTCAGTACCTTCCAGGCTGCCACCCAGATTAACGAACAGACCCTGAGCTTCCTGCCGCGCCTGCTGGTTACGTTGATTGTCATCATCGTCTGGGGCCCCTGGATGCTCACGCAGTTGCTGGATCATGCCAACCGGTTGTTCGGCAACATACCCTACCTGATTGGCTGACGGATGATACCGGCGGAGATCAGCGCGGATGTGATCGGCCAATGGGTCGGCCAGCACCTCTGGCCGCTGTTCCGCCTGGCCAGCTTCCTGATGGTGATCCCCATTTTCGGTGCCCAGCTGGTGCCGGCCCGGATCCGTCTCGGGCTGGCCTTGCTGATGACCATACTCATCGCGCCCATGATACCGCCCGTTCCTCAGGTGGAAGCCCTGAGCGCCGATGCCGTGGTCATTACCCTGCAGCAGATACTCATCGGCGTCGGCATGGGCTTTGCGCTGACCGCACTCTGGCAGTTGTTCGTGATTGCCGGCCAGATGATCGCCATGCAGATGGGGCTGGGCTTTGCCTCAATGGTCGATCCGGCCAACGGTGTGAACGTGCCCGTACTGTCCCAGATTTACACCATCACCATCACCCTGTTGTTCCTGGCCATGAACGGCCACCTGGTTGCCTTTGAAGTGTTTATAGAAAGCTTCCGGACCCTACCTATTGGGATGGAAGGCCTAGGCCAGACCGGAGTCTGGGAACTGGCCCACCGGATCAGCTGGATGTTCGCCTCCGCCATGCTCCTGGCGTTGCCGGCGGTTACCGCCGTGCTGATCGTCAACATCTCCTTTGGTGTCATGACGCGCGCCGCTCCCCAGATGAACATCTTCGCGTTGGGTTTCCCGATTGGCCTGATTTTTGGATTGTTTGCCATATGGGTGCTGCACGCCAATTTTCTGCCGCACTTCGATCAGTACGCCCGGGAAACCTTTGATTTCATGCGGGGATTGCAGGGGCAGCCGTAGAGATTTATGGCCGAAGAAGACGACAACAGTCAGGAAAAAACGGAAGAGGCCACCCCCCGAAGGCTCGAAAAGGCCAAGGAGGAGGGCCAGACTGCGCGCTCAAAAGAGCTGGCCACCATGGCCGTCCTCCTGGCAGGCGCCGGCGGCATGCTGATGTTCGGCGCCAGCCTGGGAGCCTCGTTGGAGGCGATCATGCGAGATAGCTTCGTTATCGAACGCTCCGCCATCTTCGACATGCGCCACATGAGCGTGCAGCTCATTGAATCCTCCAAGGAAGCGGCCTGGGCTCTCTCTCCCATTCTGGTATTACTGCTGATCGCCGCTATCTTCGGCTCCATCGGCATCGGCGGCCTGCTGATCAGCGGCAAAGCCGTGGCCCCGAAACTCAATCGCATGGACCCCATCAAGGGCCTCGGGCGCATGTTCTCAATGCGCTCCCTTATCGAGCTGGTAAAGGCCATTGCCAAGGTCGGTCTGGTAATGGCCTTGGCCATTCTGATCCTCGATCTGCGCACGGAAGACTTGTTGGCCATTGCCGAGGAGCCGGTGGTGCCGGCCATGGAACATGTACTCTGGACCATCGCCTGGAGCTTTTTCCTGCTTTCCTGCGCCACCATCATCATCGCGGCGATCGACGTACCCTTCCAGATCTACGATCACCAGAAAAAACTGCGCATGACCAAGCAGGAGGTGAAAGACGAATACAAGGACACCGAGGGCAAACCCGAGGTCAAAGGCAAGATCCGCCAACTCCAGCGTGAAATGGCCCAGCGCCGCATGATGCAGGACGTGCCTACGGCAGATGTGGTGATCACTAACCCGACCCATTACGCCGTTGCCCTGAAATACGATCAGAAGGCGATGGCCGCGCCGATAGTGGTGGCCAAGGGCGCCGATGAGGTGGCCTTCAAAATCATGGAAATTGCCCGTGAGAACAAAGTCGAGATCCTGAGAACGCCGCCGCTGACTCGGGCGGTGTACCACAACACCGACATCGGCGAGGAGATTCCCGATGGCCTGTACATGGCCATTGCCCAGGTGCTCGCCTATGTGTTCCAGCTCCGACAGTTCCGCAAGGGGCGCGGGCCCAAGCCCGGTATGCCGGAGTTCCCGATTCCTTCGGATTTGCGGCGGGACGTTTAGTTTGGAGTTGGGTTTCTTTTGGTAGCCTGCGGGTTTGGGAGTTAGCGCGGTTGTGGCTGGCCTTTTCAGGACACGCTACGAGCACATCCATGTGCGCTTGACTGTGGCCATCCATGGCCACAGTCAGTCCTGAAAAGGCCACCCACAACCGCTTATCAAACCCCTTCGATATCGCTGAAAAATACCCATCCAACTCAGGAGCTTTTGGCGGATTCCCGTCGGGTTTGCGAGGTTTGTGGGGCTGCCTCCCAAAAATGTCGGCGGCCAAGGATGGCCGACGCCAAGCGCACATGGATGTGCTCGTAGCGGTTTTTGGGAGGCAGCCCCACGAACCTCTTCCCGCTAAATCATCAGGCTGGGGCAGGAGTGGAAGGCGAGATCAGCAACCAGCCTCGATAACCCGAACCATCGGCTCCCCGCGGCTTTCCGGAATCGGCAGTATCCCATACGAGGCCCGCGGGTCATGGACCGTGGTCGAGGTAAAGCCGCAGGACAGGAAGTGCTTGCGGGCCTGCTCGTCGGTCTGGAAGTGGAACGGTACCTCGCTACGGGTAACGGCCCCGAGGACGCCACCGAGCACTTTGAGGGTAGTGTTCAGCACCGGCTGGCGGGGTTGGTAGTAGCTTTCGGAGAGGTAAACCGAGCCCGGGCGTTTGGCCATGGCGGCGGCCAGTCGGCCGGTGGCCATCAGGCGGAGGGCCTTGCGGGCGGCCATGTCGGGCAGATCGGCTTCGACCATGTGGAGCAGAGGGTGTTTCTGCCGTAACCGAATGCCGCGGGGGGGCATGCCGGAGCTGTCAGTCGGCTTTCTGCTCATAGACGGCTTTACCCCATGCCTCGCGGCTGCCGGGCAGTATCAGGTTCAGGATGATGGCAGCCACCGCACAGAGCGCGATGCCTTCGAGGTGCCCGAGCACCATGCCGCCAATACCGAACACCAGGGTAACGCCTACGATAACCAGGTTGCGAGACTGCGACAGATCTACCTGGTGGCGGATCAGTGTGTTCAGGCCAACGACGGCAATGGAACCGAACAGCAGGCAGAGGATGCCGCCCATGACGGGCACCGGGATGGTTTGCAGTGCTGCGCCGAATTTGCCAACGAAAGCCAGAACAATGGCGATGCAGGCAGCCCACCACATGACCTTGGGGTTGAAATTCTTGGTGAGCATAACGGCGCCGGTGACTTCCGAGTAGGTGGTGTTGGGCGGTCCTCCAAGCATGGAGGCGGCGCTGGTGGCCAGGCCGTCACCCAGCAGGGTGCGGTGCAGGCCCGGCTTTTCCAGGTAGTTCTTTCGGGTCACGTTGCCGATGGCCAGCACGTCACCGATGTGTTCAATGGCCGGGGCAATGGCGACGGGGATCATGAACAGCACGGCGCCCCAGCTGAATTCCGGCGCAACAAAGTTGGGAACGGCGAACCAGGCGGCGTCCCGGATTGGCGTGGTATCCACGATACCGGCAAACGCGGAGAGGATGTAGCCGGTGATAACGCCGAACATGATCGGAATCAGCCGGAAAATGCCTTTCGACCAGACCGACATGATGATGGTTACGGCCAGCGAGATCATGGCGATCCAGATCGCCGTGTCGTAGGGAATCAGCTGGTTGGCGCCATCACCGGTGCGGCCGGAGGCCATGTGAACGGCAACCGGCGCCAGGCCGAGACCGATAGTCATGATCACCGGGCCGATAACCACTGGCGGCAGCAGGCGGCGGACAAAGCCGGTGCCCCGCAGCCGCACCAGTCCACTGAGGAAAATATAGAGAATACCCGCTGCCATCAGGCCGCCGAGTGTCTCTTCCATGCCGAACTTGCCTTTGGAGGCAATCACGGGGGCAATAAAGGCGAAGGACGACGCGAGGAAAATCGGGATCTGACCGCCGGTCACCACGTGAAAGATCAGGGTGCCCAGGCCGGCGGTGAACAGGGCCACGTTGGGATCCAGCCCGGTAATCAGTGGCATCAGAACCAGCGCGCCGAACGCCACCAGCAGCATCTGGGAGCCAGCAATGGCCTGTTTCCAGACCGGGTCGTTGGTATGGTCCTGCATTCTTAAACGTCCTTTTGCTTGGTGCCGAAGATTTTGTCGCCGGCATCGCCGAGACCCGGAAGGATGTAGCCTTTGTCGTTGAGGCGCTCATCAACGGAGGCGGTGTAGATAGACACGTCCGGATGTTTTTCCAGAACCTTTTCAACACCTTCGGGCGCGGCAACCAGCACCAGGGCCCGGATCTCGGTGCTGCCGGCCTTCTTGAGCAGGTCAATGGTGGAGATCATTGAGCCGCCGGTGGCGAGCATCGGATCGACAATCATGGCCATACGCTGGTCCAGTTCGCCCACCAGCTTTTCAAGGTAGGTGCTGGCCTCGAGGGTTTCCTCGTTGCGGATCTGGCCGACAACACTGACCCGGGCCACCGGAATCAGGCTGAGGACACCGTCAAGCATGCCAAGGCCGGCCCGCAGGATCGGCACGATGGTGACCTTCTTGCCGTGAATCTGTTCCACGTTAACCGGCCCTGCCCAGCCTTCGATGGTCTTTTCCTGCAGATTGAAGTCTTTGGTGGCCTCGTAGGTCAGGAGTGCACCGACTTCCTGTGCCAGCTCCCGGAAATTCTTGGTGCTGATATCCGCACGGCGCATGATGCCGAGCTTGTGGCGGATCAGAGGGTGTTTTACCTCGTGGATTGGCATGGGGTCACCTGTGTGTCTGGTTGGAATTTTGGCGTCGCGATCAAATGGCGCAAGGATACCGCATCTGGCAAGGGGAGTCAGGCCGCAAATGGCCGGTTCCGTGAAATCCACTAAGGGCTGGTACGGATCTTGCGATAACCCTTCCAAACGACGCTCCGGTGTCAGATTTTCGACCTTCAAAACGCCTGCAGGCACGGCCAATCGGAGAAGTATCCGGCATGGACAGAGCTTTAGTCCTCAATAACGTCAAAACCCTGACGCGGGGCAACCTGGGCATACCAATCATGCTGATGGGCTTGCTGGGCATGATGATTCTGCCCATGCCGGCGTTCCTCCTGGACGTGTTCTTTACTTTCAACATCACCCTGTCCATTGTCATTCTGCTGGTGTGTGTCTACGCCCTGCGGCCGATGGAGTTTGCGTCCTTCCCGACAGTCCTGCTGGTAGCCACACTTCTGCGTCTCGCCCTGAACGTGGCGTCTACCCGGATTGTTCTGCTGAACGGCCACGAAGGCGGCGATGCCGCCGGTAAAGTGATCGAATCCTTCGGCGCCGTTCTGATCGGCGGCAATTACGCCGTGGGTCTGGTGGTGTTTGCGATCCTGATGATCATCAACTTCCTGGTCGTGACCAAGGGTGCCGGCCGGGTCTCCGAGGTGAGCGCCCGTTTCACGCTGGATGCTATGCCCGGCAAGCAGATGGCGATTGATGCGGACCTGAACGCCGGCCTGATCAATCAGGATGAGGCCAAGCATCGTCGTGCCGAAATCGCCCAGGAAGCGGATTTCTACGGCTCCATGGACGGTGCGTCCAAGTTTGTGAAGGGCGACGCCATTGCCGGCCTGCTGATTCTTGCCATCAACATCATTGGCGGTATTGCCATTGGTATGCTGCAGCACGGTCTGGATTTCGGGCTGGCCATGGAGCGATATGCGCTACTGACCATTGGTGACGGCCTGGTGGCACAGATTCCCTCGCTGCTGCTGTCCACGTCTGCTGCAATCATGGTAACGCGGGTTACCTCCAGCCAGGATATGGGCGGCCAGATCCTCCAGCAAATGTTCAGCGCGCCCAAGGCGCTGTCCATTGCCGCCGCTATCCTGATCATTCTCGGTCTGATTCCCGGCATGCCCCACGTGGCCTTCCTGGGTCTGGGTGCACTGGCCGCCGGCGCTGCCTGGTATATCTGGAAGCACCAGCGACAGACCGTCGAAGAAGATGGCGCATTCCCGACTAGGGGCGCGGGCGGGGCGGCTCCACGGCCGGCGGGTCGTGATCTGCCTCCAGGCGGTGACGCTGGCGGCGATCAGGGGCGTCAATTACCGGCCCCCGGAGAGACCAAGGAGCTGGGCTGGGACGATGTGTCCACTGTCGATATTGTCGGTCTGGAAGTGGGTTACCGGTTGATCCCGCTGGTGGACAAGTCACAGGGTGGCCAGTTGCTCAGTCGTATCAAGGGCGTTCGTAAAAAGCTGTCCCAGGATCTCGGCTTCCTGATGCCCTCGGTCCACATTCGAGACAACCTCGATCTTATGCCCAACGTCTACCGCATCACCCTGATGGGCGTGACGATTGCCGAAGCGGAAATCCATCCGGACCGCGAACTGGCCATCGACCCCGGTCAGGTATTCGGAAAGATAGAAGGCATTGAAGGCAAGGATCCGGCGTTCGGTCTGGACGCCAGCTGGATTGAGCCAGACAAGAAAGAGCAGGCCCAGACGCTCGGCTATACCGTGGTCGATGCCAGTACGGTGGTCGCGACCCACCTTAACCAGGTACTGCAGAAACACGCCCACGAGCTGCTGGGCCATGAGGAAGTCCAGAAATGGCTGGATCAGCTTGAAAAGATTTCTCCGAAGCTGGCCGAGGAACTGGTACCCACCACCGTATCCATCAGTCTGCTGCTGAAAGTGCTGCAGAACCTCCTGAAGGAAGAAGTGCCGATCCGAGACATGCGGTCCATTGCCGAGGCCATCGTGAACGTGCATCCGAAGAGTCAGGATCCGAAGCTGTTGACCACCGTTGCGCGGCAGTCCCTGCGCCGGATGATTGTCCAGAGTATCTGCGGCAACGAATCAGAGATACCGGTGATCACCCTGGATCCGGATCTGGAACAGTTATTGCTAAAGTCTGTTCAGCAGAGTCAACAATCCGGCGGACAGGAAGATATTGGCCTGGTTCTGGAGCCGAATATGGTTGAAAAACTCCAGCGCTCGCTTCAGGAGAGCGTCCAGCGTCAGGAGATGCTCGGCAAGCCAGCCATTCTGCTGGTGTCCGGGCCCCTGAGGCCGGTGCTGGCGAAGTTCGCCAGCTACGGGGTAGAGCGGCTCCATGTGCTCTCGTACCAGGAAATTCCGGATAACAAACAGATTACGATCGTGGCGTCCGTTGGCCAGTAACGGCGCGGATGACAGAGCGGACAGCGCCGGCACGGCGTTGCCGGTGGAGGAAGAGGCATCATGAAAGTAAAACGGTTTTTTGCTCAGACCATGGCCGAGGCGCTCAAGCAGGTCAGTGAACAGATGGGGCCGGACGCCGTGATCCTTTCCAATCGTCGGGTCGACGGCGGTGTCGAAATTGTGACGGCGCTGGATTATGACGAGAATATGGCGCGCCAGCGACTGGGCAACCAGGCAGAAGAAGCCACCAACGGGTCCCGCTTGGCCGAGATGCAGGCCGACCAGCACAGGCGTCTTGAGGACGAGCTGAGCCGGTCCCGGGACCGCATCCGTGAAGTACGGGAAAAGCGGGCATCGCAGGGCGCGAGCTACGCCGGTTCGTTCGCTGCCATTCAGGAAGAGGTGAGCGGTGGTTTTGGTGATATTGAACTTCTGCCACAGGCGCCGAGGGAAGCCTATTCTGATGAGCTGGCGCAGATGCGGGCCGAGATCAGCTCGCTCAAAGACATGATGCAGGGCCATCGGCCGCAACAGGAGCCGGAGGTTTCTGCGACCACCGCCGTGCAGCAGAGGCTTGCCGAGCGCTTGCAGGAGTTCGGCCTCGGCAGTGATCTGGCGGGGTCAATTTCCCGTCGTCACAAGGCGGGGCGCCTGGAAGACGGTTGGAAGCAGTCCCTGAAAATGCTGTGTACCGGGGTTCGGACCTCCCGCATGGAGTGGCTGGATGAGGGTGGCGCCTACGCGTTGGTGGGTCCGACAGGGTCCGGGAAAACCACCACCATTGGCAAGCTGGCCGCGCGCTACGTGCTCAAACACGGTTCCGACTCGGTGGCACTGGTGACCACGGATCGCTATCGGGTGGCGGCGCACGAGCAGTTATTCGTGTTCGGTCGGATCCTGAATGTGCCGGTTCGGGTCGTGGATGAGAGCCACAGTCTGGACGATATTCTGGACGAGCTGTCAGACCGTCATCTGGTGCTGATTGATACCGCCGGACTGACCAGTGCGGACAAAGGCTATCAGGAACAGCTGGCCGAACTGGCTCGCAGCCATCACAATATCAAAACCCATCTGGTGGTCTCGGCAACCAGTCAGCCTCGCATCATGAAATCCGTGTGGCATTGCTATAAGATGGCAAATCTTGCGGGCTGTGTGATGACCAAAATCGACGAGGCCCTGACGCTGGGCGAGTCTCTCGGGTTTGTGATGGAAACCGGTCTGCCGGTAGCCTATTACACAGACGGCCAGAAGATTCCTGAAGACCTGCACCACGCAGAAGCCGTTCCGCTGGTGCGGTTGGCCGTGGATCGGCTGAAAACACTCCAGCAACAGCAAGCGGTCGCAGAGGGCCTGAAAGAGCACGCCTGAGACCGGACAGATTGACAGCAGGCGTCGGAGACAAAGCCGGCGAAACGTGGCGAGAGACCAAAAACAGTATGAGCAGAGCACATCCGGTACAGGTGATTGCAGTTTCCGGCGGAAAGGGTGGTGTCGGCAAGAGTAACGTGTCGGTGAACCTCGGAATTGCCCTGGCGCAGAAAGGCCTGAGAGTGGTGCTGCTCGACGCCGATCTGGGGCTGGCCAATATCGACGTCTTGCTGGGCATCACTGCCAATCGCAACCTCCAGGATGTTCTGGCCGGCGATTGTGATCTGAAGGACGTTCTGGTGAATGGACCCGGTGGCATCAAGATTGTCCCCGCCTCTTCCGGTACCCAACGAATGACCCAGCTCAGCCCCATGGAACATGCCGGGCTGATTAATGCGTTCAGCGAACTGGGTGATCAGATCGATGTCCTGATCGTTGATACCGCCGCCGGGATTTCCGAGTCAGTGGTCAGTTTTCTGAGAGCGTCTCAGGAGCTGCTGCTGGTTGTCTGCGACGAGCCGACCTCGATCACCGATGCCTATGCCCTGATCAAGCTGATGAACCGTGATTATGGAACCAACCGCTTCCGTATTCTTGCCAATCAGGTTCGGAATGAGCAGGAAGGCCGGCATCTGTTTGAAAAACTGACCCGGGTCACCGAGCGCTTCCTCGATGTGGCACTACAATACGTAGGAATAGTTCCCTACGATGAGGCCGTGAAGAAAGCGGTTCAGCGGCAGCGTGCGGTGCTGGACGCCTATCCCAGGGCGAAAGCTTCACTGGCCATCAAGGCGCTGGCGGACAAGGTAGATAGCTGGCCGTTGCCGTCCTCGCCCCGTGGGCATCTGGAATTTTTTGTGGAGCGGCTCGTCGAAGTCTGAATCGGATCCAGTCAAACAAAAAACCGGATACATGACATTGGCGAAAAACCTCGGAATCTATAACCAGTCAAGTGCGCAGAAGCCGGCTCAGCTCATTGAGCAGCACGCGCCGCTGGTCAAGAAAATTGCCCTTCACCTGATGGCTCGCCTGCCGGCGTCCGTCCAGCTTGAAGACCTGATGCAGGCCGGCATGATCGGTCTGCTCGAGGCCGCCCAGCGTTACAGTTCTACCAAAGGTGCTACCTTCGAGACTTACGCCGGTATCCGTATTCGCGGCGCCATGGTGGACGAAATCCGCAAGGGTGACTGGGTCCCCCGTTCCGTGCATCGCAACGCCCGTCGCATTTCCCAGGCCATCAAGGCCGTTGAAGATAGACTTGGCCGCGAAGCCCACGACCAGGAAGTGGCCGAAGAGCTGGGTATGGGGCTGCCCGAATACCACTCCTACCTTTCCGGTTCCAACAGCGGTCGACTTTTTAGCCTCGACGAGCTCAATGAATCCGGAGAGCTGCCGATAGAACAGACAGAGACGCAGGATAATCCCCTTGAGGGGTTGTCCTCCGATGCCTTCCGGCGGAGCCTCGCTGAGGCGATTGAAGACCTGCCGGAGCGGGAAAAGCTGGTGTTGAGCCTTTACTACCAGGAAGAACTGAACCTCAAGGAGATTGGCGCGGTGCTCGGCGTCAGTGAGAGCAGGGTAAGCCAGATTCACAGCCAGGCAGCCCTGCGCCTTCGGGGACGGCTCTCGGATTGGCGTCAGGAATCGGACAACTGACCGCGTTCAGTCTGTGTCGCCAACGAGGTAGTCTGTAGTTTTTGGTAACCGATGCTTTACAACCGAAGCAAAGGTCCGACAATAAGCGGTTAAAACAGCGGCCTGCTAGACTTTGAACGCAAAGGTCAAACGAATTCCGGGTGTTACTAACTGGAGGTCCCATTGGACAAAAACATGAAAATCCTCATTGTGGACGACTTCTCCACAATGCGACGGATCATCAAGAACCTGCTGCGTGATCTTGGCTTCACCAACACCGATGAAGCTGACGACGGCAACACGGCACTGCCAATGCTCAAAAGCGGCAAATACGATTTTCTGGTGACCGACTGGAACATGCCTGGCATGTCAGGCTTCGACCTGCTCAAGGCCGTTCGGGCGGACGAGAATCTGAAAACCCTGCCGGTATTGATGGTAACTGCTGAGGCCAAGCGCGACCAGATCGTTGCCGCTGCCCAGGCAGGCGTAAACGGGTATGTGGTCAAGCCGTTCACCGCTGCCGTGCTCAAGGAAAAGATTGAGAAAATCTTTGAAAGAATCCAGTAACCAGAGGTCGGATGGCTCTCATGAGCGATAGCAAAAAGAACCATCGGGGCCTTGAACCGGAGGTGACGGAAAAGCTCCAGCGGCAGGCAGCGGAACTGGCCGAGAGTGTTGATGCGGGTGATTATGCCAAAGCCATGACCCTGATCAATGAACTCAGCGAAGTCAGGGATCAGGGTCTGTACCGTGAGGTAGGGCGGCTGACGCGGAGCCTGCACGAAGCAATCCGGAACTTCCAGATTGATCCCCGTAACGCCGAGCAACAGGAAGCACTGTCAAAGATGACAGATGCCTCTGATCGTCTCGAATACGTTGTGCAGATGACCGGTGAAGCAGCCAACCGGACCATGGACCTGGTTGAGGAAACCATGCCGGTGGCCAATGCCCTCAGAGACGAGGCCGCCGCGTTGCGTGATGAGTGGCAGCGCCTGCGTCGCCGGGAAATGCAGCCGGCTGAGTTTCGCGAGCTGTACGGCCGGATTGATCGCTTTTTTGTCAGCATGGCAACCGATGCCGACACCATGTACAGCAACCTGTCGGAAATCCTGCTGGCTCAGGATTATCAGGATCTGACAGGTCAGGTCATCCAGAAGGTCACCGCCCTTGTGAAAGAGGTTGAGGAGCAGATGCTCAGCCTGGTGGTGATGGCCAGTCATGTGGACCAGCTCACGGGCACGGTGCACCAGATTGAAGAAAAAGAAGAGTCTGCAGAGAAGGGCGTCGGGCCCCAGATCAAGGCCGATGAGCGTGAAGATGTAGTTTCGGGGCAGGACGACGTAGACGACCTGTTGTCCAGTCTCGGTTTCTGAATAATGAGGGTAACGCATGGCGTTTGATGCTGATGAAGAGATTTTGCAGGACTTCCTCGTAGAAGCCGGCGAGATCCTCGAAAAGCTGTCAGAGCAGTTGGTAGATCTTGAGCGACATCCTGACGACAGTGATCTGCTCAACGCCATCTTCCGTGGTTTCCATACCGTGAAAGGCGGAGCCGGCTTCCTTCAGCTTGAAGCGCTGGTGAACTGCTGCCATTCCGCGGAAAACGTTTTCGACATCTTGCGTAATCACAAGCGCAAGGTGGATTCCGAACTGATGGACGTGGTTCTAGAAGCACTCGACTACGTCAATGCCATGTTTGAGCAGGTCCGCAATCATGAGGAGCTGACACCGGCTCCGGACGAACTTATTGCCCGTCTGGATGCCCTGGCCCAGCCTGAGGGCGAGGGGGCACCGGCCGCTGCCGCTCAACCTGAGCAGGAAGAGAGCGAACCGGCAGAAGACGGTGGCGACATCACCGACGACGAGTTCGAACAGCTTCTGGACGCACTGCAGGACGAGAAATCAGCGGAGGTTTCCTCGGCTTCGAGCGCCGGATCGGCCGGCGGTGACCAGGAAAGTTCTGGAGACGACGAAATAACCGACGACGAATTCGAAGCGCTACTGGACCAACTGCACGGAAAAGGTCAGTTTGCCGGTGCGCCAGCTGGCGAGGAAGAGGCTTCTGGTAAAGAAGAAAAGCCGGCTGCCAAGGCCGGATCTGCTGGCGGCGACGACCTGATCACCGACGACGAATTCGAGAAACTGCTGGACGATCTTCACGGCAAGGGCGGAAGCCCGACCGCGGGCGGAGAGCCTTCAGCCTCGAAAGAGCCTGCAGCTCCAAAACAGCCCTCAGCGCCGAAACAGCCTGCATCTTCAAAAGAGCCGGCTTCACCGAAAGCAAACACGTCAAAGCCCGAAAAATCGAAGCCGGCCGAGAAGCCGGAGGCCAAAGGCGCTGCCGCACCGGCGATGCCTGCTCGCGAGAATGCCCCGGCCGCGGAAACGACGGTTCGTGTCGACACCAAGCGGCTCGATGACATCATGAATATGGTGGGTGAGCTGGTGCTGGTGCGTAACCGCTTGCAGCGTCTGGGTGCTGAAAGTGAAGACGAACACATGCACAAGGCGGTATCCAACCTGGATGTGGTTACGACTGATCTCCAGTCCGCCGTCATGCAGACCCGCATGCAGCCGATCAAAAAGGTGTTCGGCAGGTTCCCCCGCGTTGTGCGCGATCTCGCCAGAAACCTCAAGAAAGAGGTGAACCTGGTGATGCATGGCGAGGAAACCGATCTGGACAAGAACCTGGTTGAAGCGCTGTCTGATCCGCTGGTTCACCTGGTGCGGAATTCGGTGGACCACGGGATCGAGGCTCCGGAAGTCCGCGAGAAGGCCGGGAAGCCACGCCAGGGCACGGTTACCCTCTCTGCCGAGCAGGAGGGAGACCATATTCTGCTGTTTATCGAGGATGACGGCGCGGGCATGGATCCGGAAGTCCTGCGCCGCAAAGCAGTCGAAAAGGGTATCTACGACCAGGACGCCGCGGACCGGCTGACCAATTCGGAGTGTTACAACCTTATTTTTGCCGCCGGATTCTCCACCAAGGAGCAGATTTCGGATGTGTCCGGACGTGGCGTCGGCATGGATGTGGTGAAAACCAAGATTGGCCAGCTCAATGGCCAGTTGAGCATCGAATCCGAGCTGGGCAAGGGCTCTCGCATTGTCATCAAGGTTCCGCTGACGCTCGCCATCATGCCCACCCTGATGATCATGCTGGGCGATCAATCCTTTGCGTTGCCGCTGGTCAACGTGGTCGAGATTTTCCATCTGGACCTGACCAAGACCAACATCGTCGATGGGCGCGAGTGCATTGTGGTTCGGGATAAAGTCTTCCCGCTATTCCATATCAAGCGCTGGCTGGTTCGTGGCGGTGCTGGCCAGGAGGTGCCCGATAACGCCCATGTTGTCATTGTGGCCATGGGTACCAAGCAGGTCGGGTTCGTGGTCGACCAGCTGGTTGGTCAGGAAGAAGTGGTTATCAAGCCCCTTGGGCGAGCGCTCCAGGGTACGCCAGGCATGGCCGGTGCCACTATTACCGGCGATGGCCGGATTGCACTCATTATTGATGTGCCAAGCCTGTTGCAACATTACGGTTGAGCCGGGCCTTCCGGCGCTTTTTGCCAGAGAAGGCCGAAGAACGATGGATTGGGTAGGAGAAGTGGATGACAGTTTCTGTCCTGGTCGTTGACGATTCAGGGTTTTTTCGCAAGCGGCTGACGGAAATCCTGACCAGCTCCGGCCAGATCAAAGTGGTAGGTGCTGCGACCAATGGTCGGGAAGGCGTTGAGCTGGCCGAGAAACTGCGTCCCGACGTGATTACCATGGATTATGAGATGCCCGTGATGGATGGCATCTCTGCCGTGCGCGAAATCATGCGCAAACATCCGATACCGGTGCTCATGTTCTCATCGCTCACCTATGAGGGCGCCCGGGTCACACTGGATGCGCTCGAGGCCGGCGCCGTTGATTTTCTGCCCAAGAATTTCGAAGAAATTGCCCGGGACAACAGTCAGCTTCAGAAAATCTTGATTGAGCGGATTCTGGATGTAGCCCGCAGTCGTCCCGGCAACCGTTCTCCTGCGCCTTCCCGCGCGGAACCTTCAGCTCCGGCCTCCCGGGCGCCGGAGCCTGCAGGGCGCCCGCGTCCGGAACCAGCACCGCGTCAGCGTCCTGACACCCGGGCTCCGGCAGCGTCGGCAGGTTCTCCGGGCGAAACCGAGGCCCCCAGGCGCCATGGCCGCCGTGGGCCGGCCAAGCATTACGCCGTTGTTGGCATTGGTACTTCAACCGGCGGCCCGGTTGCCCTGCAGCGGGTACTGACGGTGTTGCCCGCGACCTTCCCGGCACCGATTGTTCTGGTGCAGCATATGCCGGCGAGTTTTACGCCTGCCTTCGCCGAACGCCTTAACAAGCTCTGCCGGATTGAAGTCCGGCAGGCTGAGGATGGTGATGTGTTGCGGCCCGGCCTGGCTTTGCTGGCGCCCGGCGGCAAACAGATGATGGTCGAGAATCGGGGCGGACAGCCCAGGATCCGTATTCTGCCCGGAGACGAGCGGCTCAATTACAAACCCTGCGTGGACGTTACCTTCGGTTCTCTTGCCCGCAGCTTTCCGGGCAAGACGCTGGGCGTCATTCTTACCGGGATGGGCTCGGACGGCAAAGAAGGCTGTCGGATGATGAAGCAGAGCGGTTCCGATATATGGTCCCAGGATGAAAAATCGTCTGTGATCTACGGCATGCCGATGGCCGTCGCCAAGGCAGGGCTGACGGATGATGTATTGTCCCTGGACGAGATCGGGCCACGCCTCGCGGAAGGTGTGTGCTGATGGATATCCTGAGCCTGCTCGGGGTCATACTGGCCTTTGCCGCAATTCTTGGCGGTAACCTGCTGGAAGGCGGAGCGGTTGGCTCACTGTTTAATGGGCCGGCGGCCATCATCGTCATCGGTGGCACTCTGGCCGCGACTATCCTGCAGACCTCGTGGCCCATGCTGAAGCGGGCTTTCACTCAGGTGCGCTGGGTCTTTTTCCCGCCGTTTATCAACCTTGAAGACGGTATCGGAAAAGTCATTGACTGGAGTGTAAAAGCTCGCAAGCAGGGCTTGCTGGGCCTTGAAGGGCTTGCCGAGCGCGAGCCGGAGCCCTTTGCCCGCAAGGGGTTGCAGTTGCTGGTCGACGGTGCCGAAACCGAGACCATCAGGGGCATCATGGAAGTTGATCTGGAATCCCGTGAGCAGAGGGATCTGGAGTCGGCCAAGGTGTTCGAGGCCATGGGTGGTTACTCGCCAACCATCGGCATTATCGGGGCTGTCATGGGCCTGATCCAGGTGATGACCAACCTTGAGGATCCCCAATCCCTGGGTAGCGGGATCGCAACCGCCTTTGTAGCCACCATCTACGGTGTGGCGCTGGCCAACCTCCTGTTCTTCCCGGTCGCTAACAAGATGCGCGGTATCGTGCGGGAGCGCACCCGCTATGAGGACATGATGATCGATGGCCTGATTGCCATCGCCGAGGGTGAAAACCCGAAATCCATCGAATTGCGGCTGCGGGGCTTCCTGCAGTAAGCATGCGCAGGCCAACTTATGCGGCGCCGTAGGCAACCCCAGGATGATCTGCACAACAAGGAGCGGTGGCTGATTTCCTACGCGGATTTCATCACCCTGCTGTTCGCCTTTTTCGTCGTGATGTACTCGGTATCGTCCGTTAACGAAGGCAAATACAAAGTCCTTTCTGAAACCCTGACCGGCGTGTTCAATGCACCCCAGCGCTCCTTCCAGCCAATCGAGATTGGCGACCAGCCCCAGAGATCGCTGAATGCGCCTGCCGAGAACGTAATCCCGCCGGCGGTGACCGAAGCGCCCCGAAATCCGGAGATGGACGCGCAGGCGCGGACCGAAGCGCTGCGAGCCATGGCTGACCAGCTTTCCATGGAGTTTGATGAGCTGATCAACCAGGGCGTGGTGTCGCTTGAGACCAGCGACCAGTGGCTGGAGCTGAATCTGCCCAACAGTCTGTTGTTTGGCAGCGGCGATGCCGAGCCCCATTACGATGCGTTCGAGGTGGTCGAGAAAATCGCCACGGTTCTGAACAACCGGGACAACGCTGTCAAAGTGGAAGGCTTCACCGATAATCAGCCGATCAGTACCTCCCGTTTTCCGTCAAACTGGGAATTGTCAGCCGCCCGGGCGGCTGCCATGGTCCGGATGCTGGTGATGGAGGGCATCGAGCCGGAACGTCTGGCGGCTGTCGGCTATGGCCAGTATCAGCCGGTTGCCCGGAATGACACTGAGGAAGGGCGCCGCAGAAACCGCCGGGTGGTATTGCTGATCTCCCGTGACGCCAGTATTCGCGGTGCCATGCGCTGACCCGATCGTCGGCAGATGCGTATAGAGCCATTGGCATGGTTCCTGTATTACTCCCCGTTAACAATAAGGCGCCGGCAACAGCTTGCCGGATTTTCCGAGGACTGGTTCAAGTTGCCCGGGGAATGGCCGATAAACGGGACTGTGGCAACGGTTAATTGCCGGCCACACCGATGTATTCTCTGGAGAATCAAAGCGTGCGAATCTGGGCAGTAGCCAATCAAAAAGGTGGTGTCGGTAAAACCACGAGTGTGGTCGCCCTGGGCGGCTTGCTTGCCGAACGCGGCAAGCGTGTTCTCGTTGTGGATCTGGACCCGCATGGCTCGCTCACCAGCTGGTTCGGTTACGATCCGGATACAATCGCGCACAGTGTTTTCGACCTGTTCCAGCACCAGGGCAAGGTTCCGGAAGGGCTACCCGCCCAACTGATTACGGAGACCAGCTGCAAGGGCCTGTCCCTTTTGCCGGCGAGTGCAGCCCTGGCTACCCTTGAGCGACGAATGATCGGCGTGGAAGGCATGGGGCTGATCATTTCCCGGGCCCTGACTCAGCTTTGGGACGACTTTGATTATGTCCTGCTCGACAATACTCCCTCTCTGGGGGTTCTGATGGTTAACGCCCTTGCGGCAGCCCAGCATCTGATCATTCCCGTGCAAACCGAATTTCTGGCCATCAAGGGCCTGGAGCGCATGCTCCACACCCTGAAGATGATCATGCGTTCCCAGAAAAACGAACTTTCTTACACCATTGTGCCCACCTTGTATGACCGGCGGACACAGGCGTCGGTGAAAAGCCTGAACCTGTTGCGGAAGACCTACCGCGAGTCCCTCTGGCAGTTTGCGATTCCGGTGGACACCAAGTTTCGGGATGCCAGCCAGGGCGGCATAACACCGTCCGCGCTGGATGCCGAAACCCATGGTGTCCGCGCCTACAGCCATCTGCTGGATGATCTCATGGCCCGGGTGGGCAGGGTGAAGGAGCGTCAGCATGGCTGACGATAAATTGACACGGCTGGCGGATCCGGAAACTGCCATTGCCAGTTATCTTGACGAACTGCTGCACACGGCCACTGATACGGCGCTTCGGGAGGAAATCGAAGCGCCGGAACCGGTGAAACCTGCACCTCCGGAACCGCGGGTGGCAACCCGCACGAAACCGGCATCTGTGCCAACCGTCGAAAAACCGCCGGCAAGACCTGAACCACCCAAACGGGTCCGGGAAACGCCGGCGGAACCTGAGAGGCCAGTGGTGCGACAGGTGCCGGAAGCGCCGGTGCCGAAGGCAAGGATTGAAGCTCAGCCTGCGCCGGAGCCGGCCGCGCCGCCGTCCCGCCCGGAGTGGTCAGAACAGCCCTTTGAGTGCCTCATTTTCACGGTGGCCGGTCTGCAGCTGGCGGTGCCTCTGATTCTGCTCGGTGCCATTCACCGCATTGAAGAAGAGATCCGGCCCATCCCGGGAAGTCCACGCTGGTACATGGGAATCCGCCCGGACCGGGATCAGAACCTGAGGGTGGTGGATACCGCCGAATGGATCATGGCAGGGCGGGTGCCGCCCGATGCCCGGGACAACTACCGGTTCGTGATCCGGCTGGATAACAGCGACTGGGGGCTCGCCTGTGATGACGTCGCCCAGTCCTTTACCCTCCGGCCGGACGAAGTGCGTTGGCGCACAGCCCGAAGCAAGCGTCCGTGGCTGGCCGGCACTGTGATTGACCACATGTGTGCGCTGATTGATGTGCGCACCATGGCAGACTTGCTGGTGAGGGCGGAAAGAGAGCACCATCTGGATCTGAGCTGACGCAAACAATGGTTACTGAATGAAACCGAGCCGTGCTGGCACGGTTTGTGCCCTTAACTATAGTATTGGGCACTGATGATATTTTTTTGACGATCAGGTTGCCCGCCGGGCAGCCCAAGAGGAGAAACATCGCTATGGCATCCCCGAGCGGACAAACCAATCAGGCCCAGGACGATCAGGTACTGCAGTACGTTACCTTCCGGCTGGATGATGAGACCTACGGTCTGAACGTCATGCAGATTCAGGAAGTGCTGAGATACACGGAGATTGCTCCGGTTCCGGGGGCCCCGGATTATGTGCTCGGCATCATCAACCTTCGGGGTAACGTGGTTACCGTTATCGACACCCGCCGGCGCTTTGGCCTGGCCGATGCCGAAGTAACCGATGCCACCCGGATTGTGGTTATGGAATCTGCCAACCAGGTTATGGGCATTCTGGTGGATTCTGTCGCCGAGGTGGTGTACCTGAAAGCCAGCGAAATTGAAACTGCACCGAACGTGGGTAACGAGGAAAGTGCCAAATTTATCCAGGGCGTGTGCAACAAGGATGGCGAACTGATCATTCTGGTTGAGTTCGACAAGATGCTGTCAGACCACGAGTGGGCTGAAATCGCGGCACTGTGATCCGGGGCAACCCGCTACAGGCCTCACGATGGATGCCTTCCGTGGCAATTAACGGGAGACATCCGTCATGTTTGCAGAAATTCCTTCATACCTTCCCTGGGCGCTGACTGTTGCGGCCCTGTCTCTGGTTTTCGTTCAGGGCCTGGTTCTCGGGCGCCAGGTACGTAGCCTCAGAGCAACGCTGAAAGAGCGCTGTGATACCCTTGGCCGGGAACTGCATGCCACCACCAGTGGCAGCATGGGGGTAGGGCAGCGGTTGGTTAGCTGTGAGCGTCAGTTGCACGAGCTGAGGACCACGCTCGACGAAATGCGCCAGAACGATCCGCTGCGAATCTCTTACGATGAAGCCTCTCGACTGATTGATCTCGGCGCCGATATCGACGATCTTATGAACACGTGCGGAATTTCCCGTCCCGAGGCCGAGCTGGTGTCAGCACTCAGAAAACGTCAGGCGGCCTGATACCAAGCCGTTACGGACGTTGTTGAATGAAGAGAGTCTATCCGAGGGCCCTTGAGGCCCTTCGATCTGTATCCCGCCATGATTTTGTTTCCGGTTCCGACCTGGTTGCCTCAATAACCGGCCACTCCATTCCCCGCGAAGAAACTGTCAGCCACATTCTCTCCCTGCTCCCGGAAATAGAACCGGATCAGATGGTGATGCACGTGGGCGGTGGCTCAGGCTATTTTGCCGCTGTGCTGTCCGGGCTCGCCCATCGGGTCCTGTACGTGGAGCGGAATGCCGTTGTCGCCGAGGCTGCCAGAGAGCGGTTTGTCCGTCTGGGTATGCACAATGTGGATGTCGTTGTTGCCCGTGCGGAAGAGGCGCCCGAGCCTGATCCACTCTGTGATCTCGTTTTGTGTACCTCGTTTGTCAGGGACCAGACTGCCCTGGCGCACCTGGTTCGTGAGGGGGGGCGCCTGGTGTGTCTTGAAGGGCGAGCGGGACCCGTCCCGAGCCTGGCCATGTTCGAAAAACAGGGTGCCAAGCTCAAGCGTGTGCGCACCCTGGGCTGGGTCGACTTCAACCGTAACGTCGAGCAGATCCTCATTGATCAGGGTGTCGTGGACGAAGCGGTCCTGGCCGAGGCAAAGGCGGAGGCAGCGAAGCAGAATTGCCGGCTGCTGGACGTGCTCCGCCGGAAACTGAATCTTGAAGAGATTGATCTCTACCGTTCTCTTGCCCGTCAGCGGGGCATGACCTTCACCGATGCGGACGAGCTTCTGCCGGATCTCCATCCGGCGCTTTTCCGGCGATTTTCCCGAACGTTTCTGGATCTCTCACGACTGATACCCATCGCCGAGGAAGATGGTCGGATCACGGTTGTGACCGACGATCCCGATGCGCGCACTGATCAGCTCGAGCGGTTGAGTCCTAACCAGGTGGTTGACTGCCTGCTGGTTACACCGACGGACTTTCGTCGGCTCTGGTCAGCTCTTGATCTGACTGCCAAAGGGCGCCGCTTTGCAGCGGATCAGGAACCAACCCCGAACCAGGCGGCGGACCCGACTGGCAGCAAGGATCAGCTTCTGGGCAAGGATCCGAAAAACAAGCACGTCAGCCCCTATCTGGTGTCTGTCTACGAAGCCATTCTGATGGACGCTGTAAGTGAAAAAGCCAGCGACATCCATATAGAACAGTACGGTGACCGGATTCGCATTCGCCTTCGGGTGGATGGCGATCTTCATGATCTGCCCCAGTACCAGCTGTCGGCCCGGGAGATGAAAGGGGTGATTAACGTCATCAAGCTGCGGGCAGAGCTGAACATCGCCGAGCACCGGCTGCCCCAGGGTGGGCGGTCCCGGCTGCAGCTCGGCGATATGGCCTACGATCTGCGGATACAGACCCAGCCTTCGCTCCATGGCGAACATGCCGTTATACGTCTGCTGCCGCAGACCGGCCGCGCCATGACCATTGCCGAACTTGGCATGTCATCCATGATCGGTGCCCGTTATCAGCGCTTGCTGGATAACCCGGCGGGACTGGTGCTGGTGGTCGGTCCGACCGGGTCAGGCAAGTCCACCACGCTGTATGCGGGGCTGCAGACCCTTGCCGATGACGGCCGCCGGAAAGTTATCACGGTGGAAGACCCCATCGAGTACTCCATCGACAACATTCAACAAACCCGGGTCAGATCAGAAATTGGCTTTGGTTTCGCCGATGCCATGAGGGCGTTTGTCCGGGAAGATCCGGATGTCATTCTGGTGGGCGAGATCCGTGACCAGGAAACCGCTCTGGAGGCGATACGGGCCTCCCAGACCGGCCACGTGGTTCTGTCCACGCTGCACTGCAACGACGCGGTGGATTCACTGCAGCGCTTGTATGATCTGGGTATCCACCCGAATTCCATTGCCGGTGAGCTGCTGGCTGTCATCGCCCAGCGGCTGGCCAAGCGCATCTGCAAGCATTGTTGCCAGCCTGCAGAGCCGGACCCGGTGATTCTGTCCGAGGTGTTTCCCGACGGCCCGCCCGCGGATTTCCGGTGTTTTCAGGGCGCCGGTTGTGACAAATGCAACGGCCGCGGCACCCAGGGTCGAGTGGCAATTGTCGAGTACATGGAAGTCGATTCGGACATCCGGAACGCCATTTCCAGCCAACCGCCCATCGGGGAGCTGCGCTGGCGAGCTCTTGATGCCGGCCTGGTGACCATGCGGGACAGCGCCCTGGACCATGTGATTGAAGGCATTATTCCGCTTTCCGAACTGCCGCGGATTCTCCCGAGGGAGCGCATGGCACCGGAAGTTCGGGGCGGCCGCAGGAGTCAGGAATGAGCAACAAGCAATCTGTTAACAAGGCGGCCCAGCGGGAGCCCGTGGAGGTAGTCTACGCCGCGGAGCTGGACAAGCTCAGGAGTATGGATCATGGCCCGGTGCCACCAGGCTGGCAGATGTCGCCGCGGGCGGTGGAAAAGTTCGTCATGGGGGATGAGAAACTCGGCATTGAGCGGAAGTTCGTTGCCGACCGGGCCATGGTGGTCCGGATCATCATTTCCCTGTGCACCAGCCGCGGCTGCCTTCTGGTCGGCGAGCCGGGTACCGCCAAATCCTGGTTGTCGGAGTTGCTGGCCGCCGCCATTTCGGGAAGCTCCACGTTAACCTTGCAGGGTGGGGCGGTGAGCAGCGTCGGGCAACTGCTGTATAGCTGGAACGAAGCGGTACTGCATACCGAGGGCCCCTGCCTGAAGGCGTTGGTACCCAGCCCCTTGCTGCGGGGCATGATGGAAGGGCAAATGGTCCGGTTTGAAGAGATCGCCCGCTGCCCACAGGCGCTGCAGGATGCGCTGCTCTCTGTGCTGTCCGACAGGGTGGTGGTGATTCCCGAGCTGGCGGGCGAGGACGGTGTGGTGCTCGCGCGGGAAGGTTTTAACGTTATCGCCACGTCCAACAGTATCGACGAGGGTGTGCACCGGATGAGCGCTGCCCTGAAGCGGCGAATGGACTTCGAGGAAATCCGGCCTATCCGTCATCTGGCCGACGAGATGGATGTTGTGCTCCGGGAGGTCCGCAGGGCCAACAGTCGGGCTGGCATCGAGGTGGCGCTGGAAGAATCGGTGGTCGAGATTCTGGTGACCATGTTCCACGAGCTGCGCAATGGCCAGACCCTGGACGGACGCAGCACCGATCGCCTCGCCGGTTCGGCTCTTTCCACCGCGGAAGCCGTGTCGGTCGCTCACGCGGCCAGCCTCAACGCCTGGTATTACGGTGGCGGAAGCATCACGGTTGAGCAGCTGATGCACCACATCATCGGCTCGGCCCTGAAGGACCAGCCGGAGGATCGGCGCCGGCTGCGTCATTACTTTGAAACCACGGTGGCGCCAAGGCGTGGCGACAACTGGCAGCAGGCCTGGGCGCTGCGCTCACTGATTCACTGAATCATCCGGTGCGCCGGGTTTGCGATCTTCTGGGGTGAGCCCGCGAATGTGGAAGGCAAACGCCAGGATCTCCGCAATTACCCGGTAGAGCGATTCGGGAATCTCTTCGTTCAGTGACAGGCGGGCCAGAATGCTGGCCAGCTCCGCATTTTCGTAAAGGGGAACGTTGTGCTCCCGGGCGATTCGGATGATCTCCTCCGCCAGCTCGTGGGTGCCAGTGGCGCTGATGGTGGGCGCTTTCTCACCGTCGTACTTGAGCGCAACGGCGGCCCTGCTTTGCTGTTCTGTTTCTGATGTCATGCCCGTGTATCCACCAGTCTGTGTTCGAGTCGGGTGACGCTGCTTTGCGGCGTGCCGCGGCGGCAATCCAGGTCTGTCACTTCCAGGCCCAGATCGGTTAGGCTCTGTCGCAACGCGGGAAGCTCCTGGTTCACCTGACGCAGGGTTGTCTGTTTTTCTGCCCAGACCCGGGCGCTCACTGCCTGTTGGCGAAGGGCAACATCGAAATGCAGGGAGCCAGCCTCATCCAGGTCCATGGTCAGTGAAAGCCGCCACTCGGCTGTGGTGGTTTTCGCGGATCGGGTTTCCGATTCCCGGTCTTCGGGATATTGTTCGATCCGGACCTGCGCCAGCCTCGGTTCATTCTGTGGCGTCAGCCATGGCAGATCGAGTACGAGGGTAGAGGCAGGTGCGGGCCCTGCTGCATCGCCGCCACCGCGGGCAGTAAGTACCTGGCTGTGCAACTGGTTGACGGTGATCCGGTTGAGCATTCCGGCCAGCAGGCGGAGCATCTGCCCGACGCTGGGCGCTTCGCCACTGCCGGGGGCCTGGGGTGTGGCCAGCGGTTGGGGAAATTGCAGCGGCGCCTGCATCAGCTCCGGCGTCGAGATAGGTGTCAGCCGGTTGAAGTGTTCTGGTGTACTGCCCTGTTGGGCAAGCAAGGCGGTGATCACTCTACCCAGCGCCAGCTTGAGATCGGGCAACTGGGCAGAGGGTGCCTGGGCCAGTCGCGACTCGGCGAACAGGCCACTTTCTGAAAGCCATTGCCGGACCTGTTGCGATGTCGTGTCCTGGCTGCCAGAACCGGGAGTCAGACTGTTCCCCGAAGGCAGCCTCGCCATCATTTGTTCAATAGCCTGTCTGGCGGCCTCCGGCAGAGGTTGGGGGCCTCGCGATGAGGGCAGTTGGCCCGGTAGCGGGTCTTGCCGGAGGCCTTGTGTGAGAGTGCCCAGCAGCCTTGCCAGTCCACCATCCAGGGTTTGCTGCCAGGGCAGTCGCTGGGCCAGCGCTCGGGCGATACCGGCTTCGGGTGCGGGTGCCAGTTTGCCCATCAGCTGCAGCTCATTGCCGGCCCGCATCACTTTTACCCAGTCACCGGTTGCCAGTTCAGTCTTGCCGACGGCCGCCTGAACCAGAAGAGACTTGCCGCGAATGTCCAGTAACAGGTCCGCGCTGTTACCGCCCTGACGGTTGATGATCTCGGCCACCCGGGCCAGGGTGGTTTCCCGGTTCGTCAGCTGCAGCTGATCGAGCAGTTGCCGCGCTGATGCGGCCGCGGGCTCCCGGGCCGCTTCGGTTGAGACTGAAGGCCGGGACGTCTGTGTTGCAGGCTGGGCTGGAGGTGTCGGGGGCTGTTGTCCGTTGGGTAGTTTCATCGTCACTGATTTGATGTTGGACAAGAGTAATCCGCCGGCGCTTTTGTTATAATACTCCGCGCCGGCAGGTCATGCGCGAACAATGTTCATGGTCGCCGCTGTCACGAATGCACCCGATGCCGTCTTCACGCGCATCGTCCTGGTTACGGGGTCCTGATGTCTGAGCCGTTATTACAGGCTGTCGATCTGCAGTGCGAGCGGGATGAACGGATCCTGTTCCGTGACCTGTCGTTCTCCATACTGCCCGGTACGGTCGCCCGTGTCGAGGGGCCGAACGGCTCCGGCAAGACCACGCTGCTGCGAATGCTGGCCGGCCTGAACGACGCCTGGTCCGGCAATCTGCTCTGGTGCGGCAAGTCCAGGTCTGCCCAGCGGGAAGAATTCCTCCGCAATACCCTGTATCTTGGCCACCGGCCTGGCATAAAGCCGTTGCTGACACCGATGGAGAATCTCCGGGCACTGACGGCCGGGCGGCGGCCGCTGCCAGATCCCGTTCTGCGTCAGGCGCTTGATGGCACCGGATTGACCGGGTTCCAGGATGTGCCCTGTCGCAATCTTTCGGCGGGGCAGCAAAGACGGGTTGCCCTGGCGCGCCTGTTGATTGCCGACGAGCCGCTCTGGCTGCTGGATGAAGTTTTTACCGCCATTGATGCCAGCGGTGTCAGCGCCATTGAACAGCTGCTTCAACAACGGGCTGCCGAGGGAGGTGCGGTGGTAGTGACGACCCATCACGATCTCAGATTGCCCGGTATGCAACGCATTGTGTTGGGCGGAGGGTCGACCGATGAATGCTGATTGCAGGCCGGCACTGACTTTGCGGCAAGACACCGTCGGTGCGCTGGCGGCAATGCAGACCGTGTTTGCCCGGGATATGAAGGTGGCCTTCCGGCAGCGCCAGGATCTGCTCAATCCGCTGTTGTTTTTTGTCATGGTCGTAACCCTTTTTCCCCTGGGGGTTAGCCCGGAAGTGTCATTTCTGCGGGAGGCCGGGGCCGGTATCCTGTGGGTAGCGGCGTTGCTATCGGTGTTGTTGTCGCTGGACCACCTGTTTCGCCATGATTTTGACGACGGCACGCTCGAGCAACTTGTGCTTCAGCCCCAGCCCCTGTTTCTACTGGTACTGGCGAAAACAGCGGCGCACTGGGTGTTAACAGGCTTGCCGCTGGTGGTGCTAACGCCGGTTTTGGGCGTAATGGTCCATCTTGACGGGAACTCCATCGGAGTTTTGTGTCTAACGCTGCTGATCGGTACACCGGTGCTGAGTCTGATCGGGTCAATCGGCGCGGCGCTGACGCTTGGATTACGGTCGGCAGGGGTGCTCTTGTCTCTGTTGATCATTCCGCTGTACATTCCCGTCCTGATTTTCGGAACAGGTACGGTGGCTTCGGCCGCAGAGGGCGCTCCCGTGGGAGCCTATCTGGCCCTGATGGGCGCGTTTCTGGTGCTGGCACTGACCCTGGCACCCTTTGCATCGGCAGCGGCGCTGCGTATCAGCCTGTTCAACGGGTAAAACAAGGTAACGGTAGGACGGTAACCATCTGATGTGGCAATTTTTTCACAAGCTGGGTTCTCCCAAATGGTTCTTCGGGATTGCAGCCCGGCTGATGCCCTGGCTACTGGCAGGTGGCATCCTGCTGTTGATGGCAGGCATTGTCTGGGGGCTGGCCTATGCTCCCAAGGATTACCTGCAAGGCAACAGCTACCGCATTATTTTCATCCACGTCCCTACGGCCTTTCTCGCCCAGTCGGTCTACGTGATGATGGCGGTGGCGGCTGTCGTCACTCTGGTCTGGCGCATGAAGCTGGCGGATGTATTCGTCAAGTCGGTCGCACCGGTGGGGCTGGTACTGACCTTTCTTTCCCTGTTTACCGGAGCGGTCTGGGGTAAGCCCACCTGGGGTACCTGGTGGGTCTGGGATGCCCGGCTGACCTCGATGCTGATTCTTCTGTTCCTGTACGGTGGTGTCATTGCCCTGGACAGGGCAATCAACGACGAAAAATCCGCGGCGCGGGCTGTATCGGTGCTGGTTCTGGTCGGGGTGGTGAATATACCGATTATCCAGTACTCCGTTGAATGGTGGAATACGTTACATCAGCCGTCGACGTTCAAACTGACTGAAAAGCCGTCCATGCCGGCGGAAATGTGGGTACCGCTGCTCCTTTCGGTACTCGGGCTGTACCTGCTGTTCGGCTGGCTGGCCTGTTTGCGTATGCAGACCGAGATTCTTCTGCGCGAGCAGAGAACGCGCTGGGTTAAAGATTATGTGTTGGCCGGGAGGGGCTGAAGCATGGCATTTGAATCCTTTTCGGCATTTATGGTGATGGAAGGTCACGGGCCCTATGTCTGGGCCTGTTACGCCGTATTTTTCCTGCTGATGATCGGCCTTATGGTATGGTCTCTGCGTCGCCGCAACGCCGCTATTGAGGCCTGCCGTCGCGGTTATGAGTTTCAGGCAGGCCGGCAGGACCCGCAGGCTGCGTCAGCTTCGGCAGCGTCCTTCACCCGCGTCAAGGTTTCCCAAGACTGAAAGGCAGATATCTGATGCATCCAATCCGAAAAAAGCGACTGACTATTGTCCTGTTCCTGCTGGTGGGGCTGGCCATCGCTGTGGGTCTGACCACCTATGCGCTGCGACAGAACATCAATCTGTTCTACGACCCCACCCAGATTTCCGCCGGCGAAGCGCCGGTGGATGTCAGAATCCGGGCCGGTGGTATGGTCGAGGAGGGCTCGGTTCTGCGTGATCCGGACAGCCTGATGGTTGAGTTCAAGGTGACCGACTTCAACGCGTCTGTGCCGGTTCAGTACACCGGTATCCTTCCGGATCTGTTTGCCGAGGGGCAGGGTGTGGTTGCCATGGGCAGGCTGAATGAAAGTGGCCGCTTTGTGGCCGATCAAGTGCTGGCCAAGCACGATGAAAACTATATGCCGCCGGAAGTCGCGGATGCGCTGGAGAAGGCCTCGAAGGGTCGGCATGCAGCCAGTGGCAGTGCGGAAACCGTGTCCTACTAACCGATTTATCTAACAGCCTGGTTTCTGGAGGCCTTTAATGTATCCCGAACTCGGACAGCTTGCACTGATTCTCGCACTGTTGTTGGCAGTGCTTCTATCCGTAGTCCCTTTGGCCGGTTCTTTGACCGGCAGAAACAATCTTCAGGCGTTCGCCAGGCCGCTGGCGTCCGGCGTGTTTGTCTTCGTGGGGCTTGCTTTTGCCGTCTTGACCCATGCCTTCGTGACTGACGACTTTTCGGTGGCCTATGTGGCCAATAACAGTAACAGCCTGTTGCCCTGGTATTACAAGTTCAGCGCTGTTTGGGGCGGTCACGAGGGCTCGCTGCTACTCTGGATACTGATGCTGGCGGGCTGGACGTTGGCGGTCGCTATTTTCAGCCGTCGCCTGCCGGCGGTGATGATCTCCCAGGTGCTCTCGGTGCTGGGCATGGTCTGCGTCGGCTTCCTACTGTTTATCGTGATTACCTCCAATCCGTTCGACCGTTTGTTGCCCAATGTGCCCGCCGATGGCGCAGATCTGAACCCCTTGCTCCAGGATTTCGGGCTGATCGTGCATCCGCCGATGCTCTACATGGGCTATGTCGGCTTTGCCGTTGCTTTCGCTTTTGCCATTGCTGCGCTGATCAATGGCCGCCTCGATGCCGCCTGGGCCCGTTGGTCGCGCCCCTGGACCACGGTTGCCTGGGCCTTTCTCTCTCTGGGTATCGCCCTCGGGAGCTGGTGGGCCTACTACGAGCTGGGCTGGGGCGGCTGGTGGTTCTGGGATCCGGTCGAAAATGCATCGTTGCTGCCCTGGTTGTCGGGGACTGCACTCATGCACTCGCTGGCCGTTACCGAGAAGCGCGGCGTGTTCAAGAGCTGGACCGTACTGCTTGCCATTGTCACCTTTTCACTAAGTCTGCTGGGCGCTTTCCTGGTCCGTTCCGGCGTGCTCACCTCTGTGCATTCTTTTGCGGCGGACCCGGAGCGGGGCACCTTCCTGCTGGGCCTGCTGGCAGTAACGGTGATCGCAAGCCTGGCGCTCTATGCGTTCCGGGCGCCGGTGGTTCACGTCCGGTCGCGCTACGGCTCGTTTTCCCGAGAGGTTTTCCTGCTTCTTAACAACGTACTGTTGGTTTCCGCCACGATTCTGGTGGCGGTCGGCACACTGTATCCGCTGGTTCTTGATTATCTGGAACTGGGCAAACTGTCGATCGGTGAACCGTTCTTCAATCTGACGTTCAGCCCACTGGCCGTCGCAACGGGCCTGTTGCTGGGCGCTGGTATCTTCTCCCGCTGGAAGAAAACCGATGGTGGCTGGCTGGCGCGCAAACTGCTGTGGCCCTTGGCAATCAGCATCGTTGCCACCACGGCGGTCCTGATCGGCTATGGTGGGTTCAAGCCCTGGGCTTTCCTCGGCGTGTTTTCTGCCATGTGGGTAACCGTTGCTACTTTCTGGGATCTCTGGGAAAAATCATCGTCCCGAAAAGGCCGTCTGCACGGCCTCAAGCGGCAGTCCCGCAGCTATTACGGCATGGTGCTCGGGCATCTGGGCCTGGCCATTACCATGGCGGGGGCTACGGTGGTTTCCAACTACGGCATTGAGCGTGATGTTCGCATGGTGCCGGGCGATGTCGCGACCGTCGGCGATTATCATTTTGTATTCAGGGATATCGGCGCGCGCCAGGGCGCTAACTTTACGGCTCAATATGGCACCTTCGATGTCATGTTGGATGGCGAGCGTGTTTCCGTGCTTCATCCCGAGAAGCGCCAATACTCCGTGGGGATGAGCGTCATGACCGAGGCCGATATCGACGCCGGTCTGTTCCGGGACATCTACGTGGCCACTGGTGAGCGCATCACCGACGAGGCTTGGGCCATCCGGCTGCAATACAAGCCGCTTGTTCGCTGGCTCTGGCTGGGCTCGCTGTTTATGGCAGCCGGCGGCTTCCTGGCTATCGCTGATCGCCGCTACCGCATCCGGGAGGGAGCTGACACGAAGGTGCAGACCGATACTGTCGCGCCTGAGCCAGGTTCTGCGACGTCCGCTGGAGTTACCTCATGAAGCGGTTCCTGCTCTTTCTGCCACTGCTGATTGCCCTTGTTGTTGGTGTCGTGCTGTTCGCGGGTATCGGCAAGGATCCGACCAAACTGGAATCGGCTCTGGTTGGCAAACCGGTGCCAGAGTTCAGTCTGAAAGATTTGCACAACGCTGATGTCGTGCTCGATCAGAGCCTGTTTCGTGGCCAGGTCACTCTGCTGAATGTCTGGGGCACTTGGTGCCCCGCCTGCAAGGACGAGCACGACGACCTGATGTGGCTGGCCGAAGAGAAAGGCGTCAACATCATTGGTCTCAACTACAAGGACAACCGCGAGGATGCGCTGTTGTGGCTTGACCGTTTGGGCGACCCTTACCGGAAAATCATCTATGACCCCCGGGGCACACTCGGGTTTGATCTGGGGGTATACGGCGCGCCGGAAACCTTCGTGATTGATGCCGAAGGCGTGGTTCGCTATCGCCATGTGGGTGTGGTCAATAAGGCGGTCTGGGAACAAACGCTGCTGCCTGTGTTCAATGACGCTCAGGGGAATGGCTGATGGTCCGGATCGTTTATTTGATGTTGGTGCTTCTGCTTTCCGGTGCCGCTGCAGCCGAGGTGGCCGACGTATACGATTTTTCGGATCGGGCTCAGGAGCAGCGTTACCAAAACCTGATCGCGGAATTACGCTGCCCGAAATGCCAGAACCAGAACATCGCCGATTCCAACGCGCCTATCTCCAAGGATATGCGCGATGCGGTCTACCGGATGATGAAAGACGGCGCCAGCAACGAGGAGATCGTTGAGTCCTTGGTAGGCCGATTCGGTGAGTTTGTCCGCTACAAGCCGGAATTCGATAGCCGGACCTTTTTACTCTGGGCGACCCCGGCCATTACTGTGCTGGGTGGGCTTCTCGTGGTGGCCGGTGTGGTCATCCGCTCCCGGCGGGCCGGGCCGGAAAGCCCAGCGCTGAGTGCCGAAGAAAAAGCCCGGGTCGACAAAATGCTGGCAGACCGGGACAGATGGTCCTGACGCTGGCTTTACCCGGAATGCCCTGGTCGCCACCTCATTCTTAATTCTGAACCTGTGATTGAAACTCCATGACTGACACTTTCTGGATTGCTGCAACGGTACTGATCATTCTTGCCCTTATGTTTGTGATGTACCCGGTCTTTTTCCATCAGCTGGGTGCGAGAAAACAGACGGATCTGAAAAACCAGAACCTGATGGCCTACCGCTCCCGGATGAAGGAACTCGATAGCGAATACGAGGCCGGTATTCTGGATGACGAGAATTACCGCCAGCTCAAGGGAGAGCTCGCCGGCAGCATGCTGGACGATGTGCCGGAACAGGAACAGGAACAGGCGCGGCCTGTAATCCGTGGCCGAAAAAGTGCCATGGCAGTGGCGCTGGTGGCGATTCTTCTGATCCCGGCGGCTACCGTTTACCTATATGAGCGTTGGGGGGCGATGGACCGGGTTGAGCAGTTCATCACCATGGAGGAGATGGGCGCCACCGACGGATTCAGACAGGCCCAGATGATTGAACTGTCAGGACAGCTCCGGGACCGGCTGGAAGCCAGCCCGGATAATCCGGATGGCTGGGCAATGCTGGGGCGCACCTACATGCGACTGGAGCGCTATGATGATGCGGCCTGGGCGTTCAGGCAACTGGCCAACAATGTCAGTGACGATGAGCGGGCAGAAGCCGTCGCTTATGGTCTTTCTGCCCAGGCGCTGTTCTTCGGTAGCCAGGGTGCCATGACGGAAGAGGTCACCGCGGCCATTGAACAGGCTCGTGACCTGAACCCGGATGAAGTCAATGCCCTGGGATTGCTGGGTATCAATGCCTTCAGCCAGGAGAATTACCGGGAAGCCATCGAGTTCTGGGAGCGAATACAAACCGTTGCACCGGACCACCCGCAGATCGCGTCCATACAGGAAGGGATTCGTGAAGCCTACACCCGTCTGGGTGAGGAACCGCCGGCGCGGGTGGCCGAACCTGAAGCATCCGGTGTCGGGGTTACTGTTCGAGTGACGCTCGCCGAGGACTTGCAGGACCAGGTGCCGGCGGATACCACGCTGTTTCTTTTTGCGCGTCAGGCCAATGTCCGGCAGGGGCCTCCGCTGGCCGTTGCGCGGCTGACAGCAGACCAGTTGCCGGTGGAAATTCGCCTGGACGACCGGTATGCGATGTCACCCCAGGCCACCATTTCCAGTGTTGACCAGGTCGTCGTGACGGCCCGTCTCAGTCGTTCCGGCAGTGTCAACGCACAGGCGGGTGACTGGCAGGGCAGCACCGACACGCCCGTGGCGGTAAACGAAAGCCAGGACGCGCCGGTAGCGGTTGTGATCGATCAGCAACTGATTGACTGATCCTCAGGAGAGACCCTCGGGATAAAGCGGAGGCAGATCGGCGTTTGCCCGCGTCTGTTTTCGCTTCCGAATGGCCTCAAGAGTCCGGGCCAGTGGCCGTCCATCCCAGTCTTCGTTGCCATGGTCTGGCGCAAAGAACCGGGCCTGGAGCTTGCCGAGCTCTGTTGCCATGGTCTCGTCCTGGAAGTGGTGCACAACGTCAGACGCGGAACGGAAGTGTTCGCCGGGTCTGTGCCGATTGGCCCATGCTACCAGCAGCTCCGGTGTCTGGGCTGAACCGCTTCTCACGGCCGTGATCAGGTGCTCGAAGGCGACATCTTCATCGTCATTGTGCTGAGTAAAGGCGGGGGCGTTCTTGGCGCCTTTGCGCGACCACCACCATGCCATCAAGGTTCCGGCCCAGAGTATGCCGAACGCCAGGGTGAGCCACTGCCACGGCCCGGCCTCCGGTGCTGTCCGGTCAGTCGATGATTCCGGGCTAATCGTGTCCGGTTCAGGGGCCGGTTCTCCATTCGCGGGTTGCGGCGGTTCGGCGGCGACGGTATTCGGGTCCGTCACCGTCAGGGTTTTTTCCGGGATGACGGCAACGCGTTCCCGATCCGCTTCGGTATCCCACCAGTAAATGCGAATGGCTGGCAACGTCATCTGTCCCGCCTCAACCGGTACCAGAGCCACGGATTGCTTCAGCGAAGAGGTCAGGCCTGCCGGCGTTGTTTCGGTCTGCCTCTCTGGCTCTTCCGGGTAACTTCTCAGTCCGTCCGGGACCGTATCGGGTAAGGGTGGCAGTGCCTCCCCGGGCAAGCCCGCCGCCGTCAGCCTGATCTCTCGGGTAATGTTTTCGCCGGTCGCGACTTCCAGTGACGGAGGAAGCCCGGACTCCTCAAGCGACAAGCCTGTTGCCGGCAGCCAGGTATCGCCACTGAACTGGGCCGGGACATCCTTGACCGGCACCTCAAAAAGCTCCTCACTGTCCCTCAGGAAACGGAGGCTGCCAGAGGCATCTCTGGCCTGTCCCTCGAAGCGTACGGGGGGCAGCTTCAAGGTTCCCGGTTGTTGGGGGAAGATCGCGTAGCGCCGCTCCACCACGCGGTATCGCACACCGTCGCGATAGCGTGAAAATTCCTGCTGCCTGCCCAGGGATTCGATAATCACATGGGGATGGGTCGGCTCAGACAGCTCGCCGCGAATGAGGTTGCCCCTGAAGAAAAGCCGCACTGTCAGGATCAGTTGCTCCTGCACATAGACTTCATCCTTGTCGGCGGACAGCTCGATAAAGCTGTCCCGGCCGGGTGCGGCCTGATCCGGGGGTGAGCCATCCACCACTTCCACCGTTACCGGCTCTGACACTGCCCCTTTAAAAGTGAGCGCCGGGATGGTCAGCTTGCCGGTGGTTTTGGGTGCGAGCTGGTAGGTCCAGGTAATCTCGCCCACCATCTGGTTGTTCACGGTGCGGATACTGTATTGCTGGTTCTGGGCCAGAATCTCGAAATCCGGTTCCACTTTCTCGATATCCGGCTTGGGCAGGTTGGACATGTCGAAGTCAAACAGGTTGCCCAGGTTGATATCGATCTCCATGCTGCCCTTCACGGTCAGTGTGAGGACCTCACCCTCGTAAAGGCGGGTCCGGTCGGGCTCGACCGTCAGTTGCTGTGACTGTGTCTGTGCCTGGGCCGGCAGCCAGATTACTGTTAAGAGTGCCGTCAGCAGAAAAAGACAGACGGCGGGTGTAATCAGCCGTTTTACCATGGTGTATCGCCCTCATCGGATGGAGTCTGGCGTTGTTGATACTGCTGCAGAAATTTGCGCTGTAATAATCCGCCCGGATTGTCAGGGACGCGCCTGAGCCACTGCTCCTGGCTCTGGGTCAGCGGCGTTTCAGAGATAGAGGCGGGTGCCGGGGACTGGCCGGACGGGGTTTCCTGCTCCCCGGAAGCCTGCTCGGGATCTCCGCGCTCGCCCGCCTGCTGTTGATTCTGTTCAGCCGTCTGGCCGCCTTGCTGATTCTCCGTGTCGGAAGAAGACTCGTTGTTTTCCGGGTTCTGCTGCTGACTGTTCCCCTGACTGCCGGGATTCTCGCTTTCACTGTTTCCGTTCTGGTCCTGACGGTTTTGTTGCTGATTACTGCCGTCGCCCTGGGAGTCCCGGGAATCCTGTTGGTTGTTATCCTGATTGCCGTTCTGGTTCTGCTGTTTTTGATTCAGAAGTTCCTCGACAATTCTCCGGTTGTGAAGGGCGTCTTCCATGTCGGGCGCTGCGTTCAGCGCCGCATCATAGGCAGCCAGGGCCTCTTCCAGTTTTCCGGCACGGGCCAGGGCATTGCCCCGGTTGTAACTGGCACGGGGACCCTGATTGCGCGCAAACGCTTCGGCGGCGCTGTCGAACTTGCCGGAACGATAGAGCGCAGAGCCCCGCCATTCCGGGTCTTCAAGCTGGCGGGCGGCTGATTCCGGGTTGTCCTGAATCAAGGCGGGAGCTCGCTGATCTTCCCTCTGCCAGAGTTCTTCCCAGCTTATGGCGGCTGCCGGCTGCGGCCAGACCGGCAGCAGGATCAAAGCAAGCGCACTGAGAGCCCCCCGGCGCCACCCCACCAAAACCAGCGGCAGCGCGAGCCAGAGCAACCAGTAACCGTCATCCTGCCAGCGATTGACCGTCAGGCCGTCCTCGGAATCCTGCCAGTCGTCACTGTCCCGCGGGCTCAGGTCGAGCGCTTCAATATCGGTGTCGTCCAGGGTCAGCTCATGGCTCTGGCCGCCGCTGCTGCGGGCGAGTGCCGCCAGCGCTTCGGGTTCAGCACGACTGATGACAATGTCGCCGTTCTCCCTTATGAAACCGCGCCGGGCGAGGGGAATGGGGCCTCCGTTCTCGGTGCCGACGACCAGGGTATTGAGCGCGTATCCGGTGCCGGAAAGCGTGTCCCGAATGGTACCTTCGTAGTCGTCATTGATGCTGTCCGTGATTAACAGGATGCGACCTTCGCCCGGTGCGCCTTGTTCCAGCAATGCCTTTGCGCGGGCAACGGCGAGATCGGCCCGGTTGCCTGTCGCCGGCATGATCACCGGGTCCAGCACGTTGAGCATGCCCTCAATCGTACGGCCATCATCGGTCAGCGGTGTCACCACGTGGGCATCGCCGGAAAAGACGAGCAGGCCGGTCAGGCTGCCTTCCCGAAGTTCGAGAATATCCCGGATCTTCCGTTTGGCCCGGGTCAGTCGATCAGGTTCCACGTCCGTTGCCAGCATGGACAGTGAAAGGTCCAGTGCGATCACGAGGCTGTCGCCGGGTTGTTTCAGCGGTGTCGGTGCCTCCCGCCAGGCCGGTCCGGCCAGGGCCAGGGACAGAATGATCAGAGCCAAAGAGGCCGGAACCAGAGGTGACTTGTTCGACTGGCCCGAGCTGCCGTTGTGACGAATCAGGGGCGAGAGCAGGCGGGCCGGAATAAGCCGGGACCATCCGCTGTCGCCCATGCGGAGTTGCCGGAATGCAAGATACAGTATCGGTATCAGCAGGATTAACAGCAGCCAGAGCGGGCGCAGGAAATGGAAGTCAGCCCACATGCGTTTCCTCCTCCTTGCTCCGGCGGGTTTCAGCAACAAGTTCCCGCCCGTGGCGGACGAGGAACAGCGCCAGCCACAGAATGACCGCGAGCCCGGCAGGCCAGACATAGAGCTCGGTTACCGGCCGATAGAACTTGCCTTCAAGCTCGATCGGTTCCAGTCGATCAATGCTCTCGTAGATAAGCTCCAGCTCGGGCAGGCTGCGCGCCCGGAAATACTCCCCGCCGGTCTGCTGGGCCATGCGGGTTAGCAGGTTTTCGTCCAGATCCCTGGATGGGTTGACCCGGCGCGAACCCAGCAGCCCACGCTGGACCATGGACTCGGCGCCAATACCAATGGTGTACAGGCGAATGCTGGCGGCCGCGGCGATTTCGGTAGCTTTGTCTGGGGTGATTTCGCCCGCAGTATTGGCGCCATCAGTCAGCAGGACCACAACGCGCTGATCCTGGGGCCGGTTTCTCAGGCGTTTCGTTGCCAGGCCCACGGCGTCGCCAATGGCCGTGGCGCGCCCGGCCATGCCAAGGCCCGCCTCACGCATCAGGGTTCTGACCGTCTCCAGATCGAAGGTGAGCGGCGCCTGTACGTAGGGCTCGGTGCCGAACAGGATCAGACCTAACCGGTCACCCTGGCGGCGGGAGATAAAGTCATCAAGCACGCGCTTGACCGCCTGCAATCGATTAATACTCCGGCCCTGAAGGACCATATCCTGTTCATCCATGCTGGGGGAGATGTCGACGACCAGCATGAGATCCCGGCCGGAAACGGGCATCTGGACCTGCTCGCCCACATGCTGCGGCCGTGCCAGAGCAACCACCAGAAGCGTCCACATCAGGAACAGCAACAGTTGCTGCCAGAGCGGTACGGCATTGCCACGACGACTGACACCGGGCAGGTCCGACAGCCAGTGGCCAACCGGCAACACGGGCGCGTCGACCGATTGCGCTCCGGGCTTGCGCCATTTGAGAATCAGGGGCAAGAGCACCAGAACCAGAGCCCAGGGCCAGGCGAGATTCAGCATTTCTGACCTCCCAGCCACAAACGGGCGAACGCCAGGGCGTCGGCCGGCTTGGTTGAAACCTCAGGTCGCCAGGCACTGTGAACCAGCGCTTCGGCAACCGGTCTGGACGCAACCCGGTCCTTCGGGGCGGTCTTTAACAGGAATTCCACCCAGGCATCGCCGGTCAGCGCTTCCGGGTGCTGTTCCGGGTAGCGCTCGCGGGCGGCCTGCTTCAGCAGGGTGTTCAGTTGTGTGAACCACGCGGGGGTCGTGGCTGCTGATCGTTCCAGTCTGGCGAGTTCGGCCCGAGCGGAGCGGAACCACCGGTTTCTTTGTCTCCGCCGGATAAACAGCCAGACCAGGGCAGCAAGCACAGCAATGAGCAAAATGGCCAATACCCACCAACCTGGCGCCGGAGGCCAGAGGCCCACTGTTTCAGGCAGGTGAATGTCCCGAAGCTGGCTGAGTGGATCCTGCGGGTTCATCCTATGCGGCCTCCGGGTCCCAGCAGCAATTTGAGGGTCGCTGCGGGGTCATTCGCCGTGGACACTTCTGCCATGGTAACGCCGGAGGTACGGAAACACTCTGCCAGCCGGTGTTCATGGTTGGTGACTTTCTCGTGCCAGGCCTTCTGGAACCGGAGGTTTCCGGCATCGAACCATACCGGTCCGTCCGGGCCGGCTATCGCAAAGCGTCCGCTTTTCGGCAGCTCTTTTTCCAATGGATCCACGACCCTCAGGGCGCTGACGCCGTTATGGCGGGCGAGCGCGCCGAGCAGGGTGCCCGTCTCCTCTGAGATATCCAGGAAATCGCTGATCACGAAAATCCGGCTACCGGTATGGGCCACCCTGCGAGCCTCGGTCAGTGCCATGTCCAGGCGGCTCTGGCCGGACGGCTCGTTTTGTTCCGGCCCTCGATTATCCCTTCTTTGCAGTTCATCGAGAGTATCCAGCAGTCGCAGCACTGATTTCTTCCGCCGCGCCGGGCGAAGCACTCTCAGGGCCTCGTCGTTAAAGACAATGCCACCTACCTGATCGCCCGACCAGAGTGCCAGCCAGGCCAGAATGGAGGCGATCTGTGCGCAACGAACCTGCTTGAAGGCGCCGGTACTGGCAAAAAACAGGCTTGGGCCGAGATCGCAAAGAAGAAGAACGGGCCGTTCCCGTTCCTCCTCATAAAGCTTGGTATGGGGCTCCTGACGCCGCGCCGTTACCCGCCAGTCGATGCTACGGATGTCGTCCCCGGGCTGGTACAACCGTACCTCGGCAAACGCCATGCCCCGGCCGCGTTGCGGCGAGCGCTGCAAGCCGGCCTGACGCGTCCGAACCGGGCGGGCAGAGGGCAGTTTCAGTGCCCGTGCGTCTGCCTGCAGGCGGATCAGATCCGGTAGGCCGATGTGCGTTATTGCGTCGGTGTTGCCCATGCCTGACGGCTCCCGTGTCTTGCTTCCGTCGATGGCTTCAGGCGCTCACCGGAACACGTTCGATCAGCCGTTCGATAACCGTGTCAGCGGTCATGCCTTCGGCCTCTGCTTCGAACGTGAGGAGGATGCGGTGTCGTAGCACATCGAAGGCCATGGCTCGGACATCGTCGGGTGTTACGTAATCCCGGCCGTCTAGCCAGGCCAACGCCCGGGCGCAGCGGTCCAGGGCGATGGTGCCACGGGGGCTGGCGCCGAAGGCTGTCCACCGGGCCAGTTCCGGGTCCAGTGCCGCCGGGTCGCGGGTTGCCAGCACCAGGGCCAACAAATATTGCTCTACGGGTTCCGCCATGTAGATGTTCGCGACTTCCGCGCGGGCATCAAACACCTGGTCTGGCGTCAGGCGAAGGTCCGTTTTCGGAAGGCCGTGACGATAATCGTTACGGGCCAGTTGCAGGATGGCCTTCTCCGCTTCCGCCGACGGGTAGTGGATAACCACGTGCATCAGAAAGCGGTCCAGCTGGGCTTCGGGCAGCGGGTAGGTACCTTCCTGCTCAATGGGATTCTGGGTGGCCATCACCAGGAACAGCCGGTCCAGCGGAAACGTGCGCATCCCGACGCTGATCTGGCGTTCACCCATGGCCTCGAGAAGGGCAGACTGCACCTTGGCAGGCGCACGGTTGATTTCATCCGCAAGCACCAGGTTGTGGAAGATGGGGCCGCGCTGGAATTCGAACTGCCCGGTTTCCGGGCGGTAGATTTCACTGCCCGTGACGTCTGAGGGCAGCAGGTCTGGCGTAAACTGGATTCTGTGAAAGTCGCCTTCCAGATGGTCGGCAAGCGCCTTGATGGCCGTGGTTTTTGCCAGCCCCGGGGCGCCTTCTACAAGCAGGTGGCCGTCGGCAAGAAGCGCGATCAGCAGACGATCCACCAGTTTTTCCTGCCCGATTATCCGTTTGGCTAACTGTTCCCGTAACTCACCGAACGTATGCTGTAGCGACATTGGAAATGACTGCTCTCTGTATCTGAGGATTTTCCGGAGAAACCCGTATCGTGCGTAGGTAGTTGCCGAAGTTTTGGCGTCTGGCCGGCAAAAATCAAGGGTTTGACTATGCTTATGTGACGATACGCCGATTACGTTTATTTCACACTAACTGAGGTCGACCATGAATGCGCTGACAGTGGCCAGCAAGGATCAATTCTTTGAACAGTTGGCTGACGCTTTCGCTAAGAAGATTTCCAAAACCGAAGCCAAGAAAATCAGCGAATTTGCCAAGCAGCATTATGCTCATATTCCCCTTGAAGAGCTGGTCAGTCGACGATTTGCGGATACCTATGGCGCCGTTCTGGCCGCCTGGCAGTTTCTGCAGAAACGGTCTGCCGAGGAAACTCCGGTTGCTGTTTTCAACCCCGACCTGGAGAGTGACGGTTGGCAATCGACCCACACCGTTGTTTTTATCCTGCATCCGAACATTCCGTTTCTGATCGATTCCCTGCGCATTGCGATCAACCACCGGGAGATCGGTACCCATTCTATCCAGCACTCGATCCTGCAGGTGAACCGCGACCAGAATGGCAAACTCGAGAAGCTGCACACGTCTAAAAAGAAAGCCTCCGGTTCGGACTACGAGGCGTTCATTGTCCTCGAGATTGATCGGCACAGTAATCCCGAGGATCTCCGTGATCTGGAAGATACCCTGCAGAACGTGCTTCATGAGGTGCGGATCGCTGTCAGCGACTTCCCGGTAGTTACCGAGAAAGTGAACGAGATTCTCGGTGAGCTGGACAACACCACGGCGGGCATTAACGAGGAGCAGAAAGAAGAGGCCAGGGCGTTTCTGGAATGGCTCGCCCGGGACCATTTTACGTTCCTTGGCTACGATGAGTACGACTTTGCCAAGGACAAGAGTGGCATGGTGGTGCGTCGGGTAGAGAATTCCGAACTGGGTATCCTCCGGGTCAATAACGAGCGCCCGGACCGGGTTCGCCTGAACGAACTGCCGCAGCGCACGCGCCACGAGATGACCCGAAGCGATGATATTTTCATCTTCGCCAAATCGGCCCAGCGCTCGCGGGTGCATCGGCCCGCCTACCCGGACTACATCGCAGTCAAGAAATTCAACAGCAAAGGCGAGGTGGTCGGTGAACGGCGGTTCCTGGGCCTTTACACCGCCCGTGTCTATAACGAACGGCCGGACGAGATTCCCCTGCTGCGCCGTAAATTTCAGAGCGTGATGAAACGGTCCGGTTTTCTGCGTGACGACTACGCCGGTAAAGAACTCGAGCAGATCCTGACAGTGTATCCCCGGGACGAACTGTTCCAGATCGAGCAGGACGAGCTGCTCAAGGTGGCCAAAAGTATCCTGTACATCCAGGAGCGTCGCCGGATCGAATTGTTCCTGAGGGAAGACGTTTATGGCCAGTTCGTGACCTGCCTGGCGTTTTTTCCGAGGGACATCTACAACACCGAACTACGGCTGAAAGTCGAGCAGGTGCTGGTTGACCGGTTGGGAGCGGAAGACGTCGAGTTTGTCACCCACTTTTCCGAGTCGGTCCTTGCGCGGGTCCAGTTCACCATTCGGGTACCCCAGGTCGAGAACCGCCAACTGCCCACGGAGGAGATCCGGGAAAAGGTTATCGAGCTTGCCCAGTCCTGGCGTGATGGGTTGTCTGAAGCCCTGAGTGAGGCCTGGGGCGAAGAGCAGGGCAATGAGCTCTATCGCTTGTGGGCGGGCGGTTTTCCGGCCAGCTACACCGATATGTTCTCGCCAAGGCGAGCGGCGATCGATCTGGAGCATATCGCTTCATCGGCGAACAATCATGACCTTGCCATGAGCTTCTACCGGGCTCTGGAAGAAGACGAGAGCACGCTGCATTTCAAGCTTTTCTACCCGGACGAACCGTTGCCGCTTTCCGATGTGATGCCGATCTTCGACAACCTCGGCTTCCGGGTTATCGGCGAACACCCCTTCGAGGTCATCGACCGGCACAACAAAACGGTGTGGATTCACGACTTCACGCTCCAGGCTCACCAGGGGACTGTTGTCGATATTCATCGTATCCGTCCGATCTTTGAGGAGCTGTTCCGCCGGGTGTGGTACGGAGAAGCGGAAAACGACGCCTTCAACCGGATGCTGCTCTCTTCCTACATGAGCTGGCGGGAAATCGCGCTGTTGCGGACCTACGCCCGGTATATGCGCCAGATACGCTTTTCCAACAGTCAGACCTTTATCTCCAACACGCTGGTGAACCACGTTGAACTGACCCGCCTGTTGCTGGAATTTTTCGAAATACGTTTCAATCCGGAGCGTTACCAGAGCCCCGGGAAGAGCCAGGCGGCCCAGCAGAAACTGGAAATCGAATTCAATGCCGGCCTCGAAAATGTGGAGAACCTCAGTGAGGACCGGGTGCTTCGGCTCTACCTGGAATTGATCCAGGCGACCCTGCGTACCAACTACTACCAGCATTGCGAGTCCGGTGGTCCCAAGCCCTACATCAGCGTGAAGTTTGATCCATCCCGGATTCCGGACATGCCATTGCCCATGCCGATGTTCGAGATTTTCGTGTACTCGCCGCGCGTCGAAGGCGTACACCTGCGGGGTGGCAAGGTCGCCCGCGGCGGCTTGCGCTGGTCAGATCGGTTTGAGGATTACCGCACCGAGATTCTGGGGCTGGTCAAGGCCCAGCAGGTCAAGAATGCGGTTATCGTGCCGGTCGGCGCCAAAGGTGGCTTTGTGGCCAAGCGCCTGCCGGATCCGTCGGACAGGGAAGCTTTCCAGGCCGAGGGCATCGAAGCCTATAAGACATTTATCCGGGGGTTGCTGGATATCACCGACAATCTGGTGGATGCCGGCATTGCGCCGCCGGAACGGGTGATCCGTCATGACGACGACGATCATTACCTGGTTGTGGCGGCTGACAAGGGTACGGCAACCTTCTCGGACATCGCCAATGGTCTGGCCGCGGAATACGGTTTCTGGATGGGCGATGCCTTCGCCTCCGGCGGAAGCAATGGTTACGACCACAAGAAAATGGGCATCACGGCCCGGGGTGCCTGGGTCTCTGTAGAGCGGCATTTCCGGGAAATGGGCATCAACCCCGGGCTGGACGAGTTCACCGCCATCGGCATTGGCGACATGGGTGGTGATGTCTTCGGCAATGGCATGTTGTGCTCAGAGAAGACCAAGCTGGTCGCTGCTTTCAACCACGTGCATATCTTTGTCGACCCTTCACCGGATCCGGAGAAGAGCTACAAGGAACGGATGCGTCTGTTCGGACTTCCGCGATCCGCCTGGACCGATTACGACAGCAAGCTGATTTCCAAGGGAGGCGGGGTTTTCAGCCGGAATTCAAAATCTATCCCGGTCAGCCCGGAAATGAAGAAACTGCTGGGTATCAAATCGGATCGGGTGCCACCAAACATGCTGATCTCGCACATCCTCAAGGCCCAGGTCGACCTGCTCTGGGTCGGTGGCATTGGCACCTATGTGAAGGCCGCCAGTGAATCCCACAGTGATGTGGGCGACAAGGCCAACGACGGTCTGCGGATCAACGGTTCGGATCTTCGCTGCAAGGTGGTCGGTGAGGGCGGCAACCTTGGGCTTACCCAGCTCGGTCGCATTGAATTTGCGCTCAAGGGCGGACGCCTGAACACGGACTTTATCGACAACTCCGGCGGTGTGGATTGTTCTGACCACGAGGTCAACATGAAGATCCTGCTCAACCGGGCCGTTGCCATGGGTGATCTCACTAACAAGCAGCGCAACATCATGCTTGAGGAGATGACCGATGACGTCGCGGAGTTGGTGCTCAAGAACAACTACCGGCAGACCCAGGCCATCAGTATTGCCAGCGAGGATGCAGCGACCCGGCTGGAAGAGTATCGCCGGCTGATGAATACCTTTGAGAGCGAGGGCAAGCTCAACCGTGCCCTGGAGTTCCTGCCCGATGACGAGACCCTGTCCGAGCGCAAGCTGGACAAGAAAGGGCTGACCCGGCCGGAACTGTCGGTTCTCATTTCCTATGTGAAGGGCGACCTGAAGCAGACCTTGATCGACAGCACCCTGCCTGACGATCCCCTGCTGGCCGGTGAAATGTACAAGGTGTTTCCCAGGGATCTGACCCAGAAATTCTCGAAGGAGCTGGGAGAGCATCAGCTGCGGCGTGAAATCATCGCGACACAGATTGCCAATGACATGGTCAACCACATGGGGATTACCTTTGTGGAGCGTTTGAACCAGTCTACTGGGGCCGATGCCGCCTCTATTGCTCTGGCCTGGATTATCGCCCGTGACGTGTTCCGCATTGATAACTGGTGGGACAGGATTGAAGCCCTGGATTTCCATGTCTCAGCCCAGCTACAGATGGAGCTGATGCAGGACCTGATGCGCCTGATGCGCCGTTCGGTGCGCTGGCTGTTACGCAACCGTCGGGCGGAGCTGAGCATTCAGCACCACATGGAGCGCTTTGCCGACAGCGTCTGGGCGATTACAGCGGGGCTGCCCGAGTATCTTGGTGATCAGGCGAAAACCACCTGGGAGAAACGGCATCAGGCTCTGGTGGATGCCGGGCTGCCATCAGAGCTGGCGTCCGTGGTTTCGGGTACCGGCCACCTGTACTCGTCTCTGGGTATCATCGAGGCCCACGAAGCCTCTGGCATGCCACTGAAGACGGTGGCCAATCTCTACTATGAGCTGGGTGACCGCCTGGATCTGAACTGGTTCGCGAGCGCCATTGCATCGCTGCAGCCCGGCTCACACTGGCAGGCCCTGGCCCGGGAAAGTTTCCGGGAAGATCTCGACTGGCAGCAGCGGGCGCTAACCACCGGTGTCTTGAAGCTGGCAGACAAGCCGGAAGACGTGCCGGCATGCGTGGAGGCGTGGCTGTCCCGCCATCAGCAGATGATCGACCGCTGGAAATCCATGCTTTCCGAGCTCAAGGGTGTGCGGGAGCCGGAGTACGCCATGTTCTCTGTGGCCCTGCGTGAGTTGCTGGATCTGGCCCAGAGCACCATGCATCAGCCTCATGCGGAGGTGGAAGTGCAGACCAACTGAGTATTGCTTTGGGATGCGTATTCCCGTTCAATCGCCGGACGGGAATCATCAAACGGAGAGGGATAATGGGTCAGCTTGACCATCTTCTGGAAAAAAACCGGGCCTGGGCAGACGGTATCAAGGCCCAGGATCCGCAGTTTTTTACCCGCCTGTCGAATCAGCAGGCACCGGAATACCTGTGGATTGGTTGCGCAGACAGCCGCGTGCCCGCCAACCAGATCGTCGATCTTCTGCCGGGGGAGCTTTTTGTTCACCGGAACGTGGCCAACGTGGTTGTCCACACGGATTTTAACTGTCTGTCGGTACTGCAGTTCGCCATCGAAGTATTGAAGGTCAAACATGTCCTGGTGGTTGGCCACTATGGCTGTGGCGGCGTCAGGGCGGCATTGCTCAATGAAGGATTTGGACTGATCAGCAACTGGCTTCGACACGTTCAGGATGTCCGTGACCGGCATCAGCAAGTACTCGATGCCCTGCCGGGCGTTCAGGATCGGGTCGACCGTCTGTGCGAACTCAACGTGGTTGAGCAGGTGGGGCATGTTTGCCAGAACAGCATTGTTCAGGAAGCCTGGCGGCGGGGTCAGCCGCTCACGGTTCATGGCTTTGTCTACGATGTCTCGGATGGGGTTCTGCGGGATATGGGGTTGTCGGTAGCCTGCGAGGAAGATCGTGAGCGGGTACGGCAGAACAGCATCGATGAGCTGGTTCAGAGGCCGGTACGCTCTGGACGCCAGAAAATCATGCAGTGAAGAATGTAAAATTGCGTCAAAAATTCGTGAAGGGCGTCACTTCCTGACCCTCGGCGTCATCACAGTTGGTCACCTCCTGCTTTGCTAGAGTAGATACTGCAGTAAGCGAGGAGTGTGACCATGAAAGAATTGATGCAAAAAGCCCTGACAGTTCTGAACCAGAGGAAAGATGCCACGGCCAGCGCGGAGTCACGGGGTCGGGGGCGGAAATCGTCTGATGCCGGTCAGGCTGAGGACTGGGGTATGTCACCGGAGGACGCCCTGAGGGTTGGAACGGTTGCCCGTTACAAGTGATTGAAGATTTGATGGTATTTCCTCTCTGAAGGCCCTCCGGTCTCCGTCTTTCAAGGGAGACGCGAGGGCTCATTCCGGTTAGCATATCCCGTCTTTGAACTACCCACTCGGGATAAGCCCATCAATGTCATTGCCCAATTCCCATGAAGTCCTGTTGCGAAACCGCCACCTTGTGCAGGGGAGGCTGGCCCTTTTGGGCGTATCCGCTGGTGAGCTGCTGACGGATTTGCCCGCTGGCGGTATGGCAATGAGTGAGCATGCCGGTGTGTGTGCCTCACTCAGCGGGCGCGACGGCTGGCAGATCTGTTTTGGCTACGACGATCCTGCTCTGGCTGCCGATACCTTTGACACACTCGTGGTTTTTCTTCCCAAGGCCCGGGCGGAGCTTGACCTGCGTCTTGCCCTGGCACGCTGGCTGGCAGCACCCCGCGCTCGACTGGTGCTGGTAGGTGAGAAGAAAGAAGGCATTGCCGGGGCCGTGAAACAACTCAAGGCCGTGGCGCCGCAGGCTACCAAGACCGATAGCGCCCGGCATTGCCAGGTCTGGTGTGCTGAGAATATCGAACCTCTTCCAGAATTCTCGCTTCGGGAGTGGATGACCTGGACCGGGATTGACTGCCAGTCGGTTCACCTGGATGTTGCCGGACTGCCCGGTATTTTCAGTCTTGGTGAGCTGGACGACGGTACCCGCTTGCTGATGGAAACGCTGGACAGGGCGCCTCTGCGGTCTGGCCCGGTTCTGGATTTTGCCTGTGGTGCGGGTGTCCTCGGTGCCTGGCTCCATCGCTGGCAAGAGCGGCAGGACCTTCCCCGGCTGACGATCGACGGGATTGATGTTCAGTCCCAGGCCGTTATCTGTGCAAGGGCCACCTATGAGCGCAATGGCGTTTCCGGGCGGATCATGGCTTCGGACGGCCTTCCGGGCATCGAGGGTTCATGGCCCGTTATTCTCAGTAATCCACCCTTTCACTCTGGTGTCAGAACAGACCTGTCGATGACTGAGCGTTTTCTTCGGGAGGTAGTGCGCCATCTGGCGCCGGGTGGTGAGGTGCGCCTGGTGGCGAACAGTTTTCTGCCCTACGAGCCATTGATGAAGCGCTGTATCGGCCCGGTTGAACGATTGCGGGAGAATCAGCGTTTTACCGTTTATCGCGCTTTTCGACGTTCCTGAACGAAAAAAGCCCCTGGGGTGAGGGGCAAGAGGTTCGCGTCCAGAACAACGGAGCCAACCGGAAAAGGGATGTTCAGCGTGAACACCTTCCACGTTAGGGTTAATTTCTAGAATAAACAGCCTAGAATGGCGCTTTTGTGACAAAAGGCCTCCAGCATGCCCGAAATGACAACCGCCCAACTTGATTTCTCCGGAGGCTCACTGATTCTTGCCCGGCCAGGCACTGGTGATCCGACGCTGAGGGCATGGGATGCGGCGGACGAGCTTCTGCTTGAGGAAGCCATTTGCGCGGCGGCAGCCCTGGGTGAGCCCCGTGTTCTGGTGGTGGATGATCAGTTCGGGGCTCTTTCACTGGGGCTGGCAGCGCTCTCTCCGACCGTGGTGGCCGACAGTGCTGTGTTGCCCGCTGCCCTGGCACATAATGCTTCTTTGAATCCGGAAGTCACGCCACCTGAATCTGTTTTCAGCTGGATTAATGCGCCCGAGGGCCCGTTTGACCTGGTGGTATTGAGAATACCCCGCCAGGCCGACTATCTGGCCTGGTTGCTGCGCTGGCTCAATCGCGTGATGGCGGATTCCGGCGTGTTGCTGGCAGGCGGCATGATCAAGCATCTACCGGCAAGAAGCGTTGATGTGTTCGCCGAAGCTGTACGGACAGAGCAGGTGCTGCCGGCGCGAAAGAAAGCGCGGGTGATTCGATGTAACAGGGGCGCTGCGACTCTCGCGGATTGGTCAGCGACCTGGAAAGGTTACCGATTGGGCGACCGAAAAGGTGATGTGGGCATAGAGGCATTGCCGGCGGTGTTTGCCCGGGAAAAGCTGGATATCGGCACCCGCCTGATGTTGCCACATGTGGTCAACGAGGTGTCGACGGCCAGGGCTGGCGATTCGGTGCTTGATCTGGCCTGCGGTAACGGCGTATTGGGCCTGGCGGCGCTGTCGGAGCGACGGGATCTGCAGTTGGTTTTCAGCGATGTTTCAAGCCAGGCCGTGCTCAGTGCCCGTCGTAATGTTGAAAAAGCCTTTCCGGATGCCAAAGCCGCTTTCTCCCATCGCGATGGTATTGAGTCCGATCCGGGAGCCTTTGATCTGATACTACTGAACCCGCCGTTCCACGAGGGTGGTGTGGTCGGTGATCACATCGCACTTCGGTTATTCGAGCAGGCGTCGCAACACCTGAGGCCGGGCGGTCGCCTGCTCCTGGTAGGAAATCGACACCTTGGCTATCACCGAAGCCTGCGCCGGTACTTTTCGTCAGTGGAGCAGCTGGACGCCAGCCCCAAGTTCGTGGTGTTTCGGGCTGGCAACCGCTGAATAACCTGTCAGATTACAATGTTGGCGCCGGGCGGTCATACCCGAGCCGGGCCAGGGTATCCACGATGGTCTGGGTCTGGCTGTCTATTTCAATATTCACCCGCTGGCCCTCTTCACAGGACCCAAAGGTTGTGGCCCGCAGCGTCTCCGGGATCAGATGGATGTTGAACCGGTTGCCCCGTACCTCGCCAATAGTCAGGCTGGCGCCATTGATGGCGATGTAGCCTTTGGGGAAGATGTAGCGGGCCCATTCCTCGGGCACCTCAAACCATAGCGTGACGTTGTTTTCCGTACGCCGTATTTCGACAATGTTGGCCGCCGTATGTATATGGCCAGAAAGCAGGTGGCCACCAATTTCATCCCCAATGCGGGCGGCGCGCTCGAAATTCACCTGGTCCCCGGTAGTCAGCTCACCCAGCGTGGTAAGTCTCAGGGTTTCCTGCATGGCATCGAAATAGAGCACGCTGTCTTCCTGGCGTGTGACGGTCAGGCAGGTTCCGTTGATTGCCACCGAGGCGCCGATGGAAACGCCATCTGCCTTTTCTGCGGGGAGGCGAATGGCAAAAGTGCTGAGCCCGGGCTCTGCGGTGACGTCTTCAATGGTTGCAATGCCCTGGACAATGCCTGTGAACATAAGCCTGACCTCATTCAATGTGGTATGGGGCGCCTTTCCGGCAGGTGCGCCAAGGATAGCGAGCGGGCTGACTGATGCCAAGGCCCGACTGATGTCGGTATACCGGGGTAAACATTCAAGTATCCTGCATCATGGTCGATACCCTTCATAACCCCTGAATTCGGACAATCTGCCATGGCTGAAAATCAGAGTAAGGCCGCCACCCGGGCAAACAGTCCGGCGCAGGCCCCCGTGCTGCGCCCTGGTCGGGCGGCCGATCCTGTGCCCGTCCCCGTGGCCCCTGGCGACCAGACTCCGGCGACGGTTCCAGCCAATCCGGCGGCGGAATCGGCACCGACCGGTCAGGCGCCAGAGACCAGTTCCGAATCCGAACCATCGGCTGATAGGGGAGAGTCCCGGGACACCGACAGTGGCAAGCCGGAAAGGGTGCTGGCGGAATCCCGCCAGCGCAAGCTCAGGCTGATGCTGCGCCAGTGCGACCGGGTCCTGTTAATGGATTTCGACTTGCTGGCGATGAACGGCTGGCCGGACAACTACACGATGGCCGAGGCGCGCCGGAGTCGGGACCTGTGGCTGTTCAGTGCGTTGATTGCGGCGGCTGTCTTTCTGAGCGGATTAACCGGGTTTGTGCCAGCCTGGATAGCTGGTGGTGGCTTCGGCGCCTTTGTCATCATTCTGTTGTTGGGAGTGCCTGCCGTACGCAGAATCTACACCACCAAACCCTCCTACCTTGATCTGATAATAACTCGCCAGCGGATGCTCCGTGAGGCAAGGCAACACGTCGCCCACCTGGAGGGGTCGGATGGCCTTATCTGGCAATGTGCGCGGATGGCGGATTTTAACCCGGCGCTGAAAAATACCCGGTTCAGTCACCTTCTGAGGTTGTCAGAGAGTCGCAGTCTGTCCCGGCAATTGACCCGCCGAGAGCACGTGCGTCTTTATCTGATTTGTCTGCTGGAAGCAGAGAAGGCGTACAGCCGCGTCCAGAAAGCATTTTTCGAGGGTAACCAGGAAGCCCTTGACCGGGGCTGGGAGGAAGTAGCGGCAGAGCCTGAGCCCAGAACTTGACACAAGTGCACTTCAAACGTATGTTTCAAACAGACGTTTGCTAGAGGCATTGATAACAAAATGGCGCAGTCTGATACCGTTGACCGGATTCTCGATGCAGCCGAAGAGCTGTTCGCCGACCGGGGTTTCTCGGAAACCTCGCTCAGGATGATTACCAGTAAGGCTAAAGTAAATCTGGCCGCTGTCAATTACCACTTTGGCTCAAAGAACGCCCTGATCCATGCCGTATTTGCGCGCTTTCTGACGCCGTTTTCCGCGACACTGGAAAACGCCTTCGACGAGCTCGAAGAGCGGTGTGACGGCAAACCGCCAACGCTGAATCAAACGCTATGGGCACTTACGGAAAGCGCGGTGCGCATGCCCCAGCGTAACGAGAAGGGTATCTCCATCTTCATGCGCCTGCTCGGGCTTGCCTACACCCAGTCCCAGGGGCATTTGCGCAAGTTCCTGGAACAGGAATACAGCGAGCCTTTCAGCCGTTTCATGCGGCTGCTCAAGGAGGCGACCCCGCAGCTATCCTCTGTTGACCGTTACTGGCGCATCCAGTTCATGCTCGGGGCAACGGCGTTCACCATGTCCAGCAGCGATGCCCTGAGGGACATCCTGCAGAACAAGCTGGGTGTGGAAACCACGATCCAAGAAATTGCTGCCCGCCTGGTTCCCTTCCTGGCTGCCGGGATGCAGGCGGAAGACGCCATGCTGATTCCGCCGGTCGGCAGCAAGGTCTCGGTTGCCTGAGTTCCTCTCTCTCGGTTAGGCTTCCCCTCTGAACCTCCGAGGGAGCCTGGCCGGTTTTGACGCATCCCGCATCCGTCCGCATCGACATTGATCTGCCCCTTCAGCGCCTCCGGCTTGAAACCGGAGGCGGTGAGCTTATTGCATCCTATCCGGTTTCCACTGCGCTGAATGGCGCGGGTGAGAGCGATGGCAGTGGCTGTACGCCCCGGGGAGAGCATTATATCCGGGCCTGTATTGGCGCCGGACTTCCGGCCGGAACTGTCTTCCGGGCCCGGCGCCCCACCGGCGAAATCTACAGCGCCGAACTTGCCCGGCGGCACCCTGACCGCGACTGGATCCTGAGTCGGATTCTCTGGTTGTGTGGCCGCGAATGGGGCAAAAACAGGGGGCCGGGTGTCGATACTTTCCGCCGCTTCATATACATTCACGGCACGCCGGACAGCGAGCCTATGGGAATACCGCTGTCCCACGGCTGTGTGCGGATGCGCAATGAAGACATTGTTGATCTTTTTGATCGCGTTGTGCCGGGAACGGTCGTTTCCATTCGATAAACCTTTCGAGACCAGAGGGATCCGATGATCGGGGATGTTATGGCCATGGTGAGTGGCTGGATCGAGAATTTCGGGCTGCTGTCTGAAGCCTGGCGTGTCGGGATTGTCGTATTTGCGCTGGTGTTCGCAACGGCCGCGGTGGCGTACATCGCAAGCCACATTATCGTTGCTATCGAGCGCAAGTTCAGCCAGACCAAAAACCTGTGGGACGATGCCTTGTTGCACGCCGCCCGCAAACCGGTCGTGGCCTTTGTCTGGTTGCAAGGCGTCTACTGGGCTGCAGAAGTGGCTCATCGCTACTCGGAAGCGGAGATCTTCAAGGTCAACGATTCGCTTCTGCAGCTCGGGTTTGTCTTCGTTCTGGTATGGGCGGTCCTGAGGCTGATCAAGGAAGCCGAGGGGATTCTGGTATCGCCGCTGAAAATGAAACAGCCCATGGACTACACCACCGTCAACGCGGTGAGCAAGTTGTCCCGGGCGGTGGTTATCATTACCGCGGTGCTGATTGCGATGCAGTCCATGGGCTACAGCATTTCCGGGGTCCTGGCCTTCGGCGGCGTGGGTGGTATTGCAGTCGGCTTCGCCGCGAAGGACCTGTTGGCCAACTTTTTCGGCGGTTTTATTATCCATCTCGACCGACCGTTCAAGGTTGGGGACTGGGTGCGGTCCCCGGACCGAAACATTGAGGGTACGGTTGAGCACATCGGCTGGCGTCTGACCACCATCCGTACCTTCGACAAACGTCCGCTTTATGTGCCCAATGCTGCGTTTACCACCATCGCAGTGGAAAACCCCTCACGCATGACCAACCGCAGGATCTACGAGACGATTGGCATCCGGTATGCCGATGTCGGGCAGATGGCAACCATCGTCGACGACATCAAGGCCATGCTGCAGCAGCATGAGGACATCGACAGCGATCAGACCCTGATTGTGAACTTCCTGGCGTTCAACGCGTCGTCTCTGGATATCATGGTGTACACCTTCACCAAGACCACCCAGTGGGTGCAGTTCCACGAGGTGAAGCAGGATGTATTGCTGAAAATCAGCGACATTATCGAGGGTTACGGTGCCGAAGTGGCCTTCCCGACCCGAACTCTGCATCTTCCGGACGGCGTCCGGCTATCCGGATCGCAGTCCGCGGGAGCCTCGGACAAGAGCGAGGCGGATTCTTCCGGCAAGAGCGCCGAGACATTGCAGAACCGTCAGACAACCGGAGATTTGGAAGACTCAGGAGATTCAGAATGACGTCACCGGAGAAAATGCACCCTGTTGGCATCATTGGCGGCACCGGCCTCACCACTCTGTCAGGCCTTGAGATTACCGGTGAGAAGCCGGTCAGGACATCCTGGGGCGTTCCATCCGCGGCCCTCGTTGAGGGCCACTTGGGGGATCAGCCGGTCATCTTCCTGTCGCGCCATGGTAACCCCCATCGTATTCCACCCCACCAGGTGAACTATCGGGCCAATTTGCGGGCCCTCTACGAAGCCGGGGTCCGAACGGTGATCGGGGTTAACGCTGTGGGTGGGATTCACCCGGATATGGGGCCTGCCCATGTGGTTATTCCCGATCAGATTATTGACTACACCTGGGGGCGTGCCAGCACCTTTTACGAGGGCGATCTGGACTCGGTAACCCACATTGATTTCACCTGGCCCTACGATGAGAGTGCGCGTCAGATTCTCATTGATGCCGCCGGCGCTGAAAATGTGCCGTTCTCCGGTTTCGGGGTGTACGGGGCAACCCAGGGCCCGAGGCTGGAAACCGCGGCTGAAATCATCCGGATGGAGCGGGACGGCTGCGACCTGGTAGGAATGACCGGTATGCCGGAAGCCGCGCTGGCGGCGGAACTTGGAATGCGTTACGTCTGTCTGGGTTTGGTGGTGAACTGGGCGGCTGGAAAATCCGACCATATCATCACCATGGAAGAAATTGAGGCGGCCATCGAGCAGGGAATGTCCGGGGTCAAGCGGATCCTCGAAGTCTCGATGGCTGGCCTTGGGGTGCTTACTCCGTTGCCTCAATCTTCTTGAAAAACACCAGCACGCCGATCGTGGGGGAATCGAGGAAGTGGATTTCCTCACTGCGCATCCGGCGGGTTTCCCGAATCCAGGTCAACAATTCCAGGGGCGCGGGTTCAGCCAGAACAGGTAGTTGCTGACCGGCTGTTTCTCCGGTTGCTGCTGACATTGGGGCGGAGTCACTTGCTCCGGATGCGTCCGGAGCGGGGGGTGTTTCTTCAGAGAGCTCGGTCGCAGCCTCTACAGGCGGCTCCGATGTCTCTTCTGCCAGTTGCCAGTGGTTCAGATGCACATTGACGTGCAAATAGCGTTGCCGGTCGATGGTGATGTGTCCCTCAACCTCCCGGGTGCGAGCCTCATTCAGCCAGTCACCTGCTTCAACCCGCAAGGGTGTCCCCTCGTAATCTGGTGGAAACGCCTCGTACCAACCGGCAGCCACAAGCACACGGTAACGGCCACTGCGTTCGAGTCTGGCGGCGGCACTGGCAAGATGGAGATCCTTTCGGGGCGCCAATTCCAGTGTGGTTTCCGTGGTGCCATTCTCCAGCGATGACCAGAGAACCTCTTCGGTCTCAAGGGGCGGCTCTACCGAGCGATCAGACATCCGTTCGTTCACAGCTTCCGGCTCTACGATCCGCTCAAGAATGACAAACTCCGCCCGGTAGTAGTCATCCGGAACCGGCGTGCCGGGCTCAAGAGGCAAGGTTGCCCTGTCAAGCTGCTGTGCGGCGCCTGTTAGAGAAAAGCTCAGAAGCAGAGCTGCCAGGATGGCCCGGGTCGGGTATCGGCACCAGCGAATTCCATCAATTTGCAAGGGTCGTACTCCACTTGTTGGTCGGCCGTTCATGAGCCGGACGCGTCATTTTTTGCTGGCTCCAGCTCGCCAAGCATCCGGGAAATGCCGTCGAGTTTACCACCGGTTGTGGCATCCTTCAGCCGAAAACGGAAGCTGTTGGCGCCTTCGAGCCGGTACTGGTCAGGTGCGGATTGCACTTTTTTAACCAGAACCAGCGGATCCACCGGTGTCGAGCTGCCAAACTCGATCCGCGCCCACTCCTTGCCGGCATCGACTTTCACGATGCCCAGGGCTTCTGCACGCAATCGAAGCTCGGTCTGGCGGATCAGGTTTTTGGCCGGATCCGGTAATAATCCGAACCGATCGATCATTTCAACCTGAAGTTCTTTTAATGCTTCCGGGCTGTCCACGCTGGCAATCCGTTTGTAGAGCATCAGGCGGTTATGGACATCCGGCAGATAATCCTCGGGGATCAGAGCCGGGATTCTCAGGTTCATTTCGGTGCCGTGGCTAAGTGGCAGGTCGGCATTCGGGGTTCGGCCCTCGCGAATGGCCTTGACGGCCTCGTCCAGCAGCTGCATGTAAAGGGTGAAGCCGATGCTTTCGATCTGCCCGCTCTGTTCTTCCCCCAATAACTCCCCGGCACCGCGGATTTCCAGGTCGTGAGTGGCCAGCATGAAGCCGGCACCCAGGTCCTGCGCCTCCGAAATCGCATCCAGACGCTTTTTGGCGTCCGCCGTGATGGATTTCGGCGGTGGCGTGAGCAGGTAGGCATAGGCCTGGTGGTGCGAACGGCCGACCCGGCCCCGAAGCTGATGCAGTTGCGCCAGGCCGAACTTGTCTGCCCGCTCGATAATAATGGTGTTGGCGCTGGGAACGTCGATGCCGGTCTCAATGATGGTTGTGCACACCAGCACGTTGAAGCGTTTGTGGTAGAAGTCGGACATGATCTTTTCCAGATCACGCTCTCTCATCTGCCCGTGGGCGACGCCCACCCGCGCTTCCGGAATCAGCGAACGTAGATCCTCTGCCGTCTTCTCGATGGTGGCCACGTCGTTGTGGAGGAAGTAGACCTGACCGCCCCGGAGAATCTCCCGCAGTATGGCTTCCTTGACCATGGCGTTGTCTTTCTGGCGCACAAAAGTTTTCACCGAGAGCCGCCGGGCCGGAGGAGTGGCGATAATCGAGAGATCCCGCAGATGCCCCATGGCCATGTTCAGCGTCCGCGGAATCGGGGTGGCGGTCAGGTTGAGCATGTCCACTTCGGCCCGCAGTGCTTTTAGTCTTTCCTTCTGCTGAACGCCAAAGCGATGCTCTTCGTCGATGATAACCAGGCCAAGATTCTTGAATTTGATGTCGCCCTGTAGCAGTTTGTGGGTGCCGATGACGATGTCGGCCCGGCCGTTCTCCACCGCCTCCAACGCCTTGCTGGTCTGGCCAGCCGTGCGGAACCGGCTGAGCAGCTCGACCTGCACAGGGGTATCCGAGAAACGGTCCCGGAAGGATTCATAATGCTGCTGGGCGAGCAGGGTAGTGGGGACCAGAACCGCCACCTGCTTGCCCGACCAAGTAGCCAGGAACGCCGCGCGCATGGCAACCTCGGTTTTCCCGAAACCGACATCGCCACACACCAGGCGATCCATGGGCTGCTCGCTGGTCATGTCCTCGAACACCGACTGGATAGCAACCTGCTGGTCTGGTGTCTCCTCGAACGGAAAGCCGGCAGCAAAGGCACGATAGGCTTCCTTGGGATCCTCGAAGCTGAAGCCTTTGCGCGCCTCCCGGCGGGCGTACACATCCAGCAGCTCGGCGGCAGTGTCCCGGATCTTCTCAAGGGCTTTCTGTTTCGCTGTGCTCCAGCGGTCCGTCCCGAGTTTGTGCAGCGGCGCGTGTTCGGTGTCATTGCCGGCATAGCGGGAAATCAGGTGCAGGCTGGAGACCGGAACATACAGCTTTGAGCCCCCGGCGTACTCAAGCATCAGGAATTCGCTCGCTTCGCCCTCTACGGTGATGGTCTCCAGGCCCAGGTAACGGCCAACACCGTGGTCGATATGAACCACCGGCGCACCAATCCGCAATTCGGACAGATCCCGGAAGCCGGCATCGTCCGTTTCCGTAGGCTTCTCGCGGCGCCGCCGCTGTAGTACCCGCTCGCCGAACAGGGCGGTCTCGGTGATCAGGGCAACGGAATGCTCGGGCAGAACCAGGCCTTGCTCCATCGGGGCAATGGTGATGGCGACCGAGCTTTCCTTATCGTCGAGAAAAGCCTGCCAGCCGGACAGGGTTTTCAATTCAACACCCTGTTCGCCAAGATTCTCCATCAGCGCCTCGCGCCGACCGGACGATTCGGCGCATATCAGCACGTGGCCGTCGAACTCTCCCAGAAACCGCTTGAGGCGACCGGCAGGGTCTGCGGCCCGACCGTCCATGGCGATATCCGGCAAGGTTGTCGTGGGGCAGTTAACTGATCCCGCGGCATCCTTTGTCTCCGCGGAGACGGTTACCCTCGGGAAGGCCTTCAGTTGTCCGAACAGCTCTTCCTGCTGCAGGAAGAGGAGCTTGGGCGGCAGAATCGGCCGCAGGCGATCGTGACGACGATCTTCGTACCGGTTGCGGGTTTCACTGTCAAAGTGGCTGACCGCATCGTTCAGTCCGTCCGCAGTAAAAACGTGAGTGGCGCCTGGCAGATAGTCAAACAGGGTTGCCGTCTCGTCGAAGAACAGCGGCAGGTAGTACTCAATGCCCGGCGGGGTAATGCCGTGAGTCACGTCCTGGTAGATGGGGGTGTCTTTGTCGGCATCCGGGAACTGCTCGAACCAGCGGCTGCGGAATCCGGAGCGCGCCTCTTTGTGCCAGGGGAATTCAAAGGCGGGCAGCAGTTCGATGCGTTCGATCCGGTCGATTGAGCGCTGAGTCTCGGGGTCGAAAGTCCGGAGCGTTTCGATCTCATCATCGAATAGGTCAATCCGATAGGGCTGGCTGGCGCCCATGGGGAAAATGTCCAGTATGGCGCCCCGGACCGCGTATTCGCCGTGCTCGTAGACGTTCTCGGCATGCCGGTAGCCTGCCGCCTCAAGCTGCATTCGCCAGCTCTTGATATCCAGGGACTGTCCCACTTCCAGAAGCAGGGTGTTGCCCTGGAGGTAATTTACTGGCGGCAGCCTGTGCATCAGCGTGCGTGCAGGAACCACGAGAACCCCATGGCTGGTTGCGGGCAGGCGGTGCAGGGTCCGGATTCGCCGGGAAATAATGTCCTGGTGGGGCGAAAACAGATCGTAGGGCAGGGTTTCCCAGTCGGGCAGCGACAGCAGTTCCAGCCCGTCGTCGCTGACCGCCGGGCCGTCTTCTTCCGGGGGTAGCCCCAGGAAGAAGCGCATGGCCTGCTCAAGCCGGATGGTATCGGCGGTGCTGCGGGTAATGACCAGGGTCAGACCCTTGTGCGCGCGCGCACTTTCGCAGATGGCCAGCGCCTCACTGCTGCCGTGCAGTTGACCCCATGTTCGGTGATCGGCCGGCCGAGACGGAAATTCGGGGGCAATCAGGGGGAGGGGTGACGGGCGTGTGCTGGCACCTTGGCTCATGGGCGGTCAGGTTCTCCTGCTGTGGATGTCCGGGAGCGGTGAGGCGCGTATTCTAACGCTCGCGCCCCTCACTGTCATGGCGCCGGCGCCATGGTCGGCGTTTGCGTTATTAGCCGGCGCGACCTATACGAAGGTCATGGCCCGCCGTATTTGCGGTCGACCGGATTAAATTGGATAATGTGCGCCCCAATTTCCAAGTGCCAATTGCAGAGGTCCAAGCGTGAGTCACGAACAGATCAATCAGCACCTGTCCAACTGGACAGAAAGAGAATCCACCGCGGAAGCCATGATTCCGCTGATCGGCCGCCTCTACCGCAAAAACAATGTGGTTACTTCTGTATACGGCCGCGCCATCATCAACCAGTCGGTTATCGATATCATCCGTGCCCACCGATTTGTGCGCCAGGTTGAAGACAGCGAGCTTTCTGTTCACGACACCCTGCCGATCCTCCAGGCCATGGACAAACTTGAACTCGGTCGTGCCCACGTGGATATCGGCAAGCTGGCGGTCAAGTTCAAAGAGGAAGGCGGCGACCTGACCGAATTCCTGAAGCGTGAAATCGGCCCGGTTGTGGGGCAGTACGCTGCCCAGTCCGAGGAAGATGCCAACAATGACACCAAAGACGTCGTTCTGTACGGTTTTGGCCGGATTGGTCGTCTGCTGGCTCGTATCCTGATCGAGAAGGCCGGGGGTGGCAACAACCTGCGTCTGCGTGCGATTGTGGTTCGCCAGGGCGGTGCGGAAAATGATCTCGAGAAGCGCGCCAGTCTGCTTCGCCGTGATTCCGTGCACGGTCCGTTCGATGGCACCATTACCGTTGATGAGAAGGAATCCGCCCTGATTGCCAACGGCAACTATATCAAGGTTATCTACTCTGATGGGCCGGACAAGGTGGATTACACGGATTACGGCATCAACAACGCCATCGTGATCGACAACACCGGTAAGTGGCGTGATGAAGCCGGTCTTGGCCTGCACCTGAAATCAAAAGGCGTCAGCCGCGTTATCCTGACGGCGCCGGGTAAGGGCGATATCAAGAACATCGTTTATGGTATCAACAACGACTGGATTACTGACGAAGACAGGATCCTGTCAGCCGCCTCCTGTACCACCAATGCCATCACACCGGTATTGAAGGCGATTGAAGACGAATACGGCATCGAAGATGGTCACGTGGAGACGGTGCACTCCTACACCAACGACCAGAACCTGATCGATAACTACCACAAGGGCAGCCGCCGCGGGCGCAGCGCCGCCCTGAACATGGTAATTACCGAGACGGGGGCCGCCAAGGCTGTCTCCAAGGCGCTGCCGGTTCTGAAGGGCAAGCTGACCGGTAATGCGATCCGGGTGCCAACGCCGAACGTGTCCATGGCGATCCTGAATCTCAACCTCAAGAAAGACGTTGATGTGGAAGGTGTTAACGAATACCTGCGGGATATGGCGCTGCACTCGGAGCTGCAGAAGCAGATCGACTTCGTGAACTCTCCGGAAGTGGTTTCCACCGACTTTGTCGGTTCCCGCCATGCCGGCATCGTTGATGCCCAGGCAACCATCACCAGTGGCAAGCGTCTGATCCTGTATGTTTGGTACGACAACGAGTTCGGCTACAGCGCGCAGGTGATTCGTGTGGTCAACCAGATGGCCGGCGTAAATTACCCGATCTTCCCCAAACGTGCGAGAGACTGAGCGAATCGCGCCGATCTGGTGAAGTAATGGTGTTCAGAACCCCGATAGCGATTGCTGTCGGGGTTTTTTGTTTTTACGGTCAGCTAAACGACTGGTTTGGCTGTCGACGCACAACCGGTTCCGGTTTCTGGTGGAAATAGGATTCCTTAATCTCTATAATTGGCGCGATTTTGGGTACGTCTGGCACTCCGTTTCTCATGGTTTTTCTGGGCCGCAGGTGTCGGGCGTTACGAATCCATTGAAAAGTTTCTGATGATTGGATGAGGCTAATGATCAAGATCAAAAAAGGCCTGGATCTTCCCATCAGCGGCGCTCCCGAACAGACCATTACAGACGGCAAACCCGTTCGCCACGTTGCGTTGATCGGTTTTGACTATATCGGCATGAAGCCGACGATGGCTGTGAAAGAGGGGGACCGTGTCAAGCGCGGTACGCTGCTGTTCACGGACAAGAAGACCGAGGGCGTTCGTTATACTTCACCCGCCGCGGGCGTTGTGAAAGAGATCAACCGTGGTGAGCGTCGGGTATTCCAGTCGATCGTTATCGAAGTCGATGGCGATGAGGCTGAGACCTTTGCGCGCTACAGCGAAGCGGATCTTGCCGGCCTGGAACGCCAGCAGGTAGTCGATAATCTGGTGGAATCCGGGCTCTGGACTGCGTTCAAGACGCGTCCGTACAGCAAGGTTCCGGAGATTGATTCCGCTCCCCACTCAATTTTCGTGTCGGTCATGGATACCAACCCGCTGGCAGCGGACCCGACGGTCATCATTGGCGAAAACAGCCAGGCGTTCGAGAAAGGCCTTGAGATCCTTACCAAACTGACCACCGGCAAGGTGTTTGTCACTGGCAAGCCAGGATCCAACGTCGCTGTTCCCAGGTCCGACGCCGTTGAGGTGCACCAGTTCGATGGCAAGCATCCGGCCGGCAACGTGGGAACCCATATCCATCACCTGGATCCGGTTTCTGGCAGCAAGACGGTCTGGAGTATCAATTATCAGGACGTTATCGACATTGCCAAGCTGTTTGAATCCGGTGAAGTCCCTGTTGAGCGTGTCGTGGCGATCGGTGGCCCCAAGGCCCTGAAACCCCGTCTCGTGCGTACTCGTCTGGGTGCTAGTCTTGAGGAGCTTCTCGACGGTGAAGTTGCCACAGATTGCGAGATCCGGGCGATTTCCGGCTCCGTGTTCGGCGGTCGCCGTGGCGATGGTCCCTGCGCCTATCTTGGCCGGTTTGCCAATCAGGTGTCCGTGCTTGAGGAAGGTAACAAGCGCGAGTTCATGGGCTGGCTGTCGCCGGGTGCGAACAAGTTCTCCGTCATGAATATTTACCTGTCCAAGCTGGTCGGTGGCAAACGGTTCGATATGACCACCACCACCAATGGCAGCGAGCGGGCGATGGTGCCGGTGGGTGTTTACGAAAAGATCATGCCGCTGGACATTCTGCCCACGCAGTTGCTGCGTTCCCTGATTGTCGGCGACACAGAGATGGCACAGAAGCTTGGCGCACTGGAGTTGGATGAAGAAGATCTGGCGCTGTGCACCTTTGTGTGCCCCGGCAAATATGAATATGGTCCGATTCTCCGCGAGAACCTGACCCGAATCGAGATCGAGGGCTAATACGATGGCTATCAGACAGTTTCTCGATGGAATCGAGCATCACTTTGAAAAGGGTGGCAAGTACGAGCGCTGGTATGCGCTTTACGAGGCGGTGGATACTATTTTCTACTCGCCGGCGAGTGTCACCTCCACCACCGCCCATGTGCGTGACGGGATTGACCTCAAGCGCATCATGATCACGGTTTGGTTGTGCACCTTCCCGGCAATGTTCTTCGGAATGTGGAACATCGGCTACCAGGCCAACAGTTTCCTGGCGTCCAACCCGGATGCCATGATTGCTGACGGCGGCCTGCGGACTGCCTTTATCCAGGCACTTGCCATCACCGGTTCCGGTGCGGGCGTATGGGACAACTTCGTTTACGGCATGGCGTACTTCGTGCCCATTTACTTCGTGACCTTCGTGGTCGGTGGTTTCTGGGAAGTGCTGTTTGCCACCGTGCGCCGTCACGAAGTGAACGAGGGTTTCTTTGTCACATCGGTCCTGTTTGCACTGATCTGCCCGCCCACCATTCCTCTCTGGCAGGTGGCCCTGGGCATCACCTTCGGCGTCGTGATCGGCAAGGAAGTGTTCGGCGGTACCGGCAAGAACTTCCTGAACCCGGCCCTGACCGGTCGTGCCTTCCTGTACTTCGCCTATCCGGCGCAGATTTCCGGCGACACCGTCTGGACTGCGGTTGACGGCTTCAGTGGCGCCACGGCGCTGAGCTGGGCCGCCAGTGGTGGTCTGGAAGCTCTGGAAGCTCAAATTGGCTGGATGAGCGCCTTCATGGGCACCATTCAGGGCTCGATGGGTGAGACCTCGACACTGGCCATTCTGATTGGTGGCCTGATCCTGTTGGGGATGAAGATTGCCTCCTATCGCATCGTCGGAGGTGTGTTGATCGGTATGATCGGCATGTCGCTGCTGCTAAACATCATAGGTTCCGAGACCAATCCGATGTTCGCGGTTCCGGCGCATTGGCATCTGGTCATGGGCGGGTTTGCCTTTGGCATGATGTTCATGGCGACGGATCCGGTGTCCGCCGCGATGACTGACACGGGTCGCTGGTGTTTCGGTATTCTGGTAGGCGTGATGACTGTGCTGATCCGCGTGATCAATCCGGCGTTCCCGGAAGGCATCATGCTTGCCATCCTGTTCGCAAACCTGTTCGCGCCATTGATGGACCATTACGTGGTTCAGGCCAACATCAAACGGAGGCTTGCTCGTGGCTAAAGCTAAAGAAACCGTCTCCCGCACGCTGATCGTTGCGCTGGTGCTGAGTATCGTGTTCTCTGTCGTGGTATCCACCGCGGCGGTCATGCTCAGACCTGCCCAGGTCAAGAATCAGCATCTTGATATGACAACGAACATTCTCTCTGCCGCAGGTATGCTGGATCAAGGCGATACTGCAGAGCAGATTTTGCAGAAATTCGAGAGTTTCGATGTTCGCCTGGTGGATTTGGATACTGGTAAATTTGTAAAGCCTTCCGCCGTTGGTGTTGCTGAGCCCATGAAATATGATATGTACAAGGCTGCCTCGGACCCTCAGTTGTCTACGGATATTCCTTCCTCGGAAGACAAGGCTGGCATCAAGCGCCGGCCGAATGTTGCCAGGGTGTATACGCTGAGCGAGAACGGAGAGCTAGTGCGTGTGGTACTGCCAATTCATGGTTATGGCCTCTGGTCTACATTGTATGGCTTCATTTCGCTGGAAGGTGATTTGAACACCATTGAAGGGCTTGGCTTTTACTCCCACGCCGAAACTCCGGGCCTCGGTGGGGAGGTAGACAATCCACGCTGGAAGTCGCAGTGGGTGGGGAAGAAAGTTTATGATGGTGATCGCACTGAACCGCAGATCAAACTGGTTAAAGGTGGCGTAAACGTTGATGCAAAAAAAAGGCAGCATAAAGTGGATGCTCTGTCCGGGGCAACGTTGACCAGTCGCGGCGTTGAGCAACTGGTTAACTACTGGATGGGCGACCGCGGATACGCGCCGTTCCTGCAAAAACTTCGTGAAGGGGAGGTCTGATCATGGCAGATGCATCAGCCAAACAGGTTCTCTTCGAACCGATCTTCAGCAATAACCCGATTGCCCTGCAGATCCTGGGCATCTGTTCAGCGCTGGCGGTTACCACCAGCATGAACGTTACACTTGTTATGTGCGCGGCGGTTATTGCCGTTACCGCATTTTCCAACCTGGCCGTGTCCCTGGTACGCACCCAGATTCCGGGCAGTATCCGGATCATCGTGCAGATGACCATTATCGCCTCCCTGGTAATCGTGGTTGACCAGGTGCTCAAGGCCTATGCCTACGAGATTTCCAAGCAGCTCTCAGTGTTCGTTGGTCTGATTATCACCAACTGCATCGTTATGGGCCGCGCGGAAGGCTTTGCCATGAAGAACGGCCCCTGGCTGAGCTTCCTGGACGGCGTTGGTAACGGTCTGGGCTACTCGGTACTCCTGATCTTCGTTGCCTTCTTCCGTGAATTGCTGGGCGCCGGCTCACTGTTCGGTGTCTCCCTGATGCCGGTGGTGAACGAAGGTGGCTGGTACATTCCTAACGGCTTGTTGCTGCTGCCGCCGAGTGCGTTCTTTATTATCGGCCTGGCGATCTGGGGTCTGCGGACCTGGAAGCCGGAGCAGGTTGAAGAGCCGGACTATAAAATGTCTCGCCATGTCGCCAAGGAGGCCTTCTGATGGAGCATTATATCAGCTTGATTCTGAAGGCTGTTTTTGTTGAAAACATGGCGCTGGCCTTCTTCCTGGGGATGTGTACCTTCCTGGCCATCTCCAAGAAGATCGAGGCCGCAACCGGTCTTGGCATTGCCGTGGTGGTCGTGCTGACGGTCACCGTTCCGGTGAACAACCTGCTGTACAACAGCGTTCTGCGCGAAGGCGCCCTGGATTGGGCTGGCCTGCCGAACGTAGACCTGAGCTTTCTCGGATTGCTGACGTATATCGGGGTAATCGCGGCGATTGTTCAGATCATGGAAATGGTACTGGACAAGTATATCCCGGCACTCTACGCCGCTCTGGGTGTGTTCCTGCCACTGATTACAGTGAACTGCGCCATTCTGGGTGCCTCGCTGTTCATGGTGGAGCGTGACTACACCTTCGGCGAGAGTGTGGTGTATGGCTTCGGCGCCGGCCTTGGCTGGGCCCTGGCGATCATTGCCCTGGCGGGTATCCGCGAGAAGCTGAAGTACAGTGACGTTCCGGAAGGCCTGCGTGGCCTGGGTATCACCTTCATTACTGTTGGTCTGATGTCCCTGGGCTTCATGTCCTTCTCCGGTATCTCACTGTAATTCACCCGGTGATTCGGTTTAACGAAAAGGCGAGACCATGAATACAGAAATTATTCTCGGCGTGGTCATGTTCACCGTTATCGTTCTGGCCCTGGTCGCAGTGATTCTTGCGGCCCGGTCCAGGCTGGTAAGCACCGGTGATGTGACCATTGAGATCAACGATGATCCAGAACACACGCTGAAGACCGAAGCCGGCGGCAAGCTGCTCGGTACTCTGGCAAACAGTGGTATTTTCCTCTCCTCTGCCTGCGGTGGCGGCGGTACCTGCGCCCAGTGCAAGTGCAAGGTTCTGGAAGGCGGCGGTGCCATGCTGCCAACAGAGAAGACCCACTTCACCAACCGTGAAGAGAAAGAAGGCTGGCGCCTGTCCTGTCAGGTTCCTGTCAAACAGGATATGAAGGTGGAAGTGCCGGAGGAGTTCTTCGGCGTGAAGAAGTGGGAATGTGAGGTTGTCTCCAACCACAACGTGGCTACCTTCATCAAAGAACTCGTACTCAAGCTGCCTGAAGGTGAGGAAGTGGACTTCCGTGCCGGCGGCTATGTTCAGCTTGAGTGCCCTCCCTACGAAATCGACTTCAAGGATTTCGACATCGAGGAAGAGTTCCACGAGGACTGGGACAAGCACAACATCTGGCGCTACAAGGCGGTCAACAAGGAAGAGACCATCCGGGCCTATTCAATGGCGAACTATCCGGAAGAAAAGGGTGTTCTCAAGTTCAATATTCGTATCGCTACGCCGCCTCCGGGCACGAACCATAACCCGGGCATCATGTCGAGCTATGTGTTCAACCTGAAGCCAGGAGACAAGGTGACAGTGATGGGACCGTTCGGTGAGTTCTTCGCCAAGAAGACTGACGCGGAAATGGTCTTCATCGGTGGCGGTGCCGGCATGGCGCCCATGCGTTCCCATATCTTCGATCAGCTCAAGCGCCTGAACTCCAAGCGCAAGATCAGCTTCTGGTATGGTGCGCGTAGTGTTCGCGAGATGTTCTACGTGGAGGATTTCGACGGGCTGCAGGAAGAGAACGACAACTTCGAGTGGCACGTAGCTCTTTCCGATGCACTGCCGGAAGATAACTGGGAAGGCCCCACAGGGTTTATCCACAACGTATTGTACGAGAACTATCTGAAGGACCATCCGGCTCCGGAAGACTGTGAGTACTACATGTGTGGGCCCCCAATCATGAACGCGTCCTGCATCAAGATGCTGAAAGATCTGGGTGTAGAGGATGAAAACATCATGCTGGATGACTTTGGAGGCTAAGCAGTTCTGATGACATTCAGCATTGTACGACCCGCCAGGGTGGCCCTGGCCAGCGCTTTTACAGCGCTGGCCTTTGCCGTTCTGGCGGGTTGTTCGTTTGAGCCAGAGGAAAAAATCTGGGAAATCTCCGGACCTGTCTTCGGCACCAGCTACCACATCAATGTCGTATTGACCGAGGATCAGGAGAGGCTTGAAACTCTGGCCAGCGGTATCGATGAGGTGCTCGAAGGGGTTGATGCGTCAATGTCGACCTGGCGCGAGGATTCGGAGCTGTCCCGTTTCAATCAACGATCCGATCAATCCGAGTGGGTTCCGGTGTCAGCGGACTTGCTCCGTGTTCTTCAGAAGGCTGAAGAGATCTCAACGATGACCGCTGGTGCCTTTGATGTGACCATCGGCCCGGTGGTAAATCTTTGGGGGTTCGGCCCCGAGGCGCGCCCGGAGCAGATTCCGTCAGAAGAATCTCTCTCCAGGGCTCTTGCCGCCACTGGCTTCGAGAAGCTCGAGCTGCGGGTCGATCCGCCCGCCGTGCGTGCGACACCACCGCAATATGTGGATCTGTCGGCTATCGCCAAGGGATACGGTGTAGATGCGGTTGCCCGTTTTCTTGAGAGCGAAGGCGTGGAGGCGTACCTGGTGGAGATTGGCGGAGAGGTTAGCGTCAATGGCCGTAAACCTGATGGCAGCACCTGGCGACTGGCCATAGAACAGCCGATGGCGGAAGGGCGCGCGGTAAACCGCGTGGTGGCGCTGGAATCACGTGCTATGGCAACATCAGGTGATTATCGTAATTATTACGAATCGGAAGGGCGTCGGTATTCCCATACAATAGATCCTGAAACGGGTGAGCCAATTGCTCACAAACTGGCATCAGTAACCGTTATCGCGGACGATTGTATGACGGCAGATGCTCTGGCAACCGGTTTTAATGTGATGGGCTACGAGCGGGCAAATGAGCTCGCGGTAAGGGAAAATATCCCGGCCTATTTTATTGTCAGGACGGATGAAGGCTTCGAGACGCACCAGACGCCGGCCTTTTCGTCCTACGTGACTCAATGAGGGGAGGGCAACATGGGTACCTTTCTTTTGGTTCTTTTCATCGTGGTTTTGCTGGTTGCAGCCATGTCTATTGGCGTGATCCTCGGGCGCAAGCCCATCAGCGGAACCTGCGGCGGTATTGGCGCGCTTGGTATCAGCCAGTCCTGTGATATCTGCGGTGGTAATACCCAGAAGTGCGAAGAAGAAAACGAACGGTTGGCCAACGAGGGTAAAGAGCCCGAGGCTCTGGCTTACGACGCCAGCAAGGCCAGCAAGCACTGATCTGTTTTTGACAATTACAACCATCTTTTCACGACGTAGATAAGGAGTCACTGCGCGCATGGCAGAACATCATTACGACGTCGTCGTTATCGGCGCCGGTCCGTCCGGCGAAGGCGCGGCGATGAATGCGACGAAACACGGCAAACGTGTCGCGATCATCGAAGACAAGCCTACCGTTGGCGGGAACTGCACCCACTGGGGCACCATTCCTTCCAAGGCGCTGCGCCACTCCGTCAAACAGATCATTACGTTCAACACCAACCAGATGTTCCGGGATATCGGGGAGCCTCGCTGGTTCTCTTTCCCGCGAGTGCTTCAGAATGCCCAGAAGGTCATCGGCAAGCAGGTCAAGCTCCGGACGCAGTTCTACTCTCGCAATCGCGTGGATTTGATAAACGGCCGGGCCTTTTTTGTCGACCAGAACCGCATAGAAGTCCGGGGTAGCAAGTCCTCCGAGACGCTGCACTTCAAGCAGGCGATCATCGCCACCGGTTCCAGGCCCTACCTGCCACCCGATGTGGACTTCCGTCATCACCGTATCTATAACTCCGACACCATCCTGAATCTGTCTCATACCCCCAGAACCCTGATTATCTATGGCGCTGGCGTTATCGGTTCTGAATATGCCTCGATTTTTGCAGGGTTGGGCGTGAAAGTGGATTTGATCAACCCGGGTAGCCGTCTGTTGTCCTTCCTGGATGACGAGATCTCCGACGCCCTGAGTTACCACCTGCGGAATAATGGCGTTCTGGTTCGCCACAACGAGCAGTACGAGTCGGTTGTGGGCGACGACCACGGTGTGGTGTTGTCGCTTCAATCGGGCAAGAAAATCCGTGCGGATGCATTCCTGTGGTGCAATGGTCGCAGCGGGAACACCGAGAAGCTGGGCCTCGAAAATATCGGTCTGGAACCCAATGGCCGTGGGCAACTGGCCGTTGACGAGCACTATCGCACCGAAGTGGACAACATCTACGCGGCGGGCGACGTGATCGGCTGGCCAAGTCTGGCAAGCGCCGCTTATGACCAGGGCCGCTCTGCATCCTCGGATATTGTGGATGACGCATACTTCCGCTTTGTGTCGGATGTGCCGACCGGGATTTACACCATTCCGGAAATCAGTTCCGTCGGCAAAACCGAGCGTGAATTGACCGAAGCCAAGGTGCCCTACGAGGTTGGGCAGGCGTTCTTCAAGGATCTGGCCCGTGCGCAGATCACCGGAGAAGCGGTCGGCATGCTGAAAATCCTGTTTCACCGGGAGACCCGCGAGATTCTGGGTATCCACTGTTTCGGTGACCAGGCAGCAGAAATCGTCCACATCGGCCAGGCGATCATGAACCAGAAAGGAGAGGCCAACTCTCTGAACTACTTCATTAATACCACGTTCAACTACCCGACCATGGCGGAAGCCTACCGGGTTGCGGCATTGAATGGCCTGAACAGAATTTTCTAGGCTGCCTACGAAAAAGGGGCCAGATGAAATCGCTCATCTGACCCCTTTTCGTTTTTCAATCTCCTGGTTTCAGCCTGCTGACACGGCCTCCTGGTTGGCCGACACGCCCTCGTGACTCTGTGGTAACGACAGCGCCGATCTGGCCCGGTTATCGAAAAACATACGGGTGCTTGTCGGGTAATCGGTAATGATGCTGTCCACTCCCATCTCTTCCAGTTGCAACATGTCGTGAATCCGGTTCACCGTCCAGGTGGACACGTGCATGCCCTTTCGATGGGCTTTTTCAACCAGCGCTTTCGAGCAAAGCTTCCAGTTGATGCAGAGATACTCACAGCCGAGTTGGCCCGCAATGCTCAAGGGGCGCGGGAATTTGCGCTCTGCGACCAGGCCGATGCGGATGTTCTTGTTCCGCCGCCGGATCTGTTTCAGAAACCAGGTGTCGGAAGAGGTTATGGCCACCGTCTGATACAGATTGCGTCGCTGTATAACCTCTGTCAGGCGATTGCTGAGAATGTTCAGGCGCTGACGCGTGTCTTTTTTGACTTCCAGTTGCAGGTGTTCGAGGTCGTCGAACCGGTCCAGAAGGTCTTCCAGCGCGGGAATTCCCGTGGGTGTGGGCCAGGAGCTGGTGTTTCTTCGCGCATCCATGGCAGCCAGTTCGGCGGCCGTGTACTGACTGATACTGCCTTTCTGGCTGGTCGTGCGGTCAACCGAAAGATCGTGCACCAATACCGGCTTGCCGTCCTTTGACAATACGAGATCCAGTTCAAAATGCCGGATACCGTGCCGGTAAGCATGCGTAAATCCCGGAAGGGTGTTTTCGGGAGCTTCTCCCTTGGCGCCTCTGTGTCCGTAGACAATCATTCCGCTGCATCATCCTTCAGGCGTTGGTAAATGGCCTGGCGCTTCTTCCAGGTGTCGTGGCAAAGGCGTATGTCTTCGAGGTACGCCGGCAGCTCGTTCATCAGCAGGGCCTGGGGGCCGTCCACCAGGGCTCTTTCCGGCTTGGGGTGGAAATCCACGAGCACCATGTTGGCACCGGCGACGACGCCCTGGGCGGTCGCGTGCATGACATCAAGGATGCCGTCCGGAGACTGCTCGCGGCTGCCCACCGAATGGGAAGGATCCGCACAGACTGGCATACGGGTAAGGCGCTTGACCGCCGGCACATGGGCGAAATCCACCATGTTCCGATGGGGCTGGCCGGCTTCGGTTTTCATGCCCCTCAGGCAGAAGATGACATTAGCGTTGCCTTCGCTGGCCAGATACTCGGCAGCGTTGAGGGATTCATTCAGGGTAATCCCGAACCCGCGTTTGAGCAGTACCGGATAGGTACTCTGGCGGCCAATGGCCTTGAGCAGCTCGAAGTTCTGGGTATTGCGGGTGCCCACCTGCAGCATTACACCGGTGGGACGGCCAAGCTTTTCGAGGCAGTTGTCGATTTCCTCAATGTGGCTCTCATGAGTGATCTCCATGGCGATAACCTTGATGCCGTGTTTCCCCGCCTTTTCAAACACCCAGGGGAGGCAGCCCTTGCCGTGGCCCTGGAATGAATAGGGGTTGGTGCGCGGCTTGTAGGCGCCCATTCGTGTGCAGACTTCCCCATGGTCTTCCAGGGCCTGCATCATCATGTCGACGTGTTCGGGCACATCAACCGCGCATAGCCCGGCAAAGATGTTCAGATTGGATTGACTGAACTCGACGCCGTTGTAGTTGAAGCCGCTTTGCCGTCGATCGTCCCGGTGGCGTCCAAGAATACGGTAGTCGTCCGAAATGCGTATGGCCCGTTCGACCGCAGGCAGGGCTTCGATCTCTTCCTTGTTCAGGGGCTTGGTGTCCCCGAGAAGATAGATTTCGGTCAGCCTCTGGGTGGCGCCCTGAACCTCATGAACCCGAACCGACACGTTCGGGAGATTCTCGAGGTAGTGCATGGTCTGTCGGTATTCTTCGCTGTCCAGAGCGGTATTCGGATGAAGAATCGCTAGCATGCTGTCTCCTTTTAAGAACCGGCGTCTTGCGCCCGGTGCCGCGCCTGCATGAACTCCCGATGATTAAGATGCAGCAGGTCTGCCATGCGGCGAATAAGGTGTTCTTCGTACTTGTCGATGCGGCCATCCGCAAAGGCCACGCGCCAGATGCTTTCGAGCAGGGCCTGTTTTCCTTCCTGGTCCAGGTACTCGTTGATCTGGCCGGTAAATTCATAGAGCGACGTGGCATCGTCTGCGTGGCTAAGGGCGTCTTCCAGAATTTCCTCGGCTTCGGCCTGGGTTACCTGATGTGCTTTTACTGCGCCATCAACAATGGCCTGCAGTTCGCGCTCGTCTTCATCCTGGTCGACACGGGAAAGCTGAACCATCAATGCCGTGGCAGCCACTGCGAGCTGATGGTTATCGGGCTTCTCGCGTTCAGCTTCCGGTGCCGCAAACAATTTTTTCAGGCGCTCGATCATGATCGGACAGTCCCACTTCTGTGTTTGGTTTGAGGCGCCGCGTCAGGCCGCCCTGGCCAGCTGCCGGACCCGGTTCTCCAGTTCAATCTGGTCGGCTGTGAACCGGCGGATACCATCGGCCAGCTTCTCGGTAGCCATAGCGTCCTCGTTGGATTCCCAGCGGAACAGTTTCTCGTCGATGGTGCCAAACTGATCCGGTGAGCTGGCGGTGTCGGCGACCAGTCGACGCGGCAGATCGCCCAGGTCGTCCTGCAACTCCTGCAGCAGGGTAGGGCTTATGGTCAGGCGGTCACAGCCAGCCAGCATTTCAATTTCGCCGGTGTTCCGGAAACTGGCGCCCATCACCACCGTTTTAAAGCCGTTGGCCTTGTAGTAATTGTAGATACGGGATACCGAAAGCACCCCCGGATCCTCTGCAGCCGGGTAGCTGTCCCGGCCAGTGCTGGCCAGGTGCCAGTCCAGAATTCGACCAACAAAGGGCGAGATCAGGAATGCACCGGCCTGGGCACAGGCGGCGGCCTGAATGAAAGAAAACAGCAACGTCAGGTTGCAGTGAATGCCTTCTTTCTCCAGTTGCTCGGCCGCCCGGATGCCTTCCCAGGTAGAAGCAATCTTGATCAGTACGCGACTGGTGTCGACGCCCTGCTTGTCGTACAGCTCAACCAGGCGGCGGGCGCGCTCAAGCGTACCGGCGGTATCAAAGGACAAACGGGCATCCACCTCCGTCGAAACCACACCGGGAATCAGGTTCAGGATTTCTCGGCCGGCGAGTACGGCCAGCATATCAGTGGCCATGGTCAGCTGCTCGGCGTCTGAGCCGCCATGCCGCCGGGCTTCTGCCACAGCCTTGTCCAGCATCGGCCGGTAAGCGTCAGAAGCGGCAGCTTTGAGTAGCAGGGATGGATTAGTGGTGGCATCTTCCGGCCGCCACTTCGCAATGGCTTCGATATCGCCGGTATCCGCTACCACCGTGGTCATGGTCTTCAGTTGGTCGAGCTTGCTGGTCATTCGTCCTGTCGTCCCGGTTGATCTGTTATTGGTGCGCCCGAATCCCGGGCGCTGGCTATATGCCTACAATAACGGGCCGCTCTGACAGGAACAAGACAACAAAAGGTATGGTGGCAATTGCCTGCGATTAAGCTTCGGCAATCTCCGGCGCCGCCGGTTCACGAACCTTTTCCAGAGCGGTTTCGATCACTTCCAGGCCAGCACCGGATTTATGGGCGTTCTCGCTGATATAGCGACGGAACTGCCGACCGCCAGGTTGGCCGTGGAACAGGCCGAGAAGGTGCCTGGACATGTGAGTCAGGAATACGCCGCGCTCAAGTTCGCTCCCTATGAACGGAAGCATGGCCCGAAGTGCCTGATGCCGGGTTTCTACCGGCGCTGCCTCCCCGAAGAACTCCGGATCGACGCCTGCCAGCAGCCAGGGATTGTGGTACGCCTCCCGACCCAGCATCACGCCGTCGGTATGCCGGAGATGCTCGTGGCACTCATCGAAGGTCTTGATGCCGCCGTTGATGATGATTTCCAGGTGCGGGTATTTCGCTTTCAGCCGGTAGACCCAGTCGTATTTAAGCGGAGGGACTTCCCGGTTTTCCTTGGGGCTCAGGCCTTCAAGAATCGCGATCCGGGCGTGTACGATAAAGGTCCGGCAGCCAGCTTCCGACACTTTTTCCACGAATTCGCAGAGATCGTCCCAGGACTCCCGCCCATCAATACCGATTCGATGCTTCACGGTGACTGGCAGCTCGGTTGCTTCAATCATGGCGCGCACGCCCTCTGCCACCTTGTCCGGATGGCCCATCAGGCAGGCACCGATCATGTTGTTCTGAACACGATCGCTGGGGCAACCGACGTTCAGGTTAACCTCATCGAAGCCGTATTGCTGTGCCAGCCTGGCACAGTGGGCAAGTTCGCCGGCATCGCTGCCACCCAGCTGAAGGGCCAGTGGGTACTCGGCCTCATCGTGGCGCAGAAAGCGCGCGGTGTCGCCATGAATCAGTGCGCCGGTGGTGACCATCTCGGTGTAGAGCAGGGTATGCCGGCTAAGCTGGCGCGCCAGATAACGGTAGTGACTGGTGGTCCAGTCCATCATCGGGGCCACGCAGAAGCGGCGGGAGGGGCCGGAGTTGTGCAGCAGGGTGTCCTCAGATGGTATTCCAGACATTGCGTACCTGTTGTCGACGAAAAACGGGTGACGAAAAGAACTACGTTGAAACCAAGAGTCGTAGTTTAACAGGCATTGGTTTCCGATTTCCGTAAGGCTTTGGCGAAATCCATAACAGGCTTCAGGCTGCTCGTTTCAAATAGTTGCGGAGAAAATTGAAGTAGATTAGAGCGTCTCGAGTGGAGAACAGCTGGGGCTTGAATCCACCATAGAGTTTGTTGATGTAATTGCCCGGAACCTCGGGAAGCTTCGCCAGAGCCATTGCCCAATCGTCAAACTGGCGATGATCGATTTGCTCGTACTGAATCAGGCGAACATCCTGGTGGCGAGGATCGGCAGTGATGCCAAGGTAAAGTCTGTTGACAGCCTCTTCCTCACCTTCCAAAACCTGCATGAAATTGAACTGATCATAAGCCAGCAGGCCGGTGATGCCGTCCCGCTCGTTTCTTTTGATGGATTCCGCGAGGATGTCGTCTAAATCGGATTCCTGCAGATGCGAAGAAACGCTGCTGAAATAGATAAGCCTGCAAAGTCTGGGCTTCGATGCGTCCATAGCAAAAAACCTCCCTGAAGGAGAAGCACTCCTTCTGCTATGATCTCATGCTTGTTTAACTGTACTCCCATAAAACCCAAGTAAACAACCTTGCCCTGGAGTTTGAACGTATGCCCCTGATGGTGCAGGCTCTGCTGCCGGTATTTGTCCTGATCATGCTGGGGCATGTGTTCCGCCGCATTGACTTTCCGGGCGGCGATTTCTGGCCCCAGGCGGAGCGGTTTACCTACTACGTGCTGTTTCCGGCCATGTTGGTCTTCAAGCTGGGGCAGGCCAGGTTGCCGGCTTCCGCTTATGGTGACATTGCATTGCTCATTGGCGCCATGCTGATCGCGATGACGCTGATCCTGGCGATTGCCCAATGGTTCTGGCGCTGGTCCGGCCCGGTTTTTTCTTCGGTTTACCAGGGGGCTATCCGGTTCAATTCCTACGTGGGCCTGGCGGCTGGCGGCATGCTGCTCGGCGATCAGGGCCTGTCCCTCTCGGCGATCGCAGTTGCCATCATGGTGCCGTTGCTGAATCTGCTGTGCATACTGATGTTTTCACTGGTGGCCACGGAAGGGCCGGTGAGGCTGGTGCCAGTATTCAAGGCGATTGTGACCAATCCTCTTATAGTGGGCTCGGTGATTGGCGTGGTCTGGAGTTTCTTCGAAATCGGATTTCATCCGCTGATCGGCGGCATTCTCGAGCCGCTAAGCAATCTGGCGTTGCCGATGGGTTTGATGACGGTTGGCGCCGGGCTTCAGCTCAAGGCCCTCAGAGGCGCTTCACTGCCGTTTATTGTGTCATCGGCGCTGAAGTTGGTCGGATTTCCGCTGATGACTGCGGGGCTGGCCTCGTTGCTGGGTCTTGAGGGAATGATGGTTCAGGTGGTCGTGCTGTTGTCGGCGCTCCCCACGGCCACCTCTGCCTACATTCTGGCTCGACAGCTTGGTGGCGATGCCCCCCTGATGGCGGGCATCATCAGTGGTCAGACCTTGCTGGCCATCGTCACCATACCTTTAATGCTCAGTATTCTCTGGTAGGCACTTGAGCACCGCGTCGACAATGCTGTGCTGGAAGTTGTTGTAACCTTCTGGCGTTGCCGCGATGTCAGTGGCCAGAGGGTCCCAGGTGCTGAAGGTCACGTCCAGGCTCTCGGTGATCGAGCGCCACCACTGCCGGTTGAACTGCGGTTCGGTCAGGAGGCAGGGATGGTTTGCGTTGCGCAGTTTTTCCTGCACTTCCGCGATATGCCGGGCCCCTGGCGACAGCTCCGGGTTCAGTGTCAGAACGCCCTCGAGTTTCAGTTCATAGTGTTCGGCAAATCGGGTAAAGGCGTCGTGATAGGCGAACAGGCTGATTTCGTGCGCCGGTGCAAGGCGGTCCCGGATAGTGGCATCGGTTTCTCGAACGCTGGCTTTGAACTGCTCGAAATTCTCGTTTAACGCGCCAGCGTCAACACCTTTCAGTCCTGAGAGAGCATCCCGGATCGTCCCGGCCATTTCGATGGCCAGTTCGGGATCCAGCCAGATGTGCGGGTCTTCGCCGTCTCCGTGATCATGGCCGTGTCCGTGCCCCTCGTTGTGGTGTTCTTCCTCCTTGGCCTCCTCTTCGTGGGCATGGCCATGGTGATCGTCCGCGTGGTCGTCGTGCGCGTGTTCATCGTGGTTAACTTCCCCGGGTTCGTGCTCGGCATCCATGAGCGCGACCGTTCGACCGCTGAATTCCTGCCCTGCCAGAAGGCGATTAAGGAAGGTTTCCATGTCGGGCCCGACCCAGAAAATCACGTCGGCGTTTTCCAGGGCCCGGCGCTGGGATGGCTTCATGGTGTAATTGTGGGGGCTGGAGCCGGGCGGGACGAGACTCGTTGTCTGCATGTCTTCCGTGGCGATCGCACTGACGATCAGCTCAACCGGTTTGATGGAAGTAACAATGCGGGTCTCGGCCTGCAGGGCACTGTGAAACAAAAGGGTGCCGGCTCCGAGTGCAATAGAAAGTGCTTTTCCGGTAACGCGCATGATAAAAGAGATCCTGCGATGCTGATGTGTAATGTTATAATATAACAAACTCGGCCGGGGCCGGCAAAAGAAACTTCTTACTTAGTATTTCTGGTGTGCTCGTTAACTTCCTGATCATGCGAAACCTGCCGTTGGCCGGTATAATGCCCGCTTTATCAAACGGCCACCGATTTTTCAGGAAGGTTTCATGACTGTACGTACCCGAATTGCTCCGTCACCCACGGGAGACCCTCACGTTGGTACCGCCTACGTGGCCCTGTTCAACCTGTGCTTTGCCCGTCAGCACGGCGGCCAGTTTATCCTGCGTATCGAAGACACCGACCAGGCCCGCAGTACCGCAGAATCCGAGCAGGACATTCTCAAGGCGCTGCGCTGGCTCGGTCTGAACTGGGACGAAGGCCCCGACGTGGGTGGTCCTCACGGCCCCTATCGCCAGTCCGAGCGCAAGCACTCGTACCGGCAGTATGCCGAGGATCTGGTGACGGCCGGCCACGCATTTTATTGCTTCCGCACACCGGATGAGCTGGAAGCCATTCGGGAAGAACGCAAGGCCCAGGGCCTGAACCCGGGTATCAAGGGCGATCTGGAGCTGCCCGAGGACGAAGTGAAGCGCCGCCTCGATGCAGGTGAACCATACGTGATTCGTATGAAAGTGCCCGATGAGGGCGTCTGCGAGATCGACGACATGCTTCGGGGCACCATTGAGATCGACTGGGCTCAGGTGGACTGCCAGATTCTGCTCAAGTCCGATGGCATGCCCACTTATCACCTGGCGAATGTGGTTGATGATCACCTTATGGAAATCACCCACGTTCTGCGTGGTGAGGAGTGGATCAACTCGGCGCCCAAGCACAAGCTGCTGTATCAGTATTTTGGCTGGGATATGCCGGTGCTGTGTCACCTTCCGCTGCTGCGCAACCCGGACAAGAGCAAACTGTCCAAGCGCAAGAACCCGACCAGCATCAATTTCTATGAGCGCATGGGCTTTCTGCCGGAGGCCGTCACCAACTATCTGGGGCGCATGGGCTGGTCCATGCCGGACGAGCGGGAAAAGTTCACCCTGGATGAGATGATCGAGAACTTCGACATCCAGCGAGTTTCCCTTGGTGGTCCGGTGTTTGACGTGGAGAAGCTCCGATGGCTGAACGGCCAGTGGCTGCGCGAAGAGCTGACTGAAGAGCAGTTCATGGAGCGCATGCGCCAGTGGTGGTTCAATGAGGATGCCCTGCGTGCTCTGGTGCCCCACATCAAGGGCAGGGCAGAGGTGTTTTCGGATGTGGCGCCCATGGCCCAGTTCATGTTCTCCGGCATGCTCAACCTGAGGCCGGAAGACTTTGCCCACAACAAGCTGGAGGAAGCCCAGATCAAGCGGGTTCTTCAGTTCACGCTCTGGAAGCTTGAAGCGCAGCGACACTGGAGCAAGGAGACCATCTTCGCGGATATCAAGGCGTTGGCCAAAGCCATGGACCTGAAGATGGGTGACTTCATGTTCTCCATTTTTGTGGCGGTTGCTGGCACCCCGAATTCCTGGTCTGTCATGGATTCCATGGCGCTGCTGGGCCCGGACATGACCCGTTCAAGGCTTCGGCATGCCCTGGAAGTGATGGGTGGATTCTCCAAGAAGGAAACCAAGAAGGTGGAAAAGGAATACGCGGCTCTGGGTATTCATTAACCGCTTTGGTGAATTAATAAACGGCTTGAACAGGGATGTTCAGAAAACTGAAAAAAAGTGTGTTTCAGAGGTTGACGCCCATAGGGCGGATCCTTAATATACGCAGCCGTTGAGGGGCCATAGCTCAGCTGGGAGAGCGCAACACTGGCAGTGTTGAGGTCGGCGGTTCGATCCCGCCTGGCTCCACCAATTTCTAGTCCCCTTCGTCTAGTGGCCTAGGACTCCGCCCTTTCACGGCGGCAACAGGGGTTCGAACCCCCTAGGGGACGCCAATACGGCTTGACGGTTTAGTCCACCGGGAAGCCATCAAAAAAACCGCCTTCTGGCGGTTTTTTTGTGTCTGAATGTCGGGTCAGACAACAATGGGGTCAAATGAAATTTCCATCTGACCCCGGATTTATTCAGCGCTCGGCAATGGCACCCTTCCCAACACCCTCATAAGCCTTCACCCGGATGGTGTCTGTCGCGAACTCCACCTTGAGCTTGTCGGCCATGTGGGCGGCAATCAGCTCCACCGTGGTGTCGGTATCCAGCATGTACACGCGATCCTCTGGCAGGGTCAGTGCAAACTCGCCCTGGTTGGCCTCGTATTCGAAGGTCACATAGCGAACGCCGTCTTCGCCAACATGGCGACGCACCACATCCTCCTCGGACCCCACGTAGATATCCCGCCAGAGCTTGGCCCAGCGGCGCTCCAGATCGTAATCGCGGTGGCCGTTCCGGTCGATACGAATCGGTGATCGATGGCCGTGGGCGATGCGCTGGCAGTTGCCCAGGTGTTTCTTAAGGCCGTGGACATAGTGGTAGTAAGCACCATCGATTTCCTCTTCCCGGAGATTGATCTCCACGGAAATCACGTTGGCCGGAAGCACGGCCTTTATTTCCTGTTCCAGCAAAGAGGCCACGGCCGAGGGCACAACCCGGTCGGCGGACAACCAGACAATGGCCTCGTCCGGTGAGCGGTGAATGATCTGGCTGCCGTCCGTGAGAGCCCAGGTAAAAGTGTCTGGCTGCTCCTCACTCCAGGACAGCCCCTGGTAGCCGCGGGGAATCACCAGACGATGGTCAACACGCTCATCGATCACCCGCTTGATGGTGCGTTTTACGTTACTGAAGTCGAACACCATGCCCTGTTCGTCCAGCTCCCCGCCAAGCACCACATCCGCAATCCAGCTTTCACCCACCAGCCCACGGGTCGGGTCCAGGTAGGCAAAATCGATAACGGTCAGGTTGTCTACAAACAGATGGTTCATCAAATTTCCAGGCGGGTGTGGTTGATTGATGGCCGAATTCTAGCAAAAATCACCGAATACAGCAGTCTGGCGGTTGGCCACTGCTTCATTTCTTTTTGCTATCGGACTCATCATTTTAAACCTCGACTCGCACATTGATCAGCAATTTCCGGTACTGATACTGGCGGCCGGTGCCTCGAGCCGCCTCGGTCGGCCGAAAGCCCTCCTGCCGCTGGCTTCTGGTGACGGGACAGACACGGACTGCCGTAACCGCACATTGTTGGACGCCGCCATTGCCCAAGGCCGAATCCTCAGCCCGGAAGTTCGAGTGGTGTGTGGGGCCTGGTACCCGCTCATACGCTTTCGTTGTCGGAGGCAACCTTCTTCCTGGTTGCGGGCGCCGGATTGGCAGGAGGGCATCTCGGCATCTCTGTCAGCGGGACTTCGCAGCCTGGGGCCAGCGGTAAAGGGCGTATTTGTTCTGGTGGCGGACCAGCCGTTACTGGATCTGAACGCCCTCGAGGCCTTTGGCAAGGCGGCCCGCTGTGTACCGGAACAGCCCATCGCTGCAGATTACGGTGGCCGGCCGGGTGTGCCCGCCTATTTACCCAGATGGCTCTGGCCGCTGGTGTTGGATCTGGAGGGGGATAGGGGCGCCGGGCGACTGCTCGCAGAGGTGCGTGCAACCCGGGTAGATATTCCGGGGATCCACGATGATGTGGACACCCCGGCAGACTGGCACAGGATCAGGACCCTGCTCAACCGAACAGGCCAGACAGCCAGGCAATCCCGACGCTGAAGATGCCGAGACTTATGGCAAGACCAATGGTGTAGACCCGGGACGATGCCGAGCGCTGCTGCGCAACAAAAAGGTCGATTGTGCGCTGGGCTATGTCTTCAGCGGTTTCCCTCGAGATCTCGTGGGCTTGCTGAATAGCCTCGGACTGAAGGGTTTGCCAGAACTCGGTATCAATCGTCTGCACACTCGTGATGTGATCTTTCAGCTCGGCCATATGCTCGCTCGTGAAGCCGGAATTCTTTTTCAGCTCCTTCTTGAGCACGGCAAGTTCGCTGCCAAGGTTCAGGTTGACCTCCGCGGCAACTTCGTCCCGCAGATTTTTGGTCCGTTCGTCGACCATTTCGGTGACGGCGTTCAGGCGTTCCTCAATCACCGCGTCCTGTTTGCTTCGGGATTCATCCAGAGCCCGCTTCAGGTGATCGAACTGCTCGTCAAAGAGGGAACTGAGCAGTTCGTGGAGGCGGTTGTTGATGTGAGTTTTGACTGCGGAACGGGCGATCTGCTCAATCAACTCGCTGGTCAAGGGCACCACATTGGCTTGCGGGTTGCTCCGGCTGGCTGAATCGCCCGTCTTGGGCGACAGTTCCACCGACGCATCTGCAGGTACGTTCAGCAGTTCGTCCTCTTCCGCGGCAGCCGGCTCAGATTGCAGCGGTGGCTCCGGCAAGTTTCCGCCTGTGACGTCACTGGCCAGCTGGTCCAAAACCTCTTTGAGGCCCTCCGTTTGCGGCGGTTTAGTGAGGATGTTGTAAACACCGAAGTTCCTGGCCTCCTCCATGAATGATGACGATTTTTTGGATGTGCACATGATGATGGGGATGCCGGCGGTCTCCGGGTTGCCCTTGATGGCTTTGGTCGCCTCTACGCCATTCATCCCCGGCATTAGATGGTCCATGAAGATGACATCCGGACGCCCCTGGCTGTTCAGGAAATCGAGGGCCTCCTCGGCCGAGCCAGCCATATTGACTTCCATATCGCGACTTTCCAGCAGTTTGCTCAGGGCAAATCGGGCCACCTTGGAGTCATCTACCAGCAGAGCGTTCTTGATCGCCATGTCACTACCTCAATCGTTTACTGCAAACGCGTTTGTTATCGGGCCGTTATGATTACCAGCCTTCCAGTTTCGGGCACTCTGTGGCCCGGTAGCTCTTGTCCCGATAACAGACACCGGGTTCAGTGGTTCGGGCAGTGAAAATTTCCCCTGCCGCTGTGGTCAGGCGTACCTGTCCGTAGGGCTCGCCATGACGGAATGTCGCTTCGATCGAGCTGCCGTTGGGATTCTTCAGCAAGCCCTTACCGTGGAACTTTCCTTCAATGTATTCGCCCTCGTATTTCTTGCCGCTGGCGAAGACCTCTGCCCCGGTGCCATGGAAGGCGCCGTTGGAAAATTCGCCTTCGTAATGGCGACCGTCGGGGTAGGTGAGTGTGCCGGTGCCATGAAATTCGTCGTTCCGGAAGCCGCCGACGTAGAGCATGCCATCCGCGGTGGTCAGGGAACCGTGGCCATTAAGCTGTCCGTCCTTCCAGTGGCCGGTCAGTATGTCGCCGTTTGCCAGTGTAAGCGTGCCTTTGCCGTTAAACTGGTTGTCCCGGAATTCGCCGGAATAGCGCGAGCCGTCGGCACTGCGCCATTCACCGTCGCCCTCGCGGTTGCCTGCAGACCAGCCTCCCTCGTAACGGCCACCGTCGGGATACCACGCGGTGCCCTGGCCGTGGAATTCACCATCCACGAAATGCCCCTCGTAGCGCAGTCCATCGTTGTCCTGGTAGGTGCCATCACCGGTCTTCACGCCACCGATCCAGATCCCGTCACGGAAATTCACCGTGGTCAGAGCCTCCAGTTCGCCCACCAGAGTCACCTCATTGCCGGCTTTCAGGGCAATGGAGCGGTTCCAGGGTTTGAAACCTGGCTTGGTGATGGTGACCTCGTAGCGGCCCGGGTCCAGCTCAAGATCCAGGCGGGTCGCGCCATATTCCTTGCCGTTGATGGTGACCTGATCGCCGACAACGTTTGAGCGTAGTACCAGCAGCGCCTGCGTCGGTGGCTGGGGTTCCTGCTGTTTTTCCGGTTGTTGCGGATTTGCCGGGGCGGTGTCTGTTCTCGTTGCCAATACCGATGGCGGTTCAGCTACCGCCAGAACCTCCGGGTTCTCCGGCATGGATGGCACGGTAAACGGAGTGGCTTCCACCACGGGTGGGCGCGACTCCCGGGCAGCCTGTTTGGTTCTGGCGGATGCCTCCGGAACAGGCTCTGGGGCCGGCTCGGGCTCGGTAGTAATAGAGGCAACAGCTTGATCCGTCGAGGGTGGTTCGAAGGCTTCTGTTATCTGAAGGTCATCCCGAACCGAGGCAAACCCGGCGGTTACCAGCAGCATGAGCGCCAGGGCATTGACGAACAGAAGCGGTCTGAAATCGACCATGACGGAACCTCTTGATCCTGCATTCTTGGAATTCTGTCTACCGGTTCATCTTACCCAGTGAGTGCAACGCTATGTAACAGAAAGTGACGGGGAGTTACCGAGAATGCAGGCCAAATCACACTTTATCCGGAAGCTGATCATGGTTGAGCTGCTCCCATGATCTCATGTACACGTCGGCTTCGTATTGATAAGGCGATTTGAAAGGGGTTAGCACGAAATCGAAGACGAGAAAGAAAAACCCGATAGAAGCCCACGCGATGGCCAGGGTGCTAATGGTCGTTGCCTGTACCTCCGGGTTCGAGTCGACGAAATTCTGTAACACCGGAATCAGATCCGATGCCATCCCAACCGGGTTGAAGCTGGCCATCACCAGTGGCACCCAGAAGGCGATGAAGATCGGGAAGAATCCGAATGACCAGAGCAATCGGCGGAGCAGATAAAGGGCAACTTCCCGCCAGAAGCGCTGTCTGACTTCCGGTACTTTCCGGATCCGCTCGAGGTACCGCCGACGTTCTGCCCAGTAGGCGGCTACTTCCGGGGCCTCAACGGCCTTTGATTGAGGTGCAGGTGTTGTCATGTACGGCGCGGTACCCTATAGCTTCTGGAGTGATGCATGATAAGCGATACTACGTGTTACCCTACAATTCTCCAATTGTTTAAAGACAGGATAGTTTGAATGGCTGCAGTGATCGACAACGCAACTCATCCGGCCTTTGAGAAACTTCGCAGTCACCGGATCGATACACTCAATCTCGAGGTCGAGGAGTATCGTCACAAGAAGACTGGCGCCCGCCATCTGCATCTGGCAGCCGACAACGACGAAAACGTGTTTTTCGTTGCCCTGCGTACCTTCCCGATGGATTCCACCGGGGTGGCGCATATTCTGGAACACACGGCATTGTGTGGCAGCGAGCGTTTCCCGGTTCGTGATCCGTTCTTCATGATGATTCGGCGGTCACTGAACACGTTCATGAACGCTTTCACCAGCAGCGACTGGACGGCCTATCCCTTCGCCAGCATAAACCGAAAGGATTTCGACAACCTTCTGTCGGTTTACCTGGATTGTGTATTTTTCTCCAAGCTCGATCCGCTGGATTTTGCGCAGGAAGGTCATCGCCTTGAGTTCGATAAGCCGGAAGATCCGTCCACCGACCTGGTTTATCGGGGTGTTGTCTACAACGAGATGAAAGGCGCCATGAGTTCGCCCACGTCCCAGCTGTGGCAGAACCTCAGCAGCCACCTTTTCCCGACCACGACCTATCACTACAACAGCGGTGGCGAGCCCGACCACATCGTGGATCTGAGCTACGACGACCTGCTGCAGTTCTACCGCCACCACTATCACCCCAGCAACGCGATATTTGCCACCTACGGCGATATCCCGGCTCATGAGCATCATGAGAAGTTTGAAGAGCTGGCGCTGAAACGGTTCGACCGGCTGGACATCGATCTTCCGGTTCGCGACGAGAAGCGCATGTTCGCCCCGGTCAGGGTAGAGCAGGGCTATGCGGTCAACGAAGGCGAGGGGACCGACAACAAGACTCACATCGTTGTGGGCTGGTTGCTGGGCCACAGTTTTGATTTGCAGGAGAACCTGGAGGGTCAACTGCTCTCTGCGGTACTGCTGGAAAACAGTGCCTCACCACTGATGCGAGCCCTGGAAACCACGGATCTTGGTCATGCACCTTCGCCCATGTGTGGTCTGGAAGACTCCAACCGTGAAATGACCTTTGTTTGCGGCATCGAAGGCAGCGAGCCGGACAAGCACAAGGATCTGGAAGCCCTGCTCGAGTCCACGCTGCTCAAGGTCGTGGAGGAGGGCGTCAGCCAGGAACGTCTGGAAGCCATCCTGCATCAGCTCGAACTGCACCAGCGGGAAATTGCTGGTGACCAGTTCCCGTACGGCCTGCAGCTGATCATGAGTGCCATTGCACCCATGGTGCACGGCGGTGATCCGGTTGAATTGCTGGATCTGGAGCCGGTCCTGGCAACGCTCCGGGAGAAAATCCGGGACCCGCAATACGTGCCGGATCTGATCCGCCGCAAGCTTCTTGAGAACCCGCACCGGGTCACCCTGACCCTGCGGCCGGATGAAAAGCTCGAGTCCCGCCGGCAGGAAGCCATCCGTGAAGCGCTGGCCCGTCGCAAGGCCGAGCTTACCGATGACGAGGTCCGGATGATTGTCGACCGGGCCAGGGCGCTGGAAGAACGCCAGATGCAGAAGGACGATGACTCCATTCTGCCAAAGGTGGATCTGTCAGACGTGCCTCTGCAGATGCCAGAGCCGGAAGGGCGTTATGACGGCGACATTTCGGCAACCGTTTATGCCCGTGGTACCAACGGTCTGGTTTACGAGCAGATTGTTGTCCCGGTGCCGGCGCTGACCGAAGAGGAGCTGCTTCTGGTGCCTTACTACACCACGCTGATTTCCGAAGTGGGTTGTGGTGATCTGGACTACCTGCAAATGCAGGATCGTATCTCTGCGGAGTCTGGTGGTATCGGCGCAGCGTTCAGCGCCAAAGGCCGGATTGATGACGTTCAGGCGCTGTCCGGTTACATCATCTTCAACGGCAAGGCTCTGGCCCGTAATCGCAGTGAGTTGACCCGTCTTCTACGGGATGTCTACACCAGTGCCCGCTTCGATGAGAAAGAGCGAATCCGGGAGATCATTGCGCAGATCCGGGCCCGTCGCGAGCAGGCCGTAACCGGCAGTGGCCATGCACTGGCCATGGGCGCGGCTTCACAGGGTATGAGTCCGGGTGCCTGGCTTTCTTTCCGGCTGGGTGGTCTTGCCGGTATTCGCGGCACCAAGCAGCTCGATCAGGCCCTGAAGGATCCAGAGGAATTGACGGCGCTCTGTGACAAGCTTTCTGCATTGCACGAGAAAATCGGCAAGCAGGGTCGGGAGTTCCTGGTGATTGGTGAAGAGGATCAGCTCCCGGCGATGGTTGATGATCTGAAATCCTGCTGGCGTGATGCCTCTGGAGCGGGCATTGCAGGCTGGAAAATGGAACCGGTCAATTACACTACCCGTGAGGCGTGGCTGACTTCTACCCAGGTTAACTTCTGCTCCAAGGCCTACAGCACTGTCGCTGTGGATCATCCCGATGCGGCGGCACTGACCGTGCTGGGTGGTTTCTTGCGTAACGGTTATCTGCACCGAGCCATTCGGGAGAAGGGTGGCGCTTACGGTGGCGGCGCCGGGCAGGACAGCGTGAATGGCACGTTCCGGTTCTTCTCCTACCGTGATCCGCGCCTGGAGGAAACGCTGGACGATTTCGACGCGGCCCTTGCGTGGCTTCAGGACAATGACCACGACTATCAGGAGCTTGAAGAGTCGATTCTTGGTGTAATTGGTCAACTCGACAGGCCCAGATCGCCTGCGGGCGCTGCTCGCCATGCTTTTCACAACAAGCTGTTTGGGCGAAGTCCGGAGCAGCGTGCCAGGTTCCGGGAGCGGGTGCTGTCCGTCACCCTGGATGACCTGAAGCGTGTGGCCAGAACCTGGCTGGTGCCGGAGAAAGCCAGTACGGCCGTGGTAACCAGTCCGGAAAACCGGGCCAGGGCCGAGAAGCTTGGCCTGAACATTCAGGAACTGTAAAGCCAAAACAAAAGAGGCCAGATGAAGTGTTCATCTGGCCTCTTTTTGGTCTGGCCCCTTTCTTATTCTGCCCCGATGACGCCCTCCAGCCGTCTGTACCCCTAGCGTTGGCGCTTCAGACCGGTTGTCACCATGATTCGGGTGGAGATCTCCTCAACCGAATAGGCGGTGGTATTCAGGTACGGAATCCGCTCACGCCGATACATCAACTCGATTTCCTCGATCTCGTGCATGCACTGCTTGATGGATGAGTAGCGAGAGTTTGGCTTGCGTTCGTTGCGGATGGTTGCCAGCCGCTCCGGCTCGATAGTCAGCCCGAAAATTTTCTCTTTATAGGGTTTCAGGGCTTTCGGGATCTGCTGGTCTGCCAGGTCTTCTTCGGTAATCGGATAGTTTGCCGCTTTCACGCCATACTGCAGCGCCAGATAGAGACAGGTGGGGGTTTTCCCGCTTCGGGAGGCGCCAACGAGGATCAGGTCTGCTTCGTCGTAATGCCGGGTGCGTGCGCCATCGTCATTATCCAGCGCGAAATTGACGGCATTGATCCGGCGTTCATAGCTGCCTTCATTGTTGATGGCATGGGATTTACCGACGGTATAGGAAGAGGAAGACTGGAGTTCCTGTTCCAGGGGGCTGAGAAACGTACCGAAGATGTCCACCATGAAACCCTCGGCGGTGGCGATGATTTCCCGGATATCGCTGTTTACAATGGTGTCGAACACCAGCGGCCGTGCGCCGTCTGTCTCGGCCGCCTTGTTGATCCGTTTGACCATTTCCCGGGCTTTTTCTTCGTCCGCAATGTAGGGAACAGTAACCCGTTCAAACTCGATCTTTTCGAACTGGGCCAGAAGGCTGTGCCCGAGAGCCTCGGCTGTCAGGCCGGTGCCATCAGAAATGAAAAAAGCAGTGCGTTTCATGCTGTATTGTCCGGTTCCTTGGTTCTTGATTCCTGGCTCGGTGGCCTAGGTAATTTCCGCAGGTTACAGTATCATACACGCCAAGTTCGAGACTCCGCAGTGGATATTGTCTGCTTTTACCGCTTGATACCGCTGGCCCGATTTTGCTCTTAGCTTCACAGACTCAAGGGAGACATGCTTTGGAAGATTACATTATCTGGTTTGATCACCTGGGAATGTCCGATGTCGATCGGGTAGGCGGCAAGAACGCCTCACTCGGCGAAATGATCAGTAATCTCGCCAACGCAGGTGTTACCGTTCCAGGTGGCTTTGCCACAACAGCGCACGCCTATCGCGAATTCCTCGCTACTGACGGACTGAAAGAGCGTATCGACAACGCTCTCGATGCTCTGGACATCAACGACGTCAACGAACTGGCCCGGGTTGGTGCCCAGATCCGTCAATGGATCATTGAAACGCCATTTCCGGATGTCCTGGAGAACGCCTTGAAGGAATCGTTCGCCACCCTGCAGGATGGCAACGAACACATGGCGGTTGCGGTACGTTCCTCTGCAACGGCGGAAGATCTCCCGGATGCCTCCTTTGCAGGCCAGCAGGAAACCTTCCTGAACGTGGTGGGGCTGCAACAGGTGCGCACCTCGGTCAAGGAAGTGTTTGCGTCGCTGTTCAATGACCGCGCTATTTCCTACCGCGTCCACCACGGCTTTGACCACAAGATGGTCGCGCTCTCAGCTGGTATCCAGAAAATGGTGCGCAGTGAGACGGCGGCCAGTGGCGTTATGTTCACCCTCGACACAGAATCCGGCTTCCGTGACGTGGTATTTGTAACTGCCTCTTACGGTCTGGGTGAGACCGTCGTTCAGGGTGCTGTAAACCCTGATGAATTCTACGTACACAAGCCTACTCTCGAAGCCAGTCGGCCGGCCGTCCTGCGTCGCAATCTGGGCAGCAAGGCCATCAAGATGGTCTACCACACCAAGCCCGGTGAAGGTGAATTCGTTGAAACAGTGAAGGTGGAGCAGGAAGACCGCAACCGCTTCTGCATCACTGACGCCGAGGTGGAAGACCTGGCACGTCAGGCGATGATTATCGAGAAGCACTACCAGCGACCGATGGACATCGAGTGGGCGAAGGACGGCGACGACGGCAAGATCTACATCGTTCAGGCGCGCCCTGAGACGGTGAAAAGCCGTGCGTCTGCCAATGTGATGGAGCGCTACCTGCTTAAAGAAACCGGCAAGGTGCTGGTGGAAGGCCGGAGCATCGGCCACAAGATCGGCAGTGGCCCGGTGAAGATCATCACCAGCATCAAGGAAATGGACCGGGTGCAGGCCGGCGATGTGTTGGTTACCGACATGACCGACCCGGATTGGGAGCCGGTGATGAAAAGGGCTTCCGCCATTGTTACCGACCGCGGTGGTCGTACCTGCCACGCGGCCATTATTGCCCGCGAGCTGGGCATTCCGGCCGTGGTCGGATGCGGCGATGCCACGGAGTTGCTGACCGACGCACAGGAAGTGACCGTCTCCTGCGCCGAGGGCGATACCGGCATGATCTACGAGGGCTCCCTGGATTTCGAGCTGCGGGAAAATACCGTGGACTCCATGCCGAACATCCCGTTCAAGATCATGATGAACGTCGGCAACCCAGACCGGGCTTTTGATTTCCAGGCGTTGCCGAATGAAGGTGTTGGTTTGGCACGGCTTGAGTTCATTATTAACCGGATGATCGGTGTTCATCCCAAGGCACTGCTGAACTTTGATGGACTGCCCCGGGATATCAAGCAGACCGTTGAGAAACGCATCTCCGGTTACAGCTCGCCGGTGGATTTCTATGTCGACAAGCTGGTTGAGGGCATCTCTACCCTGGCAGCGGCGTTCGCGCCCAAGAAAGTGATCGTGCGGTTGTCGGACTTCAAATCCAACGAATACGCCAACCTGATCGGCGGCACTCTGTACGAGCCGGATGAAGAAAACCCGATGCTCGGTTTCCGGGGTGCATCGCGCTATATCTCCGATACCTTCCGGGACTGCTTCGAGCTGGAATGCCGTGCCCTGAAAAAGGTGCGTAACGAGATGGGGCTGACCAATGTGGAAGTGATGGTCCCGTTCGTGCGTACCGTGGGTGAAGCGGAACAGGTAGTGAACCTGCTGGCGGAGAACGGGCTCAAGCGTGGTGACAACGGTCTTCGGGTCATCATGATGTGTGAGTTGCCGGCCAATGCCCTGCTGGCGGATCAGTTCCTGGAGCACTTTGACGGCTTCTCCATCGGCTCCAACGATCTGACTCAGCTGACCCTGGGTCTGGACCGGGATTCGGGCATCATCGCGCACCTCTTCGATGAGCGGAACGATGCGGTCAAGGCGCTGCTTTCCAACGCCATTCAGGCGTGCAAGAAGGCCGGCAAATACATCGGTATCTGCGGGCAGGGGCCATCGGATCATCCGGATCTCGCCAAGTGGCTGATGGATCAGGGCATTGATACGGTGTCACTGAACCCCGATTCGGTACTGGACACCTGGTTCTTCCTGGCCGACGAAAAAATCGACTGAGTTTATTTCCAGGATAAGGAGAGCGACAACGTGACGACGATAATTACCCCGGACCTGTGTGACGAATTTCCGGAAGTGCTGGTTGTAGAGCCCGGCTTCAATAACTACGGTGGCAACAAGGCATTTGGCGGTGAGATTGTGACCGTGAAGTGTTTTGAAGATAACTCCGTGGTGAAAGAGCAGGTTGGCCAGCCCGGGAACGGTCGCGTGATGGTCGTGGATGGTGGCGCTTCAAAGCGCCATGCGCTATTGGGCGACATGCTCGCGGAGAAGGCTGCGAGCAACGGCTGGGCGGGCCTGATCATCTATGGTTGCGTGCGCGACGTGGATGAGATTGGCAACACCGCCCTGGGTGTGCAGGCCCTTGGCACCCATCCGAGAAAGAGTGAAAAGCGTGGCCTGGGCGACCTGAATGTGCCGGTCACCTTCCACGGCGTTACCTTCCATCCCGGACACTACGTCTACGCCGACAACAACGGCATCATTGTTTCTGAGAAGCCTCTGGTTTGAGGCTTTTCGAGGCAGAGACAAAAACGGCGGCCAATGGCCGCCGTTTTTCGTTCAGCGAGTGACTTCGCTGATATTCGTTCCAAGGAGGAACCCGTCTCCTTCCGGTTCGCAGCGAATGACTTCGCAGACAGTCTCCAGCGGCGGAAACTGATCACTGCTGGAGTGAAGAACCGTGTGAAGTTCCTCGCCAACGTTCACGGCCTGCTCAACGTAGAGTTGCATGCCGGTCGCGCTCAGATCACGGCAGATCCCTTTGAAGCGGTTGCCCTGGCTGTCGCTGATCTCAATCTCCGAGTTCACCTGCATACGGTGGAAATCGCGTTTCTCCGAATAATCCTTCATGGCATCAGGCCCAGTTGTCGGTTTTTCTTGTTGGTTTGAGCATTGGAATGATCAGTGCCAGCAAAACGCCACCGAGAACGAGGCCCGCGCCCAGCAACATGAAATCGTATTCCTTGCTGGCTTCCAGACGTTCGTTTTCAGCCGTGAGCACTTCAAGGTCGTTGCGAATCTTCTGGTTCTCTTCCCGCAGCTCGCGGTTTCGACGTTCCAGATTGATGGAATCGGCGGCGATACTCTTGATCCGCTGAAGCTCTTCCTGGAGCTCCTGTGAACGGTCAGAAAGCGAGGCTTCGGAGCTTTCCAGCGCGTTGCGCTCAGTGACGACGTTAGACAGCTGCTCTTTTACCTGGGCGAGTTCAGCGCGCGTTTCTTCCAACTGACGGTTGGCCGTACGCAGGCGATCTGCAGCAATGGGTGTCTCGCTCAGGTATTGACTGGAAACCCAGCCCTCGGTGCCCTTGGGAGTGCGAACGAGGGTGTATCCGGAATCGGAGGCCTCGATGACTTCCAGCGGCGTGCCACTGGGAACCGCGTTTTCAATGATGCGGAACTGGGAACCTGCGCCTGACCTCACTGGCAGGTACAACTGGTCGTCAACCCAGACAGTCTTTGCCTGGGAAACAGCAATGGAGGACACTGCGAACAACACACTGATTGCTAGACGAAAAAGCGTCACTGGTTACGTTCCCTGAAATTCTGCGGTTGAAATCTGAGCCTGATTAAAAGCGCAATTTTGTCACAGATGCCCCGCCGTGCAAGCGTGCCATCATTACAATAAACTCATGGGCCCCCAAGGCCCGCTCACGGGAGGACGGCTTTGAAAGGCTTTACCACAACCTTGTCATAAACGCCTGCCTCCACATAAGGGTCGGCATCCGCCCAGGCCTGGGCCGCTTCCAGAGAGTCAAATTCCGCGATTACCAGACTACCGGTAAAGCCGGCATCGCCGGGCTCTGGAGTATCCAGCGCCGGATGAGGGCCAGCGACAAGTAATCGGCCCTCGGCTTTCAGGGCCTGAAGCCGGTCGATGTGAGCCGGACGCGCAGACTGGCGCAACGGCAGGCTGTTCTCGACATCTTCACTGATAATGGCGTAGTACATTCAGCTCTCCGAACAGGTTTTCAAAGACAGGATAGTTGATCAGACAATCAGCGGTCGTGTCGTGCAAGGGTTGGCTGGTACACTGTTAAACCCTGGCAAGCCGCCAGTTATCTGAAGATTCAGGATATTTTGTGACTATACCGCAAGACCCGCATTTGTGCATTGATCTGCATTGCCACAGCACGGCTTCCGATGGCGCGCTATCACCGGCGGCACTGGTCGAGCGCGCTGCCGGTCGGGGGGTTACCCACCTGGCCCTTACTGACCACGACACGATCGCTGGCCTTGCCGAAGCCGAGGCGGCTGCGCAGGCGCAGGGTATCATCCTGATTCCCGGGGTTGAGCTTTCCTGCCTCTGGAAAAGCCGGACCATCCACATCGTCGGTCTGGATTTTGATCCCGGGCAGGCCGGTTTCAGGCAGGCGCTGGAGCAGCAGAACGAGAATCGTTGGGCTCGTGCCCGCATGATCGCGGACCGCCTGGGTAAGCTTGGTGTTGATGGCCTTCTCGATAAGGCCTCCGAGGCTGCCGGTGGCGACGTGCCTGGACGGCCACATTTTGCACAGGTTCTGACAGAGGCTGGCGTTGTTCGCAATGCTGCCCAGGCATTCAAGCGATATCTGGGTAACGGTAAGCCCGGTGATGTAAAAGCTTTCTGGCCGGAGCTTCCAGAAGTCGTGCGCTGGATCACCGAGGCAGGTGGCGTTGCGGTTCTTGCCCATCCCCGAAAATACCAGCTTACGGCAACCAAACTCAGGGAGCTGACCGCGGATTTCCGAAGGGCAGGGGGGCAGGCAATTGAAGTGTCCACTTCAGGTCAATCCAGTGGTGATCTGGGGTTTCTTGCAGAGCTTTGTCGGAAAGAGAAATTGCTGGCATCCCAGGGCAGTGATTTTCACTTTCCCGGCGCTCCCTGGTGTGAGCTTGGCCGCATCATGAAAATGCCAGACGGGCTTGAGCCGGTCTGGCATTCGTTCAGACAACCTGTTCCGGGTGCGGCGCCGCCTTAATCCGGCGCATGGAACAGCAGGTACAGATCCGTCAGTGAGTCCGGGATGGCGTCGGCCATCTGCCGGGATAGCTTTTCACTGTTGCGAACCTTCTGGAAGTCCTCGTCATCGAACAGTCCTGAGAGTGTCAGCATAGGCACCATCAGGTCCGCCGCTTCTTCTTCGCTGGCTGCTTCGAGCCACTCTTCTTCGTGTTCCAGAAAGGTGTCCACGAACCCGGCGCACCAGTTTTCCAGCGCGTTCATGGGGTCGCCATCCTCCGGCTCCGGCAGTTCCAGAGACTGCCCCATGTCCAGGGAGTGGGCCATGTCATTGGCCAGCTGGGTCGAGCAGCGCCTGAACACCTCGGGAATCCCGGTGTCGGGCACCTGATCGGTGCCCGTGGCGAGGCGGAAGATTTCTTCCGCGCTCAGTTCAGCCGGGCCGACGACGCTGGCGCAGACCACCCCATGGAAACCGAAGAAATCCAGGGCTTCATCGCCCCAGGGCTCGGCAAAGAGGATGTCTTCCAGCGCTTCTATGTCGGAGTTCGATAGCATCAGTTAGTTACTCCCGGCCTTTTTGGCCTCTTCCGCGGCCTTCTGGCGCTTGCGGACTTCTCTTGGATCATTGTAAGCGCGGCCCGGTGTTACAGGAACGTCGACTGCCGGGGCATCGGCAGGCGTGTCCTTGGCTGTTGCCTCCGGAGCGGAAGGCGTCTCTTCCTTCACTGGCTCTGCGGTTTTGGGCTCAACTTTTTCGGGCTCGGCTTTCTTGGGCTCGGCCTTTTCGGGGCTGGCCTGCGCTGCTTCAGGCTGCTTTGGCTCCGGTTGAGCCTCGGGAGCCTTACGCTCTGGTGCTACCTTCTCCTCCGCTGGCTTTTCAGCCTTCTCGGGTTGTGGTGCCTCCTCCGGTTCTGCCTTGGCGGCTGGCGCTTCCTTGGGCTTCGCCGGCTGCTTCTTCGCCCGCGGCGCTTGTTCGCCGTCGGCTGTGGCCCTGGACTCCGGCTTTGGCCTCGGAGCTGCCTCTTTTTTCTCGGGAGCCTGGTCAGTCACCGGCGTTGGCTCATCAGTGGCCGCGGTGCTCTTGGCAGGCTCTTTGTCTGTGGCTGCGCCTTGCGCCTGCCCGGTAACGTTTTCGCTCTTTTCCTCAGGCTTCTCAAGGGGTTCGGAGCTTTGTTCAGCCTTGGCGGGCTCGGCTTTTTCAGGTTTCGCTTGAACAGCTTCCTGCTTTTCAACCGGGCTCTCTGCAACGGGTTTTGTTTCCGCTGCCGGTTTCGCTTCCGGCTTGCTCTCCGACGGCGCTTTGTCTGCGGATGCCTTCTCGGGCTTCTGCTCTTTCACTGGCTCTTTCTGAGCAGCTTCCGGTTTCGGTGTTTCGCTGGCCGCCGGCGCAGTCTCGGCCCTTGTTTCAGGCTTGTCAGACGCTTTGTTGACGGTTTCCTTTACCTGCTCGGTTTTCACCTCGGGCTTGGCATCGTCACGACCGTTTTCCGGCTGCGTGTCCTTCTGATGCTTCTCGCTACGAGCGGCTTTTCGATCAGCCGGAGCGGACGCCGGTGCATCAGACGGAGAGCCGTCGCGGTTGCGCTGGCGACGTGGCTTTCTGCGTTTCTCTTCTGAACCGGTCTTGTCCGCTGGACCGGACTTGGCTGCATTATCCTGCTGGCCCTGATCCTTCTGGTCCTTCTGCTCGCGATTATCCTTCGGGTCGCGCTGGGGCCTGTTGCGGCCGCGGCCCTGGTTGTCGCGACGGTTGTCACGACGATTTTCAGAGCCTTTGTTATCGGCGCTCTTCTTGTCGCCTCCGCGATTATCCTGGCCTTTGTTTTCGGATGCCTGGCGATTCTGGTTGCCACGGTTCTGGTCGTCGTTGCGGTTGCGGCCGCGGCCACGGTTGTCGTCACCACGGCCCTGCTGGCCGCCCTGGCGACGTTCGTTGCCACTGCGGTTGCCACCTGCACGCTGGTCATCACCGCGGGCTACCCGGGATTTGCGACGGTCCTGACGGCCCTGGTTGCGACGATCTTCGCGCTGGCTCTGGCTCTGCTCGCGATTCTCGACTTTCTGTTCTTCCTCGCCACTAAAGAAGCCAGCGATCTTGCGTCCCAGCCGGCGGAAGAGGCCTTCTTCCTGTTCAGTGGTTTCATCAGCCTTCGGTGCGGCCGGGGCAGGCGCGGGTGCGGGTGCGCTCGGCCGGATCGCTTTTACCGCAGCCTGCTCGCGTACCGGCTTCTCAGGGGTGGGCGCCTCGAAGATTTCTTCTTCACGCTCGCTGTACTCCTGGGCCACCTGATGGCTGGAAATGTGCTCGGGCGTTGTTTCATCCTGACGCATCCGGATGATTTCGAAATGCGGTGTCTCCATATGCGGAACCGGCACCACGACAACGCTCACTTCCTGGCGGGCTTCAATGTCGGCCAGCTGCTTGCGCTTCTCGTTGAGCAGGAAAGTGGCGACGGAAACCGGCACAACGGCTCGTACTTCGCCGGTCTTGTCCTTTGACGATTCCTCGTAGATCAGGCGCATGATGCTCAGGGCGAGGGACTCGATGCCACGAATAGTGCCCTGACCTTCACATCGGGGGCACACTTCGCTGCGTGTCTCTCCCAGGGAGGGGCGCAGGCGCTGACGGGACATTTCCAGCAGGCCGAAGCGGGAGATTTTGCCCACCTGAACCCGGGCCCGGTCGATTTCCAGGGCCTCACGAATCTTCTGTTCAACTTCCCGCTGATGCTTCGCAGGCGTCATGTCGATAAAGTCGATGACAATCAGACCGCCCATGTCACGCAGGCGCAGCTGGCGGGCGATTTCCTCTGCCGCTTCCAGGTTGGTCTGGAGCGCGGTTTCCTCGATATCCTGGCCTTTCGTGGCGCGGGAAGAGTTGATGTCGATGGAAACCAGGGCCTCGGTCGGATCAATCACGATGGAGCCGCCGGAGGGCAGTTTCACTTCCCGCTGGAAGGCGGTCTCGATTTGGCCTTCGATCTGGTACCGGCTGAACAGCGGGATTTCATCCTTGTACAGCTTGATCTTGTTTTCGAAGGTGGGCATGACCGCACGAACGAAATTCAGGACGTCCTCATAGACGCCATTGGCGTCAATCAGAACCTCGCCGATGTCCTGGCGAAGGTAGTCACGAACCGCACGGATGATAACGTTGCTTTCCTGGTGAATCAGGAAGGGGGCCTTGCGCTCGCCGGCGGCCTGAGTGATGGCCTCCCAGAATTGCACCAGATAGTCCAGATCCCACTGGAGTTCTTCAGTGGTACGGCCGATGCCGGCGGTACGAACGATGATGCCCATGGATTTCGGCACCTGAACATCGTTCATCGCTTCTTTGAGCTGCGCCCGCTCATCGCCCTCTATGCGACGGGAGATGCCGCCGGCACGGGGGTTGTTGGGCATGAGTACCAGATAGCGACCTGCCAGGGAGATAAACGTGGTCAGGGCTGCGCCCTTATTGCCACGCTCTTCCTTGTCGACCTGCACGATGACTTCCTGGCCTTCGGAAACAACGTCCTTGATGTTGATTTTGCCTTCGATCTGGCCGGGCGACTTCTTGAAGTATTCCTTGGAAATTTCCTTCAACGGCAGAAAGCCGTGGCGCTCGGCGCCGAAATCCACAAACGCGGCCTCGAGACTGGGCTCGACCCGGGTAATGCGGCCCTTGTAGATATTGGCTTTCTTCTGCTCGCGGGAGCTGGATTCGATATCAAGGTCGAATAGACGCTGGCCGTCAACCAGGGCGACGCGCAACTCTTCGGGATGAGTTGCATTGATAAGCATTCTTTTCATGGAAAGAAAGAGTTCCTGTCGTTTAATTTGACAGAAAACCGGAGGGGATCGCATCAGCGAAGCAGGATGTGCGTGCCGCGGGCCCTGTTACATCAAGGGCGGACCGGCGGCCAGACGAATCAGACCCTTCTGGGGTTTGATCCTTTCGGTCTGAGACCAACGCCGACGATCCGGCTGCCTGTGGGCAGGGAGAGGTCGTGTAAGGTTCGTGTCTGTTGACGCATGTTATCCGTTTTCAGGTTCACTCAGGTGCCTGGGTCTCACGTCGTATTCGTATGCTGGACGGCCCGGCCCTGGGTGGCAGTGATTCTTCGCGATGTCGCCCGCGGTTTTCCGCGCGGTTTCTCTCTCTCCCGGGTACAGGATGCAGCCTTTCGAAGATCTGTCCTGGTCCTCCGGGAGCATTTCTCTCGCCGTTCCCGGTAGTGATTGGGTGCACGGCGTTCAAACTCTCGAATAGTGTCGGTATACTTCTGCCGCTCCGGCTTCTGACTTGAGTTGGTCAGGCCGTAGACAAACGGCAAAGCACGCCGGAATATAACAGTATTCATGCAGCCGTTCAATCCTGCAGTCACTCCAGTAGCCAAGGAACTTCATGTCTCGAAAGTCTGCGAGCAGAAAGCCAGCCCAACCGCGGCCCGAGAGGGCAAAAAAAACCAGCAGGGCCGGCAGTGAGAGTCAGGCTGTTCGTGGAGAGGTCCGTCAGGGCGTCCAGTGGGTTACCGTGGACGAAGACAACGATGGTCAGAGGGTGGACAACTTCCTTCTTGCCCAGCTTCGCGGTGTGCCCAAGAGCATTATTTATCGTGTCATCCGCAAGGGCGAGGTTCGGGTCAATAAAGGGCGGGTCAAGCCGGATTCCCGGGTGAGAACCGGTGATCAGGTGCGTATCCCACCGATCACCCGAAAGGAAAAGCCTGATCAGGTGGCGCCCGGCTCCCGGGTGCAGGGCGTGATGGAATCCGCGGTTGTTTTCGAGAACGAGCAGATGCTGGTGGTCAACAAACCGTCCGGTATCGCCGTACACGGCGGCAGCGGCCTGAGTTTCGGGTTGATCGAGGTGCTTCGTTCCGCACGCCCGGCGGCAAAGTTTCTGGAGCTCGTTCACCGTCTGGATCGGGATACGTCCGGACTGATCATGGTGGCCAAGAAGCGGTCGGCGCTTCGGTACCTGCAGGATGAGCTGCGCCAGAAACGAATCCGCAAGCATTACCATGCGCTGGTCGCCGGCGACTGGCCGGCCAGCGTTGACCGGGTGGATGTGCCTCTGCTGCGCTACGAGATGCCCAATGGCGAGCGTCGGGTGAAGGTTGACGCTGCCGGCAAGGCCTCGCTGACGACATTCCGCTGCCTCGAGCATTACGCGGGCTACACCCTTGTCGAGGCGTCGCCAATTACCGGTCGTACGCACCAGATCCGCGTGCACAGCGCCTGGGCCGGTCATCCGATTGCGGGTGACGACAAGTATATGGATGATGTCAGCCTCAAGGCGTTCCGGTCCATTGGCGGGCAACGGCTGATGCTGCATGCGCGGGCCCTGGAGTTTACCTTGCCGGTCTCGGGTGAGGCTGTGCGCCTTGAGGCGCCTTACGACGATGCATTCAATGACGTGCTCAGGAAACTTTCCGGGCGTCTTAAAGGAAACGATCAATGAACGTCAGAGTAGTAATTTTTGACTGGGACGGGACCCTGGTGGACTCGGTTGAGCATATTGCTGACAGCCTGCATCAGGCGGCAACCGAGCTGGGCTTTCCGGCCCTGGAGCGTGAGGCGTACCGGGATATTATCGGGCTTGGCATGGTCGAGGCGTTGGAGAAGCTTTATCCCGGTATCAGTCGGGAAGAAATGAACAGGATTCGCGACGGATACGGACGCTATTTCTTCAGCAAGGTGACAACGGCGCAAAACGTGTTTGACGGTATGGCCGATGTGGTCGCAGATCTGCGAGGATCCGGTCGCAGTTGTTCTGTGGCAACCGGCAAGAGCCGGCGCGGCCTGGACTTTGCGCTGGCCTCCAGCGGTCTTGGCGACCACTTCGAGATCACCCGTTGTGCCGATGAGACACGCTCCAAGCCCGATCCCGCCATGCTTGAAGAGATTCTTCGTTTCTATCGCATTGAGCCCGAGGAAGCAGTGATGATTGGCGATACCCGATACGATCTTGATATGGCCCGGCGTATCGGCATGCCCTCCATCGGCGTTGAGTGGGGTGTGCACAAGCGGGATGTGTTGGGTGAATATTCGCCCCATGCCATTGTTGAATCCGTGCCAGACCTCCGGCGGGTGCTGGGGCTGTAAACAGACCGAATTCATTGACGTTGCTGACAGGATGCGCACATGAGTGACTGGGAATCTGACAAGTCTGCCGATTGGGGTGACAAACCGGTGGAGCCTGAAAAAGAAAGTAAGCCGTTTTTCGGGCGAAAGTCGCCGAAGCTTCCGCCCGAGTCCGGACGTGACTGGAAGCTCATCGAAAAACTCGTCATGTCACTTCAGTCTGAGCAGCGCAAGAGCCGGCGCTGGGGTATCTTTTTCAAGTTCCTGACGTTTGGTTACCTGATTGCCTTGCTGTTTTTGATCAAGTTTCCCCTGGGCGATTCACTGGAGGGTGTAACCGGCAAGCACACGGCTCTGGTAGAAATAAACGGTCCGATCGCTGCCGACGAACTGGCCAGTGCAGACAATATTGTAGGTTCTCTGCGAACAGCCTTCGAAGAGCCAAACTCGGTAGCAGTGATTCTGCGCATCAACAGCCCGGGGGGCAGCCCGGTGCAGTCCGGGTATGTCTACGATGAGATCAAGCGCCTGCGGGAGGAATATCCCGAGAAAAAGGTCTACGCCGTTATCTCGGACATCGGCGCTTCCGGAGCCTATTACATTGCGGCGGCCGCGGATGAGATCTATGCCAACCGGGCCAGCCTTGTCGGCTCGATTGGGGTGGTGGCTGGCGGGTTCGGCTTTACCGAGGTTATGGAGAAGATCGGCGTGGATCGCCGTCTCTACACGGCCGGTGAGAACAAGGCGTTCCTTGATCCGTTTTCGCCGGAGCAGGAAGAGGAAGTCACTTTCTGGCAGAGTGTCCTGGAAAACACCCACCAACAGTTTATCGAAGCGGTCAAGCAAGGGCGTGGTGATCGCCTGGCGGATGATGAGCGCCTGTTCAGCGGGCTGGTATGGAGTGGCGAGCAGGCCGTTGAGCTTGGCCTGGCTGATGGGCTCGGCAGCGCATCACACGTTGCTCGGCAGATCATAGGTCAGGAGGAACTGGTGGACTACAGCCGTCGCAAATCACCGTTCAAGGATATTGTTGATCAGCTTGGTGTCGCCTTTGGCGAGGGTTTCGCCAGTCAACTGGTCGAGTCCCGGCTCGAGCTTCGGTAATGCCTTATGAGGCAGGCCGGTTTTCCAGCAGGGGATTCCGGCCCCATTGCCTCAGCAGAGCGTTCAGGGCAATAAGGGGGAGGCCCACCAGGCTGTTCGGGTCCCGGCCCTCAAGGGCCTCGAACAGAGTAATGCCGAGGCCTTCCATCTTGAAGCTGCCGGCGCAGTCGTAAGGTTTCTCCCGCAATAGGTAGGCCTCTATCTCCTCATCAGCCAGTTCCCGGAACCTGACGTTAAACGGCTCGCAAAGGCTGTCGATTTTGCCGGAATCGGAGTCGAGCAGCGCCAGGCCTGTAAGAAACAGTACCCTGTGACCACTGCTCTGGCGTAACTGCTCTGTCGCCATTTCGTGGTTGCCGGGCTTGCTCAGTACCGAGCCGTCGGGCAGGCAGGCGACCTGGTCCGAGCCGATGATCCAGTGGCCGGGGAACCGGTCCGCCAATTCGCGGGCCTTGCTCTCGGCCAGACGTGTCGCCAGGGCCTCGCCGGTCTCGCCTTCATGGGGTGATTCGTCGATATCCGGGCTTGCGCAGGTGAACGGCAAGCCAAGCCGCTCCAGGAGCGCTCTCCGGTAAGGTGATGAAGACGCCAGTAAAAGCGGTTTTGGGGGCATTGATCGAGTCCTTTAAGTACCTGGCCGGTGCATCTGCTGTGCGATTATCGTAAATTACACCTATCTGCACTGGAACCCCCGTGAAAAAGCAACGAAGTCTTTGACAGCGGCCGGCTGCGCCCCTAAAATTGCGCGCCTATGTCAAACGCGTCCAACGCCGAGTTGCCCAAATCTGTTGATCCTTACCGGTTAGCGGAACATAACAGCACACTGGAGGGAGTGATTCCCATCAGCGGGCTTGGCCGTTTTCGGGAATCCGTTCTCGGGTTTTCGGAAGGCGCTGCGTGCCGGGTCAAACTGTCTTTTTTTATGGATGGTGAGCGTCGTCGAGTTGTTTCGGGCGAGCTGGCGGCCCCGGTTGATCTGGAGTGTCAGCGGTGCATGGGCGCCATGAGCGTGACTCTGGTCTCCGAGTTCAAGCTGGGTCTTGTTACCAGTGACGAGCAGGCGCAACAGCTGCCGAAAGAACTCGAGCCGTTTTTGACCGATGATTTTACGGCGGACCTCTGGTCGATGGTGGAAGACGAGCTGTTGCTGGTTTTGCCACCTTTTCCGCTTCACGAACGGGACCAGTGTCCTGCCCGGGAAGATCTGGAAGCCTACGAGCCTGACAGCTCCGGGGCAGAGCCGGTGAGAAAGTCGGGTGAGAATCCGTTCAGTGTCCTGGCGGATCTCAAGAAGACAAAGCATTAACCGGGCGTGGGTCGTCCCTCGGGAGACCGGCGCACATTTAACGAACAGACGTTACTTATTCAGCAATTCAAGTTTACGTTAACAGGTCAGGAGCATAATCATGGCTGTACAGCAAAACCGTAAGACCCGTTCCAAGCGTGGCATGCGCCGTTCACACGACGCCCTGAGCGCCGCTGCTCTGAGCACCGATGCGACTACTGGTGAAGTTCATCGTCGTCACCACGTGTCTCCGGACGGCTTCTACCGCGGCAAGCAGGTAATCGAAGCACGCGACGAGTAATCTCGTTGCCGCTATGCACCGTCCCGAATCGGATGGCAGAACGGTGAAGCCGGTCACCATCACGATTGATGCAATGAGTGGCGACCGCGGGGCTGCCGTCGTGGTTGCCGCATCGCTGCGGGCGGTGCGTGAAAACGAAGCCTTGAGCATCGTTCTGGTGGGAATCCGGAGCGAGCTCGAGGCTTTGTTGCGTGAGGGGCACGCCCGAATTCGCATTGTCGAGGCGGCAGACGTTGTTCGGATGAACGAGCGCCCCTCCCACGCTCTCCGCCACAAGAAAAACTCTTCCATGGCCATCGCCCTGAGTCTTGTTCGCGATGGCGAGGCCCAGGGCTGTGTCAGTGCCGGTAACACCGGTGCATTGATGGCATTTGGGCGCACCATTATCCGCATGTATCCGGGTATCGAGCGCCCGGCTATTGCCAAACTGATTCCCTCGCTCAGGGGGCGCTGTCACGTCCTTGATCTCGGCGCCAATGTCGACTCAACCGCCGAAAATCTCTATCAGTATGCCCTGATGGGGTCCCTGATGGCCTCTGCGATCTGCAGCCAGGCGGAACCAAGGGTCGCTCTTCTGAACGTCGGTGAGGAAGAGATAAAGGGCAATGAACAGGTCCGGCTGGCGTCTCATATGCTGGCCCAGTGCGATACCATCAACTACATCGGTTATGTGGAAGGTAGCGATCTGTTCCGGGACGTCGCAGATGTGGTCGTCTGTGATGGCTTTGTCGGCAATATAGCCCTGAAAACCGGCGAGGGTGTTGCCGGTCTCCTCATAGAGCTGATGGAACAGGCCTTCACACGAAATCTCTACGGCCGACTGGTCGGCCTGCTGGCCCGTCCGATTATCGGTCGGCTTCTGCAATTGATGGATCCTTCCCGACACAACGGTGCCAGTTTGCTCGGTCTCCAGGGCGTGGTGATCAAAAGTCATGGCAACGCCAATGAGCGGGCCATGTTGTCGGCCATTCGACAGGCCGTTCGGGAAGTTGAGCTGGAAGTACCCCGCCGTATCAACGAGCGTCTCGACGATCTCATGCTTTGAGTGCCTGAGACTAAAGTCTGTCCCGGTTTGGCCACGCATTCGCGGATAATTGGCCTAACTTGTACTATTGGCTAATCTCACGTAACCACCCAATGACGATAAGATCCCGCTTATGAAATCAGCCTTTATTTTTCCAGGACAAGGGTCGCAATCGGTGGGCATGCTTTCGGCTGCCGCTGAAGCCTGGCCCATCATCGACAGAACCTTTTCCGAAGCCTCCAATGTTCTCGGCTATGACCTCTGGGATCTCTGCCAGAAGGGGCCGGCGGAGGAATTGAATAAAACCATGGTGACGCAGCCTGCGCTCCTGACGGCCAGTATTGCCCTCTGGCGGCAGTGGTTTGTTGCCGGCGGTTCTTCTCCCGATTTTCTCGCCGGTCACAGTCTGGGAGAGTACAGCGCCCTGGTGGCGGCAGAGAGCCTCGATTTTGTTGAAGCGGTCAAGCTGGTTCGCCTGCGTGGTGAGCTCATGCAGGACGCTGTGCCGGCTGGAGAAGGGAAGATGGCAGCCATCCTTGGTCTTGAGGATGATGCCGTTGTGGCAGCCTGTCAGGATGCGGCACAGGGCGATGTGGTATCTGCGGTAAACTTCAATGCCCCTGGTCAGGTGGTTATTGCTGGCTCGGCAGCCGCAGTTGAACGGGCTATTGAAGCCTGCAAGGAAAAAGGCGCGAAGAAGGCCATGCCATTGCCTGTAAGCGTGCCATCGCATTGCGCACTTATGAAAGGCGCCGCGGAGGAACTGGCGAAAGCGTTGGAGGATGTTCGCTTTAATGATGCTGTCATCCCGGTTATACAAAATGTTAACGCTGCCGCCGAGACCGAATCCGCTACACTGAAGGCCAACCTTCTCAAGCAGCTTTATTCTCCGGTGCTCTGGACGGACTCTGTGCGTGCCCTCGTTTCCAATGATGTCGAAGTTGCAGTCGAGTGCGGCACTGGAAAAGTTTTGGCAGGGCTGGCCAAACGTATCGACCGGGCTTTGGCCGTTCACAGTATCGAAGACCCGGATTCGCTGGCGAAGGCGCTGGACGCTTTCGGTCAGTCCTGAAACGAAAGGGAGTTATTCATGTCTCTGGAAGGTAAAACCGCACTGGTCACCGGTGCTACCCGCGGTATTGGTCAGGCCATTGCCCGTGCGCTGGCCGCGCAGGGTGCCGAAGTTGTCGGAACAGCAACCAGTGAAGCCGGTGCAGAATCCATCACCAACGATCTCCAGTCGGCCGGTTACAAGGGTTACGGCATGGTCATGAACGTTGCAGACCCTGCCAGCATTGAAGCCGGTTTGAAGGAGCTGACGGAGAAATCGGGGGCTCCCCTGATTCTGGTCAACAATGCCGGCATTACCCGTGATAACCTCCTGATGCGGTTGAAAGATGATGACTGGGCCTCGGTTCTGGAAACCAATCTGTCCAGCGTCTATCGGACCAGCAAGGCCGTGCTTCGTGGCATGGCCAAGGCCAAATGGGGCCGGATTATCAATATCAGCTCCGTGGTTGCCGGTATGGGCAATGCGGGGCAGGGCAATTACTGCGCCGCCAAGGCCGGGGTTGAAGGGTTTACCCGAAGCCTGGCCAAGGAAATGTCGAACCGCGGTATCACTGCAAATTGCGTGGCTCCCGGATTTATTGACACGGATATGACAAAAAAACTGGACGACAAGCAGCGTGGGGCTATGCTGGAAATCATACCCGCGGGTCGTCTGGGTGAGCCGGAAGAAGTGGCAGCCGTGGTTGCCTTCCTGGCATCAGATGCAGCCGGATACGTGACGGGTGAAACCATCAACGTGAACGGCGGAATGTACATGGGATAAGCCCCTTTCGGGGTCTGTGCGCAACCCCTTGTCGCACAACATGTTTATCAGAATCCCTGCTTGTTTGCAGGTAGGGTTTAAACTAAACTGGCAGCACTAGAGTTGCTTGGTTGACACACAAAGTGAGGACATTATGAGTACAGTTGAAGAGCGCGTGAAGAAGATCGTTTGTGAACAGTTGGGCGTTAAAGAGTCCGAAGTTCAGAACTCATCTTCTTTTGTAGAGGATCTTGGCGCTGACTCACTGGACACCGTTGAGCTGGTTATGGCGCTGGAAGAGGAATTTGAAACCGAGATTCCAGATGAGGAAGCCGAGAAGCTGGCCAGTGTTCAGGACGCGATCGACTACATCGTCGCGCACACCTGATACTCTGCAATTAAGTAAGCCAGGCAAAAAGCCGTCCTTGTGAAACATCGAGGGACGGCTTTTTTATTGGCTGAATATCAGCTTCAATCTGCGTTCAGATTCATTCGGACAAGTTCAGGTGCAACAGGTTATGGCTAAACGGCGAGTTGTCATTACAGGTATGGGCATGCTGTCTCCAGTCGGCAATAGTGTGGCGTCGTCCTGGGAAGCGATTCAGGCCGGGCGCAGCGGGATCGGTATGATCGACCGCTTTGACGCGTCTGCCTATAACACCAGAATTGGTGGGGCCATTCGGGATCTGGACATGGAGTCCTACCTGTCCCCGAAGGATGCCAGAAAGCTTGATGCCTTTATCCATTATGGCCTGATTGCTGCGCAGCAGGCAGTTGACAGCAGTGGGCTGGAGTCGTTTGAGAAGCTTGATCGGGAGCGAGTAGGTATTGCAATCGGCTCCGGGATTGGCGGCCTTGAGTACATAGAGAAGAGCGTCCTGACCATGGACAAGTCGGGGCCCCGAAAGGTTTCCCCGTTTTTCGTGCCTGCTTCTGTCATCAACATGATCTCCGGCAATGCCGCGATCCGTTTCGGATACCGTGGCCCCAACATTGCGATCGTGACAGCCTGCACTACCGGCACCCACAACATTGGTTACGCGGCCCGCACGATTGCCTATGGCGACGCCGATGTCATGCTGGCAGGTGGCTCGGAAATGGCGACGACGCGTACCGGTATGGCTGCGTTTTCGGCTGCGCGGGCTCTGTCTACCCGTAACGATGAACCGGAAAAGGCCAGCCGCCCCTGGGATAAAGACCGGGACGGCTTTGTGCTCAGCGATGGCGCCGGTGTCGTTGTGCTTGAAGAGCTTGAACACGCAAAGGAGCGGGGCGCCACCATATACGGTGAAGTTGTCGGTTTTGGTATGAGCGACGACGCCCACCACATTACAGCGCCGCCCGAAGATGGCGAGGGCGCCGCCCGATCCATGGCGAACGCAGTTCGTGATGCTGGCCTTGATCTGGAAGAAATCGACTACATCAACGCCCATGGAACCTCCACCCAGGTTGGTGACGTGGCCGAAGTGGCTGCAGTTCGTCGGGTGTTCGGCGCGCATGCCGAAAAGCTGGCCATGAGCAGCACCAAGTCCATGACAGGTCACCTGCTTGGAGCTGCTGGTGCTGTGGAAGCGATCTTCTCGGTTCTGGCCATTCGGGATGGGGTCCTGCCGCCCACCATCAATCTGGACAATCCGGATGAGGGTTGCGATCTGGACCTTGTGGCACACACGAGCCGTAAGGCGGATGTGCGGGTAGCCCTATCCAACTCCTTCGGGTTCGGTGGTACCAACGGCACCCTGATTTTCCGTCGCTACGAAGGCTGACCCCCGCCGTGTTTCGTCTTTTCTGGGCTGACGACGGTGGCTTGCCCGCCAATGACCGCGGTTTGGCCTACGGCGACGGGCTGTTTGAAACGATCCGCATGGTTGAGCAGAAAGGAGTCCTGCTTTCGCGACACCTTGAGCGCATGGTTCGTGATGCCGGTCGGTTGGGCATCGAGGTTTCGCGAAGGGATCTGGCGAACGTTTGTGTCCAGGCGGCGCAGCGCTTTGCCGGTCGATTCAGGGGGGAAGGCTGGATTCTCAAACTGACCCTGACCAGGGGCAGCGGTGGGCGGGGTTACCGGCCTGCTCCCGGGATGGAGCCAAACCTGCTGGTGTCGGCTTCACCGTTGCCTCCGATGCCGGATATTGCCGGAGAGGCCGTTGACTTCTCGAAAGTCCCCCTGTCTGTTAATCCTGTCTTGGCAGGTATCAAGTCTCTGAACCGGATCGAGCAGGTATTGGCCGCCGCTGAACTGGGGCCATCCCTTTTCGAGGTCATCATGGCTGATCACGGCGGCAATCTGGTGGAGGGTACCCGCACCAATCTTCTGCTCCGGCAAAGCGATGGCTGGGTGACACCGCCGGCATCCAGCCTTGCGGTTGCCGGCGTTCTCAGGCAATGGGTGCTTGAACGGCTGAGGCAACAGGGGGAAAGGGTGTCGGAGCGTCCGGTTGCTGTAGACGATGTCCTCGGTCCGGATTGCCATGGGCTATTTCTTCTGAATAGCGTTCTTGGGTTTGTTCCGGTTCGCACTATTGCCGGTCATGATTTGCCTGTCGATGGTGGACTTGCGACAATCTTCAATCCTCTCGAAACACTGGAATAAATCGTTTGTTCAAGAAGTTATTGCTTGCGTGTGTTTGTGCTGCTGTCCTGATCTCAGCGGGAACCGGTCTGTGGGTGTGGCAAGGCTTGAAAGGCCTTGAAAAGCCAGTCGAGTTCGAAGAGCCGCTGCTTTTTCAGGTTCCCCAGGGTGCGTCTTTCACGGAAGTGGCGGGTCGCCTTGAAGATGAAGGATTGGTCTCGGACCGGCTGTGGCTCAGGCTATATGGTCGCCTTGACCCTGGGCAGACCCGGATCAAGGCTGGCGAGTATGAATTCCTTGATGGCATGAGTCCCGTCGACATGATTGGCATCATGGTCTCCGGCGATACCAAGCACTGGTATGTGCAATTTATCGAGGGATGGACTTTTCAGGATATGAGGGCAGCACTGGCAAACGCCGAGCGATTGCAAAAGCTCACAGGCGAGTGGTCCAGTGAAAAGATCATGGCGGCTGTCGGTGCGGAAGGGGAGCATCCTGAGGGGCGGTTTTTCCCGGATACCTACGCCTTTACCAGCACCGAGTCCGATCTGGATCTTCTGAGGCGTGCCTTCAGCCGTATGGAATCAGTGCTGGCTGAGGAGTGGGCAGCACGGGAAGATGGGTTGCCCTATGAAAACCCCTATGAAGCTCTGATCATGGCCTCTATTGTGGAGCGCGAAACTGGCGCCCCGGAAGAGCGCGACCAGGTTGCAGGGGTATTTGTTCGCCGCCTCCAGAAGGGAATGCGCCTGCAAACCGATCCCACGGTTATTTATGGTATGGGCGATAGTTATCAGGGCCGTATCGGCCGTAAGGATCTGCGCACCTACACGCCCTACAACACATACAGAATCAATGGACTGCCCCCAACGCCCATCGCCCTGCCTGGCCGTGAATCCATTCACGCGACCCTGCATCCGGATGATGGAGATGCGCTCTATTTCGTTGCCCGTGGCGATGGTACCCACAAATTTTCACGCACACTGGCGGAACACCAGAAGGCTGTGCGTGAGTTTCAGCTTAACCGACGTGAGGATTACCGCTCCTCGGTTAAGCAGGGTGGAGAATGAGCATGAGAGGGCAATTCATTACGTTTGAAGGTACAGAAGGCGTTGGCAAGTCCACTCAGTTGGCGAATGCCGCCAGTACCCTCGAGAACCTCGGTGTGGATGTGTTGGTAACCCGTGAGCCTGGCGGCACCCCCATGGCCGAGCACATTCGCGAGCTGCTGCTGGCAACCCGGGATGAGGTGGTTCACGAAACCACGGAACTGCTGTTGATGTTTGCAGCCCGCGCCCAGCACTTACATACGAGAATCCTGCCGGCACTCGACGCTGGTCAGTGGGTGCTGTGCGACCGGTTCACCGATGCCACATTTGCCTATCAGGGAGGTGGGCGCGGTGTGTCGCAGGAGCGGATTGCATTGCTGGAAAACCTGGTTCAGGGTAACGTCCGTCCTGATCACGTGATATTGTTCGATGCGCCAGTGGAAACCGGAATGGCCAGAGCAAGGCGTCGGGGTGAACTGGACCGGTTTGAGCAGGAAGATCTGGAGTTTTTTCAGCGAATCAGAAATACCTACCTCGACCGTGCCAATGAGGCCCCGGATAGATATCATATTATCAACGCGGCGCGCCCACTGAATCAGGTTTCCGAGGAGGTTGTCCAGCTGCTTACCGGTTTATTGAGCCCGACTGGTCATGGCTGAGGCCAGCTTGGTAGTTTTGGAGGTTTAGCCTTCATTCGTGCACTTTTTGTAAGGTTCTGCTTTAATTGATGTACATTCTCAATTAAAGACTGGCAGTCTTGATGGTCGACGCAAAACTTCTAAAACTCCCCAGCGCAGCGCATCAGCACCGCCACGAACATCATCAGATCGTGATCGGTGTCAGAGGGGAAGCCGAACTGAGTGTCGACGGGACAGGGGCTCGTCTGGATACCTGGAGAGCCTGTTTCGTGCCCACGGAAGCCCAGCACGATTTTTGTGGCAGTCACTCCAACCATGTTCTGGTCATTAATCTTGATCCACTGACTCCCGCGTTTAACACTCCGGCCCATGCGGATTACGAGCGGATGATGCGAGTCTTTGAGAAGCCGCGCACCCTGCAAATGGACAGTCGTTTGCAGGGCTTTGTCCAGTTCACCGCTACCGAATTTGATCGCGCGCCAGAGAACGCAACGCTCCAGCAGCACCTGGCTACCAGTATTCTCTACTGCATGGCCGACAGGATAGCCGGCGGGCAGACGCAATCTCCCGATCGGAACCCCGTAAGCCCGGAAGTCGTTCGATCGTACATCCTCAATAACCTGCACCGAAAAATCACCGTTGAGGAAATGGCGGGGAAGGCCTGTCTCAGTGTCAGCCGCTTTCACGAGGTATTCAGGGATGCCGCTGGTATAACGCCCCATCAATTCCTTCTTCAGACGCGTCTGGAGCAGGCCTCTGAACTTCTTGTCTCAACGTCACTCTCGGTATCTGAAATCAGTTACAGAACCGGCTTCTCATCTCAGAGCGCTTTGACCAACGCGTTACGAAAATACAAGGGAACCACGCCGTCCAGGCTACAGGCGGGTGCTTACGCTGCCTGATTCCGTGTTCTGAGCCCTACAACCGTAGGATTGTGCAAAAGAATCGTAGGATTTCGTAAGCCTGGCGTCCGTAGTAATACTAACTTATAGCGGTTGGGAGCCTGGCTTGAATGGCTGACTGCATTGGCGTCAAGAACCCGAGATGAGGATCACGCCGCGCAGGTGAGTCACTGAACAATCCCGTTCCGATAAGGAACAATTTTCGTGTGAACAAGAAGAACAGTGCAGCGCGTTGTCGGCAGGTCAGTTCTGTGCTTCGCGAGCGAACCTGATTCCGACTCATTAAACCGGAGGAGCCCTATGGCTATTGGTGTTTGGATAAGTCTCTTTGCATATTTTGCGCTCATGATTGCCATTGGCATATTCGCGATGCGCAGATCTACCTCATCATCTGAGGATTACATGCTAGGCGGACGGGCGCTCAGTCCGAAAGTGGCCGCCCTTTCGGCGGGTGCCTCGGATATGAGTGGTTGGCTGCTTCTGGGTCTTCCCGGAGCTTTGTATGTATCTGGCCTGGGTTCCGCGTGGATCGGTATTGGCCTCTTTGTCGGTGCGTTTTTCAACTGGACGCTGGTTGCACCGCGCCTTCGGGAACAGACGGTTCACTATGGGAATGCCATTACCATTCCGTCTTTCCTTGCTAACCGCTTCCCGACTCAGGCGTTATCGCTGAGAACGGTATCCGCTATCGTTATCGTCATCTTTTTTGCGGTTTACACTGCGTCCGGTCTGGTTGCTGGCGGCAAACTGTTTGAAAGTGCGTTTTCCGGTATTTTCAACTTTGGTGGCTTGAGTGATTACGCGGTGGGTATTGTCATTACGCTGGGCGTGGTGCTGGCCTACACCGTTGTGGGTGGTTTCCTGGCAGTAAGCATGACGGACTTCGTGCAGGGCTGCATCATGATGCTGGCACTGGTGATCATGCCCGCGGTTGTGCTATTCGGAGAAGGCGGTGGCGGTTTTGGCCAGGCTGCTGAAACTCTGAACTCGGTCGATCCCACGCTTCTGTCATGGACGGAAGGCCTGACCTTCATCGGTTGGTTGTCTGCGGTTACCTGGGGCCTGGGGTATTTCGGTCAGCCTCACATTATCGTGCGCTTTATGGCCATCCGTACCCTGAAGGATGTTCCGATTGCCCGTAATATTGGCATGGGCTGGATGGGTATCTCCCTGATTGGTGCGATCTCGCTGGGTGTTTTCGGCCGGGCGTATGCCGTTCGTAACGGTATGGATATTGCGGATCCGGAAACGATCTTCATCATTCTGTCCGATCTGCTGTTCCATCCGCTGATCACCGGTTTCCTGTATGCAGCTCTGCTTGCGGCAGTTATGAGCACCATCTCGAGTCAGTTGCTGGTGTCTTCATCTTCTTTGACTGAAGATTTCTATCGACTGTTCCTGCGCAAGGAAGCAACCGATAAGGAGTGCGTCAATATTGGCCGGGTGTGTGTGGTGCTGGTTGGCCTGGTTGCCGCGGTCATTGCATCCGATCCGAATTCACAGGTTCTGGCCCTTGTCAGTAATGCCTGGGCCGGCTTCGGTGCAGCTTTTGGTCCGCTGATTATCCTGTCGCTGATGTGGCCGCGCACGAATGGTGCCGGTGCCATTGCTGGCATGGTAGTGGGTGCAGCTACGGTTATGATCTGGATTTCTCTGGGTTGGAACGGTGAGTTTATGGGTGGTCCTGGTGTTTATGAGATCATTCCTGGCTTTATTGCTGCTTTCATCGCCATTGTTGCGGTGAGTATGGCTACCGAAGACGCAAACGAGTATCAGCACATTACACGCTAGGGCGCTAGCAGCTGGGCGCCGGAACTTCAGGTTTGGCGCTTATGCGAGTCGTGCTGATGTCAACAAACCCTCGCCTCAAGGGCGGGGGTTTGTTGTATCTGACGCCGGAGGCCTGTTGGTGGAAGCTGGAATGACTTAGACCATAGGCGATGGTTCATGATTTGAGCTGGTAGATCTCTGTCCGAGCCGCTACATTAATTAAGGTCAGATTCCAGCTTGAGAAAACAATAATCGCGAAAGGACAAAGGGTTATGAGAAACAATCGATATCTGAAATCAACACTGAGCCTGCTTGCGGCGGCTATGGTTTCTTTTTCCTCGGGGGTGCACGCCGAGGGTAATTATGTAATGGGCACTGCGACTACGGGTGGCACCTACTATCCGGTTGGCGTCGCTATTTCCACGTTGGTTAAGGTAAAACTGGAACCAACGACCAATATTTCCGTGTCCGCCATCAGTTCAGCCGGATCAGGCGAAAATCTGAAGTTGATGGACGAGGGGCAGATCCAGTTCGGTATTTTGCAGGGGCTATACGGCGCCTACGCCTGGAACGGCACAGGGCCAGTACCACAGGCCTATAAAAATCTGCGCTCGGTTTCCATGCTTTGGCAGAACGTTGAGCATTTTGTGGTCCGTAACAACGTGGTTGAGACCGGTACTATTTCGGATATGACCAACCTTTACGATGAGAGCTTCTCTATTGGAGCCCGGAATTCCGGTACTGAAGGTTCCGGTCGTTTTATCCTGGGCAAGGTCGGAATTGATCTGGAGCAGGTGGACATCGCCTATCTCGGCTATGGTCCCAGCGCTGACGCCATGCAGAATGGAAACATCGATGGTATGAACATTCCGGCCGGTGTCCCCGCATCTGCGGTTACCCGTGCCTACGCCAACCTCGGTGGCGAAATAACAACACTGGACTTTACCGAGGCGCAGCTGGCCGAGGTGAACAGTGATTTTGAGCTCTGGACGCCCTACCTGATCCCGGCTGGTACCTATCCGAACCAGGACAAGGACATCAATACTATCGCCCAGCCGAACATCATGGCGGCCCGAGCGGATGTCCCGGAAGAGGACGTGTATCAAATCACCAAGACAATTTATGCCAACCTGGCGTTTCTGAATAACATTCATCCGGCAACCAAGGCCATGGCGCTGGAGAAAGCGATTGCCGGTCTGCCGATGCCGCTGCATCCCGGGGCTGCGCGTTTTTACCGTGAGCAGGGAATTGAGATTCCAGAACGGCTGATTGCGGAGTAGTTGTGGCAGACCAATCAACAGGCGGGCCTCTCAGCGAGGTCCGTGATGAAAGTGCCAGCGAAGCTGGCGAACGCCTTGATCACCGGCTCTTCGGGCCGGTGATTTTTGGCCTCGCGATTCTCACCTCACTGATACACCTCTATTTCAACACGGTTTCTACGCTGTCAGAGCTCTGGACCTCAGCTTTGCACTTTGGTCTTTTCGGACTGATCTGTGCGTTGACCACCCCCATGTTCAAGGCTCGCTCAGTGGCTGGTAAGCGGGCTGTGCTTGGCATCGATGTTTTTCTTGGTCTGGCGGCGATGGCCTGTGCCGCTTACCTGATTCTGTTCGAGAACGCGCTCTATGAGCGAGGCGTTAATTTCAGTACCGGTGACTGGATCGTCTCGATTGCAGCGGTATTGCTGATCCTTGAATTTGGCCGCAGAACAGTGGGTTGGTTTATCCCGGTACTGTGCATTCTGGCGTTATCCTATGTCGCCTGGTGGGGCCAGTATGTTGACGGCATTTTTAATTTCCCGGGGCTCACCTGGGAGACTGTGCTGTTTCGCTCCTACATTGGCGGGCAGGGTATGCTTGGGTCGATTGCCCGGATCTCCTGGACCTATGTCTTCATGTTTATTCTGTTTGGGGCCTTCCTGGTAAAGTCCGGTGCCGGAGACTTTATCATTGAGCTTGCTCGCTGCGCTGCGGGGCGCTTCGTTGGCGGCCCGGGATTCGTTGCCGTATTTTCTTCAGGACTGATGGGTTCGGTGTCTGGCTCAAGTGTCGCTAATACTGTATCTACCGGTGTGATCACGATTCCGCTGATGCGTAAGGCCGGTTTCCCTGCCCGTTTTGCTGCAGGGGTTGAGGCAGCGGCCTCGACGGGTGGTCAGCTGATGCCACCGGTGATGGGCGCGGGGGCCTTTATTATGGCCTCTTATACGCAGGTGTCCTATCTCACGATCATTTCTGTCGCCGCATTGCCGGCGCTGCTCTACTTCCTTTCGGTGGCCATGTTTGTCCGTATTGAAGCCAAACGCAGCCACGCCACCCGGCTGGAGGATGCTGAAGCGCCTACGTTGAAAGAGGTGCTGAAAGATGGCTGGCATTTTCTGATGCCCTTGGTGGTGTTGGTTGCAGCGCTGGTTTATGGATTCACGCCTACCTACGCGGCCGGAATAGCCATCCTCTCCGTGATCGTCGCCTCGTGGCTGTCGAAGCATCCCATGGGGCCTCGGGACATTCTGGACGCCCTGGTGATGGGTGCCCGCAATATCACCACAACAGCGATTCTGCTGATCACTGTGGGGCTGATAGTGATGGTGGTGTCCACTACCGGGATCGGCAATACTTTTTCAATAATGATTACTGACTGGGCCGGTGGCAGCCTGTTGATCACCATCCTGCTGGTCGCCCTGGCGTCGCTCATCCTTGGTATGGGCCTGCCGGTAACGGCAGCTTATATCGTGCTCGCCACACTCTCCGCGCCGGCTATCTACAACCTGATTGCACAGAGTCAGCTGCTGGACCTGCTTGTGAGTGGCAACCTCCCGGAGCAGGCCAAGTCCATCTTCATGCTGGTAGCACCCGATAAAATGGAGTTGCTGAATGCGCCCATGGACACGGCTACGGCGCAGCAACTGCTGGCCTCCGTTCCGGACACCTTCAGCAGTCAGCTGCTTGAGCAGGCACTGTCACCGGCAACCCTGTCGATAACCCTGGTGGCGGCGCATATGGTGATCTTCTGGTTATCCCAGGACTCCAACGTGACACCGCCGGTCTGTCTCACGGCCTTCGCCGCGGCGGCGATTGCCGGCACACCACAGATGCGGACCGGCTTTACCGCCTGGAAGTTGGCCAAGGGCCTTTACATAGTGCCGCTACTGTTCGCCTACTCACCGTTGATTACCGGGAACTTCACCGAAATGATTCAGGTGTTCTGCTTCGCGTTATTCGGCGTTTACGCCATCGTAGCGGGGCTTGAAGGATACCTTGAGCATCCGCTGAATCCAGTGGTGCGTCTGCTGATGTTCCCCATCGGTTTGTTGATGCTCTGGCCCCATGGCCAGGTGCTGCTGGATGGCGCTGGCCTGGTGATCTTTGTCTTTGCGTTCGTGTGGAGTAGCCGCCAGGGCCGCCGGATGGCCACGCCAGCAGCTGCATGACAGGACCCTGACGATGACACTGTTTGAGATCCTGGCTCTGTTAGCGCTGGGTGGCATTGCCGGCTTCATTAACGTGTTGTCCGCGGGAGGGTCCATGCTGACCCTCCCGTTGCTTATGTTCCTGGGGTTGCCGCCGCAGGTGGCCAACGGTACCAATCGGGTGGCCATTACGTTGCAGAGCATCACTGCGGTGGGCAGTTTCTACCGCATGGGGCATGGCAACCTGATGGTCAGTCTGCACCTTGCTGTGCCGGCAATTCTCGGTTCGCTCCTGGGCGCCTGGGTTGCGACCTGGGTGTCAGACGCGGTGTTCGAGGTCGTCCTGGTGTCGGCCATGATCGGTGCCTCGGTATTCATGCTGTTACCTCAGCCCTCACTGAATACCCGCCCCCTGACCACAGACCGGCTGAGTCCGGGCATCTACCTGGCGATGTTTGTGGTTGGCATGTACGGCGGGTTTATACAGGTCGGCGTTGGTGTGCTGTTCATCGTGGTGCTTTACCACATGCTGAAAATCGACCTGAGGCAGGTGAACGTGCTCAAGGTTTCCATCGTGCTGCCCTTTACCTTTGCCGCGCTGGTGGTATTCGCTATCAACGATCAGGTGCGCTGGAGTGTCGGGCTGACCCTGGCTCTTGGCAATGTCACCGGTGCCTTTATAGCAACCCGGGTAAACATGAGCAAGCAGGGCGCGCGCTGGGTCAAGGGAATAACCCTGATAATGGTGGCGGCTATTCTGGTTCGACTGATCCTGTACTGATCATGATTTGAGGAGGTATAGAAAAAATGAAAGCAATGGTCATTGAAGAGTTTGGCGGGCCGGATGTGTTCGTTGAGCGGGAAGTGGACACACCAGAGCCTGATGAAGGTCAGGTTCGCATCAGGGTGGTGGCTTCCAGTGTGAACCCGCTCGAAACCAAAATTCGTTCAGGGCTGGTGAAAACCGGCCCGGCAATGCCCGCGATCCTGAATGGTGACGTCTCGGGAGTGGTGGATAAGGTTGGCCCCGGTGTGGCCGGCTTTGCCGAAGGCGATGAAGTGTTTGGATGCGCCGGTGGCGTCGGGGGCTGGCAGGGCGCGCTGGCAGATTTCATGATCGCCGATGTTCGATTGCTGGGTAAGCGTACTCCGGCCATGGAATTGCCTCTGGCTGAGTGTGCGGCATTGCCGCTGGTGTTCCTGACTGCCTGGAGCGCCCTGGTCGATCGGGCGGGGATTCAGCCCGGTGAGCATGTGCTGATTCATGCCGGCACCGGTGGCGTCGGCCACGTTGCCATCCAGATTGCCAAATACCTGGGTGCCCGGGTCGCCACCACCGTCTCAAACGAAGCGAAAGCGGAGCAGGCGCGGGCACTGGGTGCCGACGACATTATCTTTTACCGGGATGAGTCGGTAGAGGACTACAAGCAGCGCCTGACAAACGGCAAGGGCTTCAGCCTGGTGTTCGATACCGTCGGTGGTGGAAACGTGGACAAGTCCATTGAGGCCGCGGCAGTGAATGGTCGCCTGTGCTCAATCAATACCCGGTCAACCCATGATCTCAGTCAGATGCACGCCAAGAGTCTGACCCTGCACGTGATCTTCCGTTCGATTTCGCTATTACACGGGATCGGCATGGACGATCAGCCACGATTGGTGAAGGCATTGTGTGACATGCTGGAGCAGGGCAAGGTCAAACCGTTGCTGGATACTCAACGCTACAAGTTCACCCAGATCAGTGACGCGCATCGTCGTATTGAGTCGGGTGAGGCTGTCGGCAAAATCCTGCTTGAGCGATAAGCTTTTCGGGGCATAAAAAAACGCCAGCCCGAGGGCTGGCGTTTTTCGTGGAGATTACCGTAAAGGCTTGATGCTCAGGCGACATTCGCCTCAGCAGCCTTCTTGGTGTAGTTCTCCATCTGGTCGAAGTTGAGATACTTGTAGATCTCTTTCGACATGCTGTTTAGGTCCTTCGCGTACTCCATGTACTCCGCAGGGGAGGGGAGTTTGCCCAGAACCGCACCCACAGCCGCCAGTTCCGCAGACGTCAGGTACACGTTGGCACCATCGCCGAGGCGGTTCGGGAAGTTACGGGTGGAAGTGGACAGTACCGTCGACTTCGGAGCTACGCGTGCCTGGTTACCCATGCACAGGGAGCAGCCCGGCATCTCGGTGCGAACACCGGCGGTGCCGTAGGTGTTGAAGTAACCTTCTTCCATCAGCTGCGCCTGATCCATCTTGGTCGGCGGCGACATCCACAGACGCGTGCTCAGCGGGCCTTTGTGCTGCTCAAGCAGTTTGCCGGCGGCGCGGAAGTGACCGATGTTGGTCATGCAGGAGCCAATGAATACTTCGTCAACCTTGTCGCCAGCCACTTCGGACAGGAACTTGGCATCGTCCGGATCATTCGGGCAGCATACGATCGGCTCTTTGATGTCAGCCAGATCGATTTCGATGACGTGTGCATACTCGGCATCTTTGTCGGCACGCATGAGCTTCGGATCAGCCAGCCACTCTTCCATCTGCTGGGCACGACGCTCCAGGGTACGCGGATCGCCGTAACCCTCGGCAATCATCCAGCGCAACATGGTGATGTTGGAACGCAGGTACTCGGCCACGGAGTCTTCAGACAGGTTGATGGTACAACCCGCGGCGGAACGCTCGGCGGAAGCGTCAGACAACTCGAACGCCTGCTCAACGGTCAGGTGCTCAAGGCCTTCAATTTCCAGGATGCGGCCGGAGAATTCGTTGATCTTGCCTTTCTTCTCAACGGTCAGCATGCCTTGCTTGATGCCGTACAGCGGGATGGCGTGTACCAGATCGCGCAGGGTGATGCCGGGCTGCATTTCGCCCTTGAAGCGAACCAGAACGGATTCCGGCATGTCCAGAGGCATAACGCCGGTCGCCGCGGCAAACGCTACCAGACCGGAACCGGCCGGGAAGGAGATGCCCATCGGGAAACGGGTGTGGGAGTCACCACCGGTGCCCACGGTGTCCGGCAGCAGCATGCGGTTCAGCCAGGAGTGGATGATGCCGTCGCCCGGGCGCAGTGAAACACCGCCGCGGGTACGGATAAAGTCCGGCATGGTGTGCTGCATTTCCACGTCAACCGGCTTCGGGTAGGCAGCGGTGTGGCAGAAAGACTGCATAACCAGGTCAGCCTGGAAGCCAAGACACGCCAAGTCTTTGAGTTCGTCCCGGGTCATCGGACCGGTGGTGTCCTGGGAGCCTACGGTGGTCATGTGCGGCTCGCAGTAGGTGTTCGGACGAACGCCTTTGCCTTCTTCCAGGCCACAGGCCTTGCCAACCATCTTCTGGGCCAGGGTGAAGCCTTTGGTGCCGGCTTCGGGATCTTTTGGCAAGCGGAACAGGTCGGTCGCGCCCATGCCCAGTGCTGTGCGGGCCTTGGCAGTCAGGCCACGGCCGATGATCAGCGGGATACGGCCGCCGGCCTGAACTTCGTCCAGGATCACATCAGACTTGAACTTGAACTCGGAGATAGTCTCGCCGGCCTCGTTCAGGATCTTGCCGTCATACGGGCGGATCTCGATAACATCGCCCATGTTCATGTCGTCGACGGGGGCTTCGAACACCAGGGCACCGGCATCTTCCATGGTGTTGAAGAAGATGGGAGCGACCTTGTTACCGATGCAGACACCGCCGGCACGCTTGTTCGGCACGCCCGGAATGTCGTCACCGAAGAACCACAGAACGGAGTTGGTGGCCGACTTACGGGAGGAACCGGTACCGACAACATCACCTACGAAGGCTACAGGCAGGCCTTTGGACTTGATCTCGTCGATCTGGCTCATGGGACCGGTAACGCCGGGCTCTTCCGGCTTCAGGCCGTCGCGTTCCATTTTGTAGGCAGCGCGGGCATGCAGCGGGATGTCCGGACGGGACCAGGCATCCGGAGCCGGAGACAGGTCGTCGGTGTTGGTTTCGCCAGTGACCTTGAACACCACCATCTTGGTGCTCTCTGGTACCTTCTTCTTATTGGTGAACCACTCGCCGTTGGCCCAGGATTCGATAACTGCCTTGGCAACCGGATTGCCAGCGTCCATCTTTTCCTTCACGTCGTTGAAGGCGTCGAACATCAGCAGGGTGCGCTTCAGCTGCTCACCGGCCAGCTCAGCCAGCTCGGAGTCGTCCAGAAGATCAACCAGGGTCGCAATGTTATAGCCACCCTGCATCATGCCCAGCAGCTTGACTGCTGTCGGCTTGTCCAGCAGCGGAGAGGAGGCTTCGCCTTTTACGATAGCAGTCAGGAACGCGGCCTTTACGTAGGCGGCTTCGTCGACACCCGGCGGTACGCGGTTTTCCAGGAGATACACCAGGGTGTCTTCCTCGCCGGCCGGCGGGTTTTTCAGCAGATCGACCAGAGCAGCAGTCTGCTCGGCGTTCAGGGGCTTGGGAGGAATACCCAGGGCTTCACGTTCGGCAACGTGTTCACGATAGGCTTCTAACACGATATGGACCCTCATCAGTTGGAATGTCCCGCGCCGTTGGCTTCATGCCTTGGCGGGAGGTTTTGGCGGAAAGGCCGCAGGAGCCTCTGAATAATGCCTCAAATCACCGATGGGGTTTCAGGGTTTATTCAGAGACTCCTTTATCTGGCGCTGCATTCTATAGGAAACCCCTTATAAAGTTAAGTTGGACAGAGGTCGGAGGAATCTGTTAAGTGCGCTATACTCGCCGCCCGCAAATCAACAACTGTATTCAACCATGAACGACGCCCTGCAAGAGATTCACAACTTCCTGCCGTGCCGGACCCCTCAGCAATGGATCGACAATGCCCTGGCGAACCAGGACCTGATGCTGATCGATCACGCCCATTGCGAAAAGAAGGCCGCCTCCACCGCGCTCAGCCTGATGTACCGGTACGTTGACAACACCGACCTGCTGAACAAGATGTCCCGGCTGGCCCGTGAGGAGCTCCGGCATTTCGAGCAGGTGCTCGCGATTATGAAAAAGCGCGGCGTGGACTATTGCCATCTTACCCCGGCCCGATACGCGGCAGGATTAAGACAGGAAGTCCGGTCAGAAGATCCTGGCCGCCTGGTGGATGTGTTGATTGTGGGCGCCATTATCGAGGCGCGCTCCTGTGAACGGTTTGCCGCGCTCGCTCCGTTCCTGGATGAGAAGCTGGCGGATTTCTACACCAGTTTGCTGAAGTCCGAAGCCCGGCATTACCAGGACTACTTGACTCTGGCCGAGCAGGCCGCTGGTGAACCGATCGCGGCCCGTGCGGAGGATTTTCTGGCCCTGGAGCGGGCGTTGATTGAAGATCCGGATCAGGAGTTTCGCTTTCACAGCGGGCCCATCTCAGCGTAACTGCCGACAAAGCTCTATCCAGGCATCAATTCCGGCGCTACGGTATTTCTGCTTGTGCAGGATGAAATAGAACTGCCGATCAAACTGACGGTGTTCCGGTACCGTCAGTGGCACCAGACTTCCGCGCTTGAACGCGTCGGCCAGCACCACTTCCGAAAGGCAGCCAATGCCCAGGTCGGCTTCCACTGCCCGTTTTATGGCCTCGGTGTGTTCCAGCTCCAGCAGCACATTCAGATCCGGCAACAGGCCGTGCATGCCCCGCTCAAAACTCTGGCGGGTTCCTGACCCCTGCTCACGCATGATCCAGGTGGCGGTGCGCAGGTCTTCATCCGTCAGTGATGTTTTTTGGGCCAGTGGATGGGTGGGTGAACAGAACACCACCAACTCATCTCCCCGCCAGGGCAATACATCCAGTTCTGAAGACTGCAATTCCCCCTCGATCAAACCAATATCCAGCTCGAAGTCCCTCACTCGTCTTGCGATGGTGCTGGTATTGGCGACTTCGAGGGAGACTCTGGGATGGGTAGGGGTATTCATGTATTGGGCCATGACCCCCACGGCCAAATAGTTCCCGATAGTCAGGGTGGCACCGACTTTCAGGGCGCCCACCTCCGTGTGTTTGCTGAAGGCCTGTTCCAGCTCATTGGCCTGGGCAAGGACGGCCTCCACCTTGGGGCGGTAAAGCCGCCCCAGCTCGTTTAACTGGAGCCGTTTGCCAACGCGGTCGAACAGCTGGATGTCGAACTGGTTTTCCAGTTCTTTCAGCGCACTGCTGGCTGCCGATTGCGACATGGCCAGCGATTCGGCAGCACGGGTAATGTTCTGGAAATGGGCGGCTGCCAGGAAAACTTCCAGCTGTCGAAAACTGTACTTCATAACTTTTCGCTCTTAATCGGCTCACTCGAATAAGGTTATGAGAATATCCCATTTTCCCGATAGGTTAGTGTCGGGTTAGACTTAGCGCAATCCAAAATTGAATCATTCGCCGTAAGAAAGCGTAACGAACAGGCAAGAGGTTTACATGAGCAACCTGATTAAAGAGAAAGTTACCAGCGTCCATCACTGGAACGATACCCTGTTCAGCTTTACCACAAGCCGTGATCCGGGCTTCCGTTTCAAGAACGGGCACTTTGTCATGATCGGCCTGGAGACCGAGGGTAAGCCTTTGATGCGCGCTTACAGTATCGCCAGTGCCAATTACGAGGAAGAGCTTGAGTTCTTCTCGATCAAGGTCCAGGACGGCCCACTGACCTCCCGCCTTCAGAAAATCCAGGTAGGTGACGAAATTCTGGTGAGCCGTAAGCCGACAGGGACGCTGATTCTGGACAACCTTCTGCCCGGAAAGAATCTGTGGCTGATCAGTACCGGCACCGGTTTGGCGCCTTTCATGAGCATCATCAAGGACCCGGAAGTCTACGAGGCGTTCGATAAGGTTATTCTGACCCATGGCGTGCGTTACGTCTCCGAGCTGGCTTATCAGAAGGAGATCGAGGATCTGCCGGAGAACGAATACTTCGGCGAAATGGTCCAGGGCAAGTTGGTTTACTATCCGACCGTAACGCGGGAAGACTTCCGCAACCAGGGGAGGCTGACCGATGCCATGGAAACCGGCAAAATCACCCGTGATCTCGACCTGCCGGATTTTGACCCGGAGAATGACCGGTTCATGATCTGCGGCAGCCCAAGCATGCTCAAGGACACCTGCGCCATCCTGAACAACATGGGCTTCAAGGAAGCCCGGGGCGGCGATATGGGTCATTACGTGATTGAGCGGGCGTTCGTGGAGCAGTGAGCTCGCGGGCTGAATCCGCCTCGAAAAAAGCCGGAGCGTGATGCTCCGGCTTTTTTGTGTTTGTATCTGACAGAATGGGTCGTATAAACGGCAAAGGGCTTTGGAGGCGGAGCAATGGCAGGACGGCAGTTAACGAAGAAAAACGTCATCAGCTTTTTAGTGGCACTGGCGGTCGGGGTAATTCTTGGCACCGTGGTTCAGACCCAGCTAAACCTGTGGGCCCTTCAGACTATGGGGGTGGCGGTTGGGCTTGAAGCTCGCATTTCTGCCACCGGGCATGATCTGGTCTCTTTTGCGCCGCTCTACCTGCTCCTCTTTGGACTCGGTTTCCTTTTTTCCCAGGGCGCTGCGGCGGTCGTTTCCCGTTTCGTGGGGCGCGGACTTCGGGTGCCACTGTTCGCCCTGGCCGGGGCATCCGGGCTGTGGGTTGCACTAGTGTTGGTTAATGCCCTGGCTCCCATGCCAACCCTGATTGCGGCGACCCGAACCGGGGGAGGTCTGCTTGCCATGCTGTTAACCGCCGCATTTGCCGGAGCCCTGTTCGCCAGACATACTGCCAGGCCTGCCACTGGGGTCAGTAGCCACGCCTCAGGAACCCTGCTGGCCTTTTGCCTGGCGGTTGGCCTCGGGGCGCTGCCAGGTCCGACACAGGCCCAGTCCTTGAGCGACTACACCGTCGAGACGTTGACTTCCGGGCTGGAGCATCCCTGGTCCCTGGCGTTTCTTCCCGGTGGTGGCGCCCTTGTGACGGAGCGGGCAGGGCGGTTGCGGATGATTTCAGAGGAGTGGGAGCTCGGCCAGGCGCCGATTACCGGAGTTCCGCCGGTTTTCAATGATGCTCAGGCAGGTCTGTTCGATGTGCTGTTGTCGCCGGACTTTGAGAATAACCAACTGGTCTTTCTCGCCTACGCTTGCGGGACGGCCTCTGCGAATCACCTGTGCGTGGCCCGTGGTCAGTTGCAGGCGGAGGCCTTGACGGAGGTTGTCGAGATATTCCGTGCCAAGCCGGCCAAGGAAGGCAGCGCCCACTACGGTGGCCGACTGGCCTGGCTTCCGGACGGTACGCTGATCGTGACGCTGGGAGACGGATTTGACTATCGGGAGCAGGCGCAGAACCTGTCCAGTCATCTGGGCAAGATCGTGAGGCTGAACCCGGATGGCAGTGTTCCCGCCGACAACCCCTTCATTGGCAGGGAAGGCGCTCTGCCGGAAATATACAGTTACGGGCACCGGAACGTTCAGGGGCTGGTGTTTGATTCCGTCGAAAACGTCTTGATTGCCCATGAACACGGCCCCCGCGGCGGTGATGAGATCAATATTATCGAGCCGGGACACAACTATGGCTGGCCCGTAATCACGCACGGCATCGATTACACCGGCGCCATGATCACGCCCTTTGTTGAGCGGGAAGGTATGGAGCAACCGTTGTTGCACTGGACCCCTTCAATTGCCCCTTCAGGCATGACCCGCTATCGGGGTGAGCTGTTTCCGGACTGGCAGGGAAACCTCCTGGTCGGCGCCCTTGCCGATAAAAGCGTTCACCGCGTCACACTGGAAGCTGGCGATGCAAGCGACGTAGAGAGTCTGTTCGAAGCAATGGGCGAACGGATCCGGGACGTGGCTACCGGGCCTGATGGGGCGGTGTATCTGCTCACTGACAGTGCGGATGGACGGATTCTGCGTATCCTGCCTTAGTCTCGGCTCTGGGGTCTTTGGGCCCGGCCAGTGTATAGTAGGCGGTTTTCATAAAGAGGGAAGCCGCTATGTTTCATCTGGAACTGGAACCACGTTTCAGCGATACCGATGCCCTCGGGCATATCAGCAATACCACTCTGCCGGTCTGGTTCGAGCAGGCCAGGACGCCGGTTTTCCGTATTTTTCACCCGACCCTTGAAGCCGAGACCTGGCCGCTGATCATTGCACGACTTGAGATTGATCTGATGGCACAGAGCTACTGGCATATTCCGGTCAAGATCAAAACAGGCATCGGTAAGATCGGCAATTCCTCGTTTCATGTGATTCAGGAAGCCTGGCAGGGCGACAAGCAGATTGCCCGGGGTGTCGCCGTGTTAATCCACTTTGATTACGAAACCGAGAAGGCACTGCCGATTCCGGATGACATAAAAGCCAGGCTGGCAGAACATGCGGTAGCGTGATCGCGCACAATTCTGACTTTCCCGGAGGCGCTGGTGTTTGGTAAATACCTTGTATTGCTCTCTCTGATGAGTGTTTTGGTGGTCACTGGTTGTGATTCCACTAATGAGGATAACGCGCCCGAATCCGATGGCCAACAGCTTACTTCACTGACTGGCCCGGATGTCGATGTCTCCCTGGCACTGACCTCCGCTCAGCTGGACTGGGTAGGCCAACAGATTTTCCGGAACGAGTGCGCAGGGCGTTTTCAGTGTCTGGTCCACTGGAACGACGGCGAGGCGTTTCCGTCATTGGGTATTGGTCACTTCATCTGGTATCCGGAGGGCGTTGAAGGGCGATTCGTGGAAAGTTTTCCGGCCCTTATGGAATACATGGAACAGCGTCAGGTCGATATTCCCGAATGGTTGCGAGCGCTCGAGCCTTTTGACGCTCCCTGGCGCGAAAAAGCAGACTTTCTGGCTGTAGACGATTCGCTACGAGTAGCAGAGCTGCGAGAGTTTCTGGCGGGTACCCAGGGGATCCAGGCTGAATTCATATTCCGTCGCGCCAGGCAATCGCTTGCAAAGGTTATTGAGGCAGCCCCGGATAACCAAAAGCCAGAGATCGCTGCCCGGCTGGAGTCTCTGAGCCAGACGCCCGGTGGCGTTTACGCCATCATCGACTATGTGAATTTCAAGGGCGAGGGGCCTTCGCCTACGGAGCGCTACGAGGGCCAGGGCTGGGGGCTGCTTCAGGTGCTTTTGGAAATGTCTGAATCACCAGATCAGAGCGCCCTTGTTAAATTCAGGGAAGCAGCTGACACCGTTCTGACGCGACGGGCAGCAAACGCGGAGAATCCCATCGAGCGGGAGCGCTGGCTGCCGGGGTGGCGGAAGCGCCTCGAGACCTACGCAGAGCCCCCAGTCTTCAAAATTTCGAAATAATTTTGCATAAAAACTAGTTCATTTCCCGAACCTTGTTCTACTTTTAATAGGCGCGGCCCTTGGTCTGCCTTTTTTTGGCGCATGGGGTTGGAGCGAAAGCGCCGAACTGGTGCATGAAATGGTATTACTTCGTTCCAGATTCGCCTGAAACGCACCGGTGATTGATAAAAATAATATAAATCATCGGCTTACGCCGAGTGGCTTGCAAATTGCTGATTACACTCGTCGCGATAAAACCAACTGATGTTCGGAGAAAAGACAATGAGAAAGACGAAATCGATTGCCCTGGGGATTGCTCTGGCCGTAGGTACGTTCTCGGCCACTGGTGCCATGGCAGCTACAACTCTGGAGAACGTCAAGGAGAAAGGTCACCTCCAGTGAGGCGTGACCAGCGGTTTGCCTGGCTTCTCGCAGCCTGATGAAAAAGGTAACTGGACCGGTATCGACGTGGATACCTGCCGCGCGGTTGCTGCAGCCATCTTCGGTGACGCAAACGCGGTTGAGTTTACTCCACTGACTGCAAAGGAGCGTTTCACCGCCCTGCAGTCGGGTGAAATCGACATGCTCTCCCGTAACACCACCTGGACACTGACCCGCGATGCGTCCCTGGGCCTGAACTTTGCCGGCGTGAATTATTACGATGGTCAGGGCTTTTTGATCAACAAGGGTATCGGTGTGGACGATGCCACCCAGCTGGACGGTGCCACCATCTGTATCCAGGCCGGTACTACCACCGAGCTGAACCTGTCGGATTACTTCCGCGCCAAGGGCATGGAATTCAAGCCGATCGTGTTCGACACCTCCGAGCAAACCGTTCAGGGCTTTGCGGCGGGTCGTTGCGACGTTCTGACCTCCGACCGTTCGCAGCTGGCGGCGCTCCGCTCGAAGCTGTCCGATCCGAGTTCAGCCAAGATCCTGCCGAACACCATTTCCAAGGAGCCCCTGGGCCCGGTTGTTCGCCAGGGTGACGATCAGTGGTTCAACATCGTCAAGTGGGTGCTCTCCGTGCAGATCAACGCCGAAGAGTTGGGCGTGACCAGCGCCAATGCCGACGACATGCTGAAGTCCGACAACCCGAATATCCAGCGCCTGCTGGGTACCGATGGCGACATGGGTGCCAAGCTTGGACTGCCGGATGACTTCGGTTATCAGGCCGTGAAACTGGTTGGCAACTACGGTGAAATGTATGACCGCAACGTAGGACCGGATACCCCGCTGGGACTGGATCGCGGAATCAACGCGCTCTGGACTGAAGGCGGTATCATGTATGCGCCGCCGGTCCGTTAAGACCTGAAGGCATACGGCGAAGTCTCCTGTGGGAGGCTTCGCCGTTATCTCTGATGCTGTAAACCACAGGGAAGCTCTTCAGGACAATCCATGAAAAAACAAACAATCGATACCCGACCTGCAGGGCCCAAGCCCTGGTACGACCCCCGGGTCCGCTCACTCTTCTTTCAGGCGATAGCCATTGCCCTCGTGTTCTGGGGCGGATGGATTCTCGTCGATAACACGCTTTCCAACATGGAAAGCCGTGGCATCAGCACCGGTTTCGGTTTTCTCGGTGAAACCGCCGGATTCGGCATCATCATGAACCTGGTGCCTTATGATGCAACCATGTCTTATGGCCGAACCTTCTGGGTTGGTCTAACCAATACATTGCTTGTTTCCGCGATGGGTGTCGTTGCCGCCACCATTCTCGGTTTCATCATTGGTGTTGCGCGACTCTCGAGTAACTGGCTTGTGGCCAAAATGGCGCTGGTTTACATCGAAGTGATCCGCAACATACCGCTGCTTCTGCAGATTTTCTTCTGGTACTTTGCCGTACTCAGCAATCTTCCGTCACCACGCCAGAGTGTTGATGTCGGTGGAGCGCTGTTCCTGAACAACCGGGGCCTTTACCTGCCAGATCCAGTGACCCAGGAGGGTTTCGGAATTGTCTGGGGCGGTATTCTGCTTGCCATCGCTGCCGTCGTCGGGATTCGGATATGGGCGAAAAAACGCCAGTTGGCGACCGGACAGATCTTCCCGACCTTCAAGGTCGGCGTGGCAATTCTGGTGCTGGTACCGATAATCTCTTATCTCGTGGCCGGTCGGCCTCTTGAGTGGGATTTGCCAGCGCTCAGGGGCTTCAACTTTGGCGGGGGAATTACCATCATTCCGGAGTTGGCGGCTCTGTGGATTGCACTGTCGCTGTACACCGCCAGCTTCATCGCTGAAATCGTCCGCTCCGGTATTCTGTCGGTCAGCAAGGGACAAACCGAGGCCTCCAAGGCTTTGGGGCTGCCCAATGGTCTTACCCTCAGGTTGGTGGTGATACCGCAGGCCATGCGGGTCATCATTCCGCCGCTCACCAGTCAGTATCTGAATCTGGTGAAAAACTCCTCCCTGGCAACGGCCATCGGTTACCCGGATCTCGTGGCGGTCTTCATGGGCACTACGCTGAATCAGACGGGGCAGGCCGTCGAGGTTGTCGCCATTACCATGGCGGTGTATCTGACCATCAGTCTGCTGATCTCGCTGTTCATGAATATCTACAACCGGGCTGTGGCCATTAAGGAGCGATGATGACCGAGTCAACCATGAAAGCACCCAAGAAGGCGCTCCGTCCGGTCAAGTGGATGCGGGAGAACCTGTTCTCCGGCTGGTTCAACACGGTATTGACGCTGGGTGTGGCCTATCTGCTGGTGACCAGTGTAGGGCCTTTGCTCAACTGGTTTTTCCTCGACGCCAACTTTGTTGGCAGTGATCCGAGCGCCTGTACGGGAGCGGGTGCCTGCTGGCTGTTTATCAGCCAGCGTCTGAATTTCTTTATCTACGGATTCTACCCGGATGAACTGCAGTGGCGGGTCGACGTGATGTTCCTGCTGCTGGCGGTTTCCTTTGTACCCCAGTTCATCGAGCGGTTCCCCGGCCGCAAGTGGCTCGGGCTGTTCGGTATCTTTGGTTTGCCCATTGTTGGCTACTTCCTGATTCCCGGAGGCAGTTTCGGCCTGGAAGAAGTGCAGAGCTCGAAATGGGGCGGCCTGATGCTGACCCTGATCCTGGCTTACATCGGGATTATTGCGTCCTTGCCCATTGGCATATTGCTGGCGCTGGGTCGTCGCTCCGAGATGCCGATCATCCGCGGGATCTGTGTGGTCTTTATCGAGGTATGGCGGGCGGTTCCGTTGATCACGGTTCTGTTCATGGCTTCGGTGATGCTGCCGCTGTTTCTCCCGGAAGGTGTGAACTTCGAGAAACTGGCCCGGGCGCTGATTGGTATAACCCTGTGGCAGTCCGCTTACATGGCGGAAGTGATTCGCGGTGGCCTGCAGGCCATTCCCCGGGGCCAGTATGAGGCTGCCGATGCTCTGGGGCTGGGATACTGGCGCAAAATGGGGCTGGTCATCCTGCCGCAGGCTCTGAAGATGGTTATTCCGGGTATCGTGAACACCTTCATTTCCCTGTTCAAGGACACCACGCTGGTGTTGATTATCGGCCTCTTCGATATCCTCGGCACAGTCCAGTCCACGGTTACCGATCCGGCCTGGCAGAATGTTGCCATTGAGGGCTATGTATTTGTGGCGTTCTGTTTCTGGGTCTTCTGCTTCGGCATCTCCAGATACAGCCAGAACCTTGAACGAAAACTAGACACTGGTCATAAGACCTGACGGGTAATCCTATGACAGAACAAACACAAACCTCAGAAATGCAGACCCCGCCGAAGGACCAGCCGGGAAAAAAACCGGGGATTATCCGGGTTGAGGGCATGCACAAGTGGTACGGGGACTTCCATGTTCTCAAAGATCTCAACCTGACCGTTGATCAGGGCGAGAGAATTGTCATCTGTGGGCCATCCGGCTCGGGAAAATCCACCTTCATCCGTTGCATCAACCGGCTGGAGGAGCATCAGCAGGGCAAAATCATTGTTGATGGTATCGAGCTGACCGATGATGTCCGCCACATTGATACGGTTCGGCGGGAAGTCGGCATGGTGTTTCAGCACTTCAACCTCTTCCCGCACCTGACCGTCCTGGAAAACTGCTGCCTGTCGCCGATCTGGGTGCGAAAAACGCCCCGAAAGGAAGCGGAGGCATCAGCGATGGAGTACCTTGAGCGGGTCAAGATCCCGGATCAGGCTAACAAATTCCCGGGGCAGCTTTCGGGCGGCCAGCAACAGCGTGTGGCGATTGCCAGGGCCCTGTGCATGAAGCCCAAGATCATGCTGTTCGACGAGCCAACCTCGGCCTTGGATCCGGAGATGATCAAGGAAGTGCTGGACGTAATGATTGAATTGGCGGGAAGCGGTATGACCATGCTCTGCGTAACCCATGAGATGGGTTTTGCCAAGACGGTGGCGGACCGTGTGATTTTCATGGACGGTGGCGAGATCGTGGAGCAGGCGCCTCCCCACGAGTTCTTTACCAACCCACAGGAAGCCAGAACTCAGAAGTTCCTCCAGCAGATACTCGCGCACTGAAACCAAGAATAAAAAAAGCCGGGCATTTGCCCGGCTTTTTTACAACGGCTCCTTGAATAGCTCGGGCTCCTTGCCTGGCTCTGCCTCAAGCCACCAAACGTTCTTGTCCCAGTCTCCCAGTACAATACGCTTTGCCGGCGACCCGTTGGCCGTCAGTTCATGAACCGCGGGGCGATGGGTGTGGCCATGGATCATTCGCTGGACACCGTGCGTTTCCAAGTCCTTGACCACTTCCTCGGGGGTTACGTCCATGATGAACTCCTCCTTGCCCTGATTTTTCGCCATGCTGATTTCCCGTAGCTGGCGGGCCATTTGCTGGCGGTCTTCCAGGGGGCGCTGGAGTATCATCTGCTGCCACTGCGGGTTACGCATGTTGGCCCGGAACTTCTGGTATTCCACATCGGCGGTGCACAGGCTGTCGCCATGCATCAGCAGGGTAGGGGTACCGTACAGATCAATCACCGTCGGATCGTCCAGCAGCGTTGCGCCGGCCCGGTCGCAGAAGTCCTGGCCGATCAGAAAGTCCCGGTTGCCGTGCATCAGGAAAATCCTGGTGCCGCTGTCCCGCAGTTTTCGAAGGGCAGTCGCAATCTGCTCCTGGAGCGGCGTGCGTTCGTCATCTCCTATCCACGCCTCAAAGAAATCACCGAGAATATACAGCTGATCAACACCACTGGCTTTCCCGTCGAGAAAGCCCAGAAATGCCTCAGTAATATCCGGGCGGGATTCCTCGAGGTGAAGATCTGAAATAAACAGCGTGGTCACGCGTCCTCCAGAACCTCGGCTTTTTCGATTACCACGTCATCGGCAGGCACATCCTGGTGGCCTGCACGCATGGTGGTGCGCACTGCTCGAATCGCGTTTACCGTGTCCATGCCGTCGGCCACTTTGCCGAACACGCAGTAGCCCCAGCCTTCCGCGTTTTTGGCGGTGTGGTCCAGGAAGCCGTTATTCTCAACGTTAATAAAGAACTGGGCTGTGGCAGAGTGCGGGTCCATGGTGCGTGCCATGGCAATGGTTCCCTGCATGTTGCTCAGTCCGTTATCGGCTTCGTTCTGAATCGAATCGCGGGTTTTACGTGGGGTCATGCCCGGCTCGAAGCCGCCGCCCTGAATCATGAAATTGCTGATCACACGGTGAAAAATCAGGCCATCGTAAAAACCGTCGCGAACGTACTGTTCAAAGTTTTTGGCGGTTTCCGGTGCCTTGTCGTAGTCCAGTTCCAGCTTGATGTCACCGTAGTTGGTTTTCAGCAGAATCATCAGGTTTTCCTGTTCAGAAAGGTTAGGTACGTTAACGGGCCCATTGTACTCAAGAGTTTCCCGCTATGCATGAGTCCGGCAAGGATTTGTGAGTATAATACGCGGTTTAAGATTCACTCCCCTTTTAACAGAGATTGTATGAGCGCCGAGTCGAAGAAAGCCCACAACTTTATCCAGAGCCTGATCGAAGACGCCATCGCCAGCGGAGAGCACACCGGCAAGGTGGTCACCCGATTCCCGCCGGAGCCCAATGGCTACCTGCATATTGGTCACGCCAAATCGATCTGCCTGAACTTTGGCATCGCCGAGACCTTTTCCGGCGACTGTAACCTTCGGTTTGACGACACCAACCCGGAAAAGGAAAACCAGGAATACATCGACGCCATCAAGCAGGATGTGGAATGGCTTGGTTACGAGTGGGCCGGGGACGTGCTTTATGCCTCGGATTACTTTGATGCGCTTTATGAATTTGCCGAGGAACTGATTACCCGGGACAAGGCCTACGTGTGCGCCCTGACGGCCGATGAAATGGCCGAGTACCGGGGCAGCCTGAAAGAGCCGGGCAGAAACAGCCCCTACCGGGATCGCCCCGTGGAGGAGAGCTTGCAACTGTTCCGCGATATGCGGGACGGCAAGTATCAGAACGGCGAACTGGTGCTGCGGGCCAAGATCGATATGTCTTCTCCGAACATCAACATGCGGGATCCGATTCTTTATCGCATCCGCTACGCCGAACATCACCAGACCGGGAACAAGTGGTGCATCTACCCGATGTATGACTTCACCCATCCCATTTCGGATGCCTTGGAGGGGATTACCCACTCCCTGTGCACGCTGGAATTCGAGGACCACCGGCCGCTGTATGACTGGGTTCTGGATAACATCTCCGGCCCCTGCCACCCGCGCCAGATCGAGTTTGCGCGGCTGAATCTGAACTACACCATCACCTCCAAGCGGAAGCTCAAGCGTCTGGTGGATGAGAATGTAGTTGATGGCTGGAACGATCCGCGTATGCCAACCATTTCCGGTATGCGCCGGCGTGGCTACACGCCGGAGTCCATCCGCACCTTCTGCGACATGATCGGGGTGAACAAGGCCGGCGGCACTGTGGATGTGGGCATGCTTGAGCACGCCATTCGCGAAGACCTCAACACCCGGGCCCCGAGAGCCATGTGTGTGATGCGCCCGTTGAAAGTCACGCTGACCAATTACCCGGCGGATCAAAGCGAAACGCTCACCTTGCCAGTGCACCCGCAAAATCCGGATATGGGCGAGCGGGAAGTGCCCTGGACCCAGACTCTGTATATCGACCGGGAAGATTTCGAAATGGAGCCGCCGCGTAAATGGAAGCGGCTGGCCCCGGACCAGGCAGTACGCCTCCGTGGCGGCTATGTGATGACCTGCCGGGAAGTGATTCGTGACGACAGTGGCCAGATTGTCGAGCTCAAGTGTGAGTACGATCCCAACACCCTGGGCGTCAATCCCGAGGGCTACAAACCGAACGGCGTGATTCACTGGGTTTCGGCGAGTGACAGTGTAGAGGCAGACATCAATCTGTATGACCGCCTGTTTAACCACGAGTCGCCGGACAGTGACAAGGAAGGCGATCTGATGGATCACCTGAATCCGGAATCGCTGGTGGTTCTCAAAGGCGCGCGCGTCGAAAAGAGTCTTGTCGCGCCCCGTATGGATCTTCCATACCAGTTCGAGCGGGAAGGCTACTTCTTCTGTGATCAGGCCCATACCGAGGCTGCCGGTCGGCCGGTATTCAACCGCACTGTTACGCTCAGGGATTCCTGGGGCAAGGGGGGCAAGTGATCCGCATCTACAATACTCTGACCCAACAGAAGGAAGAGTTTCGGCCAATTGAGCCTGGCAAGGTCCGGATGTACGTCTGCGGTATGACAGTCTATGACTACTGCCACCTGGGGCATGCCCGGGTGCTGGTAGCCTTTGATGTGATTACCCGTTACCTGCGTCATCGCGGTTACGACGTGAACTATGTTCGCAATATCACCGATATTGACGACAAGATCCTGCGCCGTGCGGATGAAAACGGTGAGCCCTATGACGAACTCACGGACCGGATGATCAAAGCCATGCACGAAGACGAAGCCCGTCTCGGCGTGCTGTCACCGGATGAAGAGCCCCGAGCTACCGCGTATATCGACGAAATTATCGCGATGATCCACAAACTGATTGCCGGCGGCCACGCCTACGCAGCGGACAATGGTGACGTCTACTTTTCGGTCGATTCCTTCGATGACTACGGCAAGCTCAGCAAGAAAAAGCTGGAGGATCTTCTGGCGGGCGCGCGGGTGGATGTTCAGGAAGCCAAGCGAAGCCCTGCAGATTTCGCGTTGTGGAAAGCGGCAAAGGCAGGGGAGGTCAGTTGGCCGTCGCCCTGGGGCGATGGTCGTCCTGGCTGGCACATCGAGTGCTCTGCGATGTCCACCTGCTGTCTCGGCGACACATTCGATATTCACGGCGGTGGCCCGGATCTGTTGTTCCCGCACCATGAGAACGAGATTGCCCAGTCAGAATGTGCCACTGGCCACACTTTTGTGAACACCTGGATGCACGCGGGTGCCATCCGGGTGAACAAAGAAAAGATGTCCAAGTCCCTGGGTAACTTCTTCACCATCCGCGAGATCATGGAGAAGTACCCGGCAGAAGTGGTCCGTTACTTCCTGGTTTCCAGCCACTATCGTAGCCAGGTGGATTACTCTGAGGAAAATCTGGCTGAGGCCGGCCGAACTCTGACCCGTTTGTACCATGCGCTCAGAGGCATCGTGCCCGCCAAGGCCGCCGATGTGCCGGAATCCGAGCACGACGAGCGGTTTGCCGAGGCGATGGACGATGACTTCAACACCGCGGGTGCAATTGCCGTCCTGCACGCTGTTGCCAACGAAATCAATCAGCATCGTCGCGATGGTCGTGAAGACGATGCCAAGCAAAGTGCGGCGATTCTGGTAAGGCTTGGTGGTGTTCTGGGGCTGCTGCAGCAGGATCCCGAGGCGTTCTTCCAGGCAGACACGGGTGGTGAGCTTAGCGCCGAAGACATTGAAGCAATGATCCAGGCCAGGGCTGATGCCCGCAAGGCAAAGAATTTTGCCGAGGCCGACCGGATCCGCGACGAGCTCCTCGAGAAAGGTATTATTCTGGACGATTCCCGAGAGGGGACGACCTGGCGTAAAGCCTGAATTTCCGGGAGCTGCCGGTTGGTCAGACCAGTTTTGCGCCTGCAGGAATGATCTTGTAAGGATTTTCCCTTACAATGCGGCGCTCAAATTAGAATGCCCCCTCAAGATGAAGGGGGAGTCGGGAAACGTAACCCACTGAGGCAGACAACGATGACAGAACGCGTACAAGTCGGCGGCATTCAGGTCGCAAAGAATCTGTATGATTTCGTGAACAACGAAGCGATCCCGGGCACCGGAATCGATGCCGATAAATTCTGGGCAGAATTTGACAAGATCGTGAACGAGCTGGCGCCACGCAACCGTGAATTGCTGGCCAAGCGTGATGCTATCCAGGAAAAAATGGACAGCTGGAACCGGGATCACAAGGGCCAGAAGCTCGACATGGGCGAATACAAGTCTTTCCTGAAAGACATTGGTTACCTGGTTGACGAGCCTTCCGAGTTCAAGATCTCCACCTCCAATGTCGACCCGGAAGTGGCAACCATGGCCGGCCCTCAGCTGGTGGTGCCGATCATGAACGCCCGTTTTGCTCTGAACGCTGCGAACGCGCGTTGGGGTAGCCTGTACGATGCGCTGTACGGTACCGACGCGATTTCCGAGGAAGACGGCGCTGAAAAAGGCCGTGGCTACAATCCGGTTCGCGGTGCCAAAGTTATCGAGTGGGCCCGCAACCTGCTCGACAGCTCGGCACCGCTGGCCTCTGGCAGTCACAAAGATGCTGCCAAGTATGTAGTTGAAGGTGGCAAACTGGTCGTCAAGCTGCAGAACGGTGACTCCACGGGCCTGAAAGACGAAGCCGGCTTTGTTGGCTACACCGGTGCTGCTGATGCGCCCACCGGCGTGCTGCTGGTCAAGAACGGCATGCACTTCGAGATCCAGATTGACGCCAGCCACCCGATTGGCAAAGACGACGGTGCCCACGTCAAAGACGTGCTGATGGAGTCTGCACTGACCACCATCATGGATTGCGAAGACTCGGTAGCTGCCGTAGACGCCGACGACAAGGCACTTGCGTACCGCAACTGGCTGGGCCTGATGAAGGGCGATCTGCAGGAAACCTTCGAGAAAGGTGGCGAGCAGTTGACCCGCAAGATGAATGCGGATCGCACCCACACCGCGGCAGATGGCAGCGAGCTGAGCCTGAAAGGCCGCAGCCTGATGTTTATCCGTAACGTCGGCCACCTGATGACCAACCCGGCCATCCTGCTGAAAGACGGTAACGAAGTGCCGGAAGGTCTGATGGACGGTCTGATCACCTCACTGATCGCCATTCACGACATGAAGGGCAATGGCAAGTTCCAGAACAGCACCAAAGGCTCCATGTATATCGTGAAGCCTAAGATGCACGGGCCGGAAGAGGTTGCATTCACCAACGAATTTTTCGGTCGTGTCGAGGATGCATTGAGCCTGCCGCGCTTCAGCCTGAAGGTCGGCATCATGGACGAGGAGCGTCGCACCACAGTTAACCTGAAAGCCTGTATCCACGCCGCGAAAGAGCGGGCTGTGTTTATTAACACCGGTTTCCTGGATCGCACCGGGGATGAGATCCATACCTCCATGGAGCTGGGTCCGTTTATCCGCAAGGGTGCGATGAAGCAGGCGACCTGGATCAATGCCTACGAGCAGTGGAACGTGGACATCGGCCTGGAAACCGGTTTCCGTGGCGTTGCCCAGATTGGTAAGGGCATGTGGGCCATGCCTGACCTGATGGCCGGCATGCTGGAAGCGAAAATCGGGCATCCGAAGGCCGGTGCGAACACTGCCTGGGTTCCATCTCCCACGGCGGCCACACTGCACGCCACTCACTACCATCAGGTAAGTGTGGCTGATGTCCAGAAGCAGCTGGAAAGCCGCACCCGCGCCGCGCTGGACGATATCCTGACAGTACCGGTGATGGATGATCCCGCTTCTTTGAGCGCCGAAGACATCCAGCAGGAGCTGGACAACAACGCCCAGGGTATCCTCGGTTACGTTGTGCGCTGGATTGACCAGGGCGTTGGCTGCTCCAAGGTGCCGGACATCAACGATGTCGGCCTGATGGAAGACCGTGCGACTCTGCGTATCGCCTCCCAGCTGCTGGCCAACTGGCTGCACCATGGTATCTGCTCTGAAGATCAGATCATGGAGACCATGAAGCGTATGGCAGCGGTAGTCGACAAGCAGAACGCCGGTGATTCGGCGTACCGCCCGATGGCCGGCAACTTCGATGACAGTGTCGCCTTCCAGGCAGCGCTGGATCTGGTTCTCAAGGGCCGCGAGCAGCCTAATGGCTACACCGAGCCGCTACTGCACGCTTACCGTCTGAAGGCGAAAGCCAAATACGGGCAGTAAGAGCTGCGAAATAAAAAACCCCGCTTCGGCGGGGTTTTTTGTGGCACGTCGGATCAGGCAGAGCCTGAATCCTGACTCCGGGCTCAATCCTTGTGCAAGACATCAGCCGCATAGAGGGTGTTTTGCAGCAGGGTGGCGATGGTCATCGGCCCTACGCCGCCGGGAACCGGCGTTATATAGGCCGCGCGCTCCGAAGCGGCTGCGAAATCAACGTCGCCATGCAGTTTCCCGTCGTCCATCCGGTTGATGCCCACATCAATCACGGTTGCACCCGGTTTTACCCAATCGCCCTTGATCAGGCCTGGCTTGCCGACGGCTGCAACCAGGATGTCAGCCTCACGAACAAACTTCTCCAGATCCGGAGTGAATCGGTGACACACGGTTGTCGTGGCACCCTTCAATAGCAGCTCCATGCTCATGGGGCGGCCGACGATGTTGGAGGCGCCAACGATGACGGCGTGCTGGCCCTTGTAGGGCGTGTCGATGCTGTCGAGCAGGGTAATGATGCCGGCCGGTGTGCAGGGGCGCAGGGTAGGCTTACGCTGCATCAGGCGACCGATGTTGTATGGATGGAAGCCATCAACGTCTTTATCTGGCCGGATTTTTACCAGAATCGGATCTGCATCGAGATGCGAGGGCAGGGGGAGTTGCACCAGGATCCCGTCCACGGTGGGGTTCTCGTTCAGCTCATCAATCAGTGCTTCCAGCGCTTGCTGGGAAGTGTCTTCCGGCAGATCGTATGAGAGTGAGAGGATTCCCGCTTGGTCGCACGCCTTCCGTTTATTGCCCACGTAAACGTGGGATGCGGGATCGTTGCCGACCAGGACTACGGCCAGTCCGGGCGCTCTAAGCCCCTGTTGGGTTCTTGCTTCCACCCCTGCGGCGACTTGCTGTCTTACTTCGGCGGCAATCTCTTTTCCGTTGATCAGTTTGGCGGTCATGTCTCGTCTTGTCGGTTGGGCATCGGTAAATTGAAGGGTCGGCATTGTCTCATGCTTCCGCCGGAACTCCAATTGGACGGTTGTCTGGGCGGCGCGCGCCGGAACTTTTGTCAGGGCGCTTTGTCACTGAAGAGACTGTTGTTTCAGGGAATTTGGAAATACGTGTTGACGGCACCGTCCGGCGCCGGTAATATGCGCGCCAACTTTGCTGAGGCACTTGTTGTTCAGTTCAGACGGGGTATAGCGCAGTCTGGTAGCGCGCCTGCTTTGGGAGCAGGATGTCGGGAGTTCGAATCTCTCTACCCCGACCAAATTTCTGAATGTTCAGGTGGGCGAACGGTTAAGCGCCCGTAGCTCAGCTGGATAGAGCACCCGCCTTCTAAGCGGGTGGTCGCAGGTTCGAGTCCTGCCGGGCGCGCCATCAAGTCGTTGGCTTGGTCCGCGCCGGAGCGACCGTAACCAGCAAAGTTGAAAAGTTAAGGCATGTCCCGATGTGGTGGACGTAGCTCAGTTGGTAGAGCTCAGGATTGTGACTCCTGCGGTCGAGGGTTCGATCCCCTTCGTCCACCCCACTTTTCTTTCAGAGTAGATTCCGCGTTTGTTGAATAGATTGATGGCAGGCTTGCCATCGGGCATTCTTCATTCTGTTGTGCGCGAGTGGCGGAACTGGTAGACGCGCTGGATTTAGGTTCCAGTGGGGCAACCCGTGAGAGTTCTGATTTTCAAGGGCTTTCCTACTGTGACACATGAAAATGTGTCAAAAACGTGCCAATACCGTTTCAGGTAATCCGGTTGAAGCTGGAAACTGACTAGGTAAAATGGCCTCAGATTTGAAAGTTTGCTCCGGTGGTGGAATTGGTAGACACGACAGGTTTAGGTCCTGTTGCCGAGAGGCGTGGGGGTTCAAGTCCCTCCCGGAGTACCACTTAAGAAGCCCCTAAGATTCGTTCTAAGGGGCTTTTCTGTTTTTAGAGGGGGGCTAATGAGGGTAGGGGCTTTAGGGCTGCTATACGTGCCTCCAAGCTTTCTCTTGGTGCACACTGGTAATCGTCTTACCGTTCACCCCGAATCGTCTTGCTAACGCGTTCCTTCCGTACTCAGGGTGACGAGGCGTGTAGTGCTTTCTGATGAACCTTACGTCTTCCTCTGTAAGCTCTGCGTTAGTTAATTCCTCTCCCTTGCGGGGACGTATCAGGCCCGTTTTGAGAGCGTGTTGAATGTTCCCCCGATTGTCGATCCACTCAAGGTTTTCCACCCGGTTGTTAGTTTTGATTCCGTCCTTGTGATTCACTTGGGGTAGGTCATCCGGGTTTGGTAGAAAAGCCTCAGCTACCAGTCTATGCACCTTGAGGCACCTATACTTTCCATTTCTACCGCCTACTTTCGTTGATAAGACTTTGTAACCGGTTTTGTGTGTGCCAAGTGAAAGTAGCTTGTTGGATGTCTTACTAAAGACTCTTCCGCAGTTGCTAATTAGAAATCTATGTTCATAACCTACTACGTCTTCCCATAATTCCCCATATTTTGATAACTTATTTATTATTATTAGCATCTATGATTTTCCTATTAGTTAATAGGAAAATCTCACAGTTTTCTAATCTGTCAAGAGCATGTATTTTATTCTAAAGATGGTAACTCTTTTGAAGCTTTATTTTTTTAGTATTGAGTCGATTAGGCCAACTACTATCCTAGATATTTCATACGTTTTATCAATCCGTTCCAGTGCCATATATTGTGTTGCCAGACTGTTATTTTCAGTAAAGAAATCAGATATTTTGGATTGAGAAACGAGCCCCTCTTCTCCAACGCCAAAAAGTACATTTATATGTTCTATGTTGTGATAAAGCTCTGTAATATTTTCTGAAAGAGAAATAAATTTCTCGTCATCCAGAACCATTGAATTAACCAAGCTTATTATTTCAGGAATCTTCCAAGTTCTACTAAAGCTTTGAGCTATTACGAATCGTAGAGTGAGTAAAGATATAAATCTATTGAAGTCAGAAAATTGAACGTAGGGGTGAAATGTCTTTTCGTCTGGGTTTTTGTAGGTTTCGAATGGCTTGCCTAAAGACTTATGATAAGACGTTTTGAGCTCGAACTCATAATCTAAAAGGTCGTCTTGAAGTCGTTCCTTAAGGTTTTTTAGATGATTTGATAAGAGTGCCTTTCTTCGCTTTTTGGGTAGGTATGAGAAAATGTAGTAAGTCACGGTGGTAGTTAAACCAACTAGAAGAGCGTCTAGAAGGAGTCCTAAGACATCAATTTTCTCTGAAAAGTAAAATTCCATTCTTCCCCCAATCCTTACGATTAAGGGCATGGTAACTAACCGGTGTTTACTTCGCTAGGTCTCAGTAGTAGGTTTTGGTCCTACTAACGCCTCCAAGCCTATCGTTACACGTCTCTATTTCACCTAGCGCCTCTACGTAGGCAATTTCTAACGTTGAATTATCAGCAGAGTCAGACATAGGGTATACACAGCCTTGCAAATCCACGTCTTCAGGTAAGGAGTTGTTAGAGCTCGCGTGTATGGTCCCACAGCTTGTGAGAAGCAATAGGGAGAGCGAGGGTGCCCTAGGAGATTCTGAAGATGGTCAGGCCGATCACAGGCGTCTGTTGAGTAATGGGAGCGCTATGAAATGAGAGGTTCCGGATGTTTAGAATTCACCTCTGAATACATGGAGGTTAATCCAAAGGTAATTACGAGCAAGGTGTGGGAGAAAAATAAAACTCATGGATCCCTATTCTTATTGTACTTATAGAGGCATTTTGCTATAAAACGATGGAAAATTAGGTTATCTGGAGTAAATTGAATGAGTACAGCAATTACTAAGTACTACAATGCGATTTCTGAACTGGAGGCGCTGAAAGCTGAAATTGCTAAAATGGAAGAGTCCAAAGCACTCAAGGAAGAGTTAGAATTTAAGGCGGCCCTTGAAAAACTGATGGATGATTACGCTAAGGACGCTAAGGAAGTGGCAAAGCTTTTGGGCGGCTTAAACGCTCCGAGCACCCGCTCTAAGCGGACCCCGAGTACTTGGAGTAATCCGCACACAGGAGAGAAAGTGGTTACTGCTGGTGGCAACCACAAGACTTTGAAAGAATGGCGTAAAGAGTATGGCGCTCATGAAGTTGCCAAGTGGAAAGAGCCAGCTTAACGAGTTATTACGAAGGAATCCCTGAAATTAAGGATTCCTTCAAGTCTGCTAATCGATTGTGACCCCGTAATGTTCGACTAGCATCCTTTTCTGCTCGGATTCTTTAGATATTTCGAGTAGAACCTTGATGGTGTTCTTATAGATATGGCCCAAACTTGCGTCATGTGCATTTATAGTCAAAAGCAGTTTAATTGTATTTTTGAAATCACTGAATGAAGATGATTGTAGCAACTCGCGTATTTCATATTCTTCTAGGTTGTCTAATGAAGCAATATCTTTGCTAGATAGAACGGGGTTATCTCCATTTAATAAGCGTTTAAAGGTCTCTTTTGCGGGCAGCACCTTGATTGCATTTTTATAATTATCTTCCATGATTGGCTTTAGGTAGTCATCCCAATCCAAGCGCCTGCCATAATCATCAAAAGTGAAAAATTCAGGGTTGCCGCTGTGCGTTTTTACATAGGCCTGAACAATATTATCACCTAGTTCTTTTCTTCCAAGTCTTTTTAGAACTTTATAGGATTCGTTGAGCGTATGCGGTCGGGTATTTTCAATATTTTCTAAGATGCATTTTACGAGTTGATTAATAAAGTGCTCTTCGTGAGGTTTATCCATTAGCAACGTATAGAAAACCTCTATTGCTGACTTAATGTCATGGGCAGCCAGATCGTTTAGGAATAATCTTTGTTTCTGTTCTGCGGTTTTTAAAAAGCTTTCATTGTCAATATAGCCGGATACGACAGAGTTTATTATAGTTTCATCAAAATCGTCAGTTTCGTAGTGACCGTAACGGTTTAGAAATTTATCCCATGTCTCATATAGTAAATTCTTAGCTTTATCATCTTCAGTCAATTCTTTCTCGTCATATTTCTCTTCTAATATACGAAATACTTGTGTGGAAGTTCTTTTATCAAGATCAAGCAAGAAATCAATCGATGGTGCTTCTTCGTCATGTCCGTAGAAGCAGTAAGCTGCTAATATTAGTGTAGTTATAAACTGAAGTTGAACTTCAGGGATATAGTCGTCTAGGCTGTGTTGTTCCCGTGCTTGGTGCAACAAATTCAATATTTTTTTTATGATTCTTAGGTTTGTTACGCCAATTTTTATGCAGTTATCCCTGACTATAGAAATTAATTCGTCATCTGACTTTTTTGTTAGGATGTTAACAGTCTCGATTGGGGAAATCCTAAACTCTACATCGTAGTCTATGACTTTTTCGCGATATGTCTTATATTCCTCTGTCTTTTGATCATTCAGGAGTAATACAATCTTACAATTCCTCTTAGATTTTAAATCGTTTATGAATCCTAACGCTTCTTTTTCTCCTATAGTAGAACGTTCGAAGTCATCTATACATATGATCGTATTTCTGATCAGAGAGTTAGACATCGAACTGAAAAGGGTGTCGACAAGAGTTCCTGCATTTATTCCTGAATATTTTAAAGCCTGAGAAATAATCCCGGGTAAGAATTTCCCTGTGCTTTTTTGGATTTTGGTTACACCTTCCGCATGCTTTAGGTCCAAGGTATTCAATTTATTGAATGCAATCTCAGTTCTTAAATCTTGCAAGGTGGTTACACCAAACAGGGAGACATATGAATAATAATTTAACCCTATTGCTTCGGGATCCCCACTGATTTTTGCTTGCTGACTTTCCTCTAGAATGGTTTCCCAAGTGTACGTTTTCCCTACGCCCCAGTCCCCGCGAATGGCTAGAACCTCTGGCTCCCTTGAACGTAAAAATTCCCTAATTTGAGTTTTTATTACCTTCAGCGACATCGGCCACGACTCCTTTTATAAACTGATTAGAGTAGAGCCTATCAGAGTGGCAAGAACTTGGGGCGTTTCAGGTTAAGTATTGAAGACCAACGAGGTGCCTTCATGAGCATTTTTCTGCAAGCAGATTGTGATACCTTTTGGGGATGGAATCACTAGGAAAACATTGCACTTATGGAGATACCACAGAGAGTTAGGGAAGGGGTACAGATACTGGCGGAAGACGCCCTTATAGTGGTTGGCTTTTCTCTCGCTGCAGTGGGCATGGTTGAGCTATCCGGCTGGTCTTCGAAAGAGCTTCTACAGGGTTACACACCGCTCTTACTAGCTATGTTCTCTATAATTGTCACTGTAAGCGCTCTAAGGCTGAGCATCAAAGAGGGAAGAGAGAGGGCGGAGAGAGAGCGTAACGACGCCGTAAGGCCGATACTGATTATGTCAACTAATTCAGACCCGCATGGTGTATCTACCAAAGACTTTGAGTGTTTCCCTTTTTCCTCGTCGATAGATGGCAAAGAAATCATCTACCTTGAAAATGCCGGTTTAGGAGCAGCGATTAACATTGAATTCGCCGTAAACTGTGAGGGACCGCGCCATTATAAAGTCTACCCTTACGCTCATAAACTCAAACCTGACGAAAAACTGGAAATGTGGTTGAGTTTTTCGTTGCCTGATCCGATCAAATCGTTTTTAACTCGTTGCGAAGACGTTTATGGAAACCACCATTATTCTATTCACAGGTTTGACTCAGTAGCTTTAAGCGGTGATCGCATTTGGAGGAATGATTATTTAATGGTTGAGGGTGAAACGAAAAGAATTCTTGAGCGAGCTATGTCTGGCAAGCCTTGGTCAAGGTTAGTGAGATCAAGATTTGAGGAAGAGAATTCAGCCAGTCAGACTAACGATCCAGAGGGTGACTCCGTAAGTCAATGAAAAATACAAATAAAAAATCTAATCCCGCGCACATGTGTCAAAAACTGTGTAAAACGCCCACTTGGGAGAGCCGTGACGAATTCAAGGGAGTGAAGGGCAGGCCGTATTGATCGGGAGAAAGTTAGCAATGTTCACTTTTTTGGATCTATGGCGATAGGAGCATTTGGCATAGGCTAAGAAAAATGATTAAAGGTAAGCGGTTAATTATTTTTTCGTGAATTCGTTCTATTGTATTCCTTCACACCGATCTTCAGTATTTCTTCCAATACGTTTGGCTGATTGATGAGTAACTTGTAAAAAACATGATATTTTTTACTTTGCTTTGCAAACCTGCCATATTTTATTCCTTTCCATTCAACAATCACATGTTTCGATATAAACTTTGCCAAAGAACTTTTGTCAGTAAGATTTATTTCTCTAGAGGACGGAGAGTTCTTCAATATATTTAAATATATTTCGGAAGCTTTTCTTCTATCTATTTCTTTAGTCTGTTGTATGGCTGAAGTTTTTTTATCGATTAAATTTGCTATTTCTTTTATTAATCTTATTAAATTTTTCGCATTAATTCGAATGTGATTTTTGTTTTTCAAATTAATTGTTATTTCTCGCCTATCGTTTTTCTCTGTATCTATAATAATATCCGAAATTTTCATTTTGGTTGGTCATACTCCTTTGTGGTGTCTGTGCTGTTGTGGCCTTGATTAAAAATCCAATAGTAATTCCTCAAATTGTCTTGCTTATATCTATTCTACGAATATCACGGAACTGACTTGGCTTCTGCAGTTACGTAAATTATTTATTATTTGCTATTCCTTATCTTTGGGTTAAATGTTTTGTTTTTAAATGCGAATAGTAGCTATATAGAGGAGTGGCAGGTTGGTAATTTACGACGTAAGGAGTAAATTCCTGTCATTCCTCTATATAGATACAATGTGGAAATGCGACTCTGGAGTATTTCCGCGATTAATCCATTGGTAAAAGTACTTTAAGGCATTTAATAGCAGTTTATAACCCGCTTTGCTTTGCGCAAATCGAATTGTAATGTCTTGCCTTTCGTCTTCGACATTACAGAATTAGTTGATTGAAAAAATACTGTTTCGGATTTTGTGCAATACAATTAGCACAAAAATAAATTTTGCCCTTGTGGCACAGGGGGGTTAGACGATCTCTCTTAATAAACTATATATGTAAAATAAAAACACGGCTGCTGACCGTAACTAAATTATAAAACATAAAAATTCAACTGAATTTGGTCCTATAAATATTAGTCTCATGGCACAAAAGTATTGACATATTAGAGATCTGTGAGATAAGTAAAGCAACAATAATTATAATAAGGTGCAAAAATGAATAATATAATACACGTTTTAGACTCTATTCCCGGAACCAGAAAAACAACCGGTGCTATCAACTATATTAATAATAATCCCTTAAAACCAATTTTATATATTTGTGAGTACAAATCTGAAATTGACAGAGTATGTGCGGCGACAAATTGCGTACAGCCGACGACTTTTTATGACGAAACTCTAGAGCGATATCACTCGAAAAAAGATGATATTAAAAAAATTATCCTTTCCGGTAAGTCGATAGCCAGTAGTCACTCGCTATTCATTAATTTTGATGCCGAAATACTAACGGCAATAGAAAAAATTGGTTATGAAATAATTCTTGATGAAGTGCTGGATCCCATCGTAAAAATTACTAGTAAATACAATTCCGCCGATTACAAAACCTTAGAAGATAGCGGGCACATAAAAACTGATAAAACAGGTAAGATTTCGTGGAATTGGAGCGTGGAAAAAGAAAGCGCATATGATGAGTTAAAGGCGTTATGTGAAACAGGATTATTGTTCAAAGCTGGTGATCTGAATCAGTTCCTCTACATGTTGCCTATCGAGCTTTTTAACAAGGCTTCAAAGGTAACTGTTATGACCTACAATTTCAAAGGTAGCTATCTATATAGATATCTGTCAATTCATGGATTTCAATTTGTTCCAGAAATTAATATTAAGGTAGCGTGTACTGCGAAACTAAAAAAGCATATAAAAGATCATGTTGTTATTTGTCGGCATAAAGGCACGGATAAACTGAGAACTATAGAAAAAGGAACGTTTAAAACTAATGGTTACACATTTAGTTATAATTGCTATTTCACCAAAATTTCAAAGTCGAAGAGATCAGAGAGCGTAGCATTTAGAAAATTTGTTAGTACCCGATTAAATTTAATTTTTAGAGAAATTATAAGAAAATATGACCCAGAATTAAGTGTATCTAATGTAATGTATACTTTACCGAAAGAATATTCCGGAATATCTACTTGTGAAAAGGAGGTTAAAGGCAAAGTTTACAAAAAACGTGTTTACCACTTCGATAAAAATAAAACCATTCCAGCCCCACGCATTTCTAGCGTGAAATGTTTTGTCCCTTTTAACTGTCGTGGTACGAACGAATTTAGAGATAAAGCGATTCTGATTCACTGTTATAATCAATTTGCTAATCCATTGTTAAAATCGTTTTATGATAAATACGCGAATATTATGATTGATGAGAAGGAGTTGGCACTTAACACTCTAATTCAGTGGGTCTTTAGAAGCCGATTGCGTAACTTCCGAAATGGGGAAAAAATATATATTTACTTTCTTAGTGAGAGAATGGAAAAAATTTTCGAAGAATGGATTGATAGTTTATAAAAAAACCGCTGTAGGTGCGACAGCGGGAAAATAGGGTGACAAATCCATATTTTTATTATTGGGTATTAATTATAAAGAAATTTTTATTAACAATTTTATTTATCGGTAGGGGAGATGTGGGCGTGAAAGACTGGTTAGAAATTTTGGAGAGTGACGAAACCCAGCTAAGTGATTTTTTCAGGCATTACAGAAAAGAAGTCAACGCAGCTGAAGTAGAGTCCGTGATGGTGGGAGAAACGGAGAATCTGGCAAGAGACATTCCAGCAATCATGTGTAAGCACTTAACGCAGCTGTATGAGGTTGAGGCTGTATTAGCAATGTTTAAAATTAAATTGAGGTCGATTAGGAGTAAGCACTACATAAGTTACCGAGAATATTTCGGTTACGCTGTAGGTGAAAGATACTTGGATAGGTTGATAGATGAACATGCTGACGTGATTGATCTTTTGAAGGTTATTGATCGAATTGGTTTATTGCGTAAAAAGTTTTTAGCAGTGACCAAAATTCTTGACTGCAAGAGCCGAGAGATAGTTGAGGTGGCAAGGGATTTAACAGCTCGTGCTAATCACATTTAGATACGTCTCCTTAAAATCGGATACGTCTTGCTCCAATAATAAAAATAGATGTTTTCTTGGCAAGTAGACAATATTAAAATAATTAATTATATTAATATCGTTGCTTTATTGTTTATGTGAAATAGTTAGCATCTAAATGTCATGAGCACTTTCTTCGAAAATACTCGCCCTTCAAAAGGTATAATTATGCCAATAAAACAAAGAGGAAATAGCTGGCAAGTAGCTGTCACCCTAGATAAGCGCTATCGGAAATCCTTTAAAACCCGTTTAGATGCTGAAAGGTGGGAGCTGGAAGCTAAGCTCCGTTTTTCTAAGGGCGAAGTGGTAGACGATGCAAGGAGCGTCAAGGAGGAAAGTTCAAAAAGTATCACGTGGGAAGAGCTTAGACAGGAAGTTACACAGACAAGATGGAGAAATCAAAAGTCATCAAAAACTCATGAAATCAATGGTAAAGCTATTGTTGAATTAATTGGTAAAGATGCTTTAGTTAAGAGTATCACACAGAGAATGATTGATTCGATAGGCGTGATGATGCAAGAGGAAAACGAAGAGGTATCCCCTGCTACCATTAATCGTAAATATTCGTCATTGAGTGTGATGATTAAACACGCTAAGAAAAGAGGTTATATACGAAAAGACTTTGATTATGAAATTCCAAAGTATAAAGAAGCTGAGCACAGAATACGTTGGATTTCTGATGAAGAAGAAGTGAAGATTGTTAATTACCTAAAAAATGTTAAACCAGAGGTAGCCGATATGGTTGTGATATTGGTGAACACGGGTCTTCGGCTGTCTGAGTTATGGAGGCTAACAGTTAGAGACGTAACGGACACCCATTTAACGGTATGGGAATCAAAGAGCGGTAAAGCCAGATCAGTACCTTTAGTTAAACGAGTAAGAGAGATTTTTAAGAGATATAAAGAAAACAAGGATCCTAATAGTAAAATCTTCCCAGATTGGACGAATTGGAGGTTAACCCACTACTGGAACAGAGGTAGGGACCATTTAGAGCTAGTTCCCATCCATAAACAGGCGTTTTTCAATATTCACACTTGGCGAGGCCGGCCACGGAACCACACCTCACCCTCGCTTCACACACTTCAGGACCACGGGGGGGCAAATTCGCCGTCCGAGGCCGCATTAGGACGGTTTTCGGGCGAACTCACCCCTCGGCCCCTCTAGCCGATGCACTCTACCTGAGTTCGGCGGATCTTGGGATGGGCTAAGTGGGGCGCTGCCGCGTAAACACCGCCAGATTATGGGCCACCACCGCCGACCAGACATAGGCTCGGAAATGAGACAGCCCCTTCCAGGTGCAGCGAGTCAGCCCATAGGCCCGCTTCAAACACGAGATACCCGCCTCAATACCCGCCCGAAAGTCACACAGCCGACGATAGACCCAAAGGCTTTTCGCCATTTGCTCGACCCTCAGGCCCTTCTTCTTGCGAAAGGCCACGTCCTTGACGCCCAGGGCCTTGGCGTGGCGCACATTCGCCTGGCTGGCATAGCCGCCATCGGCGGCCACTTGGCGTGGTGCACGCCCGTAACAGGCGATCTGCCGTTCCAGCAGCGGCATAAAACGCTCACTGTCGGCGGGGTTGCCTGGCTCGATCAACACGTCAAGCACCAGGCCGCTAACGCCTGTCGTCAGATTGAGCTTGTGGCCATACTGGATCTCTCGCCCACCCTTGATGATGATGTCCGTATGGGCCTCGAACAGGCTGAACACCTTCTCGCTTGCCGGCACCGTTTCCCCCTTGAGGACCCGCCGCTCTGTCTGATCGATCACCCGCGCCAGCAAGACGCCATAGCGCACCGCCTCCCCCTGCCAGTCGGCCAGGTCCTGCGCCTCCACCGCCAGGGCCTCCAGCCTCAGTTGGGCTTCGTGCAGATAATCCAGCGTGGCACGGGCCACTTTGAGCAGCTTCCGGTAGCGCTTGTCTTGCGACTGCCTGCCTCGCCCATACTGGATCTGGCGATCATACTTTTTCGCCGCCCGACCGTGATCATGCCAGGTCAACCGGGTGTCGCCCGCCAACGCCTGAGCCCACTTCAGCAAGCGAACCAGGACGCGGACCCCGTCCCACAGCAGGCTGCTATCGGTGGGTGGATGAATATCCGTCTCGGTCACCGTGCTGTCTACCCGCACCTTGCGTCCACGCTCGACCTTCTCCGCTTGCGCACTGACCAGCAACGTCCGGTTGATCCGCTCCCAGCTTTCGGCGCGAATGCGGCCGATGCAAGCCTGAAGCACGGATTTGCGGGGCCGACAGGCCGGCTCCAGCCGCGCAAAGGCTTGAAACGACCGAGAGTCCTCCAGGCAAAAGGCCAACTCCTCGTAGCTGAGCTGGCGGCGCTGCTTGAGCAGGGCACAACGCAACACGGTCTCCACCGACAAGCCACGGCGTCCGGTCGGCTTCACCCGGTCTCGGCCCAAGTCCGCAGCCACCCCCTCCAGCACTTCGGGGTGCTCATCCAGCCAATCGGACATGAGCTTCAACTCACGGCCGAGTTCGTGCTCGGCAAACACATCGAATATACTGCGTTGTGCAATGCTTTTTTTTCGCATTGTGGCCTCCGCGGATTTTGGTTTTTCTTTTAATTTCAATTGGTTGAAACAAAGAATGCCATTTTCCGCCGGAGGTTTTATTTATTCAGTTCGCATTTTTTACAATAAGATCATTGGTTTACGTTTATGGATGGGCACGAGCTAGCACAGGATCCGCAATTTGTTCCGCACGTGTGTCGGCATACCTTTTGTACACGGTTGATTCAAAGGGGAGTTCCTATCACTCACGTTCAACGGCTAGCCGGTCACAGTGTCATCACAACAACGCTTCGTTATGCGCACCTTTCTCAGGATGATTTAGACCGAGCGATACTGGCACTGGAAGAGGGGCAAGAAGGCCTTGAAAGCACTCCAAAGGGTAACCGCGAAAGCACCTATATAAAGGAAGGAAGAATGGGAGGCTCGCAGGGTGTCTGAACTGTGTCAGAAGTGTGCCAAAATTCGGCAAAATGACGCTTACCCGTAAACCGCAAATCTGAACGAAGCTACGAAAACAGCGTCCTAGCAACTTCCAGTGTAACGCTGATCGATTTAGGTTCCAGTGGGGCAACCCGTGAGAGTTCGAGTCTCTCCTCGCGCACCACCCCTTTCTTTTTTCTCTTTCGTCCCCATCTCTGTCTTCAAGATTCAGTCGGTCCCGTGACTGTGCGGCATCAAACTGCATTGCAGGGTGATTCTCTCGGCGGTGCAAAGCATGATAAACTACCGGCTTTTAATTTTCGGTCCTTTTCCAGGAATCTCCCTTGGACCGGACTTTTAGGTTTAATTTCATTCACATACCGAACCTGTAATTTGAGGATCTTCCATGCAAGTGTCTGTTGAAACGACCTCCAACATCGAGCGTCGAATGACGATTGGTGTGCCCGCCCAGGAAATCGACCAGGCGGTCCAGAAACGCCTGCAGGAAACAGCGCGTACCGTGCGCCTGAACGGTTTCCGTCCGGGTAAGGTGCCCATGAGCGTCGTCAAGCGTCGTTTCGGTGACAGCGTCCGCCAGGAAATCGTTGGCGAGGTTATGCGCGACAACTACATCAAGGCACTGCAGGAACAGGATATTAACCCGGCAGGTTGGCCGAAGTTCGAGCCAAAGACCATGGAAGAGGGCAAAGACCTTGAATTTGTCGCCATCTTCGAAGTGCTGCCGGAAATCGAGCTGGGCGATCTCAGCAAGATTTCAGTCGAGAAGCTGACTTCCGAGATCACCGACAAAGATGTCGACAACATGATCGACAACCTGCGTCGTCAGCAGGCCACCATGAAAGAAGTCAAGCGCAAGTCCAAAAACAAGGACGTGCTGACCATTGACTTCAAAGGTTTTATCGACGGTGAAGAATTCGAAGGCGGAGCCGCTGAAGGCCATCGTCTGACTCTGGGCTCCGGCCAGATGATTCCGGGCTTTGAGAAGGCCATCGTTGGTGGTAAGGCCGGCGAAGACATGGAAATTGAGGTTACCTTCCCGGAGGATTACCACAACGAAGATCTGGCGGGTAAGCCGGCCAAGTTCGAGATCAAGATTCACAAGGTTGAAGAGCCGCAGTTGCCGGAACTCGACACCGAATTCTTCAAGAAGTTCGGTATTGATGCCGAAGACGAAGCGACTTTCCGCGAAGAAGTCAAAAAGAACATGGAGCGCGAGCTCAAGCAGGCGGTTTCCAACAAGGTCAAGAACGACGTTGTTGACGGTCTGCTGGAAACCACTGAGCTGGATATTCCGGCTGCCCTGGTTGATCAGGAAATCGATCGTCTCCGTCAGGACGCCGTCCAGCGTTTCGGCGGCCAGATTGATCCGCAGCAGCTGCCCAAGGAAATTTTCCAGGAGCAGGCTGAGCGCCGCGTGAAGACTGGCCTGCTGTTCCAGGAAGTGGTCAAGAAAAACGACCTGAAAGCAGACCCGGCCAAGGTAGACGAAAAGATCCAGGAGATCGCGTCTACGTATGAACAGCCAGAAGAAGTGGTTGCACACTTCAACAGCAACCCGGAGCAGAAGTCTCAGATTGAGTCTTCAGTCCTGGAAGATGCAGTTGTTGACCACGTGCTGGAGCAGGCCCAGGTCAAAGAAAAGAAAGTCAAATATGAAGAGGCCGTTCAGGCCGGTCAGCCCCAGCGCTGATTTTGCCCGGGATCGGAGTAGAAAGCCGGTCCCGAAGGCCGACCCCTGAGAACAGCCGGCATGCCCGGCTGTTCTCATCTGGGGCCGCTGCTGGCAAAGTATGGGGTGCAACTTTATTGAAACTGCCGTGGCGCGAGTCCACGACCCATTGTCCATAAGGAGTTCAGGCGCATCATGACGCAGAAACCAATTGATGGTCCCGCAATGGTTACCAATTCCGGACTGGTACCGATTGTTATCGAGCAGACAGCTCGCGGCGAGCGGTCGTTCGACATTTATTCCCGTCTGCTCAAGGAGCGGGTGATCTTCATGGTGGGTCCGGTTGAGGACCACATGGCGAATCTGATTGTGGCCCAGCTCCTGTTCCTCGAGTCTGAAAACCCGGACAAGGATATTCACCTCTATATCAACAGCCCCGGCGGCTCGGTAACTGCAGGTATGTCTATCTACGACACCATGCAGTTTATCAAGCCGGATGTAGCCACACTTTGTGTTGGCCAGGCGGCCAGCATGGGTGCCTTCCTTTTGGCGGGCGGTGCTGCCGGGAAGCGGGCGTGTCTGCCGAACTCCCGAGTGATGATCCACCAGCCGCTGGGTGGCTATCAGGGTCAGGCAACGGATATCGAGATTCACACCCGTGAAATCCTGAAGATTCGTCATACCCTGAATTCGATCCTGGCCCATCACACCGGTCAGGATCTGGAGACTATCGCCAAGGATACGGACCGTGACAACTTCATGGATCCGGCTCAGGCGAAAGAGTATGGGCTGATCGATTCAATACTTGATAAGCGCGTACCGAATAAATAATACTGGAAGTAATCGCATCATACTTGGCCGGCGTATCAGGCAGTGACGCCGGCAAAACGAGATCAGAGGTATTTCAATGGCAGATGAAAGAAACGGCAGGGGCGACGATAACGGCAAGTTGCTCTACTGCTCGTTTTGTGGAAAGAGCCAGCATGAAGTCCGAAAGCTCATTGCAGGGCCCTCGGTGTTCATCTGCGACGAGTGTGTCGACCTGTGCAATGACATTATCCGGGAGGAAATCCAGGAGAATGCACAGGAAGAGCCGAGCGATCGCCTTCCTACACCGGCCGAGATCCGCAATACCCTTGATGAATACGTGATTGGTCAGGATCGGGCCAAGGTCGTCTTGTCGGTGGCGGTCTACAACCACTACAAGCGTTTGCGTTATGGCGAAGGCAAGGGTGATGTCGAGCTAGGCAAGAGTAACATTCTGCTGATTGGCCCAACCGGTAGTGGTAAAACTCTGCTGGCCGAGACTCTGGCGCGGATGCTGAACGTGCCCTTCACGATCGCCGACGCCACCACGCTGACTGAAGCCGGCTACGTTGGTGAGGATGTCGAGAACATCATCCAGAAGCTGCTGCAGAAATGCGATTACGATGTCGACAAGGCTCAGCGGGGCATAGTCTACATTGACGAGATCGACAAGATTTCCCGCAAGTCTGACAACCCTTCCATTACCCGGGATGTTTCCGGTGAGGGTGTTCAGCAGGCACTGTTGAAGCTGATCGAGGGTACCGTTGCATCGGTCCCGCCGCAGGGAGGTCGCAAGCATCCGCAGCAGGAATTCCTGCAGGTTGATACCGGCAATATGCTGTTTATCTGCGGTGGCGCCTTTGCCGGATTGGACAAGGTAATTCGCGAGCGTACCGAGAAGAACAGCATCGGTTTCTCTGCTTCGGTTGCCAGTCAGGACGATGCCAAGAACACCGGCGACGTTATCAAGGATGTGGAGACCGAGGACCTCGTGAAGTACGGCCTGATTCCGGAGTTTGTGGGTCGTTTGCCGGTAGTGGCAACCCTAAACGAACTTGATGAAGAAGCGCTGGTGCAGATTCTGACCGAGCCCAAGAACTCCCTGACCAAGCAGTACCAGAAGCTGTTTGATATGGAAGGGGTCGAGCTTGATTTTCGTGAAGATGCGCTTCGGGCTGTTGCCCGCAAGGCCATGGAGAGAAAGACAGGCGCCCGTGGTCTGCGTTCCATTATGGAAGCGACGCTTCTGGACACCATGTACCAGATTCCCTCTGAGCATGACGTGACCAAAGTGGTGATCGATGAGAGCGTGATCAGCGGGGACTCCGAGCCCTTCAAGATTTACGCCAGCAGTGATCACGCCAAGGCTGTGCCCGAGGATTGAGTCTAGGTTAGCGGTTGAAATGAAGAGGGGCGGCAACGCCCCTTTTCGCGTTTTTGTATCGCGATATTCCTGCCCTGTTTCGTTTAGTAAAAAGATTGCAATTTTTGCGGGCGCCCCAATGAAGGGTGATATGCTGAAAGAAATACCGTCAGAGGATTCCCAATGACCCGTATACCCGAAGATGCCGTGCAAGAGTACCCGCTGCTTCCGCTGCGTGACGTAGTGGTGTTTCCGCACATGGTGGTCCCACTGTTTGTGGGCCGAGAAAAATCCATTCAGGCTCTCGAAGCCGCGATGGAAGGAAGCAAGGAAATCCTCCTGGTAGCCCAGAAAGACGCCTCTACTGATGAGCCGGGTCCGAAGGATGTGTTCGAGATGGGCACGCTGGCAACGGTTCTGCAGATGCTTCGCCTGCCCGATGGCACCGTCAAGGTGTTGGTAGAGGGCAACGCCCGAGCCACCATCAGCGATATCTCCGAGGGTGAGTACCTGTCCGGTGGCGCTGTCCTGATGGATGAAGAAGGGCTGCCCGAGCGCGAGCAGGAGGTCCTGATAAAGACCCTGATGGACGAGTTCGAGAAGTACGTGAAACTCTCCAAAAAGGTCCCTTCCGAGGTCTCCAATGCTCTCACCGGTATTGAGGAGCTTGAACGCCTGGCCGACACCATGGCTGCTCACCTGGAAATGCGTATTCCGGAAAAGCAGGAACTGCTGGAAGCGCTGGATATCCGCAAGCGGGTGGACTTGCTGCTCGGTAAGCTGGATGGCGAAATCGACCTGATCGAGGTTGAGAAGCGCATCCGTGGCCGCGTGAAAAAGCAGATGGAGCGCAGCCAGCGCGAGTACTACCTGAACGAACAGATGAAGGCTATCCAGAAAGAGATGGGTAACCTGGGCGAAGGCAACAACGACTTCGAAGAGCTTGAGCAGAAGCTGGAAGAAGCCGGATTGCCGGAAGAGGCCCGCAAAAAGACTGAAACGGAGCTGAACAAGCTCAAGATGATGTCTCCGATGTCTGCGGAAGCGACCGTCGTCCGTGGTTATATTGACTGGATGCTGGCGATTCCCTGGAAGAAGCGCAGCCGTGTCCGTCACGACATCGAAAAAGCCCGTGAAATTCTCGATCGGGACCACTATGGCCTCGATGAAGTCAAAAAGCGTATTCTCGAATACCTTGCGGTTCAGAGCCGTGTGAAGAAGGTCAAGGGTCCTGTGCTCTGCCTGGTTGGTCCTCCCGGTGTGGGCAAGACTTCGCTCGGTCAGTCCATTGCCCGTGCGACCAACCGGAAGTACACCCGGATGGCCCTGGGCGGCGTGCGTGATGAAGCTGAAATCCGCGGCCACCGGAAGACCTACATTGGTGCGTTGCCCGGCAAGCTTCTTCAGAAGCTGTCCAAGGTGGGCGTGAAGAATCCGCTGTTCCTGTTCGATGAAATTGACAAGATGGGCATGGATCATCGTGGTGATCCGGCCTCAGCGCTGCTGGAGGTCCTCGACCCGGAACAGAATCACACCTTCAACGATCACTACCTCGAAGTGGATTACGATCTCTCCGATGTGATGTTCGTGTGTACCTCCAACTCCATGGACATTCCTCCCGCCCTGCTGGACCGGATGGAAATCATCCGTATCCCGGGTTACACGGAGGACGAGAAGGTCAATATTGCGCTGCGTTATCTGTTGCCGAAGCAGATCAAGGCCAACGGCCTGCGCAAGGATGAGCTCAAGTTGCCAGAGGACACCCTTCGCGACCTGATCCGCTACTACACCCGTGAAGCCGGTGTACGTGGCCTGGAGCGCGAGATTGCCAAGATCTGCCGCAAGGTGGTGCGTGACCATGTGGAGAGCGGAGAGAAGGTCTCTGTCACTCTCACGCAGGACATGCTCGAAGATTACTCGGGGGTCAAAAAATTCAAGTACGGCCTCGCCGAGGAAAAGAACGAGATTGGTCAGGTGACCGGTCTGGCTTGGACCCAGGTGGGTGGCGAACTGCTGCATATTGAGTGCGCCCTCACGCCTGGCAAGGGCCGGGTCGTGAAGACGGGTTCCCTGGGTGATGTCATGCAGGAGTCCATCCAGACGGCATTGACGGTGGTACGTAGCCGGGCACCCGGTCTTGGAATTGCCGATGATTTCCACGAGAAGCACGATCTGCACGTGCATGTACCGGAGGGTGCGACACCGAAAGATGGTCCCAGTGCCGGTATCGGTATGTGCACAGCGCTGGTTTCTTCTCTGACCAAGATTCCGGTTCGCGCCGACGTTGCAATGACCGGTGAAATCACTCTGCGTGGACGTGTTCTTGCCATCGGTGGGTTGAAAGAAAAGCTTCTGGCAGCGCATCGGGGTGGCATCAAGACGGTGATCATTCCGGATGAGAATGTCAGGGATCTCAAGGAGATACCTGAAAACATCAAGGAGTCGCTGGAGATTCGTCCTGTGAAGTGGATCGACGAAGTGCTGGATATTGCACTGGCCTATCCACCCGAGCCCAGGGCTGAAGATTCATCTCCGGAAACGGGTTCTGGCAAGCCGCGTGACGAAGAAGGCGACGCGTCAGAGCGCATAAATACACATTAAAGCCTTGATGAGTTGTTGACATGCCTGAGAGCCCATTGGTATAACTGTTTCGCCGTGAAGCAGCCAATACCAAGGGCTCCCGCGCAGTCAGTCCCTATTCCGAATGCCGGTATAAAGCCGAAAGGAATAAGAAAAGTGAAGAATGGAATTCTCCGACCGCTTATGCGATAGTCGAGAACGTCCGAGAAAAAACAAACCAACCTATAACATCTTCAACCTGAAATCGAAGGGGTTTAGTGTGAACAAGTCCGAACTTATCGATGCAATTGCAGAGTCCGCAGATATCTCCAAAGCCGCCGCTGGCCGTGCTCTGGACGCAATGACCAACTCAATCACCGGTGCCCTGAAAAAAGGCGATCAGGTAACTCTGATCGGTTTTGGTACCTTCTCCGTAAAAGAGCGTGCTGCTCGTACCGGTCGTAACCCGCAGACTGGTGCCGAGATCAAGATTCCGGCCTCCAAAGTGCCTGGGTTCAAAGCAGGCAAGGCCCTGAAAGACGCCGTTAAGTAACGGTTCTTTCTCCGGTGGCTTCTGTCGCAGGAAGCCACCCAAGAAGAATTCAAGGCGCATTCCACACCGGGTGCGCCTTTTTACGTTAGGTCCGCCCTTCGCCGCGCGCTGAAACGAATAAAACTGCACTACCTTGAACAGGGATCCGGGAGAAACATGCTTCAAGATATTCGGAACAATGCCCAGGGCACGATCGCCAAGGTCATCATTGGTCTTCTTATTGTGTCGCTATCCATCTGGGGGATGGACGCCATTGTCGGCGGCTTCTCCGGCGAGCCTGAGGTGGCAACCGTCAACGGCGAGGATATTACCGAGCGGGAGTTTCTCCGCGTGGTCCAGATGGAGAGCCAGCGCCGGCTATCCAGAATGGAAAACCCGGATCCCTCGATGCTTGACGAAGACCAGATTCGCACAGACGTTCTGGATTCCCTGATCCAGGAGCAGGTCCTGATCCAGGATGCCAACGCTCAGGGACTGGAGCTCAATGATGCTGATATCGATGCGTTGATTACCCAGATGCCGCAGTTCCAGGTGGATGGCCAGTTCAATCGCGACCGCTTTGTGGCCACAGTCCGTAATATGGGCATGGGCGTGGGCGAGTTTCGGGAAGCCATGCGCAAGCAATATGTGGTGAACCAGATCCGTGCGGGTATCGTTCAGAGTGGCCTGGTGGCGGATGAGAATGCCGAGCAGCTGCTCCAGATTCAGAACCAGACACGCAGTTTCCGGGTACTGGATATTCCTGCCAGCTCAGTGGCGGACGCGGTATCGGTTTCTGATGCTGACGTTGAAGCCTTTTATGAAGAAAACTCGGGTGCGTTTCAGCAGCCGGAGCGTGTAGACGCTGCCTACATCACGCTTTCGCTGGGTGCCCTTGCTGAGAGCATTGAAGTTGACGATGCGGAGCTTCAGGCCTATTACGAGCAGCAGGCTGCCGATCTGGCCAGTGAGGAGCGTCGGGCGTCCCACATCCTGATCGAAGAGGGCAGTGACGCAGACGAAACCATGGCAACGATCCAGGAGCGCCTGGCGGCCGGGGAGTCATTTGCTGACCTGGCGCGGGAGTATTCCATTGATACCGTTTCGGCCGAAGACGGCGGCGACCTGGGCTATGCCGGTCGTGGCATTTACGCCGAGCCCTTCGAGGAAGCCCTGTTTGCCCTTGAGGAAGGCGAAGTTTCCGAGCCGGTTCGGACATCGTTCGGGGTTCATCTTATTCGCCTCGAGGATGTCAGGGAGTCCGAGGTGCCGTCTCTGGATGAGATGGAAGACCAGCTCCGTCGTGAGCTGGCCCGTGAAAAGGCTCGTGAGCAGTTTGCTGAAGTCCGGGCAGAGCTTGCCGACTCCGCGTATGCCGCCGATGATCTGGCCGGCCCTGCCGAAGAGCTCGGGCTTGAGGTGCGGGAGGCCAGCGGCGTTACCCGTGACGGTGGTCAGGCGCCGTTTGACCACGCCGGTCTGGTACGGCAGTTGTTTTCCGAAGATGTCCTGGACGCGGGTTACAACACCGAGTTGATCGATGTGGGTGACAACGTGTCTGTCGTTGCCCGGGTGAATAAGTATCATGAAGCCGAGCAGCTGCCCCTGGACCAGGTTCGCGATCAGATCCGGACGACGCTGGAGCAGCGCAAGACGCGGGAAGCTCTTTCTGAAAGGGCTGACGCGATTATCGCTGACCTGGAGTCAGGTCAGAGCCCCGAGGGTATTGGTGAGTGGTCCAGCTATGAAGGGCTGGCACGGAACGCCTCCGAGGCAGGTCCCGCCATTCTCCAGCAGGTGTTTTCTTTGGCGCGCCCAGCGGATGGCGCCCGGTTTGGCAAGGCTGTGATGGCCAATTCTGCCGCGGTGATCGCGCTGGACGAGGTCACGGACGGGCAGGTCTCGGAAGATGGTACCGAACTGAACCAGCTTCGGGAATTCCTGGCATCTCTCGAAGGCCAGAGGGAATACGCCGCGTACCAGCAGTTCCTTCGAAACCGGGCGGAGGTCGAGAGACCCTGATATCCGCCTCATGAAAAAGGCGCCGAATGGCGCCCCGCGATCAACGAAAAGCCCGGTGCGAATGCCCGGGCTTTCTTGTATCTGCTGACCTCTTCTATTGTGGCACTGAGGCTCAGGTCGGTGGGAAGCGGGTGGGCTTGAGGCTTTCCTTGATCTTCTTGAGGTGCCCGAGGAAATCCGCGCCGCGTTTGAGGGTTACGCCGGTTGCAAGAATGTCGATAACGCTCAGATGAATGATCCGAGAGGACATTGGCATATAGACCTCAGTGTCCTCCGGCGCGGTGACGCCCAGCACCACCGTGCAGCTTTCCGCCAGGGGGGAATCGGGGTTGGTGATACCGATCACCGTAGCACCGTTGGCCCGCGCAAGTTGTGCGATATCCACGGTTTCCCGGGTGCGGCCCGTGTAGGAAATGAGCACGATAACATCGCCCACGTTTGCTCCGGCCGCCACCATGCGCTGCATCAGGGCGTCGTCGTAGGACATGACCGGGATATTGAAGCGGAAAAACTTGTGCTGGGCATCCATAGCCACAGCAGCAGATCCGCCCATGCCAAAGAAATTGATCTGTTTGGCCTGGATCAGGTAATCAATGGCCGTTGCCAGGGCTTTCGGGTCGAGCGCTTGCCGAGCCTTGTCCAGGCTGGCAATGGTACTGAGCATGATCTTGTCTGCGAATTCGGCAACGGTGTCGTCGGGCTCCACGTTCTGGCCGATATAGGGGGTGCCGGTAGCGATACTCTGGGCGAGGCGAATCTTGAAATCCGGGAAACCTGTTGCCGAGAAACCCCGGCAGAAACGGTTAACGGTGGGTTCGCTGACGTCGGCGGCTCTCGCCAGGGCAGCTATGCTGTAACGGGTGGCCGCGCTTGGGTCACGGAGAATGGCCTCGGCCACTTTCCGCTCGGATTTGTTAAGGGTCTCCAGCCTGGACTGGATGTCCTCAAGCAGATTGTCGTCACGGTGCGCCTGGTTCGCGGCCATCAATGGTACTCCCTGAATCATGGGCGGTCGTTGTCTTGAAAACGCGGTGATTATACCGCTTTTTTACCGGTTTTGGGGTAGTAAAAGTATCACGAAACGCAGTTTTTTCTTGGAAAAACGATTTTTGGATGTCATTATTTGGTTAAAATTACTACATTGAGTTCTGTCGTCGAGTTTTTGCGACGGACTGCCCACCAGAGAGAAGGAACCAATGGTCAACAAGATCAATACCCGTTGTGACCTGATGCTCTTCGGAGCCTTGGGTGACCTTGCCCAGCGAAAACTGTTTCCGGCGCTGTACCAGCTTGAGCGCGCCAACCTCTTGGCGGAGGGGAGCCGGGTCCTGGCCATTGCCCGCTCAGATGCCGATACCGAGACCGTGCGCCAGCAGTTGTTTGACAAGCTGAAGCAGTACGTAAAGCCGGAAGAGTTCGATGCTGGACTGGCCGAATCCTTTCTGAAGCGGGTCGATTACCAGATTCTGGATTTTAACGAACCCGATGCATTTGCTGTGCTCAACGAGTGGCGTGATGACGCCAATAATGAGCTTATTGTTTATATGGCCACCCCGCCGTCCATGTATGGCGTCATAGCCCGAAACCTGCGGGCCGCCAGTTGCTGCACCGAGAAGACGCGGGTGGTGGTCGAGAAGCCGATCGGTCACGACCTGGAGTCGTCGAAGGTGATCAACGACGAGCTTGGCGAGGTCTACAACGAGAACCAGCTGTTCCGGATTGATCATTACCTGGGTAAGGAAACGGTCCAGAACCTGATCGCTCTGCGTTTTGCCAATAACCTGTTTGCCTCCCAGTGGGACCAGAACCACATTTCCCACGTGGAGATCACGGTGGCCGAGAGCGTTGGCATCGAGGGGCGGTGGGGCTATTTCGACAAAGCTGGCCAGATTCGCGATATGATCCAGAATCACCTACTTCAGCTGCTGTGCCTGATCGCCATGGACCCGCCCTCGGACCTGTCTGCCGACAGCATCCGGGATGAGAAAGTCAAGGTTCTCAAGGCCTTGAAGCGCATTACGCCCGATATGATGGACAGTTACGTGGTGCGTGGCCAGTACACCGCCGGCACCAGTAACGGCAGGCCGGTGCCCGGCTATCTGGAGGAGGAGGGGGCAAACAAGGGCAGCGCTACTGAAACTTTCGTTGCCCTGAAAGCAGAGATCGACAACTGGCGCTGGTCGGGTGTCCCGTTTTACATTCGCACTGGTAAACGCCTACCCGAAAAGCTGTCCCAGATCATCATCCACTTCAAGCCTGCGCCGCATTACATTTTTGATCCGGACCAGAAGCACCTCGCCAACAACAAGCTGATTATCCGTCTTCAGCCTGACGAAGGCATGGCCCTGAAGATCCTCACCAAGGACCAGGGCCTGGATAAGGGCATGCGACTTCGTCAAGGCCCTCTGGAGCTCACCTTTTCTGAGACCTTTGTTACCGATCGGATTCCCGATGCCTACGAGCGTTTGCTTTGGGAGGTAATGAAGGGTAACCAGTACCTGTTCGTGCGCCGTGACGAGGTGGAGTATGCCTGGCGCTGGGTCGATCAGGTTATTCGGAACTGGAAGGATGGCGGCGAGCCGCCAAAACGTTACGCGGCGGGAACCTGGGGCCCCGTTGCTTCCATCGCCATGATTACCCGGGATGGCAGGAGCTGGTATGAAGATGTCTGATCTGCGTTTGCCCGGGGGTGTCAGCGACCGTTCAGGTGACACGGCTGATGGCGTGGCCCTGGATCTTGCCGATGCCGTGGCGGGATTTCTGGCGGCCCGCCTGAGAGAGGCGCCCAGGGCGAGCCTGGTGGTATCCGGCGGTTCCACGCCGCTGCCATTTTTCAGAGCGCTGTCCGGCAAGGATCTGGATTGGGGCAGGGTAGACGTTCTGCTGGCGGATGAGCGTTGGGTGGAAGAAAACGACGATGCCAGCAATACCCGCCTGGTTCGGGAGAACCTGCTGCAGAACAAGGCAGCCTCGGCCCGGTTCCTGTCGCTCAAACAGCCTGGTGCGACACCCTCAGAGGGGCTTGAGCGGGTGAAGGCCGAGCTGGCGGACCTTGCCCTGCCCATCGACGTGCTGATTCTTGGTATGGGCAACGACGGCCATACTGCCTCACTGTTTCCCGACGCACCCGAATTGGAAAGTGCGATGAATCCTGAATGCCAGGAAATCGTTGCGCCCGCCACGCCCGCGTCGCAGCCGCAGAAACGCATCACCTTGACCTGGCCACCCCTTAGAGATGCCCGATTCACCGCGTTGCATCTGAAGGGCGAGGACAAACTGCAGACACTGGAACGTGCTATGTCTGAACCGGACAAGGTGGTCGAGATGCCAATCAGAGCTTTCCTGAAACCAGGCCTCCAGGTGTTCTGGAGTCCCTGAAACGCCCGACATTTGTTATGGAGAAAACCGTGAGCCAACTTTCCGATTACCATCGCGAGCGCGTCAGGGCAGTACTGCAATCCTCACCCCTGGTGCCGGTCATCGCCATTCAGGACCTCGACGACGCCGTGCCCCTTTGCCAGGCTCTCGTTGATGGCGGCATCAACGTCCTCGAAATTACCCTGCGCACTGAACACGGCCTAAAAGCCATCGAAGAAGTCCGCAAAGCCATCCCGGACGCCTGGGTAGGCGCGGGCACCGTTACCAGCATTGCCCAATACCGCCAGGTAGAGGCCGCTGGCGCCCAGTTCGTAATCACCCCGGGCGTAACCGAAGCCATCCTGGAATTCGGCCTGACCTCCGAAGCCCCACTGTTGCCGGGCATTGCCACCATCTCGGAAATGATGATTGGCTATAACCTCGGCTACCGCGAATTCAAATTCTTCCCCGCCGAAGTCGCCGGCGGCATCCCGGCCCTCAATGCCTTCAGCGGGCCATTCCCGGACGTTACCTTCTGCCCAACAGGCGGCATCCGCCGCAACACCGCGGCAGACTACCTGGCCCTCGGCAACGTCCAGGCCGTTGGTGGCACCTGGTTGACCCCTGCAGATGTGGTGGCGGCTAAAGACTGGGCGCAGATTACCGGGATTGCGCGGGGGAGTCTGGCGGACCTCTGACTTTGGTCTTGTTCTCGTTCTTGTAGCCTGAAGGTTTCGGCATTTGCGCGCTTCTGGGCGGGGCTGACGGGAAACGCTACGAGCACATCCATGTGCGCTTGGCGCTGGCCATCCATGGCCAGCGACATTCCCGTCAGCCCCGCCCAGAAGCGCTTAGCAAAACTTCCGATAACGCGAGTATTCGTCGCAACTTTGTAGGTCTCAATAGTCGAGAAACTGTCACGCCGAGAAAACTGCAACATTCTGAACGAGGGAGTGGGGTTCCCCTTTCCAAAAATGTCTGTGGCCAAGGATGGCCACAGCCAAGCGCACATGGATGTGCTCGTAGCGTTTTTTTGGAAAGGGGAACCCCACTGCCGATTCGCACATTGCCGCAGGCTACAAGGCCACGCACCAATCGACTAAGGGCTGGAAAGAAGGCTTACAGTCAGCGAATATCAGAACCAACCCGAACAATCTTCATGGTATTGGTACCACCCTGGGCATTCACATAGTCACCCTTGGTAATCACCACCAGATCCCCTTCCTTGACTGCACCCTGATTAACCAGCACCGACACCGCCAAAGCGTTGGTCCGCTCGTTCGGAATCTTGGCAGAATCGAAAGGCACCGTCTGAACGCCACGGAACATAACGACCCGGTGCTGGGTGGAGTGATGGCGCGAAAACGCAAAGATTGGCAGGCTCGACTTGATGCGAGACATCAACCTTGGCGTGGCACCCGTCTCGGTCATGCAGATAATGGCCGAGACACCCTCAAGGTGGTTCGCTGCGTACATGGCGGAAAGAGCGATAGCTTCATCAACTTCCTCCATGCTCTCGTGAATCCGGTGTTTGGACTGATGCATCGACGGATGCTTCTCTGCGCCCAGGCAAATGCGCACCATGGCTTCGACTGCTTCCTTGGGATAATCACCCACGGCCGTTTCCGCAGACAGCATCACTGCATCGGTATAGTCCATCACCGCGTTGGCAACGTCTGAGACTTCGGCTCGCGTTGGCATGGGGCTGGTGATCATCGACTCCATCATCTGCGTGGCCGTGATCACCGCGCGGTTGAGAACGCGGGCGCGGGAGATGATGTGCTTCTGTACGCCCACCAACTGGGCGTCGCCGATTTCAACGGCGAGGTCGCCACGGGCAACCATGACCGCATCGGATGCTTCGATTACCGCGTCCAGGGCTTCCACATCGTCGGCAAGCTCTGCCCGTTCGATTTTGGCGACCAGGCCTGCGTCAGAGCCTGCTTCCTTAAGCAGGCGCCGGGCGATGTGCATATCCTCGGCGGTGCGAACAAACGAAACCGCCACGTAATCCGCGCCCAGTTTGGCGGCCGTCACGATGTCCTGTTTGTCTTTCTCCGTCAGCGCCTCGGCGGACAGGCCGCCGCCGCGCTTGTTCAGGCCCTTGTTATTCGAGAGCGGGCCTCCGATAAGCACGGTGGAAGTGATGCTGTGGTCGCTGACCGACTGCACTTCCATCTCAATGCGGCCATCGTCCAGAACCAGAATGTCTCCCGGTTCCACATCTTCGATCAGTTGCTCGTAGTCGATGCCGACCTTTTCCTCGGTACCCGCCTCCTTGTCCATGGCAGCGTCCAGGATAAACGTCTGGCCTGCCTTGAGGGTGACCTTGTTCTCCGAGAACCGTGCGATGCGCAACTTGGGGCCCTGCAAATCGGCCAGCAAAGCGACAAACCGGCCTTGGGCCGCTGCTGCTTCGCGAACCCGGCGAGCGCGGCCGATGTGCTCTTCGGCGCTGCCGTGGGAAAAGTTGAGTCGGGTGACATCCACACCGGCGGCGATAATGGCCGCGAGGGATTCCGGTGAATCGGTGGCCGGGCCGAGAGTGGCGACAATCTTGGTACGCCTGAGCATGGTTGGTGTCCTTTGGTTCTTCAAAATGGTCTCGAAAAGAGTAGCGGAATCAGCTGAAACGGCCAGATTTACTGGCCGGCCTCGAAGAGGGCGAGGGCATTATCCAGCATACGATTCGAGAAGCCCCATTCATTATCGTACCAGGCCATGACTTTTACGTGACGACCCAGAACGCGGGTGTGGTTGGCATCATAGATGCTGGAAAGTGCGTTGTGATTGAAGTCGATGCTGACCAGTTTCTCGATATTATAACCAAGAACCGGATTTTTCTCGGCCGCTGTTTTTATCGCTTCGTTTACTTCGTCAACGGTCGTTTCGCGGCTGGCGATAAAGCCAAAGTCCACCAATGATACGTTGATGGTGGGGACGCGAACTGCGAGGCCATCAAGCTTTCCCTCAAGTTCCGGAATAACCTTGCCAATGGCGGCAGCCGCGCCGGTCTTCGTTGGAATCATCGATTGAGTGGCAGAGCGAGCGCGGTAAAGATCAGAGTGGTACACGTCGCTCAGTTTCTGGTCGTTGGTGTAGGAGTGGATGGTGGTCATCAGGCCACTCTCGATGCCGATGGCCTTGTGCAAAGCTTCAACAACCGGTGCCAGGCAGTTGGTAGTGCAAGACGCGTTGGAGATAATGTCGTGATTGGTGGTCAGGGTTTCGTGATTCACGCCGTAGACAATCATGGCATCCGCATCGGGGCTGGGTGCAGAGATGATGACCTTGCGCGCGCCGGCTTTCAGGTGAGCTGCCGCCTTGTCCCGTTTGGTGAAAAGCCCGGTGCACTCGAAAACAACATCGACACGGTGATCTTTCCAGGGCAGTTCTTCGGGGTTGCGCAGTGCTGTGATGGCAATGCGGTCGCCGTTCACTGTCAGCGATTCTGAGTCGTGGCTGACATCGGCCTCAAATCGACCATGAGCACTGTCATACTTGAGCAGATGGGCGTTGGTTTCGGCGTCGCCAAGGTCGTTAATGGCAACAACCTGTAGCTGGCTCCGGTAGTTATTTTCATACAATGCTCTGAGAACATTGCGACCGATGCGGCCAAAACCGTTGATTGCGATACGGATCGTCATTGTCTGACTCCTTGGGTGGTCGTTTTTTGTTCGTTTTACCTCAGTAATGTAGTAAATATAACAACAAAAAAAGAAGAAATGAACGATTAACCGGTGGAAATGCCAAAAAAAGGAAGTAAAATTACGTCTAAAAACGACCACTCTAATAAATTACGCAATGGAGCCCACCATGCACCCGACCGTAGATAAGGTTACCCAGAGAATCATCGAGCGCAGTCGCCCAACGCGGCAGGATTACCTGAACCGCATGAATGCCCTCAAAGCCCAGTCTCCACACCGGAGCTCTCTGTCCTGCGGCAATCTGGCCCACGGTTTCGCGGCCTGTAATCAGGGCGACAAAGACACCCTGAAATTCATGAACAAGGCCAACGTGGCCATGGTAACGGCCTATAACGATATGCTTTCGGCCCACCAACCCTACGAAAAGTTCCCGGATATTATTCGGGAGGCGGCCCGTGGAATGGGGTCGGTGGCTCAGGTGGCCGGGGGTACGCCGGCCATGTGTGACGGCGTAACCCAGGGCCAGCCGGGTATGGAGCTGAGTCTGTTCTCCCGGGACACCATTGCCATGAGTACGGCCGTGGCCCTCAGTCACAACATGTTCGATGCCACGCTGCTTCTGGGGATCTGCGACAAGATTGTGCCTGGCCTTCTGATCGGCTCGCTGAGCTTCGGCTATCTCCCTACCATTCTGGTCCCCGCAGGGCCGATGCCTTCAGGGCTCCCGAACAAGGAAAAGCAGCGGATCCGCCAGCTTTACGCCGAGGGCAAGGTTGGCAAGGAAGAATTGCTGGAGGCCGAGAGCAAGTCCTATCACAGCCCCGGCACCTGTACGTTTTACGGCACCGCCAACAGCAACCAGCTGTTGGTGGAAGTCATGGGCCTGCATATGCCGGGGTCGGCGTTTGTGAACCCCAATACGCCGCTCCGTGATGAGCTTACCCGGGCGGCGACCGAGCAGGTGATCAGGCTGTCCAAGCCTCACGGTGGCGAGCTGGGTCTGGGCGATATGGTGGATGAAAAGAGCATCGTCAATGCTCTGGTGGCGCTGCTGGTTACTGGCGGTTCCACCAATCACACCATTCACTGGATAGCGATTGCCCGGGCGGCGGGGATCATCATCGACTGGAACGACTACGCCGAGCTTTCCTCCGTGGTTCCGTCCATGACCCGGATCTACCCTAACGGGCAGGAAGACGTGAATGCTTTCCACGAGGCTGGCGGAACGCCGTTCCTGATCAGGGAGCTGCTGAGCGGCGGATACCTGCATAACGATGTGAACACAGTGGTTGGCTATGGCCTTGAGCGCTATACCGAGATGCCGGAGTTGTCGGATGAGCAACTGGTGTGGAAGCCCGCGCCGGAAAAAAGCCTTCGCCCGGATGTGCTCAGCCCGGTTGCCGAGCCGTTTGCACCCGATGGTGGGCTGAGGGTGCTTGATGGCAACCTCGGTCGGGGCGTTATCAAGGTCTCTGCCGTTGCCCCGGAGCACCGTAAAGTTGAAGCGCCGGCCGTTGTGTTCAACGACCAGAACGAACTCAAGGCAGCCTTTGAGGCAGGGGATCTGGACAGGGATTGTATTGTGATCGTGCGTTTCCAGGGTCCCAAGAGCAATGGTATGCCAGAGCTGCACAAGCTTACCCCCTACCTTGGCGTGTTGCAGGATCGCGGATTCAAGGTTGGTCTGGTGACGGATGGCCGTATGTCCGGTGCGTCGGGCAAGGTACCTGCGGCGATCCATGTCTACCCGGAGGCGCTGGACGGTGGCCCGCTGGCCAAGGTCAAGAATGGCGACATGGTTTGTCTGGATGCCGAGAGTGGTGTTCTTGCCATCCGCGTGGATGATCAGGAGTTCGCCGGCCGGGAATCTGAAAAAGCGGACCTGACCGGGTATCATCGCGGCTACGGTCGGGAGTTATTTGGCTGGATGCGACGCGCTGCCAGCAATCCCGAGGAAGGGGCCAGCTTTTTCTGGAATCACGAGGCATGACAGCAACACGCTATTCACTGGTCGGTGATATTGGTGGCACCAATGCGCGTTTTGCCCTGGTAGAGCAGGGAACCGTGCAGCCTCGCGCCATCAAGATTTTGCCCTGCGGAGAATATGCGAACCTCGATGACGCAGTGCGGGATTACCTGGCTAGGGTTGGGGTTTCGGAGGTCGACGGGGCCTGTCTGGCTGTTGCCTCACCGGTTCGCGGGACCCAGGTTCGGATGACCAACAACCACTGGCTTTTTGATACCGAAGAAGTCCGAGCACAGTTTGGCTGGTCCAGGTTCAAGGTGATCAACGATTTTACCGCCATGGCCCTCGGCGTTCCTCACGTTGCGAACGACCATCTGGTGCATGTTTGCGGCGGCCCCGGTGACAGCCGGCGCCCCAGGCTGGTGATGGGTCCGGGAACCGGGCTCGGCGTTTCAGGGCTGGTGCCCATCGAGCATGGCTGGGTGCCGTTGATGACCGAGGGTGGCCACGTGGATTTCGCGCCCACGGACGATGCCGAAATGGCTGTGCTGCGGATTCTGAAGGCCCGGTTTGGCCGGGTTTCCGTGGAACGGATCCTGTGCGGTCAGGGCCTGTTGAACCTGTATCAGGCCCATGCAGAGATTCAGGGCGTTGCGGCGCCACTGGATGCGCCGGAGAAAATCACCGCGGCTGCGGTAGAAAACACCGACAGGCTGGCCCGCCACACGCTCAGCCATTTCTGTGAAATTCTCGGTCGGGTAGCCGGCAATGGCGTTCTGACCTTGGGTAGCACGGGTGGTGTCTTCCTGTGTGGCGGAATCCTGCCCCGTTTCCTCGAGTTCTTTCTCGAAAGCCCGTTCCGCAACGGCTTTGAGGATAAAGGAAGAATGCGCCCGCTACTGGAGTTTACACCGGTCTATGTGGTCACCGAGCCCTACACCGGCCTGCTGGGGGCTGCCGAGGCACTGGGCAATCCGGAAGTATGAGGCCGGATTGCCGTTACTGGATCAGAGGTAGTGCACCATCTGGCGCTGATCAAAACGGTACTGGCGGTTATAGACGCCGTTTTCAGCCCGTCGGCCGGCTGCCAGTACCATGGTTACCAATCCTTTTCCGGGCAGATTAATAAGCTTCTTCACGCGATGCTCGTCAAAACCCTCCATGGGGCAGGAATCATACCCGTGGGCGCGGAGCGCAAGCATGAGGTTCTGGGCAGCCAGGGCTGTGGATTTGGTAGCCCAGATTTTCATCTCGCAATTGGAGTAGGGCCCCCGGGGCACCGGCCTGGTAATTCCCACCGCAAGGCCTGCCGCTTTTTTGGCTAAACCCAGAATACCAAGCGGCCCCTGGTTGTAATGAATCGGGGCAACTTTGCGATAGTATTTTTCAACGATGGGCGGCAGTTTTTCTTCTGGCCAATCCTCAAGAGCTTGCCGTGCATGAGCCCGCCAGCTATCCGGTCGGGCAACCACTACGATCAGCGCAGCGGCGGTTTTCGCTGCATTCTGGCCAAGACAGGCGTGGGCGAGTTTTGCCTTAAGCTCCGGCGTGCGGACAACGAAAAATTCCCAGGGCTGGAGGTTACTGGAATTCGGAGCCAGGGTTGCCAGTTCCAGGCAATCTTCAAGCACGGCCTCAGGAATCGGCTCATCGGTAAAGCGCCTGATGGAGCGGCGCGTGCGAACAACTTTCCGGAACTCTTCGATATCGATTTCCGGCAGCGGGAGAGAGCCTGCTTTCGCATTCATGATGTGTCCTTCGAGACTTGTTGTGTCGTGATTGTGCCTCTATCGTTACGGGAAATGACGGTATATGCAATCACCCTGATAACGGAACGCTCATGACAGAGGATCTTTCCCGGCTTCCCTTCGATGACCTGGTTCGACGCGTGCGGGCGTGTACGATTTGCGCCGACGTTCTTCCACGCGGGCCGAGGCCTGTCATACAGATATCTGAAAGCGCCAGAATTCTCGTAGTCGGGCAGGCCCCGGGCAGGCGCGTGCATGAGACCGGGCTGCCCTTCAACGATCCCAGCGGCGATAGGCTTCGGCAATGGATGGGGGTTACCCGGGATACCTTCTATGACGAGCAGAAGCTCGCGATCCTGCCGATGGGGTTTTGCTATCCGGGCACAGGCAAGTCCGGAGATCTTCCGCCGCGGCCGGAGTGCGCGCCAGCCTGGCGCAATTTACTGTTGGATCATCTGCCAGACATAGGTCTGACTCTTGTTATCGGGCAGTATGCGCACACCTGGCATCTGCCGGACTGTCGTCAGTCCGTAACGGCCAATGTTGAGCATTGGCAGAAGTATTGGCCAGAGATAGTCCCAATGCCTCACCCCAGCCCAAGAAATAACCTCTGGCTGCGTCGGAATCCATGGTTCGAAGACGAGGTTGTGCCCCAGCTGCAACAAAGAGTTGCCCGGCTTCTTGGGCCGGAGCAACAGTGACCGGAGGGGTTCAGGCGCTGTGATGGAGCGAAGTCTTGCGAGTGTCGGCACAAGCGCTTTTCATCAGGTAGCGGTCCAGTGCTTCCCCATCCGCGTCGCTCGAATAAAGTCCCTGTTTAGTACGACGCCAGAGAATATCCTCCGAGGTCATCGCCCATTCGTTCTTTATCAGGTGCTCGACTTCCCGTTGATAGAGGGTTCCTGCGAAGTGTTCGCCCAGATCGTCCATTGAGTGGCAATTATGGAGAATGTCGTAACTGGTTGTGCCGTAGGTACGCACATAGCGACTGATCACCTTCTCGGAGAGCCAGGGAAAATCACGTCTGAGGGTTTCTTCCAGTGCTTCATGATTGGCAAAGTCTCCGCCCGGCAAAACACCAGTCTTGGTCCAGCGACCGCCGGCTTCCGGGAAGAACTGGCACAGCTTGTCCGTGGCGGCTTCGGCCAGTTTGCGATAGGTGGTGATCTTGCCTCCGAATACCGAAATCAGCGGCGCCTTACCTTTTTCACTATTGACCTCAAAGGAGTAGTCCCGTGACGCTTTCTGGGCATTCTCCTGTTCATCGTCCATCAGGGGCCGCACGCCAGAGTAGGACCAAATCACATCCGAAGGCTCCAGTTGCCGCTTGAAATGGGAGTTTACGATGTTCAGGAGATAGTCGGTTTCTTCAGGTGAGATCTTTGCTTTTTTCGGGTCGCCTTCATAATCGACGTCGGTGGTGCCCACTAGCGAGAATTCATCCTCGTAGGGGATAACGAACACGATCCGCTCGTCTTCATTCTGAAGGATGTAAGCTTCGGTGCCCTTGTTGAGCCTCGGAACCACAATATGACTGCCTTTCACCATGCGGATCGTTTTCGGGGCGGGCATCGACAGGGTTTCGCCAAATAATTTGCTTACCCACGGGCCAGAGGCATTCACAATGGCCTTGGCCGAAACAGTTTTTTCGGTTTCATCGGTCATGTTGCGGAGGGTGACCCTCCAGTCTCGAGTGCCCTGTTCTGCTTTGATACATTTGGTGCGAGTGAGTATTCGAGCACCGAGCTGCTGCGCTTTTCTCGCAGCCAGAACCACCAGGCGAGCATCATCGACCCAGCCGTCCGAGTACTCAAAGCCCTTAGTGATATCGGGTTTCAATGGATCGTTCTCACCAAACTTGATTGAGCGAGAGCCTGGCAGGATTTCCCGTTTTGCAAGATGGTCATAAAGAAACAGGCCGGTGCGAATCATCCAGGCTGGGCGCAGGTGAGGACGGTGAGGCAGGCGAAAGCGCATTGGCCACATGATGTGAGGGGAATTGCGAAGCAGAGATTCGCGCTCGGCCAGAGCCTCCCGGACCAGGCGGAATTCATAGTGTTCCAGATATCGCAGCCCACCATGTATCAACTTACTGCTGCTTGATGACGTGGCGGAAGCCAGATCGTTCATTTCGCAAAGCAGGACTTTCAGGCCTCGCCCGGCCGCGTCCATGGCAATGCCGGTGCCGTTGACTCCGCCACCAACGACGATAACGTCAAACTGCTCATGCTCCATAGCCATTGTTGGTCATCTCCTGACGACTCTGAAAAGGCGCTTTGTTGCGATGCGCACTTTTCAGTGTTCAATATGCGGTATATCGCTATTATGCGAAAGGCATATATATTCGTAAAGGAAAAAATAGAAAAAAAACGAAAAACGTAGCGCGATCACCTTTTCGCAGAGGGGAACAAGCGAAAAACTATTAAACGATATGGAGCTGAGCGTTGTGTTCGTTCAGCAACTGACGGATTTCTACGGGAGGTTGCTGATCCGTAAACACATGATCGGCCTGGGAAATGTTACCGAGACGGACCATGGCATTTCGTCCGAACTTGGAGTGGTCGGCAGCAAGAAGGACCTGGTTGGAGTTGGCGATGATTGCCTGAGCGACTCGGACTTCGCGGTAATCGAAGTCGAGGAGGGAACCATCATTGTGAATACCGCTGATTCCAATGATGCCGAAGTCCATCTTGAACTGATTGATGAAGTCCATGGTAGCTTCACCGACAATTCCGCCATCACGGTTGCGCACCTCTCCGCCAGCGATGATTACATGGAAATCTTCTTTGGCCGAAAGAATGGACGCAACGTGCAGGTTGTTGGTAACTATCTGTAGGTTGTTCTTCTCAAGCAGAGCCTTAGCGATGGTCTCGGTGGTGGTGCCGATATTGATGAACATGGAGGAGTTGTCAGGGATGAGCTCCACCAACGCTTGTGCAATTCGTTCCTTGGCTTCCAGATCCATTATCTTTCGAGCCTGGTAGGCGGTGTTGACTGTGCTGGAGTCAATGCCTGCTCCGCCATGGTGTCTGCGGAGCTTTTTCTCCTTGGCGAGTTCATTCAGGTCCCGGCGGATCGTCTGGGGCGTTACCTTGAATTGGTCCACCAGCTGTTCGGTCGTGACAAAACCGTTCTGCTGGATCAGCTCCATAATAAGATCCTGTCGGCGACGCTGTGCCATGAAAGCCTCCTCCGCTTTATCATTTTTCTCATGCGAAATACTGTGCGTCCGAAAACAGTTTTAAAGCTTAGTAGTTTTCAGCGGGTTATGCAGCTTCTTTAAAAGGTTCGGCGAGTTGGACGCGCGCTTTAAGTGAAAACTACTTGGAATTTATGTTCAAAAAAGCAAAAATGCGAAAAAATAAGAAACCCAGGTCGAAATACCATGAGTCAGTACATACTTTCCATCGATCAAGGTACAACCAGTTCCCGTGCCATACTCTTTGACCTACTGGGCAACATACACGCTATCCGCCAACAAGAGTTTCCCCAACATTTCCCGGCAAGCGGCTGGGTTGAGCACAATCCGGAGGATCTCTGGTCATCGGTTCAGCAGACCTGTGACGCGGTAATGGCCGAAGAGTGTGGTGATTGCGGTAAAGTGGTTGCCGTAGGCATCACCAACCAACGCGAGACCACGGTAGTCTGGGATCGGAATACCGGAGAGCCCGTATACAACGCTATCGTCTGGCAGGACCGGCGAACCGCCTCCTACTGCGAGTCCCTGAAACGTGAAGGGCTCGAACCCTGGGTCAACAGCAAGACCGGTTTGCTGATTGATCCTTATTTCTCGGCCACCAAGATCCGTTGGATTCTGGAAAATGTCGACGGAGTGCGGGAACGAGCGGAGCGCGGTGAGCTCGCATTCGGTACCGTCGATAGCTTTTTGTTGTGGCGACTAACCGGTGGCCGAGAGCATCGCACTGATGCGACCAATGCCAGCCGTACGATGCTGTTCAACATTCACAACCAGAAATGGGATCCGGAGCTCCTGGAGCTTTTCGGCATTCCCGAATCGCTGTTGCCGGAGGTGATGGACTCTGCCGATCAGTTCGGAGAGATCACAGAGGGTGGAGCCCTTAACGGAACCTCGGTGCTCGGTATTGCTGGAGATCAACAGGCCGCTCTATTTGGTCAGACCTGCTTCGGCATTGGCATGGCGAAGAGCACCTACGGAACCGGTTGTTTCCTGATGCTCAACACTGGGGACAAAGCTTTGCAGTCGAAACACCGCTTGCTCACAACGGTGGCCTATCGGCTGAACGGTAAGCCTACCTACGCCCTGGAAGGCAGTATTTTTATCGCGGGCGCAACCATTCAATGGCTGCGAGACGGACTTCAGCTAATCCGGAATGCTTGTGAAACAGAGCCGCTCGCAGAGGGTACGCCCATGGACCACGGAGTATATCTGGTGCCAGCATTTACCGGACTCGGCGCGCCCTATTGGGATCCCAATGCAAGAGGCGCCATTTTCGGTCTTACCCGCGATACCGGTATAAAAGAGATTGTCACGGCGGGCCTGCAGTCTGTTTGCTATCAGACCAAGGATCTGCAGAAAGCCATGGAAAAAGACGGCATTCGCCCGGTCAACCTCAGAGTTGACGGTGGCATGGTGGCCAACAACTGGGTGCTCCAGTTTCTGGCTGACATTCTCGGTGCGAGGGTGGATCGCCCGTCGTTGGTTGAAACTACTGCGCTGGGCGCTGCCTACCTAGCCGGCCTGAAAGCCGGAGTCTATGGCTCTCTTGAGGAACTCTCGGATCTGTGGTGCTGTGACCGGAATTTTGAACCAGTCATGACGAAGCAGAACCGGGACAAGCTTTACGATGGCTGGATCCAGGCAGTTCAGAAGCTTTGACGATACGATGTTGCGGAAACGCGGTTTAGCGAACCCCTAATTCCCGAAGACGCTTGTATAGTGTGTTTCGGCTGATGGCCAGCTCTCTCGCTGCCTGTGACACGTTGCCAGTGCACTTGCGGTACACCTTGAGAGTTGTGGCGAGTGGATCCTCCTGTTCAACCTCAACGCCCGGGGCTCGTGGTTCCGCTATCCGTGGATCGGATTCCTCGCCTGCGGCGGTCTCGAATTCTGCAAGAAAGTCTTCCGGTAAATGCCATACCTGCACATCTTCCCCGTCAGCAATGGCGATCGCCACCCGCAACACGTTCACCAATTGGCGGATATTACCCGGCCAAGGGTGGTTCTCAAAGGCCGAAAGCACTTTAGGAGACAGCTGTTCCGATTGACCAGGGTCACGGTGTCGGGAATAGAGGTTCTGTATCAGCAGCGACCTGTCGGATCGGTTTCGGAGCGCAGGGAGTTCCACGCATAGCCCGTTGATCCGGTAGTAAAGGTCCGCCCGGAAATGGCCGCTTTCGATACGTGTGCCCAGTGGTTGGTTGGTTGCGGTAACCAGCAGAATATCAACGGGAACGCTGTCGGTAGAACCCACTGGCGTAACCAGCCGTTCCTGGAGTACCCGTAGCAGCCTGGATTGGGCCGACAGGGGCATTTCGCCAATCTCATCAAGAAACAGGATGCCTTTGTGGGCCTTTCGAATAAAGCCCAGCGAACCCTGCGCCCGGGCGCCGGTGAAGGCGCCGGCTTCGTAACCGAACAGCTCCGACTCAACCAGTTCCGGCGGAATGGCCGCGCAGTTAACCGCGACCAGTGGTTGATCCTTTCGGTGGGATGCCCGGTGAAGGGCCTTGACCAGCACTTCCTTGCCGACCCCTGTCTCGCCGGTGATAAGAACCGGGACACCCCGCTGAAGTACTTTGAGACTTTGTGTAGCGCAACGCTTTACTGCCGAATCACCGAACTCCAGGTTGTCGATACCCAGCAGCTCATCTGAATAGCAGCCCTCGTTCGACTGAGATAACCGATCGATCCGATTCGGGTTTTCGTTAACCCTTGTAGGGCGTTTGATCCTGGCGCTCAGTCGCACCTTGCTGCGAGTGGTCAGTTGCAAGGTTTCAGTTTCTGGATGCTCAAGAATTTGATGCCGGCGGCTCGTAAATAACTCATCCAGGCGGGCCTCGACGGTATTCATTCCCAGTAACTGGTCCGCTCGCTGGTTGCTTGCAATGATCTTTCCGAAATCATCGCAAACCAGGATGCCCGACCAGGGGCTGTCAAAGTTATCCGCCGTGGTGTTCAGGGTAATCTGAAAATGATCGGGGCCAAACTGACGTTTGATGAGACGATTTTCGACAGATTGTGAAAGTAGCCGAACCATGCCGAGGGTGTGGGCCTGTGGCAGGTAAGCGTCGCTGAATACGCTGAGAACCCCTGCAATCTGCCTGTGAGCACCGAAAATGGGTGCCGCAGAACCAATGATGCTCCGGTTCGTTTTCAGAAAATGTTCGTTTCGCTGAATCTGGACGGGCGCACTAACAGCAATAGAGGTGCCAATGGCGTTCGTACCGCAATTCTGTTCTTGCCAGTTCGCACCCGCCTGGAACCAGGGTTTCAGGCGGGTCTCGGTGATACGTTCATCACCCCAGCTGTTCAGTACCGTGGCATGCTGATCGGCAAGCAGAATGAGGCATCGGCTGCTGGAAAGTACGTTCCGGTAGTAGGGGAGAACCTCAGCCTCGGTCACCGAGAGCAATTCGCTGTACTGGCGGTTTATTTCCTCCAGTCGGGCAGATTCCGGCATAAGCGGTGTTGGCTCATGGTCGTGTTCAAGGCCCCAGGCAATACAACGGTTCCAAGAATCGGCAATAACGCTCCGGTAATCCGCATATTCGTTTTTTCTCATCAGTCGTCACTCAAGCATTCGTTCGTTGTTTTGGTCGACATTCGAGCAGCTTACGCGGGCAATTATGCTAAAGCTGATGCTCAATAATCTGTGCAAATGCTGTTCAGGTCAATGTTCAGTTTGAACACAATATTGCTAAACGAACATTTTGGTTTTCGAATGAGAAATTTGCATGTAGAGAAAAAGCTTTTTAAAACAACGTTATAAGCGAATCAATTTCTTTGCTTGCGCAATGTGGTATGTCCTTTGCGTAGAGAGTTCGAAATCGAATTTGCGCGGCTGATTTACGTCGGTCTCAAAGCGCGTTTCCACAAGAACAAAAAGGAAAGCCTATGTCCTTAACACTGGAGAATCTCTCCCGTGAGGTCGACGGCGTCGACTACATACGGGATGCCAACCTCACCTTCGAGGCAGGCTCTTTTAATGTTCTGCTCGGCCGGACACTGGCCGGAAAAACCTCGCTGATGCGATTGATGGCTGGGCTGGATAAGCCCGATACCGGCCGTCTGATCTACAACGGTGAGGACGTTACAGGGCTGAGCGTGCAGAGCCGCAACATATCGATGATCTATCAGCAGTTCATCAATTACCCCAATCTGACCGTCTACGAAAACATCGCCTCGCCACTTCGGCTGGCGAGGATGACTGATTCTGAAATTGACCGCCGGGTGAAAGAAACGGCGTCGATGCTTCGGATTGATCCTTTGCTGAAGCGTTACCCGTTGGAACTGTCAGGTGGTCAGCAGCAGCGAACCGCCATGGCCCGGGCCCTGGTGAAGGATGCCACCCTGGTGCTATTCGACGAGCCCCTGGTAAACCTCGATTACAAGCTACGGGAAGAGCTTCGGGCGGAACTGCGAGACCTGTTCCGCGAGCGCCAGTGCATTGCGGTGTACGCCACTACGGAGGCCAATGAAGCCCTGGCACTCGGTGGCACAACCACACTGTTACACCAGGGCCAGGTGGTTCAGAACGGGCCAGTGATGGATGTCTATCGCGCACCTGTGAACACCCTTGCTGCACAGTTGTTCAGTGAACCCCCGATGAACATGATTCGAGGCCGGGTGTCTGAAACCGAGGTGACGTTCGACGAGTACTCCCACCATGCACTTACGCAGGAGCTGTCGAAGCTGGAACCTGGCGATTACTGGTTCGGAATTCGTCCCAGCCATATTGGTCTGGTCCCCACCAGCGACGATGATCTGGAAATGTCCATGGAGGTAGAACTCAGCGAAATCAGTGGTTCTGAAACCTTCATGCATGTGGAGAACAGTCACTTTGAAATGGTGATGCAACTGATGGGAGTGCATCAGTACCACACAGGCGCACCGATCAAGGTATATCTGCCGATCAATAAATTGTTCGTCTTCGACAATAACGAACAACTGGTGCACACCCCGTCTCAGGTTTCAGGAGGGTCTGTCTGATGGCTGAAATTCAATTGAAATCACTCGCCCACAGTTATAGTGACATGCCCGAGGGACCAGACGATTACGCAATCCGTCAGCTCGACCATGTCTGGCACAAGGGTGGGGCTTACGCGCTGTTGGGCCCTTCGGGTTGCGGAAAAAGCACCATGCTGAACATTATTTCCGGTCTGGTTCAGCCTTCCGAGGGCGAGGTACTTTTCGACGGAAAGCGTGTTAATGAGTTGTCTCCGAGGGACAGGAATATCGCCCAGGTCTTCCAGTTTCCTGTCATCTACGACTCAATGACGGTCTACGACAACCTGGCGTTTCCGCTGAAGAACAACAAGGTTCCAGCCTCCAAGATCAAGGCCCGCGTTCATGAGATTGCCGAAGTCCTGGAGATCCAGGACAAGCTCTACAAAAAGGCAAAGAACCTGACCGCGGATGAAAAACAGAAGGTATCCATGGGCCGCGGCCTAGTGCGGGAAGACGTGTCGGCGATTCTGTTCGACGAGCCGCTGACGGTGATCGACCCGCAGCTCAAGTGGAAGTTGCGCCGCAAGCTCAAGCAGATTCACGAGCAGTTCGACATCACCATGGTGTATGTCACCCACGATCAGCTCGAAGCCTCCACCTTTGCCGACAAGATTGCCGTGATGTATGGCGGACAGATCGTCCAGTTTGGTACCCCAACCGAACTCTTTGAACAGCCCAACCATACCTTCGTGGGTTTTTTTATCGGAAGCCCCGGCATGAATCTTATCGAGGTGCAGCGCTGTGCCCGGGGCGTGTGCTTTGGGAACACGAATGTGTCGCTTGAGCCCTGGCAGGTTGATGTCCTGCAGCGGACCAGGTCTACCAACATCAAGATCGGAATTCGTCCGGAGTTTGTGGAAGTGTCCTCCGTCGCTTCAGACGACACCTTTGAGGCTGAGGTGATGGATGTCGAGGATCTGGGTACCTACAAGATCGTTACCGTTCAGCTTGACCACGAAAAAATGAAGGTTCGGGAGAGCGAGGACTTCGCCGCATCAATTGGCAGTCGAGTTTATCTCTCGTTCCCGAAGCAGTGGTTGAAGCTGTATATGGATGAATTCCTGGTACAGGAGCAAGACTGATGCAAAAGGTACAAAACAATAAAGCCTGGTGGCTGGTGCTGCCTGTATTTCTGCTCGTTGCCTTCTCGGCTCTCATTCCACTGATGACGGTCGTGAATTATTCGGTCCAGGATATTTTTGGTCCGGGCCAGGCGTTCTTCGTGGGTACTGAATGGTTCAAGGAAGTGCTCACCAACGAGCGCCTTCAGGATTCCCTTATTCGGCAATTTATTTTTTCCGGCGCGGTATTGCTAATCCAGATTCCGCTCGGAATCGGGGTCGCACTGATGATGCCAAAATCTGGCATAAAGGGGTCGCTCTGCCTGATTCTGCTGGCGATTCCGTTGCTGATTCCCTGGAACGTGGTTGGCACCATTTGGCAGATCTTTGCCCGTGGCGACATCGGTCTTTTCGGCTGGGGGATCAATCAGCTGGGGTTTGACTACAACTATACCGGAGACACCCTTGATGCGTGGTTGACGGTTCTGTTGATGGATGTCTGGCACTGGACTCCGCTGGTCGCCTTGCTCTGCTACTCCGGGCTGAGGGCGATTCCGGAGGCCTTCTATCAGGCGGCGGAAATTGACCGTGCCTCGAAATGGGCGGTGTTCCGGTATATCCAGCTGCCCAGGCTCAAGAGTGTTCTGATCATCGCAGTGCTGTTGCGGTTCATGGACAGCTTCATGATCTACATTGAGCCGTTTGTGCTTACCGGTGGCGGCCCGGGCAGCTCCACAACCTTCTTGAGCCAGACACTGACAACCATGGCAATCGGGCAGTTTGATCTGGGTCGCGCGGCTGCGTTCTCGCTGATCTACTTCCTCATTGTATTGCTGATTTCATGGCTCTTCTTTACCGCCATTACGCACGCCGACAAAGAAAAATAAGGAGAGTGTGATGAGACAGACACGTTCAAAAAACGTCGGGATTACGCTGTTTATTCTGCTGCTCCTGACTCCGATATACTGGTTGTTGAACATGTCGTTCAAGACCAATCAGGAAATTCTCGGGGGGCTTACCCTCTGGCCCCAGAATTTCACCCTGGATAACTATGCCGTGATCTTTACGGATCCCAGCTGGTACAACGGTTACATCAATTCGATGATCTACGTGTCCATCAACGTGGTGATCACGTTGCTTGTGGCCTTGCCTGCCGCCTATGCGTTCAGCCGTTACAAGTTCCTGGGTGACAAGCACCTGTTCTTCTGGCTGCTGAGCAACCGGATGGCGCCGCCGGCGGTCTTCCTGCTGCCTTTCTTCCAGCTTTATTCATCTATCGGCCTGTTCGACACCCATATTGCGGTGGCGCTTGCTCACTGCCTGTTCAACGTGCCCCTGGCTGTCTGGATTCTGGAAGGGTTCATGTCCGGTGTCCCCCGTGAGTATGACGAGATGGCCTATATTGATGGCTACAGCTTTCCGAAATTTTTCGTGAAGGTGTTCCTGCCGATGATTCGTTCCGGGATCGGGGTGACGGCTTTCTTTGCCTTCATGTTCTCCTGGGTGGAGCTGCTGCTGGCCCGGACGCTAACGTCCGTGGATGCCCAGCCGATCGGGGCGATCATGACCCGAACGATAGGGGCGAGCGGTATCGACTGGGGTGTTCTGGCTGCCGCCGGTTCGCTAACCATCATTCCCGGCCTGCTGGTGATCTGGTTCGTTCGTAACCATGTTGCCAAAGGCTTCGCCCTCGGACGCGTGTAAGGAGACGTTTTATGATTGCCTGGATGAACTGGACTCCGACCGTCGCCATCTTCTTTGCCGTGATTGCGGGAATTCTGGCGGTAATGACGGTTTACGAAATTGTCTCCCCGTGCACCGAGAGGAAGGGGTTTCTGCCGATAGCCACCACCCGCGGGGATCGGTTGTTTATTGGATTGCTTTCGGCAGCATATATACATCTGAGCTTCCTGGCGGTCAGCGATATCACCCTTTGGGTGGCGCTCGCTGTCTCTGTGGTTTGGCTCCTGGTTTTGCTGCGTTGGGGGTGAGTATCGACAAGGGATGTTCGTATGGTGTTTTTTCGAAAATCCTGGTCCTAAAAAAGATTCAGGACTTCTTGTAATGATTTCGAAAACGAACTAATTTTGTTTGAATGATCGGAATCGATCACGATAGATTCCGGCAAAAAAGAATAGCGACCAGAAAGAGCGCTATAACTGCGGACACGAAACACGGCTGTTTCGTTCCATTCATTAAATGTCGAACGAGGTTGGATATGTTCAACAACAACAAATATCCGAGGACCCTGTTGCTCAGCGCCGCCGTTGGTGTCGCCTGCATGGGTTTGAGCCTGCATGCCAGCGCCGATCAGTACAGTGAAGCGGCTGAGAAGTGGGTCAATGAAGCGTTCAAAAACTCTACCTTGAGCAGGGAAGAGCAGCTCAAGGAAATGGAGTGGTTCATCAAAGCCGCTGAGCAGTTCCGTGGCATGGATATCAACGTGGTTTCCGAAACCATAGCGACTCACGAATATGAGTCCAATGTCCTTGCCAAGGCATTCTCCGAAATCACCGGGATCAACCTGACTCACACGCTGATTCAGGAAGGGGATGTCATCGAGAAGCTCCAGACCCAGATGCAGTCTGGAAGAAATATCTATGATGGCTACGTGAATGATTCAGATCTGATTGGTACCCATTTTCGCTATGGAAAGGTGGTGGCCGTTGAGGACATCATGAACGGTTCCGGTAAAGATCTTACCCTGCCTACCCTGGATCTTGATGATTTCATTGGGCTCGACTTTACGACTGGGCCGGATGGCAAACTCTATCAGTTGCCTTCGCAACAGTTTGCGAACCTTTATTGGTTTCGTGCCGACTGGTTTGAACGTGAAGATCTGCAAGAGCAATTCAAGGAAATTTACGGCTACGACCTGGGTGTGCCGGTTAACTGGTCTGCCTACGAGGATATTGCCGAGTTCTTCTCGGTTCACGTGAAGGAAATTGATGGTGAGCGAGTATACGGCCACATGGATTACGGCAAGAAACATCCGTCTCTGGGCTGGCGTTTCACTGATGCCTGGTTCTCCATGGCGGGTGCTGGCGACAAGGGCCTGCCCAACGGCTTGCCGGTGGACGAATGGGGGATTCGGGTTGAAGAGTGTCACCCGGTCGGCTCCAGCGTTAGCCGTGGTGGTGCAACGAACGGGCCTGCGGCTGTCTATGCCACTACGAAATACGTGGATTGGCTGCGTGAGTACGCGCCCCCCGAAGCTCAGGGCATGACCTTTTCAGAGGCCGGTCCCGTTCCCGCACAGGGCAACGTTGCCCAGCAGATCTTCTGGTATACCGCCTTTACCGCGAGCATGATCAAGGACGGCCTGCCCGTTGTAAATGAGGATGGCACCCCCAAATGGCGGATGGCACCGTCTCCCCGTGGGCCCTACTGGGAAGAAGGTATGAAGCTGGGCTATCAGGACGTAGGTTCCTGGACTTTCCTGGACTCCACGCCTGAGAAACGTCGCCTTGCAGCTTGGCTGTACGCCCAGTTCACCGTATCCAAGACCGTCTCTCTGGAGAAAACGATTGCCGGCCTGACGCCGATTCGCGAGTCCGACATTGAATCTGAGGCGATGACTGAAATGGCGCCGAAGCTCGGCGGCTTGGTGGAGTTTTATAGGAGCCCGGCTCGTGTGCAGTGGTCACCGACCGGTACCAATGTGCCAGACTATCCGAAACTCGCCCAGCTTTGGTGGCAGTACATTGCCCAGGCGGCCAGTGGTGAAGCCACTCCTCAGGAAGCCCTCGACGGCCTCGCTCAGGCTCAGGATCGGGTCATGGAGCGCCTTGAGCGTGCCAATGTTCAACCGACCTGTGGTCCGAAGCTGAACGAACCGCGCGACCCGCAATACTGGCTGGATCAGCCCGGCGCACCCAAGCCGAAGCTGGCTAACGAGAAGCCACAGGGCAAAACCGTTGCCTACGACGAGCTGTTGAAGACCTGGGAAGAGGCGCGCTAAGGCAAGTCGCTTTTCGGAATCACAATGCCTGCCGCAACGCGATCCTCAAGTTGCGGCAGGCGGAGTCATGTTTTTCCAGACATTTTTCTCCAGTTCCCTAAGGGACTGTTTAGAGCCTGAGCGGTTTTCCAGCCTCCCGGCGCCGCTCTTCCCATTCTTCCCGGGTCTGCGCCGCCTGGTCACCCGGCATTGAATCGATGATGCTGAAATAATCGGAACTGTATTCGTCAGCAATGATTGTGTTGCGCGGTTTTACCTTAACCACATACACCGTCTGGACATTCTGGTGATCGAATTCGCGCCAGTACTGTTCGTCTTTTAGGAAAGTGTACCTGTGTCCCTCCAGGGCCCGGATCAGGCTGGCGGTATTGGTGGTACCGGCACGTTCCACCGCATCCTTGTATTGATAAATAATGCTGTAGGCCGAGGCCGCAGCGGTGGATGGTCGCATTTCATATCGGTTTGAGAAGGCTTCTACAAACTCCTTTCCTCTCGGGTAGTTCAGCTCAAAGGGTACGTTCCATACCCAGGGCGAGCCGCCGATAACGCCCTCCATAATGGTGGGACCTACCTGCCGAGCCATGCCCAGGGTCAGGTTGGGCACAACAATCTGCATTTTCTTGGTAAGGCCCATTTCGTAGGCAACATTCAGTGCTCTCACCATGTCGTCGCCGAACAGGACCATCATCAGAACCTTGGCGTTACTGGCCTCTGCCTGCTCCAGCGCCTCCCTGAAATCGGTAATCAGTGCCCGGGGGAAAGGGGTTATCACGCCCTGATGGCGGTCAGTGTCTTCGGTTCCCGAGAACTTGCGAACAGACTCCTCCACAGACCAGCCCCAGGTGTAGTCGGCGGTAATGTAGAAGTAATCGTCTTCCGCATGATTGGTGGTCAGATACTGACTGAGCGCCTTTGCAGTCATCCAGGCGTTGTAGGGCTCACGGAACATGTATGAATGCCCTTCGGCGCCGGTGGTGGCGTTCGAGTAGGTCAGCGTGCCGAAGTAGATCCGGTTGCGATCGCGAGCAGCTTTGCCTGAGGCAATGGCAACGGCGCTGGACACACCGCCGAACACCATCTGGACGCCTTCACGGTCGATGAGTTCTGCGGTGTTCTTTGCACCCTGGGCAGGGTCACCGCGGGTATTTCTGATCACCAGCTCCAGCTGACGCCCCATCACGCCACCGGCTTTATTGATTTCATCAAGCGCCAGAAAGGCGCCCAGACGTTGTTGCAGACCCTGATCCTTGTAACGACCGGTCTGCGGGTAGTTCAGGCCGATTTTAAGGGTTTCGGCATACACAGTAGTGCTCGCCAGCAACAGCAGACAAGCAGAAAAGAGTACTTTTCTGACGTTCATTCAGGTTGGCCTCCGGAATTGCAGCGCCAATGGGGAAAAGGGCTGCCAATCATTGTTTTGATTATTTGTTAAGCAACGCTAGTGTCTCTGCTGATTATGAGGCCAACAATGGGACAAAAGTGGAATTTTGGGTAACAAATTGTAGGTTAGTGATCTGCATCTTGTCTGGCCTATGTTGTTCCCATGAATCGGTTCGGCTGCAGCCGAAGAAATGGATATACTTTCCGGAATTGCCCGGTGTGGGCTTCGCTGCAGCCAATGGAGTTTTGTGGGTCTTGGTAACTATAAAGCGCAGGAAATTCGGACTTGGATCGACTCTCTCGTTTCTTTTGGCGGCAATGGGGCTTGTCATCGTCCCGATGTCGGCCAGCGCCGAGTGGTATCGGTTTTCGGATACTGCAATGACCACGCCTATCGAACTGGAGTTCTGGGCGGAGGATAAAGAGCTGGCGAACCGGGTTGGCAAAGAGGTGCTGGCGGTTTTTCATCAGGTTGATGAACAGATGAGTCGCTATCGGGAAGAGTCGGAGGTCTCCAGGCTCAACCTCAATGCACCCGACGGGCCAGTAGAAGTCAGTGACGGGTTGTTCGAGGTGATTGAAAAAGCACGGGAGGTTTCTCTACTCAGCCAGGGCGCCTTCGACATCACCTTTGGCTCAGTGGGTTACCTGTATGACTTCAGGGCCGGCAAAAAGCCCACGGACGAGGAGCTTCGATCCGGCTTGCCGCGGGTGAATTTTCGGGATGTGATTCTTGATGAGGATGATCAGACGGTCGAATACCGGCAGGCAGGGATTCTGGTAGACCTCGGTGGCATCGCCAAAGGGTACGCAGTGGATCTGGGAATCGAGCGTCTGGTCAGTTTTGGCATTCGCCATGCCCGGCTGAGTGCTGGCGGCGACATGCGACTGTTAGGGGACAAGCGGGGCCGGCCCTGGTACGTGGGCATTCGGGACCCCCGTTCAGAAGGGCGCAACGCGGTGGTTTTGCCGCTCGAGGATGTGGCCGTGTCCACCTCCGGCGACTACGAGCGGTTCTTCGTGGATGAGGCGGGAGAAAGGGTTCATCACATCCTGTCGCCTGAGACCGGCAAATCGGTCCAGGGTGTCCAAAGCGTGACCATTATCGGCGAGGATGCGTTGACAACCGACGGCCTCTCCACGGCGGTTTTCGTGCTCGGGCCCAAAAAGGGACTGGAGATGATTGAGCGTTTGAAAGGTATCGATGTTGTGGTTATCGATGATCAGCGCATGATGCACGTTTCAGAAGGCCTCGTTCCGCCCCAATCAGACTAGGGGCGGAACGAGCAGTTTCCGTCAATTTCCGATAGTGCCGTTCACGACATTCGAGAACGCAATCAGGCTGTCCTGAGATGTCCCATTGCCCAGCCCGTGGCCGTTGAAACGGGTGCCGAAGTCACCCTGCTCCCCGTGCAATGCCATGTAGTTGAGCAGCACGGTCTGAACCAACTGGTTGACGTTGTTGGCCGCAGGACTGGAGGCAGTTTCCACCGACGCATCAGAGCGCATGAAGCCGATCTGCCTGCGAATCGGAGTGGGGCGGCCCGCCGGGTTGTAAACCAGGAAGAATGAGGCGGCCGTCTGCTGGTTGTCGCCGGTCCATTCGCCCTTGCCACGACCGTCCATGGAATCGTCGATTCGGCCGTTGCTCGACACCGAGCCGTCACTGAACACATAGAGCATCAATGGCATTCCTACCCGGGCTGCGTATTCCAGGCAGGCGCCCATACACCGACCGGCCTGTTCATCACGACGTTCGCCGGTTCCGCGCTCACCCGTATGGTAGTCGTAGCCGCCCATGGTGATCGTGCCGGCGCCAGCGTAGCCGTTCAGCACCAGCTTCATGACAGACGCAGTTTTGCGGAACTCACGGTTATTATTGAACTCATCGCGGGTGAAGATGCCGGTAGGGCCCACGATTTCGAGGTCCAGCTCTGGATCCAGTTCTGCCGGATCGCCGAAGCGGTCTGCCAGGTCTGCACTCTTGATGTAGCCGCAGCGAACCAGATCTTTGACGACGTCGTCTGTAGAGATGCCGGTGTTGACCTGGTTCATCTTGGCGTCGCTGATGCGCTGAATGGATTCCATCACGGCGACCGCGTCTGATTGATCCAGAATGCCGATCAGGTCGCCCACATCTACCAGGCCGGTAACGTCTGAGGGCCGGTCAATCTTGGTGGGGCGAACCTCCGGATTGATCAGGTTCATCGGTGCCAGCGAGTTACCGCCGGATTCCGAACTCTGGGACCCTATGAGAGAGAGCAGGGAGCCGTCGGCACCCGCGTGATGGATGCCGTACATCGGGTTGTGTGGGTTATTGCCGGTGTCGTTTTCCGAGCGAGCTGCAATAATGGCTCCGTCTGTTGCCGCCCGGGTGCCGGGACTAGTACTTTGAAGAATCCCGCGTAGGAAGCCGCTGTCTGAATGGAATGCGAGGCCCAGCTCCGTGTTCACGAACGCCGGATCGTTGGGCAACATGTCACCGGGAAGACCAAGTTTGTTGTAGCCTGCGGTGCTCAGGAAGTCCATTTGCCCACCGGATTTACCCATCAGTACATTGGAGCCGGCAATATTGGCTCCGCCCGCTAGATCAAAGCAGATAAATGGAATCTTGCCTGCGCCCTGCAGCGCTATACCACAGCTTTCTTTCAAGGTTTGTAGGTCTGGAGAAAGCGCGGCGGACGCCATCCGCGGGTTACCGAACAGGCTGAAAAGAGATGCACCGAAAACAGTAGCCGAGCCTGCCATAAGACCCTGCGCGATAAACTCGCGACGTGTCCTGGGCTTGCCGTGGTCGTCATGGAGTAGTGGACTGCCATTGGCCAGAGGCTTCTTTCGTGATTTGCGTATAAACATGATCGACTTCCTTTACTGAACCAAGGTGGTGGCACTGCCAAGCACAGCTGCGCAGCTTGCCTTGACGACCGTTTCGGTTCGGTCAGGGCCGCAGCTTGCACCACAGCTGGTCAAGCCATTGATTAGATTGCTGAGCTCATTAGCGACTGTCTCATTTGTAGGCTGAGATGCCAGATCGTTTCCGACAAACCTACTGAGGAGCGCTCCCACTATGAGATCCTCTCCGCCACCTTCAAATGCGGTGTTTGCCGGTGCCGCAAAATTGAAATTGCCGAAAATCTCCTGCCGAAGGTTGTCGCTGGAAACCAGAGCGTCGCAATACTGAATTGCCAGCTGGGTAATCGCCATCTGATGAGACGAAAGGAAGCCCTCGATTGTTTCCACTGTCGGGAGTTGCTGCCGAACAGTGTTGAATTTCTCGGAAACCTTCGAATGCGTGGTCGGTACACCGGTCATCCGAGACATGGACTCGTTGATCTCGTCAAAAGTTTTCAAGCCGATCTCCGATGACGGCTCCTGGTCTGATGGCGCCGGTTGAGGCGGCAGCGACGGCTCGGAGCGGGCAAAGTTGTTACCGCCCAGCTGGTCGAAGGTCAGGAAAAACTCGTCGTTCCCTGGCCCGTTTTCCAGCGCAATGATGGTGCCCAGAGAGGAGAGCGGTTGCCCGGCGCCGGGCTCATAACTGCCGCTGTCCAGGACAACGTCCAGGTTGGCCCAGGCCTGTCCAACAGTTGCCTCCTTGCCGTTGATGCCCAGTCGCATGCCGCGCAGCGGGATGTTCGATGGTTCGGCCGAGTCATCAAGGCTGATGAAGAAGGGACTGGTGAATCGGTAGGCATAGCTATCGAACTGGCTGACTTCGAACACGATGAAGCTCTCGGGCACGTCGATCAGGTGAGAGACACCGAACAGGAGATAGAACTTCTGGCCAACGCCCACTTCGAAGTTGGCCTGGACCTGCTCCGGTGTCAGCGCACGATTGTGGATGGCGACCATGCGGATCGCGCCCTGCCAGGGCGAGTTACCATCGGTCTCGTTGCCCAGCACCAGGGCAAAGCTGTCGTCCCATTCAGTCAGCAGTCCGCCGTCGTCCGGGTCGACACCCCCGGTTGGGACACCATTTACAAAGATCTGGCGCCCGGTTGCCGGGGTGTAGTTCACCACCACGTGCTGCAGGGTTGCCTGCAGGAGCATGTCGGCGTCCCGGGTCGCGAAAGGCGTATTCTCATCGCTGGTGGTGCTGCGATGCAGCACTTCGTAACGCTGGAGCGACTGGCTGAGCGTAACGTTGCGAGTGGTGGATGAGCCCGAGTAGGTCACGATGCGGGCATCTTCCTGGGTGATGTTGCCGGGGGCGACCCAGGCCTCGATGCTGTACTCGCCGGAGGCGGTCAGCAGGGTGTGCAGCTTCCGGCTTGCGGTGGTACTGCCCTGGGCCTTGCCCGCCGGGATCATGAAGCCCTGCTCGTTTTCGCCTGCCGGACCAAGGTCAATACCCCAGCCGCCAACCCAGTCAACGTTTCCGCTCAGGGTCAGATCCAGTGCAGGCGAGACGCCGCTGGTATCAAAGGCAGTCTGGCCTTCACCAAACTTGAATTCGTACAGGGCAATCACGTTGTCTTCAAACCGGCCGCCGGAGTTTGCGAGCAGGCCGTCTGCCTGCAGGTTGAGTGCCTTGCTGGCAACGATTGCCGGGTCCACGGGTTGGGCGCTCAGATCCTGGACCATTTCAAGAATCTTCAGTTCCATCAAATCGGCTGAGGCTTCGCAGTCGTCGTCCCAGCAGTTGTGGAAGTCGTAGCGCAGACGTTCGACCAGTCGGGATGCGCCCGGATTCATAGGATCAATACGGCTTTTCGCCTGATCGTAGGCAGTGGTGACATCGGCGCTGGCAATGTAAGGGGTCTGGCCACCATCAGCATGGCAGTCGCTGCAATACTGTCTGAGTTCGGGGTATACCGTGGTGGAAAACAGGCCAGTGTCAGTCGGAAGGGCAACCGTGGCACCCGGTTCTTTGAGCGCAGGAGCGCGAAGTTCCACGGTTTTGGCAGAGCCTTCTGACCCGCCTGCCCAGTTGGAAATATAGGTGGTGAGAATGTCCACACAGGCTGACGTGCTCTGGAGCCAGCAATTATGGCCACCTGCTACCTTTGTCACCATTGTGGACTGGGATGGATCAGACAGGTTAACAATAGAATTCGCCTGTGCGTAAGCAAGGTTAACGTCCTGCTCATTGACGAACGTGGGTGCCTGGCCATTGGAGCCGTGGCACGCGCCGCATTTATCCTGGGTGACCAGGTTGTCCCACACGGTGCGCTTGAAGTTGGCTACATCATCCGTCGAGGGGGCAGGCCCATTGTAGGTAACCGTGCCGGAATTCTGGGAGGTATTCGGCAGTTGTTCCGTGGATTCGCCCCCGCAGGCAGAAAGCAGAAGGGCCAGGGCAGTGATGGCAAGGACCGACTTGAGGGAGCTCATGGAAATTCCTTTAAATGTTTTCATAGCGTCCTCACTCCCCCATGCAGTACACGGCGGATTCTGCAAATACCTGCTTCAGGTCGTAACCCTGACTTGCGAAGCTGGCAACCATACTGCTTACCTGCGAACGGTCTGCGCTGTCGGAGGGAGGTCGCAGGCAGACATTCTCGAACACCTTCTTGACCTGGCACTCTGCGAAGGCCTCGGAATTCGCGAATTCCATACCCAGGCTCTTGGCACCGCTGCCGGAACCCGGGAGTGAGGGATCCCATCCCAGTCGGCGATTGGCGCCCTGGCGCCAGTAGTTATCCCAGCTGTCGTCAGGTGTCACATAGCCCTGCTCGAAGGTTGCAGAGTTGATGTGGTACTTGGCCTGAACCCTGGAGCCGGTTTCTGGATCTGTTTCGCCAATGGCGTTGTAGACCAGTCTGCCCAGTTCTCCATCGGGGTCGGTGTTGGCGTCATACTCGTAGTCGTAGTAGGCAAACGCCTGGGTCATGGGGTCCATGCCGGTGTGGCAGCCAACGCAGTTGTTCAGGAATACCCGGCTGTCACCACCCGGGCTGCGGGAAACATCCTGGCGAATGCGGTCCGTGGGCAAGGTAACGTCCGCAACCTGCTCCAGGTCGTTGCACATGTGATTGATCAGTGTGAAGCGGAACATCGCCCGGTTGGTGCCGGCACTGAAGAAAGCCCGGGCGGAAGCTCTTGATGTAATGACGCCGGCGGTGGCCGAGGGAGGAAGGCCCGTGTAGGTCGACTGGTTTACCCGCTCCAGGTTGTCCTTAAGGCTGGCTCCACTGTTCTCGAGGGATTCGTAGTGGTTGTTGTTGCTGGTAGAGTAGTTTGGCAGGTTCAGGGATGCATTCCCGATGTAAAGAACATCGTCATACAGAACTTTTCGGAAGTCTTCCCCGTCCCGCACCAGGCCAATCACCGTGGCAATGTAATCATTAAGGGGCACGAACTTTGACATCGCCTCGTTGGTCCAGGGGGCTGCAAAATTCTTCAGGGTAACGTCGTAGAAAGCGCTGTCTTGCATGGCCGTGAAGGCGGCATCAATAGCTCTGCCGGACTCTATGTCGCTCGCCATATCGTCAAGGACGACTTCAGAGGGTGGCACGCCGGCGACCCGATCGTGAATTCTTTTGGCCTGCTCCCTGGGGCCAGCCTGAACAAGGCTGGCCTGTCCAGACACCAATGCGACGAGAACTGCGGTACTGCAAGCCTTGCAAAGCAGGCTTCTGATCCTGTTCCGGGCGGTCATGTCCTTTCCCTCGGTGATCGTTAGCATGTGCACATTAATGCTTTTTGACAATTGTTAAAAGTTTACGGCTTGCTATATCCTTCGTTTTGAGTCGTAGGCCACGTTATTACATTGCGTTACGTAAAACCCTTGGAGCCTGCCAGCGGAACCGACTTAATTTATGTCATGGAATGTCATCCGAAACAGGGTTTCTCACGTTGGAAATTAAGTCGCCCACTCTAAACATCTCCCGCAGTACTCGCCTGGCTGTCGCACTCGGCTCGCTTGCAGCTCTGTCTGGCTGTCTTTCGAGCAGCGACAGTCAGCAGGCGGATCCGGTTGTCGTCGAGAACCCTGTGGCTTATGTCGAACGGGCTCTACTTTTTGACGAAAACACCGGGGCCCTGGTCGAGGACAACCTGGCCGACCCGAGCGCTTTCCGCCCCGGAGCGCGGCTGTTTCTGAAGGCCAGTGCCACTGCGGACGCCGAGACGCAGGATATTGCCTCCAGAGCATTCGCGGGGCCGCAATTCCTTGATGACAATGGTCAGTTGCGTTACGACGTGAAAGATCTCCACGTTTCCCACGACGGCTCCAGACTGCTGTTTGCCATGCGTGCGCCGGAAATCGAGGACGCAGACGACGAGGATCAGCCAACCTGGAATATCTGGGAATACGACGTTAGTACCGACATCCTGCGCCGGATCATCGATTCGGACGTTACCGCCGGGGCCGGGCAGGACGTTGCGCCAGCCTATCTGCCTGATGGCCGAATCGTTTTCTCGTCAACCCGTCAGCGGATTTCCAAGGCGGTGCTGCTTGATGAAGGCAAACCCCAGTATTCCGGTCTGGACGAGGAGGGTGATAGCCCCGGGTTTGTTCTGCATGTGATGGACGACGATGGTCAGAACATTGAACAGATCACCTTCAATCAGAGCCACGACCTCGACCCCATGGTGGCGGATGATGGCACCATTGTGTTCAGCCGCTGGGATAATGCCGGCCAAACCCGGAACAACGGTGTGAACCTCTACCGCGTCAACCCTGACGGCACTGGCCTGAGTTATCTTTTCGGTCGTCACTCCCACGATTCGGTTCCAGAAGCGAACGACATACAGTACCTGCAGCCACGCAAATCAGACAGCGGCAATCTGCTGGTGCAGCTAAGGCCGTTTGAATCAGATGACTACGCGTCTGTGTTGGCGGAAGTCGATGTTGACCAATTTGTTGAGGCCAATCTTCGTCTCGATGGCACCGAAGGTTTGGGCCAGCGCTCGCTTGTGCCCGGCGTGGGCCTGGATGGCCAACTATCGCTGAAAGGCAGTTATGCATCGGTTTCACCGCTGCTTGATGGTACCAACCGCTACCTGGTCAGTTGGACACCTTGCCGGCTGCGTGAAACAGCGACCGACCGGATTGTGAACTGCACGGAAGATCGCCTGCAATCCGAAGACTATCAACCCGCAGAGCCCGTCTACGGTTTGTGGCTTCTGGATATCAACAGCGAAACCCAGCGGCCGGTGGTCCCGCCGGTAGAGGGCGTTCAGTTTGATGAGGCGGTCCTGATGAAGGAACGGCCTCTGGAAGGGTTCATCCCGGAATCCCAGTTCACGGGTGATGAGGGGGCCCTCGGCGATGCCGGCTACGGCGTCCTGCACATTCGAAGCGTCTATGATATCGATGGGGTGGACACCACGCCGACTGGTATTGCTGCAATGGCTGATCCGCTGCAAACGCCGCCGGAAGATCGCCCGGCCAGATTCCTTCGACTGGAAAAGCCCGTGGCCATCCCCGATGAGAACGTCCGGGATTTTGATAACAGCGCGTTTGGCCGGAGCCGCGCTCAATTGATGCGGGAAATCCTGGGTTACGTGCCGATCGAGCCGGATGGCTCCGTGAAGGTGGCAGTGCCGGCCAATGTCGCGTTCGCGATTAGCATTCTTGATGAACAGGGGCAGCGCATGGACGGGGTTTTGGGCAACAGGCATCAGAACTGGCTAACGGTACGACCCGGTGAGACCCTAGAGTGCTCAGGCTGCCATGACCCCGGTAATCCTGAACCCCATGGTAGGCCTGACGCTGGCCCTAAATCAGCGTGGAGTGGGGCAGTAACTACCGGACGCCCGTTTCCGAACACCGCCCCGAGTCTTTATGCTGACATGGGCGAAACCATGGCCGAGGTGTTCGCGCGAGTTAACGGGATCCGCCGGCCGACGCCGGATGTGATCTATGCCGATGAGTGGTCCGGCGATGCGGTGGATCCCAAGCCCGACAGCTTTTCCTATGCCTATGGCGAGCTGCAGACCCCACAACCCATATCCGGCGTTTGCGCCAGCGACTGGGCGCCGAATTGTCGGATTGTAATTAACTACGAACAGCATATTCATCCGCTCTGGAGTGTTAACCGAGAGGAGCTCGATCCGGTCTCCATGGACGTAATCGACGCCACCTGCACTAGTTGTCATACCGACACCGATGCAGTAGAAGCCCAGCAGGTGCCCGCCGGACAGCTGGATCTAACCGATGGCCCGTCACCCGATGAACCGTTGCACTTTAACGCCTACAGGGAACTGCTTTTCCCTGACAATGAGCAGGACCTGGATCCGGAGAATGGCGCACTGATAGATGTGCTTGTAGATTCCGGGGAAGTGCTGGAGGACGAGGAAGGTAACCCAATTCTCGATGCCAATGGAGATGTGCAGCCGATCATGGTGACAGTTACTGTCCAGCCTTCAATGTCCGTCAACGGCGCCCGTTTCAGTAGTTTCTTCGATGTGTTCGCAGAGGGTGGAACACATGAAGATCGTCTCACGCCAGCCGAACTCAGACTGATCGCGGAATGGCTGGATGTTGGCGGCCAGTATTTCAACAACCCGTTCGATGCCCCGGAAGACTGATCCAAGGACTGAAACTCGCGCCATGCCCATTGCCTTTCTCATGTTTCTATTATTTTTGCCGGCCCAGAGCTGGGCTGGCTGGCTGTGGGGCCAGGCTGAAGAAGACGTGGCGCAAGTGCAGGTGACCGAGCCTTATATTGAATGGCGAACCGGCCCGGCAACTGGCTATCCGGTTTTCCATACCAGCGAGAAAGGGGAATGGCTGACCATTCTTCAACGCAAGACCAGCTGGATCAAAGTAACGGACGCCCGGGGCCGGGAAGGCTGGGTTGCGGTTGCTGATATCGCCCAGACCGTGGATGGCACCGGTAATCGAGTGGATCTTCAGGTACCGGATTTCGATTCATTCGGTAACCGGCGAGTCGAAGCTGGTTTAATGATGGGTGAGTTTGATGGTGCCGCTGTCACGGCAGGCTACGGCGGATTCTGGATGACGAGGAACCTGTCCGCCGAACTCTGGGCCTCGCAGATCCTGGGCAGCGCCTCGGAGATTCGAATGGTCAATGCGAATCTGGTGCATCAGCCATTCCCGCACTGGCGGGTATCGCCCTTTTTTACGCTCGGGGTCGGACATATCTGGGTTGATCCCAAGGCGACTCTGGCTCAGCCCGAAGAGCGGGATAACAGTATTGGCCATGCCGGACTCGGTATCCGTGCCTACATCACCGATCGATATTTCATCCGTGCCGAAGTGAAGGACTACAAAGTGTTCACGACCCGATCCACCAACGAAGAAGCGACAGAATGGAAAATCGGACTAAGCATCTTTTTCTGAAACCGCTGTGTCTCGGAGCTGGGCTATGCGTAGCCGCAGCCGCCCAGGCCCAGGATGATCGGCCGCTGATCGAGCCGGATGTTACCCCGGTGCCGGTCACCGAGGCGCTGATTGACACCGAGAACTTTGAAATTGGCGCTTTTGTGGGCGTGCTCAATATCGAGGACTTCGAGTCGTCGCTGCTTTATGGCGGCAAGCTCACCTACCACCTCAGCGAGTCCTTCTTTTTCGAGGCCGGAGTCGGCTTCGCGGAGGGTGGAGAAACCAGTTTCGAGAAGCTGGCCGGTAACGTGGAGGTGCTTACCGACAGCGAGCGGGATTACAGCTATTACAACATCAACCTGGGTTACAACGTGCTTCCGGGCGAGGCCTTCCTCACCGAGAACTACGCATTCAACACCAATTTCTATCTGATTGCGGGTGCCGGCGCTACCGATTTTGCGGGTGACACCCGGTTTACCCTGAATGCCGGCGCGGGCTATCAGGTTCTGTTGACGGACAGCGTTGCAGTTCAGATTGGCGTAAGACAGCACTACTACCGAATAGATGTTCTTGGGGCCGAGAAAACCTCCATGAACACAGAGGTCAGCACTGGCCTGTCGGTCTTTTTCTGATTACAGGAGCAATGGTTATGAAAGCATCCATAAAATCACTGGCGGTGGCGGGCGTCCTGGCCTGTCTTAGCCCCATGGCGGGCGCCGAGGCCATCAATGTGCCAGCTCCGGATTTCACCCTGGAAAGCCGTTCCGGCGAAAACCTGAGGCTGGAGGACCATCGTGGTGAAGTGGTGATGCTGAACTTCTGGGCATCATGGTGTGGTCCCTGCCGCCAGGAAATGCCGCTGATGGATGAGCTTTACAGCCAATACAAGGATCTCGGCTTCACGATTCTGGCGGTCAATGTGGATGAGAATCGGGAAGAGGCCCATCGCTTCCTGGACAAGGTACCCGTGAATTACCCGATCCTCTACGATCCGGAGAGTTCGGTGAGCGAGCTTTATGAAGTCCAGGCCATGCCAACGACCGTGATGATCGATCGCGATGGTAATGCCCGGTATCTCCACTATGGCTATCAGCCGGGTTACGAAGACGAGTACGAACAGCAGATTCGCGAGCTGGTGCGCGAATAATTTTCGGACGGAACGTTTATGCGTAATTTGTCGATCTTCACTGCCTCTGCTCTTTTGGTCGCGACCTTCACGATCTCTGGATGCAGCTCAATCAAGCCGTGGGTAAAACCCTATGAACGGGATAATCTGGCGGATCCGGTCATGAGTCTCAGCCGCCATGGCAAGGCGGATTCCTACATGCATCACGTCTATCAGTCCCGGGAGTCTGCGCGGGGAGCAGAAGGCGGTTCTGGGGGTGGCTGTGGCTGTAACTGACGGCAAAAGGTTAGTGCGCTCCGTCTGCGTTCTGTTCGCGCTGATGTTGGCCGGGCAACAGGCGATTGCGGCGACCTTGCCAGTGGATAACGTGGATGTTCTCTACCACCGCTATGACGGTGGCGGCATGGTCATCGATGGCCCCTCAGTTTTGGTGCGCAAGGGTATTGGCTCGTCGGTTTCGTTTTCCGGCCAGTACTATGTTGACTCCGTTTCGGCTGCCTCTGTGGACGTTCTGGCCACGGCGAGCCCCTACGAGGAAGAACGCAACGAGTACACCTTTGGTGTCGATTACCTGCACGATAAGTCCATTTTGAGTCTGGGTTTCACCAACAGTTCCGAAAACGATTACGAAGCCAACACCGTTTACTTCTCGCTCAGCCAGGAGTTTTTCGGGGGCATGTCCACAGTAACCATGGGCTATGCCAGCGGCTGGGATGAAGTGGGCCGGGTTGGCAACGATTCCTTCAGCGAGGAAGCTGATCGTCGGAACTATCAGCTCGGACTGAGTCAGGTCGTCACCCGCAACAGCCTGGTAGGCCTGGATCTTGAGGTGGTTACGGATGAGGGCTTCCTGCAGAACCCTTACCGACAGAACCGCTACATCGACCCGAACGATTCCACAGCGTTCCTGTACCAACCGGAGCGTTATCCGGAAACCCGAACAAGTACCTCCGTGGCCATGCGAGCGCTTTATTATCTGCCATATCGCGCCTCAATTCGCGGTGAATACCGTTATTTTTCCGATACCTGGGGCATCAACGCCCACACGGTCGAACTGGGATACGTGCACGGATTGAACCAGCACTGGACCCTTGAAGGTTCCATTCGTTACTACAGCCAGAGCGAAGCGGACTTTTACAGCGATCTTTTCCCGTTCGAGAACTCCCAGACACACCTGGCCCGTGACAAGGAACTCAGCTCCCTATCCGGGACAACCCTGGCGGTGGGCGCGGTCTACGAATGGAAGCAGACGTCGCTTCCCGGCATCGATCGCCTGCAGTTCAGCTTACTGGTGGACTGGCTGAATTTTGAATATGACAACTTCCGGGATGTCACCGCAGCAGGTGACTTTCTCCCCGGCGAAGAACCCCTATATTCCTTCGATGCCTACGTAACCCGGGCGTCGTTGATTCTTGAATACTGAGCATGCAGGAAGAACGACCATGGCCACTTGCTTGAACTCCCGATTTCCGGTGCTTTTAGCGGCATTGACCCTCGCCCTGACAGCCCCCGCATTTGCCCAGACCAATCCCGGGGCGGAGAAAGATGATACAGCCGTCGCCGAGCAGGTGGAGGCGCTCAAGAAGAAAGTGATACGCCTGAATCGTGACCTGTTTATCCTTGAGGAAGATCTGCTTTTTCCAGCCAATACCCAGGTTGCCGTGTTTCTCAGCGTTGATGCCGGGAAGTTTCTGAAGCTGGATGCGGTCAAACTGAAAGTCGACGACGAGATTGTTGCTTCCCACCTGTATACGGAGCGACAGGTGACTGCCCTTGAACGCGGCGGCATGCAGCGGCTATACGTCGGCAACCTGAAAACCGGCGTCCATGAGATGACGGCGTTTGTTGAGGGAATCGGCCCGGATAAGCGGCCTTACAAGCAGGCGGCCTCCCTGGAGTTTGAGAAGGGCACTGGAACGGCCGCTCTGGAAATCCGCGTTGAAGATCGCTCCTCCAACTACCAACCCTCCGTATCCATTGTGGAGTGGGAGTAAGGCGCGTCGTGGGATTGAAAGCAAGCCAGTCCTCAGGTCGACGCCCGTTCATTTACGCGGGTGCCCTACTGTGGCTGATGATGACCCCGATCCATGCCGATGAGGCGCAACCCGAGCGGGCGAAGGACCTTCGTTATGGTTGGGCGCTGTACGAATACCATCAGGGTAACGCCTTCGAGGCTTTGACCCAGCTGGCCGTGGCACGCGAACGGGGCGGCATCAAGGGACACGGAGATCATCCGGCTCTCGTCGAGGGCGGGCTCATGCTGTCCTGGGGGATGACCCGAGAGGCGAGCAGGTTGTTTACGCAGCTACTCGGGGCCGATGGCGCCGGCAGCAATCTGTCGCCTGATGTTCGCAACCAGGCCTGGTTCTATCTCGGTAAGGTGTTTTACCTCGAGGGGAATCAGGCGCTCGCACGTGAGAACCTCAATCGTGTGGATGGCGAGATACTGGCCGAGGCCGACCACGATCTTTTCCGCGAATGGATTTATCTGCGCTCCCGGCTGGTCATGATGTCTGCCCGCCCTGATGATGAACCCGAACTGGCTTCGCTTCGGGAGCAGCTGGACGAAACGGACATCTGGTCCCTTTACCTCCGGTACAATTCCGCGGTCTCCGCTCTCGATGCGGCAGACGTAGCTGCCGCCGAAGAGGAACTGAAAAAGCTCATCGCCATCCTCGACCAGTCCATTGACTCCGTCGAGCCAGATGCCGAACGGGAGGGCCTGCTGGGCCGCGCTCGCCTCTCGCTTGCGGGCCTGTACCTGCGTGATAACCAGTTTGAGGCAGCTCTGGAGGTCCTGGGAGCCATGCCACTGACCGGCGTGTTCGCCGATCAGGCTCTCTTTGACTACGCCGTTGCCGCGGCGGGCCAGGGCAGGCCGGAGAGGGCTCTCGACGCCCTTGATACTCTCGCGAACCGTGAACTGTTTTTGCCCTGGCGCCAGCAGGTTCCCTTTGCCCGCGCCTATGTTCTTGAGCAGATGAACGCTCCACAGCGTGCATTGCCTGCGTTTAAAAAGGCAGCCGACCATTACGAGGCCCGTATCAGGGAGCTCGACAATATCCGGGATCGGCTGAATGAAGAAAGTCTGATGGCCCAGCTTGAGTTCAGCCGTGACAGCGACGGGATTCTTACAGATTCCTATGGCCGGCTGCGCGTGCAGCCCCTCGATTCTGGTATGGCGGAAGTGCTGGCTTCGGAGACGTTCCAGCAGGCGCTTGCCGAATTGAGCGAACTCTACCGAATGCAGTCCTTCATCGCCGAGCGGCAGTCCAGGTTTGAATCGTTCCGGATCATGCTGGAGACCCGTGAGCAGCAACGGCAGATTCGTATTGCCGAGACCCGTCGGGCACTCGAAACCCAACAGGCAGACCAGTGGCAGCAGTTGCACGAGGATTTCACGGACAGAATTTCCTCGGCGCTGGCAGACGAAGATGCGGGATTCTTCATGACCTCGCAACAAAAAGCGCTTAGAGACAAGCTCGCTGAGGTTGAGAAAACTCTGGCGGATTTGCCTGACGACGCGACGACCGCCGGGCAGCGTGCGACGTATCGGCGGATGCGTGCCTACTTCGATTGGTGGATTGCGGATGACTATGGAATCAATCGCTGGGCGGCGCAAAAACAGCTCATGCAACTGGATCGCGAGATGCAGAGCTTTCAGGCCCAGCGGCAACGGGTTGAAAGCCTGATGGCCGATGATGCCCGCCATGCGGAACTGGCTCGTCGGATCGCTGCCAGCGAACGGGAGCTCGCGACCCTTGGAACAGAAGTGTCCGATGCATTGGGCAGTGCCCGGAAAACACTCCTGACGCAGGTTGATCGGATGCTGGCTGCCCAGCAACAGGAGCTTAATGGATACCTGCTGGCCTCTCGCCACGCCCAGGCGAGGCTGGCGGACCAGTTGTTCCGCGCATCGCAAAATGCAGGTGCCGGTGATGAATAATCGGATGGCCGGCAGGACTGTTAAAGGCCTCCTCATGGTTGGGGCCCTTGTCATGGCGAGTGGCTGCCAGATGTTGCAGTCGATGATGCCTGCCGGTGGCGAAGAAATGCCGCGAGTCCGTGAGGGCACACTGGCTGCGCTTCCGGCAATCGAAACGCGGCAGGAAAGTGCAGATGCAGCGGCGGTCAGCGACCCCGCAGAAGATGTTTCCATTGAAACGGTAATGGACAGTTACAAGGCGCTTTTGCCACTCGTAGAGGATCCCCGCAAGCAGGTTACCATCAGGCATCGGTTGGCCGATCTGGAATTCCAGCGTGCGGAGCGGAAAATGGCGGATTCGGCTGTCGATGAACTGTCCGGCGCCATCGATGCCTACCAGCGTCTTCTGTCGGAATATCCAGAGCGTGAGGGCAATGACCAGATCTATTATCAGCTTGCCAGAGCCTGGGAGCTTCGAGGCGCGACGCCGCAGCAGCTTGAAGCCCTGAATACTCTGGTTCGCCGCTACCCGGATTCAGAATACTGGGTTGAGGCTCAATTCCGCCGCGGCGATCTGTTGTTTATCGATGGTCGATACGGGGAAGCGGAACAGGCTTTCGACGAGGTTACCCTCGCGAGCCAGGAACGCATGGCCGATCCCTCGTTCCTGGTGAACGCGCATTACATGAAGGGCTGGAGTCTGTTCAAGCAGGCGCAATACCAGGAAGCGCTCTTCAGTTACGTTGAAGTGCTTGATCTTGTCATGCCCGAGGGCAGGCCGGTGGCGGACGTGGATCAGCGGAGCCAGACACTGATCGAAGATCTGTTCAGGGTGGTAGGGCTGTCCCTGTCGTACCTTGACGGAGCGGAAACCCTCCAGGCGCTTTTCCGCCAAACGGGTGGTCGCCCCTACGAAATACTGGTCTACGACCGCTACAGCGAGCTCTTGCTCGAGAGAGAGCAATACAGTGATGCCATCGATGTCTTCGAGGCCTACATAGAAGACCATCCGGAGAGTCCCTGGGCCCCGCGCTACCACATCCGGATCATTGATACCCTTGAGCTGGCCGGTTTCACCCGTACGATCCCTGAACGAAAGGCCGGCTTTGTCAGCCTTTACGGAATCTACAGCGATTACTGGCAGTCAGCGGGCCCCGATGCAATTGGCTTTATCGAGCAACAACTGGAACAACTGTTGCCGGAACTGGCGGACCGCCAGTACCTGCTGGCAGGGGAGGCGGAGGATGATCAGCAGGCGGACGATCACTACCGCAAAGCCGCCAGTTATTACGCCGAATTTGCGGCTACCTTCCCGGACCACCCCCGTACACCGGAGCGGCTGTTCCTTCTGGGTGAGACTTACCTGGAGCTGGAAGACTGGCCGGCAGCAATCGCAGCTTTCGAACGCGTGGCCTATGACTATCCGGAAGACACAGTAGCCGATCGGGCAGCTGAAGCCGGGTATGCATCGGTGCTGGCATTCCGGGAGTACTCGCAAACCTGGGAGAGTGAACCGGTATCGGAGCGGATGGCCTATCAGGAGCTGCAACAACTGAACCGGCTGCGGTTCGCAAATGCGTTTCCCGGCGACGCCCGGGCACCGGCGGTGTATTACATTGCGCTGCAGCGTGAATTTGACCTGAACAACTGGGAAGAGACCGTCAATATGGCGGCCCGACTTGTTACCTGGCAACCCACGCCCCCGGATGAATTGACGACGGAAGCTTTGCTGTTATCCGGGCACAGCCTCTCCGAACTGGCCCGATACGCCGAGGCGGAACAGGCTTATCGTGACGCCCTGGCAACAATGGCCGAAGACGATGAACGCAGAAGCGGCGTTCGTGAAAATCTGGCAGCCGCGGTCTATCGACAGGCGGAGCAGTTAGCTGATGCCGGAAATGTGGAGGCTGCGGTGAGCGAATTCCTGCGAGTCGGCACGGCCGTTCCAGAATCCGCTCTGCGGGCAAACGCCGAATACGATGCTGCCTCACTTCTTATCACCGCCAATCTCTGGGAGCAGGCCATCGGTGTGCTGACCAGTTTCAGGCGGTCTTTCCCCAATCACGAGCTGATTGACACAGTCCCTGCAAAACTGGCGTTGGCCTACCGTGAAACGGAGCAGTGGGAGCGAGCCGCCGACGAACTCCAGCAAATGGTCTCCCTCGCCAGGACGCCGGAAGAGCGAAGGGAAAACCTGTTGATTGCAGCAGAACTGTACGATCAGGCCGGTAACCGGGAGAAGGCGATTGATACCTGGCGAAATTACGCCAACAGCCACCCCGAGCCGACGGACGTCTACATGGAAGCGGCCAATCGGCTGGCTGAGCTCTATCAGGAAGACGGGGATGCCGAAAGCAGGGATTACTGGTTGCGAAAGCAGATGGAAACGGTGGACCGGGACCCGGACGCCGCGGACGATCGCATGCGGTACCTTGCGGCGTCAGCCTCTGCAATCCTCGCCCGCGACGCCCTTGCCCGGTATGACGGCATCAGGCTGACTCTGCCACTCAATCAAAGCATGACAGCGAAGACCGATGCGCTTGAACGAGCGGTCAACGCCTACAAAAAGACGGCCAGCTATGGCCTTTCATCATTTGCAACCGAGGCCGGTTACCAGATCGCCCACATCTATGCACGCCTCGGTGCCGATCTCATGGACTCGGAGCGGCCCACCGGATTGAGCGAGCTTGAACTGGCTCAGTACGAGCTTCTCCTGGAAGAGCAGGCCTACCCGTTTGAGGACAACGCCATCGATATCCACGAGCAGAATATCCGGCGGGCCCGGGAGGGCATTTTCGATGAATGGGTCAAGCGCAGTTACGAGGCCTTGAAAGCCCTGTTGCCCGGACGTTATCGGAAAGAAGAAGTTACCCAGGGGGTTGTCTATGAGCTCGATTAAGGCCTGCGGACTCTGTCTTTTCGTGATGTTTTCGCTTTCGGGGTGTGTGACGGCGCCGGCGCCGCCGGAGTCTGAGGCAGAAGTTGAGCAGACTGCACTGGAAGCGTCATTCGCCAAGGCCGTGAGTGCCATGGAGGAGGGAAATCTCGCCGAGGCCAAAACCCGATTCGAGCAACTGGCGAGCGACTACCCCGGAAAAGCCGGCCCCATGGCCAACCTTGGCATTATTGCTTTCCACGAAGAGGATACCGAGACCGCGAAAAGTTGGTTTGAACGCACGCTGGCGGTGAATCCTGAAAATGTGCAGGCGCTGAATCATCTGGGAGTAATTGCCCGGAACGCAGGAGAATTCGACGAAGCAGAACGGTATTATCGCGCGGCACTGTCTGCTGATCCGAATTACGCGCCTGCTATCCTTAATCTGGCCTTCCTGCTTGATATCTACCTGGGTAAACCTTCCGAGGCGGTCGACCTTTATGAGCGTTATCAGTCCGCGGCCAGTGAGCCGCACCCCAGACTGGAAGACTGGATCTTCGATGCCAAAAACAGAATCTGATGTGGACTATGTGATATGAAACGTCTCGCGCTAATCGCTCTGGCAGTTTCCGCCCTGTTGCCCACGGCGCCGATGGTCTTCGCCCAGGACGCCCCGGGTGTGGTTACCATTGAGGGCACGCGAATCCGTGGCGATCAGGAAGTGCCTACGGTGATGTATCTGGTGCCCTGGCAGCCACCGGAAGTGGACGAGTTGCGTGCGCCAGAAGAACGCCTGATGGTTGATCAGGGTCTCCGGCCATTGGAACGCTATGAGTTCCAGCGTTTTATCAAGTACCACGAAGCGTTTATCAAACAGACCCAGGCCAGCACAGGGCAGTAGAGTGTGATGCCTGTCACGTCATGAGTGTGTTCCTGCGCAAGATTAAACAAACCCTCACACAGACTTTCGCGAACTTACCCTTGCAGGGGAGTGACGCGCTTAGACTGATCTGAAAACCGGACCATGGAGTGCCCAGAAAATGATCGATACCGCCGTTCGCTTCTTCCAGGAAGGTGGCTTTTTTATGTTTCCGATTGCAGTTGTGCTGATTGTCGGACTCATTGTTGCCATTGAACGTTACGTTTACCTTTCCGCCCAGAAACTGACCAACCGTCGGGACTTCAACCGCCTGCATCAGATGATCGCCAAGCGTGACCTGAAGGGCGCCCTGAACTACACCCAGGAATCCGGTAGTGCCATGTCGACCATGATCGGCTTCGGCCTTCAGCGCCTGGCCCGCCGCCAGATTCGTGAAGAGATCGAATACGCGATGGAAGAGGGGTTGCTGGATGTGATGCCGCGTTTGGAAAAGCGCACCCAGTATCTGGCAACGCTGGCCAACATTGCCACGCTGCTTGGCCTGCTGGGTACGATTATCGGGTTGATTGCAGCGTTTACGGCGGTAGCTGCAGCGGATCCGGCCCAGAAGGCGAGCCTTCTGTCCCAGAGTATCTCGGTTGCCATGAACACCACCGCCTTCGGCCTTATGTCTGCTATTCCCATGCTGCTGATCCACTCACTGCTGCAGACCAAGACCAATGAGATCGTCGACAGCTTTGAGATGGCGGGCATCAAGGTCCTGAACCTCCTCAGCGATGGTTCCGGGAGTAAGACCGCCGCTCAACCACAAGGACAGAATGCCGCTTCGCCGGCACAGGTAGCGACTCCGGCCGGTAGCCCGGCCTGATAACCAGCCAGAAGGATGTCAGGCCATGAGACGGAAGCATCGTCGCCTACAAAGTGAGGCCGATCTCGACATCACGCCCTTCATGAATCTCATGATTGTGCTGGTGCCGGTACTGCTGCTGAATATGGTGTTCGCCCACACCAGCGTTCTGGAACTCAACTTCCCGACCGGTGAGAGCCTGTCGGCCCAGCAGGCGGAAGAGCTGCAGATCCAGGTGGTGATCTATGAGGATCGCCTGGTCGTTGCGGATAACCAGGGCGGCGTCATCAAGAACATCCCCCAGCGCGAGGGCGAGTATGATTTCGTTCTGCTCAAGGATGTCATGAAGGAAATCAAGAGCCGTGTGCCCGACAAAAAGGATGTGATTATTATGCCGTCCCGGCAGACGTCCTATCAGTCTCTGGTCTCGGTGATGGACACGGTGCGCTCATACGAGGCGGTTGTGGCTGGTAGTGTGGTTGAAGCGGAGCTGTTCCCCGAGATCTCTCTCGGCGATGCGCCCGCACAGCCTTCGGGATCCGCGGAGGTGAGTTCATGAAAGAATCTGCCAAGGCCCGCCGCCAGAAACGCCATTACCGGCGCAATAAAAGCCAGGGAAAGATGAACCTGGTCTCATTGATGGATATCTTCACCATCCTGGTGTTCTTCCTGATGGTGAACTCCTCCTCCGACGTACAGGTATTGAACCAGAACAACACTATCAAACTGCCGGATTCCACCGCTCAGCAACCCCCTGGTGATGTCTTGGCCCTGACCGTCACAGACCGGGATATCCTGGTGAACGGTCGGCTGGTAGTGAAACGCGACGCCTTCCAGACGTTTGACGGACAGGTGGAGCCTGCCCTGAAGCAGGAACTGGACTATCAGGCCAGTCGCTCGTCGGCACCTGCCCCGGATGCGGGTCGACCCATTACCATTCTTGCAGACCGCGAACTGCCCTACGAGCTGCTGAAAAAAATCATGTCCACCTGTGTGGACGCCGGTTACGCCAGTATTTCCCTGGCGGTTAATCAGCGTGCGGAACAGGGAGCCTGACCATGATGGATTATCGGTACGGATTGCCCTGGAATCAGGAGCGTGGTGAACGTAAGCGGTTGTTGGCCGCCGCTGTTTTTGTGATGCCATTGTTCCTTGCAATTGCAGGTTATGTCAGCTGGGTAGAGCTGCCAGAACGTGACAGGCAGGAACAGGAAGCTCTGCCGCCTCAGCTGGCCAAGCTGATCATCGAGAAAAAGGAGCCCCCAAAACCGGTGATGCCCGAGCCGGAGCCCGAACCGCCGAAGCCTGAGGAAAAGCCGGTGGAGCAGGCCAAACCAGAGCCCAAGCCGGAGCCGGTTCCTGAACCGGTGATGCCGGAACCCGAGCCGGAGCCTCAGGTAGCCGAAAAACCGGAGCCCAAGCCAGAACCCAAGCCTGAAGAGGTCGCCAAGGCGCGGGAGAAGGCAAAGAATACCGGTATTCTGGCAATGGGGAACGAACTTAAAAAGCTCAGCTCGCTGGCAGAGTCGGTCAAGCTGGATGGCCCGGTTGCCAATACGGCGGAACCTATTGCCCGAAAAACCGGTGATACTTTGGCCTCGCGCGCGACCGCGAGCGCGAAGAGCAGTGGGGTGAACGAGGAAGTGCTCAACCGGGAGGCCGGTCAGGTCGCCCTGGCCGAGCGTCAGCGCGCGGAAGTTGCCGAAGCAGAGAGAGTTGCTGCGGTGAAAGAGGCGGCACGCAAGGAACAGCAGGAAACTGCGGCCAGAACCCGGAGCAAGGAAGAGTTGCGCCGGACCATGGATGCCAACAAATCCGCGATCTACAGCATCTACAACCGGGAGCTTCGGCGCAAACCGTCGCTGCAGGGAAGTATTACCCCGGAGTTGGTCATTGAGCCGAACGGTGCAGTATCGAGTTGTTCGGTGGTGGAATCTACACTCAATGAGCCGGCGCTGGAGAGCAAGATCTGCAATCGTCTGAGGTTGGTGGATTTCGGGGCCCGACCGGGCGTTGATCAAACCAAGATCCGTTATCCGATCGAATTGCTGTCCAGCTAGGGCGCTGGACAGCAAGGATGCCGCTTAGCGTTTCCGGGTTGTGGTCGCGATCACGACACTGACCAGTCCGGAGCCTACCAGGGCACCAACGAAAGGCATCAGGGTGGGAATGCTGCCGGGGAAGCTGGCAGCTTCCAATCCGGCCATCAGGCTGCCACCGGTAATCCATCCGGGCAGAATCGCGCCGAAAAGTCCCGCCAGACAGCCCAGGATCGCCGCCCTCGTGGTCATTTTTCCCCAGAGCCCCATCAGTACAGGCAGAACCGCCGTGGCGCAAAGCAGGTCTGCGATCAAAAATAGCCGCAGCACGGAAATCCCCTGAAGTGCCACCAGAACCACAGGAATCATCAGCAGCACGGTAAACCATCGGGCACTGACAATGGACAACCCCTGTTTTTCGGTAACCGCCAGCGACGCAAGTGCGTTCTGCAGGGTATCCACCGAGGATGCCACGAGTGTGATGGCCAGGATCAGGGCCGGTAAAGCGAGCCAGGCCGGCGCATCAGCAAGCAAGGCAAAAAACGGAATCGGCGGGCTGCCCAGGTCGGCGCCGCTCATGGCCGCCAGTATTCCCAGCCCGCCAACCACGGCGACAACGGCGATGGTAACCACGCCGCCCAGCAACGCGCCGCGGCTCAGGGCGTCCGTATCACGAGCCGACCATAAACGCTGCCAGTATCCCTGGTGGAAAAGGTTGGCGGCGGTGACGGCAATCACCAGAGTCAGCGCCACGCTCAGGGCTGCCGACGCAGGGATATCCGGTAGCGCTGCGGGTGCTGCGTCCGGAAGCTTGCCTACGGCAACAAAACTGACGATAGCCAGCAAGCCGATCAGTAACAGTGCCTGCCATTGGTCGGTAACGATGCTGGCCCTGAGACCACCGACAGCGGTGTATACCAGCGTGGTTATGGCAACGCCAATGACCACAATGCCGCCATCAATACCGGAAAGCAGCGACGTTATGGCACCAATGGCAGTAAGCTCCGCGGTGAGAAAGCAAAGCATGTAGAGCACCGAGATCGTCGAAACGTAGCGGCGTACGCCATTGCCATAACAGGCGTTGGCGAATTCGCCGATGCTGCGTCCTTCCGGAAGGAAGCGGCGAATAGCGGGGCCACAGAAAGCGAACACGATAAACGGCAAGGCGGCGCCCAGGGCATAGCCAGCCAGAGCCAGAGGGCCAACCAGTGCGCCAACCTCAGGCGGGGCAAACAGTATCCAGCCGCCCATGCCGGAAGCGAGGAAAGACAGTCCGAGGGCCCTGGCTCCCTGACTGTTTCTTGCCGTTACATAGTCATCCAGTCCGCCGTCGGCGAGACGGGCTCTCAGTCCGAGCCAGGCAAACAGGATCATGGCGACCACGATCGCCGCGAGGGTGGTATAAAACATCGGGAGGTTCTCCGCCGTTCATCAAGCGGGCCATAGTGCCACAACGGCGGAAGCGGGGCGAGATACGTTGGCCCGCAGGAATGCGGGCCACGCAGAGCTCTACTGCTTCACGGCCTCGGCAGCTTTAACTTTGACGTAGCTGCCGGGTGCATCCTCAATCGCAGGAAGTTTCCCTTCGCCGGGGATGCGAGCCGGCACGTCGCCGTCTGAGAAACGGGCAATCCACTCGAGCCAGTGAGGCCACCAGGATCCCGGATGGTGTTCGGACTTCTCGAACCAGGTGTCTGCATCCGGCACCAGGGTGTCATTGGTCCAGTAGCCGTACTTTTCCTTGTAGGGCGGGTTGATCACGCCAGCGATATGGCCGGAGCCGGAGAGCACAAAGCGGACATCACCGCCGTGGGCCAGCGCCCCTTTGTAGGTGGTTTTCCATTTGGCGATGTGATCCTGTCTGGCGGACAGGAAAAACGAGGGTACATCGATTTCGGACAGGTTGATGGACTCGCCCAGCAGATTCAGGGAATCTGGCTTCACCAGACGATTATTCAGGTACATCTGGCGCAGATAGTAACTGTGCATTCGCGCTGGCAGGTTGGTGCCGTCGGTGTTCCAGTAGAGCAGGTCAAAAGCCTCGGGCTTCTGGCCTTTAAGGTAGTTATTGGTCCAGAACGACCAGAACAGCTCGTTTTCTCTCAACAGGTTAAACGTGAACGCCATAGCGCGACCGTCCAGGTAGCCCTTGCGCTCCAGCATTTTCTCAATACCCCGGATCGAGTGATCGTTGATGAAGACACCGATTCCGCCAGGGTCCGAGAAGTCCAGAAGTGTCGTCAGATAGGTAGCACTGGCTACCGGATTACGGCCTTTTTTCTTGAGCCAGGCCAATGTTGAGCCCAGCAGGGTGCCACCGATGCAATAGCCGATCAGATTCATCTGGTCTTCGCCGGTGGCTTCGGTAACCGCATCCATGGCCGCCAGTGGCCCGAGTTCCATGTAGTCTTCCCAGCCTTTGTCCCGCAGGGAGGGCCCGGGATTTCGCCAGGAAACAATAAAAACAGTCTGTCCCTGGTTGACCAACCACTGGATAAAGGAGTTCCTGGCGGTGAGGTCCAGGATGTAGTACTTGTTGATCCATGGCGGAACAATCAGCAACGGGCGTTTGCTGACGGTCTCTGTTGTTGGCGAGTACTGGATCAACTGCATCAGTTCGTTCTGGAACACGACCTTGCCAGGGGTAGTTGCCAGGTTACGTCCCACCTCAAAGGCAGAGCGATCTGTCATCCCAACATTGAACAGGGAAGGATTCTGCCGCAGGTCTTCGATCAGCTGCCGTCCACCGTCGATCAGGTTCATCCCTTTGCGTTCCCAGGTAATCCTGAGCACTTCCGGATTCGTAGCGGGGAAATTCGATGGCGACAGTGCACTGGTCAGGTGTCGGGCGTAGAACAGCATCTGGTCCCGTCCTGCCGGGGGAATCCCTTCCATGCCGGCCGCCCAGTTCAGAAAGGCCTGTGAGTTGATCAGATAGGCCTGGTGGAGCACATCAAAAGGTAGATGCTTGTGCCACTCCTCGGCCTGGAAGCGTCGGTCGTCGGCCTCTGGTTCGACAACGGGCTTCTTATGCTTGCCCACGAGCCGTGCAAGGGTGTAGTACCCCAGCGCGGCATGTTTGCGGGCCAGATCCAGTTCCGCTCCTGCAAACCGGAGCGGGTGCAGGAGCAGGTCCTCGGCCATTGTGCGGTAGGCATCGGACATTTCCGTTATCGTGGAGAGCGTTGCCGCATCCAGGACGCCAGCATCTCCCAATGCTTTCTCCAGTTGCTGCTGTCCCTGGCGGACGTTGGTTTCGAAGCCGTTGACGAGCTGACCTACGGCTTTCCCGAGCGTATCCAGACCGAACATAACTATCCCTTATTTGGCGGTTTTCGGGCCGGGCTTGGCCGATGCCTCGGGTGCTTTCTCGAACACCTTCTGAATCTGCTCCCTGCTTTCGTTGAAGTAGTCCTGCCAGGCTTTCCAGTCTGCGGTGAACTGCTCGCTCAGTGATTTCAGGGTCTCCGCCTGGTCGCCAGTCAGGCTTTTCAGGCTCTCCAGATCACGGACCTCAGACACCTTTTTAGCCTGCTCCATGGTGACATCGGCATAACGTCGGAAGGCGTTCATCTGCATTTCTGCAGCCTTGCCAAATTGCTCGAACAGGGTTTCGTTCAGACGGGTCGCTTTTTCGAAAAGCTCGGTGTTCATGGTCACAACTCCTTTGCGTATGGATTTGATGGAATTCTATTCTGCCTCATCCTGCGTGACGCAATTTTGACAAGCATCAATCCCGGGTTCAGCTTATGCTTTACTGTAGGAACATGTTTTCCCGGCAAGGCAGGAGGCGCCATATGACCAACCGGAAATCCGAACTTGAAACACTGAGAGCCGACCTGACGGCCAGACTTTCCCGTTATGAGGCGCATCAGCATCGGGAAGGGGGTGCGTTAGACAAGGATTTCGAGGAGCAGGCTACCCAGACCCAGAACGACGAAGTGGTCGATTCGCTGGAAACCGAAACCCGTTCCGAACTCGCTCAGATTGAACATGCACTGGCTCGGATTGATAACGGTGTGGGTGACGAATGCGAATCCTGCGGCGAGGCCATTGACCCACGCCGCTTGCAGGTTCTGCCCTATACCACGGTTTGCGTGGATTGTGCCGAAGACTGAGTGACACCATGGAGCCACTGCAGGCATCCACGACCGGCTCGGCCGTATTCCAGACCCGGGGCCTGACGAAAACCTATGATCAGGGGGAGGTTCAGGTTCATGCCCTCCGTGGCGTAGATCTGGATCTCTATGGCGGCGAACTGGTCGTCATGCTGGGCGCTTCCGGTTCTGGCAAATCCACACTCCTTAACATTCTTGGCGGGCTGGATGTGCCATCGACCGGCGAAGTCCGGTATCGGGATTTTGATCTCAGTACTGCCGGCGACCGCGAACTGACCCGTTACCGCCGTGAGCATGTTGGTTTCGTATTCCAGTTCTACAATCTCATTCCAAGCCTGACCGCGCGGGAAAATGTTGCGGCCGTCACCGAGATTGCGTCCCATCCGATGTCTCCCGAAGAAGCTCTTGAGCTGGTTGGATTGAAGAGCCGCATCGACCACTTTCCCGCGCAGCTTTCCGGTGGTGAACAGCAGAGGGTTGCCATCGCCAGGGCCATTGCCAAACGACCGGAAGTACTTCTTTGCGATGAGCCGACCGGAGCTCTGGATTCGGCCACGGGTGTGCTGGTTCTTGAAGCTCTGGAAAAAGCCAACCGGGAGACGGGCACGACCACTGTTATTATCACCCACAATGCCTCTATTGGTGGCATGGGGGATCGCGTGATCACGCTCTCCGACGGCAACATCAGTGGTGAGCGCCGTAACGAACGTCGCCAGGATCCCCGGACACTGTCCTGGTAACGGGGCCAAATGGTAGAAAAATGGCCGCGAAAGGTCTTAACACGGTTCTGAATACCAAACTACGGCGCGAGCTCTGGCAGATGCGGGGCCAGGTACTGGCCATCGCGCTGGTGATCGCAGGAGGCGTAGGTGTCTGTGTGATGTCGCTGGTGAACTATTCATCGTTACTGGCGACCAGAGCCCAGTACTACGATCAGCACCAGTTTGCCGATGTGTTTGCCCCCGTCAAACGGGCGCCCCGCCATGCCCTCAAGGAACTAGGTTCATTACCTGCCATAGCAAGGTACGAGGGGAGAGTCGAGGGAGCCGCAAAACTGGAGATGCCGGGCTTCGCGGATCCCGTGTCGGCCCGGTTGGTATCCATTCCTCCGGAGGGGCAGCCTGAGGTCAATCGCTTGTTTATCAGTCAGGGGCGGCTTCCGGGGGCAGGTCGCAGCCAGGAAGTCGCGGTCATCGGAAGCTTTGCCGAAGCGCATGAGTTGGTACTGGGTGATCAGTTTGAGGCGATTATCAACGGCCGGCGACAGGAACTTACGATAACTGGCATCGTCGAGTCACCGGAGTTCATATACGTCATTCCCCCTGGCGGCATGCTGCCTGATTATCGGCGTTATGGTGTGCTGTGGATGAACAGGGAAGCCCTGGAATCCGCCATGGACATGCGGGGCGCATTCAACAGCCTGGTGGTAACGCTCAAACCTGGCCATTCTGCTGCCTCCGTCATTGATGCTCTGGATCGATTGCTGGCCCGGTATGGGGCAACGGGGGCTTTTGGCCGGGACGACCAGTTTTCCCACCGTTTTCTGAGTGACGAGCTCAATCAGTTGAAAACCATGGCGACGGTTTTCCCCCTCATTTTCATGAGTGTCGCCATGTTTTTGTTGAATGTGGTGATTGGCCGTCTGATCAGCACCCAACGGGATATCGTCGCGGTACTCAAGGCCTTCGGCTATAGCAACCGTCAGATCGCCTGGCATTACAGCGAACTGGTCATCGTGATTGCCGTCATCGGTTTGCTGGCGGGGCTTGGCCTTGGCCTATGGCTTGGACGCTCTCTCGGCGAACTGTACATGGATTATTACCGCTTTCCGGGGCTGTTGTTTCGCATTGACCCCGCATGGGTTGTGCTGCTGGGGTTGATGACAATTGTGGTCGCCTGGCTCGGTGCCTGGCGAGCCATCAGGCAGGCAGCGGCACTGCCACCCGCTGAAGCCATGAGGCCTGAGGGGCCCGCCAGGTACCGGGTGACCATAGTGGAAAAGCTGCTCTCGGGAATCCGTTTCGCCCAGCCCTCCCGAATGATCGTGCGCCAGCTCTCCCGTCGTCCGGTTCGGACCCTGTTATCCATGACTGGGGTCGCTATGGCCACTGCCATCGTGATGGTGGGAAACTTCCAGTTCGACTCGGTGTCCCTGATGGTCCACACGCAGTTTGCACGGGTTCAGCAACAGGATCTGTCCGCGACCTTTATTGATCCGGTGAACAGCGCGGCGTTGTTCGGCTTGCAGCGGCAAGCCGGGATACGTTACGTGGAGGGGCGACGCTCGGTCCCGGCACGTCTTGTTTCCGGCCATCGGGAGTGGCGAAGCGCAGTCACCGGAATACCCTCCGAGGCGCGCCTGCAATTTGTCATCGACAGTGACCTGCAGCCGGTTCCGCTCCCCAGGGAGGGGTTGTTGTTGACCGATTTTCTGGCCGATGAACTGGGTGTCGGTCCGGGAGATGTTCTGCAGCTGGAGCTCCTGGAGGGCGACCGCCGAACGGTTATGGTTCCGGTCGCCGGTATCACCAGCGAGTTTCTCGGGGTTGGTGCCTACATGGATCTGGATGCCCTCAACCGGGCACTGGGGGACGGGCCCCTGATCAATCAGGCCCTGATCAACCTGGACCCGGACAAGGCTTCGGAAGTTTATAACAGTCTTCGCGAAACCCCGGGAGTGCTTGGCCTGAGCATCCGGCAGGCCATGCTCGACAGCTTCTACGACACCCTGGCGAGAACCTTCCTGACGTTCACCTTTTTCAACAGCCTGATGGGCGGAATCATCGCTTTTGGAGTGGTCTACAACACGATCCGGATTTCACTGGCGGAAAAAGGTCGGGAGTTGGCGAGCCTGAGAGTGCTGGGATACACCCAGAATGAAGTTGCGCATATATTGTTGGGAGAGGTTGCGCTCTTGCTGTTTCTGGGTATTCCCCTCGGTTGGCTGACTGGCCAGGGTCTGGCGCTCATGATCGTTACTGCCATGCAAACCGAACTGTATCGGGTGCCCTTGACGATCACCAGCCAGACACTTGGCATGTCCGCGTTGGTCGTGGTGGTATCGGCGATCGCTTCCGGGGTTATTGCCTGGTGGCGCCTGAAACGGCTGGATCTTGTAGCGGTGTTGAAAACACGGGAATAGGTGCGAAAGCAACCGGGGAGTGAACTGAGGTTATGGCGAAAAAAGGGTTTGCCGGAAAATGGTTGTTCTGGGGGGTGTTCGTAATGCTCGCCAGTGTTGCAGTTGTGGTCACGATCCGACCCGATCCGGTCTGGGTGGATCTGGCGCCGGTAACCCGTGGCCCCATGGAAATCACTATCAAGGAGGAGGGCAAAACGCGGGTGCGTGACCGATACGTGGTTTCATCACCGGTTGCCGGCTATCTGCACAGGGTATTGCTGGAAGTGGGGGATCCGGTGATTCCGGGAGAGCTGCTGACGGAGGTTGACCCCATGCCTGCCAGCACCCTTGATGCCCGAAGTCGGGCCGAAGCGGAGGCCAAGGTGCAGTCGGCCCGCTCGGCGCTGAACTCCACTCGTCAAAAAGTGGCGGCGGCCGAGGCTGAAGCAGACCTCGCCGTGCGTGAGCTGGCCCGCCTCCAGGCACTCAGTGATGATCGTTTTGTTTCCGACGAGCGTTTGCAGCAGGCCCGGGCCACTGCGGCCAGAACCCAGGCCATTCTGCGTTCCGCGCGCTTTGACGAAGAAGTGATGGCCCACGAACTGGCAGCGGCCCGAACGCGCCTTGAGGTGTCTGCCGCGCGTGCGAACGGCGATGGAGCGGTTGAACGTGTGCCGGTCAGGTCCCCTGTAAACGGCTCTGTTTTGGGAATTGTTCGAAAAAGCGAGGGTGTGATTCAGGCCGGTGAAGCCATTCTGGAACTGGGGGATCCCGGGGCGCTTGAGGTGGTTGTGGATGTATTGAGTTTTGATGCCGTGAATCTCCAACCCGGTATGGTGACGCGCCTCACCGGGTGGGGTGGCGGCACCCTGGACGCTACGGTCCGGCGCGTTGAGCCGGTTGGATTCGAGGACGTGTCGGCCCTGGGTGTGGAAGAAAGGCGGGTACAGGTAGTTGCGGATATCACCAGTCCTGCTGATGCCTGGCAAAGCCTGGGGGACGGCTATCGGGTAGACGCCGAGTTTCTGCTCTGGCGTTCCGACAATGTCCTTCAGGTTCCGGAATCCGCCATCTTTGTCACTGATGGGCAGCACCAGGTATTCCGCGTTGTCGATGACATTGCGGTTCTGACAGACGTGTCGGTCGGTCGCACAAACGGATTTCATACAGTTATCCAGGAAGGATTGACTGAGGCAGACAACGTCGTCCGACACCCGGATCGTCAGCTTGAAGACGGCAGCCGTATCCGTCTTCGTTAATGGCCTGCATTGCACGGTCCGCCGGCTAAAATGAGAGGACATATCACGTTTGGCTGGCTAGACTGACGGCACATAAAAACAAAAAGGAGACTGGCACGGTGAACCAGTTCGATACGCTTATTCTCGGCGGCCGCTACTTTGACGGTACCGGCGGCCCCTCACGCATCGCCCATGTTGGCATCAAAGATGGGCGGGTTGCCGAAGTCTTTGACCAGCAGCCCGAACCCGGCCTTGCGACGCGCACGATTGACGCCAGCGGTTGCTGGGTAACGCCGGGATTTCTCGATACCCATACCCATTACGATGCCGAGTTGCTGGTAGCGCCGTCCCTGTCTGAATCCGTGCGTCACGGTGTCACCACGGTGCTGATCGGCAGTTGTTCCCTGAGCATGGTCTGTTCCGATCCGGAGGACGCCTCGGATATTTTTACCCGGGTGGAAACGGTCCCGAGGGAAAAAGTGCTGCCCATTCTGAAGCAGCACAAGTCCTGGCAGACACCAAAAGCGTGGGTGGCGTTCATGGACCAGCATCCACTGGGGCCCAATGTCATCAGCTTTCTCGGCCACAGTGATCTGAGAACTGCCGTTATGGGGCTGCATCGCGCCACCGACCGGGGCGTGACTCCGACATCAGAAGAGCAAAGACAAATGGAAGCCCTCCTTGAGGAGGCTCTGCAGGAGGGCTTTCTCGGTCTTTCCACCATGTGCCTGAAATGGGACAAGGTGGATGGTGACCGGGAGTGGTCCAAGAGTCTGCCGAGCACCTACGCCCGATGGCGTGAGGTCAGCCGCCTGAATGCTCTTTTGCGCCGATACGGACGGGTGCATCAGGGCGCGCCCAATGCGGCCAATCCTCTGCAGGTAACCCAGTACCTGAAAGAGACCCTGGGTTGGTTGAGAAAGCCCCTGAAAACAACTCTGATTGCCATGATCGATCTGAAAGGCAATCCCACGGTCAAACCCATGGCCAGCCTTGTGGGGTGGCTGGCCAACAGCTTTGGCGGCAACTTCCGCTGGCAGCTCCTGCCAACGCCGTTCACGGTCTATGCCGATGGTATGGATATCGTACTGTTTGAAGAATTCGGCGCCGGTGAAATGGCCCTCGATATCCGCGATCAGCTTGAGCGCAACGAGCTTCTGAAGGACGAACAGTACCGACGGAAATTCAGGAAATTCTATAAGGAAAAGCTCTCGCCCCGGGTATGGCAGAGGGATTTCGGCGATGCCGTTATTCTCGACTGCCCGGATAAAAGCGTGGTTGGCCGCAACTTTGCTGAGCTGGCGGCCGACCGTGGCATCCATGTGGTCGATTTCTTTCTCGACATGGTGGTTGCCCATGGCCGTTCACTGCGCTGGTTCACCACGGTAGGCAACCACAGAAAGGATCGGCTCCGGAAAATGGTCACCAATCCCGGTGCCCTGATCACCTTTTCCGATGCCGGCGCCCACATCCGTAATATGGCCTTCTACAATCTGCCTCTGCGGTTTCTCAAGCTGGTTTACGAAAGCCATGTGGAGAGTGAGCCGGTCATGTCGCTGGAACGTGCCGTACATCGACTGACCGGCGAACAGGCAGACTGGCTTGGTGTTGATGCCGGTCATATCAGGAAAGGTGACCGGGCGGATATAACGGTACTGGACCCCCGTGGCCTTGATCAGGATCTGGAACAGGTTGAGTGGGCCGAGATGGAAAACTTCGGACTGGAGAGAATGGTCAACCGGGTGCCTGGTTGTATCAGAGAGGTGCTGATCAACGGCCGACCCGCGGTAACGGATGGTGAGGTTGAAGCTGCCCTGGGCCGGGAGCCTGGCTATGGCCACTTCCTGCGCGCCGGTGCGTCTGGATAACCACGTACAAAAGGAAACCTATGAACCTGCGATTTGCGCCCGCCGTCTGGGTGGTGGTCTTTCTTGCAGTCTTTGTCTGGTCTGCCATCGGACCCAGGGATCGGGCCACCTGGGCGCTGGAAGTCCTGCCCGCTGTCATTGGTTTTGTGCTGGTTGTCTGGTGTTTCTTCCGTTATCCCCTGACGCCTCTTGTCTATTTCCTGATTCTGGTCCACGCCGTCATCCTGATGGTTGGAGGGCACTATACCTACGCGGAAGTACCTTTGTTCGACTGGTTTCGGGACTGGTTTGACTGGGAGCGCAATAACTACGACAAGCTTGGCCACCTGGCACAGGGGTTTATACCGGCAATCATTGCCAGGGAAGTGGTCATTCGCTTCGACGTGTTCTCCAGTCGCCGCTGGGCGGCGTTTTTCATCGTCTGTTTCTGTCTGGCGCTAAGCGCCTTTTACGAGCTGATTGAATGGTGGGTGGCCTTGCTCAGTGACGAAGCGGCCGAGGCCTTTCTGGGCACACAGGGCTACGTCTGGGATACCCAGTCGGATATGGCCTGGGCCTTGTCCGGCGCCATTCTGGCTCTTATCCTGCTCGGGCGTTTTCATGATCGCCAGCTTCAGGCGCTCTGACGTTTCGCCCGCCTGCTGATGTTGAATGTCTGAATGATGGAATAGAACTGTATGTCCGAAGAGCTCAACGCTGACAAACAGGCCGAGGGGCTGCCCCGCAGCCAGGTCATTGGACTGATCCTCGGGGCTGCCTTTCTGCTGGCAACCATCATACTCCCACCTCCGGAAACCATGGCCGCGGAAGCCTGGGCGGCGCTGGGGTTGATGCTGCTGATGGCTACCTGGTGGTCTACCGAAGCCATTCCGATTCCCGCCACTGCCTTGCTGCCAATCGTGCTGGTTCCCGCGCTCGGGCTCGGGACGGTTGGTGAAGCCACCGAGCCCTATGCCAATCCGATCATTTTCCTGTTCCTGGGGGGGGGCTTCACACTCGGGCTTGCGATGCAGCGATGGAACCTGCATCGCCGGATCGCCCTGATGACGCTGAAGGCCGTTGGCAGTAAACCCCGGCGGCAGATTGCCGGGTTCATGTTGGCAACCGCGTTTTTGAGCATGTGGGTCAGCAATACTGCAACAGCCATCATGATGCTGCCGATTGGTCTGTCGGTGGTGGCGATGATGAACAGCAATGACAATCCCGAGGGCATTCGGCGTTACGCCACGGCCCTCCTTTTGGCTATCGCCTATTCCGCCAGTATCGGTGGTATTGCCACACTTATCGGCACACCGCCAAATGCCTTGCTGGCGGCCTACCTGAGCGAAAACCAGGGTATTTCTGTGGGCTTTGCCCAATGGATGTTGCTGGGGGTTCCAGTGACGGTTGTCATGCTGGCCCTGGCCTGGTGGTGGCTGACCCGGCGCGACTTCGGGCTGGGCATGGCCGGCGCCCTGCCAACCCTTGTCATGATTGTTCTGGTGGCGGGTATCATCATCTTTCTGACCGAAGTTACCAGCAATACCGCAACCGCGGCGGCGTTTCTGCCGTTGCTGGGGCGCTGGCCCTGAGTCAGGGCGTGTCACCGTTACTACTCACTGTGCCTGCCGCCATCGCGGCCAGCTGTGCCTTCATGATGCCGGTGGCCACGCCACCCAATGCCATCGTGTTCTCCAGTGGTCACATGCAGATCAGCGACATGATCAGAGCCGGGTTTGCTCTCAATCTGATGGGCATTGTCGTGGTAACTGCCCTGAGCTACCTGTTACTCGGCGTGGTCTTTACCTTTTGAACGGCAGGCCCGGCAACCGGGCCTGCTTCCCGATTCCCATCCATGTCATGAAACAGTTCTCAAATCCCCTTCCTAAGGCCCCTCCTGCAGCGACAGATTTGAGGCACAGTTATCTTTAAGGGCGCAGGCTTTTCGGTATCTTACCGTAACAACATGTAACCCGCTTAATAACGTGGCCAATAAAAACAGGGACTTCGTCTGACATGCTGCTGGTGCTCGCTGGATCCATTCTTACATTCACCATGGTGCAGGAAGCGACCGTGGTGGAGCCTTTTGAGAAGGGCCAGATCGTCATTGAGCAGGATGTGGATTCCAGTCCTGTTGAATTGCGCTCCGACGTCAGGGTGGAGCCTCTGGTTGAACAGAAGTTCCGGAATATCGTGCGTCAGGCCTATGACTACAGCTGTGGAAGCGCGGCGCTGACCACCGTGCTGAACTTCTACCTGGGTCGGACCCTGTCGGAACGTCAGGTCATGGAGGGGCTGCTTCATTACGGCGAAAGCGAACGTATCGTGGAACGTCGCGCCTTTTCCATGCTGGATATGAAGCGACTGGTGACAGCGCTCGGTTATCCCTCAGGCGGCTTCCGGGCAACGATTGATGACCTCAAGGATCTTGATCACCCGGCGATCGTGCCCATCCATCACGCGGGTTTCAAACACTTCGTGGTGTTGAGGACGATTCGCGACGGGCGTGCCTATCTGGCAGACCCCTCGTTAGGGAATATCTCCTTCACGCTGGCTCAGTTCGAGGAAAAGTGGGACGACAATGTGCTCTTCATTGTCTTCCCGGGCAGCGATAAGCCACTGGACAACCTCGAGCTGAAGGAAGAAGACCTTCGCTTTGTGGATGACCAGACAATGACCCTTCTGGCGCTGGAAAGGATACCGGCGTTTCACGAGTCCACCCAGCGGCGGATCCAGAATCTGCTGGAACGCCAGAAAAACAATCCCGACGGCAGTGTAGAAAACACCCGAAAGCAGTTGCACTACCGTCGTAACTAATTCGCCGGGTAATCCCCGGGGCAGGAACACTACAAATAAAATAAGGGAGTCAGGATGAATCGTTGGTTTGTGCGAGGTTTTATCCTTGTTTCCACGGCAGGTCTGCTTCCGGGCATGGCCCTGGCGCAGGAAGGGAGTGTGGACCAGGCGCGGGAAGCGCTGGCCAAGCAGGAAGGAGACGAGGACGCTTCACAACAGCTTGAAGAGGTGTTCCAGGCTGCAGAGAAGAACTATTCGCTGCAGAAGAAGGGTTCCCATTCATTGAATTATTCGTTCGACTATTCCTACACGGCAGACCAGCGGCTGGATCTGGCCATCACCAATGGATCAGTGAGAAACCTGGACGTGGTGCCGTCGGCAACCCACAGCTTCACCAATTCCTTTTCCTACGATTACGGCCTGTTGGACAACCTGACGGTGGGTACCCGTATTCCGCTGGTCGTCAAATACGACACTCAGGACGAGCTGAATATCTATGATTTTGGCGATATTTCTTTTACCGGGCGCTGGCAGCCATTTGCCTACGTTCCAGGCAAGATGTCGACCACCTTGTTCGGAACCCTCTCCACAAAGACCGGCGTCAGCCCCTACGAGATAGACATCAACGAGCAGCTGTCCACCGGCAGTGGCTACTATTCCATCGGGGGTGGAGCGAGCCTGTCCAAGGTCCTGGATCCGGTGGTGGTGTTCGGCTCAGTGAGCGCCACCTATAACTTGCCGGCTGAAGATCTGCAGCAGGTGCGTGGTGCACGTCTTCTGGAAGAGGTGGACCCTGGCTTCGGGCTCTCCGGGTCCGCCGGTTTCGCCTACTCCCTGTCCTACGACATTTCTCTCAGCATCTCGGCCCAGCTCAGCTACAGCGACGAAACCGTCCTGACCTTCACGAATGGCGACCAGGCCGTCGCCCAGGACCAGATGACGGGGTTTATGAGCATGTCTCTGGGGACCCGTATCAGTGATACCACCATTGTAAACACGAGTTTGGGTATCGGTCTTACCGAGGATGCCCCGGACTTCTCCCTGGGGGTCTCCCTGCCCATTAACTTCTCCGGTCTCAAAGAGTGATTGGTGTCGTTGACGATCTACGGGAAGGGAAGGATTTCATGGGACAGAGAAACCACAACCGTCAGATTCTCGCGGCACTGGTTGCCACGACCCTTTCTTGCGGTGCCCAGGCCCAGCTGGCGCAGAACCTGACCATTCATCCCAAGGCACTGGCACTTGGCAACGCCGTGACCGCCGATCCGCCCGGGATCATGGCGATTCACTACAATCCTGCTGGCCTGACCAAACTGGACGGGCGTCAGCTGGAAGTGAATCTGATGAGCGTCTATCTGGACATTGACGCGGATTTCACGGCACCGGAAGGCTATGAGATTTTCGGTATCGACGGCCTTGAAACGGATCCACTGACCGGAAAGCAGCGGGACCCGGTTGCCAATACCCGCAGCCATACCAACAACGTGGCCCTGTATCTGCCGGGTTACGGTATTCTCCGCGCGCCCCCGGGACCGGCCCTGGCGCCGTCAGCAGGTATCAGTATCAACCCGCCGGGCTCCAAACTGACCTTCGGGAATGCCTTTTACCTGCCGTTGGCAGCCGGTTTCTACCGTGATAAGGATGACCCTGGCCGTTACCAGCCCCAGGCCACGGCGCTGCAGCGCACGACTTATCTCTCACCCACGGTCGGTTATGAAATCAATGACGACTGGTCCGTGGGTGCCGGTATCCACCTGTCCCATATGGGAATCGCGGCAGACCAGTACATGCGGGCGCCCAACCTGCTGCTGGGGGTGGCTGAAGTTCTGCAGGACGCATTCAACTGCGAGAGTGGTGACGAGCCCCTGCAGCCCTGGCTAGCGCTTTGTGGCGGTAATGTCGGTCCCTGGGACGATATCGGTGCTCTGAGTATCAACGTTCAGGAAACCCTGTCACCCACCTATGCACTAGGGGTGATGTGGGAGCCAACTGATTGGTTCAGCTGGGGGGCGAGCTATACCTCTGAAGCTGAAATGAACATGAAGGGCACCTTCGAAATCCAGTACACCGATGACTGGTCCGGCTTCTGGCAGAGCGTTAACGGATCGGTGCTGGGTGCGATTACCTCGGCGATCCTGAGTCTTCCGTCCGGTGCGCCCAAGGAATCCGGCAACGTCAGTATGGATCTGGTGTATCCCCAGCACTTCCAGACTGGTATCAGTGTTGACGTGCATCCGAAACTGACCCTCAACGCCGACATTGGCTGGACCGATTACAAACAGTGGGACGCCTTTGTTTTCCGGTTTGATCGTAATCTGGAGTTTCTCAATGCGGCCCGGATCCTGTCGCCGGACAATGCCACGCCGAATACCCTGAGGTTGCCCCTGGGTTTCAAGAGCCAGTGGAACTGGGCGTTTGGCATGGAGTTTCATGCGTCTTCCCGTCTGGACCTGCGTGCTGGCGTGGAAATACGGGATTCGGTTATCCCGGATGATCAGCGACAGGTTATGGCGCCATTTGGTGGGGCAAACCTCTACAGCATCGGTATGGGGTACCAGTGGGATAAGGACACCGAAATTGACATGAATCTCAGTTATCTTCATTCGGTGGAGTCGATTCCCGCGGACACCAGCTGTAATCTGAACTGCGACAACATCACCAACATTATCTACAACCCCTATGCAGGCCTGGATGTCAAAACCTCGCTACGGGTTGTGATGGCGGGCCTCAGTTTCCGGACCAAGTTCTGAGTGGTGCCATTGACCAGAGGGTAGTCATTCGCAGTGATTAACGGCTCTTTACGGAAATCAGCCTTGTGCCTTTCTCTGGCAGCAGTTCTCGGAGGCTGCCAGATTGGCGGGTCTACGGTGTCGGAACGGGAAGGTTATTTCACGTGGGTAGACGAGCAGGGCAGGGTTCGATACTCACCGATAACCGGAGCCGAGCAGAAAGACTTGAATCGTGAGTCTGCAGAGGTAGTTGAAGAGGTAGCTATAGAGGTAGCTGAAGAGCAGCGCGATCCGGAATCCGAGAAACACCCGGTGCAGTCAGATAGTGGGGCGAGCCCGGAGTCAGGGCCGCAGGAAAACACCGAGTACACACTCGAAAACTACCCGGATGCCGGCGAGCTTGAAAAAGATGGCTACGTTCGGCCGGGGGAGCGGCAACCCTATTTCACCTGGCGAGACGCCGAGGGCAATGTCCGGGTCAGCTATTACCGGCCGGACATCCGCTCTGATCTTGAGAAAGGGCTGGTGGAGCCACCCGTTCAGATCACCGAAGCCAGCGTTTACCATTCAGGTCCCGATGGTGCAGGCCAGGCTCCGGTAGAGGGCTATGATCCGGACGCCTTTGCCATCCTGGGCATTGAGGCTTCAACAGACGATTTCTTTGCCCGGTTTTCAGCGACCTGTTGCGATTCCATGGATGCCGCCAGTCGACAAGGGTGGCAATCGGGACGGGAGTTTGGCGTTACCCTCTCGGATCGTTCAGCTACATATCCGTTTCTTACCGGAACCAGCCCCTATCAACTGATTGCACTTCCGGACGCGGATAAGCACGGCAGTCTTGTCATACGCCTGCGCTCCTATGCCAAAGACGGGGTGGTGGTGCCCTCCCTGGTGTTTCTCGATGAGAAGATGGCGCCGTTAAGACTGGTAACAGACCTGGTTATGGATTTTACCCCCGAGAACTGGCACCGGCGCGGCTATCTGGAAGCATGGGTTCCTGCTTTTCCGGGCCAGGGAGAGCGTTGGCTTGTCCTGTTTACCCGAGAGCAGGACCTGGAGGGCCAGACCGTTATAGAGACCCGTGCCGGCCCCGAGAAAATTCCTCACATCAGGCACGGTGAAATTGGCCTGATGCAGGTGGAGGGGTGAGGGTTCAGTCTTCAGGTTTGCTCAGGTCCAGCCACTGCTGGGATAGCCAGTAGTAACTGCCATCGCCCGCAGGGTGGGTGCAGTTGTAGCGGAATCGCCGGCTATTGAAGGCCTCAGGGGCCTTTACTTCCACATTGCCATCAGTCACGTCAAAGTCGATACGTCCCTGACCGGAGGCAAAGCAGGTCAACCGGTTGGCATCAATGGGTTCAACCAGCGGGAAAACCAGGGTGGGCGGATTCTCCGAGATCACCCCGTCCGGCAGCTCGCCGGTATCAACAGGGAAGGCTTTGCTGCGAAGTTTGTTCTCAAGGCTCCCCAACTGGCCGTAGGCGTTTGCCATCGGAAAACGCGGCAATCGGGTTTTCTCGGTTTGTTGGCCGATGGCGCCGGATTGCTGGCCAAAACCGTACCAGCCCCGCTCGGCCACTTTGCGCTCCAGTGCTTCGTCAAACTCGCCGTAAGGGTACGCAAACATGGGTGCAGGCGCCTTCAATTCCCTGGAGAGGGTCCCCTGGGCTGAGTCGAGACTGCTGGTAACCCTGGCTTGCCAGTCACTCTGACTTTCGTTCGGTTTACGGGCAAGATGCCCATGGTCAGCGCTGTGGTTGGCAATGGTTACGCCCGGTCGTTCGGCCAACTCCCGAATCTGATCCCAGGCCATGTAGCCGGTTCGGCCAACGGCTTCCGTATTTACAAAAATCGTGTAGGGGTAGGCCTTTTCGGCCAGCAGTGGAGCCGCCGTATGGTAGACGGAGTCGTAGGCGTCATCAAAGGTAATGGCGATGTGATTACCTTGCCCATCGGTACCGGCCAGCGTTGTTTCGGTGCCTTGCTGTAGATCCACAACGTCCAGCTCCAGATCCGAGATCATGTTCAGCTGGCCCTCGAAAAGAGACACAGACGTGCTGGTAGCGGGCGGCGTTGAATCACTGACATGATGATACTGCAGGACAACGAGGTCAGCGCGGGCTGAGATGGCGGTCGCCGTAATCGCGACGAGAAGGGAAAGTTTCAGGAATGCTGTGAGCGGCATATCGTCTCCTGTATTTATCGGCCCTGGCCAGATCGAAAAGGCCGGTCAGATGCTGTGACGGAAGTGGGCTTTCAGTACCGCAAAGGCCTGATTGAGATGCTGAATGGTTTCGGTCTTGCCGCCGCGGTCCGGGTGAGCGTGCATGACCGCCCGGCGGAATCGCTGTTTGACCGTTGGAAAGTCTGTAGGGACAGCCTGAAATCCCAGTACTTCGGCGGCTTCCCTGGCTTCGGATTGCGCCGGTGCCTGGCCTGGAGCACCTGCCCAGAAATCATTCACCATCTGTTGAATGGCTTCCTCCGGCAGACGGTACTGGGAAAGATCCAGATAGAATTGACGAAGTGTGTCGACACTGTCCGGAACCCCTTCGCCACCGACCACCGACTGTGACTCGATCCGGATGCTCAAGGGCGAAATTTTCAGGCTCTCGCCGGTTTCGGATAACTGGTCACGAAGACGGTAGAGCACGTGAAACAACAGAAAATGCACCGGATAGAGTTTTTCCGGTTCGCTGAAAACAACCTGTCCAAGCAGTTCCCAGGGCGGTCTCTGAAGCGCCTTGATCAGCGATAATTCATTCAAGCCCGCCGGTGCCGATCTGAGTTCGTGCTCAACGGCCACCAGCAGGTGCTGAATCTGCTGCTCCAGGCAGTCATCATCATCCACAGTCCTGGGATGAGAAGCATTGATGGGAGAATGGCTGTCTGTCATAGGACTCATGTTAGGGCACTGCGGCCCATCAGGGAAGTGCGGCCACCTGCGGAAGTCCACCCATGAACAGGGCGGTGGAGAACCGGGTCGCCGTTAACGCTTCCGCATCCGCCGACTCCGGGTTGCTGTGGGCGCGCCTTGCCAGCGTCAGGCTGGTCTCGTAGGCGACGCCGAAAAAAGCGGCGCACAGGTACTCGTACTCAATCCGGGGAAGAAGCCCGCGTTCCATCGCCTCGCGAACATCTTCTTCCAGAGATAACATGGCCAGGCCGAGAATATCCGAACCGAACAGTTCCCGAAGTGCCCGGTCATTGCGGTGAGCGAGTTCATACACCAGCGGATCCCGGGCGGTCGCGGTATAGAGGGCCAGGTAGGCGTAGTGGATGAAATCCTCAGGATTGTCGGCTGCCCGCCGCTGTTGGCTGAGATTGTTGTTCAGATTGGTCAGGAAGTCGGTAAGCAAAGCCGCGAAAATATCCTGCTTGCTTGAGAAATAATTGTAGAAGGTGCCGGCTGCAAGACCCGTTCGCCGAACGATGTCGCGGATGGTTGAGTTTTCGTACCCCCGCTCGCGAAAACACTCCCGGGCGGCATGCAGGATTGCCCTGCGGTTCCGGATACGGTTCTGTTCCCGTTTGCCTGCGATCTCTTCACCCGATTGCAACATATCCATGTCGGTATCCTGTCCCTGAATCCATGTGACGCGTATAATCCCACGTCCACTTGCCTTATGAACGTAGTTGGTATGTCCGAAGCAATGATCGCCAGTTCCGAACAGTCTATCAACCCAGAGCGGGAGCGCCGCCAGAAACTGGAATTGAACAAGCTGCAGAAACGTCTGCGCCGCGAAGTCGGGCAGGCGATTGCCGATTTCTCGATGATTGAAGCCGGCGACAAAGTCATGTGCTGCCTCAGCGGCGGCAAAGACTCTTACGCACTGCTCGATATTCTGCTCAACCTGCAGAAGAGCGCCCCGGTTTCGTTTGAGCTGATTGCCGTCAACCTTGATCAGAAACAGCCCGGCTTTCCGGAAGAGGTGTTGCCCGAATATCTGTCCTCCATGGGTATCGAGTATCACATCATCGAGAAGGACACCTACAGCATTGTTAAGGAAAAAGTGCCGGAAGGGAAGACGACCTGCGGCCTGTGTAGCCGTCTACGCCGGGGAATTCTCTATAATTTCGCGGAAGAGCATGGGGTTACCAAGATTGCCCTGGGCCACCACCGGGACGACCTGTTGGAAACCCTGTTCCTGAACATGTTCTACGGCGGCAAGCTGAAGTCCATGCCTCCGGTGCTGCACAGTGACGATGGCCGCAACACGGTTATCCGGCCGCTGGCCTACAGCCGGGAAAAAGATATCGCCCGCTACGCGGGTCTCCGCGAATTCCCCATCATCCCCTGCAACCTGTGTGGTTCTCAGGAGAATCTCCAGCGCCAGGTGATCAAGGATATGTTCCAGAGCTTGGACAAGCAGCATCCCGGACGGTTGGAAACCATGTTCCGGGCCATGTGCAATGTGGAACCCTCGCACCTGGCGGATACCAATCTCTACGATTTCAAGGAAGGCAAGCGCCTCGGTGGCAAGCGCCAGGCCGTACAGACGGCTGAACCCGAGACCGCAACTGACTTCGGTCGCCTGGATGTCCTGAATATCTAGCCGGCTAGTGTCCGGCCAGATGCAGGAAAGGCAGTGTCCAGAGTCCGAACAGGATAAGCAGGCCGCCGGTCACCTTCCGGAACAGTTGATGGCTCTGTAAACCCCGGATCCAGTCGGCCGCGAAACCCGTGGCCAACATGGAGGGAAGCGTGCCGAGCCCGAAAAACAGCATGGTCAGCGCGGCCGAGCCCACTGTCGGTTGCAATGCTGCCCAACCGAGCGTGCTGTATACCAGTCCGCAGGGCAGCCAGCCCCAGAGCGCTCCAAGAGCAAGTGCCTGTCCGCCGTGATTCACGGGCAGGAAGCGGCGGATCAGCGGGGAGAGGCGCGCCCAGATTGGAGCACCCACCCGCTCAACGTAGCGAATTCCCTGCCACCACTGGCCCATGGACAAACCCATGAAGATCAACAGCAGCCCTGCCAGGGTCCGAAGCACCAGGCCGGCAGAGGCCCACTGGCTGGCGGCCGAGGTACTGGCCAGCGCAACCAGTGTTGCGATCAGGACATAGCTGCCGATGCGCCCGAAGTTGAAGGCCAGAAGCATTACCGTTTGCCGGAACCGGAACCCCCGGCCCACAGGCAGGGCCATGGAGAGGGAAGCGCTGATGCCGCCGCACATGCCGAGGCAGTGCGTGCTGCCTAGCAATCCGATCAGGAAGGCGCTCGGGTAACTGAGGTAGAGTTCCGGATTCATCCTTTTTGGGACTTATCCTCACCCGTATCAGCGGTATCGCTGACTTCAGCTGTTTGCTCCGGGGTTGGCTCCCCGGCAGCCGGTTTGTCGGTGCGAGCGTCGTCCGGGATCATATCCTTGTCGTCATCGTAAAGTATCCGATGCGCCGGGCCTTCGAGATCATCGTACTGACCGTTCTTGACCGACCATGTGAACAGGGCGACGCCTACCGCCACCAGTATGAGCATCACCGGGACCAGAAACATGACGATTTGCACGGTGCAACCTCGCAGAAAAGATTAGAAGTTCACGGTATCAGGACAACGCCTGGGCGCCAACCGCGAGATTGTCCTGACTCTTCCGGCTCGGTGCCTTGCCAAGCCGCAGCGCATTCAGAACGACCACCAGAGAGCTGAGAGACATGCCAATTGCTGCCAGCCAGGGTGGGACCATTCCGGCCGCGGCCAGGGGAAGCGCCAGCACATTGTATATGAGAGCCCACCATAGATTCTGGCGGATGATGCGCTGGGTCTGGCGACTGGTTTTAAGGGCTTCGACCAATTGCAGCAATTGACCATTCAGCAGTACTGCATCAGCTTTCAGTTGGGTCAGGTCGGCAGCCGTGCCCATGGCCACCGAAATTCCGGCGCCAGCCATAGAGGGCAGATCGTTCAGACCGTCGCCCACCATCATGATGTGCCGGCCCTCGGCTTGCAGCTTCTCCAGCACAGCCAGTTTATCTTCTGGGGAGGCTTGTCCGATAGCCTCGTCAATGCCCAGTATGTCTGCCACCTGGTTTACATGCCCGGAACGGTCGCCACTGAGGAGCAGGGTGCGAATGCCGGAATCCTGAAGAGCTTTGATGGCTGCCCGGGCATCGTCACGGGGCTGGTCGTCGAGCCTGAAACAGGCCAGCCACTCGTGGTCAGAGGCCAGCCAGATTTCCATACCCTGATGCGGATCCTTTTGTGGCGCTGGCGCGGTGGTATGTTGTTCGACAAACCCCCTGTGGCCGATGAACAGCTGCAGGTCTCCCAGCCGGCCTGAAAGCCCACCGCCAATGTGATTTTCCACATGTTCGACCGCAGCAGTGGTTCGACGGTGAAATACTTTGGCTATGGGGTGCTCGGAGTATTTCTCCAGGCCCGCGGCAAGCTTGAGGCAAGTCTGCTCATCCATGCTGCCAACGATTGTGGTGCCGGCCAGGCTGAGCTCGCCCCGTGTGAGTGTCCCGGTTTTATCGAAGACCACGGTGTCAATCGTGTTCATTGATTCAAGGGTATGCCCCCGAGTCGGGAGAAAACCAAGCCGCCGGAGCCTGACTGTTGCCGAGGTAATGGCAGTCGGTGTCGCCAAGGAGAGCGCGCAGGGACACGTCACCACCAGAACAGAAAGTGTGATGTCGAAGGCGTTGTCGGCACCGGCCAGCCACCAGCCTATCCAGACAACTGGTGCCAGAATCAGAACCCGCCCGACGAATTTGCCGGCCATCCGGTCCGCCATCATGGCCACGCGGGGTTTTTCCGACTGCACGCGGTCCAGTACTCGTAGAATGCCTGAAAGCCGAGTCTGGGCACCGGCTTTAACCACCCTGACATCGAGCGGATTCTCCCCGTTCACGCTGCCGGCGTGGACAGTATCCCCGGGATGGCGGGTTTCAGGGAGGTATTCCCCGGTTAAGGCTGCTTCGTTCAGGGTTGATTCTCCCCGCACAATCTCGCCATCGACGGGCAGGGTTTCGCCGGGGCGCACACGAACGATATCGCCTGGCCGGATCTTATGGGCAGGGATAATGTCGGTAGTATCGCCCTGGACCAGTGTGGCGACGGTCGGCTGAAACCCTGCAAGCGCATTGCCTGTCAGGCCTGCCCGGTAGCGGGCCTGAACTTCAATGTAGCGCCCGAGCAGGAGGAAAAAGGTGAACATGCAAACGGACTCAAAGTACACTTCCTCGCCGCCAAAGACGGTTACCCACGCGCTGGCGAGGTAGGCGAGTCCGATGGCAATGGCAACCGGCACATCCATGGTCAGATGCCGGCTGCGGATATCCCGTTGGGCATTGCGGAAAAAAGGTGCAGCGCTGAAGAGCACCACGGGGGTAGCGACCAGAAGGCTGAACCAGCGAAAGAAGCTGACGAACTCGGGCGACAGCTCGCTGACCAGTTCGAAATAAAGGGGAAACGCCAGCATCATGCTCTGGAACGAACCGATTCCGGCAATGGCGAGGCGGATGAGCATGGACCGATGCTCGGCCTTGAGCGCCTGTTCCGCCTCGTCTGCCTGGTAGGGGCGGGCGGTGTAGCCGAGCTCGTGGATCGCGATCAGCAGGTCACTCAGCCGAGCCTGATCCGGGGACCAGACCAGTCGCGCACGTTGAGTGGTATGGTTTACCGAGAAGGAGTCAACACCGGGCTGCTGCTTCATATGGTTTTCAAGCAGCCAGATACAGGCGGCACAGGTGATGCCACCAATCAGCAGTTGCGCTTCCTGTGCGCCTTTCACCGGTGCAACAAACGACTCCTGAACCAGAGGGTGATCAAGCTCTCTGATTCGGTTCAGTTCCGCCGGGGTCAGCTGCTTTGGGGTAACGGCCGGTTTGGTCCGGAAATCATAGAACCCGGCGAGACCCTCGCTGCGAATGGTCTGGCACACCGCTTTGCAGCCCTGGCAGCAGAAGTGACGGGTAGAACCTTCGAGCTCGAGGGTGATGGGCGGCTCACCGTCCGCTGGCTCACCGCAGTGAAAGCAATCCAGCCTGGTCAACCTTGGGCAGACCCCCCGGCCTTGACTGTAATTCCGTCTTCAGCTGGCAGCCAGGCTTCGCCTTTTAATCGCCACTCGTTAGCTGGACCCCGTAGATCGTAGTACCAGCGGCCGTCTATGTCATTGAGGAGCTTACCGGCAAAGCGCCCTGGAGCGATTTGCTGGAATTGAACAGTGCGATCCTTGTCGGAAAGCGTTGGATGGAACAGGTTCAGGATCAGATACGGGAAATCCGCCGGACCCTCAACGGTGTTCAGGTTGACGGTGATATTTTTGCTCTGGAAATCAATCTGGGCCTCCATACCGAGATCTTCCGCCTTCTGGTCTCTTGCTATGGACATGTTAATTCCGCGCCCTTCTTTGGACCAGTCGTCGGTGACCATCGCATTTTCTGTGCTGACAGCGATAGTGATGGCAACGGCGCAGTAAATGATGGACGCCCCCGGAAAAATCAGCAGGAACCAGAACCAGGGTTGGCGGTACCAGGGTGCTACGGGTGTTTCAGTAGTCATAAATCAATGTCTCATTCAAACGGTCAGTGCTGCACGATCGACGATCAGCGCGTTGGACCGACAAATCGGCTTTCAGTTTCAAGGCTCAGCGAAGAATCGGTCTCGGATTGTGCCCTGAACAGGATATCGTTATTGGATTCGGTGATGGATTCCGGCGGCACGTCGACTACGGTCGGCAGTGAGCGGTTTTCACCACTTTCAACGGTTACCGAAGTGTCCGTCAGGATCCGGATCCCCTCCAGGCCAGTCACTGACAGAGTGAAGGTTTGGGGAACTTCGGTCATGTTGGCGATTTTTAGGGTGTAGGAGTTCTCAATCCGCCCCTCGCCATTGAAACTGTAAAGAGCACCGCGATCCCGAAGAGCATCCATCTGGGCTGGCACACGGGTGGCGATGGTGAAGATAATCGCGGCAATCATCAGTGACAGCACCGCGCCATAACCGAAGGTTCTTGGTCGCAGGAGTTTGGAGGTCTTGCCTTCAAGTTCATTCTCCGTGGTGTAACGGATCAGCCCCCTCGGGTAATTCATCTTGTCCATGATCTCGTCACAGGCATCAATGCACAGCGCACAGCCGATACATTCGTACTGAAGGCCGTCCCGGATATCAATGCCCGTAGGACATACCTGAACACACTGGCCGCAGTCGATACAGTCGCCCAGACCGGCCTCGGCAGGATCCACGCCTTTTTTGCGGCCGCCCCTGGGCTCGCCACGATTCGGATCGTAGGAAACCACGCGAGTGTTGGGGTCAAACATCACCGACTGGAAGCGGGCATAGGGGCACATGTAAAGACACACCTGCTCTCGCATCCAGCCGGCGTTGAGGTAGGTGGCAACGGTGAAGAAGCCGACCCAGAAATAGGCCCAGCCGTTGGCCTGCAGGGTGAACAGATCCGCGATCAGCTCGCGAATCGGATAGAAATAGCCGACAAATGTCAGCCCGGTAGCCAGTGCGATCAGAAACCAGACCGTATGCTTGGCGGATTTTTTCGCGACTTTGTTTGCCGAGCTGGGCGCCTTGTCCAGTTTCATGCGCTTGTTGCGGCTGCCTTCAATGCGCTCCTCAACCCACATGAAGATGAAGGTCCAGACGGTCTGGGGGCAGGTGTAGCCACACCAGACCCTGCCAAACAGCGTGGTAATGAAAAACAGGCCAAAGGCACAGATAATCAGCATCCCCGAGAGCAGGATGAAATCTTTCGGGTAAAAGGTGGCCCCGTATAAATGGAACTCACGGGCGGGAAGGTCAAAATGAATGAGTGGTTGCCCGTCCAGGGTGAACCACACAAACGCAAAGTACATGCCCATCAGCAGCGTCAGGCTGACATTCCGGATGCGTTGGAAGAAGCCTTTGACTTCCTTGACGTAAATCTTCTTACGGCTGGCGTATAGCTCGACGGTTCCGGATTTATTGTTGTTGTCGGAGGGGTCAGAGGACGGGTCAGAGGACGGGTCAACCTGTTTGACCGGGATCTCACTGCTCATCGTTACCTCCAGGGAAATGGTAATGCGGGGCAACAGGCCGTTAGGCTGCTGATCTTTTCAACCCTGTGCCCGCGGCGCAGGCACAGGGTTGAAAAGACCGAGCCGGGGCTCTTCACCCCGGCCGGCTGACTCAGTTCGAGAGGCTGTAGACGTAAGCCGCGAGAATCTGAATCTGATCGTCTGAAAGCAGACGATCCTGTGCAGGCATCTGGTTCTGGCGGCCGTGCACGACGGTCTCCCTGATCCACTCGTAGGTTGAACCATAGAGCCAGGTGTTGTCCGTCAGGTTGGGGGCGCCCATGGCCTCCATGCCTTTGCCCTCGGGGCCATGACAGGCCACACAGGCCTGAGCGAAAACTTGTTCGCCTGCTTTGGCAGCTTCGGCGTCTTTTTCCCGACCGCTGAAGCTCAGAACATAGTTCACAACCTGATCCACCTGCTCGTTGGTCATGCCGGGCATGGTGCCCTTGGCCGGCATATTACCCATACGGCCATTGTGCAAGGTTTCCAGGATTGCTTCCGGTGTTCCGCCCCACAGCCAATCGTCGTCGGTCAGGTTGGGGAAGCCAACCTGGCCACGAGCGGCAGAGCCGTGGCAAACCGCACAGTTGTTGGCGAACAGACGCTGGCCTATTTTCATGGCATCGCTGTTTTCGGCCAGTTCGGGAACCGGAGTCTCACCGTACTGGGCGTATATCGGGCCGTATTTTTCCTCGGCCTCGGCGACCTCTGCTTCCCACTGATTAGTGGAAGTCCAGCCAAGCAGACCCTTATAGTTGCCCAGTCCCGGGTAGAGGGCCAGGTAACCGAGGGCGAAAACACAAGTGGCCAGGAACAGGTAAAACCACCACTTTGGCAGTGGGTTATCGTATTCCTCAATGCCATCAAAGGAATGGCCCATGGTGCGGTCGGTTTCGGTATCGGTTGTCTGGCTCTTGCGGGTTGCCCAAAGCAGCCACCAGCAGCCGAACACGGTACCGAGCACGATCACACTGATCCAGATGCTCCAAAAGGTACTCATTCTTTTTTCTCCGTTTTTTCCTGTTCGAGCGTACGCTTTTCCACGTCGTCATCGTCGAAGGGCAGGTGAGCTGCCTCGTCGTTGGCCTTCCTGCGGTGGGCGCTGTAGGCCCACCAGACGATTCCCAGGAAAACCGCCATTACCAGAAGTGTGTGAATGCCGCGTAACTCATTAATATCCATGGTTCACCGTCTGTCTGAAATCACAGTACCCAGCTGTTGCAGGTACGCGACCAGCGCTTCGATTTCGAATTTACCTTCCACCTGAGCGGCTGCTTCGGCAATCTGCTCGTCGGTGTAGGGCACGCCCAGAGTCTGAAGTGTCTCCAGCTTGGCAGCGGTCTTGCTGTGGTCGACCTTGTCTTCAAACAGCCAGGGGAATGCCGGCATGTTGGATTCAGGCACTACGCTGCGCGGGTCGTACAGATGCTGGCGCTGCCAGGCATCGGAGTAGCGTCCGCCAACACGGGCCAGATCCGGACCGGTGCGCTTGGAGCCCCACAGGAACGGGCGGTCATAAACAAACTCGCCCGCAACGGAGTAGTGGCCATACCGCTCGGTTTCCGCCCGGAACGGGCGGATCTGTTGGGTATGGCACACATGGCAGCCTTCGCGGATGTAGATGTCCCGGCCTTCCAGTTCGAGCGCTGACAGGGGCTCAAGCCCCTCTACCGGCTCGTTAACGTCTTTCTGGAAAAACAGAGGCACTACTTCGGCCAGAAAGCCGCCACTGATGGTCAGGATGATCAGTACGATCATCAGACCAATATTTTTTTCGACAATTTCGTGTTTCATCTGATCTCTCTCCCGTTACGCCGGCTGAGTTGCCGCGTTATCTTGCGCAACCGCATCTTTCTGACGCACGGTCATGTACACGTTGTAAGCCATGATCAGCATGCCTGACAGGAAGATGACGCCGCCGAGGAACCGGACGAAGTAGCCAGCGTAGGATGCCTCAAGAGATTCAACGAAGCTGTAGGTCAGCGTGCCGTCTTCGTTAACCGCACGCCACATCAGGCCCTGCATGATGCCGTTAACCCACATTGCAACGATGTACAGTACGGTGCCCACAGTGGCGAGCCAGAAGTGCACGTTGATCATCGCTGTGCTGTACATGCCCTGGAGTCCCCAAAGCTTCGGTACCAGGTGATAAACCGCGCCGATACTGATCATGGCTACCCAGCCCAGAGCACCGGAGTGAACGTGGCCGATGGTCCAGTCAGTGTTGTGGGAGAGTGCGTTCACGGTCTTGATGGACATCATCGGACCTTCGAAGGTGGACATGCCGTAGAACGACAGGGAAACCACCAGGAAGCGCAGAATCGGGTCAGTGCGCAGTTTGTGCCATGCGCCTGACAGAGTCATCATGCCGTTGATCATGCCACCCCAAGAAGGTGCGAGCAGAATCAGGGACATCACCATGCCGGCTGTCTGTGCCCAGTCCGGCAGGGCGGAGTAGTGCAGGTGGTGGCCGCCGGCCCATACATAGGTTGCGATCAGGGCCCAGAAGTGAACGATCGACAGGCGATAGGAGTAGACCGGACGATTGGCCTGCTTGGGAACGAAGTAGTACATCATGCCCAGGAAACCTGCGGTCAGGAAGAAGCCTACTGCGTTATGTCCATACCACCACTGCATCATGGCGTCGGTAACGCCCGCATAGGCAGAGTAGGACTTGAACGCACCGGCTGGCAGCGCCATGTTATTCCCGATATGAAGCACTGCAACGGTCAGGATAAAGGCGCCATAGAACCAGTTAGCCACATAGATATGCGGTGTGGCCCGTTTCATGATGGTTCCGAAGAACACCAGAGCGTACGTCACCCAGACGACCGCAATGGCGATATCGATCGGCCACTCCAGTTCGGCGTATTCCTTTGAAGTGGTAAGGCCCAATGGCAGGGTAATGGCTGCCGCGACAATGATCGCCGTCCAGCCCCAGAAAGTGAACGCAGCCAGGCTATCCGAAATCAGTCGAGCCTGGCACGTGCGCTGAACGACATAATAGGAGGTAGCAAACAGGGCACTTCCACCAAAGCCGAAAATAACGGCGTTGGTATGCAGCGGCCGGAGACGGCCGAAGTGGGTAAAGGGCAGGTCGAGGTTGAGGGACGGCCAGACCAGCTGTGCTGCGATCAGCACACCCAGCGCCATACCTACAATACCCCATACCACTGTCATGATGGCGAATTGTCTCACCACCTTGTAGTTGTATGTCAGGTTTGCATTTACTGTGCTCATAGCCTTACCAATGGGTTTAAAGTGGGGAAATATGCGGGCGCAAGTATGGAGAAACGATTAGCTGTTTGCAATGACTCAGGTCAACTCCTGACATCCGTCAAATGCGCCGAAATCAGCAACATGGCTTCCTTTTCAGTGCCGTTTTTGGAGTTGTTTCAGCGCAGGGAATGTGTGTTGCCTGAGTGCAATGATAGTCGCTTAATTGGATGAGGTGAATTCTGTGAAGTTGATTAAGACCAAAGGCTATGAAAGTAATCCGGAAGTTGTACTGATTCTGGCTCACGGCGCCGGGGCGCCGGCTGATTCTGCCTTTATGGAGGAGCTTTCTCTGGCCCTCAGCCGGGAAGGCATCGTAACCGTCCGTTTCGAATTCCCCTACATGCAGAAGCGACGAGCCGACGGCCGAAAGCGCCCGCCGGATCGGGAGCCGGCATTGCTTGAGCATTTCTCCAGTGTGGTTGATGCGGTTCGCGCCGAGCTTGGGGCGGAGTGCAAGGTTCTGGTGGGCGGCAAGTCCATGGGTGGGCGCATGGCAAGCATCCTGGCCAGCCAGCGCAATGGGATCGATGGCGTTACGTGCTTTGGCTACCCTTTCCACCCACCGGGTAAGCTGGACCGGTGGCGCACCGGCCACTTTCAGGAATTGAAATCGCCCATGCTGGTCCTGCAGGGAACAAGGGATCCATTTGGCAAGCCCGCCGAAATGGTCGGCCATGAAAAGGAGCTCGAAGCGATCCGGCTACACTGGCTGGAGGGTGGCAATCATGATTTCCAGCCGCTGAAAAGCCAACCTCATACCCAAAGCGAACTGGTCGCCGAAGCTGCCCGAGAAACCCGGGCCTTTATAAATCAGGAGCTGGTGACCTGACGGTTACTCCACTTCACTGGTCTCAGAGAGCAGGGCACGGTTGCGGCCCTCACTCTTTGCCCGGTACAGGGCTTCATCCGCTCGCTCAAATAGCTGGCTCTGATCTTCGCCGGGGCCAAGAGAGGCGATCCCGGCGCTCAGGGTCATTCTCACCTCGGTGCCGTCCGGCGCCAGTACCGGCGTGTTCGCAATGTCCGCAAGCAGTGCCGAGCAGACCTTTCGGGCTCCAGTGGCGCTGGTGCCTGGTAGCAAAAGCGCGAACTCCTCCCCGCCAAACCGGATCGCGACATCCCTGGGGCGTTTTACGTGGCGGGTCAGTATTTCGGCAATAAATTGAAGGCAGGTGTCCCCAAAACCGTGGCCCCAGGTATCGTTGATGTTCTTGAAATGGTCAGCGTCTACCAGGGCCAGTGTCAGTGGGTGTCCCGTGCGGCGGGCTTCCGCGCACAGCTCCGGGAAAATGTTGTCCAGATGCCTCCGGTTATGCAAGCCGGTGAGTGCGTCGTTGAGGCTCATGGTTGACAGTTTTCGATTTGCCTTCTCCAGTTCTCGCATGGTGTTTCGCAACTGGGCAGTGCGCTCGTGCACCTTGAATTCCAGCTCCGTCCTTGCACTGTGCTCCACGTCCAGCAGCTTCTGGCTGAGCAGGCGCCACCGCTGCACCATGGCATAGTTCAGCAGAATGACCTGTCCACCCACCGCCGATTGCATCAGGGCTTCCCGCGCCAGGAAGTCGGTCAGATAGCCGAAGGCCGCCAGGGCGTATATCAGGCCACCAACCAGCATGATCAACCAGGCCAGCAAATACCACATGGCAGGCTGATACCCTTGCTGCCATCGAATTGCTGCAATCATGAACAGGCTTGAAATGACAGTCAGCGCCAGGACGGTGTTAAGCAGAATCGTCTTGTTGTAAGGCAGGATCAGGGCCAGGGCCAGAAATCCGATGCAAAACCAGGCCTGACCCTTGAGGACGGTCTCAGGGATTGTTCCTTTATCAATTTCCAGGAACGAGCGGCCAAAAAGTATCATGGCCAGGGCGCAAAGTGACAACGACAGGGGGATGGAGGTATTGGCAAAGCTGGCGTTGTCCGGCCAGAAATACTGGTTGGCGAAGCCGCCCATGGCGAACAGGAAAAGCCCGAGCGCTGCCAGGTAAAAGGCGTTGTAGAAGTAATAGCCGGTTCCGGAGCTGAAGAAGAGCAGCAGGTTGAAGACGGCAAAGACCAGAAGCGCCCCGTAGAAGAGTCCGTGGGTAAGGGTCAGGTGATTGCTGCCTGAAATGACTTCGGCAGCCGTCTCGAAACTGAGTGGCACGTTCAGGGCGCCATTGCTGTGAACACGGAGGGTTAAAGAGCGGGTCTCACCGCCGTCCAGCGTGACGGGAAGCAGGAAATACCGGTAATCCACCGCCCGTGATGCAAAAGGTCGTTGATCTCCGGTAGCAATCGTCTCTGTAGTATCATTCGCCGTTTGCCAGAAAGTGACCTCGTCAAGCAGGGGGTAATTGAGCTTCAGATACCAGACAGCGCGCTCGGTCCCGGAATTCCTGACGTCCAGATGGACCCAGTACACGGAGCTGGTGTGACTGAAAACCAGGTCCCGCCCGTGTGCCGGTTTCCATTCAATATCGACGGGTAGCTGGTCCGGCGCCGTTGCGTCATGGCCGGGTGCGCCGGGAGGGGCGCTGTAATAACAGACGTATTGCATAAGGGATGCGCGGGCTGCACTATCGGTTGCCTCCAGGGTCGGGCATCCCGCCAGGACGGATCCGGTATCTGGCAGTGCCAAGGCCGGGATCAGCGATAGGCTGATAATGGCAATCAAGCGCAAAACGGACGACATTCAAGACTTCCCGCGGTTATCAGAGCGGGAAGTGTAGCCAGAGAAGACAATCTACGCTGTTAAACAGATTCAACTTTTACGGGTTGGTCTCCAGACCTTATTTCGGATAGTGCATGGAACAGATTCTCGTGTTTTGTCGGCCCGGCTTTGAAACCGAAGCCGGCCGTGAAATAACCGACTCCGCCGCGGAACGGGGTATCTTCGGCTATTTCGAGCCTGTTAAAGATCAGGGGCTGGTGCGTTTCTACCCGGCTGCGCCTGAAACTCCGGATGATCTGATGGCGCGCGTCGCCCTCGATGATCTGGTTTTCGTCCGTGACTGGATGGTGGTGCTGGGGGAATTCAGTCTCCCGGAAGCGGACCGTGTTGGTGCCGTAATAGAAGGGCTCAGGGGCCTCGGGCGCGGTTACCCCGGTTGCGCGCGGCTGGAAGTCCGGTTGCCGGAAAATAACGCGGATGGTGATCTTGGTAACTTTGCCCGAAAGTGGGTATCGCCTCTCTCCCGTGGCTTGCGAGGAGCTGGCCTGCTCAAGGCCGACCAGAATGCTTCGGCCCCGGCCCGCCTCGAGGTGTTCCTGCCGGATTTCGCCTCGGTGGTTGTCGGTTTCAGTCTGGCGGATAACCGCGCCCGGTATGTCGGTGGTATACCGCGACTTCGGTTGCCAGCTTCAGCGCCCAGCCGGTCCGCCCTGAAACTTGAGGAAGCCTGGAAGGTCTTTCTACCACCTGATCAGGAACTGGACTACCTTGGTGGCGGCAAAAAAGCCGCTGATCTGGGAGCCGCCCCCGGAGGCTGGACCTGGCAGCTGGTGCACCAGGGCATGATGGTAACCGCTGTCGACAACGGCCCCATGAACCCTGAGCTGATGGCGTCGGGGCAGGTGGAGCATGTGGAAGCGGATGGCTACGGCTGGCGCCCCAAAAGGGGTATCGACTGGATGGTCTGCGATATTGTGGATCAGCCCCGGAAAACGGCGAAGCTGGCTGTAACCTGGCTCGGTGAGGGGCTTTGTCGTTACACGGTCTTCAATCTCAAGTTGCCGATGAAGAAACGGTACGATGAGTGGTTGATCTGTCGGGATATACTCGTGAATGGCCTGAGTGCGGCGGGCATCGGCTTTCGTCTTAAGGCCCGCCACTTGTATCATGACAGAGAGGAGATCACCTGCTTCATTGAGCGGACTGGCTAGAAGGCGCTTTGCTCGAGCACGGTGATGTGTTCTTCTTCGTCCATCATGGGGATGAGCTCCAGCATGAGCTCGCGGCGTTCATCGGAGTGAAACCAGCGGTCCCAATCCGCTTCGGATCGCCAATTGGCCAGGGTAAACCGGTGATTGGGGTCATGGCTGTCTGCCAGGGTTTCTCCGGAAATAAAGCCGGGCGCACTCACAGCCTGCTGCAGAACCTTACGGGAACGTTCTTCGTAAGCTGCTTCCAGGGTTTCAGCAATATGACGTTCAATCAGAACCCGGATCATGACAAACCTCCAAGTGTTTTAACTGTTATAAACAATAATTTAGCAGGTTTTTACGAAAAATCAGGTTCAATGACAGGAGATGTAGTGTGAGTGCAATCGAATACGATGCAGAGCTGGATGCCCGGGGCCTGTTCTGCCCGGAACCAGTCATGATGCTGCATAACCGTATTAACGATGTTCAACCCGGTGGCGTGTTGCGGGTTGTGGCCACCGACCCCTCTACCACCCGGGATATCCCGCGTTTCTGCCAGTTTCTCGGCCACGAACTCGTCCATCAGGCCGAATCCGACGATCTGTTCATCTACCTGATACGCAGGGGGGAGTAGCCCCTCTGCTATACCTCCGAGTCCAGTTTCTGGAGGTGGCCGAGGAATTCCTCCCGATCCATTTCTCCGAGCACCCTGTGCTGGGGCAGCTCCTGGCCGTTACCGCGATAGAACAGAATAGCCGGGGGGCCGAAGAGGCCGAGTTCGTCCAGCATTGCCTGCTGTTCAGGGGTGTTGTCGGTCATATCGATCTGCAGCAGGGTGTAGGGGCTAAGCGCCTGGATTACATCCGGCTTGCTGAAAACATTGCGTTCCATAACCTTGCAGGAGATGCACCAGTCGGCGTAGAAGTCCAGCAGAACGGGCCGTCCCTGTTCGCGGGCCTGTTGGAGCATCGCCTCGATTTCACCGGGCTGTTTCACGCGCACAAAATCCGCGTGCTGGACACCGGCATTGCCGGCCCCGCCGAATGACGCGGAGGCGACTGTAAAGGGCGCTAGAGGTTTCAGCGGGTCATTGGCCCCGGCCACAGCACCGGCAAGCAGAGCCAGGCCATAGGCGAAAAGAACCAGCCCCAGCCCCTTCCGGGTCCGTTCCCAGCCGGCCCTGGCAGTATCAAAGGCGCCAAGCTGCACGCCGGTTATGGCGATAAGAAGGCCCCAGAGCGTCAGTGCCAGCCAGCCAGGTACCAGTCGCTCCACCAGCCAGATCGCCACGGCCAGCAGCATCACACCATAGAAGTGCTTCACTGCGGTCATCCAGTGGCCGGTAGTCGGCAGCAATTTTCGCCCCCCGACCGCCACAAGAATCAGCGGAATGCCCATGCCAAGGCCGAGCGCAAACAGCGCCACCCCGCCGATCACGGCGTCCTGGGTTGTGGAGATATACAGCAGGCTGCCGGCCAGAGGCGCCGAGACACAGGGCGAGACGATCAGGGCCGACAGGGCGCCGATGCCGAATATGCTGAATACCCGGCTGCCGGTGAGCCGGTGACTGGCATCATTGAGGGGCTCACGAATGAAGCGTGGCAGCTGGATCTCGAAGAGATCGAACATGGACAGGGCAAAGACGACGAACAGCAGGGCAAAGACGCTCAAAACCCAGGGAGATTGCAGTTGTGCCTGCAAATTAAAGCTGGCTCCGAGCAGACCCGTCAGCACGCCGGCCGCTGCATAGGTCAGTGCCATGCCCAGAACATAGCTACCCGACAGGAGCAGGGCATGGCTGGTTGTCCGGGTGTTCCTGCCAGAAACCAGCGATGAAATAATCGGAACCATCGGCAGTACGCAGGGGGTGAAGGTTAACCCCAGCCCCAGCAGCAGAAACACGCCTGCAATGACGAGCGTCGATTGCTGTGCAAGAAAGCCTGCAAGTCCGGTGGCGGTTTCAGTGTCCACGGGTGCGCTGCCGCCCCCCGAAAAACCCGCTGCTGAAGCTGTTGGCGAGCCGGAGCCACCGCTACCCTGATAGAAAAGTACATCCCGGGTCTGGGGCGGGTAGCACAGCCCCGCCTTTGCGCAGCCCTGATAGGTTACCTGCAGTTCTGCCTCCCGGACGCCGGCTGGAAGCGAGATCGGAACACGGGCTTCAATCGGATCAAAAAAGACCGTGGTCTTGCCGAAGAATTCGTCTTCGGTCACCGTTCCCGGCGCCGAAAACGCGGGTTCCCCAAGTCCGACATCGGGATTGGTGGCGGTAATGCTGACACGTTCGCGATAAAGATAGTGTCCGGGTGTGATATCCCAGGTGAGAACCACCGTGTCTGCGTCGGTGGTGAAACTGAAGGGCAGAGCTTCGTCGACCGGGAGGAAATCATTACCCTGGCCGCCAAACAGGGAACTCCCGTTGCCGCCGAGGGCCCAGGCAGAAGGGGAGGCCAAAAGCATCAGGGCGAGTGCCAGGAACAGGTTCAACGGATTCACCCATTGGCATTTCATCTTCTTTACTGCAGCTAAAGCCATCATTGATTGTAAGATTTCCCGGTTAGTGTCTGTTTGATCAGAGTCCCTAAAAGTCGGATTGTTACAGCATTACAGCCGCCGGTTCACGCCAGCAGTGGACACGAGGGGATGGGCAAAGTTCCCTCTGGTATTGGGGGCGGTAAAGTCGCACAATAGCCACCCAATGAATCACAGTCCAAATGATCTTATCATGCTGTTTAATGACCAGTTCCGGGAAGCATACCGGACAGTTCTGGTCAAAGGCAGCGATGAACCTGAATACTTGCCTGCGAGCGGGCCGGAAGGTCTCGCACAGGTCGTCTTTGCTCATGGTTATTATGCCAGCGCTTTGCATGAAATAAGCCACTGGTGTATTGCTGGTGAGTACCGGCGCACACTTCACGACTATGCTTACTGGTACTGTCCGGATGGCCGTACACTGCAGCAGCAACAGGCTTTCGAGCAGGTTGAGGTCAAGCCCCAGGCCATTGAATGGTTGTTTGCGGTGGCTGCAGGTTTCCGTTTTCACATCAGCGTGGATAACCTCTCGGGAGCTGGCGCCGCCAATGAAGAGCGGTTCCGTCACAATGTGCGGATCCAGGCGGGCGAGTATCTGGACCGGGGGTTGCCGCCCCGGGCACAGGCGTTTTTCGATACGCTGGCAACATTTTACGGTACCGGAGAAATCCTTGAAGAGCGCTGGCAAGAAGATGCCCGGCGCATCGCTCCGTTATATTCTGAATCAGGACATTCCAGGAAAACTGAGACTCTATGACATCTGACCCAAAACACACCGGCGACCTGAGATTCAGCGATCTGAACCTCGACAAGCGCTTGCTGGATGCCATCACGGCTATCGGTTTTGAATATTGCACACCCATCCAGGCGGAAACACTGCCCTGGACGCTGGCCTGTGAGGATCTGATTGGCCAGGCCCAGACCGGCACCGGAAAAACCGCAGCGTTTCTGATTACGGCGATTCAAAGCCTTCTGGAGACGCCGATTCCCGAAACAGACCGGTTTGCGTCAGAGCCGCGGGTGCTGGCCCTGGCACCGACACGTGAGTTGGCCATGCAGATCGCCAAGGACGCAGAGCAGTTGTGCCAGCATACCGGCCATAATGTGGTGACGGTTGTGGGCGGCATGAACTATGACAAGCAGCGGGACCAGTTGCAGAACGAGATCGTCGATATTCTCGTGGCGACTCCGGGGCGCCTGATCGATTTTCTCGGCTCCCAGGACGTATTTCTGGACCAGCTCGACATCCTGATTCTTGATGAAGCTGATCGTATGCTGGACATGGGCTTCATTCCGGACGTGAAGCGCATTATCCGCAAGTGCACACCCAAGGATGAGCGCCAGACACTCCTGTTCAGCGCCACCTTCAACCAGGACGTGCTGAATCTTGCCTCCATGTGGACGAGTAATGCAGAGTTCGTGGAGATAGAACCGGAACAGAAAACGGCGGAACGGGTTGAGCAGACGGTGTACCTGGTGGGCGACGATGAAAAACTTCCGGTGCTGGTCAATTTTCTCAAGCGGCCGGAAGTGGAAAAGGCGCTGGTATTTGCCAACCGCCGGGATCAGTGCCGTGACCTGGAAGAGGATCTGAGGAATCAGGGCGTCAAAGTTGCCCTGATGTCAGGCGAAATAGCCCAGAACAAGCGCCTCAAAACCCTGGACCAGTTCAAAAAAGGCAGCATCCAGGTCCTGGTGGCCACCGATGTGGCTGGCCGTGGTATTCACGTCAACGGCGTCACCCACGTTTTCAACTACAATCTGCCTGATAATGCTGAAGATTATGTGCACCGGATTGGCCGCACAGGCAGGGCTGGCAAACACGGGGTTTCCATCAGTTTTGCCGGTGAGGATGACTCGTTCGCGCTTCCCGCCATCGAAACCTACATCAGCCAGAAGCTGAAGACTGCCGTGCCCGATGAAGCGCTCATGGCGCCGATGGACAATCCGCCAATTACCCGCAAGCGCGGTCGTCGCCCGCAGGGTGGCGGTGGACGTGGTCAGGGTGGGCGCAATCAGCGTCAGCGCAGGAACTGACAGGGCCGAATATCATCATGTTGATCGTAGCAGACGAAAACATTCCCTTACTGGATTCCTTTTTCGGCGATATCGGCGAGATTCGCCGGGTATCCGGCCGTTCCATGTCGAACGAGGATGTCCGGGATGCCGATATCGTACTGGTTCGTTCCGTCACCAGGGTAAATCGTGAGCTCCTGGAGGGCAGTCGGGTTCGGTTTGTTGGCACAACCACCATCGGTACCGACCATGTCGATCTCGACTGGCTCGAGGCCGCGGGTATTCGCTTCTCGGCGGCGCCCGGCTGCAACGCCAACAGTGTTGCCGAGTACGTTTTGTCTGTGCTTTCGCTGCATGCCGAGCGGCGTGGCCTTGCAGACTGGTCCCAACTCAGTGTTGGTATAGTCGGGGTCGGCAATGTCGGTGGCGAACTGGCCCACAAACTGGAACGCCTTGGATTTGATGTGCGCCTCTGTGATCCGCCCAGGGCGGATCGGGAAGAGGACGACCAAGAGTTTGTGTCGCTGGAAGAGGCCATGAAGTGTGATGTGGTGTCCCTGCATACACCCCTGACCCGCGAGGGAGATCACCCCACTTTGCATATGATCGGCAACGCCGAACTTGAGACCCTGGGTGCGAACCAACTCCTGATCAATGCTGGTCGGGGCGAGGTCATCGACTCGTCAGCGTTGCTGGCCCGCCTTGAACAGGGCAATGCGCCCGTCGTCGTGCTGGACGTTTGGGAGCAGGAGCCGAGGATTCATCCTGAGCTGGTTGACCGGGTCTGGCTGGCAACACCGCATATTGCCGGGTACAGTCTGGAAGGCAAGGTTCAGGGAACGGAAATGATCTATCAGGCTCTGAGCCAGTTCCTGGGCCTGCCGGTTCGCAAAAAAGCGGGCCAGTTTCTGCCGGAGCCAGCACTCAGCAAGATTTCCTTTACCAGCTCTGCCGAGGAGGAGGATGCAATTCGAATTGCACTGAGGGCCTGTTACGACCCTCGCCGGGACGATGCGAAACTTCGTAACACCATGGCAGGGTCTCCAGAAGAGCGGGGAGCGGCGTTTGACAGACTGCGCCGGGACTATCCGGTTCGTCGGGAGTGCTCAAGCCTCAAGATTCAGCTCAAGGGCACCAGCAAGTCCCTGCAGGACAGTTTCCGGGCTATCGGATTCAAACTGAAAATCTGATCTTAGCCAGTTCCTGATAAAGAAAGCCGGAGTCCATGGGGCCCCGGCTTTTTTGTTTACAGCCTGGCGCTCTGCAACGCCTGTATGCGGTCTTCCAGTGGCGGATGGGTCATGAACAGGGCACTCAGGCCGCCCCGGGCCCCGCGGTTAATGCCAAATGCCTGGAGGCTGTCGGGCATCTGGTCCGGCACCTCGCTTTCCTGCTTCAGCCTCGCCAGCGCGCTGATCATGGCTGAGCGGCCTGCCAGCTGGGCACCGGCGATATCCGCCCGGAATTCCCGGCGACGGGAGAACCAGAACACGATCGTACTGGCAAGTATACCCAGGACGATCTCGGCAACGATGCTGACCGCGAAAAAGCCGAGGCCATGTCCGCTTTCATTCTTGAAAATCACCCGGTCGACAAAGGAGCCGATCACCCGGGACGCGAAGATGACGAAGGTATTCACCACACCCTGAATCAACGCCAGTGTCACCATGTCACCATTGGCAACATGGCCGATTTCGTGGCCCAGGACCGCCCGAATCTCATCCTTGTTAAAGCGGTGCAAAAGCCCTTCACTGACCGCGACTAGTGCGTCGTTCTTGTTCCAGCCCGTTGCAAAGGCATTGGACTGGGACGCAGGAAAAATCGCGACTTCCGGCATGCCGATACCGGCGTTTTTGGCCAGCTGCGCCACAGTATCCACGAGCCAGCGTTCGGCAGGAGTGCGCGGGGAATCAATGACCCGGGCCTTGGTGCTCCACTTGGCCATTCGCTTGGAGATCAGCAGCGACACGATGGCGCCGGCGAATCCGAAGACCGCAGCGAAAGCCAGCAAAGAGCCATACTGAATACCATTCTGGGCGAGGTAGCTGTCCACGCCCAGCAGTCGCAGTGTGAAACTGGCGACAAGGATTACAGCAAGGTTGGTTGCCAGAAACAGCAGAATACGCATGTTGGTGCCCTGATCAGTTCGTCAAAGAAAATAAAGCCGCTATTCAGACCGTTATATGCGGTCGCGGTTCAATCAATCAACGAGCTTACGGTGATTTAATAATTGCCGCGGTCGGCAAAAAAGGTTGCCTGCATGATCTGGCTGATTCGGGCGGAGTTCCCCCCGCGCAGCGCCCTGCGAATCAGGTGGATGTGAGTGGAAAGATCCTCCTGAACGGAAGGGGGCAGATTACCGGCAGCCGTTTCCTCGGGGATTCCGAATTCACTAGTCAGAGTCTCCGGCGCCGGCGCGCTCAGGCGGATAAAGGCGTCTCTGGTCAGAACCGCCTGGTCCAGAGCCTCCTGGCGGATGGTGTCGACGTACCGGAGCAGACCTTCCTCTGCGAGCCAGAGCAGGGCGCCAAAACAGGCCATGTGCCGTTTGCTGTGGAGACCAAACTCGTCCGGCTCATCCGGGCCGGCAATGTCCTCGACAAACAGGTTGATGCGCCTGGGAAAGGCACCATACAACTGCACCAGGGCAATGGCCGCATCCTTGTAGAATTCCTCGACGTGAATATCCGCCATGGTTTTCCCCGTTATTGCTGGTATTGGCCAAGGAAATTGCCGAGCCGGCCCATAGCATCCTCGAGGGTATCTTCCCTGGGCAGGAACACGACTCTCAGGTGCTGCCTGTCATCGATATTGAAGGCCGACCCCTGCACCAGGAGGATCTTCTCCTGCAACAGCAGGTCCAGAACCAGTTTCTCGTCGTTCACGATAGGGAAGTGCTTGGGGTCCAGTTTCGGAAACAGGTAAAGCGCACCCTGGGGTTTGACGCAGCTCACGCCCGGAATGTCGTTAAGCATGCGCCAGGCGGTTTCCCTTTGCTCGTAGAGCCGCCCGCCTGGCGCCACCAGATCGTTGATGGACTGGTAGCCTCCCAGGGCTGTCTGAATGGCCAGTTGGGCCGGAACGTTGGCACACAGGCGCATATTCGAGAGCATGTCGATGCCTTCGATCAGATCTTTCGCCCGGTGTTTTGCTCCACTGACGATCATCCAGCCCGAGCGGTAACCCGCAGCCCGGTAATTCTTGGACAGGCCATTATAGGTAAAGAACAGCACGTCGTCGGCCAGCGAGGCGGTCGAGATGTGCTGGGTACCGTCATAGAGGATCTTGTCGTAGATCTCGTCCGACAGAATAATCAGGTTGTGCTTCCGGGCCAGTTCGATGACCTGTTCGAGAAGCTCTTTCGAGTACACAGCGCCGGTCGGGTTGTTCGGGTTGATCAGAACAATGGCGCGGGTTCGCCGGGTGATTTTCTTGCGGATATCGTCAATATCCGGAAACCAGTCCTGCTGTTCGTCGCATCGGTAGTGCACGGGCTTGCCGCTGGAAAGCGTAACGGCAGCGGTCCACAGGGGGTAGTCCGGGGCCGGGATCAGCACTTCGTCACCGGTGTTCAACATGGCCTGCATGGTCATGACGATCAGCTCGCTGACGCCATTACCCAGGAAAATATCGTCGATATCGACTTTGTCGATGCCCCGTTGCTGGCAGTAGTGCATGACCGCCTTACGGGCAGAGAACAGCCCCTTCGATTCCACATAGCCCTGGGCAAGGTGCATGTTGTAGATGACGTCTTGCTGGATTTCCTCAGGGACATCCAGTTCGAAGGCGGCAGGGTTGCCGATGTTGAGCTTGAGTACCCGATGCCCCTCTTCTTCGAGTCGACGCGCTTCCCGCAGAACTACGCCACGGATTTCATAACACACGTTATCCAGCTTGGCGGATTTGTAGTAGTTCTGCATAAGACCCGGACGTCCTTCTTTTGAGATCGAAAAATGGCACCTGCCAACACGACAGTCCTTTATTCTAGCGGAGCGAGGGCCGGCGGCAACAGGGGAATTATGATGAATTGTGTCGTGTTAAGGCAGATTTAGCTCACAAACCTGAACCGGTTTTTGAAAATGGTCCCCGTAGCGTCTGCATTGCCATGGTTTTTTGGTCTGTGTTGTGAACAATGGTTCAAGCAGAACGCAAAACATCACAGGGAGAATTTTATGGCAGGCGAAACGGTCTACGATTTCACGGTACGGGATATCAAGGGTAACGAGAAAAGCATGGCGGAGTACCAGGGCAAAGTTCTCCTGATCGTGAACACCGCCAGCAAATGCGGTTTTACGCCCCAGTTCGAGGGCTTGCAGTCCCTTCACAACGAGTTGGGTGACAAGGGCTTTGAGGTTCTGGGCTTTCCGTGCAACCAGTTCCTGAATCAGGACCCGGGTGACGAGGATGCGATCAGTCAGTTCTGCAGTCTGAACTATGGTGTCGATTTTCCCATGTTTTCCAAGGTCGAAGTCAACGGTGATGGCGCACACCCACTGTTTCGTTTTCTCAAGCATGAAGCCAAGGGACTGATGGGGTCGGAAAAGATCAAGTGGAACTTCACCAAGTTCCTGGTAGCTCCCGATGGCAAGGTAGTCCGTCGCTATCCGCCTACAACCAAGCCGGAGGATATTCGGGCCGACATCGAGAAACTGTTACCGGCCTGAAGGCCGCGGTCAAATCGCGGGGCGCCAGCGGTCGATGACCGTCCTGAGCTCTTCGCGCTTGTACGGCTTGGTAATGTAGTCGTTCATGCCTGAGGCGAGGCAGTCCTCGCGGTCGCCCTGCATCACATTTGCGGTAACAGCGATGATCGGCAGGTCTTTCCATTCCGGGTTTTGCCGAATCCTCTGTGTTGCTTCGTAGCCGTCCATAGCCGGCATCTGGCAATCCATCAGCACCAGGTCATAGTGGTTGTTTTCCAATGCCTGTATGGCCTTGAGGCCGTTCTCTGCGTGATCTGTGCGATGGCCGAGTTTCTTGAGCAGGCTGACGGCCACCATCTGGTTGACCTGATTGTCCTCCACCAGAAGGATTTTCAGGGAAGCCTCCGTGCCGGTTTGCTCATCGTCTTCCACGGCGTTGGCCGTTTGTTCCTCGCTGTCCAGCAGCCCTGCGGCCAGAAGCAGGCAACGTAGCAATTCATCCCGACGCAATGGCAACGAGAGCAGCTGTTGCTGCCCCAGGGCAGGGGGCAGGGTGCCGGAAGAGTCCACCAGTACGACGCCGGCGCCTTGCCAGTTGTCGGCGAATGCCAGGGTTTCTTCGTCTCCGGCGTTGGCAAGGGCAAGAAGAATTCCATCCGGGTGTCTGCTCGCGCCGCGTATCGGGATGCCCCATTTGCGAAATTGGGCTTCGATCGCAGACCGGTGTGGGTTGTCCGGTGGTATTGCCATCGCTATGCCAATGTCCTTGAGCCGGGAATCCACGCGGGGCAGATCATAATCTTCGCTGGCTTCATGAACCGGCAGGGGCAGGGTAACGGTGAAGTGTGTGCCGCTGCCCTCCCGGGAGTCCACCAGAATCTGGCCATGCATACGTTCGACAAGTTGACGGCAGAGCGTCAGGCCGAGACCGGTGCCCCCATAAAGCCGCGTGGTCTCTGCATCAGCCTGGGAGAAGGGTGAGAAAATCCGGTGCAGGCCCTCAGTAGACATACCGATCCCGGTATCCACGACATCGATTCTCAGGCTACCCCCGGAGTAGGCTGCCTTTAGTTTCACGCTGCCTTCGTCCGTGAATTTGATGGCATTGCTCAGGAGGTTGTTGAGCACCTGGCGTACCCGTGTCGGGTCTCCCAGGAAGTCTTCAGGGAGATCCGGATCGATTTCGGTGACCAGGTGAATACGCTTGCGCCGCGCCTGTTGGGCATGGAGTGTCGCGCACTCTTCGATCAGGTGCCGGACACTGAAGGGGATGTTTTCCAGACTGAGTTTGCCGGCCTCCACTTTCGAGATGTCCAGTATGTCGTTAAGCAGCCCGAGCAGGCTTTCCCCGGCGTTCAGGGCAATTTCTATCCTGTTGCGCTGGGCAGAATCCAGCTCGCCCTCGAGTGCCAGGCCGAGCATCCCGAGAACTCCATTGAGCGGAGTCCGGATCTCATGGCTCATGCTGGCCAGGAAATTGGCCCTTGCCCGCGCCCGGCGAACTGCATCTTCCTTGGCTTTGACCAGGGCGCGATTACCGCGCTGCAAAGCATCGTTCTTTTCGGAGATCTCCCGGGTCCGGTCCGCCACCTCCTGCTCAAGCTGGGTGGAGTAGTTTTTCATGGCACTCTCGGCGTGCCGGAGTTGTGCAAGGCTCGAATCGATGGTTTCCAGGTGCTGGTTGATGATACCAACCATGGTCCCGATCTCGTCTTCCCGATGGTTTGCCGGGATCGGAAGCCTGACCTTTTCAGGAGAGGTAGCCCGCACCTGGCTCAGTGCGCTGATCACATTGAGCATGGGACGGGTCAGCACAAAATAGAAAATGGCAAGGAGAGCTGCAGAAAGGATCAGGCTTTTCAGTAGCCCGCTGATCAGCGTGTATCCGGCTCGTTGGAGGAAGAGCGCCCCATAGTGATAGGTGTCAATGGTGACGATCAGATGCCCAAGTGGCAGATCCTCAAGCTGCGGAACCCGGAGCTCCTGTCTAAATACGCGATCCGGCCCGAACAGCAGATCGCTGACCCAGCGATAGGGCGAGACCGGGCTGCTCTTGCTGGATGCTGCCATGGTCTCGTCGTCATTATCGGTAATCCGGGCATCAATGGTCGCGGGATGGCGAAGCAGGCCGTCGAGCAACTCTTCCGCCAGGCGGACGTCGATGTTATACGCAATCTGGGAGGCCGGGCTGTTGCTGATATCGATCAGCGCATGGATTTCCTTCTCCATGGAATCCTTCGCGCTGAAGTAGTCCAGGGTAATCTGGACCACATTCAGCACCAGCCCGAGGGCCATGGCAACGAGGACCGTGTCTCGAGTCAGTCTATAGGAAAGCCGTTGTTTGAAGCCGTTGCTCACGGGTTTGCACTGTCCCTGTTGACGGGCCTCTCACAGCGACCCGTTCGGTACCTTCAGTCGTCGTAATCGGCCTTTTTCTTCCACTCATCGTCGTGGAGAAAAGTATCCCACTCACGGTCCAGTTTGGATTCTCCCTGCGGGCTTTCCTTACCCTCTGCACTCATGGCCTCAAGTTCCTGAATGCGCGTCCGGAAGCTCTTCACTGCTTTCATGGCAAGTGGGTTGTCGCGGGATTTCCCCATTTCGGTGCTGGCCAGGTGATAGGCATGAATGGCCTTCCGGATCTGGTTCTGGCGAACATAGTCCCGGGCCTGAAACACATGCAGATCCGCGTGGGTCTTGTGGACCAGGAAGAGCACATACTTGAGGTTTTTCTTGGCGGTGGCCGAATCAATCCGCCCGCTCTTGTGCATGGCTTCAATCATCTTGAACAGATTCTGAAGCAATTCCTTGACGTAATTCGATTTTTCCGCGGAATCAATCTTGACTGGCGTGGTGGTGTCGCGCTTTTCAACGATCTGTGTTTTCAGTTCTGCAGCGGACTTCTGCCATTCCTTGACCGGCAGGTTCGACTTCAGGCCGGCCAACTCCGCGCAAGCTTCTTCCATGCGTTTGATCAGGAGCAGTTTCAGATCGGCTGTCAGGTATTGGCCTGGAATTTCGGTCAGCAGGCGATTGGCCCTGTTATAGGCGTCTTCCTGAGCGGTAATCTTGCGCGCCCGTTCAATGCGGGCGCGTTCCCGCATCTGGCTGAGCACAATAATGACAATCGAGACGGTAACGATGGCCGCCAGCAGAAGGACGATCGTAGTGGTATCCATTTTGTCAGTAACGACTCCGGCTTCAGGATCAAATGATGGCGGGTGTACAAACCGGCCTCAAAACACCGATATTATTCAGCAAGTATCCGAAAGACTAGCAGAAATACCGCTCCAGATCCGTTTTCAAATGTGAAAGTTCGTGTTGCTGATTGATTACGTGAATCCTCGCTATCATGTATATTGCTCTCGTGAATGAGCCTCGCTTTTCCTGTTGTTCTGGTGTTCCGGAGTTTTTGTGGATATTTCCCGTGTTGATCTGAACCTGCTCGTGTACCTGGATGTGTTGCTGCGCGAGCGGAATGTGACCAAGGCAGCGAACCACCTGGGTATTACCCAGCCTGCCATGAGCAATGGTTTGAAGCGGTTGCGGGATCTGTTCAGTGATCCGCTCCTGGTGCGAACCAGTGAGGGTATGACGGCCACGGAGCGCGCGCGTGAATTACAACCGCTGGTGCGTGGAATCCTGTCGGATATTGAGCAGGCCGTGCAAGATAAGACACCGTTTTCGGCTCTTGAAAGCCAGCGCGTGTTCCGGATTATGGCCAGTGATTATGCCGAATCCTGCCTGATGCCCCGGGTTCTGAGGCGGATCCGTCAGGAAGCGCCGCACGTCACCCTGGATGTGCTCACGCCCAGTGACGTCAGCTTCCTGGATGTCGAGCAGGGGCGGTTGGATATGGCGATCAACCGGTTCGACAAGATCCCCCAGTCTTTCCATCAGAAGACCCTCTGGACCGAGTATTTTGCCTGCCTGATGAACGCCCGTAACCCGGTATTGAAGGAGCCCTTCACCCTGGACACCTATCTGGACGCCAGCCATATCTGGGTCAGCAAGACCGGGTTTGGTGTTGGTGTTGGTGTAAACCCAAAGGATGTCCAGCGACTGGGCTGGGTTGATGAGGCGCTGTCGAGAATGGGGCGCAAGCGACAGATTTCCGTTTTCACCCGTCACTATCAGGTTGCGATGCTGCTGGCCGAGCAGCATGACCTGATTGCCACGCTGCCATCCCGGGCAGCCTGGCTGCAGAAAGACAACCCGAATCTTGTGGTCAAGGTGCCTCCGTTCGAGATTCCACCGTTCGAGCTGAAAATGGCCTGGAGCCCTCTGTTGCAGCACAACGCGGATCATCAATGGCTGCGCAAACTGATTGCTGAGGTGGCTACTGAGGTGGATACCGAGTTTGCTCCGTTCGGGGCCAGGTTCGAAGCGCCGGACGCGCCCCAGGCCCATCACTCAGAGCGGTAGCTCCCGAAGCTCCAGGGAAGGGCGGGCTGCATCCCACATGCGCTGGAAGTTTTCCGACAAGAGCTTTACGCGGCCGCCGTCCGAGAACTTGGCGAAACCCTCTGGCTTGTAGAAATCATGTCGGTACACCACGCCTTCACGGTCAGCAATAATGAAGGGCTGGTCCTCAACCGGGTAGTCCTCGTTGACCAGTCGAAGTTCCATGCGGCTCGGCAGCCGGCGCATCAGTTCGACCAGTGTGTGTCGACGTTTCACCAGCGGCTTGTCGTCATGGATCAGCAACCTGACTTCGCTGAGCCGGTGCCGACGGGCCAGGGCGGAGATCAGCTCCCGGAAACGATGCCGATCATACAGATCGTGTTCGAGCAGGCGGTCATACAGCCAGATGCGCTGGCCGGCCTGGCCAACCACCGAATCCATCAGCCCCAGTAGCCTGGCCTCGGTATCAAACAGCCAGGAGTCCGTGTCGCTGCCCAGAATCATCGGCCGGTCCAGGGAGCCAAGGCCCTCGGCGGCGAGTCCCGGTGCCAGGCTACGCATGTCAAAGTGGGGAATGCCGGCGTCGTCGTAAACGCCCGAACAGACGTGGAAGCCTGACCGTTGATAAAAAGGAATGGCGTGCTCCTGGGCAGACAACCTGAGCTCGGCAAAACGGTCAGCCGATTCTGCGATCAGGTGCCGGAGCAACGCTTCCCCGATACCCTGTCCGCGGTATTGGGGCAGGATCGCCATGCGACCGATGTGGCCGGTCTCTTCAAGGGTGGAAAACAGTCGTGCCACGCCTGCCGGGGTATTGTCTGGCAGCACTGCCAGATAGTGATCGGCAATTTCGTCGGTTTCATCCCACTCCAGCTCCGGCGGGACTTTCTGTTCCTCAATAAACACCTGCTGGCGGATATCGCGGATGGATGCCGGGGCCAGTTGCCAGCTGTATTTGCGAAACCGGATGCTCATAAAGCTTATTCGAAGTAAATCGAGCCTTGATTGTAGAGGGTGGTCAGAAGCCCAAGCAATGCTTCGTCTTCGGAGAGCCGGGCGAGGGTCGGCATATCGACGCGGGCCCCCGAGCAGAGAAGCGGAGCAAACGGTTGGGCATCGCCCTTGAGCAGGAACTGCTCGCCGTCCACAAACAGGGCGGTTTCGCTGGCAAACTCGTAGTACGCGAAACGTGAGCCTTCGTTCCACCGCAGCTGCTCGCCCGCGTGTATTGCTTCGGCGACGTCTCCGGTGGACGCAGGCTCCTCCGCGGGCACGACAATATCCATGCTCTTGGGCGCCGTTGAGAACTGGCCAAACCAGAGGGCCAGTTGCCGGCGGTCCTCAAGTTTTTCCCGAATAACGGTCTCGAGGCGGTCAACCACATCCGGCTGAATCGTGCCCGGATTGTCCTGTATTTTCAGATCCGGATCGTTCAGGTGATCTGAGGCGTCAGACTGGCTGCAGAGGAAATCGGTAAATCCGGTCAGAATGTCATCCACGGTGGGTGCACGGAAGCCAACCGACAGCGTGATACAGTCATCCTCGGCCACTCCATGGTGGCCAATACCCGGCGGCAGATACAGCATGTCACCGGGTGCCAGAGTAACGGTTTCTTCGCCATCCCAGCTGCTCAGAATGCGCAGCGGAGTGCCCTCCACGCGGGGAGAGGTATGATCGCAATGGCCTCCAAACGTCCACCGGCGGTGGCCCTGGGCCTGGAGGAGGAATACATCATACTGGTCGTAATGGGGGCCAACGCTGCCGCCTTTCGGGGCAAAACTGGCCATAATGTCATCCAGGCGCCAATTGGGGATGAAGCGGAAGTGTTCCAGCAAATCTGCAATATCGGGCACCCAGTGGTCCAGCCCCTGCACCAGGAGCGTCCAGTCCTGTTCGGGCAGGCTGCTGAACCGGTCCGGCGAAAAGGGGCCGTTGTGGAGCTGCCAGGGCTTGCCATCGTCATTTTCGATCACAATCCGGGACTCGACGCCCTCCTCACAGGCCAGGCCGGCCAGTTCATCAGCGCTGACCGGGCACTGGAAGTCGGGAAACGCCTGACGGATAACCAGCGGCTTTTTCTGCCAATAGTCCCGCAGAAATTCAGAGGGTGTGAGTCCGCCAAGCATGTCCATGGGTGTTACTCCCGGTTTCAGATGTTTTGTGCCTGATCGACTGCGTTACCGATGTAACGGCCCGGCGTCAAAGCCATCAGTTCGGCCTTGGCCTGATCTGGAATGTCGAGGCTCTCAACGAAATTCTTGATCACTTCCGGCGTCATTGCCTTGCCACGGGTCAATGCCTTGAGTTTTTCATAGGGCTTTTCGATATTGTAACGGCGCATCACCGTCTGGATCGGCTCGGCAAGCACTTCCCAGGCATGGTCCAGGTCTTCAAACAGTCGGGCCGGATTGATTTCCAGTTTGCCCAGGCCTTTTAGGGTGGCTTCGTAGGCAATCAAGCTGTGCGCAAAGCCAACACCCAGGTTACGCAGTACTGTGGAGTCGGTCAGATCCCGCTGCCAGCGTGATATAGGCAGTTTGGCAGAGAGGTGGCTGAACAGCGCATTGGCGATGCCAAGGTTGCCCTCGGAGTTCTCGAAATCGATGGGATTGACCTTGTGGGGCATGGTCGAAGAGCCTACTTCGCCTTCTACCGTTTTCTGCTTGAAGTAGCCGAGGGAAATATAGCCCCAGACGTCACGGTCCAGGTCGATCAGGATGGTGTTGAAGCGAGCGACGGAGTCATACAGCTCGGCAATGTAATCGTGCGGTTCGATCTGGGTGGTGTAAGGGTTCCAGTCGAGCCCGAGGCTCTCGATGAACTCCCGTGCGTTCTGGGCCCAGTCGATTTCCGGATAGGCGGAGAGATGGGCGTTGTAATTACCCACGGCACCGTTGATCTTGCCCAAAAGCTCGGTTTCCCGAATCTGTTTTACCTGGCGACGCAGACGGTGAACGACGTTTGCCAGCTCTTTGCCCACGGTCGTGGGCGAGGCGGTCTGGCCGTGAGTGCGCGACAGCATCGGCTGTTCGGCGTGGTCATGAGAAAGCTGCGCCAACTTGTCGACAACACGGTCCATGGCCGGCAGCAGGCCGTGGTCCAGGCCTTCCCGCAGCATCAGCGCATGGGAGAGGTTATTGATGTCTTCAGAAGTGCAGGCGAAGTGAACAAATTCCGTGACAGCGTGCAGCTCAGGAACGCTGGCGATCTTTTCCTTGATGAAGTACTCCACCGCTTTCACATCGTGATTGGTGGTGCGTTCGATGTCCTTGATACGCTCTGCGTCTTCCAGGCTGAATTCGCTCACCAGACGGTCCAGGAAGCCGTTGGCGTCGGCGGAAAACGCAGGAACCTCGGCCACGCCAGGGTGAGCGGCCAGTTTCTGTAGCCAGCGGATCTCGACGGTCACCCGGTTCCGGATCAGGCCATACTCACTGAAAATTTCACGGAAGACGCTGACCTTGTTGCCATAGCGTCCATCGACCGGGGAAATGGCGGTCAGGGCGGTGAGTTCCATCGAAAACCTCTCAAGTCATCAAAGAATCGGATCAAAAGAAGATAGGGGTGCATATCATACACCACCGCCGGCTCTGAATCAGCGCCGTCAGTGGTAGAGGGAGCGATTGGCTTCTTCGGCAAGCTCTTTGGCAAGCCCGATCACTTTCTTGCGGGCAAAGATCAGTTGCCAGCGTCGGCCGCCGGTCTGGCGCCAGAGCACGGCGGAACGGATACCCGCCAGCAGCAGTGCCCGCACTTTCGCGGCATTCTCCTCGCGTTGGAGCACAGAGGGGTTACCGCTCACCTGGATACGCTGGCGAAAGGTGCTGATGGTATCGGCGTAGACGGAAGCCAGATTGCTGATCAGGTTCGGGTGTGTGTACCCGAAGTGGCTGGCGGTGTGCCTGGCCTGATCAATGCGACTGCCAATCACGTCCAGCATGTCAGAGCGGCGATTCAGTTTGGATTCGAGCTGGATCAGGTTGAGGGCGTAGCGCAGAACTTCGATGTCCTGCTGCCGTGACTGCTGGCTGAGCACCGAGGACAGGGTGACGAGGCCTTCGCGGATATCGCGAAGCTCGCCTCCGTAGACGTCCAGTGTGTTCTCGGGGTTGGTGGCAAACAGGGAACGGATAGATGTTTCCAGGCTGGCCTCGTTGCACTGGCCATTGTGGGCAATCTGCTGGACCAGGTTGGCGGCCTGGAATACCCCGGCCAACGCCAGGGTCTGATCCTTGAGTGAGCGGCTCATGCGGTCTGTTCCTCGGAACGTGTGCCGGTCAGACGGTCTGGAAGTGGTTCGTCGTCACGCCAGGTCTGCTCAATAACGCCGCCACCAAGGCACACCTCGCCGTCGTAGAAAACCACGGACTGCCCGGGCGTGACAGCCCGCTGGGCGTCGTCAAAATCGACGCGGACACCGCCGTCGATCAACAGAACCTGGCAATCCTGATCCGGCTGGCGATAACGGGTCTTGGCCTTGCAGCGGAAACGTCCAGCTGGTGCCTCTCCGGCAACCCAGTCGATCGGGCCGGATACTAGGCCACGGGAAAAGAGCAGGGGATGGTGTTTGCCCTGAACCGCAACAAGCACATTGCGGCTGAGGTCTTTCTCCGCCACATACCAGGGCTCGTCCCCGAATTCACTGAGACCGCCAATGCCCAGGCCCTGTCTCTGGCCGATGGTGTGATACATAAGGCCCTGGTGCCGGCCAATTTTCTGGCCGTCCGGTGTTTCAATGTCGCCGGGCTGGGCCGGAAGGTATTGCTTCAGGAAGTCTTTGAACTTGCGTTCGCCGATAAAGCAGATACCGGTGGAGTCTTTTTTATCATGGGTAACGAAACCCTGTTGCTCGGCAATACGGCGGACTTCCGGTTTTTCCAGCTCGCCGACCGGGAAAAGGGTCCGCGCAATGCGGTCGCCGGAGACGGCATGCAGGAAATAGCTCTGGTCCTTGTTCGGATCCAGTCCCTTCAGGAGTTGGGCCTTGCCCGTTGAACCAGCAATCGGCCGTTGCCGGGCGTAGTGGCCCGTTGCAATATAGTCGGCACCAAGGGTGATGGCATAGTCCAGAAAAGCCCGGAATTTCACTTCTTTGTTACAAAGAATATCCGGATTGGGTGTTCGTCCGGCCTGATATTCAGAGAGGAAGTGCTCAAAAACCCGGTCCCAGTACTCGGCCGCAAAACTGGCGGTGTGCAGTTTGATGCCGATGGCATCGGCAACGGCCTGGGCGTCGGCCAGATCTGTCATGGCTGTGCAGTACTCGGTGCCGTCATCCTCGTCCCAATTTTTCATGAACAGGCCTTCAACCTGGTAGCCCTGGTCTTTCAGAAGCCAGGCGGCCACTGAAGAATCCACGCCGCCGGACATGCCGACGATCACACGCGTGTTGGCGTTACTGTTTGGAGAGGAGGCTTCGGGTGCGTTGGTCATGACAGCTTCGTTACCGGCTAAAAAACCGCGAGTTTATCATCTTTCCGAGGGTGTCGTCTGCGCGTCCACCACCACGTCCAGCGGGTATCGCCGGCCGTTTCGGTAATCTTCTATGCACTGGATGACCAGCGGACTGCGCAGTTTGTCCCCCAGCGCGCGGATTTCATCCAGGGTGAGCCAGTGGGCGGCGATGATGCCATCGTCCAGCTGTTCAGTAACCCGGTCGCCAGCACGCGCAGCGTAGCAGAAACGATAGTAGGTAACGCCGTTGGCCGGAGCCTTGTAGGTGTAAATGCCAAGGAAGTGTATGGGCTCTATGTTCCAGCCCGTCTCTTCAAGGGTTTCCCGTCGGACGGCATCCAGAATGGCTTCATCTTCTTCGATATGGCCAGCCGGCTGGTTGAAAACAACCTTGCCGCCGCTGATCTCTTCAACCATCAGGTAACGGCCGGCTTCATCCTCGACTATAACGGCCACGGTAGCATGGGGTGTCCAGGTCATGATTTCCGGTTTCTCCTGGTTCGGGCGCCAGCGGCGTTGCCGCGGCGGGTTGGTTTTGGTGAAGCGGGTAGATTGACGGTGACCGTTCGATGGGCTCCCGATTCGAGGCCGTCAAGGGTCCAGTCACCAATCCGGTACCGGATCAGGCGAAGGGTCGGAAACCCGACGGCAGCGGTCATTCGACGTACCTGCCGGTTTTTGCCCTCGGTTATCGTCAGTTCAACCCAGCTCGTCGGAATGTTATCCCGATGTCGCACCGGAGGCACTCTCGGCCAGACCGCCGGGGCAGGCATTCTGTCGGCTTTTGCCGGCCGGGTCAGACCATCCTTGAGTTGCACGCCGGTAGCCAGGTGTCTCAGTGCTTCTTCAGAAATGTTTCCTTCTACCTGCACCCAATAGGTCTTTGGCATCTTCAGTGATGGTGACGCTATGCGGTGTTGGAGGGAGCCTTCCGCGGTCAGAAGGAGCAGGCCCTCGGAATCGTAGTCCAGACGTCCCGCCGGATAAATGCCCGGGATGCGTACGTAATCTGCCAGGGTAGCGCGAGGTGGTTTACTTCCGGAAGCGCCATCGTCTGTGAATTGGCTCAGAACATGAAAGGGTTTATTGAAAAGCACGAGTTCTGCCATGCGAAGGACTTTCCCGGATATCCGCTGTCTTTGAGCAGTGCAGCGTACTGCAAACAGGAAGGCTGGCAAAGTAGGGCGGGCGCCACCGCCCAGGGGGACCTGTCACCCGACGTTTTGAAGGACAAAAAAAGAGACCCCCACCAGCAGACGACCGGTGGGTGTGATTTTGCGTTACCAGAACAGGTCAGGCGTTGACTGCACGGGGCGGATAGCCGTCCCTGCCTGATTCCTGCTGGCCGGATTGTCCGGCAGAGTCGGTGCTGGCGTCAGTTTGCGCCTTGCTGGCAGGCAGCTCGTCGGGAACGATGTTGACTGCGTGAATGCCCTTGTCGCTGGGCTTTTTGTCGAAGGTTACGGCCTGGCCGGCTTTTAAGGTCTTGTAACCGTCCATTTGCACCGAAGAGAAGTGCGCAAACAGGTCGTCACTGCAGCCATCCTCGATGATGAATCCGTACCCTTTGGCATTGTTGAACCACTTGACCTTGCCTCTTGGCATGATGAACTCCCCTGTTCTTTTGCTGTCTCTATTCTTGTTAATTCTCTGTGTGCCTATCGGCGCCGTCGCACAGTCGGTCCGAATCCTGTTACACAAACCTTGCATGGATTTACATTATTTTACATTGCAACTTAACTTTCGGCCAATCATTGCGGTGAGTCAATAGTTTCTATGCCGGGAATGTGTGGTTGAACGCAGTCTGGAAGCGGTATCATGTTCGTATTGATAAATATCTCATGCCCCGCTTGAAAACCCCGGGGCGGACATCCACATTTAACAAGGGCACCGATAAACCGGTAAGGAATGATGCGGACTATCGAAAATTCTCTACTAGTATTCAATCAGGGGGAGGACGAACAACCGGGGCGACAGGATGACCTCAGCGTTGCTCCCGAGAAGCCCGCTCTCAAGCGCCCGGCGCGATACAGGGTGGTGCTTCTGAACGATGATTACACGCCCATGGATTTTGTGGTCGATGTGTTGATGAAGTTCTTCGGAATGAATGAAGAAAAGGCGACGCAGGTGATGCTGCTCGTCCATACACAGGGAAAAGCTGTATGCGGGGTATATACCCGGGACATCGCGGAAACAAAGGCGGCACAGGTGAACCAGTATTCTTCGGAATGCGAACATCCGCTCCTTTGCGAGATTGAACGTGCGGACTGATAGACGTTGGGGTGGCCCATGCTGAGCAAAGATCTAGAAATTACGCTGAATACGGCCTTCAAGAATGCCCGGGACAAGCGTCATGAGTTCATGACTGTGGAGCATTTGTTGCTGGCCCTACTGGATAATGAATCGGCAGTGGGCGTCCTGAAAGCCTGTGGTGCAGACCTCAAGCGGCTTCAGGAAGAGCTTGTCGAATTCGTGGACTCCACCACACCTTTGATTCCGAGCAGCGACAGTGAGCGCGAGACCCAGCCAACACTGGGGTTCCAGCGAGTCCTGCAAAGGGCTGTGTTCCATGTGCAGTCCTCGGGCAAGAAAGAGGTAACCGGTGCCAATGTGCTGGTGGCCATCTTCAGTGAACAGGAAAGCCAGGCGGTGTATGTGCTCAAGAAACAGAGCATCGCCCGCATTGATGTGGTCAACTTTGTTTCCCACGGCATTTCCAGGGTTCAGGGCGCAGAAGATCAGGAAAGTCACGATCAGGCGTCCCACGAGGAGGCTGGCGAGGAAGGCGGACAATCCAAGCCGCTTGAAAGCTACGCCACCAACCTGAACGAGCAGGCCCGTCAGGGCCGCATTGATCCGCTGATCGGCCGTGAACACGAAGTCGAGCGGGTGGTGCAGATCCTTGTACGCCGCCGGAAGAACAATCCGCTGCTGGTCGGCGAGGCCGGGGTTGGCAAAACCGCCATCGCAGAGGGGCTCGCCAAGCGTATCGTCGACGGACAGGTCCCCGATATTATTTCCGATGCGGTGGTCTACTCGCTGGATCTGGGTGCCCTGTTGGCAGGAACCAAGTATCGCGGCGATTTCGAAAAGCGTCTGAAAGGTCTGCTTGCCGAACTCAAGAAAGAAAACCACGCGATCCTGTTCATCGATGAGATCCACACCATTATCGGAGCGGGCTCTGCCTCCGGCGGCGTGATGGATGCGTCGAATCTGTTGAAGCCCATGCTCAGTTCGGGTGAAATCCGGTGCATTGGCTCTACAACGTTCCAGGAGTTCCGGGGTATTTTCGAGAAAGACAGTGCCCTGGCGCGCCGTTTCCAGAAAATCGATGTGAACGAGCCCAGTGTTGAGGACACCTACCAGATCCTGAAGGGCCTCAAGCCGAATTTTGAAAAGCACCACGATCTCAAATACACCGACAAGGCGCTTCGGGTGGCTGCAGAGCTGTCCGACCGTTACATTACTGATCGTCACCTACCGGACAAGGCGATTGACGTCATTGACGAGGCGGGCGCGCGCCAGCGGCTGCAGCCGGAAGGCAAGCGTAAGAAGACCGTTGATGTCACCGAGATCGAGGATGTGGTTGCAAATATTGCCCGTATCCCACCGAAGAACGTGTCTACCAGCGACAAGGATCTGCTGCGGAATCTGGAGCGGGATCTGAAGATGACGGTCTTTGGTCAGGATCCGGCCATCGAATCGCTGTCCACTGCTATCAAGCTGGCTCGCGCCGGGCTCAAGGCCCCTGAGAAGCCAGAGGGTGCCTTCCTGTTCGCAGGGCCGACCGGTGTCGGTAAAACCGAGGTTACCAAGCAGTTGGCCAAGGTTCTGGGTATCGAACTGGTACGCTTTGACATGTCGGAGTATATGGAGCGGCACACCGTATCACGGCTGATCGGTGCGCCTCCGGGCTACGTTGGGTACGATCAGGGTGGCCTGTTGACCGAGTCGGTGAACAAGCATCCGCACTGTGTCCTGCTGCTGGACGAGATCGAGAAGGCCCATCCGGAAGTGTTCAACCTCCTGTTGCAGGTCATGGATCACGGTACGCTGACCGATAACAACGGCCGCAAGGCAGATTTCCGCCACGTGATTCTGGTAATGACCACCAACGCTGGTGCCGAGAGCATGGCTCGTCGCTCTATTGGCTTCAGCGAGCAGGATCACAGCACCGACGGCATGGAAATTATCAGCAAGACCTTCACGCCGGAATTCCGCAATCGCCTGGACGGTATCATCCAGTTCGGCGACCTGCAGATCGATACCATCACCCACGTGGTTGACAAGTTCCTCACCGAGCTGCAGGCGCAGCTGGATGAGAAGCATGTGGTTCTGCATGTGGATGACGAGGCGAAGGCCTGGCTGGCCGAGAAGGGCTATGACGTCACCATGGGCGCCCGCCCCATGTCCCGCCTGATCCAGGACAAGATCAAGCGGCCGCTGGCCGAGCAGATCCTGTTCGGGCGCCTTTCAGAGAAAGGCGGGGATGTCTTCATCCACCTGCGGGATGACGAGCTGGTATTCGAGTACGAGGACGAGCCTGCAGAGGCGGTCTGAGACAGGCTCGATTAAAGAAAAACCGCTGGCCGGGTAACCGGCAGCGGTTTTTTTGTGCCCTGACGAAAAAAGCCCCCGAAGGGGCTTTCAGATGTCATGGGAGCATCAACGGGCGCGATATACGATCCGGCCCTTGCTCAGGTCATAGGGAGTCAGCTCAACCTTGACCTTGTCACCTGTCAGGATGCGGATGTAGTTCTTGCGCATCTTTCCGGAGATATGGGCTGTCACAACATGACCGTTGCTCAGCTCAACGCGGAACATGGTGTTTGGAAGGGTATCGATAATAACGCCTTCCATTTCAATGGCATCTGATTTCGGCATTCAGTAGAAACCTCGTTTGAATATGCTTCTGGTGATTCTAAATTGCGCAATTCTGCCTGATTTATCGGCGTTTGGCAAAGTTAGCCTGCGTCCAGTTCACGCCAGTGCCCGTCTCTCAGTGCTTCGATGGGTCGGAAGCGTGTTTTGTAATTCATTTTTCGGCACTGCTTGATCCAGTAACCAAGGTACAGGTGGGGAAGCCCCCTGCGGCGGGCTTCCTCAATTTGCCAGAGGATTGCGAAGGTGCCCAGGCTGCGGTCCTCCAGATCAGGATCGAAAACTGTATAGATGGCCGAAAGGCCATCGTCCAGAAGATCGACGGCTGCCAGTCCTACCAGCCGTTCGCCCTGGTGGATTTCCAGAAACCAGGAATCGGTTGCGCCTTCTACCAGAAACGAGGTGAACTGTTCCCTGGTCGGCGGGTACATGTCTCCGTCCTTGTGCCTTTGTTCGATGTAATTGGCGTAGAGCTGGTAATACCTCTCCGCAAAGGTGGCGGGCACCATGGTGCACTGCAAATCCTTGTTTTTGCGGAGAACCCGCCGCTGGCTTCTGTCCGGCTTGAAATCATCAACTTTCAACCGAACTGGTATGCAGGCATTGCACTGCTCACAGTGAGGGCGGTAGTAGTGGGATCCGCTGCGGCGAAAGCCGAGAGCCGTGAGTTGGCTGTAAAGCTTTTTGTCGATATGAGCCCGCGGATCCACAAACATGGTGGTGGCCTCGCGGTCTGGCAGGTAGCTGCAATCGTGCGGTGGTGTCGCGAAGAACACCAGGGTTCTGAGATTGCTCATTCACTCCTCCGGCCCGGGCCAACGCCATAGGAAGGTCCAGTCGGTCTGATCCGGTTTCTGATCGATGGTCATCCTGAGTATAGATAAAAACTCTTCCCGTGGAATAGTCCGTGCGCCCATGGTAAGCAGGTGCCGGCTCTCTACCTGGCAATCCATGATCCGGTAGCCCCAGAGCTGTAACTGGTGCGCCAGTTGAACCATGAGAACTTTGGACGCGTTGGTTTCCAGAGAAAACATGGATTCACCGAAGAAACACCTGCCAATGGCCAGTCCGTACATGCCACCGGCCAATTCACCACGCTGGTTCCAGATTTCGATGGAGTGGGCGACGCCCATGCGATGCAGCTCTGAGTAGCTGGCAATAATTTCCTCGGTAATCCAGGTACCTTCGGCACGGGTTGAGGCGCAAAGGCGGATGATTCGTCCGAAGTGTCTGTCTGCGGTTACCTGGAAGCGTTGTTGGTTCAGGGTCCGGCGCAGGCTCCGTGAAACGTGGATTTCGTTCGGAAAAAGGACACACCGCGGATTCGGTGACCACCACAAAATGGGCTGGTCGTCGCTGTACCAGGGGAAGATGCCGTTCCGGTAGGCCAGTATGAGTCGCTCGGTGGAAAGGTCGCCGCCGAGGGCAAGAAGGCCGTCCGGGTCGTCCAGGGCTTCGTTGGCGGGGGGGAACCAGAGTTGGTCCGGGTCTAGCCAGGGTAGTGAGGTCATCCTTCTCCGGCAATTACTGCAATGTTTCGGTTCTATTTTACAGAGTACCGGCCGGTGGGAGCCGCCTTCTGAAACACGCTGTGAATACGTCCTTGTACGCTTGGCTCCGCCATCCATGGCTCCGCACAGTTTCAGAAGGCGGCTCCCACCGACCTTCGCAAACTTTTGAGTTCGCGTTCCTTTTCTTTACTCAAGCACAATCAGTCTTGCTGATCCAGAAACTTTTCCGCATCCAGGGCGGCCATGCAGCCGAAGCCGGCGGAGGTGACGGCCTGGCGGTAGACGTGGTCGGCTACGTCGCCGGCGGCGAATACGCCGGGAATGCTGCTCTGGGTGGCCATGCCTTCGAGGCCGGAGCGGATGCGGATATAGCCGTTCTCCATGTCCAACTGGCCCTGGAACAGGTCGGTGTTGGGTTTGTGGCCGATGGCGATGAATACGCCGGCCAGGTCCATTTCCTGGGTGGAGTCGTCTTTGGTGCTTTTGATGCGCATACCGGTGACGCCGGTGCCGTCGCCCAGGACTTCGTCGAGGGTGTGGTCCCAGACGATCTTGACGTTGCCGTTTTCGGCTTTTTCAAACAGTTTGTCCTGGAGGATCTTCTCGGCACGGAGGCTGTCGCGGCGGTGCACCAGGGTCACTTCGTCGGCAATGTTGGAGAGGTACAGAGCCTCTTCGACCGCGGTGTTACCGCCGCCAATAACGGCAACTTTTTGCTTCTTGTAGAAGAAACCGTCGCAGGTGGCGCAGGCGGAGACGCCCTGGCCTTTGAATTTCTCTTCAGACTCGAGTCCGAGATACATGGCGGAGGCGCCGGTAGCAATGATCAGGGCGTCGCAGGTGTACTCGCCGCCATCGCCCTTGAGGCGGAATGGGCGGTTACGGAGGTCGGCTTCGTTGATGGTGTCGTAGACGATGCTGGTTTCGAAGCGTTCGGCGTGCTTGAGCATGCGCTGCATGAGCTCCGGGCCCTGAACGCCGTCGTTGTCGCCGGGCCAGTTGTCGACGTCGGTGGTGGTGGTGAGCTGGCCGCCGACTTCAATACCGGTAATCAGGGTCGGGTTCAGGTTGGCGCGGGCTGCGTAAACGGCAGCGGTGTAACCTGCGGGGCCGGAACCGAGGATGATCAGTCGGGAATGTTTGGTGTCGCTCATTGGGAATTCTCTCACTGAAAAAGCCGTACGTTGCCGGGCCCCGGTTTCAGGGCCAGACGCTTCGGGGAAAGGGGCAAAGGCTAACATGAAAGGCGCGGTCTGCCATTCGTTTTGGCCAATTCCGCTTATAAAACCTTGCTATTTACTCAAGCACAGAGACAGTTGCCAACAGCTGACGAACCCTTTCCGCACTTTTTCCGGACTCTCCCTGTTCGAGACGGTGGGCCGCCACTGCAGGGAACACGGCCTGGATGTCGTCAGGCAGCACGTGATGACGCCCCTCCATCAGGGCCCAGGCTTTGGCGGCCCGCACCAGTCCCAATCCCGCCCGGGGCGAAAGCCCGTACAGAAGGCCGGGCATTCTCCGGCTCTGTTCCAGCAACCGCTGCACGTAATCCAGAAGAGCCGGGCTGGCGGTTATCCGGGTAACGCCTTCCTGCAGGGTTTTCAGGTCGGCCTGGGAGAGCAGGGTCGGCAGCTTTTCAGTCATGGCACGACGGTCTTCGCCCTCCAGCAGCTCCCGCTCGGCCCGCGGGTCCGGATAGCCGAGGCGAAGACGCATAAGGAACCGGTCCAGTTGGGACTCGGGCAGGGGATAGGTGCCGCCCTGCTCGATGGGATTCTGGGTGGCAATCACGAAGAACGGATGGGGCAGTGGCCGGGTCTCGCCCTCGATGGACACTTGCCGTTCTTCCATGGCTTCGAGCAGAGCGCTCTGCGTTCGCGGTGATGCCCGGTTGATTTCATCAGCCAACACCACCTGGGCAAAGATCGGGCCGGGGTGGAATACGAGGCTGCCGGCCTGTTTGTCGTACATGGAGTAACCCAGCACATCCGCCGGAAGCAGGTCGTTGGTGAACTGGATGCGCTGGTACGTCAGCCCCATCACCTTGGCCAGGGCATGAGAAAGAGTGGTTTTGCCCATGCCGGGGATATCTTCGATCAGCAGGTGCCCCCGGGCCAGAAGCCCGCAGAGGGCAAGGCGTACCTGTTGGTCTTTGCCCAGGAGTATCTGGTTCAGTTCGCTGACTACGGTATCGACCAGTTTTTTCATTCGGGGCTCAGTCCCTTACGCGTTTGAGGATGTCGCCGTAGGCGTCTATTCGGCGATCTCTCAAATACGGCCAGATACGGCGAACCGATTCACTGCGGTTGCGATCCAGGGTGACGGCAAGGATACATTCGGAGCTGTCATCGCCCCGGGCTAGCAACTCACCCTGCGGGCCACAGATAAAACTGTTGCCCCAGAAACGGATGCCGTCGCTGTGCCCGGAGGGGTCGGGTTCGGTGCCTACCCGGTTCGGAGCCACGACTGGCAGGTTGTTGGCAACGGCATGGCCCCTTTGCACGGTGACCCAGGCGTCCAGTTGACGCGCCTGTTCATCGGGGTCATCCGTTACATCCCAGCCGATCGCAGTTGGGTAGATCAGGATCTCGGCGCCAGCCAGGGCCATCAGCCTTGCGGCCTCGGGGTACCACTGGTCCCAGCACACCAGCACGCCGAGCCTGCCGACAGACGTATCGATAGGCGTGAAACCGCTGCGGCCATCGTTGAACTGGGCGTCACCGGGCGTGAAGTAGAATTTTTCATAGAACCCCGGGTCGTCCGGAATGTGCATTTTCCGGTACAGCCCTGCCAGGGAGCCGTCTTTCTCAAATACGACCGCCGTGTTGTGGTACACGCCGTTCATACGACGTTCGAAAATGGATCCAACCAGCACAATACCCAGTTCCCGGGCCAGGTCAGACAGGCGCTTGCTGGTAGGACCGGGAATCGGCTCTGCCAGCTCGAAAACAGACGTTTCCTCGGTCTGGCAGAAATATAAGGTGGCGTGAAGTTCCTGGAGGATCACCAGGTTGGCGCCACTGGCTACGGCCTCACGAACCAGTTTTTCGGTAGTGGCGAGGCTGGCGGCCTTGTCGCTGCTACAGGCCTGCTGGATGGCGGCAACATTGATTTGGCTTTTGCGCAACTCACTGCTCATCAACTGACTACTCCGGCCGGAATTTGCATGGTTACACAGTGAAGGCTGCCATGCTGACGAATCAAGGGCCGGCAATTGATCAGCACTATTGCTCTTGTCGGAAAGATCTCTTTCATGACAGCAATGGCGTCCTGATCCTGATCAACGCCGTAAACGGGAAGCAAAACCGCTTCGTTGATGATCAGGAAGTTGGCATAGGTGGCCGGAAGACGCTCACCATCCTCATCATGAATGGCATCAGGCCAGGGCAGAGGCGTCAGCTTGTAGGGGGCGCCGTCGGCCTGGCGGAACTCCTGAAGTTCCTCCTCCATGGCCGCCAACGCGCTGTAGTGTTCATCCGCCACATCTGGGCAACTCACGTAGCAGATGTGATCCGGGGCGCAAAATCGGGCGAGGGTATCGATGTGGCTGTCGGTGTCATCCCCGGCAAGATAGCCGTGGTTGAGCCAGAGAATCCGCCGGATTCCCAGCACCTCGGAAAGCAGCTGTTCAATCGCCGTGCGATCCATGGCCGGATTTCGGGTGGGCGTCAGCAGGCACTCGGATGTGGTCAGCAGGGTGCCTTCACCATCCGATTCAAATGAACCCCCTTCCAGCACAAAACCGACCTGCTGCATCCCGGTTGTGCCGAAGACGCCAGCATTGAAAAGGTGATTATTTAACGCATCGTCCTTTTCCCAGGGGAACTTTCCGCCCCAGGCGTTGAACCTGAAATCCAGCAGTGTCGGCCCTTCGTCGGTGAGAATGGTGATGGGGCCATGGTCGCGGGTCCAGGTGTCATTCGCCGGTGCCGGAACCGATCTCACGCGTCCCGGAAAGCCATTGTCCGCGGCGTACCGATTGAGGTCCCGTTCTAGCTCCTGCAGGCGGACAACGTGTTCGCAACCGATGACAAGGTGTTCGTGTGGGAGTACGGCTTTCGCGATGTCGAGGAACACCGGTTCAACTTCGTCGATCAGGCCTGCCCAGTCGGTTCCCGGGTGGGGCCAGGTCAGCATGACGGCACTCTGGGGCGCCCACTCTGCGGGCAACACTCGTTTGGTTGTCACTACGTCACCTTGAATCATAAAAGACGCCATTCTAACCAACGATTGGTTGAACGTCAGGACATGGGAAGGGAATTTCCAGCCTGGAAAGGCCCCTCGGGCCTTCAGCGATTCGGCTTGAGAACGGTATGGATAACCCGGTCGCCTTCGAAATACACGATAAAGCCCTGATAGTGCCACTGGGTGATCGGTGGCTGGCCCACGGGACCTTCAATTTCCACGGGTGCACCCCAGGAAGCGCGCACTGATGACTGGCTCATGCCAGAGCCGGGGAAGCTGGCCTGGTCGCGATCGGCCTGGGTGCCAACTGGCACGCGGACTTCTTCAGCTACCGCGGACATCATCGGGAAAAGGGCCAGTGTGGCAGTCACTGCCAGTGCGCCGAACAGGGTAGTTTGCTTTCTCATTGATGGGTCTCCATGAAAACTGATGTCCTCGGGAGGACATGGATAAAGCGTAATATCCGAAAAAGATTAGCAAAAGTCACTCGTTTTTCCCCAGTCTACTCCTTTTGACGCTGTCGAATCTGCCACCGCATCACATGTCGTGCGATTTGCTGGCGATCGCTGTCCTCAATCCGGGCGAATTCGGTGTGGACCCTTGCTCCGCCTGACGAATCGGGGTGTACCTCAATAACTCGGGCAACTGCGCGGGGCTGGAAAAGTTCGGGTGGGAGGGTCATTCGAACAGCGAGCCGGTCTCCCGGCTGCCAGGCAGGGGTGCTGCTAAAGAACGACAGCCCACCCTCGCTCAGGGTTACTTCCTGCCAGTCCTCAGGTTGCAACGGATTTTGCTCAAAGGCCATAATGCGCGCAAGCGTGTCCAGCTTGCCGTTCAGGGATTTGATCAGTCCGGTAAGCAGCCGGTCTTTGTCGGCAAGGCTGGCAAGCTGGGATTTAACGTCCTGATCCAGCCGCCTGAATTCAGCTTTCAGGCTCTCAAGATGGTCGCCGTCGAAGGCATCTTCTTCCATTGCGGTGCCACGCGCCAGCTTGCGGATCTCCAGGCCGATCCGGTCTTCAATGCGGAAAAAGTCCCGCCGTTCGGGTGAATAGTCCACCGGTTCGTTGGGGATGTCGGACGACTGCATCGCGGCTCCGGAAGGCTGATTTTTTATTTGGTACAGAACAGTTTAGCAGTTTCCCGTCGTGCTGGAAGGTACCCGGGAAAACCAGACCACGACAGACCGGAAGGTAGCAATAGGCACCTCTCAATGTTCAGACCCTTATCATTCTATATTGGCTTGCGTTACACGGCCGCCAAACGCCGCAATCACTTCATTTCCTTTATTTCCCTGACCTCCATAATCGGGCTGATGCTGGGAGTTGCGGTTCTGATCATCGTGCTCTCGGTCATGAACGGTTTCGATCGGGAGCTTAAGCAGAGAATTCTCGGGATGGTGCCCCACGCTACCATTCAGGGCGCCGGGCCGCTCGACGACTGGCAATCAATCGACGCGAAGATGCAGCAGCACCCCCGCGTGCTGGCTGCTGCGCCTTTCATACAGGGGCAGGGTATGGTTACCGGCGGTGGAAATGTTCGCGGGGTCGTGCTTAACGGCATTCTCCCGGAGGAGGAACGAACGGTCTCCATCATTGAAAACCACATGGTCGAAGGCAGTCTCAACGATCTGGTTTCTGGTGAATTCGGCATCATCATCGGTCGGTTGATGGCGGCCAGCCTGCGTCTTCAGATCGGTGACAAGGTAACCGTGGTCCTGCCGGAAGCCTCGGTTACGCCGGCCGGGGTCCTGCCCAGGCTCAAAAGGTTCACGGTCAAAGGCATCTTCAGTGTCGGGGCAGAACTGGATGGCAATTACACCCTGATTCACATGGATGATGCCGCCAAGCTCATGCGGACCGGGGGCAAAGCCGAGGGTATTCGCCTGCTGGTGGATGACCTTTTTGCCGCTCCCAGGGTGTCGCAGCAGGCTGCTGAGTCGCTGGGCGGCCGGTATTACGTATCCGACTGGACCCGAACCCACGGCAACCTGTTCCAGGCCATCCGCATGGAGAAAACCATGATCGGCCTGCTGCTGATGTTTATCGTGGCTGTCGCTGCATTCAATATCGTGTCCACGTTGGTGATGGTGGTTACCGATAAAACCGGTGACATCGCCATCCTCAGGACCATGGGGGCAACACCGGGACGCATCATGCGGATCTTCATTGTTCAGGGGGCGGTCATCGGTATCTTCGGAACCATTGTTGGCACGGCGCTGGGCGTTTTCGGAGCGCTCAACATCAGTGCCTTTATTTCCTGGCTGGAGGGAGCGCTCGGCCACCAGTTCCTGAGCGCGGACGTTTACTTCATCAGCTATCTGCCTTCCCAGCTGCAATGGCAGGACGTGTTTATCATCAGTGGAGCCGGCCTCGCCATGAGTCTGTTGGCAACGATTTATCCGGCCTGGCGGGCCTCCAGGGTGGATCCGGCGGAGGCGCTTCGTTATGAGTAAGGAACAATCCGCAATGGCACACTCTGCCCTGGTAATAGACTGCCGTCAGGTGACCCGGACCTATAACGAGGGTCTCGGCAAGCTCACCATTTTTTCGGATATCTCGCTCGAAGTCGCACAGGGGGAGACGGTTGCCATAGTGGGCAGCAGTGGTGCCGGAAAAACCACGTTGCTCAACTTATTGGGGGGGCTCGACAAGCCATCTTCCGGCCAGATTTCCATTTGTGGCGAAGACATTCACCGGCTTTCCGAGGGACGGCGCGCCCGGTTCCGGAATGCCCATCTCGGGTTTGTCTATCAGTTCCATCACCTGTTGCCGGAGTTCACCGCTCTGGAAAACGTGATGATGCCTTGTGCGTTGGGCGGTATGGCGGTATCCAGGTCGAGGGACAAGGCGGCCAGCCTGCTGCAGCGGGTTGGGCTTGCCGAACGGCTGGATCACAAACCCGGCGAGCTGTCCGGTGGCGAACGCCAGCGGGTGGCCATTGCCCGCGCACTGGTCAACGAACCGGACTGTGTTCTGATGGACGAACCGACGGGCAACCTCGATGAACATACCGGAGAAGGTGTGCAGGCGCTGATCGAGTCATTGAGGGATCAGCTGGGTATTGCCTTTGTCATGGTCACCCATGACATGAAAATGGCCAGAAGCCTGGGGCGTGTTATGCGGCTTGAGCAGGGTCGCCTGATTCAGGAAGCCTGATCAGCCTCACGACGGCGTCTGAGTCGTGCGGTCCTTCGCACCTGCCAGTCAGAGCGAATTTTCCGGCGCCACAGATACTGGATAATCAGGTAGGCCACGCAAGCGGAGACCGTTGCGACCACCAGGGACCCGAGATAGAGGGGAATGCCGATATCCAGCAGCCGCTCGCTGATCCAGGACCACGAGAGCTCAAAATCAAAACTGAGTACAGGCCGATCCAGAGCCCAGGCGCCAATCTTGTAGTTGAAATAGAACATCGGCGGCATGGTTACAGGGTTGCTGATCCATACCAGGACTACTGAAAGCGGCAGGTTGGCATTGAACCAGATGGCAAAAAAGGCCGCCGCGAGCATCTGGAAGGGCATGGGAATAAAGCAGAACCAGATGCCGACGAGAAAGGCCCGCGCAACACTATGACGGTTGATGTGCCACAGGTTCGGTTCATGAAAGATATCGCCCAGAAAGCTCAGCGACTGCATCGCTTGCACCTTCTCTGGTGAGGGCAGATAGCGTTTCATGAACTTCTTTGGCATTGGAAGTTCTGCCTTTAGACGGAGTTAGTAGACCGGCTCATCGGATGTTGCCGGTGTTTGTGACATACAGGAGGACAAGGATTGTCCGGAAGTATCAACAGACCGGTGGGCCCTTCGGGCGACTCCGGTTCCGCAGCGCTGGGCGTTATCGCCTTCTCTTGTGGCGTTATCTTACTGTATTGGTTGTCGATACTGCCACCTCCCACGTGGTTGATAGCCGCGATACCACTGCTGGCCTTCGGCCGGATCTGCGTTTCCCCGACCTTTGCCAGCTCCGCATTCGTATCTGCTCTTGGCCTCATCGTCGGACTCTCCTGGGCCTCGTGGCATGCCAGTGACCGGCTTTCAACGGTTCTGCCGGCAAGCCTGGAACGCGAGCGTCTCTCTGTCTCGGGATACGTATGTGATATTCCTTCGCCAGGTAGCTTCAACAGTTTACGTTTCAGTTTCTGTGTCACCCAGTGGCACAACCTTCCCATCCCGACCCGAGAGGAAGCAAGGATGCCGGACCTGCTCAGGTTGTCCTGGTACGGTCACGGAATGGAGCGGCTCCCGGGCCAACGTCTGCGGCTGGAAGTTGTGCTCAAGCGCCCCCACGGCTCCCTGAACCCCGCGGGCTTTCGCTACGAGGACTGGCTGTTTCGCAAGGGCTACCGGGCCACGGGCAGCATTCGTAGCGTGAAGGTTGACCGGGATGTCGGGTGTTTCGTCCATTGCCAGTACCGGAAGCTGCATCGTTTGCTTCACCAATGGACCATCGAGCAATTTGGCGGTGCCCGTCATTTTCCGCTGGTTTCTTCGTTGCTCATAGGTCATCGCGGCCACATGGAACAGAAGCACTGGGATGTGCTCAAGGCGACCGGCACCATTCACCTGGTTGCCATATCGGGCCTGCACCTGGGTCTGATCGCCCTGGGGGCAGGGTTTCTGTGCCGGCGACTGTTGCTGACTTTTCCGGCACAGATAGTCAGCGATAGCTCAAGGCGTTGGTTTGCCTTCCTGGCCGTTATCCTCTGCGGTCTCGTTTATGCCCTGGCGGCGGGATTTACCGTTCCAACCCAGAGGGCTCTGGTGATGGTTGTGGCCGGTGGGTGGCTGGTACTGATGAGTCGTCAGGCCCCGGTCTGGCACGTTTTCCTGGCCGCGTTGGCTGCCGTTCTTGTGCTGGACCCTTTCGCGCCCCTGGACCAGGGATTCTGGCTTTCGTTCGCTGCGGTTGCCACCCTGATCACTGTATTCTCGTCGCGACTGGCTGGAACCGGGTGGCTGAGAGGACTCGTCCTGGCCCAGCTCGCGGTTTTTGGCGGATTATGGCCAATCCTCGAAATACTGGGGCAGGGCCAGCCCCTGGTAGGTTTGTTGGCCAACCTGGTCGCGATTCCCTGGGTATCCCTTGTAGTTATGCCAGTGCTTGTCGCGGGTGGGTTGCTTGCCGCCGTAGTTCCAGGCGCCGCCCAGCTGTTCCTGCCAATATTCGATCTAACCCTCGGTGTTCTGTGGCAATTGCTCATGTGGCTTGCGCAGTGGCAGGCGCCGGACATCCGGGCTGGTGTCCCGGAGCTGTTTGGCTGGGCGTTGCTGAGCGTCGCGGTATTGTGTATGCCTTTCGCCATGTTCCGGCTTGTGGCGGTCCTTTCTGCGGTGTTTTGGCTGGTGTATCCGGCTCCTTCTTCCGAAAGGAATTCGTACGTGGCAGTGCCAGTTGTAAGGGTATGGGATGTTGGGCAGGGCCTTTCAGTTCTGGTCCGACACGGGCGCGAGGTTCTTGTCTACGATACCGGTCCTGCCGTGCCCGACGTGTTTTCGGCCGTCGAATCCACGCTTTTGCCCAATCTGGCGGCTGAAGGAATCAAGCGAATTGACACCCTCGTGATCAGCCACGCCGACAGCGATCATGCCGGTGGCATCTCGGAGCTTTCCCGGAACGTCAGTGTCGGCCGTGTCATTGCTGGTGAGCCTGCGGCGGTCAGACAGCAGGTTGGCGAACTGCCTGTGCAAGCCTGCAAACAGGCTGAAGAAAGGCTGGGAGGATTGGTCCTCGAGTTCTGGCAGGGTGAGGGCGCTCAAGAGGGCAACGACGCTTCCTGTGTGTTGCGTATCTACCACCCTGACTCCGGAACTGAGTGGCTCTTGCCGGGAGATATTACCGAACCCGTGGAGGCAGAGTATCTGGCTTATATGGCTGGCCGAGAGGACGTTCAGGTTCCTTCGACTCGCGTGCTCGTTGCGCCCCACCACGGGAGCAAAACCTCATCTTCCGAACCCTGGGTGCGCGTGCTGAGACCAGATCGGGTCATCTATACCGCTGGTTATCGCCACCGGTACGGTCATCCCCACCCGACGGTAACCGCACGTTACGCGGGGGTCGGAGCGGTGCCGCTGAACACAGCATGTTCAGGCAGCGTCGAGATGACCGTTGTCGATAACAAGCTGGTATTCAAGGAAATGCGGCATGGCTCGTCGTTCTGGATCGGTAGTTCGGGGCTTGCCCGCGACCAATGTAAAATACCGTGACATTGCAGGTGTGGCCTCCACGGGTAGCTATGCTAAAGTAGCGCGGCTTGCAAACAATCAGGGAGACCAAGCGTGTTCGAGCTGTTGAAAGCCGGTGGCATTCTGATGGTGCCAATTGTTGCCTGCTCCATTCTGGCGCTGGCCATCATTCTGGAGCGTTTCTGGACCCTTCGCGCCTCCAGGGTCGCGCCCCCCCAGACCATCAATGAGTTATGGCGCTGGATCAAGAAGAAAGAACTCAATGGCCGGAAACTGAAAGCCCTGCAGGGGTCATCACCCCTGGGCCGGATTCTTGCCGGTGGCCTGCTTAACGCCAAGCATGGCCGCGAAATCATGAAAGAAAGCATCGAGCACGAGGCAAGCCAGGTCATCCATGACCTGGAGCGTTTCCTTAACCCGCTGGGCACCGTTGCGACGATCACCCCTCTGCTGGGGCTGCTTGGCACCGTCATTGGCATGATCAAGGTATTTGCCGAGATCCAATTGGCCGGGGTTGGCAACGCCGGCAACCTCGCCGGTGGTATCTCTGAAGCGCTTATTACTTCGGCCGCTGGCCTGAGCGTCGCCATCCCGGCACTTATCTGCCACCGCTACTTTATCCGGAGAGTGGATGAGCTGGTCGTCGGCATGGAACAGGAAGCGATCAAGCTGGTTGAGGTAGTGCACGGAGACCGCGAAATCGACGTGGAAGGAGCCTGAACGCCGTGAAGTTCAAGCGCCAGAGGAGCCAGGAAGTCGGGGTAGACCTGACGCCACTGATCGACGTGGTGTTTCTGCTGCTGATTTTCTTTATGGTTTCCACGACCTTTACCCGCGAGAGCCATCTGCAGGTTGAATTGCCTGAGGCCAGTGGCGAGCCTGCGCCGGCATCTGAAGTGCAGCAGATCGACGTGGTGATCAATGCCGAGGGGCAGTACATCCTGAACGACCGCACATTGGTCAATAATCGGCGGGAAACCCTTGAGCGGGGTGTCCGTGAACTGGCTGAAGGCAATAACTCGCTTCCGTTCATCATTACCGCTGACGCTCGCACACCCCATGAATTTGTGGTTCGTGCCATGGACGTTGCCGGACGCCTGGGGTTCGCCAAGCTCAGTATCACCACTGAGCGGGAGGCTGAGAGCCAGTGAAGGTACCCGAGCCTTTACCAGACCCTGCGGCCGGCCTGCCGGCGGGCAGCTGGGAAACCTACAAACGCCTGCTCGCCTATGTGAAGCCCTTCCTGCTGGCCTTCTCCCTTGCAGTACTCGGCAACATTATCTATGCCGCTGCATCGACTGGTATGGCGGCAGCCATGGAATACGTCATTGCGGCGATCGAGAATCCGACCGAGCAGAATCGTCTGATGCTGACGCTGGTTATCGTTGGCGTCTTCGCATTCCGTGGGCTGGGCACCTTCCTGAGCCAGTACTTCATCAGCTATGTCGGGCGTCAGGTCATCAATGCGCTTCGTAACGATGTGTTTGATCGACTGATGACACTGCCTTCCCGCTATTTCGATGACAACGCGGCGGGACGGCTGGTGTCCAAGCTTACCTTTAACGTCGAGCAGGTGGCGGAGGCGACGACCAACGCCGTGACCATCACGCTCCGTGAAGGTCTGACCATCGTCGGTCTGCTGGGTTACATGTTCTACACCAACTGGAAACTCACGCTGATTTTCCTGGCGGTGGGGCCGCTCATTGCCGCGGTTGTAAGCTATGCCAGCAAACGCTTCCGCAAGATCAGTCAGCGGATCCAGGGCTCGATGGGCGATATAACCCATGTGGCCTCTGAATCGATTACCGGCTATCGCGTTGTTCGCACCTTTGGTGGTGAGGATTATGAACGTGGTCGTTTTCAAGAGGTTAACAATAGAAACCTCAAGCAAAGTTTGAAGATGGCATCCACTCAGGCGATCAGTGTTCCGGTGATTCAGGTACTGGTGGCCATCGCCATTGCCGGATTGGTCTGGATGATGCTGGCGCCTGAAATTCGCGGTGAGATGACCACGGGTCAGCTGGTAGCATTCATTACGGCAGCGACGACCATGGCCAAGCCCATCCGTCAGGTTACCTCTGTTCACGCCAAGATCCAGAAGGGCGTTGCAGCCGCTTACGATGTGTTCGAAACAATCGACGAATCGCCGGAACAGGATCCGGGTACGTATTCGCCGGATCGCGTTGAGGGCGACATCGAGTTTGATGAGGTGGCCTTTCGGTACCGGGATCAGCTCGATAATGTTCTGGAAGGTATCTCCTTTAGCATTCCTGCCGGTCAGAGTGTGGCACTTGTCGGTCGTTCAGGGAGCGGAAAGTCCACCCTGGTGAGTCTCATTCCAAGATTCTATGAATACACCGGCGGTGACATTCGTATCGATGGGCATTCGCTAAAGGAGTTTTCCCTGAAAGGGCTTCGGTCCCAGATTGCACTCGTGAACCAGAATGTAGTGCTTTTTAACGATAGTATCGCGGCCAACATAGCTTATGGCTCTCTCCGGAACTGCACGCGCGAAGAAATCCGCGAGGCTGCCGCCAAGGCTCATGCGCTGGAATTTATTGATCGTATGCCCGAAGGCCTGGACACCATGATCGGTGACAATGGAGTCATGCTTTCCGGTGGGCAGCGACAGCGGCTCGCCATCGCCCGGGCGCTGCTCAAGAACGCCCCGATTCTGATCCTTGATGAAGCCACATCGGCGCTGGATACGGAATCTGAGCGTCACATCCAGGAAGCGCTGGAAACGGTTATGCAGGGCCGTACCACTCTGGTCATTGCGCATCGTCTTTCCACCATCGAGAAAGCAGACCGAATTCTGGTGATGGACAACGGCCGGATCGCCGAATCCGGTCGACATGACGAACTCCTTGCCGCTGGCGGCGCTTACGCTCAATTGCACCAGATGCAGTTCAGCGAGCAGTCATGAGCGCGGTGCAATCTGCCATGAGTTCGCTGGTTGAGCGTCTCTGGTATGGAAGGAAGCGCCCTCTGGCTTTTCTGGCACCGCTGTCTTGGCTGTACCGGAGCATCGCGGAAGCCCGCCGTCGGGCCGCCTGGGATGCGAGAGATGCGTCGCTCCCGGTTCCGGTCATTGTGGTTGGCAACATCACTGCCGGTGGAACCGGCAAATCGCCGCTCACCGCCTGGCTGGTTTCCGCACTGGCATCCGATGGCTGGCGGCCGGTTATTCTCAGCAGGGGTTATGGTGGCGATGCTGTCCAGTACCCGCTGGAAGTTGCGGCGGAGACCAGTCCTTCCGAAGCCGGTGACGAGCCTGTCATGCTGGCGCTGAGCACCGGGTGCCCGGTTGTTGTTGATCCGCGCCGCCGACGGGGCGCCGATTACGCTCTTGAGAAAAACCTGGGTGATGTGCTGATTTGTGACGACGGCCTTCAACACTACAAGTTGCCCAGAGACCTGGAGCTGTCGGTATTTGATGGGCAAAGGGGCATCGGTAACGGCGCCTTGATCCCCGTTGGCCCGCTTCGGGAGCCGGTTTCGCGACTGGCTTCTGTGGACTTTGTTATTGTAAATGGCAAAGAGCTTTCAGAGCAGGCCATGGAAAGCTTTGTTGGCATTGACCACCCTGCGATATTTTCCATGATTCTTGAGCCTGCAACCCTTGTTCACCTGAAAACAGGGGAGTCGAGAGCCGTTGGCGATCTCAGGGGCAAGGCCGTGAGGGCTGTGGCCGGGATCGGAAACCCGGCCCGGTTTTTCGATACACTGAGAACCCTTGGCGCCGATGTTACCGAAGCGGCCTTTCCGGATCACCATCGTTTCCGTCCTGAGGATCTGAACAGTGATACCGATGAGTTGATAGTCATGACCGCAAAAGACGCGGTGAAATGCCGGGAATTTGCACCCGATAATGCCTGGAGCCTCAACGTTGAGGCCAGATTGCCGGGGCCGTTCCGGGACGCGTTTCTGGCCCGGGTTCGCCAATGTTCCGAGCCGTTAACTTCCTGATATCAAGTGAGTAAGCAACATGGATAAAAAACTGTTGGCGCTGTTGGCCTGTCCGGTGTGTAAGGGCGATCTGAAACTCAACGAGGACAGAACCGAGCTGGTCTGTTACCAGGACGCCATGGCGTTCCCGATCCGCGAGGGGATTCCTGTGATGTTGGCTACCGAAGCCCGGACGCTCTCTACTGATGAGCGTCTGCACAAGCGTTAAACCCAAGTCAGCCAGGTGGTTACTACATGTCTTTTACCGTTGTGATTCCGGCCCGCTATGCGTCCAGCCGCCTTCCGGGCAAGCCTCTGGCAGACATTGCCGGCAAGCCGATGATCCAGCATGTCTGTGAGCGTGCCGCGGAAAGCCGCGCAGACAGGGTCGTTGTCGCCACGGACGATGATCGGATCCGGACCGCATGCGAAGGCTTCGGTGCAGAAGTGGTCATGACATCACCCAATCACGCCAGCGGCACAGACCGTCTTGAGGAGGTTGCACGGGTGCTGGGTTTCGGGCCGGATCGTCGGGTCGTTAACGTGCAGGGTGACGAGCCCCTGATCCCGCCCGAACTGATCAACCAGGTGGCCGACAATCTGGAGTTTTATCCTGAAGTCGCCATTGCCACACTGTGTGAGCGGATCCACGATCCGGAGCACGTGTTCAATCCCAATGTGGTCAAGGTGGTGTTCGATCACAGGGGGATCGCCCATTATTTCAGCCGTGCGCCGATCCCGTGGGCCAGGGATCAGTGGCTGGAGGGCACACCTCTGACGGGGCTGGACACCTCCTTGCCGGATAATGTCGGATATTTCCGGCATATCGGCATCTATGGTTACCGTGCTTCCGTCCTGGCCGAGTTTGTCAGCTGGGCGCCTGCGCCGACCGAGGTAACCGAATCTCTGGAACAGTTGAGGGCGCTCTATAACGGTGCCCGTATTCACGTGGATGTGGCCGCCGTCAACCCGCCGGGCGGCGTTGATACCGACGCCGATTTGCACAGGGTCCGAGGCTGGCTGGAGAAGAGGAATAGCGAGAATGGCTGAACCGGTAAACGTTCTTTTCGTGTGCCTGGGCAACATCTGTCGATCGCCCAGTGCTGAAGGTGTGTTTCGCTCACTGGTGGAGCAGGCGGGCCTTGCAGAGCAGGTCCACATCGATTCCTGCGGCACCGGTGACTGGCACATTGGCAAGAGTCCTGACGCCCGCGCCCAGGAGGCTGCCCGTCGGCGGGGTATCGACATCAGTGGATTGCGGGCCCGCCAGTTCAGTCCGGAGGATCTGGACACCTTTGACTACGTGCTGGTGATGGATCGCCAGAACCTGGCGGACATCAAGGACGTATGGCATCAGAATGGCGGCACCCGGCCAGCCCTGTTTCTGGAGTTCGGTCAGTCGGCCCACCAGGAGGTGCCAGATCCCTATTACGGTGGTGACGCAGGTTTTGAAACCGTGCTTGACCTGATTCAGGAAGCCGGCGAGGGCCTGCTGGCGGACATCCGGGGGCGCCTGGCTTGAGTCAGCAGCCGGAAATTCGGGAAAACATAGAGCTGGAGGCGCTGAATACCCTGCACGTGCCGGCCAAAGCCCGTTTTTATGTCGAAGTTCACACCTCAGATGAGTTGGTCAGGTCTCTGGACTGGGCCTCATCAGAGGATCAGGAAGTCCTGATTCTGGGGGGCGGCAGTAACCTGGTGTTCGCGGGTGACTTCGCGGGGCTGGTGGTGCGTCTGGCGATTCGTGGCCGCCGTTGGGAGCACATTGAGGACCACAGGGCGACCCTGGTGCTTGGTGCGGGTGAAAACTGGCATGAGGCGGTCCTGTATGCTGCCCGGGCCGGTTATCGCGGTATCGAGAATCTGGCGCTTATCCCGGGCACGGCCGGAGCGGCGCCCGTCCAGAATATTGGTGCCTATGGTGTTGAGCTCGGCGATTGCCTGGAATCCGTCACCGCACTGGATCGCAATTCGGGTGAGCTGGTTGTTCTCAATAACGCCCAGTGCCGTTTTTCCTACCGCGACAGCCTCTTCAAACAGACGCCGGGTCGCTATGTGATCACCGAAATCCGTTTGGGCCTGTCCCGCTCACGTGCTCTGGTGCTCGGATATCGGGATCTCCGGGAGTACCTCGGTGATACAGCGGAAACCGCCCTCGACCCTTTGCATGTGGCAGAGGCCATAATGGCCATTCGCCGACGAAAGTTGCCGGACCCGGATATGATTCCGAACGCCGGAAGTTTCTTCAAGAACCCGGTGGTTGACGGAGTAACGTTCGAGGCACTCAGCGAGCGGCACCCGGATATTGTGGCTTATCCTCAGGAGCAGGGGGTAAAACTGGCAGCGGCGTGGCTGATCGATCAAAGTGGCTGGAAAGGCTTCCGGAATGCCCGGGTGGGCGTGCATAACCGACAGGCGCTGGTGCTGATTAACCACTCGGGCGGCACAGGTGCCGACATACTGGAGCTTGCCAGAGAAGTTCGTCAGTCAGTCGTTGACCGGTTTGGTGTCACCCTGGAAATGGAGCCAGGGATTGTGGGTGGTTCGGGAAGGGAAAATCCCTGACGGCACTGCTTTATACAAGTGCCGTCAGAGGCTTGTCCGCGTATGCGGACAGCGATCAGAGCCCTTTTCGGGGCGATGCGTTGACCAGGAATGGCAGCGCTTCAGCCACCGGGACATCCTGTTTTTCCGCATCCTTTCTGCCTTTGTATTCCAGGGTTCCGGCTGCCAGACCACGCTCGGAAACCACGAACCGGTGCGGGATACCAATCAATTCCATATCGGCAAACTTCACGCCAGGGCGCTCTTTTCGGTCGTCCAGAAGCACATCGTAACCGGCTTGGCGTAGCTGTTCATAAAGCTTTTCTCCGGCCTCGGCAACGGTTGGTGACTTATGGGCGTTCAGGGTAACAATGGCCACCTGGAAAGGCGCAATGGCATCGGGCCAGATGATGCCGTTTTCATCGTGGTTCTGTTCAATGGCTGCGGCAACAACCCGGGAAACACCCAGGCCGTAACAGCCCATGTCCATAATCACGGTTTTCCCGTTCTCATCGAGAACCGTGGCGTTCATGGCAGTGCTGTACTTGTTGCCAAGTTTGAAGATGTGGCCCACTTCAATGCCGCGCCGGATCTCCAGAGTGCCCTTGCCATCCGGGCTGGGGTCGCCCTCAACCACGTTGCGCAGGTCTTCCACCCGTTCAAGCGCAGCGTCTCTCTCCCAGTTCACGCCGGTAAGGTGGAAGCCTTCCCGGTTGGCGCCGCAAACAAAGTCCGCCAGATGCGCGGCACTGCGGTCCACAATGACGGGCACGTTGAGGTTTACCGGTCCGATAGATCCGGGCTTGCAGCCGACAGCCTGTTCGATTTCCTCATCGGTGGCCATTGTCAGAGGCTCGGCAACGCCGGCCAGGTTTTCGGCCTTGATCTCGTTCAGGGTGTGATCGCCCCGCAGAACCAGTGCAACCAGCCCGGAGCTGCCGTCTTCGTCGGCTTCCGCCTTCACCAGCAGGGTTTTGACCGTGCGGGTGGCGTCAATGCCCAGCAACTGCGATACCGCCTCGATGGTTTTCTCATCCGGTGTGGCGACTTCCTTGAGTTCCTCGGCCGGGGCAGGGCGGGTGCCGCTCGGGGCTACTGCCTCTGCTTTCTCGATGTTGGCTGCGTAATCGCTCCCGGTGCTGAACACGATGTCATCTTCACCCGAAGATGCGAGCACATGGAACTCGTGGGATGCGCTGCCACCAATGGCGCCGGAGTCCGCCTGTACCGCACGGTAATCCAGGCCGAAACGGTCGAAAATGGCGCAGTAGGTGCGGTGCATCAATTCGTAGGTTTCGTTCAGGGACTCGGCGTTCAGATGGAAGGAATAAGCGTCCTTCATCAGGAATTCCCGGGCGCGCATCACGCCAAACCGGGGGCGACGCTCGTCCCGGAATTTGGTCTGAACCTGGTAGAAGTTGGCTGGCAACTCCTTGTAGCTGCTGATCTCATTCCGGATCAGGTCGGTAATGACCTCTTCGTGGGTCGGTCCGAAACAGAAATCACGGCCATGACGGTCTTTCATTCGCAGCAGTTCGCCGCCGTACTGGGTCCAGCGTCCGGATTCCTCCCAGAGTTCGGCCGGCTGGACCGCAGGCATCAACACTTCCTGAGCGCCACTCTTGTCCATTTCTTCGCGAACGATTCGCTCGACCTTGCGCAGGGTACGCAGGCCCATTGGCAACCAGGTGTATAGCCCGGCGGCCAGTTTGCGAATCATGCCGGCACGCAACATCAACTGATGACTGATGATCTCGGCGTCGGCGGGGGTCTCTTTCTGGGTGGCAATCAGGTAGCGGCTTGCTCGCATCGTGTCTTCCGTTTGTAATAAATCTGAAGTGTTAGACTAATGGACAGGCGGCGGTTGGCCCGCCGGAGCCTTTATTTGTCGTAAAGTGGCCATTATTGTACGGAGCCTGTTGCACAAGGTACAGATGATGACCGACGAATCTATTGATGTCGCCCCGCGGCGCCGGCCGGTTCAGGCCCGCAGCCGGGAGCGCGTCAACACCATCCTTCGCCATGCCGCCGCCATTTTTCATGAGACCGGTGTCGATGCTGCGAGCATGTCAGCCATTGCCCGACAATCGGGCATGTCGCTGGCTTCTCTCTACCGCTACTTTCCCAACAAGGCAGCCATCGTCCATGCCATTGCCGAACAGCACGTGGAGAAGATGGAGCGGGCTCTGCGGGAACGGTTGCAGGAACTGAACCTCAGCGATGCGGTAGACGTTCTCATCGATCAGTTTTATGAGTTCTATCGCCACGAGCCCGCCTACTCGGCGATCTGGAGTGGTGTAGAGGCAATGCCTGAGCTGAGGGAGCTGGATCTGAGAGAGCTGTACACCAACGCCCGCGATCTGGATCGGAAACTCAAAGAGGAGTGTCCCCGGATTCCTGATGATCGGCGCTGGACCGCAAGCCTTTTGTTGCCAAGGTCCGCCGGCACTGTCCTCCGGTTGGCGGTAACTCTGCCCGACGCCCAGGGTCGACAACTGGTGGAGGAGCTCAAATGTATGGCAAGGGCTTACGTCCGCGAGCTCGTCGCCTGAGTCAGGAAAGGTACCCCAATGGCAGGGCAGTACTGTCGATCACTCGCCGGAGCACGAAGCTGGAGTGCACGCCGCTGACGCCCTGAATGCGGGTAATGCGGTTCAGCAGGAAATGGTGGTAATGGTCCATGTCCGGTACCACCACCTTCAGCATGTAATCGGCGTCCTGGCCGGTAATAAGGTAGCACTCCTGCACCTCCGGGTACTCGGCAACCTGCTCTTCAAACGCCGCGAAACGCTCGGGTGTATGCCGATCCATGCCAATCAGGATGATCGCCGTCAGAGAAAGGCCAAGTTTCTTGTGGTCCAGAATGGTGACGGTTCTGACGATGATACCGGCATCCTCCAGTGCCCGCACACGACGGAGACAGGGCGAAGGGGATAGCCCGACTTTCTCTGCCAGTTCCTGGTTGGTCAGGGAGCCATCCTGCTGGATCTGTTCGAGAATTCGGCGGTCCATCTTGTCAATTTTGGCGAGGGTTTTCTTGTTTTCGGTCATAAAATTCCAAGAATGGCGTTTATCAAGCAATTTATAGGTTAGAAAATACGCTTCCCCGCTCAAGTTCGCAATCAAATACCAGCTTTTTCGCGTTAACCTGTACCCATCAAAGAATTCACTTCTGAAACCGCAAGGAATTACACGCATGGCTTTCGATCATCGCAAATACGTTGCGTTCAAACCTGTTGCCAAAACCGACCGTCGCTGGCCGGACAAGGTCATCGAGAAGGCGCCAACCTGGTGTGCCGTAGATCTTCGGGATGGTAATCAGGCACTGGTGAAGCCCATGTCTGTTGCCCAGAAAACGCGGATGTTCGAATTGCTGGTGAAGTTGGGTTTCAAGGAAATCGAGATTGGCTTTCCCGCTGCCAGCCAACCGGATTTCGACTTCTGCCGCAAGCTGATTGAAGAAAATCGCATCCCCGAGGATGTGAAGATACAGGTGCTGACCCAGGCTCGTCCTGAGTTGATCGAGCGTACCTATGAAGCATTGGCCGGCGCCCGAAAGGCAATCGTGCATGTCTACAATTCTACTTCCACGGTTCAGCGGGAGCAGGTGTTTGGTCTGGATCGTGACGGTATCAGGGACATTGCCGTCAATGGTGCCAAACTGGTTCGTGACATCGCCGCGCGCCACCCGGAGACCGAGTGGACGTTCCAGTATTCACCGGAAAGCTTTACCGGTACCGAGCTGGATTTCGCCGCGGAAGTGATTGATGCCGTGAGTGAGGTCTGGCGTCCGGAAGAGGGCCAGCCGATGATTATCAACCTGCCTGCCACCGTTGAAATGGCGACACCCAACGTGTTTGCGGACCAGATCGAGTGGATCTGCGACAACATCCGGCGCCGTGAACACATCAGCATCAGCGTGCATACCCACAATGATCGCGGCTGTGCCGTGGCCGCCGCCGAACTGGCCGTAATGGCAGGGGCCGATCGGGTCGAGGGCACATTGATGGGCAACGGTGAGCGCACCGGCAACATGGATCTGGTGACCATGGCCATGAACCTTTACTCCCAGGGCATTGATCCCACGCTGGATCTGTCGGGCATGGCGGAGATCACCGAAGTGGTTGAGGCCTGTACGGAGATTTCCACTCATCCACGCCATCCCTACGCCGGCGAACTGGTGTTCACCGCCTTCTCAGGCAGCCATCAGGATGCCATTCGCAAGTGTCTGGCGCGCCGAAAGGGTGGCGAAACCTGGAACGTCGCGTATCTGCCCATCGACCCGTTCGATGTTGGTCGCCGCTATGAGGAAGTGGTTCGCATCAACAGTCAGTCTGGCAAGGGCGGTGTCGCCTATGTACTGGAGCGGGATTACAACATCAGTCTGCCACGCTGGTTGCAGATCGAGTTCAGCAAGGTGGTCCAGAGAGAGGCGGAAACCAACGGTGGCGAGATTGACTCACTGACCATTCATCGCCTGTTCGAGGATCGCTATCTGAAAGTCCACGCCGATTGGGCACTGCGCTCCTACGATCTGCACCGGGACGAAGAGGGTGTGCATGCCGAGGTGTCGGTGGGTCGCGATGCATCGCCGGTTCGTCTGGATGGCCATGGGCTGGGCGCAGTGGAGGCTGTATCTGAGGCGCTGGAGATGCGCTTTGATATCTCCATTGCTGTCGAGGCTTACGACGAGTTTGCGCTGGGTGAGGGCACCAATGCCAACGCACTGGCCTGTATTCGCTTGACCGCAAACGGTATGCATTGCAGCGCTGCGGCACTGGCCGAAGACACGACATCTGCCACCCTGCAGGCCTTGTTTTCGGCAGTCGCCCAGGCAGTGGGTATCGAAATGCCTGAGACGGAAGCCGAACCTGAATCGGCGGGTGCCTGAAAAACCTGCCGTCCTGACGACACAAGCCGGCACGAATGCCGGCTTGTTGGTTTTCCGATGCCCGTGAGGGGCAAAGGACGGAGCGTATACCCTTAGACCGGGGTAACGTTTTCCGCCTGCGGGCCTTTCGGGCCCTGTGTTACGGTGAACTGCACCTGCTGGCCTTCGGTCAGGGTGCGGAAACCGCTTGCATTGATTGCGCTGTAGTGAACAAACACGTCGCTGCCACCGTCCTGAGCAATGAAGCCAAAGCCTTTGGACTCGTTAAACCACTTAACGTGGCCGGTTTTAGTATCGGACATTGATCTTTCCTGTCTTTCTGTAATTTGCCCTCACGGGACCTTCAAAATTCCACATGGAATCGTTGCTGAGAAATCCAGAGAGTACTGAGGAAGGGGCAACGAAGAGCACTTCGGCAGGACGTTGAAACGCATTCACCAAATACCGCTGTATTTTCACAGCAATTTCAGTATAGACCGACTTTGGGGGACGTCAACGAAATTTTTGCACCTTTCGTGCAGGTTTTATTGTCGGCAAAAACAACGGCTTGGGATTTGATTGAACAATAAATGCCCGCTCCCCGTTAACCGGGGGCGGGTATGGGACAGGCTGCCTTTGTCAGTGGCGGAATTGCTCGCTGATTTCTTCCAGAATGGCCGGATCATCAATGGTGCTGGGCACCGAGTATTCCTCGCCATCAGCGATCTGGCGGATAACCCGTCTCAGGATCTTGCCGGAGCGGGTCTTGGGCAGTCGATCCACCACCAACGCGCGACGGAAACAGGCGATGGCGCCGATCTTGTCGCGAACCATCTCCACCAGTTCGTCTTCCAGTTCGTCATGGTCGATGGTTGCGCCATCCTTGATGAGAACCAGCCCGATGGGGATTTGCCCTTTCATGTCATCGTGAGCACCCACCACGCAGCACTCGGCTATGGCGGGATGAGAGGCTACGACTTCTTCCATCTCGCCAGTGGAAAGGCGGTGCCCGGCCACGTTGATGACATCATCGGTGCGGCCCATGACAAACACATAGCCGTCGTCGTCAATAAAGCCGCCGTCGCCGGAACTGTAGAACCCCGGTATGGGCTCCAGATAGGTTTTGCGGAAGCGCTCGTCGTCGCCCCAGACCGTCATCATGCAGCCCGGCGGCAGGGGCAGTTTCACCGCAATCTGGCCCTGCTCGCCGGCGGGTTTCTGGCTGCCGTTCATATCTACGACCTGAACGTTGTAACCGGGGGAGGGCACGGTCGCCGAGCCCGGCTTGGTGGCCATCATTTCAATACCCACCGGATTGCAGCAGATAGCCCAGCCGGTCTCGGTCTGCCACCAGTGGTCAAGAACCGGCAGGCCGGTATGTTCCTTCAGCCATTCATAGGTGGCGGGATCCAGGCGCTCGCCGGCCAGGAACAGGCGTTTCAGTGAACTGATGTCGTAGCGTGACAGCTGGTCCGCTTCCGGATCTTCCTTGCGTACGGCGCGGAATGCGGTGGGGGCGGTAAACAGCATGTTGACCTTGTGGTCCTGAACCACCCGCCAGAATGCGCCGGCATCCGGTGTTTTCACCGGTTTGCCCTCGTACATGATGGTGGTGCAACCGGCAAACAGCGGGGCATAAACGATGTAGCTGTGGCCAACAACCCAGCCAACATCGGAGGCGGCCCAGTAAACATCACCGGGTTTGGCGTCGTAGACCAGTTGCATGCTGTAGTTGAGCGCAACCGCGTGACCCCCATTATCACGCACCACACCCTTGGGTTTACCGGTAGTGCCTGAGGTATAAAGGATATAGAGCGGGTCTGTTGATTTGACGGGCACCGGGTCGGCCGGTGCAGCTGTCTTCATCAACTCGTTCCAGTCATGGTCACGGCCAGCCTGAAGATCGGCCTTCACCTGGGGGCGCTGGTAAACGATGCAGGTTTCCGGTTTGTGGCTGGCCTGGTCGATGGCCTTGTTGACCAGAGGCTTGTACTCAATGAGCTTGGTGACTTCGATGCCGCAAGAGGCGGTAATCACCGCCTTGGGTTTGGCGTCATCAATGCGCACGGCCAGTTCGTGGGCAGCAAAGCCGCCAAAGACCACAGAGTGAATAGCGCCGATCCGCGCGCAGCCCAGCATCGCAATGACCGCTTCCGGGATCATGGGCATGTAGATGATGACCCGGTCACCCTTGGTGATGCCTCGGTCTTTCAGAGCGCCGGCGAAGCGGGCAACTTCATCAGTCAGTTCGTTATAGGTGTACGAGCGCTGGGTATCAGTAACCGGGGAATCGTAGATCAGGGCTTTCTGGTCGCCCCGGCCCGCCCGGATGTTCGCATCCAGGGCGACATCGCAGGTGTTCAGGGTGCCGTCGGGAAACCACTCCCCGTGGCCATTGTCCGTTGGCTGCCAGATGGTTTTGGGCGGTTCAATCCAGTCAATCTTTTCCGCCTGTTCACGCCAGAAATCGTCCGGTTTGTCTATCGACCGCCGGAACTCTGAGTGGTAGTCCATACATTCCACCTCATCGTGCCTGTTGTTGTTTTAATACGTTTCCTGACAACTTTAGGCCGTTTGAAATCATGGACTAGTAGACCATTGGCTTAGTCTGGCGGGTTTATGTCTGCAGATTTGACCGAAGTCACCTTTGCCGTCATTTCACCCCTGGCAACCCGGGCGGAAACGGTATCGCCCGGGCCTATTTCCGAGGTGTCCCGGATAATCGTCCCCTGGCTGTCGCGTACTATGGCATAGCCCCTGCCAAGGGTGGCCAGGGGGCTGACCACGTTCAGGGTCTGCGCCGCGTGTTCAAGGTCGTCCCGGCGCTGCTTCAGGCCCTGCTGGATGGTATAGGTCAGTCGTTCGCTCACGCGCTGCAACGCTTCCTGGCTCTCTGAAAGCTGGCGGCGGGGTGACTGCATGACCAGTCTCTGGCGCAGGTGATCATTGCGCACGCCCACCGTTGTCAGGCGCTGTCGGATAGCCTTCTGAAGTCGCAGCTCCAGTTCATCCATGCGCTGGGCTTTCTCCAGAAGTTCCCGTCGCGGGTCCCGCAACCGTGCGCCCAGGTGCCCGAGCTGGGTGCCAAGGCGCTTCAGGGCAAGGCTCATGGCGTTGGAAAGACGGAATTGCCGCTCGCGGAGTTGCCTGAGCCAGTCAGACTGGTCCGGTGAAATCTTTTCCGCCGCCGCCGAAGGTGTCGGCGCCCGGAGATCCGCGACGAAATCCGCAATGGTGACATCCACCTCGTGGCCAACCGCGCTAACGGTGGGAATCCGGCAAGCGGCAATGGCCCGGGCTACCGCTTCTTCGTTGAAGCACCAGAGATCTTCCAGGGAGCCACCGCCGCGACCGATAATCAGCACGTCGGCAACCCCGTGGCTCTGGGCGGCTTCAATGGCGCCAACAATATCGGCCGTGGCGGCCTTGCCCTGCACCGCCGTGGGGTAAAGTGTTATAGGAATGGCGGGGCAGCGACGGGCCAGGACAGTCAGTATGTCGTGGATCGCGGCGCCGGTGGGTGAGGTAACCACACCGATGTGCCGGGGCAGGGACGGCAGTGGTTTCTTCCTCGCCTGATCAAACAGGCCCTCCGCCAGCAGCTTGCGCTTGAGCTCCTCGAAGGCCTGCTGCAAAGCGCCGAGCCCGGCCGGCTCAATATGCTCAACGATGATCTGGAAATCGCCCCGGTTCTCATAGAGGGTCACCTTGCCGCGGATCCGTACCTGATCACCCTCTTTTGGTAGCGCGCGGATACGCTGGTTCATGCCCCGGAACATGGCGCAGCGAACCTGGCATTTGCGGTCCTTCAGGGAAAAATACCAATGGCCGGAGGAGGGGCGTGAAAATCCGGAGAGTTCGCCTTCCACCCAAACCTGCATGAAGCTGGACTCCAACAGGTGTCTGGCCTGGTGGTTGAGCTCACTGACACTGAGTGCCCGGGGCCGGGTGTCCTGAAGGTGCGGCGTTGCCGGTCCTGATCCGTCGTTATACATACGCAATAGCCGAAAAAAGGGAGGGTAAAAATAGCGAAATTTCAAAAAGATGCAATCGAACCTTAAAAACGGGCCGGTTTACTGTCCCCGAGAGCCCCATTATAATAGATCGATTAAGGATTTTGCTTTGTCGTACCGCCGCGGGTACGGCACGGAAACTCCCAACTTAGCACGATCAAAAGGCGGATCCCAATGCTGCGAATTGCCGAAGAAGCCCTCACATTTGATGACGTTCTGCTGGTTCCCGGATATTCAGAAGTTCTGCCCCACGAGGTCAGCCTGCAGACCCAGCTGACCAAGGGTATCACCCTCAATATTCCTCTTCTGTCGTCCGCCATGGATACCGTTACCGACGCAGAGTTGGCCATCGCCATGGCCCAGGAAGGCGGTATCGGCATCATGCACAAGAACATGACCGTTGAGCAACAGGCGGCGGCTGTTCGCAAGGTCAAGAAGTTCGAAAGCGGTGTTGTGAAGGATCCGATTACCGTATCGCCGGAGACCACGGTTCGTGAACTCGTCGATATCACCATGGCCAACAGCATCTCTGGTCTGCCGGTCGTCGATGGTCACGATCTGGTGGGTATCGTGACTGGCCGTGACATCCGGTTCGAAAGCCGCATGGATACGCTGGTTCGGGACATCATGACGCCCAAGGACAAGCTGGTTACGGTCGAGGAGGGTGCCTGCCTCGAGGAAGTGAAGGAGCTGCTGCATCGTCACCGTATCGAGAAGGTTCTGGTGGTCAATGACAATTTCGAGCTGCGCGGACTGATCACCGTGAAGGATATCCAGAAAGCCAAGGATTATCCTCTGGCGTGCAAGGATGATCAGGGTCGTCTTCGGGCTGGTGCAGCGGTTAGCACCGGCGGTGACACTGAGGCCCGGATTACCGCGCTGGCCGAAGCGGGCGTTGATGTGATCGTCGTGGACACTGCCCACGGCCATTCCCGGGGTGTTATCGAGCGTGTTCGCTGGATCAAAAAGAATTTCCCGGATGTTCAGGTGATTGGCGGTAACATTGCCACTTCGGACGCGGCCCTGGCCCTGGCAGACGCCGGCGCGGATGCCGTCAAAGTAGGCATCGGTCCCGGGTCCATCTGCACCACCCGTATCGTTGCGGGTATTGGTGTTCCCCAGATTTCTGCGGTGTCCAACGTCGCCGCAGCCCTGAAGGATCGTGGCGTGCCACTGATTGCTGATGGTGGTATCCGGTTCTCCGGCGACATCGCCAAGGCGATTGCTGCCGGTGCCCACAGTGTCATGATTGGCAGCCTGCTGGCTGGTACCGATGAAGCTCCGGGTGAAGTTGAGCTGTTCCAGGGCCGCAGTTACAAGGCCTATCGGGGTATGGGTTCCATCGGCGCCATGGGTCAGGGCTCCAGCGACCGTTACTTCCAGGACGCCAGCAAAGGTATCGAGAAACTGGTTCCGGAAGGTATTGAAGGTCGCGTTGCCTGCAAGGGCCCGATGCGCAACATCGTGCACCAGCTGATTGGCGGCCTGCGTGCTTCGATGGGTTACACCGGCAGCGCGACCATGGAAGAAATGCGTACCAAACCGGAATTTGTGCGCATCACCAACGCTGGCATGCGTGAGAGTCACGTACACGATGTGACCATTACCAAAGAAGCGCCGAACTACCGCGTCGGTTAATAACTGCCTTACCACACGCGGCCCACTACGGGCCGCGTTGTTTATTCAGCTCCGAGGACTCCATGGCCCAGAACATTCACGACCACCGCATCCTGATTCTCGATTTCGGTTCCCAGTACACGCAGCTGATTGCCCGCCGTGTGCGGGAGATCGGCGTCTATTGTGAGATCAAGGCGTTCGATATCACCGATGAAGAACTTGATGAATTCAATCCCAAAGGGATTATTCTTGCGGGCGGTCCGGAGTCGGTAACTCAGCTGGGCGGTCCCCGGGCACCGGAAGGGCTGTTTGAACGCGGTATTCCGATACTCGGTATTTGTTACGGCATGCAGACCATGGCTGAACAGCTTGGCGGCCGCGTGGCCAGCTCCGAGAAGCGTGAGTTCGGCTATGCCCAGGTTAAAGTACGAGCCAAGGGCCCGCTGCTGGCCGATATCACTGACCATCTGACCCCGGCCGGGGAGTCGTTGCTGGACGTGTGGATGAGCCACGGTGACAAAGTGGTGGCGATGCCCGAGGGCTTTGAGCTGCTGGCCTCCACCGAGAGTGCGCCGATTTCCGCAATGCAGGATCTCAGCCGGAATCTGTACGGTGTTCAGTTCCACCCCGAGGTTACCCACACCCTGCAGGGCAAGCGGATTCTTGAGCACTTCATCCTGAATATCTGTAATTGCGAAGCGCTGTGGACACCGGCCAAGATCGTGGACGATGCAGTTCGGCAGATTCGTGAACAGGTCGGCACTGACAAGGTATTGCTTGGCTTGTCCGGCGGTGTGGACTCGTCGGTAACAGCGGCATTGCTTCACCGCGCGATCGGTGACCAGCTAACCTGCGTGTTCGTGGACAATGGTCTGCTGCGTCTGCACGAAGGAGATCAGGTGATGGACATGTTCGCCAGCAACATGGGCGTAAAGGTGATTCGGGTTGATGCCGAAGACCTGTTCCTGTCGAAGCTCAAGGGCGTCAGTGATCCCGAGCAGAAGCGCAAGATCATTGGTAACACCTTCATCGACGTGTTTGACGAGGAAGCGGTCAATATCCGGGACGTCAACTGGCTGGCCCAGGGCACCATCTATCCGGACGTCATCGAGTCAGCCGCCTCCAAGACCGGCAAGGCCCACGTCATCAAATCTCACCATAACGTGGGTGGCCTGCCGGAAACCATGAAAATGAAGCTGGTGGAGCCGCTGCGGGAACTGTTCAAGGATGAGGTACGCCGGATTGGCCTCGAGCTGGGCCTGCCTTACGACATGGTTTACCGTCACCCGTTCCCGGGTCCGGGCCTGGGCGTGCGCATTCTCGGTGAAGTGAAAAAGGAATACGCCGATATCCTGCGCAGGGCAGACGCCATCTTCCTGGAAGAGCTTCACCGTGCCGATCTCTACCACAAGACCAGCCAGGCGTTTGCCGTGTTCCTGCCGGTCAAGTCGGTAGGCGTGGTTGGCGATGCCCGCCGCTACGAGTACGTGGTGGCCCTGAGAGCGGTTGAGACCATCGACTTTATGACTGCCCGCTGGGCACATCTGCCGTACGATCTGCTTGAAACGGTCTCCAACCGGATCATCAACGAGATTACCGGTGTGTCCCGGGTAACCTACGACGTATCTTCCAAGCCGCCGGCAACCATTGAGTGGGAGTGACTGGTATTCACTGGCAATGACTGGCACTGGGGGTATTACAACTGACGGTACAGGACCGCGCAACCAAGCGATAGACTGTATATCAATACCGTATCGCAAGGACGACCTAAGATTTAGCTAGGAAGTGCTGAATCAAACCTAAAGGGGTTCTACAGTGCGCGGTTCATGCTCCACGCGGCAGCCAGGATGGCCACCCGGGACGAGGATGCTGCTCGTTACCGGCGTCGCCGGCCCGAGCAGACGCTTCTCTATCGGATCGTTGACGAGTATTACCCGGTATTCACGGCCCATCTGGCGGAGCTGGGCAGGGAGCTGCCGGGCTATGTGCAACGGGAATTCGAAGATTACCTCAAATGTGGCCGCCTCGAACATGGCTTCCTGCGGGTACGTTGCGAGTCGTGTCATGCCGAACACCTGGTCGCCTTCAGCTGTAAAAGAAGAGGGTTCTGTCCCAGTTGTGGGGCGCGGCGCATGGCGGAGAGTGCGGCGCTGCTGGTCGATGAAGTCTTGCCCGAGCAGCCTGTGCGCCAGTGGGTGTTGAATTTCCCGTTCCAACTGCGTTTTCTGTTCGCCAGCCGGCCCGAGATCATGGGTCGGGTGCTGGGCATCGTCTACCGCGTGATTGCGACGCACCTGATCAAAAAAGCAGTCCATTGCCATGCAACGGCCCGTACCGGCGCGGTCACTCTCATCCAGCGGTTCGGATCAGCGCTCAACCTGAATATCCATTTCCATATGCTGTGCCTTGATGGCGTGTATGTTGATCCTCCCGCTGGAACAACCCGGTTCCGTTGGGTCAAGGCGCCGACCAGCCAGGAGCTCACCCAACTGGCTCACACCATCGCCCAGCGGGTCGGCCGCTTTCTGGAACGCCAGGGCCTGCTGGAACGAGACGCGGCGAACAGCTACCTGGCCTCGGATGCGGTGGACGACGACCCGATGAATCCACTGCCGGCATTCGATCACTTACCGCGTTGCCGTCGGCCCCCAGGCAGGGCGCAAGGTGTTCACTTTGCAAACCCTGCCGGCCTGCGATGAGCCATTCGAAGACGGGGTGGGCAAGGTGGCCGGGTTCAGCCTGCACGCGGGGGTAGCGGCCAAGGCCGATGAACGCCAGAAGCTGGAACGGCTGTGCCGCTACATCAGCCGCCCGGCGGTGTCGGAAAAGCGCCTGTCGCTGACGCCGAACGGCAATATCCGTCACCAACTCAAGACGCCGTACCGGGAAAGCTTGCCCTGCGAGCGTAGCGAGTGCTGTGGGTATGGCACCACCCATGTGATCTTTGAGCCGCTCGACATCATCGCAAGACCGGCCGCCCTGGTGCCGAAGCCGCGCGTGAATCTGACGAGATTTCATGGCGTGTTTGCGCCGAACAGCAAGCCCCGAGCGTTGGTGACACCGGCAAAGCGGAGCAGAGTGAACATGCGTCATTCGGGCGGGGAAGAGAAGACCGTGGCAGAGCAGTGGGCCTCAATGCGTTGGGCACAACGCCTGAAACGTGTCTTCAAGATCGACATTGAGACGTGCAGTGCCTGCGGCGATGCCATGAAAGTCATCGCCTGCATCGAAGCCCCCGTGGTGATCAAACAGATCCTCGATCACCTGAAGCACAAAGCCGAAATCAGAGAGCCTTGGGCGTTGCCCGAAAGCCGGGCGCCGCCGGCTGGGCTGCCGCAGGGACTGTTTGACTGACGAGCCGAAAACCAACGGTTCAAATCAGCATGCTGCGCTCACCCACCGCGGCAGGGGTTCGTCATGCCGGATGGCGGGAATGGAGCCGACTGTGGCGAGAAGAGGGCGGGTTTTCAGTGTACTTGGCTCCATGCCAGTCGGATTCGGGGGGGGCATTGCACGGTTGCCGGGCGATTCAACAGCAGTCAGCTGCTGCTGGGTCTGGGTGAAAAGGGCGTTTATTCTTCCTATACACTATACACACGGTAACCGAAATCGGCCTGGGGGTCGGTGGGTGGTTCCACCAGCAACACCTGGTCGCAGCCAATGCCGAAGCGTCGGTCGGCCAGGGCACGGACTCGTTCCGGGTTCAGACGTACGTTTTGATCGACGCCGTCGATGACCACGAAGTCATTGCCAAGGCCGTGCATTTTGGTGAACTGGAGCATAATGGGGTAAGGGTACCAGGGTCGGCCGGGAACCCCAGCCGTGCCGCGCCGCTCCAACTCCATAAGACGGGTGCGGCGAGGCCGCAGGGAGGGTCCATGAACAAAACTGTACTGGGTGTGGTGATTCTGGCCGCGCTGACCACGGGCGCGCGGGGGGGGGGCGAGATCCCGTTCTCCAAGTTTCGGCTCCTGGACGAGGGCATGAGCCAGGCCGAGATCCTGGTGCGGGCGGGCGAGCCCGACCGGGTGACGGTGGTGGACAACTTCAAGCGCTATCGCGAGATCTGGTACTACATTCCCACCGGGACCACCGGTGGCTGGATTACCACTATCCGGTTCGACGAGAGTGGTAAGGCCTTTCGCATCGACCGCGACAAAATCCTGCCTTAGCAGGTTGTATAAACCCCGCCCCGATTAAGCGCCGAACAGACTGCGGTAATCCCGCCAGATACAGCGATCCATGACCACGTGTAGACCGACGGCGCGGGCCCGTTGGGCCGCGCCCGCATCCACGACGCCGTCCTATACACTGCTCTATATCGTGATTCCGGTGATCGTCGCCCAGCGCCTTCTCCTTGCGCCGGCAACACCGCCATCAACACCCTGTTCTAACAAGCCACGCCTCAAGCAAAGCAGCGCCACACTGACTGTTACGCTGTTTAACCCTGGAATACCGCCCTCTCCACCACGCATGAGAAAAAGAACACAGGATTGTCATTTGGTAATTTTCCGGTAACGCTCAGATTATCTATGCCGTTTAAAGTTATTTTAGAAAGTTAGCCGGCCAAACAGGGTGAAAAGGAAAAATATTATGAAACACAAGATCTATAGAAAGTGGTTGTTTTTACTCGCGTATGTTGTTGTCCTTGTATCTCCATCAGTCGCCTCTGCTGATGCTACCGATGGCGGCGGTCATCACCGCGGACCTGAAGCAGCTGAAATAGAGGCTGAAATCAGTCTTATTGGCGTTGGTGATGCGAAGTCGAGTGTCGGAAACGCGTCAGTTGGAACCGCCGGCGTGATTATTGAGACCGAGTACGAAAAAAATAACATGGTTTATTCATTTAATTACGAGAGATGGAAATATAATTGGACAAATCCGGAGAATCTCCCTTTTATTTCCGGCACGACGGCTAATCCCTGGAGCACTTTCAATACGCTGCAGTTTGGTTTTGGGTATGAGCAGGAGATAAATGATCAGTGGGAGCTATTTTATATTGTTGAAGCTGAATCTTCTTTTGAAAAGGAAACAAGTGGCTCTAATGAATATGAGCTAGGTATCGATATTGAGTATAAACCGTCTGAAAGCTGGGCATTCGTGGTAAATATGAATTATGAATATCTGGACGCAGACGGTGGAGAGCTTGGAATGGATCTGGAAATCATGTGGAATCATCACAGCAAGGAAGGCTGGTCCGGTGAATTTGAAATAAGCAGTGAATTTCCAGAATCAAGTCTGACTTATCATTTTACCAGAGCGTTTTCAACGACCCTGTTTTATGCTGACGGCGGAACCAGCACAATCAGGCTAGCCAACGACACCCCGGTGACCGGCATGCAAGGTGGGTATCTTGAAGATGAATATCAGAGCATTGGCACAAGATTTTCTTATGAGCTGGCGCATGAAAGTTACCTGTCGTTTTCAATCCAGAAAAATTTTAATAGACAGCTGGCTTTTATCGATGGTACCGGTTCCGAAGTGGAGACTAACTATAGTTTTGAGGATGCCATCGGTGCTACACTTTCCTATGAACTCCAATTTTAACCCATACGCGTAGGAAAATTGCCAGCAATGAGAATCTTGCTCATCGAGGACGATCAGGTTATTGCCAGCTTTATTGCTAAGGGATTAAAAGAAGCGGGTTATTGTGTTGACCATGTTGATGATGGGCTGGAGGGACTGGATCGAGCGCTCAACAACGTCTACGACCTCGGTGTTGTTGATATCATGCTGCCTGGCCTGGATGGCTTGTCGATCATAGAAAGAATGCGCGACAAGAAGATCGAGACGCCGGTTATTATCCTCAGTGCCAGGCGGTCCATCGATGATCGTGTAAAGGGTCTGAAAAGCGGCGGTGATGATTACCTGATTAAGCCGTTTTCATTTAGTGAGTTGTTGGCGCGCATGCATGCGCATTTGCGGCGTTTTAATACTGCTGCTGAATCCTCCTCTTGCTTAACTATTCATGATTTGTCACTTGACTTATTATCGCGAACGGCTACTCGTGAAGGAAAAAAAATAGATCTTCAGCCTAAAGAGTTCGCGCTTCTGGAATACCTTATGCGTAATTCCGGAAACATTGTTTCAAAAACCATGATTATGGAGCGTGTTTGGAATTATAATTTTGATCCACAAACCAATCTCGTAGAGGCGCGTATTAGTAGGCTTAGAGAAAAGGTGGACAAGAATTTCAGTGAATCTTTAATCCACACGATACGCGGCCTGGGTTATGTATTTGAAAAGAAAAAATGATCCGTTTTCCTAATACGCTGGCATTCAGATTGACCTTTTGGTACACGTTAATTGTTATCATATTGATAACGGTGGCTTTTAGTGCGTCTTATTTTTTACTCAAAAAAACACTGGATCAGAGCATGGAGCAGAATCTGATTGAGGATATCGGCGAGTTTCAACTGTTATACCAAAAAAAGGGGCTGGACGGCGTTAAGCGGGAGATTAACCGTGACATGAAATCCGATGGGGAGGAGGAGCTTTTCTTTCAGTTGTTTGATAAAGACGGTATGCGGATTTATAGCTCTGATTTGTCTAGCTGGGGCTTCTTGCCTGATAACCAGGAGCTTATCAAGCAAGTGTTTTCTACTGAGGAACTTATTTTTCAATCCATGCGCATTCCGGGGGAGGAGTACGAGGTCAAAGCTGTTTATGGTTTAATCGCTCCTGATACCCTGATTTATTTCGGAGAATCAACAGAAGAAACAGAGAATATAATAACGTTGCTGTCGAACGTATTTATTGTCATGTTGATAATAGTCATTCCACTTGCATCTGTTTTAGGTTGGGTAATGGCAGGACGTGCTGTCAAAGGCATTAAAGAAGTGAGCCGCATTGCTTCAGAAATAGAAAAAGGCAAGTTAGAGCAGCGTGTTCTTGTTCCTGCACAAGGAGATGAAATCACGCAACTGGTTGATACATTTAATGCGATGCTCGACAGGATATGGGTTTTAATATCCGAGATGAAAGAGATGACGGATAGCATTGCCCATGATTTACGCAGCCCATTGGCGCGCATAAGAGTGATTTCAGAATCAGTATTGTCAAATGAAAACACCCCTCCGACATTCAGGTCCGCAGCATCGGATACCATAGAGGAGTGTGACCGATTATCACAAATGATAAACTCTATACTGGATGTTGCAGAGGCTGAAGCAGGTGCTCTTCAAGTAACAAAACAGAAAGTGAACATCTCACAACTGGTTCAGGATGCCTGTGAACTCTTTGAAGAAGTGGCTGAGCAAAAAGGCATCAAGCTGACCTGTCGCCTGCAAAAAGATTGTTATATTTACGGCAATATCCAGGAGCTACAGCGCATGCTGGCTAATCTTCTGGATAACGCCATAAAATACACATTAGCTAATGGCCAGGTGAGTGTCGCTCTAACCTGTAACAGGCAGAACATCGAAATTATGGTGTTGGATACAGGTGTTGGTATTCCAGAGAGCGATCAAGCCCGGGTATTTGATCGTTTTTTCCGTTGCGATCAGAGCCGTACTCATGATGGGTTCGGCCTGGGATTAAGTTATTCAAGAGCCGTTGCGCATTCCCACGGCGGTGATATAGAGCTGAGCAGTAGCCTGGAAAAAGGCAGCTGTTTCATCATCAAGCTGCCCATCACATAAATGGTTCTTCGCAGATTTCTGTGAAATGACCGTACAACCCGGGTGTCCTGCAACTTTATGGATTGAGATGGGAAAGGTGATGGAAATCGAAGATCATTACAGCCAGCTTCTTGGCATCTACTCTCCGTGGTCAATCAGCGACTTCGCACTGAACCTTGAGCGAGGCCGCGTGGATATCGTAATCGAATATACCGATGACACCGGCCCGTGTCCGGAGTGCTGTGCCGAGAGCCTGATACACGATGAAACGTGAGCAGCGCACCTGGCGCCACCGGGATACCATGCAGTTTGCCACCTATCTTCATTGCCGGGTCCCGCGCGTGCGCTGCAAGGAACATGGCGCCAAAACGCTCAACACGCCCCGGCGGGCAAGAACAGCCGCTTCACGTTGATGTTCGAGGCGTTAGCGATTCGCGTGCTCAAGGCGGCGCGCAGTGTCGAGGAAGCCCGCAAGCTGCTCGGTCTGAACTGGCCCAGGTCAATGCCATCAAAGCCCGCGCGGTCGAGCGGGGGCTGGCCCGGCGCGTCGAGCAGCCGGTGCGCGATGTTGGCATTGATGAGAAGCCGTTTCGTTCCAATCACCGTTATGTCGGCAGCCTGATCGACCTGGAGTTTGATCTGGAGCAGGCGCGCACCGAGGCGGCCGCCAAGGGCCTGATCGAGAAGGGTCTGGGCACCGCGCAGCGCGAACAGGTCGACGCGGTTGCCGTGGACATGTGGCCGGCCTTTGCCAATGCCATCAACCCCCTGTCTCTGGTTTTTACTCGCTCAGTAGAGGCGACAACTATCCTGACACAGGGGGCACCTATACCAACAAGTAAGCCATTGATATCAAATCGTAAATATGGCTCGTTTACAATCGAGTGGAATGGCAGGAATTTGTAAGACATTGAATTACAATAATTAAAACAATTCAATCGATAATATAATCTGCATCATCAATGGTATTTTTCATGGTATTTATTGCGTGTAGCAAGGCAGAAGACATCGATACCATGAGAGAGAAATTGATGCTGGCATGGTATTGTCGACGTTCAGGTTTTTCTTCTCGAACACGTGTGGCGTGATTATGCTGGTCGGTGCGGTTGATATCGTTGCCTACCCCCATTTCCGAAAAGCGTGTCGTTGTGTTATTTCAACGCCTGCCAACCCGGTACGGCTTTAGCGAACTCTTCTTGAAAAGCCGGACGTTTGATGTTGTCCCGTTTGACTTTGATGGCGAAGTCGCGCCAGCGCGGCGCATCGTGCAGTACATCAACCAACACGTGGTGGACCTTCTTCATTACCTGTGCCTTGCGGGTGTATTCCTTGCGTAGGGCGTTGCTCTTGATATTGCCCAGTCCTGATAAATAGTATTTGAGAATCGCTTCGGGATATCTGCTTTCGAGGCGCCTGGCGGTCTGCAGTTCATAGGCGCTGTCCCAGGCGTAGAGGGGATAGCGGCTTCGGGTCAGCACGACCACCGCTTCCTCATGCTCTTTGCGGTGCATGCGGATGCGGAGTTGCTCCGTGTCCCAGGCGTTCTCCAGCTGCGCAAGAATTTTCGCTTCGTAACGCTTCCATTCGGCGGCCGTGCACAGTTTCCGAAACGCCTTGTACTTGTCACAGGTCAGCTGATCGATTGTCTGATCGAATTGTAGCGCCAGGTAGCGTTCGCGGTTGCCGGCGGATTTGGCCCGCTTGGCAACGAACTGGCGCAGTTCGTCCATGCGGCCCTTTCCGCGGAGCAGCCCTTCCTCCGCGACCTCCATGGCCTTCTGCCTTTCACCGGCCTTCCAGTGGAAATCCGCCAGGTCGTGATAATCGGTGCCGGTGGCCAGTTTACGCTGGCGCAGCTCGAGATATTTTTCCCGGTTGCCGAGTCGGCGATAAATGCGGCGGGCATGGTCAAGTTTCCAGTCCCCACCCATGGTCTCGAAGGCTTCCGCCAGTGCCCGCCAATCGTCGTCGGTGTAACAGGCCGCATAGGCCACATCGTAGAGATCGTCGTCAATGCCGGCATTACCACTTTCGATATAGGGCAGGACCTTATCGAGAAGTTGTTGCCGGTAAGCCGCTTCGGTCTTTTTCCGGGAAAGGGTCTGTGCGATCTCCTGCAACAGGCTCGAAACATGGAAGTCGGCGTCATAATCGCCGCCACCGTATGCGTCCAGTTCGTCCAGATCCGGAGCGAGTTCGGCCCACAGGGTCAGCAGTTTTTCGCCCTCGGACTGTATCTTTTGGTTGTGTGACAGGGCGGTGTGCCTGGTCAGGTAATCGAGGCATTCATGCCGGACAGCGGGGCGCGAGGATGCCACGAGGACGAGCAGATCCACCAGCTTTTCTTTTGTCGCGGTCTTCATCAGCGCAGCCAACGGATCATCCTGTTTGCGTTTTCTCGCCATGAACCTTTACTTGGTGAGCTGAAATTGAACGATCTGGCCCAGCAACGGCAGGGCCTTCACCCGGTACTCGTGACACAGGAGTTCGTCGGAAGCCGGCTCCACCGTCGCTAGACCCAGAAAGTCTGCGAAGTGCACCAGCGAGCGCCAGGTGTAACCGCGGCGCACTGTCTCATCGGGCGAAATTACCTGGCTCGGTGGCACTTCATCCAACAGCATCGGAAAGGCGCCCAGGAAGGCGTCTTCATAAAACACCTGTGGCCGCGAAATGTCACCGTAGCGCATGAGCAGGTAGAGCGTGAACAGGAAGGCGCTCTGTATTAATCGCAATTCGGGATAGCCGTCCCAGTACGCCCAGTTGAACTGTTCGACATAGACCCTGAACAGTCTGGGATAAACCGCCGGAAGGCCGTTCTCGGTCAACAGCCGGCGGCAGTCGCGACTAAGGATGAACCGGCCCTTGTATTTACGGATCAGCCCCGCGAGTTCGGCCACCAGACGGGTGATATGCAGATCGGCGAAATCCTCCTCCCGATTGATGCCGCCATAACGGGTTTTTTCCTGATACCGCTGCTCACCCCAGTAGGCCAGGGCGGCCTCACGGCAGAAGTTGCGCGGCAGATTGCCCTTGGCGGTCGGTTTAAGGCCCTGTTCGCCGATGGTGTCCGTCAATAGCCCGAACAGGATCAGTATCGGCGCGACCGGGTTGGCGTCGAGCACCTCTGGAAAACGGACCAGTCCCGGTGATGCGAACGGAAAATTCAGCATCCGGTGCATCTGCTCGGGCGATAAACCGTGGAATTCGTCCAGCTGCCGATGGTTTTGCTGTTGGGTAATCTGGTCGAGAAATGTCTGCGCTTCTTCCAGCGAGTTGAATTGCCGGCCTTCGAGCGCCTGGCGCAAGGTTTCGGACATGCCTGCCGCGCCATGGCGGGATGCCGTGCTGTCCTCCTTGCCCAGGCAGCAGTGCTTGAATTTCTTTCCGCTGCCGCAGGGGCAGGGATCATTGCGACCGATGGCCGGTGTTTTCATCTACAATCTGCTCAGAGTTAATTTCATGCCACGGTAATACCGTGACATCGGAACGTATCTGCCGGGTGTCACCGCCATAAACCAGCCATGCTTTTCCAGCGGTATCACCTGCCAGCTTTTGCCAAAACTCCAGCCCCCTGAAGTAATCCTTGTTGATGGTTTGCCCGGATTTGATTTCCAGCGGTGACAGATGGGTGCCATGGTCAATCAGCAGGTCTACCTCGTGTCCCGAACGATCACGCCAGAAGTAAAGGTTCGAGGTTTCGCCCGCGTTATAACGGGCCTTAAGCATTTCATTGATGACCCAGGATTCGAACAAGGCGCCCCGTTGAACATGAGTAGCCAATTGCTCGCTGTTTTGGATGCCGAGCAGCCAGATGGCAAGACCAGTATCCAGGAAATAGAGTTTGGGCGTTTTGACCAAGCGCTTGTTGAAATTCTGGTGATGCGGTGGCAACAGATGCACGATATAACTGGCTTCCAGTACGGATATCCAGGCTTTGGCTGTGTTATGCGTAATGCCGCAGTCATTGGCCAGCGAGGAAAGATTGAGGAGTTGTCCGGTCCGGCCCGCGCACAATTTCAGGAAGCGTTGAAACGTGCCCAGATCCTGTACCTTGATCAATTGCCGGACATCGCGTTCCAGGTAAGTGCGTACATAGTTTCCATGCCAAGGGTGCGGTTCGAGTCCGCGGTCGAAGATGGGAGGGTACGCCCCATCGAAGAGTATCTTGTCGAGGTTTTTGCCAATTTTTCCTGAGCGTTGTAATTCGCCGTAGGCCATGGGTAACAGCGTCATCAGTGCGGCTCTGCCTGCCAGGCTCTGTGTGATGCCTGATAACAGGCCAAACTGCTGGGATCCCGTCAGGATAAATTCGCCGGGTTGTTGTCTTTCGTCGACGCGTGTCTGAAGATAGGAAAACAGGGCAGGGCAGCGTTGCGCCTCATCCAGGATGGCACCTTCAGTAAACTGGTTCAAAAAACCACGCGGATCCGTTTCAGCAAATTCCCTTTGGTCGAGATCCTCAAGCGATACATAACGGTGATCGGGAAAGGCATGCCTCACCAGAGTGGACTTGCCGGACTGGCGAGGCCCGGTGACTACAACCACTGGATAGCCGCTGGCGAAGTGTTGAAGCCTGGGTTCCGCGTTCCGGGGGATATAGGTCACAAAGGGGTTCTGTTTGCTTTCCATGCCTACATTATGGAGTAAAATAGCTAATTGTCAATTTAATTATCAATTAGCCACAATGTGGGGTGCTGGGTGCAGCCTATCTTTCCAAGAGGGAGATACCGATAAACATATACTCAGTAGCCCCTAATGAGTACCAAATTCTGGACATGGTATCTTTTGCAGCGGCATCTACGATACGCTCAGCATTCAGCCCGGCTGCATTGACCTGTTTGACCTGATAGTCAGGACAGTAAATAAGGTAAACGACGACAAGACTTCGGTTTTTGCCGTTCAGCCAGTTGAATTTTTCCCGCACCTTGTCAATGGATCGGTGAACCTGTTGGGCGACATTCTTATCGTCAGTACCATATCGCTTGACGAGTCCCTGGTCTGTTTCTTCCAGACCTCCGTTCTTCTGTTCTATAAAAAGGACTTCTCCAAAACGATTCAGTACGACGAAATCTATTTCTCCAAAATGCGTCCATGCCTCATATTCCCTTGACCAGTGAACCCCGTGGAAAATCGTAAAATCGTTGGGCAGCTCTGCTTTAAGCATTTGCAATGCTTTGAGCTCGGCATTCTGCGCACCGGAGAGGGACAGGCGAGTCAGGTCGGATGGGACTATGTGCGCCACATGATTCTCCTGTATCTATTTATTCCGAGCATTTTTCAACCTATGGACTCAAATTAATCTTCAGGCGTCCGACCAGTTCGTCCAGCCTGTCCTTCGGAACATGCTTTATCAGGTACTCCACCAGGTCATCCTGCCTGGGCTGACCAAATACCAACCTGTAAACCGCCAATGACCGACGCAGCGCGTCGATAAGCTGCCTGTCTCGCGTCAGTGGAAGTGATGGCACATATCGTTCGATACGTGCCCCACCTTCGATCGGGTAAATCCAGTACGGCACAAGGTCATTTTCTCCTTTCTGACGATCCTTTCTACCGGCCTCCAGCATCCCGAACCACGGATCTTTGTCGCGCGATTCCATGGCATGATGACCATACTGGCTCGCAATATTTTTTCGTATCGCATGCCCCTTATAGCGATGCACGCGCCCTTCACGTTGCTCCAGGTCCACGGGATTGGCGGGTAAATTCCAATGCACGATGGCATGGCAGTACCAGTGAAAGTCGAGTCCTTCCTGGCCGATAGATGTCGAGGTAACAACGAAGGGCCAGAAAGGAGAATTGAATGCCTCGCGAACCTTATGCGCACGTGATGCAGCCATGTCACCACTCTCCTCGTCCCGCCCTTGACCAAAAGGCATGGCGAATCGCGAAGGGAGTCGATGCGTCTTGACTGTTACGCCTCCATTTCCCGCTCGAATATCATCCACGGCCAGTGCTGCCGCCCGGACAGTGAGCGCTGTTTGAATTGCTTCGGCAATATCCTCAACCATCTCCTCTGGCTCTTCCCCAACGAGGCCGAGTGAATCTTTGAGAATGTGTACATATTCATCCAGCACAGACTGCAAACAACCTTCTGCGCCATATTCAAGCACCCGTCGCCAGTACGGATCTGTCTGCTTCAAGCCACGTAAAAGCGCAGCAACCTCTACCCGGTTGTAAAGACTTCGAAATGCCCAGCCAATCCTTCCTGCCGCATTTCTTGCACCCACATGAGTTGCCAAAGTTGGACCTGTAAAACGGTCCAAAGCGCGCAGTGCACAAATAGCCGGTCCACCCAGGGCAAACAGAGTCAGCACCTCCGCCAGATCATCTGGCGGTCGACCTAAGGTCAGCCCACCGTTGAGCAATTGCCGGGCACGATCGACGTGTTCATACCATGCGTCGTCTCCACTACTATCTTCTCCCGCCCACTGGCCTTCGAGACCGGGTTGGCCGAACCATTCCTGTGTTGCTTTGGGATAGTGGTGTCGATCCAGAAGAATTGGCGCCGCCCAATACCATTGCTCGTCGACACGGGATTCGTCCGTCGGCATTGCAAGTGCCTCGAGTCCTTTCGAAATGTCCACCCAGATAATTCCTTGCAGCTGCTTCAATGTAGGTGGCTCACCATTGCCGTACTTCCTTGCCAGACTCAGTGGGTCATAACGCCGAGCCAACGAGATTGATGGGTACATCAGGGCAAGCACCGGCATGCCTGTGGGCCGGTCCTTCGACACCGCGATACGCAATAGCAGTGTATGACCTCTTCGTTCTCGCTCGTCTTCTGTATTCAGGGCGGCTGGTTCGAACAATTTGACCGCCTGCCGCTCAGCTTCGTAGCTGAGAATGGTCGAAACGACCTTGGGTACGACTCGCCAGCTTGAAAATATCAACCGCTTGGTGATCTGCGAATGGGTGCGATTGCTGAATGGCCCGTCCAAATCGTAATAGGGCAGAGACGGGGGCAACCAAAGCAACTGCCACATCTTTGTGTCGATCACCTGTTTTATAAGCCCACGAAGGCGTGCGTTGCGCGGGTCCAGCGCCTCGTAAGCTTCAATGTCATCCCAGGAAAGCAACAGGTGTTGTGCTTTGGATAGTGCTCGCGTAATAACTTCCGTCTTCCCCTCTCCATCCAGTGCATCATGGAAGCTTCGCTTCAGTTTGTAGTCTTCCATGAAATTAAGCAGATACGATGATGACTTCCAGTATTCGATCGTATTCGGCATATCCAGCTCACGCGCAATCGACTGTAATTCCACGTATGCCAGGATGTCGTTCGCCAGCAGCTCTACATCCTTTGGTTCCATCTGGGTGAGCATGCCTGCACGATCATCAGTCACTGCCAACCGCTCGGTGCGGGCCATAACGCGACGTAGGGTTTTCTGGATATCCGACTTTATGCTTTCAAGCTGATCAGGGGATTGGTCATTGAATCGGAGCAATTCGTAGCGGTACTCCCGAAGCAGGTTCGCGAATTTCTCCACTTTCTGCTTATTGCGAAACAGGAAGCCCAGCGTGTCAATGAAATCACGATAGTGATCTTCATCATCACTCTCGTCTGACAGCGTATACATCTTGTAAGGCGTGGCCGAGAGCAAGAGCACGCGCACCGCGGTCAAATCATCCGAGTATTCGAATAACTTGCGCGCCAGCACACTCGCATCATCCTCACCGCTGAGAAGGTGCTTAAAACGCTGGAATTCATCGAGAATAACCAGGTCGGGTTCCAGCATCCTGACGCAGGTCTCTGCGAGTAAACTTCGCAGTTTTCCCACAAAGGCAGACCGTTCAAGTCTGGCCTCTCGCGTAATCCTTGCATCTGAACGCCGATACTCCTGACAAAGCCAGTCGAACCGCTCACGCAATGTCCACTCACCGTTGTCCTTTTCCTCTCGCACATGCTCTCTTATTGTTTTGCGAAACTCCTTTGCAAGTGTGCGATCGATCCGATTGTTGTCAGGGAAATATTTTAATTGCTGTCTGAATCGCTTGGTTCCCGACGTTCCCTGAAATACATTCATGGGAGCGGTTCCGGAAAAGTGCCAGATGTCTTTCAACAACCAATAGAGCAGCATCCGTTCCGGGGCTACGCCGAGATTACTTTTTAGATCAAATGAGGTGCCTGGCGTAAATGAAATGAAATTAATTCGATTCTTGTTCAGATCGCGCAGCATGATGGGCAATAACGTGATGCGCGTTGGTAACGTCTTGCCTTCATCACCCAGCACATTCAGGCGCTTGATATTCTGCCGCGCAATATCCGCATTGGAGCAGATATACACAATATCGATCCGATCGACCCGATCCCACAAATGGTGCAACGTACGTGCGATAACAGACCGGGCAATCAGTGTCTTACCTAGCCCCACCTCATCCGCGACGAGAAACCGGTGCGTAGAACGTGCCTGCTCATACAGCCTGTGAAATACCGCAGCCGCTGTACGCCGCTGAAAATCTTTCAAGCCGCGATCGATCTCGCCGAGATCCGGCAGTTCGCTGTCCCTAGCCCCCACGTCTTGTTAACTCCTCTCGCGCTTCCCACAAGGGGTGCCAGATCTGCTCGAACTCTTGCGGGAGAAGCGCTCTCCCTTCCTCGGTGTTCTGCAGGTCGGTCACTAGATGAGCAACCTGGTCGATCTTTTCCGGGGCACGTTCCAGTGCCTTAACAAGCGCCTCTAACATCGGAATATCCGCATGAAACCCTCCGTTCGCTGTTCCTGCATATCGTGAGAAACCGGAGATTTCAGAAAGCGATAGCGCCCCTTCTTCACCAAGCAGCAAAAACAGGTAGCGCATCAATTGCTTCTGGTCCTTCAGCATATAGCGCAGTAGTCGCTGACGCCGGTTTTCAGGGAATCCCTGTGGAGGGAGATTCAGTACGAACCGGCAAACGCCTGACCTACCATCGACGGAGATCCGTCCCTCGAAAGCAAAAAAGGTCGTCAGCCCCTCAAACGATACTGACGAGAACGAGGACGACCAGCCTCCGTCCGATATCAGGCGCTGCGCGCCCGCCTCCTGCCTGAGCGTCAGTGGCCAACATTGCAGGTCGAATTCTGCATCTGGAAGATCCGGATGTTTTGTAGAAGACAGCCTGAGATCGAATAGATTCTCTTCAGACTGTTCAGCATGCACCACTAATTCCAGGTCAACGACAAAACGGCGAAGACGCAGGAGCAAATTCTCCAGAGCCTGCTGAGTCGAGTCCGCCCCACCTTCTTCGCCTGGCGAAAACGGCTCTAGGAGGTCGCGTAGTACACTGATACCTTTTTGTTGAGGGCAGAGAATCGCTTCTACCCCCATGTGCTTGGTTTGTCCTCGCATCTCCACGAGAAACTCAACATTCTGGTGAAATGCAGCGTTCGTGGCATTTGCCGAGCCGGTCCACACACGCCCTATTCCCGAATCGTCAAACGCGAACAACTTGGCATGCAAGCCGGAAAGTAGGCTTTCTGTGTCCGGCCCATCACCCGGTTCAACACCTTCTTCCTGCTCTATGTCTGCCCCTCCACTCAAAGCGAAAATCTCGTAGTCGCCAATTTGTTCGGGATCAAGCGCTTCCAACTCGTCGACGCGGGAAACAAGCGTCTGCTCACCGGAGATATTCAGCCGACTGAGAGTGCTTTCCGCGACGAATGGTGCGATCACGAGACCCCGGTCCGCGCTATCCGGGAACGGCCACATATCTTGCTCACCAGGCAAACCGATCGGCCAGAATTCAATATCTTCAATATGCTCCGGCAATTGGAACTCTACATAGTCAAGCTCCCTGGCCAACTCCGCCAACGTATTCTTTGTATTATCCGTTAGCTCCTGTACAGCCATCGCCTGCAACGAACGGATAAACCGTGAGAGTGGTTCATTTTTCTTTGTCGCCTCCTTGCCTACTACTCCATCCAGTACAAGCAGGGTGTCCCAGGAACGATCAAAAGTGAGATTACGGGAGGCACAGAGCAGGCGATACTGCGCTGGCTCGCCATCGGCCACGTAGCGCACGATCCACACTTTTGGGTGAAACACGCCTCCGTCCCTGACCGCCCTCACCTCATGGACACTTGATTCCAGGTAGCCAAAGAGCAGTCGATAGGTCTTTGGCACAGCGATCTGGCCTGCCTGGCAAAACACATGGATACGATCCACATGACGGCGCAACGCTTCCAGCAGGGCATTCGGGTCCTTGGTTGGTTGACCATCGTCCCCTTCCCAGTCAAAGAAGGTAAATGCAAGTGGCGCGACCAATAGCGCCATGAGGTCCAGGGAGTAAGTCGTCGATACCGCGGCATCCAGCCGAAATCCCGGTGGCGGGCGCAGTGATTCAAGCAGCAAAGTACGATCCTTCGGTGCCAGCACTATCCCTGCCCCCTTCCCAGACCATAAAGGATATCCTGCACAATGGTCTGAACCTGCTGCCAGCGGTAGCTGAGTTGCTGTGTACCGGCTGCACCACTCCACATCTCGAGCGCCCTGGGGTTATCAAGACGGGCCAGTGCTCGTTTCAGTCGACGCTCTCGATGGTGAATGAGGTCTCTCGCGCCACGAGCACTAATGAGGGTATCGATTCCATCTGCACCAAGTGCGATATCTGTCCAGGTATTTATGAAATGGACAGTTGGAATCGGAATACGCGGATTTACACGATGAATGACTTCCCAGAAATCAGAGCGGGAATCAACCCACTGATCTAATGTTCGGCGTTTGTCTTCGACCTCACCGTACCAATCGTCCAGTGCATTTCGATAATGACTAACGAGACCTTCTTGTGAACCAGCACCATCATTACCGTTCGACGCCCGCTTTTCCGCCAGCATCAGGTTATAAAGTAAAGCCGCCCCGAGCATAATCAGCGAGAAGAGTTCTGCATGGTGCAGCTGCGCCTTCACATGGATTGCGCATTCACCGACTTGTGGATGGTGCCAGGGAAAACTGACGGCATCCCACCTCTCCCCCTGGTCGACCAGAAATGCGATCAGGGTACCCGGAACATTTGTCATTATCTGCTGGTGCAGATACTCAGCCTCTTCTTCTCTAAGTTGAAGTGAGGCTCCTTCAGGGAATCCATCCGGCGCGGGTGGCAAACCCTCGTGCCAGTTGGTCTGTGGCTTGAAAAGCTCGACGATTCCATCTTCGGCAGAGGCATGGACCTGACGTCGACCCAGGTAGAATCCATCAAGCGACCGATGATACTGATCCAGAGAACCCTGAAATCGGCGGATACCAAAAACACCGAGACCCGCCCAATACACCGAACTCGGTAATCTTTGCAAACCGGCTTTCGCATCTTTACCGATTACTCCGTCCGTAACGTCCGACTTGAGTAACTGGTAGATCAGATCAATTTCGTGCCGGCGCGCCAGCCTAGCCACATCACTCGATTTTGTCCTGCCGGCCTCAAGAGCCTGATATATCCAGGGAATAAACAACAGGTACTTGGCCCGTGTCTGGATCGTGCTGATTCCGGGAAACAAGGAATCTGCAAGCGCGTCTCTGACTGTTCCAATGCCAAGCTCATCCCGCGTGTCTTGTTCACGGAACAGATCAACGACATCGAGCGCTTTACGACGGTCGCTTTCTGAATGATCGAGCCAAGCAAAGGTGGATGCCATCTATTCCTTCTCCAAATTACCGCTTAGTTCATGAATGTCCATAATTAGTGTCCTCTCCGGTTAACCCAATCATTGCATAAATTTTGACGAAAACAGGCTCAGGCCACTTGCTTCAGGGCATCCAGATAATGCAACAATTCGTATTTCACGGTTTGATTCGCGCTCATGGTCAGCGTCAATGCGCCCTGAGGTTTGGTCAGACGACCGGCACGCTGAATCAGCTTGCGTCGAATGGTGCCGAGTTGTTCGAAACACCACAGCGGCGCGCGCTTTTCGGTGGTGTTGCGCGATTTTTCATGGCACAGCATCTGCATTTCCCGGTTGAGATTGTGTGCCATCACCGCCGAGAGCAGATAAACCTGGTTGCCGGCCTGTTTGCGAGTGGGGACGTAATCCATCTGCGTCTGCGATTTGAGTTCGGCGAATACACCTTCCTGAGCCCCGCGCCCATTATGGAATGCCAGCGCTTTTTTGGCCGACACCGGCTTGTTGGTCACGATCACCTTGAAGTCCTAGCCGTATTCATAGGGGACGAACAGGTCCAGCTGGACCGCGCCCTTGTACTGTTTGCGATTCTGGTTTCGGGTGAACACGGAGCGGTAGCGATCCTGCCATTTCGCCGGTTTCCAGTCCGTCTCGAAGAAGCTGCACTGCCCATCGAGGCGGCGCCAGCGTTTGCGGTTCTCGATCAGGGTCTTGAGCGCGGCAAAGCGCTCGAAAGGGACGCTGGCGGTGAACTCGACCTCCTCACGATCCAGCATGCTGACAATGTCATCATTGAAAAAGGCGCTGTCCATGCGCGCCTCGATCGTGGCGCGCGGCAAAATCGCCTTGATTTCCCGCATGCAGGCGAGGATGAAGGCCTTGGCGCCGTTGGAGTCGTGCACATTACCGGGCCGGTGCCAGACATCGAGCACCTGCCCGGTCTGGGCGACGGTGCAAAACAACGGATAGTAGCTGCGGCTTCCTTTCTTCTTGCGATTGAAGCCCACGGCCGTGCCTTCGGCGAAGCGGCCGGTGGAGAGCACCGAGCCGTCGAAGTCCAGGGTGATGCGGGCCAGGCCCAGGGCGCCGAGCCGCTCCAGGACCCGCTGCCGATTGAGTCGACGCAGGTTGGCGACGCCGGTCTCGTCCAGCCCCGCCAGAGTCCGGCTGACGGTGGCGACATCGGGCAGGCGCCCCAGGCCCAGCAGCCGATGCACCATGGGGTCATCTGCGTAATAGCGCATGTCCTGCAACCGACGGTAGCCCAGCAGCAGATGGACCACCAGCAACAGCACCACCACGCCGTGACCGAAGATGGGACTGACCTTCAGATGGCGAAAACAGCTGCCGAGCTGTTGCTTGAGTCCGATACGGGAAAACAGGGGCTGGTACACCACCAGGCCGGCGAACGAGGTCAGCTTCTGATCTTCGAACCGGATCTCGGGGATGCGATGGGTCTTGCGATGAATCGCGGCTCTGCTACACTTCATGCAAACGGTCTCCGTTGGTGTTTTTGGTTGTTTTGGCGACTCCCATTCTACCAACTTCGAGGCCGTTTTTTTATGCATGCAAGCCATCTTCTCGCGTCGATTTATGCCGTTTTCTGGACCTCACTTTTGGTGAAGTCCAGAAGCAGAAGCGTGACAGACGTTTCGTGCTATATATGAGCTGTTTGCTTGAGAAACAGCGCCGGATTTATGCAACTGTCGGGTAAAGGCTCGTTTACAATCGAGTGGGAGTGACCGGTACTGGCAAGTAATGTCCGGCACTGACTGGCATCGGCAGGCAATAGCGACCTCAGCAGTGCCTGTATCGAATCGAGTGTGGACTCGAATTTGTCATCACCAGTCCTAACGAATTAGTCGTCGCTGAAGTAACGAAGGCATATCCCTTCGACCATCAAGGATGCAGTGAACGAAAACGTCCTGACGGATTGCTTCATAGATGACGCGGTATGGCTTGAAGTAGACTTCCCGGTAGTTTGTTACACCGATTCGATCGAGTTCTGGTGGAACGTGTCCACGTTCGGGCAGTTCGGTAAGTCGCGAGCAGAGGGATTCCAGCTGATCCAGTACGTAATCCGCATTCTGCGAAGAGTCGTGGAGAGCGATATAGCGGTAGATATCGATGAGGTCCTGTTCTGCATCCGCGGTGAGGCGGACGCGATAGCGCTTCACTCAGTAATTTCCCTGGCGTGCTTTCGGGCATCGGCAAAGGCTTTCTTAAGAGGCTTGCTCCGGCCTTCCCGAATACTCTTCGAGCTTTGGGCCAGCATCTTGAGTAGTGCCAGCGATTCCTGGGTTTGTTCATAACTGGCAATATCCTGTAGTACGGCTCTGGCTTCACCGTGTTGCGTTATTACCATGGTACGTTGCCCTTCGCTAACGTCTCGCAGAACCTCGGCGGTATGCTTTTTCAAATAGCTAATGGGTTTGACCGATTCGCTCAGTTTCATTGCGTGTATTCCTTGGTGGTTCCAATGGTGCTAAATATAGACTATATTAAGTACCATTGTAAAGGTGGTCGCCAGGGTGTTTTCTGGGATCTACGATTTGAAAAGTAGCGATGAGCAACAAATTCTGAACATGGTATTTTTCATGGTATTACGGCCTACAGAAACAAGTAAGCTATTGAAAATAATGCGTAAAAATAGCCTATTTACAATTGAGTGGGAGTGAAATAAGGTCTTTCCAGCATTGCGTAAACTCAAGCCCAATGGCGCCACCTACAAGGTCGCCAACCGCGACGGCATGTATGTGATCGTGTCTAAAAGCGGCGCAGAAGACCCGCACCATATACCTGAATCATGGCAATCCGGCCGCCAGCAGCTTTAAGCCGGGGTCAGAAGAAAGCTTTCTTCTGACCCCTTGTTCAGGCGGACTCCGGTTATTTCCACTCAATGGTTGCCGACGGCCAGGTTGAAACGACGCGGGAATTCACCATGGCGCTCCATGTCGTAGATGGTTGTTTCCGCCAAGGGGATAATCTGGTGAAGTTCACGTCGGCGGATAGTTCGACGGAAAGGGAGCGGAGGTGTTTCCACGTATTGTGGCAATTCCTCGTACTCAGGTGTTCCTGGTTTGGGCAGGGATTGGGGTGATTGGGATTTCGTGCATAACTCCAATATTGTGCACATGTCTGGCTATTTTAGGTGGCGTTGTGGATCCTGGCGGCCATGTAGTACACGGATGATTTCAACCCTGTTGGTAGTCACACGGTAAAACAGGGTATGGCTTTCTACAGGGAGGCTTCTGGTGCCCGGTAGGAGCTCGGGGCGATCAATGCCCATAAGCGGTTGATGAGTCACCAACCAGAATTGGTTTTTTATAGTGGACAGGTAGCTCTCGGATTGTGCCTGACCCCACTGTCGCAGGCCGTACTGGTAAATGTCTTTGAGGTCATTTTTAGCGGCTGGTGCAATGACGAGCTGATGGGGCGCCATGAAGGTCAGCTCTTGATATCGTCAAACAAGGTGTCAAGCGCTGATCTTGATTCGATTGCAATACCTTTTCCACGGTCTAGTTGGTCTACTCCGACTTTCAGTTGCTCACGAAGTCGAGTCAGTTTGATCTCATGAATCCAGTCTTCATGGGTTTCCATAAAACGGAGTGCTTCACGGATGACTTCGCTGGCATTGTTGTACAGGCCGGTTTCCACTTTAGCTTTAACGCGGGACTCCAGTTCAGGCGTTAGTGATATATGCATAATGGCCTCCGACGGTAGATGCTCTCGCAAAGAATATTAGGTCGAAATACAAAGATTGTCAATGTTTGTATTAATGGGTCGAGGGGGGAAGTCAGGGGGTGCTGTGTGGCAGTGTTCAACCAGGCAATTTTTCGAGCATTTTGAAGGATTTTCTGAGCATGGTATTTCATGGTATTATTGATTTACAGGAATGTAAGCTATTGAATATAAAAGACAAAAATGGCTCATTTACAATCGAGTGGGAATAACCGGAGTCCGCCTGAACAAGGGGTCATGAACAAGGGGTCAGAAGAAAGCTTTCTTCTGACCCCGGCTTAACTGCTGGCCCGGTTTAATTGCTGACTCCGGCTTAACTGACGCCAGGCCTGAAAAGACAATGTCCCGTACCGAAGCCGATCACTACTGGATGACCCGGGCTCTGCAGCTTGCATCGGAAGCCGCGGCAAAGGGGGAAGTGCCTGTAGGCGCCGTGGTGGTGCTGGAGGGCAGGGAGATCGGGGCAGGCTTTAACGCGCCCATCTCCGGCTGCGATCCGACTGCCCATGCCGAAATCCGGGCATTGCGCGACGCCGCGTCCCGGGTTGGCAATTACCGGCTGCCTGGCGCCACGCTTTACGTTACGCTGGAGCCCTGTACCATGTGCGTGGGTGCCATTGTCCATAGCCGCATCAGTCGCCTTGTGTACGGCGCTGCCGAACCGAAGGCCGGGGCGGTGGAATCGGCACGCCGGACGCTGGACGAGCCTCATCTGAACTGGGGCGTAACAGCGGTCGGTGGGGTTCTGGCAAGCCAGTGCAGCCAGGTGATCAGTGAGTTTTTCAGTCGGCGACGGGCAGAGATCCGGCGTCTGCGCAAACAGAATTCAGGGAAGGAGTAGTTTTCGCCTATGAAAGTCCTCGTTACCGGCGGAGCCGGATATATTGGCAGTCACGTGGTCCGTCAGCTGGGCCAGGCCGGTCACGATATCGTTGTTTTCGATAACCTCTCCACTGGCTACCGCTGGGCGGTCACCGCCGGCGAACTGGTGGTCGGGGATCTGGCCGACGAAGCGGCAATCGAAGATCTGTTCTCCCGTCACCAGTTTGAGGCAGTCCTGCATTTCGCTGCCAATATTGTGGTGCCGGAGTCTGTCGCCAACCCCCTGAAGTACTACAGCAACAATACCCGCAATACCCTGAACCTCCTGAAAGCGGTCGAAAAGCACGAAGTGCCGTACATGGTGTTTTCCTCCACCGCGGCCGTCTATGGTATGCCCGAGCAGACGGTGCTCACTGAGGATCTGCCGCTGGCCCCGATCAACCCCTACGGCGCGTCCAAGATGATGAGCGAGCGGATGATCATGGATCTGGCCGCAGCCTCCAGCCTCAATTATGTGATTCTCCGTTACTTCAATGTGGCAGGCGCGAATCCGGAAGGGCTGCTGGGGCAGGCCACACCTGAAGCCACGCATCTGATCAAGGTCGCCTGTGAGTGCGTGACGGAACAGCGGGAAGGCATGAGTGTCTTCGGCACCGATTACGATACCCGGGACGGCACCTGCATTCGCGACTACATCCACGTGGAGGACCTGGCCAAGGCCCACGTGATGGCGCTGGACTACATGGCAGATGGTGGTCATTCGAAGGTCATGAACTGCGGTTATGGTCGCGGCTTTACGGTCCGGGAAGTGATTGATGTGGTCAAGGCGCAATCCGGCGTTGATTTTCCGGTCACCGAAACCGGCCGCCGCGCCGGCGACCCGGCAGCATTGATGGCGGACAACACACTTATCCGCCAGACCCTGGGCTGGCAGCCGGACTACGACAATCTGGATACCATTGTCGGCACCGCCCTGGCGTGGGAAGCGATCTGGCAGAAGAAAAAAGCGGACGACACCCAATAACTTTTCTGTATTTGTATCGGGATTAAAAGGATGAAAATAACGATTTTTGGAACCGGTTATGTTGGCCTGGTTACTGGTGCTTGCCTGGCGGATGTTGGCCACGACGTTCTCTGTATGGACGTGGACCAGGGCAAAATTGAAAAGCTCAAGAATGGCCAGATTCCCATCTATGAACCGGGCCTCGACAATATCGTAAAGCACACCGTTGAGGCAGGCCGCCTTTCCTTTACAACCGATACCGAAGATGCCGTTCGTCACGGCACACTCCAATTTATTGCCGTGGGTACGCCCCCGGACGAAGACGGTTCTGCCGACCTCCAGTATGTAACCGCTGTGGCCCGTTCCATCGGCGAATACATGGAGGACTACAAGGTAGTCGTCGACAAGTCCACGGTGCCGGTGGGTACCGGCGACAAGGTCCGGACGGCGGTTCGTGCCCAGCTCGACCGTCGTGGCCTGGAACTGGATTTCGACGTGGTGTCCAATCCTGAGTTTCTCAAGGAAGGGGCGGCCATCAACGATTTCATGAAGCCTGATCGCATTGTTGTCGGGACCGATAGCGAGCGCGCGGCTGAGCTTCTGAGAGAGGTCTATTACCCATTCAACCGCAGTCACGACCGTATGATCTTTATGGACCTGCGGTCTGCCGAGCTCACCAAGTACGCGGCCAACTCCATGCTGGCCACCAAAATCAGCTTTATGAACGAAATCGCCAATCTGGCAGAGCGACTGGGCGCTGATATCGAAGCCGTGCGCCAGGGCATTGGTTCCGACCCGCGGATTGGCTATCACTTCATCTACCCTGGTTGCGGTTACGGCGGTTCCTGCTTCCCGAAAGATGTTCAGGCCCTGGCCCGAACCGCCAGCGACTGCGGTTACGAAGCACGCTTGCTGAATGCGGTTGAATCGGTCAACTACGCCCAGAAACACGTGTTGTTCGACAAGATCAGCCACTATTTTGGTGGTGATCTCAATGGCAAGGTCGTTGCGCTTTGGGGGCTGGCGTTCAAGCCGAATACCGACGATATGCGCGAAGCTTCTTCCCGCACATTGATGGAAGATCTCTGGAAAGCCGGCGCCAGGGTACAGGCTTTCGACCCGGAGGCCATGGAGGAAACCCAGCGAATCTACGGTGATCAGGAAGGCCTGACCCTGTGCGGCACGAAAGAGCAGGCGCTTAAAGGGGCAGATGTTCTCGCTATCTGCACCGAGTGGAAAGAGTTCCGGTCCCCAGACTTCGAATCTATTGCTGCGACCATTCGTGAACCTGTGGTCTTTGATGGCCGCAATCTCTACGAGCCGGAAATGCTGGATCGCTACGGCCTCATTTACTACGCCATTGGCCGTGGCCGCACCCAGTTCCACTCCGAGTAAACCCAGATAATCGGAGGATGAGTATGAGCGAACCGGCAGTTTTCCGGTTACACGAGCGACTGAAGGCTGACACGATTGGCCTCGGAAGCAGCTCGCTTTGTGAAATCCGACTGATGAATGACAGCACCTGGCCTTGGGTGCTGTTGGTGCCGGCGGTCGCCGGCATCCGTGAGATCTACCAGTTGTCGGCGGGCCAGCAGCACCAGCTGGTCCGCGAGTCTTCCGCGCTCAGCGAAGCCATGATGGGTGTCTTTGGCGGCGACAAGATGAACGTCGCAGCCCTTGGCAACATGGTGCCCCAGCTTCATCTTCACCATATCGTGCGGTTCGAAGGCGACCCGGGCTGGCCGGGCCCTGTGTGGGGCAAGCAGGCGCCGGTTGCTTATTCTGATGAGGAGCTGGCGCAGGTTCGCTCGAGACTGGCTCCGGTTCTTGCTGAGCTTGAGGCCGGTGTCTAGTTCGAAGGTGAGGTCAGTTGCGTTTCGCCAGAGTCTGGGAGCCGACCAGGATCATTCTGAGCTCGGTTTTCAGCTTGGCCTTCAGCTCATCACGTTCGGAAGCGGTTGCATCCAGCGCTTCTGCCCCCTGGTTGAATACCAGCGTTACCATGGCCTCGGCCACCAGTCTGGCTTCTGAGAGGGGTTTGTTCTGCTCGTCGGCGATCCGCCGCAGGTCATCGGCCAGTTCGGTCACAAAGTGGTCAATCTCGGCCTTTACGGCTGTCCGAAAAGGCTTGGAGACCCCGGTCCTCTCCCGAAGCATCAGCCGGAACAGATTGGCATTGTTGCCCAGGTACTCCATGAAGGTTTCTACAGAAGTGGAAATGGCGCTGCCACCATCACGGGCAATTCGCTTGCGGGCCTGACGCATCAGTTGCCTTAATGCAACGCCGCCTTCGTCCACCAGAGCCAGGCCCAGTTCATCAAGCTCGGCAAAGTGCCGGTAGAAAGACGTGGGGGCGATGCCGGCTTCCCGAGCAACCTCCCGCAAACTCAGACTGCCAAAGCCCCGGTCCGCACTCAGTTGCGAGAGCGCCGCATCCATCAGTGCCCGCCGGGTTTTCTGTTTTTGCTCCGCTCTGGTGGCCAAGTTCAGACTCCATCTGCTGGTAAAAAAGAAGCATTCTAGCCGGCTGCCAACCTGCAGTCATCCGACCGCTTGATTTGCGTGCCCGCACGCCTGATTTTCACCGCCATTGTGTTTATAATGGGCGGCTTTTCCGCTATGGTCGCACCATTTTTCAAGCGATCCAGAACACGCACCATATTTGAACACATTAAACGTAACGGGAACCGGTATGCGCAGTCATTATTGCGGTGGGATCAACGAATCCCACATCGATCAGGAAGTCACACTTTGCGGATGGGTACACCGCCGTCGTGACCACGGTGGGGTTATCTTCCTGGATCTGCGGGATCGGGATGGTATGTCTCAGGTTGTTGTGGATCCTGATACCCCTGAGAGCTTTGCGCTTGCGGAAAAAGTCCGTAGCGAGTTCGTGATCAAGGTCACCGGCCGGGTGCGTCGTCGTCCTGCCGGAACCGAGAACAACAACATGCCGACCGGGCAGGTTGAGCTTCTGGGTAAGGAGCTGACTATCCTGAACGCTGCGGCAACGCCGCCGTTCCCGCTGGATGAGCATGTCGACGTTGGCGAGGACGTGCGTCTGCGCTACCGGTTTGTGGACCTGCGTCGTCCGGAGATGATCAACCGCCTGCGTTTCCGTTCCCGGGTGACCAGTTATATCCGTAACTACCTCGACAGCAACGGCTTCATGGATGTGGAAACTCCTATCCTGACCCGTGCCACGCCGGAAGGCGCGCGGGATTACCTGGTGCCGAGCCGTACCCACGAAGGCTCCTTCTTCGCGCTTCCCCAGTCTCCCCAGCTGTTCAAGCAGCTGCTGATGGTGTCTGGTGTTGACCGCTACTACCAGATCGCCAAGTGTTTCCGGGATGAAGACCTGCGTGCAGATCGTCAGCCGGAGTTCACCCAGGTAGACATCGAGGCCTCTTTCATTGATGAAGAGACCCTGATGAAGCTGAACGAGGACATGATCCGGGCGCTGTTCAAGGACGTGCTGGAGGTTGAACTGCCGTCCTTCCCGCAAATGCCGTATGCCGAGGCAATGCAACGTTACGGCAGCGACAAGCCGGATCTGCGAATCCCGCTGGAGCTGCTGGATGTAAATGATCTGGTTGAAGGCGTGGACTTCAAGGTCTTCGCTGGTCCCGCCAAGGATCCGAAAGGTCGTGTGGCGGCTCTGCGGGTGCCGAAAGGCGGCGAGCTGACGCGCAAGCAGATTGACGACTACACCAAGTTTGTTGGTATCTACGGTGCCAAAGGTCTTGCCTATATCAAGGTCAATGACCTGTCCAAGGGCGTTGAAGGTCTGCAGTCCCCGATCATCAAGTTCCTGGGCGATAATGTTGCTCTGGCTATCATGGAGCGTGTGGGTGCCGAAGACGGCGACATCGTGTTCTTCGGCGCGGACAAGACCAACGTGGTCAATGAAGCCCTCGGCGCACTGCGGATCAAGATCGGTCACGATCTCGACATGCTGACTTCCGAGTGGGCGCCGCTCTGGGTTGTCGATTTCCCGATGTTCGAGGAAACTCCGGACGGCGGCCTGACCGCGATTCACCACCCGTTCACCGCGCCGTCCTGTAGTCCGGAAGATCTGGCCCAAGACCCCGCCAACGCGTTGTCCCGCGCCTACGATATGGTGTTGAACGGCACTGAATTGGGCGGCGGTTCTATCCGTATTCACGATGAGAAAATGCAGGAAGCGGTGTTCCGTATTCTGGGTATCGGTGAAGAGGAAGCCCGCGCCAAGTTCGGCTTCCTGCTGGATGCCCTGAAGTTTGGTTGCCCGCCCCATGGTGGTCTGGCGTTCGGCCTGGATCGCCTGGTCATGCTGATGACCGGCGCTTCGTCCATCCGTGACGTTATCGCATTCCCGAAAACCCAGAGTGCCACCTGTCTGATGACCCAGGCGCCGGGCGAAGTGGATGAGAAGCAGCTGCGTGAGTTGCATATCCGTCTGCGCAAGCCGTCAAAGCCGGTTGAAGGCAACAAGGCGGAAGCCGGTGAGGGCAACGAGTAAGTCAGTGATTTAAGGGAGGAGCTGTATGGCGGGTCACAGTAAGTGGGCCAACATCAAGCACCGCAAGGCGGCACAAGATGCCAAGCGGGGCAAGATCTTCACCAAAATCATTCGTGAGCTGACCGTGGCCGCGCGCCAGGGCGGGGGGAATCCCGATGATAATCCCCGCCTGCGCGCCGTCATCGACAAGGCGCTCACCGCCAATATGAAGAAAGACACCATCGAGCGCGCGGTTGAACGTGGCGCCGGTGGTGGCGATGATGACAACTACGAAGAGCTGACCTACGAAGGCTATGGCCCCGGTGGTGTGGCGATATTCGTGGAAGTCATGACCGACAATAAAAACCGGTCTGTGGCTGAAATCCGCCACGCGTTCAACAAGATGGGTGGCAATCTCGGTACCGACGGATCGGTCGCCTACCTGTTCAGCAAGCAGGGAATCATCAGCTACGGTCCGGAGTGGGAAGAGGACAGGCTGGTGGAAGCCGTGCTCAGCGCCGGCGCCGAGGACCTTGCGGCCCAGGACGACGGTTCCTGGGAAATCGTAACCACACCCGAGCAGTTTCTGGACGTCAAGGAATCTCTGGTCAATGCGGGACTGGTGCCGGACAATGCTGAAGTAACCATGGTTCCATCCACGCGGGTTGAGCTGGATCGGGACGGCGCGGAAACCATCCTCAAGCTTATTGATATGCTCGAAGATCTGGACGATGTTCAGAATGTCTACCATAACGCGGATATCTCCGGCGACATCATGGAATCGCTTTGACCAGTCAGGAGCATTGATGTGGCGATAATTCTGGGCGTTGATCCGGGGTCACGAATTACCGGTTACGGCGTCATTCGGGCAGATGGTCGACACATCGAGTACATCGACAGTGGTTGTATCCGGGTGGGCGAGAAGCCCATGGCTGAACGCCTTCAGACCATATTCCAGAGCCTTGCCACCCTGATCGGAGAGTATCGGCCGGAAGAATTTGCCATCGAGCAGGTGTTCATGGCCCGCAATCCTGACTCGGCTCTGAAGCTGGGTCAGGCCCGCGGCGCGGCCATCGTCAGTGCCGCCAATAGTGGCTTGGCGGTTCATGAATACTCGGCGAGGCAGGTAAAGCAGGCGGTGGTCGGCAAGGGCGGGGCTGACAAATCCCAGGTTCAGCACATGGTTCAGGTGTTGCTTTCGCTTTCACGCAAACCCCAGGCAGACGCGGCCGATGCGCTCGCCATCGCCATGTGCCATGCCCACATGAACCAGAGTATTCTGCGGGTGGCCAGTGGCGCGGGAAAAGTCCGAAGCGGTCGTGTGCGACAACAATAAACCGCTCCCAGGAGCGACAGGAGATTCAGCTTGATTGGTCGTATCCGAGGTATTCTGGTCGAAAAGGCTCCGGGCCAGGCGCTGGTTGAGTGCGCGGGCCTGGGCTATGAAGTCGACATCCCCTATACCACCTTCTTTCATCTGCCGGAGACCGGCGATGAAGTCACCCTGCACACCCATTTTGCCGTCCGAGAAGACGCCCAGAGCCTCTACGGCTTTGCTTCCAGCCTGGACCGGGACCTCTTCCGCCTGCTGATCAAGGTCAATGGGGTTGGCCCTAAGCTGGCCGTTGGCATTCTTTCCGGATTGGACGCACAGCAGTTCATTCGCTGCGTTGAGAATCGTGACTCCGCCTCACTGGTCAAGCTCCCCGGCGTTGGCAAGAAGACCGCAGAACGGCTTCTTATTGAAATGGCGGACCGGATAGGGCAACTTGAAGGGCAATTTGTGCCAACGTCGCCTGAGACGACAGGATTGGGGCAAGTGGACGGACAGGGTCCGGTTGGCGGCCCGGCGGCTACCGAGGAAGCGGAAGCCGCATTGATTGCTCTGGGTTACAAGCCACAGGAGGCCGCAAAGGCCATCAGCAAAGTCGCCGAAGAGGGCATGAGCAGCGAAACCCTCATCAGACTGGCCCTACGAAATATGATACCGGCCTGATCGCGAAAACCTGTCGTGAACCTGTAGAGAGCGTAACGTGACACCTGCAAACCCCTTTGTACAATTGGGGCTGCGCTGGAATAGCGGGCAAACGTGAGGCACGATGTTGATTCCCACACTATGGGTGATGCCATGATCGAATCCGACCGGTTGATCTCGGCCCGGGCCGGTGAATACGAGGAAGTACAGGACAGGGCCATTCGCCCGACCCTGCTGGCTGAATACGTTGGCCAGCCCACGGTCCGTGAACAGATGGATATTTTCATATCCGCCGCCCGTGGCCGCGAGGAGGCCCTGGACCACGTTCTGATCTTTGGCCCGCCCGGTCTGGGCAAAACAACCCTTGCCAATATCATCGCCAATGAGATGGGCGTATCCATCAAGACAACGTCTGGTCCGGTGCTCGAAAAAGCCGGTGACCTGGCGGCCATGCTGACCAACCTTGAAGAAGGTGACGTTCTCTTCATCGATGAGATCCACCGTCTCAGCGCCGCCGTCGAAGAAGTCCTTTATCCGGCGATGGAAGATTACCAGCTCGACATCATGATTGGTGAGGGCCCGGCTGCCCGATCCATCAAGCTGGATCTGCCTCCGTTCACCCTTGTCGGGGCTACGACCCGGGCTGGCTTGCTGACGTCGCCGCTGCGCGACCGCTTCGGCATTGTCCAGCGGCTGGAGTTTTACAACACAGAAGATCTCACCAGCATCATTCTGCGCTCCGCGCGTCTGTCGTCGGTAGCCGTTGATGAAGCAGGCGCGTTTGAAATTGCGCGACGGTCCCGGGGTACTCCGCGTATCGCCAACCGTCTGTTGCGTCGAGTCCGCGATTTTGCGGAGGTTCGCTCCGACGGTCGCATTACTTCTGACATTGCCGATCAGGCCCTGAACATGCTTAAAGTGGATAATCAGGGCTTCGACCACATGGACCGCCGGCTGCTGTTGGCCATGATTGAAAAGTTCGATGGTGGCCCGGTAGGTGTCGAGAGCCTTGCTGCAGCTATCAGCGAGGAGCGTGGCACCATCGAGGATGTGCTTGAACCTTTCCTGATCCAGCAGGGCTACATGGTCCGGACGCCCAGGGGCAGGATGGTAACCTCCAACGCCTATCAGCATTTTGGTGTCATTCCGCCGAAGTCGGGCAGGGAGGACGATCTTTTTGGTTGAACAGGCACCAGAGGGAAGGTTCGAACTGCCGATTCGGGTCTATATCGAGGACACCGACGCTGGTGGCATCGTATTTCATGCCAAATATCTCCATTACATGGAGCGGGCCCGAACCGAATGGGTACGCAGTTGCGGCGTTGGCCTCAGGGCGGGTCTGGCAGACAATATCAGTTATGTGGTGCAACGGCTGACCATTCATTATGCGGTGCCGGCCAAGCTTGATGACGAACTGCTGGTTACTGCGGAACCCGTGGCTTTTGGTAGAGTCTGGATGGATTTCCGTCAGCGTGTGATGCGGGCCGAAGACCGAAAGTTGCTGAGTGACAGTGATGTGCGGGTAGCCTGCGTAGCGCTTGATTCCGGTCGTCCCCGCCGGTTACCGACGAATATGCAGGAATTGCTGGCCAGGAATGTCCAGCCCACCGAAACGATAAACAGAACGAGCCAGGAGTAAGAAGTGGATTCAGAACTTTCAGTCTGGTACCTCATTGCCAATGCCGGTGTCTTGGTTCAGCTGGTCATGCTTTTGCTGGCCCTGGCGTCAATCATGTCCTGGGCCTTGATTTTCCAGCGCCTGCAGGTGTTCCGGAAGGCCAAGAGGGCGCAATTGGCGTTCGAGGAGCGTTTCTGGTCAGGCATGGATCTGGGGCAGTTGTACCGGGAGGTGAACGCCGATCCAACACCGTTTTCCGGCATGGAATCCCTGTTCCGGGCCGGTTTCAAGGAGTTTTCCCGGTTGCGCCAGCAAAGCCGGGATGCCGATGCGGTCATGGAAGGTACCCAGCGGGCAATGCGGGTGGCCTTTTCCCGGGAGCATGAGCGCCTGGAAGCCAGCCTGCCGTTTCTGGCGACGGTCGGCTCCACCAGCCCTTATGTGGGTTTGTTTGGCACCGTCTGGGGCATCATGAACTCGTTCCGTGGTCTGGCCCAGGTTCAGCAGGCAACCCTGGCCACGGTAGCCCCGGGCATTTCCGAGGCCCTGATCGCGACCGCCATGGGCCTGTTCGCGGCAATACCGGCCGTTATCGCCTATAACCGTTTCTCGGCCATGTCCGATGCGCTGCTGAAGAACTATGAAACCTTTGCCGATGAGTTTTCCAGCATTCTTCACCGTCGCGTGCATCAGAGCGAAAAGGGTGCCGCATGATGGTGGCTGAATTCATGGGCAGGGATCAGCTTGGGAGCACTGCTTTATGAAGGGCATGGGAATGATGCCGGAAAACCGGCGCAAGCCAATGTCGGAAATCAATGTGGTTCCGTACATTGATGTCATGCTGGTGTTGCTGATCATCTTCATGGTCACCGCCCCGATGCTGACGCAGGGGGTGAAGGTTGATCTGCCCCAGACCACTTCCGATCCTATTCAGTCTGACAAGGATGTTGAGTCCATCATTGTTTCGGTTGATGCAAACGGAGCGTACTACGTCGAGATTGGAGACGACGGCAGTGATCCCATGACGCTGTCTGACTTGCGGGCCCAGGTTTCCAAGATCCTCTCGCAACGGGCCTCAAGTGAGATTCTGGTTCGCGGCGATGAGAATGTTACTTACGGCACAGTTGTTCGGTTGATGGCCGAGTTGCAGGGTGCCGGGGCGAGCAGTATCGGCCTGATCACCGAATCACCCCGGGACGACAATTGATAGTGTTGCGGGCAGGAGTGTTGTGAGAGATCACCAGCGCGAAGTAACCACAACAGGCGTGCCACCATGGAAATCACCGGTGGCGCTCTCGGTCACGTTGCACCTGTTGATTCTGGGCATTGCGCTTGCGGGTTGGTCTTGGACCAGCACCGATCATGAGCCGCCACCCAGGAGCATATCGGCCCGGCTGATTACCCAGCAGGAGCCGGAACCGAGCCCGGTGGTAGAGCCGGTCGATCAGCAAAAGCGGGATGAAGAACGCCGGGCCGAAGAGCAGCGTCGCAAGGAAGAAGCTGAACGACAGAGGCAGGAAGAAGAAGCCCGTCGCATTGCAGAGCAGAAGCGACAGGAAGAACAAAAACGGCTCCAGCAGCAGAAAGAGCAGGAGCGTCAGGAAGCAGAGGCGAAAGAACGCGAGGCCCGGAAAGCCCGTGAAGCGGAGGCTGCCCGTCAAAAGGCGGAGGCGGAGGCCAAGGAGCGGGCCAGGCAGAAAGCTGAGGAAGAAAAACGCCGTCAGGAAGAGGCAAAGCGAAAAGCCGAAGAAGAGAAGCGGCGCCAGGAGGAGCAGCGGAAGCGGGAAGAGGCCGAACGAAAGCGCCAGGAGGAGCTGGCTCGCCAGGAAGCTGAGCGCAAGCGCCTCGAGGCAGAGCGCAAGCTCCGGGAACAGCAGCTTGAAGCCCAGGCGGAGGCGGCCCAAAGAGCTCGGGAAGAAGAGGCGCGTCGCCAGCAGGAGGCGGCTGCCGCAAAAGCCCGGGAAGCTCAGATGCTGTCGGAGAGTGAGAAGTATCAGGCCTTGATCAGAGAGCGGCTCCATGAGTTGTGGTATCTGCCTTCCTCTGCCACGGAAGATCTGGTTGCGCGATTAAGGATCACCCTGTTGCCTACTGGTGAGCTTGCCGGCGCAGAATTGGTCAGCAGCAGCGGAAACAGGGCTTTTGATAACTCAGCACTTCAAGCCGTCCGTTCGTTGCAAAGGTATCCAATTCCGAATGATCGGGAAACGTTTGATCGGTACTTCCGACAGTTTACGATTGAATTTAACCCACGTCGGAAGAACAGATAAAGGTATGGATAACACCATGACACATCGGATTTGGTATAAACCGGCCAGAACGCTACTCGCCGCCACGGCACTGATCTTTTTCGCGGTTTCGACAGCCCGGGCGGAGCTGTTGATCCGGATTACTGAAGGCGCGGATTCGGCCATTCCTGTTGCAGTGGTGCCTTTCGCCGAGTCTGGACAGATGCCCGCTGGCGACAAGGTCAGCAGCATTGTTCAGGCGGATCTGACCATGACGGGCGAATTCCGGACTCTGCCTCCGGAGAAGATGCTGAGCCTGCCATCCAGGCGGGAGGAAGTGTATTTCCGGGACTGGCGCCTGCTGGACCAGCGCTATGTCCTGGTGGGGGGCCTCAGCCGAAGCGGTGACCGTGTTCAGGCCCGGTATGAGCTGTTCGATGTAAACCGCGAGGAACGGATTCTCGGTGAAACTGCGGCGGCACCTGCCTCCAATATGCGCTCGCTCGCTCACCACATCAGCGACAAGGTATATGAGGCCATCACGGGTGTGCCGGGTGCCTTCTCAACTAAGCTTGCCTACATCACGCTTGATACCGCCAATGGCAAACCACGTTACCGACTGCAGGTCAGCGACGTGGACGGCAAGCGCGCCAGAATCCGGCTTGAAAGCCAGGAGCCCATCCTGTCACCGGCATGGTCGCCAGACGGGGAAAAGCTGGCCTATGTGTCGTTCGAAACAGGGAAACCGGTGATTTTTGTTCATGAGCTTGCAACCGGCAATCGCACCAAAGTGGCAGACTTTCCGGGGCTCAACTCGGCGCCGGCCTGGTCCGACGATGGCCGATCGTTGCTGATGACCCTCTCGAAAGACGGAAATGCCGAGATCTACCGGATGAACCTCGATACCCGGCAGTTGACCAAGCTTACGAACCACTGGGCGATTGATACCGAACCGAGCTATGACGCCACTGGCAAGGGCATTTTCTTTACGTCGGACCGGTCCGGAGGTCCGCAGATTTACCACATGGATACACCGGGTGCGGAGCCTCGTCGTATCACCTTCGGCAGCCGTTACAATGCTCGGCCAAGGCCCGACAATGACGGTAACTATGTGTATTACGTTCACCAGCGCGATCGGGCATTTCACATTGCCCGTACCGAACTGAAAACCGGGGAGGAAACGATCCTAACCCGCACCGAGTCTGATGAGTCTCCCAGTGTCGCGCCCAATGGCCGGATGCTGATCTACGCTACCCGGCAGAATGGCAGCAACGTGCTCACGGTTATTTCCGCGGATGGTGGAGCAGCATACAGCTTGCCGGCATCCGAAGGCGATGTCCGTGAGCCCGCCTGGGGACCTTTGGTTCGCTGACTCCCGGAGCTTTCCGGTGTTGGCCATTGTTCAAGCAATAACGTCACTCAACTGAAAGGAAGAAAACATGAATTTTTCAGCTCAATCAAAAGCGTTCGCACTGTTGTTGTCCGTCGGTCTGGTAGCGGGCTGTAGCTCTACCGGTGGTACCTCCGAAGAAGGCGGCGAGTATGGTTCCGATGTGGCTGCTGTAGACCAGGAAGGTGGATCCACTGTTTACGGAGGTGACGACCAGGGCGGTGTTTCTTCTTCAGCCATGACCGAAGAAGAGCGTATGGAAGCTCGCAAGCAGGCCGAACAACAGGCCCTGCGTGAAATCACCACCTTCTACTTTGATTTCGATACGGCTGAAATCAAGCAGGAAGCCCGCGATGTCCTGGTTGCACATGCCCGTTTCCTCGCCAACAACCCGGGTCAGAACGTCCGCATTGAGGGTCACGCCGACGAGCGCGGTACCAAGGAATACAACCTGGCCCTTGGCGAGCGTCGTGCTAACGCCGTTCAGCGTTTCCTGATTGTAAACGGTGCTTCACGTGGCCAGCTCGAGACCGTAAGCTATGGCGAAGAGAAGCCGGCCGTGATGGGTTCCAGCGAGAGCGCCTGGGCCCAGAATCGTCGTGTAGAACTCGTATTTGAGTAATCACACAGGAACGACCATGAGAAAAATCCTCATGGCGACAGTGGTGCTTCCGCTTGCCCTCGGGCAGGCGGGAGTGGCCCTGGCGCAATCAGCCCAGGACAGTCAGCGTAACGCCAACAGCAGTCAGGCGACGTCGGAACTGTTCTACATGATCCAGCAGCTTCAGGGTGAAGTCAGACGGCTCCAGGGCGAAGTGGAGGAGCAGCGGCACCTGATTAACCGCCTGCAGCAGCAAGGGCGCGACCGTTATATCGATCTGGATCAGCGTATTCTGGATCTCTCGGAAAAGGTCGCATCACAGCCGGCTCCCGAAGCCAGCGAAGGTGGTGGCTCTGCTGCCTCAGGCCAGGCCCGGGAGGCCAGGGAATACCGCCAGCCCGATGCGGAAGAACGAAAGGCCTACGAGCAGATCCAGGACCTGATTCGTAATCAGAAAAAATACGATGAGGCCATTAGTCGGATATACGAATTTATCGATGAATATCCGGAAGGTGATCTGACGGTCAACGCCTATTACTGGCTCGGCGAGGTCTATCTGGTCAAGCCGCAGCTCGAACAGGCAAAACAGGCGTTTACGATTGTCGCTACCCGTTTTGCCGACCATCGCAAGGCTCCGGATGCGGTCTATAAGCTGGGCGTAACTCATGATCGCCTGGGCGAAAAGGAGCAGGCTCGGCGCAGCATGCAAACTGTGATTGATGATTACCCGTCCAGCAGTGCTGCTGACCTCGCACGGAAGTTTCTCGAGTCCCAGAACGGCTGATTGTCTGGCGCGGCAAAAATGTTGAGAAACCTGAGAAAAAGGGGTTGATCAACGGCCAAAAATCATTACTATATGCGCCTCGTTTGGGTCGTTAGCTCAGTTGGTAGAGCAGTTGGCTTTTAACCAATTGGTCGAAGGTTCGAATCCTTCACGACCCACCAAACACGAAATACCGGGTGGGCTGAGTCATTCGGTATAGATTGAGGTCAAGGCTTCGGTCGCCAGTTACGGGTCGTTAGCTCAGTTGGTAGAGCAGTTGGCTTTTAACCAATTGGTCGAAGGTTCGAATCCTTCACGACCCACCAAATAACAGAAGCCTGCGGGTTTTTGTGAAAAAAGAGCCTCCGGGCTCTTTTTTTTTGCGTATACGTTCCTACCTAGGTAAACAGGGAACAGGCAAAGCGATCACAAGTGTATGATCGCACTGTTTCAGAAACATTAAGCCTGGGGCATGAATGTTATAATGTCCGGGTTCACGCAATACAGAGACGCAGTAATGACATACGCTGAAGACCGTATCCTTGTACAAGAGCACCTGGCGCATGCTGCCGAGCCAAAGCCGCTCAGCGCGGACGAAAAGTCCGACCTGGAGGCTCGTATAAAATCGGCTCTGAAGGAGCAGGATGCGGTGCTTGTGGCTCACTATTACACCGATCCCGATATCCAGCGGCTTGCCGAGGAAACCGGTGGCTGTGTTGCGGACTCCCTCGAGATGGCCCGTTTTGGCAACCAACATTCGGCCTCCACCATCGTTGTTGCCGGCGTGAGGTTCATGGGCGAAACCGCCAAGATCCTGAATCCTGAAAAGCGCGTTCTGATGCCAACGCTTGAGGCGACCTGTTCCCTGGATGTGGGCTGTCCTGCCGATGAGTTCGCCGAGTTTTGTGACCAGCACCCGGATCGCACGGTCGTGGTCTACGCTAATACGTCTGCGGCTGTGAAGGCGAGGGCGGACTGGGTGGTTACCTCAAGCTGTGCCCAGGCTATTGTTGAAGATCTGGATGCCCGCGGCGAAAAAATCCTCTGGGCGCCGGATAAGCACCTCGGGCACTACGTCCAGAAAACGACGGGTGCTGATATGCTGCTCTGGGACGGTTCCTGCATCGTTCATGAGGAATTCAAATCCCGCGGGCTGGAGGATCTGAAGGCCCTTTATCCGGACGCGGCGGTACTGGTCCACCCGGAATCGCCCGATGCCGTTGTTGAGATGGCGGATGTTGTGGGTTCAACCTCGCAGCTGATTCATGCTGTCCAGACCATGCCTAACGAAAAGTTCATCGTTGCCACTGACAACGGCATTTTCTACAAGATGCAGCAACTGGCTCCGAACAAAACGCTGATTGAAGCGCCCACCGCAGGCAATGGAGCTACCTGCCGTAGCTGCGCCCATTGCCCCTGGATGGCGATGAATGGCCTTCAGAATCTGCTACAGGTACTGGAGCGGGGCGATCAGGAAGTGTTCGTGGATCCGGAACTGAGAGAGAAAGCGCTGCAGCCTCTGCAGCGCATGTTGGATTTTACCGCCAACATGAATCTCAAGGCTGCTGGCAACGCCTGATCAGCTGTTGGCCCTGGCGTGCAGGCGGCTGGTGATTTCTGCCAGCCGCTCGGTCACAATCTGCCTCTGTGGCGCCCCGGCCGGCAACTTCTCCTGAGCCTGCCTTAGCTGACGCTGGGCAGACTCCAGATCGCCCATCAGAACATCGTACTCTGCCCGGGCACGATGCACGCCCACAATATTCCTTGCCATGCCCTCCGCCTCGGCCAGTTTCAGCCAGAGATGCTCCTGTCCCGGTAGCTGACGGGTCAGCTGTTTGAGATGCTCCGCCGCAGCGGCGCCATTACCATCGGCTATTTCCGTGAGGGCGAGGGTGTGGGTGATTGGATAGTTCCCCGGATTCCTCGCCAGTGCGTCTTTCAGAATGGATCGAGCCTCGTCCACACGATCTTGTGCAAGCCTGACCTCTGCGAGGGTTACCTGGAAGGTGATTCGGCCCGGATTCGTGGCCAGCAGATCGTTCAGTATATCCACTGCCTTCTCGTATTGCCGGTCCTCGAGGTAGGCCACGGACAAGCCATACCGGATGGCTTCGTTTCTCTGGGCATCCGGCCGATCGAGGTAGGCTTCAAAGGTTTCGACGGCTACGTCGGGGGAGGGCGCGTAATGCACTTGCAGCCGGCTGCGCATCAGATGGTATTCCTGGCCGTCCCGGATGTTTTCATCTGGATACTGTTCGGCACGATTCCGGGTGTCGGCCACGCGGCTCTGGGTTAACGGGTGCGTAGACAGATACTCTGGCAGTCGATTTCCCTGCATGCGGTTCTGGCGCATCATGATTTCAAACATTTCCGGCATGCCACGAGGGTCCATCCCGGCGCTGGCCAGAATGTCCAGACCGACCCGGTCGGCTTCCTGTTCGTGGGAGCGGCTGTAGGCGAGCATGTTCTGGGCGGCCAGGGCCTGGGTCCCGGCAATGGCGGCAAAACCGATGTCAGACTGGGTGACCGCCGACAGGACAATGCCGGCAATCATACCGGCGAGTGTGAGCGGAGCGCTGGTTTCCTGCTGCTCCATGCGCCGTGCAAAATGCCGCTGGCTGAGGTGAGCAAGTTCGTGGGCGAGAACGGACGCAAATTGTTGCTCGGTCGCAGCATTGAGAAACAGACCGCCATTAACGCCTACAATGCCACCGGGCACCGCAAATGCGTTGATAGCAGGACTGTCGATCAATGCCAGGGTCAGGTCCCGATTCTGGAGTGGGGCCGAGGGCACCAGGCGATAGGTAACGGCGCTGAGGTAGTCATACACCAGGGGGTCGCTGATTCTCGGCGCGGATCGGCGGATAGATACCATTACCTGCTGGCCAATATCCGATTCCTGCTGGCCCGCGATCAGGCCTCCACCGGAACCGCCAATGCTTGGCAGCCTGCTCTCCTGAGCGTGGCCCGGCATTGAAAAAAGCAGCAGGGCCAGCAGGGCGGTGATGGCCATGGCCGGTAGCGTTCGGGATCTGGGTTGGATAGCAATCATGTAAAGCCGGGTGCCTGTGGTCTGAATCGCCGGTTTGACAGCGGTTTGCGATACAAAGTTCTGATCCTCTGGTTAACGAGGATTGTGATGCAATACATTATCACTGTCGGCATAATGCCTGCTTGTTAAATCCGCTTATTATTTTGTGATGGTGTATCGCTAGTATGGTTGATCGAACGCTTGATGCCTCAGGGTTGCGCTGCCCGATGCCGCTGCTGAAGACAAAGCTGGAACTGAACAGCATGGCGCCCGGTGAAGAACTCGAGGTGATTGCTACGGACGCAGGTTCCGCCAGGGATATTCCGGCCTTTCTGCAGATGTCCGATCACAAGTTGATGAGCAGTTCTGAAACCGCCGGGCAGTACCGGTTTGTGATAAAGTGCGGCGGTTAAGATTTCGGAGCTGTAAATGATCAGGACATTACGCGGTCTCGCGCACAAATACTTCTCGGATGAAGAAGCGGTCATCCTGTTCCTGATACTGGTGACAGGAACCATTTTTGTTATCTGGTTCGGTGCCATGCTTGCGCCGGCCATTGCCTCGCTGATTGTGGCCTTTATTCTGCAGGGTCTGGTCACCAAGCTCAACAAGCTGGGCGTGCCGGAGACGGTATCCATTATTGGGGTTTTCCTGGTTTTCCTCGGCGTGCTTGTTGGCTTCCTGTTTGGCCTGCTTCCGCTGATCTGGACGCAGTTGAGCAACCTGGCCGGCGAGGCGCCACGCATTATCCGGGAGCTGCAATCCTATCTTGAGCTGTTGCCGCAGCAGTATCCCCACCTGATCTCCGGAGAAGCTGTCAGCACCGTTTACATCCAGGTGAGTACGGAAGTGGGGCACATGACCCAATGGCTGGTGTCGTTCTCGCTGTCCAGTATTCCAGATCTCGTGGCGTTGCTGATATACATGGTGCTGGTGCCTATCCTGGTGTTCTTCTTCCTGAAGGACAGGGAGGTGCTGCTCAACTCCATCGCTCGGCTGCTGCCACCTCAGCGCCCGATGATGCTGCAGATCTGGCACGAGGTGAACCTCCAGTGCGCCAACTACGTGCGCGGCAAAGCCGTCGAGATCCTGATTGTGGGCGGCGCCACCTACATTGCCTTCAAGCTGCTGGGGATGCCTTACGCTGCGCTGCTCTCGCTGTTGGTGGGGCTGAGTGTGGTGATTCCTTATATCGGCGCGGCCGTCGTCACCATCCCTGTTGCGGTGATTGCCCTGTTCGCCTTCGGCTGGGGCAGCCAGTTCATCTGGGTGATGGTCATCTACGGTGTCATTCAGGCGCTTGACGGCAATGTTCTGGTGCCCATTCTGTTCTCGGAGGTCAACAATCTGCACCCGGTGGCCATTATCGTCGCGGTGCTGTTCTTCGGGGGAATCTGGGGCTTGTGGGGTGTTTTCTTTGCAATTCCACTGGCTACCATGCTCAAGGCGGTGTTTGCTGCCTGGCCAGTGAAGGAGTCGGCGCCGCCGGCGGAACCCGGAAGCGCCTGACAGGCGCTTAAAGTGCCTTGACAGCCTCTAGCACCTCGTCAGCGTGGCCTTTCACTTTTACGCCGCGCCATTCAGCCCGCAGCACGCCATCCTTGTCGATCAGGAAGGTGCTCCGGTCAACTCCCATGTACTCCTTCCCGTAAAGCTTTTTCAGCTTGATCACGTCGAAGAGGGTGCACAGGGCCTCGTCCTTGTCTGAAATCAGGTGAAAGGGAAACTCATGCTTGGCCCGGAAATTCTCATGGGCTTTCAGGCCGTCCCTCGATACGCCGAGAATCACCGTATCAAGCTCCTCAAATTGCTTCATCCGGTCCCGGAAGTCCTGTCCCTCAGTAGTACAGCCAGGGGTGTTGTCTTTCGGATAGAAATAAATCACCACGTTCTGACCTTTCAGATCGTCCAGGCGAACAGTCTGGTCTCCGGTAGCGGGTGCTTCAAAATCCGGTACGGGTTTGTTTAACTCAACGGATGGCATGACATCTCCTTTAATTCCCTTGTGTCAGTTCGTGCCCAACATTACCATATCGGTTTTATTCGGACGGAGCTTTTATGATTACGGGTAGCCTTGTCGCACTGGTCACGCCCATGCATCCAAACGGTGACATCCACTGGGAGGATCTGGACAAGCTGGTAGACTTTCATATCGAAAACGGCACACACGGCATCGTTGCTGTGGGCACCACCGGCGAATCCGCAACGCTCGACCCGGAAGAGCATTGCCAGACCATTGGCCACATCATCAAACGTGTTAATGGTCGCATCCCGGTTATTGCGGGCACCGGCGGCAACAGCACCCGTGAGGCCATTGAACTGACGGCCGAGGCCCATAAGCTTGGCGCAGATGCCTGCCTGCTCGTTGTTCCCTACTACAACAAGCCGACCCAGGAAGGCCTGTATCAGCACTTCAAGGCGATTGCCGAAGCCGTCCCCAGCATGAACCAGATGCTGTACAACGTGCCCGGCAGGACAGCGTGCGACATGCTGAACGAGACCGTGCTCCGGCTTGCCGATATTCCGAATATCGTGGGCATCAAAGACGCCACCGGCAACATTCCCCGGGGTGCCGAACTGATTGAAGCGTTGGATGGCCGTCTGGCTGTCTATTCAGGTGATGACGCAACGGCAGCGGAACTTATGCTGGCCGGTGCCAAGGGCAACGTGTCCGTCACCGCGAACGTCGCCCCGAAGGCAATGTCCCAGCTGTGCGAAGCCGCTGTTGCCGGAAATCGTGAGGAAACCGAGCGTTTGAACGAACTGCTCATGCCCCTTAACCGGAAGCTGTTCCTCGAAGCGAATCCTATCCCGGTGAAATGGGCGCTCCATCATATGGGAATGATTGGGGAAGGCATCCGCCTGCCGCTGACCGTGCTCAGCGAAAAGTTCCATGGCGAAGTGGAAGATGCCCTCAAGGCCTCAGGTGTTCTCTGAGTTTGCTTAAATCATCCCATCACCGGAGTAACCTGATGCAGGTTCTAAAAGGAACCGGTAGTACCCTGATGTTCAAACCCGTTGTTGTCGCATCCGGGCTGTTGCTTCTGGCAGCAGCCTCGGGCTGCAGTCTGGTTGAAGACCGCTCCGAACGCTATGTGAATGCCACGGAAGGAAAACCACTGGAATTGCCGGAGACTGCCGACGATTCCCGTTTCAGTCAGACCATGCCCATCCGTGATGTCCAGCCGGCCGACGCCAGCAAAATGTATCCGTCCGATATTCCGCGTCCGCCGGACATGACATCGGACATCCTTGATGAAAACTACGTTATCGAAGAGCTGGATGGTCGGCTCTGGCTCCTGGTCAACGACGTGCCGGGCAGAATCTGGCCTGCGGTAAACAGCTATCTGTCCGAGCGGGGTCTTGGCGTCGGCTTCGACAGTCCCCAGTTGGGCATCCTGCAGACCGAACTTGCCAATTTCAGCAAGCGTGCCCGAAACCTTGTAGAGCTGTCGGATAACCCATCTGCCGGCGAACAGAAAGTCGTTCTTCAAGTTCGGATGGCTCCCGGTGTGCGACGCAAGACCACAGAGGTGCAGGTACGCCGGCTTGATGTTGAAGATCAGCCGGATGAGCTGATCCCCTGGACTGGCGTTTCTGATCCCTCCGAGCAGGCTCTGGAATTGCAGAGACGCCTGCTGTCCGATCTGGGTGACTTTCTCCGAGCGCGTGAAGAAACCAAGTCCTTTTCCCGGGCGGCATCCGGAATGGTCAGCGATCCGCTGGTTCGCCTGATCTCGGAAAACGATGAAGCCGTCGCGATCCGCATGGAGCTTGATTATGGTCGTTCCTGGGCGGAAGTAAGTCGGGCACTTACAGATTCCGGCATTCCCGTTGTCGATCTGAACCGCAGTGAAGGCTGGTTCCATGTCGATTTCCGCACCGAAGACGAGCGGGATCCGGGCTGGTTCAGCTGGTTCAGCGACAAGGACGCACCCCAGCATACGCACACAGTCAGCCTTAGCCAGCAGAGCGACGCCATTGTCATCTCTGCCGAGGACGTTCCGGGTTACACTGGCAGCCGGACGACGCCGGATCTGCTCGAGCAACTGTTCGATTACCTATACTGATTCAGGAAGAGGCCGCCAGAGGCGGCCGCTTTTCGGAGACCCCAATGGAAAAACGCGAAGAACTCTACGCCGGCAAGGCAAAATCCGTCTACCGTACCGACAACCCCGAACGTTTCGTGCTGGTATTCCGTGACGACACATCCGCCTTCGATGGTGAGAAAAAGGAACAGCTCAATCGCAAGGGCATGGTGAATAACAAGTTCAATGCGTTCATCATGGAGAAGCTGGAAGCGGCAGGTGTGCCGACCCATTTTGAAGGGTTGCTGTCGTCCACCGAATCTCTCGTCAAGAAGCTGGATATGATTCCGGTTGAATGCGTGGTTCGCAATGTTTCCGCCGGCAGTCTCTGCCGTCGTCTTGGCGTGGCGGAGGGGCAGGAACTGAATCCGCCCACCTACGAACTGTTCCTCAAGAACGACGCACTCCACGATCCGATGGTCAACGAATCCCTGGCCGTCAGCTTTGGCTGGGCCGCGGCGGATGAGCTGGAGCAGATGAAATCGTTGACCTATCGGGTTAACGACGTGCTGAAGGCCCTGTTTGACGAGGCAGGCATGCTACTTGTGGATTACAAGCTGGAGTTTGGTCGCTGCGAGGGCAAGATCGTTCTGGGTGACGAATTCAGTCCGGACGGTTGCCGGATCTGGGACAAGGAAACCCGCAAGAAAATGGATAAGGATCGTTTCCGCCAGGGGCTTGGCGAAGTGATCGAAACGTACGAAGAAGTCGGGCGCCGTCTGGGAATCCAGTTCGACTGACTGAAACTGACAACAAATTCAAAGGTGTGTCATGCGTAAACTGATGCTTGCTGTAGGTGGTTCACTGTTTCTGGTGGCGCCTGTGTCACAGGCAGATGTGGTTGGTCTCGGAGCCAGCGTAAGTTACTGGGATTCGGATCTGTCCGGCCAGGCTGCCACCAACAACGACCTTGTGGATGTCGAGAACGATCTGAATCTCGATAGCGATGCCAACGCCGATGCCTCCCTGTACCTTGAGCATCCGGTGCCGCTGTTGCCCAATGTTCGGTTGAACTACACTTTGGTTGAGCAAAGTGGTCGAGGCGATGTAGGTCTGGCTGGCTTCGACGGTGTTACTGGTGATGTCCAGTCTGATCTGGATCTGGAACAGTTGGATCTGACCCTGTATTACGAAGTGCTTGATAACTGGGTAAATCTCGACCTTGGCCTCACTGCCCGCGATTTGACGGGCGACCTGATCGTGCGGCAAGCGAATGGGTTGGCCACTAGCGAAACGAGCATTGATGGCGTGATTCCCATGGGCTATCTCGCAGCCCGATTTGATCTGCCGTTAACCGGCGTATCAGTAGGTGCAGAAGGCAACTTCATCAGCTTCGACGGTGACTCTCTGCACGATTTCAACGCCTACGGCCAGTACGAGATCTCATTGATCCAGTTCCGCGCAGGCTATCGTCAGATGTCTATTGATTACGAAGATGGCAATGACCGGCTTGATGTCGAGATAGGCGGACCGTTCGTGAGTGCCGGGGTCTCGTTCTGAGACCGGCAGTCTTTTCAGGGAGAGACACGTGAAGATTCTTGTTACCGGAACGGCCGGTTTTATCGGTTCACACCTGGCTCATCGCCTGCTTGATCGGGGCGATGAAATCATTGGCGTTGATAACGTCAATGATTACTACGATGTTAACCTGAAGGAAGCGCGGCTGAAGCGCCTGACCGACAAAGCCGGTTTTACCGAAGTCCGTCAGGATGTGGCTGACCGCGCCGCCATGGAAGCTCTTTTCGCCGAGCACAAACCCGAGCGGGTAGTGCACCTGGCGGCCCAGGCGGGTGTCCGATATTCCATCGAGAATCCTCACGCTTATGTGGACGCCAACCTCGTTGGTTTCATGAACATCCTTGAAGGGTGCAGGCACAATAAGGTCAAGCACCTCGTCTATGCGTCCAGCAGCTCGGTGTACGGTGCCAACGAGACCATGCCGTTCTCGGTGCACGACAACGTGGATCACCCGCTGAGTCTCTACGCGGCCTCCAAGAAGGCTAACGAGCTCATGGCCCACACGTACAGCCACCTGTACAACCTGCCGACCACCGGGCTGCGGTTTTTTACAGTCTATGGTCCCTGGGGTCGTCCGGATATGGCCTTGTTTATCTTTACGAAAAAGATCCTTGCCGGCGAGCCCATCGACGTCTTCAACCATGGCCACCACCGCCGGGATTTCACCTACATCGACGACATCGTCGAAGGCGTAATCCGGACCCTGGACCACGTTGCCGAACCAAACGATGAGTGGAGCGGAGCAAACCCGGATCCCGGCACCAGCAAAGCGCCTTATCGTCTGTACAACATCGGTAGTAACAACCCGGTTGAGCTGTCTCGCTTTATCGAGATTATCGAGGACCGAGTCGGGAAGAAGGCCCAGAAAAACCTGCTTCCGTTGCAGCCGGGCGACGTGCCGGCCACCTACGCCAATGTTGATGATCTGATCGACGATGTGGGCTATAAGCCAGCTACCCCCGTAGAGGAGGGTATTGCGTGGTTTGTGGACTGGTATCGGGACTTCTACAACGTATAAAAGAGGGCCAGCAACTGCTGGCCCTTCTCGTATCTGGGACTCGACAATGGAGCATTGGCGATGATGGCAGTGTTAAAAAGATGGTTTCTGGTAGCCGCGCTTATCGGCATGACCGGCTGCACCGGTCTTCCAGAGGGTATTGAGCCAGTCTCCGGTTTTGAGAGTGACCGTTACCTGGGTACCTGGTACGAAATCGCCCGCCTGGACCATTCCTTTGAGCGGGGTCTCACCAATGTTCGCGCGGAATACAGCCGTAACGACGACGGCAGCATCGAGGTAATCAATCGGGGTTATAACGTCGAAAAAGGAAAATGGGAGGAGGCGGACGGCCGAGCGGTGTTTGTCGAGGATGAGAGCACAGGCCACCTGAAGGTGTCTTTCTTCGGACCTTTCTACGCCTCTTATGTGGTGTTTGAACTCGACAAGGAACACTATTCATACGCCTTTGTGACGGGATACAACCGTGACTATCTCTGGTTTCTCTCGCGTACCCCCGAGGTCAGTGAGGAGGCGATTGAGGCGTTCAGGAGACGCGCAAAGGCAGAGGGCTTTGATCTGGAAGGGCTGATCATAGTGGAGCAGGGCAAGAATCGTTCGTAGCGATTGAAGTGCCTGAGGATGATGAGCGGGCACAAAAAAAGCCAGTTCTTACAGGGAGTAAGCAACTGACTCTTTCAGCAGGAGTGGTAGGACCACCCAGATTCGAACTGGGGACCTCTACCATGTCAAGGTAGCGCTCTAACCAACTGAGCTATGGTCCTGTGTCCTGCAACGGGGACGAAATATACTGATTCAGCCGATGCTGGTCAACCACTTTTATGCGGTTTTCCGCTTGCGGAGTTTTTCCTTGATGGCTTTGCTCAGCACGGCCCAGCGGTTGACGATCAGGGCGGCAAAGATGAGGCCACAGCCGGCCAGTTGAATGCCGGTCATAGACTCGCCAAACCATCCTGCCGCGAACAGAGCAACCCACACCGGCTCAAGTATCAGAATCACCACGCCATGGCTGTTCGCAGACAGGCTCTGGGCGAACGTCTGAAGCAGGAAACGACCGGCCGTGCCAATCACGGCACTGGCCACCACCCACCAGGCCAGCATTGGCGAGAGATTATTCAGGGTAGGCCGCCAGGGCTCCATAATCATGGATTCAACCAGGGTAAGCAGGCCGACCGTCAGCAGCGCAATGGCTGTCAGGGGCAGGGCGGGTACGCGGTGCTTTTCCACCGTTCTGCCGAGCCGGTTTATCACGGTTCTCTGGTTGGCTGCCCGGGTATTGAGATTGAAATACAGGGCGAAAATTGTCGCTGCCATGACAAAGAAAATCTGGCCTGCTTCAGGGCGAAATCCGTTTTCAAGGGAGAGCAGCGCGAGACCGGCAACGGCAATCGGAATCGCCAGCCATGTGCTCGGCGGTTGGGCTTCCTTGAACACCAGGCGTGCGATAATCGGCACTATTACGACACCCAGGCTGGTCAAAAAGGCGCCCTCACCCAGACTGGTTATATGAACCAGTCCCATTACCCAGCAGGTCATGGCCGTGCCAAACACCAGCCCGACACCCACACTTCGGCGAAGCTGATCGACGCTCAGTTTCATCAGCGAGCGACGGGCGAAAAAGGCGAGCACGGTGCCGGCAATCAAAAACCTGGCCGCCATGAACATCAGGGGCGGCATCAGCAGTACAGCCTCCTTGGAAAACATCCAGCTGATGGCTGCAAACAGGGTGACAACAACCAGTAGAAGATCGGATTTGTGGGTGTCAGACATCGGATATCGCTTGGCGGCAGTGGTTGAATCGAACGGCGAAAGCGAACCAATGTATAGTTTGCGAACTAAAAAGGAAAGATGGGTAGAACTACCGAGGTGAGAAGCGGCTCTTCCCTGAGCCCTTTATAGTATTCGTCCGTGTAAGGTCAGTTATTCAGGGTTGTGTAAACCAGATTCGACATGTCCGTCTGATCTGAGCCGGGCACTTCAATGTACCGGTCACCGGAACCCCACCATTGCCACCAGGCGCGCTTGTTGTAGGTGCGGCTGGCGAAATCCACCTGCAAACCGCCGAGAGTGGTGTTGTTGACCACCGGAACGGAGATGTTGCCCGTCTCGGAGCCGAGCACGCCGCTGTGGGTGACACCCTCATTCATCAGTACCGGATAGTGGTTGAAGTAAAGAGCGGCCGGGCCATCCTGGCTCGTTACCACGCCCAGCTTGCCGGGTTCCGGCTCAATGCCGGTGAAGGCTTCTACTGCTGCCCGGAGGGGCCAGTTGTACCAGCTGTCGTTGTAGGCAAGGCTGAGTGCCAGGTTGGCTAGTTCAGTGCCACCGCCGGCGCCGGAGTAATCCAGGGTTGCCAGGATTTTCAACGGCTGAAGGCCCTCGGATTGAAGCCAGCGTGCCTGGTTTTCCAGCAGATACCGGGTGACGAGATCCCCGGTAGAGTGAGAAACAACGATGCAAAAGTCATTGCACAGACCTTGCTGACTGATCTGACGCATCTGTTCATAGGCTTGCTGGGCAATACCACCTTCAACGCGCCCGTCACTGCCCCAGTCGATACGGGCCTCGGCCCGGGAGAGCCAGAAAGTACGCCAATAGTCCTCGCCGGCGTTCTTCACCTCCTGCAGATTGGCGGGAGGGTTGGCCAGGTCTTGTTGCTGGAATCCGTGAACCAGGATCACGTTGTGCCCGGCCAGTTGGGCCTGGGCGGTGCCGGCAAACAAGCTGCCGGTGATAGCGACCGCCAGGGCGGTCTTACAGGCATTTCCGATCTTTGTTGTTTTCATAGTTGCTCCGTCTTTGCTGCTTTATTGTTGTCACAAGACGTTTATCCGCCACTTGTAGCGGTACAGCCCGGCGTTAGCCGGTGCAGAGCCTGCGCCCTGCCATCAGAACTTGTCGGCAAGCTGCCGCAGCAGAGCCGCGCGCTGTTCTGATTCGGGATTCACCGCCGGTGTATCGGTAAGACTGCCGAGATCCGGCGGTGTGAAAGCGTAGCCCTCGTCGGGGCCGAAAGCGTAATTAGTCCGGTCACCTGGCCGGGCGGGAAGCTGCCGAATCTGCAGGTTTTTCAGCTGTAGCTGGCCGTCCACCGTCTGATCGGCCAATACCGTGCCGTGTGCCTTCAGATTGATCGTGTTTGAGGTGCTGTCCAGCCTTTTCTCCATCTGCAATTGAGCAACCGGGCGTTGGCCAACAAACAGCTGGGCCGAAAGCGCGTAGTAGCCGGAGTCTTCCGGCGAGAAACGAACGGGAATTATCAGATTGTTACCCTGGATACGGGCATCGCCAAGCCCCTCGAATTCGCCCAGGTAAGGTTCAATGGCCAGTGTTGAGACATGGCGGACTGGTTTGCCGTCAAGCCGGGCCTCAACGATCAGCCGATATTCACCCGGTGATTCGTCGGCGGACAGAACGCCCTCGAAGTAACCCGGGGAACCCGCCTCTTCCAAGGTGGTGCCAGCGATGGCATCCCGGCTTTCCGGCCTCTCCAGCGTTGCAGACAGCGAGCGACCGACCACCTGAGAGCCCCGGATAGCCGCTGCAACAAGAATTTGTTCCCCTGCAGTAAACCGGTATTTCTCCAGCGTTACGGTGAACTGCCCGTCACCTTCGAGGGGCAGACTGACCGGCTCGTAGTGATTGCCACCGTAGGCGTTCGCCTGTTCCGGGGAGAGAGGTATGGACCACGGAGGGTATCGGGTAGTTTCAGCGTATTGATCGGCAACGCTGGCCAGCATGAACCCGAGGGCATTATCCGAGGGTGGTTCCGGCTCAGCCGAGGGATCGGTAGAAGACTGCCTTGCCAGGCCTGCGCTTTGGACAGGCGCCGTCTCGGCCGAGTCGACCACCTTCGAAAACCAGCTGAAATCTGTGTGGTTGTCAGCGGAGAGCAGATACCCCGCGCCAACCACCCCAGTAGTTACCAGTGTCAGAAGAAGAGCGACCTTGCCCGGCATGCGGCAGTTCCTTGATTATTGTTGTAGCTCTAAAGATAACGGGATTTCCGCCGCACCCCAAAAATCCGGACTCTATGTGTAACAGAATGTGTCCGCGTTGTGCGGCGGTTCACATTCCGATCAGCCGGCGATCAGAACATGCCGGATTCCCGAATGGCCTCGAAGCCAAAGTGCAATTTCACTTCATCACCGACCATCGCGCCATCAAGGCCGTATGTCATGCCCCATTCACTGCGTTTCAGGGTGGTGGAAGCGCTGATGCCCAGTGTGTATTCCTCATGACCAAAGGGGTAAACGTCTGCCTTGTTGAGGGTCACATCCAGCACCACGGGGCGTTTCTGGCCAAGTAACTCCAGATCACCAGTTACCTTGCCCGTGTTTTCCCCCGTGGTTTCGAAATCGGTAACAGTGAAGATGATCTCTGGGTACTCGTCGGCATCGAGAAAATCCGCATTGCGAACGTGGTCGTCGCGTTTCTTATGATTGGTGAACACACTGTCGCTCTGGAAAACCAACTGACCGGATTTCAGCTCCCTCGCTTCCTCGTCGTAAACAAATTGTCCCTCGACTTCGCGGAACATCCCCATCACCGGGGCGTAGCCGATGTGCATGATCTCGAAGAACATTGAAAAGTGCTCGTCGTCGACGACAAAATCTGTTGGCTCGGCCATGGCTGCCGGGCTCAGTGCGAGTGCAGCAGGGAGGGCAATGGCGGAACGGGTAAGGGTTTTCCGGTTAATGAACATCATGGTGATGTCTCCTCTGATAAAGCCAGTGAATATCCAGGAAAAACGACCACACAAGCAGTGCGAGAGCAGTTGCAAGCGTGATACTGGCGAATAGCGCATTGACCGGCGGCAACACGGCCACCAGCAGGGTAACGATTTGCCAAACGCAAACCGTCTTGCGTCTGAAGCTCTCCGGCAGTGGGGCATTCAGCCAGTCCAGGAAGTGAGTCGCAATAACGAAGGCATAGCGAATAAGGCCCAGGGCCAGAACCCAGGGACCCGCCTTGCCCAATGCCAGGACAGCCACGCTGAGGCCGAGAATAAACAGGGCATCCAGTTCCATGTCGAAGCGAGCGCCAAAGTCGCTCTGGGAGCCGGTGGCCCTGGCGACTTTGCCGTCGACGCCATCCAGAATCAGCGCCAGCAATGCAATCCAGCCATAGAGCCAGAGACTATCGGTAAGGTGGTCGGCAAAGGGGGCCAGCGCCACTAAAACTATCACCAGACTGCCTCTGAGCAGCGTCGCCCGGTTTGCCCACCCGAAATCCCGGGCCTCGGGCCAGAACCGGATGATCAGGGCACAAAGCGCCAGGTAAAGCACTGCTGACAGCAAGTAGAAAAGGACGGGGGGCTGGGTTAACCAGCCGGTGGCTGCGCAGAACAGGGCGAAAAGCCCAAAGCCCCAGACGAGATCCAGGGCAAGTGGCATCCTTTGCGACGCTGAATGGCCGTTAGAATCCATCAATGAACTCCAGCGTATAGGTTTGCAGGCATCAAATACCCCGGATGCGCTGTACACTGACTATAGTTGGTATAACTGATCATGCTTACGAGCATAGACCGCGTTCAGACCTGAAGGTTCAGCCCTGGCAGGGCGACGACCAATACGTTTGCGAAGACTGCCAAAAAGGAGCTCCATTTGCATCGCGACCCTGATGAACCGAACACCGAATCGATGGCACGGGCCTGGTGGGTAACCGGCGCCGGCAAGGGCGAGATTCTGGAAACGCCACTGGTTACCTCTGATGACGAGCAGAAGGACGAATTGGTCACGGTTCAGGCGCTGTATTCGGGTATCAGTCGGGGCACGGAATCACTGGTTTTCCATGGCCGGGTACCAAAGAGCGAATACGCAGCCATGCGGGCGCCGTTTCAGGAGGGAGATTTTCCCTGGCCGGTAAAGTACGGCTACGCCAGCGTCGGCAAAGTAGTGGAAGGGCCTGCCGAGTTAGTGGGCCAAACGGTGTTCTGCCTTTATCCGCATCAGAATTGCTACCGGGTGCCGGCGTCGGCGTTGACGCCTCTGCCCAAAGACCTGCCCGCCGAGCGAGCAATACTTGCCGCCAACATGGAAACCGCTGTAAACGGCCTCTGGGATGGAGCGCCAGCAGTCGGTGACCGCATTGCCGTTGTTGGTCTTGGTGTTGTTGGCCTGCTCGTCGCCTGGCTGGCGAGTCGTATCCCGGGAGCCCGTGTCACCGCGATCGATACGAATCCAGAGAGACAGGCCGTTGCCGAACAGCTCGGTTTGACCTTCAGCAGTGAGTCGGCCCCTGATGATCACGACCTTGTTATCCATGCCAGTGGCCACCCCTCGGGCCTGGAGACCGCTCTTGGGCTGGCAGGGCAGGAGGCGACCATTGTGGAAATGAGCTGGTACGGGGATCAGCTGGTATCTGCACCGTTGGGGGCCGCATTCCATCCGCGGCGTCTGACCCTGAAATCCAGCCAGGTGGGCCAGATAGTGCCATCTCGAGTCCCACGGTGGGACTATCGCAAACGCCTGGCGCTTTCATTGGAATTGCTCCAGGACGATGCGCTGGATGTGCTGATTACCGGCGAGTGCAAGTTTGATGATCTACCAAAATCCATGGCGCGAATTCTGATTGATGGCCGGGATACTCTGTGCCATCGCGTTGTTTACTGAAAATCCAAAATTGCCTGCTAAGGAGAAACTATGTTCGGTTTGACGGTCCGGGACCACATGATGATTGCCCACAGCTTCAACGGAGAGATCTTTGGTCCTGCGCAGAAGGTTCATGGTGCCACCTATGTGGTCGACGTGACCTTTGAGCGTCACCAACTGGATAAGGACGACCTGGTCGTCGACATCGGCCTGGCTTCCGAACTTCTCAAAAGCATTCTTTCCGAATTCAATATGCAGAACCTGGACGAGTTGCCGGAACTGCGTGGCCGGAATACCACCACCGAATTCATGGCCAAACTGGTTTTCGATCGTATGGCGGCAGCCATTCACGGTGACCGTCTTGGCGAGACAGGAGAAGGAATTGTCAGCCTGAAAGTCACCCTCTCGGAATCCCACATTGCCTGGGCAAGCTACCATGCCGGAATCTGACAAACCGGGCTTCCTGGAGTTTATTGTTCCGGGTGATCCGGAACAGAACACGGGCGGCTACCGGTATGTCCGCAAGCTCGTGGAAGCCCTGGGCGACGCCGGTTGCAGAGCCCGGGTCAGTGGGTTGCCCGGGCAGTTTCCACGCCCGGACAGGGTTGCCCGGAATGAGATGGATAAGAAGCTCGCGAGTCTGCCTGATGGCGCCTCTGTGGTACTCGATGGTCTTGCCATGGGGGGGCTGCCGGACATTGTTGAAAAGCATTCTCCACGCCTCAATCTGATCGCGCTGGTACACCACCCCCTGGCTGATGAAACGGGGATCAGCGAAGCCAATAGACAGTGGTTTTTTGATTCAGAAACGCGCGCGCTTAGATTTGTAAACGGGGTGATCACCACCAGCCAATATACCGCCGCTCGCCTGGCGGATTATGAGGTGCCGGCTGAGATGATCAGGGTTGCCGAGCCGGGCGTCACCCGAGCCGCGAACCCCAGAGGCTGTGATCAGTCGTCGCAAACTGGTACCCCTCACATTCTGTGCGTTGCTCATCTGTCACCCCGAAAGGCCCAGCATCAATTGGTGGAGGCGCTGGAAAACCTGAAGGGCGTGTCGTGGCAATGCACGTTGGCAGGGTCTGACAGTCGTGATCCGGAATATAGCCAGCAGGTTCGCCGGGCGATTGCAGAAGCGGGCCTTGAAGACAGGATTGCGCTGGTAGGGGAAGTCGAAGAAGCCGGGCTGGCCGAGCTCTACCGCAAGGCGGATCTCTTTGTGCTGCCCTCCCTGTACGAGGGCTATGGCATGGTGATTGATGAGGCGCTGGCGGAAGGGCTACCCGTTATTTCCTCCGATGGCGGCGCCCTTGCCAACACCTCCGCCAGGCCTGGTGTGGTTCAGTATTGTGCGGGCGATGTCAGGGCCCTTGAGGCGCGCCTCAGGAACTGGCTGGAACATCCGGAACAGCTTGAGCACGCCCGTAAACTTGCCGCAAGGGAATCCCGCCGAATCCGCTCATGGGCGGATACCGGCAAAGATGTCTTAGAAGCACTGCACTACTTCAGTGGCCTTTCCACGCATCTTCACCAGCATTCTGGATTCGAGAGCACATGGCTGGCAGCCCGGGAAGCAGCGGATCACCGGGCTCGCTCACAAGGGCTGACCGATCAGCTCAATCACTGGTTGTTGAATCGTTATGATGGCTTTTCGCCCGAGAGCCACTACCCGATGCAAATTGTCGACATTGGAACCGGTCGTGGCTCAAACGCGCTATTCCTGGTGCCTGCGCTGCAGGTGCCTCAAACTTGGCTGGCACTGGATCAGGATTCTGCGTTATTGCGGGAGGCCGGACAGCGTGTGGACCGCCTGGATGTGCCGTTTGAAACCCGCCCGGTTCAGCTGACGTCGGAAAACATGGAGCAACAACTGCCCCGGGAGGCGGACCTGATAACAGCGTCGGCACTGATTGATCTGGTTTCCGAGCCATGGCTGGATGCATTAGCCCTCGCAGCCGCAGGAAGGAAGTCCGCGATGCTCATTGTGTTGAGCTACGCCGGCCACTTTGAGCTGTCTCCCGAGCATCCTGATGATGAGCTGGTGAAGACATTGGTAAATCGGCACCAGCACGGCGACAAGGGAATTGGTGCCGCGCTCGGGCCGGAAGCCAGCACTGTGTTGCGAGACCTGCTGGTTGCCGAAGGTTACCGGGTTGAACTGGCGGAATCCCCCTGGATACTGGATGGCGCGAATCACGCCTTGGCCAACATGCTGATGAAGGGCTGGATCGAAGCGGCCATTGAGCAGTCACCTCACGAGGCGGACCGATTGTCACGCTGGCTGGAGACACGCAATCAGCAGTTATCCGAAGGGGATCTGACGATTGTTGTGAGACATCTGGATCTGCTGGCACTGCCACCCGAGGCATTGCCTTGACCGAACTGCGTCAAAGGCAGGTGAAGCTGGCGGCCCGTTGGTTATTCACGGTTCTGGTTATCGGATTCGTAATCCGCTCGATTGATTCGGGTGAGCTCTGGCAGGAGCTTGCCCGCTTTTCTCCTTATGTCATGGTTCCCGCACTGGCACTTACGGTCTTTCAGGTGGCGTTGTCTGCCTGGCGATGGCGTTACACCGTCGAACGGCTCGGGCTGCCCCTGGCCTATGGAGTAGCGGTGCGGGAGTACTATCTGGCGACGTTTCTGAACCAAGTGTTGCCGGGAGGTGTGCTTGGCGACGTAAACCGGGCCTGGCGACATGGCAGCGGCGCCGGAGAGCGCCTCTCCGCTGTGCACGGGGTGGCCATCGAGCGACTTTCGGGCCAATTGGTTTTGGCGGTCGTGGTTGTCATATCGGGCAGCTGGCTGCTCGGTTCCGGACGGGTAACGGCTGATCACTTGAACGGCGGCCTCTGGTTGGGCGCCGGCGTTATTGGGGTGTTTCTTGCACTCTGGTTGGCCCTGAAAACCGGGCTGGCGGCTTATCTTCAGCGGCTCAGGCGGGATCTCTATGAGTCTTTGCTAAACCGAACGGTGTTGCCGGTTCAGATTGGCTCATCTTTACTGGTGTTGGCAAGCTATCTTGGGGTGTTTCTCTGTCTGGCCTGGGGCGCAGGCTACATCGAAAGCACAGAGTCGGCGGCCATTATTGTCAGTCTGGGCAGTATCCTGTTGCTCAGCATGGTGGTACCGCTGACGGTTGCCGGTTGGGGCATCCGCGAGGGCGCGGCAGCCTTGCTGTGGCCGATGGCGGGATTGCCCGCGGAGCAGGGCGTGGCGCTGAGCGTTGGGTACGGAGCGTTGGTTTTGGCGTCCAGTTTGCCAGGGGCTGCTTTTTTTCGACCTACATATCACGGGTGAAGTCGAGGTCGAACAGCATGTCGCTGCCGAGGTTTATCAGCTGGGCGCGCGGCCGCAAGGCATCATCCAGAAAGTCGATCTCGGGAAGTGAGAAGGCTGGTCTGCCGCTGCCGATGATCATGGGTGCGACCATCACGTGAAGGCGGTCCAGCAAGCCAGCGTTCAGGAAGCACGAAACGGTAACACCCCCCCCTTCCACAAAAACTTTATTGGGTATACGGATTTAATGGTTGATGGGGCACCTTTACCCCACCAACCTGATACCATTATCAGATGGTTGATAGATCGACTCCGTAGTTGAGTTCCTCTGCGAAGTCCGGCAGTCCGTAACCGATGGTTTTCTTGTAGAAAGGAGAGACCTTCGCAGTCGGTGCCTTCTTCTTGTGCTTCGTGGTGTAGAGCATTCGTGCCCGCATCACCTCGAAGGAGTAACCGCGCCCTTCACGGTTCTTGTCCTTGGCCAGTCGGTTGATGGACTCCGTGTAAGCGTTGGTGACGGGCATGTCCGTCTCGAAGTAGGTCATGGTCTCTTCGCGCCAGTTTCCCACTGCCCTGACCAGATCGCTCCAGACTTCCTTTTGGCCCTTCGGGATGGTGGCTATCCACTCGTCCAGGGCGGCTTCTGCCTGGAGCCGTGTGGTGGCGTCCCAGATGCCGTAGAAGCGCTCCTTGTGCTCGTAGGCGGCCAGCAGTTGCGGGAACGCGCCTGTCCAGGTCTCCATGATGAGGCGCTCCCGGTCTGAGACTTCGTGAGCGCGTTTCAGCAGGATTTTCCGGTCTCCCTTGAGAGTCCGGCTCTGGGACGGTTTCAGCTCCTTTCTGAGGCCCTTGCGCACTCTCTCTAGGGCATCGTTGGCCATGCGCACCACATGGAACTTATCGACCACGATACGGGCCTGGGGCAGCACAGCCTTGACCGCTGCCCGGTAGGGGTTCCACATGTCCATGCTGACGATCTCGACCTTCTGCCGGTCTTTCAGCTTCATCAGGTAGTTGGTCACCACGTCCTGGCGGCGGGTGGCCAGCAGGTCGAGCAAGGTTCGCTCCTCAATGTTGGTCAGAATGCAGCGGTAGCGCTTGTTCAGGTATAGCTCGTCAATGCCCAGGATGCGGGGCGTCTCGAAGCGGTGCCAGCGCCCCAGGAACTCGGCGCGGGCGTTGAAGATGTCGCGCACCGTCTTCTCGTCCAGGCCGGTCTGTGCCGCCACAAAGGTGTAGGGGTGGTTGAAGGATTCCTTCTCCACGTACTCATGCAGCCGCAGTGTCATACGGAATCCGTCCACCATCTCCGGTAGCTGGGGCCTGAATGTTGTCTTGCAGGCCCGGCAGGTGTATCGGCGGCGGACCACCCAGAGAGTGACCCGCTTGCCGTGGATGGGCAGATCACGATAGGGAACATCACGCTTGCCGAACCGCACGAACTCACCCTGCACGCCGCATTCCTCGCAGGCAATGGGAGCGGGCACGTCCACCTGAAAGTGCATTTCGTCGTCGGTGGATTTGCAGCCCAGCACCTGGTACTTAGGCAGGTGCAGGATGTTGTCGGGCATTTCGGTCATGCGGTGTTCTCCTCATGGTGGAAGCTCCATAGCTATTGCGACAGATTCCCATTAATCATCAGTGTGGCGCAGTACGGGTTTGGCAGACTGCGCCGTAAAGGGAAGAAGAACCGGTCAATGCAAGGGACTATCGCCAAGTGTGGAAACCTGTCCTTTCCTGGCGTTGACAAGTACGGCCACGATGATGGCTGCGATGCCAAGAGCAACCCCGCTCGCCGCAAGTCCCAAGCCATAACCCTGAATCAGCGCATCACCGGCTGACTGCACCAGTTCGGCATCGCCGACTTCCCGACCGCGATACAGAGAAGCAAATGCCTCGGGCATCCGACTGGCCGTGACGGAGACAGAAATGCTCGAAAGGATAGCCAGCCCCAACGCAACACCAATCTGTTGCGACGCGTTGAACAACGCCGATGCGATGCCGGTCTCCTGTGCTTGCACACCCTTCACGGCCGTCAATGCCAGCGCAATGACCGCTCCCACGAAACCGAAGGCGGTGAGGAAGGCGGCTGGCATGAAGTGCCAGCTATAGTCGAGTTGTTGCCCGATGGTCGAAAGCCAGAACAATGCAGCGCTAGCGACCAGCGCAGCCGGAGCTGAGACCTCGCGCGGCGTAAAGCGCATGACAAGCTTTGAACTGACAACAGCACCAATGATGATACCCACCCCAAAGGGCAGAAACGCCATGGCGGTCAGGGTCGGGCTATAGCTGAGGATGTGCTGCAAATAGAGCGTCAGCAAATAGATCATGCCCATGGGGCCGAAGCCCAGCAGCAGCATGGCCAGGTACGAACCGGATCGGTTGCGATCCTTGAACAAGCGGAGCGGCAAAAGTGGATCACTGCTGCGCGACTGTAAAACCAAGAACAGCGGCAGCAGGATAGCCGTAGTGGCGAATGCAATGAGCGTAATGCCATCGGTCCAGCCATGTTCACCACCACGGGTAATTCCATAGACGAGTGCTGCCATGCCGATGATGCTGGAAAGCGCTCCCGTCAGGTCGGGGCGTCCCTTGTGCAATTCCGCTTCGACAAGTGTTCTCGAACCAGCGAGCACCGCCAAACCGATGGGTACATTGATGAAGAACGCCCAACGCCAGCCAAGCAGGCCTGTCAGAAATCCTCCAAGAATCAATCCAGCAATAATGCCAAGGCCAGACCGAGTGGGCGCTCTGGTCTGCCTGAGTGAGAAGGGGATTCTGTGGACATCGATTAACTCCTTTGTGTTTAGTGCGATTACCGAACACCGGTTGCGCTGACTTTTCACAAAAGGGTAATCGTTCCAATGGTTGGAAGGTCAAGGCTGCGTTTGCATGCCTTGCACAGAGAGACTGTCGGCATCGGCCAGGTCTTATCAATAGCCGTGCATTTGGCAGCCCGTCGGCACAGAGCACTCGACAAATCAAAGTCTGAGGCTCCGCAGTTGACCTTACCAGCGTTGGAAAGACTAGATTGGTCGCTGGGACGATCAGGTTCCTCAATTCTCTGATTCTGTGAAGGAGTTCGATATGTATCGATTCAACGTTAACGGCATGACCTGTGGCCACTGCACATCCGCCGTCGAAAAAGCCATTAAAAGTATCGACCCACAGGCGGAAGTATCTACAGATATAGAACACGCCGAGGTCACCGTGCGCAGCCAGGTCAATGAGGCGCGTATCAGTGATGCCATCCGCGAGGCTGGGTACGATAATCAGCACCTTGCCGGGTAATCATTCAGGTCAGGGCAAGGACGCCGCTTCTGAAGTAGACGCGTCAGCGCTTCTCTTTCCCGCGACGTTGCGTGCAATTGGGTTCAATCCCGATAGCCCCGAAGCGCGTGGAATTAAGTTCTCGCTCACCCTTAGGCGTTCCTTTCACTACGCCATCCCCGGCCAGACCGCTGATAATCGGGCAGTCCGGCCGAGCGTCGCCCTGGCAGTTTTCCGCCAGGTGCTTGAGTGCACGGCTCATTTCCTGGAGTTCGCGCGCCTTGAGCTCAAGCTCCGCGACATGCTCAAGCGCAAGACGTTTGACGTCGGCGCTCGCACGACCCCGGTCGCGCCAGAGCGCAACCAGTTCATTCATCTGCGCCACCGAAAACCCGAGATCCCGTGCGCGCCGGATGAAGCGCAGGGTTTGCACATCCTTGTCCGAGTAATCCCTGTATCCAGCTTCGGTTCGCAACGCTTCCGGAATCAAGCCGATCGATTCGTAGTAGCGGATCATCTTCGCCGATACACCCGATGCCTCCGCTGCCTTTCCAATATTCATAGCCATGCCTCTCCAGATAACATCAAGCCTGCACTGTGGCAGGCTCGGTTGTCCTTATTTCGCTTGTGCAAATTCCACCTGTCTCTGCGACACGTCGTTGTCGTCCGTCCCCATGGGTGAGCGGAAATGACGCAACCTCAGTGCATTGCCGAGTACAAACACCGACGACAGTGCCATGGCGCCGGCAGCGAAGACGGGCGAAAGCAGGATGTCGTAGGCCGGATAGAGCACACCTGCCGCGACCGGAATCAAAGCCGTGTTGTAGGCAAACGCCCAGAACAGATTTTGTCGGATGTTGTCGATGGTTGCCTTCGACAAGGCGATCGCCTTTGGCACACCTTGCAGGTTACCCGACATCAGCACCACATCAGCCGCTTCAATGGCAATGTCCGTACCTGTGCCAATGGCAAGACCTACATCCGCTTCGGCCAGAGCGGGAGCGTCGTTGATGCCATCACCGACGAACGCCACCTTGCCGTGCTCTCCCTTAAGGCGGCGCACCGCGTCGACCTTGCCGTCCGGTAGCACTTCCGCCACCACCTCGTCGATCCCGAGTCGCGCCGCGATGGCCTTGGCCGTGTGGACGTTGTCGCCGGTGATCATCGCGACCTTGAGCCCGAGATCGTGCAGGGCCTTGATGGCAGCAGGCGTCGTTTCCTTGATCGGGTCGGCAACGGCGATAATCGCCGCAAGCTTGCCCTCTATCGCAGCATAGAGCGGAGACTTACCCTCGTCGCCGAGGCGTTTGGCGACCTTGGAGAACGCCGCCACGTCGTGACCGAGTTCGCTCATGTAGCGGTCAGCACCTATCTCGACCCGCTTGCCACCGGCCTCAGCCTTCACGCCAAAACCCGTCACCGATTCGAAGTTCGACACGTCCGGCAGTGAGATGTTCTCCGCGGCGGCGGCGTTCACGATCGCACGGGCGATCGGGTGTTCGGATTTGGCCTCGATGGCCGCGACCAGAGCCAACACGTCTACGTGCTCGAATCCGGTGGCCAATTCCAGATCGGTGAGAGCCGGTTTGCCTTCCGTCAACGTGCCCGTCTTGTCAACGGCAACGACCTTGGCATCTTTCAACAACTGGAGTGCTTCACCCTTGCGGAAGAGCACGCCCAGCTCGGCACCGCGGCCAGTGCCGACCATGATCGAGGTCGGTGTGGCCAGCCCCATGGCGCAAGGGCAGGCGATGATCAGCACCGCGACGGCGTTGACCAGCGCGAAAGTGAGCGCGGGCGACGGGCCGAACCACATCCATGTCCCGAAGGTGAGAATCGCTGCCACAAACACCGCAGGCACGAAATACATCGTCACCTTGTCGACCAGCGCCTGGATTGGCAGCTTCGACCCCTGCGCTTCTTCCACCATGCGGATGATCTGCGACAGAACGGTGTTGCCGCCGACAGCCGTCGCACGGATGGCGAATGCGCCTTTCTGGTTCACCGTTCCGGCCACGACCTCGCTGCCGTGCTTCTTGGAGACGGGGATCGGTTCTCCCGTGATCATCGATTCATCGACATAGCTTTCGCCTTCGATGAGTTCGCCATCCACCGGAATGCGATCGCCGGGACGAACCTCGACGATATCTCCCGACAAGACGGAGTCGATCGGCAGTTCGATCGACTTATCGTCCCGACGCACCCGTGCCATTTTGGCCTGAAGCCCGACAAGACGCTTGATCGCCTCGGAGGTGCGTCCCTTGGCGCGAGCCTCCAGCAACCGGCCGAGCAGGATGAGAGTGACGATAACAGCGGCGGCCTCAAAGTAGACGTTGACGGCTCCGTCGGGCAGGAGCCCCGGCGCGAAGGTCGCCACGAGCGAATAGCCATAGGCTGCCATGGTGCCGACCGCGACCAGGGAGTTCATGTCGGGGGCAAGCCGCCCGAGGGCCGGAAACCCCTTGTGGTAAAAGCGGATGCCCGGCACGAACAGAACGATGGTTGTCAACACGAACTGGAGATACCAATTCGTCTCCATGCCGATCGTTGAGGCAATCAGGTCGTGCATGCCAGGAATGAGGTGTGAGCCCATCTCCAGAATGAAGACAGGCACGGTCAACACCGCTGCAATCGTGAAATCACGTGTCAGTCCACGGCGTTCCGCGTCCTTCTTCTCGGTGCGCTCATCGGTCTCGCCCCGACGGCTACCCGTAGCAGCCGCGATTACCCTGGCATCATATCCCGCGTTCTCGATAGCCGTCACCAAGGCGGTCGCATCGGCGCTGCCCTGGATCGTGGCTCTTTCAGTCGCAAGGTTGACAACGGCACTGGTGACGCCGGGCACAGCCTTGAGCGCCTTTTCGACGCGACCGACACAGGACGCGCAGGTCATACCTTCGATGGAAAGCTCTGTGGTCTCAGCTGGCACCGAATAGCCAGCTTTCTCGATAGCGTTGATGAGTGATCCGCGGTCGAGTGGCGAAGCGGACTGGATATCGGCACGTTCGGTCACCAGGTTCACCGTAACAGTGTCAACGCCCTCGACCTTCTTGAGTTCAGCCTCCACGCGCCCGACGCAGGAAGCGCAACTCATACCTTCGATGGGAAAGCTTGTCACCGTCACAGCCGACGGATTCAATTTGTCTTGAGTATGCATCATTCGTCTTCTCCACAAGCATCTCCTGATGATATTCCAGAAAGATAAACCTTCCTATTGTGGGAAGGTCAAGCGCTAAATTTCCTGATGCATAGTTACCACACCCAGTACTTACGGGAACATCGAATCCGGGTTTAGGTTGAAAACTCCATACGAGTGTTGTCAGCAGTCAGTGGCACATCGGACAAATTCGCGCTAAGGGAGCGTTCGAGGTAGACAGAAGGATGCGCGATGAATTCTCTAGTACCACAATCCTTACGCATTTGTTCCAGGCCTCGCCAACCAGTTTTTCCGTTGGGAAAGTGTAATCTGTGATTGCACGCCAAAGAGAAAATCAACCAGCTAATCCGAATACCCACTTTATTCAGCCCCAGGTCTGCGAGAACCTCGAGGATCACTCTCGGATCGACGGCATCTTCGGATTCGGCATCCCCGAGACAGGGAATCTCAGTAACCCCGGAACCGATCGATGGATTCTCCGCTTTATCGTAAGTACCTGCCACCAACCGCAGGGTGGGAGCTTCGCCATCGGTAAACAGGTGATGACTGTCCGGAACGCGATGATGACGGTCAATGACCACTCGTACCGGATTGCGCCCGCTGGTGCGACGCACGGTCAGGCGGGGATTGTCGGTGGAGGCAGTGCCGGCACCGACGATAACCGCATCGGATACCGCACGAATCCGATGGAGATGGGTAATGCCGTCGTCGCCATTGATGAAACGGGACCGGCCGGTCACTGTTGCAATCCGTCCGTCGAGGCTCTGGCCCAGTTGGCCGATGACTTTGGGGCTGCCATCTTCTGGAACTGGCCGACACAGGGGAAGGAACACCGAGAGCAGATCCTTCGCCTCACCCGTGGCCGGCTGCATCAGGTGCCAGGCCCCGTGGCCGTTCAGTTTTACCGCTTCTTTGTCGGTTCCCGGCAATGGCAGTGTCACATTGCTGCGGTTAACTGCGCTAAGCACCAACTCCCATGCCGAGTCGATATCCAGAGTTCTTGCCGCCATAAATAGCCTGTTTGGTTGTTGCCTAGGAGCCTCTGAATGCCTCCGGAGCGCCTCTGCGTGCTCTGAGGGCTTCAGATGCAAGGCGCAGTTCGCAGCTAATGGCCGTAGCCCTTAGCAAGAGCTGCAACACAGCATGAGAAGTCCTCAGAGTACGCCCTCCGGGTTCTTCAGAGGTGCTTCGGAGGCATTCAGAGGCTCCTTTAGTATAGGCAGATTGTGTGCAAAGCTATATGTACGTTACATTTCCGGATTGATTCACTTCGCAGGGCATTATCGGGACAAGTATCCCGGCTTGGATGACGAGGTAAGTGGCCATGCAGCATGCGCAACCCATTCAGCACTGGGAGCCAGAAAAGCCTGAGGACCATGGGCAACTTGAGCTGCCCGGTATTGCCCTGGATAAGAGCGACGAACTTCTGGAGTCGCTGGATGAGCTGGAACAAGTCCTCGAGAAGGTCCAGTTGACCACGGAAGAAGCGGAGCTTCTTCGCCGGTTCCGCAGGACAAGTGCGGAAAACCGGCGAATGATTCTGCAAATCCTGGGGAGCTGATCCCGCCCCGGGTTTCTTACTTGCCTTTCTTGTAGATATTCTCGTAAACGTAGTTGGTGGCTTCCACAAAGCCATCAATGCTGCCGCAATCGAACCGGCGCCCTTTGAACTGATAGGCCAGCACGCAACCGTTTTTCGCCTGCTCGAGAAGGGCATCGGTGATCTGGACTTCACCGTTCTTGCCTGCCGGGGTCTTCTCAATAATTTCGAAGATATCCGGCGTGAGAATATAGCGGCCGATAATGGCGAGGTTGCTGGGCGCATCTTCCGGAGCCGGCTTTTCTACCATGTCTGTGATCCGGTAGAGGCCATCTTTCATGGATTCACCGGCGATCACCCCGTACTTGTGGGTTTCATCAGCCGGCACTTCTTCGATGGCCACAATAGAGCAGCGGAACTGGTTGTAGAGCTTCACCATCTGCGCCAGGACGCCATCTTCACCATCGGGGCCAATGCAGAAGTCATCCGCCAGCACGACCGCAAACGGGTTGTCACCCACCAGGTTGCGACCAGTCAGTATGGCGTGGCCGAGGCCCTTCATCTCATTCTGCCGGGTGAAGGCAAAACTGTTGTGGTCGATCAGCTCGCGGATGGAGGTCAGCAGCTCTTCCTTGCCAGAGCCGGCAATCTGTTGTTCGAGCTCGTAGCTGATATCGAAATGATCCTCGATAGCCCGCTTGCCGCGACCGGTCACGAAGCCGAATTCGTGAATACCTGCTTCGGAGGCTTCCTCAACGCCGTACTGAACCAGGGGTTTGTTAACCACCGGCAGGATCTCCTTGGGCATCGCCTTGGTGGCCGGAAGAAAGCGGGTGCCGTAGCCGGCGACGGGAAACAGGCATTTTTTGATCATATCGTTCGTCCTTTGATGGTCGGTTTCACGCCCTGTGGGCCGCTCAACGCCTCTGCGTAAGCTAATCAACAATTGTTCTATCACAAAGTGTGCCGAGTTTACCCAAGTTGTAACGACAAATGCAGGGCGGTGTTGGAAATTGTACGTTCTAGCAAAGAGCTATGGCCCCTTAGAAGAGGGTTCTTCAGGTTTACCATTACCAAAAATTTCTCTGACCATAGGTCTTTCAGTGCGACCCTCCTTGCCTGCCTGCACTCATTTGGTGCGCTTTCGGCAGCGTGGGTTCCTTAACCGAATAGGCTCTCTACCTTTTATTGTTCGTACATAGTCCACGTGATCTTCTCTATGGCAATCTATGGCCCGGTACAGGAGGGGCGAGAACAATGGACAGACGAACGCTGATCAAGGGGCTGGGAGCACTGGTAAGTGCCGGCGCGTTACCACTGTCGCCCCTTGCGATGGGTACCGGCCTCCAACCAGTATCTGGAAGCAGTCCCCGTGCCTTCAGCTACGCCTGGCTCAAAGGTCGGGCCCGGGCATTGGCCGCTGAGGCGTATGTCTCCCATAAAGACGAATTGCCCCAATCACTGAAATCCATTTCCTGGGATGACTACCAGGCCATCGCCTTCAGGCCCGACCGGGCGCTCTGGCGCGCCGACGACACTGCTTTCCAGATTCAGCTCTTCCACCTTGGGCTGTATTTCCAGCAACCCGTAAAAATCCATGAAGTCATTGATGGCGAGGCAACGGAACTGGCGTATCGACAGGATCTGTTCCGGTACAACGGCGATCAGCCCCTGGGCGATTTGCCAGAAGACCTGGGCTACGCCGGTTTTCGGATTCACTACCACAACAATTTCGCCCTGGACCTGGCCGCCTTCCTGGGCGCCAGTTACTTTCGGGCGGTGGGCTCGGAGATGCAGTACGGCCTTTCGGCCAGAGGGCTGGCCATTGATACCGGCATGGATCGCAAAGAAGAGTTTCCCCGGTTTTCCGAGTTCTGGCTGGAGAAACCGGCCCCGGGCAGCCAGCAACTCAGGGTATGGGCTCTGTTGGATTCCCCCAGTACCACCGGCGCCTACTCGTTTGTGCTCGACCCGGGGCGCAACATGGTCATGGATGTGGATGCGGCACTCTATCCGAGAACAGAAATTACCCGGGCGGGCATTGCACCGCTGACCAGCATGTACCAGGTGGGCGAAAATGATGATCGCATGGGCTACGACTGGCGTCCGGAAATACACGATTCTGACGGCCTCGCAATTCGCAACGGCAACGGCGAGTGGTTGTGGCGGCCGCTGGTGAATCCCGTCAATCTCCGGTTCAACACTTTTCAGGACAACAATCCCGTCGGCTTTGGCCTGCTCCAGCGGGACAGGGATTTCGACCACTACCAGGATGATGGCGTGTTTTACGATCGCCGGCCCAGCCTCTGGGTGGAGCCCCGGGGAGACTGGGGGCGGGGCAGTGTTGATCTGGTGGAAATCCCTACCGTGGATGAAACCTTCGACAACATCGTCGCCTTCTGGCGCCCGCAGGAACCTCTGTTGCCAGGCCGGGAATACCTCTACAGCTACCGCCTGCACTGGGGCGAGCAAGCTCCGTTGCAACCATATGAATTAGCCACTGTGCAGGCAACCAGGACCGGGCTGGGCGGTGTTGTGGGTCAGGAGCGCACCTATTTCTCTTGGCGCTTTGCAGTTGATTTCGCCGGCGGCGCGCTTCAAATGCTCGCCAAGGATGCAGGGGTAGAGACGGTCATAAGCGTGAGCCGCGGAGACGTCGAAATCACTTCCGCAAGACCATTGTCTGCAATCAATGGCTACCGGGCCATGTTTGACCTCGTGCCAGATGATTCCACTGAACCTGTCAATATTCGCCTGTACCTCAGGCTGGGTGGCGAGCCGCTGACGGAGACCTGGCTATATCAGTACACTCCGCCACCGGTCGCCGAACGCCAGATCTACTGATTGGCTCTACCTATTGTAAACAATCTGCAGCTCAATTTAGCCAATATTGTTGACAATATGACCGCCCGGGCGTAGCTTTGCTCAAAATAACCTGGGTTTTGTTGACAAACTATGTCTGAGTTACTGTCTCCTACCTACACCCGCGCCGACGAGGCTTTCGATTGTCTGCAAACGGCGATCGTGAAAGGCGAACTGGCCCCGGGCGAAAAAATCGGCGAACTGGAACTGTGTTCCCGGTTCGATCTCACCCGCGGCCCGCTCCGGGAAGCACTGGGCCGCCTTGAGTCTCGTGGCCTTCTGGTGCGCCGCCCCCATGCCGGCGTCAAGGTGGTTTCAGTCAGCGCCTCCGAGCTGATGGAGCTCTACCGCATACGCGAAGTCATGGAAGGTCTGGCCGCCCGCCAGGCAGCCGAGCGTATGACCGATCAGGAAATTGCCGATCTTCAGGCGACCCTCGATACCCACGAACGCATGATCGACGAAGCCCAGGGCCAGGCCTATTACCAGGCCGAAGGGGATTACGACTTTCACCACAGAATCGCCACCGGCAGCCGCAACACCAAACTTGCCCAGATGCTGTTGGGTGATCTTTATTACATGGTACGGATGTACCGTTACCGTCTCAGCACCTCCACCGGTCGCCCCCAGCGGGCTCTCGGTGAACACCGTCGTATCGTCGAAGCCATCGCCCAGCGCGACGGCGAACTCGCCGAATTTCTGATGAAACGCCATATCAACGCAGCAAGACAGAACATCGAGAAAAAGATCCAGGAAGGCGACATCTCCATTTAACGAAAGAGGCCAACACCATGTCCAAGAAACTCAGCCCCGGCGCCCGTTTCCGCAAGGCGCTCAAAGAAAACCAGCCCCTGCAGATTGTCGGCACCATCAACGCCTATGCCGCCATGATGGCCGACAAAGTCGGCCACCAGGCCATCTACCTGTCAGGCGGCGGCGTCGCCAACGCCTCCTACGGCCTGCCAGATCTGGGCATGACCACCATGAACGACGTGGTCGAGGACGTTCGCCGTATCACCGCAGCTACCGATGTACCGCTGCTGGTGGACATTGATACCGGCTGGGGTGGCGCCTTCAACATCGCCCGCACCATCCGCGAGATGGAACGTGCCGGTGCTGCAGCTGTCCACATTGAGGACCAGGTTGCCCAGAAGCGCTGTGGTCATCGCCCGAACAAGGAAATCGTGTCCCAGGAAGAGATGGTCGACCGCATCAAAGCCGCCGTCGATGCCCGCGAAGACGAAGACTTCTTCATCATGGCCCGCACCGACGCCTTCCAGAAAGAAGGTCTCGAAGCCGCCATCGAGCGCGCCAAGGCCTGCATCGAAGCCGGCGCAGACGGCATCTTCGCTGAAGCGGTCACGGAGCTTGAGCACTACAAGGCCTTCTCGGAAGCCCTGGACGTGCCCATCCTGGCCAACATCACCGAGTTTGGTGCCACACCCTTGTACAACCGCAAGGAACTGGCCGAAGCCGGCGCCGACATGGTTCTGTACCCACTCAGCGCCTTCCGCGCCATGAACAAGGCCGCCCTGACTGTTTACCAGAACATTCTGGAGAAGGGCGACCAGAAAGACGTGGTTGATCTGATGCAGACCCGGATGGAACTTTACGATTTCCTGAACTATCACGATTTCGAGCAAAAGCTGGACCAGCTGTTCCAGCAGAGCAAAGGCTAACAGCATTTATCCCCTCTCCCCTAGCGGGAGAGGGCCAGGGAGAGGGGGTAGAGAAGCACTCCGCAGAATCGGAAGCTTCCCCTCTCCCCCGGCCCCTCTCCCGCACGGGGAGAGGGGAGTCACAAATATTCAGGATTGGCCCAAGGGGTAATCCGACACCCCAAACAAGATAACGATGGGAGACAACAATGGCTGAAGCAAAAAAACTAGGTGGCGCAGGCCTCCGTGGCCAGGTAGCTGGCGAAACCGCCCTGTGTACAGTGGGCAAAAGCGGCGCCGGCCTGACCTACCGCGGCTACGACATTGCCGATCTGGCTGAAAAAGCCCAGTTCGAAGAAATCGCTTACCTGCTGCTGCGCGGCAAACTGCCGAACCGTCAGGAGCTGGATGCCTACACCAAAAAACTCCAGAGCCTGCGCGGTCTGCCGGCTGCCCTGAAAACCGTGCTTGAGCAGATCCCCAAAGACGCGCACCCGATGGACGTGATGCGTACCGGCTGCTCCATGCTGGGCAACCTGGAAACCGAAGAAGACTTTAGCGAGCAGGACGACAAGATCGACCGCATGCTGGCGGTGTTCCCTTCTATCATCACCTACTGGTACCGCTTCGCCCACGAAGGCGTTCGTATCGAAACCGAGAGCGACGTGGACTCCATCGGTGGCCATTTCCTGGAGCTGCTGCACGGCAAGAAACCCAGCGAGCTCCACGAGCGCGTCATGAACGTTTCGCTGATCCTGTACGCCGAGCACGAATTCAACGCCTCCACCTTCACCGCCCGCGTGTGTGCCTCCACGCTGTCTGATATTCACAGCTGTGTGACCGGTGCCATCGGTTCGCTGCGTGGACCTCTGCACGGCGGCGCCAACGAAGCCGCCATGGCCCTGATCCAGAAGTTCAAGACCCCGGAAGAGGCCGAAGAGGGCCTGATGGGCATGCTGGAGCGCAAGGAAAAGATCATGGGCTTCGGCCACGCGATCTACAAAGAGTCCGACCCGCGCAACGCCATCATCAAGCAGTGGTCCAAGAAGCTGGCTGAGGAAGTGGGTGATACCGTGCTGTACCCGGTATCCGAGCGCTGCGAAGCTGTTATGTGGCGCGAGAAGAAGCTCTTCTGTAACGCCGACTTCTTCCACGCATCCGCCTACCACTTCATGGGCATTCCAACCGAATTGTTCACCCCAATCTTCGTGATGTCCCGGGTATCCGGCTGGACCGCCCACGTGAAAGAACAGCGTGAGAACAACCGCATCATTCGCCCAAGCGCCGATTACACCGGCCCGGCGGATGCCAAGTGGGTTCCGATTGAGGAGCGGCCATGAACACTGAATACCGCAAGAGTCTGCCAGGTACCGACCTGGACTATTTCGATACTCGCCAGGCCGTGGAAGACATCCAGGCCGGCGCGTATGACAAACTCCCGTACACCTCCAAGATCCTTGCGGAACAACTCGTTCGCCGCTGTGATCCCGAGGTGCTGACGGATTCCCTCAAACAGCTGATCGAGCGCAAGCGCGACCTGGATTTCCCCTGGTACCCGGCCCGCGTGGTATGCCACGACATCCTGGGCCAGACTGCCCTGGTGGATCTGGCGGGTCTGCGTGACGCCATCGCCGAGAAGGGCGGTGATCCCGCCAAGGTCAACCCGGTGGTTCCGACCCAGCTGATCGTGGATCACTCCCTGGCCGTTGAGCACGCGGGTTTTGAGAAAGACGCGTTCGAGAAGAACCGAGAGATTGAAGACCGCCGCAACGACGACCGGTTCCACTTCATCAACTGGACCAAGACCGCGTTCAAGAACGTGGATGTGATCCCTCCCGGCAACGGCATCATGCACCAGATCAACCTGGAGAAGATGTCTCCGGTGGTTCAGAACCGCGATGGAGTCGCCTTCCCGGATACCTGTGTTGGCACTGACAGCCACACCCCGATGGTGGATGCCCTGGGCGTAATCTCCGTGGGTGTAGGCGGCCTGGAAGCCGAGAGCGTTATGCTGGGCCGTGCCTCCATGATGCGCCTGCCGGATATTGTTGGTGTTGAACTGACAGGCAAGCTGCAGCCGGGTATCACCAGTACCGATATGGTTCTGGCCATCACCGAATTCCTGCGTAAGGAAAAAGTGGTAGGCGCTTACCTGGAGTTCTATGGCGAGGGCGCAGACAGCCTTAGCGTTGGCGACCGTGCCACCATCTCCAACATGACTCCGGAGTATGGCGCCACCGCAGCGATGTTCTACATCGACGGCCAGACTATCGATTACCTGAAACTGACCGGTCGTGAAGACGATCAGGTCGCCCTGGTGGAGAAATACGCCAAAGAGACAGGTCTCTGGGCTGACAGCATGAAAAACGCGGAATACGAGCGTGTGCTGAAGTTCGACCTGTCCAAGGTGACCCGTACCTTGGCTGGCCCCTCCAACCCCCACGCGCACCTGCCCACATCCGAGTTGGCAGAACGCGGCATTGCCGGTGAATGGGAGCAGGAAGAAGGCAAGATGCCGGATGGCGCGTGTATCATCGCCGCTATCACCAGCTGTACCAACACCAGTAACCCCCGCAACATGGTGGCTGCGGGCCTGATCGCCCGCAACGCCAACAAGCTGGGCCTGACCCGCAAGCCTTGGGTGAAGACTTCGCTGGCGCCGGGTTCCAAGACCGTGAAGATGTACCTGGAAGAAGCCAAGCTCCTGCCGGAGCTGGAACAACTCGGCTTTGGCGTGGTGGCCTTCGCCTGCACCACCTGTAACGGCATGAGTGGCGCCCTGGATCCGAAGATCGCGCAGGAAATCATGGATCGCGATCTGTTCTCCACCGCCGTGCTCTCCGGTAACCGGAACTTCGACGGCCGGATTCACCCCTATGCCAAGCAGGCGTTCCTGGCGTCGCCGCCGCTGGTGGTTGCCTATGCGATCGCAGGCACCATCCGGTTCGACATCGAAAAAGATGCCCTGGGCTACGATAAAGACGGCAACCCCGTCACTCTGAAGGACATCTGGCCGGACGATGCGGAAATCGATGCCATCGTGAAATCCAGCGTGAAGCCAGAACAATTCCGCAGCACCTACATCCCGATGTTCGACATCACCCGGGATGCCCAGGCCAACACCAACCCGCTGTACGAGTGGCGCCCCCAGAGCACCTACATCCGTCGCCCGCCTTACTGGGAAGGTGGCATGGTAGGTGAGAAAACCCTCAAGGGCATGCGTCCGCTGGCGGTGTTGCCGGACAACATCACCACCGACCACCTGTCGCCCTCAAACGCGATCATGATGAACAGTGCCGCTGGTGAGTACCTGCACAAGATGGGCGTGCCGGAGGAAGACTTTAACTCCTACGCCACCCACCGTGGTGATCACCTGACAGCCCAGCGCGCTACGTTTGCCAACCCTAAACTGTTCAACGAAATGGTCCGGGATGAAAGCGGCAACGTGAAGCAGGGCTCCCTGGCCCGCATCGAGCCGGAGGGCAAAGTGGTCCGCATGTGGGAAGCCATCGAAACCTACATGGAGCGCAAGCAGCCGCTGATCATCATCGCCGGTGCCGACTACGGCCAGGGCTCCTCCCGTGACTGGGCCGCCAAGGGCGTGGCACTGGCAGGCGTAGAAGCCATCGTGGCCGAAGGCTTCGAGCGGATTCACCGCACCAACCTGATCGGCATGGGCGTGATGCCCCTGCAGTTCGAGGAAGGCACAACCCGCAAGACCCTTGGCATCGACGGCACCGAAACCTACGACGTGGAGGGCACACCGGCACCCCGCGCTGAGCTCACGCTGGTCATCCATCGCAAGAACGGCAGCACCGAGCGCATTCCGGTTGTCTGCCGCCTGGATACCGCTGAGGAAGTGTCTATCTACAGCGCAGGTGGTGTGTTGCAGCGGTTTGCGGAAGATTTCCTGCAATCGGAAGGTGCAGCATGACACACAAGCCTCAGATCAAAATCCCCGCCACGTATATGCGTGGCGGAACCAGCAAAGGCGTGTTCTTCCGGCTGAAGGATCTGCCGGACGCCTGCCAGAGCCCGGGCGAAGCCCGGGACAAACTCCTGCTGCGAGTCATCGGCAGCCCCGACCCCTACCAGAAGCAGGTTGACGGTATGGGCGGCGCCACCTCCAGCACCAGCAAAACCGTGATCCTGGCGGAGCCCACCCAGCCGGATCACGATGTGGATTACCTGTTCGGCCAGGTCTCCATCGACAAGCCCTTTGTGGACTGGAGCGGTAACTGCGGCAACCTCACCGCCGCCGTCGGTGCTTTCGCCATCAACAGCGGCTTTGTGGCCAAAGACCGGGTTCCGGAGAACGGCACCTGCACCGTCCGCATCTGGCAGGCCAACATCAAAAAGACCATCATCGCCCACGTACCCATTACCAACGGCGAGGTTCAGGAAACCGGCGATTTCGAGCTCGATGGCGTGACCTTCCCGGCTGCAGAAGTGCAGGTGGAGTTCATGGACCCGGCCGACGGCGAGGGTTCCATGTTCCCGACCGGCAACCTGGTGGACGACCTGGAAGTGCCTGGCGAAGGCACCCTGAAAGCCACCATGATCAACGCCGGCATCCCCACCATCTTCGTGAACGCGGAGGACATTGGATACAAAGGCACCGAGCTGCAGGACGACATCAACTCCGATCCCAAAGCCCTGGCAAGGTTCGAAACCATTCGGGCCCACGGCGCGGTAAAAATGGGGCTGATCCAGAACATCGAAGAAGCCGCCAATCGCCAGCACACCCCGAAAGTGGCCTTCGTCGCAAAGCCCTCTGATTACGTATCCTCAAGCGGCAAAAACATCCGGGCAGGGGACGTGGATGTCCTGGTTCGCGCTCTGTCCATGGGTAAGCTCCATCACGCCATGATGGGCACGGCGGCGGTGGCTATTGCCACGGCATCGGCCGTTCCCGGAACCCTGGTGAATCTGGCTGCAGGTGGTCGCGACCGTACCCATGTAACCTTTGGTCACCCCTCCGGCACGTTGCGCGTGGGAGCTGAAGCGAAGGCAGTGGATGGTCAGTGGACTGCAACCAAAGCCATTATGAGCCGCAGTGCGCGGGTTTTGATGGAAGGTTGGGTGAGGGTGCCTGGCGACTCGTTTTAACAATGATTGTGTAAGATTCCCAAGTATAGGCCGGGGTATTCCCGGCTTTGTCTTGGTGGGTAGATGTTCAGAGTTCGTCTCTCCTCAAGAATAGCGCGGCCTACCTCTAAGGTTTACTAACAGAAAACTAATTAGTAAACTCCCCCCCATGTATTCCATAAAATTCAAAAAATCTGCGCTTAAGGCGCTTCGAAAGATTCCGAGGCCCATAGCCCAAAAGATCATGTCGGAACTTGAATCGATCGCCCGGGATCCTGAAAGCTACAACGGAGACTGGAAGCCCCTTAAGGGAAGGCCTTATTGGCGACTCCGTCAGGGCGGTTACAGGGCAATTTGCAGTATTGATGATGGCCAGCTGGTTTTATTGGTTTTGAAAGTTGGTGCGAGAGGAGATGTTTACAAATGAGCGTTCAGATTATTGAAAAATCAGGCAAACCTGAATATGCGGTGATTCCTTACGCAGAGTATCAGGAATTGCTGGAGATGGCTCAGGATGCGCGTGACATTCAAGACGCCGATGCAGCTCTCGCGGCCCTTTCAACCGGAGAGGATGAGGCGATTCCTGGATCGGTCGCGACGCGCCTCCTGTCAGGTGATGAGCATCCGCTTAAAATTTGGAGAGAGTATCGAGGCTTCACTCAGGAATCACTGGGCAACGAAGCTGGGATAGGAAAATCGTACGTGTCTCAAATTGAAGCCGGAGCCAAAATGGGTTCTACACAGGTACTTGGAGCGCTTGCGAAGGCTCTTAAGGTCGATATCGACGATCTATTGCGGTGATTTCCGCTGTAAAAATGGGACTGATCCAGAACATCGAAGAAGCCGCCAATCGCCAGCACACCCCGAAAGTGGCCTTCGTGGCGAAACCGTTTGATTACGTATCGTCAAGCGGCAAAAGCATTGGGGCAGGGGACGTGGATGTACTGGTTCGCGCGCTGTCCATGGGCAAGCTCCACCACGCCATGATGGGCACGGCGGCGGTGGCCATTGCCACAGCATCGGCCGTTCCCGGAACCCTCGTAAACCTTGCGGCAGGTGGTGGCGACAGAACCCATGTGACCTTTGGTCACCCCTCCGGCACGTTGCGTGTTGGAGCAGAAGCGAAGGAAGTGAATGGTCAGTGGACCGCAACCAAAGCCATTATGAGCCGCAGTGCGCGGGTTTTGATGGAAGGTTGGGTTAGGGGGCCTGGCGATAGCTTCTGACGGAATCTATAGTGGGGGCAAGGAGGTTCCCACTATGTCAGCAACATTCGATCTCAACGAACGCCCAGACTATGACGAAATCCTGCAAAAGATCGCGGATTACGTTCTGACCTATGAAATAACGAGCGAAGAAGCCTGGAAAACCGCTCGCTTCTGCCTGATGGACACCCTTGGTTGTGGTCTTCTGGCTTTGCGCTTTCCCGAATGCACAAAACATCTCGGCCCAATCGTTGAGGGCACGATGGTTCCCCATGGTGCCCGTGTGCCCGGAACTTCCTTCCGGCTTGATCCAGTCAAGGCCGCCTGGGATATTGGTTGCATTGTTCGCTGGCTGGACTACAACGACACCTGGCTAGCGGCAGAGTGGGGCCATCCATCTGACAACCTTGGCGCCATACTGGCCGTTGCAGACCACCTCTCGCAAAAACAGGTTGCCGAAGGCAAAGAGCCTCTAACCATGCATAGTGTTCTGGAAGCCATGATCATGGCCCACGAAATCCAGGGCGTTTTGGCACTCGAGAACTCCTTCAACCGGGTAGGGCTTGATCACGTGGTACTGGTAAAAGTCGCGTCTACGGCGGTTTCGGCAAAATTGATGGGTGCCAATCGCGAGCAGATGCTCTCTGCATTGTCCCACGCCTGGGTAGATGGCCAGTCGCTCAGAACCTACCGCCACGCGCCCAATGCAGGCTCCAGAAAATCCTGGGCCGCAGGCGATGCCACATCGCGAGCCGTGAGGCTTGCCGATATCGCCATGCGCGGCGAGATGGGCATCCCCAGCGCCTTAACTGCGCCGCAGTGGGGCTTCTACGACGTATTGTTCAGCAAAACCAACAAAGACCAAAAACTGAAGCCTGAAGACAAGCGTCAGTTTTCTTTACCACAGGAGTTTGGCTCATATGTGATGGAGAACATCCTGTTCAAGATTTCCTTCCCGGCCGAGTTTCACGCCCAGACCGCAGCCGAAGCCGCGGTTAGTCTGCACCCGCAAGTGAAAGACCGGCTGGACGAGATTGACCGGATTGTTATCACCACCCACGAATCTGCTATTCGCATAATTTCAAAGAAGGGCGATCTGGCCAATGCGGCCGACCGGGACCATTGCCTGCAATACATGATTGCCGTTCCTCTGATTTTTGGACATTTGAAAGCGGAGCACTACGAAGACAGCTTTCACGCGGGAAACCCGATCATCGATCAGCTTCGCGAAAAGATGGAAGTGGTTGAAGATGAGAGATACACCCGGGAATATCTGGAAGGAGACAAGCGGTCCATCGCCAACGCCATTCAGGTATTTTTCAAGGATGGCAGCAGTACTGAACAGGTGGCGGTTGAATACCCGATTGGGCACCGTCGTCGCAGGGCGGATGGTCTTCCGCTGCTGGAGGAAAAGTTTCGTGACAATCTTGCCACCCGCTTTCCGGCACAGCAATGCCATAAGATCGGCTGGTTATGCACGGATCAGAATCAACTGGAAATAACTCCGGTAAATCAGTTTATGGAGCTATTCGTGATTTGAGCAGGCAATGAAAAGGCCCTTAATCGAGGGCCTTGATTCAAATCGAGCGATGGCGCGCTTTGTATGTATTGATCAGCCTGATTGAGAAACATCAGGTGCCGGGTGACAACCCGGGGCCGCGCCGCCACGCCCCATATATCAGGCATGCCCTCTCCGTCAGTGCCGGGATTGATTTAGAATTTGTAGCTGGACCTTATGTCGGAAATTTATTTCCGATTTGGCGACAGTGGTTTCACATTGTCCGGATGTCTGGCGGGTTCTCGCGACTCTTCGGTAGACCTTGACGTCAGTTGCTCCAGGCGGGAGTCAATACGTTCCAGTGCTGTCGCAATACGCGATAGGGCATCATTTGATGGCATCGCCGGGTTGTTTTGCGGTCTTCTTTCCTTTGCGTCGCCACCCGATTGTCGTCTGGTGGCCTGTCTGCGTGGCGCTTCTGTAGATGTATCTTCACCCAACAAATCCCGCCGAATGCCTTTCAGATCGAATGGATCGATGAACGGCCGGTCTTCTGAATAGGCGCACATCATCATGCCGTCACAAAGTTTGTTGATCAGGCGCGGTATGCCCTTGCTGAGCTTGTGAATTTCACGGACGGTATCGTCGTCAAACAGCTTGTTCCCGCCATGTCCGGAGACAAGAAGGCGGTAATCGATATATTCGGCGGTCTCAGCAGCGGTCAGCCCTTCCAAGTGGAAGAAAAGCTTTACTCTCTGTGACAACTGAGGGATGTCGCTGACCGCCTTTTTAAGCTCGGGCTGGCCGAGGAGGATCACACGCATGGAAGGCCCCCCCATGCTCTCCATGCCGGTCAACATCCGGATGTCTTCGAGATTTTCCCGGCTCAGGTTTTGAGCTTCATCAATGGTCAGAACAACCGGGGTGCCAGCCGCAGCCATGCCCTCAAGGTACTCTGTGATCTGGAACAGCATCGCGACTTTGCTGTCATCCTCGATCTTCATGCCGGCCTTGCGCAGGATAAGACCAAACAAATCTTTTGATTCGAGGTTTGTGTAGGAAATATTAAGGAGTTTTAAGTCGCCCTCAAGGTTGCGGATAGTCTTCTTGAGCAAGGTCGTCTTACCGGAGCCGATCTCCCCGCTGATCACCACAAAACCTTCAGAACTCCATATGGCAGAGGACATGTAGACATAAGCCCGTGAGTGCTGCTGGCTCATGTAAATGAAATCGTCTTCTGGAGTGATGCGAAACGGGTGTCTGTGCAGACCGAAGAATTCCAGATACATCTCTAGTTCCTATCCTTCGCCTAAGCCAGGCGGATCATTTGGTTGCTTCGCAAAAGGGTTTTATCAGGCTCGTAAGCGTTATAGCTTTCGCTTACAGTACCAAACCGGAAATCCTGGAGCAGTCGTTCCAGGCGGCCATAGCAGCGGTCAAGATTGGTGTAATGGCGGAAGCGAGAGAACCAGCTGGCATCACTGTACCGTGGCTGATCAGGATCGATTTCCCAGGGATGCAGATAGAACATCTGGGGACGGTCCCCAAAACCTGAGGCATTGCGGAACAGATAGCGAAACACCGGATAAGGGAACTGGCGGAAATAACCACCACCCGCTGCGGGTATCGCCATTCCCATAACACTAGCGGTTGTCAGGGGAAACTCCCGCATGATGTTTCCGTTTGCCGTTTCGATGGAGTAGGGCACTGATGGCGAACCGGGGATGCCGTAACGATCATGTCGGATCGGGAAAATACTCGAGTCCCAGGTAAAACCCGCCTCGCTGAGAATATCCAGTGCCCACAGAGAGTCTTTCGTGATCGAATAGCTGGCCGCCCGGTATCCGTTTACTTCGAGGCCGATAATGTCCTCCAAGAGCTTCTTTGAGCGAAGTGTTTCCTCCCGAAAAGTCTCTTGAGATTGGTTGTAAATGAGTTGGTGGCTGTACCCGTGAGAAGCGATCTCGTGACCGTGGTCCGCCAATTTTCTGATGAGCTGCGGAAAGCGATCAGCGACCCAGCCCAGAACAAAAAAGGTTGCCTTGACGTTGTGATTGTCAAAGAGCTCCAAAAGACGTTCGGTGTTTTGCTCGACACGGCTTGGCAGCGAGCCCCATTGTTCGGCACTGATGACCCCTGAGAGCGCTGCAACGTGGAAATAGTCTTCAACATCAATACTCATTGCGTGCAAAGGCGATTTTGCTTCCGGGCTAGACATGGGTACTCCTTCCCAATTCACCACCGACAGGACGATTTTCACTCAGCTATCCGTTAAATACAATTTTAGTTGGTGTTAAAAATCAACCGAATCATAAAAGAATGTAAAAGTGTGTTACACAAAGATACAATCGTGTTGAGGTTGCGTTTTGCTGAGCGCAGAATGCACAGTATATAAAGAGGTACCGGTGGCCCAGGGTGGTTTGCCGCCGGGATAATTCGAAGTCGGTCTGTCGCTGATTGTCAAACAGACGACAAGGAAGTTCAGCGTGTCATATATTCGGTTCCGTAAACATTACCTGCACATACCCTACCTGGTACTGGCCGTACTGGAGTTCGGGCTTCTCTTCGCAATTTTTTCGTTACTCACCCTTTTTCTGACCTTCGCAGGTATCGATCACGCTCCGATGTCTGTCGATCTGGTCTCTGCGCTGCTTTTCGCCGTTATTCTCAGCAGTGGCACGCTCGCGATGGGTGGCTATCTGGCCATGGTCCACGAAAGTCTCTCCTCCCTGTTTTTTCGCACCCTGGTAGCCTACTGTTTTGTAGGTGGGATCGGGCTGACCGTGCTCTACATGGTCATGCCCACCGCGGATCCGGGCAGTGCCAACCTGTTCTGGGCCGTCATTCTTGCATCCCTGGCGGTGATTCTGCTTCGTCTTGTATTTCTCCGGATTGTGGATTCGGAACAGGTTGTGCGTCGTGTAGTTATTTTTGGCGCGGGAGATTTCGCTGCCTCACTGCTTGAGGAATATGAAACCAACATGAAGGCGCTGGGTGTAAGGATTATTGGCTGCATTGCCGACACTCCCACCCGGTCGGTTGCAGACGACAAACTTCTCCCTACACCGCGAGATTTTTACGAGTTCTGCCGCCAGAACAAGGTCTCAGAAATTGTTGTGGTTCAGCAGGAGCGCCGTCGTGCCGAAGGAGGATGGCTTCCGGTACCTGAATTGATGGAGTGTAAGCTGCGGGGCATCGCAGTCACTAGTGGCCTCGAATTTTATGAAAGGGAATTAAAGAAGGCGAAGCTGGATATGGTACACCCGTCCTGGATCGTCTTCTCCGAGGGGTTCAAGGCATCAAAGAGCAGAGCGCTTGCCAAGCGGCTCCTGGATCTCGTCATTAGCCTTACATTACTCACAGTAATGCTTCCTTTCATTATCCTCACGGCTTTGGCGGTATTCCTGGAAACAGGAAGGCCGATACTCTATAGCCAGAAACGTGTAGGCATGCTTGGGAAGGAATTTCGGATTTATAAGTTCCGCAGCATGCGGCAGGACGCCGAGAAAGACGGTAAGCCCCGTTGGGCGTCTACGAACGATGACCGCGTAACAAGGGTTGGCGCATTCATCCGCAATACCAGACTGGATGAACTTCCTCAGATCTATAATGTGATCAAGGGCGAAATGAGCATCGTTGGTCCCCGGCCTGAACGACCGGAGTTTGTCTCTGAACTGAAGGAAAAAATACCGTTTTACGACACACGTCATTACGTGAAGCCTGGATTAATGGGCTGGGCACAGCTTAAATATCCGTATGGTGCATCGGTGGAGGATGCCAAAGGCAAACTTGAATACGACCTCTACTATTCCAAGAATCACAGTTTGGTAATGGACTTTTTGATCATGATTCAAACCGTTGAGGTAGTGCTCCTTGGAAAGGGTGTGCGCTGATGATGACTAGTATAACAACAGGGATTTGGAGAACATTTATGTGTACGTTCAGTTACTTGCGGCAGGTAATGATAGTAGCGCTTGTCCTCGTTCTGGGGGGGTGCTCCGGCCTTCCGTCCTCTTCTGAAATGCCGCCGGTTTCCGAGCTGGAACCGGAGCCGTATCAGATTGGCGTTGGAGATACCATTTCGATTCATGTCTGGCGTAATCCGGAACTGGGACAATCCATCGTTGTTCGACCTGACGGATTTATATCAATGCCCCTTATGGGAGACGTAAAAGCCGAAGGCAAAGAGCCGGAGGCGCTGGCTTCAGAAATCAGCGTTGCGCTTGGCGAGTATATTCGTACTCCAGAAGTCACTATTATGGTCACCAGTCCGGCGAGCAAAGAGTTCCGCAATCGCATCCGGGTTACCGGCCAGGTCGCTTCACCTCAGTCCGTTGCATTTCAGCCAGGCATGACAGTGCTAGACATAGTGCTCATGGCAGGCGGAGTAACCGATTTTGGGGCGGGTGGACGCGCGATTCTTCATCGGCAAATTGATGGCGAATACAAGAGCTACTCGCTCGATCTGGATGCAATCTTGAGTGATGGTGATATGCGCACGAACCATCCCCTGCAACCAGGAGATGTAATCAGCGTGCCAAGAAAAGATCTTTTCCGAGGTGAGCTCTGATGGACATCCAGTTCATTCTGGATATTTTGCGGGCAGTGAAGCTTGAACTATACAGCAAGCGTGTCGCTGCTGTTGTCATCTTTATGTTGGTCACCGCTGGTGTTCTGACCTTTGGTTACCTCATGCCCAAGCAGTACACCTCGGAAGCTGTTTTATATGCGGATCAATCGAATATCCTGCAGCCTCTGTTGAGAGGGCAGGCTGAAGTTACCCAGATCGATCGTATAAATGAAGCCCGCGAAATGCTCCAGAGCCGCTCTTTCCTCGAACAGGTTGGTCTCGATACTGGCCTGATTATGGGAGGAGAAACAGACCAGAGACGCAATGGCATTATTTCCCAGCTAAGAAACCAGATCCGTTTGCGTGTTACCAACGGGAACTTCCTGGAGCTGCGGTATACCAGTGGCGACCCTGATGAATCATTCCGCGTGCTGAGTTCGGTGCTTAATCGCTTTGTTGAGAGAACTGTGCGAAAGAAACGCTCCGAAAGTCAGGGAGCGTTCGAATTCATCGATTCGCAAGTCAAGTCATATCAACGACAGCTTGAGGAAGCAGAGCAAAGACTGAAGGAGTTCAAGGCCGCCAATCAGGACGGTACGGAAGGCAGTGTGCAGGGAAGGATCGAATCGCTCCGCCGGGACATCGAAAACCTGAAACTTGAAATCCAGCAGACCGAATCGGAAGTTCGCCTGACCCGCGCTCAATTGCAGGAAGAAGAGCCCGTTCGCCGAATCACAGTCGATCCAGGCAAGTCCTCAATCGAAAGGCGTCTTGCGACCATGTACCAGGAGCTGGATTCCCTGCTGCTGAAATACCATGAGAAACACCCCGATGTGGTCAGCATCAAAGATCAGATTGCAGACCTGGAGCGGCAAAAATCAACGGAAGGGGATGGTGCCCGTGAGGGTGCGGTCACCGAGGTTCTGGAAAATCCGGTTTATGAAAACCTGAAAATACAGCTCTCGGAAAGCACGACTCGTCTGGAAGTACAGAAGAATCGACTGGCTTCACTGCAACGTCTGCTTGAGGAAGCATTCGAGCGGTCCCAGCGAGTCGCACAGAACCAGGCGGAATTGTCTGATCTTACCCGGGATTACGACGTTACCCGTGGTGTCTACGAAGATATGTTGCAACGTCGGGAAAAGGCCCGGCTGTCAATGACTCTTGACGTTCAGGGCGAGGGGGTCAGTTACAAAATCCAGGAGCCGGCATCCTACCCCACCACCTGGGATGGCCTGCAGTTATATCAGGTCGGCATTGCAGGTCCTTTCCTTGGCAGTGCGGCCGTTCTTGGCTTGCTGACAATGCTGGTAATGTTTGATCAACGGGTGCGGTCTCCCCGGGCCTTGCAGTTGGCACTGCCGGAGACCATCCCTGTCATTACAACCATCCCCCATTACCGTAGCACTTGGAAAGACCGGCTTCTTAGAAAAGATGTCCTGTTTATCCTGTTCATCCTGGTGGTGTTTATGCTTGGTTATCTCGCAGTGCTGTTGTTCAGCGTCATGGGGGTTACGCCTGACCAATTGGTCGAGAGAGTCAGGGAGTTGACTGGTCTTGGGGGCAATTGATGGACGATAACAAGCTCTACAACGCATTGCTGAAAAGTCAGGAAGAGCGGCGTCTACTTGAGCAAAAGCGTGGTGAGGCCAGACCGGAGGAAAACTTTCGGAAAGAACGACCTTTCGCGGGTTCCGACCGATTGAAGCCGAACTGGGTAAGAATCGATACAGACGATGGTGAGAACGCCCCAACAGTCTATGACTCGTCAGTCTCTCTGGCTCTGATTGGCAACCCGAAACCCTGGAGCAGGGACCAGCTTCGAGAGCGCAAAATCATCTACTCCGGCATGCCGGATAAAGAAGTGATGGATGCCTATCGGGAGCTGCGTATTCAGCTCCGCAACAAAGCAGGTGAGGGAAACTTCACGGTACTCTTCAGCAGCCTGGGTGATAAAGGGGGTTCTGTTTTGACCGCCTTTAACCTCGCGGTTTCCTTTGCCATGGATTCGCATACTTCCGCACTTCTTGTGGATTGTGATCCCTATCACGAAGCGCTGACAAACCTTGTTTCCAGTCCAATGACCGCGGGTGTTACCGATTTCGTTGCAGATTCCTCACTAAAAATCAAAAATATTCTATACCCTAGTGGTGTTGCCAGGCTTTCCGTGATTCCTGCAGGCACACAGGTATCTTCGGCTGTTGAGCTATTCTCTGCGGTGCGTATGCGGGATCTGATGAATGAGCTTAAAGCTCGCTATCCGGACCGGTGCATCATTATCAACGCTCCACCTTTCCGGGATAACACTGAAGCCCGGATTCTGGAGCGATTTGCTGATCAGGTCGTCTTTGGCGTTCCTTTCGGAGAGGTGACTGGTGAGGAAATTTCGGAGTCGGTAGATGTTCTGGATTCCGATAAATTCTCTGGTCTGGTTTTTCAGGAGTAAAGTCATGAAGCTCAGAGTGGACAGGGCACGTCGGCTCAAGGCACCCATTTTGATTGGTTTATGCATGATGGGCGCAAACGCTTCAGGGCAGGGTCTGAGCGACAAAGTAACAGCAATAAACGGCTCCGGCTCGGTATTTACCGGCTTAACCCACACCAGAACAGATACGGCCTCTGGCACAGACACCAACACCGAGCCAAGTGTTGGTCTTTCCGGAACCCTTGGCGGTAACTTGGAAAGCGGCGCCAATTCGCTCCAGCTACGATATGGCGGCACGCTTGAAACCAGGCGGGATACCTTTGGCGGAGGTCAAACCGACAGTAGCTCGGTTACCGGGGCATCGCGGTTCGTCCATTTTGATCCGGCAAGCCGCTTTGATTTTAACCTGGGCCACACTGTCAGCTCAGTACGAAACGACACCGGTTTCGTTGTAAACCCTTCGAGCTACGATACCCGCAACACGCTGAGTGCTGGCGCGGGCCTCCGATTTTTTCCAGGCGACTTAACCACATTGCGTTTCTCGGGCCAGGCGGGCAAAAGCTTTGGTGAAGGTGAGCTGAACGGAGGCGAGTCGTTTACCGCATCAGCGGATCTTACCCGTCGTCTTTCTGAGAGATCTTCAGCAAGTCTGGTAGGAAGCAGGAGCTGGTCTGATGATGACGGCCTGGACACGATAATAGATTCCGCTCAGGTCATTTATAACCGTACCCTGGAGAACGGTTCATTCAGGATCGGTGTAGGAACCAGTCGCTCTGAGACCGAGTTTGCTGATGGTTCCGAATCCGACGGTGATGCGGGAACGGGCTTCGTGAACCGCACCTGGGCTTCCGATGAATCGCAAACCACCGTGGCATACAACCGCCGTCTGTCAGACAGTACCACCGACCTGTCCCTCAATATTCCGGAGTTTCTGAACTTTTTACCGGACTCGATTCGAATCCGGGATCTGGTTGTCAGCGATTCCGTTTCGATAACCCACAGCACCTCCCGTCTTTGCGACGTTTGTACACTGGGACTCGTGGCTGAGGCTTCTGTGCTCGAGTCGCAGATCACAGGGGCTACCACCCATGAATACCGGACCGGAATTAACCTTGGAGTACAGCTAACGTCTCTTCAAAGGCTGAGTTTTGGTTATAGCTGGCAGGGAGACGCGGGCGAAGATGAGGGTACCATCATCGATCAGATCCACAGCTTAAACACTCGCTGGACCCGGCAGTTGGCGGAGAACACATCGTTCAGCGTTGACTTCAACCAGTCCTACCTGCGAAGCAAGCTGGAACGGAATGATCAAGAGCAGTTTACATTACGCCTTGTCCTGACCCATGGCTTTTCTCTGATGGGCACCGGGAGTTAGCGGCAGGCATGGAGTTAAGCCACTAATGCAAGCTGCGAGTCTTACCGAACTATGCTGCGAAGAGAGCAGCATTGAGCCAGAAGAACTTGCTGAAGAATGGCGGGATCTCGAGCAGTGGGCCAGCAACACCGTATTCCTTTCATGGCAATGGATTGGAGTGTGGCTATCTGTTTTCCAACCCAAAGCCAAAGTGCTGCGGGTTACACAGGGTACCCGGCTTGTTGGTTTGGGCATTGTAGTACGGTCGATTGAGCGTAGACATGCCGTTCTTCGCTCTCGGTGTTTGTACCTGCATCAGACCGGCGTGGAGTCGGAGGACCAGATCTGGATCGAATACAATGGATTTCTCTCAGGCCGGGGGTATGAGTCCGCCGTGGCGGTAGCGTGCCTGAACCATCTCAAACGGAGAGAGCCCGATTGGGATGAATTTGTTATCGGCGCAGCCGATGAAAATTACGTGCAGTCGGTATCAGAGGCTTCAGGTCTAGTTTCCCATGTTCGCTGGGAAGCGCCCTGTTTTGGTATTGATCTGTCCTCTCTCAGATCCAGTGGGCAAAGTTATCTCGATTCGTTATCTGCAAACAGTAGGCACCAGATTCGTCGCAGTCTCAGGCTTTACGAGCAAATTGGCGCCGTAACGTTGGTGCGACCAAAAACTCACGAAGAAGCTGATCTTGTATGGGGTTCAATCGCGCCATACCACCTCGCACGGTGGGGTGATAAAACGGGAGAAAGCGGGTTCGCCAACCCGGACTTCGTGCGGTTCCACCAAAGCTTCATCAGGACTAACTGGAAGGCCGGTGCAGTGGATTTGATCGTGCTCAAGGCAGGCGAAGAGGTCATCGCAATCTTTTACAACTTTCTCTACCGGAACCGGATCTACTTCTACCTTGCAGGCATCCGATCGGAGACGGACAACCGGCTGAAACCCGGTATGCTCGGCCACGCGCTCTGCGTAGAGGATTATCTCGATCGCGGTTACGACTTTTACGACTTCATGGGCGGAGAAGAAAGATACAAGCGCCAACTGGGTGTTCGACATCAATACCTGGTTCGCGCTGGACTACAGAGAGATCGCTGGAAACTCCGCGCTGAGCGAGCCGCAAGAACCATAAAGAATCGCTGGGAATTGATGTGAAGATCGTTGTTCTGTCCCACCGGATACCATTCCCCGCAAACAAGGGTGAAAAAATCCGAACGTTTCATCAGATCCAGTATCTGGCTGACTGCGGCCATGAAATAACGGTTCTTGCGCCTTATGAGCATGCCGAAGAAATCAGCTACGGCAAAGCGCTGGAAGAGCGCCTGAAAATAAAAACAATCATGTTTCCGCTTCGGCCCAAGTGGCTGAGGCTGGCGCGGGGTTTGGTAACAAACGACGCTTTGACACTCTCGTATTTTTACAGCGCCGGACTGCAAAAAACTTTCGACAGGCTGGTGAGTTCCGGAGATTACGATACAGTGCTGTGCACCGGCTCCGCCATGGCGCCTTATGTTTTCCGAAATCCTGAATTAACAGGGCGGGACAAACCAGCGCCGCTTCGTTTGATTATGGACTTTATGGATCTCGACTCCGATAAATGGCGGCAGTATCAGGCAAGTTCCGGCTTACCAATGAAACTGGTGTATGGGCGGGAGGCGAGGCTCATTAACCAGGTAGAGTTGAGAAGCTATCAACGGTTCGACGAGTGTTTTTTTATCTCGGCGAACGAGTTGGATCTCTTCTCCCTGCAGCTGCCTGAAAACCGGAAATTAAGTGTGCTTGGTAACGGGATAAATACCAGTTCTTTTTTCCCGGTCCGCGAGGAGGACGCTGCACGTAAACCGACGTTTTTGTTCACAGGCGTCATGAATTACAAACCAAACGAAGATGCCGTCCTCTGGTTTGTCGATGTGCTTTGGGAACCAATAAGAGCAGAATGGCCGGATGCAGAGTTCATTATTGCAGGCATGGACCCGAGTTCCAGAATCAAGCAGTTGGGTAGATTGCCCGGAATTGCCGTTACCGGGTTCGTTGAGGATATCGTGCCTTTCTACCAGAAAGCCGATGTTTTCGTTGCGCCGTTTCGGCTCGCCAGGGGCGTGCAGAATAAAATACTTCAGGCTTTGGCCTGTGGCCTCCCGGTTATAACAACCCGCATCGGATTGGAAGGAATCAATGCAACGCAGGGAGAAGACCTTCTCGTGGCTGATACTGAGCAGGAATTCTTCGAGGCCACAAAGCAGATACTTGAGAACGATAAACTCTATGACAGCTTGTCGCTGAACGGAGCAGAGCTCATCCAGAGGGAATACAGCTGGGACAGTGTTCTACAGGGTCTTGCCAGGGCAATAGAAGTAAAGGATTGCGCGTGACGGGTATTATGGAAATCGCAAAGAAAGCAATCAGGATCGGGGCCCTCATCGCGGTTAGCCCGTTGGTTATTCTGTACTGGTTGTTACGCCCTGTCAGCCGGGAGGACAGCCTGTTCGCCGGATTTTCCCAAACCATGTCCTTGTTTCCGGGGCTGCTGGGCAGTTATCTCAGAATCGCTTTCTACCGCTGCGCCATGAGCCATTGTGCGAGCGACAGCTATATTGGATTTGGCACCCTGTTTTCCCACCGGGATACCGAATTGCACAGCGGCATCTATATCGGCCCTCAATGCAACATCGGCTTATCCGCAATCCACCGTAACTGCCTCCTCGGGAGCGGCGTTCACCTGTTGAGCGGCAAGAACCAGCACCGTTTTGATGATCCGGATACCCCGGTTCGCCTGCAGGGCGGGGAATTCACCAAAATATCTCTCGGCGAAAATACCTGGGTTGGCAACGGCGCCATCATCATGGCGAACGTTGGCAGGGATTGCATTATCGGTGCAGGCACAGTGGTTACCAACGATGTTCCCCCCGGATCGATCGTGGCGGGCAATCCCGGTAAAGTCGTTCGGAGCCGATTCGCTGAACCAGCGCAGGGAGCCACGACATGAGGGCTGGCTCCGGCGTATTTGCAGGCACCGTGAATAACCCCCACAACCTTTTGCAGTGGCTGCGTTTCGGTCTCCCGGTTGAGAAAGGTGTGTGTGAGGATCCGCAGACGCTTGAGCTCACATCTGAAAGCGGGGATAGAATCGACGCAGAATTCAGTCCTTTAACGCGCTGGCAAGACGGCTCTGTTAAATGGGTTCTGGTGGATATTATCGGAGAAGTGTCCGGTGCCGCCTTTCTGCAGCAGAATGATGGGGCCGGGCGGAGCCCGGAGAGGCAGCACCCGGTGTCCTCCATTGACGGAGATTTTACCGAGGGGAAATGCCGTTTTTCTCTTGGTAATGGCATCAAAGCAGAACTACTGATTTCGGTTGAGGGTGCTGAACGGCGGCTGCAGCTGGCACAAAGCGAGGTTGACCAGAGAAGACTCAGTGCCGACTACGCGTGGGTGTTTGCGGTTGAGGGCGTTCGGGATCTGGAGGTTTCCCTTCGTGTGACTGATGTGCCGGGCACCGGCCAAATTGAGCTCAAGCCCAGGGTGCATAACCGTAGGGCCAGTGTACACCCAAACGGTTGCTGGGATCTGGGTGATCCCAATAGCCTCTATATCGACAGCTTTTCAGTGAAAGTAACCAACCCGAGGGCTTCCGATACCAAGCTGGAGCTCCGGGATCTGGCAGTGCATCCAGCTTTCGAGCGGTCCTACTCTGAGGGTGTGTTGGTACAGTATGGCAGTGGTGGTAAGCACTGGGATTCGCCGGTTCATATTGATAAAAACGGCCGGTCGACGGTTCCCGAGCGTGGCTTCAAGCTTTTTGATAACGAGGGAGGGCACCTGGCCCAGGGTTTACGGGCCAGCCCTATTGTTCGCTTCGACAATCCGAGTGCCCGGCGCTACCTGATCCCGGGCCAATTCTGGGAAAATTTTCCATCGTCTCTTGAAGTCACAGCCGGGCAGGCTGTCTGGCGGCTGTTCCCCAGGGAAACCGAACTGCAGCCAGGAGAAGCCAAGACCTGGCAATGTGATATCGGGTTTACCGAACGCAGCGCGAGTTTCATTTACGACCCGGGCTATATCGACCACACCGGCGTGGTCCTGGGGCGCAAGGTGGTTGCAACCAATGAGCTTACCGACCTGTTGGATAACAACCTTGCAGGGCCCGGTTCGTTTAAAGAGAAACGTGAAGCCTGTGATGAATACGGCTGGCGCAATTTCGGGGAGCTTTACGCTGATCATGAAGCCCTCAATTCAGCGAGCGAAGATATTTTTGTTTCGCATTACAACAACCAGTATGACCCGATATTCGGGTTTTCTTTAAGATACCTGGCCACCGGGGACCAACGCTGGGATCAATTGGCGTGCGATCTGGCGCAACATGTGGTCGATATCGACATCTATAAAACCGATCAGGACAAAGCTGAATACAACAACGGGCTCTTCTGGCACACGGATCATTATCTGCCAGCGCTTACCGCCACCCATCGCACCTATTCGAGAGACCATCAGTACGCCTATGAAGGGCATCAGGGCGGTGGGGGACCGGGCGGCCAGCACTGTTATCCTTCAGGGCTCGCTCTACGATACCTCCTGTCCGGAGACGACACGTTCAAGCATGCAGCCATCGGGCTGAGCCAATGGGTGCGCTGTTTCTATAATGGCTCACCGACGGTACTTGGCCGATTACACAGGCTGCTCACGGTCGATCTTAAAGCCGGACAAATGACCAACGTAGGCCTCATAGAGGAAGGGTACAAATACCCCCTTGACCGGGGCACAGGCAACTACCTGAACGCCCTCATTGATGCCTTCCTGGTCGGGGGAGATGCTGGTTTGCTGGATGAAATGCATGGCATTATCATCGAAACTGTGTCTCCGGATGATGATCTTGCGGCCCGGGATCTGGCGAACGTTGAGGAGCACTGGTTCTACATCGTATTCCTGCAATCACTCGCCCGGTACCTCCTGCTCAAGGAGCAACTCGAACAGCCGGATCATCATTATGCCTATGCCCGCCATACTTTCCTGCACTACGCCGAATGGGTGCTGAAGTACGAGGAGACCTACCTCTCCAATCCGGATGCCCTTGAGTTCCCAACGGATACCTGGGCCGCACAGGATTTAAGAAAGGCCAACGTGCTTTACTATGGAGCCTATTTCAATCCGGCAAGGGCAGAAGCCTTCAGGCGTCGGGCAGACCTGTTCTGGAATTATTGTGTAAACACCCTTGGACAATCCCCCGAAGCCCGTACCACCAGGATCCAGGCCATCGTAGCGCAGAACCTGGGCGTTCGTGAGTGGTGCCTGGAACGCGGAAGTTCACCCTACCGGCTGGTACCGCTTGAGCAGGTAAGGGTGAATAAATCGGGAATCGGTCAGCGCTTTTTCCGGGATATCCGGAAGATTTTCCGGGCCTTCTCTCTAACCAACGAAATCGGGTGGCTCAAGGGCCGCCTGAACGGGCGATGAGGGGGACGAATGGATACCGTTGATTTTGTAATCCCGCACATGGGCCGCCCGGAGATGCTCAGGGAGACCATTCGATCCATCCTGGGACAATCCACCATCGAGCGGGTGGCGAGTATCATCGTGGTAACAAAAAATGAACATCAGCTACCGCTGGATGTTCATGACAAACTCAACATACTGTATGCCCCGGATGCGGGCTCCATTTCTGAGCAGCGCAATCGCGGCGTAGCCGCCGGCAGCGCGCCGCTGATTGCGTTTCTGGACGCAGACATCGGGTTGGCAGAGGATTGGTTGGCCGTTTGCTGCGACTTGATGGCGGAGAAGAGTGATCGGGTGTTGGTCAGCGCCATGCAGAAAAACTCAAAAGGCGCCGGCCGGGTAGAGCGCCTCAGAACTGCGCTCAGCAATGTCAGCCTGGATGAGCCTGTCCAGTTTCTTCCAGGCCGGAATCTTCTGGTAAAACGTTCAGCCCACGAGCAGGTTGGGGGCTTCCCAGAGCACCTGCAAACCTGTGAGGACTATTTCTATACGGAGCAACTGTCCAGGCTTGGTGAGCTCTATTACACCTCACGCACCCACTACGTGCATCTGGGCGAAGATAAATCGCTGCGGCAAACGTTCACCAAGGAAATCTGGCGCTCGGAATACAATTTGCTCTCGCTGGCCGGCCGCACGGTGCCGCTGAGGGAGTGGCCGAGCATTCTGCTGCCGTTCTGGATGGTACTTGGATTTGTTGCGCTTATTGCGGGCATATACGCGCGGCCGCTGGTGGTGGCGGGCGCGATCATGCTGGTTGTGCCGGCCTGTCTCTACAGCGCAAGGTTGTATACCAAGCCATCAAACGACCAGCCGCTGCCGTTTCTGCTACTTTTTTATACAGTGTATTTTCTGGCCCGCGCAGCAGGTACTGTTAAGGGCACACGGCTTTTGCTGAAGAGGAAGCTCAGGGAATGAGTATCAGGGTTCTGCAATTCATCTGTCCTACCGGGTATTACGGTGCCGAGCGGTGGATCAACGCCTTGGTCTCGGCGAATACAGATGATGATATTGAATACCATATCGCGATCACGGACGAGCCAGAATCATCTGATGAGGTGCTTACACGCTCAATACTGCCCGAAGGCCAGAAGCACCGCCTCAGAATGTCCTCCAAATTCGACCTTCTGGCCATAGTCCGGCTTGCCAAGCTGCTCAAACAGCGGCGGATAGACATCATCCATACCCATGGCTATAAATCAGACATCCTTGGCGTTGTCGCCGCTAGGTTGGCGGGTGTGCGGTCTGTATGCACGCCTCACGGCTTTGAAAATGCTGAAGACAGCCGGCTGAAAGCCTACATGTGGCTCGGAGGCAAGGCCTTCCACTGGTTTGGCCAGGTTTGCCCCCTGTCTGAAGATATCGAAAAAACCGTCTTGCGCGATTACGGCGTTGATTCCCGTTCCGTTCGCCTGATCAATAACGGCGTGGACCTGGCGGAAGTTGAATCCGCGATCGCTGACCCGAAAACTCTCGATGCCTCGGACTTCACCATTGGCTACATTGGCCAGTTAATCAGCCGCAAGAACTTGCCGGCAACCCTTGAAGCCTTTGCCTTGTTTCATGGCGACCACCCGAATACCCGTCTGGTGTTAATTGGCGATGGTGAGGAAAAGCCGCGCCTTATGGCGCAGGCCAGGGAGTTGGGTCTGTCCGATGCCGTGGACTTTCTCGGGTTCCGGGACGATCGTCTTCAGCTTCTGCCGACCTTTGATGTCTTTGCTCTCACGTCATCCCTGGAAGGAATCCCGCGCTGCCTGATGGAAGCCATGGCTGCCAACGTTTGCGTTACCGCTTTCGACATTCCCGGCGTTGACGTGCTCGTGAAGCCGGACGAAACCGGCGTGCTGGTTCCTTTTGGCGACACCGACTCTCTTGCAAAGGCATGGACGGATCTTGTGCACAGCCCCGACACAAGGACAAGACTGGCTGAAGCTGGCCGGTCCTGGGTTTATTCCAGGTTCTCAGCTGCGGCAATGGCGGAGGAGTATGCTGCGTTGTTCAAGAACCTGAGCGCAAAACAGGTGGTCAGCAATGCGTAAAGTCTATTTCGTGCTCAGTGTGGACACCGAAGAAGAGTGGGATTGGGATGGCCCCTTTCCGAACAAGGTGATCTCTGTCGAAAACGTAGACCATCTTCCGGTATTCCAGGGCCAGCTGAATGACCTGGGCCTCAAGACCAGCTATTTCCTGGATTACGCGGTAATGGAAAATCCCCACGCCCGGGACCTGTTGGCGGATCTGTATAAATCCAACCCCGGAATCGAATATGGGGCGCACCTTCACCCCTGGGTAACGCCACCCATTGTGCCGGTTGAATCGGAGGCCGACTCCCACATTGTCAATCTCCCCATCGACATTGTTTCGGAACAACTGAGAGCGCTGACGAGAACCATCACCGAACTGACGGGGCGTCCACCCACAGCGTTCCGTTCAGGCCGCTGGGGTATCAACGATGACATCCTCAGGGCTCTGGCGGAGCAAGGCTACCTGGTGGATTCCAGCATCTACCCCTTCTACGAAAACGACTGGTTCAGTTGCGCCGACTACGACAGTTGGCCTCTCACCATGTCGTATCTTGGAACGACTCCGGAACTGATCGAGTTGCCGGTAACCGCAGGCTTCAATCACCGGCCGTTTACCAAAGCACAGCGCATGCACAAGACCTTAGAGCAGCCGGCCTGGGCACGATTCCATGTGATCGGCGTGCTATGGGCGCTGATGCTGCACCGGAAAATCTATCTTAGCCCGGAACTCTCAACCAGCCGCGACATGATTGCCCTGTGCAAAGAGATGCTTCAGGCAGAATGCCCGGTGATCCACATGTATTTGCACAGTTCCAGCCTTCTGCCGGGCTCAACACGCTATGTTCAGTCCGAGAGGGACAAGAACCGGCTCATGAAACGCATAGAAAGCGTGGTCGGCTACCTCCGTTCTCAATGCGAGGTGGAACCAGTGGCCATCACTGAGGCGGCTCTTCGCCTGAGGGAAGAAGGGGCTCTCAAAGACCATGGCTGAGGCAGTGCTGATTGAATATCAGGAGCGGGACAGCTGGAACGCCTTCGTTGCCAGTGCAGAGTTCGCGACTCCGTATCACAGATTTGAATGGATGGAAGCCATAGAGACTGCCTACGGCCATAAACCCTATCCGATTGGTGTGAAGCAAGAAGGCAAGATCGTTGCCGTATTGCCGTTGATACTCATGGAACAGCCACTGACCAGAAAAAAAGCCCTGGTCAGTTTGCCATTCTGTGATCTCGGCGGGGCCGTGGGTGCAGGTGCCCATTTCGAGCTGCTGACCAAAAAAGCGAGAGAGTTGGCAGACTCCATGGCCGCCCGCGAACTCGAAGTTCGCCAGAGAGAAGGTCAGGGCCTGGGCTTTGATTTCGACACCTTGGCGTCGGAGGTTGGCAACCAGAAAGTCAGTATGATTCTGGAGCTGGAAGCCGGCAGTGAGAAGCAACTGGCCGCCTTCAAACCGAAGCTGCGAAGCCAGATAAAAAAAGCCATGAAAAACGGCTGTACTACAGAGCTCGGCAACAATGAGAAGCTGGTTGAGGATTTCTACCACGTATTTAGCCGCAATATGCATGCGCTTGGTTCGCCCGTGCACAGCAAGGACCTGTTCCATGCCATTTGTAAGGCCTTTGCTGATCAGGCCGTTGTTGCCGTAACTTATTTCGAAGGCGAAGTGGCAGCCGGGGGCATTGTGCTGAAAAACGGTAAGAATGCTGCCATTCCCTGGGCCTCGTCGCTCTCCGAGTACAACCGGCTGGCGCCCAACATGCTGCTGTACTGGGAGCTCCTGGCACACTGCGCCGATAACGGCATCACAACCTTTGATTTTGGTCGGTCTACATTTGGTGAGGGCACCTTCCGGTTCAAGAAGCAGTGGGGCGCGCAGCCCTATTTGTTATCGTGGCAGAACTGGATGGAGCAGGGCGGAACCGGTACCAGTGCACCGGGCAAAATCAGGCCCATGCTCGAGAGCGCCTGGCGCCGTCTTCCCCTGGGGCTGGTTAATGTGCTCGGACCACTTGTGCGAAAGCACATTCGTTTATAGGGATCGTTAACGTGTGCGGCATAGCAGGATTTACTACCGCGTATCAGTCTGACAGCCACCTGGATGTGGCCAATGCCATGGTGCGTTCAATTCGCCACCGGGGGCCGGATGCCCAGGCGGTTCAGCAGTTCAACGGCGCGGTGCTGGGCCATGCCCGGCTGAGCATCATTGATCTCTCCGAAGCTGGTAACCAGCCCTTTGTCTCCGACGATGGTCGATACGCCCTGGTGTTCAACGGCGAGATCTACAACTTCAAAATCCTGCGCAATAAACTTGAAAGCCAGGGTGTCCGGTTCCGCACCCAAACCGATACCGAGGTGGTACTCGCGTTGTTGGCCAGAGAAGGCATGGGCGCCATCGAACAACTGAACGGCATGTTCGCCATTGCCTTGTGGGACAATGACGCCGGCACCCTGGACCTGATTCGGGACCGGATTGGCAAGAAACCACTGTACTACACTGAACAGGACGGCCAACTGCTGTTCGCTTCAGAGCTGAAAGCCCTGCTCCAGTGCCCGAACGTACCCCGGGAAATCCGCCCGGATGCGGTTTACGATTTCTTTGCCTACCAGTACGTACCCGACCCGAAAACCATTTTCAAAAACATCTACAAGCTGGAACCGGGCAGCCACCTGCACCGCACCAAAACCGGCAAGACAACTCTGCGCCGGTACTGGTCACCGGAAATGGGCGAGCCTGAGTCCCTGAGCATGGAAGATGCCAAAGGCCAACTGCTGGATTTACTGGAAGATGCCACCAGGCAACGCATGATCAGTGACGTGCCGTTGGGCGCCTTTTTGAGTGGCGGAGTGGATTCAAGCGGTGTAGTCGCCATGATGGCGAAGGGCGGACATACCGTAACCACCTGCTCAATCGGTTTTAAAGAGAAAGACTTTAACGAAACCGAATTTGCACAGGCTGTGGCCAAGCAGTACCGGACCGATCATCGGGAACACACGGTGGAGGACGGTGTTGCGGAACGCCTGCTGGATATCTGCCGGTTCCTGGATGAGCCTTTTGCGGATTCATCCCTGGTACCGACCTTTCTGGTCTCGGAACTGGCCAGGAAAGACGTAACAGTAGCCCTGACAGGGGACGGCGGCGACGAAATCTTCGCCGGCTATGAAAAATACGCCACCGACTGGAGAGAGAACCAGCTGCGAAACAAGTTTCCCTCGTCTGTGCGGGCCGTAATGGGTGACCTGGCTCCGGCACTGCGCAAAATACCCGGAAAGTTCCTGCGCAGGGCGAGCTCATTAATGCACAGCCTGAGCCTCGACCCGGCGAAGGCGTTCTACGTCACCAATACCTTCATTGATGACCACATCTGGCAGCTCCTGCTGAACGAGGATTTCCGGAAAGACCTGGCCGATTATCACCCCAGTGAACTCACCGAGCAGGTATACAACCAGTGTGATTCCGAAAACCATCTGGCAAAGATACTGTATACCGACATGCGAACCTTCCTGCCTGGAGACATTCTGGTAAAAGCAGACCGCATGAGCATGGCCAATTCCCTTGAACTGAGATCGCCACTGCTGGATTACCGCATCATCGAGTTCGCCAATCGCCTTCCTTCCAAGCTGAAATTCAACAAGGGCGACAAAAAGATTGTGCTGCGCGAGGCGCTCGAGCCGCTGCTGCCGCCGGAGATTCTGAACCGCAAAAAAATGGGCTTCTCCACGCCTCTGGCGGCCTGGTTCCGAGGGGAACTCAAGGCTATTGCCAAAGCGCATCTTTTTGAGAAAGGGCAGGGCCTGAGCCAGGTGTTCCGCAAAGACCATATAAGACTGATATGGGATCAGCACCAGAGAGGATTGTTCGATCATTCCCCGGTGCTCTGGAGTATGCTGATGTATGAGATCTGGTGGCAGAATTACATGGCAAATAACGAGGCAGGCAAGCCTCAACCGGAAACACAGGCCGCTCTGGCCACTTGTTAACAGCTCACGCTCTGGATTGGTTAAATGTCGATATTATTACTCAGCGAAATTTTCCCGCCCCGCCACGGAGGCAGTGGCCGCTGGTTTTATGAACTCTACCGCAGGCTGGAGTCCGGCACGGTAACCATCGTGACACAGGATAATGCCAACCCGGGCGACCAAAGAGTGGATGCAGAATTTCCGCAGCGCGTCCACAGGGCAGCAATGGCATCACCAAGTTGGGGCCTGTTGAGCATCACCGGACTCGTTTTTTACGCGCGGACTTTGATGCGTATTCTGCGATTGAAACCTTCGGGTTTAAGCCAGATTCACTGTGGCCGCACCATTCCGGAAGGATTCATCGGCCTTCTTCTGGCCAGGCTGCTGCGCAAACCTCTGCTGTGTTACGTGCATGGTGAGGATATTGAAGTGGCGCGCACAAGCCGAGAGCTCACCTGGATAGTGAATCGAGTTTTGCGCGGTGCAGACCGCCTCATTTGCAACAGCCAAAATACCAAGTCGCTTCTTAAGGAGCATTGGCATGTGCCGGCCGAAAAGATTGAAGTGATCAACCCGGGTGTAGATGAGCAGACTTTCTGCCCCTCAGAGCCGGATCCGGCCTTCCGGAAAAAGGTTGGTTGGGAAGACCGGTTCGTGTGCTTGACGGTGGGCAGACTCCAGCGGCGCAAAGGTCACGACAAAATGATTGAGGCTATTCCGCATATCAAGACGGAAATACCTAATATCCTCTATGCCATTGTGGGGCAGGGCGATAATTACCCAAACCTGGCTGCGGAGGCAAAAAAGCTTGGCCTTGAGCAGCAGGTACAGTTCCTGGATGAAATCGAGGACGACGACCTGATTCGCTGTTACCAGCAGTGTGACGTTTTCATATTGCCGAACCGATCAGACGGAAACGATATCGAGGGGTTTGGCATGGTACTGGTGGAAGCTCAGGCAGCGGGTAAACCGGTTATCGCCGGTGACTCTGGTGGTACCGCCGAAACGATGAAAGTGGGCAAAACGGGAATGATTGTGGATTGCACCAGCCCAGAGGCTATTGCGAAAGCCGTTAATTCATTAAAGGAAGAAATGGAGCAGGGGGCCTTTCAGCCAGACGCCTGCAGGCAGCATGTTCTCGAAAACCTGACCTGGGTGAAACATACCGAAAAAGCTAAAGCAGTATTTCAGCAGCATGGAGGCGGCCTATGAGCGAATCCTACTCAGTGGTTACGTTCGCTTATAACGAAGAGAAAACCATTGCACAGACTATTCGCAGTATTCTGGTTAATTGCGATGACCGCCTGACAAAACTCACTGTCGTCGCCAATGGTTGCACGGATCAGACCGTTGAGGTTGCGAAGACATCAATGGAAATCGCGGCGGTTCCCTGTGAAGTGGTCGAATTGTCTCTCGGTGACAAGTGCAATGCCTGGAACGAGTATGTTTATAACCATTTACCGAAAGCAGACGTCCACTTTTTTGTCGACAGCGACGTGACCTTTACTGATCAGGCCTTCCCGAAACTCTTTGAACAGCTTACAAGCTCAGCGGAGAAGAACGCTGTTACCGGCTTGCCCCAGACGGGCCGGAATATCCGTCGTTACATCGAGCTGGCTACTCGCTACTCCTGCTTATTTGGAAATCTTTATGGCTTGAAAGACGAGTTCGTTCAACGACTGGCGGCACAGAAAATCCGTTTGCCGATTGGTCTGAGCTGGATAGACGCCCAAATCACCAAATTGGTAAACGACAACCTCGAGTACTACAAGGACGACTATCAGCCCCGTGTAACGTTCGTTGAGGGCGTTGGCTACCGTTTTGACAGTCTAAAACCCTGGAAGCCGGAGGATATCCAGTTATACATCAATCGGATATGCCGTTACAAAACCGGCCAACTTCAGGAGCCTTACCTGGACGCACTTCCTTTTGTGGAGTGGCCAAAAACCATGGACGAGATAAACCGCTTGGTGAGGGATCAGGGCCTTAATATCAGGACACTGGGCACACTGATTGTGTTGAAAAGTAAGATACAAAAACGTTTAACCAGAACCTATATCAACTATGAAACAGACTAAAAATTACAAAAAAAACCTAGAGCTCGAAACTTCTTCGTCCACTCTAGTGATGCCATTCAAATGATCGCTTTTTTTAGCATAGCGCCATTTCTAAGTGGGTCAGAGCGTTGCTTACAACTCATGCTGCGAGAAGCATCCGATAACGGGTGGCAACCGGTTCTCGTAACTAGTCCGAATTCTCCGCTCGAGAATTGGGCCAAAGATAACGCAATAGATCATTTATCCACGGAGTTGAATCCTGTAAAGGTTAAAAGCAAAGGCAGATGGCTTATCGACCAGATCAGGCTGACTGCGTTCCTGAAAAGGCATAATGTTCGAGTGATCCACTCTAATCAAATATGGAGTTACAGAGCTGCGATATTGCCGGCAAAGCTGTTACGAGCCAAAGTAGTTTGCCATTTTCGGGACCCGATCGATTCCGGAAGTCGGTGGTGGTTGCCGCAGATACCAGATCTATGCATCTTCATTAGTAAGTTTATTGAAATGCAGTATGAATCAACGTTTTCCGTTAACTCGGAAAAAAAATCCGTGCGAATGATTGATCCTATTGAGCGTCCAAGAGTCAAATCGTTCAGTGAGGCTGAAAAAGGAAAAATTGAAGCCAGGGAGTTTTTTGGCCTTGACTCCAACAAATTGCTATTCGGTTTCATCGGTCAGATAGCGCCAGTGAAGGGATTACTGGAAACGATCGACATCCTGTCAGCATTGGCGAGAGATGACTGGATGCTTGTTATCGCAGGGGAGGATCCATCAACGGATCAAGCTTATTTCAAAAGATGCATTCAAGCGATCGAGGATCGAGGAGTTTCTCACAAAGTAAAGTTTGTCGGTTTCCAAAAGGACATCAGCCGAGTCTATGAGGCAATAGACCTTGTTATCATGCTTTCAATAGAGGAGCCACTGGGCTTAATTCCCTTGGAAGCCGGTGGATTTTATAGACCGAGTATCGTTTCAAAAGTCGGAGGATTGCCAGAAACCGTAAATAATGGAGAGTCAGGTTGGATAGTCGACCTTCAGAACCAAAGAGACGCTATTAACACTATCCAGTCAATCACTTGGGAGCAGTTGAAAAATAAAGCTATTAACGCAAGGCGATTCACAGAATCTATAAATGATTCAAAAGAGTATTGGCGATCTCTAATCCTTGCATATTGTGACTCTGGGATTGAGATAGCCTAACCATTTACTCTTCTTGATATCGCCTTCGCGTTTGTAAAATTCGGTCTTAAACTGCTGTTCACACGGAAAGTTGACAATGTTGGAAACGATAAAGCTCAATAATAGCAACCTCCCGCCGGCAAAGTGCATCATAATCATGCCATTATACAATCGCCGGCATTTTTTAACCCAGGCTTTTCGATCGCTAAGCGAGCAAACCTATACTGACTGGGAGCTGGTAATTGTAGATGATGGTAGCACTGACAACCCCTTAATTGAGATCAAGAGACTCGCGAGAGAGGTAGCTCAGTCGGTAATTTATGTCAAACAGCCGAATGGTGGTCCAGGTGCAGCACGAGCCTCCGGACAGAGTTATATCGGCGACCATGATTTCGTTGCATTCTTCGATAGTGATGACTTTTGGTTGGCAGATTATCTACAGAACGCCATAAGGCAACTTGAGATCAATTCTGAACTAGATTGGATTTTTTGTCCTTGCCGTAGAGTTGACTACGACACGGGTCATATACTAAGTGAATCAACCTTTGAGGACGCCGAATCCGGTCAACCATTGCACTTCTTGGCTTTGTCCACGATCCAATATGGGAGTTCATTCGTTTTTAAGGACAACATTGCTCTAGCGATTAGCCAACTAAAGCAGCCGATTAATGCGGGGTTCCAGAACTCCGTGATGCGGGCCAGACTCCTCAAGAACCTTCTTATTCCCAGTTACAGAATTGGGGAAGATCGTTACTTCCTGATGGAGGCAATGCTCAAAGGATATAAAATTGGCTTTACACCTAAAGTTAGCGTAATTTATAACGTACACGACAATAACTTATCTGATACCAATCCAAAGACATCTAGCGTTGACAAGGCCGTAGAAATTCAAAGGGAGCTGTGCAAAAGTTTTCTTGATCTGAAGAAGATTACCAATAATACAGCCGTGTTGGCTGAGATCGACAATCAAGTTTCCAATATTAAATTCTGGCTAATAGGCTACCATTATTATTGGAAGAATGGATACATAACCTACGCACTGATTAATATGCTTTTAACGCTTCTTAAGAATCCAACGAATTTAAAATACATTAAAACGTTTATCCTTTGTGCGATGAGATCGCCGATCATTTTATTACTTCAGCCTGCAAGAAGCAAAGGTAAGCGCAATGGGTAGGTTAATATTGCTGGCGCTTATTGTCGCAGCCGCCGTTTCTTTATTTATTTCACCCTGGATTGCCGGCCTTGCTTATGTAGCAAATAGCCTCCTCCAACCTCAGCATATTTGGCATTGGGTTTTTCAGGGCATACCAATATTCAGGCTGACGGCCGGATTGGCAATAGCGGGCCTTATTTTTTCCTTAGCTCAGAAAAAAGCAAGTTTTCAAATATACAAAGAAAAACAAAACATAATGATCCTCGTCATATGGGGCTGGATGCACCTGTCGTACTTTTTTTCGCCTTATCAGGGAGCGCCAGCATCAGTATCCCCGGAATTGGTGCTAGGGACGGTGAATAGTATCTTTACTATGTATTTTGTGCTCCTGCCGCTCTGCTCTAGCAAAAAATCTGTTAAATATCTTTGCTATACCTTTATGGTTGTAGGGGGTTATTATATCTATTGGGCAAATTCAGCATATCTTAACCAAGAATGGCATAAATTCGTAAATAATCGCTTAACTGGGCCGAGGGGAAGTCCATACAGAGACGGCAACGTTCTTTCGACGCTTATTGTGATGTGCTTGCCTTTCATTATATTGCTTTATTTCAAAGTAAGACATTGGTTTTTTAAATTCACTATAGTCGCGGTTGTCCCCTTGGCTTGGCATGCAATGGTTTTATTTGGTTCTCGTGCGGCACTTTTGGCGTCAATAATATCCTTAATTCCTTTGGCGTATGTAATTCGATCAAAGTCGGCCAATTTTGCCATCGGATGTTCTTTTTTAGTGTTTATGGCGTTCCAGGGAGCGCTACTTATCGAGAGGGCTACAAATACAGTCAGTGAAACTGGTATATCGGAAGAACAGCCGATTAACCCACGCCTGATTTCGTGGGAAGCGGGCTTAAGACTGATTCCGGAGTATCCTTTGTTTGGAGTAGGCGTTCAGATGTTCGAGGCCGCAACAAGGAATCATTTTCCCGGAATGACGCCACATGTGGCACACAATACCTTCATAAATTTTTCTGCAAATACAGGTTTACTGACGGGTTTGTTGTTTTTGGGCCTAATCTACCTTTCCATAAAGAGGTTGCTTGAAGTAAGGAGTAAATTTTCCAACCTTAATGATGTAAACGTTTATGCGCTGATGTCTTCAAGCATAAGTTTGATTGGCTTTTTTATATGTTCAATGTTTCTAGATTTAATAATTTTTGAGCCCTTTTATATTGCGCTTATGATAAATGTTTTGGCTTATAAAAATATATACGCTGATAGGCCGACTGGTGACAGGTCTCACCTACAATGAATAAGGTCACTGGAAGCTCACTGCTATTGCTTCTTCAAAAGGCTGCTGAAAGATCAATTGGGCTTGTTAGTACGCTTATATTGGCTCGAATACTTACGCCGGACGATTTTGGTACAATTGCTGTTGCAATGCTTTCCTTATGGTTTGTTGAAGCACTTTCAAAAACAGGAGCAGACCTTTATATAATCCAGAAAGAAAGTTTTACCGATGATGAAGTGAACTCAGCGTGGACAGTGGATCTCATATTAAAATGCGCATCCTTTATCGTGCTGGTGCTGATTTCGCCTTTTATAGCTTATGCTAAGAACGACAGCTCATTTGTTTTGATAATAGTGGCTTTAGGCCTAATTCTGCCTATGTCAGCTATTGCAAATCCAGGACTTTGGCTCCTGAGAAGAGAACAGCGGTACTATTCTATTGTTAAAATGACGGTATTAATTAAATTCGCTACATTATGTATAGTGGTTCCAATAGCGTATTGCTTTCAATCATATTGGGCGATTATAGTTGGATTGCTTGTTTCGGCGTTACTTAGAGCGGTTTTCTCTTACCGAATTTCCAAGTACAGGCCTACCTTTAGTTTGTCCAATTTTTCTAGATTATGGCAATTTTCAAAATGGCTTATACCTCAAGAAGTACTTGGATTCTTTAGGAACCATGTTGATACGCTTATTGTAAGTGGAAGGTTTTCGACTGGGGATTTAGGTGCTTATAATAATATGAAATATTTCTCCTCAATTCCGATGTTACAGATTATAACGCCTATCGCTGCTCCTCTTCATGCAGAGTTGGGAAAGGTGCGTAGCAACGTTAACGAGATGCAATTCCAGTCATCTATTACGTTTAAAATCCTTTCCTTTTTGGGGTCTACGATCGCAGCAATTACTTTCGTCTGTTCAGAGGAATTAGTTGGACTTTTTCTTGGCGAACAGTGGCTGTCATACCACTCAGTTTTCGGCGCTATGTCACTGCTTATTTTACCTTTTATTTTGATTGCACAAGCTAGCCGGATTTTGATGGTTATGCAGCGCACTAAGGATCTATTTATCTATGAAGTTTTATCAACACTCTCCATTTTGGTAGTGCTTTTTTCTTTGTTTTCATTAACTCTTAGTCAATTTTCTCTGCTTCGTTTCGCAATAGACTTTGTGCTCGGGTCTTTCTTTTATCTGTACGCTTCACACGTAGCTTTCGGTCGATTGAATCTCCTAAATTTTTTTACAATTATTTTTAGTTTTGGTATTTCAATAATTTCTCTATTTATTGTTGAAAGTTATTTTTTTCAAGCAGTTCAACCATTAGGCAAGTTAATTTTGTTTTCTTTGTTCGGGGTTTCGATCGGACTCGTTTTGCTTTTGGGTTGGTTTTTCGTTTTTGCGAGCTCTCGAGAGAAAAAAGCTATTCGTAGATTAATTCAATCATAAAGTTCATTTGCTGGAAAAGATAATGAAACCTGAAAATTTTAAAGATTTTATCTTAAATGTTGTTTGTAAGATTTTGAAGCTTATCCCGAAAAAAAGGAATGAATGTATATTGTTAAGTTCGCATATTCCAATCCAAAATCTCGGTGACCAAGCCCTTCTCAAGGGCAGCATAATTGGGTTGGAACGTTTTTCTAAAATACATGTAGTTCAAACTGGCTCTGATTCCGTGAAACGCGCGCTTGGACAATATTTAATTGAAGGAGGAAAGTTGGTTTTTGCTGAAAGGTTTAGAATAGTATTCACGTCTGAACGATCGTTTTTTGAGAAAATTCTGTTCTTGTCTTACGTCTCTAGGTTTTCTCGTTGTTATGCTATCGGTGCAGATGTCTTAGATGGTACTTATAATAGACACGAAGTTTCTATATTCTTTAATTTGGTTAATCTCATATCTAGTATTGGAGTGAGGTTCACCATTGTTGGTTCAAGCTTTTCGAAATCTTTATCGGACGAAACGGTTTCGGGATTAAGATCTCTAGACCACTCGGTAAAGTTATTTTGCCGAGACTTTTATTCATTTCAACGAGTAAATAGTATTTTTCCTTCTAAACTTTCTGCTGACGCTGCTTTTTTAATGCCACAAAGTGATTCTGTTTGTTCTTATAGAAAAAGTGATATGGAATTTTTAAACACGTTTGGTTCGCCAGTTATTGGTATTTGCTTAAAGAAGGAAGATTTTAGAGATGAAGCAGCGCTTTCTCAATTTTCGACAGAACTTTTGGCTATAACGATTCGGGGTTTAAAGCCCGCATTTTTATTTGCTCCCCATCATTTAGCGGACCTAGAAATTTGTCGAAAAATAGCGGCAGTTCTCGTTGGTCATGGTTATCTTTCGGTGCTGCCTACGCGGTTGCCTGCGGCGGACGAGATTAAATCTGTCATCAAAAGCTGCCAGGTGGTCGTAACGGGTCGAATGCATGTTGCAGTAGCGGCTTTAAGCCAATCTGTGGTCCCAATTTGCTATTCATATGGAGATAAATTCGCTGGCCTGCTAAGACACTTTGGGCTCGAATCATACCCGTTGATTGTTTCTGAAGAGGATGAAGATCTAGTTTCGAAAATCTCTTTGTGCTTTGACCAAGAAATAGATCTATGCAAGATAATAGACATGAATAAAGAAGATGTACTCCGGTTATCGAAGCTTAATTTTGAGCACCATTGAACCTCCCCGGATATCTCCAGGGAGTAATCAGAGGAACTGCGTGGTTTGGATTTCAGTGGCTATAATTTAGCCCTTACTACGGCTCATGCGTTCTGTTAACGATTGCTTAGAGGGCTTTTTCAGAAATTTAAACTGTTAATAAAGTGTTGTTCCTCATAGATGTGTCATGCTGTAGTCTTATTGCTCTAAGAATTCCAGATAACCGCGATTCAGCTAAATATTGCAGTATCAGACGGCCACCGCAAGCCAAAGAAACCCGTCAGCTTTTAACTCGGCCCCAAAAATTTAGTTCTTTAATTCAACATTGGTCGGTGGGTTTGGAGCCTCACTTGCAAAGGAATCCATATCTAGATTTAAATCATAGACTAATATAATAGCTTGGTGTTCGTACTCTGATTGCGTTTTATCTGCTTTATCTAAAACAAGATAAAGCTTACCATCTTTAGTCGAGCTACCGCCGACAATAAGATTTTCTACGTATGTCCCGTCATCAGATTTCTCGAAAGGAACAGAAATTTCCCCATAATAATAAGGCCTAATCGCAGAAGGTGCTATTAATCCATTTGCAGAATCGATTAGATCTTGCACGTCCCAAAGTAGAATGTAATTGTAGTAATCTTTATAATCGTATGCGCAGAATCCTCCGCAGGAAAAACCATTTTCTTGTGTGATTTTGTAACCTATTCCGCTTTCTAAACCTCCGGTGTTTCCAATTGTTAAATATGTTGATGTGCCCGGAACGATGAAACCGTAGGCGGCTCTTGAAAGTTCGGTCCACAGATTATTTTCCAATGTCTTATTTTCGAGATCAGGATGTAATAAATTGTTTATGCTAAAGCTCATTAGAGTGGTTGAATTGATTGTACCACCTGATGTCGAATCAGCTAATTCAGTCAGCTTTACCGAATAGGCCGAAGGGCCCATACTGCTACGACCGTTAATTGGTAGGTTGTTGGCATGACCAAATAAAACCTCACCTTTCAAACTATCTTGATAGCTTTGAGGTATCTCTGAAACCCAACCTGCTGCGCGATTTCCTCCTTCTAGTTTCATATAACCTTTAATAGGTGCTGAAGATAAATTATTATAGTCGTCAATAATCAATGTCGTGTCAAAGTTACTCGCGCTTCCATCATAATATACAGCTGCGTTCACGATTAACCGATCATCAATTATTCCCAATCCGGTTATAACATCGACATTATTTGGATTTCCGCTAGGAGCTAAATTTAAAATTCTTTTGAAGTCTTGGATAGGCGGAGGTGCGATTGGTAGCTGCGAAATTTTTGATGCCCCGTCGACGAAACTCGGTATTTTGAATTCTGCGACCGATTTTTGATTTGAGCCGGAAAAAAAGAACGATCCTTTCGTTTGATCGACTGCTATCTTTCCGGCAGACCAAGCAACCCTCCCTTCTCCGAATGTGCCTGCTGGTAGCCGAAACGCTCCCTGGAATTCCATAGCTTCTAGGCTGTATTTGGGTAAGCTTGGTGCTGCTAAGCCTAGGTTTGCCGAGAGGATATATACTCCGAAGGGAAGGTAACGGAACATTCTTTTTGCATTTAGATTCATAACAGCCCCCATGTACTTACTATTAATCAAATTTCAGTTTTTTATGAAATTTTGGAATATATACCAATGCCGCGGATATTGAATAGTATTACGCTTAATTAAAAAAAAGTACAACCATCACGTTGCCGTTAAGTAAGTTTTTATTGCCTATTGTTTCGTTGGTTCTGATTCCTTCGCGGGCTAAGCTGTTAACGTGTGCTTTAGAAGTCATCGGGTACTAATCGTGTTCGGTTTGGTCACCTCCAAGAAAAGATCGTGCGGGTCGTGAGGACAATTAGCAAGCCTCCGATCTTCTAGACGCCTGACATCTGCGTAAAATACTGCTTATAGAAGTCCACTGGGGACAATCCGCCATTGTTCCCATGGCGGCGAATCGGGTTATAGAACATCTCGATGTAGTCGAAGATATCCCAGCGAGCGGTTTCCTGATCTTTGTGGATTTTTTCGTTTCACCCGTTCGGTCTCGAGTAGCGAGAAGAAGCTCTCAGCTGGACTCGAACTCCCGGTTTAGGTGATTGGGAGACATTGCCACCCTAATAACCCTTGTGACGTTGGTAGCCGCACTGAGCGCGGGCACCTTCGACCTTCAGGAGGCGATGCACTCGGTTCTTGCTGCATCGCTCTCCAAGATCCTTGAGATCCAAGGTGATGTTTCGATAACCGCACACGCCACCGCTCTCCAGCCAGGCCTGCTTGATCAATCCGACAAGTCTGCGGTCCAGGCGTAAAAGCCACTGAGATGGAGCTTGAGTACACGGCGTATGGCCCAGACCCGGAACTCCTTCTGGTGAGCCCTGATGAAGCGATACTTTACTCGGACTCCTTGGCAAAGAACGCGGCGGGTCTAAAACCGTAGAAACGCGATAGAGCCAGAGCGAGAGAACCACATAACGAAATCACTGTACAGCGAGTCAAAGATCTCTAGGAGTCTGAAGAAGATCGGGGGCGGTCGCTAGGTCAGGTAAGTCTGCGGGGAATACTGCATCTCCGATGCGACCGCCACATCTATATACTACATCCCTATTTCCAGTGTAATCCCCCGAAAATGGCATATACGTCATAATCCTGAGCCGATGTTGACGGTTATTTGATATTTGAGAACTTTAATCGAAACATGGAAAACTTGGTTGTTCCACAACATTCCTGCATATATTCGTTTCAAAGGTGTCGGGAACTTAAGATACAATCCACTTTTTTTATCGCTAACGAGCTTGCAGTTAGCCTGGCTTTTCCATCGGCTCTGTACTTTTGAAATGCATTTCTAGCTGCAAAAAAAACCGACGTCGTCCAAAACTGTTTGGTTTTTAACAAGGTTTTATTTGGAATACAGTATCGGATTAACCAATAAAAGTGCCTAGGAAGCATCGTTAAGCTTTTCGGGAATCTTCTATAAAGCATCCAAAGAACATGGTTGTAGTAACAACCATAATACCAATCTATCCCTCTTTTTGATTGATTCTCACAACCTCCTTTACTCGGAGCCCTATGAAATACCAAGGCTTTTTCTCCGACGGCAAGTTTTCCGAAGGTTTGTGTAACATGTTCTGCCATTTCCCAATCTACGCCAGCGAAAGGCTTGATAAAGCTCGAAGCACTACCTGACTCGGCAAATACCTTCGATCTGAAAGAAACGTTTACTCCAGCAAATGTTCTGGCTGAACCATTTTTCGTGGACGGTATCCAGACACTTTCCCGGTTCCCTGCGTAATATCCGCCTGCAACACCCGCAATATCCGGGTTATTATCGTAGTATGATCTATGGCTATCAATTATATTTGAGTCAATATCAATATCGTCGTCGAGAAATAGAATGATATCTCCTTTCGCAAGACTTCTGCAGCTATTCCAAGCAAGGGGAACTGAAGGAAGTTGGCAGTGATAATATTTTGCATTTATCCCACCCAAGATCTTTTCCAGAGTCTCTGTGTAATCATTTGGATCGTATGTGTCCGACTGATCGAATATTATAATTTCGGATTTGTCATCCATAATTGAGGCGATCTGGGGAAGGGTGATTAATAGCTCGTTAATCCGATTATATGTAGGTATGAAAATCGTCACGAAATCCATGTGGTACCATTCTCCAATCGATTTTTCGAATATTTATATCTTCTTCTTTAAGCTCGAAAAAAAATTCTTGGTAATCCAAGTTACATGATGCCATTCATCACTGTTCTTGAGAAGTACACGAGAGCTGGCTAGCAGAAAGAAGGTGCTGATAGCTAAGAATACGGAGCCTTTAAGTGCTAACTGGATTTTAGGATCGACTCTATCCAGCTGAAAAAATGAAATGGACCATGCGGCAACACCAGAACCTATGACAGCGGGTACGCACATAATAGCCAGGCGGGGAAGGTTGAGCGAACTCCAGTAGTTTAGCAAAACTAGTAGCAGCAAAGTCGTAATTATAGCGAGCCAGCCCCTTGTCCATGCCATTGTCTCCAGATCGCCTGTGCCGGCCAAGAGTAGGATCAGAATAATGAGGGCTGTGGACAGTATGTCGAAGAGAAAAAGGGCTTTGACTCTTCCCTGCGCGATAATGGTGTCACTCATGAGAGAAAAAAGACAAAAAGTAAAAAAAAATAATCCGAAAGGCTGGAGGAGCGATGCGTAAGCCTCCCATTGATGCCCTAGTAAAACCGTAATTATGAGCTCTGGATACAGCATCATGAATGTTGTCAGTGGAGCTAATGCACTTATTAGCAATGCGAAACTCAACCTTACGCGATATGCAAAAACCTTCGGATCATTCTTGTTTTCCGCTACTGCAGCAAGAAGCGGCTCGGTCATCGGAATGATGGCCGTTAATGCGGGCAATAGGCTAACTTCCCTGACCAAGTTGTAACCACCGAGCTGGCTTGTGCCAAAAAGTTTTGAAACCAGCAAATTGTCAATCTGGGAACGAGTGAATCCAACAATTCCCCTGGCTAGGAGCCACTGAGAAAACTTCCATTGGGTATGTAAATGTTTCAGCGTCCAGGATGGCCTATAACTGTGTACTTTGTAAGAGCCAATAGACATGATCACGGCCGAGACCAGAGTTCCGATGATGATCGCCCAGTGACTTGGATGGATTAGAGCAATGGTCACGACGGTTATGAATGATGCTGCTTTCTGCCAGAGGGTAAGCCAAAAGACAGGGTGGTAATTAATTTCGCGGGCCAAAAGCATCATACCCGGCGTTTTGAAAGCCCGAATTGGAAGTGCGAGGGCTGCTACGGCGAGGGCGGCGGTTAACTCCGGAGTTTCAAAGAAATTGGCCATCAATGGAGCGCACAATATTACGACGATTGCCATAGCAGTTTTGATCGAAATATCCATGCTCCATGCTGTGTTCAGGTCGTCGTCTTCGACGTGGTCTTTCTGGATAATGTACTGCTGGTTGCCGGTTTCTACCAACAGCTCAAAAAACTGCAGGGCAATCGTGACTAGGGCGACGATGCCGAAGTGTTCTGGCGTTAATAAGCGGGCAAGAATGAGTGTGCTGATAATGCCCAGAGAGCGCTGTACTACCTGGATGGCCAGCAGAAAAAAGGAACTTTTTAAGACGCGGCCGCTGGTGCTGGTGTCTTGCACAGACTAATCTCGAATAAGAAGAGAGAATGAGTATTTAAGCAACGAAAGCTTAGCACAGGCTTGTGTGTCAGCGGTGAATAAGGAAATGGTTAAACATTGGCTGGTTTGTATTTCTTTGGTTTTGTTACTTCCACCGAGTGCTTTGGGAATAGAATGCGCATCTGCTTCCATCCCCGAGCAGCCCTCTGGTACGGAAATAAGGGTTGAAAGCGTCAATGAACTTCAACGTGCGGTGCGTTCGGCACAGCCAGGCAGCGTTATACTGCTTGCGCCAGGAGGATACAAGCTAACGGCGACTGCTGCAGTAGGCACCGACGATATAACTATACGTGGTGATGGCGATACGTACATTGATGTGTTCATCATGGGCGCGGGTATGAATAACCCGGATTATGGCGGCGCCCCTCATGGCATCTGGACAAATGCTTCCGGCCTCACTGTTCAGAACCTTACCATTCGTGACTTTTATCAGCATGGTATTGTGTTAAACCCCGGCGCCGAATCACCGACCTTTCAGAATATCCGGATAGTGGATACCGGTAAGCAGTTAATCAAAGCGAATCCATCTGGCTTTGGGGATGGCGTTGATGGGGGCCTTGTTGAGCATTCTGTTCTCGCTTATACCGAGGGGCCTCCTATGATCGACCGGGGAGGTGGCACTGGCTATACCAATGGCGTGGATGTCCATGCCGGTGCCAACTGGGTTATTCGGAACAATCACTTTGAAAACTTCCATGCGCCGGATCATGCGGATCATCTTTGGGCGCCAGTTGTTTTAATGTGGAACGGTGCGCGCGATACCGTTGTGGAGAACAACACTTTCATGAATGTCGACCGGGCCATCGCGTTTGGTTTGCTTGACCGGCCTATGGATCATTCTGGTGGAGTCATTCGGAATAACCGGATTGATTATGCCGAGGGACTTTACAGTGCCCAAAGGCGACGGGGATCCGATGGGGCGATTATTGTTTGGAGTTCGCCAGGCACCATCGTAGAGGGTAATGAGGTGTTTACCAGAGGAAACCTGAATCGCTCTATTGAATTCCGGTTCGATACCATTGGGGCCAGTGCCATCAATAATACGGTGGACGCGCCGATTGGTACCCGCGATGGCGGGAGTTACGAAGGTTCCGGCAATCGGTTGATCAGGGAATAGCGGCTAACAGAACTTTTGAGACTTTAGAGCAGGGGTTTTTAAGCTGGGTGGCTGACAGGCCAGTTACTTCGGGCAACCGGCCTGCTTGATCAAAAAAGGAACTGCTTACGATGCATTTTTTCTTCTCGCAAAACCCAGGCCGGCCAAGCCGAGACCAAGCAACGTCAGGGAAGCGGGCTCAGGCACGTTGACTGGTGCTGAGAAGTTTGAAATTTTTGTTACAGCTGAACCAAAGATTGAGTCTGTCGCTCTGGCGCGAAACCCGAATACGTCACCGGTGGTTACGGCAAATGTTGCAGTGCCAGACTGAGTGGAATAACTCCCATTTTGTGTAAGTTGCGTAAATGACCCATTCAGTAGCCATCCAAAAGGATCATAAGAAGAGCCCCAGGAGTCATATGTTTTATACAACCAATCGAAAGTTACTAAACCATCCCCTAACGCACTGATCGTGAAATCTGTGTCGGATGCGCCGCCGCCCGAGTTACTGCTGATCTGAAGGATTGATGAGGGGGCGCCTGTGGTATCGATTGCTCCACCATTCAGCGATTGGTTCCAATTCGAAACGTCATACCCGCCTGTAAAATCGTTGATCAACCCTGCGTTAACAGAACTTGCAAAAAACACAAGAGACAAACAAAGAAAGATATTTTTCATTACTTTATTCCTTATTACTGAGATGGGCTTCATTGCACGGCTATGGCCATACAAGACATGTGCCAAGTCAGTAACCTTTTGTTTTAAATTGATAAATACGGGAGGACGTAATGAAAAATAAGAAAGCGTAAAATTTCCCGACGTATATTGTAAGCTTTGCTTTACGAAATGCCGAATCATTCGTAGCAGTGTTCGTACTGTTCCACCATCTGTTTGGCCGAAAATCGTTCCTCAAAACGCCTTCTAGCGTGTTGCGACATTCTGGAAAGTGCGTCTGGGTTTTGCAGCAGTTCCTGGATCGTCCCGGTAAATGTGGGAAGGTCGTCACTCTCAACCAGTGTTCCTGTTTCGCCATCTGCGACGATTTCGGGAGTTCCGCCAACACGAGTGGCGACTGTCGGAATTCCCAGGCTCATGGCTTCCAGAAGTGTCATGGATGTGCCTTCGGTAAAAGAGGGCAGCAGGAATATATCCATCTGGCTCAGGTAGTCGGCGGGTTTTGATTGAAAGCCTGTAAAAATAACTGACTCCCCCAGGTTTAATTCAGCTGCAAGCTTTTCCAGGTTGTCGCGTTCCGGGCCGTCGCCCACCAGGAGCAGCCTTACAGGGACGTCTTGATCGAGCAGAGTTCGCGTCGCCTTCAGCATCAGTGCCTGGTTTTTCACCGCGTCCAGTCGGGCAACGGTACCAATAACCGTTTCTTCTGCTTTTATTCCCAACTGATCTTTCAATGCAGAGCGTTTTTTCTCGGTAACTTCTAGTGGTGCAATGCCGTTATAGATCACGCTGATTCTGTCTCTGGGGAAGTATTCGTATTCCACCAGAGCGTCGCGCGTCGCGGAGGAGATTGCGACAAGTTTGTGGGAGGTGCGGGCTATGAAAGGATTGATGAACCTTGCTTTTTTTCGGTGGTGGTCCGGATGAAAGCGACCGTGCTCTGTGAAGACCACCTTTGCTCCCGTGCCCCAGTGCGCAAACCAGCCATAGGCGTAAGGTGAGTATTGGTGGCAATGGACAATATCGAATTTCCCGGATTTGATCAGATGCCTCAGCCAGAGAATGGTCTTTAGATCAAAGCCGGAGGCTCGTTGGCGCGCGTGGTGTTTTATACCGCACTCGGTTTCCAGTGCCTGGCCAATATCGCCAACTTCCCCATCAATACAGGCAATTTCGTTGTGGAACCGGTCTTTGTCCAGGTTGGTGACTAATTGCCGGATGACTTGTTCGGTGCCGCCGAAGCCCATGTTGAAGGTGACATGGAGAATGCGAACGGGTGTTTTCGTTATTTCCATGGGGTAGGAGCCGATAATTTTGGGGTCGTGAGGCCTGAGTATATCGGGTTCTTGTTCACACAGTGAATGATGTCTGGAACAAAGAAAAGCCAGCTATCTAGCTGGCTTTCGTTGGTAACTGGGCTGAAATCAGGAGAGCTTTTTGCGGCGAACTGCCACAAGGCTCAGAATGCCCAGGCCAAACAGGGCCAGAGTACCCGGTTCTGGCACGAGCGATACGTTGTCCAGCATGATGCCAATGTTGTCGCCACCGCGATGTTCGAAAATGAGCTTGCTGGTGGTCTGGCTGGTCAGGGTGATATCGCGCACGATGGTCTGCCAGGGATCGTTTGCAGACAAAGTGAAAGTTTCGCTCAGGAACCCGTCCAGACCAACGACTACGGAGTCGCTGGTGCTGTTTCTTTGATTACCGGAAATATCAAAGCTCAGCGTGTAGGTGCCTGGGTCCAGTGTCAGCGAAATGCTTTCGAGAGTGCCGGCGTTTCGATTGGAGCCATCCAGGTCCACACACTTACCAGTGCCACCGGCACAGGTAAGGCCCCATTTATTCGGGGTGGAAATAAGATCGACAGTGCCATCGGTGACGTCCCAATTCTGGAAGTCATCATAGTTCGTTTGCGATCCGCCGTTCGGAAGCTCCGAGTCAAAATCGTCTTGAAAAATTACGCCTGCGTTGACAGACAGACTGAAAAGTGTGGCGGAGAGGAGTGCGGCTAACCGTTTATACATCATATTGGTACTTCCCAAATTAAACCAATGCGTTAATGCAGCCTACGTTTTAATCAGCAGGATTGGTGCCAATAATTAAGCATTTGATTTAATGAGCTTTTATCGTTGGTAGGTTAGGAGAGTGTAAAGAAAGTCGACGGGAATTCTGATCCATGTGTCAATTAATTTACAGCTGGGCTTCCACCATGGTTTTGGTGCGCTCGAGTCGGGATAATTCGTCACTGCAATCCCTGTCTTTGCAGGGCACCTGAATGGTAACGAGAGCGAACCGGCTCTCACCGGACAGAGTGGCGGGGATCTGAAGAAGTTTGGCCTGGCGGTAGTTCAGGCTAGTTCTGCTTCCCACCTGATACCACTGGGCCATAATGACACGGTCCCGGGTGAGGATGTTTCGATAGAGCAAAACGCCCGGTGCAAGTCGCTCTTCTATTTGCCAGGAGGACTTGTCGAACATCTGCGGCAGGTAGGGCACAAGTTTTTCGTCGGATTTGGTTTTCTGGCTTTGGGCCAGAGATACCCAGCTATTCCTGGTGCTTAGAATCGTTTGGTCGAGCGCCGAAGGCAGGCTGATTGGCAATGGCAGCTCAGCGCTTGCCTGCCTTGGCTGGAAGCCTTCGAGTTGCAGTGTCCATGGTGATTCGTCGTAGGCACTGGTTTGTGCAAGCGTCAGTGCAGCCGGGCCCACGATTACTGCAACGATTATCGCCGACATGGCGACTTTGGTGATGTTCAGCCTAGTGGTTGTCGGCTGGTGGTTGGCCTTGTTTCTTTTACGAACGGGTGAAAAGTAAAGAGCCGGCAGAATGAAAGCCCCGAAAACAATCCAGCCCATGGTTTCGTGGTCGGTGAGCAGCTCGCTCTGCATGTTGGTCTCATAGGCGACAAACACCAGAATGGTAATCCGAACCCAGTTTGCAACCAATCCGATCAGCATGGCTACGATGACGGTGATCAACCAGCCTTTCCAGCGGTAATCATTGAGAATGGAGGTCATCATGGCCAGAAGGATGGAAATGGCAAAGTAGCGAATGCCGGAGCATCCATCGGCAATCAGGAGTCGCCCGTAGGGCAGTGTGATGCTGTTGCCCTCAATAAGCGCGGTCATCCCGAATAATCGGACCCAACTGCCCACAACAACACTGGCCAGTGATACCAGCGGCGGCACCAGGTCTGCCCAGAAGGGCAGTGAGAGTGACAGTAGGGCAACGTAGGGCAGAAAGCTAAGCGCTTTTTTCAAACCCAGCAATGTCCAGGAGACGGCCATTACACCTGCTGGCAGCATCAGGTAGGCGAGGGTATCAATACGCACCAACTCAAGCAGGAGCCACACGAGAGTAACCCCAATTAGCGCGATACCGCCGAGCAGGTGGTATGGTTTCAAGAGCAAGCCGCTTGTACCGCCTGCGGGCCTGGGCGGATGAATCATTAGCATGCCCAGGAAAATGACGGCGGTGGCAAGGCCATGAGCCAAAACCTGCTCGAACTCGAGCCAAATGGTGCCAAGCCTAAACCAGGTTGGATAGAAAAGTACGACGGCAACTGCTGAAACAACCAGAAAGGGGAGGGAATTGGGGAGGTTGTCGAATGTCTTCCTTAACATCATTTTTCCGCCGGACTACTTGGTCTTTGGAAGAATACCGTGATTGCTACTCCGGTAAAAGACAAATCAAAGCACGAAAAAAGCCAGCCGAAGCTGGCTTTTGGCACCCTATCGAAATCAGGCTCTCTGACGACGACGGGCTGCACCGAGGCCTGCAAGGCCGAGGCCGAGGAGGGCCAGGGTGCCCGGCTCTGGAACAGGGATTACAGATTCGACCATTACTACCAAGTCATTGAAGTCTTGATCGCCTCCAAGTACATCTTCCCAACCTAAGACAAACTCATTGTCTGTCCAGAGGCCTTCATCAAAGCCCTGTATTTGGATAGTGTCGGTATTGGTGCCCTGATAGGCAACCATCTGGTCGGCACCGTTCGTATTCAATGAGCTATCAGAATAAAAGACTGGGCCGTTGGCTGTGCCAAGGTAATAGCCGAAAACTCCGCTGCCGAAGTCAACATTTGAGTCAGCACCATTAATCCCAACAGAACCATCACTCAAGATGGCTACAGTTTTTTGGCTGTTAAAGCCCTGATTGAAGGAATCAGCGCCCGAAAAGATTTCCACGTAATTCATCGGGTTAAGGCGATCATAAATGCCGAACGTATTCGTGCCAGACTGACCAGCGATTTCCATAATGAATGTCGTTACACTGCCGCCAGTGGCGGTAATGTCCCAATAGCTATCCAATCCGTCATCCAACTGATCTGCATTTACGTCTACAGATGAGGCGCCTGGGGTTGGGCTTGGGGCGATTGTGATGTTATCGAGGACGCTCTGGAGCCCTGTACCTGCACCATCAGCGCCATCATTATTTACTACAACTGCACCAGCCGAAGCTGTCCAGGCGGACAAAGCAACTGCAGCAGCAATGAGTTTAAGTTTCATGGGTATTCTCCGGTTGTTTAGCTCTAAGTCCTTGTAGTGTGCTTTGCAACCAGGCTGTCTCTTATTGTTCTAGAGATCCTTGGCTTTCCGTCCCATCCTCGCGAATGGTTTGGCTTCCGACCGGGTACTACCCCGATCCTCACCCTAGAACAAGCGAGAAGCGTGCCATTAATCTATAGTTCTGAAATCCTTGAAAAAAATCCCGGTATTTAAATAAGGGCTGTAAAAAAATTCGACATTGAAACGAAGAAGGCCGGAGATACGGTAGTCTCCGGCCTCACTGTCTGGCTTGATTTGCGGGCTTTGTCGATCTTCTTTACATGGCCTGCTTAACGGTTTCGAGGTGAGCGCGGATTTCAGCGTTATCCGGAGCGAGAGCCACGGCCCTTTCAATCACTTCTTTCGCTTCGGCATGTTTGCCCGCGAGGTGCAGGATCCAGCCATAGGTATCCAGTACGGCCGCATTGTCGGGGGCAAGGTCCCGGGCGCGACCAGCCAGTTCCATGGCACGGGCAGAGTCATCTTCGCGCAACAGCCAGGCCAGGTTGTTCAGGGCAGCAATGTTGTTGGGTTGGCGGGAAATAACCTGCTCATAGTGGTTGGCGGCCACAATTTCCTGCTTGTTGGCCATCAGCCAATCTGCTCTAGCCATGTGGGCGGTACTGCTGTTTGGCGCAACACTGAGCCAACTGTCCGTCAGTTCGTCCTCTGCCTCGGGCGCTTCTGTTTTTGCCAGGCCAAGAAGAGAGGGCATCAGGCCGACATCCTGTGATGTCTGCCATTGCTCAAGAAGGTAGTTGAAGGCCGGCTTGTTACCTTCTTTTTGCCTGAGCAGTGCTGCACGCGAAAGAACCACGGGTCGCTCCGTGCCAAACGTGTCTTCAACGGCATCCAATGCATTCAGCGCCTCGTTCAATTTGCCTTCCATCTGGTAAATACCCACGGGGAGAAGCGCGTATCCCAGGTTTTCCGGCTCTAGGGCGATGGCTTCGGCGGCTTTTGCGCGGGCAGTGGCGTAATCCTCGTTGGCTGCTGCTGTCTGGGCCTCGGCTCGCAACAGTTGTCCGGTCGCACGGTTGACGGCCTCGGAGTCGGAGGTCTGCCATTCATCGAGCAGTGCCCGTGCCTCGGCCAGCCTGCCCTGGCGAATGTTGATCAGGGCCGCCAGGGTGTCGGCATTCATTTGGAGCTCGGGATGTTCCTTGCCAACGTTACCAAGCCATTGTTGAACCTCCTCTGGTGAATGGTTCTGGGCGTAGACCTGTCCGGCTCGCTGGAGCGGTTGAATCGCATCGGGCGTTATCTTTGCGGCATCTATAAACGTCCGCACAGCATCTGCCGGCTGACCTGTCTGGTTATAGAGCATAGCCAGGGCAACCTTCGGAGCTTGTAGCTGAGGGCTTTCCTTAACCAGGGTTTCCAGTCTGGTTTTGGCAGCCTCGGTATTGCCCAGTTGGGCATCTGCCATGCTTGCGAGCAATACGGCTGAAGGTTGGTCACCGTAACCATTCAGTAGTGAATCACGGATTTCCGTTGCTTCTTCGGTTTCGCCTTGCTGGATGAGCAGGTTTAGGTAGGTGGCGGTGGTATTCCACTCGGATGGATTTGAGGTGAATGCCATCCTTAGCTGGCCCAGGGCCTGCTCGGGTTGATCATTGCGAATGTGGTATTGAGCAAGGGCCAGCCTGAGCCGAACACGGTTCGGCTCGTTGCTGATGGCCTTGCTCAGGCTGGCGACGCCGGCGTCCTGGTACTCAGGCAGGCTGAGGGCGAGGATTCCGTGCATTGCCAGCAGTTCGTTATCGTTAGGGCGCGCCTTTATAGCGCGGTCGAGAGTTTTTAACGCTTCTTCCCTGTCACCGGCATCAATCTGAGCCATGGTGGCGGCGCGTATGTACTGGGTAGGCGTGGTTTCCGGATCGAGGTTTTCCGTTAGTAGGCGGGTGCCTTCGTCCAGTTCGCCGGTTCCTGCAGATAAAGCCCCAAGCATCAGGGCGACTTGTTCGTTGTCTGGATCAAGCTTGAGCATATCTCGCAGGATGGTTTTGGCCTCGTCAATGTTGCCATCTTTGATGGCTGCGATGGCTGCTTCGCCCTGTTCTCGGGCTCCGGTATTGAGGTTTTCTGCAAGAATCCGGTTGTACACCTGGGCTTCCGTGATCCTGCCTTGTTCGGTGAGTACTCGGGAAAGGGAAGAGAGAATGTCCCGGCGGATGGGCAGGAACACATCGGAAGTGGGCAGCACCCCTACAGCATCAGTTAGGGTCGCAGACGCTGCTTCGAGCTGGTTCTCACGATATTGCGCAACGCCTTTCCAATAGAGCACTTCTGGCTCCTGTCCGTTGCGATTTGTCCACTCTTCAAGCGCCTGAATGGCCTGTGAAGACTGATTGAGGTCTAGGTGGCTCCTGGCCACCCCAACGATTGCGTTGATGTTTGCGGCGTTGCTGGCTGTCAGGTTCTGAAAAAGTGCCAGCGCCTCAGTTTTTTCGCCGGCCAGCCTAAGGGCTTCTGCGCGAATCAGCGATGCCTGCAGCTGGGCTTCCGGCGAATCTGCTGAAAAGGCTTCCAGGGTTTCCAGGGCCGAGAGTTGCTTGCCCTGCTCCACATAGGCCCGCGCGAGTGGCAGTGCCACATCGCTCGCATGGTTGCTCAGCCATGGCTCCAGCAGGTCAGATGCCTGTTCATAGGCGCCTATGGATTGGTAAATCTCGGCCAGGCGCACGATATGAGACACATTGTTTGGGTCTGCCTGGATGGCATTTCTTACTTCGACAAGCGCAGAGCGGTATTGGCCCTGTTCGGCATAGGTGTCCGCCCGCGAAATGTGTGACATGGCTTCAGAGCTGTCTGGTTGATTATTGCAGCCAACCAGAAGCGGCAGTGGGCTCAGCAAGGCGCTGACCAAGAACAGGCGTGGCAGAGCTCGCAATGTCTGGTTCCTTGTTTTCATTTTTTTACTCCTTGAATCAGGCCCGGATTAAAAACCAGAGCCTGATAAATCATACTTCAGAGATTTCCGCAGATGTGTCTATTTTGTATTTATCGGTCAGGTTATAGAGGGTAGGCCGGGTAACACCCAGCAACCTCGCTGCCTGAGCCATGTTGTAGCCGGTGGTCTGCAGGGCCTGGCAAATCGCCTGCCTTTCTGCCTGTTCCCGCACTTGCCGCAAATTAATATGGCTCGTTGTAGCTGAGTCGCCCGCATTGAGTTCAAGATCGTCCGCCGTAACACGTTTGCCATCGGCCATAATAGTTGCCCGTTTGACCTTGTTGATCATCTCGCGCACGTTGCCGGGCCATGGGTAACTGTCAATGGCGTTTATTGCATCTTCGGTAAAAGCCAGGTTGGGCCGATCCATTTGCTTGCCCAAGGATTTGAGGAGAGACTGGGCAATAACCAGGGCATCACCATCACGCTCCCGAACGGCCGGTACGTCCAGCGTGATCTCACTGATGCGGTAGTAGAGGTCTTCCCGGAACTCTCCGCTATCGATCAGTTGTCGTACATCACGATGAGTGGCGCAAACAACGCGCACATCAACTGGAATCGGGTTGACTGACCCCACCCGGTCTACCACGCGCTCTTGAAGAAACCGAAGAAGCTTCGCCTGCAAAGCCATGGGCATATCTCCAATCTCATCAAGGAACAGGGTGCCGCCGTTGGCGTTTTCTATTTTGCCCTTTTTGGTTTGATTGGCGCCGGTAAATGACCCTTTTTCAAACCCGAAAAGCTCGCTTTCAAGGAGGTTCTCCGGGATTGCGGCGCAGTTAATAGCGGCGAATGGTTTAGAGCACCGAGGGCTCAGATCGTGAATTGCCCTCGCCAAAAGCTCTTTGCCGGTGCCGGTTTCACCAGTGATGAGTGTGGTCACGTCTGTTGGGGCTACCTTTTCAAGGGTCCGGCAAATTGCAAGCATCTGGGGGCTTGCTGCCACAATACCTTTGATATTGGTCCCGTTTCTTTGCCGGGCCAAGTCGCGGTTTTCCCGTTCGAGTTCGGCCAGCCTGAAGGCCCGATTGACAACAAACGTCAGGATGTCTGCATCGAGAGGCTTCTGGTAAAAATCAGAGGCACCCATGCCAATTGCTTTGACCGAGTTTTCCTTGTCTTCCCGCCCGGTGACCACAATCACCTTGGTCATCGGCGCAAGGCGTAGAATTTCCTCCAGAAGGCCAAAGCCTTCTGTCGCTCCGCCAGGGTCGGGGGGGAGGCCAAGGTCCAGTGTGATTACGTCGGGTTCTTCACGCCTCAAAGCGGCAAGCGCCGATTCGCGGTCAGAAGCAACAGCCACCTCCAGATCCTCGCTGAAACACCAGCGCATCTGGCTCTGAAGTCCCGGATCATCCTCAACTATCAGGAGTCGTCTAGTCACAACAGTACTAAGTCCTTTTTTTACGGAGTTTCCTTAACCCGATTCTTAACTGAACATTGACACTTTGCAATGCTGGTTTGCAGGGATGTTTGTATTCGGCAATTAATTGGCGCCCTGGGCGCTCTCGTAGTTGTCAGAAACTAGTCGTTCTGTCTCTTCGGTTGCTTTTCCCTGGTTTGCATCGGCCAGCGGAATTCTCACTGAAAAACAGGAGCCAAGACCCGGTTCGCTGGTTACATCAATATTGCCGCCAAGTCTTTGAACGTACTCTCTTGCCTGGTAGGCACCTATGCCCATTCCGGTGAGGCCCTTGGTACTGGCAAAAGGCTTGAACAACTGGCTGCTGATAAATTCTTCGGTCATCCCGGTGCCCGTATCCTGGATGAACAGCACAACATTTCCGCGTGCGATTTTCAGAGTCAAGATGATTTCTCCGTCGGGAGGGGTCGCATCCTGAGCGTTCTGAATCAAATGCCCTAGCACACTGCGCAGCTGTTCCTCGTCTGCTTTTATCATGGCGTCCAACGGCGTTCCCTCGAGATGTGGGGCAGGTAGGCGGTGCTGATGATGTGCAATTAATTGCTCGACCAACTGGGTAAGGTTAATGGGAGCGAGCGCGCTGTCGTCCTCGGTCGCTGGTTTGCGAATGTGGTCTACCAGGTTCGACATCTTGCGCACGGCATGTTCCGTTGTGTTGATCATGTCGTCGATGAACGCCGGGTTGTTCCTGTGTTTCGGGGCATTTTTAACGAGGAGCGATAATTGGGCGATCACTGTTTTAAGATCATGAACCATAAACGCCGAGGCTTTACTGACCGCTTCGAACTGCATGGCACGGGAAAGGCGATTCTGTGCATCGGCTTGGGCCAACAGGTTGGTAGTTTGGCGCGCAACGACTTTGATCAGATCAAAATTCTCCCAATTCAATTCCACCCGGGCGTAGGGGTTGCCAACCAATGCCATGCCATAGAGCTCGTTGCCTAAATAAAGAGGGATTATTAGCCAACCGTCGGACGTTTTTGAGATTGCGTCTGGAATTTCTAGCAGGTTGTAACTGACGGGATCAGCTTTGTACTCGTGAAGGTCGACAATCCACTCGCGATTCTGAAAAAAGCGCACCAATTCCGAATCGTTATCGATCATGGTGTGTTTGGGCACAGAAAGGTTGACGGCCGCCTTGAGGATGTAGGCGTTCTGTTCGCCAATCAGCCAGATCGCACCGGAATTGCTCTCAACTAAACCCGCCAGCATGCGGATTACACGCTGCGGTAATGGCGGCTCATCACTCAGGTCTGCGAGTTCCCGAGTCATTTTTAGCCACTCTTCCCGGTAGTCATATTTGTAGTCAAAGAAGTTCTGACTGATAAGCACCATGAGTTTGGAGCGTATTCGGCGCGAAAGCAGAAGTGTGACCAGGAATACTAGTGAAATCGTAAAGAAAAGGACTTGGAGAGCGTCTCCCCAGTCACCCCCAATGACGCGAACGTAGTAGCCCCCCAGTGCCAGGAACAGGAGGTACCCCCCGGCGAAAATAAGTGTGCCGGCGTGAAAAACAGCTGACCGTGACAGCTGAAAGTCTACCGGCTGTTTGCGAGTATTGATAACGTTAACGGCGAATAGCGGCGTGAGCAGCGCGTTTACAAACCCACGGGCGTTCCAGAATGAGTCTGCGACGTGGCCGAATAGCAGGGCGTCGGCATACATGAAAAAATCGAAGGCAAAAATCGTGGCAACGCCTATGCATATATATTTTATGCTGGAGCGTCCGAAACTTGGGGAGTTCCGCCAGATCTGCTCGACCAGGGACAAACCGAGTAGGGAAATACCAATCTGACCGAGAAGCTTGACTTTGCCGGTGGCTATGTTGATCTGTGCAAAGTGTTCTGCGAGTCCAATCCCCACCAGAACAACAAGCAGTGTTGCTGCGGTCGCGCCGATGACTTGTCTTACTTTTCCAGTGAGTTTGCTTTCGCGGAGACCATCTTTTAATAGCGCGAACAGCAAGTAAATCCAGGAAGCGTCCCGTAACAGTTCAATGAGGTAACGGAGATTGAAACCCGGGTATCCCCAAAGGCTTTGGCTGACAAGTGACGCTGCCCAGATTGCGGTTACAGCAGCTGCCAGCGCCAGCGCCCGATCGACGCCGCGGCGCAAATAGCGAGTGGCTACAAGCACCGCTAGTAGCCCGAACGTAATCGCTGCCAGCGAGTAGCTGAGTACGTCCATGTTGCTAAACATGCCTTGGCACCCCGAAAGAAGAAATCCCTGTCTAAAGAATAGTCTTGTTTAAACTCCAGCGTAACTTATGTAGCTACTGTTGACTAAACCGGCCTCTTGTTCTCCCGATAAAACCGGAAAATCTCCTTTAGCGGCCGCTTCGGCTCAAATCCGAACTCATTTACAAACGCCCGCCCATCAATCACCACCGGATACTTGAAGAACGCCATCAGATAGGACGGAAAGCTCTTCAGTTTCAGGGTGCCGAGTATCATCTTCGGAACCATCGGCGGAATGGAAGGCACCTGGATTCGCTTGCAACCACATAGCTTTAGTGCGTGCTGGTAAGCCACCCAGTCCTGCGGCGCGACGTTAAACACGCCACGTGTCGGTTTTTTATACGCCAGCACAATGGCGTCGGCCATGTCATCGATATGGATAAATTGCATCATGGGCGAAAAGCCCGCCAGCACCGGAGCCCGTTCGCTGCCGAGCAGGGTGCTGATGGTATTGCGCACGCCCGGGCCCACGATATTGCAGGGGCGCAGAATGGTGATGTTCAGTTCCGGGTAGCGCCACAGGTAGATGTTGGCCAGGTTTTCCAGTTCCACGGAATCGATGAGGTCGGCACTGAGTCCGGCGCTCTTGAGCGGAGCTGCTTCATCAATGAGTGCGGGGTTGTAGGCCACGGCTCCGTATACGTGGAACGTGGAGAGCACCACCACCCGCTTGATGCCGTACTTGTGGCTAAGGTCCAGCAATTTCTGGGTGCCCAGTACATTGGCGTTGTAGCGCCTCATTCGGGTGAGCTGGCTGGACATGATCCGGCCCATATGGATCACGCCATCAAACTGGTAGCGCCGGAACAGGTCCTCGAATACCCGCTTGTTGAAATCAATGCAGTAGCTCGGAATGTCGTCGCCCAGGTAGACCTGTTCCCGGAAATCCACGGCGACCAGGTCACAGGTATCCCGGAGCTGTTCGATGACCTGTTGGGCGAGGGCGCCGGCAGCGCCGGTAATCAGGATGTGCGGTCTGCGTTGTTCGGTCATCAGAAAAGCCTTTTTCGTTCGCTCAGTCCCTTGTCGATCAGTCGGCTGATTTCCGCCTTGACCTTCTCAACCCGTTCGGTGACCTGCTCTTCGGGAATTTCCAGATCGTCAAAGTACATCGGGGCTCCGAAATTCAGGTGTACCTTTGCTGGTAGCACAACGGGCATGGCGACCGGGGCGTAGGGGATGCCCAGGGCCTTTGCCAGGGGCTTGATGTTGGCGATGGCGGGGATGGTTTCCTCGCAGCCCACCACGCCCACGGGCACGATTGGCGCCTTGTATTTCATGGCCAGATGCATGAAGCCGTTGCCAAACCGTTTGAGCTGGTAGCGGTCATGGTAGAGCTTTCCGGAGCCGCGTATGCCCTCGGGGAATACGATCACGGCTTCGTTGTTGGCGAGCATCTTGGCGCAGTTAACCGGGTCGCCCAGCACAGCTCCCACTTCATTGAGCAGGTTGCCCAGCCAGGGCACGGTGGGGAAAAAGCGCTCAATCATTGCTCTTGGAATGCGGGGATCTTTTTCCCGGGAGGCGAGGGCATAGCCAATCAGCAGGCCATCGATGGGCAGCTGCCCGCTGTGGTTGGCGATAATCAGCACGGGTCCATCCGCGGGAATGTTTTCGACGCCCCGTGCTTTTACCCGGAAATACTTCTCGTAAATCTGTTTGGTGAGCGAAAGCCCATATTTCATGGCTTCGTTGTTGTAGCCCCACGGATCGTACCCAAGGCTCCCAATGGGTTTGCGGATGCGGTTGATATGCTCTTCCAGTTCCGCGGGAACCAGTCGGGTTTTGAGAAACGATGCCAGGCTCATGATTTCCTTCCGATGAATACGCCTAATGTGTGGCTTTGACCTTTATTTAGCACCCGGTAATCGCTGGCGGCATTGGCGGTTTCGACGCACAGCATGGACTGCCAGGCCGTATCGGGAAAATCCGATAGCTTGGCCGCCTTGGCCGGGCCGGGGTTCCAGACCACTGTTGAGTCACTGCCCACGGCTGAGAGCTTGCGGCCAGTTCGGGGTGTCACGATCGTCAGGGTTTCGCCGCTCTCGTAGATGCGGTCCGTTTCGCCGTCGAAATACACAGGGCCTTCCTGGTTGCGGTATTCCCAGTTATCCAGGGTGTCGATGTACTGGCTGTTTCCGAGACCCAGCACACGAGTCCGGGTTATGTCGCTGGTCGGCAAATAAGTATGGAGCGCCTGGGTAAAGGCCAGCGGATCGTTCCCCAGATTCGTGGTCGTCAAAGCCAGTTGGCATCCGCGGATGGAGAAACTGAAGGTGAGCAGGGCGAGCGCATGCCCGATCCAGACATCACTGAAATCTTCATTGGCATCCAGGGACAGGCTGATTTCCACTTCGTGGGCGTTCTCCCGGACATCTTCCAGTTTCCAGAGCGCGGTACGGGCAAACCCGTGGGCTTGGTCTGTCTGGATGCGTTTCCGCACTTCCGGCGCGTTGCGGGCCGGATCGCCGAACCAGGGCCAGCACACGGGAATGCCACCGCGGATGGCTCGACCGGGTTCGTACCGGGCCGCTGGGCTCATCCAGAGCCAGTCAGATTCGTCCTGAGGTTTGAAGCTTGCCAGATGAGCGCCCTGAATAAACACAGTGGCCTGGAACAAAGGATGGTGGACCTCAAGAGCTTCCAGTTGCCCGATTGTTTTCCAGCGCGTGAAGGACCATTGGCCCGGCGAAAGTGAGAGCGGTGGCCTGTTACTGCTTTCTGACATGGTTAGCTACTGAGTGAAACCGGTTAAGTGTATTTGCCTACACAGAGAGTAAATTAAAACTGCCGCTGCGGCGAGAATTGCGCCTAAAATACGCTTAAATTCAGTACGAGGCCTGCCGATGGAAACGCCGGTAATCATTCCGATCCATGATCCCCTTATCACACCTTTGCAAAGCGCCCAGGATGCGGTGGCGGGCAGTGATGTCCAGTCGATGGATCTCACGCCGGAGCAACAGGCGCCGGTGTCTGAGGACTGGGTGGATGAACTGGCTTCAGGGCTGAGCGAGCACGGCTGGATGTCGCTGGATGTGAGGTCGCGGCTGGGCGCCAACCTGTTGGCGGCGCTGAAACAGGAAGTGCAGATTCTGGATCGTACCGATGCCATGAAAAAAGCCGGCATCGGGCGCGGGAGTGATCTGGTGCGAGACCGGTCGGTGCGGCGCGACAAGATTGTCTGGCTGCAAGGCATTACAGCTCCTCAGGCCGCGCTGTTCGAGTTTTTCGAGTCCATTCGCCAGGGTCTGAATCAAAGGTTGTTTCTCGGGCTGAAGCGATTCGAGACTCATTATGCTACGTACCATTCAGGTGATTTCTATAAACAGCATCTGGACAGCTTTAAGGGCAGGGCATCCCGGGTGGTGAGTCTGGTGCTCTACCTGAACGAAGATTGGCAGGCAGCCGACGGTGGCGCGCTTCAGGTTTTCAACCGGGACAATGATCAGGAAGTGTGCGGAACCGTGTTGCCCGAGGCAGGACGAATGGCCTTGTTCATGAGCGAGGAAATTCCTCACGAGGTGTTACCGGCAAACCGCACTCGCTACAGTCTGGCCTGCTGGTTCCGCCAGGATGAGGTGCCGCTTCCTTTATAAGGCCGATGCTTGCGGGCGTGCTGATTTGTCATTGTAGTGTGCAAACCCTTTTGGTAATATGCGCGCCGCTTTCAGGGAATTGTCCTGAAACGCCGTTATGGTGGCTCCATTGGTGCCTCCGCAACATGAAACCGTGAACCCGGTCAGGCCCGGAAGGGAGCAGCCGCAGCGGTGGAATTGTGTGCCGGGGTGTCGCTGGTGGAGTCACCCCCAGTTTTCTCACCTCGCTTGTTTTATCCTTCTGATTATCCTTGATAGCCATGAACTTATGTGCGGCGCTGGTGTGTGCGTTTCCGGGATCAAGTCTGCTTCTTATAGATCTTTGTCCGTGCTAAGGTTAAAGCCGTTTTTCACTGCAGTTGGCGGAACATGAGCTACCAGGTACTTGCCCGTAAATGGCGCCCACGCACTTTCGAGGATATGGTGGGCCAGGAACACGTGCTCCAGGCGTTAATTCACGCCCTGGAAAGCCAGCGTCTTCATCATGCTTATCTATTCACGGGGACCCGTGGGGTAGGCAAGACCACCATTGGGCGCCTGCTTGCACGCTGCCTCAACTGCGAAACCGGCGTAACCCCGAACCCCTGTGGTGAATGCTCGAGCTGCCAGGAGGTTCAGGAAGGCCGGTTTGTGGATCTGATTGAAATAGACGCCGCGTCCCGGACCGGCGTTGATGATATGCGTGAGCTGACGGATAACGTTCAGTACTCGCCCACCCGTGGCCGCTACAAGGTGTACCTCATTGACGAGGTGCACATGCTGACGAACCAATCGTTCAACGCTTTCCTTAAGACCCTTGAAGAACCGCCGGAACACGTCAAGTTCCTGCTGGCAACGACCGATCCCCAGAAACTACCGGTCACAGTGCTGTCCCGGTGCCTGCAGTTTAATCTCAAACGCATGACGCCGGAGCACATCGCAGGCCATCTGCGTCATGTACTGGGTGCCGAGGAAATTCCATTTGAGGAACCGGCCCTGTGGCTCCTGGCCCGGGCGGCCGACGGCAGTATGCGCGATGCCTTGAGCCTCACCGATCAGGCTATCGCCTTTGGCAACCAGAAGCTGTCCGCCAGTGATGTCAGTAATATGCTGGGGACCATTGATCAGCGCGATATTGAGCGCATCGTGAATGCACTCGTTGAAGGCGATGGCCCGGCCTTGCTGGCGGAAATCAGCCGGATTTCGGGCTTTGCACCGGATTACAGTGTGATCCTCGCCGATCTGCTATCGCTCTTTCACCGGGTGACCATGGAACAGGTGGTTCCGGGCAGTGCCGATAACGCCCTGGGTGATGCCGAGCAGGTCCAGGCGCTGGCTCGCAAGCTCAGTGCCGAGGATGCCCAGCTTTTTTACCAGTCTGCGCTGATTGGGAGGAAAGACCTTACCATTACGCCGGATGCCCGGATGGGGTTCGAAATGACCCTGCTCCGGATGCTTGCCTTCCGCCCCGGGGCTGACCGGCGAGAGCCGCCGGCCATAAGCTCCGGTGGTCAGTCTGCCGCTTCCGAGCCACGGGATGAGCCCGACCCGGCGCCGACCCCACAGGTAGAGCAAAAACAGCCGGAACCGGAACCCGAATCCACGCCTGAGCCTGAACCCGAGATGCCGGCCGCTCCACCCGTTGCGGATGAGGATGCATCCTGGCTGGCCAGTCTGGATGCCCAGGCCGAGGCCGCTGGAGAGTATGAAGAGAGCTATCCTTTAAGCGATGAAGCTCCAGTTACCGAAGAGCCAGCAACTGCAGTTGCCGCGGAGCCCGTTGAACAGGCGGCCCCGGCTCCGGAACCCGCGTTTGTGGAGCCCGATCCAGCGATGGAACCTGCAGTTGAGCAGGCGCCTGAGCATGAGGGCGAATTCGTCTGGCACCGTGATTTCCGGAGTCTTGGCATTGTGGGCATGCCCGGTAATCTTGCCAGTCACGGCGCCATGTCCCGCGATGGCGATGTGATTACGCTGACCATTGATGAGGGGCACGCCCGGCTGTTGAACAGCAGGCACGAGGAAAAGATTCTGGCTGCCTTGAGAAACCGCTTTGGCGACTCCATTCAGTTACGTACAGAGCAGGGCAATCCCGGGCCAGACACCCCTGCGGCTTATGAGGAACGCCAGAGAAAGGCGCGCCAGGAAGCCGCAGAGGCGTCCATTCGCAGGGATCCGGTCGTAAAGTCTATTGTTGAACGATTCGAGGCGCGGGTAGTCGAAGAGAGTATCCGGCCGGCCGAGACACGGCCAGAGACAAGCAGGAGATAAGCTATGATGAATAATATGGGCGACATGATGAAAAAAGCCCAGAAAATGCAGGAAGAGATGCAGAAGGCCCAGGAAGAGATCGCCAAGGCAGAACTCACTGGCGTAGCCGGTGCCGGGCTGGTCAAAGTCACCATGAATGGCCGCCACGACGTTCGTAAAGTGGACATAGACTCCTCCCTGATGACTGAGGAAAAAGATATCCTGGAAGACCTTCTGGCCGCTGCGGTGAACGATGCCGTGCGGCGCGTCGAGGAAAACCAGAAAGAGAAAATGTCCGGTATGATGTCCGGCATGGGCCTGCCGCCCGGGTTCAAGATGCCGTTCTGAATTCCATCCTGCAGCCGTTCGAGGACCTTTCATGGCGTTCAGCCCCCTGGTTGATGAGCTTGTAGAATCCCTTCGTTGCCTGCCTGGTGTCGGTCAGAAGACCGCCCAGCGTATGGCTTTTCACCTGCTTGAACGTGGCCGTTCCGGAGGCACCCGTCTCTCGGATGCGCTCAGCCAGGCTATGAGTGGTGTTCGGCGCTGTCAAAGCTGCCAGAACTTTGCCGACACCGAGATCTGCGGCATCTGTGAAAATCCCCAGCGGCGCACCGGTACCCTTTGTGTGGTGGAAAGTCCGTCGGATCTGCTGGCCATTGAGCAGGCGGGTGACTATCGCGGCAGCTATTTCGTTTTGATGGGGCACCTGTCACCCATTGATGGCGTGGGGCCGGAAGAAATCGGCATTGAGCGCCTGCTGAGGCGGATCCGCGACGAAGGTGTGACTGAACTGATCCTCGCGACCAACCCGACGGTGGAAGGTGAGGCTACGGCTCACTACATCGCCGATCGCCTTGATGGCCAGGGCATCCTGATAACCCGTCTGGCCCATGGCATACCGGTGGGTGGAGAGCTCGGTTACGTCGATGGCTTTACCCTGACTCACGCATTCCGCGGTCGCAAACCACTGTCCGATTGAATCTGACCGAATAAACCTACCAGGCACGTTTATGGATATTTCCGCCCAGGCCGCTGTGGCAGTTGACGTTCCCCCGGCTCCGACCAGGATTGACTGGATCCGGGAACCGCAAGCACTGGACAAATGGCTGGATCGGGCACCGGGCAAGCCCCTGGCGCTGGACACGGAATTTGAGCGGGTAAACACCTTTTACCCGATACCGGGGTTGGTTCAGTTGGGCCTCGACGGCGAGTTTTGCCTGGTGGACCCTTCCGTTGCCGAGCAGTCCGGACGATTTCGGGAAGTCCTGGCGGACCCGGACACTCCAAAGCTTCTTTACGCCATGAGCGAAGATCTGGAACTTTTTCGCCAGTGGCTGAATCTTCAACCTGCCGGTGTCATTGATCTTCAAATCGGGGCCGCAATGGCCGGAGCAGGGTTCTCCCTGGGTTACGCGAGGCTGGTGGAAACCCTGTTCGGTGAGACTCTGGACAAGTCCGCCACCCGCTCTGACTGGCTGGCGAGACCGCTGAGCGATGCCCAGCAACGCTACGCGATTGACGATATCCGTTTTCTGGAGCCGATGTACCAGTGGGTCAGTGCATTACTTCGCGATCGCGGTCTGGAAGCGGCTCTGGTTGAGGAATCGGCGCGCTTTGCCAATGAACTGGCAGGGCAGGAGGATCCCGACAACCATTACCTGAAACTGCGGGCCGGATGGACCCTCTCGGCTCAGCAACAGGGTGTTCTCAAGGAACTGGTGCGCTGGCGTGAGCTGGAGTGCCAGCGGCGGGACCGGCCAAGGAACCGTGTGCTGGCAGATGCACTGTTGATTGCGATCGCGGAAAGGCTGCCAGCGTCCCTGAAGGAACTTTCTAACATTCAGGGAGTACCATCCGGCGCAGTCCGTCGGTATGGCGATACCCTGATTGAACTTGTTAGCCGGGGATCGACCGCGGATAATTCGTCCCTTGAGAGGATTGCGCCACCGTTGTCCCGGGATCAGCAGGGATTCTTTAAACAGTTAAAGCGTCTTTTCAGGAATGCAGCAGAAGATGCTGATATTCCAATGGAATTGTTAGCGCCGAGAAAGCGTTTGGAAAAAGTTGTACAGCAACCGGACCTCGCGCAACACGATTTTTTCCAGGGCTGGCGGGCGCAGATTCTTGCTCCGGTTCGCGCTGATATCGAGGAATTACTGAAGTCATGAAAGAGCGGGAATTTGTCTCTGTTTTCCGGAGCAGCAAAAAGAAGGATACCTACCTTTTTGTTCGGCGGGGACAGAAGTGGGAGGAGCTTCCCGAGAGCCTCCGGGGTATTTTCGGTCAGCCGGTTCATTCCATGGATCTGGTCCTGACGCCCGACCGCAAGCTTGCGAGAACTACCGGAAAGCAGGTTCTGGAAGCCATTGGCGAGAAATACTTTTTTCTGCAAATGCCGGAAGAGCAGGAAGGGTACGTGGTGGACTTCAAGCGCAAACTGGATCAGCGCAATCGATGATTGCCCAGGTGCCGTTCTGGCAACGCAAGCGCCTGCATGAGATGACGCCTGAGGAATGGGAGTCTCTTTGCGACGGTTGCGGAAAATGTTGCCTGAACAAACTGGAAGACGAAGACACCGGCGAGGTCTACCACACCGATCTGGTGTGTCGTTACATGGACGAAGAAACCTGCCAGTGCACCGTTTACGAAGAGCGGCTTAAGAAGGTGCCGGGTTGCACGGTACTGACACCAGGTACCGTCAACGACTACCATTGGTTGCCGTACACCTGCGCCTACCGCACCCTGGCTGAAGACCGGCCGCTGGCCGATTGGCATCCCTTGCGAAGCGGGGATCCGGATTCGGTGCACGAAGCAGGCGTTTCGATCCGTCACAAGGTGATTTCAGAAGACCGTGTGCCGGAAGAAGACTGGGAAGAACATATCATTCACTGGATCCTGTAATGATTGATACCGATGCACAAATGGCCTACGGGATTTTCTGGGCCGCCTACGCTATAGCCTTTGTCGTGTTCTTTTACATGATGAAGAGCCTGATCCGTTTTCTACCTTTTTATGGAGTGCGGACCCTGATTCTCGCCGCCCTGGTGGCTTTGCTGCTCACTCCGGTTGAATCACCCGATCTGACCGGTTGGTGGATTCCGGCCTGGCTCTTCGGCGGCTACGAAATGATTCTTGGCGACGCCGACGCTTTTGGTCGGGCCCTGTTTAATCTGGGCCTCGCCGGATTGGTCATGCTGCTGGTCTGGGTGTTGGATCTGGTTCGCTATCGTCTTGTTCGTAAATAGCGCGAAAAAGAAAAAAAGATAAGGATGGATGCCTTGAGAGAGATGACATCGAGATGGTTTGGTCTGGTTGCAGTTTGCTTCGTGCTCAGTCTTCCGGCCGGGCTGAATGCCCAGGAGAGCGACGATGTTCAACTGCCGGAGGAGTCGGACGTCCGGATCATAGTCGACATCTCGGGCTCCATGAAAGACACCGATCCGGACAACCTGCGACAGCCCGCCGTGCGTCTGCTGGCCCGGCTGTTGCCAGAGGGGGCCTCCGCGGGTGTCTGGACCTTCGGGCAATATGTCAACATGCTGGTGCCGCACCGTGAGGTGACCAACGCATGGCGGGAAATGGCCATTCAGCGCTCAGCTCAGATTAACTCGGTCGCACTCAGAACAAACCTTGGCGCGGCTATTGAGACAGCCAGCGATGATTATTTCACAGACGGCGATCTGAGCCGGACCCACTTCATACTGCTGACCGACGGCAAGGTCGATATCTCCGACGATCCTGCAAAGAATACCGCAGAGGAAACTCGTATTCTGGATACGATTGTCGCTGATCTCATCGAAAGGGGCGCTACCTTTCACCCCGTAGCTCTCTCTGAGGCCGCCGATACCGACTTTCTGAAAGCGTTGGCGACAGACTCCGGCGGTCGTTTCCAGGTGGCGGATACAGCAGATGCGCTGAACCTGGCATTTCTTCAGGCATTGAATACCGCGGTCCCACAGGAGCAGATTCCCATTGAGGGCAATGGCTTTACTGTGGACGAGGGCGTTCGTGAGTTTACCGCCCTGATTTTCTGGGGCGAGTCTGAAACCTCTGCCACCCGGGAGCTTGCCCTCGTGCGCCCGGACGATCGGGTCGTTAATCTTTCGGAGTTTCCCGACAACGTCCGGTGGGCCAGGGAAGCCGGTTACGATCTTATTACGGTCAATGAGCCGTTGGCAGGGCAGTGGCGCATTAATGGCGAACTCGGAGAGGGCAGCCGGGTTACGGTCGTTAGCGATCTGAGGATGGTGGTCAATCCTCTACCTCCATCATTCACATTGCAGGAGCCCCTCAAGCTCCGGGTCGGCTTTTTCGAAGAAGGGGAGAAAATCACTAATCCCGATTTTCTGGGTGTGATTGAGGTCAGCCTCAGTATCACCTCCGAGGATGGCAGAAGTGGAACCAAGGTATTGTCGGGAGAGCAGCCGCCGGAAGACGGCACCTACCGGGATACGGTAAGTCGTTTGCCAGCCGCGGGCCTCTACACCTTTGACGTGGTGGCCGATGGCCAGACCTTCAGCCGCAAGTTCAGCGCCACCGTCGGGTTTACGATGCCTGAAGGGGTTGAACCGGCTGAATCGCCGGAGCCGCAGGTGACAGAACCGGCGCTCGCTCCTGAGCAGTCTGAACCGGAGCCGCCGGTGTCTGAGCCGGAGCAATCCGGGCCGGAACCGGCGATTACATCGCCCATCGACGTAAGCGAGGTGGAGGAGCCAGAGACGCCAGCGGTCCAGGAGCCTGAACCGGCCCCTGAGGAGCCGGAAGACGCGGAACCTGCTTTTGCCGTGCCTTTGTGGATGGTCGGCGCAGCCGGCGGTGGGCTTCTCTTCATTGGCGGTCTGGTCTGGTTTGCCATCCGTAAGCGTAAACAGGATCAGCAGGCGCAAGAGAAAGCAGCATCAGAGCGCGAAACACTTGAGGATCTGCCGGACGAGACCGAATTAGAACCCGAACCCGAGCCGGAGGCAGTCTCAGAGCCGGAAGAGGATGTCGAAGCCGAGGAAATCCCTGAGGTAACCGAGGAAGCATTTGAGGACGATATGTCTGAGCTGGAGGCCGTCATTGATGAACATGAGGCCGCTCTGAAGTCGGAAGATGAAGCGCTTACGGAACCAGAGATTGAACCGACCGACGAACTGGAAGAGGACATCCCGGTAGCGGATACCCCGGTGGAGGAAGAGCCTGGCGAGTTGGATGAGGATATCCCGGAGCTGGAGGATATTGCCGATCCGTCCGACGCTGATGGGCCGGAAGATGATGATGAGGAGGAGTTCGGGCTTGAAGATTTCGATCTGTCCGAATTCGACGATTTACCCGATTATGATCAGGACGAGTCCGGATTGCCCGAAGATGATCCGAAAAAGAAGCCTGATCAGAAAGACCAGAAAAAGTAACCAACAGGAACCAGAGCATGAAGTTTACCGGCACCGAGAAGTACGTAGCCACCGATGACCTGCAAATGGCCGTCAACGCAGCAATTGCGCTTCAGCGCCCGCTGTTGATCAAGGGCGAGCCGGGCACCGGGAAAACCCTGCTGGCGGAGGAAATGGCCGCTGGTCTGGGTATGAGGCTGATTCCGTGGCACATCAAATCCACCACCAAGGCCCAGCAGGGGCTTTATGAATACGATGCGGTTTCCCGTCTGAGGGACTCCCAGTTGGGTGATGAAAAGGTCAAGGACATCGGCAACTACATCGTAAAGGGCAAGCTCTGGGAGGCCTTTGAGGCGGACGAGCAGGTGGTTCTGCTGATCGATGAGATCGACAAGGCGGATATCGAATTCCCCAACGACCTTTTGCTGGAACTCGACCGGATGGAGTTCTTTGTCTACGAGACCCAGAAGTTGGTTAAGGCAAAGAAACGCCCGATCGTGGTGATCACCAGTAACAACGAGAAGGAACTGCCGGATGCGTTCCTGCGTCGCTGTTTCTTCCACTACATCAGCTTCCCGGATCATGACACCATGCAGAATATCGTGGATGTGCATTTCCCGGGCTTGCAGCAGCAAATCGTTCGCGATGCCCTGGAAGTCTTCTTCGATGTGCGCAAGGTCCCGGGCCTGAAGAAGAAGCCGTCCACCTCGGAGCTGATTGACTGGCTGAAACTGCTGATGGCCGACGAGCTGTCGGCAAAAATGTTGCAGGAGAAGGATACCAGCTCGGCGTTGCCGCCTCTGTACGGTGCCCTGGTGAAGAACGAGCAGGATGTGCACCTGTTGCAGAAGCTCGCCTTCATGGCCCGTCGCCGCAGCTGATTCTCGGCAAGATCATTGGCAAGAGTCACGTTTTATGTTGATTGATTTTTTTCTTGAAGTCCGGCGCGCACGGGTGCCTGCCAGTCTGAGGGAGTTTCTGGACCTTCTGGAAGCCCTGCAGAAGCGGCTCGCTTTTGCGGACATGGAGGAATTCTATTACCTGTCCCGTCTTTGCCTGGTCAAGGACGAGCGCCACTTCGACAAGTTTGACCGTGCCTTCCAGGCCTATTTTGAAGGTATCGAGAATCTCGACGATCTGCTGGAAGCCCTGATTCCGGACGACTGGTTGCGGGCGGAATTCGAGAAGCACCTTTCTGAGGAAGAGAAGGCGAAGATCGATTCTCTGGGCGGCCTGGAGGAGCTGATCGAAACCTTCAAGAAACGGATGGAAGAGCAGGAGGAGCGCCACGCCGGCGGCAACAAGTGGATCGGCACTGGGGGCACCTCGCCATTCGGGGCAAACGGCTACAACCCGGAAGGCTTCCGGATTGGCCAGAAAAAAGGCCGCCACGGCAGGGCCGTGAAAGTCTGGGAAAAGCGCGAGTTCAAGGATCTGGACGACAGCGTGACCCTCGGCATCCGCAACATCAAGGTGGCGCTGCGCCGCCTGCGGAAGTTTGCCCGCCAGGGCGCGGCGGACCAACTGGACATGGACGACACGATCCGTTCCACGGCTCGCAATGCCGGATACCTGGACCTGAAGATGGTGCCCGAACGGCATAACGCGGTAAAAGTGCTGATCTTCTTCGATGTTGGCGGGTCCATGGACCCTCACGTTCGTGTCTGCGAGGAGCTGTTCTCGGCCGCGCGGCTTGAGTTCAAGCACATGGAATATTTTTACTTCCACAATTTCATCTATGAGAGTGTCTGGAAGAACAATATCCGCCGGATGAACGAAACCACCAGCACCTGGGACATTCTTCACAAGTACACGCCCGACTACAAAGTGATCTTTGTCGGCGACGCGACCATGGCACCCTATGAAATTTCCCATCCCGGTGGCTCGATTGAGCACTGGAACGAGGAAGCCGGCGCCACCTGGTTCCAGCGAATTACCGAGCACTTCCGTAAGGTCGTCTGGATCAATCCGCTCCCGGAGAGTTACTGGGGTAGCGGTGGTTCGTTGGGTATGACCAGGCAAATCGTTAACGATCACATGTACCCGTTAACCGTTGAAGGCCTTGAATCGGCCATGAAGCAGCTGAGTAAATAAAAAAAGCCGATGCGGTTGAGGGCATCGGCAAAACTCGGCATATCAAGCGGGGTTGCCTGAAGGCACGCCCGCCGCTTTCCAGCGAGCAAATACGGGGCCAGTTGAATTAAAAGCTGCTAAAACAGTCGTTTAAAATTCAGCTTATCCGATTAGGTTTTATTTTGCTCCGATAACTCTCTTCACCCTGTCAAATAAGTCGACACTCTTCTCAATTTTTAACTGCCGGACTCGCGTTTTTCATTTGGTGATCTGGATACCGTTCTTGGCGGTTACCAAGTGTTACGCTTTCTGCCGATCTGTTACAGAAGTTTGCATGAGTTACAGAGGCTACAAAGGCGGGAGGCTTATGTTCGGCTCACAACAATCACAAAGGCGCCGGATAGAACACCAAAGGTTAGTCCGCATCGGGGCACTGGTTCTGGCATTGCTGGCTGCCTCGGCTGCAGCCGCCGACGGGCTTGACGAGGAACTCGAACGCCTGAATGCTGAAATCGCCAGCCATTCCGAGCGCGTCTTCGCCCTTGAGCAGAAGGTCCTGCATCCGGCCAATACCCGACTGGCAGTTTTTCTGACACTTCAGAGCCGGGATGCCCTCGATCTTGATTCCGTCGAGCTGTTCGTCAATGGCCAGCCCGTGGCTTCGCACCTGTATTCCGATAGAGAAAGGGCCTCGCTTGAACGCGGCGGCATCCAGCAGTTGTTCACCGGAAACCTGGAAAATGGCGAGCATGAGTTGAAAACAGTGATTACCGCCCGCTCTGCCGATGATGATTTCGTGCGGCGGGAATCCACCCATCGGTTCAGAAAACGCCCCGGAGTGCTCCGATTGCAGATGAGCCTGGAAGCCCGGGCGCCCGATTACGAACCCCGGGTTTCGTTCATGGAGTGGGAGTAGGGCGCCATGATGTTTCGGGTCCTGCTGTTTGTGTTGCCTCTGACTGTTTCCGGTTTTTCCGTGGCGGCCACCCCGGCGATGCCGGACGACGTCCTTTCTGGTCTCAAGCAATTCCGGCAGGCCGGAGAAGTCGGCGTGGATCTTGGGGATGGACGACAGCAAGCACTCTATGAAGATGCTGAGAAGGCACGAACCGCGGGCCGCACTGATGAGGCCGGGCGAATCCTGGCCGGTATGAAAGAAGGGTACTGGGCGGCTCTGGGTTACCTCAATCTTGCCAGCGATTACGCGAAAACCGATCTTAACCCGGCCAGGGCGCTGGTTGCGCTGCGGGTGGCGTTAGCCATGTCCGACGGTGACGCCGATTCCGGGCGTAGCCAACATCTGAAGAATAATCTGCTGGTCCGCGCGGGCTACCTTGCCTACCAGAACGGCGAGTTCGATAAAGCGATCAGCTTTCTGGAGAAGGTCGATCTCGATAGTTTCAACACGCCGCGTGCCCTGTACCTCCATGGCCTGGCCCTGGCAGAAAAGGGCAACCACCGGGCCGCCATGCAGAGCTGGCATCGGGCCAGGAAATATCCACTGGCCTACCCCGGGGTTGCCGAAGCCTGGATTGGCTTGGGGCGCGGCTACGATCTTTCCGGCTATCTCGGGCAGGCCGGGGAAGCCTACCTCGCCGCCAACGCTGCCTTCGAGAGTGAACGGGTGACCCTTCGCAAACTGGCCGGAAAGATTCGGGAACAGGGGGCCTATAAAACCCTGGTGGAAGATGCCCGGGAAACCGGAGTCGACTGGTTTCTGGCCGACAGCCGCACACTGACACAGCCCCGCATGGCCTATCTTCTTGGCTTCATGGAGGACGCTGACGTCCAGAGGGCCGCAGGGCGAGTGGCCGCTCTTCGTTCGATGGCGGTAAAACTTGAACGCCATGGTTACGATCTTGAGGTGTTTCAGGGGGCTCTGAGAGAACAGCTGGTCGGCATCCATCAGCAGGAATCCAGGCAAAGCACCGCTGATCTTAATGCGCGGGGGGCGGAGCTCGGTGCACGGCTGCTGCGCCTCGCGGATAGCGCCGGTCCCGGCCAGCAAGCCCGTATCGAGGCTCTCCAGAAAACCCTCTCGGACGCCCAGACCCGTTTGAGCCAGGTCCGGAGCAAGGCATCGGCGCAACCGGAAATCCTGGAACGGTTACGTCACTCTGCCGCTGCGCTGACAGAGCGCAACGAAGCGCTGTTAGTGTCTGCTCGTCAGTTGCTTGAAGCTTCTGAGACGGCGTTGGACGATTTGGCTCTCGACTATGTCGAAGCCAGTGACCAGCAGATGGCCTTCGCACTGGACAAAACCGAACAGCAGATAGCTCACCTGTATGAATACCTCGCCCTTCAGAGCCTGGAGGAGACGCAGCCATGATCCGGCCGTTTCAGAGCTTCTGCCTTTCCTTACTGCTGGCAGCGCCGGCTGTGGCGCAGGAATCTTTTCGTGTGGAACTGGGCCGGGACGGCGAGACCATCGGGGATATGCGCCCGGTGTTCCTGACCTTTGAAAGCCGGCCGATGCCGGCCATCTCGCCTTCGGAAGTTGCTCGTCGTTACCATCGCCTGTTCAGGACATCGGACGAGCCTGAGGTTCGGATCGATGCCCTCAACCGGCTGAGCAACATCAGGGATCGGTCAGGATCAGACGTTGGCTTGTCGGCGTCTGAAGAAGAACAGGTCTACAGTGAGGCCATCAGCAGCTATGAGTCTATTCTCGAGCGAGGTTCCTATGGCGGGAGGCTTGACGAGCTGCTGTACCAGATGGCCAAGGCCCATGCTCTGACGGGGCAGCAGGATGCTTCAATCCAGAGGTTGAAACAGCTGGTCGGGTTATATCCGAAATCCCCTCTTGTGCCAGAGGCCAGGTTCCGATTGGCTGAATCCGCCTTCGCAGCTGGACGCTACACAGAAGCGGAAACCGGCTATCTGCACCTCGTTAATTCAGACGCTGGTGGAGAGCTGGGCATCAAGGCCAGATACATGCTCGGTTGGAGCCAGTTCAAACAGGGGCCGTCTGCGTGGAGCAGGGCCGCAGCGACCTTTATCAGAGTTCTGGATGAGTTCCTGCCGAGCGCACAGAGCCTGGGGTCAGTCAGCGATTCGAGCGTTGATACCATCGATGACACGTTTCGGGTGCTTGCCCTGATGGCTGCCCGAAACAGCGGTACGGACACCCTTATTGCCTGGCTGGATGGGAGCCGGCCCCACCACTGGGAACATCTCCTGTTCGATCGGCTGGCCGATTACTACGCGGTGAAGGGCGAGACCATCGCAAGTGTTGCTGCCAATCAGGCCTTTATTGACTATTCGCCCAGTCACCGTGCTGTGCCTGCCTTCCGGTTACAGATAGTGGATGTGTGGCAAGCGGCTGGTGATCCGGAGCAGGTTCGCAATGCCCGTGCGGAGTTCGTCGCCAGCTACAGCCAGGATTCCGCTTACGCCGCTCTGACTGGTGAACAGAAGAATAAATGGCTGAGTTACAGCAAACGGTTGGCGGATTACCACTATGACCTGGCCACACGATTGGTGGAACAGGGCCGGGTGGCGAAGGCTAAATCCACTTTTGCTGAGGCAGCGGTTTATTACGCACACCTGGCTCCGAGGATTGATCAGAGCGGCGAAATGCTTCGCCTTGCTGGTGATGCCTGGTTGCAGGCGAGGGATTTTCCGAAAGCGTTGACGAATTTTCGCAGAGCAGCCTATGAGTCGCCCGGTTACAGCGAGGCTGCCGATGCTGCCTGGGCCGCTATTGCTCTGTTGAGAAACAGTCTTGACCGGCCGACCACTGTGTCTGCCTTTCAACCCGAACTGAAGGATGTTTCCAATGAGGCCAACCGCTTTAGTGGACGTTTCGAAGGGGATAGCCGGATTCCCGGCCTGATGGCAGATCTCGCCGCCCGGTGGCTGGCCGCCGGCGACCACCAACTGGCGTTGGATTATGGTTCGCGGGTATTGACTGCGCCCACGGCGTCTCCGGCAGAGCGATACGCGGCATGGCAGGTCATGGCCCGGATACGCCAGGAAAAGGGCGACTATGGCCTGGCGGAGCGTGCCTGGGGCCAGGCGCTGAATCTTGCCGAAAGTGAACGGCTCGCAAACGTGACCGAAGAGCAGGTCTCAGCCATTCGGAAGCAACTGGCGACGTCCGTCTATCGCCAGGCAGAGCTCGCGGTATCCAGTGGCAGGCTCGGAGAGGCCGTTGGGCACTTCCGACGGGTTGATTCGGTGCTACCAGGTTCGGACGTTGCGATCCGTGCGCGCTACGACGCGGCCAACACCTTGCTCAAAGCATCGGACTGGGGCGCTGCCGTCGGCGACCTGCAGAGTTTTCGCGCCGATTTTCCCCAGCACGAGCTTACTGCCGGCATCAGCGAAAAGCTGGTACATGCCTGGATTCAGTCTGATGAACCCACCCGCGCGGCGTCAGAATTATTGCTGGCCGCCGACAATCACGCTAACCCATGGAACCTGAAGTTGCGGGCTGCGGAATTGTTGAATCAAGCCGGGAATGTAGCGGAACGAAATGCCCTTTACAGGGATTACCTTGCAGCGGCTCCGAAGGCAGAGAGCGGGGCCGAACATGAACAGCTCCAGACATTCCGGCATCGCCTGGTAGAAACCGGCGAAAATCCCGATGCCTGGAGGGAAGTACTGGTCCAGTCAGAGCTGGACAGCACCTGGCACACCGCCGACACCCTTGAGTGGGCCTCCCGGTCGTCACTGGTGCTCGGTGCTCGTGCGGCTGCAGTGTTTACCAGCATCAGACTAAGTCAGCCGCTGGAACAATCTCTGGCGCGCAAGCAAAAGGCGCTGGAATCGGCTCGACAGAGATTCCTGGATGCCGAAGCCCTGGGCGGCGAGCGAGTTCTGTCTGAATCTCTGTTCCGACGGGCCGAACTCTATCGTGGTCTGGCCAAAGACCTGATGGCATCCACGGTTCCGGCGGATCTGAATGAACTGGAGGCGATGCAGTATCAGATGTTACTGGAGGAGGAAGCTTTCCCATTCGAAGACAAAGCCATTCAACTGCATACGGAGAACCATCGCCGGATTACGGCCGAGGGGTATGACCCCTGGATAGGACGCAGTCTTGGCGTTCTTGCGGAGCTGCACCCGGGACGTTACGAGCGGAGTGTTAAGTGGCTTGGCTGGAATATGGAGATCAGGGATGGCGTGTAATTCAACGGGGAAAACGAGCCTGCCACTGGCGGCGCTTCTGGTGTTGCTCGTCGGCTGCGCCGGGCAGGAAGTCCGGCAGCCGGAGAAGCCCATCGGAAAGGATCCGGAACTGGCAGCAAGTTATGAACAGGAGGGGCGGGTGGCCTTCGAAGAAGGTCGCAAAGGCGCGGCTGTGGATGCATGGCAAAAAGCCGTGGAGCTGGATCCGACCAGGGCGGTGACAGTCAACAACCTGGCGCTCGTTCTAAAGGACCAGTACCGATTCGCCGAAGCGGCCAGGCTACTGGAACTGGGCATCAGCCATTCGCCAGATGTGGCCGAGCTGCATTTTAATCTGGCGGTGATTGCCGAGCTCTATTTGCTGGATCTTCAGACTGCCCTTGAGCATTACAACCGCTACCGGCAGCTGACGGAAAAAGAAGACCAGCAGGTGGCTGGCTGGATAGCAGATCTGGAACGGAGGCTGCAATAAATGGCTGATATCCGCAAAACTGCCAAAGTCGTCTTACGCTTACTGGCGATGGTTGGCCTGCAGTTAATGCTCCTCAACCCGGCGCAGGCGGATCAGGAAGAAGCGAACCGGCTGGCTGTTGAGGGTATATCCGCCAGCCTCGGCGAAGACGAGCCGCGGGTACTCTACATACTGCCCTGGCAAGCCCCAAGCCTGCCAAAACGACCAAGGGCGGACCTGAATGACGAGGCGCCGGAACTGGTCCGGCCGGTGGATCCAGTCGTCCTCGAGCGTCACCGTCTGTTTCGGGAAAACCTTAATCCTCTCATCCTGAGCCCTATTGGAGACTCAGGCCTGGCCGAGCAATAACCGGAGAACAGTCATGCTGGACACGATCGTACGTTTTTTCCAGGAAGGTGGGCCCTTCATGTACCCCATCGCCATTGTCCTTGCATTGGGGTTGGCGATTACTCTGGAGCGGTTCTTCTATCTCTCTGCGGTGCGGCGGCGTAACCGGATTGCCTTTGAGCGGGGCATCCTGCCGCTGCTGAGGAAGCGGGACTATCAGCGGGCCATGAAAGCTGCCACAAACTCAGACAGTGCGATTGCCTCAATCATGGGGGCAGGCATCGGCCGTCTGCTGAGCAACAGCAGTAGGGAGGATATTGAGTACGCCATGGAAGAAGGCTTGATGGAAGTGCTGCCGCGCCTGGAAAAGCGTACCCAATATCTGGCAACCCTGGCCAACATCGCCACGTTGCTCGGCCTGCTGGGAACCATTATTGGTCTGATTGCTGCGTTTACTGCGGTGGCGGCGGCAGATCCTTCCCAGAAGGCCAGTCTGTTGTCCGAAAGTATTTCCGTGGCCATGAATACCACGGCTTTCGGCCTGATGTCGGCCATTCCGTTGCTCATGTTTCATGCGGTACTACAGACCAGAACCAATGAGATTGTCGACAGCTTTGAAATGGCCGGCGTGAAGTTGCTGAACATTGTGTCTGAAGCATGAGACGCCGTCACCGCAGGTTAAGCGTATCGCCGGAGCTGGATATTACCGCCTTTCTCAATCTGATGATTGTTCTGGTGCCCGTCCTGTTGCTTGGCATGGTGTTCAGCCAGGTCCGGATGATCGAGCTGAATTTTCCGGGAATGGATGCCGGGCAGGCGCCGGATGCTAAAGAGTTCCGGCTCGTGGTTACTCTGATTCCGGAAGGTATCGAGATCGCCGACAGCGACCGCGGTCTGATCCAGGCGCTGCCCGTGGGCGAGGAAGGGCAGGATTTCGAGAACCTTCGTCAGGTACTTAGGCAGATAAAAACCCGTGTGCCGGATAAAACCGACGTGGTGCTGGAAGTCGGACCGGACATCGATTACCAGACACTGGTTACTGCCATGGATACCGTCCGCTCTTATCCGGCGGTAGTTGCGGCCAGCGTGGTTGAGGGGGAGCTGTTTCCCGATGTTTCGCTGATGGATGCACCTGAAGACCGGAAGCTTGCCGCAAACGCCAGGGCCGAATCAGGGGAGGGCGCATGAGAACGTCCCGAAAGGCGAAAAGAATTCGTCGGCATTACGGCCGGATGCACAAGCCCGGGGGCCTGAACCTGGTGTCGCTGATGGACATCTTTACCATCCTGGTCTTTTTCCTGATGGTGAATTCCTCGGATGTGAAAGTGATGCAGAACACCGCAGACGTGCCTTTGCCAAAGTCCACGGCTCAACAGGAGGCGGTTGAGAGCCTGACAGTCCAGGTAACGGCCAATGCCATTCTGGTCCAGGGCAGCGAAGTGGCAAGACTGGATGGCATCGAGACCAGTGACACCTATATCGCCGGTCTGTCGGAAGAGCTTTCCTGGCGCCGCAACCGCTGGTCTGAAGTTCCCGAGGAGGGGCTTGAAGTAACCATTATGGCCGGCCGGGATACCGATTACCGATTGCTTCGCAAGGTCATGCAGACCTGTGTTGATGAACAATATCGACAGGTGCGCCTCGCAGTGGAAGGGGAGGTCCGTAATGGCTGATAACGGATATTCCCCTGCGACGGGTTCGGGGCTGCCATGGAGTCGTGATCTCGGCGAGAGTCGAAGATTTACGGGTATTGTATTGTTGATGCTGGCGCTGTTTTTGCCACCGGCGTTCCTGATCCCAATGCTGGATGTACCGGAGGTTGAGCGCAGCGAGGCCGAGAAGGTTCCTCCCCGGCTGGCGCGGCTGGTGGAGAAGCCTAAACCGATTGTGCCACCGGAGCCAGTTCAGCCCGAGCCAGAACCTGAGCCAGAACCGGAAGTGAAGGAAGCGAAGAAAGAAAAACCAAAGCAGCCGGAACCGAAAGTTGCCAGGGTTGAACCCGACCCTGTGCCTGCCCCAAAACCAGAATCCGAACCTCAGGCCGTATCCGAGCCGAAGCCCAAGCAGACCACCGAGCAAGCCAGGGAAAAAGCGTCCCGCTCCGGGCTGCTGGCCATGAGAGACAAGCTGGCTTCACTCAGGTCGCCTGAACCCACACCAGCCCGTGAGTTTGCGGTCAACACACAGTCGGAGGCGGCCGAAGCAACGAAATCGCGCGAGGATTCTCAGCAAGTCCTCAGTGGAAGCGGTGGTGTGGAGGACGCTCCGGCGCCGGAAACCACTGTCGCTGTGGCTGAGCATGAGGTCAAAACGGTTGATGCGCCCGAGGAAGAATCCCGAAAAGTGGCCGCCAGGCCGGCAAAGGTCGAGCCATCGGTTGGCGAGCGGGCAATGAGTAATATCCGGCAAGTATTCGATGCCCAGAAAACGGCACTCTATTCCATGTACCGGCGGGAGCTTCGGCAGGATCCGACCCTCAAGGGCAAGGTGTTGTTGGAGCTGGTAATCGAACCGGATGGCTCGGTGTCTGCCTGTGAGGTGGTCAGCTCAGAGCTCGGGCACCCCACGCTGGAACAGCGGATTGCCATGCGCGTGCGGCTGTTCAATTTCGGGGCTGACAATGTTGAGGCCCGGAAGGTCAGATTTCCGATTGATTTCCTGCCCGGCTGATAACTTGATCGGGCAGCCAGCGAGGGACTGCCCGACACGGCGAGCTTAGTTTTCGATGGTGATTTTCGGCAACCGGGGTTTGTGCAGACACACTTTCTCCGATGGCGCGATGACCTTCGCTTCCCCGATGACCACCTTCTGATCGTTCTGATTACGTACGTCGCACTCGACCACGACCCGGCCTTTCGGTTCCTTGCGGAGGATTTTCAACTGAACGGTGAGGGTGTCGTCCAGTTTCACCGGCCGCTTGAAAGACAGGCTCTGGTCCAGGTAGATGGTACCGGGGCCCGGCATGACCGTTGCCAACGCCGCCGAGATCAGGGAGCCGCTCCACATACCATGGGCAATCCGATCCTTGAACATGGAGCCGGCTGCAAATTCGGAGTCCAGGTGTACCGGGTTTACATCACCGGAGACCGCCGCAAACAGCACCAGTTCGTCCTCGGTGAGGGTGCGCGTAAAGGTGGCGGTGTCGCCCTCGTTCAGCTCGTCGTAGGTGATATTTTCCAGGGTATCAAGGGTATCGCTCATCGCGTGCTCCGCACTGTTGTCATTTGAGTACAGGTGTTCGGGTAAGAGTCTCGAAAACTACCTCATCGGTTACAAAACTGCTATTCTCTCCCCACTTTTTTGAGGCTGATACCTTTGTAGGGTTGATTTTCTGATCAACCTGACATCGGTAAATCATTACAATCAAAAGCGCCAAACAGGAGATGGTGATGGATTTTGAGCAGTTCTATCAGGATAAATACCCCGCCGGCGTGCCCCGTGAGGTGGACCTGAACAAGTACAAAAGCATGGTGGATGTATTCGAGCAGTCGGTCAAAAAGTTTGCCGACCGTCCCGCATTCAGTGCTGTTGGTGCAACTCTCACTTACCGTGACCTCGACACCCAGAGCCGCAACTTTGCAGCCTGGCTGCAAAACAAGACAGACCTGAAACCTGGCGACCGCATCGCGGTGCAGATGCCGAACGTCAGCCAGTACCCGGTCGTTGTGTTTGGCGCAATGCGAGCTGGCCTGATTGTAGTGAATACCAACCCGCTTTATACCACGCGGGAAATGGAACATCAGTTCAACGATTCCGGAGCCAAGGCGCTGGTGGTTCTCGCGAACATGGCCGAGAACGCCGAGAAGGTGTTGCCACACACTGGCATCGAGCACGTGATTGTTACCGAAATCGCGGATATGCACTCGCCAATCAAGCGCACGCTGATGAATGCCGTGGTCAAGCATGTCAAAAAGATGGTGCCGCCGTTCAATCTGCCCCAGGCCCACAAGCTGCCTGCCGTTCTGAGTGCCGGCGCCCGTGAAAAATTCACCCCGGTAGAGTGCAAGCAGGATGACATTGCCGTGCTTCAGTACACCGGCGGGACGACCGGTGTGGCGAAAGGCGCGATGCTGACCCACGGCAACCTGGTAGCCAACCTGCTGCAGACCCGGCCTATGATGGAAGACATGGTGGTTGAAGGTCAGGAGGTTGTTATCGCGCCGCTGCCGCTCTACCACATTTATTCCTTTACCCTGAACTGCGGCATCATGCTTGAGGCCGGCGCGCACAACGTGCTGATTCCGAACCCGCGTGATATCCCGGGCTTTGTGAAAGAGCTGAAGAACCACAAGTTCACCGCGTTCCTGGGACTGAACACGCTCTTTGTCGCGCTTTGCAACAACGAAGACTTCCAGGATCTGGACTTCAGCAGCCTGAAGCTGACGTCCTCGGGCGGCATGGCGCTGACAAGCGACACTGCCAAGATGTGGGAGCGGGTCACTGGATGTGAGATCTGCGAGGGCTTCGGTATGACCGAAACGTCCCCGGTTGTGACCTTCAACCCCCACAGCGCCATTCAGATCGGCACCATCGGCCTTCCGATTCCGTCTACAGTGGTTAAAACCCTGGATGAAGAAGGCAATGAAACGCCTCTTGGCGAGCCCGGCGAGCTGTGCGTGAAGGGCCCGCAGGTTATGCGCGGTTACTGGCAGCGCCCTGAGGATACCCAGAAGTCCTTCACCGAGGACGGCTATCTGCGCACCGGGGACATTGCCCTGATTCAGGAAGACGGCTATATCCGTATTGTCGATCGCAAGAAAGACATGATCATTGTCTCTGGCTTCAACGTGTTCCCGAATGAGATCGAAGATGTGGTCAGCAGCCATCCGAAAGTGGTCGAGTGCGCCGCGGTTGGCGTTCCCGATGCCAAGAGTGGTGAGGCGGTCAAGGTTTACCTGGTGCCGACGGCTGAAGGCGTGACGGAAAACGAGCTCAAGGAGTTTTGTCGCGAGCGGCTAACCGCCTACAAGGTTCCCAAGAAATTCGAGTTCCGGGACGAGCTGCCCAAGACAAATGTGGGCAAGATCCTGCGCCGTGAACTGCGGGACGAGGCGAACAATAAGTAAGCCTCCCTGCCAGTGGATCAAGGAATACCCCGCTTTGGCGGGGTTTTTCCGTTTTTAAGACACCGACTTTCCCGATAGACTGTCGCCCAATCGAATCCGAGTGAGCGCTATTCCGGCAATTCAATGACAGACACCCGTTCCGATACTCCGAGCACACCGAAACCCAAGCCCGATGGCGAAGCCGCTGTTAGAGCGATGATGGAGCAGCTGGACGCCTGCAATCAGCAGGAAGCCGCCCGCATTGTGAAAACGGTGGCCCGTACCAAGGGCAAACCGGGCCAGAAAGACCTGGAGAAAATGGCCAACTGGCTGGAGCGCGGGCTTGAAAAGGTTCAGCAACGCCATGCCCTGCACAAGCCGGCCAGCTTCCCCGAGGGCCTTCCGGTCTCTGAGCGTGTGGATGATATCCGTGAGGCCATCGAAAACCATCAGGTGGTAATCATTGCGGGTGAAACCGGTTCTGGCAAAACCACCCAGATACCCAAAATCTGCATGAACAGTGGTCGTGGTATTCGTGGCCTGATCGGTCATACCCAGCCCCGGCGGATCGCCGCCCGCAGTGTGGCTGCCCGTATTGCCGAGGAGATAGGTGAGCAGACCGGTCAGCAGATCGGCTATCAGGTTCGTTTCACCGACAACACCTCCGAGCAGTCACGGGTGAAGGTGATGACCGACGGCATCCTGCTGGCGGAGGTTCAGCACGACCGCTTTCTGGATCGCTACGATACGATCATCATCGACGAAGCCCACGAGCGTAGTCTCAACATCGACTTCCTGCTCGGGTATCTGCGTCAGCTCCTGCCCAAGCGACCGGATCTGAAGATCATCATTACGTCGGCCACCATTGAGGTTGAACGGTTCAGCGAATTTTTCGACAAGGCGCCGGTGATTGAGGTGAGCGGTCGAACCTATCCGGTGGACGTGCGTTACCGCCCGTTGACTGGAGATGAGGACGACCGGGATCAGGGTTGGACCGATGGGGTGCTGGGCGCCCTTGATGAAATCGAACAACATGAGCGCAGCCAGAAGCAGCCACCCGGTGACGTCCTGGTGTTCCTGCCAGGAGAGCGGGAGATCCGCAATCTCAGCAAGGTACTGCGTCATGTTGATCTGCGGCACACCGAAGTGCTGCCGTTGTATTCCCGGTTGAGCAATGCCGAGCAGAACCGGGTGTTCCAGTCCCACAAGGGTCGACGGATCGTGCTCTCGACGAACGTGGCGGAAACCTCGTTGACGGTGCCGGGCATTCGTTACGTGATCGATACCGGGGTTGCCCGGATCAGCCGCTACAGTGTGCGCTCGAAGATCCAGCGCTTGCCGGTGGAACCGATTTCCCAGGCCAGCGCCAATCAGCGGGCAGGACGTTGTGGCCGGGTGGCCCCGGGTATCTGTTTCCGGCTTTACGACGAGACGGATTTTATCAACCGCCCGGAATACACCGATCCGGAAATACTGCGCACCAACCTGGCGTCGGTCATTCTGCAAATGGCGACGTCGGGCCTTGGGGAAATTCGGCAGTTCCCGTTCCTGGAGGCACCGGATAAGCGTCAGGTCAACGACGGCTACAAGCTGCTGGAAGAATTGGGTGCAGTGGATGACAAGCGCCGGGTTACCCGGCTTGGTCGAACCATGTCTCGGCTGCCCCTCGATCCACGCCTGGCCAGGATGCTGGTCACAGCGGCGGAGCTTGGCAGTCTGGCGGAAACCTTGGTCATCATTGCCGGGTTGAGTATTCAGGACCCCCGGGAGCGGCCCCAGGACAAACAGCAGGCGGCGGATCAGGCCCACGCACCGTTCAATGACAAGGAATCGGATTTCGTCACCCTGCTGAACGTGTGGAATTTCTATGAAGAGCAACGCCAGGAGCTGTCCCAGAATCAGCTCAAGAAGGTTTGCCAGAAGAACTTCCTGAGCTGGATGCGAATGCGGGAATGGCGGGATATCCATCGCCAGCTGACGCTGATCTGTCGTGAACAGAAGCTGGCGGTCAACAAGGATGCCGCCAGTTACGAAGCGCTGCACAAGGCGATACTGGCGGGTCTTCTGGGCCAGGTAGCGGTGAAGGTGGAAAAGAAAGAATACCTGGCGACCCGGAACCGGAAGGTGCTGATCTTTCCCGGCTCCAAGGTGGCGAAGACCGGTCCGAAATGGATTGTTGCCACCGAGATTGTGGAGACCAGTCGGGTCTTTGCCCGGGTGGTGGCCTCCATTCAACCGGAATGGATTGAGCCTCTCGCCGGCCATATCGTCAAACACCATTATTTTGAGCCCCATTGGGAGCAGAAGCGGGCCCAGGTGATGGGTTACGAAAAGGTCACCCTTTACGGCCTGGATATTGTTGCCAAGCGCCGGATTCCTTACGCCAAAGTGGACCCGGCGGAATGTCGGAATCTGTTTATCCGGCGAGCGTTGGTGGAAGGGGATTACCGGTCAAAGGCGCCCTTTATCGCCCGTAACCGGGAGATGCTCGACACGGTTGAGAATCTTGAGAAGAAGACCCGGCGGCGTGATCTGCTCGTTGACGATGAAGTGCTGGTGGCCTTCTACGATGAACGCCTGCCTGCAGACATCATCAGTGGCCGGCATTTCGAGACCTGGTGGAAGGGGCTCCCAGCGGAGCAACTGAAGGAACTGGAGCTCACCGAAGCCGACATTCTTCAGCGACCGGTGGATGCCCAGGCCGCTGACCTGTACCCGGACTATCTGGAGTGGGAGGGTGTTCGTTACCCGCTGAGCTATGAGTTCGAACCCACCAGTGAAAAGGACGGCGTTACGCTTCAGGTGCCCTTGATGGCGCTCAAGCAGATACCTTCCAGTCGCTTGGAATGGCTGGTGCCGGGTCTGCTGAGGGAGAAATGCATTGCCCTGGTAAAGTCCCTGCCCAAGGCGTTGCGCCGTAACTTTGTTCCTGTGCCTGATTTTGTAGACGCGGCCCTCGAGAACCTGCAGCCCTCCAACGAACCGTTAACGCTTCAGCTGGGCGAGCAGTTGCGACGGATGACCGGCGTACAGATTGATCCGGAGGCCTGGTCGGAATCGGAATTGCCAAAGCACCTCAGGATGAACCTGCGGGTCATGGGCGACGGCGGTCGCACTATTGCCGAGAGTCGCGAGACGACCGATTTGCAGCATCAACTTGAGGGTCAGGCCGAACAGGCGCTTGAGTCGGCGACAAAAGATGATTCGCCGGCGGAACCAGTTGGCGAGTACACCGACTGGCGGTTCGGAGCGTTGCCCGAACAGGTCCAAACCGAAAAGGGCGGCATGCAGGTGACCGTCTATCCCGCGCTGGAGGATATGGGCAAGCAGGTGCGACAGATACGCTGTCTGGACCGGCTGACCGCTGAAGATACCACCCGGAAGGCAATCGCCCGCCTGATTCTGAACCGGTTCGGCAGGACGCTCGATGACCTGGAGCGGAAACTTCCGCGTTTCAAGCAGTCCGCTTTGATGTTTGCTCCTGTAGGCCAGTCGAAAGTGTTGCTGGATGATCTGTTGCTGGCAACGGCCATGCAACACTTTCTCCCGGAGGGTGTTCCGAGGACAGCAGAGGACTTCGACCGTGTGTTTGACGCTCACCGGGGCGACTTCATTCCGGCCCTCGAGCAGGCCGACGAGCGGTTGTATCAGGCGATGTCCGGTTACCAGAAAGTGGCGAAGCAGTTGAAAGGCAAAATCAATCTGGCCCTCGCCAACAGCATGGCTGATCTTAAATTTCAGCTACAGAACCTTGTCTATCCCGGATTTCTGGTGGAAACACCGCCTGAGTGGCTGGCGGAATTCGGGCGTTACTTCGAGGCGGCCCTGATTCGGCTGGAGAAAATGTCACGGGAAATGGGCCGGGAGCGGGAGTTTCTTCACACCATCGAGCCGCTCTGGTCCCGCTACGCGGTGAAGCGGGACGAACAACAGCGGCAGGGGATCCGGGATCCTGAATTGGTGTTGTACCGGTGGATGCTCGAGGAGTTCCGGGTGTCGTTCTTTGCCCAGCAATTGGGCACGGTGATGACCGTGTCGGTGAAACGTCTGGACCGGCAGTGGGAAAAAACCAGAGTCTGAGAAAGGCAAGCTGCACCAATCCGGTGCTACTGACTGATAGCCGACGGGCAAAACCCCGATACTGTGTTAGTATTTCTGGCAGTAGGTCAATGAACGAATCAGACGGGACGCCAGTCATCCCGTTTTCACAATCATGACGTGGGGTTAGCGTGATTAAAGCCGTTATTAGCGGGACCGGTCTCTACACACCGCCAGCAACCATTGATAATGACGAACTGGTCGAAGCCTTCAACCAGTACGTTGAACTGTTCAACGCGGAGAACGCAGACGCCATCGCCAATGGCGATGTGACGCCGCTGCAGCCATCGTCCTCCTCGTTTATCGAGAAAGCGTCCGGCATCAAGCGCCGCCATGTGATCGACAAGGATGGCATTCTCGATCCCAAACGCATGAAGCCCTATATCCCCGATCGCAGCAACGAGGAGCCATCGGTGCAATGCGAAATGGCTGTGACTGCTTGCCGTGAGGCCCTCGAGCAGGCGGGTAAGTCGGCACAGGATGTCGATGCCGTGATCGTTGCCTGTTCCAACCTGCAACGGGCCTATCCGGCAGTTTCTATCGAAGTTCAGGAAGCGCTGGGCATCGACGGCTTTGCCTACGATATGAACGTGGCCTGCAGCTCCGCTACGTTCGGTCTTCAGGCGGCCGTCAATTCCGTCGAGAATGGCAGTGCCCGGTCCGTTCTGGTGGTCAGCCCGGAAATCTGTTCCGGCCACCTGAATTTCCGGGACCGGGACAGTCACTTTATTTTTGGTGACGCCTGCACAGCCATTCTGGTTGAGCGCGAAGAAGATACCCGGGAGGGGCAGGGGTTCGAGATTCTCGGTACCAGCCTGAAAACCAAGTTTTCCAACAACATCCGGAACAATTTCGGGTTTCTGAACCGCGCCGATGATTCCGGTGTTGGTAAACCCGACAAGCTCTTCGTTCAGCAGGGTCGCAAGGTATTCAAGGAAGTGTCGCCGCTGGTTGCCGAGACCATCCAGAAACAGCTGCAAAGCCTGTCCCTCTCGCCGGATGATCTCCGTCGTATGTGGCTGCACCAGGCCAACCTGAACATGAATCAGCTGATTGCCCGCAAGGTACTGGGTCGCGATGCCACTGAGGAAGAGGCACCGGTGATTCTGGATGAGTACGCCAACACCAGCTCCGCCGGTTCGATCATCGCCTTCCACAAGCACAAGGATGACTTTGTCAGTGGCGATCTCGGGGTAATCTGTTCATTCGGGGCAGGTTATTCCATCGGCAGCGTGGTGGTACGCCGCCGGTAGGAGTCTTCCGATTCAAGTCGTTGCCAGGGCCCGAAGGGTATCTGGCAGCGGGGCCGAGGAGCGCGTTTCCCGGTCGAACCACACGATTTTCGCATAGCCTTCCGCATAAACAGCGCCAGTATCGACATCTGTCAGCAAATGATAGGTGTCGAGGCTGGTGTTACCTGCTTTGTCAGCGTATGTTTTCACCTCAACCGTTGCCGGGTGGTTCAATTCCTTTAGAAAGGTGGCACTGGTCTTTATAATGACCGGGCCGGTTGGCTCTTCGGGACCGCCGAGCTCCAGTGAGGCCAGCCAGACAATGCGCGCTTCCTCAAAGAATCGGAAGTAGACTGTATTATTGGCGTGGCCGTATGCATCCATGTCACCCCAGCGGAGCGGCATGGTAATCGTGTTTACAAGATTTCCCGGTACTGACATCGGTTTCTCCGGAACAATGGTTTAATAATAAAAAGAATAGCGCCGGTATTTTCGACGAATTGAAACGAATTAAACAACCCAGGAGCAGATAATGAAACACATTTTTATCCGGCGCCGGCTGATTACGCTCACCATGTTGTTATTCCTGGCTGTATTCCTGCCAGTGGGCCAGGCCACCGCACAGACTATGCAGGAACCTGCGCCAGAAGGCTCTGTTCCGGTTGACCCGAAAGACCCCTGGGAGAACTGGAACCGCAAGGTGTACACTTTCAACGAGACCATTGATCGCTGGTTCCTGAAGCCGGTGGCACAGGCCTACAGAGACTTCACCCCGCAGATTGTTGACCGTGGCATTACCAATTTCTTCAATAACCTGACCGAACTCCGAAACTTCACCAACAGCATACTGCAGCTGAAAGGGGAGTCGGCCGTGGTTGCGGTAGGGCGCTTTACCTTCAACACGACGTTCGGTCTGGCCGGGCTGATTGACGTGGCAACCGCCTTTGACCTCCCGGAGCGGCCGGAAGATTTTGGTCAGACACTGGGTTACTGGGGCGTGGGTTCAGGACCCTACCTCATGCTGCCTTTTCTGGGGCCTTCAACCCCCCGGCATTTTACCGGGTTCATGACCGACGGCTTTGCGCTACCGTCGGCCTGGGATGAAGTTGACAGCCCTGAAGTTTACTATGCCCGTGCGCTGCAGATAGTGGACCGTCGGGCAGATCTCATTCCCGCTGAAAGCTTTATCTCGGGCGACAGCTACACGTTTGTTCGAAACGCTTTTCTGCAACGTCGGGAATTCCTGATTAACGACGGGAAAGTGGTTAACGACCCGTTTGCCAGTGGCGACGATGAAGATCTGATGCTGGATGATTTCTGAGTGTCATCCGGTTTGAAAGGAGGTCAGCGGTGCTCAAGGATCCAAGAATAGCCAAATTCCGGAAAATGCTGGCCGAGGCGCCAAACTACGAAGTGTGGAAGGCTGCGGCCCTGGAGTTGGACTTTCTGGAGGGCAATGCCGAGTGGAAAGAGGATTTCGCCTCCGATCTCTACCACTACGAAGTTATCTACGACCGGCTGAGCAACCTCAAACAGTATCGCCAGCAGAATGATGTAGAACGGCTCAAGCGGGCCCTTCGGGAGGGCCTCCACCATGATCTGGGGAACATGGGCAACCCGGCGCTTTATACCCGATCCCGGGTTGGCACCAAACATCTGATCGAGGAATACATTACCCAGGTCTGTGAATCGCTGGATTACCTCTGTGATGAACCGGTGCCCGGTTTTCCCGTTGCCGACAAACTTCAGTTCTTCCGGGATACGCTTACAAGCTATGGCCGGCCGGCACTTTTGCTCAGCGGCGGCGCTACACTGGGTGTGTTCCACTTTGGCGTCATCAAGGCCCTGTGGGAAAAGGGGCTTCTGCCCCAGGTCATTGCCGGTTCAAGTATCGGCGCGGTTATCGCGGGCATTCTTGGAGTACACACAGACGCGGAAATCCCGGAAATGCTGGTGCCCGAGAACCATAACCTGAAAGCCTGGAAATGGCGGGGGCTGCTCAGTGCGGTGCGTGGGGACGGACTCATGGATCAGGAAGAGCTGCGCAACTGCCTGCGTGGCAATATCGGTGAATATACTTTTGAAGAGGCTTACCAGCGTACTGGCCGTTCGATCAATGTGAGTGTTTCACCAGTGCAGGCCCACCAGAAGGCTCGCTTGCTGTGCGGATACACCTCGCCTTATCTGATGGTCTGGAGTGCGGTGTTGGCCAGCGCTGCGGTTCCCGGTATTTTCCCGCCGGTTACGTTGATGAAAAAGGACATTCAGGGCAACACGCTTCCCTATATGCCGCGCCTGAAGTTCGTGGATGGCTCGGTTGTGAGCGACCTGCCTATTGAGCGGTTGATGCATCTGTACGATGTGAATTATACGATTGTGAGCCAGACCAATCCCCATGTGGTGCCGTTCCTGAGCCAGCGCGGCCGGGATGAAAAGCTGTCCCTTGGCAATTTGCCGATGCACCTGCTGAAATCTGAAATTCAGTTCCATGGCCAGGGGGTGTTTGATTACCTGCGGAAAAGGCTAAGGCCGGAACTTATGCGGCAGATGTCCGGTCAGTTGTACACCATCATGGCCCAGCGCTATTCGGGAGACGTTACCATTGCGCCCTCATATTCGTTCAGGGATTACAGCAGGATGCTGGCAAATCCCGATCCGGCTTACGTACGGCAGATGATTCTGGCCGGCGAACGGGCCACCTGGCCAAAAATCTCCATGATCCGCTCCCACGCCCGCATCTCGAAAACCCTGGAGCGGTGCGTACGGAGACTCAAGCACCAGAATCGGCGCACCGCCGAGCTCAGACTGATCAGCAACGCGGATTCCGGTACGTCCTGATATGTATTACGACTTTTTCGGCTTTCGGGAACCGCCGTTTTCCATTGCGCCAGACCCTCGTTATCTGTACCTGAGCGATCGCCACAAGGAGGCGCTGGCACACCTGATGTATGGGGTTCAGGGGCAGGGCGGCTTCATCGTGATTACCGGCGAAGTGGGAACCGGGAAAACAACGGTTTCCCGCTGCTTTATCGAGAATGTTCCGGATAATGTGGATATCGCGCTGATCCTGAATCCCAGGCTCTCTGCCCGGGAGTTGCTCTCCTCCATCTGTGATGAGCTGGAAATCCCCCACGAGATAAGTGCCACCATCAAGGAACTGGTGGACCTGATTAACCAGGACCTGCTTAAGGCCCATGCGGCCGGGCGACACAAGGTTCTGATGATCGATGAGGCCCAGAATCTGTCTGCTGAGGTATTGGAGCAGCTCCGCCTTCTGACCAACCTGGAGACGGCGGAGAAGAAGCTGCTTCAGATTGTCCTGCTCGGGCAGCCCGAACTGCAGGAAATGCTGGCACTTCCGGAGTTGCGCCAGCTGAACCAGCGCGTTACCGCGCGCTACCATCTGGATGCCATTGGTCGGGAAGAGCTGCCGGCCTACCTGAAATACCGCCTCAGTGTTGCCGGCATGCGGGGTGATATCTTTTCGCAGCGGGCGGTGAATCGCCTCTATCGCGAGAGCCAGGGCATACCCCGCCTGATCAATTTGATCAGTGACCGCGCACTGTTGGGCGCCTATGCCGAGGGTGAGCATGAGATTACGCCCGAGCATATCCGCCAGGCGGCAAAAGAAGTACGTGGACAATCCCTCGGCCCCACGCCCTCACGAGCTCACCAGTCACCAGACAGATCCCAGTACCTTATCGTTGCGGCTTCGATTCTGGTGGCCATCATCGGCACCGCCTGGCTTATTGAGCGTTGGTCACCGGGTGGAGCGTTTCTCACCGATCCCTCCTCACCAGAACCTTTGCAGGGAGCTGTTGAGCGAGTCGAGGAGCAGGAACAGAAACCATTGCAAGAGATCCAGGAAACCGGGTCTGGAGAGCCGTCAGCACCCGTTGAACTTGCCGTGCCGGGTCAGCTTCTGGATTCCGTGGAGGCTTTTCAGGTACTTTTCGGGATCTGGGGGCGTGAATATGAACCTTCGGAAGCGCCCGTTGCCTGCGACTGGGCCAACGAGGAGGGTCTTGGATGCCTGAGTCGTCAGGGTAGCCGCCGAAGCCTCGAGTTTCTGGATCGCCCGGCGATGCTTCAGTTGCAGGATGAGGCGGGTAACCGGGGGTTTGTCGTGCTCCGCCATCTGGACGGCGATACCGCAGACATCGCGTTTCCCTCCGGCAATCAGACTGTATTGTTTGCCAGTATCGAGCGCTATTGGTTCGGGGAGTATCGGGTTCTGTGGCGCCTTCCGGAATACCTGACGGGCGACGGCTTTTACAGCAATGGCGGTGGCGAGCAACTCTGGATTGGTGCGCGAGTGATGGATCTGGCGGACCGTTTCAGTAATTCCCGTGCTGAAAGTGACCGGGTGAAACGGCTGGATTCCGAAGAGCAGGTTCGCTGGTATCAGTCATTGCGAGGGCTTACCGTCGATGGGATCGCCGGAGCCATGACGATTATCCAGATCAATAACGACCTGGAAGCTAACATTCCCCGTCTCAAGCCTCTGCAGTCCGAAGGTCGCCGGCAAGTTGAAGGTCGAGAGTAATTATGTCGTACATTCTTGACGCATTGCGGAAATCCGAAACTGAACGGAGGCAAGGGCGCGTACCGGACCTTGGTCAACTGGTACAGCTGATCCATCGCCCGAAGAAAAAGCGGTGGTCGCCGGCTGTCTGGGTGTCTCTTGCACTCATGCTCAATGCCGGCGTCCTGGCCTTTGTCTTCTGGCCGGGAGCGCCGTTGCCCTGGGTTTCCGAGTCGCAATCCGAGACATCTGCGGCCTCGGCCAGAACGACAGCTCCTGAACCTGATGCGGTGGCGCCTGCGACAGAGCCAGCACCGACATTGGAAGATCCCGTTGCACAAACGGGGACCATCCCTGAGCCCGATGCGGGCGAGGCGACTCCAGCGCCGATCGCTTCGGAACCTTCCCCATCACAAAGCCGGGAGCGAGCGACCGTTATCGTTCCCTCATCCGCAAATTCCGAAACTGCTGCACCAATGGTGCAGCCCGAGCAGGCAGGCAGAGTGCCACATCTGGTAGAGTTGCCGCTCTCGTTTCAGAAGAGCGTTCCCGATTTGACCTTTAACAGCCATATCTACTCGTCATCCCCTGCATCGCGCCGGGTCATGATTAACAACACCTACCTGCGAGTGGGCGACGTCTTCGATGGCCTGCGGGTAGACGACATAACAGAAGAAGGGGTGGTTCTGAGTCGTGACGGGCGGCGTTTTCGGGTTGGCGTTGTTCGGGACTGGGTGAGTCCTCGCTGATGGCGCTGACCGACGAAATCAAGCAATCGATCCAGCAGGGATATCGGGATGTGCTGGCAGGGAAGGATATTCGGGCGCGCTATGGGCAGCGCCTGATGATTGCGGAAATCGCCAGATACATGGGCGATATCACCGAGAACGATGGCCAGCGAACGTCCCCGGCCTCTGCCTGTGTGGTCGAAGCCGGGACCGGGACAGGCAAAACCCTGGCCTATCTGATCGCTGCCATCCCGGTGGCCAAAGCCCTCGGCAAAACCCTGGTTATCTCCACCGCAACCGTGGCCCTTCAGGACCAGATTGTGCTTAAAGACCTCCCGGACCTGAAAAAGCACAGCAAGATGGATTTCAACTGGACTCTGGCCAAAGGGCGGGGGCGCTACCTCTGCATGTCACGGTTGGAAGCCCGACTGCACGATGAAGGCAATACCGACAGCGACACCATGCCCCTGTTCCTTTTGGATGGGCCGAAAAATGAAGAACCGGGCACCCGGGCCTTTTTCGAGGAAATGCTCGCCAGTTATGGCTCCCGCGAGTGGGACGGTGACCGGGACCACTGGCCGGAACAGATACCGGACGACGTCTGGCGACAGGTAACAACCGACCACCGGCAGTGCACCAACCGCCACTGCAGCTATTTCGACAGTTGCGCTTTTTTTGATGCCCGTAAAGACCTTGATGATGCCGATATCGTGGTGGCTAACCATGATCTGGTTCTGGCCGACCTTGCCCTGGGCGGCGGCGCCATTCTGCCGGAGCCGGAGAACGCCCTTTATATTTTCGACGAGGCTCATCACCTTCCGGACAAAGCCCTGAATCACTTTGCCGCGTCGCTGCCACTCAATGCTACCCGGCAATGGCTGAAGCAGCTTTCCCAGGCGCTTGTTAAAATGCAGCCTTACCTGGCAGCCGGCACCCAGGCCGCCAAGTCCCTGGATCGCATCAGTTCTGCGTCGAGAGAGGTAGACCTGGTCCTCAACCGGGTTTACGAAGAAGCCGAGCAGAATACCGGCTGGGAGTTCAACGAAGAGCGCCGGACGGCGCAGTGGCGTTATCCGGAAGGTGAGTTGCCGGAAGCCGTGGCTGAGCTTGCAGCCGAAAGCCGGATTGCTACCGCTAACATGGTCCGGCAACTGGGCGTTCTGGCGGACGAGTTGCAGGGCGCCTTTGATGAGCGCAAGGAGCATGAGATCGACCGGGAAACCGCCGAAGCCTGGTATCCGGTGATAGGCTCCTTTCACGCCCGGGCAGAGGACCAGTTGCGGCTCTGGACAGCCTGGTGCGACCCGGGCAATGCCAGTCCCCCCGTGGAAGCTGAAACCAACAGCGAGACAGGTGATGAGCCTGAGGCCAGGCGGAAAACGCAGAAAAGCCCGCCCCCAGCCCGATGGGCAGTACGCCAGCGCTGGGATCACGCCGAGGACATCACCCTTTACAGTTCACCGGTGCTGGCAGACAACCTGCTGTACTCCAGGCTTTGGTCTCGCGCTTACGGCGCCGTGCTCACCAGTGCGACCCTGACGGCACTTGGTCGATTCGATCGCCTGAACGCGCGGGCTGGATTGCCCCAGGGCAGCCGCTTCCTCGTGGTTCCCAGCTCTTTCCGTTACGGCGAAATGGCAACGGTGGAGGTGCCGGCGATGTCCGCCATGCCGACGGATGACGGCTTCGCCGATGAGCTTGTAAAACGACTACCGGACCTCTGGGCAGGCGAGAAGGCGACACTGGTACTGTTTACGTCCCGTCGTCAAATGCAGCAAGTGCGAGACGCGCTGGCCCCGGATTACCCGGACCTGATTATCACCCAGGACGATATGGCCAAGGGCGAAGTGCTGAGGCAGCATTGCAGCAGGGTGGATGAAGGCCGGCCGAGTGTCCTGTTCGGCGTTGCCAGTTTTGCAGAGGGTATCGACCTTCCAGGCAAGTACTTGCACCACGTCGTGATTACCCGTTTGCCATTTTCGGTGCCGGATGATCCCATTGAGGCGAGCCTGGCCGAGTGGGTGACGCAGCGGGGCGGCAATCCGTTTATGGAAATCAACGTTCCGGACGCGTCCATCAAACTCGTCCAGGCGGTTGGTCGGCTGCTGCGGACCGAGCAGGATACTGGACGAGTGACGATCCTGGATCGCCGCATTATTGCCCGCCGATATGGTCAGCTGTTGCTGGATGCATTGCCACCCTTCCGCCGGATCATCGAACACTGAATCCCACCAGAACCGTTCAGCCATAAAAAAAGAGCCAGCCCCTTTGGGGGTTGGCTCTCATCAAGGGGTTCTTTCGAACCCGGGCGTCGAAACAACGCGGAACAAGAAATCTGAAGGCCTGAAGTTTCAGAATTCCTGGTGAGGTTTCCCTCACCGTTGAAAATATAATAGGGGATTAGAGGGCGTAGCCGGATCGTCCAAAGGGCGTAGCGGGTTAAAGTTGTTGGTGCAAAGTGTGAGGTGCATCACGTTTTTGGGCTCGAAATCAGCCTTGCAGCAACCCCAGTTCCCGGGCCCTGGCCAGAGCCTCGGTTCTGCGGCCCACGCCGAGCTTTCCATAAAGGTTGCGAATGTGGGCCTTCACCGTAGCCGGGGCAACGTCCATTTTTGCGGCAATTTCCTTGTTGGCGTGGCCCGCATGAATGAGCGCAAGCACTTCAAGTTCTCGCTGGCTGAGAGGTTCAGGCAGTGTTTCGGCGTTGAGTGTCGTACGACCGCGCTCACCAGAAATGGCACTAGGTTTTGCTTCAGAATGGCCCTCGCCGGACTGGCGTTGATCGAGAAGCATTTTCCTGACGCTGGCGTTCCAGCTTCCCGGTTCATCCAGTGCTGGCAAACCGAGGAGCAGGGCACGCAGATCCGGGCTTTCCTCCGCAAAGAGCCTCAAGAATCCGGCTTCGCTGGCCAGTTCTATCGCGCGGGTCAGCATTTGCTCCGATTCATCGGTCCGTTTCTGCTTCGCCAGGGCCTCGCCATAGACCAACAGAATTTCCACCAGGTGTCGGTTGTGGGCGTTGCGTTCAGCCGGTTGCAAAAGAGCGCTGAGTATCTCCTGGGCCCGCTCGGGCTGATCCAGTGCCACCAGCACTCGCGCCTCGCTAATACGGCTTTGTTCAAGATGAAGCGGATTGGTGAACTCGGTATCAGCTCGGGAATCCAGGCAGGCCCGGGCTTTTTCCGGATGGCCTGAAGCCAGGTAGCAGCGTGCCAGAAGGGCAGTGCTTGCGGGTGGCTCGAACACGATTTGCTCTCGCCGCTTGCGGGCGGTCTGGGATGCGTCTTCGAGCGCGTCAATCGCGTCCTGGAGCCTGCCCTCGCTGAAAGCCAGGTGACCACGCACGTACTGAATGATCACGTGCTGGCCCGGTTCGGTGCCCCGCTCAACATGTTCGAGCAGCGGTTTCAGGTGCGTGGCTGCTAGCTGGGGGTGATTTCGTTCGCGATGAATCTCACAGAGTGTACTGTTCTGCCAGCATGAGATGAGTCTTGGCTGGGTTGGGTCCGCATAGTGTTTGTCCACCCATTGCCTTATCTCGGTGCAGGTTTCCAAAGCCAGATCGATATCGCCGCGATTGTATTGAATCCACGCCAGCAGGCCCCCACTGGAAAGAACCGTACTGGGTTTATGTTCGACCTGTCCGTAACGGACTGCCGACTGGAGCGCGTCTTCGGCTTCGGTGAGTTCACCCTTGCCGTAGTAATCCAGCCCAAGGCCGTAATAGGTTACCGACTTTAATGGTATGCGAGTGTGATCAATCTCCCTGAGCACCTGTCTTGTGAGATCTGCGGCGCTCTTGTCGTCACTCCGGGTGCGAGCCAGATAGGAGCGCATCAACGAGATCTCACTTTGCAGCCCGAGGGCCCCTTCGGCATCCGGATGGGAGTCTGCCACCTGCCGGTCCAGAAGATCCTCCAGGCCGGACAGCAGCGGCTCCAGACTATCCATGCGGTTGGCAAAGAACAGCCCCCAGATCCGGAGCATCTGGAGTTGCGGATTGTCGATGACAAGATCCTGTGGCAGTGCATCAATCCAGTCCAGCACGGGGAGGTGATATCCGCCATGGATCAGGTTGTTGCCGTGCTCGGCGAGTACCCGGGCAAGCCGGGACCAGTCCTCCTGTCGGACGATCTGGGCAATGGCTTCCTGCACGTGGCCATGGGCCAATAACCAGTCCACCGTCCGGTGCCAGAGACGCGCGGCCGAGTCAGGGTCTTGGTGACTTACCCTGAGTTGCAGCGCATCCCGAAACAGGTCGTGATAGCGGAACCACTCGTTCCGGGTATCCAGCGGGATCAGAAACAGATTCTGGCTGAGAAATTTTTCAAGCAGCTCCTGGCTGTTATCGGACCCACGGATCGAATCACAGAGGGATGCACATAGCCGGGGGCAACAGGCCGTTTCAAGCAGAAAGTCCGACAGCTCCCGGGGTTGCTGCTCAAGTACTTCACTCAGCACATAATCGCTGATGTGGCGCTCATCCAGATTTATCTGGTTTCCACTCGTGCTGGCGTCCTTTCCGGACAATGCGGACAGCTGCATGGCGGCGACCCAGCCTTCGGTTTTGCGGTAAATCGCGTGGACATCCTCGTCGGCGATATCAAGGCCCATGGTGTCGTGAAAGAACTGACGGCATTCGTCTTCAGAAAAGGCCAACAGGCCAGGGTGGATGTCCTGGATCCACCGACGGACGCGCCAGCGGGCCAGGGGCAGTGGCGGTTCGGTTCTGGACGCCAGGGTTATCAGAACACCCGGCGGAAGATAATCAATGAAATAGGCGAACTGCCTGTGAATGGCCGGGTTGCCAATGAAGTGGAAGTCGTCCAGCACCAGCGACCACGGGCTGTCATCATGAGCCAGTGTGTTGATCAGGCCGGTAATGGCCTCGGTAAACGTGTCATCTGAGTGGTGAGCCAGTTGTTTGCGCAAATCGGACGCGCCGGTCAGCCCGGCTTGCTCAAAAGCTCCTATCAGGTACTGCCAGAATCGCCGGGGCTCATCGTCGTGTTCATCCAGAGAGAGCCAGGCGGTAGGGGAGGAAACCCTTGAACACCATTGCGCAACCAGAGTGGTCTTGCCAAACCCGGCCGGCGCAATCACCAGATTCAGTCTTTTCGGAGCCCTGGACTCAAGCAAGGCACTCAACCGCTCACGTTTAACCGCGCGCGAGTCTGACGTTGTTGGCCGAAGAAACTTTGTGGTGAGCAGCATGAGTTCCCTGAGAACTGGAGTGTTGATGTGCCCAGACAGGGCATTACGGATTGTGTCCTTTGTATTGGCCAAGTCAAGGGTTGGAGGGGCTTTTCATAGCCTCAGGGTTTTATCATGGGCTGCGCAAATGCGATTTTGGTCTAAACTGTGTAAAAGCAGTTGCCTATATTAAAAAAGAATGAAAATCTGTATTTTTATGCGTATTCTTCAACAAGGTCCTTCGATCTCCAGGGAGCAGCAGATTCAATGAAACTACAACAGTTGCGCTATATCTGGGAAGTTGCGCATCACGACCTGAATGTCTCAGCAACCGCCCAGAGTCTGTTCACGTCCCAGCCGGGTATCTCCAAACAGATCCGCCTGCTGGAGGATGAGCTGGGGCTTGAAGTATTTGCCCGCAGCGGCAAGCATCTCACCAGAATCACACCGGGCGGCGAGATTATTATTCGCGAGGCCGGCGAAATCCTGCGGCGGGTTGAGGGCATCAAGAAGATTGCCCAGGAATTCAGTAACCAGCGAAAGGGTGATCTCAGCATCGCCACCACTCATACCCAGGCCCGTTATGCACTGCCCCCGATTATCAGTGGCTTTATAGAGGAGTACCCGGACGTCTCCCTGCATATGCATCAGGGGACGCCAATGCAGATCTCCGAAATGGCAGCCAGCGGGGCGGTCGATTTTGCCATTGCTACCGAGGGCATGGAGCTGTTTAACGACCTGATCATGATGCCATGCTATAAATGGAACCGGAGCGTCATCGTGCCGAAGGATCATCCACTGGCGAAACTGCCGGAACTGACACTACCGGAGCTTGCGGAATACCCGCTCGTGACTTACGTGTTCGGCTTTACGGGGCGCTCGAAGCTGGATGAGGCGTTCCAGTCCCAGGGACTGACACCGAAAGTGGTATTTACGGCAGCGGATGCAGACGTGATCAAGACCTACGTCAGGTTGGGGCTCGGTGTCGGTATTGTCGCGAGCATGGCATTCGATCCAAAAACGGACACCGACCTGGTTGCGCTCGACGCCCGCAAGCTTTTCCGTCCCAGCGTCACACGACTCGGGTTCCGAAAGGGGACTTTCCTACGGGGCTATATGTATGACTTCATTCACCGTTTCGCGCCCCATCTCACCAAAGAAAAGGTGGACGAGGCGGTTTCCCATCAGGGCAGCCGGTCTGAAATCGAAGAACTGTTCAAGGATGTCGAGCTGCCCACTCACTAAAAGGTGAATGGGCAAGAGGCGCCCGGGTTATTCCCGGGCGATCAGGTTGCCAGCATGGAGGCCGCATTCTTTCTGGGTGGCTTCTTCCCACCACCAGCGGCCTTCACGTTCATGTTGACCAGGCAGGACAGGACGGGTGCAGGGCTGGCAGCCGATGCTGACAAAGCCTTTCTCATGCAGTTTGTTGTACGGCGCCTCGGACATACGGATGTAATCCCACAACTCTTTTGATGTCCAGTTTGCAAGTGGGTTGAACTTTACCAGTGTCTTTTCATTGGTCGAGAAGGCGGTATCTTCCTGGATAACCGGGACGTCATTGCGAGTTCCGGGGCTCTGGTCTTTCCGCTGTCCAGTGATCCAGGCGTCCACGGTCGCCAGCTTGCGGCGAAGGGGGTTGACCTTGCGAATGCCGCAACACTCACTGTGCCCATCTTCATAGAAGCTGAACAGGCCCTTTTTGTTCACCAGATCCTGAACTTCGTGAGCATCCGGAAACAGAACTTCGATCTCGATGCCGTAATGCTTGCGAACCCGCTCTACAAAATCGTAGGTTTCCGGATGCAGACGGCCTGTATCCAGAGTGAAAACCTTCAGGTTGTCGGTCAGCTTGTGTGCCATTTCAATCAACACGACATCTTCTGCGCCACTGAAAGAGATGGCGATGTTATCGTATTGTTGCAGCGCAGCTTTGAGAATCGAACGGGGGCTCTGGCCTTCGAGCTCTTCCCGCAGGGTTTGAATATCGGTCATGGCCCGGCATTGCCTTCTATGGATGTGCAAGGGTATCTAACTGACCGAAAAGGCTACCATTAAATGCCTCATACCCTGAAGGAATGACGATCTATATGGTTATTCCGCGTTCAAAAGCGCGGGTTTACACTTCCACGATGCAATCCTGGCCGGTTTTTCTTATCATACGCACCGAATACAGGCAGGCGGATTGACCGTACTGGCCCTTTACCAATCAAAGCAGGAGATCGTTGTGGAACTGGCATGCCTTGACCTTGAAGGAGTATTGATCCCGGAGATCTGGATCGCGTTCGCCGAAAAGACCGGCATTGAAGAGCTCAAGGCGACCACCCGCGATATTCCGGATTATGACGTGTTGATGAAGCAGCGCCTCAAGCTGCTGGACCAGCACGGCTATGGCCTTCCGCAAATCCAGGAAGTGATTGGCGAGCTGGACCCGCTGCCCGGCGCCCGGGAGTTTCTGGATTGGCTGCGCGAGCGTTTTCAGGTTGTGATTCTGTCCGACACCTTCTACGAATTCGCGATGCCCCTGATGAAGAAGCTGGGTTATCCGGCACTGCTTTGTCACAAGCTGGAAGTTGCAGACGACGGCCAGATCACCAACTACCTGCTGCGCCAGCGCGACCCTAAGCGACAGTCCGTGAGGGCATTCCAGTTGCTGAATTACCGCGTGATTGCTGCCGGTGATTCCTACAATGACACTACCATGCTGGGCCAGGCCGAAGCCGGTATCCTGTTCCATGCGCCGCAAAACGTAATCGACGAGTTCCCGCAGTTCCCTGCAGTGCATAACTTCGAGGATCTGAGGCAGGAGTTTCTCAAGGCCAGCGAGATCCATAACCCCTGATTGGAGGACTGAAATTGGGGTCAGAAGAACGCTCTCTTCTGCCCCCATGTTCACCCGAACTCACTTCAGTCGATCACCAACTCTTCCAGAAACCGCATTAAAGAGCCGACTTTTGCGAGCGTCTCCTGATATTCAGCCTCGGGATCTGAGTCCGCAACAATACCGCCACCACCCCAGCACCGAATGGTGCCCTCGCCATCACACAGCATGGTTCGAATCGCAATATTGCTGTCCAGCGTTCCATCCAGTCCGCGATAGAAAATCGAGCCGCAGTAGGGACCGCGCCAGTGGGGCTCCAGCTCCCGGATGATTTCCATTGCTCGGACCTTGGGCGCACCCGTAATGGAACCACCCGGGAATGCGTCAAACAGGGCCTTCATCGGCGTAACACCGTCGGCAAGTTCCGCGCGAATGTGGCTGACGAGGTGATGAACGTTCCTGTAGGACTCAAGAGCAAAGAGTTTGTCGACTTTCACGCTTCCGGGTTTCGCGTTCAGGCCCAGATCATTGCGGAGAAGATCGACGATCATCAGGTTTTCGGCAAGGTCCTTTTCTGAGCCTTCCAGTTCAGAGGCATAGGCCAGATCTGTTTCCGGTGTTCTGCCTCTCGGCCTGGTGCCCTTGATCGGGCTGGTGGTTACGGTGCGATCGTGTATCTCGAGAAAACGTTCGGGGGAGACCGAGATAATCGATGCTTCGCCTGATCGGATAAAACCGCTGTAGGGAGTAGGGTTAGCATCCGAAAGCGCCTGGAATGCTCGCCAGGGATCCCCTACGAAACGGCCTGAGAATTCCTGGGACAGATTCGCCTGATAACAATCTCCGGCCTCAATGTATTGGCGAACCCTTTCTACGCTGGCCCTGAAGGCACTCGGTGTTTGCCTGGGCTGAAATCGGGAAAACATAGACCATCCGGTGGTGGCTGCGGGTTCGTCCGAGCCCAGCCACTGCTCCAGCAGATCCCGTGTCTCACCAGGGCACTTCGGATGAATCCAGAGCCAATATTGATCTGTCTTGCGATTGTGACTTGCCGTCCAAAGATAAAATCCTGCAGACATAAGGGGAGCATCCACAGATGGACAGAGCTGCCTGAGACGGCTTTCCCTGACATACCCGAGCTCATAACCGAGGAATCCAATCCACCCGCCGGACAGACATTCCGGGTTGGGTTCCTGTTCGATCTGGAACTGACGGACGAGGCTTTCCATGCTCTGGGCAAGCTGATCGGAGCAGAAATCCGGAGGCACAGGGTATTGGAGCACTTCGGTGGCGCGAGCTCTGGCAGAAAAACCGCTGAAGACTCCTCGGGCGGGGCCGTGACCGACACTCCCAATATAGGCGAAATCCGCTTCCCGGCAGGCATAGCTTAGCAGGCGATGGTAGCCGTCTTGATTGAGTTCACGCATGGTTGCCGGGTTCAAGGTTCCTCCGGAATGTTCAAAAAATGATAAACAGCACACAAAATCGGCGTTGTGACTTTTATGGATGCGCTGATCTAATTAACTAACGCTTTATTCAACTGCTGATTATACGGTTGATCGGCATTCTATCCGAGTTGGTAGGGCGTCCCCAGTATAAAAAAACTAAATGGAAGCGCTTGTCCCGAGAGGCAAGGGCAGTCCTTTGCACATGGAGTTTCTATGAATACCTTGCGATTTGGTTATTTAAAGGTCCTTTTTTTGATTCTTTCACTTGTCTGCTTCTCCGTGACAGCGACCTCTCAGGAACACCAGAGTGAAGGTTCCAGTGTTTTATCTGACGGCAAGCTCACAAAAAAGGAGCTGGCTGCAGCCATGTTAACGGCGGAAAAAGATCTCACTTCAATGCTGAAAGCCTCAATGTCCGTTGTAGAGGAAGAAGTAGAGAATTCGGGGATTTTCGGGCCGGGTGCATGGATGGTTTTAAAAGATCGGAAACTCAAAAAAGTGAGGCTCGATGAGGCAGCGGAGAGTGCACCTCCTTCAGCGAAGCTGCAAGTTTTCAGGGCTAGCCTGCGGTCTTTAGCCCGGCACAATAAAATTGATGCCGCGTTAATTGTTTATCCAGGCACCATAACCAAAGAAGGTGAGAAGCAGAGGGTTGTAGTAGTAGAGCATGAACATCGACTGGGCATCTCAGGCTTGAAATTGATTCCTCTTGAGTTAGACGAAGGGGATGTCTCATTTGGAGCTGCTATGTCGCAGGAAAAGTCATTTCAGATCTTTTATGACCAGAAGAAAAAGGGTGCCTGAGTGTCAGGCGCAAGCTGTAGCTTAGTGTTCCGGAACTGTGCGTTCATTCACGGACTCCGACTGTAAAACAATCTTAAATGGAGGTGTGAGGTTACAGAACTTCACAAAAATAAAACTCGGAAAACAATCAAAAAGAGTTTACTCAAGGAGATAATAATGAAAGGCCTGAAGAAACTTGCTCTTGCTACAGCGGTTGCTGCGGCTCCCTTTGCAGCTAATGCTGACCTAAAAGCGTTGGATGACAGCGCGATGGGTAATGTAACCGGCCAGGCAGGTGTAACTATCGAATTGGAAACCCGCGTTTCCATCGGAGAGTTCACCTACACCGATGAAGGTACATTCGCGGTCTCTGACATCGAAATCGGCGGTGCGAACGCTAGTGGTCTGATTGCTACAGACCCAAACACTGGTGACCCCGTTGCTGTGCCGGGTTTGGCAACTCAAAGCAATCTGCTGGATGACCTGAAGATCGATATTGATGTTGCCGCAGATGGCGACGCAGTTATTCATGTTGGCTCAAACACTGGTGCGCCCATCGACTGGGGTATGCAGGTTGGTGAGATGAGCTTACGTGACAATGTGGATGCTTCTTCTGCGACGGAAAACACCACACTGATTTCAGGAATGAAAGCGTGGGGTTTGTTAGGCGCTCTGGATATTCGGGTTGATACCACCGATGTTGCAGCTGGCCCTAACACGGGCACCTTGAATCTGGATGCAGCATTTACTGTCGAGCAGATGGACTACGAAGTGGATTTCCTGGCAGTGGGTATTACCGGCCTGAGCATTAAAGGTGCGAACGCTGGTGGTCAAACCTACACTGACGCCGAAATTTCAGCCCTTCTGAACGATCCGAACGGCGAAGATCCGGTACTTGAGGGCACCCTTGCGGCGCTAGCTTCTGGCAATAACGGCGCCAACAAATCGTTCGCGGTTGCCCGCCTTGATATATACAAAGGTGACAATCTCGATGGAACCCGTTCAGATGTCTTGCGGGTAGACGTCGACGATGTTCTGATGGACGTAAACATCCAAGAGACTCGTATCGGTGGAACTAATATCGGTACCATTGGTATTGATAACCTGCATATCTCTGACACCACGCTTGCTGTTTACGGTAAGTAATCTTACCTGACGCCAAGAGATTGGTGATACGCCCCGCTCTGCGGGGCGTTTTTATTGGCTAGAAGAAAACTCGGGCCAATAAAAAAACGGCAGCCAATCCTGGCTGCCGTTTTCAAATCGAACCAACGAATTCTTCGTTACTGATCCGGCACCGCAATAGAAAGATCAAACCCACCACCAGGCCTTGGCGTCAAGGTAACCGGCCCTTCATTAATTGCTTGTGGAACCTGGATCTGGTCAATCCCCGGCGGGTTACCAATGCTGAAATTCACATTCTGCCCATCGAACCCAATCCCCAGTTGATCGTTAAGAAACGTCTGTGTAAAAGGCTCTTCCGGAATCTGTGCCTGCTGTCCGAAGATTATCGGTGGAATCGTTGGCGTAAACTCGGCCGGCGGCTGTGCCCGGGCGATTTCTTCCTGGGGCAGGAGCAGGGCGCGCCGTAGAAATTCCTCTTCGGCGTTTTCCAGCGCATCGGTCTTGCCTTCATCAACGTATCGTTGCAGGGCGTCCCGGTAGGCTTCTTCTTCCGCTTCGGTCAGCACCGGTTCGCCGGGGGAAATGGTGAGGGAGCGCAGGATGCGTTGCCGGTCGGCGTCGGATTTCTTCCGCTCTTTGGGTACAACAATAACGGCGGAATCCTTCACATAGGTTTCCACCATTTCGTCTGAGGTCATAGTCTGAACGCCAGCATAGGCAGGTAAAGCAACAACCAGACTGCTGATGGCGCTGGTGAGCAGGTGTCGGCGTTTCATAATCTGGACCCTTGTTGTTTAAAAAATACGCTCCCTGAGTCGAGTATTCGGTTTGTAGGACAGGAATTCAAGCTTGAAGATCCGGGATTGTGATCAGAATCTTTGATTTTTCGGTACTGTTACTAATCACAGCAAAATCATGGTCGAATACCATGAACTTTTTTGGCGTTGCAGGGCCTCAGTGACACTATGAAAAATCCGTTCAGAAACCGATTTCGTCGCTGGATTAACCGACGGATTCCGCGGTCCGATCTCCAGACCTTCAGTCAGAAAAACATCTTCATTCTGCCCACCGGCGCAGGGGTCGTGTTTGGCCTCTTGTTGGTCATCATGCTGTTAACCGGCATCAATTATCAGAACAGCCTGATTTATCTGGGCACGTTCCTCCTGGGTGCCGTTTTTGTCGGCGCCATGCACCAGACCCATCGGAATCTGTCTGGTGTTGAACTCACCCTGATCCAGCCGGGAGAGGGCTTTGCCGGCGATGATATTCCCTTCCGGTTCCGGCTCAGGGCGGGCCGGGACGATGCCATTGCCATCCTGCTTTCCTGTGAGGAATCGGGCCATGCCCCGGTGCATGTCCATTGCGGGCAGGCGCAGGACGTCAGCCTGCCAGTTCATTCCGCTCACCGGGGATACCTGCGCCCGGACAGGATCCGTATAGAAACCCGGTTTCCGTTTGGCTTGCTGAAGGCCTGGTCCTGGATCCGGCCGGTGTCCGCCGGTGTTGTCTTCCCCAGGCAGGTGCCCGCGCCGGAGGCGTTCAGCACCGTTGAGGACGGCGAGGAGTCTGCAGAGGTACGGTCCGTTGAAGGGAACGATCATGCCGATATCCGGCCCTGGCGGGAAGGTGATCTGAGCCAGCGGGTGCTTTGGAAGCGGTTTGCCCGAACCGGGCAGATGGTGGTTGCCGACTGGGAGGGTGAGCAGGGTAGTCCCTACTGGCTGGATTTTAATGCCTATCCGGGCGCGGATTATGAATTGCGGCTGAGTTACCTGGCGTATCTGGTAAACGAACGAGGCCGCAGTGGTGTGCGGTTTGGATTGAATCTTCCGGGGCAGATCATCGAGCCTGATTCCGGACCGGCCCATGCGGCCCGGTGCCTCCGGGTATTGGCAACCTGGGGTGAGGAGCGGCCGCGGGATGCGATGGCTGAGCCCCATGGAACGCGAAAGAAACAAAGAGAGACAACCTCCCAGTGGGTTACGGAGGGGCAGGCTTGAGTTTGATGGACCGCCTTAGAGGCAATGAGTCGGATGAAGGGACAACGACTAATCTGCCTTCCCGGGCTTTGCTCTGGCTGATTGCCAGTTTTGCCCTGTTACTGTCGCCCCAGTGGGACCGTCTGCCCCTGTGGCTGATCGCCGCCTGTGCCGTGTTGGCCGCGTGGCGATGGCTGGCGCAGTACGGGCGGGTAAGGCTTCCCGGCCGCTTGTTACGCACCGGGATCATGCTGGTGCTGATTGGTGTTTATGTCGCAACGGTTCAGGGGCGGTTTACGGTGGACACTGCCGCCTCGTTTTTTGTTCTCGCGGTGGGTCTCAAATGGCTGGAGACCCGGTCAGTCAGGGACTTCTATGTTCTGTTTTTTATCCTTGTCTATCTGGCAACGGTCAATTTTCTGTTCCATCAGGAGATTCTCTGGGCCCTGGTGAATTTCGCCGGCATAGCGCTATTGCTGGTGGGGTTACAGGTGCTGAATGCGCCGGAATTACCCGGGGGAATGACCTCTGGCTGGCGCAGGCTGGGTGGGATGTTTCTGAAGACACTGCCGATTGTGGTTCTGTTGTTTGTGTTTTTCCCGCGGATGTCGCCTTTGTGGAGCGTGCCGCTGGTATCGGGTGAGGCTCGTACGGGCATCAGCGACACCATGCGACCCGGCGATATTTCCAATCTTGCCCAGAGCAGTGAGCGAGCCTTCCGGGTAACGTTCGGAGGCGAGATGCCTGCCTACCGCGACCGGTACTGGCGGGGTCTGATTCTCGATTATCTGGATGGGGAGACCTGGCGCCAGGGCCAGCGCGAGGGTTTTCGCCCTCTTGGTCGGGTTGCGATTGATGGGGGCATAGGAGAGCTGGAATCGAACCAGTATGACGTTCTTCTGGAGCCAACCGATCAGCGCTGGGCGTTCGCACTTGAGAACTCCAGGGCGGTCTCGGACAACGTATTTGAAGACAGTGCCGATCTTTTCAGATTTCGACGTCCTGCCGACAGCCCGGTCCGTTACCGGCTGGCCCTGGAGGGAGAGGCTTCGACGGCTGAGACACAAAGCCCCGCCGAGTTGCGGCGTTACCTTCAGTTGCCCCGGGAAGGCAATCCGAGAGCCCGGGAGTTGGCCCGGGAGCTTCGTCGAAGTATGGGCGACGAGCAGGTGATTCGTGCTCTGTTGCAACGATTCCGTGAGCAGGAATACTTCTACACCCTGCGGCCACCGGCCATGCCCGATGATGGCATTGATTCCGTGTTGTTTGATGCAAAACGCGGTTTCTGCGCCCACTACGCGGGTGCAACCACCTTCGTTTTACGGGCTGCCGGTATTCCCTCGCGGGTTGTGGTCGGCTACCAGGGTGGCGAAACCGGAGCGGGGGGCGATTACCTGATTGTGCGCCAGTATGATGCCCATGCGTGGGTAGAAGCCTATGTCGATGGGCGAGGGTGGGTAAGGATCGATCCTACGGCGGCCATTGCGCCGGACAGGATCGAGTCCGGTCTTCGGGACGCCGTTGCCGAAGAGGGATCCTTTCTGGAGGATAACTGGGCCTCGCCTCAGCGTTACGCCGATGTCGCCCTGGTGCAGTGGGCAAGCCTTCAGCTTGATCGTATCAACTACCAGTGGCAGCGCTGGGTAGTGGGTTACCAGGGGCAGAGCCAGATGGATCTGATGTCCAGGCTGCCAGGTGGTTTCGGCATGCGCGAGCTGGGGTATATGACAGCCGGTATCGTTGGCGCCGGCTTGCTGATCGCCGGGCTGATTTCCGCTTTCCAGATGCGGCGCGGAGAACGACGTGACGCGTTTCGGAGAGTGGTGGATACCTGGCATCGGCTGTGTGCCAGTGCCGGGGTGCCCGTGCGCCATGGTGAAACGCCATCGGTGCTCGCGTCACGACTGGCGAAAGCGGAACCGGCGGCTGCGGATTCGGCGAGGCTTTTTGCCCGCCTGGTCAACAGCCATTACTATAGCGCTGATAAAGACGACGAGGGCGGTGAACAGCTGAAGCGAATGCGCCGCCTGCTCGCCACTATGAAGCGTCAACTACGGAAGCGCCAATTGCGCAGATCAAGGACCCGGACAGGAAGACCTCGTGACTGATATTGCCCAAGACATGCCCTGGCTCAGCCGCGCCTGGCAAACCGTCCAGAGCCGGGTAGCAGAAGACAGGCTCCCGCACGCCCTTATCCTTGCGGGGGAGCGTGGTGTGGGTAAGCGTGCCTGGGCCGGGGCGGTCGGCGGATTGTTGCTGTGTGATAACCCTCTGAACCGGGATTCTGGCCAGCCAATCGCCTGTGGCCATTGTAAGCAGTGCGAGCTCCTGGCCGCTGCCAGCCACCCCGATATCCGGGTTTATACGCCGGAAAAATCCCGCATGGTGAAGGTAGACCAGGTGAGGGCGCTGTCGTCGTTTGCGGTGGCGTCTCCCCAGGTGGCACACCACAAAGTGGCGATCATTGATCGTGCGGATCAATTGAATATCAATGCGGCGAATGCGTTACTCAAAACGCTGGAAGAGCCGCTGCCGAACGTGACCCTGATCCTGTTGCAGGAAAGCGGGCGTCCGGTCCTGCCCACCATTCGGTCCCGATGCCAGACATTGACTGTGCCGGTGCCCGCTAACAGCGAAGCGAACCAGTGGCTCGCGAGCCGTGTTCGGGAACTGCCCGAGGATGCGCAACCGTCTTCGGAGGTTCTGGCCAAAGCCCTGATGCTGGCGGGGAATGCGCCGAGGCTGGCTCTCGACTATGCCACCGGCGATTTCATTGGTCTGCGGGATACGGCGCTGGAACGGTTCAAGGAATTCATGAAATCCCGGATTCCGGTGGGTGAAGCCGCCAAGGCGTTCAAGGCGATGGGCCTGGAGGACACCCTGTGGTTGTTCGAAACCTGGGCAGCGGATCTGGCCCGCCTGATTGTTGGCGGCAATGCGCGGGACACCGATGCGGCCGATATGCTCGGCTTCCTTGCCAGGACCACTTCCGCCTGGCGGGCCCATGAACTGCTTGATATGGTAAAGGACTCTAGGGCGGCAAGTGTTTATAACGCCAGCCCGGAGCTGGAAGCGAGCCGGCTTCTGATTGCCTGGCAAAAGCTGATGCCGGTCAAACGGCCGGCAGCTTAGTTGCCCGGCCTCCGCCGGATTGCGCCTTTGGTGCCAACAGCTGCTATGATTCCGGAATGAAAGGGATTTTCAGATCCCGAAATTTATTCAAAACGATCTATTAGAAAGGTGTCAGTTATGGGGCCAGGATTTGGCGCGCGCAGTGGCATTCTTACCCTGACAATCAAGGATAAAGCAGTGCTCTACGCTGCATACATGCCTTATATCCGCCAGGGTGGCCTGTTCATCCCGACGCAGAAACAGTACCAACTGGGCGACGAGGTTTTCCTGCTTCTTAACCTGATGGATGAGCCGGAAAAGATCCCGGTTGCCGGCAAGGTCATATGGATAACGCCCAAGGGCGCCCAGGGTAACCGCGCGGCGGGAATCGGTGTCCAGTTCAACGGTGACGACGAGACCGCCCGCACCAAGATTGAATCCTATCTGGCAGGCTCACTGAGTTCCGATCGCCCAACCCACACAATGTAAAGGCGAGAGCTGGATGAACGATATGGCGATTCCCACGGAGGCTCCCTGCAGGCAACCAGAGGGCAGCGGCATCCAGGAAACCGCTCCGGCATTCCGGGAGTCGGAATGGAAGCTCAGGCACATCACCCTGGCCGGTCTCAGTTGGCCTCCGGCGACTGAAGCCCACGACAGTACTCCGATCATCATGCTGCACGGTTGGCTCGACAACAGCCTTACCTTTGTCAAGCTGGCACCGGAACTGACAGCTCTCGGGCCTGTTTACGCCCTGGACTTCGCCGGACATGGCCATTCCGGACACCGCCCGGAAGGCCAGAGTTACCTGCTGATGGACTATGTGGCGGATCTGGCTGAGCTGGTTGAGCGCTATTTCCAGGAGACACCGGATGGCAGGATCAACCTTGTTGGTCACTCTCTTGGTGGTATCGTCGGCGCTCTCTACGCGGCAGCTTTCCCTGAACGGATTCGGAATCTTGTGATGATCGACAGCCTGGGCGCACTGAGCCGTCCGGTTAAGGAAACCATTCCCCAGCTCCGGAAAGCTGTGAAAAAACGCATTGCCGGCTCTGGCCGCCAGGTTGTCTATCCGGATATCGCCACGGCCGCCAAAGCACGGGAGGGCGGGCTGAGCCCGCTCAGCCCCGAGGCCGCGCTGACACTCATTCCGCGCAATATGAAACCCGAGGGAGAGGGCTACGTCTGGCAGACCGATCCCAGGTTACGGCACCCGTCTCCATTGATGATGACCGAAGAGCAGGTGCTGGCTTCGCTGTCTGCTATCGAAACCCGTGTGCTTTTTGTCAGAGCCGATGCAGGACTTCTTTCGTACAGAAAGGATCTGGATAAACGCGCTGACGCTATCGCCAACCTCCAGATCGTAAACGTGCCGGGAGGTCACCATTGCCATCTGGATGGCGAGACCGGGCCGGCGGCAACAGCTATCAAACAATTCCTGGAAAATGAGTAATCGCTTGCTGAAATTACTGTTCACACGTTTCTTGGTTCCGATCCTCGGATTATTGGCACTGTCTTCCGGTGTGCAGTCTGCTCCTGATGATATGCCCGAGGCCTACCAACAGTCGACGCTTGAAGATACGGTCTCGATTCAGTCGTCGGGACACCTGGTATTGTTCAGCCCCGTGCGGGAAGTCAATAACGAGATTCGCTCCGAAACCCTGGCCCGCTTGCCCGTGACTGGGGAAGGGCGCCTGTACCGGATTGCCCGAGACTCAAGTCGCGAGGAAGCGCGGGACCACTACCTCGCTCTATTGCGCGAGAGAAACGCCCAGATTCTGTTCGAGTGCTCCAGTATCCGTTGTGGAAGAAGCAACGTATGGGCGAACCAGATCTTTAATCAGGCGGTTCTCTATGGCCGTGATGCAACCCAGGATTATCTGGTGGCGGGCACCGTTGCCGAGGACGGCGCCCGTTGGCTGACCCTCATTTACACGGTGACTCGCGGCAACCTTCGGGAGTATGTGTGGGTGGAGCACCTGCGGGTCGAATCCGGCGCGACCATTCCCGGCTTTGGCACCATGGCCAACCGCGTTGAAGGGCCGATTATTGTTCCCTGGCAAGGCGGTGTAACCTACCGGTTCGACTGGCAGGCAACGGATCGTAGGCGGGTGAATGATCTGGCCCGTGAAGAGGGTACGGTGGTTGCACTGGTGGGCTATTCTGTATTGGAGACTGATGAGTCCTTCAGTGATGCGATGGAGCGTGCCCGCCTGGCTACCGAATCGTTGTCGGAGGTCCTGTCCAAAACGGGTGTCTCCCGGGCTCAACAGGAGATAATCGTTGTGGGGCCGGCAGGTGTCTTCAGTGATCCAGACAGGCAGGGCGACCGGGTAGAAGTGGTGGTGATCTCGAGGTAATGATTATGGGCACATCAAAGGATGACGATCAGGATCCAAAGGACAAGCCCTCAGAGAAAGATCCGCAGGACAACGTCTCGAAGGTCCTGAGCAGCTCTGATGTCTCCGCTACCCGTGCTCCGGCAAACCCGGAAAAAGGCAAAGACCGGAACAAACCGCGCAAGACCGTGGCTCTGACGCTGGGAAGTGGTGGTGCCAGAGGGTATGCCCACATCGGCGCCATCGAAGTTCTGGTGGAGCGTGGCTACGACATCGTTGCTATCTCCGGCTGTTCCATGGGGGCCCTGATCGGCGGTATGTTCGGAGCCGGCAAGATGCAGGACTACAAGGACTGGGTTACCGGTCTGGGCCAGTTCGATGTCCTCAAGCTCCTGGATGTAACGTTCAATTCCGTGGGTGCTATTCGTGGCGAGAAGATTTTTTCGGTTGTAAGGGAAATGCTGGGAGATACCCGGATCGAAAACCTGCCCATTGCCTTTACGGCCGTGGCGACAGATCTGCTCGCCCACAAGGAAATCTGGTTTCAGGAAGGGCCTCTGGATCAGGCTATCCGCGCTTCGGTGGCGATTCCAAGTGTTGTCACACCTCTCGTTCTCAATGGCAGAGTCCTCGTGGACGGTGCCTTGCTCAATCCTTTGCCAATCATCCCGACCATTTCCTCCCACGCTGACATCATCGTTGCGGTCAATCTCAGTGGCGAGGATGACCGCCGTCGACGGATTCCGGACGCTGCGTTTACTCCAGGCGAGGCTGAAAACACGGATATGGACGAGTGGGTGGATACCATCCGTGAGAAGGCCTCGCGCTGGTTTGATTGGGATGCCCTGAAATCCCTGACTGCCCGGAAGCCGGACAACGGTGACAGCCCGGAAGAAAAGATCAGCCGGGCAGTGCACAAGAAAGAGCATCAAAAGCAGACGGATAAGAAGCCGGCTGACAAGAAGAGCCAGGAGGAGCACGAAACCATCGACTGGGACAAGCTCGGGATCGGCAAATTCGATGTGATGAACCTCACCATCGAGACCATGCAGAGTGCGCTTGTGCAGTACAAGATCGCGGGCTACCCGCCGGATTTGCTGGTGAATATCCCGAAGAATGCCTGTCGGAGCTACGATTATCACAAGGCCCCGGAATTGATTCAGCTGGGCCGTGAGCGGATGGCTGCTGCGCTGGATCGCTTTGAAGAAAGCCGGAACAGCTCCGGGCCTCTGGCTATCTGAACAATTTGTTGGCGGGGGCGGGCTGCAGTCGAGCGGGTAAACAGCGTATAATCCCGCGCTAACACGCTCTTGGACAGGATGTACGTTAGTGACCAGCCCTATTGACGACCTTCACAGCGTTCGGGATTACCTCCGCTACGCCTCCTCTCGGTTTGCTGCTTCGCCGCTGTTTTTCGGGCATGGCACGGACAATGTCTGGGATGAAGCCGTTCAGCTGGTTATGCGTAGCCTGCACCTTCCCCTTGAAAACAACACTCTGTTCCTGGATGCCCGTCTAACGCGGGAAGAGCGGGAGCTGGTACTGGAAAGAATCGCCCGGCGCGTGGAAGAGCGCGTACCTCTGGCGTATCTGCTCGGTGAAGCCTGGTTTATGGGCATGCCCTTTCATGTTGACGAACGGGTGTTGGTGCCGCGTTCCCCCATTGGTGAACTGATCGAGAATGGCTTTCAGCCGTGGCTCGGAGACAAGCCGGTGGAACGCATCCTTGATCTTTGCACCGGGAGCGGGTGCATTGGCATTGGTGCGGCATCTGTTTTCGGCGAGGCGGAAGTCGATCTGTCGGACATTTCTCCGGATGCACTTGAAGTGGCTGAATCCAATATCGACCTGCACGGAGTCCGCGAGCGGGTCCGTACCGTACAATCCGATGTCTTTGACAATATTGAAGGTCGCTACGACGTCATCGTTAGCAACCCGCCCTATGTGGATGCAGACGATCTCTCCAGCATGCCGGATGAGTACCGCCACGAACCTGAGCTGGGCCTTGCCGCCGGTAAAGACGGGCTCGACATCGCTCACAGAATCATTGCCAAAGCGGCCGAACATCTTACTCCTGGTGGACTACTGGTCGTGGAAGTCGGTAACAGCTGGGTTGCAATGGATGAGGCGTATCCGGATCTGCCACTAACCTGGCTGGAGTTCGAGAATGGGGGCGATGGCGTCTTTCTGATCACCGAGCCGGACCTGCGTCAGTGGCAGGCTTCCAGTTAAACTGAATTCTCATAAAAGCTGAACAAGATACTGAATTATGTCGGGAAACTCTTTCGGAAAACTGTTTACGGTTACCTCATTCGGCGAGAGCCACGGGCCTGCGCTGGGGTGCATCATTGATGGCTGCCCTCCGGGACTTGAGCTTTCGGAAGCGGACATGCAGCGGGACCTGGATCGCCGAAAGCCAGGCACATCCCGGCACACAACCCAGCGTCGTGAAGCCGACGAGGTGAGAATCCTCTCAGGCGTTTTCGAGGGTAAGACCACCGGAACGCCGATTGGCCTGCTGATTGAAAACACCGATCAGCGGTCCAAGGATTACTCAAAGATCTCCGAACAGTTTCGGCCGGCTCACGCTGATTACACCTACATGCACAAGTATGGTGTTCGCGACTATCGCGGCGGTGGTCGTTCGTCTGCCCGTGAGACCGCCATGCGGGTTGCTGCGGGTGCTGTTGCGAGAAAGTTCCTAGAACAGCGCCTGGGTATCAGGATTCGCGGCTATCTGTCGCAACTGGGGCCCATCAAGGCCGAGAAACTGGATTGGGATCAGGTTCACCAGAACCCGTTCTTCTGCCCGGATGCGGACAAGGTTCCCGAAATGGAAGCTTATATGGATGCCCTGCGCAAGGAGGGTGATTCCATCGGTGCCCGGATCAACGTGGTTGCCGAAGGCGTGCCACCGGGTCTCGGCGAGCCGATCTTTGACCGCTTGGATGCGGATCTGGCTCATGCACTGATGAGCATCAATGCGGTGAAGGGCGTCGAGATTGGCGCCGGTTTTGACTGCGTCGACCAGAAGGGCACCGAGCATCGTGACGAGATGACGCCGGAAGGGTTCCTTTCGAATAATGCCGGTGGTGTGCTTGGAGGTATTTCCTCAGGGCAACCGATCGTGGCCAGTATCGCATTGAAGCCCACGTCGAGTTTGCGCTTGTCGGGTCGCAGTATTGATGTGAACGGCGATCCCTGTGAAGTTATTACCACCGGGCGGCACGATCCATGTGTCGGTATCCGGGCGACGCCGATTGCGGAGGCGATGATGGCCATTGTGTTGATGGACCATTACCTGCGGCATCGTGGGCAGAATGCGGATGTTTCTGTTTCTACGCCGGTGATTGGGCAGCTCTGATTTTGTTTGTCAGGCTTGGTGAAGCTGCTTCGGCGGCACTCACTGCCCAAAAAACGCCCGTGAATACTTCCCTGTAGGGCTTGGTCGCGCCATCCTTGGCGCTCCACATTTTTGGGCAGTGAGTCCCGCCAAAACAGCCGGACTTGCGGGGTATTTCTATCTACTGGCGCCTCTCTAACCTCTATTTCTGGTTCTTCGCCCTCCTTGGCGGGCTCTTGCCGTATTGGTCCCTCTACCTTGAGGGCCAGGGCTTTTCCTACCTCCAGATCGCCACGCTCATGGCGACCATTCAGCTCACCAAAATCGTTGCTCCCAGCGTCTGGGGCTGGCTAGGGGACAGAACCGGCCAGCGTGTGCGTTTGGTGCGGTTCGGTGCCATTACCGGTTCGCTGTTTTTTGCCGGTGTGTTCATGGAGCCGGGGTTCTATGGCCTGCTGCTGGTCATGCTGGCGTTCACGTTTTTCTGGAATGCGATCTTGCCGCTGTATGAGGTGATCACGCTTCGAACCCTGGGCGAGCAGAAAGAGAAATACGGGCGGGTTCGGCTCTGGGGTTCGGTGGGGTTCATCGGAGCGGTTGCGCTGGTCGGCGGTTTGCTGGAACTGGTGCCGATTCAGAATCTCCCGTGGTTGTTGCTTCCGGTGTTTGCGGGCATTGCCGTATCCGCATTTCTGGTGCCTGCGGAGCGGGGTGAGCGAAAGGCGCCGGCTCCGAAAGGCAGTTTAAAGGCCATCGTCACGCACCCGGCAGTGGTGACGTTTTTTCTGATGAATTTCCTGCTGCAGGTTTCGCACGGAGCTTACTACACGTTCTTCAGTATCCATCTGGAGCAGCACGGGTACGGCAAGCTGTCGATTGGTTTGCTGTGGTCGCTGGGTGTTTTTGCGGAGATCGCACTGTTTCTGGTGATGCACCGGTTAACGCGCAATTTCACGGTTCGCCAGATTGCGATCGGCGCGCTTACGCTCACCATGATTCGATGGGTACTGATCGCGGAGCTGACGGATGTTGTCCTCGTCCTGCTGTTCGCCCAGCTGCTGCATGCAGCATCTTACGGTGCGCTGCATGCAATCTCTGTCCAGTACATCCAGGGCTTTTTTGGCAAGCACCATCACGGGCAGGGGCAGGCCCTCTACAGCGGCCTCACCTTCGGTGCTGGCGGTGCGCTTGGGGCCTGGTTGTCGGGGTTCCTGGTGGATGGGTTCAGTACCTCGGCGGCTTTCTGGGGTGGTGCGGCCGCCATGGCCGTCGCAATCGTGATCACCTGGCGAGGCCTTCGGCCGCCGCCAGCCCATGGCGAGGGTTAAACCTCAGGCGCTTTCCTCTTCCTGCACGATGGTGAGTAACGCTTTGGCCGCGTTGCTGAGCTGCCGCCCGGATAACCCGATCCCCCCGAGGACACGAGAAACTGGCTTGCCCACATCCAGTACCCTAAGGCTGTCGTCAATCATGCGCAGGGGCAGCACACTCCAGCCCAGGCCCACACTGGTCATCATCTTGATGGTTTCCAGGTAGTTGGTTGGCATTTGCGGGTTCAGGTGCAGATTCGCCTCCAGAAACAACCGGCTCACAACCCGATAGGTTGCGGTGCTGGTGTCGGGCAATAGTGCCGGGTGGTCTGCTAGGTCTGTAAGCCTCGGATTTTCGAGTGACGCCAGGGGGTGCTCGGCGCCCACCACAAACACCATCTGGTCCGGCCATTGGGCAAACACATGAAAGCTCGGTTCCATGCTGTCACTCAGCGTCACGAATGCCAGCTCCGCATTACGTTTACGCATCTGCTCGTAGGCGGCATCGGATTCCATGAACTGCAGGTTGATGGACACCTGAGGGTATTCCCGTTTGAACCGTCGTAGCCAATTTGGCAAATGATGCAGACCGATGTGATGGCTGGCGATGATTTGCAGCTCGCCCTGGACTTGTCCAGAGTCCGGCGACAACGCCACCCGGGCGTTGTGAATTTCATCGAGGATCCGACGTGCATGGGGAAGCAAACGACTGCCGGCATCAGTCAGACGAATCTGGCGGTGGCTACGATCGATCAGGCTGGTGCCAAGCTGGTTTTCCAGGGCAGCCAAACGTTTCGAGATGGCCGGCTGTGTCAGGTGCAGGATTTCCGCGGCTTCTGAGAAGGAGCCCTGATCGACAATGGTCAAAAATGCCTTTAATGCGTTTGAGTCCATATATGTGTTCCCGGATTTCGAAATATGGTGCAGGTCCCGGCTTGGAACAGCATTTTCAAAACACGCCAACAAGCACGTCCATGTGGGCTCGAATCGGGCCATCCCTGGCCCTCTACGGTTTTGAAAACGCTGCTCCAACCCGCTCCCCAGAGTGTGGCCAATATCCGCAGCGCATGGGGAGTATGGAGGGATGAGCCTCCCAAAACCGTGGAGCGCCAGGGATGGCGCGACCGAGCCCTACATGGATGTATTTACGGGCGTGTTTTGGGAGGCTTATCCCTTCATGCGACCTTCTCAGAATCTTAAAGTATTACCATAAGGCATGCGATAGATAAAAAACATGAATTGAGGTTATCCGGTCGCAGGCGGTAAGATACCGTTATCAAACGTCAGAACCAAAAACCCCCAGAGAGTGAGAGAGAACCATGGCGGGCAAAACCTTATACGACAAATTGTGGGACGATCATCTCGTCAAACAGCGCGACGACGGCTCCGCGTTGATTTATATCGATCGTCAGTTACTGCACGAAGTGACATCACCCCAGGCTTTTGAAGGTCTGCGTCTGGCGGGGCGGAAGCCGTGGCGGATTGATGCCAACATTGCGACGCCGGACCATAACGTGCCTACCACGGATCGTGATCGTGGTGTCGAAGGTATTGTTGACCCGGTTTCCCGGATCCAGGTGGAAACACTGGACAAGAACTGCGACGAGTTCGGGATTCTTGAGTTCAAGATCAAGGATCAACGTCAGGGCATCGTGCACGTTATCGGGCCCGAGCAGGGCGCAACGTTGCCGGGCATGAGTATTGTTTGTGGGGATTCCCATACATCCACCCACGGTGCCTTCGGTTGCCTGGCTCATGGTATTGGCACCAGTGAAGTTGAACATGTGCTGGCCACCCAGTGTCTGGTGCAGCAGAAAATGAAAAACATGTTGGTGAAGGTCAATGGCAAACTGGGGCCGGGCGTTACCGGCAAGGATGTTGTGCTGGCCATCATTGGCAAGATCGGGACTGCCGGTGGTACCGGGCACGCCATTGAGTTTGGGGGCGAAGCCATCCAGGGCCTGAGCATGGAAGGGCGGATGACTATCTGCAACATGTCCATCGAAGCCGGTGCGCGGGTTGGTATGGTAGCGGTTGATGACACCACCATCGAATACGTTCGCAATCGTCCGTTTGGGCCCAAGGGCGGGCAGTGGGATGCTGCAGTTGAATACTGGCGCACCTTGCATAGCGATAGCGATGCAGTCTTCGACAAGGTTGTTGAGCTCGAAGGCTCGGAAATCCAGCCGCAGGTGAGCTGGGGTACGTCGCCTGAAATGGTGGCCGGAATTGATGGCAAGGTGCCCGATCCGGAACAGGAAGCCGATCCGATCAAGCGTGAAGGCATTGTTCGCGCTCTCAAGTACATGGGTTTGCAGCCCAATATGGCGATTACCGATATCAAGCTGGATCGTGTGTTCATTGGCTCCTGTACCAACAGCCGGATTGAGGACCTGCGCGAGGCCGCGGCCGTGGTGAAAGGGCGGAAGGTGTCGCCGATTCTGAAGCAGGCCATGGTGGTTCCCGGTTCCGGTCTGGTGAAAGCCCAGGCGGAGCAGGAAGGTCTGGACAAGATCTTTATCGAAGCCGGTCTTGAGTGGCGCGACCCGGGCTGTTCGATGTGCCTGGCCATGAACGCCGACAAGCTGGGGCAGGGGGAGCATTGTGCTTCCACGTCGAACCGGAACTTCGAGGGCCGTCAGGGCTTTGGCGGGCGTACCCATCTGGTGAGCCCGGCCATGGCTGCTGCTGCCGCAGTGACCGGTCATTTCGTTGATGTCCGTGAGCTGATGAACTGATCCACAGGAGAGAACCATGCGCGCATTGAAGCAACACCAGGGCGTTGTCGCCCCCATGGACCGTTCCAACGTGGATACGGACATGATCATTCCCAAGCAGTTTCTGAAGTCCATCAAGCGCACGGGCTTCGGCCCGAACCTGTTTGATGAGTTGCGGTATATGGATGAAGGCAAACCGGATCAGGATTGTTCCACCCGTCCGATTAATCCGGATTTTGTCCTGAATCAGGACCGCTACAAGAACGCCAGTGTATTGTTGGCGCGACGTAACTTTGGCTGTGGTTCAAGCCGGGAGCACGCGCCCTGGGCTCTGGAGGATTTCGGGTTCCGGGTGATTATTGCTCCGAGTTTTGCCGATATTTTCTATAATAACTGCTGTAAGAACGGGTTGTTACCCATTATTCTTCCAGAGGAAATTGTCGATCGTTTATTCCGGGAAGTGGAGCAGAGTGAAGGCTATCAGTTGGCAGTCGACCTGGAAGCCAGGACTGTAACTACCCCATCCGGCGAAACCTTTACCTTTGAGGTGGATGATTTCCGTCGTCATTGCCTGCTGAACGGCCTGGATGATATTGGCGTGACGCTGGAAGATGCTGAGCTGATCCGGTCTTACGAAGATAGCCGCCGTAAAACTGCGCCCTGGCTGTTTGGTGCTGGGCGGTAATAGGCAGTCCGATTACGCTGGCTCTAATTCGACCTGAAGGAATGGAACAAGGAAAAAACATGCCCAGAACTATCCTGATGCTTCCCGGCGACGGTATCGGTCCGGAAATTGTCGCTGAAGCGGAAAAAGTGCTCAACAAGATCAATGATCAGTTCAGTCTCGGCCTGAATTTCGAGTCCGGCCTCGTGGGCGGTGCGGCGATTGATGAAACCGACACACCGCTGCCGGATGAAACCCTCGAAAAGGCCACCAGAGCCGACGCGATCCTTCTGGGTGCCGTGGGCGGTCCTCAGTGGGACAGTCTGCCGATGGCCAAGCGCCCGGAGAAGGGGTTGCTGGGGTTGCGCTCTAACCTGGACCTGTTTGCAAACCTGCGCCCGGCAATTCTTTATCCGCAACTGGCGTCCGCCTCTTCTCTGAAGCCGGAAGTTGTTTCCGGGCTGGATATCATGATTGTCCGTGAACTGACTGGCGGCATCTATTTTGGTCAGCCGCGCGGTGTGCGCGAACTTGAGAGCGGAGAGCGCCAGGGTTACAACACCTACGCCTACACAGAATCGGAAATTCGTCGTATCGGGCGGGTGGCTTTTGAGGCCGCGCAGCAGCGGGGCAAAAAGCTGTGCTCCGTGGACAAAGCCAACGTGCTGGAAGTGACTGTTCTATGGCGGGAAATCATGAACGATCTCCGCCGGGAATATCCGGGCGTGGAGCTGTCTCATATGTACGTGGACAATGCCGCCATGCAGCTGGTCCGTGCCCCCAAGCAGTTTGACGTGATTGTGACTGGCAACATGTTTGGTGATATTCTTTCGGACGAAGCGGCTATGCTCACCGGCTCGATCGGCATGTTGCCATCGGCGTCGCTGAACTCCGAAAAGCAGGGCATGTATGAGCCCTGCCACGGGTCTGCGCCGGATATTGCCGGGCAGGGCATTGCCAATCCGCTGGCCACCATCCTCAGTGCTGCCATGATGCTGCGGTACAGCCTGAATGAGGAAAAAGCTGCTGAAGCCATTGAAGCGGCGGTCAGCAAGGTCCTGGATCAGGGTCTGCGAACAGCGGACATCATGTCTGAGGGCGCAAAGAAAGTGTCCACCCGGGAAATGGGGGAGGCGGTTCTGGCTGCACTGTAAAGAGGCCAGGCCCTGACAGGCGTATTTGAGACCCGACGGCAACGCGATGCAGTTGCCGCGGGATCACCCATCCTGTCCCTGCCAGCGATAAAGGCATGGGGCGGGCATAAAACGAGGTCTGAAGATCGCACATGAAGCGAGTTGGACTTGTAGGTTGGCGTGGCATGGTGGGCTCGGTCCTCATGCAACGCATGCGTGAAGAAAACGATTTCGCCGATATCGAACCGGTGTTTTTCACCACATCCCAGGCTGGCAAGCCTGCGCCGGACGTGGGAAAAGACGACGTTCCTCCTCTGCAGGACGCGTTTGACGTCGAGATTCTGAAAACCATGGATGTCATCGTGACCTGTCAGGGTGGCGACTACACCGGTGCGGTTTATCAGAAGCTCCGTGACGCGGGCTGGGAAGGTTACTGGATTGATGCAGCCTCCACCCTGCGGATGGTCGACCACTCTGTGATTGTTCTGGATCCGGTCAACCGAAACGTGATTGATGCTGCGCTTGAGAAAGGCGTCAAGGACTACATCGGTGGTAACTGCACCGTGAGCCTTATGATGCTGGCTTTGGGTGGCCTGCTTGAACAGGATCTGATCGAGTGGGTGTCGCCCATGACTTATCAGGCGGCTTCCGGTTCTGGCGCTCAGAACATGCGCGAGCTGTTGAACCAGATGGGCGAGCTCAACAAAAGCGTCCAGTCCGAGCTGGATGATCCTTCCTCCGCGATTCTGGAGATTGACCGCAAGGTAACCGAAACCATGCGTTCGGACGGCTTCCCGACCGAGCACTTCCAGGTGCCCCTGGCCGGCAGTCTTATCCCGTTCATCGACAAGCAGCTCGACAACGGCATGAGCAAGGAAGAGTGGAAGGCGGGGGTCGAGACCAACAAAATTCTCGGGCGCTCCGATAACCCGATTCCCATCGACGGCATCTGTGTGCGGATTGGCGCAATGCGCTCCCACAGTCAGGCGCTGACAATCAAGCTGAAGAAGGATCTCCCGGTTTCTGAAATCGAGTCGATCCTTGCGAAAGCGAATGACTGGGTGAAAGTGATTCCCAATGACCGTGATGCGACCATTGAGGAACTTACTCCAGCGAAGGTGACCGGTACCTTGAGCGTTCCTATCGGCCGTATCCGCAAGCTGACCATGGGGCCGGAATACATTTCCGCGTTTACGGTGGGTGATCAGCTCCTGTGGGGGGCTGCTGAGCCGCTGCGCCGTATGCTCCGGATCCTTCAGGAGCGTTAAAAATTGTTACACAGAGGCAATAAATGCCAACTGTGTCCGGTTTCGATAAACCGGTGAGGGGGCGGAGGCTGATTTCAGCCTCCGCCCCTGTTATTTTCAAGAGCGCTAGGTAGTTCCGCGTGATTGATAAAAAAATGGTACAAGGATTGCGGCTGATTGATTGATAAAAGAGGTTTTATCAACAATACTTGCCGGACTGAAAATTAAAAAGAACACATAATAACGAGAATTATCAAGACGAAAGTCATCCAACCTCGTCCGATTCTGTTTGAAAAAGAGCAGTAACGAATAACGGAGACTGGAAAGGAAAAAGCATGAAGGTACGCAAGCTTGCGGTTGCCCTGGCTCTGGCGGGAGGGCTCGGATCCGGCGTCGCACAGGCCCTGGGGCTGGGTGAAATAGAACTTCAGTCCTATCTGAACGAGCCACTGGACGCAGAGATTGTTCTGCCCCAAAGCCGTGGCGTCAATCCAGCGGACGTGTTCGTCAATATTGCCTCGGAACAGGCATATGAGCGGGTGGGGCTGGATCGCAACCAGTTTCTCAGTAAGCTCAGGTTCCAGGTGGTCACCGGCAATGATGGCAGTCTCATTGTCAATGTGTCCTCCCGTGAACCTCTGAGGGAACCGTACCTCAACTTCCTGCTTGAGTTGACCTGGCCAAACGGCCGGTTAATGCGGGAATACGCCGTTCTGGTGGATCCACCTGTATACGCGGAAGAGTCCGGCGTGCAGGAACAGGTCAGCACTCCAACAGTCTCCACGTCCCAGACAACCAGCCAACCGACGACCACTCGCAGTGCCGAATCAGTTCGTCGCCAGGCTCAGGCCGAGCGGTCGCTGGGTTCCGGATATCAGGCTGATACATTCGGGCCCACCGGAGCTTCAGACACATTGTGGACCATCGCGTCTCAAGTGCGTCCAGACAACAGTGTCTCTATGCAGCAGGTCATGCTGGCAATCCAGGACCTGAACCCGAACGCATTCATTGGCAATAACATCAATCGACTGAAGCGCGGTGAAGTGCTGCGTGTCCCGTCTTTGGACCAGATCCAGAGTCGAACTCGCGCTGAAGCTACTCGCGTGGTTGCCCAGCAGAATCAGGAATTCCAGACTCCCCAGCGCACAGTCGATGCAACCGCCGAGCAGCAGGCAGCGTCCGCGCCCCAACAGCAGGCTGGCGCCGGAGGTGATGAACTCAAACTCGTGGTGTCCGAGGACGCCGGCAGTGAGGGCAGCGAAAGTGGCTCCGCGGGCGGTGACAGCGAACTGCCGGGCGGCGTTGATGCCGGCACAGCGGTCGCGATGGAAGAGCTCGAAAGCGCTCGCCGGGAGAACGATGAGCTGAACAGTCGTGTTGAGGACCTGCAGGACCAGGTGCAGACTCTGCAGCGCCTGCTTGAGCTCAAGAATACCCAGCTTGCTGAAATGCAGCAGACTGCTGGTGATGAAACGGCAGAGCAGACCGCACCCGTTGAAAGTCCGGCTGCCGATGACGGAGCAGCGGAATCTGTCGCCATGGACGAGGCCGTTGAAGGTGATACGGCACCCGTCGATTCGGACATGATGGACGGTGAAGCTGGGGATGCGGAAGCTGCGGGTGAATCAGGCGACATGGCCGAGTCCGAGGCTATGGTCGATGAAACTGACGAAATGGCCGGTTCCGATCAGGCAACCGATGATCAGATGGGTGCCGATGCCGGTAACGCATCAGAACAGGCTGAAATGTCTGGAGCGGATGAGCCCGCGGTTGCGGCTACCGATGATGCGGTTGAAGCAACTGAGGCGGCGGAGCCAGCCCCGACACAAACAGAGCAATCTGCAGAGCCTGCGCCCAAGCCTGCTCAACAGGCTCCGGCTGCCGATAAAGGTTTCCCCGGTAACGTTATTGATGCCATAACTGGTAATCCGATGTATCAGATTGCCCTTGGTGGCGGTCTGATCGTTCTGCTGTTGCTTCTCCTGCTGCTTGCCCGCCGCAATGCAAACCGGGAAAAGGCGTTTTACGAACAGCTGAACAATGAAACCGACGAAGAAACGGATTCCTTCGATCTGAGCCTGGATGAAGAGGATCAGCAATCTGCGGCTGGCGACGCCCTGGCCGAGGCTGACTCTTACATTGCCTATGGCCAGCATGATCGGGCTGCCCAAGCTCTGGAAACCGCAATTTCCCGTGAGCCCAGTCGCACCGATCTGCGCTTGAAGCTGCTCGGTGTCTACGCAGATACCCAGGATCGCGACTCTTTCGAAAAACAATTCGGAGAGGTCGAGGCTCTGGACGATGAAGAAGCGCTGACCACCGCGAACGAGCTGCGCGCACGGCTGGAAGAGGCGGAGTCGATGCCCAGCATCGATGACCTTGAGTCTCAGTTACGTTCCGATTCGTTTGCCACATCCTATGATTCTGACGAAACCGGTGATGAGTCCATTGAGAAGCAGGACAAGCCTGAATCTGAAGAACTTCTCGCCGATCAGTTCGATTCCGAAAAAGAAGAGCCGGCCGAGAACGAGTTTGGCGACTTTGATTCGGAGCTTTCAGAGACTGACCTGTCTGATTTCGAGCTTGATGAGCTTGACGAATCCGAGGCCAGCAAGGAGGACGCATCCGGCGAGGGCAAAGAAGAAAGCCGGGACGACATGATCGAATACGATCTCTCGGGTCTGGAGATGGAATCGGATGAACAAAAGCCTTCGATCGAAGACACCTCAGAGCTTGAGGAGTCCACTGACTGGGATCTGTCTTCGGAATTCGAAGCGGACTCTGACAGGCCAACCGGTACAGAGCAGACGCTCGACGATTCTGATGACGACCTGAGCCTCGATCTGGAAGAGGGTGATCTGGACGAAGGAGACCTGGCGGAGGAGCTGCCAGACGAAAGGCCGAAAACCACCTCCGAGGAAGGCTCTGAGCAGGGTGCTGATTTGGACGGCGACTCCGACGTTGATTCGCTGGACGAGTCATTCCTGGACGAGCTCGATGCTGAGCTGGACAAGGTAGCCGGTGAAGAAGACGAGCTTGGTGGCAGTGAGATGGAAGAATCTTCACTGGATGACCTGGAACTGGACGTGTCCGATGAAGACCTGGCACTGATGGAAGAGTTTTCCGATTCTGCCGATTCAGCCAACCCCGAGGAGAGCGAAGAGGCGTCACTCGATGAAGAGCTTGGTCTTGAGGACACGCTCGGTGAGGGCGATGCAGAGGAAGCGGATCCTGAACAGACGGTTGAAGATGCCGAGGATCTCGAGCAACTGGGTGTAACTGATGAGCTCGAAGACTCGGAGACATCTGAAAGTGATCTTGATCTCCCGGTCGCGTCTGATGAGGTTTCCGATGAGTCGCGCAAATCGCAGGTTGCGGACATCGATGAAAGCGAACTCGGTGACGAGGACGATTTCGACTTCCTGGCCGGAACCGATGAGGCCGCTACCAAACTGGATCTGGCGCGGGCCTACATCGAGATGGGTGACACCGACGGAGCTCGCGACATCCTGGAAGAAGTCTCCCTTGAAGGAAACGAAGACCAGAAAGCAGAGGCGCAAGACCTCCTTAAAAATCTGTCCTGATCCGTTATAATCGGGTCTGACAGGTAGCAAGCGCCGGCCGCCGGGTAATCCTCCCGGCAATAAGGTCGGCGCTTTGTCTTTATAGAACCATTCTCTTCGGATTCGCACTTGTTTCTCGAGACTCAGCAGCTCTCCACCGATAACGCCGTAGGCGCGGGCCGCGTCGCACTTGCCTTCGAATATGATGGGCGTGGGTTTCACGGCTGGCAGCTCCAGAAATCCGGTGTTCGATCGGTGGAAGCGGAACTGACGGCAGCGGTGGCAAAGGTTGCGAACCATGCAGTTGATCTGGTGTGTGCGGGCCGTACCGATGCCGGGGTGCACGCCAGCTATCAAATCGCTCATTTCGACACTCCGTCTGTCCGTAACCTGCGCTCCTGGGTTATGGGTATAAACACGGCGCTGCCCGATGACATTTCCGTGCACTGGGCCGGAAACGGAGTCGGTGATTTCCACGCTCGATTTTCCGCGACCTATCGGCGTTATCGTTACATCATCTATAACCATCCAGTGCGTCCGGGTATACAGCGGGGCCAGGTAAGCTGGACCTTCCGCCCACTGGACGCAGATCGCATGCACAAGGCCGCGCAGGCATTGGCCGGAGAACATGATTTTTCCTCTTTCCGTGCGGCCGGGTGCCAGTCTCGAACACCGATTCGGTTTCTGGAGCGTATTTCGGTAACCCGGAAGCGGGATTTTGTCGTAATAGACGTGCAAGCCAACGCGTTTTTGCACCACATGGTCCGGAATATCGCCGGTGCCCTGATGGCGGTTGGTTCGGGAAAGCAGCGACCGGAGTGGATTCATGAGATACTGGTCGCCAGAGATCGGACAGCTGCAGGTGTAACAGCGCCTCCCCATGGTCTGTATCTGGTCGATGTGGGGTACCCGGACGAATTCGGGATTCCCGCTGTCGAGTGCGGCCCGGGCTTTCTGCGGCCCTGGTTCACTCGGGAAGAAAACAGTCCGTTCACCCCAACACACATCCATGTCAAACAGCGGGTTCCGAGCCAATGAGCGCAAGGGTCAAAATTTGCGGCCTTACCCGCCCCGAGGATATCGACGGGGCTGTTCAATTCGGCGCCGACGCCCTGGGCCTGGTTTTTTATGAGCCGAGTCCCCGGTCAGTGTCATTGGATCAGGCCGCCGAGTTGGTAAAGCGTGTTCCGGCGTTCATGTCGGTGGTCGGATTATTTGTTAATCCATCCAGGCAGGAAGTCGAGGCGGTTCTCGAGCGGGTGCCACTGGATTTGCTGCAGTTTCATGGCGACGAATCGGCGGATTTCTGTGCCAGTTTTGGTCGACGCTGGATCAAGGCCATCAGGGTCCGAGAGGCGGGGCAGATTGAAGCTGCCTTCGAGGAGTTTCACAATGCTTCCGGCCTGCTGGTCGACGCCTGGGATCCAGACCGGTATGGAGGCACAGGAAAATCGTTTAACTGGGATCTGATCCCTGACTACCGGCCGCTTCCGATCATATTGGCCGGGGGTTTGTCATCTGATAACGTATTTGCCGCTGTGAAACAGGTGAAACCCTGGGCTGTAGATGTCAGTGGCGGTGTTGAACAGGACAAAGGCATCAAGGATATCCAGAAAATTTCTCATTTTATTAAAGAGGTTCACCGTGTCTGTAAAACTGACTGAAGAAATGCTGAGCGCACTGCCGGACGCGCGGGGTCACTTCGGCGCCTTTGGTGGGCGATTTGTTTCCGAGACTCTGATGGATTCTCTGATGACGCTCGAGAAAGAATACGCCCGCCTGAAGAAGGATCCGGAATTCCAGGCGCGGTTCGACAAGGAACTGGCGGATTATGTTGGCCGGCCAACCCCCCTGTATTTCGCCGAGCGTCTCAGCCGTGAAACCGGCGGCGCCCAGATCTGGCTCAAGCGTGAAGATCTTTGTCACACCGGTGCCCATAAGGTGAACAACACGATCGGCCAGGCGCTGCTTGCCAGTTTCCTCGGTAAAAAGCGGATCATTGCCGAAACCGGTGCGGGTCAGCATGGCGTTGCCACTGCGACTGTTTGCGCTCGTCTCGGTCTTGAATGCCATGTGTTCATGGGCGCGGAGGATGTCCAGCGACAGTCCCTGAACGTGTTCCGGATGAAGCTTCTGGGCGCGACGGTACATGCCGTTCAGGGTGGCACCAAAACCCTCAAGGATGCCATGAACGATGCGATGCGTGACTGGGTGGCTCACGTGGACGACACCTTCTATATCATTGGTACCGTTGCGGGGCCGCATCCATATCCGCTGCTGGTCCGGGATTTCCAGTCGGTAATCGGTCGGGAAACCCGTCGTCAGGCGCTGGAGAAAACCGGCAAGTTGCCGGATGCCCTGGTCGCTTGTGTGGGTGGTGGTTCCAACGCCATTGGCATGTTCTATCCGTTCCTTTCTGACGAATCGGTACAGCTTTACGGTGTCGAGGCTGGCGGCCTGGGCATTGAGACCGGCAAACACGCGGCACCACTCTGTGCCGGTCGTCCTGGCGTGCTTCACGGTAACCGCACCTACCTGATGGAGGACGAAAATGGCCAGATCGCAGGTACGCATTCGGTGAGTGCCGGCCTGGACTATCCAGGGGTGGGTCCAGAGCACAGCTGGTTGAAGGACATTGGCCGTGCCAATTATGTGTCCGTTACCGATGACGAAGCGATGGAAGGGTTCCGGAAATTGACCCGCGTCGAGGGCATTATGCCCGCGCTGGAAACGGCTCACGCTGTCGCTTATGCCATCAAACTGGCGGCGACCATGGACAAAGACCAGACCGTTGTCATTAACGTTTCCGGGCGTGGCGACAAGGACATTAACACGGTTGCCAAGCTTGAAGGCATCGAGATCTGAAGAATTAACAGGAGCAGGCATGAGCCGAATTGAAGGGGTCCTCAAGGCCCTGAAAGGACAAGGTCGTAAGGCACTTATTCCCTATATTACTGCCGGTGACCCGCATCCCGATGTCACGGTAGATCTGATGCACACGCTGGTTGAGGCGGGGGCAGATATTATCGAGCTGGGGGTGCCGTTCTCTGACCCCATGGCAGACGGCCCGGTAATCCAGCTTGCCTGTGAGCGGGCCCTGGTGCACGGTACCTCGCTGAGGCAGGTGATTGCCATGGTCAAGGAGTTCCGGAAGTCAGACGACGCAACTCCGGTGGTTTTGATGGGCTACCTGAACCCGATGGAAGCCATGGGCTACGAGCGTTTTGCGGATGCTGCCAAGGATGCTGGCGTCGACGGCATTCTGACCGTTGACTTGCCACCGGAAGAGGCCGACGAGGTTGCTCCGCTGTTCACCCAGCGAAATCTCGACGCCATCTTCCTGCTTTCACCAACCACGACCGATGACCGGATCCGGGCAATCAGTGAGCACTCCTCCGGTTATGTGTACTATGTTTCTATCAAGGGTGTGACGGGATCGGCCACCATCAACGTGGAAGAGGTAGCTGCCAAGGTGAATCATATTCACGAACTGACAGCTCTCCCGGTGGGTGTTGGTTTCGGTATTCGTGATGCGGAAACTGCCGCGGCGGTCGGTCGGGTATCCGATGGTGTAATTGTTGGCAGCGTCCTGGTCGATACAATAGCCAGAAATCAGGCAGATACCGACCAGCTCAAGCGGGCATTGACGGATCTGCTCCACCCGATGCGTGAAGCACTGGACAGTCTCGCCTCCTGAATGAAGGGGAGGAAGGCAAACAGGCGTCAAAGGACAGGATGAGACCATGAGTAACTGGCTGGACAAGATAATGCCGAGCAAGATTCGCTCGGAGTCGAAACAGAGAACGGGCGTTCCGGAGGGGTTGTGGAAGAAATGCCCCAAATGCGGTGCCTTTCTCTACAAGCCGGAACTTGAGAAAAACCTGGATGTTTGCCCCAAATGCAACCACCACCTGAGGGTGACTGCGCGTCGGCGCCTCGAAATTTTTCTTGATCCAGAGGGTCGTGAAGAAGTTGCCGCTGAGCTTGAGCCTTGGGACCGATTGAAGTTCAAGGATAGTAAGCGCTACAAAGATCGTTTGTCCCAGGCGCAGAAAGCCACTGGGGAAAAGGATGCCCTCGTAGCAATGAAAGGCACGACGCTCGGGGTTCCTTTAGTTGCCTGCGCGTTCGAATTTGGATTCCTTGGTGGCTCTATGGGGCAAGTGGTCGGGGAGAAGTTTGTCCAGGCCGCAAATGTTGCTCTCAAGGAGCGTATCCCGTTGGTCTGCTTCTCAGCCAGCGGCGGCGCCCGCATGCAGGAAGCGATCCTGTCGTTGATGCAGATGTCGAAGACAGCCGCTGTGCTTGAGAGGATGAAAGTTGAGGGTATTCCCTATATCTCTGTGATGACGGACCCCGTCTTCGGTGGCGTGTCCGCCAGTCTGGCCATGCTGGGGGACCTTAACATTGCAGAGCCAAACGCATTGATCGGCTTCGCCGGCCCCCGGGTTATCGAACAGACGGTTCGTGAAAAACTGCCGGAAGGTTTCCAACGCAGTGAGTTCCTGCTTGAGCACGGCGCGATTGACATGATTCTCCATCGCCACCAGATGCGCGAACGCATTGCTCATGTGCTCGCCAAGTTTACCGGCCAGGAGCGCCCGGGAACCGAAGACCCGATCGAGTTTGAAGTCTCGGAGAAGCCCGAAACCGATGCCCCTGCTGAGTAACCCTGCAGACCAGCCCCCGGCATCGCCGGGGGCTGGTGCCACCGTCGATCAGTGGCTTACCTACCTGGAAGCGATACACCCTACAGAGATTGATCTCGGCCTGGACCGGGTCCTCGTGGTCCTGCGGCGGTTGTTCCGACGAAAGCCGTCCGCCCGGATCATCACTGTGGCTGGCACTAACGGCAAAGGCAGCGCGGTTGCTACTGTTGAGGCGCTTTTGCGCGCGGCTGGCCGCCGGACTGGCGCCTACACCTCGCCCCATCTACAACGCTATAACGAACGTCTGCGTCTTAATGGTGAGGATATCTCCGACGACGCGCTTATCAGTGCATTCGAAGCCGTCGAAGAAGCACGCGGCAATGTCTCTCTTACCTATTTTGAATTCGGAACCCTTGCCGCTTTCGTGGCCTTTGCCGGTGCGGGCCTCGACGACTGGGTGCTGGAGGTTGGCCTGGGTGGGCGGCTGGATGCTGTCAATGTCCTGGACGCGGATTTTGCCATCCTGACATCGGTGGACATCGATCATGTTGCCTTCCTTGGCGACAATCGCGAAGTCATCGGGTTTGAAAAGGCCGGTGTCCTTAGGCCGGGCATCCCCTCGGTCTATGCCGATTCCGATCCGCCACGTTCGGTGCTCCAGCAGGCCACTGCGCAGAAAGTCGAACTGGCTCTGCTGGGGCGTGATTATGAGCTAGTGACTGAGCAGCAAGCAGGCGATGATGCTCCGGCGGTAGAGCTTCGCCATAAAGGCCGGGCGATTCGTCTGCCCGCCGGTCCATTGCCGATCAAAAGCGTGGCAGCCGCCGTGGTTGCCATACGCGAGCTTGAACCGAACCTGCCGGTACCAGTCATTGAGCAGGTGCTTTCAGGTCTGAGTGTACCCGGGCGTTTCGAGCGTGTTGGTTCCGCACCGGATATCTTCCTGGATGTTGGCCATAACCCTCATGCTGCCGGTTGGTTGTCTGGTCAGCTGAGTCAACTAAAATCCCCGGGCAGACGGGTGCATGGTGTTTATGGCGCCCTGGCGGACAAAGACGTGGCAGGTGTGGGCAGAGCCATGGTTGATGTGGTCGATGCCTGGTATCTGGCCGGTCTCAAGGTACCAAGAGGCCTGTCCGGTCAAGACCTGCAAGCAAGACTGTCCGATTCAGGGATCCAGGCGACGGCTTTTGAATCCGTGCGGGAGGGCTTGGTTTCAGCATTGGCCGTGGCTGACCCGAACGATCTTGTGGTTGTGTTCGGTTCTTTCTTCACGGTCGCTGAAGCACGCGAGATTCTGCTCGCTGGCAAGGTAGCCGGAAGCTAGGCAGGCCGCCTTAAACTTTGTCCATGGCCGTGCCTGACACTTTGAGTTCCGCTTGCCGGCCAGTTAGTATCTGCGCATGGGTGCCCGTCGGGGCGCAGTCATAACAGTTGGGAGCCTAGCAACGTGGATGGACTGAAACAGAGAATAATCGGGGCGCTGGTACTTGTTTCCCTGGCGGTTATCTTTGTTCCCATGCTTTTTGATGAGCCTCATTCCGAGCGCACGTCCACAACCATCAAGATTCCGGAAGAGCCGCCTTTCCCTGAAGTGGAAGCGCCCGAATCGGAATTGGCGCCGGCGCCGTCTTACGGTCTTGAGTCCAGCGATAGCGGCCTGGCAGCACCCTCAAGCGCGCAAGAAGCAGGGGATTCCCCGGGTTATCGTATCCTCGAAGAGGCGCCTGGCCAGGATGAGATGCAGGACGTAACCGATTCGTCCGATGCTGCCCAGCCCGAGAGCGGCAACGCTCAGGAATCCACCAATGAGCCGGCTCAGACATCTGAACAGACCTCGGAGAATGCTGCCACAGAAGCTGCAGAGTATGAGCGGTCGCTGGATGGCGCCTGGGTGGTGCAGTTGGGCAGCTTTGGCAATGCCGACAACGCCCGACGCTTGAGAGATCAGGTCCGGGAAAAGGGCTATGGCTCGCATCTTCAGGAGGTTGTCCGCGGCGACACAACGCTGACAAGGGTCTTCAGCGGGCCCTTTGCGTCAAAAACCGAGGCCGAATCCGCCAAAAGGGCTCTGGACGATGCCTTTGGTCTTAACAGTCTGGTGACCTCCGGCGAAAAATAACGCCCGGGGTCCGGTTTATGTGTGTCTTGCGGTTTGGCGAACCGGGGTTTCCTGATAGAATTCGCGCTTCCTTTTCTCCACCGGGTTTTCAATGGAAGCGCTGATCTGGATTGACTGGGTCATTATCGCCCTGATTACAGTTTCCACCCTCATCAGTCTGAAACGGGGTTTTGTACGGGAAGCCCTCTCGCTGGTGACCTGGGTGGGCGCGTTTATCCTGGCCAGAACCTTCCACCCCCAGATGCAGTCCCTGCTGGAGAGCACGGTTGAAACACCGCTTGTCCGGCTGATTGCTGCTTTTGCCATACTTTTCTTTGGAACGCTCATCGTCGGTGCCATCATCAACAACATGATCGGTCATCTGATTCGGGCCACCGGCTTGTCGGCCACCGATCGGGTGCTTGGAATGGGTTTTGGCCTTTTGCGGGGCGTGGTGGTGGTGATCGTTGCGATTGCATTTACCCGTTACACACCGCTGGCCCAGGATACCTGGTGGCGAACCTCGATCATTATCGATCGCCTGGCGGTGGTTGAAGACTGGTCCAGACGGACCCTGGGCGATGAATTTGCGCGCTTTCTTGGGCCTGCGCCTGAAAACGCGCCGGAACCGGATTCCGTTACAGAGCAGGAAGGCGTGGAACCCGCGTCCGTGTCCCGCTAACATTCAGTTTTAACACTCGGAGATACACTTATCCATGTGTGGCATTGTCGGCATCGTCAGTACTTCCAACGTCAATCAGTCGCTCTATGATGCGCTGACTGTACTTCAGCACCGGGGCCAGGACGCGGCGGGCATTGTGACATTTCAGGATGAACGGTTTTTCCTCCGCAAGGACAATGGCCTGGTACGGGATGTTTTCCATACCCGTCATATGCGTCGTCTGGTGGGCAACGTGGGTATAGGCCACGTGCGCTATCCGACTGCTGGCAGTTCCAGCTCCGCCGAAGCCCAGCCGTTCTATGTGAACAGCCCGTATGGCATTACCCTGGCTCACAACGGCAACCTGACCAATGCTGATGATCTCAGCAAGGACCTGTTCCGGACCGATCTGCGCCACATCAACACGAACTCCGACTCGGAAGTGCTGTTGAACGTGTTCGCCCATGAATTGCAGAAGCTTGGCAAGCTGGACCCGACCAAGGATGAGATCTTTTTTGCGGTCAGCGCGGTTCATAAACGCTGTCGGGGTGCCTACGCCGTCATTGCAATGATTACCGGCTATGGCATTGTTGGCTTCCGGGACCCGAATGGTATCCGGCCTGCCTGCTACGGCGAACGCACCGATGAGAATGGCCGCAAGGAATACATGATTGCCTCTGAAAGCGTTGCCCTGAACGCAGCGGGCTACACCCTCGTGCGCGATATTGCCCCGGGCGAGGCGGTCTATATCGAAACTGACGGTACCCTCTACACCCGCCAGTGCGCCGACCAGCCGCATCTGTACCCGTGCATTTTCGAACACGTGTATTTCGCCCGGCCTGACTCCATCATAGACAAGGTGTCCGTTTACAAGGCTCGCCTGCGCATGGGCGAAACCCTCGCGGAGAAAGTGCTCCGCGAGACACCGGATCACGATATCGACGTTGTCATGCCGATTCCGGACACCAGCCGAACGTCGGCCATGCAGATGGCGCATCGTCTGGGGGTGAAATTCCGTGAAGGCTTTATCAAAAACCGCTACATCGGCCGGACATTCATCATGCCGGGCCAGAAAATGCGCAAGAAATCGGTCCGACAGAAGCTTAACCCGATCGATCTGGAGTTTCGTGGCAAAAACGTGATGCTGGTGGATGATTCCATCGTTCGCGGTACCACCTGCAAGGAAATCGTCCAGATGGCTCGGGATGCCGGTGCCCGTAAGGTCTATTTTGCGTCTGCGGCGCCTCCAGTTCGCTACCCGAACGTGTATGGTATCGACATGCCCTCCGCCAGTGAGCTGATTGCCCACGGGCGCACCGTAGAGCAAATCCGGGAACTGATTGGTGCCGACTGGCTGCTCTATCAGGATCTGGAGGACCTTATAACCTGCGTCAGTGAAGTGAACGATGACATTGAGGGATGGGAGTGCTCGGTATTCACTGGCGATTATGTGACCGGTGATGTCGATGAAGCGTATCTGAGCCGCATTGACGGCTTGCGCAATGACGAAAAGCGATCCGAAAGTGCCGGTGGTGCTGACGGGGACAATGGCATTATCGACTTGCATAACGACGAAGACTGAACGCCGCTTTCAGGCAGGAGATGTAGATGACTTTTCGCCGCGAAGAAACTGTCTGGATCCCGGAGTCCGACCTGGACGGGATGTCCGTGGACACCCTGGCCGTGAGGGCAGGGCAGATCCGCACCGGGCAGCTTGAGCACAGCGACGCGATATTCCCCACGTCCAGCTTCGTTTATGGCAGCGCGGCCCAGGCGGCGGCGCGATTTGGCGGCGAAGAGCCCGGAAACATCTACTCCAGGTTTACCAACCCTACGGTCCAGGCGTTTGAAGGTCGGATCGCGGCCATGGAAGGCGGTGAACGTGCCGTCGCCACCGCATCCGGTATGTCTGCGATCCTGAGCACCTGCATGGCGCTACTGAAGAGCGGCGATCATGTGATCTGCTCCCGGGGTGTGTTCGGCACCACCAACGTGTTGTTCCAGAAATACATGGCACGTTTCGGGGTGGAAACCACGTTTGTCAGTCTGACGGATATGGAAGAGTGGCAGGCTTCGATCCGTCCCGAAACCCGGATGCTGTTTATTGAAACGCCGTCCAATCCGCTGTGCGAAGTGGCCGATATGGAGATCCTGGGGCAGCTGGCAAGAGACAACGACGCCCTGTTCGTAGTCGATAACTGCTTCTGCACGCCGGTGCTCCAGCGCCCGCTGGAGCAGGGCGCAGACATCGTGATTCACTCGGCGACCAAATATCTGGATGGTCAGGGTCGCTGCGTGGGAGGCGTCGTGGTCGGATCAGAGAAGATGATGGAAGAGGTCTATGGCTTCCTTCGTTCGGCCGGCCCCACCATGAGCCCCTTCAACGCCTGGGTGTTTCAGAAGGGCCTGGAAACCTTACCAATTCGTATGCGCGCCCACTGTGACAATGCGTTAGAGTTGGCCCTGTGGCTGGAGCAACAGCCGGCAGTTGAACGTGTTTTCTATGCCGGGCTCCAGAGTCATCCGCAACATGAGCTGGCGAAAAAGCAGCAGACCGGATTTGGTGGTGTGCTGTCGTTCCAGCTCAAGGGTGCGCGGGAGGAGGCATGGCGCTTCATCGATGGCACCCGGATGATCTCCATCACCGCAAACCTCGGTGACGTCAAGACCACGATCACCCACCCGGCCACAACCACTCACGGGCGACTATCCCCGGAGGATAAGGCGCGGGCCGGGATCACGGAGAATCTGGTACGGATTTCCGTGGGGATCGAAGCCGTAGAAGACCTGAAAACCGATCTTGAACGCGGCTTTCAGGCGCTTCGGAACGAAAGCACCGATAACGTCTGAGCATTCATGGCCGAATCTGCAAAAGCGAAGAAAGCACCACAGGAACTGACAGAGAAGCAGCAGCGCTTTCGCCGGCTGGCCGCCCAGGGCGCTCGCGAAGGCGCCGTCATCGCGCTTATTGCCCTTTGCATCTACCTTTCCATGGCACTGGTTACCTTTAGCCCGTCAGATCCGGGCTGGGCCAGTATCGGTCATGACACCAGCGTGCAGAATTATGCGGGCCGCACTGGTGCCTGGCTCGCCAGCCTTTTCATGGATTTCTTCGGCCACGTTGCCTATCTGTTCCCGGTCATGATTGCGGGATACGCGTTGATGCTCATCCGTCGGCGTAACGATTCCCTGGATCTGCACTGGCCACTCTTCATGATGCGCTTCGGTGGCTTCTTGCTGATTCTTCTCTCGGCAACCAGTCTGTTGTCACTGTATTCCGTGTTTGGTCTGGGGGCGTCCTCGGGCGGAGTCCTTGGAACGGCTGTTGCCGACGCTATGGTGCGGTTTTTCAACCTGCCGGCAACAACCCTGCTGCTGATTGCCATTTTCCTGTTCGCGTTAACGGTTACTACCGGTCTCTCCTGGTTCTGGCTGATGGATCAGGTGGGCGGTTTGACTCTCAGAACGGGCCTTGCCATCAAAGGCCTTTTCAAAGGCAAGCCCAAGTCGGAAAAGCCAGAGCCCAAAGCAGAACCGAAAGCTGAGCCACCTGTGGTCAAGGACCGTGTGCCGGCCATGGACAGCAAACGGCAAAAAGCAGATGCCGACAAACCATGCTGGTGGCAACGGATTCCAGGCTTTGGGCCGAAGAAGCCAAAAGCCCCGAAGCCCGAGTCGAAGCCAGAAACCGGTCGAAAAGAGCCCGCGTTGGATGGTCTCTCTGCCGAAGTTGACCCGGAACCTGCAAGGCTCGAAAGCTTCAGTTCACGGGATGAGGCTCCTGTCGCTAACGGGAAACCCGCCAAACCCGAGGCATCTCCTCAGTCTGCCGGACGGTCGCTGAAGATTTCGCCCTTCAAGAAGGACGAACAGCCGACCCAGTCCAAAGACAAGGGCAACAAGCAGCCTTCATTGCTGGAAGATATTGAAAGCCCGATTCCACCGATTTCTCTTCTGGACCCGCCGGAGGAGCATAAGGAAAGAGGCTACTCCGAAGAATCCCTGGAACATATGTCACGGCTGCTAGAGGAAAAGCTGGGGGATTTCGGGGTATCCGTTGAAGTAGTCGAGGTCAATCCCGGCCCGGTCATTACCCGGTTTGAGATCAAGCCGGCTCCAGGTGTGAAGGTCAGCAAGATTTCCAACCTCGCAAAGGACCTGGCCCGCTCACTGGCGGTACTGAGCGTTCGGGTAGTCGAGGTGATTCCTGGAAAGTCTGTGGTCGGTATCGAGATTCCCAACGAAGAACGGGAAATGGTCCGGCTCAGTGAAGTGCTTGGCGCGCGGGTGTTTCAGGAGTCGAACTCACCGCTGACCCTGGCACTGGGTAACGACATTGGCGGCAACCCGATGGTTGCCAATCTCTCCAAAATGCCGCACCTGCTGGTGGCGGGCACCACCGGTTCCGGTAAATCGGTCGGCGTCAATGCCATGCTGCTCAGCATGCTGCTGAAGGCAGGCCCGGAAGAGGTCCGCTTTATCATGGTGGACCCCAAGATGCTTGAACTGAGCATCTACGACGGCATTCCGCACCTGCTGGCGCCGGTGGTCACCGACATGAAGGAGGCGGCCAACGCACTACGCTGGTGTGTCGCTGAAATGGAGCGCCGGTACAAGCTCATGGCCAGCCTCGGGGTCCGTAACCTGGCGGGCTACAACCGCAAGATCAAAGACGCCAGGGCCGCCGGTGAACCATTGCTGGACCCGTTCTGGAAGCCGGACGAATACCTTGCCAACGACGAGCAGGAGCGCCCCGAGCTGGACACTCTTCCCTTCATCGTCGTGGTGATTGATGAATTCGCCGACATGATGATGATCGTCGGCAAGAAAGTTGAGGAACTGATTGCCCGGATCGCGCAAAAGGCGCGGGCGGCCGGTATTCACTTGATCCTTGCCACCCAGCGGCCATCGGTGGATGTAATCACCGGCCTGATCAAGGCCAACATTCCGACCCGGATGTCGTTCCAGGTCTCGTCCAAGATCGATTCGCGTACGGTGCTGGATCAGGGTGGTGCCGAGCAGCTCCTGGGGCATGGTGACATGCTTTACCTGCCACCGGGTTCGGGCCTGCCGGTTCGGGTGCATGGGGCTTTTGTGGATGACGACGAAGTCCATCGCGTGGTCAGTGCCTGGAAAGCCCGGGGCGAGCCCGTGTATGTAGACGATGTTCTCAATGGCGCCGAAGGCGAGAGCCTGCCGGGCGTTCCCAACCTCTCGGAAGGAGGCGGGGATAGTGAAGTGGATGCCCTTTACGACGAGGCCGTTGCCTTCGTCACGGAAGGGCGCCGTGTTTCGATTTCCTCGGTACAGCGAAAATTCAAGATCGGGTACAACCGGGCAGCGAACCTGGTTGATGCCATGGAAGCATCCGGCGTGGTAAGCGCCGCAGGCCACAACGGGGCACGTGAAGTTCTGGCTCCGCCGCCACCCAGAGATTAGGAGTAACAAGCAATGGGACGATCTTTTGTGAAATGCCTGGCCACCCTGGTCATGGCGGTGTTTATTGCCGGCCCTCTGAGTGCGAGTGAGGGCAGCGACAGCGCGAACGAGTTGGCCTCGTTGCTGAAGGGCTACGAGTCCTACCAGGCGGATTTTATCCAGATTGTTGTTAACGAGAATGGCAACAAGGTTCAGGAAACCCGTGGCTCCCTGAAGGCCAAGCGCCCCGGGCTGTTCTACTGGGAGACCAGTGCGCCTTTGTCGCAGTTTATTGTCAGTAATGGCGAAACCGTGGAGGTTTACGATCCGGACCTGGAACAGGTCACGATCCACAATCTCGACGATCGAGTGCAATCCACACCCGCGCTTTTACTGAGCGGTGAGGTGGATAATCTGGAGGATACCTACAGGGTGTCCGGTCGCCAGATAGGCGACAACACCCGTGAATTTACTCTGGAGCCAAGAAGCCCGGACTCCCTCTTTACGTCCCTCAGGCTGACGTTCTTCAAGGGTGAGCTCCAGGAGATGCGTATGCAGGATTCCCTGGCACAGCTCAGCGTACTGAGTTTCGACCGGATCAGGCTGAACGAACCGGTTGAAGCGGGTGCGTTCACCCTCGACTATCCGGAGGGTGTGGATATTATCCGGGACGGGGCCTGATGCAGGACAGTCTGTTCGCGGAATCCGCGGGTTTTCGGCCGCTGGCCGCGAGAATGCGGCCGGCAAGCCTGAATGACTATGTGGGCCAGGCTCATCTGGTCGGGCCCGGCAAACCGCTGCGGCGCGCTGTTGAGCAGGGCCAGCTTCACTCGATGATCCTCTGGGGCCCTCCCGGAGTCGGTAAAACCACCTTCGCCCAACTACTGGCCAATGTCAGCGATCTCAGTTTCGAGACGGTTTCGGCCGTACTGAGCGGTGTGAAAGAGATCCGGGCCGTTGTTGAGCGGGCACGTAATCGCAAGCAGTCACAGGGTCGGGACACTCTGTTGTTCGTGGATGAGGTTCACCGCTTCAACAAAAGCCAGCAGGACGCGTTTCTCCCCCACATTGAAGACGGTACCTTCATCTTCGTAGGTGCGACCACTGAGAATCCCTCTTTTGAGCTGAACAGTGCGTTGCTTTCCAGAACACGTGTCTACGTGCTCAAGAACCTTGAGGAAGAGGACATCCTTCAGCTGCTACGCCGCGCGCTGACAGTTGATGAGGGATTTGGCGGACGCCTGCGAGTTGATGAAGACGTGCTGACCCTGATGGCGGCAGCCTCTGGTGGCGATGCCCGCCGTGCTCTCAATATCCTGGAAGTGGCGGCTGACCTGTCAGAGCCGGATGAGGCCGGCACGGATCGGGTAACGGCGGATCAGCTTGAGCAGGTCATGCAGACCAGCCTCCGCCGGTTCGACAAGGGCGGTGACGTATTCTACGACCAGATCTCAGCGTTGCATAAATCCGTTCGCGGATCAGATCCGGACGGCTCGCTGTATTGGCTGTGCCGGATGCTCGATGGCGGCTGTGATCCTCTTTATGTCGCCCGGCGTCTAGTGCGAATTGCCAGTGAAGACATTGGTAACGCCGATCCCCGTGCTCTGCAACTCAGCATGGAAGCCTGGGACGCTCAGGAGCGGTTGGGATCTCCGGAAGGGGAGCTGGCACTAGCCCAGGCAGTGACCTACCTGGCCATGGCGCCCAAGAGCAATGCGGTTTACAACGCCTTCAACAGGTGCATGGCGGACATCCGCCAGGATCCGGACTACGAAGTCCCGGTGCACCTGCGCAATGCGCCCACCAAGCTGATGAAGAGCATGGGCCATGGGGATACTTATCGGTACGCTCATGATGAACCCGAAGCCTTCGCCGCCGGGGAGTCCTACCTGCCCGAGGCCATTCATGAGCGCCGCTACTACGAGCCCGTAAACCGCGGTCTCGAGATAAAACTGGCTGAAAAACGCCAGCGTCTGGATTCCCGCAACGCCGAAAGCCCCCGCAAACGCTACACCTGAGCCTTTTTTCGGCGGTAGCCACGAGCGCCAGTGCAGGTATAATGGCCAGTCATTCAAAACATCGCTAACCGGAAGATTCAGGATAATCATGCTCGATCCCAAACGTGTCCGCACCCAGACAGAAGAGATCGCCCGTCGGCTGACCATCAAGAATTTCGAATTCGATACCGCCACCTTCGAGCAGCTTGAGGAACGCCGCCGTGCCCTTCAGGTGAGCACGGAAAACCTGCAGAGCGAGCAGAACAAGCGGTCGAAGTCGATCGGCAAGGCCAAGGCTGCCGGCGAGGACATCCAGCCGCTGTTGGACGAGGTGGAAGACCTGAAGAAACAGAAGTCTGAAGCCGAAGACGAGCTCCGCACTCTCCAGGAGGAGCTCAACGCCTTCCTGGCCGGTATCCCGAATCTCCCGGATGAAGATGTACCAGCCGGCGAGAGTGAAGACGATAACGTTCAGATTCGCACCTGGGGCACGCCCAGGAGCTTTGATTTCGAGCCCAGGGACCACGTTGCCCTGGGTGAGAGTCTGAAAGGCCTGGACTTCGAGACCGCGACCCGCCTGGCCCATTCGCGCTTTGCCGTCATGCGTGGCCCGGTGGCACGGCTGCACAGGGCTCTGGCCCAGTTCATGCTGGATCTGCACACACAGGAACATGGCTACCTGGAGACCTACGTACCATATCTGGTTAATGCCGATAGCCTTTACGGAACAGGCCAACTGCCGAAGTTTGAGGAAGACCTGTTCAAAACGGAAGGCGAGCATCCGCTGTACCTGATTCCCACTGCGGAAGTGCCTGCCACCAACCTGGTATCGGATTCTATTCTTGATGCCGCTGAGCTGCCGCTGCAGATGGTTTGCCACACGCCATGCTTCCGCAGTGAAGCGGGTTCTTACGGCCGGGATACTCGCGGCATGATCCGTCAGCACCAGTTCGACAAAGTGGAGCTGGTACAGGTGGTTCGTCCGGAGGATTCAGATGCCGCGCTGGAAGCCCTGACTGGCCATGCCGAAAAGGTGCTGCAGTTGCTGGAGCTGCCTTACCGCGTGGTTGCACTCTGTGGAGGCGACATGGGCTTTTCGGCGGCCAAGACCTATGACCTGGAAGTCTGGCTGCCGGGGCAGGACAAGTTCCGTGAAATCTCTTCCTGCTCCAATACCCGTGATTTCCAGGCACGCCGCATGCATGCCCGTTGGCGTAACCCGGAAACCGGAAAGCCCGAACCCGTCCACACCCTGAACGGTTCGGGGCTTGCCGTTGGTCGTGCACTGATTGCGGTCATGGAGAATTACCAGCAGGCTGACGGCAGCATTGTGGTTCCGGAGGTTCTCAAGCCGTATATGGGAGGCGTCGACAGAATCCAATGAGTGATCAGCCAGATAACGCACCAGGGAAGGGCGTTGGTGCAACCCCTGCACCAGTAAGGTACAGGGTTAATCCGGTAACTTCGAACCCGAACACATCCGCGGGTGAGGTTGCCCTGGTCGGGGCCGGGCCAGGAGACCCTGAACTGCTGACACTCAAGGCCTGGAGGTTGATTACTTCTGCCGAGGTCGTGCTCTACGATCGTCTGGTTTCCCCGGAAATACTGGCCATGATCCCGGACACCGCCGAGATGGTTCACGTTGGCAAGCAGCGGGCCAACCACACCTTGCCCCAGGATCAGATCAATCAGCGACTGGTGGATCTGGCCAGACAGGGGCGAAAAGTGGTTCGTCTCAAGGGTGGTGATCCGTTTATCTTCGGTCGCGGTGGCGAAGAGATTGAAACCCTCGCCGATGCCGGCGTCCGATTTCAGGTTGTGCCGGGTATAACCGCCGCGTCCGGCTGCGCGGCCTACGCCGGAATCCCACTCACCCATCGGGATTATGCCCAGTCAGTCCGGTTCGTGACCGGCCATCTGAAGAATGATACCTGCGATCTACCCTGGAAGGACTTTGTCCAGAACAACCAGACCCTGGTGTTCTACATGGGGCTGGTTGGCCTGCCGATTATCTGCCGGCAGTTGGTCGCCCACGGTATGTCCCAGGAAATGCCCGTGGCGTTGGTCTCGAAGGGGACAACGAGGGATCAGCGCGTGGTTACAGGGAATCTCTGCAACATCGTTGAAAGAGTAGAGGCGGAAGCGGTCCAGCCGCCAACACTGGTTATTATCGGCCAAGTAGTCGCGCTGAGAGAAAGGCTGGACTGGATAGGTGGGGTTATGACAACGGGGAGCTGAGGCTCCCCGTTTTATATCATGCTTTGATCAGCCGATCTTGCGCTTGGGCAAGACATCCTTCAACTTATCGCGCATATCCCGAATGGCCTTTTCGGTGGTTGGCCAGTCGATACAGGCATCGGTCACCGATACGCCGTACTTGAGATCTGCCAGATTCTCGGGAATGGACTGGTTACCCCAGTTGATGTTGCTCTCCACCATCAGGCTCTGGATCGAGGTATTGCCTTCCAGGATCTGGTGGGTCACATCCTGCATGACCAGCGGCTGAATGGCCGGGTCCTTGCTGGAGTTGGCATGGCTGCAGTCAATCATCATCGACTTGCGCAAGCCTGCTTTATCCAGCGCCTGTTCGCACAGGGCGACGCTCACGGAATCGTAGTTGGGTTTGCCACCGCCGCCACGAAGAACAACGTGGCCGTAGTTATTGCCTTTGGTGCGGATAATCGCCACCTGTCCCTGCTGGTCGATGCCCAGGAAGCTGTGGGGGTGAGACACGGATTTCATGGCGTTCACCGCAACGTCCAGGCTGCCGTCGGTTCCGTTCTTGAAACCGATCGCCATGGACAGGCCGCTGCTCATCTCGCGGTGAGTCTGCGACTCGGTAGTACGGGCGCCGATGGCGGACCAGGCAATGGTGTCCTGCAGGTACTGCGGGGAGATCGGATCCAGCGCTTCGGTGGCTGCGGGCAGGCCAAGCTCGTTGATATCCAGCAGCAGACGACGACCGATGTGAAGGCCCTGCTCAATATCAAAGGTGTCGTTCAGGTGCGGATCGTTGATGAGGCCTTTCCAGCCAACTGTTGTGCGAGGCTTCTCGAAATAGACACGCATAACGATCAGCAGCGTGTCGCTGACTTCATCGGCAAGCTTCTTCAGGCGCGCGGCGTAATCTCTCGCAGCTTCAACATCGTGAATGGAGCAGGGGCCCACCACGACGAATAGCCGGTGGTCCTTGCCATCCATGATGTCATAGATCGCCTGGCGGCCCTTTGAGACGGTTTCTGCGGCCTTGTCGGAGAGCGGCATCTCCTTCTTCAGCGCTTCAGGAGTGATCAGTGCTTCCTGGCTCGCCACATTCAGATTCTCTAGTTTGTTGCCCGACATGTTGTTCTGCTTCCCCGATTCTGATCGTTGCAGCCCTGGTGGACGATAGAATATGCCAACAGGGTTGCAGATTAACGCGAATAGCGCCGGTGCACGGTTGCGGTAAACCCCGGCGAGTTGGTTATACTGCGTTATTTACAGGGCCTTTTCAACGCTTCTTAAGTACGGGGAACGGATGTCGCAAAACAGGCAGAGACCGAAGGATGTGCCTTCCGTTGCAGCGGTTTCAGGCAAGATTGACGATGTCCTGGCCGGCATTCGTGTTCCTGACCTTCCATACCCGGCTGGCAAGCTCGAACCAGACGCCGTCAGCGACTGGCGCCCACTGCTGGTTTCCTGCTGGTCCGAACAGCGTGACGAACGGGTTACCCATGTTATCCGATCTGTTCATCTGGAGTGGTCAGCCCGACAGGTGAACGCCGCCTATGTGGCTGACCGCATCATGGACGTGTTCCTGAAGACGAGCGGTCTGCATCCGAGCCTCGCCCGCCGGGTGGCAAGGCTGCGCTTCTATCTTGCCTGGCGCATGAATCTGGAGGGCAAGAAAGCCTTCAGCAAGGCGCTACTGGAGTGGCTGGACAGCCTTCAGGAGTGGCGCGGCTGGAGTGATTCCGGAGGCCGTTCCGCCAAGGTTCTGATGGATCAGCTGGATTCGCTGGTTATCGCCGTTTCCGCGAGTTTTGAATCCGGCAAGACGGAGCCGGTTAACGAATTCTGTCATCGCTGGCAGGAAGACGCCGGGAAGAGGAATGCCCAGGTTGGAAGGCTCCGCCAACGGCTGCTGGAAACCGAGCAGGGCGCTGCAAAGCAGCGCAAGGCAGAGCAGTCTTCCCGGGCATTAATCGGTCGGGCTCTCCAGGGGCGCAAGCTGCCGCTTCCGATCGTCCGCTTTATACTTGATCACTGGCAGGGTCTGCTGAAACAGTCGATCTGGGATTCCGGTCTCGACGGAGAGAACCTGCGACATGGCAGCAAGTTGCTGGAATGGCTGGTCTGGATTGGTGATCCGTCGCTTTCCGACAAGGACCGTAATCGGCTCTATCACGTGGGCGAACAGATCGGTGATCGGATCCTTGATGTCTGGAAACGGGTTTTTAATGAATCACTGCCTGCGGAGTCCCTGTCCGGGATCGAATCCGCTATGGTTTCCAGGCTGAGAGGGGAGGCGCCGGATCTTGTGGAGGCTCTGCCGGCGGCGGGGAGCTTCCACTGGGACAGCACCTGGCTCAGCTTCGAAGTGCCCGCGGCAGAAGCTTTTGAACCGTATGAGGGGCAATGGTTTGTCGAGGGCGAGGGTGTCGGAGAGCAGCGCCGTTACTTCTATGCGTTCTTGCCGGAATCGGCAGAAATCCTCTGGACGAACGGCGCCGGCGTGAAACTGGGGCTGCAGACCTGGGGCGAGTTTCAGAGGGCCCTTGAGCAGGAGCAGATCCGGCCATTGCCGCAGCTCACGCCGTTCGGAACGGTGCTGGCAGAAACCGTGGAACTGCTTGCCCGTGTCTGCGAGAAGCAGCGTCGGCAGAGGGAGCAGGCGGCGGAAGCTGCCAGGCTGCGCGCAGAGGAATTGAGGCGGGAAAAAGAAGTCGCGGAAGAACGGCGAAGGGCGGAGGAAGCGGAACGTGAAGCCGAGCTTGAGCGCCAGCGGCAAGCCGATGAAGAGCAACGACTCGCCGATGAACAGGCTGAAAAGGAACGGATCCGGAAGGAAAGGACGCTGCTGGCCGAGAAACAGGTGGATGCTATCAAGCTTGGTGGCTGGATTGCCGTTGAACCCGATGAAACGTCTGATGAACCTGCCCGTCTGAAACTGGCCGTGCGCATCAATGCGTCGAGAAAGCTCGTGTTTGTGGACCGTCTGGGCCTGAACAGGCGTGAATTTCTCGAGGACGCCCTGGTTGAAAGGATTGTCGAAGGACGGATCCGGGTTCTGGGAACCTCCGCGGAATTCGACGACACCCTTAGCAGGGTAGTCGGGCGGATTCGCGTTGGCCGCAACTGATATTGCCGAAGCAGGAAAAACAATAATGACTATAGCTTTGGAACCCGGAATGAGCCGCCCGTTGATCAGGACAATCGGGCAGATTACCGTCTTACGGCGCGAGCCAGGGCAATACTCGAGCTTGAGTCCGGCTTGCCGGAAGAAACCGGAGCCGAGGAGCGGGACCTTGTCTGCGGTATTCGTGATATTTCGGCCAGTGGCCTTTGCCTGACAGCTGACGAACCCCTTTCCCTGGGGGCCCTGCTGCCGGCGAGCGTATTTCTTGGTAACCATGCCCAGCCTTTCGGTCTGATGGTCGAAGTGATCTGGTGTCGACCCAACGAGTCGAGCTTTCTGGTGGGGGCGCGAATCATTGAGTCTGACGAAACCGCATACGTCGAGTGGGTGGAGGCCGTGGCCTCGGCGATGGCCCAGGATTGACTCTTGTCCGTGCAATCCAACGAAAAGAGCCGGCATAACGCCGGCTCTTTTACGTTCGGGGAGGGTGAGACTTACTCTTCAAGTTCACCCATTCCGGTAATGTTGAAGCCGCCGTCCACGTACATGATCTCGCCGGTAATACCGGAGGACATATCAGAGCCGAGGAATGCAGCAGCATTACCCACTTCGTCGATGGTGACGTTTCGCCGCAGCGGCGCACGCCTGGCATTTTCGGCCAGCATCTTACGGAAGCTCTTGATGCCAGAGGCGGCCAGGGTCTTGATCGGACCCGCGGAAATGCCATTCACACGAATGCCGTCCCGGCCCAGGCTGGCGGCCATGTAGCGAACATTGGCTTCCAGGGAAGCCTTGGCCAAGCCCATCACATTGTAGTTCTGCAGAACCTTCTCAGCGCCCAGGTAGCTCAGGGTAATCAGCGAGCTGCCTTCATGCATCATGCCGCGGGCACCCTTGGCCAGCGCGACAAAGCTGTAGGAGCTGATATCGTGGGCAATGCGGAAGCCATCACGGGTGGTCACGTCGACGTAGTTGCCGTCCAGCTCGTGTCCAGGCGCATAGCCGACAGCATGCACAATGATGTCGATGTTGTCCCAGTGCTTGCCCAGCTCTTTGAAGACGTTTTCAATTTCTTCGTCGCTTGCGACATCGCAGGGGAAAGTCAGCTTGCTTCCCCACTGTTCGGCGAACTTCTCAACCCGTGGCTGAAGTTTTTCATTCTGGTAGGTAAACGCCAGTTCGGCACCCTCGCGGGCGAAGGCCTCGGCGATACCGTAAGCAATGGACAGTTTGCTGGCTACGCCAACGATCAGTGCTTTCTTGCCACTGAGGATTCCCATGGGTCGTTCTCCCTGTGTTCCTGATTTGCGAGCATTATCCCTGAGTGCTCTGGTCGGGGTAACGCTCAAATAGTCGTAGTTGGTTTCTGGTAAAAGAACGCGGCGTTCAGCAGTTCACGGGTGTACTCCGCCTGCGGTGCATCGAAAATCCTGGCCGCGTCACCATATTCCACGATCCGGCCATGCTGCAGCACCAGCAGCTTATGGCTCAGGGCGCGCACCACAGCCAGGTCATGGCTGATAAAGATATAGCTTAGACCATAACGGGTCTGGATAGCCCTCAACAGTTCAATGACCTGCTTCTGCACGGTGCGGTCCAGGGCGGATGTGGGTTCGTCCAGAATGATCAGGTCGGGCTGCAGCACCAGAGCCCGGGCGATGGCAATGCGTTGGCGCTGGCCGCCAGAGAATTCGTGTGGATAACGATGCCGTGCCTCCGGATCAAGGCCAACGTCGGTGAGCGCGCGAATCACTTTGCTGTCGTGTTCGGCTGCGTTTTCCGCGTCGTGGATCTCCAGCCCTTCGCGGACAATTTCGGCAATGGACATTCTGGGACTGAGGCTGCCAAACGGATCCTGAAAGACAATCTGCACGCGCCTTCGCCAGGGCCTGAAATCCTTCTGGTTAAGAAACGCCAGCTCCTCGCCCGCGAGGCGGATACTTCCGGTACTGGCGGTAAGCTTCAGCAGCGCATGGCCGATGGTGGTTTTGCCGCTGCCACTTTCCCCGACGATTCCGAGCGTTTCGCCGCGATTGAGCTGGAAATCGGCGCCCTGCACAGCGTGAAAGGATTCCTTCACCTTGCCCAAAAGGCTCTTTCGTATCGGGAAACGCACGTCCAGTCGCTCAACAGCCAGCAACGGTTCTGCACGTTTATCGAGGGGTAGGGGCGCCTCCGGGGGCTCGGCATCCAGAAGCTTTCGTGTATAGGGGTGTTGTGGGCTGGCAAACAGGGCATCGGTATCAGCCTCTTCCACGAGTTTGCCATGTTCCATGACAGCCACCCGGTCGGCGTACCGCCGAACGATGGTCAGGTCATGGGTAATCAGAAGAATGGCCATACCCAGTTTCTTCTGAAGGTCCCTGAGCAATTCGAGAACCTGTTTCTGGACGGTTACATCCAGTGCCGTCGTAGGCTCGTCCGCGATAAGGAGATCGGGTTCATTGGCCAGGGCCATGGCGATCATCACCCGCTGCTTTTGCCCCCCCGAAAGTTGGTGGGGATAGGCGCCAAGCTTGCTTTCCGGGTTCTGTATCCCCACGAGTTGCAGCAGCTCCAGACAGCGCTGTTTTGCCTGTGGCCCGCGCATTCCCTTGTGCAGTTCCAGGGTTTCGCCAATCTGCTTTTCCACGGTATGTAGAGGATTAAGGGATGTCATGGGCTCCTGGAATATCATCCCGATCTCCCGGCCGCGGATCTGGCGCATGCGCTTCTCGGTGGCGGCCAGAAGATCTTCATCGCGGTACCGGATCTGCCCGCTGGGGTAGCTGGCGTGCCGCGCATCCAGGAGGCGCAGAATCGACAGTGCCGAAATGGATTTTCCGGAGCCGCTTTCGCCCACCAGTGCGAGGGTCTCGCCTTCACGGATTGCCAGTGACAGGGATTCGACGGCTGGAGGCCCGTGATCAAAACAGATGGAAAGATCGGAAATCTGAAGTAACTGGCTCATATCAGCTCTTCCTCGGATCGAAGGCATCGCGTACGGCCTCACCCACGAACACCAGCAAGGTGAGCATCAGAGACAGCGATACGAAGGCGGATATGCCCAGCCAGGGCGCATGCAGGTTGGCCTTGCCCTGGGCAATCAGTTCCCCCAACGAGGGTGAACCGGAGGGCAGACCAAAGCCCAGGAAATCCAGGGAGGTCAGGCCGGTAATTGCCCCCGTCAGAATGAACGGGAGGAAGGTCAGCGTGGCTACCATGGCATTGGGGAGTATATGCCGGAACATGATTTTGCGGTTGTCCAGACCCAGTGCACGGGCAGCTTTGACGTATTCGAAGTTACGGGCACGCAGGAATTCCGCACGGACCACATCCACCAGCCCCATCCAGCTGAACAGCAGCATGATGCCCAGCAGCCACCAGAAGTTTGGCTGCACAATGCTGGAGAGAATGATCAGCAGATACAGCACCGGCAAGCCGGACCAGACCTCGATAAAGCGCTGGCCCAGCAGATCAATTTTGCCGCCGTAAAAGCCCTGGATGGCGCCGACCACTACGCCGACAATGCAACTGGCGATGGTCAAGGTAAGGCCGAACAGAACCGAAATGCGGAAGCCATAGATCACCCGGGCTGCAACATCCCGGCCCTGATCGTCGGTTCCCAGCCAGTTCTCTGCACTCGGCGGCGCCGGTGACGGAACCTCGAGATCGTAATTGATGGTGTTGTAGCTGAACCGGATCGGTGGCCAGACCATCCATCCGTTCGCGCTTATCTCATCGGCGATAAAGGGATCGCGATAATCGGCTTCCGTGGGCAGGAAACCACCAAAGGTTTCTTCCGGCACGGATTGGACCACCGGGAAGTAGAGGTCGCCTTTGTAGGACACGACCAGTGGCGAGTCGTTGGCAATCAGCTCAGCAACCAATGACAGGCCAAACAGGGCGAGAAAGATCCACAAAGACCAGAAACCCCGGCGGTTTTTCCGGAAGTTCCGCAGGCGCCGCTGTTGGATCGGAGTCAGAGACCGGAAACTCACGCACCCTCCCGGCTTTCAAAATCGATCCGCGGATCGACCAGGACGTAGGTAATGTCGCTGATCAGCTTCAGGATCAGGCCCATCAGGGTGAAGATATACAGGGTGCCGAAGATCACGGGATAGTCGCGGTTCAGGGCCGCCTCGAAACCGAGCAGCCCGAGCCCGTCGAGGGAGAAGATCACTTCAATCAGCAGGGAGCCCGTAAAGAACAGAGCGACAAGGACGCCTGGCAGGCTGGCAATCACGATCAGCATGGCATTGCGAAATACGTGGCCATACAGCACTTCTTTCTGGTCCAGACCCTTGGCGCGGGCGGTTACCACGTACTGCTTTCCGATCTCATCCAGGAAGGAATTCTTGGTAAGCAGGGTCAGGGTGGCAAAACCGCCGATCACATTTGCGGTGACGGGCAACGCCAGGTGCCAGAAGTAATCCCCGATTTTCTGGTACCAGGTAAGCTCGTCGAAATTCGAAGAGGTCAGGCCCCGGAGCGGAAACCAGTCGAAATAACTGCCCCCGGCAAACAACACGATGAGCAGTATCGCGAAGAGGAAGCCCGGAATGGCGTAGCCCACCACAATGGCTGAGCTGGTCCAGACATCGAACCTGGAGCCGTCTGTAACGGCTTTCCGGATGCCCAGGGGGATGGAAATAAAATAGATGATCAGCGTCGACCACAGCCCCAGGGAGATCGAAACGGGCATTTTATCGATTATCAGGTCGATGACGCTTTTTTCCCGGAAGAAGGAATCACCGAAGTTGAAGGTGGCGTAATCGCCAAGCATCTTGAAGAAGCGTTCGTGAGCAGGCTTGTCGAAGCCATACATGACTTCGATTTCTTTCAGAAGCTCATCGGGTATGCCGCGGGAACCACGCGTGTCGCCGGAAGAGTCGGCTACCTCGCCACCTGTTCCACCACCGGAAGCCCGGGCCAGCGCGCTGCCGCCGTGGCCTTCCATCTCAGCGATAAGCTGCTCAACGGGACCACCGGGGGCCGCCTGCACAATGACAAAGTTGAGCAGCATGATTCCGATCAGCGTGGGGATGATCAGCGCCAGACGCCTGAGTATGTAGATGCCCATTTGGCGGCGTTTTCCTCAGGGCTTCGCCCACCAGTTGTCCAGATCAATGCCGTTTTTCGGCGTCTCGGCTGGACGTTGCAGATGGTTCCAGTAGGCGACACGGTCGCTTCTCAGGTGCCAGTGAGGAATCACATAATAGTGGTGCAGCAGAACCCGGTCCAAGGCGCGAACCCGGTAAACCAGTTCCTCTCGGTTTGGCGCCTGAATGACCATGTTCACAAGCTCGTCGATCACCGGATCGCTCACGCCCATGTAATTCCGTGAGCCTTTGGCATCCACGGTGGATGAATGCCAGTATTCCCGCTGTTCATTGCCCGGGGAATCCGATTGGCCGAACACCTGGGTGATCATATCGAAATCGAATTCCCGCAGGCGCTGGATGTACTGGTTGCTGTCCACGAGGCGTACGGTCACATCGATACCGAGACGGCCGAGGTTGTTCTTGAAAGGCAGAACCACCCGCTCGAAGCTTTTCTGGAACAGCAGGATTTCGAACGCCAGTGGTTCGCCGGTTTCGCCGTGTACCATCTTGCCATCGCGGATGATATACCCGGCGGACTTGAGCAGACCCAGAGCCGTCCTCAGATTCTCGCGGAGGCCCTGCTGGCCTTCGGTGGTGGGTGGCTGGTACTCCTCGGTAAACACATCATCGGGCAACTGATCCCGGTAAGGTTCGAGTATTTCCAGTTCACGGCCGGTGGGGAGACCCGAGGAAGCGAGATCGCTGTTTTCAAAGTAGCTGTCAGTACGGGTGTACTGGTCGAAGAAGAGGTTCTTGTTGGCCCACTGGAAGTCGAAACCATAGGCCAGCGCTTCACGAACCAGCGGGTCCGAAAACACCTTTCTGCGGGTGTTGAAGGCAAAACCCTGCATGCCTGAAGGCCGGTGATGCTCGATGGCTTCCTTCATGATCGTGCCGTTTTCGAACCGCTCCCCGGTGTAGGCTGTGGCCCAGTTCTTGGCAGAAGACTCCAACCGGAAATCGAAACTGCCGGCCTTGAACGCCTCCAGCGCCACGGTGTCATCGGTGTAGTAGTCGTAGGTGATCTGATCGAAGTTGAAGCGGCCATTCCGGACGCCAAGATCCTGTGCCCAGTAATCGTCAACGCGTTCGTAAGTAATCGACCGGCCTGCTTCGAAGTCACCAATCCGGTAGGGGCCACTGCCCAACGGCGGGTTGAGGCCATTCTTGCCAAATTCGCGATCGGCCCAGTAGTGTTGGGGCAGAATGGGCATCTGGCCGAGGATCAGCGGCAGCTCCCGATTGCTGGTTTCCTTGAAGTCAAAACGTACTCGCTGAGGGCTTTCTATCGTGACTGTTTCTACGTCAGCGTAGTAGTTCCGGAAGAAGGGATGCCCCTGGGTAGTAAGCGTGTCGAAGGAGAATTTCACATCCTCAGTGGTAATGGCTTCGCCATCGTGGAACCGCGCCTGTTCACGGATATTGAAAACCACATAGCTCCGGTCTTCGGGTGTCTCCAGGGATTCGGCAATCAGGCCGTAGGCCGAAAAGGGCTCATCGTCGGACGACTCAAGGAGTGTGTCATACAGATAGTTGCTGATGCCCGCGGCGGCAACACCCCGTATATCAAAAGGATTGAATGAGTCGAAGCCGTTGGCAACAACCGCCATTTTCAGGGTGCCGCCTTTCGGGGCTTCCGGATTCACGTAATCGAAGTGGCTGAACCCGGAAGGGTATTTGGTGTCCCCGTGCATGGCAATGCCATGGGCTGGCATTGCCTCGTCGGCGACGGAAAAGGGTGAGATAAGCGGTGTGGCAATAAGTGCCAGGGCTGATAAAAACGACGTAAGGGATGAGGCTTTCCGTGTTCTTGTCATAAGTCTCGCACGTCAGGGACTGTTTCGGATATCAACGTAGAGTACCAGACTTTGCCCGGGTTGCAGATAACGGGCGGTATTCAGATCGTTCCAGCTTGCGATGTCCCGCACATTCACGGAAAACCTGCTGGCAATCCGGGCAAGGGAGTCGCCTTTGCGCACCCGGTAGCCTACTTTCCGAACCATAGCCTTACCACGGCCACTGTTGGCTGCCACAACCGTCGGCTGACTGGTTTTGGACCAGATGACCAGTTCCTTGCCGGGTATCAGCGGATCGCCCGGCGCCATACCGTTCCAGGCAGCAACTTCACGTACGGACACCCGGTGCTCGCGGGCAATGTCCCAGAAGGTGTCGCCCTTGCGCACCGTGTAACGAACCTTGTTACCGTCCCGCTTACGCTCCTGTTTGCGCTCAAGGCGCTGGGAGGCGCTCAGGGCGTAAGCATCGCTGCCCTTGGAAGCAAAGGGAATCATCAGGCGCTGGCCAATTCGTATCAGGTCGCTGTCCAGATTGTTGACCTGCTGCAGCACTGACGGCGTTGTGGAGAACTTGCGGGAGATCGAATTGAGACTGTCTCCGGATTTGACTTCGTAGTTGCGCCAGGACACCCGTTGATTGGCTGGAATTTCAGCCAGGGCGGCACGGAACGTCTCCGCATTCCCAACCGGAACGAGCAACCGGTGAGGTCCATCCGGCGAAGTTGCCCAGCGATTGTAGGAGGGGTTCAGGAGGTAGATCTCGTCGACATCTACTCCGGCCAGTTCTGCCGCCTGGGCAAGGTCGAGCTGGGAGCCGGTATCAACAACTTCGAAGTAGGGTTCGTCTTTCAGCGATGGCAGTTCGATGCCATAGGCCTCGGGATTGTCGAATATTTTCGCCAGAGCAATCAGTTTGGGGACGTAGTGTCTGGTCTCCCGGGGCAGGTGAAGAGACCAGAAGTCTGTCGGCTTGTTGGCGTTCCGGTTGCGGCGCATGGCGCTGGAAACCGTGCCGCCGCCGCTGTTGTAGGCGGCAAGGGCGAGCGTGTGGTCGCCATCAAACCGGTTTGCGAGGCGCTCGAGATAGGTCAGGGCAGCGTCGGTTGCGGCGATGACGTCACGACGGTCATCGTGCCACCAGCTCTGTGTCAGGCCAAAGTATTTGCCCGTGGAGGGAATGAATTGCCAGAGACCGGCCGCGCGCCCATGGGAGTACGCAAACGGATCGAACGCGCTTTCAACAACGGGGAGCAGAGCATATTCGGCAGGCAAGCCCCGCTTTTCGGTCTCGTTGACGATATAGTGAAGGTAGCGACTGCCGCGTTCCACAACCCGGTCAATGTAGCCGGGATGTCGGGCATACCAGTTCAACTGGTCCCGAACCCGTTCATTGTCGATATCGTGATCCAGAACAAATCCTGAGCGCAGTCTTGCCCACAGATCTTGCTCAACTGCCTCCGCCTCAGCGGTTTTCTGAACCGGATTGTCGAGCTTCTCCCGGGCATCCCTGGCAGCATCCTTCAATTCCGGAGCAATAGCTTCGTCCAGCGGCTCGTCGCGGGCAGCGTCACGGTTTTCTCCGGTCTCGACAGCTTTCTTGAGCCCTTCATCGCCCGCGGCGACCGTGACTTCCTGTGTGTTCAGCGGGCTTTGCTCTCCCTGGCTGATCAGGCTGGTGCAGCCACTTGCGAGGGCTCCGGCGAAAAACAAAAACGACAATCGTCTGGCCGACATAACAGCATCCGGGTTCAGGTTGAGGCCGGATTCAGCATCTGAAACTCCGGCATATTGAACAATTTACGGTCACAATTTTGAAATGATTCTATGGGACCGATTAAAAAGGGGTCAAGAAACCTCTCGTTACGGCTCTGAGAGGATTTGTTAAGTGCGTATCACCAGGCGTCAGAAATTATCCTTGCCGTGGCGAATGGCCGCAAAAATAGCGTTATCGGAATCGGCGGGCAGGCCGCGGCTTGAGCAATAGGCCCGGGCGGAGTCCACTACCGCCGGATCATCCCACCGCAGAAACGGATTGAGCCGTTTCTCGTTCTCGAGGATTGAAGGAACCGTCGGTTCTCCTGCATCGCGGGCGGCCTGACACTCCTGCTCGAACGTCCGGAGACCTTCGTCTTCCGGCAACCAGCTGCGGGCAAAGCGCAGGTTCGCGAGGGTGTACTCGTGGGCGCAGTAAACGGCGGTCTTGCCAGGCAGCGCCCGGAGGGTCTGAAGAGACTGACGCATCTGCTCCGGTGAGCCCTCGAACAGACGTCCGCATCCACAGACAAAAAGGGTATCGCCACAGAAGAGAACCGGCCGACCATTTACCTCGACGTCGGTGAAGTAGGCAATATGATCGAGAGTATGGCCGGGAACGCCCAGGACCTGGAAGGTGATATCTTCCCAGATCACCTCGTCACCGGGATGAACCAGGTTGGTACTGCCTTTGTAGGGCGAATCCGCGGGGCCCGTTACCCTGCAATCCGGAAAACGGGAGAGCAATTCTTTGACACCGCCGACATGGTCCGGATGATGGTGGGTCACCAGAATGGTATCCAGGGTCAGTCCGTTCTCGGCCAGATGGTCCAGGACCGGTTGGGCCTGGCCCGGGTCCACGATCAGCGCCTTGTCGCTGGCGGTGTCGGAAAGGCACCAGATATAGTTGTCACTGAAGGCGGGTATGGCGGAAATGGTCAGCATAGGGCCCCACATGTGCTTATCGAATGTGACTGATATGATAGAGCATTAAATACAAGGCCCCAACCATGGGAAAGGGCTTCCTGGAGTGGCGCATTGGTGAGTGAATCCGAGGCAGTTGATTATTCCGCCAGACATGAGAGCTTTGAGCGCTGGTTCCAGACCCCGCTTGGTCGGGCACTGTTGGCCGACCAGAGACGCTTTGTCGACGCCGAGCTACAGCGTCTGACAGGCGCCAGGCAGTTGCAGGTGGGGATCAGCCATCGGCTGCCGTTGGCTACCGGCACGGATTTTTCCCAGAAGATCATGACAGCGCCAAGATGGTATCCCCATATTCCGGATGGAGTCGCCATCTGCGATGCCGACGAGCTGGCCTTTCCCGGTGACTCGATGGATCTTGTCGTGCTGCATCACACGGCCGATTTCTCTCCTTACCCTCACCAGGTGATTCGCGAGGCGGCGCGCGTGCTCCGGGGAGAGGGCACGATGGCGCTGTTTGGTTTTAACCCTCTGAGCCTCTGGGGCGCGCGCAAACTGATCTCCAGGAGCAGCGAGGGCCCGTGGGGCGGTCGCTTCCTCTTGCGCGGACGCATGGAAGACTGGCTGCACTTGCTGGGCTTTAATGTCGAAGCGTCGATTACCCGGTTTTTCAGGCCACCACTGCAGCGCAGTGGTCGCAAGCCGACGAGCCGGATTGACAACCGTTTGTCCGGAAATCGACTCCTGCCAGTAGGCGCCTATTACTGTATCCTTGCCAAAAAACGCGTCCACGCCCGGTTGCCAAGGCGCCCCGTCTGGCGCCAAAGCAAGGTGATTGCCCTGCCGGGCACCGGTACCGTTGGCGCCTCCCGAGGTTGCAGCCGCAGTGGCTCGCCGATTAACAGACCGAAGTGAATCACCGAAAATTAAATCAGGAGGCTGAATGGCCGGCAAGGTAACCCTCTATACGGATGGCGCCTGCAAAGGCAACCCCGGGCCCGGCGGCTGGGGCGTGGTTTTGCGCTATGGCGACAATCGAAAGACCCTGCACGGCGGGGAGGCGAATACCACGAACAACCGCATGGAATTAATGGCAGCCATCCGTGGTCTGGAGGCCCTGAAGCGCCCGTGCGAGGTGGAGCTGTTTACGGATTCGCAGTACGTGCGCAAAGGCATTACGGAATGGATGGCAGGCTGGAAGCGGAACGGCTGGAAGACCTCCGCGAAAAAGCCCGTGAAGAACGAAGATCTCTGGCGCGAGCTGGATGCCGAAGTGGCCCGGCACCAGATTAACTGGCACTGGGTAAAAGGGCACTCTGGTGTTCCTGACAATGAACTGGCGGATGAACTGGCCAATCGCGGTGTCGACGAGCTTTCCGGCGCATAGATTCAGAGCGCATAAATACAGTTAACCAGGTACAGGCAATGAGACAGATCGTACTGGATACAGAAACCACGGGTATCGACCCGGCAGAAGGTCACCGGATCATCGAGATCGGTTGTGTTGAATTGATGGAGCGCCAGCTCACCGGCCGCAACTACCATGTCTATATCAACCCGGACCGGGAAGTAGAGGCTGAGGCGATCACTGTTCACGGCATCACCAACGAGTTCCTTGCCGACAAACCCCGTTTCGCGGAAATCGCCGATGAGTTCTTCGAGTTCATCAAGGGCGCCGAGCTGGTTATCCATAACGCTGCGTTCGACGTCGGCTTCATGGACTCGGAATTCGCCCGTCTCAAGCCGGTACGGAAAACCGCGGACCACTGCGGAATCGTGGACTCGCTCGCTATCGCAAGGGCCCGTCACCCGGGGCAGAAGAACAACCTTGATGCGCTCTGCAAGCGCTACGGTGTGGACAACAGCAACCGTGACCTCCACGGCGCGTTGCTGGATGCGGAGATCCTGGCCGATGTTTACCTCCTGCTTACCGGTGGCCAGACCGCGCTGTCACTGGATGCCGGATCCGAGAACGGTGGCGGTAACGGCGGAATTCGAAGGCTGCCTGCTGACAGAGCGCCCCTGTCGGTGGTTCGTGCCTCCAGTTCAGAGGCCGAAGCCCACGAAGAGTTCATGTCCCTGCTCGAAAAACAGGCGGGCGAAACTGTGTGGGGTAAACTCCAGAGCCCGGAATGAGAACTGGGTCGGGCTGTACCAAATGTTACATTCCGCCTTTCTTGAGGTACTTGAGTTTTATGTTATAAGTAATGATAAGTTCGCCAGTTTTTTGCGAACTGGCTTTGGCCGGAAAAGGGGTTAGCCGGCCCAGAACAAAAAGGCCTGGTACGCGACAGCCGGACCAGTGACCACCAAAGAGGATGCGGTAGTCTCCGCAACATTAACGGGAAGCGTTTATGGTTCAGTCGTCTCTCGCGACGAAATCGCAGTCGTTTGATCTGGTCAAAAGTGAAATAGAGCAGACCATCAAGCAGGCAGAATCCAGCCTTGAACGCTTTCAGGAAAACCGCGAAAGGGGTGAGGATCTCCAGAACTGTGTTGATTTCATCAACCAGTTGCGGGGCATTTTTATTCTGGTGGAGCTGCGGGGCGGAACCCTGCTGTGCCAGGAAGCAGTAACTATGGCCAACGACGTTCCCGTTGGCGCTAATGACGACAAAAACATCCTCCTTACTACCCTCAATAGCGCTCTGTTCATTCTTCGGCGCTATGTCGAGTACTATCATCAGCAGCGGGAAGATCATCCCGAGCTGTTGCTTCCCGTGATCAATGACCTCCGAGAGGCCCGCCGGGAAAAACCCTATCCCGAATCCTGTTTTTTTGATGTCGATGTCAAAGAGAGGCCGGATTTTTGTGCCGGTTTGTCATTGCAGCCGTTTGAAGGCAATGAGGCGGATTACGAAGTCATGGCGCGTCGCATGCGCCTGACCTTCCAGGTTGCGCTTTTGGGAATTCTTCGCGACCGGAACGATGTGGTAAACAAGAAATTGATTGGCCGCGCTTCGAGAGGACTTGCCCGCCTTTGCCAGGGCGCACCTATGGGGCAGATGTGGTGCCTTGTCGGCATTGTTGCGGACACCATGCTTGATCGCGCTATGGTCTTTAACAAGGCCCGCAAGCGCATGTTCATGCGGATCGAGAAGTACGCCCGGGAAGTGGTGTACGTGGGCAAGGTTGCCACGGGTAAAGACGCGCCGGATTCGCTGATTCGGGATCTGGTCTATCTGCTGTACCGCAGCGGGTCTGCTAACCCTGAAGTTACCGAGGTGTTATCCGCTTACCATCTCGCGCCGGCGGATTTTCCGGATTCCATGCTGGAAGCCCATGCGAGCAGGTTGTACGGTCCTGGCAGTGATGTCCTTAAATCCCTTTCGGAAGCCCTTCAGGATGAACTGAACCAGTTGAAGGACAAGCTGGACATCATTGAACGCGGTATCGAGCCGGATCTGGCGGAGCTGTCTTCGATTGCCGATGCCCTCGAACGACTGGCCAACACTTTGGTGATGCTTGACCTGAACAAGCTGGCGGGCGTTTCAAGAGAAGAGGCGAGCAAGCTTCGGGGTTGGGAAGCAGAATCTCGCTTGCCCGGTGATGATGAACTGTATCGACTCGCCGATTCCGTCCTGGGAATCGAAGACGCCGTCATGCAGATCGTGACCCGCGGCATCACGTCGGAAACCGACGCGTTGGCCGGTGGTGAACGCAAGCGGGAGGAGTCTGTCTACCTCCGTGAGGCGCTCTATGTCGTGGCTGACGAAGCCCGTGGGGCATTGACCCTGGCAAAGCGTGCAATCACCGCTTTTATCGAATCCGACTACGACAAACTGCATCTTGCCAATCTGCCTGCAACCCTGCACAGCATCTGGGGTGGCCTGCAAATGGTGAATGATCCCGGAGCCGCCGGGGTTCTTGAGCGGGTTGCGGCTTCAATCCAGGAGCGCTTGCTGGATGCGAAGGAAGCGCCAGCCGCCCAGGTGCTCGAGGCGCTGGCGGACGCTCTGACTTCGCTGGAGTACTACATCGAGAGTATTGGCAAAAGCGAAGACCGCAACGTAGATCTACTGAAACTGGCTGAATCGTCGCTGGACGATGTAGGTTTGTAGTTCCATGTCCCACACGCTCGCTATCATTGTACTGGCCGCTGCCGGCGCTGTGATGGTTATAGCGGGCCTGCTGTTTTTCAGGCACCCCCGATGGTTGCTCACCTGGATTAAAGGAACGGCGGTTTTCGGTGTCATTCTGGCCGGTTTATATGTCCTCGTGATTGCGGTAAATCTGAGCAGCTATCATTCACTGGTAGGCTTGCAGACCGCGGCAAGCATCTCCACCCAGAGACAGGCCGAACAGATCTGGCAGGTTTCCCTCCAGAGTCAGGATGGGTTGTCTGTGGTGAGAACGCTGCAGGGCGATCAATGGCAGATGGACGCCAGGATTCTCCGTTTTACCGGCCCCTTCCGTTGGCTTGATATCGCTCCCGGTTACCGGCTCGAGCAATTGAGCGGGCGTTACACGTCGCTTGAGCAGGAGCGGTCGGCTCCGAGGACTTCCATAGGCCTCGCTGAAGGCATCTGGCCTGATCTCTGGCAGTGGGACCGTCAATTCAACTTGCCGTTTGTGGAGGCCGTGGACGGAAGCATGACGTTCATGCCAATGCGGGGTGGGGCTGTTTTCGAGGTAAAGCTATCCTCTTCAGGTCTGGTTGCTGTTCCGGTAAACGAGCAGGCGAGGGAAGCCGTGCAGTTCTGGAATCAATAGATTCTCGGGCATAAAAAAAGCCTGCGTTGAGACGCAGGCTTTTTTGTGCTTGACGGGGGGCAATCAGCCCATCTTGAACAGTTCGCCCAATTTGGTTGCCAGCATCATATCGCCTTCGGCGCGCAGTTGACCTGCCATGAATGCCTGCATGCCGTCGGTCTCGCCTGAAACGATGCCCTGCAGGGTTTCGGAGTTCATGATCAGGGTAACGGATGGATCGTCATGGGCGCCTTCGTGCATTTTGCAGGTGCCGTCATTAATAACGAGGTGGTAGGTCTTGTCGTCCTCGATGTCGAACTGGAATACCAGGTCCAGGCCTTGAGCTGCGTCTGCGTTGAAATTCTGTTCGAGTTGTTCAAATACCTGAGCTACAGACATTGTTTTACCCTTTTGATGGTTGTCTAGTCATGATCACGACGGCTTGATGTCCCTGGCTGCACGAGCCTGATCGGGTGCCCGGGTAGAGCCGACCTCGCAATCCGACTTTATGGTGAGTGGTCGGCCCTGTCAAGATCGATCGAACGCTTGTTTTAATTTTTTTGCTCTCCTTATCACCATAAATTCGGTAAGTTACACTCTTGTTCCCGCACACTGAGTTGGAGAAGCACTTTGGAGTTCCTGACAGAATACGGTTTGTTTTTGGCCAAGATCGTTACTTTCGTGGTGGCGGCCCTGGTAGTGATCTCTGTCATCATGTCCGCGGCCCAGAAGGATCGGGGCGATCATGAGGGCGAGGGAGAACTCAAGATCCGGAAACTCAACGAGAAATACGAAAAGCTGCGTGAATCGATTCAGTCACGGCTGATGTCTGATCACCAAAGAAAGGTGTTCCAGAAGGCCCGGAAAAAGGCTCAGAAGGCGGAGAAGAAAGCGGCCAAGGCCGCGAAGAATACCGATGAGCAGGATGACAGTCGTGGTCGCGTCTATGTTCTGGATTTCGACGGCGATATCAAAGCCAGCGACACAGATCCGCTTCGCAGGGCAATTACTGCGGTGCTGAGTATTGCCGATCCGGAAAAAGACGAAGTGGTTATCCGCCTCGAAAGCGGTGGTGGGCTGGTTCATTCCTATGGCCTTGCGGCCGCCCAGCTGGACCGGATTCGCAGCAAGGGTCTTCGCCTCACCGCCTGCGTTGACAAGGTGGCGGCCAGTGGAGGCTACATGATGGCCTGCGTCGCAGACAGGATCGTTGCTTCGCCCTTTGCCATCCTGGGCTCGATCGGTGTGGTTGCCCAGCTTCCGAATTTCCATCGTTTCCTCAAGAAGAACGACGTGGACTTCGAGGTGCTCACCGCTGGAGAGCACAAACGCACCATGACTATATTTGGTGAAAACACCGATAAAGGCCGACAGAAATTTCTGGAAGATCTTGAAGACACTCACGGTCTTTTCAAAGAGTATGTCAGCGAACGCCGGCCGGACCTGGACATTGCAGCCGTTGCCAATGGAGATATCTGGTTTGGCAAGCGAGCGCTCGAAGTGAAACTGATCGACGAGATCAAGACCTCCGACGAATATCTCATTGAAGCCTGCGACCGGGCAGACGTAGTCTCAGTGGCATATCAGCGCAAGCGGACCCTTCCGGAAAAACTCGGATTGGCCACCAGTTCGGCGCTTGAACACACTGTCTGGAAAGTCCTGGGCGCCTTCCGCAACCAGAAGTTCCAGTAGACCACCGAAAGCGGAGAAGAATGATGACCACCAATTCCGAATTCAAGGCCTGGCGCGTTGAAGAGCAGAACGGCGAGTATGTCGGTGCGGAGAAATCTTTGAGTACTGCCGACCTTCCTGATGGTGACGTCCTGATACGGGTAAGCCACTCTTCTCTCAACTACAAGGATGCGCTGTCGGCTTCCGGCAATAAGGGCGTTACCCGTTCCTTTCCCCATACCCCGGGTATTGATGCAGCAGGAGAGGTCGTCGATTCCGCCACTGGCAACCCCTCGAACGGCAGTCCGGTTATCGTGACCGGGTACGACCTGGGCATGAATACAGACGGCGGTTTTGGCGAATACATCCGCGTACCTGCCGCCTGGTGTGTTCCCATGCCGGAAGGATGGAACGCTCGTACCGCTATGATCTATGGCACCGCCGGCCTCACCGCCGGTCTCTGTGTTCAGAAGCTTCTGACTATGGGCGCCAAGCCGGAGCAGGGCAAAGTCGCTGTTTCAGGAGCCTCCGGTGCCGTTGGCACCGTTGCGGTGGAACTGCTTGCCAAACTTGGGTTCGACGTCGTCGCCATAAGCGGCAAGGCCGACCATGCAGACGATCTCAAAGCTCTTGGGGCTAAAGAAGTTGTGGGTCGTGAAACCCTGGCCGAGGATAAGAAACCCCTCGTTAAACCGGCATTTGCGAACGCTGTCGATACGGTGGGTGGTAGCCCATTGGCCGAACTGCTCAAGCAGATCAAGCCTGGTGGCTCAGTATCCTGTTGTGGTCTCGTAGCCGGTCCGGGCCTTCAGACCACCGTGCTGCCGTTTATCCTGCGAGGCGTGAATCTGCTGGGTGTCGATTCGGTAGAGATTCCCCTGCCAGAGAAAGAAGCGGTATGGAAGAAATTCGCCGGGGAGTGGGCGTGTCCGAAGACCGAAGCGTCTGCCCGGGATATCGGTCGCAGTGAGCTGGATGGGGCGCTGAAGGCGTTCTTGAAAGGTGAATCAGCCGGCAAGATTGTCCTGGATCACTCTAAATAAGAAGCGACTCCAACCGATAAGATGGAATAGAAGAGAGGGAAAAGCCCCTCTCTTCGTACTCTAAAGCTTCATAACTAGGAGGCCCGACGCCGGAACAGCGGGATCTCCGTATCGGTCGCGGCCTGGTAGCCCTGGCTGAAGAAGTTCAGGCACCGCGCAGCTTTGTTGATGTCCTTGTCAGCCCGAAGGACATAAGCATCGAATCCGCAGCGCTTCATGAACTGCAGCTGATCCAGCAACACGTCTCCAATCGCCCGAAGCTCATTCTTGTAGCCGAAACGTTCACGCAGTAGCCGGCCAATGCTGTAACCACGCCCGTCACTGAACTTCGGAAAATTCACAGCAATTACCGGCAGTTCGTTCACCCGACCGTCCAGAATCTCCGGCTCGTCGTGGCTGTCGAACCACACGCCAATCTCCTGCCGTCCGGTAAAATGCTCATAGCCTGCCAGCCAGAGATCCGCAGGGATTAACGCCGGCTGGTCGGCCGGAATATCCAGCGATTCGCCCTCGGCGGGGCGGGGCACCACTACCCAGTTGTCCTGGCGGATGCTGCCATCCGGAGAAATAACGTTAGGCATAAACCCGCTCCTTGAATGGATCAATTCCTACGCGGCGATAGGTGTCGAGGAAGGTTTCCTCTTCCGTGCGCTTGTCCACGTAGACATCAATGATCTTTGAAATCACCTTGGGCATCTCATCCCGTGCAAAGGAAGGCCCCAGAATCTTGCCGATTGAGGCATCATGATGGGACGACCCGCCCAGACTGATTTGATAGAACTCCTGGCCTTTCTTGTCGACACCGAGAACACCAATGTTGCCGACGTGGTGGTGGCCGCAGGCATTCATGCAGCCGGAAATGTTCAGATCGATATTGCCCAGGTCGTACAGATAATCCAGATCATCGAACTGCCGCTGGATGGCCTCGGCCACCGGGATGGACTTGGCATTGGCCAGGGCGCAGTAATCACCGCCGGGGCAGCAGATAACATCAGTCAGGGTGTTCAGGTTCGCGGTACCGAAACCCATGGGCGTAATCGCCTGCCACAGTTCAAACAGCCGATCCTGGCGCACATCGGCCAGCACCACGTTCTGTTGGTGAGTGACCCGGATTTCACCGAAGCTGAACTCGTCTGCCAGATCGGCAATCTGTTCAAGCTGCTTGTCACTGACATCGCCAGGAGGAGTGCCGGTTTTCTTCATCGTCAGGGAGACGATGGCATAGCCTGCCTTCTTGTGGGTGTCCACGTTGTGGGTCAGCCACTGGTCAAAGCCCCGGTTCTCAAACCGCTGGCTGGCCAGCAGGTCCGTGGCATTGTCGATAGCTGCGTAATCCGGTTCGGTAAAGTAGCCCTGGATGCGTTGAATCGCCTCGGGCGTCAGCCGGGTCGGGGATTCCTTGATATGCTGCCACTCTGCTTCCACTTTTTCAGCAAAGCCCTCAGGGGTCAGAGCCTTCACCAGAATCTTGATCCGGGCCTTGAACTTGTTGTCGCGCCGACCGTATCGGTTATAGACGCGAAGCACGGCCTCCAGGTAGGTCAAAAGATCCAGTTCCGGCAGGAAATCGCGAATTACCGGCCCGACCATGGGCGTACGGCCAAGACCACCGCCCACGTGTACCCGGAAACCGAGATCGCCGGCCTCGTTGCGTACCATCTGAAGCCCGATGTCGTGCACCTGGATGGCGGCTCGATCGGTTTGCTCGGAAGCGTTCACGGCAACCTTGAATTTCCGCGGCAGGAAGGCAAATTCCGGATGGAACGTGGACCACTGGCGAATGATTTCGCAGTAGGGCCGCGGATCCGCAATCTCGTCCGACTGAACACCGGAGAACTGGTCTGTGGTGGTATTACGAATGCAGTTGCCGCTGGTCTGGTTGGCGTGCATTTCCACTTCAGCGAGTTCCGCAAGAATGTCGGGAACGTCTTCCAGCGCCGGCCAGTTAAGCTGAACATTCTGGCGGGTGGTGAAGTGCGCATAGCCTTTGTCGTAGTCCCGGGTGATTCGCGCAAGCCGGCGAAGCTGGTCTGAGCGCATCATGCCGTAAGGAACACAGATCCTGAGCATGGGGGCAAGACGCTGAACGTACAGGCCGTTCTGCAGGCGAAGGGGAAGAAACTCGTCTTCAGCCAATTCTCCGGCCAGCGCTCTTTCTGTCTGGTCACGGAACTGGGCAACCCTCTCGGCAGCCATTTGCCGATCGTGTTCATCATATACGTACATAGTGGGAAGATCCTGCTTGAAAGCGACATATCCAGGCCGACGGCCTTATATCTGACGGGAAGGATAACAGCGGGTTTTTATTCTTAAAATGATTATTTCAAAATATGTTTATCGACTCAGGCGATAAGCAGAAGGAACAAGGGACTGGACGAATATCAATTAACTGCTTAACTTGGAGGATGACGTTAGCAGTGTGCGCTGCTGCCGTGATAACAAGAAAAACACGAGACAAAAACTCGGAAAGAGGAACAGACATGAAAAAGACCGCACGTTCTGACAGTCAGGCCGATGCCGTTGCCGCAGTTCTGCTGGTGGTTCTTGCCGTGGCTTTCGCGGTGGTCTGGGTAGCTGGCCAGTAGTCTACTGGCTCGCCAGGACCAGATTTACAATAACGATCAGGCCTACAACAAAGCTGGCTGTGAACAGAATGCCGGCAATGATGTAAGGCCAGGGGCTATGGCTTGAAAAGTCCTCTTCCCGGCGCTTGTCGGACTGAACTCCGAACGCGCCTGCGAGTATGCTTTGCATGACTTTCAATACGCCAGGTCCACGCGGCTTTCTTTCTTCCCGTTTTTCCGCTTCTGAAGATTCAGTCATACATCCGCCCCTGATCTGTGCTTCACCCGAAGCTTACTCTGCCGGATCGTACGCCAGGCTTGGCGCAAGCCAGCGTTCTGCCTCGGCCTTGGAAATGCCTTTGCGTTCAGCATAGTCCTCAACCTGGTCAGCGCCAATTTTCCCTACTGCAAAATACTTGGATTCCGGATGCGCAAAGTACCAGCCGGAGACGGCAGCGGTCGGGAACATGGCAAAGTGCTCGGTCAACTCAATGCCTGCGGTATCAGTGGCCTCAAGCAAACTGAACAAGGTTGCCTTCTCCGTGTGGTCCGGGCACGCCGGGTAACCAGGCGCCGGACGTATGCCGCGGTACCTTTCCTTGATCAGGTCATCGTTGGCCAGCTTTTCATCAGCGGCATAGCCCCAGAACTCCTGGCGAACCCGCTCGTGCATCCGCTCGGCGAAAGCCTCTGCCAGGCGGTCGGCCAACGCCTTCACCATAATCGCGTTATAGTCGTCGTTGGCATCCTTGAACTCTACCGAGAATTCTTCTGCACCAATGCCGGTGGTGACCGCGAAGCCGCCCACGTAGTCCACGGTGCCGGAGCCTTCAGGCGCAACAAAATCCGATAGCGCCATCATGGGTTTGCCCGGTGCCTTTTCATCCTGCTGACGGAGGTGATGCAGGGTAGTCAGCTCCTCGGTGCAGGATTCGTCCGTGTAAAGCACAACATCGTCACCGCGGCGGTTGGCTGGCCAGAAACCGATGACGCCACGGGCAGAGACCCGCTTTTCATCAATCATCCGGTGCAGAATCTTCTGGGCATCGTCAAAGAGGTGGCGGGCAGCCTCGCCACGCTTCGGGTCATCAAAAATGGCCGGGTACTTGCCAGAAATATCCCAGGACATGAAGAACGGCGTCCAGTCGATGTAGTCCACCAGCTCGTTGAGGTCATATTCCTCGAACACCCGGATGCCGGTGAAAGCCGGCTTTGGAGGCTGATAGCCTTCGAAGGAGATGTCGGGGGCACGATCACGAGCTTCCTTCAGGGAAACCAGCTTGGTGCGGTCACCCCGGTTCTTGCGGCGCTCGCGGATTTCGTCATATTCCGTACGGGCGGCTTCCACAAACTCGGGCTTCGCATTCTTGCTCAGAAGCTGGGATGCGACGTTCACGCAGCGGGATGCGTCCGACACGTACAGCGCGATGTCGTTCTTGTACTGGGGCTCGATTTTTACCGCGGTATGCGCCTTGGAAGTTGTTGCGCCACCGATCATCAGCGGAATGTTGAAATCGAGTCGTTGCATCTCGCGAGCCACGTGGACCATTTCGTCCAGAGACGGTGTAATCAGACCGCTCAGACCAATAAGGTCGACATCGTGTTCTTTTGCAGCAGCGAGGATCTTGTCGCAGGGCACCATCACACCCAGGTCAATCACCTCATAGTTGTTGCATTGCAGGACCACACCCACGATGTTCTTGCCGATATCATGGACATCGCCCTTTACCGTGGCCATCAGGATCTTGCCCTTGGCTTTCTGGTCTTCCGTTTTCTCCGCTTCGATGTAGGGAATCAGGTGTGCAACCGCCTGTTTCATGACGCGGGCGCTTTTGACCACCTGGGGCAGGAACATCTTGCCATCGCCGAAGAGGTCTCCGACCACGTTCATGCCATCCATCAATGGGCCCTCAATGACCTCAATGGGATGTGTGGCTCTCTGGCGGCAGGCTTCGGTATCGTCCACGATATAGGTAGTAATGCCTTTGACCAGTGCATGTTCCAGGCGCTTCTCCACCGGCCATTCACGCCAGGCCAGGTCTTCCTCCTGGGTTTTGCCGCCTTTGCCTTTGTAGCGTTCGGCGATCTCAAGGAGCCGGTCGGTGGAATCATCACGGCGGTTCAGGACAACATCTTCCACCAGCTCTTTGAGCTCTGGGTCGATTTCATCGTAGATCACCAGCTGGCCGGGGTTCACGATGCCCATGTTCATCCCCGCCTTGATGGCGTGGTAGAGGAACACCGAGTGGATGGCTTCACGGACTACATCATTGCCGCGGAAAGAGAAGGACACGTTGCTCACGCCGCCGGAAATTGAGGCGTGGGGCAGGTTTTCCCGAATCCAGCGGGTGGCGTTGATGAAATCCACCGCGTAGTTGTTGTGTTCCTCGATGCCTGTGGCAATGGCAAAGATGTTCGGATCAAAAATGATATCCGCCGGGTTGAAGCCGATGTCGGTCAACACGTCGTAAGAGCGCTTGCAGATCTCGGTCTTGCGCTCGTAGGTGTCTGCCTGGCCCTGTTCGTCGAAGGCCATTACCACCACGGCGGCGCCATAGCGCATGCAATCTCTGGCGCGCTTGACGAACTCCTCTTCGCCTTCCTTGAGACTGATGGAGTTCACAACCGCCTTGCCCTGGATGCAGCGCAATCCTGCTTCGATCACATCCCATTTGGAGGAGTCGATCATGATCGGCACCCGGGAGATATCCGGCTCGGAGGCGACGAGGTTCAGGAAGGTGACCATCACCTCTTTCGACTCCAGCATGCCCTCATCCATGTTGATGTCGATGATCTGGGCACCGTTTTCCACCTGATCACGGGCGACGCTGAGGGCCTCTTCGTATTGCTCTTCCTTGATCAGACGCAGGAAGCGCTTGGAGCCGGTGACGTTGGTCCGCTCACCCACGTTGATAAACAGAACATTGTCGTCGCCTGTGAACGGCTCAAGGCCAGAAAGACGCAACGCTTTCGGGCGTTCGGGAATCTTCCGGGGCGGGTACTTGGACACCGCCTGGGCGATGGCTTCGATGTGATCCGGCCGGGAGCCACAGCAGCCACCGATGATGTTCAGAAAACCGTCACGGGCGAAGCCTTCGATGATCTCGGCCATTTCCTCGGGTGTCTGATCGTATTCACCAAACTCGTTGGGAAGGCCGGCATTCGGGTGGGCGCTGACATAGGTTTCCGCCTTTGCAGATAGCTCTTCCGCATAAGGGCGCAGGGCGTCGGCCCCCAGTGCGCAGTTCAGGCCAACGGATATGGGTTTGGCGTGGGCCACCGAATTCCAGAAAGCCTCGGTGGTCTGACCGGAAAGGGTTCGGCCGGAGGCATCGGTAATGGTGCCGGAAATCATGATCGGCAGGGTGATGCCGCTGTCCTCAAAATACTGCTGAGTGGCGTAGATCGCCGCTTTCGCGTTCAGCGTATCGAAAATGGTTTCAATCAGGATCAGGTCGCAGCCGCCTTCGACCAGGCCTCCTACCGCTTCGTAGTAGTTATCGACCAGGGTCTGGAAATCGACATTGCGGTAGCCCGGGTTATTGACATCCGGTGAGATGGAGGCGGTCCGCGATGTCGGCCCGACGGCACCGGCAACAAATCGCGGCTTTTCCGGGTTTTTCGCGGTGTACTCATCCGCGATCTGCCGGGCCAGTTCGGCTGCGGCCACGTTCAGTTCCCTGGCAATCGCTTCCAGCCCATAGTCCGCCTGGGAAAGCTGGGTGGAGTTAAAGGTGTTGGTCTCGATAATGTCTGCGCCGGCGTCCAGGTAGTCCGCGTGGATGTTGCGGAGCAGGGCGGGCTGGGTCAGGTTCAGCAGGTCATTATTGCCCTGAACTTCCCGCTCGTAGTCGGCAAACCGATCGCCACGGAACGCCTTCTCGTCCAGCTTGAGATTCTGGATCATGGTGCCCATGCCGCCATCAAGGATCACGATGCGTTCCTGCAGGGCCTTGTGGAGCTGGTCGAGACGGGTGGTGCGATCGGTCATAGGTTTACTTCCGGATGTCGTTAAAAACGCGGTATTAAAATCAATGGCGCGGGATCATAGCAAAATTGCCCGAGCCCGTCTTAGTACGAATGACGATTATCAATTGCCTACTGCAAATACCTGCCAATACGGGAAATTCATTACCTTCGTAAAGCCCGACTATTTTACTTGGTCTTTCATGTTCCCGCGAACTCCCTTAAACTGAATCCAAACTTTCAAACGGGTTGAAAACATGGCTCAGGTTACTGTGACAGATCCCGCTCGGGATTATCTTGCACAACTTATCGAAAAACAGGACGTGGAAGGCATGGGCGTACGTATCTTCGTGACCCAGCCCGGCACCAAAAACGCCGAAACCTGTCTGGCCTACTGCCCGCCTAACGAAGTAGTACCGACGGACGAGCAGGTAGATCTGGACAAGTTCATCCTGTATCTGGACCACAATTCCGTGCCCTTCCTCGAAGAGGCCTACGTGGATTACTCCAAGGACCAGATGGGTGGGCAGCTCACCATCAAGGCACCAAACGCAAAAGTGCCCAAGATTGATGACGACGCACCTCTGCCGGATCGGGTGAACTACATACTCGCTTCCGAGATCAATCCGAATCTGGCCGCCCATGGCGGCGAGGTGTCCCTTGTGGAGATCGTCAACGAATCCGTGGCCGTGCTGCGTTTCGGTGGCGGTTGCCAGGGTTGCTCGGCAGTCAGCCTGACCCTGAAGCAGGGCGTGGAATCAACCTTGAAAGAGCGGGTTCCGGAAATCACTGCAGTGCGTGATGTGACCGACCACTCCTACACCGAAAACGCCTACTACCAGTAAGTCCTTCCTGCCCGGTTTGCCGCGCCCTGCGGGGCGCGGCATCTATTCGGCCTGCCGCATTACCGCTTTCGCCATGGCTGCTCGGCCAATGTTGTGACATTTCAATTACTTCATCATTTGTCGCATACACAGCAACTGCAGGCAGGTACTATCCTGTCTGTCCGTTAACGGCATTATCACCGCCTAAAAACGGATTACACTCTTCTACCGGGGTCAAACTTGTTCGACGTTGCGCTTCTGTCAGTGCCTCTTATGGCGGCTGTTGTTGGTTGGCTGACCAACTGGCTGGCCATCCAGATGTCCTTCTATCCGGTGCAGTTCATCGGGGTGGGGCTGATAGGGTGGCAGGGCGTTATTCCCCGCAAAGCGGAAAAGATGGCGCATATCTGCATCGACAGGACGCTTCGGCAGTTCGGCGACCTCAACGCTGTCTACCAGAAGCTTGAACCGCAGCGCATCGTTGAGCAGGTGATTTCCCAGGTGACCCCGCGGATGGATGAGTACATCGATGAGGTTATGTACGAAATCCAGCCGGTCCTTTGGGACAACCTTCCGTTATTTGTCAGAAACCGGATTTATCAGTGGGCCCGTGAACAGCTGCCCTCCAGGGTAGAGGAGCTGGTGGAGGACTTTGGTGACGATCTGGACGAGTTGGTCGACCTCAAGGCTCTGCTCAGCCGCGAACTCGAAAAACATCCGGACATGATGAACCGGATTTTCCAGCAAGCCGGTGCGGTGGAGCTTCAGTCTGTGATCAACCGAGGTGCGGTTATCGGAGGCATTCTTGGCGCTCTCCTTGTGCCCTTATGGACCCGCTATCCGGAGCCCTGGCTGCTGCCGCTGGGCGGCTTCGTGGTCGGTTTCGTGACCAACTGGATTGCCATCAACCTGATTTTCGCGCCGCTCAAGCCCCGACGAATCCTGTTTTGGAAGGTTCAGGGTTTGTTTTTGCGCAGGCAGCCAGAAATCAGTGATGTCTGGGCCAGGCTGGTGGCGGAGGAACTGATTACTGTAGAGAAGGTTGCCGACGCCATGATCAACGGCAGCCACGGTGACAGAACCCGTGCGATTATCCAGAAACACCTTCGCCCCTTACTGGACAACTCTGTCATCATGAAGCTGACGGCGCAGGTCACCGTTGGTATGACGGGTTACACCGAGCTCAAGAAAGCCATGAACCAGAAGGCGGTACTGGCTACGCGTGACGTGTTCAGTGACCCGGCTTTTAACCGTGAGCGGGCACCTGTGGTAGCCGAAGTTCTGTCCGGCCAGATGAAAGCGCTGAAACCCGATGAATTCCAGGACATCCTGCGCCCTGCGTTCCGGGAAGAAGAGGTCCAGTTGATGATTGTGGGCGGTATTTTTGGTGCCCTGGCAGGGTTACTCCAGTTCGTTTCCCTGAACTATCTGAATTTCTAGCCGGAATGAATCCCGTTATCGGGAGTACAAGGAGGAAGGCCATGCCTTTTTGGCTAACACTGACAATCCAGATTCTTGCAACCGTTGGCGCCGTGCTTGTCACTCTCTGGGGGTTCTGGCGTTTCGTGGTCCGTCCATACCTCGATGCCAGGGTGGCGGAACTGATTGAGGCCGGCCGGGAAATCGAACCGGCGGTGACTCGCGGTGTAAAAAAGGGTGTGGCAGATACCATCCGGGAACTGCCAGAAAGCGCCCTTGACGGCACCGTTAAAGAATCGACCCGCCAGTTCCTGAAATTTGGCTCTGGCCTGTTTGAGAACGGCCTGAGCAGCTTCCTTGGCAGTGCAGCGGACCTGGAACGCAACAGGCAGAAGGACGGCGCTGCCTCAAAGGACTCTAAAGACAGTTAGTTGGCCTTGGCAGCCCCGCAATCCTGCAGGCGGTCTTTGCAGGGGTGCCGGGAAACAGCTGCATCAGGTAGATGCTGTTCCCCTTATCCTCGCCGAGCGCTTCTTTGACCGCCTTCACAAACAGGCGATTAGAGGGTGGCGACATTTCATGCTCTTTATAAAAAGATCTAAGAAACTTTATGATTTCCCAGTGTTTTTCTGTGAGATCCACGTCGTCCTCGGCAGCGATGGCCGTCGCGACACCTTCGGTCCACGTCTGGGCGTCTTCAAGAAAGCCTTCGTTGTTTCGTTGTGGCATTGCATTACTGACCATGGTTTACCAACTGATTACCCGTTGTGCCTGCAATGAAAGCGTTACCATCTCCGCAAAGTCCACAGAACTGACGTTGCCGCTCAGATCTCCCAGTCCGCGCGCCTCGACGTCCGGAATGAGCGCAAAGACCTTGCTGGCGCCCGGCAGAAGGTTCCCGCGTGCCAGCAACAGCACGCCGTTGCCGGTCAGAAGAAGGCCGTCTTCTGCAGACATCATTTCAACGCACCGCGCGGCCCGGGGATGATCGGGGGATTTGTTCAATATGTGCAATGTCTGGATGTCAGTCATCTGAGCTAACCTGCAAATGCGGTGTGGTCATAGTCAGTGAGGAGATCGGCATCAGCATCTACCAGGGTGACGCCTTCAATCAGCGAATGCTCATCGAGGCCGTAGGCAATACAGGCAGCCCGATCAGCCAGGATCGCGTCCATGCCGAATATCGGTGCTGCAGCGAGATTCTTCTCCACAGACTTCTGTTCAATGCCTCCGGCGTGCTGAGTCTGTCTCAGCCAGTTAACGCCAGGCCCGGTGAATAGCAGGGATGCCGACTGGTCGAAGGCTGCCAGCGAAAACGCCATATCCAGTGCTTCCCGTCCGGTCCACGCGCCGTAGGGAGGCTGGTCAATCATGATCAGTGTGGTCATGGTCAGTCTCCAGCGTGGAAATAAAGCGTGCGCGTGGATTTGATTCGCCCCTCGACCCATTCTCCGAGGCCAGCGATTTCAAACGGGGCCCGAAGATTGGCCGAAGGCAATTCATAGCGTTTCTGTTCGGTTTCGTTGACGAGGCCACGACGCAGCGCGGAGGCAATGCATGCCACACCGGGAATCTTGTGCTGAGTCAGAAACCGGGACCATTCGTCTGGCCAGTGGATTTCGTCAGACGGCGGCGCGCAGAGCGCAGAGGCCAAATGGACCCCGTCACCGTAGAGGAACACCCGGTCAATCTGATGGCCAGCATCTACCGCTGCCTTCGCAAAGCCGAGAGCAGTCTGGGGCGCCTGAGACGAGTAGGGCGCGCCAGTAATTACCAGGGTAAAGGTTTCGGACATGGTTCCTGTTCGTTATAAGTCTGCAAGACAATGACTTTCAGTTTACCGAAAGCAAAAACCCCGGCAACTGCCGGGGTTTCGAAGCGGCTGATTCAGCCTGGTATCAATCTTCGCCACTGAACGCAGACAGCAGGTGCAGCAGGCTGACGAACAGGTTGTAGATGGATACATACAGACCAACAGTGGCGATGACGTAGTTACGCTCACCACCCTTGATGATCTGGCTGGTCTCGAACAGGATCATGATCGAAGCAAAGATCGTGAAGCCGGCGGACACTGCCAGATGCAGAACAGAGCTCTCCATCAGGAAGGCCAGAAGCATGGCACCGATCAGTACAAACGCACCAGCGGTCAGGAAGCTGGACATGAAGCTGAAGTCTTTCTTGGTGATGATGGCCGTGGCAGACAGACCAACAAACGCAACTGCGGTCAGTGTCAGCGCCTGGGCGACAATCGAGGAAGCGCCGGCAGCTACGAAGGCGCCAATGATCGGACCCAGGGTGTATCCCATGAACCCGGTCAGGGCGAAGGTAGTCACGATGCCCCAGGGGCTGTTTTTCAACTTATAGGTTGCGAACAGCAGCCCAATGTATCCCACGATGGTGATCAGGAAGCCCGGGTGGGTTCCGTTCATGTTCAGGAATGCTGTCAGCGCCGAAAAGGCGAGTGTCATGCCAAGCAGCATATAGGTGTTGCGCAACACCTTCATCGCATCATCGCTGATGCCTGTGGTCGCGCGCTCCGTCTGGGGAGTCGAATAGGCTCCCTGAGAGTTCTGAACGCCGAATCGTCTGTCTTCCATTGTCATCTCCGTTTATAACGACTGGATACTGGTTCCCATAATAGTGTCAGATACGCAACTTTCAATCATTTACGACAGGAAAACGTCTTCCGGATTCCATTAAAAACCGTTAATGTTGAAAAATGCGGCGGGTTTTATGCAGAGCGTTGACAGCACAGGCAATTCCGGTATCATGCTCACCGCTGTCGCAATGACGGCGAATGGAAAAACCGGTGGGCTGGCAGAGTGGCTGAATGCAGCGGTCTTGAAAACCGCCGAAGGTTAGTAGCCTTCCCGGGGTTCGAATCCCTGGCCCACCGCCATTTTTCCTCTTACCTTTCTTTCTTCCGAATCTCCTGTTCCCCACGTGATATTTCCCGTCATAACGACGTGGTTATCCCTACTTGGTTTGAAGCCAGTTAACCCTCATTATCCTTGCACAGAGACTATGAGAGGGTGTTATGGGCGAATTTCAGAATCATCAAACATCTGATACCGGTTCGGCCGAACGCCGGAACCGCAAGTTTTCCGTGTCCGCAAATCGGGGCAGGGCGAGCCATAAGGTGCGTTATGTGGAGGCTGGCGGCGCCGCCGTTGATACGGGCGAATGCACGTTCTGTCAGTCTGTACCGGATCTTTCAGAGGGCTTTGAAGGCAAGGAGGGAAACCGGGGCAGCTGACGCAGCCCCGGCTATAACTCGGGGGCGGATCAGAGATCCCGGCCCGGATAGATTGCTTCTTTCTGCTCGGCTGCCCGCTGCTGGCGAGCTGCCAGAGCCTCTGGCTCGTTCTTTGGCACCTGCCAGCCTTCCAGATTTTCCTCGATCAGTTTTACCAGGGCTTCGATGTGCCCGGGTGTGGCGTTCAGCGCTGTGATGTAGCTGAACCCTTCACCGCCGGCCTCCATGAAGTACTCACGGTTTTCTTCGTCGATTTCCTCAATGGTTTCGAGGCAATCGGATGAAAAGCCGGGGCAGAATACGTCGATGGATTTGACGCCTTTGCCTGGCAGGGACTTCAGGGTTTCATCCGTGTAGGGCTTGAGCCACTCTTCCTTGCCAAAGCGGGATTGGAACGTGGTCATGTAGTCCTCTTTGCTCAGGCCCAGCCGCTCAGCCAGCAGGCGAGACGTTTTGTGGCACTCGCAGTGATAAGGATCGCCCTTGGTCAGGTACTTGAGCGGCACGCCATGGTAGGAAAATACCAGCTTCTGGTTGCGTCCATGGTTGGCCCAGTGCGCCTCGATATGGCGCGCCATGGCTTCAATGTACGGAGGATAATCCGGGTAGTGAGAAATGAAACGGAAATCGGGCAGCCAGCGCCGTTTCGAGAAATCCTTGGCAATGGCATCGAAGGTGGAGGCCGAGGTCGACGCGGAGTATTGGGGGTAAAGTGGCAGAACCAGCAGTTTCCGTACGCCCTGTTCCTGCATCTCATCAAGAACCCGGGAAATTGAGGGGTTGCCGTAGCGCATCGCAAAGCCGACGACCACGTTAGGGCAGTACTTGCGCTTGAGTGCCTCTCGGATACCCTCAGCCTGCTTTGCAGTGTGCAGCAGCAGGGGAGAGCCCTCCGGCTGCCAGACGCTTGAGTAAGCCTCTGCGCTTCGCTTGGGACGAATTCTCAGGATCACACCGTGAAGGATCAGCCACCAGAGCGGCCGCGGCAATTCGACCACCCGGGGGTCCGAGAGAAATTCAGCCAGGTAGCGACGGAGGGCCGAGGTTGTTGGCGCATCCGGTGTCCCCAGGTTGGTAACCAGCACTCCCAATCGGTCAGACTGGTTGTGGCTGAAATTCTCTGAACCTTTGTATTGCATGCGGTAGATCCTGAACGTTGGTTAGGCGGTGGCAGTGTCAGCCTTTGTCGGCGGCCTGCTGCGCCATTCTTGGTGCAAGGCCGGAAATGTCGTAACCGGCGTTGCGTGCTTTGGTAAAAATCTCATCGGCTGATGTGTTTCTGGCCGCGCTCAGAGCCCAGAGCACGGTGCAGCGGGTCCCGGAACGACAGAATGCCAGTACGGGTTTTTCGGCGTCCCGGATCATCGGCGCGAAGCGGTTTACGTCGTCGTCAGTGATGTTTCCCGACTCCACCGGCATGTATACCCACTCAAGGCCCTGTTCCCTGGCGGCGGCTTCAATATCCGCCATGGCAGGCTGGCCCGGCTCTTCGTGGTCAGGGCGATTTGCTACGAGAGTCTTGAACCCCAGCTTCGCGGCTTCTGCCACGTCTTCAATGGAAATCTGCGGGGCTACCGAAATGTTGTCGTCGATTTTTCTGATATCCATGGATGTCGTTCTCCGAATCGGGTGGTGGAGCTGCCGCCATGATCGCACAGCCCCCGGGCTGTGTCAGAATGGCGGCGGGTAAATTTACAGAAAATACTTACACTTTCGCACGGTTGCGCTCAATGACTTCGAAAATGCCCATGCCCGCAACCATGGCCGCAACAAACACCGCCGCCTTGGTTTCACCGGCACCGAGCGCGACCAGTCCCGGCCCGGGGCAGAAGCCGGCGATACCCCAGCCAACGCCGAACATAAGACCCCCGAGTACCAATCGTTTATCGATATGGGCACTGGTGGGCATTTTCATGTGGAACCCGAGGAAGGAAAGGGTGCGCTTGCGGGCAACAGCAAACGCGACCACACCCACCATGATGGCGCCGCCCATCACAAACGCCAGTGAAGGATCCCAAAGGCCTGCGATATCAAGGAAGCCGAGCACCTTTTCAGGATTGGCCATGCCGGAAACGATAAGCCCCATTCCGAAGACAAGGCCAGCAAACAGAGAAGCAAGAGAAAATTTCATGGCGTCACACCCCCATCAGGTGACGAATCACGTACACGGTGACAAATCCGGCAGCCATGAAGCTCATCGTGACTGCCAGCGAGCGCAGCGATAGGCGGGACAGACCGCAAACCCCGTGTCCACTGGTACAGCCGGAACCATATCGGGTGCCGATCCCCACCAACAGCCCCGCAACAATGAGCGCGGGATAGCCGGCCTCGATTTCGATAGGGGGAAGCTCTGTAGCCAGTACCCAGACTGCCGGTGCACCAATCAGTCCGGCAAGGAACGCAACGCGCCAGGCAATATCGCCTTTTGCCGGTGAAAGAAGTCCGCCAAGAATGCCACTGATGCCTGCAATCCGCCCGTTGAGAAGCAGAAAGCTGGCGGCAGCTATGCCCACCAGTATGCCACCCGCCAACGCTGACCAGGGGGTGAAGTTACTCCACGCAATTTCAATCATCTGATACTCCGAATTTTATAGACTTTCATTTTGGAATAAGCATATATCTTGGGGCAATAATAACAAAAAAAAGCCCGGCAAAGGATGCCGGGCAGAGGCGTGCGAGTAGTATCCATGAAAGACTTCCAGACAAACCGGCATCAGCAGGGACGCCGGTATTGGGAAGTATTGACTATATTTTGAACACTTCAAGCGAGACTCACTTTCGTTTGAAAACATTTTTTCATATCGGATGCGTCTTTATACTGCCGCCTTTCGTTGCGCGGGTTCCAGGCCGACTGAAATCCGGGCCAAGCTGTAATACAATGGCGGTTAGAAAGAACTATCCGCACTCCCGAGGTTGTACATGTCTGACGAGAACGACAATAAGCCGGAGAATGATCCGCAACTGGCGGCAAAAATCAAGGGTTCAGCCCGCCAGATCTGGCTGGCCGGGTTGGGCGCCTATACCAAAGCCGAGGAAGATACTGGCCGTTTCTTCGAGCGTCTTGTGCAGGAAGGTGAGCAGCTCGAGAACAAAACCCGGGGCGTCGTCGAAAAGCAGATCAAGTCCGTGGAAGATCGGGTTGAAGGGGTTCGGGAGCGAGCCACTGGCACCTGGGATCGGCTTGAGCACATGTTTGATGAACGGGTGTCCGGTGCCCTGAGACGTCTGGGCATACATCGCCGTGAAGAAATCGAATCTATGGAGCGGCGTATTGAAGCCCTTGAATCAGAACTTGCCCGCCTGCGGAAACGTGCCGGTGACGACGAAGAATAACGTTACGGCTCAGAGATAATCCCGGCTCATCAGCCGGGCTTCCTCCCGGTCGGCCGGCGCAAGGTAGGGCAGCACCAGGTGCATCATCTGGTAAACACCCCGCCCCGGATCCACTGCCTCCCGGTCATCCAGGTGAGAGAGCGTATCGAAAGCACTCCAATAACAGGCGGTTAGCGTCAACTGCTCACAAAGAGGATCAAGCTCTTCCTGCTCAATCGCCATAATGCCCTGGCGTCGAAAGCTCTCGCAAATCGTCTTGAAAGCCAGTCTTTTCTTTTTCTGGATGCGCTTGAATCGTACCTGCAGCTGATCGTACCGGGACAACACGTTCACCAGATCCTGATAGAGGAACCGGTAGCGGGCTACGGTCTCGAACAGCAGGTGCAGAAAGAACCCCTGCTGGTCGAGGCTGATGTCGGCGTCTTCCGGAACCGCCAACAAGTCGACCATGTCGTGTTCGTACTGGTCGAAGATTTCCTCGACAATATCGCCTTTGCTCTTGAAGTGGTAATAGAGGTTACCCGGGCTGATATCCATCTCATCAGAGATCAGCAGGGTGGTGACATTGGGTTCGCCGACGGTGTTAAACAGCGCCAGGCTGGTCTGGAGTATACGGTCGCGGGTTTTGATTTTTTTCATATCGCGCCGGGCCAGCCCCTAGAGCTCGAAGCTCGCCCAGACCGGACAGTGGTCGGACGGCCTTTCCATGGCTCGAATGTCGTAGGAAACACCCGCTTTCCGGGCTTTGGGCAGCAGGCTGTCACTGGCCATGATCAGATCAATCCGCAGACCACGCTTGGGGTCTCGCTCGAAACCCTTGCTGCGGTAGTCAAACCAGCTGAAAGTGTCCGCTTCATCAGGATGAAGGTGCCGGAACACATCGGTATAACCGCGAGACTCGACCTGGCCCAGCCATTCCCGTTCCTCCGGGAGGAAAGAGCATTTACCGGTTCGTAGCCAGCGTTTGGCGTTGTCGGCGCCAATGCCAATGTCTTTATCGGTTGGAGAGATGTTCATATCCCCCATCACCACCACGTAGCCGCCCGCTTTCTTGAGCTCGTCCAGGTAACGCATCAGATCCCCGTAGAACTTCTCCTTGGCAGGAAACTTCACCGGATGGTCACGGCTTTCACCCTGGGGAAAATAGCCGTTGATCACCGTCAGCTTTTCGCCATTGACCGTGAAATGGCCGGTAATCAGCCTGCGCTGGGAATCCTCACCATCCCACGGGTAGCCTTTGACAACCTCCTCCGGCTCCGCTTTTGAGAGCAGGGCAACGCCATAGTGGGTTTTTTGCCCGTGGAAATGCACGTGGTAGCCAAGGTCCCGGATTGCTTCTACCGGAAAGTCGTCGTCCTGAACCTTGGTTTCCTGAAGGCCGATAAAATCCGGTGCGAGGGCGTCTATTACGGCTTCAAGCTGGTGCAGGCGGGTGCGGATACTGTTGACGTTGAAAGAGACGAACATCATTTCAAAATACTCTCCGGCGTTGATTCCCGTCGGAGTTTACCATACTGACCCCCGGGGTCTGCCTTGGCAGGGGCGACAGTTTCAGGGGGTCAGTTCACAATCCGGGGTGGTATTCACTTTATAGCGGATATGGGCGGTGTAGTTTTCATCCTGGTTTTTCCGGATATTGGTGAGGCCCAGATAGTCGGAAAGGGCACCCGAGTTGCTGTAACCCAGCACGATGGGGTCGACCAGGAAACGCAGCACCATGCCGGTAGGGCGTATCTGTACGACATGGTCAGCATTCACCCGGTCGTTCTCGACCCGTTCCAGAACGAAACCATAATGCTCGCCCCGGGTAGGTCCAAGAAACCGGAATTCAACCGGCTCGCCAGCCACAACACTCTGCCAATTCTGACGTACGAAGTTATCGAACCCGGCATCCACAAGGGTAGTTTCCGGGTATGTCACCTCGAATTGCTCTGAATCGCCGCCTGGCGTCTGCCAGTCGATCACCAAAGTGTCGGGTGCAGGGTAGGTGATCTGCATTTCTTCACTGAATGTCGGCTGAACGAAGTCTACGGACGGACGCAGTACTGAAACCTCGTATTCAAGGTCTTTGCGGGCGAATGACTCGTCCGCGTCCGGTTTGAAGTAGGTCACCTCGTGTTGCCGGGGCCGGAATACGCCTTCCTCACAGGTACCATCAACGGAATGGCGCTCTTCGTAAATGACGTTGCCGTCTCCCGTGCTTGCGGTACCGATGAAACTGAAATCTGCGGCCGCGGCCGGCCCTGCGACTGCCAACAGCGCCACGTAAACTGACCAGGTAGCGCGTTTCATCGAACCAGCTCCGGGTAAAGCGTTTTGCGGGCGAAAAGCAGCAGCGGGAAGACAACCAGCCAGCCAAACCCGAGTGCAATCAGCGATGGCAGCAAGTCTGGCAGCTGCACTGCACCGAGCTGGCTCGCCGACCAATAGGCGAAGGGGCCGGCAAAGGGCGCAAGTACGAAGGGCAGCCAGGCTTTCTTGCTGATCCAGTCGAGGGAATGGCTCAGAGTCGTCATGAAGATGGCCCAGATGGCGACAAGCCAAGGGGGAGTGAGCATCACTTGTCCGGAGCCGTCGTCCAGAATGCCGGTCCGGAACCAGATGCCGTCCAGAACTGAGCCGACGACGGTTCCCAGGCCGATGAACTGAAGCTCGGTCATCCGGTTCTGGCTGACCAGGACAAAATGCAGCACCAGAAATATCACCACGATCCCGGCGCCGATCAGCCCGGGATAAAACACGCAGGCAAACCAGCCTGCCTGGAACAGCAGGAAATTAAGAACGTTACGGGCAGTTTCGGAGGCGATCATACGCTCAAGATGTTCTCGCGTTTGTTGCCGGGCTTGGCGAACACCAGCTGCGCAACGCCAATGGCCCGCTCGCTGAAGCCCGCTTCACAATAGGCAAAGTAAAAGTGCCACAGGCGCCGGAATCCTTCGTCGTAACCCATCGACTCCAGCTTGTCCCGCTGGGCCATGAACCGGTCGCACCAGTCGTGAAGGGTCCTGGCATAGTGGAAGCCGGTATCCTCGGCATGGGTGAGTACCAGCTTGCTTTCTTTTCGAACCGATTCGAGGATGGCTCCGAAAGAGGGAATAAAGCTCCCCGGGAAGATAAATCGCTGGATAAAATCAACGTTTTTCAAAGCTCTCTGGTACCGCTGCTCCGGCATGTTAATGGCCTGCACCAGAGCCAACCCGTCGGGCTTCAACAGGGCGTTAATTTGGGAGAAATAGCTGTTGAGAAACTGAGGGCCAACGGCTTCAATCATCTCGATGGAAACAAGTTTGTCGAATTGCCCCTGGAGGTCCCGGTAATCGTCAAACAGTAGGGTAATCTGGTCCTCCAGCCCCTCTTTCTGGACCCGTTCTTTCGCGAGCTCCAGCTGCTCTCTGGAAATGGTCGTCGTGGTGACATGACAGCCATAGTGTTTGGCGGCATGGATCGCAAAGCCGCCCCAGCCGGTGCCGATTTCAATCACCTTGTCCCCGGGTTGGAGGTCCAGCTTCCGGCAGATGGTGTCCAGTTTGTGCACAGTCGCTTCTTCAAGGCTCGATTCGGCGCTGGGATAGATCGCCGACGAGTACATCATGGTTGGATCGAGGAATGTCTCGAACAGGTCATTGCCAAGATCGTAGTGGGCGCTGATGTTCTTTCGGGAGCCTTCCTTGGTGTTCCGGTTCAGCCAGTGCAGACCTTTGAGGGCAGGCTTGGTAACCCAGCTGAACCGGTCTTCAAACTCGTTCATGCGGTCGACGTTGCGGGTAAAGAACCGGAGCAGGGCAACCAGATCGGGGGTTGACCAATCACCAGCGACATACGCTTCCGCCGCGCCGACGCTTCCGCCAGTCAGAAGGTCCCTCCAGGTGCTGTGATCGTGGATAATCAGCTCTGCCGGCTGGTATTGGCTGTCGCCATCCCCGAATACCAGATCCTCGAATCCGGATTCCCGAACCGTCAGTTTGCCCTCGCCCAGCATACGGAGCTGTTGAATCACCAGGGTACGTGCGAAACGGCTGATAGCCGGCAGGCTGCCCGATTCGGATTTGGTGTTTTCAACCGAAGTATTCAGGTTCTCCATGAACTTACCCTTCCACGAATCTTGTCATTGGTCTCAGAGCTGGTGATATCCAGCCCGGAATCATCGTGCCCACGGCGGTAGGCGGTATCGTCCTCGGAAAGCTTATCGGGGTGGGTGTAGAACGGCGCACCTTTGAGCTTGAGGCGCAGGGCGTGCCAGTAAATACCTGCCACAACCTTGAATGCCTCGAGCGGAAACTTTCGAAGACTTCTGTGCACATCTTTACGAGTGAGAGGGGTACGTTGGACTACCAGAGTGGCATCAAAATGCTTGCGGCCCTCTTCCAGAACATTCATGTGAATTCTCAGATCAGGGCCCCGGAAACTGAATGTCCACTCGTAGTGCTGGTTCATGCCGTTGAACGGCGACACGTGAAAGCGTTTGCTAAAACCAAACTGTTCGGTGCGCCAGCCCGCCTGGTTCGGCTCTGCGCCGGTCGTCTCCAGGCAATAGGCATGACGGTCATGCCACGGGGTGTTGGTAATCTGGGCAACGATGACCTTTGGAACCACGCCATCCGCCGGGCACTCGCCGGCGCGGTAGCAGAAATAGAAGCTGACCGGATTGAACACGTAACCAAAGTAGCGCGGATGAGTAATCAGCTCGACTTCTCCATCCGGACGCCAGCCGGTGGCCCGTTCCACGTGGTCACGCACAGCCCCGGACAGGTCGCCTGTCTCCGGACGGAAGTAGTCCCTGCGCTTCAGAGACATCCAGTTGAAACGTTCCAGGGAAAATAGCGGGCTGATATCGGAAACCTGGTTCCACTCGTCGGTGTCCAGGGCCAGCATGCCGGTGCTGTAGCTGAATTCGTGTTGCACCGGGTACTTCCGCCTGTGCCGGACAGTACCCTCCAGCCATTGGCTGTTCACGGTCAAAGCTCCACCCCGAACGCTTCGGTGACCCGCAACGCGCTGCGAACGCCATCTTCGTGGAATCCGTTGAACCAGTAAGCACCACAGAAATGGGTTCGATTTTGGTTACCGATTTCGTCGTAGCGTTCCTGGGCTGCCACCGCGTCCAGTGTGAATACCGGATGGGCGTATTCGAAGCGCTTGATCACCTTTTCGGGGTCGATATCTCGGCTGCGATTGAGGGTCACACAGAAGGTTTCCGGGGCATCATGGAAGTTCTGTAGTATGTTCATGTTGTAGGTGACAGAAACCGGTTCAGTACTGTGGGTCGGAATAAAGTAGTTCCAGGCAGCCCATGCCCGGCGATTGTCCGGCAACACGCTGCTGTCTGTATGGAGCACGACATCGTTGTTCTGATAGGCTATGGCTCCGAGTATGTCCCGTTCCTTGTCGGTCGCGTCAGCGAGCATGGCAAGGGCCTGGTCGCTGTGGCAGCCAAAAATCACCTGGTCAAAGTGGTGTTCTTCGCCCCTGACAGTCACGGTTACACCGTCCTCATGGCGGACAACCCTGTCGACAGGGCTGTTCAGGTGCATGCCATCACCCAGCCGTTCCATCATCTTCTTCACGTACTGGGCAGACCCACCGGAAATCACCCGCCAGGTCGGGCGGTCATCCACAGACAGCATGCCGTGATTGTTGAAAAACTGCAGGAAGAACCGGATTGGAAACTGTTCCAGCACGATTTCCGGTGCTGACCAGATCGCCGCACCCATCGGAACAATGTAGTAGTTCCTGAAATAGCGGGAGTACCCGTTCCGGTTCAGGTATTCCCCCAGTGTTTCTTCGTTATTGATATTGCCGGCTTCAAGGTCTGCACGGGTTTCCTTGTTAAAGCGCAGAATCTCCCTCACCATTTTCAGGAACGGCAGGTTGAAAAGATTCTTTCGCTGGGCAAACAGGGTATTCAGGCTGGTGCCGTTATACTGCAGGCCGGTGCTGCTGCAGTCCACGCTGAAGCTCATGTCGCTGACTTCCGATGGAACTCCCAGCCGCTCCATCAGTTTGATGAAATTCGGGTAGGTCCAGTCGTTGAATACGATGAAGCCGGTATTCACCGGCCAGGTCCGGCCACCGGCTTCGACCTGTTCGGTGTTTGTGTGACCGCCGGCATAGTCACCCGCTTCAAAAACCTGAACATCGTGTTTCTCGGCCAAAAGCCAGGCAGCCGTGAGGCCGGAAACGCCGGCCCCAATGACAGCAATCCGCTGACGCTCACTACTCATCCATTATTTTCCTGTTCGGTGTTGCTTTTACGGGCCATAGAGGCCGACATACGGTCGATCAAGGGCCGGGGAAGGGCGCCCAGCGCTTTCAACATCCAGGTGAAGCGCTTGGGGAATGCAATCTCATTCTTGCCACGCGCGAGACCACTGACAATGCGCTCCGCCGCATCCTCTGCAGAAACCAGAAAAGGCATTGGAAAATCGTTCCGATCGGTCAATGGTGTCTTGACGAATCCGGGGGAAACCACCACTACGTCGATCCCTTCGGCGTCAAGGTCTGCCCGGAGTGCATGGGCAAAATAGGTCAGCGCCGCCTTGGAAGCGCCGTAGCCTTCAGCCCGGCCGAAAGGGAACCACCAGGCGGAAGAGCTGACGATCACGAGGGTCGCCGGCTGGCCTTTAGCCCGGCTGCGCCTGAGGGCCGGCAGAGCAATATCGAGACACCGCGCCGTGCCAATCACATTGGTGTGAATGTTCTTCTCGATAACGTCACTGTTGTAGTGCGCTATCTCCAGATATTCACAGGTGCCGGCGTTCAGTATCACCATGTTCAGGTCGCCGTGATTTTCCAGCGTACCTGCAATGGCCTGGAGATCTTCTTTGCTGGTGGTGTCTGCAGCCGCCGGTATAATCCGGTCTGGCGCTGCAGAAGCCAGTTCTTCGAGAGCACCCTGTCGGCGGCCGGTAATCACAAGCCGGTGACCACCGCGTGCCAGGGCACGGGTAACGGATTCGCCAATGCCCGAACTGGCGCCGGTAATCCAGATATTCGAGGTTTCCTGAAGTCGATCACTCATCCTGCCTGATCCTTGATCCAGCGAATGGCCCTGCCAATCAGCGGCAGGTTTTCGTAGAGCATTTCCCCGGCGTCAAAGTAATCACGGTGGTAGCACACCATCCCGTCCCGGATTTCGAGGTGGCTGATGCCCTGCACCTGGACTTCACGCCCCTTGCGAAGGCGCTTGTGACGAAGGTGCATAACCCAGGGCAAGGCGGCAAACTCCCCGTGAACAACGGCTTCACCGAATTCAAAGCGACAGGAGATGACGTTCGCATAAGCCCCGGCGAAATAGTGGGTCAGCTCATCCAGGCCCGATACGGTGCTCAGTGGGTCCTGGAACCGGATATCCTCGCTGTAGACCCGGGAGAGCTTGTTCAGATTACCCTTGTCGAGTTCGTTGAACAGCGCTCTGAAATTATCGAGCGTTGCCGGCACCGCCGAATTACGCGTACCTACTTCGATCTTTGAGGCGGTTGTCATTGCCTGCTCCTCCTCATTTTATCCAGTTCGCGTGTTTCTTCCTGAATGTGCTTGGGTATCGGGTTGAGCTCCCAGATGATGCCAAGCTTCGACATCAGCCATAGCCCATACCAGGTGATGTCAATTTCATACCACCGGAACCCCTGACGAACAGATTGCGGCCAGCGGTGGTGATTGTTGTGCCATCCCTCGCCCAGGGTAAGTAGGGCGAGCCAGAAGTTGTTTCGGCTGTCGTCCGACGTTTCAAATCGGCGCTTGCCCCACACATGGGACAAAGAGTTGATGGATACCGTGGCGTGAAACAGCACGACGGTCGAAATGAAGAATCCCCAGACAAGCATCTGCAGACCGTTGGTCCCCAACCCCGGAGCCCACCCGGCCAACGCCTCGCCCAGCCCGTAAATACCAACGGCGGCGAGAGCCGGTACCAGAGCGTCAAGCCGGTTAATCAGCCTGAGTTCCGGGAATTTCAGCCAGTCCCGAATCCGACGTTCGTCGGTCGCAAAGCCGGCGTCACAGGTGAACCACCCCATGTGGGACCACCAAAATCCGCCCTGATGGGGCGAGTGCAGGTCCTGAACATCATCGGAGTGCTGATGATGATGGCGGTGGTGGGCAGCCCACCAGAGCGGGCCGCGTTGGGCCGCACTGGCGCCGAGCACCGCGAATACAAACTGGGCAGGCCGGCTGGTCTTGAACGTCTTGTGGGCAAAATAACGATGGTAGAATCCGGTAATCGCAAACATCCGCACGAGGAAGAAAGCAATCGCGAATCCGATGGCGAATGCGCTTACGCCGGTGTAAAACGCCAGAAGGCAGGCCAGATGGAGCGCAATGAACGGAATAACGCGTAAAAAATTGAATGATCGGGACGTGGTGTCTATGTGATCCGAACCTGCTTCGGAATCGAACCACCTCAGAATGTTTGTAAGCCAATGTTGCATTCGGGTCATACCCTGATTGCCCTTTCTCTTTAATGGAATCTTGATCGCACACTCAGTCTTGATGCCGCTGGTGTTTCATGGAGAGTAGTACGATCTCACTACTGTAATTGGATGCACGATAAACCATGTTTAATCAAACCTTTGATTCGTCACTTATACGCCGTATCGCCATTGTCGGTTCAGGCCTCTCCGGGCTGACCGCCGCTATCCAGCTGCGCGGTCTCGGCCATGACGTTACGGTCTTCGAAAAAAGCCGGGGACCGGGTGGCAGGCTCGCTGCGAAGCGGGTAACCGGCGGATCAGCAGATATGGGCGCGCAATACTTCACCTCCCGGAACCCGGATTTCCTGCCGTTTCTCCAGAAATTTGCCGGCCCTGAAAGCTTCGGACCGTGGGAAGGACGGTTTGGTTTCCAGACGAATGCTGATAAATGGGAATCCTTCCCTCAGGAGACCCGTTACGTCGGTATTCCCCGCATGACAGCGATTACCCGGGCCCTGTCCGGACACGCTCACGTTGTTACCGAGACACGCGTTGCCAGATTGGCCCGAAACGACCAGTCCTGGTCGCTCTTTTCCACCGCCGGCTCGCACCTCGGCGATTTTGATGCAGTTATCGTTACCGCGCCTCCGGCACAGGCTCGGGATTTGCTGGCGGACAGCGGCCTCGACGCTCTGGCCTCCCACCTGGACGATCCGGTGAGCCGGGTTCTGCCATGCTGGGCCGTTGCCGCCCACTTCCCGGTATCGCCCTGGCCGCATCACGAAGGCATGCGCTGCAAGCACCCGGCGCTGTTCTGGGTGGCCAACAACTCCAGCAAGCCCGGTCGAGACGACGAAGGCCAGTGGTGGGTTTTGCACGCCAGCCCGGCCTGGACCGAAGACCATGTGGACACACCAGCCGAGGAGGTGGCCGAAAAACTGTTGGCTGCGTTTCGTGAAACGACCGGCTTCGATACCGGTCCGGACGACGTGGTTACCCATCGCTGGCTCTACGCGCGCTCTGAAGGCGGAGAACATCCTGGCCATCTATGGTTCCCGGATTACAAGATCGGGCTCGCAGGCGACTGGCTCAGTGGCGGCCGGGTAGAAGGCGCGTTCGACAGTGCCTGCGGACTGGTTGCCGAACTGACGACACCTCCCACTACTCAGTGAGAGACTCCTGGTTACCGGTGGTCACATCGGGCCGGGTATAGAAATGTGTGATGGTGCCGTCACTGAACTTGCTGAAGAAGGCGCTGACGTCGGTGATCTTCTTCAACGACCGGGTGCGGTGGATAGGTTCGCGCACGAGCACCTTGATGCCGTTGAAGTTGTCCTGAATGTTCGAGAAGCGCGCCCGCATCGAACAGGTCACTACCTGGGCAGGGCTGAGAGAAAGCTCTTCGGCCAACCATGCGCTATGACGTTCGATCCCCCTGGCTGAGAGGTCTTCCCGGGTATCCAGATGGTTCAGTTTCACCCGGTTTACAATGCAGAACGAGAAACTCTTCGGGTGCTTGCGGGCCACTTTCCGAAACGCCTCCCAGAAGAAGTTGTCGGTCAGTTCTGCAAAGTAGGCCATGTCGCTCAGGCAGGTATCCACCCATTCAAAGTTCTCCGGGTCATCGAGCACTTCGTTGATCGCTTCCCGAAGCAGCCAGTCAAAGCCCAGCGCGGTCTTGTGGGCGTAAACCTTGCGGTACATCTGGTGACGACTGTAGACAAAGTCCTCGAGCGCCCCCAGTCCTTTCTGGGTTATGGCCAGCCCCAGCCAGGGTTCGGACACATCCCATCCAAAACGCAGGTTGCTCAGAAGGTGGTCCAGATTGAAACCGCCGATGGTTACCGAAGAGTGGAAGCCGTCCCGCAGCATGTAATCGGCTCGGTCAGCGTCGATTTCGCCGGATACAATCGATGACAGCAGATCCATCACCAGCCCGGGAATGTTTTCGCTGAGCGGTGATCCCGCCGCGGCATCCTCTCCCGCAATAAAGGCCCAGAATGTGCGGGCATGACGACAGAACGTCTCACTGGGTTTCACGTCTGTCGTTTCCATAATGCCGATAACGTCCCGGGCGAAAAGCCCCGCACCTTCGAGATCCACCGCCATGAGCACATCGTGGGCGACACGCACGGAATAATGCTCGTGTTCCAGCTCGTCGGGTTCTTCCGGGTGGTAGGCGGAATAATCCACGCCGCGCCACAGATCCCGGAAGCGGCCGGGACGGGACATCAGTTCCCGGATGCGCCGGGCCTGGGTGAACTGATGGGAAAAACTTGAATGCCCGCTGTCATGCAGAAGACAGCCCAACCGGATGGTTTTGGCCAGATAGTCGATGGCGTCGAGCTGGCTCAGGCTAAGGTCGGTTTGCTCGCTGAGCTGGCGCTCCCTGAGGTAGGCGTCGATCATCGAGCGGAACATGCGCGTGCCCACATGCATCACACCAATACTGTGCAGAAAACGGGAATGGGTTGCGCCGGGAAAGACCAGGCTCAGGATGTCGTTCTGGCAGATGTTTCGCAGTCGCTGGAACAGCGGGTGATCAATCACCTGGATCTCGTGCCGGTAAAGCGGAATGCCTCCGTGAACCGGATCCATGATCAGCTTGTCATAGGCTCCGAGTAGATCGTTTACGGCACGTCGCATCAGATGGAATCCTCCGATTTCATGAACTTGGCCTTGTTATATCACAGGGGCGTGCCAGAATAGGCTTAATCAAGCCAATTTATCGTTTATCGCTGGTAGTTTAGGGCAGTCGCCATGACCTCGCGCACCGAGCGCATACTTATAATAGACGCCGATGAAAAGGCCCGTACGGATCTCGCCCGTTACCTTGAAGCGAGGGGGTTCTACGTGACCGGCTACCGGGATCTCGCCAGCGCCAAGGCGCTTTTTGACGATAACATTCCCGATGTCATCTTTGCAGACCTGCCTCCGGAATCCATCCGGGATCTCGCCAATCGCCTGGAAGAAGCCGAAACATTCACGCCGATCGTCGCCTGTTCGTCCAGCGAGTCCAGCGCTGATGTGGTCAGCGCCCTCAGGGCCGGGGCGGCGGACTTTGTCCTCAAACCCTGCAACGACGACAAGGGCGCACTGGACGATGTTATCGGGAAATTGTTCGACCGGGTCCGGGTCAACCGGCTGAATCAGCTTTACCGGCAGGAGCTTGAAGAGGCTAATCGTGACCTGCGGGACGGCATCGCCGAGCTGCGGGCAGACCAGCGCGCTGGCCGAAAGGTCCAGTTACGGATGCTTCCGGAGCATGAACAGGTGATGAGTGGCCTGCACGTGGACCACATGATAAAGCCATCGCTTTACCTGAGCGGTGATTTTCTGGATTACTTCCGTATTTCCGACGACAAGGTTCTGGTGTACATCGCCGATGTCTCCGGCCATGGCGCCAGTTCCGCGTTTGTAACCGTATTGCTGAAGAACCTGACCAACCGCTTGCAGCGAAACCTTCGCCGGGGCTCCAGTGAAGATATCCTGTACCCGGACCGATTCCTGGAACGCATCAATTCCGAGTTGCTGGATACCGGCCTCGGTAAACACGTAACCGTATTCGTTGGCATTATTTCCCTGAGCGAACGTAAATTGAATTATGCAGTCGGCGCCCATTTCCCGATGCCTATCCTGTCCTTTGAGGGTGGGGAGGCTGCGTTTCTCGAGGGAAGCGGGCTTCCGGTAGGGCTGTTTGAGACGCCGGAATGGGAAGTGTATGAGGTTCCCCTGAACAAACCGTTTCATCTGACCCTGTTTTCGGATGGAATTCTGGAAGTTATCCGGGAAAAGGGACTGGATGAAAAGGAGCGGACACTGCTTGAACTCGTATCGGGAGGTCGTCACACTATCGCCTCTCTGAACGAGGCTCTGCATCTGGAACAGATCACAGAGCTGCCGGACGATATCGCTATCGTATCGGTAACTGATACCATTAACGGATCAGATAACACCCCGTCGAATTAGTGGCAGTGTGAAACATGGCTGGTTACAAGATCCTGCAAGCTGAAAAACAGGGCATCTATGTCCTGAAGTTTATTGGGGAAATCCGGCTGAACCTGTGTTCGACGCTGGACAATCTGGTTGAGTCCATCACCCAGGACCCGGAGTTCAAGACCGTGGTGATCGACCTGACCGAGACCGAGATTATCGACAGCACCACACTCGGACTGCTTGCCAAGATCGCGATGGCGGCCCAGAAACAGAGCAACTTCCTGCCCACACTTATTTCGACCAATCCCGATATTACCCGCATTATCACTTCCATGGGTTTCGACAAGATCTTTATTATTGTGCGAGAACCCGCGTCCCGAATTGAAGAGCTTGAAGAGATTCCCGTACTCAGGGCCAGCGAACAACAGGTTCGAGACAAGGTTCTTGATGCCCATAAAGTGCTGATGGGCCTGAACAGCCGAAACAGGGAAGAATTCAAGAATCTGGTGCGCGCTCTGGAATGTGAAGAGCCCGGTTAACTGCGCCGCCCTGGTGCGAAATTGCCGGTATCACACCTGATCTGACAGAACGGAAGAACTATGTCTGAACAATCGACGCCCCGGAACACTGAGGCAGCCGCGCCAGTACATGATGTGGCGGTTCTGGGCGGTGGCAGTTTTGGTACTGCCATGGCCAAGGTGCTGGGTGAAAACGGTCACCGTGTTCATTTCTGGATGCGTGGCAAAGCCCAGGCCGAAGAGATCCGCAGCACCCGAATCAATAGCCGCTACATGCCAGGCATTGAGCTGACCGGTGACATTCAGCCCACCACAGACCTGGCGGACGCTGTCAGCAAGGCCGAGATCGTCTTTGTTGCCATTCCGAGCAAAGCCTTTCGGGCCGTTATCCGCGAGAACAGCGACAAATTCCGCGACGAGCAAATTGTCATCAGCCTCACCAAGGGGATTGAAGAGCACGGCTTCAAACTGATGAGCGAGATTCTGCAGGAAGAGATCCCTCGTTGTCGTACTGGCGTGCTCAGTGGCCCCAACCTGGCTGGTGAAATCGTAAACCGGGATCTGACCGCCACTGTTATTGCCGCCAAGGATCCGGATGTACGCCGCTCGGTTCAGGACCTCCTTGGGTGCGAGTATTTTCGCGTTTACGCGAACGTGGATGTGTATGGCGTGGAACTCGCCGGGGCACTGAAGAACATCTATGCGATTGTTGCGGGTCTTGCCTCCGCCCTGGAAATGGGTGAGAACGCCAAGGCCATGCTGATTACCCGCGGTCTTGCAGAGATGAGCCGGTTTGCCGTCAGCCTCGGCGCCAACCCAATGACATTCATGGGGCTGGCGGGTGTCGGTGATCTGATCGTGACCTGCACCTCATCCAAGAGCCGGAACTTTCGAGTGGGTTATGCCGTTGGCCAGGGCCAGAAACTGGACGATGCCGTGGCGGAGCTCGGGCAGGTGGCCGAAGGTATCTATACCCTGAAGCTCGTCAAGCAGAAAGCCGAGGCCATCGGGATCTACATGCCACTGGTTCGTGGGCTTTACGAGATCCTCTATGACAACGCTTCAATCAAGGCGGTCATCAATAGCCTCATGATGTCGGTCCAGAATTCCGACGTAGAATTTATACTGCCGCGGACCATCAGCCAGTAACAGGCCCGCTGAACCGGGACCAGGCCGGAAAGGAGAGAGCCCTTGCAACTGCTCATCATGCGCCATGGGGAAGCTGGCTGGCATACGCTGGATCAGGAACGTGAACTGACAGAGGCCGGCCGGCTTGGCGTGGCTGAGGTTGCCGCTCGCATCGCGGAGTCGCCCTGGCGACCGAAGATGGTCTGGAGCAGCCCCTATGTGCGTGCCAGGCAAACGGCGGCGATCGTCTCCGAAATTCTCAATTGTCCCGTTGAAGAAAAGATGTTTATCACTCCGGACGACGACCCGGCAGCCTGCCTTGATGCATTGATTGAGCATCACGAATCACCCCTGTTGATCGTTTCCCACATGCCCCTGGTGGGAGGGCTTGCCACGCTTCTGGTTGACGCACACCGCCGGGGCATTCCGTTCATGACCTCCCAGGCCGTCATGCTGGATATGCCAGTAGTCGGCCCCGGTTGCGCTGACTTGAAAGCCCAGTTTCTGCCCTGATATCGCCAGTAAGTAATTTCTGAATTCTCAAATCCGAGCCCGACTATGTACAGCTTTCCAATCGACTACGTGGAGCCGGTCTTCCGGCCTCCCAGTGAAGCCAAGTCACTGATCCTGCCGGTCACCAACGGCTGCTCCTGGAATAAGTGCACGTTTTGCGATTAGTAGAATGAAGTTTCTGTACTAAAAACACCTTAAAAATCCCCCAAAGTTCCTAATCCGCACTTTCTTCTTCACTTTAATCCCACTATAGTACTATTAAAAACATACTACAGATACGAGAAAAAATGTGCTTAATAGTGTTTGTCTGGAAGCGAACATCAGAGTAGATAACACCGGACTCCAGGTCAGTCTTCCGGTAATCGTGACGCACGATGGCCTGTTGAGAAGCTATCTGGACTATTTGATCGTCCATCGGAACAAGTCACGGAGCTGGAAAGACAGAAGCGCCTTCGCAGTCCGGCTTTTGATCGATTACACAAAGCAAAACGAGGGCTGTTTTGATAAGCACTATCAGCTTTTCCGAGAGTTTTCCAACAGCCTGTACACGGGAACGATTGGTGAAAACGGTAATGACCCCAGTTGGTTGCGTTGGAAGCCACGCTCAGACAACGATGCAGCTTTTCTTATCAAGCTCATTACACACTACACAGACTGGTTGGCTAAGCAACACGAAGAGAAAAAATACCAGATAAACCCGAAGGTTAAACCAACCCGTTATGAGGAATGGATGGGCTTGGCAGCCCATTATCAGAAAAAGCGCCGTGCCTTTTTCTCCCATCTTTGGGCAAGCAAGCCGGACCCCTCTTATTTTCGATATGTCATGCCCAGGAAGGTTTCTCGCTCAAAAGGTACCGAAAGCACGAAAAGTTTTCCGGAAGGACGGATTGATGATTTGCTTTGGGACGGATTCGTTCGATACGGCTTCGAGACCAGCGATAGGATTCATGAGCGGCTCGACCTGAAAAATGTACTGATCACCATGTTGATGCATTATGGAGGGCTTCGGCTCAGCGAGTGCTTCCACCTTTGGGTAGAAGACATTATCCCTTGGGAGGATGGAACGGCGCTCGTCAAAGTTTTTCACCCCGAAAAAGGGAAGCTAAGTCCGAACAGCCCAAGTAGACGTGAAGAGCTGCTTCAGCGGTTCGGACTAAAGCCCCGATTCGAGTATCCGAAGTCTCACACCCTGCATGCAGGATGGAAAAATCCGAAGGAGGATAACGAAGACCTCCACTTCATGACGGTTTGGTGGTTTCCGCAATCTGCCGGCGAAACTTTCAATGAGCTATGGCGGTTGTACTTGATGTATCAGCGGTATTCGGATGATGGAATGCATCCGTTTGCGTTTACAACTCGCACTGGCGCTCCTCACTCGATTAAAGGCTACAACCAGTCGCTCAAAAGAGCAGTAGAGCGGGTCGGCCTACCATTTTCAAAAGAAGCTGGAACAACGGCCCATGCCCATCGTCACTCATACGGGCGGGCTTTGTCTGACGCCAAATCCAGTTCCCTGATCATTAAAAACGCGCTGCATCATAAATCAATAGAAAGTCAGCAGGTATACACCGAACTCACTGAGAAACAGATGCGGGCGCATTTGAAGAGACTCTCACCCGAACAGCATCCGATATCTGCAATTTCGAGAGGACTCTCGCATGACGACTAAATACGCCACCTACGCCGAAGCGTCTGAGGCCGCGCAGAGACTGGGCTTTACATCACAACCTGAATACAACAAGGGCTACCGGCAAGACCCCAGCCTGTCGAGCGCTCCTCATAAAGCCTACGCTGAGGACTGGGTAGACTGGTACGATTTTCTCGGTACAGAGCGTCCCGGCGAGAAATACGCCACCTACGCCGAAGCGTCCGAGGCCGCGCAGAGACTGGGCTTTATATCACAATCTGAATACGCAAAAGGCTATCGGCAAGATCCCAGGCTGCGGAGCGCCCCTGATAAAGCCTACGCTGAGGACTGGGTGGACTGGTACGACTTTCTCGGTACAGAGCGTCCCGGCGAGAAATTCTACGCCACCTACGCCGAAGCGTCCGAGGCCGCGCAGGGACTGGGCTTAACATCACAATCTGAATACCTAAAAAGCTACCGGCAAGACCCCAGGCTTCCGAGCGCTCCTGATAGAGCCTACGCTGAGGACTGGGTGGACTGGTACGACTTTCTCGGTACAGAGCGCCCGGGCGAGAAATACGCCACCTACGCCGAAGCGTCCGAGGCCGCGCAGGGACTGGGCTTAACATCACTACCTGAATACAAAAAGGGCTACCGGCAAGACCCCAGTCTGCCGAGCGTTCCTGATAAAACCTACGCTGAGAACTGGGTGGACTGGTACGATTTTCTGGGTACAGAGCGTCCCGGCGAGAAATTCTACGCCACCTACGCCGAAGCGTCCGAGGCCGCGCAGAAACTGGGCTTAACATCACGACCTGAATACAACAAGGGCTACCGGCAAGACCCCAGTCTGCCGAGCGTTCCTGATAAAATCTACGCTGAGAACTGGGTAAGCTGGCCCATGTTTCTAGGAAACGAAAGCGCCTTTGACCCTGAATTGCTGACCATTTATCCGAGGTTTTGGGAAGCCATCCAGCGTTATGTGGAGGCAGGCACAAACCAAGCCGCCAAATACTCACATTTGAGGGCTTTTCTCAGGGTCTACGTGGCGGGGCAGAAGCTGATCGACGATCCTGGGGCCATGCTGTCGAGGGACATCCCTTTTAATGAGAGTGCTTATGAGGCTTTTGTTCACGCAACGGGCGATACCGTAAAAAAACCTAGGCATAACATCTGTGCGGATTTTCTCGAATGGGTTTTGAAGAATTATTGCGCGGATGTGGATGATGAGGGCGAGCTGATTTTCCTGCCAGGATTCCGCAACCCCTTACGAACGGTGCTCAAGGGCCTGCTGGATCAGTTTCCCAGCTACCGACGGAGCGAGTCCAACAAACCGCCACTGCCCTTGGACGCGATTTTGCGAGCCAAAACGCACCTGATTCCGCCTGAGGCAACATCGTTGCGGGACCTCTACCTGTTGCACCCGTTTTTAGAGGATTGTTGGTTTGAGGTCGATCCAAGACTGATCGATGAGAATGACCCAAACTGCATCTATCGAACCGTGACCAAGGACCGAAAAAAGCAGAATGGTGAGCGCTATTTTGAGGAGGCTTACGAACTTTGGTCGCCGGTCAAAATTGTGGCGAATTACACGCTGTTATCCATGCCCTTGCGAGGCCAACAGATCTGTTGGCTGGACAGCGGTGAGGGAGATGAGTTTATTCCGGTTTTGCGCGGCGGGAAGGTTTTCTGGGTCAAGAATATCAGCCATCTTGCCACTCCGAAGCGCAATCAGGGCTTCCTGAGAAGAGGCGAAGACGGCGAACTGAGTTCCTACATCACGACGAACAAAACCGGAAAGAAACTCGGGGGCTACAGCGTACCCCATATGCCCGACGACCTCGCCTACTGGGTGATCCGATTACGGGATTGGCAAGCCAAGTACAACCCAATCGAAACGTTAACCCCTTGGACTGCAATCAAGCTTCGACAAAGAACCAACAAGGACATCCTCAAGAGAAGGGGGAAGCAGGCGTTTTTGTTTCGCAATCCGGCTTCGTTGGCTTGCGAAGACAAAGTGTCGCCCATGTTCACGACAACCGCCTTCGCACGTACCTTGCCCGCTTTGCTTTTCCATAGCCAGAGCCCCGGTGAGGATCTGGCTGAGCGAATTCAAAAAAAGAACAGCGTGGACTACAAAAGCCAGTTCACCCCCCACGCCTTACGGGTCAGTCTGATTACGGCGTATATTGTCGATGGGCGAATGTCCATCGCCGTGATCTCGAAGTTGGTTGGCCATGCGTCACTCGTAATGACGATTTACTACACGAAAGTTGGCCATAGCATGATGCGAAAGGAATTGGCTGCTGCCGAGAAACGGGCGCTCGAACAAAGTCTGGACCGCTACCAGGACCTCATCATTCAGAAGAAGATCGATGAGGCTAGATCAGAACTCATCGCCACAGATCGAACCACTCTGGATCAGTGTTTGAATTCAAACTGGCCAGCCGCCGCCTTTCAATTGATGAGTATCGGAATTTGTCCCGTGGGCGGGGCCAAGTGTGACCAAGGTGGTGAGCCGTTGGTCGAGCGGAAACAAGAGGCCTTTTACGCGCCGGTTCCCAGCGGCTATCTGGGAACAAGAAATTGCCCACGATGCCGGTTCTTCATCACGGGCCCAGCTTTCCTTGGTGGCTTATCGGCCATCGTCAACGAAATTATTCTCGAAATTAACGTCATCCGTAAGGAATACCACGAGCTTGAGGAACAAAGGCAAGCGTTCGATGATGAACGCTACGATGCTGAGAGTGCAGGTAAGATGTTTGGGAACGAAAGAAAACTCAAAAAAGTCACTGCTGCTTATGAAGAAAAAGCCAGAAAACTCGACATGCTGGCGTGCGACCTTCAGCACTTATATCGGCTCATCACTCAATCTACGGAACTCTTAAACAAAACTGAGACGGATAAACAGCAATTGATTGTCAGTGAAAACTACGTGGAAATGGATATGCATCTGGACGAGCAGCAAAGCGATTTCAGGCTATTGGCTGAAGTGTGTGCGAACGCCGAAATCTACGAAAGCGCAAGTGCGTCCAGGGCACAGCCTTTGCTCACTCAGATGTTAGATAAACTTGCTGACACCAATGGGATCGCTCCGGCGATGTTCAGGCTAACCGATGACCAACAGCTACGCGCTGCCAACCAGGTTGTTCAATTGCTCATGAAGCAAACAGGGAATGACTGGCACCTTGCTGACAGCTTGGTGAACGGTCAAATCTCGCTAGAAGACCTTGCTGAACCGTTGAAATTCGGCGACATACGCAAAGAGATCGAATCGGTCATGAACGGGTCTCTGAAATTCCCGCTAGGAATCGAGATCTGCGATGAGTGATCCAAACGAAGTCTACGAGGCGGTTCTGAGCCAACTAAAAAGCGCTCGCTCGAGAAAATCTCTGGAAGCGCTGCATGAAGTCTGTCAGGAGCATCATGGTTCGGGTGCCGTTGATTTTAGAATCGCAACGATTGCCAAGCTTGGCGCGAATCGTGGGGTTCCAAGTACTCAAACGATTCGGAATAAGCCGGGCGAACCGTATCGAGCTGTGATTGATGCATGGCAGGCGCTTGGCGATCAGAAGAAAAAAGAAATCAAAGGTCGAATCACTCCGTCTGGGAAATACGACTGGGTGGATGAGCTGGGAAACCCAACTCATCGTTACCTTGCCCTCGATTTGATTGCGCAAGTGCGGCACCTAAGAGCCGAAAATAAAGGGTTTGCGTCGATCAAAAAGTTAGAAATTGACTGCCGTTCCGGTTCGGAAGTTGCGGTTGAATCACAACTTCCAAATTTCCTGAGTCATGAGTTGGACGCACTGAAGGAAGCGATTTCTGATGAGTTCCTGATGCGACAGGGTTGGGTTCGAGGGGAACGTGGAAGTATCAAGGACCAAAACGGCAAGGTGATCTTCCGTAATGGCTTCGTTGACGTCATTGAAAAAGTGCTGAGTTTAAAGCATGTCTAATGGACAAGAGAAAGCTCGCCAGAACCTCGTTGGCTTCCAACGCTGGGCGGCCACGCAAACGGACGAGGATTTTGAGCAAATCGTTCACCGGGGCCAGTTAAACCGTGGCGAGGTAGCGAAAGCCATTGGCATCGGCAAAAGCGCTCTGCGTCAGAATCCAGCCATCAAGGAGGCCCTGGAAACGTTAGAGCAAGGTCTACGTGAGCGGGGTGTGCTGCCACCACTCACTCAGGAGGCTTCGGTTCAGAGGTCTCAACCCAAACGCTATGATCCCACGGTCAACCAGAAAGCTTTGGAGTCCCGGCGTCTCTCGGCACTGGAGCAGGAAAACATCGAGCTGAAAGCTCGTGTGGCAACCCTCGAAGCCAAGCTCAAGCGTTATGGCGAGCTATCGGAGGTCCTAACCGAGTTCGGGGTAGCGCCCGATGCATGAAGACTATTTCCGTGTTACCAGCTGCCAACACAGTGGCTCAAAGTATACGATCTTCACAGGCGTACCTCTCAAAGCCGACAGTTACAAAATCAATTCGGGCAAGTACATTGTCAGCATCCGATGCGAAAACCAGTCTCTACCGATCCAGCCGTCGGTGGGGCAGCAGTGGCGGGTTCGCGGCCAGCGGGCCCTTGAGGCCGTCCAGGCGGGCGGTTATGAGCTTCAGCAGCATCTGTATAACGATCCGGCTGAGATGGAATGCACGCTGCCGGAAACGGGTGAAGCGCTCATTCGCTTCATCGCTACCGAGAAAGACTTCACTGGAATTGGTGAGTCGAAAGCTCGCGCCCTCTGGGAAGCCTTCGGGAGCGACCTGCACCCGTTGCTCCAATCGGACACGGAAGAGCACAGAGAGCGTCTGAGAGACGTTCTGAGCGACGCCTCAATTGAAGCCCTGCATAACGGCTACGCCAAGTATCGGAATCTCGCACACGCGAACTTGCTCGCTTCACTGGGCATTCCGCTGCGTATTCAGCAGCGTATTCTCAAATATCACGATGAGCGCACTGTCGATATCCTAAAAGCCAATCCCTGGGCTCTGCTGGGCTTTGGGATGCCGTTCGCCGACATCGATGCGATGTCCGAGCAATTGGGCTTTGAGAAATCAGCTCCAGTGAGGCTCGCAGCTGCCCTGGAAAGCGCAATCCGCAGGCAGGTCGAAAAAGGTCACACCTACGCAACGCATCAAGTTTTAAGGCCCGAGATCATAAAGCTTCTGGGCGATAAAGACCTGGTTGCCGAGGTCTTTGCCAATGGCTATCTCAATGGCCAGTTCATTCTCAGGCCGCAGACCGGCACCTATCACCCGACCGCCCAGATAATGATGGAGTCGGTCGTCGCCAAGCGGCTCAAAACACTGGCAATCATCACGGATCAAGATGAATCCGTCTTCAAAGCGATGACCGAATCGGCCCTGGAGCTGCCCTACAGTCTTACTGGTCAGCAACTGAAGGCGGTCGAATCCAGTCTTACCAACGGTGTGTCCTGCATTACCGGCGGAGCCGGTACTGGAAAAACCACAGTACTTCGGACTGTGCTAAAGGCTTATGCTTCATTGGGCTATGAAATACACGCCGTGGCTTTGTCCGGGCGGGCGGCTATGCGACTGCACGAAAGCATCGGTTTTTTTACAATGACGATTGCTCGCCTTTTGCGGGAAGAGCCTATCTCACCCTCATTGGTTCAGCCCAAGCACCTTTTGGTTATCGACGAAAGCAGTATGATCGACCTGCCGACCATGTATCGGATCATCACGCACCTTGATCCGTCGGTACGTATCATCTTGACGGGGGACCCAAACCAACTGCCGCCCATAGGCTGTGGCAAAGTCCTCTCAGACATAATCGAATCTGGCGCAGTTGCCAATGTTGAGCTGAATATCGTGAAGCGTCAGGAAGGCTCAACGGGTATCCCTGAATACTCTGCCACCATCAACCGGGGCGATGTTCCTCCATCGTTATCATTTGGTGCAATCACCTTCCACGAGACGCCTCCGGAGCTGGTTGTCGATAAGTGCAAGAGTCTATATGCAGAATCGGCTCACAATACACAGATGATCGGTGCAACGAAGGCCCTGGTTGGCGAGTT